>NZ_VCRA01000003.1 GCF_005938385.1 Paenibacillus mesophilus
GATCGCCAACCATCTGGCCAAGCTAGCCAGGTAGGGCGATCTTTTCTGTTTCTGGTTAGAGACGTCTCAGAGTTATACATTCTTGATCCAGACTAGCTCGAAAAACTAGGCTTTATAAACAGCCTGACCGGACGATAGTCCGGTTAAATCATCTCGTAGCCGTACCGGTCGATTCTCCAGCCGGACGCTCCATATTGCAAATAACAGGTCAGCTTCGCATCCTGGGTGCCCGATACGATCCAAGTTACCGTAAACACATAGTCCCCGTTCCGGCCGGCCGTGAGCAGCGGATCGCGCACCTCTTTGATCACTACGGGGGGAATGAGCCCCGAAGAGCCGCCCCCGATCAAATAACCGCCTTCGACCTCGGGTACATGGGTCCGCAGCAGTTCGTCCGTCCTGTCTTCCGTAAACGCTCCCCGCAGCCAATGTTTCACTTGATCGCGTTGAGAGGCGCTAATTTTTTTGCCATTATAGGCCAGCCCGTAAAACGACTTGTTCACATTCTCGATCCAGGCGTAGACGGACCAAGGATCGCCGGCCGCTTTTCTCGGATCCGGCTTGAATGTCGGAAACGGCTTCATCTCTTTGGCGAAATCCGGGTTGTTTTGCTCCGGGCTGAGCGGCGGAACGAGATGCAGCGTCTTTACTCCCGCCAACATCGCCGAATCCGAGACGCCTTCCAGGATGTCCGCGTATACGGCTTTATAATCGGTAATAACGATAGAGCCGGTCCCCGTAGATCCCGCTTCACCGAATTTGGACTTGTCCGAATTTGTATCGAAATGCAGCACGAAACGATTCGGCACCTCGTGAAACGTTTTCGCTTTCGGCAAGCTTGCCGCCGATCTATCGTCGACCGTAAAAATAACGTCTCCGGGATTGTACGCTTCCGTTTCCAGATCGAGCACCTCGAATCGGCCGCTTATTTCTTTGCTTCCGCTAAACTGCACGGATACCGAGTTGGTGCCGTGCGTACCCGATTTTACGGACTGTACCGATAAGCCTGCTGCCGAATCGCCGGGACGAATCGTTGCCGGATCGAATAAATTCCCGCTTTCCGTCGGCTGCGGCAAGGAAGGCTGTACGGTCGAAGCGGCGAAAACCTCGGGATTGCGTTCGTAATAGCCGAGTAAGCCGAACAGGAGTACGGCTGCTAACGTCAGTACGGTTAAGATCCGTATCGACCATTCCCGAATCATCGTCCCTCACCTCCCTGTAACATTAGACGGTAAAATCCGGAAATTGTTGCGAGCATTTGCGATAAAAATCGACTTATTTAAACGAGAAACGTGAACCCGCTTCCATCGGGAAGCGGGCTCGATCGTTGTTCTATTACGATTATGAACGAATACCTTCAATAATATCCGCAGTTATCCGGTAAACCGCCTCCTCGACGGCAAAAGCCAAATCGCCGGCGGGCGTTGCGGCAGCGGCTCCGACATGTCCCGGCAGCGCGATTTCCCGGAGAACGGCCGCGCTGCCCGAATCGATCAGCAGCAGCTTGCGGCCGCAGAAGGCGGCCAATGTACGGCTGTCGACCTGCACCATCCAGCTGCAGTCGGCTCCGGTTGCGATACTGTCGACAAACCGCAGCGCCGCAGGGTCGAATATTCGTATGTCCGCCCCGGCACGAACGAATACCTTCGCGTCGAAGGCGACGATCGCTTTGCCGGTCCTCTCGGCCGATTCGAATCGGTGCTCGAATACGAGACCTTTCCCCGGCTCCCATACGCCGAAATAACATGGAACATCTTTATACGGGAGGCCGCTCGCTCCGCCATTCGTCGTGAAATACAAATACCGGCTGTCCGCGGCAAGCCCTGAAACTTGCTGCTCGTTCGGAATCGGGGACTTCCAGCACTCGACTTCGAGCGTCTGCGGATCGATTCTGGACAAGGCGCCGCCATAAGTCCCATAGTTGGCCGACCAGCCGGTCCAGATTGCACCGTCGGGACCCAGCACGCTGCGCCCTTCCGGACGGACGAATTCGGGCGATACCGATCGCAGCGTCTTCGGGTTTGCATTGTTCAGTTGATCCCACGGCTTCGAGGGATCGTAGACGATATGATCGCCCCCGACGTAGGAGGACATGAACAGCTTCCCCTCGAGAAACACCATGCCGTACACTTCACCCCCGGCATCGCATACCGAAGAGGAGTTCCATTCCGAGCGATCCTCGACGTCCAATCGAAAAATCGTCTGACCGAAGCCGCACGAGCCCCATAAGCGCCCTTCTGCGTCGGAAACAAGCGTATGGATGCCCGTCGCCGGCGCTTCTACGGGAATCCGCATCAGCTTCGGAGTTTCGTCCAGACTATCGATAAGGTATATATCTTGTCCGCGTACGCCAGCGAACCGTCCGTTCGCGAGCTCGATCGCCCGGTGCCGCTTGCCGTTCGGCAAAGTTGTTTCAATCGTTTTCAGCTTTTCCCCCAGTCCGTCATCCGGAAGCTGCTCGAACGTGCGGGGGTCATAAAACTCCAGCTGCCCGTCTTTGGCCGTACAAATAAATTCCTCCGTCACTTCCCGTACGACGAATCCGGGAGTGCCGAAATCGCGGAACGTCCGGCTCTCGATATGAAACGCTTTCAGGAACGGCTCGTCATAACCGCCTGCGAGCAATATGTACCCTGGAAGACTGCCGTCCACGGGGCGGCTGTATTGGTTTTTCGGATTGTCCGACGCCCTTCCCATATTCTCGAGCGTATGCGTCACCGGGTCGTATCGCAGCAGCGAGCAGCCGGGCCATGTCCCCCCGTACACGTTACCGTCGGAACCAAGCGTCATCTTCCAAAAATATTTCTCCCCCGGGTCGCTCAGCGGTTCGGCCCACGTGCGGGACGACAAGTCCAAGCAGTGCAGGTAAGCATGCTGCGGGCATGTGCCGACGACGAGCTTCTTATTGTTCCAATTGACGAGCCCCCATGCTCCGGAATCGCCCGGCAGCGGGATCGATTCGCCTTCACCCGTGACCGTGTCGACTAGGATCAGGTTGCCCGTTTGTCCTGCGGCGAAGTTGGACAATACGAGCTTTTCCCGTCCGTCCAGCGGGTCGATGATGACTGTCGACGCCAAAATATTGAAGTTGCGGCAAGGACGTCCTAGTAGCTCATATATGCTTTGCTCCGTATTCATCCGATTCCCTCCATTTGATAACCAGTATTCTACCTGTCTCTCAGTATAACGCGGCATCTTCGCGAGTCAAGACAAAACAGAAAAAAGACGCTCTCCAGCTGCATGCCGGAAAACGTCTTCTTCTTCTTATGCTTATGCCTCGATTAAAGCTTGCAGCTTCTCGCGGGTTGCCGTCAGCTGACCGATATCCACTTTCATATCGAGCGCGGCGAGCATCCCTTCCGCATGCTCGGTCATACGCCGATCCAACCGTTCCTGCACGGTAGACACCCGCTCCCGGTACTGGGCGATATATTCCGATGTGAACAAGACGCCGTGCCGCTCGACATATTCCGCAATCGGCCGCGTCAACAGCTTCTCTACCGCTTCCTTCAGCTGGGCTTTGCCCGGTCCTTCGAAGAAATGTTTGCCGCTCTTGTAAAATCCGGCAAGCCATTTCTCGTCGGCCGGTACATCCATCGTCTCGGACACCGCCGGCGTTTGGAACGGCGCGGACTCATAATCGCCCGCCTCAAAGCCGTCCAGCAGCTGGCCGATCCGCTCCCGCTTCTCGTCGTGGCGCTTCGCCGCCAGACGGTTCAGCGCATTCTCTACGCGAAGCGTAGTCGCATACAGCTCCTGGGACAAATCGTAAGAGATCAGCCGGAGCAAATCGAACCAAGCCGCCCGCATCGAGCTGCGGATCGATCCCGCGTCTTCCCGCAGCACTGCCGGATTGAACGCGTATAGGAACAATTCGCCGAACCGGTATGTCAGCCGCTGCTTTACATAATAGAGCAGCTCCTGAATTTCTTTATCCGCTTCCCGCTCCTCGGCGGCCGAATCCGTATCGCGAAGGAGCAGCTCCGCTTGCTTCCTCGCTTCCCGTACCGTTTCCATATTCCGCTTGCGCTGTTCCTCGCCTTCCCGCGCTCCGGCAATCCAACGATTCAGCAGCGATGCGGACCGTTCCAGCTCCTGACCGGCGGAACGGACGGCAATACCCGCCAGCTCCCCGACGGCAAACCGCACGAAATCGCGCTCGAACCGGAGGATGCCGCTGCTTCCCGCCGCCGCCGAATCGCGCTGCAGCTTGCCTTCCAGCGCCATCAGGCTCGATACCGGATAAATACGGGGATTGCGGATCCCGTAACGCAGCAGGTTGTCTCCGACGTGACCGACGACTCCGTCCAGCTCCTCGCGGCTCGCTGCCAAATCGGCCGCATTAACGAGGAAAAACATTTTATCGAGCTCGAAGCTGTCCTTCACGCGCCCAAGCTGCAGCAGAAACTCCCGGTCCGCTTGGGAAAACGCATGGTTGTAGTAGGTGACGAACAAAATCGCGTCAGCATTCTTTATATAGTTGAAGGCTACGCCGGTATGGCGCGCATTGATCGAATCCGCTCCGGGCGTATCGACCAATATCATCCCTTGCTCGGTAAGCGGACATAAATAATACAGCTCAATAAAGTCCACGAAGCACGATTTGCTCTCCTCAGCCACAAAGTCGCGAAACCGCTCCAGATCGACCCGCAGCTCTTGTCCGAGCACGTCCTTCGCTTCGCTCCATCCTTTGCGGACGGCTTTCAAGAACGTATAATGCGGCTTGCCGCTCGGACCGACCCGATCCGGCGACAGCGCTTCGATTTGCGCAAGCGCCGCGTCCATATCGGCCGATTGGACCCCGCCAAGCACGTTCAAGGAGAACAGAACATCGTCTGCGATCGTATCCGCCGTTTTCATTTTGACCTTGACGGCGCCATGAGGCCACGCTTCCGTAGGCGGCATGATTTTGTTGATCGCGGCCGTCGTCGGGTTCGGGGAAACGGGCAGGATCGACTCGCCCATCAACGCGTTGGCGAAAGACGATTTGCCGGCACTGAACGCGCCGAACAACGCTATCGTAAAGTGGCTTTGCGTGAGCCGCTCCGCCTTGTCCTTCATGGAACGGATAATCGACTGCATCGACGGAACGGGCTCGAGCAGCTTGCACGCTTCCGACAGCTTCGACGCCGTCCGTGCCATCGTGGAACGGAAATTTTCCGCCTCCGGCTTCGCCGAGCTTGGCTCCGCACCGGCTTCGCCGTCCAATGCAAGCGACCAGCGTTCCGACGATTCCGCACCGTGAGCGGCTGCGTCCGGGGTGTTCGCTTGCCCTTTATGCTCTTGAATACGTTCGGGATCGGGCAGCTTCCCGGCCAAGTCCGGACCGTTGAAAGGAAACGATGCGAGCAATGCCGCTTCATGCCGCTGTTCTTCCCGCTCGATGGACTGAAGCTCGCGATAGGCGGTCAACCGCTCCGATAGCTGCTCTTTCTCGCGGCTCAGCTCGGCCACTTCCCGATCCGCTACGGCGTACACGTTCCGGACGATCCGATCAATCAGGTCGAATGCGGCGCGCCGAAATACGCTTTTCGTTTCCGTCGAGATAAGCTTCGAATAATTCAACGCATATTCATTTGAAACGATCGCACCGGTCTGAACTTGAGCAGCCAGCCACTCCTCGTCTATCGTCCGTTTGGCAGCCGCCAGCTCCTCGTCGATTTGTGCGGGCTCCACGCCGTAGCTCTCGCCGGCCTGTATGAGCTGCGCGCGTAAATGCCAGACGATATTCGCCTCCACCTTCTCCGAATAGTCGGAAGCGAACGCAGATAGCCGTGACTCGATTTCTTTGGCCGTAGCGGCCGCCCGGGCGAACAGTCCGACCTTGAAGCCCGGCTTCCGGCTCTGCAAGTAATGGTGCGCCAAATCCCGTGTCGTCGCGGGCGTGACGTTGGCATTATCGAGCAGGTTGACGGTTTCTTTCCGCCATTCGACGAGCAATTTTTCTCCCGACTGCTTCCGCTCCTCGATCGTTCTCTGAAGAGCTTCGTACCGGTCCGGCAGGTCGTTTCCCCCTTCCTGCTCGATCTGAATGCGCAGCCGCGCTTTCTCGTCCTCATTGCGCTCCGATATCCGTTGCCCGTGCTCTCCGATCAGATGCCGCACCGATTGAACCAAGCTGTTGTCCCGCAGCGGCTCTGCTATTTCCATCAATTTTCCGATCAAGGAGACAAGCTTGCCCCATTCGTCGTTCGGATCTTCGGGCCGTTTCACCGATGTATACAAAATGCCGTCCGGCTCGATGTGCCAGCTCTCGAATGCGCGGTGTACGCTTTCTCTGTATTCCGCAAAAGGCAGCTCGCGTTCCCGGTGCTTGTCGATCATATTCACGATCAAATAAAGCGGCTTTCCCCATTCCTTCAGCCTTTTCGTGAAGGCGAAGTTGATCTCCGATTGAACATGATTGTAATCCATCACGTAAAAAACGACGTCCGCCATGTGCAGCGCCGATTCCGTAGCCATCATATGGGCATTGTCGGTCGAATCGATTCCCGGCGTATCCAGAAGAGCCGCTTTGTCGGCTAGAAACGGAATCGGATAGCGGATGCTGACGGATTCGATTTCTTCGCCGTTTTTGCAATAATCGTCAAGCTGATCGAGCGGAACCTCGGTGAAGACCGCATCGCCCTTGTCGCTCCCGGCCCGTTTGACCGTCGCTCCCGCCGCTCCGTTGCGGATCGTCACCACGTTGGCGCTGGTCGGAATCGGACTCGAAGGCAACAGGTGATGTCCGCATAATTTATTGATCAGGCTCGATTTCCCGGCCGAGAAATGGCCGCAGAAAGCGATGTTCAGAACTTGGTCGGCCGCTTTGACGGCCAATTGTTTCATTTTTACCGCATGCAAGTGATCCCCGGCTTCGGCCATCTTGGTGCCAATCGAAAGAATCGCTTCCTCCGCATTGGCCATCGCCCGGATCTCCACTGTACTCATGATCAAAGTCTCCCCTCAATTATCCCCCAAAAGATTCCCCAAAAAGTGACGTGATGCTCCGAAGCTTATTCCGAGTACTTTTCGGGGAGCCCCGAAAATAACGCCACAAAAAGAAAAAAACCGAATTTCTCCGGTTTCTAGTGTACCACATTTTCATTTTCAGGTATAAATATTTCAAACACTTCGCCATGCTGCAAAATCGTGATGTCTTTCTCCCGCACCTTCATGACGACTACGTCGGGTTTCGTTCTCATCCGCTCGATGTAATTTTCCGGAACGTCCCCGGATTCGCTCACCATGACGCCTTCGATCTCTGTCTCCTCGTTCTCGGCGAGAGGGGTGCTGATCACTTTCTCGTAAATGTCCGAGAACACTTCAAAATCGTTCGTATAGACCGCTATGCATTTCATGCTGAATCCCACCTTCGATTATTGGCTGTACCTGGTTACTTCGCTACTTTATAGATTTCCTCTTTTTGGGCGTTTTCATACGCTGTTTCCCTTCCTTGCACTCGGTCAGAAGCGGACAAACCGCGCATTGCGGATTTTGCGCTTTGCAATGATACCTGCCGAAAAAAATGAGCCGGTGATGCGTCTCGGTCCATTCGTCCCGCGGCACTTGCTTCATCAGCTTCTGCTCCACCTGCAAAACCGTATCGTCCTCCGCGGCCAAGCCGAGCCGTTTGGAAACCCGCTCCACATGGGTATCGACCGCGATTGCCGGAATGCCGAAAGCGTTGGAGACGACCACATTCGCCGTTTTGCGGCCAACGCCGGGAAGCTCGACCAGCTGCTCGTGCTTTTGCGGAACTTGCCCATCGTACCGCTCCAGCAGCATCCGGCACAAGCTTTGAATGTTTTTGGCCTTGTTCCGGAACAGTCCGATCCGGCGAATGTCCTGCTCCAGCTCTTCGAGCGGTACCGTCAAATAATCGCCCGGAGACGTATATTTGCGGAACAGATCGGCCGTTACTTTATTCACCGTCTCGTCCGTGCATTGAGCGGACAGCAATACCGCAATCGTCAGCTCGAACGGATTGGAATGATGAAGCTCGCAGTGTGCATCGGGAAACAGTTCGGCAATCGTGTCGAGAATATGCCGCGTCTTTTTGCTCGTCATGCGCTACTCTCCTCGGATACGGGTCAGATTTGCCCAACGATCACGCAAAAACGTCGCCGGGGCAGGCATGAGCCCGCTCCGGCGACGCTAACCGCACGTATTGACGAATGAACGTTACGGCTTGGCGATTTCGAGAACTCTGTCGTTTAAGAAATAGACGGTTACGGTTTCGCCTGCAACGAACGAAGTCGGAGCCAGTACTTGCGTTCCTTGATGCAAGTATGCTTTCGAATGCAGCAGGTAGTTGGCCTTATCGTTGATCGAAGCGCGCATAAACGTCATTTCCCTGGTAGTAGCATCGTACGATTGGACGGTCCGTTGTTGTCCGCCGATCAGCTGGACAATCGTGCTTCCGCCCGAATTTTTGACTATTTGTATCCGATCTTCCGGATTAAGCACCGAGAGGGAAGGCAGTACCGTATTACCGCTCTTCACGATCGCGTTCGCCCCGATCTCGACGACTTGGGTATTATTCGAGTAGTCGGTTACGGTAATTTTCCCGCCCGCTGCATCGACGGAAGCGACTTTGCCCCTGATCGCGTCGACAAGCTGGACGCTTTCCAGCGAGCTTCCGACAAACGTCATTTGGAGCGGTTCATCGATCTGGATAGATCCGATTCCTACAGCCGTACCGTTCTGATGAACCGGCAATGCAAATAACGAATAATTGCCAATGCCCCCGGCCGCATCGATAACCGTAACTTTGTTGGCGGCCGCATCAACCGCTGTCGTATGAACGAGCTGCGTTTCTCTCACGGAGAGCGACACGACATTCTCCTGGTTTCCGTCGAAGAAACCGCGGACATAGTCGCCCGCCTTCAGATCGGACAGCTTCGCGATAGGCTGGCTGTACTTGCTCACGTAGGCGTTGCTCATCGTTTTGTACGTTTGGGAAATGCCGCTTGCCGTCTTGATCGTCACTTCACCGGTCGTCGTGCTGACGGAAACGACCGTGCCTTCCATTCTAGTAGCAAATTGAACGGAAATCAACTTATCCTGCGAAGCGATAATGTTGACTCGTTTGCCTTTGACCAGATAGCCTTTGAACGTTTCGAGCGGAAGCGAGTTATCGTCGTATTTGAGCGCAGTGGAATCGGTGATCGTATAAATTTTCGGACGGCCTTGGTCATCTTTGACGATCAAATATTTGCTGTCCGCATTATACTGCTCGATCGTCGCCAGCGTCAAATTCTCGATCGTCCGTCCGACTACCGAAATTTTATCGATCTTGTTCTGGTTGATCTCGAGCTTCATCTCGTCGCCGGGCATTAAATCCCGGATGGAGCCGTATTGGTTTTCACCCAATACGACAAGCAGCTTGTCCGATACTTTGTAGGCGGCCAGCTGTTCGCCCGCTTTCTGGATCGTCACGATCGACTTATCTTCACTGATGGACAGAAGCTTGCCCGTTTCGCGTTTCTCGACCAGCTGTTGAACGACCTCGATCGAAACTAGCTTGTCGTTCTTGATCACGACACGGACTACATCGCCTTGGAACAAGTTGGCCGGATCGAAATATTTCTCCGCTTGCACAAACACGGATTTGTCGGGGATCGTAAACTTCTCGATCACGCCGGTACCGTTGTCCTTGACCGTGACGGTCTGAGCCGCCAGGTCGACCGACTGGAAGGCGCCGGTTACGGTTTTGTTCACGGGAGTTTTTTTGACGATGATCTGGGCTACTTTCGCTTCCGGGATGAGCGCGTGCTTCCTGATCTCTACGACGGAGTTCTCCTGAAGCGATCCGAGACTGAGACCAGCGCCGTTCAGATCCCTTACGGAAACGTTGGAAGCCAGCTCGTATGTATAATACTTGCCGTCCGCTTGGATGGAAGCCGTCAAATCGTTAATATTGACGCTGACCAGCGTGCCTTCGAAGCTTTTCATCGGAACTTCGTCGTTCGTCACTTCGATGAAATAGGCGGTATTCTGGTTTTGCAGCACGTACACTTCATTGTACAGCTTAATGTCGGAAGCGGACAGCCGATCCGTATCGCTCTTGCTCGTGTAGAACGAAGCTCCCGTATTGATCTGTAAATCTCTAGTCTTCCCGCTGCTGTCGCGGATCGTCAGCTTGCTGCCCTCGATTGCCATGACTGTACCGGCCACGATCCGGTTGGACGGATTCGCCAAATATTTCTCAGCGCGGCTCCAGAAGGTCGCCATCTGTGCTCTCGTTACGTTGCCGTCCGGACGGAATGTATTGTCCTCGAAGCCTTGTACGATCCCGAGCGATAAAGCGGCATTGACAAATCCAAGAGCGGATTCGGAAATTTTGGAATTATCCGCAAACGAGGTAGACGTGCCGGCCTTATTGGTCGCGTCCTGCGTTTTGCCGATGGCCCGGACTACGATTTTGGCAACCCATTCCCGGGATGCTTCCTTCGTACCCCATTTCTTGCCCTGCGTATATTCTTCCTGCAAATTAATCAGCTTCTGATCGATTGCATAAGCGACATATGGCCTTGCGTCTTTGCGCACGTCGTCATCGCCGAACGGCAGCGCGACGCTGGTCTTGCTTTGGAGAGCCGCATTCTCCAGGCCCATCATTCGGATGGCCATAATGATGACGTCCTGCTGGCTGACCGAGCTTTCCGGATTGTAGCGGCCGAAATCATCCCCCTGCACGACTCCTTCTACAGCGAGCCTGGTGACGTGTTTGATCGCCCAATGGGTGACCGGAACGTCCGGAAAGCTTAACCGCAAAGACGTCGAGCTGCTTGAGCTGCTCGTATTGCCGGTCGTATTCCCGCTCGGAGTGTCCGCCGCGTAGGCGGAAGAGGCCAACATCATTGTAGATACTAGTGAACAAGCTACGGCTAGCTTGAAAGTTTTCTTCATTTTCCGTTTCATTGCGCTTCTTCTCCCCGCCTTCTCCAATCTTTACGTCCGCATTCTATTGTGTCAATTCCGTTTCATCGGATGCGGGAGGCTTACGTGTCCCATGAGACTTTCTATCTTCTTCCCGTCCAACAACACTTCGATCGTCTGAACCTCGCTGAACTGGAACAACGATTTGCGGATCGATTGAACGAGCAAATCTTCGCCTGGAGCACCCAAGCGCCCGTTGTCCGCAATGCTGATGTCGACCGTCAAATTCCCGCTCTGGTTCGTAACGGATCGATACGTAATGCCTTTGCTTAATGACGAAAGCGATGCTTCCGGAGCTGTTTTCAATGCGTCGAGCGCCGCCTTGTACTTGTCGGCGTCGGTAGCATACGTTACGTTCGCTTCGCGTTCGATCAGCTTGTCGAGATTATCGTCGGCATAATACGTTTTTACTTTCAGCTGCTTCGCGGCCGGAGTTTCCGTCTTCGTGCCGGTTCCCGAGCCGGATGCGGCGGGATCGGTTTTCGTTTTCGCGTTGGCGCAGCCGGTCATGGCAAGCGTGAGCGTCAGACCGAGAAGTAGTTGCTTGTAACCGAACTTTCGCTTCATCGAAATCACTCCTAAGATCTTTGCTGAAAGCAAAGATTACTTCGTAAGCACTACCGAACTTTGCCGTAGGCAAAGTTTACTTCGTAAGCACTACTGATCTTTGCTGAAAGCAAAGATTACTTCGTAAGCATTACCGAACTTTGCCGTAGGCAAAGTTTACTTCGTTAAGCGCTGCTGAGCCTTGCCGGATAAGCAGCCCGATACTGAGGGCAAATGTTACTTTGCGGGTTGGACGGCTTTATCTAAAGCCGATTCTTTAGGCGTTTCCGCCGTCCCCGTCGATTTGACCGTCGTCGATTCCGGGGCGGTTTTCACCGCGGAAGATTCCGTGGACGTTTTGGTCGAGGACGACTCTGGTTGTTTCGTCTGTTGGGAAGGCACTGATTTTACTTCAACCGAGGCGTCGGGGATGTTCAACTGCTCCTTGATAGCCGCCGCGATCGACGCTGCCACCCGGTCTTGAAACTCTTCGGTATACATCAAGGATTCGTCGGTCGAATTGCTTAAATATCCGACTTCGACGAGCACGGCGGGCATCGTCGTCTCCCGGGTCACTTTAAGGTTCCCATTGCGAACACCCCGGTCGGCGAGTCCTGTCGCTTCTACTACCCTCTTGTGCACAATTCCGGCGAAAGCGACACTGTCCGAGCGGGTGTAATAGGTTTCGGTTCCGCTTATATCCGGTTTGAAAGAATTTCCATGAATCGATATAAACAAGTCGGCATTTGCACCGTTGGCCAAATCTACACGATCCTGCAGCGTAGGGTACGTGTCGTTCGTGCGGGTCATAATCGTTTTGATCGACGGCTCTTTTTGCAGCAGCTTGTACACTTTATTCGACACGGACAGGGTAAAATCCTTCTCTTTGCGCGAAGTTATGGATATCGCGCCCGGATCTGTGTCTCCGTGACCGGCGTCCACGACCACCGTGTACTTCTTGTCTTGGAAGCTTACTGCCCATTGCTTGACCGGTTTTGTTTCCGTTAAGTGGTAGTCCGAATTTTGCTTCATGTCGAGCACGATGCGGACCGTTGTGTCGGAATATTGGGAATAGCGTATTTTCTCGACCTTCGGATGCTGGATTTGAAGCTCCACTTGTCCCACGCCGCCTGGTTTGGCGAAAGTGCCGAGGTTCGAGTTGGGCAAATCGATTACGATCCGAAACGGACCTTGCAGCGTAGAAGTGACGGGAACGACATCCGCACTCGTTCGAATGATAATCTCTTCGCCCGATACTTCCAGCTTCGTCAGCGTCGACAAGGTTTTATCTCCAGCCGTCGAAGTCCCTCCGGAAGGCTTGCTTGTACCGCCCGAGCCCGTAGTCGGAGACTTGCCGTCGTTTGATCCGGTACTGTTGCCTGATGTCCCTCCGGCAGTTGAAGAAGAATTGCCGTCCGCCGGTTTCCCGGAAATACTGCTTGAACTTGATCCGGTAGTTCCTGTGGAGCCTGTTGTTCCTGTCGAGCCCGTTGTTCCTGTCGAGCCCGTTGTTCCTGTCGAGCCCGTTGTTCCTGTCGAGCCCGTTGTTCCTGTCGAACCCGTTGTTCCTGTGGAGCCCGTAGCTCCTGTCGAGCCCGTAGCTCCTGTCGAGCCCGTAGCTCCTGTCGAGCCCGTAGCTCCTGTCGAGCCCGTTGTTCCTGTGGAGCCCGTAGCTCCTGTCGAGCCCGTTGTTCCTGTCGAGCCCGTTGTTCCTGTCGAGCCCGTTGACTGTCCGGTCTTACCGTCTGAAGCTTGTTGTCCTCCGCTGTTGTCCGACGATGCCGCTTCTTGCGCCACCTTGAACAATCGAACCGATGGCGTCGTTTCATCCCAGACGACCTTCATGCCCAGCTGTTCGGCGATAAAACGTACAGGGACGAGCGTATTGCCGTCCTTGATAACGGGCGGAGCCTCCAGTGTCCAACTGACGCCGTTGGATACGGCGACCGGATTGTCGATCTTCAGCTGGATCGTCGTTTGCTCCTGCTCGATTTTTACCGCTCGTTCCTGTTCCAGCCAGGTTACTTTCGCTTTCAATTCCTCAGAAATGATCCGTACCGGAACGATCGTCGTTCCACCGTTAACGATTTGTGGCGCCACCTCGGGGATCAGCTTCTTCTCGTTCAAGAACAGCTGGATCGGATTGTCGGCGGCAAACGCTTGGATTGGCACGAGCAGCATCAAGGCGATCAACAGGGTCGGCAGCAACAGTTTTAAGTACTTCATCGTCCACCTCTAAGCTTCATTTCGATTTGGTAGCCGTTCGGGCGAAATCTTTCATCACTTCTTCCTTCTATCAAAATTCGAGAGAATGGGACAGAAGTTTGCATAGATTTGCCAGCATCAGACATAACGTTAGACGCCCAAAAACAAGCAAAAGTTGCGTGAAAACCACAAAAAAGTCTATCATTTTGACAAAACATATAAAAAAAGAATCGATAGAGCGTCGCAGCTCGCGATTAGCCCAATCTTTCGCCAATTTTCGCCCTGCGGTGGGGACTTGTGCGGAGATCACCCCCCTTGAAAAACGGACGGTGGTAAATAGCGGAAGAAAAAGACGTTATTGTGGCGGATTGGGCCGCAATCCAAGAAATAAAGGAAATATTCGACCCTATTTCCTAGAAATCCGGCATAGATATCGATTACTATCGTGAAAACACCCAAAATAAGAGCAAAAATCTCCGCTATTCCAGCCGCCTGGCACCATAGGGGCAAAATAAGATCGATTTCTTCCGCTATCTAAGCGAAAGGTCCATCGACCGCAGCTCCGATAACAGCGTGCTTCCGATCAGCGGCAATCTCAACACAAAAAATCCCGAGAAAGCCGCGCATAAGCTCAAATGGCTTACGTCGCTGCTTCCCGGGATTCCCCGATTCATGATTTAACGATCAGCTTAGGCAAGACGAGCCGCTTGCTTCGCCTCATAAGCGGAGATCAAGCTTTCGTGCTGCAGCGTCAGGCCGATATCGTCGAGACCGAGCAGCAAAAACTGACGGCGGTGTTCGTCCAGATCGAACGCGATGCTCAAACCTTTGTCGTCGGTAATCGTCTTATTCTCCAGATCGACGTTCAGCTTGTAGCCAACGTTTGCGGCCGTGCGCTGGAACAGCTCTTCCACTTGCTCTTCGCTCAGCTTGATCGGCAGGATGCCGTTCTTGAAGCAGTTGTTGTAGAAGATGTCGGCAAAAGACGGTGCGATCACGACTTGGAAGCCGTAGTCCATAATCGCCCATGGAGCGTGCTCGCGGGACGAGCCGCAGCCGAAGTTGGCGCGGGAAATGAGCACCGAAGCGCCTTGATAGCGCGGTTTGTTCAGATCGAAATTCGGATTCACGTTGCCCTGCTCGTCGAAACGCCATTCGAAGAACAGAAACTGGCCGAAGCCGGTACGTTCGATCCGCTTCAGAAACTGCTTAGGGATAATGGCGTCCGTATCGACGTTCACACGGTCCACCGGACCAACGAGGCCCGTATGCTGTTTGAATGCTTCCATCGGTTATCTCTCCTTATCGCTTCAATCGTCCGTATTATACGCCTGCTTCGACTTTGAACGTCCAGTCGCGAACGTCGACGAAATGCCCCGCGATCGCAGCGGCAGCCGCCATCGCCGGAGACACGAGATGTGTACGTCCGCCGCGGCCTTGACGGCCCTCGAAGTTCCGGTTCGACGTGGAAGCGCACCGTTCGCCCGGGCTCAGCACGTCCGGATTCATCGCCAGACACATGCTGCAGCCCGCGTCGCGCCATTCGAAGCCCGCTTCGGAGAACACTTTGTCCAAGCCTTCCTTCTCCGCCTGCAGCTTCACGCGGCCGGAGCCAGGTACGACAATCGCGTTAACGTGAGAGGCGACTTTGTAGCCTTTCGCCACTTCCGCGGCAGCGCGCAAATCTTCGATACGGCCGTTCGTGCAGGAGCCGATAAAGACGCGGTCCACTTTCAGCTCGGTCATCGGCGTGCCCGGGGTCAGACCCATATATTCGATCGCCTTCTCGGCGGCTTTGCGTTCGTTCTCGGTCGGTAGGCTGGCCGGATTCGGCACGTTCGCCGTAACGTCGGTTCCCATACCCGGGCTCGTTCCCCAAGTCACTTGAGGGATGAGCGATTCGGCGTCAAAATCGACGACAGTATCGAACGTCGCGCCTTCATCGGTAACAAGCTGTTTCCACTCGGCAACGGCACGGTCGTACGCTTCGCCTTGCGGCACATAGTCGCGGCCGCGCAAGTATTCGAACGTCGTCTCGTCAGGAGCGATCATACCCGCTCTGGCGCCGGCTTCGATCGACATGTTGCACACCGTCATCCGCTCTTCCATCGTCAGCCCGCGAATCGCTTCGCCCGTATATTCGATTACATAGCCCGTTGCGAAATCGGTGCCGTACTTGGCGATGATGCCGAGGATCAAGTCTTTGGCCGTGACGCCCGTTCTCAGCTTGCCGACGACGCGCACTTCCATCGTTTTCGGTTTCGCCTGCTGCAAGCATTGGGTAGCGAGCACATGCTCGACTTCGCTCGTGCCGATCCCGAACGCCAGAGCGCCGAATGCGCCATGCGTGGATGTGTGGCTGTCGCCGCATACGATCGTTTTGCCCGGATGGGTCAATCCGACCTCAGGTCCCATAACGTGTACAACGCCTTGGTCGACGTGGTTCAAGTCGAACAGCATGACTCCGAAGTCCGCGCAGTTTTGCGACAGCGTGTCGATTTGCTGCTTGGAGATCGGGTCCTTGATGTTGAAACGGTCTTTCGTCGGCACGTTATGGTCCATCGTAGCGAACGTCAAGTCCGGGCGGCGCACTTTGCGGTTCGCCAGCCGGAGCCCTTCGAACGCCTGGGGCGATGTAACTTCGTGCACCAAGTGCAGGTCGATATAAATGATGCTCGGTTTGCCTTGCTCCTGATAAATGACATGATTGTCCCAAATTTTCTCGAACAGCGTTCTCTTTGCCATTAGGAATCACCTCTCCGATCTTTGTTTCGATTTTACCATGTCCCTCTTGATTGCTCCAAGATATAATTTCTATAGGTCCAATAGGTAATGACTATAAGGCGAATGGAAAACGCATAAAAGGGTACACGTCAGAGCAGTTTATTACTGGAACAAAAATCTGCCGGAAGCTCTTAAGAGAGCAATCCGGCAGATCGGCCGTTTATTGTTCCGCGATAAGGTCGATCCGGAACGTATGGGTTCCTTTCCATTTCGTAGCCGGGTAGTAGAGCATCTGCGATGGACGATCGGACGTGATCTCGTCGCTCAAATAAGCGAAGCCGGGGTCCATGCCGACCGCAATCGTCGTGACGCCTTGCGTTTCGTCACGGGTTACGCCCGTAATCCGGTAAGCGTGAGCGGTCTGATCCGGATGGGTGACGAACACGTAACGTCCGACCGCGGACGGCGGAACGACCGCCGGAGTGACGAACGCATCCGTTTCCCCCGGTATTTGTCCGCGATTCACCTTCGTAATATCGCCCGTGACCGTTCCCGCGCCGACCAATTGATCCGTACCCTTCCGAAGCAAGGTGCCTCCCGAAACATACATTTTGGTCACCGCGCCGTTCTCCAGGCGGATAAAGCCCATTTTGCCGATCATGGTCATATCGCCGACCGTAAGCGGCTGTCCGCCGTTATTCGGAGAGCTGAGGATGATATCGGTCGTATTACCGTACGAAACGGAAACTACTGCCTCTCCCGTCGTTTCGTCCGATTTCAGCACTTGTACGCTATCGATCAGCGCGTTCGCTCCGGCGGCGTACGGTTCCATGACATGGATGAATTGACTTCTCAGATCGGTACCTTCTTTGCGCAGGACGAATTTCGGCATATCGTATTTGACGGCCTCCGTATTCGTGTCGAAATTCAGCCCGTTTACGCGGGTCGACCTCAGCGACGGCGATTTGCCGATGAACAGCCGATTGTTCCCGCTGCCGGCGTAGCCGAATATTTTCATATTCGCCTTGTCGACGGTGCCGCTTTTCGTCGTCATCGCAAGCTCGTACGTACCGTCCGGCACATCCGCCTTCCGCACGTCCTTCACATAAATGTAGCCGTAATATTGATTGTCGCTCGTGCCGCCCGTATCCGTCTCCTGAGCCGGCTGTATAATCGTTGGGCTTCCGTTAACCAGATAAGGTCCGTAATTCTCGAGCGCCACGTTGGCCGTAATAGCCGCATCGCGATTCGCGTCGCCGTTCAGCGTATATTCATGCTTGCTGCCCCCCGCCACGCGGAACAAATCGACGACATATCCCGAACCGCCAGCCGCCCCGTTAAATCCGATAAACCACGGCTCCCTGCTGTACTCCGTAACGCCCGGATAGGCGTTTTCCTGATGTGCCTGCATCGCCTGAACATCTCCCGATGGCGAGAACAGACTGTAGTCGGTCAGCTTGCCGCCCGGCTTGGCGGCCGCCCCTTGGATCGTAGCGTCTTTGCCGTCCACGACGACCGTGTTATGACCCAATGTAGAAACGGACCACTGCCGGTAAAACGTATGCGTATACCCGAGGTCGGGCAGCAGCTCTTGGCCTTCCCCATACAGCGTCAAATTTAACGGATCTTTATGATCGTGCCCGTATTTCGGGGAGAACGTCATATACAGCTGCGATTGACCGGCTCCTTGACCGCGTATCAGCTTCGCGATACCCGCCGCCGGCATGACGAGCGAAGAATCGTTCTGCGGCGCCGTCGCCTTCTGGAAAGCCCAAGTATCGTTGATCGGGAAATAGTTGCCGTTCGGATAAGCAAGCAGATTCGGCACGTTAAGCAAGGAACCGATTTGCGGCAGCATGACGGACGGATCGAAATTATCGAATCGCTGGCCCGTTATGGAGGACAAGTAGCCCGCCGGATCGGTCCATCCGGCCGCATAACCCGCCGTCCCCCGGATGCCGTTGCTCGTCTGGTTATGGTACGAAAGCGTTATTTCTTTCCAAAAACCGTCGAACAAGAAGCCGCTCTTGGCAAACTCGTCCATCCGTTTTACCGCTTCATGAACGTAACGCGGTTCCTTCAACGCTTTCCCGAGCTGGATAAGGCCGATCCAATTCGAATACTCGACATTGCTGTTCAGCACCGGGTACGTATAAATCGATTCGATGGACGGAATGAGCATGCCGTCCACGATTTTGCTCCGGACGTCTTCTCCGGCTTCGGCGCCGAGCAGAGCGAAAGCGTCGGTCTTATCGACCTCGGCGAAAGCGTCAGCCAGCGGACGCAGCGCCACAAGCTCCTGCAAAGTCCACCGCTCCCACATTCCGCCAAAATAGTTGTAAGGCGGGACGGCCTGTCCGTCCATCGGGTATTGGTTCCATATCGTATCGTTGATTCTCACCCAGCCTGCATACGCTTGACTGAACCGATACAGCAATCTGGCCGCCCCGAGAGGGTCGGTCGCAGCCAATTCCTTCGTCCGTTTCACCGCATGGAGCCGCTGCTGGTGCCATAGATGGGCCGACAGGAAGTAACGCTTGCCCGTGCCGTCCACATAATAAGGATAGTCGACCTGCTCGCCTTTTTTGTTCGTGACGGTCAGCTTGTTCGTTTCTTTATAAGTATCGTTCGGGTAATCGATCTTCAGCGCGTCCGCCGACGTAATGCTCCATGGCTTGGATGCGCTCCAAGTATAATTCGCGGACCGGAACCCGAGCTGCGTATTATGCGGAACGCCTGTGGCAAAAAATCCGACCCGGTCGGGGATAAGCTGCATGAGAAGCTGCACTTCCGCGCTGGGCGGCTGGTAAGTGACAGGGGTTACCGTCGTTACGGAAGGCGGAACATGATACAGCCGTTCCCCCGCTTCGATCAGGCTATTACGGTCGAAAGTGAACTCTGCCAGCTTCGCGGACTCGTCTCCATGGCTCCCTGCGAATAGCTGCAGCCGGTATAATCCATCTTCCAGCGGGGCCGGATGCGAAAATCCGAGCATATAGTCGTTCCCTTGCTTGGTCAGCGCCGCATCGCCGAGAATCGTCCGCTCTCCGGACGGTGAAGTCCACACAAGCCGAATATCGGCATGTTTCAGCTGCGGGTAGCTGGATTTCCTGAATACCAGAACTTTCTCGCCGAAGCTTTTGAACAGCAAGCGGGCGTTTTGCGGCCGCCAAGCCTCTGCCGGGCTGCCTGCGGAAATAGAAGGCGGCTTCGCCATATACAGAGTGCCCAGACGGTTTTCATTCGTTACGCCGGCGTGTAGCGTAAATGCCCTTTGGTCGAACGGCCGGGTCCGGTCGTCGTCGATCAAGGTCGAAGTCCGGACCGGAACCCAAGAGCTCGCCGGATAAGGAGAGTCGGGGCCGTAGTAACGTACGATATTGAGCTTAAGCTCCGAAGTCGGCGCAAGCCGCGGTCCTCCGATCGCGCTCCAAGGTACGACCACCTCCGCCGACCAGCTACCGTCCGCCCGTTTGTGCACGACAGGCGAAACCTGCTTGCCCAGCACCAGATTGACGAACTTCTGCTCGCTGTCCTGAGGGTCCTGGCCCGTCCAGTTGTTGAAGCTGATTCCTACCGGATGCGTATCCGTCGTAACGTTTACCGGAATCGTATAGAAAGTGAATTCATCCACCCCATTGCCAAGGACGATAAATAATCGCTCCGCTGCAGGAGGCACATCGTAACCCGTCGGGCTTTCCAATGAAATGTACAACCGGTTCGGATCGTATACGACTTTGACAACCGCATCATGCCCGGTATCGAGGTTGTCGAAAAACGTTTTGAATCCTTGCAACGGCTGTGCTTGTCCCCAAACCGGCTCATTCAGGATGCCGTCCGCCGAGATCGGACCATAAGTGTTGGACGTGACGACTCCAAAGCGGTCATCCAGCATATCGACGCGCGGATAAGCATCCGGTTCCGCTCCCGCTTCCTCGGCATACAGCCCCGGGAAGGTAACGGCTTGAATCAACAGCATCAGGAAGAGCAGCCAAGCTATGCTGCGAACGCGAACGGAATTCACTTTTCTTCACTCCTTCGGTTTACCGGAGTCCGGCTTGCGATCGATTCACTTGCTCTTCAACTCCGCAATTTGCTTGTTGGCAGCTTCTTCCGCTTCCCGCAGCGCCGTATTGACGTCCTTCTGCCCGGACACCACTTTATCGAACGCGCTGATCAGAGCCGCCCTTGCCGCAATATAATATTGATCCTTCAAATTCATTTCACCGTATCGGGGCGGTACGAGCGCCTTCACGTTTTTGCCCTTCAATTCCGGGATACCGCTGCCGAGCTGGCCGATATAATCCACGTTTTGGAGCGGCGGCGTGGCACCGGTCGTTACAAGCTCCCGCTGGATGTCGTCGGAGACGAATTGCGTAATCGCCGCGAACGCTTCGTCCCTGAATTTGCTCGTCGAAGAAACCAAGTAATACCGGACGCTCGGCTGCGGCCCTTCTTTCGGATTGCTTTGGAAGGCGGGAAACGGCGCGATATCCCAGTTCATGTCCCATTTCTCGCTGACGGCTCTTATCCCCGCATCGTTCACTCCGATAACGATCGCAACCGTCTTTTCCTTCGAGAACATCGTGCGCGATAACGTAAGACTCGTCAGCTTCGAAGGCTCGGAGAAGTTCGGAATCAGCGTATACAGCGGAACGAGCCTGTCGAATACCCGCTTCCAATAATCGTTCGACAACGTTGCTTGCACGGTCTTGGGGTCGACGTATCGAGGCGCTTTCTCGTTCATGTCAAGCATGGAGATAATATCTCCGGCGAAGCCGTAATATTGCACGCCGCCTTCGACCCGGGTCAGCTTCCGCGCCGTCTCGTAAATTTGTTCCCAGGTCATGTTGTCGGTCAAATAAGGGACGCCGAACTTATCGAACAAATCTTTGTTGTAATACAGCGTGTAAGAGCTTACTCTTCCAGGCAGGCCGAACAGCTTGCCCCCGGTAATCCGCTTCATGGAATCGATCGTCACCGGAATAAACCGGTTCAGGTCGTAATTGTACTTCTTCACCAGATCCGAAATGTCCGAATCCAGCCCCACGTCGATAATCGGCTGCACGTCCGGGGTCGATATGATGATATCGATGGGCGTTTTCGCCGTTACGACGTCCTTCAAAGACGTTCCCGTTCCGGGCGCAATGAATTTGAATTTGAAATTCGGATATTTCCGCTGGATATACTGCCCTTCCGATGCCATAAACCCTTCATAATTGCCGCTCAGCATCGAATACACCGTAAGCTCCACTTGCTTGTTCGGATCGATCGGATCCGCGGCTTTGACGCCGGCAGGCGCTTTCTGATTGTCGGCCGACGGGGCCGTCCCTCCTCCCCCCTCTTCTTTGCCGCAGGCTGCGAGTACCACCAGCGCCGCCAAAGTTGCCGCACTCAGCAAACTTTTTTTATTTCCCATCTTCGACTTGCCCCTCTCTCGATGATAGACCGGTTCGCCGTATGAAAATGACAGCGTTTTCTCCCGCTCGTTGCTTTGATTATAGCGGACCGCATTTTTCGCCAACAAGGAATCCTTATGACCTCGCATAGTATTTTCGTTACCCGTTGTCCCCGTTTTTGCGGGTTCGCCGAAACGGTCGGGCACGAGGTCATCAAAATACTACTTGAGGTCATCAGGCTTGCTTATGCCTGCGGGCATTCCGAGCTACCATGTATAAGAATCGACTTCACACCCATACGGAGGAATGAACATGGTACGCGAAATGAAAGCCGATATCGTCATAATCGGAGGAAGTCTAGGAGGCTGCGCCGCCGCGCTTGCCGCCGCACGTCTCGGCAAGACGGTGCTGATGACGGAAGAGACGGAGTGGATCGGAGGGCAGCTGACGAGTCAAGCGGTGCCGCCGGACGAGAACCGCTGGATCGAGCAGTTCGGCGGCACGGGCAGCTATCGCCTGTTCCGTGATAAGGTCAGAGACTATTACCGCCGCAATGTGCCGCTGACACCGGAAGCGGCCGCGATTCCCAATCTGAATCCGGGAAATGCCAAAGTAAGCCGAATCAGCCATGACCCGCGAGTCGCTCTGGCGGTGCTGCTGGAAATGCTCGCTCCTTATACGCTCAGCGGCAAACTGGTCATCCTGTCCCGATGCCGGGCGGAAGCAGCCGAAATGGATGGAGACCGGATCCGCTCGATTACGGTGAGGAATGTCCTAACAGGAACAGTGACGATTGCGGCCGCCCCGTATTTTCTCGACGCTACCGATTGCGGCGAGCTGCTGCCGCTGACCGGGACCGAATATGTGACGGGAGCGGAATCCAAAGCCGAGACCGGCGAGCGTCACGCGCTCGATGGACCGGCCGATCCGCAAGACATGCAGGCGATTACGCACTGCTTTGTCGTGGATTATATAGAGGGCGGTCAGCATACGATCGACAAGCCGAACGATTACGAATTTTGGCGGTCGTACCGGCCCGATTTTTGGCCCGACCAATTTTTGAGCTTCTCGGGAGTTCGGCCTTCGACATTGGAGCATGTGCGCTACGATCTGTTCCCCGGAGGGCAAGGACTGACGTTTTGGGAAGGCTTCTCGCTCATGTCGTACCGGCGTCTGGCGGATAAAACCAGCTTCGCTCCCGGCACGTTCGACGGCGATATGACCGTTGTCAATTGGCCGCAGAACGATTACTTCCTCGGCTCGATCATCGATGTAGACGAAGCGGAGAAATCCCGCAATCTCCGGCGGGCCAAGGAACTGAGTCTCTCGCTGCTGTACTGGCTGCAGACGGAAGCTCCGCGGCCCGACGGCAAATACGGCTATCCCGGCTTTCGCCTGCGCAAGGACGTTTTCGGTACGGATGACGGCATGGCGCTCTATCCGTATATTCGCGAGTCGAGAAGAATCAAGGCGGAATTTACGATTTTGGAGCAATACGTCAATCCGTTGGATCGGCCTGACGGGCGGGCCGCCGTATTCACCGACTCCGTCGGGATCGGACATTACGGCATTGATCTCCATCCGAGCACCGGAAACCGCCATTACATCCATTTGAACGCGCTTCCTTTCCAAATTCCGCTCGGCAGCCTGATCCCCGTCCGAGTCGACAATCTGCTGCCGTCTTGCAAAAATATCGGAACGACGCATATTACGAACGGCTGCTATCGGCTCCATCCCGTAGAGTGGAACATCGGCGAAGCGTCCGGCGCTTTGGCTGCCTTTTGTCTGGAACGCGGGGAATCGCCGCGCGCCGTCCGAAACGATCCGGCTCTGCTTGCCGACTTCCAGAGCGTGCTAACGAAGCAGGGTGTCGAGCTTGCATGGCCCGACTCCGTCGTCGGCTGACATTCCCGGGACCTAACAGTACGTCTGTCCGGTTCCCGAGGGCGAATGCGGAACGTTTTCCGCCGAATCCATACTCCGATTCAGGCCGATCTGCTGGCAGGTCGGCCTTTCCCCTATCCGCGCCGATAACGAAATGTGCTAAACTAATACATATCGTCTTCCATCGAGGATTAGCGACAAGGGGGTATGCGCATGTGCAGCAATCGTGATTCCATAATCTTTCAAACCGCATCCGGCTCATCCCTATGCGTCGTACCGGTCGCTCCCCATACGTTTCATATCCGCGTCAACCGGACGGGGCTATTCGAAGCGCCGACCCCGCTAACCCGGCTAGGTATCGCGGTTCCTCCCTCTTCTCCGGTCAATTGGCATACGGAAAATGCCGGAGACGTATTGCGTTTGATCACCGATGAAGCCATTCTGCAATTGGATCGCCGTACCGGGAACGCCTCCTTGTACGATAAATCGGACAACATGCTGACCCGGCAAACGCAACCGCCATACGGCGGCGGGGCCGACGGCTTCGGAGCGCAGTTCGCGCTGTCGGAGGATGAGCGGCTGTACGGATTAGGCGATCAATACGACGCTCCTCTAATGAAAAGGGGCCGCGTCATTTCCATAAGCTTGCGCGGCAACCGGGTGCACGCCCCCGTCCCTCTGCTGCTGTCGAGCAAAGGATGGGCGCTTCTGGTCGATACCGATGCCGAGCATGAGTTCGACGTCGGCCGATCGTCCCCGGACGAGCTTCGGTTTCACGGAAGACGCGGGGAGTTGGCCTACTATTTGATTGCGGGCGGGACACTCGCGGAGCTGCTCGGCAAACAAGCCCTCTTGACCGGCCCTTCCGTGCTGCTCCCCCTATGGGCATACGGCCTCAGCTTCATCTGCAACCAGCAGGCGGCAGCCCGCGATCTGATTGAGGATGCCCTGAAATTCAGGCGCGAAGGCATCCCGTGCGATATGATCGGACTGGAGCCGACTTGGATGGACCGGCCTTTCGACTATGAAGCTCCCGTACGGTGGCACCCCGAGAAATTTTACATTCCGCAATGGATGCCGGAAGGCGCTCACACGTTCATGGGCGCCTTGCAGACGATGGGATTTAAACTGAGCCTGGGTCTGTATTTGCCGGAGAGTCCCCGCGATGGAACCGGATCGGTCACCGATAACCCCACTTGGTACGACTATTTGAAGACGTTCGTCGCACAAGGAGTGCAGGGCTTCAAACTGTGCACTTCCGTGCCCATTCAGGAGCAACGCGTGCCCGCCGATCAAGAGGACGAAGATGCGGCGTCCACTTTGACGATTGCCGGATCGATCGGCAAAGTCATCCAGGAGGGGTACGCTGGACAGACGGGGAAACGGCCGATCATATACACGCCGGTAGGTTATACCGGGGTGAACAAATATGCCGCGATGTGGTCGGGAGGCCGGAATCAGCCGCATTTGTCCGTTCTCAGCTTGGGCTTGTCGGGCATTCCGAATATGGGAGTCGATATGAATCTGCATAACCCCGCAGGGATCCATTTCGGTTTCTTCCAGCCATGGTCGAAAGTAAACAGCTGGGCGTACTGGCGGCATCCGTTGCTGCTCGATACGGACTTGCTGGCTATATTCAAAACGTATGCGAAGCTGCGTTACCGCCTGCTGCCTTATATATACTCCGCCGCCAGCGTCGCCGCCCGCACGGGACTGCCGATCGCGAGAGCGATGCCGCTCGCTTATCCTGAGGATGCCGCGGCCGTTCCGCTGCAAAACCAATACATGTTCGGAGACGAGTTGCTCGTCGCGGTGTTCACCGATCAAGTATATTTGCCGGACGGAGAATGGATCGATTACTGGACCGGCGACAAATATGCCGGACCCGCCCACATTGCGTACCGCACACCGCCGCACGCCGGCGGACCGTTGTTCGTGCGCGCCGGAGCGATTGTGCCCATGTGGCCGGATATGGAACACGCCGGACAGAAGCCGCCCGACCAGATGGAATTGCACCTGTATCCCGGCAGCGACAGGCAATATTCGTTATATGAGGACGATGGAGTCACTCTCGGCTATTTGAGGGGAGAATCGGCGGCAACGGACATCGTCTGCAAGCATAAACGGGACGGCTACCATGTGGAAATCGGGCCGCGTATCGGGCATTTCCGGGATATGAAGGAACAGCGGCATTGGAATTTGTTCATCCATACACGCGACAAACCGGCGATTGTCAAAGTAAACGGGGAACAATGGCGCGAGGCGGCCGGAGCCCGCAAAGATCCGGCGCCGTCGCTCTGGTCGTTCAACCGCAGAGCCGGTCTGATCCGGCTGTCGATCCATGAGGCGGCCGCAGGCTCGCCGCAGTCCACCCGGTTGGAATTGATTTATTCCGCCGAGAAGGAAGCGCGCCGCTCGGAGCCTCAGCCAGCCCGGAACGGCAGCAAAGCGAGGAAAACATCGGGCGAGATCGAGAAAGAGCTTGAAATCGGGCTGGAAACGGGTGATGAAGCCAAGGCGTTGTCCGCGCTTGAGCAATGGTGGGAGGCGCGGACAGCTGGAGACCGTTCGCCGGAAAACATCCGCGAACATTGGCTGTATATGAACGGACTGTTCGTACGTTCCGTAGAGCGCAAAGGAAGAACATTGAGCGAAATGCTCGGGGAGGAGCCCTCGTACCGGTTTCAGCCGGGTCCGGACGACGGAGCGGAGCAAGCCTACGAGACGCTCGCGCAGATGGCGAAAAGTATAGTCGAGTATGACAACAAGCAGCGCGGGAGGACGAACGAAATCGTTCGCCGGGCGACCGGCATCATTATGCAGGAATTGGATCAGGAGCTGTCCCTCCAAGCCGTGGCGGATCGGCTGCATTTGAATTCCTCCTACTTGAGCAGAAGGTTCAAGAAAGAAATCGGCAAGTCGTTCTCCGACTATGTGCTGGAAAAAAAGATGGAGCTCGCCAAGGAGCTCCTGCTGACCGGATCGACCGTCAACGCGACGGCGGACCGGACCGGCTTCAAAGAGGCCAGTTACTTTATTCGCGTGTTCCGTAAATATTGGGGTGTCACTCCCGGGGAAATGAAGCCGTAACGACGTTGTCGATCCGGAACGTGTGGCTCCCCGTCCATTCGCTCCCCGGGTAATACGTCATTCGGGACGGACGGTTCGATGGCGACTCGTTCCCTACTAAGTCCGTGTAGACGAATCCCGGGTCCCCGTCCAAGCCGAGAGCGGTTTGTCCGGCCTGCGGCAGCCGGGTTACGGAGACGACCGGGTAAGCGGCGGTAGATAAATCGGGATGAGTAATGACGACATAACGGCCGACGACGGATTGCGGGATATCGCAATCAACGACCAGCGCATGCTCTCCTCCCGTCCGGTCCGGCATGGTAACGTCCAAGATCGTGCCGGTAATCGGACCGCCTCCTTGTAAGGTATGGCCGCCCGCCGTCAAACGGGTTCCGCCTATCAGCATCATGCGCCGGACCTGCCCGTTCTCGATCCGGATGAATCCGCTCTTCCCCTCGAGCTCCCACTCGCCTGCCCGCAGTGGTTCTCCGCCGTCATTATGCGGAGAACTCATCATAACATCGGTCACATTGCCGTATGTTACAGCCACCACCGCTTGCTTGGTCGCCTCGTCCGACAGCAGTACATCCACCCGCTCGATGAGCGGTTTGCCGCCGGCCGAGTAAGGCTCCATCACATGGACAAACTGGCTGTCCAGCTCGGCTCCTTCCCGGCTGTCCCGCCTTACGATCCACTTCGGCATATCGTACTTGACCGCTTCGCTGTTGCGATCCCCGTCCAAGCCGTTCAGGCGGGTCGATCTCAAGGAAGGCGCGCGGCCCAGAAACAGTCGATTGTTCCCTTTCCCGGCGTATCCGAACACCTTAAGCCCTGCACGAGGTGTCTCTCCGTCGCTCGTAGTCAAAGTCATGTCGTAAATACCGCCCGGCAAATCCGCCGTTTTCACCCGTTTCACGTAAGCATAGGCGTAATATTGATTGTCGCTTGTGCCGCCATAATCGGTTTCCTGCTTCGGCTCGATGATATCCGGTTGTCCTTCCACCAAATACGGTCCATAATCCGTCATCCCGATATTCGCGACGATTTCGGATTCCCCGTTGGCCTCTCCGTTCAATGCATATTCGTGACGCGAGCCGCCGCTTACGCGGAAAAGGTCGACCGTATAGCCTTCGGCAGCCGCCGCCCCTTCGAAACCGATAAACCACAACTCCCGCGAATATTCCTTCAATTCCTCATACGCGGCTTCCTGACGGGCTCGAACGACTTGAACATCCCCGTCGCTTGCGAACATCGCGATGTTCCCGCCATTGTGGGCGCTGCCGGATATCCGGGCGTCCCGTCCGTTCACCGTAACGGTATTGTGTCCGAGCGTGGAAACCGTCCATTGCCGGTAAAACGTGTGCGTATAACCGAGATCGGGCAGCAGCTCCGCCCCGTCCGAGTAAAGCGCAATGTTCAGCGGATCTTTATGGTCGTGACCGTTATTGGGCGAGAAGGTCAAATACAGCTGCGCCTGTTCACGCCCTTCGCCCCGCGTCAGCTTCGCGATGCCCGCCCGCGGCATTATCAACGATCGCGTCGACCGCGGGGTCTCCGCCTTCTGAAAAGCCCACGTATCGTTCACCGGGAAACACTTCCCGTCCGGATAAGCGAGCAGATCGGGCAGCTCCAGCATGCGGGCAAGCTGCGGAACAGCCACCCCGGTATCGAACCGATCGTAGCGCACGCCGTCTCGAGGGCTCTTATAGCCGGCAGAATCGCTCCATCCATCCAAATGGCGGATCGTTTGGATCAACCCGCCGTACGTTTGCCGATGATAAGACAACGAAATTTCTTTCCAGAAGCCGTCCGCCAAGTAAGAGCATTTGACGAACCGCGTCATCCGTTCAACGGCCTCGTGAACATACTGCGGCTCACGTAGCGCCATGCCGAGCCGGATCAAGCCGATCCAATTCGGAAAGTCGACATTGTGCTGCAGCACCGGGTACGTAAGAACGGATTCGAGTGACGGACGCAGCATGCGGTCGACGATTCGGGCGCGAACGTCCTCTCCGGCTTCCTCACTGAGCAGTTCGAAAGCATTCGTCCGGTCGACCTCGAGGAAGGCATCGATCAGCGGCAGCATCCCGTGCATATCCATCAAGCTCCATCGGTCCCACATACCGCCGAAATACGGATACGGCGGCTCGGCATGACCCGGTACCGGATGCTGGACCCAGACCGAGTCGTTGAAGCGAACCCAGCCCTCGTAGGCGACGGCGAAACGGAGCAATAGTCGCGCCGCCCCGAGCGGATCGCCCGCGGCGAGCTTGCCGGTCTCGGCGACGGCATGCTTGCGCTGATAATGCCAAAGATGGGCGGACAAAAAATAACGTCTGCCATGTTCGTCTTCATAGTACGGGTATTCGACCGGCTTTCCCATCCGGTTGAGGACGGTCAGCTTGTTCGACTCCGGGTACCGGTCGTTCGGATAAGACATTCCGTCCTCGTCTACGGATACGATGCTCCATGGCGCTTCCGGCGACCAAGTATAGTTGGCCGAACGAAAGCCGAGCATTGGGCGATGCGGCACACCCGCAGCGAAAAAACCGACTTTGTCCGGAACGAGCCGTTCCAAAAATCGCACTTGCTCCGATGGCGGGGCCGGGGAAACCTGCTTTTTCGGCTCGTCCGGTGCGGATGACGCCAAAACCGTCGAACGTTCTCCCGCAGCGATCAAGTCGAACCGATCGAATGAGATGATCTCGAACCTCTTGTCGATCGGCCCTTCCCCCTCCACGAAAAGCCGGATTTGATACACCCCGTCCTCCAGCGGCTCGGGATGGACGAAATTCAGCGACCACTCCGTGCCCTGCCTGACCGAATCGTACGGTGCGATTACCGATGATCGGCCCCGCGGATCGATCCACGAAACAACGAGTCGTCTCGGATCGACGGCTTCCGGCAAATCGTCGCATTGCAAAACGAGCGTTTTCTCGGTAAAGCCCCTGTACAGCAGCGTGGCCGATGAAGACAGACGGCCCCCCGGAGGCTGTCCGATGAATACGGCGCCGAGCCGACCCTCGTTTGCCACGTACAAATCGAGACGAAATATTCTTTCATCCAAAGGCCGGCGTACATCGTCCATCCGGACCGTCCCCGTTCGGATCGGAACCCAGGAAGTGAGCGGGAGCTCGCTGTCCGGACCGCAATAACGAATGACAGTAATCCGCCACTCCGCACCGATCCTCGTATCGGGCTTGTTCAAGGCGGCCAGCGGAACGGTCGCTTCCGCCCTCCAGCTCCCATTCTCCCCCTTCGCGACAACCGTACGGACGCCTGCTTCCTCACCGAGAGTAATGAACGTTTGCCGTCTGTCCCGCGGCTCCGCCCCCGTCCAATTGTTATAGCCGATCGCAAAAGGATGCGGGCCGAAAGTCACGGCGACGGGAATCGAATAGAACGTGTCCGGGTCGGCTGGCAATACCAACAGAAAGAACAATGATTCCGCCTCGGGAGCGGCTCCCGCCGCCCGATCGCTTTCCGACTCGATATAGAGATTGCCCCGGTCGATCGCCAGCTTCACCCGGGTGTCCGGAACGGCAGGCTCGTTATGGAAAGCCGTTGCGAAGCCTCCGATAGGCGCGGCCGATTCAGCGGTTTTCCCCATAACCGCCCATTTGTCCGTATAAATCCGGACGGCACAATCGCGCCCGCCGATAACATTTTGCAGATTCACACAACCGCCACCTTCCCGAACGATTCATTGTGGAGCCGATGGACGGAGCTCGACGATCCGCTCCTCGGCTGCAGAAATATAGGCAGCTTCCATAAGCTGAGTCAATGCAATCCCCTGCTCGATTGTGATGGCCGGAACTTTATCGTAGATCACATAGTCCGCCCACTGATCAATGGGCGCCGGCAAGCTCGGCGGAAGCTTATCCGGCCGTATCCACCCGGAATGAGGCTCCGAGGGCAGGAGCGAACTGCGGATTTCCATCTGATTTCCGAACAGGAGGCAGCCTTCCGTCCCGTAAATTTCCACGAGCGCCGGGCAGTGCCTGCTGGCGAAGCCGGCTTCGACGACCGCCATCGCCCCGTCCGGATAGCTCAGCGTAACGACGGCATTGTCTTCCACCTCGCGTCCGGTAACGTAGCCGAACCGGGCCGATACCGATGCCGGCATGCCGAGAAAATGATGCACCATAGCCATCGGATGGCAGCCCAGATCGATCAATGCCCCGCCCCCGCACTCCGACTTGTCGTAAAAATGCGCGGGCAGCCAGCCGTCGGGCGCCCCTTCCCTAGGGAGCGCGCCGTCGTGGGCAAGCCGCATGCGGACGAACGTGATTCTCCCGAGGAGCCCTTGATCGACGACCGCTTTGGCATACATCGTCTTCTGATCGCCGAGCCGAGGCAGCGACACGGTAAGTTTGACGCCGTTACGTCTTGCGGCATCCGCGATTCTCTCCGCATCGGCGGTGTGCAGCGCCAGCACTTTTTCCGTAAATATATGCTTACCCGCGTCCGCAGCCGCAATGATCACTTCCGGGTGCATGCTGGAAGGCGCGTTCACGACGACGGCATCCACATCCGGATTTGATAGCACGGCTTGCAAATCTTCGAAATACGGAACGTTCAGCTGCTCCGCCATCCGCATACCGCGATCGGGCAGCTCGTCCCACACGGCAACGATGGCGCAGTCCGACCGTTCGGTCAATTGCTTCGCATATCCTCGCGCATGGACATGCCAGAAGCTGAGTATCGCAATCCGCAGCGCCATTATACGCCCCTCCCCGCCGTGTCCGGTTGACCAGCCGGCTCAACCTTGTAACCGGCAGCCTCATAGATCGCTTCCGTAAATGCAACAACTTTCAAAGCATACTCGCCAGGTACCAATACCTCATGCTTGCCGCGTATCGAATCGATGAAGCTGCGGTCCGGATCGGTGACCGATTCGGGCAGCTCCGGCTCGACCGGATCTTGACCGTTCAACTGCAGCGTGATGCGGCCGTTGTCGTAAAAGATGCCGCCGGCAGCGCCGATGAAGGCGTAAGTTTCTTTCAGCTTGGCGAGCGGCGCCAGCCCGACAATGTTCATGCTGCCAATCGCTCCTTCCGCAAACCGGATGGCGGTAAACGTGTCGACTTCCACAGGCGATCCATGACATTCCAGTTGGACGGACACTTGCTGCGGCGTAAGGCCGGTCGTCCACAGCAGCACGTCGATAATATGGCTGCCGGAATCCATCAGCATGCCGCCGCCGGACAGCTCCGGCATTTGCCGCCAAGTCCCTTCCTGCGCCTGCTTCCAATTCTGATGCAGCGTTGCGGTGACGGATGCAAGCTTGCCGATTACACCGTCGGCAATGGCCGAGCGAATATAGAGAAACTGCGGCATAAAATGCCGTTGAAACGATACTTGCAGCACTTTTCCGCTTTTCTCCGCGACGGCCATTAACCGTTCCGCTTCCTTGGAGGAGCACGTCATCGGCTTCTCGATCAAGACGTGCTTGCCGGCCGAAAGCGCTTCCTCCGCATGCCGGGCATGCAAAGTATGCGGTGAGCATATGATTACGGCGTCGACTTCGCCGATGTTCAGCATTTCCGTATGATTGTCGAATTCCTTGGCCCGATCCAGCCCGAATTTCTGCTTCAGCAGCTGCCTGCCCCGTTCACCCGGATCCGCAAGCGCAACGATCTCCACTCCTTCTAACCGCGACATTCTCATCGCATGGCTGTGGGCGATATTGCCGCACCCGATAAAACCGACACGAATGGTGCTCATGCTCGTTCCTCCCCAGTCGAATTGTTGTTGACGATGCCCATTATACGAAGCCGATCCGGGGCCGACAATGCAATCTGATGCTCTCGAGCAGTACTCTCATTACTGTTGGATGATTAGCGTGACCGATACCCTCGATAACGACACGATAGTACTATTTCGCGGCGCGCAGGCACAGGTTCATCCCCGAATGTTCGCCGACCCGGCGATCGAAGCGAAACTTTACGCAACGAATAATTCATGCAAACTCTTTATGAAAGGAACCCTAATCGTATATGATGGATACGTGCCGCACGAAATGAAATGTCCGACACTACTGGGAGGAAAGCCCGAATGGAATTCAGGCAGCTGCAATATGCGATTCAAATCGCCGCCGAAAAAAACTTCTCGCGGGCCGCGGAGAAGCTGCACATCGCGCAGCCTTCGCTTAGCCAGCAGCTGTCCAAGCTCGAGAAGGAGCTCGGGGTTTTGCTGTTTCACCGCAATACGAACTCGGTCGAGCTGACGCATGCAGGCGCTTTGTTCGTAGAGAAAGCTCAAAAAATCGTCGATATGATCGGTGAAATCCGGCAAGAAATGGACGATATATCCCAATTGCGCAAAGGCAGACTCATCATCGGAAGCATGCCGATCACGGGAGCCCATATGCTGCCGATCGTCCTGCCCGTTTTTCGGGAGCGGTATCCCGAAATCGAAATCGTGCTCGTGGAGGAGACATCCGCCAATTTGACGCAGTTGACCGCGGAAGGCAGAACGGACCTCAGCGTGCTGTCGCTGCCGCTGCTCGAGCATTCGCTAGAATACGAGCCGCTGGTCGAAGAAGAAATCCGACTGGCCGTACCGCCCCATCATCCGTCCGCAAGCATCGCCGCCGACGACGGAACCGTAGACTTGGCCCAGTTCCGGGACGAACCTTTTATCGTGCTCAAAAAAGGGCAAGGACTTCGCCAAACCGCCATCGATTTTTGCTTGGACGCCGGATTCGCTCCGCGGATCGTATTCGAGAGCAGCAATATCGAAACGGTGCAGTCGCTCGTCGCGGCCGGAATGGGTGTCGCCTTTGTGCCCTCGATGGTTGAAAGAGGGAAATGGAGCGAATCGGCACCCGCCTATTTGTCTATCCGCAGCCGGCCGACGCGTACGCTGGTCATTGCCAGAAAAAAGGGCAGGTACGTATCGAAAGCGGCGGAAGCGTTTATCGCAACGATGCAGGAGCTCGTACGCGACGGCGCAATTTCTTGATTTCGCGAAGAAAGGATCGACACGGATGGATCAACTGACGTTTTTGGGTACGGGAGATTCGATGGGAGTGCCCCGGATGTACTGCAATTGTGCGGTTTGCGACGAGTCGCGCACGACGGGGCTCAACCGGAGATACCGTTCATCGGCGCTGCTGCGTACGGAGGAAGGAGAAATGCTGATCGATTGCGGTCCCGACTGGGTGACGCAAATGGAGATGATCGGATTGCGGTCGCTGGAACGGGCATTGATCACGCATCCTCACCACGATCATATAGCGGGGTTGCCCGAATGGTTCGACGCTTGCCGCTGGACCAAAGGAAGAGGAGCGGCTTTCGCTCCGAACACCGTATTCGCAACAATCCGCAGGCAATATCCTTGGCTGGAGAAGCGTCTTTCTTATGTACCTAATGACGGCGGCATGGAATTCGGAGGGTGGCGGATATCGCCCTGGGAAGTTTGCCACGGCAAAAACGGCACGTCGTTCGCCTACCGCTTCGAGAAAAACGGCTATAGCTGGGCTTATTGTTCGGACGCGATTCAACTGACCGAGCAACAAAAAAAGCCGCTTCACGGCTTGAACATGCTGGTGCTCGGCACGAATTTTTACAAAGAAGACGCAAAACCCGAATCGCGTTCCGTATATGACATGACGGAGGCGTTCGAACTGCTGCTGGAAACGAAGCCTGAACGCGTCTATTTTACCCATATGTCGCACGGGGTCGACATCGGAGCCGGATACGCCCTTCCCGCAGGCGTCCAGCTCGCCCGCCACGGCATGACCGTATCGCTGGGCACTTGACGCTACTTGCGGCAGTCGCTGCCAAGCACGTTCGTTCATCCCCGCTCCTCGGGAATCTTCGTCACCCCGGGGAGTTTGCCTACGAGCGGCAATCAGCCTTCCGTGCCGCTTCTGCGTTCCGTACGGTAGCGATGGACGACGTTTCTCCACGCGAGATCGTGACGCTCCAACGATTTGATAAGCAGCTCGGCAGTCGCTATATTAGTCGCAACCGGTACACACTGCACATCGCACAGACGGAGCAGCGCCGTTACATCCGGTTCGTGAGCAAGGGCAACGAGCGGGTCGCGGAGGAAGATGACGGCGTCGATCTCGTTTTGCGCTACGAGCGCTCCGATTTGCTGGTCGCCCCCGAGCGGGCCGGACTTCAATTTCACGACACTGATTTTGGCCTCTTCGGCGATCTTTTGTCCGGTCGAACCCGTTGCGAACAAGGTGTGCTGAACGAATACCTTCTCATAAGCGATAACGAGATTAACCAGTTCCGCTTTCTTAACATCATGCGCGATTAATGCGATATTCATAATGTTACCTCTCCCTTCATCCTCAACGATTAATGTAATAAATCATAACGCGTACTGTGCTTATGCTTGAATATTACATCATTTACAACATGAAATCAATACAAGATGTAAGATTATATAACATGATATTAAAATATTTTTTCAACCATCTCGTTTCGTGTAAGGAAATATAACAAAAATAGACCACCTCTAGTTCGAGGTAGCCTACTCAATTCCCATTATACAACATGCTTCACCGCGGCAATCAGCCATTCTTTGTCAAAACTTTGGCGTTTTCCGCAAAAATGCCCTTCTTCGCCGTTTCGGGAATATCGACCCTATCGACGATACAAAACGAGCTTTTCAAACAATACAGCGGATGCTGCGAGCCGTATACGAGCTTCTCCGCGGGAATCAGCTTGAGCAGCTCCTCCAGAACGAACACTTTGTCCTTCAACCCGCACGTATCGAAGTAAAGGCGCGGCAGCTGATTCGCCGCTTCTTTCAGCGACACGATTTCGCCAAACCGGATGTTCAGCACGACAATGTCCAGATCCGGCTGACCGGACACGAATTTGCCTAGCGAGGCGACGTCGAGCGGCTTCGGTTTCATCAAATAATCGAGGCGCTCGTCTTCCATCCGCTTCGTCACGAACAACGGAAGCCCATGCCGCTTCAGCTCCCGGCACAGCTCGGCCACCGGTTCGTCATTCAGATCGTAATCGTGATAAGTCGGATAAATCCGTACCCCGCGTATGTCGAATCGGCTCAATCCGTCCTCGATATCCCGCTGCCATCCCGGCAGTGTCGGATTCACCGTCAAAACATGCTTATATTCCGTACCGCCGATCAAGGCATGGAGCTCCTCGTCGCCTTCGAACGGGTCATTGTAGAAAATGCTGTTCAGCGAAGCGACATACCCGCCGGTAATGCCGTTCTCGCGGTGAACGCGCCGGAGATCGTCCAGCGTATTTTTGCGTATTTTCCGAAACGGCCAGTGGCCGAGCAGAGCGTTTACATCGGTGTACATCGGTTCCCCTCCTCGAGCTCCGTCGCGCCTCGCTTACCCAACCTTATAGTTCGGATCGAACAACTCCAGCGCGTTTTTGTAATAGATCCGTTCTTTCTCCTCCGGCGATAGATCCGCTTCCTCCACCTGGCCGAAATTGACCAAGTACGTAATCGGCATATCGGAACCGAATACGATTCGGTCGACGCCTACCCGCTCTACCGCATAATCGACGTCGTCGCGGCGAAACGGAGTTCCCGAGAAGTCGTGCCATACGTTGCGGCAGCCGCGGACCGCCTTGATCCCGTGGTAGCAATTTCCTCCGAAATGGGCCATCAACAGCTTCGCATTCGGGTAGCGATTCGCCAGATTGGCGACCTGGGGACCCGTAGTCTCATATTTCAACTGTCCGACCGCTTTATGAAACGAATGGATCAAGATCGGAATATTGGCCTCGATACAAGTCTCGACGAGCGGAAACACGCGCGGGTCGTCGCAAAAGGTCGCCACCCACAGCTTCATTCCGTTCATCCCGTACGTTTCGATCCCGCGCTTCAATACGTCGAGCGCATTGGCATGAGCCGGATTGACGTAGCAATAACCGCTGACCAGGTCCGGCTTTTCCTTCATAAAACGGTATACGTCCGCATTCAGACTGGCGACTTCCGCCTCGTCCGAATAGTGCGATTTCAGCCCAGACACATGCAGCTTCGCTATTCCGAACATGTCGCAAGCACGGAGCAATTCGCGGGTACTGCCTTCGTAATCGCCGCCCCAAATATGGGTATGCACGTCTATGATCATGTCTTACCCCGCTTTCCGCTATTCTTGATGAGTATGCTTCTAAACCGCAATCTCTTTGCAAGCGCGCTCCAAACGCTCCAACGCTTCGGCGATGTCTTCATCCTTATGGCTGAAGTTGACATAGGAGACATTATACAGTGAGACTCCGTTGCGGTAAGCCGCCCGGAAAAACGATTCCCTGACGGCAGCACTTCCTCCGTCCTTCAGCGTAAAGGTCGGACACGGCCAAAAGCCTTTCAGTTCGAGCGGAATGCCGTTCTCCGAGAAAATGGCGTTTAAGTCTCCCCACAGCTTCTCCCCTTGCCTCCACAAGTGTCCGACAACGTCTTGATCTTTGTAGACGGCCAGAGTCGCTTTCGATGCGGCTAGCGAAAGCGTTTCCCCGCCGAACGTGCTGGAGATGACGGCGCCGCCCCGGTTGCATGCGGCCATTACTTCCTTGCTCCCTACATACGCGGACAGCGGCATGCCGTTGGCAATGCCTTTGCTGAACACGGCCAAGTCCGGGTTGACGCCGAAATATTGCTGCACCCCGCCGATCGCGACCCGGAAGCCCGTTACGATCTCGTCATAGATCATCAGCACCCCATGCTTGCGGGTCAACTCCCGGACAGCCGGGTAAAACGTTTCGCCTTTGGCCATTCCCGCATAGTCGGCCGCGATGACGACAGCCGCTATCTCTCCCCCGCAATGGTCGAACCAGCGCTCCAGCGAGGCGAGATCGTTCCAGCCTACGGCGTGATGCAGCCCGCCGAGAGCGGACGGCACGCCGGGGACGCCTTTCCCCGATGCTTGTTGGCCCGGCAGCGATTGGCCGCCTCCCGCCAAGGCGTTCAGCCAGCCGTTGTAGCCGATCTGCACGATACGGTCGCGCCCCGTGTAAGTCCGGGCAATCCGAATAACCGCAGCGAGCGCCTCCCCGCCTGTCTTCAGAAAGCGTGCCTGCTCGGCGCAAGGAATAAGCTCGCACAGCTGCTCCGCCACCTCGGCTTCCAGCGGGTGAGCGTGGCCGAATATAATTCCGTTCGCGAGCTGCCGGCGAATGGCGTCATCGACGTCCGGAAATTGATAGCCTAGCGTAATCGGACCGAGGCCGTTGCGGAAATCGATAAATTCGTTGCCGTCGGCGTCCCATACCCGGCAGCCTTTTCCTTTTACAATAACGGCGGGCTCTTCGGGCAGCAGCGTCGGCGCCTTCGAGCAGGTGCTCGAGCCCCAAGGAATCGCCTTCTCTAGACGCTCATGCCATTGCACGGACGATGTCATATGCATGATTCCCCCATCGATACATATTTATATACATGTTTCCAACCTGTCTATTATTACATCATATCCGGAGGTTCAAGGCAAGAAAAAGATTTGCCGGAAATGGCCGATAGCGGCATCATCCCCCGCGATTTCGTGCCGATTGCGGTTATTTTCGCAGTTGTCGAGAGTATTGGTAGAAGCGGCTCTGTTAGAGGCTGAAATAAGGGCGACTTCGCAGAAAAAGGCGCCTGCTTGCGCAGACGCCGGACTTGACCTCTCAATATAACTCGGGGCGCCGATCCGCGAACACCGGAATGGTCGACCGCACCTTGTCCACGACCTTCAAATCTATGGCGGCCGTCAAAATTTTCTCCGTCTCGTCGCCTTCCGCAACGATTTCCCCCCACGGGTCGATGACCATCGAGTGTCCGAAAAACGACGTCGTTCCGCTCGTCCCTACCCGGTTGCAAGCCACGACGTACATCTGGTTCTCGATCGCTCTTGCCGTCAGAAGCGTTCGCCAATGGTGCAGCCGGGGATGCGGCCATTCGGCGGGGACGAACATCAGCTTGGCTCCGCCGAGAGCAAGCTTCCGGGTCAGCTCGGGAAAACGAATATCGTAGCAAATCATCATTCCGGCCGGAATGCCGTCTACGTCCATCAGCCCGATTTTGTCACCGGCGTGCAAATATTTCTCTTCATCCATTAGGCGGAACAGATGGATTTTCGAATAATCGGCCGTACGGTTGCCGTCCCGGTCAAAAGCGAATATCGTATTGCGGACCTGATCGCCGGCCAGCTCCGAGACGGAACCCGCGATGACGTTCACGCGGTGCTTGCGGCAAAAGCCGGACACAAACTCGGCCGTCCGCTCCCCGCTCCGGTCCGCGATATCGCGGATGCGATCCAGCGCGTAGCCCGTATTCCACATCTCCGGAAACAGGATGACGTCCGGCTTAATCTCGGCCCGTACAGCCTCCTCCATCATTTCCGACAGCTTGGCGAAATTGGCATCCGGCTCTCCTATGGCGATGTCCATTTGCAGCAGAGCGATGTTCAATTGTTGTTGATCGGACATGTTCGGTTTCACTCCTTCTATAATCTGGCTCCGGTAAGCTTTCTATTATTTTAGTCGATCGGGCGCCGATGAGCAACGAGCAGGCCGCCACGTCGTTAACCGTATCGGCCGCAAGCCGATGAAAAAGAGTTGGAAATGAGGCTCCGGACGGGTATAATCAGAGATATCGCCCAACTATAAGTCTACCATTCGGAGTGAAATAGGATGAATTTACCCGCCAACACGACTTCCGCTTTTCCGATCGAAGCGGCCGACCGGCTTAAACGGCTGCCGACACAATTTTTTGCCTCTCTTGTCAGCAAAGTGAACCGGCAAATCGCTCTCGGGCACGATGTGATCAACCTCGGCCAAGGCAATCCCGACCAACCAACTCCCGCGCACATCGTAACCGCCCTGCAGGAGGCGGCGCCGGATGCGAAATATCACAAATATTCCCCGTTCAGCGGGTACGGTTTTCTGAAGGAAGCGATCGCCAAGCGCTACCTCGAAGATTACGGCGTGCAGCTCGATCCGGAAACCGAGGTCGCCATTCTGTTCGGCGGCAAGACGGGACTGGTCGAAATCAGCCAATGCTTGTTGAACGCCGGTGACGTCTGCCTCGTGCCGGACCCGGGCTATCCCGACTACTGGTCGGGCGTGGAATTGGCCGGCGGCCGCATGGCGTTTATGCCGCTGCGGGAAGGCAACGATTTTCTTCCCGACTACTCCGCCTTGTCGCCGGACGATGTGAACAAGGCGAAGCTGATGTTCATCAATTATCCGAACAATCCGACCGCCGCTTGCGCACCGGCCTCCTTCTACGACGATACGATCCGGTTTGCGGCGAAGAACGGCATCGTCGTGGCGAGCGACTTCGCCTACGGCGCCATCGGCTTTGACGGCAAACGGCCGGTCAGCTTCCTCGAACGGCCGGGAGCCAAAGAAGTCGGCGTCGAATTTTATACGCTGTCGAAAACGTACAATATGGCCGGCTGGCGCGTAGGCTTTGCGCTAGGCAACGCCGAAGTCGTGAGACTGATCAATTTGATCCAGGATCATTACTATGTAAGTCTGTTCGGGGGGATCCAGGCCGCCGCCGCGCACGCTTTGACCGCTCCGCAAGACTGCGTGCGGCAGCTGAATGCCGTGTACGAGAGCCGGCGCAACGCGCTGTTCGGCGCTTTGGCCCGGATCGGCTGGGAGGCGAAGCCTTCCGAAGGCTCCTTCTTCGCTTGGCTGCCTGTGCCGAAGCGGTACACCTCGGCCGAATTTGCCGACCTGCTGCTGAACGAAGCTCACGTGATGGTCGCTCCGGGAATCGGCTTCGGCACGCATGGAGAAGGCTATGTGCGCGTCGGCCTGCTCTCGTCCGAGGAACGGCTCGAAGAAGCGGTTCGGCGAATCGGCGCGCTGAATTTGTTCGGTTGAGGATATTGCGCCGAAATTCTTTACAAACGGCAGCCGGAGTGATATTCTATTTAGTAACATTTCGAACATAACGTGATGACGGGACCAGTAGGAAAAATGCCCACACGCCCAGAGAGTAAATTTCGAAGGCTGCGAAAATTTACCGTGATGGCTTTGCCGAAACCCACCCCCGAACGGTCAACGACGAGTTGAACAGCTCCCTGCTGTTATCAGGGAACGAAGATGACGATCCGCTTGCAAAGGGACCGTCAATTAAGGTGGTACCGCGGAAGCCGACTTTCGTCCTTAACAGGATGGGAGTCTTTTTGTTTTTCCCCGCGAATCGCCGCCGTCAAAACGATAGAGCAAGGTGGGACACCAGTATGCACCAACGAATCGTAATCAAAATCGGCAGCAGCTCGCTCACATCGGACGAAGGCGGGCTGAATCGCTCCAAAATCGATTTTTTTGCCGGAGAGCTGTCCCGGCTTCAGGATGAAGGATACAGCGTCGTGCTTGTCACATCCGGCGCCGTCGCTGCCGGATTCCGCAAAATCGGCTACGCCAAGCGGCCGAAGGCGCTTCACGAGAAGCAAGCTTCGGCGGCGGTCGGCCAGGCGCTGCTCATGCAGTGCTATAATGAAGCTTTCGCGAAGCACGACTATTCGGTTGCGCAAATTTTACTCACCCGTTCCGACTTCAGAAGCCGCAAGCGGAACCACAATGCGCTCATGACGATGCAGGAGCTGATGATCCGCAGAGTGATCCCGATTATTAACGAGAACGATACCGTCGCCGTCGACGAGCTGAAGTTCGGAGAGAACGATACGTTATCCGCCCTCGTCGCCAATTTGCTGAAAGCGCAGAAGCTGGTCATCCTTACCGATACCGACGGCTTGTATACGGACGACCCGCGCAAAAACAGCAACGCGCACCGCATCGACCGTGTCGAGGAAATAAGCGAGGACATTTTCCGCATCGCCGGAGGCTCGGGTTCTTCCGTCGGCACGGGCGGCATGCGCTCCAAGGTCGAAGCGGCGAGAATCGCCACGAGCGGCGGAGTTCCCGTCTTTGTAGGCCGGGCGGATGAACCCGGAGATATTCTCCATGCGGTGCGAGGTACGGGCAAAGGCACTTATTTCGATACAAGCTCGCATACGTTGTCCACTAAAAAGCAGTGGATCGGCTTCCACTCCGAGCCGCAAGGCAAAGTGCAGGTCGACACCGGAGCGGAACGAGCACTTATCGACGGAGGCAAAAGCTTGCTGCCGGCCGGCGTAACCGAAGTGGACGGAGAATTCCATCCGGGTGACGTGATCGAGGTAACGGACTTGAATGGACGCACGCTTGGCCGAGGAGTAGTCAACTACGCATCTTGGCAATTGAAGGCCGTAGCCGGCCTATCAACCGATGAAGTTCGCAAGCGCGTGGACGTATCGCGGATCGAAGTCGTCCACCGGGACGAATGGATCGTTTTTGCGGGGAGGTAACCATATATGAGGCTGCGACATACGCTCATTCCGACATTGAGGGACGACCCTTCCGATGCCGAGACGGCAAGCCACCGGTTTATGGCGCGCGCCGGTCTGATCCGACAGCTTGCTTCCGGGGTCTATACTTACCTTCCGCTCGGTTACCGCGTCCTGCGCAATGTAGAGCGGATCATCCGGGAGGAAATGGAGAAGGCCGGCGCGGTCGAGCTGCTGCTGCCGGCGCTTCATCCGGCGGAGCTGTGGCAGGAGAGCGGCCGCTGGGACGTGTACGGCGACGAGCTGATGCGTCTCAAAGACCGCAACGGACGGCCGTTCGCGCTCGGGGCTACTCATGAGGAGGCAATTACTTCGCTCGTCCGGGACGAAGTGAAGTCGTACAAGAAGCTCCCGCTCACGCTTTATCAAATCCAGACGAAATTCCGCGACGAAAGGCGTCCGCGCTACGGGCTGCTCCGGGGCCGCGAATTTCTGATGAAGGACGCCTACTCGTTCGATGCCTCTCAGGAAGGGCTTGATCAGAGCTATACGAGGATGTACGACGCGTATACCGCCATTTTCACAAGATGCGGGTTGAAGTTCCGTGCCATCGAAGCCGACTCGGGGGCGATAGGCGGCTCCGATACACATGAATTTATGGCGCTGTCGGACATCGGCGAAGATACGATCGTACATTGCGGTCAATGCGATTATGCGGCCAATCTCGAGCTGGCGGAATCGGTCGGGAGCGTAAACGCCAAAGCGGATGCGGGCGGCGTGGCCGCCGACAAAGCCGAACCGGGCGCCACCGCCCCCGCTGCCTTCGGCGCCGGACAAATCGTCGAGACGCCGAATTGCAGAACGATCGCCCAGCTGACCCGTTTCTTCGGTGTCGGACCGGAACGCATCGTCAAGTCGATCGCGCTGCTCATCGACGGACGCCCGGTCGTAGCACTCGTCCGGGGAGACCGCGAGCTGAACGAGACGAAGATCAAACGCATGCTCGGCGCAACGTCCGCGGAATTGATGTCGGAGCAGGATATTACGGATAAGCTCGGGTCCGTAGCGGGATTTATCGGGCCGGTCAACTTGCCGTCCGACATCCCGATTATGGCGGACGAAGAAATTCGCGGTATGCGCCAAGCGATCGTAGGAGCCAACGCCGCTGACCGCCATCTGGTTGACGTCGATGCGGACCGTGACTTCCGGATCAATCTGTACGGCGACCTTCGGACGGCGACTGCCGGAGACCGGTGCACCCGCTGCGGAGGAGAACTCCGCTTCGATAAGGGCATTGAAGTCGGCCATGTCTTCAAGCTCGGCACGAAATACAGCGAGGCGATGCGCGCGACGTATTTGGACGATTCCGGCAAGTCCAACCCGTATATCATGGGCTGCTACGGCATCGGCGTCTCCCGCCTGCTGGCGGCTATCGTCGAGCAGCATCACAACGATGCGGGAATCGTCTGGCCCGCCGAGATAACGCCGTATCGCGTTCATCTCATCGTCATCCAGACCAACAATACCGTACAGATGGAACTGGCCGAGAAGCTGTATCGCGACTTGCAAAACGCGGGCTGCGACGTGCTGTACGACGACCGCGACGATCGGGCCGGGGCCAAATTCGCCGATGCCGATCTGATCGGCCTCCCGCTGCGGGTAACGGTCGGGAAACGCGCCGCCGAAGGCATCGTCGAGTGCAAACGAAGAAGCGAAGCGGAATCGTTCGAGCTGGCTGCCGATCGATTGACCGATTTCGTACGGAGCATGTAAACGGCATTTCATCCAATATCCGGAGGAGGACTACTTATGAGTGAAGTTCGCGAGAAAGCGGCAAAAGCGAAGCAAGCCGCCCGCATCATGAACCGTTTGACGACGGAGCAAAAAAACGAAGCGCTCGCGTTGATGGCGGATGCGCTGATCGCCGAAAGCGCGGCCATTCTGGAAGCGAACGCCAAAGATTTGGAGCGCGGCCGGCAGGAAGGCACCTCCGAGTCGCTGCTTGACCGTCTCGCCTTGACCGAAAAGCGGATCGAAGGGATTGCGGAAGGGCTTCGGCAAATTATCGAGCTTCCCGATCCGACCGGACGCCTGTTGGAAGAAACGACTCGTCCGAACGGCCTCGTGATCCGCAAATATACGGTCCCGCTCGGCGTAATCGGAATCGTGTACGAAGCGCGCCCCAATGTCACCGTCGACGCCGCCGGCCTATGCTTAAAAAGCGGAAACTCGGTCGTGCTCCGCGGCGGGTCGGCCGCGCTCGAATCGAATAAAGCGATCGTGGGCATTATGCATAAAGCGTTGTCCCGCTCCGCTTTGCCGCCGGACTGCGTGCAAATTATCGAGAGCTCGGACCGCTCTTCGGTCGACGAGCTGCTGAAGCTGAACGGGCTGCTCGACGTCATCATTCCGAGGGGCGGACGTTCGCTTATCCAGAATGTCGTGCAAAACTCGACGGTTCCCGTTATCGAAACGGGCGAAGGCATTTGCCATACGTATCTGGACGACGAAGCCGATCCGGCAATTGCCGAGCCGATCGTCATCAATGCGAAAGTGCAGCGCCCTTCCGTATGCAACTCGATGGAGACGCTGCTCGTTCACGAACGGTATGCGGGGGCGCATCTGGCCGATCTTGCCGGGAAGCTTAAAGAGCTGGGAGTCGAGCTGAGAGGCTGCGACAGAAGCCGTTCGCTCGTACCCGGGATGAAGGAAGCGACGGAGACGGACTGGCGGACCGAGTACAACGATCTCATCCTGTCCGTCAAGGTCGTAGACGGTTTGGACGAAGCGCTCGAGCATATAAGCGCATACGGTACGCTTCATTCGGAATGCATCGTTACCGAGCATACCGAACGCGCCGAACGTTTTCTTAAGGAAGTCGACGCGGCTTCCGTCTACCATAACGCCTCCACCCGCTTTACCGACGGATTCGAATTCGGGTACGGCGCGGAGATTGGAATCAGCACGCAGAAGCTGCATGCGCGCGGTCCGATGGGGCTGCCTGCTCTGACCTCGACGAAATATGTCGTGCACGGAACCGGGCAAATCCGCGGATAGAACCCGGCCGCCCGGCCAGGAAAGGAGACTTGTACGATGAGTAATACGGCTATGCTGCAGGAGAAAATCGCATTTATCGGCGCGGGTTCGTTAGCCGAATCCATGTTTCGCGGACTGATCGAGAAAGAAATCGCCGTGCCGGAAAACATATATGCCGTCAACCGTCAAGACGACGAGAGGCTGCAATACGTGCGGGAAACTTACGGAATCCAGGCGTCGCGCCACCCCCAAGAGCTGGAACGACGGGTCCGGGAAGCGGATATAGTCGTCCTGAACATGAAGCCTAAAGATGCCGCGTCCGGCATTGCCGAAATCCGCCATCTGTTTCGCCCGGACCAACTGATCGTGTCCGTCATGGCGGGAATTTCCATCGAGACGCTTCAGCGCTTTCTCGGCGGAACTTTCCCTATTGCGCGGACAATGCCGAACACGAGCAGCACGATCGGACTCGGAGCGACCGGGATCAGCTTCTCCGAGACCGTATCCGCCGGGCAGCGTCGCACCGCTCTCGCCTTGTTCGAGGCGGTAGGCGTCGTCACCATTGTAGAAGAGCACAAGCTCGACATCGTGACCGGCGTCTCGGGCAGCGGCCCCGCTTATATATACTACATCATGGAAGCGATGATTTCCGCAGGCGTTGAAGGCGGACTGTCCGAGGAGTCGGCCCGCGAGCTGACGGTTCAAACCGTATTGGGCGCCGCCCAAATGGTCAAAACGACAAACGAAGCGCCAAGCGAGCTACGTCGGAAAGTGACGTCTCCGAACGGAACGACTCAGGCCGCCATCGAGCTGCTGCAGGAAAACCGCGTAGCGGAATCCGTCGGCCGCGCCGTATTCCGCGCCGCCGAGCGGGCACGCGAGATGGGCAAGCAGATCGCCGAACAATCTTTGCCGCAAGGAAAGCAGGTGTAGTTATGAGTTCTTATTGCGTCGCAACTTACCGTTGTTATGACGACAAAGCCGATTTTCATAAAAAAGCCCAATCGATCGCCGTAGGACTGACCGTCGGCAGCTGGACCGAGCTGCCTGCGGCGAAGCAAAAGGAAATGGAAAAGCATCTGGGGCAAGTTCTCTCCGTACAAGTGACGGAAGCATCCGACGCTCCGGACGGCTCAGGCGGACGTTACGCCGATATCCGGATCGCTTATCCCGACATCAACTTCAGCGCCGATGTCCCGGCCCTGCTCGTCACCGTGTTCGGGAAGCTGTCGATGGACGGGAGGATCAAGCTGATCGATCTGCAGTTCTCCCCTTCCTTCCTGAGCGGGTTCGGCGGGCCGAAATTCGGCGTTGCCGGCGTGCGCGAGCTGCTCGGCGTTCATGACCGCCCGCTGCTCATGAGCATTTTCAAGTCCGTAGTCGGTCACGATCTCGAAGAGCTGAGCCATCAGTTCTACGGTCAAGCCGCAGGCGGGGTCGATCTGATCAAGGACGACGAAATTTTGTTCGAGAATCCGCTCACCCCTATCGAGAAACGGGTCGAAGCTTGCATGGCGGCGGCAGGCCGGGCTCAAGCCGTAACGGGGCAAAAGCTGCTCTATGCCGTGAACGTGACCGGCCCCGCTTCCAAGCTGGCGGATCAAGCAAAGAAGGCGATTGCCGCCGGAGCGAACGCGATTTTGTTCAATGTGCTTGCCTACGGCTTCGATACGCTGCGCGAGTTGAGCGCCGATCCGGATATTAACGTCCCGATCGCGGCGCATCCGGCCTTGGCGGGAGCTTTGTATCCGTCGCCTCATTACGGCATCTCCGCCTCCGTGCTGCTGGGCAAGCTGATGCGGCTGTGCGGAGCCGACCTCGTCTTGTTCCCTTCGCCATACGGCTCCGTCGTTATGCCGAAGGAAGAGAATATGGCGATCCGTCATGCGCTCGTCACCGACAAGCTGGACGAGGATTACGTATACCGTGCGCCGGGGAGCGTAGACAATCTGCCGTCCCTCCTGCTGCGAAGCAGCTTCCCCGTTCCGTCGGCGGGCATCCACCCGGGGCTCGTTCCTTGGATCATTCGCGATTTCGGAACCGAAGTTGTCGTAAACGCCGGAGGAGGCATTCACGGCCACCCGCTGGGCACGGCCGCGGGCGGACAAGCTTTCCGGCAAGCTATTGAGGCCGTTATGAACGGCGTCGCCTTGGCCGATTACGCCGAGTCGCATCCGGAGCTGGACGCCGCCATCGAACGGTGGGGGGCCAAACAATGAAGCGCCCGATTATTTTCTGCGATTTCGACGGAACGATTACGGAGAGCGATAACATCGTCGCCATTATGCGGCATTTCAACCCGCCGGGCTGGGAGACGCTGGTCGATCAAGTCGTTACGAACAAGATCAGCATCCGGGACGGCGTCGGGCGCATGTTCGAGCTGCTTCCTTCTTCAAGCAAGGACGAAGTGGCGAAATTCGTCTTCGATACCGCAAACATTAGAGCCGGTTTCCCGGAGCTTCTGAGCTATTGCGAGCAAAACGGCATCGAGTTTCTGGTCACGAGCGGCGGGATCGACTTTTTCCTGCTGCCGCTGCTCGAGCCTTTTCCGATTCCGGAAGAGCGGATTTATTGCAATGCCAGCGATTTTTCCGGGGAACGGATTCGAATCGTTTGGCCGCACCGGTGCGACGAGCACTGCTCGAACGACTGCGGGATGTGCAAGACGACGGTCATCCGCCGTTATTCCGAAGAAGATTATATGCGGATATTGATTGGGGACAGCGTTACGGATTTCGAAGGCGCAAAGCTCGCCGACCTCGTATTTGCCAGATCGCACCTGATCACGAAATGCGAACAGCTCGGCTTGCCCTATGTGCCTTATGAAACATTCCATGACGTGATCCGTCATCTGAAGTCGATTCAGGAAGGAGAATAAGCTTTGAACGATCCCATCTATACATTGGAGCAGCGCCAGCTTGCTTTCAGTCAATTGAAGGAAGTAAAAACGGAGCTTGACGCGCGCGGCTGGTTTCCCGCGACAAGCGGCAACTTGTCGGTACGGGTAGGCGAATTCGCTTCCGACCGTTTCGCCTTCGCCGTCACCTCGAGCGGCCGGGACAAGTCGAAGCATTCGCCGGAAGACTACTTGATCGTGGACGGCAGCGGGCGTCCGGTTGAACCGACGAGATTGAAGCCTTCGGCCGAAACGCTCATCCATTGCGAGATTTACAGGTTGACCGGCTGCGGTGCCGTGTTCCACGTCCATACCGTGTACAACAATATCATTTCCGAGCTGTACGCGGAGGGCGGCTATGTACCGTTTCAAGGGGTGGAGCTGATCAAGGCGTTCAACATCTGGGAGGAAGACGCGCGCATCGAAGTGCCGATCCTGCCGAACTATGCGGACATCGCGAGAATCGCCGCCCTCGTCGAAGGTCGGCTTGACGCGAGAGTACCGGGTATCGTGCTGCGCAATCACGGCATTTACGCCTGGGGGGCCAACGTGTTCGAGGCGAAGCGTCATCTGGAAGCTTTCGAGTTTTTGTTCGAGTATGCTTATCGCTGGAAAGCTTTGAATCTGTAATCCTCTACTACACCGAGCGGCCAAATGGCCGCTTTTAAACCGTTGAGAAAGTCAAAGTGGAGTGCATTCCCCAAACCCTTGTCATCGTCGCCTCCTCTTTTTGCGTACTTTCTCAACAAATTTTTCACCGGCCCTACGGCCGCTCCACCACCCCGATGCCAAGGGCATAGTGCTGTTCAAGAATATGACGCACGCTCGATTGTTCCCCGCTCAAGCAGCGAACCATCAGGATCAATTCCGCAGCCGGCCGCCTCACCCGCTTCTTCTTCAATAAACGCCGGTTCACGAACAAGTCCAGCGCAAACCCGATGAGGAACCCGGTTATAAACCCGATCAGCCCCCAAATGACCGGCCCCCAAGTCAAAATAAAACCAAAGCTGGCTCCGAGCACGGCACAAACGGTACCGATCACGGCACCGATGTCGAACAAACTGATCCCGTCGGAACGATGAATCGAATCTAGCAGAGACCGGCCTCCCAGCATCTGTTCAAGCGGAACGGCCATAATCCGTTCTTTGCCGATTCCAAGCTGCTCGAGTTCGGCAACGGCCAGTTCTACGTCCAACGATTGCTGAAACGCAGAAATTATATACATAGCGGCGTGCCCCCAAGTACAAAGTCAGACTTGCATGGTACTCTTCAAAGTTGGAATTTTTGCTTAGGACGAATCCTCGTACGGATTGGATTACACAAAATATTGCTCTGACTTTGTACTAATCATAGCGGCATATCGAACGAGTCGGATTGATATTCATTCCGTAAATATTGGGACTGTTCCTTGCGGAATAGTTCGTTGTACTCCACTGCGATGACGTAGGAATCATATATCGAGAACCCGTAGATGGACGGCAGAAAAAGCGTCCATTCGATATCGAGCACGGCGACGGCCTCCCGAAACGAACCGATCATCGTTAAATAGAAAGCTTCGAGGAAATGCGACATGACCACCTGCATGATCGTCATGCACAGCAATAAAAATCCCGTCGGAATCAGATGCAGGTACAGGTGACCGAGTCCCGGCATGAGCACAGACCAGAATATGGCAAGCTGCGGACTTCGTTTGTCGAGGAAATTAACCGAGAACGGCCCGATAAAGAACGACTGGATCGGAGATTGGGCATAACGCCCCAGCTTCACGATTTTGTTCGTATCGACTGTAAGCCTGTAGCTGTCCCATATGGAATAAATGTAAACGGCAATGTAAAGCAGCACCCATCGTTTATCCAGCACTTGGCGGGCCAGATCGAATTGACCTGTAAAGGAGTACACCATCGCTTCATTTAATTTGGAGAACCAGTTGATTACGACTTCCCATATAAGCAGGAAGTACCCTTTCAGATACCTGCCGATCAGCAAATGTCCGAATCCCGGGAAAGCCGCGGCCCACCAAGCGACGGTCAGCGGATGCCGTAAATGCAAATAGGTCATATTGTAGGAACTGATATGGGAAAGGTACTTCCGGGGAAGATCCCCTTTCGACTGATGGCTCATGGCAGGTCCTCCAGCTTGTTAACGGCAGATGTCAGATGTATGCTTTAGATTTAGCAGAACGCTCCTCTTTTATCCGATACCGGGTGCTGACTAAAAAAAGAAAGAGGCCGCTTATCGGCCTCCTCTGAATTTTTGCGTATATTCTCTCGCCTGCTCGGGCGTCTGAACGCGGTTACGGTTCCACTCCAGCAAGATCCGGTCGATATAACGGAAATGGATGACACCGGCAAACACCGCTTCTTTAAGCGCGAACAAGATCAGTTCTTCCGGATAGCGGTCCCGGTCGAGCCACTGGGATACCGTCTCGCACTCCATCGGAGTCAAAGGACGGGCAAACTCTTTCTCGAATACGGTAAATATATCGGCCGCTTCCGTCTTGGCAGGCGCCGCCTTGGAGGCCGGAGAGGCCGAGCCTCTCCCTTCCCGGGCTTCCTCGGTCCACGCGTCCGCCAATTTGCGGTACATCGGAGTAAGGTTATAGGACTCGCTCAGTATCCCGGTCTGCGGGTCGATCTCTTCGTCGATCTGCAGTACTTGATCCTTCAGCAGGCGCTGCAGCGCCTTGATGACGGTATCCGGCTGGGCCGACATGCGTCCTTGCAGCTCCTCCAAGGTCGGAAAATCTTTGCCCTCTTTGTCTTTGTAAGCCATTAACTGAATGAGCAGCATCGCTTCCGTGTCGGACAGCTTCATTCTTTTGTACAGTCTAAGCAGCATGACCGGAATCGAGACGCCGCCCGCCTGCATGGCCGCCGCCATTCCCCGTTCGATCTGTTTACGGTCTTCCCCTTTCGCCAAACGAACGCCTCCTCCCCATTAAGGATATAACCGGTACAACAGGCGCGGGAATGGAATCGTCTCCCTCACGTGTTCAAGCCCGCATATCCAGGCGACGGTACGCTCCAGCCCGAGTCCGAACCCGGAATGAGGAACGGTGCCGTACTTCCGCAGGTCCAAATACCAGCGATAAGCATCCTCGGCCAGCTCGTGTTCCTTGAAACGTTCCTGCATCAAATCCGGATCGTCGATTCTTTGGCTTCCCCCGATAATTTCCCCGTAGCCTTCCGGCGCGATCATATCGGCGCAAAGCACGACTTCCGGGCGGTTCGGGTCCGGCTTCATATAGAACGCTTTGAACGAAGCCGGATAATGCGTAATGAAGACCGGTTTATCGAATTGCTGAGCGATCTCCGTCTCGTGCGGCGCTCCGAAATCTTCGCCCCACTCGATCTCGTGCCCGTTCTGTTTCAGCCGGCGAATCGCTTCGTCATATGTGATTCGGGGAAACGGCGCTTGAATGGGCTCCAGCTTGGAAATGTCCCGGCCGAGCGTCTCCAGCTCCTTCCGGCAATTCGCCACGACGGATTGAACGATATGGGAGACGAAACGCTCCTGCACGACCAGATTTTGCTCATGATCGACAAACGCCATTTCCGGCTCGATCATCCAAAACTCGATCAAATGACGGCGCGTTTTCGATTTCTCCGCACGGAACGTCGGGCCGAACGAATAGACTTTGCCGAGCGCCATAGCAGCCGCTTCCATATACAATTGACCGCTTTGGGTCAAATACGCGTCTTCATCGAAATATTTCGTATGGAACAAATTCGTCGTACCTTCACAGGACGATGGCGTCAAGATCGGAGGATCTACAAGGTAAAACCCGTTATCGTCAAAAAACTGCTGAATGGCGCGGATGATTTGCGCCCGCACGACCATGATCGCCCGCTGACGCGGCGCCCGCAGCCACAGATGGCGGTGGTCCATCAGGAAATCGACGCCGTGCTCCTTCGGCGTAATCGGGTAATCGACCGCCAGCTGGATCACTTCCACGCCGGTGACGCTCAGCTCGAATCCGCTCTGGCTTCGCGCATCCTCCCGGACCATGCCTGTCACATAGAGCGAGCTTTCTTGCGTAAGCTTGGAAGCGGCTTCCCACACTTCGTCCGGAACCTCGCTTTTCACAACAACGCCCTGAATGAAGCCGGTGCCGTCGCGCAGCTGCAGAAACTGGATTTTACCGCTCGATCGTTTGTGGTGCAGCCAGCAGCCGATTCGAACCGGCTTCCCGGCATGACGGCTCACTTCCCGTATCGTGCTTAGCTCCATCTTCATTCCTCCTTATGTTCCCAATCCTATCCTATTTACGTCGACGGCTGCAGCGTCTTGTTCACTGCTTCCCGGAACGTATCTCTCGCAATCATCAGCTCTTCGTTGGTCGGGATGACCCAAACTTCGATGCGCGAATCGGGGGTAGAAATGATTCGGTCGCCGCCGGATTTCTTCTCGTTCGCTTCGTCATCCAGCTTGATGCCGAGAAAGCTCAGCTGATCGCAAACCGACTTGCGCAGCAAGGAGCTGTTCTCTCCGACTCCCGCCGTAAATACGAGCGCGTCGAAGCCGTTCATCGCCGCGGCGTAAGCGCCGATATATTTTCTCAGCCTGTACTCGTACATGTCGAACGCGAGCTTCGCGTTGCGGTCTCCTTCTTGCGCCGCCTCGATAATTTCGCGCATGTCTCCCATGCCTCCCGATACGGCAAACAAACCGCTGTGCTTGTTCAGCATCGAGTTCACTTCGTTCAGCGACAAATCTTCCTTGTCCATGGCGAACGGTACGATGGCGGGATCGATGTCGCCGCTTCTGGTGCCCATCATGAGACCCTCGAGCGGAGTCATCCCCATGCTCGTATCGAATGAATGGCCGTTCATAATGGCCGTGACGCTGGCGCCGTTCCCGATATGACAGGTGATCATCTTCATCTGGTCCAGCGGCCGTCCGCACAGCTCCGCCACCCGACCGCTTACGTACTGGTGGGACGTGCCGTGGAAACCGTATCGCCGGACGCGATGCTTCTTGTAGAACACGTTCGGAATCGGATACCGGAAAGAAACCGCGGGCATCGTCTGGTGAAACGCCGTATCGAACGCCGCTACCTGCGTAATATGCGGCAGGTTTGCTTCAACGGCTAGAATGCCCGTGAGCGCCCCGGGATTATGCAGAGGAGCCAGGTCGAACAGCCGTTTGATCTCCTGTTTGACGCCTTCGTCGATAAGTACGGAACCGGAGAACGATTCCCCTCCATGCACAACGCGATGACCTACCGCATGCACATCTTCCAAGGAAACAAGAACGCCTTCCTTTGGGTCGGTCAATATTCGCAGCACTTTGCGGATGGCCGTCGTATGGTCCAATATTTCGCTGACTTCGCGTATTTCCAGCTTGCCGGCAGGCTCATGCGTCAGCATCGCCGTCTCCATGCCGATCCGTTCGACTTTCCCTCTCGCAAGCACCGTCTCGTTCGTCATGTCGAACAGCTGGTATTTGACCGAAGAGCTGCCCGCATTGATCACAAGCACGTTCACAGCCGGTCACCGTCCTCGTCATATTCGAAAAATCCCGTACCCGTCTTGACCCCGAGATGGCCGGCCCGCACCATCTGCTTCAGCATGAACGACGGCCGATATTTCAAATCCCCGTATTCCCGGAACATCCGTTCCATCGCGGCCAGCACCGCATCGAGACCGAACCTGTCGGCCATCTCGAGCGGGCCGTAGCGGAAATCGTAGCCGACTCTCATCGCGGTATCGATATCTTCGGCGGAAGCGACCCCTTCCGAAAGCGTGTGCATCGCTTCGTTGATTAACGTACAAATGAGTCTGGTCGTGACGAATCCGGGAGACTCGTAGACCATGATGCCTTTTCTGCGAATCGTCTGCTCGACGAAGCTGCGGACGGTCTCATACGTTTCATTCGACGTCTTCAAGCCGCGCACGATCTCGACAAGCGGGCTTTTGCCGGCGGGATAAGTGAAGTGCAGCCCTATGACCCGCTCCGGACGGGCCGTTTCCCCCGCAAGCTCGGTCAAGCTGAGCGTGGACGTATTGCTTGCAATGATGACGTCCGGGCATATGGCGTCAAGCCTCCCGAATACTTCTTTCTTGATGTCCAGATCCTCGGACACGGTCTCGATAATCATCTCGCACGAGGCCAATTGCTCGATGGCGAACGTCTTATGAATTTTGCCCAGAATCAGCTTCTTCTCCGCTTCTGTTATCGCCCATTTCTCCAATTGCTTCAACAAGCTAAGCTCTATGCATCTCCACGCGTGCTCCAGCTTCTCCTGGCTTTTCTCCAGCAGCAGCACATCGATTCCCCTCGCCGCCAGCATTTCCGCGATTCCTTGTCCCATCGTCCCGGCGCCGACGACGCCGATTTTTGTAATTTGCACGCTTGAATCTCCTTCCGGACAAACCTTCGATGACTGAATCCTATACATCGATGATACACCTAAAGGCGAAATATTTCACCCACAGACACAAAAAGTCCGCAAATGCTAGTAAAACCAGACGAAACGAAAACAAACCTCAGCTACTGGCTGAAGTTTGTTTTCGTTTTTGTTTTGGCTCCAATCGACGGATCAAGCCGAAGTTTTGCCCGCCTTCGCCTCGGCAAGCAGCGCCCGGAACGAATCCCCGGGCAGCTGTTCCTCCCGGATCAAGATGTCCAGCGATTGCTCGAATACGAATCGGTAATGCTCCAGCATATCGCGGGTCGCTTGATGCAGCGTGTCGAGAATAGCCGAGTTTTCTTTCATCAGTTCTTCCTGCGTCACCATCTGCCGATCGATGATGCCTAGACCGGTCAATCCGGAATCCATCATCGTCCTCACGAGATGCAGCGCCTGCTCGAAATCGTTCCGCGAGCCGGTGCTCCGTCCGCCGTAGAATATTTCTTCGGCGACGGCTCCGCCGAGCGCGATCATGATTTGCTGCTCCAGCTCGGTGCGCGTGTACAAATATTGATCCTGCTGCGGATTGTGACGGACATATCCGAGCGCCTGTCCGCGCGGACTTAGCGACACCATGGATACGGAACCCGGCTTGACCATTTCCGCCGCGATGGCGTGCCCGAGCTCATGCAGTGCGACGCGCTTGCGCTCTTCCATCGTCGATTCCCGGTCCGTTTTCTCGCCCATCATCACTTTATCGATAGCAAGGGAGAAATGCTTCTGGTCGATTTCCGGATTGTCATCTCTCATGGCATAGATCGCCGCTTCGTTCATGACGCTCTCGAGCTGGGCGCCGGAGAAGCCGAACGTTTCCCCGGCCACCCGATCCATGCTGGCTTCGGTCGAAACCGGTTTGTTTTTGGCATGAATTTGCAAAATATGCATACGGCCTTTCTTGTCCGGCAAATCGACCTGGATATGCCGGTCGAACCGTCCCGGGCGCAGCAAAGCGCTGTCCAGCATTTCTTTCCGGTTTGTCGCGGCCACCATCAAAATGCGCGGCGTATCGGCTGTATGAATGCCGTCCATCTCGGTCAGCAGCTGGTTCAACGTCTGATCGTACTCGCGGTGCTGCCCGCCTTCCCGCTTCCCGCCGACGACATCGATCTCGTCGATGAAAATGATCGCGCTGTCCTTCCCTTCCTTGGCCGCCCGGCTGCGGGCTTCCTTGAACAGATCGCGGACGCGGCTTGCGCCGACACCGACGTACATCTCCACGAATTCGCTGCCCGAAGCCGATACGAAGACCGAATTCGTGTAATGTGCCGCGGCTTTCGCCATCAAGGTTTTCCCCGTTCCCGGAGGCCCTGTGAGCAGAATGCCTTTCAGCGGCCTTATTCCGAATTTACGGATTTCTTCATGACGGATCAGGAAATCCAACGCTTCTTTCAATTCATTCTTGGCTCGGTCCTGACCGCCGATATCGTCGAATGTCAAATAAGAAGGCGTCCGGCTTTTTCCTTTCCTCTCGGAGGAAGCGACTCCCAGGTTGTCCCGCATACGCGTTACATACAATAAGGAGAAAAGAATGACCCCTGCAAGTACAAGCGGGATCACATTTACGCCCATAAAAATAAGAAACGCAAGCAGGACCGGCACGAATCCGATCAGCACTTCTTTGCTTATTTTACTCATTAGGCCACACTCCTATCCGCTGTGCTTTGCGGGGAAGCAGCTTGTATTTGTGATGCGTTCCATCGGTCAGATGCACATAAACGTACTGATCGTCCATTTCCGTGCTTACTTGAAGTCCCGGAAATGCAGCCTTCTTCGCCTCCAGAGCGGCCGGAATCGCCGTATAGTGCTTGCCTTCCATCGCTTCCGCCACGTCGAACAAAGCATCCGACCACCAACGGTCCAGCTCCGGCGTGCTCGTGTCCTTTACGACCAATTCAACCTGCTTATTGCCGATTATCGAACTGCCTTTTTCCACAATCGAATTATATATTTCACGAAGATTCGCGTCGGACTTAGGAGTTACTTCAATCGACACCGTATCGCTGCCGACATTGATTATAGACTGCTCGATGCCCGGCTGCTCCTGCACGATCCGCGAAAGAGGATTTTCCATCGCCAAGCTGTCATATAGAAACCAACCTCCGAACAAAACGGCCGAAGACACAATAACGCTCGTTAAAACAGGTAAGAGACGCAACTTCACGCGACGTCCCCCTTTCTTAAGCAAATTTAGTTTGATTCTCGAACTGCTATACAAAGAGTATATCATAGTTGATATACCGATTTGTGATGCAATGTGTGGAAACCGCAATCGGAGCGCGATGAATGTCGCATTAAACTATTTTTTTGGGGACAAAAGGAATTGAAGGCGTTTGCAACGAATAGGGATAATGTCATACATACTATTGTCGAATGCATACATCTTCTTGAAGGAGGAGAAGGAAAACGATATGGGAGCTCGCTTTATTCAAGTATCGGTCATTTACTTCTTGATCGGAGTCGTCATGGGGCTTGCTATGGGGATCGCGGAGGCGTTCAGATATACGTCCGCGCACGCACATATCAACTTGCTCGGTTGGGCGTCTTTGGCGATTATCGGCGTTATTTATACGGTGTACCCGGATGCGGGCAAGACGAAGCTCGCGGGCGTCCAGTTCTGGCTCCACAATATCGGCTTGCCGCTTCTTGTGATCAGCATGTTCATGTTCGCTCACGACAATAAAGGAGTCGGGATTCCGACAGCGGCGATCGGCGGCTTGCTCGTGATCGCGTCGGTCGTTCTGTTTGTCATCAACGTCCTTCGTAAAGTGCGCCAGCGCTAATCTTGAAGAAAAAAAAGGGCTGATCCCGGGAACTGCTTCCCGGAACCGGCCCTTTTGCACTCATTTTCGCTTACTCAGCCGCCAAGTATCGATCTCCGCGCCGTTATCGAAGCGGTAGTAGCCGTAATAATGTCGGGTTCCGTCATCCTCCGTGCGCTTGTAGAACACTTCCCACACGTAGGTGCCGTTCAGGACACCCGGCAGCACGCGAACGATTTCGTTATCCCCGTTTAGCTCCAATACTTTTTGACGCACGTCCGATTCCGCGATTCCCGCGCTAGCGTACTCCATGTGCACGTTCGTCCCGTCCACCCAGAATATCGCCTCTTTGCCGGCGGAATCCTTTCCGAATACGATCATGTACGGCTTCTCGCCGACGAAGCTTTCCACCCGATCGACCGTCGCCCCATACGTATGCTCGGTTACGGAATTTGCCGCGGCCTCGCGTCTCGCCCATTCCTCGCCATGAATCGTCCGGTAGAAAAAAACGAGCGCGACCGTGATCAGCACGAGCAATAGGATTGCGCTGTACGTCATTTTTTTCGCCACAGTCGTTTTCTCCTTCCTTCCTAATTCCGCTTCAGTTCGTCAGCAGCTCGAACCGGCGCTGCGCTTCGAACTTGATCCGCTCTTCGTCAAGCGTCAAGCATTCGCCGCCTCTTACGATCTGCTTTCCGTCCACGAATACGTCCGTGACGTCTTTGGCCGAGGCGGAATATACGATATGGGAAATATAATCGCTCTTCGGCAAAAAGTGCGCTTGGTCGATGTCGAGCGCGATAAAGTCCGCTTTCATGCCGGGCGACAGCGTTCCGACCTTGTCGAGCCAAATCGATTTGGCGCCGTTTACCGTGCCCAGTTTTAATGCTTCCTTCGCCGGCACCGCTACCGGATCGCCCGATACACCCTTATGGATAAGAGCGGCAAGCCGCATTTCTTCAAACATGTCCAAATTGTTGTTGCTTGCCGAGCTGTCCGTTCCGAGGGAGACGAGCACGCCCGCCTTGAGCAGATCCGGTACGCGCGCCACGCCGCTCGCCAGCTTCAGATTGCTGCCCGGATTATGCGATACCCGCACGTCATGGGCGCGCAGCGTCTCGATTTCCGCGTCGGTCAGATGAACGGCATGAGCGACGATGCTCGGACGGGAGAAGAGGCCCAGCTTGGCCAAATGGTCGACGGGACGCAAGCCGTACTGCTTCTCGTTCTCCAGCACTTCGTGCAGCGTCTCGGACATATGCGTATGCAGCGGCAAGTCCAGATCATGGGCTGCCTGAACGATTTTCTCGATATAATCGGGAGGACACGTGTAAGGGGCATGCGGCGACATCATCGCCGTAATCCGGCCGTCCGCTTTGCCGTGCCAGTCTTTGGCGAACTGAACCGCTTCGCGCAGCTTATGGTCCTGCACGTCCGGCGGACATAGTCCGATTACGCCCCGGGTCAAACATCCCCGCATGCCGGACAGTTCCACCGCTTGCGCCACTTCATCCATATGATCGTACATATCGACGAAGCTGGTCGTTCCGCCCTTGATCATTTCCAATATCGACAACAGCGTCCCCCAGCGGACGTCCTCGCCGGTAAATTTCGCTTCGTTCGGCCACATCTTCTCTTCGAGCCAAACCTGCAGCGCCATATCATCCCCGTATCCGCGAAGCAGCGACATGGCGGCATGACAATGCGTATTGACGAGACCCGGCATATAGAGCTTCCCTCTGCCGTCGATGATCGTATCGAACGGTTCGGCTCCGTCCGGAGCTTTCTCTCCTATGTATACGATCTTATCGTTTTCTATGACCATACTTCCCCGCACGATCGGGAATTCATCGGTGACGGTAACGAACGTGCCGTCCCGGATTAACGTTTTTGCCATCGCTATCAACCTTTCGAATAAGTTCGAATCAGTACGTCCGTCTTCCAATGTACCTTTTCACTTAGGCAAAATCAAGCCTAACCATGTTAGATGAAGCAAAATCGGCGAAAGTTCGACAAAACCCGTTTGCTTTTCCCTATCCCGATATGATAATTTTAATTTTGTGTAAATTAGTGATTTCATCCATTCGGACATTGGGGGTTTTATGCTTGATGATTTTCAATAAAAAGGGCGAGATCGATTTCCTGAATCTGCTCATTCAAGGCGCGGAGAACACATTGAAGGGTGCACACATGTTCCGCGAGGCGATGATGGGCGACAAGCCGCCGGCAACCTACTTCGACGCGCTGAAAGAAATCGAGAACAGAGGCGATTCGTTTACCCACGAAATTTTTAAAGGCTTGAACAAAGTGTTCATTACGCCGCTGGACCGCGAAGATATCATGGAGCTTGCCGTCCGGCTTGACGACGTGCTCGACGGAATCGAAGCATCGATCGCCCGGTTCGACTATTTGAATATCACCTTTACGAACCAATATATGAAGGATTTCTCCGAAGTGCTTGTATCCTCCTGCGAGCATCTGCTGTCCGCATTCAAGCTGCTCTCGAAGAAGAAATATATGCAGATTCAGGAGCATACCGTACAAATCAACAGTTTGGAAAACGAAGGCGACCGGCTTATGCGCGAAGGCATTCGCGAAATTTTCACCCATCCGACCGATCCTTATCACGATTTCAAGCTGAAGGAGCTGTACGAGCGGCTGGAGCAGACGACAGACAGCTGTGAGGACGTCGCGGATATTTTGGAAAGCGTCGTACTGCGTTACGCATAAGTGCTCAGACGTGTTTCGGGATGCGCAACGTTTATGAATCCAAGCGTTAGGAGAAAATCATGTTAACTTTGATCATTTTCATCGTCGTACTGGCGTTGCTGTTCGACTTCATCAACGGCTTCCACGATACGGCCAACGCAATCGCCACTTCCATCTCGACGAGGGCCATGTCTCCGCGTTTCGCGGTATTGTACGCGGCGGGATTGAATTTCGTGGGCGCCATGTTATCTTCCGAGGTCGCCAAAACGGTCGGCGGCAGCATCGCCAACCCCGCGGAAATCGATAATGGCCTCCAAGTCGTTATTGCCGCTCTGGTCGCAGCTATCGTCTGGAATTTGCTAACCTGGTACTACGGCATCCCCTCGTCATCCTCTCATACGCTGATCGGGGCACTCGCAGGTGCGGTTATCGCGGGAGCCGGAATCGATTCGCTGCACATGTCGGGCTTTCTGAAAATCGTTTATATTTTGATATTGTCGCCGATTATCGCTTTCGCCATGGGATTTCTCATCATGCTTTTGCTGAAATATATTATTCTTTTCAGTGGAAACAAATCTCGATCGAAGCTGAACCGGATGTTCCGGACGTTCCAGATCCTATCCGCCGGTCTGCTGTCGTTCAGCCACGGGGGCAACGACGCACAGAAGGCGATGGGCATTATCGTGTTCGGCTTGGTTGCCGGAGGCTATCATACGAGCCTGGATGTGCCGCTCTGGGTTAAAATATCTGCCGCTACCGCAATGGGACTCGGAACTTCGATCGGCGGCTGGAAAATTATAAAGACGGTCAGCAAAAAAATAATGAAAATCGAGCCGGTTAACGGCTTCGCGTCCGATCTGACTTCTTCCATCGTCATTCAGACTTCGACGGCGCTTGGACAACCGCTGTCGACGACTCACGTTATTACGTCGGCTATTATCGGGACGGGCAGCGTAATCCGGTTTAAAGACGTGAAGTGGGCTACGGTCGGCCGGATGATCATGACCTGGCTCATCACGATTCCGATCAGCATGGTTCTTGCCTTCGTATTGTACAAGCTGTTTTTCTCTCTGTTTTGACGATTGCGAAGCGGGGATGCTCCTCGCTTTTTTTGTTTCCTGCATAAACAAAGCGGCCTGCCGAGTCCGGCAGACCGCTTTGTTTTGCGTTCCGTCAATGATCCAAATAATAAGCCAAACTCATCAGTTCCGTCGTAAAATCGGCATGGTGCACCCGAATATCGTTCGGCACCTTGATGATGACCGGAGCGAAGTTGAGGATCGCCTCGACGCCGGCCTCGACGAATTGATTGGCGACGACCTGCGCTTCGAACGCCGGCACCGTAATGATGCCGATCCGTACTTTATGCTCCTTAATCGAATCGCCAAGCGCCGCCATCGGGAGCACGGTCAAATTGTTCAATTGCAGCCCGATTTTGTCCGGGGAGCTGTCGAAGACGGCTACAATCTTCATATTGTCCTTCAAGTAAGCATTGTAGTTGCACAGAGCACGGCCCAGATTGCCCGCTCCGACCAAAGCGACGGGCAAAAGCTGGTCCAGCTTCAAGATCTGCCTGATTTTCTCGATCAAATAGGCAACGTCGTAGCCGATTCCTTTTTTGCCGAATTCTCCGAAATAAGCCAAATCTTTGCGGATTTGCGCCGGATTCAAGTCCAGCTTCTGGCCCAAATCCTGGGACGAAACCATTAATACGTTGCGTCTGCTAAGCTCGTTCAAATAACGGAGGTACACCGGAAGCCGGCGAACGACCGCCTCCGATATTTTAGGCGTCTTCATCCGTTCTCCTCTCCCATCCAAGCTGAAATTCTCGATACCAGATGCTGCGTGCTCATATGCTCGATTTTGGGACCGGGCAGCGAATACAAGAAATTGCGGCCATATGACGTCTCCAATACACGCGTATCGTATATAATAACGACGCCGCGGTCTTGAGCCGTCCGTACGAGTCGTCCGAAGCCTTGCTTGAAACGGATAACCGCTTGAGGCACAGAAAGCGCGGTAAACGGATTTTGATTGCTTTTCTTGATCTGTTCGCTCTTCGCTTCCACAAGCGGATGATTCGGCGGCTGGAACGGCAGCCTGACGATCGCGAGACAGGTCAGCGCTTCGCCGGGGATGTCCACTCCTTCCCAGAAGCTGCTCGTCCCGAGCAGAACGCTCGCCGAGTGCGAACGGAACATGCGGATCAGCTTGCTCCGGTTCCCGCTGTCAACGCCTTGTCCGAGCACCTGGATCGCATGCGGCTTGAGCCGTTCCTTCAGCTCGGGATGAATTTGCTTGAGCATCCGGTGGGAAGTGAACAGAATGAGCATTCTGCCCTTCGTTTCTACGGCGACATCGGCTAACGAGCCGACTAGCGCTTCAAGAAATGCGGCATCCGCCGTCGCGCCCTTGACGCTCGGAAAATCCCGAGGGATTAAGACGAGAGCCTGCTGCCGGTATTGAAACGGTGACGGGAGCTGAACGGTCTTCACCTTCCGCTCGTCGGACAGCGGCTCGAGCCCTACCTGGGATGCGCTATATTGAAACGATTTGTTCACGGTCAGCGTTGCCGAAGTGAGCACGACGCTATCCTTCGCGTCGAAGAAATGCTGCTTCAATAAGTGGCTGACGTCCAGAGGGACGGCGAACAGTTGAACCGATTTACTTTTGTAATAAGGAGACGCTTCGAGCCAAAAGACGTAGTCGTTATCCTGCATGCGCATAAAAAACCGCAGCACGTCCCGATGACGCACCAGCTGTTTCACGGAGCCGGACAAATCCGTCAGCACACTGCTTGTCGAAAACTCGTCGGTTCCTTCCTTCAGCTCGGAGACGAGCTTATCGAGCTTCTTGGCGACCTCGGTCGCTTCGAGATAAATATTTTCTTCGATCACCTGCAGCGTGCTCCACGATTTCGGAAGCGTCTCGGGCTTCAGCCGCATTACGTACTGGCCGCTCTCGCTTCCTGCAGCGTCATTGCGTTCGGAAACGAGCAGGAACAGAAGCTCCGTCAGCTTATCCCATTCCTCCTTGATGCGGACTAACCGGGGGTAAACCGACTCGATCGAGGCGTTCCATTCCGTCGCCTTTTCTTCCGTCCCCCGCTCCAGCCTGAATTGAAGCGAAGGCAGCTGTCCGTTTCTGGCATCCTTGTACAGCCACAACAGCGTATTGAGCAGCGAGCCGTAATGCAGATCCATCCCCAGATGTTTGCTGGCTACTTCCTCGAAGTGGTGCGCTTCGTCGATGACGAGCTGCTTGTAGGCCGGCAGCAGCCGGTTTTCCGCCTGGATATCGGTGAACAAGAGCGAATGGTTCGTAATGACGACGTCGGCAATGTTAGCCTCGTGACGGGCGCGGTGATAGAAACATTTTTTGAACCAAGGGCACATCCGGTTGAGACACGAGTCCGTATCGCTTGCGACCGTCTGCCAAAACTCCGCACCCCGATTCGCAAAAAACAGCTCCTCGTCATCCCCGTGCTTCGTCTCGCTTAGCCATACGACCATTTGCGCGGCACTGATCCGGTCATCCTTCTCGCTCGCGAAGTCGCGGTTGTACAGCTTCTGCTCGAACTTGCGCAGGCATAAATAATGGCTGCGGCCTTTGAGCACCGCGGCACGGAACGGCACCGGAAAAATATCGTGCAGCAGCGGGATGTCCCGGCCGCGCAATTGCTCCTGCAGGTTGATCGTATGCGTGCTGACGATCACTTTCTTGTTTTCCTTGATGCCATAATACAGCGACGGAATCAAATAAGCGAGCGATTTGCCCGTTCCCGTTCCGGCTTCGACCATCAAGTGCCGTCCGGCGCCGAACGACTTCTCGACCTCGTGAATCATTTGCTCCTGCGCTTCGCGCTCCTCGAACCGTTCGAACTTGTTGCGCAAGTTTCCTTTAATCCGCTCGTAGAACGGCTCGAACGTATCGCCTTTGCCAATATCCGCCTGCTCGTCTTCTTCCCTCGCCGGCTTCTCCTCGTCCCAATCTCCGACGTTCAGCACGTATTGGCGGAAATACCGGTTCCCGTCCGGATCAATGCTGACGCTCGTCTCTTTGCGGATCCGCATCTCCTGGAAAAACCAACCGGTATCGCCCGGATCGGTCTCGAACAGCTGCGCGAGCTTCTGTACGGTCAACAGCGGCAGCGTATCGAACTTCTCCAAACATTTCAGCCAAATCAGAGCGGTCACTTCCGCGTCGCTATCCGCCTGATGGGGCCGGTCGTGCTCCAAGCCGAACGCCGCGCTGACCATCGACAGCTGCAGGCTCGTCAATGCCGGGAACAAAATGCGCAATACGGGAATCGTATCGAGCACTCGGCCGTCGAACGGCAAATATCCGCTTTTCTCGCAGGCATAGCGCAAAAACATATGATCGAATCCCGCATTGTGCGCTACCAAGGCGCTGTCGGCGAGCAGAGGCAGCATATCCGCCAGCACGTCCTCTACCTCGGGCGAGTCCGCCACCATCTCGTCGGTAATTCCGGTGAGCTGTACGATAAATTCCGGGATAGGCTTGCTCGGCTTAACGAAGGAGGCATACCGCCGGCTAATGACTCCGTCTTCTATAAGAACAAGACCAACCTGTATGATATCATCCGAAGGTTGGTCTCCCGTCGTTTCCAAATCAAGTACTGCATATCTCATCGGGCTTTTTTTCAATCCCTTCTTCGCGATTCACTCTTTAGCATACCAAATTCGAAAGCGAAAAGGGAAGGAAAGATTTTAAATTCCCCCCGGGAGCTTCCAAAGTTCAAAAACAAAAAAGCCGTCCTGGCACATTCGATAAATGCGAGCCGGGACAGCTTTATAAAGAAAAGTACGACGATCAATGAATAAATCCGGGACCCGATTGCTTCATTCCACTGTGCTGCGATAGGCAAATACCCATGTTGATCATCGGTTCGACACAAGACGGGTCGGCCGAATAGGCAAGCTTGAACAGCTGTTGGGCCTGTTCCATATTCGCATTTTTCGCTTGAATGCATCCCATGGCATTATAGGAAATTGCTTTCATTTGCGCATGCTCGGACAAAGAAGTTATGAACCGGAAATGCCGGTAAGCTTCCACATCGTTGCCGATACGCATTTGCCCCATCGCCAAGTATAACCGGGCGAGCAAATAATCGGGCTGCAGCTCGATCACTTTCTCGAACTCCTTGTTCGCATTCTCGAACATGAGCAGCTGGAAATAGCCTTGTCCTTTCCTGAACGTCTCGGATGCGGCATTCATTTCCGGCGGCGCCTCCGGCATGTTCTCCGGTATATCGTTCCAGCTATTGCCCGGGACCGTCTGCAGCACGTGGGACAGCTTTTCTTCAAAATGGAGCCACTGCTCGATAAACGAGTCGCTCATCGATTTTAATACTTCCAGCTTTTTGTGCAGATCCTGCTTTCCCTTATCGTCGGCTGTCGGATATTGCTGTATCACTTCATCCAACGTGTCGTTCATCGTAGCGAACAACTGTTTCAACATGACCTGATCCCACCTTAGCTGAGAAATCGCGGTACGTTACATGATCGTGGAGTGGGTCTCGACATTCAGCGTGTCGATCACTTTATTGTCGGCCCCCATGATGGCGATTCGCGGTTTGTACGACTTGGCCTCCTCGCGCGTCATCAGCGCATATGAAATAATGATGACCGTATCTCCGGGATGAACGAGGCGTGCCGCCGCGCCGTTCAAGCAGATGACACCGGAGCCCCGCGGACCGGGTATGACGTACGTTTCGAGCCGAGCCCCATTGTTATTATCTACAACCTGGACTTTTTCATTAGGTAAAAGTTCAACCAAATCCATTAAATCTTCGTCGATCGTGATGCTGCCTACATAATTCAAGTTCGCCTCCGTGACGGTGGCGCGATGTATTTTGGATTTCATCATCGTCAAAAACATGAAGTTCCCCTCCTTCAAGAAAAGATGCGGTTGTCGATCAGACGGGTTGCGCCGAACTTGACGGCCAGTGCGACCAGCACCGGCTCCGTCCCGTTCCATTGGTCCATCGAAGTGACCGGCTCAAGACCCGGATACGTACGGATCTCGACGTAATCGATTCGCGTAAGCGGCGCGGCCTCGATCGTATCGCGAATATTCCGCTCCAGCCGTTCTATCGTCATTCCGGGTTGATCGGCCCAGCCCTGCACTTTCCCGAGCGCTTCGGAAAGCACCAGCGCCTGCTTCCGCTCTTCTTCGTTCAAGTACACATTGCGCGAGCTCATCGCAAGTCCGTCCGGCTCACGCAGCGTCTCGCAGCGAACGATGTGGACCGGCATATTCAGATCGGCCGTGAACTGCTCGATCACGGCTACCTGCTGGGCGTCCTTCATGCCGAAATAAGCACGGTCCGGCTGTACGATTTGGAACAATTTCGTCACGACGGTCGCAACGCCTTCGAAATGCCCGGGGCGCGAAGCTCCGCACATGACGTCCGTAATTTGTTTCACGACTACCGTCGTCTTGGTCGGAGCCGGATACATTTCCTTGACACCCGGTACGAATACGAAGTCCGCCCCGGCTTCCGCGGCCAGCTTCAAATCGCGCTCCGGATCCCGCGGATATTTATCGAAATCTTCATTTTGCCCGAATTGCAGCGGGTTTACGAAAATACTGACGACGACGATGTCGCATTCCTTCCGCGCTTGCCGGATCAAGCTCATATGTCCTTCGTGCATATAGCCGAGGGTAGGCATGAAGCCGACCGTCGAGAATGGCTTCGTTTTTTCGATTTCGCGGCGGGCTTCCTTCAGTCTGGAACGCATCCCGCTTATTGTCGCTATGGACTCCATTTGCGCTATTCTCCTTATCGGTCGTCGCTTTAGCTTCGATCAGCCTTCAGACTTGCCGCCGTATAAAGGTCCGGCCGCTTCAAGCTCGGCATGAAACGCATGCTCCTGCGACGGAAAGCTGCGGTTTTTCACTTCTTTGACGTATTCGGCGATGCCGTTACGAATAGAGTCTCCAATGTTGGCGTAAGCTTTAACGAACTTTTTGGGAATGACGGGCGAAGCGTACTGCAGCAAATCGTGGAACACCAGCACTTGACCGTCGCAGTGCGGCCCGGCGCCGATCCCGATCGTCGGTATCGACAGCTGCTTCGTAATTTGCTCGGCCAGTTCGTCGGTTACGAGCTCCAACACGATCGCGAACGCTCCGGCCTGCTCCAGCACCTTGGCGTCATCGATTAATTTCCGCGCCTGTTCGTTGTTTTTCCCTTGCACCCTATAGCCGCCGATTTGATATACCGACTGAGGCGTCAGACCGATATGCCCCATAACCGGAACGCCTGCTTGAACGCTGGCCTGAACCGTATGGGCGATTTCGACGCCGCCCTCCATCTTGACCGCCTTGCACAGCCCTTCGCGCATAAGACGGCCGATATTGTGAAGCGATTGGTCCAAGGAGCCGTGATACGTCATAAACGGCATGTCGGCAACGACAAACGGTGCGGAGATGGCTCGCGTCACCAGCTTCGTATGATAAATCATTTCATCCAGCGTAACCGGCAATGTCGATTGCTGGCCCTGTACGACGTTGCCCAGCGAATCGCCGACCAGGATAACGTCTACACCCGCTTCCTCCGCAAGCTTCGCCGAAGGATAGTCGTATGCCGTAATCATCGAGATCGGTACGCCGTCAGCCTTCATCTTCTTCATTCGAATCGTACTCATGCTTCTCGGTTCCATCTCAAACACCCGCTTTCGTTTGATGGCTCCGAACCGGTCTGGAATACGCAAAAAAGCCTTTTAGCCGAGTCGCTAAAAGGCGTTGGTTGCAACAGGAAACGAATCGTCAGATCAGTTTTCCGTCTCGGTCCCTTTAGGCTCAGAGCAGAATTACTGGACTTGCATGAAACGTCATAACCGGGGGATTGCGAGTGCAGTTCCAGCTAGGATACCGCCTCTTACGGTTCATTATACCAGACTGTTCACAAAATCTACATCTTTTTTTGTCAAAATTCCGCAGAATACAGCTTCATGACGTTCCCGTCCGGCTGACGGACGAGCAGGGCGCCCATATCGTCGATCGATTCCGCGATCCCTTCCACGCTTCCTTTCGGAGTTCGGGCCCGGATCGGTTTGCCGAGCGAGATCGCGAGCGCTTCCCAGGCCGCGCGGATCGGTTCGAAGCCTTCGGCGTGATACAGCTCGTACAACATTTCAAATTGCTCGAGAAACGCCTTGATCAGCTCGGTGCGGTTCCATTCTTTTCCTGATGCGATCCGAAGCGATGTCCCGATATCCTTAAGCTCGTCCGGGTAGTCATCCTCCCGCAAGTTGACGCTGATGCCAATTCCGGCGATGACATATTTGAGCCTCTCGTCTTCGGCGCTCGATTCCAGCAATATGCCGCTTATCTTTTTGCCTTCGATGAGCAAATCGTTCGGCCATTTGATCGCCACCGGGATCGGTTCCATTTTGCGGATCGTCCTGCACAAGGAGACGGCAACGAGCAGCGTAAGCTGAGGAGTGAAGTGAATCGGAATTTGCGGCCGCAAAATAAGGCTCATCCAAACTCCCTTGCTCTTCGGCGAATGCCAGCTTCTGCCCATCCGTCCCCGCCCGGCGGTCTGCTGCTCGGCCAGTACGAGAGTCCCTTCCGCGGCGCCCTGCTCGGCCAAATTGTGCGCTATCGATTGGGTCGAATCGACCGAGTCGAAAAGCTTTATCGTCTTTCCCATCGTCTTCGTCGTTAAGCCGGTCAAAAGCTCTGCCGCTTTCAACCGGTCCGGTATTCCGGTAAGGCGGTAGCCTTTGCGTGGTATCGCTTCGAACGAATAACCTTGGTCTCTTAAGCTGCTGATATGCTTCCATACGGCGGTGCGGCTGCAGCCGAGCATGTCGCTCAGCTGCTCTCCCGATACATACCGGTCGGGGTGTTCCTCGAAGTAAGCCAGTATTTGTTGTTCCATCAATCGCATTCCTGCTTTGCTAATAGTTTCGCCTGCCGGAGCAGCGCCGGACGTTCGTTCGGCAGCCTGCGCCGAGCCGTGTCCGCGAGCAGCCGCTGCAGCAGCCGGCCGAGCCACGGCCCCGGTTTCATCCGAAGCTCCTCCGCAAGCTCGGAGCCGCTTACGTTCAGTTCATTCACTTGATCGACCGGCACACGCTTCACCCATTCGCGCCCGCGTTCGATAAGAGGAATGAAACGGTCCTCGCCCAGAACGTCCGTCCGCCATGCAGCCAACGACAGCCAGTCCGATACGACGGACTTGCCGTAGGTCACGCAGCATTCGGCCGTTAATTCGAACCCGACTTTATCGCTATCGGCAGAAGCGTCCGGAATAGAGACAGTGCCGAGCCGCTCTTCCATCCAAACGTTTGTCTGCAGCAGCTTCAGAATCGAATCGGATTTTTTGCCCGCAAATTTCAATCGTTTCATGGCTTCCTTGGCGCGAACCGAGTCCATTCCCATCAGTATGAACAATGCGGTCCATCGCAGTGACGGTCCGATTATTTTCGCAAGCGAATCCCGCTCGATCGGCTCGGGGCAACGTTCCCACCCGGAGAGAGGCCAATCGATCGGCTGCTTGAAATGCCGCGGCAGGCCGCTTTCGGTCAATAGCCGAACGGCCCTGTCCGGTGCCCGTCCTTCGATCATCTTGTCCAACTCCGCGCTTACTCTCTCCATCGCCACATGAACGAGAAGCGGAGCGTGCTGCAAGAGCCCGCTCCATGTGTCCGCTTCCAGCTCGAACCCGTATTCGCAGGCGAACCGGATGCCGCGCAGCATGCGCAGCGCATCCTCGTGAAACCGTTCCATCGGATTGCCGACGCAGCGTATCCGTCCCGCGGCCAAATCGTCCGCTCCGCCGAACGGATCGATTGAGGCTCCTTCGGCATCGAGCGCCATGGCGTTGATCGTAAAATCGCGGCGCCGCAAATCCTCGTTCAAATCGGAAATGAACTCGACTTCCTTCGGTCTCCGGAACTGCTCGTACTCGGATTCCTTCCGGAAAGTCGTTACCTCGAACGTATGCCGCTCCATAATGACGGTAACCGTTCCGTGCTGAAGTCCCGTCGGCGCTGTCCGTGCAAACAGCCGCATCACAACTTCCGGCAATGCCGACGTTGCGATATCGATATCTTTCAACGGGCGGCCGAGAAGCTTATCCCGCACGCAGCCGCCGACGAAATACGCCTCGTAACCGGCTTGGCCCAGCCGGCGCAGCACTTCTTTTCCTTCCCGCTCCATCGTTATCGACATGTCCGCATTCCCTCATATTCGTGTATGGTTACTAAGCTCTGCACATCTCGCTTACATCAATCTCCGGTACCGGACGTCCGAGTACGCGGTAATAAATTTGCTCATACTGCGCTGTAATCAGATCGTTGCAGAACGTCCTTCTCGCCCGGTCCAGACAGGCGCTGGACATCGCCTCGTACAGCTCTCTGTCGCGAAGCAAGCGGATGACGTATTCCGCCATCGTCTGCGTGTCGCCGATCGGCGCCAAAAACCCCGTCGTTCCATGAGTAATCAGCTCCGGAATGCCGCCCGCATTCGAGCCGACGGTAGGAACTCCGCAAGCCATCGCTTCCAGCGCGACAAGACCGAAGCTTTCCTTCTCCGAAGGAAGCAGCATTACATCGGCAAGCGATATGACTTGAGCGACATCGTCCTGCTTGCCCGCGAAAATGACCCGTTCGGACAATCCCAGCTCTTTTACTTTGCATATCGTCTTAGACAGCTCGGGACCTTCTCCGACGAACAGCAGCTTCGATGGAATCTCCTCGTTCACCTTGGAGAATACGTCTACAACGTCGCCGATACGTTTCACCGGGCGGAAGTTCGAAATGTGCAGAAGCAGCTTCTCGTCCGGCCTTGCGTAATCTCTGCGCAGCATGGCCACATCCCGCGGGTAATATACCCGTTTATCTACGAAATTGTACGCCAAATCTATAGGTTTCTCGATATTGAGCAATTCCCTCGTTTCACGGATCAAATCTTGCGAGACGGCTGTAACCGCGTCGCTCCGTTCGATAGCGAGACGGATCAGATCGCTCAGCGATTCATCCTGACCGAGTACCGTAATATCCGTTCCATGCAGCGTCGTAATGACCTTCAGATTGCTTCCGGCCATCTCCTTCGCCAGAAATGCACATACCGCATGAGGTACCGCGTAATGGACGTGCAGCAGATCGAGATTTTCCATTTTGGCGACCTGCGCCATTTTGCTAGCAAGCGATAGATCGTAGGGAGGATATTTGAACACGTAATAATCGTTCACTTCGACTTCATGATAAAAAATATTTTTATGGAATTTCCCTAAACGGAACGGAACGCTGTGCGTAATGAAATGCACCTGGTGCCCTTTCTCCGCGAGCAATTTCCCCAGCTCCGTGGCCACGACGCCAGAGCCTCCGAGCGAAGGATAACACGTAATTCCGATTTTCAGACGTTCGCTGTTCATTCCACGTTCTCCTCCCCCGTACGCTGGCTTGATCCGTATAGTATATTCCCGCCGGTGTCAGAATAGGTCGACAATCATCGGCAGCTTGGAAACGAAACCTTCCGCATAAGGCACCATTCGCTTTTGCCCGAGCAGCCTGTCCCGCGCCTCCACCCGTTCCAAATAGCCTTGATTGAGCGGAGTAGCCACGTAGCTGTTCCCGCCCGTCGCAGGGTCGAATTGGCTGGCGTACGCCCGTAATGCGTCCGTTTTGGACGAATACGAGTCGGTAACGTTTATCAACACGTCGGTATCAAACACATCGTTTATAAAATAAAAGTATAACTGCTCGACAAGCACCGGCTCCGTATCCGGCAAATACCGGCGAAGCTTCGCATTGAATACGGCTTCCTGTACGAGATGGCTGCATGCCACGTGATCGGGATGCCTGTCCTGCCAATAAGGAGCGAATACGATTCTCGGCTTAAACTTGCGGATTTCAAGTGTAATCGCATCCACATGCTCCTTGGTCATATACAGCCCGCGATCGGGCAGCCCAAGATTCGACCTGGAGGCCAATCCGAGTATACGGCCCGCTTCGGCCGCTTCTTCGCGTCTCGTATCGACATTGCCGTTCGAAGACATTTCGGCCAACGTCAAGTCGCAAATGCCTACCCGATAACCCGCCCGCGTATGCTTGGCGATCGTTCCGCCCATCCCGATCTCCGCGTCGTCGGGATGCGCTCCGAAAATAAGGATGTCCAATCGATCCGACATATCACATCACACCCGGTTTATATTTGTCTTTCAGCTCGCGCCAGCCGAACTCCCCGCGGTCGAGCGACCGTACGAGCAGCTCCGCCGAGGCGATATTGGTTGCGACCGGAATTCCTTGTACGTCGCACAGACGGAGCAGCGCGATGATATCCGGCTCATGCGGCTGCGCCATCAAGGGGTCCCGCAAAAAAATGACCAAATCCATTTCGTTCTGCGCAACCATCGCGCCGATCTGCTGATCCCCGCCGAGCGGTCCCGACATGAACCGGTGTACCTGCAGTTTGGTCGATTCCATAATTTTCGTACCGGTCGTGCCGGTAGCGAATAGCCGATGATGGCTGAAAACTTCCTCATAGGCGATTACGAAATTGACCATTTCTTCTTTTTTCCGGTCATGCGCGATCAATGCGATATTCATCCGGTACCCCTCCACAGTGCGCTGGTGTCATGATATGCATAAAGTTCCTTAGTCGATGAAGTGCTCGAATCCGTAGACGATGCCGCCGCTTAGCTCCAACACTTTCTGGACGGCTATTTTTACCCCCGGCATATAGCCGGCCCGCTCGTACGAATCGTGGCGTATTTTGAGCGTTTGCCCGAAGCCGCCGAAGAGCACTTCCTGCTGGGCGAATATTCCCGGCAGCCGCACGCTATGTATGCGAAAACCGCTGTAATACCCGCCTCTCGCCCCTTCGATCGTTTCATGCTCGTTCGGATTTCCTTGCCGAAGCTCTTGACGGTTTTGCGCGATCAGCTCGGCCGTCTTGATCGAAGTGCCCGACGGAGCATCCAGCTTCTGATCGCCGTGGTACTCTACGATTTCGACATGCGGCATATATTTGGCCGCTTGAGCCGCGAATTTCATCATCAGGATCGCTCCGATAGAGAAGTTCGGAGCTATAATGCCGCCGATGCCGTTCTCTTTGCATAGCTTGTCCAATTCCTCGATATCGCCCGGCGTAAAACCGGTTGTCCCGATTACGGGACGTACCCGATGACGGATCGCAATGCGGCTGTTCGCCATTACGGTATGAGGGGTAGTAAAATCGACCAATACATGGGCGTCCGCAGAAGCGAGAGCCTCTTCCAGATTGCTCTTAACCAAAACGCCGCACGGTTCTTTTCCTACAAGCGTTCCCGCATCCATACCTTCATACGAACGGCTGACTGCCGCCACTAGACGCAGCTCGGGATCCGCCAAAACCATTTTAACGACTTCCTGCCCCATTCTTCCGCTTGCTCCGGCTACTGCTACATGAATTTTTGCGTCCATGTCAAATCTCCTTTAGACGATAGTTAAGAGGTGCGATGAGGCTCCTAAGAGCGCAAGTAGCGCTTCAATTTTTCCCGATATTGTTCGAACAAACGATTCGCCTCGACATGCTGCGGATCCAGCTTGACTGCATCTTTCGCCGCCTGCAGCGCGGGACCGAATTCCTCCAGCTCCCCGTAAGCGACGGCCAGCAGCAAATAAGCTTCGATCAAAAGCGGGTCGAGAAGGAGCGCCTGCTTCAGCAAGTCTACCGCGAGATGAGGCTGGGTGTGCCCATCGATATACTTCTCCGCGTCTTGAAGCAGCTGCTTCGCCTCCAGCGTACCGGCATGGTAGCTGTAAGACTCATTGTCCGGATGAAGATTCGCTGCCGTACGCGCATGCTCGATCGCCTTTCCGAGCTTGTTGCTTCTCGCGTACGTTACGGACAGCTTGTAATGGTAAGCCGCGTTGTCCGGGTCGAGACGTACGGCCCGTTCGAACCATTCGATCGCACGCTCGAAGTCGGACTCCAATATCGAAGCGTAAGCTTTTTTGATTTCATATTCGCCGTCCATGCCGGTCCCTCCTCTGCGGGGAATCGAAGCACGCGATGGGACTTCGCTCCTTGCATACGAGCAACGCGGGGGCAATCGCCTCGCGTTCCGATTGGTACAGCATATGACGGCTAAACTTGATCGGTGTCCTTTTTCGTCCAGCGGTCGGCATCGCGGGTTTGAAACTTATGCATGACGGCGTCGTGCGCCTGGGTCAAATCGATTCCGAGCGAATTGGCGAAGCAGATCGTAATAAACAATATATCGCCCAGCTCGAGCTCGATCGAATTATCGGCTTCATCCGGTTTTTTCGGCTTCGGTCCATATTTGTGATTCACTTCCCGGGCCAATTCCCCGACTTCCTCGGACATCCGGGCCAGCATGGCCAGCGGGCTGAAATAGCCTTCTTTGAACTGCGAAATGTAGGCATCGACTTCTCGCTGCATATGGGCTAGCGATTTTTCCGGCATCATTGCTCCCCTTTCCATGGCACCCCTTGTCGGTTCTACCCTGTAAATTCGCTGATGTACAGTTATTCCGTGGTGTCGACACGAACATAAGCGTCTTTCTACATGTTAACGCAAAAGGGCGGCTGAAAACAAATCTTTTTTCATACTCAAGCCGGCGATCTCCACACGATTAGGGGCATACTACGACCATACGATCGTACAAACGATTCAATCGGGAGGAACCGCGATGGAGAAACGGCTGCTCGGAACGCTTCGATCTTGGGTTCCTATCGCTTGCGGAACAGCCATCTATGCGTTCAGTCTTCATTATTTCGTCATACCGAACGAGCTCATGGAAGGCGGCGTCACCGGCATTTCGCTGCTGCTGAACTATGCTCTTGGATTTCCGGTATCCGTAACGACGTTAGTGATCAATATCCCGTTGTTTCTAATAGGCTGGAGAAAAATCGGCAAAGCCGCGATGGTCAATACCGTCCTGGGAACTTTGACACTGTCGCTCTTTTTGCGGCTTATGGAAGTTGCTATCGGCCGCGGCTGGATCGTTCCGTTCCGGTCGGATACGGATTTCTTCCTGGCGACGCTATACGCCGGCGTTACGATCGGGATCGGACTCGGTATCGTATTCCGTTTCGGGGGCACGACGGGCGGAACCGATATCATTGCGAGCGTATTATCCAAGTCGAACGGCTGGAGCATCGGCCAAGTCATTCTTGCCGTCGACGTGCTGGTCATCGGAACTTCCCTCCTCTACATTCCGAAGGAAAAAGTGCTTTACACGCTCGTCGCGGTGTTCGTCGCCTCCCGAACGATCGATTTCATTACCGAGGGCGCTTACTCCGCCAAAGCGTTTACGATCATGTCCGACAAAGGGGAAGAGCTTGCCCAAGCGATCACCCGCGAAATGGATCGCGGCGTTACCTTGTTCGCCGCCAAGGGGGCTTATTCCAATACCGACAAATGCGTCGTATACAGCGTCGTCGGACGGCAGGAGACGAGGAAGCTGAAATCGATCGTGAAGCAGGTCGATCCTCAGGCCTTTATCGTCATATCGGATGTTCACGACGTTTTGGGTGAAGGCTTCCGGGGCCGTTGACTCTTCTACCCATAAAAATAGACACGGAGGGCGGTTGCCCTTCGTGCCTGCGATAGACAGAATCGGGAAAAAGAGAATGAGCTACCGAAAGAGGTGGGAAATGTGCAACGTAGAGTTTACGTGCCTCATTTGAAATCGCGTTCTAACCTTTTATCCATTCAGAGAACGCGATTTCAACGGGAGGCCGGAGCGCACATTCCCAGCTCTTGCCCAAATCGCTTCCTCTCGCATTTCCGGACTCCTGTTTTCATCAGCTTCGAACGATCATCGCCCTCCGTGCCGGTTCCCGCCCCCGAACGAATTGCGCTCAAACTCAAAAATACGCCAAGCCGCATAAGCAAGCACCACAATGATGATCGAGCCGAACAAAAGAATCGACGATGCAGGCACTTGACGCTCTACAATAGGCACATAGGCCGATCTGTCGCGCCGCCCGAACAATTCGTCCAATTCCTGCCGCAGATGCTCCAATGCGCCGCCGGTCTGCTTCAGATCGATTTCCGGCTGCGACAGCTGACTGCGGAAAAACGTCAACAGCGAATCCATCTTCTCTACTTGGGAAGCCGGTCGGCTGATCAATAGCGAAGGACGAATCGTAGCATAACGGAGCTGAAGCTGCTCGAGACCCGCAGCCGCTTCCTTCTTGTCCCGCTTCAGAACGCCTTGCTCCAGCCGGTAGGCGGATTCCTTCATTCCTTTATAATATTGCAGCCACATCGGCTGATTCGCATGGGTCAGCGCATCGGTGGCCAGACGGATTTTGGCCGCGGCAGCTTGTCCTTCCTCTTGGGAGAAGTGAACCGATTGAAATACCCGCTTGGCCAGGACGATCGACTCGGACAAAGCGCCTACGCCCTCCACCGAAGTAATGCCTTCAAAGCGGATTCCGGTCATTTGGCTGCCGATCTCCTCCAGCTTGTCCCGCGCTTTGTCGATAGCTCCGTCCATGACGTACCGGTACATTTCGTCAGCGGCGGCATTTAACTGTCCAACCTGCTTCAACTGCTCCGGCGTAGCTTGCGTACGGTCGGCTCCGGCAGGCCTCTCTTGCCCGCAGCCGACAGCAAAGCCCAAGACGAGGAACAGAACGAAGCATGCCACTCCTACGCGTCTTATCCCGAAAACAAACATCGGACATCCCCCCTCGCTTCATCTTATGGGGGGATGTCCGATTTTAGACCAGCGGATCACTGCGGCAACAATAGCGGTACTGATCGCCGTCATCATCCAGGTGAACAGTTCAATTGCGCCGAGGTCGTCGAGCAATATGTCCCTTAGCCAAGGGTAGATGAAGGCGTGATAATCAAGCCAATCGTTCAAGAAGAGAAGCAGTAGCGCGAAAAGAAGATGCGCTGCACGAACGCGGAAATAGCCTATAAACAGAAGCGCCTCGACGGCCATGGAGAGGTGAGACCCGATAAGCATCCATTCCTCCCAAACAAGCGATTGGCCCTGATAGGCGACGGAAGCATTCATCGCCACGGCCCAAACGCCGTACTTGACCGAGGATACCGCGCCCAAAGCGGCGATAAAACCCGCTGCATAGGTAGGTACAGCTTTAGGCGCAAACAATATCAAGCCTAACGATACCGTGAACCATAAGCTCGCGGTCGGACTATCCGGCACGAATAAGACCAGCCAGGCCGGCATACGGTTAACGGTGTACACGATTTGTTCCCAATACCAGACATAGCCGTATATCGTACCGAGCACGTTAACCGTGAACAAGGCTAACAGAAACGCCCGGTTTTGCAAAAAAACGCGGTTCAACCAGTACCAGAGCGGCACCCCAGTTCCTCCTTTTAGAAACTTAAACGGAATTACCGCCCTGACTGATGAACGGGGCTTTGTGGACCGGACGGGCAAGTTCCGGTCGTCAAAGAGCAGGGTACGTTATTCCGTTAAAGTTCCTTAAATGAAAGACCTGACCGTCGTATACGGTCAGGCCCTTTCTCATTGCGCTATTGCTTCTTTTGTTTGCCGAGCCATTCCGCCAGCGCGTCGATATCCGCGGCGGTCAAGCCTTTCTTGATATTGTCGTCGTATTGCTTCGACATTCCGCCCTTGCCCTCTTTGATGATCTTCATAATCTCATCCTTGGAGTGCTTGTCGCCGATACCGCGAAGTGCCGGCATGCCGCTGACGCCTTTCATATCTTTGGCGTGGCAGTTAATGCAAGTAGCTTTTTGGTAAATCTCGTAGCCTTTGTCGTCCTGGGCGACGATTTGAGCTCCTGCCGCCGGCTTCGGAGCCGCACCGCCTCCGCCGCCTGCTTTCTTCGCTTCTTCCATCTCGTGTTCGCGCTTGATATGCTCCGGAATGATGTTTTTGTCCGTCAGTTCCTTTTGATAGTGCATCCAAGATACGACCGTCAGATGAATACAGGCGATCAGCGTAACGAACATGAAGGCGGACGCGATGGGACGTTTGTAAAACCGTCTTTCTTTGCCCGTATCGAGAAATGGAGCAAGCATCAATCCGCCGAACATAATGCCCGGAATGATAATCGATCCGATAAAAATCTTCAATGTATCGCCCGAAACGTAAGGGTATTTCAAGAATTGATACAAGAACAAAAAGTACCAGTCCGGCATCGGAATGAAAGTCGTGTTGGTCGGATCCGCCGGATAGCCGAGCGGTGCGGCCTCTTGCATGACGAGCACCAGAACGCCTACAAGCGCGACGCAACCTACCATCCATTCCTTCAGCAGGAAGTTCGGTATGAACACTTCCGATTTACCGGGAAAAGCCGAATAATCGGGGGGAATCATCGGACCGCTTTTACGTACGCGGGAATCTCCGACGTAGACCACTTTTTCGTTTGATTTATGACCGTGTGCCACGCATTTGTCCTCCCTTCGATTATAGCGGTCCGGAAATGCCCTGCTTGCGGATCATGAAGAAGTGACCGGCGAGCAGCGCAAGGAGAACTCCCGGCAAGAAGAACACATGCAGCGCGAAGAAACGGGTAAGCGTTTGGGCGCCGACGATCTCGCCGCCTTGCAGCAGCAAGGCAATATATTCTCCAACAACGGGAACGGATGCTGCGATTCCGATACCGACCTTCGTTGCGAAGTAAGCTTTGTTATCCCAAGGCAACAAGTAACCCGTAAATCCGAGACCCAGCATTACGAAGAAAATCAGCATCCCTACTACCCAGTTCATTTCGCGCGGCGCTTTATAAGAACCTGTGAAGAACACCCGGAGGGTATGTAGGAACATCATGACGATTACAAGACTCGCGCCCCAGTGATGCATGCCGCGGACGATTACGCCGAAAGCGACTTTATTTTGCAAGTAATCGACACTCGTATAAGCATTGATAATATCGGGGACGTAATACATCGTCAGAAACATACCCGATAAAATTTGGATGACCACGAGGAAGAAGGTCAATCCGCCGAAACAGTACACGAACGCGGAAAAATGGTGCGCCGGGTTGACGTGCTCCGGAACTTCGTGATCCGCAACGTCTCTCCATAAAGGGGTTATATCAAGACGCTCGTCAATCCAGTTGTACATGCTTTTGAACATTTGATCGTAACGCCTCCTTATTTCGTGACGTGCTGATTCGGCTGCACTTTACCGAGATATACAAAACCGTTCTCGATCTTGATTAAGTACTCGTCGAGCGGAGCCGGGGCAACCGCCAGGTTTTTCCCTTCCTTGGTGTAATGCGCTTCGTGGCAAGGACAGAAAAATTGATTCTGATACCTTGCATCCGCATTCCAGTTTACCGTACAGCCCAAATGTTTGCACACCGGCGACAGGGCGTAAATCGCGCCTTTGTCGTCCTTCATGATCCACGCTTCCAGCTCGGTATCGCTCTCATACCAGCCGTCCACTTGGTGAACCTGGAACTTGAACGATTTCGGCTCGTTCGTAATCTTGCTCTCTTCCACAACCTTTACGAACGATCCTTCACCGGACGGTTGCAAGATCGGATCGACGGCAAAACGGATCATAGGGATCGTTACGCCGGCGGCCATGAAAGCAGTTGTTCCGCCAAGGGTATACGATAAAAATTGACGGCGGGACATTTCGCGCCGCGTTGGTTTCTCGGAAGAGTGCTTGTTTTGAGCGTCATGCATTCGTCTTCTACCCCCTTTTATGCCATTTATCGCACGTCGTATTACGACAATTTTTTGCACCGCACACTAGGACATTATAATAATAGCTTAGGACATGTAGGGCGTCAAGAATGTTGACTTGTGAAATCCGAGACGATTCGAAATGTACAAGGCAACATTTAACGAAATTGTCACAAGTTCATCTCGAACTTATCCTTCACATTTTTACCGCCAATCATACGCCCGAATTGATGTCGGTCGGCTAGTCAAACATTCGGCGCGGCTTCAGGCTGCCACATCGCCCGAATATCCCGGGCAACCCGTTCCTTGAACTGCTCCCCGCTCATCACATCTCCTTCCGCTGATTCCGGACACAGCAGCAGATCCGCGTCCGGAAAAGAGAGGGACGCAACGGACGGATGGCCGGAAATGACGATCACATAACGGAAGCCGGCTCCTTTGATTTTTTGGCAAACCGAATTGATTGCGGCCGCGGCGGCCGGTCCCTCGACATAATGAAAAGCCGGGTAGGTGACGATTCTCCCTTTGTACGGACCCTCCACGCAATCCATGACATCGCGCAAATATTCCAGCTCCTGAGTAGCCTCCCATGGCTGCTCGAAACCGGACAAGCCGGTGACGGGAAGCAGGCATGTATCCAAATACGGTCTAAGCCCTTCCCAATCGGAACGTTCGATCTCGCTGAATTTCAAGCTTGTCCACTCCTTCCTGGTCCCCCAAAAATAACCCCCAAAAGTGAAGCTGGTCTTCGAAGCCGATTTCGAGTACTTTTGGGGGAGCCCCCGGAAACTTGAGGCGAACGAAAGCCGCCTTCTATAATTTAACATACAATCTCCCCAAAACCCAAAAAAAAAGACGGCTGAACTGGGTTCACCGTCTCCCTTTGTCGGTTGCAAGGCTTTCGAGCCTTTAAGAATGTAGCTCTTTCCATTGCTCGGTCAGCACGATAAACGATTTCTCGTCCCCTCTCGCCAATGCGCTGTCGATTTCCCGGTAGAGCGTCTGTTCCTTTTGTTTGCGAATCGCTTCATCCAGCACCATTTCCGCGAATAGTCCCAACATAGCCGCATAACCGGATACGTCCATTTTTTCCAAAGCGCACCCCTCCCAGTAGGGAAAGCCGGATTGCCCGAAAGCGATCCATCGGCGATCTTTACGTTAATTCGCCTCTGAACTCCTTTCCTTTCAGCAAGTAGCTTTCCATCGTTCTTTTCATTCGCTGCAAATCTTGCTCCGTCAGTTCCCGCACTACTTTGGCGGGAGAACCGAGCGATAACGTGTACCCGGGTATTTTCTTGTTTTCCGTGACGAGTGAACCCGCCCCTATTAAAGCATATTCACCGACTTCCGCCCCGTTTAGGACGATAGCCCCCATACCGATTAATGTGCCGTTGCCTATCGTACAGCCGTGAATGATAGCCCCGTGCCCGACCGAAACTTCATCGCCTACGAGCAAGGGCTGGTTCGTGTTGACATGGCCGATGCTCCCGTCTTGAATGTTCGTCCTCCGGCCGATCCGGATCGGTGCGAGGTCCCCCCTCAGTACGGTGTTGTACCAGACGGATCCTTCTTCCCCGATCGTTACATCTCCTATGATCTGTACTCCCGCAGCCAAAAAGACGGTTGGATGAACTTGGGGAAATGCTTCCTTGTACTTGTGCAGCATAATCGCTCTCTCCGTTTCTCGCATCAGTTTGAAATGGAGAAAATTGTATCAAGGGAATACCGGGTTGTCAAATTCGTCCGGAACCGTCATTGGAATCGCTTCCTCATCCGCCAAGTATGTACCGGAAACGATGCTCACCCCCAGTTTCGTAAAAGCGACCGTTTTGCCCGCCTCTTCGTCTTCGCCGATCCGGATCAATCCCAAGTGCATCATCATCTGCAGGATGCGCTGATCGAATATCGAATCCGAAGAGTCGTAGTAGAACGGCCGGATAAGCGGACAAAGCGCAGAACCGAGCGATCCGGCGGAAACCCAATCCGTTGCAAGCTTGCCGATCCAATAAACGAGCGAATGCAGGTTCGGAATCGGACCTTTGTACAGCTTGAGCCAAAACCGGTACACCTGCGACAAATCCTCGCGCTTTCCGCCGAGCACGTTATTCGTTCCTTTGTCGGTCAGCACCAGCAGCCCGGGCTGCTCGGCAATAAGATCGTGATAGTAGCAGTAGTCGTAAATAAGCGACAGGCGGTTAGGCAAATCCCGGTATTTGCGCCCGTATCCGAAACGCCATCCCCCTTTCGGCACCGGTTCTTCTTTGACGGCCAGACGATCGAGCAGCTGCAGCAGGTGTCGCTTGTAAATCGATCCGTCCGACGTCAGCACTACCTCATGGTGATATATATAATGAAGAACGTTCGCTATGTCATCGACGATCAATTTTTGTTCGTCTCTGTAAACGGCGGGGGTATCGGCATACATCAGATTTTGTCCGAGCGTGCGTCCCATCGTTTCCATAAACCTTTTCTTCAAATCATGCGGAAATTGAAACAAATATTTCGTCGTATGCGAATATCCGTTGAACAGCCATCCCCGGTGCTTGAAGCTGGAAATCATATCCCGCGGATTGCGTTCTTCGCCGGCCGGCCCGAAATTCGACTGCCGGGCACGGGCGATTAGCTCCTCCAAGCTGAATAGATCGCGGGAATCGAACACGATTGAATTCAGAAACCGGATATGCTCGGTCGATAAAGCGCCGACTTCCCGTTCGAACACGTCTTTCCGGTTCACCTTCGACAAAATCGACTGAATCAATTCGTTTTTCGAATGTCCGTTGCATTTGCAGTCGTAAGTGCTGGCTATGCTGCTCAATTGTTGAATATCGGCGTAGCAAAGCATGTCGGCCAAATTCATAGCGATCCTCCTTTGCTTTACTAACCATTATCACTGTTTTTACGAAAAATAAACCTCCGGTGCCGTTTTTTCGGTACACCGGAGGTTCGTCGATTCATCCTATTTGATTAGCCCGTTCCGATTGCAAATGTGCGGTGCAATTGAACAAAGCGCACTCCCAGCTTGCGGCCCGTTTGTCGACAATCGTCAACGATGTATTCTGGATGGAGCCCTCCGGCATGTCGGCGAGCATCCCTTGCAGCATGACCGCTATAAAGGCGCCATGAGTGACAACGAGTACCCTTTTGCCTTCATATTCGGCGGACAGCTCCGAAATACAAGCGATCCCTCTTTCGAATAGACGTTCGTCGCTTTCGACGCCGTGATCCATCGACTTCCATTGTTCTCCCCATTCGGCGATCCGCTCTTCAAGCGTCGTTCCGTCCAGTCTGCCGTGAGTACGTTCCCGCAGCCGGCGTTCCGCACGGACCGGGCCGAAGTTCGACATGGCTGCGATAATGTCCGCCGTTTCTTTGGCCCGGATCAAGTCGCTGCTCACTACGGCATCCCACCGCTCCTCTATCAATCGGCGTCCGAGCTTCTGCGCCTGCCATCTTCCCGCTTCATTCAATGGAATGTCGTTCTGCCCTTGAAGTCTCCCCGATATGTTCCAATCCGTCGTGCCGTGTCTGATGAACCCTAATGTCGTCAATGAAATCAGTCTCCCATCCGGAAAAAAAGACCTCCGCTAAGAGGTCGTTGCCGAATCATTAAATTTTGGTGCGCGATAGCCAGTTCATAATGAGAATCGTTCCGGTCAAACCGAGCAGCGACATGACAACCATATAGTCGGGAACGCTTCGGAAAGGCCCCATCTTCACCATATACGGATCTTTCAGGCTGGCGGTCGCGACCGGAAGCGCCTTCGCCTTGCCGGATACGGTCTGCACGTCCGTCGTAACGCTGGCGACCGGCTTCAGTCCGTACCGGGGTGATTTGTCCTCCGCGCCTACGCCCATAATGGACAACACAAAGCCGAACACGAACAAGGTCATGCAAAGCGCGACAACCGCGGTAAAATTTCTCCTCATCTTATAGGAAAAGGCATACAGCCTCTGCGGTACCGGAATTCGCCACGACTCGTCGGCGTATATGCGGTTCATGACTTGGCTGGATACGGGCACATATTCGATCCGGTGATCCACGCTGCCGACGGTATTGCGGATCAATTCGGTACTCTCTTCCCAAATCTCGAATTCTTCCCGGCATGAAGCGCAATGCCGGATATGCTCGTCGACGGCTTGGCGCCGATCGTCATGTTCAGGCAAATCCCAATAGGCCCCCAACCATTCTTGAACATCCTGGCATTTCATCGCGGATTCATCCCTTCTTAGGAACTGTCACGTAATTATTTACCTTGCGGCCGACGCCCGCTCCAATTCATGACAAGCGGGGCGCATCTCTTGCAGATCCGTTATTACGTGACAGTTCCCTACTCTTTAAAGATCGGTTCCATATAGGGCTCCAACTGCATTTTGATGCTGGCTCTCGCCCGGAACAGAAGCGACTTGACCGAGCTGACCGTTTGGCCCAAAATCGTGGCGATTTCCTGATAATCCATCTGGTCGTATTCACGCAATATAAGCGCGGAACGCTGCTTCTCGGGCAAATTGTTGATCGCGTCGCGCACCATGCTCACTCTCTCGTTGCGCAGCATCTTTTGTTCCGGCGTATACTCGGTGGAAGCGAGTGTCATGGCGAACGACCACGTGTCGTTTTGCTCAAGCGACACGTTGACGCTTTTATTTTTGCGCAGCTCGCTGAGCACCGTATTGCGGGCAATCGTATATAACCAAGTCGAGAAAGATGCCTCGACCTCGCGGAAAGAATGCAGACTGCGGTACGCTTTGTAGAAAGTTTCGGAGCACAAATCTTCGGCCATCGTCTCCATGCGGGCGCTTTTCAGCATGTGATAGATGTACGATAAAATTTTGCGCTCGTAACGCCGCATCAATTCCTCATAATATTGTACGTTTCCGTCCTTGATTTCCCGGATTAACTGGGAATCGGTCATTACAAGCGCCCCTCCTCGCCTTCCCGAGTGACGCTCCCTGCCGCTAGTTCTACTAAATAGTACTATGGCGGGAGCAAAAAGTTGCGATGACGTATGAAAAAATATGTATCGTTGTCGGATCGTTCGCTTTAGGCTATAACAATTCTGCAAATACTAGGAAAAATCCTTCTTTTTTCGACAAGCTTATGTTAACTTTCAATGACAATATGCTTGCAAACCCGAACAAATGCAAAAAAAAAAGACCACCGAAACCGGTGGTTGCACAAAGTGCTATATTTTCGGATAGGAGTGGAGAGAAACCATACTGTACTTTTATTATATGTATCCGTTTACATTTTGTCAACAACTTTTTTGAAAACGGTTTCTCTGCGATATTCGGTTTTCACGCAAACGATACTCTCCTTATAGACGAAAAAAGCGGCGAAACGGTTGCATCGTTTCGTCGCTTTTATAAAAATATTTTCTCCTTATAACTGTACTGCGTAGTCGCTGCGCTTCAGCAGTTCAATCGCCGCGTCCATGTCGGTTTCGTTGCGGAACGACAGCCGGAGCACTCCGGGTACGTCCGCCCTGCTTTCGATAATATGAATGTTGCTCAAGTTGATACGATGATTGCCGAGAAGCGTAGCGATCTGTCCGATAATGCCCGGATGATCTTGAACGTCTACATAGACGTCGAACAGTGCGGTAATAACCCCTTTGCGTCTTTCGGGAAGCTGGCTCCGGAACGATCCGGCGCGCTCGAACTCCGACGCGATGGCTTCCCCGTCACCGGCTTCCAGCATGCAGGCGAACTTGGCGATCTCCTCGTTCCAATCCCGGAGCAGCCGGAGAAGCACGTGACGGTTGTTCAGCAAAATGTCCCGCCACATATCGGGATGACTTGAAGCGATCCTCGTAATGTCCCGAAACCCGCCGGCCGCCAAGCTGCGATACAGCCCGTCCCGTTCGTTGTAACGGGCGACCTGGTTCACGAGGGCCACCGCGATCACATGAGGCAGGTGGCTGATCGCACCGACGATTTCGTCATGATGCTTCGGATCGACCCGTACGATTTGCGCCTTCGTATATTGAAGCAGCTGCACGAGACGGTCGTATACGTCTTGGGGAGTTTCCTCGTCAGGCGTCAGCACATAGAAGGCGTTCTCGTACAGATGCGAGGCGGCCGCCTCCACACCCGACCTTTCGGAGCCGGCCATCGGATGCCCTCCGATATAATGAACCCCCGGGACGACCCGGCTCCGGGCATATTTCGCAACCGATGCCTTGGTGCTGCCGACATCCGAAATGATGCACCCGGGCTTCAGCCGAGTCTGCTGCAGCTTGTCGATGTAAGACTCCAGGGTGCCAACCGGCACGCAAAGGAAAATGAAATCGGCGTCAGCCGCAGCTTCTTCCAAGGAAGTACAGGCGTCGTCGATAACGCCGCGCTTCAAACTTTTTTCCAGCTCGGCCGGACTGATGTCGAAACCCGCAACCCGGATACCCGGCTTGCCCTTAAAGCATAGCGCCAGCGATCCGCCCATCAATCCGACGCCGATAATGGCGACTTTGCTCATTCGATTCACTCTTTATTCTTAGAATTAAGCTTGGACCGCGATCTCGTCCAGCACTTGCGTAAGCGCCGCGATAAACTTGGCGTTTTGTTCCGAGCTGCCGACCGTCACGCGGATTTTGGTCGGGAAATCGAGCGCATGTCCGCCGCGCACGATCAGTCCTTTGCGCATTAACGATTCGAATACTTCCTTCGCCGGACGCTTCACGTCGACCATAATGAAGTTGCCGTAAGCGGGATAGTACGACAAGCCGAGACGATTGAACTCACCCGTCAAATACTCGATCCCTTTCGCATTTTGCTCGCGGCAGTAGGCGATGAACTGCTGGTCCTTGACGGCCGCCTTAGCCGCCGCTTGGGCGAACCGGTTCGTATTGAACGGCTCGCGCACCTGATTGATCGAATGGATCACTTCCGGGTGACCGACGCCATAGCCGATCCGCAGCGACGCCAAACCGTATATTTTGGAGAAGGTCCGCAGCGTTATAACGTTTTTGTACTCGGCGATCACTTCGATGCCGTCCGGAAGATCCGCGGAATCGGTGTATTCGATGTAGGCTTCGTCCAGCACGACCAATACATGCGGCGGCACTTGCTTGAGGAAATCGTTTAACTCCGAACGGGTGACGACCGTTCCGGTCGGGTTGTTCGGGTTGCATACCCAGACGATCTTCGTCCGTTCGTTGATTTTTGCGAGCATCGCCGGCAAATCGTGCTTGCCGTCCTTGAGCGGAACTTCGATGGATACGGCTCCTTCGATCTCGCAGTTATGTTTGTATTGGGGAAACGTATGGGTTGCCATGACCGTTTCGTCGCCTTGTACCAAATAAGCGCGGGCGATCATCAGTATGACATCGTCGGACCCTGCGCCGAATATGATTTGATTCGGACGAACGCCCAGATGCTCGGCGAGCGCCGCCGTCAATTCGACAGCTCCGCCGTCCGGATACATGCTGATCGTAGCGGCTTCCGCGGCTATCGCTTCTCTCGCTTTCGGAGAGCATCCGAACGGATTTTCGTTGGAAGCCAATTTGATTACTTCGCTGAGCCCAAGCTCGCGCTTTACTTCTTCGATCGGTTTACCCGGCTGGTATACCGGCAGATGGATAATATTTTGTTTCGGCTGCACGGATTTCACCTCTATGAAAGGATGGGGCTTGCAATTTGCGTAATAAATAGTATTGTATCGCATTTGCTTGCGGCTTTCCAGAAAAAAAGAAACGACCACTTATCGCAAGCGGGTCGTAACGTTTGAATATGCGTCGAAGGTCATGCCCTTCTTTCTCTGCTCCACGATTCGATTTGCGCACAGAGCGTGCTCTCCGTATCCAGCCCGGCCCAATACAGCTTCAAATCGCGGTTGAGCCGGCTCAGTTCCCCCGCATTGATCCCGAGATCGGTAAAGAAACGGAAACCGGGTATCGTCTCCCGGAACAAGGAAAAACGCGACGGCCTGTACATCTTTTCTTCCCCGACCCACTCGGCGGCGGAACGCAAAGCCGGCAGGCTATACGTATGCTTGCGGATGAAAAGCTGCGCCTCGGCCGACGTCAAAAATTCGAGCAGCTTGAGCGCCGGCTCCTTTCTCTTCGACCGTCTGTTGACTGCAAGCCCGATCGACAGCAGCAGAGACCTGGGCGTACCGAAATGAGGGACGGGAGCGACATCGAAAGGCACGGGATTGTTATGCAAGTAATTCAAATAGAAGAAGCTCGTCACGATCATCGACGCTTTGCCCTTCGCCAGCATCCGCTCGGACTCTCCGGTCGCCACCCCGTCGGACAGATGGGAAAGCTCGCGTTTGATTTCCCGGCAAGTGCGCAGCGCTTCCATCATTCGGGTACCGGCCAGCCGGATAGCGCCATCGTCACCGCGCTCGAACTTCGCATCGGATTGAAGGGCTAGCAGCGGCCAGCGGTTCGCGGAATAAAAATCGAAATGAAACCCTAACCTTTCGTTAGGTACGGCAAGCAGCTCCGCCGCTCGGATCAAATCATGCCACGTCCAGCTGCTGTCCGGCTCCGACAACCCTTTCTCGGCAAAATGAGCCCGGTTGTAAGCGAGCAGCAAAGGCGAGAAAATAAAAGGCTGGACAAGCAGCTGCCCGTCCGAAGTAAATGCATCGGACAGAAACGGATAAATATCCGGATTGCGCGGCAGCGTTTCAAGCAGCTCTCTTCCGCCGCTTTCCAGGCAATCGTGGAAGTCGGTGTAGTTCATCATCACGGCATCTAGTATGCCGCCGGCAAAATAGTTGCCTATATAATGAAAGCTCGAGCTTGTCAGCGGGACGGCCTGTACTTTGATATGAGGGTTCGCCCCCTGAAACATGGCGATCAGCTGCAGGATGCTCGCCTCGCTGGCGACGGACGAGTGGAATCCGAACTTGACGGTCGAGACGGCATCGACCCGGGGGCCGACAACTTTATTGCCGACTCGCGGTATTTTGTTGATTAGTCCTTCTCCGACCAAAATGTCGAGTCCTTTGCGAACGGACTGGTTGCTCAACTCGAACTGATCGGCCAACGCTTTCTCGGACGGCAGAAATTCTCCGGATGGCCGTTTACCGGTAACGATCTCTTGGCGCAGACGGCTGACCATGTCGCTCAACCGCTCGCGCGGGCTTTTCCGGCTTGCCTGATGTTCTTCCATGTGCTACCCTCATTTGTCTTCAATACGAATACAATCATTATAGCAACTGTTCATCGTGACCTGTCAACCGTTGGAAAGTAAGGCTTTTATCAAGAAATGATAATGTTGCCCGACCGATGGCGCACCGTTTCCGACTCCGTCGGCATCCTGTCGCGGATTACGTTTTGCTCGATGCACGACGTATGAAACATATACGAGCCGATGCCGAAGGCGGAATCCGAAGCGGCGAATGTCCCTCCGATGAAATGTGCGCCGTTCGCTCTGTACTTATGCGTGCCGCCTTGAATGTCGAAGTGGGCCGTCTTCGCGTTAGCCGCCGTACTCGTGACGTTACCAAAATTCCAGGCAACTACATTGCCCGGGTCAGCGCTTTTCCAAAAAGCGCCCAGTCCGTTCGTTCCTTCGAAGATGGCGCCTCCATCTACGGTTACGGACTGCTCCGACTTGCTTCCGGCAATCACCCCGTCCTCGTCCTTGCCGTCCCACGCGCCGCCGAGCTCGAAGCCGCAATTGAGCAGACCGCCGCCCTGAATCGCGATATGCTTGCTGTTTATCCGAACGATACCGGTCGACTCCGATGCGCCTTTGAACCACGTATGGCTCAAAACTAGTCGGTTGATGCTGCCAATCCGAACTTCCTCGACGTTATGGAACCGGCTGTTCGACACTAGCAAATCCCCATCGAATGGCCGAAAGCCTACGAGCTCCGTCCCCGGGCGAACCGGGCGGGCGAGCTCGCCCCCCTTCACCATGCCGAAACCGCAGCTGTCTATTACATTGCTCCTTCGGGATCGAGAGGAGCTTCGCGATAACGTAATCATCGCCTCGGCCGTACAGCCGCGCATATTCAACCCGTCCGCATTGGTCCAGATGGAGCCGGAATCCGGAAGGCCGTCCTTTACGTAAGCATGGCAGTCCTCGAGCGTCAGATCGGTCAGCTTCTTGTGCGCCACGATCCGCGAAGCGACGTGTCTCTGAACCATTATCCGCTTGGCGCTGTCCCCCCATGTCGATCCGCTGTTGGCGAACGACAGCAGTCCCGAATTGCCGATGTAGACAAGATCGTGCTCGAACTGTCCGTGCGTAACGAACGGACCGAAATCGTCGCCGTCGCCGTGGCAGTTTTCCACCATACAGTAGCCGGCACATGTAAAATCATTCAGATGCCGAGCGTTGCTCGTATTGCAATCCCGAACATGGCCGTACAAAACGTTGATCTGCTGGGTCAAGTAGCCCGTTCCGCCCCATTCGCGCTGCTCCGGATTGATCAATTCGCATCGTTCCGTCACGAAATGCGTGCAATAACGCCTCATTATGACAGGCCAGAACACGAAGGCCGCACGAATATCCGATACGTCGCACTCCACGGCGAACTCGTAGGCGACGGGGTTCGATCCGATTTGGTCCCAATATTCAAAAGGCTTGACCGTCGTCGAATAGGTCGGCGGAACCGGCACTCCCGCGAATCTCATATTGCGCACATGACTTCGAGTTACCGGATTCATTTTCTTGTAAGTAACGACTCGCCCGGCCGCCAGGTGCCATCCGAGCTTATAATTGAACCTGATGTGTCTCGCACCGACGATTTCCGTCACTTTCAACAAATAATCCAATTCCCTTTGGGCAACGCCGCCCTCGTGATTGTTTACCCGGGCGATCCACCAATCGCCTATGGCGAAAACGGAGGAATCGGCTACTTCCAGTACGTCGGTCAGCTCCGCCAAATCTTTCGCGAGCGTCACCGATTGGGTCTCGCCGGCTGCGGTTCCCCGAAAACAAATAACGGCGCCGAACGGATTGTCCTTCGCATTCAGCTCGATCCCTTCGGTCGTTACGGTGAATCCGCCGAAATCCAGCTCGATGTGACTTCGATCGAATACGTGGCGGCGGACGAAATTCAGATCCGAGTGCGCTTCGATGCGGCGGACGGATGCATCGTGAACCATGGCATCGAGCGCATCGTCCGCATTCGCTCCGGCATCGAATAAGCCGAACCAGCGAAAATCGGCCGTACCGGCATGAATCGTCTCCCATCGTCCGCTGTTGTTCGGTTCCAGGTGCGGATCGTGTACGGTTCCGCCGTTATCCGGCTTTGTACTTGCCGCATCGTACCGGACCCATTTCCCTCCGCCGTCGCTTTCCTTCCTATATCCATTGACCCGCACGACTGCCCCGTCCTCCAGCTTTTCGGGCGGCAGATGCAGCAACGCTCCGACATCGGGTACGTGCAAGACGTTTGAATATGTGTTTGGCAATATCGACAAGTTCGAATGCTCCTTTAACCTGGATCGGTTTCTGTGGTTTGTTTCTGGTTTGTTTTTGATTATATGCCTGCCTATATTCATTGTCAACGGTTATGCCGATGTGGCCCCGTTATCACGCCTCTGCGAGAAAAAATCCCGAGAGCGTATACCCTCGGGACATCGTGCTTGTTCCTGTTCATTGAATTGTAATCGTCGCGGAACTGCCGCCCCAAGCCACGATCAAGTACGATCCCGGCGCAAGCCCTCTTGTTGAGAGCATCGTTTCCGCATTCGCGGCGGTTTGAGCTTTAATCGCTGTTCCGTCGGTGACGGCCCGCTCCAGATCGGTTTTCGTGACGCTTATTCCCCTCTTGACCACATATACCTCGGCAGCCCTATCCGTTACGACAGCGATGCTTTGTCCGGCTTTAACCGTGCTTTCGTTTGCAATTTTCAACGATGGGCCGAAGTCGAAATCGACAGTCGTACCGTTTGCCAGAAGTACGTTCTGTTTGTCTTTCAAAGAGTTTGCCGCTATTTTCAATGTACCTTTCGAAAGCTCGAGATTGGCGAACGTGATGCGCAGCACGTTATCGCGGATTTCGAGCGTATCGTTCGTCGCATAGGTGGTGCTTGTGACGGTTCCGGCGTAGGTTGTATAGGAAACGGTCCCCTTCAGCGCGGCCATGCCGGCATATCCGTTCTGAATCGGTTTGTTGAAGCCGATATCGACATACCGGCTGTTGCTGTATACGTAGAGCGAGTTTTGGCTCAATGCAGTGAGCGGAGAAGCATCCAACCTAAGCTCCTGATCCGCTCTATATTCGCTCATCGCATAGTTTTCGCTCAAGCCGATCAGCACATAGTCGCCGGCCGGCAATCCGGCGGTCGGGAAGGCCGCCTTTTCATTCGCCTTCACTTGTTTGCGGATGCCCCTGTTCTCCGACACGGCAATATCCAGCATCGATATGTATCGGGACGTCGCCCCCGGCACCAAGTACAGCGCGCCCGCTTGATCGGAGACACCGTAGACGACATTGCCGACTGTAGCGATCCGCTGGCCCACGACGTATACGTTCTCGGTTACGGTCCCGCCGAGCGGAAGCGATACATGCGGCAATACGACTTCCGGCTCGGGCTCTTCTGTACCGCCGCCTCCTCCGCCGCCAGATCCGGTATCAACAAAGCCGCCGCCGGTGGACGGCGTGGAAGGTTTTGCTTGACCGTCAATCGTTCTGTCCGTCCCGCCAATTTTGACCGAAGTCGATTTGTCGACATCGCCGCCCTGTTGAAGCGAGCCCGGCTGCTTCTCGAACTCGATGCCTCCCGCGTTAATGACCGCAAGTGGCTTATCGATCGCATAGGCGGACGGCAAGCCGGACGTCATCATCGATGCGATGACCAGAGCGATCGCATGACGCTTCATTTTCCGAAACACGCGCATGTTCTCCCTCCTCTAAGCTATCGTCAAGTTATCCGTACTGTGCTGAATCGAACCCGTCTCCGCAGGCAGCGACATCCGGTTGACTCTTTCCTCGATAATGGCGCTCATGAACAAATAGTTGCTGCCGCCGAAGCCTCCGTTCGTCACGGCGTACTTGCCTCCGACGAACCGCGATCCGTAAGCTTTCAGCTTATGGGCGCCGCCCTCGATATGGAAATGCGCCGTGTCCGCATCCGCCGCCGTGCTCGTCACGTCGCCGAAGCTCCATGTGATGACGTTCGTCGGAGCGACGCTCTTCAGAAACGCCTTCTCGCCGTTCGTCCCGCTGAACACCGCTCCGCCGTCGACCGTAATCGACTGGTCCGGCGTATTCGCCGGGTTGTTCACGTCGCCTACCCGGTCCCACGCTCCCGTGAACAGGAAGCCGCAGTTGATCAAACCGCCGCCCTGCATGATGATTTCCCGCGTCCCGACTCGGATCTTGCCCGTCGTCGGCGAGGCGCCTTTGAACCATGTGTTGATCAGCGTCAGCTTGTTGATGCTGCCCAGGTTGACGTCTTCCACGTTGTAAAATTCGCAGTTCACAATCGTCAATTCCCCGTTGCTCGGCGTATAGCCGACCGCCGTCGTGCCCGAACGGATCGGACGCGCGATCTCGTACCCGCTCAGCATCCCGAACGAGCAGCTGTCGAAGATGTTTTTGCGCTTTCCGCGCGACGAGCCTTTGCTCATCGTGATCATTTCCTGCGCCGTACAACCTCGCATCTGCAAGCCGTCCATATTGACCCAGATCGATCCCGAGTTCGCCATCTTCACGCCCGGCTTCGTATACGTCACGACCGCGTGGCAGTCTTCCAGCGTCAAGTCCGTCAGCCGCTTCATCGCCACGATCCGCGAGGCGATATGCTTCTTGACCGTCACCCGCTTCGCGCTGTCACCCCAGAACGTGCCGCTGTTCGCGAACGACAGCAGACCCGAGTTGCCCACGAACGTCAGATCGTGCTCGTATTGGCCGTGCGTCACGAACGGCCCGTATTCGTCGCCGTCCCCATGGCAGTTCTCGACCATGCAGTACGCCGCGCACGTAAAGTCGTTCAAGTGGCGCGCGTTGCTCGTGTTGCAGTCCTTCACGTGTCCGTACAGCACGTTGATCTGCTGCGTCAAGTAGCCCGTTCCACCCCAGTCGCGTTCCTCCGGGTTCATCAGCTGGCAGCGCTCGGTCAAATAGTGCGTGTTATAACGCCGCATGACGACCGGCCAGAACACCTTCGTCGCGTTGATTCCCGTCGCGTCGCATTCCACCGCGTATTCGTACGCCACCGGATTCGACCCGATCATGTCCCAGTCCGGCGTCGGACGCTGGCTCGTTCCGTTGACCGGCACCGGGATGCCGATGAAGTTCATGTTTCTGACGTGGCACCGCACCGCCGGCATGATTTTCTTGTACGTAATTTGCCGGCCAGCCGCCAGCTGCCATCCAGACTTGTAGTTGAAACGGACTCGGGTCGCGTCGAACACTTCCGTTACTTTGATCATGTAGTCGAGCTCTCGCTGCGCGCCGCCGCCCGCGTTGTTCTTGATTTGCGCGTGCCACCAGCTGCCTACCTCGAATGCGGACGAATCCCCGACTTCGAAAATGTCCGAGTATTCCTCGACATTCGCCGCCAGCGTCACCGTCTGCGTTACCCCGGTCGCCGTCCCTTGGAAAAACAGCACCGCTCCGAACGGGTTGTCCAGCGTATTGCGCTCCATCCCTTCCGTCGTCACCGTATGGTTGTGGAAGTCCACCTCGATGTTGCTGCGATGGTAGACGTGGCGGACGATAAAGTTCAAATCCGTATGCGCTTCGACCCGGTGGATCGACGGATCGTTCACGAGCGCGTCCAGCGCCGCGTCCGCATTTTGCGCCGGCCCGAAGATGCCGAACCAGCGGAAATCGCCTACTCCGTTATGCACCGCTTCGAACCGGCCTTTATACCCGCCGTCGATATAACGCGTCTCCTGGCTGTTCGCGCTTTTGACCCATCTCGCTTCCTTGCCCGCAGCAGGATTATGCACCGTGCCTCCATTGTCGGCCTTCATGCTGTCGGCGTTCCAACGGACCAGCTTGCCGCCGCCGTCGCCGTTCTTGTTATATCCGCCGACATATACAAGCTGCCCGTGTATCAGCGAATCGGGAGAAAGCGCCAGCAGTTCTTTCACATTCGCGACCTGCATTACGGAACGGCCGCCGTCCGCGTCCGCAGCCTGCGAGTTGTCCGCATACCCGATTCCGGAACCCGCCACGGCACTACCCGCAAGCACGGCTCCGCCGATGCCGAGCGTCTTCAGCAATTTTCTTCTGCTGAGCGCTTCATTCCGCTTTTCTTTATTCTTATCGAACATTCGTCAACGGCTCCTTTCCTCGAGAGGCATTAAATCGTCATGTTGCCCAAGCTGTGTTTGATCGCGGCGGCTTCCGCAGGCAGCGACGACCGGTTGACCCCTTCTTCGATGACGGCTGTCATGAATAAGTAGTTGCTGCCGCCGAAGCCACCGTTCGAAACGGTATATTTGCCGCCTTTGAAACGGGACCGCATCGCTTTCAGCTTATGGGCGCCGCCCTCGATATGGAAATGCGCCGTGTCCGCATCCGCCGCCGTGCTCGTCACGTCGCCGAAGCTCCAGGTGATGACGTTCGTCGGAGCGACGCTCTTCAGAAACGCCTTCTCGCCGTTCGTCCCGCTGAACACCGCTCCGCCGTCGACCGTAATCGACTGGTCCGGCGTATTCGCCGGGTTGTTCACGTCGCCTACCCGGTCCCACGCTCCCGTGAACAGGAAGCCGCAGTTGATCAAACCGCCGCCCTGCATAATAATTTCCCGCGTCCCGACTCGGATCTTGCCCGTCGTCGGCGAGGCGCCTTTGAACCATGTGTTGATCAGCGTCAGCTTGTTGATGCTGCCCAGGTTAACGTCCTCCACGTTGTAAAATTCACTGTTCACAATCGTCAATTCCCCGTTGCTCGGCGTATAGCCGACCGCCGTCGTGCCCGAACGGATCGGACGCGCGATCTCGTACCCGCTCAGCATCCCGAACGAGCAGCTGTCGATGATGTTTTTGCGCTTGCCGCGCGACGAGCCTTTGCTGATCGTGATCATTTCCTGCGCCGTACAGCCTCGCATCAGCAAGCCGTCCATATTGACCCAAATCGACCCCGAGTTCGCCATCTTCACGCCCGGCTTCGTATACGTCACGACCGCGTGGCAGTCTTCCAGCGTCAAGTCCGTCAGCCGCTTCATCGCCACGATCCGCGAGGCGATATGCTTCTTGACCGTTACCCGCTTCGCGCTGTCACCCCAGAACGTGCCGCTGTTCGCGAACGACAGCAGACCCGAGTTGCCCACGAACGTCAGATCGTGCTCGTATTGGCCGTGCGTCACGAACGGCCCGTATTCGTCGCCATCCCCATGGCAGTTCTCGACCATGCAGTACGCCGCGCACGTAAAGTCGTTCAAGTGACGCGCGTTGCTCGTATTGCAGTCCTTCACGTGTCCGTACAGCACGTTGATCTGCTGCGTCAAGTAGCCCGTTCCGCCCCAGTCGCGTTCCTCCGGGTTCATCAGCTGGCAGCGCTCGGTCAAATAGTGCGTGTTGTAACGCCGCATGACGACCGGCCAGAACACCTTCGTCGCATTGATTCCCGTCGCGTCGCATTCCACCGCGTATTCGTACGCCACCGGATTCGACCCGATCATGTCCCAGTCCGGCGTCGGACGCTGGCTCGTTCCGTTGACCGGCACCGGGATGCCGATGAAGTTCATGTTTCTGACGTGGCACCGCACCGCCGGCATGATCTTCTTGTACGTAATTTGCCGGCCAGCCGCCAGCTGCCATCCCGACTTGTAGTTGAACCGGACGCGGGTCGCGTCGAACACTTCCGTTACTTTGATCATGTAGTCGAGCTCGCGTTGCGCGCCGCCGCCCGCGTTGTTCTTGATTTGCGCGTGCCACCAGCTGCCTACCTCGAATGCGGACGAATCCCCGACTTCGAAAATGTCCGAGTATTCCTCGACATTCGCCGCCAGCGTCACCGTCTGCGTTACCCCGGTCGCCGTCCCTTGGAAAAACAGCACCGCTCCGAACGGGTTGTCGAGCGTATTGCGCTCCATCCCTTCCGTCGTCACCGTATGGTTGTGGAAGTCCACCTCGATGTTGCTGCGATGGTAGACGTGGCGGACGATAAAGTTCAAATCCGTATGCGCTTCGACCCGGTGGATCGACGGATCGTTCACGAGCGCGTCCAGCGCCGCGTCCGCATTTTGCGCCGGCCCGAAAATGCCAAACCAGCGGAAATCGCCTACTCCGCGATGAACCACTTCGAACCGGCCGGCTGCTCCTCCCAAACTGTGCACAGTTCCCCCGTTGTCCGCCTTGGTGCTCGCCGCATCCCAACGAACGAGCTTGGCGCCGCCGTCGCCGCTCGTGTTGTATCCGCTTACATGAACATGCTGCCCGTCCTTCAGCAATCCCGGGGGGATCTTCGCCAGCTCGGCTACGCTGCCGACTTGCAGCACCCGGCTGGACCCGTTTCCATTGGCCGAGGACATGTCGTCCGCAAGAGCAAGCTTGGAAGCAAATGCGCTCCCGGCGAGCATCGCGCCGCCAATTCCCAACGTGCGTAGTACATTTCTCCTGCTGATCGCTTCTTTCTTCAAGCTTTCCGCCGCATCCGTCTTGCCCAAGTTCTCCTCGTGATTCATAGGTAACAGCTCCTTCTCGTAAAAAGGTTAGAATATGGTGCGTTTACTCGCTTGCGTGCACGATTCCTCAGTTAAGTCCTCCTCTGATTTAATTCTGATTTAATTCTGATTTAATTCTGATTTGAAATTTGATGGAACAATGTTGAAAAACAATATTTTACAAGACTCAGGTTTATTCCTGGTTTGTTTTTCTTATTATAGCTTCCTCATGAAAACGCCGTCAACGGTCACTTTGCAACTTTACTCCGATATGGACGCTGAATTCGCGCGTCTATAATTCGTCCCGGTAACATTCGGATACAGACAACATGTCGATCTGGCAAATAAGAGCGGTTTGGGACCATTTGCAAAAAATGAAAGACCGCCGATAGCGGCGGTCTGCGCGCTTGCGTAGCGGGTAACGCAAGCTTTAGCTATTCCGATTTGTGGGCATCGACCGGTTCATGGGCACCGTCCGTCAGAAGCTCATGGCAATCTCGCGCGCCTGTCGGATCGCTATTTCTTTAATCATCGGCGCCTGATCGGAAGCTGCAGCCATACCTTCAACAAAGATGCCTTGAAAGCTGGGGACCCCAAAGAAGTCCATAATGGCCCCCAGATGGCGATGCCCCATCTCAAGCTCCGCGTCGGCTGAGCCCGGTGACAAAACGCTTCCGCTCGCTTGAATGTGAACCGCTTTTTTAGCGCTCAGCAAGCCGATCCGTCCTTTATCCGGAATATATCGAAACGTTTTGCCCGCAACGCAGATGGAATCGATGTATGCTTTCATGACGGGCGGATACGAATAATTCCATACCGGATTCACGAACACATATTTATCTGCGGCAACAAACTGATCAACCAGTTCACCGAGGCGGCTTACCTTCGCTTTCTCTGCGCATGTCAAATCTTCAAAAGCCGCGCCTGCCCCCAGTTTTCCCCAGCCGTTAAATACATCGGCGTCAAGCTGCGGAACTTCCATTTTATACAGATCGAGATGAACCACTTCATCATACGGATTTGCTGAGCGGTAGGCCTGTACGAATTGTTTTCCGACAGCCATGCTATAAGAGGTTTCATGATTGTTCGGATTTGCCGTGATGTATAATAAAGTTGCCATTATGAAAATACCACCTTTACTGTTATGGATATGATTAGATTTACAAAATGGGCACGATCGCGTCGGGACTACTCATTCTCGTTTGGCTATATAAGTTGAACTAAAGCTGCAACGAGAAAGCCAAGTGCAATGGAGAAAGGGAATTACCTTGTAAGCGAGTTTTGGCTTTGAGTTTCTACAATCCGAAGGCCAATCCAATAAAGGAAACTCAAAACAACCTGTCTGAAGCTGCAAGGTAATCCCTTTTGGAATGGAACGACAGCCAATCAATAGTTCAACTTATATAGAAAAGCCCCCCCTTATTTTCGATATCGGGCAGCCGCTGATTCGCCCCTTCAATACGTTGACGGATCGGACACAAGGGAATGTGACAGTTGTGCCGGATAAGTGAAAACCAAAACAAATGTTCGTCTTCTATGTCACATCGGCTCGATTTCATTCGTCAGTATTATAGAGGATCATTTTATTGAAGAAGGAATGTGAAGGATGAGCGAACAGGTAAAGTTGGCGGAGCAATTCGAATCGCACCGGAATCACTTGCAGGCGGTGGCTTATCGAATGCTTGGATCATTGAGCGAGGCGGAGGATGCGGTACAGGAGTGTTGGCTGCGTCTCAGCCGGTCGGATACGAGCGGTGTCGAGAATCTGGGAGGATGGCTGAACACCGTTGTCTCGCGGGTGTGCCTCGATATGCTGCGGTCACGAAAATCAAGACGAGAGGAATCGATGGAAGATCACTTGCCCGAGACGCTTGCGAGCCATGAGGATAGAAGCGACCCTGAACAAGAAGCGCTGATGGCGGAATCCGTCGGTCTCGCGTTGCTGGTCGTGCTCGGCAATCTGAACCCGGCGGAACGCGTCACGTTCGTGCTGCACGATATATTCGCCATGCCGTTCGCCGTGATTGCCCCCATAGTGGAAAAATCCGAATCCGCCGCAAGACAACTTGCGAGCCGGGCACGCCGCCGGGTACATGGGACCGGATCGGCACCTGAAGCCGACCGTGGACGACAACGCGAGCTTGTCGATGCTTTCCTTGCTGCGGCGTACGCCGGCGATTTCAATGAGCTGGTAGCGGCGCTTGATCCGGACGTAGTGCTCCGGGACGATCGCCAGCCAGGAGCCTCAAGCGTAACTCGAGGCGCAAGAGCTATAGCCAAGCAAGTTTCGGGACGCGCAAAGGCGGCTCAATCGGCCCTCGTGAACGGAACGGTCGGAGTCATCGCGGCACCGCGCGGAAGACTGCTCTACGTACTCTTGTTTACAATCAAGCACGGTAAGATCGCCGAGATCGACTTGATTTCCGACCCCGCACGGATTCGCCGACTCGATTTGGCAGTGTTTGATGATTAGTAGCACAAAAAAAGGATTCCCTTAAAAGGGAACCCTTGAAACGGCTTTTGCAGCTGCTTGATTACAATCACAACACTTGACTCTGTTATCCCCGCAGCTGCCTAACGAATTCGCGCACCTGCACCAGCCCGTCCGACCGCGACGAATCGTTCATAAGCAGCGGAGTCGCTTCTTCGATCTTGCGGACGATCGCGCTGCCGATGACGACCCCGTCGCACGTCTTGGAGAAGTGGGCGAACTGCTCACTCGTCGAGATGCCGAAGCCGATGGCGATAGGCAGATCGGTGGAACGCCGGACCGAAGCCAGGAACTCGTCGATCCCGGAGAAAAAGTCCGAGCGCATGCCGGTTACGCCGAGCGACGATACGCAGTATATAAAGCCTGAAGCGGTCGCCGTTATTTTCGCAATGCGGTCATCCGACGTCGGAGCGACTAGCGGTATGAGATGAATGTTGTAACGATCGGATAAGGCCTTGACCGGACCGTTCTCCTCGAACGGCAAATCCGGTATGATCACTCCGCTGATATCATGCTCGACGAGCAGCTCGAAAAACCGCTCCAACCCGAGCTGAAGCACCGGATTGTAATAGGTGAACAAAATAAACGGCAAATTGACGTTATGCTCGCGCGCCTGCTTGGCGATGCGGATGCAGTCCATAATCGTGATTTTATGCTTCAGAGCCCGTTCGGACGCCCGCTGGATGACGGGGCCGTCGGCGAGCGGGTCGGAATAAGGAACCCCGAGCTCGACAATATCCGCTCCGGCCAGTTCCAGCTCCCGCAGCAGCGAGAGCGATACGTCCGGATTCGGATCGCCCATCGTAATATACGGGATGAGCGCAGTGCGCCCTTGGCGCTTCAGCTCGGCGAATTTCTCATCAATGCGATTCACTTGCGCCACCTCCCAAGTATCCCATGATCGATTCGACGTCCTTGTCGCCCCGGCCGGACAAGCTCACTACGATGATCTCGTCTTTGCTCATCGTCGGCGCTACCTTGAGCGTATGCGCTATCGCATGCGAGCTTTCGAGCGCCGCAATGATGCCTTCGGTCCGGCTAAGCAGCTGGAGCGCATCCAACGCCTCCTTATCCGTTATCGGCACATATTCGGCACGTCCGCTGTCTTTCAAGTAAGAGTGTTCCGGTCCGATTCCAGGGTAATCTAGCCCTGCGGATATCGAATGCGCCGGCATCACTTGGCCGAACTCGTCTTGCAGCACATAGCTGAGAGACCCTTGGAACACGCCCGGACTTCCTTTCGTCATCGTAGCCGCGTGCTCTTCCGTATCCACACCGCGGCCGGCCGCCTCCACTCCGATTAGACGAACCGATTCGTCGTCGACGAACGGATAGAAGATGCCCATCGCGTTGCTTCCGCCGCCTACGCAGGCGATGACGGCATCGGGCAGCCGCCCTTCCTTCTCGAGTATTTGCGCGCGCGCTTCATCGCCGATGATGCGTTGAAAATCACGCACCATCATCGGATAAGGGTGCGGTCCCGTAACCGATCCGAGAATGTAAAACGTGTCATGAACGTTGCTGACCCAGTAGCGCAGCGTTTCGTTGCACGCGTCCTTCAGCGTTCGCGTACCGGACATGACAGGAACTACTTCCGCTCCAAGCAGGTTCATGCGGAATACGTTCAGCTGCTGGCGCTTCGTGTCCTCCTCACCCATGAACACTTTGCATTCCAGTCCGAGCAGCGCGGCGATCGTCGCCGAAGCGACCCCATGCTGGCCGGCTCCTGTTTCGGCAATGACTTTCTTCTTGCCCATCCGCTTCGCGAGTACCGCCTGCCCGATCGTGTTGTTGATTTTGTGAGCGCCGGTGTGGTTCAAGTCTTCGCGTTTCAAATAGATTTTCGCTCCGCCCAAATGCTCGGTCAGACGTTCGGCATAGTAGAGCCGGGACGGTCTGCCCGCATATTCGTTCAACAGCGTCCGCACTTCCCGGATGAATTCGGGATCCTGCGAATATTTGCGATACGCCTCGTCCAGCTCGATCAAAGCGTTCATTAACGTTTCCGGGACGTAACGGCCCCCGAAGGCGCCGAAGCGGCCTTGCTCGTCAGGCACTTGCATGCGACTCATGACGTTTCACCCTTTCGACGAATGCTGTAATTTTTGAAATATCTTTGACTCCGTCCGTTTCCACGCCGCTCGATACGTCCACGCCGTCCGGCGCATACGCTTCAAGCAGCTCCTCCACATTATCCGGGTGTAATCCGCCCGCGACGAGCAGCGGAATACCGCATCGGTTCGTCCACGCCAAGTAGTCCGGAATCCGGTTCCATTCGAACGTCCGGCCCGTACCGCCGCCCGCCGTATCGAGCAGCAAGCCGTCGATGCAGCCCGCATACGGGGCGAGGGCTTCCTCGATCGTTTGCGCCGACTGGTTATCGACTGAGCAGACCCGGTATACCTGTACCCGGTAAGTATCGCGCACCCATTTGCAAAAAGCGGCGTCTTCCGAGCCGTGCAGCTGGATAACGTCGATCGGCGCTTCGCGCATCACTTCCGCCAGCTGCTGCTCGGACGGATCGACGAACACCCCGACGGTTAACGGCACCCGGTTCCCCCGCTCGCGCGAACGATGGATCACCTTTACCATTTCGCCGGCCTGTGCGGGCGTTACTTGCCGTTTGCTTTTGGCGAAGAGGAAGCCGATATGGTCGATCGGCAAATGCAATACGGATCGCACCGTCTCCGTGTCTTTAAGCCCGCATATTTTGACCGTCGTCATCTTACTTGGCCTCCCGCGCTTCCGCTTGTCCCATCAGCTCGTTAACGGCATCCTCGACGACAGGCTTCCGCATGAAATGCTCTCCCACGAGCACGGCCTGCGCACCGATCGAGCGCAGATAGCCGATTTCGTCCGGGGATGAAATGCCGCTCTCGCTGACAACCGTTTTACCGGCCGGTATATCGCGGATCAGCTCTTCGGTCGTCTTCAGATCGGTCACGAACGTGCGCAGATTGCGGTTGTTGATGCCGATGAGCGTAGCATCGAGCGTAAGCACTCGTTCGAGCTCTTCCCGATCATGCACCTCCACAAGCGTATCCAAGCCGAGATCGCGTGCGGTGGCGAGAAAATCACGCATTTCCTCTGTTGTCAAAATCGCGGCGATCAGCAAAATCGCGTCCGCTCCGATCGTTCTCGCTTCATAAATTTGCCGGGCGTCGATCGTAAAGTCTTTACGCAGAATCGGCACGCGTACCGCTTGCCGGACTGCACTCAAATAATCGTTGGAGCCTTGAAAATAGTCCACATCAGTCAGCACGGATATGCAGTCCGTTCCGGCCGCTTCATAGGAACGCGCAATGCCGACCGGATCGAAATCGGGACGTATCAGCCCTTTGGACGGCGAAGCCTTCTTTACCTCGGCTATCAACCCCATGCTCCGATTGCGGTCCCGCGCAATCGCACGTTCGAAGCCGAGACATGCCGGCATAGAGGCAATTGTTTGCTCCGCTTCCGAGAGCGAGAACGTTTGCTTCAGACGTTCGACTTCCGTACGTTTTGTAGCTACGATTTTATCAAGAAACATGACTCAGTTCTCCCGTTACTTGGACTAGCTGCTCCAGCTTCTCCGCCGCTTTCCCGGAGTCGATGACCGCACCCGCTAATTTTACACCTTCCTGCAAAGTCGAGCAACGCCCGGTCACATAGAAGCAGGCTCCGGCGTTGGCAAGTATAATGTCGCGGCAAGCCCCCGTCGCCCCTCCTAACACGGAACGGATAATTTCGGCATTCGTCTTCGCATCTCCACCCACCACATCGCTCATCGGGTAGGCGCGCAGGCCGAGCTCGTCGGGACTAATATCGAACGTGTCGATTTCGCCGTCCTTCAGCTCCGTCACTTTCGTCGCGGCGGATATGCTGATTTCGTCGAGACCGTCATAGCTCGCCACTACCAATCCGCGCTTGATGCCGAGCGAAGCGAGCACTTCCGCGATCAGCTCCGTCCGGTTACGGTCGAAAATGCCGAGCAGCTGCCGATCGGCCCCTGCCGGATTCGTCAGCGGTCCGAGCAAGTTGAACACCGTGCGGATGCCGATCTCCCGGCGCGGAACGGCGGCGTATTTCATCGACGGATGGTGGGATTGGGCGAACATGAAGCATATTCCAATGCGCTCAAGACAATCCGACGCTTCTTCGGCCTTCAGCCCGATTTGGACGCCCAGCGCTTCCAGCACGTCCGCGCTGCCGCTTTTGCTCGACATCGCCCGATTGCCGTGCTTGGCCACCCGGATACCGCCGCCTGCGGCGACGATAGCCGACGCCGTGGAGATGTTGAACGTATCCGCGCCGTCACCGCCGGTACCGCACGTATCGAGCAGGTTGAACCGCTCGGAGCGCACCGCGTTCGCCTTGCCGCGCATACATTCGGCGAATCCGCCGATTTCGTCGGCCGTTTCCCCTTTCATCCGGAGCGCGGTAATGAGGCTTCCGATCTGTGCCGGCGTCGCGTCGCCCTCGAAAATAACGTTCATCGCGGCTTTCGCTTCGTCCCGGGTCAAATGTGCTCCGCTGACCACTTTCGCGATCGCTTGTTGAATCGAAATTCCGTAAGTCACGTTCGTCCCCTCCCAATGGGTCTTTATTTGCTCTTAGTACAATCATTGCGCTTCGAAGATTCGCTGCTTTTTCGGGGGCTCCCCCAAAAGTACTCGGATTACGCTTCAAAGGTTCGCTTCACTTTTGGGGGACCTTTTTGGGGGACTTAGTAGTAGTCCTGGTTCGTTACCGTCTCGAGCTTCTTCGTCTCCCCGAATATCGCTTCGGCCATCCGCACCGCTTTCAGCATCCCCATTGCCTTGTTGACCGTTTCGTTGTATTCCATCTCCGGTACGGAATCCCATACGATCCCCGCCCCGGCCTGTACGTACGCTTTGCCGTGCTTGAAGATGAGCGTGCGGATCGTGATGCACGTGTTCAAGCTGCCGGAGAAGCCGAGGTAGCCGATCGCGCCGGCATAAGCTCCACGCGCCTCGTTCTCCAGCTCCGCGATGATTTCCATCGCCCGCAGCTTAGGAGCGCCGGATACGGTGCCCGCCGGCAGGCACGAGATAAAGGCGTCGAAAAAGTCTTTGTCCTCACGCAGCTTGCCGGATACGTTCGAGACGATATGCATGACATGGGAATATCGTTCGATCTCCATGAACATGTCGCACTTCACGGTGCCGAATTCGGCCACCCGCCCGATATCGTTGCGTCCGAGGTCGACGAGCATAAGGTGCTCCGCCCGCTCCTTCTCGTCGGCCAGCAGTTCTTTCTCGAGTGCAATATCCTGCTCCGGCGTCTTCCCTCTCGGCCGCGTACCGGCGATCGGCCGGGTCTCGACCCGTTCGCCGTCCACTTTGACGAGAGCTTCCGGCGAGGTGCCTACGATCACTTCGTCGTCCATTTTCAAATAATACATATAAGGCGAAGGATTCATCGTGCGCAATACGCGGTACACGTACAGCGGATCTATTTCCGTCTCGATATGGAAACGCTGGGACAATACGACCTGGAAAATGTCTCCGGCCCGGATGTACTCCTTCGCCTTCTCCACGTTGCCGATGTACTGCTCCTTCGTCAAGTTGGAGTGCACTTCCCCCAGATCGATGTCCGCCGGAATCGCGTTTTGCTTCGTTCTTTGCGGCACAGGCTGCTGCAGCCGTTCGATCGTGGCGTCGATCTTCGCGCACGTCAACCGGTAAGCTTCGGCGATTTGCGCATCGGTGGCATGCTTCTCGATGTGCACGTTGCCGATGACTTTGATCTGCTGCTTGAAATGATCGAACGAGATGACTTGATCGCAGAACATGAACTCGATATCGTTCATCTTCAAATCATCGTAACGGTGAGCCGGCAGCGACTCATAATACTGCAGCAGATCGTAGCCGAAAAATCCGATGGCCCCTCCGGTAAACGGCGGGAAATCCGGCAGCGCCGGGCTGGAATAGCCGCGCAGCAGTCCTTTCAAAATGTCGAGCGGCTTCTCTTCCACCACTTGGCGGACTCCGTTCAGCTCGATCTCCATCCGGCCGTGCTTCCCTTTGACCATCAGAAAAGGATCCGTCCCGATAAACGAATACCGGGCCCATTTCACGCCGCCCTCCACGCTTTCCAGAAGAAACGCTCGTTGATCTTCATAGAAATGCTGGAATACGCGGATCGGCGTCTCCGTATCGGCCATCAAGTGGCGAACGACCGGGATCAGGTTGTGTGTTTTGGCGAGACGAATCACTTCATTCAGCTCGGGCGTATACATCGTCTTCATCTCCTTAAGGGCTTAGAGCCGCAATATGCAAAAAAACCTCTACCGGAGGTAGAGGTTGGAACGGTCTGATCGCAGAACATGGCATAAGCTCCTATACGAAGGCAACAACGGAAACGAAAATCGGGAATCATAAAGAACACCTCAACATGTTCCTATCCGATTATGATCCTAATTCCGCTGCACGGTTGAAACGATTACGACTATATCGCATCCGCAATCGCCACTTGCCTTACTGTACTTGAAACTTTGAAGCGAGAAACCGCTCTACGGCTCCGCCTCTCTCGCCTTACACTCTACTCTGCTCGACTCGCTCAAAACTCTCTACTCTGCTCTACATGCTCTTGCTTTGTTAACACTATACTACAAAGGTGCGCCCGCGTCAAACTGCTTTATTCGCCTGTGGAGAAGCGAATGTATTCGTTAAGGAGCACCGTGTGAGTTCAAACGTAAATGTGCATCTTGTTCGCCCATTATTACGCGTTCATGGCTTTCTACATGCAAAAAAACCGACTACCCTGCAAAACAAGGAGGCCGGCTTAACGAATAGGAATATAATGGCTTAAAACTTCGTCGCCTCCGACAAATCGGGACGCAGCTTGATCGCATTGTTCAAATAGACGTGGCGAATTTCTTTTTGCGATTTCTCGGTGTTGACGGATACCATAAGCCGTATGCATTTCGGCAAACCGCCAGGAACCGAAATTTCCAGCGCACACATGAGCGGCACCAGCTCCCACCCTTGCATCTCGCGGATCACTTTAGCCGGAAACGCCGCGTCCAAATCTTGTGTCACCGTGACGAACACGCTCGCGATGTCTTCGGGATAAATGTTGTTGTCGGACACGATTTGGCCGAGCAGTTCGGCCGTAGCATTCAAAATTTCCGTTTCCTCGTTGCGCTCAACCGTAATGGCCCCGCGTATTCCCCGTACATACATGTCGGCTTAATCCTCCCTTTTCAAACGCTCCACGACTTCCTTCACCCATGCGGCCGATACGTTCTTGTTGATCTCGACCTTGCCGATCTCCGTCGGGATAATGAATACCATCGTACCTTCCAGAAACTTCTTGTCATGCATCATCGCACTCATGATCGCATCCGTATCCAAGTGGGTCGGTATGCGCACCGGCAAACCGAACTTCCGCAGTATCCGCTCCGTCTCCACGGCGATCGTGCCGGGATTGCCGAGCTTCTCGGACAGCCGCGCGGCGCCTACCATGCCGATCGCAATCGCTTCCCCGTGCAGCAGCTCGCCATAACCGGCTACCGCCTCGAGGGCGTGGCCGATCGTATGGCCCAGATTCAGAATGGCGCGTAAGCCGCCTTCCTTCTCGTCTTCGGATACGACCTTCGCCTTGACGCCGCAGCCTACGTAAAGCGCATGCTCCAATGCCGCCGAATCGAGTGCGAGCAGCCGCTCGGCGTTGGCATCGCAGTACTCGACAAACTCGCGATCGAGGATAAATCCTTCCTTCACGAGCTCGGACAGCCCTGCGCGGACTTCCCGGTCCGGCAGCGACTTCAGCGTCGCGATATCGTATAGCACGAACTCGGGCTGATGGAAGGCGCCGATGACGTTCTTCGCCAGCTTGTGGTTGACGGCCACTTTCCCGCCTACACTGCTGTCGTGAGCCAGTATCGTCGTCGGAATTTGTACGAAACGAACGCCGCGCATGTAGCTCGCCGCGACGAAGCCCGCCAAATCGCCCACTACGCCGCCGCCCAAAGCGATAACCGCCGAGTTGCGGTCAAGACCGGCCTCAAGGGCGACCGTAATGACGTCTTCCAATACGGACAGCGACTTGGACTTCTCGCCCGAGGCCACTACCGCCGTTGCAACGCGGTAACCGCCGGCTTCGAGCAGCGACTTGACCTGCTCCAAGTAAAACTTGGCGACCTGCTCGTCGGTTACGAGCAGCAGCGGAGATTTCGTCCCGATCTTATGCTTTCCGAGCGTTGCCGCGATATCGTTCAAAATACCGTCCCCGACATAAATCGGGTACGATCTTTCTCCAAGATCTACCTTAAGCTCTTTCATATTAGTAACGCCCCACTTGAGCGAGGTAGTTCTCGTAGTTGGCGCGAATTTCTTCCATCGAATCGCCGCCGAACTTCTCCATGAAAGCTTTGGCGACTTCCCAAGCGACTACGCTCTCCATAATGACGCCCGCCGCCGGTACCGCGCACGTATCGGAGCGTTCCACCTGTGCCGAGAACGGCTGCTTCGTATCGATATCTACACTTGCCAAAGGCTTATACAAAGTAGAGATCGGCTTCATGACGCCGCGGACGATGATCGGCTCCCCTGTCGTCATGCCGCCCTCCAAGCCGCCCGCGCGGTTGGAGCCGCGATGGAACCCGTTTTCTTCGGTATACAAAATTTCGTCATGCACTTTCGAGCCGCGACGTTCAGCCGCCTCGAAGCCGATACCGAACTCGACGCCCTTGAACGCCTGAATCGAAACGACCGCCTGGGCGATCCTTCCGTCCAGCTTGCGGTCCCATTGAACATGGCTGCCGAGCCCGACCGGCACTCCCTCGACGATAACTTCCACGATGCCGCCAAGCGTATCGCCGTCGGCCTTCGCCTGATCGATCGCGGCGATCATCAGCGCCTCTGCCGCTTTGTCAACGACGCGGACCGGAGACTCTTCGGTAAGGCGGATCAGCTCGTCGATAGGCAAATCCTGACGCTGAGCGACCGTCTCGCCGATCCGGATGACTTGGCCGGCTATTTTGATGCCGAACTGGGCCAGAAACTGACGTGCAATCGCTCCGACGGCAACGCGTACCGTCGTTTCGCGGGCGCTCGACCGCTCCAGAATGTTCCGCAAATCTTTCTGATTATATTTCAAACCGCCGTTCAAATCGGCATGCCCCGGACGCGGCCGGTTCACGCGGCGTTTACCCTCGCTGCCTTCCTCGACATCCTCGATGCTCATGACCGTCGTCCAAGCTTTCCAATCGTTGTTCGCCACGACGAGCGCGACGGGCGCTCCCGTTGTTTTGCCATGACGGACGCCGCCTACGAGCTGAGCCGTATCCTTCTCGATCTGCATCCGTTTGCCCCGTCCGTGGCCTTTCTGGCGGCGGGCCAGCTGCTCGTTGATCGGCTCTCCCGTAAGCGGCAAATTGCTAGGCAATCCTTCCACGATTGCGGTAAGCTGCGGTCCGTGAGTTTCTCCTGCTGTCAAATATCTCATAAACGGTTGTCCCCTCTCATCCTGTTCCCTGCTTCAAACGCTTGTATAAGAAAATCTTCTAATCGAAGCCTTTTCCACGATGTATGACCCTGCGTAAAAGGTAGCTTTTCTTAGTACAGAAACTCGCAGTTCGCTTTAACGAAGCACCGCTTCGCAGCTGCGTCACTTTAGCGAACCTAAACTTTCTGTATCGTTAAAAGCTTTAGCGCTTTTATGCACCGAATTACCTTTGCTAATTATAGTATAGCGTCCGGGGTTTGACAAGAAATAGGGACCTTCTTTTCGTTTTCTATTTGCCTCTATCATATTGCTTTAAGGGCAGCATCGATTCGGCCGGAACATAATATTTGAACGGATTCGGATCGATCACGCCAAGCAGCTGCTTGCGTATCGGGCCGGAAGACTGAAGAAGCCGATCCGACGCCGTACGGTAATCTATCGGCCGCATCCAGATCGGGCTGTAGCCGAGAAACAGCTGCCGCCTCGTATGACCGGAACGGTTGACGGATCCGGCATGCCACAGATTTTGCCCGAAAACGAACACATCGCCGGGTTTGCCGCATATCTGCACTTCGTCCTGCAGCGCCTCGCGCACATTGTGGTGATCCGGCCGGAAAGGCCGATTGTGCGAGCCTGGCACCACTTTCGTATTCCCCCGATCGGGCTCGGACATATCGCTTAAAATATAACATGTTTTCAAATAATAAAGCGAGGTGATGCCGCTTATGCTAGGAAACTGGGGATGAGGGCCGTCCTGGTGCCAGTTGATAAAACTGCTCGTCGTCGTCTGCTCATCGTTCGGGTTCGGCTTACGAATCGTCAGATGAGAGATATGCAATTGAATGTTGTATCCTAGCAAATTGACTACAAGCGGGAGCAGCGTCGGCTCATCGATAAGGGAAGCGATCTCGTCATGACGTTCAACGCTGTTGTAAATATTGTAAGCCAAAGATTCCGGTTCCTCGGCAACGATTCCGTCAATCGCCGCGTTCAATCTGTCGACCTTCTCCCGCGGCAAAACATCCGGCAGCAGCAAGTATCCCTGCTCGTGAAATTGTTTGGATAATAAAGGGATATCAAGGTTGCTTTGTGTCGTCATTGTGCAGCACTCCTTTTACTCGAGTAAAATATAATGAAAATAAATGAAAAAGCCCTTTCCTTCGCAATCATTTCCCTTTCTCCGCCTCGATCATCTTGTTGATTTCTTCATCCGCCTGCAGCAGTGCCGTATTGACGTCTACCTGGTCCTGCAAGTATTGATTGAACTTGCTATGAACGATTGCTTCGGCTTTACTCCGGTATTGCGAGGAGACCGGATATTGGACCGGCTTGCTTTTGAAAATGCTTTGCAAATGTTTGTCCTTTAAAAACGTCATGCTCATGCCGAACGCTTGTTGAATTTCCGGGCTATGGAGCGAGGAAAGTCTTCCCTGTCTGGAGCTTTCCAGCTGCAATTCGTCCGACGTGACCGTTTGGATGACCTGCATCGCCTGGTCTTTATTTTTGCTGGATTTGGTAACCGCCATCACAAGAACGCTGGCATTGCCGTAAATGTTCGGCCGCTCCGGATAGCTCGGATATTGCGCGACGTCCCAGTTCATTCCTTCGGCCGTCGGCTTCTCCATACTGCTTAACATGTTCAGCCCGAGCAGCATCGCCAAATTTTTCGTTTTAAGGAACGCGTCTGTCGAGCCTTTCGGTTCGTTGCCTGGAATTGCGTAGATCGATTTTACCAAGGTGAACACTTTTTTCCATACTTCCGTATTCATCGATGCTATCTCGGTAACGGGGTTGACCGCGGCGGCGGATAACGGCTGGGCAATCCATATGACTCCGTTTCCCGTGTCCAGACCCCGATACTGCGTACCTCCGTCCAGCCGCGTCGCTTTTTTGGCCAGCTCGACCGTCTGGTCCCAATTCATCCCGTCCGTCGGGTAAGAGGCGCCGAATTTATCGAAAATGTCTTTGTTATAATACAGCGCATGAAAATTCAAGCTGAAAGGAAGCGCATACAATTCATCCCGAGTCGAGGCGATTATGACATCGCGGATAATGTTCGGCTCGAACCGGCTCAAATCGACGCCATGCGTTTTCATCAAGGAGGTCATATCGTAGAGCAAATCCCTGTTCCTATACGAGAGCAGGTTGCCGTTGAAAGTGAAAATGATGTCGGGTGTTTGACCGGATGTGATTAAATCGTTCAAAGTCGTACCGGCCACCGGATTGAATAGCTGGAACGTGATGTTCGGATGCTTTCGCTGCAAATGGTCCGTGATGAGCGAACGCAGCTGATCGTCTACGGATATGCCTTCGATAGCCGCTGTAATCGTTACCGGCTTCGCAGGGATCGTCGATGCCGCTCCGCCGCCCTCGCCACTTGTTTCCGGAGTGCCTCCGGCCCTATTGCAGCCGGCAAGCACGGACACGACCATCAAGGAAATAGCAAGATACCCGCACTTTTTCAATCGCATACCTCCTTAGATTCGTTGAAAACACGTTCAAAAACAATGGATACCTTGCTATGAAATCAACAGCTCCTGTTGTTGCTTGGATTTCACCCCCTTTATATCCGTCGTTCTATGAACTCGGCTCATTTCGCAAGTCGGGTGGATGCCCTTACGATGAGATCCGCTTTCATCGTCATATTGCCGGTGATTTCTCCGTTCATCAGCTTCACCAAGATGTCCATGGCCGGGACATTCAAATGTTCTCGGGGGTAGTGAATCGTCGTCAGCATCGGACTCGTGTGGGAAGACATCAGAATGTCCTCGCACCCTGCGACGGCCAAAGTCCCTGGCACATCGACCCCCGTATCCCGGCATGCCGCAATTACTCCGGCCGCCATCAGGTCGTTCGCACAAACGATCGCCGTGAAGGGAAGATCTGTCATCAGCTTGGATAGAACCGTCTTCATGACGGGATAAGCCTGCTCCAGCTTTCCTCGGCCGTTCAGAAGAAATTGATCGTCGAAGCTGCACTTTTCCCGTGTCATCGCACGCAAAAATGCTTGAAAACGATGCTCATGATGATGGCGCACATTCCCATTCGCCATAAATGCGATGCTTGTATGCCCGCTTTCCTTCAAATGTTTGACGAGACGGGCGAATTCCAGCTCCCAATCCAGATCGATCGCGGGAATATCCGGGTGCGCGACGACGGGTGTCGTAATTGACAAAACCGGAATGCCCATATTATTAAAATGGGCCAGCGTCGTTTTTTTCAAGCTTTGCCCGAGCAGCAGAAGGCCGTCGATCCTGCCCATGAATTGCGATTTCAGCTGCTCCTCCTGATCTTCGATAAAAGGTTGAAAAAATACCGTATATCCTTTCTGTCTGGCGGCCGATTCAATATGCAGCAATATCCCGGACTCGAAAGGGTTCCCGAGATCGTTCACCAACACCGCGAGCTGATGCGATTTTTTCGTCTTCAAGCTGCGCGCCACCAAGTTCGGCTGGTAACCGAGCTCTTGAATCGCGGCGAGCACCTTGCGCCGTGTCTCTTCCTTGACAAACTGCTTGTTGTTCATTACATAGGAAACGACGGCAACCGATACGCCCGCTCGATCCGCCACCTCTTTTCGGGTAATGGGCATTGTCTTGTTCCTCCGAAATTGATTTTACTCGAGTAAAAATAAAGATAAATACGATTAAGAAAATATTACCAAATCCGTTTGCGATAGTCCATACCTTATTATAAAATAAAAAGCGGATTGCGCTGATACGCATATCCGCCGCTTCCGTATAAGGGAGCATCTCGATGCTTATTTTTTCACCGCGTATTCCTCGTCGATCGCCTGCTGTACTCTTTTTTGCATAGCCGCTAAGCCATCCGAATCGCTCTTTCTGCCGTATAAAATATCCGCCATTTCTTCGCTGTTGATTAAATTTACTTTCTGTGCAAGCTGCGTGGACCATACATTGTCGCCGGTGACCGCGAAAACCGTCTTATGCGCATAAAAAGCGTCAAGCTTCCGACCTTCGACCGTCATCATGGAATCTTTGCGCGTCGATAACGATTGTGTCTTCGTCTTCGCTATCTCGGTCGCCATTGTAGTACCGGTTATTGCTTTGATAACTTCCCATGCAACAGCTTTGTTGGGCGAATCCGAGGTGATCCCGAACGGATCGGATACGTAAATTCCGAATATGGACTGGTCGGGTTGTGCCGGATTGATCGGCTCGGTCACAATATCCCATTTGATAGGAGGTATCCCAAGTCCGTTCGATTCAGCCATCGTAGCGATCAGGCTAGGACTATAGAGAGCGATGGCCGCTTCGCCGGATACAAATTTGTTTCTTAGCATGCTGTCGGTTTTGGAAGTGGAGGCTTCCATTTTTTCCGGAGCCAAGTAGATAGCGCCAGTCCGGTAGGCATCGAGAACTATATTGGCAGCCGATCCCGAAGCACCCGTCATATAATTCACAGTTCTTCTGTCACCGCTGAGGAATGGCGCTCCAATACCGGTTGCATAAATAGATGCCATTGTAAAGTGCGTAAAATTCGTATAAATCCCGTAATGCTGTTTCCCATTTTCATTTCGCGCAAGTTTTTTGGCCAATTCCATCATGCTCTGCCAGCTCATATTGTTAGTCGGGTAACTAACGCCCCATCGATCGAATTTCTCTTTATTGTAAAACGTTGCAGTCGAATTAAAGGCAGGCGATAAACTAGTAAGCTTGCCGTTTCCCAAAGCCCTCAGCTGCTCCACCGATGATTCGATAAACACGTTCAGATCGAAAGCATCCTGTTTAATAAACGCCGACAACTCCATTACTTTCCCCGACTTGCTCAATTCTTTGATCAGATTGCTTCCATTGATCAAATCCGGCTTCTGCTCCATAACTTTGTCCGTATCTATGGCGATCGCGAATCTATTGACGATCTGCATCGTCGGTATGACTTGAAACTCGATATCCGGCAAAAGCTTCTTAAGCGCATTGCCATAATCGTTCATAAAACGCTGTTGGTCGAAATAGGCTACCTTCAACGTTTTCTTCACCGGCTCAGGCTGTACTTTCGTGACGGGCTCGCTCGACTTGCCTAAACATCCGGTAAGCGCCATCATGACAGCCGTACCGATGACGGCGCCTGTAATAATCGGTTTTCGCTTTTTTGTCATTACAATTATCCACCATCCCCAGTGCTTCTCATTCTCATTTCTTCGCAGCGGCGAATTCATCCGCCAACGCTTGCTCCGCTCTTTTCTGCAAGGACGCAAGGCCTTCCGTCACCGTCTTCCTTCCGTAAATAATGCCTGTAATTTCTTCGGAACTGAGCGTAGACATTTGCTGAGACAACTGCGGGGACCATTGATTTTTTCCGATAGCCGATGTATCAATGCCGCCAAGCGCATAGAAAGCATCCATTTTACGTCCGTCTACGGCTAGAACATGATCTTTACGGGTGGAAAGCACGTAAGGCTTCGATTTGGCCAATTCGTCCGCCATTTCCGGACCCGTAATCGTCTTTATAAATTGCCACGCGGCCATTTTATCTGGGGTATCCGAAACGATGGCAAATACATCCGTCGCAACAGTGCTATACGCTGTATTCGGATTCGACGGATTCACAGGTTCGGTGACGATATCCCAAGGGAAAGCAGGTATTCCTGCGGCGGCCGCCTTCTTCAACGCCTCTATCAGTCCAGGGTTCGAGTAAGCGAGAGCTGCTTCTCCCGCGATGAACTTGTTACGAAGATACCCCTCCTTCGAGCTTGAAACAGCAGGCGGATTTTCCGGAGGCAAATAAATAGCGCCCGTCCTATATGCTTCCGCCACGACATTTACCCCTGTGCGGTAGGCATCCGATACATAGTTCACCGTCTTTCCCTCGGCATCTCTCGAACTCACCCCCGTTTGGCCTAAATATTGCGATACGAGGAGATACGGGGGTCTGTTAATATCTATGCCGTACTGCTGCTTGCCTTCCTCCACCCGGGCGAACTTTTTGGCCAATTCCAGTACACTGGGCCAGCTCATTTGATTGGTCGGGTAAGGGATTTTCAATTGATCGAATATCGCTTTATTGTAAAATAACGCCGCCGACTGGAACGTCGGTGAAAGTCCGAACAGCATACCGTCTCCGACGGCCCTGATTTGTTCGATTGCCGCACCGGAAAAAGCATTCAAGTCGAACTGATCCTGCTTCACAAGCGGCGACAGCTCCACCAACTTGCCCATTTTTTTCAGATCGGACAGCAGATTCAATCCGTAAATAATATCTGGCTTTTGCTCCAGTATACGGGTGGTATCATAAGTTATCAGTTTCCCTCCGACGATCTCGCCCGAGGGTATCACTTGAATTTGGATATCGGGTCGAATTTTTGCCAAAGAATTCCCATACTCTCTCTTGAACTGATCTTCGCTGAAATAGACTACTTTCAATGTTTTCTTCACCGTCTCGACCGGCTCTTTCGTCACCATCTTCTCCGGTTCCCCCGACTTCCCCAAACACCCCGTAAGCGCTATCATCGCGGTCATGCCTAACAAAATGCATTTACTAATCGAATTACGACTTACTGTCATCAGTGGCAGCACCATCCCCATATAAAAACTAGTATTCCATTAATAATGTTGTCCGAATATAACAACACATACATAATATGGTATCACACTATTGGGAAAATTTGTAGTCATCCCACCTAAGAGGTGAACGCGCAACCAGGCATTGAAAATAAGTGTAGTTCGGTAGTAAAAATTCCACGAAAAAAAGCTTCATGACAAAGTCATGACGCGGCTGGTCAGCACATATGATCGTTCCCTACACGATACCTACAGCAAATACGCCTTACCTAATCCCCACAAACTGAAAGCGAGTACTAAGACCGTTCACGAAAGTGAACCGTCTTAGTACAGCAGCGTTCCAAGCACACAGCAGCGCCGAAGCGCCGATTCCCACACTTGAAGCGGGGTCTCGGGGCGGCAGCCATGAGTCCTCCCCCTTGGCAAAGGGGGAAAGAGGGGGATCGGTCATTAATAGGGGGATCGAAAAACCACAAAAAAGCACGCCCCGCCAGGGACATGCTTTACGATCGATGTCATTTTGTTCAATCATCCGTTAACGGGCTGCGGGTAGATCCGGGACGGGTCGGCCTTCAAGTCGTTCACCATTCCCATTACTTGCGTCGAATCGATCCCGAGAATTTGCGCACACTCCTGGATCGTGATGAATCCGCGCCGATAAGCCATAATGACCTTCCGTTTATCCATAAGGGTAAAACCTCCTGATCGTTCTACACCTTAGTATAGGAATTTATGGAAGCCTTTATACATGCGCCGTCCGTTTCCGGTAAATAAACGTATCCGCCGTCTCGAATTCGTATTGGCCGGGCGAGAAAATTTGCTCCGTGCTGCCGACGAACAGCAGGCCTCCCGGCTTCAAGGCCCGGCTGAATTTATGATACAGCAGATGCTTCGCCTCTTCGGTAAAATAGATCATCACATTGCGGCAAATGATCAGGTCGAATTGGGTGTCGAACGGATCGTGGAGCAAATTCTGCTTCGAGAAGCGGATTTGCTTCTTCAGCAAATCGACGATCGAAAACGTCATATCTTTCTGGTGGAAATATTTTTTGATATACGTCTGCGGCACGTCGCGAAGCGACCGATCCGGATAGATGGCCCGCCGCGCCTTCTCAAGCGCCCCCTCGTCGATATCGGTAGCCACGATTTGCGACGATTCGAGCACGCCGAGCTCAGCCATGATCATGGCGAGGGTATAAGGCTCTTCCCCTGTCGAGCATGCGGCGCTCCAGCATTTCAGCCTGCGGGAGACGCGGGCCATCTCGGGAATGAACTTGCGCTCCAATACTTCCCACCGGTTCGGATTGCGCCAAAACTCGGATACGTTAATCGTCATGCGATCCAGAAACTCGTAATACAGCTCCTTGTCCCGGACCATTGCATCGAAGAACGCCGTGAAGGAAGCGAATCCTTTCTTCGTGTATAACGTAGTGAGCCTCCGTTTCATTTGCGCTTCCTTGTACTGGGACAAGTCAATCGCCGAATATTGTTTCACTTTCTTTATGAACGTCGTGAAATCCAGGTCTTCCACCCTTGTCACCCCTAAGAAGATATACAGAGCTACTGCGTAGTAATGCATACGCTACTGCTTTTTCAATCGCAGCAGCTCTTGCGCTAGAAAAGAAAAAAATCCCGCATGCATTTATTCCATGCATACGGGACTTTTTCCTCCTTGCTAATGGGGAACGGTGTCGAAAAATTGTTAAATCCATTGCTGAATCGTCTTCGAATAATCGAGCAGCTCTTCCGGCTCGAAGAAAATATTGATCTCCCTTACCGCGTTTTCGGGAGAATCGGAGCCATGTATAATATTGCGGTTCGTATGTACGGCATATTCGCCTCGGATCGTTCCAGGTGCGGCTTCAAGCGTATTGGTTTTGCCCATCATGATTCTGGAGATGGCGATGACTTGATCGCCCTGCCATACCATCGCAAAAACGGGGCCGGACGTGATGAAGTTCATCAAGTCTTCATAGTAGGGTCTGCCGTGGTGCTCGGCATAGTGCGCTTCCGCTTTTTCCTTCGAAACCATCATCAGCTTGCTGGCAATCAGCGTAAATCCCCGGCGCTCGAAACGGCTCACGATTTCACCGATAAGACCTCTTTGCACACCATCCGGCTTGATCATCAAAAACGTTCTCTCCATAAACGATCCCCTCCGCACAAGCAAATTGTATCAACCATTGTTGGCTGATTTATGGGAAACCATACGTGACGGTCACCCGACAAAATAGCGCAATCAATAAGAACGGTTGCCGATAAAATAGGCGATATCGATCAAATCCCGCTTCGCACGAATATCCGGCAAAACGGACAAAGCATCGATGGCCCGATCGATGTAACGGGACGACAGCTTGTCTGCTGCCTCTATGTAAGGACCGTTGCGAATCATACGCAGAAACGGCGTGACATCCGTCTGTCCGTCGGCGATACGGATTCGCTCGATCTCGTCCAACAGGGCGTCGCGGATACGCGGATCTTCCAGCGCGCAAAGAACCGGGAGGGTAAGGTTTCCTTGGCGAATATCGCTGCCGGGAGGCTTGCCCAGTTCTTTCTCCGTTCCGGTTAAATCTAATATATCGTCGCGAATTTGGAACGCCATTCCTACGTTATAGCCGAATTTATACAAGATGTTATGAACGGCATCGTCGGCCTCCGCGGCCACCGCTCCTAGCTGGCAGCTGATCGCGATGAGCAGCGCCGTCTTCCGTTTAATGCGGAGCAAGTAGTTGCGAAGCGTCTGATCCGTCCGGAAGAAATAACGGATTTGCTCGATTTCCCCGACAGTCAGCTCCACGATAGCGTTGGACAAAATTTGATGGATTCTCGGATCGTTCAACTGCGCCGCCACAGTCAGCGCTTTGGCGAAAATATAATCGCCGGTATACATCGCGATGCGGTTATCCCATTTCGAACGGACGGTCAGCCGTCCTCTTCTCGTATCCGCATCGTCTATGACATCGTCATGAACGAGGGTCGCCATATGAATCAATTCAAGCGGCACCGCGATATGCTGCACCCGCTGCAGGTCGTACCGTCCGAACTGGGCGGAGAGCAAGACGAAGACGGGACGAATCCGTTTGCCCCCCGCTTTCAATAGATGAAGCGAGGTTTCCCTCAGCATCGCATGTTCGGTTTGAACGCTCTCCTCCAGCTCCCGCTCGACGTAAGCGATGTCTTTTTTCATTCGAGCATAAATATCCAATAGTTTCATTACGTCACCTGGTTACGGAATTATCGGTCCACATGTGGAGCGGCGCCGGTTCGCGCAGCAGCCCCAGCTCATTCGCATAGCGGAAATACAGGCTTAGCCCCCTCCTCTGCTCCGGACCGAAATCATGACTCAAATTATGAAAGTAGCCGCGCCAATAATCCAATGTACCGCCGATTTCGGCTTGCGCTTGCCGGACGATCGGCTCCGGATTGGCCAAGCCTGCCGCTTTGCTCTGCAAAAAGGAGTCGTGCACAGCGGCTACAAGGTCCGGATGCTCCCTGATCGTTTGCTTGCGAACGGCCCATACCGCGAATGACATCCATTGTCCGGTGTACTGCTGCCATAGTCCGCCCATATCGGACACTTCATACGGTGTGTCGGCCCAACTGGCCCGGATGGCGTCGTCGCCGATGAGCAGCGCCGCATCTGCATGTTTCATCATTGTATCCAAAGACGGCGCCGCATACACATAGTTCGGCGAGACGCCGACAAAAACGCGAAGTATGATTTTCAGCAGATTGACCGTGGTAGCCGAAGTCGTCGGCAGTACAACCGTGCAACCGTCCAGCTCCCGGAGAGGTTTTTTATGGAAAAGAAGCAAGGAATTCACTTTGCCGTAGGCGCTGACGGAAAGCTCGGGAAAAAGCTCGTACCGGTCGTGCGACTCCGCGTACGCAAACGAAGAGATCGCCCCCATATCGACCTCCCCGGCCAGCATCGCCCGGTTCAGTCCGGTCGGGACTTGCTCGATCCACTTCAGTCTGGAGCCGAATCTTTCGTGAGGAAAAAAGTGATAAATAGGCCAAACGTTCGTGTAATTGATTTTCCCGATGCGTATTAGCGAATCTTGGTGCATATTCATGCATCTCCCCATCGTCGAAACAATTCGTTGTCGATTCCCATGTTATCCATCACTTTGCCGACCATAAAGTCGACGAGCTCGTCCATCGATAAAGGTCTATGATAATAAGCCGGCATAGCCGGGACGATACTGACGCCCATACGGGAAAGCTTCAGCATATTCTCCAGGTGGATGGCGTGCAGCGGCGTTTCCCTCGGCACGAGGATCAGCTTGCGGCCTTCCTTCAGCATGACGTCGGCCGCGCGCTCCAATAAATTGCCGGATGCTCCGTGAGCAATCCCGGACAGCGTTCCCATGCTGCACGGCACGATTGCCATGCCTGCGGTCCGAAAAGAACCGCTTGCTATACTTGCACCGATATCGCCGATCGGGTAGTAGCGCGGTTTGAGCGCGAAACGCTCGAATTTGAGCTCAAGCGTCCGCTGACGGTGGGCCGAATCCCAATCAAGCTCTTCGTGCAGCACACGCCAGCCCGCATCCGTAATGACAAGATGAACCGGCAAATCGCGCTCGAGCAGCGCCTCGCACAGTCTGACGCCGTATACGGCTCCGCTCGCACCGGTCAAACCGACTACCCAGCCGGGACGGTTGTTGCTCTCTACCATAAGTAGCGCACCACCAGATCGAGGAATGTGAAAGAAAACACAACCACGCTCAGAACGCCATTCATCGTGAAGAACGCTGTGTTCAGCTTGGACAAGTCGTTCGGAGACACGATGTAGTGCTCATAGAACATGATGACGTAGGATACGACCAACCCCGCCAAATACCACCAGCTCAAGTTGGTCATGAGAAACAAGCACATCAAGCCGACGGCGGTAAAGACATGGAACAAACGGGCCAGCAATAAAGCCCGCGCGATGCCGAATCGGCTCGGAATCGAGTGAAGCCCTTCTTTACGGTCGTAATCGGCATCCTGGCATGCGTATATGACATCGAAGCCGGCTGTCCAGAAGGCGACGCTCAAATAAAGCACGACCGCAGTCCAATCGATGCTGCCCGTCACGGCTACCCATCCGCCGAGCGGTGCAAGCGCAATCGTCAAACCGAGAATAAGATGACAAGCCCATGTAAATCGCTTCGTGTAAGAATATATAACGGTCATAAAGACGGCAATCGGCAGAAGCTTCATCGCTAACGGGCTTAAATTCGCCGCCGCCCAGAACAACAGGGCGAACGAGATGACGATGAACAGCAGTACTTCGAGCGACGACAACAGCCCTGCCGGAATGGCCCGGTTTGCCGTACGGGGATTTTTTTTGTCTATCGCTTTGTCAATCAGCCTGTTAAGCCCCATGGCGGCGCTCCTCGCCCCGACCATCGCTAAGATAATCCACCCGATCTGGGCCCAGGAGGGGAGAGCGTCGAATTGAACGACCGATCCGAGCACCGCCCCCATGAACGCGAAAGGCAGCGCGAAAATCGTATGCTCGAATTTGATCATTTCCAAAAAGATTTTGACTTTATTCCACAAAACCGGCACCCTCCCGTTTCCTCTTTACCCCGATATGAAGTGCGGCGACGCCGCCCGTAAGCGGATATGCGCGAACGTTCTCGAGGCCGATGCGCCGGAAAATGTCGGCCAGCTGTTTATGGTCCGGAAAATGAACAAGCGACTCCGGGAGCCACTTGTATTGCTCATAACGTTTGGCGACCAGCTTGCCGATCAACGGGAGCACGCGTTGAAAATAAAAATAGTAAATCGACTTGAACGGCTGCCACGTCGGCTTCGACAATTCGAGGGAGACGACAAGCCCCCCCGGCTTGACGACCCTCTCCATTTCGCTCAGCACCTTCTCCAAGTCGGGTACGTTCCGAAGGGCGAAGCCGATAGTGGCATAATCGAAGCTGTTGTCCTCGAACGGCAGCTGCATCGCATTCCCGTGAATGAGCGAGATTTGCTTGTCCAAGCCGAGCTTGGCGATTTTCTGTTCTCCGAAATCGAGCATGTTCCGGCTGAAATCGAGTCCTACTACGTTCCCCGTCGCGCTCGCCTCGGCCAAGCTTACCGTCCAATCGCAAGTTCCGCAGCAGACGTCGAGCGCGGTCGCGCCGGGTTTGACGTCCATATGCCGCATCGTAAATTTGCGCCAAGCTTTATGACGGCGGAAGCTGAGCAAGTCGTTCATCAAATCGTACTTCGGGGCGATGTTCTCAAATACCGAGTGCACGAACCGTTCCTTGTTTGTCTTCATCTCCATATTCGGTTCACCTCACACTTCTTCCAACGCCCGCGTAGCCGTCAGCGCCTTGGCGAACGGATCTCCGATCCGGTTCAGCTCGTTCACCAGCTTCTCCGAGTCGAACTGCCGGATTTTGTCCGACAGCAGCTTAAACTGAAGCTCGAGCATTTGGAGCAGCGTCGCGCGAACATTGTATTTGTGGAAAAGCATCCGCAGCTTGCCGGGATCGGTATCCCCTTGCTGGAGCTGCTTCCTCTCCTCTTTCGTACCGACTTGCAGCAAATGCCAAAAAGCCCATCCGGATCGAACGTCGTTCCCCTTCTCGAGGCGGTGCAGCTCGTCCAGAAGCACTTCACAGCGCGTATATCCTTGCAGCATATCGTGCCAGCTGTTCGGCTTCAGCCCTTCCAGCACCCGGGAAAACGTCAAGTACAGCTGCATCTTGATCGTGACCGAAGCTTGAACGTACTCCTCCGCCGTCATTTTCCATTGCCTCATGCGCAGGTATAAATTCATCTTCAGCTTGTTCACCTCGCATATGGCGAACGCCATATGACGGGTCATCTCCACTTGTCCGGCTTGGGCCAATAGCTGATAAAACCGGCTGCTGAAGTAATCCCCCGCAAGCACTTTCAGCTGCCGGGAGCGGGCTTCCTTCTTTTCTTTGCGTTCGTTCGTTTCCGACACGAGGTCATGCGTATCGAGACCCATTTGGGCGAGGGACACGACGATGGCGTAAAGCTCGCTATTATCGACAAGATCCGAGCTTTTGCGCAGGAACGCGTACAAAAGCTGTGAACGAAAATTCGGTAGCTCCGGCAATTCCGTATGATCCCGGATCATATCATATTCAGTGTAAGGTTTCGTCGCATCCGCAACCGAGTAACTGTTCATACATGCCTCCGTGCCGCCGACAAGCGTCAATATTGCGTTCTTCCGTGCATCCAAATCATTATATCACAACAGCAAGCGCAGCGCACAATCTATTGTACATCTTCAGCGGCGATGCCGGTCAAGCCACTTATGCGTGTAAGTGAGGCTAAAATGTGAACTTAAAAACTGTTCTTTCGTTTCTTTCGTCTGCATTTCCGTTTGCTTGGAGGCTCCGGCGCTAAGGTCTGACCGTTTCGCATCCATCGCCAGCAGCAATTGGGGGTTTTCGCTGCCGGTTGTCGAATATTCCATTACCCGGATCAGCAGCTGCTTTACGTTTTTCGTACCCGCGAAGCCGAGACGGGCCAGCTCGTACAGATCGTCGTAAATCGGATCGGAATTCGTTTCGTTCGGCTTCGATTTCAAATCGACCGATAATATCGTATCATTCCATTCGACATGCGAAATATCCAGATGAAGCGGATACCGGACAAACAGATCGACGAGATTGCGGTCGGTAAGTGAAAGGGCATAATCGGCGCGGAATACGGGAGCGTCCGTACCGCCTATCTGCACGGTGCGGTCCAGCTTCGGCACTAGCGACAGCATTGCGGCGAATCCGATGGAAACAAGCAAGGCGATCGACGCCCTTTGGTACGATTTCACGACAGTTCCCTCCCGATACGGCTCTTATCTACATTGTACATAATAAAAAGGCAGGCTATGCCTGCCTTTCGCACGTTTTCGGGGGAAGGAACCGTCATCTCAAGGCCGATACGTTATCTGCGACAGCTTCCAAATTACTCCTCGGTATTCACCGTGCCGAACCGGGTCATTACGATCGCTTTGCCGCGGATTTTGACCGCCGAAGTATGCTCTGTAAACTGCGCGATCATAATTTCCCCTTTGTCCAGCTTCTCCGTATGGTGAAACCTCGTATCGTGTCCGCGCGTCAGTCCGATAACGTGAACGCCGTTTTCCTTTGCCTTTATCACAAAATAGTCGCCTTGCACCGTCTCATTGCTCATGTAAAGGTTCATCCTCTCTCTTCTCGACTCGGCTGTATTCCATTCCATCCTATCATGCGAAAATAGGTGCCGTTTGTCAAACGGTTATGCGTGAATAAAGGCCACTCCTGCCGTGTATGTAGAATACGCCGGAAGCAGTGGCCCTTATTGCGGGTAAATAATCTGATGCGAAAACTGCAAAATGATCGGAGTAACACGATTTGAACGTGCGACCTCACCCACCCCAAGGGTGCGCGCTACCAGGCTGCGCTATACCCCGACGATAAAAACGAATAGCTAAAGCTAATCCAATACTACCAAAGTTATATATTGCTAAATGACATTATAAAATGTTTGACGGCAATTGTAAAGTATTTGTTAGTTATTTACTCAAGTTTCGCAGCTTAATTTTGGCATCAAAGCCTTGATATAACTCGGCAAACTTGAAATCCATTGCTGTACTTGACTTAAAATGGCAGACTTCTCCCGTTTGTTCTTCGTTTGGGAGAGCTCAAGGAAGAAAGAGAAGATTTGCTGCAAAGCAGCTTTCAGGTCGAGGTCTCGGACTTCGTCGGAAAACTGAAAAAATAACCCGCCTAGTGAACGTTGATCTTGATGTTCACGTCGTTCCCACTCCATTAAAAGATAGCGAGTGAAGACAATCGTCGTATGGCTGATCAGCATATCAAAAGAACGGCCTTGGAACTCGGTTCCCAGCTTCAAATAAGACTTTGTGAATTTGAAGAAGGTTTCGATGTTCCATCGTATCCCGTAAATGCGGACAACTTCAGCATCCGTCAGTTCTACATCCGTGCTCAGTATGGCAAGCCATTCCCTACGGCTATTGCGATTTTGAACGAAAACTAATTTGATCGGCAATCCACAATCCGTCCGTACAAGGATCGAACCGAGCAGTTCTTTTTTGGTGGACCGAGGTAGTCCTGCGTGCAGTTCTTTTAGCGACATTCGTTTGTTGCCAACCTGGTAACGCTGTTTCATATCTTTGATCATACCGATCACATGTAAGCCTTTCGACATCAGGCTACGTAGCAACGGGGCTTGGGTGAACCAGCTATCCATCAAAACAAAATCCGCCGCAAATCCAAGCTGAAGAGCACGATCCAAGAGCGCTACGACGGCATCCGGCTTGCGAGAAAAAGCTTCCATACGCCGTTTGTATCCTTGCGTACGTTTGGATAGACGCTCCTTCATTTCGCAGAAACGATTCGTTAGTTTGGCGGAACTAAGCATAACAAAATCGATGGGTGCAAAGCTGAATCCGTCCGACCATCCAAGCGTCAGCATGTTGTACCCTCTCACGAAACGCCCCGTCGTATGGTCATGAACGCGTGCCAATAATTCTGCCTTTTTACAACGGTTTCGTTTCAGGACGGAGTCGTCCACAATAAAGGCACGAATGCGAGTGGCAGAGGTAAGCGACTCAAAGTGCTGGACGATCTTCAAGCTTAGCATCTGGAAGAACCGACGCCATGCAAACCCGGGATGATTCAGGAAACGGTAAACAACATCTTTTCCGGGCAGTGATGAACGGTGACTGCTTTCGAGCAAGCGAGACCAACTACGCTGCTGAAAAACTAACGTGAAGATGAGCTGGAAAACAGCAAGTGCCGGAAGGCCAAACGATTTTCGAATACCCGCTTGGCGGAGTAAATTGCCCAACTTCAAAGTAGCAAACATGCTTGAAAAGCGTTCCTCACACTTTTCAGACAGGGAGATGTGGTGTAATATAAAGGTTACGCACCTTTCTTGTTTGGAATGGTAATCTCGACAATTCCCATTTTACCAAACATAAAAGGTGTTTTTCTGTCAAGTTTGCTAGTTTTATGCCGAAATGTCAGTATCCTCAACACCTAAACGCGTTTTTCAAGCTGCGAAACTTGAGTTATTTATTGGGTTGGAATTAAGAAACAAATTCCGACTTCCATTGCACGATCGAACAAAGGAAAAAATCCGCCCGAAAAAGGACGGATTTCGGTACTTACTCTTTATTCTTAATAATAACTGAGCGAGAATAGTTATCCCACTGGACGTCTGCTCCAAGCGCTTCGCTTACAAATCGAACCGGAACCATTGTTTTTTCATTAATTAGCTGTGCAGGTACATCAAGCGTAACTTTTTTGCCATTAACCAAGGCTTCATTAGAATTTATCGTCAGGGAAATATTGATATCGTCTTTTGTTGCCGTTACTGTTTGGGTCGCCCCGTCCCATTCCACCTTGGCCCCGAGTGCTTCAAATATAGCTCGTAACGGGACCATCGTTCTACCGTCGACGTTAACAGGAGACTGATCATATTTCTGTAATTGGTCATCCACTAATACGATGATATCTTGTGTTTCATTGTAAGTTGTAAATTTGGGATTTGAAGTTGCTTTGCTGCCTGTCTTGGGGTCTACAACTTCTATGACAAGATAATAACCGCCCGTCTGAATGTTCATTTCTTTTATAGTTTTTGTTATCGGCTTCGCAGGATCGAACTTGAAACGCTGTATTTCATCTCCATCAACGTCCAGCAAAACGACAAAAAAATCATAATTCTTATTGACGGATTTAGTCGTTATCGTAAACGTGAATGTACCATCCCCATTCACGATAATGGTACCCGGGAACTCGTCACCTGAAGGGATAGATAGTTGAGGCTGCGGTATTGTCCAAGTAACCGAACTGGATCGGAGGACCTTATCTGAACCGTCTACCATTTCCATTTGCAATATATATGCACCCGGAACAAGCGACTTGCTGCTCAAGGATACTCTTGGATTACTTGGATATACGCGAGTCCTTTTCACCTCTTTGCCATATAAGTCGGTGATAACAAGGTAAAATTTTGTAGAACTGCTATAGGACTGTTTTTGAATAATGATTCGGATTGTGCCGTTTTGCGTTACTTCCACACCGCCTGGAAATGTTCCATTACCTAATCCGGAAGTATTCCCTTGCGATTGAGCTCCAGATCCGTTCGAAACTGTCCATTTGACCGGAACCGATTTAATCGTATCTTCTCCACTGCTCAATTCAATGATTATAGAATAGTTGCCTGGTTGTAAGGCCAGATCATTTGCCGTAATTCTAGGTTTCTTTGGGTCTATTGCAACCCTCTTGACCTCTTTACCATCAACATCAATAACGACTAAATAAATCTTTGCATTCGCATAAGCAGGTTGCGTTTGCAATGTAATAGTAATTGTGCCATCCTGATTGACGTTCACTTTACCCGGAAATGAGGCCATTGAATTGATGTAACCAATCGGTTGAGCTGATGAGGTTAAGGTCTGATTGCGGCATCCTGGTTCTGGTGCAATAGATATTGCTCCTGTGTTTTTTGGATCATAATTTCTTGCTTCCAGTTTGGCCATGTAGTTGTCTCTAAACGTAATGAAGTCTGTAATATTCATCGGAAGGTTTCGGGCACTAATGACTATATCGCCCAACTTCATGGATACGGTATAGTTTTTCCCGTCCTTCCCAAGTACCGTTTGCTGGACAGTCTTCATATTGATTATGGAGTCCACTTTGGCCCTTCTCGCTTCTTTGCCATCCTTAGACAAGAAAACGATTTCGATATAATCGCTGTATTCTTCGGGTATTAATACGCTTGCCGATAAGTAACCTTCCTTGGTTAATGTAGCTCCGTTAATAACTACATCGTTTAGAGTTGGATTAGGGATGGTGTATGGAGTTTGAACAGGAGCACATATTGCATTTGCTTCTTGCCCCCCTGTTCCCACCATCATAAATGCGGTTGCTAACATGAACAGACACATTTTCTTGATGAAATTCATTCTACGCTCTCCCTTTATGAGTAATATTTTCCAATACCATTAATATAATGCATTAGTCCCAAAATGACTACAATTAATTATGGCCCTATTGAACTATACCAGTCTGGAAAACGTAAATTTATTGCTTTTTAACACGAAAAGACCCCTCCCGATTTACCAATACAGGCAAATGGAGAGCGGTCTGACATGACATTTATTTATTTGTCTTAACGCAAAATAATAAGTTCTACGCCTCAACCTAACGGCTCAGTCCGCATAGCCGGCCGGGTTATGTTTATGCCAATTCCACGCCGTCTGGATGATCGTCCCGAGGTCGGCGTATTTCGGCCGCCAGCCGAGAACGGTCCGCGCCTTGTCGGAGGAAGCGATCAAAACGGCGGGATCGCCTGCGCGCCGGGGGGAGACAACAGCCGGAATCGGATGCTCCGTGACGCCGCGTGCCAGGTCGATGACCTGCTTGACCGAGAAGCCCGTTCCATTCCCAAGGTTGAATACGTCGCTCGAATGACCGGCCCGCAAATGCTGCAGCGCAAGATAATGCGCATTCGCCAAATCCATCACATGGATGTAGTCGCGGATGCAGGTCCCGTCTTCCGTCGGGTAATCGTCGCCGAAAATGTTTATCGCTTCGCGTTGTCCGAGCGGAACTTGCAAAATGATCGGAATCAGATGGCTCTCCGGCTTGTGATCTTCCCCGATCAAGCCTTCCGGATGCGCGCCGCAGGCGTTGAAATACCTAAGAGAAACGAATTTCAAGCCGTAAGCACGGTCGCACCAGCGGAACATGTTCTCCATCGCCAGCTTCGTCTCGCCGTAAGGACTCTCCGGATGGGTCGGTGCGGTTTCTTCGATCGGTACCCGCTCTGGCTCCCCGTAGGTGGCCGCCGTCGACGAGAAAACAATTTTGCTTACCCCATGCTCCACCATCGCGTTAACGAGCGAATATGTGCCGAACAAATTATTGTCATAATAAGCGAGCGGCTGCTGCACGCTCTCGCCGACCAGCGAGCTTGCGGCAAAATGGATGACTGCTTCAATTTCATTTTCACCGAATACCCGCTTCATGAAAGCCGCGTCGCGAATATCGCCTTCATAGAAACGGGCTTCGGACGATACGGCCGAACGGTGACCCGTTCTCAAATTATCGACGATAACGACTTGTTCGCCTTGGGAAAGCAATTCTACGACAGTATGACTGCCGATATAACCGGCTCCTCCGGTTACAAGAATGGCCATGCTCTTACTCCTCCTATTCCGCGATTACAATTGCAGCTCTTTAGCCCCATCCCCGATCTCGCAAACGTAGAACGAAGGAACGAGTCCCGTCTTAGCCGTATACTGCTCAGCCACGGTACGCTGAAACGTTTCCACCGCTTCGTCCTTCACGATGCTGACGTTGCAGCCGCCGAATCCGGCTCCCGTCATCCGGGTTCCGACGCAGCCTTTTATCCCGCTTGCCACCTCGTACAGCGTGTCAAGCTCGAAGCCCGTCACCTCATACAGGTCGCGAAGCGATTCGTGAGAGGCGTTCATCAGCTTGCCGAACGTAGCGAGATCTCCCTGTTCCAGACTGGAACGCGCTCTCAGCACACGATCGTCCTCCGTCACGACATGCTCCGCGCGATTGCGGATGATGGGGTCGGATATTGCGCTCTTGACCTGTTCCCATTGCTCGAGCGACAGCTCGCCGAGATTTCCCAGTCGAGGGAGCTTTTCCTTTAACAACTGTACCCCATCTTCGCATTGCTGTCTACGTTCGTTATATTTGGAGTCGGCCAATCCTCTACGTTTGTTCGTGTTCGTAATGACGAGCTTGCAGCCGTCGATGCGAAACGGCACATATTGATAGTCCAGCGTATCGCACTTCAGCATGACGGCATGATCCCGCTTGCCCATTCCGACCGCGAATTGATCCATAATGCCGCAATTTACCCCGACGAAGCGGTTCTCGGCAAGCTGCGACAGCTTCACCAGCGTAAGCATCGGAAGCTCGATTTGTGCCAGTGTCGAGATGGCCAGAGCCGTTGCCAGTTCGATCGATGCGGAAGAAGACAAACCCGCGCCGTTCGGCACGTTGCCTACATACAAAATGTCCGCTCCCCGAAGCTTGGAAGCGTAAGCTCCGTCTTCCAGCTTAAGCAGTTCGGCCAAAACGCCTTTCGGGTAATTCGCCCAGTCGTCTTCCTTCCGGAACTCGACGGCGGATACCGCAACATCCGCTTCCGCGGCGAACTGCATCGACCGGAATCGGTACATTCCGTCGTTCCGCGGTTTTACTAGCGCATACGTACCGAACGTAAGCGCAGCGGGAAAGACGTACCCGCCATTGTAGTCCGTATGCTCGCCGATCAGGTTGACTCTGCCGGGTGCGAAGAAGCACCGGACCCCCTCCGCATCTCCGAACCGTTCCGAGAAGGCACGGAGCAGCTCGTGTAAATCGATGGCAGACGTTGTCATGACATTCTCCCTTCCTTTCGCAAATAACGTTCATACGCTTCCCTCATCTTGGGAGCCGTCTCTTCAACCGCCATCGGATTGGCTGCCGCCCAAGCGCCCATCTCCGACGAGGCGTACCATTTGATTTTGTCTTTGTCGCGAAGCGGCGGATAAAACTCGATATGGAAATGGTAATAGCTCTCGACGTCATCGCCGTTGACCGGTCTTTGATGGAGAACCATCATATACGGGAACAGCCTGTCAAACAATTGATCCATCGTGCCCGTCGTATCTTTCAGCATTTGGGCAAGAGACCGTTTCTCCTCGGGGCTGAAGTCCGGGAGCGCCGTCATATGCCGTTTGCTGACAATAAAGACGCCGTAGGGGAAATCGGTAAAATACGGAAGATAGCATAAGAAATGCTCGTTCTCGATCACGATCCGCTTCCGGAATTCGACTTCGTTCTTGTTCATGTCGCAAAGAAGGCAGGTGCCGCTCTCCTCGTGATGGATTCGGCAGCTTTCCAGTTCCGTTTTCAGCTTGAGGGGCATGTGGGAATACGCGTAAATTTGCCCGTGCGGATGCGGCATCGTCACTCCGCATTCTTCTCCCCGGTTCTCGAAGATCATGACGTACTCGTGATTAGGATCATTCGACAGCTCGACGAAACGGTCCGTCCATACGCCGATCAGTTTCCCGATATGCTCGACCGGAAGCTCCGGCAGCGTCTTGGTATGCTCCGGCGAGTACAAAATCACTTCGCATTTTCCAAACGATTTCCGGGTTTTGTACAACGCCGTTTCAACCGGGTCCGGCTCGGGCGGATTCGGGCTCAGAGCCGGGAAATCGTTCTCGTACACATGGACGTCATACTCGTCCGGCACTTTGCCGGAGCCCGGACAAAACGGACAGTACCCTTTCGGCATATGCGGCCTGTTTTGCCGATTCGACGCGACCATGATCCAGTCGCGCAGCAGCGGGTTATAGCGCAGTTCAGCCATACAGCATCCTCCTTGCCCTCGCGGGCAGTCGCTACTTTGTTAATTAATTTAATAAAGTCTAGATGATTTAATATTACTCTCTCCTTCAGCGGAACACAATATAATTTTCGCAAAACCTTTATGCAATACGAAATCGCCGCTAATATATCGGTTGGATTGATTTCAGCAACTTTATTAGTTATTCTAATTAAGATAGCAAATGCGACAACAAGGACGGGATAGGAATGACGAAGCCTCTGACCGGCAGCTTTCAGTTGATGAAATCGTTGAACCGCTCCCTCGTCATGACGACGATTCGGAACGAAGGCCCGATTTCGCGCGCGGACATCGCCAAGCGGATCGCTTTAACGCCGCCAACGGTAACGAATATCGTAAACGAGCTGCTGGAAGAGAAGTTCATCGTGGAAAGCGAGATCGGCGCATCGAGCGGCGGACGTAAACCGATTCTGCTTAAGCTGAACTCGCAATCGTTCTCGATCATAGGCATCGACGTGGGCGGCAATACGATCAAATCGCTGCTGACCGATCTGGATGCGAACATAATCCGTGAAAACCGAAGAAGCATGCCCCCGCGGCCGAATGCGGAAACGTTTCTTGCCGAGCTCAATCAATCCGTATCCGACTTGATCGGGTCGGCCGGAACGGAACGGCCCGTAATCGGCATCGGCATCGGGATGCACGGCTTGGTCAATCCGGAGGAGGGAGTATCCGTCTTCGCGCCGAACCTTCATCTGAGAAACGTTCCTATCCGCGCTTCTCTAGAAGAGGCGTTCGGTCTTCCCGTCTATGTGGAAAACGACGTTGCGGCGATGGCTCTAGGAGAGCAATGGTTCGGGGGCGGCCAGGACACCGATCATTTCATTTGCGTGAACATCGGGGTCGGCGTAGGTGCGGGCATTATTTTGAACCGGCAAATTTTTCGCGGGAGCAGCTATTCCGCCGGGGAGATCGGACATACGACGGTCGATCTGAACGGTCCGCGCTGCAATTGCGGCAACTACGGCTGCCTGCAGACGCTTGTCTCAGGCCCGGCAATTGCGGAGACCGTACAGAATGAAATCGCTCTAGGCCGACGCAGCAAGCTGCAGCCGTCCGCTTCTGGCAGTCTGCAGTCGATCACAGGCGAGCACGTGTGCGAGGCGGCGAAGGAAGGCGATGAGCTCGCGATCGAATCATTCCGCAAAGCCGGCCGGCTGCTCGGCATCGGCCTGACGAACATGATCCATACGCTCAATCCGCAAAAAATCATTTTGGGGGGCGGCGTCGCGCAAGCCGGCCCGTTATTGACCGAACCGCTGGCCGAAACGGTTAAAGAGCGCGCGCTGGAGTCATCCGTCCGTCATCTGACAATCGAAGCGTCCCGGCTCGGTAATCGCGCGACTGCAATCGGTGCCGTTACGATCGTCTTGAGCCGTTTGTTTGCCGAGCCGCAACTGCCGAAAGAATCGGGCATCCGCCAGTAGCGGCCTTCCTTGCCCTGAACGTGAAAAAGTGCCTGACGTCATCAGACAGGCACTCGGAATTGCTGTACTTAGTTCGGATTTTCAATAAGCGGCACCATGCCCCTGCAAGGTCATTGCGCGCAAACGTCGCGCAGCTGCTTGCCGGGCTTAAAGGCCGGTACTTTGCTGGCCGGGATGTCGATTTCTTCACCTGTCTGCGGATTGCGTCCTTTGCGGGCGGAACGTTCACGAACTTCAAAGTTCCCGAATCCTACGAGTTGCACCTTATCTCCGCCTTGCAGCGCCTCGGTTATCGCTTCGAAGACGGCGTCAACCGCTTTCGTAATGTCTTTCTTGGACAAGTCGGTCGTCTCTGCCACTTTGGCGATCAACTCCGATTTATTCATGCCATTCACCTCCCCCCACGAGCTATTGCCGTTATTCTCTGTGTTCACCGTTTCATCGAAAAATATACGTAGACGCGGCAAAAAAACATACAGCCTCTCCCTTTGCGGAGAAAGGCTGTATGACTTGTGCTTTCTTCTTACAAAATGATGGCGATCAAGCCGCCCGAGCCTTCGTTAATAATTCGGCCAAGCGTTTCCTGCAGCTTGTAGCGGGCATTGTCCGGCATCATCGCGAGTTTCCCCTGGATGCCCTCCCGTACGATCGAGTTGAGCGAGCGGCCGAAAATATCGGAATCCCAAATTTTCAACGGATTTTCTTCAAAGTCCTGCATCAAGTAGCGGACCAGCTCTTCACTTTGCTTCTCGGTACCGATAATCGGGGCGAACTCGGACTCGACGTCGACACGGATCATATGAATCGACGGGGCCGTCGCCTTCAGCCTTACCCCGAATCTCGAGCCTTGCCGGATCAGCTCGGGCTCATCGAGCGACATATCCTCGAGACTAGGCGGCGCGATACCGTATCCGGTCGTCTTGACCATTTCCAGCGCTTCGGCGAACCGGTCGTATTCCCTTTTCGCATGGGTGAATTCCTGCATGAGCTGAAGCAAATGGTCTTTGCCGCGAATTTCGACGCCGACGACTTCCATCAAAATTTTATCGTACAGCTCGTCGGGCGCGTACAAATCGATCTCCGCCACGCCCTGCCCCATATCCATGCCGGCCAAGGCGGCCCGTTCTATGAAATCGTACGTATCGAAATTGGTCACGACGCGGTCGACGTCGCGCAGACGACGAATGTCCTTCACCGTATTGCGGACGGAATTTTCGAAGTGCGAGCGCAGCCAATGGTTCTCGCCGAGGACCATTACCCAGCTAGGCAAGTTGACGTTTACTTCGTGTACCGGGAACTCGTATAGCACTTCGCGCATCACTTGCAAAATATCGTCTTCCGTCATCGTAGCAACACTCGTTGCCATGACGGGGATGTCGTACTTGGCGGCCAGCTCGTTGCGAAGCTCGATCGTTTCCGGACTCGTCGGCTTGATCGAGTTCACGATCAGAATGAACGGCTTGCCGACTTCCTTCAGCTCGTTGATGACCCTCTCTTCCGCTTCCTCGTAAGAGGAGCGCGGAATTTCCGCGATCGAGCCGTCGGTCGTGACGACGACACCGAGCGTCGAGTGCTCTTGAATCACTTTGCGCGTTCCGATTTCCGCCGCTTCCTGGAATGGAATCGGCTCTTCGAACCACGGCGTAGTGATCATGCGCGGACCGTTCTCGTCCTCGTATCCTTTGGCGCCTTGCACCGCATAGCCTACGCAATCGACTACCCGGATATTGACATTCAGCCCTTCCGCCACATTGAGTCTTACGGCGTTATTCGGAACGAATTTCGGTTCGGTCGTCATGATCGTTCGGCCTGCCGCGCTTTGCGGCAGTTCGTCGGTCGCCCGGACCCGTTCGGCTTCGTTCTGGATGTTCGGAAGCACCAGCGTTTCCATGAACCGTTTAATAAACGTAGATTTCCCCGTCCGGACCGCCCCAACGACACCAAGGTAGATGTCTCCCCCAGTGCGCTCTGCGATGTCCTTAAAGATATCCACTTTCTCCAATGAGATCCCCTCCTAGGCAGGATAATGAACGAAGCAGATGTCGCAATCGGATTGTTGACGGCTGCCGGCCGCAGACTTCCCTCTCAGTGCGACGATACTCGTACATGTTTTTTACTACTAAAACTATATGTACTAGGTTTTGCGAATATGACAGAGAACATTTTAAAAGTTTCGGTCGAAGCTCGCATCGGAATCTATCGATCTACCAACCCCTTCAACGTCAATGCCACCCCTTCCATCACTATATGTCGGTGCAGGTGCACTTATTCGGGACGTTGCGGGAAAGTAGGCAAACAAAAAAGCCCCTTAAAGGAGGGGCTGAGGAATTCTGTCTTCAGGCGCATTCCGGATCGCAGCCGTTCAACGAGCCGAAGCTTTCGGCTCGTTGTCGGTCCAATAATAAGGAAATGATTTGACAGGCACGTAAGGAGCCTCGGAAACGAGCAGCGAGCGCAGGTCCAGATCGGCTTGCGCCGTCTTCATCCCTTTGCGCTCCATCGCTTTCATGATCTCGGGCGCGTAATCGATCGCAACCGTACCGTTCGAGCTGACCAGGTAGCTTAAATACGTTCTGGAATATACGCTTTCCGACTGGGCCGTTTTTTTGCCGAGCTTGGCAAAATCGAGCCGGTACACGTCTTGTCCCGCGGGCTCGCCCTGCGGAATCGCGCCGTTATTGGCCTTCCTGTACTCGTCGACCCATTTCTGGATATCCCCCGCTTTCTGATAGCCGGTAATGTCCATCAGCTTCACTTCCGGCTTCTGCTCCGGGTTGACAAGCACGAACAGGAACGAGCCGCCTTTCTCGAAGGCGATTCCCGGCACTTGTCCAAGGTACGGACCCTGGGTCAGCTTTTTTAAGTCGAGCACATATTTCTCATAGATCGGCGTTTCGGCTTCCGAATTTTTGATCGGCAGCACGCCATTTTTTTCTTTGTAACGATCGACCGCATTTTGCACGACCAGGATGCTCTCCGCTGCGGTCGCTTGGTTTTCTTTGCGCATTTCTTTCGGGTACATGCACCCGGATAGAACGGGAAGCAGCACGGTCAGCGCCATGATGCCCGCCACTCTCCCGGACACCCGGCGTCTTATATGCGCGAACATCGGATCCCCCCTTCCTGTCTCCACCCTACATGAGCTACCATTGCTCCTCTTCCCGCTGCTTGGCCAACTGCGCGCGTATCGCCGCCTTGAGCGGATCTTCCGGCACGCGCACGGTGCAGCCGCGCAGCACCTTGGCTTGGCAGGCCAATCGGAACCCCCGTTCGATCATCTCGCCGAGCTTCCTTCTCTCGTTTTCTCCCGGCCCGCTCAACCCCGCTCCGTCCTCCACAGTCACTTTGCACATCAGGCACGAAGCGTTCCCGTCGCATCTGGTACGGATATGGACTCTGGCTTTCTTGGAGGCGTCCAGTACGGTTGTACCGGGCTTCACTTGAACTTTTTTGTCGTCCGGCAAAAACCGGATTTCAGGGTTCATCGGGTTCCCCCTTCCGCCCTGACGGAATTCGAAAAAGCTCCTTCAAACGATCGACGTACAGAGGGCCGATCCGATTGTCTTGCAGCAGCTCGTTCAATAGAGGTATGTGCCTATCGGGCTCGCCCCGCATCGCTTCCGCCAGCGGCTCGAAACGATCCGGGCGATCGCGGAGAACATTAAACAGCAGCTCGTGCACGAGCGGCATGAACCGGATCGTCGCGCCCCCGATAAGCCCTTCGTAAGCGTAAGAGGCGAGCAGCGATTGGACCCGAACCTCGTATTCGGCCGCATCCAACCGCACCTTCAGGCTGCCGACAAGCTCCACCTGTACGCCTTCTATCGAGTAATGGCTAAGCAAGGAGCCATACATTCCGGTTTCGCTGTATATTTGCTCGTCAGTAGAATAGGCCTGCAGCGCACGATGAATCTCTCCTGCATGCTCCGCATCGACATATACGTCCAAATCCCTCGGAACGGCTTGAAGCTCGACCCCTTGCAGCAGCGCGCCGCAGCTGCCTCCCACAAGCCAAGCCGGTTCGCATTGCTTCAGCTCGGTACCCATAACGAGCAGAGCCCGCAGTACGGCCTCGGGAACTTTTGCCGTATGCGGCTCAAAAATACGGTTTGTTCTGGACGGCAATCGTTCCATCGCTTCTCACCTTCGCTTGGCATCCGAGCCGGTATCCCTGCTCGAGCTCCTCATCGTCCAAGCTGGCAAGCTCCGCCTTGGTCGGCTCGTGCAAGTAGTCCATCCCGTCCAATACGAGACAGCGGCAGCGGGAGCATGTCCCCCGGGTACAATTAAATCCCCAATCGACGTCCGCCGCAAGCGCCAGCTCCAGAATACTGCGTCCTGTCTCGGCGGCGGTCGTCTTGCGTTTGGTCCGCCCTATCAACTCGATCAACTGCATTCCCTCCGTCTTCCGTTATAAAATCGATAGCAGCATATACACGACGGACACCAGCAAGATGACAAAGGCGATCACCGACACGATTCCTCGTGTAACGCCCTTCAATTTGATCCTGGCAAACGAAATCAAAAAAGAAGCCAATACCATGAGCCCCATTCCGATAAAGGAGGCCCACATTTTATCCATGCTGCTCATTGAATCACCCTATATAGAAGTTCTATCGCCCCTGATTATAGCATTCCGCTACCCTTTTGTGAAATCGACGAATTCGCGAACAATGTCCGGCGGTTCCGGAACGAAAAAGAACCGCAGCGGCAGCTCCGCATACGGTTCATGCGATATTGCATATTCATCTCGACTTATAGGCATTCGCTTCGAACGACACGATGCTCGGGAAAGCGATATAATCGGTACGCGTAACGAACGGTCCTTTGTTATCATTGCGGATAAGCGGGTATGCGGCAGGCCCCGCTCCGTTCGATCTGGTTTCGTACCACGAAACGAAAGCGGCCGCTTCCGGCACGGACAGGTCGTACTCCTTCACGGCGCCGCCTGTCAGTACGATGTTAAGCAATACCCGGTCAGGCAAAGGTGCGAAAGGAACAACCGACGCCGGAGTGCTCGGTGCACTTTCCCCGGCACCGTTTACCGCCGTCACGACGTAGGAATAAACTGTCCCGTTCTCAACGGCCGAATCCATATAATAGCCGTAGACGCTGCTCGCCACTGTCGTGTAATTCCCGCCGGGGACGACGGATCTTTTAATATGGTAATAGACCGCTCCCGTGACCGTTTCCCACTGGAGCACCACTTGCCCGTCACCGGCGGAAGCCGTCAAATGCGCGGGTGCCGCAGGCGCGGATTGATACGGATACGCCCAGACGGGAGCGGAGTTCGCACTCTCCCCGAATTCGTTGAATGCCGACACGACATAGTAGTAAGGCGTGCCGTTTACAACCGTTGTATCCCGATGTTGCGTGCCTCCGTATACGGTTTGAACGACCGAGTAAGGGCCGCTAGGCAGCATCGACCTTTTGACCCGGTAGCCGGTTGCATAAAGATCGGCATCCCAGCTCAGCTGCACGGCGCCGTCCGATCCGGCCGCCACTAGTCCGGTCGGGGACGATGGCGCTATCGGGGAAACGGACCCGTAAACGTCCAGCTCGTAGACGCGGATGGACTGACCCGGATTGGCCGAAGTAAGCCGCAACGATTTGACGCGGTCGACGTCGATGGCGAACGGTGCGGAAGGAACTGTCGTCGACGCTCCGGCTGCGGCTATGGCGATTCCGTTCGAATCGATCATATAGAGCTGGGCATCGGGCGAATCCGCATAAAGAATAAAGCCGGTCAAGTCGACGGGACGCGGAAAGCTCCATACGATAGACTCGTTCGAAATCGTTTCGTACGTTTGCCACTGTCCGTCGGTGACGGCGAAGCGAGGGGGCGCGGGAGGAGACGCCGGCTTCCCTCTGAGCAAACCGGGCGCTGCATTCGTTTCCGCATAAACGGCCGTCCCTGCAAACATCATACACCATACCAGCATAATCATAACAAGCGTCTTCCTCAATTCACATCTCTCCTTAACGTTGGATTCGTATGGGGAACATACGTTCTCAGTATAGGAGATAGAGGCGAATGGGGACAACACGACACTTCGGACAACTTGGACCTTTCATGGAAAAACAATAAAAGCAAGCCCCGGTTAAAGGCTTGCTTCTGCTGCATGGACGAAGCTATTTCTTCATCATCATTTTCATCAATGCTTCCATATTGTTCGGATTCATCCCGCTTTTTTGTACGGCGTGCACGATTTCATTGACGGTCGATTCCGAAACCGGCACTTTGACCATGCTGGACACTTGCTTGATCAGCTGCCGAAGCTGTCTCTCGCTTTGGACGGTGGACGGCTTGACGCCGCTCGCCAGCTTGTAGATGTCTTTCTCGGAAACGTTTTTGCCCGATTTTTTCTTGACGGTATTGAGCACGTCCTTCGATATCTCTTTTCCGCTCATGCCTGACCTCCTCAACGTTACTTACCGTATTGTATGAGGACGCCACGATGAACGTGTAGGCGCTGTTCCGGTTAAAGCATCCATTTCTCACCGAACGAGTCGGCGATTTCTTCGATTTCGTGAGTGCGGACCCGCCCCATCAGGTGGCCTACCGCGAGCTGCGGCTCCTTGCCCGCAAACAGCACTTCGTGCAATTGATCGGTGATCGGCATCGACACCTCGTATTGCTTTGCCAATGTATATGTCGTCTTCGTCGTCTTAACGCCCTCTACGACCATGCCCATCGTTTGCAGCACTTCGTCCAGCGGCTTTCCCTGACCCAGCATATAACCGGCGCGCCAGTTGCGGCTGTGCTTGCTCGTACAGGTAACGACGAGATCACCGACGCCCGCAAGTCCGGAGAAAGTCAGCGCATGGCCTCCCATCGCTACGCCCAAACGGGCGATTTCCGCGAGACCGCGAGTCACGAGCGCCGCTTTGGCGTTGTCGCCATAGCCAAGCCCGTCGGAGAGACCCGCCCCCAGCGCGATAATGTTTTTGAGCGCTCCGCCTACTTCGACGCCGGCGACGTCCGGATTCGTGTAGACGCGAAAATACGAATTGATCAGCGCGTCCTGCGCTTCCTCCGCCGCTGCGAGCCGATCCGCGGCTACGACAACCGTTGTCGGACAGCGCTGGATCACTTCCTCCGCATGGCTCGGACCGGACAATACGACGAGACGTCCCGGATCGATCTGCGGAAGCTCCTCGGCGAGTACGGTCGTCATCCGCTTCATCGTCTCCGGCTCGAAGCCTTTGGTCGCATGAATGACCGCTGCGGAAGGTTGTATGTATGGCTTCGCAAGCCGGGTGACCTCCCTCATCGCATGAGAGGGGGAGGCGAATACGATGAGGCCGGCGCCGGTCAGCGCCTCCTCCATCGATACGGTTGCACGGATGCTGTCCGACAGCCGGAAATCCCCGGTATACTTCCGGTTCCGGCGATCCCGGTTTATTTCATCGGCTTGATCCTGGGAGCGAGTCGTAAGCGTTACTAGAAACTCGTTGTCCGCCAGTACGGAAGCAATCGCCGTCCCCATGCTTCCGGCTGCGATAACCGCCGCTTTGCGCATGCTCATCCCGCTTTCTCCTTCCCGCCGGACGATCCGCCCGTCTTTTGGCCGATTTTATTTTCTTTGCCCTTCACCAGCTTGACGATATTCGTCCGGTGACGGACAATCGCGAACAAACCGATCAGCAGCGTAGCCCAAAAAATGTCGCTCGGAAAATCCATAAAACCTACTAATATTGGAATAAGTGCGGCAAAAACGAGCGAGCCGAGCGATACGTAGCGGGTCAGAACGATAAGCAAAATAGCGGCGGCGCCGGCGATCAGCGCCGGCACCAGACACAAGGTCGCCGTCACGCCAATCGTCGTCGCGATTCCTTTACCGCCTTTGAATCCGAAGAACACCGGCCAGTTATGTCCCGCAATCGAAGCAAGACCGGCCAGCACCGGGATATAGGAAACGTCCGCACCGGCACCCAGCCATTTGCCGATCCATACAGCGGCTATTCCTTTCCCCGCATCGAGCAGCAATACCGCGATCGCAGGTCCGACACCGATGACGCGCAGCGTGTTGGTTGCTCCCGCGTTGCCGCTGCCGTGCTTGCGGATGTCGATTCCTTTAAACAGTTTCCCGTACAAAAAGCTGAAGCTGATCGAGCCGAGCAAATATGCAAGCAATACCGGAACAAACGTATGCACGAGCGACTTCTCTCCTATTCGTCGTCTGATTTTTTGCGTGTAAACAAGCGGATTGGCGTTCCTTCGAATCGGAAAGCCGAACGAATGCGGTTTTCCAAATACCGCTCGTACGAGAAGTGCATCAATTCCGGATCGTTGACGAACAGCAGTATAGTCGGCGGCTTCACCGACACTTGAGTGGCATAATTGATTTTGAGTCTTCTGCCCTTGTCGGTCGGAGGCGGATTATAGGCGACCGCATCGGAGACGATGTCATTGAGCAGGTGCGTCTGGACGCGCATCGCGTGCTGCTCGCTTACTTCTACTACAACCGGCAGAAGCTTGTGCAGCCGCTGCTTCGTCTTGGCGGAGACGAAGACGATCGGGGCGTAAGTCATGAACAGAAAGTGGTCGCGTATTTTTTGCGTAAACTGCTGCATCGTTTTGTCGTCTTTGTCCACGATATCCCATTTGTTCACAACAAAAATGGCCGCTTTCCCGGCTTCGTGCGCATATCCGGCAATATGCTTGTCCTGCTCGATGATGCCTTCTTCCCCGTTAATGACGACCAGAACGACATCGGACCGTTCGATTGCGTGCATGGCCCGCATGACGCTGTATTTCTCCGTCGTCTCGTACACTTTGCCGCGCTTGCGCATCCCGGCCGTATCGATAAGCACGTATTTCTGTCCGTCCTTCTCGAACGGCGTATCGATCGCATCGCGAGTCGTCCCCGCCATGTCGCTCACGATGACGCGCTCTTCGCCCAATATAGCGTTGACAAGCGACGACTTGCCGACGTTCGGCCTGCCGATCAAAGCAACGCGGATCGTATCCTCCCCGTATTCCTCTTCTTCCTTCTCGGGCAAATTGTCCACGACCGCCTGGAGCAAATCCCCGATGCCGATGCCGTGCGACCCCGATATGCCGATCGGATCCCCGAAGCCGAGCGAATAAAACTCGTAAATGTCGTCCTGCCGTTTCAAGTTGTCCACTTTATTTACGGCCAATATAACCGGTTTTTTCGCGCGGTACAGCATCTGGGCAACTTCCGAATCCGAGCCGGTCATGCCGGACTTGCCGTCGACCATGAAAACGATCGCATCGGCCTCCTCGATCGCAAGCTCGGCCTGCATACGGACCGACTTCAAAATTTCGTCTTCCCCGTCGATTTCGATGCCGCCCGTATCAATGATGCTAAACGATTTGCCCATCCATTCCCCGATACCGTATATCCGGTCACGCGTTACGCCGGGCTTGTCCTCCACGATCGCCAGCCGGTCGCCGATAATCCGATTGAATATGGTCGATTTCCCGACGTTCGGGCGTCCTACGATCGCCACGATGGGACGTGCCATGCCGATTCAACTCCTACTCCGTAAAGCCTTCGGCCAAGCAAAGCCCGCCCTATAGGCGAGCTTTGCTTCCCGAGGATTCCCTGCACAAAAATGATCACGCCTACCATCATAACAAATTCATCCTACAAAGTGAAGGTGTACCCCGTGCCGCTTAGGTGACGCAGCCGCATGATGAGGACGACACCGTTCGACGGACCGTCAATCGTTGTGATCGACCAGTATCATCGTTCCGTTCTTCAAATCATGGGCGTTCCCGTCCAATATTTTTTCCAGCAGAAAAGCGACATCCTGCTGTTCCTTCTCCGTTTCGACAATAAAAATGGGTGCGCCCCCTCCCACTTGCTCCCGTTTTGTCGAAACGACGGCTAAAATTTTTCCCATCGCTCATGCTCCCCCCTTATTCGGCTGCGCTCCGGACTCGGAAGGCATTCTTACCGCGCTCTCCAGCAGCGGGACGCGAAGAAGCACTTGCCTCGCTTTCTCGGCATCACGCTCCTGCGGCAGGATGAACAAACCGAGACGGCCATCCTTCATATCGAGCTTGCCGAGTGGAACGAGAGACGGCTCTCCTGAATCTCGATACACCCCGAGAATCGTAGCCAAGTCATGCAGCATCGCCTGACGCTGACCCAAATTTGCGAGCGATACCCGGAAGTTGCGGTTTTTCGGCTTTACGATCAGCCCCAGCGCGTGCTCGCGTATGACGTCGCGGTCTGCCGACAGTCCCACGTTCATGATGTAAATGTCGCCGACATATAAATCCGGCCCTTCCATCACGACGTCGGCAATCTCGACATCGGCCGCATGGGATATCGACTTCCCGGATTTAAACCATTGGGAGATCAGAATCGCCGCGGTGCCGAACACGATTCCCCAATAAGGGCCCCACAATATCGTGAATAACGAGCCGGTGAACGCGGTGAAGATGACCAAATAATTACGGCCCTCGAACACCATGGCGATCCCTTCGATGTAAGTGCCGCCCCGGGGTACGAGCTCCATCTCGTCCAGCTTCGTGAGCGTGTTGCGCTCCATATTGCGCACATCCCGGAACTGTTGGGCCGCTACCGTCAAAAAAGTAATCGCCGTGTAGTTTTTATCGAACAGCGAAGGAACGGCTACCGCTCCCAAGGCGGCGGCGATCACTCCGAGCGAGATGTGGATAATCCGGCCGTGCGGATAAGTCGGATATTGCCTGTAATCGGTACGCAGCATCGTGAGTCTGGCGAGCATGCCGAACACGACACCGACGATAATGCCTGCCGTGTAGCGATGCTCGAACAAATGATCGGTCATTTTCTCAACCCTCTCCACCGGTCCATAATACTTTTGGAAGCGTAACGCACGGAAGCGGCCGCATTTTCACCCGCCACTGCAATCATTCTCGCGGCAAAAACAGTCAGCCACCATTCATCCTGAAACTGAAGTCCGCCGAACGGAACGGCTGTGCGATCCGGGTGCACGAGCCTGTACAAAGCGCTGCCGCACAATAAAGCGAGGCTTAAGCAGGCAATTTGATCCTTCGCTTTGCGGATGAGAACGGCCGCGAGCATTGCCGCTATCCAAGCCGTGCCCGCCCAGCTCCGGTATGGCAGAAGAAACGGGTCCAAGTCCCCCAAATGCTTCAATAAATAATATACCGAAGCGAGAAACAGACTGAGGGAAACATAGTGCAGTCCCGTAACGATCGAGCGGCGGTCAAGCAAAATCGGCATGGCGACGGCGAAGAGGACGACAACCGTGCCGTTGATCTCGATACCGTCCCTCAAGCGGAAATGAAACAGCCCCGACAAACACCATGCCGTAAAAAAGATCACGATCGCGTAATGCGGGATTCCGGGCAGCAGCATCGATTTCCAACCGCTGGCAAGCAAAATAAGCGTGATGGAAATCAAAATGAATGTCAAAAAACCGGGATTCATTTTAAGTTCACCTAGAAAAGTATGTCGTGCTTGTTAGTATTTGTGACTCTTCCGCTTTTAATCCCGGAGAGCATCGGTTAAAACAAAAAGACGGTTTCCCGAGGAAACCGTCCCGTCGCTTCTTTTATTTGAACTTGCTGAGCTTGTCGCCGAACCGTTCGCCGAGCGTCATGCTCAGGCTTTCCCGTGGAGGAATCGGCTCGCTGCTGTTATTCCCGCGGGATCCGCCGCGCTCGCGGTCCGGTTTGCGCTCCGGCTTCGCTTGCGCTTCAGGCGCTTCTTCCGTTTCCTTGATGCTAAGGGAAACCCGCTTCTCGGCCGGATTGAAGTCCAAAATTTTGACGCTCACTTCTTGACCGTCCTTCAGCACTTCATGCGGAGTGCCGATATGACGGTGAGCGATTTGAGAAATATGAACGAGCCCTTCAACGCCCGGAGCGATTTCGACAAATGCGCCGAAGCTGACGAGGCGTTTAACCGTACCCGTTACGATCTCACCCGGTTGGAACTTGTCGGCCGCTTGCTGCCAAGGACCCGGTTGGGTGGCGCGGATGCTCAGGCTGATCCGGTCGTTCTCCGGGTCTACCTTCAACACTTGCACCTGAACCTTGTCGCCCTCTTGAACAACCTCGGAAGGCTGCTGCACATGATGCCAAGCCATTTCGGAAATGTGAACCAATCCGTCGATGCCGCCGATATCGACGAACGCGCCGAACTGGGTCAACCGTTGCACGGTTCCGTCCAGCTGTTGGCCGACCTTCAGCTCGCCCATCAGCTTCTTCTTGTTTGCTTCGAATTCTTCGTCGAGCACGTCCTTTTGGGAAAGAACGACTTTGTTTTTCTCGCGGTCGAGTTCTTTCACCTTCAGGCGGAGCGTGCGTCCTTTATAATCCGAGAAATCTTCCACGAAATGGCGCTCGACCATCGATGCCGGTACGAAGCCGCGCAGACCTACGTCCACGACGAGACCGCCCTTTACGACTTCCTTGACTTGAGCTTCGATGACGGTGCCGGCTTCCAGCTTCGCCTGCAGCTCGGTCCACGATTGCTCGCTGTCGACGGCCCGCTTGGACAGAAGCAGCTTTTCCTTGTTATCGTCCAGACTAAGCACTTTCAATTCGAGCTCCTGACCGATTTGTACCGCATCGGCTGCATTGTCCAGGCTGACATTGGACAATTCCTTGAGCGGAATAATGCCGTCGTATTTATAACCAATATCGACAATGGCTTGGTTATCTTCAATTTTTACGATTTTTCCTTTGACGACATCGCCTTTTTTGTAAGCAACTACGTTGGACAAATCTTGATCTGCGGCTTCCGCGGTTTCCTGAACTTTGATTTCTTCTGACATTTGATTACCTCCTCGACTGACAACCCTAACTGATCACCAAACATTATAGCTTAGTATAATTCCAAGATACCATTTCCATACGCGCGAATCAACGTATGGGCGGCATCCGGATGTTGAACGTTTTACGAATGAGCTTCGATCAATTTTCTTATGGATGCCATAATATGCTCGGTGGCCTGTTCGAGCGAATCCGAATTTCCCGCTTCTCTCATGGCGGACAAGTCGACCGGCTTGCCGTATACGACTTTCAATTTGCCGAACAATTTGTACTTCCCGATAATGGCAACCGGTATGACGGTCGCCCCGGAACGTACGGCGAGGCTTGCCGCGCCTTTCTTGCCCATGCCGCCTCCCCGGGTGCCTTCCGGGAAAATGCCGAGCACGCCGCCATCGCCGAGCAGCTGCAGCGCATGACGGATCGACTCTTTGCTGACGCCTCCCCTTTTGACGGGAAATGCGCCCAGGTTTGCGATAAGCGGTCCGAACAACGGAATTTTGAACAATTCCGCCTTGGCCATAAAAAACACTTTGCGTTCCAGAGGCGTTCCGACCAGCGGCGGATCCAATGTGCTGATATGATTCGAGCACAGAATGACCGCTCCTTCGGCCGGAACGTTGGCCCGACCGGATGCTTGTATCCGGAAAAACGTTTTGAAGAAGACGCGGCATACCCACCTGCCGAATCGGTACAACTTCGTCATTATCGAATCCCCTTGCCTTCCGCCGATTTCGCGAGCTCCAGTATACGATCCGCCACCTGCGGAATGGACATGCCGCTCGTATCCACCAGCACGGCGTCAGCCGCTTTCACGAGAGGAGAAGCTTCACGCTGCTCGTCCATCCTGTCCCGCTCGGCAATTTCTTTCTCCAGCTGCTCGAGCGAAACGTTCTCGTGCTTCGCCTTCATCTCCAAGAAACGGCGCTCGGCACGCTCCTTGACGCTTGCGGTCAAAAATATTTTCAACTCGGCGTCCGGCATGACATGTGTTCCGATATCCCTTCCGTCCATCACAACCCCTTTGGCTTTCGCCATCTCCTGCTGCTTGGCTACGAGCAGACGGCGAATTTCCGGAATGGCCGCGACCGCTGACACGTTCTGGTTGACGGCGACCGATCGGATGAAGTCGGTGACGTCTTCTCCATTCAACAGAACCTGCTGGGATGCCTCCCCCGGAAGCAGCTCGATGCGGAGCGCGGAAGCCAACTGTACAAGGTCCTCTTTGCGTTCGGGAGATATTCCCGATTGAAGCGCTTTCCACGTAACGGCTCGATACATCGCTCCGGTATCGACGTAAATGAAGCCCAGCTGCTTCGCCACGAGTCGGGCGACGGTGCTTTTGCCGGCAGCTGCGGGCCCATCGATCGCTATATTCAATTTTTCCAACGGAAAGCGTCCTCCTTGCGGGTCGTTCTCGCGATGAATTACAAAAAAAGCAGGCCAAGCCTGCATCTCGATGAAAATTATACCACACCGCCGGAACCGTTGCAAAAGAAGTCTTGCATTTACCCTTCGTGAAGGGGCTTTCGGGCAAAAAAATTACGACCCGTGTCCCGGGCCGCTTCGTTCGAACGGAATGCCTTCCAAACGTTCCACCTTTACCGCCCACTGCCGAATGGAAGGGACGGACAGCAGCAGTTGCGCGGCTATCAACAGAGCGAGACCGGTCCATATCGCTCTGCGAAGCAGCCGCTCCACCCGGTTGGACACTTCCACGAATTGCGCTTCATATTCTTCGGCACGCGTCGGCTGTATGGACTGCTGCCGCTCGTCATCGATGTTGGACATTGGGGTTCCCACCGTTCGCGGTTTTGTGATGCAGTATCCCCATATAGCCAACTTCTCAAACGGACGGTCGTACCGCCTTACCTTTTGCGGAAATCGAGCTGACGCTCGAAGCAATAGCGGATTATGCGCTGCCGCTCCACATCGGCTATTTCCGTAAACTGTACCATAACGACCAGCTTCCCGCTCTCAAGCGGTTTGATCCGCACGATTTCGCCCTTGAAGTTGGCGTGCTCGATCGATCCGTTGCGGTACGGTACAAGCAGCCAGCAATTCAGTATATCGTGCGCTTTGATCGGAAATCGGCTTTCGCACAAAAACGATATTCCCCCGCCGCCAACATCGTCGGTCATGGCCGTAAACATAATTTGCTCCGTTACTTTAACGGCTATTTCCAATTCGCCCGGCACGCGCAAAAAGTTGCGGCGCTGCACCTTCGTTATTTGATCGGGCTCCGGCGGCTTGATCAGGACGAGCCGGATTACTTCTTCCTTGAAACCGAGAATGACGGTGTTGAAGTAATTTTTCACTCCGCCTTCCGTAATAAAGTGGGCGTTGATCTGGTCGCCCGCATACAACCTCTTCAATTTCCCGGTCCCGACCTGGATTGGAACTTCCATGGAAATATAATTCGCGTTAACATCCGCTATACGCGATTTGTAAACCAATTGAGCTTCTTCAGGATCGATCGAGTTCACCTGTATATATAAAATTTCGTTCACCTTTGGAAGCACGCCAATGGACCTCCCAATCACATATGTAATACTTTAGACCTATAAATGCCGATGTAGTCCTATTATATCATGGCAGCGGCGGGATAGAACAACAAAAATTGCCGCGGCCGAAAAAAGGATAAATCTAATGAAAGAAAAACGTCTATCGACGTCCTTCAAGGAAGTGCGACCGCGATTTAAAAGGTAGTTTTTCTTGGTAAAGAATGTCGCATTTCGCTTTAACACTTTAGCGAACCTAAACATTCTTTAACAATAAACAAAGAAGAGAAAGCCGTCAAGACGGCCCTCTCCTCTTATCATCCGCTTCGAAATTTATGAAGAAACTTCCCCATCCGTCTGCTTCAGCTGCTCCACCTTCTCCTCCGCACCGGTATCCCCATTTATGTAAATCCGGTATATCGAGCCGTTTACACGTCCCGTAAACTGATAGCAGAGCACCTCTTGATCGATATCGTTTTTGATTAACGCGAGCGAATCGCCGCTAATTTTGAAGTTCGAGTTCAACGATTTTTTCGCTTGCTCGAGCGTCATCGCCGGATTTTTCAGATCGCGCTTTTTGTGCTCGAAAATATAGTCCGCCGCTTGCAGGCCCACTACTTCTCCGTTGTCCAGAGCCACTTTCACCGTTAATTTGTCCGGAAAAACGATGACGTCGTTTTGCTTGGCCGCGAACGTCAGATTGGCAACATTATGGTAAGCGTCGAAACTGATCGGCGTCATCCCGGGATAATCGTGCGCATCGAGAAACGACTGCGCGACTTGGCGGGCTTGGTCCGGATTTACCGCCGGCTCGCCGATGCTGCGGTTATCCATGAACCAGATCAGCTGTCCGCCTTTTTTCGTAAAATCCATCGCCACTTCGCTGCCGCTTTCGTTTTTGGCCGATAGGCTGTAGGAGTTGTATTCGGTGCCGCTGCCGTTCTCCACGACGCGAATATCCGACAGCGTCCGTCCGTTCATCATTTGCGCCGCTTTTTGTTTGATCTCGTCCTCCGTCGTTTCGTTGCCGGAGAGCGCCGAGTACGTTCGTTTCTCGAACATGGCGGACATGGACGGGCCCCAGTTCACTTCTTCATACTCGCTTACTTTCTTGTCCACTGTCTGAAAGCCGTCGATAATCGTATTGTCGAGCATCTTCTGCTCGGAGGCGAGCGCCACTTCCACGTCCATCCAGCGCAAGCTGCTGGCAATGACTTTGGACTGCACGTCGCGCAAATCTTTCGATATTTCTTTGGAATGCTCGTATAGAGCGGTCAACGTTTTCATTTCTTCCTCGTTCAAAGGCTCGTTCGTCAAATCTCTGACTGCGGCCCGGTACGAGAAGTTGGAAATGTTGCTCAGCAGCTCCTCCGTTTTGTTGAACGGCAGCAGCGTAAGCGGCAGCTGGTTGATCTCGCTCTGTGCCTGGCTGGTCAACCTCCAGACGTTGATGAGACCTTTCCGCTGCGAAGCATAGGAAGCCGAATTAAGCGCGAGCGTATTCCCGAGCTCCGTATGCAGCTTGTCCACGTGAAACGACAAGTCGTGGAACGCCCGTTGATACTGGTTTTCCGCTTTGATCAAAATCGAATTTTTCTCCTGGTTGACTTGGTACCCCCATAACACGGCTCCGATCAGCAATACGGTCATGATCGGGAACATGATGGCGCTAAGCCTTCTGTACATATTGAGCCAGCTCCTTCCTTTGCCACATTTGAGAATAGCTTTCGCCGGAGGAGAAACCTTTATGCACAAGACGACTCCAAGGGAACAAAAAAAAGAAGCTTTGCCCATGCAAGCTTCTTCGGCGGAGCGACTACTCCATCTCGATATCGAAATCGCTCTTATTGTTGCATAAACATTGCTTGAAGCCGGTCTCGACGCGCTCCTTCTCTTTCCTGCCGCGCAGCACGAACTTTTCTCCGCAATGCTTGCACCGTATTCTCACCTTGACACGAAGTCCGTTCATGGAAACCTCCGAATGGCAGCATTAATGCCTTTACCCGGAAGTATAACCCATTTTTTCACATTTTAATCTCTTCTTCCCTGCGGACGGCTCGGAACGGAGACTTTGCATTGGCCCGATTGACATTGCCCATCCCCCGCACCCACAAGAACACCATGAGCGGCACGATAAGCCAAACCCAATACGTCTTCGTTTGCAATAATATATAATCGAACAACCCGTGCCAAACAATCGGGATCGCGAGCGATTTGAGCAACAGCCAGTTTTTGCTTGCGGGATCCCCGAACTTCGCCTTTCCCATGTAATATCCCATCATGACGGCAAATAAGGCATGACCGGAAACGGGCAAAAAGGCGCGAAACAGCAGTGCGGAGAACGAGAACGAATTCAGCAGGGCGTATATGACGTTCTCCAGCGTGGCGAATCCTAACGATACGGACACCGCATAGACGATCGCATCGTACGGCTCGTCAAACACCGTATGCTTATAAATGGCATAGTATAGGATGAACCATTTCAGAAATTCCTCGACGGCGCCCGTAATGCCGAACGCGAACAGGAAAGGACTCTCCCCCAATCCGACCACGAGCGTACGTTGGAGCACCATCGTCGGGAAGACGAGCAGAACTCCGTACAAAAAGACGCGGGCGACCATATGGATTGGCTCGGAGTCATACAGATCTTTCAAATAGAAGTAAACGAGCAATGCGATGCCCGGCGCCACGGCGGCCGTGATGACCGAGAGCCACTCCATACGTCTATCCCTCCTTTTGCTGATGAACATAGGAAAAAGCATCCGCAAAAACGTCCGTTTTCGAAGATGCTGATTTATCCGAATTCGAGCAAACTCGATTTATGACGACCCGCGGATCATTTATGGAAATGCTCGCATAGAACGCGGATTGCGGAGTCATCGATTACCCGTTTGCCATACTCGTCCAACACTGCGGTTGTTACCGAAGTAGCATCCCCGTACTCGGACAATATGGCGATGAGAGCTTGATAATGCGGCTCCTCCATCTCTTCGGGGTCGATTTGCAAGATCCACTTGTTCTTATAGGAATAGAGTACCCCTTCGGCAACGCCGATACGCGACGCTACATGAGAAGCCTTCAGCAAATGCTCGAAGTCATGGAACGCATAAGAGATGATGTCGCTTTGTTCGAGCGTAACTTCCATCTCGTACACTTCTTCCGCTTCTTCCTCGTCAACCGGGTCGGAAACGTTCTGCACCTTGCCCCGGGTCACGATGACGACCATACCCTGCGCCTGAAGAGAGAACACCTCTACCGCAAGCGGGCCTGAAGCATCGAATCCGAGCTCGGAATGAGCTTGCTCCATCATTTCGCTGAACAGCTCATGGACTTTCGGTATTTCGCGCCACATGTCCTCTTTCTGTATACCGCGCTCCGTTAGGTCGTCGAATGTCAGGAAAATCCGTATCTTATCCCCACTTAAGCGTTCAATTCTCATGACAGGACCTCCCTCCCACTTCTGATAACAGAGTATGATGCGATTCGACGATTGGTGAGCCAAAGATAACGGGCATGTATAAACTATGTTACCATGTTTTCGAGGGTGATGCACTATAAAAGTTCACTTTACTCAATTATCGGGCCGCCCTATTTTTCCCTTGTCCCGTAATGTTTCTTATGTACGCGCGACACTTGCTGGATCCGCGAAAATACACGGTAATGCAAAAAGTCCGGCTCGGGTAGAGACGGACTTTTTGCATGGGTTTGCTTACTGAGTCATGTACGATTGTTCCGATTTGTTCATAATTTCATCAACTTGGCTTTTGACGGTCGGATCATCTTTGATCAATTGTTCCACTTCATTCATACCGGCTGCGTTCCAATCACTTCCGGAAAATTTGTTGCTTGCGGCGTTGACGTTGGTTTTGGCCGAATGAGCCCCTTTGCCTGCCGAATGGCTCGATCGATTCGATAATCCGGCGAAAGAAAACGATCTGTTGCTGTTGAAATAAACGACGGCAGCCGCGCCGACCAAACCGCCGAATAAGAATGCGCCCATTCTCATTGCTTGTCCCTCCTGATTATCTGATATGACATCATAATTAGCATATCCGTCCGGCGGAGGGTCATTCGTGATAAAAACAGGAAGTACGCGAAATAATATGCTGATGATTGCGCTACAACACGACATGAGCCTGCATCAACATCAGGAGGAGATATACGCCAAATGAAGACTAGTCGAATATGGGGGCAAGCTTTGGCAGCGGCTGTTCTGCTTATAATTTTGTGGACCGCCGGAAGCACCGTTCAAGCCGCGGGTAAACCGGAAATCGCCAAGTTATACAAAATGAACAACCATTATGATATCGTTCCGATCGACCCGTCCGGCAATAAAAAAGTGGTCTTATTGACGTTCGACGATGGACCGAAGGACAAGACGCGGATCGAACAGATTCTGGCCGCGCTCGATAAACATAAGGCCAAGGCGATTTTTTTCGTTAATGGCTATCGGGTCCGGAACAATCCGGAGCTGCTGAAGCTGCTGCATGATAGAGGCCATACGATCGGCAATCATTCCTGGGACCATATCGATTTGAAGAAGGAGCAAGCCGAACGGATTACCCGACAAATCCAAGACGTTCAACAAATTGTCAAAAGTACGATCGGAGTTGATCCGAAGTTTTTTCGCCCTCCGTTCGGATCCTCCAATGAATTCGTCAAAAAGCTGGTCAAGGACGAAGGCATGCTGTTCATGACTTGGTCCAACGGCTCGGAGGACTGGCTCTCGTCGAACCGGACGCCAGAGGGTGTGGTCGGACGCGTGCTGGAGCAGCTTCACCCGGGCAGCAACATCCTGATGCACGAATTGCCTTGGACGGCTCATGCGCTCGACGAGTTGTTGACGAAGCTGGCGGATCGAGGGTACGGGTTCGTCGACCCCGACTCCATCGATACGACTATTTCAGCATTTGTTCCCCGTACAGCTGATACCAGAAAATGATGCCCATCGTAAGCAAAACGAGCAGCACGACGAGGCTGGCATGAAAAATGCGCGTCGCTTTGGTGTTGTCCGACGAATGGATGACGCGTCTCGGGGGAAGACGCATATCTTCTTCGCTCGGCATACTGCGCGCCGTATCTTCGGAATAGTCAGCCTTCTCCAAGTTCTTCATCCTTCCGGTAACGTATGATGCATCCCATCACGAAATCGATTATGAAATGAGCGGCGATCGGCGCCCAGAGCGAACCGGTCCACGAATACAAGCTGCCCAGACCGTAGCTGATCGCGAAAACCATCCCCGTCATGAGCCAGTGACGCAAATAACGGATATGAATCGCGGCGAACAGGATACTGGTCCAGTACGGTCCGAACGCATGCTGAATCGCGCCGCGGAACAACAACTCCTCGCACACGGCCACAACGAACGAAAGAACGGCGATATGCCATAACGGACGCTGGCCGAACAGCTTCTTATTAATCCCCCCGTCATCCGTCACTTCTTCCGGAACCCATCTGGCGATCAGAAAGTCGAAGATCAGTACGCCTGCAGCAAAAACGACAGCCCACCCCCAAGCGGATATATGCTCGGGAAACCGCAACAAAGAAAATAAACTTTGGGACTGAAAAAACACGATCGAAATGCCGAGAATACATGTAATGGCTTGCGTCAAGTACAAATTGACGAGAAGCATCCGGTCATCCAGCTCGCTCGGGTCGACTTGGCGAATCCGGATGTTTCTGAAGTTTATTTTTTTCATGTTTCCTCCGGGATACACGGTTCACATTTTGGGTATTTTCACCTATACTTAGTTCAAATACGGGTCAAGGAGTCATGGCATGGATAAGCGTCTAAACCGTTCGGACTATTTCTTTTCACTCATCTTCGTCTTTTTGCTCGTCTGCGTGGCCGGCGCTTTCTTCTTCGGAGTCGAGCTCGGCCAAACTCGCACGGAATCGAAATACAACGCCTTAATGGCCAAGCAGGAAGAAGCGGCCAAAAAGCCCGGAGCTTACGATCAACAGCATCTCGTCTCTTTCTACCATACGATATACGCGCCTTACCGCGAATTTACGAACAGATGGTTCGACAAGCTGAAGGAGGTCGAGCTTCAAGGCGACGCGGCGGATCCTTCATCGGTCATGAAAGATTTGTCGAAGACGGCAAGCGACAAATATGACGAAATATCGAAGTCCGTTACGCCGGAAACTTCCCCGCTTCTGGGAGAAGCGCACCAAAATTTGTTGAAAGGCCTCCGGCTGTTCTCGGATACGGCCAAAAAATTTCAAGCGAAAGCAAACTCGATGCATCCGAGCGTATTGCTGACCGAAGTCGACAAGGACGCCTTCTTTCTGGAAGCCAAAAAGTTTGCGCTTCAAGGCCAGCAGCAATATTACACGGCTATCGTCAAATGGAACGAGTCGGTCGATCCTCAAGTGCAGGGCACCGGCTTGCTCGCTCAACAGTCCTTTACGCTTAAAGACTGGAGCCAGATGAGCCTTAACGTCAAAAATGTCGTAGTGTCCACCATCCTGATGAACGAAAAGCGGTACTTGTCCCTGTATCCGCAAGACATGACGGTGCGAATCGACGAAATGATCTCGAACGGGCAAGCCAAAAAAATGAACCTGAACGACATTCAGGCGATTACCGATTTGCTTGCCGACACGAACGCAGCCCGCAAAGGCGACTTTATAGCCCGCAAGGACAAATGGTACGCGGGCGAGACGAAACCGCAGCTTCCCTTCTTCTACGAAAATAAATAGGAAAACGTTTCATCGCACTTCTTTGAAGATATCGAAAAATGTCGGCAAATTCAAGGAAAACCCGGGGGCTCTCCCAAAAGTACTCGGAATTTACTACGAAAGCCCGCTTCACTTTTGGGGCTGGTTTTCGGGGGCTCCCCCAAAAGTACCCGGAATTAGCTACGAAGGCTTGCTTCACTTTTGGGGGACTAATTTGTGTCCATTTTTTGACGGTAACCGTTTTCCAGCGTTTCCCGATGTCATAAATATGTCTTAAAATAATTGACACATCCAAACCTGACATGATAAAGTTATTAAAAATGAAACCACAAGAAACGATAATGACGGAGATTAGTATAATGGAGCCCTGCAGAAAGCCGGTGGTCGCTGCGAACCGGTGGCGTTCCTTGTACGATCCACTCCCGAGTCGATGCGCGAACGATTTCTCTTAAGCGCAAACGGTAGAGCCCGTTAACGCTCCTGGTCGGCCGATTGGTTTGACCGAGTAAGGCTGGACGTGTGAGCGTCCTGCGAATTAGGGTGGCACCGCGAACCGAACTCTCGTCCCTATATACGGTATTCCGTATGGGACGGGAGTTTTTTGCATTCGTTCTTTTGGTCAAGGAACGGCTTCGTTACGTATTGCGCGGCAGTTCCAAACTCATACTGAAAGTAAGCTTAAGGAGGAGTATGAACATGTACAAAGTATTGGTATCGGATCCGATCAGCGATCTGGGATTGCAGCAGCTGACGGACGCAAGCGATGTGGAAATTGTTAAAAAGACAGGGCTTGGCGAGGATGAACTCGTTTCGATCATCGGTCAATTCGACGCTTTGCTCGTCCGCTCGCAAACCAAAGTTACCCGGCGCATTATGGAAGCCGGAACGCAGCTGAAGGTAATCGGCCGCGCGGGAGTCGGCGTCGACAACATCGATCTGGAAGCGGCAACGAGCCTCGGGATCGTCGTCATTAACGCTCCCGACGGCAATACGATAACGACGTGCGAGCATACGTTTGCGATGATGATGGCGCTGGCCCGCCATATTCCGCAAGCCTATATGAAGACCGTCACCGGCGAGTGGGACCGCAAATCTTTCGTCGGCGTCGAGCTGCGCAACAAGACGCTCGGCGTACTCGGACTCGGACGCATCGGCACCGAGGTTGCGAAGCGCGCCATCGCCTTCGGCATGAGTGTGCTCGGCTATGATCCGTTCATGACCGAGGAACGGGCGGAGAAGCTCGGAATCAAGCTGGCTTCGGTAGACGAGATCGTTCGGAACGCCGATTTCATGACCGTCCATACTCCGCTGACGAACGAGACGCATCATATGATTGCGCGTCCGCAATTCGAAGTGATGAAGAAAGGTATGCGCATCGTCAACTGCGCCCGCGGCGGCATTATTGACGAGCTCGCGCTCGTTGAAGCGGTTGATCAAGGGATTGTCCACGGAGCCGCATTCGACGTATTCGAGCATGAGCCTCCGGCAGCGGATCATCCGTTCCTGAAGCATCCGAAAATTATCGTTACGCCGCACTTGGGCGCATCTACGATCGAGGCACAGGAAAATGTGGCGATCGACGTGTCCGAGCAGGTTATTCACATTTTGCGCAACGAGCCGTTCAAAAACGCCGTCAACATGCCTCCGATTCCGGCCGAGCTGTTGAACAAAATACAGCCGTACTTCAAGCTTTGCGAGAAGCTGGGCAATTCCTTGGCGCAAATGACCGACGGCGCCGTTCGCGAGATTACGATCAATTACTCGGGGGAATTGGCCGATCTCGATACAAACCCGCTCACCCGTTACGTATTGAAGGGCGTTCTATCCCACCATTTGGGAGCTGAGCAGGTCAATGCAGTCAACTCGATGCATTTGGCCAAACAGCGCGACATCAACATCGTCATCCAAAAGTCGATCTCGACAAAAGGGTTCACGAACCGGATCACGCTAAGCCTGAAAACGAAAGAAGAGGAGCGCTGGCTCTCCGGCTCGCTGCTCGCGGGCTTCGGCGAACGCATCGTGCAAATCGGGCCATACCCGGTGGATATCGCTCCGGAAGGTCATTTGCTACTCATCTCGCATACCGACAAGCCCGGCATCATCGGACGAGTCGGCACCTTGCTCGGCAACAACGACGTCAATATCGCCACGATGCAGGTTGGCCGTACCGATGTCGGCGGCTCCGCCATCATGGTGCTGACAATCGACAAGCAGGCTCCGAAGGCCGTATTGGAACAGCTGTCCAACATGCCGGAAATTAAACGGGTAAGAGAGATCACCCTCGGTTAAGCCGCTTTAGGCCGCATTGTTTCACGTACAACAAGATTTGTCGCGTTCGTTCAACATATTCCTCCAAAGTAATTGCATTTCGGGGAAAAGCGGTGATAAAAAATGCGCTTTTTCTCTACTTTACGCAAAACAGGGCTGTTCCGATTCGTTTCGAAACAGCCCTTACTTTTATCGAGAAAATCAAAAGAGAGACTTGAAACACCAAGAGGAGTTGGGGAGGTACACGGAAAGCGAAGCGGCTGACTTTAAAATTGAGTAGTAACCGCTGAATTCTAATCAGACAACTCGATTTTAACGGAAGTGGAGTGTATTCCCCCACCCTTTGCCTTCACCGCTTCCTCTCTTTCCAGATTTTCTCCATTAACTCAGGGCTGTTCCGATTTGTATCGGAACAGCCCTGTTTTATTAACCTCTATGCTCTTTCCCTATTCGGGATTTTAATATAGAACGTCGTCCCCGCTCCAAGCTCGCTCTCGGCATGGATCGTCCCTTGGTGGGCGTCCACGATGTTTTTCACAATCGCGAGGCCGAGTCCGGTACCGCCCGAGGAACCCCGGGTCCGCGCTTTGTCTGCTTTATAGAACCGTTCGAAAATATACGGCAAATCTTCTCTCGGGATCCCTCGGCCCCGATCCACGATTTCGATCAGAACGCTCTGATCTTGCTCCTCGGCCTGGACGCGTATTTCGATCCACGCGCCTTCCGGCGTATGCCGTGCCGCGTTATCAAGCAAATTCGTCAAAACCTGTTCCAGCCTGTCTTCATCCGCATGCCGCAAAGTAATGCCGGTACCCGGAAACGTCAGCTTCAATACGATGCCCCGTTCCTTGCATAGAGCGCTGAACTTGCGGTGAACTCTTTGGATGAGCGGCTCCATGTCGAATTCACGGAAGTTTAGCTCCATATGCCCCGCTTCCATCCGGGCAAGATCGAGCAAATCTTTCACCAGCCGCCCCATCCGGAGCGATTCGTCGTGAATGACTTGGGCGAGCTCGCGCCGCTCCTCCGGGGTTGCCGCGATATCGTCGAGCAGCGCTTCGCTGTAGCCCTGAAGCATTGAAAGCGGCGTACGCAGCTCGTGCGACACATTCGCGACGAAATCTTTACGCAGCTTGTCCAGACGGTGCTCTTCCGTTACGTCGCGGAGGACGGCGACCGTTCCCCGCAATCCTTCCAACGAATAAAGCGGTGCCATGACTACGGAGTATACATTGCTGTGGACATGAACCGTCGACGTCACTTCTTTGTTGCCGCTCACGACTTCCGCGAACAAAGATTGAAGAGGCCCGGGGGCGAGCGATCCCTCCTCAGAAAAATCGCCATCTGCTTCCGCCCAGCCGAGCGTCCCCCATTCCTCGACGAGTCTTTCCCCTTGAGGATTGGTCAATATAACTCTACCGTCCGCATCCAGCGTAATCACCGCATCCGTCATGCTTCGCAGCACACTGGACAAGTGCTCTTTCTCGTGATTCAAAGCATTGATCGTCTCGTCCAACCGCCCGGTCATCTGATTGAAAGCGACCGCCAGCTCGCCGATTTCATCGGAGCCCGTAACCGGTACGCGCGTCTTATATTCGCCCAATGTAATGAAGTCCGCCGCTTTCTTCATTTGGATTAGCGGCTGCGTGATCCGGGTCGATAAAAAGAATGCGAACAATGTTGTCAGTAGGAAGCCGATGACGCCGGCAATGACGAACAAATTTTGAAAGTAAGCTTGCGTGTAATCGAGCGAGATTTGCGCTTGATACAGAATAACGATCCCCGTCACATTGCTGCTGGCGTTTTCCCGCTGAGGAACGGCGACGGCAAGAAATCGCTTGCCGGAGTGCGGATCGAAATAGATCGCCGGAGCCGTCCCGCCCTGCAGCACTTTCCCGAGCCTCTCAGGTTCGAACAGGTCGGTGGCATGCAGCTTCGGAATTTGCGTCACCTTGGAAGCCGGTATCGTCTCCTCCAGCCTTCTATCCAGGACGATCATAGCCGCATCTTGAGCATCCAGCAATTCCGCAACTGCATTGACGTACGAAAATTCCTCTTTATGAAGCGTAAGATCAATCGACACTTTCTCCGCCATCTTCTGCAGGCTGCGCTCCTGGTCTTTCGAGTTGGCGAAGTTCGTATCGAGAAATTGTCCCATAAAGACGCCGTTGATCACAAGAACAACGGCGACTAATCCGATAATGGTCATCCATAGCTTTCCGACTACGCTTTTCCACAGTTTCACTTTATTTCGGCACCTCGAGCTTGTACCCGACGCCCCATACGGTCGTAATCATCGAGGCCGCTTCGGGCGATACTTTATTCAGCTTCTCGCGAAGCCGCTTCACATGCGTATCGACGGTGCGCAAATCGCCGAAAAACTCGTAGTTCCATACATCCTTGAGCAAATCTTCCCGCGAGAACACTTTATCCGGCGATGTGGCCAAATAATGCAGCAGCTCGTATTCCTTCGGAGTCAATGCCACTTCCTGTCCGCCCGCCGTCACGCGATGGGCGTCATGCTCGATGATGAGATGCGGGAAGACGATGTTGTTGCTCGCATGAATCGCATCCTTCGCCAAGTAAGCGGTAGCCGAAGAACGGCGAAGAATCGCTTTTACCCGGTAAATCACTTCCCGGGGGCTGAACGGCTTGACCACATAATCGTCCGCGCCGACCTCGAACCCTTGCACCCGGTTCGCTTCCTCGCCTTTGGCGGTAAGCATGATGATCGGCGTCGCCTTAACTTGCCGCAGTCTCGCGCATACTTCCGTTCCGTCGATGCCGGGCAGCATCACGTCGAGCAATATCAGGTCGTAATCGCCCTCCAGCGCCTTCGTCAGCGCCGTCTCGCCGTCTTCCGCCTCGTCGATGACGTACCCTTCCTTCTCGAGATACATCCGCAGCAAGCGGCGAATCCGCTCTTCGTCGTCCACTACCAATATGCTCGCTTTCAAATCAACCATGTACTGTTCACCCTCCTTCTAAATGCTACACGCCTGCATACGAGTGAAGCCCTGCGATGATCAGATTGACGCCGACATTCGTAAACATGACGACGACGAAGCCGATAACCGCCATCCATGCCGATTTGCGGCCCTGCCATCCGCGGGAAAGTCTAAAGTGCAGGTATGCCGTATAATAGAGCCATGTTATGAGCGCCCACACTTCCTTCGGATCCCAGCCCCAGAACCGTCCCCACGCTTCATGAGCCCATATCATCGCGAAGATGAGCGCCCCGAGCGTAAACAGCGGAAATCCGATCGCGATCGCCCTATAGCTGATTTCGTCCAAATCCTCAGGGTCCATGCCGCTTGTAGCCGGCTGAATGGCGGCTCCGATCTGCTTGCGCAAGATGAGCCTAAGCAATACGTACAAAATAAGACCCGCGATAAGCGACCAGATGAACGTGTTCAGCTTCCGACCGGCATTGATGCCGTTCATCCACGAAGGAGCCGCGAACAAAGGCTCGTTCATGCCGAGAAACGGCTGCATCGTTTCGGCTTTGCTGTTGAACGGCTTCACGATCGGAGGCAATACGTAGTCTACCGTGCTCGTCTCCACATATTCTTGGCCGTTCTGATCGATTTTGGTCACTTCGCTGACAAACCTGGCCTCATACCCGATTCCTTTGAATACAAATACGGTTATGACGAACGCAACGGTCGTGAGCACGACGAAAATGACGACCTCGACCCCGCGCCGTTCGCGGCGGTCCGCTTTCGACGTCCCTTTAAAATTGACGACGCGCAGCAAGTACATCAGCCCCGCCGCAAACCCGACTGCAAAAAACGCTTCGGCGAAGGCGGCCGTCGTTACGTGAATTTTCAGCCAATAGCTTTGCAATGCCGGGATAAGCGGTTGAATATCCGGCGGAAATACTAGCGCATAAGCCAAAATAATGACGCACACCGGCATCGCGAACATGCCGAGCACCGTAATCCGGTAAATCGAATAGACGATAACGAAAGCTAGCGCGATCATCATCGAGAGGAACGTCAGAAACTCGAACATATTGCTGACCGGTATATGGCCTGCCGTGTACCAGCGCGTAAAGAAATATCCGAGCTGGGAGGCGAAGCCGATCAGTGTAAGCACAAGCCCGAACTTCCCCCATCGTTTCACATGGTTCTCCGGATCACGGGAGCTCCACTTCTTCCCCGTTACGGCAATGCCGTACACAACGAACGACAGCGTATACAAAATAAAAGCAATCAATAGAAATGTTCCGCTTAGCGATTCCGTATTCAAGATTTGTTCACCTCGTTGGCCAACTGCTTCGGAGCGACTTCAATACCCATCTTGTTCAGCATCCCCGCTACTTCGTTTCGCAGCCCGTACCAGTTTTTATTCGTATGTGCGCCGAGCGACAGCTTGTTTCCTTCGTCAAACCGGATCCAGATGCGCCGATGCTGCCAGTACAAGCCCATGACGACACCGACAAAGAACAGTCCCCCTCCCGCAAAAATGTAAGGCAGCGCCGTATCTCTGCGAATGTTCAAATAGCTCGTGTAGTTGGCGATCTCGACATCGGCCATCGAATTGACCGAGATGTCCCACACGCTCCCGAACGCGCCGTTGATTTTGTCCTGGCTGTACTTCTCTTTGTCGATCTCACGCGGAAAGTACAAGTAGGCTTGTCCCTCCGCCGGCATCCCCGGTCCGGTAATCGTAAAGACGAACGCAGGCGCATTCGGCTCGTTGGATACTGTAACCGGCACCCCTTTATCGTTGATCGAGAAATCGGGGAAATAATCTTTCAGCTGCAGCTTGTACGGACCGGCCTCGTACGAATCGACCGGGTTTTTCATCTTTAAAGTAAACGGGCCGTACGATTGACCGGTTTGCTTGTTTTTGAGCAGCGGCTTGACGGACAGCAGTCTGGGCGTCTGCGAATAGTCGAACTGGAAGGCGAGCAGCCCTTTGTAGTTCAGAGGATGATTAACGGTAATGCTCTGCCGGGAAAGCTCGCGAAGCTTCGGCTCGCCCCCCGTGCCGTCGCAGTCAGCCGTGCACTCGTACAAAACCGCTTTCGTCTCGTACAGCTTCGCGACCGTCTGCCCTTTGTCCCGAAACTTCTCGGTCATTTCGTCTTCCGTGTAAAACTCTACATTAAACTGCTCGTTTTTCAAATAATAATGAGTTTCCGGAATTTTCGTCGGTTCCCCCTCGAGAAACCCGACATACTCGTCCAGCTGCCAGCCCGGAAGTCCCCTCATCAGCACCGCCAGCAAAAAGATGATCAGACCGATATGATTGACATACGGTCCCCACCTGCTGAAACGGTGCTTCTCCGCAAGCAAGGCGGAACCGTCCGTGTGAACCTTATATCCTCTCTTGCGAAGCTTGGCGGCCGCCTCCTCCACCCATGCTTCGGGGTGAACAGGCTTGGAGTCGGCCGACACGATCGTATCGGTATATACGATCCTCTGTCGTAAAATAAAGTTCAAATGTTTGCGTATTTGCTGCTTGCTGAGAGCCCGATAAAGCGGCAGCACCCGGTCCAGACTGCAGATGACGAGCGAAGTTCCGATACAGACGAGCAGTCCGATAAACCACCAGGACCCGTAAGTGTCGGACAACCCGAGCTTGTAGTACAGATCGCCGGTCCAACCGTAGGTGTCTTTGTAATATTTGGCCGGATCGATGTTGAGAAACGTATTTTCCTGCGGGTAAATCGAACCCAATATGGAGCCGAGGAGCGTGGCCAATATGAGATAAATCGCCACTTTGACCGATGAGAAAAAATTCCATACCCGATCGAGCACGGACGGGTTCGCCTTCTGGGAACGCCGGGCTACGCCGTCGTAACGCATCTCGAGAGGGGTATCGTCGCCCGGCTCGTCATAAAGCGGTTTCCCGCACGACTCGCACAATACGGTTCCCGCATGATTTTGGTGCCCGCATTCGCATTTCGTGTTCACAATCACGGGGTGAATCGCTCCTTTACAGTTTCAGCATCGAACGGACCGTCTGCTCGATGTAGTCGTCGTCCATTTCCAGCACCGCGATTTTGACGATTTTACCGGCCGGATCGATGAAAAAGGTAGTCGGGTAATACCGGACCGCGTACCGGTCCCGCATTCTCAGCTCCTTGTCGAACAGCACGGGAAACGTGACGCCGGTTTGCTTGACATAGCTTTGTACGGTCACCTTGCTTTCGTCCAGATTAAGACCGAGCACGACAAGCCCCTTATCCTTCCACTTCTCGTACTGCCGCTGGATCGCCGGCATTTCACGGATGCACGGCTCGCACCAGGAACCCCAGAAATTAACAATAACAGGCTTGCCCCGGTAATCGGACAGCTCTACCTTGTTGCCGTCCAGCCCTATTAACGAAAAATCAGGAGCAGTGCTCCCTTCCCTCGGAATGTCTTCCTTGGCGAACAGGCTGCTCCCTATCGTATAGGCTCCGATCAGCAAAACCGCGGTCAAAATGATGCTTTGAATCCATTTCCTGTTCTCGCGCAACTCGGATCACCTACATTTCGTATTTATGAATGCGGCTACACCCATTATAGCGAAATAGATCACTAAAATACGGCGTCATTCCGTACTTTTTTGAACATTATGTGACTGTAGCGCGCTCTGCCGCAGCTCCTCGATTTCGGATTTGGTCAACGCCCGATGTTTGCCTCTCTGCAGCCCGGCAAGCAGCAGCGTGCCGAACTGGATGCGCTTCAGCTTGATGACGGGAAACGAAATCGCTTCGAACATCCGGCGCACCTGACGGTTGCGGCCTTCATGGATCGTGATGGACACAATCGTCTCGTTCTTGTCCGGATTAATATCCACGTACTCGACTTCGGCAGGCGCGGTCATTCCGTCCTCGAGCTTGATGCCCGTGCGCAGCTTGTCCAGCAAATCGCCGTGCGGCACCCCTTTCACAGTAGCGTGGTACGTCTTCGGCACATGATGTCTCGGATGGGTGAGCAGATTCGCGAGCTCTCCGTCGTTCGTCAGAAGGAGAAGCCCTTCGCTGTCATAATCGAGACGCCCGACCGGGTATACCCGTTCTTTCACGTCCTTGAAATAGTCGCTTACGACGTTGCGGCCCTCCGGGTCGGACGTGCTGGTGATGACGCCCTTAGGCTTGTTGAACAACAAATACTGCATGCGCTGACGGTTGATCGGCCGCCCGTCCACTTTTATCGCATCGACGGCGGGGTCGACCTTGACCCCCAGCGTCGTGACCGTCTTGTCGTTTACTTGGACCCTGCCCGCTTCGATATATTCCTCGCATTTGCGGCGGGACGCTACGCCCGCTTGAGCCAAAACTTTTTGCAATCGTTCCATGGAATGGTCACCTCAACCCTAATGATAACCATCCTTTGGAGAAATCACAAGTTCGGACCATGGAAAGTGTTTCCCGGGGCAATTTGCGCTGTGGGAGATCAGATCGGCCGGGTCGATGCCGAACGTTTCCGATATGCGCAGAACGAGCTTCTGCAGTACGAAAAACTGTTCTTCCTTGAAGCCGGACAACGTTTCTTCCGGCCGCGAAAAGTCTCCCTCCACGCAAATATGGATTCTTGCCGGGTCTGTCGATTCGGATGCCGGGATGATCGTACCGCTGCGCGTAATGTAGAAATCGTATCCTTTTCCGTTGATCGACGTGCAGACGGATTGATGAATCGTAATGCCGGTCGGCCGCATCCGCGCTTCACCTCGCCTCTCTAGGGTGCTCCATTATATGTAGGCACGCATCCGGAGGTGCGTCCGCCTCCGAGCGGAATTAAGGGCCGACCGCTTCCGCGATCGACCCCGGTTTCCTTCCTATTCAATTGATAGCTGGCCGTTCAACCTGCCGTTGTGAATACGATCAGGCAAATCGCTACCGCAGCTACGAAACCGACGAGATCGGAGAACAGCCCCACCTTCAGTGCATATCTTCCTTTGCGGATACCAACGGCTCCGAAATAGACGGTCAGCACATAGAGGGTCGTATCCGTGCTTCCTTGAATGGTGGAGGCGATGCGTCCGATCATCGAATCGGGCCCATACTGTCCGATCAGGTCTGCCGTATAAGCCAAAGAGCCGGAACCGGTAATCGGTCGGAGGATGGCTAACGGTAGCACTTCCCCCGGCACTCCGACGAGCACAAGCGCCGGCTTCAGCCAGCCGATCAGCAGATCCATGGCGCCCGAAGCGCGAAATACCCCGATCGCCACCATCATGCCGACGAGATGGGGAATGATTTTCACGGCCGTATCGAACCCGTCCTTGGCCCCCTCGACGAACGATTCGTATACGGGCACTTTCTTGTATACCGCAAATAGCGGAATGAGCACGATCAATACGGGAATCGCCCAGGCGGACATCACGGAGACGAGCGAGTACAAGCGCGATCATCCTTTCGGCACGGTTTTGGCAAGCAGCCGCCTTCGGCACCAGCGGTCGGCCAATATGGCGGCTAATGTTGCGACGGCGGTAGCAATAAGCGTCGTTCCGACGATTTCAGCCGGATTCGCGGAATTGTAATTCATTCGGATTGCGATGAGCGTAGTCGGAATCAGCGTGATGCTCGCGGTGTTCAACGCCAGAAGCGTACACATCGCGGGACTCGCCGTCTCTTTGTCCGGATTCAGCGTCTGCAGCTCCTGCATCGCCTTGATTCCCATCGGAGTGGCGGCATTGCCCAGGCCGAGCAGGTTGGCGCTCATATTGGACATGATGTACCCGACGGCAGGATGATCCTTCGGAATATCGGGAAACAGCAGCCGGACGATCGGGCGAAGCAGTTTCGCCAAAATGCCTAGCAGCCCGGAATCCTCGGCAATCCGCATCATGCCGAGCCAGAAAACGAGTATGCTGATCAACCCGAGGCTGATCGTAACCCCGCTCTTCGCCCCGTCGAATACCGCCTTCGTCACTTCCTCTATGTTGCCCTGCGCTGCCGCAACGGCAAATCCGGCTGCGATGAAAAAAAACCATATCCAGTTAACGATGACGTTCCCCCCCTTTCGTCAACCGATCTATTCCTGCAGGACGAACAGCCGCCGTACAACCTCCTGTAGCTGCAGCCGCCACAGCAAGAAGCCCGATTCCTCGTACCGCACGCTTTCCTGGAACTCGAAGGTCGCCTGCTCCTTGGCCGTCAGCCGCGGACTATTCTCGTCATAGAGCGGAACGGAGCCGATCTTCGTCCCATTAAGCGAGAAAGTGAGCGTTCCCCGTTCTCCGAGCCGGTAGGCGGAAGAGTTCGGATCGAGAAGCGCCGCTTCCTTGCGAACGGTGCTGCGCTCCTCCTCAAGCAGCGGATAGGAGAACGTTTGCCCGACGACAATAGGCATATTTTCAATCCGGTCGCCCTTCTTGACTACCTGCTCCAATGGATAATATCGGAAGCCATGATCGAGCAGCTTGCGGTGATCGAGCCAATCGTCGGGATCGTTCAGCGTAACGACCGCCAGCTGCTGGCCGTTTCTCGTAGCCGAGGAGACGAGGCAGCGCTTGGCGAGCTTCGTATAGCCGGTTTTGACGCCGTCCGCCCCTTCGTAAATCGAGAGCATCTTGTTTTTGTTCGACCATTTGTAATCCCAATCCTCATTCGGATTCGGCGCGGACTTCGTTTTCGTTTTCACTATATCGCGAAAGACCGGGTTCCTCATCGCGTAAGCGGTCAACTTGGCCATGTCGTTCGCCGTGGAAAGGTGGCCTTCCTCATCAAGTCCGCTCGGATTTTTGAAGCGCGAGCGAGTCATGCCGATCATTTCCGCCTTCTCGTTCATTAAATGGACGAAGCCTTCGAGCGAGCCGCCCACATGCTCCGCAATCGCTGTCGCCGCATCGTTGCCCGATCGCAGCATCAGCCCATACAGCATATTCTCGAGGCTCATCTCCTCACCGGCTTTCAAATAGATCGAGGAGCCTTCCTTCCCGGCCGCATTGCCGCTTACTTTGACCGGATCGGAAAGCGTTCCGTGCTCGATAGCCGTAATTGCGGTCATAATTTTCGTCAAGCTTGCGATCCTCATTTGCTTGTCCCCGTTTTTGGAAACAAGCAGCCGACCGGAGGCGACGTCGACCAGCGCCGCGCTTTCCGCATTCGTTTGTACGCCGGGCGGCGCCGCGACGGCAACCCACGGCCATACCAGCATTAGTATAAGCGACGTTCCGACGATCCGCAGCGCAATATTGCCATACCCGTTCATGGTTCGCTTCTCACCCCGATCTTTGGCGCAGGACGCCGATTGGTACAAGTATATGCTTATCCGATATCGATATATGACCCTCCGTGCAGGTTCTTCGAGCGCCTCCGATTCGGACGGGCCTTGAATGGCTTGGTCTCGCCTTCCCCTTCCCATGGCGAAAAAATAGTACTTTCGGTTCCTTGTCCTTATTGACTTTCCGGGGCAAACATGAATAAATAGTAAAGGTGACGACTTTACCGGAAAGTGGGAAACTCAAGTTGAATATCATCCGTTTGGAACGATCCGGGCCGGTCAGCGGCTCCGTCAAGATACAAGGCTCCAAGAACAGCTCGCTCGCGCTTATGGCCGCCTGCTGCTTATCCGATAGTCCCGTTACGTTGTCGGGCGTACCCGACATTTACGATATCCGCGTCATATGCGACATAGCCGAGAGCGTCGGAATGAAGACCGCTCGACACCTGAACGGTGACATAACGCTGGATCCGCAACACATCCATACCGCCGACATCGATAAGGAGAAAGCATCCTCCTACCGGGCGTCGTACTACTTCATAGGCGCCCTGCTCGCCAAGTTCGGCAAAGTGACGATCGGCTTTCCCGGAGGCGACAATTTCGTATCCAGGCCGATCGACCAGCATGTGAAAGGCTTGAAGGCGATGGGCGCCGAAGTCGCCTTCTACGACGAACATTACACGGTGGAAGCGAAGAAGCTAACCGGTGCCGAAATCTACTTTGATACGATTACATCAGGCGCCACGATCAACTGCATGCTGGCTGCCGTTCTCGCCGAAGGCCGAACCGTGCTTCGCGGCGCGGCCAAAGATCCGGAGGTCGTCGATACGGCGATAATGCTGAATGAATTCGGCGCGAAAATATCGGGAGCAGGCACCGATACGATCCGGATCGACGGGGTGAAATCGATCGGCGGCGGACATCATACGGTAATACCGGATCGTTTGATAGCCGGTGCGTTCCTCATGTGTGCGGGCATAACCGGCGGATCGGTAACCGTTACGGATGTCATCCCGGACCATCTCGGCTCTTGTATCGCCAAATTAAGCGAAATCGGACTCCGGATCGAGCTTCACGATCAGAGCATTACGGCATCGTCCGGCGGCAAGCTGAAGGCGACGCGCGTACGTACGGCGATGTATCCCGGGTTCGCGACCGACCTGCAGCAGCCTTTGACCGCGCTGCTGACTCAGGCTCATGGCAAAAGCATCATTACCGAGAAAATATATCCGAAAAGATTCCAGCACGTCGCCCAACTGCGCCGGATGGGGGCCGACATCGAATTGCGCGGCAGCTCGGCGTTCATCCGCGGAGGAGTTCAGCTTAAAGGAAGTTGGGTTCACGCCACCGACATTCGCGCCGGCACATGCCTGCTGCTTGCCGGACTCGCCGCCGAAGGGACTACGTATATTACGGGCGTCGAGCATATCGAACGCGGTTACGAGGATGCGATTTCGTCCTTTCGCTCGATCGGAGTCCGGCTGAACCGGGAGCAAGTAGACGCCGCCCATGCGGCGGAGAAGCTCAGAATCGGGTCGGCAAAGCTATAAACTGCGTTATTTCACATCATAATCAAAAGCCTCAAACACCCCTTATTTTGGAGGAATCCTCCGATTTACTAAAATAAGAGATGTTTGAGGCTTTTATTTTAACCGAAGTGGCGCATTTCGCCTGATGTATGCCGAATAAGAGTCGCGAACAACTCTTATTTCCGCCATCTTTCATTTTTTCTTATCAATAAGAGTCCCGAAAGACCGTTGTATTGCTGCCTCAGCGGCACCTGCTCGTATGCGCATGTTCGGTTATCGATCTCCAAGGCCCGTCTCGGCAATCGCTTTGTGCAGAACGCCTTCCACTTTCCCTAGATGGGTCATCATCGCCTCGAATGCCCGCGACTCATCCTTTTCCCGGATCGCTTCGAAAATGTCGGAATGCTCTCTAAGCAGCCTGTGCGCTTCCGCCCTTTCCCCGTAAAACCACAGCCGGCGCGACTCCTTCATACTATCGTGCAGCCGCTCGGACATCGACTCCATCATCGAGATGAGCAGGGAGTTGTGCGTCGCTCCGGCCAGCTTCAGATGAAACCGAACGTCCGCTTCTTCCCCTTTCGCTTCATCGTGCACATACGTCTCCATTAGCTGCAATTCCTCTTCGATCGAGCTTAAATCCGCTTCCGTCCGGTTGCGGGCGGCAAGTGACGCGCATCCGGTCTCCAATATTTTTCGCACCTCGAGCAGCTCGCGGATCGATTGAGCGCTTGCAAACAGATCGGCACCGTCGGACTGCCCCGGTTCCTTCGGAAGCTCCGTGCATACCGTAGTGCCTCCGCCCTGACGGATTTCGACCAATCCCATCGCTTTCAGCGCGCTCAACGCCTCGCGAATCGTCGAACGCCCTACTCCGAAGCTTGACGCCAAATCGACGACCGAGGGAAGCTTCGTTCCCGGGGCGAACTCTCCGGACAAGATGCGATTCTTCAACTGCTCCATGACAAGCTCGTAGCCTTTCAAGGGCTTGACTTGATCGAATGCCATTCCTAAACCGATTCCCTTCCGTACCTGACATGAAATGCCGGGGCTCCCGACTGCGGCGAATCGGAACAAGCTTCCCTGCCCCGCCTTTCGTGGGGATTTATTGTATACATACATTCTATAGTAAGCTATAATGAGAGAAAAGTCATCTGATGACCTGATTAATTTTTAACTGAGAAAATGCTTACGAAGCAAGTTTTGCTTCGCAAAACTTTTTAGGAGGACTCAGTATGTTGGAACAGTCCATTCGCGCCAAGCTCATCGACATTGTCGGCGCATCGTGGTTTAAGGACGATATGGAAGCTTTGGTCAGCTATTCGTATGACGCCACGCCGATGCAGCAAGCTCTGCCGGACGGCGTTATTTTTCCGTCTACGACTCAGCATGTATCGGAAATATTAAAGATTGCGAACGAATACCGGATTCCGATCGTCGGCCGCGGCGCCGGCAGCAATCTTTGCGCCGGAACGGTGCCGCTCGAGGGCGGGCTTGTCATGGTGATGAACCGGATGAACAAGCTGATCGAGATCGACGCCGACAATTTGACCGCCACGTTCCAAACCGGCTTGAACACGAAGCAGTTCCACCTCGAAGTCGAGAAGCTCGGCTTGTTCTATCCGCCGGATCCGAGCAGCATGATTATTTCGACGCTCGGCGGCAACATTATGGAATGCGCAGGCGGATTGCGCGGTCTGAAGTACGGCACGACGAAGGACTACGTCATCGGGCTGGAGGCGGTTTTGCCGAACGGCGATATCATCCGCACCGGCGGCAAGCTGTACAAGGACGTCGCCGGATACGACTTGACCAAGCTGCTTGTCGGCTCTGAAGGCACACTCGCCATCGTAACGGAAGCGACGGTCAAGCTGATCCCGGCTCCGAAATACAAGAAAACGATGGTCGCCATGTACAAAGATATATATGCAGCCGCGCGTTCCGTCTCCGCGATCGTCGGCAACCGGATTATACCGGCAACGCTTGAATTTCTCGATAACGCCACGATCCGCGTCGTCGAAGGGTTTAACAAAATCGGCCTTCCCGTGGAGATGGAAGCGATCCTGCTGATCGAGCAGGACGGCTTGGACGAATCGGTCGTGGAGAAAGATATTATCGAAATCGTCCGCATCTGCAAAGAGCAGGGAGCCGTCGAAGTGAAGATGGCGGCCGACGCCGCGGAAGCCGAGAAGCTGATGCTCGCACGGAGAAGCGCCTTGTCCACATGCGCCCGCATCCGCCCGACGACGATATTGGAAGACGCTACCGTTCCCCGCTCCAAAATAGCCGAAATGGTCATCGCCATTAACGAAATCGCCAAAAAATACAACGTGCAAATCTGTACGTTCGGCCACGCGGGGGACGGCAATTTGCATCCGACCTGTACGACCGATGCGCGGGATGCCGATGAAATTCACCGGGTCGAGATGGCGTTCGAAGAAATTTTCGAAGCCGCTATCGACTTGGGCGGCACGATAACCGGAGAGCACGGAGTCGGCGTCATGAAGGCTCCATACCTGGAATGGAAAGTAGGAGCGGCCGGCATCGAGCTGATGAAGGGGATCAAGCAGGCGTTCGACCCGAACAATATTATGAATCCCGGCAAAATATTCGCCAAACATTCGCGGAAAAGAGTGGTGATCGATCATGGCAGCCGTTAACGACACAGCGCACAACCACCCTCCTTCCAACTGGGGCGCTTCCCCGGAGAAGAAGCCGCTTAATCCGCTCGCCCAGACCATGAAGCTGCAGTTGAATTACGACGAGCTTACGAACTGTATGCGGTGCGGATTTTGCCAGGCCGCATGTCCGACCTTCCTGGAAACGGGACTCGAGGCCGCTTCTCCGCGCGGCCGCATCGCACTGATGAAAGCGGTCGTCGACGGAGTCATGGAGCCGGATCAGACGTTCCGCGAACAAATGGATCTTTGTCTCGGCTGCCGGGCGTGCGAGCCGGTATGTCCCGCAGACGTCAAGTACGGACATCTGCTTGAAGAGACCCGCGATTCGTTGGAACAGCACGGGGAGCACCGCTGGTTTATCAAGGCCGCACGCCGCGTCGCCTTCAAGGAGCTGTTTCCGAAGCCGAAACGGATGAAGCTGCTGGGCAATGTGCTTCGCGCGTATCAGAAATCGGGTCTGCAAAAAGTGGCTCACGGTACGGGCGTCATGAAGCTGTTCCCGAAAAATATGCGGGACATGGAAGCCATCCTGCCGGAAGCAACCGGCAAAGGCGTTGTAGAAACGTTCGGGACACGCGTACCGGCCAAGGGCCAAAAAATCGGCACCGTCGGCATGTTTCGCGGCTGTCTGATGGATATTATGTTCACGAATACGAACTTGAAGACCGTGCAGCTGCTGAGCGAAGCCGGGTTCGAGGTTATAATTCCGGAGACGCAAAATTGCTGCGGGGCGCTTCACGCCCATGCCGGGGAGATCGGGCAAGCGAAAGAGCTGGCCAAGAAAAACGTCCGCGCGTTCCGGGAATCAGGCGTCGATTACATCGCCTCCAATGCCGGTGGATGCGGAGCGCTGCTGGTCGAATACGACCACCTGCTCCACGATGAGCCGGAGTTTGCGGACGATGCCAAATGGTTCGCGTCCCGGGTTAAGGATGTCAGTCATCTTCTGCTGGAAAAAGGCCGTTTGCCCGAATTTGCCCATCCGGATAAAGCCGGCTCGAACGGAGAAACGTTCACGATCACTTATCAGGACTCCTGCCATTTGCGCAACGTCATGCGTTCGTCCAATGCTCCGCGCAACCTGATGAAGCGTGTGGCTAACGTCAAATTCGTCGAGCTGCAAGGGGCGGACCGCTGCTGCGGCTCGGCGGGCATCTACAACATTGTGCAAACCGATATGGCCAATCAAATATTGGAGCACAAGATGGAGCATGTCAAAGAAACGAATGCGCATATGCTTATCACAAGCAATCCGGGTTGTTTGCTGCAAATGAAGCTCGGCATCGAGCGCGAGCAGTTATCCGAGAAAATGGAAGCCGTTCATATCGTGGACTTCCTCTACGATCGAATATCGTCCAACCAGCCGCAGCACAAAACGGATTGAATGATGAGGAAAAAAGGCTTCCCTGCCACCTATAGGTGGTTTGGGAAGCCTTTTTTGTTCTAATGATCGCGTTCAGTCGATAACATTCGATGGGTTTGTAGTGAATATCGTATTCGTTGCAGCAGCATTTGGAGCCATATTGGTATTCATGGCCGCATTAGGCATCATATTGGCATTCATGGCCGCATTTTGGTTTCGGTTCGACCTCAGCATGTTTTGAATTTTGTCCACGACTTGCGGAGCTTGATCGATCAACCGTTCGTACAAATGGGTTTGGTTGTCGAGCGGAACGACCTTCACGCCCTGCTTGCCTACGACGAGGAATGCGATCGGCGTAATGGAAACTCCGCCGCCGCTACCGCCGCCGAAAGGAAGAGCTACATGGGCGTTATGGGCGTCCGTACGTCCTTGTCCCTGCCCTTGACCTTGGTCTCCGTCCGATTCGACGGAAAATTCGCTGCCGCCTGCGGCAAAACCGAATCCGACTTTGGAAATCGGCATAATGACGCTTCCGTCCGGAGTTTCCACCGGGTCGCCGACGATCGTATTGACGTCGACCATTTCCTTGATATTTTCCATGGCTGTTTTCATAAGACCTTGTATCGGATGGTCTGCCACTGTTGATTCCTCCTTTATTTTTGCACAATAAGGCATGCTTGCATGCTGATTTTTAGATTACATTCGTTAGGGTTGCCCGAAAAGCCGGAATGTATGTGATGAAAAAGAATCGCATCATCCGGGACGCAGACCCGAGCGATGCGATTCTTTTGTTCTTAATATTCCATCAATGACATTGCACTGCCGAGAATCAAAACAAAGAAGATCAGGTAAAGCACGATACCGATCGCCGCCCAGACGAGGGCTGCTTTGGCGTAGTTCGCCTTGCTCGGGTTCGCCCCGCCTCCGAATGCCCAAACAAACAGCATAATAATATTGACGATTGGAAGCGCCAATAAAAGAATCGTGATCATCCATTCCTTGAAGGAGATCACACCCGCAGCCTGCTGCTGCGTCCCGGTTTGGTACTGCTGTGTTTGATTTGTTTGAGTTTGCATCCGGCAACTCCCTTACCAAAGTTATCAATTCTATTCAACACAAATTCATTTTAGGTTAAAATTCCCATAATATCAACAATTTTTTGAACTTTTTGTCGAACAATTTTTATCAGGTCAGGAAGGCCGGAACAGCAGCTTCCGCCATGTTCTCAATCCGCCTCTGACGCGCAAGATCCGGTTCAGCAGCAAGAAAACCGCATACAGGGCATACCCGGCTTTGATTTTCATGACGCACACGCCTTCGGTGGAAAATAACATCCGGTTGAATTGAGGCTGAACGCTAAGCGCCGGCTTCGCTTCCAAGCGGATATACCGGAACAAATAGCCGAGCAGCGACGTTTTCAAGCCCCATACGACTCCCGTCGTAATCGCCGTATCGGCGGCATCCCCCAAGCCGATCCGCGTGACCCAGCTCAATTCCGTACAGATAGTGTGCGCCATCACGCCTTTCGTCCATTCGATCAGCCGAGCCGTATAAGAGAGCAGCAGCTTCGTCCGATGGAAAAAATCTTCCACTTTGTCCCGCGTGATCGTTAACTTCTCGTCTCCTTGAAGGCCTTTGCGGTTTACTTTCTCGGTCTTGACTTTCAACCCTTCTTCGCTCCAGTAAATGATCGGCACGGCATACCGGAAACGGAATAAGCCGTAAAATCCTCTTATGTCCACGGTCAAGTGGTCGTCCCCTTCTGTGTGAGAGAAGCGGATCTTCAGCCGAATATCGCTGAAAGCAAACAAGAGCACTCCCGCTACGAGAATGCCCGCGATCAACCATAACCATATCATCGCGCCTGATCCTCCGTCATCCATAAGCTTCGGCAACAGCATCCGCCTGTGTCAAAGTTTAGTATGACCTCCCCGTCAAACGCTATACGCTTTCGTCCGTTCCCTCCGCATCATCGATCGTCAGCTGATGTCCTTCCAGCTTCTCGAACAGCATCCGCGTCTCTTCCTCGAGATCGTCGGGATTTTGGAACAACGCCGCTTCCGGCAGCTCATGCAGTCCGGCCAACCCGAAATAGTCGAGAAAAGGCTTCGTCGTACCGTATAGAATCGGCCGGCCGATCGCTTCCGCCCGCCCGACTTCCAGTATCAAATTTTTCGCTACGAGCGTCTGCAAAGCCCGGTCCGCCTTCACTCCGCGAATTTGTTCGATATCGATCCGGGTGATCGGCTGCTTGTACGCAACGATCGCGAGCGTCTCCAGCGCGGCTTGGGACAAACTCGATCGCGTCGGAGACTGGGCCAGCTTCTCGAAATAAGGGGCATGTGCAGGAAGAGTCGTCAATTGAAACGCACCGGCGATTTCGACGATTTGGATGCCCCGTTCTTCCCGCCTGAAGTCTTCCGTCATTTCCTTCAGCAGCCCGGTAACGGAATGCGGCTGCAGTTCGAGAATGTCGGCGATTTGCTTCGCATCGAGCCCTTCGTCTCCGGCCGCGAACAGCAATCCCTCAATAATCGATTTCATCTGACGGTATTTCAACCTGATTTCCCCCCTCTTTTCGCTGGATTACGATATCGTCGAACAGCTTCTGCTGGAAGCAGACGATCTGTTTCGTTTTCATCAACTCAAGTATAGCCATAAACGTAACAACGATTTCTTCCCGGGTCATTTCATAATCGAACAGCCTCGAGAACAAAAGCTTGCCCCCGCGCTTGCCGAGCAAAGCTACGACCTCGCGCATCCGTTCCTTGACGGATATTTCGTCCCGGCGTATCTTCGCGACCGTATTGCGGGATTTCGCTTTGCGCAGCGCCCGCTGGAACGCGATGACGAGGTCCGCGACGTCCAGACCTTCGACCGGGTTCACCTCGACCTCGCGGACGTAGGGGGTCAAATCTTCCGGCTCGCGCGTATAGATCAGACTCCGGGCGAGCTCCTTATCCCTCAGCTCTTCCGCAATCGCCTTGTACTTCCGATACTCCAGCAGCTTCTGGACGAGTTCGGCGCGCGGATCGAAGTCCTCGTCGTCATAATAAGTATCCTCCAGCTCGAGCGGCGGAGGCTTCGGCAGCAGCAGCTGGCTTTTGATCGCAAGCAAAGTCGCGGCCATGACGAGGAATTCGCTCGTTACCTCCAGCTCAAGCTCCTGCATCGTCGACAGTACTTCCATGTATTGCTCCGTTATTTCACTGATCGGAATGTTGTAAATATCGATTTCCGCCTTGTCGATCAGATGAAGCAGCAGATCGAGAGGACCTTCGAACGTTTCCAATTTGTAATGCGGTTTCATTCCCGGGTCCACCTCTACACAAGCGAATACAAATTCATAATAATGCCCGTCAACGATTCATAACAGCGGTTCAGCAGCAGCTGGCCGATGGGAGTGACCACAATTCCGATCAATACGACGGTTCCGAGCTTCTCGTATTTCGCCACGGCCGGCTCCCATTGCTTCGGCATAAACAGCCGCAGCCCTTTCCATACATCCGTCGGGTATACCGGCACGAGATGCAAAATGAAAAACATCAAATTGAAAATATACGTCCATTTCACGATGCCTCGTATAAGCTCGGATGCCCACAAGGGAACCGTCTGATCCATCGTCTGAAAAGGCACTGTGAAAAACACCCACCATAGAGCGATTCCGAGCGCCAGGTTGACCAATAGTCCGCTGGCGTATACGACGAGGGCGGATAGTTTCGGGCTGCCCTTCAGCCGGTCGGGACTTACCGGTACGGGCTTCGACCAGCCGAACGGGCCGAACAGGCTTGCCAATACCCCGAGCGTGCTCATGTGCGGTACGGGAGAAAGCGTCAGCCGGCCCGCTTCCTTGGCCGTCCGGTCCCCGAGAAGCAGAGCGACCGACGCTTGGACCGCATCATGCAGCAATACCGCTATCAGCAGTGCGACGACGCGGTACAGCAGCGAATCGAGGTGTATCCATTCCGACAACAACCGCTCAAACCTCCAGCTGCTTCGTCAAGTTGGCCATCTCGATCGCGGTCACGGCCGCTTCCCAGCCTTTGTTGCCCGCCTTCGTGCCGGCGCGCTCGATCGCTTGCTCGATCGAATCCGTTGTCAATACGCCGAATACGGTCGGAACGCCCGTTTTCAGTCCGATCGCGGCAACTCCTTTGGCCGCTTCGTTGCAGACGTAGTCGAAGTGCGGGGTCGATCCGCGGATAACGGCGCCCAGCGTCACAACCGCGTCGTATTTGCCGCTGGCGGCCATCTTCTGGGCGATCAGCGGAATTTCAAACGCTCCCGGCACCCAAGCGATGTCGACCTCTTCTTCTTTGGCTCCGTGACGTTTGAAAGCGTCCAGCGCCCCGCCCAGCAGCTTGGACGTAATGAATTCGTTGAACCGTCCTACGACGATCCCGTATCTATATCCTTCTGAAATTAAATGTCCCTCGAAATGCTTATGTGCCATCGTTCTCTCTCCTCTAGTATGGTTTTGATCCGAAAATAGGCGGGATCGCGGTCAAATGCCGGCCCCGTCGCCTTGTTCGAAGTTAAGCAGATGACCGAGCTTTTGCTGCTTGGTCCGCAAATAAAACCGATTGTCTTCGTTCTCTTCCATTTGGATCGGAACCCGTCCGACGATTTCCATGCCGTATCCTTCGAGTCCGCGTATTTTTCTCGGATTGTTCGTCAACAACCGGATTTTGCGCACACCCAAATCTTTCAAAATTTGTGCGCCGATCCCGTAATCGCGCAAATCGGGTGCGAATCCTAATTTAATATTCGCGTCAACCGTGTCGAATCCCTGCTCCTGCAGCACATAAGCTTTCAATTTGTTGATCAGCCCGATGCCCCGCCCTTCCTGACGCAGGTAGACGAGCACGCCCGACCCTTCCGCATTGATCCGCTCGAGCGCCGCGGCCAGCTGGGGTCCGCAATCGCATCTATGCGAATGGAATACGTCACCGGTCAAGCATTCCGAATGCATCCGGACGAGAACCGGCTGATCGGGATCGATTTTTCCTTTGACAAGCGCGACATGCTCCTGGTTGTTGACTTCATTCGAATAGGCTATGGCGGCGAACATGCCGAAATCGGTCGGAAGCTTGATCTCCACCTCGCGCTTGACGAGCTTCTCCTTCTCGTTGCGGTAATGGATCAAATCTTTGATCGTGATGATCTTCAAATCGTGCTTGACGGCAATTTCCGCAAGATCCGGAACGCGAGCCATCGTCCCGTCTTCTTTGATTACCTCGCATATGACCGCTGCCGGATAAGAGCCGCACATCCGCGCGAGATCGACAGCCGCCTCCGTATGTCCTGCCCTGCGCAGCACGCCGCCTTTTTTCGCGATCAGCGGGAACATATGGCCCGGTCTGCGGAAATCGTCGGGACGCGTATTCGGATCGATCAAGGCTTGCACCGTGCGCGCCCGTTCGTATGCGGATATTCCCGTCGTCGTTCCGTTATGGTCTACCGAAACGGTGAAGGCCGTTCCGTGGTAATCCGTATTTTTGGCGACCATGGGAGGCAGATCGAGCTCCTCGGCGCGCTCTTCCGTAATCGGCACGCATACGAGACCGCGGCCTTCCTTGATCATGAAATTGATCACTTCGGGTGTCGCCTTATCGGCCAATGCGATAAAATCGCCCTCATTCTCGCGGTCTTCGTCATCGACCACGATGATCACTTTCCCAAGCATCAGGTCGTATATCGCCTCTTCGATCGTGTGCATCTTCACAGACTGCTGCATCGTTCTCACCTCTCCTGATAAGCTTCTCTCTATAGCTCCGCTTCGTTCACATGAATCCGTGCTTGGACAGAAATTCCATCGTCAACCGTTCTCCGGACTGTCCGGCAGGCGCCTCTTCCCGTCTCCCGAACGATAGCAGTCTGTCGATATATTTGCCGAGCAAATCAAATTCGATATTGACCCGGTCACCGGGCATCTTCCCGTTTAGAACCGTTTGCGCCAAAGTATGAGGGATGATCGATACGGTAAATGCGTTCTCCTCGACGTTGACGACCGTCAGACTGATGCCGTCAAGCGTAATGGAGCCGTGAGGGATCACGTACTTCATCCGGCTCGAATCGTCGGGCTCCACGCGGAACACAACCGCGTTTTGTTCCGTATGCCGGGATACGATCCGCCCCGGCGTGTCGACATGTCCCTGTACGATGTGTCCGCCGAATCTGCCGTTCGCGGGCATCGCTCTTTCCAGGTTAACCCGGGTACCCGGCTGTAAATGTTGGAGCGTCGTTTTGCGGAACGTCTCCGGCATGACGTCGACGGTGAAGGAAGAACCGTCAAACGCAACTACGGTCAAGCAGACGCCGTTTACGGAGATGCTGTCGCCAAGTCTTACGTCCTCCAATATTTTGGACGCCTCGACGGTCAATATCATCGCTTGCCCCTGCTTGCCGACTCGCCTCATTGTTCCCATCTCTTCTATGATTCCGGTGAACATGCCTCCTGCCTCCTCTCCGATCGAGGGTATCCCGTTATGCAGCAATCGTCGCCGATACGCTCTATCGTCACCCGTTCGAGCGCAATCGCGTCCGCCATGCGTTCGAAGCCTGCGAGTGCGAACGCTCCCGGAGCATCAGCCCCTCCGACGATTTTGGGGGCCAAATATAAGACGATTTTGTCGACCAATCCGGCTTCGAGCATCGCGCCGTTCAATCTGCCGCCGCCCTCTAGCAGGATCGAGCCGATTTCACGCTCCGTCATCGTCGCCATCGCTTTCCGCAAATCCACACGGGGACCGTCCCCGCATTTGATCACTTCAACCCCTAGAGCGTTCAAGCGCATGATCTGCTCAATCGAGGCCTGATTCGTCGTAAGAACGATCGTTTTCGCCGATTGGTCTTTGACGACCTTGGCATCGAGCGGAATACGCAGCTTCGAGTCGACAACAAGCCGGACCGGCTGGATGGCCGCAACCTCGAGCCTTGCCGTCAGCAGCGGATCGTCGGCGATTACCGTCTCGACGCCGACCATAATGGCCTGGTGCCGATGCCGGAGCATATGGACTTGGGCGCGCGAAGCGTCCCCGCTGATCCATTTGCTGTCTCCGCTTCTGGACGCGATTTTCCCGTCCAGCGTAGTCGCCGATTTCAGCGTGACGAAAGGCAGCCGGGTGACGATGAATTTGTTGAACATTTCATTGAGCTGCCTCGCCTCCTGCTCCAGTACTCCTACATCGACTCGGACTCCGTGGCTGCGCAATTTCTCGATGCCGGTTCCGGCAACCTTCGGATTCGGGTCGGTACACGCCACTACGACGCGGCTGATCTTCTCCGCCACGAGACGGTCCGCGCAAGGCGGCGTCCGCCCGTAGAAGCTGCACGGCTCGAGCGTCACGTAGGCGGTGCCGCCTTCCGCCTCCTTGCCCGCCATCAGAAGCGCGTTCACCTCCGCATGGTGGCTGCCCCGCTGCAGATGGGAGCCGAGTCCGACGATTCGGCCTTCCTTGACGATAACGCAGCCGACGACCGGATTGATCCCCGTCTGCCCAAGCGCTTTTTCCGCCAACTGCAGCGCGAGCCGCATGTAGTACTCATCGTTCAGCATTTCCAACTTTTCTCACCGCCTATACGGAAGGTAGACCTATCGGAGCCGCCGCGTTACCGGAACGCGTTATTGCAAAGCAGCCCTTAGGAACTTTAACGGAATTACCGCCCTGACTGACGACCGCCTCTGGGCTTTGTGGACCGGCAAGCCCCAGTTATCAGAGAGCAGGTATGCTATTCCGTCAAAGTTCTTTAACGACAAAAACCCCTTTACGCATCGTAAAGGGGCGGGAAAGTCAGGACATTGCGACACTCGCGCGTAATTCAAGCATGCGCAAACAGACGTCCTGATCGGGCTTGGACGTAGTCCCGCTGCGCTCGTGCGCTTACAGTGACACCGGTCATGCACCGCGGAATCGATCCGCGGCCATGGCCGAATTGGCCGCACCAAAGACGGCGGTACGTTCATGTGAAAAAAAGCACATGTTCGGCGCGAAGTTGATGTGGTCATTCTGCCCGATTCCTTCTCCCATCCAGACTATACTGTCGGTCCCGGACTTGCACCAGGTCCACCGGGCGGAACTTGCGTCCCGTCACGGGTCACGGACTAATTCGACGCCGCGAGGACCATACTGCCGTCCTCGGCATGGAGCCGAAATCACCGCCGGTTGGGAATTTCACCCTGCCCCGAAGGAAAATCGTTTCTTGCACTAGTATTGTACAGCATATTACCATAGGAAAACAATGAAGTGCAAGGAGTTTTTCTCCAGCCCGAAATTTATTGGCCGATCCGCTTTGAAATCGGTCCGGTTTTCCAGTACAATGAATAGAGCTTTGGACAAGCAAGGGAGGAATTCACAATGGCAAAAAAAGGAAGCATCGAGCTGGAAAACGGCGAGAAAGTATTGATCGATTTTTATCCCGAAGAAGCGCCTAACACGGTCGCCAACTTCGAGAAGCTGGCCAATTCCGGCTTCTACAACGGCTTGACGTTCCACCGCGTCATCAAAGGCTTCGTCGCTCAAGGCGGTTGTCCTCACGGAACCGGAACCGGCGGCCCCGGGTATTCGATCGATTGCGAAACGTCCACGAACGTAAGCAAGCACGAGCGCGGCACGCTCTCGATGGCCCATGCCGGAAGAAATACCGGCGGCAGCCAGTTTTTCATCTGCTACCAGCCTCAGCCTCATCTCGACGGCGTACATACCGTTTTCGGCAAAGTGGTCAAAGGGATGGAATACGTCGATGCGACCCGTGCAGGCGACAAAATGAAAGAAGTTAAAGTTTGGGACGAGGCGTAATATTCCCCCACAAAGTGGAGTATGACTTCGAAGCTTATTCCAAGTACTTTGCGGGAACCCGAAATTAGGGAAAATCACCCCACATAGTGGAGTTCTTGCCTCGAAGCTGATTCCAAGTACTTTGCGGGGACCCGAAATTAGGGAAAATCACCCCACATAGTGGAGTTCTTGCTTCGAAGCTTATTCCAAGTACTTGCGGCAACCTCGAAATGTAAGACAAAAAACACAGCGACAAAATCGTCGTTGTGTTTTTTTGTTGTGCATAGCCTAAACCGTCTCGCCCTTGCCTCTTGCCTTCGCCAGCCTCATCGTCTGCAGCTTTACCGTAGCCGAAGCAATGATCAGCAAAATGCCGTTCAGCACGAACACGACCGGAATCGAGATCCAGCCGCCCAATGCGCCTCCGGCAATCGGTCCCGCCATGTTGCCCAGCTGGTTTGCCGACTGATTGAGACTGAACGCTCTGCCGCGGAATTCCGGAGCCGTCGACTTGACGATGAGCGCGTTCAAGGAAGGATAGACGGCGGCGAAGAACAGTCCGTACATGAACCTCAATATGCCGAATCCGAAAATATTATGGAAAAATACTTGCAACATGTTGCCGATTCCGCCGCCGATCAATCCGATCATTAACGTGTTGCGATACCCGATCCGCTCCCCGATTTTCCCCCATTGCGGCGCGGCCAATATGGTGGCGATCCCTACCGCCGAGAAGATGATCCCCGAGCTGAGCGAAGCGTCGTTGTGCGAGACGCCCATCTTCAGCACATAGATCGTCAAGAGCGGTTCAAGCACCATAACGGAGCTGGTTACGATCAAAGCGATGATCAGTTGATTCATCAAGGGCGGGTTGGCCGCCGCCGACTTTAAATCGTCCAGCACGTGCGAACGGGGACGATTCCGGTTGAAATTGTGTTCCTTTACCCCCAGCCAAGCTACCAACGCGGAGATAAGCACGACAGCCCCGGACAGCAGGAACGCTTCCCGGTACCCTACGAATGTGCTCATCATTCCTCCGACCATCGGCCCTAAGACGCTGCCTGCCGCGGATGCCGTAGACATAATGCCGAGCGCGTAACCGACTTTTTTCTCGGGAGTGTTCGTCCCGACGAGCGCAATCGCGGAAGGCACGTACCCCGCCAGCAAACCGGACAATATTCGCACGGCAATCAACTCGTACGGGTTCCTAACGAATGCGGTCAAAACATAGACAAGACATAACGAAAGTCCTGAGCGGATCAGCATCGGCTTGCGTCCGTACTTGTCCGACAAAGATCCCCAGAACGGGGCGATAAGCGCTCCCGCCAAAAAAGTGATGCCGAATGCGAACCCGGACCATAGCTCCAGATGCGATTCGACTCCAAGCTCGCTGCTAATGTAGAGCGACAGGAAAGGCACTACCATCGAAAACGCCATTCCGCAGAAAAAAACACCTACCCACAGCACATACAAATTCCGTTTCCAGTATTTTTCCACGGTTGTTCGCCTCTTCTCCCCAAACGGAATGAAAAAGAACAACGCTCGAGCGCCCTCGAAGAAGAAGCGATCTTCTCCGGAGGGGCCGGCGCCGTTCGATATAAGTATTGAATTGGGTCAGCTTCTAGCGACCGGCTGCTTGCGCATCCGTTCGGGCAGCGTATCCTTGCCTGCCACGTCCTCGAACGTCTCCCGGCGTACGACGAGATCCGCTTCGCCGTCTCGGACGAACACGACAGCCGGTCGACGGAGCCTGTTATAGTTGCTCGCCATCGAGTAGTTGTAAGCCCCTGTGCACGATACGGCCAAAAGGTCTCCGGACTGCGTCTTCGGCAGCTCCAAATCCCAAATGAGCATATCGCCCGTCTCGCAGCATTTGCCCGCAATCGAGACAGTCTCCTCGTTCGGATCTTTGGCGCGGTTCGCGAGAATCGCTTCATACTTCGCGTCGTACAGTGCGGGACGCGGATTGTCGGTCATGCCGCCGTCAACGGATACGTATTTGCGGACGCCCGGTATATTTTTCGACGAACCGACCGTATACAGCGTCGTACCGGCATCGCCCACGATGCTTCGGCCCGGTTCGATCCAAATTTCGGGAAGCGGATAGTGGTGCTTGGCAAAAAGCGACTTGATCGAATCGGTAATCGCAGCCACGTATTGCGAGAGCGGAAGCGGGCTATCTCCCTCCACATAGCGGATGCCAAAGCCCCCGCCCAAATTGATGACGGCGAACGTAACGCCGAGCTCTTCACGTACCGTTTGGGCGAATTCCGCTACCCGCTCCGCAGCCATGCGGAAGCCGTCCACCTCGAAAATTTGCGACCCGATATGGGAATGAACACCGAGAATGTTCACGTTTTTGAGAGTCATCGCTTCGCGAATCGCTTGAAAAGCCGATCCGTTGCCGATATCGAAGCCGAATTTCGTGTCCGTCTGCCCGGTGGAAATGAATTCATGCGTGTGCGCTTCGACGCCGGGCGTCACCCGGAACAAAATGTTCATGACGGCGCCCTTTTGCTTTGCGACTTCGTTCAGCAAGTGAAGCTCCGTGAAGTTGTCGACGACGACGCAGCCGATCTTGGCGTCAAGCGCCATCTCGATCTCCTCCGGCGTTTTGTTGTTGCCGTGAAAATGGATGCGGCTCGCCGGAAAGCCCGCGCGCAGAGCCGTATACAGCTCCCCGTCGGAGACGACGTCGAGCGACAGTCCTTCCTCCTCCGCGATTCTACACATAGCCATCACGCAAAATGCTTTGCTTGCATAGGCGACCTGGAATTGCAGCCCCGTCGCGCGGAACGCTTCCACAAATTCCCGGCAGCGACGGCGAATGAGCTCCTCGTCGAATACATAAAGCGGCGTACCGAATTTGGCGGCAAGCTCCGAGGTATCGCATCCCCCGATTTCAAGCCGCCCGGCCGCGTTGATTTTACTAGTTCCGTGCAAATACATGTCCGGTTCCTCTTTCCCTGGTTCGATATGATAGTCCACCGCTTGTCGTAAGCTTTCTTCTACGTTACCACAGCGCCGCTTCCTTGACAATACAACACCTAATCCCCCGAAAGTGAAGCGACTCTCCGCAGCTTATTCCAATTACTTTCGGGGGAGCCCCCTAAAGTAACCCCCAAATAATCCCCCCCTTCCTTCATTACCCGAACACGGAACAAGCCCGTGACGGGTCACGAGCTTGGCTCCGGCGAATCGTTTTCCGGCATGCGCCTTGAATCAGTCGCCTTCGTAATGCTTGGCCTGTGCTTGGATGCGAGTATCGGCCTGCGGAACAGAATCGACAGCATCGCCTTCGCATTAAACGGAATGAAAGGCCACATGTAAGGAGTGTTATACGAACGTGATACTCCCAGCCAAATGAGCCATACCGTCACGCCGATCACGAGTCCCGGGATTTTGAATGCCGCCACCAAGACGAGAAGCGCCAGACGGACAAGACGATTGGCGAGACCCAGCTCATAGCTCGGCGTGGCGAACATCCCGACCGCCGCGACCGCCATGTACATGATCACCTCGTTAATGAACAAGCCGGTTTTGACCGCGATATCGCCCACCAGGATGGCCGCGACCAGCCCCATCGCCACCGTCAGCGGAGAAGGCGTATGCACTGCGGCAAGCCGCATCATGTCAACCCCGACCTCGACCATCAGAAACTGGACGAGCATCGGCAGCTTCCCTGTCTTCTGGGGGCCGAGAAATTCAAGTCCGGCCGGCTTCAGCTCGGGATTCATAACGAGCAAAAACCAGAGCGGCAGCAAAAACAACGATGCGAATATGCCTATAAACCGGACCCAGCGCAAATAGCTGCCTACGAAGGGGGTCTGCCTGTATTCTTCGACATGCTGCACGAGGTGGAAAAACGTCGTAGGCAGGATCATGACGCTCGGCGACGTATCCGCGAATATGATGACGTGACCTTCGAGCATATGCGAGCTGACGACGTCCGGACGCTCCGAATATCGCACGGACGGATAAGGATTCCATCCTTTGCCGATGACCGCTTCCTCCAGCTGCTTGTCTCCAAGCGGTATGCCGTCTATTTTCACCTTGCCGATCTTGTCGCGCAGCGACTCGACGAGCTTCGGATCGGCGATATCGCTTATATAGCCGATGCACACGTCGGTTTTGGTCCGTTCGCCGACCGACATCAGCTCCAGCTTCAGTCTCGGGTCGCGGATACGCCGCCGAACCAACGTAACGTTCGTCATCAGCGTCTCGACGAATCCGTCGCGCGCACCGCGAACGACCCGTTCGAGATCGGGTTCTTCGATCGAGCGGCCCGGATAGTTTTTGGCGTCGATGACGAGAGCGGTCGATTCATTATCTATAAAAAATACGGTTGAGCCGCTCAACGCGAAGCTAATCGCTTTGTCGAACTGTTCGACCGGCACAACCTGGATGTGCGATACGTATTTCCTCAAAAAACTCGTCAGCGTATCCGGCACGACCTGATCGCGCTGCAAATGAGACAGCCTCATGATTATATCCGTCAAGACGGCGTCCTTCGCGAAGCCGTTGGCAAAGAAAAAAGCGGTTCTTTTCGTCCCGAACTCCATGACCCGGAAGACGAGATCGAAGCTGACGTTCAGGCCTGTCTTCTCCTCCAGCGCCTTTTCGATCTCTTCGATACTGCCGGGAATTTCGTCTTGTTCCTTCAAGCCGAGCTCTTCGTCGGTCAACAGCTCGCGGGCGTCGATCTTTTTGTCCTCGGCTCGCCTCCGTCCTATTTTGATCGTACCGGAAGCTCGTTTCTTCGTATCAGTTCCCATTTAGCGGTACCTCCTGTCGATAACGTACTCGTTCAGATACGGAATACGATCCATTCGAATAGCGAGCCTGCCACTTTGCCGAGCACCATCGCCATAAGCAGCCAGACGATATATCCCCCCAAGCCCAGACGCTTCGCCATGATCGGCAGCACATTAAGCACTTCGGTAAGCGCTCCGGCGAGCATACCGATAAAGCAGCCGGCGAGCAGACCGAATATCGATGCAAGGATCGGCGCGCCCCGTATCCCCCAATCGAAAAAATCGGCGAACGTCCAGAACAGCACTCCCGCTACCATGGCTGCTTCAAAAACGTGTACGCGATCGAAAGTCCGCGTCATCTGCGCGAGCCGGGGCACGATATCGAGTACGATCAGGAAGGAAACCATTCCGCCTCCGACCGCCAGTCCCCCCGATAATCCGATCAAAATAGCCGCAATATTTCCCCATACCAAGCTCATGCCGAACCTCCGGCGTTCCGGTCCGGGCGATCCGGTTCGCCTGCCGGCGGCTCGGCCGGAGCGGAGTGAAGCATCTTCTTGTATTCCTCGGTAATGACGTAATGGTTTAGGCTTTCCTGATAAGAAAACATTTCGACCTCGAGCGGACTCGGCTCCTCGCTGAACCGTTTTTTGAACAATTGGTTGAAGAAAATGACCATCCCCGCGCCGAGCCCGATCGAATACGGGATTTGCAGCCAGTAAGGATGTTCCGACCGTCTTCCCGTTATCATTTCATAAATGCGCTGATGCACCTCCATCATGCTGACGTCTTCGTGAAAATTCATAATGGCGAGTCCGGAGCCGACGAACAGCAGCACCCAGACGACAGCCAGAGCAATCCGGTTCGGCGGCTTCGGCTTCGTCTGCACGTCGACGAGCACATGCGGCTCCCCGAAATAATCCACTTTTAGCTGCGGGTACACCCGCCGAATCGTTTTGACGATGTGCATCATATCGATCAAGACGATATTGCCGTCCATTTCCGACGGTTTGAATAACGGCAAATCAAGCAGCGTGCGCTCCATCTCCGGTTCGGCGAGCAGTTGGGCGACACAGCCCAGCGTTATCGATTGCCCCGGTGCGATAGAAGCCCGCTTGCGAAGTCGGATATACAATGTCGGAGTGAAAGTGCGTTCCATCGAATCACTCCCTTTCCTTCATCATCTTTCCTTTAGTATGCGGAGCGTGGAAACGCGATAAACGATCTATTTTTTGGCAGCGGACGCAACGGCAAAAAACCGCCTCCGGCCTCTTAAGGCTGAAAGCGGTTTTGCGTTATTTTCGAACTCACTGCGCGATCTGCTCACGGATCGACTGCAAAATTTTCTTCTCCAGCCGGGATACCTGCACCTGCGAGATGCCGAGCCGGCTGGCCACCTCGGACTGCGTCTGGTCCCGGAAATAGCGAAGGTAGACGATCAGCCGCTCCCTCTCCGACAGCGTACCGATCGCTTCGTTCAGCGCAAGCTTGTCGAACCATTTCTCCTGTCCTTCGTCGGCGATTTGATCCATCAGGGTTATCGGGTCCCCGTCGTTCTCGAATACGGTTTCGTGGATCGAGGATGGCGGCTTGTTCGCTTCCTGCGCGAATACGACGTCCTCCGGCGTGATGCCCAAATCATCGGCGACTTCCTTGATCGTAGGCATTCTGCCGAGTCTTTTGGACAGCTCATCCTTCTTCTTCCTCACCTTGTTAGCCAGCTCCTTGAGCGAACGGCTTACCTTTACCGTACCGTCATCCCGCAGAAACCGCTGGATTTCGCCGATAATCATCGGTACCGCGTAGGTGGAGAACTTCACATCGTAGGATAAATCGAACTTGTCGACCGATTTCAGCAGTCCGATGCATCCGATCTGAAACAAATCTTCCGGCTCGTAGCCGCGGTTCAAAAAACGCTGAACGACCGACCATACGAGGCGGATGTTGCAATTCACGAGCGTTTCCCGCGCGACCGTATCCCCGGACTGGCTCAGGGCGATGAGCCGTTTCACTTCCGTATCGTCCAGGTACGTATGAGAGGCATGTTTCAAATCGACATCCATATCGCAAAACCCCTAGTTATACAGCGCTTTTTTTGATTCGATTTGCTTGACCATGACGACCTTCGTCCCATGCCCCGGCTGGGAAACGATGTCCACTTCGTCCATGAAATTCTCGATAATCGTGAAGCCCATGCCGGATCGCTCCAATTCCGGCTTCGATGTATACAGCGGCTGGCGGGCCAGCTCCAAATCCTCGATGCCTTTGCCTTTGTCTTCGACGGTTAGCGTAAAACGGTCGCCTTCGATGATCGCGGTAATCTCGATTTCTTCGTCCGGCGAATTGTCGTATCCATGAATGATGGCGTTCGTTACCGCTTCGGATACGACGGTTTTGATATCGGTCAGCTCCTCCATCGTAGGATCGAGCTGAGAGACGAACGCGGCGACGGTAACACGGGCGAACGATTCGTTCTCGGACAAGCTGGCGAAGCGCAGCTGCATGCGATTGGTCCGGCTCATGACACCACCTCCAGGCTCGATAAGGCAAGTCTTTCGTTTTCTTGAATCGTCAAAATTTTGAACAATCCGGACATCTCGAACAACCGGTATACCGCCGGATTGACGTCGCAAACGACCAATTTGCCGCCTCTGGCCGTAATCAGCTTGTAACGGCCCAGAATGACCCCGAGTCCCGAACTGTCCATGAAACTCAAATCTTTCATGCTGAGCACGACGTGATTGACATCGCCTCTCAAAATCGCCTCTTCCATCTTCACCTTCACCGTCTCGGCGGTATGATGGTCGAGTTCTCCCTTCAATCGGACGATCAACGTTCTGCGATGATGCTCCAATTCGATGTGCAAACTCAAGGCAGGCTCACTTCCTTTCGCGTTGTGACTATGATTTCTACGAAATGGACGGATATTCCTGCAAGGCGACAAAACTAGAAGAAAACTGCTATAAATAGTACGCAGACGATATAATTCAACAACTTATGCCCGGATTCGCGAGAATTCGCCATTTGCCTCCTCGATAAGGGTATTCCCGGACTCCAGTACGGTGTCCGGGAACGATGGCGCCAATCATCAGTCGGCCATGAACAGCTTCAGCGAAGTCCGTTTCAACAATTTCCACCAGCCCGCCTTCTTCACCTCGACCGGCGATTCGACCGGGAATTCGGAGATGACCTGATCGCCTTTGTACACGACCAGCTTTCCGAGAGGCTGTCCGTAGGCGATCGGCGCCTTCAGCTCGGGCAGCAGCTGGAGCTCGTGGCGGATGTCCGCTCCGGCGTCGCCTTTTTTCATCAGAACGCTGTATTGGTGCTTGGCGGTCAGCTCGATTTTGGGCTGCTCTCCCTTCTCTACCCGGACCGTCCCGATCACGTCGCCCGTTTTGAAGATCGGATGGCTTGTATATTGGGAGAACGCATAGTCGAACATTTTCGTTACTTCGGCATTGCGGGTTTTCGTGTTCGGTTCGCCCAAGACGACGGCCACGACACGGAAATTGTCGCGTTTGGCGGTAGCCGACAGGCAGAACTTCGCTTCGCTCGTATAGCCCGTCTTCAAGCCGTCCGCACCGGAATAAAACCGTACCAGCTTGTTCGTATTGACGAGCCAAAACGGCTTCTCCGAGTCTTTGCGCAAATAGTCTTGGTACAATCCGGTATATTTCGTAATCTCCTCATGCTTCAACAGCTCGCGGGACATGAGGGCGATATCGTAAGAGGAAGTATAATGGTTGTCGGCCGGCAGCCCGTTGACGTTGACGAAATGGGTGTTCGCCATGCCCAGCTGCTTCGCCTTCGCGTTCATCATTCCTACGAACGCTTCTTCCGTTCCGCCGATTTTCTCGGCCATTGCTACGGACGCGTCGTTGCCGGAAGCCATCGCGATCCCTTTCAGCATTTCTTCGACCGTCATTTCTTCGCCGGGTTCCAGAAAAATTTGCGACCCGCCCATCGAAGCGGCATACTCGCTTGTCCGAACCTTTTCATCCAGCTTGATTTTGCCTTGATCGAGAGCTTCCATGATCAACACCATCGTCATAATTTTCGTGATGCTGGCGGGAGGCAGCTTCTGATCCCGGTTTTTCTCGAACAAGACCGTGCCGGTATCGGCATCCAGCAATACCGCGGAGCTGGCATTCGGAGCCAGATCGACTTGCGGAGCGGCTTCCTTCGCTTTCTCCGTTTTGTCGTCCGCATAGGCCGCGGGCATAACAAGCGCCATAGCCAGCATCGCACACGCGAACCGCGCAAATCCTCGTTTGAACATTAGATTGAACCCCTCCTGATCCGTCGTTGAAACGTGTTCCATTCGATTTCGCTGCAAAGATGGAATCGCTTCTAACCAGTGTTGGCATAAACGGGCCAAAATAAACCGAGGATAGCCCGGTTTTTTGGCACAATGGAGCAAATTAAACCGGGAATAGCCCGGTTTTTGGCACAATGGAGCAAATTAAACCGGGGATAGCCCGGTTTTTTGCTCCTCGGGCCAAATTAAACCGAGGATAGTCCGGTTTTTTGGGGGGAGTTTACTAGATTGTCACAGCCGGCGATACCGTCTTTATACTTCCCAATCTATTATTCCATTCAACGAAAAAAAGCTTGATCGCTCAAGCTTTTTTACTAGGGTCCCCTACATATATTCAGCCACCCGGACCAAACGCGGCGTTCCGCGCAGCTCGCCCAGATCGGCGGCGCCGATGCCGAACATGGCCGCTCGCAGCTCGAACTCGATCCGCTCGAGCGCCTGCGATGCCGCCTCGGCGCTGTCGACGGCGGCACCGAGCAGCGAGCGGCCGAAGCCGGCGATGTCCGCGCCGAGCGCTAGCGCCTTGGCCGCGTCCACGCCGCTCGACAGTCCGCCGCTCGCGATGAGCGGACAGTCCGGTGCGGCCGCTTTGGCCTCGACAACGCACTGCGCCGTCGGAATTCCCCAATCGGCGAACGCTTCGGCCGCCAGCCGCCGGATCGGATCCGTCGTGCGGAATTTCTCCACTTGACTCCACGAGGTGCCTCCCGCACCGGCTACATCAACAAACGAAACGCCCGCCTCCACGAGCAGTCTCGCCGTCTCGCCGTCAATTCCCCAGCCGACTTCCTTCACGCCGATCGGGATCGGCAGCGCCGAGCACAACTGTTCGATTCGCCGGAGCAAGCCTTTGAAGTTGGTGTCGCCCTCCGGCTGAAACAGCTCCTGCATCCCGTTCACATGAAGCACGAGCCCGTCGGCTTCCGCCAGCTCGACCGCACGGCGGCATTCGTCCGCTCCATAACCGTAATTCAGCTGCACCGCACCAATATTCGCGATAATCGGTATTGTCGGAGCAGCCTCTCTGACGCGGAACGTCTGCGCCAGCTCCGGGCGCTCCAACGCCGCGCGAACCGATCCGACTCCCATCGCCCAGCCCCGCCGTTCGGCCGCTTCGGCCAAATTGCGATTAATTCGATGCGCTTCTTCCGTTCCTCCGGTCATCGAGCTGATTAATAGCGGGACCCGCATCTCTCTGCCCAGCCAATGCTCGGACGTATCGATTTCGGCGAAATCGATTTCGGGCAGCGCCCGATGCCGGAACCGGTATTGCCCAAAGCCGGCCCCTCCCGTCCTGCTGCCGACTTCCTCCTCCAAACAGATCCGGATATGCTCGGTCTTACGTCGTTCCGTACTCATAATGGCTCCCCCTTGTATTTCCGAATCCCTTTGTCCTTCTCTCACATGTTCGACAATGCCCATCGTGCACTCCTGCCGCTCCGCCTTTGTTTGTGACAATATTCGCAGGATGCTCAAGCTCCGAAAAAAAGAGACCGTCCCTGCGGCTCCAGGAACAGTCTTTTATCGAATATTACTCGATAACGGCATGAACGACGGGAACCGGCTCGGGCTTGTCCGACCCGATCGTGTAGGCGCCGAGCAGCCGCTCGGCAATATCCCGGTTGTTTTCCAGGTTGCTGTGAATAACGGCGATGACGTCTCCGAACTTGACCGGATCGCCTACTTTTTTGCAAAGCGATATTCCGACCGAATAATCTATTGCATCTTCTTTTCTCGCCCGCCCCGCCCCGAGAAGCATGGCCGTCACGCCTACCGTCTCCGCATCGATCGATTGCACGAAGCCTTCCCGTTCGGCCCGGACACTGACATGTACCGCTGCTTGCGGAAGCAGCCCCGGGTCGTCGACGATCGCCGGATCGCCGCCCTGCGCCTCTACGAACTTGCGAAACGTCGCGACGGCACGGCCCGACCGGAGCAGTTCGTCCAGCCCGATACGGGCGTCGTCATATGTAGAATAAGCCCCGCCCGCGACCGTCATATAAGCGGCCAGCGTCAAGCATATTTCCTTCAGCCGCGCATCGCCGCCGCCGCGCAGCACTTGAATCGCTTCCGCGACCTCGTTCGCATTGCCCACTTCCGTGCCCAGCGGCTCGCTCATGTCGGACAGCAAGGCGATCGTCCGGCGCTTGAGGCTTTTGCCGATCGATACCATTGTGGAAGCGAGCGTCTTCGCGTCCTCCAGCGACTTCATGAACGCGCCGGAGCCGACCTTGACGTCCAGCACGATGGCGTCGGCGCCGGAAGCGATCTTTTTGCTCATGATCGAGGAAGCGATCAGCGGGATCGAATTGACCGTCGCCGTCACGTCGCGCAGCGCGTACAGCTTCTTGTCCGCCGGGGCCAGATTGCCGCTTTGCCCGACAAGCGCCATCTTGTTTTCGTTGACGTTGCGCACGAACTGTTCGTTAGGCAGCTCGATGCGAAACCCCCGGATCGATTCCAGCTTATCGACGGTTCCGCCCGTATGTCCGAGCCCGCGGCCCGACATTTTGGCGACCGGTACGCCGGCGGCAGCAACAAGCGGTACGACGATCAGACTTGTTTTGTCCCCGACTCCGCCGGTCGAATGCTTGTCGACCTTGATGCCCGCAATGCCGGTCAAGCTTACGACGTCTCCGGAGCCGGCCATCGCCATCGTCAAATCGGCGATCTCCTCTTCATCCATACCGCGGAAATAGACGGCCATCGCAAAAGCGGACATTTGGTAGTCCGGAATATCTCCCCGCGTGAAGCCTTGTACGGCGTAATAAAGCTGTTCCCGGGTCAACCGGCCTCCGTCGCGCTTATGCTGTATAATATCTACCATTCTCATGTCCGCTTCCTCCTTTACACGGCTGTCCCGTTCCCGGACCGCTTATTCGCTCACTTCGCGAACGAACGTTTTGACGAGCGCGGCGAACTTCGGCTTCGTCCGGTTCGCCACCTCCATCACCTGCTCGTGGGACAGCGGCTCAAGCTCCTCACCGATAGCCATATCGGTAATGCACGATATACCGAGTACCTTCAATCCGCAGTGGCGTGCGGCTATCACCTCGGCGACGGTCGACATCCCGACCGCGTCTCCGCCTAGTCTGGCGAGCATAGTAAGCTCGGACGGCGTCATGTACGACGGGCCGCTTATGCCGCAATATACCCCTTCCTGCAGCTCCAGCGCGTTGCCGTCATCGCCTCGGATTTGGCTTGATATCCGGTGGGCGAGCTCCCTGTACGACTTGTCGTACGCTTCGGACATGTCCGGAAAACGAGGACCGAGCTCCGCATCGTTTTTGCCGATTAGCGGGTGATCCCCGGTCATATTCAAATGGTCGCAGATCAGCATCAGATCGCCCGGACGGAAAGCACGGTTCATCCCTCCCGCGGCGTTCGTCACGACTACGGTTTCCACGCCGAGCTTGCGCATCACATAGATCGGCGCAACTACCGTGCGCATCGGATAACCCTCATAATAATGGAATCGTCCCTGCATGACGATGACCGGCTTCCCTTCGAGCTTGCCGATCACGAATCTTCCCGCATGACCTTCCACCGTTGAAACCGGGAAGTAGGGGATATGGCCGAAATCGATCCTAACCGCATCTTCTACTTCATCCGCCAAATCGCCGAGACCCGAGCCGAGCACGAGCCCGATTGTAGGAAGGGGGCCGCCGATCCGGGAGCGGATGAACCCGGCCGCTTGATTGATTTGTTCCACATACGACAATTCCATGAAGTATAACCTCCTGCGCCTATAATCTTTCAATGAACCTGCTTCGCGCTACATCCGCTTACAGCTTCGGGATAATGGCGGAAACTAAGCCGAGGAAGCTTTCTTTCACCCGGTCGGCGGTTTCCATGACCTCCGCATGGGATAGATGCGCATCCAGAATACCTGCGGCCATGTTCGTGATACACGAGATGCCGAGCACGTCGATGCCGGCATGCCGCGCGGCGATTACTTCGGGTACGGTCGACATGCCGACCGCGTCGGCGCCGATCGTGCGCAGCATGCGAATTTCCGCCGGCGTCTCATAGCTGGGTCCGAGCAATCCGGCATATACCCCTTCCTGCAGCTCCAAGCCGAGCTCGGCCGCAGCCTCGCGTGCCGTCGACCGCAGCTTGGCGCTGTAAGCCTCGGACATGTCGGGAAAGCGGACTCCGAGCGCATTCTCGTTGCGTCCGATTAACGGATTACGGAACATGAAATTGATATGATCGCGAATGAGCATCAGCTGCCCGGGAGCAAAGGAAGTGTTAATGCCGCCGGCGGCATTCGTAACGAGCAGCGATTTGACGCCGAGAGCTTTCATGACGCGCACCGGAAAAGAGACGGTCGCCACGTCGTAGCCTTCATACAAATGAAACCGCCCCTTCATCAGAACGGCTTTTTTTCCGTTGATCAATCCGACGAGCAATTCGCCCGCATGTCCTTCCACGGTGGACAGCGGAAAATGCGGAATTTCTTCGTAATGAATAACCGTTACGTCTTCCATCGCGTCAGCCAGCACGCCTAGCCCCGAACCGAGAATAAGTCCGACCTCGGGGGAGTACGGTATTTCGTCCTCGATAAACCGCACGGCTTCCGATATACGTTGTTCCATCGTTAATTCGCTCATGCAGCGCCTCCCGTATTCATACAAGTTTAGGCAAGAAGCTCGTGCCGTGATCGGGTGCGGGCACACCGAAATTGTCGGCGACGGTAGCCCCCAAATCGGCAAACGTCGCGCGAATGCCGAGCGAACCCGGCGTCCGGAAGCGCGGACTCCAGACGAGCAGCGGCACATACTCCCGCGTATGATCCGTTCCCGAATGGACCGGGTCGTTACCATGATCGGCCGTCAAAATGAGCAGATCGTCGCTGCCGATATTGGCCATCATATCCGGCAGCCTTGCGTCGAATTCCATCAGCGCCCGGGCATAACCGATCGGGTCCCGTCTATGGCCGTACAACGAATCGAAATCGACCAGATTCGTAAACGCCAGTCCCCGGAACGGCTGCTCCAGCGCACGAATCGTCTCTTCGATTCCATGGGCGTTGCTTTTCGTCGGCATAGCCGAGGTAACGCCTTCACCGGAGAAAATGTCGTTTATTTTGCCGATGGCGATGCAGTCGAACCCCGCTTCCTTCAGCCGGTTCATAACGGTCGGCTCGGGAGGCTTGACGGCGTAATCGTGCCGGTTCGGCGTCCGTTTAAACTCGCCGGGCTTCCTGCCTACATACGGGCGTGCGATCACCCGGCCGACGGCGTATTCGCCCATAGTCAGCCTGCGGGCGACCCGGCATGCCTCGTACAGCTCTTCCAGCGGGATGACTTCCTCGTTAGCGGCGATTTGGAAGACGCTGTCCGCCGACGTATATACGATCCACGAGCCGGTCCGCAATTGCTCCTCGCCGAGCTCTTCGATAATTTCCGTTCCCGATGCGGGCTTGTTCCCGATGACGCTCCGGCCCGTCTCCCGCTCGAACATGCGGATGAGCGGCTCCGGAAATCCTTCCGGATAAGTCTGGAACGGGATCGTCACCCGCAAGCCCATAAGCTCCCAATGGCCGGTCATCGTATCTTTGCCGACCGATACCTCGGTCATCTTCCCGTAATAGGCCGACGGGCGGACGGCGGCATCAACAAGCCGCAAAGGAGCTATATTTCCAAGCCCCATCTTCTCCATATTCGGTAAAGAAAAAGAAGGAACCCGTTCGGAGATATGACCGAGCGTATGGGCGCCTTCGTCGCCAAATGCGGGGGCGTCGGGCTGCTCGCCGATGCCTACGCTGTCCAGTACGATTACCGCGATTCGCTGAAAAGTCAAATGTAGTTCCCTCCGCTTTAACGAATAGTTTGCCGGCTGGTTGCGGTTTTCCAATATTATCTCATGACGCCGAATCGAATGCAAAAGAACCCTTGGCAAACAAAAAAACGGGCCCGTCGGCCCGCTTTAGGTCATGTTCGCTCTCGGATGCGTACGATCATATATTTCTTTCATCCGCGATTTGGTTACATGGGTGTACACTTGCGTCGTGGAAATATCGGCATGGCCGAGCATTTCCTGAACCGCCCGCAAATCCGCGCCGTTTTCCAGCAGGTGGGTGGCGAACGAATGCCTCAGCGTATGAGGCGTAATCTCTTTGTCGATACCCGCTTCCCGGGCGTATCGTTTAATAATTTTCCAAAACCCTTGCCGTGTCAAACGGGTGCCGAGATGGTTAATAAACAGCGCTTCCTCCTGCTTCTCTTGACGAAGCAGCTGAGGGCGGACCGAGTCGATGTATCGTCCGAGCCATACCGCGGCGATTCGGCCGAGCGGAATGATCCGTTCCTTCGAGCCTTTGCCCGTGCAATGAATGAAGCCCATCCCGGTATTAACATGGCCGACGTTCAGCGATATGAGCTCCGACACCCGGATTCCCGTCGCATACAACAACTCCAGCATCGCTTTATCCCGCATGCCAGAAGGCGCCGTCGTTTCCTGGGCGTCCAGCAGACGTTCGACCTCTTCCACGGACAACACCTTGGGCAGCCTTTTCTCCAGCTTCGGCGTCTCCATCTGGGCCGACGGATCTTGTACGATCAGCCCGTCCTTCACGAGAAACTGGTAAAAGGCGCGAATCGAAACGATATTGCGCGATAAGGTGGCCGGAGCGCGTCCAAGCCGCTTCAGCTCCTGCAAATATTGAACGATGTGGAATTTGCCCGTTTCCGTAACGGAACGCACGCCTTGGGTATCGATATATTCCAAGTACTGGATCAGATCGCGCTCGTACGATTCAAGCGTATTATGAGCCAGCCCCCGCTCCACGGTGAGGTAATGTATAAAATGATGCAAATGTCTCTTCATCGCAACAAGTCGTTCCCCCAGTATGTCGTTCCTCTTGTAACAATCTATTCAACGCAAAGGAACGATTTCCTGCTGAAAACGAACAAAAGTTTGCATGATCCATCATTCGCCGTACTTGTAAAAAAACAACAGCCGCTCCATCGCGGTTCTCGGCTCCATGACCTGCTCTTCGTGACCGAACACCTTCAGCGCCTTGCCCATCGGTTCCCGGTACCGTCCCGCGGGCTCGATCCACCCGCCGACAATGCGGAACAGCTCATACAGAACAAAGGTCAGGATGACGAAAACCGCTATATATTTCGTCCGCACCCACCACTTTCGGAATCGGAAAATGATCATGGCCTGTCCCTCCGCTTGCCGTCAACGTATATGCTCCCACGGTTAGGTTATGAGGGGAAGCGGCGATTTATGATAGTCGGCGATCGATACATAAGGCAATCCTACGGCTTCCGCAACCGCTTGGTAAGTAATATTTCCCTGATGCGTATTGACCCCGAGCCTCAGCATCGCATTATCGCGAATCGCGATCTCGAAGCCTTTATCGGCGAGCTCCATCACATAAGGAAGCGTCGCATTCGTCAGCGCCAGCGTGGATGTCCGGGGAACCGCTCCCGGCATATTGGCGACGGCGTAATGGATGACTCCGTGCTTCTCGTAAATCGGGTCGCTGTGCGTCGTTACCCGGTCGATCGTCTCGATCGATCCGCCCTGGTCGATGGCGACGTCGACGATGACCGCCCCTTTCTTCATCCGCTTGACCATCTCCTCCGATACGAGCTTCGGAGCGCGCGCTCCCGGTATAAGGACCGCACCGATCAGCAAATCCGCGGTCTGCACGGCGCCGGCAATGTTGTACGGGCTCGACATGAGCGTTTTGACTCGCCCGCCGAACACATCGTCGATATAGCGCACCCGGTCGCCGCTCCGTTCTACGATGACGACATTCGCGCCAAGGCCGAGCGCCATCTTCGCCGCATTCGTCCCGACGATGCCGCCCCCCAAAATGATCACGTCCGCAGGCGGAACGCCCGGGACGCCTCCGAGCAATATACCGCGCCCGCCGTAGAACCGCTCGAGGTAGTGGGCTCCGATCTGCACCGACATGCGCCCGGCCACTTCGCTCATCGGAGTAAGCAAAGGCAAGCCTCCTCCGGGCTGCTGAATCGTCTCGTATGCGATGCCGGTCACTTTTTTTTGCACGAGCGCATGGGCCAGATCGGCAGCCGCGGCCAGATGCAAATAGGTGAACACGATTTGATTTTCACGGAAATAGCCGTATTCCGAAGGGAGAGGCTCCTTTACTTTGAGAATGAGCTCCGCCCGTTCCCACACCTCGGAGGCGCTCGGCAAGACGCGGGCGCCCTCCATCCGGTATTCCTCGTCCGTAAAGCCGCTGCCGAGCCCCGCACCCGCCTCGATCAGCACCTCATGCCCGGAATCGCTCAACATGCGGGCTCCACCCGGCGTAAGCGCTATCCGGAATTCATTGTTTTTGATTTCTTTCGGTACCCCTACTATGTAACGGTTCGCTGCCACCATCTCGTCACCTCGTGATTCAGCTAATTTTGAACAGAAATCCATTCATAGCATGCGTTGGAAGTCGGCAAACTATCCTTCGCGCGGGGAATCGCCCGTCGACGTTATTACATGCAAAAATCCCCGGACAACGGGGTCGCCGCTGCCGGGGATTCTGTAATTACTCCGCTTCGGGAGGTAATGCTTTGTCTTTGCACCTGTGGCATATGCCCTGGAAGTCCAGCCGGTGGTCCAATACTTTAAATTGGTATTCCCGCTCCAGCCGTTCCTCGAGAGGGGTCAACCAATCCTCCATAATTTCGTCGACCGCTCCGCACTGAACGCAGATGAGATGGTGATGATGGTGATGGTTGCTGTCGCTCCGCAAATCGTAACGGGCCACTCCGTCGCCGAAATTCATCTTCTCGACGACATGAAGCTCGCTGAGCAGCTCGAGCGTTCGGTATACGGTAGCAAGCCCGATTTCAGGCGCTTTATCCTTGACGAGCATGAAGACGTCTTCCGCGCTCAAATGGTCCTCTTCGTTTTCCAATAATACACGTACGGTCGCTTCGCGCTGGGGTGTCAGCTTGTAGCCTTTGGACTGCAGTTGCTGCTTGATTTTTTCGATACGCGCTTCCATGTTCCTCCCCCTTATGAGCGCATTCGCGTGATGCCCGGATACTTCGGATTCCCGCATTCAGCGGTAATCGCCGCCATTTTCATTATAGGGGGAGCGGCAAAACAAGTCAAACCTTTTAGAATCATTTTAAAATAACCCCGCAAAGTAACGTTTTCCTTTGACTGCTTATTCCGAATGCTTTGAGGGGCCCGTAATCTTTACTTGTTTTTGCTCTTGTATTCCTGGACCTTCTTGACCGCTGCCTCATCCGCGGAGCGCAATGCCGTGTTAATATCCATTTTATCCAGGGCGATATTGTTGCCGGCCGTTACATACTGGTTGACCATTTCCGCATCGTAAGGCGCCTTCGCCGGAATCGGAGCGAACTTGTTGTAAAATACCGCGTTCCAGTTTCTGTCTTTATACGGCGAATCTTTACCCAGCTCTTTTTTCACCGCGTCACTGCTCAATACCGGCATGATGCCTTTGCGAGCCATCTCCGACTGGAATTCATCGGAAATCATATATTTCAGCACTTCCATCGTCGCTTCTTTATTGCGTACCATATTCGTCATTCCGAAATAGGACGGATACGACTGCGAGCCGATTCCCTTATCAACGGTCGGGAAGGAAACGATATCCCAGTTAAGCGATTTCAATTCTTGTTCCCAAACGTAGATCAAGCTGGACAAATAGCCGTACATGCCGACATTTTGATCTTTAACGAACATGTTGATGTCGGGAATTTTGTTTATTTTTTTCATCCCGTCGAGATAACCCGGCACACGCATCGGCTCGAGGTAATACGTCTGGAAATATTTTTTCCAGCGGTCGTCCTTGTTAATCGTTGGCGTTTCACTCGCCAAATCGACGTTCGGTATCGACAGCGGATTCATCCGCATCGTATGGGCCGGCGAGTGGGTAAATCCGAAATATTGCATGCCGCTCTCGAGACGGGTCAGCCTCTTCGATGTTTCAACCATCTCGGTCCACGTAATTCCGTCTTTGATATACGGGACGCCGAACTTGTCGAACAGCGTTTTATTGTAATAAGTAACCAAATTGCTCGTAAAGATCGGAAGGCCGTACAGCTTTCCGCCGGATGCCTGCTTGACCGCATCGACGACCGATTGATCGAGCCGGCTCAAATCGACCTTCTGCGATTTGATGAGCTCCGTCATATCGTATTGAATGCCGGCGGGAAACGCTTGCGCTTCAAAGTTGCCGATCGATTGGAAGAAAATATCGAATTTGGTGCCGTTGGCCAGCAGTTCATCCAAATTCGTGCCGGTTCCCGCCCTTTGGATATACTTGATCGTCCAGTTCGGAAACTTTTTGCGCAGCGAATTGCCGAACCGGTAATCGAAGCTTTCCACCGGATCTCCATTGTTAGAATAAAAGACGACTTCCGCAGGGTCTTTCGTAATGTCTTTTGCAGTCGTGCCTTTGTCGCCCGAAGGCTCCCCGGCCTTTCCGTCTCCCCCGCCATTCGAGCAGGCCGCCAGCGATCCGGCCGTGACCATGCAAGCAAGCAACAACATCATCCGTTTTTTAAACAAGAGATTTCCCCCTCTATTCGTCGTGATTAGAAATCGATTTCCAAAAGTCGACCTTTGTTTTGCTTTGTGATCCGGCTTTCCTATCACTTTCCGTAACCGCTTTCAATACGATGGAATGAACACGCTTACATTTACAGGTCCGAAGCCTGACCGATGCTCACCTCCTTACGGAAAAGTCCTTCTGCCGGATCCACGGCTAAAACATTATCGATTCCGCTTTGCGGTCGCAAGCCATCTGCTTCTTGCCGATGAACGGTCCATCCTTGAGTGCTTCCATGTTAAGACAATTTTCGGCAATCGATTACTGCCATTTATACACTGATTATAGCAACCGCTTCCATCGTAAGGCAATCATTATTTTCAGCTTGAATTTGCTTTATTTTTGCTAAAATTCCGACCTCCTCTATCCATTTCCGTCTCTCCTCCATCATAAATCCGTTGCAATAAAATGTAAAGTTGTATTTGATGTAATTTATTAAATAATTTTTGTAATCATTACATTTTACGCAACTATTTTTTATTTCCTTCTCATGTTATGATGGATAGGAACAGATAAGTCGATTCGCGACTAAAAGGAAAGGAAGAAAACCTTGATTACATTAAAAGACATTGCCAAAGCGGCAGGTGTAACCGCTGCCACCGTTTCCAGAGCTCTCAATGACGAACCGGGCGTCAAAGAATCGACAAGACACAAAATTTTGGCGCTCGCCAAAGAAATGAATTATACCTCGGGCTTGGCAGCGAAACGGTTAACGCAATCAAAATCGAACAGTATCGGGCTAATATGGACCCCTCCGTCCGGCCTGTTCTTCAACCACTTCTGCAACGCCATCCAGCGTCACGCCGCGCAGCGCGGTCACTACACGCTCGTATCGTTCGCCCAACCCGACGAAGCGATGAATCACCTGAACGAACATCTCGTCGAGAAAATCGTTTTCTGGTGCGGACCCGGCTGGAAGCCGAGTCTCGAGTTTTTGCAGGCCAAGCAGCGGTTTCAAGGCAGTATGCTGGTTATCGGCGGCGGGAGCCTGGAAGGCGCCCATAGGCTGTCGATCGACCGCAAAGACGCCGTCATGAAGGCGGTCAAGCATTTGGCGGAGCTCGGACATAAGCGAATCGCTTTCGTCGGCGTGGCGACCGACAAGCTGATGGGATACACCCTCGGGCTGCTGGAAAACCGGCTCGAGTACGACCCCGACTTTTTCATCAACGTCCATAATTGGCAGCTTAAGGAAGAGCATATCGCCAATCTTCTGATCCATAACGACAAAAGCTCCCGACCGACAGCCATTATCGTCGACAGCCACGGCTATTTGTTCCCTTTCGTACAAATCATCCGCAAGCTTCGGCTGCGGGTTCCCGAGGACTTCTCCCTCGTCGCTTACGAAATCATTCCCGAAATGGAGAAGCTGCTCGAAGTCCCGATCACGGCTGTCGGCCCGAGCTTCGACCTGTTGGCGGAACAGTCGGTCCGGCTTCTTGTCGACGGCGTCTCTGAGGATACAGAGGACGAATGGTATGACCAAACGATTCCTTCGGAGATGGTCGTACGTCAATCGACCGCCAAAGTAACGGAATGAACACGGGGTATGGCAAAGAGGCACCACCGACGGCCGGTTACGAGAACCGCCGCGATCGTGCCTTGATTATCCTTATTTCGTTATCCCGCCTGCACGGCAAGCATCGGAGTGACCCATTTGATCATCACCGGCGACAAATAAGCTTCGAGCAGCGCTACTCCGAATAACAGCGCAGCCATCCCGAACGCCATCGACGTATACCGGATGAACATCGGGTACAGCGCTCCGCGTTTCTGAATGAACCTGTTCTTTACGATATATATCGAAAAAGCGCACGCGCCCACGCTGCATATGACGAGGGCCGGGATGACGATCAGATTTTGCGGCGCTATCGAGACGAAGGCGAACAGCATACCCTTCCACGACATTTGCCCGACCAAATACCCGACCGAAAATCCGATCAAGACGCCTTTCAAAAAGTCGAGAACGAAAATGAGCGGCAGTCCGACGACCGACAAGCCGAGAATCCAAATAAGCGCAATCCACTTCAAATGAAGCGAGAACGACTCCCAGAAGGTAGCCTGTCCGCCAAACTCGCTGCCTTGATTGACAATTTGAATGAAGCTGTTCATATGTCTCGCCATTTCCTCTTTCTGGCCGGGCGACAGCGCGTTCACCATAAGCGCACCGAAGATGACGCCCATGACGAACAGCACCGAGACGAACAAATAGAGCGGCAAATGGTCCTTCATATATTGTCGCATGTGGTAGTTCCGATTCATATCGGCTTCCTCCCCTTGTCCAACTGATTCCAGCATATGAACAAGCGAAGGAAACTATGACTTTTGGTCCCTCAAAAGTGAAGCGAATCTTCGAAGCTTATTCCTATTACTTCCGGGGGAGCCCCCTAGCTTCGAAGCAAATCCACGATTTTTAGGATCGCTTCATACTCACTTTGCCGTATCGCCCTCCTCCGCCCGCTTCGAGAACGAGCGTGCCTTCCCGCGCCCGCATGATCGCCGACGCGATATCTTCCCCCGCCGCCTCGCGGATCTCGTCCCTGGAAGCCCGATGCAAAATGTTCATCTCCGTACCGAACCGGTCGAGCATCGCCTGAAGCTTCTTTTTGCCCAAGCCGGGAATGTATTCGAGGGGCACTTGAAAATGATAAGGCGGATGATGGTCGGCGATTTGCGCTTCCTGACGGTCCGACATCGCCCGGATGCGATCCAGCACGCCCCTGACGATTTTCACGCTGCCGCAGTACAAGCACCGATCTACCGCTATCGCGGTTTCATCCAGAACGGATTCGCACGAATCGCAATACGTCCGGTGGTACTTGCCGAGCCGCGGATTCAATCCGTAGTTGGCAGTTACCCTGCGGCCTTCCGCGCGTGCGAGGGCAAGCTTCAACTCGTTGAAGCTCGGCGCCGCCATCTCCATCCGATTATACTCCCTGCCGATTTTCCCGAGCGAGTGGGCGTCCGAGTTCGTCACGAACGTATACCGGTCCAGCTCCGACAAGCAGCTTGCCATCTCCGTATCCGCCGACAAGCCGAGCTCCACGGCCGCCACCTTGTCGGGATCGAGCATCTGGGCAAGCTTCGTCGCGCCGCTGCCGAACACGCTTTTGTACGGTGTAAAAATATGAGCCGGGACAAGCAAGCCGCCCCGTCCGACCACTTCTTCCTGCAAGCTGCGCGCCGGTACGTAAATACGCTGCGAGCTGAGACCGACGTTCTTCATATGCGGCCGCATCCACTCGGTAAAATCACGCATATCCGCAATCGTCGGCAAGTATGCGAGCAGGTGGGCCGGACCCAGGCCCGGGTCTCTGACTTCGATTTCGCTTCCGAGCAGCACCGTCGTCCGGTTATACCGGATTCCCCCGCCTTCCTGCTCCACCATTTCCCCGATATCGAGATAATGCATGATTTCTTCTTGTACGGCGGGAGACTGGCAGTCGATGATGCCGATCACTTCGATCCCTTTCCGTTCGGACGCTTCCTTGGCGATATTGTAGAACGTCAAATCGCGGCTCCCGCTTATTTTGACCGGCGCCCCTTTCTCGGTCCGCCCGATATGGACGTGCAGGTCGACAAAATAGCTGTTCATAACGTATACGAGCCGGTCAGGCGGTGCAGCTGCCATGCGTACACGGCGGCGATCGTCTTGGCGTCGCTGATCCGGCCTTCCGCAATATACTGCTTGGCGGTCTCCAGTGTAATCGCTTCGCAATCGAGGAATTCGTCCTCGTCCGGCTTCGCCACGCCCGCCGTCAGCCGGTCGGCCACGTACAAGTGGAGAATCTCGTCCGCAAATCCCGGTGACGTATAGAAGGAGCTGATCGGCCGGACCTCGCTGCAGCTGTATCCGGTCTCCTCCTCCAGCTCCCGGATCGCCGCCTCCGCCTTATCTTCTCCGGGCTCCAGCTTGCCGGCCGGTATTTCCACCTGACTGCGTCCGAGCGCCTTCCGAAATTGCTCGACTACGATCATTTTATCCTTATGTAACGCCAATACCGCGACCGCTCCCGGATGCTTCACAATTTCCCGGGTAGCCGTTTCGCCGTTGGGAAGGCGCACATGATCGATTTGCAGGGAAATGACTTTGCCCTGGAATACCGGTTCCGTCTTCAGGGTAACTTCCTCATATTTGTTTCCGCTCATCTATCGCTCTCTCCCTCGCTCCGATTATTTGTTCGTTACTGGTTGCAGCTGCAGTCATAGCTTGTCCATTCCGCGCATACGTTGATAGTATAACAGACTTTCACTCGGAAGATGAGGATGGGATGATCGATGAAAAGCTATGTCACGGAAAAACAGATCCGCATGGTAGGCAAAGGCTGGGAAATCCGCGAGCAGCTGCGCAAAATGTCCGGGGTGGCAGGAAGCGGCCCGTCGGAGCTGGCCGCCCTGCTGCCTACGCTCATTCATACCCCCGAACGCGCGAAACCGCAGTCTGCGCCGCAGCGCATACCGCCATATAGAACGAAGGATCGTCGCGTAATCCCCTTCCCATCGTCGTAATCGGCACCGGGTACGAAGCCAGCCGTATTTCCGTTTCGCTAAGACTCACGTCCGGGACCCGGACGATGTCGTGACGGGCGGCGCAGCCAGACGATGCGAGCTGCCGCCCAACCGTCTCTTTTTCCCGATCGAGCAGTTCATCCGGAAACGGAATTGCCGCCCGTACCAAAGCAAGCTTGCCTAAAGTGTGGAGCAAATGTGCGCTTACCCCAAAGTGCCGCGCTCTCGGGTCGGCAAAGCTTACTCTCGGGATTACGATCGGCGTCCCGCCCAATGCATGCACCGCGTGGATGAGCTCCGCCAATTCCGTCGCCGTATGTCCGTAGGGCGTTCCGGTCCCTGCTATTCCCGGACCCATGACCGCAATCGCAATATCCGCTCCCTGCACATGACGAGCCGCCAGAAGCGCCGTATATTTATTGACCGCTTCCAATTCCCCACCGTATGCATGGCCGTACGTGATCGTGCCGCAAAGCCAGCCGCCGTCCCGTAAAGTCGCGACATGCCTGCTGAACGAGATTGGCAGCGCCCCTCCTTCGGTCATCACATACGATACACGCGGCGCTCGCTGCATGCTGCCGCGAATCCAGACCGAGGCGATCGGCAGCATACTGTGCAATTCGCCGATCAATACGGGCATCCCGCCCAGCGTTCGCGGTTCGGCGAAAACGGCGTGATGCGGGCTCGCCTGCTCCTCCACCGATAAGACGGCCCGCTGAGACGGGGTATAGCGAAGCTTCATAATGTGACCCGGATGACGCCGGTTTTCTTCGGACGCCGGGTTATCGTCGGATACCCAGTTTTCCTCGCACACCTCATACACGAAATGGTAACCGCCGCTTCCGAGATGAAGCGCTTCGGCCGTTGCGTTCAACTTTACCCGGTCGCCCACTCGAAGGGGCCTCATTACATCCGTATAATGGATTGCCTTCATCGTCTCACCGTCTGTCCCCGCGATATCGACCTCCTGCACGCAACCCCGTTCCGAAGCGATACGGGTAACCGTTCCCGACTGCCATACAATCATGCTTCCTCCCCCTTTTCTCCCAAGCTCTGCGCACTGCTTACGATTCATCCTATGGACCGGGCGGCAATCCTATGAACGCAACCGAGACGCGCAATAGCCCGTCTCTCGAAAAAGAGGACGGGCTCCGCCGTGCTTTACAGATACACCTTTAGTTCCAATTCAAACGATTGCGGTAAACGACCTGCTTGTCCCCGTCTGTTATTTCACCGATGACGGTTCCGTGCATGCCGAAATGCTTCAAATGCTGTTGGATATGACCGACAATGCCGGCATCGACTACAAGTACCATGCCGACACCCAGGTTAAACGTCCGCTGCATATCCCGCTCGTCCACGTTGCCCGCTTCCCGGATCAGCTTGAATACGGGTAAAATATCGATTGCGGACAAATCCACCGACGCGTTCAAGCCCGCGGGAATAACACGGTTCAAATTGCCTTCGATGCCGCCGCCTGTTATGTGGGCCATGCCGTGAAGCCCGTCCAGACCGAACAGCCCTTTCAACGCCTGGTAGTAGCATAAGTGCGGCTTCATGATGGCGTCGAGAAAGCTTTCTCCTTCTACCTGCTCCTGAAGGATTTCCGGTTTCCGGTCGATAATGGCGCGAACGAGCGTATACCCGTTCGTATGCACGCCGTTCGAGGCGATTCCGAGCACGACGTCGCCTTTGCGGATAGACGATCCGTCAATGATCTTCGACTTGTCCACGATGCCGACGATGCTCGAAGTAAGAATGAACGATCCGGGCTCGAGTACGCCCGGCTGGATGGACGTCTCGCCGCCGGTCAGGACGCAGTCCTGTTCTTTGCAGGCGGCCGCCACCGCATCCACGATTTCGGCGATCGTCTCCTTCTCCACCGACCCGCAAATGATCGCATCCTGAACGGCGAGAGGCTTCGCCCCCATGACGATAATATCGTTGATCAGATGGTTGATCATATCGTAACAGACCGAGCGGATCCGGTTGTGCTGAACGGCCAGCTTTTGCTTCGATCCCGGCTCCTCGGTTTTCATGACCAGCACCGGATGCTCGTACTCCGGAAATTTGAAGTCGAACAACGAAGCGAAGGCACCAAGCGAATTCAGCACTCTACCGTCGTTCGTCTCCAAGCTTTTGGCCATCTTTTGCTTCACTTCATCCGTATCGTCGATGTTGATGCCCGCTTGGGCATACGTCAATTTTTCCTGATCGCTCATCTGTACCCTCCTGAGACTTCTGTATCGGATTGCTCGTCCGTGCGGTAAAACCGGTATGTTCCCGTCCACTCCAACGTATCGCCTTGCCCGAAGCGCGGGCTCGGTCCGTGAACCAAATTGAAATAAGATTTGCCGTATGCTTTCGAGAAAGCGATCGGCAAGCTGTCGGCCACCCATTCCGTCCGGCCCAGTCCGCTGCTCCGGTCCAAAATGGCTTCAACCGTATGGACCCGGTCCCGGGAGCGGATGCGAATACGGTCCGTTCTCCTTTGACCGAGTCCCTCTCCCGAATCACTGTCGCCGTTCACCGGATAAGCTTCGCCGTATAACCGTTCGGCGCTTCCGTATTGCACGGTACCGTTCCAAGCGCGGTTTACGGTCTGAAGTCCATAGTACCGATGCATAATAACGTCTTCCAGCATCTCGATCCGGTTATCGATTCGGACCGCACCGGCATGGAACGAATAGGTTACCGTTTCCCGCATGACGGCCCGGCCCGACCCATCTTCTTCTTTCGTATTGAAGCCTTGCACCTCGTTAACGGTTCGCAGTATTACCGTCTCGCAAAGAACTGCCGTTCGCTCGGGAATGCCGGTTCCATCCGCGAGTACATCGCAATGTACGGTTTTCGCCGTTGCCGTCCCGCCGGTATTCCCGTCAAAAGCGTGATTGCCTCCGGTAAAAGTTTTTCGGCAATCGTCAGGACCCGATGCGGCCTCTGCGATGTAGGGTCCGATCCAATCCGATCCTTCACCCTGCATGAGCAATGTCGGCCTGCCGAAATCCGGATTCGGCGCAGGCTCCGTGTTCGGAGCCAATCTCCATTCGAGAAAGCTGATCAATCGATTGGAGCCGTAATGATCCATCACGATCCACAGATCGTTCGCGGAATCGTATTTACGGGAAACGATTAGCCGGGATCCGTCTTTGTAGGCGAGCAGTCCGAACCCGCTGGACATACCGGTCATAGACGCTGCTCCTCCCACAACGGCACAACGACCCGGAGCGATTCGTTGTCGGGCAGCCAAAGACGAGTATGCCTCGGAATCTCGCAGTCCTCCAGCAATTCCGCTCCCGCCTCCAGCATGTTTCCAAGCGTTACCGTCTCCTCCGACAGTAGAAGCGGCCATCGCTCCAACGGAACGAACAAGATACCCGCCACATCGTCGTCCGGATTGATTTTGGCCTCGTCGGTTTCTCCGAGATACAAGCAGAAATAGACGTAATTTCCGGTCGGAAGGCCGGGTTTATACGGCTTGTCCGGATGTTTGCTCGTCTTTCTCTGGAGCAAGTACGGCGCTGTCGCATCCGTACACTTCACTTGTACAATTTCGTCCGTGTCCATGTCGTGAAAATACGTCGTACTCGAAGAAAGCAGCCGGACCCGGTCATTCCCGAGCTCCTCCTTCGCCTCGCGCACTGCGCATTCCAGGATCGTCTCGCCCGGCTCCTGGCCTCCTCCGACACCGCCGAGCCGTAATACCGCATCTCCCTGCTGTTCCGGGATGCCGTCGGGATTCAAGGTTACGGCAATTTTCCCGTCGCGGACCCATATGATTCCGGCGCAAAAGGGCTGGTTGGCCGTCAAGTTCTCCACGTTTAGCGTATGTAGTTGTTCATCCTTCATCCCAGGGTTCCTCCTACCCGCTTTCTTTCCATCATTTACTATACCATACACGAGGTCATGATGAAGTGAACAAAAAGAAAACGCCCGTTACCGGGCGCTTTGGAATGACTAATTTACTCGTTCGCAGCTTTTTTCACAATCGCGACGACAAGCTCGGCCACCGCAACGAGCTCCGAGATTGCAATCTGCTCCGAGGTCGTATGTATATGCTCATAGCCGACCGCGAGATTGACCGTAGGAATCCCCATCCCGTTAAACATGTTGGCGTCGCTGCCGCCGCCCGTATGGAACGTCTTCGGCTGGCGTCCGATCGATTCGATCGCCGACATCGCAAGCTTCACGACCGGCGCGGTCTCGTCGTACTTATAGGCCGGGTAAATGACTTCGCTAATAAATTCGGTTTGGGCACCCATTTCCTGCGCGGCCGATTCGCACGCCTGCTTCATCGACTCCAGCTGGCGCTCCAGCTTCGATTGCTCGCGGCTTCTAGCTTCCGCTGCGATATCGACGCGCTCGCATACGATGTTCGTCGCGCCTCCGCCCGCAAAGCTGCCGATATTGGCCGTCGTCTCGAAGTCGATCCGGCCGAGCGACATGCGGGAGATCGCCTTGCTCGCCACTTGAATCGCGCTTACGCCGTCCTCCGGATTGACGCCTGCGTGCGCCGACCGGCCTTTGAACGTAATCTGAATGCGCGCCTGCGTCGGCGCGGCCACCGCGATTTCACCGACATGGCCGTTCGAATCCAAAGCAAATCCGTACTTGGCTTGCAGCTCCTTCGGCGGATTTTTGGCCATCGCCCGTGACCCGAACAATCCGGATTCTTCCCCGGCGGTAATGACGAACAGCAGCTTCCCGTGCGACACGCCTTGTTCCTTCAACACGCGGATCGACTCGATCATGGCCGCGATGCCCGCCTTGTCGTCGCTTCCCAGAATCGTAGTGCCGTCGCTGCGGATATAGCCGTCATCGTCTATCCGCGGTTTGATCCCTTTGCCCGGCGTTACCGTATCCATATGGCAAGTGAACAGAAGAGCCGGAGCGTTCGCCATGTCCGGAGTCGCTTCCAGCGTACAGATCAGGTTCCCCGATCCGTGGCCGGTTACTGCCGCCGTATCGTCCTCATATACGCCGAGTCCCAACTCGCCGAACAGCTTCTTCAACGCCTGCGCGATTTCCTGCTCGTGCTTCGTCTCGCTGTCGATGCGAACAAGCTGCAAAAACTGCTCGACCAACCGATTTTGTTGGATCATGTTACTTTCCTCCCTGCCATGGATTAAGGTACAATACAAATATGTCCCGTCAAAAGCCTAAGAACTTTAACGGAATTACCTTCCTGACTACCGACGGGGCAAGCACCGGCAAATCCCGGTCGTCAGAGAGCAGAAACGTTATTCCGTTATAGTTCCCTAGTATAACCTATTTCGAGGAGTTGAAAGCTTTTGTTCAGCAAAACGTTCGTCAAAGTCATGGTGTATCTCATGTTGTTCGCGATGATTTCGTCGGTTGTCGTGTCGGCTGTCTTTATGCTTCTTTAATACAATTTCGTATCGAGCGAGAAGCTTTCCAAATTTTCCTTCACCCGCTGCAGAAATCTTCCGCATATGACTCCGTCCAAAATACGGTGGTCGAGCGACAAACAAATGTTGGCCATCGAACGGACCGCAATCATCTCATTAATGACGACAGGTCGTTTTACGATCGTTTCGAACGTAAGGTTGACCGCTTGCGGGTAATTGATAATCGGGTAAGACAAGATGGACCCGAACGATCCGGTATTGTTGACCGTAATCGTTCCTCCCTGCACATCGTCCAGCTTCAGCTTGCCCGAACGCGCTTTGCGCGACAATTCGTCGATCTCGCGCGCGAGACCGGCGATATTTTTTTGGTCGGCCTTTTTGATCACCGGGGTAATAACGGAATCTTCCGTCCCTACGGAAAGCGAAATGTTAATATCCCGCTTGACGATGATTTTATCGACCGCCCATACCGAGTTCACAATCGGGTAATCTTTGATCGCATTGACGACCGCCTTCAGGACGAATGGCAAAAACGTCAGGTTGATGCCTTCCTTCTTCATGAACTCTTCCTTGATCTTACTGCGGAGCACGACCAGGTTCGTGACATCCACCTCGATCATCGTCCAGGCGTGCGGTATTTCAGCGACGCTTTGGCGCATCCGGGTAGCAATCGTGTTGCGGATCGGCGTCACGTCAATAATATATTCTCCCCGGCCGTCGTCCTTCCGGCTTTCGACTTCGATTTTCGGAATCGGCGGCTCCTCGGACAGATGCAGTCCTGTCGAACGGACCGGGATTTTTGGAACTTCGAGCGCAACCGGAGCCGGGGTTACGGGTACGGCAGCCGGAGCGGCGGACGCAGACGTCCTGGCTTTCTCCGCCCCGCCTTCTTCCACATAGGTCAATACGTCTTTGCGCGTAATACGGCCGCCGAGTCCGGTGCCGTTAACGTTCCGCAAGTCGATCCCGTGCTGGCCGGCCAGTTGTTGTACAGCCGGAGAATACCGGTTCCGCATACTCGTATCCGTGGCGGAAGGGATGCTCGCCGATGAACGCACAGTTGCTGTGTCTACGGCTGCTCCTTCGTGCTGTTCCGCTTCGCCTGTATTGCCCGGTTCGGCGATCAAGGCAACGACACCTCCGACCGGCACCGTCTCGCCTTCCTCCGCCAATATCTCGAGCAGCGTACCTTCTACCGTGGAAGGAAGCTCCGCATTCACTTTTTCCGTAATCAGCTCGCAAATCGGTTCATACTGCTCCACGTAATCGCCCGGCTTCTTCAACCATTTGCTGATCGTCGCGGAGACGAGCGATTCCGCAAGCTGGGGTATAACGATTTCGGTGCCTTGCGCCTTTCCTTTCATTGCGCTTAACCTCCCGGGAAAATAGCTCCGGGCACGATGGGCTTCGAACTGCCTAACCCTCTAGCCGGAGCAAATGTTGTACGCATTGTCGATTTTGTCGTATTAATCGTTCCGGTATTAATACAAGGCCAGATTGTGCATAGCTTCCTTCACTTTGTCCTTGTTCAGCATATAGTGCTTCTCCAGCACGGGACTGATGGGCATCGCGGGCACATCGGGACTGCACAGCCTCATGATCGGCGCGTCCAGCTCGAACAGGAGCTCTTCGGCGACGATGGCCGATACTTCCGCTCCGACTCCCCCCGTCTTGTTGTCCTCGTGAATGATCAGCACTTTCCCGGTTTTGGCGGCACATTCCAAAATCGCATCCTTGTCGAGCGGCTGGATCGTGCGCAAATCGAGCACGAGCGCGCTGATGCCTTCCTTGGCCAACTCGCCGGCCGCTTCCAGTGCGAAATGGACGGGCAATCCGTAGGTGATGACGGTGATATCCGTACCGTCGCGCTTCACGTCGGCTTTCCCGATCGGCACGATGTAGTCTTCGTCGGGCACTTCGCCTTCGGCAAGCTGGTAGCACTTCTTGTGCTCGAAATACAGCACCGGGTCGGCGTCGCGTACAGCCGCCTTCAACAGCCCTTTCGCATCGTACGGAGTCGAAGGAAAGACGATTTTCAACCCCGGCGTACCGAAAAAGATCGATTCAGTGCATTGGGAATGGTACAGCCCTCCGAAAATGCCGCCGCCGATCGGAGCCCGGATGACGACAGGACAATCCCAGTCGTTATTGGAACGGTAGCGGATTTTGGCCGCTTCGCTAATAATTTGGTTCGTGGCGGGCAGCATGAAATCGGAGTACTGCATTTCCGCGATCGGACGCATTCCGTACATGGCCGCACCGATGGCGACTCCCGCTATGGCCGATTCCGCCAGAGGAGTGTCGAGCACGCGCTCCTCGCCGAACTGCTCGATCAGCCCTTTCGTCGCGGTAAAGACGCCTCCCTTGTAGCCGACATCTTCTCCCAGTACGAATACGTTGTCGTCCCGGGCCATCTCTTCCCGCATCGCTTCTCTAATCGCTGTCAAATAGTTTACGACCGGCATCGGTTACACTCCCTCTTCTTCGGCATACACATGTGTGTACAAGTCCTGCGGATCCGGGAAAGGAGCTTTATCGCCGAACTCGGTAGCTTCCTTCAGCTCTGCAGTCAACTGCCCGTTCAGCTTCGCGTCTTCCTCTTCGCTCCATATTCCGGACTCGATCAAGTAGGCTTTGTAGCGCGGGATCGCATCCTTGCCGCGGTGCAGATCAACCTCTTCCTTCGTCCGGTAAGCCAGATCGTTATCGGAAGTGGAATGGGGGGACAGCCTGTACGTGACGGCTTCGATCAACGTCGGCCCTTCGCCGCGCATCGCCCGCTCGCGCGCTTCCTTGACGACGCGGAACACTTCCAGCACGTCGTTGCCGTCCACCTTGACGCCGGGGAAGCCGTAGCCGATCGCACGGTCCGCGATGGAACCCGCCACTTGGCGATGAATCGGGACCGATATCGCATATTGGTTGTTTTCACACATAAAGATGACGGGCAGCTTATGAACGCCTGCGAAATTGCAGCCTTCGTGGAAATCGCCCTGATTGCTCGACCCGTCGCCGAACGTGACGAAGGAGACGAATGACTCGCCTTTCATTTTCGCGGCGAGCGCGATACCGACGGCATGCGGCACCTGCGTAGTCACGGGGGAGGAGCCGGTGACGATCCGAAGCTTCTTATGCGAGAAATGACCGGGCATTTGCCGTCCGCCGCTGTTGGGGTCACCCGCTTTGGCGAACAGCGAAAGCATCAGCTCCTTGGGCGTCATGCCGACGCTGAGTACGAATGCATAGTCGCGGTAGTAGGGCAGAAAATAATCGCGATTCCGGTCGAGCGCGAATGCCGCGCCGACTTGGGCCGCCTCCTGTCCGATGCCGGAAACGTGAAAGTTGATTTTGCCCGCACGTTGAAGCAGCAGGGCGCGTTCGTCATACTTTCGGGCGAGCAGCATGAACCTGTACATGTCGAGCGCTTGCGTGTCGGAAAGGCCAAGTTGCTTATGCTTCGTCAATTGACCGATGGACATGGGGCTTCAGCCTCCTGATCGGCCGAACGGATATGGCGTCTGGAGCGCCTTCGCTCGCCGGAATAGTAAATACAAAAAAATCTGCTTGATCATGATCGATAAGTATCGGGGTTCCCGTAAAACATCTGGATTAGCGTCGAAGCAAAGACTCCACTTGACGGAGTGATTTTAGTATCAGGTCTTAAGAGTTGACACTATAAGTATATTATAATCGCTTTTGGCCGTGAATACAATTTAACGGAATTTGTCCGCCTTGGCGGTTTATCCTCCGATCGACAGCCCGTCCACCGACAGCATGGCCTCGCCAAGCGCTTCGGACAATGTAGGGTGCGGATGGATGACGCTGCCTACTTCCCAAGGCGTTGCATCGAGCAGTTTGGCAAGGGCCGCTTCCGAGATCAGATCGGTCGCATTCGGCCCGATAATATGTACGCCGAGCAGATCATTCGTCTTCGCGTCGGCTACCACTTTTACGAACCCGTCGTTCTCGCCGTAAACGAGCGCTTTGCCGAGCGGCTTAAACGAGAACTTGGCCGTCTTCAGCTCATAGCCCAGTTCGGCCGCCTGACGTTCGGTCCAGCCGACGGAAGCCACCTCAGGGCGGGTATACACGCATCGCGGCACCAGATGCGAGGCATGCCTATGCGTCGTTTTGCCGGAGGCATGCTCGGCTGCGGCGATTCCTTCATGTCCGGCCGCGTGTGCGAGCTGCACCCCGCCGTTCACATCGCCGACGGCATAAATATGCGGTTCGGTCGTTTGCAGAAATTCGTTCACTTTAATAACGCCTTTCTCGATGCGTACATCCGTATTCTCCAGCCCGATTCCATCGGCGTTGGCGACTCGTCCGACCGACACGAGCATCGTTTCCGCAGTCAGCGTTTCCTCGCCTTTGGCCGTTTCCACCGTCATCCGGACGCCGTCCTCGCCGCTAGCAACGGAATCGACGAGCAGCTTCGTACCGGTCATGATCCGGATGCCCCGTTTCTTGAACAATCGCTCCAGCTCCCGCGACACGTCCTCGTCTTCGGTAGGAAGCAGCCGGCGCTCCGCCTCGACGATCGTCACCTCGACGCCGAACTCCCGCAGCATCGTGGCCCACTCCACGCCGATGACGCCTCCGCCGACGATGACGATCGATGTGGGCAAGCTCTCCATCTCGAGCGCATGGTCGCTTGTCATAATCCGTCGGCCGTCCGCCTCCAAGCCCGGCAGCATGCCCGGCCTGGACCCGGTCGCAATGATGAGCTGGGCGGGCACGAGCGTCTCCATATCTCCGTCCTCCAGCTCAACGGCGACCGAGCCGCTTCTCGGCGAGAAGATCGAAGGCCCGATGATGCGCCCGTTCCCGCGGATGATTTCGATTTTATGTTTGGTCATCAAATATTGCAGACCTTTGTGCAGTTGCTCTACGATTGCCGCTTTTCGTGCTTGGGCTTTCGAAAAATCGAACGATACCGTACCCGCCATCACGCCGAATTCGTCGGCCCGCTTCATCGTGGCATATACTTCGGCACTTCTCAGCAGCGCCTTGCTCGGGATGCAGCCCTTGTGCAGACAAGTGCCCCCGAGCTTGTCCCGCTCGACGATCGCAACCGACTTCCCCAGCTGTGCCGCGCGGATAGCCGCGGAATAACCGCCGATGCCGCCTCCGAGCACGACCAGGTCGAATGTTTTGGACATAAATGTTCCTCCCGTCTTTCGAAACGATGCCTTTATTGTACCAAAAGCGAATTAGACATCAAATAGGATTCGAGATAAGATAGAAGAATGACTACTATGAGCTGAAGAGAGGTCCCGCTTCATGAAAGAAAAATTTCAGCGGTTCGTCGCCATCCTGCTGCTCATTATCCCCGGAGCCGCCGCGACCTACGGCTTTCTTGCGATGAAAGACGCCTTCTTCGCGCAATTCGGACCGGAAGACGAGAATCCGCATATATTATGGGGCAAAATGGCGATCGGCTTCGTTTTATTCGTAGCCGGCGTCGCCTTCATCGGCGGCTGGATTTTTTTCCGCGACCGCAAGCGTAACTATGTCGCTCCCCGTTTCCGGGCAAAAAAAAAGCGGTCCTAGACCGGAATTGACGTTATCTTTCTGTCAACATTCCGGTCCCTAGACCGGAATTGGCAGCTGTCAACGCCAACATTCCGGTCCTAGACGCGCCCGAACCGGTCCAGCCACCGGACCCACCTATGCCGCTCGATCCATGCCGTGATCGAGCTTTTTTCCGCTGTCCGGTGCATCGCCGCCAGCACGGCAAGCGCCGGTCCTTGCAGCCATATGGGAGCCGCGACCGCCAGCGAGCAGCCGAGCGCGAACCCGAGCAGATTGGAACCGCAATCACCGAGCATATGCTTCCCCCGCAAATCACCCGGCATCAGTGCGATCCCCCCGGCGGCACTGGGCAGAAGCCAGATGATGCTTGCCCCTTCAGGTTTCGCGGCCAGTAGGATGGCCGCTCCGAGATAGAAGCTCTTCCACGCCCGTCCGGGTCTAACATCCAACAAATTAACGGCGTTTGCCGCCAGAACGATCGTCACCCAGTCGAGAAGTCCTTCCGCCCAATTACTGCTGTAGCGGGTGACGATCCAGAATGCCGCAATTCCGATCACTCCGGCTTTGATTGCCCCCGTCGAAGGCGTTCGTGTTTCCCGCCATTGCCTCCAATGTCCGCCGAAGCCTTTTACGGCCCGGTCTCCGATGGAATCGTCAATCCAGCCTGCAGCGAATACGAGCAAAAACGCCGCTGTATTCCCGCGAATAACGGCAGCCGTATCCATCCAAAGCCCGCTCGCGGCCGTCAGTTCGGCGATCGTGTGTAACAGAGCGAACAATAGTGCAAGCACGGCTCCCGATCCGACGGGGATGTTGTCCCCGGCATAGTTCGCCGCCGTCAATCCGTGCTGCCTAAGAAAACGAAGCGTCGCGGGAAGAACCGCACTTCCCGCGCAAGCAAGAACAACTATCCATATGATGTAAACGATAATCATGGGACAGGCCTCATCCACCGATACAGCATCGTTTTTCCGACCGCGATCAATTGATTGCCCCGATGCATAAAGCCTAGAAGCGTTTTCCCCGTTTCCCTGTGCCGGAGCGGCAAAGGGACTTCGCAAATGCGAAAACCGAGGCGTGCCGCGTCTATCGTCAATCCGACTTCTATGCCGAATCCTTCGGGCAATCGGCCGATTTGCCGCAGCAGCTGGCTTCGAACGGCGCGTTGACCGGACAAAGGAGCTTCAAACCGAAGTCCCGTCAGCTTATAAATGCCTCTGCCGGCAAACCGTTTTACGATCCCGAAGCCTCCGTTTGCAGGGGCAGCGGAGAAACGGGCGATCGCCATATCGGCATCCCCGTTCTGTACCGGCTGCAGCAGACCGGCCAGATGAACGGCCGAACACTCCAAATCGGCGTCGACGAACATGACGATATCGCCGCTCGCACGCGTCCAGCCGGTACGGAGTGCCGCGCCTTTGCCGAGCCTTCGCGCATGCTCGACCACGACTGTCGCCCAGCGGGCGGCTACGTCCGCCGTCCGGTCGCTGCTTCCGTCATCGACTACAATCAGTTCGGTCCACATCGGCTTGCCGGAATCGCCCCGTATTTGGTGAAGAGCCTCCAAGGTTGCCCCTATGGATCGTTCCTCGTTCCAAGCCGGTACGACGATCGATACCGTTGCGCTCATCCGCGCGCCTCCTTCCGCATTGTCAACGGTTAGTTAGGAACTTTAACGGAATAACCACATATCCCCGGTCGTCAGTCAGGGCGGTAATTCCGTTAAGGTTCTTTATTGGATATGTGCAAGTCCGGCACGACATGGAGCAGCGGCTTTTTCGGCTGCATCCACAAGCTCGCCCCTTTGGCATCGACCAGTTTATGGCCGACCATCATCCGGACGAGCAGCGTGCTGGACATCCCCGCCCTGCCCTTTTCCAGAAAATCTACGGGATGACTGTGAGAGCCGACGATGACAATCTTCGCGGCTTCTTGCTCGAACGCGATCCGCATCGCGACGTCTTCGCTTGTTCCCGGAGCCGCGACGGTATCGCAGCTAAGCCCCAGACGCCGTATCCGCTCGAGCCCCGGAGCCCGGCCATCCACGTAAGCGTGTACGAGCAGTTGAGCAGCGATATGAAGCGTCTCATCCGATACGCTGTCCATGTCGCCGATAATGAAATCCGGCCGATAGCCTTGAGCGGTCAAGGCGTCGGCTCCTCCGTCGACCCCTACCATTACGGGCTTCACTTCGTTTATGTAAAATCTCAGGGCGGCCAAGTCTTCCTTATAGCCTTTGCCCCGGGAAACGATAAGAACGTGATTCATTTTGATCTTCCTACCGAGCGGCGGAAGGTCCAGCGGCTTGAGCAGCATATCCAGCTCTTTATTCGCATAATGAAGCGTATTTTCGGCGAAGCCGATCACCGTGCGCCCAAAGCTCCACTCGGCCAAACGGTTTGCCTCGATCATCTCTTCCCAGCCGAACGACCGGCAAGGGATCGCAATTGGCCCGACTGCGAGCATTCCTTCGCTGAGCGTCACCATTGACCCGTCGCGGACGGCTTCGAAACACTCATCTTCGATCTCGAATACGGGAACACCCGAACGCAGCAAACATAAGGGGCCTTCGTGCGGGAACTTGCCGGTCATCGTCCTGGCCGCATTTACTACCGCTTTTACACCGGCCAGCAGCAGCCCTTCCGCAGCAGGTTCGTCCAGATCGGCATGCCGGATCAAGGCGATCTCGCCCTTCCGGATGGAACGGAGCAGCCGCTTCGTATTGTTATCGGAACGTATGGTGCCCTCGATATCGGATATCGGCCTCGCGCTTTTTACTCCCATCCCGGTCCCTCCGCCACTGATGCGTTTTCGATTATGAATAGTTTGGTCAAAATGGCCGGTCGTCATGCGCACGGAAAAAAACCCTCCGCTTTCGTTAAGCGGAGGGATGGGCCGGGCCGTTACCCGGTAACTTACCTGTATGTAACGAGCACTTAGGAACTGTCACGCAATTACCTACCCTGTAACCGATACCCCTGACCCATTCATGAGATGAAAAGGGCATCTCCGTGCAATACTTTATTACGTGACGGTTCCTTATTTGCACTCCTGCTGCAGTTTAATGAATTGTACCAAAAATTCGTCGAGCTGCTGGCTCATCTCCAGCACGGTGTCGTCTGCAAAGGTGCCTTTCTGCATGGCAAGCGCCACCAAGTCTCCGCGAAGCTGCTCTATCGTCTCAGCTTCTTCCAACAATACCGCGTTCATGTTTTTTCCTTCCTCTTTCGTATTTGATCTTTTGTTAACGTTTGTATTTAGAATTCATTATAATACGATTCATCCGTCGGTGTTTGTCACTTCTTGTCAAGCACTTTTCAAAATTTTGTGAACATCGGACACGATCGTCCAACTTTCCACGTAATACGGCTAATAACCCGGGCATCTTTCGAGTCATACCCTTTCATCCCGACACCATCCCCGCTTTTTTCCAGATATCCCCCAACTTTTTTATCTGAAATTAAGGTTCCGCCCGGGTGGATTTGTTATAGTTGGAAAAACGGACTTTCATCTATTCATTCTGATCCGTCAGAGAGGGGTTCATACAAGCATGAAATCAAGAAGATCAAAGGATACGGGCAAACTGTGGATAGGGGTTTCCGTCATTCTGTTCGTCATACTCGTCGGAGTATCCGTATACGCCTTTACTCGGGGCGGGGAGGAGAAAGACACCGCAGTCGCCACCGTGAACGGTGTCGATATCGGGAAGAAGCAATTGTTCGACGAATTGATGAAGAACGGCGGCTCGCAAGTATTGAACAATTTGATTCAAGAAGAGCTTGTGAAGCAGGAAGCGGACAAAGCGGGGATCCAGGTAACGGATGCCGACCTGAATAAAGAGCTTGACTCGTTCAAGAAAGGGCTCTCCATTTCGTCGGACGAAGAGTTCGAAATGATGCTCATGCAGTACGGCATGACGAAAGACGATCTAAAGAAGCAAATGCCGATGCAAGTCCGGCTGCGCAAAATGCTGGAACCGAAAACGAACGTAACCGAAGAAGAAATGAAGAAATATTATGACGAAAATAAAGAGACGCTGTCTACTCCCGAGCAAGTGAAGGCGTCACACATTTTGGTTAAGACCAAAGAGGAGTCGGAAGCGATATTGACCCAGTTGAATACGGGGGCCGACTTCGCCCAACTGGCCAAAGAAAAATCAACCGATCCGGGCTCGAAAGATAAAGGAGGAGACTTGGACTTTTTTGCCAAAGGGACAATGGTCAAGGAATTCGAGGACGCGGCCTTCACTCTCCCCGTAGGGCAGCTGAGCGGCGTCGTACAAACGGAGCACGGCTTCCATATTATCAAAGTAACCGACAAGAAAGCGGCGGTCATCCCGGCTTACGAAGAGAAGAAAAACGATATTCGCGAAACGCTCATTACGAATGAAGTTCAAGAGCTTGCCAGCTCTTGGATACAGGAAATATCGGGGAAAGCGAACATTACGAACCATTTGCAGGAAGGGTAAAATAATCCCCCGCCGAAAGGCTTCACCCTCCTATCTCAAACCTCAAGCAAAAAAGCCGTTCCTCCATATTGGGGGAACGGCTTTTCTAATCATTATTTTTTCAAAGGCAGAAAAACTTCTTTCCCCGTACGGGCCGACTCGTAAATGGCAAGCACGACTTCCACCGCGTCGCGTCCTTCTCTGCCGGTAATCATCGGCTGACGGTTGTACCGTACGGCATCGATCATATCCTGAATTTGCACGGATGTCGTATCGGCCGGAGGCGCGGCTTTCGCTTCGCCCGTACCTTTGCCGTCGCCGAATCTTTTCAGCATGTCCGCCTCTTCGGCCGCCATGTTATCCCCGCGTATTTTCCAATCTGTAATGAGGTTGTCCTTCATGGCGATTCCGCCGTCCGAGCCGAATATTTCCAGAGACGTGCCGAAGCCCGGATATACGGCCGTCGTGCCGACGATCGTACCGAATGCGCCGTTCGCGAACTTGACCAGCGCCACTCCCATATCTTCCGTCTCGATCCGGTGGGCGCTTACCTGCGTATGGCCGACTACGGATTGAACCGGACCCATCATCCATTGAAGCAGGTCGATCGTATGGACGGCCTGATTCATCAGCGATCCGCCTCCGTCCCATGCCCATGTCCCTCTCCAGCCGCCGTTCTGATCATAATATTCCTGCGTCCGGAACCATTTGACATGCGCATTGGCCAATACGAGCTTGCCTAGACGTCCGGCGTCGATGGCCTGCTTCATCTCGCGGATGGCCGGCATAAGCCGGATTTGGAATATGCATCCGAGCTGCAGGTCGCGTCTTGCGAACGCGTCGATCGCGCTATCGATCCGCTCCAGCGTAATGTCGAGCGGTTTCTCCGTGATGGCATGCTTACCCGCTGCGGCGATTTGGAGCAGCATTTCGGTATGCAGTCCGCTCGGGGTACAGACGTGAACGAGATCGATATCGTCCCGCTTCAGCAGCTCGCCCAAATCCGTATAGGCGTCCACGCCGTGTTGGGCGGCGAACGCTTCGGCCGCTTCTTTATTTTTGTCGCACACCGCGATCAGCTCCGCGCCTTCGGCGCGAAGGAGCGCATTCACATGCGCACGGCCGCGCCCGAGTCCGATGACGGCGGCTCCTACGTTCGATTTATCCTTTTTCTTGTTCATATGCTTTTGTCCCCTCCCTGTAGGTTTAAGCGAAACGGTTTCGAATGATTGCCTGCTCGTCCGCCTCGATTGTCGCCCGGCTCGCGGCAATAATGTCCCGGTGCTTAAACTGTCCCGGCTTGCCTTCCACCCGATCCAGGAAATCGCTGACGGCCGATGCGATCGCCGCATCCGGTTTCAAGAGAGTGCCGTACTGATCCGGCCCGTCTCCGCGCGTGATACGGACGTACGTCTTGTCTTTCCCTTCATCGGCGTCGTAGACGACTCCATATTCGGCATATCCTTCCGTTCCTGTAATAACGATACGGCTAAATCGCCCGTCCTTGTTGTTTGCCGGGGTATGCCAGTCCGCATACAGCTGCGCCGACGTACCGTCTTCCATCACAACCTGCACGGAAGCGGCATCGTAAAAATCCGGGTACTCGGGCAAAATGCTTTTGGACATAACGCTCTGAGTCATTGCGATTTCTTTGCCGGTCAGCCAGCGCAGCAGATCCATATCGTGTATGAGCAGATCGATCAGCACGCCGCCGTTCCGCTCTTTGGAGAAATGCCAAGCATCCCGCGAAGTCGGCACCAGCTTGTGGGGACTGCTTACATAAATATGTACGAGCCCGCCGATAGCACCCGCTTCGATTTCCCGTTTCAGCGCAGTCAGCAAGCCCCAAAACCGCTTGGGCAGCATCAGACCGATCTGAATTTTCCCCCGCTCTGCGACTGCTTCCAGACGCCGGAGACCCGACCGGTCCGTAACGGCCGGTTTATCTAGCAAAATATGCTGACCTCCCCGCTCGCACGCTTCGATCAGGTCGATCTTCTCGTTATTGACCGCCGACGATCCGACGATATGCACCGATGGCGTCAGCAGCTCTTCCATGCGCTCAACCAGCGGGATCTGAAATCGCTCCGCATATTGCCGGGCCAGCTTCCAATCCTCGGCATCGTATATTCCGGCGCAAGTATGCCCCTTGTCCAGCATGTCTTTGATAAAGCTCTGAATGTGCCCGTGCCGGCATCCGATAATCGCAAACCGATAGGACATGTGCCTTTGTCTCCTCTCGCTCCCGTCGAACGGATTGATGCTTTCGTACTACAGATTATCAAAAAGGGGCGGTGCCGTATACGTAACCGGGATGACATTTTCATTGCTATCGACAACCAATTATTAATCGTTTCATGATGATTCATAACCTATTAACTATATCCACCTTAGTACTGGCGTGATATGATGATGTAAACGGGGGTGGATCGATGAACCGGCAAATGAGCGGATTTCAGTTCGAATTGGAGCAAGGCGGCTGGATGTGCGTCAGCCCGGTCGCCCCTCACACGTTCCGGATCAGGCTTAACGAAACCGGATTGTTTCCGGAACCGGCACTGATCCGTTACGGGGTAGTGCGACATCCCGACAAGCGGTGTCCCTATACGACGGAACATGACGGGATAACGATTGCGGTCCGAACCGATACCGCGGAGCTTCTTATCGATCGGCAGAGCGGGCATTTCCGGTGGAATGCCCACAATGGAAGAGAGTGCGTTCGCACCGAGATGCCGCCGCGTTCCATGGGCGCAGACGGCTTCAGCATCGGCTTCGCCATGCTTTCCGGGGAAGCGATATACGGTTTGGGCGACGTTGCGCCCGATGGGATCGAACGGACAGGTCAGAAGGTGGATATGTGGGTATCCGGAACCAACTTTCATTCGCCGATTCCGTTCGTCATGAGCAGCCGCGGGTGGGCGGTTCTGATGAATACTTCGTGGAAACATTCCATCGACATCGGCAGCGGCGATAGCGGGCGGATTTGCATCGACGGACCGGAAGGCGAGCTGGATTTTTATCTGTTTCACGGAAACGGTTATGCCGAGCTGATGAACCGGTATACCGATATAGCCGGCAAACCGCGCCTGCTGCCGATCTGGGCCTACGGCCTGCACTATTTTTGCAGTGTAGAGGCCGGCGGGCGGCAAATCGTGGAGGACGCGCTGAAGTTTCGTCAAGAAGGCATTCCGTGCGATCTGATCGGTTTGTCCGACGGTTGGATGGCCGCGGATCACGACGATTCCGGAAACAGAACATGGGACTTCCGGCGCTTCGTCATATCGTCCAACCGTCATGAATCGTCCGCCTTCATCGATACGCTGCATCGCCACGGCTTCAAGCTCAGCCTTATGATTGCATGCGACTATGATCTGTCCGCCTATGAGGAACGGCTCGCAGGCAGTGAATTGCCCGCTGTCGGCGATGAAACGGAACGAGCGTGGTTCGACCAATTGCGTACGTTCGTGGACGAAGGTGTCGACGCTTTCAAAATCCCGAGTGCCGCTCAAACCGTTCCGCATCCGGACCGGAGCTGGGCGAACGGCATGTCGGATAACGAGCTTCATAATTTGTACCCCATATTGCTCGGCAAGCAAATGCAGGAAGGCTACCGCAAACAGACCGGAAAAAGGCCGATGATTCATACGGTTGTCGGTTATACGGGCATGCAGCAATTTACCGCTACCGAATGCGGAAAGTACGGCTTACGGTCGACGGCTGTCATTTCCGCGCTGAATTCGGGCTTATCCGGCCACGCGCATACGGCGATTCATATGCATGTAGACGAGCCGGAAGGGATCCATGCCGGGTTTCTCATGCCTTGGTCGCAAAATAACTCCGGGAGACATTTCCGTCACCCCTGTTTTCTCGAAGAAAAACAGCGCGGCTTATTCCGCATGTACGCCCGTCTGCGCTACCGGCTGCTGCCTTATTTGTATTCCGCCGCACATACGGCGGCGCTTACGGGTATGCCGATCGCCCGGGCTATGCCGCTCTCGTTTCCCGATGACGAACAGTGCAGGGCTTTGTGCGATCAATATATGCTTGGCGATTATTTGCTCGTGGCCGTCTTTACCGATCGTGTCTACCTGCCGGCGGGCTGCTGGATCGATTATTGGACGGGCGAACGTCATGAAGGACCTGCTACAATCGCCTACCGGATTCCGGAGCATGCGGGAGGGCCACTGTTCGTCAAAGCCGGAGCGATCATTCCAATGAGACCGGATATGGACTACATCGATCCGACCGGCGCGGAACGAATTACGCTCCACGTTTACCCGAATGAATCCAGCGAAACTGTAATGTATGAAGATGACGGCGTATCGTTCCGATACGAAGAAGGATTCACCGCCCAAACACGCATGCATTGCGATGAGGCCGAAGATCGGATCATGGTACGCATATGGCGGCGGAGAGGAACATACGAAGGAATGCCGGAGCATCGCAGCTACGAAGTGATCGTGCATCTCGGAAACAAACCGGCGGCCATCCGTCTCAATGGGCAGCGGTGCCCGGAACAAACGCCTTCCTCCGTTAGAAGAAATCCTCAAGCCGGTTGGAAATACGATCGCCTGGCAAATACGGTCCGGGTGTATGCCGAAGAACCGGCGTCGGAGCTCGAGCCGGTGTTGATCGAACTTTCCCTGCGCTCCATGGAGCAGGAACAACAGGATGCTCATAGTATAGAGAACCCTGGACTGCCGTCACGAGCAAAGTCAGCGGCGGAACAATCGCGGGACGACTTTACGCAATGGCTCCACATCGCACTCGACACTTGTGTCCTTGCCGAAGTCGAAGCTGCTTTGAACGTTTGGTGGAGCCGTAAATTGGAAGCAGCCTCCTCGTCCGTCGACAATTGGCGTGTCCACCTGCTGGACGGCTGCCTGCTTCTCGTCCGCCACGCTGAACGGCGCGGGTGGAGCTTGGGCGACGGATTCGGCGCGGATCTGGCCAACCCGCTTTCCTATGCGGATACGCAAACTGCGGAACAAGGACTGGCGCTCTTGAGAAAATTGGCCGGGGAAGTCATAGCAGCGGCGAAAAGGACGGTCGAGTCCGTCCGGCACCCGATCATTCGCGAGACCGTCGCCCACGTGCAGCGGGAGCTGCACAAGAAGCTGTCGCTGCAGGAGCTCGCAGACCGGTCCGGCATTCATCCCGTCTATTTGAGCCGCTTGTTCAAGAAGGAGATCGGCCTCCCTTTCTCCGATTATGTGCTTCAGCAGCGAATGGAACGGTCCAAAGCGCTGCTCGAATCCGGCATGAAAGTATATGAGGCCGCCTCCTTGAGTGGGTTTCAGGATGCGAGCCATTTCTCGCGCGTATACAGCCAATATTGGGGACGGGCTCCGGTTAGTTTCCGGAGGAAATGAAAGTGTCTTTTATAGCAATCTATGAATCGTATGCGACATCAAATTCGATTATATTTTTGTCCAAATCAAGAATGTAGATCTGGGCAAACCCCGCAACGCTATGCGGTCTCGCTTCATAAGATACACCTGCTTTTTCAAGCCATTCAATCGTGGTTTTATAGCTTTTAACCCAGATTGCAAAATGTCCGTCTACGGAATCTATCTCACCGTTACGTAAAGTTTCGCCATTCGGATGTTCCAATAAATGAAGTTGATGATTCCCGACCGCATACCAGATTCCTTTGGACTTAAATGGCGGCCGTTCGATTTCTTGAAAGCGGAGTACTTCCGAGTAGAATCTTCTTGCTCGTTCCAAGTCTCTGACCGCTATGCTTACATGATGGAGGCGTTCAAACTCGATCATTTTTCATCTCTCCTTATTAGATTAATCATTAAATTTAAATAACTGCAAACATAAAAGCCCAATAAATCAATAAGATTTATCGGGCGAGATGAGAACCGTTAGTCGGCTACGAAGCAAGATTGTCAGCTTGGATTACTGATGAGAACGTAATCCTTACTCCTTACCCTTTCACGACACTTTATGCTCAATCCGCAGCTTGTCCGCCACCATCGCGATAAACTCGCTATTTGTCGGCTTCGATTTGCTAATATTAATCGTATAGCCGAACAAGTGGCTGATGCTGTCGATGTTGCCGCGCGTCCAGGCGACTTCGATCGCGTGGCGGATAGCGCGCTCGACACGGCTCGGGGTCGTTTTGTATTTATCGGCAATGGCCGGATAGAGCGTTTTCGTAATGGCTCCGAGTATTTCGATGTTGTTGTACACCATCGTGATCGCTTCGCGCAAATACTGGTATCCTTTAATGTGCGCGGGAACCCCGATCTCATGAATGATGCTCGTAATGTTCGCGTCGAGATTGCGGCCCTTCGTGATCGGAACGACGTTCGGCTTCGACGAGACGTGAGACGTCATCGGGCTCGTATTCGTCACGAGCTGCCGGATCCGGTTCGTCAAAATTTCCATATCGAAAGGTTTTAATATGTAATAGGAGGCGCCCAATTGAACCGCTTTCTGGGTGATGTTCTCTTGACCGAATGCAGTAAGCATAATGATCTTGGGCTGCGGATTCAAATTCATCTCACGGAGCTTCTCCAGAACGCCGAGTCCGTCGAGATGCGGCATGATGATATCGAGAATGAGTACGTCCGGCGCTTTATTGTTGTGCTCGATATATGACAGCACTTCGTTACCGTTGTATGCGACGCCGGCCACCACCATATCGTCTTGCTCGGAGATAAATTCGGAAAGCAGGTTAGTAAATTCCCGGTTGTCATCGGCCAATAACACTTCGATCTTTTGCAACATCATATCCTCCTTCAATTGTTGTAAAATGTGATGGTTTAGTTCCACTATTAAAATATTTTCGACAAGGCCGATCATTTTCCTTCTGTCGAAAAAGTTTTTTCTTTTATTTTTTTAGAAAATCATCTATAATAAAATTTTCCCTTATTTTCTCGTAAGAATCGACAAAAAATGAAAATCTTAAGGCCCTTATCCGGCCTTAAGATTTTTTTGCGCATTCGGGTTAATGACGACGCCCGCGTCCTGAAGCATCCACTCGATAAAGCAGCCGTACCCGGATGTCGGATCGTTTACGAAGACGTGTGTTACCGCGCCGATCATTTTACCGTTCTGGATAATCGGGCTTCCGCTCATCCCTTGAACGATGCCTCCCGTCTTTTCAAGCAGGCGGGGATCGGTAATTTTGATGACCATTCCTTTCGTTGCCGGGAACTCCTGCTTGGACACATGGGTAACCTCGATATCGAATTTCTCCACTTTTTGCCCCGAAACGACGGTGTATATTTGCGCCGGACCTTCTTTGACTTCCTCGGCGAAGGCGACTGGAATAGCTTCCTTGCTTAGGCTATGTTCGGGTGAAGCGAACATTTTGCCGAAAATGCCGAATGCCGTGTTTTTCTCGATATTGCCGAGCACTTTGCTTTCGTTGAAAAAGTTGGCCCGCTTTTCTCCCGGTTCGCCGTTCTGGCTTTTCGCGATCGAGGTTACGTTGGAGTGGACGATTTGACCTTCCCCGACAGATATCGGCGTTTGAGTATCCATGTCCGTAATGACGTGACCTAATGCTCCATATACGCCTTGATCGGGCGCATAAAACGTCAGCGTTCCTACGCCGGCGGCGGAATCGCGGATGTAAAGGCCGAGTCGGTACGCTTTATCGAACGTGTCGTAGGCCGGCTTGATTTCCGCACGGATGTCTTGATCGTTGCGGCGTATTTTGAGCGCGAGCGATTTGGATTGCTCTCCCGCTTTCTTGACGATATCCGCCACCTTCGACACGTCGTTAATATACGTTCCGTCGATTTCCTTGATCAAATCCCCTACTTGCAGCTTGGCTTCTTCGCCGGGAGACACTTTCTTGTTGTCGGCTATGGTTACGAGGTGGTGACCCACGATCATGATGCCGTCCGACTTGATTTTGACGCCGATCGTTTGTCCGCCGGGAATCACTTTCAGATCGGGCATTACGTTCACTTTGACCGTCTTTAACGGAATTTTGCCGAACAGCCGAAGCTGCAGCTCCGTTTCGCCGCTTTGCGCCGATTCCAATGAGATCGGCTTGTTCAGATCGACTTGAAACGAATGCCGGGAATTGCCATTCACCTTGACGACGTTCGGATCGACCGTCACTTGCGCATGCACGGGCATCGACAAATGAAGCTCCTTGCCTTGACCCGTAAATAATCTTAACTCGTTAGGAAATGATGCGAAGCTTTGAAAAGGAGTGGAAATACAACCTAAACAAACGAAGAAGACGAGAATAAGACCCATCAATCTTTTTCTTTTGCCGGTGGTCAACTCGGGTCACGCTCCTTTACGCTTAGCTGCCTGACTGGGCGGTTTCGCCGTTCGCGTACCTATAAGGTAACCGTGCCCCAACTGTTTTATAACTGAAAATGATGCCACCGTTTGCGGTTATATTCATGCATTGGTGTTCATTTTCTTTTCATCCGCCAGTGCGATCATCTCCCGGGCGTGATTCATCGTCGTTTCCGTCACTTCTACTCCGCCAAGCATCCGGGCCAGCTCCCGTACCCGGTCGACATCGCGCACATCCTCAACCGAGGTGAACGTCCGATCCCCTTGAACCGTCTTCTGGATCAAATAATGCGAGTCGGCCATACAAGCGACCTGCGGCAAATGCGTGATCGAGAACACTTGGCAATAACGCGACAGCTCGGACATTTTCTCGGCGATCGCCTGTGCCGCACGACCGCTTACGCCCGTGTCGACTTCGTCGAAAACGAGCACCGGTATCCGATCCACGCGGGCAAAAATCGATTTCATCGCCAGCATAATACGCGACATTTCACCACCCGAGGCGATTTTCGCCAAAGGCCGCAGCGGTTCGCCCGGATTGGGCGAAATGAGAAATTCGGCTTCGTCCAATCCGTTTCGCGACAAATAGACCGAATCCCCGGCATCCAAGTCGTCGTACCTGCGAAAACTGACGTCGAAACGGGTCCGTTCCATATGTAGAGCCTTCAGCTCGGCCTCAATGCCGCCGGCCAATTGTTTGGCCGCATCTTGCCGCAGCTTCGACAGCTTCGATCCGACGGTAAGCAATATTTCCTTCTCGCGTTCGGTATCCCGCTCGATCCGCTTGATCGTTTCATCTTTATTCTCGATTAGCAGAAGCTCCTGCTGAATCCGCTCGGCGTAAGCGATCATTTCCCCTACATCATCGCCGTATTTGCGCCGAAGCGTTGCGATTAGACTAAGCCGGTCTTCGATTTCCTCGAGCCTTGCCGGATTGAACTCGATTCCGTCACGGTAATCGCGCAGCTGGAATGCCGCATCCTCCAATTGGTAATAAGCCGACTGCATCTGCTCGAGCAGAGGATTCAGCACCGCCGAATCGACACCCGCCACATCGCCGACTTTCTGAACCGCCTTCGCAATCGCCGTTAACCCTTTGGAGCCGTATAAAACGTCGTATGAGTCCGCCACGTTCTGAAACAGCTTCTCCGCATTAGATAGTTTGCGCTTTTCTTCCAATAACGATTCATCTTCCCCGATTTTTAACTTAGCCGCCCCGATTTCCTCGATTTGGAACCGGTACAAGTCCGCCATCTGCAGCGCTTGCTTGCTCGATTCCTCCAGATGACGCAGTTCTTTTCTAAGCGCAGAATACCGGTCATACGACTGCTCGTACTGCGAACGCACGGGAACAATCCGCTCCGAATCGAACAAATCGAGCCAATGCAGATGGGCTTCGGTTTTCATCAGCGACTGGTGCTCATGCTGACCGTGGATGTTGACGAGCCATTCGCCCACTTCGCGGAGCATCGTCATATTGACAAGCTGGCCGTTGATCCGGCTCGTGCTTTTCCCTTGTGCGGTCACTTCCCGGCGAATGATCAGATGCTCATCGGCAGCCGTATCGATGCCGATCTTGGCCAGCACCTCGTATACCGGATGCCCTTGCTGGATATCGAACTGCGCTTCGATCTCCGCCTTCTCGCAGCCGTAACGAACCAGCTCCGCCGATCCGCGCCCTCCGGCGATCAGACTGAGCGCGTCGATGATAATCGATTTCCCCGCACCCGTTTCCCCGGTCAATACCGAAAAACCGTTCCGGAACGAAACGGTTATATGCTCAATAACAGCCAAGTTGCGAATCGTTAACTCCGTAATCATGATTTACCCCTCCCGCCGGTATGCGTGCTTTATCCGAGCATCTCCAGAAATCGCTTGACGACATCGGCACTTTGCTTCTTCGTACGGCAAATGATCAAGATCGTATCATCGCCGCATATCGTCCCCATAATTTCACTCCATTCCAGACTGTCGATCAACGATCCGAGCGTATTCGCCGTACCGGGCATGCATTTCATGACAACCAGATTATCCGTGTAATCGATATGCACGAAATGATCGGCTAACGCCCTCTTGAGTCTTGGCAGCGGATTCAACTTCTGCTCCGCCGGCATCGAATATTTGTACCGGCCGTCTTCGAGCGGCACTTTTATCAGATGCATTTCTTTAATGTCGCGGGAAATCGTGGCTTGTGTTACATGAAACCCGGCTCCCCGCATTTCTTCCACGAGTACGTCCTGCGTTTCGATTTCTTTTGTCGTAATAATTTCCCTGATCTTAAAGTGACGCTGGGCTTTCATGCAGAACCTCCCTTTATTCCCGTTCGATATCGAATGTAATTTTGCGTATGGTGCGGATCGTCAAATCGACATAAAGCACTCCGGCCGCTTCCGGATACAGCAAGCTGTAGACGAGCAACCGTTCGCGGATTGCGCTTGCGCTCATTTCAAGCGGCTGCCGCTCCTTGGCCAGCTTCACGATAAATAGCTCGTTGTCCTTGAGCACAAAGGCGTCGACGAACAAACGGCTCTCCATCTCCTGCTCGTCCAATGTGACCGTAACGGGGAGCTTCGTCTTGCCGGCGACGATTTCGTACCCTTGCGCATTCAACAAAAGGACCGCCTCTTCGGACGGTACGAATATTTCATCCTGCCGCGGAATCGCAAACGATGGTCTCGGTTTATGGTACCACAGCCGCCCCCGTGCGTAAAACCATACCAATGCGACTACGATCAGCAGCAGTACGACAAACGTGTCACCGGAACGCATCGCCATCCCTCCATGTTGAAACATTCTAGAGGCAGACGGAAAATCCTTTCGCCAACAAGCAAAAAACTCATCGGTTTCGATGAGTTTCGGATGCATGCGGTTCTTATGATTAGCTAAAACGCGCCGGATGCGGCAGCCACCGTATCTTGGATAAGTTGATGGCGTGCAGGCTCCGACAAAGCACCGGGGTCGCTCGGGTTCATCGCGAGCAAAACAAGAAATTCGATGTTACCTTCCCCGCCCGTAATCGGGGAATACGTTAGTCCTTTGATGCCGAAGCCGGTCTCCAAGGCGAAGTTCAATATGGTACGGAGTACGTCCAGATGAACCTCCGGGTCCCGGACGACACCGGATTTGCCGACCTTTTCCCTGCCCGCTTCGAACTGCGGCTTGATCAGCGCCACGACTTGCCCTTCGGCGTCAAGCAGCGAGCGGAGAGGCGGCAAGATTAGCTTTAGCGATATAAACGAGACGTCGATCGAGGCGAAAGTCGGTACCGGGCCTTGCAGGTCGCCGGGCTGCGTGTACCGAAAATTCGTCCGCTCCATCACGCATACGCGCGGGTCGTTGCGCAGGCTCCAATCCAGCTGATTGTAGCCGACGTCTACCGCATAGACGAAAGATGCCCCGTTCTGAAGCGCACAGTCGGTAAATCCGCCGGTCGAAGCTCCGATGTCGATCATGACGGCTCCGTTCAAATCGATTCCAAAGGTGCGGATCGCTTTCTCCAGCTTCAAGCCGCCACGGCTCACGTACGGATGAACGGCACCTTTGACACTTATTCGTGATTCGCGGGAAACCTTCGTCCCCGCTTTGTCGATCCGCTCTTCGTCAACAAATACGAGTCCGGCCATAATGGCGGCCTTCGCCTTCTCCCTGCTGTCATAATACGCTTGCTCGACCAATAGGAGGTCAAGCCTCTCTTTATTCGAAGACATGTTGGTTGACGCTCCTACCTCGACTTTAAGCCGGCCGCTTGCCGCTTGCGGGGCAGCATCGCTTTCAATTCCGTCACGATCCGCTCCGGCGTCAAGCCTACTTCCTGGCGCTGTTCCTTCGGACTGCCGTGCTCGACGAAATAGTCCGGAATGCCGATTGGCTTAATCTTCATCCCGTAAATGCCGCGCTCGGCGTAAAATTCCAGCACCGCACTTCCGAAGCCGCCCAATGCGGCGCCTTCTTCGAGGGTCACAATATGGTACCCGTCTTCGTAAAGGCTGACCAGCATGTTCTCGTCCAGCGGCTTCAGGAAGCGGGCGTTGACTATGCGAGGATTGATTCCTTCGCTCTTGAGAAGCTCGGCGGCGCTTGCCGCAAGCTCCAGCATCGGAGCGCCGGTCGCGAGTATCGCGAACTTCTCGCCTTCTCGCACCGTTTCCCACGTACCGATCGGGATCGGCTGCAATTGATCGTCCATCTTCACGCCGACACCGTTCAATCTCGGGTAACGGACCGCAATCGGACCGTTGTTGTAGTCGATCGCCGTCTTCATCATATGCCGCAATTCATTCTCGTCCTTCGGCATCATCAGCACCATGTTCGGGATGCTGCGCATGAAGGCGATGTCGTAAACGCCTTGGTGCGTCTCCCCGTCGGCGCCGACGAAGCCTGCCCGGTCGATCGCGAAGACGACATTCGTATTTTGCCGGCAAATATCGTGAATGATCTGGTCATAAGCGCGCTGCATGAACGTCGAATAGACGGCGAATACGGGCTTCATTCCTTCGAGAGACAGCGCTGCGCACAAAGTAGCCGCATGCTGCTCGGCGATGCCTACGTCAATCATCCGCCCGGGGAATTTGTCGGCGAATTTCTCGAGCCCCGATCCTTTCGGCATCGCGGGTGTAATCGCCATAATCCGATCGTCCTGTTCCGCAAGCTCGATCAGCGTGTTGCCGAATACGTCGGTATACATCGGCGGGCCGACGACCTTGACGAACTGCCCCGATTCGATCTTGTAGGGACCGCCGCCGTGCCAAGCATGGGAATCCGCTTCCGCGGGCGAATATCCTTTCCCCTTCACCGTAATGACGTGAATAAGGACCGGACCGTTCACCTTCTCGGCTTGCTTGAACGTCTCGAACAGCTGGGTCAAGTTATGTCCGTCGACCGGACCGAAATATTTGAAGCCGAGCTCCTCGAACCATACGCCGGAGACGACCAAATATTTGAGGCTGTCCTTCAGCCGCTCCGCCGTTTTGGCGAGCGTACCGCCTATCGCCGGTATTTTTTTGAGCAAATGCTCGAATTCCTCTTTCACTTTGGTGTAATGCTTGTCGGTGCGGATTTTGTTCAAATAGTTGTGCAAGGCGCCGACATTCGGCGCGATCGACATTTCGTTGTCGTTCAGGATGACGGTCATATTTTTGCGCTCGTGACCGATATGGTTCATCGCTTCAAGCGCCATGCCTCCCGTCAAAGCTCCGTCTCCGATCACCGCCACGATCTTGTTTTTCTCGCCTTTCAAATCCCGGGCGATCGCCATCCCCATCGCGGCGGACAACGATGTGCTGCTATGTCCGGCTTCCCAAACGTCGTGCTCGCTCTCGGACATTTTCACGAAGCCGCACAATCCTTTGTATTTGCGAAGCGTGTCGAACCGGTCTTTGCGGCCTGTCAAAATTTTGTGAACGTAAGATTGGTGACCGACGTCGAAGATGAACTTGTCCTTCGGGCTGTCGAATAGGTAATGTAACGCCAGCGTCAGCTCGACCACCCCGAGATTGGGGGCGAGATGACCGCCGGTTTTCGATAGTTTTTCAATGAGAAAGCCCCGTATTTCTTCGGCCAGCGTCTCCAACTGGGAAACGCTCAGCTTTTTCAGGTCGGCCGGGCTATTAATTTGATTTAGAAGCACATTAGTGCCCTCGCTTTCCGTTCGACTTAGGCGCGCCATGCGTATGGAATTGTGATTTCATATCCAATAGTATACCATATCCGCGAATTAACGCTCAATGGAGTTGTCGAAACCCGGCGGACGAGAACGCAAAGCGGGCGGAAACGCCGATGCGCACCGCCATTTTACGCCTATTAATGGTCACGCTTCATCAAATAGTCGGCTAGCTGGAGCAGCCTTTCCGGCTTGGGCAGCTCGGCCCGTACGATAGCGTCCTTGCCAATAGCGGTCAACTCCTCCACCTTCCGACGCGAGGCGTCCAATCCGATGAAGTACGGATAGGTGACCTTCTGCATTTTCTCGTCGCTGCGTACGGCTTTGCCCAGCTTGCCGGCGTCGCCCACGACATCCAGAATATCGTCCTGGATTTGGAAGGCAAGCCCGATATTCGTACCGAACGTCTCGAGCGCCTGCAGCTGATACTCCGTTGCGCCCCCGATCCGGCCTCCGGCTTTCAGCGAGAATACGATCAGATCGCTCGTTTTGTGCAGATGAATATATTCCAGCTCTTCAAGCCGGGTCATTCCTTGCTCGCCCTGCATGTCGGCCACTTGACCGCCGACCATTCCCCGAGGACCCGCATAGACGGACAAATCCTCGATCACGGCGAGCACCCTGTCGGAAGGAATCCCGTATTGGCGGGCTGTCCGGGCCGCGGCAAAAAAAGCGTGCGTCAGAAGGGCGTCTCCAGCCAAGATGGCGGTCGCTTCGCCGTACACTTTATGGTTCGTAAGACGTCCCCGGCGGTAATCGTCATTGTCGAGCGCCGGCAAGTCGTCATGGATCAGCGAATAAGTATGTACCATCTCGACCGCGCACGCGATCGGAAGCGCGGCTTCGACCGAGCCGTTGCAAGCTTCCGCGGCGGCGATTACCATGATGGGCCTCATTCGCTTCCCTCCGGCCATGAGCGAGTAGGCCATCGATTCGCGCAGCACGGACGGTACCTGCCAGTCGGCGGGCAAGCTGCCGGTAAGCTCCCGCTCGATTCGTTCCGCATAACCCTTTATATAGTCCGTAAAGGACGGATCAGACATGAATGCATTCTCCCTTTATTCCGAAGCCGGTTGGAACGGCTTTTTCACGAAATTTCCGTTTTCCTCCAGCAGCGTTTCGATTTTCCGCTCGACCTGCTCGAGCTTTTGGCCGCACAGATGCGACAGCGCCATTCCTTCCTGGAACAGCTCGATCGCTTTCTCGAGCGGGACATCGCCGTGCTCGAGCTTGGATACGATCTGCTCCAGCTTGTCCATCGCTTCCTCGAAGCCGACCTCGTTTTCTTTCCCCGCGTTACTCATTGCCGCTCTCCTCCATTCCCCATACATGACAATCGAGCTTCCCGTCCGCGAGCCGGATCCGGATCATATCGCCTGGCTGAACTTGACTGATCGACTTGATGATCCGCTTCTGCTGCTCGTCGTATGCCAGACTATATCCCCGCTGCATGACCTTAAGCGGGCTGAGCGCGTCAAGCTGGCGCAGCTGCACCGTCCAGCGGTGACGCGATTCTTTACTTATCGATTGCATCGACTGGATCAACTGGTGCCTGGCGACCTCGACACGTTTCTTAGCAAAGTCGAGCTGCTGCTTCGGATTATGGGCCGACAGCTTGCGCTCCAGCTTCATGGCCGTTTCCTTGGAAGCGGCGACGCGCTGCCGCAGACGGTACAAGAGCTGTTCCCGCAGACGGTCGAGCCGCTGCGCCGGCTCCTGCAGCTGTCTTTGAGGCTGAGTCAGTACCGGAGATCTGCGCAAGCGGCTAAGTCGCTCCTTCTTGACGGAAACTTGGGCCGACAATCCTTTGACCAGCCGCTGAGACAAGTGAACGAGATGCTGCTTCAGCTCCAAATGATGCGGGACGGCCAGCTCCGCCGCAGCCGTAGGCGTAGCCGCACGAAGGTCGGCCACGAAATCGGCGATCGTAAAGTCCGTCTCGTGCCCGACAGCCGAAATGACCGGGATGGCCGAACGGAACATGCTCCGGGCGACCATCTCCTCGTTGAACGCCCACAGCTCCTCCAGCGATCCTCCGCCGCGCCCGACGATCAGCACGTCCGCCTCGCCGTGCCTATTCATCGCCTCTATAGCCCGCGCGATACTAGGCGCCGCTTGAGCGCCTTGCACCAGTACGGGGAACAGCAGGATGGCGGCGGTCGGATAACGGCGCTGCAGCGTCGTTACGATATCCCGGACCGCTGCACCTGTAGGAGAAGTGACGACGCCTACCGTCCGCGGAAATTTCGGAATCGGCCTTTTCCTCTCGGGTGAGAACAGTCCTTCCTCGCCAAGCTTCTTCTTTAATTGCTCGAACGCGAGGTACAGATTGCCGATCCCGTCCTGCTGCATATGAGTGACGTACATTTGATACTGTCCGTCCCTCTCGAAGACGGATATATTGCCTCTCGCGATTACTTTGGAGCCGTCGCGCGGAATAAAGCTTAGCCGCTGGTTGTTGGAGGCGAACATGATGCATTTGACCCGGCTGTCCGCATCTTTAAGCGTAAAATACATATGCCCGCTCGAATGATGCGTGAAATTGGATAGTTCCCCTCTTACCCATACATCCTGAAGCACCGGATCCCCTTCGAGCTTCATTTTGATATATCGCGTCAAATCTTTGACGGACAGCACCTTTTCCGGATTATGCATCGCCATTGTCGTCACATCCCGCTTCGCTTACTTGCGCAGCGCGCTGGCGGCCTGCACCGTATTTTGCAGCAGCATCGTAATCGTCATCGGTCCTACGACGCCCGGTACCGGAGTGATCGGCCCGGCAATATCGACGACATCGTCGAAATCGACGTCGCCTGCAAGCTTGCCGTCCTCCAGACGGTTGATGCCGACATCGATTACGACCGCTCCCGGCTTGACGAACTCTCTGGTCACGAACTTCGGCTTGCCGATCGCGACTACGAGAATATCCGCTTCGCGGCACAGCTCCTTCATATTTTCCGTACGCGAATGACAGATCGTCACGGTCGCGTTTTCACGCAGTAGCAGCATCGACACCGGTTTGCCCACAATGTTGCTGCGTCCGATGACAACCGCTTTTTTGCCGGATATAACCTTGCCCGTCCGTTTGATGATCTCGATTACACCGGCCGGCGTGCAAGGAAGCAGGCTCGGCTTGCCGATGGACAGATTGCCCACATTAATCGGATGGAAGCCGTCCACGTCCTTCTCGACGGCGATCGCATCGATGACCGCGTCCTCGGAAATATGGTTCGGCAGCGGAAGCTGCACGAGAATGCCGTGAATGTCGGTCGAACGGTTGAGCTTGTCCACCAGCTCGAGCAGCTCCGATTGCGATGTTTCCGCAGGCAGACGATGCACCTCGGAATAAATGCCGACCTGTTCGCACGCCTTCGCTTTATTGCGCACGTATACGGCGGATGCCGGATCTTCTCCTACCAGTATGACCGCGAGGCCGGGGCGAAAGCCTTCAGCCGCCAGTACGTCGACCTGTTCCTTGATTTGGCCGCGAATGTCGCTCACCAATTGTTTCCCGTTAATAATATGCTCGGACACGATCGTTCCCCCTCCTGGTTCCTGTTCTAAACTCAAGTCGTTTCATAGCCGATCTTGATCGCATCCAGTTCCTTGATCAGCTTGCCGAGCACGCCGTTGACGAACTTGCCCGACTCGTCGGATCCGAACCGTTTCGCCAGCTCGATCGCTTCGTTAACGACGACTTTCGGCGGAACTTCGGTGCCGAACAGCATTTCATAAGCCGCGAGCCGCAAAATTTGCCGGTCCACTTTGGACAGTCTGTCCACTTTCCAGCCGGTCAAATAAACACTAAGCGTCTCATCGATCCGCTCTTTATGCTTGGTAGTCCCTTTCACCAGGTCCGCCAAATAAGGCGTACCCGCGACCTCCCCGTCGCCGACGGCCAACTCGGCTTCATTGTCGCTGCGGGCTTCCTCAAGAACGGTCTCGATCGCCACCTCCGGCGATACGTCGTTCATCTCGATATGGTACAAACTTTGCAACGCGATTTCCCTGGCCAATCTACGCTTCATCGCGCGAATCATCCTCCTGCCTTCAGTCCGAACGTCTCTTCGTTCAATATACCACAATTACCCTCATACAAAACAGAAGAAGGCCGTTTCCTGGTGGAACCGCCTTCCGCCGTTATCGAAACCATTTCCAACGATCCGCAAGCCGGCTCAGCTTGCCGAGCCACTCGTCCGCGTCGAACCGCATCCCGTCCGTGTCGAACTTGCCGCCTATATACGTGCAAACCGATATGATAAATGCGACGATCAGCATGTCCCAAAATCCGAAGATCAAATATATGATACCCAAAAATAAGCCAGAAGCGACGCCGATCAGGCGGCCCTTATGCCGTTCCCACAGCTCGTTCCACATCACGGAAGCCACCTCTATTCGACTCTGCTTTTAAACGTCTGGGATTGCATGACGTTCGCTACGAATACGGAAACGCCCGCAACGGGAATGCCGGTAATTTCTTCGATATGGCCTTTCACCGACCGCTGCATTTCTTCCGACAAATCCGGTATCGAGCTTTCCCCGTCCACGACGGCCCGGATTACGATATCGAGTCCGGCATCGGTTACCGACACTTTCGCCTTCATATCTTTTACGCCTCTGACCCGCCCGGCCGACTTCAACGCCAAATTCTCGACCGTTTCGAGCGAGATGCGGATATCCCCGAAGTCGGTCCGTTGATCGATCGAAGGCACTTGTCCGCGCCCGCGGCGAACGGAAACGTAGAAGAAACGCAATGAAACCAGCAGCACGAACAGGCCGATCGCGATCGCCGGATAGGCAGTGGAGACTTCATAATATAAGTTGCGTACAAAGTTGCCGGACGTTTCGATCGGTACCCATCCAAACGATGCAGTCAAAAAAAAGACTACGCTGATTCCGATAATCAGCGTATACAAAAAAAGCAGCAACCGGTCCAATACTTTGATCACGCTGGTCCGTCCCCTTCCGCGTATGCAAGGAAGACGAGGTTGTCCGCCCGGACAACCCCGGTTCCCTTGGGCGAGAGCGAGCCCGTTACTTGACTCGCTGCACCGCCGTATCTTCTTCTTGTGGTACTTGCTTATCCGCTGTCTTGAACTGAACGTCATGGATATGTACGTTGACCTCGACGACCGACAAGCCGGTCATCGATTCGATGGCTTGCTTGACGTTGCGCTGAATGGCGCCGGCCACTTCCGGGATGCGGTTGCCGAATTCTACGATAATCGATACATCGACAGCGGCTTCGCGCTGCCCGACTTCCACCTTGACGCCTTTGGACAAGTTTTTCCGGCCGAGCAGCTCGGCGATTCCCCCGCCGAAGCCTCCGCTCATACCCGCAACGCCATGAACTTCCACAGTCGCGAGCCCGGCGATCACCTCGATCACTTCCGGAGCGATTTGAATCGTTCCTATATCCGTCTTCTCGTATTCCGTAGCCAAAGTACTCATGTTCTATAACACCTCCCAGACGTCTTGTCTATACTATTACTATACCATTTTGCCATTTTTATGACAAACGATACGGGACGCCGCACACCGTCCGTCAAGAATCCGGATCGTTCACGTCGTGTTCCTCGAGGAACTTGATATCGAACGTTCCCGCCTGAAACTTCTTATGGTCCATAAGCTTCAGGTGGAACCCGATCGTCGTATGGATGCCCTCTACGGCGAACTCGCCGAGCGCCCTGCGCATTCTGTCGATGGCCTCGTCGCGTGTAGGCGCCCAGACGATCAGTTTGGCAATCATGGAATCGTAATGAGGGGAAATCGTATAGCCTTGGTAAGCTCCGCTGTCTACACGCACTCCCGGACCGCCCGGCGGCAAATAAAATTGAATTTGTCCAGGCGAAGGCATGAAGTTGCGCTCCGGATCTTCCGCATTAATCCGGCATTCGATCGACCAGCCGTTGATGCGGACGTCTTCCTGTTTGAACGAAAGAGGCTCGCCTTGCGCGACAAGAATCATTTCTTTAATAATATCGACGTTCGTGATCATCTCGGTTACGGGATGCTCGACTTGAATGCGCGTATTCATCTCCATGAAATAAAACTGTCCGTCCGCTCCGAGCAGGAATTCCAGCGTTCCCGCGCCGGAATAATCGACAGCCTGGGCCGCCCGAACGGCTGCTTGTCCCATCGCCTCCCGGATTTCCGGAGTAAGAACCGGACAAGGCGCTTCTTCCACGAGCTTTTGTCGGCGCCGCTGCACCGAACAATCCCGCTCGCCCAAATGAACGACATTGCCGTGCTTGTCGGCCAATATTTGAATTTCGACGTGCTTCATGCCCGTCAAATATTTTTCCAAGTAAACGCCTGCATTGCCGAACGCTTTCTGGGCTTCCTGCTGGGCGGTCGTAATTTGCTGGACGAGCGACTCCTCGTCGTCGGCGATCCGGATTCCTTTGCCCCCGCCGCCGGCCGTCGCCTTGATGATGACCGGATAGCCGATCTCCCGCGCGATCCGCACGGCTTCGTCCAAATCTTCGATCAAGCCGTCCGAGCCGGGAATAACCGGCACGTTCGCTTCCTTCATCGTCTGCTTCGCTACCGACTTGTCCCCCATCTTGCTGATCGCCTGCGGGGACGGTCCGATAAACGTAATGTTGCATTGCTCGCATATTTCCGCGAAATCGGCGTTCTCCGCCAAAAAGCCGTAGCCCGGATGAACGGCGTCCGATTCGGTCAGCGTCGCCACGCTCATCAGGTTCGTAAAGTTCAAATAGCTGTCCTTCGACAGCGTCGGACCGATGCAGTACGCTTCGTCGGCCAATCGGACGTGAAGCGACTCCCGGTCCGCCTCCGAGTAGACGGCCACCGTGTAGATGCCCAGCTCCCGGCAGGCGCGAATGATGCGGACCGCGATTTCGCCGCGGTTCGCCACCAATATTTTATGAAACGTCATGTCCGCCTAATCCTCCAATTATTCCGGCTTCACCAGGAACAAGGTTTGTCCATACTCGACGAGCTGGCCGTTCTCGACCAGAATGTCGACGATCTCGCCCTTCACTTCCGCTTCGATCGGGTTCATCAGCTTCATCGCCTCGACGATGCAGACGGTCGTTTTCTCGCTGACGCGGTCGCCGATGCTGACGTAAGGCGCAGCGCCCGGAGCCGATGCCGCATAGAAGGTGCCGACCATAGGGGAAGTGATTTTGTGCAATCCGGCAGTCGGATCGGCAGCCGCCGGCGCGCTCGGAGCCGCATCCTGGACGGCTGCGGTATGGACTTGAACCGGCGCGGAGACGGCCGGCGCCGTTATGTACGTATTGGGTTGTACCGCCGGAGCGTGCGTCACGACGACTGATTCGGTTTTATTCGGTTTACGGATCAAAAGGCGCGAGCCTTCGTTCTCGATTTCCAGCTCTTGTACGGTGGTCGTATCGACCAGTTTGATCAATTCTTTGATTTCGCTAAGTTTAAACATCGATTTCACTCCTTCAACGATTGTGAAGCGCTTGCTTAAAGACGGGCAATGTTTGTATTATAGCACAACCGCCATTCGCACATAAACAAGTTTATACCGAGCCGTCCGCATAACGCAAAGACCCCTGGTTCCCCAGAGGCCTTCGCGCCGGTCGAACAGCTTTCCTCCGAAGCGCTGCACGTCTCTTTACTGCATATATTGAACGGTCACTTTATCCGGCGTTACGCCCAGTTCCTTCATGACGAGATCGACGATGCTGACGCCTTGACTTTTCTCCAGCTTGGCCGTTTGCACGACTACTTTCCATTTGCCGCTCTCCTGGAGGACGATCGCATTTTTGAACTGCTTGGCGAGCACGTCTTCCAGGTTCATCACCTTCTCGTCTTGATCCTGAAGCTTTTGCAGCTCGGCGAGCGCCTTTTCCACTTCATCCGTCGACTTTTTGGAATCCAGGCTGATCGCCATCCATTTTTCCGTTTGTTTCGCCAGCTCTTCGTTGCGCTTCATTTGGGTAGCCGCGAAGTAGTCGCTTCCCGAGGTCGCCTTCGCCGATACTTGCTTCAGCACTTCCTCGTCGGTCTTTCCTTTCGTCGTCGCACTCGTTGCCGCGGCCTTATCCGTCGTCGCCGCTTTGTCGGTAGTCGTCGCTTTATCCGTTGTTACCGCTTTATCCGTCGTTGCCGATTTGTCCGTAGTCGCCGCTTTGTCTGTTGTAGCTGCTTTGTCAGTTGTGGCCGCTTTGTCCGTAGTGGCTGCTTTATCCGTGACCGGGTCCGTTTTCGTCGTCGTCGATGCGGCACCCGTCGTGATCGTGTCGACTTTGATCTCGTTGCCCGTCGCCTGCTGCTTCGTCAGATCAAGATCGTTCACGTCTTCGGTGAACAAGTAATAGGCGGAGAGCACCACCATCAAGCTAAGCATCGATACGAGCCAAACCGTTTGTCTTTTCGTGTTCATCGTCCGTTTCCTCCTCATACTTATCGTTTTGGTTGTTCGCTGCCCTTGCAACCTAGATCAAAGTTCCCTATTGCTTCCGGGGCAACACGGAGATCCGATGCGCGGGAACGTCAAGTCCCCGGCCGACCGCTTCCGCTATCATTTGCTTGACCGTCAAATTTTCGGCTCCTTTGGCGACAACGACAACCCCCCTTATGCGCGGTTTTATTTTTTTTAACACGATCGGAGTTTGACCGCCGGAAGCTTCATATAATACGACTTCTCCGCTTCGTGATATTTCGGTGATGTGCCGGGTCGATCCGTTCTGGTCTTTCTCGTTCGTAATTTGCTGGGTTTCCTTCGTGTTGGAATGAACGATTGTCTCTTCCGTCGATTCGATCGTGACCAGCACTTCCACGTCCCCGATCCCGACGACTTTTTGCAAAATTTCTCTGATGGCTCCAGCGTAAGCATCCTCGTAGTCGCGAAACCCCGACTTGTCGCCTCCGACTTTGGCGAATGCTTGCTGGGCGGGCGGCGAGGGCGCTCCCCCCGGATCTTCCTTCTGCTCGACCGTCTTGACATTCAGAAAAGAGTTGAGAATCATGATGGCGACTCCCAGCAGGCCGAGCAGCAGCAGCCAGCGGAACGTGCCGACTCGTTTGGGTCCGCCCGGCCCTCCTCCTACCCGCTGTTCCAGCCATTGCAGCCATTTTGCCAATGAGTTCACCTCTCTTTCCCCAGCTCCGTCTCATACAGCACAGTAATTTGGTCCCGGTTCAACTGCCACTGCTTGTTCAGCAGCTCGAATATCCGCTGCTTCGTACTTACTTGCTCATTCGTCAGCTTGCTCTCATCGGGCTTGGCCTCTGCCGCTCCCACCCGAATGTCGATATGGACCGGCTCGACGGCTCCGATCGGCCTGCGGCCGGCTGCGCCGCCTTGCGGCTTGGCTGCGGCCGGAGCCGCTTCTATATGATCAAGGATCACCTGCATATGCTTCATGCTTGGCGTTCCGTTATTGTCATAGCTCATCTGCAGCTTTACTTGCTTGATCCGCACGTTCGCTTCGGTTCCGACGCTTTGCGCAAGCTCCGCGGCCAGCTGCCGCTCCATGATTCTTTGCGCCTCCGCGCGATCGTTTTGCCGGATCCGCTCCGCATCCTGCATAATCGCCTGAAGAGGCCTCATCGAGCCGAACGACGCTCCGATATCCGTGCGGCTGCTCACTTGCTCGACCGATGCGAGCATCTTCTGGGCGTCCCATTTTTGCTGAAACAGCGATAGGATCGGCGACAGCAGCGTTAGTAGAATAAACAGTCCGAGCACCGTTCTCACATACCGCTGAAAAGCATTGTTCGGCAAAAGCAGATCGACGAAGGCGGCCAGCAGGACGATCAGAACGATCTCTTTCAGCCATCCGCTCATCCAGTGGATCATCGGCGCGACTCCTTTCCGCGGGTAAGATCGGATGCGGCGATTCTGCGCTTATCGCATCATGACGGATACGTTCCCGACCGTAATAATGATCGTGACGGCGAGGAAAAACATGAAGCCTACCGCGGCGAGAGACGCGAATACATAGATAAGGCTTTTGCCGATCGTCTGCAGGCAGCTGATGATCGGATTCGATCCGAGCGGCTGCATGACCGCCGCGGATACGTTATAGATGAGCGCCAGCGCCATAATTTTCATGGCGGGGAAGGCGCACAGAAATACGATGATGGCGACGCCGGATATCCCGACCGCATTTTTGACGAGAAGCGAAGCTCCGATGACCGTTTCCGAAGCGTCCGAGAACAATCTCCCGACGACCGGAACGAAATTGCCGGTAATGTATTTCGCGGTGCGGATCGTCACCCCGTCGGTGACAGCCCCGGTTCCCCCTTGCACGGAGATGACGCCCAGGAACACGGTCACCATAATGCCGAGCAGTGCGACGCTTATTCTTCGGAGCAGATTGGCCAGCTGCGTTACTTTGTACTTGTCGCTGATCGAGCTCACGATATGAAGAACGGCCGAGAAGAACAGCAGCGGAAACACGACCGAATAGATCAAGGTGCCGACCGCATGGATCATGAATACGATAAGCGGGTGCAGTACGGCGACGGTAGTCACATTGCCCATCGCCCCGAGCATCGTCAGCATGAGCGGAATCATCGCGATCATGAACTGGATCATGTTGGTGATGGCCGTTTTCGCGTACCCGATAGCGACGCTGAAGCTGTTGACGGCGATGAGCAGAAGAACCATATACGAGATCGCGTAGGCGATTTTACTGACATTGTTTCGTTCGAATGCGCTTTGCAGCGATTCCAGAATCATGCTGAACACGGTCAAGATGACGATCGATGCAAGCAGTTTGCCGCCGACGAGAATTTCGTGGAAAAAATATTTTCCGATCGCGAGCCCGATCGACTTCAGGCCGAACCCTCCGCCGCCTACGATTAATTCCATGAAGCTCGGCGTCTTGTTGTCGGGAAAGTAGCCGCCGTATTCCTTCATCAACTGATTCCAGTAGCCTTCCACTTTATCCGTAGGAAGCCGCTCCGCCTGTTCCCGAACGATCGTCTCCGCCGGGGAGTCCGCATGGACGGCTGCGCCGGAAAGCATGATCCATATAAGGAGCATCGCGGCAGCCGTTCTGCGCAATCGGTGCAGGATCAAACGATTCATCTCCCGTCTTTCGTTTCGTCTATCAGGCGGGCAGCAGCTTGACCACCGTTTCGATAATGACGGTTATAATCGGAATGGCCATCACCATAATGAGCACTTTGCCGGCAAGCTCGATTTTCGAAGCGACCGATTCTAGCCCGGAGTCGCGTACGATTTGCGCTCCGAATTCGGCGATATAGGCGATTCCGATAATTTTGAGTATCGTCTTCAGAAACATGACGTTGATGTTCGTCTGGGCGGCCAGCTGTTCCAATACGTTGATTACGGCCGATATTTTGCCGAGCAGAAACAAGAAGATGTAAATGCCGGTTACCGCGATCAGCAGAAAAGCGAACAGAGGCTTATGTTCCTTCAGAACGAGCGTCAAAATCGCTACTATAAAACCGAGACCAACGATCTGAATCATTTCCATCCGGGTCCACCCGCCCTACTGGAACAAAAAGATCGTTTTGATTTCCTTGAACAGATCGTCGAGCAGGCTCACCACCATGAACAGGACGACGACGAAGCCGATGACCGTCACCCAATGCGCCATGTCCTCTTTGCCCATTTGCTTCAAGACGGTATGGATCATCGCGATGATGATGCCGATGCCGGCGATCTGAAAAATCGCGTTTACATCCACATTCATTTCCCGCACCCCTTCTAGTACAAAGTCAGAGTTGTGTACGACCGATCGGCTCGTGGTTGCATCCTAAGCGAGATTCCAACTCTGCAGGCTACCATGCAAGGTCCGACTTTGTACTAGTACATCAGAATGACGACAAAAGCGCCGGCAAGCACCCCGAGGCTCCTCCACATTTTCTCGTAGCGCCGCTGATCGTCCCAAGCGGATTGTTCCTCGGCCGCAAGCAGACTGACGGCCAGCCGCAAATGCTTCGCCTGATCGTCGCGGTCGCTGATGCCCAAGGTATAGCTCATCTGGCTTAACACTTCCCGTTCATTCGATGAAAGAGCGGTTTGTTTCCAGCACGCGTTCACGGCATCTCTCCAGCTTTCGCCGGCCGTTTTGCCGGTCGCCTCGAGCAGCGGCTCCGCTGCCATCCGGAACAAGGAGGACAGCTGCGGCTCCAGCTGGTCCGCGATGCGCAGAAGCGCTTCGGGCAGCGGCGTATAGCCGTATGACATTTCCGTTTCGAGCCTCTGCAGGGCATGAATCAGCTGACGTATTTGTCTCGGTCGGCGGGCGTAGGCCGACGCTTTGGTGAAGCCGAACATCGTGCATGCAGCCAAAATAAGGATCGCACCAAACAGCTTCAGCATGGCGTCCTCCCGCTCTCACCGAGCTCGGCGGCGGCCAGCTCGGCCACCTTGCGCCCGGAAGCGTCCCACACGTTGTAACGGGAACCGGTTCTCCGGTTTCTCGTAAGCTCTACGAGTCTCGCGAACATCCGCTCCTCGAGAATACGTCTCATTACGGGTCGGTCGCGGACGTCCCCTACGCTCCGGCCGTGCGCGGTGGCGATTACGCGCACGCCGGCGTGCAGCGCTTCCTGAAGAGCGGCCGCATCTTCCTGACGGCCGATTTCATCGACGATCAGCACGTCGGGCGACATCGAGCGGATCATCATCATCATTCCTTCGGCTTTCGGGCATCCGTCGAGAACGTCGGTACGCGGGCCTACGTCGAATGACGGAACGCCTTTGACGCAAGCGGCGATTTCCGATCGTTCGTCCACGATTCCTACCCGCTGCCCGGATTGGACGAAGGGAGTACCGGTTGTTTCGCCAGCGCTGATCAATCGGGCCAAATCCCGGATAAGCGTCGTTTTGCCTTGACGCGGCGGCGAGATGACCAGCGTCTGATGGATCGTTCCGGCCGACTCGTCCCATATCGCGGAAAGCAGCGGCTTGCCTAGTCCGGGAACGGCCCGGGCAATGCGGATATTGAAGCTGGCCACATCCCGGATGTGCTTCACCTCGCCGCGCTCGAGAACCGTTTTGCCGGCGAGCCCGACCCGATGACCTCCCGCGATCGTAATGTAGCCGCGCCGCAGTTCCTCTTCGAACGTGTACAACGAATGGTTCGTCAGCAGGTCAAGCAGCCTCAGCCCGTCCTCTTTGGAAGGTCGGTAGCCTTTGCCGGCATCGGTGGTCAGCGTTCCATCCGGCGTCACATACTTCGATTCTCCGTCGATCACAAGCTCAAGCGGTCTTGCTTCCCGAATACGAATCTCTTCGAGGCGAACGCCTGCCATGCCGGGCAGCCTTTCTATCATTCCGCGAATACGCGCCGGCAAAAAAGCTAGAATCGCATGCATTGGGGCACCTCCCCGGTTTGTCCGGGTTTACTCTCATCTATATGCCCGGACAGGCGGTTTATTCCCTATTTTTTTAAAATGCCAATGAAGATGCACGTTACGCCGAGCCCGACCCACAGCATCTTCGTGAATGAAAGCTTCTCGGCCAATCCTACCAATCCGATCGTCGTCGTAATTAGAAGAGTCAAAGGACCGACGATGGCGAGGCCCGAATTGACAAGCAGCGCCTTGTCCACCTGGTTGAGCCTGAGCATGAGGAGCGCCGCGATAATTTCGAGGCTGCCGGACATGAGCCGCAGGCTGGCCATGCCGAGCACGATTTTGTTGATCATTTGATTTTCTACCCTCCTCTTTCGGCGGTTCGGGTTTCAACTGTTTCCTGATTCGAAGAAAAAGCGGACACAACATGTGAAACCAGTCAAGATCCTTGAGGTTCAAAAGGGAAGCGAATTATACGGCGGAAAGTTTACGGCCCGCATTTGAAACCGGGTTACAACCTACCATTTATTCAAAGGAACCCGGTTTCAACGGTCGGGAGCTTTGCGGAGCAAAGCTGGCTTCGTAAGCTTGGGCGGAGCGTATAATCGTTCCCTGTCACGGACACTTCATCTTGACGTTATGATTCACATAATCCGGCCTTTTTCAAGAATAAGGAAACGCCTCGTCCGAAACGCCCTTTTCCCCATCTTATGCGAGCAAGTCCCATTTTAGGCATGCGGGCACCACCCTCCGGGCGAATGCATATATTGCTCCCAGATATCATACAAATCCTTAAACAGTGAGGAGACTTGTTTTATGGACGTAACTTCACGGCTGGAGTGGCACCCGCTGCTGAAAGACCCGACCGCATGCCGTTCCGTCAAACCGCGTACCAGCGGCAAGACGATGGTGATGGACAAAGGGATGGGGCTCCATGCTTTCGAAGATTTGCTTCAAACGTCGGCGCCATACATCGACCTCCTGAAGATCGGCTTCGGAACGACGCCGCTCTACCCGACCGGCTTGTTGAAACGAAAGCTGGAACTTGCGCGCCAAAACCAGATCGCCATTATGCCGGGAGGCACCTTCCTGGAGGTCGCCGTCGCCCAAGGCGCGGTCCCGGATTTTTTCGATACGATTCGGCTGCTCGGGTTTTCCGCTGTTGAAGTATCCGACGGTACGATCGAGCTGGAGCGGAATTTACGCAACGAGCTTATACACCGCGGCCGGGATTCCGGATTGACGGTATTTACGGAGTATGGCAAGAAGCTGTGGGGATCGACGATCGACGTGGAACAGCTGCTGGAAACCGTTCTGATCGATGTTCAGCAAGGAGCAACGCTTGTGACGATCGAAGCCCGCGAATCTGGAACAGGGGTTGGCATTTTCGACGCGAACGGGTTATGCCGCGATGAGGAGCTTCATTGTATAGTCAGTCAGCTGCCCGATCCCGGACGGATTTTGTGGGAAGCTCCTCAGAAACAGCAGCAAATCTATTTGTTGAAAGCGCTAGGATCTTCCGTCAATTTGGGCAATATCGCGCCGCACGACATTTATTCGTTGGAATCGCTGCGGAGAGGGCTTCGCTCGGACACATTTCAGTTCCCCCAAAAGTGAAGTAACCCTTCGAAGCTCTTTTCCAATTACTTTCGGGGGAGCCCCCTTTACCCTCCAAAAGTGAAGTCCATTGAAACCGTAACTAACAAAGCGAGGGATCAGACATGCACGTGGATGTCATCGCGAACATTAATGAAGCTAGATCGGATGACTTCATACAGAAGACCGTTATCGCGATCGACGTGCTGAGGGCCACGAGCACGATCGTCACGGCTCTCGCGCATGGCTGCTCCGCGATCATGCCCGTCGAAACGGTCAACCAGGCGATACAGCTGCAACAAGAGGGCGATCTGCTCGGCGGGGAACGTTTTTGCAAAAAAATAGCCGGTTTTCATTATGGCAATTCTCCGGCCGAATACACATCACCCGCAGTGACCGGTAAACGGATCATCCTCACTACGACGAACGGTACGAGAGCGATCCAGAAAGCTCAGCGGGCCTGCAGGCTGCTCGCGGGTTCTTTGCTGAACGCCAGAGCGTGCGCGAAAGCCGCATTTGCCCAGAAGCGGGACGTTGTCATCGTGTGTGCCGGCACCCAGGATGAGTTTTGTTTGGAGGACGGCTTGTGCGCGGGACTGTTGATCCGCTACTTGCAGGAAATGAGCGAAGAGAAAACGGAAGCGAATGACCTCGGCGTCGCCATGAAGCATGCCTTCGAAGCCGTCCGGGATCGGGTCGAGGAAACTTTGCTGTCCTGTGCGAGCGGCCGCAGACTAAGCAAAATCGGCAACCGGGATGACGTTCGGTTTTGCTCGCAACTGGACCTATTTGATCTAGTGCCTACGTGGAAAGACCAATCGATGATTTTGTTCTAAACCCCTTGTCCGTTCATAGACTAAGTACGAAAAGGAAGCCGAATTTTCTTTCATTTCGTACCAAGTACGAAAAAGGCTGAGATGCTTTATTTCGTACCAGGTACGAAATAAGGCCGAGATGCGATGCTTTATTTCGTACCAAGTCTGCTTATGTGCCTTACTAAGGCACTCACTCCAGAAGGACAAGGGGTAATTCGTATGAACGGCGAACTGCTGCTCTTGCTGTTGATCATTGTCGGAATGATTGGGCGTTCTCCGATCATTACGACGGCAGCTTGCGTCCTGCTCGTAGTCAAGCTCATTCATTTGGAACGCTATTTGCCTGCCATTGAACGAAGAGGCCTCGAGCTGGGCCTCTTATTTTTGACGATGGGGGTATTGGTTCCATTCGCCAGCGAACGAATCTCGACCAAAGACATTATCGCCGTATTCACGTCGTGGCCGGGCCTCATCGCCTTGATGGGCGGCGCGATCGCCACCTACATGAACGGGAAAGGACTCGACTTGCTCAAGGTCGATCCTCAGCTGATCGTCGGTCTCGTCATCGGTTCGATCTTCGGCATCATTTTCATGCGCGGCATTCCCGTCGGACCGCTCATGGCGGCGGGTATTACAGCGCTGCTGCTGAAAATCGCCACCTTTTTGTTCGGAAAAATTCCGTAGGTCCGCATGAATTCTCGTTGAATCCACAACTCTCTTGTGGTAGTGTATCAGAAGAGTCCGTTTAGGAGGAGACGTCATGGCTTTGAAAGTGTGCAAGTTCGGCGGCACATCGCTAGCATCCGCCGAGCAGTTTCGCAAAGTGGCCACCATTGCGCTGGCCGACGATGATAGAAAAATCGTAGTTGTATCCGCTCCCGGTAAACGAAACAAGCCGGACACGAAGGTGACCGATTTGCTTATCGCCTACGCCGAAGCGAAGTTGAGCAGCAATGGCGTGGAAGCCGTACAGCAATCGATTTTGGACCGTTTTGCCGACATTATCTCGGGATTGGAACTGCCTGAGCAAGAATTCGAAACGATCGCAACGCTGCTCCAAACCCGGGGTGAAGGAGACCGCAGCCACCGCGCACGGTATATCGATTCGATCAAAGCTTTGGGTGAAGAATTCAGTGCCCGTCTGCTTGCCGCCTTCTTGCGCAAGGAAGGGCATGATTTCATATATGTAGATCCGAAGGATGCCGGCCTCGTACTGAGCGACGAGCCTGGCAATGCACAGGTGCTCCCGGAATCGTACGATCTGCTGCGGCCGCTAAGAGATAGCGCTCACCGCATCATTTTTCCCGGCTTTTACGGCTACGCGAAGAATGGCAATCTCGTAGCATTCCCCCGCGGAGGCTCGGACATAACCGGAGCCATTCTTGCCGCAGCCGTGCAGGCTGATGTGTATGAGAACTTTACGGACGTGGACAACGTGTTCGCCGCAGACCCGCGTATCGTCGAGAAGCCGGCGGCTATCCATGAGATGACCTATGCGGAAATGCGCGAATTGTCGTATGCGGGCTTCTCCGTTCTGCATGACGAAGCGCTGCAGCCGGCGTTCAACGCCAAAATTCCGGTTCATATCCGGAATACGAACAACCCCGAATCGCGGGGAACGTTAATTTCGCTCGAACGGACGAACCACGAGCTGCCTGTAGTCGGCGTGGCCGGATCTTCCGACTTCTGTGCCATCTTCTTAAGCAAATATTTGATGAACCGGGAAAAAGGCTTCGGCCGCCGCCTGCTGCAAATCATCGAAGACGCCGATCTGTCCTACGAGCATACCCCTTCCGGGATTGACCATATTTCGGTCATTATCAAAGAGTCGACGTTTACTCCGGAAGTGGAGAGCCGGGTGCTGGAGCGTATCCGCAACGAACTCCAACCCGACAAGCTGATTGTCCAACGGGGAATCGCGTTGATCATGATCGTCGGCGACGGCATGAGCAAGCAGATCGGCGTTGCCAAGCGCGCCACCGGCGCTCTCGCGGACAACAGTGTGAATCTCGAGATGATCAACCAAGGCGCCTCCGAGAGCAGCATCATGTTCGGCATCCAGAACGACGATATGAACAAAGCGATCGTCGCCCTGCACGACGCATTTTTCAATCAATCTTAATAACGAGGTTCTGTCGGGGTATCCCGCAGAACCTTTTTTCGTGTTACTCCTCCCCAACTCGCCTGATCGTTGAAATAACGCTAAAATGTACCTTATTTGCTCAGCCACACCGCTTTTTCAGCCAATAGTGTTCATTTGTACCTTATCCACCCCACTCCCCCTCGTACCACCTCACCATCCCATCCATATCAGCGAAATAACGCTCATATGTACCTTATTTGCTCAGCCACGTCGCTCTTTCGACCGAATAGCGTTCATTTGTACCTTATACTCAAAACGGAAGCCGTCTCTCCCCATTCAATCGGTACGTACGAATCCGCAGCGAGCCGGTAGCCGGAATAAGCCACTTTTTCTCGAGCAAGTTCTCTATTAACTGCATCCCTTTTCTTCGGCCCAAGCCCAGATGCCGGAATAGCTCCCCTGGAGTTATGACACCATTTTGCCGGAATACCAATCGAACCGCTTCTTTCTCCATCACGGTTAAGTCCGTCCCAGTCTTCCCCTGCATTCCGGCGAGCCTGCCCATTAATTGAAGCAGCAGTTGCTGACAATGACGAGGTTTTTCCTTCACGTCATCATACGAAAAACGGATGACGATCCAGCCGTCGATCACCAAATGATTTTGCCGGGTCAGCTCGTCGGAAAATTGTCTCCGGTCGATATCCCTTCTATGCGGACCGAATCCGTCAATTTCAATGCAAATCCTCGCTACGCCCTGTATATAGGCGAAGTCCAAAAATCTCGAGCCGTCTTTGAAGTCGAACACCTCATATTCCGGATGCAGCGAGTCAAAGTTTCCGAACGCCGGCCACCACACCGTCTCGGCAAACAGCTTCTCCGCATGCCCATGCCCTTCGTTCAATCGACGCAACCTCTCACCGCTGCGCTGACTTTGATGGTTGCCAATCCATACTGCATACGCCTTATCTCTAGCCATAAATGTTTCCCCCCGTCAATTTACAATGCAAAAAAGCACCCTTCCAATTGAAAGGATGCTTTCCTTGCCGTACGCTTGTACGAAACGCTTAGGCGCGCGAAATGTATTTGCCGTCGCTCGTGCCGATCAGAAGCACGTCGTTCTCGTTAATGAAGAGCGGAACTTGTACGTTCAGGCCGGTTTCGACCTTCGCGTTCTTCGTTGCGCCGGTCGCCGTATTGCCTTTGATGCCCGGCTCGGTTTCAACAACTTTCAGCTCGACGCTGTTCGGCAGGTTGATGCCGAGAATTTCCCCATGGTAGCTGACGATGTTGATCGTCATGTTTTCTTTCAAGAAGTTCAGCTCCCATTCGAGCTGGGAAGCGGGAAGCGTAATTTGATCGTAAGTCTCGTTATCCATGAACGTGTGCTCTTGACCGCTTGCATACAAATATTGCATCGCGCGGTTTTCCACGTGGGCACGGCCGACGTCTTCACCGGCGCGGAATGTTCTTTCCACGGTATTGCCGTTGCGCAAGTTTTTCAGCTTCGAACGGACGAAGGCCGCGCCTTTCCCGGGCTTTACGTGCTGGAAGTCAAGAACGGTAAAAATATCATTGTCCACCTCGATGGTCAAGCCAGTGCGAAAATCGTTGACAGAAATCACGGGTCGTTTCCTCCTAAATGTTCTGAATCGGTCCTATCTAAAAAAAGTTTCCTAATCGATGATAATAAAGTCTTTTGTCGATTGTGTCAATCTTTGGACTCCCGTATTCGTGACGACGACGTCGTCTTCGATCCTTACGCCGCCGAAGCCGGGCAAATAAATACCGGGTTCGACCGTGACGGTCATGCCCGGGACGAGCACCGTTTCGCTAAGCACTGATAAACGCGGCGCTTCATGCACTTCCATCCCGAGACCATGGCCGGTACTATGGCCGAAATAATCGCCGAAGCCGTACCGCTTAATAACGTCGCGCGTCAACGCGTCCGCTTCCTTGCCGGTCATGCCGGGCTTCATATGCTCGAGCGCGTTCAGCTGCGCTTCCAGCACGATATCGTAAATTTGACGATGCTTGTCGGTCGGTTTGCCCAATACGACGGTACGTGTAATATCGGAGCAATATCCTTTATAATAAGCGCCAAAATCGAATTTGACAAATTCGCCCGACTGCAGCACCCGATCGCTTGCCTTGCCGTGCGGCAGAGCCGAACGTTCTCCCGAAGCGACGATCGTTTCAAACGAAACCGAAGCCGCGCCGTTCTGGCGCATAAAAAATTCGATCGTCAAGGCGACGTCATTCTCCGTTATGCCCGGCTTGAGTGTCGTCAGCAAATGGGCGAACGTACGGTCGGCCAGCTCGGCCGCTTCCCGCATGACCGCGATCTCCGACTCGTCCTTCACCATGCGGAGCTGCTCCACCACGGCATCGGTTGGCACAAGCTTGATGTCAGCCAAATCGGCCGCATAGGACACATAAGAAGCATACGAAACATGCTGCTGCTCGAACCCGAGCTCCTTGATTCCCGACTGCTCCAGCAGCTCCTTGAGTGTAGCCGTTACTTTCGGCTGATGCTCGACGACTTCGAAATGCTTCGCCTGTGCGGGCGCCTGCGACATATACCGGAAGTCGGTCAGCAAGAAAGCTTTCTGTGCGGTAATCAGCAAATAGCCGGACGACCCGGTAAAGCCGGACAAATATTGCCGGTTATGCGCGCCGGTGACGAACAGCGCTTCAAGGTTCTTCTCGCGCATAAGCGCCCGCAAGCGGGACAGTCTGGCTTGTTCCATCAAGAGGCCCCCTTTTCTTCAAGGTGACGATGCAGCGCCATCAATCCGAGTTCATAGCTGGTCGCTCCGAATCCGGCGATTTGTCCGACGGCAACCGGCGCGATGACCGAAACGTGGCGAAACGGCTCTCTTTTATGAATATTCGACAAGTGAACTTCCACGACAGGCAGCATAACGGTCGAGATCGCATCGCGGATCGCGTAGCTGTAATGGGTGAAAGCGCCGGGATTGATCAAGATCCCGTCCTTCTTCCCGAGCGCATCGTGAATCCGGTCAATCAATACGCCTTCATGATTGGACTGGTGAAACTCCAATTGGACTCCGATCGTTCCGGCCAATGCGGCAAGCCGTTCCTCGATAGCGGCCAGCGTAACCGTCCCGTAAATGCCGGGTTCCCGAATACCGAGCATATTCAAATTGGGCCCGTGCAAAACCAAGATATTGTACAAAACAACCACCACCCGAACCGCAAGAATCGAACCGAAGCCATTTTACCATAAGTTTCCCCGCTTTGAGAACTTTTTTTTGGACGACGGGTTCGGCTAATTCGTGATGGAGGGCTCTCTTTCCCGTTCATCGGTAAATTCGAACGAGATCGAATACCCGATAAACAATCCCCATAGCAGAAACAAACATATGTCGGTCCATATCGTATTCCAATCATACCGGTATATCCATTTCACCATGCCGGTCGACGGTCCGACGAGCAAGTAAATCAAAGCCCACCATACCGCTCCGTAAGCAAGCCCCGCCCAATGCCCTACAACTTTGCGAAACAGAGCCGCATAAAGCAAAGCGGCGATAATCGAGAACACGATGAACATCAGCCAGCCCATCCAAAATCCGGCCGTCGTATTGATGAACGCCGGCGCCAAAAACGGCTTGGCCATAAAGCTGGCCGGTATTTTCGTGAATTTGAAATACATTTCCCCCGCCTTGACCGCTCCCCATATGAGTCCCGCGAAAAACCCGATTTGCAGCGCGAAAGACCACACGCCCGTCGGTTCGGAGACGTTCCTCCGTTCATCCATGGCTGTTCGTCCTTTCATCCCCAAAGTTACGCATAGTATGTGCAAATCGGGACGAACTAAACGAGTGGCGTTCCGGGCGATAATTCGTTACAATAGAAGAAAAACGACTACCGCAACTATTTCTTCCGAAATCCATTCTCACAAGAAGGAGGGTGACCTCATTGTCGCAGCATCCGCAAGCCGTATACGGCGGCCAAGCCGTCATGGAAGGCGTCATGATGGCCGGCAAAACCGTTAACGTAACGGCCGTACGGCGTAAAAACAAATCAATCGAATTTTTCGAGGTACCCCGCAAAGACATAGCCTGGGTAACGAATCTCAAAAAAATCCCGCTGCTTCGCGGTATAGTAGCCATTGTCGAGTCGAGCGCCAAGGGCGCCCAGCATCTGAACTTCTCGGCGGAGAAATACGCCGAGGACGAGGGAGGCGAAGAAGAAGCGCAATCGTCTTCCAAGAAAGGAGGCTTCGGCAATCTTTCGATGATTTTGGGCGTTGCCGTAGTCGGCGTATTATCGTTTCTGTTCGGCAAATTCGTATTCACGCTCGTACCGGCCTTTATCGAGCAGCTGTTGTTCCAGAACGTGTTCGACAACCAAATTTTGCACAACTTGCTGGAAGGCGTTATCAAAATCATTTTATTGCTCGGGTACATTTACTTCATCTCGCTGACCCCCCTCATCAAACGGCTGTTCCAATATCACGGAGCGGAGCATAAGGTGATCAGCGCCTACGAGGCGGGCAAAGAGCTGACCGTCTCCAACGTCCAGAAATTCAACACACTTCATTACCGGTGCGGCAGCAGCTTTATCGTATTTACCGTCATCGTCGGAGTGATCGTATATTCTTTCTTTGAATACGATAACTTATGGGAGCGTTTGTTGCTGCGGATTATATTGCTGCCGGTCGTAATCGGCTTGTCGTATGAGGTTCTCCGGCTGACGAACTCCGTAAGGGAAACGCCGGTGCTCCGTTATCTCGGTTATCCCGGATTGTGGCTGCAGAAGCTGACTACGAAGGAGCCGGACGATTCGCAGGTCGAGGTGTCGATCGCTTCGTTCCAGCGCATGCTGGAAATCGAGGCGGAGCTGCTGCAAAGCAGGGGTACGGCCAAGTCGGGACAGGCGGTTTCTTAATCCGGATATCGCCCGCTGACAGCTGAATGAGCAGGATAAAGGGATCATCACGACGAAAGGAGGAAGCTGCCTATGAAACGGCGTATTCATCCGGTGTTCATCGTCATATTGGTACTGATGGCTATCGGCATCGTGGTCAGAATGATGGCGAATCCGTTCGAGCTAATCGTGGCGATCGTCATCTTCGGAGGCATCTTCATTTTGTGGAAATACCCTCCCGCCCGATGGCGGAAAACAAAAATGCGCAAACCGACGCCCCCTTCCTCCGGTAAACGAGCGAAAGAAAGACGGAAAAACATCCCGTTCCGCGTCATTCAAGGAAATAAGCGGGATGACGATGAACCGCCGGAGAAGCCGTACACGTATCATTGATTGCAAACAACCCGGGACGATGGTCCCGGGTTTATTTTTTGCCCGCTTAGGCAGGACGATTGGTGTTGCCGCCGCCGTTCCGGATATGCTGATTAAACGATTGGATATATTTTTGATGCGACCATTTCTGGAAGTACGACTTGGCGGCGGCGTATCCGGCATTGAATAGCTCGAGACTTTTCTCCGGCTTGATATCGAAATCGGTCAGCCTTACGCCGAGCGTCGGGATTTTGATCGTACGAAACCGGTTTTTCTCTTCGATATACCGCTCGTCGTGTGCTTCCATCATCGTCGCGAACAGCGCCTGGAACATGGACAAAGGCCCTATAATGCGACGGGGTGCGTTCGATTGTTTGCCGACAAGGTGGAAGCCGAGCGTCGGGATTTGATCTTTCTCCGGTATTTTGCTGTTCTCCTCGTCATAGATCCATAGCGGAAAATTGCTGAGCAGTCCGCCATCGACGATATAGATGAACTGATCGGCGAACGAGTCGCCTTTTTTGCGCTGCTTCGCCGTTTTCCTCAAAACGACGGGGTCGAAAAAATAAGGAATGCTGGTGCTCATCCGGACCGCCTTGGCAACCAGGAGCTGCTTCGGATCGATCCCGTACTGGGCGATGTCGTCCGGAAGGACGAGCAGCTTGCCTTGCGAAATGTCCGAAGCGATAATTTTCAGCTTTCCCTTGGGCAGATCGGCGAAGGTGCGGACTCCTTTCGCCGCAAGCTTGTCGGCCATCCACTGCTCCAGCCGCTGTCCGGAATAAAGTCCTTTCTTGATAAGAATGCGGGCGGCCGGACCGATGACCGGCAGCTGATGCAGCCACGATTGTACCAAAAAATCCGAAAACGGCGTCTCCATAATAATTTTCTTCAGCTCATCCGCCGTATACCCGGCCGCCAGTAACGAGGCGACAATCGCTCCGGAAGAAGTGCCCGCCACTTGGCGGAACTTGACTCCGTGCTCCTCCGCCGCCTTGATCGCTCCTGCGAGCGCTATCGCTTTAACGCCCCCTCCTTCAAACACTCCGTTCACGTACATGTCCGTCACCCTTCCGGCCGTCTTTAGGGAACTGTACCTAAAGCACTGTATGCGGAAACGGTTTGTTCGTATGTCTATGCAAGATTCCGGCTTGCTCTGAAATGCGAAAACGCTTCGGCCATCCGACTGCGGACGACCAAAGCGTTTATTCCGATTCCAGCTCGTTGCGAATATTCATCAATTCCGTTACGCGTTCCGGGTTGCGCTGGAAAAACTCCACCAGCACTTCAATGCAAGTGATCGAATCCCAGCTCAAATGATGCTCGATACCTTCGACATCCTTATAAATGTTCTCTTCCTGGACGCCGATCAGGTGAAGGAAGCTTTCCAGCAAATGATGCCGGTCGACAAGCCGTTTCCCCATCTTCTTCCCTTTGGAAGTAAGGACAAGTCCACGATACCGTTCATAGATCAGGTAGTTATCTTTATCCAGCTTCTGAATCATCTTCGTAACGGACGAGGGATGAACTTCTAGCCCTTCGGCAATATCAGACACTCTGGCATAGCCTTTTTCGTCGATCAGCTTGTAAATCTTCTCCAGATAGTCCTCCATGCTCGGTGTCGCTGCCAAAAAGACCCCTCCTCTGATCCGGATTGCCAAACCTTATTAATGATACACCTATTACCCGGACAAAGCAAGTTTGCCCAGGCAAGCGGGAGTTAGACCCTTTAACTCAATTGGACCTGGCTTCCTCCTCCGATCTCCACGATTTTGCCGTTCGCTTGAATCCATACTGGACTTGCCGACGGATTGTACACGAAGGAGCGCGATGCGGAGAACTGAAGCCGGTGGAACGATTTGATATAATCCACAATTTCAATGTTGGTCGCGTACCATATATCGTCCCTGCCGCCCGCACGGGCACAAAACGTCTCGATCAGCGCCCAACTGTTATCGTTGTCGAACTCGTAGCTATGACCCCATACATACATCATATACAAATTTTGGCTTTTATTTATGTTCAGGAAGTTTTCCGTTAAGTTCAGAAGATTTCGGTTATGGTGGCAGGTAGGCTTCCACTCGTGCCAATCGTCGGGCATTCCGAATCCGCCTGTACTTTCCGTTACTCTCGAGTATTCGATCCCTAGCATAGGGAGCATTTCTTTGATCGCTTTGTTGAAGGAGCCGTTCGGATAAGACATCCCTCTTACCGTATATCCGGCTATGCTTTCGAGCTCCTTCCTGTCTTCCATAATCTCCTGAACGATCTGCTCCTTCGGGCATCTGGCAATAGTCGGATGGTTTACGGTATGTGCGGAAATCTCATGCCCGCGGAACAGCTCGGCGATGTCCTCCCTGGGCACTCGATCGTGAGCACCGAGCAAGCCGGAATTCAAGTGAAACGTTCCTTTGATCCCGTAGCGGTTCATTACCTCCACCAATCTCCGATCGGCATTTCTGCCGTCATCGTAGCTCAGTGTCAGCACTTTGAATTTACCCTGCGGAAAAGTCATTAGCACCTTCGTCATATCCAAAACTCCTCTATTCGAATATCCGCGCTTCGACCGCGATGTACAACGCTATCATTTTATCATAGCCGTCAACCATATTGTTACAATTTTCGAACCGGATCCCACAGATTCAAAGCTTGATTCGGGGGAAGCCTACTGAAGAAGCCGAACCCTTTCTGTAAAGGAGATGAATCTTTGGCAACCGATCTTCTCGCTCCTCCCGGCAAATCGAAGAACACGCTGCAATTCGTCCCCGAGCTCGTTTATTTCGAACCGGATTCGCTGAATTACCCAAAAGGCGAGCGTATACACGAATGGGCTACAGCGCAAGGCTTGCCGATTAAAATGACAAGCTCGCACAACCGGATAACCGGATTTCCCGGAGACTCCGAGCTGGAAAAGTATAAAATCGCCAAACGTACGCTCGTAGTGGGCGTCCGCAAAACACTCAAATTCGATACGTCCAAGCCTTCGGCGGAATATGCCATTCCGATCGCCACTGGTTGTATGGGTCATTGCCACTATTGTTACTTGCAAACGACGCTTGGGGCAAAACCGTACATCCGCGTTTACGTCAATATGGACGATATTTTGAACGCGGCTCGCCAATATATTGATGAGCGGGAGCCGGACATAACGCGTTTCGAGGCGGCTTGCACGTCAGACCCGGTCGGGCTGGAGCACATTACCGGATCGCTTAAGGAAGTGATCGAATTTATGGGACGGCAGCCGCTCGGCCGGCTCAGGTTCGTCACGAAATTCCATCATGTCGACTCTCTGCTGGATGCGAAGCATAACGGCAACACCCGCTTCCGCTTCAGCGTGAACGCCGATTACGTGATCCGCCATTTCGAGCCGGGAACGTCGACGTTCGCCGAACGGATCGAAGCAGCCGGCAAAGTGGCGAAAGCGGGTTACCCGCTCGGCTTTATTATTGCACCTATCATTTGGCACGACGGTTGGGAGCAAGGTTACGCCGGTCTTCTCGAGAAGCTTCGCGCAGCGGTTCCGGAGGAAGCGTCGGACGGGCTGACCTTTGAGCTGATCCAGCACCGCTTTACGAAGACGGCCAAGACGGTTATTCGGCAAAGATATCCGAAGACGAAGCTGGAGATGGACGAAGCGAAGCGGAAATACAAGTGGGGACGCTGGGGACAAGGCAAATACGTGTACCCCGACGAGCAGGCGCAGGCGCTGCGTGAGTTTATTACGGAGCGTATTTTTGAACAGTTTCCGAAGGCGAAAATCGAATATTTTACGTAAAAAGGAAAAACCGCTCGAAATCGAGCGGTTCCCTTTAAAATTTAAGCCAATCGGGCGTCCGTTCCTGAAGCCAGATCGTAATGAGAATCATTTTATCGAAATAGAGCAGCGCTGCCATGACGATCATCAATCCGCCGCCGACCTTCATCAGCACCGACGAATAACGTACGATCCATTTCGTCGAGCCGATAAAGAAGGCGAGGATAAAGAAAGGAATGGCGAATCCGACCGAATAAGCGGTAGTAAGCTGGAACCAGGTTCCCGGCTCCGTAGCCGCGAGCAGCAGGATCGACGACAAAATCGGACCGACGCAAGGCGACCACCCGGCTGCGAAGCCCATACCGACCACCAATGAACCGAGAAAGCCAGCCGGCTTCGACTTCACCTGCATCTTCCGCTCCCGCATCAGCCATTGCGGCTGAAACACGCCGAGCAGAAACAAGCCCATAACGAAAATAAGGATAGCCGATAGCTGGCGGATAATGTCGCGGTAATCGTTGAACCAATCGGCGACAAGCCCTACTCCGAACCCGAGCGAATAAAAGATGATCGAAAACCCGAGAATGAAAAACAGCGTGTGTACGGTTGTCGCAATACGCACTTCCTTCTTCGACCGGTCTTCCTTCAGCCGTTGAACCGATATGCCGGTTATGTAGGACAAATAAGAAGGATACAACGGCAGGCAGCAAGGTGAAATAAACGAAGCGAAACCGGCCCACAGCGCGATCCAAATGTTGACTTGAGACAAGCCGTTCCCTCCTCTCGAAGATGCAGGTTATCCTTTGGCGATACGTCCCCGTACGGCCAGCGTTATGATCAGCAGAGCGATCAGCATCAGAACGACGGTTGCGCCCGGCGCCCAGTTCCATACGCCGGCCGAGACCAGACCGCCCACAACGGCGATCTCCGAATACAATAAGGCGATCCAGACCGAGTGCCGGAAGCTTTTGGCTACGGCCAAGCTGCAGGCGACCGGTACGGTCAACAAAGCCGATACGAGCAGCGCGCCGACGATTTTGATCGCAACGCCGATGACGAGCGCTGTCAACACGGTCGTAAGCAGGTTCAAGGCGCGAAGCGGAATCCCGCTTACGGCTGCAGCGTCCTCATCGAACATGATCAGAAACATTTCCTTGAAAAACACGAACAGCATGCACAGCACGACTAGCGTAACGCCGAGCACGAGCCACAGGTCGGTCCAGCTGAGCGTGTAGATGCTTCCGAACAAATAGCTGGTCACGTCCATGTTGAAGCCTTTGCCGAGCGTAAATAAAAACGTTGCGAGCGCCACTCCCCCGGACATGATGATCGCGATCGACAGCTCCGCATACGTCTTGTACGCTCTGCGAAGCCGTTCGATCGCAAACGATGCGAGAATGGAGAAGCACAGTCCTACGGCGAGCGGATATACCCCGATCAGGAAACCTAACGCCACACCCGCAATCGAGACGTGGGCCAGCGTATCCCCGATCATCGACAACCGCCTGAGAACCAGAAAAACGCCCAGAAGCGGCGCCATTCCCCCGATCAGAATACCTCCAATCAATGCCCGTTGAAAAAAGTATTCCGAAAAAATATCCAATAGTTTATACTCCCTTATCGCAAGGTTACCGGTTCGGGCTCGTCGGCCAGCCGAAGGTCGCGGAGACTATGCGCCAAGTTCGTTTCCGCGCAATTGTCCAGCTCGTGCGAATGCTTGACGTAAAATTTCAGCTTGCCGCTCGTGTGGGCCGGTTCATAGCCGAGATAAGCATGCATCATATCGATGTCGTGCGATACCATCAGAAACGTGATGTTATGGCGCTGATGCATGTGGCGGATCATATGGAAGAAGTTCTCCTGCGTCTCCGAGTCGATGCCGACCGTCGGCTCGTCGAGTATGAGCAGCTCCGGGTTGTTGACGAGCGCCCGGGCGAGAAATACGCGCTGCTGCTGCCCGCCGGACAGACGGCCGATGCGGCGGTCCGCCAACTCTTCGATGCGCAGCGCGTGAAGCGCGTCCTCGCACTTCTTCCAATCTTCGCGGTTCATCCTACGGAACAGCTTCTTGCGCCCGTACAAGCCGGACAGCACGACTTCCCTGACCGTCGCCGGAAAAAGCGGATTGAACGCGTTCTTCTGCGGGACGTAGCCGATTCGCTCCCAATCGCGGAATTGCGATTGCGGAGTCCCGAACAAGCGGACCTCTCCCTGATCGGGCCTCAGCAGTCCTACGATCATGCGGAGCAGCGTCGTTTTGCCCGCGCCGTTCGACCCGATCAAGCCGACGAAATCTCGCTGTAAAATTTGAAAATTCAACCGCTCGATGACGCTGCGCTGCTCGTATTGAAACGAAACGTTGTCCATAGAAACGACCGGCAGGTGACAATGTTCTCCCGCCGGTCGGGTCGATTGCTGCATGGATGGCTCTCCATTCGCCCTTGAAATGGTCATATACACCTTTATTGTAATGCTTTCAATAAATTTTGCAAATTGTTCTCCATAACCGTCACGTAATTGTCACCGGCTTTCACCTGCTCCTGGGTGAGCCCTTCGAGCGGATTCAGCACGAGCGTTTCGACACCCGCATCTTTCGCAAGCGTCTTGACCATTTTGTCCGATACGAGCTCTTCGAAGAAAATGTATTTGACTTGATTGTCTCTTACAAACTTGTTGATTTCTTTCAAGTCCTGCGCCGTAGGCTCCGAATCGGGAGACAGTCCCATAATCGGCTTCTGGGTCAAACCGTAGTCGCGGCACAAATATCCGAACGATTGATGGGATACGACGATTTGTTTTTGGGTCGTTTTCGAGAGCGACTGCGTAAACTTGGCGTCCAAATCGGATAGTTGTTTCTTAAGCGTCTCGTAATTCGACTCGTAGTACGATTTGTTCGCCGGATCGGCTTGAACGATTCCGTTCTTGATGTTCTCGGCCATCTTGAGCGCAGATTTCGGGCTTACCCATACGTGCGGATCGACATCCGAATCTTCATCCCCGTGCCCGTGTTTGTCATTGTCTTTCGTTTTTTTGTCGTCGTGCCCATGGTCATCCTCGTGAGCTTCGCTATGGATCAATTCGATCCCATTGCTTGCTTCGATGACCGATAAGCCGGAATCTTTGTTCAGGCTGTCGAGAAAATCGTGAACCCAGCCTTCAAAGCCTGCGCCGTTATAGACGAACAGCTGCGCCTTGCTCATATTGGTCAAATCCCGGCTTTTCGGGGACCAGTCGTGCGGCTCGACCCCGGCCGGAACGAGATTGATCACGTTCACCTTATCGCCGCCGATGCGGCCGGCAAAATCGTACAGCGCGTAAAACGTAGTAACGACATTGACTTTTCCTTCGGATAGCGTTACATTCGATTTGCTGCCGCAGCCTGTCATAACGGCGGCCAGCACGAGCATAACTATCAGTAAAACCGTAAAGCGACTCTTGCTTCGGACTCTATTCATCTTCTGGTTACTCCCTCCATGCAATCCGGTCAATCGAGCAAATTTGTAAATCGTAAGTATTTCTATTTACAAGACAGATTATAAAATTCCGTTCAACGGATTGTCAACCAAAATCTTTTAAGTAATGAAGAAACGCCTCCGTCAACCTGTATCGGGTGCGGAGGCGTTCTTGAATTATTTGACGATGGAGCCGACCGGGATGTCTTCGGCTACGGAAGCCAGCGTCAGCTTGTCGCCTTCCGATGCGGCCAAAATCATCCCTTGCGACAGCTCGCCGCGCAGCTTGACCGGCTTCAGATTGGCGACCAAAATGACTTTGCGGCCGACAAGCGACTCGGGCGAGTAATATTTGGCGATGCCGGACACGACCTGACGTTTCTCGTAGCCGAGATCGACCTGCAGCTTCAGCAGCTTATCGGCTCCTTTGACCGGCTCTGCCGCGAGCACTTGCGCGACCCGAAGCTCGACCTTCATAAAGTCGTCGATGCCGATTTCCTCCGAAGCGGGCGGATTCGGCGCCTTCGGCGATTCCGGCTCCTTCCGGTCCGTTGCGGCGGCGGCACTATCGTTCGCCTCCGAAGCCGCGGCAGGACGTCCTCCCCCCATCGATTGGACCAAATACTCGACTTCCGGGGCTATTTCCAGACGCGGGAACAATGTTTCGCCTTTATTCACCTTCGTCCCGGCTGGCAATAGGCCGAACGTGCGGACGCTCTCCCATTCCGTCAGGCGGCCGTCGCCGGTTATGCCAAGCTGATCCCATATTTTCCGCGGCGTACGGGTCAAGAACGGCTGCAGCAGGACGGAAGTGATGCGGAGCGACTCGGCCAGATGGTACAGGACGGAGCCTAGCTTCGGACGCGACGCTTCGTCCTTCGCAAGCGCCCACGGCTGCGTTTCGTCGATATATTTATTCGTCCGTCCGATCAATTGCCAGATGGCCGCCAGCGCCGCGGAGAACTCCAGCTTCTCCATCGCCTCTTCCATTTTGACGACCGCCTGCCGGACCGTTTCCTGCAAGGAAGCGTCATATTCGGTGGCGGACGGGAGCAGCGGCTGAATGTCGCCGGCAAAATATTTGTCGATCATGACGACGGTCCGGTTGAGCAAGTTGCCCAAATCGTTGGCCAAGTCGAAATTGATCCGCTCGACAAACCCTTCCGGCGTAAAGAGTCCGTCCGATCCGAGAGGAACGTCCCGCAGCAGGAAATACCGCAGCGCATCCAGTCCGTAACGGTCGATTAGCGTATTGGGATCGATCACGTTGCCTTTCGACTTGGCCATTCTTCCATCCTTCATCAGAATCCACCCATGCGCGAACACCTGCTTCGGCAAAGGCAGATCAAGCGCCATCAGCATGATCGGCCAATAAATCGTATGGAAGCGGACAATATCTTTCCCTACCAGGTGCACGTCGGCCGGCCAGTGCGAGCGGAACTTGGCGTCGTCATCCGTTCTGTAGCCGAGGGCCGTAATGTAATTGGACAACGCATCGATCCAGACATAGATCACATGCTCCGGGCGGCCGGGAACTTTAATCCCCCAATCGAACGTATTGCGGGATACGGCCAAATCGTCCAGACCTTGTTTTATGAAGCTGATCATCTCGTTGCGCCGCGTATCCGGCTGAATAAAATCCGGATGCTCCTCGTAATGTTGAAGCAGCCGGTCGGCGTATTTGCTCAGACGCAAAAAGTAATTTTGCTCCTTCACTTTCTCGACCGGCCGTCCGCAGTCCGGACAGTTGCCGTCGACCAGTTGGCGCTCCAGTACGTAAGATTCGCAAGGCGTACAATACCAGCCTTCATATTCGCCGAGATAGATGTCCCCCTGATCCAGCAGCTGTTGAAAAATTTGCTGAACGACCGTCTTGTGCCGGTCTTCCGTCGTCCGGATGAAATCGTCGTAAGATATTTCGAGCCTGCTCCAAAGCGATTTGATACCGGCGACAATCCCGTCGACGAACTGCTGGGGCGATACGCCTTTCTCGGCCGCCTTGCGCTCGATTTTCTGCCCGTGCTCGTCCGTCCCGGTCAAATAGATTACATCGTAGCCGCGCAGTCTCTTGTAGCGGGCCATCGCGTCCCCGGCCACTGTCGTGTAGGCGTGCCCGATATGCAGCTTGTCGCTCGGATAGTAGATCGGGGTCGTCAAGTAATACGTTTTTCTGCTGTCGTTCATTCGGAATGCCCTCCTTATAGATGGTTATTCTCAAACAATTCCAAAAAAACACAAAGACCCCCGTCCACATGGGACGAGAGTCGAAAGCTCACGCGGTACCACCCAAATTCCCCCGCCGTCCAAAGACGGGCAAGGCTTTAGTCAAGTCCTGTTCCGGACTTGCCCCGTAACGCTGGCATGCGTCGCGGTCTTACCAGCCTGTCGTCAGGCGGCTCGACGGCGATTCCTCCCGGACCATGTTCGGAAGCGTCCCTATACCGGCTTTCACCTGCCCCGGCTCTCTAAGATAGGAACGGACTTCTTACTCATCCGTTCAATGGAAACGTTATGAAGTTATCCCCATTCTACGCAAACGCCCCATGCCGTGTCAAGTCGGCTGCTGTCCGTCCTTTTCCGCCGCTTCGCGGGGTGGAACCGGATCGAAACCGCCGGGATGAAACGGATGGCATTTGCCTATGCGCTTTGCCGCCATCCAGCTCCCTTTGGCCGGCCCGTATACCTCGATCGCTTCCAGCGCATAAGCCGAGCAGCTCGGATAAAACCGGCAAGTAGGCGGCTTGAGCGGAGAGATCCATTTCCGGTAAAAACGGATCGGCAGCTGCAGGACGATGCGCATCCCTCGCCCAGAGGTCCGGGGTGTATGTTCCGCACACAATCGAAATACCCTCCATCCGTAGTATCAGCCTAATGACCCTATCATACCACTAAACAAAAAATCGGGCGACTGCCCGAACCGGGAGCCGCCCAATCGCTTTCTTTTATGTTTACTTCTTGACCTCGTAAACTTTGTACAGCTCGTCGAGCAGCAGGTTCGCCGCTTTGACGCCGCCTGCCGTGTTCCAGATCGCATCGTTTACTTTCACGGCCTTTTTGTTCTTGACTACGTTCAAGTTGTTCCAGAGCGGGTCCTTCACCCATTCCTCTTCCATCTTGGAAGCTTTGCCGTCGCCGGTTTCATAAGTGAAGTAGAACAGCAGGTCGCCTTCCATATCCGGAATCCGTTCCTTCGTCACATCGTCTGCGAACGTCTCTTTGTTCTGCTTGTCCGGACGGGCGATCCCGATTTGCTTGAAGATGACGCCCGCAAACGTATCGTTGTAATAAATCCGTGCCGTGGCGGGCATGAAGCGGACGAGCGACACTTTTTGCTTCAGCTTGTCTCCCGCTTTCGTCTTCAAATCGTCGATCCGTTTATCGAATTCCGCCAGCACTTTGTCGCCTTCCGCTTTTTTGCCCACCGCTTCGGCATACAGCTTGAAGTTGATTTTCCAGTCGCCGCGCAGCTCGGTGGAATAGACGGTCGGAGCGATTTTCGACAGCTGATCGTATACTTTCTCGATGCGCATTTTGTTGCCGATAATCAAGTCCGGCTTCAGCGCGGCGATTTCTTCGATATTCGGCTGACTTTCGGTGCCGACGTTTTTGGCGCCTTGCATGTCAGCTTTAATATGATCGTACCACGGATCGCCCGTCCACGATTTGACGGCTCCGACCGGCTTGACGCCGAGCGCGAGCAGCGCCTCGGTTCCTTCGTTCGTCAGGACGACGACCTTCGTTGGCGCCTTCGGGATCGTCGTTTCGCCCATTGCGTGTTTGACCGTATAAGCTTGGCTTGCGCCGCCCGATTCATTATTTTGAGCCGGCTCAGCCGCTTTCTTGTCCGAACATCCCGCAAGCACAACCGTCGCGCCGACTACAGCCGTAAGCACAGTCGTACCAAGCCGGTTCCATTTCCAGTTCATCGTGTATGTCCCCCTCGTATCCTATGTAATCATTCGCAGTCATCGTGAGAATGATTATCATTCACGAGAACAAATAATACACCTTGTTGTTTGCGATGTCAATGAAAAATTATTTACAAATTGCGAATTTCCGCGCCGGCAATAGCTGAGAATGAGTCTCAAATTCATTGACAACTTAGCCCCATTCCCCTACACTGTTCAATGTAGACATCTTGCCGCTCTCTATATAGGAAAGAGGAATTTTATGCCATCGGTTTTGCGAAGCACATCCGGCAAAATGCTCGGTATTGTGGCTGCATTACTTCTGCTTGCAGCAGCTCTCTATGCTAGCATCGTCTACGGCGTCATCGTAACAAGCTGGAAAACCGCCGTCGACGCTTTTTTTCATTACAACGGCTCGAATGAACATATCGCCATAAAGGAACTGCGCGTGCCGCGCGCGCTGATCGCCGCTGCGGTCGGTGCGAGCCTTGGTATTGCGGGTACGATTCTGCAGGCGCTGACTAAAAACCCGCTGGCCGATCTCGGCCTGATGGGCATCAACTCGGGAGCGGGGCTTGCCATCGTATGCGCCGTCACCTTCTTCTCTGTCAGCTCGCTCGGCGATTATACGTGGATCGCTTTCGCGGGAGCTATCCTAAGCGGAATCGTCGTCTACATACTCGGCTCCGTCGGCAAGGAAGGCTTATCCCCGCTGAAGGTGACGCTCGCCGGGGCCGCCGTTACGGCGCTGGCTTCTTCCATGATTCATGCGCTGCTGCTGGTCGACAAGAAAAATATGGAGGAAGTGTTGTATTGGCTGGCCGGATCCGTACAAGGCCGAAAGCTTGAGCTGCTGTGGGACGTTCTCCCGTATATGGCTGCCGCATGGATCGGCTCGCTAATCATATCCGGTCCGATGAATACGCTGCTTCTTGGAGACGACGTCGCCAAAGGACTTGGACAGCGCACGCTGGTCGTTAAAGCGCTGGCGGGCGTCATCGTCATGACGCTGTGCGCCACCTCGGTCGCGATTGCCGGACCGATCGCTTTCGTCGGACTCGTCACCCCCCATATATGCAGGTATCTGGTAGGCAACGATATTCGTTGGATGACACCCTACGCCGCATTCGTCGGCGCTATTTTGCTGATCACGGCCGATATCGCCGGAAGGTTTGTCGCCATGCCGGGTGAGATGCCGATCGGCGTTATGACCGCTCTGATCGGGACGCCGTTTTTCATTTTCGCGGCGCGCAAGGGGTGGTCCAAATCGTGAGCAAATATATTCCGTTTCGCAATAAGGCGCTGCAGGCTTCGGGACTGATGGACAAACGGACGTTGACTGTCATCGGCATTCTCGCCGCCGTCGCTGTCGCCGTGGCCATTACTAGTTCGGCTATCGGATCGCTGCGGATCAGTCCGTGGTCGGTCGTGCAAATATTTCTGGGAATGGGCGACGAAGCCGAAGCGACGGTCGTGCTGCAGTTTCGTTTGCCGAGAATTATCGTCGCCTTCCTGATCGGCATGCTGCTTGCCGCTTCCGGGGCGGTTCTGCAAGGCATGATCCGCAACCCGCTGGCGTCTCCCGACATTATGGGCATTACCGGCGGTGCTTCTGCGGCGGCGGTCGTCTTCATTACGCTGCTCCCTACGGCAAGCGTCCGGTATTTGCCTTTCGCCGCCATACTTGGGGCGGTTGCGGCAACCGCGATCATTTACGTTCTGGCATGGAAAAAAGGCGTGTCCGCCATGCGCCTTGTCCTGATCGGGATCGGCATCGAAGCGAGCATGAAAGCCGTAACGACGCTGCTGATCGTCAGAAGCCAGTTCTACGCTTCAAGCAAGGCGCTTACTTGGCTGACCGGGACGGTATACGGCTCCAACTGGAGCAACGTGTGGGCATTGCTGCCCTGGACGATCGTGCTACTCCCTGCCGCCTTCTTCATGGGGCGGACGCTCAACGTGCTGCAGCTCGGCGACGATACCGCGGCCGGAGCCGGCAGCAAGGTGGATCGGGACCGGCTTCTTATGCTGATCCTGTGCGTCGGCTTGGCCGGAGCGGCCGTTGCCGTCGGAGGCGCAATCGGATTCATCGCCCTGCTGGCTCCCCATGCGGCACGCCGGCTCGTCGGTCCGTCGTTTGGCGGCCTGCTTCCGGTATCCGCTTTGCTAGGAGGCATTATCGTTGCCGCGTCCGATTTGATCGCGAGAACGGCTTTCGCTCCGCTCGACTTGCCCGTCGGCATCTTTACTTCGCTGATCGGGGCGCCGTTTTTCCTTTACTTGCTGTACAAAAACCGCAACGCCTGATGAATGTCCACATCCAACCGGGGAGGAACTATAGATGAATGCTCTTGAAACGAACCGTCTGACGCTGTCGTACGGCGAACAACCGATCATCGAAAATTTGGATTTGTCGATACCGAAAGGGAAAATTACCGTTCTGATCGGTGGCAACGGTTCGGGCAAATCGACGCTGCTCCGCTCGATGGCCCGTCTGCTCAAGCCCGACGAGGGCTCGGTATTGCTGGACGGAGCCCCTATCGCCAAAATGTCCACGAAGGATGTGGCGAAGCGGATGGCGATATTGCCGCAAGGGCCGACCGCCCCGGAAGGATTGACCGTCCTTCAGCTCGTCAAGCAAGGCCGGTATCCGTACCAAAGCTGGCTGAAGCAGTGGTCCGAGGAAGACGAGCGGATGGTGCACCGCGCCTTGAAGGCGACCGGGATGAGCGAGCTGGCGGAGCGCACCGTCGATTCGTTGTCCGGGGGCCAGCGGCAGCGGGCTTGGATCGCCATGACGCTCGCCCAAGGGACTCCGACCATTTTGCTCGACGAGCCGACGACTTATTTGGATTTGACGCACCAGATCGAAGTGCTGGACCTGCTCTTCGAGCTGAACGAATTCGAGAACCGTACGATCGTCATGGTGCTTCACGATATCAATTTGGCTTGCCGGTACGCCCACCATATCGTCGCGGTCAAAGACAAAACGGTTTATGCGAGCGGTTGTCCGGAGGATATCGTGAACGAGCAGCTGATCCGCCACGTATTCGATATGGAATGTCGGGTCGTGCCGGACCCGATATTCGGGACGCCGACATGCATTCCGCTCGGGAGAGGACGGAGCGTCGCTTCCGGAGCGCACAGCGTATCCGCCTAGATCATACTGCGACAAGATTTTTCGACGTAATCCAGCATCGCTTCATCCTGTAAGCGCGCCCGGTTAAAACACGGGGAGCCTTCCGCATTGGAAGGCTCCCTTTTTTGTTGCAGTTTACATGGAGTAGGAATCGGCCCCGCCTCATGCGCGCGGCAGCGTGACGGTGAATGTCGTCCCCCGCCCCGGAGCGCTTGCCGCCTCGATCGAGCCGCCGTGGGCCGTTACGAACTCTTTCGCGATCGCCAGCCCGAGCCCCATGCCGCCCCCATGGCGAGTTCGAGCCTCTTCCGTCCGGTAAAACCGGTCGAACAAGAACGGCAAATGCTTGCTCTCGATGCCGATCCCGCTATCGGCGATCGCGATTTTCATTTGACCGCCCTCCCCGTTCCGGCCGGGTTGTTCCTCGATGACGATTGCAACTTTCCCGTCTTCCGGCGTATAGCGAACCGCGTTGACGAGCAAGTTCAGAAACACTTGGGTCATCCGGTTCGGATCCGCGTCGGCCGTCGGTTTATCGCCGGAGCTGTCGATCGTTACTTCGATCCGCTTCGCTTCCGCGTCGGGGGTGATTCGCTCCGCGATTCGTTCCAGCAATTCGCGCATATTCGTAGGCTTCCGTTCGAGCGGCAGCTTTCGCGCTTCGGCCAGCGACAATTGATGAAGCTCGTCGACCATCCGCGTCAAGCGGATCAAGTCGTCCTGCAGCGGGAGCAAGCTTTCCGGCTCGACCGGCTCGCCGCGCTGCTGAACGAGATCCAGCTTGCCGCGAATGATCGTCAGCGGCGTCCGCAGCTCGTGCGCGACGTCGGCAACCAAATTTCGCCGCGCCTGCTCGGCGCGCTGCAGTTGGCCGGACATGGCGTTGAACGACTCGGCGATCCTTCCGAATTCGTCCTTCGTCGTCACCGGCGCCTGGACGCCGAGTTCTCCTTTCCCAAGCCGATCGAGTACGGGAATCAATTGGCGCAGCGGCGCGGTTAGCCGTTTGGATAACAAAAATGCGACGAGCAGCGAGACACCGGCGAAGACGATCGCGCCGGCAAGCAGCAAAAACGTAACCGAACTGCTGATGCCGATCCGCATAATAGATACGGAGGCCGCTTCCGGATCGTAATAATAAAGCTTGCCGACCGTTTCCCCGCCTGCGTGCACGTCGGCCTGTATACCCAAACGGTAGACGGCTTCGGCATGGGCGTTTCCCGCCTCGAACAGCGTCTTGCGATCGGGCGACAATAGCAGCAAACTGACGATCGGATTGCGCTGGGCCATCTCGTTTATCGTCACGGAATTTCTTACGCCGTTCCACGATCCGCCGTTTTGTTCGTAATAGCCGGCGAAAAGCTCCGACCATTCGCGGGTTTCTTCGCTGCGGTCGATAATTTGCACATGCTCGAGCGTTGCCCGCACGACGAACAGCGTCACGAGTACGAATAAGACGCTCATCGCGACGATGATCGAAGCCATCGCCGCAAACAGCTTCCTTCTGACGCTCATGCGCGGTCACCGAAACGATAACCGAACCCGTAAACGGTTTGGATATAGGCGGGATTCGCCGGATCGTCTTCCACTTTTTTGCGAATCCGGCTAATATGGGCGTCTACTGTCCTTTCGTCGTTCAGCAAGTCGTCCTCGAGAGCCGACTGAAGGAGTTGAAGCCTGCTGTACACGATTCCCGGCTTGGCGGCCAGCGTCAGCAGCATTTTGAATTCCGTCGGCGTCAGTTGAATTTCATTCCCCCTTTTCCACACACGGCACTGCGCCTCGGAAATCGATAGTTCCCCGCGCTCCATCGTCTGCACCGTCGTATCATTGCCGTCCATGCGCCGCAATACGGAACGAATCCGTGCCGCGAGTTCCCTTAGCGAGAACGGCTTGGTCAAATAATCGTCGGCCCCGACTTCCAGCCCGATAATTTTGTCGCTTTCCTCGGCGCGAGCGGTAACCATAATGATGCCGACGCGGCTTAGTTTGCGCAGCTCCCGGCAGACGTCGATCCCGTTCATCTCCGGCAGCATCCAGTCGAGCACCACGATGGATGGCTTGTTTTCTTTCGCCTTTCGCAGCGCTTCTTTTCCCGTGCTCGCCGTAATCGTCTGAAACCCTTCCTGCCGCAAAAAAGGCTCCATAAATTCCAGCACCTTTTTCTCGTCGTCCACGAGCAGCAGCGTATGACTCACGTTCGTTCCCCTCTTTCCAACAACCTTGTTTCCATTCATTATACATAGTCTTCATCGGCTGTTGGGAAAATTCACGGGAAACGCAAACGATCGCAATAGGTTCACAACATTTGGGAATAAAGTTCAACAAAACCGCAACGGTTCGTCAAAAGTTCACAACATCGTTTTGCTACAATGCCGATATACAGCGACGATCTTGATATCGCCGCGGACGAAAGGAGGATGTCCGAGTTGAAAAAAGCAGCGATCGCTACGCTTGCCGTGATCGGCGGCTTTATCGGAGGTTTCGTAGTGTCAGAAGTTATCATCATGATCGGCTTTACGATGTTCGGCAGCGTGAGAGGGATCGGGTTTCTCTCGACCTTACTGCCTTTCGCCGGAGCAGGCGCCGCATGGATGATCGTCATGAAAGTTCAAAAGGAGAGGAGCTGATCGATCGTGGATTCCAATCGTATCAAAAGCGGGCGCGTACCTGTCTCACGCTATATATACCTAGGCTTGTCCTGGGGACTCGTCGCCTGCATCGTCATTCAAGTTTTCATCGCCGGGCTAGCCGTATTCGGCGAACCGTCACACTGGCACAGCCACGTCCTGTTCGTGCATCTGTTCGAGTATTTACCGCTGCTCATGCTTCTATTCGCTTTCATCGGAAAGCTACCGGCCGCGCCGAAATGGCAAAGTTTCGGACTGTTTCTGCTCGTTTTTTCGCAATACTTGACGGCCAATCTGCCCGGCACGGGTGCGCTTCATCCCGTCATCGCGGTCGCGCTGTTCTGGTTTTCATTATCGGTGGCGAGACGCGCCGGCGGCTATATCGCGAAATCCGTGGAAACGAGTGCAAGCAGATGAAAATCGGAGCGACGTTTTTACTCAACCGAATCTGCATCCCGATCTTATGCATCGTCGTATGCTTGGCCGCTTCAGCCTGCGGCAACCGGAACCTCAAATTTCCGGAAGAAATCGATATGGGGCATACGGGTATGAGCGGACACGAAGGCCACGCAGGCAGCACAATATCGACGGGAAGCGAACGGTCATGCGAGAAATTGGTGGAGGCAAAGTCCGACGGTCCCACGCGTACGTTCGAGCTGACAGCGGCGAAGACGAGCGCAAACGTACCGGGCGGAAAAACGACGAAAGCTTGGACGTTTAACGGCTCTACGCCGGGCCCAGAGCTGCGCGTCCGGGAAGGCGACCGGGTCGTCGTCAAGCTGTCCAACCAGGACATCGGGAAAGGCGTGACGATCCATTGGCACGGCGTCGTTCTTCCGTGCTCGCAGGACGGAGTGGCCGGCGTCACGCAGGATGCGGTAATGCCGGGCGAGCAGTTTACGTACGAATTCGTCGCCAAGCATCCGGGCACGTACTGGTATCATTCCCATCAGCAAAGCTCGGAACAGGCGACCATGGGACTCATCGGACGGCTGATCGTCGAGCCGAAGTCGACGACTTTCCGGTATGATCGCGATTATGCCGTTACGCTGCAAAAGCTGAACGACAAGCAATATTTGACGAACGGCCGGGCTGATGGATTAGCGCTGGAGGCGAAGCCGGGCGAAACGGTCCGTTTGCGTCTCATCAACGCCTACAACGAAGTGCAATGGATGGGCGTAGCCGGAGCCGATTTCCGGGTCATATCGATGGATGGCCAGGATTTGAACGGTCCGAGAGCGTTAAACGGCGAATGGATCCCGATCGGCGGGGGGCAGCGCTACGATCTGCTGATCACGATGCCCGAGAATGGTCAGGTCCAAGTGTACAGCAAGGAACGTAAAGAATGGAACATCGCGCTCGGTCAAGGACGGGCGCCGGAGAAACTGGACAAAGACGCGAAGGAATTCGATTTCACGTCGTACGGCACGCCGAAAGAAGACGGCATTACGCCGCAAATGAAATTCGATCGCTCTTATAATCTGGAGCTCGGCCTTCTCGATATCAACGGCCGGCAATTTCACGAAATTCCGCCGCTTGTCGTAAAAGAAGGCGATTGGGTCAAAGTGCGATTCGAACATAAATTCGGCGGCCCCCATCCGATGCATTTGCACGGGCACATATTCAAGGTGCTGACGAAAAACGGAAAAGCGTTGTCGGGAAGCCCGATTTACGCGGACAGCATTTTACTGCTCCGGGGAGACGTATATGAAATCGCGTTCCGGGCCGACAATCCGGGTCTGTGGATGGAGCACTGCCATAATTTGGGCCATGCGGCGAACGGCATGACGATGATGGTCAATTACGAAGGGGTGACGACGCCGTTTCGGGTCGGAACGAAATCTGGGAATTTGCCGGATTGACCGGCAAACGATTCATCGCAGGCGGAGGGGATTGCCATGAAGACGCTAATCGTCGTTTTATTCGGCTTGATCGGCGGCTACGTATTCGGAATCGTGTTGGCGGAAATCGTCGGAATCGTCAGCTTTCTGTTGTTCGACCGTCCGGTCGGCGTCAAATTTCTCCCGATTTTGTTCGCCGTGCTTTGCGCCGTCGTCGGATCCGTTTCGGTACGGCGCAAGGCGGGATCGGCCAAATGACCGGGAGCGAATATGAGCGAAAAAAAAGCCCCGGTCCCGGATGGGATGGAGCGCATTCGGTTAAGAACAGGGTCAGAAGTAAATTTCTTTGCCTTGCTCGGCGGATTCGTATATACCGCATAGCATTTTCATAATTTCGACGCCGTCCTCGACAGGGCTGATCGGCGTTTTGCCGGTCAGGCAGCAGTCGACGAAATGGTTGATCTGGTTTTGGAACGCTTCGTTTACGTTCAAGCCGAGCGAGTTTACTTGCGGAGTCACGTTCAGGATCGTATCGTACTTCTCCGTAATGATAGCGAGCTCGGGCTCGATTTCGCAGCCGCCTTTATCGCCGTACAGCTTGGCCGATATTTCGTTCTGCTTGGCGTGCAGCGTAAAGCTGACGTCCACCATGAGCGAGGCGCCGTTCTCGAAACGGATTACCGCGTTCGCCAAATCTTCGACCGTATTTTTGGAAGCGTCGTAATCGGCTGCCTTATAGAAATTCAAATGCTTGACGTTCGACCGGTTGCCAAGCTTGTAATACGTGTTGCCGCTGATCGATTTCACTTTGGGCCGGCCCATCAAATACCAGCAGACGTCGATCATATGCACGCCCAAATCGATGAGAGGGCCGCCCCCGGAACGGGACTTGTCCGCGAACCAGCCGCCCGGATTGCCGAGACGCCGCAAGCAGGACGCTTTCGCATAATAGATTTCGCCGAAGTCGCCGTTGTCGATAAATTGCTTCAGCATTTGCGTGTTCGAGCCGTACCGGCGGACGAATCCGACCTGCACCATCTTGCCCGTGCGGCGAACCGCTTCTTCCACGCGCAGAGCCTCCTCCACGGTAGTACTGAGCGGCTTCTCCACCAGAACGTGTTTGCCCGAATTAAGCGCGGCAATCGCCAGATCGGCGTGCGTATTGTTCCAGGTGCAGACGCTGACCGCCTCCAGCTCCGTGTCGGCCATCATGTCGGCTATATTTGTATACACTTTGGAAAAGCCGTATTTCTCGGCCAACTTTTTCGCACGCTGCTCGTTCAAATCGCAAACGGCGTACATGTCGACGTTCGGATTGTTTTTGTACGAGCCCATATGCAGCTCGGAAATCGAGCCGGCTCCGATAACGCCTACCTTCAGCTTGCTCATGATCGTCTCCCTTTCTTCTCCTTGAAGTAAGAACCTACTATAGAATAACGGAGAAGGGTTGGCGAGACAACCATTATATTCGCTATAAATAACCCAGTATGATTCCAGCCGTTTCTTCGATCGCTTTATCCGTGACGTCGATAACCGGACAGCCTATCCGCTTCATAATATCGTGCGCGTATTCCAGCTCCTCGGATATGCGCTGCAGCGTGGCATATTTGGCGCCGTAAGGCAGCCCTACGGCGCGAAGCCGCTCCGTACGGATTTTGAGCAGCTGCTCGGCATCCATCGACAAGCCGACGACTCGGCTGCCGGGAAGCTGCATCAGCTGCTGCGGCGGCTTCACCTCCGGCACGAGCGGAAAATTGCCGACTTTGTACCCTTTATGCGCCAAGAAAATGCTGAGCGGCGTCTTCGATGTCCGCGATACCCCGATCAGCACGATGTTCGCCTGCAGCAGCAAGTTCGAATCGCGTCCGTCGTCGCATTTAACGGCGAATTCGATCGCCTCGACTCTGCGGAAATAGGCGTCGTCCATTTCGTGCAGCAAGCCGGGCTTGCGCTTCGGCGAATCGTTGAACGTATCGATAAACGCCTGCATCATCGGACCCATGATGTCCACGGCGCGCACGCCGAGCCGGATCGATTCTTCCTTCATCATCTCGCGCAGCTCGGGCTGGACGAGCGTAAACGCCACGAATCCGCCGCTTTTGGCCGCTTCCTCCGCCACCGCGCGGACTTCATCCTCGTTTTTGATATGACTGACCCGCTTAATTTTCACTTGATGCGCATCGAACTGGCGAATCGTCGCCCGCACGACCGCTTCCGCCGTCTCGCCGACCGCGTCCGAGCAAATGTATATGATTTGCTGCCGTTCCTCGTTCATTTCCGTCCTCCCATCGATTACAAGTCCACGGCGCCGGTCAATCCGACCAACAGCTTCGTCATCGTCGTTTTCGTAATACGGCCGACCACTTCCCATTTGGCGGGATCGTCCGGATGCGGTACGACGACCGGAAGGCTGTCCACCTGATGATGAATCATTTTGCGTCCGGCTTCAAGCACCGTTTCGTCGGGCGTCGCGACAAACACGTTCGGATGACGCGTCATGACGAGACTGACCGGCATCGTCGAAGAGCCCGGATTGCCGAGCGTCACCTTCAACAAATCTTTGCGCGAGATGACGCCGACCAGGGCGCTTGATTCGTCGGCGACAATCAGGCTTCCGACGTTCTCCATGAACAGCGTGACGACCGCATCGTGCACCGTTGCCGACTCGCGTATGATAACCGGCAGCGACTGTACCGATTTTACTTTCAGCTGGGCGGCTTCGGTTGTTCCTTTCTCCTCCGGCGCGGCCGTCTGTCCCGGAAAATAGCCGACCTTCGGCTTGGCGTCCACGTGGCCGAGCATGACGAGCAGCGCTAGATCGGAACGGATGGTCGGGCGACTGAGACCGAGCATTTCCGCGATCTGTTCGCCCGTAATCGGCGCGTTCTGACGAACGAGCCGAACGATTTCCAACTGGCGTGGCGATAACTGCATGGCGCCCCCCCTCCTCGAACGGAAGCCGAAAGCTATACGCTTTCGGCTCATTCATTCCATAAGGCGCGATCAAAAAAATCAGAACAGCTATTTTGTTGATCGCGCCCAATCCTTATCCTCTATGTTAGCTCGGAAACGGAAAAGCTGCAAGCGGACCGTTGGAACCGGACTTTACCCTATACTTCCACAGCCGCCGCAACGGCTTCGCGCTCCGAAGCAGCCGCTCCGCCGACAGGTCCGAGGACGATACGGGCTTGCGCCGCCGCGATGCGGGCAAGCGGAATGCGGTATGGCGAGCAGCTCACGTAGTCGAGCCCTGCGGCATGGCAGAAGAAGATCGATTGCGGATCGCCGCCGTGTTCGCCGCACACGCCCGTCTTCAGATCGCGGCGGACCGCCTTGCCTTTGTTGAGCGCCCATTCGATCAGCTGTCCGACACCGTCGCGGTCCAGCGTCTGGAACGGATTGTCCGGCAGCAGCTTGTGATCGACGTAATGGCTCAGAAACTTCCCTTCCGCATCGTCCCGGCTGCAGCCGAACGTCATCTGCGTCAAATCGTTCGTCCCAAACGAGAAGAAGTCGGCGCATTCGGCGATTTGGCCTGCTGTAAGCGCGGCGCGCGGCACTTCGATCATCGTGCCGACTTTGTACTTGCAAAGGCCGGCCTGATCGCCCAAAATACGCTCCGCCGTCCGCTCGACCCGCTCCCTCAGGAAGCGAAGCTCATTGACATGCCCGACGAGCGGCACCATAATCTCCGGAATGACCTTCACGCCATCCTTGATGCAGATTAGCGCGGCACGGAATACCGCTTCCGTCTGCATATCGTATATTTCCGGGAACAGCACGCCGAGCCGGCAGCCTCTCTGGCCGAGCATCGGATTCGCTTCGTGAAGCGAACGTACTTTGCGCAGCATGACTTCCAATTCCGTGAGCTGTACGCGACGTTCGCCGGTTGCATCACCGTCCGCTCCGATTTCGGCGGTCAGCTCGGCCACGCGCTGACGAAGCTCGTCGGCATTCGGCAAAAATTCGTGCAGCGGCGGATCAAGCAAGCGAATCGTCACGGGCAAACCGTCCATGGCCCGGAACATGCCTTCAAAGTCTTCCTGCTGCATCGGCAGCAGCTTGGCTAGCGCCTTTTCTCGTTCCGGCTTCGTCTCGGCCATAATCATTTCGCGTACGGCCGGGAGCCGTTCCGGTGCCAGGAACATATGCTCCGTACGGCACAAGCCGATTCCTTCCGCGCCGAATTCGCGCGCTTTCGCGGCGTCGACAGGGTTGTCCGCATTCGCGGCTACACGCAAAGTGCGGATGTCGTCGGCCCAGCTCAGCAGCTTCAGCAGCTCCTCGGACATCTCCGCCGCCCTGAGCGGTACTTCTCCGCGGATGACTCGTCCGGTCGAACCGTCAATCGATACCGCATCCCCTTCGCGGATGACGATCTCGCCCACCCGAAGCTCCCGCGCCTCGATGTCGATACGCGCTTCCTCGCAGCCGCAAACGCACGGCTTGCCCATGCCGCGGGCAACGACGGCCGCATGACTCGTCATCCCGCCGCGACTCGTCAATACGCCTTCGGCGGCCAGCACGCCGTGAATGTCTTCCGGCGTCGTTTCCGCGCGGATCAGAATGACCCGCCGTCCCGCACGAGCCCGCTCTTCGGCTATATCGGCGTCGAATACGGCTTCGCCGGTAGCCGCACCGGGCGAGGCAGGCAAGCCGGTCGCCACGACGTCTAGATTCGCATCCGCCGGAATCGCCGGATGCAGCAGCTGGTCGAGATGCCCGATCTCGATCCGTGCGATCGCTTCCTCCCTCGTCAGCAACCCTTCGCTTACAAGGTCGGCGCTAATCTTCATCGCCGCCTGCGCCGAGCGCTTGCCTCCGCGCGTCTGAAGCAAGTACAGCTTCCCGTGCTCCACCGTGAATTCGATGTCCTGCATATCGCGGTAATGCCGTTCCAGCCGCTCCGCCGTTTGCTTCAAGCTGGCGTATACGTCCGGCATATCCTTCTCGAGCTCCGCGATCGGCAGCGGCGTACGTACGCCCGCCACGACGTCTTCGCCTTGGGCGTTCGTCAAATATTCGCCGAACAGCACATTCTCGCCTGTGGACGGGTTGCGCGTAAATACGACTCCCGTACCGCAATCGTCGCCTTTATTGCCGAATACCATCGCTTGTATGTTGACGGCCGTTCCTTGCTCGTCGGGAATGCGATTCACCTTCCGGTATACTTTCGCCCGGGCGTTGTTCCACGAGCGGAACACCGCATCGATCGCGAGCCACAGCTGCTCGTCGACGGATTGCGGGAACGGTTTACCGCATGTTTTTACGATCAGCTCTTTATACTGCCCGATGAGCTCGATCCAGCTGTCGGCCTGCACGTCTCTGTCATGCTCCGCGCCGACCTTGTGCTTCATTTCGTGGAGCAGCTTCTCGAACCGGATCGGCTCGATGTTGAAGACGACGTTGCCGAACATTTGAATGAGTCTCCGGTAGCAGTCGTATGCGAAACGGCCGTTGCCCGAGGCGGCGGCAATTCCTTTCACCGTCTCGTCGTTCAGGCCGACGTTGAGAATCGTATCCATCATGCCCGGCATCGAGGTGACGGAACCGGAGCGGACCGATACTAACAGCGGCCGCCCGGCATCGCCGAACTTCTTCTGCTGCTTCCGTTCCAGCTCGCGAAGCGCGGCTTCGACTTCGTTCGTCAGGCCGTCCGGCATTTTCTCGCCGGAAGCGTAGTAAGCCCGGCATGCATGCGTCGTTACTGTGAAACCGGGAGGGACGGGCAGCCCGGCGTTGGTCATTTCCGCCAAATTGGCCCCTTTCCCGCCCAAATCCGCTTTCATTCCCGCGTTGCCTTGCTCGAACGATTTCACCCAGCTGCTGCCGTGATTGTTGAAGCTATGAGTGCTTTGATCGCTACCTGTACCGTTACCGTTATTCATCGTTCGCTTCCCCCTGTCGTATCCCGTTCCGGCAAGATTCCTCCCGGCAGCAGCCATATAGGACTGTCACCTTCTCGGTTTCTACTTCATCAATCCAACGGCCGCAATGCTGACAAACGATAAGACCCAACTTGACGCTTTGACCGATCGGTTTCATGCCGGATCGCCTCCATTTAATTAAGTTGTTTCATTGCCAAATCACTAACCATAATTCCTTATATAATACATACCATACAATTATTTATGACGCAATATATATTTATCTATTTTCCTTTCAAGTTTATTCCGCACCGCCGCAATTATTCGCGCCCAAACCCGGACAAGCGTTGAATAATATCGTTTTCTCGCCCGGTGCGGATATCCCGTATAAAGACATACAAAAAACCGAAAGCAATCGCATTCCGGTTCAATCTAGTGCATATTTATGACGTCACATTGTTTTCAATTCATCCGCGTTCAGCTTCAGCCGATTCTCCGCAAACTCCCAAACCGTCCTGCCTGCCAAAACAAGAGCAATGCGATAGCCGGCTGCAGCATGGGCGGATTGGCCCCGCCATGAACGCGGAAGGGCGGCTGTACATACACATAGGATATAACCTAATCGGGAGAGATGATGCATGATGGAATATAACAATTGGGGGCAGCCGCCGTCCGGAAACGACAAGCAAAGCTTCGACTGGGTCGAGTTCGAGCGGATCATGGACGCTTTGCTTCCGAACGTCGTACCGGGGCTGAAGGGGGACCCGATATCGCGGATCGGGAATTTCATGCGCAATGTCTTTAACGCGGAGCAGCCCGGCCAGAGGCAAGCGGCTTCAAAGGATGAGGCGGGGAGCGAAACGGCGCTGTTTCGGGCGGAAGTGACCGAGACGGAACGGTACGTCAAAGTCAGGATCCTTATTCCGGCCTATGTCGATCCCCGCAAACTGCAGCTGTTCGTTAACGGTCAGACGTTGAAAATCGAAGGTCCTCTCGGCAACAAGCAGACCGTGTATCTCCCCGCCCCGGTCGGATTGAAGGCCGGTCAAGCGGTGTTCCGGCAAGACTCGATCAACATCCGTCTCCGAAAGAGGAGCGACCCCGGCTACAAGGAAGTCTATATCCGGTATCCTTGACGGTTACACCGGATCCGTCCGCTTGACGCGAGGTACCGATGTCGTCACATAGTCGTCCTTCAATTGGAGTTTGGCCAAGTACAGAATTTGCCCGAGATGCTCGGAAAAGTGGCTGGCGCATTGGTTCAGCACGTCGAAAACGGTCGTGTCCCGACCGCGGACCTGCATCGTCCGCAGCCACTCCTCCGGCGCAAGCTTGTTCAGCGCCTCGCTCAACAAATCGAATGTCCGGCCGATCGAGCCGAGCAGCTCCGTTTTGGTTCGATATACCATGTCGAACTCCGCTTCGCGGTCCCGGATGTCGGTCTCGCCGAATATGCCTGCCGAGATGCGCTGAAGGGCATTCCCTTCGATATGGACAATCAGATTGGCAATGCTGTTGTCCCCTTCGCCCGGCCGCCAATTCAGCTGCGATTCGGACAGCTGCATCACAGCCGCGGTCATACGGTTCCGGATCTCCTCGTACTTATGTTCCAAATAAGCTTTGGACAAGCTGTAAAATTCCATCCCGGCCAACTCCTCTCTATAAATGCCATTCTCTACCTAACATGTTACCCGCTGCAGGTCAAAAATGAAACAGAGAGGCCGGAATTTTCTCCGGCCCCCTGCTCGCTATATTTCCCAATTATGCCACTCCCGCTTGCGCTTCTCGTTATAGCTCAGCCAATTGAGCGTCTTGTCGTACAGCTCCCGCTTGCTCTCTCCCGTAGAATACGTATGATCCGCCTGGAAAATAAGCTCCATGTCGCACTGTCCGAACGAGCGCATCCAGAACAGCTTCTGATAAAGGGAGCAATAATCGGCCGGGATCACCCGGTCCGAAGTGCCGTGAGCGAGAAAGACGTCGCCGGAAAACTTGCGCAGCTGCGCGAACGGCTGGTGAGCCGACAGCGACTCGAAAAAGGCCGGACGAAACGTATAGCCCATATAATCCGCCGTTCCATAGCGTACCGAGTCGTCGTACGTATTTTGTCCCACGATGCGGAGAATATCGTTGAACGGATGGGCTACGGCCGACCAGAGCAGCAGCGTCTTCACCCGCCGGTCTTGAGCCGCAGTCAATATGGCTACCGCACCTCCGAGACTATGACCGAGCAGTGTCACCCGATTGACATCCACATAATCGATATCGAGCGCATAGTCCAGCACAACCCGGGTCTGCTCGATCATCGAATCCAAACCGTTCTCCCCGTATTCACCGGTGCTCTCGCCGCATCCGGCGTAGTCGAAGCGCAGTACCATATACCCGGCGGCTGCAAACTTCCGCGAGGCATTGACGAACAGCCGGTCTACGCCGATCCGGCTTCCGATGAAACCGTGGCAAATTACGATGAGCGGACAATGTCCCCCCTGGTTCCCAGTTTGCTCACCCGCCGTAGCCGGGTAATGCAAAGTAGCTTTCAGTTCGATCGAACCGTGTTGAATCGTAATCGCCCGTTCCATCGTGTCGTCTCCTCCGATAATTCCTATATGTTTAGTGTGATTTAAATGTATCATGAGCCCGTATGAATGTCAATCCATATTGCGGCACAATGATTACAGCTTTACCCGGACGGAGGCTCCGCATTCGACCGACTCGTAAGCGGCTATAGCGACAGCCGCGGAGCGCAGCCCATCATCGCCCGTAATCGGAACATTCGTGCCCTTCCGGACCGCTTCTACGAAATCGTGTACCATATATCCCCCCATGCCGTCCCCCCAGTATGACCATTGCATTTTACCGAGCTCGTCGCTGTACAGCTCATTGACTTGCCCGAGCGCATTGACGTCGATCACGCCCTTCGTCCCGATTAGCCGCATCGTGACATCCCCGCCCGTCGGAAACGACTTGGCTCTGGACCAGCTCGGGTCGATTACCGCCGCTACGCCGTTCGCGAACTTGACGTGAACGATGCCGGCATCGTCGATGCCAAGGCCTTCGTGAAACAGCGTACCGGCTTCGGCATATACTTCCTCCGGATCCGACCCCGTAAACCAATTCATCAAGTCCATCACATGAACCGTATGATCCAGAACCGCACCGCCCCCGGACAGCTCCTTCCGTATGAACCAGCGCCCCGGCATTCGTCCGCGGTTCGTTGCTTTAATGGCCATAATATCCCCGATTTCGCCGCGATCCACCGCTGCCTTCGCCTTTATGACGGCAGGTAAATACCGGCAAGGGAATGCGGTCATCAGCTGGACGCCTTGCCGCTTGCACGACTCGATCATCCGTTTCATTTCGTCTACCTTTATGCCGAGCGGCTTCTCGCATAGCACATGCTTTCCGGCCGCTGCCGCATCCAACGTATATTTGGCGTGATACGAGTTCTCGGAACATATGACGACCGCATCGATATCCGTCTCCAGAAGACGCTTATGATCCTCATAGTAGGGAATGCCGCGGCTCTCTATAATCTTGTCTACCCGCTCCCGCTGGTCGTCGAATATACCCGCAATCTCCACCCCGAGAATCGCCGACAGTTCGTTCAAAATGCCGTTCGCATGGGAATGGGCGAAGCTGATCATCCCGATCTTAACCGTCTTCATGCAACTCCGCCCTCCTTCGAGCCGTTCGGGTCGGCAATGGTCAATTTCACCGGCTGTCCGGTATTCGCCGATTCCAGAGCGGCGCAAGCGATCTCTACGGCTCTCCGCGCGTCGCCGACCGTCACGATCGGGTTCGTGCCCGTACGGATGCATCCGATGAAATGCTCGAGCTCCAACCTGTACGGATCCTTGTACATCGGACTTTGTGGAATTTCCACGCCTTCGGTTCCGGTTGTCTCGGTCAAGGCGCGATGGACGGTAATCGATCTGGAGCTGGCGTTATCCGCACGCAAAATGCCGTTCTGCCCGGCGAACTCCACGGAAGTCGCGAAAGGGCCCGGGTATCCCCACATCGCTTCCAGGTTGGCGATCGCCCCGCTGTCGAACCTAAGCGTCGCGGTCGCATATTGCACACCAGGCGCCTTGCGCACGGATGCGAATACCGTATGCACCTCGCCGAGTACCGAACGCATGAAGTCGATATCGTGTATCATCAGATCGAACACGACTCCGCCGCTTTTCGATTCGTCCGCAAACCAGCTTCCCGAGGGCGGATGAAGGCTGAAGCGCTTCGCGTGCGCCACCCCGATCTTCCCGATCGCCCCTGCTTGGGCGTGCTTGAGCAGGTTGGCATATTCGGGGAAAAACCGCAGAACGTGTCCTGCGTATAAATGGACGCCGCTTTGCTCGCACGCTTCCGCCATCCGGTCCGCTTCCGCCGTCGATAAGGCTACGGGCTTCTCGCAGATGACGTGAATCCCTTTCCTGGCAGCCATAACGGCGTACGGTTCATGCAGATGGGTCGGCAGCGCGAGCACGACCGCATCCAGCCGGCCGCATCGCTCAAGCAGCAGCTCGCCGTTTGCGAACCATCGGGCGCCAAGCTTCTCAGCCTCCGCTTCGGCAGCAGGCGACGTACTGGATACGGCCGTCAGCCGAACCCCCTCCATGGCGGACAAATGACGGGCAAACAGCTTGCCCATCGTTCCGAAGCCGATGACGGCAACCTGCATCGGTTCCATATGGTTTCCCCCCTAATTATCGGATCATCTCCGCCAGCTTGGCGCGAAGCGTCCCGTCTATACTTTCATCGAATCTTCCCGGCATATGGAAATAGTACGTGGACAACACCGGCTCATAGCCGCCGTATGCAATTTGCTCCTTCGTCGGCACGTATCCGATCATTCCGTTCGTATAAGGAACCGGCAGTACCGCTCCCCCGGATAGTTCCTTGATCAGCAGCCCGTATTCGACTACGACTTCCGCGTTCATCGTCAGCAAAGACAGCCCTTCGGCGATGTCGATCCGGTTCATTTCCAAAGTCAGGCTGGTCGGCCGCTCGTCCGGCTTGCCGAGCATTTCATGCGCCCATTCGTCATAGGGGGCTTCCCCCTTAGCCGCAATGCTTTCCAGCTGCTCCCGCGTCTCCAGCGGCTTCAAAGGCAGCGGCAGGCTGCATGCCTTTCCGTGAAGCATGACCGGCCTTATACGTTCCATCTTCGCGTTCAGGACACCGGTTACCGTGCCTGCAAGCTGTTCCCCGAAATAATCGATGATGTCATAATCGTCGGTCAACTCGGCAGGGGCGCTCGATGTAAAAATATTGATGTCTCCGCAAGCGCCCTGAAGGAACATGCATACCGTCTCTCCGCCCAACTGCTGCTCCAGCGTCTCCATCGCCTTCCCGGAAAACTCGGACGAGACGTAATTTTGGCTCGTCGTCACGGGATGGCAAGCGTAGTGGACAACGACCGCTTTCGTGGAGCCCGATCCGCTTTGGAAACGGACAACCGAAACTTCAGGGTCCATCGGCCCTTCCGTATTCGGCCCGCCATAGATGCGGCCATTTGCATATTTGCGTCGCTGCACCCCGATATACGATAATGCCGCGCCCCGCTCAACGGTAACAGGCTCCGCATTCGCTTCGGCCGCAGCGATCGCTTCGACCAGCTTGCTCTCCAGGAAGTCGACGTATTCGGCGTCCGCTTTGCCGAGCAACCGATGAAACCGGAAGCTGGTCTGCGGACCGGAATGGCTGTGCGTGCCGTTCAGCACGATCGACTCCGGCTCGAGCCCCCACTTCTCGCGCAGCTTAGTCCGGATATGTGGCATCCGGTCCGAACCCCACCATAGCAAATCGGCGGACACGATGACCGCATTGCGTACGCCCCCGTCGTCCTGCCGCTGGCGCAAGTAAAGCGCCCTCAAGTAAATGCGGCTGCGAATCCCTTCATAGGGCATATTTTGCCTGACCGCAAAGCCTGCCAGCGGCACCGCTTTCTCGGGCGTAATATCGACTTTGGCGCATCCGAGCTCCAAATTCATGTTGTACTCCCTCCTCTTGACTTTCGTTCCCGTGATCTATGTTACCGGACGTACTTGCCGGATACATGCCATTTCGATAAGGAGACTGGACATTTTATGATTGATTGAAATAACCCCAGAAGTGGAGCCTCTCTTCGAAGCTTATTCCAATTCCTTTGCGGGGAACCCGAAATTTATAAACTCTATATAGGTAAAAAACGGCCGCAGGATCACTCCCGCAGCCGTTCTATGCCTCGGACTTGCATCAGTCCGATTTAAACGTAATTTTTCTGCCCAGTGCGGTCGTCGTCTGCTCCGCGTACGCATCGAAGATCGCTTTCGCCTTATACTTGTTTAGCAGCTCATCCAAATATTTCGGCCAGTTCGAGGAATCTTTCTCGTCGAACAGCACTTTGATTTGCAGCGCACGCATTTCTTTACGGTAAGCCCCGATGTCGAGCCCTGTCGGAGGCGCCACGTTCGTGCCCAGCTCGTAGAACTTCAGCTTCTTGAATGCTTCGAGAATGGCGCGGTCATGATCCGTCTCGCGCGGATCGACGATTTGCAGGCCGATGGCCGCAGGATCTTTGGCGTTATACGAGAAGACGCTGCCCCAAACTTCCGTAAAGTTTCCGTTCGAGACGATATCTTTCTGGATCGCCTCGGGAATAAGCGTAATTTTGTTGCCTTCTTTCTTGTAGTGGACGCCTTCCTTCCCGAAGTTCGCCAGCAGGTAGCCTTCCGGGCTCGCCAGCCACTCGAGAATTTCGATCGTGCGCTTCGCCTTCGCTTCCGATGTCTTGGCGTTAATCAGGAACGGCACTCCCGGAAGCGGGGAATACGTGACCGGCACGTCGCCCGCAATGTGGAACGCTTCAAACGTCGCATTGGTATTGCCCGTAACTTCGCGCGTCTTCTTCTGGACGCTGTTGTTCGAATTCTCGAAGGCGATATCGCGGGTGCCGCCGAAGAAAATGCCGACTTTGCCCTGCTGGACTTTATTGATGTTCTCGCCCGCCTTGTTCAGGAACCAATCCGGGTCGATGATTTTCATCTCCAGCGTTTTGCGGATGTCGTCGATCACCTTCGCGGTGCGCAAGTTCGTGCCGCTGTCGATCAGGTTGTTGTTTTTATCGATATAGAAGCCCGGAGTCAAGCCGTTTTTGAACCATTCGGGCATATCGTTCGGAATCGTCGTCCCGGAGCCCGTCGTCGTATAGCCGTACGTATCGTTTTTGCCGTTGCCGTCCGGATCGTTGAACGTGAACGCTTTCATGACGGCGATCATTTCGTCATAGTTGGTCGGAACTTTCAGCTTCAGGCTCGGGTCCTTTTTGTTAAGCGCATCGATCCAGTCTTTCCGGACGTAATAGGTGCCGTAATAGTTTTTCGGAAACGGAACGGGAGCCCTCTTGAATACGCCCTGCACCTGGTAACGCTTCAGTTCTTCGGGAGTGACCCATTTGAAATAGTTCGGCATATTTTGCGGAGTTACATATTTGCTTAGATCGGCAACTACGTTGTCCATAATGTAGCCGTTGGATTTGGCTCCGTCCGCGTGGAACATGTCCGGGGCGTTGCCGGCTGCAAGGAGCAGGTTCAGCTTGTTCGAGAACTCCTCGCCCATCGCCATGTAATCGAGCTTCAGTTCGACGTTGAATTTTTCCTCGATCGTCTTCTTGATAAAGTCTTTGTCTCCGCTCGGCAAGTTCGAGCTGTTCGTTGGAACCGCTGTCATCCAATACAGCGAAAGCTTCTCTTTTTTCTGCTCCCCGGATTTCGACGGGTCTGTGGAGCTGCCGGAGTCGGAGGATGGCTTTTGTTCGGCTTTGCCGCAGGCGCTTAGTACGAGAGCCGCAGCGACGGTTAGGACTGCCAATTGTTTAAATTGCTTTTTCAATACGTTGACCTCCCAGGTGTCTGAAGTGGATAATACGAACGCGTAAACCCTCTTTCATGAACCGCTTACAAATGAGTCGCAAATTCACCTCCGGGCCGTAGTAAGTCCTACATGCGTGCGTAATATCTGTATAAGACATGTATACAACCTAGCAAGGCTACCTCTATAATATAAAGATTTATGCGGCATTCGTCCATCTACAATAATTTGCAATGCAAGCCGAATCGCACGAGAGGTTCAAACTAAGCTGTATTATACATGTATATATTACAATTGTTTGCCCGATTTGAAAAGAGAAATTTTACGCGATCCGGCAAAATGAACCGTACATTCAAGCATGCCGCCGTCTGCATCACTTTGAAGAACCACTGTGCCGGCTTATGAACGAACTGGCTCGAATTGTCGTTACCATACGTTCGGGGCTGGATAAATCCGTTGCCAATCGATCTTGCAACCGATCATCTCCGGCCGCTTGTCCAAAGTGGTGGTGTAAGAAAGAGAGAGACTGTCGATATGCCAGCGAGCGAAGCCCGCAATGAAGTCTTGTAACCGACAGTCTCCATCGTGGAGTGAATAATAACCTGTATGATAGTTGTTTTATATTTTAACTATACCAAATGACGGATTGTTCGTGCAATAGGCCAAATGTTTACATGGCCTGGAATCAGAAGGCGAAACGGCTTCCCATACACGCACGGACGGTGGAAAAGCCCGAATGCGGCGCTTTATTATATGCCTCGTTTATACGGAGCTCGACAACGATCCGATCCCCGTCCAATTTGATCGGCACATAGACGGACGGTTCGTCGGCAAGCTTAGTCTCCATATGTAAAGGTGCTTCCGCTCCCCCATCCGAACCTCCATATTCGATAAAATCCAAGGAGACTTGTTCCGCCCTGCCGAATCCGGCAAGCGGAGCATCATAATCGATTATGGCTTCCAGAACAAGACCGCGAAAAACGAGCGGCAGACCGTGCCACTGGGCAGCGTAATGATAAGCGAGCGATTGAAAGCCCGAACGGGACGGATGTACATCATCCGCGAACAACGCCGGATTGACTCCATATCCGCGGCTGCGATCAATGGACCACTCGTAATAGTCGACTACGGTCGCCCCGTAGCTCGGCAGCTTGTCATGCATCCAACGGTTCATCCGGATAATCTGATCGCGAAATTCCGGCGTAGCCGCATTATGTTCGCCCATATCGGAAAATATACAAATAATGCCGCGCTTTGCCGCGTCTTCCGCCATCTTCAGCAAATGCTCTTGAATAAAAGCATCCTGCTTGCCTTGAAACACGTCGTTGATTCCGGCGACGATAAACACGGCATACGCTTGTCCCGGTAAAGTCCTGTCGCCTCTGGCATCCGCGGGGTCGAACGTCTCGCCCAGAACGTCGCGTTTCCACCTCGCCCAAATCTGGTCCGTCCGTTGGCCGCCGACACCGTGGTTGTACCAGTGCATGCCGGTAATGGTGCCGAACTCGTAGGAAAGCTGTCCGGGCTTATTCCGATGATTCGCATCGAAGCCGGGGGCGCCCTCTTTCCTTAGACGGCCGTGCGTTTGCGGGACGCCTTCACTGATACTGTCGCCGATCACAACGCCGAACGGCAGAGTGAAACGGATTGCCTCACGGCCACCGTCGCTTCCCGCTGCGGGTGTAACCGGTACTGTAAAGCCGTTCATCCGGGCCGAATGTTCGCTGATCAGCCCGGTGCGGTGAGTGGACGGCAATGTAACGATTCGATTCAAAACGGTCTTCTCCCTTCCTATAGTGCGTATTCTTACTCATCGTAGCCGATAAACGCGCGGAAGGGTAGACCGTGATTTATTATGGCCGGACGATCCTTGACTAAATTGCGGCTTGAACGACCGGATGCGACCGCGAACAACGCTCCGTCATAAGCGCGGCGTCGATAACCCGGCACGCATAGCCCCATTCGTTGTCGTACCACGCGAGAAGCTTCATTTGATTTCCGGCCGCAGCGAGCGACAGCCCGTCGATTGTCGCGGATTTGTCGCACCCGATATAATCGGCCGAAACGAGCGGTTCTTCACTCCAGTCGACGTAAGGAGCGAACGGGCGGCTTGCCGCCGCCGCCTTCAGAGCCGCCGCCGCCGCTTCCCGGCTCACCGAATCTCCGAGCTCGACCGTAATGTCGGCCAGCGATACGTTCGGTACGGGAACGCGCAGCGATACCCCCTCGACTACCGGGGCAAGATGCGGCAGAACGCCGGACAGCGCTTTGCCTATGCCGGTCGTCGTCGGTACGATCGATTGCCCGCACGCTCTGGCGCGGCGCAAATCTTTATGCGGATTGTCCAGATGATTCTGATCGTTCGTGTACGCGTGTACGGTCGTAACCCATGCCCTTATTACCCCGAACTGCTCGTCAAGCATGCGCAGCACCGGAGCGACGCAGTTTGTCGTGCAGGAAGCGGCGGAAATGATCCGGTGATGGTCCGGGTCGTACAAATGATCGTTCGCCCCCATCACGACGGTCAAGTCCATATTTTTGCCGGGGGCGGTAATGACTACCCGTTCGGCTCCGCCCTTCAAATGTTTAGCGGCGCCTTCGCGGTCGGTAAATTTGCCGGTAGCGTCCATGACGAGGTCTACCCCCAACTCTTTCCAAGGGATCGAGCCCGGGTCCCGCTCCGCGATCACTTTTATCGTCTTCCCATTGATAATCAAGTTCCCGTTATCCGTCGCTATGTCGGCATTCCAACGTCCATGAACAGTATCATATTTCAGCAAATGTGCAATGGATTCTACCGGGTGGGACGCATTCACGACTCTAATATCCAAATTCCCCTCGTCGATAGCGCGGCGGATCAGCAATCGTCCGATTCTTCCAAGTCCGTTTATGCCAGCTCCCATTGTCATATAAAATCCTCCCTCGGCATGATTTGAAGTTTATATTACGTACTATAACACAATTTATTGTGTTTTAAATAGGTTTTTTGTGTATTTATTATGTACTAAATGAATTAATACGTCATATTAATGAAGAAGCTGCGCGTTTCCTAGGCAAGCATGCAGGGATAGTGGCAAAATGTCCTTATGGCGAGGAAATGATATTTATGGTAACAGCACGCCCTTTTTACGTACTACCTTCCACTTTATACCTCTTCAATCGGTCTCTTTGCGGTTCAGCCCCCTATACTCGAACGGCCCGGACCCACTAAATGGAATACCTACAGTATATGTAACAAAAAAGAGCAAATAACGAGCCATAACGGGGAAACCTACAGCTAATTTCGCCATTATCGGCCCAAATAAGGAAATTTGATAAAAAATACTGTAGGTTTTCCAGTTAACTACCCGAGGAAGCAAAGAAATCGAAATAATAACGGCATATTTGAGACTGTCGATTAACTTGTGAGTATAGGAGTGGAAAGTGAAAAGGATACCTTCTGGCGAGTTTTGGATTTAAATTCCAACCACTGAATCCTTGTCAATCAAGGAGTTTAAAACAAGCTGTCTGAGCAGAAGAAGGTATCTTTTCACTTGGAACGGCGGTATTCGCTTCGCTGAGCAGTTAATCGACAGTCTCTATTTTCCAGTTACAGGAGCGGGAACTGTTTCAAATGAGCCGGCTCACGGCTCGGTACATGTATACAAGGCGTCCTTTACGCTTTAGCAAAGTAAAGATTTAAACATTCTATTTTCTGAACCAATGAAAAACCCGCCTCCTTATCGGATAGCGGGTTTGACCGGCAACGGGAAATGGATATCCCGGAATGATTATTTCATTAACTTGTTAACGGTAACGAGCAGCTCTTCGATTATATCCTGATCGCCTTCCCGGATCCGGTCCACTACGCACGATTTCAGATGACCCTCGAGCAGCAGCTTGCCTACGCCGTTTAACGCAGCTTGGATCGCCGCAATCTGGTTCAGCACATCGTCGCAATATGTGTCTTTTTCGATAAGCCCCTTCACGCCGCGAATTTGGCCCTCGATCCGGTTAAGCCGGCTGGTCAAATTGCTCTTAAGCTTGTCGGAATGATGGCTCTTCCGGCCATCCGCCCCGTCCGTATGGCAGCACGCGTCGTCCGCCGGTTGTATCGTCGATTTCTCGTTCATGGAATTCGACCTCCTTCTACTCGTATGATACCCTCCCCCCGTACCTTCGTCAAGTGGGGGCCTTTAGGACAAGCTTATGCCGCTGAATTAGGATAGTTTCACTGGACTTGGTCGCTCATAGAAGCAATGAATGGAAAGCTAAAATTGCCTGTTCGTCTCCTTCCCTACCAGCTTCTCATTTATGAATTCCAACCGGATTTTGGGTCGGTCTACAAGGTATATGGGTTTAAGCTTGAACTTTCCGACATATTTATAAATCTCGTACTTCTTGGGCCCGAGAAGCTCACCTAATCTCTCCTTATATTTCTTTGTTGCCTCTTCTCCCATAATTGCTTGATATTGCTTTAATCCTTCAGTGTAGTCGTCTCTAACGCTCTCATGCGTCAGTCTGCCCTCCTTCCCTACGATCTGTATGACTTCCTCTAATGTCATACCGATTTCGATCGCGTCATATTGCTCTTCCGTCATTGGAGGATATTCAATGAATTCCAGTTGCATCGCGCCGATAATGAAGATCGCAAAAAGGAATAAAGTCAAAATGCAATAGCCAATAAATCTAATCATACTATGTCCCTTCATTGTTGGAATATGCTGGAACACTTATACGGGACATAATCGGAAAAGTTGCAATAGAAAGGGAAACCCGCTTGCAGATGACGCAAACCGGCACTGCCGGATCGAGCCCTCAGGCAACGTGCCTCGAATCATTGACAAACAACCGGGATCATTGTAATGTGAAGAATGAACGAAATCGAACGATCACTGGGGGTGCCCGTTACGCGGGCTGAGATGAAGGAAGCGACCTTCGGACCCTTCGAACCTGATCTGGAGCTATGCCAGCGTAGGGAAGTGGTGCAGCAATCCGATACTTGACCTTATTCGATCGAGCGTCGAACGTGCACCGCCCTTACGGGGCGGTTTTTTCATTTTTTATCCGAATGTAAGGGAGGTTGATGCGCCGTTATGCATGCGGACGAAACGTCAAGCCGGTATTCCCGGCAAATGCTGTTCAAGCCGATCGGACCGGACGGTCAGCGGAAGCTGGCCGAGCGGGCCGTGCTGATCGTCGGCATGGGGGCGCTCGGCACCGTCCTCGCCAACCATATGGTGCGCGCCGGTGTCGGCACGGTCCGGTTCGTCGACCGCGATTACGTCGAGGCCAGCAATTTGCAGCGGCAAATGCTGTACGACGAAGAAGATGCGGCCCAGTCGATCCCGAAAGCGGTGGCGGCCCGCCGGCGGCTTGCCAAAATCAACTCCGGCGTCAAGCTGGAAGAAATCGTGGCCGATGTGACTCCGGACAACGTCGACCAGTTGCTGGAAGGCATCGATCTCGTCCTCGACGGGACGGACAACTTTCAAACCCGCTATTTAATGAACGACGCCTGCTTCAAGCACGGCATTCCATTCGTCTATGGAGGTGCGGTCGCTTCGCGGGGAATGAGCGCCATCTTCGTACCGCGAGAGACGGCGTGCCTGCGCTGTCTTATCCAACCGGCGGAAGGCACCGGGGAAACGTGCGATACGATCGGCGTCATCGCCCCTATCGTCGACATCGTAGCGTCTTATCAAGCGGTGGAGGCGCTGAAATACTTGGTCGGCGATACCGCGGCACGAAGGAAAAGTCTCGTCACGCTCGACGTATGGCACAATCATTATTATGAGATGAAGCTTCCCCCCTCCCGCCCGGATTGTCCCGTATGCAGCGGCAGCCATTATCCGGCGCTGGAACGGAATGGGCCGCTCGACGATTTCACTTCGCTGTGCGGGCGGGAAACGATCCAGATCCGTGCCCGCGCTTCGTTCGATCTGGCCTATTGGCGCGAGAAGCTCGAAGCGGTCGCTACGGTCCAAGCGAATCCGTTTCTGCTGAAAGCGGCGCTACCCGAAGGAGAACGCCTCGTCCTGTTCCCCGACGGAAGGGCGCTCATTCAAGGCACCGAAGACCCTGTCCGGGCCAAAACGCTTTACGCCCGGTATATCGGACTATAGGAGGATGAACCGATGAAAGATTTCAAGCTGTATGCGATAACGGGCGAACAGTTTCACCCCGGCCGGCCGATGCTCGAGGTGATGGAGGAAGCGATTCGCGGCGGCTGTGACATCATCCAGCTGCGCGACAAGAAAAGCGCCAAGCGCGATGTGCTGGAGAAGGCCAAAGCGCTCCGTGAGCTGACCAGGCGGTACGGCGTGACATTTATCGTCAACGACCATATCGATATCGCATTGGCCGTAGATGCCGACGGTATTCACCTCGGACAAGACGATCTTCCGCTCGCCGACGCCCGCAAAATCGTCGGGAATAAAATAATCGGAATTTCCACTCACGCCATCGAAGAAGCGCGCCAAGCCGAGATCGACGGAGCGGACTATATCGGCGTCGGTCCCGTATTTCCGACGAAAAGCAAGGAAGATGTCGTAGCACCGGTTACTACCGCCTACGTCCGCCAGGTAGCGCAGGAGATCCGCATCCCGTTCGTGGCGATCGGGGGCATCAAGCTGCATAACGTCGATCAAGTGCTCGAAGCGGGAGCGACGCGCATATGCGCCATCAGCGAAATTATCGGAAGCTCCGACATTCAAGCAACATGCCGATCGTTCCTGGCCAAAATCCAAGCAGCCTCCGAACAGTCGGGTTCCCGGCCGTCGAGGTAACGCATATCCGGAGGCAATCGCTCATGAATATTATCGTCAACGGACAACCCCGCACGTTCGAGTCCGGCTCGGTGTACGATTTGCTTTGTTCCTACGGATTGGAGCAAAAAATGGTCGTCGTCGAAATCGAAGGCGCGATCGTACCGAAAGAAGCATGGGAATCTACGGAGCTGCGGGACGGACTAAACATAGAGCTCGTCCATTTTGTCGGAGGAGGCTGAACAAGCTATGCAACACGATCAACTCGTTATCGGCGGTACGTCGCTCACTTCCCGGTTTTTCCTCGGAACGGGCCGGTACCCGAATCCTTTCGTGCAAAACGCGGCGATCGAAGCGTCGGGCGCTCAAGTGCTGACGTTCGCCATTCGGCGCATTAATCTGGAAGCGCCGGAGGAAGACGCGATTTTGCAGCATTTCGAAGGCAAATCGTTCACGTATTTGCCGAATACGTCCGGCGCCCGCACGGCCGACGAAGCGATTCGGATCGCGAGACTCGCGCGAGCTTCGGGCATCGGCAATTGGATCAAGGTGGAGATTAGCGCCAACGAGAAGACGCTCTTGCCCGACCCGATCGAAACGTTGAAGGCGACGGAAAAGCTCGCCTCCGAAGGATTTGTCGTATTGCCTTATACGTCCGACGATCCCATCTTGTGCAAACGGCTTGAAGAGGCCGGTGCGGCTGCGGTCATGCCGGGAGGAGCCCCGATCGGAACCGGGCTGGGCATCTTGAACCCGTACAATATCGGATTGATTGTCGAAGAGGCTTCCGTTCCGATTATCGTCGATGCGGGACTCGGCTCGGCGCAAGATGTCGTGCAAGCAATGGAGCTGGGCGTCGACGGAATTCTGATGAATACGCCGGTTGCGAAAGCGAAAGATCCGGTACGCATGGCACTCGCGATGAAGCTAGCCATCGAGGCAGGCCGCCTCTCCTACTTGGCCGGCCGCATACCGAAGAAGCGGTACGCCTCCGCCAGCAGCGGGCTGGAGCAGTTTATTTCGAATCCTCAAACTCAATCATAAGAAAGCTGGTCTTATCATGACACAACGCGTACTGGTGCTTGGCGGCGGCGTCATCGGCTTGTCCTGCGCATTCGAGCTTAAGAACCGCGGGTTCGCCGTCACGGTGCTGGAACAGGGCAAGTGCGGCGGGCAAGCTTCGGGTGCAGCGGCCGGGATGCTTGCCCCATACTCCGAAAACGTGGAAGAGCCGGATCCTTTTTTCCGGCTTTGCTTGCAAAGTTTACGCTTGTATCCCGAATGGCAGCTTGCCGTCAAGGAAGCTTCGGGCCTCGACTTCGAATATTCGGCAACCGGTAGCTTGTATGTCATGTACCATGAGGCCGACGTTCTCGCGATGAAGTCGCGCAAGCTATGGCAGGACGAGTACGGCGCCGCAAGCGAGCTGCTGGACGCGGCCGAGCTGCGGAAGCTGGAGCCGCTCGTGGCGTCCGAAGCGATCGGAGCGCTGCGCTATCCCGGCGAGTCGCACGTTTACGCGCCGGGGTATGTCAAAGCGCTCGAAGAGGCTTGCAGACGAATGGGCGTCGACATCCGCGAAGGGCTCGGCGGGATCGACATCGTCAGGTGGCATGACGGAGCAGAGGTACGGTCCGCATCGACCGCGCAAACGTACCGCGGCGACACCCTCGTCGTGGCAAACGGCGCATGGGCAGGGCTCATGGAATCCATATTCGGCATGACGATCCCCGTTTACCCGATACGCGGCCAAATCTGTGCCTACGAAACGCCGGACATGCCGGTTCGCCACATGGTATTTTGCAGCCAAGGCTATGTGGTTGGCAAACGGAACGGGACGCTCGTCTGCGGCGCATCCGAAGATATTGCCGGCTTCGATACAACTGTGACCAGGCGAGGGATCGCCCGGCTGGAAAACTGGAACGGCAAGCTGTTTCCGTTCCTCGGCGGCATGCGCCCGTTTCACGAATGGGCCGGACTTCGTCCCGCCACCCAGGACGGCTTCCCTCTGCTCGGTGCACTCGCCCGCTCTAATTCCGTTATGTTCGCAGCCGGCCATTACCGCAACGGCATCCTGCTCAGCCCGGTCACCGCGCACGTCATTGCCGACCTGCTGGAAGGACGCAGTACGAGCGGACTGCCGCTCGACCTGTTCAATCCCGAACGATTCAGCCAATAACCAGCCGTCGCATCGATATTTCGGTAAGGAGGAAACCGCATGACCTCATTCAAAGCGATCACGATCGCCGGATCGGATTCCGGCGGCGGAGCGGGCATTCAAGCCGACCTGAAGACGTTTCAAGAGCTCGGCGTATTCGGAACGAGTGCCATTACCGCCATCACGGCCCAAAATACATTAGGCGTTCAAGGAGTATATCCTCTTCCGCTGGAAGCGATCGCTCAGCAAATCGATTCCGTGCTTTCCGATATCGGGACGGATGCGGTGAAAACCGGGATGTTGTTCTCGGCGGAAATCATTACGCTGGTAGCCGAGAAGCTGAACCGATACGGTCCGTACCCGTTAGTCGTCGACCCCGTCATGATCGCCAAAGGCGGTGCCGCGCTGCTGCAGGCGGAGGCGGTGGAAGCTTTGCGCCGCCATCTGCTGCCGATCGCCACCGTCGTCACCCCCAATGTACCGGAAGCTTGCGCGATACTCGGCACCGGGGATATTCACAATGTGGAGCAAATGATCGAAGCGGCCCGCCAGCTTCATGCACTGGGTCCGCGTTACGTGTTCTTGAAGGGCGGCCACCTGGACGGAGACGAAGCCGTCGACGTACTGTTCGACGGAACGGAGGCAGCCTTGTACCGATCGCCGCGAATCCGGACGAAGCATACGCATGGAACCGGCTGTACGACCGCTTCCGCCATTGCCGCCGGGCTGGCGAAAGGACTTCCGATGGCCGAGGCGGTTGCCGAAGCGAAACGGTTTATTACCGCCGCCATCAGCTCTTCCTTGGCGATCGGTCAAGGTATCGGCCCGACCAACCATGCCGCCCTGCGGCTGCAGGCGCAAAGAGCGGACTTTTTGTCGTAATCGGGAGTGACTCCACCATTCGGACGACTACATGCAAAAGTGCATGTAGATTTACGCCACACAAAAAACCTCCATCGCCACTTCACAGTGGATTTGGAGGTTTTTGTCGTTCATCTTATGGAGCCATCAATAATCAAGCGAGATGCCGATCACGTTCTCCTCTTCGTCGTACCAGGCATAGGCGCCGAGCCATTCGGCTACGGACAGGCAAGGGACATACACAACATCGTTATGGACGCGGACGGTGCCTTCCATCTCGAACAGCTCCCCGTCCACATCGGCTTCCTTGCTGCCGACCGTGAGCTTGATAACCGTCCCCCACTCATCCGTCAAGGTAACTTTATCCCCGTCCTGCTGGACGTCGGCATACAGATAATCGGCGAGCAGCCAGAGCGGCGCATAGGGGGTCTCGTCTTCGAGATAAGCGCCGGTCAGGTCCTTCGCATCCTTATTCTCGACCGGTATGTAGAATACGTCCTCTTCCTCCGGTTGACTAAGCTGCGTTCCCAGCAATTGCCCGAGCAAGGAGGCCGGGTCCACGATTTCAGCGAGCTCGTATCGCGTACTGTCTTTCCCGAAAATTAACGATTTCGGTCCCGTCTTCAGTTCGTCGGCGGCGACAGCTTTGTTCCGATCCCAATTCTCGCTCTGCAATTTCAATTGCACGGCCGCAATGCCTCCATTATCTGCCACTTGCGGACTGATCGTCACGTCCACATCCGATTTCCGCAGGTTGAAGGAACGATCGAAATACAGCTTCGTGTTGACATACGTTTTATCGTTAAGTATTGCCTTCATCGAGCTATCTTCCGCTTTACCCAGACTGTCAATGCCGATTATGCCGATAAATAGCAGCTCCTTGAGCGTCGTATGGATGATGTCGATAGCCAGTTCCCGGTCCTCGGCCGCATCGATGATGCTTTCCAAGAAACCGTTCGGTGCCCTCGATAAATAGGGCGCTCCGTCCGTCAAACCTTCATTTTTGAGATGAGGCTTGACGATCGGCCACAGCACATCGTACAGCTGACCGATCAATTGCTTGAAGCTCGCGTCGTCTTTCGTCATATTGCGCAAAAACGATTTGAGCAGTGGAATCATTTCCGTACCGTTCAAGCTTGTTTCGAGCTTAAACACTGGAAGCTGCTCGCCATGAATCGTTTCGTTCGTCGACGACACTTGAATATTTTTTGGATTCGGCAAATTGTTGACGATAAAAGATGCAATCGATTTATCGATGCCCTTCTCCTTGTATTTCTTCAGAAATTGCTCGCGCACATCGTTAATCGCAAGATCCGCTTCTTCTGAGCCGGCCATGCCGTTCAAGCCGTACGGCAGCACGATCGTTTGGGAGGCACCTTCGATCTGCATTACGATTTGATCCGGCTTCGCGAACAGGTGGAACGGAATACTTCCTTTCGAGAGCGTCAGTTTCCCATTGACGGACATTCGCTCCAAGCTCTCCATCTTGATTTGCTGGAGCTCCAGCTTTGCGTCGTTCAACAGCTCGATCATCGCTTTCGTGCGTTCGTCAGGCTGCTTATTCGGATCCAGCTTGAAATGGAGCGATATGCTGGTGCTCTCCTGCAAGGAAGTCGTATCCAGCCCGTTCAGCAGAGCCCGATTCAAATCGAGTCCTCCGAGCGACTGACAGCCGACGACGACAAGCAGAACTACGAGTATAAGCCACTTCCCATACGTTCCGAACTTTTGTTTCTTAATCATGTTCATCTCCCGACATCAAATTTTGGGGGTGAGTGCTTCTATCCGCAGGACGACGATTATCGATCTAGGCCGTCTATCCTGCATATCGATACATTCTCTGACAAATCGACTTTTCCTGCTGGAGCCTCCCTTTTTACCGCAAATTTTTCATATATTTGTCATTTCTGAAAAACAAAAAAAGGACCAGCCTCTAAAGGCCGGCCCTCATATCGCCCGGTGCAGACGAAGTGCGTTACAGACGACGGAAATCGAGCTTAACGTCATCGCCGTCCCGGCCATCCACGGCTCGAGTACTCCCGTCGCCGCGAACGGTATCGCCAACACGTTATAAATAAGAGCGAACAGCAAATTTTGCCTTATATTCGCGATCGTCTTGCGGCCGATCCGGACCGACTCCGCCACGCCGGTCAAATTGCGCTTGAGCAGCGTAACATCGGCCGCTTCGATCGCCATATCCGTACCCGAACCGACGGCGATCCCGATATCGGCGGCACCGAGAGCGGCCGCATCGTTCAAGCCGTCGCCGACCATGGCGACCTTGCGGCCGCTCTGCTGAAGCTTGCGCACGATCGCCACTTTTCCTTCCGGCAGCACGTTGGCGTACACTTGCCGGATCCCCATCTCGGCTGCGATCGCTTTCGCCGTCCGTTCATTGTCGCCGGTCATCATGATAACGTCGAGGCCGAGGCGGCCGAGCCGTTTGACCGCTTCCTTCGAAGTTTGCGGAATACTGTCCTGCAGGGCGAGAAATCCGGCATACCGGCCGTCTATCGCGGCGAACAGGACGGACATCCGCTTCGCCTCCAGCTTCCCGATTCTCTCCGGATCTTCGAGTGCGGCGATGCCCTGCTGCTGCAGCAGCTGTCTCGTACCGACGTATATTTCGCGGCCATCCGCCAACGCTTTGACACCGTACCCGGGAATCGCTTCAAAAAGCGTCGCCTGCGGAACGTCCAACCCTTCTCGAACGGCGGCCGCTACGATAGCCTGGGAGAGCGGATGCTCGGAGCTCCACTCGGCCGCCGCGGCCATTCGAAGCAGGTCCTCCCGCGTTCCGGATCCGGTGCTCAGCTCGATCAGTTTCGGCTTCCCGTCCGTAATCGTGCCGGTTTTATCGAGAATGACGGTATCGATCCGGTGCATCTGCTCCAAATGCCGGCCTTCCTTGAACAGGATGCCTTGCTGAGCCGCTCTGCCCGTTCCGACCAGCACGGAAGTCGGCGTAGCAAGACCGATCGCGCATGGACATGCGATGACGAGCACGGAAATGGCACGCAGGAGGGCCATCGACTCGTCGGCGGATTCGGCCAAATACCACCAGTAGGCGAACGTTGCGGCAGCGAGCGCGACGATGACCGGGACGAACACGGAGGCGATACGGTCGGCCACCCTTTGGATCGACGGCTTGGAGCTTTGGGCTTCTTCCAGCAGACGAACCATCTTTGCGACCGTCGATTGGTCACCGACCGCCATCGCATAGACGCGAAGCGCTCCCGTCTTGTTGATCGTCCCGGCTATGACCAGATCCCCCGCCCGCTTGTCGGCCGGAGCCGTCTCCCCGGTAACGGCAGCTTCGTCAATTATGGAGCTTCCGGCAATTACTCTGCCGTCCACGGGTATTTTCTCCCCCGGCCGGATCAGGACCGTATCTCCCGCCTTCACCTGTTCGAGCGGCACTTGATTTTCTCCGGAGGCGGTTTGCAGCGTTACCGTCTTCGCCTGAAGCTCGTGCAGACGGCGGATCGCCGTCAATGTCCGCTTCTTCGCGAGCGCCTCCAGCCATTTGCCCAAATGCACGATGGTAATGATCATGGCGCTGGTCTCGTAATATAGCGGAACGTGCCCTTCGTGACCGGTCGTCCCATGCATCGCTCCATGTCCCGAGGCGGTCGTAACGGTCAAATAATGGCTGTAGAAAAAAGCGACAGACGTGCTTAGCGCGATGAGTACGTCCATATTCGCGGTTCGGCCGCGCAGCGCGCGATAGGCGCCGACATAAAACTGCATGCCTAACCAAAACTGGACCGGAGCGGCCATCGCGAACTGAAACCACGGGTCCATAAACAGCTCCGGCATCCATACGCCGGACGTGAACGACCAATGGCCGAACATCGTCCATAACAGCGGCAGCGTGAAGAGCGCGGACAGCAGAAACCGGTTCCGCAGCCGGTTCCGCTCCTCGTCCCCGTCCCGTCCGTTGCCGCCTTCCTCTTTCCCTATCGGCTGCATGCCGTATCCGAGCTGGCGCACCTTCTCGCCGATTTGCGGTATGCCGACCTTTTGCCGGTCGAACGCTACGGACATGCGCTCCATGGCCAAATTGACCGCTACGCCGTCAATTCCATCCATGCGGCCCAGCGACTTCTCGATCCGTGCGGCGCAGGCTGCGCAAGTCATGCCGGTCACCTTGAACGTGGAACGTTCCAATGATAGCGGTGGGGTGCCGCTCATCGTCATCACCTCGATCTTGACAAGCGTTACACCTCATGTATATGGATTTCATACCCGTTTCATGCTGGCTCGATCGGGCCGATTTCGAAGCGTTCGCGACGGATTAGCATATGGCAGGGGGTGAATGCGGGTGGGATCGGGGTTCGTGTCCGAGGTTCGGGGTTCGGATCGGTGGTTCATTACGAAATAACAACTGTTGCTTTCAACCAAAATAAGAGGCGGGAAAGATTCTTATGTTCTCCCCCGCCCCTATATTTACTTATCGAACAAGGAGCGGAACCGGCCTAAGCCCTCCTCCTCCAGCTTATCCTTCGGAACGAACCGGAGCGCTGCCGAGTTGATGCAGTACCGCAGACCGGTAGGCTGCGGGCCATCCTCGAATACGTGTCCGAGATGCGAATCGGCATCCTTGCTCCGCACTTCCGTCCGGATCATGTTATGGCTGACGTCCACGTGCTCGGTAACTTGTTCGCCTTCGAGCGGCTTCGTGAACGACGGCCAGCCGCAACCCGAATCGAATTTGTCCAGCGAGCTGAAGAGCGGTTCGCCCGATACGATATCGACGTAAACGCCCTCTTCCTTATGGTCCCAGAACGGGTTGCGAAACGGAGGCTCGGTTCCGTTGTTTTGCGTTACTTCGAACTGGATCGGCGTCAGGCGGCTTCTCAGCTGCTCCTCGCGCGAGCTGTCCTTCCAATGCCTTTTCAGAAAATCAGCACGCCCGGAGCCGACATAATACGCCTGGTATCGGACCGGGTTCGTTTTGTAATAGCCTTGATGGTAATCTTCGGCCGGGTAGAAAGGCTTGGCGTCCAAGATCGGAGTGACGATCGGTTTGCGGAATACGCCGCTTTCGCCCAAACGTCGCTTCGATTGCTCGGCAATTCGCCGCTGCTCTTCGCTATGAACGAAAATTGCCGTCGTATACGAATGGCCCCGGTCCGCGAACTGACCTCCCGCGTCCGTCGGATCGATTTGCTGCCAATACAGATCGACCAGCTTCTCGTAAGAAAAAACTTCAGGATCGAACGTAATCTGCACCGCTTCTATATGTCCCGTCGTATCCGAGCACACTTGCTCGTAGGTCGGGTTCGCCACGTGGCCTCCGGTATAACCCGACTCGACCTTCACGATTCCCGGCTGTTTATCGAACGGCTTCACCATGCACCAGAAACAGCCGCCGGCAAAAGTAGCCCGCTCGTATCGTTCATTTTGCGCGCTCATCGGATCACTCCTTTTCTAATGTTTTCATGCGGTACTGCGGTTGAATCCCATTATACCATTTCGGCGCCCGAAAGAAAGCAAAGCGGATGGAGCAAGAGGCCCTGCTGCAATCCGAGAACCGATATGCTGTCATGCTGCCGCGATTCTATGATAAAATACTAGAAAACATACATACACGGGAGAGAACGAACCCTCATGGCCGTCCAATTGCAAAACGACTGGGCTCCGCTGCTGGAGCCGGAATTCGCCAAACCTTACTATTCGGAGCTGCGCGGCTTTCTTGCTAACGAATACCGCAGCCGTCACGTCTACCCTGATATGCACGACATTTATTCGGCGCTGCACTTGACCGGATACGATCAGACGAAGGTCGTCATCCTCGGTCAAGACCCGTATCACGGTCCGGGACAAGCGCACGGGCTCAGCTTCTCCGTCAAACCGGGCGTTCCCGCTCCGCCGTCTTTGCAAAACATTTTCAAAGAGCTGCACGACGATTTGGGCTGCTATATCCCGAACAACGGCCATCTCGTCAAATGGGCCGAGCAGGGCGTGCTGCTGCTCAACACCGTACTGACAGTCCAGGCGCATAACGCCAACTCGCATCGCGGCAAAGGCTGGGAGTCGTTCACCGACCGCGTCATCGCGCTGTTGAACGAGCGGGAGAAGCCGGTCGTATTCATCCTGTGGGGCAGTCCGGCCCAGCAAAAAATGCAGCATATCGATACGAAGCGGCACTTCATTATCCGTTCCGTACACCCGAGCCCCTTGTCGTCATACCGGGGATTTTTCGGCAGCCGCCCGTTCTCGAAAGCAAACGGCTTTCTGCGGGAACGCGGTCTAGGCGAGATCGATTGGCAAATTCCGAATTTGTAAATCCCACAAAGTGGAGCCTTTCTTCGACGCTTATTCCAATTACTTAGCGGGGAGCCCGGAATTTATAAACTCACAAATGAACTAAAAACCCGTCACGGCATCGAACCGATGCATGACGGGTTTTGGTTTTGCAGGTCAAATCGTCAATTCCGCTCCCACTTCGCCATCAACGTTCTGATCTGCTGATCCAGAGGCCACTTGACTGTCGCCGGGATGGACGAATCGAAAGCCTTGTTATGAAGATGCTTCAAAAAGTCTTGCAAATGCTTCATCGCTTGGTCCCGATGTCCAGTATCATGCTGGTGCACCGCCTGGCGCAGCGAATTCGTCAGCTGCGAGCGTACCGGAACCGATAATTGTTCGTTTTGGCCGGCCCGCTCCAGGAAACCCGCGATCGTCTGCTCATCCGCCGGCAGCGTATATTTCCATAAAGTCGCATCGTTTGCCATGTAGAGGTTGCCGTACAAATCTTGCGTCAAATAATTGCCCGCTCCGCTTTTGATCGTCACGAACTCCATCGTTTCCGGCTTGATCATGAAAAACGTCTTTTGCCGGTTCGTTCCATATACGTTGCCGTCCGTTCCCAGCTCCAGGAAAGCGTCTACCCAAACCGTAAACGAGCCGTAGCGTCCCAATTTGGCCGCTTTATAGACGATTTGCCGGGTATTCGGATCGAATTTGAAAATATGGTCCTCGGCAACTCCCCAAATCATGCCGTCCGGTCCGGCCAGCAATCCGCTGACGACTTTGCGTCCGGGGACCGGGGTCATTTCGAACACTTTCGTATTCGTCGCCGTATCGAATACAAACAGCTTGCCTTCCGATTCCGTCGGTCCGCTCGTGCCGAGCCCACCGAAAATCGTCGTCCCGCCGTAGACATAGCCGTCCTTGTAAACGAGTGATACGACACCTTGATTATGCACGATATCTTTAAACACTTGAGTTTTCCGCGCTGCGACGTCATGGACGGTCAATGCCCCGCTGTGGGAACCGTAATCGGGCACCGATCCGATGTACAGCTTGCCGAGCGTTTCCGCGCTGACGATCGCGAACGGACGATCTTGCCCATCCTTGACCATCTCGGCTATTCTTCTCGGATTCGCGGCCGACCAAGGAACTGCCGGATCGTATTCATATACTCTTGCGTTACCGTATGTTCCGATGTACAGCTTGTTATTCAAGCTCGCTACCGATTCGACCTGGCCGAATTCCTGAATGTCCGTGAACGTTCCGTCCTGAGGCCGGTACGAATTAAACCCGCTTGCCCCCAAGTAACCTCCGATGTAAATGTTCCCGTCAAATCCGGTATGCAAGCTTTGGATGATGATGGGAGCTCCGTAATTATCGACCTTCGAAGTAGACAACGTTCCGGACTGCATGTTGTAATACATAATTTGCCCTTTTTCTCCGGAAGCGATCAACGTATAGCCCGGCCGCTGCGGATCGTCCAATTGAACGAACTTGGCATCCTGGAAATTGAACGCTCTTGCCGAAGCGTTCGCGAATACGTCGGTAAACGTGCGAGTGGAAACATTGTACGATCGAAGAATTTGTCCGCCGAAATATACGTTGTTCGAGTCGCCCGGCAGTAACGCCACGCTTTTCGAGCCAAGCCCCAAATTTGCGGCCGGATCGTAATATTCGACGGTTTCCGAAGCAGTATCGATAATGAGCAAATGATCGGGCTTGCTCAGCCGAATAAACAGCTTGCCGAGGCCGTACCCCATGTTGAAAACCGAATCGTAGGCGGTATAGTTGTTCGGCAGCAGCCGCTCCAGCAGCTCCGTCTTGTTCCCAGTGTCGAGATCGATTCGGACAAGTCTAGGCGTCTCTCTTCCCAGCCCGGCATAAAGCGCATTCCGGACGGGATCATACGCCAAGGAATCCACATAATTTTGATCGGAATGAGCCTTTCCGAGGTCGTTGACCCGGTTTGCGACGGGATCGTATTCATACACGTGGGCGTTCGGATACGTCCCCATATACATTTTGCCGTCCACACCGGCCGCCATCGAGAAAATATGCGTCTCCTGGCCCAAACGGCCGAGGTCGGTCAGAGCGGCGCTGCCGGGAATATACTTGTACAGGCGACCGTTGGAATTCGTGCCTATGTAGATCGTTCCGTCGCTTGCCGCCTTTAACGCCCATGCTCCGGTCGCGCCCGGCACCGGAATCGTTTTGATCACCTTGGCGGTCGACATGTCGGTGACTGCAAATACAGTAGTGCCGCCCGCCCCCATAACTACCGAGTAGGCCACGTCCTTGCCTTGCTCTTTGCCGATCGCGCTACCTTGATTAATGAAATTGACGATAGGCTGCCCCAAGTTGTCGAAAGTGCCGATCGGATTCACCTCCACTTTCACATCGTCGATGTAACCGGCTCCCAAATCCGCCGACGAGGAGTATAGCAATACGGATGCGGTTACAGCCTCCGCCGGGGCAATTCCGGATACGCTTCCCCTGGTCCAACCGCCGCCCGTCGGATCTATGGCTGCAAGCGTATTCGATATGCGGGTACCGGCTTGATTGAAAAATTGCAAATAGATAGCCAGCTTGCCCCGTTCCACCATAAACATGGCTGAAGCCGAATAGCCGGTTCCGCCTGTGACGGGAAATTTGTCGCTATCCACCCCGAGTGCGGCAGTCGCGGAATTGTCATTTAAATAAAGGCTGTAGTCTCCGCTATATTTCGCCGTATTTGAAATTCCGTACGTGACCGCCGCCACCCCGACTCCGTACGTTTGTTTCCAGCCCGGAATGACCCCGCCGGCCGCAGGCTGTTCGAATCCGGGATTGGCGATCGCAAGTACCGTCGGATTCGTGCTTTCCGCGCCGGTTTCCCCGGCCACAACGACGAGACCGAGCAAAAAGACAAGGGAGCCTATTAAAAAGCTTTTTGTTTTCTTAAATGAAATCATATTGCCACACCTTTCTTCCGTTTTCTCGCTTCATTGACGTTTAAGCGCTTTCATAACATGCGTTTCGGAACCCTCCTTTTCAAAATGCCGCTTCGAAATTGCCAATTCCAACAAGAGCCGCCTTTCCTACTTTTATTTCACATCTAACTCATATTAATAATATTTATGAACTAATAATGTGTCAATATGAATTTGTCTGTAATTACAAAAAAAATCGGGACGCCGGCCAGCGGCCATCATCCCGATTGCGAAAATTTACAGCACCGTTTCGATACGATCGCACAACGCCGGTTCGTCGACGATATCCGACCAATACAATTTCAGCTCCCGATGAAGCTTGTCCAGCTCATCCGCCGACAGTCCCAGATCGGCAAGCATTCGGAAGGTCGGGATGATTTCCCGGTACATATTGAACCGGGACGGACGGTAAACGTTCTCCTCCCCGATCCATTCCGCCGCTTTCTTCAAGCCGGGAATGGACAGCGTATGCTTGCGCATATGCAGCTGCGCCTCCTCCGACGTCAGGAAGCGGACGAGCGCCTTGGCCGCCTCTTTTTTCTTCGAACGCCGATTTACCGCGAGCCCGATCGCGAGCATGATCGTTCTTTGCTCGTCAAGATGGGGGACCGGAGCAATTTCAAAAGGAAAGCCGGCTTTGCGCAAATGATTCAATTTGAAGTAGGTGGTCATGACGACGGACACTTTCTCCTCGAGGAACAACGTCTCCGTCCCGAGATCGTGCTCTTCCATGTACAGAGGAAAAAGTCCCCGGTTGGCGACGACCGATTTGCATTCGCGGATCGCCTCCAGCAGCTTCGTTCCGCCCAGCTTCAGCTTCCCGTCGGCACCCCGTTCGAATTTCGCCCCGCTTTGCAGCAAAAACACCGGCCAACGGTGCTCGGACAAATGGTTGAAGTAAAGTCCGTACCGGCCGGGAAGCTCGGTCAATTGCGAGGCGGCGTTAACGAGATCGCTCCAGCTCCAGCCGCTATCCGGCTCGGGCAGTCCCTTGCCCACGAAATGATCCCGGTTATAGCACAAAATAACCGGTGAAAAAGCAAAGGGGCTGGCATAAAGAACGCCTTCCCGCGAAAACGGGTTCATCAGGAACGGGTATGTTCCCGGATACGCAGCCGCCGGCTCCAATAGATCAAGCTGTCCCCGCTCCGCATAGAGCTGTATTTCGGTCTCCCGGATCGTAGCCACGTCGAGCATGCCGTTGTTCATGTAATCTTTTACAATATCGTTATAGTTCAAATTGGACAGCCTCACCGGAACCACTTTGATATGAGGATGCTTGGCTTCAAACATACGCAGCAATTGGCTCAAGTCGGCGATTCGCTCCATGCTGAGATGGCAGCCGAACGTAATCGTTACGCATTCCGACGGCGGCAGCCCTGCTACCATATTGCCTATCTTCGGTTTCTTGACGAGGATTCCTTCCTCAACAAGCTCCTCCAACCCTTTTCTCACCGAATTGATGCTTAACGAAAACGTTTCGACCAGCTGCGCTTCCGCCGGAATATATTCTCCGACCTTATATTTGCCGGAGGCGATTTCATGTCTCAGCGACTTGACCATATGGTCCAATCGATCCTTGAATGTCGTACGGCTCTGCTTCTGTTTCATATCGCGCCACTTCCACTTTCCATATGAGTTAACAAGTTCGATCGTACAATATGATAGCACATCGAGCGGAAAATAAATATGGAGGCCGGCAATCCGGAGATGACCCTAACTATTTTTTCCGTGGTCAATCGCGTCGCGTTGTGCTATGTTTTCTTCTATTAAGGAGATGATGGAATGAAGGCAGGACGTATCATTCGCGAGCTGCGGGATCGATCGAGGCCTGAGCCGTTCGGGACCGAATCCGAGCGCAGTATCGTGATAAGTATTTATTATCCGATCGAAGCCGAGCCCGTGTCCGAGTCCGCTCGAACGATCGGCTATGCCGACTTATTCGCTCCGGCAGCGGACAAAGCGCTTCGGACTTTATCCGGAATGGGAGTCGATCCCGACCATCTGAAACAAATGGAGTCGGGAATCATTCCGGATGCTTCTCCGAAGCGAACATTGGCACGTTTACCGGTTATGCTGTATAGCCCTGCGTATGGCGTCGTGAAAGATATGTACAACTATAACATATTGCAGCTTGTAAACGACGGGTTTATCGTTGTGGCGGTCGGATCGACACATGAATCGATATTTACCGTATTCCCGGACGGAAGGTTCTTACCGCAAGCAAATGAAGTATCTTCCATTCGCAATGACGATTTCGCCAAATGGAACGAATTGCTGAATGCCCGTACGGCTGACTTGCGCTTCGTCCTTAACGAGCTGGAGCGGTTGAACCGGATCGAAGAATCCGCTTGCAGCTGCGAATTGCAAAGCTTATTCGACATGTCCCGGATCGGCGTCGTCGGCCATTCTCTCGGTGGCGCCGCTGCCGTCGCCGTACTTCGGAATGATCCGCGCATTCGCTGCGCCGTATTGATGGACCCGAGCTTCCATCTGATCCCCGAACTTGATGGCGGACCGATCACGAAGCCGGTGCTTCTTATGCGTCAGCAGCTTATTTCGCGGGACGAGCTTCAGGGCCGGATGTCCGCCGAGCTGCTCGAGCCCTTTATAACCGGATACGAAAAGCTCGCTTCCTCGCTGTCCGGCCTCCGCTCTATCGTAAGCATCCCCGGTACCGGCCATATGTCTTTTTGCGACGTACCGCTTCATTTCAATGAAGCCGATGCCGAAACGAATCATGCTGCCATCAATCGGACGATGTCCGTCTTTATGTCGGCTTTGTACGGCCAAGATTGACGGGAAGCAGACTTGACAAAATTACACAGGCTCCATAATATGGTATAAATTACGGTGTGTGTACGATTGGAATGGAAAGGAGACAACGCCGTGACCGAGGAAATCGTTCAATATTATGTCGTGAACCGCGAGCTGTCCATGTCCCCCGGTAAAATGGCGGCACAAGCCGCCCATGCCGCAACGGTGGCTGCGATCGATTTATTGAGAGGGGACGATTCCCGCTTCCCTTCCCCCGAGTTTTTGCAATGGTTCGCGGAATGGTACCGCGGCGGGATGAAGAAAATTGTATTGAAAGGTACGACCGGAAATTTGGAAAAGCTGACCGAACACGGCTTCTACCCGATTCATGACGGAGGGCTTACGGAAATCCCGTCGGGCTCGCTCACCGTCGTCTGCCTCCCGCCGATGCCCAAATCCAAGGCGCAAGCTTATGTGAAAGGCTTAAGTTTATGTTGAAGGAGCTCATCTCATGAAACCGATTCGAAATTCCGCTAAAGCGGTCATTGTACGCGACGGCATGGTATTGCTGACGAAAAACAAAGATCGGGACGGTTATTTTTACTTGTTTCCCGGGGGCGGTCAGGAAGCCGGAGAAAGCTTGAATGCGGCGGTCGTCCGCGAGTGTCTGGAAGAAATCGGGCAGCAAGTGGAAGTGGGCGAACTGCTTCATGTGAGGGAGTATATCGGGAAACATCACGAGTTTGCACAATGGGATGCCGACATTCATCAAGTGGAATTTTACTTTCGGTGCGAACTCGTTTCGACGAACATCTCGGGATTTAACGGCAGCAACCCCGATCCCGACCAAGTCGGCGCGGAATGGATCGACATAGCCCGGCTGCATAAAATCCGGGTATACCCTCAGACGCTGAGCGGCATGATGGAGGCCGGAACGAACGGACCTTGTTACATTGGCGATGTGAACTGAATGGAGGCTATGGATGATGCCGTATATTAATCTGCAAATTACTAAAGGGGCTACCCGGGAGCAGAAGAAGCAAATCGTAGAACAATTTACCGCTACGCTGGTAAACGTGCTGGGGAAGAAACCCGAGCATACGCACATCGTCATCCTAGAAATCGAGGACGAGAACTGGGGATTTGCCGGTATACTGACGGATGACTTTCGCAAACAAAAATGAATGCGGACAACTTTCACACTCTACGCAGGGTGATCGTCATCGGCTGCGCCGGATCCGGGAAATCGACCTTGCCTTCCTCAAATGGATTTGGCATTTCCGGAAGCGCAACCGGCCGAAGCTGCTGGACAAGCTGGAGCGAATCCGGCATAGTCAGGACGTAGTCGTGTTCCGGACTCCGCGCGAGGTTCGTGCTTATTTGAAGGCTGTTGATGCTTCTCCATGAAGAATTAGACCAAAGTACAGAATTCCGGCGTAATCGCCTCGGTTTACACTAGCGAATCGGACTAGCGAACTGCATTTTACTATTTGTGAACTTCAATTCGCTAATTCAGGCCTAAATAGCGATTGGCGATAAATAATGAACCAAATTTTATTATTAGCAAACATAAGTTCAGTAATAGTAACATCAGGTTCAGTATTGGCGGCAACCGGTACTAAATGGGCCTAACAGCGCAATGAAGTTCACTGTTAACGAACTTAGGTACATATTAACGGAAAGTCCGGCGGCATCGCGCAGCATCCGAATGAAGAAGAAGCCTCCGCCCGGTTCCGGGACGAAGGCTTCTTGTACATTAACCGTTCGCGTAAATATGCGGGTTTTGACGACGGCATTCTTCCATGACCGCCATTTGCTGACGTACTTGCTGCGGCGTGATTTCGAGAGGCGCTCCGGTCGTAAGCGTTTTGTGCAGCATGTTGTAAACCGATGCCGTGTTCTGGTCGAACATCGTGAGCCCTTCCGTCGCTTCGAACTGCCACGAATCTTCGTACCAGGTCAGCTTCTCGCTGCAATAAGCGGGTTCGCCGTTGGCGTTGAACAGAGGCGTCCGGATCAGCTCTTGAACCGGCGCTTCTTCCGGCTTGAAATATTTCCATTGCAGCTTGCTCGTGTTGCCCGTCAAGCCGCCGTTCGTTCCTTGTACCGTGAACTGGGGTCTCGAGTAGGCGGAGCAGGACGAAATTTCCAAGTCGATCGTCGGACGGCCTTGTCCGCGCATAATGATTTTGACATAGTCTTCGGCGTCGCCGAACGTATTGGCACGGTCCATAATACAAGTGATTTGCGGCATAATGTCCGTTCCGAACAATTGCAGCGCTTGGTCGACCGGATGCGGGCCCGTATTCAGCAGGTTGCCCCCGTTGTTCGATTGCAGCGTCTGCCAGTCCCAGCGGCGGGCAAAGCCGTTGTTCGTGAAGTCAACCTGTACGACCCGGCCGAGTACGCCGGATTCGATAATTTCGCGAATTTTCACAAATGCCGGCATATAGCGGGATTGTTGGAAAACGGCGAGCACTTTGCCGTTTTTCTCCGCGGCCGCGATCAGTTGATCCACTTCGTCCGGCGATTTGGCCAGCGGCTTCTCGCACAATACGTTGACGCCTTTATTCAACAGGTCCAGCGAGATCGGGAAGTGCAAATCGCTAGGGGACGCGTTTACGACAAGATCAAGCTGTTCGTTTGCAACCATTTCTTCGTAAGTCGCGTATGCTTTGCAGCCATATTCGCTCTCAGCGCGGGTGCGGCGTTCTTCCAAGCCGTCGGCGATCGCCGTAATTTTGTACTTGTCTCCCAAACGGACCAACAAATTGCCGTGAATGTTCCGGCCGCTTCGGCCTTGACCGATAATACCCACCTTTAAGATGCTCATTCGTTTCGACTCCTTTAGTATCCTTGTAGTTGCTGTTGTAGGTTCTGATTTTCTCGGAAAACGTGAACAAACCGCTACACACGTCTAAATATACCGTGTAACGGTTGTTGTCGCTTGCACTATTTTTATGATTCCGTTGATTTATTTTTAGTTATTGAGCGTCGACTTTTTGTAGTCCGTAGGCGTCATGCCCGTCCGCTTCTTGAACGTCCGGATAAAATGGCTCAGATGGCGGAAGCCGACCTGAAAACAAATTTGCGTCATCGTATGGGCGCCGATCCGGATCAGCTCCTTGGCCCGTTCGATGCGGACCTCGTGCATATATTCGACGAACGTCTGGCCTGTCGCTTTCTTGAACAGATGACTGAAGTAGGCCGGCGTCATATTGGCGATGACCGCGCCCTGCTCGAGCGGAATATCCTGCCCGTAATTTTCGTGAATATAGCGGACCACGTCTTGGAACTGATGCTGCTGGGAGCGCTGTCCGGCGGCCATCTGACGCTGCCGTTCCGTTTTGCGGAATTCCCTGTCGATCAGAATGAGCAGCTTGACGACGTTAATCTGCACCGAGAATTCGTAGCCTTCTTCCCTGTCCTCGACTTCCTCCTGAATATCCTCCAGCAGCTGCTCGACCAGAAGCTGCTTGTCTTGGGAAATGTGCAGCCATGGCTGAAGCCATTCGGAGGCGGTGCCCGTCTTCTCGTATTCGACGACGTGCTGGAACAACGACCTTGAAAACGGCTTCAAATGGTCCCCGAGAAAAGCCGGCATGAAATCAAGCAGCACGAACTCGAATTCTTTGTCATCGATCGTATTGAGGCAATGCGCCCGCCACGGCGGAATGATGAATAGATCGCCTTTGCCGACGGTAAGCGTTTTATCGCAAAAATGATGCATGCCTACTCCCCGGACGACATAGGCAATTTGAATGTAATCGTGCATATGGAGCTTTTGAATCATCTTGCTTCCCTTATGCCGAATGAACTTGAACTGGAAATCGTCCGACAGTTGATCCTTGAAACGCAGCACATGCGCGCTCATGACGTTCCTCCCGTGATACGGCAGTTAGTAAGGAACTTTAACGGAATTTCGCCCTGACTGACGAACGGCGCTTTGTGGACCGGCAAGTCCCGGTCGTCAGAGAGCAGGTACGTTATTCCGTTAAAGTTCCTAAGTCGCGTAAAGCATGCCGCATCTCATTTATAGTCTATTACAAATCGGGTGGGCAGACAACCGAAGGCACGGACGGAGCGTGTCCATAAATAGTCTTTAATTAAAACGTTTACTTCAAATATTCAAGAACTTTGGCGATGAGCGGCGGATAAATCGACGGATACGTCAGCCTGGACGGTATCTCTTCGACCCATTCGACCTCGGCGATCTCGTAAGGCGGCAGCGGGCCGATTTCTTCGATCTCCGCGTAATACAGCATCCCGAAGCTTTCCGGGCGGTCATCGTGAATGACCGAGTAAACCGATAAGGGCGTCAGCTTGCAGCGCAGCGTTCCGGTTTCTTCGAACAGCTCCCGGTGCGCCGCTTCCTCCGGTGTCTCCCCCGATTCGATGCGTCCTCCGGCAAACTCCCACGTATCCCGCTCGGCGTGACGCGAAACGAGCCATTTCCCGTCTTTTCTTGGAAAGATGGAGACGTATTCGAGCTCACCTTCCCACTTTTGTCCCGGTTCGTAAATTTTCCCCTTCATGCTCATCTTCCTTTCCCCTCCTTACTTCATAAATCTGCGCATGAAGCGATAGCCGATCTTGGACGTTGGATAGCGGAACGGGATATCGAAGGCGGTCGTCTGCTTCAGTACGCTCTTGTAATGGGAAAAAGCACGGAAGCCGAATTCCCCGTGATAGCTGCCCGTCCCGCTATCGCCGACGCCGCCGAACGGCAAATATGGGTTAGCCAGATGGAGCAGCGTATCGTTGATGCAGCCTCCCCCGAACGAAACCCGCGACAATACGCGCTGCTGGACGGTGCGGTCCTCGGCGAACAAATACAACGCCAGCGGCTTCGGCTTGTCCAGCACGAACCGGATCGCTTCGTCGAGATCGCCATATTCGAGTACCGGCAATATCGGTCCGAATATTTCCTCGCGCATGACCCGGGCTTCCGGCTGCACATTCTCCATGACCGTCGGCGCGATTCGCATCAGCAGCGGGTCCGTTTCGCCCCCGATTACGATCGTCCCTTCCTGCATATATCGTTTCAACCGGACGAAATGCCGCTCGTTCACGATTTTCGTTATATTCGGATTGCGGACAGGGGTTTTGCCGAAGAACCGTTCGATTTCGTGCCGCATCCGGTCGAGCAGCTCCTGCTTCACATCCCGGTGTACGAGCAAATAATCGGGGGCGACGCACGTTTGTCCGCCGTTCGTAAATTTTCCGTAGACGATTCTTCTCGCGGCCAGCTTCAGGTCGGCATCGCGGTGTACGATGCACGGGCTTTTGCCGCCCAGCTCCAGCGTCACGGGAATGAGCTTCTTCGCCGCAGCTTCGGCCACGATCTGACCGACGTGCGTACTTCCCGTGAAGAACATGCAGTCGAACGGCTGTTCCAGCAGCTCTGCGTTGACGTCCGGACCTCCCTCCACGACCGCGATGTACCGGGGTTCGAAGTTATCCCGCACCAATGCGGCTATAAGAGCCGATACGGTCGGCGTTAACTCGGAAGGCTTCAGTACAGCCGTATTTCCCGCCGCCATAGCCGCAATCAGCGGAGCGAATGTGAGATTGACGGGATAGTTCCAAGGCGAGATGATCAGCGCCGTGCCGTACGGCTCCGGCATAATGAAGCTTTTGCCGCCTACCGCGAACCCCGGCTTCACCTTCTTAGGCTTGGCCCATCGATTCGCATGCTTCAGGGCGAACCCGATCTCGTGCAATACAATGCCGATTTCCGTGCCGTACGATTCCGCTTTCGGTTTGTTCAGATCGGCATGGAGCGCTTCGTATATACGATCTTCGGCCCCTCGTATCGTTTCCCGCAGCTTCTGCAGCATATCGAGACGGAAGCGGACGTCTTTCGTAATCCCGCTGTCGAAGTATTGTTTTTGGCGCTCTACGAGCTCGCCGGCGGACATGTCCATGCGTGCCGCTCCTTTCCGGGTACAAGGAAGTCTTGCCCCTGCTTCTATAATTCACTACAATATGTAGAGACAAACAAACGAAGGACGGTCCTATGATTACGATTTACGATATCGCGAAGCGGGCGAACGTGTCGGCGATGACGGTGTCCCGGGTCATCAACAACTCCGGCCGGATCAGCGCGGGTACCCGGGAAAAAGTGAAACGGATTATGGAAGAGCTGAACTATATTCCGAATTCGACGGCTCGCAGCCTGGTGAAGCAGGAAACGAAAATGCTGTCTCTGCTTATTACCGACATCACCAACCCGTTCTTCACTACGCTCGCCAGAGGCGCGGAGGATGCCGCCCATCAGTTCGGCTACAAGCTGTTGTTCGGCAACAGCGACGAGAAGCTGTCCAAGGAAAAAGAATACGTGGACATGGTGCTGTCCACCCGCGTCGACGGGCTGCTGTTCGCCCCGGCTTCGGACGCTTCCGCCGAGCACCTCGCGATGCTGAATGTGCACCGGATTCCTTTCGTCCTCGTGGACCGTGAAGTTCCTGGCGTGGAAGCGGACATGGTTCTCGGAGAAAACCGCGCGGGCGCAGCCTCGCTTACGGAATACCTCGTCTCGCTCGGCCATACGCGAATCGCGCTCGTGAACGGCCTCGGCACCGTATCCACCGCCAGGGAACGCCATGCCGGTTATCGCGAAGCGCTGGAACGTCACCGAATTCCGTACGATGAATCGATCATACTGGAATATGGCTACAACCGTTTCGACGACCTGGATCAACTGGACCGGATCCTTCGTATGCCCGATCCGCCCACCGCCATATTCGCCGCCAATAATATGCTGGCCGTCAGCATTATCGGCTACTTGCGGGACAAAGGGATCGGCGTTCCCGAGCATATGTCCGTCGTCTGCTTCGAGGACGTGGGCATGGCTTCGAAGCTGGACCCGTTCCTGACGGTCGCGGTACAGCCGGCTTATGAGTTCGGCTATCGGGGCATTCGGCTCCTGATCGAACGAATTCGCAGTAAAGATGAAATGGAACGGCGGGTCATCCGGCTACCTTCGGATATGATTGTCCGCAAGTCGGCCGGGGCTCCGCCGGATCGATTATAAATCATTCGCACAAGAAAGGATGTCGACCGTGGGTACCGTCAACGTTTCCGGGCTTGAACCCGGCTTCTTCATTACCGTCGCCATATTCATCTTATTTATTTTGTCCATGCTCGGGATGGGAGTACTTAGCCTGTTCCAGCAAAAGGTTCGTCCCGGCATCGCGTACTTTGCAGCCGGCGTCGCGGGAATTATTGTTTTTGCCGTCGTGATCAACGTAATGTACGTCTGACCTTGGCTCATACGCTTCTCAAGCTGCTCGGCCACAATACGAACGAATCGCGGTCGGACTCCGCACCGATGCGCCTGAACAGGTCGGCTGCTTCGGTATTCGGGGCGGCCGCGCCGTTCCAGCTGGCCACAACGATTTTACGCAAGCCGGATTGCCGCATCATGACGCGGATCGCCTCCAGTACGACCTCGGCTTCCTCCCCTTCTTTCGCACACGGTCCGGAATCGACCGTCACGAACCGTTTCCCGTTATTCTCGATCCACAACACCCAGCGGCCCCGCCGAAAAACGAGATAATTGCCGGGCTTGCGCGCGAACGACGCCGTCGTCTGCTCCGGCCACTTCAGCATTGCCCCGTAAGGGTTGGCGGGATCGACGGAAGACAGGACGACCGTCTCCTCCTTGATAGAAGCCGGAGGTTGTCTCAGCCGCTCCACCGTCTCCATGGTCGATACTTGCATATGCGTAATGCCGTCGATCCAGAATCCTTTGGCGAGCATTCCCCAATCTTCCAGCTTGCGCATCGTGTCCTGCAAGTTGGCCGCTTCCGATGGAAGATGCCGCACAAGGATGTCCCGCGTGATGACCCCATAGCTTTGCAGCAGATGATGAATCCACGCGACGACCGTCTTCTCCTGCGAGCCCGCCGACACGGCATCCGATGCGGCGCCGCTCTCCGCCGGCGCAATCGCATACCACCTTCCCAAACCCGATTGGAACCCTTTTCTTGCGGACGTGCGTGCTCCCGCGCCCTGGCCGTGCATACGGATCGGAGCAAACTGATCGTTGGACACGCGCCCTTCCCAGACGAGACGCAGCAGCTTCTCCATCAGCTCGGAAGGAGCCAGTCCCGTATCCCGGCTGAGACCGGTCAAGAAGCTCGCTCCTTTGCTGCGGAGCAGCGCAAGTAGCTCCGGTTCGGCCGATGCTCCGTCCGTATGCGCGAATGGGGCGTAAAGCTCCTTCGAGTCGGCCAGAAAAAAGGCGATCCGCCCTTCCTTCTCCCCTTCATCCTTCCGGCCGAGCCATATCGCCTCGCCGCCGGCGCACAGCAGATCGAGCATATCCTTCTTATAATCGGCTACCCGCAAAGGAAAGACGAACGATTCCCAGTGCGATACCGGCAAAAAGTGGCCCTGCAGACCGGCAATCGCCTGACGCAGCCCGTCGATCCCGGACAAACGGCTGTCCGGCGATACGTGCTGTAGTCCGAGCAGCAGCTCGCAATACCGGTCCGGCCGTACCGGTTCGGCTCTCCGGCGCATTTGTCCAATCGAGAACCGCAGCAGCCTGGATGCGGCGCTCCGGCTCGTCCAGATCGGCTCCTCGGTCGATTCGGCGAACGGAGAACGTTCAATCGTACCGTCTTCCTCCCATTTGCGGATCCACTCGTCGGCCCGTTCCTTCGCTATATCGTATCGCTCGGCGAGCTGATCCGACGTAAAGGCGATTTGCCTCTCGACATACCGTCTCAAAATAAAGGAGGCCGAAACCGGGTCACCGGGAAAAGCGGCATACGTTTCCGTTTCGTCCGAGCAGATCCACCTGCGCTCGCCGCGTATCGTCACTTCCGTTATGCGCCTTGTTTCCCGCAGCTGTTCCAGCGGCTGTTCGGCCGGAGTATCCGAACCGAGCCGGTTGCGAACCTCGCCCAAAGTCAAATCGCCCTGCCGCTTCAATAATCGGTACAGCCGATCGACCGGATCGGGCGGCCGGACCGTAATCGTCCGTTCGGCGCTATCCTCCCCAGGCTGCCCGGACTCGTCGTAATGCTGCTGCGGCCGGGCTGCGGGATTGTATTCGAAGCCGCCGTCTATCCAAGCTTGAGCTTCCTCCGAGTCCATTATCCCTTGAAACGCCGACGGCTCGAAAAACTGCCCGGCCAGCTGCTTGCTGACCGTAAGGAGCCGGTACTGGATATCCTGCGGGACGGCATCGGACTCATAAATCGCCGTATTGACGAACTCCCATACGAACTGGGAGGCGAACGGCGACGGATAGCCGGTATGGCGCGTCTCGAACTTGACCTCGCCGCTGTGAAGCCCTCTCAGCAGCTCCTTGACCTGTTGCGGATCGAGCGAGTCATACATGCAGATCCTCATCGTTTCGCGGATGAGCGGGAATTTGTCGGCATAGGGCAGCGATTCCTCCAGCAGCCGTTCGCTTCTCATCCGCTGCTTCCACAGCGGAATTCGGGAGAAGCCGCGCGCAAGCAGCAGCGATGTTTGCGCCAGATGGCGGAACGTAATGCCGAACAGCGGAGACGAAGGAATCGCCTCGGCCAGCAGCTCTTCCAAATTATCCTCGGTTACGTTCAGCCATAAATCGGCATAAGCCGGCTTCCAATCCGAGAAAATGAACTCGATTCCGTTATCGCGCACATAGGCGTACAGCTTCGATTCCGCCCTCGCTTCGTACAGACGCTGAAGCGCAAGCAGCCACGTACGGTTCGTTCTGCGCCCGAACATCGTATGAAGGACGAGATGATGCCGCTTCACGTCGTCCTCGTAGTGCTCGACTACGATTTTGCGGTGATGCGGCACGATGCATGCGGACTTCTGCGCTTCGACAAGCCCCGCGAGCGAAGCGGCGGCATGCTCGTCCATCCTGTATTCCGCCATCAGCCATGCAGTCGTTGTCGCCTCGGCCTCCGACCCGGCTCTCTGCTCCAAATGCTCCAGCAGCTCCCCGACTTTGCGGGACAGCTTGTACGATCTGCCGACGCCGTCTCCCCGCCAAAAAGGAATTTCGCTGAACGCGTTGGCCGCTACTTCGGAAGCGTATATGCGATCGCCTTTGATCGAAACGATCCGGTAAGAGGACGTCCCCAATTGAAACACGTCTCCGACCCGGCTCTCGTGTACGTACTCTTCGTCCAATTCGCCCAAATGGACCCGCGCATCGGCATGATATACCGGATAGGCGGAGCTTTGCGGGATCGTTCCGGCTCCGGTGAGCACGGCCGCGGACGTTTGGCGAATCCCCCGCAGCAGCCCGCTTTCGCGATCCCATTCCAGCAGCGGCCGGCAATGCGGGTAATACCCGGCCAGAATGCGCAGCGCTTCCGTCAACCGGTCCGTCGACACATTCCGGAAGCTGTCGCTGCGGCTCACCAGAGCGAGCAAATCGCCGACCGGCCATTCCCCTGCCGCCACCATCGCCGCCGCCTGCTGGCAAAAAACGTCGATCGTTCCTTCGGGAATACGGATTTCCTCGATTCTCCTCGCCGCAATTTCTTTGGCAAGAACGGCGCATTCGGCCAATTGGCCGCGATGGCGGGCCACGATAATTCCGCGGCTTACGTCTCCGACCGAATGTCCGGCCCGGCCGATTCGTTGGATGCCCGACGCGGCGGATTGCGGCGAATCGATCTGGATGACCAGATCGACATGCCCTACATCGATGCCGAGCTCCAAGGACGATGTCGCAACGAGACAGCGAAGCGTACCGTCCTTGAGCGCCTTCTCCGTCTCCAGCCTCCGCTCGCGGGACACGCTGCCGTGATGGGAGCGCGCCATTTCGACGCCGGCATGGTCGTTCAGATGGAGCGTCACCCGCTCGCACAGCCTGCGGTTGTTTACGAAAATAAGTACGGAGCGGCTGCCTTCCATCAGCTCCATCAGCCGGCCGGCGATAACGGTCCATATTTCCGACCGTTTCCCTCTCGCCGATATCACTTCAGGCATCGTGACGGTCACGTCGAACGTCTTCGCCATCGCGCTTTCCACGATCGTAACCGGACGCTCCCGGAGTTCCGGACGTCCGTTGCCCGCTCCGGCCTCTGGCACGTCCGTCCATCCGCCGAGATAGCGCGCTACCCGCTCCATCGGATTGATCGTCGCGGATATGCCGATGCGCTGCAGCGGCCGGCCGCACAAATGCTCAAGACGCTCCAACGTAACGGACAGATGCATGCCGCGCTTGTCCTCCGCCAAGTCGTGGATTTCGTCCACGATCACTTGCTCCACCGTGCGGAGCGTTTGCCTCGCCTTCTCGGAGGCAAGCAAAATATAGAGCGATTCCGGCGTCGTCACAAGCACGTCGGGAGGATTCCGCAGCATCGAGGCTCTCGTGCTCTGGGTCGTATCCCCGGTCCGGACTCCAGCGCTAATGCGAGTCCAAGGCGTGCCGGAATGTTCCTCGTATCGCCGGCCGTACTGCTCCAGCTCCTTAACGAAGCCGAGCATATGGTCATGGATATCGTTGTTCAGCGCCTTTAACGGGGTTACATACAGCAGGCGGACGCCGGCAGCGCCGTGCTCGCTCCTCCCGAGTGCGATCCGGTTCATGCAAGGGAGCAGTGCGGCCAAAGTTTTACCCGAACCGGTAGGCGCAGCCAGCAGCACATTGTGACCGGACGTTACAGGCTCCCACGTTCTTCGCTGAATATCAGTAGGCTGGCCGAATTTGTCCCGAAACCATGCCGCAATTACGGGATGACAGCCTCGTCCCGGCCCCTCGGCCGTCTCCCATCCTATTATGTCGCTCATCTATTACCCGCCTTTCCGTATCCGAACGAATGTATGTTCCGATTATATCACGGATTTCCTGAATATTGAAAAAATTCGTCACCCTTGGCGGTTCCATGTTGAAGTGCAAATATTCCGAATAAAAGGATAAAGAATTCGGCTTGCGGCCCGGTTATGATTACAGTAAGAAAAACGTCTATCGACGTACTTCAAGGATGAGCGACCGCGTTTAAGAGGAAGTTTCTCTTGGTAAAGAATGTCGTATTTCGCTTTTCACTTTAGCGAATTTTAAACATACGTTAACGAAAAAAAAGGAGCGATGCACAATTGGACCAACAAACAGGAACGAATCGACCCGAAAGCGCGGGTAAGTATGAAGCGGGCCGCGGGAAGCGGCTGACCCGGAGAAAGCTGCTCGCTTCGATGGGCATGGCGGGGGCCGCTCTCGCTTGCGGAACCGCGATCCGGCAAACGATGGGCGACGCCGGCCCCGTCGGCTCGATGACTACGGTATCGGCTGCGACTTATTCCACACCTCAGCCCGCCCCGGCTTACCCGGAGGTCGATTTCGTCAAGCTTCTCCGCGATCATAACGAAACGGCTCCCGCCCTGTACGCGCAAGTGACCGGCAACCGCAGCGTGGATGTGTTGATCCCGTTCAAAGGAAAACGCAGCGCCCACTACTCTTTTGCCAAAGATCCGAACGATGATTTTATCAAGCTGATGGGAGGCTCGGTGTCCAGCATCGAAACGGACTATATATCGACCGGAGCGGTAGATTACGCCTCCAAAACCGGAACATGGGTAACGGGCTTTCCGCCGAACGATTATACGATCCAGGTCGGAGCGACGTTCACGCTGACGTTCGTCGGCACCGGGTTCGACTTCCAGCATTATACCGATAACCGGGGCGGCGTCTGGGAGTTCAGCGTAGACGGCGCAGCGGCCGCGACTATCAGCACGCATGTTGATGCGGTATCCCCCGCCAGAATCGTATCGAACGTAGCTCTGCAGCCGGTCGTCCGGGGCTTGGCTAACGGCAGCCATACTGTCGTCGCGACATTCAAGGGCGACGATCCGGCTCATGCTCCATCTAGCGGAACGGGAACTTCGAGAGGCTGGGTGCGCAATGCGGCGAACTATGCGAACAAAGACGACAAATACCGGACGGCGATCGTTTACGGACCGACCCAGTCGACTAGGCCGATCAAGCTGTTCGAGGCGCTGCATGCGTGGAGCAACAAGGAATTCGCATTAAACGTCACGCCGACCGGCTCCGGCTACCCTGCCCAGTGGCTGCCCGAGCACGTGAATGTCGCAACCGTGTTCGCCGTCTCCCAGCACGTTTATTTCGACGATACGGAAATCACGAATTGGACCCCCGAAGCGACCATTCGCCCTGTCCAATCGGTCAAAATCGTGCAGCAGCTGATCGGGAGGCACCCGAACGATCCGGCGAACCCGGTCGCCGAAATTTATTGCGTTCACACCGTCAACGCTGGCGGCGTGTCGGTCAAAGCCAAAATCAAATGGTTGAGAGCGGTTACAATTTCGGCCGGCTACGGCATGATGTTCCCGGTTGCGGGATCGTTTGCCAGCAAGTTCGTAACAAGCTTAGGCGGTACTTACGATGCGACGGCGACAAATGGAAGCGCTACAGATTTGACAGAGAACGACCGGTCTGCAAGCTACGCATACGTCCATGGCCATACGGGAACGAACGGCGAACCGGATACCGTAGTCGCCATGACGGTTCACGATATCGCGAAGACGTTCCGGTACGGGCTTCCCGGGCGCAGAAGCACGGGCTCGATCGTCTGGCTGCAGCACCGGGACGCCACTATGCAGAAGGTGTATCCGCATGTATTCGATCGTCACGACGCCGCTGCCGGGGACACGTACGAATGCGGCGGGACGTACTTTATCGGCGAGCTTCCGCTGGCCAGCCGTTTTTATGGGTGAACCGGTACACCATAGACAAAGGAGATCGATCATCAACAGCGACAAGACTGCCGACGAGGAGCGGCAGCCTGTTATCGCAAATTGGCAAGCTAACTCCATAAGGAACGGGTCTCTTTGTGATAAAGAGGCTCGTTTATGGGTCAGTGGCGGCGGATTCGCTTCAGCCATAACGACTACCGCCGCTTGCTGTCAATTCAGTTAACGAGTAAAAAATAAATATAGTGAATAGGTCTGAATTCGCTATGGAAACATTTTCCGAGGGAGGTTATGATAGACCCATAAGGAGTGATGTTAACGTGAACAATCAGACGATTCCGTATGACGCGAACGGTGCTCGTGCCTCCGAATCCGCTGCGCAAGAGCAAACGGATTACGTTCAACTATTAAAAGATCATAACGAAATTCCCGACACGCTATATGCCAAAGTGACGGGAGACCGCATCGCCGAAGTGCTCGTACCATTTAAAGGAAACCGGTGCGCCCATTACGGCTTCGGCAAAAACCGCAACGACGACTTCATCTTGTTCCGGAACGGGGCCGTCTCCGACCTGGAGCCGGTCGCGTTATCCACTGGCGGACAAGGGTTCGCCGCCGTCAAACGTTTCGACGTGTTGATGCCATGGAGCAACAAGGAATACGCCATTTGCGTCTCCCCGGCGGAATCCGGATACAAGCATCAATGGCTGCCCGAGCATAATCAAGTCGGAACGGTATTCGCCGGAACGCAGCGCCTCTATTTCGACGATACGGAAATAGCGGAGTGGGCGCCGGATGAAGCGTTCCGCCCCGTACAATCCATACGGATCGAACAGCGCATGTTGGGCATTCATCCCGATGACCCGTCGGCTCCCGTCGCCGAAATCGATTGCTCGCATACCGTCGACCGCAATGGGGTACATGTCCGCTCCGCCATCCGTTGGCTCCGGCCCGTTTCGATCGCGGCAGGGTACGGCATGATGTTTCCTGTCGTCGGTTCGTTCGTCGACAAGCTCGCTACCGGCCACGGTAATCTATACGAAGCGACCGCGACGGACCGGAGCAAGACGAATCTGATCGAAGACGACCGTTCGGAGAGCTACGCTTTCATCCATACGCCGGAAGGCCCCGACGGCCAGCATGAAACGATAGCCGCCATGAACGTTCACGACATCGCCGCAACGTTTCGATACGGTCAGGAAGGACGGCGCCGGAACAACTCCGTCGTATGGATCGAGCACCGGAACGAAGCGATCCAGAAGCTGTACCCGCAAGTATACGACAACCATACGGTACTTCCGGGGGAAACATACGAAGCGTCGGGCACTTACTTTATCGGCGAGCTTCCGATCGCGAAGCAATGGTGGAGACAACAGTAGCAAGATGAAATGATGGAGATGAGTGACACGGTCCCCCTCTCCGAAGTGGAAAACATGCATCTATTTTCGGCGATAACAACTATAACAGGCGCATCAACTGGAAAACATGCATGTAATCTGCGCCATTCGTGCAAATCCGGCTACTTGGGCCGCAAATAACTGGAGGTTCTCCCTTATACACCAGCACATTCACAAAAAACGTTGAAAGAACTGTACCTTTTCCATTTCGTGCAGACTGAACTTATTTTGCACCTAATCAAAACCCCCAGCCCATATGGACCGGGGGTTCGCGCTATTGTCCACGTTTTGAAGTGTACCGTGGCCTTTTCGCGCTATAAGCCGCGATTGCATTCCGCATGTATGTGTCGCAGTAATGCCACAAGGTCGTGCAGACGCTCCTCTTGGGATTGGGACGAATAGTGCCGTTCCGGCTCCCTCCGCTTGACTGCGACCGCTTCACGGATTATAGGATGCCACCGTTCGGGCATGACGCGAAGTCCGTATTCGCCCGCGCCCGTCTTGCTCGTCACATCCCGCTCCCGGATCGTGTACAGCTGCCGCAGCATGCCGAGCGTGCACCATTCGACCGCCTGATCGATCTTATCGGCTGAAACGTTACTCCCCGCGTTACCAGGCGCTTCAAGCAAAACAGCCAGACGGTTCACCCACCCTAACCAATAGCTGTTCATGTTCTCCCTCACATAGCCGATCAACGGCTCCACCGGCGTCTCGTAATCAAACGGAATGAATCGGCCGTATACACATATTCCATGATGCTTTAGAATCCACCAGGTGACCGGATTCAAGTCCGCCCCCTTCCCATCGGTATGCAGCCGCTTGCCAAAGTACGTCGGCACCGGACCGATCTGCTCCGCAGTTTGACCAAGCTGCTCCCGGGTCAAATACGCACCCATAATATCCGTCCCCGGAATCGCCTGCTCCACTTCCTCGTGAGCTTCCGCTATAGCCTGTATGCATTCCTGGCCCGGCGGATGACGGACAATCGCGATGAAATCGATATCGCTCGCCCCTTCCACATAAGCCCCGAGCGCGGTTGAACCGTAAACGTAGAAGGACTCGATATAAGTTTCCGGCAATCTGTTCCGAAGCGCACTGCAAAGTCGGCTCATCGTCTTTTTCACGGTAGTCGGCAGCATGGAAATCCCCCTTGCTCATTTGACAGCATGATCCCATTGTAGTTCAGACTGCGGGCAATAGGAATGGGCGAATCGTGATAATTCCATCACGACTCCATGACAAATCCCCCAAAAGTGAAGCTGGCCTCCGAAGCCGATTCCTATTACTTTTGGGGGAGCCCCCGTATCGACTGAAATTGGCTCCGCATAATTTCCATACTATGACAAAAACCCGTGGTCTCCCACGGGTCCGCCGCCTCATTCCTGCAAATACGTGTTTACTTTGTTCTGAACCGTCTTGGCTGCTTCCTCGGCCGACTTCTGCCCGGAGAAATAAGGCGCGGCTTCCTGCTCGATTATGGCTTTTATTGTCGGATCGGTTTCCGCGTAAGTACGGACGCCCGCGAGCGCCTGCTCGATCCGGTCGATATCTTTTTGCTCCGGCGGCTTCGGCGAAAATTCTTTGCCGTCCTTCCCGATCATCTTCAGCTGCATTTTTCCGTTGCTCGCGCCGATTTCTTTGAGCTGCTCCTGACGCGCAAGGCTTGCCTTCTTGTGGACGGCGAAGCCCTGCAATTCGCGGGTTTTCTGCATGTCCTCGGATAGCAGGAACTTGACGAACTCCCACGCCTCCTTCTTCTGCTTCGACTTGGCATTGATCGACAGAAGCGTGTCGGAGGTAAACGATAATCCCTTCGTATCGTTATAGGATGGAACGTTATACAAAGCCCCGTTGCCGGCGAACTGCATCTGCAGGATCATGATCATATCCTCGTATTGGATCGGCGAGAACGTTTGGAACAGTACGTTCGCCCGGTCGAGCTTCTCCTTCGTGATCAGCTTGGCATCCGACATCGCCTTGCTCAGCTTCAGCATATCCGTGAACGACTGGCTGTCGAATTTTTTGGCGGACCAATCGACCAGCTTGCCGTAGCTGGAATCGACCATCAAGGAGAACAGCCCGGCCGCATCCGTGTTGACCAGCGCGAAGCCGTCCTGTACCCCGTCCTTGTTCGCATCCTGGGCGAAAGGCTCGACGACATCTTTGAAATCTTTCCATGTCCATTTGGAATCGGCGATCTTGGCGCCTCCGAGCGCGGACTGATCACCCACGAGCCAATTGAACGAAAGCTTGGCCGGCAGCGCGTAGATCGCGTTTTTGTATACCATCGCGTCGAAAACATTCGTGTAATAGTCCTCACGTTTGAATGACGAGTCGTTTTTCATCAAGTCGCCGATATTCTCGAGCAGCTTCTTGTCGGCATATTTCTTATACGGGAAGCTGCCGTCGGTGACGATGATGTCCGACGCTTTCCCGCTCATCAGCTCCGTGTTGACGGTGGTGACGAACTTCTCCGTATCTTTCGGGTCCGGCTTATCCCCGTTGCGAACGACCGTTTTGCCGTCGGTTTTCGGAGCGGCGATCGTTTCCTTGATTTCAATTTTGATGCCCGGATGACTTTCTTCGAACTTCTGCTTCGCCAAATCGAGAAAACGGTTGGACGACTTGACCGACAGCGTAACGGTAACCGGTCCTGACGCTTCAGCCGGCTTCGCCTTGTCGGCCGACGCTCCGGCATCCGCGCTTCCGGTTGGCGAGCCTCCTTTTCCTCCGCAAGCGGCGAGCGTCGTCATCGATAAGATGACCCCGCCGGCGATAATCGTTTTATAGATGTTGTTCCGCATCGTTGCTTCCACCCTTTCGAATAGTTTCATTCCGCCCGGGCGATTTCGAATTCTGCTTCGACTTCGCCATCAGTGCGGCCAATCCAAACAAACCGCCGAGCACGAACAGCTCCCGTCCCCGGATCACGTAATCGGCTCCGGCCCACCAGGCCGCTACCGCACAGACGAGTACCGCGCCGCCGAAAAATAACGCCAGCCGTACGAGCCGGCCTTCCGGCGCCATAGAAGTCATCGCCCACTCGCGCACGCCGATCCAGAACAGCGGCAGGCCGATCCAAATGCCGGCTGCCGTCAGCCGGGTGACCAGCATATTCACCCGTTCATGGAGAAGCTCGCCAGGAGACGATACGTATCCCCTTGCCGCCGTCAACGACTGCCACCATTCCAGCCATTTGTCGCGGTAAAACGTCCAATCGATCAGCACGTCGGGAACGAGCTCGGCCGGAACGTAAAACCTGTGCCGTATCGCGGCATAAAGGGCGGCGGCGCAAGCCGCCAAAACAAGCAGGGACCCTGCATCGAACGCAAGCTGCTTGCGGAAGCGTCTAACCGCATCCTGCCAATCCAGGGTGGCGGTTCCTTGTCGCATGAGCCCGACCGAACGCTTCAACCGGCCGGCCGCAAGCCGCAAGCCGAGCAGAATGGCCGCCGCTCCCGCCGCCGCGAGCAGCAGCTTCGGCTTTTGACCGACCCAATGCTGCTCCGTGACATAGGTGACGATTTTGTAACGGGACGGCTGCTTGCCGATACCGGCAAGCGCGTTCTTCGCATCGGCGACGCCCGTCACGACGGCCGTCGGTCCCGCCTCCAGTTCGATCGTGGCGACTTTGACCGCGCTGTCCAAATCGACCATCGTCGTAATCGGCACAAGCACATCCGGTCTGCCGTCGTCGGTCATCCGATCAAGAAGCGTGTCGGGCTGCTCGTATACGCCCACGATCGTAAAAGTCGAACCCATCAGCCGCAGCTTCATGCCGACGACATCCCGGTTCATAAACAGCTTTTCCGCCAAACGGGCGCTCACGAGCGCAACCCGCGAATGCTCCTCGATCGACTTCGCGGTGAGGAGACTTCCGCGATACAACCGTATGTGGGCGAAGCTGTCGTATCGTCCGCCCACTCCGATAACATCCGCCGATACGCTGTTGTCTTCCGTGGAAACCGCGGCCGCCGTCCGTGCAGAGTAGGCGGCCGCCCTTCCCCATTTCTCGGCAAGCTTGTCGGCTTCCGCAATCGTGAGTCCCGCCGAGCCGGTCGGGCCTGCAGCCAGATCGACGTTGACTACCAGCTTGTCGAGTCCCTTCGAACCGTTCGACTGATGCCACTCGGCCAATATCGATTCTGATAAACCGATGCCGGCGACCAGCAGCAGCATTCCGACGAAGACGATCCAGGACGTCAGACGTACACGTTTCATGCCTCCTCTCCCCCTTACTGCGCCATCATGACGCGGTCCCCGTCCCGAATCGGCTTGCTGCCCGACACGATGATTTGATCGATCGGGCTAACCCCGCTCTCGACGGACGCTTTGCCATCGTCCGCATCTCCGATCGTCACCGCTGCCCGCACGGCATAAAACTCATTGCCGAGCGGTCCTTTCTTCTCCTTCAGGACGTAGACGTATTTCCCGTTCTCGTCTTCGCGGACGGCTGCGTTCGATACGAGAAACCTGGACTGCGCCATCCGTTTGGAAACGAACAGTTCCCCCGTCTCTCCGCCTTTGAGCCTGCCATCCGTCAACTCGACGACCAACTGCTTACGGTCGCCCGAGGCGGCGGAGCCGGCTGCGCTTCCCGTGACGGGATCGTCCACTTCGATCAATTTTCCTTTCACTCTCGCATTGTTAAGCGAGGAGACGATAATTTCGACCTCGTCCCCCACGTTCACGTATTTCACCTTGGAGGAATCGATCGTCGTTTTGAACTGATACCCTTTCGACAAATCGGTCACCCGGGCGATCGCCTTCCCGCTTGGCGGGACGAGCCCTGCCGAGGCATTCAATTCCACGACTTTGCCGGCGACGGTCGATACGAGCTTCGCCCCTTGCGCGAGACGTTCCCGGAGCTGCTTGATTTTACGCTCCTGGATTTGCATATCCAGCGCGGCGCTGGCCAATTCCCGCTCGAGCGACCGGCTCTGCAGCTCGTTGCCGCTCTTCTTCGCTTCAATCAAATTATCCTGCAGCTTCCCGATACTCAGCTTCTTCTGCTCGAATCTCGCTTCCTCGTCCAGCAGCGTGTCGCGGGCTTCCTCCGTCTTGAAGGTGACGAGCGTCTGCCCCGCAGCTACGATGTCTCCTACCTTGACGAGCACCTGATCGACCGTGAGGCGAGTATCCAGATTCATATCCGCAATCTCGGCCACCTCGACCGTTCCCGTACCGGATACTTCGTGCGACAAAAATCCGGCCGCCGGCTTTTCGACCGTCACTTGAGGCAGCGTGAAGTTGAGCAGCGTATTGGAAAATAAAGTGAGTATAATCATCAAGAGAGCAAACGCGGCGATGACGTTGCCGACGGTCCGTTTTCTCCCGGACGATGCGATTGACTGAGGCGTTATGTCCACCGACTCCATGACCGATCGTTCTCCTCCGTTCATCTATGATTTGGACCGCGCCGGCGCTAGCCTTTGATGCCCGACAGTTGGATCCCTTCGATAAAATAGTGCTCGGCGTATAGCATGATGAGCAGCATCGGCGCCATATAGATGGCGCAGGCGGCAAACGCGATTCCCCGCTCTCCCTCGCCGATTACGGACAAATACACGGACAGCGGCTGCTTGATCGCATCTTGCAGGAAAACAAGCGGCTGCTCCACCATATTCCAGTTGTCGACGAAGGCGAGGATCGCGAGCGCGGCCAAACCCGGCTTGCACATCGGCAGAACGATGCCGAGGAAAATGCGCAGATGTCCGGCCCCGTCAGCGCGCGCCGCTTCGATATAGCTGTACGGCACAACCATCATGAACTGCCGGATCAGAAACACCCCGAACGCTCCGAAAATGCCCGGGAGCACGATCGCCCAGTGGGAATTCAGCAAGCCGAGCTTGTCTGCGACGATGAAGTTCGGCACAAGCGTAACCTGGAACGGCATAAGCATCGTGACGATGTAAGCGAAAAACAGCGGCTCCCTCAACCTGAACCGGAGCTGAGAGAACGCATATCCCGCCAAAGCCGCCACCACAATCTGTCCGGCGATAATCGGCACCGTGATGCGGATCGAATTCCAGAACATGATCAAGAACTGCTGCTTCTTGACAAGGACGTCGTAATATTGGGCGAGCGTCACTTTGTCGGGAATCCATTTCAAATTGACGTATGTACCGGCGATGCGCGGATCGTCCGCATTCGATTTGTTTTTCGATATGGCATGGAAATTTATGGATATTTCGCTTTCGGCCATTAGCGAGTTCGTGAATGTCAGTACGATCGGAAATATGAATAACGCCGCCAGGCCGAGCAGAATTACGGTCAACCCCGCCTTCCGCACTTCCGCTCCGATCCGCCTCTTCGTTCCCCGTACCCGGGCAGCGGAAGCCGTCTCCATATCCGGTGGCATAGTCCCCCTCCTTCCCCGGGCTTTACCCGAGCGACTTGGCGATTCGTCTCTCGACCCGGAACAGAACGAACACGAGAGCGACGATGACGACGGCCATCAGAAACGCGGCGCTGGTCAGCTTCTGGTAATCGAGCGATTTGAACATGTTGTTCATATAGTGCTGCAGCATGTAAATGCGCTCCTGAGGATATTCGCCCGCGATCATGTAAGTTTCGCGGAACACCTTGAACGAATTGATGATCGACATGATAAAGACGAAAAACGATGTCGGCGTCAAGCATACGAGCGTAATGGAACGCCACTGGCGGAAACGGCCCGCGCCGTCGATCGAGGCGGCTTCATAGTATTCCGCCGGAATGTTTTGCAGCCCGGCCAGAAACAGCACCATGTTGTAACCGACATTTTTCCATAAATAGACGATGACGACGACCCAGAACGCCATCCCGCTTTCCATCCAGTCCTGCGGTTTATAGCCCATGCCGGCAAGCCAGCCGTTCAAGCTGCCGTTCAAGTCGAACACCACCTGCCAGACGAGTACGACGGAGGCGACCGGGATGACGAGCGGCGCCAGAAAGCCGATACGGAACCAGTTGCGCAAGTAGACGCTTCGGTTCAGCAGCATCGCGAGCAGCAAGGACAGCAGCATGTTCAGCGGGACGCTGATCGAAGTAAACAGCAGCGTATTGAGGGCCGCCCGCCGAAACACTTCGCTCCCGATCAGCTGGGCGTAATTATCCAAGCCGACAAACGTGCCGTCGATCGGCGCATCCAGCAGCGAATAGGTGAACCCGACGCAGAACGGGATGAGAAAAAAGACGGCGAATCCGATCAGACTCGGAGCCAAAAAGAGACCGGCCACCCACCCTTCGCCAAGCCGGAAAAGGCGTCTGCCTTTGCCCGCAGCGGGCTTAACGGCGAAACCCGTCTGCCGGTCGGGTCGTCTCGTACGGATACGCAAATGCAGCCGTCTCCATAGGTTGTTCATGTCGTTGTTGCACCCCCGCCTTTCGTAAGCTTGATTTGCAAAATGGCTGCGAGAGTATCGTAATCCGTCAATGTGACAACCGTGTGAACTGGTGCTACAATGGGGGCGGGAGCGTGGAAGAGTATGGGGAAAACAATTTTGATCGTCGAAGACGAGCTCAAAATGCGCCGACTGCTCGTCGATTATTTGAGCCATGAAGGGTATGAAACCATTGAGGCGGCCAACGGACAGGAAGCGATGGAGAGGTTCGATCCGGAGCGGATCGATCTGGTCATCTTGGACATCATGATGCCGTACATGGACGGATTCGCCGTCTGCAAATCGATTCGCGAGAAGTCCGGCGTGCTGATCGTGCTTCTGACCGCGAAATCGGAAGAATACGACAAGCTGCAAGGATACGGCTTGGGCGCGGACGATTACGTCACGAAGCCGTTCAGCCCGAAAGTGCTCATCGCCAAAATCAAGGCGCTGTTCAAACGGCTGGACGGCGATACCAACGAAGCCAAAGGAACGATCCGGCTCGACGGGCTCGAGCTGAATCCGGAAGGGCACGAAGTCCGCGTCGACGGACGCCCGATTCCTTTTACGCGCAAAGAATACGAGCTGCTCGTTTACTTGCACCGTAACCGGAACATAGCGCTGTCCCGCGAACAAATATTGGATCAAGTATGGGGCTTCGACTACGAAGGCGACATCCGCACGGTGGATACCCATATCAAGCGGCTGCGGCAAAAGCTGGAGCGCAAAGCCGAGCTGATCGCCACGGTCAAAGGATTCGGGTACAAATTCGAGGTGAAACGATGATACGGCGCTTCCGCAAAATTTCCACGAAGCTGTTCGTGCTCACTTCGTTGTTCCTGACCGTCTTCCTGACGCTGCTTATGATCGTGCAGTCGAGCTTCTTCGAATCGTATTATGAACGCAAAAAAATCAATGAGCTGCGGAGCGCTCTGGAATCGTTCAAGTCCAGCTACTACAAAGAGCAGGACGAAGTGAACAAATTGACGGAGCAGTTCCCGGAATTCGAGAAGCGCTACTCCGCCACGATGGCGCTCGGACAAGTAAAGGACGGGTTAATCCTGCTCGGAGCCCAGCCTCGTACGACGTTCATCCAAACGGTGGACCAGACGGGCAATGTCCTCCGCATTCAGACGCAGCAATCGGCGATCGGGCTGTCGCCGGACAACGGGCTGAAAACGATCATCTCGGCGATGAACCGTTGGCGCGAGAATTCGGGGCTTGTCCGGCAAGTGCTGGACTTGGGAGATACGGTTACATTCACGAGTAAAATCGCCGAGGGCGGGGCCGGGGCCAGCTCGATCGCCGTCGTTACCCCGTTAAAGAACGCGATGACGACCGATCATGTGCTGCTGGCCGTCTCGTCGCTGCAGCCTGTCGGCGAGGCGGCGAACATCGTGCGGGATTTCTACGTCTATTTCCTGCTGCTTGCAATTGCGCTGATCGTACTGCTTACTTACGTGTTCTCGCGGATGATATCGCGTCCTCTCGTCAAGCTGAACGTAGCGGCCGGGCGGATGGCCAACCTGGACTTTTCCGCCAAATGCGATGTCGAAACCCGAGACGAGATCGGCAGCCTCGGCGGAACGCTCAACTTTCTATCGCAAAATTTGAACGATACGCTCGGACAGCTTCATTCGGCCAACGAGAAGCTGAAGGCCGACATCGAGAACGAGAAGCGGCTGGAGCGGCTGCGCCGGGAGTTCGTCGCGAGCGTCTCCCATGAGCTGAAGACGCCTATCAGCCTGATCGGCGGATATGCGGAAGGACTGCGGGACGACATCGTGCAGGGGGAAAGGCGCGAGGAATATTTGGACGTCATCGTCGAAGAAACGGAGAGGATGGCCAGCATCGTCAAAGATATGCTCGATTTGTCGCAGCTCGAGGCGGGCAAATACAATTTGCGCCAGGAGCCGTTCCGGATCGGCGCGCTGGCCGGATCGCTGACGGATAAAATGTTCGTTGAGCTGAAGAAGCGGGTCGTCTGCGCGGTCGAGCTGGAAAGCGCGGACGCCATCGTTTACGGGGATGAATTCCGCATCGGCCAAGTGCTGACCAATTTGCTCGGCAATGCGATCAAGCATACTCCCGAAGGCGGCAAAATCCGCATCAGCACAGAGGAAGGGCCCGGCAGCGGAGTACCGGGCGCGAACGGATGCGTGCGCATCGAAGTGTACAACGACGGCGATCCGATTCCCGAAGCGGACTTGCCGTATATTTGGGATACGTTCTACACCGTCGACAAGTCGGGAAGCCGGGAAATCGGCGGCGGCTCCGGCATCGGACTCGCCATCGTCAAAAACATATTGACGCTGCACGGCAGCGAATTCGGCGTCCGCAACGTGAGCGGCGGCGTGCTGTTTTACTTTACGCTGCCTCTGATAGACGAGGAGCCTTAATCGGTCAAGCGATGGAAGTCGGAGCGTCGAACGGACTGCCGTACTCCGGAATTGCCGCGAGCAGGGCGCGCACCTCCATGTCGTCCAATGTACCGAACTTCTCGACGGCGGCGACGATTTTCGGGAATAGATGGATATCGCCGGCGCTTGCGAAGCCGTGGATGCCTTCATGGGATAGGGCGTAATGTACGCAAGCGTCGATCGTCCTCTGATCGTCGAACGGTTCGTACCAGGTCGCATGATTGCGCGTCTGGCCGACTGCCCACGGTCCTTTGGCCACGGCCTTGATGACGCGCAGCGGCACATCCCTGTGCTTCGTCTCTTCAACAAGCGCATCGAACGATCGGCGGTATTCCGGCAATCCATACAAATAATAATTGAACGGTGTGAGCACCGTCTCGAAGGCGAAGCGGCGGAGCGCCTCCAGATGGACCGCGGGTGCGGAATGCCCGTGTCCGGTTATGCCGATATGGCGCACGAGCCCTTCCTCCTTCGCTTCGAGCGCCGCTTCCAAAGCGCCTCCCGCCGAGGTGCATTTGTCCAGCTCCTCGATCGTGCCTACCGCATGAAGCTGCAGCAGATCGATCGTGTCGGTGCGGAGCCGCTCAAGCGAACGGTGTATTTCCTCTTTCGCTTCCTTTCGGCCGCGATGCGCCGTTTTCGTCGCCAGAAATACGTCTTTGCGTATTTCCGGCATCCATTTGCCGAGCCGCACCTCCGAATCTCCATAGCTGGCCGCCGTATCGATATGGTTGACTCCGTGCTCCAGCGCGAACGCGATCGAGCGGTCCGCCTCATCCTGCGTTACGCTGCCCAGCTTCGCCCCGCCGAACAGCAGCACCGAGCTGTCGAAACCGATCGTTCCCATCTTTCGTTTCAGCATATGTACACGCCTCCTTTGCTACCTACTATACGCTCTGAATCGGGGGATGAAAAGCCCCTCCGAGCGTCGCGGGCATTATGGCCATTCGCATATAAAATTCCGGGAGAATCATGTATAATCAAGGTACATGTACCTATCCAATGCCTTTATTCTCACGCCGGAAGGAGACTCATCCCAGAAGTATGCGCAGAGCGAGCGATTTTCTGTACGTCCGATTATATAAAACGTTGAAAGAGCAAATTTTGACCGGATTGATCAAGCCCGGAGACTATCTTCTTCCGGAAAACGAATTGTGTAAATATTACGGGTTAAGCCGGAATTCGGTCCGAAAAGCGTTGGATGAGCTGCATAAGGAGGGACTTGTCGTCAAGCGGGTCGGGTTAGGCACGATGGTGCCTGCCGACGTGTCGTTTCAGCAAGGCGACCGGAAAACGCTGCGCATCGTCGCCCCTTTTCCGGCCTATTTCGTCGATAACGGACTGCATGTCATCTGCGAAGCGTTCCGGCACAAATACCCGCATGTTGACGTCCATGTCCTCAGCTTTCCCTCAGATACGTTCATCGAATCGATACGCCAAAGCGACCGGATGGGCTTCTGTCCGGATATTGTGCTGATCGGGGAAAGTCAGCTTGCCATTGCGGAAGAACAAGACGTCTTTGTCGATCTGGGACCTGTAGTCGGCGGCTCGCTGAAAGGGGTATATCCGAAGCTTCGCGACGCGTTTTGCCCGAAGGAGGCGGTTAAGGCAGTACCGATTACGTTCTCGCCGACCTGTCTCGCCTATAATCCGGATTTGTTTGCCGCCGCGGGAATCCATTTGCCGGGTCCCCATTGGACCGTCGACGATTTCACGGAGGCTGCCGAACGCGTCACATCGGCAACCGACGGCCGGATCGACCGCTTCGGCTTCAGCCTGTTCACGTCGCTCAGCCGCTGGCTCGTATTCGCCTTGCAGAACGGGATGCGGCCCGATTCCGGGGACAACCGGCCCAAGATCGCCATGGCGCTCGACAGGCTGCAGGATTGGCTTCACCGTAAAAGGATCGCCACCGTCTACACGGAAAGCAAAAACTTGATCAACCCGTTTATTTACGGAAAATCGGCCATGACCTTGACAACGCTGTTCGAGATGTCGACTTGGGCGGAGCGCGGAATCGACTTCAAGCCGGAAATCGCGCCGCTGCCGTTCGGCGAGACGAAATCGACTCTGATGCAGGCCAACCTGCTGCTCGTGCCGAGTCAGTGCGCCGACCCCGGCTTGTCGTCGGAGTTCGTAAACATGGCGCTGCAGGCCGATGTGCAGCAGACGATGTGCGAAAGTACGATTTTTTTGTCCGTCCTCGAAACGGTGAACGAGGCGGCAAGATCGGAAGCCTTCATGCACGCCATCAACATCGGCGGCGGCTTGATCGATAATAACTATTTTTTGCATGAGCTGCTGGATCATCAGATGGACCAGACCGATCTTATGGCCGAGATGAGCTTGTTCTGGCTTGGTCTGGAAGACGCCCGCACGATCGCCGAGCATTTCTGACCGCCGGCCGAGCCGTTGGCTTGAGGGCGCCGGATCGGTCACGCGCGACATCGTAATTCCAAACAAAACCCCTGGCCGCACGCGGTCAGGGGCTCTTTGCCTAATCGGTTTAATACTTATTCGATCCCGAGCAATGCGGCGGCATGCCCCCGGCACAAGGCGGCGCGTTTGTCCACCCCGATATCCGCTGCGGCGAGCTGCAGGGCGGTCGCCTCCGGCACTTGGATCGGGAAGCACGAGCCGTAGGCGAGCCGGTTCGCCAAGCTGCCGCGGCTAAGCGAAGCGATGGCGGCTATTGGCCCGTTCGTAAACCACAAGTCGAGCATCACCTTATCCGTCTTATGCCCCGCATTCAGATGTTCGCTCACGCTGTCCCATTCCCGGGCGCGCAATCCGCTGAGAATGACCGGCATATCTTCTCCGGCCAAACGCAGCATTTCCGCGATCTCGTGAAACGGCACCGGAACTACCGGAAATCTCGGATGAGTGAGCCTCTCATCCTCCAGCCTCGTGCATATATGAAGCGGCAGCCCCCGCCCTCTGAGCCGTGCGATCAGCTCCGCCGCCTGCGGCGACGTCAAACTGTATCCGTGATAGCCGGGAACTAGCCGGATCCCCTTCGCGCCTTCCTTGACGGCCCATTCGAGCTCCGGCTCCCAACCGGGCTCCGCCGGATTGAGGATGGCGAACGGCAGCAGCCGCTCATCGCGAGCCGCTTCCCGGAACAGCTCTTCGTTGCCGGACCTCGTATCGAAGCCGAAGATCGAAGCGATATGGCTGACGCACATCGCACTTAACCCGAGCCGGTCCGCCATGGCGGTCAAATCCTCGGCCGTTGCGCGAATTTGCAGCCGTGTCGGCCACTGGCCCATGAATGCCGTCAAGTCGATCGCCCGCTCTTTCTGAAAGGGCTCGAGCAGCAGCATAGCCGGATGAACCGATTCCTCGCTAACTGCCGTTTGAACTTTCCCGACTGTTGATTCCGCGTTACTTGCCATCTTCCGAACCTCCGGTCAACTTCAAATATTCATCGCAGGCGCGTTCGAGCCGTGCGAGCGCTTCGGCGACATCTTCATCCCGATGGCTGAAATTGACATACGAGACGTTGTACAGCGATACTCCATGCTTGTAGGCGAGCCGGAAAAACAGCGGCAGCACCGCACTGCCGGTTTTGCCGTCCGTTGCGCCGAAAGTCGGACATGGCCAAAAACCGCGAATCGCAGCAGGGATGCCTTTGCGTTCAAACATCCGGTTCAGCGCGCCCCATACCGCCTCCCCCTGCTTCCACAAAAATCCGCTCACATCATGGCTGCGGTATGTGTCCATACACGCTTTCGCGGCTGCAAGCGACAACGTCTCGCCCCCAAATGTGGAAGAAATGACGACTTTGCCCGGCGCGCAGCACGACATCACTTCTTTGCGTCCGGCATACACGGACAGCGGCATCCCGTTCGCAATTCCTTTACTGAAAACGGCGAGATCGGGCGTTACGCCGAAATATTGCTGTGCCCCGCCGATAGCGATGCGGAAGCCCGTAACGATCTCATCGAAAATAAGCAGCGAGCCGTGCTTGTCGGCAAGCGCCCGGACGGCCGGATAGAACGCATGGCCGGCTTCCATCGAGCCGTAATCCGCCGCGATGACGATCGCGGCAATCTGTCCGCTGAACTCGTCGAGCAACCGCTCCAAGGCGGCGATATCGTTCCAACGGCAAGCATGATGGAGGCTGCTTACTGCAAGCGGCACGCCCGGCAGCACTTGCGCCGTCCTTTCGGGCAGCGCCGCTCCTCCGACCGCATTGCTGTTCAGCCACCCGTTGTAGCCGATCTGCACAATATGGTCGCGGCCCGTATAAGCGCGCGCCAGCTTGATGCATGCGGCGATCGCTTCCCCGCCCGTCTTCAGAAACCGCGCCTGTTCCGCGCATGGAATGAGCTCGGATACCATCTCCGCCACCTCGCATTCGAGCGTGTGCGGATGACCGTAGATGATCCCGTTGTCGAGCTGGCGGCGAATCGCCTCATCGACGGCCGGGTAGCCATAGCCGAGCGTTACCGGACCGAGTCCGTTGCGGAAATCGATATAGTCTCTGCCGTCGGCGTCCCACACCCGGCAGCCTTTGCCTCGCACGATAACCCCCGGCTCCTCCGGCGCGTACAGCGGCGCTTTCGATCCTGTGCTCGTACCGCAAGGGATCGCCTTGTTCAATCTTTCCGTCCATTGTTCGGAAACGGTAGCTTGTATGTCCTGCATCGTATGTTTCCCTCCAATTGGGAACTTTAGCGGAATTACCGCCTTACTGACGACCGGGGTTTTGTTGACCGGCATGTCCCGGACGTCAGAGAGCAGGTACGTTCTTCCGTTAATGTTCCTTATTCCGCCTTCAGCTGATCATCCATCCACCGGTAAGCCACTTCTCTGACGGGGCGCGGAAACTCGTGCTTGCCTCCGCCCATATAAGCGGCAAACCGGCTTCCCTTCCCCATATCCGCGTAAAAGTCGCCGACCGTCTTAACGCCCTTTCCGATAGGCTCCCAATGGGGAAAAATAGTATCGTTCTGCGTGTACCAAACGAAAACCGACCGCGGAAACGTCAGCGCCAAAATTTCATTGAATTCGAACGGAATACGCCCCCGTCGCAAAAATTCATTCAATTTCGGAAAATGAGTGAACCACTCCTTGCGCTTCCCCCAACGCTCCGGTCTCGCATCTCCGGCGAACGTGCTGAAGCCGCAACTTACTACGGCCGCCTTAATTCTTTCATCGAAGGCGGACAACAGAAAAGCATTGTAACCGCCGAGAGAATGACCGATCGCCGCAATCTTGCCGCCGTCCACAAAATCCAGTCCGCACAGCAGCTCGACGCCTTGGCGGTGATCGTACAGCATCTTGCCGATCATCGACCATTCCGGGTACCGCTCCTCGAATGGAGCGGTCTGGAACGGATGCGCTCCGGCATAGACCCGCTCACCCGCGGTTAGCACGTCGGGAGCGAGTACGACATACCCCCGGGCGGCCAATTCGATGCCGTAAGCCAGTTCCGGATCGCCGGCAATGCCCGCCACTTCGTCTTTCGCGGCAGCGAACGTTTGATGCATGGCCACCACCGCAGGAAGTCGCCCCGCGCTCCCGGTATTCGGAGGAAGCAGCAAATACGCGCTCACGTGATCGTTGTCGTATGTCGAATACCGAATTTTGCGCAATTCGATGCCGTCCCTCACCGTCGTGCTGCCGAGCGTCGTGAAGCTGACCGGCTCCGGCTCGGGTATGCCCCCGCACAAGGACAGCAGCCGGCTCGCAATGTCGCCTCTCCGTTCGTCCCACAGAGCCGAAGTTGTATGCCCCGAATCCGTTTCGATTGAGAAATGCGGCAATAAATCGGGTATACTTCCGCTCAAGGCATAGTCCATCATCGCAGCTCATCCCCATTTCAAACCGATACACCCGCCGCGTCCACCCATAACGCGCCGTTCCACCATATCGGCTTCCCGTTTGCATGCAGCGTTGTATCCAAATAAGCATAACCGGCATCGTTTGCCGACAGCGCCGGCCTGCCGCCGGTACTCCCTATGCGGTGCCCGATCGTCCCGGTCCCGCTGTCCTGTATGCCTCCGCCTCCCGCTTGCAGCAGCTGGTGGAATCTGTTTCCGCTGCCGGCTTCGATGAACAGGTTCTTGCCGACCGCATTCACGCTGACACAGTCCACGATATAATTGCGGTTTCCGTTCAAATGGTAAGCGTTCGTAGTACAGTTGACGGAAATCGAATCTCTTACGATATTGTCGTTGCCGACGAACTTGATCGTACCGGCTCCCCGGCTGATGATGTTGCTGGCCGTATTGTTGTCTCCGCGAACTATAAAAGCGCCCGAGTTTAACGAAATATGATCGAACTCGCAATCGGAGCAAGTCGCACCTTGCAGCAAGTCAAAGCGGATGTCGCTTATAAAATTGGTGAACGTACAGTGCGTCACGATTCCATTCGTAGTAATGACCGCTCTGCCCGCAGAGGTTTCGCTCAAATCGAAATGATCGAACACGCAGCGGGTGACGCCGTTGGCCGCGAGAACTAGCGGGTTGGAGAATTTCCCTCGCGCCTTGACATGATTCACTTGAAAAGTAGCATTCGTGACCTGCGGATTTACGATATAATCGTTGCTGGTTACGACAAGCCCCAAGTACCCGCTATTGCTATATTCGCTTTCCAGCAGCATATTTGCGTACATGCTATGGTCGGTTGCATTAACGACACAGCAAGCCTCGGTTCCATTGACGGCATGAATATTCGTAGCCATTACGTTTGCGGCCGTTTCAAATTTTATCGCGGCGCTTGTAAGAGTCGAAGATACGTTGATATGCGAATACAGGTCATCGATGAAAATATGTTTCTGCGGATTTTTCGGGTAAATCACGAACCCGATTCCGATCGTAGCCCCTTGTGCAATAGAGCCGTGTTGTTTGATCGAGATATGACGGAATATGGCGTTCGACACGCTACCCGCGTTAATCCCGTATTGGGCGAACCTTTCGCATGTAATGTCCGAACAAATAAATCCGTCGACGGCGTCTGTCAGCTTGTTCGGCGCCACGGAAATTCCGCCGTTCGCAATTGCCGAGTTATCCCCGATAAGGACGCCGTTCATGATGCCGACATTTTTTTGCGTCAGCGATCCGCTGAAGCTGAACGCATACCCGTTGCCCGTCTTTTTCTCGACCGTAGATCCGCCCAAGTCTATAAATACATTCGAACCGCTGATGGTAACGCCGTTGCAGATGTACTTGGCAGCCGTCAACGGGAAACAGACAACTCCTCCTCCCGCCGTCTGCGCCGCGTTGATCGCGGCTTGAATCGCAGCCGTATCGTCCGTTACTCCGTCACCCGCGGCCCCATAGTCGGTTACGCAGAAGCAAGAGCAGGCGGCGGCCGTTGATCCCAATCGCTCCGACAGCATCTCGGCCGACGCTTTCGGTCCGCAGCCCGCAGCCAGTGCGGCTCCCGTCATGCCGATGGCCGCGAGCATCGCTCTTCGGCTGACCGTTTTATTGAAATGATCGTTTCGGCTCTCCGTCACTGGCCTTCACCCTCCCCTTGACGTTTGCTTATCATTCCGTAAGCTTCCGGCTTCCGGTTATCGAGCATCGCTTTCTTGTAATCGACGATATCGTTGTAGCAGAACGAATGGGCTCTCCGCTTGTCGTCCAGATCGACGTCTGCGGTTGCAATCGCTTCCTCGCGGCCGGCGTCGGCAAGAATGATGCCGTCGTCGTTCACGATATTGGACCGGCCCAGGAACCTTCCGGGAGCCCAATGTTTCCGCTCCGACTTGTCGCTGTAAGAGGACGATACGAACAGGCAGCCGTTGTCGATCGCCCGCGATTTCAGCTGCACCTCCCACATCACTTCTCCCCAACCGCTCTGGAAGTGAGGCCAGAAAATAATCTCGGCCCCCATCAACGCCGTACACCGCGCGCTCTCGACAAAGCTATTGTCATGGCAAATAATCGCCCCGACGGTGCCGATATCGAGCGTAAACACGCGGAATTCGGTTCCCGCCCGCACGCCGTAAGCCATCTCGGGAATCGTCGGATGGACTTTATGGTATACCCCGGCAATATCGCCTGCCCGATCGAGAAAGACGGAGCTGTTGTACACGGAACCGTGTTCTTTCAAATGCACGGAAGCGACCGCATGCATGTTGTATTTGGCGCACACTCCGGACAGCTCGCGAAACATCTCATTGTCCAGCGTCTCGGCGTGCTGTTCCAGTTTGGCCGCATCCAGCGGAATACCGGCATGCGTAAACGTCTCGGGAAGCAGCGCGATATCGGAGCCCCGTTCGCCCGCCTGCCGCATGAGCGCGACCATCCGCTCGATATTTTCCCGCCTGCCTGCTTCAGCCGGTTTATCCCGGTATACGGTCAATTTCGGTTGTATGGTACTGATTCGGACTTTCCTGCTCATTCCGTTCACCGCCTTATTTGCTGAGCTGGGCCGCGATATCTTTGTCGTGGGCTTCGGCGGCGTCCCTCAGAGCCGTATTGATATCTTTTTTGCCTGTTACGATATCGGCGAACAATTGCTGCTCATACTTCAGATCGATCGACTGGTATTTCGTCACTTCCGTCGGGGCTGCCAGCTTGGGCCACATGATGTCTTTGTTTTTGCCGGTCAGCTCTGGAACGTCCGCGCCGAACTGCTTCAGCAGATTGGCATTGTCTTTCAGGATCGGAAGGTAGCCTTGCTTCGTGTAATAAGTCTGGAACTCCTCGGATGCGAGCGAAGCGATCACTTGGAAGGCGGTGTCCTTGTTCGCGCTCATGTTCGTCACATACATATAGTTCGGATACGTCTGAGGTCCCGTCCCTGGAGCTTCCTTGCGCTCGGGAAGCCGGATCATGTCCCAGTTCAGCTCTTTCGGGAATTTATACAGCTGCCACGTGTTGTCGAGACCTACGTACATGGCGGACGTGCCCTTCACGAACGAATCCACCATTTGCGCTATGCTCGGATTTGTCGTCCAATCGTTGCCCGGTATTTTGAACAATCCGGTTATAAATTCCATTTCTTTCTTATAGGCATCGTTCGTATAAAGCGCCTTGTACGTCTTCGCATCCTGCCCCGGAACCGACCGCTGATTCAATAAGAACATATGCCAGTATGTGGCGGTAAATCCGCGGTACGCCACTCCCGCCTCCGTGCGCGACAGCTTCTTGATCGCTTCGCTCAAATCGTCCCATGTCGAGCTGCTTGTCGGAAGAGGGACGCCGAATTTGCTGAACAAATCTTTATTGTAGAACAGGACCAGCGTGTTCGTCGTAAAAGGGATCCCATAGACGCCGCCGTTCGCGAACTTTCTCTGGATCTCCAGGGCGGACGGTTCGATCCGGTTCAGATCGAAATTGTATTTTTTCACGTACGGTGTCAAATCGATCTGCAGTCCGTTCTCCAATACCGAACCTGGAGTCGACCCGCTCGGTGCGTTCAACAGATCGAACTTTTGTCCTGCGGCCAAGTACGTCGTCGTATTTCTGGGCGCTCCTTCCACAACCATCGTCGGTAAAAATTTCAGCTTGACGTTCGGAAACTTTTTCTCGATATACGTTCCGAAATGCGCCTTCATGAAATCTTCGGTAAAACCGCTCATCGTGCCGTGAAGCGTCAATTCCACCGGCTCTTGCGAAGGCTCGGCCGGTTTGCTTTTCCCGGCATCGTTCTGTCCCTTATCCGCTCCCGCGCCGCTCCCCCCGGAGCACCCTGCCGCCATGGCCGCAACCAGAACTGTCAAAGCTGCGGGCGATACTTTCCCCATTCTCATTCGACGTTCCTCCCGATCGTTTATTTACTGAACGATTCCGCGAGTCTGAGATGTTCCGTGCGATACGCCCCCGAGCAGCCTTTCCATATTGCCGCCCATGACTAGGTCAAGCTGTTCCCGTGACAAACCCGCTCCCAGTACTTTGCCGATGTTGCTGGCCAAGCAGGCGCCGTACAAATCCGAGCCGAATAGGACCCGTTCCGCGCCCAGCCGGTTTACGGCGATACTGACCTCGGCCCCGCCGATCGGAGAGCCGGAAGTATCCGTGTACACATTCGGGTAAGGCTCTATCAAATTGATTGCGCTTTCAACCTTGCCCGCCATATGGGCCATAATGATACGCGCCTCCGGGTAGCGGCGGGCCAAGTTCGCCACGTGCTCCGCCGTCGACTCATAAGGCAGCTGCCCTACCGTTTTGCGCCAGGCATGGATCAGGATCGGCGCATTATACGTTATGGCCTGCTCGATGAACGGAAAGACTAGCGGATCGTCGCACAGCGTCGCGACCCACAGCTTCAAGCCGATCATCCGCTGATCCTCGATGCGTCGGCGAAAATCTTCCAGCGCAGCCTTGCCGTGACGCGGATTGACATAGCAATAACCGGCTACCCTCTCCGGATGGCGGCGCATCACCGCGTACAGATCGTCGTTGGACTTGCTCACCGCCTCGAATTTGGGATAATACCCCATGCCTACCACCGTGCAGCATACGAACAGCTTCACCCCGAGACGGTCGCCTTCCGCCAGCGTCCCCGGCGCCAAATCCGCGCCTTGCAAATGCACGTGCGCATCAATCATGTTCAATGCCAAACTCCCCCTTTGTTTTGCATATTGTAAATAAGTAAAACGTCAATCGACGTACTCCAAGGATGAGCGACCGCTATTCTCACCCCAAAAAGTGACGCAATCCTTCGAAGATTACGCCGGGTACTTTTCGGGGACCCCGAACATCGGAGGTTTTCCTTGGTTCTGAAACTCGCACTTCGCTTTAACGCTTTAGCGAAGTTAAACTTTCTGAATCGATAACGATAAGTACCGTACGTATACCATAATTGACGGAAATGTGCCGAAAAATGAGGAAATGTGTCATGAAAATAGTATATGTACCGTTCCTATACCATTATTTACGTTCAGTATATCCCCATTCCTCCTATATTTCAATACCATTTTAAGCGTTTTTTTAGCAGGCCCGGATATATGCCCAGCGATATTAGGCACGCGCCGCATATACTGTCGTATGCTCCATTCTATCCGATCAGAGGGGGAGGAACGCTCTTGTACAGACATTTCCCGATGCCGCAGCCTCCGCTGCAGCAAAAGGCGAGAAGCCTGCTCGGCCAGCCGGTCGGCATTTCGCTGAAAAACGGCCAAGGCGTTGCCGGCGTCCTGTGCCAAGTACAGGCGAACGAACTGTTTGTGCTTCAATATTTGTACCAGGCTCAATTCGCCACCTTCCACTATCCATTCAGCGATATACAAGATATTCATCCGTTTCCGCGGTGCAGGCCCGGTCCGCTGTACTAACGAAGGCGCCGAAGAAACGAGTCGCCGGCAGCAGCCGGGCGGCTCGTTTTTGTGCTTTTATCCTGCTGCAAGCATAATCGTATGGATGTTATTGACAACGCTTACATGAACATATACGATGAAGGTGACCATTAGGAACCAGATGTACACCACGGTCAAAGGAGGTACGTAAACACATAGGATATGCCGTTCGTCCATCGTTGTGGTTTATTGAAGCTGTGAAACCATTTTGAAGGGAGATCGTATGATGATCGTTCGAAAGCATCATCCAATCGTACCGTGGATCGTTATCCTTCTGCTGCTCGTATGTACCGTAATACCGCTTGGTCCTTCCATGCGCGTCGAAGCCGACGGTATTCCGCTGGCACTCCTGAACCCGTCGTTCGAGGACGCCCTCACCGGCAGTACGATTCCGGGCTGGTTCCAACCGTTCGGAACTACCGGAATCAGCGTATCCACCGCTCAATCGTATAACGGCTCCAAAAGTCTCCTGCTCTCGGATACGTCGACAACCGCATCGATCGGCGCGGAAAGCGTCAAAATATCGGGCATTGTTCCGGGCGAATCTTATGCCGCTTCCGTCAAAGCATACGTAACGAGCGGCTCCGGAGCCGTCTACGTGCGTTTCTTCGATTCAGCCGGCACGCTTCTGACGAGCGAAGCGAAGTGGGTATCCTCCCCCGCCAACCAATGGACGCCCGTATCCGTGACCGCAGTCGCACCGGCCAATGCGGCGCAAGCTTCCGTTCTCCTTTACAGTTCTTTATCGGGCACGACTACTACATACTTTGATACGGTTACCCTGGAACGTTCGCTCCGCAATCCCGGCTTCGAGGAAGGCGCGGTCGGAACCGTCATTCCGGGCTGGATGCAAACGTTCGGCTCCTCCGGCGTTTCCGTCACGACCGAGCAGGCCGATGAAGGAACGAAAAGCCTGAAGCTCGTCGACGGCAGCACGACCGGCTCCATCGGCGCCGAAAGCGACAAGCTGACCGTCTCCGCAGGACAGTACATCGGCGTTACCGCAAAAGCATACGTCACAAGCGGGACCGTCAGCTTGAATATCCGGTTTTGGGATGCCGGCAACACGCTGCTGCAAACGGCTACACAATCGTTAAGCAGCCCACAGTCGCAGTGGACTCCGATGAGCGTCTCGGCCACGGCGCCGGCCGGCACAGTCAAAATGAGCGTGCTGCTATACAGCTCGGTCGCTTCAACCGCCACCGCTTATTTCGACGATATCACCCTCTCCGTGCCCGCAGTAACGAATCTGGGCGTGCAGATTACGAACGCCTCCGCCTCTTACGCCGCATTCGGTCAAGATTCGAGCGGCAATGACCTGCTCTACATCGGCTCGAGCGGAAATCCGTCCAAGCTGGCCGTATATAACGCAAAGACCGGGGCTACGCTCCAATCGTTCGACCTGCCCGGTGCGACGGCCGTCTGGGGGATGGCGGTTGCAACGGACGGCACGCTTTATTTGGGCACCGCTTCGGGCAAACTGTTTCAATATGTCCCCGGCGCCGCGTCCGTCACCGATCTGGGTGTCGCCATTTCCGGAGAGACTACGATCTGGGAGCTGACGACGGGTACGAGCGGCAAAATTTACGGCGGAACGTATCCGGGCGGCAAAGCGTTTAAGTACGAGCCAGGTGTCGGCGTAACGGCTTTCGGCGGCCAGATCGAGCCCGGCGAGCAATATGTCCGGTCGATCGCCTATGACGAAAGCGCTCATCAGCTGTACATGGGCATCGGCTCCCACGCGCATCTGATCCGGTACGACAACAACACCGGCGCCATGACGAACATTCTCCCGGCCGCTTATTCCACGGAAGAATTCGCCTATTATACGAATTACGTCAACGGAAAAATATTCGCGAAGATGAGCCCGACCAACGTTACGCTCGTCATCGATAAAGCAACGCTGCAGGTGGAGAGCACGCTTACCGGCATCGGCTCGATCGGAGTATCCAAGCTGTCCCCGGTCGCCGACAAAGTATACTACACAAAGAACGGCAATCTGTATTCGTACGACTTGACGGGCAAAACCGAAACGCAACTCGCGAACGTAGGCGCCAACGTGATCGGCTCCACTTTCCTGACGTTGAACGAGACCGGTTATCCGGGTTATTCGTACGTGGCCGCCCTAAAATCGGGACATATTTTAAAGTACAATTTGTCGACGGGCACTTGGGCCAAAACCGCCTTCGCGGTGCCGGAGTCCCCCACCTCGATTCAGTCCATCAAGCGGGGGCCGGACGGAAAAATATACAGCGTCGGCTATCTCGTCGGCGGCATGGGCACGTACGACCCGGCGACAGGGGTTCAGACGAAATACAAAGGCGTCGGTCAGGCGGAGAACATTGCGGAGGCGGGGAACTCTCTGTACTTCGGCATTTATCCGGGTGCGATCATTCAGAAATATGACGTTACGCAAGCCTGGACTCCGGGAGGCAATCCCGCGAATCCGAAAACGCTGTTCAACCTGGGCGCATGGGAGCAAGACCGCCCGTTCGGGATGCTGGCCGTCGCCTCGATGAATAAGCTGTTTGTCGGTACCGTGCCCGATTACGGGAAGCTCGGAGGAGCGTTTGCCGTCTATGACTTGAACACGGCTTCGCTGAACGTGACCCGCAACGTGATTACCGATCAGAGTGTTGTCGCTCTGGCTAACAAAAACAACGAAGTGTTCGGCGGCACGTCCGTCTGGGGCGGGCTCGGCATTTCACCGACGGCAACGGAAGCGAAACTGTTCGTCTGGGATACGACCACGAATCAGAAAGTGTTCGAAACCGTCCCGGTCGCGGGGAAACGCGCCATTACGTCGCTCCTGCTCGGTCCTGACGGCAACATATGGGGAGTGGCCGAAGGAACTTTGTTCGTCTTCAACCCGGCTACCCGGACCGTCGTCTACAGTGCCGACAAGTTCCCGGTCAGCTATTCCGGCTCGGGCCACGTATGGCGGGACGCCAAGATGGAGCTAAACCCCGACGGCTACGTCTACGTGACGATCGGAGGGAAGATGTACCGGATCGATCCGGCGACGAAAAATACGGAAACGCTCATCGCAAGCGGCGCTTCTCTCTTGGCCACGGACAACGATGGAGACTTGTATTACGTGTCGGGCGTCAATTTGTTCAAGTACGATAAATAAGGAAGTTTGGAAAATAACGGAACTGTGGTGCGTTATCGTCGGCGAAACTATGTATTCTGTTCAATTAAAGGAACTAGAATCCGTTATTCAGCTATTTTGCGAGCGGAGAAGCACAAAAAGATTGTTTTTACGTACCACAGTTCCGCTATTTACAAGAAATGCCGCGAAAATAGCCGTTTAGCGGAATACAGTTCCGCTACAGCAAAACAAACCGTCAGGGGTAACTTCAAACCCCTTGACGGTTCTTTTGTGTAAGCTCATGCTCCGGCGCTGCACCTTATCCTTTTACAGCTCCGGCGACCATGCCCTTCATAATTTGCTCCTGGAAGATCAAGTAGATAATAATGGTCGGGATAACGGCAATCGTCATCGCCGCCATCGTCAGACTGTAGTCCGTCCCGAACCCGTCCGAGAAAATCGACAAGCTGAGAGGAAGCGTCTTGAGCGCCTGCTTGTTAATGAACACAAGGGCAAAGGCGAAATCGTTCCAGAAGCGCAAGAAGGCGAGAATGGCGACCGTCGCCATAGCCGGAACCGACAACGGGAAGATGATCCGAAAAAAAATGCCCCAATAGCCGTTGCCGTCGATCATCGCGGCTTCCTCCACCTCTTTCGGCACCGAGGTCAAGTAAGCGGCGACGACGAAGATCGCGACAGGCAGCTCGAACGCGGTATAAGGCAAAATAAGCGCCCAATGCGTATCGAGAATCATCATTTTCTTCATCATAATGAACAGCGGCACAAGCGTGCTGTGAATCGGAATGAGCATCCCAAGCACGAACAGCGCCATGATCGGCCCTTTCAGCTTGAACTGAAGGCGGGACAAGACGTAGGCGGCCAGCGTTCCGAGGAACAGCGTAAGCGCCATCGAAGTTAACGTGACGATCGCCGAATTTGTGAGCGCCGTGCCGATACCGGCTATTTTCCAAGCTTTCGCATAGTTTTCGAATTGCCATACCGACGGCAAGGCGAACGGTTTGCCGTAAAAGTCCTGGTTCGATTTGAAGGAGCTGATGAACAGCCAAATGAGCGGATATATCGTAAGGAGCGCGTAGATGGCCAGCAGCAGTTTGCCCGACCGGCTCTTGACCGTCTGCAGCGTCTTCGCCAGTGGACTTTGACCCGTGTGAGCCATCGTTTTGTTTACCGCGGTTTCCATAGCGGTCTGCCTCCTTTATTTGCGTTTTAATGCTTGCTTTTACGTTTCATCAATAGCTGGCTGCCCGCCACCATAAACATGCTGACGATCATGATCATCGTAGATACGGCAGAACCGTATCCGTAGCGGAAAATATTGAACGTATTGTTGTACATGTAGGTGGCCAGCAGCTCGGTTGCTTGAGCCGGACCGCCGCCTGTCATGACATAAATCAGATCGAACGACTTCATGCTGCCGGATATGCACAATACGATGGCAACCTTGATCGTATCCCAGATCATGGGCACGACAATGAGATACAGCCGGCGAAAGCCTATGGCGCCGTCGATTTTCGCGGCATCCTCGACTTCCGACGAAATATTTTGAATCGCGGCGATGAATAAGATGAGATATGGACCGATGTTCGCCCAAATGATCGGGACGCTGACGGAATACATGTTGATCTTCGGATCGCCGAGCCAGTCGCGTATCCACGAGCTTAAGCCAAGCTGTTCCAGAATGTAATTCAGTATGCCGATTTGCGGGTTATAAATATAGCCCCATATAATACCGATTACGACCGAAGCGAGCACCATCGGCATAAAGATCGCCGAACGGACGAAACGGTGAAAAAACGAGCTTTTCCACAAAACGAGCGCCAGTACGAGCGCTATCGGCACTTGGCCGAATATCGATGCCGCCACGATAATCAAATTGTTTTTGAACGCCCGCCAAAAAATAGGATCTTTCACGACCTCGATGTAGTTGTCGAAGCCGATGAATTTCATCGCGCCGATCCCTTTCCAGTCGAAGAAGCCGTAGAAGGCCGACCAGAAAATCGGGACGATGACGAACAGCAAATAAAGAGACAAGGCGGGTAGCAGGCCAATGAAAATAAACGTTCGAATCCGGTTTGCGGCAGCCATAGCCAACCTCCCCTTTCGCATTACTGGTTATTACGTGCCGACGGAAGTCCGCTGAGTAACTCCACTGCGGGTCTGAAATAGGCTTCCGATCGCCGTTGTTTCCAGATTTCCTTATCCAGTAAGCCCATAATCGGTGGAAATCCGGAAACAAATGCGAACGCTGACGCTTCTCCAGCATCATTTCAGACCCTCCGTTCAGTTTTTCAGCGGGTCTCCGGGGGCGGAAGACGAATCGGCTTCTTCGAGGAAAAGCCGATCCGCGTTCTCTGCTCCGCCTACCGCCGTCGGGTATTACTTGCCGAGCGATCGCGCCTGGGCGTCCTGCAGCTTCTTCGCGATATCTTCCGGCTTGCCGCCCATGAGCAGCTCCTGCAGCCCGTTGTTGATCGCTTCCGCACCCTGCGAGCTCAAGTAAGCGTCGTATACCGGCGTATACGTCACGGTTTTGGTCAAATTGTAAGCTTTGTAGAACAAAGAGGTTACCTTCGATTGGTCGACGTCCACTTTGTAGTTGACGATCGTGTTGCTCTCGGCTACCGCCTTCATCCCCTCCGGGCCGCTGACGGTGTAGATCAGGTCGAATGCCGCATCCAGCTTCTTGCCGGTAAGCTTCTTGTTGACGGCAAAACCACCGCCCGCGCCGCCCGAGAGCGTATTCGGGTCGCCTTTTCCGCCTGGTACGGATGGAAGCACGGATACTTCGACTTGATCAAGCTGCTCCTTCGTGCCGGTTGCGGCCATATTGGTAAGAGCCCATGCGCCGTCGATCATCATCGCCGCTTTGCCGGAGATGAAATATTGCTCCATCTGGGTATTGTCCAGACTGTTGAAGCCTTGTTGGAACGCTCCTGTATCTGCAAGCCCTTTCATAAGCGATAGCGCCTTAACGAATTCCGGATCGGTAAATTTCGCGCCTTCCTGCTTCGCCGCTTTCATGAACCAGTCGCTTCCCGTCACGCGATCGGCCAGCGAGCTCAAGATGCTCGATTGGGCGAGCCAAGCCGCTTTATTGCCGAGAGAGATGGGGGTAATTCCTTTGTCCTTGAACGCTTTGATCGCCGCATGCAGCTCGTCCCATGTTTTCGGTACGGCAACGCCGTGCTTGTCGAACAGCGATTTGTTGTAGTAGAACAAAGACGTGACGGAGGCGTTGATCGGCACCGCGTACACTTCGTTATTGAACGAGAGCGGATCGAACGCGCCCGGCGTAAAGTTCGATTTCCATTGCGAGTTTTTATTCAGCAGCGGCGTAATCGGTTGAATGAGTCCGCCGTCGTAAAATTCTTTGATGCCCGAACCGGAGTGGGCGAAGAAGACGTCCGGCATTTCGTTGGCCGCCGCGACCGTTTTTAACCGCTGACGGTATCCGTCCGGCGGAATCGCCTGAGCGTCCAGCTCGACTTCCGGATGGGCGGCTTTGAACTTGTCGATTTGGGCGCGGACGGCCTTGGCGCGAAGATCGTCGCCGGAGAAATTGTGCCACACGGTCAGCTTCACTTTCTCGGCCGGAGCTTCGCTTTTGCCTCCCCCCTCCGCTCCGGAATCGGATGCCTGGCCGCACGCCGCCAGCATCGATAATGCCAATACGGATGCTATACTTGCCGATGCCGCTTTCTTGTTCATCTTCCTGCTCCCCCTCATTCATGAGTATAGCCTTAGTATAGAGCGACCTTTTCATTCGCAGTAGGGGAGAACTTTCAGCGGATAGGTAGACAAATTCCGGTTAAACGGTTTCGTCGGTCATCTCGGACGGCGATTGTCTGAACTCCGAGGGCGTCCGGCCGAAATGCTTTTTAAACTGCTGGCTGAAATATTTGATGTCTTCGTAGCCGACGGCCCCCGCCACTTCGCTTATTTTCATCTGCGTGCTTTGGAGCACGTCCGCCGCTTTGCGCATGCGTTCCCGCGTGACGAACTCGATATAGGTTTGCCCGGTTTCCTTCTTGAACGCTTCGCTGAAATGATTCGGCGTCAAGTGGACGAAACGGGCGACGTCCTGCAGCGACAAATTCAAGTCCAAATGATCGCGAATATAAGCGATTGCCCGCTGCGTATAGGAATAGCGGGTATCGCTTATCGATTCATGGAACGTCGCCATCAGCGAGGCCAATGTTTTGAACAGCTCCGCTTCGGGGCGCGGGTCGGTATCAAACGGATATACGGCTGCCGCGGCATGGACGGTTTGTCCGCCTCTGCCTCCTTTCGCCCGCTCCAGCCAGCGGTGGCCGGCGATCACGACCGATTGCAGATAAGCTTGCAGCGAATGCGGAGTAACCGTGCGATCCTCCATCTGGGCGCGAACGATCCGGTTGACCCATTGGCGCAGTCGGCCCGGATTGTTGCTCACCAGGATATGGCCGAGCTCCCGCTCCTCCTCTTGCGGCAGCACTGTTCTTCCGCCGCTCCGATGCGCGATATCGCTTAGCCCGTATACGCCCTGCTCGCCGAGCAGCAGCCGGTATGCATAAACCGCCTCGGCTTCGCGATACGAACGGTGCAGCTCCTCAAGCTGCCCGACACTTGCGCCGACGGCTGCAAAGACGGAGCATTTCAATGTCTCGCCGACCCGCCGGATCGCCCGCTCCAGTCCGCCGAGCCCGGCGAAGCCCGTTTCTCCGCGCGCAACGAGTACGATCCGGTCGCCCATAAGCAGCGATACGGCAGGCAGCAGCTCGGTCAGCATATTGTCAGCCGCACCGAGCAGCAGCGCGGCCAGCCGGACTTCGCCCCAGCCGGAAGCGTTTATGATCAGCACGCTCATCGGCAATTTCACGGCCGGGTCGTCACCCTGCACCCGCTTCCCGTTCAGCCAATCCTGCATAAGCGATTGCTCCGCACCGCCGATCGTCCTCCCGGCCAAGAGCCGCTCGAGCAGCTGGCGGCGAAGCGCTTCCGTCTGCGCCTGCTCTTTGCGGCTCAATTCCCACTTGGCCGCAATGTTCTGCTTCGCCTTCATAGCCGCCTTTATAATTTCTTCCGGACCGCTCGTCTTCAGCAAGTAATCCGTCACGCCTTGGCGAAGCGCCTGCTGGGCATAGGCGAAATCGTCGTAGCCGGTTAAAATGACGATTTCCGCGTCGGGCAGCAGCTTCTTGATTTCTTTCGCGAGCGCGATGCCGTCCATGCCGGGCATCCGGATATCGGTCAGCACGATATGCGGCTTCTCGACCGGTATGCGCTCCAGCGCCTCCTCGGCCGATTCCGCCGGCTCCAGGAGCGTCAGTCCGAGCTCCTTCCAGTCGATCACGGTACACAATCCCGTACGGATGATCGCTTCGTCGTCAATGATCATCAATCTCACGAATTTCCCTCCCTGATCGGGATCGTAAACGAGCAGCGCGTCCCGATTCCTTCCTCGCTCTCTATGCGCAGACCCGTGTCGCCGCCATAATGGAGCTGCAGCCGCTGGTGTACGTTCCGCAAGCCGAAGCCGGAGCGTCCGGGCTCGAGACTGCTTGTCCCGGAAGCGGCGTTCAAATTATTGCGCAGCTGCTGCAGCTTCTCCTCCCCGATGCCGATACCGGTATCTTCCACGACAAAAGTCATCGACTCCCCGTGGCGTTCGCCGTAAACGAACAACTGTCCTTGCCCTTTCTTCTTCTGCAGGCCGTGCATAATGCTGTTCTCTATCAACGGCTGCAGCAGCAGCTTCAGCATCGGCTTATCGTTCAGCTCGGGATCGATATAAAATTCCGACTTGAATTTGTCCTGGAACCGGATGGACATAATCGTGACATAGTTTTGCGCGTGGGCGACTTCCTGCTGCACCGGACAAAACTCCTCGCCTTTGTTCAGACTGAACCGCAAAAAATCGCTCAGCGCTCCGACCATTCCGGCAATCCGTTCATCCTTGTTCATCAGGGCGATCCAGTGTATCGACGACAAAGTGTTGTACAGAAAATGCGGATTGATTTGCGCCTGCAGCGCCATGATGTCCGCTTCCTTCTTCTTCGCCTCGTTCAGCTGCACCTGTTCCTTCAACCTTCCGATCCGATCGCTCAGCTTGTTGTAGCTGTGCAGCAGAAGTCCGACCTCGTCCGTGCTCTTCACCTCGAAGGTCGGAATCGGTTCGTCCGGATTAATATCTTTGAGCGTGCCTGCAAGTCCTCTTAGAGGCTGCGTGACCCAGCGGATGAACCACAGTACGAGCGCAACGGACAGCAGTAGAGCTATGCCGATCGCAATGGCGGTTAATGCGAGCACGTACCTGTTCTGCGACGTATAAATTTCGGTCGGAATAACGCCGACCAGCTTCCAGTCCGGCATCGACAGACGATGATAAAGCACCGTATTCGTTTCCGCGCCGTTGACGGTGTAGGTAAATATCCCCTCGGCGCCAGTCAAAGGGCCTATATCGGGGAGCCGCTCGTACAACGAGCGATTCAGCCACTCAGGAGAATCGCCGGACAAAATTTGCCCGTCCTGATCGATAAGCATGACGAAGCCTTGCTTCTCCCAGCCGGCGCCGAGCATCACCTTGCGCATCTCGGCTTCGTCCAGACTGATCGACAAGGAGCCGAGCGGCTGAAATTTATCCAGGCTGCGGATCGGACGAACTAGCGAGACGACCCGTTTCAGCCCGTCGGCCGACGTTTGATTTTCGTACAGCGAAGTCCACCATTTGTTTTTCCCCACCATCTGCTCCTGCTTCCGTTCGAGCTCCTTCTCGAGCCCCGAATGGACGATCGTCGTGTTGGACAAAGCGGGGAAATCGCTCGACGGCATGATCGTAATATTGGATATATAGGGCTTGGAGAAAACCAGATTCGTTAAAAACCCGATGTTTTGCGAATACAACGAGATGTCGGCACGCTCATTGCTTAAATATTGCTGTACATCCTTCCCCCCGATAATAAAGACCGACATATTCTCCACGTCGCGCACCATAAATTCGAGCCTGTCGGCCACTTGGCGGAGCGTATTCATCCCGGATTGCTTCTCCTTCTCCTCCGTAAGCGTCGACGCGATCCGGTAGGAAACGACTCCGGTAGCGAGCAGCGGCAGTACGACGGCGACGAGAAGCAGCAGCGACATTTTGCGCTGCAGCGAATTGGCCAGCCAGCGTCTCATCAAGCGTCCCTCCTCGCAGCTACAATATCATACATTTATTTATGCCGCCAAACTTTTTGTTTGATTTTTTGCAAGCGAATATGATACCATTTTTCCCGCAACCATTACGTGATCATTCATAGCCGTCTGCGGCGGAGACCGTAGAGATGGAGGTGTTTCGGCGGATGGAATCCGTACGGGACGAGCTTGTCTTTTTGACGGAATTGACCAGAGGCATCGCTGCGCAGTTCGGCGAATCGTGCGAGGTCGTGCTGCATGATTTGTCGCGGCCGTACGAGAGCACGATCGTAGCGATCGAGAACGGGCACATTACCGGGCGCAAAGTCGGCGACCCCGGCACGAATTTGGGTCTCGAGCTACTGCGGGGCAATCAGGTGAACGGCAACAAATTCAATTATGTGACGCAAACGAAGGACGGCAGGCTGCTCCGCTCGACGTCGATCTATATGAACAATGCCGAAGGCAAGCCGGTCGGCGCGATCTGCATCAACTTCGACATTACGGCGCTGATGATGGCCGAGAAGACGCTCCACGGCATGACGATGACAAGTCTGCAGCCGGAAGTGAGGGAGTCGTTTGTCACGAACGTAAGCGAGCTGCTGGACGCGCTCATTCAGGAGGCGCAGGAGCAGGTCGGCAAGCCGGTCGCGCACATGACGAAGGAAGACAAAATCAAAATGATCGCACTGCTCGACCGCAAAGGCGCCTTTCTGATCAAGAAGGGCGGCGAGAAAATTTCCGCTTATTTGAACATCTCCAAGTACTCGTTATACAGCTACATGGAGGAAGGCAAGAACGGAAACGAAGGGAGCGAGGAAGGATGAGTGTTTATCCACAGACGCCATGCGTCGTCATCGATACGGCCGTCATGGAGCGGAATATTGAGACCATGGGCGCATCGGCGCGTAAAGCCGGAGTTAAGCTGCGGCCGCATGCGAAGACGCATAAAATGCCGACGGTCGCCCTGAAGCAGCTCGCGGCCGGGGCCGCCGGAATTACGGTAGCCAAAGTATCCGAAGCCGAGGTGATGGCCGAGCACGGCATTACCGACATTTTCATCGCTTACCCGCTAGTAACTATGGACAAAATCAGGCGCGCACTCGCGCTCGCGAAGCGAATCCGTCTCATCGTCGGCGTCGACAGCCGCGAAGGCGCGCTGCGGCTTGCGGAAGCGGCGGCGAGCGCCGGGATGACGCTGGAGGTGCGCCTCGAGATCGACACCGGTCTAAGACGGACCGGCGTCCCTTACGAGGACGCCGTCGAGCTTGCCGCAACGGTTCATGAAATGGCAGGCCTTCGTCTAAGCGGCATCTATACGTTCCGTGGCGCTATTATGGGAGGCAAAGCTACGCTCGACCTTCGCGCCGCAGGGGAAGAAGAAGGACGGATCATGGCCGAGCTTGCGAGCCGCATGAGGGCATCCGGTATCGCGATCGAGGACGTCAGCGTCGGCTCCACCCCGACTTCCGCTTTTGCGATGACGGTACCGGGGGTAACGGAAGTTCGTCCGGGCACCTACGTGTTCATGGACCGGATGCAAGCCCGTTTTGGCGTATGCCGGCTCGAGGATTGCGCCGGAGCGGTACGCGTCACCGTAGTCAGCAGGCCTGCGCCCGATCTGGCCGTGATCGACGGTGGCAGCAAGACTTTCGCGACCGACGTGCAGCCCAATACCGAACCGCTGCAGTTGCAAGGCTTTGGCCATATCGTGGAGCTGGAAGACGCCGTGCTGGAGCGGCTGTCCGAGGAGCACGGCATGCTGCGGCTCGGCCCGGCTTCGCAAGGCGCTGCCGTCGGGGACGTTATTCATATCGTGCCGAACCATATATGCAGCACCGTCAATTTGCATAATCAGGTTTACTTCCGGCATGACGGCAACTACGAACCGCAAACGGTCGCCGGCCGCGGGAAGCTGGAGTAAAACACATCAGCTTAACGTCATAAGGAGGGCTTAGCCAATGTTGGATCTCATTATTCGCGGCGGCCGCATTGCCGATGGGACGGGGAATCCGTGGTTTTACGGCGACGTGGGCGTCAAGGACGGCCGCATCGCCGCCGTCGGCAAGCTGGATCAGGAAGCGGCGCGGACGGTGAACGCGAACGGCAGCGTTATCGCGCCGGGTTTTATCGACGGACATTGCCATTCCGACCTGATGATCTTCGATTATCCGCACAGCGAAATCAAGCTGCGCCAAGGCGTCACGACCGAGGTCGTCGGCAACTGCGGCCTCGCCCCCGCTCCCTATGTGAAGGAACGGGCCGAAATGCTCAAAAGCTATGTACAGCCGGTACTCGGCAAAACCGAATGGGAATGGCCGTGGGAAACGGTAGGACAATACATGGACCATTTGGCGTCAAGCCGCCCTTCCGAGCATTTGGCCACCTATGTAGCCCACGGAGCGCTTCGCATCTCGGTCATGGGCTTCGACAACCGCCCCGCAACCCGCGAGGAGCTGGAGCGGATGAAGCGGATATTGGAGGAAGGCATGCAGGCGGGTGCGATCGGCTTATCCATCGGCTTGCTGTACGCGCCCGGCAGCTATACGTCCCGCGAAGAGCTCGCCGAGCTGTGCTCCGTGCTGCCGAAGTACGACGGTCTGTTGGCTACGCACATTCGCGGCGAAGGGAACAACCTGATCCGGTCCGTTCAGGAAGTGATTTGGATCGCCGAGCGCGCCGGCGTGCCGCTGCACATCAGCCATCTGAAGGCCGCCGGCAAAGCGAACTGGGGCAAAGTGTTGGATGCGATCGGCTTGATCGAGGACGCCCGGGCGCGCGGCATGGACGTTACTTGCGATGTGTACCCTTATCACGCGGGCTCGACGACGCTGACAACGGTACTGCCTCCCTGGGTACTCGAGAAGGGCATCGAAGGCACGCTTGAAGCTTTCCGCGATGCGTCGCTGCGGAAGCGTATCCGCGAGGAACTGGGTCAGGAACAGACGACATGGGACAACCTTGTCTGCTCCACCGGCTGGCAAAGCGTCATCATTTCGGCGATGCATACCGAGAAGAACAGGAACCTGGAAGGTCTCTCGATCGCGGAAATCGCCGAGCGGCGCGGGCAGCATCCGGCCGACTGCATGATGGATCTGCTGCTTGAGGAGGAAGGCCGCATTTCGATCGTATATTTCCATATGTCCGAGGATGACGTTAAGCAAGTGATCGGGTACGAGAAGGCGCTGATCGCCTCTGACAGCTTGACCTGCGAGACGGGCAAGCCTCACCCGCGCCTGTACGGCACATTCCCGCGCGTATTCGCCAAGTACGTGCGCGATCTGCGAGTGCTGTCGCTGGAGCAGGCGGTGCGCAAATTGACGTCGTTCCCGGTGCAGCGCTTCAAGTTGGGCAAACGCGGACTGATCGTTCCGGGCTACATCGCCGATATCGTCATGTTCGATCCGGATGCGATTCAGGACAAGGCCACATTCGAGGAGCCCCGCCAATATCCGGACGGCATATCGCACGTATGGGTCGGAGGCAAGGAAACGCTGAGCGACAACCGGCATACGCACGCCCGCGACGGCGGACTGATTCGTGCGGCGAAGTGCTGTCATCACTGACTTTACTTGGACTTTTAACCAAACTATATAATTCGGAGGTATTTCCATTATGGCGCAAATCGAACAACGTTTGGAACAGTTAGGCATCGTGCTTCCCCCTCCCCCGCAGCCCCGCTTTACGTACATTCCGGCCAACCGGACGGGCAACCTGCTGTATTTGTCCGGTCAAGACGCACGCGACGCGAACGGCGTCCTGATCTTCGAGGGCAAAGTAGGCAGCGATTTGACGATCGAGCAAGGTCAGCAATGCGCCCGCCAAGTGATCATCAACTGCTTGGCCGTCATGAAGGGTTACCTCGGCGACCTTGACCGTGTCGTCAAAATCGTGAAAATGCTCGGCTTCGTCAACAGCGCGCCGGGCTTCGGCGACCAGCCTTACGTCATGAACGGCGCTTCCGACCTGCTCGTGGACGTATTCGGCGAGAACGGACGCCATGCTCGCTCTGCGATCGGCACGAGCGATCTGCCGTTCCATACGCCTGTCGAGATCGAGCTGATCGTCGAGATTCGCGACTGAATGGAATCGATCGTATGAGGAAGGGCTGCCGCACGGCAGCCCTTTTGTTTTGCAACAATCTCCCCCTCGGCTCCGTCACCGAAACGGCGAATAAATGTATCGAGTCGTGCTCATTTGAACCGTTTCCACTCCCGGAACTGGAAAACATGCCGTTATTTCATCGATTTTTCGCTTCTTCGAATAGTTAACTGGAAAGCCTGCAGTATATTTTATCGAATTTGCTTTATCGGCCCGATTATGACGAATTTTGCTGGAGGTTTTCCAGTTATTGCTCCCTTATTGCTCTATTCTTGTAACATTTACTGTATGTTTTCCATTTAAATACTCGGGCCGCCTATGAATCCGTGTTTTTACCGCCTAGCTAATCAAGACAACACAACTGTGGACAGCAGCTGAAGCCCAGTACCCAATCCCTTCAACGCGCTAACATATGGGTTTGCACATCAGGGACCGTTCTGGCGTTTTGATATGCTCCTCTCGCTCCCCTCACCGCAACGGCGAATAAATGTGAATCGTTTGAAAATCCCCGTCATCATTCCAGTTATACTTATCATTCGGGTATCGTTCGAAGCTTATCGCGTCATAGACGCAATCGTAGCCCATTTTCCGCAGATTGTCCCCTAAATTTCGGTAAAACTTGTCGCACTCGCTCAAATACCCGGCAAACTCCGTCCGAGCGTAGGTTTGCTTCGGGATGTCCGTAAACGCCCACCCGTCCGAGACCGCGTTTGTCGAGCCGGCACGCACGCCTACGAACAGCTTGAATCCCGGTTTATCCGCCGTGATCGTTTGCGGAGGTACGACGCAATAAATGTCCGGTGAGTCCCAATCCGCATCCGACATGCGCTCCCGAATCCATCTGACACACTCTCTCACTTTACGTCCCAAGTCCGGCGTCTCGATTTCCAGCCCGATTACGCGAAAAGACTCCAACTCCACTCGTTGCACATTCAGAAGGCCGACAGCTTCTTTCAAGTTATCCATCGTTATTCGCCCACCTCTCCTACTAAGATTGATCTTTCCTATCATTTGATGATTTTCGCGCCGCAAATCTGACCTCTCTTTGAAAAAAAGTTAGCGAAGTTTTGATTGCATATATGCCGCCAACGGTTTCAGCGGATTTCCGATTTGCACGTTCAGCTCGCGCTCAACGGCCACGGCACTTTCCACCATCGACAATTGAGCGACGGAGACGGATTCGGCATTGCCGGACAGGAGCAAGTTCCTTATGTAACTCGAAACTTCGTCCGCGTACCGATCTTTATGGCCTTGCATAATGAGATCGAAAGTATTGTCGATGACTCGGGGCTCCCAATCGCTAATTGGATTGTTATGCCTTCTCGCGTATTCATGAAGCCTCTTCATCGTTCCATCGACGGTAGCCGGATTCGTAAACAGCAGGATTTGCCGACCGGTATTGCGACAGACGTCATGGAAGAACGGCTCGTCGATTTTGATCAAAGGAATTGTTAGTTGAAGCCGGTCTTCTTCCAGAAGAGTGATGTAATTCGTGCATGTAACGAGAATACCGTCCACTTTCGCTTCGGATATCCATCGAATCTGTTCAGCGACTTTGTTACGGGCTCTTGCCGCATCAAAGTCCGGATCCGCCGTAATTCTGCTCATCAGCCCGGGGTCGACAAAGTGGATCAATTCCAACTCGTCCGAGGCAAGAGCTTTTTGAATATACTCGATATTGGAGTAGTGGGCGTGCAAACACCCTATTTTTCTTTTCATCCGATAACCACCTTAGGAAAAGATTCACTAATAGTACCAGTTCACTGTGCGAATATCCAGAAAAATGATATTCGACGAAACGAAAAGAAAATGAAAGATTAAGAGAGCCCCCGCTTTCTGAAAATCCCTGTACAAGGCATTCTGATGAGAATATACGTTCCGCTGCATAAAGACGAACATACGTTTTTACTGTTTGCCGGAAAAAGGTTCGTCCTTTACTATGATGTTGCCAGCTGCCAATTATCGTATTGAGGAGGACTTCCTGTGAACCTGCCATTCCACGATAGGAGAGAACAATTCGAACCTTTGCTCCAGCATATCGAACAAACCAGATGTGCCATTAACGCAACTGCGGCCGCCGTTGTCGTGATCCAAGACGATCAAGTAGTCACGGAGTGGTATTCCGGCTTCCACCATGCCAAATCCGGCGCCCGACCGGTGACGGCCGGTTCGCAATTTAACATTTATTCGATCCGAAAATCCCACATCGCCCTAGCTTTAGCGTACGCCGTCATCGATGCGGGACTTGATCTCGATGCGCCCGTTCATCCGTTTATCGATGGCATTCCGATGGATGAGCTGGAGAAGGTAACGGTAAGAGACGTGCTGACGAAAACTAAACCTAAGTTTTTCGGGCCGGGGAAAGTGGAAGGGGAAGGGCTGGCCGCCGCCATCGTCAGGAAAGTAACAGGAAAGACAATCGCGCAGCTCCTTACAGAGAACGTACTCGAGCAGCTGCATATGAATCAAACGGAATGGGCAGCCGTGCCGAAAGAAAGCTTCGTCTGCGATTTTACTGCCGGTGACGGGTATGCCTCCGTACGAATCGAGTCGGACGAAGGACATGAACGCAATTTGTATATGAGCGCCAAGGATCTGGCTTCCTGGGGCTATCTGTATTTGAACAATGGAGTGGTTGGAGGGCGGCGCATCATCCCGCAAGACGTGTTTGATCTTGCCGACAAGCTTCGGGCGGCTCCCGGTTATGCCGATAAGCGGGTAATGGGCTGGTATTACGGCAATGATGGGGCGTTTCAAGCTTTCGGAGCGACAGGCTGTCATATTGCGGTCCTCCCGAAGCATAACTGCGTTGCGGTCCGCATGTACAACCGGTACGCGAGGGAGCATACGGAAACTCTTCTAAAATGTTTGCAGCGAGGTGTGCATTGATTCTGTAATCCTTCTCTTCGGAAACAAGGCTGCCGGTTAATGATCATCGGCAGCCTTCGGCAAAAACTAAGTAAACCGAATATCGAGAAAAGGCAAATCATTCATGAGATTCGATGTCGTTGTCTCCATCATTTCTTTAGACCATGGATGCAGGTTGTTAAACTTCGAAAGGCGCCCGAATATACCAATATTTCGCGCAGTCTAAGAAACAAAGGGATTTTTGCAGCCAATAAGTCGATAGCGAATGCTCTTGAAAAGTATCCTTCCATGAAATAATCGTAAAATCGTTGGGCGGCGCGGTTTCGCAACTCGATGCCATTGCTCTTAAGCGGCGTTGCATAAAACAACGGGTTCGCTATATCGGCCGCAAACCAGTTGTATTCGCACTCATCGAAGTCAAAGAGCGTCAATTCCTCTCTTCGAAATCCGAAAGTGCCGGCACACTTCTGCAATATATCATCGTTTAGCAGAGACCTTATTTCTTGCTCCATATGTGGATTCCTCCCATAAATTCTTATTATGAACTTATGATAGAAATCGTCTTTTCTTCTGACATTCTAAGCAATAGCAACCAACGCTTATTATGGCTCATGCATTTCCTCCAAGTCTACTAATTTATGCCAAAAAATCGTTCAGCCTGCTTTGTACCGTCGGCCACTCCTCATCCACGATGCTGTAAACTACCGTATCCCGTATGTATCCGTCATATAAAATCCGGTCTTTGCGCAGCACGCCTTCTTCCGTAGCGCCGATCCTCAAGACGGCTTCGTTCGAACGCTTATTCCGGCTATCTACTCTGAACTGGACGCGAATCGTTCTCAAAACCTCGAAGCAATGCGTCAGCAGCAAATATTTGCATTCCGTATTGACCCGCGTACGCCAAACCTTGGACGAATACCACGTCCACCCTATTTCCAGACTTCGGTTTTCTTCCGATATGTTTAACAATCTGGTCATGCCGACAACTCGTCCGGTTTGTTTATCGAACACTACAAAGGGCAATTCGGTGCCTTGCTCCTTATCCCGCAATGCTTCCTCCACGTGATCGGTCATATGATCGAACTTCTCCATCCGACTTGGCAAAAACGCCCAAACTTCCGGGCTATCCACAGCTTGAAACAACTCTTCCGCATGGCTGAGCTGGAGGGGAAGCAGAATGACTCTTTTTCCTTCCAACGTAACCGTATCTATCGTCATGGCGATCCTCCTCGCTTCGTTAATGTCTCATTTGTTTGTAACATTATTCAATCCATTGTCTTGGCGGCAATGTTTCGGCCACATCTGCAATGTAGATAAAAGCTGCCGTTGTTGCGGCAGCTTGAGCGGATAATGTTAACTATGTATAACTAACTACAGCACCCTCGACAATTGCTTCCTGCTATGCGGATCGAGCGCTTCCATGTCCGCAATTTCGCATCGGTTGCCGTCCATGTCGGACAGCAGCAGCCGATTGTCGCCGACGGTCTGAATATGCTCGTGCAAATTGCGCATGGACATTTTGGTCGGACCGAGCGTCGTCTGAAGCTCCCACACCCACATGCCCGGGAACTGCTTGATTTTGTCGATCCGGGTGACGCGCGGCACGAGATATCGCAGCCGGAGTTCCTTCCGCGCCTCCTCCAGACTGCCCGGCGCAAGATCGGTTAGGCGCTCGATAATTCCGATTTCTTCGCCTTTCCCGTTGCGTACCGAAACGTACTCCTCCTGCCGGGATAACGGATAGGTCTGAAACAGCAGCACCTCGGGACTGAGCTCGCCATCGTATTCCATCTCCAATACGCCTCCCGCGCTCCGGGATAAGCGTACATTCGCCGGGTCGAGCAGCCGGATTTCATATTTTGAGTCCGTAGCCTGTTCCATAGTCAGCTCTGCACCCCTTTGATTTTGGAGATTTCTTTCTGTGCCTCGACGAGCTTGAAGTAGGCGCCCTTCTTCTCCAGCAGCTCCTCATGCGTCCCCGTCTCGGCGATACCGCCTTTATCCAGCACGACGAGCCGATCGGCCTCGCGGAGCGTGGACAGCCGATGCGCGATGGCGAACGTCGTGCGTCCCTTTACGAGCCGGGAAATCGCTTCTTGGATTTGCCGTTCCGTTTCGGTATCGACCGATGCGGTCGCTTCATCCAGAATCAGAATGCGCGGGTCGTGCACAATGGCCCGGGCGATCGCTATACGCTGCTTCTCCCCGCCGGATAGACGATGTCCCCGTTCGCCGACTTTCGTGTCGTAGCCGTCCGGCATCCGGACGATGAAGTCATGGGCGTTGGCGATTTTCGCGGCGCGCATAATGTCGAGCGGCGAGGCGTCCGGCTTCGAATAGGCGATGTTCTCCGCGACCGTACCGTCGAACAGAAACGTCTCCTGCAGCACGACCCCGATCTGTCTCCGCAAGTCCTCCTGATCGATTTTGCGCAGATCGATGCCGTCAACCGTTATGGAGCCTTGGTCCGGATCGTAGAACCGGCAAATCATGTTGATCATCGTGGACTTTCCCGCACCGGAATGGCCGACGAGTCCGATCATTTCGCCGGGTTCGACCTTCAGACTGATGTTCTTCAGAACCGGATGGTGCTTCTCATAGCCGTAAGTGACGTTGCTCAGCTCGACTTTCCCGACTACGCGGGGGATCGAGACGGCGTCCTTCGAAGTAGGTACCTCGGATTGGGTGTCCATAATCTCGAAGACGCGGTCCGAGGCGGCAAGCGCCCGGCTGGTCCAGTTCAGAGCCTGGCTGAACCATTGAAGTGGCCCGAAAAACATGCCGAGGTAAGCGATAAACGCCATCAGCGTACCGAGCGACACTTCGTCTTGGATGACGTCCCAACCGCCGAAATACCAGACGAGAAGCGCGCCGGAAGTCGTAATAAGCGAGAAAAGCGGGAATATGCCTTGCCATACGCCTTCCATGCGGATCGTCTGACTAACGAGCGTCGTGTTGGCGTCACCGTACCGGTCTTTCTCCGCATACTCCTGCCCGAACGCCTTGACGACCCGAATCCCTTGCAGCGCATCGCCTACCAGCATGTTGATCCGGTTGACCGCGCGCCATTGCCGGTACCACAGATGGCGCATCGTCGGCCATATCGTCAGCGAAGCGATCAGAATGAGCGGTGTCGGCAGCAACGCCAGCAGCGTCAGCTTCCAGCTCAAGCTTGCCATCGTCGTAATAATGGCGACAAGCATGAGCACTTGTCCGGATATCCAAATAACCCCGTCGGTCAAAAATTGCCGCATCGCTTCCGAGTCGCTGTTCACCCGGCCGATAAACTGCGACGTCTGTCTTCTATCGAAAAAGCTTAACGATAAGCTCATCAACGATTGATAAATGTCCCTTCGTATATCCCCCATCAGCTTGCTGCCGACCCATACGCCAATATAGCCGCGGAGCGTCTGCATCAGCGAAAGCATGATCCGGGCGGCGGCCAGCCCTATGACGAGAAAGAGGAGCGCATGTCCGACCGACTTCGGCTGGATCACGTCATCGACGATAATTTTCGTCAAATAAGGCGGCACGAGCTCCATCAGCGTAGCGACCATGAGCAGCAGCGCCGCCGTGATCATGCTCTTCTTGTAAGGCTTGGCGTAGGCGAGCAGCCGCATGATCACTTTTCCTTTGTCCATGCAAGTCGGGCATACTTTCGTCCCTTCGGGGAGACGGCTTTGGCAAGTTGGGCATACTTTGGGCTCGTCTTTCGCCGAAGGGACGGGGAGCTCTTCGCCTTTCATAATCGCCTGGATCGTCTTGACGGCGAATCCCATCTTCCCGTTATGCACGGACGTATAACGGGCAAGCGCCACGGCCCCTTCCTCGGTGTCGGCGATCAGAACACCGCCCCCGACGGACGAAACGATTCTCGCCTCCTTGACGGAAGCGAAATCGATTGCTTTCACGCTGCGCCCGTCTTCGCTCGCCTCGATCCGTTTCTTGTAAACGCTTAAGCTTCCATCGACCGGCTTCCCGTCTTCGCCGATGTCATATCGGACGGACAAGACCGGTTCGGCATGTCCGTCGGCATTCGCCTTGGACAGCTCCTTCTCGATCACACTCATGGCGCCACTCCTCTCTTCAGGACGAATACATAGAACAATTGTTCGCCATTCACCATTATAATGGATATTTACAAATTCAGGTAGTAGAAAAAAATTATAAAAATGATTTCTTTCGCGACCAAACATAAACGAGCCGCCCGGAATACCGAACGACTCGTTAATTTTATGCGTGCGGAAGCGACAGCGGCTCTCTGCTCGCATGCTAACTTATCCCAGCTCCTCGGCCGACTTCGCACCCTGGCTGCGGAGCCAGTGAACCAGTTCATTGCTGTCGCTACGGCGGGCCGCATCGAGAGGACTAAGCTTCTCCCAATCGGGGATCCAGTTCAGGTCGGCGCCCCGGTCAAGGAGAAACATCGCGCATGCGAGCCTCGAGCCGTGGCAAGCCCCCCAGAATGCGCGGCTGACGTCCACATTCGAAGGGGGCGGGTCAGCGGTGAAGAAGCTCTCGACGCGATCCATCAGTCCCAGCGTTGCCGCGTCGTTAAGGGTAACTCGTGCCCCGCGCTCGACCAGCCGGTACGCAGCCCTCCACTGCTTGAATGCTCTTGCGTCCGCGAGCGGAGTTCCGCCGCCGATCACTCCGCCTGTCGCCTCGATGTCGGCACCGGCGTCGAGCAGCGCATCGAGCACCTCGACGTCGTCGCTGCTTGCGGCCCAGTGCAGCGGCGTCTCGCTGTGTGAGCCGACAAACGTCGCGTTGACATCGGCTCCGGCATCGACCAGCACGGCGACGGTCAAGGCTCCATTCGGAAAATGGCCCGGCCAGTCCGTCACTACGTGCAGCAGCGATCTTGCAATCCGCTCCTCGCCGGCATTATCGGCTATCCATGCGGCAGCCAAACCGGGATTGCCGCGAAGCAGACGCTTCAGCGTCTCCAGGTCGCCGCTGTGGATTGCATCCACGACTGCGACCGCCACAGGATCGTTCGGGTTCATCGTTAGACGGGTTGTCACCACGAATCAACCTCCTTGCTGTTCCTGTTTCACGAACCTATCGTTTTACGGATGGACGGCGGCGCCAGTTTGATTTCCGAAAGAGCGACAAATAGTTTTGGGTTATCATTCAGTTTTCCTCCGTTTCGTATACTGGACCGGCGACCGCTTCCGCGATATTTCTCGAATAGGTTCCGTATGCACCCGTTTCATTTTTACCAATCTTCCGGCTTTGTAAGATGTTCCCTATTATAGCACGCTGCACGGAAGAAGATTTCTTCCCGATTGCTGTATGAAGCAGCCGATCCGTTTAGATTGCCTGTTTCACTACATGCATTTGAATGGTCGATTGATCGATGAGCCCCATCGCCTCCCGCATAAAAGACAATTGCATGATCGCGGCTTCCGCTTGCTTGGCCGCTTCCGGGCTTTCCCACTCCACGATTTCTACCCAACTCCTGCTATCCCCGCTGCAGAAAACTTCCCTTTTCTTAAATCCTTGTACTCCGTTAAGCGTCTCTTGCAGCTTGTTCGCATACTCCATAAACTGGACTGCATCCGCTTCCGGCTTCAGGCGGTAAGATACGACTTCGAGACACGATTTCATTTCATTCATCTCCTATTGTGCATATTGGGTTCGTACAAGTTCACTTTATCATCGAATATGGACAATTCTTGTCACCTTTCTATGCTATGATAAAAAATAGGTGAAGCCGATGAACAAGACGCAAAGACTCGTTGAAATACTGCTGACCGTGAATATTAGACAGAAATTTACGCTGAAAGAGCTGGCCGTTCGATTTGGCGTCTCGAAAAGGACGGTTCTCCGCGATCTAAACGAACTAAGCGCGCTCGGAGTGCCTCTGTATGCGGAGGCCGGTGTCCACGGCGGGTACCGGGTATTGAGGGAACGGACACTTCCCCCCATTACGTTTACGGAAAAAGAAGCGGTCGCTCTCTTCTTCGCCAGCCAGTCCCTGAAATATTATCGGGCTTTGCCATTAGAGTCCGATTGGCAGTCGGCGCTCGCGAAGTTTTATCAAGTGCTGCCTGAAGACGTTAAAAACCGGATCGATACGCTTCAGCACCGATTATTGTTTTGGATTCCTGCACAGACATGGGAAACGCCCCATTTGCCCGCCTTGCTGGAAGGAGCCCTTGAACAAAAGGTACTCGTGATTGACTATGAATCCGAGCACGGACGTAAAGAAAGAGAAGTACAGCTGGTTGGACTTTATTCCATGAACGGAAAATGGTACTGCCCGGCTTACGATTACCATAGCCATGCATACCGCTCGTTTCGTGCCGACCGGGTCTTATCCGTTTCCGTCAGCGAGGATCAATCCAAGCAGCAAGATCAGAGCAAGCTGCCGATTACCGCTTGGTTCAGGAAAGAACAAGAGCTGGAGGAGCATAAGGAGGAATACGACTTAAAGGTTCGGCTAACGAGGCGGGGCGTACTTTTAACCGGAAACGATGCTTGGCTTGCAAGCGGCTTGAACGTTATGGAAGATGGAACCGGATATATAGACAGAAAAATGTCCTACGGCTATATGTCTTGGGCGGCTTCCTACTTCATCGGATGCGGCATGGACACGATTGTCGAAGGACCGCCGGAGCTTCGGAAGCTGATCCGCGACCGGCTGAGCGCACTACAGTCGGCATATGGCGAGGAGTGTTCATCGAACGAATGAAGAAGACTATGAACCTTAAAAATATCGGGGCGAAAACCGAGCCCTGGCTGCGGGAAATCGGCGTCCACGGGCTCGAAGATCTCAACCGGATCGGCTCGGTAGAAGCTTACAAGAGGTTGAAGTCGCGGTATCCCGATAAAATAAATCTTAACGCTCTTTACGCTTTGGAAGCCGCACTTTGGAATATCCATTGGCTAGAGCTGGCACCCGAATTCAAAGAACAGTTGAGACGCGACTCCGAGTGAAGATGCTAGCGACCGACTGACCCGAAATCAGCGCACTTATTCCGCAAAAATCCTACTTCTACATGCGCCCATGCGCCCCGACGCATCCAGGGCAATAGAAAAACCCGTACATCCATGTGCGGGTTAGTTGTTTTTGACATAAGTAAACACAAGCAGGCTATCCTCGACATCCATATTTTTAGTGTGACAACTCCACACGGCTAAAGCCGTGGGCTTCTCGAATCATCGGGACTCGTAACCTCGTCCCTCCTCGAAGGCTCCGTCCGAGCCTGAATTTTTGGTGCGGTTACGAGACTTGCCGCATCGCCCGCGAAAGGATGTTGATCGCCGCATTCACATCGCGATCTAATGTTGTTCCGCAGTGTGGACAACGATGGATACGCTCCGCAAGCGGCTTTTTTACGATTTCGTTGCAAGTCGAGCAGAGCTGTGAGGTATGGCTTGGATCCACCCGTACCACCTGACGACCGGCTCTCTCAGCCTTGTACATCACGAATTGAACGAGCCCGTTCCACCCTGCATCCGCAATGCTCTTGGCAAGCTGATGGTTTTTCACCATACCCTGCACATTCAAATCTTCAAAAGCGATGAGGTCGTAGCTATTAACCAGCGTTCTGCTGACTTTGTGTGCGTAATCTTTGCGTCTATTAGCCACTCGCTCATGCTGCCGTGCAAGCGCCATAATCGCTTTGCGTCTGCGGCCTGAGCCGCGCCGTTTTCTGGATACCGCCCTTTGTTGCCGCTTGATCTTCGCTTCGCTTGTTCGCAGATGATTAGGTGCTTCAAATATTTGTCCGTCCGAGGTTGCCGCCAGCTGCTTGATGCCAAGATCCACACCGACTTGACGGTTTGTTTTGGCTAATGGCTCCGCTTCGACTTCGCAAGAAAGACAAGCATAGTAACGTCCGTTTTTGACCGTGATCGTGCAGGTCTTCATCGTACCTTGAGGCTGCCTGTGCAACTTTATCCGCACACCGCCGATCTTGGACAGTTCGAGGCGCGTCTCCCGCAAGAAGAACCCGCTTTGCGGATAGGTAAACGAATCGTAACGGCTTTGTGACTTAAAGCGCGGGAACCCGGCCTTCTCGCCGTTTTTTACACGACGAAAGAAAGATTGGTACGTCTTGTCGAGCCGTCTGGCGACGTCTTGCAGCACTTGGGAATGTACTTCCTTCAACGCAGGGATATAGAGCTTGCGCTCGCTGAACGTGTTCGCTTGTTGTCCATATGTCAGCGTCCTGCCTTCCGTTTTGTAAGCTTGGATTCGTTCTTCCAGCAAACGATTGTACAGCAAACGGCAGCGTTCGAGTGTGAATTGAATCTTTTCTTGTTGCTCTGTTGTAGGATAAAAACGATACTTGTACGTTCGTAACATGGGCGTTCACCTCCTGCGTCTAGGATACCACAGAAAAGAGAACAAGTGTTTGCTTTAAATTTATAAACGACCGAAAAAATATATATTTTCCCCATTTTTCCATTATTTTTTTGAAGGAATCCGCAATATCCCGAAATGCAGTGTCGGTCACGTTTGACAACGTTAAGTTCGGTAATGGGGAAACGAACCCGGTTATCCGCAATGTAATGCACAATTCCGGCCAACCGCTCGATCGGCATTATCGGCAAATGCGGCAGCGGCAAATCGACCGTCGCCAAGCGGCTGTTCCGGTCGTGCGAAGCGCAGCACGGGACGGTTGCGATCAACGGTTGCGACGTCCGGCACATGGATCCGGTCAGCTTGCGAACGAATATCGCATACATTCCCAATACCGTCGAACTTTTCGAGGGAACGCTGCGCGACAACGTCTCCATGTTCGACAGAGCGGTACCGATGACCGGATATGGGAAGCGTTACACATGCTGCGTAAGAGCTAATGGGTGCTGCGGTTTCCTGAGCGGTTGGATAAATTCATTGACAGAGACAGCAGCAACGACTCGCTGGCTGCTCGCATAAGGCGGTTCCTCTCAGCTTGACAGGCCGGCCGCCTTCTCGGCGGATTTGCCTGCTCCTATCGCGGGGATCGCTCTGACGGCCGCCCATTCGCGCAGCGCGGCGATCTGCTCGGATTGCGTGACGGATAGTGGCACGGTCGCCCGGATAGCCGCCATAAAATCGTACAAATAGACTGGACGCCTATGGGCGAACGCTTCGAAAAATCCGGACAAAACCGCCTGCTCCAGCTCCGCGCCGGAGAAACCTTCGGTTCTGTCGGCCATCGTCCGGATGTCCTCATCCGTCATCTTGAAATGCTGGCTGACATAAGGATCGGTCAGCCTCTTCTTCAGATGCAGCCGCAGTATCTGGGCCCTCTCTTCCCGATTAGGCAAATCGACAAAAAAGATTTCGTCGAATCTGCCTTTCCTCATCAATTCCGGCGGTAGTCCGCTTATGTCGTTCGCGGTAGCGATCACGAAGACCATCTTTGTCTTCTCCTGCATCCAGGTAAGGAACGTGCCGAACACCCGGCTTGCCGTACCGCTGTCGCCGCTCGAGCCGACTCCCCGGAATCCTTTCTCGATTTCATCGATCCATAGCACGCAAGGCGCGATCGCCTCGGCCATCTGAATCGCACTGCGCATATTGCTCTCGTACGTTCCGATCCACATCCCGAACAGCTTGCCGACATCGAGACGAAGCAGTGGAAGCTTCCATAGCGAGCTGACCGCTTTGGCGATCAAGCTTTTGCCGCAGCCGGGCACGCCGGTGAGCAGCACGCCTTTCGGGGCGGATATCCCGTAGGCGTGCGCCTGCTCCGTCCACGAATTGCTCCTTTTGGACAGCCACAGCTTCAAGTTGTCCAGTCCGCCCACTTCGTCCAGCTTCAGCCCGCCTCCGATATACTCCAGCAAATTCGATCGCTTAATCATTTGCTTCTTTTCTTCCAGAATGAGGTCCACGCCATCGTTGCCGAGTCCATCCCGCACCATCGCCAGGGCAAACGCGTTCTCCGCTTCATCCAGGGTGAGTCCGAGCGCCGCTTGGACCAGGCGGTCTTTATCCTCCGCCGCGAGGAAAGTCTCCGTCCCGGTCCGCTCATCGTTCGCCCGAATCGTACGCTCCAGCAGCTGTCCGATTTCATTCGCTGCAGGCAGTTGAAAGTCGATGAAGCTGATGTCCTTCTCCAATTCCCGGGGGAACGTGACGGTCGAGGACAGGAAGATAATATTGATCGGTTCCTTCGCCCGCTTAAGCTTCAGCTGCGCTTCCTTCAAGCGGCGTATGACCTCGTAATCGACTTTGTTCGAGTTGAAGAAAGCTTGAATGTCGTAGATGACGAACACGGCCGGCCATTGGAAATCTTTGATATAGTTCAAATAGTTGAGCAAATCTTTCGAACAGTCGCCGGCGCATCTCTCGTAATCGCCGCTGGCTGCAAGCAGGCTCCATTCGTACACATACCGCTCCGTCCCTACAAGCAAACGGTCCCGCGCTATTCGGACGATCGTATCGAAGGCACGCTTTTCTTCCCAAGTCGAAATGCATATGAAAGGGAAATTCGCTCTCATTCGGTTTGCCAGAGATTGCTTGAACGTATCCATCGTATGCCTCCATACCCAAAATTATCCTGCCTATCCTTATAGCAACCATTTCCTTTTCATGAAAATGTGGGGCGCCTTCCCTTACATGTCAATATTTTGCCAATGAAATCTCTTCCTAGTAAGGATACAATTACTTTTGGGAGGGATGACATGAAGAAAAAGATTGTGAGTATCGTTTCTATCGCCGCCTTGTCGCTGACCATTTCCACGAGTGCCTTCGCCTCGCCGGGAACGGTGGAACGAAGCGTAAACTTCCGTTCGGCGCCATCTACCAGCAGTTCGGTCTATCAACTGATCAAAGCCGGACAACCTGTCGATATCGTAAGCAAAGTCAACTCTTATTGGTACAAAATCTCTTATAACGGCAAAACCGGTTACGTCTCGACCGATTATGTCCGCGCATCCGGCGGCACGCCAAGCGGTTCTACCGGAGGATCGTCGGGCGCCCCGACGAACGCGTCCGCGAAAGCCGATCGGATTATCGCCCACGCCCAAGCGCTGAAAGGCGTCGTACGTTACGATTACGGCGTGAACAAGCCGACCTCGGTGATGGATTGCTCGGCCTTTACGAAATACGTATTCGGACTGGAAGGCGTTTCATTAAGATGGGGAACGCGTTATCAGAAAGACGCCGGAAGCGCCGTATCGAAGAGCAATTTGCAGAAGGGCGATCTCGTCTTCTTCTGGACCCGCACATCGGGAACGATCAATCATGTCGGCATCTACATCGGGAACGGGCAGTTTATACATAACAGTCCATCCTTCGACGGAGTAGGAGTTTCCTCGCTTACGTCAGGGTATTGGTCCAATCACTATATTTCGGCGCGCCGCGTACTGTAACGGCCCGAAATCTTCCATCATGGACGTCCGCTGCGCATGAAAGCGCTTCGGGCGTCTTTCTTGCTGTAGAGTCTATCAATTCGGGGGTCCCCGTAAAGTAGTTGGAATAAGCTCCGAAGAAAGGCTCCACTTTGTGGGGTTATCTTGCGATTATCCACGGCTTTCCTTTCCTCCCGCCGACTATGCTACAATAGAGGCGACAAGCCGGATGGAGGAACAGGAATGGAAGTAACGAGAATCGCCCAGCGCAAAATCTATGAACAAATCGCCGATCAGATTAAAGATCAGATCGTAAGCGGCAAGCTTCCGCCCGGGCATAAGCTTCCATCGACGCGGGAGCTTACCGAACGGTACCAGGTCGGCCGCTCGACGATGCGCGAAGCGCTCAGCATGCTGAAGGCGATGGGTTTGATCGAAATCCGTCAAGGGGAAGGCTGCTTCGTCCGCAGCATGGACGATCCCGAAGTGGAAGTTCCCCGTTTCGAGCATTTGTTTACGAGCATGGAGGCGGTAGTCGAGCTGCTGGAAGCGCGTATTTCACTGGAAGTTGCCAACGCGGGGCTGGCTGCCACGAAGCGGACGGATGTCGATGTTGCCGCGCTGGAAGCGGTCTTGTCGGATATGGATAGCGAACGGGGAACGGAAACGGTCGGGGAGAAGCAGGATATGCGGTTTCACCTCACTTTGGCGCAGGCGACGCATAACTCCATTATGGTGAAGCTGTTGGAAACGATCTCCGCTCAAGTCGAGCTGACGATCCGCGAGACTCGCCGGGTCCGGCTGTACGGCAACAAGGCGATCGCCGGCCAGCTGTGGCTGGAGCACAAAGCGATCGCCGATGCGGTTGCCGCCCGCGACCCCGAGCGAGCCCAGGCGGCCATGCGGCGCCACCTGATTCACGTCGAGGAAGAAATCATGAAATCGATCCGTCGCAAAGGGTAACGGCCGTACCGGTCAGTTACCCTTTTACCCCGCCCAGCGTGATCCCTTTCACGAAATATTTCTGGAATCCGAGGAATACGGCTAGAATCGGGATAAAGCCGATCGTAGCGGCGGCCATCAAATAGCCGTAATCCCCGCCGTACTCGCTGATAAGCGATCCGATACCGACGTTTACCGTATATTTCGAGCTGTCGCTCAGCATAATCAGCTGCCATAAATAATCGTTCCAGGCGGTGGCGAATACGAAAATAGCCAAAGCCCCGACTCCCGGCTTCACGATCGGAAGGAAAATGTTCGCGAACAGTCCGATTTCCGAGCATCCGTCGATTTTACCGGCTTCCAGCAGCTCCTTCGGCACCGTCTGACTGAACTGCTTCATCAGGAATACCCCGAACGGAAGCGCAATGATCGGCAAAATAGCGCTCGAGAGCGTATTGACCATGTTCCATTCCTTCATCATCGTAAACAGAGGAACAAGTCCGAGTTGCTTCGGGATCAGCATCGTTACGATGACCGCTCCGAAGATCAGATTGCAGCCGACAAATTGTTTCTTCGTCAAGGCATACCCGGCCATCGTCGCGACGATGCAAGCCGCCGCCGTTGCGATAACCGAGACGATGACGCTGTTCCCCAACCATTGGAAGATGACGCCTTCCCGGAACAGCTTCGCATAGTTGATCAGCTCCAGACGGGTCGGAACCAAGTCCGGCGGTATTTTCACGGCGGACGCCTGATTTTTGAACGAACCGGTCACCATCCAGTACAGCGGAAACAAGAAGAAGGCGGCCATGGCGTAAAGTACGACATCCAGAACGATCTTGACAACTTTGCCCGATACCGATAATTTCATCGCAATACCCCCTTCCGTCAATACTCGATGTCCGTTTTGAAAAATTTGAACTGAATGAATGCGATAACCGATATGATGATCGCCAAAATGACGCCCATGGCGGATGCCAAGCCGAGCTTGCCGAATTTGAAGGCGGTTTCGTAGAGCAGATACATGATCGTGGACGTCGCGTAATTCGGACCTCCCCCTGTCAATATTTGCACGACGACGAACGTCTGGAACGCCCCTATCGTCGATGTGACGATGACATACAGCGTAGTAGGCTTCAGCATCGGCAGCGTAATGCTCCGAAACTGGCGCCATGTCCCCGCTCCGTCGATCGACGCCGCCTCATAATAAGTGACCGGGATGTTGCCTAGCGCGGCCAAATACAAAATGATCGGCTGGCCGACACACCAGGTGACGACTACGACGATCAACGACGGAAGGGCGACTCTCGAATCCGACAGCCACATGACGGGCGATGCGCCCGCGAGCGACAGCGCATAATTGGCGATTCCGTTGACGGGGTGGTAAATCCACGCCCATGTAGCGGAAAGAATAATTTGCGACGTCACGATCGGCAAGTAAAAGGAAGCGCGGAAAAACGAAGCGGTCTTGGCCGATTTGTGAATGACGATGGCCGACACGAACAGCGACACGATAATCGTCAAAGGGACGACGCCGGCGACGAAGCCGAACGTGTTGCCCAGGGAACGGACGAATACGTCGTCTTGAAACAGTTGAATGTAATTGTCCAGCCCGACCCAGTCTTTCTTGCCGATTCCATAATCGAACAAGCTGATATATATAGCATCCAGGAATGGATATATTTCCAATAATAGAAATATAAGTAAAAATGGCGCGATAAAAAAAAGGCCCCAAAAGTTTCGTCGCAGTTTCATCATCATGGTTGTGACTTCCTTTCGATCAGCGCCGCACACCTCGGAAGCCTCAATGTGCGGCGCGCATTCGTCATTATTTGGACGCGTTCGCTATTATCTCGTTCGCTTTCTTCACATAATCGTCAAGCGCCTGCTGAGCCGTCTTCTTCTTCGTATACGCGGCCTGAAGCTCGGGATAGAACGCGTTGCGCGTCTCCGAATAGCCCGGAACGCCCAATCCGATATTGCCGGCATATTGGAACAGCTGTGTCGTCTTCTTCTGAAGACTTCCATCCGGATAGTCGCTCGCGAGCGACTTTCTGGTCGTTACGACCGATTCGGCTTTTGCCATTTTGGCCATATTGTTCTTGCTGTTGACGAACTGGACGAATTTCTTGGACCATTCCATCTTCTTCGCGTTTTTCGTATTCCATATCCACGTACCGTATCCGAACAACACCGTATTCGACTTCTTCCCGTCCTTCGACGGATACGGGATCAGGTCGATCTCGAACTTCTTGCCCGCCCCGCCGTCGAACGCCTTCGTTACGGCCGGGACGTTGCCGATACTCCCTACCATCATGCCGACCTTCCCCTGGGCGAACAAATTCATATCCGGAGTCAAGCCCGCGGCTCCCGGCAGCACGAGTCCTTCGTCGATGAGACTGATTTCGAACTGCAAGCCTTCGACGCCTTCCGGCGAGTTGAGCAGCGACTTCTTGCCGTCATCGGACCAGCTCTTCGCCCCGAATCCCCACAGCAAAGCGTGGTGCATCTGATCGCCTGCCGTATTGCCGGCAAACAGCATGAAGCCGTACGTTTGCTTGGCCGGATCGGTAACCGCCTTCGCCGCCTTTTTGAATTGCTCCGTCGTCCAAGGCCCCATATTTTTCGGAAGCAGATCGACCGCACCTTTTTCCTTGAACATGTCTTTATTGACCAGCAGCCCGATCGCCGCCGTACTGTTCGGATAAATGTACGTTTTCCCGTTCACTTGGACGCTCTTCAGCGCGCTGTCATCGAAATCGGCTTTATCGATCAGATCGTCGACCGGAGCAAGCAGATCTTTCTGCGCATAAGTGAGCGGCCAGAACACCGAGCCTTGCTGCACATCCGGCATTTGATTCGTATTGACGGCAATGCTGATTCGCTCATTGATTTTGTCATCCGACGTTTTGACCATATTGATTTTCACGTTCGGATTTTTGTTCTCGAACTCCGCCTTGATCTCTTGATACGTCTGCTGCACATCCTCGCGGGCGTCGACCCACCACGTCAATTCGACGTTCTCTGCGGCCGTCTTGCCGCTCTTGTCCGTCTGCGCAACGCCTGCTTGCCCGTCGCCCGCGCCGCCGCAGCCGGCCGCTATTCCGATCGTAAGCACGATCGGGAGCATCGCTTTCCATGTCTTCTTCACGGCTTGAACCCTCCCTTGTAATGTAAAAACGCTTACAAACCCATTATAAAGAGAAGGCGTCCCTCTCTACAGGAACCATGCCCCGTACTTTGTTCACATTTTTTTGAAGGTCGGCGCCTGTTCACAATTTCTTGCAAACGCATTCACTTTTTTTGGCTGCGCCGTGCGAGCCGTTATCTTTGATATTGCGATCTGTACTGCTGCGGGCTGACCCCCTTCAGCTTCTTGAACACGCGTCCGAAGTAGTTGATGTTCTCGTATCCGACCTTCTCGGCGATCAAATAGCCGGGCATGTTCGTCCCTCTTAAATATTCGGCGGCCTTGTCCACCCGAATCTGGTTCAAAAATTCCGTAAAGCCGGTCTTCGTTTCTTTTTTGAACAAATAGCTCAAGTAGGTTTCGTTCATGCTGACCATCTCGGCCGCTTTCTTCAAGGAAATTGGCTCCGCATAGTTTGTTTTGACATAACGGATCAATTTCTGGATTTCTTCCGGATACGTCTGAAGCGCCGATTTTCTGCCCTTTTCCGCCAAGCGCCCGATCCAATGGATAAACCACCGCCTCGCTTCTCCCAGCTCCTCGAATCCGAGTATTTGCACATACAGCGGTTCGTTCGCATCGATTTCCAAGGTCGAATCGTTCGCCGTCCTTTGAATCTCCTTCCGGATAAAATGCATCAGATCCAGACACGATTGAATGCATTGCTCGATCGATCCTCTTGTACATTGCATCCGGTCAAATACCGCTTCGACAGCGCGGATCATGCCGTTCTCGTCCTGCAGCGATATCGCCCGCTTGAGCTCCTCTTCGGAAAAAGTGACGGGAACCAGCTCGGTTAAGGCGGCCGCTTCATCATCATATACATACACGCTCCCCTTGCCGTCATAGAAGCAGCGCTGGAGCGACGATTTAGCCTGCATATATGCATCGCGAAACCGGCGCCAATCCGAAAACGGACCGCTTATCCCGATGCTCGCCGAAATATCGGCGAACCGTCTCGCCGCACTGACAAGATCGCGGCCTATGCTTTTCGAATATTCGGCCAAGTCCTCCCGAACATGATCGAAGCCGGCAACGATGACCAGTTCGTCGTCGGCGTAAGGAAATACGCGGCCGTCCGCCCATTTGCCAAGTTCCAGCTCTGCCAGATTCAGTATTGTGCGTACGGCCGATTGTTTGTCCGTCTCACGTCGGTGAATGCGCATCAGCATCACGAAGTAATGTTCCGGTTCGCGATCGAATCCGAAGTCGCTTGCGGCTGCTTGACCGCTCTTCGCTTCTCCTTCGGCTTGCCCGTCCAGCAGCTCCCGCAATTTCTCCGCAGCCTTCGGCCGCCGTTCCCGATCGGAGCCCGCCTGCAATTGCCGGTTCAGTTCCTTCCGGCTCTCCTCCGCTTTATCCGCGGTTTCCCGCAGCATGCCGAGCAGCTCGTCCGGTTTCATCGACGCCTTCAATAAATAATCGTCGACTCCGAGCTTCATCGCTTTGCGAACGTATTCATACTCGTTGTGGCTGCTGAGTACGATAATCCGCGTATGCGGATACCGTTTCTTGACCGCCTCGATCAGCTCCAGTCCGTCCATATGCGGCATTACGATATCCGTGAGCACAATGTCCGCCGGATCGCGTTCCATGAGCGCGAGCGCCTGCCGGCCGTCTGGTGCGTCCCCGACGTATTCGTAGCCATGGCTTTCCCAGTCGATCAGCGATTTGATGCCGAGCCTGACCAATATTTCATCGTCAACGAGCATCACTTTAATCGGCATAATCGTTCTCCTCTCCTGCCACAATGGGCAATGTGACGCTCACACGGGTTCCTTCATTCCAGACGCTATCGATCTGCAGGCCGTACCGCTCTCCGTGCTGCAGCCGAATCCGGTCGTGTACGTTTTTGATCCCGATGCGGTGCGGCGGCCCTTCTTCGGGCGACGGCCGCTCCAGCCATTGCCGGACCTGCTCCAGCCGGTCCTTGCGTATTCCGATGCCATTATCGGTCACGCTCACGTGTAAAGCGGCATTCTCCGACCATGCCCGTATAGCGATCTCCCCTTGCCGGCCGACCGGATCGATCCCGTGAATGATGCTGTTCTCTACGATGGGCTGGAGCATAAATTTCAATACCCGGCAGCCAAGCAGCTCCTCCGGGACGTCATAGACGATCGACAGCTTCTCGTTATATTTCAACTTCATCAGCGCAATATAGTGCTCAATATAATTTATTTCTTGCTTCAACGGGATGAATATTCCGTCTCGGCCTATGCTCGCTTCCATGATGCTGCCGAGACTCGACAGCATCTCTCCGACTTCGCGGTCATGGCGAATGTACGCCATCCATTTGATGTTGTTGATCGTGTTCAAGAGGAAGTGCGGGTTGATTTGCGCCTGCAGCGCGCGGAAGCGCATATGCTCCTTTTGCTCGTACTCGTCCTTCAGCCGTTGAAGCAGCTCGCGGATTTGCTTCAGCATTTTATTATAGGTCCCAAGGAGCGTGGAAATCTCTTGCGGGCCCGATACCGACAAGGAGCTACGGAACCCGTTGTCCTCGACCTCCTGCATCCGCTTGTTCAGCAGCTTGAGCGGCCTGGATATGCTGTACGAAATCGAAAGCGTAATGAACATGAACACCAGGAAAATGACCGAAACGATCATTATATTTACTTTCCGGATGTCGAATATTTCCCGGAATACGGTATCGTACCGGATTAGCTGGACGATTTTCCAGCCGGCTTGGCCGACCGTGTCATAATTGACGATCCATTTCTCCCCGCCGCGCACGGTCGTAATTTGTCCTCTCGAATTGCGCATGACCTCCTCCATGTGCGGTTCCTCGCGCACGTTGAATCCGATCAGCCGCGCGGCCGGACTCGACACGACGGTTCCGGCCTCGTCCGCCATGTACACCTCTCCGTCCAGCTTGGCCAAATATTTGCGGACATCCTGCTCCGCTACGCTGAACAAGATCATCCCGATATTTTGCTTCGTTTGCAGGTCGGTAACGGTTTTGGTCAAGGTGATCAAGGAATCGTCGGCGTACGGATACGTCTTGATATGGACCGACCATCTCGTCTGGAAAGGACGTTTCAGCATCTCCGCATACCATTCGCTGCCGGTATATTCCCGGTACAGGCTTTGATCCATGTAGAAGGAGCTCAGCCAGTTGCCGTGAAGATCGGTCAAAGCGATATAGGGCTCGGTATTGAAATAGGAGCTGAACAATTTGTTGAAAACGTTGTCTTTAATGCGCAGCTTCTCGTATTCGTCGAATTGACCGGGGTTTTTCAGCAGTGCATTCACGCTGGAATTCATTGAAAGGTCCACGGCCGATCGCAGCATATCCTCGAGAAACAGCTCCACGTTGAAATTCACTTGCGACAGCGCCTCCCGGGCGGCATCGCCGATCTTCCGCTCGATCGCATTCTCCAAAGGCTTGTCGATATAATAAAAGGTCAATAGAAACGGAATGATTAAAAACAGCAAAATCGAGAAAAAAATGCGGCTCCGGATCGAGCCCCGCCAGGTTCGCTCCATCCGCCCCCGAAACAAACGTTTCACCCGATCGTCCCCCCTCCCCCGCCCCGGAAATGAAGAGCGGCTTCGAAAAACAAAGAAAGCCGACCGTTATAAGCGGCCAGCGTGCACCTGGTGCGAGCAAAATCATTCTCTCCATATTTGGAGAGCAGAAAGTACGATAACATTTTGACGTTTTACGACGACACTTCGGCAAATTCGACGATCAGCTCGTACGACCGGTTTTCCCACAATTTGGTTTCTCCCACATGCCTTCGAATTTGTTCGGATCGAATGCGGCCATATGTCGTTAACGCCCCCTCGTGGTAATGCGGATTTACGCTTATACCCCCATTATATCATTACGCATCCGGATGAATAGAAACAAAAATTCGTTGTTTGTTCACTATTTTTGACTGTACGATGAAGAATTTTGCGCGATTGCGGAATAAATGTCTTTCATTTTCGGCAGTTGTCTGATAACCTGATAATGAGATCATTAAGCGTAAACATCGCGGGAATGCGAAACGCCCGAAATAAAAGGCACAAAAGACTTCTGTCCCCACACTTGAATCAGAAAAGAGGGTGCCCCGTGAAAGTATCGCTCTTCATCACTTGCTTGGCCGACATGATGTATCCCGAAGTCGGCGAAAGCGTCGTCCGCCTGCTCCACCGGTACGGGTGCGAGGTCGATTTCCCCGAGCTGCAGACGTGCTGCGGCCAGCCGGCGTTCAACAGCGGCTACCAGGACGAAGCTCGCGTCGTGGCGCGGCAATGGATTCGCGCGTTCGAGCACAGCGATTATATCGTCTCCCCTTCCGGCTCCTGTACTGGCATGATTCACCATTACTACCCCGACCTGTTCCGCGACGAGCCGGAGTGGCGGGCTAAGGCGGAAGCGCTGATCGCGAAAACATACGAATTCTCGCAATTTCTCGTACAGGTGCTCGGCGTAACCGATGTTGGCGCGACGTTCCCGGGCAAAGTGACTTACCATCCGTCATGCCACGCGATGCGTCTGCTCGGGGTTCGCTCGGAGCCCGCCGAGCTGATGGGCAACGTACGGGGAATGGAACTCGTCGATCTGCCCCATCGGGAAGATTGCTGCGGCTTCGGCGGCACGTTCGCCGTGAAGATGGCCGATATGTCCGAAGCGATGGTATGCGAGAAAGCGAAGCACGTGCTGGAAACGGGCGCGGAAGTGCTCGTCGGTACCGACATGGGCTGTCTGATGAACATCGAGGGCCGGTTGAACAAGGAAGGCAAGCCGGTGCGCGTCATGCATTTGGCCCAATTGCTGGAGCAGGGAGGTACAGCGCGATGAGCGGAACGACGCATCACGATTCGGATGCACATACGGAAGAGCTCGCCAAGATCGGCAGCGGACTGAAGAAGAGGACCGAAATCGCGCTAGGCGACGAGTTTCTGCGCAAGGCGGTCGCCTTCACGACCGATAAGCTGAAAACCGGCAAGCTGAAGGCGATGGACGACTTCGGCAACTGGGAAATGTGGCGCGAACGCGGCCGCGCGATCCGCGAGCACGTCGTCTCCCACCTCGATTACTACTTGACGCAGTTTTCCGACAACGTCGTCAAAGCCGGCGGCCACGTCCATTTCTGCCAAACCGGAGAAGATGCGGTCAAGACGTTTCTCGATATTGCCCGCAAAGCCGAGGCGAAGCTCGTCGCCAAAGGCAAATCGATGGTTTCCGAAGAAATTCATTTGAATCACAGGCTGGAAGAAATCGGGGTCGAAGCGGTCGAAACCGACCTCGGCGAATATATTCTTCAGCTGGCGAAGGAAACGCCTTCCCATCTGATCATTCCGGCCATTCACAAAAACAAGCAGCAAATCGCCGACTTGTTCTCGGACCATTCGGGCGAGACGTTTCCGGCGGAGACGAGGCCTCTTGCCGACTATGCGCGCCATAAGCTGCGCAACGTCTTCCTGGAGGCGGACATCGGCCTGACCGGCTGCAACTTCGGCATCGCCGAATCGGGCACGGTGACGCTCGTTTCCAATGAGGGCAATGCGCGCATGGTTTCGACGATTCCGAAAATTCACGTCGTCGTCATGGGCATGGAACGGCTTGTCCCGACGTTCGCCGACGTCGAGGTCATGCTGAACTTGCTGGCGAGAAGCGCTACGGGGCAAAAGCTGACCACGTATACGTCGTTCGTTACCGGACCGCGCCGCGAGGGAGATCTGGACGGACCGGAGGAGCTTCACGTGCTCATTCTGGATAACGGCCGTTCCTCGCAGCTCGGCGACCCGCAGTTCCAGGAAGTGCTGCACTGTATCCGCTGCGCGGCCTGTTTGAACGTATGCCCGGTGTACCGGCAAGTCGGCGGCCATACGTACGGCTCCGTCTACAGCGGTCCGATCGGGGCGGTGCTCACTCCGCTGCTTCAGCAAGATTACAAGGAGGCCGGGCAGCTCTCGTACGCTTCCAGCTTGTGCGGCGCCTGCTACGAGGCTTGTCCGGTGAAAATCCCGCTGCACGACATGCTCGTTCAGCTGCGTCACCGCAAAGTGAAGCTGAAAATGACACCGGCTGCAGAGCGCGTCGCATTCAAGACGTACGCAACCGCCTTCGGCAATGTGACCTTGTACAAGATGGCAAGCAAAGCCGTTTACTGGCTGCAGAAGCCGCTGCTGCGCAAAGGCGCGATCCGGCGGGCTCCCGCCCCGCTCTCCGGCTGGACGCAATCGCGCTTCCTGCCTATGAAGCCGAAGCAGTCGTTCCGGGACCGGTGGGAGAAGCTCCAACAGGAGCTTGGTGAAGACAAGAACGGAAAGGAGCGTCGTCCATGAGCGCGACTCACAATCAAGCCACACGCGGCACTATCGAGGGACGCGACGAATTCATGCTCCGCATCGCGAAGCGGCTGGGCCGGCAGGCGCCGCTCGCGGTGCCTCCGGCACGCCCCGTCATCGGCGTGCCGGAGGAGTACGCCGCGGTGCGCACGACGGTGCAGGAGCGCATCGACCAGTTCGGGGCGAACTGGTCGGCGCTCACCGGCACCGTCTGGACCGCTCGCGCGGCCGACGCCGCCGACGCCGTGCCCGCGTTCGCGCGGCGCATCTGCGCGGAGCGCGGCATCGATCGGGTGACCCGCTGGGATCACCCCGATCTCGCCGCGCTGCCGCTGGATGCCGCGCTTGCCGCTGATGGCGTCGCCGTCGTGCCTTGGCGCGGGGACGGAGCTGCGGACGCACCCGCCTCCGGCGCAGGCGCCGACTCGGCGTGGAGCCGCCGCAGCCCGCTGCTTCGCGCAGCAGAGCGCAGCCGGCTCGGCATCGTCTGGGCCGACTACGCTATCGCCAACACCGGCACGCTCGTGCTGCTCGCCCGGGGCGGACACGGACGCTCCGTCAGCCTGCTGCCGGACACGCTGTTCGCCGTCATCCGCGCCGACCGGCTCGTCACGCGTATGGGCGAAGCGTTCGAAGCGATCCGAGCAGACCACCCGGAGGCGGCATCCTTGCCCTCGTCGATCAACCTCATAACCGGACCGAGTCGGAGCGCCGATATCGAGAACGACCTGACGATCGGCATTCACGGTCCCGGCAAAGTATACGCCCTTATTCTGGAGTCCTAAAAGCGCTCTGAACGAAGTCGAAAGCCCGGACCTTCACGGTCCGGGCTTTTACTTTTTTATGACTTCTTCCTATTACGAAACGAGTGGGTAAAAGTCACATACGAGCAAATGACCGCGGGCGGATCGAATCCGTCACTCCCACTGCTTGGAAATCTGACCAAGCGCTAGGCTGCTTTTTACCCGATATTAGGATTGCACAGCTCTTGCGGCCCCGACTGTCTTCAACCAGTTTTTGGCGATCAGCGCATGCCCGGCCGGCGACGGATGAACGCCGTCCGGCGCCCAATAAGCCGAAGGCGCAAGCATCGATGCTTGGGCGAATAGCCCGTCCAGCGGAACAAGCAGCGCGCCGAATTCTCTCGCCAGCTCCCGGACCACCGTAATTTTCGGGTCCAGGTCTTCCCGCCACTTCTTGCGGTCTTCCGGTACGGGAAGGACGAACGGTTCGATCATGACGATGCCCGCTCCGAGCCGTTCCTTCGTCCGGACGAGCAGCTCCCGGTATTCCTTCTCGAATTGCTCGGCGGAAGTAGGGTCGTTCCGGTCGTACCTTCTCCACGTGTCGTTAATGCCTATGTAGATCGACACCCAGTTCGGACGAAGCTCCAGACAGTCCGCATCCCAGCGGTTCAGCAAATCTTTGGCCCGGTTGCCGCTTATGCCGCGGTTCAGAAATTTGACCTGCAGCTCGGGATAAGCCGAATTGAACAAGGCTGTTGTCAAATGGGCATACCCTCTGCCGAGATCGCCCGGTTGCTCCTTGTTTCTGCCCGCGTCCGTAATACTGTCGCCCTGAAAAAGCACGACATCCCCTTGCTTGAATAGCAGCTCCACTGCCAACCCCTCCGATCAACATATTCGCGCGATGTGCGCCTATCATTCCAACAACTGCCAAACCCCATTTTATGCCATTCGGGATACGGTGTAAACGTTTTATTTATACGGTTTCAGGCGTTTTTGCCGAATACGACGCCGCCGTCGATATAGAGCGGAGAACCCATCATAAATTTCGATTCGTCCGATGCCAGGAACAGCGCGGCATTCGCGACGTCGTCCGGTCTGCCGAGATCGCCGCTAAGCTGCCGTTTTTTGAGCGATTGCACAGCCGCCTCCGGGTCGTCGTAAGAATTTTTTAAATAATTTTCAACAAACGGCGTCATAATCGTACCCGGCAGCAAGGCATTGACCCGGATGTTGTAGGGGGCGTAATCGACCTGCATCGATTTGGTCAGCGCCAGCACCGCGCCTTTCGTCGCCGCGTACGATGCGCGCAGGGCGAGTCCGATTTCGGCGATGCACGAAGACATGTTGATGATCGACCCGGCTTTGCGTTCCATCATATACGGCAGGGCATACTTGGAAGGCAAATATACCCCCCTGATGTTGACGTTCATGACGCGATCCCAAGCGTCCGGCTCGATTTCATGAAGCATGCCGACTCCGCTAATACCCGCATTGTTGAACAAGACGTCGATTTTCCCGTACTGCCTGACCGTTTCGTCGATCATCGCTTTAGCCGACTCGGGGCTTGTCACATCGGCATAAATATACGATGCTCTGCCTCCCGCGCTGGCGATGTGTCGGACCGTCTCCTCGCCTTTCTCCCGATCGATGTCCGCTACGACGACAATCGCCTGCTCGCGTCCGAACAGAATGGCCGAGCTCTGGCCGATACCGGAGCCCGCACCGGTAATGATGCATACTTTATCCTGCAATCTCACGTCGCTTTCCCTCCCCAATATGTAGTTTGGTGATCTACCCCGATACAATAATAATATTCGCGTAAGGCGCGCTGTCTCCTGTTCGTATGACAGCACGGGATTCAGGACATATTTCTTTGAATCGTATGTGGGGCAGCGACGCGAACGCGATGTGAGGATACAGCGCTTGCAGCCTTTCGTATCGTTCCGGGCTCGCTTCCTTCATTTCGTCCGCCACGATGATCCGGTCGATCACGAATTCTTTGTCGATCGCGCCCAGCACGTCGAGCACCGTCGGCAAATCGTCGACAAGCGCCAAATCGAGCCGTTCCGGACCGGACGGTACGGGAAATCCCCGATCGCATACGGTCAGCATGTCCGTATGTCCCGTCTCCGCCAATATGCGGTTCAATGCGGGATGCAGAATGCCGCTCTTCTTCATTCTCCCGTTCCTCCCCCCGAAGCGGATAGCACTTGCTTGCGCTGGTCCAGCGTAATCTGCTCGCGCAAAGAAGGGAGCGGACGTTTCAAGTAGAACCGCTCCTTCCCTTCCACGGCCGTTACGCCGACAAGCTCCCAGCCTTCGGAGCCGAGCGTATTCAACTCTTCGGACCGTTCGGCAGTCCAATATTCCCATCGAGTCGTGGCCGACACGCTTATCCCTCCGTCCGGAATGCGACGACGCGTGCAGGAGCGCCGCTCGAATCCCTAATTTTGACCGGCATCGCCATGACGTGCCAGTCTCCTTCCAGAAGCGCTGGCTCGTTCAACTGCAGCCCTTCCGCAACCCATACCGGCGCACCCAGCAGGATCCGGTGCGTTTCCTCGTTCTCTTCCCCGGTGCCGCCGATGCTGAAATGGTCGATGCCGACACCCCGGATACCTCTAGACACAAGAAGCCGCGCCGCATCGTTGGACAAGTAAGGGGAGCCGTACACCCATTCCTTCGACCAGCCGCGCTTCTCGCCCCAGCCGGTGTACAGCAGCACGACCGTTTCGTCATCCATCCGGTCCGTATAAGGCTGCAAATCGTCCGCTGCGATCGGCTCGCCCTGCCTTTTATGCGATAGCGGTATATACAGCGCTTTGCCCTGAAACCGCTCTACCGGTATTCGGTCGAGCGTCAGCGCGAAATCCCCGAGATGCGCCGGAGCATCCATATGCGTTCCCGAATGCAGGTTCATCGTAATCCGCTCCAGCGTCCAGCCGTCCCGCGCCCCGACGAGCAAATAGTCCAGCTTCGGCGGCTCGAAATCCGGCAGCACCGGACAGTTGTGATACAGCTCCTGCGACAAATCGACCATTTGAACGATCCGCATCGAAACTCCCGCCTCCTTACCGTTCCATATGATCGTCCGGCTGCGCCGCTTTCACGGTCAATCCGCCGTCTACCATGAGCAGGTGGCCGTTCACCTGCATCGCTTCATCCGAAGCGAGGAACACGACGGCATCGCCGATCTGCCGGGCCGTGCCGAGGCGTTTCATCGGATTCGCCTCCACTTCTTTCCGGCGCAGCTCCGGATCGGCCAAAAAGTCGGTGCACATATCGGTGTCGACAGTGCTCGGACCGACGGCGTTCACATTGATGTTGTATTTGCCGAGCTCGATCGCCATCCCTTTGGTCAGCATATGGGCGGCCGCCTTCGATGATTGGTAATGCGGTATAACGGGGCTCGTCACCATTAGGCTTGCCGTCGACAGCACGTTGACGATTTTGCCGTAACGCCGCTCGGTCATGCCGGCCGCAGCGCGCTGCGAGCACAGAAAGATCGATTTCACGTTCGTATTGTACGTACGGTCCCACGTTTCTTCTTTTATTTTCAGAAAAGGCTCGAACGGGGCAATTCCCGCGTTATTGACCAATATGTCCACCGGTCCGAGCTCCTGCTCCACCTGCTCGAACATCGCTTCCACCTGCGCCTTGCTGCCGACGTCCGCACGGACGACGACCGCTTTCACGCCAAGCGCCTCGGCTTGCTCCTTCACTTTGTCCGCAAGCTCCCGCGACTTCTCCGACGTGTAATTGATCGCGACGTTCGCGCCTTCCTCCGCGAGACGAATGACGATCGCTTCCCCGATCCCCCGGCTTCCTCCCGTAACGAGAGCTACCCGGTTTGACAACCGTGCCATTTCTCTTCCTCCCTTTATTTATCCGGTGAATAACCCTGCTCCGGGTGTGAAATCGGCTTCCGGCACCATTCCGCCGTTACAAGCTCGGTCCGATCCGGTTGATGCTGAATTCCGTGTGTCCCAATATTTCCGCCTTCGTCAGCTTGCCGTCGCTTACCTCGCGGATTTCTTGCCATATAATCTCGCTTGCATCTTCCAAGGAGAGCGTACCGGACAGCATATCGCTTACGTCGACGTCCATATTGTCCGTCATGCGTTCGAACATTTTTTTGTTGCCCGTTATTTTGATGACCGGAATAACTGCCGATCCCGTCGGTGTTCCCCGGCCGGTCGTGAAGCAGACGAGGTGCGCTCCGCCCGCCGCCATGCCGGATACGCATTCGATGTCGTTGCCGGGGGAATCCATGAAGTAGAGTCCTGTCGCCGGTATCGTCTCCGCATATTCGATAATCCCTTCGATCGGGGCGGTCCCGCATTTGGATATGCAGCCGAGCGATTTCTCCTCGATCGTGGACAAGCCTCCCGCGATATTGCCGGGACTCGGGTTGCCGCCGCGCATATCCGCTCCCATGCGTTCGACTTCCTTCTCGAACCGGTCGACGATATGATATAACTGCTCGGATATTTCCGGCGTACGGCACCGGCCGGCCAGTACGTGCTCCGCGCCGATAATCTCGGTCGTTTCGCCGATGACTACCGTCCCGCCGGCTCGAATGAGACTGTCCGCGGCCGCGCCGAGCGCAGGATTGGAAGCAAGACCCGACGTAGCGTCGGAGCCTCCGCACTTCACGCCTATTTTCAGTTCGCTGAAAGGAATTGCCGTCTTCTCCATCCCATCCAGCTGCGCCCGCATGCGTCTGGCCAATTCCGTTCCGTGCTGGATCGCTTTCACGGAACCGCCGATGGATTGAATATCGAACACTTCGATGAGTTTACCGGTAACCTTTATCGCTTCTGCAAGCGCTTCCGGATCAATCACCTCGCAGCCGAGGCTGATGATGATGACGCCCCCGACGTTCGGATTTTTGCCCGTGCCGGCCAGCACGTCGAACGTCCTCTGCTTGTCGGCGCCGATCTGGCTGCAGCCGTGCTGATGCGGGATCGCCACCGTGTCCGGGACGAGCTGGGTAATCCGGCTGCATACCTGGTTCGCGCATATGACGGTCGGAATAATCAACAAATGATTGCGGATGCCGATATCCCCGTTCGGTCGGCGGTATCCGAGAAATGTGCCGCTCATGACGCATTCGCTCCCTTCGCTTTGTCTCCGCGTCCGCGGATTCCTTCGATATTGTGCACGTGCACGTGGTGTCCTGTTGCTATGGCGACAGTCGACTGTCCGATGACTTCCCCGTATTTGCGGACATGCTCGCCTTCGGGAATGTCGATAATGGCGATTTTATGACCGAACGGGATCGGCTCGGCCGCCGTCACCGTCTCCCGTTTCCCTTGCACGACGTACTGAATCGTTTCCCCTGCCGCGATATCGCGAATCGCGGTAGCTACATGGTCCGCGGCGTCCATAACGAGAACGTCCGCTCCCGCTTCGATTTTACCAGCCATACTCCCACTCCTTTTTCCTGTAAAAGGATTAAGTTTACCGATAACCCTAACATAACAAGCTTTTTTGTTGCTGTCAATCGTTTTGTTCCTGTACAATAGGCTATATCCAATATTCCCCCACAAAGTGAAGATATGCTCGGCGGAAGACGCTGATACCTTTGTGTATCCATTACTATCGTTAAGAAAAACGTCTAATCGAAGCCTTTTCGTCCCCAAGGTCCGAAAATTTATAAATTCTATAACGTTAAGAAAGAAGGCCTACGTTGGTTACCATTTACGATATAGCGAAGCAAGCGAACGTATCCGCCATGACCGTCTCGAAGGTCATTAACAATACGGGGAAAATAAGCGAGAAGACGCGCCTGCGCGTCAAAAAAATTATGGAAGAAATGAACTACGTGCCGAATTCGATGGCGCGCAGTCTCGTTCTGCAGGAAACGAAGATGCTCTCGCTGCTCATACCGGACATCACGAATCCGTTCTTTACGACCGTAGCGCGCGGAGCGGAGGATGCGGCGATGCGTCTCGGCTACAAGCTGCTGTTCGGCAACAGCGACGAAAGCTTGGCGAAGGAAAAAGAATACGTCGACATGGTGCTGTCGACACGGGTGGACGGGGTGCTGTTCTCGGCCGCCTCCGATTTGTCCGGGCCTCATCTGCAGACGCTGCGCAAGCATCGCATTCCATTCGTGCTGCTGGACCGTTCTGTTCCCGGCATCGAAAGCGACATCGTCAGCGGGGACAGCAAGGAGGGCGCCAAGAAGCTCGTCGAGCATTTGATCCGGCAAGGCCACCGCCGGATCGCCGTCGTGAACGGTTCGCTGACCGTCTCGACCGCCCGCGAAAGGCTTGCCGGATACCGGGAAGCGCTGAAGCTGAACGATATCCCCGAGGACGAAGCGCTCATACTGGAGATGAACTACAAGCAGTTTGCGGACGAGGAGGCGCTGCGTCGTCTGCTCGACTTGCCCGAGCCGCCTACGGCGGTGTTTGCGGGCAACAACTTTATTGCCGTCGGCATTATCCGCAAGCTGCTCGACTGGGGGATCCGGGTGCCGGGACAAATATCCGTCGTCTGCTTCGACGATCTCGGCGCGTCGGTAATCGACCCGTTCTTTACGGTCGTATCGCAGCCCGCCTACCAGTTCGGCGCGATGGGCATCCAGCTGCTGATCGACCGGATCAAGGGAGTGACGACTCCCGAATGGAAACGGGTCGTGCTTCCATCGGAGCTGATCGTGCGAAGTTCTTCGGCTGCGCCGAGACAGGCGTAGGAACTTTAACGGAATAACGTACTCAGTCAGGCCGGTAATTCCGTTAAAGTTCCTTAGTCGTTAAAGGCCGATCGGTTCGCGCGGTCAGCCCCCGGACTCCGTATTAGTCCTGCAAATGCTTCGTACAGTTGAACAATTCGCACTCCCACCGGCCTTCTTCCGTTCTTCGCAGAAGGGTTACCGACGTATTGCCGATAAACCCGGTCGTTTCGAACTGCGGGACGAGCCGTTTGAAGGCAAGCCCGATCAATCCGCCATGGCTCACGATCAGAACGCGCTTGCCCGGATGGCGGTCGGCGATTTCATGAATCGCCTGCACCCCGCGATCGGCGACGGCTTCCCGCGGCTCTCCGCCCAGATCGAGGTCGCGCCAGTTGTCTCCCCACCGGGTTACCCGTTCCGCTTCGGTCGTTCCTTCGATTTCTCCGAGAAACACTTCCCTCAGCCGGGTGTCTGTCACTATTTCCAATCCTCGGCTTTCGGCGGCATTCCGGGCCGTCTCCATCGCGCGGCCCAGGTCGCTGCTGTATACAAAATCCCACGCCTCGGCGCTCGTGCGTACGCCGAGCCGCTCCGCCTGCCGTCTTCCTTCTTCATTCAAAGGGATATCCGTATGCCCTTGGGCTCTCATCTGCTCGTTCCAATCCGTAACCCCGTGTCTAATCAAACCGATTACCGTCAACGCATTTCCACCGCTTTCAAATGTATTTGGCCATAAGGAGCGGAACGGCGATCAGTACCGCCGCAAGCAGCAGCAGACCGGCGAGGGCTATCCGCCTTCCGCTCATTCCGTTTCTCAGCTTGCGCCACAGCTTCTGACGAAGGTCCGTCCCCCAGCCTTCATATTTGCCTGCGAACGTATTGGTCAGATCGTACAGCTCTTTGACGGAATCGTTCATCGCGTCAACGCCGAGCGAATGTTTTTTGCTGATGATTAAAGTATGCTGGTACGTCGGCTTATCCGCATCCAGGTCGGAATTGACTACGCTGTATCCGAGACGCTTCGCAGAGTCGGCCGCATTGCGCATATTTTCGCTGCTGCCGAACCTGAGCCAGTGGAATACGTCGCGGGCGATGTCCAGCCGGTCTCCCTTTTGCGAGAGCGACTGGAGCAAGATGTTGTTTTTCGCATACAGCTTCTCGATTTCGTTCGGTCTCAAATAGGCGTAGAACGTCCAATCCGCATCGTCTCGTTCCGACGCAATCCATCTGTATGTCGGATAGGCTTCCAAGACGCTTTCCGCCAGCCGCCGGTGCGGCTCGCCTCCCGGCTTGGCATAATAGTAAAACTCCAATCGCGTTTCCGTATTGATCCGGCCGATGTATACCGCTTGCAGACGTTCGGAAAAAAGGGCGTCCAGACGCCGCTCCAACAAGCCCAGCCTCGATTGGGCGTTTTCCCGTTCCTTTTTGTCCGAGGCGATCGCGTACAAGTTGACGACGACGGAAAGAAGGCGTGAGAAGCCCGGGAGCGGCGCTGTGCCGGAATAGGAAGCATCGACGAGTACGCTCATATGCTCCTGCCGTTCGGTCGTACGATGAAAGTAATCCCACTGCTTCCCCATTCGTTCATCCCCTGCCAGCGTCCGGAAACCGAAACATTCCGATAAAATAACGACTATCGTCGAGAACTCGCACTTCACTTTAACACTTTAGCGAAGCCAAGCTTGTCGAATCCATAAAATAATTTTACGCCGGGCCGCTCTTCCCTGTAAATAGCCAAAAAAAATGCAACCCCCGAGGTCCGGGAATTGCAAGCGGTAAACGTTACCGGTTAATCATGTGCGGATCTGCCTATTCTACCCGGACCGCGTCACGCTGGGCGATCAGACAAAGCTCCGCCGCTTTGAAGGCATGCGCTTGCGTCATCGCGATCTCGGTTCTATTCATGCAATCGAGGATGAGCTCGCCGAAGAACGGGTATCCGATTTGGCCGTGCACGGCGAAATGCTTCTCGCCCTCATGGTTGACGAGATACAGATGATCGCCTTCCTTCGTGCGGGCGATGTCGATATATTTGCGCAGCTCGATATACCCGTCCGTGCCCAGAATGATCGTCCGTCCGTCGCCCCATGTGCCGAGTCCGTCCGGAGTCAGCCAGTCTACGCGGAAATAGTTCGTCGCGCCGTTGTTGCCGATCAGCGTAGCGTCACCGTAATCTTCCAGCTCGGGGTATTGTTTGTTTTTATAGTTGGCGACTTTGCTGTGTACGACTTTGGCATCCGTGCACCCGGAGAAATATAAAAATTGCTCGATCTGATGGCTGCCGATATCGCACAAAATGCCGCCGTAATTGTCCTTGCGGAAAAACCAGTCCGGCCGCGACGGCGCGTTCAACCGGTGCGGCCCGGTGCCGATCACCTGCACGACCCGTCCGATCGCGCCTTCCTTGATCAGCCGGCCGGCATAGACGGCGCTCTCCACATGAAGCCGCTCGCTGTAATAAACCATATACTTCAGCCCCGTACGGCTCGTCATCTCACGGGCCGCGGCCAGCTGCTCCAAGCTTGTGAACGGAGTTTTATCGGTGAAGTAATCTTTGCCGTTCTCCATGGCGCGCAGTCCAAGGGCGCAGCGCTCCGACGGAACGGCCGCCGCCGCGATCAACCGGACCTCCGGGTCCTCCAGTACTTGCCTCTCCGATTCGGCTACCTGCACTTGCGGAAATTTGGCCCGAAACGCCTCCACCTTGGCCGGATCCCGGTCGTATACCCATTTCAGCGTCGCCCCGGCTCTCGTCAAGCCGTTGCACATTCCGTAAATATGACCGTGGTCGAGCGCGATCGCTGCGAACGTAAATTGACCCGGCTCGCACACCGGCTGCGGTTTTCCTTCCGGCGCATAATTCATGCCGTCGCTTTTTTGCATGGGGCTCTCCTCCTAAAAGTTTTGCGCAGCAAAACTAACTTCGTAAGCATTGACTACTGGCTTTCATTGCGAAAGCTCTTGGCGTCTACATGTCATTTCCCATGCTACCACGATTCGGAAGGAATGTCTTTATCGTGATTGAACAAACCGTCCGACGCATTTAACTGTGGTTGGTGTAAGCAGGTCGTCCTCCGCCGCGGCGAAAATCGTTTCCATCCGGCGGTTGTGGTACAATAGAGGGAAAATTAACGTCAATCGGCGGGAGGCCACACTACCATGGAACAGGTCATCATCGTCGGCGCAGGCCCGTGCGGCTTGTCCGCCGCGCTCGAGCTGCAAAACGTCGGCATCGATCCGCTCGTCATCGAGAAGCAATCGATCGTGCATTCGATTTACTTATACCCCACGTACATGCAATTTTTCAGCACGCCGGAGCTGCTCGAGATCGGCGGCTATCCGTTTACGACACCGAATGAAAAGCCGACTCGCGCGGAGGCGCTCCATTATTACCGGACAGTTGCGATGCGGCGCGGCATCCGGATTCGCTCCTATGAACAGGTGACGTCCATCGATAAGGGCGAAGATGCATTCCGCGTAACGAGCCAAAACCGTACGGGACAGATCGGACATTATGAAGCTAAAAATGTCATACTGGCGACGGGATATTTCGATCATCCGAACATGATCGGCATCCCCGGCGAACATCTGTCCAAAGTGAGCCACTTTTTCCGCGAGGCCCATCCGTATACCGGAATGAAGGTCGCCATCATCGGAGGCAACAATTCCGCCGTAGATGCGGCTATGGAGCTTGTCCGCGTCGGCGCGGAAGTGACCGTCGTATACCGGGGCGATGCGATGTCGCCGAGCGTGAAGCCGTGGGTTCGTCCCCTCTTCGATAGCCTCGTCAACAAAGGACGGGTACGGATGCTTTTCCGTTCGCGGGTTGTCGGTATCGGGGAGACGCACATCACGATCGAAAGCGACAATGGCACGGAAACGGTGGACAATGATTTCGTGCTCGCGCTGACCGGCTTCCGGCCGGACCGGGAGTTTCTGAAGTCGGCGGGAGTGAGGATGGAAGGCGAAGCGGAGAAACCGTATTTCGATCCCGCCACAATGGAAACGGACGTGAAGGGTCTGTTTTTGGCCGGGGTAATCGCGGCCGGTGCCGAGGCGAACGAAATCTTTATCGAAACCGGGCGTCACCACGGAGCCTTGATCGCGCAGCGGATAGCGGCCGAGATCTAGTCGACGGCACTTCGTCGGCAGACCGGCTGTTATTTTGAGCTTGGGCAATGACCGTTCGCAATAATCCGTATACGTTGGAGGAGCATGTATCGCTATGAAACGAGTAGACGTGGCCTGCACGCTAATTTTTGATCCGTCCAAACAAAACATCGTCATGGTACATAACCGGAAAGGCGGCTCGAGCTATTGGTCGCTTCCCGGCGGAGCGGTGGAAGCCGGCGAGACGCTGGAGCAAGCCGCGATCCGCGAGACGAAGGAAGAATCGGGCTTGGACGTGAAGATAGGCGGAATTCATTCGGTTCAGGAAATATTTTTCGCGGATGCCGGTCATCACGCCCTCCTTTTTACGTTTTATGCTTCCGCTATCGGCGGTCAATTTGAAATAGCGGACCCCGACGGGGACATTACCGATGTACGCTGGATGAGTGTCCAAGAAGCCAGCGCCTTGATCCCGAATTTACCCGGTGATATTACAGCCGACGATAACCGAGCCGCTCCTTATTACTTTCAAGGAAGGCGATAAAACGATCGGGCCTACAGCATTTGCCGAAACGACTTTTTGTTTTGGCGGATGCTTTTTTTTCGCAGGCTCGGAGGTTTGTTACGCGGCTCTATTTACAAACGTAACAATGTTATGTTACACTCGTTTTCGTTAGGAGGTGCAGAAGTGGAACAAGAACTTATATCCAAGAAAGAACTGCTGGAGCTGACGGGAATATCGTACGGACAATTGTACAGATGGAAACGGAAGCAGCTGATCCCCGAGGATTGGTTCGTCCGCAAATCGACATTTACCGGCCAGGAAACGTTTTTCCCCAAGCAAAGCATATTGGCCCGGATCGACAAAATTAAAAATATGAAGGACGATTTGTCACTGGACGAACTGGCCGACGTCTTCTCCCCCTTTGCAGACGGGCTGTCGATGACGAAGCACGAGCTGTTGGAACGCAACATTGTTTCGAAGACCTCGCTCGAGCTGCACGGACAACTGTTCCCGGACGGTCCCATCCTTCCTTTCGGACGGATCTTGTACGCGTATATGCTCGACAAGCTGCTTCAAGCGGGTGAAATCAGCCTCGACGAAGGCAAAATGATGCTGCAGACGATCAAAGATAATGAAGCGAAGTTCGAGAACAAAAACTGGAGCATCGTCTTCCTCCGCAAGATGGGGGTTTCCTCGTGTCTGATGATCGTGGCGGCCGACGACTACGCTTTCGATGCAGGAACGAAATTAGTTGCGCGGATGAGCATTGCGGCCGGCAGCGAGGAATTAAAGCTGAAAATGAGTTGAAGAAAGGAGAAGGACAGGATGACGGAAGCTCGGCAAAATTTAACCGTCACGGGCTCTGGCGGGTCCGGCGGCGGACTGTATAAAAACGTGAAGGTGAACGGAGAAGCCCAGTTCAACGGTGATATCGACTGCTTGGGATTCCGCTGCAACGGTACCGCCAAAGTGTACGGCTCGCTCAAGGGGACATCGTGCACGATTAACGGGACGCTGGACGTTGCAGGCGATCTCGATACGGGCATGACCAAGGTGCACGGCAAAATGGATGTCGATGGCAATATGAAAGCGCGGGAAATCAAATCGTTCGGCGAGACGAACGTGCGCGGCAATGTCGCCGGCGAAGAAGTCGGACTGGAAGGATATTTCAACATCAACGGACATTGCGAGGCGGAGCAGCTGCGGATTAAAGGCATATTCCGGATCGGCGGCCTGGTCAATGCCGGCTCGGTCGATTTCGCCCTGCACAGCCGCTGCGAGGTGAAGGAAATCGGCGGAGAACGGATCCAAATACGCCGCGCCGAAGGAAACGTGCTGAAGAAGCTGTTCGGCTCGCTGTTCCTTCCAGCCGATTTCTACGAAGGCACGCTGTCGGCCGACACGATCGAAGGCGACGAAATCTATGTCGAGCATACGAATGCGCACGTAATCCGCGGTGCAAGCGTAGTCGTCGGACCGGGCTGCCGGATCGGGCGAATCGAATATACGGACCGTTTCGAGAACGATGCGGGCTCGACGGTCGAGCATTACGAACGAGTATAACTATTCGGGAGCGATTGACTATGAACACGAATATACGCAGAGATTTGAACATATCCGGAGTGCTCGGCGGCTGTGCGGGAGGAATGTTCAAAAACATTTCGATTAACGGGCACGGCACCGTTAACGGAGATTTGGACTGTATCGGCTTCGTCTGCAACGGGAAAGCGACCGTCCGCGGCAAGGTCAAGGCCGAAAGCGTCGAGGTGAACGGTTCCGCCTCGTTCGGAGGCGAGATGAACAGCGGCAAAGTAAGGGTCAACGGCAAATCCGAAATCGAGGGTCCGCTGGCCGCCAAACATTTCCGTATCGACGGCCATACGAAGATCGGCGGCAATATGACGGGTGAAGAGGTCGAAATCAACGGCTCCTTTACGGTAAAAGGCAACTGCGACGCCGAACAGTTCCGCTCCCGGGGCAGCTTCCGGATCGACGGCTTGCTGAACGCCGGCACGATCGAAATCGATCTGTACGCCGAATGCCGCGCCAAAGAAATCGGCGGCGAATCGATCACGGTACGGAAATCCGGCTTCGACAGCCCGATCGAGAAACTGATGAAAGCTATCATTTTTCCGAAGGATGAATTGCTTGCGGATACGATCGAGGGCGATGAGGTGCGGCTGGAGTACACGACCGCCAAAATCGTACGAGGCACGAACGTCACAATCGGTCCGGGGTGTCATATCGGGTTAGTCGAATACACGGGCGTTTACAAAAGGGACAAAGACGCGGTCGTTTCGGAAAGTCGGCACATCTAACGCGGCGCAAGCGAAAGCTAATAATCGAAGGAGGAGCTTCTTATGTCCACAACGGGCAACAAAAGCAATTTGGCGATTGTCGTAGCCGGGCTGTTGATCGGAATACTCGTCTCGGCAATGGACAATACGATCGTGGCGACCGCGATGGGTTCGATCGTCGGGGAACTGGGCGGGTTGGACAAATTTATTTGGGTCACTTCCGCCTATATGGTCGCCGAAATGGCCGGTATGCCGATATTCGGCAAACTGTCCGACATGTACGGCCGGAAACGGTTTTTCATCTTCGGCCTTGTCGTATTTTTATTAGGCTCTATCTTGTGCGGCACGGCGCAAAATATCGTGCAGCTGAGCATTTATAGGGCCATTCAAGGAATCGGCGGAGGCGCGCTCGTTCCGATCGCCTTCACGATTATGTTCGACGTTATTCCGCCCGAGAAACGAGGAGGAATGGGCGGACTGTTCGGAGCGGTATTCGGCTTGTCCAGCATATTCGGGCCGCTGCTCGGCGCCTATGTGACGGATTATATCGACTGGCGCTGGGTGTTCTACATCAATTTGCCTTTGGGTATACTGGCTTTCATCTTCGTGGCGTTTTTCTACAAAGAATCGGTTCGGCATGCCAAGCAGCAGGTGGACTGGGCCGGAGCGGCTACGCTTGTCGGCGCGATCATATGCCTGATGTTCGCCCTGGAGCTCGGCGGCCAGAAGTTCGCCTGGAATTCGGCAATGATTATAGGCTTGTTCGCCGCATTCGCCGTCCTGTTCGTTTCGTTCCTGCTCATCGAGAAAAAAGCTTCCGAACCGATCATTTCGTACGAAATGTTCAAAATAAGGCTGTATGCGTCCAGCTGTCTGATCGGCGTCTTCTCCGGAGCTTCCTTTATCGTCGCCACCGTGTACATTCCCATCTTCATTCAAGGCGTGCAAGGCGGTACGGCCACCAACTCCGGTCTGCTTCTGCTGCCGATGATGCTCGGCACTGTAGTAGCGAGCCAAATCGGAGCCATGTCCGCCATGAAAACGGCTTACCGCAACGTTATGTTCGTCTCCGGAATCGTCCTTGTTGCCGGAATCGGCCTTTTGACCACACTGTCGATGGATACTTCCAGATTTACAGTCACGATGTTCATGATCGTTGCCGGCCTCGGCGTCGGCGCTTCCTTCTCGGTACTCGGCATGTCCGCCATCCACCATTTCGATGAGACGAAGCGCGGCGCGGCCAACTCGACAATCGCCTTCCTCCGCTCGCTGGGCATGACGATCGGGATTACGATATTCGGCATCATTCAACGGAACCAATTTACAGATTCGCTCTCTTCGTTGTTCGGCACGAATGGCGGCGGTTCGAATGCCCATGTGCCAATGCCTTCCGCCGAAATGCTGAAAGATCCGCGGGCGATTTTGTCCCCGGAGGCGCGTGCGGCCATCCCTGCCGATATTTTGCATCAAATAACGGATGCGCTGTCCTCTTCGATCGCCGCAACGTTCGTTTGGACGCTCATTCCCGCGGTGTTGTCTCTTCTGTTTGTATTTTACATGAGCAAGGAGCGTCTGATCGTTCCGGCTCGTGGTGCGAAGCGGGCACAATCGGACGCCTAAAGCTTACATGCCGCAGTTTTTTAGACCGGACCCTGGTGGTCGGGTCTTTTGGCTTGCCACGGAAATCCATCGATCAGACGGCATATTTCGTGCTGCCATTCCGTGTCGCGCGTCATCGAAGCGAGCAAGGAAGCATTCTCGAGCCCGGCCATCTCCCAGCACAGCTTCGCGTTGACTTGAAGGCACTGGTCCAGCTCCGTCTGCTCCTCCTGTGTCAATTTGCGTTTCCGGGATATCGTCCACAGCTCGGCCATTCGCCGGTGCGCGGGATGTATCGTCATCGTCATATTCGTCCCCCCAACTTACTAGGCATTGTTTCCAAAATCGGGACGATTCAAAGCCCGGTCGGCGCAAATTTCAGCATTTCTCGAAGGAACGACAAAAAACCCCGCCATATCGGCGAGGATTCGGTCAAGCAGCTCGTATTAGTGTTCGGCCGGAACATTGCCGCCCCGTTGCTGAACGACGTGCGTAAGCTCATGGCCGAGCAGCTCTTGGCCTTGGCGGCTTCCCGGATTGTATTGGCCTTGGCGGAAAAAAATATCACTGCCGGTCGTAAAGGCCGATGCCCCGATCGATTGGGCCATTTGATCCGCCTTCGCATCGGTATGGACGTTTACGTCCGAGAATCCGGTGTCGAACGCCGACTCCATCTTCGCTTGCACGTGAGTATCCATAGGCGAGCCGTTCCCGCGGCTTTGTTCGATTTGCTGCTCTAGCGAGGCGTCCGCATCGAAGCCTTCCTCGGATCGTTTCATCTGCAGCTCCTCCGACTCATCCTCCATCTCGATCTCGTCGCGCTGGATTCCTTCCGGTGCACGCTTCATCTGCAGCTCCTCCGACTCATCCTCCATCTCGATCTCGTCGCGCTGGATTCCTTCCGGTGCCCGCTTCATCTGCAGCTCTTCCGATTCATCCTCCATCTCGATCTCATCGCGCTGGATTCCTTCCGGCGCACGCTTCATCTGCAGCTCTTCCGACTCATCCTCCATCTCGATCTCATCGCGCTGGATTCCTTCCGGTGCCCGCTTCATCTGCAGCTCTTCCGACTCATCCTCCATCTCGATCTCATCGCGCTGGACCGATTGTCCGCCATCCGGAGAGGAAGAGATTTTGTCCGCAACCATTTTGCCGACTTGATCGGCCTCCTGCTCATAGGCGTCGCCGGCCGGTCCGACCGTCAGCTTCGCTTGCACCCCTGCAGGCAGCATGGCGCCTTGGGCCGCCGACAGCATGCTTCCGATCGCCTTATTCCCGAGCGAACGCTGAAGCTGCATGACCGGATGGGCTTCCGCGGTATTAGACTGCTTCGAGTTTGTCTTCGCCTTGCTTGTCAATTCGCCGTCCGGACGTCTATGGATGCTTGTATGGCGGGTAGTCAATGGAAACGACCTCCTTTATGGATAAGGAACTTTAACGGAATAACGTTTCTGTTCTTTGCCTATTATCCTGAATATACCATATTTAGGTCCCTCGCCGAGGGAATATTTTGCGGATTTTTTATTTTTTTTCGACGGTCATGACCGCAATGTCGTCCGACTGCATCGCCCCCTGCGCGAACCGGTCCACATCCTCGACGATTTGACGGATCATATCCGGCCCCGATGCAGAGCGCGCGCTTTCCAGCACGTTTTGCAGCATCCCCGAGCCGTATTGGCGTTTGGCTCCGTCCTCCGCTTCGGTAATTCCGTCCGTGTATAGTACGATTCGGTCTCCCGACTTCAGCAATGTGCCGTGATTGGAATAAAACGTATCGTCCATAACGCCTAGCGGCAAGCTTTTTTTGCCGAGCAGCGGTTCGACACCGCCTTCGCGCCTCAACACATAGGGAGTACAGTGCCCTCCGTCGCTGAATTCGAGCTTCCCGGTAGCCGCATCGAGCACGCCGCAAAAAATGGTCGCGAACATCGTGGAATCGTCCTTGTACAGCTCGCGGTTTACTTCCGTCAGCAGCTCTCCGGGCGTCATGCCTCGGGACATGCGGCCTTTGATCAGCGTCATGATCATGGCCATATAGAGTGCTGCCGGAATGCCTTTGTCGGAAACGTCGCCAAGCGCGAAAAACAATTCGTTCTCTCCGACCAGGAAATAGTCGTAAAAATCTCCGCCCACTTCCCGGGCAGGCCGCAGCATAGCGTTCACCTCGGCCGGAAAACGAGCCGCAGTCTGCACCCCGTTCTCATTGTGTTCAACCACTCCGGCATCGGCCGAATCCGGATCATTCGGCTCATGCCACATCGCGGAAGCCGCCCTGCGCGGGGAAAGCTCCTTCGGCAAAAATCCCATCTGAATCCGCTGGGCGATTCTAAGCTCGCTCTCCATGCGTTCTTTGACCGCCACCGTATTTTTCAAAGCTTCGAACGATTTCTCAAGTGCATCGACAAGCATGGCGTTTTCCAAGGATACCGCGGTCGGCGCCGCGATCGACTCGAGCAATCGGACGTCGCGGTCCGTAAAAGGTTTGCCGTTCCGCTTATTCAGCACCTGAAGGACGCCGATGATCGATCCTTTGCTGAAGATCGGCACGCATAACAGGTTGCGCGTCGCATAATCGACCCGGTTGGCTACCTTGGACGACCATCTGGGATCTTGCGCCGCATCGTCGATTTTTAACGGCTGTCCGTTCTCGGCCACCCATCCGGCGATCCCTTCCCCCATCTTCAAGCGGATCTCGCGCACTTCCTCTCCTTTCACGCCGGTCGCCAACTCGAAATACAAGTCGCCCGTCTCCGGATCGACGAGAATGACCGAGGAAGCTTCCGCATTCATGACGCGGGCGCTCGTATCCATAATCCGCTGTAACAGATCCTGCTTCCGGATCGTCGAATTGATCTCGAGACTCACCTCGAACAACTGCATCGTGCGCCGAAGCTCCCTGTCGAGTGCCCGACGCCTCCATTCGCTCCAGCCCCACCCGGCTATCGCCAAGGCGGCCAGCAGCGCAAAAGGGAGTGCGATCATCGTGAACTCCCCCTCCCCGTCTCCGATCGATTCGGATCGATATCAGCGAGCGGCCTGAACCGCTTCAGACTCGGTGGCGCATATTGTAAATATGGTGCTGAATCCCGACATGTCGAACACTTCCTTAACATGCTCGTTCATATGAGCCAGAGCCAGCCTGCCTTGGACCGATTTCACTTTTTTGGCCGCGAGCAGCAGGCTGCGCAGCCCGGCGCTGCTTACATACTCGAGCGACGATAAATTGAATACGAACCGGGTCGACCCTTGTTCCAGCAGTCTCAGAAAATCCGACTCCAAATTTCCGGACGTGTTCCCGTCCAGCCTTCCGCCGATCGAAAGGACGGTGATGCCGTCCTGCACTTTATGTTCGATATTCATCCTGTTTGTTCCTCCTCCGGCTCCTGGTGCCGGTTAATCGTTAACCGCAGTATGTTCCTTTTTCCCTGCCGCTCGTAGACGGCTTTGTTCGTCAACGTTTTGACGAAATGGATGCCGAGCCCCCCGATTTTCCGTTCATCGATGCCGGCGTTCAAATCCGGCTCCTGCTTATTCAGCGGATTAAAGGCGGCTCCGTCGTCTGTAATGGAAATTTCCAAGCATTCGGGAGTATGGGATAAAATGATTTCGATGCGGGAGGCGACTTCCGCGTTCTCGTCATATCCGTATGAAATGATATTCGTTACAAGTTCATCGCAAATCAGATTCAGCCTGTATAGCAGGCGTTCGTCGAAGCAGAACGTTCTGGCCGATTCTTCCAAGAACAGCCGCATCGTCTCCAGCTCCCGAAGCTCGTTGCGCAGCTTCAAGCTTTTGATCGTCATCGTACTCCTCCTCCGCCGAAATAAGCTTCATAAGATTCAAGCCATTTTCAGCAGCATATTTTCCAACAGACGGACGCGGGCGCTCGTCGCATGGAGAAGCCCGATGCCGATTTCGGGATAGAGCCGGATCAGACGGGACAGCTGCTCACCATGCAGCGCAAGCACATGAGCTTCGTCGAATATGACTTCGGCGGAAACCGAAGAGGGAGCGCCGTCAAGAGCGGACGTTTCGCCGAACGACTGCTTCGGTCCGAGCACTCCGATCGTACCGCCTCCGCCGTCCGCCGTCTCGTTGCTCAGCTCGACATTGCCTTCGATCATAATGTACAAGCTCGGTGACGGTTCTCCGCGGCGCAGCAGCCATGTGCCCTCGGGATGCAGCTCCTCTTGGGAAATGCCGGCGAGATGCCCCAGCTCGTCGACGGACAAATTGGAGAACAGCGTTACTTGCTTTAAGAAAATGACTTTGTCGAGCATCGACAACATTTTCCGCTCTTCCTTCATGCTCGTTTCCTCCTGCAGCGCATATTGGGCAATGCGGCCCAGCCATTCGTCCGGCCATGTCCGCGCATCTTCGACGATCGCTTTCGGATGGCCGGAGCCTCCGGCCGATTCCGTCTGTTTATACAGCTCCAGCAGCGCGGCGGACAGCTTGCGGTCGCCGATCCCTTCCGCGAGCACCTCCATGCCGTTTTCCCGCACTTCTTCGCTGTCGTCCCGCACCGTTTCCTGGAGCGAGACGACTACCCGCTCGTCGGAAAGCTGAGCGAGAACCGACCATACTCCGTCGATGAGCGACTGATGGATCTCCACGTTGCGCTGCGCGGCCAATTCGGCCAAGTCGTGCTTGCCGAGCCGCTTCAGCGCTTCGGGCAGCGCACCTTCCCGGCTGGAAGCGGAGATGCGTTGAATGCACAAATCGACCAATTGCGTACGGATCGCCGTATCGTCCATAATCCGGGCCAATGCGGACACCGTCAAATTCCAGATGAACGGATTTCCGTTTGTCGCATTTTCCTTCAGGACCGGAACGCACTTCTCGCCGATATCGACGAGCGCGTCGAGAATCGCTTTGCGAAGCTCTTTATCGGCGGAAGGAACCATTGCCAGAAGAACCGGCGCCGCTTCGGCAAAGCCGATCTTGCCCAATCCGTGCGCGGCGGCGACCTTGACGGCCGGCTTCGGGTCTTCGAGCAATGTCATGAGCCACGGCGCATAGGACACTAATTTCAAATCCGCAACGGTGTGACAGCCGTATATCGCCCATTCTCCGCCTTTGTCGAGCATCGAAACCAACGCTTCCTCGCAAGCCGGGTAGCTTTCTTCGCTTTCGAGCGCGTAGAGCGCCTTAATCCCCTCGTACACGACTTGCGGCCGGGAATCGAGCAGCTTGACTCGAAGGAAGAAATGCACCTGGCTTTTCATATGCTTCGCCTTGGCCAGCAGCTTGACGCATTCCGCCCTCACCTCTTCATGCTCGTCCTCGAGGAACTTCGCTACTTGCACGAGCTCCTGCACGGTGGCGGCCTGCAAGTTCATCGCGCGCAATGACGCGACCCGGATGCGGGCGCTGCCGTCGCCGATCAAACCGACAAGATGCGGGAAGTACGAAGAGTCCTTTACTTTGCCGATCAGCTCGAGCGCAAGCTCCCGGACATAATCGTTCGGATGCTTCAAATAGACGAGGACGGCGGACAGCGCTTTGGAGCTGCGCATCGCTCCGAGAAACGATACGGCATTTTCCGACAAGTCCGAGAACAACGATTGTACGCTTCCCACCAGCTCTTTGATATACAGATGACGTCCGTACCAGGCGACCGCGATGAGCACGGCGCTTAAGGCGACACCGATCCAGGCGAGAGGCGAGAGTCCGAGCCATTTCATGGAATGGGTCAGCGACAAGAACGAACCGAGCAGTATCCCTCCTGAAGCGGCAAGACCTTGGGCGAAATAACGGAAGCCGTCCCGTTCCGATATCGGCATCATTTTGAAAAACAACTGATAGCACGGCTCCGCAATGTAATACAGCAAAATATAAAGTACGGCGTACGAGCCCGATATGACTCCCAATCCAAGCGGACCGTTCATGAACAGCGAAACGAAGCCGAAGCCGCTCAGAAACAGGAACGATATGGCAAGCAGCACGTTGCTCGCGCCGAGCTTGTTCATCAGCTTGCCCGATACGGTTTGCAATACGAGGCAGAACGTGAACTGAAGCGCCGTTATAAGGCCGTAATAGGCGGTCAATTCCCCTTCCGACGTAAACCGCGCTTCCGCCGCGTTAAAGTACTGGTATTCCATCATGAAATACAGCGTCGGCATCAGCGTCATTAACCCGATAGCGGTAAGCATGAACGGGCTGCGCAACGTTTTTTTCAAGTAGTAGCCGCCCGGCCGCTCTTGCTCTTTAGCCGACGGCATCTCCTGCCTGCGTGCCGCATCCTTGATCATAAGCGGCGTCAAATAACGGGACAGCGATTTGCGGAAAAACCGGTAGCCGATGAGCAAAATAACCGGCGCAAGCGCGTATACCGCTTCCGTACCGAACCATTTTCCTACGAAATAGGCGATGATGCCGGCCGTAATTCCCCCGGTCGTCGTCGATCCGATGAAAATCGGCATCAGCCGCTTCGCCTGCTGCGTCGGACACAAGTCGAACGCCGTGCTCCACAGCAGCAGCGTCAGCTGGCGTACGACGAAGTTGGATGAAATGAACAAGAGCGGGTAGTAATACCGGAATGAGACCCCGCCGATCAGAAAACCGAGCAGCACCACGGCGTTCAACAGTAAAATGGACAGCATGATCAAGTACAATATCCGCATGAAGCGGTCTTTTGCCGTCCGTCCCGCCAGCTTGGAAAGCAGCCATCCTTCCAGCGGGATGAAGGCCGCTTCGGCAATGTACACGTACGGCAAAAATTGGACGCCGAACCGTTGGTTGAAAAAGGTCATGAAAGCGGTGTAGTTAAGCGATTCCGCAATTCCTCCGCAGTAGAAGATCGGCAACATGGTCCACAGCTTGCGGGTGTCTTCACCGCGCAGTCCAAACCACCGAGATAACGCAGCCTGCATGCAATCAAGTCCTATCCGTTTGGTCTATGGCTGAACTCGCGTCCTGCACGAGTGCGAGCCCGGGCTTTGTTTCCTGCTCCAGCTTCTTGTAGAAAGCGAGCCGGTCTTCGCCGTCATAATAATAGTGCGGATAACGGCCGATCAATTCGAAGCCGCGGTCCCGGAACATTCGCTGAATCGGTATATACTCCGGTAAATCGCATGTATACGTCAATATGTACCTTCCGCCTATCGTGCGGATGTAATTTTCCAGCGCATCGTACAAATATTTTGCCAGCCCGAGCCTCCGGTATTGCCGGTGGACGACTAAATAATCCCACAAATAGCCTTCGGTCCGATGCTCGTTCTCCTTGCAGCTTGTCACCGCGATAATCTCTCCGTCTTCGTTCTCGACGTACCAGTACATGTGGTGCTTCTGCTCCAAGCTCTGGAACGGACCGTTCCGGAAATGCTCCAGCTCGCCCGGCGTATGCCGCTGATCGTCGAATGACCATTCGGATAAGAAGAACGCGCTGATCCTCCCGGCTTCTTCGACACTTTTCATTAGATGGACCCGGATTTCACTTCTTGACTCCGCTTGCAGCTCGGCACTCATCCGCTATCTCCTCCCCAATACTCCCCCAAAAGTGAAGTAAACCTCTGAAGCTTATTCCTATTACTTTTGGGGGAGCCCCCGGAACCGATCCCCCAATACTGAACCCCCGAAACCTCCGAAGCTTATTCCTATTACTTTCGGGGGAGCCCCCAGAACGGCCCCCCCAAAACCTAAAACAGTCAAGAAACCGACAGCGTGCCGTTCCAATCTTCGGTCGTCCCGTTCTGGAAATATTCGTCGCATAGATAGAAATACAGCTGTGCCGCCTTATCTTGACGGTTCTGCTTGATCACCATCAGGAACGCTTCGCGGGCGTCATAGAAACGGCCGACCTGATAATACGTAACGGCTTCCTCGAAGCGCGCTTTCGTCCTGTCCTTCAGAGCCCGGATTGTATCGGGATCGCCCTGGTACACATCATACAAGTGAAGCGGTTCTTTCATGCCGCCTACTTGAATCAAGCCCAGATTGCGGTATTGAAATCTAGAGGCGTCACCGAGCGATTTCACGACGCTGTTCGTAATGAGGATAGATGCGCCGAGCGGCTCCGTCAATCGTTCCAAAATGTTGGATATGTTCACATTGTCGGATATGACGTTGCTCTCGAGCCGCTGCTCCTCGCCGATAATGCCTAGTCTAAGCGGGCCTTTATGCAGCCCGATGCCGATATCGACGGGACGGTAGCCGGAATTGTCGCGGTGCGAATTGTACAGCTCCATCTCCTTTCTCATCTCAATGGATGCGGTCAATGCATCGTCCGCGGATCCGGGGAACAACGCCATGAATCCGGCCCCCGAATATTTGTTGATCATGCCGTTATGATTGCGAACGTAAGGGCCGAACCTTTTCAGGAAAGAGTTGACGAAATTGAAATTTTCCTCCGGAGTCAGCCGCTTCGACATCAAGTAAAAGCCTCGTATGTTGCATATCATCGTACTCATGTTCTGCTCGACCTGGTCGCCCAGCTCGACGTCCAGTATCGTGTCCTTGTTCAGAAACCGCAAAAATTGCTGCGGCACGAACCGGTAATACGCTTGGCTGAACGCTTCGACCTTCATGATATATTCCCGTATCCGCGAAGCCATCGTATTGACGCTTTCGCCAAGATCGGCGATCTCGTCGCGGGAACGGATTTTGACGACGGTCTCCCAATTTCCTTTTGCAATATCCCCGACGCTTTTGCGCAGCTTGCGGAGCGAGGACAGCTGGATAAACGTCATCAGCAGAAGCACGATAAGCAGGCCGCCGGATATGATCGTAATATTGTAAACGATCGACTGCATCACTCCGCGTCTATGCGCCAGCAGCGACTCCATATTTTTACTGGTCTCGAAAATGCCGACGATTTTGCCGGACGAGTTCATGATCGGCGCGATCGCGTAGTTCCAGCTCCCCGTATCGTCCGTCCACCCGCCGTTCACGACTTTCCCGTCCCGGATCACTTGCTTGTTCTCCTCCGTAAGCGGAAACGGATTGAACATATGCATTTCGTCATCGTCTTCCAATATGCGGTAAATCAGGCCGTTTTCCACCTTGTATACGGCTTTATAAAACCCGCGGTTCTCGGAGTTGGCGCTGTTGTCGAATACGGCGTTAATTTTTTTGCGGAACTCGTTGAACGTTTCCCCGCGGTATTCGGCCGGGGAGGCGATCGCCTCCAGCTTGTCGCCGTCAACCAAATTTTGGCCGTTCGCCGCCAGCAGCGACAGCTCGCGGAACGTCTCCTGCTCCATCTTGGCGACAAAATTGTTGTAAACGACCATCGACAACAAAATCATCGCCGTCGCAACGGCAGGAACAAACACGATAATTTGTTTGAACACGAGCGACGTTCGGCGGTTCAGCACATTGATATACAGCAGCCTGCAGGCCCATATCAGAAGCAGCACGCAGACGGCGGCCGCCACCCATACGATCCATCTGTAGGCAACATATCCATCGGAATACGTCGCATTCTCCAGGGTCGGGGCGAATTTGCCGTCACTCAGGCGCCGGTTCAGCTGCGTGTCGTCGACGATAATCACATCGCCGTCCGGACTTAGGCTTATATCGGTTTTCTCATACGGAATCGTGATGCCGTTCGCCTTGGCATTGGCGCCATTAACCAATTCTTCGACTATGTAAGGCTGTTTCGGATCGACCCGGCTGACGGCCTTCGAATTGTAATCGATAAACACAAGGCGGCTGGCGGAATCGAGTCTCAAGCTCTCCGGGAAATTGCGGCGTGTCCGGTCCAGTCCCGGCAAAGGATATGTCATGGCGGATTTGCCGTCTATTGCGACATTATAAATTTCGCCGCTGCGCGTGGAGTAATAGATGCTGCCGGGGGCGGTACCGTCGATCTCCGCGAGAAATTTGTTTACCGGAAGCTCGAAGCTGAATATGGGCTTCGGCTCCGCATCATTCGTCCCGAGCCGGTACTGGGTAACTTTAGTCATCTCGTCATTGAAGAAATAAAGCTCCCCAAGCTTCAGCTGCGGACTTTTCAAGCTTCCGATCCGGTACCATCTGTTCTTGGAGTCGTTGTAGTCCTGGTTGAAAATAATACGGTCGAACGTCCCGTCCGGACCGTAACGGACAATCTGTTCCGACTTGACCGTCAGCCCATAAGGATCAAGAAGCGTACGGACCGTATACAGCCGGTCCTGGTCATCGACAACCATGTCGTTGAACCGGAACTGCTCCCCGTTTTTTCCGGTCTCGCTGTGGATCGAGTACAGAAGCGTCCCTTTCCCGTTTAGCTTGAGAATCGTCTTCTTAGCATTGTCGATCAAGTACAGGTTGTCGTTTTTGTCGGCGATCGCTTTCGATAGACTGACAAACGGAAGTTCGCGATTCAGCGGATTTTGCGCAAGCAGGCGCCTTTCTTGGAACACATACGTTCCGGCTATGGCGGCGAGCAGCAGTACAATTAGCAGGGCCGCAACGGACTTCTTCATAGGATGGAATCCTCTCGTATGTATACTGGATCAACCGTACCCCCGAGACCGCCTTATGAGCCATTCCCGAGGGAGTTGATCTTAAGTCCAATCAATAAAGCTCGATCGTTTTCGTTTTCTCGTTCCAAACGACTTCCAGGCCGATCGATTCCGCCAAAAACCGGAGCGGGACGAAGGTTCGTTCCGCAATCAGCTCCGGCGTCTTCTCCAGCATGACCGGCTCGCCGTTCAAATACGCGACCGTATTGCCGATCGTGCATTCGATCGTCCCATATTCCGTGCTTACCGTCGCGGTCATCGTATCTTCATCCCAATCGACCGCGGCGCCAAACGACTCCGATACGGCACGAAGCGGAATGAACGCGTTGCCGTCGCGTATGATGGGCGGAACGTCCAGCTTGAGCGGAATCGTCGGTGAAATTAAATTTTCGGCCGGCAGCGTCTCGACTTGCTCACCCGTTTCGGCTTTGATTTGCTCGGCAAGCTGCTCCAGCGCCTTCAATTCCTCTTCCGAATACGTTTCCTTCTGCTTCTCCACGATTTGTTCCAGCAGCTTCGCCTCGCGGCTCTCCAGCTGCCCGACGATTTCCGCTTGCGCAGCAGCCGCTGTAGTTCCGGGAGCGGGAGCCGGTTCCGCCGTAATCGCATCGAGCAACGCCGTGATCGATTGCATTTCGGCGAAGAGCAGCTCCTTCTCCATCTGGAGCGCGGCTGCTTCTACGGCGGCAAGCGTGCGGGAGAGCGCTTCGGCTTTTTCTTTGTTACCGGCTTCCTCGGCCTTTTTCAGGTCGGCGCTCATGGTTGCTTCGGCCTGGGCTAGAACGGCCAGCCCTTCCGATATACCGTTCTCGACATCGGCAGCCTTCGCTTTTGTTTCCAGCAGCGCTTCCATCGATTTGAGCGCCGCTTGAGCGTCACCTGTGGCAACAGCAGTTTGAACGGCCTCCTGCTGCTTCTCCGCCAAAGCTTCAAGCTCGTCAACACTCAACGAGTTCAAATTGCCGCCCTCTGCCGTTCCTTCACCTGTACCGGTTCCGGTTCCGGTTCCGGTTCCAGTTCCAGTTCCTGTTCCAGTTCCTGTTCCAGTACCGGCTCCCGTTCCAGTTCCAGTTCCAGTTCCAGTTCCAGTTCCTGTTCCTGTCCCTGTCCCTGTTCCTGTCCCTGTCCCTGTTCCAGCCCCAGTTCCAGTTCCAGTTCCCGTTCCCGTTCCCGTTCCTGTCCCTGTTCCTTCTCCAGTTCCAGTTCCAGTTCCAGTTCCAGTTCCTGCTCCCGTTCCAGTTCCTGCCCCAATTCCGGTTCCTGTTCCCGTACCGCTGCCTTCCGTCTGCTCTTCCGCGAGTTCCGCCAAGATGGCTTCCGGATTATTGACCAACGCCATTTTTTGCAGCGCCGTCTTTACATCGCCCTTCTTCAACGCTTCCAGAACGGCCAGCTGCGCTTTCGCATCCTCGACCTGCGTCGTCAAATCCGCGATTTGATCCGTCTTCCCGCTGTCGAGCGCCTTCTGCTTGTCTTCCTCCAGCTGCTTCACATCCGCGGCGAGAACGGTAATTTCCTTGTCCAGATCCGCCGGCGAAAGCAGCGATTTCAGCTGTCCTTCCCCGGGAACCTCCATCGTCACCTTGAGGGACGCCACATCCGCCGGCGAGAGCGCCGTGCTTCCTTTCGGATCGTCCAGAGCCTCCGCATCGGTAATGCGATCCAAATCGAACCATGCCGCGCCGTCCGGGCTGAAAACCATTCCCTGCCCCGAAGCTTTCATCGTCGCCGAAGCCGCATTGAATAGTTCCGGTGTCAGCGCGTCCAGCGTCACTTTCATCGTTCCGATGATGATTGCCGCCGCAGGAACGTCTTCCGGGACCGAATCCAAAGCGGATGGGGCGGGCTGCGCCGAAGCGAATGCGAACGTACCCATAGTCGCGCTTCCTTCGAGAGGAGCTTCCCCGATCTTCTCTTTTCCCCGGAAAAGCACGACCTTCAACTGATCCGGCTTGGCGAAATAAAGGGTCAGTGCCCGGATCGGCTTGCCGATCTTCGTTTTCTTCCCTACCCGCTTGCCCTTGGAATCGAACAGTGCATATTCTGTCGCCTTCAGCTTTTTGTCCGGCGTTACGCTGAAATGGCTGAGCAATTCGCCGACAGCCGGCTTAAGCGCCCATTTGCCGGAAGCGGGCTTTTCTGGCGCGGGCTTAACCGGACCGAGACCGTCGTCGATCTCCTTGTACGGAAGCACTCCGCGCGTATACGTCCTCTCCAACGCTCCGCCGGTGTCTACGTTCAGCTTGCCGATCGCATTCATATACGCAATCTGCGAGGACAATACAAGCGCCCCCGTCTGCTCGTACGCTTCTTTGGCCGCGGCCAGCTCCTCGGGAGGCGACAGCCCAAGCTTCCGCTTGCTCTCGATTTTGCCGATCGCGTCGAATGCGGCATCGCGGGTGCGAAGCGCCTGGGCGTACCCTTCTTCCGCGCCTTTCGCATCCAGATACGACTGTCTGACGGCCGCCATGACCGCATTCCGGCTTTCCTTCTCCTTTAGCGCAGCCTTGGACTGCTCCATCGTGGCGATCGGCAGCCCGTTGCGCAAATCGTCCAAATAGCGGAGTCCGCCGAACTCCCCCTGGAACAGCTTCTTCGGAATCGGAAAAATAATCCAATAATAGCCTTCCCAGTCTTTGCGGACCTTCTCCAGCAGCGCCTCGTAGTTCGCCGTGAACAGATCCAGATCGATGGATCCGCTGTCGTACATACGGTCGAACACTTTCATCCGACCCGCCCCGAATTTGGAGCTGTACAGATTCCGGGTCACGTTCAGCCGCTCATCAGCCAGCCTGCGGGCCTGCATATCTTGGATTAAGGATATGTTTGTTTTCAATGCGCTTGCTATGTATCCCGGAAGTGCGCTTTGCGACAAATCCGCGTATACCGGTTCGAAGGACATGGCGAACGGCTTCTCCATGCCCGCCCCCAGCTTTTCCCCGAAGGCGACCCGCGTGCCCTTGGAAGTCAATTGCGCCTGCTTGTAAGCGGAGGCGGCTTGCTCCAACGCCTGCTCGGCGGCTTCCCTGTCCGGCTGCTTCGCGAGCCCGTATTTCAGCTTCTGCTTAACCGCATCAAGCTCCTTCTGGGCTTCGTCGCGCTTGGCCTTGGCCGCCTCCTCCGCTTGCATCGTTTGGTACACCTGCAAGTACGTTTTCTCCGCGTCGTATTTGACTTCCACCGATTTTTGGCGAAATTTCTCGAGAGCTACCGTCAGCTGCATTTGCGCTTCCGGAACTTTCATGCGGATTTGCAGCTGCTGGCTCAAATTTTTCGGCTTCGCAAACAATCCGGACGATTTTTCATCGTCGCTTTTTTTCGCATAATGGGCTTGCTCGAGCTCGACCTGCTTCTGTCTGATGTTCGTGCGGGCGTCCCGAAGATCCGGATTGCGGGCCAGCGACATGTCCACCGCTTCCCGCATCATCAATGACTTCAGATCGGCGCCCATCGCGGTCGAGAACGCGGCCATCGGCGACGCTACCGCCAACAGCACGGCAAGTCCAAGCTTCATTCGGCTTGCAGAAACATTCAAGAAAGGCTCCTCCTCTTGCGACCGCAACTCCAAAACCTAAATGATTCGTCACCTTGATCGTTTTTTGGCGCCGTCCTATTTGCTTCTTCTACCTTCAGACATATTGCTGGTTCCTATTTTTTCTAGTACTATGAAACTAATTATACCATTTCTTGAATTAAAAATGATAAAGAAGATTGGAAGAATGTCGAATGGGAAATGTCGTATGCGGCGGAGCGATGCTGCAGTGCAGCTTCGGCGCCGCCCCAAGCTCGCTTATGGTGCTGCCGGCCAATCGCGTCATGACCTCGATGCCGATAGCCAACATTATGGACAACAAGCCGATGGTCAACATACTGCCTTTCGGAATGTGCCAATCGATGGCCAATCCAACGGTTGCCTCCGCTACCGCCGCTGCTTTCGGAGTGTTAACCCCGATGCCCTGCGTACCCGTCACGGCTGCCCCTTGGGCCCCCGGTTCCCCCACGGTGCTGGTCGCCAACATGCCCGCTCTGAACAATACGTCGAAGTGTATGTGCAACTGGGGCGGCGTCATTCAAGTCGTGCAGCCCGGCCAAATGACAATCCAAGTACCGTAAAGCCCGACTCGGGGCAAGCATCAATAGTCGTAATTATACATACGTATGAACCGTTGGCCTCATTACGCCATACATTCGGTTTCCATTTTCAATATTTTTTGGCGAGGACGTGACAAGCGTGTCGTTCAACCCGGTTAAGACATTGGAGTCGGTATTCAAGCCGATCTTCAATCCGATGATTTTTAAAGTGCTGAAGCCTTTGCGGGAAGCAACGAAGCTGCCCGGCATATTGATCAAGAAATTCCAGGCGCTCGTGAACAGCTTCGTTAACACCAAAGAAACCTCGCTGAAAAATTACGTGTCGATCGGCGCCTACTACGTATCGAAGAGGCTCCTTCTCATCGTAACGCTTGTCATTATTCTCCTCGTCTACTTCGTGTTTATCAAGCCTCCCGCCTTCGTCAACAAATGGTTCAAGCGGGTGCCGGTCGTGGTGGAGAATACGACCAAGGCGGCCGCCTATACGGGCGATGCCAAAATCGTCAGCACCGACAAGAAGCAGTCTCGATATGTCGGAGGTCTGAAGGATGGCTTGTATATGGGTCAGGGCAAGCTGTACAGCGAAACCGGCACGCTCCTATATGAGGGCGAGTTCGATAAAGGCGTGAAGAACGGTGCCGGATCGTTGTACGACGACAGCGGCAAGCTCGTCTACAAAGGCCAATTTACGGCGGACCAATATAACGGCGAAGGCACATTGTTCCAGAAAGACCGGAAAATCCGCTACGCCGGTCAATTCCAGAACGGCAAGTTCGGCGGACCCGGCAAGCTGTATAACGACAACGGCGCGCTTCTTTACGAAGGAGCGTTTCTGGAAGGCATGTACCACGGGCAGGGCAAGCTGTTCAGCCAGAACGGTCAAATCGTATACGAAGGCGAATTCGCCGCCAACGAATATAACGGTGCCGGCAAAAAGTACGACGAGCAAGGTAAGCTGCTGTACGAAGGAGCGTTCAAGGCCGGCCGCTACGCGGGCGAAGGCACGGAGTATTACCCGAACGGCTTCGTGAAATACAAGGGCCCGTTCGTTGCCGGCAGCTACTCGGGAATCGGCGAGCTGAGCGACGACAAAGGCATACTGCGCTTCAAAGGCTCGTTTCAGAACGGCGTCATGGCCGGTCCCGGCGAAGCATACGACGAAGCGGGCAAGCTCGTTTACAAAGGCGACTTTGCAGCCGGTCTCTATGATGGCATTGGCTCTTTGTACGACAAGGACGGCGGCATCGTCCTGAAATCGTTTTTCGAGAAAGGCCGGATAAGCCTGCAAAAGTTTATCGGCCTCCCGAGCAAGAAGCTTGAAGACCTGCTCGGCAAGCCGGCCGAAGTCGCCCTGCTGGACCAACCCCAACCGCTCGCGGTGGAACAGTCGGATTCGGCCAGCACGTCGAATGCAGCCAATACCGGAGCTCCCGCGACAACGGCCGGAACGAACGGCGTGTCAGCCGATTCCGGAGCCGCAGTCGGCATGAAATTCCAGATGAACTACTCGGACCTCCAATATTCGTTCCTCGTGGAGCCGTCCAAGACGAATCCGAAAGAAGCGGTCGTTACCGAGCTGAATATATGGGGCAGCAAGCCGCTCTCCGTCCTTCAGCCGATGATCGAGACTTTCAAAGATTCAGAGAAGACGAATGCCGAAGGGTTTACCGTATTGGAGCTGCAGGCTCCTTTTCCCGGAGGACTGACTATCAACCGGTATTACCGGGACGACAACCTGTACTCGCTTACGTTCTTCGCCGGAGAGAAAGTCGCGCACGAGCTGGAAATTATTGCGATCGAGCGAATTAAGCCTTAAGCAACCCCATCTTACGAGCTTCCGTCAGCGGCGGAAGCTTTTTTGTATTTAACGGACGTGCGTAGGTGCAAACAACTTTTATTCCGTTGCAGGGGTCGAAAAGATCCCGAAACCGCCCGCCCCCCGTCCAACCGCAACCGTAACAAGCCGGTTCGCCCCCCCGCGGGTACAAAACCGGCTTCTCGTATGTGATGCGGATTAATCCGCTTTATTCTCCGTTCCTGCGGCGGCTTCCGAAATCGAGACGATCTCGGGGGACGTTTCGATGTCGCCCTCCTGCGCTTGACCGTTGCGGTAAGCCCACCAGCGAACTCTTACCGTTCGCGCCTCGGCTATTTGCCGCACTTTGATGCCGACGCGGAACGATCCCTTCTGCGGATACGAGACAACGCCCAGCTGATAGTCCGGAAGCGCCGACTCGAACTCGCTTCCCGTGAAGACGTCCGCCGCTCCGAAGTAGGAGCGCTGTCCGCTGCTCAGCATGTCGGAGAAAGCGTCGTGCGTCCGTTCCTCCACGCTCGTCACGATCAGGACACTTCCCGTTCCGAGCCCATGCTCGATCTCTTGCGAAACGAAGCTTTTCACGGCTTTGCCGAACGAAAGAGCCGATTTGGAGAACGGGGAAACCGGGATATCGACCCACCCGGTTTGGATGTCCGCCGCGCCGGCTATCGGAGTTCTCCGCTCAACCGGAATTTCGTAGGCAGCCTTCTCCGCTTCGGGAGCCGCTTTCGGCTCCGCGCTCGCGGACGCCTGATCGCCCGCTTCCGGAACGTCCCGGCGCCGTTTCGCCTCGGCCTTCGCAAGCCTGTACGAAGCGGAGGCATTGTATACATACTCTCCGAAAGGCACCTGCTCGACACGCTCGATCACGTACGTAGGCCCCATTTGCAGCAGCCCGATTTTCGCCAAATACAAGCAAGGATCGGATGGGGAGTCGAGCGATGTTTCAAGCGGCTGCTTCAAGAAGTCATCCATCAATTGCTCCTGCAAAGGTCCCGTAATGATTTGCACCGTCGCGGTATCTTTGGAAATGGAGTCGAGCTGTTTATCGCCTGCCTTCAGAACCGCCGACCCTGGCTTGACGCCGACAAGCGCTTTGCCCGAACCGACTCCGTCCGCGCGAAGCGCCACCTGAAACTCATATTCGGTTTCCTGCGCATCCTGCGGCTCGACAAACCGGACGGTACGACCTTCTAGTGCCTCCGCACGATTCGTTGCGAGCTCGTATTGCAGCTCGATTTTCCCGATTTGCAGCGATTTCTCGATACGGATCGTGGCGAGAAACGTTTGCCCCGGATTGACGTATTTCGGCGTTACCTGAAGCACGCGGACGTTGGCATCCTGGTACAAGACGATGGTTTGCTCCGTCAAATCGCCCATCGGAAACGAGGACGGATCCGGTGCTTCCTCGCGGATAAAGAGCCGGTAGCTTTCCAATACCCGGTTGTACTCGCTTACTTCGTCCGACCGGACGGAGGAATTGGCGATCGAATGAACCGGTTCTTTGCCTTTCTCATCATAGGCGATGCATAAATAGACGTTCTTGGCGTATTCGTTATTCGTAAACCCGTCCATCATCGACAGCTTCAGCGTAACCGGTGCGGGGACGACGATTTCGCGGCCGAGCGCATCGATCGCCGCGCCCATTTCGACCGAAACCGATTTGTCGTCGACCGCGATGACCTGAAGACCGGTAATGACGCCCGATCCGAACAGCAGCCGGTTCATCATGCGCCGCTTGTCGTTGAAATATTTTTGCTCCGATTCGAAGTCCCTTACCGTGAGCAGCTTGCCGTAGAAGTACCGGTTCCGTTCGAACGGGTAGTACCGCGATTTTTTCATGAGGGTTTCCTTCCCTTCGGTTTAGAAGCTTGTCTTGGGCGCGATCAAAAAAATGGATGATTATTCCAATTCCGAATCGAGCTCCAGGCGGGTATGAATGTCCATCCGTTTGTCGCGATCCGGATCGATCAGCACCGTATGGTGAGGCATCGATGACTGCTGGTCCAGCGTAAGCAAGGTCGGCTCCGAAAGCACCGTATTGATGCCGAGGTACGTATGCATATCCGTATGCATCCACGGCTGAAGCACGATCAGTCGGCCCTCCGTATAAGCCGGTTTCTGATCCGCGATAATCGCCTCGACCGTTAGGCGCTGCTTGTCGGTCCGCACGCACTCGGGAGGCATCATGACGCAGAAGCAATACGGGTTGTCGCCGTACAGCCGGTTGAACATTTGACGCAGCTCGGACGTTTCCTGCATATGCTTCAGCTGGTGGTGCTCGACGATGTACGGCTCCACGCCGGTATAAATTTGTAGCATGCGTGCCAATCCCAGCCTGGTCCCGCGCAGCTTATACAGCTCGGGAGCCTGCTTCATCAGCGTTCGCAGCTTCTCCTCATCCCAGCCGTCCGCGATGTCGAGGGCGAGCCAGCCGCTCAACCATTTCAAATACGGGCCGGACACCGCATCCGGATCGAAGTTCGCGCTGACTTTATCGATCTTCTCCTCCATCTCCTCGAAGAAGGAGCCGAAAATGGCGAGAAACCGCTCCAAAAATCCGCTTCCGTCCGGGTCTTCCTGATAGATCGGAGGCAGATGGAAGACCGGCGATTGCCTCGGAAAAACGACGCGCAGCCGATGAATGACCGGAGCGCTTCGGTCGCTGCCGGCCAGCTCGATGCGGAACCGCAAATAGCGGCCTTTGGCGTTCATGAGCAGCGCATCCCTCGGATTGACGATCGCCTCGGACCATAGATGACGGCTGGCCCTCCACTTACGCGTCATCGGAATGTCCGGATTCGCGAAATAGTCGGAGTAATCGACGATATTGCCCTCCAGCACTCCGAACTTCTCATCCGTGGCGAAGTAGGAAATGCGGATTTGCGTCTCCTCGGGAATATCCGCCAACAGCTCGACCTTGTGCCATTCCGTCTCATCCTCCACGCTATCCAGCTCGCCCGAAACGTACCAAGCTTCGGGCAGTCCGGTTTCCGGCATCGTCATCGTCCGCGACTGCAGCTCCAGCAGCGTAATCGTTCCTTTCTCCAAATCGAGAACATACATCCGGTCGCCTGCGCCATGAAGCAGCTTGTCGGCTCTCGAACGGTAGCCGGAAACAAGAGCAAGCAGCTCGCCCTGCCCGGAAAATTTCAATATGAATTTCTCAACCTCTACCGATTCACCATGACCGCTGTCGCCGATATACAAGTCTCGCCGGGAATCGATTGTCAGACCGGCAAATGTCCCCTCCCGGTCGATCTCGATTTCGCCCCCGACCGTACCGTCTATCCGGAACGCGACCGCCTTCTTGCGGACCGCATCCAGCAGCACGGGCTCTCCGTTGCCCGCAGTCGAGACATAAAACCGATTTGTCAATGCGTCAATTCCGGAAGCCTGTTCCAGCCTGAACGGCTCATGCTCGAATAGCTGTACGACTTCGCCGGAAAGATTCCATTGCAGGACGGCGATTCTCCCGCCTTCCGGAACTTCCGCGCCTCCGTCCGCCCCCGGCCGAACGTCCAACGGAACCGCCGTATACAGATGCCGATTGTCGTCCGCCGCGACGGCAAGCGGAAACAATTCCAGCCCTTTCCATTCCTGCGCCGCCCAGACGAGCTGTCCGTTCGATGGAGAAACGGAAACGATTCTGCGTTCTCCCGCCGTATCGGCGATGTAGAGCGAGTCGCCTTCGGCTGCAATCTTGGACCGGTGTGAAAACAACCGATGGCCGGGGGAGTATAGAGGCTCCGTATGCCGGTTCTCGTAGTCGTGCACCCAAAGGGAAGCTCTCGCATCCAATACGTACAGCTTGCTCCCGGGACCGACGGCGAAGTCGGTTACGGCATCCGCGCCGTCGATTTCGCCGGCTTGCACGGTCCGGTATATCGAATATTTCTCCGTCCGTTCGATCGAGACGCCTTCTTGGCGGATACTCATGTTAGCCGCCGTTCCGGCATTCCAGTCCGACGGCTTATTGAATGAGAAAAACCGTGCCGCTCGCCGCATGAAGTCCCTCCTGTCCGCAAGTAATGGTGCCCGCCGCTACAGATCGGTTACCCCGATCAGCTCGATCTCGTGCTCGCCGGAATAGACGAGCCCGTATGGCGGCAAATGAATATCCCCGCTTCCGTCTTTCCGAACCGAAGGCCCTTCCGCATCAATCCATAAATCCTGAACGTATACGACGCCCTTCAACCGGCTGATCGCCCCGTAAATATCGCCCTTATGCACCGATCTGCCGAACCGCCAGCCTTCGCCGTCTCCGTGCCCCATCGGGCGAAGTAGACGCTTCAGCACGTTGGCGATGACGGCGGAATCCTCTTTATGGGACGGCTCCACCACAACGACCGCATGGACGGTCACTTTAATATAGGCGGCGGAAATGACGTGAAGTTCGGTAGTCAGCAGCCGATACGGCTCCAGATGGCGGCGCACGTTTTCCAGAAAACCGGTTCCGGCTTTCGGCCGGTCGCTTTCGCTGTACGGCACCACGACGACGGTCATTTGCGCCTGCGCCTTCTCCCGCGGATAATCCCTCATTCCCGGCTTGTATAACGGGATCGCCTTTACTCTGGCGACGCGCAATCCCGGGGTATCGCCAGCGATAGCTTCGTAATCTTCGGCGGTTACCGCCCGGGTCGGAGCGCTCAGCTCCCGCTGTACGCGCAGCTTCGCTTCCTCCAGCGTCTCTGCCTCGGAGCCCCCGGACGCCGCCGCCGGATTCGTGACGATTATCCCATTCCATTCCGGAACGAAGTCGGCGAAAGCGTTGATCCTATCCTTCTTGACATTGCCCCGGGCACCGCCGCCGGTCGCATGCGCGATGAAACGGATATTGGGGACGTCCGACTTCGGAGGAATCGCGCCTTGCTCGTTATTGCCGAACCGGATTATTCCCTCGGACTGGTCGTAGACGTAGTGCCGGTCCGTCGATTTCGAGTTGTCGAAATCGTCCACTTGCTCCCAATCTTCCCAAACCCACATTCCGGAATCGTGGACGGCCGCCTGAAGCCTCATGCCGGTCCTGCGGAACGTTCCCGATCTGGAAATATCGAACTCCTGCTCCGGCAGTCCGTTGCTTGCCCCGATCCATAACCGGTCTTCCTTCACCGGATCGCCGGCGATGAGCCGGATCGTTTGTCCTTGTGCAGGAATGACCCCATGCTCCCCGTCTCCGAATCTCAGCCGTATCGATTTCGCGGACGGGTCCCGTTCCAGCTCGTAGCAAGCGTCGGCAGAGCCGCATTCCTTAAGACGGGCCGTCCTTTTCCAATCGCGCCATCTTCCTTTACCGTCTGCGACCTGAACGATAACATTTCCCGTATAGGCCAAATGCCCTGTCGTTTCGCATTCGAATGAAGCTTCGCCCGAAGGCTCGAAATGGACGATTTCGCTAATCGTTTGCCGCTGTTCCGCCTGAACCGCATTAATGCATAGGTTCTCCAGCTTCGGCGATAGCTCGTAGCCCTCCTGATCGAGCGTACAGCAAAGCCAGTACCGCTTCTTGTCGTCCGCGGGATACATGGAGAGGGGCTTCATCCGTTCGCTTAGTCGGAACGTAATCCTGCCGGTTTGCGATAAATGGGCGGTCGTGTCCATCAGAGTTTCAAGCGGCTTCCAGCCGTCTCCGTCGTCACCCGCCGCGTATTTCCACGATACGACGGACGAAGCGATCAGCTGCGGCCCTTCCTCCGCCCGGTTCCCTCCGCGCCCGATCGGTACGGGATAACGGTCCGACAAGCGGACGGACAAAACGATATCGCTATGCACGGGAAGCTCGCGATCGAACCCGACGAACAGACGGCTGCCGGTTCCCGCTTCCGGACCGAAAGCATAAAACGCGATGCCCGATTTCAAGTTCGAAGTGAAATCTCCGACCGCCGTCTCGGTACGGACGATCACTTTCTCCAGTACGGCCGGAACGAGCTGCAGCGTCTCCTCCGTCTCGAACGTCTGGTCATAGGCTTGAAGCGGGGTTCCCCGCGGAATCGTGATCGGACCCGATGCGCCCGCGAAGGCGACTTCGCAAACGGCGGAACTTTCGTCCCGGGGCTTCACGCCGAGCAGCTTCAGAAACTTGCGTTCATTCTTGGCCGTAATCCGGTTCAAATAATATTGCTGCATCTCCGTCATCCATGCCATCAGCTCCAGCATGGTCATTCCGGGATCGTGGGCGTTCTCGTCCGTCCACTGCGGAAACAGCTTCGGTATCGTCTTCCGGGCTTCCTGCAGCATTTGCTCGTATAACCGATCGTCCAAATTCGGCAGCGGCAGCACTTCAATTCACCTCTTTCCCGGCTACGTGGCGTGTACGGATACTTTATGCTTGCCGCTAACGATTACTCCGTGAGGAATGTTGAGCGGCCGGCTGCCGTCGATTTCGATGCGGCGGTCGTCTTCCATCAAGTATACGGACATGTACAGCTTCTCGACGAATGAAATCGCGCGTATCGTTTTCAACAGCGCGTAGAAGACGGACGGATGAATCGTCTGGCCGATCTCCCACCCTTTGCCGTCGAAATTGCCTGTCAATGGATCGAGGAAACGTTCCAGCTTCTGGATCGCCGCAAGCTCCGTCGGCAGCACGTCGTCGAAATGCTCCACCGCCACGATCGCCGCGATCGAGATTTCGAGAAACGCGGGCGGCACGACCCGAATCGTTTCCGGCCAGGCTACTTGACCAGGTGCGCGTTGAAGCAAATATGACTCCACTTTCTTCCTGATCTCGCCGAATGCGGGAAGTCCGGCCCGGCCTTCCTTCGGCAGAACGACGAGCGTCATCGACGCGGGGGCCGATTCCATCAACGCATTCCGATTCGCCATGCATTTCACTTTGGCTATGTTCGGGTAAGCTTCCCGGGCCAGCCATTCGAAGTCTTCCGAAGTGACGGCGCGTCCTCGATGCTTCAGCTGCTGCGGACCTCGGCGGATGGCCGATTCCATCGTTTCCGGGTCGCACCCGCCGGCGGCCGGTTCCACGTTCGTCACTCCGCCGACGAAGGCGATCGAATTTTGCAAACCCGTTATCGTTCCCGCATCCGTATTTCCTTGGTTTCCTAAAGTGACTTTGTAGGAAACCCTTATTTTTTCCAGGCCGTCCGTCGGCGGCTCCATCCCGTGTACGCCGTTGCCGAACAAGATTTTGCCTAGCGTCCGGTCGATCGTATAGTGGCGCGACTTCGCGGAAGAGTCGGCAAAATGCGGCGCCTCCGACCAGTTGACCCATACGCGCTGAAGCTGTCCGTCGCTATCCCGGACCGCTTCGAACAACGGGCCGCCCTGTTCCTCGAACGAAGCCAGATCCTCCTCCGAAACCCTTCCCGTTTCGTCTACCCACACTTCCTCCGATACGACGTTTCTTCTCGACAGCGTATAGACGCCTTCGTCCAGCTCCCGGCTCTCCGGATATTCCGTGGGCACCGATTCCTGCTGGATCGCCTGCACCGTATTGAGAAACAGTCCGTTCAGCTTCGGAAGCGCTTCGTGTCCGTCCAAATCGTCGTACCGGTCATCCCGGTTGACTGCACGAATCCAATATCCGTTCGAGCCGAATACCGTTCCGGCGGTAAAATCTCCGGGGCCGACGAATTGGATCGCGCCGCTCTCGGTCAAACCTTTCGTTCCGTCGATCACTTTAAGAGGAGCCCACTCCGACCGGCTGTCCGATAACGGCGAAACCCGCAAATATTGCCATTCGAGCCACGGGGATACTTCCCCTCTCGTCCGCTGCGGAACGATGGAGGCATAAATCGAGATCGGCCCCCGCACGGGGGGCGCATCGAACCCGATATGCAGCGTCGGATGATCCACATCGAGCGGAACGAACGGCTCGAAGCCGCCAAGACCCGAATAGCTGTGGCGCGTATAATCCTCGTAAACCGTATTGTTGAGCGTCAAGCAACGTTCCAGTCCGTACACCCGTTCGTCGAATCCGTACGTTACTTTCACCTGCTCCATCCATGGCGACAAATAGATCGGCAGCGGCGCGTATGCGTTCTCGATTTGCAGGATGCGTCCGCGAATCCAGAAATTGTCGTGCCCGTTCACGTAGACGGAGCACAGATCGTACGGACAACGGAATGCAATTTTTCTCCGCGCGCCTTCTTCCGACGGATGATAAAACAGCTTCTCCGCCTCTTTGCCCGCATTCAGTCGCACCCAGGCGTTGCCGTTCCAATACTCCCACGCAACATGGGTAATGGAAACGATCGGCACCTTCGATTTCTCGAATTGCGACTTCTTCATGATCATCTTCCAGTCGATCTGCTTCTCCGGCTCCGGGACGAACCGGTTCTCGATCGCTTTCAGCGTAAAGTCGACATGAATCCAGCCGTCCCTTTTGCTGAGCGCCTCGCGGCTCGCGATGTAGAATGTCCCGTACTGCACGAACTGATCGCCGAACGGATAAAATCCGGAAGGATCGGCCTGGATATCGTTATAAAACATCAAATCCGGTTCCAAGCCGCCGCGGTCCAGACAGTCGTCGTAATCGGTCTTGATCTCGATCCGGTCCAACGCGAGACCGCCGTCGGCAAGCGACTTCCGGCCGGCGTCATGGGGCTTCAGCCTGCACTGGATCCAACGGTTGGAAACCCCGTTAATCGTCCGTTCGGCAATTTCTCCCGGCTCCGACTTCGTAAGCACGATCCGGTTGTTGCGCGCTTCGACCCGGTCGAACGGGCGCCAATCGCCGTCAGGCGTCGAGTATGCCCACTCCGTCAAGGACGGATCGGTCAATTGGTTGCACATGCCGGTTTCGTCGAAACGCCGGGAGGAATTGCCGATCTCGACTTCGATCTTAGCCGTTTCGAATACGGTCAGCATAGATTCGTGAGCCAAATACAGCGCGTGCACCTGCAAATTAGGCTCGCCCTTCAGACGAAACAGCGGCGTCGGCTCGGACTTGCCGATCGTCGGATCGGTCATCAACTTCTGCGGAATTCGCACGATCGTATCGTGTTTACGGCTGGACAAATAGGCCGAATGCCATCGAGACGGAGTAAGCAGGACGGTCCGTACCGTCTCGTAAGGAATATCTCCGTCGGGCCCCGCGGCATGAATCCTCGTACCGGCCATAATGAGGACCGGCTCCCTCGTCCCCTCGTTCAACGAGAAGGTGACATAGCTGGCCGCCGGACGGGCAGGCAGCAGCGAAACGTCGAACATGTTCAAAAACGCGACGAGGTTTTTGGAAGGTACCCGGTTCAACCGTTTGACATTCTCGTGATACATGTCCGCGAACAGCAAAAACAACGCCGTGCCGGGATCGGGATCGTCCGGGGTAAATCTCCATTCCGGCGTATAGTAAGGCGCGAGCTCTTTCATTCGGGCGATCAGATCCGCCCTCGTACGGGCATCTAGCTGCGGAGGGTTCACCCTTCCACCCCCTCTCCGTCCTTATCGTTCGACATGGCGGCCGGCTCCTTCGATTCCATTAGTTCGTTCCTTCGTACAAGTAGAACGGATACACCTGGTTGAACAAGTTGTTCGTCGTTCGAACCAAATATTGAATCCGGATCTGCACTTTGCCCGGATCCGTCCGGTCGGGCGTCGCATTCACTTCCACTTCCTCCACCCGCGGCTCCCAAACGCGAATCGCTTCGACGATGCTGCCTTCCAGCATGCGCAGCGTCGTGTCGTCCGTCGTTCCGAACACGTAATCCCGCAATCCGCAGCCAAAGTCCGGCCGCATGACCCGCTCCCCAAGGGATGTGCCGAGTATGATCCGGATTGCCTCCGCAATATCTTCCTCGTACTCGGACAGGCGGATCCTGCCGGTAGCCGGGTCGACCTGAACCGGGAATTTCCAGCCCCGTCCCAAAAATTCGCTGGTCAACGCATTCTCCCCCGCTTTAGGAACTTTAACAGAATAACGTTTCTGCATTCCGTTAAAGTTCCTAATTGATTTTGACGATCGAGCCTTTAATATTGATCATGCCGTCCGACTTCAGGTCAAGAGAGGCGCCTGCCTTGATCGCCATCGTCGCGGACGCTTCGATGTTCACCTGCGTCGATTTGATTTTGATTTCTTTGGCGCTTTCGATCGCGACGCTTCCTTTCGCATCGAGCGTAATTTTGGTGGAGCTGCTCGTGATCGAAATCTCGTTGGCCGAGCCGCCTTTGATCAGAATCTTATTGTTGCCGCTCTGGTCGGCGATCGTAAGCGAGTCGTCTTTATCGCCCAATACGACGGTTTGCCCTTTCTTCGTCTTGACCGTTATCGTTTCTTCGCCCGACTTGTCGGTAAACATGATCTGATTGCCGGAGCGGGAAATGATTTTCCGCTCATCGTTTTTATCGGCCGGAGGCGGAGGCGTATTTTTTTTGTTCCACAGCATGCCGATTACGATCGGATAGCGGATTTGTCCCAAATGGAACGCGACCAGCACCTCGTCTCCGACTTCGGGGATGAACAAGCTGCCCATTTCCTTGCCCGCCATCATTGTGGCGATACGTACCCAATCGGTCTCCGCCTTCTCGTCGTGGAGCGGCAAATGCAGCTTGACCCGCCCCAGTTTGTCCGGATCGTTATTGTTCGTCACGACACCGATCATGACCCCGTCGATACGCGGATTGAGCGTGTTCGGCATAAAGTCTACGGGAAATTCCATCATATGGCGTTCCCCCCCAACACAAATTGCGTCACATAGCCGTCTCCGTCCAGGATGTGGCTCGCGGCCGTCACATAATACGGTTGATTGTACGCTTCGCCGGCACCCGCTATTTTCAAGTAGCGGCCCGCCCGTATTTCCGGAATGCCGTTGCACTCCCCCGTTCCCGATACGAGCTTCATGGACCGGTGATTGAGATATGCGTCCGCATAATTTTTGGCTTCGCTCGCGGAGCTCGCGTTCATGTACAGCGTTTCCGTATAATCGCCGATTTTGGCCAATACGTCCTTGCCCGTCTTGGAATTGCCGCCCAGCTTCGTGATCGCCCCCGCTTCATTCGTGACGACTTTCTGTTCCTTATCGTCCCAGAAGCGGATTTTGACCCCGGTCAGCTGCTCGGACAAATTATGCTCGATAGAGAGCGAGCGGATTTCTTTGCCCAAAGCGATCGTAACGACCGGCGTCGTCTGGGTGAGCGGCTTGCGGAAATACAAATGTTTGCCGACGACGAAAAAGTCGTAATTCAGCAGCCTGGCCAAATGCTGAATAAAATGAAAATCGTTCATCATGTTTTGCGAAATCGTCGGAAGCTTATCCGTCGTAGCGTCGATGTGCGGCGTCGCTTTGTGGCGGGAAGCGATCTCCTGCACGACTTCGCTGTATTTTTTCTCGTTCCACGTTTGCATCCGCGTACCCTTCATCATGAAGAAGCTTAAATCCATGCCACTTACGATAAGCGACGCTCCGTCGTCTCCCTGGAATTCGGCTGTTATCGCCGTGATGTATCCGCTGAACACCGGCGCGAATTTGTCGACATATCCGAGCTGAATATCGATCGGGCTGCCGATGACGAATACGTCCTGCCACAGCCATTTGCTCGATTCCCACTCGAATGCGTTCGTGACGCGGATCGTGAACGAATCCGCCGTTGAGTCGATCGTCGTATTCACGCGGACGGATGCAATGGCGATTTTGTCGGATATTTTATTGCCGTTTACGGATATTTCAACGGCAGGGACGAAGAAATTGCCGTATTTTTTCTCCAGATCGCCGTATGAGAAAGAATTGGTTTCCAGCTGCAATTGTGCCATGGCTTCAATCCAATCTCGGAACGGTTATTCGTTTCCCGGTTTGCAGCCTGGCCGGATTGTCGATCCGGTTCGCTCTCGCGATTTCCCTCCATAGGCCCGGGTCCTGATATTCCTCGGCGGCGATCATCCACAGCTCCTCGCCCTGCTTCAGCATCTTCTGCTTCGTACGGTCTGCGGAATGGCGCGGAATGTTCTGAAGCTGCTCTTCCTTCGTATACCACGAGCGCATCGTCACCTTCAGCTTCGCCCGGACCGGAATGCCGGTGTCGAGAAACATCGTGAACGTTTGCGTCACTTTCTCGACGATTCCTTTGAAATCGATAGAGCCCCATACGAACCGGCATACGGGCGGCGCATGAAGTTCCTTCTCCACGTCGAGCAGGCCCGATATTTTTTTTGTATATACCCGGACGTCCGTCTTTTTCTCATAGGTATCGAAAAACAAATCAAATGTGAGTGTCGTCGTGTTCCCGCTAACGAACTGTCCGACCGGCATCGACAGACCGGGAACCTTTTTCCAATTGTAGTGGTTGCTTGCATCCATGGCGTATTCGTTCGGGTTGAACAGCACTTCGATGTTCTCCTTCTTGTTCCCCCGGTCAACGATGATTTTGGCTTTCTTGAGCCCCATCGGTTTACCCCGCCTTTCCCTGTTGCGGAACGTTCCTACAATCCGCGCGTCTGTCGGTCGAAGCGGATTTTCCGTTCGATTTCACGATATACGCGGTCGGTTATGTTTTTGATGTCGAATTGGGGAAGCCCCATGACCATTTCCTGGAGCTCCGCCATATCGATCTGCGGCGGAGCAGGCTCTATGACGCTGACCGTCTCGGCCGGAGCGGCGGGTTTAGTCTGCCGCCTATAGTCGATGTCGGCCGGATCCGAGCCGAGAACGCCGGGAACCGCCGCCCTCTGCTTATGCTCCATCGGGAGCATGCCCGCATTCGATCGGGCTTCGTTCACCTTGAGCTGCAGCACTTGAGCCGGTGCAGCCGAGAGCGCCATCGCTGCTTGAGGCGCGATCACTCTTCGTTCCGGAACGGCCGGCCCCTGCCCCGCCATACCCGATCTGGTCGTCCCCAAGGCTTGCGTCCCTGAGGCCATAGACATCCGCAAGATACGAAGCTCTGTTGCAGCGGCGGTACGTGTCCGCTCAGGGCGGTATCCCGCAGTGCTTGCCTTGTCTCCTGCACGGGTCTTGTCGGTCGTAACGTATTGCATAGTTCCTATTCGGTCACGTATCGTATGTACAATCGTGTCGGCCGAGCCGCGCAGCGGACTCGCCGCCCTTTGCAGTACGGTGAAGCTTCCGCTTTCGCCGACAGCTCGATCCAACGTTTGAAGCGTAACAGGAGAAACGACGGTGCGCAGTGTATTCGTATGGAGCGTTGTCCGATTCCTGTAATGATGCGCCTCTAGACGGGATGAACTTGATCCGGTACCGGACAATCGTTGATTGTCCCGTTCTTTCCGGTCCGAACCGGACCATTTATATGGAAAAGCCGGTTTCTCGGGAGCCGCCGAGCCTGATAGTGCTTGTATGACTGATGCAGACCCTGGCGATTCTTTCCGACGAACCGTGTATATTCGTTCGCGTTCCGTGCCGTTCTTGTCTCCGACAGTCCGATCCCGGGTATATCCGGAATCGAATGGAACTCCGGCACCCATCTTATCCGTCATATAAGAAGTAGGGTTTATATTGCGATAAATCGTAAGGCTGGAGCTTGCGCCCGCCCATGCGATATTACCTATGCCGTACCGCTCCCGGCCGGGATAACGTCGCGTCAAAGCGGAAATGTCCGTATTTGCGCTATCGCCGCTTCTAGGCAAAATGGACGGATCGGCTCTCTGCCAAAAACTCCGCTGTAGCGGTTTCAGCCGATCGGAAGCCGTACTACTGTCTTTATCGCCGGCATTACGAGGCAGGCGATTCGACAGTATAACCGGCCTGAGTCGACTCAATGGCGTTTGATGCCGCCCGTCCTCTCTGTTTGTTCCGCTTTCATTAGTCGGGTACTCCCACCGCTCCGTATACGTCTGTAGCATAGGTTCCGGAACCGGCTTGCGGGTATGTCCTAAGACACTGTTTATGTCATTCGCTTTTCTGCGAATCACTCCGGTTGATAATCCGATCGAATCCGGAGCCGAATCATCCTGTTCAATCACCGGCGAGCTTCTTCGCAAATGAGACAGATTTGCCTGCCAAGGGCGGCCGCTTTCGTACGGAACGGCTGATCGAACTCCGATACGGCGCAAGAGGCCGGACTCCCGATCCAGGATCGGCAAACCGTTTCGAATCCTGGCATCGTTGACCCGCATATTGCCGGATTGATGCGGAGTATCTTCATTCCATCGGATGGGACCCGTACTTTCCGTTCGAACTTGGCGCTTACGGTTCCTGTCGTTACGTAGATCGTTCCGCAACGTTCCGGCTGCTTGGACCGTGTCCGGCTCAATCGTCCCGCTATGCGAAAGTCTCTTTGCCGACCCGCTTCTTACAATTTCATCACCGGTGCCGATGCCGCCTGCAGACCCTTCATTCAGCCTGCGGTGCACCCGGTTCTTGACCGGACCGAATATCGGATCGGTTGCACTGGCGATGCTGCGCCTAATCGCAATATCGTTTCGTGAACCCCTATACTCCGACACCTTGTCCAAGCCGATCCTAAATGGCGGATAACCGAATTGATTGCTCCGACTAAGCGGGGCATCCCCGGTCTGAGCTGTCGGACTTCCTATCCCGATCGTTGGGCGTAAAGACGCGATTGAAGGGGCGCTGTCCGCCATCGGCGTCATCCGTTCAGGGTCCGCGGCGGTCATCCGCATTGCCGCCGGCTTTACAGCTGCCCCGTCCGACTCGCCTCGAATAATTTCGCGTAATTTCCGGAAATCGTCCTGGAATCGTGTATTTTCTTCAACCCGCTGTTCAATCGGGAGCTTGCCGGACCGATTCTGCAATGGAATTGCCGTTATACCTTGCCTGTCATGATCGTCCCTGACAGAGGTGCGGCGGAAAATCTTTGCCGTATCGGATCGTGCAGACGTGTACCCGTATGTAAAGGGTTTAGCCTGGCTCCTGGCTGTTGGCGCCATGATGATGCCGCTGCCGGGAACTGCCGGCGAACGGCTGCGGGCATCCCTTCGGATCTCGCCCGGCTTATTCGCCTCCGGCTGCCTAACTGGCCGGATCGCAGAAGGAGCCGGTTCTGTTGAAGCCCTGTCGCCGGTCGGTCGCCGGTAAAGTCGGGCCGGTGCGGGAATCGGATTCATTCCCGGTATGTATACCGGATTGATTTGGCGCGACGCTTTAGACCGCTCAACGCCGTCATCCTGTCGTAAATGGCGGGAAGCACGCTTATGCAGCAAATCCGCCGTACTGAATTTGGACTTTATCCATCGGAATACGGAAGGAACATCCGCCGCTTCACCATTCTCCATTCGAACTCCGGTTGCGATGACCTTCTGAATGGAGTGAAGGGCCAGCGTCCGCCCTTTGCCCGCCTGACTTCCCAGTGGAACCGATACGGATAACGGCCGATTGTCCGCGTGACTGGTCAAATTTCGGGTGGCCAATTTGTCGGCCGCGTTTTCTCCCGGTTCAGGCAATGGTTCGTAGAGTCGGTCCGATCGCCTGCGATCGAATGGGAGCCATCGGACACGGGATTTGAACGAATCGCCGTTCTCCCTATCAGTTCCCCATTCGCCGATAAGCGGAAACATTCGCTTTGCGCCTCTATCCGCATTCACGGCCGGATCGAGCAGCAGCCTCTGAATGCCTGACTCATGCCGAGCCAATATTTCCTTCAGCAGCACCGGTGTCTCGTTTGCGAGAGCAAACGCGATCGGATCGGCCGCCTTCTTGATCGGCTCCGCAGCAATTGTCCGTTGAAGCGTAGCTATCGAACTGGACAACTGATCATCCTGTCGTACGGCCACCGGTCTTCCAGTTGAGGAAGGCGCTATATAAGGATCCGCGATGGGCTTTAAATTGCTGTATGAGGAGTCCCGGATAGAGATTGTCGGAACTCTTTGTTCTCCGGTGTAAAGGGACCGATGCACCGGTCTAAGAGGCTTGTTATATTCCTCCTTTACCGACTGTTGTTGGATTGGCGCTCCGATACCCGGTTCTAGGAGTCCGGATCTATTCGGAATCGTTCGATTGGCTCTCCGAATAACGGTACCGACACCGGGCTTCGTTGCCGCGTCCTCGATCCAACCGTCGACGGACGACGGATATATGGCCCGCTGCCCGGGCCGATCGGGGTACAAGGCGAAGAGCGGTGAACTTGACCGATACGCCGTATCGAATTGCTTACGCATGATGCGCAGTGCATCAGAAGCTCTTGCATTCATGATCGCGCTTTTCGAAAAAGGTGATTGAGTCGGTAGCTCTCCATCGCTTCCGCGATGAATTTGAACCTGTCGCCGCATTACTATCCGGCTGACCGGATGGCTCCGCTGCGGGAATTCGAATGATTCCGGACGAGCCTCGGCTCCTCGACTTGCTCTTGGGGTTGCTTGCTTGCTGTCCGATGTCGGGACATTGCCGGCGCCCTGTACCTTTAGACCGCTAAAGCCGAGCGGCTGCAGCCGCCCGGTCAACTCCTCTACCTCGGTCAACCGATCGTTCCGTTTGGAGTAGGCTGGTCGATTATCCGACGCACCCGCTCTGTTCAAGGAGAATTGGGGACGATGGATAGCGGATAATTGTGGCAGCGCAAACCGCATCGCGGTAGGCCGTTCGGCAAAATGGCCGGGTTGATCGGCTGCCCGTCTTCGTGGCACCATCGGCATCATCGCCGGCAATAGATTGCCGATGCTTGAATCGGACCCGAGCGGCGGCCATAAATATGCATCGGCGGATCGGCGGATCAAAGGGTCAAACGGGCTCGACAGGCGACGCCGCACAACCAGGCTCTGATTTGGCCGGGAACTGTTATCGGTTATGGGCGTAGGCATGCCCGGAGCCGTAAATATGCTTGCGTCATTACGTGCCGGTTCTCCCGCCAACGAATCGGAAGATGCGGGAACCGGGTGCTTATATGATAGTCGGATCGAATCCGCGGTCCGGCCGGTCGGAGCTTTGCTCTCCTTCGCCGGATTCCCGATGATGCGGCCGGATGGCCGTATGATCTCGGCGGAATATCCTTCGTTATGTTCGATATTTACTCGCGCGGGTTGTTCGGCATACCGTTCGTGATGATTTGTTCTGTGAAGTCCGGACGGTTCATTCCGTGCGGTCGGATTCCGTTTTATCGGATTGAACGTTCTGACCTGTTTGTCTAGGATCGAATCTATGTACGTACGTTTGCGTGTAGAACGCAATATCATTTCGAATGGCTGCAGGAATAAACTTCCGGGCAATCGATCGGCTTGGCGCCCGAATCGAGTCTGCTTCGGTTTAAATTCAATGCTTCCGTTAGCTGAGAAGCGGTCGGCAAGCGGCTTCATCGCCGGTTGCGTATGAAGCTCGGATAACAAATTACGGTTCCGTCGCGAACCGTCGCCTCCGTCTTTGAGCTGGACCCAATTGTTTGTGAACGGCTTCATCCGGAGGACGGCGACGGCTTTGCCCGCCGGTTTCACCTTGTCGGGAAGCGCCGTTTCTATCTCCGGTCGAGCTGCGGATGCATCGTTCGTTTTATGACGCTTCGAGCTGCGGCCGCGTTTGGGTTGATCCTGGACGTCCTCTTTATCCGTTTTCCCATCCTGCGCCGTATTGCGGGAATTCCGGTTCGATTCGTTTGACCCGGACGAGCTTTCCCCGCTTCGCGTGGTTTGCTCCGCTTTCTTTTTTCGCGATCTGCCGTTGCGTCCGGATTTGGATTCGTCGGGTCGCGCTTCGGAATTCCGATCGTCCGGCTTCCTATCAAGGGCGTGGTCCGACAGGTTAGGCAGTTGGTCTTTATTCGTCTGCGCAGCTTCCTGCACGACGGTAACCCGTTCCAACAACCGGGTCGTTTCCTGGATGACCTTCTGCACTTGCGGCGTCGCCGGCATAGCCTCCTGCAGCTGCTGCAGGCGGATGAACCATTGATTCGTCATCACGTCCGAGCTCTTTGCGCCACGCATGACTTGTTGGACTAATTCTCGCTGCAGCTTGAAGACCAGCGACAACCGTCCCAAATAATTGCCGCGCGTGAACCCGTATTTGCCCATGATTCCGGAAGCGAACCGGTTCGGGTCCATTGACCCCGAACGTGTCGACATCCCTCGAACACCTGCGGGAACATCGGCTGTCCTCGCCTTGCCTTGGAGGATTCGGGACTTATACGGTTGTAAAGGTGCCATATGAAATCCCTCCTGGATAGGCGATGTCGGGGATATCCCGCTTCCTTCGCACAAGCTGCCGCGAATACTATTTGCTGAAAATGGTCTTCAGTCCGTTATGGACAATTTCAATCGATTCAACGGCAACGTTGCCGCTTGTCGCATTCAGATCCGGACCGTGCCACTTCACCGGGTACGCTTCGAAGAAATTCCAACGGCATAATTCTTTCCCGCCATTGTTGTACAAAATAACAGACCCGTTTTTTCGTTTGACCGTACCGCCCGCCGCGCCGTCGTACCAATCCCACAGCTCGCTCGATTGGGTAATCCCTCTCTTCAGCACGATACGGGGGTATTTCGTCTGCTTCGGGAAATTGTGCACGTAAGTGTTCAGTCCGCCCTCCGGGTATGACATAACCTCGATCTCGGACTGAATGCCGGACACTTCGGAAAACCCGCCGACCAGAAGTCCGTCGAGCTCCACCTTGAAGCGGAAAGCTCCGATCGCGTCGTTCATTCGTTTGGCCACAGACTGTTCACCTCTTGTTAAACACGTCGAACGGATTGTTCGGCTTCTCCTGCCCGTCCTCGTTTAAATTGCGGTTGATCTTGGAAATCTCCTCGCACCAGCGTCGGCGTTCCCGGTGCTCCATCGACATGATCTGCTCGTGAGGCCAATGAAAATAGTAGGCGATGAAGCTGGCCTCTTCGTAAATCTTGTCAATGGGATACCCGGTTATGCCCCCGCCGTCTCGTCCAAAAAAGACACGTCCACATCGAATTCATGCTCACATTTCGGGCATATGCAATGTACTTTCGGCGCTTCAACCTCGTTGATCGTACGATACAGGTTTTGCAGGTAGGCGAGATCGGCCGTAAACAGACCCTCGATCGTACGTGTATCAATCGCTCGAAGATCGCCCAGCTTGATGACGACGCGGGCCAGCAGGATGATGCTCAAGTAACCCGGATTTGTCTGTACGCGCTGGTCGCGCATCGGCAATATTTCGTCAGCCGCCGTCGCAAGCCTCATGACGCCGCGCTTGTGCAGCGTTCCGCTGTCGTCGACATACCCTCTTGGAAGCTCGAATTCGTATTCGGTTTGGAAAGCCATGTTGTTGTCCTCCTAAAAGTTTTTGCGTATGCAAAAACTAGCATCGTAAGCATAAGCTATTAAGTTTTGCGTATGCAAAACTGGCATCGTAAGCATTAACTATTAAGTTTTTGCGTATGCAAAAACTAGCATCGTAAGCATTAGCTATTAAGTTTTGCGCGTATGAAAAACGGATGCGGGAAGAGCCGGGCGATGCCCGACACCTCTTCCCGCTAGTCCGCAGCCGTTACTTCGTGCGGGTCATTCCTTCATGAGCCAGCTCCAGGTTCTCGATCGCGACTTCGTTGCCCGATCCGTTGAAGCCTGGGGCCGAATATTTGGAAGGCCATGCTTCGATCACTTGCCAAGTCGCTACATCGGCGCCTTCTTCGTTGATGGCGATGATCGTAACCGTTTTGCGCGTAATTTTGCCTTGGATCGCTTCGGACATCCAGTTGTACATATCCATGGAGTCCGTAACGCCCCACTTGAGCGTGATGTTGCCGTATTTGGCCAGCCCGGGCAGCTTGCGAGGAGTAATGACCTGATTGCCCTCCCGGTATTCGATAACGGATAAGCTGGCGTCAAAACCGGATACTTCGCTGAAACCGGCTTGCTGAATGCCGGCCACTTCAACACGGAATCTAAAATTGCGGTATGGATCTTTACGTTCGCCTGCCATACTTTACCCCTTTCCTTTCCCTTATTCTTCTCTCGTTTTTTGCGTAATCCGGAAGATGACGAACTCCGCAGGCTTCACGGGAGCGACGCCGATCACGCAAATGAGGCGGCCGTTGTCGATATCGTCCTGCGTCATCGTGCTGCGTCCGATATTGATGTAGAACGCTTCGCCCGGGCTTGCACCCATGAGCGCTCCGTCTCTCCATACGCGTGTCAGGAAAGCATCGATCGTACGTTGTACGCGGGCCCACAGCTGCTCGTCGTTCGGCTCGAAGACGACCCAGTTCGTTCCGTTGCGGATCGATTCTTCAAGGAATATGAACAGTCTTCTTACGTTGATGTATTTCCACAATCCGTTGGAGGAGCAAGTGCGTGCGCCCCATACGCGGATTCCTTGGCCGGCGAATTGGCGGATCAGGTTGACCCCTTGCGGATTTAAAATGTCCTGCTCGCCTTTGTTGTATTGGCAATCGAGGCCGACGACGCCGCGCACGACTTCGTTGGCGGGAGCTTTATGTACGCCGCGCGTATTGTCGGAACGGGCATAGATGCCGATCATCGATCCCGATGGCGGAATGTAAATGTTGCGCTTGTCAAGCGGGTCGAACACTTGCAGCCACGGATTGTACATCGCTGCATATTGGCTGTCGAAAATGTTGCGGTGCGTCATCACGTCCGCCACTTTCGTCTTGTCGCGCGGAATGTCGAGCACGGCGAAACGGCTGCCCAGGTTTTCGCAATGGGCGACGAGAGCGAGCTGCACGTTCGGATCGGTTACGCCCGGAACGGCCATAATGCTGACGAAATCGTTGTCGATAAACGCCTGAATGCCCGTCCGTTTACCCGGTCCGCGGTCTTGCCCCATAAAGTCGGATGCCGACAAGTTGGCTACGGAGCCGTCGCTGCCGCCGGCAAGCGCGATCTGGAATTTGCCTGCCGCTTCGCTCTGTCCGGAAATGACTTCGAAAGGAGCTACAGCGCCGCCGCTGCCGCCGGAGATGTCCTGCACCTTGACGATATTGGAGCGTGCCATTACTTTCTCGATATGGTTCGCGGCAGATACGTTCAAGGACATTCTTTCGAACGTCTCCGCTTCGTCGCCGTAGAAGACGTGCATCGTAAACTCGCTGGTCGTCAGCACTTTGGCCGGCAGCAGGTTTTGATCGATAACGTCGGCTCCGCCTTCGAGCGCCGTCTCCAATTCGATAATGTTGTCCTGGGAAGATACGATTTTGTTGTATTGCTTCGCGCCGTTTGCTTCGAAAGCGACTACGTCGCCTACGTTGAAGCCGGCGTTGTTTTTGACGCGGTATTGCTTGGATTCGTCGGTATCGCCTAAAATTTCGTAGATTTGGGTTTTTGCTTTGCTGGAAGGAACGACTGCGATGCGAATCTGATTACCCCAAGCCCCCGGATTTTTCGACTGGATGTTCAGAACGGAGGATTCTTTGTTCGTAGAGGACTGGTTGTGGGCGAGCTTGGCGTCCGAAGGCGCTACGCGCATTACGAATGCCCGCGCTCCTCCGTTCAAGAAGAAGTGCTCGACTGCGTAAGACAGAAAACGGTAATCACCGAACGCGTTCTCCGACAAATAGCTGCCGAAGATGCGATGAAAATCCGCGACACTAGTGACTAACTGAGGAAGCCCTTCGATTTCCCCCCGTTGCGCAAGGCCGATGAATCCGGCTGTACTTGTGCTTGCACCTTCCAACGGCGCCGCGCCACTGTCAAACTCTTCCACATACACGCCTGGAGATAAATATTCTGCCATTGTTTCCCGGTCATGTTCGACGGTATGGAACAAAAATTGTCCGCTAATACCGTAAACTCGGACCAGTTCTCTCCTTTCAGCTTCGGTTTTTTAGTATTCAAAATGGAAATGAATCTGGACTGCTAGACGATCCATGTTCCAAGATTGACCGTGCCGCCTTCTTCCACGGATATTTCCATAACCGCGGATTTGTTGTCCGACTCGCGTTCGATGCGAAGCTCCGCTTTGAACGTTTTTGCCTTTCCGCCGGGAAAGGCAACGGCCAGCTCGCCCCGCTCCGTCGTCCTGGTGACAAGCAACGGAAACAACAGCGATCCCCGCGAATAAGAGGACTTAAGCCCGCTCTCCAGCCGAAACCGTCGCTGAAACTCGATCACATCGCGAATAAGGATCATTTCCTTGCCTTCCTTAGAGCCTCGCCCGACCAGCAGGAAGCGGTCGCCGATCTCGATTTTCCCGGTAAGCGAAGCGACCGAAATTTCATCGCTTCCTTTCCCGGCTTTGTCTTCCGAGATGCGCCCTTTGACGCAATCCTCGGACAACATCGTAGCCGTCACGACGGCGTTGCCGATCGGAAGCCCCGATGCGTCCGCCACCATCGCGCGAACAAGCGTGTCGTTCGGCCTGTACGGATAGGACGGAACCGGAATTAAAGGAATGTGAATGATTGCGCTCGAGGGACCGACCGAAATATCCCTCGTCTCGCGAAAGTAATAAGTAGAGCTGATTTCCAAACGATATGTACCCGGTTCCAAGTCAACGAATATGTAAGTGCCGTCCGGTTTGCCGATCGGCTTTCTCGGGTAATTGACCAGTCGAACCTCCAAATTGCGGTCGGAGGGCGGTCCGGACACGCAGCCGTCTCGCAAGGCCACCACGAAGGAGACCCGCGTTTTCATGCGGACGACACGCAGCTGTTCCATGATTGCTCCCCCCAGACTAGCCTTGAATCGAAACGTCGCGCTCCAGTACCCGCTTGGTCGATTTGATGCGGGTTGAATCGATCATGATCGGACCGACCATGTAGCTGACCGTAAGCCGATAGGGCGTGTCGGCGAAATTCCACATGTTCAGCATCCCTTCGCCGGATAAGCTGTCCATGACGACTCGCACCTCTTCCTCACGCTCGGCCAGCGTCCCGACTACCGACGAGCCCCGCAGGACGGAATTGTCGTAAAGCACCTGCATGGCGCGTCCCAAAATACGCTGCTCATCGAGCGCTCGGGACTGCAAATCTGCCGGAGACTGGACCGTCATCATGTAGTGCAGGTCGACCGCCATCGGCGGATACTGAATTTCGCCCGTTCCCCGCGAAATCATCTGGGTTTTGCGGTTGTCACCGCTTTCCTTTACGTTGTACAGAAACAACGACAAGTAAAAATCCCCTTTATCGACCGGCGAACCAAGGCCGATCAATTCAGGCTGCGGAATCGGATCGGGCGTCATCTGCTCCCTCAGCAGCTTGATCAGCGAAGCGCTGACATCCGCTATGACGGAATAGTCGCCAATAGGTAATCACTCCCAGAAAAGGTCTCGATTGTAGAAAAATTCCAACCTAACGAGCACGGATGACATTTTCCGACTCCTATATTATACTGGCAATCTCCCACACTGACTATAGGAAATATGGAATAGTTTTCAAACTGTCAATAGTCCTCAAGATCGTTGCGAGAAATAATTTTCCCCGATTTTTGCAGCTCATGACGCACCGCGCTTACGATATGCCGCATACATACCGCCTCTTCCTTTTCCGCCGCCAGAAACGCCGCCGAGAGCACGACATTTTTGATGTTACCGCCGGCGATCTCATATTTGTGGGCCAGCCATCTGAAGTCCAGATCATCCGATAAAGGCGTTTCCTTCGGGAAAGTAGCCCGCCATATTTTCTCCCGGTACTCCGCATCCGGGAACGGAAACTTGATCACATAATTGATCCGGCGCAAAAACGCCTCGTCGATATTGTTCAGCAAGTTCGTCGCCAGAACGGAAATCCCGTCGTATTCCTCCATTTTCTGAAGCAGATAAGCCGTCTCGATGTTGGCGTACTTGTCGTGGGCGTCCTTCACCTCCGACCGTTTCCCGAATAAGGCATCCGTCTCGTCAAAAAACAGGATGGCGCCGCTTTTTCGCGCCTCGCCGAAAATCTCGTGCAAGTTTTTTTCCGTTTCCCCGATATATTTGCTGACGACTTGCGACAAGTCGATTTTGTACAGCTCCATGCGCAGCTCTCGCGCCACGACTTGCGCGGACATCGTCTTCCCCGTACCTGGAGGCCCCGCGTACAGCATGGAGAGCCCTTTGCCGTACGCAAGCTTCCGTTCGAATCCCCATTCCCCGTACACGAGCGCCCGGTACTTCACCTGGTTGCAGGCATTGCGCAGCAGGTCCTTTTGCTCATCCGGCAAAATAATGTCGTCCCAAGTATACCGGGGTTCGATCCGGACGGCCTTTCGCTCAAGCCTATGCCTCATTTGCCGGTAACATGCCTGATCCAGCATGGCCGAGGGTTCCTTGTTTTCCCAAACCGACAAAATCGCCGCATCGTCCAGCGCGCTGCGTATTTGGCCTGGCGTGAAGCGGAATTTCGCGGCCAGCCCGGACCAATTATTATTCGAAGATAAGCCGGACGTCTCGCCGAACGTACGCCAAAGCGCGATCCGCTCCCGTTCGTCGGGTACGGGCAGCTCCTTCTCCAGCCATACTCTCGTGCGGGATTCCCATTCCAGCCTGATCTTCGTCTCCGACAACAAGAAAATCGGCAGCAGAAAATCGTCCAGCTCGTCCTGAAACGTACGGAGTCGATCCCTCGCCCCCGCGTCCGGTTCTTCCGGATACAGAATGTCCGTATGCGTAAAGGCGAGCGCCGTCTGGTGCAGTCTCGCTTCCCGAAGCACCCGGACAAGCCTCTGCCCGAAAAGGTCCGCCTCGGCGGCAACGAGCCGCAGATCGGCAATGAGCAGACTTTTGCCCCACTTCGCGCATGCATGGCGCAAATGCAGCTTTTTGCCGGAACCGGACAGGCCGTACAGATGAACTCCGACCGCCGCCTCGCTCTCCTGCCTTGGTTTCGCCATGAACGATACGAACGACGATAACTGCTCCTGCACCTCCCGGTGAACGAGGATTTTATCCAGAGGCTCGTCCGGATAATGAATCGCTGCCATGGACCGAAGCTCTTGATCGATCGCCCCCGTATCGAGCAGAAACGTAGCGATACGGCGCTCCAAGGAAAGCGGCTTGGACAGCAGCGAGCGCCCGAACGGCTCCGCGTCCTCTTTCGCCAGCATGTAACGGGCAAGCTTGCCATCGGGCGCGAAAGCAAGACGCGCCGCCCTCATCTCATCAGGCGATCGGCATACGAGTTGAATCGCCAACCCTATATTGGGCAGGCGCACAGTCAAATCGTCGGCCAAAAATCCGAATATCCGCTCGTATTTGCGGTCCAGCTCGACCGCCAAACAAAGCATAACGAGACTTTGCTCCACTTCATTGAGCGCAAAGACCGAGCTTATGTAAGCAATCGGAAGAAACACTTGCCGTTTGGCGCTGGCTGTTTTGCGAGCGGCTATTTCAGCCTGCAGCCGGCGTATTTCCGAAGTCGTAAAGCCAAGCTCCGGGTCTTCGTCCTCTTCCTCTTCTTCATCCCAATCGCCAACCATGCGCATGAACTCGTCTTCCGACACATACATGCCGCGGAAGGCGTCGGCCTGCGGGTCCGGCGCCAATGACCGCCGGCGTATAAACAGCAGCCTAAGCTTCAGGTCGAGCAGACGAAGCTCGTCGGCATAATGCTCCCATACGCGCGTATATCCTTCCTCGACGGGCGTGCCCGCCGGGACATCGTGAATTAAAGGATTGCGCAAACCTCCACATCCCCTCTCTCTTCTATCAGTTTAATCGAGAACCGGGGCGGTTGTGAAGCCGCATCCATTACAACATTTTATCAGGTGAAAACAACCTCTTATCGGGCAAACCTGCCTTTTAATGATATGATTTAAGTCAAAGCGCAGATTTAACATACAAGGAAGTGCCTTCGGCTGTGACCTACTCTTGGAAACGCAACTTGTTTATTCTTTGGCTCGGCTGTTTTCTGGTCAGCATGGCTTACTCGGTATCGATACCGTTCATGCCGATTTTTCTGAAAGATGAATTGGGCGTAGACTCTCATCTGGAAACTTGGACGGGAGGCGTATTCGCCATCACGTTTCTGGCAAGCTCCCTGATCGCTCCGTTCTGGGGCTCCATGTCCGACAAATACGGCAGGAAGCCGATGATGCTGCGCGCAGGAATCTGTTTGTCCGCCTCATACTTCATGTATTTTCTCGTCGATGATCCGTATATGCTCCTCGTGGTGAGAGTAATCGAGGGTCTGCTCGCCGGCTATATCCCTTCGGCGATCGCGATGGTCGCCACCAATACCCCGGAGAAGCAGGTCGGCTATGCGCTCGGCATCATTTCTACAGCTTCCGCGGCGGCGGCTATCATTGGACCGCTGGCGGGCGGCGTGATCAGCCACTTCATCGGCACCCGCGAATCATTCTTCGCGGCCGGTCTTATGGTGTTTGTCGCATTTCTGATCGCGCTGATCTGGGTGAGGGAGCCCTCCTTCGTGAAGCCGGAAGGCAAACGCTCCTCGGTATTCAGCGACCTGCGGGAAGCGTCGCGGAACCGTCCGCTCATGTTCGCCATCGCCATCGTGTTCGTCACGACCACCTCGATCATGATCGCGGAGCCGCTGCTGACGATCTACGTGCTGCAATTGGGCTCGAGCGCTTCTTCGGCCTCGCTGAATGCCGGCATCATTTTCTCGGCGGTCGGGATCGCGACGCTGATCGCCGCTCCCCGCTGGGGCAAGCTCGGCATGCGCATCGGCTACGAGAAGGTGCTCTTCATCGGCCTGCTGGGCGGCGCGATCGGCAATGTCCTGCAAGTCGTCTTCCACAATCTGCTCGGCTTCGGTACGCTTCGCTTCGGCTACGGCCTATTCTTCGCAGCGGTATTTCCGTCGCTCAACGCGATAATCGCCCAGAATACGGACCACGGCTTCCGCAGCAGAGCATTCAGCCTGAACCAATCGGCCAATGCGATGGGACTTATGGCGGGCCCCCTGCTCGGCGGCGTGCTCGGCAGCCAAATTCCGATCCCTGCCGTCTTCGTCTTGACCGGAATATTCTTGTTCGGCGTGGCCATGTTCGTCCGGCTGCCCGTATTCTCCGCCTCGGGCCGCTCGGCAGCTGCCGGGACCGCTGCATCGAAAGAGGTGCAGCAGTAAAACGTCTACTAATTGCGAAAAGGCTGCCGATCTTTGCAGGTCGGCGGCCTTTGCTCGTTGCTTGGGGAGTTACGTGTGACGAATGGTGAGTGGCGAAATAGTGGAAAAAATTGCGCTTATTGTGCGCCGGATGAGCCTCGCCGGAGTGATAACGGAAATTTTTGCATCTATTTGGCCAAAAAAACCTCGAAAACCCCATTTTTCGCCGAAATCGCGAACAATAGATGCAAATTTTTCCGTTATTTTCGTAACCATCATGAAAAACGCTCTAATAGCGTCATTTTTTTCCGCTATTCTATCCGATACGTCGGGACAGTCATCTGCTTGCAGCGTTCCCCGCCATCGGCGATAAAAGGTTAAAATACACTTCACCGTCGGCGATTATAGGCTTGAACGTCGCCAACCCCTGTAGGCCTTTACCGTTACCGGTCGCATTCCCGGCTGATCCGAATTCGGCGCCATGGCACGGGCAGCGGTATACGATATCTTGTGACGACGCACCATGATCCGGTTCCCCGACCGGCTCTACCGTACATCCGAGATGAGTGCATATTGGCGACAAAATGAGTAGATTTCCATCCGCATCATTGGATACGTACACGAAGCCTTTCATCTCTTTTGTGACCCAGGCGTCTTGTATCGTTGCCTCGTACTCTATCTTTTCGATGCCTTGCATGGCAGTTAGCCGGTCCAATGCGCCAAGCTTAATGAAATTTCCCGGCCGTTCCTTCGGACCCATCCGTTTTCTACGATTGGACTCTCCGTAGGCAAACAAACTTGTACTTACCGCCAAAATCCCCGTCACTCCCAACGTCAGTTTGCCGGATGTGCTCAAGAATTTTCTTCGGGTAATCTTTTTGGGGAAACGCCCGTTCATATCGCCAACCTCCCGTGAGTTTATGGATTATTCGCACAGAATCGGTGGAGTATATGCAGAAGGATCGCCCAATGAGCGATCCCGCTATCAAATATCGTATTTACTGATGTCCTACCAATTTCCGTACTTCCTCCAACGGAACCTCGATCGTTTCGGCGATGTACTCCGGCGAGTGACCTTTTCGTAGAAATTTGCAAATTATATTTTGCCGTTCGCCTGCCTAACTCCCGTCCTTTATCAAAGCCTATAGCGAAGCCTTCTTCATAACCTTTGGCGAATCCTAGTAGAAAACCAGCCTGATATCCGGAGCGAGTTCCCTCCTCCATGCCCCATCTTTTCCACGCCGGCATCAATTCCATACTTTTCCCTTTCCTCCTCATCCGAATCGAACCGTTTCAAGCCGTAACGCCCTCTTTTATCGGGAAGGAGATATTCATATGGACTCCTCTTCCTTTTTTCGCGTCAAGCTCCAAGCGGCCCTGCAAGTAAAGGATGCGGCTGCGAAGCTGCTCCATGCCGACCCCCGACGTGCGGATATCGGAAGACCGCATCCGGTCGGGCTCGAAGCCGACTCCATCATCGTCATAATGCAGATGGAACGATCCTCTCGCCATCGACAACCGCAGGCTGACAACCGACGCTTCCGAATGCTTCCTCGCGTTGTTGAGCAGTTCCTGCACAATCCGGAACAAATGGCGCTTGGTCTCCAGACCTCGTCGTTCAATCGCGTGAGCGCCGGTCGCATCGAAGCGGATTTCGAAGGGGGAGGCATACGATTCGCGCTCGATTATTTTCTCCACCGTCCGGATCAATCCGATCTCCTGCAGCAGATACGGGTGCAGGTCAAAGCAATTTTGCCGCAAGGTGACGTTAATGATTTCTACGTAATCGACAAGACTGCGAATTTGATCCTTCGCTTCCGGGGGCAGCCCGTATTTGCCGTCTAGTGCGGCTATTTTGCGCTTCAGATGGAACAAATCCTGCATCGTCGTATCGTGCATATCCCCGGCGATCCGCATCCGCTCCCGCTCCTGCAGCTCGAAGCTCAGCTTGCGGAACCAGTTCAAATCCTCGGTTTCCTGCCCGTCGGTCGTTTGCGAGGCCATCCGGTGCAACTTGTCCGTCAGCTTGCGGATCAAGTAAACGTTTTCCAGGTTGACCGCCAAATAAGAGACAATCAAATTCAGCCACTGTACCTCTTCCAGAACGAGCAGAGTGTTCGACCGTTTTTGCGTCATAACCAAGTAGCTGGTATGTTCTTCATGTTTATTGATTTCGATGCACAAGTAGTCGGGGTGATCACATGGCAGCTCGCGCTGCATCATGGCTTCCACTTCGGATTCGTCAATATCCCCCTCACTGATGATTTCCGTGCTATCCCGGTATTTGAAGACGATCGCGCCGCCGTAAACTTCAAGCGTACTTACAATATCTACAAGGATGAGATCCTTCAAATCACGAAAGCTGGAGGCGGAAGTCAAATCTTTGGCGATTTTCTTAAGAGCCGCTTGCAGAAAATATTTGCGCGGGAACATCAACCGTTCCATTCTTGTGTACATGTGCTCTGCGGAGTATAGGACAAAAGTGAGTATGACCAGACTGAAGAAAAAAAACAAAACGCTTTTGCGGACGGACAAATGGTCGTAAAACACCGCGATGTTTAAACCGGTAACAACCAAGCTCGGCACCAGTGCCATAATAACCGTAAACAAGACGCGCCTCAGCACCATGTGGATGTCGTAGATTTGCTTCGTGATGATCAGGTAGGCGAAGGCGAGCGGGAAGATTAGGACGAACCAGCTTGTGATGTAGGACGATACTAGTTCCTCATTATAAATAAGCTTCGGAATAAACGAAAGAAAGGTAACCGGGAGAAACGAAACGAACATCGATGTTATGACAAATCGGATGATGGATGCGATGTTAGAGGTTTCTTTACGATGCCGAAAAAAAAGATAAAATAGTGCACCAAAGCTCATTATGATGCCAACTAAAAATGTTACCAGAATACTTAGTACATTTATCCGATACGTCGTATAATCAACTGTATCTTTCCACAACCAGAAAAAACAAACGGATGCATGATATGTTACAAAAGCATATAGAATGAACACCATCCTAAGTTTTAAATTCAATCCGCATTTTTCCTTAAAAAAAGCCGTAAGGAAATGTAGAAAAGCAATCGTAACTGAAGGCAATGCAATCGCAAGCATAAGTTTGGCAATACCATCGCCCCTAGCAGATCCGGCCAAGCTCATAAATGTTACTCCAACATTGAAAAAAATTAAGGACAATAGAATAGCGGAATTTGAGTTTCTAACCTTTACATATAGTAAAGTCGCGACAGTAAAACATAGCAATTCGGCAACAATAGGTAGGACATCCCTTTTTAATGAATTTGTCACCCCTTTTAAATCAACGAAAATGTTCATGCCATCCCTGATAACTTCAACGTTATCTGCTTGCTCGATTGACCTCCACTTTTTTACAGTAATATGTTCGTTAGGATCTTTTCCATTCACTTTATAAATAATATCTCCGACTCTAATGTCCATTCCCGTAGTTTCGCGTGAAATTGTTTTAACAACCCAGTCGCTTTCCTTTGATAAAGCTAAGTCAACTCCTAGAAAAGGATACCTTAAATGCAAGTACCCGAACCATACTTGCAAAATAATCAAATAAGTGATCACGACAGTAAATAAAATCTTTCGCATCATTAAATTTTCACCTTCCATTTTCACCCTTAATAGCACTATAATAGTAGTGTAATATATTTCCACAAAAATGAGGAGGTCTAATATGCAAACAATTGCGTGGTCACTCGACTTACAAACAATTGCTCGAAATGCAAGAGGACAGAACGGATTTGAAAGCGCAAACAAGCATGTGACTTTGACTGCTCAGGAAAAAAAAGGTCTATACCAAGCGCTTCATAAGCATTCCTCCAAAGAAGATGAGAAAGATGCACTAGATCTTTGGATGTAGAAAACTTTGATGTAGAGCAATATCACTTTCTTTACCGGACGAGCAATTGCAGTACAATTAAATTTTGGAAGGGTGTCCCGAATCACTCTAACGCTTTAGTGATATGAATCTTTTTGCAACAGTCCAAAGCTGTCGAGAATCTATAGGAAGCCGCCTCCTGCAAGGATTTTTTCAAAACAATGCGCAATTCATTCTGCTCCATATTAACGTAAAAAAGAGAACCAATTGTCAAAATCGACAATCGGTTCTCTTTTTTCCATAAAGATTCACTTTTCCCCGCAAGCCCTCACAAAAGCCTCAAAAAGCTTCCGCGAAACATCATCGGTCCCGGCCGTATCCTCAGGGTGCCACTGTACGCCCAAGACGAAGCGGTGCGACTCGCTCTCGATCGCCTCGACTATGCCGTCCTCGGATTTGGCAGTCACGCGCATGCCCGGGGCCGGTTCCTTGACCGCCTGATGGTGAAAGCTGTTCACTTTGAACTCGGTCGTCCCGGCGATACGCCCGACCCTACTGTCTTCCTCGGCGCGCACCCGATGGGACAGATGGCTCCGCGGCGCCTTCTGGCTGTGCTGCAACGTGCTGCATTGCGAATAAATGTCCTGATACAAGCTTCCGCCCAAAGCGACGTTCAATACTTGCTCGCCCCGGCATACGGCGAATATCGGCTTGCCCCGGGCGGCATATTCCCGGATCAGCAGCACCTCCAGCCGGTCGCGCTCGGGCGTGATCCGGCCCAGCTCCGGCAGCGGCTCTTCCCCATAGTAGCCGGGATCGATATCCGGGCCTCCGGTCAGCAGCAGTCCGCTCGTCACCTCGCACAGCCTCCGTACCTCTTCCTCACCCAACCCGAAAGGCACGATGACTGGAATGCCTCCCGAGTTCGTGATCCAATCGCTGTAGGCATGCTTCAGATTGGCGTGTTCCTCCTCATAGTTGGCCGTAATCGCTATAATCGGTTTCATCCCGAGTCCCTCCGTCACACGTTCTCTTTTACAATTCCTGTTATACCTTATGCGCGGCGGTCTGTAAACTTCTCTCGGAGAAGAAATCCTCTCCATTCGGCAACAAAAAGAGACTGCCCGTACTCGGCGACAGTCTCGTTTCTCCAACAAGCGGGACTACTCCCCGCCCATCCGGTTCTATTGCTCCAACACTACCTCGAACCCGACCTCGAACATCCGGCTCCACGGCAGGTGGACATCCTCGATTCTAACGCGGCCGGGGCACCCTTCCTGCACGTACTGCTCGAAAAACTGCTCGAGCTTCGAACGAATGACGGCATTCACTTCCGCTTGTACATGGGTCAGCTCGTAGTAGCTCGCTCCCAGCTTCGGCAGCTCGTTGTGGATGACGTCCTTGCGCACGATCGCCTGATACCCCCAGTCCTCGATCAGACGGAAATAGTAGTACGCGCGGCTGCGGTTAAGCCGCTCCGCCGACTCGTCCCCGCGGCCGCGATAATACGATTCGATCACCGCGTGGGAAACGACGGTGCCCATCGTATTGCCCGACGTATTCCAAGCGGCATAGGCGGCGATGTCGTGAAGCAGACCGCTTGCACTGACCAGCTTCATGAACGGATGATCCGAGCCGTTGCTTACGGCGACGTCGGCCAAGGCGACCATGTGGCCTTCGCGGATATAATGGCGGATCGCCTGCACGAACTCCTTCGTATTGACTTCCGAGAAATACGACCGGTGACGCTGCCCGTAAGGAGTCGAGCATTCGGCCATCTCCTTCTGGCCGACCGGCGGCGAATTCGTCATCAGGATGAAGTCGGTACCGGCGGAATGATCATGTGCGACCGCCCCAGCGGCCGTCAGATGGTATTTGATGCTTTCCCCGAGCGAGCGGTCCTCGTATTTCGGCACGACAAACGGCCCATGCACCGAGGAATACCGGACGAACGCTTTCGGCGTATACTGCTTCGCTTCGCAGAACGCCCGGGCGAACAGCGTGCAGCCGATCTCATCGGCGCCCGGATAGATCATGATCTTGTCGCCAAGATCAAGCTCTTCGGCCAGCAGCGACAGCTTTCGTTGCTCCAGCGGACTGAAGCCGTATTTCGAGTTGTCGTCGAGCGGGATGATCAGAAAATCGATTACGCCGTCGCGGACGAGCTTCATCGTCTCCGCATTGACGAAGGAGTTCGTTTGGCGCCGGGTCAGGAAATCGTCCAGTACGTCCGGAGGGATTTTCGCCTTGACTGCCTCCATACGTGCTGTCTCCTCCGCATCCAGCGTTTCCTGCTCGGCCTTGTCCGTCAACCAGCCGTACGTATAAATCTCGTTGCCGTAATCCGCATAGTAGTCCGGCTCTTCCTCCGAGCTGGAATAGGCGGGAACGCGGGTAATGAGGTTAAAAGCGTATATGCGCAGCTGCGGGTTCGTTCGCTTCAGCTCGGCAAGAACTTCCAGACGTCCCTTGCACTCCGCTTCGCTGGAATGATGGAGACGGGAAGGCACGATTCCTCCGTGGACGAGCATATCAATCGAGACGATAAGCGAGTCCGCGCTGGATGCGGCACCTACCAACCAATCGCGGACGGAGTCCGAATCGGCGGGCGTCTTCTTGCGGCCGAGCAGTCCGATCTCCGGCACTTCCAGCTGCAAATCCGTCATCGAAGCCAAATACAGCGGATAACGGTAATTGCAAGGTCTTTCGTCTAGCGGGATGTATACAATTTTGTGCATGGTTTCTCTCCCTGTGAACATGAAGTTGGTATTAGAGCTAATTTCCATTTTACTATATTTAGTTTGGAGAATAACTCCATTCTACCACGAACCGGGCAGCCAGGGAAAGCGGAATTCGTATTCAAACTGCGGTTGTATCGAGAGACATACTTCCGGTACGCAGAATGCTGCCTCCAAAACAAATTACGGTCATTTGCGACTCTTAAATGCTGCGAGAAAAGACGGATCATGGTAGTAGAAGCTGCAGCTCTTATTTCCGATCCCCCCCAATATCCGCCTATTTGGTTCAAATAAGAGCCCCTAACATGCTCTATTATTCCAAAATCGCTGTTTCCCGCTAAAATAAAAGGTACGTATCACATGGTCTGATTTCACATCCGCAAACCGAAATACTTTAGGAGGCAACCTCTAGACATGCGTATTCCCCCGTGCCGTCTGGGGCATGCTGGATAGAACCGAAAAGGAGTGATTGCTCTTGCGGCTTGTACGCCCTATTTCCATTCTTCTTCTATCAGCAGCGATCGCAACCGGGTGTGCCGGCCGCAGCCCGGAGCAACCGCAGCAGCCAGGGCGGGAACCGGCGCCCGCTCCGCCTCCGCAGGTCCAGTCGGACCCGATCAAGGATAAAGTGAAGGCGATGCCGCTTGCGCACAAGCTGGGCCAAATGATCATTGCAGGAATCGACGGCACGAGCGTAGACGAGCACGCGCGAAGCTTGATCGCCGACGGCCGGATCGGGGGCTTTATCTTGTACAAAGCGAATATAGAATCGGTGGAGCAGACGACAAGCCTGCTGAACGGGTTAAAGGAAGCGAACCGCGCCAATCCGGTACCGCTCCTGCTCAGCGTCGATCAAGAGGGAGGCCGGGTGAACCGGCTCCCGTCGTCGTTCGCTGCCGTGCCATCTAACCGGGACATCGCCAAATCCGGGGACAGCAAGAAAGCGCGCGCCGTCGGGGAAGCGATCGGGGAACAGCTGCACGCCCTGGGCTTCAACGTCAATTTCGCGCCGGTGCTTGATGTGGACAGCAATCCGAAAAACCCGGTGATCGGCAGCCGTTCGTTCGGCTCGAGCGCATCGGTCGTAAGCAAATTCGGGGTGGAGGAAATGCTCGGCCTCCGGTCGAAGCGGATCATCCCGGTCGTCAAACATTTTCCCGGTCACGGCGATACGTCGGTCGATTCGCATCTCGACCTGCCGGTCGTGAACAAGACGCCCGATCAACTCCGGGAGCTTGAGCTCATTCCGTTTGCGGAAGCGATTCGTTCGAACGCGGAAGCGATCATGATCGCGCATATTTTACTGCCGCAGATCGACCCGGAGCACCCCGCCTCGATGTCCGCCAAGACGATAACGGAGCTTCTGCGGGGCGAGATGGGCTATGACGGGATTGTCATCACCGACGATATGACGATGGGAGCGATCGTGAAGCATTACGACATCGGCGCTGCCGTGGTTCAATCGGTCAAGTCCGGCAGCGACATCGTATTGGTAGCGCACGACTACGAACTAGCGAGGAAAGCGCTTGAAGCGCTCGAACAAGCGGCAAAATCCGGCGTTATACCGGAAGATCAAATCGACCGGAGCGTCTATCGGATTCTTTCGCTAAAGGAGCGGTATGGCTTGACTGACAACCCTTCCGGTCCGGCGGATGTCAATGCGATTAACGCCGCATTGGATAAGGCCACCGGCAAGAAATAGCGCAAGTAGAGTAGTAAATCTTCGAAGCTGCTTATATACTTTTCGGACCCCGGATGCCGGATGTTTTCCATCGTTCGGGGACTCGTACTTCGACGTAAAACTCTTTACGAAAGGCATGCCAGGTGCACAATGAACCGAAGTTGCTTATTAGCAAACCTCATTGCGCTATTTGGCTCCATTTCTCGGCAATTGAAGGAACAGCGAACCTGGAGTCACTATTACTGAACTTAAATTCAGTATTAGTGAAATTGGGATCGCTACTTGAAGAATTCGACCATTCGGCATTCAATTAGCGCAACAGAGTTCAGTAATAGTAAAGTTGGGTTCGTTAAGGCCAGTATTCTAATTGCCATAATTCCAGCAGAGAGGGTTTACTTGCGCTTAAGTTCTGTAAAGGCCGCGGAACGGCGTGGAAGTCGATAAAATTAAAAAACGGCGAGCCTAAGGCCCGCCGTTCCTGCATCAGACTATATCCCTCAACAACGCTTATTCACAGTCATCATGTACTCCCGGACCGTGCCCAGCGCTTCCGTAAATTCGATCAATTGTTCCTTCGTCATATTGTCGAAGCTTTGCAGCAATCCGTTCACGCCGTCTTCGCTAATCCATTGCTCCAGCTCCAAGGTCAGTTCGCGCATTCCCGGTTCGTTCATAGCAACATTCCTCCGTTGTCGATGGATGGTTCAATAAGCAAGGCGCAGCAGTTCGTCACTTGCCTCCTTTCGGTCTCATAAGCTCGTTTTACGCGATCGGCGAACCGAAAAAAGAAAAACTGCCCGAAACAGGGCAGTGATCGCCAATAAATCTGGAAACCACTTCAATTTCGGCAACCCAGCAGCCATGGGAAATCCTTTAGGCCTGTAGCTTTGCGTCCCTACCTTTCGATAGGTTTGCCATTTGTCGATCCAAGTGATCTATTGTCGGTAAAGTCGGTTTCATTATACCACGTATAACGATAAAAAAGAACTACTTTATCGTATAATCATAGGATAAAAGACCTATATACGATTAGATTTTGAAAAAAGCGTCGCGCCCGTCGACGATCGATCTGGAGGACACGAAGAGGAACGTTTGCTTAATGCCGGCAAACTCCCGAACGTATTCCGCAAGCGCCTCATACGCCTGATAATACGGAAACAGCGTATAAGCCGGAACCGCTCCCTCCGGCTTCAGCAGTTCCGGCCGCAGCGCCTTCAGCATAAGCTCCGAATGGATTTTCCCTCCCTGCATGACGCGCTCCTGCAGTCTGACAGTCAAGTCGATGGCTCGGATGAGACGCGAGCGTTCCGGGCAGGACAGATCCGCCTTCTGCAAAGCTTTCACCAAATCGCGAATGCGCTCGAGCATCGTCTCGTAGGTGCGGAACAAATCTCCCGGCTCGACCGGTTCGTTCCGGTTCAGCCAGCGGTCTTCCCGGATCAGGCCGGATATTTCTTTTCCCGTCTCGATATAGCTGCGCACCTCCTCGATCTGTTTGCGCATTTGCGGCTTGTAAGGAGTCATCCGGCTGCACATCAGGTCGTACTGGATATAGTAGAGCATCGTCCGGAGCATGCTTTCCGATTTCATCAGAAGCACTTCCTCCCGTTCCCGGTGTACCGGCTTGCGGATTAGGTTGACGGCCGTTCCGACGAGCATGCCGATAATGACGAGCATGAGCTGATGGTAAGCGGCGTTGCCGTGCAGTTCGTCCGACGTTCCGATCGTGTTGACGGCGACGATGACGGCAAGCGTCAAGGAAGCGGTTTTACGCAGGCGGACGTGGATCGCCATGACAAGCAGCGCGACACCCGCGATGACGATGGAGTAGTTTCCGATTACGAGCGCCGCTCCTATTCCGAGCAACGCGGCGAACAGCGCGCTGGCCAGATGCGAGAGCGTATGTTTAAGCGAACGGTACACGGAAGGCTGGACGGCGAGCATCGAGATGATGCCCGCGAAATGATCCGGCTCCAGATTCAACAGCCGGGCGACCGAGATGCTGATCGCGATGGCAATGACGGTTTTGATAACACGAAGTCCGACCAACATAAACAATCTCCACCCTTCCGATTCATGTTATATATAATAACACAGAGAAGGTGGAGATGCGGATTTTTTTATTTAATTGTAATGTTAATTCACACAAATATTACATAAGTTCGTCTTAGGCACTTTCCATCCCTCGCCCAAGCCGCCGTACCGCAAGAAACCCGATTCCTCCGATACAACACAGCACAGCCGCCGAACGGAACAGCGCATCGAAGCCGGAATGGTCGATCAGCCAGCCGCCGAAGTTGCTTGCGATCAAGATCGCCAAATTCATATAGACCATGCTGAACAAAGTTTGGGCGGTCGTTTTCCACCCCTCCGGGCACAAGTCGTTGGCGCACTGGACACCCGCGGCGTAAAACAAGGCGAACGTAATCCCCTGCAGCGGCTGGGTAAGCAGCAGCACCGCCATCGGAGGATCGAACGAAACGATGAACAGCCGAAGCGCCGCGGTAAAAGCCGCCAAGGCGAGCATCGTCCGGTAACCGAACCGTCCGGTGAAACGGGCGGCAAAAAAGAAAAACGGCAGCTCGGAGAGCGCCGAGACGGCGGTCAGCCAGCCGATTTTCTCCGAGACGTTCCCCCCGGTCGTTCCGAGATAAACGGAGAAAAACACGCTGAAGCTTTGCGTTCCGCATGCGACGAGCAGCACGAGCAGCAAAAATAAGGCGAACTCCTTTCTCGCCAGAAGCTTGCCCACATCGCGCCAAGAAGCGTTTCTTCGTACCCCGCCTTTTTTCAGAAGCAAAGAGATTACAAATACGACAACCATCAAAGACATATAGACGACAAACATATGCTGAATGCCGATATGCGAATACACGATTCCGATCGGAGATACCATCAAAGCGAAGCCGATCGAGCCCCATACGCGGGAAGCCCCGTACGTTTGCCGGTGTTTCTGGGCGTGAGCGACCGCAATGGCATCCGACAGCGGAATCATCGGCGAGTTAAATACGGCCAGAACGACCGCCGTTGCGGCGTAAACGGCGAAGCCTCCACCGGTCGAATAACCGAAGGCGATCGCCGGAGTCATCAGGCTGCACAGCATCAGCACCGCTTTTTCGATTCCGTGTCTGTCGCACAGCAGACCCCACACCGGCTGCACGAACAAGGCGACCAGCGGTCCGATCGCATACAACGCTCCGATCTGTTGGTTGGTCAAACCCGATTCCCTCAGCCAAAATCCGAGAAACGGCGAATAGGAGGCGGCGGCGGCGAAGAAGAAAAAATAGTAAACATGCGGCGCGTAAGGCTGCAAACGATTCATGCTGTTCAGCTCCAATTCGGTGATCCATGCCCTTTAAACGTGTCCTTGCTTCCGATGTTTACGATAACACGGCTGTCCGAGACCGTCAAACACCCTCACATGCCGGGCAAAAGAAGCGCCAAACGTTCTGTTCCGCGGCGAAATATGCTATGCTTACATGTACAATACCGAATATAAAGGAAACTGGAATATAATGAATCTACTAACCGCGGAACGACTCAGCAAAAGCTTCGGTATGAAGCAGCTGTTCGAGCAAGTATCTTTCAGCATCAACGAAGGGGACAAAATCGGGTTGATCGGCATCAACGGCACCGGCAAATCGACGCTTCTGAAAGTGCTCGCCGGCGCAGAGCAGCCCGACGAAGGGACAATCTCGATCCGGAACGGCATCTCCATCGAATATTTGCCGCAAAATCCGCCAATCGATGACGACGCTACCGTATTGGGCCATATTTTCAGCGGACGCTCTCCGCTGATGCAGCTGCTGCGCGAGTATGAGAGCGCGATCGCACAGCTCGAACGGGGAGAAGACAGTCCTTCCCTGCAGAAACGGCTGCTCGAGCTGAACGGACGTATGGATGCAGCCGATGCCTGGCAGGTCGAGAACGAGGCCAAGCGCATATTGGCGAAGCTCGGCATCAGCGACTTCGAAGCCCGCATGGGAACGTTGTCCGGAGGCAGGAGGAAACGGGTCGCACTGGCCGGGGCGCTCATTCGTCCTGCGGATATCCTCATTCTGGACGAGCCGACGAACCATATCGATACCGGCACCGTTGATTGGCTCGAACAGCATTTATCCAAATCGAAATCGTCGCTGCTCATGATCACGCACGACCGGTACTTTCTCGATCGCGTGGCGGGTCGCATTATCGAGCTGGATCACGGCAAGCTGTACGGCTATACCGGAAGCTACAGCGTCTTCCTCGAGCAGAAAGCCGATAGAATGGCGCAGCAGCAAGCATCGGAGGATAAGCGGCAAAACCTGCTCCGCCGCGAGCTCGCCTGGATTCGCAGAGGCGCGAAAGCGCGCTCGACGAAGCAGAAGGCGCGGATCGAACGGTTCGAGAAGCTGCAGGACGCCGCCCCGGAAGCCGCCCCCCAGGATATGGACATCGCGCTGTCGGGAGCAAGGCTCGGCAAGAAGGTGATCGAGCTGCACAACGTTTCGAAGCGTTACGGCGACCGCGACATTATCCGCTCGTTCAGCTACATCGTGCAGCGCGACGACCGGATCGGCATCGTCGGCCCGAACGGGGCGGGAAAGTCGACGCTGCTCAAGCTGATTGCAGGTAAGCTGACGCCGGACTCCGGAGAGCTCGATATCGGACCAACCGTCAAGATCGGCATGTTCTCGCAGGAAAACGAAGAGCTGAACGAATCGATGAGAGTGATCGAATATATCCGCGAAGCGTCGGAGCAAGTCCGCACTTCGGACGGCGAGCTGATCAGCGCCTCGCAAATGCTGGAACGGTTCCTGTTCCCTCCGTCCGCGCAATGGACTCCTATCGCCAATTTGTCCGGCGGCGAGAAGCGGCGGCTGTTTTTGCTGCGCATCTTGATGGAAGGCCCGAACGTGCTGCTTCTGGACGAACCGACGAACGATCTTGATATTCAGACGTTAACCGTTCTCGAAGATTATTTGGAACGTTTCCAAGGCGCCGTGCTCGTCGTATCCCACGACCGTTATTTTCTGGACCGTACGGTCGACGCTCTGCTCGTGGCCGAAGGAAACGGCGAAATCTCCCATCATGCCGGCAATTTCTCGGACTACAGGGAACGGCTGAAAGAAACGGAAGCTGCCGCGGCAGCAGGCAAAGAAAAAAAACATGCCGTTTCCTCCGAATCGGCAGCCGACAGCCGACCGAAGGACAAAGCGCTGAAATTCTCGTTCAAGGAACAAAAGGAATACGAGGAAATCGACGAACGGATCGCACATGCGGAGCGCGATGTAAAACAAATCGAGGAAGAAATCTCGAACGCCGGCGGCGACTACGAGGCTCTCGGGAAGCTGACAGCGAGGCATCAGGAGCTGGTTGCGGCGCTGGACGGCCTGTTGGAGCGATGGACATACTTGACCGACTTGGCCGAGCGCATCGAGCTGCAGAAGAACGGATAATTCCACCGTATCGCTGGAGGAACAAGCATGGAGCAACGGGCGCTGTTTATACGCAGCTCTATCGGCACCTATAGTGAAGACTGGTTCGACGTCGGCTTCCATCAGAATACGACTCTGGAAATCGAGATCATTCTGGAAGGCCGCGGCTTGTTCGAATGGCCGGAGCGGAAAGTGTTCGTCGAGACCGGTCATGTTGTCATCATTCCGCCGGGCATTCCGCACCGTTTCGCCGCCGTAACGAAAGTCCGCTTCGGCGTCATTCATCTGCAAGGGATGCCGGCCTCGCTGCGTGAAGTTGCGGACAAGCTTGCCCACGACTATGCGCAGCCGCGGATGTATGCCTTGTCCCGGATCGACCGGGACCGCTTCGAGAAGCTGTTCCGGGAATGGCTGCGCGTGCTGGCTTCGCCGCTGAAGGAGCCGCAGCGGACTCACGCCGTCTGGGCGGAGCTGCTGCTGCTTTATTTGCACGAGCACTCGCAGACCGATCTGCAGGCGATGACGATTACGAAGGCGGCCGATTTCTTGCGGGAAAATTTACGCCAGAACGTTCAAGTGGCCGATCTCGCCGAGCTGACCGGACTTACAGTAGCCGGCTTCAGACGCACGTTCGAGAAAATATACCGGCTAAGTCCGAAGCAGTACCAGCAGCAATGCCGGATGCAGGAGGCCAAATGGCTGCTCAGCGCAACCGACAAAGATTTGAACGAAATCGCCGAGCAGGTCGGCTTTCACCGGCTTCATTCTTTTTCCCAATGGTTCAAAGCCGTGGAAGGAACTTCGCCCTCGCTTTGGCGCAAAAGCCAGAAGGCGATGCACGGGATTGATATTCCAACGCAAGCAAATTAAGGCACCCCCGGCGGGTGTCTTTTTGCGTAAATTCCGTTTCCATTTCGATAAATACTTTTCCGGGAATATCCACTATTCTTGTTCGTGTAGAACAACGATTTGCGAAAGTCCGGAGAGACGAGCTCCGCTACGCAAACTTCCAAGGAGGAATCCGCGATGAGTAAAGTGAGAATCGGATTTATCGGCGTCGGCGGCATGGCCGAGCACCACATCAAGACACTGCAGAAGATCGAACAGGCGGAGTTCGCCGCCGTATATGACATCAACGGGGAACGCGCCAAGCAAATCAGCGATACATACGGCGCGGAAGTGTTCGCTAGCGCCCAACAGTTGATGGACTCTGGCAAGGTTGATGCCCTGTACGTATGTACGCCCCCCTTCGCAAGAGGAACGATCGAGGAAGAGGCTGCCGCGAAGGGGATCCATCTTCTGTCGGAAAAACCGGTAGGACTCGACATGGAGACGGCGAACCGGATCAGCAAGAAGATAACCGAAGCCGGCATCATCAATTCGTCCGGCTACTGCTTGCGATATTTGGAAACGGTGCAAAAAGCGAAAAGCTATTTGGCGGACAAACAAATCGACATGATCCAAGCTTATCGGATCGGCGGATTGCCGGGAGCGAAGTGGTGGACCCAGATGAATATGTCCGGCGGACAGATTGTCGAGCAAGCGACGCACCAGGTCGACCTTGTCCGCTACTTGGCCGGCGAATTCGATCAAGTTCAATCGTTGTACGCGCAGCGAAGTCTCCGCCGCCTCGCTCCGGACGCCACCATTCCGGACGTCGGCATCGTTTCGTTCACGATGCGTTCCGGCGCGATCGGCTCGCTCGTCAATTCGTGCGTATCCCCGCACTACGGTCGCGGCGATGTGGAGCTGTTCGGATTGGACTTCTACTTGGCGATCAAAGGAAATTCGCTTACGATTCACGACGCTACTCAGAAGCAAACGGAAAAATGCGATACCGATTACGTGCTGGAGCAGGATCGCGCTTTCGTGGAGGCGATTCGCACTGGACGTCAAGAACTTGTGCTGGGCAGCTATGCGGAAGCGGTAGCGACCTTGGAAGCGACGCTCTGCTTCAACGAATCGGCGGAGAAAAACAGCCCTGTAGCCGTCGGTTAACGGCCAATCGAGAGGAGCGAACATACGCATGCTGAAAAGCGTAAACCAATGGTGCTTTCCTGCCGGTACGCCTTTGCCGGAGCTATTCGACATTAGCCGCAAGGCGGGGTTCGACGCCGTCGAGCTGAACGTTTACCCGTCCGCGCCGGACTCGGTAGGCTTCACGTTGGATACGACCCCGCAGGAAGCGGACGAAATCGCCAAGCTGGCCGAGAAGAACGGGCTGAAGCTGAGAAGCATCTCTACCGGCCTGCAGGGGAAAACTCCCATGTCTTCGCCCGACCCTTCCGTCCGCGAGCAAGGAAGAGCGGTCGTCATCAAGCAGCTCGAGCTCGCCGAGCGGGTCGGAGCCGATACGGTACTGGTCGTGCCGGGCTTCGTAAATGCGGCTACGTCTTACGACGATTGCTACGACCGGAGCCGCGCGGAGCTGGAGAAGCTGATACCGGAGGCGGAGAAGCGCGGCGTCAAAATCGCGGTCGAGAACGTGTGGAACAAATTCCTGCTGTCCCCGCTCGAAATGAAGCGGTACGTCGACGACTTGAACTCTCCGAACCTGGGCGTCTATTTCGACGTGGGCAACATCATCCTGTACGGGTTCCCGCAGCATTGGATCCGGATACTGGGCAGCCGCATTTTCAAAGTACATGTCAAAGATTTCAAAGCGGCCGTAGGCAACGGCGGCGGCTTCGTCCCTCTCCTTGCCGGAGACGTGAACTGGCCGGAAGTGATCAAGGCCTTGAAGGAAGTCGGCTACAACGATACGCTTACAGCGGAGATCGGCATTTACGGCACGATCCCTCACCAGCAGGTATACGATACGGCGAATCAGCTTGAAGCTATCATTAACAGCGCTCCGTAAGAGGTAAAAGACCGCTCCGAACCGCTAAAGCGGACCGGTAGCGGTCTTTTTTTGCCCGTACACATCATCCCCCAACGCCGATCATAACCGCCACAATGACGGCCATCACAACGACGGCAGGCAGCATATTCGCCACGTGAATCTTCTTCAGGTCGAGCAGGTTGATGCCTACTCCGATGATCAGCACTCCGCCTACGGCGGATACTTCCCGCGTAAGAATCGAGATCGTCTCCGTACTGAATTGCGAGGCGAGTAATGCCGCGCAGAGCGCTATCGCCCCTTGATATACGAACACCGGTACGGCCGAGAAGGCGACTCCCAGGCCGAGCGCCGAGGCGAAAACGATCGACAGAAAGCCGTCCATCAGCGATTTGGCGTACAAAATCTGATGGTCATGGCGAATACCGCTATCGATCGAGCCGAGTATCGCCATCGCGCCGATACAGTAGACGAGCGTTGCCGTAACGAACGCTTTGCCGATCTTCCCTTCCTCTTTCGCGCTTACTTTGCTCTCCAGCCAATGTCCGAGACGCTCCAGACGGTATTCCAGCCGTACGAGCTCCCCCGTTATCCCGCCCAGCACGAGACTGATGACAAGGGCCAAATACTGTTCCGTTTTCATTGCCATCATCAGGCCAAGCACGCACAGCGCAAGCCCTATACCTTGCGTGACGGTCCGGCGCAAATCGTCGTGAAGACGCGGTATGAACAAAGCCGCGAAGCTTCCCGCGACGATCGCGACCGCATTGACGAACGCTCCCCATAACACCATGCCGCCGAATTCCTCTCCTCACACGAACAAGACTTTCCCCGCCTCCGGGAGAAAGTCTTCCGTCCACCTTATAGATCCGCACCCATTAGTTCAGCCAGTAATGTACCACACCAAAGCAAGACAAGATACGACGCTGGCCGCCGCGTAAAATATCGTCAACCGGAGCGTGTTGGCTCCCGTCTTCTTCTCATAGTCCGGATTGCCCTCTTTATTTTGTTTGGAATTGCCGATCATTACTGTCGCGACGGCGGCGAAACCGATCAATACGACCAATAAGACAATAACGATTGCGTTCATAGGAACCCGTCCTTCCCTTTTCCGATTCGGTGTATCCATTCATCCTTATTGTATATCGGCGGCCGGTAAAGTAAAGCGATGATGATGAACGATTTGTGAACCGCACCGGTTTTGTCACCCACAATTTTCATATCGAGGTATTAATTTGATTTATTAAGGTTTTATTAAGGTTCTTTCCTTACAATCGGTGGATGAGAGTGGGGACCCGACTGTGAAAGGAGAGTATCAGAGAGAGATGAACCGCCTATATTTTTTCCGGAAACGAATATCATACCGGCTGACGAATAACCGAACGAGAAAATACGCAATTGTGAGCATACTGCTTGCCGTATTCCCCTTATTACTCGCTTTCGGCGTCGAAACGATCGAACGGGGCACATTTGCCGACGCTATGTCATGGATTGCGTCCAATCCGTCGCTATTTGCGATAAACGCCTTGATTTACTGCTTTGTTTTGCTGCTTATATACGGCTTGATCGGATCCTTGTTTCCATCCGTGGCGCTTACGGCGCTGATCTTGTTCCTTGCTGCCATGATCAGCTATTTCAAATCGAAAATGATCGGGGAGCCGTTCTTTCCGTGGGATCTGTTGTTGAAGAAGGAAGGGACCAACATTATCCCGCTTGTGTCGAGCAATGCGGTCCTTATGCGGGTATCCGTCGCAGGAGCGGTCGTCATCGCCTTGTTTATGCTGCGCCTTCTCCTTCCCCGCTTCCGCCTTCCGGTCGCCGGCCGGATCGCGCTGGTGCTGCTCGCTTCGGCATCCCTTCAAGGGATGGCCGAAAGAACGCCGATGGCGCAGAAGCTGTACGACCGTGCCGGAGTAAGCGAGATCGTCTGGAATCAGCGGGATAACTACGGAGCGAACGGCTTCGGGCTTGCCTTTACGCTGAACGTGCAAAACTCGATCGTCTCCAAGCCAGCCGGATACGGGGAGTCTTCCATCGCAACGGTGGCGCAGCAAATTTCCGACCGGAGGAGCGCTTCCGCCGCTTCCCCTACGGATAGCCAGCCGAATGTCATTTTTATAATGAACGAAGCTTTCTGGGACCCGACCTTGCTTCCGGACGTTACATTTAGCGAAGATCCGATTCCTACCGTCCGCAGATTGCAGTCCGAATCGACCTCGGGCTATCTGCTGTCCCCGCAATTCGGGGGAGGAACGAGCAATGTGGAGTTCGAGGTGCTGACCGGCAATTCGATGAGCTTCCTGCCGAGCGGCTCGATCCCGTACCAGCAATATATCCGGCAGCCCGTACCGAGCCTGGCGAGCTATTTCGAGAACAACGGTTATAAAAGCATGGGCATTCATTCGTACGACGGCTGGTTCTGGAACCGGGACAACGTCTACAAATGGCTCGGCTTCGAAAGCTTCAAGAGCAAAGAAAAGTTCGACAACCCCGAATACAAAGGAACGTTCATCTCGGACGATGAAGTATCCCGAGGCATTATAAGCGCCGTCGAGGAGTCCGATCGGCCGATGTTCATCTATGCGGTCACGATGCAAAACCACGGATCTTATGACGACGGTCGTTATGAACAAAATCCGATCGAAGTGCAGGGCAATTTGACAGCCGATGCCAAGCAGCTGCTGGAAACTTACACCCACGGCGTACGGGACGCCGATCAAAGCCTGCAAATGCTGATCGATCATTTCGAGCAGTCCGGTGAACCTACCGTCATCGTCTTTTACGGCGATCATCTGCCTATGCTGGGTCTCGATTACGACGTGTATAAGCAAGGGGGCTTCATCGGCTCCAGTTCTTGGTCTCTTGAAGAGCAGAAAAAAATGCGCAGCGTTCCGTTCGTTCTCTGGTCGAATTTCGAGCTGCCGCAAGATTACGTCCCTACGATCAGCAACTCTTTTCTAGGCGCGTACGTACTGGACAAGCTTGGCATGGAGCTTCCCGCCAACTTCGCGTTCAATCTGAACATGTTCCGGCAGTATCCCGGGCTGTTGTCCAATCTCGTCGTCGATGCGGATCAAAATTTGCACCAGAAAGCGCCCGCCGAAGCGACCCCGCTCATCGACCAGTACCGGGAATTGCAGTACGACATCCTGTTCGGGGGCCGGTACCTCGCCAATTATTTGGATTCGGACTATTTGACCAAATCGGCGCTTCCGGATTACAACATGGAGTTTCAAGTACCCGCCTCCGTCGCGGCTCCGGCCGAAGCGGAAGATTCTTTATGATTCTCGGCCGGCCCGCCAAGGCCGGCTTTCTTCGCTAACGGGGGCTCCCCCGGAAGTAATCGGAATAAGCTGCGAAGCGGATCTTCACTTTCGGGGGACTTGTAACTGGAATTACCGTTGTGCTACCGGCCCGGGACAGTCTATAATAAGACAGATATTAAATGAAAAAGGTGCATTATGAGTATACTAACGGTAAAAAACTTAAGCCATGGTTTCGGAGACCGGGCAATATTCAACGACGTATCGTTCCGGCTGCTGAAAGGCGAGCATATCGGCCTGATCGGCGCGAACGGCGAAGGCAAATCGACCTTCATGAACATTATTACCGGCAAGCTTCAGCCCGACATAGGCAAAATCGAATGGGCGAAGCGGGTGCGCGTCGGTTATTTGGACCAGCATTCGGTGCTGCAAAAAGGATTGACGATCCGCGACGTCTTGAAGACGGCGTTCGCCTACTTGTTCGAGATGGAAGCGGAAATGAACGGCATGTACGAGAAAATGGGCGAGGCGTCGCCCGAGCAGCTGGAGAAAATGCTGGAGGACGTCGGCACGATTCAAGATACATTGACCAATGCCGATTTTTACATGATCGACGCCAAGGTGGAGGAAATCGCCCGCGGTCTCGGGCTCGAGGACATCGGCTTGGACCGGGACGTCCACGATTTGAGCGGGGGCCAGCGGACGAAGGTGCTGCTTGCGAAGCTGCTGCTGGAGAAGCCCGACATTTTGCTGCTGGACGAGCCGACCAACTATTTGGACGAACAGCATATCGAATGGCTGAAGCGGTATTTGAACGAATACGAGAACGCCTTTATTCTCATCTCCCACGACATTCCGTTCCTGAACAGCGTGATCAACCTCATCTATCATATGGAAAATCAGGAGCTGAACCGGTACGTCGGCGATTACAGCGTCTTCGAGCAGCAGCACGAAGCGAAGAAGCTGCAGTTGGAATCCGCCTATAAGAAGCAGCAGCAGGAGATCGCCGACCTGAAAGATTTCGTCGCCCGTAACAAAGCCCGTGTATCGACACGCAACATGGCGATGTCGCGCCAGAAGAAGCTCGATAAGATGGACGTTATCGAGCTGGCCAAAGAAAAGCCGAAGCCGGAATTCCGCTTCAAGGAAGCGAGAGCGTCCGGTAAGCTTGTCGTCGAGACGAAGCAGCTTGTCATCGGCTATGACGAGCCGCTGTCGCGGCCGCTCGATCTGCGCGTGGAGCGCGGACAGAAGATCGCGCTAGTCGGCGCGAACGGCATCGGCAAAACGACGCTGCTGCGCAGCATACTCGGCGAGATCAAGCCGCTCGGCGGCTCGGTCGAACGCGGCGAGCATCTGTACATCGGCTACTTCGAGCAGGAGATGAAAGGCTCGAACGGCAACACGTGCATCGACGAAGTATGGAACGAGTTCCCTTCGATGTCGCAGTTCGAGGTGCGCGCCGCACTCGCCAAATGCGGGCTTACGACGAAGCATATCGAGAGCCGGATCGAAGTGCTGAGCGGCGGCGAGAAGGCGAAGGTGCGCCTGTGCAAGCTGATCAACAAAGAGACGAACCTGCTCGTGCTCGACGAGCCTACGAACCATTTGGACGCGGACGCAAAGGACGAGCTGAAGCGCGCGCTTCAAGCGTTCAAAGGAACGATTCTGCTCATCTCCCACGAACCGGAGTTTTACCGGGAAGTCGCTACCGAAATATGGAACTGCGAATCTTGGACGACGAAGCTGCTATAAGGTCCCCCAAAAGTGAAGAAACGCTTCGAAGCTTATTCCTATTACTTTTAGGGGAGCCCCGTTAACAAATCCCCCAAAAGTGAAGAAACGCTTCGAAGCTTAATCCTATTACTTTTGGGGGAGCCCCCTCGAAACAACGAAATGCCCCGTATCCATGCCGGATCGGGGCTTATTTTTCGTTATGCTTTGACCATTCCGCCGCTGTCCAAGTTGACCTGGAACAGCATGCTGAACAAAATCATCATGATGCTGACCGTGAGCGTCATGCCCCATTTTTTGCGGAGCTGCTCCCTGCCGCGGTACAGTCTCGTTTTCACCGTCGTGACGGGAAGCGAGAGCGTTTCGCTGATTTCTTCCAAGGTGAGCTCGTGCAAATAATACAGCGTGACGATCGTTTTGTATTTGTCCGACAGCTTGTCGATTACTTTGCGCAGCTGGTCCTTGAATTCGTTCAGCAGCACCCGGTTCTCCGGTCCGATCTCGTCGCTGGTCAGTTTATCGTAGAACGTTCTCTCCTTGTCGTCTCCGAGCCCGGAGTCGAGGGAACGGACGTCTTTCTTTTTGCGCAGCAGGTCGATGCACAAGTTTTTGCCGATCCGAAATATCCAGGTCGAGAACTTCTGCGTATCGTCGTATTGGTTCAAGTTCAAATACACCCGCACGATCGTCTCCTGGACGATATCTTCGGAATCGTGCTGATTGTTCAGCATCCGGTAAGCGAGACGGTGAAGCTTATCGCGGTACAACTGAATCAATTCCATAAAAGCAGCGGAATCGCCGGTGCGAGACAGCTGAACGAGCGTACCTTCCGTAGCATTCATGACGCTTCCTCCCCAAATCGAAAGCTTCCACTATGCATATAGTATACCACGGAACAGGCTCGAACTTAAAATAATACTAGCTGGTTTGTTTCCGGCAGTCCGCGAAAACAGCCCATACCCGCGAGAGCCTCCGATATCGTCTTCGAGCATTTCGACCGTTTCTGAAAATCTTCGATCGACAAAAACGGGCCGTCTTCTTTGGCGCATTCAATCTGATTCGCCGCACTCTCCCCGATACCCGGTATCGCCGCGAACGGAGGAATGAGCGAATCTCCGTCTTTAATGAAATGGGCGGCCTTCGACCGGTATAACTGGATTTCTTGGAATACGAACCCTCTCGCCGTCATTTCGAGCGCCACTTCAAGGATCGGAACCATACTTTTTTGTTTGGCCGACGCCTGAAAGCTCAATTGCTCGATTTCCGTCAGCTTTGCAAGTATCGCTTCATAACCTTTCGCGAACAGATCGATATCAAAATCCGAAGCCTTGACCGTAAAGTAGGCCGCATAGTAATCGAGCGGATAGTACAGCTTGTAATACGCGTTACGGACGGCAGCGATCATATAGGCCGCGGCATGCGCCCTCGGAAACATGTATACGATCTTTTGGCAAGACTCGATGTACCAGTCGGGCACTCCGACATTTTTCATTTCGCGGGTCCATTCGTCGGTCAATCCTTTCCCTTTCCGGACACTCTCCGTAATTTTGAACGCAAGCGCCGAGCCCATCCCCCGATAAATAAGGAAAAGCATAATATTGTCGCGGCAGCCGATCACCGTCTTAATCGTACATGTGCCGTTCCGGATAAGCTCCTGAGCGTTGCCGAGCCATAACCCCTCGCCGTGAGACAAGCCCGCGATCTGCAACAGATCGGAGAACGTCGACGGACGGGTTTCTTCGAGCATTTGCCGAATAAACCTTGTTCCGATGTCCGGCAGTCCGTATGTAGCCACGGAGGAACGTATCTGATCGGACGTCACCCCCAATTGTTCGGTGGAATGAAACAAGCTCATAACCTTCGTGTCGTTCATCGGAATGTCCCGTGGATCGATACCCGTCGATTGTTGCAGCAAACGCATCATCGTCGGATCGTCATGGCCGAGAATATCCAGCTTCAGCAAATTGGTGTCGAAGGCATGGTAATCGAAATGAGTCGTACGCCATTCCGAGCCGGTATCGTCCGCCGGATATTGGACGGGCGTAATGTCCTCGACGTCGATATAGCCGGGAACGACGACAATTCCACCCGGATGTTGGCCCGTACTTCGCTTTACGCCGGTGCAGCCGAGCGCCAGACGGTTCATTTCCGCGGTTCTGCAGCTGCGGTTATGCTCCTCCATATACTTTTTGACGAAGCCGAATGCGGATTTTTCCGCCACGGTCCCGATCGTCCCCGCGCGAAACACGTTCTTCTCTCCGAACAGCTCTTTGGTATATCGGTGCGCTTCCGGCTGGTAATCCCCCGAGAAATTCAGATCGATATCGGGAACTTTATCCCCCTTGAACCCGAGAAACGTTTCGAACGGGATGTCATGACCGTCGCATTTCATCTTCGTCCGGCAGTTCGAACAGCTTTTGTCGGGCATATCGTATCCGCTGGAGATGCGGCCGTCGGTAAAAAATTCGCTCGTTTTGCACGAAGGGCAAACATAGTGCGGAGGCAAAGGATTCACTTCGGAGATGCCCAGCATCGTGGCGACGAACGACGAGCCTACGGACCCTCTCGACCCGACGATGTATCCGTCCGCATTCGATTTTTTCACCAATCTCTCGGATATTAAATAATTCGCCGAGAAGCCGTAGGAGATAATCGGCTTCAGCTCCTTCTCAAGTCGGGCCACGACCAACTCCGGCAGCGGATCGCCATATACCCGCACGGCTTCCGCGTAGCATTTCTGCCGTATTTCTTCGTCGGCCCCTTCTAAGATAGGTGAAAACAACCCGTTGTCCGTCGGCCCTCCTTTCGTCGGGAACAGCTGGATCGGCTGAAACAAGCCGGCGAGCTCCCTTGTGTTCTTCACTACGATCTCGTAAGCTTGCTCCGCTCCGAGAAACTTGAATTCGCCCAGCATCTCCTCCGTCGTCCGCAAATATGCGTCCGGCTTCGCCCTCTCTTTGAGCGGGCTATATTTCGTAATGCCGTTGATTACGATATCGCGGCATAATTTTTGCCCGGGCTCCAAATAATGCACGTTCCCTGTGGCGATGACGGGTTTATTTTGTTTGCTGCCGATTCGGATCATATTGCAAATGGCCGTCTCGATATCCCGCTCGCCTTCCACCAGCTTCTTGTCGATAAGATGCTTATAGAAGCACGGCGGCTGCACTTCCAGCACATCGTAAAATAACGCAACCTGCTCCGCATCTTCCATCGACTTGTTCAGGACGGCATCGAACATTTCGCCGTTATCGCAGCCGGAGACGATAAGCAGGTGCTCCCTGTGCTCCCGCAGCACGCTTTTCGGAATACAGGGCACTTTGTTGTAATAGTCCGTATGCGATAGCGAGACGAGCTTGTATAGAACCTTTTTCCCTTGCTGGCTGCGGGCATAAATATTGCAATGAAACGGTCTCCAGCCTGCCGGATTTCGGGGCAGCGCGTTGATTTGCGATAAACAGGACGTTCCTCCTGCCCTAGCATCGCGAATCATCCTATACAGGATATGGCCAAGCGCGACCGAATCGTCGATCGCTCTATGATGATTGTTCAATTCGACCTTGCACAGATCGGCAAGGGTGTTCAGCCTGTGATTTTTCAGCTTCGGGTATAAAGCTCTGGCCAGCTCCAAAGTATCCAACACGGGATTATCGAAATCCGGCAGTCCCGACTCGCGCAGCGCTTGCCGAATAAATCCGATGTCGAAGCCGGCATTGTGAGCCACGAGAACGGAGTCGCCGATAAACCGGATAAACTCCTTCATCACCTGCGCGAGATTCGGCGCATCCGCCACCATCTCATCCGATATCCCGGTCAGCTGTGTAATGTGGTGCGGAATTTTCCGCCGCGGATTCACGAAAGAGGTAAATCTGCCGGTTTCTTTCCCCTCTGTCATCTTTATGGCGGCCAGCTCGATCATATGGCAGGTCGTTACCGACAAGCCGGTCGTCTCTACATCGAACACGACATAGGTCGCGCCGTTCAAGTCCTGCTTCCGCGGGCTCGTCGCGATCGATACGCCATCGTCGATTACGTTGGCCTCTACGCCGTAGATGATTTGAATGCCGTGCTTGCGGGCCGCCTTCTCCGCCTCGGGGAACGATTGTACGGAACCGTGGTCGGTGATGGCGATCGCCCGATGTCCCCAAGCAGCGGCCGTCTCGATATATGCCTCTGCCGGAGTGAGCGCATCCATCGAGCTCATCGTCGTATGCAGATGAAATTCCACTCTTTTCTCCGAGCTCGTATCCTGACGCACGCTCGGTTTCGCCGTCTCCGCTATATCTTGGGGGTAAAAGACTAATTCAGGTATGGGCGAATAAGTATCGTATTGGATACTCCCTCGGAGCAGCAGCCAATTGCCGTCCTGCAGCAGCTTGTCGTAAAGCTCCATATCTACTTTATGTTTGACGAACACCTTCCCCGCGATAGAATCGGTATAATCCGTCACGAAAAACTGCATAAGCGTCGAACCGTTTTTAAGCTGTTTGGTCTCGGTTGCGAAGACGGCGCCTCGGATCGTCACCCGCTTCTCCGGTTCTACGAGCGCGCGAATGGGCAGCGGTTGTTCCTTTATAGGTTGGCCGATGGCGGTACGGATTGGCTTGGCTGTCTTTGGCGCGAGGTCGGCGCCTTCGGCCTGTTGGACTTGTCGGGCCGATTGCGTCATCGCAGCGACTTCCGCCTGTTCTTTCATGCGGGCATCCTCCCAGTATCGTTCGCGGGACGATTCATGAATCTTATATCCGATTCGAACTTCCCTGCTGAACTTCTCATAATAAAACTTATGGACAAGCGCGCCGATTTGTTTCTTCTCCAGCAGTTCCGCGCCGAACCGGTCCATGACGAGCAGATGGACACGGGCATGATCGACCGATAGCTTTGCCTTCGACATCCATCCTTGCAAAACGGCTTCTTTGCGAAGCAGCCATTCCGAGCACAAATTCCAATATTCGTTTACAATCGCGGTCGTGTCTATCCGTTCGGGATACCGGACACTCATATCGACATAGTCGGCATACCGCGTATTACTGCAAACCGTCTCGTGAAGCAGCCGATAGATGCCGCTCGGGATCAGCTTGCCGCTGGACAGCACGATCGTCCATTTCCTGAAGTCTCGGCTAACCTCCACATGGTCCAACACCGTATCCGAGACATAAGGCTCCACGGCGCTCATCGGCAATTGTATGCGGGCGGCGAGCTTTTCAAATGCGGTTCGTTTATCCGGTTTCATCAATATTACCGCCTTTGCTATATTGTGTTGATATTCAACTCAACATTTTGCTTAAAAAAAATTATAAATCCATCGTTAGCTGCTCATATTCGGGTTCCATTCTGCCGTCCGCCCGGCTTACTCGACCGTCCTGACCAACATACAGTAAGCGGAGCTGCTTGAGACGGACCGTCAAGGCCGAGATCGACACCTTCAAACAATCGGCAAGTCCGTAAATATGCTGAAGCTGAATCGCCCCCAGCATGTTCAGCTGCTTCACGGCCCTCTCCATCATCGGACGGGGCATGAGCAGGCATCCGGCGAACAGATCGGCTTGTATTTCTTCCGCCGGCTTATGCGACGTGCTGCGGCAGTAATAAGCGTATAATTCTCCCCCGCTTCGCAAATAAGGCTTCCCGGAAGCGTGCAGCACCCAATGCCCCAGCTCATGCGCGAGCGTAAAATAGTAAGTGCCGATCTTGCTGTCGAACAGCGCGCGGTGCGTCTCATTCAAAATGATTTGCTTCCTGTCGGGAATAATCGCCGCCATCACCATGCCCTCGGTGTCCAGCTGATCGATCGCCTCCCAGCATATTTGCAAATCGAAATGAAACTCGACGATCTCCTCGATCGGAACGGGACGCACCCGCTTATCGCAAGGGTCGAATCCGTAATCGGTCAATATTTGCTCGGTGATCGCTTCCATCTGCCCGATGGCGATGTAACCGGGACGGTTCATTTGTTCTCATCCTCTTCCTCCCCTTGGATGATTTCCTTGATTTTCTCCCATTGCGCGGGAGAAAGCTCCGATGCTTTTCTCAGAAAGATCGGGACATCGCTGTTTTCCGTAATCAGCTTCTGAAAGGTGGTCGGTACTTTTTTGGCCGCCAGTATAAGCTCCTCCGGCTCCACGCGGAGCACCTCGGCCATCCGGATGATTTTGTCCTCTGCGGGCGGGTCCATCGTGCCGCTCTCGATTTTGCTTATATACGTAAAATCGATCCCGACAAGCGTCGCCAACTGCCGTTGAGTCACTTTGTTCTGTTTGCGCAGGCTGCGCAGCAGTTCGCCAAAACCGCTCATGGCCATTTCTCCCCTCCGTCACGTTTAGTATGCTCCATGTTGAGGTTGTTGTCAACATGGAGCGCCACACTATTTATTCGACAAATCGGCCTAATCGGCTCCGAACTCTGCTCTCGCCCATCACCTGCATCATGTCGTATAAATCCGGGGTCTGCAGCCTGCCCGTCAATACCGCTCTCAGGACGGCCGCCACATCGCCGACATGCCCGGCGTACGCTTCCGGATTTTTCTTGAACAGCTTCATCTCTTTGGCGAAGCCGTGCGCTTCGGCGAGATCCTTGACTTTACCGAACCAAACGTCCCTATCGTCCGATAGATCGAGCAGCCGGGCATAGTCGCGGACGATTTGTTGCGCCTTCGTCTCGTCTACCGCCGCGGGCAGCGGTATATCATGAACGGTCGATTCGAACCAATCGTCGTAATAATAGGCGATCGTCTCGTTTATATCCGACCACTTGGCCAAATCTTTGCGCGGCTTCTCCGGCGTTCTCCCGATGCCGAAGATGCTCAGTGCATACGTCTTATCGGCGTCCAGCCGGCGAGACAGCTCCTCGTCGTACGCTTTGGCCCACTCCGAGGCGAGCGTGTAAACTTCTTCGGCGGACATGCGGGAAATAACGTCCTTGCTCACGTCGTTCAGCTTGTTCATGTCGAACAGCGCGCCGCTGACGTTCATTTTGTCCGTATTTATCGCAAACCGGGTGTACGGCTCCGACGGATTCGCCAACCGCCATTCTTCATAGTCGGAATTGATCAGCGTCATGAAATATTCGGAGACGGCCAAGCTCGGATACCCTTGGCTCCGGTAATAATGGGCCGTGGCATCGCGGTCTTTGCGCTTGCTGAACTTGCGCTTCGATGGTCCGTCCATCTTCATCAGCGGCGCGAGGTGTCCGTATTCGGGCCTGCGGAACTCGAGAACCTGGAACAATTGCAGATGGATCGGCACGGACGAGAGCCATTCGTCTCCGCGGAACACGTGAGTCGTCCCCATCAGATGATCGTCGATCGCATGGGCGAAATGGTACGTCGGGACGCCGTCCGATTTCAGCAGCACGATGTCCTGGTCGTTCTCGGGCATTTCGATATCCCCTTTGATCAGGTCGGTATACTTGATCCGGTTGTCGGGAGAGCCGGGGGATTTCAGCCGAATGACGAACGGCCTCCCGCTTGCCAGCTGCTCACGGACTTCATCGAGCGTCATGTTTCTGTGAACGGCCCATTTGCCGTAGTAGCCGGTATTTTCTTTCGCCGCTTGCTGCCGCTCGCGGATTTCATTCAGTTCTTCTTCCGTGCAGAAGCAAGGGTACGCCAAATCCAGCTCGAGCAGACGCTTGATCCACGCTTGATAAATCCCGACTCTGGAGCTTTGCCGGTACGGGCCGTAGCTGCCCGTTTCTCCTCCGGTCAACGTTGGCCCCTCGTCGATCGACACCCCGAACTGCTGCAGCGACTCGATCATGTCTTCGACGCTTCCCTGCACCTCGCGTTTTTTGTCCGTATCCTCGATCCGCACGTAAAAGACGCCGCCACTCTGACGCGCCATCCGCTCGGATATCATCGTGGCGTACAGCCCTCCGACAGTCAGAAAACCGGTCGGACTCGGGGCGAAGCGGGTCACTTTCGCGCCGGGCGGCAAGCTTCGCGGCGGATTTTGTGCGGCTATCTGTTCAGGCTGGATCGTTACTTGGGGAAACAGCAGATCGGCAAGCTCGGATCGGTTAGTCATCGGGGTTCTTCCTTTCGGTTGTATGAATTAACGGTACTGTATTCCGTTATCTGGCGCCAAAACGGGCATGCCGTCAAAATTACGGAACTATAGTCCGTTAATCAGCATTTTTGCGGTGGCCGAAGTATTAAATGAGCGGTTTAGCGCACTGTAGTTCCGTTATCTGCTGGAAATGCGGCGAAATATCCAATATAGCGGAATACAGTTCCGCTATTTCTGGAAAATACAAAAAAGCCATTCATCCCGTCAAGGACGAAAGGCTCTGCTTCCGCGGTACCACCTGAATTGGTCAATATGACCCACTTATGCCGCGATAATCGTCAAACCGTTTACCGCGTTCTTCTGTAACGGGAAGTCCCGCCGAACGTACTCCAACTTTCCGTCCGATACTCGAAGGCTTCTTTCGTCAATTCCGATTATCCGCGTTCCACCGTCGCGGACTCTCTGCAAATCGGGAGGTTGACTACTGTTCCTCTTCATCGCATTTCGCTTCGTCATAAATTAGTTAACAAATTATCATGTTTTGGCGCGGGAGTCAAGGATGGGATGACGAATTCAAGGTGGATCCGCTGGCTTCGAGCCGGAATGCCCGCTCATAGCAGCGTAGCCTTAATCGAGCCGACCGGCTGATCGGTCGAGTTCCGTTTCAGGACGAAAGCTCCGGAAGCCGCTTCGAACGTATATTTCTTCGTCCCTCCGGCCACGCCCATATTGGCGCTCTCGGCAATAGCCGTCACACTGCCCGCTCCGTCGGTCAGGAAGGCGGCCGTTTCGTTGTTGTCCGCACGCAGGACGACGATGCCGGCTACATATTTGTCAAAAAGAGTGACGGTGCCGAACTGGGCGGCTGGAGTCGCTCGCTCCAGTCCTGATGGACCGGTAATAAACTTAGATGCGGTCGCTTGCGTGTCGGCTTGTTTGAACGGCTCGTCGATCTCCTGGTTATCGTACAGGCGGCAGTTCGTAATCGTCGGCACAGCCGATGTGCTGAGCGATACCGGAGCGTTCGTCAGTCCACGCATCCGGTTGGCGGAGATGTCCGAATGCTTCAGTTCCATCGCAACCGACGCCGCATCGGCGAAAATGCCGTACCGGCAAGCTTCGATCAGATTGTCCTTGATGGCGGCCGCCTCCAGCATATTCGCCAAGGGACGGTTTCCTTCCAAGGAAAGCCGGACTCCGAATTGGTAGTTCTGAATCGTATTGTTATGGCACCGGACAAAACCGCTCTTGATATTGATGCCGGAAGATCCGTTCGTGTTCGAGAAGCCGTTCACGATGTTGTTCGCGACCACCGAATATTGGGCGGCGATTACGGATATCCCGGCCACCTCTCCGTTCAGGATCGTATTGCCTTCCACTACGCAGTAAGCGTTAGTAATCGGATTGGCATCTCCGTTTATCGAGGCTCCATCCATATAGATGCCTTGTTTGACCGAGCCGGAATGACCGGTCCGGCAGTTGATCGTATTCCCTTTTACCGTCGTATACTGATTGTCGCGAACATAGATGCCCGGGTTAAACGAACGCTGGATCGTATTGTCGCTAATGACCGTAAACCGGCATTTATAGCCAGATTCAATACCCGCGTCGGCAACGTCTTCCACTACATTGCCGATAATAACGTTGTGGTCGCACGTCTTGAGGTTGTGCGCCTGAGTCGTCGCGCTCGACGTAAGAAATATGCCGTTCGCCGCACGCGCCGTCCCCGGCAGATCGCCCTTGATATGGTTAAACGCAATGATGTTATAATGGCAGCCTTGCGTATCGGCCGCCTCCGGACCGATCTGGATCGCCGAGCGGTAGAAGCTTTCGAAATAATTCCCTTCGATTTTCCATCTGTTCGAGCCTTGCCCGAGATCGATATGCTGGGAAGGTGACCGGAGAAACCGGCAGTTCATCACCGTGCCGCCCGTCTGGGCGAAGGAGCGGATCGTAGCCCCGGCCGCCAAACCGTCAGTTATGCCGGCCGCTCCGCTATTACCGTCGAATGTCAACCCGTCTATCGTGACATCGGAAGCCGAGATCCGCAGCACATATTTGGGCGCATTCGGCGCCCTCTTAATAATCCCATGGCCGAATATGCGTACGCTGTTCTTCGTGATCTTCAGACACTCGTTCGCATTCCCCGGCGCAATGCCGCACAAATAAGTACCGCTCGGGACGAATACGACCCCGCCCGCCGGAACCGCATCGAATGCGGCTTGGATGGCCCCGGCATCGTCCGTTATCCCGTCGCCGACCGCTCCATAATCGGCTATGTTTACGTCAGCACCGCTGCTCAGCGTCATCACCGACGCTTCGCCTCTATTGAAAGGCAACCCTCCCGCAGCAGACACTCCGCCCGTCATGATGGCCGCTCCCGCCATTCCCATCATCGCTATCATATTCCTTCTGCTGATCGCCATACCCGCACACTCCCCGATTGGAATCCGTATCCGTGCAAACCCGTTCCGGCAGCGCCGGTCAAGCTTTATTGACGATCTGCCCGAGAACCGAGCCCGGGGAAACGCACTTCCCGTTCATGACATCTTCTTCCGTGAATACGGCAAGCAATATTTCTTTATCCGTCTTCCGCTCCCGGTCATAAATCAAATAAATCCGTCCATCCTTGCCCTGCACCCCGTCCGGATAGCTGACGTTCATGCGCTCGTCGAGCATAAGCCGATGGCTCCAGCTTTGTCCGTCATCGTCCGACAGCATGGCGGTCAACCGGCTTCTTTTCCGTTCGGAACGGTCGTGGTTGACGAGCAGCAGCCGGCCCGACTGCAGTCTCCGGATAAAAAAACGGGAATCCGGCCCCTCGATCGGGGAAAGCCGCCCCGGCGTCCAAGTCGCTCCTCCGTCCCGCGACTCGCTTTCGCCTACACCGTAATGGGTCCGGACGAGCATCCACAAGCTCCCTTCGTTTCGCTCCACGACCATATGCTCGTCGAAAGCGCGATTCGGGATATCGGCAAACCCGAGCTTATGGAAGGTAGCCCCTTGATCGGACGAACGATACACATTCGAATAACGTTCCTCGGGCAGATCGTTGAGCGGCGAACGCTGGCACGCCCACACCGCGATAGGGAACAGCCAATCTCCATTGCCCAAAACCGTCGGCTTGTTCATCATAATGCCGTCCGCAATTCGTCTCGGCTCGCTCCATCGCGGCTCCGCATCGCCGCTGTTGTCGCACGTCGCGGCGAATACCCCGCACCGTCCGTCGTACCAGCCGAAGCTTTGGGCCCAGAACAGCCATAAACGTCCGGACGGATCGTGCCACAAGCAAGGGTCGTATGCCCTTACTTTGCCAGGAGGATCGACCACATAGCGGATATCCGACCAGGTGCTTCCTCCATCGACGCTCGTTACGAGCGCTACGTAATTATCCGGACCTTCATCGTCGCCGCCGCTGTAGAACGTCGCCCACAACCTGCCGTTGTCAGCGATCTCGACGCCCGGTATTCCCTGCCAACGGCGTTCCGCGTAGCGTCCGTCCGTTACTCGCGTTACGGCAGCCGGCGCAAGCGCCGTATCTTTATGTTCCAACTCCGTATTCATTCGGATAACCTCCATTTAAGAGATAGCGCTTTCCTATGGACAAGCCGCCCTCTATTTTTTACTTTCTTCGGCAATTTTCTTGTTCGAGCTTTCCTCGGCAAGTCTGATCGCCGTATTTACGTCGTTTTTGCCGTTGATGACGTTCCGGAACGCGGTTTCGAGCTCCGCAGCCGCGATCATATCGTACTTCGATACGGACTGGGGAGAAGGAGCGATTTCGTTGGCCAGAAATGCGGCGACATTTTTCCCTTTCAAATAATCGCGGTCCGCTCCGAACTGCTTCTTGATATCCGCATTTTTAAGTACCGGAGGTTCGCCGCCTCTGGCCCGCTGAAGCTGCACTTCGTCGGACAGGAAGTGGGCGATGATGGAGAATGCCTCCTCCTTGTGCTTGCTCGTCGACGATACGTACAGGATCGGCCCGAACACTTGAATCCCTTTGCCCGGAGCTTCCTTGAACGTAGGCATCGTCACCATGTCCCAATTCAAGCCGGACGTACCCAAGGTGCTCATCATATTGGTGGCCGAATACATCGCCAGCGTCTTCTCCTTCAGGAACGCGTCGGTTGCATTCGACTTCAAGCCTTGCATCCCTTCCAGCTCGTAAAACCGCTTCATGCCGTTGAACCACGTTTTCCAGCCGTCGGTATTGAAAGCGGCCTGGTCGTTCTTGACGAGAGGCAGCGACAATTGGTTGTACTGGATTTGTACGCCGGCCGCGAACTCAAACCCCCGGTATTGCACGCCGCCTTCGTTCCGGGTCAATCGTTTGGCCAGCTCGTACGTTTCGTCGATCGTCATGCCGTCCTTCGGATACGGCACCGCGAATTTGTCGAATATGTCTTTGTTGTAATAAACCGACGTATTGTTCATCGTAATCGGCAGCCCGTATAGTTTGTCTTTCTCGAAATATACTTTCAGCCCTTCCATCGCTTTCGGATCGATCCGGTTCAGATCGAACTTCTGGCTTTTGATCAGGGGCGATATGTCGTACAGCAAGCCGAGCTTCTCCAGATCGAACGTAAACTTCGCGCCAGGTCCTTGTATGAGGTCCGGCGCGTTGCCGCTCGCCACGAGCTCGCTGAGCGACGAGCCTTTCTCGTTTTTGATATACACGAGATTGATATGCGGGAATTTCTTCTTCATTGGCGCGACCCATAGATCGTTCCACAAATTATCCGCATAGTTGAACGGGTTGAACACTTTGATCGTAATCGGTTCGGGCGGCTTCGCCGCGCTCTCCGCGCTTTTCTGTCCGGCTGCTTCGCCGCTTCCGCCTTCCTTCGTCCCGCACGCCGCGGTCGACGCGGCAGCTATCAACAAACATCCCATGGCCAAACCGTACTTTCTGAACTTGTCGCTTCTCATCGGTCTTACCTCCGTCTTATTCTTTTGTCTGCTTTTCCGACTAACGGTCATTCAGGCTACGCTTCCCGCTTATCGATCCATGCGTGTCCGCTCCTTTCTTTATCGACCCGCTCGAATTTTGTTTTGTTTTTGTTAGGTATTCGTTATCTTGCATAATCTAATCATATCGTCGTCATTTCGCGTTAGTCAACAGTTATTTTAACTACCACACAAACTAATTGACAGCTTTTCCGGAATGAACGATAATAATATTGTTAGTTTACTGTTATGTTCAGGCGGTGAATCCATTGACCAAAAAAATATCGATGCAGCATATCGCCGACCGCCTCGGTCTCTCCAAATATTCGGTATCTCAAGCATTGTCCGGCAAAGCGGGCGTCAGCGAGGATACGAGAGAGAAAGTAATCGAAATGGCGAAAGCGTTAGGCTATAAGTTAGGTCCAACCAAACAAGACACATTTCCGATACCCGGAGTGGAGCCCCCCACCGATAAGAAATCGTTCGTGCTTATCTGGATCAAACCGGATCGAAGACGGGATGTGAGCTTCTGGAGCCGCGTCCTTAACGGAATCATCGATGCCTGCGAAGAGCTCGGGTGGGATCATTTGATCATATCGGGCAGCGCCGACGATCAGGAGTTCGCGTTCCCTTCCTATGCGGACCGGTCTTCCTGTATCGGAACGATCATGATGGGAAGCTTGCCGGACAGCCTGCTTATGTCAATCAAGAAGCAAGGGCTGCCGATCATACTGGCCGATCATTACGACCCGTACCTCGATCTGGACTGCGTCGTGAACGCCAACTTCGAAGCGGCCAAAACGATGTGCCAGAACATGATTTCCGCCAAATCCCGTTCGATCGTATTTGTCGGCGACGACAACTTCTCGATCAGCTTCAGCGAACGCCGGTGGGGATGCCAGATCGCCGTTCAGGAGGAGAACGAGAGGCGCGGAGGCAACATCGAATTCGGCCGCTGGAAAGTTCCGTATGGCGGACCTTGGAGAATCGCCCTGGAGACGGAGATCAAGAACATGGAGGAATCCAAGCTTCCGGACTGCTTCATCTGCGCCAACGACGACATCGCGATCGGATTGATCTCTTTGCTGAAAAAAAACGGCTATTCGATCCCGAAACAGTTCAAAGTCGTCGGATTCGACGATATCGAAGCGGCGTCACATTCCAACCCGACGCTTACGACCGTCGATTTCGGGAAAGAAGTGCTCGGCCGCCGTACGGTCGAAGCGCTCCGGAGAAGAATGTCCATGCCGGAAGCTCCGACCGAGAAAACCGTGCTCTCCTACCGGCTTGTCGTGCGCCAATCCGGTTGACGGCCTGCCGGGATCCTATTCGAGTATAAAGGAGCGTCCGAACAACCTATGAGCCGTACCGTTATTTTTTACGATCCGAAGTTCCCTTCGAGCGAAGATGCGCTCGATCCGTCCCGCCTGGAGGTGTTGGAGCGCGTCGGGGCAGTCATTGGAGCAGAAGCGCTCGGAGATGCGCTGGACGCCGCGGAAGGCGGCTGCTTCGTCAACTTGCACGCCCCTTATTTTCCGAAGGACGTTTGGGGAGCGATTCTCGGCTATTTGAAGCGCGGGGGCGGATTATTGAGCGCCGGCGGCGCGCCCTTCCGGATACCCGTTTACCGGGAAGATGGGGAATGGCGCACGGAAGCCGAGCAGACGTCCTATCACCAGAAGCTGCGCATTCACGAAGTGATGCCCGTAGATTCGGCGCCGATCCGACGCCTCGCCGCTTCTTCGGACATTCCGTTGTGCGGCACATATATTGACACGTTGACTGTCGAGCCGACATACAGCCTCATCTTGCACGTAACCAAGAATAGCGATATACCCAAGGAGAGCGGATCGTCCGGACCGATGGATGCGCATATTTACCCGCTTGTGAAAGGGATAAACGCCGATGACCGCGAGGTGGCGGCTCCGGTCGTGCTGATCGAGAATACGAAGGGCGCATTCGCCGGAGGACGATGGATTTTTATCAATCAGCGATTGACAGAGCGTTTCTGGGCGGAGGGCGGCATCGAAGCGGTTCGGGCGATGTCGGACTTCTGCGCGCGCGGCGTGACGGAAATGTGGCTGAAGCCCTCGTACTCGTCCTACGATCCGGGTGATAAGCTGAAGCTGACGTTCCAATTGCAAAATTTAAGCCGTTCGTGGGTCGATGAACAAAACGGCCGCTGGGCATTTGAGCTGCAATTCGGGAAAAGGACGAACGAAGGCGCCGCGATCGATTGGACCCATTCGTTCGCGCTGGATAATTCGCGTGACCTGACGGTCCTGCCGATCCGGGTGCCTGTCGAAGTCGAGCCGGGGATGTATGTTATCGAGCTGAGAGCGGAGTCGGACAAAGGCGAGACTCGCGTGTTGAGGCAGGGCGTATGGGGCTTCGACGAAGAGCTTCTCGCTAGCGGGGGAGCTTTGACCTGCGACCGCGATTACTTCTGGAAAGAAGGCCGCCCACTGCCGATCGTCGGGATGACGTACATGACGTCGGATGTGGCGAGGAAGTTCATATTTTTGCCGAATGCAGCCGTATGGGACCGCGATATGGAGACGATGAAGCGCGCGGGCATCAACTTGATCCGTACCGGAATATGGACCGGATATCGCCATGTCATGTATGCGGACGGCCACCCTTCGGAGGAAGTTTTGCGGGCAATAGACGCTTTCCTGCTTACCGCGAAGAGGCACGGCTTGGAAGTGACTTTCACCTTCTTCGCCTTTACCCCGGAGACGTGGGAAGGGTCCAACCCTTACCTCGATCCGCGAAGCATCGAGGCGCAAAAGCGTTTTATTGCCGCTATCGTATCGAGGCACAAGCATTCGTCGCACGTCCACTGGGATCTGATCAACGAACCTTCCATGTTCGATCCGAAGCGCATATTCGCGGGACCCCGCAGCTGCGGCGACCCGTTCGAGAAAGCCGCTTACGCCGAATGGCTCAAAGAGAGGCACGGTTCCATCCGCCGTCTGCAGGAGCGCTGGGGGATGACGCCCGCCGAGCTGCCCGATTTCTCGAGCGCCGTGCCCCCGGAGCCGGGAGAAATCAACTTCGACGTGCAGGATATGAGCCAAGGCAAGAAAGGGACGCGCTGGCTCGACTACAGCCTGTTCTCCGCCGATATGCTGAACCGCTGGGCATTGGAGCTGCGCCGGACGATACGCTCCCTCAGTCCGAAGCAGATGGTTACGATCGGGCAGGACGAAGCGCTCGGCTCGCAGCGCCCTTCCCCGCTGCTGTACGCGGAATCGGTCGATTATACGACGAACCATTCGTGGTGGCTGATGGATCAGCTCGTCTGGGACGGAATATTCGCCAAGACGCCGCATAAACCGAATCTGATCCAGGAAACCGGCATCATGTACGTCGAAACTCCGGACGGGCGGGCCAAACGGACCGAGGCGGAGCTGCGCAACATTTTGGAGCGCAAATACGCCTACTCGTTCTCGACCGGAGGCGCGGGGGCGGTACAATGGCTGTGGAACACCAACTTCTACATGAACAACATCAACGAATCGAACATCGGAGCGCTCCGGGCTGACGGCACCGAGAAACCGGAGGCGGACGTGTCGTACGATTTCGGACGGTTTATGAACCGGATCCGCGATTTGTTCCGCGACCGCGCGCTGGAGGACGTCGTCGTCGTTTTCCCTTACTCGAACGATTTGTCGAACCGCCGGCTTGCCGTCGAGGCAACCTCACGTCTGACCCGGGTGCTCACATACGAGCTGAACGTTCATTTCCGCGCTGTGAGCGAATATTCGCTTGATGCATTGGACGATCATCCGCCGAAGCTGATCATCGTTCCGAGTCCGTACAATTTCAGCGGAGAAGCGCTGGATACGCTTGTCCGGCATGTTAGCGAGCACGGCGGCACCGTGCTTCTCACCGGACCGGCGGGATTGAACGAATATTGGCAGTCGGTCCGGCGTCTAGATGCCGAGCTCGGGCCGCGATCGATTGCGTGCGTGCTGCGCGAGGAGGCCGTACAAGTCGGCGGGCGGCTGCTGCCGCTCTCGTATGGCGAGCGTAAAATCGCACAGCTTTGCAAGGAGGTAGCACTCCACTGTACCGTAAACGGCGGCGGTTCCCGCGCGAAATCTCCAGCTCTCGAAGAAGCCGCGATCGGCCGAGGCCGGCTGCTCTGGTGCGGCCTACCGGTCGAGCTGAGCGACCGCGCCGAATCGGTACGCGATTTCTACGCGCACATTCTCGCCCGGTGCGGCGTCGAGTCCGAGCTGCGGTGGGAGCGCGGCGGTGAGCTGTCCGGCGTCTACGGGCGCAAGCTCGCATTCCGCGACGGCTCGCTGTTCGTGTTTGTCTCGGAGTACGCGTACGACACCGACATCCGCGTGGTCGACCCCGGCACCGGCACAACGTACGAGTTCAATCTGGAGAGCGAGCGAACCGTCATGTTCGCCGCCGACCGCGAAGGCCGGATTACGGCGACGTATCGCGACGATCAAATCCGGATTCGTACGGAGCGTCCTTGAACGAGGCTGCGAACCGTTTCCAACTGGAAAAGGTACAGTTATTTTAGTCGTATTCGCCGATTATTAGGGATGTAACGGGAAAACATGCAGTTAATTTAGCTCCGATGGCCGGATTTGCCCGATTGGAGCCGAAATAACTGCATGTTTTCCATTTCGATGCCGCCAATCGCCCGCCGAGCCGAATTTAGCTGCATGTTTTCCATTACGGTTACGTGTTTCGCGTTCGCACTGAGGGGGCAAGCCACAAGCAGCACGCGCTGTTCCGCCTTTCGGTATCCCGTCGACCGCGCTCGCCAGATGCGCCGCACCCTCGCCATGTCCGACACACCTTTGATATGTCCGTTCCACACACACCGCTGCCACATTCGCCGCTCAATCTTTCTACTGCCCGTACACGATGTTGCGAATGCGCTCCTCGCTCAAGCTGTACAACTCGGCCAATTCCGCCAGCGGGATGCCCGCCTCGTACAGCTCGCATATTTTCTCGTTCCGCAGCCTCATTTCCTCCCGGCTCCCCGTCGAGGTTCCCCACCCTTCCCTCTCGGTTTGCGGAATATACAGATGAATGCCTCTTACGTACTTCTGAATTTGCTGAATCAGCTCTTCGGGCAGCACGTCGCGGGCGTTTCTATATTTTTTCATCGGCCGCGCCCGTTTGCAGCGACTTCGTCAAATTGACCGCGCTGGTGGAAGGACTCATCCAGTAGTAACATTCGGCGGCAATCGCGGTGAACGTCTCGAAATCGCGGAATGTCATGGAAGCCATGGCGCGGGATATGCCAAGCTGCTTCATCGATTGGAACACCCCCTGCAGGAAACGCCGTTTCTCCGTTCGATCCACCTTCGATCCGTGCCTGAAATGAACAAATAGTCCGAGCGCCAATATCTTTTCCTGCTCCCCTTTCTTGAACATGACGACCTGGTAATAGGCAATAGCTGCAATGTCGCCGGAATCGCCGAGCTTCAAAGTCAAAATGACGTGATCGGGATTATGCGTCGAGTAATTCGGATGAGTGCCGTATTGATAGCGGATTCTTCGTGCAAGCTCCTCTTCCCCGTCCTCGTTCAAAATGCGCGCCAGTTCTTCGACCTCACCGACTTCGGCCGGTTCGATTCCGCTATTGTCGAACTGATCCGGCACCACCCATTTGGACATATCCATATTGATCGAAGTATCCAAATATTGATCCGCAACGAACCCCATTCGCTCGAACAGCGTAATCATCGGATTGCGAATTTGCCCGAATTCGGCATAGGACCGTGCGGTCAGTTTCGTACCGCCCTTCTCTCGGACATATTCTTCGCACGCCTCCAGCAATCTTTCAAACAAATGCTCATAACCGACTTGGAAGCCGATCTGCACGGAAGCAACTCCCGCATTGTAAGGCCCCATGCATCCCATAAACCCTCTTAGTTGACCGTTCTCTTCTGCTAGAAACGCTTTGTTTTTCTCCGCATAGTTTTGTTTGACCATCTCAGCCGTACCGCCATAATAAATTTGAACTTTCGGAATAAACATTCTCATCGTATCGTCGATCAGCTTGCGGATCGCCTCGAAGTCGTCGTCCTCCCGAAGCTCCCGGATCGTGATCCCGCCATCCATCGCATTCCCTCCTTGTTGGTAACGCAGCTTTGAAAGTGCGGCGAATACCACTGTCGCCCCTCCACTTTCGTTTATCACCCGACTTTAAGTATGACGGAAAAGCCGGAATTGGAAAATACCGAGAACGAGTTGCAACGTTCTCGTGCAATTTATTGCCGTCAAATCAGACGATCATTCGGTCCTAATGTACTCGTAATCCAATTGACAGCGGTTGCACTGAGGTTGTAGAATAAAATTGGAATTACATTTACATCACAATCGCATGGTTGGAGGTGAGTAGTTCAGGAAATTAGCTATATGGACTGCAATCGGGGGCCACTACGGTTCAAACAATCAAGCAAACAGGATACGGGAGGTTCTACTATGCTGAGAAAAGGACGAATTGTACCGCCGCTGATGTTCTCTGCGGCACTGGTCTTCACGGCTTGCGGCCAGAGCGGTACGCAGGCGAGCACTACAGGTACGGCTGGCACAACGGGCACGGCCAAACAAGCCGAACCGGTCAAGCTGAAGTTTTTTATGGCCTCGAAATCATCGATGACGCCCGAGGAGCTCAAAGCGACGTACCAAGAGCCGCTTCAAAGAAAATATCCGCACTACTCGCTGGAGTTTATAAACAACGACAAAGGGATTGATACGTTCATGGCCACCGGCACGAAGGTCGACATCCTAATCGGATCCTACAACGTGCTCAGCAGCATCAAATCTTACGAACTGTTCGGCGATATGTCGGATTTGGTCAAAAAGTATAAATACGATACGAACCGCTTCGAGCCGTCTTATATCGACGCCATTACCTCCATGAACGACGGCAAGCTGTCCGGGTTTCCGTTCTATGATCTCCGGCTCGCGCTTTATTACAACAAAGATTTGTTCGACCGTTTCGGCGTCCCTTACCCGAAGGACGGGATGACTTGGGAGCAGGTACACGACATCGCCAAACGGCTGACGCGCGAGGACGGCGGCGTGCAGTACCGCGGGTTTGCCGGAGGTCCCTCCAATTTCGTCGCGGTGAACCAATTCTCCCTCGGCTTCGTCGATCCGAAAACGAATCAGGCCGCTCTCCAGAAGGATCAATGGAAAACGTTCATGGACGCCTTGGTCCCGCTGTACAAAATGCCGGGCTACGGCGCCACCAAGAAGCTGCTCGCGGTCAACGATCAATCGAACTTGTTCTACAACGAGAAAACGGCAGCCATGCTCGTGGCGTTCAGCAACGGGGCGCCGCTCGCGAACAAAAGCAATCTGAATTGGGACCTTGTCAGCTTGCCGGAAATGAAAGGCCTCCCCGGCATCGGCTCCCAGCCTTATCCGGTCTATTTGGCCCTATCGTCCAACAGCGAGCGTCGGGATGACGCCTTCCTCGCGATCACGCAGCTCGTCTCCGACGAAGTGATGATGGAGCGAAGCGCCAACCTGGCGTCCCTCTCTCCGCTGAAGAGCGCGGAAATAAAAGCCGCCTACGGCAAAAACGTCAGCGACTGGAAAGGAAAAAACATAAACGGCGTCGTCAATCAGAAAACGGCTCCCGCGATGCCGTTCAGCCCGTATAACGTGACCGGCCAGACGGAGATGACCAATGCGATGCTGTCCGTCATCGTCGGCGAGAAGGACGTCAATACCGCGCTTCGGGAAGCCGAGGAGCAGACGAACAAGAAAGTGCAGGCTCAAGCCGGGAAGTAGTCGCGAAGCAAACGGCAAACCAATTCAAGTGAATGGCGGTGTTTGGAATGTCCAATGAAACGATGAGCAGAAGGCAGTTATTAACTGTTTTGGGTGCAGCAGGCATTGGAGCGGTCGGTGCTACGATTGCCGCAACCTCGGCGACGGGAATCGTATCGGGGGCGCCGTACCCGGGCAACTCGGCGGTACGGAGCGTATACGGCGGGGGCGGCGAAGAGCCATGCGATACGCAGACTTGCTCGCTTGTCAGCATGTTGGATTTGGTCGGCTTGGAAGGCGTATTGAACGGATCGATGGTTCATCTGCTCGGGTATCGCCCCGGCACCGGCTTGGGAGGCGGCTTGTTTTACTGGGATTCCGGCCGTCCAAGATCGGCGCATAACGGAGGCACGATCATTAGCCCCACGGTCCCGCTTCTGCCGGATTTCTCGAATTTGAGCGGCTACTTGAACGGCACGGGCGAAACCGCTCCGTCCGCAATCGGCTGCTGGGTCCGTCCGCTGCAGTCGGAAATCCCGCTGGAACAGTTCGGGATCGATCCTACAGGACAGACCGATTCCTACGACGTCATTATGAAAGCGGCCGCATACGCCACCTCGCTTAACCATAATCCGCCCGGACAGTCGTACCAGACCAACGTCGGAGCGACGCTCGTATTCCCGCGGGGAAACATCCGTATTGACCGAGAGGTCGTGTTCGCTGGCTGGGGCATTCATCTTCGCGGCCATCGGCTCATGACCCGGATTTGCAACGGCGGCACCTTCACCGGCGAAGCTTATTTCCGCTTTTACAATGCAGCTACTTACTTGTCCGACGTTTCGTGCCAGGATATGGCGTTCGACGGCTGCGGGCTGGCCGTGAAGGGAGTCGTCTTCCAGCGGTGCCGGAACCCGGTAATCGCGAGCGGTTTAAGCGGCCAATATATGGGGGCCGCCCTCGTCAAGACGGTGCAGTGCGACATGTGGCTGATCGACGATATTTTCTTCATCCCGCTCGTGCCCGGCTCTTCGGCCAATGGGATCGAGATTATCGACGGCAACGAAGGCGTCCTGTCGCGCGCGAAGCTGTTCGGCTGGAACAATACGGCAGGCACCGAGAAAACGAACGGCTCGGCCGTCTATATTGAAGACAACGAGGAAGTGAAGCTGTTCGCGGTCGAGATCGCCTTCTTCGGAAGATACGGCTTGGAGGCGAAAGGCACATTCGCGATGAAGTCGTACGATTTGCAGGCGGAAAGCTGCGGCTTGGGAGGGATCATCATCACTTCGAGCGCCACCCGGAGGGCGATCTACTGCACGCTGTCCGGTACGAATCTCGACGGGGTCGGCAATCAGAAGAAGCTGTGGATCGACAATGCGCTCGGCTGCAGAGTGCTGGACCATACGGCAGGGTCGATCGAGCTGACGGCGAACTCGGAGAAATGCGTGGTAGATATTTCCGCAGGCGGACGAGGCGCTGCCGTTACGAATGCAGGCGCCAACAACGTCATCATTTCCGACTTCTTCGGACAGTTGAAAGTAACGGGCGGAGTCCGTATCGCCGGTACGACCGGGAAAGTTACCGCGGAAGGGACGCTGTCGCTGGAGGCGGCCACTTCGATCGTGCCGAAGAAGTTCATGACGTTCCAATCCGGCTGGTCCACGCTGGATGCCGGCGGGCTTAGGCTCGGTACCTACAGGCTCTGGGTCGACAGCTCGGGGCGGCTGCGCATGAAGAACGGCGATCCGACGAGCGATACGGACGGCGACATCGTCGGGGCGCAGAGCTAGAACCGGGAGATCGCTGGACCCAGGATTAAGTCATTACAATTTATAAATAACAGCCTTAAGCAGCTCTTATCAGCCATCGAATCGACCATGCACAAAAAAGTAAGAAATGTTTGGAACTCTTAAATCGGCCCGAGCTATCCGAAAATAGCTCACACACCATAAATAAGGGTCCCATTCATCTCTTATTTTGTAAAAATCGTCCGTTATAGCCGCACTTTTCCGCTCCAAAAAACCGTTCCCTTCCGATCGCCGGCCTACTGCAAAGGCCCGCCACCCGGAAAGAAACGGTTTTTTTTGGCATCCGCTCGCTAAGCGCGTTCCCCTTCCGTCCCCGACCGAATATGATCGCCCAAGGTTTCGCGGATTTGCCGGCACAACGTCTCCTCGTCGATCACACGCGACCAATACTGCTTCAGGATTCTCCATAGCACGACGAACCCGGTGCTCGTCAAGTTCAAATCTTGATGAGACCGCATTGTCGGCAAAATATCGCGGAACAGATCGAATCGGGACGGCCGGTTCAGCCCGTCCTCGACGACGGTTTCCGCGGCCGCCTTCAGCGCCGGGATGCTCAACGTCTCGCGGCGGACCATCAGCTGCCCTTCTTCGGACGACAGGAAGTCGACAAGAACGCGGGCCGCCTCCTTCTTCGGCGAGCTTTTCCGGATGCACGCCCCTATCGAGATCGTCAATGTTCGGGGCTCGTACAAATACGGCAGCGTCGAAATATCGTAGGCGACGCCGGAATGCTTCAGCTCGTTCAAGCTCGTATAGCTCGTCAAGATCATCGACACTTTGCCGGTCGTGAACAGCTGCTCGATATCGTCGTTGCCCTCCGACAATATTTTCGGGAAAATGTCGGGGTCGTGAATGATTCGCTCGTACGTCCGGATGCTGTCGAGCAGCGGCGTTCCGGCAATATCGCACAGACCTTCCCGATTCCGCTCGAACTTCATTCCGCTTTGCAGCAGAAAGACGGGCCAGCGGTTATAAGACATTTCATAGAAGACGAGGCCGTAACCCCCGAGCCGCCCGGTCAGCTTCCGGGCATTGTCGAGGCAGTCGTCCCATGTCCAGCTGCTGTCGGGTTCGGACAGTCCCGCCTCGCGGAAATGGTCCGTATTGTAACAAAGCACGACAGGCGAAAACTGGACCGGTCTCGCATACAGCAAGCCGTCCACCGTAAACGAATCGTTCAGAAACCGGTAAGCCCCCGGATCGCCCGCAAGCGGCTCCAACGTATGCAGCAGCCCGCTCTCCTCCATGTTCTGGAAAAATTGACGGTTAATAAGGAACGCATCGACAAGCCCGTTGTCCACGTATTCCTTGATAAAATTGCGGGAATTTCCCGGGATCGTAATCGTTTGGACCTGTATGGAAGGATATTTGCGGTGAAACCGGTCCAGCAGCTTGGATATCGCCATATCCCGTTCCATGCTGCTGTTGATCCCGAGCGTAACCGTCACGGCCTCTTGCTTGGGCGTTTCGGTCACCTGGTTGCCGACCCGGGGAATTTTCCGGATCAGCCCTTCCTCCACGAGAATTTCCAGTCCTTGACGCACCGATTTGTTGCTCATCTCGAACTGCCCCGCCAAATCCGACTCCGACGGCAGGAATTCGCCCGGCGCCAGTTTGCCGCCGACGATGTCTTGCCTCAATTGCTGAATCATTCGTTCCAACCGGACGCGAAACAATCGCTGACTCGTCTTTCCGCTCATCGTGCTACATCCTTCGCCGATTCAAGATAATATTAAGTATAACCCGCCCTTCGCGGCAAAAACAACTTGCCGGCCCCGCTCCTTCCGCTCGGCGCAGAGCTTTCGCCGCATGCAGCGCTACAAGGCTCCGCCGGATTCCGGCCCGTCCTTTCCGCATGCGATGTCCATCAGCTGCTCGGGCAGCGACGGATCTTCGATCAGATCGGAACCGTACAGCTTCATCAGCTCGCGCAGCCTGTAGAACGCCACCGGAGACAGCCCCAAATCCCTGTACCTGCGATACCCCGGGACGATATTGCGGTACAAATGAAACCGCGCGGGCCGGTTGAGGGCGTCATCGGCGGACAACGGGGAATCGGCGGCCTTTTTCATGGCCGGAAGAGTAATCGTCCTCTCCCGGATCAGACGCTGTGCGCGCTCAGATGCCAAAAAGTCGACCAGCCGGTTCGCCGCTTCCTTGTTGCCGGAAAGCTTGTTCACCGATATGCCGATGGTCGTCAGCAGCGTCCTAGCTTCCCCCCGGTAAGGAACCGCGGATATATCGTAATCAAGCCCGTCCGCAGCGGCGAAGTCGTTCAGCGAATTGTACGTGGTCATGATCATCGACGCGCTGCCCCTGCGGAACAAAGCCGCGACATCCCGGCTCGACTCGGCCAAATAATCGGGGAAATAATCCCGGTTGCGGATGATCGACTTGTACAGCCGGATGTTCTCTATGAGCTGCCCGCCGTCCAATCGCCAACCGCCGCCCGAATCGGCTTCGAACTTCTCGTTGCTTTGCAGCAGGAACACCGGCCACCGGTTATTCGACAGCGGGTAGAAGCATAAGCCGTATCGTTTCCCGGGCATGGACAGCTTGGCGGCATACTTGACCGCATCGTCCCACGTCCAGCTTCCGTCCGGCTCCGGCACCCCCGATTCGCGGAAATGGCTCTTGTTGTAGGCAAGAACGACAGGTGAAAAGACGAGCGGCTGCACATACAACGTCCCGCCGAATGAAAACGAATCGTTCAGGAACGGATACGTGCCCTCCCGGCGGGTTTGCGGTTCGAGCGGGAGCTCGCCGCCCTTATCGGTCAATTGCCAGAACAGCTCGTCGTTGATCATCAACGCGTCCACCAGCCCGGCGTGCAAATGCGCCTCAATCGCCCCGGCGTAATGCTCCGAGTGGAATTTGACCGTTTCGATCCGGATATCGGGATGCATCGCTTTGAACTCGTCCAGCAGAAGCGATAGCTTCATGTCCCGTTCGAGCGAATGCATCGACCCGAGCCTGAGCGTAACGGCTTCCCGTTTCGCCGCTCCGGCGGTCACCCGGCTGCCGACACGCGGTATTTTCTCGATCAGCCCTTCCGCGATGAGCTGGTCCAGCCCTTTGCGGACCGTTTTGTTGCTTAACCGGAACTGCTTCACCAATGCAAGCTCGGACGGCAAAAATTCCCCCGGAGCGTATTTGCCCCGAATCATAATGTCGTCTCTCAGATGCTTGGTCATATCGTCCAGCCGGAACGGCTTGTCGTTCGATCGGGTCGTATTCATATGGATATCCAGCCTTCATTTCCATTATTGTGTTCTCTTAGTTGATCATACCGAATTCGCGAATGATTGTACAGCAAGTTGCTGTATTTTTTGTCCCATCACTCTCTGAAAAATAGAGGATTGACAGAATCCCGGCAAAATTTTATGATTTGTACATCTGTTGTGAATCAGAACTACATCATTTTGAGGTTATCCAATCCCGACTCCTGTCACTATTTGCAGCCGCTCGGGACCCCTGCATTACATCAGCATACAGCAGAAAACCAAAAGAGGGACGAGGTCGACAACAATGACACTGAGAATCGCCGTATTGCCGCCTGCAGGCTCGAGACAAAAGGTGCTTGCGGAAAAGCATCTGGAGCAGTTAAAGCAGTGGGGAAAAGTCGTATGTAACGTTGCGGGCTCGAACGACCCGGAAGCGATCCGCAAAACGATCGAAGGCGCCGATATCGCCATCTCTTCCTGGGGGACGCCGAGTCTCGACGGCAGCATTCTGGACGCCGCCCCCCGGTTGAAGGCGGTCATTCATGCGGCCGGCACCGTGAAGCCGATCGTGACGCCGGAGCTGTGGAGCAGAGGAATTCGCGTATCGAGCGCGAACGGACCTCTCGGCAAAGGCGTGGCGGAAACCGCGCTCGGACTGACGATCGCAAGCTTGAAAAACATGTGGAAAATGTCCCGGGATACGCGGCAAGGCGGCTGGGGCGCGGAGAAGCCGCGGGTTCGCGAGCTGTTCGACGTGACGGTAGGCGTCATCGGAGCCGGTAAAGCGGGTAAACATTACATCAAGCTGCTGCAAAACTTCGACGTGACGGTATTGCTGGCGGATCCGTTCGTAACCGCGGAGCAGGCCGAGGCGATCGGCGCAACGAAGGTGGAGCTGGAGCAGCTGCTGAACCGCTCCGATGTCGTCTCGATCCACGCGCCTTCGCTGCCGTCCACCTACAAATTGATCAACAGCGAGCGTCTGGCCCAAATGAAGGACAACGCGATCCTGATCAATACGGCGCGCGGCTCCATCATCGACGAACCGGCCCTGATCGAGGAGCTCCAGAAGGAGCGCATCTTCGCCTGCATCGACGTAACCGATCCCGAGCCTCCGACAGCGGATCATCCGTTCCGCAGCCTGAACAATTGCGTGCTGACCTCCCATATCGCAGGCTCCGTAACGAACGGCCTGTACCGGATCGGCAAATACGCCGTCCAAGAGATCGAGCTGCTGCTGAACGACAAGCGGATGGACGGAGAAGTGGAAGAGAAAGACATGGCTTTCCTGGCCTAGCCTTCGAAATGAACAGCAAGACAAGCAAAGCCTTGCATCCATTGAGCGATGCGAGGCTTTTTATTGTTTTCTGTGATTACCGGGGCATCCATTACCTGACCATGCATATATTGGTGGACTATGGTAACGATATAAGTACTTCTATCCTATGTACTTTTTTTTCAGAGAGGAAACTGGCTCGGCATGCGGGAAGATCAATCATTCTCTTCGGATTTGCAGTCCAATATCGAGACGATTCACGCTCGGCTCGGCACAAGCCCCGATATTGTAATCCGCATTATGAATAATCGGGACGATAAAACGGCCGGTATTCCATATGCCCTCGTTTATATCGACGGATTGGTCGACATGGTAACCGTAAACGTGATGATCCGGGAGCTGGCCGGTATTCCCTCTCTTGAAACCCTCCATTCCGAGAGCTTCTACGGGCATCTCAAAGATCGAACGCTTCCTGTAGGCGGACTAAGAGAAGTCGATACGCCGGATGAAGCGTTCCTATGCATCTTCAACGGCGGCACCCTACTGCTGATGGATGGCAGCGGCAGCGCCTTGATCGCGGATACGGCCGGCGGGAACGGGCGGGCCGTAGAGGAGCCCAGCTCCCAAACCGTTGTTCGCGGGCCGAAAGAAGGCTTCACCGAGCATTTCCGGACGAACACCGCCTTGCTCCGGCGCAAAATCAAATCGCCCGATCTTCGGATCGAGGTCAAAGTAATCGGAACGAACACGAAGACGAACGTCGGTATCGTCTATTTGAAAGGAGTCGCAAACGATCAAGTCGTCGAGGAAGTGGGCAGACGGCTCGATTCGATCGAGACGGACAGCATTTTGGAGAGCGGCTATATCGAGGAATATATTCAGGACGCCACCTTCACGCCGTTTCCCACGATTCAAAATACGGAACGTCCGGACGCGGCCGCAGCCGGCATATTGGAAGGGCAAATATGCATCATCGTCGACGGAACGCCGTTTGTGCTGCTCGCTCCGGTAACGTTTTTTAAATTTTTTCAATCGAGCGAGGATTATTACCAGCGGTATGACATCGCCACCTTTTTGCGGCTCATTCGCTACAGTTCGTTCCTGCTGTCCATGCTGCTTCCTTCTCTGTATATTGCGATTACGACTTTTCACCAGGAGATGCTCCCGACTACGCTGCTGATCGGCCTGGCCGCCCAACGGGAAGGCGTTCCGTTCCCCGCCTTGCTCGAAGCGATGCTGATGGAGGTTACGTTCGAGGTGCTTCGCGAAGCGGGCGTTCGGATGCCGCGGGTTATCGGACCGGCCATATCGATCGTAGGCGCCCTCGTTCTCGGACAAGCCGCGGTTCAGGCCGGATTAGTATCGGGAGCGATGGTCATCGTGGTCTCTTTTACGGCGATTGCAAATTTTGTCATTCCGGCTATCAATATGGCCATTACGGCACGTCTGATCCGCTTCACGCTGATGATTCTCGGGGCGACGCTCGGACTGTTCGGCATCATGTCGGGATTGATGGTGATGCTCATTCATATGGCAAGCTTGCGTTCCTTTGGAATTCCGTATTTGATGCCGGTCGCTCCGCTTATCAAAGAAAATCTGAAAGACATATTCGTCCGCGTACCTTGGTGGGCGATGATCACGCGGCCGCAACTAATCTCCGCAGGCAATCGCATCAGACAAAAGAAAGGCCGGAAGCCGTCACCGCCGAAAAAATGAATCGACAAAAAGGGAGGGACGCTCATGAATCAAAAAATATCTTCGCTGCAAGCCATATTCTTGATCATGAGCACGATCGTCCCTACCGCCATTTTGATCGTGCCGAACTATGCCGTCCGTTTCTCCGATCAAGATTCGTGGATCTCCATCGTGATTGCAATCGCAGTCGGTATAGCTTTATCCTTCATGCTCGGAGCCATTTGCCGGCACAATCCTGGAATGTCCTTCCTCGGCTGGCTGCGGAACCGATTGGGGCCGAAAACCGGAACTTGTATCGGTATTTTGCTGACCTACTACTATTTAACGACGACGATCATTATACTCCGCGAGTTTGTCAACTTTTTGACGGATAATGTTCTTACGAAAACACCCGCGCCGGTGTTGATGGTTATTACCGTAGGGGTAGTCCTGTTTGCCGTCAACCATGGCATCGAAGTCATAGCGCGAATCAATCTGATCGTCGTCTTCGCCTCGCTGTTCGTCTTTCTCGTCACTGCCATTTTGCTGGCTAAGGATGTTCACCCGGGATTTATACTGCCAATCGGAGATCATCCGCTATCCAGGATCGTACAAGGCGGCTTGCTTCCGACAGGCTGGCTTTCCGAAGCGGCTGTCCTCTTGCTTGTCGCCCCTTTCCTTAACGATCCGGGAGCGGCGAGAAAAGTCGGAATAACGGGCGTGGTCTTCGCCGGAGTCGAGCTTGCCGTGTTTGTCATCGCGGCGTTCACTATACTCGGGCCGAAGATCGTCTCCCACTTGACCTTCCCGACCTTCAATATGATCGGGATTATCCAGATCGGCCGTTTCTTGGAACGGGTCGATATCTTGTTTATTTCCATCTGGATTTGCATGGTGTATATCAAATTATCGATATTCATGTTCGGAGCGTTCCATTGCTTCGTCGAGTCGTTCCGGATCCGCAGCGTGAAGCCGTTTCTGTTCGCTCTAGGTCTATTGGCCGCATTAAGCTCCCTTTATACGTGGCCCAAAGAGACGCATCTTAATTATTTCAGTACATACGCCGTCGCTCCCTTTCTGCTGTCGTTCAACGTCATCCTCCCTCTGATCATTTGGCTTTGTCTATGCATTACAAAACCGAAACCGGCGGGGGCGAAGAATTGACATGCGGAACATCGCGGCATGCGTCGCCGCCATCCTCATATGCGGCATGTTGTCCGGCTGCTGGAACCGGATCGAATTAAACGAGCTCTCGATAACTTCCGCAACCGCCTTCGATGTGGAGGGCGATGAATGGGTCGTCACGTATCAGATCGTTACCCCTTCGGCCATCGCGTCCGGCATGGGCATTACGGGCGGAGGAACGTCCCAATCGCCTGTATCGGTGTTTTCCACGCGGGGACGTACGATCCGGGAAGCCGTGAATCAGGGTGCCCTGGAAAACCCGCGCTGGCTTTTTTTCTCCCATACGAACATATTGGTAGTGAGCGAGAAGGTGGCGCGCAAAGGACTCGGCCAAATACTCGATTTGTTTTACCGCAATCCCGACAACCGTGAAACGGTTAACGTGCTCATTACGGCGGGAAACCCGAGAACGATTCTCGAGCAATTGATGCATACCGAGAAAATTCCCGGTCTGGGGATTCGTAATGTCATTTTCAATGAATCCCGTAACGCTTCCATGCTGCCGAGCGTCATGATGTACGAGCTGGCCATGGCATTGACCGGCGATGCGAGAAGCGCCGTGATCCCGGAAATCGTAGTTGCCGGCGGAAAGCCGGAATCGTCGCTGGACGAGCTGAAAAAAACGTATCATTCCTCCAAAGTAAGAATCGGCAGACTCGCGGTACTGCACGACGAGAAGTTCGTTGGATGGTTGACGAAGGAGGAAAGCTTGGGGGTATCGTTTATCGCGAATAAGGTCAATGCCACCGCGATAGCTTTCTCGTGCAAGCATCCGGATGGAAACGTTTATAATTCTACCTTCCGGCTGGAATCCTCCTCCACCAAGCTGAAGCCATCGTACAGCAACGGCCGTTTCGCGATGAGCGTGGAGATCAAGGGATCGGGAAATCTCGTGGAAACCGGCTGCGCCATGGACTTGTCCGACCCGAAAGTGGTCAAGGGGCTGGAGAAACAGCTGGAGGCGGAAGTGACGCAAACGGTAGAAAAGTCGTGGCAAGCTGTAAAACGATTGAAAACCGATGTGGTCGGCTTCGCGGATGCGGTTCATCGCAAGTACCCGAAAGCATGGAAGCAAGTAAAACCGGATTGGGAATCCTCCTTCGTCGACATCCAAATCGAGCCTCATGTGACAATCTCGATGAATCGCATCGGACTCAGCAACAAATCGTTTAAGACTCCGGAGAAGGAGGAAGGAGGATGATAATCGGACTGCTTGCCGTTGTCGCCCTGTATACCGCATTTCTCTGGATCGGCATCCGATCGATCGTACGGAAAGGGCGCAGAACGGATCTTTTCTTGTACGCCTGCTTGACGGGATGGTGCGCTTACTTAAGCCTGGGGAAGCTTTACGACTGGACCGGGCCCGGAATCGTTTCTCCCGTGAGCGCGTTATTTATTCCTGTGGGCAAATGGATTGAACAACTATTTGGAGGTCCGCCTAACTGATGACGGAAAGCGGGGAACGAATATCGAATAACCAGTTTGCTTTCATGATCGTACTGTTCGAGATCGGCAGCACGCCGTTGTTTCTGATCGGAGGCGAAGCGAAGCGGGACGCGTGGCTAGCCATGTCGTTCGCGGCCGTCTTCGGCCTTCTGCTCGTATGGTTGTTTATATCCATCCAGCAAAAAGAGCCCGGCAGCAATCTGATCGGAATGTTGCAAATAGGCTTCGGACGCGCGTTCGGCTCGCTCCTCGGATCGGCATACGTCCTGTACTTTCTGTATGAATCGATGCGAAATGTCAGAGACTTCGGCGAATTGATAACGTCGACTCTCCTTTCCCGCACCCCCATGGCCATCATTATGGCGATCGTAGTCCTTATCGCTTCTTATGGCGTGTACAAAGGCGTGGAAGTTGTTTTCCGCATTTCCGAAGTACTTCTGCCCATAGTCGTCGTCTGCTACTGCTTCCTTGTCCTTCTGCTGATCGTATCGAAACTCATTCATTTCCGTTTGCTGGCGCCCGTTCTGGAGGACGGCTTCAGCCCCGTGCTCAAAGCCGCCTTCCCCGACATTGTCTCGTTTCCGTTCGGGCAGATGGTCATCTTCCTGATGTTCTGGAATTTACGAAGCGACAGCCGCGTTCCGGTCAAGGCGTCCTTCGCAGCCTATTGTACCGTCGCTTTATTTCTTGTCTCGATGAATGCCATTAACATTGCCATCCTGGGCCCGAATCTGGCCGGCATGAGCGCTCTTCCCTTTTTGCAGTCCGTGCAGCTCATCTCGATCGCACGCATTTTCGAACGTCTGGACGTATTCGTAACGTTGTTGATTTATATCGGACTATTCATGAAAATGATTGCGTTCTACGTATGCGCGGTGCTCGGGTTCTCCCAACTGACCGGAACGGCTTATTCAAGATGGGTGCTGCCTGTCGGCTTGGTCCTGTTCGGCGCTTCGTTTCTGGAGCCTAACTATTCGTACCACATCTCGCTCGGGTTTACGTACAGCCTTAAAGCTTTTACCGTATTCCAGATCGCCATACCGGCAGTCTTGTTTCTTGCCTTGATAGGGAGAAAACGCAAGACGTCGCGAATCCACGACCGTTAAGGGAAGCTTACGACAAGGCAAACACGATTTGTTCCATTTCGAGCCCTCTCGAGCCTTTCACCAATACGGCGTCGGCAGCCGTAATGGCGGAGCGGAGCGTGCGGATCGCATCCTCCTGCCGCCGGAACGATAGGACACGGCCTTCCGGAAACCGCTTCGCCGCTTCCGATGCGATTTCTTCGGCGAGCTCGCCGACCGTATATACGTATTGAATCGTATCCGGATCGAGCATTCGGCCGATTTCCCGATGGTAGCGCCGTTCGTCCTCCCCCAGCTCGCGCATGTCGCCCACAACCAGAAATTTATTGGAAAATCCTTGAAGCTCCCCGAACGTTTCGATCGCCGCCTTTACGGATACGGGACTGGCGTTCCACGCATCGTTAATGACCGTGTAGCCGGCCGCCGCCCGGGTCACTTCCATTCTCATTCCGGTTACGGTCAGCCGCTCCAATCCACGCTTCACCCGATCCGTAGATACGCCTGTCAGCTCCGCTGCGGCAATCGAAGCTAGAGCATTGGTCACGTTATGCTTGCCGAGCATCGGGATGCGATAAGGTTCGGAATGCAGTTGAAAGGACACCCCGTTCTCATCGGACTCGACTGCAAACGCACGGTATCGGGAGTGCTCCGACATTCCGAAGCTGACCGTTCGAACCAGCGGCTGAAGGGCCGCCAGCTGCTGTGCGAGCAAAGGCTCATCGCCGTTATAGACAAGAACGGCGTCGTCCTTCATGCCCCGGACAATTTCCATTTTGGCCGCGGCAATCTGTTCCCGCGAGCCGAGCGAAGACAGATGGGACACTCCGATCATCGTAATGACGGCAATGTCGGGCCGGACCATCCGCGACAGCCGTTCGATCTGCCCCCGCTCGCTCATCCCCATCTCGATAACGGCGTATTCGACGTCGGGAGCCATATCCAACAGCGTCAACGGTACGCCGATCTGACTGTTCAAATTGCCTTTCGTTTTATGAACTTTATACGTTGTTCCGACGATCGATTCGATCATGTCTTTGGTCGTCGTTTTCCCGTTGCTGCCCGTTATCCCGATCACTTTGACCGGTAAACGGCTGCGGTAATCGCCGGCCAACGTTTGAAGCGCGGTCAGACAATCGTCGACGACGATGACGGGAAATCGTTCGGGAGGATCGGGGTGGTCGGACTGCCACAGAACAGCAGCCGCCCCGTTGCGGATCGCTTCGCCGACGTAATCGTGGCCGTCTTTTTCCCGCACCAGCGGAATGAATAAGCTGCCGGTTCGTATCGTCCGCGAATCGATCGACACTCCCCGGATGATCGTTTCCTCCATTCGCTCGGAAACCGGCCGCCCCTGAACGATCCGTATCAGTTCCTTTACGTTCAGACTAATCGTATGAACCGCCCCTTTACCGTTGCTATTTATATTTATCCTATTCGGAAAGAGCCGAAAAACGCTACGGAGAATGTCGATTAACACTGGAGGAAAGGAGTGGAAAGTGAAAAGGATACCTTCTGGCGAGTTTTGGATTTAAATTCCAACCGCTAAATCTTTGATGATCAAGGAGTTTAAAACAAGCTGTCTGAGTAAAGGAAGGTATCTTTTCACTTGGAACGGCGCGCTTTCGCTTCACTTACAGTTAATCGACAGTCTCCTGCCGCCCGTTAGAACGGATAACGGATAATAATTTGCAGCCATACGGGCGTGTCGGAACGATTGACGTAAATATGCCCTTGATCCGCATTGAAACGAATAGCGTCGCCCTGCTCCGCCGTATATGTTTCGTCGCCGATATGCAGCTCCAGACATCCTTGCGTCACCACGACAAATTCCTCTACGCCCTCCTGATGCGGCTCGGATTGATGGTTGCAGCCGGGCTCCACCTTTACCGTATATACTTCGAAATGGGTCTTCGAATCGAACGGGAACAGCGGATACGCCTGATACCGCCCTTCATTCTCGGTAATCGGCTCCATATCGGCGAACCGGACGATCGTCACCTCCGGCGTCTCCTCGGCGATCAGCGTCGTTACGGAAATGCGCAAGCCGTTCGCGATTTTCCATAAGAGCGAGATCGTCGGATTCGAATCGCCGCGCTCCACCTGAGCGAGCATCGCCTTGCTGACTCCGGTCAGCTCCGCCAGCTTATCGAGGCTGAGATCCCGGGATTTGCGGATCGTTTTTAAGTTTTTCCCTACTTTTATCGGTATGTGTTCCATCGAATGCCGTTCTCCTTCCGTCACAAAATCGTATACTATATTGTACAAAAAAATTAATATATTGAAAAGACCATTGATCCTTCATCTTCCAAGTTGTATAATATAACATACAGTAGTGCGTTAAGTTGAACATAATTGGGGGATACAGCCATGAGCGCAACGATGATGGCATTGGTGAAGGAGAACCGCTCTTCGGGACTCAGTCTGAAGCAGCTGCCTATACCGCAAGCAGGACCGAACGACGTATTGATCAAGGTCCGTTCCAGCTCCATCTGCGGGACCGATCTGCATATTTACAAATGGGACGAATGGGCGGAAAGCGCCGTCGTGACGCCGAACGTGATCGGCCATGAGTTCGCGGGTATCGTGGAGGCGGTCGGCTCCGATGTGACGAGCGTGCGGCCCGGAGACTACGTTTCCGCCGAAGGCCATGTCGTATGCGGAGTTTGCCGGGCATGCCGAAGCGGCAATGCGCACGTTTGCCCGAATACGCGCAGCTTCGGCATTACGATTCCGGGCTGCTTCGCGGAATATGCAGTCGTTCCGGCGACCAATATCGTCCGCAACGATCCCCGCATTCCGTCGGAGCTGGCGTGCCTTCAGGACCCGCTCGGCAACGCGGTGCAATCCGTCATGGCAGGAGACATAACCGGCAAAAGCGTGGCCGTCATCGGGGCCGGTCCGATCGGCTTGATGGCTTGCGCGGTCGCGAAGGCATGCGGGGCGTCCTCCGTAATCGCGGCAGACATTAACGACTTCCGCCTGCGTATGGCCAAGACGATGGGTGCCGATGCCCTTATCAACAGCGCGACGGAGAAGCTGTCCGAACGGTTGAAAGCTCTGACCGGCGGCGAAGGCGTGGAAGTGCTGCTCGAGATGTCCGGACATCCCGACGCGATCCGCGAAGGCTTGGAAGGAACGGCCAATGCCGGCCGAGTAGCTCTCCTCGGCATTCCGACACGCGGCGTAGAGCTCGATTTGTCCCGCAGCATCATCTTCAAAGGGCTGCGCGTCGACGGCATTACCGGCCGGCGCATGTATACGACCTGGTTCCAGGTCAAAGGTCTGCTGGAGAGCGGACGGATCGACCTGTCGCCCCTGGTGACGCACCGGTTCAGACTCGACCAATACGAAGAAGCGTTCGAGCTTGTCCGCAGCGGCAATTGCGGCAAAGTCGTATTCACGCACTAAGGGAGGAACCGCCATGACTACGAATACATTCGGCTACTTGAATACGGAACTGGAGCGGCTGCGCAAGGAAGGCATGTATCGCCTACCGGCCGTCTGGTCCGGAGCATCCTGCCCATGGATGGAAACCGAAGGACGGAGGCTGCTGCAGCTGTCCTCCAACAACTATCTGGGCTTTACCGGACATCCGGACATCCGCGCCGCCGCGATCGAAGCGATCCGGCAATACGGGGCGGGAAGCGGCTCCGTACGGACAATTACCGGCACGCTGGACATCCATGACGAGCTCGAGCGGGAATTGGCCGATTTCAAAGGAACGGAAGCGGTACTCGTCTTTCAGTCCGGCTTCACGACGAATCAAGGAGCTTTGTCGTCGCTGCTCGGACCGGATGAGCTCGTCATCAGCGACGAGCTGAACCACGCCAGCATCATTGACGGCATTCGGCTCACGAAAGCGGAACGCGCCATTTTCGCCCATAAAGACATGGACCAGCTGGAGCAGCGGTTGAAGGAGAACGGCAGCCGCAAACGCGCGTTCATCGTAACGGACGGCGTGTTCAGCATGGACGGCGATATCGCGCCGCTGCCCGCTATCGTAGAGCTCGCGGAGAAATATGGCGCATACGTCTATGTGGACGACGCGCACGCAAGCGGCGTACTCGGCAAGAACGGCAAAGGATCGACCGACCATTTCAACCTTCACGGACGCGTCCATGTGCAGGTCGGCACCTTGTCCAAAGCTGTCGGCGTCGTTGGCGGATACGTGGCGGGGGCCGATGTGCTGAAACGGTATTTGATCCATAAAGCTCGGCCGTTTCTGTTCAGCACTTCGCAGCCTCCCGCTGTCGCCGCCGCTTGTTTGGCCGCGATCCGTCTGCTCCGGCAAAGCCAGCCGCTGATCGACAGTCTGTGGGACAACGCCGATTTCTTCCGTTCGCGGCTTCAGGAAGAAGGCTTCGATACGGGGGGAAGCGAGACGCCGATCGTCCCGGTGCTGATCGGTCAGCCGGACAAAACCGCGGAGTTTTCGCGCCAGCTTATGCAGGAAGGCGTGTACGCGCAAGGCATCGTCTATCCTACGGTAGCGATGGATAAAGGTAGAGTGCGGTGCATCGTAACCGCCGCCCATACGAAGGACGACCTTGCCTTTGCCGTGGATAAAATCGTCGCCGTCGGCAAGCGGACGGGCGTGTTGAAATAAATAGGATGCAGCAACAAACAAGCCCGACCGGCAGTTACGCCGGTTCGGGTTTGTTCGCTTGCTTCTTATCGCTGCTCGGTCACCCGGATCGTATTCCCGTCCGGATCGCGGAAATGGAACGACGAGCCGCTCTCGCTCTCGTCGCCCATCGGTTCGACTATGAGCCCTCCATTAACCGCAACCCACTTCCGGGCCGCCGCGATATCACCGGTAGTCAGCTCGAACAGCGGGTGGCTGATAATGTCGGCATTCAGCTTGTCGAATCGAACCGGCCCTATTGCGTTGCGGCGATGATCCAGCACTTGCAGCTTGGCGCCGTCGGCCGGCCGCAGCTCGCAGCCATTCTCGTTGCGGGTGATACGTTCCAGCGAAAGGCCGAGCATGTTGACATACCAAGCAATCGTGGCGTCTACATCGCCCGAATGCGCAAACACACGGCTTATTTCCGGTCGGATCGGGCATTCTCCGGACAAGCTTTCCGCCGTCTTGTCCAGCTTGTTGTCCCCTTGGCAAATCATGATCCCGTTGCCTTTCCCCGCATCGAACACGTTGAAAAACGCCACTCCCGGAAATCGCTGCAAATCGTAAAAAATATCGTAGTTCTCTTCCTTCGCAAAACGGTAAGCCTCGTCGATGTTCCCGGTATCGTACATGACCAGATGCGGAAAGCCATATTGATTCGGATCAAGTAGGATGCCCGTTCCGGCTACCGGCAGCCCGTAAATCGCATCCCAGCCTTTATCGCGAATGGGCAGATCAAGCAGCCCGCTCCACCAGGCGGCGGAGCTCTTCAGTTCTTTTACAGGCAAAAATACGGCGGCAATGTGCGTAATCGGTCTGTTGTTCATGATCAGCTTCAGCCCTTCTATTAGGAGTGGATTATTTCATAGCAATGGATTTAACGACTACTGCGCTGCCGATATCGGCCCCGACTCCGATCGCGAAACGGCAATCCGCATAATCGCCCGCGCGTTCGAACCGGAGCTCACCGTCGACGGAAACCGTCGTCCGGTCCGCCTCCATCCGCCATTGAACGGTCGAGAAGCCGTCGCCCAGCTTTCCTTTCCCTTCCGCCCATATCTCCTCTTTCGTTATGGGATCTAGGAAGCTGAACGAGCCGTCCTGGTGGAATTTGGCCCGTGCGGATGTTCCGCCGTACAACACGACCGAATTCGTATCGCTGCACACGACCGCTTCCACCGTAAAAGGGGTCGAGTATACGCCTGTCGTCCGGGCGCTTCCCCACTCCTCGTTATAGGCAAGCCACAATCCTTCGCCCGTCAGCTGCGGGAAGCAGGAGATGTCGGGAACGAGCTCGTCCGCTTCCATCCCTTCCCGGAGCACGGCAAGCCGGGGCATCGTCTCTTCTTTGGACAATGGCTCCACGACGAACGATTTCACCGTGATTTTTCCGTTATCGCAGCCGATGCCCGCTTTGGACACAAGGTTGCCGAAATAGCCCTGCTGGACATGAAACAGTTCGCCGTTTACATGGACCTCCATGGAGCGCTCCTGGATCGTCCAGCTTACCCGCACCCATTCCCGAACCGGAATTGCGCCTTTATCGAGATAGCTGAAATCTTTGTTTACTGCGGGATGCCTGACATAGAACTCCTCCCCGGCGCCGTTATTGGCCGACGGACCATAATTGAACGTGAGACCTCCGTGCTTGCCGTATTTCAGCCTCAGGCAGCCGCCTTCGATCTTGACCGTCGTTTCGATCCGCAGCGGAGTAGCGAACGTAAGCTCGGTCACGGCTCCGCCGGTCAACTCCAACCCTTCGCGGGTATTGGCGCTGTAATAAGCGGAGTCTCTGACGATCAGTTGACAGCCTCCCCCGTCATAGCGGACCGGCTCCGCCGCACCTGTGTCCGCCTTCGCTTCCTCCTTCTCCTCCTTGCTCCCCGGTTTCCCGCACACCATCAATAGATTGCCGTCCGGATCGCGGAACGTAAAGAACGCCATCCCGGGGTATTCCTCGATACGCCATACGGGGGTTATGCCGATTTGCTGAATAAACCGAAAAGCCGCATGCACGTCCGGCGAGTCGAACATTAGAATCGGTCTGTCCTTCGGCGCCAGCTTCCGGTCATAGCCGTGCTGATCCAGCACGAAATCGTAGCCTCCCTGCATCTTCAGCGCATGCACCTTGTCCGTAACGCTCGACCTCTCGGGCATGCCGAACAGCTTGTGGTACCAATTGACCGAACGCTCCATATTGCTGACGTGCATGAATACGCCTCCGACCTTGTTGACGATCGGGTGAACCGGTTTCGCGGGTTGAACCGCTGTCGTATCGCTCATTTGATATTCCTCCCATTATAGTTGTTTAGGCTTTTAATCCCGGTAAGTAACCCCGCACAGTTGGTCCGGGCTTTAGGCGCCTTCGATAAGTAGATGCGACTGCCCGCGATTATCTTACAGCCGTTTTATTATTTTTTTTGGACAGGCTTGCTCGCGAGCAAACTCGCGGCTTCTTCCAGCGCGGAAGCGGCCTCCAACTCGATTCCTAAAGCCCGCTCCAGCAGCCGCGCGGCACGGTCGGCCGGTCCCGGCGCAGTCGGGTCCGCGCCGTACGGCAGCGGGAACAGCTTCGCTACCGCTTCCCACGCCGCGGCAACCCGCGCGTACTGCTGCTGCGCATGCGTAATTGCCGGGACGGCGGACGGACATAGTGAGGACATATACCCGTCCACGCTCAAGCCGCGCAAATAAGAAGCCGCATGCTTGCGCGCTTCATGCACGACCGCCGCATTGTAGGCGGCTCCAAGCGGATCGGACAGCGATTGGCGGTCCAGCAGCCGGATCCATGTCCGGTACGCCTCCGATCCCCCGATTCCGTACAAGTCAGACTTCCGGCTGCCGCCGTCTTCCCCGCCGCCCCTGATGTGCCGGGCCGTATTCATGAATAAGCCGCATAAACTTTCCGCCCTATCGGCAACGATACGTCTTCCGGGCACGGCCGCGAACCACTCGGTGTCTTCATGGAGCCGTCCCAGCTTCGAATAGGGGAGCAACTTGTCCGCCGCCGAAGTATCCGTTACCGTCCATGCCCGTTTGTCGTCGTCAAACCCGGTAATGATGCCGAATTCGGCATTGGATACGTTCCACGCAACAACCGGGACTGCTTTCTCCAACGATACGAACAGCTCGTCCATCGCGGCAATCAGTTCATCGGGCCGTTCAAGCTGCATGCCCGCTCCGCCGAATACGGACACGGAATAGCCCAGATGGCGGAATCCGTCTCTCAGCGCGGTAGTCCAATCGTAAGCGTATGGACCGCTCACCCCTATGTCCGAGGCGACCTTTATACGGAATGCATGCCCGGTAGCGCCCATCACGTCCGAGAGCGAGCAGTCCCGGTTTCCCCCCGCCGCGATAGTAAGCCGCATCATCGAAACCATCGTATTATAGGCGCCGGCGAAACGGTAATGGCGCGCCCAATCCGTTCTACTCGCAGACGGCTTGCCCGCTTTGCGCCGCGCCGACACGTACCGCTCGACCTCGGCCTCGTAACGGGCCTCCGTCAGCTTCTTGCGCGACCGCGATACGGTCGTGTACACGGCGCCGCTCGTCATATCCAGCATTCGGGCGACTTCCTGGACCGGCAATCCCGCGATGAGATGGGCATCGACTACGGCCTTCTCCCGTTCCGACAACCGTTCCAGCATGAGCCGGACATCCTCGATCGCGGCACGCCCGATCGCCGATCGCTGCGGATCGTTCGCATCATCATCGGCGTGCATCCGCAGCTCTTGCGCGTTCCCGCTCTCCAGCTCACTCCATCCGTCGCCGACCGCAACCTCCCTCTTGTTCCGCACCCCCCGTATCGACATCAGTGCCTGATTGTGAACAAGCGTCCGCAGCCACGGAATAAATTTGTCCGGATGCTCCAGGCTGCCGATTTTTTTGAGCGACTGCATGAGCGCATCCTGCACGATATCTTCGGCCTTGGTCCGGTTGCGCACAACCCGGTCCGCCCAGCCGAGCATTTGGCTCCGGTGCCGGCGCACAAGCTCCCCGAACGATTCCGCATCGCCTTTCCGCGCTTTTTCCACCAGATCTCGGTATAGTCCCGCTTCATGATCAACCATCGTAAGCAACCTCTAGTCCGCAGGTTCCGCTGCATGTTATGACTAACTTATGCCTAACGATTCGCTGCGGGCGCATACGATTCCTTTCTCATGATCAGAGGTGATCGCACAAAAAAACAGAAGGCGAGACGGTTATCCGTCGCCTTCTGCGAATATTTGGATGCTTCGAGCCCCACGGCTCGTCCTTTACTTGTTTTTCTCGGCCGCGATCCAGTTGTTGGCTTCTTCTTCGCTTTGCCGCATGAACGTGTTGATATCGATGGCGCCGTTTCGGACCTGCGCAAAATTTTTGTCGATAATCCGCTTGATTTGATCGTCGGTTTTCGTTTCGTCGCGCACCGGAGCCGGTTTGCTTTTGAAGATGGCGGCAATATTTTTGCCTTGCAAATAAGGAATTTCCGCCCCGAGCTGCTCCTCGATTTGCCGGTTGTTCAGCGCGGAAGCGCGGCCCGTCTTGCGGGCGCTGATCAACTGGACCTCCTCGGAGGTCATCACCTCGATGACGCGTATGGCTTCCTCTTTATGCTCGCTTGTTCTAGAAACCATGATTTCATGCAGGTCGACGGGAGGGGCGACGTGCGGCTTTTCCTTGTAGCCCGGGAATTCGACCAGGTTCCACCGGAAGCCTTGACTGGATGCCTGCTTCAGCAGCGGAAACAAATTGATCGTGCCGACCATGGCTAATGTTCGTTCCTCGGTAAAAGCTTTGGCATAAGACGGCGATTTCTGATTGCCGGGAATGTCGTCGAACGATTTCATCAGCTGAAATACGTTTTTCCAAGCATCGTTGTTAATCGCCGCTTTGCCCGTGCTCTTGTCGACTAGGGGTAGCGACAGCGGGTACCCGAGCCAGTAGTTCATAAAATAATCGTAGCCCTTGTATTGGACGCCCCCGTCCATACGGGTCATTTTCCGGGCGATGGCGAGAACGTCGTCCCATAACAAGCCGTCCTTCGGATATTCCACGCCGAATTTATCGAACAGCTCCTCGTTGTAATACAGCGCATTGGTGTTGGTCGCATACGGCAAGCCGTATACTTGTCCGTTGTCGCCGAAGCCTTCGACCACGCCCGGCCGGAAACGGTTCAAATCGATCTGGGCTTTTTTCAGAAGGGGCAATATATCTGTTGTTAGCCCCAGCTCCTTGTATTGATCCTTGCTCGCTCTCGACAGGATCACCAAGTCGGGTACGGATTTGGCGGCGACCAAGTCTTGAATTTGCGTTCCCGCACCCGGTCTTATCAGGTCGACGGTAATGTGGGGATATTTTTTCTTCAACGGCTCAACCAGCAAAAGCTGAAAATCATCGTTATACAAATAAGCTTCGCTCGCAAGCAACGTCAGGCGAACCGGCTTATCGGCCGCCTTCTCCTGTACGTTCGAGGGAGTTGCCGCCTGATTCGAGCCCGCCTCGCCGGATGCCCCTTCCCGACTGCCGCAGCCGGACATAACGATCGACCCCAATAGTACGATTGCGCTTGATGCCAATAACGAATTGCGTTTCATGAAATGTTGCCTCCCCGTTTGTATCTTTCTTCGACGTCCGGGCTTCTTTGGGTTCGAGGATGCGGACAATGCGGAACAAACTAGTTTAGCAATCGATTACCATATCAGCCGTCGCCGCCCGCAGTCTGCCACTCCCTCTTCATTCGAATAGCCCGGCTTGGAATTATAATAGGTGATAACCGGGGGTAAAGTCGTTGTCCTTATCGTCGCAAGTTTTGCAATAATAGACAAACGAACAAACCCGCTCCATGGGGACAGGGCGGGTTTACCGTTTATCGGAAAGCGCTTGCAATTCCGTTACAGGGGGTCTCCGCCATAAAGGAGTACGGACTGCGGGGCTCGCTTTCGCGTCGTTTTGCCGGCGATCATCCGCGCGTATTCGGTCGGCGCGAAGCCGGTCGCTTTCTTGAAATGCTTCGAAAAGTAATGCACGCTGCTGTAGCCCAGCTGATCGGCGATTTCCGTCATGCTGTACATCTTCTCGCGTATTTGCCGCTTCGCGTACTCAAGCTTCAGCATGTTGTAATATTCCATGACCCCGGAGTTTGCCCGGCTTTTGAACAAGTTTTTCAGAATAGTGCTGCCGATGGCAAACTCGCTGCATATTTGCTCGAAGGACAGGTTGTTCCTGACGTTATCTTTCAAAAACATCGCTATTCGTTCGAACAAGTCCTCGTTTCTCGTTGCGAGCGTAGCCGACTCCGGCCTTTGCTTGCCGGTTCCGGCCGATTGTTTGCGAATAAGGCGGATCAGCAGCATTTCCAGCAAATTTTTGATCATTTGCTCGCTGCCGAACAGGGCGTCATCCTTGCGCTGCGGGATCATCATTTTGGGATGACCGACGGGCGGGTCGAACGCTTCTTTTCCTTCCGAAATCAAATAGTAGAGAAGGTCCTGCTCGGATTGCTCCATATGCAGCACCCTTCCCTTGAAATAGTCGATGGCCGGCGAGTGGCAGACGAACGACATAATAATCAGGTTGGGAGCGGTTCCGCCCGCCGCATGACCGGTGTGGAACTCGTTCGGCGAATAAAAAATCATATCGCCCTGGCGCAGATGGCTGCTCCCCAAATCGGTGATGATGAACACTTCCCCTTTATCGACATAAACGAATTCCCAGAAATCGTGTTTTTCGCCGGTAGCCTGGAAATGCTTCGGCAGCTCCATGTACAGAAACGAAAACAGCCGTTCGATGACTACTTCTTCCTTCAAACGCAACATTTCCCAATCCGACACGGGATCGCCGCCTCCTTTGGCCGATTTTACAAAACTTGCGACTATCGTTGCAAATACCGTTTGCGATTTCACCAGTATTATACAAGCAAAAGGAGGGATTGTATATGAACGATCATCAATCAGATTACGCTCCGATATTGATGAGCAGAAGAAAAGTACTCGCCTCCCTGGGCATCGCCGGGGCCGCCTTTGTCGCGGGAAAATGGGACAACCGTGCGCTTGCCCGAAGCGTGTCGAATTCGGTTTACGAGAACCCGCCTTCGGGGCATCCATTGTGCGAGGATATGGTCCGGAGAGCGGACACGATCGCGGAGCTTCAGAATTGGCCGAGTTCGAGTCCGCCGTCCGACGGATATGTCGTGGAAGCGTTGGGCTACTATGCCAAAGGGGATGGGGGAGGCGGGCTGCTGTATTGGGATGCCGGCTCCGTGGAGGCCGAAAACGGAGGTACGGTATTCCGCCTGACCGGATCGACGGGGCCCGGCCGCTGGAAGCGTCCCGAAGACGGAAACTTGTATCCGGCCCAATTCGGGTGCGATTCTTCCGGCACGACTGTGGACGATGACCGGCTGAATGCGCTGTTCGCCTATGCGGCGTCCGTTCGCAAAGCCGTATATGTGGCCCGGCACGAAGTTTTCCGTTACCGCAAGCTCGTCTTTCCGAGTCATTTCACCTTGCTCGGGGAAGGAACCTTCCTATTGGACGATAACCAGAGCGGTTCAAACGGGGAGCCGAGCATCCGGGGGGGCAACGCGGCGCAAAACCAGACGGCATATCCTTCGACCCGCATCGGCGACATCTTCGTCGGGGGAATTACGTTCGACGGCAATTTGAGCCATCAGGCGGCTGGAGCCAAGCTGACCGGCTTGCAGTTTTGGGCGATAGACGGACTGGTCCTGGAAAATACCCGGTTTGTCGGCTGGGCCTGGATGGGCTTGCGCGTGCTCGGCTTGCTCGGAGGGGTGACGAATCCGCAATCGGCGCCGGAGGCGCAGGACTACTGCACGCGCGTCTATTTGCGAAATGTGCATTTCGAGCAATGCGGCTATGCCGGCGTACAGCTGTATTGCGTCAAGCACGGGGCCGTTCTGAATTCGACGGGTTACGATACTCCGATCCTGATTAACGGGGACGTCGAGCTGCGCGATTTCCACATCATGAATTGCCAGTCCGTCTGCGATCACGTTGCGAGTCCCTTCCCGGCGTTCACAATCGACCAAGGGTCCAGATTTTGCTCCATTACGGACTGCTCCGCCTGGGGGCATCTGGCCTGCACCTTCGTCGAAGCGGCGTTCGACATTCTCATCGCCCGCAACAAAGCTTATTTCTGCACAGGCTACGGCCACTATTCCTATCCTTCGTCCATCTACGGGGTTCCGCTGCAATCGGCCAGATTGTTCTATGTGGATAATGAAGCGCACCAATGCTACGACGGCTTCCGCATCGGAACGAACAATACGCCTACGAGCCAGGTGACCTGGATCGGCAACAAATCGTACAGCCATACGAACCCTTATTCCAGCGGGTTTCTCTTCATTAACATTGCAGGCATCACGTTCGAAGCCAACCTAGTCTCCGGTACCTATACGGGCGTCAATGCCCAAAAAGTAACCGACATGACCGGAGGAAACAACCGGATTCATGGAACGAACGCCGCCTATCGACTGCAAGCGGCCGGAAACTGGCGTTTGGACAACGATACGCTCAGCGGCGGCAGCTCGGCGCAAATATACGTATACAACACAGCCCCCTTGAGCGGACCTGTCGTGTTTCATAGAACCCAATTGGGAACCGGCAATCCGGTATTCAAGGATGAAGCCGTTTCCCCGGGACTGCTGCAATTGATCGACTACAGTGTGGAAGGCAGCCTGGCCCTGACCGCCGTCTCGTTCGCCTCCTCCGCCGTGGCCGCCCGATCGGCTGTCTCTCAGGCTTTTGTCGTCAATGGAGCGGCATTCGGCTGGCAGGTCGAAGCGATGCCCATGATCCAGATCGCTCCGCTTCTTGCAAGCGCTTGCGTAGACAGCGCCAATTCGGTTCGCGTCACCTTGTTCAATCCCGGGGATTCGCCCGTAACGGTACCGGATGCAGCGATCCGGCTTCGTGTTATCCGCTATTTGGTGAAATGAGACTGTCGATTAACTGAAAGCGAAGCGAAAGCACGCCGTTCCAAGTGAAAAGATACCTTCTTTTACTCAGACAGCTTGTTTTAAACTCCTTGATTTACATAAGATTTAGCGGTTGGAATAGTGAAGCTTACGAAGCTAGCTTTCTGTCGAAAGCTCTTAAATCCAAAACTCGCCAGAAGGTATCCTTTTCACTTTCCACTTCTTTACTCACGAGTTAATCGACAGTCTCGAAATAATCGCAAATAATTAACTCAGCATGTTGGCCGACGGTTTCTCAAGCCGTCGGCTTTTGTTTTATCCCCGAATGGAAACGAATGTTCCGGTACTAGAGGAAAATAGTACTATCTTTTCGCAGCATTTTGAATACAATGTAATTAGGACCTGGTCTTAAGAGACGGTTTGCTTGGACCGGCAACCTGTCGTCTACTAAGGAGATGATCGCCGTGAAGGTGATACCGGTATTGCTGAGATGGATCGTATTCCGCCTGTTTCGGGCGAGGATCGGCGGCCTGGATCGGTTCGACCCGGCCAAACCCGCGCTGCTGCTGCCCAATCACGTTTCGCTCTTGGACGGTTTGTTTCTGATGCTCGCGCTTCCCCCGGAGGTCGTGTTCGTCGTCAATACGGACATCGCGAGACGTTTCGCCCCGCTGCTGCGTTTTTGCAACATCGTTACGGTCGATCCGCTGAATCCGTATTCCGTCCGCCAAATGATCAAAACCGTCCAGAAGGGCTCGCCCCTCGTCATCTTTCCCGAAGGCCGCATTACGACTACCGGCGCCATGATGAAAATATACGGAGGCGTAGCTTATATCGCGCTGAAAACCGGGGTGCCGATTCATCCGGTCGCGATCAACGGATTGGAGCGTTCGAAGCTGTCTTATTTGCGCTCGATTCCGGGAAGGCGCTTGTTCCCGCGCGTCGATATTTGTTTCGGCAAGGCGTATAAGCTGGAAACCGATCCGGGCAAACCGGTCAAAACGCAGAAAGAACAGGCCGCTGCCCAGATCGGCAGAATGCTCCGTCAAGAGCTGTTCGAGAGCAGAATGAAGCCCGAAGTAAACTTGTTCGACGAGCTGACCGCCGCCGCCGGACGCAACGTGAGCGGATTTCCGGTGTGCGAGGACGGCACCCAAAAAATCGGCTACAAGCAGCTGCTGCTGGCTAGTTACGTGCTCGGCGACAAGCTTTCGCCCCATCTCCGCGAGGAGACGAACGTGGCGCTGCTTATGCCGAACGCGGTCGGTCATGCCGTAGCCTTATTCACCTTGATCCGCATCGGCAAAGCTCCGGCGATTCTGAACTTCTCGAGCGGACACCGGCTGCTGCTCGATGCATGCGAGACGGCTTCGGTGAAAACGATCGTCACGTCCCGGCAATTCGTGGACAAGGCGAACCTGCATACGTTAATCGAACGGTTCGAGGAAAGCTATAAGGTGCTGTACTTGGAAGATTTGAAAGCGGCGGTCCGCTTCGGCGACAAGCTGAACGGATGGCTTGACTACCGCATGAAGCGTCGGGCGCTTCCGGGGCCGGACGAAGTCATCCTGTTCACCTCCGGTAGCGAAAGCAAACCGAAAGGCGTCGTGCTGAGCCACCGGAACATTTTCGCCAACATTCAGCAGGCGAGGTCGGTGATCGATTTTACGGCGAATGACAAAGTATTCAACGCGATGCCGATGTTCCATTCGTTCGGGCTTACGGCCGGCACGCTGCTGCCGATTTTGAGCGGAATGAAGCTGTTCCTATACCCGAGTCCACTTCATTACAAAGTCATTCCGGAGCTTGTATACGCGAGCAATGCGACGATTTTGTTCGGGACGTCGACGTTCCTGGCCGCATACGGCAGGGTTGCGCATCCGTATGATTTCTATTCGCTCCGGTATGTCGTCGCCGGAGCGGAGAAGCTGAAGGAAGAAGTGCGGCAGCTTTGGTACGACAAATTCGGCATCCGCATACTCGAAGGCTACGGCACGACTGAGACGGCGCCCGTGCTTGCGCTGAATACGCCGCTCGCTTTCAAGAAAGGAACGGTAGGACGGCTGCTGCCGGGAATCGATTGCGTGCTGGAGAAAATACCGGGCATCACGGGCGGAAGCTTATTCGTACGAGGACCGAACGTTATGAAGGGCTACTTGCTTTACGGCCAAGGCTTCGTGCCGTGCCCGGATTGGTACGACTGCGGCGACGTGGTCGATATTGACGAGGACGGCTTCATAACCGTACTGTCCCGCCGGAAAAGGTTTGCGAAAATCGCCGGAGAGATGATCTCGTTAAACGCCGTCGAGGAGATGGTCGACCGCTGCTTCCCGGGCATTCAATCGGCCGCGGTCCAAATGCCCGATCCCCGCAAAGGGGAGCGGATCGTCCTGTTCCATTCGTCGCCTAAGCTTACGGCAGCCGCCGTGAAGGATGGCATCTTGTCGGCCGGAGGTACGCCGCTGCACGTTCCGTCCCGGCTGCGGTTCGTAGAGACGCTGCCCTTGCTCGGCAGCGGCAAGACGGACTACGTGACGCTGAAGCAATGGGCGGAGTCGGAGATGAACGAGTGAGCGGCGAGGCAGGTGTTGAGGGAAATTGCTGTTGGATGCGGGTGTTCGGGTCAATAAGGTACATTTGAACCTTATTCGGCACGGGGATGGGTAACTTGTGGGATATAAGGTACATTTGAACACTATCTGTCCCGGATTGCTTCCGAAATCCCCGTGTTGAAAGGGTTTGGAGGTCAATAAGGTACATTTGAACCTTATTCGGCGCGGGGAACGGTTATTTGGCGGATATTAGGTACATTTGAACACTATGTGCCCCGTTTCGAACATTCCGGCCTGAACAAATCCCCCAGAAGTGAAGCTGGCCTCCGAAGCCGATTCCGTCGGAGCAGCTTTGCTGCTCTCGCAACAATAGCTTCAACTGGAACACGAATGTACTTCGCTGAATTGCATCGATCAAAGCTATTGTTATTACTTCTGGGGGAGCCCCCCAGTATTCCCCCAGAAGTGAAGCTGGCCTCCGAAGCCTATTCCGATTACTTCTGGGGGAGCCCCCGTTATCCACAGAAATTAGCTTCGCATCATTTCCTATACAATAAGAAAAGCTTCTGATCGAAGCCTTCTCGATGATGTTCATTCGTGTTTTAGCGGTAGCTTATTCTTGGTAAGCAAAGTCTCTCTTCGTTTTAGTGCTTTAGCGAAGTTAAACTTTCCTTATCGTTCAAAAAACTAAGCAACGCCCGCCAAAGATGGCGAGCGTTGCTTGCTTTTTACCCCGTATCCCATTCCTGCACCGGCTACGCCAATACGTGCAGCTGCTCTCCCTTGACCTCGCCTTCCAGCTGCTCGCCGGCGAGCAGGCGCTTCAACTCGTCTATCGCGAACTGGCCTATCCGCATGATGCCGTTGTTGACCGCACCGGCAATATGCGGGGTGAGGATGCAGTTCGGCAAGCTGCGAAACGGATGGTCGGCCGCCGGCGGCTCCGGATCGGTAACGTCTAGACAGGCGAACAGCCGGCCCGACCGCAGCTCGTCGACGAGCGCATCCTCATCGATCAGCGAGCCTCTTGCCGTGTTGACGAGAATGGCGTCGTCTTTCATCAATGCGAGCCTCTCCCGGTTTATCATCTTGTACGTTGCCGGCAACGACGGCGCATGAATGGAGACGACATCGCTTGCGGCCAGCACCGTCTCCAGCTCCGCTTTCCGCGCTCCCATGGACGCCGCCTGTTCCTCGGTCAGTACGGGATCGTAGACGAGAATATCCACCTCGAAATTGCGCAGCAGCCGGATGTAATGGCTTCCCGCCTTGCCCGCCCCGATAACCCCGACCGTAATCCGGTACAGCTCCCGCACGAGATGCCTGTCGGCGCCCCATCCGCCTTCCCGCGTCTGCTTGGACAGCCTCCACATATTTTTCAGAGAAGCGATCGTCAGCCCGAGCGCCGTCTCCGCTACGCCGACGCCAAGCGGCCCGTTCCCGCTGGAGACGCGGATGCCCCTCTCCCAAACATCCGGTGTCACGATCCCTTTGACCGTTCCCGCGGCATGAATGATCGCCTTCAGGCCGGGAGCGCCATCGAGCAGCTCCCGCGTCATCGGGATGCAGCCCCACGAAGTGATCGCGATATCGGCTCCTTCGATGACTTCGCGAACCGTCTCGGCTCTCAGCTGCTCCTCCTTCCCGTTGCGGACGACCGTTCCGATCGCCTCCAATTGCTCCCAATGACTACGGTCGAATATACGGTTTTGCATGGACGGTCTTGGCAGTACGGCTATTTTTACAGTCATGTTGTCTCTGTCCTCTCTTATCCGATTTCAACGTTTATTTGCTCTTTTGTTTGGCAAGCTCGGCTTTCAGCTGCTCGTCGAGCCGGCGCAGCACCGAATTGACATCGATCGTTCCCGAAGCCACGTCGACGAAGCTTTGCCCGAGCAAGTTTTGCTGGGTCACTCCCGGTATGTCGGTCAACCCGGCTTTGCGCTTGGGCGTATACGGAACCGGCGGGTATACGTTCACCGCATCCATGTTCTTTTTGCCGAACACCGGGTGGCCTTTGCCCAGGGCGCTCTTGATCTCCGTGCTGTTCAGCGTCGTCGGCAGCCCTTTCCGCGAGTCGGCCATCTGCACTTCTTCCGACAGCATCGTCATGATCATCTCGAACGCTTCTTCCTTATGCTTGCTCGTCTTCGTGATCGACCAATAGGCCGGCCCACGCTGAGGCATCAGCTTCGGCGCACCCGCCAGCAGCGGGTAAGAGACGAGATCCCAGTTCAGCTCCGGCGGCAAATTCAAGTAAACGTTATGCTGGTTCGTCATCATCGAAATATTGCCTTTGGCGAAAGCGCCGCCTTCTAGCGGAGCCGTCTTCTCGATCGTATTGTTCGGAATTTCGTAGAACCGATTCAAATTATCGAACAGCGTCTTCCACTTCGCCGGATCGGCCAGCTGGTCCGCGTTTGGATCGAGAATCGGGAGCGAGTACGGATTGTCTCGCAGCAAATTGGTCGGATGGGAGCTGAAGCCGCGGTACACGACGCCTCCGTCCACCCTCGTCACTTTCTTGGCGAGCTCGTATACTTCGTCCCAAGTCATCCCGTTCTTCGGATAGGCGACCCCGAATTTGTCGAACAAATCTTTGTTGTAATAGAGCGCCTGCGGAAAATAGGGCGGAACCGGCAAGCCGTACAAGGCGCCCGACCGTCCGACATCGACGATTTCGTCGATGAATACTTTGTTGAACCGGCCCAAATCGTATTTGTACGATTTGACGAGCTCGTTCAAGTCGTAGCCGAGCCCCAAGTCGAGATAGCCGCTATAGAGCGTCGGCACGTCGGTACGGATCAGATCCGGTATTTTCCCCGCCGCGATCATATCGTTGATCGTCGTTCCTTTGCCGCTCTGGACGTATTCGATCGTGACGTGCGGAAATTTCTGCTTCAGCGCTTCGCGGAACCGGTCGTCGAATTCGGCCTGCGTCACGCCTGCCGTGAACACGATCATCGTATACGGCTCCTTCGGCTTGGCCGCCTCTTTCGGCGCGGGCGCCGCCTCTTTCCCTTGGCCTCCGCACCCCGACAGCATTACGGCACATGCGGCGGCTGCCGCTATCATTTTTTGTTTGCTTCCCTTCATACGAAATGACCCCCTTTTTTCTGGTAAAACGAGCTTATTCATCTTCGGATACGATCCGAATGTCATCCACATAAAACGTACCGGTACGGTTGCTCATCGTGGAGAAACGGAATACGTTAACCGCCTCGGCGTCGCCGTTCTCGAACGGCGTCTCTTTCTCGACAAACAAGTTCTCGCCCTCATAGATCGAGATCGTCTTCATCTTCGTGTCCGCGTCGAACCCGATCCGGAACCGGTACCAAGTGTCCGTATGGAACGTTTCGGTCGTTCGTTTGCGAACCGAGCCGTCCTGGTATTCGATCGTGCCGTCATAGAAGAAGCCGACCCACTCCACATTCCGGGTCGTAGCCGAAGTAGTGTCCTCCATGCGGAAAGCGAGCCGATCTTTGTTGATCGCCTTCGACCACCATTCGATGTAGCCGCGCCGGATCGGCTCGAACGTGTATATCCCGCTGTAAGCTTTCGTCGTGTCCGTATCGACGACTTTGACCGCCTGACTGCCGCTAACGGCGTAAGCATATTCGGTTACCGTCACGTTCGGGGCGCCATTCCCCGTCCACCCTTGCTGGCCGCTTAAACCGCCGGGCGTAAAATCTTCGAAATCGAACAGTACATTAACTTCCGGCTCGGAAGACGTGTCAGCCGGAATTTTCCATTCGGCTCCGGTTCTTGTATCTTTGCTCGCAAACGGTTGCACACCGGTGACGTCTTCCGGAGCGGGAATAAGTGGAGAAGCGGTGTACACGTATTCGATTACGCTGCTGTCGCCGGTCGTAATGTTCCCAACGTTTGCGCCGGACGATAAATAGGAGACGTTGCCCGAGAAATCGGCAATCGGGTCGTAGAATGACGCGACATTCGACGCTTTCGAGTAGTCGGCGGCCGAACCGGAAATGTAGATGCGATTTTCCTTGATCTCGCTATGGATAGGAAGCAAATTCCGCCCGGTAGAAGAGTAGCTGCCGCCGAACAGCATCCCGTTCGCCGCCGGTCCCACGATGACGTTGCCTTCAATCTTCACTCCGTCCGCCTGATAATACGGCGCGGCTACTGTCGGAGCCGCACCGGTCGCTGTGTCCGCGGCTGGCAGCTGGATTCCGTAAGTGCCGCCTGCAAGGTAGTTGTTCTCCACTTTCTGGTTATAGCCGAACACGCGGATTCCTTGCTTTGTATTGTTGAAATAATTGCGTTCCACGTCGTTGCCGTTCCCAAGCCGGAACGTCAACCCGGAGTCGTTGTCCAGAAACGTGTTGCGGTATATGTCGTTGCCGCTCGATTTGATGCTGATGATTTCGCCGCCGTCGCCGGTCACTTTCTCGAACAAGTTATCGTAAATTTTCGTATGCGCCTCATGGCTGAAATCGAGGCCGTTCCCTACTTGGATCGCTTCCAGTCCGTTCGTTTGACCGGGATATACCGAAGAGACTCTCGGGATGTTGTAGAACAGATTGTTATAAATTTTGTTATAGACATTACCGTTGTCCACCGCTCTCGAGCTGAAAAACAGGGCGACGCTTTGTCCCCGGCTCCGGTCGAACGTGTTGTGATGAATATGATTGTTCGCGGAGCCGTCTCGGATCGCCACGATTTTGCTCGTCGGCTTCATCCCGTTGCGGTAGAAATAGTTTTCCGTTACGTGCACGTTGCTGGAGTGGTAGAGCACGACCGAATTGTCGGAAGTCACCTGATCGAACAAAAATCCGGAGAAAATCAAGTTTTCGCTGTCCTTGATCGTGATAAGCGACTTCCCGGTGAAAATGACGCTCCCCGGCTGCTCCGCGCGCACGGCGACCGGACCCGCTCCCGAGTATGTGATCGTCAGACTCAAATTGTCGTAAGTGCCCGACTGAATCAGAATCGTGTCGCCGGGCTGGGCTTGATCGAGCGCAGCCTGAAGTCCGCTGGGGTTTACGACAGTCGCTTGTAGAGACTGCGGCGAATCCGCCTGCGGGTTGTAACGAACTTGAACGGTCCCGGTTCCGGATTGCCTCCCGGCCGGAACGCCCGAAGCCTCGGCTGGACCGGGCATCGCAGGAGCGCATGACAGAAGCAGCGCGGTAATGAGCAGAGGAGCCAGCTTGCCGGTCGAATAACCGGATTTGATCCATTTCATAGAAATCCCCACTTCCGAATATAGGGTGTGCGGGCGCTTCTCGTTGACTTTGCCTGGCATTAAGGCGTATACGTGCTCGTAACCCCGCATGTGGTCTTTGCCTTCACGCGAACATTGCACCGCGCGCCAGAAGCTGCGCGCATTGCATATTATTGAAACGTTCCTCCTTCCTTCGGACAACCGGCTCTGCTGCGTAACATCTTCGTTTTGGCTTCCATCTGCCGTCTGCCACTAACCCTATTCTGACCCTAAACTCAACATAACCGTTTTTGAAAGCGTCGTCAATCGCAAGCGCCCGATTTTCTTTGTCTATAAAATGTCTCTATCCGCAAAAAGGAACTACGACATCACAATTCGCTTCCATACAAGCCCTTCCGCGCCGCGCGGATTGCCATTGCTGAGCACACATCTCTTATTCGCACAACATACCGGTGCCAAAAAACAACAAACCGGCCGTCCGGGAACGTTTCTTCCCGAATCGGCCGGTTCCCCGAACGATCCCGCTTACTGGTCCTGCTTCGCGCTTCGATTCGCTTCGCGCAGCGCCCGTCCGATTCCTCGGCTCACCGCTTCGCCGTCCTGCAGACCGGTCCAATACAGCTCTACTTCTTTCTGCATCGCAAACAATTCCCGGTTCGTTACCGGCAAATGCTCCAGCAGCCGGAACGTCGCAATGATCTCGCGGAATAGATCGAACCGGTGCGGACGTTTCCCCTGCATCTTCTCCCCTTGCCATTCCGCGGCAGCCCGGTGCGACGGGATACTGAACGTATTTTGCCGGATCAACGTCTGGGCTTCCCGTGAACCGAGATAATCGGCCAGCAGACGAGCCGCATCCTTGACGGCCGATTTGCGGTTGACGCTCACCCCGATAATCGTCAGCATCGTACGATTCTCCCGGAGTGCGGGCAGAGGGGCTAAGTCGAACGAAAAGCCCGCCTCTTTAAGCCGGTTCATCGCAAAATAAGTCGTCATGATCATCGAAACTTTGCCGTCCAGAAACCATTCGACCGTCGTACCGTCCCGGCCGGACAGCATCGTCGGAAACACATCCGGCCGGTTGATCAATTTGCGGCATACGTCCAAGCACTCCGTCAGCCTATCCACCGGGAGACGATACTCGCCGTCGTCATCGGGCTCGAACCGGATCCCGCTTTGGAACAGAAAGACCGGCCATCGATTGCGGGAAAGCAGATGAAAGCAGAAGCCGAACCGTTTGTTTTCCACAGACAGTTGTTCCGCAAGCCACAGCAGCTTATCCCAAGACCAGCCGCTCTCCGGCTCGGGCAGATTGCCTTCCCTCAGATGGTCCAAGTTGTAGCAGAGCACGAGCGGAGAGAACATGATCGGCTTGACGAGCAGCTTCCCGCCGTCCATGAAAGGCTCAGTCGTGAACGGATAATAGTCCGGGCTCGAATCCATCGGCTCGAGCAGCTCTTCCTTCGTCCCGGCGGACAGCTCGCGGAACGTATTGTAGTTCATCGTCACGGCGTCCAGCAAACCCGCATTCATCTGTTCCTGGATATATCCGGCATACGAGTTCGTCGGAATCGTAATGGTCTGGACGAGAAGTTGGGGATGAAGACGATGAAACTGCTCCAGCAGACCGGACAAATCCGTTTCGTTGTCGGTCGTATTGTACACGCCGAGCTTGATCACCTGCCGTCCCTCCGACGGCAGACCGAGCACCTTGTTGCCGACACGGGGGATTTTGACGATCAGCCCTTCTTGGACAAGAATGTCCAATCCTTTGCGCACGGAATTATTGCCGAGCCGGAACCGTTTCTCCAGATCGCTCTCGGACGGCAGGCAGTCGCCGACCGGATGTTTGCCGGAAGCGATCTCTTCGCGCAGCGTCTGGATCATGTCTTCGATGCGCGAGCGCGAGTTTTTGCGGACTACTTTATTATGCATGAGGTTACCTCGCCACCGTTAGTATTCGTTCGTTTCGTTGCAGAGCCGGATCTCGTCCGATTATCGCCGTCTTACGCGCATGCTTATCCGGCTCTTTCCCGCCCCGCCTTGCCGGAAGCCGCTTCCGCCCTGCCGCCGCGAACTTTTCCGAGCTGTGTCGCGAGAAACAAAATAAACAGAAGCAGGACGATCCCGATTCCGATGACCGAGCCGTTTACGGATACATGCATTTCCGTCAAGGTTAAGTAAATGGCCAAGCCGGAGACGGTCAGCGCATTCTCGACGAAGTTTTGCACGGCGATCGTTTTGCCCGAACCGATCATATCTTTGCCTTCCTCCTGCAGCATCGTATTAAGCGGAATGACGAAAATCCCGCCGAACAAGCCGGTGAAAAACAGCAGCGTAACCGTCAGCCAGAGCGAATGAATCAGCGTAGCGACCATGACCGTCAGCACCATCGCAAGCCCGAAATAAAAAGCCCGGTGGAGCTTGCCGGCCGGCACCCATTTCGGCGTCACGAAGGCGCTTGCCACGACGCCGAGCGCGGTCACTCCGATAATCATCGACTGCTGGTCGGTATCCGTTATCCCTAAGTTCAGCGGCAGCCAGGCGATCAGGGCGATTCGGAGCACCGACGCGGTCAACCAGAACGAACCGGTGCCGATAAGCGAGAACCGGCTCTTCGGATGGCGGAACAGCTTGCCGCAATCGCTGAAAAATTGGCGGGCCTCCGCCCCGTATTTCAAGCTCTTGTTCCCGCTCCGGGCCGGCACGAGCAAGGTCATGCCTAGCGAGACGAGATAGACGCCAAGGCAAGTCAGAATAGCCGGCAAATCGGAGCTTTGCGCCAAGAAGCCGCCCGCTACGGTACCGAGCAATATGGCGAGAATCGTCGAGCCTTCCACCTTCGCATTCGCCCTCAGCAGTTCGTCCTCCGTCCGGGTCAGCTCGGACAAAATTCCGTATTTCCCCGGGGAGTAAACGACCGCACCGATACCGACGAACAAGTAGCACAGCACGGGAGGAAAGCCGAACAGCAGAAGGGCGATGCCCGTCGCTTTCAGAGCGTTCCCGAGCAGCAGGACGTGAGACTTCGCGTTCCGGTCGGCAAGCGCGCCGACGATCGGAGCGAGCAGGACGTAGGCGCACAGAAACGCCATCTGGATGTAAGCGACCGTGCCGTCCGGATTTTCAACGCCTTGCCGTTTCACCATGCCTACGATCAAGAAAAAGTTCAAATTATCCGCAAACGCACTCAAAAACTGCGTAAGCACGACCGCATTCAGCGGCGACAACCCCAATTTACGAGACGGCAACGAATGACCCCATCCTTTCGCGCGGACCTATTCTATAATTAAGAAAATGTTACCATGCTTTCTATTGTAGCAGGAACTGGCGAAAGGGCCAAAGCAGATTTGCTTTGGCCCCGTGAAAATGGGAGACGATCGTCAGCCGCGGTACCACGCCGCCTGCGCTCGGAACATGGCGGCGTATTCCCCTCCGGTCGCAATAAGCGAATCGTGGGAGCCTTCCTCGACGATCGTCCCGTCCCTCATCACGACGATCCGGTCGGCGAAGCGGGCCCAGCCCAGCCGATGCGAAACGAACAGTACCGTCCGGCCTTGCGCCAGCTCGCGGAACGAGCGGTACAGCTCGGTCTCATGCTGCGGGTCGAGCGCGGCCGTCGGCTCGTCAAGCACCAGCAGCCGTGCATCCCGTACAGCCGCCCGGGCAATCGCTAGCCGCTGCCATTGTCCGCCGCTCCTATTACGACCACCTTCCGATAAGAGTCCGACCTTGGCGTCCAGTCCGCCGGACGTCTGGTCCGGCACTTCCGCCCCCGCCGCCTTCATCGCTTGGCGTATCGCCTCATCGGTGCAAGCATCATCCGGCAAACCGAAGCCGACATTGTCCCGCAAAGTCGTCTCGTACCGGACGTAATCCTGAAACGCGGCGGAGACGGAGCGGCGCAGATGAACCGGCTCCAGCTCTTCGTAGTCCGTTCCGTCCCATTCGATTCGTCCGTCCGTCGGCCGGTATAAACCGAGCGCGAGCTTCGCGAGCGTGCTTTTCCCCGCTCCGTTCTCTCCGACCAGCGCAACCGTTTCGCCCGGATGGAGCGTCAGCCGTATTCCGCGAAGCGCCGGTTCGGCCGCGCCGCAATACGCATAAGTGACATCCACGAACTCGATTTTCCCGCTATCGCCCGGAGTGAGGAGCTCATGCGGCGAAACGGCGCGCATGACGGGCTCCTTCAGAAACTCGGCCAAATCGACTATTTTGGCGCTCTGGATATACATCTTCCCTACCGGAAAAGCCGCTCTCCCCGATATGCCATGCGCCTGCCGCATCGCCTGGATTACGATTACGATCGCTCCCGCCGACATGCCTCCCGATTTCATCTGCAAGACCATCCAGACGATCGCCCCGAACAAGGAGACGATTTGCACAGTCGACACGATGATGCCTCGACGTATTTCCCTGCGGTTCGCATTGCCCCGCAGCTCAAGCGAATGGAGCATTCCGCCGCTCCATTTGTCGATCAAGTAACCGATCGATCCGCCGATACGCATATCCCGGACCGTTTCCGGCTTCGCGATCGCCTCTCGCAAATAATCCGCCTGTCGTCCCGAAGCGGTCAAGTCCCGGTTAACCCTCCGTTTCACGATATCCGACTCCAATCGGATATAAAACGAAACGGCAAAGGCGGCGGCAAGCAGCGCGCAAACGAACGGACCGGCAATTGCGGCGACCGCCAGCAGCCCGAACAGCTCGAACAGCAGCCGGAGCAAGGCAAAGGCGTTTTGCAGGACGCCCGGCAGTTCGTCCCCGGCCACGCTCCCGGCCCGCCGAAGCCTGTCATAATAGACCGGGTCGTCCATCCGTTCCAGCGGAACCGCGACGGCCCGCTCATGTACCGCCGATTGGACGAGCAGCGAGGACCGGTTGCGGAATCCGGAATCTGCGATCGTTTGCAGAGCCGTCAAGATTACGCGGAGCAGCGCCGCGCCGGTGAATAGCGCGAGCGGCGGCAGCGCCAGCCGGGCCAGCTCCCGCCATTCGCGTCCCTCTCCGTTTACGAACAGATCGATCAATTGCTTTTGCGCCGCGTAAGCCGGAACGAGAAGCGCGCCGAGCAGCAGCGGAATAGCGAGCCATACCGCCGTAAGCGCAGGCATGCTTCGCCCGATCCGGACGAATATCGGCAATACTCCGCGCAAGATGGACCCGAAAGAGTTCGTGTTCAACAGTCCGCTCCTTTCACTCATACCATAATGCCTGCATCCGGAACATTCGGCTGTATTCGCCGCCAAGCCGCATCAATTCGTCGTGGGTTCCCTGCTCGGTGATTCGGCCGTCCTTCAGCACGAACAGCCGATCCGCTAGCTTTGCGGCCCCGAGCCGATGCGTGACGAGCAGCGCCGATCGGCCTGCGGTCACGCGCATAAACAGCTCGAAGGCATCCTTCTCCGCTTGAGGGTCGAGCGCGGCCGTAGGCTCGTCGAAGAAGACGAAGTCCGCGTCGCGCAGCAGCGCTCTGGCCGTCACGATTTTTTGCCATTCGCCTCCCGACGGCTCCAGCCCGCCGAATGGCGCACCGAGCTGCATGTCGAGATCGCGGAGCTTACTCCCCGCATCGAGCAAGGCGGCTTGCATATCGGGGTCGTTGCGGATTGCGGACAGCTTGCCGAGCGCCACATTTTCCCGCAGCGTCACATAAAGCTTGGCAAAATCCTGGAACACGGCGGAAACAGCGCTCCCGTCCGCCGCTCCGGGTCGTCCGCACGTTTGCCTCCCCTCCGCGTCCCGCCGCCATACGACTTCTCCTCCGGACGGTGTGTACAAGCCTGCGAGAAGCTTTACCAATGTCGATTTGCCAGATCCGTTCTCGCCTACCAAGGCGGCCCGGCAGCCGTGCGGGATTTCGAGACTGACACCGTTAACGGAGTCTCCGTCCGCACCCGGGTAGCGGAACCGAAGTCCGCGGACTTGCAGCAGCATTCCGCTTGCCCGTCCGATATCGCTATCGCCCTGAAGCGACACCGCTTCCGAACCGCCCGGCCGCTCATCCCGATCCGGTAATTCTCCCTCTTCTTCAAGCGCCGTATAGGCCCGAAAATCTTCCCATTTCATACTCTGCCTGCGCAAGGTCGCTCCATCGGCGATAATGCCGGGCAGCTGCGAGACGAGCATCGTCACGGATAAGAATAAGACGGAGAAGTCTCCCGCCGAAAGCTTGTTTGCCCCCGGCAGCAGAACGAGCAGCGCTACGAGAAGCCCGCCGACGAGCGCCAGCAGCAGCTCCGGTCCGATTTTGCGAAGCTCGGAGGAACGAACCGCTTTCCGCGTCTCTTCGGATTGACGATCCGCCAAGCTGCTCCACCTATCCGCGAGAAGTCCCCCCAGCCCGAATAGCCGGATTTCTTTGGCCGCGTCCCTTCCCGTCATCAGCCCGGCGTAATAAGCGAGCAGTCTGCGGTCCGGCGTTTGTGCGCGTAGCAGCTTCTCCAGGCTTTCCGCCGAGCGGCCGGAGACTGTCGACACAAGCCATGCCGAAGCGCAGAAGGCGGCTGCCGGTATCCACCCGCCGTAAGCCAGCATAATCGCGAGCAAGATCGCCGCACGTAAAAACGATTGCGTCAATTGTGCTCCTATGTTGAACGTTTCGTACAAGGAAAATTGCAAAGCCCGCTCCCGTAAATTTTGAACGGCCGGCGATTCAATCGCCGCGAGCGGTAAACGCCCGGTTTTCCGCAAAACGATCCGCTGTCCTTCGAGCGTTCCGATCTCGTTCAGACGCGTCTGGGCCATCGGGACCGGCACTCCTAGCGCAATGTTGTTTGCCGCCATAAGCAAGGCAAGCCAAGCGGCAGCCGCTAGTATCGGCCCGATCGGTTCTTGCGCCGTCCATGCCTGAACGCGGTCGACCAGCGATTTGACGAGCCAAAGTTCTATAGGCAAGACCGGCAAACCCAGCAGTAAGGCCGCCAGCAGCACGACAACCGGCTTCCGTTCCGCCCGATACAAAATCGATGCGGCATCGCGAAAACTTTTTGCAACGACGATATTCGTTCATCCTCCGATTCATGAAACGACTTGAAAGCTGTTCCATTATATCGGCAGCCTCGCCCGGCGGCCATGGAAAAAACGGTTGAAACCGTACTTTCGGCATTGACATAGCGCACAACGGATGATAATTTATTTGAAATATCCATAAAAAGGGAGGGCCATCAATGGAATCTAACGTTGCACGCAGCAGGGCCGAGCTTTCCGGAAAAGCGACAAATGTTCTGGATATACGAACAGTGGCCTCCTCTCACAAAAGGTTGGCGGAGCTGCTTACCGAAGGGATGACGGTTCTAGATGTCGGTTGCGGTACGGGAGCCATAACTGGCGGAATCACCGAAATAGTCGGTCCGACAGGGCGTGTTGTTGGAATCGACAGTAATCCGGCACTTATCGAAAAAGCCAAGCAATCGTTTGGCGGCACTAAAGGACTGGAATTTGTAGTCGGCGATATATTCAACCTTCCTTACAGAGATGAGTTCGATATCGTTACTTCTGCACGAGTCCTGCAGTGGTTATCCAATCCGTCAGAAGCTTTGACAGTATTGAAAGCCTCGGCCAAACCGGGCGGACTGATCTTGATTCTCGATTATAATCATGAAAAGATAAATTGGGTACCGGAGCCTCCTGTAAGTATGAAATCCTTCTATTCCGCATTTTTAAAGTGGCGTTCCGATGCGGGGATGGATAATGCGATAGCCGACCATCTTCCAAGCTTATTCGAAAAGGTCGGAATCAACGAAATAAAAATCACCTCTCAACATGAGAAAGTGAATCGGGAGGATGTCGGCTTTCATTCCGGCATAAGCATTTGGGCGGACGTGTCTGCCAGCAGAGGGATTCAAATGGTGAAGGACGGGTATATAACGGAGAATGAACGCGCCGCCGCCGAGCAGGAGTATCGGGAATGGATTCAAGATGCGGCCCTGTCGCAAACGTTGTATTTATTGGCGGTCGAAGGCCGCAAACCTGATTAATTCCAAATGAAACGCCAAAAGACAGCACGACAGCTGTCCTTTGGCATTATTGTTATTAGGCCTTTTTTACACCGTAACCGCACCGCGCTCTTCCGCAGCCCGATACGCGGCGATGGTGAATGCCAGTGTCCGCATCCCGTCGGCGTAGTCGCACAAAATCTTATCGCGCGAGTTCGAAGCGACCGCTTCGACGAACGCCTTATCCTGCTCGTAGGCCGGGTCCTGCTTGGAAGTAATCGTCACGTTTTGCGTGCTGTCGATGATCGTGAGCACTTTCCCGTTCCCCGTCAATTGCAGGAAAAAGTCCGGCCCGATAAATTTGATTTCCGAGCCGCTATGGAACGACGACACGCAAGATTCCGTAATCGTGCCGACCGCTCCGGTCGCAAGCGAGAACGTAACGGCTCCGGCATCCGGGATCGTCGCTACCGGATTGAGCGTCTTGATCGTATTGTTGCCGAATTGGGCGGTAACTTCCTTGTACTCCCCGGCCAAGTAACGGATCATATCGATTTGATGCGTAACCGCGTCGCCCAGGTTGCCGTTCGACATATGTTGCTGGCTCCACCATGGAGCCGGATGGGAGCCTCCGATACGGAACCCTTGGATCAGGTGAATCGTTTTGCCCTCCAAATATTGCTTCGCCTTCTGTACCGTATCGTAATAACGCAGCACGTAACCGACCGAGTTTAGCACACCCGCTTCGCGAACGGCTTGACCTTTGCGGGCCACCGATTCCATCTCCAGCCCGAGCGGCTTCTCCACGAAGATGTGAATGCCCCGCTTGGCCGCGATTTCCTCCAGATCTCCCCGGGCGAACTGCGGCACGCATATAAATACGGCGTCGATCTCGGCCGGATTGAGCAGGGCGTCCGCGCTTTCCGCGACGCGCGCGCCTACCGAGGCTGCAGCCTGCTCGGCTCCTTCGGTATTCAAATCGAAGACGCTGACGATTTTGGCAAGCTCCACTTTCTTCAATGCATTCAGGTGGCTTTTGGCGATACCGCCCGCACCGATCATTCCGATTCTGACACTCATGGCGTTAACCCGACCTTTCGAATTAGAAATAAAAGTTTATTTGGCAAGCGGAAGCGTCACGCTTTTGCCGGTTGCAATCGATTCGTCAATGGCGAACGTGACTTCCATCGACTTGTAAGCGTCGAAGAAATCGCAGCGCGTTGTCTTCCCGCTGCGCAATGAATCGATGAAGTCATCGATTTCTTCCACGAACGGATGGTGCGAGACGTCCCCGCTGTCCGGCAATATCGTCGGAATCGTCGCGTAATCCTTCTGTCCAGGCAGCTTGTGGCTGAACAGCTGGTTGTTCATGATCGCACCCTTCTCGCCGAGCAAGTGCACGTTGAACTTATAAGGCGTCTTGCATTCCAAGGAGGACGATACTTTGCCGATGCCGCCGTTCTTCAGCTTGAAGATGGCGATCGCATTCGGGTCGAACTCGTACTCGGAGTCTTTCCACGTATGGCAGGCGTATGCGGTTACTTCGGTAATATCCCCCGCGAAGAAGCGGACCGCATCAACCGCATGGCAGCCGGCCGACAGCATGCTGCTCCCGCCTTGCGCCTTCGTCCGGCTCCACCGGTATTGTCCGTACTGGGGACCTACATGATGCCAGTAATCGATCTGGGCCATGTATACCCGTCCGATCGCGTCGTCGTCGATCAGCGCTTTCGTATTGGCGAATGAAGGATTCCAGCGAAGGACGAAGCTGACGGTCGTATGTACGGGATTTTTCTCCAAAGCGTCGGCCATGCTCCATAAGCCGGCGCGGTCCATCGCGAGCGGCTTCTCCATCACGAGATGCTTGCCGTGAAGTGCGGCCAGTACCGCCTGCTCCGGACGCAAATCCGGGGTCGTGCACAAGACGACCGCATCCACGTCGGGCGATTTGACGGTCTCTTCATAGCTCGCGGAAACGCGCGCATCAATTCCTAGCTCGGCCAGCCGGCTCTTCGCGTGCTCCGTATTTTTGCTGACGACCGCCGAGACAACCGCATCCGGACGTTTCGCAATCGCTTTCAAATACTCCCCGGCAACCCAGCCGGTCCCGACAACGGCAAAACGCAACGCTCCCATGTTGACTCCTCCTCATATTGTCCCCGGCCAGCGACACGCGGGGACCCCCAATAATAATGGCAATCCATCGATTTCAACCATTCGTCGGGTCATGACAAGATGCGTCTCTTTCCTTATTAGGAACTTTGACGGAATAACGTACCTGCTCTTGAGAACCGGTACTTGCCGGTCTACAACCCCTCCGGTCGTCAGTCAGGCGATAATTCCGTCAAAGTTCATTATAGAAAAGAGGATGTGAATTCGGAGTGAAATCGCTGTTTGCATCAAACATTTAAATGTTTCTTTTAAACATATTATCACGGATTTCGACATTGTACCATGGAAATTTTAAACGTCGCACCGTATGCAATTTTGTATTTGTATCGGAATCCGATACACTATAAGATAGAGTCAAGAGCGATGTCGGGATATCCGAGTCCCAAAGGAGAAGATTCATCTTGACATACGAGAAATTCGAACTGCGCGAGGAATTGAAGATCCGCAAGCTGATCACGTTTTTTTACAGGGAGATGCCCCAGGACTACTTCTTCGCGGGAGAGCGGCACGACTTCTGGGAAATCGTGTATGTGGATAAAGGGGAATGGGACGTTACCGTCGACGGGGCACCGTTCCATCTGGAGCAGGGCGATCTCGTGTTCTACGGTCCGAACGAATTCCACCGCGGAGGTGCGGCGCAGAAATCGTCGCCGAACGTTATCATTCTTACGTTCGAATGCGACTCTCCGGCGATGGAATATTTTGCGGACAATCGCGTCTTCCGTCTCGACGAGAAAGAACGCGGCATTTTTTCCAGCCTCGTGAAAGCCGGACTCGAATCTTTCGATCCACCGATCGATTCCCCGAAGATGCGCAAGCTGATCCGCCGTGAAGGATCGCCCTTCGGCAGCGAGCAATTGATCCGCAATCATCTGGAGAACATGCTGATCCATTTCATCCGCCGCAAGCATGTCCCGGTAGCGCCAGAGAAGCCCGTATCCGCGGTGAAGGAAAACAAAGACCATGTGATCGCCTCCGACGTGATCGAATATTTGAAGGCGAATATGGCGGAGGATTTGACAGTGGACGAGTTGTGCCGCCGGTTTCAGGTCAGCAGGACGCTTCTTAAGACGGCGTTCAAGCAGCAGACGGGGCAAGGCGTGCTGGAAGCCTTCAATCATATGAAAATCGAAAGAGCGAAGGTGCTGATCCGCGAGGAACGGCTTAATTATACCGAGATCGCCGAAATGCTCGGCTACAGCAGCATCCATTATTTCTCCAGACAATTCAAGAAGCTGACGAACATGACCCCGACGGAATATGCGCGGACAGTGAAGCTAAGGGCGATCGACGACCAGTCCGGCTGCTGGGATTTGTTTTGACGCCGGTTGACCCGACGCGACACGAAACGATATAATGGATCCAGCAGCAATGACAGGCAATTGTTAAAGGGGAGTAGCCGACACGGCAAAGTCGTCATTACGGAAGCTTCGCGCTTCCCGGCTTTGCCGGCAGCGGAACGTTGCAGGCGAGACCTTTACCCGCACATGGGTAGAGGTCTCGTTTTTTTTGATCATAAGGAGGGATTCTATCATGAGAAGAAGAACGTTAGGCTTGGTGCTCGCGATCGTCCTTGCTTGGACCGCTCTATCCGGGTGCGGGCTGTTGAACGACATTAACGAAACGGCAAAGTATGTAAACGACGCGGCCGCATACGTCAATAACGTCACTTCCTTCGCGGCGAGCACCGCAGCGCTGGCGCAGCAAGCCGCTTTGAATGAAGCTGCCCGCGAGCAGCTGCGGCAAAAGCTGGAGACGATGAAGGCGTCCATCGCCGAGTTCAATAAAAAAGAGCCGCCGGAAATCGCCGAAGCGATTCACAAGCAGCTCCTCTCTTACAACGAGACGCTTCAGCAGAAGCTGAACGCGTATTCCGAGCAAATCCGCAGCGGCAATTGGAACGAGTCGCTCTGGAACGGCTCCGGCATCGCCGAAGCCGTCGCCCCGATCACGGCGCTGCTGGACAAAATCAAGAGCCTGAACCCGTAGGAACTTTGAACAGACCCGCATTTTTCAGCGGCAGGTCGTTGCTCTCATCTTTCTCGAGGCCGCCGTTTTGACCGTTCAGCGCGATATTGACGAGCCATTTCGTGAACGGTGCGACATTCATCGCCGCCATTTCTTCGAGACTGAAGAAACCGGCCGCATCCACTTCGTAATTGTCGGGGGCAGGCTCCCCGCTCACATACTCCATTTCAAAGGCCACGTACACGTTATGGATGTCGCGCGGCTGGTCGCGCAGAGCCAAAATCCCGACCGCCCGGCTTTCGACCCCGGCCTCCTCCAGCACTTCCCGCTCGATCGTCTTCTGGATCGGCTCATGCTGCTCGATATAGCCGCCCGGATTCGTCCAGTACCCTTTGCCGGGGTCCTGGGCTCTCCGGACGAGCAGCACTTTCCCGTCCTTCTTCAGCAGCGCGCCTACCCCGATACTGTAAGAGCCCCAATGCACGAACGGGCAGGCGGGACAAGCGATCCGGTCATGGCCGTCGATCGCCCTCGTTTCCAGCTTCGTTCCGCAGCTTGAACAATATTGCACGGTTGACATAACCATTCTCCTTCAAATTGGATAATTGCACACCAACCATTGTAAAACCGCAGGACGCATCTTGTAAACAAACATTCGCATCCGCCGAACATGAAGTATAATAGACGGGAATGGATCGTACCGCACGGTGCGGTCTTTACGAAGGAGCGGAGTTGAAACGATTGGATATGCCAGGAATGGATCTGGACCGGTTATCCCCGTATATACGCGTAGCGTTGGACCATTATCTAGCCCCGGGCTGGGTTATACGCGAACGGGTTTTATTCGATTACGAGCTGTTATATGTCAAGGAGGGCCGGCTCAAGGTGAAGCTGGCCGACGGCGAATACGAAGGAACGCCGGGCGACTTGTTCCTGTTCAAGCCCGGGCAGCGTCACGAGCTGACCGTAGTTGGAAACGAACCCGTTCGTCAGCCTCACGTCCATTTCGACCTGATGTACAAGCCGGACAGTCCGGATGTCAAAGTTTCGTTCAAGCCGATCGAAGAAATGAGTCCGCATGAAGTTTCCTTGATCCGCGACGATGTGTGCTCCGCGCCGCCGTTCGATTTGCCGACACGGTTCCGGCTACGCAACCCGCTCGTCCTCGACAGCATGCTGCTCGACCTGATCCGCGATTACAGGCTTAGCCTTCCGTACGCCCAGACCGCCGCCAAAGGAGCGTTTCTGCGGTTGTGGGTTTATTTGCTGCGCGAGCATGCCTGGAACAAAAATGCGCAGCTCCATTCGAATTGGGAACGGCTTACGAAGGTGAAGCAATTTATCGATCATCGCCCGGAGCAGGACGTAACCGTGGAGATGCTCGCGGAAATGGCCGGTCTGAGCCCCTTCTATTTCCTGCGCACGTTCACGCAAGCATTCGGCCAGTCTCCGGTCAAATACCATCAGACGGTACGTATCGGCAAAGCCCGGGAGATGATCCAGTTCACCTCGCTCCCTTTAACCGAAATTGCCGAGCGGATCGGCTTTCACAGCATCCATGCCTTCAGCCGGGCGTTCAAGCGGATCGACGGCGTCGCCCCTTCATTCTATCGCGGCAAAAACAAATGACGCGCCTGTCCGGGCTTCGGACCGACGCGTCGTTGCAATTACTAACAGATCAAATCACTTCAAGATCATCGTTCCCGGGCAAAGGAGCAAACGGCGCGTGCGGCTCCGACTGATACCAGAAAGCGGTCGAAGCGATATCGTCTTGCAGAGGCAAATAACGCCCTCCGGACCGCCAGCCGAGCGCCTGGATCGTGACGCGCAAATCGCTTTCGAAGCGGATCGGGTCCATGACGTGCCAGCGGTACATGCCGAACCGCTGCTGGCTGCGGTACAGTCCGTCCGGCTTCAACACCTGGTGCATCCCGAGAAACGGTGTGGAATACGTGCCGTATTCGCCCTTAGGCTGCTCCCAGTTCCAAGCTCCCCCGAAATAATCCTCCGTCCCGGTCCCGCACAGCGTCGGATATTCGTCGTCCCCGTCCATGTAAAACTTGATTTCCCCTTCGCCGAACCAGCCGCTGCTGTTCGACTGCCAAGCGAGATAGGTGCCGACATAGTGGCCGTGTCCTTTTACGCCGTCAAGCAAAGTATGGACCTCTTTGTACGGAAGCGGGTTGCTGCGGCGCCATTGCGCGTGGAAGTAAGCGGCATCGTCCGGCACGTCGGTCAATGTATAGTCGATTTGGAAATATAGAACGGCATCTTTGTCGGTGAGATTTTCCACCGTAATTTTCGCCGATTTTCGGAACGGCATTTCCCAATAGCTGTTCATTCCCCCTGCCGGATTGACCGCTACGGGCATCGAGTTGACGTTCGTCCGCTCGCACCAGCCGTTGCAGAAAAAGTCGCCGATCGGAACTTCCACGGAAGGATGCTCCTCCCCGTCCCAATACATCCGCAATATTAAACTACGCCACAGCGTCGGAAAACAAGTGAGCCAAATATGCTGAATCGCGCCGGATTCGCCGATGTCCGCGAGTGTAAACGTCGAGTTCGCCGGGATATGGACCGACGGGGACACCTTCCACCCTTGTCCCAAATCGCGCGAGGCTCCTTTGCCCGTTCCTTCCGTCGCCATGCCGGCTTTGCCTTTCTCTCCCGTCCAATTTTCCGCGCTGATCGATCTCGTCTTCGCCCGCGACAGACGGGACAACTGCCCGAGTCCCATGCCGAGCCCGTTAAACGGCTGCATTCGAATTCCTCCTTCAAGATGCGGATGTTCGTCCGCCTTCATTGTACCGGATTTAAGTCCGGGTTGGATTTAGCGCGGATTGGCGACTTGTTAACCGAAATTGCTGTGATGGAATAGAGAGAAAAAAAGGTTATCCTTCAAATCGTTTTTTGCAAACGATCGAGGATAACCTTTACTTCAGTGATGCGGACTAAATCAATTCCGATTTTTGCAGCAGCCTTTCAACGATGACGGCAATCTCCGCTCTTGTCATGTTCCCTTTCGGCGCAAGCTCCGTGCCGGTTCTTCCGGAGACGATGGCTGCTTGCACACATTCGGCAATGGCGCTCTTCGCCCATCCGGCAGCCTCGTTTGCGTCGGCAAACGAACTCAGCACGTTTCCTGCCGCTTTGGAAGGAAGCTTTGCCGTAAGTCCGGTGATCGTCATGGCCCTCGCTATGATCGTCATCGCCTGTTCCCGGGTGATCATATCCATTGGACGGAAGCTTCCGTCTTCAAATCCGTCGATCAAATTGTACGCATAGGCCGTTTGGACAGCGCTGCCGTACCAATCCGTTGCCTTCACATCCGCGAATGAAGCGGCACCGCTCGCCAGCTTCAACCCCAATCCCCGGGTGATAATTGCTGCGAATTCGGCGCGAGTAACGGGTTGATCGGGATTAAACAGATCGTTGCCGATTCCGCCGACAACCATTCTCGAGCCCATGTTGTTCACGGCTTCCTTCGCCCAGTGGCCGGCGGTGTCCTTGAACTCGCGCGGATGCCAGACGATGGAATACGTGCTGTTCGTCAAGCTGTTCACTCTGGCATAGTATTTGCCGTCTATGACGATAATCTTGGTCGGTACGTGGCGAACTGTTCCATCCGGCTCGATGACGACTCCCGTTGTAATTTTAGCAGGATCTACGCCGTCCGGTATGGCTACGGTTCTTTCTACATAGGCGTTAAACCGGGATATTTCAATCGTCTTATCGCCATATATTCCCCTGACTGTAAAGTTGACGGGCGGGACAACAAGCGTAAATCCGCCGGCGCTCGCAGCGTTTTCTACGACCTTGACCGTTTCCGCCGCAGGTGCGGCGATTTCGATTTGCACTTTAATGTCCTGAAGCGCCACTATACCGCCCAATTGGTCCAATATCGCATTCATGTTGATTTGCTCTGCCGGCAGCTTGTAGGAAGCCTTTTCCGTTCTGAGCTCTACGACCGCCTGTTTTTGTTCCATATTTTTGACCATCTGGCCGTTCAGCTCTCCGATGACAACATCGGATTTCGTATTGACCGGAATGGTAATAATCGAGCCTTGGCCTTCTGCGGCAAGTCTGTCTTCAAGCTTCTTGGGATCGACGGAAATAGTCGTGACCGTCCGATCGTTCACTTGAGTCGTCGTTGCCGTGCCCGCATTCTCCGCCCTGCCGTTAACAAGCACTTCAATGCCGGTATTCGCAGGCGGTGCGGAAGTACTGCTTCCGAAGTCGGACGGAGCCCTAGGGACGACGACATTGGACTCGGCGGATGGCGCACCGGCTCCTACGCTATTAATCGCTTTTACCGTGAACGTATAGGCTGTTCCATTCCACAAGCCTGTTACCGTAATCGGACTTGTTGTTCCCGTTGCCGTTATATCTCCTGTCGAAGCCGTGACCACATAGCCTGTGATGGCGCTCCCCCCATTATCCGAAGGAGCCGTAAAACTAACGGTAGCCTGCCTGTTCCCCGCTGTTGCGGTCACATCTGTCGGGGCGGCCGGAATCGTCTTCGGCATTGCGCTTACTTGGTTGGAGGCCGGACCGTATACCGAATCGTTCACGGACTTCACGACGAAATAGTACGTAGTACCATTGGTCAAACCTGTCACCGTATAGCTGTACACCGACCCGCTGACGGTTGCGGCTTCGGTCCCATAGGTCCCGGCCGTCACGCTTTGAAATACGGTGTAGTGTGTCGAACCGTTTACCGGGCTCCAGGTAAGCGTTACTTGGGCATTACCCTCTACGGGCAACTGTAAAACCGGCGCTCCGGGGATAACCGGCGTCGGCGTCGTATCGACGATTGCAATCGACAACGTCTGCGGTGCTCCCGCGCTGAATACGAACGTCAAGTTCGCCATACCAACGGTCTGCTTCGCCAAGTATTCTTTCTTAATCGTCACCGTATTGCCGCTTACCGTATAGTCGGTTCCAACTACTAGCGATTGCAATCCGTTGACGATGCCGCTCAGCGTATTGCCGTTAAGTGCCAGCGTTGTCGCCACGTCCGCCTGCGCTGAAGTCTTCTTGTCAAAGCTCGCGCTCGTAGGCGAGATTGTGCTATTCAGCGGCGTCGTATCAACGATGACGATCGACAACGTCTGCGGTGCTCCCGCGCTGAATACGAACGTCAAGTTCGTCGTTCCGACCCACTGCTGTGCCAAGTATTCTTTCTTAATCGTCACCGTGTTGCCGCTCACCATATAATCGGTTCCGGCTACTAGCGATTGTAAACCGTTGACAATGCCGCTCAGCGTATTGCCGTTCGTTGTCAGCGTTGTCGTCACGTCCGCTTGCGCTGAAGTCTTCTTATCGAAGCTCGCGTTCGTAGGCGAGATTGCGCTGTTCTGTGGCGTCGTATCGACGATGCCGATCGACAACGTCTGCGGTGCTCCCGCGCTGAATACGAACGTCAAGTTCGTCGTTCCGACCAACTGCTGTGCCAAGTATTCTTTCTTGATCGTCACCGTGTTGCCGCTGACCGTATAATCGGTTCCGGCTACTAGCGATTGTAACCCGTTGACAATGCCGCTCAGCGTATTGCCGTTAAGTGTCAGCGTTGTCGTCACGTCCGCTTGTGCCGACGTTTTTTTATCGAAGCTCGCGTTCGTAGGCGAGATTGTGCTATTCAGCGGCGTCGTATCGGAGATCGCAATCGACAACGTCTGCGGTGCTCCCGCGCTGAATACGAACGTCAAGTTCGCCACTCCAACGGCTTGCTGCGCCAAGTATTCCTTCTTGATTGTTACCGTATTCCCGCTTATCGAGTAGTCGGTTCCGGATATTAGCGATGTCAAACCGTAGACGATACCGGTCACCGTATTGCCGTTAAGTGTCAGCGTTGTCGTCACATCCGCTTGCGCTGAAGTCTTCTTGTCAAAGCTCGCGTTCGTCGGCGATATCACGCTGTTCTGAATCGTCGTGTCAACGATGCCAACCGTCAGCGTCTGCGGCGCACCCGCGTTGAATACGAACGTCAAGCTCGTCGTTCCGACCGGCTGCCGCGCCAAAAACTCCTTCTTGATCGTCACCGTGCTGCCGCTGACCGTATAGTCGGCCCCGGACACAAGCGGAGTCAACCCGTAAACGATACCGGTCACCGTATTGCCGCTCGGCGCCAACGTCACCGTCACATCCGCTTGCGCCGATGTCTTCTTATCGAAGCTCGCGTTCGCCGGCGAGATTTCGTTGGGCGCTTTTACCGTGATTGTAACGGAAGCCGCATTAGAGGGCCAAACCCCATCGGTAATCCGGTATGTAAAAACATCTGTTCCAACATAATCCGTATCTGGCGTATAGGTGAAGGAGCCGTTTGGTTGTAAACTCGCGGTTCCATGCAAGGCCTGTGAAACGAGAACAGTCGTCCATGCCGAAGGATACCCGAAAGTATCATTCGATAATACACCTGGAGCCACCACGGAAAGCTGCGTATTTTTGTCAGTCGAATAGGAATCGTCAAACGCCCCGGAGGCCGATGTGCCATAAAACTCAAAAGCCATCTGGAGCCAATTAGAGCCGCTGTTCAATGCCGACAAAGGAATTTTAAATTCATACAGCTTGTGTTCATAAACCGCATGTTCGGTATAAACGAAAGAAGTTTGTCCCCAAGCCGTTTCATATAAAGACAGCCTGTATTCTTGCACGCCTGCGGCTGTTTTGACATATACCTTCGCATAGTCTTTCCAGTCGTCCATCGTGTTGTCCGGCGTAACATCCATCGTTACGTACAAATAGTCGTCATCGTTAAATACCCAAGTATGTAAATAGTTGCTCGGATGGCCCGTTGCAGGTCGGGCAAACTCTTTCATAAAAAGCGGCATCGCCGCAACCTCGTCCAATTTCCCGTCAAGTACAATCGTTCCTCTCTGGGAATCGAGGGTATAGTCGTAGTAAGCCTCGCTTTCGCCTGCGCTGGCTACCGGAAATCGGAACGGTATTTGGCTAATTGGGTCAGGCTCGATCCGGGCTGCAATGGTAAGCATACCTGCTGCCGCTCCACCGCCAAAAACGATCGTCGTCCCGTCGCTTTTCATATTAAGCAGATCCAGATCCTGACTCGATACTTTGGCTAACGCTTTCCCGTCTTCTCCCGTTACTTCCACGGGAGCAAGGCTATCAAGCAGAACGGCATCCAAGTTGGCGTTGCCGCCGCCGCTCTTGACCAGCTTCAGCGTAACCGGCTCATTTGCCTGCAATCCCGCTATTGGAAGCGATGCTGCCGTCACAAATTCATCGTACAAAATGCTCCCTTGCAGCACCCAATTGCCTTGATTTAAATAGTAGACGGAGATCGTTCCATTGAACAAATAGTCGTCCTTGCTTTTCTCGCCTGTCGTGTTAATCGGGGTGACCGTCGAAGGATTAGAAGTCCCCCCTTCAGCCGCATAAATCCTGGTTGCAGTACAAACTTGCACAACCAATACACAGCATAGAAAAACCGATATGATGCGCGCCATGCCTCTAGTCATGATTCTTGCTGTCTTCATTCTCATCCCCATCTCGTATGATTAGTTCCTCATCCGGTACTTTCGCAGCCCGCTCCTTACGACGTAATCCGAAGACTCCCGAAAAAGCCTCCTTCATCCGATTCCCCTCCTCTGATCTAGGACCATTGGCGGAGTTTTTCAGAAATTTCGACACGAGCCGTTCGGATCTACTCTATCACACCTTTCTCACAAAAATCTCACAAATATAAACGTGTCAAGCGGATTATAAAAGCGTCTATTCCAATTACTTTGCGGGGACCCCGAAATTAATAAACTCTATATAGGCAAAAAAAACCTCCGGCTCGGCCGGAGGCTAACTTGCAATCAAATATCGTACAGCGACTCGTCGATTTTGTCCAGCTGGTATTTGCCGACGGGAGCCGGCTCGCGACTGATCCATTTCCCTTTCGTAAAGTCCGGAATCGCCACGGCGGCGCTGCCCAGTGCGACCGATTCCTCGGACAAAACGGTTATCGCCATCCAAACCGCCGTATCGTAGACGTCGATCGGAGTTTGGGTATTATCGCGCACGCTTTCCGCGAACGCCCGCAGCACCAAATAATCCATGCCGCCGTGTCCTCCGCGCACGCCTTTACCGATATATTCCTTCCACAACGGATGATCGTACTGCTCGCGGTATTCGTTGAACGATTCCCACTTATGCTCCGGGCTGCGGCCTTCGATATGGATCGAATTATTGTCCTCCGTCCAGAGGCCCTTCGTTCCTTGTATGCGTCCGGCTCTCGAGTAAGGCCTTGGCAGCGTCGTGTCGTGAATGACCATGATCGTTTCGCCGCCGGCGCATTTGATCATCGTAGTCACGATATCGCCTTGGGCGAATTCGGTTTTGGCCAGCTCGCTCGTCTCGCCGAACTTGTCCGTTGCCCATTGACGGATGCCCCGCGCTTTCGACGACATCGAAGTAAGGGTAACGAGACGGTTGCCTCGGTTGATGTTCAACGTCTTGGATACCGGACCGAGTCCGTGAATCGGGTACAGCTCTCCGTTGCGGTGCAAATAGTTGTTGTACCGGTTGTGACGGTTTTGCTTGCCGAGCGCCACTTCATGGCGCAGGTCGTGCTCATAACCGCAATGGGCGTGAATCACTTCGCCGAACAAGCCTTGCTTGACGATGTTCATCACGGCGAGCTCATCGCGGCCGTAGCAGCAATTTTCCAGCAGCATGCACGGTATTCCGGTTTGCTCCGACGTGCGGACCAGATCCCAGCATTCTTCCAGAGAAGCGGCGCCTCCAACTTCGATTGCGGCATATTTGCCGGCTTTCATGGCGGCTATCGCGATTTCCGCATGCGTAATCCACGTTGTCGCGATAACAACGCCCTGCACATCGTCGCGTGCTAGCAGCTGGCGGTAGTCGGCATAACCTTCGACTGCGGGACGGCCCGATTCGGTGACGATATCGACGCCCATTTTCAATCTATCCTCGAAAGGATCGCATACTGCCTTTATTTCCACATCGTCCATCGCCAATAAATTTTTAAGCAGACCTCTTCCGCGTCCGCCCAATCCGATGACCGCCAAATTTACTTTACCGTTTTGCCCCATTGCTTACCACCCTTTCGCGCCTGTTTGCGCCGGCTTGTTTCAATTCCCGATATCCTGTCCGAAGCTCGTACAGTTCGTAGTGCGGATGTCATGTTCATATGAAAGTAGAAAGCACACAATCAATCATACCCGAAACAATACGATCGATCAATGCTCAAAAACAAACAAAAAGCGCCAACTTTTTTCCTTTCAAACCATAATGCTTCCTCTTACACGACAAAAAGCCCTCCGGTTCGGCATTATGAACCTTCGGGCATGTATATTCCAGTCGCTTTAGACAAGGACGTTCCGCAAAAAATCAAGCGTTCTCACGAAAGCGTCGCGCGCCGACCGGACATGGTAAGACGGACGCGTATCGTTGAAGAAAGCGTGCGGCGCATCGGGATATACGTAGGATTCGAACGACTTGCCTGCGGCCGACAACCGGGCGGCGAATTCCGGCACGCTTCGGTAATCCGCTTATCCCGTTCGCCATAGAAGCCGAGAATCGGCGCCCGGATCGGCTCGATGGAGATGCTTGGCGGCAAACTGCCATAGAACATGATCGCCCCGCGCAGCTGCCCGTCTCTCGCCGCAAGCGCCGCAGACAAGCCTCCGCCGAGACAAAAACCGATGGAAGCGACTCCTTGCCCGCGCGAAGGCTCGTACGATTCCCGCAGGAACGTAGCGGCCTCCGCGATTTGCTCCACGAAGGCGGAGAAGCTGCCTCCCAGATTGAACAGCCGCTCCAACGTTTGCCCGATTCGCTTGCCCTCGTCTCCCGGCAATCGAGACAGGGAGGCTTCCCGCTCCTCCGTATTCCTCCATGCAGTCTGCGGGATCGTGTTCAGGAACGACTTCGCCGCATCGACTCTATCGACATCAAGCGCTTCGGGCCGCGAGCCGTCTACCGCGAACAAGTCCGGTGCGAATGCGACGTAACCCGCCTGCGCCAGTCTCCGGGTCACATCCTGGATATGCCCGTCGACGCCCCATATTTCCTGAAGCACGATGACTGCAGGTAATGCTTCACTAACGCCTTCCGGCCGGGCTGCATAGCCCGAATACCCCCGCCCGTCCCCGTAAGAAATCCATTCCGTATGCAGACTCATATAACTCCTCCTAATTGATATGTTGCTTGTACGATCCCTCAATACATGCTGGCGATGTCGATCAAATTGACGGGCGGCACCCGGCCCGCCGCATACGCCGACAAGTTGGTTGCGAAAATGTCGACGGCGCGTCGGTTGTAATGGCTGGTCGAGCCGGTATGATGGGGGGTCAGGATAACATTGTCGAGCCCCCATAACGGATGGTCGGAAGGGAGCGGCTCCTGCTCGAACACGTCGAGACCCGCGCCTGCTATGATCCCTTCCCGCAGTGCATCGACAAGAGCTTCCGTATCCGTCGTGCCCCCGCGTCCGATATTGATATAGAAGGCGTTCGGCTTCATGATGCGGAAGCTGTCCCTATTGATAATATGCTTCGTTTCCTCTGTAAACGGCAAGCAGTTCACGATGTAGTCGCTTTCCGCCAGCACCTCCGCCAGACCGGCGAAAGTCGTCATCCGGTCCACCGAATCGGCGGCCGCACCGGACCTCCTTATGCCAAGAACGGTCATCCCGAACGCTTTGGCGATTTTGGCGATCTCCCCTCCGATCTCGCCCACGCCCAGGATGCTTATCGTCCGGCCGTGAGCTTCGTCAAGCCGCGCCCCCGGCTCCCATTTCCGTTCCGTCTGATTCCGCACCGAACGGTGAAGCTGGCGGGTGAAAGAGAGCAGCATGGCGAACACCGACTCGGATATCGGATAAGCGTGAACGCCGCTCGCGTTCGTCAGCCATATGCCTCTTCGTTTGATCGCTTCGAGCGGCAGCTTCTCGATACCCGCTCCCCATGTTTGCAGCCATTTCAGCGCTGTTCCGGGCTCGAGGGATAGCTGCTTCGCTTTGGCGTTCCAGCCGCATATCACTTCCGCTTCCATATAATGCCGGTCCTCCAGCGGCTGATCGGGGGTAACGACGTCCCAATCGGGTGCGGCGCGGCGGATCTTATCCAAGTGTTCCTGATCGAGCTTTTGAAGTACGAGTATTTGCTTTCTCTTCATTCGCTTATCCCTCCCGGCTATATGTTCTGTTATTCCTATCATATCTCATGAAGCTTAAATTGTCCGCTTGCCTGCCATGTTAAGGTACATTTGAACGTAATCCGTTCGATTGCGGGGCCTCATGACGAAGATAGGGTACATTTGAACCTTATTTTAGCAAAATAGCCTTGCTTCCCTAAGAATCCGAGTCTCGCCAGATGGGATAAGGTACATTTGAACACTATCCGTTCGATTGCCGGGCCTCATGACGAAGATAAGGTACATTTGAACCTTATTTCTCGTACATACAGCCCACACTTACCGGTCAGTGCCGTTCCCCTGCATTGCCATCCAAACTTACTCGCAAAAACGCTTTCACCCCGGGATTCGTCAAATTCACAAGAATGATCGTTCCTACGTTCGCATACCGGGCAAATACGGGTTAAAATCGCGGCTAACCCGCAAGGAACGCGGGTGAAACTTTCCAAGCATCAAAGTATAATGAACCTTTGAGGTGAAAATTGATAACGGGAAGTGGTTCAACTTGCAATCGCCGCGTCTGCTGCTCGGTTATTTGAAAGCGAACTGGTACATTTACGCTTGCGCCATTCTCGCCATAACCGTAGCAAACGTCGTACAATCTCTTTACCCCCGCGTCCTGGGCGATTTCACCGACACGCTGCAAGCGGGCGGCATTACCCGGACGGCGATCGTCGATTCCAGCGTGAAGCTGCTCGCGATCGGGATTACGTTCGGCTTGCTTGCCGGGGTCGGTCAATATGTCGTCATGCGGCTCGGACGGCGCTTCGAATTCGTTACGCGTCAGAAGCTGTTCGCCCACTTTACGCGTCTGAGCGAGAATTACTATTCGAAGCACGGCGTAGGGCAGCTCCTCAGCTACGTCATGAACGACGTGACGTCTGTGCGGGAATCGATTTCTATGGGCATCAACCAGACGACGAACGCCGTCATCCTGATCATCTCGGTCATGGTTATGATGTCGATCAGCTCGATCCCGGTTTATTTGATTCTGGTGTGCATGATCCCGCTGCTCGCCATCCCGTTCGTCGTCGTCCTGTTCGGTCCGCTCATCCGCAGCCGGTCAATGAAGGTGCAGGAGTCGCTCGCGAAGATGACGGAGACGGCCGAGGAGCAATTCGGCGGCATCCGCGTCACGAAAAAGTTCGCCGTCGAGCCGATCATGCGCGGACGGTTCGGGCAGACGGTCGACCGGATCGCGGACAATCAGCTCCGCCTCGTCCGGATGTCTTCGCTGTTTCAGGCGCTGCTGCCGTTTCTGGGCGGCCTGTCGCTTATCATCGCAATCGCTTTCGGGGGATATTTGACGATTCAAGGGTCGATTACGATCGGGCATTTCGTCGCACTCACGCTTTATCTTCGGATGATCGTCAACCCGCTCCAGCAGATCGGCAACGTAATCAATACGATGCAGCGGTCCCGCGCTTCGCTCGTCCGGCTGAACAACATGCTGTCCGTCGTGCCGGACATCCGCGAGACCGGGCAGGCCAAACCGCTTAAGCCCGGGGCGTCGGATATTCGTATCAGGCAGCTGTCGTTCGCCTATCCGGGCAGCGATCAGGAAGCGCTGCGCAACATCGACCTGACGGTCCCATCCGGTAAAACGCTCGGCATCATCGGCAAAACCGGCAGCGGCAAAACAACGCTCGTCAAGCTGCTGCTGCGCGTCTACGAGCCGCCGGAAGGTACGATCCGCATCGGCGGAGACGATATTCGCGAGTCTACACTGGAAAGCTTGCGTACGCAAATCGGTTATGTGCCGCAGGACGGCTTTCTGTTCAGCACGACGATCCGCGACAATATCGCCTTCTCGAACCGCCGGGCCCCGCTCGCGGCGGTCGAAGGCTCCGCGAAACAAGCGCAAATCCATACAAATATTATGGAATTTCCCGAACGGTTCGAAACAAAGCTTGGCGAGCGAGGCATTACGCTGTCCGGCGGTCAACGGCAGCGAACGAGCTTGGCCCGCGGATTTTTGAAGGATGCGCCGATTCTCGTGCTGGACGACAGCGTCAGCGCGGTCGATGCCGTAACCGAGACGGACATTATCGATAACCTGCGCTCCGCGCGGCATAACAAGACAACGATCATTATCGCCCACCGCATCAGCGCGATCAAACACGCCGACGAAATCATAGTCATGGACAAAGGGGCCATCGTGCAGCGGGGAACGCATGAGCAGCTGTTGGCGCAAAACGGGCTTTACGCTTCTCTCTACGCCATACAAGAGGAGGGGACGCGCAGTGCCGAAGGAAAAGCCAACTAACAAGCAAGACGCGGAAATAAGCAGCTCCTACAACGTCAGCAAGGAAGACCGCCGTGCCGCATTCCGCGCGATGCTCGCTTACGCCAAGCCCCACCGGGGCCGGTTCGCCCTTATTTTTCTGTTCACGCTGCTTGCGATCGCGGCCGACCTGCTGCAGCCGTACTTGGTCAAAATCGCGATCGACGACAACCTGCTTGTCGGTAAAAACGATTACGGCATGCTCATATGGATTGCAATCATTTACTTCGTGTTCGTAGTCATCGGCCTTGTGTTCACTTATTTGCAGAACAATATGCTCCAATACGTCGGACAAACGATCGTCGCCCGCATCCGCAAAGATCTGTTCGGTCACATTTCGAAGCTGTCGATGTCCTTTTTCGACCGGTTTCCGAACGGCAGTCTCGTGACCCACGTATCGAGCGACACGGAGACGCTCAACCAGTTTTTCACCCAAGTGCTGCTCAGCCTGATGCGCGACGGCATGACGCTCGTATTCATCATTGCGCTCATGTTCCACCTCGATCCGGTGCTCGCCGGCTACAGCATGATTCTGCTGCCGATCATCGCGGGGATCGCCATCGGCTTCCGTTCGTACATGCGCAAAGTGTACCAGATTACGAGGACGCAGCTGTCCCGGCTGATCGCCTTCACGGCGGAAAATTTGGCCGGCATGAACCTGATCCAAGCGTTTCACCAGCAGAAGGAGCAGCAGGGCTCGTTCGACGAACAAAACGGGCGCTACTTCCGTTCCAACGTGCGCGAAGTGACGACCAACGTGCTGTTCAACCGGTCGTTCGATATATTGGGCAACTTGTCCGTCGCCTTCATCGTCTGGATCGGCGGAATGGCCGTCTTCGAGCGGACGATGGAATTCGGCGTGCTGTATGCGTTCATCACCTATATCCGGCAGTTTTTCCAGCCGATCAACTCGATTACGCAGCAGTGGAATACGCTGCAGTCGTCTACCGTATCGATGGACCGGCTGTGGCGCTTGTTCTCGATCAAGCCCGCGGTTCAAGATTCGGAAAGTCCGGCGCCGCTGAAGCCATCCGCCGTTAAAGGGCGCATCGACTATGAAGACGTGCATTTCAGCTATCAGGAAGGCGTACCGATTTTGTCCGGTCTGAACCTGCGCATCGCGCCGGGCGAAATGATCGGTATCGTAGGCGCCACCGGGGCGGGCAAAAGCTCACTGATGAGCTTGCTGTGCCGGTTCTACGACGTACAGAAGGGCAGCGTTCGGATCGACGGCACCGAAATCCGGGAAATTCCGCAAGCATCGCTTCACCGGATCGTCGGCCTCGTGCAGCAGGAGCCGTTTCTGTACTCGGGCAGCATTATCGACAATGTGCGTCTGTTCGACGAATTGATATCCCGTGACACGGTTATCCGCGCCTGTCAATTCATCGGTGCGGATGCACTCATCACCCGTCTGAAGGACGGCTATGACACGATGCTCTCCGAACGGGGCAGCGGTTTGTCGGCGGGAGAGCGGCAATTGATCTCGTTCGCCCGGATTGTCGTGTTTCAGCCGAAAATTTTGATTCTCGACGAAGCTACAGCCAATCTCGACTCGTACACCGAGCAGCTCGTCCAGTCGGCGCTGCAGATCGTCTCGAAAGGCCGCACGACGCTCGTAATCGCACACCGGCTGTCGACGATCATGCAGGCGGACCGGATCATCGTCATGCGCGCGGGCGAAATCGTCGAGGAGGGCAACCACAAGCAGCTGCTTCAGCTCGGCGGCTACTACGAGGAGCTGTACAGCCATTCGCAGGGAACTCACGCGGTTGGGTAATAAAGAATTGAAAACAGCGGCAGTCATGGACGTGAAAATAAAGTCCTATACTGCCGCTGTTTTGCTGTTTTATCGAACAATCGTATCCGTTTGAGTGTGACAATCCGGACACCGCTTTTCTTAATCTTCAAAAGCTTGATATCACATGAGGCTTTCCCGTCATAGTGACCCCGTATACTCCCCGACGAACCACATTCCTTTTTCTTCTTCTCGCTGAAGATCATCCAGGTAATAAACTGCTTCAAAACCAGGATGCATCAAAAACACAACTAAGTCTCAACCGCTGCAGAAAACAGCTCTTCTAGCGCCTGTTTACGGATGGGTCGCAGGGTCGACCTTGGCTTCATTCTGCCGGACGGTGCGAATGTCGCAAGCAATGCGATCTTTGCCTGTCAACTCCAATCCTCCGGACGCAATACCGATTCGCGGACGGTCAACTCCGATTCCACATTCATATCCACCCACCGGCCTTGGGAGGCATCGGGCCGGTCGCCGGTCAAAATGTCCAGCGCCGCTTCGGTCAGCTGCTCAATGTTCGGGCCGACGGTAGTGAGCGGTACGTCGAGCATTTGTTCCATCTCCGGGATGCTGTCGTACACAACGACGGAAAACTGTTCCGGGATGCGGACCTGCTGCTTTCTCACAATTTTTTTGAACTCGAACAGCACGCCGTGGCTGTCCAAGACGAAGGCGGTCGGTCTCTCCTGCGGTTTTTTGCCGATGAGCGCCAGCAATTTCGCTTCCGGCAGCGAAGAAGGCCTCGGATAATGGATGATGAAATCGGAGTGATACGACAGCTGAAACTCCAGCAAACCGTGCATGAATCCGGCCAGTTTTTCCGCGTCTTGGCCAATGAACGCGATGTTCCGGTGCCCGAACTCGGCCAAATGCTGTACTGCCTTGAATATGGCGCCTTTGCGATCGATGCCGATCCGGTGTGCGTTCTCCAGGGCATTGCCCCCCATTACCAGCATGGAGCCCGCAAACTTTTGCTTCTGCTGGAGAAAGCTCAGACTGGGCGGCAGTTCCGGGCTGCTCCAGAATATAAGCCGATCGATGAAATGTTCGCTGAACTGCCGGATCGCTTTATCCGGATGCGCCAGCGAAATCATCGTGCTGAGCCCCCGCTGGTCGGCCCGCTTCTGCAAGCTGTTGCACCAGTGGCTGAAGAACAATCCCCGCGCCTCGTGCCAGATGATGCCGATACAATTCGATCTTTTATTGACCAGCCGCTTGGCGGCAATATTGGGGATATAGTTCAGCTCGTTGGCGATCGCGACAATTTTGCTTCTCGTCAGCTCGTTGACGCCCGGCTCGTTGTTCAGCGCCCTGGACACGGTGGCGATCGTAACCCCGGCGGCTTTGGCAATATCTTTAATTGTCGTCATGGAGAATCGACTCCCTTTACCTATCGTCTGATTAAGTATAACATACCGATGAATAAAAACGTCTAACGTCGCACGCGGCATATAACTGGCTCAAGCATGTGATACGTCATTCGAATAGGAAACGTTTACGGTAGTTGCATTGGATTAAAATCTTCTATTTGGATACAAATGAATTCGATATTTTTAAAAAAGTGTATTGCCGAAATTGTAAACGTTTTATATAATTCTCTATGAAACCGGTTTCTTTTGTTCAGTATCAGCAATGTAAACGATTTATCAATTTATTCAAAGGAGGATTGCAATGAGACGCAAGGTCAAACATACGATTGCGGTTTGTTTGGTCATGATGCTCGGAGCGGGCATGCTCGTTTTTTCCGCCAGCAATGGTGAGGCTTTGTCGAGCGTGCCGCTCCACATCGTAAAATTTGGCGAGGCGAATGCGGTCGTCCTCGTCGCGCCCGGCGCCGATTCGGGTACGGTCGCCGCGGCGGGGACGCTGACCGACTATGTTTACAAGTCGACGGGAGCGAGGCTGCCGGTTATGACCGAAGCCTGCCTGAGCGCATCGCAAAGCGGCTACGTCCGCATCTTCGTCGGCTATATAGGTACGGGCGGGGACCCGAATGCAAGCTCCGAGTTGACGGGGATGAACGGAGACGGCTTCGTGATCCGTCCTTACGGTCAAACCGTTGCGATTGTCGGTCCGACGCCGACCGGAACCGAATTCGGCGTATACGATTTTCTCGAGCGTTATGTCGGCGTCCGTTGGCTGCTTCCCGGTCCCGACGGAGAAGACGTCCCGGTGCGGAAGCATATCGCCATTCCGCAAAATGCGATCCGCGAGGAGCCTGCCGCAATTTCGCGCCAATTTTTCGGATTGTGGACCCCGGAGCGGGAAAAGTGGGCGCGCTTCAACCGCATGCACGAAACCATCGCGTTTCATCACAACATGAACGTGCTGTTCGATCCGAAGAAATTCGCGGACCATCCCGAATATTACCCGGGAGGCAAAGTGCCGACGCATCCGTTCGACTGGCAGCCCTGCTTCTCCAATCCGGCAACGGTCACGGCGGCAGTTTATAGGATCAATCAATATTTCGATGCGAACCCGGATAAGATGTACTATTCGCTCGGTATCAATGACAGCAAAAATTTTTGCGAAGCGAATCCGGCTCACACGAATTATCCGAACAAACTGAATTCGATCGGCAAGCTTGACATGTCGGACATTTATTATGGATGGGTAAACCAGGTGGCGGCAGGCGTGCTGCAAACGAAACCGGACAAATATTTTGGCTTGCTCGCCTACGGCAGCGTCTACGACCCGCCTTCTTTTGCGCTGAATTCGCATGTCATTCCGTACGTCACCGACGACCGGATGGCGTGGGCCGATCCGGACTTATCCGCGAGCGGATCGGCGGCGACGGCGACTTGGGCGGCGAAGGCGGACAAAATCGGCTGGTACGATTATTTGTACGGAACGCCGTATGCGCTGCCTCGCGTCTATCCGCATTTGATGAAGGACAACTATGTGGCGGGGAACAGTCATCATGTGGTCGGCCATGCTGCGGAGTTGTATCCGAACTTCGGGGAAGGGCCAAAAGCTTGGTTAGCGGCGAAACTCCAGTGGAACCCGAACCAGAACGTCGACGTGTTGCTGGACGACTGGTATACGCATGCCGTAGGCGCCGCGGCCGCACCCTATTTGAAGCAATATTTCGATTATTGGGAGCAGTTCTGGACTACGCGCGTGCTTCCGTCGAACTGGTTCCAGGCATGGAAAGCATCCGTCCCCGGGGTGCGCGGCAGGTACGAATATTTGCCGTTCCTCGATTCCGATTACATGAACTTGGTGACGGAGCAGGAAATCGCCGATAGCCGTAATAGGCTGGAATTAGCGGTCGCCCAGGCGGGAACGTCTCAACAGGTGAAGCGAGCCCAACTGCTGCTTCGTTCGTTCGACTATTACGAGGCGGCGGCACTCGGTTATCCGCGCGAATCGGCGGTGGCCGCGCCGGCCGACGAGACGCAAGCGCTGGCGCTGCTGGACAAAGCGATGGAGAAGGTGGAATGGGCCCAGAAGCAAAAAGATCTGCTCTGGCAATTCGAGACCGATCCGGTGCTGATGCAGCCCCATAAGCCGCCGGAGTGGGACGGCATCTGGTCCGGCATGACGAGCGGGGCGTTCAACGCTTTGAGCGATTGGGTGCTGGCGGAACCTCCGAGCGGTGCTGTCAGGCTGCGGCTGGAGCAGCTGGCGACCGGAAGCCCGGTGCCCGGCGTTGCCGATATGGCCGCGCTTCTGCTCGCGCAAGCGCGAGGTGTGACGAATTTGGCGCAAAATCCGTCGTTTGAGTCGGGGACGACAACCGCTCCGCCATGGTATTTCTGGGTGGAGAACACCGCTTCCGGCGTTATTCAGCGGACGAACGCCGCATCCCGGAACGGCGGCTATAGCCTGCTCGCCAGGGGGGTCAATCCGGGAGGGCCCGTTCTGCAAAACGTACCGCTCGGGCCAGGCAAATACGGAGCCGTCTTCCATTATTACACTCCTGGAGGGACACAAACAAAAGGCTCGTTGCAATGGATGTTCAATCTGAAAGCTTCCGGTGGGGCAACCGTAGCGGCGACGCAATCGAACCGGGTCGCTGTGAAATATTCGAGCGGGCAATGGACGACCGCCCATCACCTCTTTGAAGTGAAGCCGAGCTATGGCGGGAAGACGGTGCAATACGCCCAAGCCGTTATTACGCTTTGGAATTTCGCCCCCGGCGAACAAGTTTATATTGACGACGTGGCCATTTATAAGCTGGATTGAGGACCTTCCGAACAAAAAGGCCTTCCCGACCGCACCCGCTGGTGTGATCGGCGAAGGCTTTCGTTTCGGCCCAGCCCGCTTTCCGCGGAACGTCCGCGGGAGGCGATTACGGCTTCAGGTTACCTGGGGCGCACCGGTGGGCGTGCTGGCCCAGTTATCGTTGAGCTTTAAAAATATCGTTCTATGTTTTGCATGATTTTGCTTGTAATATCGCATTATACAATAACGCAAGACCATAAAAGGTAAATAGTTATGCCCGTTAGCGGCCCCCTCTGAACTTCACAGCAAAAATAACGCCCATGCCATACTACGAACAAGAAGCCTCTCTACCAGGTAGAGAGGCTTCTTGCCGCACGTGCTAATCTTCTTACAAACCCTCGCCTTCGATTACAACAGCCGCATGCAAGCCAATCTCCGGAATGACAAAACGGATATGGCCTTCCTCCCGCGAGAACGGCAGCTCCGTGTTTCCGGGAACCATATAGACGCGATCGGCCGACGTCTTGACGGCTACCTCGATTTTTCCCGCCGGAACGATTTCCTCGATAAAGGTTTTCGAACCCGCCGCTTTGTCTTCCCGTACATTCGTCATATGCACGACGATGCGGGAAGGCTGGCGCATGACGTTAACTTCCACCGAGATGGGGGCGTCGACCTTTACGAACGGGTCCGGATAAAGTTCGCGCAGGCCGTTCAAGTAAAGCGTGCGCAGCCACGGCGAACCGGTTCGCCAAAAGGCGGACTCGATCGGTCCGGCAAAATATAGGCTCGCTCCGCTGCCGTAAGAATGAGATACTACAGCCGGATATGGAGTCGGATGCGCCGGATGCGCGTGCTGATGGTAGACGTGACGATGCGTCTTCGCTTCCACGGCGGGGTCCGTGAACTTCGCCAATACGGCCGAGCCTTCCTTCGCCTCTACCCGGAGTGCCTTCTGCGCAGGGTCTTTCAGCAAAATCGGCATATCCGGAATGGAGCCCGCGACCGAGCCGTCAATCGGATAAAAATAGGACACGCTGTAGCGGGATACGTCCGTGAATCCGATTCCGAGCACGTCCGCCAAACCGAAGTCGGTTTTCCGCTCTCCGTCCGCGTCATACAGCGATGTGCGGTTCGATGCGAGAAGCCGTCCTCCTTGCTTGACGAATTCCCGTATCCGATTTTCGACAGCTTCGCTTATATAAGCCTGGTCCGGCAAAATGAGCAGTTCATAGCTATCGAGTTTGTCCAGCAGAGCCGCCTCGTCGATAATATCGAAGTGAATATGTCCTTCCGTCAACATGCGATGAACCCCTTGCAAATGGGGATCGTCGGCCGGACACGGGAGAGCGGACGATTCAAGCATCCGTTTGCTCTCGATCGAGTAAAGGACCGCGACCATCGGCACGCTTTCGGCTCCCGTGAGCCAAGGCTCGAGCGACTGGACCCATTCGTTGGACTCGCCGACGGCTTGCATCACCGCTTCCGGCACTTGCCCCTTCAAAAATCCCGAAGGATAGGCGACATGACCGAAGCTGATCGAGCCGCCGTTCGCAACGGCGATTGCAGCCGTCGTCCGGAGTGTAGCCGTCGGAGCAACCGTCCACTCTCCCCAGCTGCCCATCTCGCTCGGCATCATCAGCTCGAACGGCTTGCCGAACGAACGCTTCCATCTCGCGAGCAAGCTCCCGTACGCATAATGCGGCGGATGAAACTCGGAGGTGAAATAATCCGCGTACCGGTCCGCCTCCACTTGTCCGAAGCGGGGATCTCCGGCATGATTCCAGCCGATCAGCAGATCCGGGTTGACGCCCTTGATGCAGGATGAGGCATCGCGCAGGAAGTTATGGCGAATTTCCCGTTGGAACGACTGCCATTGCTTCAATTCCTGCGTCCCGGGAGCGGGCGACTGCGGAATCGGCCGGCCGTACCGGGCCTTGTACCACGAGCTGCAATATTCGCAGTGGCAGCTGTTGCTCCACACGTACGTAATATCAAAGAAAAACCCGGCGACCGGGTAGTTCTCCGCGATCTCCCTAAACTGACCATATACGTGATCGCGATACGGCGAATTCATGCAAAGCAAATCGTAGTAGCCGAAAGCTTCGGTGATCGGCTTCTGGTCCGCCGTCCGCTGCCGGTAATCGGGATTCGCCGCCGCGACATGGCTGTTCAAGCCTACATTGTAATAAGCGATAATATCGATTCCGTGCTTCCGTGCTTCCTGAATGGCTTCTGCGAGCATATCGCCCTTGATTCTGGCATTTTTGTGCCCGATCCTCGTGTTGAAATAGCTGTTGCCGAAAGCGTCCTTCGTCATGAACGTAATCGTCTGGATTCCCGCCCGGGCGGCAGCCGCGAAGTATTCGGCCACGTTCAATTCCACTTCCGGAACGGCTTCCCCGGCATGAAAGTCGAACAACCCCCGCCGAAACGTTCTTCTGTACAAATCATTTCCCATAGTCGGTACTCTCCTTCATTTTCCACCGTGAGTTCCAAAGCGCCAGCCAGACGCAAAACATCGATAGTTGTGCAGTTCGTTTGTTACCTATATATACCTTCGGGAATAGGAACAGTTGCACCCGGATGTTAAATAGTCGGCACAATTCCCGTCATCGGGTACTATCTGTCCAGCTCCTGAATCGCCTTCGTCAGCTTCTCGTCCGCTTCCCGCAGCGCCGTATTGATGTCTTTCCCGGTCGTTACCACTTCTTGAAACGCTTTCGATACGAGTACGGCAGGGTTCGTCTCGGTCGGGAATTTGTACTTGAACGGTTGAATAACGGCCAGCTTCGGCTTCGTCATCGCGATGACGTTCTTGGTCTGATATTCGGCGGAATCCTGGCCGAACACCTGCTGCACTTTATCGTTCTTCAGTACGGATACTCTCGCGTATCGGGACAAATCCGTCTGGACTTCGTCCGACAATAACGTTTCGATGACTTGGAACGCCGCCTCTTTATTCGGACTCGCATTCGTGATCGAGAAGACGAGAGAGTCGACCCGCTGCCCGGTTCCCGGCGCTTTCGGATTAACCGGATAGGTGACGACATCCCAGTTGAAGTTTTTCACCGTTTTCAAGCTTTGCAGCGTGGCGGAATGCCCGGCAAGCATCCCCACTTCCCCCTTCAGAAACGATTGCGTTGCTTGCGTCGGCGGATCGCTCGGCAGCAAATTCGTCGCGCCGGGAATTTTATATAGACCGGACCACAGCTCGAACAGCTGCTTCCACCCGTCCGTCTGTAAAGCGCCTTTCTTGCCGGCAAAGTCGATAAACGGCAGGCCTGCCTGATACGCGCCGCGGTACAGTTCCCCCGGGTACAATCCCCAGTATTGCACGCCTCCTTCGGTTCTCGTCATTTTCGCGGCGATCGTGCGCGCGTCATCCCAGGTCATGCCGTCTTTCGGATACGGGACGCCCATTTTGTCGAACAAGTCTTTGTTGTAGAACAAGGCGAACGAGTTATTGTAGATCGGAAGACCGATCAAATAGTTCAGTCCGCTGGCCGTCTTGATCGACTCGAGAAATTCCGGACGAATCCGGTTCAGATCGAACTTCGAGCTTTTGATCACATCGTCCATATTCAACTCGACCTTCATATCGAGCAGTTGGGTCAACGCGAGCGGATAGTCGACGCTGATGTCGGGAATTTCTTTGGTTGTGATCATATTGGCCAAAGATACTTTGGACGAATCGACCCATTGCACCGTAATGTGCGGATACTTTTTCTTGACCGGCTCGACGATGAACCGTTTGAATTCGTCCTCGGTAAGATGGCGCTGGGCGATTTTGATCGTGGCCGGCTTCACATTCTCGGGCTTCGGCTGCTCCGCCTTCTGTTCCGGGGAAGCCGGTTCCTTGTTCCCGCTGCATGCGCCGAGCATTAAGGAAAGCGATAATGCGGCTGCGGTCGTATAAATCGATGATTTTCTCAAAACGGTCACCTCGTAAACTGGAATATGAATCTGGGAAATCGATTACTAATTGCAGGAAAAGCTTCAACCTTTATGCCGGAGCAATCGTCGTCACGGTGCCATCCGCGCCGCGAACTTTAAGAGCGCCCTCGTGTGCGTATAAATAAACCCCGCCCACCGGATTGGTCGTAGGCTCATTGGCTACATCGGCAATGAACACCCCGTTCATCTTGTCGATCGTCATATTAGCTGCCGTACCGCCCATATAGATGCCGAACTGCGCTCCTGCGGCAGGCACATGGCATATTACGCCCTTCGGCATTTCCGTTCCCGTCCCGGTACCTTGAATGACGACTTTGCCTGCGGCAAAAGCGCCCAATGTCGAGTTCGCGGCCGGGAAATAGCCGAACGATGCACTTCCCAGATTGGAGGAAGTCGGTCCCGCTTTCGCCCTGAATTGGGAGCTTGCCGACGTGCCTCCGTTCGTATTCGCATTTTGGATCAAGCTGGCCGAGTTGAACGATATGCTTTGGTGAAGCGTTCCCGGATCGGCGGGGCCGAAGTTTTGCTGGTCGGTTCCGAATTGCCCGGCGGTCGTGCCGTTCCATCGCAATTTGCCTCCGGCGGTAATGCCCATTCTCCATTTGATCGGATCGGAATAAGGGTCCTGGGAATATATCGTAAGCGCATTCAAAGCTGCCCCTGCCGTATTGGACACTGCAAGCGTGCCGATATCGGTCGTCTTCGCCTGATCGATCGCGAACCGTTGACCGATCGTGCGCAGCTGATTGTTGGCGGCAAGAGGGCCGTTATATATAACTTCCTGAGCGTTCGCATAAGAGTAAGTGCCGCCGATAATTTCATTGTTGCTCGCTTGGTAATAGCCTGGCGGGCCATCGAAGTAAAAACGGACCGGCAGCGTGAAACGGACGGTGTTGCCGGCGGTCGTAAATACCCGGGGAACCGTATCGCTCGGCGACGTCGACAGCTGGAACGTGCCGCCCGCCCCCGTCGAGTTGATGACGTAGTAAGCTTCCCCGTTGACCAGACCAGCCGGCGCCGTAGTGGCTCCGAGAACGATTTTATCCCCGTTGTTGAACGTTCTGTAGGCAGGCTGGGTGAATGTGTTCGCTGGGCTTGGCGCGGCGATTGAACCGAACCAGTTGCCGGTATTGCCCGGAGCTTGATCCGGGACGAGTCCCGCTTCCCAGCGGCAACGGTCGAACACACAGAATTGGGCGCCATTCGCGTAAACGTGGTATTCGCTCGTATATCCTTCCAAATCCGTGCCCCTGAATCTGATGTTCGTTACCGTGGAAACGCCGGTGCCGCTCAGGACGACGTGTCTCCATCCGGGCGTTCGGACCCCGTACATCGGGCCTACCTGCTGCACGGCCCCGCCGATAAAATCCAATTCGTTGCAGAACGAGGCGTTTATCGGGCCGGTCGGCTGAATCAAATAGGCGACTTTGCAATTCAGCATATATCCGCCGCTTATCCGGTTGTATACATTCCCCCGGTTAACGGAGTCGTAGTGCTGACCGGTTTCGAAGTAATAAATGCGGCCCGGGTATAGGTCGGAGCTCCATACGTTGCAGACTCGGATTCCTTTGCTTCCTGCCGTCAGCGTAAGGTTCACCGGCTTGACCAAATCCGGCAGCGTAATCATGGCGTCGATCAGGCAGTTGTTGGCATCCGTTCCGCCGATCGTGATCGCCGTGCCGGCAAAGCTGTCCGGGTATTTGAACACCGCGCCGCGGGCTTCCAAATGGCAAAACACAGTAAATGATTGGTTGACCGCATAAGTAGCAGGGGGAATGATCAGCTTAGCCCCGGGACATTGATACACGGGATTCACGGCATTGTTCTTTTTCGAGTTGCAGTATTCCAGCGCCGCCGCGATCGCTGCGGAATCGTCCGTAACCCCGTCTCCCTTGGCGCCGAAGTCGAAAACGCTTACGCACTCGCGCAGCTTCAGACCGACCGTTCGCTCCGGCAGTCCCTCGGAAAAATGGTAGTCGACGCAATCGGAATCGATATTCGGGACGCATCCTCCCCCGTAAACCGCGCTTTGCACGGCGGGCCCCTTATCGATGGCATCGGCTATCCCTGCAATAAGCGTACCGGAAGCTACCGCAACGCCCGTCACACCGATAGTCGACAACATTTGTCTTCGGCTAATCTTGATGTCCGTACCGGCTTGCACCTGCTTCAGCTCTGCGTTATTGTCAGGCTCCTCCGGGTTGTTAGGCTCGACTTGCTTGTTCGAATTCATCTTCATTCCTCCCTGCACATAGTAATCGTTTACTTACTAGGCGTAGCTCGGCCTTCTGCTTGGGGCCATAATCCCCTCCGAATGTTGTGCTCCCCTATTCCGTTGTTGCAGCCGTTCATTTTCTTTATAGTTCGTTCGTTTGCCGGTCCTCACCCCCTTCGATCAATTACCTTGCCGTGCACGAAGTGTAATGTTTATATAGATTTGATCTGTTGTATATATAATATATATTATATTATATAACCAAATAAAATCAATCCTGTTTTTTGGGATTGCACGCAATTAAAAAGCTCCCATTCCTGCAAGAGAAGGGAGCTTTATGACGGGGAGCCTTTGCGAACCTCTATATCGTTCTAATTTAGAACGAACCGTTTACGAACGATTTGTTGCGAGTTGGGACTTAGGCCCAGTCCGAACGCGGAGCTCGGGAACGAGGATCAAACAAAAAAGCTCCGGCGCTTGGCCGAAGCTTGATCGGTAATCGTGTTATTTCTTCGCCTTCAATTCCGCAATCTTCTTGTTGAACTCTTCCTCCCCCTCTTTAAGCAGCGTATTTACGTCGGATTTTCCGTTCACATAATTGAGCATTTTCGAGCTCATAGTACTGAGTCCGCTGGAGTTGTAAGGAGAAGACAAGATAGGATCGGGATATTTTTGCGAGAATACGGCTTTCAAGTTTTTGCCTTTGGCGGCCGGATTGTTCTCGAACGCATGCTCCAGCATTTTGGCATTATCTTTCAATGCGGTAATCCGTCCGTTCTTGGTCGCCTCCATCTGTACGTCCGGATCGGTGCTCAAGTACGCCATAACCTGGAACGCCACATCGGCATTCTTGCTCCCTTTCGGAATGACGAAGCCGTCGGAAAATACGCCTACGCCGACCCCCGGCTTATCCTTGAAGGAGGGGAACGTAACGATATCCCATCTCAAGCCGGCTTTCTCGGCCCCGGCCATATCATAGTTTTGCAGCTGCAATATTTCCGGCATCATCGCGACCGTCCGATTGGTCAGAAAATTGTTGCGCACATCGCCGAACGATTTGATTTGTGGAGCGTTAGGATAATCGTTTATGCTTTTCATAATATCGAACATACGCTTCCATCCGTCGGTCGCGAGGGCGGCTTTCTGCCCGGTGCTGTCCACATAGGAAAGACTTAGCTGGCTTTGTACCCGGTTCAGTCCGGTCGGCGGGAGGAGACCGATGTACTGCGTATCCCCGTCTTTGCGCGATATTCGCTTGCCGAGCTCGATCGCTTCTTCCCAAGTCATATTGTCTTTCGGATAGGCGATGCCGAACTTGTCAAAGATGTCCTTGTTGTAATGAAGGCCGAAAACGAGGACGTTGTAAGGCATGTAAAGGATTTCTCCCTTGGGCGAATACGATTTGATGCTATCGACCATTTTCGCATCGAACTTGCTGTTGAAATCGAACCCGTGCTTTTTGGCAAGCGCCGTCAAATCCATCGGCACGTCTAAGTCGGCAAGCGGTCCGCCCATATTCGTAAGACCTTGCCAAATAATGTCGGGGATGTCGTTCGTCGCGAGCAAATCCTGAATCTCGCTTCCTTTTTTGTTCTCGACCACTTGAAGCGTCACGTGGGGAAACTTCTTCTTCACGAATTGGTTAATATATTTCTCGAAATCGTCGAGTACGGTCATCGTATAAAATTTCAACGTGACCGGCTCTTGCTTCTCCGCCGGCTTCTGTACGTCCCCTCCTTTGGTGCTGCCGTTTCCTTGGCCGCCGCAGCCTGCGAGTAAAGCGGTTACAATCGCGGCTGCCATAAGTGCTTTTCCTTGTTTCTGCATCATCGGAATTTCACCTCTTTGTGAATTGACTACCCTTTTGTCATTTCTCGCGGTACGCTCATCATACGTTGTGACTATTCGCTTCCCGATTGGCAGCCATGCACGCGGGTAGTCCGGTTAACGATCCGGCCCGTTCGCGCATAGCGAGCGACTCCCCCCTCCTTGACATACAAATCTATCGTGTAGGTTCCCGGTAATAGTCCAGGCAAAGGAAAAACCGCAGTCGTTCTTAATTGAAGAACAACGTTCCTTTCGGTGAGTAAAAATTTAAGCGCTTACTTATCTGAGATTCGGTTTCACACGACGGCAATGAATAGAGGTTCCGAACAAGAAAAGGAAAGCGCTTATTCATTCGCACTAGGTTCTTTATTGAAGAACATAGTTCTTATTAATTAGAGTACCATTTCTGTTACCAGGTTTCAATACAAATTTTTATCCGATAGGGAGAACCTCATCGTGCATCCATCGCCGGGAGGCCTTGGATGCACAATGAGGTCGAACGGCTCGTCCGCAAAGCAGCTCAAATCCGCCGTATCGCCTTGAACGGTGCGGTTCGACAATCCGTCGGCGATCAAAGACGATTTGCCCGGATCTCTACAATCCGGCGAATATGCGCGTTGGCATGACCTGCCATCGACTTCATCAGCCGAGCAGCCGTCTCCGTTCGGCCGCCGCCGACGATGGCGCTTCTCTGCAGCGAGCCGGGAATATGGCTGCAGACGATCCGGATATGCTCGCGCAGAAGCCGAAACAGGGCAACTTCCGTTGCGATTGGGCGCGTTGCGTAGTTCATCCCCACGGCCCACGCGTCCTGCTCGAACCGGCTCGATACGTAAGTGCGGCCCGGATCGGCATCGGCCAATATGTATTTCAGCTTGTGTGCCGCGGCCAGCTCGAGATCGACTACGTGCAGCACCTGCTGCCGGATCGTCCACTTGCCGGGAGCTATCGCCATGTCCAGATCTTCTTCGTCCAATCCGGCGAGCGCCGCCTCGAGCCGATCCGGTCCGGAAGCGTACAATGCGAGGATGTCCTCGTCCGCCGCCTCGAACTCTTGCCAGTAGACGACCGTGTACCCGTCCGGCGTTCGCAATGTCAACGTGCGCCAGCATAGCGGCTCGAGCTCATCATTCTGGACGGCACCGGCCGATTCGGCTCTCCGCAGCAGCGGGTCCAACGATCCCGCCTCCTCCGGTACTCTTATATAGAAACGGTCTCCCGGCTTTATCCGGGAAAACTCGGACTTGATCATACAGCCGATTGCTTCCTCGCTCATTCCCCGCTCGTACAGCAGCGCCGGCTCCTCATCGGGCATTTGCAGCCATACGTACTTGTCCGCAATGTCGTACGCTTCCGGCTCTAGTCGGTTCCAGCCCAGCACGCCGCAGTAAAACTTCCCGGCAGCAGCGAGCCCGTCCACTTCGAGAGCAATTTTCGCCTTGCGGTCCGACCGGTCGGTCGCTTCGCCACACATAGGTCGAGTTCAGCCTCCTCCGTTTCTAATATCGCCCGCCTAGCATCGCGCCTCGGCATCTCTCCTATTGTAGAACAGACCCGAAGATCGCTGCCACAGAAAAAACAGCTATGCTTCATTTTACCCTCTCATATTTTTCCACATGTGGCTTTTCCCCTTTAAAAAGCCAGGTCCGAATAGTATAATGGCCTTGTATCTTCATAGGAATGGAGGCAGCCTTGCCTTGCTGAAAGTGTTGATTGCGGTTGACAAGCCGTCCGTTTGCAGCAGTCTACGAAGGATGGTTGCCTGGGAGCGGTTGGATGCCAAAATATTGGCCGAATGCTCCAACGGGAAAGAAGCTTTGGAAATGGCGCTGGAGCAGCAGCCCGACCTGATCATCGCCGACGTTCGGCTGCCCGCATGGGACGGACTCGAGCTGGCCGAGCGTCTGCATAAGCTGCTTCCCGATGTTTCGCTGATCGTATTGACCGACTTTCAAGATTTCGCTTATGCCCGGACCGCCATGCGCTACGGATTTACCGACTATATATTGAAGCCGCTCCATAAGCATAAGCTGGATCTGCTGGCCGCCCGGATAGGACGCCTTTCGCAGGAATGCAAAATACGCGAGCGCTGCCATAAGATGCTGGACGACGGCGACACGCGGGACAAGTGGATCGAGCAGCTCAAGCAAGGAGAACCCGATTCGTTCAACTCCTTTTTCGAAAGCGCTTTCCATCATCTTCGGTCCGCACGCGATCATATTGTCCGCGACATTGCCTCCAAGCTCGCAGCCGTCTTGATTGAAGCCGGCAAAACAGCGGGGTTGCGAATGGGACCGACGGGACTCTCTCCGGAGTCCGTATGGGAACGGTTCGCCCAAGCGAAGACGAAGGCGGAGCTGCACGACCTCGTGAACGACTTGATCGACGAGGTGACACAGCAGGCTATCGAGCGGAAGCAGTCGCGCGCCATGTTCGTGGTCGAATGCGTGAACAGCATGATTGCCGTCAAATATGGAGAAGCGGATTTCTCGGTTTATTCCATCGCTGGCGAGCTATGCTTGTCCCCGAATTCCGTCAGTGCCATTTATCGCGACTGGACGGGGGACAACATCAGCGCCGCGATTACCCGCCTCCGGATGGAGCAAGCCCGCATGCTGCTGCGCGAGAGCGATATTCCCATACCGAAGCTGTCCGTCCGGATCGGATATCCCGACCCTCATTATTTCGCGAAAGTATTCAAGAAGCACGAGGGCCTCACCCCCGCGCAATATCGCGGCTTGGCCCGGCAGCAGGATGCGGTGCCGAATTCTCAGCCGGTGCAATTATCGCCGTGACGTCGGTTGTGAAAAAGAGACGCAAGCCTGCTAATACACAGTCACTTATCGGGGGCCCGAAAACCGGAAGTTTCCTTGGTTCATCGCTGTAAAGGCTTCAGGTAACAATGAACTCTATTTGCTTATTTGCGAACCTCATTGTTACTACTTAGGTCCCCCCTTTTCAAACGTAGAAAACTTGGTTAATAATGGGTAACCGAGTTCAAATGGAAAAGGGGACCACTGATGAAAATGAGTCCGGAAGAGATCGAACGAATCAGTCACAGT
>NZ_VCRA01000030.1 GCF_005938385.1 Paenibacillus mesophilus
CTGATGGCCGGGGACGGCACACGCCGAGTGACGGGGTGCAGGGGGCGTGGCTCCCTGCAAAAAGCAAGAAACTATGAAAAACCGAGTAATTCACAGTAAGACTCCAGAATTAAGGGGCCGAACCGAATACTGAACTTATGTTCAGTAATAGTTACTCCAAGTTCACTGTTCCACCAATTGCCGATAATTGAAGCCAAATAGCGCAATGAGGTTCGCAAATAAGCAAATTCGGTTCATTGTTTATCGGATATTCGGGGTTCCTGAAAAGCACTTGGTGTAACTTCGAAGGCTCACGCCACTTAGTGCTCATCCTTTGACCGACGAACCGGAAATGCCTTGAATAATATATTTCTGGCCGAGCAGAAATACGGCGATCATCGGCACGATGCCGGCCGTGGCGGCAGCCAACATCCCGTTATAGTCGATGTTGTTTTCCAGAATGAAGTTTTGCAGGCCGAGCGGGACGGTATACAGCTTCGGATTGGTCAAGAAGACGAGCGCATTCTCGTAGTCGTTCCAATGCCAAGAGAAATCGATAATCGCCAGCGTCGCTAAAGCCGGCTTGGCAAGCGGCAGCATAAGCCGGATGAAAATGTGCCCGTGATGCGCACCGTCCATGAACGCGGACTCGGAAATTTCTTTCGGAATGCCGATGAAAAACTGCCTCATCAGGAAGACGCCGAATATCGTGAACAATCCCGGCAGAATGAGCGCCCAGTGCGTATTGTAAATGCCGACTTGATTGAACAAAATGAACTTGGGCACGAACAGCACTTGCGGCGGAATCATCATCATCGATAAATAAACGAAGAAGAGAGTGTTTCTGCCTTTGAATTCGACTCTCGAGAAGCCGTAGGCGGCCAAGGAGGCCAGGAACGTCGCGCCGATCGTGCTAATGAGCGATATTTTCAGCGAGTTCCAGTAATAGACGCCGAAGCTTTGCCCGCCGCTCCACAGCTTGATATGATGCTTCCACTCCAGCTTCGTCGGCAGCCAGGAGCCGAATACTTCGGCGGGCGCCTTCACCGAGGTGAGCGTCATCCATAGGAATGGAACGATCATCGCGATGCCGCAGACGAGCATAAAGGCGGTGAGCAGTCCTTTGCCGGCGATGGAGGAGCCGCTGCCCGAAGGGCGGAGCCGTCTTCGGGGCGCCGATGCCGATGCCGACGGCGGGGCGGATGAAGTTTGAGCCGTACGCATGTCGCTACCTCCCGTCAGTAGTGGACCCATCGTTTCTGGCCGAGCCATTGGATCGCGGTAATAAGTAAAATGAAGGCGAACAGCACCCACGAAATCGTCGACGCGTATCCCATCTCGTAATAGCTGAACGCGGTTTTGTACACGAACAGCGACATGACCGTCGTGCTGCTTCCCGGACCGCCTTGGGTGATCGCCTGAATGAGGCCGAACGATTTGATCGCCATGATGAGGCCGGTGACGAGCAGCAGGAACGTGGTCGGGCTGACGAGCGGCCAAAGGATGCGGCTCACTGTCGTCCAGCGTCTCGCTCCGTCGATTTTCGCGGCTTCCAGCAGCTCCGGTGATATTTCCTGCAGGGCGGCCAAGTAAATGATCATATTGTAGCCGAGCATAAGCCAAACTTGAATGATGTCGATGGCGAAAATAGCGGTGTCCGTCGTCGCGAACCAGCCCGGGGGCTGCGCGATGCCGATCGCCCGCAGCAAGCCGTTGATCGGCCCTTGCGTCGGCTGAAACAGCAGCATCCAGACGAAGGCGACCGCCACGCCGCTCGTAATATACGGCATGAAGTATAGCGTGCGCAGCAAGTTTTTGAGATATACGCTGCGGTTCAGCACGATGGCGACGCCGAAGGCGAGGGCGATCGATACCGGCACGGAGGCGAGGAAGATGGCCGTGTTTTTGAGCGATACGTAGAACAGCTCGTCCGTGAACAGCCGCTTGAAATTGTCCAATCCGACGAAACGGTAGCGCGGATTCGCGAATTGGTAGTCGGTGAACACGAGCGCCAGCGAGTATGCGGCGGGGATGACGAAAAACGCGATTATGCCGAGCATGTTCGGCAGGATGAACAGATACCCGATCCACTGCTGTTTGTGCAACCAACTGCGCTTCATATCGGTACCTCCCGGCCGTTGAGGAATCGGGGGCGGCAAGCTTTCCGGTCCGGCCGGAGCACGCCTTCGCCCCACGATTCCGACGTCCTTACTTTTTGTTTTGCTTGATGAAATCGTTGTGCCGTTTCTCCATGTTTTGCAGCGTCGTCTTCATATCTTGCTTGTTCAGAAAATATTTCTCGTATTCTTCCTTGCGGGAGTCGACGACTTGCTGCGGGATGTCCAGCTGGATAACCGGAAGATCGCCGAACATGATCTTCTTGAGCGCATCGAGATCATAGGTCGCTTCGACGCCTTTCAGCATCAGCTTGATCGCATCGTCGGCATTAACCGACTTCGAGGACGGAATCCGTCCGCCGGCCGCCATCGGAAGCATGCCTCCGTCGGCGTACCATTTCAGAAACTTCCATGCCGCTTCCTTGTTCGCGGATTTCGGGTTGATCGAGATGACGTCGCCGAGCCCGCCTCCGGAATATTTGAAGTCTTTCTGGCCCGCCTCGACCTTCGGCGTAGTCGCGAACGTAATTTTGAAGCTGCGGGGGTAGTCCTTCATATTGTTCGAGTTGCGGAAAATAAACTCGCCCGCCCCGAGCATGGCTGCCTCGCCCTTCAAAAACATCGTGTCGATCGGCATTTTGCTCGTCAGCTGCTCGCCGTACGTCGGCATCGATTTGTCTTTGTGCATCATGTCGAACATCGTTTCGAGACTCTTCTGCCAATACGGGTTGTTGAAATTGGACGTGCCGTCGCTTTTCGTAAGCCCCATCGCGGCGATCGAGCCGTCCATCGGACCGGTCGGTTCCGCGTTCCACTGCACGTAGCCCCATACGTTCGGCTTCTTCAGCTTGGCCGCATACGTCCGCAAATCGTCTACGGTCCAATCGAGTGGAGGAACGGGCAGCTTGGCCTCGTCCAGCATCGACTGGTTCAGCCAGAGGAAGGACATGCTTTTCTTGGTCGGCAGCCCGTAATATTTGCCGTCGATTTGCCACTGCTTGGCGTCCGGCCCCATTTTGCCGTCGATGTCGTAGTCCTTGTAAGCGCTCAAGTCTACGGCGAGATTCGCGTCCACTCTTTTCTTCACGCGGGACAGCGCGTAGTTCGCGTATAGATCGACCTCCTGGCCGGCCATGAGCGCGGTGTCGAGCTTCAGGTTGCCGGGATCGTCGTTGACGAACCGGACGTATTCCACTTGGATATCCGGGTTTTTGGCGTTCCAGGCGTCGACGACTTCCTGCGGCCCGGCTTCGATCGGCACGCCTCCCCAGAACTTGAGCTTGACGACTTTCTTCGGATCGGTCTTGGCCGCACTTCCGGCTCCCGTCGCCGGTGTGCCTCCGTTGCCGCCGCAGCCGGCGAGCGTCGTACCGAGCAATGCCGCGCATAACAAACCTGCCCCAATTTTGTAACGTCTCATCGCTTAGGACCTCCTCGTACGATGCTATCATTTGGTTACAGCTTCAATATATCAGTTCGCCGGGGACGTCTTAAGGAACGATTTTTAGGGAATGTTAGAACGATTTTTGGTTGTCGTCTTCGTCGTCTTTCCTGACGCTGCTTCCGCCGCGCCGGTAGTCGCCGGGGCTGACCCCCGTCCATTTCCGGAATATTTTGTTGAAATAGTTGTCGTTGGCGAAGCCTACCTTCTCCGCGATTTCGCCGATCGTCGCGGCCGATTCCTTTAGCATCACTTTGGCGGATTCGATCCGGACGTTTTGCAGGAAGTTGGTTAGCGTGACGCCCGTCTTCTTCCGGAACAGATCGCTCAAGTAGCTCGGGTCCATGCTTACCCACTCGGCCAACGAAGCGAGCGACAAAGGCTCGTCGTAATGCATCAGGATGCGGTCGATGACGTTGTTGAGCTCGGGATGGTCGGTCGGCTTCGCGGCGTGCTTGGCGATGCCCTGCAAATCGCGCTCGATTTTGCGCAGACGTCCGCGCAGCCGCAGCTCTTGCGCCACTTTGTCAAGCGTCTGCTCGAGCGTCTCCGTATCCATCGACAGCTTCAGAATGTAGCTGGAGGCGCCGTATTCGAGAGCGTTCCGGGCGAATTCGAAGTCGCTCATGCACGTAAGCATGACGAAACGGGTATCGTAGCCTTCCGCCCGAACGGCTTGCAGCAGCTCGACCCCGTCCATGACCGGCATGACGATGTCCGAGATGACAAGGTCGGGATTATGCTCTCGTATAAAAGCGAGCGCATCGGCCCCGTTGGCCGCTTCGCCCGTAATCCGGAACGGGGAGGCGATTTTGCCGAAAATCGCCCTTACGTATTCGCGCGCCTGCAGCTCGTCCTCAACGAGCAGGGTAGTCCACATGGTAAGCTCCTCCATCTCCTTCGGAATAAGGCGTCGACAGCAGTAATGGAAAGTACAGACGCGCCATGGCGCCTTGCGGCAGCGGCAGCAATTGCAAATCCGCCTGTCCGGGGAACAGCAGCTCCAGCCGTTCGCGCAAATTTTGCAGGCCGATGCCTTTCCGGGCGCGGGATCGTTTGCGTTCCATCGCTTTCTCGATGCCGATGCCGTCATCGCATATGTCCATGATCAGGCGATCGGCTTCGGAATAGACGCGGATTGAGATATGTCCCTTGGCCTGGGAAGCCCCGAAACCGTGGTAAATGGCGTTCTCGACGAGCGGCTGCAGGCTGAATTTGGGGACCAGCGCGTACTGGAGCTTGTCGTCGAGGTCGAACCGGATGGAAAATTGCTGGTCGTACCGGCAATTTTGGATATGCATATAGGCGCTGACGAGTCCGATCTCGGCTTTCAGATGGATCAGGTCGACGTCCGTATTGAGACTGTTCTCCAGCAGACGTCCCAAGGCGATGCATATTTCGTGCGTCTCGTCATCACCCTTGCGCAGGGAAATGCTCTTGATCGTATTGAGCGTGTTCAGCAGAAAATGCGGATTCATCTGCGAAACGAGCACCTGGAAGCGAACCGCCTGCTTGTGCCGTTCCTCCATCTTGAACTTGTGCACGAGCTCGTTGATGTCGCGGACCATTCGATTGAAGCTGCGGGTGAGCGACAAAATTTCGCCTTTTCCTTTTTCCGGCAGCACGATCTTCAGATTGTTCATGACCATCGCCTCCATCTTCCGCTCCAGCAGCTTGATCGGACGAGTGATCCGCGAGGCGATCAGCAGCGTCATGCCCATGAACAGCGCCGTGAACAGCAGGATGGTGACGAAAAAACGCTGCTTCAACTGGTCGGTTTCGCGGAACAGGACGTCGAGCGGCACTTTTTTCACCAAATACCATTGCAAGGAAGGGATGTAGCTGTACGTGTACAGCGTATGGCTTCCCCTGTCGGTATAAGAGGAGCGTCCGCTGCCACCGGAAACGATGCCCGCCGCAATGTCCGGATCGACGGAGGCGGATTTCTTCGGCTGAAGCACGACCCGGCCGTCCCCGTTCAGCAGAAAGTAGTCTTGGCCCGAAGCGGCGCGGGCCGGAATCCGGTTGAACCACTCCCGGTAATCGATACTGATCCGGACTGCTCCTAGCGGGATGAAGTTCTCGTCTTTGAGCAGAGCGTACAGCGAGATCAGATAAGGGCTGGTCGTATGACCGCGGTACACATAGTTCGGTTCGAAGCCGTTCCAGACGTACTTGGCCGTCGAACCGCCGGTAACGGAGAGAAACCAAGGCTCGTTCGAAATATCGCCATAGCGGAGCGGCTTGTCCGGCGAATAGGAAGCGTATACATTTCCATGAAAATCAAGCATCGTGTAATAGACGGGAGCGTCGGACAGGAAGAAGCTGTTGCCGATACTGTTGAATTTGTTTTCCACGCCTTTGATCCGCGACCAGGGGTCCGTCAGATCCGGACTTCGCAGCACGGGAACGATAGCGGGGTCCTGCTCCAGCAGTGTCGCCGTCTTGGCTGCGACTTCCATCAAGTTTTCCAGCGACTGCTTCATCGTCTCGAGCTGCTCCAGATCCTGCTCGGTATATTTCGCCTGCAGCAGCGTTTCCGTTTCCCGGAAATGGTAGACCGAGACGAGCGTGAAGGGCAGCAAAATGAGCAGCAGAAACGACAGAAACAACCGGTTTTTCAATTGGCTCGGATATAGGGCGTGCCGCCATGCGGGCATAAGATCTCCTCCTGGACAGTCCGGCTTTGAGTTGGCCTTATTGTATACGCTTTGCGGCGAAACGTCCAAAGATTTTGGTTGGCGTAATTGGAAAGGGGCGGAAGGGGGGGCCTTGAACATATAGATCAGATAAGGTAAGTTGACTATAGGCCATGCATCAATCCGACTCTGCCAATCATAAGCCGAAAGGACAGCAAATGAAAAACATATTATTCAAATATTTAACCCAATTTACGACACTGGGCGAAGAAGAACAACGGGCCATCGTGGAAGATATACAGGTTCAACAATATAAAAAAGGAACCATGCTCCTCAGACAAGGAGATGTTCCCCGTGCATGTTATTTCGTATTGAAGGGATGCGTCCGACAGTACTCGGTAGACGAAACGGGAAAAGAAAGCACATCCAACTTCTACACGGAAGAGCAAGCAGTCGCGATATTCAATCAGCATAAACCGAACAAGTCATCCCCGTACTCCTTAACTTGTCTGGAGGACTGCATACTGGTTGTCGGCGAACTTGATGCCGAGAAGGACATGTTTCAAAAATATTCTCAGCTGGAAACCATGACACGCAAAATGGTAGAAGATAACCTGGGCGAGGTAAAGGATGAATGGGCTTCGTTTATCTCCTCTAGTCCTGAAGAACGCTACAAGGCGCTTTTGCAAAAAAGACCCGGCTTGATCGATCGCGTACCCCAACATCAATTGGCGAGTTATCTCGGCATGACTCCGGAGTCACTGAGCAGAATCAAGAAGCGGCTTCATTCCTCCTCGAAACAACAGCCATATCCCAAAGCCTAGTTCTCCTGCAATCATGGGCACTGTAAATATAAGATTGAGTATGGAAATGGCCTCATCGTATTGCGGAAGAAACGATTTGCTCAGGTGAATGGCCATATAGCCGATTGCGGCTAGCAGAAGCAAAACGCCGAACACTTTAGGAATGCGGTCCGACTTGCAAGCTAAATAGCCCACAACCATCAGATGCCCGCCAAAAATGATCAATCCGATCGACCAGATGGATTCGAATGCATCTAAAAATAGCATCATAAGCGCTTGAGTTTGTTCAATGGTGAAGGAAGATAAATAGTTTGCCTGTCTCGACAGAAGCATCACGATTATCAAACACAGGATGGCCATTCCCAGTATGGCCGTATAAATAAGACGGAGCCATGCGCCGAGTAAGGAAAGGCTTTTATTTACCGACTGCAGAAACACATAAAAAGCCCAGGCGACCAGGATGTCCGTAATTGCGATGATGATCCAACCGAAGATTTCGGCTTGGAAAAGGTGGGTGGAGGACACGAGGTTATTGAAGGTGGTGCCGGCATCGCCTTGCACCACTAGGCTTCCATGGACCAAACCATAGGAAAAAAATGCGGCGAGTGCCATGATGATAAGTGAAATACCGGCAGTTAAAGCGGATTTTCGGTGATATGACGTTTGTTTGACCGAGGCGGCCATAAGAAAACCCCCTATATGGATGATTGATTTTCATTATATAAGGGGGAGGTGGTTGGGGCATTGATTTAAGTTAAGCTGCGATCATGATATGAATAACAAAAACATACTCAGCAGCCCATTCAACAAGACCGCTTCAATAATGATGGAGCCCTGCCTGCCAAAAAGAAATTCGTTTCGCAGACAGCGAGCTCGCCGATGTCCTAAGCTAGCGCATGGCTCCGTTCTTTCTTTTCATTTGGGCTCAGTTCTTCCCGGAACACTACCTAGTCCAGCTTCGCGCGCCAGCAGAATGGCTTGGGCACGGTCGACAACTTGCAGTTTGTTCAAGATGTTCGATACGTGATTCCGAACCGTCTTTAAGCTGAGCTGAAACAATAGGGCAAGATCGGAGATCGTCTTCCCGATAGCGAGCTGCTCCAGAATTTCCGTCTCCCTGGCCGTCAATTCCGGGAATATTTCCTTCTGTGGCGGTCGCTGGATTGCATCGAAATAATACATCATCTTGCTGGCGATTCCAGGACTGAATATGGCCTCCCCATCCGCAACGGCAACTAGGGCGCGGATAATCTCCTTAGGCTTAGCTCCCTTGAGCAAATAGCCGCGAGCGCCCGCCCGGATCGCCGAGAAGACGGAATTATCGTCATCGAACATCGTCAGAATCAGAATTCGGATGTGCGGGCTAGTCGCGATAATTTGACGGGTAGCTTCGATTCCGTTGACCCCGGGCATGCTGATGTCCATCAAGATCAGATCCGGCTGCAGCGACTCGGCCAAACGCAGCGCTTCACCCCCGGATTCGGCTTCCCCCACGATCTCCAAACCCTCGTATCCTTGAAGCACGGCGATGATACCTTCCCGGAAGAGGGGGTGGTCATCCGCTAATAATATTCTCATCTTCTCCACGGATAGAAACCTCCTTAGCTCGATATGAATTGAGAGAATAACGGAAATTCGATCTTGATCTGTGTTCCTGTGTCCGCCGAATCATTCATCGCGAACCGTCCGTTCAACTCCTCTGCGCGCTCGCGCATGGAGCGAATGCCGACTCCCTTCCTGGAAGATTTGGATACACCGGTCCCATCGTCCGAAATCTCGATTCGAAGTACTTCGTCAACGCTCAGCCGGATATGGCACGCGGTTCCCTGCGAGTGCTTCAAGGCGTTCGTGATCGCCTCCTGAACGATCCGATAGACGGCTACTTCTACCGCTGCCATTAGCGGAGGAAGCGATTCGGGAGACTGGAATACAATGCGGAAGTTGGCTTGTTGCAATTGCGCCGCCAGCTCTCGAAGGGAGAAGAGTAGTCCGAATTCGTCCAGAGAAGGCGGCCGAAGCGCATACACGAGTTGTCGGATGTCCGCGATCGCCCCATCCAATTGATGCTGTACGCCCGCAAGCGTCGATACAGCTTTAGGGAACTGGCTGTCGCACTGATCGATAGCGATCGCCAGTTTCATGCTGATGCTGGCCAGATTGGATCCGAGTCCGTCATGCAGATCGCGCCGCAGGCGGCGTCTCTCCTCTTCTCTCGCGCTGACGAGTTGTTCTCTCGAACGCTGCAGTTCGCTCGACAATAGAGCCGTCCGAGTGGCAATCGCGACCTGTCGGATTAAATCATCGAGCAAGTACCGTTTGCCCGGAGGGATAATGTTATGAATAGCGGACGAACCAAGAATCAAAGTTCCGACAGGCTCGCCTTGAATCGACAACGGAATCTCCATGCATCCGGGAACCGGCATGCCGTAGGATGCGAGCAGCGTGTCCGGACCATCGCGATCATTCCTTATCGCGGCGAAGGATAATCTTAAAGCCTGGGCTAGCGTCTTCAATACGAGAGGCAAGACGGATTGATTGGACACAACCGCCTCCAGCTGCTGAATCAAATTCGAGACAACCTGATAGGGTTCCTCGTACAAGCCGTAAATGAGCCGGTTGACGGCATCCTGCACCTTATCTCGAAGCGGTTGCAGCACAATCGCGAGAACTCCGATCATCAGCAGAGAGATCAGCCAATTGTTAGCGGTTTGGAATATGGCGCCGATCGTGCCCGTCGCTAGCGCATATACGGAAACAATCGTGAAGCTAAGTACCGCATATACGATGGATCTATTGAATGCGGGTACCATCGAGCGGTTTCTCTGCTCGATGATGGTGAGCGCTACGGAGAAGGGGATCGACAACAAGCCGATATTCATAACTCCCCATAGAAAAATTTTGGCAACGGGATGGGCCCCGACAGCTATCATAAGCGTCGATCCCAACAGGTACAACGCGATGCTCCCGATGAACCATTTCGTTCGTTGACGCTGTTCCGTCGAGAAACTCCGATTATAACGGTATATCTGCGAATATACGATCAGTGCGAACAGGAGAGAGCTTTGAATGACCCGAATCGCGAGGGGCCACGTCGACATATCGAGCACCGTTGACGGAGCGATATAGGTGGATAACGCGAAAAATAATCCGTATATGGCAAAGTACTTCGTCCAGCGAGGAGCAAAAGCGCCATCAGGATACAAAAAGAGCAGCAAATAAGAAAAGCCGAACAACATATCCTGAAATTCGAACGCGCGAACCGCAAGCGGCCAAGCTTCCAAGACGGATCCGTCACTCGTGAATGCGGAGCCTGTCGCCATGAGCAAGATTGAAGTCGTATAACAGACGAGGTCTCTCGATCCATAACGATAGAGAATCCAGCTGACGGAGAAAAAACTCGCGAACGATAAGGAGGCGAACCCGCCCATCACTCCGCTATAGAACGATACCGGCAAGCCGATTTGATTCAGCAAGGCGATCTGGTCGGCCGTCAGATAAAAGATATTGGAGCACCACTCCGCGTCCGTGCAGGCGTTCTGATGAAGAGAATAACCGTTCCATACCGAGATCGCGAAAATACCCAACGAGAACAAAGCGAACATTGGCCATATCGTATGCCGGCCAACAAAAATTACCCAAGATCTTACTCGCCATCTATTCTTCACAGATTCATTACCTTACCCTTCGCAATAATAAACGCCATCTGTCTTAACTATAGCCGCCATTCCTCGAATGTGAAAGGGAACAATTCCCGGCCGGTCAGGAATTTTCTTCCTAGCCGGTCGGGAGGATCAATCATGACAGCGGGATATCTTCGTTGTTACATTGTTCATGTCGCCTTTGCGTTCGAAGGAAGGCGGAATCAATAAGACGCGAAGAAGCGGAGGATAAACATGACAATTGAAAAAGCAGTAAGGTGGTTTGCATTTGTCGCTATGATTGGCGGGATTAGCAGAATAGGGATGACTCCCTCATCCTACATTTGGGGCGGGGACAGTGACCAAGAATTGATTTGCGCGTTCATCGCGAACATTTTTATGGTATTCGGCACATTCGGGCTTTACTTGGCGCAAGTGAAAGAATCGGGGAAATTTGGATTTATTTCGTTCGCTATTTTGGAGCTTGGCCTAATCTTGGTAACTTGTACCGTTTGGTCATCCATGCTTCATGTGTCACCATGGGAATGGGGCGTGGTCAAAGGCTTTGAGATCGCATCCGGTATGCTGGGGCTGCTTCTTTTCCCGATCGCGAGCCTCAAAGCCCGCGTCCTTCCGAAATGGGCATGTATTACTCTTATAGCAATGCTGCCAATTGGCGTAATTCCAATGTTCGAGAAAATCGTCGCTTTACTGTGGGGAGTCGCCTATATCGGCATGGGATATGCCGTTTGGACATCCAAACAAAAAACGAAGGAAGTCGACACAGTCAAGTAATTAACGGATAGTGAGGTTGGGTCTGACATTTGGGGTGATTCAGAAAAATTCAAAATTTTCCACTTTGCATATTGCGTTTTGAAGTAATTGTAATTACTATATAGAGTAATGGAGGTGATGAAAATGAATGATGAATTACATCTCAATGTCTCGCTTTTGCGACGTCGTGTCCCGAATCTTACAACGGCAGCACGCGCCGCAGGTATAAGGCCGGCTACAGTTTCAAATCTGTGCACAGGGAAAATTCCTGTGGGTAGGGCTGAAGTCCGAACACTCGCGATTCTTGCGTCTCTGGCTAATTGCAGTATCGACGAATTGATAATTCGAGGGAGTGGGGCAGCAATGATTGAAACGGGAGTTAAAGTTTTAGATTTGTTGGCGCCAGTCGTCCGAGGAGGTACTGTTGGTCTGGTGGCACGGCATGGGATGGGGCAGCTTGTTCTGTTAGCAGAGCTCTTTCATCGGGTAAAACAGCGCGGGTACAAGACAATTCTCTGGGAACCCCAATATGATGCCGAGGACAAGTATGACATTAAGAAAGGCATGGAGGACGTGTTGCCTCAAGCCGATTTTATTTGCAAATCTCTTGATGAGGCATCCGAACAAATAATTTCTCTGGGCTCAGAATGTGATGTTTTTTTGGGAGCTGATCGGGAAATTGTCATTTCGGGTGAATTATTAGCCCTTCGTGAGCGGCTTCAAGAAACTGGAGTCCGTCCCCTAACAGTTGCCCTTGTTGACACCCGCTTCAACGCGCCAGACGAAGAAGTTCCCTATGGTCCGCTTGATACGCTTCTTCGCTTTGATTTTGATTTGGCCTCTCGCAAATTCTTTCCTGCAGTGGACCCACTGGCGTCCACATCAACGGTTTTGGAGGGAGCCCAATTGGAGGCAACGCATCTTATGATTCAGCAGCGGGCTAAAAAGTTGCTTCGTCGTTATCGGGAACTGCGCTTTCTGGTCGATAAGCAAGGAGTAGAAAAAATACCGGAAACGGATGTACAAACCTACTGTCGTGGAGAACGTCTGGAGGCATTTCTTACTCAATCGTTTTATACCGCCGAACCCTATAGGAAGAAACCCGGAGAATGGCTGACGCTTCAGGAGACATTGGATAGCGTTAGGCGTATAATGGATGGGGTTGTTGATGATTTAGAGCCTGACCAACTTATGTATACCGGAAACTTGATGAAAAATTAGACCGCTCCCTGATGAAGAAGCGGCCTTTAGAAAGAAAATCTGATCATGGTTTATGGTAGCACGGATCTTCAGGGTCTTCAAGCTATGAGTACAAATATAGGTAAGTAACGTTAAAGAAGCGGTTGTCGATCTATACGACGACCGCTTCTTTGGTTGATTCAAGTGCTTTACGCCACACAGCCGTCCATCCCTCATGAGCAGATTGCCTACTGCAACGTCACCGTGCAGCCATAGCGGCGCCGATTGGTATCTTGTCACAAGGGAAAGCTCCCATATTCTGTTAGCAGCTTTTGATCGTATTGGCCGGAAAGATCAACCTATTATCAACGCTCTCCCATATGATTGTCCCATGGCCTCCGGAACAACCAATTCGCCTTTATTACAGAGACGAACAAAGGCCGAGACGCATTCGGGATCAAAGTGGGTGCCGCTGCCCTCAACAATGATTTGCAACGTGCGTTCTTGGGACCAAGGCTCGCGATAGGACCTTCGCGAGGTCAACGCGTCGTACACGTCCGCAATGGCAAGGATTCTTGCGGGCAGTGAAATCTCTGTGCCTTTCAGCTTGTCCGGATATCCCGTACCGTCCCATTTTTCGTGATGGTGCCGGATGACGGACAGCTCCTCAGTCATGAAGCCAATATATTTGCACATCTCGTAACCTATTAAGGGATGCTGCTCGATCACGATTCTCTCGTCCGTATCCAACCTTCCTGGTTTATTCAGGATCTCGCTAGGAATCTGTATTTTCCCTACATCGTGAATGAGTCCGCCCCGAGCCAGGGCTCGCAAAAGTTCGGAATCCAGATTCATGGCCTGGGCCAGTTGAAATCCGTACATGGCTACACGGTAATTGTGACCGGCCGTATAAGCTCCTCAGTCATGAAGCCAATATATTTGCACATCTCGTAACCTATTAAGGGATGCTGCTCGATCACGATTCTCTCGTCCGTATCCAACCTTCCTGGTTTATTCAGGATCTCGCTAGGAATCTGTATTTTCCCTACATCGTGAATGAGTCCGCCCCGAGCCAGGGCTCGCAAAAGTTCGGAATCCAGATTCATGGCCTGGGCCAGTTGAAATCCGTACATGGCTACACGGTAATTGTGACCGGCCGTATATTCATCTTTGGTTTCCGTAGCGACAATCAGATTTTGCATGCTGCTGGAGATGCTAATGCGAAGTTGTTCCGAAGATGGATACCCATTCGCCTGATGAAAGGTTTGAGTTACAGATAGGTTTGACCGATACTGGGCGATAATACCAAACAACAGCATCAAGGCCGACACGGCAAGTACTACATGGTAAAGCCACCAGGCCAAAGTCCACATCATGGTAGTGACCATGAAACATTCGGTGACGCTAAGCATAAAGGAACCAAATACGATAGCCGCATGCAAAGGGAATTTGACTAACCGAAATTGCTGAAAGTATCTCTTAGCCGCCCAAAGATACAGGAAGACTGTGAGAAGCGCCATCAAATAATTCAAAGGCGCGAGGTCGATGGGAATGAAGTTGGAAATGCTGGGATACATAAGAGCCGCGATATTCATCAGGACGATAATGGTTACCCAGCCGACGACAATACTCCTCCGATGCTTCGACACCCTGCGGATAAAGGAGTGGTCCGAAGGTAAGGTCGAGAGGTAAATCCAGACTGCGCACGTTGTCATCGCGACTTGTGAGGAAACACCTGCCAAGTGGTGTTGATCAGCAATAATGAACCCGGGGGTCGAAAGTGCATGAATTAGAAAAAAACCATTTAAAGATAAGATAGCTAATGCCAGCATGAGCGCACTCATATCCCGAAGTCGAATCCCCGTCCAGCCAACGGCAATGGCACTGACGGCCAAGGCAAGGAGTGTTGGAGAAATAACGTAAAAGTGGAAACGGGGGAGCTCCCACATGGCACTATGTCCAGGGAAGGTTATAAGATACGCATACCCCAGAAGAAGTACGACAATAGTTATTGACATGGTTATGACTAAAGAACGAGGTGAACGTGGCATCATCATTCCAACTTTCCAATATAAGTTAACTTCCTGCCAGTATGATCTGGATTCGACATCAAAGTATCGAATCCTGCTAGTAATCGGTTAACTATTTCAGTGGTTGAAAGACAAGTTCGGAGTATCGTGGCAGATCATACCAAGCAATTTAACGGAGATGAACACTGCAGCCCGCAAAGCGTTAGGGCACCTCATCGGGTGCCCTAAAACTTTTGCTGCATGTCACCAAGAATCATTTCTCGCTTCCTTCACCATCTGCGTAGCTGCGGTACGATCGGTGGCGTGAAGTTTGTTGAGCACCAACGTCACATAGTTGGACACGGTCTTCGCGGTCAATCCTAGCTGTTTGCTTATTTCGCTGTTCGAGTATCCCTCGGCGATGAAATGCAGGACTTCTTTTTCCCGGGAGGTTAGTTGAGTGAATCGATCAAGAATGGAGGATGGCCGGGTTGCAAAATCAATCATTCGTTCCGCTACCTCCGCACTGAATATGGCTTCTCTTCCGGCAACCGAGCGAATAGCGCGAATGATCTCATCCTTATCAGCATCCTTGAGGAGGTAGCCCCTCGCTCCGGTCTTTAAGGCGGTAAGAACCGATGAATCGTCCTGGTGCATCGTCAGAAAAAGAATTTGCACGTCCGGGTGATTCGCTTTAATCTGTTTGGCTGCATCTACTCCGTTCAGGCTAGGCATTCGGATGTCCATCAAGATGACATCAGGCGATACCTGATTGCATAGAGTAATCGCTTCCTCGCCGTTCGTCGCCTCGCCTACGACTACTATATCATTTACCGTTTCTAAAACTGTTTTGAGTCCTTTGCGGTACATTGGATGGTCATCGGCTATTAATATTTTCCACGTTCTCACTCTGTGACACTCCCAACTGTATGAAATTGCAAGGGCAGCCATGCTGCGACCCTCGTTCCTCCGCCTTCAGCAACCACAATCTGACTCCGTCCTCCTAGTTCTGCAGCTCTCTCCCGGATGGATGTCAAACCGACCCCACCTTCTGAGGCATGGGACACCAACCGAACTGCATCGGAGATGCCAACCCCATTGTCCACAATTTCCACATAGAGCTCATCGATCTGCATCCCCGTATGCATCGCAATCGTAACTCTGCACGTGCTTGATTTCGAATGTTTGACGGCATTGGTCAACGCTTCCGATACGATGCGGTACACGGCAACTTCAACGGCAGCCGGTAATAGCGGCAGCGCATGAGGCGACGACACTTCCAATTGAATCTGTTTACCCTCATCCGTTCTATGCGCATTCATCACATGCATCAGACGATCTGCCCGCTGGCGAATAGCTTCAACGAGACCATACTGATCCAATGCCGGGGGCCGGAGGTTATGGACGAATTCACGAATTTCGCTGACGATGATCCGAATATCGGATTCGAGCTCGGCGACAATACCTTCTGCTCGTGGAGGATCTTTGCGAATCAATGCGCCTGCTGCCGATGCGGTAAGGGCAAGTGAAGCGAGCTTCGGAGCCATGTCATCGTGCAGATTGTTGCGAAGGGAGCGCCGCTCCTCTTCCCGGGCGAAGATCAGCTTCTCTCTTGATGCTTGCAGCTCTTGCATAAGGCGGTTGATATCAAGAGACTGTTGAAGTCCATGAACGATTCTGGCAGCTTCCCTGCCCAGCATATGGAGCAGGCGCATATCGGAACGGCTCAGCGGTTCATCGAGTGACCGTGGGGAGACATAGAGGCTGCCGAGTTCTTGTCCTCCCACAACTAACGGAAACCGGAGGGACTCCGGTTCGCGTGGGCATCCGGCTATCGCCGCTTCTTGCTCACGATCATTGAGGAGTATTGTAATGGAGGCATGTGGCAGCTTCAACATATCCTTTATCGTCATGACGACCGTTCCAAGAACCTGTTCCGGCGCGAATGGCTCCTTCAACCGATCACCAAGGCCGACCAGGAAGGAGACGGGATCTTCTCTTTTGCCATATACGAATCGGTTTACCAGCTTCTCCAGACTTGCCTTCAAAGGACTGAACAGGACCGCGACCAACCCTGTTGCAATTAGTGGATAGACGTCACTTTGGGATTGAAATACAAGTGCCAGATACCACACCGTCGTCAAATAAATGCCGAATACAGTGACGAGCAGCGCTGCGTAAACGAAACTTCTGCGAACGATGGGAGGAACGCCCCACAAGCGGTCTTTCAGCAAGGCAGAGCCAAGTGCAATAGGAATGGGCAGCATTGTGAGACGAATCGAGAGATCCAGCCAAAACACTTCGCTCTTATAGAGCTGGGGCCACACGATTAGCAATAGGTTCACACCAATTAACGCTCCGAAAGCGCCGATAAAACCGAAGGCAACTTTTCGAATGGCCTGTCTTGCCTTCGGTGAGACATTTTCACGATACTGCGTAAATTGACTATAGGCCAGCGTGCCGAAAAATAAAATAAGCCAGCCAAGCGACAGTCCCAGCGGCCAATTGTCAATATGCATCACACGAAAAGGTAAGTAATCGGGCACATAGCGGATAAGGAAGGCAAGGACGGCGGTCCACCCAATCCATCTGTGGGTAATTCGACCGCTCGGAAACAGCAAGGCTAGGCACATGAAGCCTGATAGCCCAGCAATCTGTGCGAGGGGAACGAGTATATCCAATCCTTCCCACTGCTGGAAGACGACATTTCCGAACACGAAGCTCACGAGCGTAAAAGCGGCAATCGAGCCGAGAACATCTTTGGGCTTCAAGATCATAATCAGCGCAGCAACGAATGCAAAACAACAGAAATAGAACAAGTCGATTCCGATATGAAACATGGCCAGGCCTGACTCAGTAAGCCCAAGAGTCTCTTTCCACTCTAAGGATAAGACGCTTATCGTCGTATCCGAGCAAATCTGCATCGAGCTAATGCATGATTCCAGTAGATATGAATAGTAGGATGGTAATGATGCCAAATAACATAGGATCAGAAGCAAATTAATTGAGATAATTCCGGTATACAGCGCAGATAGCCACCGGGAATGGCGGTGGCTGACTGGGCTTGACTGTACCTGGGGTGATGGCTTATGCAAAGCCTGCATAGAGAAATTCACCTCATACGTTTGCTGTAAATCATGACGGAGACATAGACTACACCGAAGAGAATAGATGCGATTCCTCCTGCGATGCCCCAACTGCCCGGGTGGTCTGGTACCGCAAGTGCCGAAACTCCAAGGTACATAAATGTAAGGCTAACGATAATTCCGAGTGCAAAAGAACCGGCACGCTGCGAAGCTGTTAAAAAGCTACCATACAACAACACAATCAGCATGGCCGTATGTTCGCCCCAGCGGAAATGTTCCCCTGTCTCCGACCATTGCTGGATGCCTGCATGGACGGCTACCGGGATCAGGAAGATCGCTGCAATCGTCGTCAGCACAAGCAATGGGCTGGAGTAACCGGTGGACGCAGCGAGCTTTATCGCGGCAGCACGGTTATGGTAGAACGCGTACAAGATCGTCAGTGTCAGCGCGAACATAATAAATACAAAAGCTTTCCCTATCGCGAGTTTCGGCGCAGTTGATGCGAATGTCGCCAGAAACAGAAGATGACCCACTGCATAGAAGTAAAGCAGCATCGGCTTCTCAAAAGGTCGGCGCAGCAAGGCGATCAGGCTCCCGCCGAACATAAAGGCGACAAGCGCACCATGCGAAGCCGCAAGCCAGCGATAAGAATCGGGCACGAACGTTTCGCCGTTGCAGCCTCCGCAATCCGAAGGCAACCAAGGCTCCAACGCCTCTGTGGCTCCCTGCAGGAAGAAAAAACCAAATAACGTAAACAATACCGCAACAACAACGAACCCGACCTGCTTCCATCGCTTCGGCTGTTCGTTCACAATTAATACGGTGTTCATTTCATCTATCCCCTTTCATTCATCATGGGATCAGCATATCGAAACAAGATCCATAAGGGATAGAGGAGAACTCCCAATTGTTCGGGAAAGACGTCAGGAAATGAATTCGGTAGAAGATGCCCTTCGTAGTCAGTTCTAAAGTCCTATAAGCGAACGTAGCTCGGCTTCCGTGCTAATAAAATGACTTTTATCGATCTCATTCAAAAGTAATCTTCCTTTCGACGAACAGCAGTATTTGATAATTTACCTATGTGTTCGGACAAAGGATGCCTTATGAAAGGCAGTTGACAGTCCAGAACTTTGTTATCAAATTCCAGACTGCAGCAGCCTTCATCAGCTTCCATCACTTTTCAAATGAAAAGGAATAGGACCCGGTGTCAACCGGTTGATTGGAAATAATGCTGAAAACGCACCGGCCGTCGCCGTTCTGAAAAGTTTCTTTCCGGACTACGCGCAGTCCAAGCAGCCTTGTGAGCACATTAACCGTTACACTGCAAAGGGCGGGACGCTTCATTGCAACATTGGCGAACGGACAATTCCGTTCAATTAGTAAAATTTCTTCCCCATCCTGTTCAATATCGATGAATGAATCGTTTTCCATATAAATATCCTTTAGTGCAGCCACTCGTTCATTCAAATTTAATCCTCGCAACCGAAATTCCCACTGTTGTACCCGACTTTCCGTCATGGTAGAAAGGACCTGTTTTAAAGCTTCTTCTCCAAGCTGCGACATGATCGTGTCAATCAGTTCCACGGTTAGCCCGTCATAGCTTTTGGGAAACAGATGCTCTCCTTCCAAAGTCAGACTGTAAGATAAAGAAGGCCGGCCGGCACCGGGAGCTTGGGTTCTTTCAGATTGCCGTTGAATATATCTATCTTGGGTAAGCTGAAGGAGATGCTGGCGCACAGCTTCTCCAGTCATCCGCAGACGTGAGGAGAGGTCCGCAACGGTTGCCGGGCCATACTGCTTCAGATGATACAAAATATCGCGTCGAGGGGCTGGGAATTGATTTGAGTCGATCATCACGCCGAGTACCTCCGAAAAAACTTTTAAACCTAATATGCCAAAAAACGATTAATTAAACAAGTAATTCGTTGAAAAATAAAGAAGTATAAGGTGGAAAATAGATTCCTTCCCAATAAAACTAATTAAACAATTATTATATTGATTAATTTGGTTTATTGATGTATTCTTTGAGATGTATGGAATTGCATAAATTTGTTAATGGAGGGGATTGTGAAGATGCTGGTTTTATCTGTTATCCTTTTTGCAGTTGCTGCACTTGGTGGATTGGTGCTTGGGGTTTTAGGGCTTCGTCAGAGGGATTTGCCCATGTGGCTATCGCTTATACATGGCGTAGTTGCAGCGGCAGGGCTTGTTACTTTAATTCTCGGGGTCGTGCAGGGGAATGCAGGATCACTTCCGATCATCTCCCTGGTGCTATTCCTCATCGCAGCGCTCGGCGGATTCGTGCTGTTTTCTTACCATCTACGCCGGAGGCCTCATCCTAGAAGTCTAATCGTGATTCATGCTTTGGCGGCAGTTATCGCGTTTGTCCTTTTGCTTATCGGAATCTTGTGAGGGTAGGATCGAATGAAACAACGGGGAAAGATGAGGTTCTACGGGCACCCGGTGCACCCTATCGTCACGCATTTTCCAATGGCTTTGTTACCGGTTTCGTTGCTTGGTGATCTGCTTGGAGTTTGGACAGGTGCTTCGTTCTGGTGGAGTTTTTCCTTTTATAATCTTGCAATCGGACTTGTCATGTCCATACCTGCGCTAATCACCGGTATGATCGACTTTCTGGCCATTCCTCAAAAGGGGATTGCCGAACGCACTGCAATGAGCCATATGACCGTTATTATTACGTCAATAGCGATGTATACGGGCAGCTTTTTTATTCGCTTCGGTGTTGAAATCCCATCCGGGTGGCGGTTAATGAGTTCCGTTTCCCTCTCCTTGTTAGGGCTTATCTTTCTTCTGATCGGGGGATGGCTAGGCGGGCAACTCGTTTATCGGCATTCTGTGGGCAGTGAGCCAATGATCGATAAGTCAGAATCGGGGAAATCTTAATGTAAACCCTTTCGAGGGAGAAAATCTGCCTTTCATCATTTCTTGTTGGAGCTTGAGCTTAAAAGTTCAGGCTCCTTTTATTTTTCGAAGTCACTTATGATACGGTGGACCGTACCTCAAGTAACGGCAAGTTTTTCGGAAAATCTCGCAGCGGGCTTGGAAAGGGGCATTGCCGGGCAAGGGTTTGGAATAGGCCGTTTTGGCGGAAGGGGCAAGCTCAAAAAAATGCTTTTGGACGGTCGGGTCAAACTCTAGCTCTATCCCGGCGACTTTGCGTCTGTCCTTCTTGTGGACTTGGTTCTGGATCAAGAATATGATATATGTAAGAGATTGGGTTTAATTCGGTTAATTCCAGGGAATTCCAAGAGGTCCCGAGAAAGTCAAAGGTTTTTAATCGGGATTATCGTTTTGCAACCCAAAACGAGGAGGTGCTTTATGAGTTCCATTCTAAACGTTATTGAAAAGTTAAAGCTGAACGTCTTAAATGTAGAAGATGTTCCAGAGTCATTTAGTTCTGATGTATACAAACTTACTCTCGCTAACGGCGAAAAAGTGTATGTAAAAATTCCATTTAACAAGGATAAACTATATCGTGAATTTCAGATGCTTGAAACATTGAAGGACGTAATACCTGTTCCTAAAGTATTGGATTTTTGGGATGGGGATGAAATTACTACTGGAGCATTGCTTCTTTCGGCGATTCAAGGCATACCTTGTACAGAAAATATTGATGAGAAACTATCTTTTCAAATTGGCGTGTTTCATGCGATGCTTCATGAGGTTAAAACTCCGGGTTACGGTTACCATTTGACTGATGGATTTAAGATTGTTGAACAAAATAATTGGAGACTACATATCAAAGGTAATTTTGAAAAGTGGAAAGAGCCTTGCAAAGAGATTCTCGATCCAGAGCTGTATGAAAGATGTATTCTTCACTTTGATGGCGTATTTTCTACTTTACCGGAACCTGACGGGCCATGCATTGTTCATATGGATTTTAGACCTGGTAATATATTGGTGAATGGTAACGAGGTTGCTGGCATTATTGATTTCGAGAGTGCCCGTGGTGGATCGTCGGAAATAGACTTTACAAAAGTCAATCGATATATTTGGGAAGTCAATCCGAGAACAAAGATACCGTTCATTGAAGGTTATCAATCGATTCGACCTATGTTGGCTCTGGAAAGAGTGCTGCCATTTTATGATATTTACGATGCTTTCAGCGCAATTGTTTGGTGTAAAAACAGAGGTATTGAAAAAAATCAGTCTTTTCTTCGAGAAAATATTGCCATTTTACAGAAATCAGTGGGGATTGAGCAAACACGTTATTAGATGTTCGATAAGATGCAACTAGAAAAAGCCATCCGACAGATAAAATGTGGAGTTTATAGGGAGCAATATAGAAAAAGGTCGGAACATTAAATGACAAAAAAAACAAAATACTTATCATATGGTGGTTCTTTAATTTATGCTGTAATCGTTTATTTACATATCGGATATAGGTGGCAATTTCTCGTTTTGTGTTTAATTTCACTTCTATTATCATTCTTGGTTGATGAGCCAAGTAAAAATTACATAAGAAAATTAATTAAAGTGTTTCTGTTTGTTCTATTTGTTGGTTCATTAATGTTTATAGCCATTGCTTCATTAGTGGCTTTAGCAAAGTATTTGTTCAAATAATAGTTCTTAGTAAGGAAAGTCTCGCTTCGCTTTAGTGCTTTAGCGAAGTTAAACTTTCCTTATCGATAAAAAAACTTGCTGTCAAAGTTCTGCTTGACAAGATAAAGGATATTATGCGAAGTTACTGGTGTTGAAGAGGTTAAAAAGCGCGAAGCGAGGAAAAGGTGAAACACTCTGAAAGCGAATCGGATGGAAGCGTTCAGCGATGGCGTGCTAGCGATTATCATTACGATCATGGTGTTGGAATTTAAAGTGCCGGAAGGCCATGACTGGTATGCACTGGTCGAACTAGGCCCAAAGATTCTCAGTTACATTTTCAGTTTCGTATATATCGGCATCTACTGGAACAATCATCATCATCTGCTGCATATGGTTCGAACGATGAACGGGCGGTTGATGTGGCTTAACTTGCTGCTTCTCTTCTGGTTATCCCTTGTGCCGTTCACGACAGCTTGGATGGGGGAGAGCCATTTTGCAGCCACTCCGACGGCTCTGTACGGTATTGTTCTGCTCCTCGCGGCGTTCTCGTACTGGCTGCTTCAGCGCGCGATTATTAACCAGCATTCCGGCGATTCCTCATTCGTTCTGGCGATGGGAAAGGATTTGAAGGGGAAATTATCTCCATTGCTCTACTTGACCGCGGTCTTGACCGCCTATGTGAGTCCTTGGATATCCGGCTTCTTTTTCGTACTTGTTGCTGTGATCTGGTTCGTTCCGGATAAACGAATCGAGCATGCCCTTAGAGGCCACTAAGAAAAGCTCTTCGATCCTCGCGTGCAGGCGGGGTTCGAAGAGCTTTTTTTACCTATATAGAGTTAATAAATTTCGGGGTCCCCGCAAAGTAATTGGAATAAGCTTCGAAGGAAGGCTCCACTTTGTGGGGTTATTTTAGGTAAAATGCTTTTGCGCAAATAACATTCTTTTTCCATCATTTGCGTCCGTAGCAATAACTGTGCAGAACTCAACCACATCAATTCAGCCGGTGCGGCGGGAGCGGGCCAGAGCCAGCCCGGCGAGGGCCACGCCGATCAGCCCCAACACGATGGCAATGATGGCCCCGGCTCGCCCGGCGCCGGTGCCTAATGCACCAGGGAATATGTTCAGATGCAGCAAAGCGTAGGCTATCACGATCAGCCCCGCCACCGCGGCCACGATGGCCCCGCGTCGCCCGCTGCCGGTGCCGAAACGACCAGCGGAGCGAGCCAGAGACAGCCCGGCGAGGATCGCGCTGATCAGCCCAACCGCCGCGTCTATCGTGGCCCAGAGTCGCCCGGGGGTCCATCCATATACGACATTACCGTTGGTCACTTCAGCAGAGGCAATAGTTGGAACAAGTAGAAATGCACAAAGTATTATGAATGAAACTAGCTTCATTATCATTAGTTAATCACTCCTCTTTTTTGTTTATAATGTTCTTTCCATCATTTGCGTGGAGGCTCGAACAGTTCGATCGGATTACCTGCCGGGTCATCCAGTAAGATCTGCTTTCCACCAAAACCTGCGACAATATCATTGCGGAAGCGCAGGCCTGCTTTACGCAAAGTTTCGACCAATCCGGCCAGGTCATCGACCTCGATTTGAATCCGATTCCAGCCGCCGGGTTCCGGTTGCCCATCCGGCATAGCTTGAGCGGCTCCGCCTAGACCATTTTTGGCATTCATAAGAAGATTCAAGTCACCTCGCTGCAAAACGGCAAAACCGGGTGCGGGTTGTGCTTTGACAGTGAAGTCAAGATGCCGGGTGTAAAATGCGATCGTCGCATCTACATCGTCGACAATGTAACGTACCTTGATACCGGCCATTTTTACTCCTCCTAGAGCCTCTGCTTTCTTTGGTCATTATCTTGGAATAATAATAAACAAAACAAGGATACCGGACATTCCATAAAGAACCATTACAACAATTCGAAACCAACGAGTTCTATTCTCATAATCTTGCGCAATCAGATACAGCGATACTCCAGACGCGATAAGGAATAGAAAGACCAGCAGATAATCGGATAGATTAGGGCGGCATCGTTCCTCTCCATCCATGTTGAAGATTGTGATCAAAATTCAATTCAAACGCCATGCTCCGAAGATTCTTGCTTGTTTGCTTTCGTGAGGGCTTCGATCTTCCGTACGTTGGACACAGCTCCCATAAACATCATCAGAGCGATTACCGGGTGGAGAGCTGATAAATATCCCATTTCTGTCGATAATTTGGCGGTAACTGCCATCAAGATTAGCATGCCAATCAAACCTGCACTACTCAGACGAAAGGAGCCCGGCAGTCGGGCGATGAAAGAAGTGACGAGCATCAGGATCGGTGGAATTATCAAAAATCTGGAAAAGCCCGTATGACTTGCCCATTGGTCCGGATTCTGAAACAAGGCAAGGCCGGCGAGAAACACTTGGATCAAAATGCAAGCTGCAAATATCCATGCCAGCAGCTTAAAGACGATACGCGCTCTGAGGACAAGAGGAGAAAGGCCAACTTTATCCGCCGTCAGATCTCCAACTCCCGCACCATTACGGTTTATTATTTGATTATTCATCTTTGAATCCTCTCTTTCATTTGATAATGACCGCGTTCCTGTCATGCTTAACCCTAATTTATCAAGCCCATGTTGAGAACTTGTGGAGAACATATCCTTTTTTCGTGGCGATTATTTTTTTTGGCTTATAAAAAGCTATAATACAGTAAAACAGCGGAAAGAAGCGGGATTAAGATGGAAACCACTTTACTTCTGGTCGACGATGAAGTGAAAATGCTTGAGGCGATGGCTTCTTATTTACGAACTGAAGGGTTTCGGATTGTGTGCGCCACTACGGGCAAGGATGCGCTGATTGCAGCCAAAACGGAGTGTCCGGCTTTGGTTGTTCTAGACTGGATGCTTCCGGGAATGAGCGGAATTGAAGTTTGCCGCGAACTTCGGAACATGGGATCTTATGGAATCATTATGTTGACGGCAAAAACGGAGGAGATGGATAAAATTATCGGTTTGGAAATCGGGGCCGACGATTACATGACAAAGCCTTGCAGTTTGAGGGAGTTAGCGGCGAGAATACGTTCCGTATTACGCCGCATTCAGGGGAAGTCCGAAGAAATTCAGACGATGCTAAGGGGAGACTTGACGATTATCGAATCGAAATGCCAAGTCATGAAGGATGGCGCGGAAATTGTTCTTACCCCTACGGAATTCAAACTACTGATCACTTTGGCCGCCAAGCCCGGTATTGTATTCAGTCGGCTTCAACTGATGAAATCGGTCATGGAAGATGATTTCATCAACTACGAGCGTACGATCGATTCCCACATCAGCAATTTGCGGAAGAAGATCGAGAACGATCCGGCAATCCCGAAATATATTCAAACCGTGTTCGGATTCGGTTATCGATTCGGTGACAAGTTATGAACGTTCGTTGGTGCATCGGGGATAAATTGTTTGGCGCGATGGCGGTTCTGGTTCTTTTCGTCACTGTAGCCTACTATGGGGCAACCCAAGGATACTTGGAAAGCCGTTTTGACCGTTACTTCAAAGAAAAAACGACAGAGCTGTTTGAAATCTACTATAAGGAGCATAAACACTCATGGGAAGGCATAGAGGAGATGAACATTTCAGATGGATTGGAGCAGAGAAATCCGGATGAACGCGCAATCGCTCTATTATCTCCTGATGGCAACATCTTGTTTTTTAGAGGGTCGGGCGATGCCGGGCCGTTGATACATCAGGGGAAGCGGAATACAGTCATGGTTAACGGAACGACGGTCGGCACGGTCTATGTCGACAAGTGGGAATCGACCGAAGATTATCTATTAAAGAAGTTTGTTCTGGGCTCCATGCGCACCCAAGGTATATGGGTACTGGGCTTAACCGGGATCGTTGCCCTGCTTCTTGGCTCTTGGTTAACTAAGAAATTAACGCAGCCTCTGGAACGTCTCACCCCCGCCATCCAAAAAATTGCGGTCGGAGAGCTTCATATTCGCATTCCCGTGACAACAAGGGACGAATTCGGGAAAATAACGGAAGCGCTGAATCATATGGCGCAGCAGTTGCTTCGAGCAGAAGAGGCACGGAAGCATTTGACGGCCGATGTGGCACATGAATTGAGGACGCCGCTTTCCATTATTCAATGTCATATGGAAATGATACAAGAGGGAGGACGGGACATTCCTCCGGAAACCTTATTGCCTATGCAGGATGAAGTCATTCGTTTGTCCAAGCTTGTCGACGATCTCCACCAGTTAACGCTGGCCGAAGCCGGCAAATTGCAGCTGAACCAGGCTCCTACCGATCTTGTTCCCCTTTTGGATCGGATCATCGATATGTTAAAGCCGGAAGCGGAAGAACGACATATCGACATTGTTCGCTCGTATCCGGCACAACAATTGAATGCATTCATCGATCCTAACCGGATTACGCAAGTATTCTATAATTTGCTGGTCAATGCCATGCGGTATACTTCGTCCGGCGGAAGGATTTCGATCCGGATTACGGATAGTTCCCATGACGATTCGCGTTTTGCGTCCGTCTCGATTGCGGACACCGGAGTCGGTATCGCGGCGGAGCAGCTCCCCTTCCTGTTCGACCGTTTTTATCGCGCCGAAGAATCGCGTTCCCGTCATACGGGTGGCATGGGTCTCGGACTTGCAATCGCAAAAGAATTTGTCGAGGCTCATCGAGGCTTCATTTCGGTACAAAGTGAGGTTGGTCGCGGGACCCAGTTTACTGTGTATTTGCCTTGTGCATAGCACATTATGAATCCCGCAAAAGCAAATGAAATTTTTTGCTCGATAGGACGCTTTTTTGACACGTGATAAATCCTTTCCATAACTATTGGTTGTGATCATAGCAACTGCGGTGAAATCATGATATCGAGCGTTACACGTCACTTGGATTTCTAGGAGCTGTCGCGCCGCGGCAAGCTCCTTGTTACTTTTCGCCGATAGACCCGTCAAGCCGAGCCGTGTTCCTATAAGATCAACTCCGCAAGACGATGAATCCCCTGCTCAATCGAGGCTTCATCTACTTTTGCAAACCCCAATACCCATCCCTTTCGTTTGCTTTCCAAACAATAGGGTCCAAGAGGGTACACACGTATTGCCTTTTGAAGGGCTAACTTTGTCAAGGCTTCTTCGTCGTAGGACTGTTCAGCTTCAAGCAACATATGCAATCCCGTTTCTACTCCGCTTAGTTTGAAACGTTCCCCTAAACCGCTAGCCATAATAGCCTTTGTCATGGCTTCGTGTCTTCGTCGGTACACATTTCGGACTCTTCTCATATGGCGCATAAAATGCCCATTTTTGATGAAGTGGGTTAGGGTTAGCTGATCCATAATCGGAAGATGACGGTAAGTCAGCTCCTGTACCTTGGCTAGTTGAGCAATTGCCTCGACAGATCCAACGATAGCCGAAATACGAATGCCGGGAGCAATCATTTTAGAAAAACTCATGAGGTACAACGTATTATTGGGTGCCTGACTAAACAGCGTTGGAAGCGGCTCCCCACGATATCGAAATTCACTATCATAATCGTCTTCCATGATCCAAAATTGTTCTTGAGCGGCCTTATGAAGCAATTGTTGTCTGCGCGGCTCCGACATAACGACCCCGACCGCGCACTGGTGCGAAGGGGTCGCAAAGATCATTTTGGATTGCGGGTGAATATGCTCAACCACTAGACCAAACTCATCAACGGGAACGGGCACCACGCTCATACGCCGATATTTCATCGCCATCCATGCAGCCGGAAAACCGGGATCTTCTACAGAGACAGTGTCGCCATCAGCTAAAAGCGATTGTGCGATTAAGTCAATGCTATGCTGAGCTCCCGAGGTCAACAGAATCTGATTGGTCTGGATATGGATTCCTCGTTCAAGTGATAAATAACGTTGAATTTGCTCACGTAATGGTGTGTACCCATAGGGATTACCGTAAGCCCAACTTGATAAATCCATTTCAGCGGATGCGTGGAGAAGCGATTGTCGCCAGTTCTTTTGAAATTGTCCATCCAAATAAGGTTCATGGGGGCTAAAATCAATATCCACTACTCGCTGTTCTTTGCCTCTTAACCAGTCATGCAATTGATCGACCGCCGAGTTCAACAAGGGAAGCGAGGGGGGGATGGGGCCATCTGCTATTATTTCCTTCGTTGACTCCGTGACTTGCTTCCATTTACTAACTCGCGTTCCTCCTCGGCGAGATGTAACCGTATAGCCTCGACTTAGCAATTCCTCATAGACGATCTGTATCGTTGAGCGAGAGACGCCTACCAGGTGAGCAAGTTCGCGGGAAGGAATCAGCAATTGTCCCGGCGCCCAGATTCCGCTAGTAATATTATGAATCGCTTGATCCAGCAATTGCTGCCAGATCGGTCTCTTATCATTACGGATTACTTTCATCATCGTACACACCTCCATATTAATTATGGACTGTTCAAAACCGTAATGTTTGGATATGTTAACACACTCCATTCGTTGATATACTACCGTAATAACACTGGTATTCGCAATCTGGTCGTTGCCTCACTCCAGAAGAGTATCGGAGTTAAGACAATTGGAGTGGGATGAATATCTTAGGAGTGAAAGGAGAGGTTTCGAAATGGATTCGGTTCGTTACAAGATCAGGGAATGCCAGGATCAAGAAAAGATTGAAAGTTTCCTTCGCCAAGCGAGAATTGGGTGTCTTGGGTTGGTTGATGGGAACCTGCCCTATGTTGTACCGCTTAATTATGTATGGACAGAGGGGAAGCTCTATTTTCACGGAGCTGGAGATGGAAGACGTAATCAGGTCATGAGTGAAAATCCGGAGGTATGTTTTACGGTATGCGTGGAATACGGTACCATTACGGATCCGGTACCTGCCAAGACGGATACGGCTTATATGAGCGTAATGATATTTGGACAAGCAGAGCCGATCACAGATTTGGACGAAGCCACCCATGTACTTCAGGAAATGATCAATAAATATGTACCCGGCTATTATAACCGTCCCTTGCCGAAGCAGCATGTGGACAAATATAGATCGGCTGTATTCGGCGGACCGGTTCAAGTTTGCCGGGTTATCCCCCACCATGTGACGGCAAAAGAAAGTCCAATTGAGGCAGAAAAAATGTATACAACGGTCATAAATGTCGGACGAGAGTAGATTCTGAACCAAATGCAGATTTGTTTAATAGGATGTGCTCTATAAACGATCAAGGAGCTGCCGCGGCATGCTCCTTTCGCTTTTTCGCCGATAACTTGCCGCAAATCCCAAGGAAATTCGTAAAATGGTATAATAAGACATCTTGAATCATTGGGGTTGATAGAGTGGTTCAAACCTATAGGGCCGGCAGATCTGTACGAAGAAGAATGTTGCGAAGCGGGGTGCTTTACCTCCTAAGTGCGATGATTGGCGTAACGATCTTCATAGGGAGCTTCCCCGGCTTGGTCGTATCCGCAGATGCGATTACAGTAGAGTTAAATGGTCAGGCCATGCTGTTTGAACATAACCCGCTATTGAAGGACGGTACCACGTTAATTCCACTTCGGAGCTTGTTGGAGTCTCTAAGCGCAAACGTTAAATGGGAAGAGTCCACACGGACGATAACGGTCAGCAGGTGGAATCGAACCGTGCGGTTGGGGTTGGAGCAGGAGTTAGCGTATGTGCAAGATAAGGGTCAGTTACCGCGTCAAATCAAGCTCAGTGTACCACCCCAGCTAATTGGAGAAGTCACCTACGTGCCGTTGCGTTTCTTAAGCGAATCTTTTGGGGCAGCAGTGGCATGGGACGTTCGAGAACAAAAGGTTGTCGTCCGGACCAAGTCTCCAATTGACGCCAAGGCTTGGGAATATCGCATTATAGCGGGGGTTACAGATCAAACAGCGGAAGCATTTGGTGGGTTGGCGGAAGTGAAACAGAAGATCGTGAAGCAAATGGATGCTGTGAATCAAAGATACCGGGAAAAGGGATTCGAGGGAAGTCCGCACTTTAAGATTCAATCCGAAGATATATATCATTTCCAGGGAGATGGACGGAAGGAAGCGCTGAACAAGAGGCATCCCCAGCACGAATTTATTATAATCTACGATGCTTTCCCGGATGGAGGGGGTGGCTGGTACGGTGGAGAAGCCCAGTCGATTTATCATGCATGGCCGACCGGGGATTTCGGATCTCTATTTGAATCGGCGGCTACTGACGGACTTGTACATGAGTTCGCTCATGCGATCGGAAACGCACTGGACCTGTATGCGCTAAACGTGGATGCGGGACGGAACCCCATTTCGGGGGAGGGTTATAAAGCGGAGCGTTCCATCATGGAGTATCCGTATGGGGAGACGATCTGGGACAACCACACCATAGCGACAATAAATAAGGCTGGTGGGTATCCCGTACAAGAGGAAGAGCGGTTTTTGGCCGAGCAATTTCCAGATCGCATGGAGATTGTAACGCTTGATCGGGATGATCGGCCGCTACCGCACGTTATGATCCGACTTTACCCGGTTCCTTGGTATAGCAACGAAGTTCTTAAGGAACCAATATGGAGCGGTTGGACCAACAATGAAGGTGTATGGCAACTGGAATACAATCCTTTCGAGCCATTCTTCAAAGGGGCTCCATGGGGCATCCGGTACGCCAACTTCCTTGTGGAAAGGGAGTTCGCAGACGGAAGCAAGCGCTACGAATGGATGCCGGTCGATCAAGTGCAATTACACCGGTACCGCCATCCGAATCAACCTTATCGGTTAACGGTCAGGTAGTTTATTAATACAATCGATTCTTGTAACCATCTTCAAGCCGAGCAGCAATCATTTCGGCTGTCATTCCATCAAGATTTGCATGTTCCGATATCATTTTAGAAGCGGATGGTAAATGATCTTTACTAAGCCATGAGTACGGCTTCCACAACTGGGAACGGTAAAATGCTTTGGCACAGTGCAGGTAACATTCTTCTACTTCAACAACAATACCAACAACAGGAATACGGTCATTGACTGCCATCAGCCTTAACAGTTTTTCTTCCTTGGTGATAAACGCACATCCATTTACTCTCAGTGTTTCGCCAAGACCCGGAATCAAGAATAGCAGACCTATTTGGGGATTAGAAATGATGTTGCGTAAGGAATCCATTCTTTTGTTGCCCGGTCGTTCCGGAATCACCAAATGTTTATTATCAATGATGTGCACAAAGCCGGGATGATCGCCTCTAGGAGAAACATCGCATTTGCCTAGAGAATCGGAAGTTGAAAGGAATACAAATGGCGATTTGGAAATAAAGTCCCGACAATGATGATCAAGTTGGAGAATAACTTTGTGTTGGACAAGCTCGCTGGGAAATCCCATAAGCGAGCGAAGTTCGGCTTCCGTGCTAATAAATTGGCTTTTATCGATCTCATTCAAAAGCAATCGCCCTTTCAGCGGACAGTTATATTTGATAATTTACCATATTAGGATAGGTGTGTACTATCAAAAAGAAAAAGTAACGGAGGGGGTATCCCACTGCCACATAAAAAGAGCAGCGTCCAGGTCTATGTAGTTTCAATATACTTTTGATATCTTCGACTATCCATGTTGTCGAAAAGCAAACTGTGGTTAAACTGAATTTTGTGTTTAGATAATGTACCGCGAGCCATATCACAAGTAACTGCAAGCTTCCAATGTAATTATTGGGAAATATTTGGTATAGTATTCTTGATGAGATTTAACTAGGGGATGAACTATTTGGCAGAGCCACTCACAATAAGGAAAGTTATTGAAAAAATTACATCAGGGGAAATTAGAATCCCTGCATTCCAAAGAGGATATGTATGGTCATCTGAGCAAGTTTCATATTTACTAGACAGTATTTATAAAGGATTCCCTATTGGAACTATATTACTGTGGAGGACGCGGGAAAGGTTGAAAGTCGAAAGGGATTTAGGAAATTATACACTTCCTGATCCACGAAAAGATTACCCTATAGACTATGTACTCGATGGTCAGCAAAGACTAACCTCTCTCTTTAGTGTCTTTCAAACAGAATTAATCCCCAATCAAAATGACGAGTGGTTGGATATATTTTTCGATTTCACAAGTAGAGATGTAATTCAGGAAAGTAAGTTTGTACCATTAAAGGCGCAAGACTTTGATCCAACTCGGTATTTCCCTATGAATTGTTTATTCGATTCAGTAAAGTACCGAAAAGCAGCAGAAGGACTTGATGCTGAAACAATAGTAATTATTGATAAGCTCCAAGAAAGATTCAAAGAAACGCTCATACCGATTCAGGTAATGGAAACGGAAGATAAACACCATGTTGCTATTGTTTTTGAAAGGATTAATAGATTTGGTACACAATTGGATACGTTTCAGTTGTTATCGGCTTGGAGCTGGAGTACGGATTTTGACTTGCAGGATGAGTTTACACAACTCGCTGAGGAGATAGAGCCATTTGGATTTGGCGATTTATCTTTTGATAAAGATTTGCAATTGAAGTGTTGTAGTGGTGTTATTTCAGGAGACACTGCCCCTGCAGCAATAATTAATCTAAAGGGCGAAGACGTAAGAAATAACTTTACTAAAATTAAGAACGGGATTAAATCAAGCATTGACTTCTTACAAAAAGAACTGAATATTTACTCACTTAAATCAATGCCATACCCAGCTATGATTGTTGCCCTTACAAGGTTTTTTTCAACAGATAAAGAGAATGGCCTCCTTTATACAGAAAAACAAAGAAGACAGTTAATACGATGGTTTTGGAGATCCTGTTTTTCACGACGGTATTCTAGTGGTGTTACTGATGCTCATAAAGCTGATTTGCGTGCAATGGATGAATTGCGTAAAAACGAAGAGTATGATATTGCGAGTTTTGAATGTAGCGTAGATTCTACTTTTTTCATGAGCAATCAATTTAATGTTAATACCGTTAATACTAAAACCTTTATTACGTTGCTAGCACACAGAGGGCCCAGATCTTTCATTTCAGGAGCTAAAGTTGATTTAAGCAAAGTTTTAAAAAATGTAAGTAAAAACGAGTTTCATCATATTTTCCCTGTGAACTATTTAGAAAATACATTGAAGTTAACTAGTAAGAAGGACATTAATTTGCTTGCAAATATTTGTTTCTTAAATAATGCTGATAATCAAAAGATAAAAGATAAGCCACCTTTTGTTTACAAAGCATTAATTGATCCCACTAATTTACCAGCAATCTTAGAGACAGCGTTTTGTCCAGCTGATGCTCTTGATATCGATTACGATAAATTTTTACAAAAACGAGTGGAGAACCTAGTTGAATATGCAAGAGAATTAATAAAATAAATTAGAAAGCACCGTATTTAATCGGTGCTTTTTACTTGCCGTTATAGACAGCTATGCAATTCATTTCAGAGGGGATAAAGCTAAGAGTGACATTAAGGAGCTGAGAAACAGGAATAAACGCACATATAAAGAAGACGATGCTGTCGACCATAGATACAGTCACAATAGCTAAGGCGATCACGCACTTTGCATTTCGCAATGGGCCAATTGAGGATATGCACGCCGATTGGGAGAAGAACATAACCGACAAAGACATGACGATACTGAACAAATTTGTACACAATCGGTTAGCCTACGTATTTGAGCTGATTTTCAGGAGAGATGGGCGGAGTTTGCTTTTGTGGTTGAGGTTCAGAAGTTCTATGGGAGTCAGTGAGACAAAAGTGTGCCTGATGATGGCGGGATGAAAGAGTTGATTCAGTGGCAGTTAGGAGTAGCAACGGATAAGGAGCAGTGAAGGTAAAACATGCCTATGAAGTGACTTGGCATGCTTTCATAGGTTTAAACCTTTTTATAGCCTATAGGAACAGGTTATGTTTATGTTATGATTTGTTTTGTTTTGAGGTAGTAAAACGTCTGAAAGAACAAGGACTACGAGATGAAAGTTTGACTTTTAAGGAGCAGGATGAGGGAAAGTTCGAAGAAAAATGACAATGACAATTCCGATAATACAGCCTACTGCGGGCCTTACGGCCCTTGTCCGCCCAATCAGAAATCAAACAAAAATCAATAAGAAAGGAAACGATCGATGCCAAAAGTTATTATTGATATTTTCCAATTTCTTGCAAATCTCGCAGCTGTGGTTGCTCTAATAATTGCAGGTTTAGCTTTAAAAGAAAATATAAATATAAGAAGGACGTCTGTAAAACCACTACTATTTCCTGGTAGAATTACTGAATTCATTAGTGATGATAATTTATTTTCCTGTAACTATGAATACCCAATCATAGAAGATATTGGTTCTCCGGTATTGGCTCATTTCGGAATCAAGAATATTGGTAAGGGGCCTGCTAAGAGGGTAAGTGTACTATCATTCCAAAGTGAAGAAGAGAATCCTGTCATTTTTAGAGTGGGTAGTAATGCTATTAGTATACCTGAAGGTGGATCTATTCCTTTTGTTATTAGAATTGCACGAAAAGACCCAACAGATTATTATTTCATAACTTATACTACAACGATATATTATGAAGATATATTCGGTAATGGGTTTTATATAAGTATCAGACTTTGGATCCAAGAATCTGGCGTAATTGTAATTGAATATAATGAACTAGACAAACCGAATTGGCAAGAATTTAAAACAGTTGTGTCCCGTGAAGTAGAAGCTCATGGATACTTTGAAATGAGAAACTTAGAAAAGAAAATAAACAAGGAATAGAGATACTTATCATTATTTCTTCATATTTATGAAAGATAGAGGAAATACCAGATTGGACTCCTCGTACTTGTGTGTCGAATAAACCGCATAAGCGCAACCTAACGCGTCCAGACGGCGCAGTGATTCCGCCGTACCCCCGGCCAGGGATATTGTCCAAGTCAAGCGTTATGATGTCCCTGCCAGTTACCGCTGCGGCCTTCCGGCGTCCTCCAGTCAGCGTTCCGGCGACGAAGCCGCCTATGTCTTCATATCGTCCTGCTCCAAGTATCAATTCATCTTTTTGATTTTTCCAAAATGTGATATATTGGTAAAAGATTACTTCTTAATAATATGGAGGCGATTGCGCTCATGACGGAACATTTTGAAAGCAGGGCGGTTGAACCGGAAAAAGATTGGCTTCTAGCAGCATATGTTGCTGTTGTAAATGGGTCTTCCATTGAAATGGGTGTTACACTTAGTGTAGGAGGTACAACCATTTCTGGAATGATGATTAGCGGCCAAACCTATACTAGGCTATTAATAGAGTCTCTTAGAGCTGCCGGATCATCAGGAGCAGAGACTATAGCAAACGCCCTAGAAGAACCACTTACCGCATTTTACGGTAACAGAGTAGAACAAGATTCAGAGCAAGTTGCTAACATAGGTTTCATTCACTTAAAAAATGTAAAGATTCTAGGCGGTAACAACCAGTTTATAGAATTTAATAATTGTCTTTGGAGAGGACGTTTATCCACTGTTGATGGGTTTATTCTTGGCAATTTATGACGTAAATGTCGGCTAAAGCCGACATTTTTTAATTGAACGATCTAATTAAATTTTTCAACATTCTTCCGATAAGACTGGTGATCAAAAAAAAATGGTGGGATGACCAATATACTTCCGCGTAAGATTTTTGATGCAAAGATAGCGCCATCGAGAATAAGAGAGCCTTTTAAGGATCAGTTGCTAAAATCATATGAGTTTGTGTCAATTGTTGATATAGGTCTCTTCAATACAACTATTGAGGTGCGCTTACAAGTTGAGGGGCGGGGGAGACAGTGGGATAAAATTCATAAGTTTGTAATGATACTTGAAGATGCTCGTGGAAATGTTGTTGGTCGAAATAAAGATTCCAAATGGGTAAGTTACACTTGGCAGAAGTTGAAAAAAGTCATTATAGATGCTGTTCCGCATGACGTTGGATTCATTGCCAAATTCAACTGGACGCTGCAAATCGGGAGTTTGGTAAAACGTACTCCCTTCGCGGGGTCTCCAAACTCATGAAACGGATGGAAATGAGCTATGCCAAACCCACCTACATACTTGTAGCAGTTGACCGTATTATTTTTTATCGATAAAGTATGGTGAACCGTACCCCAAATAGGGCGCGATAAAAGGGATGTGCTCATAAATAGTTTTTACGAGAAAAGACACCCTCACAAGGGTGCCCTCTTGGCAGTTAAGGAAGAATATTGCCCGCCGAACGGAAAATGTCGTACCACTCTTCCCGCGTAAGGCGAATGTCGGCTGCTCGGCAGCAATCTTTCATTCTCTCGATATTCATCGTGCCGATGACAGGCTGCATGTTCGCCGGGTGGCGGAGCAGCCAAGCGACGGCGATCGTCGTGTTGCTTACTTCGTATTTCGCCGCGATCTCGTCGATCTTCTTGTTCAATTCGGGGAACTTCTCGTTGCCGAGGAATACGCCCTCGAAAAATCCGTATTGGAAAGGCGACCAAGGTTGAATCGTAATATCGTGGAGCCTGCAGAAGTCGAGCACGCTGCCGTCCCGGTTCACGGCCGAGTCGTTCCCCATGTTGACGTTGAAGCCTTGGGAGATCATAGTGGCATTCGTGATGCTGAGTTGGAGCTGGTTCGCCACAATCGGCTGCTTCACCGACTTCTTCAGCAGCTGGATCTGCATCGGATTTTGATTGGAGACGCCGAAATGACGCACTTTGCCCGAGCTTTCCAGCAGATCGAAAGCTTCCGCCACTTCTTCCGGCTCGACGAGCGTATCGGGGCGGTGCAGCAGCAGCACATCCAAGTATTCGGTTTTGAGCCGTTTCAGGATCGCGTCGACCGAGTTAACAATATGTTCTTTGGAGAAGTCGAACATTCCGAGCCGAATGCCGCACTTGGATTGCAGAATGATTTTGTCCCGAACGCCGGGGCTCATTTGAATCGCTTCCGCGAATAGTTCCTCGCATCTGCCTTTCCCGTAAATATCCGCATGCTCGAAGAAATTGGCGCCTTCTTCAAGCGCCGCCTGGATGAAGCGCTCCGCTTGCGGCTTGTCCAGTGACTTAAGGCGCATACAACCGACTGCTATAACGGGTACCTCTAACGTGCTGATACCGAGCTTTATCGTTCTCATGCCTAAACGCACCTCCGTTAATTATAAGTTGGACCGCTTCAAAAAGGAATCCGTTCCGTATGAATCACATAACCATGCTCGGCAGCCCATTCCACAAGTCCGTCCCAGAACTTCTCACAGGCAGAAACGATCTTCGACGAATCTGCCAATTCCCCGGACATTACGAGTTGTGCCACATCATCGAAGCCGACCGGACGATTCAGCATATTCAGCGCCTCCGGCAAAACGTTGGAGCCGGTAGTGAACCGTTTGCGATTGTGCAAACCGACCAGCATGGCGCCGTATTGGGCAAACTGCATAGCCAAGTAGGGCAAGTAGGTATGAGGGCCATGAAGACGGACGTTTCTAAGTTTTCCGATAAACTCGTACATCTCGCCCACAAGCACTTCGTTTATGCTGCGCCAGAAATCTTCCTTTGTCGGCGACTCGGCCGCTTCCTTTAATTGGGGGAAAAAGCCTTTAGGATCAAACAGACAAAGCGGAGCAAAGAAAGGACCGTGCGTCAACGGCCATTCGCCGTCGACCGTTGAGGCGGTTTCGAGAAGAACGTCCGCGCTGCGTACGTTCACTTCGGCTTTCCAAGGCCCCGACGACCATTCATAGCTAAAATCGATCGATTCGCTTGACTGCTCCAGAACGCAAAACATCTCGATATCCGAGAAAGGACCGTCCGTCCCTCTGGAAACCGATCCGTAAACCCCGATCGCCAATACTTGGTTTCCGTAAACCTCGTGCAGCCTCTCCGGAAATGTCATGGCAGGTTTGAAGTCTTTCGCTCCGAGACATTTCTACAGGTCCATTCCTATTCATTAGCGTGCATCTCCCTTTTGATTTTGTCGGGTAAGCGGACACTCATGCAGGAATGGTGGACCACGGGCTTAACGGGGGACTTTTTTTCGATGCATAAGAACTCCTCCTTTGAGATTGTGCATGCTACCGCTCGCTGCTTCTCACGAACGACAGCACGATATCTTGCGGATGATCCCCGAACCCGGAGCCGAACAAGTTGAGCCCGCCCTTATTCGCGGCATCTTCGCTAACTTCGAAGCGGACGCGGATCGGTTCGCGGTAGTGCAGGCCGAGCATGTCGAGCGTCGTCTCCGCTCCCGGGGAGCCGTTAAGAAAGCAGCCTTCCTTCGTTACTTTCCATTCGACGAGCGTGCCGTATTCGGTGCCGTGAAACCACCGGTCCGGCGTCAGCTTGCCTTTGCGGTCGCCGAAATCGCCCGGGCTCGTCCATGTTCCCACGAGCAGATCGTTCATGTACAGCGAAATATCCGACGGGTAATCCATGCGGAAGCTGTTCGCCTCGGAGCAAACCTCGGCCTTCAGCCTGAGCTCGTCGAGCGGTACGCCCGGTGGCATCGGATTGGCAAAATAATATTCGATGCTTCCTGTACCCGAGAACCAGAGCAGCGACGCCTCCGTCCGCTCCGGCATGTAGAAGACGCGCGGATCGTCGATCGAACCGAACAAGGAGCCGTCTTTACCCGCCATCCCGCACGGCGGCTGGACTCGGCAGTTCGAATACATGCCGATCGGCATATGGATTTCTTCCAATCGGTGAAGTCCGTCTCCGGGCTTGATGGGGAGCTCCAGCAGAATCGCTTTGCAGGTGACGGAGCAAATTTTCTCCCGGTTCGCCCCCGGAGTGGAGACGATGAGCTCGGCCTGCTCGAGCATTTGCACGTTGATCGTAATCGTCGGCTGGGCGACTCCGAGCGCCTCTGCGAGCTGGCCTACGCTCATCGGCTTGTCGCCGAGCGCCTCCAGGATGCGTACGCGCAGGTCGCCGGATAACGCTTTGGCCACCTCGGTAATGCGCGAAGCGGGATACCGGATCAGTTCCTGTTTGAAATCGCTCATACGGTTCTTCCTTATCGAGAAATGATAGGTACAGTGTACACCAAAAAACGATTATTGTAAAAACGAAATGTACATTGATAAAATAAAATATTATAAAAACATAATATACATTGCATGTATTAAATGTATGCAGTAGAATGGGTGTGAAATCAAGAAGAAAGGTCGTGTTCACCCGATGGAAACCCCCATCTTAACGAAGTCCGAGGCGGGCATTCCCCGGCCCGAGCATCCGCGTCCCGATTGGGAACGAGCGGATTGGCTCAATCTGAATGGTACATGGTCGTTCCGGTTCGATCCGGATAACGTGGGTATCGGACAGCTGTGGCACCAACATCCGGAACAACTGGAGCATCCCGAATTCGGCTTGCGCATTACGGTGCCGTTCTCGTGGGCCAGTCCGCTCTCCGGAGTGGGGCGCAACGAGAAAGGCATCGGCTGGTACAGGCGAACCGTCCGATGGACGCCCGCCAAGGCCGGTTCGAGGCTGTTTCTGCATTTTGGCGCCGTCGATTACGATTGCGACGTTTGGGTCAACGGCGAGCATGCCGGATCGCATACGGGCGGCTACGGCGCTTTCGATTTTGATGTCACCGCGCTGTGGCTGAACGGCTCGGACAACATCATCGTCGTTCGCGCGGAAGACAACGATCGCGCCAGCCAAGCCCGCGGCAAGCAAGGCTACGGTGAAATCCGGGGCATTTGGCAGCCGGTGTGGCTGGAAGCACGATCGCAAAATTATGTGAAGGCAGCGAAATTCATAACCCAGATCGACGGGCAAGTGGAAGTAACGGCGACTATCGAGGCGAACCGGCCAGGGAAGGCGGAGCTGGATTTCCGTTTCGACGGTGGAAAGGTACAACATCGCGCCGAGCTTGAGCTGACCGAAGGCCGGAACGAAGCGAAGGTTTGTTTCACCGTCGACGCTCCGCGGCTCTGGAGTCCGGATACGCCGCATTTATACGAGGGAGAGGTGCGTCTTGCCGGCGACGGCGGTGAAGATATCGTCCGCACGTATTTCGGCATACGCGAAATCGGGACCGCCTTGTTTGGCGACCGGGACTATCGCTGGATTACGCTGAACGGCAAACCGGTCTACTTGAACGGCACGCTCGACCAATCGTATCATCCGACCGGCTATTTCACTTATCCGACGGATACGGAGATGCGGGAAGAAATTTACTTGATGAAACGGCTCGGCTTGAACTTCGTCCGCATCCATATCAAGCCGGAGGAGCCGCGCAAGCTGTACTGGGCCGACAAGCTGGGCATTCTCGTCATGGAAGACATGCCGTGCTTCTGGGGCAACCCCGACCAGGAAGCCCGCGAGACGTACGAGCGGGAAGCGCTTGAGACGATTGAACGGGATTTCAACCATCCATCCATTTTCTCTTGGGTCATGTTCAACGAGACGTGGGGCTTGAAGACGGACGACGAGGCGCCGGACCAGACGAGGGACTGGATTCCCGCCAAGCAATATTTGCCGCAAACGCAGGAATGGGTGCGCCATATTTACAAGTGGGCGAAAGTGATCGACCCGACCCGGCTCGTGGAGGACAATTCGGCCTGCAACTACGACCATGTGGAATCCGATCTCAATACATGGCACTTCTATATGAACGGGTACGAGAAAGTGAAGGGGCATATCGCCAAAGTCGCCGATCAGACGTTTCCGGGCTCGGCGTTCAACTATTGCGGCGGCAACGTCCAGAACGGCGCCCCTTTGATGAACAGCGAGTGCGGCAACGTATGGGGCATCGAAGGCGGAGCGGGAGACAGCGATATATCTTGGCATTACCGGTATATGTTGAACGAATTCCGCCGCCATGACAAAATATGCGGCTTCGTCTTCACGGAATTCCGCGACGTCATCAACGAGTTCAACGGCTATTACCGGCTCGACGGCTCGGAGAAACGGTTCGGCTACGAATCGTTCGTGCCGGGCATGACGATCGCCGATCTGCACGCCGCGGATTTCATCGTGATCGACGCCCCGCCCTGTCAGACGGTAGACGCAGGTACCGAAGCGATCCTATCGATTATGCGGTCCAGCTTCTCCGACCGGCATTTCGGGAAGCGGCTCCGGCTCGTCTGGGAACTGTCCTATGACCATTTGGGCGTAAGAACGGTTGCGGACTGCGGCGAGGTCACTCTGGACTGGGACGGCTACGGCGTGTCTCCACTTGAACCGCTTACCGTCAAGCTGCCGGCGCTGGATGCCGTGGCCGTGCTGGCGCTGCGTCTCGCGACGGAGGAAGGCGAAGTCGTATCGCGCAACTTCACGACCTTCGACGTGAGAGGCGGCAAGCCCGGATCAGTCGGCGAAGGGGCGGCGCGGATCGTCAGTACGCCGGTAGGCGAATTCGCTGGCCACACGTTCCCGCACCAATGGCAAGCGATTCAAGGCCACAAAATAAACGGCGGGCCGGAAGGCCGCTTCGACTACGAGATCACGCTGCCGGATCGGAAGGAGCTGGCCGTTATCCATAACGTCGAGATATGGTTCGAGGCGGGCGCGAAACGGCTGCTGATCCGCAACGTCGAAGGAGGAACGTACGTCAAGTCGGAAATCTCGTTCATGCACGGCGCGGACCCGAATACGGAACGCAATCCGAACACGTATTACATGACCGACGAGGAATGCCACGAGTCCCGTCTGCAAGTGCTGATCGACGGAGAGCCGGTCGAGTCGTTCGTGCTTCCGGACGATCCGGCGGACAGCCGCGGGGTGCTGTCGTGGCATTACCAGCCGGTCTCGAACAAGCTGGACGAGGCGGGATCATACGGGTATTTGTGCAAAGTAGCCGTTCCCGGCCGGATCGCGGCCAAGCTGGACCAAAGTCGCAGGCTGACGCTCTCGCTGCAGGCGGATGCAGGCGGTCTGGCACTGTACGGCCGCAATGCCGGGCGGTATCCGATCGACCTGATCGTTCGCTGCGAATAAGCGGGTTTTCGCGGACAAAGCGGCGGCATGGGAGCTTCGTTTCAAGTTCGTAAAAGAAGAAAGGAAGAACCAGTTCCGCTATTGGCCTTGATCGAGGCGAAAAAAGGGGGAAACGGAACAATGAGTTCCTCTATTTCGGGAAAATCGCCATTTTCATACTGAAAAAGTGAGGAAACGGAACTGAAAGTTCCTTTACTCTCGTTTTCCCGCCCTTTCCCGGGCAATAGCGGAACTCAAACTTCCGCATCCACAGGCTGCGCGGCCGTACACGATGGCCGGCGCGACGCACCCATATGGCTTACGTAAATGGATAGTCTCGCAAATCCTCAACAAGGATTGGACGGCAAGCCGTCAGCCAAGCCCGGACAGCAGCTTCTCAAGAATGTCCGAAACGGCTATCAACAGGTCCGCATCGCCAATAGCGATCCGGGCTTGTTTTCTTATATAGTTAAGGCTGAAACGAAGCTCTTCCAAAAGGGGAACATAATCATGAAGCCAGGCAACAATGCCGCCGCGATCGATTCGCTGAAGAAGCAGTTCATCGAGCCGGACGACGAATTCTCGCCGCTGCCGTTCTGGTTCTGGAACGGAAGCATGAACCGGGATGAGATTATCAAGCAAATTCGCGATTTCTCAAGCAAAGGGGTGGCGGGGTTCGTCATTCATCCGAGGCTCGGCATGAGCGAATCGACGCCTTATTTATCCGACAGCTATATGGATTTGGTGGAAGCGGCCGTGGAGGAAGCGGAGCGGCTCCGGATGAAAGTGATCCTGTACGACGAAGCGATGTATCCTTCCGGCTCGGCGATGGGCATGGTGGCGAAGGAAAATCCGGCCTTCGCGAGCCGCGGGCTTAAGCTGATCGAGATGCCGTGCAACGGTGGCGAATGCACCGAGTTTGCCGTGCCGATAAAGGAAGGAGAGACGCTCGTATCCGCCCAGGCGGTCGTGAAAACGTCCGATCGCGCGTTCGATCCCGCCAGTATCGTTCTGCTGGAAGCAGAACGAGGTTCGGTCAAGTTCACTCCTCCGGATAACCGAAGCTGGGCCATTCTGTTATTCGTAGAGACATACTCCAAAGGGGTGATACGCGGCGTTTATTTCGGACAGGACGATGTCGATCCCGATGCGCCGCCGTCGGCGGACCTGCTGAATCCGAAAGCGACGGAAACGTTCATCCGGTTGACGCATGAAGCTTATTACAGGAAGCTGAAGCGGTTTTTCGGAAGCACCGTAATCGCGATGTTCACGGACGAGCCGAACATCATGGGACGCGCTCCTATACGCGGTTTGAAGCCATGGACGGACGGATTTCTCGCATACGCCCGGAGCTTCGGGCTCGAAGAGAAGCAGTTGCCCGCGCTATGGCTCGATGCCGGGGGCCGGACCTCGGAGGTGCGCGCCGCCTATGCGAAGGCGGTCAACGCGAAGCTGGCGCACAGCTATTACCGTCCGCTTTCGGACTGGTGCGCGGAGCACGGCATCCAACTGACCGGGCATCCCGGCCATAGCGACGAGATCGGCCTGCTCGAATATTTTCAGCTGCCGGGGCAGGATATCGTCTGGCGCGTCGTCGAGCCCGGAGAAGGCAAAGGACTGCACGGAGCGGACAGCACGCTAGGCAAATGCTCCTCGGACGCGGCGCGCCACCGCGGCAGAAGGCGGAACTTGAACGAATGCTTCGGAGCTTGCTTCAAAGCGGGTATGGGCTGGTACTTTACGGCGGACGAGATGAAATGGTACATGGACTGGCTGTTCGTCCGCGGCGTCAACATGCTCGTGCCTCACGCGTTCTACTATTCCATCGAAGGTAAGCGGAGAGACGAGCGCCCGCCCGATGTAGGGCCGAATAGCATCTGGTGGCCTCACTACCGGACGATCAGCGACTATATGAAACGGATGAGCTGGCTCATGACGGACTCCGTAAACGCCGCCCGGGTCGCCGTTCTGTGCGAGGAAGACCGGATGCCTTGGGAAATCGCCGTACCGTTGTATGAGCATCAGATCGAGTTCAATTATTTGGAAGAGCGTCTGTTCGCGGATAGGTGCGAGCTCCGCAACGGCGCGGCCCGCATCGGGGAATACGGCTACCCGGTCATAGTGGTCGACCGTCCGGAACGGTTCGCGGATAAGACGAGAGCACGGCTGGCCGAGTTTGCGAAGATAGGAGGCACGGTCATCGTCGCTTCGGAGGCGCAAGCGGAAGTAGAAGCAGCGGTCGCCGTCGCGTCGAAGGCGCAAGCGGAAGCAGGCGCCGCATCGGCGGCGGTGCCTGTGACGGCTTCGACTTCGGCGAAAGGAATAGGCATCGCCGCTGACGGCCGGGAGCTTCCGGCGGCGCTGGATCGACTGCTCCCCCGCGACGTTACGCTCGTCCCGGCTTGCCCTGACATTCGCAGCAGCCATGTCCGGAAAGGGGACGTTCACTTCTATTTGTTCGTGAACGAAGGCGAGGAGCGCTGGGAAGGAACCGTCGAGCTCGGAACGGCCGGCTTCGCGGAGAAATGGGACCCGTGGGAAGGGAGTGCAGTCGCGCAGCCATTGCTGCCGTCGGCGAGCTCCGGTAAGTCCGCTGTTGTTCCTCTGGAGCTGGAACGAAGAGGGAGCGTCATCCTTTGCATCGATCCTTCCCGGCCGGCGGTCGTGTCCGAGCCGCCCGAGCCGGATCGGGTTATCCGCACGGTCCGGCTCGATTCGGGCTGGAGCGCGATCGTCCCCGGTACGGAAGCTGGGAGCGCAAGGCCGGTCGGGCTCGGCTCGTGGACCGCATGGGAAGGGATGAACCACTACTCCGGGGAGGTCGTTTACGAGAACGAGCTTCATCTGGAGCAGGAGGAAGCCGGAGCGGGCCGGGTCATCCGGCTCGACCTGGGGGACGCGGAGGAAATGACAGCGGTCGAGCTGAACGGAGTGCCGCTGGGCGTCCGGTTTTGGAAGCCGTACCGTTATGCCGACGTTTCGGCGGCGGTCCGGCCTGGCGCGAACAAGCTTCGCGTTACTGTAACGAACAGCTTGGCTAACGCATACAACGGAGCCTCCTTACCGTCCGGCTTGTTCGGACCGGTAACGGCGGACATCCTTGAGATTTAAGTAATTCGACGAGAGCCCCCTCCGGCAACGGTAGGGGGCTGCAATTTTGGCGTTGAACGAACCAAACTTCACTGTTACGGAACTCAATTTCGCTAATCGCTTGCAAGACGGGCGAATTCGGCATATAGCGATCCAAATTTCGTTAATACTGAACTTAAGGTTAGTAATAGTTACTTCAGGTTCACTGTTCCACCGATTGCCGGTTAGCAGAGCCCAATAGCGCAACGAGGTTCACAAATAAGCAAATTAGATTCATTGTTCGCTGAAATGCCTTATATTAGCATCGCTGTTATTCCGATCCGCCGAAAGCGATCCGGTACCCGTTCAAATCGCGGATCGTAAATTCCTTCCACCAGCCGTCCAACGCGGAGTGGACGATTTCGGCGCCTTTGCCGGCAAACTCCTCCCGCAAGCCGAACACTCCCGCGGCATTCGTGTAGCAGAACGCATCGAAGTAAAGTCCGCCTTCCGCGGACGACGGAGGCCTAATGTCGCTCGGATTCCGGGCCGGATGCAGGATGAAGCATACGCCGTCTCTCGATACGTGGGAGTGCCCTCCGATCGATTCGTGAACGAATCCCAAATGTTTGTAGTAGTTTACAGCCGCCTGCTCATCCACGACGAGCATGACCATCGACGGTCCCGATAAAGGTTTTGTTCCTGAAACTTCCGCCATTCGATATTTCTCCTTCGCCTCTAGGATGGTGGTTACACCCTCTTGATGCCGATTGACGATCGATTCCTGACAAACGGCGCGAATTTTTTTCTGCATCCCCGGCCGGCTTTCCGGTATAATCAGAAACGACAGGCATCTGGTGGCTCCCCCGGAAGTAATAGGAATATTAGTTGCGAATGATACGAGACATGTTCCACGGATGGAGGTTGCGGCATGACGATCAAATGGATCGACTTGTCTCCGAATCATATCGATATATACGAGCAGAAGCATATGGGCGGCCATCTCGTATCCGAGCACCATCATCAGACGCATCAGCTGCTGTTCGTGCTCGAGGGCGAAGGAACGATCCGACTGGACGGGGAAAACCGCGAGCTGGCCGTCAACGATACCGCGCTCATCGTTCCGTTCTCCGTCCATTCCGTCAAGTCCGATTCGAGGCTGACGCTGCTCGTGCTCGCATTCGACGAAGCGGCGCTCGATCCGGAAATGGCCGAGCAGCTGCTCCGCACCCATTTTCAAACATCGGTCCTCATGAAGCCGAATATATTTACGGGGAGCGAGCTGCGTCAAATGCTGCGGAAAATGCTGTTCGAGCAAACGAAGGAGCCTTCCGTACTCGGCAGGCTGTCGCTCAAAATCCAGCTGTCGCAGCTGCTGCTGTCGCTCGCCCGGTCCGTCCAAAGCCCGGCGGGAGGGACCGGCTCCAATCGGCTCCGCGCGGAGAAAATCCGCAGCTATATCGATTCGCACTATTTCGATCCGCTGACGGCGGTGGACATCGCGTCCAAACTCGGCATCAGCACCCGGCACGTGAACAACATTTTCAAGGAGCGGTACGACATGACGCCGATGCAGTATTTGACGGAGGTGCGCATCCGCCTCGCCCAGAAGCTGCTCGCGGAAACCGGTAAAGATATTATCTCCATCTGCTTCGAGGTCGGATACGACTCCGTCTCCACGTTTTACCGTTCGTTCAAGGCCGTCGCGAAAATATCGCCGAAAACCTACAGGGAGCTCAATACGTCCGGGCAAGCGGAATATGCGGAATGAGATGTTCAAGTTAGTCTTCTTCGTATCGGGGCGGGTGGGCGCTGGGGCTGGCGAAAGCTGGCGGGGCGTTGAGACAAAATAGCGGCTGTTTGTGACTCTTATAGGATCACATTGCGGTGTGGGGACGATATAGGATTATTGACCATTTGATTAGAATAAGGGTCCCAAATCGCTCTTATTTGGGGAAAAAAACCGGTTTTGGACAAAATAAAGGGTAGAAAGTGAGGTTGTTGAAAAAGTCTGCAAGAGAGGAAGCGGTGAAGGCAAGAGGTGGGGGAATGCGCTCCACTTCCGTTAAAATCATGTTGTTTTTTGAATTTTCAGCGGTTACAACCCGATTTTAAAGTCAGCCGCTTCGCTTTACGCACATCTCCCCCACCTCTTTTTGTGCTCCAACACTCTCTTTAGACTTTTTCAACAACCTAAGAAAAGGCTCTTATTCCAAGCCGATGATTGTACTAGGGCAGATCACTTCCGCCGTTCGCTGACAGACGATTTTAATAAAGCTCCGATCGTCTCCTTCAGCCAGTCGCGGTCGCATTGCAGCAGGGCGATCCGGTGGCTGATCGACAGATCGACGCCATGTCCGTGTCCGTGACGGGGGACGGACCCCAGCACTGCGAGCAGCTGCTCCGTTCTCTTCAGTCTTTCCGCCAGCAGCGCCAGCGCCTCCGAAGCGGGGAGATGATCGATGAACATAAGGCCGATGTCGCCGGAAGGCGTTACATTTTCCACGCTCGACAAGACGCTTCGCAGCAGCTCTTGAAATCTGGCTTCCCCGCGCTCCGTAATCGAGTACATTTGCCGGGGCGGCCGATTCCCCTCCTGTTCCACGCTCACGTCGACACAGCCGGCTTGATTGAGCCTTTTCAAGATCGCGTAGGCCGTCGCCTTCTTCATATCGGAAACCTGCCCGAGGTTGCGTTCGATAAATTCGTTGATCTGATAGCCGTGCTGGCTTTGTGCCATCAACAAGCCCAATACGAGCAGCTCGCGTTCATCCATGATGTTGATCCTCCTTGCTTCGTTCATCCCCATTATAGTAACTTTGACGGGAAGATCAAAAATTTGATAACCTACTCATGTATTATTAATCACGCGTGACTATAGGCGTGCTCAAAATATCCGGCATGCCGCGCCATCGGCGCGAACCGGGTGAAATGTCCGTCGGTACGGTTCGGCGGACCGTCTACAGTGCGGAGGAGGTTTTATGATGTACGGTTTTTGGCTGTTCATCCATTTATCCGGGCTATGCGTCTGGCTTGGCTCGCTCGTTGCCGTCGGCATTCTGCTCACGGCCATGAAGAAGCAAATTCATTCCGCCGATGTGGGAGCGCTGGTCAAGAAAACGGTCCGCACGTTCAATTTCCTTACGCATCCGAGCGCCTTCCTCGTTCTCGTGAGCGGTGTCCTCATGCTGCTCCAGATGGGACTCGGGTCGGACAAACCGTTCTGGATGATCTACATGGAGCGGGTCGGAGGCATGGTCATTCTGCTGTTTATCGTCGTCATCTCGATGATGGGAAGACGCATGGTGAAGCGGATTTCCGGCGGTGTCGCCCATACGGCTTCGTCCTCCATCACCTCCTACGTGACGGGGCTCGCCGTCAGCTCCGCCTTCGTCTTGTCGATTATTTTCGTCGTCAGCGGCAAATATTAACGTTCGATTCCGTGGGCGCCCGATTGTAGGGCGCTCTTTGTTTTTAAGCGGCCAAGTTTCGAATTCGCTTCCGAAATTAAGAATCGTCTTCCCGGAGTTGTAAGAAAAGCGCTTTAGCTTTCGATACAATACGGGTATACGAACGACGAAGGGAGCAATGAACATGGCAGTGCGCAATATCGGAATTATTATGAACGGGGTAACCGGCCGCATGGGGACGAACCAGCATTTGATCCGCTCCATCTTGGCCATTCGCAATCAGGGAGGCGTCGCGCTTCCGGGCGGGGACGTCATCATGCCGGACCCGATTCTGGTCGGCAGACAGGAGAACAAGCTGCAGGCGCTTGCCGCAGCGCACGGAGTCGCCCGTTGGAGCACCGATCTGGAGGCATGCCTCGCCGATCCTTATAATGAAATTTATTTCGACAGCCAAACGACGGTTCGCCGTGCGGAAAGCATCAAGCAGGCGATCGCGGCAGGCAAACATATTTACTGCGAGAAACCGACGGCCGTCGATCTGGAAGGCTCGATGGGGCTGGCCCGCATCGCCCGCGAGGCCGGGGTGAAGAACGGCGTCGTGCAGGACAAACTGTTCCTGCCCGGTCTGTTGAAATTGAAGCGGCTGATCGACTCCGGCTTCTTCGGGCGCATCTTGTCCGTACGGATGGAATTCGGCTACTGGGTGTTCGAGGGCGATTGGCAGCCGGGGCAGCGGCCTTCGTGGAACTACCGCAAGGAAGACGGCGGCGGCATCATCGTCGACATGTTCGCGCACTGGCGGTATGTGCTGGACAACCTGTTCGGAGAAGTGAAGTCCGTCTCTTGTCTTGCAGCCACCCATATCCCGAAACGGCTTGACGAGCAAGGCGTTCCTTACGATTGTACGGCGGACGATGCGGCTTATGCGACGTTCGAATTGGAAGGCGGCATTATCGTGCAGGCGAACTCATCCTGGGCGGTGCGCGTCGACCGCGACGACTTGCTGACGGTAACGGTAGACGGCACGGAAGGCAGCGCCGTGGCCGGCTTGCGCGATTGCAAAGCGCAGCACCGCGTCAATACGCCGAAGCCGGTATGGAACCCGGACATTCCGAATCCGTTCAAGTTCCGCGACCAATGGGTGCAGGTGCCGGACAACACGACGTTCGATAACGCTTTCAAGGTGCAGTGGGAAATGTTTCTGAAGCATATCGTCATCGATACGCCGTTCCCGTGGGATTTGCTCGAAGGCGCGAAAGGCACCCAGCTTGCCGATCTCGGGCTACAATCGTGGCAAGAGCGCCGCTGGATCGACGTACCGAAGCTGAGCTTGTAGGGAGGGAGCCATTATGGCAAAAACGCTGCTCCTCCCCCGCGCGGGGGGAGAACTGTACGAATATACGCCGGGCAAAGCGGCATCGTTCTCCGTGCCGGCGAAGCCGTTCACAGGCCGCATCGCGTTCTCGGCCGCACATGTCGTCTGCGATCCGTTCGCGGACGCCGATCCGCTGCATCAGGCTCAGATCGATTGGAACTCGACGCTCTCGTACCGCCATCACCTGTGGTCGCTCGGCCTTGCCGTAGCGGAGGCGATGGATACGGCCCAGCGCGGGATGGGGCTCGACTGGAACCGCTCGAAGGAGCTGATCCGCCGTTCGATCGCGGAAGCGCGTTCGGTAGGAGGGCGCATCGCCTGCGGAGCGGGAACGGACCATTTGGCGCCCGGACCGCACGTGACGCTTGAAGCCGTGGAAGCGGCTTATGAAGAGCAGGTCGGCTTCGTCGAAGGCGAAGGCGGACAAGTGATTCTCATGGCCAGCCGCGCCCTTGCCGCATGCGCGAAAGGGCCGGAAGATTACGAACGGGTATACGGCCGCATATTGGGACAAGTGAAGCAGCCGGTCATTCTTCACTGGCTGGGCGACATGTTCGACCCGGCGCTCGCGGGGTATTGGGGCTACAAGGACGATTTGGACGCGGCCATGGACGTATGTCTACGCGTGATCCGGGCGAATGCGGACAAGGTGGACGGCATCAAAATATCGCTGCTCGACGCCGGCAAAGAAATCCGGATGCGCCGGCTGCTGCCGGAGGGCGTCAAGATGTATACCGGCGACGACTTCAACTATCCGGAGCTGATCCGCGGCGACGAGCAAGGATACAGCCACGCGCTGCTCGGCATATTCGACGCGATCGCGCCGGCCGCGGCGCAAGCGCTTCATGCGCTGGATGCGGGGGATATGGACAGCTACGAAGCGATCATGGAGCCGACCGTAGCGTTGTCGCGGCATATTTTCCAGAAGCCGACTTACGCGTACAAGACGGGAATCGTATTCATGGCTTATTTGAACGGCCGCCAGTCGCATTTCCGGATGATCGGCGGCGCGGAAGGCTCGCGCTCGATCGTCCATCTGGCGGAGCTGTTCGTGCTGGCCGACCGGGCCGGGCTGCTTGCCGATCCGGAGCTCGCCGTGCAGCGGATGAAGCCGGTGCTGGCGCTAGCCGGAATCAAGGGCTGATCGGTAAATTTAGTATTGCCAGTTAGTCCCTTTTGAAGTACATTACGGGAGGGAAGCATTGTGGAGCCTCTACTTTCCATAGATAGACTCAGCCTGAACCAGATTACGACGGACCGGCTGAATATGCGGGAAGCGGTCGATGTGACCGTCCGCGCCGAAGTGCCTTGGATCGCCCTATGGCGGCATAAAGTCGCCGAGGCGGGTCTCGCCGAGAGCAAGCGGCTCGTGCGCGACGCCGGGCTGCGCGTATCCAGCCTGTGCCGCGGCGGATATTTTCCGGCTGCGACGGCGGAAGAGCGCAAGATGCGTCTCGACGACAACCGCCGCGCCGTCGAGGAAGCGGCCGAGCTCGGCACCGACGTGCTTGTGCTCGTCTGCGGCCCGGCGCCGGACCGCGACATCGATTTCGCCCGCAAGACGGTCGAGGAGGCGATCGCCGAGCTCGCGCCGTTCGCCCGCTCGCACGGAGTCAAGCTCGGCATCGAGCCGCTCCATCCGATGTATGCCGCGGAGCGGTCGGTGATCAATACGCTGGCGCAAGCGAATACGCTTGCCGAGAAGTTCGACGCCGATCATGTCGGAGTCGTCATCGACGCCTTCCACGTATGGTGGGACCCGGAGCTGTACGCGCAAATCGAACGGGCGAAAGGCCGCATTCTCGGCTTCCACGTCTCGGATTGGATCGTACCGGTACCGGATCTGCTCATGGGCCGCGGCATGATGGGAGACGGCGTCATCGAACTGCGGCGGATGCGTCATGCAGTGGAAGCGGCCGGATATGCCGGCGCCATCGAAGTGGAAATATTCAACCGGCAAGTATGGGATATGCAAGGGGACGAGGCGCTGGCCTTGATCAAAGAGCGTTACTTGGAGCATGTGTAAAGTCCCAACTGTTAGTGAAAAAGAATGAATGTTTGCCCGGACAGCCCAGCTATCCGGGCAATAGCCTATTCGGTGCGGAGGAGACCGCTAGTGAATATGATTCGATCTGCGATAATTGGTATCGGGGGATTTGGCGCACAACACGTCAGGGTCATGACAGAGCTGGCCAAGGAAGGTCTGCTGCAAATTGTCGCTTTCGCGGACGTAAGAGCGGAAGCCTATGCCGAGGAGTACGCCAAGCTCACGTCGTTTGGTGCCGCGCACTACTCGGATTATGAGCAGATGCTGAGCGAGCATCCAGAAATCGATTTCGTCGCGATCGCCACCCCGATTGCGGCCCATAAGCCGATGTGCGTGCGCGTCATGCAGCTAGGGTTCCATGTGATCGTCGAGAAGCCGCCGGCCGTGACGATCCAGGATTTGGACGAGATGATCGCCGCACAGAGGGCTACCGGCAAGCTGTGCCAAGTGAATTTCCAGAACACGTCGGGCCGGGCGTTCCGGGAGATGCTGGGTCAGCTTGAGTCGGGCGCGATCGGACAAGTGACGCACGTGACCGGGGTCGGCATGTGGAAGCGTCTGCGATCGTACTATGAGAGAACGCGCTGGGCCGGCAAGCTTCTATGCGACGGCCAGTACGTGCTGGACGGGACGTTCAACAACCCGCTCGCCCACTTGCTGAACAATTGTCTGATCGCAGCGGGAAGTGGCGATGCCTATCGGGCGGAGCCAAACTCCGTGCAAGCCGAGCTTTATCATGTGAACGACATCGAAGGCGACGACGTATCCGTTCTAAGGATCGGCACGGCAACCGGTGTACAAGTTCATTTTTACGCGATGCTGGCCCATCATGACAGCGAGGTGCCTTTCATTTCCGTCAAGGGGACCGAAGGGGAAGCGCGCTGGAACTATCAGAACAAGCTGACGATCGCCGGCCGTGACGGGGAGCACAGCAAATCTTTCGGGAACGAAAACCTGGTGCGAAACATGTATTTGAACCTGATGCAGGCGATCTCCGGAGGCGGCGAGCCGCTCTATTCGCCGATCGAAGCGTGCCGCAGCTTCGTGCTCGCCTCGAACGGGGCATACGAATCTTCGGGCGCCGTTCGCCCGATCCCGATGGAGTACGTGGTGGAGCAGGCGGAAGAGAACACGACGGTCCGTCTGCTGCCCGGATTGTCGGACGTTATGAAGGACGCAGCCGAGCAAGGCAAGCTTTATTCCGAGTACGGCCTGCCTTGGGCGACGTCCACGAAACCGTTCAAGCTGGACGGCTACTCGCGGTTCGAGCTGCCGGCCGGAATGATTTAGTTTTAAGATAGGCCGCCCTCTTGCCTTGGAGGCTGCTGAAAAAGTCTGCAAGAAGGGAAGCGCTGAAGGCAAGAGGTCGGGGAATGCGCTCCACTTCCGTTAAAATCGTGTTGTTTTTGGAATTTTCAGAGGTTACAACACGATTTTAAAGTCAGCCGCTTCGCTTTACGCACATCTCCCCCACCTCTTTTGGTATTCCAACTCTCGCTTAGACTTTTTCAGCAGCCGCCCTTGCCTTGAGGGCGGTCTTTTTTTGCGATGACGATCGGGGGCGTCGCAATGGGTGCATAAGTGACCGAAATGCATTATAGTATACGTAGTCGTCATTATCCCGAAAAGAGGCCGTACCGATGAGAATTACCGTCAAAGATATTGCCAAGCTCGCCGGCGTCACCCAACCTACCGTTTCCAAAGCGCTGAACAACGAGCCGGGCGTAAGCGAAGAGACGAGAATACGTATTCTGAAAATAGCCAAAGAGCTGAACTACGTTCCGAATTTGGCCGCGAAACGGCTGGTCACGCGTCAATCCAACTGTATCGGACTCATCTGGCCGAGAACCGAAGGGTTGTTTTATTATCATCTCTGTCACGCGATTCAAAGGGAAGTATCGGCCCGAGGGCTTACGTTTCTAATATCCGTGGCCAATCCGGCCGTGGCCGTGCATACGTTCAACGAGCATTTTGTCGACCGCATTCTGTTCTGGGAGTCGTCGAACTGGGTTCCCGACATGCCGTTCATGAAGGAAATGGAAGCGTTCCAAGGGGAATTGCTGCTGATGGGCGGAGCGACCCTGGAAGGAGCTCACCGGATCGACATGGACCGGAAGCGAGGCATATACAAAGCGGTACAGCATTTGGCGGAGCTCGGACACCGCAAAATCACGTTCATCGGAAACGCGTCCGACAAGATGAGCGGATTTATGCAAGGTATGGTCGAGTTCCAGATGGAGCACCACCCGGATTATGTCCTTCAGCGCGAAGGGCGCATTTTTCCCCATCAGGCGGTGGAGGCGCTGCTGGCCCGGCCTGCGAAGGAGCGTCCTACGGCGCTCATTTTGGACAGTCAGGGCGCTCTATTCCAAATGCTCAAATGGTTTCGAACTTATAAAATAAGCATCCCGGACGATCTGTCGCTGATCGTGTATGATGATGTGCCCGAAATGCAGGAGCTGCTGGACGTGCCGCTGACCGTCGTCGGTCCGAGTATCGCCCGCCTGGCCTCGTGCGCCATCGACATATTGGCGGGCGATGCGGCCGACAAGACGGCGGCCGAGCAGTCCGAGGGACAGACCGTATCCCGAAGCGCGAATGTATTGATCGAGCCGGAGCTCGTAGTGCGACAATCCGTAAAAGCGATTACCGGGTAATTCCATGGGGCTTCCGCTGTTCTCAGGGCGGCGGAAGCTCCGTGGAATTTTTTTGTTTACAAGTTAAGAATACGTATAATATAATGATCCCATAGTTGAAAACAAAGTCCGTTATGTCGCTGTTTATAGCATGAGAAATCGGATTCTTTTTATCACTAGAAAGAAATCGATTTCTACGAGCGGTGCGACAACCGCGAGCCGTTATGGAGGTGAGGAACGAAGCGACCGGCCGAATATAGTCGGGCTGCCGCGAATGATCGTCCGATTTTGCAGTGAATAATGAAAACGGTTACTGTTCATGCATGCACGAAAGCGTAATAGCAAAATGTCGAACGAGTCCGGATTCCATTTTCTTAACAGATCAGGAGGGGTTGTTTTGCAAAAACGAAAGCTTACAGTTACGTTGAGCCTTGCCCTAGTATTGGCCATGATGGCTAGCGCGTGCGGCAAAGGCGATGCTTCCACGACCGAGAAAGCCGGAGAGGCGCCGAAGGAGCCGAAAAAGAACGCGGCTACGGAGCCCGCGGAGCTGACATTTTTCACGATGGGCGGAGAGTCCCAGGACAGCTTCAACGACCGGTACGGCAACGCGATCCGCAAGCAGTTCCCGAACTATACGATCAAATATATCCGCAGCGAGAAAGGCACGACCTTGCCGGAGCTGATCGCCTCCGGAACGAAGATCGATATTTATTACGACTCGATCGGCAACTTCTCGGACGGCTTGTTCGGGTATCAGATGCAGTACGACATGTCCGATTTGATCAAGAAGTCCGGCATCGACCTGACCAAGTTCGAGCCGACGCTGATCGATGCGATGAGAGAAATATCCGGTGGCAAAATGTACGGCTTGCCCGTCTACAACACGAACCTGATCCTGTTCTACAACAAGGCGGTGTTCGATAAATTTGGAGTAGCGTATCCGAAGGACGGCATGACCTGGGACGAAACGCTGGAGCTGGCCAAGAAGCTGAACCGCAAAGACGGTGACAAACAATACCTCGGTTTGTCCGTATCGCCTACGCATATGCTCCGGATGAACCAGTTCTCGCTGCCGTACGTCGACACGAAGACGAACAAGCCGATTCTCGACAACGAGAAGTGGAGAAAGGTGTACCAAACGACGATGATCGACCCGGCGCAGGACCAAGGCTACAAGGACCGCATTACGGAGCTGAAAAACGCCCTTCCTTACCGGGATGCGCTCTTGAAGGACCAGACGCTCGGCATGTTCGTCTTCCTGTCCGCAATGCCTTTTACCGTAGCTGAGGAAATTACCCCGCTGAACTGGGATATGGTTTCGCTGCCGACGTTCAAGGAGCTGCCGGGCGTAGGCTCGCAGGCGTATCCGACTTACTTCAGCATTACGTCCATGGCCGGCAATAAAGATGCTGCGATCGAGGTCATGAAGTTCTTGACATCGACGGAATATCAGACCGACCTGTCCAAGAAGGGTACGATGCCGGTTCTGAAGGACGAAGCGATCATTAAAGTGTTCGGTCAGGATACGAAGTTCAAGGGCAAAAACTTTAACGCCGCCTTCTACAACAAATTCGCCCCGATATCGGCCAAAACGATCTATGACGTTACGGTCGAGAAATCGTACACGAAACAAATCGGTCTCATGGCGAAGGGCGACATCGACATCAACACGGCGTTCCGCGCTGCGATCGAGGAAGCGGAGAAAGGTATTGCCGAAGTGAAGGCGCGCACCGGGGCGAAATGATCTATTAAGCCGGGCCATGTACGAAGATCCGAGGCGAATGCGGCCTATTACGAGGGAGGCGGGAAGTATGAATCGGGATAGCGGAGAGTCGGAGCACGGGAAGACAGAGCCGGAACGAGCGGGGCTCAACCGTAGGCAAGCTTTGGCGTCAATCGGTTTGGCAGGGGCGGCCGCCGCGGCGGGACTCGTGCTGCCGGGAACGTTGTCCGGGGCCGTATACGGCCAAGCGAATTCCGGAAGCTCGGTGCAGCAATCCGTTTACGGGGGAGCGCCGGACAAAATCAAGCCGAAAGAATGGACGGAATTATCCTATGTCGTTCCGATTACTCTGGCGGAGCTGCGAGCCGCCGCTTCGCTCCATACGGATTTCGTATACTATTTGACCGATCCGGGGCATGAAGGCCACTTTATATACGATCCGCTTGATTCGACGTCTCCCGATAACACGGGCACGCTGCTCGTAAACGTCGGAGGAGCGAGGTTTAAGCGCATCATAGAAACCGATTTCTATAGCGTGCGGTGGTTTGGAGCGAAAGGGGACGGAACGACGGACGACAGCTCCGCGATCCAGCTGGCCGATACCGTCGCGGCCGCGTCGTCCAAACGGCTCTATTTTCCCGAAGGCACGTACAAAGCCTATGGCTTGCTCATCACGGCTTCTTGGTTCGCGCACGGCAATGCTGTCGTGGAAAATGTGTCGCCGACCGGCAACAAATACAATTTTGTAAGAATGGTGGGCAGAACCGGTCTCTCCTTGGAAGGGATGACGTTTGACGGAGGGGTCAGCGCCGATCCGCCCGCGTGGAACAGCTCGAACTACAATTCGTTCACCGGCGGGCTTGCTTGCAACCTTTACAACTCGACCGATATCCGGATCGTCGGCTGCACGTTCCGCAACAGTCTCATGTCGCCGCTTCGGATCGAGAAATGCAGCCGGGTCATCGTGGAAAACTGCTCGATGAAGCGAGCGCGGGGCAATTTCGGCGACGCGGTATATACGGTAACAAGCGATCATATCCGGTTCGACCGCTGCACGGCGGAAGATTACACGAGAATCGGCTTTGTCTGCGAGCAGGGAAGCTGGAACGTGTCCTTCTCCCAATGCCATGCCAGCTACGGGCATGACCAATCCAGGCTGTACGGCGGCGGGGAATTCAATGCGGGCTTCTGGTCGGAAAACTCGGAAAACGTCACCTACTCCCAATGCGTAGCCGAGAATAATACCCATTGCGGATTTACGGTCGCTCCCGGCGTGAACAGACCGTACAAAACATCGACGGCACCGTACGTGCTGGATTCGTGCGTCGCGATCGGTAACGGTCTGTACGGTATCATCGCAAGCGATAGCAAGGCGGACCGATTCTCCGTGACGTGCACCGACTGCTTCGTATTCGGATCGCGTATCGGAATGGCGATCAACGCTTACCATGCGAACGATACGGTCACTGTCGATCACTGTTACTTCAGGGTGGACGTAACCGCAGTAGGACAAAATGCGACCGGAGTTTTATGCGCGGGCAGCGATAAGAAGGCTACGATTCGGATCAGCCATTGTCTATATGATCACTCTGCGGCTGATCCTGCGCTTCTGGCGTCGAAAACGGCAACCTCCGGCGATATCGTCCTGTCCAACAACGCGAAGCTGCAGTTGTCCGTGGACGAATGCTCTTGCGTTGACGCCGAAGCGGCTCTTATTGTGAAAGTGCTCCAAGGAACGCCGGCGCTCGCGATCCGGAATTGCTTGCTTCAGGTCGTCGTATTGAAAGATTTCCAAGAAGCGAGCTTCGACAACTGCCGCTTTACCGGAAACGTCCAATCGATCGGACAAACGGCCGCCGCCGGCGATGTGCATGTTACCCGCTGTTCGGTATTCGGGGGGATGGAGTTGACCACGAAAGGACGCATCCGTTTCGACTCGGTGAAAGCCGTCATGACCGGGGCGCAGCAGATCGGGATCGTCCGTAATGCCGAGAACCGGGACATTTTGACCGAATTCGTAAACTGCCGCTTCGAGAAAGACATCGCCGTATCCGACTACGCCATCCGCATCGAGGAGAACGGCTTGGTCAAGCCGGCTTCCTTATTCCGCGGCTGTATCTTTTACAATGCCACCGACACGGCGACGGCGAGCCGCACGTTCATCTGGAACGTCCAGATCGGTACGAATGCGCTGTTCTCCGAATGCTACTCGGACGCTAGCGTATCAAACTTGTTGAAGACGGGGGCTGTGCTAAGCGCACCCGCAGGAAATACATTTGTCGACCTTCACTGAAGAAGCTGATGGCCGGACTCAAATAAACCAAGACGCCTGGCGGCATGCCGTAGGCGTCTTTTTTTCGGTTCGGCCGGATAAGGTGCAAATGAGCGCTATCCGGGAGCGAACGGGAGATATTAGCGGCGGTAAGGTACAAATGAACCTTATGGTCGCCTGTTTGCCGATTACAGGCGCGAATAGTGTGGATATTGGGCAAACAAGGTACATATGAACACTATCGTTAGGCAAATCACGGATTTCGGCGGTAATAAGGTGCAAATGAACCTTATAGTGCCGGCTCCAGAGACCCTGCCACTAAAGATTAGTCCTTTCCGAGCCGCCTACAGTCCGGGGTCGTACACCGATCCGATGAACAGCACCGTCCCGGTCTGCCGCTCGTGAATGACGAACAGGAAGGGGCGATTCATCTCCATCATGAAACCGGAGGAAGCGGGTGCGGATGTAGCTTTTGATTCTACTTTCGTAACCGCGGCCGCCTCCGTTCCTTTCTCGTCCACTTGAACGAACGACTTATGTTTTACTTCACCGATATAAGCGTTCGGAGGCGGGACGAGCAGCCCGCTGAAGTCGGCTTTATCGCGGTCAAATGCGGCAGACATTCCGAGAGCTTTCAACGGCTCGTTCAATATCGACTCGTATTCCAGCTTGAAGCGGGGTAAGATGACTTCGCCCTGCCGGTTCTGGAGCGCACCGGTCAAGTTCAGCCACTCGGAGCCGATCAACCGGTCCGTCAATGCCGGCAGCTTCATACCTTCATCCGGCAGCAGCACGATCGTTCCGGTATTGCCGTTCCCGTAAGGGAGCCTGACGGCGGCATAGCCGTCCATGTCGGCATAGTCGAACGTACCTCTGCGGTCCATCATCGAGCGGCTCGCTTTCGTTCCGTTCGATAAGGTGAAGGGTCTGTCCCGCGTGGCGCTTTTCTCGAACGGCACAGTCCAATCGCCTTTGAAATATACGGCGTTTAACAGGAACATGATCGTTTGAGGGTCGATTTTATTGTCGACGATGCTGTCGATGCGGCCTTTCGTTTCTTTCTTGACCCATTTGTTGATGGTGGCTGCGGCTTTGCTGCCGGCGAAATCAAGCGACTCGGTCACTGCGCCGTAATAGTTCTTATTCGTGGCGAGGAAGTCCGGATTGAATTTCAGCTCTTTGCGGGCCCATATCGAATTGGCGATGGACAGCTGCACGGAAGGATCGGCCGTTCGGAGCACGTTTTGCAAAATGTGTGCGGCTTTGTTCGTTTCATCCGGAGTCAGCCCCTGCAGCCCGAGAGTTTGAGCCATCCCGTCCCGGGTCGGTCCGGCCGCTCCGTTCATCGTCATGGACAGCGCAATCGCTACGCTCGCCGGAGACATGAACGCGTTCTTGCCGGCTTGCTGTCCTGCGGCCGTCGTCCGGTACAAGTCGAAGCCGAAATCATTGTAGGCGCTCACGAGCCGAGCGTCGATATCCGCTGCCGAGTAAGCGTGGGCTTTCGACGAAGGCAGCGTTGCGGCGCCGCATCCGGCAACCGATAGGATCGTTCCCAGGCATATGGCGGCCAGCCCGGCCGATTTCACTGCTTGCGCAAACATCCGGAAGCTTCTTCGTTTTCCCCTATCCATGTAAAAATCCCCCATTCGCAACAGCTTGATGCATATTTAACGAAATAGGGGCTTATAAGGTTGCGTCCGCCGGCATGAAATGGGGATTGACGAACTACTTTGCGGATAGCCGGAATCTCGATGCGGTCTAAGCGCCAAGGAAAAATAGCGGCAAAAAATGATCTTATTGAGCCGATTTTATCGACTTCCGAGTAAATAGAGGAAAAAAATGTACCTATTATTGCGTTTAGCCTCTGTCTGCCGGCCATGATCGACCAAAACACCGAAATAAGTGCGAAAATTTCCTCTAACTCCCGGCAGTATGTCAAAGCGAACGAAATAGCGGCGAAAATTTCCGCTATCGTTCTGATGCCGCAGAAAAAAGCGCCCCTCGGAGCCGCATTCACGTCTCCAAAGGGCGCTTCTGTATGAAATCAGTCTTCGATCGTCGACAGGTCGCCAGTCGGCAGGCCAAGCTCCCATGCCTTCAGCACGCGGCGCATGATCTTGCCGCTGCGGGTCTTAGGCAGCTTGTCCTTGAATTCGATTTCGCGCGGAGATGCGTGCGCGGACAAACCGATCTTGACGAACTTGGCGATGTCGGCTTTCAGCTCTTCGCTCGGTTCGAAGCCGGCGCGAAGCGAGATGAACGCCTTGATGATTTCCCCGCGCAGCGGGTCCGGCTTGCCGATGACGCCCGCTTCCGCGACCGCCGGATGTTCGACCAGCTTGCTCTCCACCTCGAAAGGTCCGACGCGCTCGCCCGACGTGTTGATAACGTCGTCTACGCGGCCTTGGAACCAGAAGTAGCCGTCTTCATCCATGTAAGCGGAGTCGCCGGATACGTACCAGCCCTTCAGGCGGAAATACTCCTCGTATTTGGCAGGGTTGTTCCAAATTTTGCGCATCATCGACGGCCATGGCGTCTTGATTGCCAGGTTGCCCATCCGGTTCGGCGGCAGCACATTGCCGTTGTCGTCGACGATCGCGGCGTCCGTACCCGGAATCGGCTTGCCCATCGAGCCCGGACGGATGTCCATGCTCGGATAGTTGCAGATCAGCTGGCCGCCCGTTTCCGTCATCCACCATGTGTCGTGAATACGCTGGTTGTATACTTTCAATCCCCAACGGACGACTTCCGGGTTAAGCGGTTCACCGACGCTGAGAACGTGACGCAGGCTGGACAGATCGAATTGATTGACCGTGTCGTCGCCGGCGCCCATCAGCATCCGGAATGCCGTCGGAGCGCTGTACCATACGGTAACTTTGTAGCGCTGGATCGTGTTGTACCAGTCTTGCGGGCTGAACCGTCCGCCGCGGATCACGTTGGTAGCCGCGTTCAGGAACGGCGCGAATATACCGTAGCTCGTACCGGTAACCCAACCCGGGTCGGCGGTACACCAATAGACGTCGCTTTGCTTCAGGTCGAGTACGATTTTGCCTGTGTAATAATGCTGGATCATGGCATTGTGAACGTGAACAACGCCCTTCGGCTTGCCCGTCGAACCGGACGTATAGTGCAAAATGAGCCCGTCTTCGCGGTCTACCCATTCGATAGCGAGTTCATCGGACGCTTGCGCCATTTCGCTTTTGAAATCGACACGGCCCTCTGCAGCTTCGAATTCGTCGGTAACGAGGATGACATGCTTCAGATGAGGCAAATCCGCCACAGGTACGCGAGGTAGCAGCGCAGGCGTAGTCACGATCGCTACGGCTTGGCTGTCTTCCAGACGGTCGCGGACCGCTTGCTCCATGAACGCTTCGAACAGAGGGCCGACGATGGCGCCGATCTTGATCGAGCCGAGCAGGGAGAAGTACAATTCCGGCGAACGCGGCATGAAGATGAAGACGCGGTCTCCTTTTTGCACGCCCAGCTTGCGGAGCACGTTGCCGAATTTGTCCGAATTCGTTTTCATTTGCCCATAAGTTACCGCTTCGTCACGTGTGGCGTCGCTGTAATAAAGAGCTACCTTGTCTTGCAAACCGGCCTCGACATGACGGTCGATCGCCTCGTAAGCCATATTCACCTTGCCCGTCGTATACCAGGAAAATTCCTTCTCCACTTCGGTCCAGCTGAACGAGCTGCGGGCTTCTTCGTAGCTTTTCAGGTTCGCATCCGTCGCAGTCGCTTTGACGATGTCCGCTTGCTTCTCCATAATTACGCTCCTCCTGAATAAAGAACTATTATGAACCGCTTTCAGTGTTGCACCTCTTAAAACAGTGTTTCAAAAAAAACTCCCCAGATATTATACCACATCGGTTTCTCACTTTGCATGTACATTTTCAAATTTTGGACAAGATTGCGATGTGAAAATCATGTCCCAAATTGCAAGGAGCATCGCTGTGAACGAAATGATTGAAAAAATCATAAATAATGATTGAAACGATCAAAATTTATGTTTATACTGGAAGCAGACACGTCCTCCGGCTTTAATCGCTCTGAGCCGGCGGGGACATTGCGAACAATATGCAGAGGAGAGGAATTAAGATGGCAAACGCATTCGGCCAACTGACATACCCGGAAATATCCGCACAGGCGGAAGCATTGGCGGCCGCGCTCGCGCAGCTGGACACGCAGAAGGAATGGGTCGCCAAGTTTATCGGCAATTCCGCATTCGACGAAGTGATCTTTATCGGCTCGGGGTCTTCTTATTATCAAGCCCAAACGATGGCCGCTACGTATAAGAAATGGGTGGGCCGTCCGGCCAGCGCTCAGCCGTCCTCGGAAATTTTCTTGTTCCGCGACGCCGCGGCGGTGCCGGGACGCAAATATTTGCTCGTGGGAGTATCCCGCTCGGGAGAATCGACCGAAGTCATTTTGGCGCTCGAATCGGTCAAAGGCGTACCGGGATGGACGACTTGCGGCATTACGTGCTATGAGGACAGCAAGATGGCGCAAATGACCGAATGCCTCATTTCTCCGCTCGGGAAGGAAAAAAGCACGGTCATGACGAAATCGTTAAGCAGCATGACCTTCATGATGCAGGCGGCTTCGGCGATCGCTTCGGGCAAGCCGCAATTGCTCGAGGAAGCCCGCAAAGTCGTTGCAGCCGACGCGGCTGTCGTGCAGGCTGCCGATCCGTTCGCGAAATCGTTCGTCCAACAGAACGAGCTGAACAAATTCATATATTTGGGCATGGGCTCTTACTACGGGCTGTCGCAGGAAGCATGTCTGAAAATCAAGGAAATGTCTTACGTGTGGACGGAAAGCTTCGGAACGCTGGAGTTCCGTCACGGGCCTAAGTCGATCGTGGAGCCGGGCACGCTCGTATGCTTGCTGCTGTCGGAAACGGCCCGCTCGTACGAGTTGAAAGTCGCGGAGGAAATGAAGGCGTACGGCGCGACGGTTCTGGTCGTGACGGCGGCGAAGGGCGACGATACCGCTTTCGCGGATGCGGTATTCGAAGTAGGCGGAGCGGACATCAGCGACGAAGCGCGCGGCGTGCTCTACTTGCCGGTGCTGCAATATCTCGGCTTCTATACGGCGCTGAAAAAGAACGTCGATCCCGATCATCCGCGCAACCTGACGCAAGTTGTTAAAATTTGAGGGCAGTATTTCAGGCTGTTGAGAAAGTCAAAAAGAGAGACTTGAAATACAAAAAGAGGTGGGGGAGATGTGCGTAAAGCGAAGCGGCTGACTTTAAAATCGTGTTGTACCCGCTTAAATACCAAAAAGACAACACGATTTTAACGGAAGTGGAGCGCATTCCCCCACCTCTTGCCTCCAGCGCTTCCTCTATTTGCAGACTTTTTCAACAGCCTCAGTATTTATTAGCAGTTTAATGTTGACCATGGAGTGAGCTTTTTATGCAGGAGCAGTCTCTAACCAAAGGCGATCAGCGCCGTCAGGCGATTCTCGGCATGCTGAAGCAGAAAGGCCGCGTGTCGGTGCAGGACATCGTAGACACGCTGCATTGCTCGGAAGCGACCGCGAGACGGGACTTGGACATGCTGGAGCAGACCGATTCCGTCATCCGGACGATCGGCGGGGCGATCTACGACGCTTTCCATACGGCCAAGGAAGTTTCGTTCGAAGAGAAGACGACGCTATCTTGGGTGGAGAAGGAAAGGATCGCCTTTACGGCGGCGACGCTTGTCGAGGAAGGCGACATCATCGGATTGTCGGGCGGCACGACGACTTACTTGATCGCCAAGCAGCTGAAGGCGCGAAGCGGCATCACGGTCGTAACGAACGCGCTCAACATCGCGATGGAGCTGGCCGACAGCGACGGCATCCAGCTTGTCGTGGCGGGAGGGATACTGCGTCACAAAAGCTACGAGCTGTGCGGACCGCTGACCGAGAAAGTGGTGGAGAGCCTCAATATCGGCAAAATGTTTCTCGGCATCGACGGGTTCGCGCTCGGTCAGGGGCTGACGACTCATTCCGAATCGGAGGCGCAAATCGCCAAAATATTGATTAAGCGGTCCGAGCGGACGTTCGTCGTCTTCGACCGGTCGAAGGTGGGCCGGGTATCGCTATTTTCCATCGCTCCGGTTGCTTCCGTTCATGCCTGCATTACCGACGCCCCACTCGAGGGGCCGCTTCAGGAAGAATTGCGCAAGCGCGATATACGCGTATACGTGGCGAAGTAGGAGGAGTCGTCTTGACTACCCATTATATCGGTGTCGATATCGGTGGAACGAATATTGTATGCGGGCTGCTGGACGAGCGGCTGCAATTGCTACGCAAAACGAAGAAGCCGACGGGCGCGGCGAACGGGGCGGACTACGTGCTGAACCTAATCGCCTCGATGATCGACGAATTGCTGGCTCAGGAAGGTTTGTCGAGAACGGCTCTGGGGGCGGTCGGGATGGGCAATCCCGGCTTCATCGATCCGGTTCGCGGAATCTCGCTGTCCTCGGCCAATCTGAAGTGGGAAAACGTTCCCGTCAGCGACAAGTTGGGCGAATTGCTGGGCGGCATTCCCGTCTTTATCGACAACGACGTCCGGATGTATACGTACGGAGAAGCGGCAGCGGGAGCCGGTCGCGGCTACGATCACGTCATGGGCATCACGCTCGGAACCGGGATCGCGGCGGCGATGATCAACAAAGGCGAGCTGTATTATGGCAGCGGGTTTCTCGCGGGCGAGCTCGGCCACGTTCCGCTGGATGGAGAAAGCGCCTTGTGCGGCTGCGGGATGCGGGGGTGCCTCGAGACGATCGCTTCGGCAACGGGGATCGCAAGGATTGCGAGAGAGAAGCTTGCGCTCGGACAGCCGAGCATTTTGCAGGATTGGTTTCCCGGCGAGCGCCGTAAAGAGATCACTGCGGCGGACATCTCCCGAGCCTACGATGAAGGCGATGCTTTGGCCAAAGAGGTGCTGGAATTCGTTGGACGCAACTTGGCCAAAGGACTGGCATGGGCGATCACACTGTGGAGCCCGGACGTCGTCGTCATCGGCGGCGGCGCCGCGAACGCGGGCGAGCGGCTGCTAGCTCCGATGCGGGAGGCGCTCATGCCGCTCATTCTTCCGATGTACCGCAACCGGGTCGTCATCAAGCTCGCCGAGATGAACGACGATGCGGGCGTCGTCGGCAGCGCGGCGTTCGCCAAGGCGCGGGCGGGAGCGTAAGCGGCGAAGGTGTGCAACATACAACAAGAGCTCGGGCCGAAAGGCTCCGGGCTCTTTAGCATCTGTTCCAAGCGGGCTAGCCCATTTCTTCGAAAAGCTCCTTCAAATCAAGGCGAAACTGGTCGAACGGATTATCGGTAATAACGTCCGCTTTAAAATATTGTCCGGATCTTTCGAAGGAGCCGTCTTTCCCGATGAACGTTTCGATGAACTCGTGATACGGATCGACGATCCAATATTGTTTTACGCCGGCTTTCGCATAGGCGTTATATTTCAGGACTCTATCATGTTTGGCCGTTGCCTGCAATGGGAAAAAGGATTTTCGTTCCGCTTGTCGAATTTTCGACGAAAGAATGTTCCGTAGCAGGAGGTGCCGGGTGAAGAAGGGCATCGCACTTTGTTTACTGGCCGCGCTCTGCTTGTTCGAATATGTCCGCACCGGATCCCCGGATCAGGACCCGTATCTCATTACCGATTACGGCAAGCTGCATCCCGTCAAGGTGGAACGGATCGTGAAGGGCAAGGAAGAGCGGCAGCTGGTCGGATTGGTGAAGGAAGCGCGGGAGAAAGGGCTGACCGTCTCCGTCGCGGGGCAGCGTCACAGTCAAGGCGGCCATACGTATTACGAGGACGGGATCGTTCTCGACATGACTTCCTACAACAAGATACTCGAGTTCGATCCAGCGGCCAAAACGATCCGCGTGCAAGCCGGAGCGACTTGGGGCGATATTCAAAACAAAATCAACTCCAGCGGGTTGGCCGTGAAGACGATGCAGTCGCAAAATATTTTTACGGTAGGCGGCTCGATCAGCATCAATGCCCACGGAAGGGACATCCGGAACGGCTCCATGATCGGCTCCGTCGAATCGTTCCGGCTGCTCGCACCCGACGGACAAATCCGGCAAGTCAGCCGAACGGAGCATCCCGATTTATTCACGGCCGCGCTCGGCGGATACGGGTTGTTCGGCGTTATTACGGATGTAACGCTTCATCTTGCGGAGGACGAGATGTACCGGATGTCGACGGAAGCCGTTACGGCGGACCGGTACAGCTCTTATTTCCGGGAACGGGTTCTGGCGAATCCCGACATTAGGATGCATATCGCCCGTCTCTCTGTAGCTCCCGAGAGCTTCCTTACGGATATGTACGCCATTAACTACACTTTGGACCAAGCCGCATCACTTCGGCAATACGACGCGTTAAATACCCGGGAAACGTTCGTCGGCGTCAAGAAGCTGCTGTTCCATATGAACCGGTTGTCCGGCTGGGGGAAGAACGCATACTGGGATTTGCAGCAAAAGGTCGTCCCGATGCAGCAGGATAAGCGGATCAGCCGCAATAACGCGATGCGCTCGGAATCGGAATTCATGGAATACCGGCAGCCGGGTAAGAACGATCTGCTGCAGGAATATTTTATCCCGGTGAACGAGTTTTCCGGCTTCGTATCGGAAATGAGGAAAGTGCTGCAGGAGGAGCAGTTGAATTTGCTGAACATTACGGTCCGGTATGTCAACGAGGATCGGGAGGCGCTGCTGTCGTACGCGAGAGAAGATATGTTCGCCCTCGTGTGCTTGTTTCACGCGCCGCTGTCCGCGCAAGGGCAAGCCCGGTACGAAGCCGGCATCCGGCGGGTGATCGATGAGGTGCTCCGGCACCGGGGGACGTATTATTTGCCGTATGCGCCTTACCCGAGCCTGGAGCAATTTCGGGCCGCCTATCCGGAGCAGGCGGAATTTTTCCGGAGGAAAGACCGGTACGATCCCGAAGGCTTGTTCATGAACTATTTCTATGCGCAGTATAAGGGGGAGTAGTGTTGGATGCAAAATGGCTCATTCGTTCGCAAAGCATCGTGACGCTGGCTGCCGGCATGATCTACCCTTATTACTTGCTGTTTCTGAAAAATTTGGGGAACAGCTACGCCAAATACGGGCTGGCCTTCGCCGTCTTCACGATCAGCTCGGCTGCGGCCTCGCAATGGATCGCCCCGCGTCTCGATCGGCACAGCCATTCGATTCTGATCGCGAGCTCGGTCGGCATGAGCGCGGCGATGATCGCGTTTCCTTGGGTGTCGTCCTACTTGTGGGTGCTCGCTCTGCAGCTGGCGATGGGAGTATGCAATGCGATGCAAAAAATGAGCGAGCGGCTGCTGCTGGCCGATTATACGCAGAGCGGAGAACGCGGGACCGTGATCGGCTCCTATCATTTCTGGACTTCGGTCGCTTCCGGCTTTGCCGTCATTGCCGGCGGTTATTTGATCGACTGGCTCACGATCGACACATTGTTTTATGCAAGCGCACTGCTCTATGCAGCGAGCGCATGGGCCGTTTGGCGTACCCGGAGACGCGATGCCGATGACGAATGATGCATGCCGTTTGGAAAAGCAATACTACCAAAGTAAATGGAGCTGACATCCATGGAAGAAATACGTTTACTCCGTCCGGACGAATTCCGGGCTGCGGCGGCGTTGGCCGACCTCGTCTTCCGGGACGCCGATCACAAATCGATGGGGGATGCGTATCCGAACGCTTTTTCTCCGAGCTTACTGCAATCTTACGGGGCATTCGTCGACGGGGCGATTGTATCGTTCGTCGGCTTCGTGCCGTCCGTCATCTGGATCGGCGATGCCCATCTTAACGTCTATTCGATCGGCGCCGTCTGCACGCATCCCGACCATCGCGGCAAAGGGTATGCCGGAGCGATTCTGGAGCTGATCCGGGAGCATAGCCGACAGGCGGGGGTCCCGATTATTCTCGTATCGGGCAATAGAGGCATGTACGAGCGGTTCGGCTGCCGGACGTTCGGAAATACGGCATCGTATTTGTTGGACGGAGAGGCTATGGCTAAACTGGCAAATGCCCCGGCGGCCCGGGAAGCGGTTTTGCGTCCGTTCGCGCCGACCGACTGGTTCGCGGTGAGGCGGTTGGCCGGACAGCGCGCCGTACGGTTCGAACAGAGCCTATGGGATTTGGCCTCGATGATCCGGGCCGAGCCGACGGCAAGCAACAGCAAGCTGATTCACCGCGTATGGGTGGCGGAGCGAGGCGGTGAAGCCGCGGCGTTTGCGGTAATTGCCGTTCCGAACGGCCGAATCGCTCCGCGCGGCAACCCGATGCTGATCGAATGGGCGGGCGATCCGGTCCTGGCGGCCGCGCTGGCGGCTCGCGGAGCGGGGGAAGCCCGCGCAGAGAAGCTGAGAGCGGTCGTCCCCCGGCACGAATCCGAGTTCGCCGGCGTCTTGGAGCAGGCCGGATGCGCGGGAGCTCCCGGCAAACAAAGCGGGACGATCGCGGTCGTCGATCCGGAAGCGCTTCTCGTCCAGCTTGCTCCATGGCTTGAAGCGAAAAATGCCGGCGCCTTCAGCGGGCTGCGATTCCGATTATCGGAAAACGGCGGATATGTCGTGGAACGGGAGGGCCGTTCTTGGGAGCTGACACCAGAAGCGTTCATATCCCTCGTATTCGATCGAAACGGCGCGGAAAGCATTTCGTCCGGTGGTGAAATATCCCCGACGGCCGATCTCTTTCCGATTCCGTTTCCTTACCCGGCAGGTTTAAACTTCGTCTAATATGCCGGTACTTGAAGGATACAATATACAAAATTGATATCCTCGGTCAGACAATACGCCCATGATGAAACGGCTTCACTCCTCAACCGGGGTAGATTCGGCTGCGATTCCGATGAATGACGTGAACTTATTAAGCTTGTTCTACACTACCAAACGCTTGACGTGACTCCCAGCAGACCCTTTCTCCGGTCGCTCTATTATGGATTGCCGGAGAAGGGACACCTGTCGTCCGTCGAAGGCTCGAAGAGATGAAGCCGGATTCCTTTTCGGATTTCATCCAAATATCGGCCTTACACACGGAACAGAAGTATGGGAAGGAAACGCTCAGGATCCGATCCGGGCAGGGCAATGTATGCTGCAGACCGCGATCGCTTGCCGGGGAGGGACGTTCCGGTAAAAATGTTAAAGATTATGGCAGTTTCGGTAAAGATTTCGGGGCGGCGAATCGGTACGATTGGAATTAGCAGGTAATGGAAGGCTTCGACATGACGAGCGGATAGTCGACATCGCCTGCGATTTAATCCAATGCACCGGATCGATTCCCGGCATGACCAGAATTGTATCCGCTTTCAATTGCGTGGCGACAGCCGAAGCGTGCGTTTTATCCAAGGTCATCTATAGTCCAGTCATATAAATGATCCATAATGGAGGAATGAACATGTCGGAACGAAACCGCAACGAAGATGCAACCGGAGAAAAGCAGCAGCTAAACGGAAGCGGGTCACAAGAGCAATCGATCATTCAACAAGCGGACCGGACGGACGGTTCCGAGGCGCAAGCGGCGGGAACTTCAATCAGCAGAAGAAAACTTTTGGCGTCGGTTGGCTTTGCGAGCGTCGCCATGGCTGCAGGCACCGTAATGAGCAGTATGACTCCAGGATATGCGAAAGACAAGGGTGATGATGTAGTGGATTCCGTATACGGCAATATGGCCGGCAAGAAAAAAACGAAGCTGCAGGAATTGATTACGACGACGGGGCCCATCGTGAATGTGAGGGATTTCGGCGCAGCCGGTAACGGGACGGATGATGACACGGCTGCAATCCGCAGCGCTTTAGTCGCCGTTCCTGAAGGGGGCACTGTATTTTTCCCGATCGGTACTTATCTGGTGACCGGGAATCTGTCAGTTGCAAAGGATTGTATAACGCTTGCGGGTCAAGGCTGCAAATCCAAAATCGTGTACACTTACGAACAAACGGCTGCCGACACCGAGCAGACAGCCAGCTTATTCACGTTCCAAGCCGGACTGGTCGGCATTACTGTAAAAAGGTTGAACCTTCAATATACCGGCACTTTTTTTCCGAACGTCGGTGAAAGCTATAACGGGAAAGTGAATGCGCTGAACTTCAACCGGTGCGAGGATGTGCTTGTCGAGCAAGTGGAAATATCCGGTTTTAATGCAAATGCGGTCTATGTGTCGGGAACGAGCTCCGCTTATGCCAAACGGTTCAAGGTGCATCAGTGTTACCTTCATCACAATCGTGTTGGAGGCGTGTTGTTCGGTTATGTCGAATTTATTAGCATCATCGATTGCGATCTGGAATATCACGGCTCTGTACTAGACGGAGGGACCGGTTACGGCTGCGCCGGATCGTCGGGTGGGATGCCCAGACATATTCAGATCATCGGCAACCGGGCCAACTACAACTACCGCAAAGGGATCGACCTTCATGCCGGAGTCAACGCTGTCATCGAAGGAAATATTTGTCACGGCAACCGGCTGTACGGGATTTATGTAGTAGGGCCCCGGACGGGCAACGTGACGATTCGCGGCAATTTTATCTCCGGCATGCGCAGACAGACGATTGGAATTCCCGCTCCCTACACGTGGATTACCGGAATCAATTTCGGCCCTTATTCAACGTCTCTCTTGCCGGACGAGTATCACAATTACTTGATTGAAGGCAATCAGTTTACGGACTTCGGAATTGGAGAAGGAGAGGCTTACCCGATCTACGGCTACTTCAACTTTCAAAAAGGAACCGTGCAGATCAAAAACAACATAATTCGGGCCGGCCGAATTTCTTATTTGATCTTGTTGTCTACAGCCTCTTCAGCCGGAAATCGCGATACTAAGATCGATGTTTCAGGCAATCAAGCTTTTGTCGAGGAATGTAACGAATATACGTTCTATTTGCCGCAATGCAAGCAATTGAACGTACAGGGCAATCAAATATCGACCAATCAGACGATCCGTCACGATGGGGTAGTCGTTGTAGATAACGGCAGTTTGAAAACGCTTACGTTTATCGGCAATCATATTGAGGATCCGCTCATCGCCCAGCCGTCCGCTTTGAAGGGATACAACCAAACTTGGCTTACTTCAAAAAGCTTTAAAACCGGAAACTTCCTTAACGGTACGCTGGAGTAAAATGCGATCAACCGACTCGGAAACACAGTACATTTGCGGCGTAATTTACAAACCATGTCATCTAAGGTAAAATAGGAATAATGAACTTGTATTGGGGCGGAATCTATTGCTGCGAAGAAGAAACCTGTTTCAAGAACGGTACGATCATTTTTTGACCGAGCTGAGAAATGAAATATTAAGCGGCAGCTTAAAGCCGGGCGAATTCATTTTGCCCGAGAACACGCTTAGCGAGAAGTATAAAATTAGCCGGGTATCCGTGCGCAAAGTGCTGGCGCAGCTTGTGGAAGAAGGGCTGATCGATAAAATCGCCGGCAAAGGCAACCGGGTGAAGCCTCCCGTCGAGGAAATCGTCCGGCAGACGATTACGATCTCGTGGTTTTCGGCGTCGTATGAGCAGGATGTGCTGCAGACGATCATTAACCGGTACGAAGCAAGCCACCCGTACGTGAAGGTCGATTTGATCATATTGCCGGCAGAACAGTACGCGAAGAGGCTGGCCGATATGGTCGAGAGCGGGACGGGACCGGACTTGTTCTTCATCTCGGACGGCCATTTCCTCAATTTGATCGAGCTCGACAAGCTGGGCATCATCGAGCCTTACCAGCCTCCGAAGCTGCAGCCGTCCGCCGACAGCTATTCGAAGCTGTTCGATTTGTTTACGTTCGACGGTACGCTTCTCTCGGTACCGATTCATTTCTCGCCGGTCGTCATATGCTATAACAAGGATATGTTCGAGCGGGCGGGCATAACGGGCGAAGATCCGGCGAGTACTTGGGACGAGCTGCTGGAGACCGCCAAGAAATGCACGGCGGAGCCGAACGAAGACGGCATGATCGACCAGTACGGCTTCTGCTTCTCGTCTTCGACGAACCGATGGCCGGCATTCATCCTGCAGAACGGCGGAAGGTTCAAGTCGCCGGACGGCAGCCGTTCCGTATTCGCGAACGAACGCAACGTGGAGGCGCTGCAGTTCTGCAACGACCTGATGTACAAGCACCAGGTGTCGCCGATTTATTCGCATTCGAGAAGCTACCTCGCGGAACATATTTTCAAAAGAAAACGATGCGCGATGATCCTTTCGACCTACTATTTCATGAACGAATTCCGCAACATGGATCTTAGGTGGGACGTTCTGCCCGTACCGAAAAACCGGGAGAAAGGCACGCTCCTGCTGTGCGGCTCCCTCGGCATCAACAAATATACCGACAAAGTGAAGGTGGCCCAAAGCTTCATCGATTTCTTCGTCGGTCAAGAAGCCCAGACGCTGCTGAAGCAGACCGGCTGTACCGTTCCCGTGCTCCGTTCGGTCGCGGAGGACAATTCGCTGCTGAACCCGGATATCCATCCGGAGCATTACAACGTGTTCATCGACGCGCTCGAGCACAGCCACTCGCACCGGGAGCTGGGCATTGTGAGCGACGTTACGGCGATCCTGTACGACGAGCTTCATACGCTTTGGGCGAACATGGACACTCCCGAGGACGTTTGCCGCCGCATCGAGGAACGGACGAACCGTGTGCTCGGGGAGAAGCAGGCGGGCGCGTGAAACGAGCTTCTCTGAAGATTGTACGGATTGCATAGAAAACCTGTCATCTTGGCAGGTTTTTTCGTGTCCCGCTGCATGAAGCGGCGAGACAAGCGGCGTCATGACTAATAGCAGTCTTTCCCGGCTCCTCCCTAAAATAGAGGCTCAAACCGCCTTTATTTTACGCGCAGGATAACAAGCAGAAGGCCTCCGCTTCCGCCTGCATGGCGGCCTCGGAGGCCTGTCCTTTACTTCCGTTTGTACTGCGCGTAGACGATATCCCCGGTGTCCAGCTTGCTCAGCTCGTCCTTCGTCCAGCCGGCCAGCTTGTTGTTGCCCTTGACGCCGGTCAGCTTGATTTTGTACTTCGTCTCCAAATATTGATGCAGTGCCGGCATATCGGCTTCGGTCAGCTCCTTCAGCTTCTTCTTGCCCTGAATTTGACCGAGGATGACGCCGATCGATTCGGCGGCGAGGCCCGTGTTCGGCTGGATGCGGGCGCTGCCGTAAGCGATGGCGGACGCTCCGACGTTTTTGCCGGCCAGGATGACGTTGGAATATTTCTTGAGCAGGAAGCTGCGCAGCGGCATGCCGTATTTGTCCGGACGCCCCATCTCTATACCCCACTTGTTCACGCTCGTCCCCTGCAGGTCGAGCGGATATCCCGCGATGCTGACGTTGTCCCAGAACATATTCGCGCCCAGCATGTCCGAAGGCTTCAGCACGTATTCCGTCTCGTAATGGTTGTATTCGCGTATGTACAAATAGTCGGGGAAGCCGTTCAGCTCCGCTTTCTCCCAGCCGACGATCGATTTGCGGAAATGGTTCAGGATGAGCGGCATTTCTTTCTTGCCGAGCTCGAGCCCTTCGGCTACCGATTTCGGATCGGACGGGTCGATCGTGTAGATCAGGAAAGCGTTGATCAGCACTTCACCGTCGCGCTGGCTGACCGCGTTCAGTCCGCGGAGGAATACCCGGTCGTTCGTCGGCTTGTAGCCGTTCGTCATGCCGGTCAGTCCGATCGCGAAGCTGTCGTTGACGTAGCCTCCGCCGTACTTTTTGCTTCGTTCCTCAGCGGTTAAGCCGTTAAAATGGGTGGAAAAAGTTTTCCAGTCCACGTTTTTGAATTTCATCATCATGCCGGCGCTCATGTACTCGATCTTGTCGGGATGTCCGTAGAACGCTTCGAGTCCGAGCATCCGCGTCACGTTCAAGCGGGAAGCGAGCGCCGCGTAGTCGGTATTGTCGACCCAGTAGGCGGCTTCGATCCGTTTCAGCGAGCCGTCCTTCGTCTTGTAGTCCACCGAGGTAACGGCGGTGTCCGATTCGCCCGCCGCCGGAGCGGATGTTTTCACATTAGCTATCGTAATGCCGGATTCGATCGGGATGTCGCGCCGCAGCTCGTCAATGTAACGGACGAATTCGTCTTTTTTGCGGATCTTCGCGTTTTTGAAGCCGTCGAACAGCTGCTTGATCTTCCCTTGTACGAGAGAGCGGCCTTGATCGTCCTTCGTCTCGTCCAGGAAGAGCATCTCGCCTTCGATCAGCTGCCCCCCGATCTGATCGCGAGGGTCGAGTATTTTGACCTTCAAGCCTTCGTCCGCTGCGGCACGGACCAAGTACAGCCCTTCCATCTCCGAGCCGAACATGACGACATCGACCTTCTCCGTCGGAACGACGGGCTCCGGAGGAGGTGCGGGCTTCGTGTCTTTGGGCGGCAGCGTTTGCGGATTCGTTTGTTCGGACGGTACGGTTTGTTCCGCGATTTTGCCGTCCTCGTTTCCGCCTTTGCTGCCGCCTTTCATAGCGACTGCCGCCCAGCCCGCGAATAGGAGAATGAGTACGAGTACCGAGGCGGCGATGGCCGTATTGCGTTTGATGCGCATGCATAAACCCCTTTCTGCTTAGGCGATCTTGTTCAAGTCTATCATTTTTTATCACACCCCCACAAACGATTTTCGTTCAGCGAATGGATTTATCAGTACGAGGAACACTTCGCGAAGGTTCCGGACCGGAGAGGGCAGGGAAAGCATTTCCCTTTATCTGATCAATAGAGGGTAAGCCCGCAGCACGCTCTTGAGTCTGAATATCACCATGGAATCGCATACATATACGAACAAACGGGGAGAGATGATTCGCATGAAGAAAATATTCAAAACAACGGTTCTTACGACGATGACGCTGGCTATGATCGTGGGGGGCGCAAGCTCGGCATTCGCGGACGGCAAAGGAAAAGGCAACGACAAGCACGACGATAAACGACCTGCGCAGAGCTGGAACAATTCGGGCAGCGGCGCGAGCAATATAAAATTCGAAAACAAAGGCGACGTCAACTTCTTCTTCAACTTCAGCGATATGAAGGGCGGCGACGTGGAATGGGCGCTTAAATATATCGCCAGCCTGTCCGGCAAAAAAGTATTCGAAGGCTTCGAAGACGGCACGTTCAGACCGAACGAAAAAGTGACTCGCATCCAGGCGATTACGGCTGCCGTCCGGTTGATGGGATTGCGTGCACAGGCCGAATCGCAAGAAGAAATGAACACGCAGCTTAACTTCAAAGACGCCGACAAAGTGAAGCAGCAGTATGCATGGGCGGTCGGTTATGTAGCCGTTGCGCTCGAGAACGACCTGTTCTCCGAAGCGGACTCCTCGGTACAACCGGAGAAACCGGCCGACCGTCTGTGGGCGACGACGCTGCTCGTGAAAGCATTGAAGCTGGATGCCGAAGCGAAAGCGAAAATGAACACGAAGCTGACGTTCAAGGATGCTCACCAAGTTCCGGCAGGTTCCGTAGGATATGTAGCGGTTGCGATCGAGAAAGGGCTTATCGACGGCTTCGAGGACAACTCGTTCCGTCCGAACGAACCGGTAACCCGCGCTCAGCTGGCGGCGCTGCTCGACCGTACGGGCGATCATATGCCGGGTGAGGAGCAAAACCTGGTGACGGGAACGGTAGCGGCAGCTCCTAACAACAACGTGCTTACCGTGAACAGAAGCGGGGTACCGACTTCGATTACGATCGATCCGAACGCCTTCGTTTATCGCGGCGGGGTACGGGTACCGCTCACGACCGTTCAAGCCGGAGACACGGTACGCGTTAGACTGATGAACAATGTGGGCATCTACGTTGAAGTTACGAACTCTGTAACGACGCCTGCAGCGGACTTTTCGGTGACTGGACGCGTGTACTCTTACGACATGGGCAGCGACGAGAAAATTACGAAAATTTACTTGAACATGGCCGCCAATACGAACGATCAGCCGATCATCCAATCCTATGCGGTTGATGCCAGCTATGCGATCGAGAACGGCGACCGGTTGTCCCTTATCGCTGGTCGCAGCGTAACAGTAAGCGGGACGGTTAGCGGCACGAATCAAATCGTGAAAAAAATAAAAGTCAACTGGTAATCGGGTTGACGAAAGAGCCGCTTCGCCGCATACGGCGGACGGCCGGAGGAGACATATACGCGCATTGCGCGGATAGGGTAAAAGAGCCGGGAAGCAGGACGGGGCGACCGTTCGCTTTCCGGCTCTTTGCCGTTTGGCTATGCAAGTCGAAACAGCCGATCGGGAAGTCGATCGGCTGTACGTTTATGTCTTGTGTGTTATTTCGCAGAAGCTTTCTCCAGATCGCCAACGCCTTGGTAAATCGTATCGAACAATTGTTCCAAATGCTCGACCTCGATGCAGGAGAAGGCGACGCGCAGGTCGGTGGCGCCGAGGGCGATCGTACCGACTCCGTATTGATCGAGCAAGTGGGCGCGCAGCGCTTCGGCATCAACCGTCTTCAGCCTCAGGCACATGAAATAGCCGGAGTTGAACGGGTAATACGTCCAGGCGGAGTCGAATTTGCCGCTGTCGAGCAGCTGTTTCGTCCGGTTCGCTCTCGATTTCATGATGTTGAACTTCTCGAGCCGCTGCGCCTCGAAATCCGGCGATTGCAGGGCGCGCAGAACGAACGTCTGCGACGGGTGCGGTCCGCTCGAGATGGTGGCGCGGATGATGCCCGTCGTCTTCTGCTCGAGAGCGCTCAGCAGCGACTCGCTTTGGGAAGCGTAGGTGATGAAGCCGACGCGGAAGCCCCAGACGAATTCTTCCTTCGTTGCGCCGTCGACCTTGACCGGCAGGATGCGCGGGTGCAGATCGGCGAGTTGTCCGAACAGCGACTCGTGCAGCGAATCCTCGAAGAACAAGCTGAAGTAGGCGTCGTCGGTAACGGCTACGATGTTGATGCCGGCCTCGGCTCCCGCGACAAGCGCCGCGACGATTTCTTTGCCTTCCTCCGCGGTAGGCGTATAGCCGGTCGGGTTGTTCGGGAAGTTCAGGATGACGATCGCCTTGCCCTTCTCCTTCTGGGCAAGAACCGCATCGCGCAGACCGGCTGCATTAAACCGGTTGTTGTCGTCGTAGAGCGGGAAATTGACGATTTCGGCGCCGCGCCGTACACCGAAGCACAGCTCGTAGTTTTCCCAGTTCTTATCCGGAAAAATGACGGCGTCGCCCGCATCCGCGAACAGGTCGGCGACGATGCTGAGCCCGTGGGTCAGCGCGTTCGTGACGATCGGATTACTGTATGTTTTGCCTTGCATCGAAGGGTTCTCGACCAGCATTTTGTCGCGCCAAGCTTTGCGCAGCGCCGGCTTGCCTTCCGGAGGCGCATACGGATAAATATCGTTCGGGTCGTAAGCGCCGAGCGTTTCCTGGATCGCCTTGAGATACATCGGCTTGCCTTGCTCCAGAGCCGTGCCGATCGTGGCGTTAAACTTCTTCGCCTTCGCCTTCGCTTCGGCGGATTGGCTCAGAATGCCTTCCTTCGGAAAATAGATCGCCTTGCCGAGCCCCGACAGCATGGAGTACACATAAGGGTTTTGTTGTTCGATGGTAGCGTTCAGTTGCTTTACCAGTTCGTTCACTTGGGTCCATCCTTCCAAACCGTGTTATCGTGTAAAGTCGCCTTATTATACCATTTCGGCAAAGGCGAGTCACCCATCGCTTCCTTTTGTTTCGGGCTAGTGCGGGATAAGGTGTGTATCTTATTAGATGAAGATTCGCGTTGGGAGCGTCTGGAAGGGGAAAAGACGGGAAATAAAGTACGTATGAGCGTTAAGCCGGGTTAAAGGGCTCGTTCGGGGGAGATAACGTCAATTTGTACCTTATCCCAGCTTGCGCCGCAAAAAAACGGGATGGAATCGGGCGGCCGTTTATGATAAGCTTGTTCAGAAGGGTTTCTTCGCTCTATTATTTAAACGTTTAAATCGACGGAACCCGCTTATTATCGCAAAGACTCGAGGAGGTACTTGTTCATGGAAATTCGTTTCGCATCGAATCCGCAGGACGTAAAACATTATGATACCGACCGTTTGAGACGGGAGTTTTTGATTGAATCGTTGTTCGTGCAAGGCGAGATCCGTCTCGTGTACAGCCATGTGGAGCGGTTTGTTATCGGAGGAGCCATTCCGGGCAAAGAGCCGCTTACGCTCGAAACGGACAAGCAGGCGATTGGCGTCGAATACTTTTTGCAGCGCCGCGAGATCGGCATCATTAACGTCGGCCCTAAAGGATACGTAACGGTAGACGGTACCGAGTACGAGCTCAACACGAAGGACGGTCTGTACGTCGGCATGGGCAACAAGAACGTTCAGTTCCGCAGCGACAATCCGGACAGTCCGGCCAGATTCTACATGCTGTCGACGACGGCTCATAAAGCATACCCTACCGCCAAAGTCGGCATCGATCAGGCCGAGCCGGTTCACCTGGGCAGCTTGGCGCAATCGAACGAGCGGACGATTTATAAATATTTCCATGCGCAAGGCGTGCAAACGTGCCAGCTCGTTATGGGCATGACGCTGCTGAAGCCGGGCAACATGTGGAATACGATGCCGAGCCATACGCACAACCGCCGCGCGGAAGCTTACTTTTATTTCGATATGCCCGAGGACGGCGTAGTCTTTCATTTAATGGGCGAGCCGACGGAAACCCGTCATCTGGTCGTCCGCAACGAGCAGGCGATCATATCGCCGACATGGTCGATCCACTCCGGTGTCGGTACGAACAACTACACGTTCATCTGGGGCATGGGCGGCGAAAACCTCGACTATACCGACATGGACCCGGTCCCGATGAAGCAATTGAGGTAACCGGCAACCTGTCACGAATATCCCTGCGAAGAAAGGTGCGGCTTTGCTGCGTCCTACGGCTTCCGGGGATTTTTTTTCTCAAATAGGCGGTATGCGATGAGGGTGCTGCACATTCTGGACGGATTTTGACCATAAATATGTATAGAACGAAGGAATCGCGCCAATACCAGCAAGTAGGGGATGTTTTACGGCAAATGCGCGTCGAGAGACGGTAGAACGGCATATCGGAACTGTTAATGTCAGGAAAAACCGATTTTCTTTTTTTGTTGGGATCGGTTACAATAATGGCACATTGTTACACTGTGGCTGCCGCCGTAAGCTTGCTGGCGGGGAGGGGGACGTATGAATCCGAAATTGAGAGCCGCCGGGGTGATGATTCGCGATTTCGAGGCGGGTGACCCCCGGTATGGAACCGAACGGCAAGTATTGGTGCAGTGCGATGAGGACGAGTCGTTTTACCGGTTTGCCGGAGGAACGGTGGAATACGGCGAGACAGCGGCCGAAGCGATTATCCGGGAATTTATGGAGGAGTACGACTTGGTTGTGCGGGTCGGTCCTCTCATGGCGGTAAACGAGCATTTTTTTCAATATTACGGCAAGGAACACCATCAAGTGACGCTGATTCATCATTGCGAGCTGGAGCAGACGGATGAAATTCCCGAGCCGCTGTGGCACAAGGAGCACTCCTCCGTGAAGCTCGTCTGGCGCACGCTGTCCCAATTGAAGCGTCGTCCCGTCTATCCGGAAGGCATATTCCTTATGCTGGAGAAGGACTACCCGACGATCGCCCATCTAGTGACCGGAAGAAGCTCGCGGTAAGCCGCCGCGAACGCGCGAGAGCGCAAGCACCCGCTTGCGCTGTTTGGCGTGTCCGGAGAGTGACGCTTGCTACTCGAACGGGCACCTCCCCGAATATTTCTCCATCAACGCGGCTGTTTGCAAGTCGCTCTCCGTTCCCCGCTCCCGCAGGCCGATGCATACTTTGCCGAATCGCTCTTCATTTAAATGCTGGCCGAAGGCGAATTTGGCGGTCAACGATTCGGTAACGAGCCGTAGAACCGCAACGCCTTGCAAGCGCGGCGCGTAGGCCGGATCGGCGGGATCGATCGGGCTGTAGCCGCCTTCGGGTTGAAGCTTGCGCATAAGCGCGCCAAGCACGTCCGCTTTTTCCGCAGGGTCCTCCACGGCCACGACCCGCCCTCGAATCAGCACGGATTTGAAATAAGCGGTCGCCGGACAAGCGAGCAGCGGATCGCTGAAATAGGACGGGATGATGGCGTATTCCCGGCAGACGCTGAACGCGATCTTGCCGCAAGTCCGGATCGCTTCCATCTTGTGACCCGCCTTGCTGCCGTGCAAATAAATGCTTTTGCGGTGGTATACGTAGTTGATCGGAACCGCGTACGGCCATTCCTCTCCTTGCATGACTAGCGTGCCGAAGCTCATCTCGCCCAAAAACTGTTCAATTTCTTGTTCCGAGGTCATTTCATAAGCGGTTCTTCTCATGCTTGAGCGCTCCCTTCGCGGTTTCACCCATCATAAAGGAAACATTGACAAACGAAAAGTGCCAATTATGATAGAAATGAGTGGGCCATTATGCATGCGGGAGTATCTCGGGTTGTCGAGAAAGTGAGGAATTAGGGGAATCGATGGAGGCAAGGGACAAGGGGGAAAGGGGGCAAGTCTCTCGATAACTGGAAAACCTCCATCTAATTCTGCTTCTAAGGCGCAGATGATTTGTTTTACTGGAAAACAGAGACTGTCGATTAAATCGCCGAATCCATTTTGGAGAAAACGATTCAAAAAGGTCGGTTTACCTATTAAAAAACATATTTTTCTCCCATTTCCTCCATTTTACTCGGTATTTTG
>NZ_VCRA01000031.1 GCF_005938385.1 Paenibacillus mesophilus
GAAACCAAAAATCCCCTTCTGTACAATTTTGTTCCTGTGAGGCTGTGTCTATTAAAACTCCCCCTCAACGAAATCGTAAGAAAACAAGAGGAAATTGGAGATATGCATTTATTCATAGAGGGAGGATTGTGTAGTTCTGCCATATGGAGCTCCAGCTACAACATCTTTTTTTGAAACATTTTGGAAATAACGACCGTTTATAACATATAAGAAGTAATTCATGAGGAGATGAATTCGATTTGAACAAAGCCCGTCTTTGTCTCTATGCACTGCTATTGAGTATACCGCTTGCCTTGCAGCCGTCCGTCTCCAATGCCGCAACTGACCGGGTCGAGGTAAGCTTTCCCGAATTTTCCGTAACCGTGAACGGTACCGTGCTGGATGTGCGGCACAGCGAATATCCGCTTCTCGTGTATAAGGATATCACGTACTTCCCGATGACCTGGAACAACATGACCGCACTGGGGCTTACGGCACAGTGGGACCCAATGCAGGGGATGTCGCTGGCAAAGACGGACGCCTGCATACCGCTCCAACAGGATTTGACTTCCACAATCCATTCAAACGACGATACACAAAAGGCTGAGCTTGCCATGTTTCCAGTTCAAGTAAACGGACAAAGGATCGACAATGCGGCTGAACCGTATCCGCTGCTGCTTTACCGCAATATCACGTATTTTCCGATGACGTGGCGGTTTACGCACGACGTTTTCGGATGGATGACGAGCTGGGATGCGGAACAGGGCTTCGGGATCGAGTCCTGCGGAGGCGGAACGAATGTGCAAGCGAAGCAGACCGATGCGCTCAATGTGGCGAATAACGGACAACTCGCCGTTCAAGGCGATTGGATCTATATGAATCCGGAGATCAAATATTTCGGAACGAGTCAACTGGTGAAACGGAAAACGGATGGCAGCGAGGAAGTGAAGCTGTCGGACGACAATGCCGCGTACCTCAACATCGAAGGGGATTGGCTATATTACACGATTCCCTCCTCAAATGATCCCGGCGGCATCTACAAGATCAAAACCGACGGGACCGGGCGCACACAGCTTTCCGCCGGTCCTGCCGAAAAGCTATGGGTGAACAACGGCTGGATTTATTACATGCATGATACAAACGGCGGCGGCTATTACTGGACCGACAGCATTCGTAGGATGAAGACTGACGGTACGGAGGATCAAGTGCTCCTGGCCAAAGACCAAAGTTCGTCCTTTTCCGGATTTTTTCTGGATGGGGATACGATCTACTATGTCAGACAGAACATGCTGTTTCGGATGAACCTGGACGGCTCCGACAATCGGAAGCTTCGCGAAGATGTGACCCGTGCGATCCTCATCGACGGATGGATCTATTATGTTAGCCAGAACGGTAAACGATTGAACAAAATGAGCGGGGACGGGCTGGTCGATATTCCACTGCATACCTCGGAGGGCTTGATTAGGGCGTTTCATTACCGCCAGGGCTGGATTTACATGGCCGCAGGCAATTTCAGAATTATGGGCTCCGGCAATATCGACAAGTTCCGCCTTGACGGTACGGGGGGAACCGGCCTGACGACCGCTCGTGCGACTTCACTTTACTTCGCGGGCGACACACTGTACTACAACCACGCATGGGAGGGGAACAGCCGGCTCGACCGTATGGAAATGAAATAACGGTCAGGCCATTGTTCATGCATGAATAATGTTCGTGCGGTCTAAAATTTCTCGTCTCCACTAACGGAACACGTTAACTCCATATTCACGAAGGACGCGGCTGCCGACATGGATCGGCAGCCTTTTTGTTGCGCTTACTGGAAGAAAAATCTAATAATGAGGCTACCATTAGCACCGTTATTAGGATATAATTGGAGGAATTTATTTATAAAATGAGGGGATATAGATGTCGGAAATACGAGCAATTGTATTAGACTTGGATGGAACGTTACTGGATAGTAGCAAATCCATATCTCCTCGGAATTATCGTGCGGTTAAAAAGTGTTTTGAATCCGGAATTCAAATTATTGTTGCCACAGCACGACCGCCTAGAGTCGCTAAACAATTCGTAAAGGATATTCCTTTTGTAGATTACATTGTTTTCTACAATGGTGCCCTAGTAACATGCAAATCTAAGCAAATTCAGCGGCACATTAGTATCCCAACAGAGATTAGCCAACAGATTATTAAATTCATTGGGCTAAACGAACCCCACCCGACAATCTCATATGAAGTAAATGACTCATGGTATACGTGCACACCAGTTCCCGACTCAGAGTGTGCTCGGTTTGGTGCCCGTTCGAGTGATTCTAAACCACAAGTAGTCGATTACGATTTTATCTCTTCAATGTCTCCGACCAAAATACTCGTTGTTGGTTACAGCACATGGAAAGATCTTATCCTGCAATTCGGTGACCAAGTTAACGTGATCGCAACTGACGAAGGAGTATTGGTTCAAATTATGCATAAATCAGCTTCAAAAGAAGATGCCGTGCAATGGGTCTTAAATGAGATCGGGATAAACGTTGAACAGGTAATGGTATTCGGAGACGATTTTAACGATTTGGGACTTTTTCATATGTGCGGATTTCCAATTGCAATGGGTAATGGAATAACCGAACTAAAAAATTGTGCTAAATACGTTACCGAATCAAATGATAACGACGGTGTTGCTTCAGCACTTGAGAAATTTGTACTGTAATCCTCCTTTTGTTCTTGAGTGAGGACGCCCCAGCAAAATATATATGAGCATGTACCTTACTTTGAGGTGCCGGCAGCCATAGTATAAATAACAAAAGGCAAGCGATAATAGCTCTACGTCACAAAGAAACGGAGATGTAGACAATTGTTCAAAAACTCATTTGGATGGAGTCTATGTTATGCCACTGATATGTATAGAAGGGCCAAGTGCTGTTGGCAAGACGTCAACATGTAAACAATTAACCAAGCAATTTGATGTTTTTACAATACCAGAAGTTATAAGGAAACCTATTTCGAATCTTAATGCATACGAGAAAGCAATCCATTATCTAAACTTAGAAGTCCAGCGTTGGGAATTAGCGCAAGAGAAGTTAAAAATCCATGAATTAGTCATTTTAGACAGCGATCCATTCAAACCGCTATGGTTCAATTGGTCCTTTAATTATCAGAATTGTCTAGCGTTAGATGAACTTGAGTTATTTTACCGAAAACAATTAGAGCATCAATCTATTGGATTCGTGGATGGATATGTTCTTCTAACAACCACCGAACAAGAATTACGAAGAAGAAAGGCAAACGACCCGACTAGAGAGCGTATTGAATTCGATCATTTAATGAGAATTAATAAACCACGAGAGACTTATTATTTGCAGATCAATAATTGGTTCCATGGCTATGTGAATAAGTTTAATGCGATAAGTATCGAACAAAATGTCATAAACATTAACAACGCTATGCCGAAATTTAAGCAACCCTCTGATCATCCATTCTCTCTTCACTTATTTGATTCGATTATTCATTGGTTACGCTCGACTTCTCCACCATGCTGAGCTTGTAAATTTAACATTTTAAGTAAGAGCATTTCTTTGTAATGAGAAATGCTTTTTATTTTTTTGCTTAAAATAAAAAGGATATTCTATTAACAATAACGATAATAAACGATATAAATTTATTTTAAAACAATAAATTATATGTTAAAGTCATTTTATAATTAAATTAGTGAGGTGCTTTTTATGAAACGGGGAACAACACTCTTTTTGAAGATGGCTGTTATTCTTATTGGAATCCCAATTCTTGCTTTATGCATATTTTTAGTACCTAAGATCGGGAATTTTGCTGAAGAATTGTATCCGAATATCGCTTATATGAAATCTCTCGTTTTAATCGATATGTACGCGGCAGCGATACCTTTTTACTTTGCTCTGTATCAGGCTTTTAAACTTTTAAGCTATATTGAAAAGAACCAAGCGTTCTCGGAATTATCCGTAAAGGCTTTAAAGAATATAAAATACTGTGCCATCACAACCAGTACCTTATACTTGCTAGGTATGCCACTCTACTATCTCATGGCGAAGAAAGTAGACCCTCCAAGTTTCATGCCAATCGGATTGGTTATTATTTTCGCCTCTATGGTGATCGCCGTTTTTGCCGCGGTTCTCCAAAGACTTTTACAAGAAGCTATTAATATAAAATCAGAAAATGATTTAACGATCTGAGGTGAATATCATGGCGATTATCATCAATGTTGATGTGATGTTGGCAAAAAGGAAAATGAGCGTAACAGAACTTTCGGAGAGGGTTGGAATTACTATGGCGAATCTGTCCATTCTGAAAAATGGGAAAGCAAAAGCGGTTCGTTTTTCAACATTAGAAGCGATATGTAAGAGTTTGGATTGCCAGCCGGGTGATATTTTGGAGTACAAAAGCGACGAAGACACTCAATAAAACAGACAACAAATTCTAACGGGAAACGATAATGGAGTTCAAAACAAAAATAAAAGGTGATAAACCGGTGAATATAGATATAAAGTTTTTAACGCAAGTAATTAATAGCTGGGACCCTGTCAGTTTATTAGTAGGAGGTGCTCCAGAAGACGAATATAGCATTGAAATCAAAGAAATTGTGCAGAAATCGTCGTCATGTAGGACTGAAACAGATCTAGCAAAGTTAATTTATACGGTGTTTGCCGATAAAATGGGTGTGAAATTAAATCAGCTAACATGCTTGAAGCAGGCATTTAAAATATCTGAACTCACGACGAATAACAATGATACGTTATTAAGCTAACGCAAACTGGACTCACATAATCAGGAAGTTTGCATTAACTAAACTTTCCTGTATAGCCTAAGAAATGGGCTTTGTCAAAAAAAGGAGCGTCTCGGTCAGTCCTTCTAAGAGTGATCCGAAGGATGCTCTTGTTATCGCCGATGTTGTAAGCCGCGGTTACTATGAAGGTCTCGGACCAATCTACATCGCAGCCATTTTGTCCGGTGCAGGTGACTTGAGACAATACACTTATGGGCGTCAGTTCTTCGAAAAGCCGGTTTAAATTACGGAGTCGTTAATTTAATCACAAGTATGGCCGCCGATTAGTTCGACGGCCTTTTGATTGTTCAACCAAGCATTCATTTGGCTTGAAGGTGCGTCGACCGGCGTGAGAAAAAGGGCGTAACATGAATGGTTGGAAACTACGGGCCTATAATTTTACTAATTTATCAACTCATTATTTCCTATGCAGGCATGATGGCTGATGACCTTGAATGTTTAAGTTTTTAATTTTGTAATCCGTATAAAACCTTCTTGACAATATAGGGTAGGGGGCTATAGTATATCAGTATCGGACTCCGGTAAATTTTGGAGCTGAATGAACCTCGTCACTGGACGGCCGTCGCGAGCGTTGATTTTGGATTCCGGTATTGATCGGATGATTCGTAATCTGAGGAGGTTTTTATTATGGCGACTCAAGCAGCTCTTTCGCAAGCCGATCCAAGACGCTGGAAGGCGTTGGCTTTGTTATGTCTTGCGAATTTCATGGTGATCATGGATACATCAATCATCGGGGTGGCGTTGCCGGCCATCAAAGAAGCGCTCGGATACACACAGGAAAACTTGCAATGGATATTTAATGCTTACGTCATTTTCTTTGGCGGTCTGCTGCTATTAGGTGGTCGTTTGTCCGATCTTTTCGGTCAGCGGCGTATGTTTATGTGGGGATTTTCGATATTAACACTAGCTTCTTTACTTGCAGGTCTGGCTTGGAACGAGGAGTCGCTGAACGTCGGCCGCGCGCTGCAAGGATTCGGTTCCGCCTTGATTGCACCTTCGGCACTAACCATCGTCATGATGTTGTTTAGCGGCAATCCAAGAGAGCTCGGAAAGGCATTGGGCTTCTGGGGTGCTTCAGCAGCTGCGGGTGGATCGGCGGGGGTGTTTCTCGGAGGTGTTATTACCGAGTGGTTGAGTTGGCAATGGACATTTCTGATCAACGTTCCAGTCGGGATTATTGCCTTAATAGTATCCCCCGGACTTTTGGGGAAAGGGACGCGCAGAAAAGGCAGCATTGATGTTGCGGGTTCTATTTTCGTTACTGCGGCATTGGTGTTGGCCGTGTACGGCATCGTTACTGCAGAACACAACGGTTGGGGAGCGCCTTCCACCGTATGGACGCTAATTATGGGGGCCGTGTTGTTCATCCTCTTCCTGATTATCCAAGCCGTGAAAAAAGAACCGCTTGTACCCTTACGAATCTTAAAAGCGCCGAACCTGGCAGCCGGCAATATCGCGCTCATTATGCTGTCCGGTGGGTGGATACCTCTATGGTACTTCCTCAATCTCTATATGCAGCAAGTACTGAAATTTTCCGCCTTCGCCGGCGGGGTCGGCTTGCTGCCGATGACGATATTGATTGCCATTTTCATGATATTCATTACAGGTAAATTGATCGGAAAGCTAGGTATCAAAGCGAACTTGGTTATAGGATTGATTGCGCTCGGAGGTTCGATGCTCCTGTTCTCCGGAAACACGCCTGCGGACGGCAATTTCGTAATGAATGTGCTCCCTGCTTCGCTTTTGGGCGCTCTCGGAATGTCCCTTGCTTACATCCCTGCTACAATGGCCGCTATGTCGGGCGTTAAGCCGGAAGAAGCGGGGCTCGCATCTGGTCTTGCTAATACGAGCTATCAGATCGGCTCGGCGATCAGTTTGGCCATCATGGTCGCGATCGCGGCATCATCGACAGCCTCCCATACTGGAGGCGATCCTGTAACTGCTCTAAATGATGGATTTCATCAAGCGTTCTTTTGGTCCGGCATCGTAGCATTTGCCGGTGCGATATTGGCGCTGCTGTTTATCCATACTCCCAAACAAGGGGAATCAAGTGCTCCCTCAGCCATGTAATTGCAACGGATCTCCAGCCAAACTTATAGTTGGCTGGAGCTTTCCTTTATGGTGCGAAGTGTACGAATCATTTCCGCGTCACAGTTCTAAAATTGTTTGTATTGGGTGACCGGGCTTGTTATATAAGTTTTTTTGTGCAATGCTGATTTCAGGAAGTACGTTCAGGCCGAATCATCCAAAGGGGTGACAGTATGGAAGCAAAACGGATAGCCGCCGAGAAAGCGGCGGATTACATACAAGACGGAATGATCGTCGGATTAGGTACTGGCTCGACCGCTTATTGGGCCATCCGGAAGCTGGGTGAACTCGTCAACAACGGGCTTGCCATTACGGCCGTAGCGACATCGGTTCAATCTCAAAGCTTGGCGGAGGAGCTCGGAATCCGCATCATTCCATTCTCGGCCGTACAAGCAATCGATCTTACGATCGACGGCGCCGATGAAGTCGACCGGGATTGGAACTTGATCAAAGGCGGCGGAGGCGCATTATTACGCGAGAAAATCGTAGCCGCTTCCAGCAAGCGGCTCTTGATTGTAGTCGACGAGAGCAAAATCGTAAGCCGGCTCGGCCAGTTCCGCTTGCCTGTAGAGATCGTACCGTTCGGCCATGAGCTGACCGTGCGAAAGCTGGGTGCGCTCGGATGCGATCCGAAGCCGAGAATGGTGGACCACAATCGATACGTGACCGATAACGGGAACAACATTGTGGACTGCAACTTCGGGATGATCGAGCGGCCGGGCGAGCTTCATAACGCGATCAATGCGATACCGGGCGTCGTTGACAACGGGCTGTTTATCGGTATGACGGATAAGGTAATTGTCGGTTATCGGGACGGTTCCGTTCAAGAGCTTCGGAAGTAAGTTCGAAGCTTTGTCGCTTGACGAGAGGAGTGACGAGGTGAATTTGAACGAAAACGTCGTTACCGCCGGGGTTTACGTAAATATAAACGGCCTCTTTCCGTTTCAAGTCGGACCTACCAAAGCGGGAACGGCACTGGGTGTCGTAAGACTCGGCGGACATCGGGAACGAGACGAGACAGGCTGGCAATGCGCTTCGCGCGAAGCGTTCGAGGAGGCGGCACTTCATATTGTCCCGGTCAAGCCGCCGGCGACATACTGGTACGAAGCATCCGACGAGCCGGAATTAATTGTCGGGGGCTGGCAGGAAGGAGACGTTGAACCGATACTGGTCGGGAAACGGACACCGGGCAATCGGATCACGCCCGTTTATTTGGCTACGTCACACGATTCCCCCGTACCGTCTGCCGAGACGAAGGGCATCTTGCTGCTGAGTCCGGCGGATATTGCAAATATCGTTTCGGCTCCAATAACGCTCGGACAGTATATGGAATCGGGCGGCCGCGCCGTTTTTGGCGATGCGCTTCCGCTCGATTTTCCTTTGGAACCTTTTCCGCACCTGCGACTTCTGGATATATTGATTAAGAGACATCCCGAAATCGTCGCTAACGCTGCGCACGCTGCCATACGTCCAAGATGAGGCGTTTGAAAAGAAGCGCCTGCTGCCAGCGATCGGATAGTTCCAGACGATTTGCCGCATAGTTGTCCGAAGTGATGCCGTAAGAGGGAGGCCCGAGTTCGGGAAGAACAGGAAGCACATCTCCCGGCAGCGCTTCCTGCAGCCAATACCGCACTCCGTTCTCCCACCAGCGCATAAAATGCGGTACCATAGGATGCTCGCCGTTCGGCCCGATATCGACCTGAATCTGTTGCCCGTTGGATACGCGTGCATGAATAGCCGAAGTTCGCCGCAACAGATCATCGAAGAACGGCTCGGCCTGCGCGGAGCCGTCTGCCAGTTCCCCGGCTACAACGTAGTGGGACAAGTCGATCGTCAGACGCAAATCCGGAATGGCGTTAACGTATTCCACCGTGCGGTGCAAGTCCTGAGTGACTCGCCCGCGGTGGGTCTCTGCAAAAAACGGCATTTGAGCGGCAGCCGCTTCGTCGATCAGCCCGTTTAACAAAGCTATTGCCTCATCTCCGATAACGAACGAATCCATCACTTGTGCATTGATATATTGGGCGCCGAAATGTTTCGCCTGATGCAATACCTTCCGCAAATCCTCACGCTTACGCGGGAAAGCCAGCGCTCCGAAGCCGAAACGGTACTCGTCCAGCTTTCGCCGCCATCGCTCGGCCTCTGCCGGCTCCGGAACGAACCCCACTATGCCGGTAAACCCGGCTTCGGCGATTTTCTCGAACTTTTCCTCGAACGTCCATTCGCGTTGTCCGTCGCCGAGTCCGACCATGGTCCACCAAGCTTGTTGAATGTCCAGTCGGGGGGAGGCGTTGCTACAATCGTTCACGCGATGCTGAATCATGTTCGTCAACGCTATGACCACCATGAAATGATGTAGCTACATTATATACGGCGGACGCCGCGCATCGAAGCATGTTTCCTACTTAAAACTCATGCGATTCTGCTATAAGGAGGCGGGAACATCGCTGGAGCTACTTAAGGACAGCTGCTGCAAATTATTGCAGGTTCCGTCTATTTTTTGTTCAAAAGGAGAAGAATCGGTCCGGTTATCGCTTTTATAATAAAATTGTTATTCCAGGCAAGCGGAGACGGTCTGAATCACTAGGTTTGGGAGAGAAGCAAGAGGTGAACATGGCAAAAGTAGGTGTCGTATTCGACAAGAAAGAGGCCGAACGGCGGCGGGCGCGCGGTGTCAACGTGTTCGCAGCGTATATCGGCGAGGTGCTGAACCATGCGGGCATTCCGTTCGAATGGCTCGACGGAACCGAACGTTTGACCGAAGCGCGCCTTGATGTGGCTATTGTGGCGTTTGCGCCCGAGTTGCCGGCCACGACCAAGCATGTATGGGAGTATGCTTCAAGGGGAGGAACGACGATCGCATACGGGCGGCTGCACAACATGGCATCGAAGCTTGGCTGCGTACGCGCGGCTCCTTTCGAGACGGGTTATGCATCCCTGCCCGCGGAATGGGGGGATATGGGTGAATTGCGATTTGCAGGCTTATCCGTGGAGGACCGGAGCGGATTCCGGACCATTTCGGTCTCTGCTGCCGGTTATAATTAAGCGGTTATTTCTCCAAAACAGTCATCGATAGACTATCTCTTGCAATCAATCGTCCTACGGTATGTATGCGGTTTCATATACAATTATTGTAATTCCACAAAAGGGGAGTTGGGATATAACAAATTGTTCAGATTGTATGACGTTAGATTCCTTGGAAAAGAACTTATACGGCATGCTATATCAGACGTTGGTGAATGTGCTCCTTTTGAAATCACACCACAGCAGGTGCGGCAGCAAATGACGATTATTGAAGAATGCCGTCGGCCTAATCCACATATTTATGCTGGATAATGCGCCAAATCAGCTCAATGGCTGAAAAATGCGCAGAGGCGGCGTACGCACAAGGGGAAAAGATCGTTCTGGAAATTCATAATAATTCGCTGGTCGAAACGGTTGAATCCGGCTTGCGCCTCGTCAATATGGTCGGTGCGGGCAGCATCGGGTTGATTCACGATGCTGGCAATATGTACATTACCCACACCATTATGGAAGAGAATCGGTCTTTCAAATGCGCTGCCGATCATCAGCCTCTGTTCGATGAGGAAACCGGTTATTCCGGCCGGCTAACGCAAGACCACAAAACGGAGGGATTGTTACGAACGGTACGGAAAACATGAGCAGAAGAAAGTTGCTGACTGCGATCGGCCTGGCTGGCGCCGCCGCCGCCGCAGGCGGCTTGCAGGCGGGGCTGGCGCGTTCAGCCGTATACGGGGATGGGAACAGCTGCTCGAGCTGCGTCATCCCGACCACAATCGCGGCAATTCGAAGCAAGACCGATTCCGCCGCGGGCGAGCTTTATTATGTGACCGATCCGGGCCAGGAGGGGCATTTCCGGCTCGACCCGGCCGACGCAGCCTCAGTGGACAATACGGGAACGGTGCTCGTTTCGGCATACGGGGAACGGTTTAAGCGGCTGTACGGACGGGAGCCGGTCAACGCAGCCTGGTTCGGGACCAAGGGGGATGGCATCGCGAACGACACCTCCGCCATCCGGCAAGCGATCGCCGCGGTCTCGACCGGGACGGTGTACGTACCTCCCGGCAGCTATCTGATCAACGATACGATCGAAGTCCCCCCAACTCTAAGCTTCATCTGCGAAGGCGCTCTAGTGTACGACGGGGAAGGAACCGCTGTCAAAATCGGCTCCGACATGGCGTATACGCGGAATAAGACGTATAAGCTCTCCGTCGACAAAAAAACGATTAATTTTGCAGGCAGCTCCGTAGGCGTGGAGTTCGTTAACCTGTACCACAACACGATCGAGCTGGGATCAGTCACCCGCTTTTGCACAAACGTGCTGCTATCTGCGAAAAACGGCCTGGGCTTCTACTCCAATTTTATTTCGCTCGGCATGTTTCAATACGGGAAGGTCCACGTGCTGATCAAAAACCAAAACAAGGGCTGGGCGAACGGCAACGAGTTTTACGGAGGCTCGTTTACAGGCGGCTACGACCAGGTTATCGGGGTCAAATTCGAAACCGACTATAACGGATTGAACGGCAACGCATTTTATTCGCCGAAATTTGAGATGGGAGTGGGCGGAACGCACTTCACGGTACCCGTTCATATGGTGAATTGCAGCGGCAACCGGTTTATCGCCGTACGTACGGAGTCGAACAATCCGAATTATTTCGCTTACCTGAAGGACTGTCGGGACAACCATTTCAATTTCACCATGGCGCTCAGTTCGACGAAACTGTACGAGCTTGGAAAATCTTTGCGCAACGCGGTCAACGACAATAAAACGCTGCTGTTCGATTCGGGCTTCATCGCTCAGAAGTGCAATTATTACGACGGAGACAAAGTGTTCGTGCGTAATCTGGATTTGCTGTCTTTGGACGGCGCGTTTCAGCGCAGCTCCGTCGTCGAATCCGGCGTCTCGCTCGTCACCTTCAACGGGCAAAGCGTCAATTGCGCGACCTCGCGAATGATTCTCAGCCTGTATGTGGACACTTCGCTCCTGAAAACGTTCCGGTTCGTCAAAAACACCGTATCCGGTACGGGCACACGGCTTCACTTCCGCTGTCTGGACGCAAGCGGCTCGCTGCTGACGGGAGAGAGCGTGCCGGCAACGGCCGGCGACGGCTGGGAGTACAACCGGTACATCGTCTCCAGCAATGAGCCTTATTTATACACCTACTACGGGGGAACGTACGCCGAATCCAACGACTCTGCCCTGACCGACATCCGCGTTCATCCCGACGTAAAAACCATTCAACTGCTGGTGGCGATGAAACAGTTGATCAGCTTTCAAATTTACGGAATTGGAGCGACCGGGCCGGAACTGTGCCGAATATGGACGAATTCCAACAACGACCGGGCCTACGCCGCGGCAGAGCCAACGCTGGGCGAATACCGCAAGGGCACCGTTTTGTACGACGACAACAGTGCGGCCGGCGGTTACACGGGATGGGTTTGCGTGATGGCGGGATCGCCCGGCACATGGAAGAGGTTCGGCGCAATCGAAGCTTGATTTCGGTCCGTTTCGATCATCGGCTCCCAGCAGAAAGGTCCCGCCCCCGAATTGACGGGGCGGGGCCTTACGACCGGAAAGCTCTACGGGGCCTGGAAACGCTTCGCCGAGAACATCATCCGTTTCTACAAGGATCCGGCATACGATGAAAAACAGTTGAACGTCCTTACTCAAAAAAACGGCTTCTTCAAAGACCGTAACACCGCGATGTTCTTGTCGATCAGCGGACTTCAATACGCCCAACTCGAGGGGATGAACTTCGTTATCGCGTCGTTCCCGAGCGACAAGGAAGCGCCGGGCGTGGGCGCTCAACCGTACCCGACCATCTTCAGCGTTACGAACATAAGCAAATACAAGGACGACGCGTTCGATGTCATCGCCTATCTGACTTCCGGCGAGATCCAAACCGAACCGGCCAGGCCGGACGGATGCTGCCCGTCGTCAAAGACAAAACGGTCAAAAGCGCTTTCGGACAAAACTCGCCGTTGTTTCAGGGCAAAAATGTGAAAGCGCTCTATCCGGAAAAAATACGGCCCTTCCAGCTACTGGACCAAGTACAACAGTGTGGCCACGACACAATTCTACAACGCGGTCATTTATTCGGCGGTGGGCAAGAAAGACTTGAATTCGGCGCTTCGGGAAGCGGAAGAGGAAGTGAACAAGCAAATTCGAACGCTAAAGGGCAAGTGATAAAAAGAGGCAGGGATTGCGCATGATTCGGTAAGCGTTTACAGGAATTCATCATCACTACGATTTGGGAGGGACATGGTATGAACGCGAAAACAACGATTCGCACAATGCTCGTCGCCGTATTGACCTTATGTCTTCTGTTGACTTGGACCGGCACCATATGGGGGAATCCGGTGCCGGGAGCCATAACCGGTACGGTATACGGTACGGGCAATATTGCCCTGAGCGGGGCATCCGTGACCGTAGTCGGCTACCCCGGACTTGCCGCAACGACGGGCGGTAACGGCCAATTTTACATACCGTCCGTCCCGGCAGGCGTCCATACCGTTGCGGTTTCCGCATCCGGTTACGCCGCTCGTACTACGGAGGCGTTCCAACTTGCGGAAGGCGGAACGGCCATCTTGTCGGTTACGCTGTCGGAAGGGCTGGCTCTTGTGGCAAACGGGCAAGGCCGGGCTGTCGTGCTCGTGGCGGCCAATGCCAATTCGAAAACGGTTGCAGCCGCGGGCAAGCTGTCCGGCTATGCGGAAAAGTCCACGGGGGCCAGTCTGCCCGTAGCCTCGCAGATCGACCCGAACGAGCCGGCGGGAACCGTTCATGTGTACGTCGGCATGGCCGCGCCCGAGCATACCGGTGTCGCCTCGCTTCTGACCGGGCTGAAGGATGACGGGTTCGTAATCCATTCGGAGGGGCAGAGCATCTCGATTGTCGGCCCGACCGCATTCGGAACCGAATTCGGGGTGAATGAATTTCTCGAGAAATACGTTGGCGTGCGCTGGCTGCTGCCCGGACCGGACGGCGAGGATGTGCCCGTTAGCGACGAGCTTAGGGTGCCAGAGGAGACGGTGCGACAAGACCCGGCGTTCTTCTCCCGCTACTTCTACATTTATCCGTCGGCCAACTCGTCCATCTGGCCCATGTATACGGAGTGGACGTCGAACAACAAGATTCGCCAGGTGGTCAATCCCGCCCACAACTTGCACAATCTGTTTCCGCCATCGAAGTACGGGGCGACACGTCCGGATTTTTATCCGAATGGCCAGGTCCCCACGGGCAACATCGGCTGGCAGCCTTGCTTCTCGAATCCCGATACGATGGCGGAAGCGGTCTACACGATCAAGCAATACTTCGCCAACAATCCGAACGCCGTCTCGTATTCGCTCACGGTGAACGATTCGGGCGGATATTGCGAAGCGAATCCGAGTCATCCCGCTTATCCGAACAAGCTCAATTCGATCGGGTGGCAAGACATGTCGAACATCTATTACTCTTGGGTGAATCAGGTGGCCGCCGGCGTCCTGCAGCAGTACCCGGACAAATATTTCGGCGTGCTGGCCTATGCCGAAGTGTACGATCCGCCGACCAATGTGACTTTGAATTCGCATGTCATTCCCTTTATTACGGATGACCGACTTTCCTGGGCGGAGCCCGTCGCGGGCACGGAGGGGCGCGACCTGACCGACGCCTGGAGCGAGGCCGCGCTGACCTTCGGCTTCTATGAATATTTGTACGGATCTCCCTACACGGTTCCGAGAGTGTACCCGCACCAGATGGCGGACAACTACCGGTACGCTCGCGATCAGGGTGCCGATGTGCAAGTTGCGGAAGCTTATGCGAACTGGGGGGAAGGCCCCAAATTGTGGCTGTCGGCTAAGCTGCAATGGAACCCCGACGTCGACGAGGATGCGCTGCTCGACGAGTGGTACGAGCGAGCCGTCGGTCCGGCGGCCGCTCCTTATTTGAAAGCGTACTACGATTATTGGGAGCAGTTCTGGACGGATCGCGTCTTCGAGACGAGCTGGTACAAGAACTGGCGAGCGATGCAGGGGCGCAGTAACTATATGCATCTCCAGAACATGGGGTATTTGCAAGCGGTGACGGACCAGGACATGGTCTTGAGCCGCGGGTGGCTGGAAGCCGCTGTCGCAAACGCCCAGACGGCCGCCCAGCTCAAGCGGGCGCAGATGCTCCTCGACCAGTTCGAGTACTATGAAGCTTCCGTATTCAGCTATCCGAGAAATCTGGATATTCCGCCCGTCGCCAGCGCAGCGGAAGGACTCGATTGGCTGGACCGATACGTGGATAGCCTGCAGCTGGCCGACTCTCGCCTGACGCTCGTGCAGAGCTTCAACTCGGATCCGTGGCTCATTCAAGGATACTTGCCGACAACTTGGAATTACAACACGGTATGGAGCGGGTTCAACGATCGGATGCTTCATGCTTTGGCCGCATGGGTGGCCTCCGAACCGGCGGGCGGGATTGTGAGAACGCAGATCCAGCAGCAGATTGCGTCCGCCGGCACTTCGGCCAAGGTTCGCAATTATTTGAAGTTGATTGTGGCCGAGGCGTCGGGCACGGCGCCGATCAACACGAACGCCTCGTTCGAGACGGGCACCGTGACGAGCGCTCCCCCCTTCGGGTACTGGAAACAGCCCCCGGTGACGAGCGAGGTGATTCAACGGACCACCGCCGCAGCGCATACGGGCAGCTACAGCACGGAGATGAAGGGAATCACCACGTTCGGCGCGGTAACGCTCATCACTTCGGTTACAGCCGGCGTGTACGGAGTGACGGCCGACTACTACACCTTGCCCGACAGTATTAGCGGAACGGGGAGCGTATACATGACGGCAAGCTTGCTGGATGCGAACAACAAAACACTTTCCACCTTCAGAACCGATCGGCGAATCGCCGCCGACACTTCGGGAGACTGGGCGACGCTCGCCTGGGTCGGCGATATCCCCGCGCAGATCAACGGCGTGCCGGTCGCGAAGCTGTCTCTCGTTCTGTATGCCAATGCGTTTAACCAGGGAGAATCTTTGTATGTGGACGATTTCGAGGTCATTCCGTTGAACTGACAGGCCTCCGGATATTCGGGCGGCTCCTCGGGACATGATCGTATGCCCGAAGAGCCGCTTCGTTATTGCGAATAGGCCCGGTTTTTCGTGGAAAAGGTCAAGTAATCGCAGGCATCGGCCATTTACAATAAAAATGGAAGCCGGAAAGAGTTGAAGCTGGGCCTGATCGGCCTGGACACGTCCCATGTCGTCGTATTCCGCTTCATCGAAGCGTCGAACGAAAGCGCGGAAACCGGCAAAACGGCGTGGCTGTAAGTCTGCATCCCGATCAACAGGCCGTGCTGACAACGAAGCGGCCAAGCTTTTGAGGCAACTTGCTTCAAAACGGTTCGATTACCCATTAAGTAGTCGGCATGTGCAGATCATGCAACAGGCGGTCGGCGGCGCTAATTGGATAAGACGGCGGGACGCCGGCTTATCCCCGGTCGTCAGCGTTTAACCGCTTTGCAAATAAGCAGACTAACGGCCCATTTGCCAATCGGACTTTTCGAGGGCAAGAAGCGTCGTTCCATTCCAATCGGTTCCCGACCGCCAAAGCAATCGACCCTGTTCTTGCGAATTTTATCGGTTATCCACTTTCTCCGGATACAGATCGTGGTTCAACAAGCGGTGCTCCGCCATCTGCTCGTATTTTGTGCCGGGGCGTCCCCAGTTGCAGTACGGGTCGATGGAGATGCCGCCCCTCGGCGTGAACTTGCCCCATACCTCGATATATCTCGGCTCCATCAGCGCGATCAAATCGTTCATAATAATATTCATGCAATCCTCGTGGAAGTCGCCGTGATTGCGGAAGCTGAACAAATACAGCTTGAGCGACTTGCTCTCCACCATGCGGCGATCCGGAATATAGGAAATATACAGCGTGGCGAAGTCCGGCTGGCCGGTCATCGGACAGAGGCTCGTGAATTCGGGGCAATTGAATTTGACGAAATAGTCGCGCCTGGGATGCTTGTTGTCGAACGTTTCCAAAATATGCGGCGAATATTGGAACCGGTAATCGGTCCCCTGATTGCCGAGCTGCGTGATGCCCTTCAGCTCTTCCTCCGTTCTTCCTGCCATGATTGTCCCTCCTTAAACGCCCTTTTTGTTGCCCCATACCCATGTGTGAAGCTGGGGGAGCACGTGTACTTGCTTCAACCCGGTATGCGACATGACGCGGTCGATGAGCCATTCGTACCGTTCCAGCAAATACGGAAGCAGCCGCTCCGGCTCGGTTTCCTTCAGCCGGTCGTTGCCGGCCTGCACATAGAACGGAGCTTGCGGATACCGCTCATGGACGTCGGCTGCATACTGCAGATCCGCTTCGTCGAAGACGACGACCTTTAAGGTGAAAGGCCGGTTCCGGTCCGTCAATTTGGCGATAATGCCGTCCAGCGTCCGCCAGTTCGTCTCCATGCGGGAGCTGGGCGGCTTCGGCGACAACGTCAAATCGTCGATGTCCCAGAACCAGTCCTGCCAGCGGCTTCCCTGCGTCTCCAGCGCAACCCGGATACCGTGCCCGTGAAGCATCCCTACCAGCTCGTCGAGCTGCGGCAGCAGGGCAGGATTGCCGCCGGAGATTGTCACGTGTGCGAACGTATCCCCGCCAATATGCCGGAGCTCCGCATAAATGTCCTGCGCCGTCATCAGCCGTATATCCGCCTTGCCGCTTCCGTCCCAAGTGAAGGCCGAATCGCACCAAGCGCAGCTGTAATCGCATCCCGCGGTGCGGACGAACATCGTTTTCCGCCCGATCACGCTGCCTTCTCCCTGCACGGTAGGACCGAATATTTCGATTACGGGAATGCGGCGGCCCTCCGTCACGACTTCACTTCCGCGCTCATTCATGGGCGGGTACCCGCTTTCGGACGGTACATGCAATAGCTGGTCGGCGTTTCGCGCAAATACACTTGCAGACAGCGGGCGTTGTTGCCCAGCTGATCCAAATAGCGCTGCACGATCTCGCAAATCGTGCGCGCGACGACCTCCGTCGTCGGAAACCGGTCCGGATCGTCGGCGCTGAAGCTTTCGGCGTCGTCGTTGAGCACGGAATGATCGAACCGTTCGTGAATAAGCTGCTTCAGCTTGGAGAAGTTTACGAGGAAGCCGGCGGAATCGAGCGTGTCTCCGGCAACCGTAATATTCGCGAAATACGTATGGCCGTGCAGCTTCCGGCACTTGCCCGCTTCGTCGGCGGGAATATAGTGCGCGGCTGCAAACTGCATATCTTTATTCAATTCGTAAGCGTACGAATGATTCACTGTCGGATAAATTTGCTGCATCATCGCGAGTGCGCCTCCTGTCCCGGCATGGCCAAATAATCGTCGAGACCTTTCTTGCGCAGCAGGCACGCCGGGCATTCCCCGCACCCGTCCGCCACGATTCCGTTATAGCACGTCAGCGTCCGCTTCCGGACGAAATCGAAAGCGCCGAGCCGGTCGGCAAGCTCCCACGTCTGCGCCTTGTTCAGCCACATGAGCGGGGTATCGATGACGAACGGATAGTCCATCGCCAGATTGAGCGTCACGTTCAACGATTTGATAAACACGTCCCGGCAGTCGGGATAGCCGCTGAAATCGGTCTCGCACACGCCGGTCACGATATGCTTCGCTCTGATCTGCTTCGCGACGATAGCCGCGAAAGACAGGAAGAGCAAATTGCGCCCGTCCACAAACGTGGTCGGCAGCGAGCCTTCCTGCTGCTCGATGGCGATATCGGTACGGGTCAGCGCATTCGGCGCCAGCTGTCCGAGCAAGGACATGTCGAGCACATGGTGCCTGACGTTCAGCTCCTTCGCGATCGCTGCGGCGACCTCGACCTCCAGCTTGTGCCGTTGGCCGTAATCGAACGTGACGGCTTCCACCTCGTCGAACCGCTCCATTGCCCAGAACAGGCACGTCGTGCTGTCTTGCCCGCCGCTGAATACGACGACGGCTTTCGTCTTGTTCATTCGAGCACCTTCCTCTCTTATCCGAGAAGAACGAGATCCGTGCAAATTTCCCTGGCTTCACCTAAAGAATCGGCGCGAAAACGGTGTTGCCCGCTTCGCGCCGAACGCAAAAACGACGATACCTGAACGGGGCCATCGCTTCTGGGTAGTTTTTTATAGAGGGAGTTCGCGAACCTCTCCCGGAGCGCCCGCCGTTTGGGGCAGGACCACGATCCGGAATTTCTTCTTTAGTTTTTCTCACGTACTATAGCACAGAAGCGCCCAGAAGGGAATAGGGGGCTTCTGGATAATATTTCTCGTCAACCGGAAGGAAATCGGCCGCACGTTTCGAAAACAATTAGGAACTTTAACGTAAATAGCGTACCTGCTCTCTGACGACCGGGACTTGCCGGTCCACAAAGCCCCGGTCGTCTGTCAAGGCGGTAATTCCGTTAAAGCTGCTTAGGTCAAGGCACAGGGGAGGGATCATGATGAAATTGCAGCTATTCGACAGCGCCCGGCTTTTTCTGGAGCGGACGGGTTCTTATCTGGAACGGAACGAAGCGGGCAACAATCTTCTGCTCGGCTTGACTCATGTGCTCATACAGCAGGAGACGAGAGGCGATAAGACGGCCAAACCGTTTATGGCTGCGGTGGAAGAACGCGACGGAAGCCCCGTTCTCGTCATGCTCATGACCCCGGTCAATATGATCGTTGCCGGGGAAGGGCCGCAGCCGGAGCTGGAGCAAGCCGTTCGGCTCGCCGCAGCTCATCTGATCGAACAAGGTGCGGAATTGCCGGGAGTAGTCGGACCGCCCGAGATCGCCGGACAGCTGGCATTCGCATGGGCTTCCGCCAAGCGGGCGACCCCATACGTCAAGATGAATCAGCGGGTATACCGGCTCGACGAGGTAAACGCGGTCCCGCTCAGCGCCGGCGGCATCCGATTGGCCGGTACGGACGATCTGGAGCTGGTGGCCGACTGGATTCACGAGTTCGCGGAATCGGTGGGAGAGAACATGAGCCGGGAAGATGCGGCGCAGAAAGCGCGGGAGAACATCGTAGGCGCGTCGTTGTATTTGTGGGAGGACGGGCGTCCGGTCAGCATGGCTAAGAAAACGCGGCCTACCCGCAACGGCATCGTCTTGAGTCTCGTCTACACCCCGATCCTGCACCGCAACAAAGGATACGCCTCATCCTGCGTCGCTTCGCTCAGCCGGCTGCTGCTGGACGAAGGCTACCGATTTTGCAGCTTGTATACCGACTTGTCCAATCCGACCTCGAACTCGATCTATGCGAAGATCGGGTACAATCCGGTGCAGGATTCGATTTTGTACCGGTTCAAGTGAGGGGGGTAATGACGAATAATGATGTAAATGATTTGCGATCCGAATGGTTTTCGGCATAAAGGTTTTGGTGCCGCCGGTCTAAACGGGCTCTCGTCTCTATGGAGACGAGGGCCTTTTTGTACGCCAGAATGTTTAAGTTCTTTACCGAACTAAAGCGAAAGGGTGACCCTTTTGCATGGGGAATTTGGAAATGGGCTTGAACGAACCAAGCTTCCCTATTACTGAACTCCATTGCGCTATTTGCACATCAGATGGCCGAATACAGCGAATAACGAACCTCATTTCACTATTACCAAACTTAAGTTCAGTAATAGTTACTCTAGGTTCATTGTTCCTCCAATTACCGAGAAGTGGAGCCAAATAGCGCAGAGAAGTTTGCTAATAAACAAATTTGGTTCATTAATGACGAAGGGTCCTTTGGGAGTAGGAGTCATTACGAAATAACTCCACTCTCCCAACGCACTAATGTTTGGTTTGCATGACCGTCCGGGCGTTTTCCTTTTAAAAGAGTTGCGGGCAGCTCTTATTTTACCCAAATCAGCAAATATTTACATTTGGTGGGTGCTGCGGTAGACGGAGGGGCTCATCTCGAATTTTTTGGAAAATACGCGGCTTAAGTAGAAACCGTTCTCGTACCCGCACTGCTCGGCGATTTGATCGAGCGGATAGTTCGTCTCCAGCAGCATTTGCCGGACTTTGTCCATCCGCAGCGTCACGACGTAGTCTGCCGGCGTTTTGCCGAAGCGGGCTTTGAATCTGCGGGTAAACTGTACGGGAGACAGCTCGAGCTCGGCCGACAAATTCTTCATGCTGAACCGGCTGTCGTATGCGCGCGCTTCCAATAAACTCGCGGCCTTCTGCATAAGCGGATCCGACGGCTTCTCCATATTTCGGGCGGCTTCGGCCTCAAGGCAGTATTGCAGCCATATATCGTTCAGCAGTAAATTTTGCCGGCGGCGATGAAGCTTGTCCCGCTTCGGCCAAAGGCCGAGCAAATATTGATAGCTCGACGACATCCGGCGGCTGTCGCGAAGCGTAAGCTTCCCCCGGGGGATGTGCATGAGCAGCGATTCATCTTCGATCGTCTGGAGTGAGTCGGGCAATTTCCACCGGAAATGAATGACGAAAAACGAAAGCGTCCGCACCACCTCCCGCCATAACGGTATGCCGGGAGGGCATAATACGATATCTCCGCTCGTGGCGCTTCCTTGCAATTGGCCGATCCTGAAGTCGAATATGCCTTCGCACACGGCAAACATGACCCATGAAGGGTATACGTCAATCTCATTCAGAAAACGTTCCTTCCGATCCCAGTACAAAACATGAACGAGCTGGGGAACCACATCCGCCGGACGATACGGCTCCATGCGACGGCCTCCCTTTGAAATGGAGTATATGGTCGATGATAAACAATTGCATGGGAAAAGTAAATTGAATTTACTAGGCTAGAAATAACCCTTTAACGTACAGTAAAGGGACGAATCGAAGGCAAAGGAGGCGCGGAGGACTTGGAAGAACGGGTCGGACAGTTGGCTCGCGAATATGTAACGGTTTACGAATCGCCGGACCCCGAGAACGTCTATGTATACAGCCCGGGAATTGCGGTGCTGCCGAACGGCAGACTTGTCGCCACGCTCGATATGAGCGGACCGGGCATCGACGGAATACCCGGCGAGAAGCGGCGCATAGAGGGGGGCAAGCTGTGGTTCGGCAAAGTGTTCGTCTCCGATGACTTGGGCCGCACATGGCGGCATCGGACGGATTTTCCTTTCATGCACGCCAGACCGTTTACAGCCGGAGACAGCTTGTACGTGCTGGGGCATTGCCACGATTTGGCGATCATCCGCTCCGATGACGGCGGCGACACGTGGAGCGAGCCGGTATTGCTGACGCAAGGGCAAATGTGGCATCAGGCGCCGGCGAATGTACATTACGCCAAAGGAAACGTGTACTTGGTCATGGAGCGGAACGTGCGATCGGGTGGAGCGGGCTGGCCGGTCGCCGATATGGCTCCCGTGCTGATGAGAGGACGGACGGATGCGGACTTGACCGAACGGAGCAATTGGACATTCGCCTCCGAGCTGGCGTTCCGGGACGCGGTGCCGGAGGATGAGCTGGATTATTTCGGAGTCCCGTTCTATAAGGTGGAGCCGGGCAAGGCTGCGGCAGTCGCTCCGGGACGCAAGTGTGCCCGCATGGGCTGGCTGGAGACGAATATCGTTCAATTTACCGATCCGGACCACTATTTTCATGATCCGGATGGACGAACATTCCATCTTTGGATGCGCTCTCATACGGGCGGTACCGGCTATGCTGCAGTTGCGAAAGCGGTTGAGCGGGACGACGGCACGATCGTCACGATGCTCGAGAAGGCTCCGTCGGGGAAAACGTTCGCCTTTGTCCCTTGTCCGGGCGGCCATCTGAAATTCCATATCCTATTCGACGAACGTTCCCGCCTCTACTGGCTCCTCGGCTCGCAAGCGACGGACAGCATGACGAGGGCGGACCGGCTGCCCGAAGACCGATACGGTCTCGGCAAAAACGAACGGCACCGCCTGCAGCTCCATTTTTCGCGAAATTGCGTCGATTGGTGCTTTGCCGGTCTTGTCGCTGTCGGAGATGGGCCCAGGCAATCCCGGCATTATGCGAGCATGGCGATCGACGGCGAGGATCTGCTCGTCTTGAGCCGTTCCGGAGACGAACGGGCGAAGGACGCGCACAACGGCAATTTGATTACGTTTCACCGCATCGAGCATTTTCGCCGCCTGATCTACTAGGTACAAAGTCAGAGCTAATTCTGTGCCTTGGTATTGGCTCGGTTATCATTCAAAAGCCCATACAATGCACAATTTAAGGCCTGACATTGTACTAGGGAGGCAGGCTATGACGGACCGACAACAAATAGGGGGGCTTTCCATGCGTAAAACCGCTTTAGGTATGGCCGTTGCAAGTATGATGCTTTTGTGGGGCTGCTCGGGCAATGAACAGCGACCTTCCTCGGATAGCGGAGCAGGCAAGGAGAACGCGAAGCTGGAACCGGTTACGCTGTCCTTTTATTCCAAGCTGACGCCGGACGAATTCGATAACTATATCGTACAGCATGTCAAGAAGAAGTTCCCGCACGTAACGCTGAAGCAAGTGGAACAAAAAACCGCCAAGATGCAGGATCTGATCACGACCGGGAATGTGCCGGACATCATCTGGGAAGGCAGCACCAACCTCCAGACGCTCACCCCGCTGAAGGTGATGGCGGATTTGCGGCCTTTCGCGGAGAAGCACAAGTTCGACTTCGGCAAATACCGGGACGGACTTGTGGACACCGTGAAAGCTTATTCGGAGAGCGGTCAACTCCACTTCCTGCCATTCAATGTGTTTGAATTTGCCCTGCACTATAACAAAGACGTTTTCAATAAATTCGGCATTCCTTTCCCGAAGGATCATATGACTTGGGACGACGCGGCCGCTCTGGCGAACAAAATGAACCGGGTGGACAACGGTGTCCAATATGTCGGAATGAGACCGCCGCTCAGCACGAACCGGACGCAAATGCAGCTGTCGCTTCCCTATGTCGATCCGAAGACCGGCAAAGCGTCGCTCCAAACCGAAGGCTGGAAACGGCTGTTCGAAACGATCCGCAGCACGTATCCAGGCCCTTCTACGGTTCGTTCCTTCTTCGATTATCGGGACGAGTTCCTCAAGCAGCGCACGGTCGGCATGCTGCCGGACATTTTGCTGCTGCAAAATTCGGTTATGGCGGACTACGAGAAAGAGGGACTGGACTGGGACGTCGTCACTTATCCGGTATTTGCGGACAAACCGAAGGTGGGCGCGGGGCTGTTCTCCGACGGTATGGTCATCTCGGCCGGCTCCAAGCACGCGGATCTGGCTTTCCAAATTATCGCGTTCCTCAGCACCGATCCCGAAGTGCAGCTGCATGCTACCCGGGATGGCCGCGTGACGGGATTGAAGGACCCGCAGCTGTTGGCCCGGGCGTTCGAGAATAATCCGTCGGCGAAAAACAAAAATTTGAAGCAAATTTCCACTCTGAATTTTCCTGCAACTTATCCAATGAACGATTACGACCGCAGAGGGCTCGTCGTGGTCGAATCCAAGCTGAAAAGCTATGTGGCCGGCAAAGGGGATGTCAACACGCTCCTCAGGGAAGCGGAAGAGCAGCTCGATAAAGACATTGCCGCACAGAAGCTGCAGTGACAGAAAGCGGGTGCATGTATGGATAAACGCGATGAAATCCGGCAATCGAACGAATCGAATAAACAAGGACTTCCCAAAAAGCTCAGCCGGCGGAAAATGCTCTCCGCGCTCGGCGTAACGGGGGCTGCATTCCTAGCCTCCGGCATATCGTCCGACCGCTCCCTATTTGCCGGCAGCTCTGTCCATCACTCGACATACGGCAATCCGAATCATCCCGATCCTTCACGCTTCCGATTGACCACCATTGCCGAGCTGAGGGGCACGACGAATCCTGACGCGGATTCGATCTACTACGTCACGGATGTGGGACAAGAGGGGCCGTTCTTCTACGAGGCTTCCGATACGGTATCTCCGGACAATACGGGCTTGGTGCTCGTTTCCGTATCAGGAGCCCGATTCAAGCGCGTCCATCAAGGCGAGATCAACATTGCCTGGTTCGGCGCAGTAGGGAATGGAGCAACCGACAGTACCGCCGCCATCCAAGCCGCCATAGACACCGGTCTGCCGATTATGATGCCGGCCGGTACGTTTATGATCACGAATACGCTGCGAGTCAAGTCCAACGGGCAGGTGATCCGGGGAAGCGGCCGATTTATCACGATCTTGAGAAATTCAGCGAATGCCAACCCTCTGCTCCATTTCGGCGACAATTTGGACCCGAAGACTACCGGCTACGCGCTATCCTGCGCCGCGCGGGACTTTACGCTCGAGGGAAACGCCCTGTCGAGTGAAGGAGTGGCGTTTCTGGGGCCGCAGGACGATGTAGCGACCTGGGGCGGCGCATCGAGAGCTTGCTTGCTGGAGGGGGTACGCGTGTCCGGAATCGGAAGCGGGCCGGCGCTGCGGGTATCCGCATGGACCCCGACCGTAATGGGCTGCGAGTTCTGGAACAGCAAGCAGGGCATCAAGATCGGACAGCAGGTGTACTCCGGACGGTTCATAGCCAACTATATAAGCGGCCATGCGGGGGAGGGCATTTATTGCGATGTCCCGGCCAGCAAAGCGTCCGCTATCTTGTTCTCCGGGAACGTAGTCCAATGGTGCGGGAGCCCGGCAGGGATGATCGTGCTTTCCGGGGGCGGCGCCATGACCTTCCACAATACGTATGCGGAGGTGGCGAATGCCGGCTGCAATGCGGTGTGGAAGCTGAGCAATACGAGTACGAACGTGACGATCGACGGCGTCCATTTCAGCGCAGGAACGGGCGAACATGAAATCGATGTCGTCGCTACCGATATCAAGCATTGTACAATCCGCAACATCCAAATTTTCGGAAACGTTCGGCGCGGGGTGTACATTACGGGAACGCTGCCGATTACGACGATCGACAGCGTCAGGCAGCCTTCGGGCACGAGCAGCGTGGCTTTGGTCGACGATCAGTCGGTTCGTAAGCAGACCTTTATCAACAATGCTCCTATGGGGACCGAGATGGGGGCGGCCAAAATCAAAAGCTTGACGTCGACGAACGCGATCACGATCGCGGATACGGCGACCGGCCAAACGCAATGGTTCGTGAAGGATGGATACGCTTACTTCGGCAGCAGTACGACCGCTCCCAATATCGGCGCCTCCGGTTCGTACCTTTCGGTTCGCCAAGGAACGAACGAAGGATTCATTAAGGCGGCGGGCGTTCTGCTTGGCGCGGACAATATCGGCATCCGGTACGGAGCAGGCAGTCCGGAGGGAGTCGTAACGGCTCCAGTAGGTTCGTTTTACGCAAGGTCCGACGGCGGGCCGGGCACGACGCTGTATGTGAAGGAAAGCGGTACGGGAAATACGGGCTGGACGGCCAAATGAACGGCAAAAATTTCGGAATAGGGCATGGAGGAGAAAGATGAGAGAAGAAACCGTACGTTCCGATTTGACCGTCATCGGAGGAGGCTTGGCCGGGGTATGCGCCGCAATAGCGGCCGCGCGTCTCGGCAGCCGGGTCGCGCTCGTACAGAACAGACCGGTGCTCGGGGGCAATTCCAGCAGCGAAGTTCGCGTATGGGTCAGCGGAGCCACGGCCGGCGGCACCCACCGGTTTGCGAGGGAGACCGGGATCATCGGGGAAATGCTGCTTGAAAATCAATACCGCAATGCGGAGGGCAATCCTTATTACTGGGATCTCGTCGTGCTGGAAACGGTGCTTGCCGAGAACAATATCCGGCTGTTTCTCAATACGGATGTGCATGAGGTGGAGGCGGAAGGAACGGCCGAAGATCGCCGCATCCGCTCCGTGACCGGATGGATGACGGGTTCGGAGCGGAAGCTGCGCTTCGAGAGCGGTTTGTTCATCGATTGCACCGGCGACGGACTCGTAGGCTTTTTGGCGGGGGCCGAATACCGCATCGGCCGTGAGGCGAGGAACGAATACGACGAAGCATGGGCACCGGAGCAGGCCGACGATATTACGCTCGGGAGCACGCTGCTGTTTTATACGAAAGACGCAGGGAAACCGGTTAAATATGTTCCCCCGTCGTTCGCCAAAAATATTGCCGAGACGCCGATCCCTTTGCGCCGTATTATCCGCACGGGCGATTCCGGCTGCCATTATTGGTGGATCGAATGGGGCGGGGAATTGGACACGGTCCACGATAACGAGCGCATACGCGACGAGCTGTGGGCCGCCATCTACGGGATATGGGACTATATCAAAAATTCGGGCCGTTTCGAGGCGGACAACCTGACGCTGGAATGGGTCGGGTCGGTACCCGGCAAACGCGAGTACAGAAGATTTATCGGCGATTACGTGCTGACGCAGAACGATATATTGGGCCAGGTCCCGTTCGACGATCGGATCGCTTTCGGCGGGTGGTCGATCGATCTGCATCCGCCCCAAGGGATGTATGCGGAGGAGAGCGGCTCGAAGCATTGGCATGCCGACGGAAATTATCATATTCCGTTCCGCTCCCTTTACTCGGTCAATGTGGCCAATATGCTGATGGCCGGCCGCAATATCAGCGCATCGCATGTCGCTTTCGGCACAACCCGGGTGATGGCGACATGCGCAGTCATGGGGGAAGCGGCAGGATCGGCGGCGGCTCTATGCGCCAGGGGCGATACGACTCCCCGCGCGCTGTATCGAGACCGGCTGCCGGAGCTGCTCCAGACGCTGCTTCATCAGGATGCTTCGATCATCGGCTTGACGAACCGCGATCCGCGCGACTTGGCCCGATGCGCCACTGTGAAGGCATCCAGTACGATGCCGGTCATCGCGGTGGAGCAGGCCAAGGAGCAGGTGCCGCTGGACGCCGACATCGGTCTGCTCGTGCCGGTCGATCCGAAGCTCGGCGGTCTGGAGCTGCTGCTCGACGCCGTGCAAGACACGACGCTGCATGTCGAGCTGTGGGATACGGGCCGGCGCGAGAACTATGTCCCGTTCCGGAAAATAAGCGCGGCCGCGGTTGAAGTGCGCCAAGGCAGTCTGCAGTGGATGGCCGTTCCTTTGTCATGGATACCCGACGAGCCGCAAAACGGCTTTATTATCGTCAAAGCGAACCCGTCGCTGAAGCTGTGGCAATCGCATTCGCCGCTGACCGGCGTCTTATGCTTCGGCAAATTCGAGAGGCCGCCCGGGAGGCCGCCGCAGCCGGTCATCGAATGGAGAATGAAACGTTTTATCCGCAAGCCGATTTGCTTCCGCATTCACGGGGAGACGATGGCCTATGCTCCCGGCAAGGCGATTGACGGAGTGAACAGGCCGTACGGCGGTCCGCATATGTGGATTTCCGAGCCGATGGCCGGCGGGCGCGAGGAATGGCTGGAGCTGGAATGGAGCGAGCCGGTGTCCGTCCGCGAGATTCATCTGACGTTTAACGACGATGTCAACGAATATTTGATCAATCTGCATTATATCGTTACGCCGTTCGATACGATTCCCGAATTGGCTTCCGACTATCGAGTGGAAGCTTTTGTCGACGGCCGGTGGGTTGTGCTGCACAGGGAGACCGGGAACCGGAAGAGGAAAAAAGTGCATCTCGTGTCATCGGTACAAACGACTCGTCTTCGCGTCGCGATTCAGAAGACGAACGGGTGTCCGCGCGCCGAATTGATCGACATCCGGGTGTACGACCATGCAACCGGTTAAGACTGTTAATAGTTGACAATGATGATCGTTTGCTGTATAAATGACAATAATCGTTAACCATACAGCAAGTGTCGATGAGCGGGACAGTAATTCGGGATGGACAGTCGCAGCGAGCCGGGGGTGGTGCAAGCCGGTACGGACGTCACGAATGAAGCGGCCCCGGGAGACGGTTCGCCCAACCTGCGCGAAGTAGGCGAATCCGGTCGGAAGACCGTTAACAAGCAAAGCGGCCGAGTTCTTCGCGGGGATCGGCACATGGAGTGGTACCGCGGGACCTAACGGGCTCTCGTCTCTGTTTACAGAGACGGGGGCCCTATTTGCATGTATACGAGAAAAACGGGAGGCGAACGTATGATCAGTACGATGATTGCGAAGGCGGTAGAGGATGTATGGCGGGATCTCATGTAGGTGACCGGCACGAGGCAGTCCGAAAGGATCGACGTCGCCGTCGAGCATCCCGCCAACCCGCAGCACGGAGAGTACAGCGTCAATATCGCGATGAAGCTGGCCAAGCAACTGAAAAAGCCCCCGCTGGTCATCGCGGGCGAGATCAAGGAACGGCTGCATCGCCATCCCGCCATTGCCGCTTTGTTCGGCCGAGTGGAGGCGGTCGCGCCGGGGTTTGTCAATTTGTACTTGGACTTTGGTAAATGGGCGACGTTTGTTGAAGGCAATCCGTCGAAGGCTGCCGGCGAAATACGGGAGAAGGCCGTAATCGAGCATACGTCGATCAATCCGAACAAATCGGCCCATATCGGCCATCTGCGCAATTCCTGCATCGGCGATACGCTGGCGAGAATGATGCGGTCGGCCGGGTATCCGGTTGAGGTGCATAATTACATCGACGACTTGGGCAATCAACTGGCCGATACGCTTGTCGGCATGCGCCACACCCCGGCCGACGGGACTTATTCGCGGTTCGGCGATTTTTGCTGGGATACGTATGCGGGCATCAATAAAGCTTACAAGCAAAATCCGGAGCTGCAGCAAGAACGAACCGAAGTGCTTCATGACCTGGAGCAAGGAACGGGCGGTACGGCGTGGCTTGGTTTGCTCGTAGCGGAGCGCATCGTCCGCGAGCATTTGGAAGAGATGAAGCAGTTCGGCATCGAATACGACGTACTCGTCTGGGAAAGCGTCATCGTTCGCGTTGGGTTCTGGACGCAAGCGTTCGAGCTGCTGTCAACTACCCCGGTGTTCCGGCAGGAGACGGAGGGAAAGCTGGCGGGCTGCTGGATATTGAAGCAAGCCGGGGACGATAGCTGCGAGTCGGATGCGGATCACCCGGACCACCAGGCGGATAAAGTGCTCGTCCGCTCGAACGGCGTCCTGACTTATACAGCGAAGGATATCGCCTACCACCTATGGAAATTCGGCGTGCTGGGCAAAGATTTCCGCTACCGAAAGTTTGCCGACAAGCTCTGGTCGACGCACGAAGGCGGCATTCGGAAGAAGCGGATCGGGCACGCGGATACGGTCATTAACGTGATCGACCATAGGCAGGAATACCCTCAGGCGATGATCAAGCAGGCTCTGCAGGCGCTTGGCTTCGACGGGCAGGCGGAGCGGCTAAGACATGTCGGTTACGGCGTAGTATCGCTCAGTCCGGCCACGGCGGAGGGCCTGGGCGTCGATATTTCGGAAGGCCGGGCGTCGTACCCGATGTCGGGCAGACAAGGGATCGGCGTCAAAATCACCGATTTGCTGGACCGGATGGAGCAAATCATCGAGGAGAAGCGTTCGCGCAAGGCGGGCCTGTCCAGCCGTTCCATAGCGGCCGCTTCGATCCGGTACTATTTGCTCCGATTCCATCTGCAGACGGAAATCGTGTTCGATTTCGATCAGGCTACGGAAGTATCGGGAAATACGGGCGTCTACTTGCTCTATTCCTACGCACGCGCCTGCAGCCTTCTCGAGAAAGCGGGATACGATCAATCCGAGACGGTTCGTTTGGGGGGATTGACCGATCAGGAACGCGGCTTGTTGAGACAGCTTGCCTATTGGCCGGAAACGCTGCATGCGGCGGTCGAGGAGCTTTCGCCGAATCGGCTGTGCGCTTACGCTTACGAACTGACGACCTTGTTCAGTCATTTCTATGCGACCTGCCCGATTCTGAAAGCGGAAGGCAGCACCAGAAACGTTCGCTTATGGCTGACACTGCGGTTCAAAGAAACGTTGAAGGAAGTTCTGGACGTGCTCGGCTTGCCGGCTCCGGAGAACATGTAGGCTTTACTAGTCTCGCCGCGATCCGCCCCCCATGTTATTAGGAACGGGAGGGATGGACCGAAGCGTAGGGTTCGCCCCTGCGGGCCGACTTGGCTGAACAGGAGCGGCCTGCGTACGGCTTCCGGCGGCGAATGGCCCGTACAGCGTTCCGTAACTTGAACAAGTTACTCGGATGATCGAGCATGAGCATGAACCCCCATAATGGAAAATATCCAGTTATTGCAGAGGATTCGGCGCCATTCCTGTGAACTAACTGGAAAAGGTACAGCTTTTTTCTTGCATTTTGGCCACTTTGGCTTTCGAGCGGCGAAATAGCTGTACCTTTTCCAGTAAAAATGGATTTTCAGCCTTTTAGACGCATATTAACTGTATGTTTTCCATTATGAGCCGTCTGCAAGCGGAAAACCAGGCCGTTTCTCTCATTTGTGCGAAAGCTCATACTTCATATTGCATAATTATACACATTCATGTATAATTACATCGAGGTGAGCGTTTATGAAAATCGCGTTTGACAATGCTTTGCCGGACAAAGCGAAGGTCGCGACTTTGATCGAGGCGAGCGGGCTGGAGGGCCATTGGGACGCCGGCCGTTTTTTTGACACGTACCCGGAGAAGTGCCGCTTCGTATCCGCTTACGATCGCGATGAGCTCGTAGGCGTCGGCCGCCTCGTCGACGGCGGGGAAGCGGGCGACGGAGAAGGCGCGAACGGCCGGCTGGACATCGTCGTGCTGCCCGACTACCGGAATCGCGACATCGTCGGAACGATATTCAAGCTGCTGAAAAACCGCCGGACTTCACTCGTGAAGCAAGCCTGACCAGACGCGGCATATAATCGTATACAATCCCCGGATCAGCCTGTCACGAGAGCGATCCGGGGTTATTTTGCTTTGCTTCGCCCACGAATTGGTGTATAGTGGTTTTAACGTTTTTATAAAGCGATTATGGGGAAATCCGCGAACCGTACAGGAGGTATACTCGACATGGAAGAATTGAAGCTTAAAGTGCTTGAGTTGCTGAAAGAAGACGCCCGTCGGACCCCGGATCTGATGGCAACGATGCTCGGCGTCGATGTCGAGGAGGTCCGGCGAGCGATCAAGGAGATGGAAGCGGAGCATATCATCGTCAAGTACGCTACCGTCGTCAATTGGAGCAAGGTCGACGACGAGAAAGTAACCGCGCTGATCGAGGTGCAAATTACGCCCGAACGCGGCCGCGGCTTCGACGCGATTGCCGAACGCATCTATCTCCACCCCGAAGTGAAATCCGTTTACTTGATGTCCGGCGCTTACGACCTTCTGGTCGAAATCGAAGGAAAAAATTTGAAGGAAGTCGCTTCGTTCGTATCGAGCAAGCTGTCGCCGATCGAAAGCGTACTTTCCACGAAAACGCACTTTATATTGAAAAAATATAAGCAGGACGGGATCATCTTCGAAGATCACGTCGAAGATTTCCGGATGCATATCTCTCCATAATTGATCATAAAGGAAGATTCGGATGATTAAACAGGAACAGGTAAAAACGGAAACAGTTCATGAAACGAAATCGATGACGCGGTTTTTGAACCCGCTCGTACGCGATATGCCGCCTTCAGGCATTCGGAAATATTTTGACTTGGCCAGCGGCAATAAGGAAATCATCTCTCTCGGAGTAGGCGAGCCGGATTTCGTCACGCCATGGCACGTCCGCGAAGCGGCGGTCGCATCGCTCGAACGGGGGCGGACGACTTACACCCCGAATGCGGGGCTGCCGGAGCTGCGCGAAGCGATCGCCGAATATTTGCATAACCAGTTCGAAGTGACCTACGAGCCCAAGAACGAAATTATGGTGACGATCGGCGGGAGCGAAGCGATCGATTTGGCGCTGCGCGCGTTTATTAGTCCCGGGGATGAAATCCTCGTGCCCGAACCGACCTACATTCCTTACGCGCCGATCTCCACGATAACGGGCGGCGTGCCGGTCGGCATCGAGACGTTCGCGAAGGACAACTTCAAGCTGACGCCGGAAGCGCTCCGCGCCAAGCTGACCCCGCGTTCGAAAATATTAATCCTTTGTTACCCGAGCAACCCGACGGGTGGCATTATGGGTTACGAGGATTTGCTGCCGATCGCGAAAATCGCCGAAGAACACGACCTGATCGTCATATCCGACGAAATATACGCCGAACTGACGTATGGCACGAAGCACGTATCGATCGCCTCCTTGCCTGGCATGAAAGACCGAACGATTCTGGTGAGCGGCTTCTCCAAGGCGTTCGCGATGACCGGCTGGCGGATGGGATATGCTTGCGGCCATCCGGACATTATTTCGGCGATGCTGAAAATTCACCAATATACCGTCATGTGCGCCCCGGTCATGGGTCAGGTGGCGGCTTACGAAGCGTTGACGAAAGGGTTGGAGGAAAAAGACCGGATGGTGGAGTCGTACAATCAGCGGCGCCGTCTTGTCGTGAAGGGCTTCCGCGAAATCGGTCTCGAGTGTCATGAGCCGCAAGGAGCTTTCTACCTATTTCCTTCGATTGCGTCGACGGGACTATCTTCCGACGAATTTTGCGAACGATTGCTCCGCGAAGGCAAAGTCGCCACCGTGGCCGGACACGTGTTCGGATTGGGCGGAGAAGGCTTTATCCGCTGCTCTTACGCATCGTCCGTTTCCCAGCTTCAGGAGGCGATTCATCGGATCGACGGCTTCCTGAACAAGCTGAAAGCGCAGGCTTAATCCGGTTTGTGAAATTGTAAATGTATTACACTTTTTCCTGATGCTCTGATATAATGGGAGTAACTCGCATTGACAAACATCTGCAAGATTCGATCCAAGGAGGGATAGGCCGTGATGGTCACGGATGTCGAGTTTGGCAACCTATCGCGACATGTCGACACAGGCATCGGCACAACGCCGCGACCGCTGCAATGGCCTGACCGCATCAGACGGAAGTCCCGGACGGAGGCGGCGGAAGCTGCCGATTCTTTGGAAGACGAAATAGCGAACTTGCGCCGACAGATGGAAGTCGCTTTTGAACAGTGCGATTCCTTGACTTCAGAGCCCGTTATGGAAATTAGCCGGATGCTCGACGTAAAAATTAACGAGTATATGAAAGTGACGCAGAAGGACTAGGGAACTGACACGGAATAAGGAACTACTTTGATGCGTGGCATCCTTGCAACGGCAAGGGTGTCATTTCCATATCAAGAAAAACTTTCAGTGTTCGGGGTCCCCGAAAAGTACCCGGCGTAAACTTCGAAGGATAGCGTCACTTTTTGGGGTGAGAGTAATTCCGAGGCAGTTCCGGGGGCGACCCGGTCCTTCTTTTCTTTTGCCCATTCGGCAAACTTTTGTTTGTCCTTTGCGCATGCTATCATAGAAGGGTGATTGATGCGGAGTGGAGGGACGACATACGGATGAAAGCGAAATGGAGCAGGGGCGGATGGCTCGCGGCGGTACTGGCGCTGCTGCTTGCGGTGACGACCGCATGCGGCGGACCGAAGGCGGACGTTTCCGTTTTTATGATGTTTCCGCAAAACTCGCCGTTCAACAAGCAGGACGAGCTGAAAAATGCGCTTCAGGCCAAGATGGGAGAGGCGCCGACAGTAGCCGTCTCGATCAGCCCGATATTCGAGCCGCAGAAGATGGTCGTGGAGCTGGCTGCCGGAGACCATGGCATATTCGTCCTGCCGAAGGAGCAATTTGACGGATTCAAAAAAGAAGGCGGGTTCGTCCCGCTGGACGACATATTGAAGAAGGAAGATTTCCCGGACGGCGTCTACGACGGGCAGCTTATAGGCGTTCCGTTGAAAGATTCGAAGCTGTTGAAGGACGCCGGCTACAAAGGCGGAGAGGTAGTCGCGTTCATCACGATGCGAGTCAAGAATAAGGATAAGGCGAAGCAAGTACTGAAAGTGATGGCGGAAAAATAAGGGGACGGCCGTGCCGAAAGGTGCGGTCTTTTCTTGCCTATGGAATTATTATATAATTTGGATTAGTGATTATATCCTATATAAAATATAGGATGTTGCGCGAATATTCCGAAAAGGTCGTGTCTACATGACGGATCCGAGCGTGAATAAAACAGCGGCATTTTATAAGCAAAATATTACGGAAGAACTGATCACTTATATAAAAGACCAAATTTTGATGGGACACTTGAATCCGGGGGACCGCATCGTGGAATCCAGGTTGGCGAAGGAGCTCGGACTCAGCCAGACGCCGGTCCGGGAGGCGCTTCGCCATCTGCAGGGAGAAGGGCTCATTACGATCATTCCGAATAAAGGGACGATCGTCTCCCCTTTGGACGACAAGGCCGTTTATGAAATTTACTCCGTGCGCGCTTTGTTCGAAGGGCTGGCGATCCGGACGGTAACGAAGCAGGCCACAGCGGAAGAAATAGCCGAGCTGGAGCGGCTGTACGAGACGATGAAGGAGAAGCTGCACGATGATTCGGTTGCGTATTTGCTGAAGGATTCGTTCTACATTCACGAGAAAATCGTCCATCTGTCCAAGCACGCGAAAATCATCTCGATGTACCGGTCCATCTCGTTCCAGATCGCGCTGCTGAACCGGACGCTCGGCACGACCTCGTCCAAGCAGAAGGAAGTCGACACGCACCTGGAATTGATTGAGGTCATTAAGCAAGGGGACCCGGATGCGGCGGAGAAGACGATGCGCGCTCATATTTACCGTTCGTACATGGAGTTTGTACAGGTTGCCCCGAACCCGCCGATCGATCCGTACAACGGCGATGAACAACTGTGGGTATAATCGAATAGCAAGAAACGGCTTCCCGTCCAGGTTGAGATGGGGAGCTTTTTTTCTTTCATTTTTCCAATTGACCGATTTGATATTATATATTATATTTATTCCATAATCGATAATGATTAAAGGTGGTTGATACGGTTATCGTCGTTTTTTGCCTAGGAGGTTCGCAGCACATTCCAATGTAAAGGAGCTGTAACATGTCCATGAAAAGGATTTTCCCTGCACTGCTCGCGGCAATTCCCCTTATGACCTCGGCATGCGGCAATAGCGCAAACGACTCTCCTCCACCCGCAGCGACTAAATCACCCGAGTCCGCCGCCGCTGTCAAAGCCGAACCGGCCGAACCGGTCGAGCTCGTAGTTTTCTCGACTACCGGCGATTCGCCGGATGGCTTCAACCAAATTCATGGAGACACGATCAGGCAGAAGTTTCCGAACTACACGATCAAGTACATTCAGAACAAGCCCGGACAGACGCTGCCCGAATTGCTCGCCCAGAAGCAGCGGATCGATCTTATTTACCAAAACATTTCATACTTTTACGAAATGGGCGCAAGCGGCAACCTGTTCTACGACATGACGGACATGGTCGCCAAGCACAAGGTCGATATGGCGAAATTCGAGCCTACCCTCATCGACGGCATCCGCAGTTCCGGGGGCGGCAAGCTGTACGGACTTCCCGTAACGAATGTCGGCTTCGTCCTGTATTACAACAAAGATATATTCGATAAATTCGGGGTGGCCTACCCCCGCGACGGCATGTACTGGGACGAAATGCTGGACCTTGCCAAGAAGTTGACCCGCAAGGAAGGCGACAAGCAGTATTTGGGATACGCTTCCGACCTGTTCCTCTTGATGAACAACCCGCTCTCCGTTCCTCTCATCGATCCGAAGACGGAGAAGCCTACCTTTACCCAGGAGCCGTGGAAGAAGCTGTTCGATACGATCGTCATCCAGCCGTCCGAGAGCCAAGCTTACAAAGACCGGACGGCGGCTTTGAAGGCGCTTCCATATCGATTCGAGTTCACCAATTCGCAGGAGCTTGCCATGTTCTCCTTTATATCCAAATTCCCGCAGGCAGTGCCCGATACGCTGCAGAAAGTGAATTGGGATATGGTCGCCCTGCCCACCTTCCGCGATCAGCCGGGAGTCGGTACCCAGACGACGCCGGAAATGTTCGGCATTACATCGATGGCGCAGCATAAAGAGGAAGCGATGAACGTCATTCATTATTTGACTACGCCCGAAGCCCAGACGATGTATTCCAGGAAAGGGCTTATGCCGGTCATTAAAGACGAGGCGGTCAAGAAAGCGTTCGGGGAAGGCTCGCAATTCAAAAACATTCATTGGAGCTCCGTCTATTACAACAAACCGGCGCCCCTAACGATCCGGACGAACTACCAATTGACCGTGGAAGGCATTTTGCGCAAGCAGGTCGTCGATATCGTGCTCGGCAAAACCGATTTGAACACAGCGACGCGCAATGCCAGCGAAGAAGCGGAGAAAGCGATAGCGGCGCTGAAAAGCGGAACGAAATGATACTCTTACAAGGGGGTTTTACATGAAGTATACATAATGAGAAATCGATTTCCAAAAATGTTATAAGAAAAGCTTCTAATCGAAGTCTTTTCCACGATGAATGACCCTGCGTAAGAGGTAGTTTTTCTTGGTATACAATTTATTCTTTTCGTTCACAAGGTCCGAAAATTTATAAATTCTATAACGTTTAAAAGGATTTCATAAAAAGTGGGTACATATGAGGGAGGACTAGAAATGAGTACACCGTGGTTTAAAAAGAGTCATCGAAGATGTTTGGTCGATATGCATATTCCGGACTGGGATGAACGGTTTCTATCGAAATTCGATTCGAAGCGGTATGTCGAGCTGATGAAGCTCGCTCAGGTTGACGCCATTTACTTCTATACGAACTCCTGCGTGGGACTTACCAACTTCCCGACTAAAGCCGACAAAATGCATAAAGGGCTGAAGGGCAGGGATATCGTTCGCGAGATTACGACGCTGACCAAAGAAGCCGGATTGCCCTCGGTTGTGTACTATAACATTTGGTCGAAGTGGGCGTATGATCATCATCCGGAATGGCGGGCGGTCAACAGCGAGGGACTGACCACCGGAGATTATTATTGGGGACAACCGGGCAGATATGGCGTATGCTGCTACAACCACGAGGGATATCGCGATATGGTACTCACGGATGTAGAGCAGCTGTGCAAAAACTATGAATTTGACGGTCTATGGATCGACATGATCATGCTGTCGCAAGTGTGCTATTGCTCGGCGTGCCGGAAACGGTACTTGGAAGAGACGGGGATCAGCGAAATTCCGAGAGTGGTCGATTGGAACAATCCCAAGTTTGTGGAGTTCCAGCGGCGCCGGGAGGCGTGGCAGTCCGGATTCGCCGAGCTGGTCACGCAGTCCGCCAAGAAATGGAAGCCCGGCATATCCGTAGCTCATAATGTCGCCGGTTATTTTGTAGGCTGGCACCAAGGCGCTTCCCTGAAGTATTTTGATCAAAACGATTATTTGAGCGGAGATATATCGGGAGGGCCTCAAACGGTCAACTATGTGTGCAAGATGTTCCATAGTACAAGCAAAAACCATTCCGTCGAATTTATGACGACGGTAGCCGACGCCAATCTGCTGGAGCATACAGTCTACAAGCCGAAGCATTATTTGAAAAACCTGGTGTACTTGGCGATGGCCAATAATGGTGCTTTCAGTTTCATTGACGCGATTGATCCGCTAGGTACGATGAACGAAAAGATGTATCGCATGTTGGGCGAGATATACGGAGAAACGCGCCAGTACGAGCCCTACATGGATTACGACGCCGAGTATTGCCAAGATGTCGCCATCTATACGAACATCGAATCGTTGATCGATTTGCGCGACAACGGCAAAAAGGTGGAAAAAGTGCCCCCCACAGGCTCCGCTCCGCACCATGCGGCGGCAATGAATGCGGCCAGAGCGATGATAGACGGTAATATTCCGTTCGGCGTCATCAGCAAAAACAGACTGGATAATCTGCATAAGTACCAAGTCGTCATTTTGCCCGACATGCAAATGATGGATGACGAAGAGGTCGAGGCGATCCGCAAGTTCGTAGCGGCCGGAGGAAGCGTGTATGCAAGCGCCAATACTTCCTTGGTGGACAAAACCGGTAAGCGGCATGAAAATTATATGCTCTCCGACGTATTCGGTGTCGACTATGAGCGAACGACATGGGAGGACATCGGCTATTACGCGCCGACCGAGGCAGGAAAGCCGCTGTTCGCCGATTACGACGAGTCGTACCCGATGACCGTGAACTGCAATCAAATGCTCGCCAAGCCGCACGAAGGCACGGAGACGCTGGCCACGATCGTGCTGCCCGAGCTTGATCCGAACAATCCGCATCAGTTCTCGTCGGCGATCAGCAGTCCGCCGGAAATTCCGACCAATTATCCGGGCATTACGGTCAACCGATACGGCAACGGCCGGGCGATGTATGCGGCGGGGTATTTGGAAAGGATGGCCAAGACGGGGCAGCGCACTATTTTTATCGATCTTATCAAATCTTTGCTGAACAAAGCTCCCCACTTCCGGACCAATGCGCCGAAGCCTGTGGAAATTACGATGTTCCGGCACAAATCCGATAAGCGTTATACGATTAACGTCATCAACTTCCAGCAGGAGCAGCCGAACATTCCGGTATCGGGAGTGCGCGTGGAAGTGAATATCGGGGATAAGAAGCCGACTCGCGTGCTGTTTCTGCCGAAAGAAGAACCGGTTGATTTTACGGTAGAGGGCGAGTACATTGCGTTTGACGTACCGCAGCTGGACACGTTCCATATGTTTGCGATCGATTGCGAGTAAATGTTTTGGCGAGCGGGCGCCTCTTTTCAATGCAAAAGAGGCGCTAGAGATAACAGATATGGGGAGGGTCTAGCTTGAATAAAAAATATTTCATTCCATCGATCGGCGTGATGATCGCAACTTCGATACTGGCGGGCTGCGGCAGCTCGGGAAAGGCTAAGGAGGATGCGGCCGTTACTCCGACGGCACCGATCGATTATACGAAAGAAGCGGCCGAAATCGTATTTTATTCCAACAACGGCGAGCTGGTCGAAAGCTTCGATTCCCGCATGGGCAATGCTTTGCGCAAAAAAATTCCGAACTATACGATCAAATATATTCAGGCCGGCAAAGGAACGCAGCTGACCGATTTGATCACGACCAATACGCGGTTCGATATCTTCTATCAGTCGATCGGCAATTTCGAAGCGGCGGCTTTCCCGGTAGACATTCAATACGATATGGCCGAGCTGATCAAGAAGCACGGCATCGATTTATCGCGGCTCGATCCGACCGTCGTCGATGCGGTCAAGCAGGCTTCCGGCGGGAAAATGTACGGCTTGCCGGTCACTACGACCAATCTGGTCCTGTATTACAATAAAGATGTATTCAATAAATTCGGCGTACCGTTCCCGAAAGACGGGATGACATGGGACGAAGTGATGGACATGAACAAGAAGCTGACCCGTCTGGACAGCGGCGTCCAATATTTCGGATTCACCCATTCGCCCTTCCACTCGTTCCGCCTCAATCCGTTATCGATTCCGCATGCCGACATGACAGCCGATAAGCCGACCATCAACAAGGACGAGCGTTGGAAAACGTACTTCGATATTTTCTATACACAGCCGCTCGGCGCGCCCGGTTACCAGGACGGAGTTGTGAAACTGAACAGGCTTCCCGATATTAATGATTTCGTCAAAAGCAAGACGGTCGGGATGTATGCGTACCTGTCCAGCTTGATCTATGCGTGGGAGAAAGAGCTTAAGGAGCTGAATTGGGATATCGTCTCCTTGCCGACGATCAAAGGGCAGCCGGCGGTCGGTTCGCAATCGTATCCGAGCTATTACGGCATTACGAAGATGGCCCAGAACAAGGATGCCGCAGCCCAAGTGCTCAAATATCTCGTGTCCGACGAATTCCAGGCGGAGATTGCCCGCAAAGGAACGATGCCCGTATTGAACAGCGACAAAGTAAAGGCGGATCTCGGCAAGGAGTCCCCATATGCGGACCGGAACTGGAAAGCGATATTCTACAATAAATTCGCGCCGATTCCTCCGAAAGCGGCTTATGACGGCGATTTGGTGACGGCGTATTACAACTTCGGCAACCAGTACAGCTTGGGCAAGATGGATATGAATACGACGCTCCGCAGCGCGGAAGAAGACGCCTTGAAGAAAATCGAAGCATTCAAGCAAAAAACCAAATAAGCCGCTTATGTCCGCGCAGCTTGCATCGATCCGACAACCGTGTGCGCTCTAACAAACAATACCTATTGGAGGCGTGTATATGGATAAACCGAACAACGATCATGAGACTGTTGTTGAAAGCGATTGCAGTACGGAGAAGAGTGACGGCACGGCGGCGAAAGATGACGGATGGATGAGCCGGAGAACGATGCTCGCTTCGCTCGGCGCGACGGGTGCATTGGTCGCTGCGGGGAGCTGGATGCATGCGCTGAACGCGAAGGCGGCGGGGGAGGATCCTTTGGTACTGATCGGAGATTTGTCACAGCTAACCACAACCGATAAATCCGACCTCGTTCATGCCATTAACGAAAATGTCGGGAGGCTGGAGGCGCTGCGGCCTATCAACGTATTGAAGCCGCCGGCTCCGCTGGCGCCTCTGGTCGGGGACGGGGTGACGGACGACACGGCCGCTTTTCAAGCGATACTGAACTACGCCGCGACCAATAAATGCTCGGTGTTTTGTCCGGGAGGCAAAACGTATCTCGTATCGTCGATCCGGATCAAAAACGGAACGGTAGCACTGCGATGCGAAGGTGTCATCAAGGGGAAGGGCACGGCGGTCAACGGCGTCGTTCAGCTGGATGGGCCGAGGCTGTTCGGCGGGACGGCGGTCGAAAATTGCACGATAAGCGTAAATATCGATATGTCCGGCGGGGATCGGGAAGCCATCAAGGCGGACGCATGCAAAAACTGCTCGTTTATTTCCAATCGCATTTATGGATTTACGAATCACGCGACCTTGAATCATTACGGAATCTTGCTCTGGTTCGACTCGAACTATAACAAAATCCAAAACAATCATATTGTCGGATACGAGAATCCGACCCAACGCGGCTTGCTGATCGACCTGATCGGGGAATCGGCCAATTTTGGAGGCTTTTTCGATAACGGCAATATTGTCCCTCCCACTATACCTTGCGTCGGCAATATCATTACCGGCAATACGCTGCTGTACGGCAGCTACGCCGTGAATCTGCTCGCTGCGGAGTACACGATCGTATCGAACAACTACTGCATGAAGCAAAACCATCGCAGCATTTACGTCGCCCAGGCGTCCAATAACAGTGTAATAACCTCGAATGAATTGCTGGGGTTCCTCTCCTCGGGCGTACTGTTGGGATACGGGGCTTACAAGAACGTTGTGACCTCCAACCTGATGAAGCAAATCGACGGGTATAATACGATCGGCGGCGAAGCGGCGGTCAACATCAATACGGGCGCCTATGAGAATCTGATCGCAAGCAACCGAATCGAGAGCTTTACGAATTACGGGGTGTACATGGCCGTCAATAGCATCGGGAATGTGGTGGACGGGAATACGATATCCCGGCATTACATCGCGGCGATCGCTCTGGAAAACGATTGGATCAGGCCGCTTCCGGCAGATGCCAAATATTCGCGACCCAATTATGGCGCGCCGATTGTCGGAACCGCATGGGGCTCCAAAGATTCGGAGAACAATGTGATCCAGAACAACACGATAAGCGCCTGTTATACGGGCAGGGCGATGTGCGCCATCTATATCGCGCAATTGGGACCGACGTTAACCACCTCGAACAACGTCATTCAGAACAATGTCGTGACGAATGCGGCAAGCTACGCTTACCACTTGTACGTGTTTGAGGAGACGAGCGGGAAGCTTGCGAACAATACGTTGAAAAACAACTCTTTTTATATGACGACATTAAGTAAAATTTATTTGTCCCGGGGCCGAAAACATTTCGCGCAATGCTCCGGCAATGATGCGCTCGATACGGATGCGTTTACGTTCGCGGACGGCGACACGACGCCATCGGTCGGCAAGGGCGGCTCGTTTGCTTTTGCCAATACGGCTCCGACCCTTGTCACGATGTTCGACGACGGGATGAACAACCAGACGATCGTAGTCAGGCTCGCGGTTAACACGACGATCGTGTATGGAGCTTCCGCGATCCGAACGAAAGGCAATGTCGACATTACGGGCGCCAATTCGAATCAGTTCGTAACGTTTAAATTGCTGGGAGGAATTTGGTTCGAGCAATCGAGGAGTTTCTAGAGATCGTGACGCCCGGGAGGCTGATTGCTTCCCGGGCGAACCATTTGTCAGGCTGTTGAAAAAGTCAAAGAGAGATTTGTCATACAACTTTGCAGACTTTTTCAACAGCCTCAATTTATGGAGGGATTCAGGGTGAGGACAGTTCGGGCTGGGATTATCGGCATCGGCGGATATGGTACGAATCACGTTAAGGCCATGCTGGATTTGGTCAAGGAAGGGCTGCTGGAGGTTGTCGCATTTGCCGAGGTGCGGGCGGAGGCGTATGCGGAGGAGTACCGCCAGCTTGTCACATGCGGAGCGGCTCATTATACCGATTATGAGCGGATGCTGAACGAGCATCCGGAAATGGATTTCGTCGTCATCGCCACCCCGATCGCCGCCCACAAGCCGATGTGCATCCGTGCGATGCAGCTCGGCTTCCATGTGCTCGTGGAGAAGCCGCCGGCCGTGACGGTGCAGGATGTGGACGAGATCATCGCGGCCGGAAGAGCCAACCGCCGGCTGTGCCAAGTCAATTTCCAGCATACGTCCAGCCGCGCGTTCCGGGAGCTGCTGCAGCAGCTTCGGGCCGGGGCGATCGGGCGGCTTGTCGATGTAACGGGAGTAGGCATGTGGAGAAGAGGGCGCTCGTATTACGACCGCACCCGATGGGCGGGCAAGCTTATACTGGACGGTGTGTACGTCCTGGACGGTACGTTCAACAATCCGCTCGCCCATCTGCTGAACAATTGCCTGCTCGCGGCCGGAAGCGGCGACGCTTCGAGGGGGGAGCACCGGTCCGTGCAGGCCGAGCTGTATCATGTCAACGAAATCGAAGGAGACGACGTGTCGTGTATTCGGGTGAACGCGGCGAACGGCGTTGTCGTTCACTTCTACGCGATGCTGTCTCACGATAAGGACGAGACGCCTTACCTGACCGTTCGCGGGACGGAAGGAGAAGCGAGCTGGAATTACGAGAACGAATGGACGATCCGCAGCCGGGATGGCGAGAGAAGCTTTTCGTACGGACCGGAAAATTTGCTGCGCCATATGTACTTGAACCTGATGCAGGCGATCGGCGGCGATGGCGGCGAGCCGCTGTTCTCCCCGATCGAGGCGAGCCGCGGCTTCATCCTCGTTTCCAATGGCGCATACGAGTCGTCGCGTATCGTCCGCGCCATTCCAGCTCCGTTCGTGGAGGAGCGGGACGTTAACGGCTCCGCGTTTCGGCTGTTGCCGGGGTTGTCCTTGGTCATGAAGGACGTGGCGGACAAACGGCAGCTGTATTCAGAGTATGGGCTCCCTTGGGCGGTGCTGACGCTGCCGTACCGGATGGAGGGCTACAGCCGCTTCGAGCTGCCGCGGTAAAAGAGTCCGGGCCTAGCAGAAGATACTTGGCCTCCCTTAAATGGAAAACATGCAGGTAAAAGCGGCGGCCAAGGCCGGACGCACCGTTTTTAATGGAAAAGCTGCAGTTATTTTCGTTGATTGCTGAAGAGTTGCGCCAATCCACGAGAAATAACTTGACTTTTTACAGTGTAGTACCGATTATGCGTCGTTTTTCCGTAAATAACAGCATGTTTTCCATCTCTTTCAACAGGAGTCCGAACGCGTCACGCTTGTAAAGTGCTGACGGAATTAGGTTCGAGCAATCAAGCGGCTTCTAAGATGACCGCATGCGGCAGCTTCCCATTCGCCTGGGAAGCTTTTTTGTTCTGAATTGACCAATTACATATTATATATTGTATTAACTATATTATCGGGGGATGAGGGGTGGTTATTATGGCATGGAAGCGGATAATCGCCGGGTTGGTTTTATCCATGCTGCTCCTAGCAACAGCCGCATGCGGCGGCCAAAAGAAAGTGGAAACGCAGGAAGAGCCGGTTATCAAGAATGATCCCGTTACGGTAAAATTGGCTGCCAATAAAGGCTTCTTGTCCGATGAAGAGCTGAGTCAGTTCGCTGCCGCCGTCACGAAGAAATATCCGCATATTACAATCCAAAGAACGGATACCGCGGTGGCGGGCAGCAAAGTACCGGAGCTGGTAGCATCGGGAAACATCCCCGATCTTATTTTGGAAGCTCCCTTGAACATCCTGGAGTTTCAGTCGCTGGGGCTTTATTACAATATGGAGGAGCTGATCAAGAAGCATAAATTCGACCTGGCCCGTATTCAACCGGAGTATTTGGAGTCGATCAAGGTGGGCAGCTTCTCCGAGCAGTTGGTTGGCTTGCCTGTTTATAATAACGGGTTCGGGTTGTTTTACAATAAGGATTTGTTCGACCGGTTCGGGGTTTCTTATCCGAAAGACGGCATGACGTGGGAGGAAATACGGAGCTTGGCCATGAAGCTGACCCGAAATGAGAATGGGGTCCCTTACGTCGGCTTGCACCCGAACAGCGTGTTCTGGGGAGCTTACCAATTGGGCTTGCCTTTCATTGATACCGTTAACGATAAATCCGTTTTTCAGTCGCAGGGCTGGAAAGACCTTTTCCAATTTTGGTTCCGATTGCAGCAATTGTCCGACGACGGTGCAGCTCCCAAGACGATCGCGGCGATCAAAGGCTTTCAGGACGGTCAGGTTGCCATGACCATGGGATACAGCGCACTATTGCCGGCGATGGTGAAGATTAATGGCTTGAATTGGGATGTCGTCACCTATCCGGTCAATCCGGCTGCGCCCGGCATCGGTCAGCGCGTCGACTCTTATAACCTCGTCATGACGGCCCAGAGCAAGAATAAAGATGCCGCCTTCCAAATCATAGAGGTACTCTTATCCGATGAAGTGCAGACGACGATATCCAGAAACGGAAAAGTTTCCGTCCTTAAGGATCGGAAAATCCAGGATCAATTCGGACAGAACAACGCGGATTATCAGAATAAGAATGTAGTCGCATTAACAAAGCCGAAGCTCGCTATCGTAAAACCGTTCAAGTTCTCTTTTCCACAAAATCCGGCAGCGATGATCGATCAGGCGTTCAATGAAGTTCTTTATTCCGGCAAAGACATCAACACGGCATTGCGGGAAGCGGAGGAGAAGATGAACGCCGCCATTCAGGTCATTCTCAAAAAATAAAGGATAGGGTCAGGATCGCGGCCGAATGCTGCGGTCCTTCGTATTTTTAGGCGTCTTGGTGCCGTTCACGAGCGCGATTGCTATTGTCAGAAGCCCCGATTTGGCCTATAATCGATCCGTAAGCCAGATGCTTGGCATGCGAGTTTTACGCTAATAGCACAATCAGCCAACAGGTGCCCGAACGTATCGCTACGATCGGGTTAAAAGGGAAGTCGGTGAAAATCCGACACGGTCCCGCCACTGTGAAATAGGAGCTTTCTCACGATGCCACTGTCCGGGATGCGGATGGGAAGGCGGGAAAGCAGCGCGTTGCAGCCGCGCGCCTATGAGTCAGGAGACCTGCCTGTATGGTTTAGCTCAAGGAATCCTTCGAGGAAAAGGAACCGGCTTATTCGGGAAGAACGAAATATACGCGTCTATTGCGCGTTTGCCCGTATTGGCTGAACCCCTGTCCTTTCGAGGATGGGGGTTTCTTTGTTGGAGGAAGGAACACATCACTTTTTGGGGAGCAGGTTGGGGTCCCCGGAAAGTAACAGGAGTAGGCTTCGAAGGAACACATCACTTTTTGGGGCACAAGGGAGAGGGAACGGATGAAGAAGCTTGGAATGCTGCTCATGGCATGTGCCTTGGCGGTTGCGGTTGCCGCATGCGGACAAAACAAACCGGCCGAAGGGGTCAAGGAACCCGCGCAGGCGTCGGGGGGGACGGCAGTCAAGTCGGGAAGCGAGTCGACGGGCAAAAGGACGACATACCCGCTCACGATCAAGGACAGCTCGGGCAAAGAATTCACCTTTACAAAAGCGCCGCAGCGGATCGTATCGCTCTCGCCTACGGAGACGGAGGTACTGTTCGCGCTCGGGCTGGGCGACAAAATCGTCGGCGTATCGAACCTGGACGATTATCCCGAAGAGGCGAAGAGCAAGCCGAAGATGGGCAATTTGCAAGGAAACGCCGAAGCGATTATCGCGGCCAATCCGGACATCGTGTTCGCCGGCTTGTCGCTGAACAAAAACTCGGTAGCGAAGCTGAACGAGCTGAAGATGAACTTGTTCCAGACAAACCCGAAGACGATCGACGAAGCGATAGAGCGCGTCACTTTGTTCGGGCTCATTAACGATAAGCAGGAGCAGGCGGAGAAAGTCGTCGCCGAGATGAAGAAAGAAAAGCAGACGGTGGTCGACGCTTTGAAAAGCTTGAAGCCGGAGCAGAAGAAAAAAGTATACATCGAGTTTTCTCCGGGCTGGACGGTCGGCAAGGGCGAGTATTTGGACGATATGATCACGCTCGCGGGCGGCGTCAACGTGGCGTCCGATCTGGAAGGCTGGAAGCAGATCAGCGAGGAGAAAATTATTCAGGCGAACCCGGACGTCATCTTCTTCGCCAGAAACGTGCCGGATCTCGAGAAAACGATCCGGGGCCGCGGGGGCTGGGATAAAATCGCCGCGATCCAGAAAAGCAAAGTGATCGGCCTCGACGACAATTTGCTGTCGCGTCCGGGACCGCGCCTTACGAAGGCGCTCGTCGACATGGCCAAAGCGCTGCACCCGGAATTGGTGAAATAATGAAACGGAAGCTGTTTGTATGGGGAGTAGCGGGGATGCTGCTCCTTCTTCTTTCCGTCGTCGTCAGCTTGTCGCTCGGGTCCGCGCATATTCCGATTGCGCAAGTATGGGGCGTACTGCTCAAGCAGATCCCTTACATAGGAAGCTCCGTTCCGGTCACTTGGCCCGAATCGTCGGAGCAAATCATTATGAAAGTCCGCTTGCCGCGTATCGTGCTCGGGGTATTGATCGGGGCCGCGTTGTCGGTCTCCGGCGCCGGGTTTCAGGGCGTGCTGCGCAACCCGCTCGCCGACCCGTATACGCTGGGCGTCGCTTCGGGGGCGTCGGTCGGAGCCGCTTTTCTTATTTCGTTCGGGCTTCATTATGCGCTGTTCGGCATGTGGTCGATTCCGATCGTCGCCTTCGCAACCGGACTAGCCACGCTGTGGATCGTATTCCGGCTGGCCGGCGTTCAGGGGCGCTTTCGGACGGAAACGGTCATTTTGTCCGGGGTTGTCGTATCTTCCTTTCTAAGCGCCATCGTTTCCTTCATGGTTGCACTCAATTCGGACAAGATCGTCAACGAAATCTTATTCTGGCTGATGGGCAGTCTGGCGCTGCGGGGATGGCCTTATACAATGGTGGTGATCCCTTATCTTCTGATCGGAGCCGGCATTCTGATCGCTTGCGGCCGCGCGCTCAACCTGTTCGCGCTCGGAGAGCGGCATGCCGCCCATTTGGGGGTGCGAGTGGAGCGGACCAAATGGATCGTGCTGCTCGTCTCGACGATATTGACCGCCGCCGCCGTCTCGGTATGCGGGGTCATCGGCTTCGTCGGTCTCATTACGCCGCATCTGGTCCGCCTGATGGTCGGTCCGGATTACCGGCTGCTCATTCCTTTGTCGCTGCTGTTCGGCGGCATTTACGTGCTGTGGGCCGACACGCTCGCCCGCATGGTGCTCAGTCCGACGGAAATTCCGCTCGGCGTCGTCACCGCTTTTCTCGGGGCGCCGTTCTTCGCTTATTTGCTGTCCAGACAAAAGAAGCTGCTGAAAGGTTGATCGTATGATCGAGGTGAATCGCCTGTCGAAATCGTTCGACGGCAGAACCGTTGTGAACGATGTGTCGTTTGCTGTAGACGAAGGGGAGACGCTCGGCATTATCGGGCCGAACGGCAGCGGCAAGTCGACGCTGCTCAAGCTCATTTCCGGTGTGGACCATCCCGACTCGGGGGACATCCGGATGCTCGGTAAGCCGCTGAAAGCTTACTCTCGCAAGGAGCTGGCCCGGATGCTGGCCGTATTGCAGCAGGACGCGCTGCCGCCGGTCGGCTTCACCGTCCGCGAGGTGCTCGAAATGGGCCGCTTTCCGTTCCAGAACTGGCTCGGCGAAGAGGCTGACGACAAATCCGGTTTGATCGACGGCATATTGGACCATTTGCGGCTTACTCCGTTCGCCTCCAGGACGCTGGAATATTTGAGCGGAGGGGAGCGGCAGCGCGTCGCACTGGGCAAAGTGATGGCACAGCAGCCCCGTCTGCTGCTGCTGGACGAGCCGACGACCTATCTCGATATCGGCTATCAGATGCAGATGATGGATACGGTGCGCCGCTGGCAGTCCGAGGAGAAGCTGACGGTAGTCGCCGTCCTGCACGATTTGAACTTGGCGGCGCAATACTGCAACCGGCTGCTGCTCATCCATCAGGGGCGTATCGTGAAGATCGGTACGCCGTGGGAAGTGCTCGACCGCGCGCTTATTAAGGAAGTTTATGAAACCGAGCCGATCGTTACGGCTCATCCGGTGACGGGCGTTCCCCAGCTGCTGCTGCAGCCGGGAGAGCCGGCGGCTTATCGTACGGTTAGCAAGACGCGCGAACCGGTTTCGTAGTAATATAGCAGAAGGAGGAAACAGGAAAATGGCACTGCGGACCTTATTGGAGCAAACGGTCGAACGCATACGAGGGCTGGACGAGTCCGCGATGCGGGATGCCGAGAAGCGCATCGACAGGCTGACTAAGCCTCCGGGAAGTCTCGGCAGGCTGGAGGAAATCGCCAGACAGATCGCCGGCATCACCGGCCGGCTGCAGCCGGACTTGTCCGGCAAGGCGGTCATTGTCATGGCGGGGGATCACGGCGTGTGTGCGGAAGGCGTCAGCGCGTTCCCGGCTGCGGTGACGCCGCAGATGGTATTGAACTTCCTGAACGGGGGTGCGGCGGTCAACGTGCTGTCGAGACACGTCGGCGCGGATGTCGTATGCGTCGATATCGGCGTCAATGCCGACTTGAGCCACCCGAATCTGGTCGGCAGGAAAATCCGGAAAGGAACGGACAACATTGCAGTCGGTCCGGCCATGAGTCCTGACGAAGCGGTGCGTGCGATACAAGCCGGCGTCGACATCGTAGACGATCTCGCGGAGCGCGGCTACGGCATGTTCGCTACCGGCGAGATGGGGATCGGCAATACGACGCCGAGCTCGGCGCTGCTCGCGGCTCTGACCGGGATGGACATCGAGGCGGTCGTAGGCCGGGGGACGGGCATCGGTGACGAGGCGCTCCGGCACAAAAGGGACGTCATCCGCCGTGCGCTCGAAGTCAACCGCCCGAATGCGGAAGATGCGCTGGACGTGCTGGCGAAAGTAGGCGGCTTCGAGATCGCCGGTCTTGTCGGCGTCATACTCGGCGCGGCCGCGAACCGTTGTCCGGTCGTCATAGACGGCTTCATCTCGTCGGCGGCGGCGCTCGTCGCGTCGCGTATCGCGCCTTTGGCGTCGGCGTACATGCTGCCATCGCATTTGTCCCACGAGCTGGGGCATCGCGTATTGATGGAGCATATCGGCTTGCGGCCGATTTTGCAGATGGATATGCGGCTTGGCGAAGGGACCGGCGCGGTTATGGCGTTCCCGATCGTGGAGGCCGCGGTCAAGCTGATGAACGAGATGGCTACGTTCGAAAGCGCGGGAGTATCGGAGAAGTGACTTCCGACGGCGTAGTGAGAGAATAGACTGCGGGCAGGAAGGCGTTCGTGCAAAGACGGATTAATAGTCTGACTTTGGACAAGGAAGGAGATGAGAGCATGCGGATTATGGTGACGGGCGGGGCCAGAAGCGGAAAAAGCTCTTTTGCAGAACGGTACGCGGCCCATCTGGGGAAACAAGGTATCTACATCGCCACCGCGCAGCCGTTCGACGACGAAATGGCGGCAAGGCTGGCCTTGCACAAGGAGCGCCGGGACGAATCGGGTTTTTCGTGGTCGACGGTCGAGGAACCGTTCCATGTTGCGGAGTATTTGCTGAGTCACGTCCCGTCCCCCGGGGAAGCGGTACTGATCGACTGCCTGACGCTATGGCTGTCCAACTGGGTACTCCGATATGAGCAGGAAGCCGACATGGAGAAAAAGGTCGGCGACCGAGTGGACGAGCTGGCGGCCGCTCTCCGCCAATACCCGGGAACGGTGCTCCTCGTTACAAACGAGGTGGGCAGCGGCATCGTGCCGGAGTACAAGCTCGGCCGGGTGTACCGCGATCTGGCCGGACGGATGAACCAGCGGATCGCGGTAGCATGCGACGAGGTGTTTCTGGTGACGAGCGGCATTCCGGTCGAATTGAAACGGCTGGCTTTCCGATTCGAGCCACGGCAGATCGACGGGTAGCTCACCGTCGCATCGTGCGGCAGGTTGGCGCTATTATGGCGCCTGCGGAAGGAAGAGTTCCTTTATTGCTCGTCAGCTCTGCGTTTATAGGGCGAAGTGGAAGGATGAGTTCCGCTATTCGGCAAAAATGGCTGAAAAACCGTTCCTTTGTCGTCAATAACGGAACTGAAACTTCCTTTAGGCGGTTCTGGAGACGGCTTTTCGGGAAATAGCGGAACTGATCGTTCCGTATCGGACAAAAGGGAGGAGGAAGTTGGGGATGCTGCTGTACAGCTTGGAAGAGACGGCATGGATGGCGATAGCCGCTATCATGCTGGATTGGATCGTCGGCGATCCCCGTTGGCCGACTCATCCGGTCATCTATATCGGGCGGTTCATCTCGCGCCTGGAGAAATGGCTCCGGCGGGGCGAAGCTCCCGGATCCGCGTCGCCGCGCCGGGTGCGGCTTGCGGGCGTCGCCTTGACCATGCTGACGGTCGCGGCGGCTTTTTCCGTTATGCTCGGCATCGTACTGGCGTGCCGGTGGGTGCATCCATGGCTCGGGTACGCGGCCAATACGTGGTTTATTTCGACGACGTTAGCCGTTAAAGGCTTGAAGGATGCCGCGATGCAGGTTTATCGGCCGCTCGTCGAGGGCAATATGCCGGACGCGCGTAAATTTGTGGGCTACATCGTCGGACGCGATACGACCCGCCTCGAGGAGCCGGAGATCGTCCGCGCCACTGTCGAGACGGTAGCGGAGAACACGGTGGACGCCTTCGTCTCCCCGATCGTCTTCGCGCTGCTCGGCGGCGCGCCTCTCGCCATGCTGTATCGGGCTGCCAATACGTTAGATTCGATGGTCGGCTACAAAAACGAAAAATATTTATATTTCGGCTGGGCTTCCGCCCGGTTCGACGACGTATTGAATTACGTTCCGGCACGGCTGACCGGACTTATGATCATACTTGTCAGCCTGTTCGGCCGGGGTTTGTCGGCAGCGAGAGCCGCCAAATCGATTGCGGCGTTCGCCTCGCTCCACCCGAGTCCGAACAGCGGCATTCCGGAATCGGCGGTTGCGGGAGCGATCGGCATCGAGCTCGGCGGATTGAACCGGTACGGCGACATCGTGAGCGACCGCGCGCGGATGGGATGGCCGCTGCGCGAGAAGACCCGTTTGGATATCGTGCTTACGACGCGGATTTGTTACGGGGTAAGCTATGTGGCGGCGGGAGGGCTGTTATGCGCAATTATCGCGATGCATGGTTGAACGGGCTGCAGGCATGCGCCTCGGCATTTCAATTTCTTACACGCATACCGGTAAATATCCAATTAAATTATACGGACGATTTGTTCCGACGCAGCACGGTTTATTACCCGGTCGTCGGCCTTGTGATCGGCGTCCTTGTTGCGGCAGCGGGATGGATGCTCGGACTTGTCCTTCCGGCCGCGCCGGCATCTGTACTCGTACTGGGCATATGGGTGGCGCTGACAGGCGCGCTTCATCTGGACGGCTTGATGGATACGGCCGACGGGCTGCTCAGCCACCGGCCGCGGGAGAAGATGCTGGAAATTATGAAAGACAGCCGCGTCGGCGCGATGGGCGTCGTCGCCGGCGTCCTGCTGCTGATGATGAAATTTTCGCTGCTGCTCTCGCTTGTTTCCGAAGAAACGGGCGGGTTTCTCGCGTTCCTCGTCGTCGCCCCGATATGGAGCAGATGGTTCGTCGTCTGGGCGATTGCAGGCTGGCCGTATGCCAGAGAAGGAACCGGACTCGGCAGCTTATTCACATCGGTGACGCGTTCGGAAGCGAGAAACGCTACTATTTGGGCGTTTGCGGCCAGCGTAATCGTATTCATGGCTATGCGGTTCCCGTGGTGGGAAGCGATCACTTACACGGCCGGGCTTATTTTTGCGGCAGGCTTGATCGGATACGTTCTGGCGCGCGGGATGACGCGCAAGCTGGGGGGCTTGACGGGCGATACGTACGGGGCGCTAATCGAGCTGCTGGAATGCGCGCTGCTGCTCGGAGCCGTTGCGGCGGCAAGCTGGTAGAGACGGGGAGGAAACGTTATGTTGGAACGATATGGGCACGGAGGAGATTTGACGACCGCGGAAGCGGTATTCGGCAAGCCGTCAGGGCAATTTCTCGATTTCAGTTCGAATATGAACCCGTTCGGCCCCCCGGCATGCGTCGGCACGCTGCTTGCCGACCGGTGGCGGGAGCTTGCCCGTTACCCGGATCCGGCCGTGCGGGGGCTGCGCCGTGCCATCGCGGAGAAGTACCGGATTCCGGAGGAAAGCGTGCTGGTCGGCAACGGAGCGGCCGAATTGATCGATCTGTCCGTCCGGGCGTTGAAGCCTCGTTCGGTAGGATTGGCCCGGCCTTCTTTCTCGGAATACGAGGAAGCGGTTCTGAAAATAGGAGGACGTATCGTCGACATTCCGCTCTCCGAAGCCGACGGTTTCGCGCTTGGCGAGGAGGGGGTGCGCAACGCGGCGGAACAGGCCGACCTTCTTATACTCGGTCACCCGAACAACCCTACGGGGCGGCTGGCCGACCCGGACGTGCTGATGCGGCTCGTCCGCGACGACGTTCCTTTGATTCTCGACGAAGCGTTCGTCGATTTCGTGCCGGATGAAGATTCGGCCAGCTTGATCCGGATGGCGGCCGAGAAGAAGCGGCTGCGGGTCATCCGCTCGATGACGAAGTTTTACGCGATTCCGGGCATCCGGCTGGGCTTCATGGTGGCGCATCCGGACGAAATACGGAGACTTGCCGAGCTGCAGGTGCCGTGGAGCGTCAACGCGATCGCCCAATGGGTCGGAGAGGCGGTGTTGGCCGATGCGGACTATGCCGGCCGGACCCGACGCTGGCTATCGGAAGAGCGGCCTTGGCTCAATGAGAAGCTGCGGGAGCTCGGACTGCACGTCTTCCCGAGTGACGTCAACTTCCTGCTTGTCCGCATTCCGGATAGCTTCGGCATCGATGTGAAGCAGCTTCAGCGGCGGATGGGCGAGTCGGGTGTGCTGATCCGGGACGCTTCCCTGTTTCCCGGGCTGGACTCTTCTTATTTCCGCATAGCCGTCCATCTCAGGGACGACAATGCGATCTTGATCGATCAGCTTAAGCAGGCGCTAAAGGGCGAGCGGGAAGAAATATCGGCAGCGGCGGCGGTGGAGGCAGAACAGGCAACGACGGACAATGCCGCAGGCAAGCCGGAAGCCGGTCCCGCGCTCGCGCCGACCCTCATGTTTCAAGGGACGTCGTCGGATGCGGGCAAGAGCATTTTGACGACCGCGCTTTGCCGCATCCTGCTCCAGGACGGACGAAAGGTGGCTCCTTTCAAGTCGCAGAATATGTCGCTCAACTCATACGTAACCCCGGACGGCAAAGAGATCGGCAGAGCGCAAGGGATGCAGGCTGACGCATGCCGGGTCCCCGCGACGACCGACATGAACCCGATTCTGCTCAAGCCGAAGAAGGATATGGTGTCCCAAGTCGTCGTGCACGGCAAGCCGCTGCGCGATTATGACGCCAGAACGTATCGGGAAAAATATCTCGGCGAGGCCGAGCATATCGTCAAGGAAGCGCTCGGACGGCTGCGCAGCCGCTATGAAGTCGTCGTCATCGAAGGGGCGGGAAGTCCGGCCGAGGTGAACTTGAAAGACCGCGACATCGTCAATATGCGGCTCGCCGGGTGGGCCGACGCTCCGGTGCTGCTGATCGCCGACATCGACCGGGGCGGGGTATTCGCTTCGCTTGTCGGCACGCTCGATATTTTGACGCCGGAAGAACGCGCCCGCGTCAAAGGCTTCGTCATCAACAAATTCCGCGGCGACGTCTCGCTGCTGCAGCCCGGGCTCGATTGGCTGGAGAGACGGACGGGCAAGCCGGTTGTCGGCGTCATCCCGTACTTGCCGGATCTGGGGCTGGAGGACGAAGATTCGGCTTCGCTCGATGCGAAGAGAGCGACCGGGGTGAAGCGGAAAGGGCAAGTGGATATCGCCGTTCTGCGTTTGCCGAGACTGTCCAACTTCACCGATTTCGATCCGTTGTTCGAGGAGCCGGACGTACATGTCCGCTACGTCTCCACGGTATCCGAATGGGGCGATCCGGACGCGGTCATCATCCCGGGAAGCAAGAATACGGTCGACGATTTGAAGTTTTTGCGGGCCACCGCGCTGGAGACGTGCATCAAGCGTCACGTCGAAGCGGGCGGAAGGATGCTCGGCATATGCGCGGGCTACCAGATGATGGGGACGCGGCTGCTCGATCCGGACCGGATCGAATCCGACACGGAGGAGCTTCCGGGCATCGGACTGTTTCCGGCGGTAACGACGTTCACGCCCGACAAGCGGACCGAGCGGGTGACCGGTACGGTCGAACTGCCGGACAACGGGAGACTGCCCGTCGAAGGGTATGAGATTCATATGGGACGGACCGCTTTTCTCGGGCCGGTTCGCCAGCCTTTCTCGATCCGGATTCACGATGCGCCGGATACGGCCGGCTCGTACCATGCCGACGGAGCGATGTCGGAGAACGGCAAGCTTTGGGGCACTTACATGCACGGCATCTTGCATAACGACGAGCTTAGACGATATTGGATCAACGAGATCCGCGCGGACAAAGGATGGTCGCCATTCGCAGGGGAGCTGAAATTCATGAGCAGGCGCGAGGCGGCGTTCGACCGGCTGGCGGATCATGTGCGTCAGCATTTGGATATGAACCGGATCTATGAGATGATTAACGGGGATAACGAAAGGGGACGGAACGAATGAGAATTTATACGAGAACGGGCGATAAAGGACAAACCGGCGTCATCGGCGGCCGCGTCGACAAAGACGACGTGCGCGTGGAAGCATACGGTACGACGGACGAGCTGAACTGCTTTCTCGGACAGGCGATCGGCGCCATGTCGTCAGACAAGCTCGCCGACCTAAAGGCGGATCTGGAGCTGATCCAGCACGAGCTGTTCGACTGCGGCTCCGACCTTGCCCTGCTCAAGCCGGAGCTTCGTCCTTACAAAGTAACGGCGGATATGGTGGACCGGCTGGAAGCGTGGATCGATAAATACGATGCGGAAACGCCGGATATTACCCGATTCATCCTGCCCGGAGGATCGGCCGCCTCTTCGCTGCTCCACGTATGCCGCACCGTATGCCGCCGGGCCGAGCGCCGCGTCGTCACCTTGTCCAAGCAGGCGGAAATCAATGAAGAGGTTCGCCGCTATTTGAACCGGCTGTCCGATTTCTTCTTTACCGTCGCCCGTACCGCCAATCACCGGGAGGGAGTGCCGGATGTGGAATATGCCCGAAGCCCCGAAGTATTCCGGCGCAAGTCGAAATGAATTATTATGAGCCGTTGACCTACGTTGTTCCGCAAGGGGAGGACGGCGCGATGCTCAAGACGATTCTTCGCGACAGGATGCAGCTGTCCCGCAAGCTGCTGTCCCGTCTAAAGCTTACCCCCGAAGGAATAACCGTCAACGGAGTCAGGCGCTATACGTCCGCGCGGGTGCAGGCCGGAGACGTCGTGGAGATCCGTATGGAGGAGGAGCAGTCCGAGGACATTTTGCCGCAGCCTATGCCGCTCGACATTTTGCACGAGGACGATCAGCTGTTGATCGTAAATAAGCCTGCTGGCATCATCGTCCATCCGACGCATGGCCACTATACGAATACGATCGCCAACGGGGTAGTCCATTACTGGCTGGAGCGGGGGGAGAAAATCCGCTTCCGCCCGGTTCACCGGCTGGACCGTGAGACGTCGGGGGTGCTCGCCATCGCCAAAAATCCTTACGCCCACCAGCACATATCCGAGCAAATGCAGGCGGGTGCCGTCGAGAAATCGTATTTGGCCATCGTCCACGGTTCGGTTGCAACGGATGGCGGGACGATCGACGCCCCGATCGATCGCGATCCCGAATCGCCGCATGTCCGTATCGTAACGCCCGGCGGGTATCGGTCCGTGACCCACTACGAAACGGTCGAGCGGTACGGCGCCGCGGCTTCGCTTGTCAGGCTGCGGCTCGAGACGGGGAGGACGCACCAAATCCGCGTTCATATGAAGCATATCGGCCATCCTTTAGTCGGAGATGCGATGTACGGAATCGACGCGGACCCGGAGGAAGGAACGGAAACCGAGGCGCTTGCGAACACGGATGCGGACGCAAAGAAGGCCGAAGGAATATCCCTCGACCGTCATGCGCTGCACGCCGCCCGACTCGCCTTCGCTCATCCCGCCGATCGGAGCAGGATCGGCTTCGAGGCTCCGCTGCCGGAAGATATGGTCGGCTTGATCGGACGGCTGCGCCGGAAACATCACTTGGAGTGAAGATTGCCGCTGTGCGTTTTGTTGCCGGTTCCGCCCTGGGTGTCGTCCCGCTGATTCAATTGCTGCTGCTTCACGGTCGATTGCGGGCCGCACCCGGCCGCAAGGGCGGCCATAAGGATGACGGCGGCCAAGAAGGCCGCCGTTTTGTTGCTTTTCATGGCGCTGTCCTCCCCGAAAGGTATTTTCTTCCTAAGTTTACTGTTTCATGATCGGCCCCATTTTATCCGTTCGATTCCGTGTTTTTGTATCTTCCGCCACTTTATTGTTGTTGCAATTCATGTATAATTAGAAAGTCTTTAATGGATCGAACGGCGAAGAAGCGTGTCCGCCGGGAGTGGACGGAGCTGCTTCAACCTAGATAGGCCGGGCAATACCCGAATAGCGAAGGAGTAGATCGAACGCCCTTCCGGTATTCGGGGTGAGAAAGGAGTGGAACGATGAGCGAGCAGCAGACGGTAACCGTCTATTTATATCCGAAATGCGGGACGTGCCGGGACGCCCTGAAGTCTTTGGACCGGAAAGGCGTCAAGCCGGACGAAGTCGTCAACATTTTCGAAACGGCTCCTTCCGCCGAACGACTGGCCGAGATGATCGTCAAAAGCGGGCTCGGCATCAAAAAGTTTTTTAACACATCGGGTGAAGTGTATAAGGAAATGCAGCTGAAGGACAAGCTGCCCGGCATGAGCGAGGCCGACATGATCGCCCTGCTCGCGTCCAACGGCAGATTGATCAAGCGTCCGATCGTTTACGACGGGGAACGGGTAACGGTAGGGTTCAAGGAAGACGAATACGAACGGGTATGGAAAGGCAGCCGGGAATAGAGAAGACGGCGACATTCGATCGCTGATGACGGAACAGAGATAGAGGGGGGCCGGGACCCGTTGAGAAGACCAACGAAACTGAATCGGAATGAAAAATGGGTGCCGGGGACGGCAGGACTATTTTCCGTAGCAGGTATTAAAGCGCTGCTGCAATTTTTGCGGCTGGGCAAAAAAAGCGGCGCCCTGCTCAGCATGGCCGTCGCCACGGCGATTTACATGTGGTTTTATCAATGGGAATTCGCCCTCGGCGTGACGATCATGGTGCTCGTTCACGAGCTCGGCCACGTGGCGGCGGCCCGGCATAAAGGCATTCCCGTAACCGCGCCCTTCTTCATTCCGTTTCTCGGAGCGCTTATCATGCTCAAGCGGAATCCGCGCGATGCCGAGACCGAAGCGTATGTGGCGATCGGAGGCCCTCTGCTGGGCACGGTCGGTGCGCTCGTCGCCTTCGCGGCCGGCCTGATTGCCGACGAACCGGTGCTTTACGCGATTGCTTATATCGGCTTCACGCTCAACCTGATCAATCTGCTGCCGATTCACCCTCTGGATGGCGGCCGTATCGCTTCATCCGTTACGCGCTGGCTGTGGGTAGCGGGTGCCGTAGGGGGGCTGGCCGCCGTCATCCATCTCAAGTCGATTCTGTTTTTCCTGCTGTGGGCGCTGTTCGTCTGGGATTTGATCTCCAAATATATCGTGCACCGCGGGAAATCGACCGAGTATTCGTTCTGGGGCAAAATCGAAGTGCCTTTCGATCAGATCCCGGGAGAAAACTGGATGCTTATTCCTTTCCGGGAGCGCGAGCCGCTTCCGTACCGCACCTACTCCGATTTGGACGGGAACCAATGGGTGGAAATCGAGTGGGAGGAAGCCGACGTCGTACATTTGATCAAGATGCAGGAGCAAGGGCTGATTCGGTCGGTATTCAGCACCAAAATCGAACGGAAATGGCGTCAGACGCCGAAGGTCGTCGTTTGTCGATATCAGATTGACTACGAGCCGTTCGAAATCGAGAACTATTACGAGGTGCCGGAACGGGTCCGTTGGAAATTCGGCATCAGCTATGGAGCACTGGCGATCTTTCTGTTCGTTATGCTGGACGTCGTGCAGATCATGTTGAACGCCCAAGGCGGTTTCCTGCATTCTTTAAGAAATTAAAACGTTTAGGGAACTTTAACGGAATAAAGTTTCTGCTCTCTAACGACCGGGACATGCCGGTCCGCAAAGCCAGGGCGATAATACCGTTAAAGTTTCTAGGGGATTAACATTCAAGGAGAGGTTCGGAATGAAACGTTTCGGTTCGAGCCGGCTGCAGCTGCTGGGGTCGGCCATTTTCTCGGAAGTCGGGCAGTGGAGGCGGGAAGCGGAAGCGGTGGGGCACGACATTATCGATCTTGGCATCGGCAGTCCGGACCGTCCGCCCTCGGAGCGTGTCATGGAGTCGCTTGCGGGAGCCGTCCGTAATCCAGCGAACTATGGCTATCCGACGTCGGAAGGGACGCTCGAGTTCCGAAGCGCCGTTGCCCGTTGGTATGACTACCGGTTCGGCGTCAAGCTCGATCCGGAGCATGAAGTGACGACATTGATGGGCTCGCAGGACGGGTTGGCCCATCTCGCTATGGCCGTTTGCGACCCTGGGGATACTGCGATCGTGCCGGATCCAGGCTATCCGATCTATGCGGTTAGCCTCGTGCTTGCGGGGGTTACCCCTCATTTGCTGCCGCTTCGCGCGGAGAACGGCTTTTTGCCGCGGTTGGATGAAATTCCGGAGCAAACGGCGGCGGCCGCGAAGTTCATCCTGCTCGGCTATCCGAGCAACCCGCTGTCGGCGGTGGCGGACATCGGCTTCTACGAAGAGCTTGTCGAATTCGCCAAAAGACGCAATATGCTGATCATTCACGACGCCGCCTATTCCGAGATGGCGTTCGACGGGTTTCGGCCGCGAAGCGTGCTGGAAGTTCCCGGCGCGAAGGAAATCGCCGTCGAATTCCATTCCTTGTCGAAAAGCTTCAATCTCGCAGGCTGCCGGATCGCTTTTCTAGTAGGCAATAAGGATGCCGTCGGGGCGCTGCGGGCTTTGAAGTCGAACATCGACTACGGTGTATTTACAGCGGTTCAGGAAGCAGGTATTGCGGCCTTAGAGGATCAGATGGCGGGTTCCGGCTGGGAAGTGGCTTCCGTCTACGAGCGGAGAAGAAATATCGTGGTCGACGGCTTGCGCGAGGTCGGCTGGAACGTTTCGAAGCCGAAAGCGACAATGTTCATCTGGGCGCCGGTACCTCCCGGCTGGACATCTCGACAGATTTCCCGGGAAATCTTGCTTTCCGCGGGCGTTGTCGTAATTCCGGGCGACGCGTTCGGCGAGCAGGGGCAAGGCTTTGTCCGCATCGCGCTCGTACAGGAGGAGGAAAGGCTGATGGAAGCGGTCCGCCGAATCGGCCGGTTTTTGCGCGATCGGGGTGTCGGGCCGGCGAGCTAGGGTGCTGCCGGGTCGGACGTATCGGGTTGTCGAACTGGAAGACGGAGACTGTCGATTAACTGTTAGCGAAGCGAAAGCACGCCGTTCCAAGTGAAAAGATACCTTCTTCTGCTCAGACAGCTTGTTTTAAACTCCTTGATTAGATTAGAATTCAGTGGTTGGAATAGCGAAGCTTACGAAGCTAGCTTTCTGTCGATAGCTATTAAATCCAAAACTCGCCAGAAGGTATCCTTTTCACTTTCCACTTCTATACTCACAAGTTAATCGACAGTCTCAAACATGCAGTTAATTCAGCGTTTTTTCATCATACGGATGCTTTAACGGGAAAACCTCCATCTCATTTATCCTAATTCGCTTGAAAGCCTGATTTCGGCGGATGTTAGATGGAGGTTTGCTGTTAGAATAAAAAGTGGATACCCGTTAAGAGAAACTCAATAATAAACTTAACGAGGAGGTGTTCACATGGGTGAACAACGACAACGGTTTAACGAAGAATTTAAACAGCAAACGGTGAAATATATTCAAGAACAGACGAAGACGATGCCGGAAATTGCACAGGAGCTCAACATACCGTTGAAAACCCTCCACCAATGGAAAGCCAAGTATCGTAAATTCGAGAGTGAACCTATAGTTAGTGCCGAGAAGATCCGCGAGCTGGAACGACTCTTACAGGAAAAAGAGCAGCAACTCCAGGCCAAAGATCAACAACTGGCAGATGTGGAGGAGCAGCTGGCTATCGTAAAAAAGGCGGTGCACATCTTCAGCAAACCAAGGAAGTAAGATTTCCATTAAGCTGCTGAACTGCTGCCGGCGAAATGTCGAAATCCGGGTAACGTACAAGTCGCTTGCTCGATTCCTCTCCATTCCGCCCCTTTCGTTCCACTAGACTCCTGCACCATTGACTCCAAACTGCCGATGGCTGTATAATTGTGGAAAAGGAAAACTTAAACCAATAATCTGAAAGCGTTTACAAAAACTTAATAAGCGAGAAAATGGGCCGACAGCACAATGGCGGAGATAACGATCCGTAATGCGGCCGTTCGGATCAAGCCGAGTCGACTATCCAAGCGATCACGGAATCGAACGGGTGCAACGTCGGTATCGCACCTAAGTTTGTACAATGCTAGGTCGGACATTGTACCGGTACCCGGGAAGGAGACGGTTCGGATGCACAAGAGGCTCATCAATTCCCCGGTCATGTTTGCGCTGGGCATGTTCGCGATGATGGTACCCGCTCAGGCGTTCACCTCGTTCTACAGCTACTATTATGTAGAGAAGCTCGGGCTAGGGATAGGCTTGGCGACACTCGCGCGCACGATTTACCTCGTCTGGGACGCCGTCAACAACCCGCTGTTCGGTTATTTGTCCGACAGAACGAGGACCCGCTGGGGGCGGCGCAAGCCGTGGATTTATTCGTCCATCCCGCTCTTGATGGCAACGTTCGTGATGGTATTCGCCGTGCCGGACAGAATGAGCGGTATGAGTCTCTTCTTCTGGTTTTTGACCGCGCTTGTTTTGTTCGAGGCCGTCTCCACCGTGATTTGGGTCAACTATGGCGCCTTGTTCCCGGAGCTGTTCCGGGGGGAGCGGCTTCGGGCGAAAGCCTCCGCCGTCCAGCAGGCGTTTCAGATCGGGGCGATACTCGTCGCTTCCGTATTGACGCCGATTTTGTTCGCCGCGATCGGGTTTGGGTACATGGCCGTCGTGTTCGCTCTCGTCTTTGCCGTCTTTATGCTGTTATTCGCTGTCTCCGTACGCGAAAGCGACGAAGCGCTTCAAGAACCGCCGCTGAAGTTCAAGGAGGCGTTCCGCGAGACGCTCAAAAACAAAGAGTTCTGGATTTTCAACATCGCCAACTCGTTCGCCCAAACCGTTAACGGCTTGCTCGGCTCGATGATCCCTTTCTATGCGAAGTACGTGCTCCGGATCCCGGAGTCGCAAGTTTCCCTACTGCTAGCTTCCATCTTCGTGTCGGTCATTCCTCTTGTCGCAGTCTGGTACTGGATCGTCCGGAAGCTCGGAGGCATACTCGGTTGGCGGCTGGCGCTGGCCGTATACGGGCTGTCGGTCATCCCCTTATGGTTCGCCTCCGGTCTCGGCAGCGGCATAGCCGCGGGCATATCGGCCGGGTTCGGCCTCTCCGGATTTCTCGTGACGCCTCTCGTACTGAGCAGCCAAATCATCGACCGCGATTTCGCCAGAACCGGTCGGAGGCGGGAAGGCGTGTACACGGCGGTCGGAGCGTTCATTACCCGTTCCAGCGGCCTCATCTCCGCCCTCGCCTTCTGGATCGTCGGCATCATATTCGGCTATGTGAGTGGAGACAATCCGGGCTCCGATCCGGAGAGCACGTTTCGCTATTTGATCAGCGTTATCCCCTTCTGCCTGCTGACCGTTTCTTTCCTCATTTCCCTGCTTGTCAAAAATCACCCGAACGACTGAGCCGAACCGCGAATGTCGCTTGGACTGGAGGCATCGATGGACAAATACTTGATCCTGAATTGCGACGATTTCGGCCAAAGCCGGGCGGCGAACAAGGCCATTATGCATTTGCTCGAGGAAGGGAAAGTATCGTCGGCGACGATTATGCCGCCGGCTCCCGCGTTCGAGGAAGCGGCCGAATGGTGCAGAAGTAGGCCTCATGTGAATATAGGGCTGCACTTGACTTTGACGAGCGAGTTCTCTGGCTTGCGCTGGAAAAGTCTGACCGGCCTGTCGTCCCTGCACGACGAATGCGGCTACATGCATAGAACGGTTGAAGATTTCGAGCTATTCGCCTTGTCCAAGGACGTAAGAATGGAGATCCGGGCGCAATTCCAGGCGGCCAAGGGGGCCGGGCTGAACGTCGTGCACGCGGATAATCATATGGGCAGTCTGTACGGTCTCGCCACAGGACGAAGCCACTTGCCATATGTCCTGCTGCAGTGTTCGAAAAGAGGGATGCCTTTCCGGCTTTTCCGCCGCATCGACCCGAGAGACAAATTGCTGGCTTCCATTCCCGATGCGGATAAAGCGCTCGTGCAGGTAGTCGCGCTTGCGGATGCGCTTCGGGTCGGCATACCCGACTACTTGCTGTCGCATCCGTACCATGTGGAAGAAGGCGAAACGTACGACAGCTTCAAGCAATCGCTGATCCGCAAAATGTACGAACTGCCCGAAGGCGTATGCGAAACGTACATTCACCCGGCCGTCGAGGACGAGGCGCTTGGCAAGCTGATTCCTTCTTGGAAGAAAAGGGTGTGGGAATATAAGCTGATGCTCGACCCGGATTTCGATTACGCGCTGCGCGATGCGAAGGTGAAGCTGACGAATTACCGGTACGTGCGGGACCATATGAAACGTCCGCGGGTTCGCTCGATGGGGAGATTCGTCAAGGTCATGCTGACCAAGAGGCCCGTTTCCAATAAAGGATCATAAAGAACTGAACGAATGCGGTCGCCGGTATTATACTCGCGGCCTTCTTGCACGTTCAGCGCTGACGCTGCACGGGTTCGTTTTGTCGAACGGTGTCAGTATTTGTTTTCGAGTATTTACGTATCATATAATTGGTAAAAAGTACATCGGAGCCCGAAGGGAAGATGCGCCCATGGAAATATTTCTCGCTGTCCTCGTATTGCTTGCACTCATCGGCGTTTCCAATGTCGTCAGCCGCTATGTGCCGTTCATCCCGGTTCCGTTAATCCAGATCGCCCTAGGCGTCGTCGTCGCGGTCGTTCCGTCCGGGATTCATCTTCCGCTTGAGCCGGAGCTGTTCTTCGTCTTGTTCATTGCGCCGCTGCTGTATAACGACGGCAAGCATACACCCCGAGACGAGCTGTGGAAGCTGCGCGCCCCCATTCTGCTTCTGGCGGTAGGGCTTGTGTTCATTACCGTATTCGCGGTCGGCTACGCGATTCATTGGATGATTCCTTCGATTCCGCTCGCGGCGGCGTTCGGGCTCGCGGCTATTTTGTCTCCGACCGATGCCGTCGCGGTAGGGGCTTTGGCCGGCCGAATCCATATGCCCAAAAGCTTGATGCGCCTGCTGGAGGGCGAGGCGCTGATGAACGACGCTTCGGGACTCGTAGCGTTCAAATTCGCCATCGCCGCCGCCGTGACGGGCGTCTTCTCGCTGCCGGGCGCGACGGTCAGCTTCTTCATCATCTCGATCGGCGGACTCGTGATCGGGGCCGTCATCGCCTTCCTGATCAGCTGGCTGCGCGTCGTCCTGCGCCGGGCCGGGATGGAAGACGTGACGATGCATATGCTGCTGCAAATCTTGACTCCGTTCCTGCTCTATATGATCGCGGAAGAGCTGGGGATGTCCGGCATTTTGGCTGCGGTTGCCGGGGGCATCGTGCATGCGATCGAGCGCGACCGCGCGGAATCGTCGATGATGAAATTGAAAGTCGTGTCGACCAGTACTTGGTCGGTCATTTTGTTTATATTGAACGGACTCGTTTTCGTCATCCTGGGCTTGCAAATTCCGGGAGTGTCCGGCATCATTTTGAGCGATCCGGCTTTTAACAATTATGAAGTGATCGGCTATGCGGCCGTCATTTTCGCGATGCTGATGGTGCTTCGCTTTGCTTGGACGTTCGCCTTTACGAGAGGAAGCCGTCTGCTCGGCATCAGGGGAGAACGGGAAATGCCCGGGTTCAAAATGCTGGTGATGACCTCGTTCTCGGGTGTCCGCGGCGCGGTTACGCTGGCCGGCGCATTTTCAATTCCCCTAGTGCTGGAGGACGGCAGTCCGTTTCCGCAACGGGATCTGATCATTTTCCTGGCGGCGACCGTCATCCTGCTCTCGCTCATCGCGGCCAGCGTCCTGCTGCCGCTGCTCTCGAAGAAGAAGGAATCGACCGACGAAGCCGAGCGGGAGAAGTCGGAGAGAGACATCCAGATTCAAGTCATGACGGCAGCCATTCAGGCCGTTCATCAAGAGCGGAACGAAGAGAACGAAGCGGCCGTGTCTTCCGTTATAGCGGATTACAAAACATGGATTCAGCAAATCCGGTTGAAGGGCGCGATGAACAAGAACACGCCACGTTCGCGGGAGAAGGAAACCGAGCTGCGTCTTATGGCGCTTTCGGAAGAACGGGAATGCGCCCGGAATTTGCTCGAGGAAGGGCAAATCAGCCGCGAGCACGCGCACCAGTTTTTTAAGACGCTCGATCAGGTCGAGCTCATTTTGGCGAACAAGTTTCATTTGTGGAAAATGATGCTGAAGCTGTTTTTCGGCCGGCTGCAGGCCAGCTTTACTAGAAAGGAAGTAGCGCTAGTCAAGCTTCCCGCTACAGACATTGAGACGCTGCGGCAAATTAAAATCCGCACCTGCGAAGCGGCAATTGACGAGGTTAAGAAAGTTCGCTGCGCGGATAACGAGCAAGAGGCTGTCGGCGTCATCTCGTACTACAACAGCGTGCTGAACCGGCTGGCCCAATTCCCCCGGGCCGTGAGGAGCCGTGACCGACGATTCGACGAGCGGAAGAAGGAGCTTCACTGGGTAGCGGTTCAAGCCGAGCGAAACGAGGTGCAGGCGCTGTACGAGAAGGGCGCGATTTCCCGCGAGACGGCGGGCAAGCTGCGCGGCATGATCCGGGAGCGGGAAGCCGCGATGTTCGAGCTGGACGAGATCGGCTGAACGGAAATAGCGAAAATAGATGCAAAAAATTCCGCTATTTTGTGTAAGCTGGACAAAAGTCGGAAATGGCGGCTTTTTTTTCCGCTAAAGCTATAAATGAGGATCGGGACTAGTCGATAGTCCCGATTTTGTCATTTTTCCGGTATTCCTGAGGGGTCATGCCGGTTTTATGGCGGAACAGCTCGTGGAAATGCTTCATATCGTGATAGCCGACCGTATTGGCGATTTGCTGAACGGTCATCGAAGTCGTTTTCAGAAGCTCGCAGCATTGTTTGATGCGCAGATGCTGCACGTACGACGTAAAGGAGGAGCCGGTTGCTTGCTTCAGCAGCCTTTGCAGATGGCTGATGCTGAGGAACGAATGTTCCGCGACTTCCTTCAGCGTGATGTCCTCCAAGCAATGGTGCTTGATGTACTGCAGCGCGTCCTGGATTTTCGGACTTCTCCTCTCGTAGGAGCCCGTCATGATGGAATGCCGGTGCAGGAGGGCGACGAGCTGGCAGAAGAGCGAATGCACGATCACTTCGTAGCCTGGCTGCCGTTGGCGATACTCGGACAGAAGGTTGTAGAACAAATCAGTGAAAGCGCTGTCTTTGTCGTAAAGGTGAAACCAGGGCCGGTCCATCGTATCCGGAGCGAACAGCGCTTGGTGCAGCGGCGAGCCGGCCGGAGGGAAATCGGTCCAATGCCGCAGCGCTTCGGGTCGGAATACGCAGTTGATCACTCCCAGACTGCCGACCTTGGCCGGGGAAGGCGGGCGGTATACGTGAGAAGTTCCCATCGGCAGCAAATAAATGTCTCCTTGCTTGACCTGCAGCGTGGTGTCGTTAATGTACTGGAAGCCGGTTCCTTCGGTGACGTAGCTGATTTCGATGGCGTCATGGGTATGCTGGACAAGCTTGAACGCTTCGTAAGCCCGGTTGACGAACACGTGCATGCCCGGACGGAACCGTTCGTCCGATTTGAATACTTCCGTGGCGGCGGGAACCAAAGTCGGCGACCTCCCCGATTCAATGTGTTGAATACATTATAATCGTTATCGAGCATACGCTCCATCCCCTCGACATTCATTTCTCGGCCTCCACCCCATCCATTATGAGTTGAATCCCCTATGTAATTCAGGTATTGGCCCTATATGGACCCTGCTATTTTCCGTATAATGAAACTAATAACGATTAAGCGGCGGTCCGGCTTGCCGGTATCGCCCGCAGCAAGCTACCCAGGCAAGGAGGCACCCATGTCGCAAATCGATCGGCAAGCCTTAGTATCCCGACATAATCCGGTTATCCGGGGAATCGTTCCGATGGCGCCGCTTTCCGTCGGAAACGGGGAATTCGCCTTTACGGCGGATATGACGGGAATGCAGTCGTTCCCGGAGCGTTACGAGGTTCCATTAAGCACCCAGTCCCAATGGGCTTGGCACAGCTCCGGTGGGAAGCGCCTGTGGCGGCTCGAAGACGTGCGGATGCAATACCGCCACGGCGAACGCGGAGGCTACCCGATCCGGGAGGAAGACCGCGAAGAGCCTTACCACTGGCTGAGACAAAATCCGCACCGGCTGCAGCTGGGCCAGTTCGGCTTCCGCTTCAGCTCCTCTTCAGGCGAGCCGCTTTCAAGCGAAGCGATAACCGATGCGGAGCAGACGCTCGATCAATGGAGCGGGATTCTAACTAGCCGTTTCCACGTGGAAGGAGTTCCCGTGCTCGTCCATACGTGCTGTCATCCGCTGAGGGACCAGTTCGTCGTAACGGTGGAAAGTCCCTTGGTGAGCGAAGGACGGCTGGATGTTGCGATCCGGTTTCCGGCGCCGGGTATCGTCTCCCGCAGCTGGGACCAGTCGATCGGGCTTCATTGGGGAGAAGCGGATTCCCACGCCACGGCGTTCACTCCCCTCTCGCCCGTAAGCGCTTTACTGGATCGATCGATGGATGAGGACGGTTACCGCGTTGCCCTTCAGTGGTCGCAAGGCGTAATGGAACGCGAAAGCATGCATGCATTCGTGCTGCGCGGCCGAGGGCCGGAAGACCGGCTGGAGCTTATCGCCGGTTTCACGCCGCCGGACAAAACGCCGGCGCTCGTCTCGGCCCGCGAGACGGCTGCCGCCAGCCGGGAGCATTGGGAGCGTTTCTGGCGCGAAGGCGGAGCGATCGAGCTGGCGGACAGCCGCGATCCGCGGGCGAACGAGCTGGAGAGACGGATTGTGCAGTCGCAGTTTTTGACGGCGATTCATTGTGCGGGCTCGCTGCCGCCGCAGGAAACCGGCCTGCTCTACAACAGCTGGTTCGGCAAATTCCACCTCGAGATGCACTGGTGGCATGCGTTTCATTTTCCTCTATGGGGGAGAGCCGGTCTGCTCCGGAGAAGCATGAGCTGGTACCGGGATATATTGCCGGCGGCCCGGAAGCTTGCGCGGTCGCAAGGATATGCCGGAGCCCGATGGCCGAAAATGGTCGCCCCTGACGGAGTCCAAAGCCCGTCTCCGATCGGTCCGCTGCTTATCTGGCAGCAGCCGCACCCGATCGCGCTGGCGGAGCTGTGCTATTTGGCCGACCCGACGGAGGAGACGTTGCGGGAGTATGGGGAGATCGTGCTCGAATCGGCGGAATTTATGGCTTCGTTCGCGGAATGGGACGAAGCGGGGCGGCGATACGTGCTAGGTCCTCCGGTCATTCCCGCCCAAGAGAGACATAAGGGCGAGCATACGCGGAACCCGACCTACGAGCTGGAATATTGGCGTCACGGACTCGAGGTTGCCGGGGAATGGGCGAGGAGGCTCGGCGTAGAAGCGAATCCGAAGTGGGAGGACGTCCGCGAGCGGTTATCCGCGCTGCCTGTGGCGGAAGGGGTCTATTTGGCTCACGAGCATTGCCCGGACACGTTTACCCGTACGAATACCGATCATCCTTCGATGCTGGGCGCTCTCGGCATGCTTCCGGGCGTCAAAGCCGATCCGGAGGTGATGCGGGCGACGCTGGCCCGTGTCATGGAAAACTGGCAATGGGAAACGACATGGGGCTGGGACTACCCGATGGCCGCCATGACCGCCGCCCGACTCGGAGAACGCAATACGGCCGTAGATGTGCTTCTGATGGACGTGACCAAAAATTTGTATTTACCCAACGGTCATAATTACCAGCGGCCGGGATTGATGGCGTATTTGCCGGGCAACGGAGGCTTGCTGACCGCTGCGGCCATGATGGCGTGCGGATGGCGGGGCGGTCCGGAGCGGCACGCGCCGGGGTTCCCTGACGACGGAAGCTGGACGGTGCGCTGGGAAGGGCTGAACCGGTGGATGTGAATGGAGCGCGGACGTTACTTTTGTATGCGGATGGAATGAATTAGAGTGAAGAATTGTAGTGGACTGTCCTGAGCTGGACTGAGCTGAACTAAACTGGACTGTACTGAGCTGAACTAAACTGGACTAAACTGAGCTGGACTAGACTGTGCCGCTCGTCCGATCCGTTTCCTGGCGTGCCGGTACGTAAGGAGCTCCATAATGATGTACCATCCCTCTATAATTGATGCATAGCCCCCATAAGGCTCGAAGGGGAAATGATATAATTTCAGTAACAAACGAACTGATTAGTTTGCGTGAGAAAACGCTTTCTCGATGGAGTATTCCTTTTCGAAGCAGCAGGGTGTTGGACTTTGGCGAATAGCGGCCTTTTCCAGCTCTTATTTACGGCCGGCACCGCCGTTCTCTCCACATAACAGTCTTTTGGGACTCTTATTTTAGGCAAAAATCGCATTTCAACGCAAAGTCCCCCCGAATATGAGTCTCTGCTATACGCTATTTTCCCGAAAATCCAGATTTTCCGCTGAATAAGAGCTGCTAGGGACTGTTATTTCTACTTTGCATGATCCATCGGAATATTAGCCGAATACGTTCAATCACAGCACGACTATAAATCATTACGCAAGGAGCGGATAGTATGACTACCCTGTTCAAGCTGAAGGTGAGCGCCGGAAGCCATCACCGCGAGCATTGTCCGGTATCGTTCCGACTGTTGGCCGATTCCCCGCTGCTGCAAGGAAACGGAGCCGCGGACCTCGGCATGCTGGGGCCGGATGGCGAACCGGTCGCGCTCCAATGCCGGGAAGAGGAGGGCTTCATCGTCCTCCACTGGATCATCCGCCGCGCCTCGCCCGGCGATCAGCCCGAATTCACCGTGCGGACGGGAATCAGCATCCAGACAAAGGCGGAGGAAGGAATTCAGCTCGTCGAAAAAGAGAACCGCATCGACATTGTCGCGCAAGGGCGGTTGTTTACTTCGTACGTGTTCGACCCGCTGCTCGCGAAGCCGTATATCGGACCGATTCTCGGCCCGGACGGAGAAAGCTTTACCCGGCTCGATTTCGAGACGAAGGAGCACCCGCACCATCGCTCTCTTTGGCTCGCGATCGGCGACGTGAACGACATCGACTTCTGGAATGAGCGGGCGGACCGTTATGGGAAGCAGGTATTGGCGGAATTGTCGGAGAAAACAGACGGTCCCGTAATGGCGAGATTGACGTCCACCCAAAATTGGTGCTCGCACGGGGGGAAAGCCCAGCTATCCGAAACCCGGACGATGACGTTCTATAATACTACGGAGAACGGGCGGCTGATCGACCTGGACTTCGAGATCAGGGCCGACAAAGACCGTGTGGAGTTCGGCGCGACGAAAGAAGCCGGGCCGCTCGGCATTCGGGTTGCCGAGTCGATGAAGGCGGATAACGGAGGCACGATTGTCAACGCGTTCGGCTCCGTCGGGGAGAAGGAGTGCTGGGGCCAGCGGGCGCCGTGGTGCGACTATTACGGGAAAGCGGGGGGACGTACGCTCGGAATCGCCGCGTTCGATCATCCGGACAACGAAGATTTCCCGACCTACTGGCACGTCCGCGATTACGGGCTGCTCGCGGCGAACAACTTGTATTTTTCCGGAGGAAAGCTGTTCCGCAAAGGCGAGTCGATCCGCTACAGGCATCGCGTATATTTCCACGAAGGCGATACGGCTGCCGGCAAAGTCGCGGACAAATACCAAGACTATATCCACCCGCCGCAAGTGTCGCTGCTCCAGCCATAGAAGAGGAGGAGATCAAGATGGAAGCACGGCGTTCCGCAAGCGCAAGCGCATGGAAATCGGGACACGGCCGCAACCGGCTCGAGATGAGGCGTCCGTCCTCATGGTGGGGCGGCCTTTGGCGGGAAGCGCTTCCTTCGGGGAACGGGATCGTCGGGGCCGCCGTCTACGGAGGCGTTCGCGCCGAAACGGTGCTGATTAACCACGCGGAGCTGTGGCACGCCGGCCTGAAGGGACAACTGCCCGATGTCAGCTCCGCGCTTCCGGACATCCGCAGACGGATGAGGGAAGGGAGCTACATGGAAGCGAAGACGGCGCTGACGGAAGCGCTCGCCGAACGAGAGTACGAGTCCAAACGCGAGGTGCCGCTGCCGCTCTGCGACATCAAGCTGACAATGTCCGCTCCGGAAGCTTTCCGCCGGTACAGACGTTCGCTCGACATGGAGACGGGGGAAGTATCCATTCGATGGGAAAGCGCCGGCGCCTCCTATGAAAGGGTGCTGTTCGTATCCCGCCGGGACGATATGATCGTCTATGAGCTGCGGGCGAGCGGGGATGGCGGAACGATAGAGGCGGAAATCGGGCTGATGCCCCACGATAAGGCGGACTCCTCGCCGTCTATTCCGCCGTACGTGGAGTCTTCGGCGGAAACGATGGCGGACGGCGAATATTTGTATTATTCGGCGACAAACGATGACGGGTGCGACTTCGGCGCCGTGCTGCGGATTATACCGAACGGGGGGCAGGTCGTCTGTTCCGGAGGGAAGGCCGCCATTTCCGGAACCGATCGGGTGCTGCTGCTGATTCAAGTATTTATGCGCGGCGACCGTGCGAAAGACTGGCCCCGTTTGGCGCAGAGGCTCGGCTCCGTTGCGTTCTCGTACGAAGAACTGCTGGAGCGGCATGCCTCCCTCCATCGCCCCTTGTTCTTGTCCGCCGAAATCCGGCTAGGCCGGGAAGAGGCGGAACGGTCGAACGAGGAGCTGCTGCTTGATGCTTACGAGGGAGAAGGTCTTCCGCCAGGGCTGGCCGAGAAAATGTGGCAGTTCGGTCGCTATTTGTTCATTTCGGCTACTCGGGCGGATGGGATGCCGGTTCCGCTGTACGGGCTGTGGGGCGGCGAGTACCGTCTCATGTGGAGCCATTTCATGGCGAACGAGAATATCCAGATGATGTATTGGCACGCCTCCGTCGGCGGCTTGTCCGAGCTCGTTCCAGCTCTGTTCCGCTACTACGAGGGGATGATCGACGTATTCCGCGACAACGCCCGCAAGCTGTACGGCTGCCGCGGTATCTTCATCCCGGCGGGGACGACGCCGAAAGTCGGCACGCCGTTCCAGACCGTGCCCGTCATCCTGTACTGGACGGGGGCCGCCGGATGGCTGGCGCAGCATTTTTACGAATACGGACTGTTCACGGGTGACCGGACTTATTTGAAGGAGCGGGCTTTGCCGTTCATGCGGGAGGCGGCGCTGTTTTACAAAGACTTTTTCGAAGAGGGCGAGGACGGCTATTATCGCTCTTATCCTTCGGTATCGCCGGAAAATACGCCCGCGAATTTCTTCCCGCCCGGGCCGAAGCCGCTCGCCCATCCGATGCCATGTACGATCAATGCAACGCTGGATTTCGCCATCGCGAAGGAGCTGCTGACGAATCTGATCGAGGGCAGTCGGGAGGCGGGGGTATACGGAGAGGAGCTCGGTGGCTGGGAAGCGATGCTCCGCCGCATTCCGCCCTATGAGATCAACGATGACGGTGCGGTGAAGGAATGGATGCATCCTCATTTCGAGGACAATTATCGTCATCGGCATATTTCGCATTCGTATCCGCTCTTCCCCGGCAAAGAAATAACGAGACAAAGCGATTCCGTGCTGTTCGAAGCGTTCGGCACCGCGATCGGGAAACGGCTCGTCATCGGCATCGGCGACCAGACGGCATGGTCGCTTGCGCATCTCGCCAATTTGTACGCCCGGATGGAGGAAGGAGATCGCGCGCTCGAATGCTTGGAGCTTCTGGCCCGTTCCTGTCTCCTGGGCAACCTGTATACCGTGCACAACGATTGGCGGAGCATGGGGGTTACGCTGCCGGACCGGAAAGCGCCGGTGCAGCTTGACGGCAACATGGGCTGGGTGTCCGCCGTGCAGGAGATGCTGCTGTATGTGTCCCCGAAGCTGGTCAAGCTGCTGCCGGCATTGCCGGCGGCGTGGAGCAACGGGGCGGTGAGAGGGCTGCGCTTCTGCGCCGGCTCGATCTCGCTGGAATGGGACGCGGAGCATGGCACATTTGCCGCATCGCTTCATGCCGAACGCGATGCATCGTTCCGCGTCAAAACGCCGCCCATGTTCGCCGGATGCCGCTGGAGAATCGACAAGGCGGGTGGCGGAAGCACCGGCGGGGCGTGCGAGGACATATGGGACGTTTCGCTTCAAGCGGGAGATAAGCTGCAGATCGACAGGAACGGGAGCGGGAAGGAGGGAGTATCCGGATGAGTGAGTCCACGCTGGAACAGCAATTCGTGTCTCCTTCCGACGAGTTTACGCCGATCCCGTTCTGGTTCTGGAACGACGCGCTTACGGAGAAGGAGCTTGTCAGGCAAATCGGAAGCTTCGCGGAGAAAGGCGTCATGGGCTTCGTCATCCATCCCCGGATGGGCATACCGGAAACGATCCCTTATTTATCGGACGTATTCATGGAATTTGTCGAAGCTGCCGTAAGGGAAGCATCGAGGCTCGGAATGACCGTTTTCCTGTACGACGAAGCGATGTATCCGTCCGGGTCGGCAGGTGGCCTCGTCGTGAAAGGAAACCCTGAGTATGCAAGCCGCGGTTTGAAAATGGCGGAATTCGCTTGCACCGAACCGGTGCAGCTGTCTTCCGTTCTGGAACCGGGAGATGTGCTCGTTTCTGCTCAGGCGATCCGCAAGGCGGAGGAACGGCAAGCCGATCCGGAATCGGCTGTCGTCTTGCAGCCGGTCGACGGCACCGTCTCCTTCGATGCTCCGGATTCCGGCCGCTGGTCGATCCTTCTGTTCATCGAGACCTATTCGAGAGGAACGATCCGCGGCATCCACGAAGGGGAGGACGACGGCCAGCCGAACGCTCCCGCAGCCGCCGATTTGTTGAACCCTGCTGCAACCGCGAAATTTATCCGGATTACGCACGAGTGGTACTACTCACGGCTGTCCCGCTATTTCGGCAATACCGTTCAAGCGTTCTTCACGGACGAACCGGATATGCTCGGCCGCAAACACAAGAAAGGGCTTATGCCGTGGACCGGGGGATTCCTGGAAAGTTTTCTCTCGGAGGAAGGAAGCCGGGAGACCGATTTACCCCTGCTCTGGCTCGATGCCGAGCAAGCTCCGGCCGTTCGCCGGAAGTATCGCAAGGCGGTGCGGAAACGGTTGTCCTCCGCCTATTACGCTCCGCTCTCCGACTGGTGCGCGCGGTACGGCATCGCCTTCACAGGCCATCCGGCGGCGAGCGACGACATCGGCTTGCAGGACCATTTTCACATCCCCGGGCAAGATGTCGTATGGCGCTGGGTAGGGCCCGAAGACGGACTTGCGCTTGCGGGCAGGCATAGCACGATGGCCAAATGTTCCTCGGACGCGGCCAGGCACCGAGGCAGGCGCCGGAACCTGAACGAAGTATTGGGCGTATGCGGCAAAGGGAACGGCTGGGCGCTGACCGCCGACGACATGAAGTGGTACATGGATTGGCTGTTCGTACGCGGCGTCAACATGCTGCTGCCCCACGCCTTCTATTATTCGGTCGACGGCCCTCTCCGCTACAAGGAACGGCCTCCGGATGTCGGACCGAACAATATTTGGTGGCCGCACTACAAGCCGTTCGCCGTCTATATGAAGCGGATGAGCTGGCTTATGACCGACAGCCGCAACTTGACGCCGGTCGCGGTGCTTTGCCGGGAAGACTGGCTGCCATGGAAGATCGTGAAACCGCTTTACGAGCATCAGATCGAATTCAATTATTTGGAGGAAAGCTTGCTGTGCGCCTCTTGCGAGATCGGCGGCGGGACGATCCGCATTGCCGGCCATACGTATTCCGCACTTGTAGTTGAGGACGAAGGCGTGTGGGAGGCCGCCACCTATAATGCGGTACGCCGGTTCCGGGACGGCGGCGGAACGGTCATCGTCTGCGGTGAAGCCGGTGGAGCATCGGGCCTGGAGCTACCTTTCACGCAATTCATAACGGACGCCGGCCAAATCGTCGGCGCATTGGACGGCTTCATGCCGAGAGACGTCCGGCTTCATCCTGCGAGCCGAGATATCCGCATAAGCCGCGTCGTCAAGGCGGGTCATCATTTTCTCGTGCTCGTTAACGAGGGCGAGTACGGCTACGAAGGCACTGTTACGGTTTCCTTATCCGGGGCCGTGGAGCGATGGGATGCATGGAGCGGTGAAATAAGCCGGGCGGATGTGCGGTGGGTGGAAACGGGTACGGAAATCCGCGTCGCCTTGGAGCGAAGGCAGAGCGTGATCTATCGGATCGACCCGAACGCGTCGCCGCAATACGTGGAACCGGCCGAAACCGGTCATGCTGCCGCAGCAGCCCCGCTTCTTCATCTGGCCGACGGGTGGCAAGTGGATGCTCCAGGCTTTCCAGCGGCGATTGCGGGGCTGGGATCTTGGACCGAACAGCCGGGATTGGAGCATGTATCAGGCACCGCCGTATACCGCAGCACGTTCGAGCTGGACGATCCGAGGACGAAGACGGCGGGCAGGGTGCTGCTCGACCTCGGAGAAGCGCATGAAATAGCCGAAGTGCGGGTCAACGGACAGCCGGCCGGCGTTGCGATGTGGTCGCCTTATGTCGTAGATATCCGGCCGTACGTGAAGCAGGGCGTCAACGAGCTTGCCGTTGCGGTAACGAACAGCCTGGCGAACCGGCTCGACGGCGAAAGCCTTCCTTCCGGCCTGATCGGACCGGTGAAGGTGACGTTAGTTTGAATTCATAATAATCGAAGGGGAGGATTATATGAGTTATAGAGGAGCAAGCAAAATATTCGCCGCAGCGGTCGGTGTCAGTCTCGTGTTCGTGTCGGCCTGTTCCGGAGGCGGAGGAGCGACAACCGGTGAAGCGCCGGTCAAAGGGACGGCCCCGTCGGTCAAGCAGGACGAACCGGCCAATCTGGTCGTCTACTCCAACAGCGGCGATTCCGTCGAGAGCTGGAATGAAAGGTTCGGCAACGCGTTAAAGCAGAAATTCCCCAACTACACGATCAAATATATCCAGAAAACGAAAGAGGTCGGCCTGAAGGAGCTGCTGACCAACGGCGAGACGATCGACCTATACTGGGATTCGATCGGCGGCTTCGCTTCGACGGTACTGGACAGCGGACTGCAGTACGATATGACGGAGCTGATGAAGTCGCGCGGCGTCAATTTCTCCAACATGGAGCCGACCGTCGCGGACTCCGTCAAGCTGATCGATCCGGCCAAAGTGTACGGCATTCCCGTCTTCAACAACAACATGGTGCTGTATTACAACAAAGATGTGTTCGACAAGTTCGGCGTGCCCTATCCGAAGGACGGCATGACGTGGAACGAAGCGATCAAGCTGGGGGAGAGGCTGACGCGTTACGACGGCAAGCAGTACATCGGCCTTTCCTCCTCGCAGACGCATATGCTGCTCATGAACCAGCTGTCCATTCCTTTCGTCGATCCGGTCAAAGGAACGCCGACGATTGCGAGCGACGGGAAGTGGCGGGAGTTTTTTGACACCGTGTTCGTAGGACCGGCCAAAGCTGCCGGCTATAAGGAATACATGGAAGCGCACAAAAGCGTCATCCCTTACCGGGATGAATTTCTGAAAGAAAAAGAAGTGGCCATGTTCGCTTGGCTCTCGTCGATCATCTTCGTATTCCCCGACGAATTTAACAGCATGAAATGGGATATGGTGTCGCTGCCCACCTTCGAGAAGCTGCCGAATATCGGCTCGCAAGCTTATCCGACCTATTTTACGGTCACGAACATGTCCAAGCAGAAGGAACAGGCGATGAACGTCATCCAGTATCTCATCTCCGACGACATGCAGAAGCAGCTCAGCCGGAAGGGTGTCATGCCGGTGCTTAAGGACGAGTCGATCCAGAAGCTGTACGGGCAGGAAAGCGCCTTTAAAGAGAAACGGCTGCAGGCGGCGTTCTACAACAAATTCGCCCCGATTCCGGCCAAAACGCGCTATGAAAGCTTGCTGCTGACCCCTTACGCGAAAGCGGTTCCAAAGGTGATCCTGACCGACGACGCCAATACCGTATTCCGCGCCACGGAAGAGGAGACGGCCAAAAAGATCGCCGAAGCGCCGAAATAAAGACGGATCGAACGGACGGATGAAGGCAAATCCGGAAGAAAGGCGCGCGGTTGAGCGCTTTCCTTTCCGGATTTTGCTATGTGCGCGATTGCTGCCAGACTAGCACGCCGTTAATTTGAACTTGTCCTCTACCTGTTCGTCCGTATATAGTAAAGAAAGCCAAATGCAACGGCTTGCCTTTTTACGTTATTCGACTATGTTGGCGGTCCTATGGGAAAGGGTGATGAAGCTTCATGCACGTGATGGAGTACAAAGATGTCGTTTATGGTCCTCATGAAAGAAACGTACTGGATGCTTATCTCGTCGGAAACGAGGAACAGCCGTCGCCGGCGGTTCTGTTCCTGCACGGCGGCGGGTATGTCGGTGGGGACAAGGATGCCGTCCTGTCGACAAAGCTGATGAAGGAATGCATCGAAGCCGGAATATCCGTTATTACGGCCAACTACCGCTTCATTACCAAATACCCGTTCCCGGCTCCGATGGAAGACGGTACTCGGGCGATCCAGTTCGTACGCCATAAAGCGGCGGAGTGGGGAATCGACCCGACCCGCATCGCTACGGCCGGTTCGTCTGCCGGGGGGCATATCGCCTTGTGGAATGCGCTCAAGGGAGATTTGTCCAAGCCCGGCAGCAGCGATCCGGTAGAGCGCGAGTCGTCCGCCGTGAGCGCGTTCATCGGCTACGGCACGCAAGCGTCGAAGGACCAGCGCTTTTACGAAGGCATATACGAGGGACCGCACATTCAGCCGAACCTGAAGCTGTTCTACGGCATGGATTCGATCGACGACCTGTACACGCCGAAATTTCTGAAGCTGGCCGAGGAGGCTTCGGCGATCAATTTCATGTCGGACAAGGCGCCGCCCGTCCTTATGAATTACGACTATGTGCTCGACCTCGATAATCCCCGCATTCCGGCGGACGCTCCGGTTGGGGAAGTGATCCATCATCCGATGCACGGTTACGTGCTCAAGCAGAAGTATGACGCGCTCGGCAAAACGTTCCTCCTCCGGCATGTCGGAGATCCGCTCCGTGCGGGCGAACTGGCGCGTTTCCTGCTTGACAGCTTCGGCTGACGGGCGGCAACACGAATAGCGGGCTCCGCATTGTGCGGGCCCGCTTGTTTTTTCACCCAAGCTGTTGCCGGTTATGCCTCGATTCCCGTTCATGGCGCAGCACCTCGACTGCTCGAATCTGTCGAATCACGTGTCCCGCGTATCGGCGTCAGCCAGTAAGTGCGCGAAGTGCGTAACTGGAAAACCTGCCGTTATTTTTTCGATTTATTCGCTTCTTCGGATAGTGAACTGGAAAACCTGCAGTATATTTTATCGAAAATGCTTTTTGGCCCCGAATATGGCGAATTTAGCTGTAGTTTTTCCATTAGCGTTGCATTAAAGCTGACATGAAAATTTTCATTCTACAAATTGCTATATTTGTAAAATAAAGAACTGTTTTTCGTGGACAAAACCGAAAAAAAACTCCACTGTAGAGGGAGCAGGA
>NZ_VCRA01000032.1 GCF_005938385.1 Paenibacillus mesophilus
GGCGCATCGGCGGGCGGCTGCCCGCGGGCCGCGACGCGGGAGCGGAGCCGCTCGAGCGTGGCGGAGCCGGAGTCGCCGCGCGACGAACGGCGGCCGCTGCGCAAGGGCGCGAGCGCGGCGGCGGCGAGCCGCTGCCACGGCACGTGGAGGCGGCGCACGGCGATGTCCGCGAGCCAGAGCGCGAGCGCGGCCATGAGCAGGACGCGGGACAAATCGCGGACGCGCTTCTTCGGCACCGTCTCGCCCCCAAACGCTTCCTCCGGCTTATCGACCGCAAGTACGCGGCCGCCGGTAAGCTCCGCCAGCTGCTTCAGCTTCTGCCCGCCGTCATCCGCACCGATACGGTATTCCGGCGAGTACGGAATGACGAAGCCGGTCGTAACGCCTGCTGATTTACCCGACTCGGCATCGCCCCCGACTGCGGTAATATTCGTCAAATAGACGCCGGGCTTCGCAATATCCACCTGCCCGGTGTATTGCCCGGGAACCGTCGGTTCCAGCGTCACTTCCGTTTGCTTCAAGCTTTCGTCCGTTACGACTGCCTTCAAATCGCCTCCGTATCCGTCCCCGCCGCTGGCGACGTCCAGCGTCGCGGTGCTGCCGTTCAAACGGCTGGTCAGCTCGAACGGTGAAGACTGAAATTGCGGAAACGTCCATTTGACGATCCGGCTGAATACGTCCTGGAACCGGTCCCAGCGGGTCCAATCTCCCGACCATTTGCCCGACAGATCGCTCGTCCAAGCAACCGCTTTGCCGGCCCCGTACTGCCAGCGGGCCAGAAGCGGATCGGGCTCGGGACTCGTCAGCGCCACTTCCGCCGTTTCCTTCGGCGTTGTAGCGATATAAGCGTTGATCCGGGGAGCTCCGCCGGCGAACATTTCATTCCATTCCGCCGCCTGACCGACCGCCGGTACGAACGGCTGGTCGACGATGTAGGTGCGCGAGATGAGAACGGCTTCCCGGCTGAAGATGGCCGGGACCGTGCTCTGGTCGTTCGTGAAGTAGTATCTGCCTTTCGCGAGCTGCGCGAGCCGTTCGAGCAGCTGAGTGTCCGCGCCGTCTCCGATCGCCACCGACGAAAGCGTAATGTTGTCCTTCGTCATGTTTGCGGCGAGCGTCTCGTAGCTTTGATTCGTCGAGGACTGTCCGTCCGTGAGCAGTATGATATGCTTGCGCTGGGCTTCTACATTACGCAGCTTGGCGTAAGCTTGATCGACCGCCGAATAAATTTCCGTTCCGCCATCGGCCGTAATCGAGTTGACTTGCTCGGTCACCTTCTTCGGATCTTTCAGCAGCTGCGGCTCGACGACCCACCACGGAGAAGAATCGAAGGCCAGCACGCCGATCGTATCTTTTTCCCGCATCAGCTGGATCGTGCGCGATGCGGCCTCCTGCGCCAGTTGAATTTTGTCTCCCGCCATGCTGCCCGATTTGTCGATCACGAGCATAAGAGCGAGAGAAGGAATTTCCCGTTTGCCGCGCAAATCCATATATACCGGCAGCGCCCGTTCGATCGGCGTCTTGAAATAACCTCCCAGCCCGAAGCTGTCTTCGCCGCCGGTCATGACGAGCCCGACGCCGTAATCCCGGACCGCCTGCTCGATCATCAGCATCCGCTTCTCGGATAGGCGGGTCGCCGCGACGTTGGCGAGCACGATCGAATCATAGGCCGAATAATCAGTCAATTCGACCGGGAGGACTTCGGGTGTGAGCAGATCGTAAGGGATTAGGCCGGAATCGAGAACGCCGGCCAAATTTTTCGCGGCCCCTTCGCTGCCTTCCACGAGCAGCACTTTGGGAGGGCCGGACACGCGGCTGAACGAGTAGGCGGCATTGTTGGCCGACACTTCGTCGCCGTTCGCGTACAGCTCCGCCCGATACCGGTGAAGCCCCTGCTCCTTGGCCAAGCCCCGCAGCGCAAACCGGTTCTGGCCTTTGTCCAGCATCACCTGCTGGCTCGAAATTTCGCGGTTGTCCTCATAAATGCGCAGCTCCGCGGTGGTGGCGAACGTGCTGGACACCGCCACCTCGAGCGAGTACTGCTCCGCCTGATACAGCTTCTCCGGCAAGCGCAATGTATCCACCGAAGCATCCTTGCGCTCCTTGGATGGCAGCGGAACGACATCGACCGGTATGCCTTTGTCCCGCAGCAGCTTGCCCTGCCGGAGCATGTCGCCCACATTTTCCCGTCCGTCCGACAGCAGCACGATTCGTGGCGAAGCGTCTTCCGGCATCATCGTTCCGGCGAGCTGCAAAGCTTCGTCCAAACGGGTGAACTGCGTGTTCACTTTGCTGCTGAACGAAAACGATTGAATGTCGGAGCCGTCGGGATTTTTCTCGACCGCCGCATCGAGACCGGCCGATACGACGCCCGCCGCATCATCCTCCGATTTGGCCGCGGCCGTCTGGCGGATCCAAGTCTCGAGCCCGGCAGCGTCCGTCATGCTGTCCGACCGGTCGGCCACGAATACGATCGCTTTACGTTCGATCGTGGCATAGCTTTGCAAGCCGGCTAGCGATAAGATGAGCGTCAGCAGCACCAAAGCGCGCAGTCCGACGGCTATCCTTCTGCGCCAGCCGGCGAGCCGGGAGGCGGTCCTCCATATCCATGCGACGTATACGGCCGCAGGCGCGAGCAGCAGAAGAACGAGCGCCGATTCAAACTGAAGTCCCACGACGGTACACCCCCCATTCCCATACGACAACCGCCAGGACAAGCACTACGATCCATCGCCACAGCGCAAGCGGTGCGCCCTGACGTTCTCCGGCCTGCTCCCCCGATCCCGCTTCGCCGTCAGACGGCGAAGCCTGCGCAAATTTCAGCTCCGTTTGGCCGGTACCGGATTCCCGGGAGTCGGCGGCAACCCCAAGCCATCGAACTTGAACCGTTTGGCCCGCCTCGTCTTTTTCCTCCAGCTTGTAAAGCCCCGGCTGCAAAGGGACCGTCTGGACGGAAGAAACGATTCCGGACGCCTTCTCCGCCTCCGAAACCGTTTGTCCACCTTCGGCGTTTATCCATTTCGCGGCCGCGGCGGCAGGGGCAACGGCGATCTCCTTGCGCTCGCCCGCGACCGCCCTGCCCAGGCTTCCTCCTTGTGCCGCGGTCAACCACCCCAAGGCGTTTTGCACGAGCACGGGAAACTCCGTTCGCAAGGGCAAATCGCTCTGCTGAAGCGAAAATGCGATCAACAGGCGGGGCTGTCCGTTCTCCGATCCGGCATACAGAAGCGGAACGTCCTTAGCCGAGACGATCGGCTTCCCCCACCCGATACGGTCCGGCTGCAGTACGGAAGCGACGTGGGTATCCATCAGCTTCAAATAACGGGTGACCGGATGCTCCTCGATCGAATAGGGGGCCGCCGGAACCGCCGTTTCTTTCCCCGCATAACCGGAACGGATATACAGCACCGGCTTGGAGGCCAGCCATTTGCTCCACTCCGCGGAGGCAAGAACCGAATCCGTCACGGAATCGACCGCGACAACGTCCGGACCGTTGCCCGTTTTTTGCGAACTCAACCACGCCGCGGCCCCATCCGGGTCCAATTTGGTCACTTCCGCCCCGGCGAGCTGAAGCGCTTTTTCCAAAAACAGATTGCCCTTCCCGATCAGCAAAACGTTTCTCGGACGGTCGCCCTCGAGAAAGGCATACGAAACGTTGTCCGCCATCATGGAGTCGCCTTTTCCGATATCGAGCTTGTACCAATCCGCCGATTCCAGCCGGTCGAAATAGACGGAGGCTTGCTTGCCGGGCTCCACCGGAACGGTACGCACCTCCGCCAGCTTGCCGCCGGCATATAAGGCAACTTCGGCTTGCTTGGGCGTATCCCCCCAGTTTTTGAGGGACGCGACCGCGGTAACCGAACCGGCGGCCCCCCCGGCGCTCTTCACGCCGAACTGGGTCACGCTTACGTTTCCGCTTTGCGCCGCGCCAGCCGACTCGACACGCTCCACCGTTACCGGCACTGCAAACGTCAGGCCCGACACCGGCTCGGTGAACTGCCCGTCCGTGAACAGCCTTATTTCAGACTCCGGGTCGCTGCGCGTCAACGCGGCGGCGAGAGACATCGCTTCCATATAGGCCGTTTTTCCGTACGCGGGCTGGATGCGGGCCAACGTTTCGCGCAATTTGGCCGGGTCGGTTTCGCGCGACAGCAGCACCTCCGCCTGCTCGCCCATGCCTAGCAGCGTGATCGCGCTGTCCGACGCTTCGTTTTCCGCGAAGTCCCCGATCATCCTTTTTGCCCGCTCGAACCGGCTCTCCGCAGTTCCATCCGGCGAGACGATGCCGGACGTCATACTGGCCGATCGGTCCAGTACGATGACGACATGGGCTTTCGCCGTCCGCTGCGATGACAGCCACGGCTGCATCAGAGCAAGCACGAGCAATGCCGCCGCGAGAAGCTGAACGATCATGAGCAGCCGATTGCGCAGCTTCTGCCAAGGCCGGTTCGCCTCCATATCTTTCAGTACGCGATTCCAGAGCAGATGGCTCGACACGCGCGTGTCGACGTATTTGCGCTTGAACAAGTACAGCAGCACGATGGCCGGGAGCGATAAGCCGAACCATAAGCTCGCGAGCGAATCGAAATGCATGACCACCACCTCCTCGCGGACGGATCATAAGCCGCCGCCTTTATTGAAGCACTCCGGTTTGCCGCATCGTCGTCGCAATCCACTCGAGAACCGGCACATTCGTAGGCGCAAGCGCGTAAGCGATCCCCCGTTCGTGACAAAAGCCGCGAAGCGATCCGGTATAAGCATCCAGCGCTTCCTTATAAGCTTTCAGCACTTTGCCGGACATCGCCACTTCTTTACCTGTGCCGGTCTCGACATCGACAAGCCTCAAATCCCCGGAGTATCCCGGGTGAAGCTCCTCCGGAGACAGCACCTGGACGACGACGACCTCCTGCCTTGCGGCAAGCCATACATTCAACGTTTCCCTGACTCCGGTTTCATACAAAAAGTCGGAAAAGATCCACGTCATGCCGGGCAGCCTCGGAAGCGCCCCCGGCTGCGTCAGCGCCTTCTCCATATCGCCAGCGGTCTCCGGCCCGGCTTCCTCCAAAAACCGGAAAAGCCGCCGGGCCGACGCTTTGCCCCGCATGACCGGCAGCACTCCACATACTTGATCGCCGAAAACGCCGGCGCTCACCCGGTCGTAACCGGCAAGCGCCATATAACCGATGCAAGCGGCAAGTCTCTTCGCATGAAGCAGCTTATTCCAGCCTCCGGCAGACTCTCCGCCCGTATTCATCGAAGCCGACACGTCGACCCACAGCTTCACCTGCAGCTCCCGTTCGTCATGAAACAGCTTGACGAACGGCTTGCCGCTTCTTCCATAAGCGTTCCAGTCGATTTGGCGTATATCGTCGCCCGGAGCGTACAACCGGTAATCGGCGAAGTCGAGCGACGCTCCCGTCTGACGGGATTTGCGCTTGCCCTGCATCGTACCGCGAATCCGGTTTTTCGCCGCAACGGTCATCCTCTCCAGCCGGAGCAGCGTCTCCGAATCGAGAGCCAGACGATCGGCGCTCATCGACGGCTCTCCATGGCGGCCAGTACGTCCCGCAAAATGCCGTCCGTCGACATTCCCGTCGCCTGTCCTTCGAAATTAAGAAAAATGCGGTGACGCAGCGCCGGAACCGCCACCTGCTCCACATCGTGAAACGAGACGTTCAGACGTCCGGCGCAGAACGCGCGCACTTTGGCGAGCGATACGATCGCTTGAATGCCGCGCGGGCCGGAACCGAATTGGACGTAGCGCTTCACCGATTCCGGAGCGTCCGGCTCGGTCGGATGCGTGGATAGGAGCAGTCTGATCGCATAGTCAAGCACGTCGTCCGCCACGAGCATTTGCTTCGCCGTTTCCTGAATCTGGATGATCGCCTCGCCGTCCGCCGCCTTCGACGCTTGAATGGTCGCAGGCGAAGTCGTGCGCAGCACGATTTCCTTCAATTCCTCTTTCGTTGGGTAAGACACGATCATTTTCACCAGAAACCGGTCCAGCTGCGCTTCCGGAAGCGGGTACGTGCCTTCGTTCTCAAGCGGATTTTGCGTCGCCAGGACGAAAAAGGGCTTCGGCAGCTTATGCGTTTCCGCGCCAACGGTCACGGTTTTCTCCTGCATCGCCTCGAGCAGCGCGCTTTGGGTTTTCGGCGTCGCCCGGTTTATTTCGTCCGCGAGCACGAGATGGCCGAACAAAGGTCCCCTCTGGAAACGGTAAGACGTCTCTCCTTGCCCGCCGAATTGAATAATGTTCGTTCCGGTAATGTCCGCCGGCATCAGATCCGGCGTGAATTGGATGCGCGAGAAGCTGAGGTCGACGACGTCCGCAATCGTTCGCACGAGCATCGTTTTCCCCAAGCCCGGGATGCCTTCCAGCAAAGCGTGTCCTCCCGCGAACAAGCACCAGAGCATTTGCTCGACGATATCCTTTTGGCCGACGATAACGCGCCCGATCTGTTCGCGCACCGCCGCGACTACGGCGAGCTGCCGCTCCAGCTGCTCTTTGGACTCCATCATGTGAACCCCTCCTATTCGTTCGTGGGTCGAGCGTTACCGGTTCGGCTGAATTTCGGTAAAATAATCGCGCACCAGCTGCTGCATCGTTTGCGGAAGCTGCGATCGGGCACGCGAACGCGCTGCCTCGGTCTCATACTCCGAGTAAACTTCCTCATACGGCCGCGAAGCGCCGTCCAGCGCGGGAGCCGAACCGCCTTGGAGGATGTCGCCGCCGCCGCTTCGGACAGGTCCCGAATCGGATTCGGGATTGCCACCTCCGATTTGTGTTCTCGGCGTGTTCACCAGTCCGCGCGAGCCGTTCCCGGTGCCGCCCGCCAAGCCGCCGGCTCCCGAGCCCGCGCCTCCGCTTCCGGAGCCCGTCCCGGCACCGCTGCCGGCTCCCGAGCCGCTTCCGCTACCCGCGCCGGAACCGCTGCCTGCGCCCGCTCCCGCGCCGGAGCCGCTGCCCGCTCCTCCGGCTTGCCCGGGCTGCGCGCCTGCTCCGCCTTGACCCGGAGCGGCACCGCTGCCCGGCTGCTGCCCGCCGGGCTGACCGGCCGCCGCCGACGACGCCATGCCGGCGGCTATGCCGTTCGCGCCCCATGCGGGCGAAACAGCTCCGCCTTGCGCCATCATCTGCTGGGCGGCCTGCAAGCCGGCCTGCGCAATTTGCCCTCCGAGCTGTCCCGCTTGCTGGGCCAACATCATCTGTGCCGCCTGAGCATCCATCGATTGGGCAAGCGCGTCGCTCAGCGCCTTCGTCGCCTCCTCGCTCAGTCCGCCAGCTTCCTTAGCCTCGTCCGCCAGTCCGCCGAGCGACTCCTTGAGCTTCCGTTCGGTCGCTTCATCCGGCGATTTCGCCGTCTCCGCCAATTGCTCGAGCGCCTTGGCCAGCTGCTGCTTCTGCTCCGGCGTCATGCGGGCGACCTGCTCCCGCAGCCCTTGCAGCGCCGAGTCCATCGCTTCGCGGTTCATTCCGGCCAAGCTGCGCGCCAATTGTTGCAGAGCCGGACTCGCTTCCATCTGCTTGGCCCATTGCTCCGCCTGCTTCCGCTCCTTATTCGCCTGCTCCTCCAGCTCCTTCAGCCGATTCATCGCGCGCTCCATCTCGTCCAGCGCTTCTTTCGCCGTATCGCTCTCGTGCAGCCCTTCCGCAAGCTTCCCCAACTGCTGCTCGAGCTTCTGCAGTTCCAGCGGCGGCAGCTTCTTCGCTTGGAGCTCTTCCTTCATTTGCTCCGCTTTATCGGCTTGCTCCTCGATCCACCGGTCCTCGGCTTGCCGTTTCTCGATCACGCCGTCCATCGGATTGGGCCATAGGAGCAGCCCTGTCATGACGGCGAGCAAACCTACCAGCAAGCCGAGCTTCTTCGGATTTTTCGGCATCGGCAGCCGTTTCCTTGCATCGCGGGCGAACGTCTCCGCGCAGCGGATCGCTTCCTCCCTCTGCAGCCGGGCAATTGGCGTATCCGCATCCCGGTGCGCGAGCGCCGTGCCGATCCTCTCCTCCAAGCCGCCGACACGGTCCATCGCCTGTGCCGCTTCTTTGTCGCCCGGCTTCCGATACACCGCCCACAAAAGGCAGACCACCATCCCTGCAGCCGCTATGCCTATCGCCGTATAACGGTAATAAGCAACCGGGATGAAACGCCCGATCGCTGCCAGCACACAAGCCGCAGCCGCTCCGGCCGCAAGCCCCGACAGCCCGAGCCGGACCACGCGGAGCAGTAGGAGCCGTCTGCGCACTTTGGCGATATGGCGAAGCAATCCATCATTTTGCATGGGATACATCTCCTCTCAGAGTGTGCCGATCCGCACGGGCATTTCGGCTATTACCTATGCCTCTTCAGCCTCGGCCGCAAAAACCGGATCGACAGCAGCATCGCAACCGCAGCCAAAATCAAATGAAACGGAACGAATAAATGCCAAAGCTTGATCCCGGTCCAGCTTCCGCCGAAAAACTCCTGCGAGAAATTCGGCTCGAATATGCTGATCATCGCGGCAAGCGGATTTATGCCGATCAGGATGCCCGATAGTTCTCTGGCGGCATTGTTCGTTACCCCCATAATGAAGATCGCGGCCAATCCGGTAAACACGTATAGAAACAAGCCGACCCCGTACGTAACGATCAGCGACACGACCGTTTTCTTCAGCAGCGTCGAGAATAGGACGCCGAGCGAGCCGAGCGCGATCATCACGAGCACATAAAACCCGAACACGGCGACCAGCTGGCCCGGCGATATTCCGCCGAACAAAAATACGATGCTGTAAACGGGCAGCGTCGCGAACACGATAAGAAACATGAAGCTCAGCGCGGAGAACAGCTTGCTCAAGATAATGGTCGTCGAGCTTTGCTGCGTAGTGAGCAGGATGTTGAGCGTCTGCTTCTCCCGCTCTCCGCTGATGACGCCGGCCGTCAAGCCCGGAGCCATGAAACAGACGAGCACGAGCTGCGCGCCGCTCAGGAAGTAAAACAGCATGCGGCTCGACTCCGGCGTAAATCCCCGGCTGCCCCGGTTGTGCATCTCCAAGTAAATGTACCCGAGGGCGAGCAGGCCGATGACGACCAAATAAGCAAGCAGCGCGAGCGGAGAACGGATCGTGCGCATGCGCAGGCGGAATTCTTTCTCCAACACTGGATTGATCCACTTCTGCTTCCAGCTCATGTACGCACCCCCTTCGTAATTTCCAGGAAGACGTCTTCCAGGTCGGTCTGCGCCTCATTGAATGTCAATACTTTATATCCCCCGGAGACGAGCAGCTTGAGCAGCTCCCACTGCTCTTCGTCCCGGCCGCCGAAATGGATATGGATGCCCAACTCGTCGTGGAGAACAAGCGAGATGAGCGGCAGCTCCTTCAAGAAGGCGACCGCCTCCGCCTCCCGGTCCATCAGCCTCAGATGCAGCACGCGATTCGCCCTCATCCGCTGCTGAATATCGGTAACTTTTCCTTGCGCAAGCAGCACTCCGTTCTCGATGACCCCGATCTCGTCCACCATCTCCGCCAGCTCCGGCAATATGTGCGAGGAGATAATGATCGTCTTGCCCATCGATTTCAGTTCCTTCAATATTTCCCGCATTTCAATCCGCGCGCGGGGATCGAGGCCGGAAGCCGGTTCATCCAGAATGAGCAGCTCGGGGTCGTGAACGAGACTGCGCGCGAGACATAGCCGCTGCTTCATCCCACGCGACAGCGAATCGACATAAAAGTCGGTTTTGTCGCTCAAGTTGACCAGCTCGAGCAGCTGCGGAATGAGCTTGAGCCGTTCGGCTCTCGGAATCCCATAGCTGGCCCCGTAAAAATCCAAATACTCCGTTGTCTTGAAGTTGTCGTATACTCCGAAAAAATCCGGCATGTAGCCGATCAGGCGGCGTACCTCCTTCGGATGCTCGGTTACCTCGTACCCGCCTACCTTCGCCGTTCCGGACGTCGGGAGAAGCAGCGTGGCCAATATGGACATGGTGGTCGATTTGCCCGCTCCGTTCGGCCCGACGAAGCCGAACACGCATCCTTTGGAAATCGACAAATCGAGCCGGTCCAGCGCCGTAAACTGGCCGTATGTTTTCGTAAGCCCGCGTATTTCGATCATTGCTTCTTTACAGCCCCTTCCGCACTCAGAGCCGGATAAGTAAACCGCCCGTTGTTTTGACTGTTCGTTACTTTCAGCCGGATTCCGTTCCCGCCCGTCAGCGCTTCCTTGATTTGATCGGCGTTCAATTCGGCCTGTGCGCCCTGCAGCACGCTCCATGACTGCTTTCTCTCGTTCCACAGCTCGATCTTGAACTGCTGCTGAACGGCCATCGCAAGCGTCACCTTCTCATACCGCCAATCCGTACGGTCGGGGAGCCTGTAAAGAAGCGTCATTTCGCCGCTTCCCATCTCGATGCCTCCGTTATAATAGGAGCTCATATGCGTCGCGTTGGAAGATTCCGTTAACGGCACGATAACGCCTGCCGGAATAAACACGCTGCCGCCTTGGGAATAGTCCGGCTTCATCTGCTGCACATACAAGTCGATCCGTTCGGACTGGACGTCTTTGCCGTCGATTTTGAATACATTTCCGCTCGTTTTGGCAAATCCGAGAATGTACGGCTCGAGCCGTTGGCTGTTCATCTGCCCGTTCCAGTTGCTCTGCGAGAAGCTGTTCAGCAGAGACCGCTCCCGCTGCATCATATCCTGATTGCCGGCATACGGAAAAATGAGATTGCCCCACTGGGGATCTTTCATCCCGACTGAGCCGCCAAGCGAAGCTTGGAACTGCTTCTTCTCGCCCGGCTTCATGTCGCCCAACCGGTACCACTGGCCTCCGAAAATCAGTCCCGCCTCATACAAGTCGTTTTTCGTATTGTTGGTAACCTCGCCCTTCGCGCCGGAGGCGTCGAACCGGATCGTGTAATCGAACTTGCCGGCATCGTTCACCGATTCTTGCGCGGCGAACGCCTTGCGGACGGACCAGAACGGAACGTGCGCGAATGCGGCTACCGTCTTGTCGGCCTCGGAGCGGATGATCATGTCCGCGTCTCCGGGCTGCAGCTGGCGTCCGTCGTTAACCGTCAGCGGCGAAATGTTCCGTTTGCCGCTCCACTCCAGCTCGTAGCTTCCTCCGCTCGGCACGAATACCGAGGACGCGGCCATGCGCGTCGCGGTTCCCGTCCCCGACAGCTCGTTGATGCCCATCGTCTGAGCCAGCGTCGAGCCTCTTCCGGACGCCCCGATTCCATAGATGATCAAGCTCGTCACGATCGCGACCGACGGGATGGCGAACCACGCCCACTCCCGCTTGTCGATTTTTTTCAATACGAAGTACATCGCCGGGGCGACCAATATGGCATAGGCAAGAAACAGCAGCGTCAATATGCCGTATGCCGGCGGAATAAGCTGGGGAAACACTTCCAGTGCGTTGTTCAGCTCCCATAAGCCGTTCTGTGCACCGATTCGTGGGCCTCCGATCGAAGGCGTTGCGGAACCGAATAAGATGCGCTCCCAAAGCGCGGCGTTGCCGCTCCACGACGCGACCGGCTGGAGAGCGAGATCGTACGCGACGTACGTTACCGCCCCTTGACCATACGGGGCGCTGGCGACTAACGGAATGCCGTTTTCGGAGAACAGCGTTTCGCCCGATTTGACCGTCGCTTTGGCTACCGTAAACGGGCCGTTCAAGACAAGCTCCTTCCCCGTCGCCTGGACGAACTCCGTCATGGCCGAGACCGAAGCGGTCCCGGCAGCCGTCACCGGAGATATGGCTTCGAATACCGAAGCCGTTTTCGCATACCCCGCTCCTCCGGCCAGCACGAGCCTTCCGCCCCGCTCGACCCAAGCTTGTATTTCCTTTACTTGCTCCGGCTTCAATGCATCTGTTGACGTATCGTTGAACGCGATCACGTCCAAGGCGTCCAGCATGGTAGATTCCCAAGGAAAATCGCCGATGGCGAGAGGTGTCAACTGCAGCGGGTTGCCTCTCTGATTCAATAAAGACAAGAAATTGAGCGTGTCCGGGTCTCGCGCCATAATACCGACCAGGTGCGTCTCCTGCGAAACGGGTCTTGTCTCGATCGATACTTTGCCCTGCGAGAACGGAATCGGCTCGCCTTTGTCGACCGATTTGTCATAGAACGTGACGACGTTGTTGGTCGCGTTCATATTGACGCCGGGCAGTGTAAACCAGACGATCTTGGTGCTCTGCTTCGGCAAGTCGACATGCTTGGCGTATACGATATTTTTCCCGTTATCCCCGGTTGTCCGTACGGTCAAATCGCCGGATACATCGTCTCCCGGGTTCGTTATCGTCATCTTGACCGGGAACCACCGCCCGTCTTTCATTTTTCCGTCGAAGCCGTGTTCAATGGCAATATCCAACGGTTGTTTCACGGCATGGGCCTTCCCGGTCCCGACCAGAGACAGTCCCGAGCCCCATATCGCGAATATCATCGCGATCCCGATCCAGCGGGCCCACATTGCCCGCATGCTGCGCCGAATTTCCACATCCGTTCCCCTTTCCGTTACGTAACAGTTCTCCCTCATTATAGACGAGCCGCGTTTCAAAAGGTTACATCGATGTTGTCTTGTCCGCTTCGATTTTTGTCGTATTTTTTGCGGCCAAAGAGGATTTGGGCCGCATTCGCTGAATTTCTTCTTCATGTATGCACGTATAGGGAGGTTAAACCGTTGGATCATTTACCAGTACCTGAGCTGCTGCCTTTCACGGCAAGAAACGGTAGCACGCTTTACGCAAGGAAATACGAATCGAATGCGGATACCGCCGTTATATTGCTGCACGGCATATCCGAAGACGGCCGATATTTGCACCCGTTCGCTTCTTACTTAGCGGGGAGCGGACTCGCCGAAGTTTACGTTCCCGATCTGCGCGGATACGGCCCTTCTCCAGAACGACGCGGAGACGTGGACTACGTCGGTCAGTTGGATGACGATATCGAAGATTTGCTAGCCGTTGTGAAGCGGGATCGTCCCCGGTCCAAGATTGTTATGGCCGGACATTCCGGCGGCGGGGCGACGGCTCTCCGTACTCTGGACAAGGCGTACGCCGAAGCGTTCGACGGCTATTTGCTTCTGGCCCCGGCCATTCACCCCAGTGCTCCCATTAATAAGCCAAGCGGCCCGACCTCCACAGTCAAAGTCGATATCCCCAAAATCGTCCTGCTCACAATGCTCAACGGAATCGGGTTCCGTCTATTCAATCATTGGACCGTACTGCGCAACGAATGGCCGGACGAAAAAAAACACCCCGGAGCGGCGCTCGAACTGAGCTACCGGATGGCGGCATCCCGCATACTCGGCTCGAAGTACGGGAAGACGCTGCGCAAACTGACGAAGCCCGCGCTCGTGCTGGTCGGCAGCGAAGACGAGCAGTTTCTCGCGGACCGATACGCCCCTTTCCTCGCCGAACTCAACAAGGCGGAAGTGATCGTCGTCCCCGGATCGAACCATGACGGCATTCTCACCAATGAACGTACCTTCATGGAGACGGCGCGCTGGTTGAGCAGCTGACTATTGCAGACTAAAACAAAAAAATCAACCATCCTTATACGGAGGTTGATTTTTTTCAGCTTCATTCCCGTTATGCAGCCTTGCCGGCCGTGAGCGACTTTTTCCAGAAAAAGCCTGCAATGATGACAAATATCGTCGTAACGACCGGAATGCTCCAATGCGCCGTTACGTTGTGGTGCAGCACATAATTTTGCATCTTCTCGTCGCTGACGAACATTTCGCCGGCGGTATAGCCCAGTATGCCCGCGCCTGCGTATACGAGAATCGGAAACTTGTGCAGCAAATTCATGACGAGCGTGCTGCCCCAAATAATGATCGGTACGCTGAGGCCGATCCCGAGGATAATAACCGTAATGTTGCCTTGCGCTTTCGCCGCGATAGCCAGAACGTTGTCGAGGCTCATGACCAAGTCGGCTACGATGATCGTCCAAATAGCCTTCCCGAGAGACGACGCTTGCTTGACGTTGGCATGACTGTCGTCGTCCGCAAGCAGCTTCACCGCTATCCACAGCAGAAGCAGTGATCCCGCAGCCTGAATGTAAGGCACCGAGAGCAAGTAGACGGCTACTACGGTCAAGACGAGACGGAGTCCGATCGCGCCGAACGCCCCCCACCATATCGCCTGCTTTCGTTGGTGCAGCGGCAAGTTTTTGCTCGCCAGCGCGATGACGACCGCATTGTCCCCGCTAAGTACGATGTTGATCAGCATAATTTGCAGAAACAATAACACCCAATCCAACATATCGAATCCTCCTGCCTTCGTATACGGATTACGTTTCGCAGCCCGTTTGACGCTCCGTTTTTGAATTCCGGGCGAATACATGCGTACAGGCCATATATATCCGTTTTTTCGCGAAAAATGTATGTTTAAAACAATCGGTCTTCTTCCGACTTGTCGTCGGGCTTCAGAAGCAGCGTTTCCGTTCGTTCAACCGCTTCGCGGATCGCCTCCGGCAGCCATTCCTCCATCCATTGCTCCTGCCGTTCGACCACCTTCAGGCTCGGATTCGTGGACGGCGACTTCGGTACGAACAGCGTACAGCAATCCTCGTACGGCAAGATCGAGGTCGAAAACGTACCGATTTTTTGTGCCAAAGGAATAATTTCCAGCTTATCCATCGTTACGAGCGGACGAAGCACAGGCAGCGATGCGGCACGGCCGATTACGTTCATGTTGGCCAGCGTCTGGCTCGCCACTTGGCCCAAGCTTTCGCCGGTTACGATCGCGAGCGCCTCCCTGCGTTCGGCCAGCTGTTCGGTGATGCGGAACATCGCCCGGCGCATGAGCGTAATAATCAGGTTTTCCCGGCACGTTTCTTTCAACCGCGTCTGAATGTCCGTAAACGGAACGAGATGAAGATGGATGGACCCGGCATATTCGGCGAGCGAGCGGGTCAAGTCGATTACTTTCTGCTTCGCCCGTTCGCTCGTGTATGGGTAGCTGTGAAAATGAACGGCTTCGATACGAAGGCCGCGCTTCATCGCGAACCATCCGGCCACGGGGCTGTCGATTCCCCCGGACAGCATCAGCATCGCCCTGCCGTTGCTTCCAAGCGGAAATCCGCCCGGACCGGGAACCGATTCCGAATATACGAACGTTTCCAGATGACGGATTTCAACGTGTAAATCTACCTCCGGCTCGTGAACGTCCACCTTCAAGCCGTCAAAGTGTTTGAGTACATGACCGCCGAGCAGACGATGCAGCTCGAACGTTTCATGCGGAAATTGCTTGTTCACGCGGCGGACGCTGATTTTGAACGTTTGCGGCGTGCGCGGCAGCCGGTTCATCGCGAGCAGTACGGCCTCTTCGATCGCCTTCATGTCGGGTATCGTTTTGATCGCGGGGCTGAAGGAAAGCAATCCGAACACTTTGCCGAGCGCCTTCTCCGCTTCCTCGTAAGACTCCCCGTTCAGCTCCACGTACATTCTTCCGTAAGACTCCGTCCGGAGCGCGGCCTTCGGAAGCGGCTTCAGCACCCGTTTGATTTGCTGGACGATCTGGTTTTCGAACCGGGACCGGTTTCTTCCTTTCAACATAAGCTCGCCGAAGCGAAGCAGGATCACGTCTGTTCTCACCGGTACCTCCTTAATTGCTGCAACGTACTCTCCATCGCAAGCGCCAGCTTGTCGATTTGCTCCGGCGTATGGTCGGCGGAGAAGCTTACCCTTAGTCCGCTAGACGCCCGCGAATGATCGGCCCCCAGCGCCAGCAGCACGCGGCTCGGCCGATCCTCGCCCGACGAGCAGGCGGATTTGGTGGAAATATAAATATCGTGCTCTTCCAAGGCATGAACGAAAACCTCGGATTTGATTCCCGGGGCGGAGAAATGAACGATATGCGGAGCCATGTCCGTCTGCCTTTCCGAGCCATTATATACCAGACCGGAAATATTATTAATATGGGACAATAACCGGCTCCTTAATCCGGCCATTCGGTCGGCCGCCTCTTCCCGGCGCTCCATCGTCATCCGAAACGCTTTGGCAAAGCCGACGATGCCGGGTACGTTCTCCGTTCCGGAGCGCAGTCCTCCCTCTTGTCCTCCGCCGATCAAGACCGGCTGCAGTTGGATGCCGTTCCGCCTGTACAATAATCCGGCACCTCTCGGTCCGCGAATTTTGTGCGCGGATGCGGAGAGCAGATCGATTCCCCATTGCTTGGGGTGAACCGGAATTTTGCCGACGCTTTGCACGGCGTCGACATGGAACAGAACACGCCGGTTTTGCTGAAGCGCCCGCCCGATTTGTTCGATCGGCTGAATCGTACCGATTTCATTGTTCACGTGCATGACGCTTACGAGCATCGTATCGTCGCGCACCGCTTCGAGCACGGACTGCGCGCTTACTTTCCCGGTGCCGTCAGGCATGACGTAAGTCACCTCGTAACCGGCCCGTTCCAAATATTGAAACGTTTCGTACACGGAAGCGTGCTCGATCGCTGTCGTAATCAAATGTTTGCCGCGGGCTCCGTACTGGAGCGCCGCTCCGAGCACAGCCAAGTTGTTGCTCTCCGTGCCGCCCGAAGTAAAAACGATTTCGTCCGGCGACGTCTGCAGCAGCCTCGCGATCAAGTCCCGGGCTTTCGTCAGCATTCTCTCCGCATCGATCCCGAGCTTATGGATTGACGACGGATTGCCGTAATGTTTGCCCATCACTTCGCCGACCGCTTCGATAACTTCTTCGTAGGGCGGCGTTGTTGCACAATGATCGAAGTACAGCATGATGATATAACTCCTTTGGGCATGTCGGTCGAGTCGCAAAATAAACCCCGCAAAGTGGAGTCTTGGCTCCGATGATCATCCAGGTACTTTGCGGGGACCCGAAACTTATGAATTGCAAAAAAGACGATCAATGCCGCTCAGACGGAGGCATTGATCGTTATGGTGCCGGCGGTCCTAACACCGCTGATTCATCCACTGTTATGTTGCCGATCCGGTTGTGCCCGTACGAAACGAGTCGTACTGCTCTTTCCGTTCCAGCACTTTGCCGACGTATTGCTGCGTCTCCCGAGGCAGCAGGTGAAGCCTTTCCTTCAAGTCGGCATCGGTACGGATTCCGAGACGGTCCACTCGCCCGGGGCCGGCATTATAGGCCGCCAAGGCGACTGCTTCATTGCCGTTGTATTTGCGCAGCAAGCCCGCCAAGTAACGGGTGCCTCCTTCGATATTTTGCGCCGGATCGAACGGATCGGATACCCCCAGCCCACTGCCCGTGCTGTCCATCAGCTGCATCAGCCCTTTGGCGCCGGATGATGAAACCGCATAAGGATTGAACGAAGACTCGGAATGGATGACCGCTTTGACCAGTCCGGGTTCGACGCCGTACCGCTCGGACGCTTCCTCGACAATCGGATCGTACGCGCTCGGTTTTGCCGGACCGAATGCTGAACGCTGCATGCTGTGAAGAGCGGCATTGGCGGAATAAGCCGACACCGGCATCTGGTATCCGCCCGATCCAAGCGCCGCCCTGGACACAGCCGCTTTCCCTTCCGCAGCCTTTTTCCCGAGCAGCGATTCAAGAAGCGCGGAGAAATCGCCCGCATCCTCACTAGAGGCATTGCGCAGCGATAACGGATCGGACGTTTGGAATTGCAGCTGAAGCAGCTGGGTGATCAGTCTCGGATCTATGCTCATGGGTAATGCCTCGCTTCAAGAAATAGGTTCATGCTTATTGTACACCGTTTTGCGGCGGACGAACAGTCCGATCTTCCAAAAGTTGTCCGAACCGATCCAGCCTTTCTTTGAGAATATTGCCACGTCATTTTGTGCATAATGGTTGCATACCTTAAGCAACCGACCTACAATTAACAACCGAAGGGTGACGATGCATGTTCGCTTGGTTCAACCGGATCAACTTGTTGTGGGCGTTCATTTTGCTTGCTGCCGCTCATGCCCTATTATACTATTCGTTGCACAATCCCAATTGGGTCATGCTGGCGATCCTCGCCGCCCTGGTCGATACGGGCGTCATTGCCGTGATCCAAACTGTCAGCCGGGTTTCCCGCGGAGAAGCGGACAAATAATGCTTGTTAATAAGAAGGGTATGTAAAAAGCGTCTGTCCGCACCTATGCGGAAGACGCTTTTTGGTTTGGACGTCAAGTGTAATAGGGTACCAAGACGAAGTAAGCGATAAGAGCTATACCTCCCAAGACGGCAGACCACGTGCCGAGTGTTCGGCTTCCCTGCACAAAGGCAATAATGCCAAGCACGATAGCGCTCAAGCCCAGCAATACCGGGTAAATGAACATGGATGCTATCGCCAGCACGAGGCCGATCCATCCTATCGTTTGTCCTCCGGTGCGGGCTGTCGCCCCTTCCTCCGAACGATAAGCTTCCGCGTTTCTTTCCTCGGGACGATCCGGTACTTGATTCGCGAACATCGGTCCGGGGGCTACCTCGGTACCAAATTCCTCTTCGAACCGGTCATCGGCATTTGCCCGACTTTTATTCGGTTTCTCGTCTTTATCGTAGTACTCGTCGAAACGATCCACTGGAGCATTACCTCCTTATTTGTACGGTCAAAGCCGTACGAATGTTTGCGCGTTACTTCTTTGCATTTACTTCTGTTTGAACGTATGACAGCATGTAGCAGATGAAGTCGGAGCATAGTCTTTATGATCGGAATCGAAGCTTTCTCCGGCGAATTCTTCATCGAATTTGGCTTTCGCATGGCTGTCGATCTCGATCATAATGGCGTCGGCGCGGCAGTTGTTGTTCTCGCCCCAGAAGGCGCAGTTCGATACGCTGCATTTTACCAATGGCTTTACCATCGATCATCACCTCCGTTATTCAAGATTCCCGATCATTACGCCGCCTATCCGAGGGGGTCATTGTCAATACCGGAGAACACAAAATAACCACAAAGTGGAGTCTTGCTTCGAAGTTATTCCAAGTACTTTGCGGGGACCCCGAAAATATGAAATCTATACACACAAAAAAAAGATGCGGCGCAAACCGCATCTTTGCTCTGGTTCCGTATTATACCCGATCGCCCTGCATTCTTTTCTGGGTCACATAGTCCGTTTCATAATAGGACAAATCTTCGCGCAGCTCTTCGAAAATTTTGGACAGCTCGATCGTCAAGTTGCGCGCTTCACGGCTGGGCTTTTTGCGGAAACGAATCGCGTCCTGCCCCGTGTAGGCATAACGGCCGTCTTCCGAGTAGCATTCGTTCTGCGGGTAATAAAACCCGTTGACGCAGTTATGGTAAATGTCATATAAGGAGCGTTCCGCGAAATCTTCGTTAAAGTTCGGACGACGCAGGCTGACTCCCAATTTCTCATAGGAAACTTCGCAAAATACGAGCAGGTGACGCGTATCGGACAAGTACCCGCGATAAAATTCTTCCATGGCCGGATCACTTTCCGTCAGTAGCTGCGGCAGGCTGTAATGGTTCAAGAACACTTCCATTTTGGCGATAGCTACTTTTAACTTTGTCCGGGTCGTTTCGCATAAATTTTTCACTTGGCCCGTTGTCATATCGTTGACCTCCTCATATGTCGGAACGGTTCGCGTGGAACCCGTTTTTCTACTCGCCACAGTTTCTTTCATCGTATCATAATTTGCATCGAAAAGTAAGGAAAACCTGCCAAGCGCGGACGTGAATAAATCGGTCGCGGCTGCCTAACCTTAAGATACAAAAAGACCGCAACCGGTATTCGGACTTGCATGATTGCTTGGCCGCGCCATGACGACAAGACGTGCCGGATAAGGAGCCAACCTTGAAGGAGGATCCCCCGATGTGGAAAAAAATCGCATCCGCTTCTGCGCTTGCCGTATGTGCCCTTCTTGTATTCTCTACGGTTAACCGGACGAAAACGCCGAAATCCGTAAACCCGCCTCCGCAGCAAGAACTGAGCATCAAGCAGGCGATGCTTGAGGAGAACGTAGCCATGACGGAGCAGTTGTGTAGGTCGCAATGCTCGCTCGATTTCAAACAGGCACTTCATCAATTAAACCCCGGAACACCGGGCCATGTCAAGTCCGTGCTGGACGAAATGCGAAAACATCACGATCATATGGACTACGTGGAATGGATAAGCCGCAACGCCGGACAACAACAAGCTTCCTCCGGCGATATTCCGGCCCCTGTCAAGGAAAATGCCGGGCCGCTTCTGAATGAAGCGCGCGATGCCGTTCGCTCGGGACATGCCTATCAGTCCAAAAAAATCGGCGAAGGCGATCAGCAGTATATCGTATTGGGTGAGCTTTCGGATGACGGGCAATCCGCTCTTGTGGGTGTCATTCATCAAGACATTTTGCATAAGGTCGCTATCGATCAGCGCAAAAACTTGCGCATCGTTCCGTATCCGAGCGACAAGCGGTGGAAAATCGAATCGGTCGATTCCAAAACGCTGCAGGATGTCAAAGTGGATTACCCCGAAGACAACGAAGGAACGAGTCATTACCATGTGAATCAAATCGTCGTCAAGTTTCGTAATGCGCCTACGGAAGCGCAATTGGCCCAGATCCGCTCCGAAATCGATGCAACGAGCATGGAGAAATTAGGCTATACGTACGTATTCGAATCGAAAAGCATCGAAGCCAAGCAATTGATGAGCTACTTTCAAAAATGGAACGTCGAGTTCGCCGAGCCTCACTTTCTATACATGACCAACGAGGCGGTCGAGCCCAACGACATGCTGTATGCCAAATATCAGTGGAATTTGCCGGCTATCGATACGATCCCCGCGTGGGATGTCACTCGCGGCAGCGAAGACGTGATCGTTGCTGTTATCGATACGGGCGTCGACATAAACCATCCAGATCTGCAAGGGCGCACCACTGGCGGCATCAATATTGTCAGTCAGAAGAGCGAGCCGCTGGACGATGTCGGACACGGCACCCATGTAGCCGGCGTTATTTCCGCGCTTGTCAACAATCGTGAAGGTGTTGCCGGCATTTCCTGGTACAACAAGATTATGCCCGTCAAGGTGTTGGACGAAACCGGGGCCGGTACTACGTATTCGGTCGCGCAAGGTATCATATGGGCTGCCGATCACGGCGCGAAAGTTATCAATATGAGCTTGGGCAATTATGCCGACGCCCAGTTTCTTCACGATGCGATCCGCTACGCGTTCGATAAGGACGTCGTCCTGATCGCCGCGAGCGGCAACGACAATACGGAGCGTCCCGGCTATCCGGCCGCCTATCCCGAAGTTTTCGCCGTTGCCGCCACCGATTCGAAGCAGCAAAAAGCGTCGTTTTCCAACTACGGCGACTACATCGACGTGGCCGCACCCGGTGTAAACATCGCCAGCACGTATCCGGACAACCATTACGCCGCGCTTTCCGGCACTTCGATGGCCAGTCCCCATGTAACGGCTTTGGCCGCTCTGATCCGTTCCGCCAATCCGCTGTTGAAAAACACGGAGGTCATGGACATTATGCGCCAAACGGCGATCGACCTTGGCGAACGCGGCAAAGATAAATATTACGGCCATGGCCAGATCGATATTGTCAAAGCCGTTTCCCGGGCTGCACAAACCCGCGAGTCGCTTGCGTTATGGCCTCAATGGTTCGAACGGGAAGCCGAGCGTTTGGCTCGGAAGTATAAGGGGGAGTGACGGCATAGCGCCGAAGAAAAAACAGAAGAAAAACCGAGAGGCGTTTCAGAGAAGCAGCGGCTTCCGCACTCCGTTGAACCCTCGTTTTCTTTGATTGGAATAGCCGGTGGTTAAAAACAAGGGTTCAAAGTCGCGCTCCAGCTTGCTGCTTCCCTTCCACTTCCGGTTTTTCTTGAAAACATATGAGCGCTATTCCGATGATGAAAAAAACAAAAAGGCGGCCCGTAGGCCGCCTTCGTTTGTTAACACGTTGAAAATATTCAAATGTGGCATTCGGAAAGCTTGCCGTAAGCCGGGTTCTGTCCTTCCAGTGGTCGTAACGGGCACCACAACCCTCCCACCATTGAAGTGACAATCATCTATCTAGGTCCGCCATTGCTGACGGACTCCAGCGACCAACCCGAACGCGCCTCGGGCAAAGGCTGCGGAATCGGCATAGCCGTCCGCCGCGTTCTCTTCGGTCTTGCTCCAAGTGGGGTTTACCAGGGAATAAGTCACCCTATCCCCTCGTGGTCTCTTACACCACGGTTCCACCCTTGCCTGTTCGCCTTGCGGCGTCATCGGCGGTCCATTTCTGTGGCACTATCCTTCAACTCGCGCTGACTGGACGTTATCCAGCACCCTGCCCTATGGAGCCCGGACTTTCCTCCCGTGCGTAAGCACCGGCGATTGTCTGTCAAACTTTCCGAGACTTGTTCTAGTATACCGGACGCAGCGGTTCGCTGCAACCCCGATTGTGTGCCAAACGAGGTGATTTTTGCTACAGCACGCTTTTTCGCCAATCTTATCAAAGCAGCTTGAACGTCTCAGTATCGACCTCGGACGCTACCACCCGGGTATCGACCTTCTGCTCCGCCAATCGCGCGTTCAGCCACTCGGCGACGCCCTTCTTCAATATTTTCTCCGCGTTGTGACCCGGATCTATGATGGCGATTCCGGCGGCGATGGCGTCCTGGGCCGTATGATAGTCGATATCGCCCGTCACCAATACATCCGCCCCGGCAAAGATCGCATGCCGGACATACCGGCTTCCCGATCCGCCCAATACGGCAACCTTCTTGATCTCCCGCTCCAATTCCCCTACTACGCGCACGAAAGGCACGTCAAACGCTTGCTTGACCAGCTCCGCAAATGCATCCAGCCTGACCGGCTGCGCAAGCTTGCCGACACGCCCCAGGCCGAACGTCCGGCCGTTCAAATCCATCGGGTACAAATCGTAAGCGACTTCTTCGTATGGATGCGCCTTCAGCATCGATTGAACGACTTTTTTCTCTACGCTCTCCGGTACGATCGTTTCAATCCGCACTTCCGAGACTTGCTCCATTTTCCCCGCCTTGCCGATGTACGGATTCGTTCCTTCCTTCGGCAAAAAGGTTCCCGTACCTGGAATATTGAAGCTGCAGCTGCTATAATTACCGATCCAGCCTGCTCCTGCATGGAACATCGCTTCGCGGACTTGATGCTGATGCGAATCCGGAACGAAGACGACCAGCTTCTTCAGCTTGTCGGTATGAACGTCCTCCAAATGGCCCGAAACGTCGAGCTGAAGCGCCTTCGCCATCATATCGTTGACGCCCCCGTCGGCGACGTCGAGATTGGTATGGGCGATGTACACCGCGATATCGTTTTTGATCAGCTTCTCATAGAGACGCCCTGCCGGCGTTTCCGTCTGCAAGCTGGCAAGAGGGCGATAGATAATCGCGTGGTGAGCGATAATGAGTTCCACCTGCAGCCGGATCGCTTCATCCACGACTTCATCCGTTACGTCAAGAGCGACCAGAACGGTGCGAATGTCTTTGCGCAGCGAGCCGAGCTGGAGGCCTATTTTGTCGTCGGGCACCGCAATGTGTTTGGGCGCCAGCTTTTCCATCAGCTGTATTACCGTTTGACCTTTAGCAAACAATCCATTACCTCCCTGATCCGGTTTCGTTCCGCAAGCAGTTCCGACTGGCGCTGAATAGCGGCCTCGGTACCGCCCCTCGACATGCCTTCCGTAATTTTGTCCAGCTTCTCCAGCTCCGACTCCCACTTGCGGAAAAAAGCTTCATTGGCGCGGCTAGTCAAAATCGGTCCGTATCGAAGCAATTCGTCGGAATCGAGCGTCAAACCTCCGTCCAACCGTTTGCTGCCGTACATAGCCCGATTGATTTCGATTGCATCCGGACTGCGCCCGGCACACAACACTTCATAATACTTCCCGTCCTCTTCGAGCACCGTCTCGTCCTCAAGCACCCAATGGCTTGCCAGCAGCCAACGGCGCATTTGATCCTCCCCGACATTCGGCTGCAGGATCAGCTTGCTTACACCAGCAAGCTTCGATCGGCCTTCCTCCAATATGTGCGAGATCAGGCTGCCGCCCATCCCGGCGATCGTGACGACGTCAATTTCATTCGGCTCGATAACGGCCAGCCCGTCCCCGAGTCTTACGGAAATAACGGACGAAAGCCCCGCCTCCTTCACCTGCTTCTGTGCGGCATCCCTCGGTCCTGCATTGATTTCGCCCGCCACCGCGAACGAAACGCGCCCCCGCTCGGCAAGGTACACCGGCAGCAGCGCGTGATCCGATCCGATATCCGCCAGCTTGACGCCATCAGGCACGTATCCGGCAATCGTTTGCAATCGTTTCGATAATTTCACCATGTCACAAAACCCACTCGATCCATTTTTTTCGTAATCCGAACATGACGGAGCCGGCAACTACAAGCTTGCTGAGCAGCAGCAGTTGAAGCAGCGCCCCGTCCACTTCGCCGGTATACAAGCCGTACGCCTCCGGCATCCACCATAGCGTGAAGCTGACGAGCAATAAAACCGCCCCAGTCGACTTGCTCGCCTTATGAAGCAGCCACCCCAGCCATCCGAACATGACGCACAGCGGTAGCCAGCTGATCTGAGCGCCGATCCAATCGAGCTCCACCCGGTTATGCAAGACCGAGGCATATACAAGCAAGAGTCCGATCCAGCCGCAATAATGGAACAGCCCCATCCGGGCCGCGAGACCGATTATAATCCATACGAAGCTGCAGAACGCGACATAGGCGAGCAGAAGCGGGGGCTCATCGATGCCGTAGAAGCGCATCATGTAGAAACCGGCTCCGAGCAGCGCTATCGAACCCGCCCCTACAAGACCGTAACCTACAACAGGATTTTTGCGCGAATTCAGAAGTCCTGCCGTATAACAACCGCCGATAATAACCAATGCTGTCATAATTTGCAAAGGAAATCGAAAAGAGTTAAAATGAAAAACGATATAAGCGATTAGGGCCGCGATCCCGAATCCGAAAAACCAATTTCTCCAATTGCTGTTTTTAATGGAGTTTTTGGACACTCCCCATGCGCGGTTATCGCGTTCGGCCGGGCTTACATCGTACAGATTCAACAAGAAGTCGCAATAATGCTCGGGAAGCAGCTTCCCTTTTCGCCATTGCTCGATTTCGGATACGATAATTTTTCGTTTCTCCTGTTCCATTCGGGGAAAACTACCTCTCCTATAATTTGCGTCCCCGTAAAGCCAGTCGGCGTCATCGGGCAGGAGCATCACTTTAGTCGGGGAAATTAGGAAGACCTCGCTGTAGTCGTACATTACAGAAAGGTCTCCGGCACATCGATTGCAAGTTCGGTATTGTTCTTTATTCCAAAAAGTCTTTCAACCGTTTGCTCCGGCTCGGATGCCGCAGCTTGCGAAGGGCTTTCGCTTCGATTTGCCGAATCCGTTCGCGGGTAACGCCGAATACTTTACCGACTTCCTCGAGCGTTCTCGTCCGGCCGTCATCCAATCCGAAACGGAGCCGCAATACGTTTTCTTCTCTTTCGGTCAACGTATCGAGCACGTCCTCCAGCTGTTCCTTCAGCAGCTCGTAAGCGGCTGCGTCCGCAGGCGCGAGCGCCTCCTGATCCTCGATAAAATCGCCAAGGTGAGAGTCGTCCTCTTCCCCGATCGGCGTCTCCAGCGATACGGGCTCCTGTGCGATCTTCATAATCTCCCGCACTTTTTCGGTGCTCAGATCCATTTCCTTGGCAATTTCTTCGGGCATCGGCTCCCGACCGAGCTCCTGCAGCAGCTGGCGGGATACGCGAATCAGCTTGTTGATCGTCTCCACCATATGTACCGGGATCCGGATCGTACGGGCTTGATCGGCGATGGCCCGGGTTATGGCTTGACGAATCCACCATGTGGCGTAGGTGCTGAATTTGTAGCCTTTCGTATGATCGAACTTCTCAACAGCTTTAATCAAACCCATATTGCCTTCTTGAATCAGATCGAGGAACAGCATGCCCCGTCCGACGTACCGTTTGGCAATGCTTACAACGAGGCGCAGGTTCGCTTCCGCGAGACGACGTTTCGCTTCCTCGTCCCCGTTCTCGATCCGTTTCGCCAGATCGACCTCGTCGTCGGCCGAAAGCAGCGGGACGCGTCCGATTTCCTTCAAATACATCCGTACCGGGTCGTTGATCTTGATGCCGGGAGGCAGCGACAAATCGTCTTCCAGATGGAATTCGTCATGCTCGTCCTCTTGCCCCATCACCATGTCGTCTTCCGTCTCGTTATTTACGTCGATGCCTAGTTCGGACAGGTGCTCGAAAAACTCATCCATTTGCTCGGGATCCTGATCGAACGGAGCCAGTTTCTCCATAATATCTTTATAGGTCAAGGAAGACCGCTTTTTCCCCATTTCGATCAGCTGGTCTTTGACCTGTTCTAACGTAAGTTCCGTCTCCAGTTCGGTATGTTGATCGTTCGCCATATCCAAGCTCCCTCCTCCCTAAACGTCTTTCGACTCTCTCCGCGTCAAGCGTCAATTGCATCGCTTACAGTTGATTGATTGTTTAGGGCAATTATCTCTTTTGCAGCTTGCCTTTCAGAGCAAGAATTTCCAATTCGATCCGCGCGGCGCCGATAATGTCGCCGGATTTTTCCCGTGCAATCCGTTCTTCCGTCAAACGCTCAATCGCTTGCAGCTCCCGATACTTGTGGATCTGCCTCAAGTAGTCCTCGATAACCTGATCGTTTATGCCTTGATCGGACTCCGTCATCAGAATCGAGCTGGCCAGCCTCTCCAGCCGGTCATCCTGCAGCGAGGCCATATATCGGCTTGCATCGGGCTCGAATCCTTGCGCGTAGAAGGCATATAAATAAGCAGCCAACGCTGCGTGAGCTTCATCGTTAAAAGCGTCCCCGAGCCGCTCCTGGACGAGGGCGGTTACTTCCTTGTCATGCAGCATGACGTAAAGCAAATGACGTTCAGCTTTGTCATACGCAGGTTTCAGCTTCGGCAGCGGTTGGGAATCGGTCCCGTCATTCCTTACAGTATTCCACGAAATATCGTTATTATCCCCATTGCCGCGCTTTTTTTGCTCCTGCTCGCGAATCTCGTTCGTTTCCTGCTTCATCGTTTCAAAGGAAGAGATGGCGCTGAATTCGGAGGCCAGCTCTTTGAGGTAGTGCTCCCGTCCGGTCGGCGATTCGATCCCGGCAATCACTTCCCGTATGGCCGTCCTGACGTAACGCAGCTTGGCTTCGTTGTCCTGCATGTTAAAATTGCGCCGCAAGTGCAGCAGCCTGAATTTCTCTCTAGGCACGGCCCCTTCGATAATTTCATTGCGGAAACGGTCCGCCCCGAACGTTTCGACATAGTCGTCGGCGTCCAGCTTATTCGGCAACACGGCTACTTTAATGTCCAGGCCCGCCTTCTCGAGCAATCCCAAACTTTTGTAAGCGGCCGATTGTCCCGCATCGTCCCCGTCATAGCAAAGCACCACCCGCTCGGCCGAACGTCTCATCAACAGCGCATGCTCTTCGGTAAGCGCCGTTCCCATCGTGGCGACGGCGTTATGAACGCCTGCCGACCAAGCTTTGATCACATCGGCATACCCTTCGAACACTACGATTTGATTCGTGCGCTTAATCTCGGCTCTAGCCGTGTGGAGATTGTACAGCACCCGGCTTTTGCGGAACAGCGAAGTCTCCGGGCTGTTCAAATATTTCGGCTGCTCGTTGCCGAGCGTACGTCCGGCGAATGCGATAACGCTGCCCCTTGCATCCCGGATCGGAAACATGACCCTGTTGCGGAACTTATCGACATAACCTCCTCCGGACGATCTGGCCGTGACGAGGGCTCCTTTCTCCATGAGCGGCAGCGGAAACCCCCGTTTCTCGAGAAGCTGCGCCAAGGTGTCCCATCGTGGGGGCGCAAACCCGATCTGGAATGTGTCGATTAAGGTGTCTGTAAATCCTCTCGAGTGCAAATAGTCGAGCGCCGGCTTACCTTCCGCATAGTTATAGAGAAAGTGATGATACAGCTTCGCGGCGAGCTCGTGGCCGCCCACGATCTGTTCCTTCTCCTGCTGCCGTTCCGCCTGCTCCGGGGATTGCTGCTCCCAAGCAAACGCGATATTCGCTTCCTCGGCCAAATGCCGCATCGCTTCTCCGAACGTGTAGCCTTCGATCTCTTGAATGAAGCGGATCACGTTGCCGCCTTTGCCGCATCCGAAGCATTTGAACATTTGCTTCTCGGGATTAACGTTAAAGGAAGGCGACTTTTCCGAATGAAACGGGCATAATCCTTTCATATTTCGGCCGAGCTTGGACAAATGGACATATTTGCCGATCACGTCCACTATGTCGTGGTGCTTTAGGACTGCCTCGATGATGTGTTCCGGAATCAGTCCGCTACTCATCCTAATCACCCTTTGCAAAAGTACACGTATACTATTCGCTAAATCGTCCCATTATCCTGCAAACGAGCCAAAACTTTTGTCAAAGTTTGTAGAAACGACTGCCGGTCCTGCTCCGTAAAAGGCTTCGGCCCTTTTCCGTACTTGCCTCCCCGGCGTTGTCTGGCGCTTTCGTGCCGGTTCTCGAGCAAAAAATCGATCGTTCGGTCCGTATACGTCTGGCCCCGGTTCGAAAGTGCAATCGCCTTCTTGGCTAGACCGATTGTTGCCAGCCCGAAATCTTGCGTGACCAGAATATCGCCTGCGGATATGCGGTTGGCGATATACAGATCGACGGATTGATCGGACCGGTCCACTTGGACGATCGTGACCCCCTCCCGCGCTTCGAGCCGATGATCGTAAGACGCAACCATGACAACGGGGACGCCGAATCGAACAGCGGCATCCGTAATTTCGTTTTTGACGGGACAGGCGTCCGCGTCCACAATAATTTTGACCCCTATGATTACCACCAATTTCCTTTGAAGCTTTCCGTTATATTATATACGAGGAAAAAACAAAAAATCCTGCTTTCCATTTTCAAAATAGCGGAACCTAACGCCGGAACAAGTTCAAAATAACGCCGGCGGTTTCCTCGACCGCCTTATTGGATACATCGATGACTTTGCAGCCGACCCGGGTCATAATTTTTTGCGCATGCTCCAGCTCTTTTTTGATCCGCTCGATTTGCGCATACAGCGCGCTGTCGGCAAGTCCGAGACTTTTGAGCCGCTCCTTGCGGATCATGTTCAGCTTCTCGGGATCGATGACGAGACCGATTACTTTGTCCGGCGACACGGTAAACAGTTGTTCCGGCGGCTGCAGCTCCGGGACGAGCGGCACGTTGGCCACTTTGAGCATCCGGTGCGCCAAATACATCGATAGCGGCGTCTTCGACGTGCGCGACACGCCGACCAGCACGATATCGGCAAGCAGTACGCCCGTCGCATCCCGGCCGTCGTCATATTTTACCGCGAATTCGACCGCTTCCACTTTCTTGAAATAATCCTCGTCCAATTGATGAATAAGTCCGGGCTGATGAAGCGGCTCCCGATTGAACGCCTTCTCCAGCGTAGAGATGATCGGTCCGAGCAAATCGATGGAAATGACTTTGCGCTTGCGGGCCTGAGCGATCAAATAATCTCTCAGCTCGGGTACGACGAGCGTAAACAATACGATCGCCTGCGACTTGGCCGCTTCGGCCACGATGAGCTCGACACCCTCCCGCCCGGTGACATAAGGAGCGCGGCGCACTTCTACGATATTGGGATGAAATTGGATGGCCGCCGCCTTCAGCACGGACTCGGCCGTATCTCCGGCCGAATCGGATACGACGTACACGATTGGTTTTGGAGTATTACGATTCATTACAATCACCGCCATTAGACAAAAATCCCGCTTCCGGGTTCAAGGTGCGAGTCTACGAAGATTAGTAAACTCCCACTTGAACATGATGCCGCGGAAACGGGTTCAGATGTTTTCGAAAATAATACCAGATTCATAACCGGTTTGCAAATCACGGTCAGGTCATATCCCATACTTGTCCATCTGGTCGATGAAGTTTCTGGATTTCCATCTCACGTCAACGTGGGCGTCCAGAAATTGCCGGATACAGTGCTTCAGCTGATTTTTCGTGGCGGCCTTTACATCCGTCTTGCCGAGTCTTCTAATATCCATATGCAAAAACAGCCGGAGCAGCTTCAACGTTCCTTCCGTCAAGGCGATCGCTCCCTGGTCGGCATGACGGCATCGGCTGCAGATCGTGCCGCCCATCGCAATGCTAAGCATCATCGCGCCTTCTTGCGCGCCGCAAGAAACGCATTCGTTCAACTCGGGCATGTAGCCTGCGATCGCCAGCATTTTCATTTCATAAATGTTCGTAACGATTTGCGGATCTTTGTCCTCGTCCATCGCATCGAGCGCTGCTTTCAACTGCTCGAACAACGGAGCGTTTCGTTCGTTTTCCCCGAGCATCCGTTCGGTCAGCTCCATCAAATAAGCGGCGTATGCCGTCTTATGAATGTCCGTCTTCAGCCGGTGGTAAGCGTTCCATATTTCTCCGTTGTTCAGAGTACCCATCGATCCCGTTTTGTAGCAGTTGAACTCGCCGTAAGTAAACAGCTGTGCTATGGCCGAGTGACGGCTTTTCAGTTTTTTGGCGCCGCGGGCCATGATGCTTATTTTTCCGGCTTCTTTAGAAAACACGGTTATAATTTTGTCGCCTTCCCCATAATCGAAGCTGCGAATTACGATGCCCTCGACCCGAACGAGCATGCATATTCCTTCTCCCCATCCCGAATCTCCGTCTGAAGCTTATTACCCGCAGGCTAGTTCAATAAATCCGTTTCGTCCGGAATCAGATCTTCTTCCTCCTCCGGCTCCGTATTCGCTTGATGATCGATTTCTTTAAAAAGCAAGTACGATTCCACATCACCCGTCATCGTAAAATACTTCCACGAAAAGTCGCGCATGCGGTTCATCCTTTCAATGAGGAAATATCTGTTCGATACTTCATAGGATGAGCGAACGGAACACGGAGTATCCATTGTAAAAATCCCCACAAACTAACCCCGAAACCGATAGCTATATAAGTTGAACTATTGAATGGCTGTCGTTCCATTCCGCAAGGGATTACCTAGTGTGAATTTACGTATCTTCGTAAAATCACACTTGCAGCTTCAGACAGGTTGTTTTGAGTTTCCTTTATTGGATTGGCCTTCGGATTGTAGAAACTCCAGGCTTACGAAGCAAGCTTTCTGAAGAAAGCTCTCAAAGCCAAAACTCGCTTACAAGGTAATTCCCTTTCTCCATTGCACTTAGCTTTCTCACGGCAGCTTTAGTTCAACTTATATAGAACGTCAGTCGAGACGGAAGCCCAAATCTTTAAGCACGTGCTCGCGGTTCCGCCAATCTTTGTTCACTTTCACCCATAGCTCCAGAAAAATTTTCGAGCCGAGCAGCGTCTCGATGTCACGGCGCGCCTGCTTGCCGACTTCCTTCAGCATCGCACCCTGCTTCCCGATAATGATGCCTTTCTGGGAATCGCGCTCGACGAAAATGACGGCGCCGATGCTGACCAGCCCGTTGTCCTCCACCTTCATGCTCTCGATCGCGACGGCAATGGAGTGCGGTATTTCCTCACGGGTCAAATGCAATATTTTCTCGCGGATCAGCTCCGCGCAAATAAACTGCTCCGGGTAATCCGTCACTTGGTCGGCCGGATAATATTGCGGACCTTCCGGCAAATATTTGCCGATCTGCTCGAGCAGCGTGTTTACGTTATTGCCTTGCAGCGCGGAGATCGGAACGATTTCGGCGAACTCGTACAGATCCTTGTAGGCGACGATAACCGGCAGCAGCGCTTCCGGATGAACCTGATCGATTTTGTTCAGGACGAGCAGCACGGGCGTTTTCACGTTTTTCAACTGCTCGATAATAAAGCGGTCGCCGCCGCCGATACCTTCGGCTACATCGACGAGAAACAAAATCGCATCGACTTCCCGGAACGTATTCTCGGCCACCTTCATCATGTAGCTCCCGAGCTTTGACTTCGGCTTGTGGATGCCCGGCGTGTCGAGAAAGACGATTTGCAAGTCTTCTTTCGTATAAACCCCTTGAATTTTATTGCGCGTAGTTTGAGGCTTGTCCGACATGATCGCGATTTTTTGGCCGATCACTTGGTTCAGCAAGGTCGATTTGCCGACATTCGGCCGTCCGATAATCGCGACAAACCCCGATTTATGTTTACTCATTGAATCCTCCCCTATTTTACCCCAAAAAGTGGAGCCGGCCTCCGCAGCGTATTCCAAGTACTTTTTGGGGACCCCCTCATTATTCCCCCAAAATTGTAGTTGACCTTCGTAGCTTATTCCAATTACTTTTGGGGGAGCCCCCTTTGCTATGAAGCGTATTCCAAGTTGTCTCCATCTGTATTATAGCCAAAACCGCTCAGCTCGACGCCAAATCCCCGGGACCGAATGCGCCCGGGAGCAGCTTCGAAACGGTCGTTTCGACTAAGTCACCCTTCAGATTGGCCATATATACGGGCATATCCGGAGCGCATAGCTCGGCCATCACCTGCCGGCATACGCCGCAAGGAGAGACCGGGCCGTCCGTATCGCCGACGACGGCAATCGCTGCAAAGCTGCCTTTCTTGTGCCCGTCGGCAATGGCGCGAAACAGCGCCGTCCGTTCGGCGCAGTTCGTCGGTCCGTAGGCCGCGTTCTCCACGTTGCAGCCGTAATGGATATTCCCCTGCTCATCCAGCAGCGCACTGCCTACGCGAAAGCGGGAATACGGAGCATAAGCGCGCTCTCTGGCGGCTTTCGCATGACGGACAAGCTCTGCTGCATCGATCCGGTCCTTGTTGCTCATCATTCCGCCCCCGCCTAAATAACTAAAATCAAATAAAAGGCCAACGCCGTCATCACCGAGCCGATAACCGCACCCGCCGCTAATGCGGGGAGCTGCCTGCTCCGCTTATCGTACAGGACGAACGTCAATTGAATCGATAAGCTGTAACCGAGCAGGGCGATTAGCGAATTGGCGGTCAAGAGGGCGATCCAGGTCGATATGGCAAAGGATACTGCGGTCAACAAGCTCGGCCTGATCGGTAGGCGTTTCTCGGAGAAACGCGTCTGAGCCACGATGACGATCATCGCCACCAATGCCACCAAAGTCCAAATGAGTCCCGGCGTCAATACGCTTTCGCCTGTCCCGGCTTGTCGGATAAGCCGGTCGATCGGCTCGTAGAAAACGACCATCCCGACTATAGCGGCAAAAACCGCCGATACTAGAACGGCGGCCGCTGCTACGTCTTTGGCGATTTTAGCCAGCGGGTGCCGGTCGGGCATCGCCAGATCGACCGCTTTTTCCACTGCGGTATTGATCAGCTCGCAGACGATAACAAGCGTGACCGCCAATAGGATAAACAAAATTTCCGACTTCGGCAGCTTGAACAAAATCGCCATCATGAGCGCAAGCAGCGCCACCGAAAAGTGAAACTGCATGTTTTGCTGTGTCGATAAGGAGTACTTCAGCCCTTCATAGGCGTATCGGAAACTCCTCCGAAACTTCTTGACGTCTCTCACCGCCGCAGTCCCGCCTTCTGCAGCACCGCTTCCTGCTTCTCGAACATGATCCGCTCCGATTCCTCATCCCCGTGGTCGTATCCGATCAAGTGGAGAAACCCATGGACGAACAAAAATCCGATTTCTCGTTCCACGGAATGACCGTATTCTTGGGCCTGCTCGATCGCGCGCTCTACGGAGATGACGATGTCGCCGAGCGGCTCGGGGTACTCTTCGCCGTATTCCTCATCCGTATCTCCCGCATCTTGTCCGTCGTCATCCAAGTCTTCATCCAGCTCTTCGTCGTCCTCGTATAAGATCTCCGGCTCGCCTTCCACGCTCTCCAGCATGGAGAAGGACAAGACGTCCGTCGCTTTGTCGATATTCCGATAATCGCGGTTCAGCACGCGAATCGCTTCGTCACCCACAAAGCTGATCACGACGTCCCCGGATTCGATTCCTTCTGCCTCGGCGGCCAGCTTAAGCAATGTATCCAGCATCGCAATCAACGGTTCCCCGATTTCGAGAGCATCCTGTTCATCGTTCCATTCCAAACTCAACGTCATCCGTCACCGTCTCCTTACGCTTGTTTTACTTCTTTGCCGTCGTTTTTCGGCGCCGTATCGGCAGGATACTCGATGCGGGAATGAAAGATGCCGAGCAGCGTTTCGTTTAATGTTTTGGCAATCGTATCCAGCTCCCGGAGCGTCAAATCGCATTCGTTGAACTGTCCGTCGTCGAGCCGGTCCTTAATAATTTTACGCACCATCGTGTCGATTTGTTCGATCGACGGATTGCGCAAAGAACGAACGGCCGCCTCGACTCCGTCGGCTATGCCGACGATAGCCGCTTCCTTGGATTGAGCCTTGGGCCCCGGATAGCGGTAATCTTCCTCCGGAATCGGATCGGCCCCTTCCGGCTGCAGTTTCTTTGCTTTGAAGTAAAAAAACTTCAGCAGCGTCGTGCCGTGATGCTGCTCCGCAATGTCGCGGATCGGCTTGGGCATGTTATGTTCCTTCAGCATCTCGACGCCGTCCCGGGCGTGGGCTACGATAATCGATTTGCTCAAATCCGGTTCGATCTGATCATGAGGATTGCCCATGCTCATTTGGTTCTCGATAAAATAGCTCGGCCGCTTCGTCTTGCCGATATCATGATAATACGACCCTACCCGGCATAACAGGCCGTTCGCGCCGACCGATTCAGCGGCGGCTTCCGACAAGTTGCCGACCATCACGCTATGATGATACGTACCCGGCGTTTCCGTCAGCAATTTGCGCAGCAAAGGATGGTTCGGGTTCGACAGTTCCACCAGCTTGAGCGGGGACAAAATGCCGAATGAGACTTCAAAAAACGGCATAAGCCCGATCACCAGAACGGCCGTAAGCAGCCCCGAAGCTACGGCAAAGCCGAACGACATCATAATTTCGGTACGGGTATACACGTTATCCAGAAACGTAATCGCCAAAATTGCAACCGCTCCCGACAACGAAACCATAATGCCCGACCGTAAAATCGACGCTCTCTGATTCGCGCGCTGAATGGCGAACACGGAAGTAATGCACACAACTAACGCAAGCAGCCCGTAGCGGAAATCGAACAGCACTTCGTCCTTGATATTATAAATAATGCTGGAAACGAGGGCGAACAGCGTCGACGATGCGAACGCAATCGGCATTCCGATCAATATCGCAATCAGCATCGTACCCATCGCAACGGGGGCGAGGTAGCCGATATTGACGTAATCCATGTTTTGTCCCAGCGCCACAATTTTCATTGCCGCAATATTCAATACATAAATGAGGACGAGCATAAGCAGTTGGACGTTATTGGCGCGAATCGGATGCTCGCCGTGACGCACGAACATGAACAGCCCGAGCACGAACAATCCGCTTAGCAGCACGAGACCGAGCTGCGGCCAATAATTTACTTTTTCCTTCAGCAAATCCATCGTCTTCAGCCGTTCGTACGTTTCCTCGGTTACGAGCTCGCCCTTGTGCACGAGAATGTCGCCCTTGTTAATATAAACCGGCTTCGTGTTCTCCCGCGCTTCCGCCCGTTCCTGGTCCGTCGCCTTCTGATTCGGGAATTTGTTCGGGGTAATGACGAATCTGGCCAGCTCCTGGACCATTTCGCGCGACGTATTCTTGGTAAGGGGAGAAGTATTGACGAGCTCGGCAACCCTTGTCCGCGCCGATTGCGCGTTCAGCAGCTGATCGTTCATCAGCCGACCCACGACATCGATGGCTACAGGCTCCATCGCATCCAGATCTTCTTTGGTCTGCTTCGGAAATCTGAAATACATTTCTTCCGGGATACGGTACTGCTGTTCCGTCAATGCGGTTTTGACCTCGTTCAGAAGCGCGTCGTTCGCCGGATCGCTCGCTCTGACCGATGCGTAAATCTGCCCTGCGTAATCGCCGTACATCGTCGGAAATACGTTCCGGAATACATTTACTTTATCGCTCTCTCTAAGCTGCTCGTCCGCGTTGATTTGCCTTATTTTCTCGAAAATCGTTTGGATCAGATTTTCGTTTTTCATCGGCAAAATGGAATAGACGGGCTGTACCCGCCTAGCCGCTTCTTCCTTCGCTTTTTGCGTTTCGATCGCATTCTCGATCTGCTTTGTGGCGTATATCGTCTTCTCGCTCACCGCACCGACTTCGATATCGTACGTTTGGGGGATGAGTCTGCCGGCCAACGCGGCGTAAAAAAGAAGTCCCAGCAATGCGAACAGCAGCAGACGGATCCCGAGGCTTGTTTTCCAGCCGGCCAGCCGGTACGAATGTTTTCCGTCGATGGATATCCGCTGGTTTTGGTCCACGAACAGTCCTCGCTTTCATCCGGACGAAAGTCGATCAGCCCTTGTTTTCGTTATCTTGTTGATAGGCGACAATAATTTTTTGGACGAGCGAATGGCGCACGACGTCCTGCTCCGCGAAATGAACGATGCCGATCTCCGGGATCGGCTGCAATATGCGTTCCGCCTCGACAAGCCCGGAACGGGTGCCGCGCGGAAGGTCGATTTGCGTTTTGTCCCCGGTAATGACCATCTTCGAGCCGAAGCCGAGTCGGGTCAAAAACATTTTCATCTGCTCCGGGGTCGTATTCTGAGCTTCATCGAGTATGATGAACGAATCGTCCAGCGTACGGCCGCGCATGTAAGCGAGCGGCGCGATTTCGATCAGCCCGCGCTCGAGCGATTTGGCCACCTGCTCGGGTCCCAGCACATCATTAAGTGCATCATACAACGGACGCAAATAAGGGTCAACTTTTTCCTGAAGGTCGCCCGGCAAAAAGCCGAGGCTTTCCCCCGCTTCCACGGCGGGACGCGTCAGCACGATCCGCTTCACCTTGCCTTCCTTCAAGGCGACGACCGCGAGGACGACGGCTAGATACGTTTTCCCCGTGCCTGCGGGACCGATGCCGAGCACGATATCTTTTTTGCGGATGGTGGAAACGTAGTGGCGCTGTCCGATCGTCTTGACCCGGATCGGCTTGCCGCGATGCGTCGAGGCGATTTCACCCTTGAACAGGTCGAGCAGCTGGTCGGCCTTCAATTCTTTCGCCAGCTCCATGGCGTAAAGAATGTCCCGCTCCGTCAGCGCATACTGGTTGCGGACGAGCTGAAGCAGCACTTCGAACAGCTGTTCCAGCCACTTGAGCTCCGACGGCGGACCTTGAATGGAAAGCTCCGCTTCTCTCGTATTGATTTTCGCTTCCGTCGCATTCTCGATCAATTGCAAAAATTTATCTTGCGGTCCGAATAGCGCCAGTCCTTCCGCTACGTTGTTCAAACTGATCTTCAACTGGTTCGCATAGTTCAAAAAAGCCTCAGTCCCTTTGTCGTCTTAGTCGATTGCTTCATTCGCCTCGCATGGAGCGTCCGGTTTACGGGATGATCGGCTGCTCTACGGCGATCGGCTGCTCGATTTCAAAAAGCACTTTCATATAAACTTTACCATTGTCCGACTTTTCATGCAAAATAATCTTTTCCCCGCGCCAAACGGCGTCGGGTCCGGCGGCCGCGACCACCTCCGCTCTCGCCTGCTCCAGAGCGATCTTCTTCGCTTCCTCGGGATCGAGCGGAATTTCTTCCATGCGCGACTCCAGCAGCTTCTCGTCCAGCCATCCGATCGGGAGCGACCATTTCCGCCAATGAACCGTCTTCAGGTTGGAGACGGTCTCGTACTGGGCAAACGGCGTTTCCCCGTATCCGGTTACTTGAAGTCCCCGGCTTCCGATCACGAGGTACGAGCGCGATTTCGTATCGCCCGTATATACTTTTTGCCTCAGTACGAGCGGAATTTCCACAGTCGCTTCTTCCCATACGATGCCGCGCACTTTGCCTTGGGCAACTACCGTTTGCGAGTTTGCCGCGTCGCCGATGTAGCCCGATATAAGAATATCTCCTTTGTTTACGTTCGTATTCGGCTTTACGAGCGGCTTGCCTTTTTCCGCCAATATTTGCGTTACCAGCGCGTTTTTGGCCGCTACGAGATGCCGCGGGTTCATCAGCTGCCGTTCATCGGGACGGGCCGACTCCACGATTTTGATCTGGATGCGCGTCCCTTGAACATTCACGCCGATCCAAGCCGATCCCGGCAGCTTGTTCTGCAATTCGCGGGACAGCATGTCCGCATCGGAAAGACGGAATTTCCACTGAAACCGGTATATGCCCTGTTCCTTGGCCGCTTGCAATATATCGCTGCGGGCGATCTTCTCGTTGCCCTCCACGTCGATCCGCCATACGAGCATCGAAAGGATATAGATCGCGGCGAAAAAAGAAATGATGCCGACGATGAACATTTTACGCCGGCCGAGCCTGTCCAACACAAAAGGGAAGCCATACCGTCCCTTGATGCGGAGCTTGACCCCCGACTTTCTAAGCAGCGGGCGAAGCTTGAAAAAATCGCCGATAATGATATGGAGCTCCACCGCGTCTTCGCCGATTCTCCGGATGTCCCAGACGACAAATCGGCCTGCGATCAGCGCGTTCAACAGCTTTTCCATATTTCGGCCGCGCAGTTCGATGCGCACGAAGCCTCGCAGCCGGTTGAATATCGTCGTTTTCACGTTGGAGCCTCCTTTTTTAGTGCACTAAGTTTGAACGTATTCGAGACCTCGTCCTTATCGCTGTCAGTCCGAGTAACGGATATCCGAAATAACGCCTTCGATAAACACTTCTTCCGGCAGGATGGCGCGAATGACCAGCTCCTTGCCGTGAATTTCCAGCTTCCCTTGGGATAATCCGAGCTTCAGCGTATCGCTCGAAAAGTGGAGCACGCCGCGATGGTTTTCGATGTATAGCTGGCGGTTGCCGATCATCGTGAAGCGGGGAAGATCGAGCACGACGTCCTGAGGGAGATCGAGCAGTTTCGCCGTTAATTTGCTCAAGCGCCGGTTCCATTGCCGCATGTTCCGCTTTTCCTCCTTGCGTAAATAACCGTAGCTTTTACCACCATATGCGGGAGAGGGGCAAAAAAGACCCGCCTCGGACTCATTATGAGCCAAGGCGGGTCAACTTAAGGCGAAATATTCACTTCGGCTTCAACCGCAAAATCACGTCGTCGTTCGGCTTCGGATCGCCGCGGCCGTCCCGGTTGTTCGTAAGTAGGTACAGAGAGCCGTCCGGACCTTCGGTCACGTTGCGGATTCGGCCGTATTGATTTTTCCATAGCGTTTCCAGATTCTCAACCTTCGTCTCCTGCTGACCAGAGAGCGTAAGCTTCAAAACCTGGGTACCGCGCAGGTTGGCTACCAGCAGCTGCCCGTTCCAAGGCCCACGGGTTATGAAGGTCATCCCCGAAGGTGCCCAGGTCGCAGCTTCGGAATGAACCAGAGGCTTGCGCATAACGGTACCGGACGGAACGGCCTGCTTCGGCTCGGTCTGGTCGCCCTCGATCAAGGGCCAGCCGTAGTTGGCTCCTTTCTCGATGATGTTGATCTCATCCTTGGCCGACTGTCCGTGCTCGGAGCTGAACAGCTTGCCCGTTCCGGGCTGCCAGGCGAGTCCTTGCGGATTGCGGTGGCCCAAGCTCCATACCGGCGATTTGGGATCGGGATTATCGGTCGGAATCGTCCCGTCCGGACGGATGCGCAATATTTTCCCGGCCAAACTGTTCGGACTTTGCGATTGCTCCCGCACTTGGGCGTCGCCGACCGTCACGTACAGCATCCCGTCGGGACCGAACCGTATTCGGCCGCCATCGTGGGTTTGTTGACCCGGCAGGTCGGCAATCAGCACGCGGTCGAGCTTTGCTTTGTTGCCGTCGACAACGAGGCGGAGCACGCGATTTTTCATCACACCATTAGACTCGTATGTATGATACGTATATAAATAGTTGTTTTTGGCGAAAGCCGGGTCGAGTGCAAGTCCGAGCAAACCGCTCTCCCCGCGGCTCACGACCGGTGCGTCGGTGAAGGCGAACAGCGGCTCGGCGAGCAGCTTGCCCGCCTCGATAATCCGGATCGATCCGGGCCGTTCCGTAAAAAGGATTCGACCGTCCGGAACAAAAGCGATGTCCCACGGCACATTCAGCTTTTCCGCCACCACTTCGGCTTCTCCGTATGGGATGGAGGTCGCCGCTTCCGAACGAACCGGATTGCTCGGAGCGGCTTCTCTCCGTTCGCAGGCTGTCAAGGCGAAGAGCATCGCAGCCAGCGCGATGCCCCCCGCAATCGTTCCGTAACGTTTCATGCGCAGTTTCCTTTCTAACGGTTCCTTGGCCTATAAGGCTTTTTGGATCGGGGCGCCCCCATTATTTCGGCCCACATTATACCGCGAAGCGCGTCTTGTTCCGTAAACTCCATATCCCGATTATCCCGCTCTTCCGCAGCTTCCTGAGCAGGCGCCCCGCCAGCGGAATAGGTAGACCGGACCTCCTGAACGGAAGAAGTCTCTTCCCGTCGTCCGTAATCTACCGCCTGACGTACGCCCGCCCTCTCTTCTCCGCCCCGCGAAGAATCTTGAGGCCGCGGCTTCGGTTCGAGCCGGCTTCCTCCTCCGAAAGGCGGCATCATCGGATTCGGCTTCCCTCTTTGCGGATTCCCTGAGCCGCCTTTGGCATTGCGGACTTTCGCCAACAACGTCAGAACGAAACCTCCGACAACGATAAGCAGTCCCAGGTTACGCATCAAAAAGTCGATGATTTCATTCATGCGAATCCCTCCCGATGCCATTCACTCGCTTGATCAAACGGAGTCCTTGTCGTTTTTATCCGGCTGACCCATCTTCCCGAAAGAAGAGCGCATCTGCGTGTCCGCATCGATGTTGCGCATATTCATATAATCCATTACCCCGAGTTTGCCTTCGCGAAGCGCTTCTGACATCGCAAGCGGCACCTGCGACTCGGATTCGACGACCCTCGCCCGCATCTCGACGACCCGAGCTTTCATTTCCTGTTCCTGCGCCACGGCCATCGCCCGGCGTTCCTCGGCTTTCGCCTGGGCAATCCGCTTGTCCGCTTCCGCCTGCTCGGTCTGCAGGTGAGCCCCGATGTTTTTGCCGATATCGACGTCGGCTATATCGATCGATAAAATCTGAAACGCGGTGCCGGCATCGAGCCCTTTGCCGAGCACGGTGCGGGAAATCATATCGGGGTTTTCCAAAACTTGCTTGTGGGTGTCGCTAGAGCCGACGGACGTAACGATCCCTTCCCCAATCCGTGCAATAACCGTCTCCTCGCCGGCCCCCCCAACCAAACGGTCGATGTCCGCGCGTACCGTAACCCGTGCGCGTACTTTGACTTCGATACCGTCTTTCGCCACCGCCGATACCATCGGCGTCTCGATCACCTTCGGATTTACGCTCATCTGCACGGCCTGCAGCACGTCTCTGCCTGCCAAATCGATGGCGGCCGCCCGTTCGAACGACAGCGGGATTTGAGCTCTCTGGGCGGCGATCAGAGCGTTGACGACGCGGTCCACATTTCCCCCCGCGAGGTAATGACTTTCCAGCTGGTTGACAGATATCGGCAAGCCGGCTTTATGCGCCTTGATCAGCGGATTGACGATCCGGCTCGGGATGACCCTTCTCAGCCGCATCGCGACGAGGGTGAAAATGCCGACACGGACGCCCGAAGCAAGCGCGGAAATCCACAGCATGACCGGTACGAAGCTGAAAAACACGGACAGTACGATAATCGCGAGCGCCGCGATCAGCAGTACGAAAATAATCGATGAATCCATCATGGGACTTGCCCTCCTTTGACTTTAGCCGCACATCCTGCCTGCAGCTCTTTACATTTGTTTGACGATAACCCGGTTTCCTTCCACCTTCACAACTTTAACCGTACGGCCCGCGTCGATGAACTCACCATCCGTCATGACGTCTACCTGCTCATCCCAAAACTCCGCCGTACCGGCGGGCCGCAGCGGCGTGACCGAAGTTCCGACCGCTCCGAACAAATGGTCTTTTGAGCTATGGGACACGTACCCGCTCTCGGTATTCAGTTCGTCTCTCAATATGAACTTGTTCCAAACGCCATACCGTTTGAACACTTTGGCGACGATGACAACGACTATTGCGGCCAGCGAGAACGCAATACCAAGCGATATTACGGCGTTCCCGGTATCGAAGGCAGCCATGACTACCCCGCCGATGATCGCAATAATTCCAAGTATACCCAATATTCCGAAGCTCGGGACGAATATTTCGACGCCAAGCAGTACGATTCCGACTACGAACAGCACAACGTCCTCGACTCCGGCGAAACCGGCTACATAATGTCCGAAAAAATATAAGGCGAATCCTAGTACACCCAATATGCCCGGAAGCCCGAACCCCGGTACGAGAAGCTCGATCGCGACTCCAGCAATGCCGACGATCAACAATATAGTCATAATGACCGGATCGACGAGAAACCGCGCCAGCTTCTCGGCAAAGGTCGGCTCGAAATGAATGATCGTAGCGCCCTTCAATCCGATATACTCGATAGTCTCATCCAAGGTAGAGGCGATTTTTTCGGCATAGCCGACTTTAACCGCTTCTTCCGCAGTCAGTGAGACGATTTCGCCAGGTCCCGACTTCCGGCCGATTTGCGGCATATCGACGACGGCATGCTTGTCCACCATTCCTTCCGCAATGACGGGATTACGGCCGCGCAGTTCGGCAGCCGACCGCATCTCGCTCGCCCAATGAGACACTACCTTGGCGTTCTCCACTTCGCTGCCGGAACTATCGACCACAGCGGCCGAACCTATCGTGCTGCCGGGCTCCATCACGATTTTGCCAGCGTTAAGCGCAATATAGCTCCCGGCGGACACGGCTCGTCCATGAACGAACGCCGTCGTCGGCACTGTGCTGTTGCGAATCAATTTCCCGATAATTTCCGCGGAATCCAGCCGTCCCCCGAGCGTATCGATGTCCAGCACGATCGCGGCCGCCGACGCCCTCTCCGCATCCTCGAAAGCGCGTTCCAGAAAGCTGTATAAGCCGCTCTCGACCGTCTGGTGAACCGGAACGACATATACGAGCTTACCCGGCGATACCGACTCTGCGCTTGTTTGCGGGGTTGCCTTCGATGCGGCTTGTGCGCCGATTCCCAACATGAAGCCGCCTGCCAGCACAAGCGCCAGCATGCCGAACGCAAACGGCTTCAGCCGCAGCATGTGCCGTGCAATACCGTTATGCATAGCTCCTCCTTTATGACGGGCCCTTTGTCCCGGTCACCGCCATCTTTATGGATACTTATGTTGTTCTACGTATTGGATGAACGAATGTTTCAACTTATTCCCCCAGAAGTGAAGTCCCGGAGGGATATAATATTTTAGAACACAAAAAAACACCCCGGATGGAGTGTTGTTTTTGCATTCGGTTCACGGTTCGAGACTTGCTCGTCCAATTCTCAAGAAAGAAGCTGCTGCACGAGTTGATTGACCAGCTTGCCATCGGCGCGGCCCTTCACCTTCGGCATCAACGCGCTCATCAATTTGCCTAAGTCCGCTTTGGAAGATGCACCGGTTTCTTGGATGGTCTGCTGTACGATAGCATGAATTTCTTCCTCGGTTAATTGCTGCGGCATATATACGGCAATGACTTCTATTTCTTTCCTGACGGTCTCGGCGAGATCGCCCCGATCCGCTTTTTCAAATTCTTGGAGGGAGTCTTTGCGCTGTTTGATCTCACGATTCAGAATATCCAGTACTTCGTTGTCGTCAAGCGTCTTCTTTTGATCTATCTCAACGTTTTTAATCGCCGATCGAATCATCCGGATGACGGAGAGTTTGAACTTGTCCTGATTCTTCATCGCTTGCTTCATATCATCGTTTAATCGTTCGCTTAAGCTCATGAAAACAAAATCCTCCTAGAACTTTCTCTTCCGAGCAGCCTCCGACTTCTTCTTGCGCTTAACGCTAGGCTTCTCATAGTGTTTGCGCTTTTTGACCTCCGCCAAGACGCCGTCTTTGGCGATGGAACGCTTGAAGCGACGAAGTGCAGCATCAATGGTTTCATTTTTGCGAACTCGAGTTTCGGACACTAGTTTTCCCTCCCTCCGAACAGACCGTCCAAGACGAAAACACGGTTTATCAAACTACATTATAAATGAAACCGAAAGGGGGTGTCAACCTGCCATGGTCGACCCGGCTTCCGCACCCTTATCCTTTGACGTTCAAGCCGCCGAGCTTCTCGCCGCCGAGCACGTGCACATGGATATGGTACACGACCTGACCGCCATCGGATCCGACGTTGTTGATCAGTCTATAGCCGCTGTCAGAGATACCCAGCTCCTCGGCGACTTTCTTCGCGGTAAGCAGAACCTCTCCGAGCAGCTCCCGATCTTCCTCGGCCGCTTCCTTCATCGAAGGGATATGCTTCTTCGGAATAACCAGCACATGAGCGGGGGCCGCCGGCTGAATGTCGTGAAACGCCAAAACCTTATCGTTTTCGAACACTTTTTTGGATGGGATTTCCCCTTTGACGATTTTGCAAAAAATGCAATCCATCGGCTAACCCTCTTCTCCTTATTAAAATAGACGGATAACGACCTGCGACAAAAATTCCATCTCGAGCCGTTCGGTCATAAAATCGACGATCAGCTTCTGCTGGTTTTGCTGCGTTTCTTCATCATCCGGAGTCTTCTGCAGCTTCTCTTCGGATTCGATCAGCTGGTCGCGCAGCCAAACGAGCTCCTCCTGCTGCTCCTGGATCGTTTTGACGATAGGCTCGATTTCCTCCGTCTCCAGAACAAACTCGACCAAATAATTGTAGCTTCCGCCGAATACGGACTCGTTTTTGTAAAACTGTTCTTCCGGATACTGCGTATTCACATACTGCTGCAGAGCCAGTCCGATGAAGTGTGCGGTCACTTCGGGCTTGCAGTTCATTTTCAAGTATCGTAGAAACCCTTGAGGCGAGTTCCCTTCCGGGTTGCTCATATCCGGCTCGCCGCCGTACATTTCTTTGTAAATCCAGCTCAATATTTTGATTTCCGTGCCGGTATAAATCCGATGAACGACGATTTCGTGAAAGTCGTCCTTCAACCCTTCGATATGCTCGATCGAATCGCAATAATGGACGAGCTGGTTGTACAGCAAGTTTTTGTAGTTCAGCAGATCGTGGAAATCTTTCTCCTGCTTTACCTGCGTCAGCAGCTTGAACAGGCTGTGATTGAGAATATCGACATTCGCAATATCGGCGAATACCGGATTATTTATTAAATGTTCGTCGTATGTCATGAAAAATTCGACTACAGCGCTTATATCTTGCACGCCGGTGTACGTAATGTGTGCCATGAAAAGTAGGGACTCCCTCCCGGTGAATTGAACAACTGCTATCATGATACCAGAAAAACCGGATCAGCGCACATTGTTCATTATTCCATCCGTACGACGACCTCCCGAAAAGCCCGGAGTACCGGGCTACAGCATCGTCAATTGTTTGCTCACCGAACCGTTTACGGACTCGCAGCCTTCCTCGGTCGCGATGACGATATCTTCGATTCGCACACCGAACTTGCCGGGCAAATAGACGCCGGGTTCGATACTGAATACCATGCCCGGCTCGATCGCAAGCTCGTTGCCGCCCTGTACGGTTGGCTGTTCGTGGATATCGATGCCGAGCCCGTGCCCCGTCCGGTGAACGAAATATTCCCCATAGCCGCCGGCTTCAATGATACTTCGAACTGCCCTGTCGATCTCCGAAAAGGTGACGCCCGGACGTACCGCGCGAATGCCCGCCAAATGCGCCTCTTTAACAAGCTCGTACACGGTGCGCTGCTCGTCGGAGGGCTCCCCGATACTGAATGTCCGCGTCATATCGGAACAGTAGTGATTCAGCTTGCCGCCGGTATCGACAATGACAAAGTCGCCTTTGCGCACGACCGCTTCCCCGGGAGTGTGATGCGGATTCGCTCCGTTCGCTCCCGTCGCCACGGTAGGATCGAACGACAGCTCGCGGATCCCTTCCCGCTTCCACAGCAGCTGCAATTCCTCCAGCAGCTCCGCCTCGCTCCGTCCTTCGCGGATGTGCGGGACAAATGCAGTCATCACCCGGTTCAGCGCGTCGGCCGATTCCCGGATCAGCTTTATTTCGTGCTCGTCTTTAACTTGGCGAAGCTTGCCGAGCAAATGAGCCCCTCCCGTCCACCGGGTCTCCGGACGGTGCTTCATCAATTCAAGCAAATGTCCACTGGGCCATCCTTCATCCACGCTTACCGCCTCCGAAGCGCCGAGCGCATCCGACAGCAGCGCCGAAGCATCTTCGCCGTCTCGCCAGAATGCCGTGTGCAAGCCTACCGACTCCAACTCGCCACGGTGCAGATCGGGAGCGACGAGAACCGGCTCTCCCGTACGCCTGATCGCAAGAGTCAGAAGCCTCTCGTGCGCCTCGATCCAAACGCCCGTGAAGTAAAACAGGTTCGCCGCAGTGGCTACGATGACCGCGTCGTATTGCGTTTGTTCCAGAAGCTTCCGCAGCTTCTTAATACGTTCCTCAAACTGGTTACCGCCCATTTCCTTCATCCTCCTTCGCAGACTATAGATCACTATCCACTATTGTAATCCATATTGCCTGCTTCTAACATCACGGTTTGACGGCGGTCCATACGGTCCAGCGATCTTTCTCGGCAATTGCGCCTTCCGATAGATGCGATCGAATACGTAATACCAGGGCATCGATCTCTTCGTCAGACAGCTCGTGGAGAATCGATCGGCCCTTCCGCTTCCGCAAGTCATCGGCGAGCTCGTCGGCGTCGGCGTATGTTTTACGGGTTTCCCACAGCTTCTCTTCCATAACGCGTTCGAATCCGGAATTCTCCAATGCTCGAATGACTTCTTCCGACGAATGTCTACGAGACGTCTCGATAGCCGCCAACCGGGGATACATTTCGAAAAACGTTCCGCGGATATGTTCCGAACTGCCCGGAAGCAAGCAATCTTCCGGCGTACGGTCCTGGACGAGCAGCATGCCTCCGGGACGAAGTATTCGGGCCGCTTCGACGAAGCAAGCATGCAAATCAGATAAATGGTGAATAAGCGCGCGTTCGATTACCAAATCGAAACGGCCGTCAGCCAAAGGCGTGCTGCCGGCAGCACCCCATTCGAAGCTTACTTGGCTGAAGCCGCTGCATGATTGTCGGGCGGCCTCAAGCATTTGGGCCGAGTAGTCCACTCCCACGACTTCGGCAGCGCCCAACTCGGCTAATTTCCTCGTGTAAATCCCGCCGCCGCATCCGATATCGGCGGCTCGGGCCCCTTGTACCGTCGTGAATCGGTTCACCATGTCCGTCCAGCTGCGATCGGCATTGCGGGACGTATAGGCGTAACGGTTATGCTCGGCATGGAAATCGATCGGCATAATGATCACCTCACATTATAGTTTCATTCAATGAAACTAAGTTTCATTATTTCAATTGAGTCCAGTATACAATCGGCCCTGTCGCCTTGTAAATCGGCTATTTCATCACGGATTCGTATGTCAAGTAAACAAACGGCAAAAAAAACCTGACGGCGTTCTTCCGTCAGGTCAGATTGTTGAGAAACCCCTTCGTTTTGCCGATCAGACAAAAAACACGGGGTTTTGCTTGAGAACTTAGCTCTCAGATCGCTTTAAATCGATTTTCCTTTTGCGAGATGAGGTCCACCACATAAAAAATAAAGTGCCGAAAAATCCGTAGGACTTAATCGACACTCTGACCTGACGGCGTTCTTCCGTCAGGTTTTCATTCCTTCATATTTCAAACCGCCTGTCCTCATTTCTGAGGTGGCACCGTGCTGCCCAAATCCGGCTCCGCCTTAAACTCGATTTCGGGCGCCACCGTACCGTGCAGTTCCATAACGACGATTTCGTTGCCGCCTTTGCGAAGCAGCGGGGCGGGGACATACAAACTTTTTTGCGGCCCGATGCTCCAATAACGTCCAAGATTAAAGCCGTTGATCCAGACGATCCCCTTGGTCCATCCGTCCATATAAAGAAACGTATCCGCCGGTTCGTCCACCTGGAGCTCCGCCTTATAGAACGCCGGCGTCTCCTGTTGGCGCAGACCGTCATAGTTCAAACCTGACAAATTTTCCAGCGGCAGCGGGCGGATCGTCCAATCGAACAGAAACTGATACCCGAAACGGACGCCTTCCGTAATGCCTTTGCGATCCTTCAAGTAAGCGCCGTAATTGATTCTGCCCATGTTCTCGACCAATAGGCCGAGCGTGACGCCTTCCTTCGGCACCTCGAAGCTGACCTTCGCTTCCCGGTTCCAACGCTCGATCACGCCCGCATACCGTCCGTCTATAAAGACGAGCGCCCGGTCGGCTACGTTCTGCAAATTCAACTGATGCGACGACCGGGGGCCGGATATACGGGTCTCATACAAGATGAAGCCGTAATTTTGTCCGAGCTTCTCCATCGGCTCGGGACAAACGGATAAAACCGGCTCCGACAGTACGTTCAGATTGGCGAACAAATCCGCCTGTCCACTCATGCGAACCCTCCCGTAAGCCCGCTTCTTCGCAGGCTCGGGCAGGCGGACTTCCGGGATGTCGATATAGCGCGACAGCATGTCCCTCACGGCATAGTACTTGTCCGTCGGGTCCCCCGCTTCCGTGAGCAGCACGTCGTAGTCATAGCTCGTAATCGTCGGCTGGTATTGGTCCGGCGCCGGACAGTTCGCACCGCTGTAAAATCCGAAGTTCGTGCCACCATGGAACATATAGAAGTTGACCGATCCGTTCTCCTTGAGCATTTCCTCCAATACCTGAGCAACGTCGGACGCATCCCTCGTATGATGATGCTCGCCCCAATGATCGAACCAGCCGTTCCAAAATTCCATGCACATGACCGGCCCGTCGGCCTGGTATTCGCGCAGCTTCGCGAACGCTTCCCCGACTCGCGATCCGAAGTTCACCGTAGCCAGTACGCCAGGCAGCGCGCCCCCCTGCAGCATCGAGTCGGTCGGACCGTCCGAGGTGAACAGCAGCACGTCGATGCCGCGATCGGACATACTTTGCTTCAAATAGTCCAAGTATCGCTTGTCGTTGCCGTAGCTGCCGTATTCGTTCTCGATCTGAACCGCGATAATCGGTCCGCCGTTCGTGGACAGCAGCGGCTTTAGCTTCGGCATCAGCACGTCGTAATAGGCGTCCACCCGGTCCAGAAAAGGCTTATGGAAGCAGCGGAGCCGCATATCCGAATCGGCTAGAAGCCACGCCGGCAAGCCGCCGAACTCCCATTCCGCGCAAATATACGGGCTGGGCCGCACAATGACGAATAGGCCGAGCTCGCCTGCGGTCCGGATGAACCGTTCCAAATCGGCTAGCCCTTCAAAGCAAAAAACGCCCGGCTTAGGCTCATGCAAATTCCAGGCGACGTACGTCTCCACCGTATTGAAACCGCAAGCCTTCAGCTTCAGAAGCCGGTCTTGCCAATATTCGGGAACGGTGCGGAAATAATGAATCGCGCCCGCGATAATTTTGAGCGGCTTATCTCCCAAGTAAAATTGTCCTTCTTTCACTTCCAAGCGTACCATTCACAACCCGACCTTTCGCGCGCGTATTGTTCGTTCTCTAGCTCCATCATAACTAGACGATGAATTCGACACCATGCTCATAACGTCCGTTTTTTTGACCATTTGTGCCGATATGCAAGTCATCTTATAATGTTGAATCATGACTATAGCGGAATGTGCGGGTGAAGCTGCGTGGACATCCAAGTATATTTTCCGAATATGACCAGCACGTTGCAAATAACCGGCTGCGGCTTCAACGTCAAGCCGCCGGGATGGTCGTACCCGAACCATCATCACCATTTGTTCGAGCTGATGTACAGCTTCAGCGGCGAAGCGCTTCAGCATGTAAACCGGGGTACGGTCCGATTGGAGACGGGAGACTGGCTTCTGATCAAATCGGGCGTCAAGCATAGAACGGACAACCGGTCCGACTCGCCATACGCCTTTTTCAATATCCATTTCGATGTCGACGACCCGGAGCTTCGCAAGAAGCTGAGCGCCGCGGATTACGGGCTGCTGCCCCGCGCGAATGCCGAACGGACGCAGCTCCCCGGTCTGATGCGGCAAATCGAGCGCATCTTGACGGACAGCCTGACGATGGAGCCGCGCGATGCAACGGAAGCGATTCCGCCCGGACGGATCGGACCGGGACCGCGAATCGAGCTGCAGGCGTACGTCCTGCTCATCATTAAAGAAATAGCTGACAACAGTCCCGTCTTCCGGGTTACCCCCGATCACGAAAGTTTTCCGGTCTCATCGTCAATGGAAACGGACATCGCCCATGCAGTCGAGGAACGATTGGTGCGGATGGCTCATTCGCCCGCGGAGCATTCAATCGCCGAGATAGCCGGACAGCTGCACATCAGCCGCAGCCAATGCACCAAGACGTTCACCAAAGTATACGGCGTATCGCCCCGCCGGTACGTCAGTCAACTGATTGAAAGCCGGGCCAAATTTTTGCTCGTCACGACGAGCATGTCGATCGAGGACATCGCCCTGGAGCTTGGCTTTAGGTCGCTAAGCCACTTCTCCCGCCAATTCCGGCGGTGGACCGGCCTGTCTCCTCTTCAGTACCGTCCGAAACACGAATAGGTTCCCCAGAAAATCGAATGGCAAATAATTAGACCGATAGTCTATTCGCCGATAGACTATCGGTCTAATATGCGTTACAATATCACCATAGTCGGTTCCCGGAGGTCGATTGTCCGTGAATATCATGCGCCCCTCCACCCGCAAAAAACGGGATCTCGTCATCGAAACGGCGCTCGCCCTGTTTATGCAGAAAGGGTACGAAAGCGTATCCGTAGACGATATTATCGCAGCCACGCACACCTCGAAGGGTACGTTTTACCATTATTTCAAAAGCAAAGAAGACATCGTTGCGGAAGTCGGCGAGCGGCAGCACGCCATCATCGAGCAGTGGAGCAGACGTTCCCCCGCTCGAGTGCAATCGCTCGAAAGCCATATCAACCGGTTGTTTTTGGACTTAGCGTCTAATTTGAGCGCTTATCCCCGGCTGGTACGCAGCTTTACGGCGCTGAGCATGCAAAACGATAAGCTGAACCGGCAGCAGCGGAAGTTGTCGGAGTATTTGCTTACCGCACTCCAGCGATGGCTGCCCGATCCGAACAAGGCTGCGCTGCTCATCAGTGTCTACAACGGAATCGTTTCGAAATGGTGCTTGAACGAAGACGGCGACTTGGAACAGATGATCCGCACCGAATTTTCCCTGCTGTGGGCAGGATTGCGTACGAACGAACCGGTGGGACCGCTCTCGGTCACCCCGAAACAAAAGGAGGACCCACCCATGAAAGTAGCCGTCATCGGAGGAGGATTGGCCGGGTTGACCGCGGCAGCCTATTTGTCCGAGGAATCCGGCGTGGAAGGCGTCCTGTTTGAAAGAAGCCCCCAATTGGGCGGCCGCGCCTTCACTTACGAGAAAGCCGGCTTTACGTTGAACTATGGAGCCCATGCCGTCTACGGCATCGATCGGCACAAGCTGACGACGATGGAGAAGGAGCTTGGCTTGTCGTTCAGCAGCAAACAGGTCGACAAACGGAAGGTCATGTACGAGAAGCACGACCAGGTTACCCCCGCGCCGCTCGATTTCGTCAACCTGATGAAAACCGAGCTGCTCAGCACGATGCAAAAAGTACGCTTCGTCGGTGAAATTACGGCCATCATGGCCAACAACCACCAAATGAAAAACTACCGCACGCTCGGGGATTTCCTGGCCGATTCCAACGCGGACGAAGACGTAAAGGAGCTATGGGAGCATCTGGTCTGCTCCAACTTCTTCATTACTCCGGAAGATGCCCGCCGCGTTCCGGGGACGGTTATCGCGGAATATTACCATAACCTGTTCCTTTCCTCGCGTCCGGTCAATTATGTCCTCGGCAGCTGGGCAGTCATCACGAACCAGTTGAGAGAGAAGATCGAGCTGTCCGGGCATTGGGAAATCGCCCTGCAGGAAGGGATCGAGACGATCCGTTACGAGGACCGCAAATTTGTTTTAAAATCGAAAAACCGCGAGCTTGCCTTCGATCGCGTCATCTTCGCCATGCCGGTACAGCAGGTGATCAAGCTGCTCAAAGGAAGCGCTTGGGAGCCGTTCCTTGCCCCTTACGAGTCGAATACGGCGACGGAAGTGATGGTTTACGACGTCGGTTTGAGCCGGGTCGTCGCGCGTCCGTTCTCGTACATCAGCGATATGAACAACAAGCTGTTCATCAGCGACGTATCGGCTACCGATTACACGCTCGTTCCGGAAGGCGGACAGCTGCTGCAGGGCATCGCATACCTGAATGACGAGTTCGCGACCGAAGAGGAGCGCAAGGCATACTTGGAGCAGCGTACCGAACAAATGGAGCGGCTGTTTGACAAGCATTACCCGGGCTGGAGAGAATCGATAGCCGTCAAGCGCGTTTCCAAGAAGGCGATGGTGGCAAGCGTCAAAAATATCGCCACTAACGCTTTGCTCCCGAACCGTCTGGAGAACGTTCCGTTTTATTTTTGCGGCGACGGCTGCACCGGGAAAGGCGAGCTGGCCGAACGGGCTTTCTCCAGCGCCCGCATCGTGGCCAAGCAAATATTGAAAGATGTCCCGCAGCCCGCACTCGTCTGATTCGAAACCCGTGTCGAAGCGCTTCATTCGCTGACGCACGGGTTTTACTTTTTGCGGCGCTTTAAGCGATAATTGGAAAAGCGAAAACGGTTTTCGTTCCTTATCCAGCTGGCTTAACCGGTGTAACTCTCCGATATTTCTCGTTAATCCGACAAATTTAGACGATTTTTCATAGAATCCCCCAACAAAATCATGTATACTGGATGAAGATTCGACAAAGAACATTTTTCCAGTATTGCCGTACGAGCGGTCATACCTATTCCAACCTTCGCGAGGGGTGCAGCTAGCAGCATGAATCATAAAAACGCAAAAGTGTTTGCTATCGGACATTTCATTTTACCTGCCGTGCTGCTGCTTCTTTTCATTAGCCAGAAGCAGTTCGTGCTGCTTACGCTCGCGGCTTTGTCCCTGGTGTTTACCGCCTTCCTTGTCCATCGGGCCTATATAGTGGGAGATTTGAGCCAGCTGCTGCGCATACCTAGTCTGGCCGTTATCGTCTTTATCGATATGGCGATCATCACGATGGTGTACGTTTTGCCCGATTGGCGACCCGGCGTCAGCCCGACATGGCTGCTGCTTTTTCTGCTGCCGCTATATGCTTCCGAGCTGGGCAGGCGGACCGCTCTCGTCATATGTGCGTTGGCCGTTGGTGAGATTCTCCTGCTCACCGTTGTTCAAGGCAGCTATTTTTTTTCGCTCGATACGGTTATGAATGTGCTCGGAATGATCGTCATGATCATACTGGTCGGCCGAACGTCGGACAACCTGGTGAAAATGGCTTTCTACGATTCACTCACCGGACTGCCCAACCGGGAAATGTTCAAAGACCGGCTGACGGCTTCGCTGGGCAAGCGCAGCACGAGAAATAAAGGGCTGGCCGTTCTGTTTCTCGATCTCGACCAGTTCAAGCATGTTAACGATACGATGGGACACGAGACCGGAGATTTGCTGCTGAAAACGGTTTCAGAACGAATCCGCTCGAACATCGACAAAGATGTTCTGCTTGCGCGTCTCGGCGGCGACGAGTTCGCGCTGCTTGTTCATAACGTCGCCAGCGCGGACGATGCCAATCAAGTGTGCAGCGCCGTGTTCGAATGTTTGCGGGAAGGAATATTTCTCGGCCCGCATGAAATCTATACGACGACCAGTATCGGCATCGCCCTGTACCCGACCCATGGCACGACTCCGGAAATGCTCATGAAAAACGCCGAAGCGGCCATGTACCGGGCCAAGCAGCAGGGACGCAACAACTTTCAGTACTACTTGGCTCCGGAGAGGACGGAAGCCCAGATCGAACGGTTCGCCATGGAAGCGATGCTGCGCAAGGCGCTGGAGAAGGACGAGCTGCTCGTATTTTACCAGCCCCGCATCCATACGAAATCGGAAAGAGTCGTATGCGTCGAAGCATTGGTTCGCTGGCAGCATCCGAGTCTGGGAGTCATTCCGCCGCTCGATTTCATCCCGCTCGCGGAAGAAACCGGTTTGATCGTCCAGCTGGGCGAGCAGGTGCTGCGCAAGGCGTGCGTTCAGATAAAGAAATGGCAGGACGAGGGGATGGACGAATTGTCCGTCAGCGTTAACTTGTCCCCGCTCCAATTCCGGCAGCAGCATCTGCCGGGCGTAATCGGCCGCATTTTGCGCCAAGCCGGACTGAAGCCCCAATATTTGGAGCTGGAAATTACGGAAACCGCGGCCATGCAAAACGTCAACCGCAACATCCTGATGCTGCGCGAGCTGAAGGAAATGGGCGTCAAAATATCGATCGACGACTTCGGGACCGGCTACTCTTCACTCAGCTATTTAAAAAAATTTCCGATTGACGCTCTGAAGGTAGACCGTTCGTTCATCAGCGGTATTCATGAAGATCCGGACGATGCGGCTATCGTAAACGCCATTATCGTGCTGGCCAAAACGCTGAAACTGAAAGTTACCGCGGAAGGCGTAGAGACGGAAGAACAATATTTATACCTGCAGCAGCACAAATGCGATGAAGCGCAAGGCTACTTGTTCGGCAAGCCGATGCCACCGGAAACGTTCGAGGAGTGGTACAAGCTGAATATGACCGAGAAAGATTTGGTGTTATCACCGGATTTTTAGATAACCCCACAAAGTGGAGCCTTTCTTCGAAGCTTATTCCAATTACTTTGCGGAGACCCCGAAAATTATAAACTCTGTCATGCAAAAAGTCCCCGTCCGGGGACTTTTTGCATGACAGCCTCAGCTTCCGCCGACCCGCACCATATGGGGGCCATCAAAGAAATAAAGCAACTTTTCCTTAACCGGCCGCCGCCATATATGCTCGATCGCCTTGGCATACAATCCGAGCTGGATGCCGTACCGTTCTTTCAGCACATTCAATCGGCTGCCGGAAACGGCGTCCGTTTTGTAATCGAGCAGCACGAGCTCTCCGTTTTCCTTGAACAAGCAGTCGATAACCCCTTGTAAGAGCACCGTTTCGCCGCGGACCGCTTCTTCCGCCCCAGGATAAGCTTCCTCTGCCGGGAGGCCATAGCTGAAAGGCACCTCCCTGTACACCTTGTCGGCGGCAATCAACCGTCGGCCGACCTCTTCGCGGAAAAAGGAAGCGATCACCGCCGCATCAACCGCTTCCCGATGCTCGGGGGCGATCAGCTGACGCGACACCATCCGGTCGAGCGTGATCCGGACGACCTCTTCCGTGACTTCGCGCTCCAAAGGCAAATGCTGCATAACCGCATGGTAAATCGTCCCGCGCTCGGCGGCCGTCATCTCCTGCTTGCCCAGAAAGCCGGGCCGTTTCGCCAATACGTGCAAGGAAGCTCTGCTCCCGGCAGCGGACTGTCGGCCATCCTCATCCCCGTCCGGATTCGGCGCAACTCCCGCCCATTCCGCTGCCTCCGGATCTTCCCGTCCGAACGAACGGTCTTTCAGCCGCTTGAGCTCGGATACGGATGTTTTGGAAAACAAGCCTGACGCCTGTCCGAAGCCATACGTCCAATGGAACCGCATATCCAATCGTTCGCCCGCTTTCTCCTCCGCTTCCTTCCCCGCTCCCGTAACCGGCTTGAGCTGCGCGACCGCTTCCATACGGTCGTCCGCGAACCGAACTTCCACGGCTGCGGCCGCTTGGGCGTAACCTAATGATGAAAGAATCCCGACGTTCCATCTGGACGGCTCTTCCGCCATGATCGACGGAACTTGATACGAATCTCCTTCACCGCTTTGGGAGCGGATCGCCGGAGCATCCGGATGACGAACGAGAGCCGGACCGAGCCAGTCGAGGTAACACCGGGCTCGCGCCATTTCGTGTGCGGGAAGCTGCCAGTCGGCTTCCTCCTGCATGCGGCTCCACTTTTGCGCCGATTTCTCGAATGACGGAACCGTGCCGACGAGCACCATTTTTTCTTTCGGACGGGTAAGCGCCACATATAGGACCCGGAACTCCTCGGCAATCATCTCCATCTTCATCCGCCTGCGGATAGCAAGCATCGGTAAAGTCGGGCAGGCGACACGCTGCACCGGGTCCGCGAACATCGGGCCGAAGCCCAGTTCCTTGTGCAGCAGAAACGAATCGTTCAGATCGGTCTGATTGAACGTCTTGCCCAGCCCGGCGACGAATACGACGGGAAACTCGAGCCCTTTGCTCTTATGGATCGACATGATGCGCACGACATCCTCCTGCTCCCCGAGCGCGCGTGCCGCTCCGAGATCGGCTCCGCTGTCCCGCATGCGTTCCACGAAACGCAAAAAACGGAACAAGCCGCGCAGCGACGTCGCTTCATATTGTCTGGCCCGGTCGTAGAGCGCCCGCAAGTTCGCCTGACGCTGCAAGCCTCCCGGCATCCCTCCGACAAAATCGTAATAACCGGTCTCGCGGTATACGTTCCATATCAATTGAGACAAAGAGCCTTGACGGGCTTCTTCCCGCCAGCCCGTCAGCTTATCGCGGAAAGACAAGAGCTTGGATCGGAGCGGTAGACCGTCTTCATTGCCGTCCCAGCGATTACCGGCATCCGCTTCCGCCGCTCCTTCATCGGACAAACACGCCAATACCGCTTCATAGAACGGCTTGTTTTTGCCGCGGATTCGCACCTGCGCCAGCTCGGCTGCCGTCAATCCGAACATCGGCGAGCGAAGTACGGCGGCAACCGGTATATCCTGGTAAGGGTTGTCGATGATTTGCAGCAGCGACAGCATGATTTCCACTTCGGTGGCGGTAAAATAACCGGTATTCAAATCGGCATAGCCGGGAATGCCCGACGCTCTCAACTCATCCATAAAGACAGGCGCCCACTGGGAGGTCGCTCGCAGCAAAATGACGATATCCCGAAACATCGCCGGTCTTAACCCGCCCGTTCCCCGATCGAACACCTGAAACGGCGGATGGCCATCCAGCCCGACCAGTCGACGAATTTGCGATACGATGAACCGCGCTTCCAGCTGCGCCGTTTCCGTCTGCTGCTCTTCCTGCTCCAGATTCGTCCCCGCAGCGCTTGCCGCCGCGTCAGCCGATTCCTCCTGTTCATCTCCGTCATTCCGCTCGGCTCCCGTATCCTCCTCGTCCGAAGCGGAGCTCCCCCGATCGAGGATAGCCAATTCTACCGCCATGTCGTTCGGACTATCCGGATATGCGGCTCCGCAGACGAGTTGCGCCGCCTCGTCGTAATCCATCTCGCCGACCCGCTCCGTCATGATTTGCTTGAAAATAAAGTTGACGCCGTCGACGATTTGCTGACGGCTGCGGAAGTTGCGCGCCAGATCGATCTTTCGGCCATCCTCCGGATCTTCCGCTTCAGCCGGACCGAACGACCTGTATTTTTCCATAAACAAGCCGGGCTCGGCCAGCCGGAACCGGTATATGCTCTGCTTAACGTCCCCGACCATGAATCGGTTCCCGGGGGCCGGGCGGGAAATAAGGCCGACAATCGCTTCCTGCACCGTATTCGTATCCTGATATTCGTCCAACAATATTTCCACGAACTGCTCGCGGTATTGCTCCGCCGCGTCCGAGGGCAGGAGTCGTCCCGGGGCGGAATCCGGATGCCTCAATATTTCCAGACTGTAGTGCTCGAGATCGGAGAAGTCTACGAGCCCTTTCTCCGCCTTTTTCAGCTTATACCGCTCTCCAAACTCGATCACGACCTCCGCAAGCTTGCGTACGACCGGCGCGATTTCGCCCATTTCCGCCGTATACTGCTCCGGGGATCGCTCGAACAGCTCCTCGCGAATGTCGCCAAACTGCTTTTTGACCCTGTCGCGAAGCTGTTTGACGCGCTCCTGCAGCGACTTGTCCACGTCGGCTCCGCGGCATGCGTTCAGCTTTCCGAACGAAGTTTCCCGGAAGGCGAGGAACAGAGCCTCCCACGATCGGTCGGCCGCATGAGCCGCTCCGACGATTTGAACGAGATCGTCTTTTATATTGGCCGCATACGGAACGGGACCTCCCGGCCTGTCGCACAAGCGAAGAGCTTCGTCCAATAAGCTCGCCATCCCTTGCAGCTCCAGCTTGACGTCGGCGATCAGCGTCCGCCGCCATGGATCGGATTCGCCCTCCCGTTCTGCCGCATCGTCAGACTGCGGTTCGAATTTTTTTGCCGTATCCAGAAGCCAATGGTCCGGCCACGGATGACTGCGCGAATAATCGTAAAGCCGCTGAATAAGACGGAACAACGCGTCGTCTCCCCGTTCGCCGCCGAAGGCGTCCGCCAGCCGCCAAAACGCGCTGTTTTCCCCGTTGTTCCCGTATTGATCCTCCAGCAAATCGCTCAAAATGTCTTGCCGCATCAATTCCGCTTCCGTCTCGTTCGCGATGCGGAACGCCGGATCGAGCCGGATGCGCTGATGATGACGGCGGATGACATCGAGACAGAACGAGTGGAGCGTCGTAATCGAAGCACGGTGAATGAGCGCGACCTGCCGGCGCAAATGCTCGGAAGCCGGCTGCTCGGCGAGCTTCTTCTCGATCGCCTCGCGAATGCGCTGCCGCATTTCCCCGGCGGCGGCGTTCGTGAACGTCGCTACGAGCAGACGATCGACGTCGACCGGGTCACGCTCATCCGTTATGCGCCGTATGATTCGTTCGACGAGTACGGCCGTCTTGCCCGAACCCGCAGCGGCCGCTACAAGGATGTCGGACCCGCGCAGCCGAATAGCCTCCCACTGCTCGTCCGTCCATGTGCTGCCCTCCGGCTTGGCCGCCCTCGGCGGACGTTGTTCCGTTTTGTACGCTTCATTACTCATGCAAGACTTCCCCCTCAAAAATTCCCCCAAAAGTGGAGCCGGCCTTCGCTGCTTATTCCAAGTACTTTTGGGGGAGCCCCTCAATAGTTCCCCCGAAAGTGAAGCTGACCTCCGATACTTACTCCAAGTACTATCGGGGAGCCCCCTCAATAATTCCCCCAAAAGTGGAGCCGGCCGTTTACGAAGGCACGGCGCCGCTCTCGATCGCCTGCCATACCTGCTCTTTATCGATCCGGTGCATTCTATTGTAGTCATTGCCCTCGAACAGCGGCTCGAACTGGCATACCGGCTTGTACGGGCAATAGGCGCAAGCGAGCTTCGGGCCCATTCGCGACGGCCGGATATCGACCTGTCCGTCCGTTATGTTCTGGCCGATGCGCGTTATCATGCCTCTTACATATCCCCGCAGCCCGTCCCATTGCCGCTCCGATACGACGGAGGAATTTTTGTAGAAGCTTCCGTCCGCTTTGAGCGCGACGGGAATCAACTGCGAATGGCCGTTCCGTTCCCGGAACGATCCGTCCATCAACCGCACCGTTTCTTCGTCCTCGAGAACAAGTCCTTTCATTTTAAACCGTTTCAGCAGCTGCGCCTCCGCCTCTTCGGGAGTCAGCGTATTTTTGCGTACGAGCATCGGATTGTGTACATGAAAGTAAAGTACGCCGGCAGGCAGACTCGGTGTACCGATCCAGTGCTCGGCATGCGTAATGACGACATCCAAATACGTGAGCATCTGAAGCGACATTCCGTAAAAAATATCGGCCATCTTGAGCGCCGTATCGCTCGATTTGTAGTCGATGACGCGCAGCAGGACGCCCTTGTCGCTGCTCGCCCGGTCCACCCGGTCGATTCTCCCGATGATCTCCATTCTGCAGCCGTTGTCCAGCTTGAACTCGAGCGGAGGCAGCGGCTGTCCCGGCCCGAATCCGACCTCCAGTCCGATCGGCACGAATTGTCCGCTGCGCGCATGAGCTCCGAGCACGACGGATGCCCGTCCGATAATTTGCTTCAGCTTGCGGGCGATATAGCCGTACCTTCTCGAACTGAGCAAGATTTCCCCTTGCAGACGCGGCGCCAGCTCGTCGACCGCTTTGGCCGCACGCTCGAAGCATTGCTCGGCGGACAAGGAGCCCCAATCCGCGCCTTCGCGTTGAAGCTCCAGCGCAATCCGGCTGAGGGCCGCATGGAACAGCTGTCCGATATCCGGAGCATCGAGCCGGTAAACGCGTCGCTCGGCCAGCCGCAGCCCGTGGGATGCAAATTGCGAGAACGGGCACGACACGAATCGTTCCATCCGCGACACGCTCGCCCGCAGCAGATCGCCGTACAGCTCTCGGCTGACCGATTCGGGCAAAGGCGGCTCATGGTTCGTATAAAACAAAGAACGCAGCGTGCGGCGCAGCTTCTCTTTATGTCCGGGCTTCGAACAGAGCCAATTGTAGACGTCCCACCACGATTCGGCGATTGGCGTGCCGCGCATCCATTGGCGCAGCTGTACCGCCAGATGGGAAAGCGCCTTATCCGGATTGACCGCATATTCATAAGGATCGCCGGACGGGCTCAAATCGCCGATCTGGGGATCCGTCAACAGCTGCTGTTCCCGAATCGCCGGAAACATCGTCTTCAGCCGTTTGACGATCTCCGAAGGAAGCAGCGATTTGCCTTCCTCGTCGGCGAGCGGATAACTGACCCACAGCGATTCCGCCGGCGTTGCCAGCGCTATGTAGATGAGGAAAGATTCGTCCATCAGCTTGCGGCGGCTGCCGTCCGCGAGCTCGAGACCGGCCTCGATCAGCCGTTCCCGCTCCGGCTCCGACAGCACGCCGCTCTCGTCCGGCTTGGCCGGGATAATCCCGTCGTTCGCGCCCAACACGAGGCAGTGCCGGACAGCGCCCGAGCGGGTACGGTCCATCGTACCGATCAGCACCTGATCGAGCGATGGCGGCACGAGTCCGAGCCGGACCGTTTCTAGACCCGCCTCGACAATTCCAGCGAAACGGTCGAGCGACATCGCTTCGCCGCCTAGCATTTCGACGATCTGATCGAGCAGGTCGACGATGCTTCCCCATACCTGCGTATGCTCGCGGGCTTTTTCCGGAGCTCCCGCATCCAAACATTCACGGCTCCATGCTTCGAGCCGGGAGGGCACTTTCGTCAGCTCCAGAAACCGGTACAGCGCCTCCGCCATGCCGCGCACCGTGTCCGCCTCGCGAAGCCCGGCCTCCAGCTCCGAAAGCGGCTTCGCGATCATGCGGCGAAGCCTGTCCATTTCCAAATAGAACGACTCGTCGGGACCACCGCCCGTTCCTTCCTGCACGTCGTCCAGCATCGAGCCTACCCGGTACGTCCATTTTCGTGCTTCCGTCCAGCGGGAGCCTTGAACGCCTGCAGCGAGCACATAATTTTCCAATCTGCACATCGCGTCTCTCAGCCGTGAAGCGTTCCCGGGATCGTCTGTCCGTTCCTGCGGAAACAAGAGCTCGGTCTTGATGCAGCGGAATACCGCATCGTTGCGCCATCGTCCGGCGACAACCTCGAGTCCCGAGCGGATAAGCTCGACGACGGGATGATGCAGCACCGATCGCTTCTGATCGAGAAAAAACGGGATTCCGTAATCCGCGAACGTGACGGCGAGCAAATCGCCATAGCTTTCCAGGTTGCGCACCATAACGGCTACGTCCCGCCACCGGCAGCCTTCGTCACGCACGAGACGGACGATTTCCCTCGCGGCTCCTTCCGCTTCCGCGCGGCGGTTCACGGCGGCCGCTATGACGATTTCCCGTTCGCCGGCGGCCTCTCCCCCTCTGAACGGCCGGCCGCTTCTGTATTCGAACGACCGCTCCAAATGTGCGAGCTTCGGACTCCGCTCATGACGGTGCGGCCGCCCTTCGAGCATAATGACGCTCTCCTGCTCCGCTTGCCGCTCCTCCGCGACCCGTTTCAGCCGAACCAGAGTCCGCGCGGTCGGATGAAACAAATCGAGCTCGTCCGGCGTATCTCCCGACTCGTAATCGCGGTCGACGCACAAGCTGACGGTCATTTGACGGCAGCACCGCATCAATTCGCCGATCGCCTGCATCTCTTGCGGCGTAAAGCCGAAGAAACCGTCAATCCACACCCGTGCATCGCGAATGTAGGCCGATTCCGCCATCAGCTCGGCCATCTTTGTCAGCAAATGCTCCGAATCGAGATAATGGCTGGACAGCTTCTCCTCAAACTTTTTGTACACGAACAGCAAATCGTGCAGCTTGTCTGTCGGCAAGCCGAACGCGCCGCCCGGCTCTTGCCTTTGCTCCGCATTCCGGACAAATTGCTCAAGCCGGTCCGGGGTAATGCAGTAACGGCGAAATTCGCCGTACATCCGGTTCAGATTGTCGATGAACCCCGACTGATCGGATGTTGCGCGGAACTGCCGCAGCTCGTCTCCGTATTTGTGCAAAATATCGTACAGCAACATTTTTTTGCCGCTGTCGTCGATATGGACCCGCGCCGTTCCGCCGGCCTCCTGCATGACACGAAAGGCAAGCCGCCGAAAGCTGAGCACCTGGGCGCGGATCGTACCGCCGAGTCCGGGCGTAGAAACGAGAGCGTGCTCCGCCTGAAAAGTAGCTTGCTCCGGCACGAGCAATATAAGCGGCGGCCCTTCCGGCTCCTGCCGCAGAATATGTCTGATTTCGTCCAGACAGCGTTTCGTCTTCCCGCTGCCGGACCTACCGAGTATGTAACGGATCGCCATGTGGGCCTCCTGTACGAAAACAAATGTTCTTATCTTATTCTAGTATTCTAGCATATTTTTGCCGGAATGTCCGCCATGGCCGGTATCGAATGGATGATCCGCGGGAAGCGACGATTGCCCGTACGGTTGTGCTATACTATCCGTATCGCTTTGTTCCGCCTAACTCCCGAAAGGAGCAAACTTATGCCGCAATTCGAAGCTTCCCTCGTCCGTCCGGCAGGAACCGGAACTTGGACATTCGTGCAAATCCCGTTTGACGTTGCCGCGACGTACGGCGCGCGGGGGCAATTGAAAGTAAAAGGCACCGTCAACGACGTACCGATCCGCGCTTCTCTCATGCCGAACGGAGACGGTACCCATTACATGGTAGTAAAGCAATCGGTGCGGGACGAAGCCGGAGTGACGGCGGGAGATGCCGTTCGCATCGAGATTGAGCCGGATTACGACGAGAGAACCGTAGACGTTCCGGAAGCTTTTCAAGAGGCGCTCGGCGCAAACGAGGATGCGTCCGCATTTTTCGAGAAGCTGTCGTACTCTCACCGCAAGGAATACGTGGAATGGATCCTATCGGCCAAAAAAGAAGAAACCCGCGCGAGGCGGATCGGGCAGGCGGTCGATATGCTGGCCAATGGCAAAAAGGCGAAGTAAACGTCGCAGTCCTGTGCAGCAGATGGCCGGTCGTAAAAAAGAAAAAGAGCCGTCCATAGGCTCGACGGCTCCTCAATCTGCATACGATCAAACTTGCTTCGCTACCGTACCGGAAAGCTCCGCTTCCTTTCCGCTCTTCGCCGGATCTCCGGCTTGTTCCGGCATCCGGTTGGACGTGCGCAGCGGGATCTCCTTCAAGAAGAGGACGAGCACCAATGCCACTACGAGCAAAGCCGCGCCGGACAAAAATACGGTGGTGAGCGAGGTGCTGAGAGCATCACGCAGCATATCGATCATCTTCTCGAAGATCGGCTGCACTTGCTCGGGCAGCGTCTGCCGGAGCTGTTCCAATCTCGGCTGATCCAGCAGCATTTCCGGGTTATGGAAAGCCGCGAGCTGTTCGGCCACCTTCGGGTCCAGCTTCGTAAGATCGACTCCGGCTCCGGATTCGGCCGCCGATTTCAGACTATTTTTCAGACTCGTCGCCATAATCGTTCCCATCACGGCGATCCCGATCGTTCCGCCCATATTGCGGAACAGCTGCGAGGACGCGGTCGCCACGCCGAGCTGATCCGGTCTGACGGCATTTTGCACCGTAAGCGAGAAGACGGGCATACCGAGACCGAGACCGAAGCCGAATACGATCATGCTGAGCACGGCCAGCCAAATGCTGTTCATGAAAGCCATCATGATCATGCCCGCGATCATGACCGGCATGCCGATCAGCGCATAGCGCTTATATTTTCCCGTCTTCGTTATCCATCTTCCCGTGAAGGAGCTGATAATGACCATGCTGATCGACATCGGCATCGTGACATAGCCGGAGTAGGTCGGCGAGACCCCCTCAACCCCCTGCACGAAAAACGGCAAATAAATCAACGCGCCCATCATCCCCGCGTTCATCAAAAACCCGGTCAAATTCGAGAGCGTGACGATGCTGTTCCGGAATAAAGACAACGGAAGCACCGGACTTTTCACCTTCATCTCCACGAGCACAAAGATGAGCAGGGCGACAAGAGCCGCGGCAAACAAGCCGATAATTTGCGATGATCCCCAAGCATACTTCGTGCCCGCCCACGAGAAGCCGATAAGCAGCGGAACAATCGTCAAGGTGAGGAACAACGAACCCATATAGTCGATCGATTCCGACTTCTTCTTATCCACTTTCGGAAACAGCGCCATAATCAGGAAAAACGCGACGACGCCTACCGGAAGGAAAATCCAGAATACCCATTCCCAATCCATATGATCTACAATCCAGCCGCCGAGCGTAGGACCGATTACGCTGGAGAAGCCGAATACGGCCATCATGACGCCGGTCCATTTGCCCCGTTCGCGGGGCGAGAACAAATCACCCACGGCGGTAAAAGCGGAAGCCATAATGATGCCGGCGCCGATACCTTGAACGCCCCGGTACGTAATCAATTGAAAGATATCATTCGATAATCCGGTCAAAAAGGCGCCGACGATGAAAAATACGATACCCGCGAGCATGAACGGCTTGCGTCCGTAAATGTCCGACAGCTTTCCTACGAGAACGGTCGATATCGTCGAGGTCAGCATGTAGATCGTAATAACCCAAGTGTAATAATCCATCCCCCCCAGAATGGCGATAATCCGGGGCATGGCCGTGCTTACGATCGTTTGGTTGATCGCGGCGAAGAACATCGCGGCGATAATCGCAACCATAATCGTCATTTTTCGCTTATGTGATAAATGCTCCAAGTTCTCTGCTCCTTCTCTATTCTTCTTGTTCCAGCTGCTCGATACGCATTAGTAAAAGTTCGAAAATACGTCTAAGATGCTCGATGTCTTCCTTCGGCAATCCTTCGAAAAACAACGAAATCGTCTCTTTCTGTTTCTCGAGCATTCCATCGAGCATTTCCTTGCCTTGGTCCGTAATGCGGAGATATACGACTCTCCGGTCGTCCTCGCTCCTTTGTCTCTCGACTAACTGCTTCATGATTAATTTATCGGCCAAGCCGGTAATCGCTCCGGACGTCACGCACAAAATATCGGCCATATCCGCCGCCTTTTGCGGTCCGCGCGAGTACAACACGTATAGCGTACGAAATTGCGTCATCGAGAAGCTGTCGCCCATCCGCCGTTTCCACTCGTGAGTCATTTTCCGCACCAGGTTTCTGAACATGCCGCTAAGCTCCAGAAGCTGGCTGTTTATTTCGGGCATTAGGCACCCCCCTTGCTTTAGCTCTAAATAGTTTAGCAATAAATCTTTTAGCACTAAACTAAATGTTAGCTTACAACATCCGGATTGTCCCAGTCAACGACGCCCAATCTGGTAAAAAAACGAAAAACAGGCCCATTCCGCCGAATGTGCCCAGAAATGTTGCTATTAGATTAACCATACTCGCTATTTCGTATGTATCGATTGCATGACCAAAGAAAAGCGTTACCCTTCCGCTTCCATTATCAACTCCAGCTTATACTCGATCGACCCGCCGGGCTGAAGGGCAGGCAAGCTTCCATTGTCTCGCATGACGGCCTCTCTACCCCCTACTATGCAGTTGGACGGCTCCAAGCCGAGAACGTGCTCGCCGGCACCCGGCATGCGCCACTGTACGAGAAGCGGCAACGTATCCGCCGACCATCTCAGTTTAACCGTCAACGGTCTCGATACTCCGCCCATCGGAAAGCATGGATTGTGAATCCGCGCCTCCGCTACTCCCGGTTCTGCGAGCTTCTCCATAAGCAATCTATGGTAAAACACTTGCTCTACGATGTTCGCATCCGGAGCTTGCCATCTACCGCAGCTGTCGGTCGGAGTACCCGGGTCGCGTGCGTCCAACAACGCTTGGGGCAACGTTACCGTCGTTTGTTCACCGAGCAGCGGAAAACCGAAATTGAAATGGTAAAGCATCAGGTGCGGCGCCGGTCGAAACCCGAAATTTTCGACCCGGTCGCGGATCGTGATGCGATTTTGTCCCATTACGGAAATAATCTCGCGGACAAGCCTCAGCTTGGAGCCGGCGATCGACGTTTCTTCCACGATGCCGGATACGCGAAGCTCAAGCTCATCGCCTTTCCATTGTTCAACGGCCGTCACCTGTCTTGCAGGCGTATGGTGCGCGCGGCCATGCAGGCCGTAGCTCCCCGTCTCGTCATCGCTCGGGGAGCCCGCGTGCGACAAACCGCATGTCATAAGCAGACCGCCCGATGCGGTACGCAGCCAGCCGACTCCTTCCGGCTCATAGTGCATAGGATGAACGTTGCCGCTCGGAGATTGCCACGAGACGGACGCTCCGAACAGCTCCGCGAGCGAAATGTCGAGCCCTTTCTCAGGCGTTACCTCGAATTCAAGACCGGCCCCCGTTCGAATCTGGATGACATCGACTCCCGCTTCCTTGCCCTCGACAAGTCTCCATCTGCGAATTCCGCCCAGTTGTCCGATATTCCCCGCTCTCGCTTCCAACTCTCGGCGAGTCCATTGTTTTCCGTATAGCAGCACAGCGACGCCTCCACTTCTTTATCCATAGTTGCTCGCATGCAAAAGAAGCCGCCCGACGGGCAGCCTGCAATTGCGGGATACACGGCACGGATTGCATTCGGTCACACTTTGCGGGGAAACGTAGTCGATTGACGAACGATCAGCTCCGGCATCAAGACGATTCGTTGCTTCGTTTGTTTTTGACCGCGAACTTCCTGAATGATCAAATCCATCACTTGCCGCCCCATTTGGGCGATAGGCTGGGCAACCGTCGTAAGCGGCGGATCGACGATTCCGGCCAACAACGTGTTGTCGAACCCGATAACCGACAAATCCCATGGTATCGTCAATCGCAGCTCCTTGGCCGCCTGAACGGCGCCGATTGCAAGTAAATCGTTGCTAGCGAATATGGCGGTCGGGGAATTGTCCGAACGCAGCATGTCGAGCGCATGCCGCTTGCCCTCCTCCACCGACGATACGCTCTCTACGCAAAATTGCGTATCTACGTCGATTCCCGCTTCCTCGAGCGCGTACCGGTACCCTCTGACACGCTCCTTGCTGCTGTTCAAATTCAAATCCTCGGTAATGACCGCGATATGTCTATGCCCCAAGCCGATCAAATGAGCAGCAGCCTGATAGCCGCCGAGAAAATCGTCTACCTTGACGCTATCCGCCGAAAGCGAAGGGATATCGCGCGTTACGAGAGCTACCGGTATTTTTTGCTTGACCAAATTTTTCAGTCCCACTTCATTGCTGACCCCGGTAGAGATGATGATGCCGTCTACTTGTTTCTGCTTCAGAAAGGTAATGTAGTCCCCTTCCCTCCGCGGATTGTTGTCGGTGCTGCACATGACGAGGTTGAAGCCTAGCTCCCGGCCCCGATCTTCCACGCTCCGCGCGATTTCCGCATAAAGCGGGTTCGCCAAATCCGGGATGAGCAGGCCGATCGTGAACGTGCTTTTGCCCGTCAGCGCGGAAGCGACTACGCTCGGCTGATAATCGAGCTCCTGCATAATTTCGTTTACGCGTTCGCGCGTCTCGGTGCTGATGCGCCCTGTGCCGTTGATGACTTTGGAGACGGTCGCGATCGATACGCCCGCCGCTTTTGCGATGTCATAAATGGTTGTTTTCATCACTCGTACGCTCCCAGCCGACTCCTTGTCATGTCGTTTTTTGAATCTATTATATCATTTGTTGCCGAAATGCAGGACATATTTTCATATATTCGATACAATGAGTTAACTAACCCCACAAAGTGAAGCCTTGCTTTGAAGCTTATTCCAAGTACTTTGCGGGGACCCCGAAAAAATAATCTCTAAAAAGGAGGTGGAAGATGGAACATTGTCCGTTTTGCTGGGATGCTGTCCGGTACGAGGCGACGGCGCATAACGAGCATTGCGCTCTGATCCGCAACCCGGATAAAGTGCTGAACGGCTCGTACATGATCGTGACGAAGGCGCATAGGGCTACCGTATTCGATATGACCGAAGAAGAATGGGCCGATACGTACCGGCTGCTGCGGCAGGCCAAACAAATGATCGACCGGGACTCGGCTCCAGACGGTTACAACGTCGGCTGGAACTGCAGCCCGGTCGGAGGACAGACGGTTCCGCACGTCCATCTTCATGTCATTCCGAGATTCCGCGACGAGCCTATGGCGGGCCGAGGCATCCGCCATCATCTGAAGCAGGAGTCCAACCGGCGCGGGAGCGATACCGTGCAGCAATGGTAACGAACACGAATAATCCCCGTCCGGTTCGGAATCTTCCGATCGAACGGGGATTGATCTTTTCGCACATCCAAGAAAGCCTTAATCAAATTGGTATTTCCAGAAGCGCTCCAGCCCCCATCTGCTGCGGAGTTTCTCGTCCTCGAGCGACAATATGCCCGACATATGATGAAACTGGGATTGATGCGCCTTGAGGGAGCTCAGCTTCAGATCGAGCAGCTCCGTCACATCGTTAAAGACCGTTGGCGCGCCAAGCGCTTCCTCGTGCCCTTTGGCGAAAGCGACGCAATGAACGTCCGGTCTTGCCGCCTCCGGCAATTTCTGTACCGCGGCGATCACGGCCGCCCCAGTGGCATCATGGTCCGGATGTACGCTGTATCCGGGGTAAAAGGTAAGTATCAGAGATGGGTTCAATTCCGCAATGATTGCATCGATACGGCCAATCAAAGCATCCCGGTTTTCAAACTCGACGGTTTTATCGTGCAAGCCCCACATCCGCAAATCTTGTATGCCGATCGCTCGGCACGACTCCTCCAGCTCGCGCTTGCGGATCGCGGGAAGAGTGACCCGGTTCGCAAATGGCGGAACCCCCATATTCCGCCCCATTTCACCCAAAGTCAAACATACGTAAGTTACGGGAGTCCCTTGCCGAATGTGCTTCGCAATCGTTCCCGAAATGCCGGTTTCGTCATCGGGATGCGGGAGCACCACCAATATGTGCCGCTGACGTTCCATCGCTTTCCCCTACTTTCCCGTAATGGTCAGAACGTTTTCTTGCCCAGCTGCAGTCCGACGACGAGCTTTCCTTCGCTGTCGTATCCCGCCGTCAGCAGCGTATCGTTCCCGTCGCTTTCCCAATGTGTCAAGCCTTCCGAATATACCCAGCCCGTATCCGTCTTCAAGCCGATGCGGTACGCCGGGCCGCTCCCGGCAATCGATCCTTCGGTAAACCGGACGAGACCGTTTTTCAAAAAAGTGGATGCGGTAAACTTCGTGCTGTCAAAATGAGAGGCGTAGGCGCCTGTCGTCATTTCGAGATGAAGATATAAGCTTTCGTTTTTCAGCTTATCCAGTATGCGCTGTACGGCTTGCGGGTCAATCGGCTTCATGCCGTCTCCTCCCCTGAAGTAAAACTGTGATGGAGCCTATCGATTAACTGGTTATTGAAGTGAACGCGCGCCGTTCCAAGTGAAAAGATACCTTCTTTGCTCAGACAGCTTGTTTTAAACTCCTTGAATATCAAAGATTTAGCGGTTGGAGGTTTAAAGCCAAAACTTGCCAGAAGGTATCCTTTTCACTTTCCACTCCATATCCCTCAGTTAATCGATAGTCTCATGAAGAATCATTACCTGGAACGCACCTCGAAGATGGCGAACTTCAAGTAATCTCCTTCATCCACGCCGAGAATATGCGGATGATCCTTGCCCGCGCCCCGGAACTCGATCAGACGCAATACTTTGCGGGCATCCGCGGCAGCCGCCAGAATCGTCTCGAGAAAAGCTTCGGACCTGACGTGGTAGGAGCAGCTCGCCGTAACGAGAAAACCGCCTTCGTTAACGAGCTTCATCGCGTGCAGATTAATATCTTTGTATCCTCTCAGAGCGCCGTCGACAGCGCTCTTCGTCTTGGCGAACGCAGGCGGATCGAGGATGACGACGTCCCAAGTGCGGCCCTCCGCCCCTACCGGCTTGGAGGTGTCCACTTTGCCTCCGGATTGCCCTGCTTGGGCCCTCATTTTTCGTTCATCGAGGCCCTTCACGTGCGCGCGCAAATAATCGAAGGCATCGGCTACTACAAATTCGACCCGGTCGCCGAAGCCGTTCAGCTCCACGTTCCGTCTCGCGCTATCGATTGCATGCTCGGATATATCGAGACAAGTCACTTTCTTCGCTCCGAGCCGGCATGCATTCAGCGTGAAGCTTCCGGTGTGCGAGAAGCATTCTAGTACGGAAGCTCCGTCCCAGTAAGGAAACGTTACTTCCTTGCCGTTCGCGTTGACGGGAACCGGCCTTCCGGAGCTTTCGTCCACCACGAGACGAATCCCGCTGCGCGCCCCCCACCCGTTCATCAGCTTGCCGATGGCCTCGCGGTTTTCACGTTGGTCGAAGAAATACCCTGTCTTCTGCCCCTGCTCGATATCCACCTCGATCCTCAGACCGTTCTCGATAATTTCCACGAAGCGCGGACATTCGCCGTACAGCGTTCCTTTCGTCTGCTCCAGCCCTTCGAGCTCGCGTACCGGCACGTCGCTTCGTTCGTAAATGCCTCGCGGCTGCAGCAGCTCCGCGAGCGTATCCACGATGATGCTCTTTCGCCGCTCCATGCCGAGAGAGAGCACTTGAACGACAAGTACGTCGGCAAAACGGTCTACGACAAGGCCGGGCAGAAAGTCGGCTTCCCCGTAGATCAGACGGTAACCCGTCGCCTCGCCGACGAAGCGGCTCCGAAGCTGGATCGCTTGACGGAACTTGTCGGCGAAAAAGTCCCGGTCCATATGTTCCAAAGGCGAATACGATACGATCCGGACGGCGATTTGCGATTTCGGATTCATATACCCGCACGCCAAAAACTGCCCCGTATGGCTTAACACCGAGACCAGATCCCCCGGCTCGCATTCTCCATCTACGCTTGCGATTTCGTTTGCATAAATCCACGGATGTCCTTGCTCCAACCGCTTCTTCCGTTTGCGGTCCAATATGACGGATGCCATAGTCGTGCTTCCTCCATCGTCCAATTTCGTGCCGAGCTGACTGTTTCCCGTCGGCGGCTTGTCATGCTCGTCTAGCCCTACACATAAGATGTTACATAAGAATCATGATTACGAAAAGGAGACCCCATGGTTACCCACATCGTATTGCCATTGCTGGTCGGGCTCGGCGTCTTTCTGACCGGCATGAAAGTGATGGAGCTGGCGCTGCACCAGTGGGCCGGCTCTTATTTGACCGGCCTGGTCGAACGGTTCACGCGCACGCCGCTTCGCGGGATGCTGATCGGCACCGGCGTTACCGCCGCCCTGCAGAGCAGCAGTGCAATTACGGTCATCACGATCGGCCTTGTCAACGCCGGCATTATGACTTTTCCGAAGACGCTCGGCATCATCCTCGGCTCGAACGTCGGGACGTGCATCACGACCGAGCTGATCGGCCTGAATTTGACCAAGCTGGCTTTTCCGCTGCTGCTCGTTTCCGGTTCTGTCTGGCTAGGCACCTTGCTTCCCTGGTCCGTCGCCGTGCGCAGCTACCGGCTCCATCGCGCGCTTCACCATCTGCGGTCGCTGTCGCTTGCCGTAAGCGGCTTCGCCTGCGTCATGCTCGGCGTCGAGGTGATGCAGACGATCGTTCCGGCGCTGCAATCCCGCGGACTGTTCGGCTGGTTCGTCGAGCAGGCGCAGCGCAGCATACTATGGGGCGTTATTGCCGGAGCCGTACTAACCGCCATCATCCACAGCAGCGCCGCGACGATCGCCATGACGATGGGTTTGGCCGCCGTCGACGCCATCCCTGTCGAGCTCGGCATCGCCATCGTGCTGGGCGCAAATGTCGGTACGTGCGCGACCGCTCTGCTTGCCGCGATCGGCGGCAGCAGGAACGGCCAATTCGTCGCCTGGTCGCACATCGCGCTCAACGTCGGAGGGGCGCTACTGTTTCTGCCGCTGCTGCCCCTGCTTCACGAGTCGTCGGCGCTTCTTGCGGCCAATCCTTCCGGACAGATCGCGCATGCCCAAACGATATTCAATATCGTCTGCTCGCTTATAGCGTTGCCTGTCTGCTATTTGCCGGCATTAAGAAGGATGGGAACGAAGCTGTAGGCATTCGTCGAAGGAGAAGGGGAACCGTCCGATCGCTCAGTAGCCGGCCGATCCGCCGACACCGCTCACGATTGCCACTCCCGAGCTCGTTCCTAGCCGCGTCGCACCCGCTTCGATCATCGCGAGAGCGGCCGCGAGATCGCGGACTCCGCCGGACGCTTTCACCTGAACGTTCGGCGAGACCGCCGCCCGCATCAGCTTGACGTCTTCTACGGTCGCGCCTCCGGGTCCGAAGCCGGTCGACGTTTTGACGAAATGCGCCCCCGCCTCTTCGGCCAGCCTGCAAGCCGTCCTTTTCTGTTCCTCATTCAAGCAGCCGGTTTCGAGAATGACTTTCACGATCGCTTTTCCCTTGACCGCTTCCACGACGGCCCGTATATCTTCCCGCACCCGCGATTCGTCGCCCGCGAGCAGCGCGCCGACCTGCAATACCATATCAATATCGCTCGCGCCGCACTCCGCCGCTTTCGCCGCCTCGAACGCTTTCACCTCGCTTAGACATGCCCCCAGCGGGAACCCGACAACCGCACTGACGCGGACGCCGCTTCCCTCCAAGGCGCGAATGCACAAAGGAACCCATCCGCTGTTAACGCACACGCTGTAGAAGCCGTACCGGCGCGCTTCGTCGCACAGCTTGAGTATCGCCTCGGGTGTCGCATCCGCCTTTAACAGCGTATGGTCGATGTAAGACGGCAATGTATTCATGGCGAATCCGGACGATGCGCTCATGCCTCCACCTCGATCCGCAGCGCTTCAAGCGCTTTTTTCAATACGGAATCGTTGTTTGCGTAGCCGGACTCCTTCTGCTGCTTCCACGCTTCATGAGGGTCGAACCATTCTACGCCGCGTATTTCCTCGATCTGGGCTTGCAGATCGCCGCCGGTCGCCTCGACCAAATAATAGTGCACCTCTTTGTCGACGGTTCCATGCTCGGGATGCGTATACTGATATTCGATCTTCTCCAGCGCAACGACGATACTGCCAACGATGCCCGTTTCTTCGCGGATTTCTCTGAGAGCCGTCTGCTCGACCGTTTCGCCTTGCTCCATTTTGCCTTTCGGCAAAGTCATTTTGCCGTAACGGTCCTGGATCAGCTGCACTTCCTTCTTGCTCTCCCGCACGCGGTAAACGACTCCGCCGGCCGATATTTCCTTCATTCGGACCACCTCTTCCCCAATACTTATACAAGAAGGATTCCGCATTCCGATATTGCCGGATTACGAAATCCTTGGGTTGCACCTGCGTCATCATTCAGCTGTTGACAGCCGCCTTGCGCCGGACCGGCTCCATTACGCGGACAAACTCTCCCTTGCTTTCGTTCACGCCCGCTTCGGTCAGCTTCACACGGCAAATTTGACCGAGCATGTCCTCCGTACCCGGAAAAACGAGGTTGACGTAATTATCGGAATAGCCCATCAGCAGCCCGCTGTCCGGCGCCCCTTTGTAGGTACGCTCTGGAATGACCTCGAGCACTTCGCCGACGAATTTTTGCGCATACGCAAGCTGCATCCGTTCGGACAAGTCGATCAGCTCGTGCACGCGTTCGTTCTTGATTTCCTCGTCCACCTGATCCTCCATGCGGGCGGCCGGTGTGCCGGTACGTTTGGAATACGGGAAAACGTGCATTTCCGCAAACTGCATCTGCTCCATGAACCGATAACCGTTCCGGAACATCTCTTCCGTCTCGCCCGGGAAGCCGACAATGACATCGGTCGTGATCGCCACACCCGGCAGCGCGCGGTGCAGCTTCTCGATTTTGCCGCCGAATTCGGCGGTCGTATATTTGCGGCGCATGCGCGCAAGCACCGCATCGTCGCCCGCTTGCAGCGGAACGTGCAGATGGCGGCACATTTTATCCGAATGGTTAAGCACATCGATTACTTTGTCGGTAATTTGGCTAGCCTCGATCGAGCTGATGCGGATTCGCTGCAAGCCGTCCACTTTGTCCAGATCGCGGAGCAGATCGGCCAAGTCGTAATTTTGGAAATCTTCTCCGTACCCGCCGGTATGGATGCCGGTCAGGACGATTTCCTTGTAGCCCGCCTCGACCAGCATGTGCGCCTGCTTCAGCACGCTGTCCGCCTGACGGCTGCGCATGAGCCCGCGTGACCACGGAATGATGCAGAACGTACAGAAGTTGTTGCAGCCTTCCTGGATTTTCAGGAAAGCCCGCGTACGGTCGGCGAAATCGGGCACATCCAGCTCTTCGAACTCGCGCGTTTTCATAATGTTCCGAACCGCATTGATCGGCTGGCGCTGTTCCTGGAACTGCTTCACGAGCGGAATAATTTGGTCGCGGCTTTGCGTGCCGATGACCAGGTCGACTCCCGGGATCGCCATAATCTCGGCCGGGGATGTCTGGGCGTAGCAGCCCGTGACGGCCACGATCGCATCCGGATTGCGGCGTACGGCACGCCGGATGATTTGTCTGCTCTTCTTATCGCCCGTGTTCGTAACGGTACATGTATTGATGACGTAAACGTCGGCCGTCTGTTCGAAATCGACCTGCTCGTACCCTTCGTTTTTGAACAGCTGCCAGATCGCTTCCGTATCGTAAAAGTTTACTTTGCAGCCAAGCGTGTAAAACGCGACTGTAGACATAAGGGTCAACCTCCCATCTCTCCCGCTTCATATAAAAGACACGTCAGTCCGACCAAGCCGGCCGTTTCCGTGCGCAATATTCGCGCCCCGAGCAGCACCGGCACGCATCCGGCCGCTTCCGCCTCCTGCGCCTCTCTCTCGGAAAATCCGCCTTCCGGACCGACGATCAGCAGGACGTTCATTCCATTCGCTCCGCCCCGCGCCTCGATCGCGCTCCGAAGCTTCCGCTTCAGCATCGTGCCGGCTTCCTTCTCGTAACAAAAGAACGCCGCATCGGCCTCCCGGACCGACTGCAGCAGTTGCTTCCACGTCTGCGGAGGCTCGACCTCCGGGACCCGGTTACGGTGCGCCTGCTCTGCCGCTTCCTTGGCGATTTTATGCCAGCGCTCCAGCCGTTTCGTCTCTTTCTTGGCGTCGTACTGGACGACCGTCCGCTCCGACAGGAACGGAATGAATCGGACCGCGCCGATTTCCGTTCCTTTCTGGATGATCGTCTCCATTTTGTCGCCTTTCGGCAAGCTTTGGGCGATCGTTACGCGCATGCCCGGCTCCGCCGTCATGGGAAGCTCCTCGGCCACGGCGGCCACGATGCGGCCTTTGCCGAGCTCGGCGATCGTCGCCCGCACTTCTCTGCTTGCGCCGTCGCTTACTATGATCGAATCGCCGATGCGCGCGCGCATGACGTTCGCGATATGATGAGCGTCGTCCCCGGTCACGACCGCTTCCGATGCGGTCAGCTGCCCGGGCGGTATAAAGTATCGCTGCATGGTACCCCTCTTACTGCCTTGATTAAAACCAACTTCCATCATACAACGTTTCCCGGCGAATTTCTACTGATAGCGTATGTTAGATGAAAATGGATATAAACCGGCTCATGCCGCTCAATATATCGTTTCCGATCGCAAACAACGGCTGGATCGTCACCCTCGAAAGCGGCGGAACGAAGATGAGGAGCAGGAATACAAAAATTCCCCATTGTTCATTTTGCGCCATTCTCATCCGGATATGCGCCGGGGCCAAATCCTCGATAATCCGGTATCCGTCGAGCGGCGGCAGCGGAATCAAATTAAAGATGAACAAGACCAGATTGAGCTCCACAAGCCTCGTAAGAAATACTTCTACGGCATCGCCGACGCCTTTGGACGCTCCGTCGAGCAGTCCGGCGGCCATAATAATATGAACGATCAGCACGCCGATAAACGCGAGCAGCAGGTTGCTGAGCGGACCGACCGCCGATACGACGATCCCCATGAGTCTCGGGTATTTGAACCTGCCCCGGTTGACGGGAACCGGCTTCGCCCATCCGAAGCCGGCGATGAAGATGAGAATCGTGCCGAGCACGTCCAGATGCGCCCGCGGGTTCAAAGTCACCCGGCCCATCTGCTTGGCCGTCGGATCGCCGAACTTGTAGGCGGCATATGCGTGCGCGAATTCGTGCACCGTAAAGGCGAGTACGAGAACGATAAATATAAACGGCAATTCTTCAAGCGGGTATCTCAGAAAGCTGTTCAATCCGTCCATCGGGAATCCCTCCTACGGCTTCTTCGCAACGAATGCGATCCAATCCTGGTCCCGCTCTTTGCGCTCAATGACGAATCCGGCCTCAATCAGCCCTTTCTCGACGTCGTCCGCTTTGTTCTTGTAAATGCCCGATGTAATATACGTACCTCCCGATTCCAGCACCTCGTAGACGTCCCGGATAAACAAGAGTATAATCTCGGCCAAAATGTTCGCCACAACGAGCTTGACCGGCAGCTTCACGCCAAGCTGCCCGGCATCGGCTTGAGCGGCCTCGCCGCCGTCGCTCCCTCCCGGTACGAGCCCCGCGCTGCGCAATACGCCAAGCAAGTCGCTCTGCATGACGGCGACTGTACCCTCCACGCCGTTCAATTGCACATTCTCGCCTGCGCTTTCCACCGCGACCGGGTCCAGATCGAGCGCCAGCACGCGGCGCGCGCCGAGCTTCGCGGCGGCAATCGCCAGCACCCCCGAGCCGGTTCCCACGTCGATGACGTCCGTTCCCGGTTCGATCGCTTTCTCCAGCGTTTGCAGGCAAAGCGATGTAGTCGGATGCGTACCGGTGCCGAACGCCATGCCCGGATCGAGCTCCAATATGATCTCGTCAGCGGTCTCCGGCTCGTATTGCTCCCAAGTAGGCTTGATCGTCAGACGGTCGGATATGCGCATCGGCTTGTAGTACTGCTTCCAGGAATGCGCCCAATCCTCTTCGTTCACTTCGCGAGATTTAATAGCCGCCTTGCCGACGTCGTACTCGAGCTCGTCGCGTACGAAACGGACATGCTCCTCCAGCTGCGCAATAAGCGCCTCGACGTCCTCCGGGTCGGCGAAATAAGCTTGCACGACCGCTTCGCCTTCCGGAATATCGTTAAGCGGCGTATCGTACAATTGGCCGAACGACGTATCGCGTTCTTTATTGAGCGTTCCCGACTCCTCGATCGTAACCCCGCCCGCACCCATCTCGTGAAAGGCGTTCGCGATCAGCTCGGCGACTTCCTCGCGTGTATGTATCGTAATTTCATGCCAACGCATCGTATTCCCCCTATGCATGTAAACCGTTCTGTTGTTTCGTTCCCGGCGATCTGTTTCATTGTACAACATTCCTGCGCCGGGAGTAAAACGGGCGGACATGATCGACATGAGCCGATCCCGGCTGGTACAATGGACAGTACCGAATCCGTATTGATTGGAAGGAGAGAAATGGATGATCCGCAACCGCCGGTTAATAACCGATCAAGATATGCAGGAGGCGCTGGATAATGAAGTGGCGATCCGGGTGTTCAAGAACGACCATATGATCGATTCGGGGGGCGTTATCGTCCGCTTCGACGACGCGACGGTCGTGACCCAATCCGGGGTCAGCGAGCTCGCCTATCATTCGAGGGAGCTGTGCGAATTTTTCGAGATGAAGAAGCTGTAATAAGAAAGTAACAATGAACCAAATTTGCTTATTTGTGAACCTCTTTGCGCTATTTGGCTCCACTTCTCGTCAATTGATGGAACAATGAACCTGGAGTAACTATTACTGAACTTAAGTTCGGTAATAGTAAAATTTGGATCGTTATTCGCTAAAATAGCCCATATGGTGACCAAATAGAGTAATAGAGTGTTACTACTTAGGTTCCATAATCATCCAAAACGAAATTCACCACAAAGAACGGAGGTTAGGGAGGTGAGGACCGGGAGGCCTTGCTTACGGAGGGTAGAGATAAAACTGCGGGCACGAGCAAACT
>NZ_VCRA01000033.1 GCF_005938385.1 Paenibacillus mesophilus
TTACAGGCAGGTTGCCTACGTGTTACTCACCCGTCCGCCGCTAGGCCCGAAGGCCTCGCTCGACTTGCATGTATTAGGCACGCCGCCAGCGTTCGTCCTGAGCCAGGATCAAACTCTCCAATAAGGTGTTGCTTATTAGATGAGCTGATAGCTCAATTCGTACTGACTTGTGTCGAATCTTTCGGAGTTTGCACAACCGAAAATTCGACTTGTTCGGCTTCTTGCGAAGCCTCACTTGCACGCTCGTTGTTCAGTTTTCAAGGAGCAAAATGCTTGTCCTGCTTGTCGCTGCGCCGTTTCCTTCTTGCGAGGGTTCCGAGCGGCGACTTTTTTAATATACCACATCCGGCAATTCGAATGCAAGTCTTTTTTTAAAAAGCTTTGCTTCCAGTCATTGCCGAGCCGTTTTTAGCGGCGAGAATTAATATAACAAATTTCGCCGGGCGATGCAAGCCATTCTTTTATATAAATCGTGGAAGCTGCCATTTTGAAACGTAAAAACCGCCGCCGGACGTTCATCCGGCAGCGGTTTTCAAAGCGTGCAATTATTCTCCGCCAAGCATCGTGTAGCGCAATACGATCAAAATGCTGATGATCCACAAGAGCCAATGGATCGGCGTTTTCTTGGGAGAAACCATGTTATGGATCGCGGTCAATATCGTATAAGACACGATACCGAACGAGATGCCGTTGGCGATGCTGTTCGTAAAAGGCATCAAAACGATCGTAAGGAAAGCCGGGAAAGCTTCGAGGAAATTGCCCCAGTCGATTTCCTTTACTTGCGCCATCATGAGCACGCCTACGATGATCAAAGCCGGAGCCGTCGCCGCGGACGGGACGACCAGCGCGAGCGGAGCGATGAACAGAGCGAGAAGGAACAATACGCCCGTCGTGACAGCGGTAAGACCCGTACGGCCGCCTTCCGCTACCCCACTGGAGCTTTCCACATAAGCCGTAATCGTGCTTGTGCCGAGCAGCGCGCCCGTGCTGACGCCGGCAGCGTCGACGAGCATCGCTTTACCGATGATTTTCTCGCCTTTCGCTTTATCCTTCAACAATCCGGCACGGCTAGCCGTACCTACAAGCGTGCCGAACGTATCGAACAGTTCGACGAAGGTGAAGATCAGGATGATCTCGATAATCCCGACTCCGAACGCTCCCATGATATCGAGCTTGCCGACAGCCAAATCGCTGAACGAAGGCAGCCAGCTGGAGCCGGTCAACCCTTTCAGGTTCGTTACGCCCATCGGTATGCCGATCAAGGTGCCGGCTACGATCCCGATCAGAAGCGCGGCCTTGACGCGCAGCACCATCAGCACGGCAATGATCAGCAGCGTGATCAAGGCAAGCGCCGTATCTTTATTATGTATGAAATCGCCAAGTACGATATTGAACTGATTCGAGTTCAGTATCGGCGTTTTGCTCACATCCGTACCCGGGTTGACGCTGATCATCATAATGTTGGCCAGCTTGGCCCCGATAATCGCGACGAACATTCCGATCCCGACGGTTATAGCCACTTTAAGGTTGTTGGGCACCGCGGTAACGAGCATTTGGCGCACTTTGGTCACGGTCAGGATAATAAAGACGATCCCGGAAAGAAAGACGGCCCCAAGCGCCGTTTGCCAAGTAATCTGCCCGCCCGAAGTCAATACGACCGTCATGAAATATGCGTTCAAGCCCATCCCCGGAGCGAGCGCCACCGGAATATTCGCGAAAAAGCCCATGGCCAGCGTAACGAGGCCCGCACCTACCGCCGTCGCGAAGAACACGCCTTGATTCGGAATACCCGCACCGCCTTCTCCGAGAAACAAGGTGTTGACGAACAAGATGTACGCCATCGTTACGAATGTGGTCAAACCGGCGATAATCTCGGTCCGGACCGTGGTACCGTTCTCTTTGAGCCTAAAAAGACGATCCATTTTTTTTACTATTCCTCCTAAATAAAAATTTAATTGGAATAACAAAAACGCCTATCGGGAGCAGGGCGCATGTGCGGCGGAAAAACAAAAGAACCTTAGATCATAGTCTAGGTTCCCACTCCCAGGGAATATTATGCATGTACACCTTCCCGCGTGCGGAGCAGTCCGGCGTATCGATAAATTCCCTTTTCGTAGACAGATCATTTACGGTGACCTCGTAGAGACTCTCAAGCCAATTCTTGAGATTATACGAAAACAGTATGTTATTCACCCATATTCTAAAAGCATTTATCGAGCCGTGTCAATACAAATCCGAACGTTTGCAAGAAAAAAAGGCGGTTCATTCGGGAAGTATTCGCTTACATCTAAAATAGACGAAGCTATTCCCACGAAATGGTTAATCTTTACAACGAGGGGGATCTCGACCCCCTTCTGTTTTATCTTAACCTTCTTGGCGGCGCCCGCCCGTTTCGGAGACATCTTTGCTTTGCAAAAACAGCTTCATCATGGGAGGCGTAATCAAAGTCGTGATCAACACGACGACAACAATAACCGCAAACATTTCCGTACCCAGCAAACCGGCCTCCAGCCCCATCGCCGCTATGATCAAAGCGACCTCCCCCCGCGATACCATCGCCGCGCCGATCCCGAGCGCCGGCCTCCAGCCGAAGCCCGACAGCCTTGCGCCAAATGCCGATCCGACCAGTTTCGTAGCGATCGCCACCAAACTCAGCACGACGATCAATCCCGCGTTCTGCATAATCCCCGCAAACTCCACCGTCACTCCGATCGAGGTAAAGAACACGGGAACGAACAAGGAGTAGCTTACCGTCTCGACTTTCTCGAACACCTCGTGCTTGTACGGGGTCAAACTGATCGCCAGTCCGGCAATATAAGCTCCGATAATGGCGGCAACGCCCGCATACTCGGCCATATAAGCGTACAAGAAGCAAATGATGAGAGCTGCTGAAATGACCGATTCGCTCACGCGCAGCGGTGCAAATTTTCTCATCACCCAAGGAACGGCCTTCCAAGCCAGCAGGATCGCGATTGCGAAAAAGACGACCTTTTTTACGACGACGATACCGAGGTTGACGTCGCTGCCCGCAAAGCTCATAACGAAAGCCAAAGCGATAATGACGAGGATGTCATCAATCACGGCCGCACCCAAAATCGCCGCTCCTTCCCGCGACTTCAGCTTCCCCATTTCTTTCAAAGCCTGGACGGAGATGCTTACGCTCGTGGCGGATAATAGCAGCCCGAGAAATGCAGCCTCCATGCCGCTCATCCCCGAGAGCACGCCGGTTAAATAACCGAAAGCAAAAGGGACGATAATTCCGGCGATGCCGACGTAGCCGGATGCTTTGCCCGTTCGTTTAAATTCATCGGTATCCGTCTCCAATCCGGCAATGAACATAAGCAGGATGACGCCGATTTGGCTGAGCTCCTGCAGCATGTCGGTATGGGTCACTAGGCCGAGAACAGCAGGGCCGAGCACGATGCCGATCAGCAGCTTGCCGAGGACCGACGGCTGCCCCAGCTTGACGCTGATGTCTCCGGCAATTTTGGAAGCGAGCAGGATGTGAGCGAGTTGGAGAATAAGCAAGCGGATTCCACCTTTCCGGTTCAAATTTACTATTCGCACGGCAACTTCAAAACATGCAAATAACCCCACAAGCGAAGCCTTCGCTACGATGCTTACCCAAGCACTTTGCGGGACCCCGAAATACAAAAAGAGCCGGCCACCCAAGCTGCTATGCGAACATAGCAAGGCCTTGGTGACAGGCTCCTCCGGAACTTCAGTATGCGATTAGGAGCTTTAACGAAATAACGTTCCTGATCTCTGACGACCGGGACTTGCCGGTCCACAAAGCCCCGGTCGTCAGTCAGGGCGGTAATTCCGCTAAAGTTCCTTAATTTCAGATAATAATACGTACGAAGCGGCGTCTGGTTTCAGCCCTTTGACGAATTACTCCCACTCGATTGTAGCCGGCGGCTTCGACGTAATGTCATAAACGACGCGGTTGACGTTCTCCACTTCGTTGACGATCCGATTCGAGATGCGCTCCAGCACATCGAACGGAATACGGGCCCAATCCGCGGTCATGCCGTCGATCGACGTTACGGCCCGGATCCCTACCGTATGCGAATACGTACGCCCGTCGCCCATGACGCCGACGCTCTTCATGTTCGGCAGCGCCGTGAAGTATTGCCAAATTTCGCGCTTCAAGCCGGCCTTCGCAATCTCTTCATGCAAAATGGCGTCCGATTCGCGCACGATATGCAGCTTCTCTTCCGTCACTTCGCCGAGCACGCGGATCGCGAGACCCGGCCCCGGGAATGGCTGGCGCCATACGATCTCCTCGGGCAGTCCGCATTCCTCGCCGACCTTGCGTACCTCGTCCTTGAACAGCGCCTTAAGCGGCTCGACCAGCTTGAACTTGATGTCTTCCGGCAGTCCGCCGACGTTGTGATGGGACTTGATCGTCTGGGCCGTCGCCGTCCCGCTCTCGATAATATCCGTATACAGCGTTCCTTGGGCGAGGAATTCGAAGTCGTCGAACTTGGCGGACTCCTCCTGGAATACGTAGATGAACTCGTTGCCGATAATTTTTCGCTTCTTCTCCGGATCGTCCACGCCCTTCAGCTTCGACATGAACCGTTCGCGGGCGTCGATCTTGACGACCTTCATATCGAATTTGCCGACGAAGGTATCCATGACGCTTTCGGCCTCGCCCTTGCGGAGCAAGTTGTGGTCGATAAACATACAGGTCAGCTGCGGTCCGATCGCTTTATGAATGAGAATCGCCACTACCGAGGAATCGACGCCGCCGCTGAGCGCGCACAATACTTTGCGGTCGCCGACCTGCTCGCGGATTTCGCGGATCGTATCCTCGATGAACGTCTCCATGCTCCAATCGCCGGAGCAGCCGCACACGTCGAACAGGAAGTTGCGGATCATCTCGTTGCCATACACGGAATGACGCACTTCCGGATGGAATTGGACGGCGAAAAACTTTTTGTCCGGATGGCTCATCGCCGCTACCGGCGCGTGCTCCGTGCTCGCATCGACGACGAAACCGGCCGGCAGCGCCGACACATGATCGCCATGGCTCATCCAGACCGTTTGCTTGCGGTCCAAACCTTTGACGAGGCAGCAGCCCTCGTTGAACTCGACATCGGCTTTGCCGTACTCGCGCTTGCTCGATTTGTCGACTTTGCCTTCCAATTGATAGGCCATCAGCTGCATGCCGTAGCAAATCCCCATGATCGGCAGCCCCAGCTCGTAAATTCCTGGGTCGACCTTCGGCGAATTTTCTTCGTAAACGCTGGCCGGTCCGCCCGAGAAGACGATCCCTCTCGGCGCCAGCTCCCGGATTTTGTCCACGGAAGTGTTGTAAGGAAGCAGCTCGCTGTAGACGCCCATATCGCGAATGCGGCGCGCAATCAGCTGGTTGTATTGACCCCCGAAGTCCAATACGACGATCATTTCGTTCGGCTTGCTCATAAAAGCCTCCTTGAAGCGGTTTGCGCTTCGATTTTCATTCGTTTTCAATAGAGATTATTATATAAAAGGCAGGAAGACAAGGTCAAGGGTGAAGGACATGCGGACCGTTTCGGAAATAATTGGAGGCCATTGCTATGGAGCGTTAAATCGAAAAACGGAACGAAGGCAAGCCTTGTTCCGTCTCCTTTGCATTCCTATTAGCGCACTAGCGTTCCTTGATACGCCGCCACAGCTCCTTCGCGCTTCGCTTGGCTGAACGGGGCAGCGGAGCTCCTCCGTACCGGACGGCCTCGTATTGCTTGACGAAATCGCGCAGCGCCTCGCGCTTGCCGACTTCCGCGAGCGGCAGCGATTCGACGTATTCGCGGACGGTCAACGACGGAAGCTTCCCTCCGAGCTTGCGGAACAAGGCGCTCCACAGCTTATCGAGAACACGGTAGGCGGAGGCGCGTTTGCTGTTGTAGTAGTCGTTAGGGAACGAACCGCCCTTGGAGCGGTATATGGCCCGCCGGCTCAACAGCCGGTACAACGCTAACAGAAGCAGCGGCAAGAACACCATGGCGGCGATTACCGCCGGCCAAACGGCGCTTGTCGTACTGTTCCAGCCGCGATTCTCCCATACGGAAGCTAACCGTTCTCGAGTCAGCTGCAGCCAAGCTGCGATCGATTCCGATACGTCAGCCGCGGCCGCTTTCCGCTCCTTATCCGGTTGTACGGACGTTTGAACCGCTTGGGCAAACACCGGCTCCGAAGCGGGCGCGACCGTATTTCCGGGCGTAGGATCGAACGTCATCCAGCCGCTTCCGGCAATGTAGGCCTCTACCCAGGAATGCGCGTTCAGGTTACGTACCGTGACCTGAAGCAAGCCCCCGTCGGTATTGTCCACGCCGCTCCTGCCCGTCACCTCTCCCGGAGAAAACCCCTTCACCCAGCGTGCCGGAATACCGACGGACCTCAGCATTACGACCATCGAGGTGGAGAAATAATCGCAATATCCGGCCTTGCTCTCAAATAAAAACGTGTCGGCGAAGTCGGCCGACGTCTTCGGCGGCTCGGGTACGTCAAGGCGATACGTATAGTTCGTTTTCAAAAAAGTTTCGATGGCGCCCGCTCGGCCGTAATCGTCGGTTTGGTCCATTGCGACCGTTTCCGCCAATAGACGGACCCGGGCCGGCAAACCGGACGGCAGCTGCAGCTCGGCATCGAACCTCCCGGCGCCGGTAACGGTATCGGCGGCTTCAGCAGCAATCCGAGTCGAATTACCGGCGGTTTCGACGACAGCTCCTTCGCCGTCTTCAAGCCGGGATTGTGATTCCGCTGTCGTTCCGGCCCCGGTATCTTCGCCGGCCTCAATGCCGGTTAGCGTCGACACCGTCCGCTCCCCGGAAGCTTCCGACCAGAATCGTTCTGCGGGAATGGCAACCTTCATCCTGTAGGATCGAAGCGGATCTTTGTCGTTCAGTTCCGTCAGCAAGTAAGAGCCGTAGACGTTCATAACCGAGTCCTCCGGCACCATTGTCCTCCCGCTGCGAGAGACGAGTTCCTCGACGAGCTCCACCCGACCCCCGGCAAACAATCGCCCGGTCAACGCGGGATCGACGACCGTCACCTCTTGCTCGATCGAGCGCGATGGCAGCAAGCTGGCGGATTCGTCCACGCTTCCCCCGTTCTCCCAACCCTTGCCCGTATAGAACGTCTTCGCTTCCCCCCGCCAATAGGTGAGTACTTCGGTTGAGGCCGTAAATGCGATCGTCTCGTCCTGGCGGATCGGCCCGCCGAGGACGGAATCGTCACCACCGTAACCGGTTCTGGCCGCTTTTTTGCCTCCGCCGATTTCATTGCCCGAGACATCCGTATTCCAGGAGGTTAACCGGCCGATCAGCGTATCCGTATCCAGCGGCTTCATGACGCCGCTCTTCATGTCCGGGGGCAGCCACAAGCCTGCCGCCACTACGGCGGCAAGCAGCAGCGGAACGGCCGCAAGCATGCCGATCGGCCAGCCGAACGTACGATGCCGCAGCGCAAACCGGCTTTCCAGCCGGGAAAATTGCAGCAGGCCTATTAACAAGAAGCCGAACCATACCGTGCGGATAATCGCAGTGGACGTGTTGACTCCCGGCCATAGCTGCAGACCGAGCAAGTACAGCAGCGTCGCCGCTACGAACCATAACGCCTGCTTGCGCTCCACGACGGAAGCGTATATGACATGAATCATCATCGACCAGCCGAGCAGGAACAGCATCGTCCGGTTGTCGGGGCTGATCGAAGCGAAATCCTCGTCGGCTATCGCTATCGCGTCTTTCATCGTGAGCTCCGCATAATGAAGGAGCCAGGAAGGATGGGCGAATGCGGCGGAGTCGAACACATAGGCGACAATACTCAAGCAGACGAACCCTTTGAACGGCCAACCGATCCAAGGGGACAACCTTAACCAGTCGACGGCTACGAAGAGCCCGAACGCCAGCATGAACGGACTGATCCGGTACACTCCGCTCCATTCCGACATATCGAGCAGCGGCCTAAGCCACTCCAGCAGCAGCGCGAAAAGCAGTCCCGCGGCAATTCCATCGCGGATCATCGAGCGATCAGGCGGTGACATCTTCCGCACCCCCCGGACTATAAAGGTGCGGCCGCGGCGAATGGAGCACGTCTACCCGGCAGCCGGACGATTCCAGCTGCTGCATCCAATACCGCTGCTTGTCGGCGAGCGGCGAATCGGTCTGCACGAACCAAACCGTCAGCGACCTTCGGCCGGACCGTAAAATGACCGCTGCCCGAAGGAGCGCTTCGTCGAAGCAACCCGTCACCAAAACGACCGAGCAGTCGTTCGGCCATCCAGCGGATTCGCGAAGGAGCATATCCGCTCCAGATACGTCCCCATCGGCCCGTGCCCGGCTCAGCAGCTCGAGAGCGTCCGCCATATCGGACCGGCGGGCTAACGGCAGCGACGGCCGATCGCTCCCCGTATGCAGGCTGGCGGCCGTTCCCCGCTTGGCGGTCCACTCCAGCAAGCCTGCGGCGGCCCGCACGCCCGCTTCGAACCGAGCGTCCCCGTCTTGGCCCGAGAAGCCGCCACGCGATCCGTCCAGCATAACGGCTATTTTGTCCGATTCGAACGGGTCCGCCGATTTCGTCTGCAGCAGGCCCGTTCTGGCCGTCGCTTTCCAATGGATGCGCTGCAGCGGATCTCCAGCCGTGTAGGGCCGCACCCCGGTTACGACGGACGCCGGCTCGTTCGCAAGCCTCGCGGCGACGATCAATTTGCCCGATTCCGCGGAAACGCCCCGGCGGTTCCATACAAGCGAAAGCGGCTTCGGATATACGGCAAGCTCCGCTTCCAGCGGAACGATCACCCTTTTGCGGAGCAGCCCCATCCAATCGCCCGCGTCCACCTCAACACGGATGAAGCGATAGCGTCCTCGGGCAAGCTTGTTCAGCTTATACCGGAACCGGAGAACGGAACGGAATCCGGGGAAAAGCAGCCGGCTGTGGCGGTATTCCGACCGTCCGTCGGTCCATACGTCGGAGACGATCATCCAGCCTGACGGAATCGGACCGCTCCGGCGTATCGTAACGATGACGTGAGCATCTTCCCCGGCAAAAAAACGGCTTTGCGGCAGCTGCCGTTCCGCCCGGATACGGCGTATCCCGAAACACATGGAGAAGAATGCGATACCGAGCAGCAATGCCGTTCCGTGAAACAGAAAGGAAGAGGAGTACCCGCCTCTCCATTCATGCAAGCCGAACGACGCTGCGCTGAGCGCGGCGACGGCGGCGAAATTTCCCCAGCCCCACCCTCTCATAGCAGCGACCCTCCGACTGCCGCCTGAGCCGCAGGTACGGGAATGGCCGTCAGCAGCTGCTTTACGATCGTCTCCGCCGATTTGCCGGTATATCGCGCTTCCGGCTGAAGCACCAACCGGTGAGCCATTGTCGGGACGGCCATACTTTTTATATCGTCGGGCACGACGTACGTGCGACCGGAGCAGAAGGCTTTGGCCTGCGCGGTGCGCATAAGGGCAAGCGATGCGCGAGGGCTGGCTCCCAGCGCGATATCCGGATGAGCGCGCGTAGCCGAAGTCAGACGGACGATATACTGCTTCAGCGTATCGTCCATATGGATGAGCCGCGCTTCCAGCTGGAGCCGCGCCCATTCCTCGCGGAGCAGCACCGTCTTCACATCGTCCAGCGGGCTGTGCTCCTGCATCCTTCCGAGCATCTCCACCTCGTGCTTCTCCTCCGGGTAACCGAGCCGGATTTTCAGCAGAAAACGGTCCAGCTGGGCTTCCGGGAGCGGAAACGTCCCTTCGTGCTCCACCGGGTTTTGCGTAGCGAGCAGCATGAAGGGCTCCGGCAGCCGGTACGTTTCCCCGTCCACCGTTACTTGTCGCTCTTCCATCGCTTCCAGCAATGCCGATTGCGTCTTGGGCGACGCGCGATTCATTTCGTCCGCGAGCAGTACATTGGCCATCACCGGTCCGGGGCGGAATTCGAACAATCCGGTCTTCTGGTTGTAGATCGAGACGCCGGTCACGTCGGACGGAAGCAAATCGGGGGTGCATTGGATCCGTTTGAACGAGGCCCCCACCGTTTTGGCGAGCGCGCGGACGAGCATCGTTTTGCCGACGCCCGGCACATCCTCGAGCAGCAGGTGGCCGCCACACAAAAAAGCGATAACCGCCGTCTCGATACTCTCCCGTTTGCCGACGATCGCCTTCTCTACATGATGCACGATCCGCTCTACGAATTGCTGCGGCCGATCGAACGGCAGCGGTACCCCGTGTCCTTGCGGCATAAGGAAAACCTCCCAATGAAACTTGATAGTTTCAGTTTTCCCGCCGTTCTATCGATTTAGACCTCGTTTCTAGGAGAATGGAAATAGATTTTTTTGATTGCTAGAGTAAGTCTTGAACCCGCGGAGAGATAATTGCCCCGTACCCGTCCCCCTCCGCTATGCGGACCTCCCGGCGATCGGCGTCAATCGTATAGTCGGCGATCTCGCCGCCCAGCAGTTCAACCGCCAGACGAAGCGGCACCATCAGCTTGTTGTCGATCAGGCTGATGTCGGCCAGTGCCAGCCTTTCGTCCGGCTTGCTGGGGAATGATGCGGCGATCGAACGGTTGGGAAGATCATATGCGACTTGATGCAGCCCATAGCTCGCAATCGCTTGACGGCTATTCTCCCGCCACTCTACCCGCCCTCCCATCGTTTCGACAAGCGTGCGCAGCGGCACATAAAACTTGCCGTCCCGGAACGAATATTCCGAAGGCTCGAGTGTCAACGCGGAATCGTCGAAATGAAGCCCAAGGGGCAGCAAGGCCGGCTGCGGCGTCGGCACGGCGGCGGTGGAAACGGGCAGCTCCGAAGCTCCGGACTGCGTCTCGCTCATGCCGTCCGCTTCCCGAGCGGTATCGGCTTCCCACCTCGCCGCATGCTCCCTGGCCTGGGCGAGCCTCCGGGTGAAATCGGAGAAGTCGGAGCTGCGGCTCCATTTCAGCTTGCCCAGCTGGGACTGTATCGGCTGGATATCCAGGGTAAGCGGAGCGAATTCATAGCCGTTATCCTTATAGAAGCGGATAATGTCCGGCAGAGCCTTCACGGTCTCCCCATGTCCCGAGCTGTCGTGCATTAAGACTACGACTTGGTTCGGCGCTTTTTTCGCAGTCGTCAAATTGGTGGCGTCTCTCCGTATTTCCGCTGCCGGTACCCCTTGGCGTCTCGAGTCGCCGCTGTCGACGTTCCAATCGTTGATCACGTAGCCCGCCTGCTCCAAATAATAGAAATACGATGCGTCAAAATTCGTATAGGTCCCGCCGGGAGCCCGGATGAGACGGGTGCGGACACCCGCTTTTTCCTCAAGCGTTGCTTCGGTCCGCATAATCTGTTTCCAAAATTCGTCGAAGCTCCCGTACAATTTATTGTATACGTGGTTGTACGTATGATTGCCCACCGCATGGCCTTCCCGGACGATGCGCTTCACCGTCTCGGGATATTTGTCCACATGCTCGCCAAGCACAAAAAAAGTGGCCGCCACCTGCTCGCTCTGCAAAATATTCAATACATCCGCCGTGTGGGTGCTGGGACCGTCGTCAAACGTCAAAAAGACGGTAGGCTTCGAAGGAATCTCATACCCCCGCTCGACCGGCAGCCGCCCGCCTGCTTGCAAGGCTTCGTACACGTCCCTCTCGGCCTGTCCGGAGGACAAATCGGCTGCCATCGCTTGCGTTACGGGGAGCGCGGCGAATAGAACGACCAACAGAAGCAACCATTTGAACGACAACCCGGCATACCCGATTTTTCCAAGATGACCAAGATCCCGATGCAGTCTCATCCACGTCCCTCCGACCATGTCTATCGATTAGGTGCTTGCCGATAGAGTATATGGTAGGATGCGGCGGAGTATGCCAGTGCCGGATGCTAATCCGATGAGCGGATCCGAAAGGGAAAAACCGTACCGTTGCCGATATTCAAGGCCGGCCGGAATAATGCCTCGAACCGAAAAAAGGACATCGAGGCTGAGCCTCGACATCCGGGTATTCCGCGAATCTATTTATTCGAAAGGAGCCGAACCTCGAGCGCTTGGGCTTACCCCAGCGCCTTCACCGCGGCGAGCACCGCATCCACATGTCCTTTGATCCGTATGTTGCGCCACTCTTTCGCCAGCAGGCCGTCCCGGTCGATCAGAAACGTCGACCGCTGAACCCCCATGTATTCCCGGCCGTACAGCTTCTTCAGCTTCCAGACGTCATACAGCTTGCAGACGTGCAATTCCTCATCCGACAGCAGCGGATACGGCAGCTCGTACTGCTCGGCAAATTTATGGTGCAGCTTTACCGGGTCCGGACTTATCCCGAGCACCACCGCCCCGTTTCTCCGGAATCGGCCGATCCCGTCCCGGAAGTCGCAAGCTTCCGCCGTACAGGTCGGGGTCATATCCTGGGGGTAGAAGAACAAGACGACCTTCTTGCCGGCAAACTGGCTAAGCTTCACCTTCTTGCCGGTAGACGCCGGCAAAGTAAAATCCGGCGCCGGATTTCCTAACAGCAGCTCCGACACGAACATTCCTCCTTTCCCCGCTTCAACAAAGCCGCCCTCCTCGCTTACGACCCCGCACCCCGGTAACGTTTCACGCCATAGTTCCATAACGACAAGCCGATGCTTAGGAAGACAATGCCGACAACAGGCGTCCATAGCGCGACCCAGCCCCACTCTTCCCGGTCCATGAAATAGGCGGCAGGGTAAAAGCCGACGAACCCGAACGGCGCGACGAACGTGAGAATGAATTTGATCGTTTTATTGTAAATATTGACCGGATATCTTCCATAGTTCTGGATGTTCCACATGAGCGGCAAAATTCCTGTCGGGGCGTCGGAGAAAAACGATATCGACGTCAGCGCGATATATACGCCCCCGTAAATCATGATCGCTCCCAGTGTAAACAGCACGAACATAAGCGGATCGTGCCAGGACAGCGGCAAATCGAGCTGCGCCCCGGCGTACCCCATGATGATCAGTCCGACAACGGTGCCGGAAAGCGAAGCGGGGTCCAAATTTTCCAATATAAGCTGCCACAGGTTGTAGGCGGGCCGGGTGAGCACGCGATCCATTTCCCCTTTGACAATATACCGCTCGGTAAAGCCCCACAGGTTGAAGAAGCAGCTGAATATGCCGTACGGCACCATAAAGTAGCCGTAGATGAAGACGACCTGCTCCTGAGACCAGCCGCCGAGCAACGGGGTATGCAGAAATACGACAAGGATGAAAATGAGATTCATGCCTTGAAACAGCAGGTCGGACAATACTTCGATCCAGAAATCGGAACGGTATGTCAATCTCCGCTTCAAATAATTTTTGAAATATTCGACGAACAGCGACGCGTAGAACACAAATCTCACCCCCCTTGAACGAACAGCCGACTGCGCGCCCGGCGCCACATCAACCAGATCGGCACAAGCAATAGCGCGAACCAGGCAAGCTGAACGAACAACGCCTCGTACACGGCCTGTCCGGTCACCCGTCCGGTGAAGACGGAGCCGGGCAAGTACGTGATCGCCTGGAACGGCAGCCACTGCAGCAGCGCCACCATCGCGCCCGGAAACAACGATACGGGAATGATGAGCCCGGAGAACAAGTCGACGGCGACCCGCTTCATCCGCATCATCCCTTCGTTGTTTTCCACGAAAAAGGCGAACAGTCCCGTCAAAATATTGATCTGCGAGTTGATCAGGAAGCTCATGAAAATCATCACCATAAAAATAACCCATACGGCCGGTTCGGACGGAAGCTTGACCGGAAACAGCAGCGAGGCGATGATCATGCCGGGAACCGAGAACAGCAGCAGCCGGAACAAGCCTTCCCCGAATCCCTGCATCATTTTGACGACCAAATAATTGTAAGGGCGAATGAATTGCACGGCTACACTGCCGTCGCGGATTTCGTTTGCGATCTCCCGGTCCAGATTGTTGAAGTAAAATGCCCTAGCCATCCACGAGATTGCCACGTAGGTCGTCATCTGTGCGACCGACATGCCGCCCAGCGATTCGCTCGTGCCGTATATCGCCTTCCATAAAAAGTAGTAGGCCCCGATGTTCAAAGCATAGATTAGAATACCGCTGTAATAGTTAACCCGGTAAGCGAGCATCATCATGAACCGGATACGGATCAGGTCGACGTAAGCGTTAAGCATGGCGACCCGCTCCCTGCGGTTCCGGGGAAGCTTGTCCCGCACCGTCTCCGGACCCGCTGTTGCCGTCCTTCGTTCCGTCCGGCCCGGTTCCCGGCTTGTCCGCTCCGCCTTCTGTATGCGTGGCGTGCTGTGCCTCGGCGCCGCCGTGCGCATCGGCCGAGCCCGTCTTGTAAATTTCTCTCACGATATCGTCCGTATTCGGCTCCAGTATGCTCACATCGCTGACCTCGACGGCTCCGACTACACGGCTCAGCACGACCGAGACGGGCGCGGCTTCAAACGGGACCCATACTTTCGCAGTCAGCTCATTCTCTTTCGACCAAGAGACGCCAAGCCCTTCGGTCAGCCGCTCCAAGCTATCCAACGGATGCGGATCGTGAAGCCTGAACGACAGCTCCCTGCCTTTCCCCCATCTCGTCTTCAGCTCGTCCAGGGCGCCGTCGTAAATTATTTTGCCGTCGTCGAGCATAATGACCCGGGAGCAAAGCGCTTCGATATCCTGCAAATCGTGCGTCGTAAGCAGGACGGTCGTGCCATGCTGACGGTTCATCGACTTCAGAAACTCGCGGATTTCCGTCTTCACCACGATATCGAGCCCGATGGTCGGCTCGTCCAGAAACAAAATTTCCGGATTGTGCAGCAGCGATGCCGCCAATTCGCAGCGCATCCTTTGGCCGAGACTCAGCTTGCGCACCGGGCGATTCAGCAAATCGCCCAGCTGCAGTCGATCCGTCAATTCATCCAGCCTTTTGCGATAATCCGCCTCGCTTACCCGGTACACTTTGCGAAGCAGCTGGAACGACTCGACGACTCCGATATCCCACCAGAGCTGACTGCGCTGGCCGAAGACGACTCCGATCCGCCGGACGAATCGTTCGCGTTCCTTGTACGGGACGAAGCCCCCGACTTCGATTTCTCCGGACGTCGGGACGAGGATGCCGGTAAGCATTTTGATCGTAGTGGACTTGCCCGCGCCGTTCTCGCCGATGTAGCCGCATATTTCCCCTTTCGGAATCGTGAAGCTGATGCTTTTGACCGCCTCGACCTTCGTGTATTCGCGCTTGAACAAGTCGCGAAGCGCTCCTTTTAACCCTTCCCTGCTTTTTTGCACGGAAAATTGCTTGCGCAATTGATGAACTTTTATCGCATGTGCGCCGTCTGACATATTATGTTCCCCTCCTGCATGAATCGGGCGTATCCGACAATTGCCCCTGAAAACCGGAGCTCGCCGCGAACTAGTGTATGGATACCTATTTAATGGAATTTGCGGCAGGCACAAGTGTCCGTCATTCGAGATCCGGCAAGGGTTTGACTTGCGGCCGGTATTAGACTGCACTTATAATTGGTTTGATAAGGCCGGGCGTTTTGGACAAATTAATTTTGTTGAACATTCGCGAATTATAGTGTCAATCGTCTACATGATACACGATATAGGGCGCTAAAGGAAACGTCGAACCGGGACCAAAAGGAGTTGAAGCACATGTGGCGAAAAGCGAAGTGGATCGCCTTGACCTGCACGGCGGTCATCCTCTGCGTCATCGGCTATTATGGCTATTCGTTTTATCAATTCGGCAACAACATCCAAGAGAAAAAGGACGAGCCTTTCTTCACCCAGTTCGTTCCTCAGAACACGAGTCAGACCGAAGAAGCTCCGCCGAAATGGGAAGGCAAGGAGCGCGTCAATATCCTGCTGCTCGGAGCCGATTCGCGCGGCACTTCCAAGAACGAAGTACCCCGTTCGGATACGATCATGGTCGCCTCGGTTGACCCTACGACCAAGAAAGCGTCCTTGTTCTCTATTCTGCGCGATACGTACGTGAAAATTCCCGGTCACGGCAGCGACAGGATCAATACCGCTTTCGCGATGGGCGGACCGAATCTGGCCATGAAGACGGTCGGCGATCTTCTCGGCTTGCCGATCCAGTATTACGTGTACACCGATTTTCAAGGCTTCATGGCGCTTGTGGACGCGATCGGCGGCATCGAAATCGAAGTCGAGAAAGACATGAAATACCGCGATTCGGAAGAGCCTGAGTTCGATATCAATTTGAAAAAAGGGCTGCAGCAAATGGACGGCAAAACCGCGCTGCAATACGTTCGCTTCCGGCATGACGCGCTTTCCGATTACTCGCGGACGGAGCGCCAGCGCAAGTTCATGACCGCGGTCGCCCAAGAGCTGCAAACAACCTCTTCCATTTTCCGGCTTCCTTCGATTTTGAACAAAATCGATCCGTACATTACGACCAACTTGTCCATAACCGATATGATCAAGCTTGGCTCTCTCGGCTTCGAGGTCAAGGCGCAGGGCGTCAACGGCATCCAAGTTCCTCCGTCCAGCTTGCTGGAGGAAGACCATATCGGAGGCGCATCAGTGCTGACGGTCAACACGACCAAGCTGCAAAAATATGTGAAAGAGCAGTTGGACGGCGGCACCGGCGTGGCCGATGCCGATAACGGAGATGCAGACGACCGTACCGGAACAGGCTCGACCGTCAAATCTCCCGTAGCGGAGCCGGGAACCGGCGGTTCGAAGGCGGCCAACAGCGGCGTTACTTCGAGCGGTACGAGCGGTTCCAAAGCAGCGGGTACGAGCACCGGTTCGACCGGAACGAAATCCGCTGCCGGATCGAACGGGACATCGACGGGGACCAAGACCGGGTCCGGTACTTCCGCCGGGACATCAACGGGGACCAAGACCGACGCCGGCACTTCCGCCGGGACATCGTCAGGAACCAAGACCGGGTCCGGCACTTCTGCTGGGACATCGACAGGAACGAAGACCGGGTCCGGCACTTCGGCCGGGACATCGACGGGGACTAAGACCGACGCCGGTACTTCCGTTGGGACATCGACAGGGACGAAGACCGGGTCCGGGACGTCGGCCGGGACATCGACGGGGACTAAGACCGACGCCGGTACTTCCGCCGGGACATCAACGGGGACTAAGACCGACGCCGGGACTTCCGCCGGGACATCGACAGGGGCGAAGACCGACGCCGGGACTTCCACTGGGACATCGACAGGGACAAAGACCGGGTCCGGTACGTCGGCCGGGACATCTACGGGGACGAAGACCGACGCCGGTACCTCCACTGGGACATCGACAGGGACGAAGACCGGGTCCGGCACGTCGGCCGGGACATCGACGGGTACGAAGACGGATTCCGTCCCGTCTGGAAATTCATCCTCCGGCAAAACGGTTAGCACTGGCTCGGGCTCCGGCTCGGGCAGTGCCGATACGACGGGAATTGCCGTGGAAACGGATAAGCAAAATGAAAATGAAAGCGCATCCGCCGCCCCGGAAACCCGAAAAACTACCGTCGGTTCAAGCGGTACATCGAGCTCAACGGTTACGGGGGCTGCAATCGAGACTCCTCGATCCGAATAATACATAGGTTACAACAGAACCTCCGTCTATGCTGCCAAGCCTGGGCGGAGGTTTCTGTTTCCCGTGCAGGATGAAATATTGCTTAACAACGTGTACAATTATGGACGGAACGAACGTTACGTATCCAATTCACGATGCGAACACTCACATGGCGTGATGTCTCTGCCATATAGTTTAGGAGATGATTTGGAGTGAATAACAGCGATAACCGGGAACGATCGAAGCAATTGTACGAAGACGCGCTTCGTCACATTGTGGGAGGGGTAAACAGTCCTTCCCGCTCGTTTAAAGCGGTAGGCGGCGGTGCGCCGGTATTTATGGAACGCGGACAAGGCGCTTATTTCTGGGATGCCGACGGCAACCGTTATATCGATTATTTGGCCGCTTACGGGCCGATTATACTCGGACATGCCCACCCTCATGTGACGGAAGCGATCTGCAAAGCTGCTGCTGACGGCACCCTGTACGGAACCCCGACGGAGCACGAAATCACGTTTGCGCGGATGTTGAAGGAAGCGGTCCCGTCAATGGACAAAGTCCGTTTCGTCAACTCCGGTACGGAGGCGGTCATGTCGACGATCCGCGTAGCAAGGGCGTACACCGGCCGCAATAAAATTATCAAATTCGCCGGTTGCTACCACGGGCACTCGGACCTTGTTCTCGTTGCGGCGGGTTCCGGGCCATCTACACTTGGCATTCCCGACAGCGCGGGCATACCGGTAAGCATCGCTCAAGAGGTTATCACCGTTCCGTATAACGACTTGACCGCGCTCGCAGCTGCGCTGGAACGTTGGGGGAGCGAAACGGCCGCCGTCATGGTAGAGCCGATCGTCGGCAACTTCGGCATGGTCATGCCCGAGCCCGGCTTCCTTGAAGGGCTGTGCCGCATGGCCCGCGATCATGGCGCGCTTGTCATTTACGACGAAGTCATTTGCGCCTTCCGGTTCCATTATGGAGCCGCTCAAACATACGCGGACGCAGGATTTCCGAATTCCGGCGCAATCGAACCGGATTTGACCGCCTTGGGCAAAATTATCGGCGGCGGACTGCCGATCGGCGCGTACGGCGGCCGGCGCGACATTATGGAGCGGGTCGCTCCGCTCGGTCCGGCGTATCAGGCCGGAACGATGGCGGGCAACCCCGCCTCCATCCGCGCCGGCATCGCCTGCCTCGAGACGCTGCGCCAGCCCGGCGTCTATGCGAAGCTGGACGCCTTGGCGGCGCGGCTTGCGGAGGGTCTTGCCGCCAGCGCCGGGAAGCATGGCGTGCCGCTAACGATCAACCGGATCGGCGGCGCTTTCTCCACCCACTTCTGCGATCACCCGATCCGGAACTATGAAGACGCCCAAAAGGCCGATGGCGAGCTTTTCGCCCGATTTTTCCGCCATATGCTGGATCGCGGCATCTGCCTGGCCCCCTCGAAATATGAGGCGTGGTTTATGACGATCGCTCATACGCAGGAGGACATCGACGAAACGATCGAAGCGGCGGACCAAGCATTTGCCGCCATGTAAATTTTAAAAGACATTCATCCGGAAGAGCCCAAATGGAAAATATGCTGTTAATTTGGGACATAGAGCAACATTCTGAGTGTTATACTGGAAAACCTGCAGTTAAATTCGCGCCAAACGGGTGAGTAGGGCGATCGGGTTTAAATGAACTGCAGGTTTTCCATTTAACATGAGCCTGAATGAGTAAAAGTCCAAAATGAAATGGACTTTTTCCATTTGCGTGCAAAATATTTCACTATGCTAAGCATGAGTGTAACGGTGCATTGCCATCTTCACGAGAGTTACTACCATACACGAACATTCGAACCTATTATTCTCGCATTCGTTCGTGTATTTTTTTGCCAACGCGCCTCGATAAACGATAAATTTTCCTTATCGTTGTAAGAGGATATACTTTTCAGAAAAATATAGGCACCAGGTTGAATGATCGTGAAATACGTGCTAATATGTTATGTATACTTTACAGAGACCAATTGTTCCTCCGGACTCTTATCCTTTGACCGTGTCGTCCAGTCCCCTGCTTCGACCCGAGCGTACGCTTGACCAACTATTTTTGGATGAGCCGATTCGCTTGTTGCTCCCGAGTGTCGAACCCGGAACGATGCGCGTTGCTGTCGTTTTACCGGCTTTGATGGAAGACGTCTTGTACGTTTTTCATAAATTCGATTAACCTTATGAAAATTGTACCTTGTAAACTATGTTTTTAAACTAGAAGCTATAAACTAAAAAAACAAAAACCCTAAACCTTAACCTAAACCCTTAAACCTAAAACCCTTAAACCTAAAACCCTTAAACCTAAAACCCTTAAACCTAAAACCCTTAAACCTAAACCCTTAAACCTAAACCCTTAAACCTAAACCCTTAAACCTAAAACCCTTAAACCTAAAACCCTTAAACCTAAAACCCTTAAACCTAAAACCCTTAAACCTAAAACCCTTAAACCTAACCCTTAAACCCAAAACCCAAAATCCCTTATCCCCTATCCCTTTTTGTGTTGGACTTTTTACCGTTGCGCCGAAAAACGAGGACATTCCGAATAGACCGACCATGCCAAGCAGAACCTGCTTTATTTCGTCGTCCCAGCGAAACGTTTTTCAATCCGAATCAGGAGGTGCAGTAGGCCGGGGATGCTTGTAGGGAACAACCGGCTGAATCCATATATGAACCAAAACATGATCAATGAAGGTCGATTTCAAGACTTGTTAAAGACCGAGCACGACAGCTGCGGCATTATTTGCATTATCGAAAAAGACGGGCACCCGTCCCGCGACAACATCCAAAAAACGATCGAAGCGCTCGTAAAGATGGAGCACCGCTCCGGATTCATCGACGGCGAAGGCGACGGTTGCGGCATTCTGACCGACATCCCGCGCGCACTGTGGGCCAAACGTCTGACGGAAGCCGGTTTGTCAGGCGAGCTCGCCCACGACTCCCGCTTCTCGATCGCGCATATTTTTATCCCGCGCAAGCTGGACCAAACCGTGGCCGAAATTCAGACGATTATCCGCTCGATGTTCGCCGACCGCGGCATCCGCATCCTGATCGAGCAAGAAGCGCAAACCGACAGCAGCGTGCTTGGCAACAGCGGCCGTCTCGATGAGCCCTGCTTCTGGCAGGTAGCCGCTCTGTGCGAGCAGCCGAACGTCGTAGTCGCGGATCACCTGTTTGAGCTGCATGTCGCGATCGAAGACAAGTTCAACGTCCACGTCGCGTCGCTCAGCAACGTAACGGCTTCTTACAAAGTGTTGGGCGCCGCCAGCATTTTGCCGAAATATTTCAAAGATACCCAAGACCCGCTGTTTGCGGCACAAGTAACGATCGGCCATAACCGGTATTCGACGAACACGCTCTCGAACTTCTTCCGCGTTCAGCCGTTCTCTCTGCTCGGCCATAACGGAGAGATCAACACGGTCAAGAAAATGCGCTACGAGGCCGATATGGTCGGCGTGCCGCTCGTCGACGGCGGCAGCGATTCGCAGGACATGAACCGCGTGATCGAGACATTCATCCACCGGTCCGGCATGAGCCTGTTCGAGGCGATGGAGCTTGTTTTCCCGCCGATTTATAACGAAATCAAGCAGTTCCGTCCGGAGCTGCAGGACTTGTATATGTATTATCGCCAAATTTGGGGCCACTATGCTCAAGGTCCCGCAGGTATCGTATCGCGTTACGGCAACGAGTGCCTGTTCAGCGTGGACGCTCTTGGTCTGCGTCCCGTATGGATGGTGGAAACCGAGCAATCGCTCTATTTCTCCTCCGAGCAAGGGGTCGTCACCGTCGATCAAATGGTCGCCGAGCCGAAACCGATCGCTCCGGGCGAGAAAATCGGCGTAGAGCTCACGGCCGGCCAACCGGTGCGCGTCGTTCCTTATGTCGAGCTGCAAACGGAGGTGCTGGAGCGCACGAAGCAACGGTTTAACCTGGACGGCATGCGCAAGCATTTGTCGTTCGGCAAAACCGACGCCCAAGCGGAGCCGTTCGCCAAAGTAGCGGCTACGGACAAAGTGTACAGCGCGTTCGGCTGGGACCGCGACGGCATTCAAATGATCGAATCGATGGCGCAAACCGGAGCCGAGCCGATCCGTTCGCTCGGTCACGATTCTCCGCATGCGGCGATCCATTGGGAACGTCAGAATATTCCGGACTTCATCAAGGAGAGCGTAGCCGTCGTTACGAACCCCGCGATCGACCGCGACCGCGAGCAGGAGCATTTCTCCACCCGCGTCGTAATCGGACAGCGTCCGTCGGTTTATGCGCAGCCGGGAAGCGAGACCCGTTTCGAAATTATGGCTCCTATGGTGCTGGAAGGCGACAACGGTATCGGTTCCTCCGAAGAAATCGGCCATATGTCTCTGGAGCAAATAATCGCGGAATGCCGCAAGCAAGGCGATAAAGCGGTAGTAACGCTGCCGATTACGTTCAAGCGCGGCACAACGCTAAAGTCGGCGCTCGACCAGCTCGCTCTGGATGCGGTCGCGGCCGTAGAGAAGGGCGCCGTGCTGCTGCTGCTCGACGATGCGAACGCCCACCAGGACGACAATCTGTGGATGGACCCGCATCTGGCTATTTCCAAAATCGACGTCGCCCTGCGTGCCGTCAAGCTCGGCTTCGGCGACAACCTGCGCCGGCACGCTTCGATCGCCGTCCGTTCGGCATCGATCCGCAACCTGCATGACATCGCGCTCGCCTGCGGCTTGGGTGCGGAAATCGTCTCGCCGTACATGTTGTTCGAGACGGCTGCCGCCAAGGACGGCGCCGCCGCCGCACGCAAAGTGCTGCTCACGCTGCAAAAAGGGCTCGAGAAAGTTATCTCGACGATCGGTACGCACGAGCTGCGCGGCTACACCCGGTTCTTCTCGGCGATCGGCCTGAAGCCGGAGCTCGCGGAAGTGCTCGATATCGTCAGCTATCTGGGCAGCGACAATGCCGGCACCGGTTATGCCGAGCTGGAGAAGGACGCCGAAGCCCGGTATGCGGACTTCCAAAATCCGAAGGCGAAGGCGGCCAAAAACTTCCGCTTCTTCCAACGGATGTGGAAAGCGCTCGGCGACGCCGCTTCCGGCGAAGCGCCATACAGCGAGTACAGCGACAAGCTGCAGGAAGAAGAGAAGAAAAATCCGATTTCGATCCGTCACGTCGCGGAGTTCGACTTCGAGAAGTCGGGCCGCAAGCCCGTCGATCCGTCCGAGGTCGATATCGCCGTAGGCAACCACAGCTTGCCGATGCTCATCTCCTCCATGTCGTTCGGCTCGCAGAACGAAACCGCGTTCCGCGCCTATGCCGAAGCCGGTGAGCGGATGAACATGGTCACGATGAACGGCGAAGGCGGCGAAATTAAAGATATGCTCGGCCGGTACAAAAGAACGCGCGGAGCGCAAGTCGCTTCCGGACGATTCGGCGTCAACGTCGAGCTGGCCAACGCCGTGGCGTTCCTCGAGATCAAGATCGGCCAAGGCGCCAAGCCGGGTGAAGGCGGTCATCTGCCGGGCTCGAAAGTAACGGCAAAAATCGCCGCGGCGCGTAACGCCACGATCGGCTCCGACCTGATCTCGCCGTCGAATAACCATGACATTTACTCGATCGAGGATTTGGCCCAGCTCATCTCCGAATTGAAGGAAGCGAGCGGACGCAAGGCGCAAATTATCGTGAAGGTTCCAATTGTTCCGGGCATCGGCACGATTGCCGTCGGCGTAGCCAAAGCGGGCGCGGACGTTATTACATTGTCCGGCTTCGACGGCGGTACGGGCGCGGCACGCGTGCACTCGCTCACCCATGTCGGCTTGCCGACCGAGATCGGCACGAAGCTCGCCCACGTCGCCCTGATCGAAGCGGGTCTCCGCCACAAGGTGGAGCTGTGGTCCGACGGCGGCATGAAATCGGGCGCTGATGTCGTGAAAATGGTGTTGCTCGGCGCAAACCGCGTAGGGTTCGGCAGTCTCGCGATGCAAGCGATCGGCTGTACGACATGCCGCGGCTGTCACCTGGATACGTGCCACGTCGGGATCGCCACGCAGATCGACTCGATGGAGGAAGCCGAAGAGAAAGGATTGCGCCGTTTCGTACCGCGCCAATTCGATCTGGCGGTTGATTCCCTCATTCGCTTGTTCGGCGGCATGGGCGATGAAATCCGCGATATCGTGGCGAAGCTCGGCTTCAAGAGCTTGCAGGATCTCGTGGGCCGTTCCGATTTGCTGAAGCAAACGACACAGCTTGATCGCATCGATCTGTCCGACCTGCTTCGTCCGGCACCGTTGTCGTTCTTGCAGGCTGCCTCAGCGGAAGCGGCGGCGGCTATCTCGTCCGACATTCGCATCGCGGCCGGCGCGGAAGGCCAAGAGTTTTACCCGGATTCGCTGTCCTACAATAAGACGGTCGAGCGGAACTGGTCGAAGATCGACGCCGAATCGCGCATTATCGGCACCCGCTTCGCAAGCCATCGCGTACGCGACCGTTTCGACGGAAGCTACGACAAACTTCCGGAAGCGTCCCTCGTGCTCGCGGACGGTTCGGTTCCAGGCAACGGTCTCGCCGCCTTCAATGCTCGCGGCGTGAACATCACCGTGCATGGCGGCGCCGAGGACGGCGTAGGCAAAATGTCGCTCGGCGGCAAAGTAGCGATCCTGAAATCGCCCGGCAAAAATAAATCGTATATCGACGGCTCCGTCGGCAAATCGTTCTGCTATGGCGCGCAAAAAGGAACATTCATCGTGCAAGGCGTCGCCGATTCCCGCGCCTGCATCCGGCTGTCGGGCGCCGACGTCATCTTCGGCGGCGAAATCACGCAGCCGCTGCAAGACGAGCTCGGCTCGATCGCAAGCCGCGCCAACCTGAAAGGCTTCGCCTTCGAATATATGACGAACGGCCGCGCCGTCGTCATGGGCGATCCGGGTCCGTGGATTTGCGCCGGGATGACCGGAGGCGTCATTTACCAGCGCCTCGTGCCGGAGATGGGCCTCGACGCCAAGGCGATCGAGCGCCGCGTCGCCAAAGGCGCGAAAGTAAGCATTCAGCCGCTCGGAGCGCAAAGCCGCAAAGACTTGACCGAACTGCTCGGCGTATACCTCGGAGAGCTGCAAGCTTCCGGTCAAACCGAAGCGGCGGCCAAAGTACAAGCGCTGCTCGGCGATCTGGACGCGAATTTCGTCCGCATCTCCCCTGTCGGCATGCAAGCCGACCAATCGGTAGCAACGGAATAATCTTTTCATAATCTGCATCAAATGGCATCACAACAAGAGCCCCGGTACGACGAAGCATCGTCATATCGGGGCTCTTTGCCGTCCGCCTACCCTTTCAGCTTGAACTTCAAACTCCCGAAGCTTGCCGCCGCCATGCGCAACCCATTATCGCCTACCGTATCTTCGCACGAAATACTGTCCGATTTCTCGACAATTTCGATTGGTTTACCGTGCCATTCCGGATCGAGCCGCAAATAGGCGGTTGAAGCCGGCTGCAAAAAATCGACGCAATAGTATTTCACGCCGTTTACTTTGATCGTATAAGCTTTCTCCGCTCCATCGCAAACCATCGGCACGTCAAGCGTGTACCCGCCGCTATAGTGGACGAATTCGCCTTTCCTAACCGTCACCGGCCCGTCGATCAGATGGGAGTATATTTTATTGAATGCTGCAATAAAATGAATCGGCCCCGTCCCTTTATGCGACAAATCGCCCAGTCCGCTTGTCCGGTCCATGTATACCGCAACGACGTTGCCGGAATCGGCATAGACAATTCGGTCCCCCCGATAAGGCAGCGGCCGCGAGCTGTGCATAACCCCATCCGGGGTGTACTTCTCCTCGCTATCGCTGAAATACACTTGCCCCGCAAATAGGTTCGTGGTCATCTGCAAGCCGATGTAGCCGTTAATCGTCAAGTCCTCCAACGCGGTCAGTTGAACGGAAACCTCGATATGGTTCGGGGTAACCGTATAAGTGACGACTTCCTCCAGCGAATCGGCTTTTTCACCCGTATGTATATTGATTTTGTTGGAGGCGGATATATAGTTTGTGACGACAAGCTTCACTTCATCGCAATGGACGATATCCTGATCGTGCATCATCGCCCCGTCCGCATACATGGCCGCCGAAATGCCTCTCGCTGTCGCGACCCCTTCCCCGCGGACCGTGCCATGATTGCCTCCGACCGTTCCAACAAAAGAGGACGTGCCGCCCTGCAAAGCGGTAATTCCTCGGTACGGGGATACCCAGTCCGTTCTGATTTCATGCCATAATACCGGTGCCGAGAAATCGGAAGTGAGACGATCGGCCGATTCTTTGTATAGTTTTTTCGGATGAATGATTCGGTTGATGCCGAGCTCGTTAAATTCCAGCACCATATTGCTGCCGGTACCGTAGCGAAACTTTACTTTGCAGCTTGTTCCATTTTTTGCCGCGTACATCGACTTCTGCACATCTTGCGCCATCAACAGTCCCTCCGCCTTTTTAGTATCGTTCTCTACTAAGACAGTACCACATTTGCCTCTGGAAATGTTTGACTGAAAACTGTCCATTATGCGGAACGATTGATATAATTAGCAGCAAGTACTTGGATGCGGGAGGATTAGATAACCGATGAACGAAACTGAAGTTTGGCTCGAACAGGCGATCCGGATGGCCAGAGAGAATGCGGCGAACGGCGACGGGCCTTTCGCAGCAATTGTCGTGCGGAATGGAGAAATTGTGGGGACCGGTGTCAATCGCGTCGGCTCCGAGCATGACCCTACCGCGCACGCGGAGCTGCTCGCGATCCGTGAGGCGTGCACCCGGCTAGGGCGGACCGATCTATCCGATTGTACGCTGTATGCAAGCGGGGAGCCGTGCCCGATGTGCATGGGGGCTATTTATTGGGCCAAGCCCGGCGCCGTATATTATGCATGCAGCAAGGCGGAAGCCGCTGACGCCGCGGGCTTCCCCGATCCGCTCGGTTCCTTCTATGCCGAGATGAGCGGACCCGCGGAGAAACGGACGATTGCCGTGCGTCGGCATGATGCTCAAGGCAAGCTGGAGCCGTTCTTCGTCTGGGCTTCACGGTAGCTTTGGTCTGTGCAAATTACGGAACCCCCAGAGCCTCGGCGTATGGCCGCAGGATTGTGGGGGTTCGTTTTCGTGTTACCGGGTGGTTTTCCCCATCGGGCCAGGGATATTGCCGCCTTCGACCGTAGGCGGATTGCCGCCGTTCGCGTCGCCGGGGCGAATATTTTGCTGCATGTCGACTTCGTCCTTGGGGGAAGTGCCGCCCTGCGGAAGATTCGTGTTGACCCTGTTCTCCAAATAGCGTTCGTCCTTCATTCCCCGGCGATCGTGGCTCGGATTCCGCTCTTCCTTCATCCGGTAGTTGGCTTGCCCGCACCCGGCGACCGTCATGACGAGGAGTGCCGCAGCGACGGTCAAGCAAATTTTGTTCGACATGGCTCACCTTTCCTGCTGCCAATTTGTGTAGCGCTGATGAAACCCTTTTTAGGATACCCCTATAACGAGCGCTTTAACGAAATCTTTGTGAGGTTTACCCGCCATTCGTGGTACAATAGGTTGTACCCGCAATCGATATTCACCATGAGGAGGCGAATTCGCCATGATCAAGCAAACGATTCTTTTCGACCTGGACGATACGCTCATCCATTGCAATAAATATTTCGATGAGGTACTCGACCAATTCGCCGACCTGATGACAACGTGGTTTGGCGGCTACAGACTGACCGCCGACGAAGTGAAGCGCAAGCAGTACGAGTTCGACGCGGTCGGCGTCCATAAGCTTGGCTTCGCGGCAAAGCATTTCCCTCAGTCTTTGGTGGAAACGTACGAGCATTATTCCGCCATGACCGGAAGAGATACAAGCAAAGAGGAACGGAAGCAATTGACCGATCTCGGCAAGAGCGTATACGAATTCCCCAACATCGAGCCTTATCCGAACATGACGGAAACGCTTGGAAGCTTGCGGGATCAAGGCCACGAGCTGTTTCTGTATACGGGCGGCGAGCGGAAAATCCAGATCGGCAAAGTGAAGCGGATGGGACTGGACGATTACTTCGGCGATCGCCTGTTTATCTCTTCCCACAAGACAACGGATGTCCTGGAATCGATTTTGACGAAGCAGAAGTTCAACCGCGACAAAACGTGGATGATCGGCAACTCGATCCGTACCGACGTCGTGCCCGCCCTGGAGACGGGGATTAACGCCATTCACATTCCGGCCATTACCGAGTGGCAGTACAACGTGGTCGATATCGAAGTAAAGCCGAAGAGAGCTTTCTTGCAGTTGAAGAAGCTGCTGGACGTACCTCCGGCGATCAGCCGGTTCAGTCTGGCTTGAATAAGGATCAAAGCCGTCGGGTATCCGGCGGCTTTTTCGTCGTTTTGGCGTCCCTTGGAAAAAAGAGCGGATTGCAACTGCTATGTTGGAGGCCACTATTTGAATCGCAGATGTCCCATCTACCGGCTCATATCGGCTGCATGGAGGTTTTCCACTGTTATCGGACCATTATCCACAAGAATGTCCACTTATCCACAAGCGTATCCACATCTTGCCCACAACTTGTCCACAATCGGGGGGAAACATCAGACTCACATCCCGCTGGCGAGGCGATCATCCTCTCAACTGCAGCCGCTCCTGAGCGAAACGGACCCATTCCCGCAGCGCGTACGACATATAAGCGTCCTTGCGCCAAATCATCGCCAGATGCCACGGAATTCCGGGAGGCTCTAGCGGGACGACGGCGATTCGCCGCGAATCGAGATTGCGGCATACTGTCTCCGGCAGCATGGCGATGCCGAGATCGGCCGCAACCATTTCGCTTATAAAGTCCCACTGGGAGCTCTCGAATACGACGTTCGGCTGGAAGCCCACACGGATGCAGGCTGCCGGAATGCGGTCGTGCAAGGCGAAATCGTCCCGGAACAAGATGAACGGCTCCTCCTTCAGCTCCCCGAGCGGCACGCTGCCCCGTTCAGCCAGACGATGCCCGGGATGTACGACAAGCAGCAACTGCTCCCGTACGATCTCGAAGGAGTGGAACAGCTCGTCGTTCGTAGGCATAACGACGACGCCGATGTCCAGACTGCCGCTTTCTACGCCTTTCTCGATGATCTTCGCCCCGTCCTCGATCAGCTCGATGCGAATATTCGGATAGTGCCGGCGGAATTCGCCGATCACTTTCGGGAAGAAGCTCGCCCCGGCCATCGGAGGAAGCCCTGCGCGGATTTTTCCTTTCTTCAGCTGGACGATATCGGCCAGATCGGACGACAAGCTGTCGAACGAATTCACGATCAGCTGCGCCTGGTTCATAATCGCGAGCCCGGCATCCGTCGGCTCCACGTGCTTTCCCGACCGGTTCAGCAAGACGACGCCCAGCTCGTCTTCGATGCTCTTCACCATTTTGCTGATCGTCGGCTGGGTAATATGAAGCGACTCCGCGGCCTTCGTGAAGCTGCGGCACCGTACGACTTCCATAAAATATTTCAAATGCCGGATGTCCATCCGAGCCACCCGCTTTCCATAGACAAATGGAATCGATCCGATTCCATATATGTATTTTACCTATGATCAGCGCGGCTGTATACTGGCTGTGAAAGGTTGGCGAATCGAGATGAAAACATCCTTTGCAATCGTCCGGCAAATCGCATGGCTGGCCGGCTTCTCCTATATAGGCGGCTTGATTTCGAGCGCGCTCGGACTTCCCGTATCGGGAAGCATCGTCGGCTTGCTCATCGCCTTCGCTTTGCTCCGGCTCGGCATCATCCGGATCGAATGGCTGGAGGCCGGGGCGAACTGGCTGCTCTCCAAAATGCTGTTGTTCTTCATACCGGCCGCAGTAGGCATAGCGGGTCATCAAGAATTGTTCGGATTATCCGGGCTCTGCTTCCTGCTCGCTATAGCAGTCGGCACATCCGCGGTCATGGGCTGCTCCGGCATGCTGGCCGAAGCGATTACGCGCAGAAAAGGGGCGGCGAAATGATGGAAGGAATAGAAGGCTTACTGTGGGCGTTCCTGACGGTGATTTGTTACTTCGCGGCGCAAATCGTGCATAACCGGTCGCGGAGATGGTTTCTGTCTCCGATCGTTATCGTCCCTCTGACGCTGATCGCGGGCCTGCTCCTTACGCATACGTCGGTCGCGGCATACAATCGTGGCGGAGACTTGTTGTCCGATCTGCTTCAGCCTGCAACCGTCGCGTTCGCGGTCCCTCTGTACAAGCATTACGCATTGCTCAAGAAGCATGCCGCAGCCATTGTGGCCGGTGTCCTGCTCGGCTCCTCCGTCGCCGTCGTCTCGACCGTGCTCATGCTCGCGATCCTGCATGCGAGCCCGCAAATGATCGTAAGCATGATTCCGCGTTCGATAACGACGCCGATCGCCATGTCGGTTTCGCAATCGCTTGGCGGCGTTCCGTCGGTTACGGCCGCTTTCGTCATCGTCACCGGAATCGGCGGATCGCTGATCGCTCCGCACTTGATCCGGCTGCTGCGCATTCGCGGCCCCGTGGCGAAAGGCGTACTCCTCGGCATGGGAGCCCACGGGGCCGGAACGTCGCTCGCTTACGAATGGGGCGGCGTCGAAGGGGCGATCGCGAGCATCTCGATGATCGTCGCCGCCGTCGTCACGCTGGCCGTCATTCCGCTGTGGCGTCTTGTCATGTGAGCCGTCGGCTATGACCGGATCCCGCCGTTAAACGCATTGAATAAGACTGCGTTCTCATCGGCGATTACCGTTGCCCGGCACGTTTCCAAAATATCCCTGTGCGTCTGCACGCTGGGCTTGTTTTCGATGCGGCGGATGAAATCTTCCGTGATGTTCGCTTCCGGCTTGCTCAGCTCCATCTTCGCGAACGGCTCGCCGTTCGTTATCTGGAAATACATCTCCTCGCCTACGGCAACGGACGGGTCGCCGCTCAACCGCAGCTCGGCGCAGCCTTCCGTACCGCTCACGAAAATGCGGCAATCGCCCCACGTCCAGCTTTTGACCGGCGTATGCCAGTCCGTGTACAATTGCGCCATCGTCCCGCCGCTCATCATCACTTGAGCGGTCGCCGTGTCGTAGAACGTCGGATGCTCGGGCAGTATATGTTTCGCCAGCTGAGAGCGGATCGAGGCGAGTTCCTGCCCGGTCAGATGGCGCAGCAAATCGAAATCGTGGATGAACAAATCGTTAATCAGCCCGCCGCTCTCCTCCCTGGAGAAATGCGAGGCGTGACGGGAAGCCGGAGACAGCCTGTGCGGCTTCCGCATCGTAATGCTGACGATCCGCCCCAGCTTGCCGGAATCAATCGCCTGCTTCAAGGTGTAGACGGACGCGCGAAACCGCTCGGTCAGCATGACGCCTACTTGAATGCGCCCTCTCCCGATTACGGCCTCCAGCCTTTCCAGCGACGCGCGGTCCGTAATGACCGGCTTGTCGGCCATAACATGCTTGCCGTGACGGTCGCACCATTCGATCACGTCGATTTTGCGGTTGTTGACCGCCGAGCACCCTATAATCCGCACCGACTCGTCTTCGAATACGGACGGATCGTCGACGATCGGGATGCCGTGGCGCTCCGATATGCTGCGGGCCAAGCCGGGCGAATCCTGCTCGTAAATCCCTGCGCAGGTCCCTCCCAGCGCGAGCATCTGATCGATGAACGCGGTAATGTGCGCATGCTGGCAGCCGTGAATGGCGAACCGGTAAGACATGATGAAATCCCCTTTCGACGGGGGCGTGTTCTAAATGGGCTATATCCCCAGCCAAGCCGTCCCGTCCCATAGTATCGTTTTGTTCAAATTCGTATCCATATACTGATAACCCGCATCGCTCGCCGCCAGCGCAGGCCGTTCGGCAGTCGTCCCCCACCCGCAGCCGAATGCGCGCCAAGTTCCGGGCGCTCCGTCGCCGACGCACTGCCAATGGGAAATATTGCGGGTACGGGTCGCGGCGATGTTGTAGATGATGTCCCCCGACCGGAAGGCGCCGTCGCTCGCCGCCGGAATGGCGCTGCCCGAATAGCGGGTCCGCTGATGATGCCAAGGACGGTATGCGGCGTTGGTCCCTTCTTGAACATTGCCTTCGAATACGGTCAGGCCGTCCGCCCCGGTCAGGATGATCTGATAATTAACATTATTGCGGCAAATGTTGTCCCTGACAATGGCGTTTTTGTAGTTGGTGAACCCCGTGCCGGCGCTCGATATGTTGAGACCAACGCCCTGCATGTTGTAGTTCGGGTAACCCGGATCGTTCTCGCATATGTTCTCCGATACGATCAGGTAGCCGGTTCCGAGCGATAAAATGCCGGAGCTGTTGCTGACGCTCTTGGCCTGGCCGTTGTTCACGCACATGTTACCGCTTATCCGGATAAACTTGTTTTTGTGCTCCACATCCCCACCGGAATCCGCCAGCGATTTCGGATTGTTGACGAATATGCCGCGGCCGTAGTTGGAGAAGACAAAGTTATCCGTTACATTGGCGTGCTTCACCTTGAGCAGCAAAATGCCCGCATTGCCGACCGAGCCGTTGCCGTCCTTGTTGTTCTGGTTGCACTCGTGCACGATATTTCCCGTCACGTTGTAGAAGGCTGCGTGGGGTGCGAGCGGGTCCTCGGAGCCGAATGAGATTTTGATGCCGTCGTACCGGGTGCGGTAAATCTGGTTGTTCGCCACGATGACGCGGCTGGAGTTGTACGACCCGTTCGGAGCCACCCCCTTCAGATCGAAGCCGATATAGGCGGTCGTATCCACGATGTTGTTCGTAATGGTCAAGTCTTTGCCGCTCCAATACGTGTCGATCGCATCCCGCGTCTGGTTGTCGGGCCAGCTCGGATCGCCGATGTTGATGAACTGGTTGCCGTCGATCAGGCAGAAGCCGTCGTTCTCCCTAAGCCGAATGCCGTCGTACAACGAATCGCGGATCAGGTTGCCCGTAATCGTAATATTGCTGACGCTGTACAAATAAAGCGGCCTTACATAGCCCTGAAACAGATTGCCCGAGAGGATGACGCCCTCCGTCTGCTGCGCATAGTCCCCTCCACCCGGCAGTGAGCTGTCAATCGCTCCAGCTACGGCGCTGTAGATCGGGGAACGGAACGTGCAGCCGTGTATGCGAATGTTTCGCGCCCCGTCACCCAGCTTGATATCGACGTGAGGCTGTCCGCTCACCGGTCTGCCTTGAAACTTCAAGCCCTCGATGACCGTGCCGTCCCCTTTCGCATGAAAGGCGCATTCCGCAGTAGACAGCTTCACGATCGTGCCGCTGCCCGATACCCGTTTGCCGATCAAATCGACGTTACCGATCAGGAACTGTCTCCCTTCCAAAATCGTCAAACGACCTGCGGCGGCCAGAGCGAGGCGGAAAGCGGCCGTATCGTCCGTGGAGCCGTTGCCGGCCGCTCCCCACCACTCGGGATAGACCGCTTCCGTCCGACTTAAGCCGAGAATGACTCCCGCACCCGAGAAAATGTGGGTCGGAGCGGCCCGAACGCCTCCCTCGATCGTAACGGCCGCCCCCGTATCCGGGGCCAGCTTGGCGCCGTTTGCGAAGATAAGCGTAATATGCGAGGGAATGAGCAGATTGGAGCCGATCCGGTAAACGCCGGGGGGAACGCACAAATCTCCGCCGTTCGCCAATGCCGCAATAGCCGCAGACCATGCGGGTTGATCGTCGGTAGTTCCGTCTCCCGCCGCCCCATACTTCTTGACCGTGTCATGGCATGAGCCGCCAAGTCCGTTACCGGGACCTCCACCGTACACGAAATGATTCACAGTGTGGCCTGCAAGCGCTTCCGTTCCGCGCAGCAAGCCCGCCGAGGCTAGCGCCGTTCCCCCGAGCCCGATAGCGGTTAGAAGCCGCCTACGGCTGACCGCAAGCCCTCCCTCCGAATCCTTCTTTGATTCGAAATGCGTATCGTCGCGCTCGTTCCGGTTGTCCGTCATATTCATTCCCCTCTCCATAATAGCAATCGATTTCTAACATGACAAGCGCATCGATTCGGCTTAAATCCCCGCTTACGGCCGTATGGCCCGCGTCGACTGCCGAACCGTCAATTCCGCTTCCATTACCTCGTTGATCCATTGTTGCCCTTCTTCCGGCTTCGCCGCTCCGGTTAAAATATCGACGGCCTTTGCCGCCAGCTTGGAGATCGAAGGACCTACGGTAGTTAACGAAACCTCGAAAATCTCCAGCTCAGGCACGTCGTCGTACACCAGTAAGGAGATATCGTCCGGGACGCGGACTCCGAGCTGCCTGAACGTTTTGATCACGCGAAACAGTGCGCCCTGGCTATCTGCGACCATCGCGGTCGGCGGCTCCGCGCCGTTCATGATGGCGGCCAGCTTGTGCGGGAGCCCGGTATCGTGCACATGAATGACACGCTGCGGATCGTAATCGAGCTTGAAGGCAGCCATTCCTTCCGTATAGCCGTGAAGTTTGTCGGTTACACCGCCTACGAAAGCGATCCGGCTGTGGCCGAGCTCCGCCAAATGGCGGACGCCCTCGAACAATCCCCTCCTTCTGTCGATTGCGATGCTATGGCTTTTGGTGGGGCCTTCCTCACCCAACCACAAAATCTCGCCTTGAAATTGCTCGACCGCTTTCAAAAATTCGATGGAAGGCTGCGTATGTATCCATACGACAACCGAATCGACAAGCAGCTGGCTGAAAGTATACATGCTTTCCGCCGGACTTGCGGTCGACAAAATGACGCGATACCCTCTCTTCGCTCCTTCCTGTTGGATTTGCACGCCCAAATGGTAAAAAAAGAGACCTTGGGTCGACGGCCATATTAGGCCGATGCATTTGGTCTTCCGCTGAACCAGTCTCTTGGCGGCCATATTCGGTGAATAATTCATCTGCTCGGCGATCGTCCTGATGCGCTGCTTCATCTTCTCGCTGACACCCGGGTTGTCGTTCAGCGCCCGAGAGACGGTAACGTATGTAACGCCGGCTGCTTTGGCGATATCTTTGATGGTGACCATGCGGCAAGCTCCTTTTGTTTGCGCTTTCATTTTGAATTATAGTACACGTTTAAGTGATTGGCAATAGCTAAAATTATAAGCAAAACGCTATCTTCGTTAATTTTTTTATAAACGTTTACTTAAGATGCAACGCTTTGTCCGGTATTTCGTCAAATAAGAGCGATTTGCGGGACTCTATTTGCCGCCATTTCTTTTATAAAGAACCGTTTACCGGGCTCCCTCCCGGTACTGCTTCAAAGTGACTTCTACTCCGATCGTTAACGGAACTGTATTCCGCTAACGACCGCCGAAACAAGTTTGCCAAAAAAATAAGGGAACTAAGATCCGCTATTGAGCTGATTTCCCACCATTGAAGCAAAAAATTAATGGTTTAGCGCACTGTAGTTCCGCTAATAAGAACATACGCTGCGAAAAATTCTATTTAGCGGAATACAGTTCCGCTATCGTCCAAACTGCGTGTAACGCAGCAGCGAAGTTGAACTTTCTGGGTCGAATAAACCGAAGCCGGCCGGCTTCGGTTTTTTGCCAATAGGTATTGCCTTTCATTTTATTTCACTTCAATGCCCCTTCGCTTCGCGATACGCCGCCACGTATTGCGCCGCCTTCTCGGCTACGAGGGCATAGTTGCCCGTCTTCACCGCTTCCGACGTCAGATCGGAGCCGATCCCCACGGCAACCGCTCCCGCCTTGATCCATTCGCCGAGATTGTTAAGCGACACGCCGCCGGTCGGCATAATGTTCGCCTGAGGCATCGGCCCTTTGATCGCCTTGATCATCGAAGGCGAGTACAGGTTGCCCGGGAACAGCTTGACGATGTCCACGCCGAGCTCGAGCGCCGACTGGATTTCTTGAATCGTCATGACGCCCGGCATGATTGGAATGCGGTATCGGTTGCACAACGTAACGGTATCCGGGTTGAGCGACGGACCTACTACGAATTCCGCGCCGCTCAGAATAGCCGCCCGCGCCGTCTCCGGATCGAGTACGGTACCGACGCCGATGATCGCGTAATTGTCACTGCCCGGCTTCGCGCTCGAATACCGTTTAGCCAGCTCCTCGATCGCCCGGAGGGCGAAAGGTACGGTCATCGTCACCTCGATGACTTTGATACCGCCCGCAATCGCATGCTCGGCCATTCGGACGACTTCCTCCGGCGTATCCCCTCGCAATACGGCGACGACGCCTTCTTCCGCGATTTGCTGCACCAGCCTGATCTTCTTCATATCGGTTCATCCATCCGTTTCCGCTAAAGTTAGCCCCGGGACGCGGGAAATTCCGCTTACCGTTCCACGTGGGTTTCGTTGTTCAGCACCGCCTGCACTTGCGACCAGGTAGGCAGCCCTTCCCAATCGCCGTGCGCCTGCACGACCATCGAGCCGATCAAGTTCCCGATGCGGACCGCTTCGACATGCGTATACTGCTTCAGCAGGCCGGCAATAAAACCTCCGCAGAAGCCGTCTCCTGCCCCGACCGTATCGACGACGCGCTCCGCCTTAAAATACGGAACGGACGACACGGTACCGTTCTCCACCACATACGTCCGGTCTTCGCCGCCCTTGACGATCGAGACGGCTCTCAGCTTGCCGAGACGCTCGACGATCCGGTCGAATTCTTCCGTTTCGTACAGCAGCTTCAGCTCGTCCAGCCCCGGCAAGAAATAATCCGCTTCCTCGGCCAAAGGGAGCAGGAAGCTTCTCGCTTCGGCCGCCGACCACAGCTTGAGGCGCAAGTTCGGATCGAAGCATACTTTCACCCCGTGCTTGCGGGCGATCCGGACCGCTTCCTTGACCGTATCCCGGCAGCTTTCGCCGAGAGCCGGCGTTATTCCGGTTATATGCAGCAGCTTCGCTTGGCTGATGTATGCCTCGTCCAGATGCTCGGGACGCATCATGCTCGCGGCCGAATGGCGGCGATAGTAGAACACCGATGACTTGCCGCCCACGACTTCGCGAATAATTAGTCCGGTCGGAGCTCCCTCGATCAGACGGGCGCGACTCACGTCCACCCCTTCGCCGCGGATCGTCTTCAGCGCGTACTGCCCGAGCGGATCGGCGCCCAGATGCCCGAACCAGCCGACCCGGTGCCCGAGGCGCGCCAGGCTGATCGCGACATTGCTTTCCGCTCCGGCGATCGATTTCTCGAACTGGGCCGAATACTCGATCCCTTTCACGCCGGTCGGCATCATGAGCCCCATCGTTTCGCCGAACGTAACGACTTCCGGCGCACCGGTCACATTACCGTTACTTTCTTGATCGTATCTCATCGTACCATCCACCCGCCGTCTACGCACAAAATATGTCCGTTCACGTAGTCCGAAGCTCTCGAAGCGAGGAACACGGCCGCTCCTTGCAAATCTTCCGGTGTCCCCCAACGTCCTTGCGGAATTCGCTCCATAATTTGACGGCTGCGGTTCTCGTCCGCGCGGAGCTGGGCCGTGTTGTCCGTTACCATATAGCCGGGCGCGATCGCATTGACGTTCACGCCTTTGCTGGCCCATTCATTGGCGAGCGCCTTCGTAATCCCCGCGACCGCATGCTTGCTCGCCGCATAGCCGGGCACGTTGATTCCGCCTTGGAACGTAAGCATCGAGGCGATATTGATGATTTTCCCGCCGCCATTCTTTATCATCTCCCGACCGACCAGCTGGCACAAGAAGAAGACGGAATTGAGGTTGAGATCGATCACATCGTGCCAATCCGAGGCGGCGTGATCGGCCGCCGGCGTCCGGCGAATAATGCCCGCATTGTTGACCAGAATATCGATTTTGCCGAATGCGGCAAGCGCCTTGCTTACAACGTCCGGCAGCACCGTCTCGTCGCTCAGGTTGGCGGTAATGGCCGCCGCCTTGCGTCCCTCCGCTTCCACCGCCTTCACGGTTTCGTCAAGCGGACTGCGATTGGTGACCAACGCGACGTCGGCTCCCGCGCGTGCCAGTCCGACGGCGATACCTTGTCCGAGTCCCCCGGCCGCCCCCGTCACGAGTGCTGTTTTTCCTTGCAGATCGAATAAGCTCATCGTTTCACTCCTCCGGTTTTGACCTCATTCTATCAAGTTTAAACGTTTAAATCAAATGAAAAAAACGATATCTTCGTAAGGGCTATCGGGATTACGCAATGAGAGGGCGGCGATGGCAAGGAGGCTGGAATGTGCGCACTCAAGCCAAGAGCGAGGATACTGGAGCTAATAATAGTCTCTAGGCCTCTAGGCACTCTTATCGGTTATGAAATAAAGAGGTCACGCGAAATAAGAGATGCCGGAGGCTGGCCTCAAACATCTCTTATTTGTCGAAAACACCTTTTCCCCGAAAAAAGGAGGTACAGACGAATCTGATTATCCCCCGCAGGTTAATCGCGGACAAACAAGCCGTACCCGATCTCGTAGTCCGCTTCAATCCCTCCGCCGGGAGCCGCGAATCGGTCGGCGTATATACGCTCCATCGTCTCCAGCAGCTTCCTCCCGCCCACGCCGCGTCGGCCGCCCGCTACCGCATTGCCCGCACCGATCCGCTTGACCCGGTGCAGAAAGGAGCGTACGTCCGGACTAACTTCCGTCACGACATCCCCGCTCCAATGGAACGTCCCGGCCTCGCCTGCGAAGCAATCTCTCCACTCGTCGCCTCCGGCGAAAGCTTGTCCGTGCGGTACCGGGGCCATCCCCAGCAGCCGTTCCGCTTCCGCGAACGAGTCATGCAGCTGGCGGAACGTTCCCGGCCCGAACGTGGAGAAGGCAAACACGCCCCCGCCCGGCTGAAGCAGCCGAAGACAAGCTTTGACCGTATCGCGCGGCGCAACGAACCATTGGAAGGCGGCGTTGGACACGATCAGATCGAACCCGCGCCGCTGCTGTCCGCCCTGTTCCAACACGCCAAAAGCGCCGATCGAGCGGCTCTCGCCCCTCAGAATCGCCTCCGCATCTCCTTCGATGAACGATACGCGTTCTGCCGCACCAAGCTGCGCTTGATCCAAATTACGTTTCGCCATCCCGATCATCCGGGCGGACAAATCGATGCACGCGAACCGCGCCGCCGGGAAAGCCGCCGCCAGCATCGCGGTCAGCCGGCCGGTTCCGCAGCCGATCTCGAGTATTCGCCGGACCGGCCGCTGTCCGCCGCCGCTCGTCCGCTTCGCCTCGACCGCGCTTGCCGTCAGCCGGGCGGCCATCTCCATCTGCACGGAGGCAAACTGCTCGTACTCGTGAGCGTGCTTGTCGAAATGAAGCCGCACCAGCGATTTATCGATATTCATGAACTATTCTCCTTACGGCTTCGGCAAAACGGTCCGGTTCCGTCATAAACGGGGCATGACCCGCGCCGCGAAACAAAATCTTCCCCCTGTCGGGAATGTCGGCTATCGCTCCCGTCGGGCAAATCGGATCGTTCTCTCCGTGCATCCAGACTATATCCGGACGTTTGACAGCTCGCACGGAAATTCCCTCATCCTCCAAGCAAACCGCCGCAAAATGCCTCCAACGTTCCGTCAAGTCCGTCTCCAGCAAATACTGCAAGCCTGCGTCCAATCCTTCCGGCGAAAAATCGGTCGGGATGCGCGAACGGGCTATCCATTGCGGATACTCCGGCCTGCCCTCGCGCTCCTCATCCGAAAACATCGACTCGGCGAAGCGATGCCTCGTCTCCTCCCGCTGAACCCCGAGCTGCGCCCGCATTCGCCGGACGACTCGCTCCGGCCATGATTTCGTCCGGTCCGGGCCCGCGAATCGAAGCGTCGCCCCGATCAACAGAACCTGGGCGATCGGATGCGGAGTATATTCAGCATCCGCCTCGTTCCTCCCGTTCCCCGGCTCAACACACTCGAATGGCTCCAGCGCCGCTTCCAACGCCAGCATGCCGCCCAGCGACCAGCCGATCAAACGGACCGGCGCCGTCTCTTCGCGGATCATCAGCCGAAGCCGTTCCCGCATTTGATCGACCGATCCGCACTTGGCATAGCTGAACATCCGGTGTCGTTCTTCGGGCATTCGACTTTCCATGCCGCCCCAAACCTCCGGCGACATTCCCCAACCGTGTATCCATATCCAAGTGCACCGCATCGTCATACAACTCCCAATTCCCGGCCGACGGAAACGATTCGCGCAAGCGCCATGCGCAACTCGTCGTCCCGGTGTGTCGCCATCGGCGTGAAACGGATTCTGGCCGAACCTTCCGGCACGGTCGGCGGGCGGATCGGAACAGCGGCCACGCCCTCCTCCTGCAGCCGGCGGCCGAACGCAAGCGCCCGCTCGTTGCCGCCCACAATAACCGGGACGATATGACACTCGCTGTCTCCCGTATCAAAGCCGGCCGACCGAAGCTGCGTCCGAAGCCATTCGGCTTGGCTTAGCAGGCGTTCCCTACGCCAGCCGTCTCTCCTGACCGCTCCCCACTGGTCGCGGATCGCATGGACGACCATCGGGGGAAGCGCAGTCGAGAAAATAAGGCTGCGGGCCTTGTTGACCAAATAATCGATAACGACCTTATTCCCCGCAGCATAAGCGCCATAGCAGCCGTATGCCTTGCTGAATGTCCCCATATGCACATCGACCTTGCCGGTCAGTCCGAGAGCGTGGGCCAGCCCTTCCCCTTCCCGGCCGTAAACGCCGCCGCTGTGGGCTTCATCCACCATGAGCATCGCGCCGTACCGCTCCTTCAGCTCCACCAGCTCGGAGAGCGGGGCAAGGCTGCCATCCATGCTGAACACCGAATCCGTGACGATCAGCTTCTTCTTGGACGGCTCCGCCCTGCGGAGCAGCGACTCCAAATGGTTCATGTCGCGATTCCGGTAACGCACCGTCTCCGCGCGGCTCAATACCGCCCCGTCCACGATGCTCGCGTGATTCAGCTTATCGCTGAACACGATGTCGTTGCGTCCGACCAGCGCTCCGATAATCCCGACGTTGGCCATATAGCCGCTGCCGAATACGAGACAAGCTTCCGTCCCTTTGTAGGCGGCAAACTCTCGCTCGAACCGGCCGATTGCCGGATCGCCGCCCACGATCAGCCGCGAGGCGGTCGCCCCTGTGCGGATTCCCGCATTCGTACCGGCCCCTGGCCCCGGCACCGACTCGTCTGCATATGCCGACCAACGCGCCAAGACCGCTTCATCCAAACGGTGGCCGAGTCCCAAATAATGATTCGATGCGAGATTGAGCATCCGCCTGCCGTTCCGCCAAACCCAGCCTTCCTCGCAAGAGGGGACCGATTCGGTCAATATCCGGTATTGCCCCTCGCCCTTCAGCCGGTCCAATTCGTCCTGCATCCATTGCATCGGATCGTCCCGCCCGGCCTTACAGCGCGCACAGCTCGATCTCGAACCCGAGATCCTCGATCATCCGGTGATCCACGGTCGCTTCCTGACCCTCCGTCGTCAAATAATCGCCGACGAACACAGAGTTGGCCGCATACAACCCGAGCGGCTGAAGCGAACGCAGGTTGACCTCGCGTCCCCCGGATACGCGGATTTCCTTTGTCGGGCACACGAAGCGGAACAGCGCCAGCACCTTCAAACATTTGCGCGGATTCAGCTCCCGGTTGTTCTCGAGCGGCGTGCCCGGAATCGAGTTGAGGAAGTTGACCGGAATCGAATCGGCGTCCAGCTCCCGCAGCGCGTAGGCGATTTCCACGATTTCGGCGTTCGTCTCGCCCATGCCGACGATGCAGCCGGAGCAAGGGGACATGCCGGACGCTTTCACCTTCTCCACCGTGTTCACCCGGTCGTCGTATGTATGGGTCGTCGTAATGTTGGCGAAATTACCGGCACTCGTATTCAAATTATGGTTATACCGGTCCACGCCCGCTTCCTTCAATCGAACGGCTTGCTCCTCGCTCAAGATGCCGAGACAGGCGCATATTTTCATCGGCATCGTCGACTTGATTTCCTTCACCGCCTCGACGACCTGGTCGAGTTCCCGGCCCGTCGGCCCGCGGCCGCTGGCAACGATACAGTAAGTGCCCGCTTTAAGCTCCATCGCCTTGCGCGCGCCGTCGACGAGCACGTCTTTTTCGAGAAGCGGATATTTCGAGATCGGCGCCTTCGACAAAATCGACTGCGAGCAGTAGCCGCAATCTTCCGGACAAAGCCCGCTCTTCGCGTTAATGATCAGATTCAGCTTGACCTTCTTGCCGAAATACGTTTTGCGCACCCGAAAAGCCGCATGCAGCATCGGCAGGAGCTCGTCGTCGTCCGCCTCCAGCACGGCAAGCCCCTCTTCCGTCGTCAAACGTTCCCCGCGAAGCGCCTTCTCCGCAAACAAATCCCATTTCGAACGCAAATCGATCATTCGGTTCTCCTCCTATAGTCAGTTCCGCTATGTATTATTCTCCGAGCAGTGTCGTCCAGTCCATCTCCATGCACACCGTTTCGATCCATTCGGGCGAAGCGGTTCCATCCGTTTGCTTCATCCAAGGAAGCACGCCCACGATCGGGACGTCCCCGAAAGACGCGATCATCTCCGCATTCTCCTCGATCGAGAGCCGATCCGGCGCGGCATGAGCCGAAGTCTCGTTCAAAACGACCCCGGCGACGCGAATACCGTACTGCCTGGCCAACGCCACGGTCAGCAGCGTATGGTTCACCGTCCCGAGTCCGGTCCGCGCCACGATCAGCGCCGGCAAGCCGAGATCGGCGGCAAGATGGGCGATCAGCTTCGTTTCCGTAAGCGGTACGGCAATTCCGCCGGCTCCTTCGGCTAGAAGGAAGCTTCCGCCGCTCATGCGTCTGCGCCCTTCGGCCAGTAGCGACGCGTAGTCGATCGTCTCTCCGGCCCGCCTTGCAGCCATCCATGGCGCAAGGGGCTCAGGGTAGGTGAGCGTAGCGGTATCTCGTACGGACTGCCGTATCAATCCGCCTTCCGCAACGAGACGGTAACTGTCCGCATCGCGGTCCTCAGCCGACGGGACGCCCGTCTGCACCGGCTTCCACACCTGCAATTCCCCGACAGGAAATCTTCCTTCCCGGGACAACCGACTCAGCGCAGCGGCTATTCCGGCCGTAACCTTCGTCTTTCCTATCCCCGTATCCGTTCCGGTTACGAATAATCCGCGCCGATTCATCGTCATTCCGCCTTCCTTGTCATGCTGTCGGCAAACGTTTCGTCTAATTGTCAACCACATTAAAGATTATTTGGTTAACAATTAGGATAGAACCGATTGTACACGATTTCCGCCATCCCGACAATGCGCAAGTTTTTACTTGGCGCGTTCCGATCTATTTACGATGCTTATACAGCGTTAACGCTGCTTCGTTTCAACCTTTCATGAAGTTAATGGTTATCGATACGAATGTTCCGATCGAAGCGGCATTCATGGTCAAAGGCGGCCGCTAACGGGCCAAAAGTCGCTCTCGCTTTCGAGCTTTGGCGATGTTACACTTTCTCTATAGCGCAACTGGGGTTCCGAACCGAAATAAACTGCCGCAAGGAGGGCTCCCATGTCCGAATTGTCGTTGTCCCAGCAATATATGCTGCTCGCCTCGGACCCCGCCGGGCACAAGCTGGTGCCGCCGGTGAAGCAGGTCATGCAGACGTACGTCTGCGGTGCGGGCATTGCCGGGCTGCTGCTGGATGGCCGGCTCCGTCTGTACGAGGACGGCAGACTCGAGGTCGCCGACCGGTCCCCTACCGGATCGGCGGGGGCCGACTTGCTGATCGCGCAATGCTCGGCTTCGTCCAAGCCGAAAACACTGCGGAAATGGATACACGACCTGTACGCCCACCGCAGATTCCGCATCCCGTTCTGCACGGCGGAAACCGAACCGCTTGTGGAGTCGGGGCAGATGAGTGAAGAACGCCGCAAGCTGCTGCGGCTGTTTCCTACGGTACGCCATATCCCGAACCCCGCTGACGTGCAAAGGATCGTGCAGCGCATTCGTTCCGACATGCTGGAGGAGCCGCCTGCGGACGACAAGACCGTGCTGCTCGTCATGCTGCTGGACGCCTCCAAGCTGCTGAAGCCGTATTTCACCCCGTCCGAACAGCAGGAGCTTCGCAGCAAGGTCCGATCTCTTCAGGAGCGGCACGGCGACCGCTGGAACATCTTCCGTCAAACCCGCCGGGCCATCGACGAAATCCATGTCGTCATCGTCACGACGGCGGGCATGTAACTTGCTTCGTCCAATTTCACTGCGACGAATACGGGCTGAGGCAAACGTAGACTCAAAGGTCCGCTATTCTGTTCGCGCAAAAAAGAAAACCGTCCGGAAAACCGGACGGTTGAAACTGTACTTAGGAACTTTAACGGAATTACCGCCCTGACTGACAACCGGGACTTGCCGATCCAAGCCCGGTCGTCAGAGTGCAGACACGTTATTCCGTTAAAGTTCCTTGCTCCGGACTACAACCCTGTCGCCCGGGCTTGAGCCAGCGTCTGCCGCAGCTCTTCGTGGATCGCTCCGTTCGTGGCCAGCACATGGCGTACGGCCAGCGTATACGGCTGTCCCGCAGTGTCGGTTACTTGTCCGCCCGCTTCTTGGACCAGCAGCGCGCCGGCGGCGATATCCCAGCTGTTCAGGCCGATTTCCCAGAAGCCGCTCAGCCGTCCTGCGGCTACATAAGCCATATGCAAGGCGGCGGAGCCCGCGACGCGAACGTTTCTTGCTTTGGGCGCCACGGCTTCGAGACCTTTCATGTTGGCCGGCAGCGCGGACTTGCTGTCTGCCGGGAAGCCCGTTGCGACCAAGGCGTCGGACAGCTTCGTTTCCGCGGAGACGTTCAGCCGCTTGCCTTTGACGTAAACGCCTTTGCCTTTCTCCGCCACGAACAGCTCATCCCGGTTCGGATCGTAGACGACACCGACGATTACCTCGCCGCGATGCGCCAGCGCGATCGATACGGAGAAAAACGGGAAGCCGTGGACGAAGTTCGTCGTCCCGTCGATCGGATCGACGATCCACAAATATTCTTCGTCCTGCAGCTCCCGGAGCGCTTGAGCCGAAGCGTCGGCACCCGGCGCGACTCCTTCTTCGCCCAATATCGCATGATGCGGAAAATGCGTCTTGATCAGGTTGCGGATCATCGTCTCCGAACCTTTGTCCACTTCGGTTACGAGGTCGTGCGGGGTACTCTTCAGCTTCAGCGAAGCGTGAGCCCCGAGCTTCAGCTTGATCCACTCGCCGGCCTTGGCGGCCGTGTTGATGGCGACGGCGGTAAAGCTTTTGCCGCCTACCGTGAAGGTTGGTTTTTGTTCATTACCCACTATCAATCACTCATTTCTTTCATACGTTCTCTTGCAAACTGCGCAATACGCTTTACGAGATTAGTATATTATATTTACGTTAACATTTCCTCGGAGTTTCACCCAAATCGGTTAGGCGCTTCCGACAAAAAACTTCGCGGAGGAGCTCACCCCCATATCATTTTGACCGCTACGGCGATCAAAGTAAGACGCAGCACCCACAGCAGCGCACCGCCGCTCATCTTGCGCACGATTCTGGCTCCGAGCCAGCCTCCGATCCATGCGCCGGGAGCGAGCGCCAGCACGCTGAACAAATCGATTTCGCCGTGGAGTCCGTGCGTAACGCTTCCGAGAATCGAGGAGAGGAAAATGACGAACATCGAAGTGGCCGTCGCCACATGCGGCGGATAGCGGAACAGCAGCACCATGATGGGAACGAACAGCGAGCCTCCCCCGATGCCGAACAAGCCGGATATAAACCCTACGCAGAAACCGACCGCAAGTGCGGCCGGTATGTTGTAGCCGTATCGGTGAATGGTCCCTTGCGCGTCCGTGAACGTCCGGGCGATGCGCCAATCGATCGCGGCCGGCTTCATTTTGTTGCGTAGGATGAGCAGGAACGCCATGAACAGCATGAAGTAGCCGAACATGAGCTCGAACGGACGCGGAGCGAAGTTGCCCGTAAGCGAAGCGCCGATCATTGCGGCCGGGCCGCTTGTGACGAAATACAGCCAGGCGCTGCGGAAGTCCACCTTCTTCTCCTTCATGAAAGTAAGCGTTGACGACAGCGCGGTGAAAATAAGGACGGTCAGCGAAGTGCCCACGGCCGTCGCCGTCGAAATGTCCTTATCCAAAAAAATCGGAGCGAGGTATAACAGAGCCGGAACGATAATAATGCCTCCACCGAGCCCGACAATACTGCCGAACGTAGCGGAGACGAGGCCGATGACAAGGAGAAGCAAAAATCCGGTCAAGCTGGTCCCACCCTTGCTTCCGGAACATAGTCAGACCTGCTCCGACTTTGCCCGGAACTGTTTTTCTAAATGTAACAATCCGGGATCATTTCGTCAACTCGGCCCGTCACCGCTGCTTGACCGATCAGTTCTTCGGGACGGTATCCTCCGCAATCCGGGCGATCACGTCTTCCCAGAACAGCTTCATCTCTTCCCTCTGCATCGGGCCGTCCAGCTTCTCCTGATGGAAGCTGATCGTCGTCTTGCCGTTCGCCGCGGGCAAAAAGCGGATTTGCAGCGTTGACGGCCGTTCCCATCTTTTCGGCTGCCACGTCAGACGAAGCTGCTCGTGGAGCTTGACGACCCGCATCTCGCCGCGGTTCCCTTCCTTCGATTCGTACGCGGCGCCCGGCTGCAGATCGAGTGACGGAACATCCCCGATCCACAGTCTCAACCCTTGTCGTGACATCATATAGTCCCATGCCTCTTGCCGCGATATCGGCAGCGTCCTTCTTACCCCAATCTGAAAACCGGTCGCCGCGGTTTGTCCGACCGGCTGGCCGTCCGGATGCCGTGGAAATGCAGTCATCCTTATCCCTCCCATGCGAGAATGTTACATCCATTCTATCCGAAATCGGCTGACAATTGCAGTCAGTGATTTCCATCACAGCTTTTACAAGCATCGGTCGTATACGATGAATATCGAGTCCATTCCGATTAGCCGGAGCCTGCGCGCTCCTGTAACGATACTAACCGTCATGCAATCGCCTACCATTCCTGTTAAACCGCCTCCGCCATCCGATTAATCGAACTGCAAAACGCCGATCCCACACTCCCGTCTCTAAAGTCGAATAAGGAACTTGCCGCCGAGGAGCGCCCGTCATGAAAAAATGTCCGTATCATGCTGTTACGTCCCTATTCAAAAAGAAAAGCTTGGAGAAGTCCGGAGCCGGACTCCCCTTCCTGTCGGAGGGTCGTTCTCCCGACAGCGATTCCGGTCCGAGCGGCGCCTTGCTCGGCAGCCCGGAATTGAACGCTCAGCTTAAAATGATCGACCTTACCGAGAACGACCTCCGAATCATCCGGCGAATTCAACCGTTCATCCTGGAGCATATCGATGATGTTGTAGACGAATTTTACAAGACGGTCATCGATGTGAACGGACTTAGAACGATTATAGAAAAGCACAGCACGGTCGAACGGCTGCGGGAGACGCTGCGGCATCATCTGACCGAAATGTTCGGCGGGAAGCTGGACGACGAATTCGTGCAGAAGCGGCTGAAAATCGCGGAAGTGCATCAGCGGATCGGCCTGGAGCCGAAATGGTACATGGGTGCTTTCCAAAACTTGCAAAACACGTTCCTGTCCGTCATCCTGCCTTATGTCCGCAATAGCGAAGAAAGTCTGCTCATCGGCAGAGCGATCACGAAGCTGCTTAATTTCGAGCAGCAGCTCGTGCTGGAGGCGTACGAGAAGAAAAATACCGAACAACGCAGCAAGCAGTACGAACAGATCAAGCGCGAATTGAAGCTGGCGATCAGCGAGATCAGCCAGGAGCTGGCAGCCGTTACGGAGCAGACGGACGCTTCCACGCAGGAGCTCGCAGCAGCCAGCGGTCAGGTGAACCGATCGGTCGCGCATAGCGCGGGGATGGCGGTCGAATCCCGCCGGCTGGCCGATACCGGCACGCTCCAAGTAACCGGGCTGCAGGCGCGCATCGATACGATTATGCAAAGCTCCTTGCATGTGGAGAAAGCGGTGGCGCAGTTGAAAGAGTTTTCCCGGCAAATCGGCGGAATCGTCACGATCGTCAAAGATATTTCTGCCCAGACGAACCTGCTGTCGCTTAATGCGTCCATCGAAGCGGCCCGGGCCGGTACGCACGGTGCCGGCTTCTCGGTCGTCGCCCGCGAGGTGAAGAAGCTGTCGGAGGATACCCGGGATGCGGTATCCCGGATCAGCCGGCTGATCGAGCAATCGAACGAGTTCACGCAGCAGGCCGTCGATTCGATGCTGAGCGTACGGCGGCAGGTGGAAGCCGGGCAGCGCGAATCGGTGCAGACGGGCGAGACGTTCGCCGGAATCGTCCGTTCTCTGGAAAGCGGACTTGCGGAGATCGGCAAAGCAGAGAAAGAAATGCAATCGCTCAGCGAGGCCATTAAACAAGTGGGCGACGCCACGCATAGGGCGGCCGCTTCCGCCGAGCGTCTGGACGGGACAATGCGCAATTATTAATCAAGGATACTATTGTTGTCGTTAAAGATAAGCCACCTCCGATCGACGGAGGTGGCTTTCTTTGGCATCCGTCTATTCCCCGGGATACATGCCTTAACGTTCTTGCCCAAATTAAATCGTGGCCCCGTACGCCGGAGCGCCCCCTAGTCAAGTGGCGGCGGCTGACTGCTGCCTCTTTATGATCGCATAAACCCCCATAACGACGGCGATCAGCTCATCATCCGTTAGACTCGAGCTGTTGTTCAGTTCATAGGCTCCTGCTGAGAACATGCCGCTCGTTCTGCGAAAATAAGCGGCGGTGTTGCCTCGGCTGTCGCAGACGACATATTCCTTGGAGAACGCCGGACTTTCGATTGTAAATTCACCGTGCCGATTGCTCGTATACACGTAGCGCTGTTTGAAAAACGCGAATTTGGGTCTCAGCACGCCCACTTCATTCTCATAACAATCGGCCACGATCCAGGCATTGGAGAACATCCGGAATTTGCCGGATACGACCCGTCTACCCGAATTGTCATGCACCGTAATGCCCGAACCGAACATGCTATGCAAATTCAGAAAGCCCGCTTCTCCTCCGCTACTGTCCGTTATCTGCGTTTCGCCTGAAGAGAAAAAGTTGTCTTTGAAATAAACGATGCTCATCAAAGGTCAGCTCCTTCGCCCGGATGAATGTCTTCTGTTCTGCGCTCTTACAAATACATTACGCGGTTCGAATGTATAAAGTTTCACGGCCGACTTTGTTAAGAAGCACCGGGATCGGAACGGTGAAAACGGGTGATCAGACAGGGTGATATGAGGGGCCATCCAAGCTTCGAGAGACATATAGATACAAGTGGGAGAAGAATCGTTTCTCCAGAAAGGAGCTTGCTTGGTGGGCGCTAATCAAGCTGCAGGGGGCCGTTCAAGGGGGGAACGCCGGTTGATTACGATCAGTTTATGCATGATTGTGAAAAATGAAGCGGACGTGCTTGCGCGCTGTCTGGAGTCCGTTCAAGGAATCGCCGACGAAATCGTAATCGTCGATACGGGATCGACGGATCATACGAAGCGGATTGCGTCGTCTTTTACGGAACGCATTTTCGATTTCGAATGGATCGACGATTTTGCCGCCGCGCGCAACTTTGCGTTCTCCAAAGCGACGCAGCAGTACGTGCTATGGCTGGATGCGGACGACGTGTTCGAGCCGGTCGATCGGGAAAAGTTTATTCAGCTCAAGTCGACGCTCGATCCGGATACGGACAGCGTCATGATGCATTATCATTTAGGCGTTAATGCGAAGGGCGAGGTGACGTCCAGCTTGCGCCGCAACCGACTCGTGAAGCGCGAACGCGGGTTCCGCTGGGAGAAGCCGGTTCACGAGCTTCTGATGGTCAGCGGTAAAATCGTATATAGCGACATCGCTGTGACTCATAAAAAGGAAAGGGTCCACACCGACCGGAATTTGCGCATTTACAGGAAACGAGCGGAAAAAGGCGAGCAGTTCGATGCGAGGGACTTGTACTACTTTGCGAACGAATGGAAGGACAACGGTTACTTCGCGGAAGCCGTCGGCTATTATGACCGTTTTCTCGCTACCAAGCAAGGCTGGAGCGAGGACTGTATCGCCGCATGCTTGAAGATGGCCGACTGTTACGGCCGTCTGAATGACCGCAAAAAGCAATGGCAGTCCTTAATCCGATCGTTGATCCACGGGAGTCCGCGCGCCGAAATGTGCTGCCGGACCGGAGCGTTTTTCATGCAGGACAACCGTCTGGATCAGGCGATTTTCTGGTATACGGCCGCAACCCGTCTCGGCAATCCGGACGGGATTGCAGGAATGATCGAACATGAGGCGTGGACGTGGCTGCCGCATCTTCAGCTATGCGTATGCTACGACCGCTTAGGAAATATAGCGAAAGCGCGGGAGCATAACGATATCGCGTATTCGTATGTCCCGGAGCACCCCAGCGTCCAGCTCAACAAAGCATACTTCGACAAACTGGCGAGCCGGGAGTCTTCTATCAAGGGGGAATCTTCGTGAGGAAGAAACGAGTACTCGTGGCCAGCCCCGTGCATCAGCGCCCGAACATCCTGAAGTGCTTTCTCGAGTCTGTTGCCGAGCTGGAGCGGACTACAGCAAAAGTCGACTATATATTCATGGACGACAATGAAGATGAAGCTTCCAGCGAGCTGCTCCGGCTGTTCCAGGCGAACCATGCCGGAACGGTCGTGTTGAAGTCGGAACGCAGCGAATCTTCAGTCTATAGCAAGGACGAATATACGCATTATTGGAAAGAAGAGCTGATCTGGAAAGTGGCGGGTATGAAGGATACGATGCTTCGGTACGCTTTGAAGCATAATTACGACTACATTTTTCTCGTAGATTCCGATCTCGTCCTCCACCCCCATACGCTCGAGCAATTAATCAAGGCGGGCAAAGACATCGTGTCGAACGTGTTCTGGACGAAATGGCAGCCGAATACGGTCGAGATGCCGCAAGTATGGCTGCGTGACGAATATTCGATGGTGGCCAAACATCGTAACGAGAGCTTGAGCGAGGAAGAAAGCTCGGCTCGGATGATGGCGTTTCTCAACCGCCTGCGCGTGCCGGGTGTGTACGAGGTCGGAGGATTGAGCGCCTGCACGCTTATTAGCCGCCGGGCGCTTGCTGCCGGAGTCCGCTTTGCGGAAATCAAAAACTTGTCGTTCCGGGGAGTAGACCGGCATTTTTGCATACGCGCCCAGGCGCTCGGGTTCGATTTGTTTGTGGACACGCATTTTCCTTCCTACCATATATACCGGGAAGCGGACCTCCCCGGAGTGCCGGCGTACAAACAACGATCCCGGCTGCAAGCTGAAGCTGTCAACCGGCCGTCTATTACCGTCAGCGTATGTTTAATCGTCAAAAACGAGGAGGACGCGCTCCCGAACTGCTTGGATGGCGTTCGCGGAATCGCGGACGAGATCGTCGTTGTCGATACGGGCTCGACGGACCGCACGAAACAAATAGCCACATCCTACGGCGCCGCCGTGTACGATTTCGAGTGGATCGACGATTTTGCCGCCGCGCGCAACTACGCTTTCTCCAAAGCGACAAAGCAATATATATTGTGGCTGGATGCCGACGACGTGATCAAAGAAAAAGACAAGGCGCTGCTGGCTGAGCTGAAGCGTAAGCTTGACCCGTCGGTCGACAGTGTGACGATGCATTATCATTTGGCGTTCGACGGAGACGGCAACGTGACCCAGAGCCTGCGGCGCAACCGTCTTGTCAAGCGGACGAGGCAGTTCAAGTGGATTGGAGCCGTTCACGAGTATTTGGAAGTACGCGGCCATATTTTCCACAGTGATGTCGCCATTACGCACAGCAAAAACAAGACGCACACGGATCGCAATTTGCAAATATACCGCAAACGAAAGCAGCGGGGAGAAGCTTTCTCTGCCCGCGACATGTATTATTACGCCAACGAGCTGCGCGATCATGCCTACTATGAAGAGGCGGCCGAGCAGTACGAGACGTTTCTCGGCACGTCGCTGGGATGGGTGGAGGATAACATTGCGGCTTCTTTGATGCTTGCGGACTGCTACGGACATTTGTGCGAACGGGAAAAGCAGATCGCGGCGCTGCTCGGCTCGTTCGAGTACGATTTGCCCAGGGCCGAATGCTGCTGCCGGTTAGGCGCTCTTTTTATGGATCAGAACGAGCTGGATCAAGCGGTCTATTGGTATGAGCTGGCCACAACACTTGACCGCAGCGCCGATACGATGGGATCCGTAGATCATGCGGCTTGGACATGGCTGCCGCATTTACAGCTATGCGTCTGCCTGGATCGTTTGGGGCAGCACGAGAAGGCCAAGTATCATAACGACATCGCGCTTTCCTTCCATCCGAATCATCCGAGCATGCTGCACAATAAACGATACTTCGACCGGCTGCTCGCTTCTATCAATTGACATCATGGCTACTGAAAACGATTCCTATCATTTCATCGATATGATCTGAGAAATGGGCGCGAAAAGCCCGTTCGCACGCGTCGTTGCTGCATATACTGGGAGCATGCTTTCCCTCTCTATCTATTAGAAGTTGAGGAAAGTGATCCAAATTAGGAGGTGAATCCAGAAATGCCATTTAAAAACCTGGTTATTAATGGAAATTTCGAGTCGGGACTTTTGGCTCCTTGGACTACTTTAAATGCATCCATTACTTCGACAACAAGTCACAGCGGTTTATTCAGCGCACGCCTTCAAGGCGGCAACGTCAATGCCTATTTATCCCAATTCATACCTGTGACTCCCGGTTCGACATACGAATTTGTTGTTTCCTTATCGGACTCCGGGGTGACGTCAAGTCCTCTCGCTATGGTTACGCTAAGTTATTTCGACGCAGCTTTCAACTTTCTCGGCTTTGGGCTGACCAATACGTTTTACAGCAATCGCCTGCCGGACAGTACGAATGCGACATGGCTTACCGCCTATCAAATCACTTCGGCGGCGCCCGCAACTGCGACACAAGCTCAACTATATATTAGCAAGCAGCCGGCCATCGGCTCTCCCGACCTGCTGGTGGATGATGTTCAGCTTCTGGAATCGATAGGTGCTACCGGGGCTACAGGGGCTACAGGAGCTACAGGTGCGACCGGTGCAACAGGATCTACAGGAGCAACTGGAGCTACAGGGGCAACCGGGGCTACGGGTGATACAGGTGCGACTGGAGCCACAGGGGCAACAGGTGCCACTGGTGCCACGGGCGACACGGGTGCGACTGGTGCCACTGGAGCGACTGGAGCGACTGGAGCGACTGGAGCTACTGGGGCCACGGGTGCCACGGGCGACACAGGTGCGACGGGAGCTACTGGGGCCACGGGCGACACTGGTGCGACAGGTGCGACGGGAGCTACTGGGGCCACGGGCGACACTGGTGCGACAGGAGCTACGGGAGCCACGGGGGCCACGGGCGACACTGGTGCGACGGGAGCTACTGGAGCCACGGGGGCCACGGGCGACACAGGAGCAACTGGAGCTACAGGGGCAACCGGGGCTACGGGCGATACAGGTGCGACTGGAGCTACTGGAGCTACTGGGGCCACGGGCGATACTGGTGCGACAGGAGCTACTGGAGCCACGGGGGCCACGGGCGACACTGGTGCGACGGGGGCAACTGGAGCTACAGGGGCAACCGGGGCTACGGGTGATACAGGTGCGACTGGAGCCACAGGGGCAACAGGTGCCACGGGTGCCACGGGCGACACAGGTGCGACTGGAGTTACTGGGGCAACTGGAGCCACGGGCGACACGGGTGCGACGGGGGCAACTGGAGCTACTGGAGCAACGGGTGACACTGGTGCGACTGGAGCTACTGGAGCCACGGGCGACACAGGAGCAACTGGAGCTACTGGGGCAACCGGTGCTACGGGCGATACAGGTGCGACGGGAGCGACAGGAGCCACGGGTGCCACGGGCGACACGGGTGCGACGGGAGCTACTGGAGCTACAGGGGCAACGGGTGACACTGGTGCGACGGGAGCTACTGGGGCAACCGGTGATACGGGCGACACTGGTGCGACGGGGGCAACGGGTGACACTGGTGCGACGGGAGCTACTGGGGCAACGGGTGACACTGGTGCGACTGGAGCCACAGGGGCAACAGGTGCCACTGGTGCCACTGGTGCCACGGGCGACACAGGAGCAACTGGAGCTACTGGGGCAACCGGTGCTACGGGCGACACTGGTACGACTGGAGCTACTGGGGCAACCGGGGCAACGGGCGACACTGGTGCGACGGGAGCTACTGGGGCAACCGGGGCCACGGGCGACACTGGTGCGACTGGAGCTACTGGGGCTACCGGTGACACGGGTGCGACTGGAGCTACTGGAGCTACTGGGGCCACGGGTGACACAGGAGCTACTGGAGCTACTGGGGCAACCGGGGCCACGGGCGACACTGGTGCGACGGGGGCAACTGGAGCTACTGGAGCCACGGGCGACACTGGTGCGACGGGGGCAACTGGAGCTACTGGAGCAACGGGCGACACTGGTGCAACGGGGGCAACTGGAGCTACTGGAGCAACGGGTGACACTGGTGCGACGGGAGCTACTGGGGCAACGGGTGACACTGGTGCGACTGGAGCTACTGGGGCAACTGGAGCCACGGGCGACACTGGTGCGACGGGGGCAACTGGAGCTACTGGAGCCACGGGCGACACTGGTGCGACGGGGGCAACTGGAGCTACTGGAGCAACGGGTGACACTGGTGCGACTGGAGCTACTGGTGCCACGGGCGACACAGGTGCGACGGGAGCTACTGGTGCCACGGGCGACACAGGAGCAACTGGAGCTACAGGGGCTAGCGCCGTAATTCCGTTTGCTTCAGGCACTCCCGTTACTTTAACGACTGATGCGGCCGGAGCTAGCGATCAAGGAGGTCTTATCGGGTTCGGTGCGTCTACTGATGCGATTGTGGTCGGTGGAACTATTGATACCACAAGTATAAACAACTTCGCATTCTCAGCGCCTCGTAACGGAACGATTACAGCAATCAGCGGATTTTTCAGCATTTCAGCGGCACCGACGATCCCGGCAGGAGCGACTGTAACGATTACTGCGAATGTATTCGTTTCGACTGCGCCCGATAATAGCTTTGTACAGGTTGCCCAAGTAGCATTGACTGATACTTTCACTTCCGCTTCCGGACAAGGGGACTTCACCTTTAATTTTGCTAATCCAAGTATTGGCGTAACCACGCAAACTCGCATTCTGATGGTCTTTTCATCTACATCGGCACCTGGTGCTGTAACCTCAATCCCAGGATATGCGAGTGCCGGTATTACAATAAGCTAACCATGGGTTAAACACGTAATGATTATTCCAGCGATGTTAAAACGGCTGAGCAGGGTTTTAATCACCTGTCCAGCCGTTTCTTTTTCAGCCTTATTGTTTAAAACGGTTGGCCCTATGACAGGCAAGGGGCCCCTTCATCTCCCGAATGACTTACCGGGACTGCTCCCAAACCACCTTCAGCTCTTGCTGAATATCCTTGTAAATATCGGAGGCGACGAGCGCATTTACATAGCCGTCCCATTCATCCATGGTCATGATGCCCATGACAACCTTCACCCGGTTATCATTCAAATCTTTCGTAAAGTTTCCCCACCGCGTCAACAACGTATCGGATACGAGCGAATAGTGGGGATTGGTCAAGTTCATTTCCTTATATCTCGCATAAATGGTCTCGATTGTCCGGGTAAACTCCTCCGGTCTCTTCAGGCCGCGCTGAAGCGTATCCGCCATTATATCCCGGGCCTCATGCTGAAACCAGCTCCAGCAAGCTACGCAATCGTCTTCGAACCGGGGCAGGTTATGTTTTCGGCCGTCCTTTACGTAATGGTGGACGCCCTCCACCCCATGCGTCACGAGCTCCCTATATTCCGGCGCAGCTAATCGGTCGATCAGCTTCAAATAGCGGGGAATTTGACCTTCGTTGCCTTTGGCGCGGATCACCGTCTGGGTATAGAAGCCGATATTCGCGTCAACGGCCCAGCCCCGCGGCCCTCTGACCGGCGGAATCAGCACGCTGTCCGCGGCAGGGCCCACATGGGCGGCGAAGGGGACGGTCGTCATGCGCGGGTCAGCGGCGGCCGCGTACGAATGCCACCGGTGCGCTTTGGCTGCCGCTTCGCCTTTCTTGTATGCTTCGACGTCGGCTCCGAGCGCGAACTCCGGGTCGATCGCCTTGGCATCGTACAGCTTTTTGAGCCATAGCAAATATTGCTTGTACTCCGGCATAAAGTTTTGGTAGGTAAAGTTTCCTTTGTCCTCTACGCCCCAATTCATGACGCCGGTGAATGCCACGGAAATGGATTTCAGCCCGGCTCCGTCGAGCGCCTTGGCACCGCCTATCTCGAGCCCGTACCGGTCGGGCGGCGAGCTCAGCCGAATCAGCGTGTCCGCGAGCTCGTCGACCGTTTCGGGTATTGCCAGGCCGGCCGCTTCGAGCAAGTCTCTGCGCATGTAGAAGCCGTCGAACGTCTCCGGCTCCAAATAGCGGGGGATGCCGTATATTTTTCCTTTATACGTCAGTTTGTCCCAGACGTTAGCCGGATACGCCGCCAAATTCGGATAGTCCCGGGCGAAGGAAGCCGACCGGATATAAGGAGTCAGGTCGGCGAACATCCCCTCCTCGATCGCCTTCACCTGAACGGATGTATAGTGCTGGGGCCCGTCGGGCAGCAGCTGGACGAGATCGGGAATTTGCCCGGTCGTAAGCGCCACCTTCAGCTTCTGCTCATAGTCGCTTCGAGGGATGAAGCTCGGCGTAAACGTTACGTTCAGCCGTCTCTCCAACTCGCGCTGAAAGTCCGTATCCGTCTTTGCCGTCCTCCAGGCGATATTCATGAAGCTGACCGGCAGAGGCGGCTCCCCAGCCGAGGGCGGTAATGCCGCCCGTTCCCGATTCCTCTCGCAGCCGATCACCCCGGCCAGCAGCCAAGCGGTCATAAGCAGGAGCGCCCAACGCGCCATTTTCATCCGCTAACACCGTTCCTTTCTTGGACCGCTCGCCCGCCGGCACGATACCGGGTCGAAATCGTTATTTGTTAGGCTGATTCGCCTTGGCGGCAGCGATATCCTGCTTGATCGCCTCCTCTGCCTTGCGCAGCACTGTATTGACATCCTCGTTCGTTTTCATCATATCGACGAAGGCCGCGCGCATCTTCGAGGAGCCGTCGACGAAGGTCAGACCGTTTGCGCGCGCGGGCGGCGGCGGGGCGTACTTATTCGCATAGACCGCCTGCACGTTTTTCCCTTTCAGCTCGGGCATGTTGTCTCCGAACGCCTTCTGCACCTCTTTGCTGACCAGCGGCGTGATGAGCCCTTTCTTCGACAGCTGCGTCTGCACCTCGTCGGACAGCAGATGAGCGATGACGGCGGCGGCTTCGTCCTTATGCTTCGATTGTCCGGTAACGAACAGCGAGTAGAAGTTGGACTGGAGCCCAACGCCGGGAGCGTCCTTGAACACCGGCGCGGCCACGACGTCCCAGTTCAGATTCGGATTCGCCTGCGGCCATCCGATTACTTTCTCGGCGACATGGACGGCGAGCGCGTATTGGCCCTTCGGGAAATTGTCCACATTGCTGACCGGATTGTTCGGAATATCGTAAAACCGCTTCACGTGGGACACGTACTCTTTCCACGCTTCCGTGGCGACCTCCGGTTTGTCTTCCTTCGCATCGAGAAACCCGAGCGATCTCGGGTTATACTTCAACAGCAGCCCGGGATCGGCCTGGAAGCCGTTATATTGCACTCCCCCGTCCGCGCGGGTCAGCTTCTTCGCCAGCTCATACGTCTCATCCCACGTCATACCGTCGCGCGGGTACGGAACCCCGAATTTATCGAACACATCCTTATTATAAAACATCAGGTAGTTGCTTCCCAGAAAAGGAAGTCCGTTCAACTTCCCGTCCCCGTAATTGCGCACGACCTGCAGCAGCGCCGGATCGATCCGGTTCAGATCGAATTTCTGCTTCTGAAGCTGGGCGCTCATGTCGTGCTGCAGGCCATTGCGGATAATGGCGGACGTTACGTTCGAGCTGGAATCGAGCACGATATCCGGAATTTTGCCCGCGCCGATCAAATCTTGATATTCCGAGCCTTTGGCGGTATGGATATGCTCAAGCTTCATATGCGGAAATTTCGCTTTGATGAATTGGCCGATATCGCTTTCGAAGTTTTCCTCCTTGGCGTAGTTCCCGTTCTGCGCCGTGTAAAACAACAGCGTGACCGGCTCCGTCTTGTCTGCCGTACCCGGTTGGTCGGCCTCCTTCTTCGTTCCGCCTCCGCATCCGGTCGCCAGAACGCCGAGCAGAGCCACTGCCGCAATCCGTTTGATCAAATCGTTTCTCCTCCTCCATGGTGAAAGTTCCCCCTCCGCCATCCGGTTGAACTTGATCGCCGCGCGCCGGCGTATGAGCCCTGTCCGGACGATCGGCGGCAACGGAATCATCTTGGCACGCCTCCCCCTTTTTTTCCATCGCGTTGTTGTGACATTTCCGTCGTTTTGGCATCCGATTTGCCGTTTCCCGTCCAAAAGGAGCTTGCCTGCTCCCCGCGAGTCACGAAAGCGATACGTTTGTCACGCGGGCGCGGTAGACTTCCATAAGACACCGCCTGTATGATGAGGGGAGAGATCGAATAGGGGGAACGACTCGTGAAGCTGAGGCACACACTGCGGATCAAACTGATTGTCGGGTTCGTTATCGTCATCGCTCCCCTCGTCGCCTTCTTGTCCTACTTGAACTACTACAGCATGGAGATGATCCGCTCTCAGGCCGCTCAGTCCAAAACCGACCTGCTGCAGGTTTACTTCGACGGGATCGACAAAAATATCGACAGGGTAAGCGATTTTCTATACAAGCTCGTGCTGAACGATCCCGATCTGAAATCGCTCGGCCTGTACCCGTACGCACGCCGCGACTACATATTCGCCAAATATTTGCTGATGGGCAAGCTGGGCGTCGAGCTGGAGGAATTTCCCGACGCCGAGAACTTTTTCGTCTACCGGACGGACCGGGACGAGTTTATCGCGACAAGCCAATTTCAAGACAAATTCCGGAACAATTTCGATTTGCCGGCTTTCAAGGAAACGATTCGTGCAGACCGGTCCGACCGGTGGATGATCGTCCGCAGCCGCCAAGAAACGGCCTTGATCAAGCTTGTCCCCGCCGATGTCAATCTGGTCGCCGGCGCCTGGATCCGGCTCGACCGGCTGATCGCACCTCTGCAGTCGGTCGAATCGGAGCAGGGCTCGGAAGCGGAAGTGGTAGTTTTGTCGCGGGAAGGAGAGGCGCTCACCCTTTCCAGGTTCGGAGCGAACGGCTTAACGGCTCCCGATACGGGTCATGCCTATTCGGAGGTGATCGGGCCGGATAAACGGAAATATATGGTCATCGCCAAGCGATCCGAGCTCGCTCCGTTTACGATCGCCGTGTCCATACCGGAGAGACAGCTGTTCCGGTCGCTTCTCTTCTATCAGAAAGCAATTTACCTTATTCCGCTCGCCGCGGCCCTTATCATCGTGTTGTTCATTGCCGTGCTGCAAAACGTCGTGTACAAGCCGATGAGAACGCTGATCCGGGGAATGGCCCGTGTAGGAAAAGGGGATTTGAGCGTCACGCTGCACAGCGGCGACAAAGGGGAGTTCGGCTATGTGTTGAACAGCTTCAACGACATGGTCGCGAGAATCCGGGAAATCGATATATGGGAGACGCAGCGGCCCGTCATTATCGATAAATTTTGGCAGGATTTGCTGAGCGGGCGCAAGCCCTTGAACGTGGAACGGCTGGAGACGATGATTTCGCTGTTCAAAAAGCCGCTCGCCTCCGACGGTTTCGTCATCCCGATCCTTATCAGCGCTTCCCAATGGAAGCACCATATATCGGCCAAGGACGAGCCGACGATGGAATACGCACTCCGCAATGCGGCTGGGGACATGGTGCTGAACGGTCTTTCCGGCGATGTCATTCAGGACCGGAACGGAACAATTTTCGCCCTCGTCTATGTCGGAGCGGGCGAAGCCGGCAAGCTGGAGACGATCCAAGCGCAAATTGACCGCAACTGTGAGAGCTATTTGGAAGCCTGCCTGCTATATTTTTGCAGCTCGCTATGCTGTTACGTAGGCGAGATGTCCCCCATCCTGAAGCTGAACGAAACGTACTATGCGCTTCTCGAGCTGGAGCGGCATCATGTCACGGCATCCAATACGGTCTACTACCAGAAGGATATGAAATCGTTCTCGGCGCAATTGCCTTCCCTGTACTGGCTGCCGGATTGGGCGATCCCGTTCAAATTCGGCAGGTGGGACAGCGTCCGGGAGAAGCTGGAGGAGACGTTCGAGCGGCTGGCTCAGGGCACTCCCCCGGCGAAGGAAGCGATGGAGGGCATTTATTACGGTACTTTGTACACGCTGTATACGATTTTCCACGAAAGCGGGATTCCGGTGTACAGCGTCTACCAGGCGGCCGACCTGAATCCGTCGGCTCCTCCCCTGAAATCGGTAGTCCAATTGAGACGCTGGACGTTCGATGTCATTCGCAAAGGAATTTCCAGCTTCCAGGAGACGGACCAGGAGCACGAAGGTATCGTCGCGAAAATCATGAATTACATTTCCGCGCATCTGAAGGACGATTTATCGCGGGAAGAGCTCGCGGAGAAAGTGTATTTGAATCCTTCCTATTTATCCCGGCTGTTCAAAAAAGAAACGGGCCAATCGCTGTCCGACTACATCGGCCAAGTCCGGATGGAGGAAGCCCGGCGCCTGCTGTCGCAAACGAATATGAAAATCGTGCAGGTCGCCGAGGAATCCGGATACCGCAACGTATCCCATTTTGCGAAAATGTTTAAACGCACGACGGGCGTTACTCCCCAGGAATACCGCAGCAAGTTTCTGGAGGACATCGGGTAGAAGTCAGCCGTCTGCCGTCACGATATTTTCACGATCGACAGCGTCGTGGCGGCTGCGCCGGGCTGGATGCTCATCGCCTGCTCTGACCATACTCGGATATCCAACGTCTGGTTTTTGTTCAACTGAACGGGAAGCGCTCCTTTGGACAAATACGATCTGCCTCCATCCGCCACTCCGTCGTCGAGGTAAGAGAACGCTCCCGCGCCGCCGTCCAGATGAATCGCCAGCCTCGTCCGGTTCGCCCCCGCGGGCTGTGGCCACTGCACTTGGGCGCAAACGAGGTAAATCCCTGCCGCCTTGGCCGTGAAAGTACCTGACGCCGTATCGAACTCTCCCCAGTTGTCCCGGGATTCGGTGTTAAAAGCCACTTTCGTCCACGTCGCAGCCGCTATCGACTGAGAGCTCCCCCGATAGACGCGGACGTGGCTCGGCTGCTCGATCGTCAAGCTTTCCCTAAACTTGATCCCGTCTCTCGTAATCAGCTGCGCGCTGAACTTGGCCTCGCCCGTCCCCAGATTGTCGAACAGCGTTCCGTCTCCGTAATCCCAATCCACGCAGCCTTGGAATAGGACCGATTGCTTGGCGAAGTTCCCTTCGAACGCGACGAGCTTCTTCAAATTTTGCGGAAAATTCGTCACCTCCTCGATCACGATTTGACTCGCATTGCCCGCCATCACGAAATAGCTGCATAACGGTTCTCCGTTCACCTTGGCCCCGATAGCCAAATACGAATCGCGGAACTTGATGCTTCGAGAAGGGGCCGCATTCGGTCCGCAAGAAATTTTGACGAAAGCTTCCAGCCGATGCGACGAGCCGACCTCGAACCAGCATCGGTGGAAAAAAGCGGAGTCGTGAGGAGCGCCATGTTTGGTGATCATGATAGGCGCTTCGACGGCGCTGCCATCCTTGACGAACTGGCAGTCCTGCGCACGCAAGCCGCCCGCTCCTTCGCTCCATAAGGCGGTATCGTTGCCGATCGTATACAATTCCCGCAGCGTATTCTGGCCGCTTCCCACCCCGATGTACATGCCCACCTTGTTGTAAAACAGATTGACCGTATCGAAGCTGTTCACGTCGCTGTACTCGCCCCAGAAGCCGTATTCGAACCGCTCGATCTGCACATCCCGGAACTGGATGCCGCCGTTGCCGTAATCTTTGACCGCAAACGTCCCGATCCCGTAAGTGCCTCTACCGATGGAGACGGACATCGGATTGTTGAGCGGGGCGGTATTCGTTCCGGCATAAGCGAGCGTAATCTGCTCCAAGGCAAAGCCTTGTACGGCATCGTTATAAGCGGCCCCGCCCGATTGTCCCAATTGGAAACAAGGACCCGTCCCGGTGTAAGCGATTCGGGTTCCGCCTTCCGTCTTACCCGACGGATCGCTCGGACGGCCGTATCTCACACCGATAATGCGGAAGCCGCGCTTCTGAATAACGATGGTGGAGGATACGGTGTATTCGCTTTTGGACAAATACAGCTTCCGGTTGTTCAAATTGTTGTCCTCGATGTAGCGGACCGCTCTCGTCAATCTCCCCGTATCGTCGGACTCGGTCTCGAGTCTCGGGAAGTCTTCCTCCAAATCGATCCATTGATGGGCTAGCTTGCGCGACAAAGCATCGACCCGGTCACGCAGTCCCTGAACGTCGTCCCCGTACACCGATTGCTGAACGGACGCCTCCGAGCCCATCGTATTGATCAGCGCGCCTGCAACTACGGCAGCACCGGTCAAGCCGAGTGCGGCTACCGCTTCGCGTCGGCTCCATCGCTTTCTATCCGGTTCCGGCTTCTTCTTCGCGTCCGTATGTTCCTTCATAAACAATTCCTCCTGGTTATCCGATTCGGTTCATGCCGCTTCCTTACGCCCAGCATGACACGATCTGTACCGGCGATCCATTGCGTTGTTATGACATTCCGATCGTTTTGGAGCCTTTCTGCCGATGTCGGCCGCCAGAGTAACGAAAACACGGCCAAAGTCACACGGAAAAAGAAAAAACCGCTTACGGTTTGTCCCGCAAACGGTTTTCTCAATTATTATGTATGAACGTTATACTCCGATAATATGATAGCCGTTATCCACATGAATGACTTCGCCCGTAATGCCGCGCGACAGGTTGCTCATGAGGAACATCGCGGTATCGCCGACTTCGGCCGTCTCGGTCGTGCGGCGAAGCGGGGCTTTCTCCTCCACCTGGCGCAGGATCGAGTTGAAATCTTTGATGCCTTTGGCCGCCAGCGTCCGGATCGGCCCGGCGGAGATGCCGTTGACACGAATGTTGTACTGGCCGAGATCGTTCGCCAAGTACCGGATGCTCGCTTCGAGAGCGGCTTTGGCGATGCCCATGACGTTGTAGTTTTTCATCGCCCGTTCGGCGCCGAGATACGTCATCGTCATGATGCTTCCGCCTTCGGTCATGAGCGGGTATACGCGCTTGGCCACCGCTGTCAGCGAATAGGCGCTGATGTCATGCGCCAGCGCGAAGCCGTCGCGGGATGTGTCGACGTACAGCCCTTCCAGCTCCTCGGTGCGGGCGAAGGCGATGCTGTGCACGTAGCCGTGAAGCACGCCGAACTGCTCCTTCAGCGCGGCTGCCAGCGTATCGATCTCATCGTCGACCGTCACGTTGCAGGGCAAAATGATCGAATTCGGAATCGTTTCCGCAAGCTTGCGAACCCGCTCCTCCACCCGCTCGCTCTCGTACGTGAAAGCGATGCGCGCGCCTTGTCCGGCGAGCGACTGCGCGATCGCCCATGCGATGCTGCGGTCGTTGGCGACACCCATGACCAATATATTTTTCCCTTCCAGCAGTTGACCCATCGTTCGTTTCCCCTCTCGACTTGGGATGAATCTCGAAATCTTCTATCAACGTACCTTATTTTCCCAGAAAGTTCAAGCGCGGAGTTCAAAAGATGACTGATCGAGCAAGGCGATGCCCTCTATCGCGCCCAAATCTTCCATAAGCTTGAACAAGGCTGAATCTTTCATCTTCGCTTCCAGCATCACATCGAGCCGTTCCGTACCGGCTTCGGCGGCGGTCCGCAAAAAAGCGAGCAGCTTGTCCGCTTCCACATAATCGGCATGGCCGCGAGGGTCTTTCTCACTCTTCGGGCTCGACATATGGATCTTGGGCGGTATGTCCTGCCCGGTCCATGTCGCGGCTATGCGGGGCCATAAGGAGAAAATCGTCTCGCCGCCCGGATTGACGTCGTGGTGGTGTACATCCAATACCATCGGAGCTCCGACCCGTTCGCTTATGGCGAGCGTCTCCAGCGCGGTAAATGTTTTATCGTCATTCTCCAGCGTAATACGACGGCGGACGGCATCGTCCAGCTGTTGAAAATGGCGGATGAACCGTTCTCCCGCCTTATTCTTGTCGCCGTAAGTGCCTCCGACGTGAATGTTGCATTTAGCCCGGTCGTCGAGCCCCATCGCTTCGAGCATTCGCGTATGGCGGCGCAAATCTTCAACCGAGCTGCGCAGCACTTCTTCTCTCGGAGTACTTAACACCGTGAAGTGATCGGGGTGAAAGCTTACCCTCATACCGTGTTCCTTGGCATAGTCCCCTAGCGTACGAAACTCGTCCGCCAAAGTCGGAATCGGGTCCCAGTCCGCCAGCAGCTCGTGACCGATAAGCGGAATCAGCCTGGATGAGAACCGGTACAGCTGAATGTCGTGAGCCCTGTTGTGGCGCAGCAAGCGGAGCGTGTTATGCAAATTCTCGGCGGCAAGCCTCTCGAGCTTGCGGACGGCCGCTTCCCGGTCGGCGATCTTGGCGAAGCTGGTCGCCGTCATCGTCCGGGACGGCGAGGCGTTCTCCACCACGGTGGACATGGCTACATATCCGAGTCTGACGATCAAGCGGCAAGCCTCCCATCGGGCATAAGGTCGGAAGTTAGGTTGCCCGATCGGAATGGAAAGCATGCCGGTTAAATCCAAATTGTCTGTGAAGTATGTATCGACATATGACAGGGGCTAAGTCACACTTGCCCCGCGAAGCCTTGCTTGCGCAGCCAGTTCGCGCACTCCAGCGTCCATGTATACGCTTGCGGGTGCGTGTCCGCAAGTCCCAGACCGTGACGGCCGCTTTCGTACACGTGCAGATCGAACGGCACTTTGTGACGGCTCAAAGAGGCGGCAAACATAAGGGCGTTCTCGACCGGCACCCCGGGATCGTCCGCCGTATGCCACAGAAACGTCGGAGGCGTCTCCGCATTGACGGCCAGCTCGCCCGACAGCCGCTCCCGCAATTCCATGGGAGGCTCGTCCCCTAGCAAATTTTTCATCGAACCCGCATGATAAGACTGCACGAAAGAAATGACCGGATAACAAAGAATAAGCGCGTTCGGTCTGGAGCTGACCCGGTCGATCGGATCGGCCGCTTCGGGGTTGCCCGGCTCGTGGTGGACGCCGGCCATTGCGGTAGCATGTCCGCCCGCGGAGAAGCCCAGCATGCCGATCTTGTCCGGATCGATGCCGTATTGCTCCGCATGGGTGCGCACCCAACGAATCGCCCGGCGGCAATCTTCGAGCGGTGCCGGATGGCGGTACGGAGCGACCCGGTAGTGAAGAACGAACGCTGCGATTCCGAGCGAGTTCAGCCACTCGGCTATCGGATTTCCTTCATGGTCCGCCCGGCGCGCGTAGCCGCCGCCGGGGCATACGATGACACAGCCGACCGGCGTCGGACTGTCGACCGGAAAAGCGACCAGACGGGGGCGGTCTTCCTCGGTTTCCCCCGCCTGATAAGGAGCGCCGTTCGGCCAAAGTTCAATCGTCATATCGATTCCTGCCTTCCCCATTCCATCATGGGCTAGAATTGTAAAGTCCGGCGGGTTATGTCCTCCCGCCGAAAAACATTTCATGGGCAAGCGCGGTTTGCACGCGCGATTCTTCTTCGGTCAGCTTGCGTACGAGCTCCATTTCCACTTCCGTCACTTCTTCGCCTTGAAAATTGATTTCCGCGATCGAGACGACGATCTTCACGATGGCGACCGCCTCGTTTGTCGGCGAGTAGGCGATTACCTTTTGCCCGGTCGGGTAGACGCGGAAGCCTTGCTTGACCATTTTGCCCCGCCCGTATTCGAGCAGTTCGTACAGCTCCTGCTCCGACTTGAACTTGCATACCGAGTTGAATTCCGTTTGGAAGCCCATAAGTCCCTCCTTCGGGTAAGTGATTATTTGCGCATTAGTCCGTATCGAACGTGTAGCGTATGCTCTGCTTCGCCGTATGCCGCTCGATCGCAAGCCGGATCAAGTCGTCCAGCAGCTCGCCATAGGGCTTGCCCGACTCTTTCCACAGCAGCGGGTACATGCTGAACGGCGTAAAGCCCGGCATCGTGTTGATTTCGTTGATGAATACCGCTCCGTCGGACTTGCGCAGGAAGAAATCGACCCGCGACAGCCCGCTCGCGTCGATCGCCTGGAATGCCCGGATCGCCCATTCCCGTATTTCATCCGCCTTCTCTTCCGGAAGCTCCGCCGGTATAATCATGGCCGATTTTCCGTCGAGATATTTTGCCCTGTAATCGTAAAATTCGTTGGAGGAAACGATTTCCCCCGGTACGGAAGCTTCCGGCTCTTCGTTGCCGAGCACGCTCACTTCGATTTCGCGGGCGTCCACATGCTCTTCCACGATCACTTTGCGGTCATATTGAAAAGCCAAATCTACCGCTTCTATTAATTCCTCGCGGTTTCTAGCTTTGGAAATGCCGACGCTCGACCCGAGATTGGCCGGCTTGACGAAGCACGGATACCCGACGGAAACTTCGATTTCCATCAAGAAATAACCCCGGTCCTTGTCCCACTGCGTCCGCGTAAAATGGCGGAACACGCATTGCGGGAGTCCTTCCTGGGCGAACACCTTCTTCATCATTACCTTATCCATGCCGACGGCGGAAGCAAGCACGCCCGCTCCGACATAAGGAACGTTCGCCATCTCGAGCAGCCCTTGAATCGTTCCGTCTTCACCGAACGTGCCGTGAAGCAGCGGGAATACGACATCGAGCGCCGCCGGTTGCGCGGAGCTTTGGCCGGAAGCGGGCTGGATCGATCCGAAAAACGGCTGCAGGGCGGTGGTGCGGGAAGCCGCCGCGGGCGCATCGGGAGCATCGTGATCCGGGTCATGCTTCAGCAGGTCGACGCGCTCAACGGGGCCCGTCAGCATCGCTCCCGACCGCCATTCTCCCTGCTTGGTAATATAGAAAGGATGGACTTCGTATTTCGTATGATCGATCGCCCGGATAACGGCCAATGCGGTTTGCAGGGAGACATCATGCTCGCCCGATTTGCCGCCGTATACCAATCCGACCCGAATTTTTCTGTTCATGGCTACCTCCGTGTATGATGAATAGTAAACCGGTCTTTTGCCGTATGCTAACCATTAAAAATAGTCCGCAATATGAAAAAAGCGGTAGCGGGTGTTCGGAGTCCATGCATACGAGTCGCGGTAATCCCAATACCGCATACGGCTGTCCGTCGTGTGCGCGTTGACGAGCGGCATTCCGGCCGCGTCGAATCCCGTAACGATCGTATTGTGCTGGAAGCGGCCGTTCCCGTCCCAATCATAACAAATGACGTCGCCGATGGAGAGCCGTTTGGGCGAATCTACGGCTTCCGACCGCAGCCCGCCTTTGCTCGTAATCAAATAAGATTGCAGGCTGTGCGCGACGGCCCAGCTGAAGCTCCACAGCTCCCGGCTGCCGTCTTTGCCTTGATACCACCATCCCGATTCCCTTTTTCCAGTATAGTTCATGGGGGCTCCGCCTGCAAAGAGGCATTGGGAAACAAAGTTCGTACAGTCTACCTCGAAGCTCATATACTGCGGATTCGCCCCATTCCACCATGTTTCCGCATATTGGCGGGCTTTTGCGCGGTCGTATGCGGTGTTGCGGTACATCGGCTCGACCGTCACTGAAGACAGCACTCGGTAATTGAGGTAAGGGACCGAGCGAAGCCGGGCATCCATCTCCGCTTCATTCCCCGGTTCCGCAGCGGCAAACGGAGGAAGCGGAGCGGACGGGGAACGCCTTTCCGTCATAACCGGCTCTACGCCCGTAATCGCCCACTGGTTCGCGCGCTTCGTTACGGTAATCCGTTCCCGTTCGATCTTCTCCTCCCGGAACGTTTGACCTTGCTGCGCATACTCGATACTGCGGCGAGATTCGAGCTCGACGACGGCTTTGCGCTCCGACTCGTCGATGCTGACGAATTTCAAGCCGGTCTCGCTCCGGAGCGGCTCCGCCCGTCTTGTATGGCGGCTTGCCTGAAGACGGCGCATGCGGCCGTCCAGCTTGCGGACGAAACGGTCGTCCCGCACGACGGGCACAAGCTCGCCCGCATCGCCGTCGACTTCCAACCGGTTGCGGCGATGCGCATATTCGTAAACGGCCGATTTCCAATTGGCGAACATGGCGATCCCTCCTGTTTGTCGAGAACGAATTAGATGAAGGAATTGACGGCGGCGATACGGACGGCAAGGCAAAAAACGGCGGCTTGCCTGAAGCGGCGGTCTTCCGTACGCGATCATTCAAACGCTATTTTCATTTGTATGTTCCTCTTCAGCGAAACATGTTCCGGTTCCCCGAGAAAGCGGCCCCGGGAGCATGGACGGATTGTGCCGAAAGACTGGTGCCAAAGCACTGGACAAGCGCCGAATTTGACAAAAAAAACTTTACGGCATATCGAAGAGACGGTATACTAAGAGCATAGCAATTTTGAAATCAGGTTTCATACAGCGAAACTGATGCAGCCGGGGCAACCCGGCTACCCTAACGTATAAGGAGGCTTGTACCTATGTCCAAAAAAGACCATTTCAGCGTTCGGACGCAGCTTGCCGTCGACGGCAAGCCGTACAACTATTACAGCCTGAAAGCGCTGGAAGGCAAAGGCTTCGCAGGCATCGAACGCCTGCCGTTCTCCATTAAAGTGCTTTTGGAAGCCGCTGTCCGCCAATTCGACGGCCGCGCGATCACGAACGAGCACGTCAAGCAAATCGCCGGCTGGGCCGAAGGCCGTGACGACAATAAAGAAATTCCGTTCATTCCCGCACGGATCGTGCTGCAGGACTTCACCGGCGTACCGGTCGTCGTCGACCTCGCCGCCATGCGCGCTACGATGAAACGTTCGGGCGGCGACCCGAAGCGGATCAACCCGCTCGTCCCCGTCGATCTCGTCATCGACCACTCCGTCATGGTTGACGCCTTCGGTACGAAGGACGCTTTGGACTATAACATGAAAGTCGAGTTCGAACGCAACGAAGAACGTTACCGGTTCCTCCGTTGGGCGCAAACCGCTTTCGACAACTTCCGCGCCGTTCCTCCGGCGACGGGTATCGTTCACCAAGTCAACCTGGAATATTTGGCTTCCGTAGCCGCTACGAAGACGGTTGACGGCGAAACGGAAGTTTACCCGGACTCGCTCGTAGGCACCGACTCGCATACGACGATGATCAACGGTCTCGGTATCGTCGGCTGGGGCGTAGGCGGCATCGAGGCGGAAGCCGGCATGCTCGGACAACCGCTGTACTTCGTTACGCCTGAAGTTATCGGCTTCAAGCTGACCGGCAGCTTGGCGGAAGGCGCGACTGCAACCGACTTGGCGCTTACCGTTACGCAAATTTTGCGTAAAAAAGGCGTCGTCGGCAAATTCGTCGAGTTCTACGGCTCCGGCCTCAGCAACATCAGCCTGGCTGACCGTGCGACTGTTGCCAACATGGCACCGGAATACGGCGCTACGATCGGCTTCTTCCCGGTCGACTTCGAGACGCTCAACTACATGCGCAGCACAGGCCGTGCCGAAGAGCAAATCGCGCTCGTCGAAGCTTACTATAAAGAGCAAGGCATGTTCCGTACGGACGAGACGCCGGATCCGGTATTCACCGATACGATCGAGCTTGACTTGTCCACGATCGTACCGAGCTTGGCCGGTCCGAAACGTCCGCAAGACCGCGTCGAATTGACGCAAATGAAAGAATCGTTCAACACGATCATCCGCACGCCGATCGACAAAGGCGGCTACGGCTTGACCGAAGAGAAAATCGAACAAGCCGTCGAAGTCAACCATCCGAACGGCGAAACGACGAAGCTCGGCACCGGCGCGGTCGTCATCGCGGCGATTACGAGCTGTACGAATACGTCCAACCCGAGCGTTATGCTGGGTGCGGGTCTCGTCGCGAAGAAAGCGGTGGAGCGCGGTTTGAAGAAACCGGCTTACGTGAAGAGCAGCTTGACTCCGGGCTCGCTCGTCGTTACCGAATATTTGCAAAAAGCGGGCTTGATCGATTCCTTGGAGGCTCTCGGCTTCCACGTTGCAGGCTACGGCTGCGCCACTTGTATCGGTAACAGCGGTCCGCTGCCGGACGAAGTGAGCCAAGCGATCGCCGACAACGACCTGACCGTCGCCGCCGTTCTTTCGGGCAACCGGAACTTCGAAGGCCGCGTTCACGCTCAAGTCAAAGCGAACTACCTGGCTTCGCCGCCGCTCGTCGTCGCTTACGCCCTCGCCGGTACGGTCAACATCGACCTGGCGAACGATCCGATCGGCTACGACGGCAACAACGAGCCGGTATACTTGAAAGACATTTGGCCGACCAACGATGAGATCAAAGCGGCTATCGCCACGGCGCTTACGCCGCAAATGTTCCGCGACAAATACGAGAACGTGTTTACGCAAAACGAGCAATGGAACAAAATCCCGGTACCGCAAGGCGAGCTGTACGAGTGGGACACGAACTCCACTTACATCCAAGAACCTCCGTTCTTCATGGACCTTGGCGAGCAAGTGGGCGACATCAACGAAATCCGCAGCGCGAAGACGCTGGCGCTTATGGGCGATTCCGTCACGACAGACCATATCTCCCCTGCCGGCAACATCAAGACGGACAGCCCGGGTGGCAAATATTTGCTCGAGCACGGCGTGAAGAAGGAAGATTTCAACTCGTACGGCTCCCGCCGCGGCAACCACGAGGTCATGATGCGCGGAACGTTCGCGAACATCCGCATCCGCAACCAAGTGGCTCCGGGCACCGAAGGCGGCGTAACGACTTACTTGCCTAACGGCGAAGTGATGTCGATCTATGACGCATCGATGCTGTACCAAGGCGAGAACACGAACCTCGTCGTCATCGCCGGTAAAGAATACGGCACAGGCAGCTCCCGCGACTGGGCGGCGAAAGGCACGTTCCTGCTCGGCGTGAAAGCTGTCATCGCCGAAAGCTTCGAGCGGATTCACCGCTCCAACCTGGTCGGCATGGGCGTTCTGCCGCTGCAGTTCCCGGAAGGTCTCGGCTGGAAAACGCTCGGCATCACCGGCCGCGAGACGTTCGACATCCAAGGACTCGACAACGGCGTACAGCCGGGCCAAACGGTTCGCGTTCAAGCGACCCGCGAAGACGGCACGACGTTCGAATTCGACGCCATCGTCCGTCTGGACAGCATGGTTGACGTCGACTACTACCGCAACGGCGGCATCCTGCAAACGGTGCTTCGCCAGTTGATCAAGGAAAGCAAGTAAGACTGTTCCCCCCTTTAATCCCTAACAAACAAGCCAAAGGATCTCAGGTCCTTTGGCTTATTTGTCTTTTGAACAGCTCTACTGCAATGGAGCTTTCCTCATGATCCGCTGACCAATGAACCTCATTTCGCTAATTTGAGCTTAAATAACGGTAAACGGCAAATAGTGAACCCTATTTTACTAAGACATTTAAGCCCCATAATTGGAATGGAGTCATCATAGTGAACTCATGTACACTATAGATGAGGGGGGGCGAACAACATGAAAAAGAACAGCATCTACGAAGAACTCCGACTGAAAGTAGCACAAGAA
>NZ_VCRA01000034.1 GCF_005938385.1 Paenibacillus mesophilus
CCCCTTCTGTACAATTTTGTTCCTGTGAGGCTGTGTCTATTAAAACTCCCCCTCAACGAAATCGTAAGAAAACAAGAGGAAATTGGAGATATGCATTTATTCATAGAGGGAGGATAGTTCGAATCAATGTTGACTTTGCCCTTGGGGCAATCCATTAATATAAATAGGGAAGGGGAGGGTTAAGTGCTAACTATAGGTCAAATGGCAGGCATATTTAACGCGATTTGAACGATTACTTTTATGAGAACGGATCAGTGTATTTGATCGGACATGATAAGAGGGACAGTACCCTTCACATTTATGATATATATACCGGAAGGATGGTGCTACCCACTTGGCGGATGTTATCGCCTTGTCCGTGTGCATGAAGGCGAGGTTTGGCTGGCTTCGATACTATGATCATACCTCCGCCACTCCAGATAAAGCGACCGGAATTAGTTGAAGCCTAACCAATGTAACAAACATCAAAGGGATTGCAATATGAACCAACTACGAGGCTGCGCCGGCAGCCTCGTTGCATTAATGGGAGCATGCTTTTCAGGGATGGACATATGTTCTTGTGTTTTTTTGTCCTACGCTCATCTATACACCTTTTTCCTGATCCTTTATCAAATCGTCTTGATCACTACCCCAGATATAATCAATCCCAGACAAATTCATAGCTTCGGCACTTTCTGTTTCAGCATTTTCATAGAACCCATTTTGATAATCAGCAGTGAAATCGGCTTCAGCATTTTCGTTAGTTGCTGTACGGTTATCTTTTTCGGCCATAAGAATCCTCCTTTCTTTATAGGACAATTTTTCGAAACATCAGCAGAAAATGGAGGGATACAAACGATAGTATTCCAAGGGAAGTAAATCCTATCCAAAGGCTTTTTGTGGCTAACATTTACCAGCTTTGCCGTGGGCGTTTTACAAATGGTTTGTTTGGCTGGAAGGCATCGTGTAATTTCTAAGTAGCATGATTTTTATTCTTTTCAAGACTTACGGTGATGGCATTACTGGGGTTTTTCTGCAGTTGGGTGCGGTCTTCAGGAATAATAATGTAGAAACTTTGGCCAATATTCTGATTTTTATTCCTATTGGTTGGATGTTTTATCTACAGTTGCGAAGTTTATGGTGGACAATGTTTGCGGGATTGGCTTTAGTCCTGCTGATTGAGCTTAGTCAATATGTTTTTCGTCTAGGTATCACGGATGTTGTGGATGTGATGACCAATATGACGGGAATTTTGGTAGGTTTTCTGATCTTTGCTCTACTCCGAATCTTTGGTGCCAAACATTATGACAGATGGATTTATTGGGCTTTTAGATTTGATCATCGATGAGAGGAACTTATTGTAGTAATTAAGCTCTACAGACGAATATTAGCAAGCTTTGTTGCGATACCTACATTGACTACTTTCCTTAAACATATTATCATGATAACAAATAGTGAATGGTGGTATACATGCAGTGATGATGATGATGACTGTGTTCTTGACAGAGGTAAAAGGTTAATTCACTTAACTAAAAACGTACGAGCGTGATTAAAGCACTCTACTATTACTAGTAGGGATTGATTTGCTTTGTAGACGTTTGTGCATACCTCACTTGAACACCATTATCATCACTGCTTCGTAAAGAATGTGCGAAACAAAGTTGTATATTTTGTTTCAGCATTCCTACGTTCAAAATGCCGTGGGTGAACAATGTTCATCCGCGGCTTTTCTATGTCCACTACCTATTTTATTTGATCAAAAAATGTATTAAGTAAGGTACTACTCGAAGCAAGATTTAGGAACTACTGGACCGAGAATAACTTAATGAACGGGGGATGGAACAATGACTGCCTATGAGAAACCGAGCTTGGCGATTCGCGAAATTGAGGAAGTGTTGCGGGATCATTTTGGACCCGGTGTGGCTGAAATTAATCCGCTGGCTGGTGGCAACTTGAGTAGCGTGTTTTCCTTCGTCCACGAAGGTAAAGGTTATTGTGTGAAATTCAGCGATCTAGCCGGCGCATACGAGACGGAACGCTATGTCTCTGACTTGTTGGCGGGCCAAGGAATCCCTTTTCCGAAATGTTTGGCGCTAAGGAAAACCGGCCGATTGGCTTACGTGATCATGGAGCGGATGGCCGGGCGCAATCTAAGCGATTGCACGGAAGAGGAACAAATCCATCAATTGCCGGAGCTTATCGGCATCTTGACGAGTCTGGCTGATGTGGAAGTCAGATCAACATTTGGGTACGGATGGATCAGGCCGGACGGTAACGGAACCTACGAATCCTGGAAGGATTTTGTCGTTGCATTCATTTCGGAAGATCAGACGGGGACGTTCTGGGAGAACTGGCATGACCTCTATCGCACGTCTTGCCTAGAGAGAGACGTATTCGAAGAAATCTATAACCGGTTGATGTCCTACGTACCGTATAACGAATCGTACAGAGGCTTTATCCACGGTGATTTTCACCAGTGGAATATTTTATCGGACGGCAAGCGGATTACCGGCATCATTGACGGCAATTGCATGTACGGAGATTGCCTCGTGGACCTTGTCATTCTCGATCGACATATGCCGAGGAGCGGCGTCATTCAGAAGTATCAAGACAATCTAGCGAAAGCCGGCAAAGTGATTCCGAATTTCAAGGAGCGGTTACTCGGCGCCTATTATTTCAAGGGACTCGATGGACTTCGATTCTACGCGAAAATGGGATGGAGAGACGCCTATCAAGGTACGCGACAATTTCTTTTGAACCTGACTTAAGGGACAGGGAACGATAACCGAATGGATGGAGGTCTAAGGTTTCAACCATTTGATAAAATAAAAAAATCCTGTTTTCACAGGATTTTTTTATTTTATTTTTTAACCACAGGCACCCAAAATTCGCCGTAGAAAGTGCCGTCGCCGTTATCCTTGCGATAAGTCGCATTTGGACCGCCGATGTAAGCATAGTCAGTGATTTTGGCCAAGACTTCGCCAAAAGCACGGTAAGTCAGCTGATCAAACAATGTTTCTTTGTCGCCATATCCTGCGACCACGATGTACTCGCTCTCTGGAAACTCGATGATGCGCGTTGCGTCAGACACTGATTTGCCAGCTTCTACCGCGAAATAATTCCACGGTTTGCCTTGATAAACCTCGTTGACTGACCATTCGCGATCGTCTTTTGCGGCGTGTTTGAGCTTATCAAAACGCCCGTCAGCCTTGAGTCCGCCCCAAAATTCGGCTTTTTCCTTTTGCAAAGCTTGCATGTCTTGGAAATTCGAATGAATTGAAAAACCATAGGCGGTCAATGTGAATGATTTTTTGTGTTCAATTGTGTAATCTGCCATGGCGAGTGCTCCTTTTATCCAGGTTTAACTTTCAGAGAGGTCAGGCTCCGCTACCTAATTTCCAATGATACCCAAATCGATTAAACAAGAAGCCTTCTTTGCTACCAAAAGCTTGCATTAGCCTTCGACAATTTTAACACGAAGCCACATTTCGCCGTAGAATTCACCGTTTTCTGCTGCTTTGACGAATGTTGAGTTACCGGGACCAACGTATTTGTAGTCTGTAATTTCTTGCAGCATGCCGCCGAAAACTTTGCCTGTGATTTCGTCAGCAAGGCGGTCTTTGTCAGCGCCTGTGCCAGGCACGACGAGGTAGTCGCCGGCGAGGAAATCGAGGACGACCGCGCCTTCCACGTCGAACTCACCCATTACGCCGAAGCCGCGCCAAGCCTTGCCGTTGACGACGTAGTTGATTTGATATTCTTGCCCGTCAGCGAGCGCGAGAAGTTCAGCAAGCTTGCCGTTTTCAGTGATTTCAGCTTTTTTCGCTGCAGTTTTTGCCGCATTACCTGCCCAGTCGTTGTAGTCTTCAAGTAAAACACCGAAAGCAGTCATTTTGTAGTTTTCTGAAATTGTTTTGATTGAGTAGTTAGACATTTTGTTCTCTCCTCGTGAATTTATTTTTTACAAGATTGATTCTATTTGCCGAATGTATCAAAAAATGATACTCTTTATTGCCCTTGTGGGTCGGGTCGTGCTCTCTGACATTTTCTTTTTGCTACATTATTGATACAATAAAAAACATGAGGAAAACAGAACGAGTGAACCTGATCATGCGCTATATCAATAACCGCGCGCATTTTACGATTGCCGAGATTCAGCGGGAGTTCAAGATTTCCCGCGCGACGGCGATCCGCGACATTAACGAGATTCAGGCGATGGGATTTCCGCTGACGACCGAGCTTGGGCGCGGTGGCGGCTACTATGTCCTGCAAAACCAGTATCTGCCCGCCGTCCGCTTCACGCCAGAAGAGCTGAAGGCGATTTTTATCAGCTTTATCGCCTCGAAAAATTCGCAGCTGCCTTATCTGCAAAATCGCCGATCAATCACTGAAAAACTCATCGGCATCGCGTCGCAAACCCAGCAAGACGAGCTGATCGAGCTGAATAATATCTTGCTTTTTGAAAATACAAATCCTGCCAATCCGAATCTTTTGGAGCTCGATGACGCGGCGCCGGCGGGGCTGAACCAGCTGATTTCGCTTGCTGTGCGGGATAAGCACTTGCGCTTGACTTATGAGCTGAGTCCGGGCTGGCCGCAGTTGATGGACGTTTTTTTGCTGCATATTTTTAACTCGAACGCACAGTGGCTGGTCGAGGTTTATGATTTTGATACGGATGAGTTTCGTTATTTGCCTGTTGAGATGCTGCGGGATTCGGCAATTTCTGAACAGGAGATGAAGTGGTCTGAGCAAGAGATTTTAAGCAAAAAACGGCTTGGTGCACGTGAGTCCAATCTTGTTGTGAAGCTTGATACGACTGGGATTCAGCGCTTTAAGCGTATGCACCCGCCGGGGATTATTTTGTCCTTCACTGGGATGTTTCAGTCGAGCGGGGTTTTCAATGTTCAGTTGGATGTGACCGATGTTGAGGCTCTGGCGTATTATGCGGATTGGCTTTTGTTTTTGGGGAAAGGGGTCGAGTTTGAACGGATTCCTGCTGAGCTGCGCGTGATTTTGGAAGAGCGTTTAGGGGTACCGCCAACATTTTAACGAAAAAATACGCTATGTCAATAACCGGCTCATATCAAGAAATTGATGTGCTCCCGAAGTGTTTCGCTTGAAAGGTAATCCAGAATGAAGATCGTTTTTTCGATAATGCAGAAACCGTCCCTTCTCGGATGGAGTGGGACAACCGGAGAATATCATCGCTATTACATTCGCCCAGTCGATATTACGTTCTAAACTAATTATTGCTTGAAGATGATTTATTCAAGTACGCCTTTTCATGCTTTGCTGACTTTAGACTGAAAGTCGGAGTGGAGGCACTTTCGATGTGGATCCAGAGGGCCAGCCGGTAAAAATATACCGTTGGGAGGACGTACCTGAAGGTTTGATGAGCAAAACAGGAGGGAACTGCCAATCGGTTTGCTCCAACCAATCGAAAGACGTTTCAAAGTGGAAGAGGTTAGTTATCCACCTTGAATCTTTGCCGAGCACGTACTTACGCTGCTGGCTTAGGATGAGAATGGAAACGGTCCTTATCAGCAAACCAAGCGGGCAATCGGGTGGTAGAGCCGGTTTCTCGCTTGTTTTTTTTAGTCTCATTATTACGTAGTGGGGGCAAAATACTTGTTTCCACCCACGGGTATTTGAAAAAAGTCCAGCCTTCACAGGATGGACTTCGCACATTTAAAAAAGTATTGAAGATCCAGTGGTTATCCGTTCATGGATAACCACATTTTGATTTAACGAAAAGCAATGATCTTGGATATGTCCTGTCCGTTTTTACCCCTGAATATCCCGTCTGGCATCTTGCTCGGCAAGAATCTCGTTGTCTTCCGCATTATCCCTCGTCACTTTCTGAACGCCAATGGCGCTATATGATATCAACAGAATAACAGCTATGTAATACCCCTTTACATTTAATTCAAATGGAGCGTTATAAAGGCCAATAAAAAACATCACATACCCAATAATTAAACCCGCTAATGCCATGCTTGTGAAAGCTCCTGTATTCCTCATTCGGTGTTTCGGGTTTTCCAAGCGAAGTTCTTTGTCTTCCGTATTGTCGCGAACGACCTTCTGTACTACGATACAGGAAATCGTTATTAACACCATGCAAAGCAGATAATACCCTTTGACGTTCAATTCCCAATCGGCGTTGTACACTCCCAGACAGAACAGAAAGAGTCCTGCACCCAATGCAAAATACGATGCGGCCGTGAAAGCAGCCGTGTTCCGTTTGCGATATCTCTGATTCATCTGACGCTCCCTCTCCCAGTTTAGTGGCGCTATATTCTTCTCTACTATACAGTGGAATATCAATAAAATGCTACCCTACATTAGGGTTTTTGGGAAAAACTTTCAGGCAACGAGCCGCTGGCGATTCGTCGCGGCTTCGGCGCAATGGGGCCCCTGCAACACCTCCCCGAATCTGCTGCTTGATGTCCTCAGCACAAACTAATGAAATACGGATGGTATTCCGCGTTGTGCTTGGACGATTCGGAATACGCCCCTCATTTTATTACGTCCACTTAAAGAACAGAAGGTTGAATGATCGATGTCTTCCCGCTAATTTAAAGAATGAAAAAACGTCCATTCATACAAAGTAAGGGCTTACTCCCGCGCCGCTAATCCATTACAATGACCTAGAAACCGTTTTTGCTGATTAGGGGGAATGAGTATGAAGGCGCTTTTCCGAGTGAAATCGATCAAGAGGAAAATGTTTGTATCGTATATGATTGTCCTCATCATTCCATTTCTTAGTATTGGTATGTTAGGGTATTGGTGGATGGTAAAGATTGTAAAAGAACAAACCGAGACGATGTATCACGAAAAGCTCGATCAGGCGCGGAGCATAGTAGACAAACGGTTTTTGGATATGGATCAGCTGGCGCAAACGCTTGTAAGTACCCGTTGGGTGCAAAAAATCGGAAATATGTACGGCCCCACGATTCAATCGAACAGGCTGGAGCCTTCGGAAATCGGTGGATATGCGGACGAAATCCGTAATTATGAATCGTTGAACGGGTTTATCGACCGGATTGCGATCATCTTGAATACGAAGCAATTGGTGCTGACCAATAATGGTTTGGACGATTATGCATGGTTCTTCGAGAAAAACTATAAGCTTGAAGACATGGAAGTGGACGACTGGCTCCCATATATCGATACGTTCAATCATGGCAGTGTGCTGAACCCCGGGCAGGTGCGTACCTACAATAGCTACAAACGTGCGATGACCTACGTCAAGACGTTGCCTCTAATCGATCAAACCCCTACCGCTACGCTCCTTCTGTCGATTGAGGAAAAGTCCATTCAGGAGTTGCTGCACACGGGGGCATATGACCGCACCCACTCGCTGTACATCCTCGATGCGAACAATGATCTGGTAACAGGGGTAAACATTGACGAGCACATTCGACCGATGCTGAACGATTTACCGGATACGGGAGCGCGTACAACGCGCGTCGTCAATAATAGCAATGGAGATAAATATTTTACCTTCCTCACCAAATCCGAAGTAAACGGCTGGAAGTATATCGCAGTAATCCCCACAAGTATGGTTCTGAGCAAGGTGCAAGTAATCAAATACGCTGTGTTCATCCTGCTTGCGGTTTCGGTCGTGATCGGAATCCTTTCCTCCTACGGCTTTGCCGTGCGCAATTATCGTCCGCTCAAAGAGCTGCTTAGCAAACTGAGCAGCGGAATGGCTGCGAAGCACAATCTGTACAGCGGCATCAACGAATACAATTATCTTGAATCGGCGTTCGACACGATTATTTCCAGCAACCACGAGTTGGAGCGGAAAGTACAGGTTTATTTGCCCATGGCAATGCACTCGTTCTTCCTGAAGCTCCTGTATAACCTGCATGCTCACGCTGAAATCAGCTATGCGCGGCAAATGGTCGGCATTGGCACAACGAACGATGCCTGGAGAGTTGCCCTCCTATACTTTGAAAGCAATAACGACGAAAGTATCTCGATTGGTCAGAAGGTGTCCAAATGGACCTTGGAAGGAAATTGGCCGCTGTATCTTGTTGAAATTGAGGGCAACCGGTTGGCGCTCATCCTCAATACCGGGGATCGGATCAAAGCGGAGGAAGCAATCGGTCAAGTGAAGCAATCGCTGCTGAAAGCTTTTGGCGATCATCATAGTTACGTAGGTGTCGGCGGCCCTTGCACGGAACTGGGAGAAATCAGCAACTCGCACAAGGAAGCAGTTATGGCGCTGAACTATGCATTCGTCCGGGACAGCTCCTCGGACGTTATGGTATTCTTTGCGGATATCGAGACAGACACCAGCTTCCGCTACTACTTCCCGACGGATAAAGAAGAAGAGCTTGTCAGCAAGATGAGACTAGGCGAGTTCGAACAGGTGGAGACGGTGCTTAGCAAGCTGATCGAAAGAAACGTTGGCAACGGCAATTATCATTTCATGACGTTGCAATGTTTCTTTCATAATCTGCTGTCCACTGCACTTAAAGCGCTTTCCGAAACGGATCTCAGCATCTCCAATGTGATCAACGAGCGTGAGTTTATGCGGTTAAATACAATCAGTAGCATAAAAGAATACGTTTATAACGTATTCGCGCGCGTATGCGCGGAGATGGCACGCAAAAGAGAAGCGGCCGGTTCGAAAGTCAAGAACGAAATTTGGAGCTATATCGACGATAATTGCTACGACGGCAACATCTCCCTTGAAGCGGTAGCCGATCGGTTCGGTTGGTCCGTACCTTATATGAGCAAGTTCATCAAGGAGCAGACCGGTTATAATTTCGTCGAATACGTCGCTCGCAAAAGAGTGGCGATGGCGAAGCAATTGCTGGCCACTCCAGCGATTACCGTCGAAGAGATTGGTTTGAAGATCGGCTATGCGAACGTGCTGACATTTCGCAGGGCGTTCAAGAAATATTCGGGCGTTACCCCGGGCGAATACAGGACCATGAAGCTGCAGACGAAGCCGCAGTAAGAAGAAACGATTCCTCAGTTGAAATAACGTTCCCCTCCCCGGACGAGCGCAGCAACCGCCAAATATGAAATGACGAACTACCGAAAAATATTGATCGTTGTGCTTTTCCCCATGTCGCTTCATAATTCGGAATTGAATTGCTGCAGCGTTCACAATGGACTTCGAAAAGACAAAAAGGGAGGAACGTATCTATGTTAAAAAAAGCAGCCGCATTATTGTTACCGCTTTCACTGACGATCGCGGTCGTGCTTAACGGGTGCTCGAACGACAATGCGGGCAATACGCAGAACAGTGGTACGCCGGCTACTGCCGCATCGGGCGAATCTGATGGGAAATCATCCGGTTCCAAGCTTTCCACTACCGGGGAAACCCTATCATTCGCCGTCATCGATATCGGCGCCGATGGTCCCAGCTACAACGACGACAATATTCCCATTATTAAGGAACTGGAAAAGCAGACCGGCGTAAAAATCAAATTTCAGGCCGTTTATACGGATTACAGCACGATCATGCGGACACGAATTGCAGCCGCTTCCAACCTGACAGATATTATGCAGTTGCCGCAAGGAGACGATCCGGTCAAGATCGCCAAGGGCGGCGTCATTATTCGGTTAAATGAACTTATCGACAAGTATGCGCCGAATACCAAAAAATTCCTCGACGCCAATCCGGAAGTCAAGAAAACATTGACTGCTCCGGACGGCTCGATCTACGCCTTCCCCGGCGTGGTGTCGCTAGCGGCGAAGGATTTCAATGTGAATGGGCTCGGCTATCGACTGGATTGGGCGGAGAAGCTGAATCTGAAAGCGCCTGAAACGATTGAAGACTGGTATAAGATGTTGCTCGCATTCCGCGACGGCGATCCGAATGGCAACGGCAAGGCTGACGAAATTCCATTTGCCGCTTCCGGACTCGGCGCACTCGATAAGTTCGCCCAAGCTTATGGCATGACGCCCATGAGTTCTTGGTTTGCCGTCGATAAACAAGGCAAGGTCGAGTTCACGTGGACCAATCCAAAAGCCAAAGACTTCTTGACCGAGATGAATAAGTGGTGGAAAGAAAAGCTGATCGACCAAAGCTTGCTCACCCCTCATCTGGATAAAGTGACGGCTTATGTCGTTGGGGATTTGACCGGCGGCTATGCGATCTGGGCCGGGCGTTTCGACCAGTATACGAAGGAAATGCAGAAAAACTTCCCGAATGCACAATGGGTTGTTCCGGCTCCGCCTCAAGGCCCGCATGGAGACAAGTTTTACGAGGTGAATCCGGCTACGGACGGCAATCGCTATGCCGTCTCCAAAAGCGCCAAAAATCCGGAGCTTGCGGTCAAATGGCTCGATTATGTGTTCGCCAGCGAACCCGGTCAGCTCCTGTTTAATTACGGTATCGAAGGGGTCACCTATACGATGGTGAACGGAAAGCCCCAATATACGGCGGAAGTGACGAATAACCCGAAATATCCGAACCCCGGCTCGGTACTGGCCAACTATGGAGCCGCAGGCCGTTTTCCGCAAATTGTTCCGCCTGACGCGCTTAATCAACAAGGCAAAATACTGATGCCGGAAGCATCGATAAAAAGACTGCTAGACATGAAGCCGTATTTACGTCCGACATTCCCGAATGCGATGAGCACATCGGAAGAATCGTCCGCTTTTTCCCAGAAGATGGCGGATATCAACACGTATCGGCAAGAGATGGTCGCCAAGTTTATTACCGGAGCAGAACCGCTGTCGAACTTCGACAAGTTCGTGCAAACATTGAAATCGATGGGCATCGATGATGTCGTCAAGATCAAGCAAACCCAATATGACCGATGGAATAGCATCAAATAAACGAAATAATCGTTTTCGGGCCGGATCAACGTTGCGTGCGAGATCTAACCTTGTATCCGGCCTGATGATGACCCGAAATATAAGGAGTGCCGCCATGAAACACGAGATCAGTACGGCCGTCTTGCATCGGCCTGCGGGTACGAGCAAATGGACGAATTTTCGCAAAAATGTGATCAAGAGCAAGTACTTGCTGCTACTCTTGCTGCCGGGGACTGCTTATCTCATCATCTTCCAATACATCCCCATGTACGGCGTCATTATCGCCTTCAAAGATTTCTCGCCGGGACTCGGCATTTGGGGAAGCGAATGGGTTGGTTTTCGTTGGTTCACTGAGTTTTTTCAATCGGTTTATGCATTCCGGCTGTTGCGCAATACGGTACTGATCAGTTTGTATTCATTAATCTGGGGATTTCCGATCCCGGTCATATTTGCGCTTCTGCTCAACGAGCTCAGGAACGGTTTTTTTAAGCGGGCCGTGCAAACGGTTAGTTATTTTCCCCATTTCATCTCATCGGTCATTATCGCGGGGCTGATCGTCAATTTTCTGTCGCCGACCGATGGCTTGTTCGGCCAGCTGTTCAAATGGATCACAGGGGAGCCGACGAGTCTGTTGACCGATCCTGCATGGTTTCGAACGATCTATATCGGTTCGGGGATATGGCAGGGGTTCGGCTGGAGTTCGATTATATATTTGGCCGCGTTATCCGCCATCGATCCGCAACTGTACGATGCAGCCAAAATCGATGGGGCGGGGCGCTGGAAGCAGATGATGCACATTACGTTGCCTGGCATTATGCCCACAATCGTCATCTTGCTCATTCTGAATATGGGTAGCTTGCTTAGCGTAGGTGCGGAGAAAATCATCCTGCTCTATTCGCCGGCCATATACGAAACATCCGATGTGATCTCTACCTATGCGTATCGAAGAGGACTGCTGGGAGCGGATTACAGCTTCGGGGCTGCGGTGGGCTTGTTCAATTCTATTGCCAATTTCCTGCTGCTCATTATCGTCAATTCAATCAGCAAAAAAGTCAATCAAACGTCTTTGTGGTAGGGAGCAGCCAATGAAAACGAAAACTGACCGTATCATCGAAGGCGTTATTGCCTTCATCCTGTTCGTGATCGGGCTAACCACGATCTATCCGTTTATTTACGTATTCAGCATGTCGATAAGCGCGCCCGAGGAAGTAATCGCCATGCGGGTATGGCTCTGGCCGCGGGGCTTTTCTCTGGAAAGCTATGGCTTGCTCTTCGAGAATTCCAATTTATGGAGAGGCTATTACAATACGATTTGGTACACGGTGGTCGGTACGGTAATCAACATTTTCGTTACCGTTACATTTGCATATCCGCTGTCGCGCCGCGATTTTTTCGCCCGCGGATTCTTTATGGTGCTGCTTGCGGTGACGATGTTCTTCAGCGGGGGGCTGATACCGGATTTCCTGCTTATTCAGAAGCTCGGGCTATATGACACTCGTTGGGCGATTGTTCTGCCGGCCGCTATGAGCGCTTGGACTGCCATTATGACTCGCGTCTACTTTCAGACTTCGATTCCGGATGGCTTAACAGAAGCGGCGAAGATCGATGGCTGCTCTGACATTGGTATTCTGTACCGCGTGGTCTTGCCGATTTCGCTGCCAATTATAAGCGTCATCGCGCTCTATTCGGCAGTCGGGTTCTGGAATAGCTATTTCGCCGCTCTCATTTATTTGCCGGATGCCAAGCTTCAGCCATTACAAGTGTATTTGATGAAGGTTCTGATCCAAAATTCGCCGGATATGAACGCACAATTCGAAGACGCCATGACGCGCGATATGTTTGCGACACAGTTGAAGTACTCCATTATTATGGTATCGATCATTCCGATTATTTGTACGTATCCATTGCTGCAGAAATATTTCGTAAAAGGCGCAGTCGTTGGAGCGATCAAAGAGTAAGGGGAAATGTCCCTATCTGGAGGTGCGAAATGCTAGTTGAACGCTTTGCGGCTTCAAGCTTTTCGGGAAAACTGATACCATCAGGCCGATTCACTCCTTTTCCCAAGATCGAAAACCGTTCGGAATGGGTTTCCATTCCGGAGCGGGAGCAGTCCTATTGGCTGGCAGAGGGCGAAAAACACCTCAGCTTTGAATGGCCGGTCTTGCCGGCTGTCCGTTATATGGATTTCATTACAAACGGAAATCGGTCCCGCTATGAGCACATATATTTTGAACGCAGACGAGCCTTGGCTTCTCTTGTCCTGGCGGAATGCATACAAGACTCAGGGCGCTTTCTCGACCTCATTATTAACGGAATCTGGGCCATATGCGAAGAATCGAGTTGGGTCTTCCCGGCCCACTTGCATATTTCCTCGAAGAGTCGCGGGGATAGTCTGCCCGATGTAACCGATCCGGTGATCGATTTATTCGCGGCCGAGACGGCCGGACTGCTCTCCTGGACCTGCTATTTGCTGAAGACAAGGATTGATGCCGTCAGCCCGATGGTTTGCAAGCGTATCCGGTTTGAAGTCAAACGGCGTATTTTGGATCCGTATTTGTCCCGCAGCGATTTTCGGTGGATGGGCCTCGTTGCGGATAGTCGCGTAAATAATTGGAATCCTTGGTGCAATTCGAATTGTTTGTCGGCTCTGTTGCTTCTTGAAGAGGATGTAGACGTACGAACCGAAGGCGTAAGAAAAGCCATGCGAAGCTTGGACCGCTTTCTGTCCGTTTATCACGAAGACGGAGGCTGCGATGAAGGCCCCAGCTACTGGAATGTAGCCGGCGGCTCGCTGTTCGACTGCCTCGAATTACTGTTTTTGGCTTCGGACGGAGCGATCACCCTGTATGAGGAGCCGATTATCGGAGAGATTGGTCGGTACATTTATCGGGCTCATATCGGCGGGAGTTATTTTGTGAATTTCGGCGATGGCGACGCACTGCTGACTCCGTCTTCCGACCTGATCTACCGATACGGTAAACGAATCCGGGACCCGAAGATGATCGCGATGGGAGCAGGCACATACAAGGGGCCTTCCGATTCTAGCTCATGGATCGCCATGTTTCGTACGTTGTCAGCCATATTTAATGCGGCAACCATAGGAGCCGAGCATCAAGCACCGCCTTTGGTCAAAGAAGTTTGGCTACCGCAAACCGAATTTATGGCTGCCCGCGTGCAGGAGGGGTCCGAACAAGGTTTGTTCCTTGCCGCTAAAGGAGGGCATAACGGAGAAAGCCACAACCACAACGATGTCGGGCACTTCATGGTTTATGCCAACGGACATCCGGTGCTTGTAGATGTGGGAGTCGAGCAGTATACGGCCAAAACTTTCAGCCCGCAGCGCTACGACATATGGACGATGCATTCGGGAACACACCACCTTCCGGAAATCGATGGCATCCGACAGGAAGCCGGCAGCCGGTTCAAAGCCACAGAGGTCCAATTCCGGTCCGATGACTGTACAACGCAGCTGACGTTAAACATAGCCGATACTTACCCCCAATCCGCAAGCATCCGCCATTGGTATCGGGAATTTATTCTTAACCGTAATGCTGGAGCCAGTATAACAATTACGGACCAATTCGACTTGACTAAAGCTGCCGACACGATCGTCATGAATCTCATGACTCCTTGCCGGCCTGAATTTCCGGAAAGTGGAGCTATCCTGTTTCCGGTCGGCGACGGCACGCATGTCCGCATGAGCTACCCGTCAGAAATATTGGGGGCAACTTTTGCGAAGGTGGATATAACCGATTCAAGACTGCGGAAAAGCTGGGGACAATCGCTCTACAAAATCACTTTGTCCTCCAAAGGGCCGTTATCTGAAGGAAAATGGACGCTTGCATTTGAACAAAGCCCTGTATTGACCTAACTAAGGAGATGGCAGCGGGGTATCGACAGATTCGAAAGAGGATGCAGTTGGAGCGATCAAAGAGTAAGCGGGGGGATTGCATGAAGGACATATTGAACACCGCCTGCACGGCGATTGATCGGTTGATACAAAGCGCAAATCCGTACAACGGATTGTTTCCATCCCTATTGGATTGCCGCACGGGCGATATGTTGAATGAGATGCCCGCACCGATCCCTGGGCAGCGCAATGCGGACAGAGCTCCGAATGGCAGCAATTTGATGCATGATATCCCCTTGCTCGGTACGATGTACGCACTTGCCAGGTGCGAGGGAAAACCAGATTATGCGGATGCGGCCGATCGCTATTTGCGATATTTTGCCACACACTGTACGAATACGGCAACAGGGTTATTCCCCTGGGGGGAGCATGCCTATTGGCATTTAGCCGAGCAGCGAGTGGGGAGCAGCATTATTACGTATGAGCCGGAAAGGCGGGCGATTCACGACCATTTGCACCATGCGCCGCTCTGGTTATGGGAGAAACTGCATGAATTTAACGCACCGTGTGTGCAGCGTTTCGCTGACGGTCTGGAATATCACTGGAAGCAGAGTTCGCCTCGCGAATATTACCGCCATGCGGAAATCAACAGCAGACAATATGCGCCTGCAGATGTTCGTTCCTGCGATTTTCCGCGGCATTCCGGCTTCTATATATTCGATTTGGCGTTCGCCTATAACCAAAGCCGCCGTCCGGAGTTGTTGCAACAGTTGGAGCAGTTTTTGGACTATTGGTGGGACAAACGCGATGAGCGCGGACTGCTGCTTGTCGAAAGCCGCTCGCCGCAAGAAGCGGTGCGTTTCCAGAATATTAATTCGCCGACCCAGACGCTCTCCCTGGCAACCAGCTTGCTCGAAACGGCTGATCAGTTGGATCGTACAGCACCTTCACAGGCGGCAGCTTTGCGACAGCGCGCTGACGTCTATATCAGCGGATTTATCGCAGCGCCGCATGATCCGGAGCAAGGCGTATTCGCCAATCTATGCACGCGCGACAACCAACTGACGGAACCGATGTCCGTATGGGGCAGCGTGTACGGCGTAGCCAACGCCTCAGGGGCAGCGTTGATGTGCCTATGCGCTTGGCGGCTGTGCCGTCGTCCGGAACTGCTGAAATGGGCCCTAGCAGTCGGAGCATGCTATCTGGATCAACCGTTCCCCGTCACAAGCGACATTGCGATCGATGCACAAGGCATCCGGCCGCATGAGAACATAAATTTGATCGGTCATCATTACGTGCCGGCCGGCGACGCAGGTCTGGCTCTGGAATTAATGGCCGATCTATATGCCATTACCGGCGAGCGGAAATGGCTCGACGGAGGCTTACAACTGGCCGCGCAATTTGCGTCCATTTATTTTGACCATGAGATTCCGAGAGGAGCGGCGAAGGGAATCGAACACTATGAATCGCAGCTCGGCCCCGGTTACCTGATCCACGGCATGGCGCATATTGCGCTGCGCGCGCGCGATGGCCGAGATTGTCAAGTGCCCACCGAGTATACATGCAGATAATTACCTAGTTTGGTATTGCTAACCGTTTTAACTGGAAAAGCTCATAATCCGGACTCAAGACGCAGTCTTTTCGAATCGATACTACACAAATACATGACGGAGACGTGCTTGCCGCCTGGTTCGGCGGTACGGCTGAAGGCGCCCTGGACGTCGGCATTTGGGCTTCGCTGCGCAGCAGCGGCGAAGGCGGCGGCTGGGGCGAGCCTCAGTTTTTTGGTCAATGATCAAAAAGCGGCGATCTTTTCGTTTCCGCTCGATTAGAAATTCAACTTTTTGTATCCGGCCATAAGTTTCTGCGGCAGGAAGCACGGTATTGGTTCGGTGTCATTCCCGTGTTTTGCCGGAATATCCGATTCAAGTAGCCATGGCTGTTCAGTCCAATCCGTTCGCCGATTTCCGAAATCGTCAATTCCGTATGTTCCAGCAGCGATTTGGCCTGTTTGATCTGAATGCCGCGCATATATTGAAGCGGGGTCATCCCGGTATGCTTTTTGAGGCAGCGCGACAAATAATCGAAATGATAATGAAGCGACTCCTCCAGATGCTGGTAGTGTAAAGGAACGTTCGCATGGAGCTGTAAATATTCGATGATCCGCTCGGATAAATAAGACGACCTGGAGCGGCCGCGAACCTGCGCTACGGATTGGATTTTAACTAGAAATTCAGATAGCAGAGCGTGCAGCGGCAGCGCATTCGAGACGGAGAACGAATGAAACATCAGATACATACGTTCCAAGAGCGGCACGATCGATGATGGATCGACGCAGGTCATTTTCGGCAAATACATATACTGGTCGGACGGTTGTTCGTCGTTGTCTTCGTTTCTTAGGAGTGGATAAGACCAAGGGATTTGATCGCTGTCGAGCGACCGAATCGCTCGCGAGTGGGACAAATGTACCCAATACAGCTCCGTCTGCTCAGGACAAGGCTGGTGTCCCCAATGGGTTTTGCCCGGTTCCAGCACGAGGATGTCGCCTTCCTTCATGTTGTAAGCGATATCATCTTCCGTGATATAAAGAGAGCCCGATTTGACGAATACGATATTATATACTTCAAAGCATCTTCTGAAATGCTGATAATCCTTGCCGGTGACCGATCTTTCGACCGTAATGGCTTGCGGGAGCGGCGGGATTTTCAACTCCAGGCATAACACCGGTCACATCCTCCTTCCGTCGCTTGCTTCGGCTGCACGCCGAATATGTCTCTTATCTTATCACATCAAAGGTACGAAATTATCCGGAATGAAAAAGTCGGGATCGTCCAATTATTGTTCGAAATCTAACCTACACAAATCTGATCGAATTCTTTACAGTAGAAGAGAAAATACCTCCTTGCCAATCCAACGATCAGGAAGGAATGAGAAACTATGGCACCCGAAATCCTACCTAAACCAGAACCAAGAATCGAACGTTTTGAACAGCTCGGCTTCGGCATGTTTATTCATTGGGGTCTTTATTCTCAGTTAGGGAAGGGGGAATGGATTCAGCAGATCGGCAAAATTCCTCCGAACGACTATATGCAGCTGATGAACACGTTCTCGACGGAAGAGTTTGATGCTGAGGAGATTGTCCGCATAGCCGCAAAGGCCGGAATGAAGTATATCACCATCACGACTCGTCACCATGACGGCTTCTCTCTCTATGACACTCGGGGGTTGAATCGTTATGATGCCCCGCACAGCTTGGCTAAGCGGGATCTCGTCGCCGAATTCGTCGAAGCTTGCAGGGAGGGTGGTCTGCTGCCTGTGCTGTACCATACGACGCTGGATTGGTACGAGCCCACCTTCCGGACCGATTTTGACGCCTATCTGGATTACTTGTACCGGTCCGTAGAAATATTGTGCACGCAATACGGACAGATCGGCGGGATCTGGTTCGACGGGAATTGGAGCAAGGCGGATGCGGACTGGAAGCTGGATGAGCTGTATGGGATGATTCGCAGAAATCAGCCGGAAGCGCTAATTATCAACAATACGGGACTAGGGAAAAGGGGTGAACTCGGGCATCCAGAAATCGACAGCGTCACGTACGAGCAAGGCCGTCCGAAGCCTATGGACCGAAGGGGAATGAGCAAGTATGTGGCGGCTGAAATGTGCGAGACGATGAACGACCACTGGGGGATCGGGAAAGCGGATTTCATGTACAAATCTGTCCCTCATTTTATAGAAAGCCTGTGTGCTTGCAGGAAGGTTGGAGCCAACTATTTATTGAATGTCGGTCCGACCGCCAGCGGCAAAATCGTTCCGGTCCAGCAATCGATGCTGGAGGTGATCGGACAATGGCTTCAGGTCAACGGCAAACCGATCTACGAAGGAAAACCGGTCGAGGTGGAGGGGGAAGGAAGCAACTTTGCGCTTGAGACGCCGGACGGAAACTTGTATCTGTTTATTCACCATCTCAAGATCAGCGGACATGCCGATGTTACCGTGGAAGGCGGCGGTCCGGGCGAGAAGAAATTTATGGGCATCAGTCGGAAGGTTGAATCCGTGCGCTGGCTGGACAACGGGGAGAAGCTGGAGTTCTCGCAGAATACGGCTGCCGGGACATTCAGCTTCGTAGCGACGAGCTATTCGTACGGAGTGAACTACGTTGTCCGGGTAGCGGAGGTAACTTTCGTTTAAGTGATCTCGGTCATTGTGAGTGGAAAGGACACGGACGAGAACCGGGATTTCTTCTACAGCACGGTGCACGGAGCCGGGCGCGTCATGAGCCGTACGCAAGCTGCGGGAAAAATGAACTGGAAGACCCGGACCCGTTCCGGCAGCCAGATCTCCGCAGAGCAAATGAAGCAAGCGGTTCGCGAATTCGGGGTGGAGCTCCGCGGCGCGGGTACCAACGAAAGCCAGTTCGTCTATCGCCGGCTGCAAGAGGTGCTGGACGCGCATGCGAACGATCGAGGTGCTGCACGTGCTGAAGCCGATTGGCTTATGCATGGCAGAGGCCGATGAATTCGATCCCTATAGGACTAAACGTCAAGGAGCCCAGCCCGACTAACCGTCGGGAGAGCTCCTTGCTTTATGCCGTTACGGCTGAAGCGTAATCGAGGTAAGGCTGCCGTTGGTGCGGAAGTCGTTCGTATACGCCACTGTAGCGACCGCGTTCACGATCGTGCCGTCCGGGGCTTTGACCTTGATCGTCGGAGCCGACGTGTAGCCGGAGCCGGGATTCGTGATCGCAACGCCGGTCAGGACGCCGTCGGTGACGATGGCCTCGGCGGTCGCCGGCTGGTGCTGCCAGAGCTGGCCCTTGCTGCCGTTGTAGCGGTAGTAATTGGACACTTCGTCCAACTGCTCATTGGTGATGCCGTAGGGAGCGAGGACGCTCATCAAAGCGGCCTTGTTTTTCTGGGCCTCCTCGGCCGTGGGGCCGCGGTCCAGCCCGGCTGGCTTCACACCGCTGAACGCTTCGCGGAACACCTCGGTCGGCACGCCGAGCGCGGCCGCGATCAGCACGACCGGCCGGCCGTGATCGACAGGATCGGTCTCGTATCCGCCGGAGACGGCCACCGTTTGATCGCCTTGGGGCTCGGCAGCAGGAGCCTGAGGCCCTCGAGGTCCGCCCGAGCCGCCCGGGGCGGGTGCGGGCCGTCCGCCGCGGCCCTCGGCGCCTGGAGCCGGAGCCGCGCCCGGAGCGGATGAGTCAGGGCAAGGGCGGTCGTCCTTCCGCTCGTCCTTCTTCGGTTTCCCTTGGCCCGGGGGCTTCCGCTGACCATCCTCGCGGGGCGGCTTCGGTGCCGTTTGATCCGAAGCGGCGTCAGGGTTGGGGGTGGAGGTGGCAACGGGATCCGCCGCCCACGCATGATTCCAACCGATCGCGCTGCCTCCGCTTACAATCAACAGGGCTGCTACCGTTCCAACCATCAAAACTTGCATCTTCTTTTTCATCCTTTTCGTTCCTTTCAGAGTGGGATTGTTCTTCCTTGACCTCTATGTTACTTGGACTTGGTGAAAATATGGTGAAAGCCGAGAGTCGTTCCGGTATACTTTTGGCTAGAATCCTATTCTTGGAAAAGGGGCGGCGGCATGAAGCTCTTGTTGGCGGAGGATGACCTGCGGTTGGGCGAGCTCACCGTACATTTGTTGAAGAGGAAAACCGGCTGCGCCATCGACTGGGTGACGACCGGCAACGAGGCGTTCGACTACGCGAAAGCCTCCAGCTACGACGTGGTCGTACTCGATTGGATGATGCCGGAAGGGGACGGCCGCGAGACGTGCGCCCGGCTGCGCAAGTCCGGGTACGGCGGGGCGATCCTCATGCTCACGGCTCGGGATGCGCTGCAGGATCGGGTAGAGGGGCTGGATGCAGGCGCGGACGATTACTTGGTCAAGCCGTTCGAGCTGGACGAGCTGCTGGCGCGATTGCGGGCGCTGATGCGGCGTACCTTTGTGCCTTTGCAGGAGGAGGTCGTCCAGGTGCAGGATCTCGAGCTGAGGCGGACGAGTCAGACCGTCGCCTGGGGGGAGCAAACGATCCAATTGTCTCCGCGCGAATATCAGATTCTGGACCTGCTGCTGCAGAACCGGGGCCGCACCTTGACCCGCGGTGTGATCCTGGACAAGGTCTGGGGACTGGATGCGGACGTGAACCTGAAGACGATCGACGCCACGGTGAAATTGATTCGCAAGAAGCTGGAACCGACGGAATCCCGCGACCTGATCCAGAGCGTGAGAGGCGTGGGGTACAAAATCGATGCTTAACTGGCGCGCGATCCGAAAACGGCAGTTGGAAGCCGATCTATTCGACCGGACCCGCCGCAAGCTGACTTGGCAGTACAGCGGGGTTCTCGTGATGTTCCTCAGCCTATTCGTCCTCATCGTCTACACCCTGCTGTACTTGTTCATCTGGAACGATCAATATCACCGCCTGAATACGCTCGCGAACAGCGAGATCGAAACGCTGCAGCGCTGGGCCGACCGGGATGGCGATCCCAACCGACGGCCTCCGCGCGAGATCGAGGACGCGTTCTCGATCAGCTCCGACCAGTCGTTCTATTACTTGATCGCCGAGAATCGGAATCTCCAACTGGGGAACGAGATTCAGCCAGCGCTTCGTCCTCAGGTGATGGCGTACATCGACCAAGGGCGATTTTTGGGGAAAGGGGTCGTGAAGGTCGCGCTGCACACGGTAGTGAAGCCTTCGGCCGGCGAGGGGGTACCGGGCGAGCAGGGCCGCTTCATCGTCACCGCTCGGGAACTGACCAAGAAAGGGGACCGGGTCGGCACGTTGTATATAGGGAAGGAAGTTACGTTCCAGCACGAACTGTTCCGCTGGCTCCTGCTGCTCCTGCTCGCGCTGGCGCTGCTGTTCTTCCTGCTCGCACTCTGGCTCAGCCACCGGATGGCCCGGCGGGCGATCGTACCCATCGCGCAGGCGTACGAGAGGCAGCGCGAATTCGTCGCCGACGCTTCCCACGAGCTGCGAACGCCTCTCAGCGTCCTGCTCTCCTCCATCGAGGCGCTTCAGCTGGAGGAGGCGCTGGAGCGCGAGCCCTTCGCCCGCCAAATGCTTAACGGGATGAAGGAGGAGGTCCACTCGATCACCAAGCTGGCGGCGGGGCTGCTGCAGCTGGCCCGATCCGACTCCGGGGAGATCGTGCTGAACCGCTCGCGGTTCCAACTGAACGAAGCCGCCGCCGCGGTGATTCGGAAGCTCCAGCCGCTGGCGCAGGCCAAGGACATCGCCGTACGCCTCCAGGCCGACGAGGCCATAGAGGTAGAGTGGGATGCGGAGAAAATGAATCAATTGTTCGTGCTGTTAATCGATAATGCCATTAAATATACGCCGAAGCATGGTCGGGTGGACGTGAGGCTAGCGGAGCGCGGGGAAAAAGGGGGACGCCTGCTGATCCTGGAGGTGCAGGACAACGGGATCGGCATCGATCCGGAGGCGCTGCCTCGCATTTTCGACCGATTCTACAGGCAGGACAAGACCAGGACGCGCCAGATCGGCGGCCACGGGCTCGGCCTCGCCATCGCCAAGAGTATCGTCGAGGCGGGCCGGGGGACGATTCATGTGGAAAGCGAAGTGGGCGCGGGGACTACGTTTAGGGTGAAATTGCCTCTGTAGCGCGGATTTCACCGGCGGGTCCGAAGTCCTGGGTGCGACCGCGATGGCCGCACGTTGACTCGACGGGCGATCCCCGGGATTTGTGGTGCGCGCATTCAGTCGAGTTTAATGTTTGCAGGGAACGGGCGCCCGTTCCCTTTTTTTTGAAATAGGTCCTCCCTTGCCCTTCCTTACAGAATAGGGGGTTCGAGTAGGAAGGGAAGTAGCTAGACCCGATGCGCTTTTCTGAAGGCGGTCGGCGTGACTCCCATATGCTTCTTGAAGATGTAGCTTAAATAGTAGGCGTTCTGGTAACCAATGTATTCCGAGATTTGATCAAGTGTCATGGTTGTTTCCAGCAGCAGCTGTCTTGCTTTCTCCAGACGCAATTCGGTCAAAAACTGGATCGGGGTTTGTCCGAAGCTCGCTTTAAACTTCTGGCATAGCCGTGCTGGACTTAGTCGCAATTGTGCGGCAATCTCCTTCAGATCAACAGTCTCAAAGGCATGTTTGCGAATGAGGAAGGAGGCTTCGTTCATGATCGGCTCCGGTTGTTTGCCAGCTTGCCATTCTGCCGGCCAAGGCCATTTGCTGCACTCCTTCCCATATAACAACCAGATGTCCAGCATATAGTGACCGCACAGCCAAAGCTTCACTTCCTCGCTGAGTCCTTCGGATTGCTTCATCAAGGAATAATTGCCTGCCAACCGCTTCGTGTCGGCGATACTCGTTTTGCCGACAAATCGGGACGGTTCTGCCTGTCCCACCCTCACCAAGTCGTTGATCCGCCATCGAACCCGAATCGCAAAAAAAGTAAGCGGAGATATAACGACCCTGCGCAGAACAGTATTTGCCGGACAAATGATCAAATCGCCGAATGCGGCAATGCCTTTCTCCTCGTTAAATTCATACTGGAACGACCCGTCTATGACGGCGAAAATGGTCCACTCCTTGCAGGTATCCTCATAAAACAAAAATTTGTCTTTTCGCTCCCAATATCTACAGTATGTGAGCTGGGGGATCAGAACATTTCGACCCTCTTCGGTATGCAAGATCGGCTCCTCCGTTCTGCGAGAGTTGTCTGTTCGGAATGATCGTTCCAGTTTCATGGACTCACTAGCCTTAACAGGATCTGAGACTGATTGTATCATACGATCGATCATTAGGGCAGGATTTGGGAAGATCATTCAGGCGTTGCCCGGCCGACATTCATCCCTTTCCTGTTGAGGAAGGGGACTTCTCTCGGAATTCCGTTAAACTTTACATATGGTTTAGTTTAATTCTCTTTATTTTAAAAGCAATCGGGTTCAACTATGCTGGAAGCAGGATCGGCTTGCTCGTTTCGTGTAACCGCTTACCGATTCTTGAAACCCAAAACTACAGATGGGAGGTCTACTATGAATCACGAGAAAGAAATCGGCACCAAGCAAAAAGTTGACGTTTCGGGAACGGTCAGCGGCAGCAGAAGAAAGCTGCTCGCCTCGATCGGCTTGGCAGGCACGGCTTTGGTCGCGGGCAGTCTGTGGAGCGCAGCAAACGTTCAGGGGAAACGTGTGACGGAAGCGGTATATGGGGCGGAGAAGGAGGGATGTTGTTGGCCCAAGGTGACGATTGCCGAGCTGCGCTCCTTGTCTACGGCTCCTGCGGAATTTTATGAGGTTACAGATCCGGGCAAGGAGGGCGTCTTCCGTTTCGATCCGGCCGACGTGTCGAGCGCGGATGACACCGGTCTGGTAATCGTGTCGGCTACAGGAGCACGGTTCAAGCGCATTTTTCAAGGAGCGTTCAACGTAAAATGGTTTGGGGCGAAAGGCGACAACGCGTCTGACGATACACAGTCCATACAAGCGGCTGTGGATGCTGCTCAGAACCGGGGGGCGGTCGTCTACTTTCCGTCTTCCGATTTTTATTTGATCTCAAGCCCGATCCTGATTGATTCAAGTAAGCGAGGGATTCGGCTGATCGGGGACGACTACAACCGACGGGTCCATTCTTCCATCATTCGTCCGCATGCATCCGTCACGGTGTCGGCTCCGTTGGAAGCCATCTTCAAGTTTACGGATACCGAGGTGGGGAATCAATTCGAATTTTCGAATCTCGACATATCCGGGGACAACAAGACGAAATACGGGATTTATTCCAAAAAAATTGCGCATTCGCTGTTCCGCCGGATCTCCATCAAAGGAACGACTTTGGCCGCGCTTGCTATCGGCTATGGCTGGTGCAATGACGTCGAGACATGCGAAATATCTTACAACCGCGGTGATGGCATTCAATTTGTTGATGGTGAAGTGAACGTCTTCAATGTTGTGAATACGAAAATATTCACGAATGACGGCATCGGCATCTATTTGTCCAGGAAAGCGCTTGGCGTCCGGATAAACGGCTGCAATATCGAAGGAAACAAAGTATGCGGCGTTTTCGCCCGCAATTCGATCATGCCCTTCGATCTGTCTGACAACTATTTCGAAAATAATGGCTCGGTCGGCTATTCGTTTGTGAATCCGGAGCGGTTGGTGAAAGCGCAGATCATTATAAACGGCACGGTCGTAGCGGCCACGGTCGGCAACACGCAGCCGGTCAGTTCCATCCGGATCGTCAATAATTTCGCCAGTCTACGGGATGCCGACTGTTTGGTAGCTTGCTATTCCGCCAAGCTGGGGCTGGAGATCGGCAACAACAGCATCTCCCGCTCGAGCGCTCCTTTCAAAGCCTACACGCTGCTAAGAACAGGGACGAGCAGGACCGGAATGGGAGCATGGGTCAACAATCTGAAGATATACGGGAACGGCGTCGCTTACGACGAAACGTACGCTTCGCTGGCGAGTTTGCAAATCGAGGACTTGGCCGCAGCCAAGACACACTTCCATAAGGCCGAAATTCAAGGTGTCGCGAGAGTAAACTACTCACCTGGTCTGGGACAATTCGTTCCCGTCACGACGGGAAGCGGATCGTTTGCTTCGTCGAGCGCCACCTACCGCACCTACGAGGCGTTTGAACTGTCCGGGGCCGCCAATACGAGCGACTGGGGGTTCACGATCGATTTGGCGCAGTATCCGGAGTTAGAGAGCAAGTACGTTTATTTTGCTTTTTATGCGAGAGCTTCGGAGGCGTCAACGGGTGCTGCGGCCTATTCCAGTCAGTTGGGTCCGAACACGTCAGCCTATTTTGAGAATATGGATTGGCAGCTCGTCTCCTACGTAGACTTGTTGCCGTCCTCGGGAACGGTTTCCTTCGGTATACGGAAACTGTCTGTCCATGCAACCAGTCTCGTATATGTCGCCCATCCGGTATTGAGCGAGGTTGGGGTTCCGTACGAATGGTACTGAATGCGGGACTGCGGGAACTGAAATAGGAGGGACGCGGAATATGAAACTGGCCTGTATGACATTGCCTTATGCAACCTGTTCCATGGAAAGGGCTTTGGAAGGAATCTCGCGCGCGGGGTATCGATATATTGGCATAGGGAATCCTCACGGGGGGATTGAATTACCGGAAGCAGACGACAGCCGTGCAATAGGCCAATTGGACGGACTGTTTGCCATGTACAACTTGCAACCGTTGCAGCTCATGTCCAATGCTCATTTTAAAATCGATCAGCCGATCGAGCGGGCGAGGCAGCGCATGCAACTAGCGAAAGCGCTGGGAATCAAGGAAATACTTACAATCGGGACGCAAAGCTACCGCTCCTTTCCGTCGGCTCCTCTGACAGAGGAGGAAATGCAACCGATAAACCGGGCATACATCGAACGGTACAAACAAATTGCCGAGGAAGCGGCCGCACTGGACCTCATCATAACGATCAAACCCCATACCGGCAATACGGCAACCGCAGCGGATATGCTGGAGACTTTGCAGCAAATCGATTCCCCGCATATCCGGGGATGCTACGATCCCGGCAATGTGGAGTTTTACGAAGGAATTGTTGCCTCTGACGATTTTCCCCAGGTGGCGAAGCGCACGTATTCGCTTATCGCCAAAGATCACCGTGGGGAGCGGGGCGCACGCGATTTCCCGATACCCGGTACAGGAGATGTAGATTTCCCAGCTATTTTTACCGTTTTAAAGAGGGGCGGGTTCGAGGGCAATGTATTTTTGGAGCGAGTGGACGGACCGGCTGTACCCGAGCTGATCGATCAGCGAATCGCAGATGCTCGAATGCACCTGGTTCGCATGTTGAAGGAAGCGGGTTTTAAACCAGAATAAGAAATAAATAGAGAAAGTGTCGGGTGACAAGAACATTGTCCCATTAATTGCCGTGTAAATCGCGGCTTTTGCTTTTTATGGGATAAAGTTCTTGTCAATTCCCCGTGACAAGAACTTTATCCCATTCCCGACGGAAAGTGCTATAGCTTGGAAGAAATCGGTGATCCCCATTCCATACAAAGGGAAATCGTATTTGCTCACGAACTCCTTAATTTATTGAAAACATAAGCTTATATCATAAACTGGGGACGAATACCAACCAGACAGTAGTGAAGGGGATTACAACAGGAGCAGGCACCTCGGCGAGCTGCTCCTGTTCGTTACACCGTTTCGTCCGGGGCAGAAAAAATTTTAATGAAACTTGTGTCTTTTTCCCATCTTGAAGGGTCTAACATAACTGGGAGGTGCTCCGATCCGTGAATTGGCACGATAATGATCTGTTAATGGAGCATTATGATCGCATCAAGCGGTATATCGCCTACAAAGCCGGAATCGATCAGGCGGAGGATTTGACGCAACAGGTGTTTCTCAAGGCCAATCAGTCGCTGAACTCGTTTCAGAACAAATCGAGTTTGTACACTTGGCTGTATTCCATTGCCTCCAACACCATGATGAAAGAAGCAAGGAGGGCGTATCGCACCAAAGAGTTGCTGGTAGGTCAGGAGACTAACTTTTCGCGTTTTATAACGACCGACTTCACGAAAGAGGTGGATTTCAAAATTGATCTCGGTACTTCCCTCAATAAACTGGATCAGATCGACCAAGAAATTCTCACGTTGCGTTATATTGCCGACTACTCCTTCCGCGACATCGCCAAGCTGTTGAAATTGAATGAAAGCATGATCAAAAACAGGATGTACCGCTGCCTCGGAAAAATGAGAAATGACTTGGAAAACTGGCACATAGCAGCGCCCTTTAACCCCAAGCAGTACATTAACATGGTCAATATGCTGGAAACTGGGCAAAGCGGTCCGGAATTCCAGAAGGTGACCGACGACTTCATGTCCATTTTGCGCCAAAACTTCCGGCGCATTACGTCAGCTTTAAATTTCACCCCTCACACAAAAATAGCGTATGAGATTTATCCCGATCAAGAATCGATGTTCCCGGAAGCACATCCCTCTAAAAAATCCTTCATCGGAAGATTCGGTCAGTTGAACGTTGTGAAGATCGTTTCCCCTTTGAATCCGGGGCCGCACTATGATTATAACGCTATCGTCCTGCGCTCTTTGGCTCTGTATAGTAAAGTGCTAACCAAGCAATTGAACCCGCAAATACCGTTGTTTCTTCTACACGGGGTAGGAGAGTATCTCGGGCAAGAATGGTCCCGCGAGCAAGTACGAAGCCGGGTAGCTTCCAGGTACCGACAACGTGAACTGCCTTCGATTCAATACTTGCGGGTAGTGGACTCGCTTAAGTTTTTAACGATTGGAGGCCGAGAATTAGGCTATACCCTGATTGATTTTATCGTGATCCGATATAGTTGGGACGCCCTCCATCGCCTGCTTCGAGACCCGGGCAACCTCGAATCCATCTTTGGGTGCACACAGAGCCAGTTTGAGGCGGAGTGGAAGCAGTTCTTGATGGAACAGGTTATGGATGATGCGTGTGATTCGCCAGGAGCCGTAATATCCCCTGAACAGCCAAGTTCGAAAGAGCGGTCTTTGACGATTCTTATACCCGACCATGACGCCGGATCAACCAGGTACAGAATAGCCACGTTCATCGAAAATGCACAAGCTTTCAAATCCGCCAATCCCGGGACAGAGGTTACGATTGACACAATGCCTATACGCGATTTCCATGGGGCCAAATTTTTGGAACGAATAGGCGGCTCCAATGATGTAGACCTCGTCTTTTGGCCTTATGGTACCGCGTTCAGCAGACAGGGACTGTTTGTCGATCTGCTTCACTTTTATAAGGAAGATGGAATAACTCCCGATGACTTATACAAACCGCTAACCGAAATGATGACAGAGGACGGACAATTAACAGGGATCCCGATGTCTCCTCAACCGCTGGCCGTATTCTATAACAGAGATTGGTTCAACAGGGCAAATCTGCCCGAGCCGACGGAGGAGTGGACTTGGGAACAATTTTTCGCCTTGTCGGTCCATTTGAAAGAGGCCAACACCGTCCGGGGGAAGGAGATTTACGGCAGCGCAGTTCCGATCATCCCGGATTTATTAGAATCGCTTGCACAAAGCAACGGCGGCAGCATGCTGTCACCTGACAATAGCCGCTTTACCGGATATTTGGATAGCCGGCCTGTCACCGAAGCGTTCGCCTTGTTGCTGAAGGAGATCAACAACCAAGATGTCGTAAAAAAGCTGCCCAATGGGACAAATGCAATCCTAAGCGAAATTTCCTCCGGCAATGTGGGAATGTGCGTCGGGAGAATCGGGATGTATGCTTTCCTTACTCGTAATCCGAAGCTGAAAGAAAGGATCGGAGTTGCTCCGCTGCCCCGCCTGGCGAGCGGAGTTCGGGCCAATGCGGTATGGATCCAGGATGCTCTCTCCATCGCCACCGCTTCCAAGCAGCAACAACTGGCTTGGAAGTTCATCAAGGATATTGTTCTTAATCCGGAAAGCAAATTCCAAGTTGATTGGTCGAAACAGGAAACACTTGCCTCCCGGTCTTCCATACACAAGCTTAAGCTGAACGACGAGCCGGCATGGAAGGTATTTATTGACGAATTGAATCATGCTGTTAAACCGGTCATTTACCGCAACCCAAAAATCAAAATGATCGCTACGGCAGATAAATTGTTTCGTCTTGCTTCCCTCGGCTCGGAAGCGGAGGTGCAAATGGAACTTTCGCGATTAGCTTCCGTGATTGATGGATTGTTGGATGAGACCAAACCGATGCCGTAATTTCCCATTCTTTTGAAGTGAATAATTGGGGGGAGTGGAACGAATGAAGAAGGCGATTGCAATTTATGTGTTATGCGGTGCTCTTTTATCTGGCTGCTCAGGGGCCGACGAAAATAAGACGGACAACAATAAGATCGTGAAGGCAGACGAAACGAAGAACCGGGAGTTAGTGCTTTTGATGCCGGAAAATACAGCGGCATCCACAAAGTACCGAATTGATACAGTTCAAAAGTATTCAAAACAATTTGAAACGGCAAACCCAGGCGTTCACATCATCATTGAAAAGCTCCCCTCACAAAGCTACCAGAGAGATTTGAACGCGCGATTGAAGGAAGGGAAGAAGACGGATCTTATATTCGCCCCGTTTTATCCGCTCCTTGCTGAAGCAGGAATATATGCCGATCTACTCGCCTTTTTTAAAACGGATCGAATGGCAACCGATGACCTGTACGAATCTCTTACAAAAATGGTAACAACAACTAAAGGTAATCTTATTGGCATCCCAATGTCGCCGGCACCACTAGCCGTATATTATAACAAGGAATGGTTCGATAAAGCAGGAATCAGCTATCCTAGCGGTGATTGGACCTGGGAGCAGTACTTTGACCTGTCCATCAAGCTTAAATCTGCTAATGCTGTGGCTAATAAAGAGGTTTACGGAAGCACGATTCCGTTCGAGCTCACGTTTTTAGAGTCACTGGTGCAAAGCAGCGGCGGCAGTATATTATCACCGGACAACAGCAAGGTCAGCGGTTATTTGGACAGTCGTTTGATTTCGGATGCCTTTGCGCTGCTGGTTCATCATAAGAACACGAACAACGCGATTAAGATCGTGGAAAACATGGGTAATCCCACCTTATACGAAATGTGGGATGGCAATGTAGGTATGAGCATAGCGCCATACGGCATGTATTCTTTTTTAGAGCAAACAAACCGAGCAACAGTCGGAAAAACAGCAGTCGCTCCGCTGCCACGTCTGGAAAAAGGAAAAAAAGTAAACAGCGTGAACATTCAAACCTTGTCTATTGCAGCCATATCGAAACAACAGGAGTTGGCTTGGAAGTTTATAAAGGACGTTATTCTGAATGCGGACAGCGGGTTTCATAAGGATTGGTCACGTCAGGAATTGTTAACGTCTAAGTCTGCTGTTCAGAAGCTCGGTCAGGCTGCCGATCCTGTAATCAAGGTATTTCTCGAAGAGCTGAATTACGGGATTACGCCGTCTGCCTATCGAAATCCTTACCTGCCTGCGCTTATGACTAAGAGATACATCGGGAGCACGCTTGATGCTTCATCCAGCGAAGCTATACAAACATTACTGACAGAGGCTGCCCATACGATCGACCAGCAGTTGGCGCTTGCTGCACAACAACAGAAATAATGTATAGGTGCACGATTGCATCAACTGTCCAATAAAACAGAGACGATAGCTCAGGAAAAACATTTGAAGGCAGCCGGCTTCTTACGATCGGCTGCCTTTCTCAACTAACTTGCAGGATAGTGCAGTATTGGCTCACATACTATTTGACGTTACTTCTTGTAAATGTTATTTTTGTGTAATACCCATTTTATGGGTCACAATTTAAGGAGTGTATGGCATTGAAGTTACCTGTACACGAACGGTTCATTGAGCAGGCAAAAGAGTATGTAAGACAAGATCATCGACTTACAGGTCTCCTTGCAGGCGGTTCCATGATACACGGAGCAATGGATGAGTACAGTGATCTGGATTTAATAATCGTATACAATTGCGCTTTTCGAAATGAGATCATGGAACAACGACTCCGTATCGCAGAAGGGCTCGGTAACTTACTTTCGGCATTCACCGGCGAGCATGTCGGAGAACCCAGATTGCTTATTTGTTTATATGGCCCAGTACCTCTTCATGTCGATCTTAAGTTTGTTCAAGTGGAGGAGCTCAAGATACGAATCGAGAACCCGCTGATTCTTTGGGAGAGAGGTTCTGATATTACAACGATACTCAGCAAAGCAACCCCTACTTTCCCTTTCCTTGATCCTCAGTGGATTGAGGATCGTTTCTGGGTTTGGGTGCATTACGGTGCGACTAAATTAGGGAGGGGCGAGTTGTTCGAACTGATCGATCACCTAACATTTATTCGAAATGCTGTGTTAGGGCCGTTGGTTCTCATTCGCAACGGCCATTCACCGCGAGGGGTTCGAAAGCTCGAGAAATATGCTTCAAAAGAACTGGAAGAACTTAAAGGAACGATTCCTTTCCACAGCTTCGAAAGTTGCTACCACGCGCTAAAAAACACGATTAAGATGTACCAACGATTACGTACAGCTTCAGAGATTGTACCTAAAATGGAAGCTGAACGCGTCTCAATCGAGTTTCTTGAAAGTATATATTCAGACAATTCCAGTAGCAACTTGTTCAATTAACGGATACAATAGTTGAGGCAGCCGGCTTTTTACGATCGGTTGCCTTTTTCAATTAACGGGAGTTTAGTACCAATATGTGTTAAATGAAGCTGTCTAAAAGCATAAACTGCACAAGATTAAATTAACTAAAAAAGTTTTTACCGTTTTCTTGATATTCAAGATAAGGTAGGATTAATTAACATAGTTTTATATGGGGTGTGGTAAGACATGGAGAACAACCATCCATCACATAATTTACAACAAGTAATTCAGACTATTGTTTCTTCTATTAATCAGCGTCTGATTGGTCAAATTGGACCTTTGATCGTGTCACTGGATGGTGGAAGCGGGGCAGGAAAATCTACGTTGGCTGCTGAGGTGGCTTCACGGTTGGATGCTACAGTCATCCAGTGTGACGACTTTTTCGATGCAACTATTACTAACGAGGAATGGGATTCATTCACAGTGGAACAAAAGTGTCATCGTTGCATTGACTGGCAGCGTATGCGTAATGAAGCATTATTACCACTATTAGCAGGTAAGAAAGCTCAATATCGTCCTTTTTCTTTTTCATCAGGAAATGGTTTGGCATTGCACATGGTTACTTTACAGCCTTCAAAGATCATTATCCTCGATGAGATTTATAGCTCTCTCCCTGAGATGCTCGATGTTGTTCACCTTACGATTCTCGTAGATGTATTACCCGAACTTCGCCGCTATAGGCATAATAGTAGAGAGGGTACTGACGATGTTGATTGGCATAGTAGATGGGATGCCGTTGAGGATTATTATTTTTCAGTCCTACGACCGCCAACATCATATCATTTAATAGTGTTTAACACTTAGTACATATTGAGCTAAACGGAGACGAGAGCTGAATAAAGATACATGAAGGCAGCCATCCAGAACGATCGGCTGCCTGTAATGCTCCCCATTCCCTTCAGAGATTCCTTAGTTATGCCTGCATTCTGAAGTTATTTCATTTTTTCCGAATCGATTGCTTTCTGGCCAGCTTCACTGGCATCTCTAAGTGCTGTGTTGATATCTTTCATTCCCGCGAGATACTTATACATCTCATTGTAAAGCATTGGTTGAACAAGGCCGTCGTATTTCGTTTTGACGGGGGCCTGGGCCATCTTAGCGGGAAACCAAGCATTCATATTTTTTCCTGACAGCATCGGCACGTCTTGTCCGAATTGCTGGATAACCTCCTTTGTCATAACGACTGGCACAATCGTAGCTTTTCGGGCGAACTGCTTCTGCATATCCGAAGAAGTCAAAAAGGAAATGACTTGAAAAGCATCGTTCTTATTTTTACTTTGTTTCGTAACTAGTGCGTAGTTCGGATAAGATTGTGTAGCGACTCCTGGAGATGTTTTGAAAGTTGGTAGTTGCGCCGCATCCCAGTTCATGGTTTTCAATTCCTCTTCAAGATTAGACAATGTAATGTACATGGCTGAGACTTTATCTTGAAAAAAACTTCTTTTTTGCGATTCCAATTGTACGGTTTTATCGGTTACTTCGTTGCCCGGAATAGAATAAAATCTGTAGAAATTCTCAGCAATTTGTTTCCAATTGTTGGTGATGAGTGTCGTTTTTTCCGTCATGGGATCAACGAAGCCAGCCGAGAGTTGATTCAGCAGCATGATGTGACCGGTTGTCATGGAAAAACCACGATATTGGATACCACCTTCGGAGCGGGTTAATTTCTTGGCTATCTCGTATAGGTCGTCCCATGTTATGCCATCCTCGGGATAAGGCACTCCAAACTTGTCGAAAATGTCTTTATTGTATTTGATGAGCATAGTGGTCGTTCCGTAAGGAAGCCCATACATGCCTCCTCCAGCCAAATTCCGCATTTGCTCAATCGAGGTCGGTTCCAGTTTATCCATATTATAGTTATGCGTTTTGAGCAGATCGGATATGTCGTAGGCCAGATCGTACTTGACTGGAAAAGGTAAAATGGCGTTGACGGAACCCATCCAAATATCGATGGTTTGACCGGACGAAATGAGATCCTCCATCATCGTTCCTTTCCCGACGGGAATAAATTTTGGCATGATATGAGGAAAGGTCTGCTTGATTGCGTTTCCGTATTGCTCCATGAAAAGTTCTTCTGTCCAACCGCTGGCTTGGATGTAGAAAACCATCTCGATTGGCTCTTTTTTGTTTGTTGCTTCGCCGCTTGACTGGTCATCTACTGTCTGTTGGCTCTTACCGAATCCACAAGCTGACAACAGGACGCCGAATAGAGCAATTAGAGAGAATTTGAGTATTATTTTTGTGGTCATTTTGTGTAACCCCTTTCTATTTCTGATAGACACTTTCTCGGTACAACTAAAAAGTGTTCCTTGATTCGCCCCCCGCAAGTTCGCCGCAGGAAAGCCCACATCCGTTCCTGACAAACACTTCTCTGTTGCTGCAATAAAGCCAAGTTAACTGAGTTTCTTCCAGTCTGCCGGGGATGTAACGCCGACAGCCATATAAGACTCACCAGATACCAATGCTTGCTGCCCCACATAGAGCGGAGTGCTGGAAATGTTGTTGGTGAAGTTGACATCTCCCGGCTGGTTTGCAAACAGGAGATTGGAGTCTTTACTGATATTCATTGCGTTCCCACGGTTGCCGATGATTGTGTTGCTTGAACACCCGTCACTTGTCAAACAGCGTATTAATCCAGATAGCACTTGCTCCCGACCAATGTTGCCGTTAATCACACAGTCCGTGCAGTATCTCAAGTGCATACCGTATGATTCAATATCTTGCACATGATTTCCAATAACCGTACTGTGGGTTGCATATTGGAGGCGGATTCCTTCCTTCGTTAAAGCTACGGAATTATTAGTAATTTTTAAACCGCTTACGGGTGTCGACAGCGGACCTGTTATCAAAATGCCATACGAGCCCGAGCATTTGCTAAACGTATTTCCACTAACTTCAGTACCAGGTCCGGTGGTCATGCGAATGCCAGCATAACCGCCTCCCTCAATTGCACTATTCATTATCGTATTGTTCAATATTTTGAATTCGCGGGCATTGTAACCATCTTGAGTATTCATCAGTATGCCATCTCTAAGGCAGTTTTCAGCCACGCATCCTTCTAAAAGTGTGCCATGACCGTTGTAACCCAAGCTATCGGGGGTGGCGCCGTTTCCCGTCAAAGTATATCCAACCACGCAATCTTTAACGAGGCAGTGGCTGACAATATGTTTTTGTCCTCTGACTTTAATCCCTCCACCGGCCGTTTGAATGACCGTTACGTGGTCGATTAGAATACCTTTGCCTGACGAAACATATACACCATTGTCCCACATATTCTGGAAGAAACAGTCGGTTATATGATGGTCCGCTCCTTCCAGTCCAACCAGCACGCCCGATCCCATATCCTTGCCGCTCAATCCAATCACGCTATTCCTTGCGCCGCCGCTTATGTGGCAGCAGGAGCAAAAATTAGCGCCTGCTTTTCCGATGTTCAGAAATCCTTGTATAAAGCAGTCGGACACACGGCAATCTTGGCACGAAGAGAGAAGGAACGGGTAAGTCTTGTCGAGTACTTTGCATCCAGAAATAACGGCTTGGTTGCAACGGTCAAGTTGGATGAAGGCATTAAACAGATTACTTGCGCCGGCAAAACTGTTGTAGGTTTCGGCACCTTGGCAATTTAAGCCGGTAATTGTAGAGCCATGTGCTTGTGAGAGCTTTAGAATGGGAACGCCTAAAACTGAGGCTTCCTTGACAATCGCTGCTCCGGTTGCAAAAATGTGGATTTCTTTTCCGATAACTGTTAGCTGTGAGGAGATTAAATACGTTCCTTGAGGGAAATAGACGGTTCCTCCAGATGTTGTAGCGTTCAAAGCACTTTGGATCGCCACTGTGTCATCGGTTGAGCCGTCTCCCGTCGCTCCGAAATCGGTCACAACCTTCCACTCGAGTGGCAACGGCTTAGCGAAAGCAAGTTGGGTACCTGGTGAGAAGCGACCAACCAGCATGCCGGCTCCCGTCAAGCCCATGGAGGCAATCAGTGCACGGCGGCTCAGTTTGCTTGTACTTTGAGATTCCTTTGCATTTGTCATTGGGTTCACTCCGTTATAGTTTGCTATGTACAGTTTCAGTATAAGATTGCCTCTATAGAGAGGGTAGGGGACGGTTATGAGCATATCATATACTTACATGACATAATGTAAGCGTTTTATGTATTCTGATGACAGTCCTTTCAACTAATGCTATGATGCTGGTGTGAAAGTAAGCTTCAGATCGTGAAGGGGAAGGTTATAGATGGAGGAGACGAATGTGTGCATAGAGTTCGAATTAGAAACCGGGGGATGCCTACGGGTCGACGCCGTTGCTTCAGGCGTATTTCGGGTCCGGTTGGGTAAATCTGGAGTGTTTAAAGTATCGCCTTTAATCCGCTACGGTATTCTGAGTGACCGTTTAACAAAAAATGAGAGTAACGCAGTTGCAGTCGATAACACGAATATTGATTTATTGGAAAATGGAGTTGCAGTTTTGTCTGTTGATCAGCGGGATGGACGCCTGATATTGCGTGATGTCGATGGAAGGGAGCGGACGCGCAGTGACGCGCTGTCTCTCAACGAAAACACTGGTTTCGACATTCAATTTGCTCTGAAAGACGAGGAGTTTCTATACGGTTTGGGAGATGTTTCTCGTGAGAGGATGCAGCACCGTGGATATACGGCGCATATGCGGATCGCAAATCTTGTATCTTACGCCCCGATACCCTATGTGATGAGCACCGGAGGATGGGCTTTGTTAATGAATACAACCATTGAACATACATTCGATTTGGGATGTACGGTTCGTGATAGACTTCGTGTGACTGGGCCTGAACGGGAACTGGACTTCTATCTTTTTGTCGGAGACGGATTTGGCGACCTGCTTAACCGCTATACGGATATTGTCGGAAAGCCGGCGTTGCTGCCCATATGGGCGTATGGTCTAACCTTCATTGCCCAAGAAGGGCTCAGTGCTCGAGAAGTGGTCGATGATGCACTCCGGTTTCGGTCCGCCGGAATACCTTGTGATGTGATAGGTCTTGACGGAGGCTGGATGGAGCGAAGGTATGATCATAGCACACGAAAAACTTGGCATCCCGAACGGTTTTATATTCCAAAATCGTCGTCAAAAGGTCCGCACACGTTTATAGGGACTTTGAACAGCCACGGCTTCAAGCTCAGCTTTCTGTTGTACTGTGATTATGACCTTAGCGAATGGGAAGAATTCCGGATAAACGGCATTCCATACGAGCAAGAGCCTTCTGAGTCTTGGTACGAGCATTTGAAGCCATTTGTCGCTCAAGGTGTCTCCTCGATCAAGCTAATCCCGAGCAGGCAACTGCAGAAACATCCTGTTCGTAGTTGGGCAAACGGTATGACCGATGTGGAAATGCATAATTTGTATCCGGTTCTATATGCAAAGCAAATGTATGAAGGGTATTCGGAACAAACAGACATGCGTCCCATGCTGTATACGATAGCCGGCTATACGGGCATCCAGCAGTATGCGGGGACGTGGGCCGGATCTTCCCACAACGGTATAGAGGCGCTTGTGTCCATGTTGAATCACGGCATGAGTGGACACGCGAATACGACCAGCGACATGTACATTCATACGCTGGAGGGTATCCATTTCGGTTTTTTGCAGCCTTGGTCGCAAATTAACAGTTGGGCGTATTTCCGACATCCGGCTTTTCTGGAAGAAGAACTGCGAGAGTTGTTCAAAACGTACGCCCGTCTGCGTTACCGTCTCCTGCCTTATTTGTATACGGCAGCCCATGAGGCTTTTCAAACTGGTTTGCCGATCTTAAGGGCGATGCCGTTGCACTTCCCGCTCGATCCGGCGTGCCGCGACCTGCTTCATCAATATATGTTGGGACCGTCCTTGCTTGTCGCGGTCTACACCGAGCGCGTTTATTTACCGGAAGGGAGTTGGATCGATTATTGGACAGGGGAAGTGTACCAAGGTCCCCTGCAACTTGAGTATCGTCTACCGGAAGGAGCGGGCGGGCCGTTGTTTGTCCGCGCCGGAGCGATCATTCCCATGTGGCCCGATATGCAACATACCGGCGAGACGCCGGTAGAGCGCATCTGTCTTCACCTGTATCCGCACGGGGCAAGCTCGTTTGCGATGGCGGAGGATGATGGCGTCTCCTTCCGGTACAAGGAGGGGGAGGTCGCGGTCACCCGGTTTCATTGCGAGGTGGTCCAGGGGGGCGTGCAGGTGCGGATTGAGCCTCGTTTCGGTCGTTATGAGGGGATGCCCGCCCGCCGCGGCTACGAATTGGTCATGCACGGTCAAGCAAAGCCGGCAAAGTTGCTCTTGAACGGGCAACGCCTGCCGGAACTGAACAAGCGCGACAAAACAAATACGAGTGCGGGTAACGGATGGCACTTCGATCGATTAAACGCGACTGTACGTGTACGAATTGAGGTCGCAGAAGAATCGGAATTGTGCGTGGAAGCCGTGTTTCGTCTTGAGACACCAGAGTCCGAAACCGATATTGGCGTCGCGCCGTCAGGGGTTAGAAAAGGAAGAGGTAAGGCAGTCCCGGAAGCTGAAAAGCAACTGGAGATTGCACTACTAGCGGGGAGGCATGCGGAAGCATTATCGGCGTTGGGCCAATGGTGGTCCAACGGCATGAGATTGGCCCGAACGGATGACGAATGGCGTATGCGACTACTTGAAGGTTGCCTGTTGCTGACTCGCCATGCAACACAAAACGGTTGGCAGGCGGCGGAGGTGTTCGGGGATGATTATAGCGCAATGTTTCAACTGCAAGCGGTCGCTTCGAGGGAGCGGGGCCTTCGGTTGCTGGAGACGTTCGCTGGGCATTTGTTACGTTATGTGCATCGGAAATCCGACTCTGCAAGCCATCCTCTCGTTCAGGAGATGATGGGGATCGTGGACAGTGAGCTTGATCGACCACTCTCTCTGAACGATATTGCGTCGCGACTGCATGTTCATCCATCTCATCTGAGCCGTTTGTTCAAACGGGAAACCGGCCAGCCTTTTTCGGAATACGTATGGAAGCGCAAGATGGAGAGAGGCAAAGCGCTACTGGAAAGCGGGATGAAGGTGTATGAAGCCGCCGCGAAGACAGGTTTCAAGGACGTTAGTTACTTCTCCCGGGTGTTCCGCAAGTACTGGGGGGTTCCACCAGTGGAACTGCGCAGGTAACCTGTCATCAAAATCCAGATTATTGCGCATTAGAGCATGAAAGTCCAAAATATGATCATCGACGTCATCTGCACCTGCTTTTTTTTGTCTGCTATGCTGTTCATGGCTGGACATACGACGGTTAAAACGCTGCCTCCGTAGATCCTAGCCTCAAACGAATATTTTATGGCAGAGGTGAAAAGTGTGAAGGCTGAGCAGATTCGAAAGCCGTTGCGGATCGGCATCATTGGGCTCGATACGTCCCATGTTTTGGCGTTTATGAAGTTGCTTCATGATGAGAGTGACCCTTGGCATATTCCCGGCGGACGCGTAACCGTGGCGTATCCAGGAGGCTCGCCCGATATTTCTTCAAGCATATCTAAAATCCGGCCTTATACTGAACAGTTAAGTCGCGAATATGGAGTCCGGATCACGGAAGATATCGAAGAAGTGGCCGTGGAAAGCGACGCGGTGCTGCTGCATTCAGTTGACGGACGTGTTCATTTACCGCAATTTCAGCGCATCGCGCGTTTTGCCAAGCCTGTATTTATCGACAAGCCGTTTGCAGTCTGTTCGGATGATGCACGCGAAATCATCCGGCTGGCAGAAGTTCACCAGGTTCCGCTTATGAGCGCATCGTCGCTGCGCTACGCAAAAGCGCTCCGGGACGCAGTCGATCATTCGGACAAGAGTCCGGTTATTGGTGTGGACGCTTGCGGCCCCATGGCGCTGGAGCCGACGCAGCCGGGCTTGTTCTGGTACGGTATTCATGCTGTGGAGATGTTGTATGCTGTCATGGGTGAGGGCTGCATTCACGTGACTTCAGTCACCTCGGAGCATCACGATGTCGCCGTTGGATTATGGAAGGATGGTCGAATCGGTGTCGTACGAGGCAATCGCAAGGGCAACGGGACATTTGGTGTGACCCTTCATCGGGAAAAGGGGATTGAATGGATCTCTGCCCAGTCCGATCCTAAGCCGAAATATGCCAGTTTGCTGGAAGAAGTCCTGAATCTGTTTCGCACCGGAAAATCCCCCTTACCCGTTTCAGAGATGCTTGAAGTGATTTGCTTTATTGAAGCGGCCAACGAAAGTCGCAAGACTGGCCGAACCGTTTATGTGTCCCGGAATGAAGGAGGAGATACCCTATGAGCGCCTCTGTATTGAAAGTGGGCATTATTGGCCAGGGAAGAAGCGGTCGGAACATTCATGCCGAGACGCTGCGAAAGCTAACGGACCGATACGCGATCGTGGCTGTCTCCGATGAAGTCGAACAGCGGCGGCAGATGGCTGCAAGCGATTTCGGCTGTGCCGTCTACGCAGATTACCGCGAGATGATGAATCGGAACGACTTGGATTTGATCGTGAATGCGACTCCGAGCCATCTCCACGTTCCAGTCTCGCTCGAATTACTTGAAGCTGGTTTTAATGTTCTATGCGAGAAACCACTAGCCCGAAAGGCGGAGGCAGTGGACGCCCTAATAGCGGCCAGCCGCCGAACGGGGAAGTTGCTGACAGTGTTCCAGCAATGGCGATTCAATCCCATTTTTCTGGAAATCCGAAAATGTCTTGCCTCAGGAGTATTGGGACGTATTGTGCAGATAAGCCTGACTGTCAATCAATTTTCTCGCAGATGGGACTGGCAAACGCTAAAAACATATAACGGCGGCAATCTACTGAACACCGGCGCGCATTTCCTCGATCAGGCGCTGCAATTTGTCGATAGCGAGCCCTCCACTATTCTATGTCAGATGGATAACGCTAATAGTTTCGGTGACGCCGAGGATTATTGCAAAGTGATTTTGACAGGGGAAAATATGCCTCTTGTCGACCTTGAAATTTCCAACTGTTGTACTTATCCTCGCTCAGACAACTATTTGATTCAAGGAACAAATGGAAGCCTGAAGGCGTCTCTTAGTGAGGTAGAGTGGAGGTTTTTCAGACCAGAGGAAGCCCCTCAGCAAGTCGTACAACATGCGCCGATGAGCGACGCCGACGGTAAGCCGCTTTATTGCCGAGAAGAACTAAAATGGTATGAGGGAGCATGGAAACGAGGGGAAGGAATTTCTTATCCCGCTCCCCAGATCGCCTTCTACGAAGCGCTGTACGATACGATGACGAATGGCAAGCAACTTGCTGTTACGCCAGAAAGCGTGAGATTGCAGATCCGAATAATGGAAGAATGTTTTCGCCAAAATGCCAAGTTTACTTACGAGGTTCCCGGAATGGTTTGATATGTTTATCATCGTCCTCACATTCAAAAGCTGAATACGCTATGAGATAATCCTCCTCAGCAGCCAATCGAGGACGTTCAATCGAAGGTCTCGCCGCACTGGAGCAGGAAGGGCGTACACAGGAAGAAAAGGTCAGTTTGAAACTGAACCTTTTCTTCTTTTCAATTGACTTCTAACCGGTAGAGATCTCGCGAAATAAGATTCACATCTACAAGAAAGCGCTTACTCCAAATCGATCCGCTATATCATTATTAGCCTTGGCAATGCTGCTCGACACAATTGGAGAAGTACTATTTTTTGTAAATAGGTGAAAAAGCAGACTATGTCTGTAGTTGGATTAAGAACAATAGGGATCAGACTAATGGAGGAAGGAGATCGTTGAATTGAAGCAGCGAAACGATGACTGCAGTAAAGCTTAGTGAAAAAAGAATGTCGAAATATAGTTCGATATGAATTTGACGCATTTTTTTGTCGAAAGACCTTCCCGTCTGCGATGTCGATTAAGCGACTTTTGCCGCATTGTTGCGTGAAAACGATTCTGGTATTTTCCAGATATACGCAGCAGTTGGGAGGGATATGATGTTCGAACGTAATCAGTCCGACGGAAATGCCGCCGATCGGGGCCCAGGAATGGCCGCTCCGTCGATTTCGCTGCCGAAAGGCGGCGGAGCGATCCGAGGCATTGCCGAAAAGTTCGCCGCCACCCCCATTACCGGCACCGGCTCCATGTCCATCCCCCTCGCTCTCAGCCCCGGTCGTTCCGGCTTCGGTCCCACGCTATCGCTATCCTATAATTCCGGCAGCGGCAACGGGCCGTACGGCTTCGGATGGACGCTCTCGATTCCCGCCATTTCCCGCAAAACGGACAAAGGACTGCCCCTCTACGAAGATGCGGAAGAATCCGATTTATACGTGTTGTCCGGCGCCGAAGATTTGGTGCCCTGTTTGCTGCCCGACGGAAGCACGGACGAGGAAGCGACGGCGGACGGCTATATGATCCGCCGTTACCGGCCGCGCATCGAAGGGCTGTTCGCCCGCATCGAACGTCTGTTTCACAGGGCGACCGGTACTATCCATTGGCGCGTCGTCACCCGCGACAACGTTACGACGATTTATGGCGATACGAGCGATAGCCGGGTCGCCGATCCGAGCGAGCCGAGCCATATATTCAGTTGGCTCGCAACCGCAAGCTGGGATTCGTTCGGCAACGCCGTCGTATACGAATATGCAGCGGAGAACGGGGAAAACGTCGACATGCAGCAAGCAGCCGAGCACAACCGAGTACGCTCGGCCAATCGCTATTTGAAGCGGGTGAAATACGGCAATAAAGTGTCCCGACTCATCCAGCCGGATATGACACTGCACGAATGGATGTTCGAAGCGGTGTTCGATTATGACGAAGGCCATCTGATCGATATCGATACGGCGCCCGCTGTTGATCCGCCACCGGGAAAGCCGCGCGCGGTCACTGCATCCGTATCGCCTGTTCGGAGCTGGTCCGCGCGTCCGGACCCGTTTTCCTTTTACCGCGCCGGTTTTGAAGTGCGCACGCATCGCCGTTGCCGCCGCGTTCTCATGTTTCACCGCTTCGACGAACTGGGCCCCGAACCTTGTCTCGTCCGCTCCACCGAATTCGAATACGCCGACTTCGATTATGCAGCGCCATCCGCTGTCGAAGCGGAAATCGCTCATCCAGGCAGCACACGCACCGCTTCGTTCCTTTGCGCCGTTACCGAATCGGGATATATACGCGACGGTGCAGAGGATACGCAGTATATGAGGCATTCGCTGCCTCCGCTCTCGTTCCGGTACAGCAAGCCGACCTTTAACGCGGACATTCGCGAATTGAACACGGAAAGCGGCGGAAGAGGAAGCAGCGAAGCTTTTGAAGGCGGCGCTTCTCTATGGGTTGACCTGAACGGGGAAGGAATACCGGGACTGTTGACGGAGCAAGCAGGCGCATGGCTGTACGAGCCCAACCTGGGAGGAGGCCGGCTCGGTCCGAGGCAAACGGTCGCCGCCATGCCCAATCTCGCCTATTTGGCCGGCGGCCGGCAGCAGTTGGCCGACATAACCGGCGACGGGAAACTGGACTTGGTGCTGTTGGACGGTCCGCACGCAGGTTTTTTTGAACGTGCGGGGGACGATTCGTGGCACCGTTTTCAGCCGTTCCGCCAATTGCCCAACATACCTTGGGACGAACCGAATGTTACGTTTATCGATTTGGACGGCGACGGCCGAGCCGACGTGCTTTTTACCGAGCATGAGCTGTTCAGCTGGCATTCCATGCTAGCCGATGAAGGCTTCGGCCCGGCCCGGCAAGTCCAGCTGCCGTTCGACGAGGATCGCGGTCCGCGCCTTGTGCTGGCAGATGGCGTGCAGTCCATCTATTTGGCCGATATGTGCGGCGACGGTCTAAACGATTTTGTGCGGATTCGCAACGGCGAAGTTTGCTATTGGCCGAATTTGGGATACGGTCGGTTCGGAGCGAAAATCGTCATGGACAATGCTCCTTGGTTCGATTATCCCGACCAATTCAATCAAAAACGAATTCGGCTTGCCGATTTGGACGGCTCCGGCGTCACCGATATCGTGTACATCGGACGCGATGAGGTCAAGCTGTTTCTTAATCAATCGGGCAACCGTTGGAGCGGGCCTATCGGTTTAGGGCGTTTTCCTCTTCCGGACCGGCTGGATACGGTCGCGGCCGTCGATTTGCTCGGAAGCGGCACGTCTTGTCTCGTCTGGACGGCGTCCGTACCGGGAGAAGCGCGGCGTTCGATCCGCTACGTCGATTTGCTGGACGGGAAGAAGCCGCACCTGCTCGTCGGCATCGTAAACAATACCGGCGGGGAAACGGATATCGCGTACGCGTCGTCGACGAAATTTTACTTGGCGGACAAGCTGGACGGAAACGGTTGGAAGACGAAACTGCCGTTTCCCGTACACGTAATCGAGCGCGTCGAAACCCGCGACCGGATCGTCGGCAGCCGCTTCGTCACCCGATACGCTTACCATCACGGCTATTACGACGGGGAGGAAGGGGAATTTCGCGGCTTCGGAATGGTCGAGCAGTGGGACACCGAGTCGTTTGCGGATGGTACGGCCGCGGCAGAGAGCGGCAGCGGTGCAATGGAGCCGCCGCCTGAGCTGAACCAGCCACCGGTTATGACACGCACTTGGTTTCATACCGGCGCCTGTTTCGAACAAACCGGCGTCTTGCATCCGCTGCGCGATCAGTATTACTTGCAGAAGCCTCACACCGATGAACCCGTGATGCCGGAACATATGGACGTCACGGAATGGCGGGAATGCGTCCGGACGCTGAAGGGGCTTGCGCTGCGCCAGGAAGTTTACAGCTTTGACGGGTCCGCACAGGAGCGGCATCCGTATTCCGTCAGCGAAAACCGCTACGAAGTGAAGCGGCTGCAGCGGCGGGGGAAGCAAATGCGGCATAACCATGCCGTGTTCATGACGGTCTCGCTGGAAATAGTATCTCTTTATTATGAAAGGAACCCGCACGATCCGCGCATAACCCAAGTGCTGAACTTAAAAACCGACGAGCTCGGCCATTCGCTTCAGTCGTGTACGGTCGTGTACGGACGAAGCGCGAACGATCCGTCGCTGCCGGCAGAAGTGAGCGAGGCGCAAAGCCGGCTTTATATCACTTGCGCGGAGGCGGATTACACCGCCGATAGGATAAAGCCCGGTCCGCTTCCCGCTTACCGGCTGCGCACGCCTTATGAGACGAGGACATACGAAATAACCGGCGCGCCGCATAGAGCCGGGCTGTACCGAGCGGAGGACATGCAAAGCCTCATTAACGCGGCGTCGTCCATTCCGTACGAAGCGTTGGCCGACGGAACGACAGCGCAAAAACGGCTGCTGTCGCATAACCGGACGTTATTTTTGGACGACAGCCTCGCTCCGTTGCCGCTTGGCGAGTGGGACACGCTCGGGCTCGTGCATCAAACGTACCGGTTGGCGTTTACGCCAGGCGCGGTCGGACATTATGCCGGAAAAGTAACCGATGTGGACTTGGCTGCGGCCGGTTACGTTCATTTCCAAAACGACGACGGCTGGTGGGTCCGTTCCGGCACAGCGATTTACCCGGCCGATCCGGCGGCGCACTTTTACATCCCGGTCGGCGCGAAAGACCCGTTAGGAGTGGAAACGGTAGCCGACCTGGACCGCTACGACCTGCTCGTCGAGCGGGTGCGGGTCAAACAGGCGGATTGGAGCGTTCTATCGGCCGTCAACGACTACCGCACGCTCGGTCCGGTCATGACGACGGACCCGAACAAAAACCGGGCGGCTGTGCAAATCGACGCCCTCGGCATGGTCGTGAGAAGCGCGGTTATGGGCAAGGAAGGCTCGGATGACGGCGATACGCTGGCAGACCCGACGACGCGGCTCGAATACGAGTTGTTCAACTGGATGAACGAAGGCAAGCCGAACCGCATCCGGCTGTTCGCGCGAGAGCAGCACGGAGCCGCCAATACGGGCTGGAAGGAAAGCTGTCTGTATTGGAACGGCAGCGGCGGCGTGGCGATGGCGAAAACGCGGGCGGCTCCGGGTAAGGCGCTTCGCGCCAATCCCGACGGCACCCTCCGGGAGGTCGACGCCGATCCGCGCTGGGTCGGCAACGGACGTACGGTGCTGAACAATAAAGGCAACCCGGTCAAGCAGTACGAACCGTATTTCAGTACGACGCTCGAGTACGAGGATGAGAAGGCGCTGCGGGAAATCGGCGTTTCTCCGCGATTGTGGTACGATGCGCTCGGCCGAAACATCCGCACCGACTACCCGAACGGCACGTTCGGCAAAGTCGAATTCGACCCGTGGAAGCAGCGCATATTCGATGCCAACGATACGGTGAAAGAAAGCCGCTGGTATGCCGAACGGGGGAGCCCGGACCCCGCCGTCGAGCCGGAGCCGCTTGCCGACCCGGAGCGAAGGTCGGCTTGGCTGGCGGCCAAGCATGCCGGTACTCCGAGCGAAGCCCATCTCGACAGTTTGGGCCGGCCGGTATACGCCATATCCGATTATGGAGCGGGCAAAAAGGCGACTGTCCGATCGGAAAGCGATTTGACGGGGCGATTCACGGCCGTATTCGATCAGGAAAAGCGTCAAGTATCTACCCAATTTACCGGTATGGCCGGTACGCCGATTTATTGCGAAAGCGCGGAGAAAGGCCGTCGCTGGATGTTTCCCGACGCTGTCGGGGCGATCGTAAAAACGTGGGACGAGCACGGCCGGGAATTCCGCACCGGCTACGACGATTTGCACCGTCCGGTCAGCATGTACGTGCGGGAGCCGGGACAAAACGAAACGCTGTTCAACTACGTTGTCTACGGCGACCGGCATCCCGAGGGAGAAAGGCTCAATTTGCTCGGCGCGGCCCATCAGCTGTTCGATACGGCCGGGATGGTGCGCGTTGCGGAAACGGATTTCAAAGGCAATCCGCTGCGGATCGAGCGCGTATTGGCGAAAGCGTACAAAAACGATCCGGATTGGCAGCCGCTTGCTGCACAGCCGGGATATGACGATATTCAGACAGCGGCCGCTCCTCTGCTAGCGGAAACGGAAGTTTTCACCGCATCTTCGATGTACGACGCGCGGAATCGCCCGACTCAAGTGACACTGCCGGACGGGACGGTTATGTCGCCGACCTATAACGAAGCGGACGTGCTTTCTTCGCTTCAGGCGCAAATACGCGGCCAAGGGGCGCTTCGCTCCTTTTTGCTCGAGCAGGATTACGACGCCAAAGGCCAACGCCAGTTCGCGCACTATGGCAACGGAGTCGTTACCCGCTACCGCTACGAACGAACGACAAACCGGCTGGCCAGTCTGCAATCATACAAGCAGGGCGGCGAACAGCCCGATGCGGCGGCGATGCAGCTTTTACGGTATACGTATGACCCGGTCGGCAATATCGTTCACATTCGCGACGAAGCGCAGCAGACGCACTTTTTCAACAATGCGGTCGTTAAGCCGGAACAACTGTACGAGTACGATGCGGTTTATCAGCTGATCCGCGCGACCGGCAGAGAGCAGGCCGGGCTGGCCGGTGGAACGATGCCGGGCTTTGGCGATCTCGACTTTGCGCCGAATTTGCCGCATGCCAACGATACGGACGCGGTACGTACCTATACCGAACATTACGAGTACGACCTGCTGGGCAATTTGACGGCGATGCGGCACCGTTTTAAAAGCGAGACGGGGGCCGGCAGCGGCTGGACGCGCCGCTATCGGTACAGCTACGAGGACGATCCGGCCGACCGTACGAATCGGCTGCTTGCGACAAGCGCATCCGGAGACCCGGATAACGGGCCTTACAGCGAAGCATATCGATACGATCAATACGGCAATATGATCGCTATGCCGCATCTGCCGACGCTCGATTGGAACTATATGGACCAGCTGCGTCAGGTCGACCTGGGAGGCGGCGGAACGGCGTACTACGTAAACGGCGCGGGCGGCCAGCGGGTCCGCAAAGTGATTGAACGGCCCGGAGGGTTCGTCGAAGAGCGCATTTATTTGGGAAACGTGGAAATATACCGGGAACGACAAAATGGCAGCTCCGCCCCTTCCTTGGAGCGGCAGACGCTGCATATTTCCGACAATGCCGGACGAATCGCCCAAGTGGATACGAAAACAAAGGACGAGAGTGACTCTGATCCCGCCAATCCGCTCAATGTGCCGCTTATTCGGTATACATACGGCAACCATCTCGGATCGGCCGTGCTGGAGACGGATGCCGACGGAACCGTCATATCGTACGAAGAATATCATCCGTTCGGTACTACAGCTTACCGTTCGGCAAAATCCGGCGTCGATCGAAGCTTGAAAAGATACCGGTTCAGCGGCAAGGAACGGGATGCAGAGACCGGGCTGTACTATTTCGGAGCCCGTTATTACGCGCCATGGCTCGGCAGGTGGACGAGCAGCGATCCGGCGGGGTTCGTCAACGGTCCGAATCTGTTCCAATATTGCCGCAACAACCCGGTTATGCTCGGCGACCGCGACGGCAAACAAGCGAGCCCGGCAGGCCGGGTAAGCTGGGAAATTCCGTCATGGGTATACCAGGCGGCCGACGGGAGCAGGTTGTCCGACGCGGATGCTACGGCCAACTTCGAGCGTTGGATGGGGCAGTCTCATCCGGATAGACGGTTTACCCCGGGATCGGTAACGATCGACTGGTCAACGATGCGGGGAAGGCGGGGGCCGACCTTCAACGCGGACTGGCTGAGGGGCGACGGCTCGCGGCTGCTGCCCGATCCCGGTCAGGTCGGCAGCGTAGCGCAGCATGACCAGCATCCGCCCGCCTTACGAGCGGTGCCGGGGGATACGAGCTCGGCACGGCTGTCGGAAGACGAGCATATGATGCCGAAAGCGCAGCTGCAAGATATGACGACCGATCCCGATACGGGCACGCCCGGCTATACCGATCGAAGATATAGCAGGGACTCGACGATGCGGGCCGATCGCACCGACGCGCTAACGAAAACGCACGGCAACCGGGGCGGACCGACGGCCGACAACCCGACGACGAGAAGCTTGCGGGGCCGCGTAGCGGCGGGCGGGACGGTCGATTACCGCGAAGATATATTCGAGCGGAGCAGGCGGCAGGCGATCGCTTCGGGGATGCCGGAGGAAGCGGTCAACCGGGCGATTCTTGAGCAGGAAGGCAACTTGTTCTCGATCAACCCGACGACATTAAGCGACGAAGACGGACCCTCGCCGCATCCGTCATCGCCCCCGCCAAGCTCAAGCACCCCGGGAGGGTCATCCGGCGGCGGCTCCGGCGCAAGACCGCCCAGCCCTATAGGCAGCTATGCCAGAGCGGGCGGAGCGGAGCTCGCCAGAAGCTTCATCCCGGGCTTCGTCGAAGCAGAAATCGCCGGTATATTTGCCCATTCTTTTGTAGTAGGTACGTTGGGCATTACAAGCGGTCCGCTCCCGGTCGTGGCGGAAGCGATATCCGCAGCGCCAACCTCGTTTGCCGCGTCGGTCACATTGCCGGCATTCGGAGGCGCGGTAGTCGGAAATATCGTCGAATCCGCCGTATTGGAAAACGGAGGCAGCAGGGAGCTTAGCATCGGCGCGGCCGTTTTGACCGCGGGGGGAACCGGGGCGGTTATCGGCACGTTCATTCCGATTCCGGGCGTCGGCACGGCGGCAGGAGCGTTAATCGGAGCGGGAATCGGCATTATCGGGTACGGGATAAGCAAGCTGTTCTAGGAGTCTGTCCGTTGAAAGAAAAGCGTAATCTAGCAGCAACTTCCGAGGAGGTTAGCGATGAAAAGAATCTTATTTCCGCTCAAACCGAATATGACAGGCGCTGAAGTCGCCGCTTTGCACGAATGTTTGCAGTTTTTGCTGGACAAGGGCGTCTACCCGTTTAGCGAAGACGAGAAGCGCGAATACGCGGAGTTGATCAGCGTGGAAGCAAGAAAAAACGTATACGCCGACGTAACGCAAAAGCTGGTCGCGATTTTTCAGGAGCTGAACCAAATATCTTCAACCGGAGACGTCGACGAACAAACGGCGAACGCGCTGAACGCCATTCTCGAAAAGCTCGGAGCGTTTGAGCAAACGGAGCAGCCGGATTGCGAACGGAACCGGCTCGTAGGCGGACGAGTCGTAAGCATGGAAGGCAAGCCGTTTGTCGGCGGCCTCATCCGGGCGTATCATGCCGACGCGCGGGGGAATTTGCGAATCGGCGAAGATACGAGCGATATAGAAGGCCAATACACGATTCGATATGAGCCGCTGCCTGACAACGGTGCGATTGTTCTATTTGTTGCAGCGTATGATGCGTCCGGCAAGCTGCTGGGCCAGTCCGAAGTATTAGAGGGCGCGGGCAATCTGGAAATCGTCGACTTGGTCGTGTCGATCGCCGAACCCGAGCCGGAAGTGGCGATGTATCGGGTGGAGGGTAAGGCGTCGAGCCGGATAAGCGCCGGGGTAAGCGGATTAAGAGTGCGCATCGTAGACAAGGCGGTTGGCGCAGATGTGCTGCTCGTCGAAACGGTTACGGGCGAAGGCGGCTCTTACCGGGCTTCGTTTTCCGAGTACGCCTTCCGCCAGCGCGGCAAGCAGCGTCCCGATTTGCAAGCGATCGTATACGCGGCCGCCGACAATACGGTTCTCGGATCATCCGATGTGCGCTATAATGCGGCCGCCTATGAGAGGATCGATGTGCGCCTCGATGCGTCGGGTTCGGCCGCGAGCGCTTTGCAGGCGGAGCACGATACGTTGACCGGTACGATTTCCCGACACTACCGGGGCAAATTGGGCGAGCTGAAAGAAACGGACGACCGGCAAGATATTACGTACTTGGCCAATAAAACCGGATGGGACGCGAGGGCGGTCGCTTTGGCCGCTCTGGCCGACCAATTTTCGGCGGGAACGGCAATCGACGGAGGGAGTGCCAAAATCGAGCCTGCTTTTTTCTATGCGCTGTTCCGCACCGGACTGCCGGCAAACGAAACGGCGATTTACGAGCTTGACGGCGGGGCCGTCGAATCGATCTGGAAGCAGGCGATAACGCAGGGCATTATCCCGACTGCATTGGCAAGCCGTATTCCGGCGGCGGTGGAGCAATTCCGGGAGACGGCAGGTCGGCGGATGCTCGCAAGCGACGCTTTGGTCGGCGCTTCCGCGCTGAAAGAGATCGTCGACGTTTCATTCGGCGACGAACCCGAACGCAGGAGCAAATTTGCCGAACTGTATGCCCGTTATCGGGACGATACGTCCAAGCTGTGGTCTTCCGTTCGGGATACGCTTGGGGAATCGACGGAGCAGCGATTGAAGCTGGACGGGCAGCTCGCCTATTTGACGCTCAACAACGCGCCGTTAATGCGCAAGCTTCACGCCGCCGGCGGTTCGCAGGGATTGACCGATACGCTGAATTTGGTTAGCGGCGGATTTTATAAAGCGGATCGGTGGAAGCAGGCGATCGGAAGCGATCCGATTCCGCCGGAAATAACCGGAGACAACGAGGCGGCAAGAGCGAACCGCTATGCCGAGCTGCTGGCGGCCAAAGTGCGGCTCAGCTTTCCGACGGCTGTCGTATCCCGAATGGTTCTATCGGGTGAAACGAAGGTGGCCGATGAACGATTGCGCACCCGGATTCATACAGTGCTGAACGAGCATCAAGGCAAGTTTGAGATCGGCGGGATTCCGGTCGAGCAATACGCGAAGCTGAATCAGGCGCAAATCGAGCCAGAAGTGATGAACGAAATTACGCGAATTCAGCGGGTTTATCAAATAACGCCGAGCGATGAAGCGATGAATGCGCTGCTTCTCAAGGGGATCGACTCGGCCTATGCGGTTACCCGATACGACCGGGACGACTTCATTCGCGCCGTTCGCGACGAGGTAGGCGGGGAGGAGCACGCCCGACTTATCTATGCGAAGTCGCAGCAGGTTCACAACGCCGTGCTGAACATCGCCATGTCCTATATGACGGCGAGCAACGCGCCCGGAGTCGGCGTTCACAGCCCGGCGCAAATTATCGACCCGGCGCCTACGGGGCCTAATCCGCATTCGTCCGATGTCATCGCCTATTCGACGTTGGAAAGCTTGTTTAACAGCTTGGATTACTGCACGTGCAGCCATTGCCGTTCCATACTTAGTCCGGCCGCTTATTTGGTCGACCTGCTCCTGTTCATCGACCGTCCGACCGTTCCGACCGGATTTGTCAATCCGCAAACGATACTGCTCGAGCGCCGGCCGGACATCGCGCATCTTCCGCTGACATGCGAAAATACGAACACGCCGCTGCCTTATATCGATTTGGTCAACGAGACGCTGGAATATTATATCGCGAACAAGCTGACTTTGTCCGGCTACACCGGTCACAATACGGACGGCTCGGCGGCGACGGAGCAGTTGCTCGCAAACCCGCAGTACGTTAGCGACAAAGCGTATGAGACGATTGCCGGCAAAACGGCCGTGCCGGGTGACCCGGCGCCGCTATTGCCGCCGGCCTCCACGCTTCCGTTTCACCGACCGCTCGAATTGATGCGCCGTCTGTTCGCCAAATTCGAAGCCCCGATCGCAACGGTGATGGAATCGCTGCGCCAGGACGACCGGCTGGAACGGGCGAACGCCGGCGACTACGGCTGGCGCGATATATGGATGGAGGAACTTCGCCTCTCGCGCGCCGAATATGCGCTTTTGACGGATCGGACGATTCCGCTGAAAAAGCTGTACGGGTTTGCCGAAACGACGGCGGACACCGACGTGATGTCCCGTCTTGAAAATGTGAAGTCGTTTACACGACGCGTCGAAATCTCTTACGAAGACATATTCGAATTGCTCAAAACGCGTACGATCAATCCGTACTCGACGCTCATTCCGAAGCTGGAACGGCTCGGCGTGCCGATCGCCGCGCTGAAGGCGTTGAAAGACGGCGCGATTACGGATGCCGAGTTCGACGCGGCGCTCGCACCGCATCTTGACCAGTCCCAGTACGGCGGGAATGTAAAGGAATGGGTTAAAAATCCGAGCAATTACGCGAATATAATGGGGCTGTTGACGATATCGGACCCGAACGGAATCGTCGATGCAAGCAACTTCGATAAGCTCGTCTTCCGTTATGCCAATCCCGATCCGGCTGCCGGGCGGGTGCGTTCGTTTGAATTTGTCCGTTTGCTGCGCTTCATCCGGCTGCAAAAAAAGCTGGGCTGGTCGATCGAGCAAACCGATAAGGCGATTACGGCGCTGTATCCGGCGGAGCACATGCCGAACGATACCGACGACGCCGTCAATTTGCAAAAGCTTGACGCCGGATATGCCGTATTGCTGCCGAGGCTTGGCGTACTGAGCAAAGTGATGGACGAGCTGAAGCTTGTGCCGAGCAAAGATTTGCTGCCGCTGCTCGCTTGCTTTGCCCCGATCGACACGCACGGCTACAGTTCGCTGTACCGGCAGCTATTTCTCTCTCCGGCGATGCTGAAGCAGGATTCGGCTTTCTCCGACGACGGCTACGGTCGATATCTCGACGGCACGGAGAAGCTGATCGCTCATTCGGGGCTGCTGCGCGCAGCGTTCCGGTTAACCGACGAAGAGTTCGGCCAGCTCGCCGAATCGCTTTCGATTCATGCCGGGACGCCGCTTACCGTGGACAACATATCGGCCATATACCGCCGCAGTTGGCTGGCCCGCAAGCTGAAGCTCGGCGTCAAGCCGTTTATGCTGCTGTGCCGTTATACCGGATTTGACCCGTTCGTCGCGATCGATCCGGTCCATCCGCAGCTGCTGCGTTTTATTGCCTTCGTCAATCGGCTCAAAGCCAGCTCGATAAAGCCGGAGGAAGCTCTTTATTGGATTTGGAACGTAGACGCGAGCGGCAGAACGGCTCCGTCAGACGGTGATGTCACGGAGTTTGCCCGCATGCTGCGCGCCGAATTCGCCGCCGCCGATGCCGAGTTTGCCTTGTCGGCCGACCCGGACGGACAGTCGGCTAAGGCGAAGCTTGCTTTACTGTACGGCAACGAAGCGGCCGAATCGTTTATCGGTTTATTGAACCGCAGCGTAACGTCGGATGTCGCTTATTCGCACGATCAGCCTGCTCTGCAGACGGATATCGCGACCGCCGCTGCGGGCCAGCTCGCTTACGACAGCTTGCGGAAACGGCTCATTTACCGTGCGGGCGCGATGCCCGATGCGGTTCGTACGGCGCTGCACGGCGCGGCCTCTGCAACCGATGCGTTCAAGGAAGCTGTCGACCGGTTATATAGGCAAAGCCGGACGTTTTTTGAGCGGTATCCGGAGCTGCTCCCTCATTACGATGCTTACGTGAGATCCGCTTCGCCGGATGAGGAGAAGCGCTCGCAGCTGCTCGCCGGCCTGCTGCCTGAGCTGAAGCAGCGCCGCAAACGCCAACGCTCCTTCGCCGCCATCGGCGCGGCGGTCAAAGCGGAAGACAGATTTGCCCAAACGGTTCTCGATGACGCAAACGTGCTGCACGCCGCAGCCGATCAGAGCCGTCCCGCGCTCGACGATTTGACGGCGATCGAACAAAACGGCTTGACGGCCCGCTTCTATTACGGCGCAACGGCGGAAGGAGCCGTCGGGTTGGAAATGGCCGCCGAAGCCGACTTGTCCTATTCGATTTCCGGCGGGCATCCGCTGCCTGCAAATCCGACGGCGGGAAGCGCCGTCTCCGGTACTTGGAGCGGATACGCGGAAGCGGCGGAAACCGGCGCCTGCAATTTTCATATCGAAGCCGACCCCGAAGCCGTCGTTACACTCGTTCTAGACGGCGCACCGGTGCCGCTTACACGTACAGGCGCGATATGGAGCAACAGCGCGCCGATCAAGCTGCGTGCGGGGACGCTGTACGCGATCGCTATTCGAGCGGACAATGTGAAACAAACGCTTCATTTCCGCTGGGAGACGAGCGGTCGCGGTAGAGAGACGATTCCGGCGCGGTATCTATACTCCGAAGCGCTGGTCGGCCATTTGCGGCAAACGTATATCCGTTACGCCAAGACTGCGGTGCTATCCGAATCGCTGCAGTTGACTACGGCCGACGTCGCCTTCCACGCCGGGCGCGCGGAATACCGGATCGGTGGAGAAAGCTGGCTGAACGGATTGCCGACATCAGTCGTCCCTGATCCCGCTTTGTCGGCAGCGCTGTACAAGTCGTTTCGGGGGCTGCTCGAGGTTGCCCGCCTTAAAGCGGAGCTCGCTCCGAAAGACGAACGGCTGCTGGCCGTGCTCCGCGACCCGGCGGCGGCAGCGCTCGATGCCGACGGCCCGCTCTATATATTGACCCGCTGGGAGGAAGCTTCCCTGCAGACACTGCTCACGCGCTTCGGCGTGACAATCGCCGATCTGGCCTCCCCAGAAACGTTCGGCCGCGTATTCGATGCGTACGGATGGGTGAATAAGCTAGGCGTATCGGCCTCCGCTATGCTTCGGGCTGCCTTTAATGAGCCGGACGCGGCTGCTGAGCGAGAGCTGCAGTCAGCGCTTCGCGCCCGCTTCGCCGAGGAAGACTGGCTGATCGCGCTAAAGCCGATCAACGACGAAATGCGCCGTCTGCAGCGGGACGCTCTGGTCGCTTATATTATTCATCAAATGAAGGAATCGCCGGCTTCGGCCCATATCGATACGCCGGACAAGCTGTTCGAATATTTTTTGATGGATGTGCAGATGGAGCCTTGCATGCAAACGTCGCGCATTCGGCATGCGCTGTCGTCGATCCAGCTGTTTATCGAGCGGTGCTTGATGAACCTCGAGCCGCGGGCCGCCCCTTCCACGATCAATGCGAAGCAGTGGCAGTGGATGAGCCGTTACCGGATATGGGAAGCGAACCGCAAAGTATTTCTGTACCCGGAAAACTGGCTGGAGCCGGAGCTGCGCGACGATCAGTCGCCGTTTTTCAAGGAAGCGATGAGCGAGCTGCTGCAAAATGATATTACCGACGACCGCGCGGCAACAGCGCTGCTTCACTATTTGTCCAAGCTGGAGGAGGTCGCCAAGCTGGAGCCGTGCGGCATCCATTACGCGGAAAACGATTCGCAAAAAGCCGAGGACGACATCGCCCATGTCGTTGCCCGTACAGCCGGGGCGAACCGCAAATATTTTTACCGGCGGCGCGAATACGGCTATTGGACGGCTTGGGAGCAAATTAAGCTGGATATCGAGGACGATCCGGTCATACCGGTCGTTTGGAAAAACCGGCTGCTGCTGTTTTGGCTCAAAATCGTGAAAGACTCGCCGATGGAAAAGCCGGATTTGCCGGATGGCGATATGGCCGGCACGAAAGCCGACGATATCGTCTCGGCGACAACAGCGGCGTATACCGTGAAAGCGATATTGTGCTGGAGCGAGTACTATAACGGCAAATGGCAGCCGGTCAAAACGTCCGACGTCAACAGGCCGACCGAGCTGGGGCAGTTTAAGATGTTTGGCAGCTCCGTCTTCAACCGCTCGGAGCTTCGTTTATCCGTATCCGCTTCCGGAACCGGAGGCGCGCTGACAATAAGCATATCCGGCCAAGGCCAGTCGTCGTTCAGGATGTACAATACGCACAGTTTGCCGGTCAGGGGGGAAGATATTCCTTTTGAGGAGTTCGACCTCAAGGATATATTCGAGCAGTCGAAGAAGCCGTCGCGCAAGCTGGATCCATCCGGATCGATATTTACGATTACGTATCGCCACAGCGGTTTGTACCATCTCGATATAAAGAAAGACAGCTCCTTGACGCGTGCCGTCGTAAAAAACGGCATCGGCGATCGTGTGATCGAACCGCTCCATCCTTTGCAAAATCCGTGGGATGCGCCGTTCTTTTACGAGGATAGCCGTCATCTGTTTTATGTCAAAACGGCGGAACGAATCGTTCGAATTCCCGAATGGAACGAATACGTCCCTATTCCTAAGCCTAACAAGGACTGGATCATTCCGAATTTGGTCATGCCTGAGTTTAAAATTCCGAAGCTGCCCCGGGAAGTTTTCGATATGGTCGGCAATCCGGGCATCAAAACGGTCAGGCCCGAGCAAATAAACCGTTTCGTCACCGAGGACGCCTATATTAAGCAAGGAATCGGCACGCTCGGAACGGTGCTTTACGGGGATAAAGAGATCGGACTTACAGGCCGCGTATCCGGCTCTGTACGCTATTGACGCGAAAAGGGAGGAGAACCGAATATGCCTGTGGCGAAGCCGGAATTGCTGGGATTCCATGCGAAGAAAGATATGCAAGTTAAACTATGGGGAATGTATACATTCAAGGAAGATACGGAATTCACGTATACGTTCGAAAACTTTTTCCACCCGTTTGTCGGCGAATTGATCGAAAAGCTGAATAAAGAATCGCTGACCGGGATGCTGGACCCGAATTTTCACCAAAGCTTGACCCGTTCGTTTTTCGATTCGTTTTATACGTCGCAGACGAGCGATGTCGTGAAGGTCGAGCATTTCGCCAAACAGATCGACGTTAGCGAGGGCGGCCCTTATGCGAATTACAACTGGGAGCTGCTGTTCCATATCCCGCTTGCCATCGCGGTCCATCTAAGCAAAAATCAACGGTTCGCCGAAGCGCAGCGGTGGTTCCACTATATATTCGATCCGACATGCAACGATACGTCGATTCCGACGCCGCAGCGGTATTGGAAGTTTATCGCCTTCCGCAAAGGGGGCAGTCCGACGCGAATCGACGAGCTGCTGGCGCTGCTCAGCAAACCCGACGCCAGCCCGGAGGAGGAAGCGCTGCGGGAATCGATATTGAGCGGCTATGAAGCGATCCGCAACAAGCCGTTTCAGCCTTACGCCGTTGCGCGGACTCGGCATCTTGCGTTCCAATACAACGTTGTGATGAAATATTTGGACAATTTGATCGCATGGGGCGATTCGCTTTTCCGCCAAGATACGGTAGAATCGCTGAACGAAGCGACACAGCGCTACGTTCTCGCCGCCAACCTGCTGGGCGCCCGCCCGCAGCGCATTCCCCAGCTAGGCACGACGCGACCGCGAACGTTCGCCGAGCTGAAGGTGGCTGGTCTTGACGCTATGGGCAACGCACTAGTCGAGCTGGAGGGAAAGTTCCCGCTCAACCTCGGCTTGCCGCCGGCTCAGGCGTCGGACCCCGACGCCGCCGGGCCGTTGTTCGGCATCGGGCGCACGCTGTATTTTTGCATTCCCGGCAACGAAAAGCTGCTCGGCTATTGGGATACGGTAGCCGACCGGCTGTTCAAAATACGCCATTGCCTCAATATTGAAGGCGTCGCACGCCAATTGGCGCTGTTCGATCCGCCGATCGATCCCGGCATGCTCGTCAAAGCGGCGGCGGCCGGCATCGACATCGGCTCGATCGCCGGAGGGCTGAATCAGCCGATCGGTCCTGTCCGTTCGCCGGTTCTTATCGACAAAGCGCTGCAGCTATGCTCGGAAGTGCGGAATCTCGGCACCGCCCTGCTTTCGGCGATCGAGAAAGGGGACGGCGAGCGTATGGCGCTGCTTCGCCAAGGGCATGAAATCAACGTGCAGCGGGCGGCGAAGGAAGTGCGGTTTCTCCAGTGGAAGCAGGCGCAGGCGGCGACCGAAGCGCTGCTGCGCGGACGGGCGAGCGCATTGGAGCGGTACCAGTTTTACCGCCGATTGCTGGGCTTGGCTCCCGCTGAGAATGCGCCTCAGGATACGCTTGTACCGAACCGGTCGGAATTGAACGAGGACAATTTCGACGAAATGTATACGGCGCTTGTCGGCCAGTTCGATACAACGGTCGGGCGTATCGATTATCCGGAAATGAATACGAAGCAGGAGGGACGACTCCACCTGCTTGCCGGCGAATACGACGAGCTGAACGGCCATTCGGATCGGGCGATAGCGGCCCGAATTACGGCGGCCGGAGTCGATGCGATCGCGGGCGGGCTTGCGCTTATTCCTACGTTTCATCTAAAAGCGTCTTATTGGGGGATCGGTCCCGATGCGCGAATCGGCGGCGGCGACCCATTGGCGAACGCCAGCAGAGCGATCAGTTCGGGATTCAGTCTGTGGGCCCATATCGAGGAGACGAACGGGGCGAACGCGGTTAAAAAAGCTTCGTACGAACGGCGCGCCGACGAATGGATGCTTCAGGCCAATTTGGCCGCGAACGAGCTTATGCAAATCGGTCGGCAGACGATCACTTCGCTTATTGCCGAGCAGGTCGCTTACCGGGAATATAAAAATATCGAAAACCAGATCGAGCAAGCCGAGGAAGTGGACCGGTTTTTGCGGGAAAAGTTTACGAACGAGGAGCTGTACGGCTGGATGCAGGGCGAGCTGTCCCGGCTGTATTACGAATATTACCGGTTCGCTTTCGATACGGCGCGCAAGGCGGAGCAGACGATGAAGCGCGAGCTGATGCGGCCGGAGACGGACAGTGCGGATTTTATCAGCTTCAACTATTGGGATAGCGGACGCAAAGGACTTTTGTCGGGCGAGGCGCTTTATTTGGATGTGCTGAAGTTGAAAGCGGCATACGACGACAACAACAAGCGCGAATACGAGCTGATCAAGCATGTGTCCGTCCGCCAGCTCGATCCGTCGGCCCTGTTGTCGCTTAAGGCGACGGGAACTTGTCAAATCGCCGTCCCCGAATGGGTGTTCGATCTTGATGGAGCGGGTCATTACATGCGCCGGCTGAAGCAGGTGAGCTTGTCGATCCCGTCGGTAACGGGGCCGTATACGAGCGTGAACTGCACGCTTACGCTGCTGCGCAGCACGGTAAGGAAGTCGCCGCTTCTGGCCGACGGCGAATACGCCAGACAAAGCAGCGAGGATAGCCGGTTCGCCGACTATTACGGATCGATGCAGTCGATTGTAACGAGCAGCGCCAATAACGACAGCGGCATGTTCGAGATGAATTTGCGGGATGACCGGCTGCTGCCGTTTGAAGGAGCGGGGGCGGAGAGTTTATGGATGCTGGAGCTTCCAGCCGATTTTCGCCAATTCGACTACAACACGATATCAGACGTCATACTCCATATGCGCTATACGGCAAGACAAGGCGGCCAATCGCTGCGAGGCGGGGCGATCGGGAATTTGACCGAGCTTGTGGCGGAAGCGGACAGCTCCGGACTTGCGCTGATGTTCAGCCTCTCGCACGATTACCCGGGCGAGTGGCACCGGTTCGTCACCGGCAGCGGCGATTTTGCCGCAGCGGTGAAGCGCGACTATTTCCCGTATTTCACCCGGGGAAAAGAGATCGCGATCGAGGATGTCAGGCTATATGCGATCGTCGATGAACAGCTGGAGTCGGCTGCGCCGTCCGCGATCGATCTGGCTGCGCTAACGGACTCGCTGCGCGACGAAGGGCAGTTCGAGCTGTCGCTCGCGCCTGATGATGCAGTGCTCGTGCGTGAGCGGCAGGTACAGGTGTTTGTGCGGGTCCGGTATACGCTAGGTTAGGAGAAGTCGAGCCGACATGAAAACCATGAAAACCATGAAAACCTCCAATACCACTTTTGCTGTGGTATTGGAGGTTTTTTCTGAATCTCGGACTTTTCTTAACGATGAATTTCTCGCTTCCGGGAATTCTTGCCATCACATGTGGAGCAGTACGTGACTGGCCAAATACTTTCAGAGCATTCAGATCGACAACGGCAATCAATCTTGACTGGCTACAACACCTTTATGTTTAACCTAAAAAAATGGTTGGGCACGAAGTTCAGCGATGAAAAGTAAGCTGCACTTTCCGTTTCATTAACAAAGGAATATATGTTCGGTATATTTTAGTGGAATTTACCTAAATCACAAGGAGATCAAAAATACCAACCTACAAGAAATTAGTTCGAGATGGGATACCTGAAATGATTGAGGTTGGAACGTGACTGACCAAAGGGACGACTTATGATTATACATTTACACAAAATCCGTATTTTATACATATGTTTATAAATCTGTTTCGAACCAACATAAATGACAAGAACTGTCGGATGACAAGAACATAACAACATAAATGACAAGAACTTAACAACTTGACATAATCGCGAATTGCTCTATTTTCTTCTGATGGATCGTCAAAACATTTCATCGCCACGCGTTGTGGCGTAAAAGATTTCATATTACGTAACTCCTTTCTTTTATTTCTCGAGTTATTGACACATTTTTCATTGATGTTTTTTTCTCTATCTTCTTTCTTGATGATTACTTGAATCTCTTGCTTATGTTTTACATTTATATCGTGTTTGAAGATGATTTTAGGTAAACTCTTTTCTAGCATTATGCTAACTTGTCTCCAATCCGGTACACTTATTTGTGTTGATCCCTCCACTGAGACTTCAAGCCATTGGTAAAAATAATTTGCCCCTGCCTGTTCATGGCTTCAAGCTTCATTTATAAGCAAACGCCTTTTCACTCGGGGAAACATACTCCTGCTGCAAGTTACTGTCCACCATAAGAATGGTCGTCTGATCGTCGTCCAACTCACGAATAATACAAGGAATAGACTCCATTCCCTCCTGCCCATTGTTAGAGTTAATCGATTCAAATGCAATCTCTCTCATAATTAATGGAACATGGCTCACTGAATATGGTTGCTCTAAGCATTGTCTTGTTGATTGAACAAATACATCCCACTCTGGTAGCCTTAAATCAGAATCATTCGAGTTTTTCACATAGTTAAAGCAAGTTCTTGTACTGGTAATACGATACCCATCTATTAATCCTCCATTTTGCATTAGATGAATTTATTGTCCTTGCCTCTCCAATTTTTGCGAAGGTAATGCTCAAATTTATAACCTTCAATATCTAGCTCACCTACATGGTCTGTAACGATAACCTGTGGTTTATATGAAGTTGCTTCAGCAATCAAATCTATTTCTTCTAAAATTGTCTTGTATATCTGCTCCACTTTTTGAACATCATTTGATTTTTCATTTTCATCAACAACGAATTTTTCAGGAAAGTAAACCTGGCTTGGTTGGTCGAGAAATAGTATTGATGGTATAGCTGACTTTTCTTGTACCGCAAAAAAATGCAGGAAACTTAGAAACAGACTAATATGGCAAGCCAACCAATTAGCTCCACTTCCCATTTCACTTAGATAAACCCACGACTTATTCTCTTTGTCATAATGGTACAAATCAAAAGTATCTAATTTAAAATTCATATCTGCTGGTCTGAATTCTTCTTCAAAATCCAACTTCTCGATTATTCGACATACATTGTTTTTGAAGAAAGTGGTTGCTTGTGAATAATAGGAATACAAATTATATCCATCGATTAACTTGTTTAACTGGTTGATTCGTACATCCATTTCATCATCATTTTTACGCAAATTAATTAGCTGTTCCTCAACCTTTTTACACTGAATATCGATTTCAGCTCTTGCATATACAACTTCATGGTCTAACTTCTTTGTTTTCTTCCATCGTTCTGTAATATCTTCAATTTTTCCAATTTCTAAACCAAGTCTTCGAATTTCATCGGTTAGTTTTTCCTTCTCCATCTTAAGTTTATGGATTTGTAAGTGAAACTCATTCCCTTGCCCCTTAACACTTGCTAGTTCTTCAACAAGCCATTTTTTTGAATCTCTCATAGTCTCAATTCTCTTCGATATGACTTCTACATTTTGACCACATACAGGACAATCATAAGAATCATGTTGATTTAACGAATGATTTATTATGGCTCTCATTGACTTTAAGTTTGAAGAATAACCCTGTCCGTAGCCATGACTAAGTTCTAAATTACTAATACTCATCTCAATGTCATATCTATTTTGTTTTAGTTCTTCTCGTTGGTTTCTTAACTCCTCGTATCTACGTTCCATGTCTTCAGATAAATAACTGTCTCTTGTGAAATCGGGCAAATTCTTTCTCAATGTCAACAATTTGTTTAATGGGATACTTTCATCGAACGTTTTGCCGACTAGCATATAATATCGTTTATACGTATCTAATAATTCTCGTCTAATTTTATCAGTCGATTTACTGTATGATAGTTGGACTTTTTCGTTTCTCTTTTGTTGTTTTAAGAGTTCATCAAGTTCAATTCGATAGTTATAATACTGTTGGTCAACCCATCCAGCAAAAACTGGGAATTGTTTTATGGTCTGTTCTCGTTTTTGAGAATCCTCAAAGCGATAGAATAACGCGAATTTACTGGCAACCAAATTCTGATGTTGAAACATGTAAGAAGTCATATTTCTTATCGTTGGTCTTGGATCGCTTCTAGTAGCATCAATATTTTCAGTTGAGTTTGTAACTGAAATTCCAAACTCCTTACCCAACTCAATTTTTGCTTGTTCCAAGTTAAGTGCATGTTCATCTGTGAAGATATCCATTGATAGTTCTTTTGGACTAATCACTTTTGAAGTACGGTACAAATACATTTGCTTTTTACCTTCATTATCAGAACGTTTACGAGCTGCAACTAAGTGGTAATCAGGGAATTTTAAAACGATTGCAAATAGATACCCAAACTTAGTTACTTCCCCTTTTGGAATAGTTGATTTTGAACTTCCAAGACAGTAATCAATAATCTCTAACAAAGCGCTCTTTCCGCTTTTAGATTCACCTGTAATGACATTTAGACCATCTGTTAAATCAACATGCCTTTTATCGCCACTTTCATTAAAGGCTAAAATTGACTTTATATAAACGTTCATACAAGTGTGACCCCCAGCAAACGATATATGTTTGAGACTTCCATCTTTGAACAAAGTAACCCTAAGTAATGTGATGCTCTAATAAAATCCTTTACATTCTTATTAAGAAAATTTTTATAATCAATAGATTGGGAAAGTTGAATAAAACCGTCTGTATGAAGACGAACTCTCCCTTCATTAGCAGCGATAATAAATGCTTGATTAGTAGAAGTGTAGAAGTAAAACACTCTTTCTTGTAGCCCCCCTAATGCAGCAACTTGGTCTACATCATCCACGAATAAAGAACGCAAAGAACTTCTGCTCTGTGCTGTAATTAATAACTTACGTGAAGGACGATAGTAAATAATCGGCAGTACAATGTATAACAAATAATATGGAGCTTGTTTTCCATATCCAGTAATGAAGGCATGAATAACTCTGCTCTGGAAAAAAGGGTTTAAGGAGATGTTCTGAATATGGTCTACATATTCTTCGCTTATCATTTCTTCACTACGTTCCATGAAAACCCTCTTTCCTCAACAACTTTATGAATAATTCCTCGCTGAAAATAGGGGCGATTAGGTTTAACAGAGTAATAATCGCTTACAGGCATATCCATTGCCTTGTCATACAGGCTTTTAGATTTTTGTATAATATCTTCTGACTTCGTTTCGTCACAATCGTCTAGAAAAGTAGACTTGTATTCTACTAATGAATCTTTGATATCTCTCTGGAATTCATTTAAATCAACGTTGAAGGTTGGATTGTTCATTGATGAATAGAATATTGCTTGCTGCGCTCTCCAGTAATTTGAAATTGCACTTGGAATCTTTAAATCGTAATGAATTCCTCTAATTTCCTCAACAAATCTCCTACTTTTAAAACTCTCTGAATCATGCGGAGTATCTTGTACATCAGGCGGTAATCTCAAAGCCCCAGATGAACTCGTAAATCTATCGCGTATTTCACATGCAAGTGAATCAAAGTCCTCACATGTAATTTCCCATCTGTGCGGTGGGGTAACAGGTAAAGTTAAAATATGCCCCATAAGGCTATGAATAAAAGGCTTTCTATCGTTTTTCTTTATACTTTTAAAGAAGCTACTTTGCATTATTTTCTTTTCAATAGCCACAATATCTGTCTGGTCTGTATATATCTCAACCTTTTCAAATATCGTCAAAATGATTTCTAGATCATGATTAAATATCGCCTCAAAAATTGGACGAAATCCTTCTTCAGTCTTCTTTTTTTCAAATCCAATCTCCATCAGAATTTTTAATCTCTCGTATGCTTTGACGGAGTTCCAAGAACTTAAACTACTTTTTTCTCCAAATGAAGATGTGGTGTATAGAATCAATTTTTTGAAATTACTCATGTTGTGATGATATATCACCCAATTACGGAGAGTCTTCCACAAATCAATATGACGGTCACTTAATGTATGCTCTCCTTCATGTCGCTTGACCTCAATGTTTTTTGATTCATCTTCAGACTCGACTGAGATATCCCCATACTTTTCGACCAAAAGTGTTTCGTTCTCTTTAAGATCCAAACAATATGAAAGAACCACATAATAGTGGTAGATATCCCCTAACTTAGTTTTTGTATCATCATTTTTTTGTGAAATCGGATTTTGAGCCAATAAACCATTCACTTCCTTTGTACTAGAAATCCTAGTTCAATAGTTCGACATAAAAGCCCTATTTTCCTTCTTTTTCCTTCTAATCCAGCCGCTCTTAATAACAAGAAGCACCCTCTAATCGTTTTCAAGCGATTAGAGGGTGCTTCCATTTCAAATAATATGTAAAATAAGCCAACATTCCCTTGATATAGCCTCATCCCCGAGATCGAAGTGCATGTCTATTGGACTTCGTTGCGCTGCGCGCCGTGGCGCGTAATCGAGTTATATCGCGACCACGGTACGAGCGAACAATTCCACAGCGAGATCAAAACCGATCTGGATTTGGAGCGTCTGCCCGCCGGGAAATTCGCCACCAACAATCTAGTGCTGCATGCAGGATTATTCGCATACAACCTGCTTCGCATCATGGGGCAGGAAAGCCTCCGGGAAGACGATGCGCCGACCCGAGGCAACGTCAAACGCCGACGCATCCGCACGATCATTCAGCACATCATCTACATGGCGGCGCGTTACGTGCGCCATGCAAGGGGAATTGCACTGAACTTCGGCAGCAACAGTCCTTTGTTCCTCACCGCGCACCGAATCTATCGGGCATTTGCGTGAGTTTGTGAAGGTACCGTCTCGTCTTTGTAAAGACCAAGGTTTATTTGCTATGTCTTTGAAAGGGACTTGACGTAAGAAAGGAGTGCCGGGAGAGTTGGCAGTTGCCTTCAGTTTACCATAAAACCCCAGATTTTGTTTCGTAATGAACACTTATAATTAAGCTAAACTCCCGTTACTTTAACGGACAACGGCAGCCGATCGTTGGCCGGCTGCCGTCTATCGATATTGAACTAACGTACCCGTAACAATCCCCACGTACAGTAAAGTGCGTGGGGATTACGTGATTATAATTTAGTAGCTTGATAAACGAATTTCTGATTGCTGCTTGTTGGTTTTTTTCCTTCATCAAAATCTGCGCAAACAGTGACATTGGAAAAACCAATGCTTTCAAGGATGTATTTGAATTCCTCGACACCGTACCACCGCAATGCAAATCGCTGCAATTCCGTTTGGACCAATGCCCCATTACACCACTTTTCGTATTTTAAGTAGCTCACTCGGTATTAATTGAAGAATAAATCAGCTTCAACACACTTGCCTTCCATCGTGATGATATCACCATTAGGCAAGTGATATGTTGCCGATCCGCCCCATCGCCCTAATTCGGAATTGTTATAATTGTTGTCTGGCAAAAACAGGTCAAGGTACAACTGCCCACCTGGTTCCAAGTGTTCATACAACCGCTTTAGAACTCGAAGTGACTCTTCCCGCTGTTCGATTAACAGAAACGAACCCCCAGGAATGATGATTGCCTCATACTTATGTGGCAAAGAAAGCTCCTGCAAGTTTGCTTCATATAAGTTGGCAGTTAATCCGCGTTTATCACATCGGCTGCGGCATGAATCCAACATTTGCGGAGAATAGTCCACTCCGTCTACGATCAGGCCAGTTTCAAGAAGAGGAATGATCAACCGTCCAGAGCCAACCATGGCCTCCAGAATGCGTCCCTTACAATGTTTAAGGTTTTCGCGATAATACTCTACGTCTCCACCAAATGATTGCCCAATTTTTTTGGTTAGGTCATAGACCTCCGTGCAAAGTTCACCGTAATTACTTAAAGACATATAAGCTTTCCCTCCGTGGTTTGGTTTTTGCCCGGAAGGGATCAGCGCAAGCAATTATCCCTTCCGCACCTCGAAAATAACTGCGTCGACATCTAATTTAATGGTTCTCACGATAATCACTCGCTTTCTAAAAGGATACTTCCAGATTACACCATAGGAAAATTTTGGACAACAGGAATCTTGGGTCTTGTTAAATATAAGAATTCTGCCCCATTACTTCAATGAAGAAGGGAGCAGTTGCCGCGGCGATCTGCTCCCTGTCCATAATCCGTTAGCGTAATGACCAAGCCTCCGGATAATTAAACTTGGACATGTCTCCCGGTCCACTCAGCGCAAATACGACAGTCCGCTGCATCGGATCGATTCGATCCGGTCGAGGCGGAAATGCTCCACCTCGCCTGATTGCTCGCACCAGGCGATCACAGCAACATGCGCCTGAGTCGCCTGGGAATACGTCCGGTACGGGTGAATGTCAACTTCATGCTCGCCCGCGTTGTCGGCGTAAACGATGCGCAGCTTATGTCCGCGTTCAATCGCCTGATCGATATCATGCTTATGCTTCGCCGTCCTGGTGTCCACGATAAACGCAGGCAGCTCGCTGTCCTCCGGCTGGTACGGGACGAATCGTTTGAGCGTCTGTACGACCCGGTCCAACCCTTCCACGTACCCTATCGATTTGACCGCTTCCTCGTATTTGTAGATGAGAAAGTTTACGATACGGATATCCGTCTCCGTTAAAAAAACAGAGGGCAAAATATATGCCACATCATTGTATTCGTAGCCGCGGCGCTTGGCGTTGTAGTACATCGGCGCGCGCAGCGAGTCCTGCATATATTCGATATCCCGCCCCGCCTGCCGCACCGATATTTCGAAATGTTCCGCCAACGCTTTCGCATTCGGGAAGCGTCGCGTGCGAATTTGCTCATCGAACCACAGGATGCGGTGCATATTACTCACAGCCGTACGCCCTCCTTTCCGAGATACGAGCCATGCTTCCGATTACACGCCCACGACTGGTACCCGGTACCCTTTCCCCGAACATGAGCTCACGGCACGCTACCACCACTCGAACCGGACCGGATCGAAGGCGGGCAGCGTCGGTGTCCGGCGCGCCGCGGCTTGCAGCACCTGTTCGGCATCTTCGGCATGCACCATCGTGCGGAACGTGTCCCGAAAATGGAACGCCGGAACCATATTCGGCCACTGATACGCACTCAGTCGAGCGGAGCGCAACTCCCGCAAAAACGGAGCGTACAACGAGTCCGCCGCCTGCCCGCTTTGCTCCGCCGCCGTTTGTGAGACGGCCAACTTCAGCACCGACCACAGCTTGCCGATTTCGCCGCCGGGCGCAGTCAGCTTGCGCAAAAATGCCCACGCCAGCTCCCGTTCCGGGCATGATGGCGAAATGCCGTAGCCGCACACTTCAAATAAATTCGGCTTCCCCGGATCGCGCGGAAACCCGGCAACGCCGAATTTCGCCCGCTGCTCAGCCTTCATCGGCCGGATCGCCCAGTTCGCATCGATATACATGGACATTTTGCCGTGAATAAAGCAGTCGATCCACGACTCGCGGCTGACTTCCATGCGCGGGGACAACCCTTCGTCGATCAATTGCAAATAACGACGAACTCCTTCGATTGTAGCTTCGCTGTTCAAGTAGCCGTCCAACGTCGTCCCGTCTTCCGACAAAAATGCCCCGCCGCAATTCCAGGCGACCGGCTCGACGTAAATCATGTAACCGAAGCTGGCAAACACGCCATAGCGCCGGATGTCCCCCCGCTCATCCCGAAGCGTCAAACGCTCCGCCGCAGCCACAAACTCCGCCCACGTCCAGTTTTCCCGCGGATATGAGAGCCCCGCCTGATCGAAATGGTCCCGGTTGTAAAAAACGCCGAGCGTATCGGCCATCACCGGAATCGCTCCGATGCGTCTATCCGAATGCACCGCCTCATGAACGCTCGGATAGTAGTCGCCCATGTCGATGCCGTCACGCGTAATCAAATCGGACAAATCCGACAACAGCCCGCCGTCCAGACATTGCCCCATGTTCGCCCCTCCCCATTCGACAATGTCCGGCCCGTTTCCTTCCGTCAACTGCCGCCTCATCGTCTTTAAGTCCGGCGCCAACTCCAACACAATAGCGACGCCCGGATGGTCCTTGCGAAACTGCCGCGCCGCCTCCTGAATGACCGCCATTCGCTGGTCGTCATGCGTCGCAATTCGAAGCTGCATTTCGTACCGCCTCCTCTGTATGATTTGACTTACAGCCTCAGTATACCGAAGGCGGTCGGACATATCGTGTCCGACGAAGGCCAACCTGTTGAGGTTTCTCAAAAGCTGAAGGATCCGCCAAGGCGGATCCTTCTTTTGATTCATTCAACTATCGTCTCCGTCGTATTAGTCCCACACCTTATAATCCTTCGTTCTCTTTATAGTATTGGCCCTCCAAGGACAGCATCGTTGCAACGATCACAACTAGAATCCCCACAATGGGTAATAAGCGGATTCTGAGTAATGGCCTCATGTACAATATTTAATATTTTATTCATGGAAATAACTCTCCAATTACTATTTCCAACGGTAAGGTTCTTTTCGAAAGGTGCAAAGAGGCTCTCGAAATTGATAAATCCATCAGAACAACCACCAACTTCAACCATAATCGGTGCGCCTGATAAATCTTTAGACCACCTCCGAAACATGTTACGGCCAGCCATTTGTTCAGCTAAATGCAAAGCCGTCATCCGTTTCAGACCTACGCCCATAAGCACTACTTCACCATCTAATTCGGCCAGTGTTCTGAGAGGGGCATAAACATTGTTTGGTTGCTGCTTAGTAATCAATTTCTCCGCTAAAAGACCGATGGCGGTAAATGAATTTAATGGGTGATTTCCACGCTTTCGATTCCTCATTCTTAAGATCGCGCTAGGAATCGCTCCCATGTCCTGTTTGTCTATTTCATTGCATTCGGGATTATAAATCTCAGATGCTTTTTGTTCCTTGGTTGCCACCCAGCTATAATCTCCACAACCATTACGCCTCGGTCTAAATTCAATTGGCGGAACCTCTGAATAGATCCAAGAAAATGTAGGAACCAAAATTGTGCACCCTTGATCCAGAAAACATTGAACAATTCCTTCAGCCCCGCCCTCAACCCATCCGAAGGAGCGAAGAGAAGAGTGAACACAAATAGGTTTTTGTGAAAGTCCCAAAATTTTAATGGCTTTTGAAATATCTTCTCTAGTGACAGCCATGTAAATCAACCTCCCAAAACAACAATTAATAGCTATACGAATCCTGTGCTATTTAGCCAGAGGAGCTGCAGGATCATAATTTTGGCAGCACTAGATGATTATGTTCATTATAACAACCAATGAATCGGTATAGTTGGTATATATTTCATTAAACGAATCTACCCGTTACTTCAACAAACGAAAAAAGAGCTGCAGCCTAGGAGCCCCTCCACTATCGTACCTTGTAATAAAGTTCACATGTTGTTAATTTACTAGTTCTGATTACGAAGTTCCTCAGCTAGCATATACAGTTCGGCTAAATCGGGTCTTTCCTTTTGTTTAAATTTCTCCGCTGCTTCCCCTACGGACATTATTTCTACCGCGACAACTTTCTCCCCATCGTCGGGAATCAGGGGGTTCGAACTAACTTCTACATTTCCATATCCAACAAGACGGAAAAATTCCGGGTGCGGCAGATGAGGTTTGTATGCCTGGACATGATGTGAGAAACATTTCCATGCACCAAAAGGTACGTATGTCTGTAGAATGGCTCCGGCTTCCTCAATAAGCTCCCGACTAATCGTATCACCATATTTCTCGTCCTTTTCCAATGTCCCACCCGGTATTTCCCACTCTCCACTTTCTAAACGAATAACAACACATTTTTCATTTATAAACGGGACGATATTAACATTACTTATCAGGTCATCCTCTGGTATTTCCATGGTAAATTCCGAGTCGATTTTCCCCCAGATTGCTTTTTTGAAAAGGTTCGAGTATTTGTCTTTGAAGTACATTAGATTCCATCCCCCTTGAAAGAGAATTATATTGAGCGATATCCAAATAATTCCGCAATAGATATGAAGTATCCTGCCCGTTCGCAGCGAAGCTGCCG
>NZ_VCRA01000035.1 GCF_005938385.1 Paenibacillus mesophilus
GGAAGCGCGGCAACGCGTGCAGCTGACGAATACTAATCGGTCGAGGGCTTATCCTAAAAGCTTTCCGGAGGAAAGCTACTTCGGAAGCAATAACTTGGTCCCGGTAAACCCCCGGGGCACTCGATTCAGCTTCAACTCGATTCGTTTCGCATTCAGTTTTCAGGGAATAAAATCGTAAAAGTAGAGCCTTGTCCTTATTGGACTGGGCTTTTTTTGATGAGTGATGCAAAATAACCAAGCCCGGGCATCGGCCCGGGCTATTGAACATATAAAGAAGTGTCGCTTGCATTGATCTTCAGAACCCCCGGTTTCTTGGAACGCCGCAGCAAGAAAAAAATCAAATAGCGGGGAGTCAGAAACCAAACGTGGAGAGCAATCAAGGCTAACCACCGGTCGATGGATATCCAAGGGTATAAGCAGCAAATGACGGCGAGACCGATCCAAAGCAGCTGGTGGTGAATTCGCATAATGACCCTAAGAGGGAAATGCTGATTGGGCAGCAGACCGACCCATGGCAGGCGCCAGGCGTAAGACCAGGTGCCGCGCTGATCGGTACCCAGCAGCTTTAAGTACAGATTGGTTACGATGTCATACATGAGAGGCAGCAGCAGCAGTCCCCCCGCGATCCATAGCAGACTCCATGGAGAAACGGAAGTCGCCAGGAAGACAGCGCTCGGTATGGGCAAAATTCCGTAGAGCAGGAGCGGCAGCGGGCGGTGACGTACTTTTCTGATTAGTGTAAAGTTATAGATGGTCGAGTCTTTGTCCAGACGATGCAAACGAAAACCTCCTGACAAGACGGCTAGTCCGTCTTGCGATCAAGCAGGGTCAACCTGTCTCTTCTATTATATAGGGAACGTTGCGGATGGCAAAAGCATTTTCTTGAAGTTATCGAATAACGGAATCCAATTATTTTCTGACACCATTCGCCCAGAAGCAACATACCTTAATTCATAACCTTTGCAGGAAAATCGGAAAAATGTTATCTGAAATTGCTCCAGCTAGTTTACGAGAGTAGAAAATGTGGCATACTGGTAGAGAAAGGGCGGGTGGACCGAATGGAACAAGAAGAGACATTGACGAATCCATGTATCATATGCGATCAGCCGAAGCCATACGGGATCATGATCTGTTCCGAATTTATATGTGACGATTGCGAAGCGGAAATGGTCAAGACCGATGTATTGGACGCCAAATATCCATTCTTTATTCATCGTATGAACAAAATCTGGTATAAAATGAACGCCTAGCGCAGAAATATAAGCCAGGCGGTTCTATCGTTCGCATGCCGAACTTCAAGGTCTTCCTTCACGGAACAGGCCTTTTTTGCTTTTCCCGGAACGTTTCCTGTATTGTATAAGAGGAAGCAAGGATGGAGGGCATCGAATGGATCCGAACCATATGCCGCTGCTAGGGGCGTTATTGCGTCACAGCCGGCATCAGCATGCCGGGTTTCACGTACCCGGACATAAATCCGGGAAGGGCTTGCTGCCCGCAGCGGCCATTTTCCGGGAAGTGATGTCGATCGATTTGACCGAGATTACCGGTCTGGACGATTTGCACCACCCCGAGGGAGCGATTCGGGATGCGCAGCAACTGGCGGCTGCCTGTTTCGGAGCGGAGGAAACGTTCTTTCTCGTAAACGGAAGCACGGTAGGCAACTTGGCCGCCATTTTGTCTTTATGCGATCAGGGAGATACGCTGATCGTACAAAGAAATGTACATAAATCGGTTATTCACGGCCTGATGCTGGCCGGAGCCAAAGCCGTGTTTCTCTCCCCACGCTACGACCCGGCATCGGGGTTGCCCGCGGGGATAGGCACGGAACAAGTAGAACTTGCCCTGCAGCGTTATCCCGAAGCCAAAGGCGTTTTGATTACGAATCCTAATTATTATGGCATGGGAGTCGATATTCGAAAGCTGGCCGCATTAGCGCATGCGCATGGAAAGCCTTTACTCATTGACGAGGCTCACGGAGCCCACTACGGCTTTCATCCCGCCCTGCCCGATTCCGCTTTGGCTTGCGGGGCCGATCTGGTCGTCCAATCGACGCACAAAATGCTGGGCGCGATGACGATGGGAGCGATGCTGCACATCCGGGGTAGCCGAATCGATAGAGAGCGCGTTAGAAATCGGCTGTCTATGCTGCAAAGCTCCAGTCCATCGTATCCGATAATGGCTTCGCTTGATGCGAGCCGGTGTCTGCTCCAAACGGTAGGGAGAAGCTGGCTGGACCTAGGGCTCTCGGTGGTGGAACGATTCGAGAAGAGCCTTGAGCGGTGGCCGTGGTTTCGGGCCATATCCCGTGCGCCGACGGAGGCGTATGAGACGAAGGATCCGTTCAAGGTGGCGATTGCCGATGCGACGGCGACATTAAGCGGTTTTCAACTGAGAGATGAGTTAGAGCGGCGTGGAGTTATGACGGAAATGGCCGACCCTTGTCACGTGCTGCTGGTGTTCAGCTTCGCTTCGGAAACCCGGGACGCCGACATGCTCATTGGCGCGTTGGAGCACATTTCAGCCCGATTCGAATTGTCCGGCAAAGAAATCTCTCTCTCACCGGAGGTGGCGATGAAGAATGCCCCTTATCATAGCGGCGTGTCTGCCCCGGTTCCATTCCGGATGAATGCGCTGACGGCGACTAAGGAAACCCCTGTCTCCGAGGCTGCGGGTGAGATTGCTGCGGAAATGGTCATTCCATATCCCCCAGGCATTCCGGTTTTATATCCGGGAGAGCTTATAACGGAGCAAACAGTGCAAGACTTACGAGCATTGGCGGCGATGGGGGCGAAATTTCAAGGTGTGTCCGATCCGCTTTTTCGCAAAATTCGAGTATTCTTACATAAAAAGTAAGCAGGAAACGGGATTGGCTGCAGCGAATAGAACATTATGCCGATAACGATGCTGATAGGAGAACGATTGTGGCGTATACAGGATATTTTATAACGGTTGAGGGTGGAGAAGGAGCCGGGAAAACGTCGGCGATCCGCTCGATGGAGCGATTGCTTCAAGATCGCGGCTTCGATGTCGTTGTTACCCGCGAACCCGGCGGCATTGCGATAGCGGAACAAATCCGCGAGGTGATTCTGGACAAGCGCAATGTTGATATGGACGGAAGAACGGAGGCGCTTCTCTATGCGGCCGCCAGACGCCAACATCTCGTGCAGAAAGTAATACCGGCGCTCCAGGAAGGCAAGGCGGTACTATGCGACCGGTTTATTGACAGCAGCTTGGCCTACCAGGGGTACGCGCGCGGGCTTGGCATCGATGAAATTTTCGCCATGAACCGGTTCGCCATTCATGAGACGATGCCGGACTTGACCTTCTTTATGGACGTATCTCCACAAGTAGGACTTGCCCGAATTCACTCCAACCGGGACCGCGAGGTGAACCGGCTCGATCTGGAGGCAGTAGCTTTTCACGAGCGAGTCAGAACCGGATACTTGCAGCTGCTGGAGCGTTTTCCGGAACGGATCGTAAGAGTTGATGCGGAGCAGTCGGAGGAAGACGTGGTGCGTACTTTATCCGGAATATTGCTCGAGCGGCTGGAGCGCAGAATGGCGGAAGGGAACATTTGCAAGCGAAATGGTGTATAATAATAGCGAGGCCGATTATTGGGCTCTGCATGGAAATTAGCGGCACCTAAAGCCCGTGTAAACGTTTTCTTACAATTGTGGTATACTATATATCTACAGTGTTGCATCATAAACGATTAAGAGGAGGTATTGCTTATGAAGCTGGTAATCGCGGTAGTACAGGATAAAGACAGCAATCGTTTGTCCAATGCCCTTGTCAAGGAAGGATTCCGGGCGACGAAGCTGGCAAGCACCGGCGGGTTTCTGAAAGCCGGCAACACCACGTTTATGATCGGTATCGAGGATGAAAGAATACATGAAGTGTTCCACGTGATCAAGTCGAACTGTAAAGTCCGGGAGCAGCTCGTAACGCCCGTTTCGCCAATGGGAGGAACTACCGATTCTTACATTCCGTTTCCGGTTGAAGTTCAGGTTGGCGGCGCCGCCGTATTTGTCCTCCCGGTGGAACGATTCGAACATTTTTAAGCGAATCCCTACGATAAGGCAGGTTTAAGCGTCGTGAAAATCAATCCCGGCTGGCGCCCATTCGGCAAGCAGATCCAACTGACCGACAGCCCCGCTTCCCCTCCGGTTGCTTCGAAGAGCTTCTCGGACATGCTGAATCAGCAAGACGGCAAATCGGACGCGGAGCAGTTGAACCGTATGCTGCAGCAAATTCAGCTGCAGGGGGAACGGCTGAATAAATCGATGACGATCCGCGAGCTTCGGGCTTACAAAACACTGGTGAAGCAGTTTCTCGAGAAGACGGTTCGTAAAGGGATCGGAATCAAGGACACTACCGGGTGGGATCGCAGAGGCCGCGGAAAGCGGTATAAATTACTGGACGAAATTGATCGGCACCTGGTCGAAATGGCGGACGACATGCTCGAAACCGAAGAAGGGAAAATCGAGCTTCTGGGCAAAGTTGGCGAAATTCGCGGGCTGCTGATCAATTTGTTTTACTAGTATCGGAGTGAGCCAATATGAATTTTCAATCGATACCGGGACAGGAGCGTACGAAGCGGATGCTGCAAAACAGCTTGCGCACGGACAAACTGTCCCATGCCTATATATTCGCAGGTCCGCTTGGCAGCGGCCGGAAGGAAATGGCGAAAGCGCTCGTAGGGGCGCTGTTCTGCAGCCGGAATGCCGACGTAGCTTGCGGGGAATGTCTCGACTGCCGAAAGCTCGCCCACGGCAATCATCCCGATCTGTATTGGATCGAGCCGGACGGCGCCAGCATCAAGATCGACCAAATACGCGAGCTGCAGCAGCAGTTCGCGTATCGTTCGTCCTCTTCGGGAACGAAGGTATACGTGTTGAACGAGGCGGACCGCATGACCGTACAAGCCGCCAACAGCTTGCTGAAGTTTCTGGAAGAGCCCCAATCGCCCGCGATCGCCATTCTTATTACGGAGAACGGACAAGCCTTGCTGCCGACGATCCAGTCGCGCGCGCAATGGATGCACTTTATGCCGATTCCCCCCGAACAGATGAAACAAACGCTTCTCGCAGAAGGGCTGCCTCCGGAGCTGGTGCATGTCGCCGTACACTTGTCGGCCGGACTAGAAGCCGCGCGGGCGCTTATCCAAATAAATTGGTTTGCAGAAACGAGAAACGTGATGATACAATTAATGAAGGACGTGGCAGGTAAGCAGCCTTTTGTCGTCTCCGTCCAACAAAAGGTCGTCAAGTCCGAAGTGGCGGAGCATCTGGACATGTTGTTCGACATGATTATGTTGTGGTACAAAGACATGATTCATGTATCGTTCGGAAGAAAACAAAGCATCGTTTATATAGATCAGGCGGACTGGTTGGCCAAGCAGGCATTCACCCGGGACGCCGACGGTTGGATCCAGTGTATGGAACGCGCCGTGGAAGCACGGAAGCGGCTCCGGTCCAACGCGAACGCACAGCTTGTCCTGGAACAGTTTCTGATCAGCGTCAAATCTTAGTCCGGTATCGCTTACGAAGTAAACGTTGCATTCGCAACGTTCAGTGAAGCTTACGAAGTAAACGTTGCATTCGCAACGTTCAGTGAAGCTTACGAAGTAAACTTTGCTAACGCAAAGTTCTGTAGTGCTTACGAAGTAAACTTTGCTTACGCAAAGTTCTGAGGAGGGGAGCAAGTGTACAACGTCGTCGGAGTCCGTTTCAAAAAAGCGGGCAAAGTGTATTATTTCGATCCATCGGATCTTCCTATACAAAAAGAAGACGCGGTTATCGTGGAAACCGCCCGCGGTGTCGAATACGGGAAAGTAGTGATCGGAAAGCGTACCGTTGGCGAATCGGATGTAGTGCTTCCTCTGAAACGGGTCATCCGCGTCGCCGACCAAACCGACGCGAAGCTGGTCGATGACAACAAAAGCGCGGCCAAAGGCGCAATGGTTACGTGTCAGGACAAAATCAAGGAACACCAACTGAAGATGAAGCTGGTGGACGTGGAATATACGTTTGACCGCAACAAGATCATTTTTTATTTCACGGCCGAAGGCCGAATCGATTTTCGCGAGCTGGTGAAAGACTTGGCCGGCATATTCCGGACCCGCATCGAGCTGCGTCAGATCGGCGTGCGCGACGAAGCGAAAATGCTGGGCGGAATCGGCCCGTGCGGTCGCATCCTTTGCTGCTCGTCGTTTCTCGGCGATTTCGAGCCGGTGTCGATCAAAATGGCGAAAGACCAAAATTTGTCGCTCAATCCGACCAAAATATCGGGTCTGTGCGGCCGATTAATGTGCTGTCTGAAGTATGAGCACGATCAGTACGAAAGCGGTAAACAAGAAATGCCGAAAGTTGGAAGTGTCGTCATCACGTCTTTGGGTAACGGTAAAGTTATTGGCTTGCATGTGGAGAACCGCACGGTGAAAGTACAATTGTTCGATTCGGGCAAAGTCGAGGTAATGCCTTGTGACGATGTCGTGGAACACGATTAACCGATAGTTGGGCGCTGAGGTGCAGACGTGGAGAAAAAGGACCTGTTTACGCAAATGCATCAGTTGGAGGAGCAGGCGGGCGGCATTCATCAGGTTATCGGCTCATTGAAGCAGGAAGTCGTCCAGCTGTTGGAAGAAAACAAACGGCTCAGCATAGAAAATCAACAACTGCGAAAGCTGCTCCGGCGGGAAGCTTCCGAAGACGAGCCGTCTCAGGAGCAAACCGAGAAAACGGCCAAGGAGACTACGGCCGTCGGTGAAGGGTACGATAATTTGGCCAGGCTTTACCTCGAAGGCTTTCATATATGCAATGTACATTACGGACATTTGCGGACGGAGAAAGATTGTTTGTTCTGCCTATCGTTTTTGAATAAATAAGAACGGTCACGTAATTCGGCTGCAGGACGGGTAATTATGAGACTGTTCCTAAGTATCGGTAACCCTAAGTACCGTAGAGAGCGATTTCGGACGGCAGCGTACCAGTTGCCGGATGCGCTACTCTACGGTTTTTTCGCCCTTGACGGAGAGGAGATTCGCGGATTCATGGAACCGAACAATGGTTTGAAACCCGGGGAGCGGCTGGACGATTTGCTTACTCACGATTTGCGGATCATTCAAAGTGACGAGGTGTTCAGCTTCTCGCTCGACGCCGTACTGCTGGCCCGCTTCTGCAGCGTGCCGATTCGCGGGAGAATCGCTGATCTTTGCACGGGAAACGGTGTAATTCCGATACTGCTCTCTACGAGAACGAAGGCGGAAATCGTCGCGGTAGAAATTCAAGACCGTTTGGCCGATATGGCGAACCGCAATGTCGAGCTTAACGGATTAGCCGAACGAATTCGCATCGTGCATGGCGATTTGAAGCAAGCTCACGAGACGCTGGGTTATGGGAGATTCGATCTGATTACGGTCAATCCCCCTTATTTGCCCGTGACTTCAGGCGATCTGAAGACGAATCCGCACATTGCGGCTGCCCGTCATGAGCTACATTGCACGTTGGACGATGTGCTGGCCGCATGCAGCAGGCTTGTACGCACAGGCGGCAAAGTAGCGATGGTTCACCGTCCTTCTCGGCTGGTGGAAATTATCGGCGGAATGCAGAAGTATCGCCTGGAACCGAAGCGGATGCGATTCATCCATCCGCGCGAAGGGCAAGAAGCCAATATCGTGCTGATTGAAGCCGTGCGCGACGGGAAGCCGGAGCTTCGGCTGCTTCCGCCTTTGATCGTTCATGAAGGCGACCGGTATTGCCAGGAGCTGTTGGATGTTTATTACGGGCGAGCTGATCGGCTAAGTCCGGAGAATTCGGAATCGACCGCCGCTGCGTTTATCGCGGAGGAAGGATATTGACAGCCGGCTGCTTCTATAATGCAACAAGCGGAGGAGATCGAATTGGACGTTCAGGTTCAGAGAAGCTATGAGCAAAGAGAAGGGTTGGGCACGCTCTACCTCGTCGCTACACCGATCGGCAATTTGGAAGACATGACGTTTCGAAGCGTTCGCGTCTTGAAAGAAGTCCATTGCATAGCGGCAGAGGACACGAGGCAGACCCGGAAGCTGCTCACCCATTTCGACATTCAGACTCGGCTCGTCAGCTACCACGAGCACAACAAGCGCGCAAGCGGTCCGGAGCTCGTTCGGATGATGCGCGAAGGACAATCGATTGCCTTGGTGAGCGATGCGGGAATGCCCGCGATATCGGACCCCGGCTATGATCTTGTTAGGCTGGCGGTGGAAGCGAACGTTCCCGTCATACCTGTGCCGGGAGCCAATGCGGCTTTGTCCGCGTTGATCGTCTCCGGATTGCCTACGGAACGATTTCTATTCGCCGGTTTTTTGCCCCGGGACAAAAAGAAGCTGAAGGACGAGCTGGAACGGCTCGGTCGCGTTCCGGCCACTCTCATTTTCTACGAATCGCCGCATCGGATCGTGAAGACGCTTGAAGCGATGAAGGAGACGTGGACCGATGCGCCCGTGGCCGTCGTGCGCGAACTGACGAAACGATATGAAGAAATTGTAAGAGGAACCGTTACGGAATGCTTGGCGCTGCTTCAAACCCGGGAGACGATGGGGGAGTATTGTCTGGTCGTTGACCGGAACGGAGCGGAGTCTGCCGATTCACCCGGCGCAACAGGACCGTGGTGGGCGGAGCTTACGATCGGGGAGCATGTGGAACGATACGAGCGGGAAACCGGTGACCGGAAGGAAGCGATGAAGCGGGCGGCGGCCGACCGGAACGTCAGCAAGAGGGATATATATAACGCCTTGCTGTAAAATGGAAAAAAAGATCCCCATGCGCAACGCCATCACATTACGCTTGGGGATTACAGAGGAGATATATAAAGGTTAGAATTAACTTCGTTATAATCCTATTATAACCTATAATTCCGATTTTGTCTTTTAATTTGTCATAGAATTATAAATTTCTGCTAACTCGGCCAAACATTCTTTGCTGATCATCTTTCCTTTGAAGTAGACGAGGTTGTCAGCATTACCCGTGAAGATGCAGGCAGGCTCGTATTTCTTGAGCATGATCCGCTCACCGTCTACGTAAATTTCCAACGCGTCCTTCTCCCCGATTCCCAGAGTACGGCGAAGTTCTATTGGAATCACGACACGCCCGAGTTCGTCGACTTTTCGGACAATACCAGTGGATTTCATCATGTGTTGTTCTCCTCTCCATTCTTTCGTCATTATTCGACAAGGTTTTCGACTATAATCATACCAACCATTCCCATAATAGTCAACCGGATTTCAGGCGTTTGGAAGTCGTTTCGCGCGCGTGAATTTTTGTGAAGAGGTTCAAAAGGGTTGATAACATTGGGTTCTTGCTGAATGGGGTTTCGATTCTGTATACATAATACCATATTATGCGTATGAAAAATAGGGTTGTCTATCAATGGATTTGGAAGAGAAAAACGAATATAATTCGACAATATATAAGGCATTATGTCGAAAGTCGACGGCGTTTGGAGGCGGGCTGTCGAAAGGCAGACGTCAACTTTGATGCGGCTGTTTTTGCGCGGTTGGTATATACTAGAAAAGAGAGGAGGGTTGGGTATGGCCAGGCTGCTGATGGAAGAAAAGGTGTTCAAAGATCCTGTTCATAAATACATTTACGTGCAGGACGAAACGATCTGGAATTTGATCAATACGAAAGAGTTTCAAAGGCTTCGCCGCATCCGCCAGCTGGGCACATCCTTCATGACGTTTCATGGCGCCGAGCATAGCCGGTTCTCCCATTCCCTCGGCGTATATGAGGTGGCCCGCCGGATTATTTCGCAATTCGAACGAAACCGTTACGACGACTGGCCGAGCGAAGAACGGCTGCTGTGCCTCTGCTCGGCTCTTCTACACGATATCGGACACGGTCCCTTCTCTCACTCGGTGGAGAAGGTGTTCGGCACCCATCATGAAGATTGGACATGCAGGCTGGTGCTGGGAGATACCGAAGTGAATCGGGTATTAACCGAGGCCGATCCGGAATTGCCGCAGAAAGTGTCTGATGTCATCTGCAAATCGTACGGCAAAGAAATCGTTGTCGGGCTGATCTCAAGCCAGCTGGATGCGGACCGGATGGATTATTTGCTTCGGGATGCCTATTATACGGGCGTACATTACGGAACATTCGATCTGGAGCGAATATTGCGCGTCATTCGGCCGCACAAAGGCCATATCGTCGTCAAAGAAAGCGGTATGCACGCAGTCGAAGATTATTTGATGTCGCGTTATCAAATGTACTGGCAAGTCTATTTCCATCCCGTTACCCGCAGTTCGGAAATCGTGCTGCGCAAAATATTCGAGAGAGCGAAGCGTCTTCACACCGATCGGTATGCATTTCAATTTTTGATGGGGCCGCTAGTCGGATTGCTCGACAATGAGATGACGATTGAAGATTACTTGACGCTCGACGAATCGTATGTCCAGATGACGATCATGCAGTGGAGCAAGGAGAGAGATCCGATTTTGTCCGATCTGTGCGCCCGGTTTTTGAACAGAAGGCTGTTCAAATATGCGGCGCTGGACGATATCAACGAGGCGATGGAGCACGAGCTTCGGGCTGGGCTGCTTGCCTGCGGCATCGATCCGGAATATTATTTGGAGATCGATTATTTGACCGAGCTTCCTTACGATGTGTATCGTGCCGGCGACGAAGAAGAGAGCTTGCCGATTTGGCTGCTGGACGGGCGGAACGAGCTTGTGGAAATTTCCCGCAAGTCGGACATCATCCGCTCGATCGGCAGCATACATGGGGGCAAGCATCATATTTATTTCCCGGCTGAGCTCGTCAGGAATGCGGAATCTTGTCTGTCGCCGGAGATGCGTCGTCTTCTTGGTTTGGACGAGCGATAAAAGTTCTCGGGATTCACTTACGGAGGTAAAAATTAAATGCTTACGGATACGCATACGCATTTGAATGCCCGGCAATTCGACGAGGACCGGGAGGAAGTGATCGCGCGCGCGTTGGAAAACGGGGTCAGCCGGATCATCAATATCGGCTTTAATCGGGAGACGATCCCGACTTCGATCGAATTGACCGAGAAGTACGACTTTATATATTCGGCGGTCGGATGGCATCCCCAGGATGCGATTCACATGAAGGCCGACGATCTCGATTGGATTGAGGAGCTGTGCGCCAAGGACAAAGTGGTCGCGATCGGAGAAATCGGACTGGATTATTATTGGGACACCTCTCCGAAAGACGTACAGCATCGGGTATTCCGCGAACAAATCCGGTCGGCCCGCCGGCTGGGAATGCCGATCGCCATCCATAACCGGGACGCCCATCACGATGTCTTGCAGCTGCTGAGGGAAGAGAAGGCGGAAGATGTCGGCGGAGTGATGCACTGCTACTCGGGCAGCTGGGAGACGGCCAAGATGTGTCTTGACATGAATTTCTACATCTCGTTCGGGGGGCCGATAACGTTCAAAAACGCCAAACAGCCGAAAGAAGTGCTGGCTCAAGTGCCGATGGAGCGGCTGCTGATTGAGACGGACGCCCCTTATTTGACCCCGCATCCTTACCGCGGCAAGCGCAATGAGACAAGCTACGTCCGCCTGGTTGCCGAGGCTGCGGCGGAAATCAAAGGGGTTTCTTTCGAAGAAATCGCCGCTATCACATCGGAGAATGCAACCCGATTGTTTCGGTTGCCAAAGGCTCCGAATTGATATAAATTTTAACGAAATTTGAAAAATCCCCGCCAAACTCCCGCTCGCAGGCCATTGCGACAACGGATGATTGGCGGGGATTTCCACAATGCGTGGAGCGATTCAATTCTTACGCCGTGCTCGGAAAGCATAAGCGAGCGCCAAGCCGAACAGCGGAAGAAGGAGCAGCCAAGGCGTAAATACCGAAGGCCGGAACATCGGCAGAGCGAGCAGGACGACTTGGACAAGCTGGGCGGTGTAAGCGATCCGGGCCGCAGAGACGTGGCGGAGCGCAGCCTGAATCGGATACAGGGCGGGCCAGACGGAATGACGGTGAAATCGTCCCAGCGCGGACAGCTGCACATTCGTAATCAGCTGAAACAGCGCGTAAACGGCCGCGAAGAGGAGCGGGCTGCCGACGACCAGCAAAATCGCCAAAGCTACTGCCGTCAAGCGCATCGTTATGCCGAACAGCTCCGATCTCAGCAAGGTCAGAGCGTACAAATAGCGAAAGGCGTTATCTTTGCGGAACGGGACAAGATTAGCCAGGCCGGATAACTTTTTTCGGGATTTTACGCGATTCGGCAATTCCTGTACATCCACGAACCAGTTAAAGAAAAGCAGCAAAGTCGTATTGTGCCCCGCCTCCTTGGTCCGTAAGTAAGGCCAGTTAACCGGCACCCTCCGCGACGAGCGGGCCCAAACGCTCATGATGGCGAATGCGGCAAGAACAAGGAGAGAGGCGGCAAAGCTGCCGTACCGATACAGCACGTAAGCGATAATGCCGGTGAGGAGCCAGCGCACGGAACGGAACAAGAGGCGATAGCCGGCTCTGACAAACGTGCTCTCCGTCCACGCGCCCAGCAGATTGGCGAATTTGATAGCCAAGGCGAACAAGAGCAGGACGATGTACGAAACGGCTTCGCTGCCAAAGCCGTGTCGATAAATAGGCATGCTCGACGAAACAGCGAAAACGATGGCGAATGCTTGCGTAACGAAGCTGTACAGCATAGCTCGCCGAAAATAAGTTCCCATCTTGGCTTCCATCGGAAGCAGGAAGACAAGGTCGGCTTCGCGAAGAAGCGTGCGAATCGGACTGACCGCGAGAAAAGGCAGCAGCCAGCAGGTGATGATGAGCGCATGAGGAAACGTTTCCGGTATGCGCGCAAGCGCTTTGCCGTACATATACGACGAGGCGATGAACAAGGCGATCAGAAACAGAAAAAAACCGCTTTGTCCAGCATATACGGTATATCGCGAAACGGTCTTCAAGTGTGCCGACAGACGTTCCTTCCATAACCGCGCTGCCGGATTCATGTCGCGCCGCCTTTCACGATCGTGTAGAACAGATCGTCGAGCGTCGTTTCGGGGGCTCCTCCGACTGCGGCCCGCATCTCGGGCAGCGTTCCTTTCGCCGCTATTCGACCCCGGTGAAGGACGACAAACCGGTCGCAGTATGTCTCAAGTGTCGACAAAATATGGGAGCTGATCAAGAAGGCGGCGCCGCTTTTTTTTCGCTCCACCATCAGATCGAGGAGCGACCGGATGCCGAGCGGATCGAGTCCGAGGAACGGCTCGTCGATCACATACAACGGCGGTTCGACAAGAAAAGCGTTCATGATCATTACTTTTTGCCGCATGCCTTTCGACAGCGTCTGAGGAAACGAATCGAGCTTGTCGATCATGTCGAATTGCCCGGCCAGAGCGGCGGCGCGGCGTTCGAACTGCGCGGAGTCGAGTCCGTACGCCATGGCCGTCATGCGAAGATGCTCGCGGATCGTTAATTCCTCGTATAATTCGGGCGCTTCGGGCACATAGGCGAACGAGCCGCGATAGCGGTCGCTATCGTCGCCTGCTTGAATGCCCATAACTCGCACATGACCTTCCTGGGGCGTCAGCAATCCCAGTATGTGTTTGATTGTCGTGCTTTTTCCGGCTCCGTTCAATCCGATCAGCCCGACCATTTCCCCCGGATTGATCGATAATTCGAGCTCGCGAATGACCGGGCGGTTCCAAATATAGCCCCCGGACAGCTTGCTGATCGTAAGTATCGGCTCCATCTTTTTCCTCCAGCCAAGGTTCGCATTTCCAGTCCATCATACCATTTTCGTCCGAAAAATCGCATCTTTGGGCGGGTGATTTTAACAAAACTCATTCAAAGAGGCAGCCATAGAAGGTTTAGACGAAGAGAAACAGCGATTTGTTGCACAAAAAAAGTGAAATATCACACATTTTTCGGGTTTTCGCTAAAATACCGGCTTTTCACCCTCTTTACAGGTTTTTCATAAGGCTTTAATATTACGATCATAATGATTCGAAACTGCATACCGCCATCGACTTTACTATCGCTGAGTTTCCGTAAGGGAAACGGGGGAACCAAGTTCATGGGGTGAATTTCGCGGCAAGCCGTCTGAAGCGGCTTATGTGCGAATAGGGCGACTCTCGCGTCCGAACCCGTCAGCTAACCTCGTAAGCGTGAAGAGAGAGGCACGATTGTCGGGCAATGATGCCGCCATCACTTGGATGAGCATTGAATTTACGCCGCGAGAAGAGTACCTCTTCATTGCGGCTTTTATTTTCGAATAATTTGGAATTATTCGAAAATAATTCTTATACGGTCTACTTGGACAGACGCAGTCGTATATTATAGCCCTGAACATGCTGCAGCAAGATGGCACAGAGCACGAATCATCACCAAAACCAACCAGGTCGCGTCAATCCAGTCATGCGTAACACTCGACGGCGAGAACTGATGAAGGAGGACCGCAGAAGTGGGCGATATTCCAGGCGGAGACACCCATGTAAAACGATCATCCAGCATGTCTTTCGCAATGCGATGGAAGCATGAAAACTTGCGTTTGATCTCAATAGGCGCTTTGTTTTCGATCGTGATGGCAGTTATGTTTGTATTGCTCGTACAAGGTACGGCAATTAAAAAAGTGTCGTTGTTCGTCAACGGCGAAGAAAAACAGATCCAGACAAAACAGTCGACACTGTCCGCTCTCCTCGAGGAGCAGCAAATTCCCGTAAGCGAGCACGACAGGGTGTCCGCGGGACTCAAAACGAAATTAAAGCATGGCGATAGATTCGCCATTAATCATGTGGTACCCGTTCAGGTGACGGCCGACGGCAAGACGGAGACGCGCTATACGGTAGCCAAGACGGTAGCGGGGGCTCTCCAGGACTTGAATGTCGAGCTTGGAGAATTGGATAAATTGACGCCGGCCTTGGAGGAAGAGGTCGCGGCCAATACGCCGATCCAAATCGTACGGGTGCAGAAGCAGTTGGAGGATCAGACCGAAGCGATCCCGTTCGATACGGTGAAGCAGAACGATCCGAATTTGCTCAAGGGCAAGGAGCAGGTCGTTGCCGAAGGCAAGGAAGGCATTCTCGCCAAAAAGATCGAGAAAGTGTTCGAGGATGGCCAGCTTGTCGCGGAAAATGTGGTGGACTTGAAGGTCGAGCAGGAAAGCATCAGCCGTATCGTTGCTCTCGGCACGAAAAATCCGGTTGTAGTCTTATCCGCATCTTCTCCGGATATTGACGAGGTATCGAAGGGCGATGTTAAGTTCGCCTACAAACAAATCCTGAATAACGTCTCGTTGACGGCATACTCCATCGATGTCGCCTCCACGGGCAAATCGAGCGATCATCCGCAGTACGGGATTACGTCCTCCGGAGCTCGGGTGAGCGAAGGTCGCACGATCGCGGTCGATCCGAAGGTTATCCCGATCGGCTGGTGGGTATATATCGAAGGGATTGGTCTGCGCCGGGCGGAAGATACCGGAAGCGGTGTCAAAGGCAATATGATCGACGTTTATTTCGAGAACCCCGATTATGCCAAACGTTTCGGCCTGAAGCGTGGCTATAAAGTATACATTATCGGCAAAGAAAAACCGTCGATGAATTAATCGTTCCATTTTTGCGGCGTACCATTCATTACCCGTTATCCATTTGATTGTAACAGCTTCATTCGGTATTATTTAAATATAAGCTACCCAAACGAAAGAAGAGGCGGAGCCCTCTTCTTTTTGTTCGTACAACGAAAGGAAACAAGAATATGATCCGAGAAATCATTGTCGTCGAAGGCCGGGACGATACGGTCGCCATTCGCCGGGCCGTGGAAGCGGAGACGATCGAGACGGGCGGCTCCGCGATCAACGAGGACATCTTGCAGCGCATCGCGCTTGCGCAGAAGCGCCGCGGGGTTATAATCTTTACCGATCCCGACCATGCGGGAGAGCGTATCCGCAAAATCATTTCCGCCAGAGTGCCCGGATGCAAGCATGCATTTCTCACGCAGGAGGAGGCGACGCGGAAGGCGGACATCGGCGTAGAGAACGCGTCCAGGGAAGCTATCGTAAAGGCGCTCGGGAATGTGCGCACCGAGATGGAGCAGGACGCGGGACAGCAGCCCGAGGTCACGATGGAAGATTTGATGGCCACAGGGCTGCTCGTCCATCCGCAGGCGGCCGCCCGCAGGCTCGAGATGGGCAAGCTGCTCGGGATCGGGTACTGCAACGGCAAACAATTTTACAAGCGCTGCCGGATGTTTCGCATCGGGCGGGAAGAATTCGCCAAGGCGTATGGGCAGATGACCGCCGCCTTGCGGGAAGACGGTGACCAGTTATGAGCGACGTTCGAGTTTCCGATGTGGCCAGCCCGAAACGGACGAAAGAGATCATTCAGAAGCATGGATTTACGCTGAAAAAAAGTTTGGGGCAAAACTTTTTGACCGACGCCAACATTTTGCACAATATCGCTTCGGCCGCCAAGCTGGACTCCTCCAAAGGGGCTCTCGAGATCGGACCCGGGATCGGGGCGCTGACCCAGCAGCTCGCCAAGGCGGCGGGCAAAGTCGTCGCGGTCGAAATCGACGCCAGGCTGCTGCCGATTCTCGAGGAAACGCTGCAGCCGTATCCGCATGCATCGGTCGTGCACGGCGACGTGCTCAAGCTCGATTTGCGGAAGCTGTGGCACGATCATTTCACCGGATGCTCGAAGGTGAGTGTCGTAGCCAATTTGCCGTATTACGTAACGACTCCGATTATCATGAAGCTGTTGGAGGAGAAGCTTCCTCTCGAGCATATCGTAGTCATGATCCAGCGGGAAGTCGCCGACCGGATGTCGGCCAAGCCGGGGGGTAAAGAATACGGAAGTCTGAGCATAGCGGTGCAGTATTATGCCGAGCCCGATATAGTGGCCATCGTACCACCCTCGGTATTCATTCCTCAGCCGAATGTCGATTCGGCCGTCATCAGGCTGAAGCTGAGGGAAACTCCGCCCGTTCGCGTCGAGGATGAGAGCTTCTTCTTCGAGGTCGTGCAGGCATGCTTCGCTCAGCGGCGGAAGACGATATCGAACAATTTGCTTGCCGGCCTCTTTGGCAAAGCGGAAAAGCCCGCAATGGAGGCGATACTGGCCGAGTGCGGCATCGAGGCGTCCCGGCGGGGAGAGACGCTCAGCATCGCGGAATATGCGAGTTTGGCGAACGCCATTTGGCTGTACCGCAAACAACAACGGCAATAGGCACCAAACGCCCACAACGCCCATAAGATAGTCGAGGAGGCGATTGTGGTATGAAGCAAGGAGAACTGGTCGTTCGAAAGTCCTACGGCGGCGACGTCATTTTTAAGATCGACGCGATCGAAGCGAGGCGCGCGGTATTGAAAGGCGTCGACTTCCGGCTGCTGGCCGATTCGCCCGTTTCGGATTTGCAGCTCGTTCAAGACGCTCGGCCGCTGCAGCAGCACTACTCGCAAATGAAAGTGAATGAATCGCTGCGCGAGCTGGCGCGCTTTAGGCTATGGCAGCGGGAGAAGCAGCAGACGGAGCTCGGCGGTGCGGATCATGTGTCCCATTCGTATTTCGAGCTGCCCGGGAAAGTGCTGCACTTGGACGGGGATCCGACTTATTTGCGCAAAAGCATGGCTTTATACGGAGAGTTTCGCGTTCCGGCGGAAGGATACTTTGTATCGGAGTCGAACATGACGCAAGCTTTGTACCGGCTGCTGCCCCAAGTAAGGCCGGATATATTGGTTATAACGGGTCATGACGGGATTCTGAAACATTTGAAGGACCGTGACATCAGCAGCCTGAACAGCTATAAAAACTCGCACAATTTCGTAAACGCCATCCATATGGCGCGCCAATTCGACCGCAACCTGGATTCGCTGACGATCATCGCGGGTGCTTGCCAATCGCATTTCGAGGCGCTGCTGAAAGCGGGAGCGAACTTCGCAAGCTCCCCAGCCCGTGTCCTGATCCATGCGCTTGACCCGTCCTGCGTCGCCATCAAAAATGCGTTCACTCCGGCGAGAGAAACGGTGAATATCGCCGACGTGATCCGCAACACGATCAGCGGGTTTGACGGCCTCGGAGGCATCGAGACGCGAGGAAGCTACAGGCTCGGCTTGCCGAAGCTGAAGATGCCTGCAACGAACTTTGGCGCCGCAACGTAAGGCTCTAATTCGGGGAAATGAATCGCATATCCGTTCCCAAAAAAGTACCGAAAGGTGCTTTTTTTGTTTTTATCGACCAAAATGGATAAAACTTGAACATATTGCGAATGTTAAAAGAGAAATTGGGCTCAAAAAGCGGTAAATCCCGATAGAAAAGGCATTGACAATAACTTTGTTTCACTGATATAATATTTGTTTTGCCTTGACATCTTTCGCTGGATCTTGTATAATAGACAAGGAAAGAGGTGGTAGTTGACAATGGCTAAAAATGCGCTGTTGGAAATCAAACGCAGTTTGGAAGCCCATGTCGGGCAGAAGATCATGTTGCGGGCAAACGGGGGCCGTAGGAAAACGATCGAACGCTCCGGAGTGTTGGAAGAAACCTACCCTTCTGTCTTTATTGTCAAGCTGGACCAGGACCATCACGCGTTCAAGCGGGTGTCTTACAGCTATGCGGACATTTTGACCGAATCGGTCGAAGTGACCGTATGTCAGGACGAAGGACAAGTCCGTATCACCTATATTCAACATTAACATGACGTGTAACCGGCGGCGAAACGAATCGTTTCGCCGCTTTTTTTGCATACTACGGATAGTCCCGCAACTTAAAGGAGGTTGGATGCGATGAGTCGTCGAAGACGCGGTATCATGTCGGAGCAATTCAAGGACGAGCTTGCCAAAGACCTGGGGTTCTACAATACGGTCCAACAGGAAGGCTGGGGAGGCATCAAGGCGAAAGACGCCGGAAATATGGTGAAACGCGCCATTCAGCTCGCAGAGCAGCAGCTGGCGAATCAAACTCCCCGCCGGTAAAGGATTGAAGCTTCTTCTCATGAGACTTTCCCGGCAGCCTTAGCTAAAGCGGTCCAACTGCTTTAGCTTTTCTTTTGACCGTTTGATATAATATGGAAAGCTATCGCTTCGGTAAAGGTTGTGGGCTATGAAAATATACGAGAAGGCACCGGCGAAAATCAATCTGCTTCTGGACGTATTGCGCAAAAGGGACGACGGCTACCACGAGGTCGAAATGGTAATGACCATGATCGATTTGGCGGACCGTCTCGAGATGCAGGAGCTTCCGCGCGACACGATCATCATCGCAAGCCAAGCGGGCTACATCCCGTTGGACGAGAAAAATTTGGCGTTTCAAGCGGCCAAGCTGATTAAAGAACGCTATGACGTCCGAAGCGGCGTCTATATTCATCTGGATAAGCGCATTCCGGTAGCGGCCGGACTTGCTGGAGGAAGCAGCGATGCGGCAGCCGCTCTGCGCGGCTTGAATCGGCTCTGGAGGCTGAATATCCCTACCGAGGAGCTGCAAACGCTCGGCGCTGAGCTCGGCTCCGACGTGCCGTTCTGCGTGACGGGCGGGACGGCGGTCGCTCGGGGGCGGGGGGAGAAGCTGGAGCCAATTGAAGGACCTCCGCAGTGCTGGGTCATTTTGGCCAAGCCCCCGATTCACGTCTCGACACAGGAAATATACGGCCGGCTTCACGCTCCGTCCATCGAGCGCCATCCGTCTGCGGCGGACATGCTCCGGGCGATCCGCGAGAAGCGGTTTGCCGATATGTGCGCCGCGATGGGCAACGTGCTGGAGGATGTGACGATCCGGCATTATCCGGAAGTGAGACAAATCAAGGAATGCATGCTGCGGCTCGGGGCGGACGGGGCGATGATGTCCGGCAGCGGACCTACCGTGTTCGGACTCGTGCAGAAGCAGTCGAAGGTGGCCCGCATTTATAACGGACTTCGCGGGTTTTGCAAAGATGTGTACGCGGTTCGTCTTTTGCCGTAATTTGTTGCGAAAAACCGTATGAAAGTGATATATTTTGTGTATATTATTCGGAAATTTTGCGGTAGTGGGGGGAGAGGCGCGTGAAAAAATTGAAGCGAAGTGCCAGATTGGTGGAAATGACGCAATATTTGTTGTTCCGCCCCCACACGCTAATACCGCTTACCGTATTCGCGGAACGGTACGCGTCCGCCAAGTCGTCGATCAGCGAAGATTTGGCCATCATCAAGGAAGTATTCGAAGAGGAAGGACTCGGCGACCTTCATACGCTGGCCGGAGCGGCCGGCGGCGTCAAGTTCGCTCCGAAAATATCCAAGACGGCGGCGCTCGACATTTTGGAAGAAATCCGGCACGAGCTCGAGCAGCCCGACCGGGTGCTGCCAGGCGGCTACTTGTATATGAGCGATATGCTCGGACACCCGAGCCTCGTCAACAAGATCGGCAAAATGTTTGCAACCGCCTTCGCGGACAAGCCTCTGGACGTCGTCATGACGGTGGAGACGAAAGGCATTCCGCTCGCCTATGCGACCGCTTCGTTTCTGAATTTGCCGGTAGTGATCGTGAGGCGGGATAACCGGGTGACGGAAGGCTCGGCTGTCAGCATCAACTACGTGTCCGGCTCGACCAAGCGGATCTCGACGATGTCGCTTGGCCGCAGAGCGCTCAAGGAGCAGTCGAATGTCCTGATCGTCGACGATTTCATGCGCGCGGGTGGAACGATTCAAGGAATGATCGATCTGCTGCGGGAATTCCGGGCGACAGTACAGGGAGTAGGCGTATTCGTAGAGTCCGCCGAGGTCGACGAGCATCTGATCGAGGATTACGTATCGGTCGCCAAGCTGACAAGCGTAGATCCGAAAACGAAACAAATTTCGGTGCTGCCGGGCAGTTATTTCAACTGAAGCCGGGGCAGCCATAAAACAATGAAACGGGGTATCGCAAGTGAACATTGAAATCGTATCCACGACCAAAGCTCCTGCCGCAATCGGTCCTTATTCGCAAGCGGTTACGCTCGGCGATCTGATCTTCACCTCCGGGCAAATTCCGCTCGATGAGAACGGCCAGCTGGTGGAAGGCGGCATCGAGGAACAGACCCATCAAGTATTCCGGAACTTGTCCGCAGTGCTGGAGGCGGCGGGCTCAACTTTTGCGAATGTAGTCAAAGCGACGGTGTTTATCAAAGATATGAATCAATTCGCGGCCGTCAATCAAATATATGCTTCGTACTTCGGGGACCATAAGCCGGCACGCTCCACCGTTGAAGTGGCGCGCCTTCCGAGAGATGTTCTTGTCGAAATCGAACTGATTGCGACGAAAGTTGTCGAAAAAGTTTAAATAGAAAATTAAATTTTAAAAAAAACGATTTTTTCGGAAAAATCTAGGAGGAATCAGCTCTGTGATGTGGAAGTATACACCAAGTCTCGCATAGTCCAAAGGTGGTGAACACAATTGCAGATTACTGATGTACGTCTTCGCCGGGTGAATTCCGAGGGGAGAATGAAAGCGATTGCTTCCATAACGATTGACAACGAATTTGTCGTTCACGACATTCGCGTCATCGATGGAAACAACGGGATGTTCGTCGCGATGCCGAGCAAGAGAACGCCGGATGGCGAGTTCCGCGACATTGCGCATCCGATTTCTTCCACAACTCGCGAAAAAATCCAAGCGGCCGTCTTGGCTGAGTACGAGCGGGTTTCCAGCGAGGAAGAAGTTATCGAAGAAGGAGCCTGAGATCATGCGACGGTGAAGGGAGCCGGACTTTCGGCTCTCTTTTCTTTTTGCTACAATTGCGATATATTCGGTAAGGAATCTAGCTTTGGGAGGTTGAAACGAATGCGGATGCTAGGGATTGTGCTTGCCGCCGGGCAAGGCAAACGGATGAAATCGAAGCTGTACAAGGTGCTTCATCCGGTATGCGGCAAACCGATGGTAGGTCACGTGCTCGATGTGCTGGATTCGGTCCGGGTTGATCGGAAGGTGGTAATCGTCGGTCATGGTGCGGAGGAAGTGAAGAGCTATGTTGGCGATCGCGCGGAGTTTGCCCTGCAAGCCGAGCAGCTAGGTACGGGTCATGCCGTACTGATGGCCAAACCGCTGCTGGAGCAGGAAGAAGGCGTCACGGTCGTTATTTGCGGAGATACGCCGCTGATCCGGTCGGACTCGCTGGAAACGATGATTCGTCTTCACCGGGAGCAAGGAGCGGCTGCAACGCTCATGAGCGCCGAGCTCGGCGTCCCTCAAGGATACGGGCGCATCGTCCGCAACGAGCAGGGGCACGTGGTGCGCATCGTGGAGCAGAAAGATTGTTCCCCCGATCAGGATGCCATCCGGGAAATCAACGCAGGCACTTATTGTTTCGATAACCGCAAGCTGTTCGCCGCCTTGGCGAAAGTGAAGAACGATAACGCCCAGAAGGAATACTACTTCACCGATGTAGTCGGTATTTTGCGCGAGCAGGGCGAGACCGTGCTGGCCTATTGCACGAATGACGAATCCGAGTGGATCGGCGTGAACGATCGCGTCGCTTTGTCGGAAGCGGAAAAATATATGCGGGAGCGCATCAACCGTAAGCATATGACGAACGGGGTAACGATTGTGGACCCCGCCAATACGTATATCGAGAAAGACGTTGAGATTGGCGCGGACACCGTCCTGCATCCGGGAACGATTCTGCGCGGGAAGACTGTAGTCGGGGAAGATTGCGTCATCGGCCCGAACTGCGAATTGACGGATACGGCAGTAGCTGCCGGAGTTCAGATCAAACATTCCGTCCTATCGGAAGCCGATGTAGGGCAAGGCTGCACCGTAGGGCCGTTCGCTTATTTGCGTCCCGGAGCGAAGCTGGCCGGCAACGTCAAAATCGGCGATTTCGTTGAAATCAAGAATGCCTTCCTGGACGAGGGGGCAAAAGTATCGCACTTGAGCTATATCGGCGACGCTCATGTCGGCAAAAACGTCAACGTCGGCTGCGGCGCGATCACCGTCAATTATGACGGGTTCAACAAGCATAAAACCGTTATCGGCGACGATGCTTTCATCGGCAGCAATGTGAACTTGGTAGCGCCGGTGACGATCGGGAAGGGCGCGTTCGTGGTGGCCGGTTCGACCATTACGATAGATGTAGCGGAGAACGATATGGCGATCGCCAGGGAGCGGCAGGATAATAAACCGGGCTATGCCGAGAAGCTTCGCGCCAGATTTAAAGCGGCTAAAGAAAACAAGTCCAAATAAATACGAATTGGGTAAAGGCTCCTAGCATGTTTCGATCCTCCTCAAGATGGGTAAGTTAAACAAGACCAGCCATTTTGTCAGGAGGTATTTCGAACATGGAATTGACATTGAAAGCGGAAAGCCGCAATGGCAGCGCAACGAAATCCGACTTAAAAAAAATGCGGGAGCGCGGCAAAATACCGGCTGTCGTATACGGCAAAAAAGTAGCGAGCACTCCGATATCCGTGGATGAGAAGCAGCTGGTGGCACTGCTGAAGCAAAATCCGCATGCCATCATCCAGATGGATATTCCAGATGCCGGGAAGCAACCGGTCATGATTACCGGTACACAGCGAGACAGCATTCAGCGGAGCTTGCTGCACATCGATTTCCATCAGATCAATATGGACGAACCGATCCGGGCGACAGTAGGTCTCGAGTTTACGGGCGAATCGCCTGCCCAGCGGGAAGGCGGAGTGCTGACGGCATTGCTGCACGAGGTCGAGGTGCGCTGTCTGCCCGAGCATTTGCCGAGCGCGATTGCGGTTGACATTAGCGGTCTCGAGCTGGGAGGGAGCTTCCTAGCCAAAGATTTGCAGCTTCCTCCCGAGGTCGAGTTAAAGACGGACGATAATGCCGTATTGGCCACGATACTCGTTCCGCAGAAGGCGACCGAGGAAGCCGAAGAAGCGGCCAACGAGGCGAAAGATGCCGAATCGGCGGAAGAAGCCGTCAAGCAGGACTGACGGCTTCCCGGCCAAGGCAAAGGGTTACGTTCCGTATACGGACGCGTAACCCTTCTTTTGTTTCCCGAAAATTGCAGTTATACTGCTATGGATGGGCATTCCGGCGCCGAATCAATAACCCGGACGGGATATAAACGTGTACAAGCCCCGATTGTAATAAGTGCTGTTTACTTTGATGAACGATTGGGTGACGCGTTCCACGTAGCCGATATCTCGGTGAAGCTGCTCCAAATAAATTTGCACGGGCACTTGATGTTCGATATGATCTTGGAAATGGTGGTCTTCAGAAATAGGATCGCCGTTGGAATACATAGTTCCGCCCTCGCTCGTCTTGAATTTTGATTTTGATAGCATAGACAATCGAAGCCGGCATTTCGTTGCATATGAACTAATAATTTTTTTTGAAAGGAAACTGTGATCGGGCTATGAAATGGATAGTAGGACTAGGCAATCCCGGAACCGCCTATCGCAACAACCGCCATAACGTAGGATTTATGGTTCTGGACCGTGCCGCCGAGCAGTGGGGCATCTCGATCGGCCAAAATAAATTCAAGGCGCTGGTGGGCGAAGGGCATGTCAAAGGGGAAAAGGTGTTTTTACTGAAGCCGATGACGTACATGAACTTGTCGGGGGAATCAATGCGGGCGTTCATGGATTTTTACAAAGCGCCGTTAGAGGATTGCATCGTCGTATACGACGACATGGACACCCCGTTCGGTCAAATCCGGCTTCGCTACCAAGGCAGCGCCGGCGGGCACAACGGCATCAAATCGATTATTCAGCATGCCGGCACGCAGTCGTTTAACCGGATTCGCGTCGGTGTATCCCGTCCGGCGCCTGGCTACAGCATAGTCGATTATGTGTTGGCTGATTTTTCGAAGGAAGAAGCGAAGACGCTCCCCGAAGCCGTGCAAAAATCGGTGGACGCGCTGGAATATGCGATTGAGTACAGCTTCGACAAGACGATGGCGAACTTCAACAAGTAAGAAGACGAATGAAGCGGGCAGACCGGCCCGATCGGCGGCTAAGTTTACGCATATTTGTTCATACTAGTACGAAGAATATGCGTTAACGATACTAACCCGGTTGGGAGGACGACCTATGACAGTAAAATACGTGTGCCGGCATTGCTCGGCGCAGCTCGGGGAAATCGACAATCCGCAGGTGAACGAAATTCAATTAGGCTTCCATTTCTTGACCCCCGAAGAGCGCAGAGATATAATTACGTATAGTCACAGTGGCGACGTACTCGTCAAGCTTACGTGCGACTACTGCCGTAAAGCGCTTGACGAACACCCGGAATTGAACCTGGTCGCCAGTCCGCTCCAATAATCGGAGCTTGCACGGACGATAGAACAGATTCGATCGGATACGAAATAAGGGCCTCGGTACTTTAACCAAGGCTTTCTTTTTGGTTTGCTCGTATAAAAGGAGTGTATTCCCTTGCAATCATTGATCCGCGCATTTTCTGAGGATCGCGAATTTGTATCGATTGTCACCGGCATCGAATCGGGCATGCGGGAGCAGCTCGTATCGGGCTTGGCCGGCTCTTCGCGGCAAGTGTTTATTTCCGCGCTCGCCGACAAGCTGAAACGGCCCGTATTCGTGGTGACGCATAACATGTTCTCGGCGCAAAAAATGACCGAGGACTTATTGGAATGCTTACCCGAAGAGCAGGTGCTGCTCTATCCGGCCAATGAGCTGATGGTCACGGAGGCGGCTGTGGCAAGTCCGGAGACGCTCGCTCAGCGCATCGACGCCCTAACCCGTCTGGCCGCCGGGTTCAGAGGCGTATGTGTGGTGCCTTTCGCCGGAGTGCGCAAGCTGCTGCCTCCGAGCGCCGTTTTCCGCGAGGCGCAGTTTGCGATCAAGGTCGGCGAGACCATCGATCTGGATTCGCTGCTGCAGCGAATGGTGGAGCTCGGGTACGAACGGGTCGAGCGTGTGGAGTCCAAGGGCGAAATGAGCGTGCGCGGGGGAATTCTCGACTTTTACCCGCTGACATCCGAGACGCCTTACCGGGTGGAGCTGTTCGATGTGGAGGTAGACTCGATTCGCAGCTTCGACGCGGCCGATCAGCGCTCCATCGATAAGCTTTCGTCGGTCGTCATTACGCCCTGCAAGGAATTAATCGCCGAAAGAAAACGCTTCCAAAATGCGGCGCAGCACGCCTTCGATCTGCTTCAGGATCAGCTCGCGAGAATGACCGATCGTCAAGTGAAGGACCGGCTGAAGGAAGAAATCGGCCATGAAATCGAACGGATGCGCGACCACCAATTTTTTACCGGCTTGTACAAATATGTCGGCTTGTTGTATCCGGAGCGGCATACGCTCATGGACTACATTCCGAAGGACGCGATTCTCGTCATCGACGAACCGAGCCGGCTGCTCGAGACGTCCAAGCAGCTGGAGCGGGATGAAGCGGAGTGGATGACGAACCTGCTTCAAGAGGGCAAATCGCTGCCGGGCTTCGTCATGTCCAAATCGTACGAGTCGATTTTGCACCGGACCGCGTATCCGACCTTGTACGTTTCTTTGTTCTTGCGCCAAGTTCCGCAAACCCAGCCGCAGAACATCGTCAATTTCATGTGCCGGGCGATGCAAAATTTCCATGGTCAGATGAATGTGCTCAAGTCGGAGATGGAACGCTGGAAAAAGACCGGGGCTCGCGTCATGGTGCTGGCCAACGGCGAAGAGCGGGTAGATCGGGTGCGCCGCGTTCTCGGCGATTACGAGATCGAGGAGCCTGCCATCCTGAACGGAAATTTGCAGGCCGGCTTCGAGCTGCCATCCATTCATTTGGTCGTCATTACCGAAGGCGAGATGTTCACCCAGAAAAACCGCAAAGTGCGCAAAATCGATAAAAAAATCGACAATGCGGAGCGGATCAAAAGCTACAGCGAGCTGAAGGTGGGCGATTACGTTGTTCACGTCAACCACGGCATCGGCAAATACGTCGGTATCGGTACGCTCGAGGTAGGCGGTATTCATAAAGACTACATGCATATTTTGTACGCCGGCGGCGATAAGCTGTCCGTACCGATCGATCAAATCGATCTGATCCAGAAGTATGTGGGCTCCGAGGAAAAGGAGCCGAAAGTTTACAAGCTCGGCGGAGCGGACTGGGCCAAAGTCAAGAACAAGGTGCGCAGCACGGTTCAGGATATCGCCGACGATCTGATCAAGCTGTATGCCGAACGGCAGGTGGCATCCGGGTACGGATTCAACAAGGACACGACGTACCAGCAGGAGTTCGAGGGTATGTTTCCTTATGACGAGACGCCGGACCAGCTGCGCGCGATCGAGGAAATTAAGAAGGATATGGAACTTTCCAGGCCGATGGACCGTTTATTATGCGGGGACGTCGGCTACGGCAAGACGGAAGTGGCGGTGCGGGCAGCGTTCAAAGCGGCGATCGACAACAAGCAGGTGGCGGTGCTCGTGCCGACGACGATTTTGGCCCAGCAGCACTACGAGACGTTCCGCGAACGGTTCGCGGACTACCCGATCAACATCAAGGTGTTGAGCCGGTTCCGCTCGCAGAAGGAGCAGAAGGAAACGATCAAGGGCGTCAAGCAGGGAACGGTCGATATCGTGATCGGCACGCACCGGCTGTTGTCCCAGGATCTCATCTTCAAAGACTTGGGACTGCTTATCGTCGACGAGGAGCAGCGTTTCGGCGTATCGCACAAGGAGAAACTGAAGCGGCTGAAAACGAACGTCGACGTGCTGACGCTGACCGCAACGCCGATCCCGCGCACACTCCACATGTCGATGCTCGGCGTCCGCGATTTGTCGGTTATCGAGACGCCGCCCGAGAACCGGTTTCCGGTGCAAACGTACGTGGTCGAGCACAGCAACGCCCTTGTCCGGGAGGCGATCGAGAGGGAGCTCGCGAGAAACGGACAAGTGTACTATTTGTTCAACCGGGTGCAGGGGATCAATCAGATGGCGGAGCAAATTTCGTTCCTGGTCCCGGATGCGAAGGTCGGCGTAGCTCACGGTCAAATGTCCGAGCAGGAGCTGGAGCGGACGATTCTCGACTTCCTGGACGGCGAATACGATGTGCTCGTCAGCACGAGCATCATCGAAACCGGCGTTGATATTCCCAATGTAAATACGCTGGTCGTGCACGATGCGGACAAAATGGGCTTATCCCAGCTGTATCAGCTTCGCGGGCGGGTAGGACGGTCGAACCGGATCGCGTACGCGTATTTCACGTATCAGCGCGATAAAGTGCTGACGGAAGTGGCGGAGAAGCGGCTGCAGGCGATCAAGGAATTTACGGAGCTCGGCTCCGGGTTCAAGATCGCGATGCGCGATTTGGCGATCCGCGGAGCGGGCAATTTGCTCGGCGCGGAACAGCACGGGTTTATCGCGTCGGTCGGCTTCGATCTGTACACGCAAATGCTCGGCGAGGAAATCGCCAAGCGGAAGGCGGAAATGCACGGCGAGCAGCCTGCGGAGAAGGTCGCGGCGGCTACCCAGATCGAGCTTACGCTCGACGCCTATTTACCGTCCGACTATATTTATGATAGTATGCAGAAGATCGAGATTTACAAGAAAGTGGCCAACATCAAGACGCTTGAAGAAGCGAAAGACATGTACGAGGAAATAGAGGATCGATTCGGCAATTTGCCTCAGGCGGTATTGAATCTGCTTGCTGTGGCCCGGTTGAAGGTGTACGGGGCCGATTATGCGATAGAGTCGATTTCGCAAAAGGGAGATGATATTCAGCTCAAAATCCGCTCAAGCGAAAACGGCAATCTGGACGGCCAGCGGCTTCATGCCCTTTCCTCGCAGTTCGAGGGCAGGATCAAGCTCGTGCCCGGACCGCAGATCGTCATCCAGATGAAATGCAAGGGATTAAAGCCAGAAGACTCCATCGAAATGCTGGAGCGATTTTTGGTACAATACAAAGAGGCTTTGAAATCGAAAGGAGAGTTGCGCCATGTTGCCAATTAACCGCAGCAAGACCGCTCGCCGGCTGTCCGTCGCATTAGCGGCGGTAGTCGTAGCGGCGATGGCCTTGACCGGGTGCGGTAAAGATAAAAATGCTGCAAGCGGAGCCGGAAGCACGGAAGTAGTCGCCACCTATAAAGAGGGCGGGAAAGTAACGAGAGGCGAATACGATTCGTTCGTCGGCTCGGTCAAATTTTTCAACCCGATGTACGCCCAGTTTGACACGGATCCGACGTTCCAGGATTATATGATGAAGCAGCTGATCGGCTTCAAGGTGCTTGGAGCCAAAGTGGACGAGCAGTCGAAGAAGGACGCAGACAAGAAAACGCAAGAACAGATGGATCAGATCAAGAAGTACTTCGAGCAGCAGGGCGGAGACAAGAATGCGTTCGACAATCAGCTGAAGACGGCCAATCTGAAGCAGGACGATATTAAAGATTATATTTATAAAAGCTTGATCGTGCTTGGCGACGCCGAGAAGAAAGTGACCGACGACAAAGTAAAGGCTAAGTATGACGAGAACGCCGCAGCGAATGCCTATACGGTCGCTACAGTCAGCCACATCCTCGTATCGCTTAAGGACGAGAATCAGGAGAAAGACATTCGTACGAAGGACGAAGCGCTCAAGCGGGCTCAGGAAGTGAAGCAGAAGGTGGATGCCGGCGGCGATTTCGCGGCGCTCGCCAAAGAGTTTTCCGACGACGGCGGATCGAAAAACAACGGCGGCAAATACGAAAACGCCGAAGTAAGCCAATGGGTCGAAGGCTTCAAGAAAGCCGCAATCGAATTGCCGATCGGCAAAGTCAGCGATCCGGTCGAGACCGAATTCGGCTATCATATCATGAAGGTTGAGTCGCGCTCGACGAAGACGTTCGATCAAGTGAAGGAGCAGATCAAATCGGAGCTGGCCGAGATGCAAGTATCGGACTTTATCGAGAAGGATTTGCCCGCTATGATCGAGAAAATCGACACGGACAAGCTTCCTAAGGCGGCCCCAGCCCCTTCAACGCCGGGAGCGGGAACTACTCCGAATTTGACGACCCCGGCTCCGTCCGGAACCGAGCAGCAGCCTGCTGCCAAATAATGCCGATATAGCCCAAGACGTCCGGTTTTCCGGACGTCTTTTCTTTTTTCCCTCCCTGTATAAGAAAATGGGAGCAGTAACATACTATGGGCAGACAATAAAGTTAACAAAAAGCCTCCTGCAAGGATTAGCGGATATTGCATACCCATCCAGTCGTATTTAAAACTCTTCATTGGAAAGTGAGGCATCCAGAATTATGAAAGCAACTGGAATTGTTCGTCGGATCGATGATTTGGGCAGGGTCGTTATACCGAAAGAAATTCGCCGCACGCTCAGAATCCGCGAAGGAGATCCGCTGGAAATATTCGTGGACCGCGACGGTGAAGTCATATTGAAGAAATATTCCCCGATCGGCGAGCTCGGCGATTTTGCCAAAGAATACGCCGAATCGCTATACGAGAGCACGAACCATATTACGATTATCTCCGACCGGGATTCGGTCATTGCCGTAGCCGGAGGGTCCAAGAAAGAATACTTGGAGAAGCAAATCGGGTCGATAGTCGAATCCAGCATGGAAAACCGCAAAACGTCGCTCGAGACGAACTCCGGGCAATACGAACTATGCAAAGATTTGAACGAAACGTACAGCTCCTTCGTAATCGCGCCGATCGTAGCCGGCGGAGATCCGATCGGTTCCGTCATCTTGGTCAGCAAAGACGAGAACGTCAAGATGGGGCAGATGGAAATGAAGATGGCGGAGACGGCTGCGGGTTTTCTGGCCAAGCAGATGGAACAGTAGGGAACTTTAACGGAATTACCACCCTGACTGATGACCGGGGCTTTGTGACCCGGCAACACGGCCGTCAGAGAGCAGGTACGTTATTCCGTTAAAGTTCCTAGGCGGTACACGAACAAAGGCTTCCCGGCGAACCGAACCGGGGAGTCTTTTTTGGATACTAGGGTTTATTTCGGGGGCCCCGCAAAGTACTTGGAACAAGCTTCGAAGCAAGGCTGCACTTTGTGGGGTTATTTTGGATGGCGAAACTTGACGGCGCTTTGTGGGGGGATATAATAAAGGCGTGGTGTGAAAGGGGAATCGTATGCAGCAAAGCCCGAACCCGCCCCCGATGCCCGGCAGGGCGATCGTCAAGGGCGCTTTTGTGCTTGGGGCGGCGGCCGTCGTGTCCAAGCTGCTCGGCACAATGCAAAAAATCCCGCTTCAGAACGTGGCGGGAGACAGCGTGTTCGGTATTTACAATGCGGTGTATCCGCTTTATACGTTGATTTTGTTTCTGGCTACGGCCGGATTCCCGGTGGCGGTATCCCGCTTTGTAGCCGAGGAAAGCGCCCGTGGTTCCGCCCGCGGAGCGCGCGGCGTATTGAGAATGGCGCTCGTGCTGTCGGCGGCGACGGGGCTCGCCTGCTTTATCCTGCTGTACTTCGGAGCCGGCATGCTCGCGTCGTGGATCGGCGACCGTCAGACCGAAGCCGCTCTGCGCAGCGTATCGTTCGCTTTGTTTTTCGTTCCCTTGATGGCAACGCTGAGAGGATACTTTCAAGGTTTGGGCGATATGGCCCCGACGGGTGTCTCGCAAGTAGCCGAGCAGCTGATCCGCGTGGCGGTCATGGTAGTCTTGCTGATCATTCTCGCCCAGGCGGGCGCACCGGACGCGGACATTGCCGCGGGTGCGACGCTCGGATCGGCGGCAGGGGCATTGGCCGGTCTGCTCGTCATGTGCGGCTACTGGATCTCGCATCGAAAGAAGGAGGGGCGGCGGCAAACCGATGATTCCGACACGCGGCGTACGGGCTCGGCTGAACGTGTCGGATACCGGAGATTTGTCGCTTACGCGCTGCCGATCTGCCTCGGCTCCATCGTGCTGCCGATGCTGACGCTGGCGGATACGTTTACAGTGCCGAGACTGCTGATGCAGAGCGGCTTGAGCAATGCCGAAGCGATGGCGCGATTCGGCTTGTACAATCACGGTCTTCCTCTTGTCCAGCTTGTGGCGATGATCGTCTCCTCCATGTCGGTGGCGCTCGTTCCCGCCATATCCGAAGCGAGGGCGAGAGGTGCGCTGGCGGAAGTGCGCGGCAGCGCATCCGCGTCTCTGCGGCTCACGTGGCTGATAGGGCTGGCCGCGTCCGCCGGGATGGCTGTAACGGCGATCCCGTTGAACGTAATGTTCTACAAGGATGCGGCGGGATACGTCACGATGATGATTCTCGCCTGTACGACTGTGTTCAGCGTCGTTCAGATCGTGTCCGGAGCCATTCTGCAGGGCATGGGCGCGGAGCGGGCTACCGCTTATCATCTGCTCGCCGCCGCGGCGATTAAGGTCGGATTGAACCTGTGGCTCGTACCCCGATGGGGGATTGAAGGAGCCGCGGTTTCCGCAGTGGCCGCGTATGCCGCCGCCGCCGGACTGAACTTGCTGCGGCTTAGCCGGATTCGGTTAATCAGCTTGTCCTGGCGCGATTATGCCGTCAAGCCGCTGCTCTCCACCGCAGTAATGGCGATCGTAACCGCTGCCGTTCTGTTCGCAGTCGACCGGATTTTGCTGCATGCTCTCCCGGAGTTTTCCTATAGAGGGAGACAAACGGTCGTTGCCTTAGTCTCCGTCATGTGCGGAGCATCCGTCTTTGGCGTCATGCTGTTCCGTACCGGCGCCGTCAGCGCGAACGAGCTTGCGGCCGTACCGAAGCTCGGGGCGAAGCTGCTCCCGGTTTTGCGCAAATGGCGCATTTTACAATAGCTGAAGGAGGCTTACGATGTCCCCGTCTATTACCGTAGTAGGGCTTGGTTCCGGAGACGAGAACCAGCTTACGCTAGGCGTCTGGAAAAAGCTGCAGGCGGCCGATCCCTTATATGTGCGCACGGACAAACACCCGGTTGTCGATTTTCTGAGGACAAACGGTGTAACGGTCCAGTCGTTTGACGGGCTTTACGAAGCGCACCGTTCTTTTGCCGAAGTCTATGATTCCATCGTGGACGAGCTGCTCCGAATGGCCCGTACCTCGCAGCAAGCGGTCGTATACGCGGTTCCCGGCCATCCGATGGTGGCCGAATCGACGACCCGGCTGCTTCGCGAGCGCTGTGCGAGCGAGGAAGTCGAGCTGACCGTCGCCGGAGGCGAAAGCTTCCTCGACCAAGCGTTCTCGCGGTTCGGATTCGATCCGATCGAAGGCTTCGCTTTATTCGATGCGACCGCGCTTCCGGCCGGCGGAGCGGGATATGAGCCCCGCATGCACGCGCTTATCGCGCAAGTGTACGATTCGCATACGGCGTCGGACGTCAAGCTGTTTCTGATGAACGCGCTGCCCGACGAACACGAAGTCGTAGTCGGACACGAGCTCGGGGTGGCCGGACGGGAGCGGATCGTCCGGGTGCCGCTGTACGAGCTGGATCGTCTGGACGGGTACGGGAACTTGTCGCTCGTATGGGTCCCGCGCACGGAGGAGGAGTCGGTGCGCAACCGCACATTCGAGAGGCTGCGTGAAATTGTCGATATTCTCCGCAGTCCGGAGGGGTGTCCGTGGGACCGGGAACAGACGCATGCCAGCATTCGCAAAAACTTGATCGAGGAAACGTACGAGGTGCTGGAAACGATCGACGACGACGACCCTGCGGCGATGTGCGAAGAGCTCGGCGACCTGCTGCTGCAAATTATGCTCCACAGCCAAATGGAAGCGGAGACGGGAGCGTTCGACGTCTATGACGTGATCGCGGGGCTGAACGACAAGCTGATCCGACGCCACCCCCACGTGTTCGGGGAGCTCGGGGCGGACGATGCGGACGAGGCGCTGCGCAACTGGAACGAGATGAAGGCGGAGGAGAAGCGGAGCAAAGGCATAGATGTGGAGCAGCTATCCGTGCTCGCGGGTGTCCCGAGAGATTTGCCGGGGCTCATGAAGGCGTACAAGCTGCAGAAGAAGGCGGCCCAGGTCGGTTTCGACTGGGAACGGACGGAAGAGGTGTACGCCAAGATCGAGGAGGAGCTGGCGGAGCTGAAGGAAGCTTCCGACGAGGAACGGTCGGGGGAACTCGGCGATTTGTTGTTTGCTGTTGTCAATTTGGCTCGATTTTTGCGGATTGATCCCGAAGAGGCGATTGCGGCGACAAATCGCAAATTTTTGGAAAGATTCGGCTATATCGAGCGCCAGCTGCGTCTAAAAGGCCAAACTTTTGACCAAACTGGGTTACCGGAGATGGAAAAAATGTGGCAAGAAGCAAAAAAACTTTCGAAAAATGCAAGATCGTAGAAGGAATTTCCGGGCCAACAAAGAATACATACTACCGTACAGGCAAAATGCCCATGCAAACCCAGCTTTCCTTGGGAGAGCTTCATGCCAACTTTTTAGGAGGAATTAAACGATGAATAAGACAGATCTCGTAAACAACATCGCTACTAAAAGCGGATTGTCCAAAAAGGATGTAGAGTCCGTATTGAACAGCTTTCTTGGTGAAGTAACCGACGCTTTGTCGAGCGGCGGCAAAGTTCAACTGATCGGCTTTGGCACGTTCGAAACCCGTACCCGTTCCGGTCGCACCGGCCGCAACCCGCAAACGGGCCAAGAAATCAAAATCCCGGCATCCAAGGTTCCTGCTTTCAAAGCGGGCAACAAGCTTAAAGAAGCTGTAAAATAATGCGTCTCGACAAGTTTCTGAAAGTATCCAGACTCATTAAACGGCGTACGGTCGCCAAGGACGTATCCGACCAAGGTCGAATCTGGATCAACGGAAGGGAAGCGAAAGCGAGCAGTACCGTAAAGATCGGAGACGAGCTCGTCATCCGATTCGGTCAGAAGAGTGTGACCGTGCGCGTGGAACGAATCGCCGAAACGACCCGGAAGGAAGAAGCGGGCGAGATGTATACTGTGCTGAAGGAAGAATCCCATGCGGAATAATCCGCATCCAGAGACCGGCCGCAAGGCCGGTTTTCGTGTCTGTACGGGGCGTTAGCCGCCTGCCGGTCAATCGGTGTTTCTGGTTCTAAAACGAGCCCCCCCACCATAATCTAGTCGTAAGAGGGAGGGGTACATGCCATGATCGATCCGGTTAAGCAAAAACGCCAGGAAGTGAAGATGCTCAATCGCAAGCTGCTCGAAATATCCGGCGTGCTCAACGTAGAGAGCTTCGACAGCGAGGAATTTCTGCTGGAAACGGAATGCGGGTTCCTGGCTATCAAAGGGCAAAATTTACATATTAAGAACTTGAACCTTGAGCAAGGTCTTGTGGCGATCGAAGGGACGGTGCACGGCCTCAACTACCTGGATGCGAGCGCGCACGAGAAATCCAAAGGATTTCTAGGGAAGTTGTTCAAGTGAGCCTGCACATCCAATTTCTGACCTTATCCGTCATGGCGGGCAGCGGTGCGTTCATGGGAGCGTTGTTCGACGTCTACCGCGTCTTATCCGGGCAGCTGCGGCCTCCGCGCTGGCTCGTTCCGCTGCTCGACATCGGCTACTGGATCGTCGCCACCCTGTTCGTCTTTCGCGCACTGTTATACAGCAATGACGGACAAGTCCGCGTGTATGTGTTCTTGGGCTTGGCTCTCGGCTTATGGCTGTACTTCCGGCTCGCCAGCCGGCTGACGATTGTATTCGTCCAGTTTTGCATCCGGCTCGTCCGGGCGCTGATCCGCTTCATCGGGAAAACGATTGAGATCGTCATTATTAAACCGGTACAGCTTTTGTACCGTCTCATCCTTGTGCTGTTCGGATTTTTATGGGCGCTCACTATTTTCCTCGGTAAAATTATGTTACAATTGCTTTATCCGTTCCTTCTTTTGGGGAAATGGCTCATAAAGCCGCTGCGGAAACGGCTTAGAAAGCCGGACTGGTGGAACCGCTTCACCGGACGGTGCGGCAGATGGGTACAAGCCATCAAACGGTTGTTTAGGAAAAACGGATAAACAAACCGCAATAGGAGGAACCGTTAAAGCAATGCGCGAAGCGAAAAAAGCCGGTACACCGGAACAATCGAATAAAGGCGCTCGCCGCCGCGTTCGGCTGCTCGCATTTGCGATGGTCGGTTTTATGACTTGGGCGGCTCTTATTTTATGGAACCAGCAAGGACGTCTCGGAGTCAAGGCCGCGCATGTCGAAGAGCTCGATCAGAAGCGCACCGAGACCGTCAAATTGAACGAATCGTACAAGAAAGAGATCGAACGGCTGAACGATCCCGAATACATACTCCAGAAAATCAGAAAAGAATATCATTATTCAAAGCCGGGGGAGACGCTGTTCTACACCCCCAAATCTCCGTGAGCCCACGTCCTTATTGACCTTTATGTCGTCGATCTTGTATAATCTCCATATCCGATCCTCACATCGCCTGCCTGTTGGTGCAACTTTTTTGGCCCGAACCGTCGCAAAAGTTGCGAGAATTGCGTATGGATAGGTATGAGAGATTATTTCCAACATATTTTTAGGGAGGAACGTTTCATTCTATGGCAATTGAAGTGGGCACCAAGTTGGAAGGCAAGGTGACAGGCATTACTCATTTCGGGGCTTTCGTGGAGCTGTCAGCAGGCGTGACCGGTCTCGTACACATCTCCGAAATTGCCGACAATTATGTGAAGGACGTCAACGATCATTTGAAGCTGGAAGACAAAGTTTTGGTGAAAGTGATCAATGTGGACAAGGACGGCAAGATCGGTCTGTCCATTCGCCAAGCCGTCGACAAGCCGCCGGGAGAGCAGCAGCAGCGCCCGGAGCGTCCTGAACGCGGATTTAACCGGGACCGCGAAGATCGCGGAGGCCGGAATGATCGTGGTGGTCGCCCCTTTAAACCAACCGCTAACCGACTTACGTTCGAGGACAAGATGTCGCGCTTCTTGAAGGACAGCGAAGAACGCATCTCGTCGTTGAAGAAAAACACCGAAGGGAAACGGGGCGGAAGAGGCGCACGCAGAGTATAAGCGTGCCGACAGCCCGTTATACATGGAATGGTACGCCGGCCGTCCGACAGGACAGTCGGCGTTTTTGGCATCATGTTACCCTAATTTGCACGGAAGTTGACAACGGTCCGGTTGTAGTATATACTTTCGAATTGTTATGGCGGCGTAGCTCAGCTGGCTAGAGCGTACGGTTCATACCCGTGAGGTCGGGGGTTCGATCCCCTCTGCCGCTATTCCTTCAGACATTAGCTCCGACACGTTACGGCGTGTCCGGAGCTTTTTTTGTTCGCATACAGAATCCCCGAGAGACATATGGGAACTTTAACGGAATAACGTATCTGCTCTCTGAAGACCGGGACTTGCGATCCACAAAGTCCGGGTAGTCAGTCAGGGCGGTAATTCCGTTAAAGTTCCTAGGAGCAGAGGTCGAAGCCGTAACTCCACTTTCCGGGGTTATTTTCTTTTTTGCACTGCTTTTGTCGGACCGCTTCCCTATCGGCTATCAAATCGACACTGTTTTACTAGAAGGGAGGCTTCTCATGCTTGGTCACGGCCAAAGAATAGACAAATGCGTTTGCGGGATTGCTTTCCGAAAACAGTACGATGGCAAGCCTGGCAAAGGTTCCGGGTTCGCGCGCGCTCCGGCTGTTTTTGTCGGAAAATTCTTTCACTCTATCAACTCATTGTGACAAACTTTATACTAGATTGTTTTTATAATAGGGAACACACGAAAACGAATAAGGTGGTGCCCTAAGGATGCAAAAGTGGAACGTTGTTGATCTGAAGTCCGCGCCTATAAGCGGGATGATGCAAAAGGCTAAAGCCGGAGGCAAGCGCACGCTGATGGAAAACCGGTTCGTCCAGTCGGTCGTCGCCAAGAAATGGGCGTTTGTGCTGGTCGCGATGGCGTTCCTGCTCGGCAGGGCGATGATTCTGGAGCAGCTCGCCCCCTTTGCAATCGCTTACTTCGCCGTCGTCTACTTCGTGCGTAAAGATTTGACGCGTTGGGTCGGCCTTTCTCTTCTGGCCGGGAGTCTGTTCGCGCTGGAGATGAAGACGGGCTACATTTTAACCGAGATGATCGTATTCCTGCTCATTCAGAAGGGGCTGGAAAAATATGAGCGGGCGGAGTTGTCCTATGCGCCGATTATCGTGTTCACGTCCGCTTTTACGGTTCAGCTGTTCGGATGCATCGTCGCCTCCGAGCTGACCTGGTACACGCTAATGCTGACGGCCGTGGAGGCAGCGCTCAGCTTCGTGCTTACCCTTATCTTCATCCAGGCGATACCGGTATTTACGCTGACTCGCAAAAGCTACTATTTAAAGAACGAAGAAATCATCTGTCTGATTATATTGCTCGGTTCCGTCATGACCGGTACGGTAGGCTGGATCATTCAGTCGGTATCGCTGGAGCATGTGATGTCGCGGTATTTGATCCTGATGTTCGCACTGGTCGGAGGAGCGCCGCTCGGGGCGTCCGTCGGCGTCATTACCGGTCTTATCCTGAGTTTGGCAGACGTCAATGCGATTTACCAGATGAGTTTGCTCGCCTTCTCCGGCATGCTGGCCGGGTTGCTGAAGGAAGCGAACCGGATGGCGGTGGCGTTCGGCATGCTGCTCGGCTCCTCGATTTTGTCGATCTATATCGGCAGCCAGACGGAAGTGATGAGCTCGACCTGGGAGTCGGTAGCGGCCGTTCTTCTCTTCCTGCTCACACCGCGAAGCTTCATTCAGACGATTGCCAAGTATGTTCCCGGCACGCAGGAAAATATGAAGTCGCAGCACGATTACGCCAAGCGGGTACGGGACATTACGGCCGGCCGGGTCCAGCAGTTTTCCGAGGTGTTCCGCCAGCTGTCGCGCAGCTTCAAGCAGCTTACGCATTTGGATGAAAGCGCGGCGAAGGAAAGGGAGGTCGAGCATTTCATGAACTCGGTCGCCTCGCAGACATGCGCGATGTGCTGGAAGCGCAAGCAATGCTGGGACGACAAGTTTTATCAAACGTACAAATTCATGACCGAGATGATGAGCGAAATCGATGCCCGCGAAACGTTCGCGAAGCGTGACATCCCGGGGGAATGGAAGCAGGCGTGCGTCCGGACCGATCAAGTGCTCGTCGTCATGAAGCAGCAGTACGGGCTGTTCAAGCACGATTTGCATTGGAAGAAGCAAATTCAGGACAGCCGCCAGCTTGTAGCCGAGCAATTGACCGGAGTTTCGCAAGTAATGGAGGATTTGGCCAAAGAAATAAAACGGGAAGGGCATGCGTTGTTTCTGCAGGAGGAACAAATCCGTTCGGCGCTCGAGGATCTGGGACTGTCCATCCACAGCATCGACATTATCAGTCTGGACGAAGGCAACGTGGAGATCGAAATTATCCACCAATATACGAAAGGGTTCGACGAGTGCCGGAAAATTATCGCGCCGCTGCTGTCCGATATTTTGGGCGAGAACATCGCGGTGCGCAATGAGGAGGTATCGAGCCGGGGAGACGGCTATGCGACCGTATTGTTCTGCTCCGCCAAGGAGTTCGAAGTGGAAACGGGGGTAGCATGTGCGGCCAAGGGAGGCGACATTTTGTCGGGAGACAGCTTCAGTACGGTGGAGCTGGGCAATGGAAAATTCGCGGTTGCGCTTAGCGACGGGATGGGCAACGGAGAGCGGGCTCGCGCGGAGAGCAGCGCGGCGCTGTCGATTTTGCAGCAGCTGCTGCAATCGGGCATGGACGAGAAGCTTGCGATCAAGTCGGTGAATTCGGTGCTGATGCTCCGCTCTTCCGACGAGATGTTCGCCACCGTCGACGTAGCGCTTATCGACCAGTACAACGCGAAAACGACTTTCGTGAAAATCGGCTCGACACCGAGCTATATTAAACGCGGAACGGATGTGATCCAAATCTCGGCCAATAATTTGCCGATCGGCATTCTGCAGGACATCGATGTCGATCTCATCTCGATGCAGCTCATGCCGGGGGATACGCTGATCATGATGACGGACGGCATATTCGATGCGCCGGGACCGGCCGTCAATAAGGAGATGTGGATGAAGCGGATTATCCAAGGCATCGATGCGGAGGAGCCGCAAGCTTTTGCCGATTGCTTGCTGGAAACGATCGTACGCTACCATCAAGGCGAAATTATGGACGACATGACCGTTGTCGTCGCCCGAATCGAGAAATATAAGCCGGAATGGGCCACCTTCCGTTGGCAGGGGGTGACCAAAGTAGAGCGGCCGAGAACGGTCAGTTGACCCGGATATTCCGGGTTTTTTGCTTTCTTGGAACGGATTTCGGCATACGCTTCTCTCCGATGAGGGGCGTTTTCTTTTTTTTGCCGGATAACTATCCATTCCGTTGCGCCGCTCGGGTATTGGACGCTATTTGCGCGGAAATACTAGATGATAGAATCCCAGGCGAAGAAAGGGAGTTGCCGAATGAACCAAATCGTATTGATAACGGACGGATGTTCCAATGAGGGAATCAGTCCGGTTGTGGCGGCTGCACACGCGCAGCGGCTCGGCATCGTCGTGAATGTGATCGGGATCGTCGACGGCGGCGACATGAGCGAACGCGGAGCGGCGGAAATAGCGGATATCGCCAAAGCGGGAGGCGGCATGAGCCGAATCGTCTCTTCCGGGGCATTGGCGGAAACCGTACAGATGATGACGCGCAAGACGGTTGTGGAGACGATCCGGCAAACCGTCCAGCAGGAGCTGCGGCAGTTGATGGGGCCGACGGCCGCGATCGAGCGGTTGTCTCCGGAACATCGGGGACCGGTTGTAAAGCTGATAGACGAGTTGAGCGAGACCGGTGCGCTTCGGGTGGCGCTGCTTATCGATACGAGTGCGAGCATGCGGCCGAAGCTGAGAGCGGTCGAAGAGGCGTGCAGAGATTTGCTTGCGAGCCTGCGGGCGCGGCGGGGGAAGAGCGAGATGTCCGTTCTGCGATTTCCCGGCAATACGGAAGCGGACCTGCTGGCGGGTTGGACTTCCGATCTTGCAAAAAAAGACGAATTGTTCTATAAATTAAACATGAAGGGGACGACGCCTACCGGTCCCGCGCTGATGAAGGCTGTCCGGTACGTATCCGAAGCGCGAACGCCGGAAACGACCGACGGCCGGGAGGGCGGCACGGAGTATGCTCCTTCTTCCAGGGCGAGCAGCGGGGATGGGATATTAAGTGACTACATCGTCTAGGGTGGTTTTGACCGAAGGCTTTATCGTTTGCGGCAAGTGGAACAAACGGTCGTACCGGATCGTCAGACTGCTCGGTGAAGGGGCCAACGGAAAAGTGTTTCTCGTGCATTCCGGGAAGCAGGCTTATGCGCTCAAATTCGGGTTTGACGCGCTCGATTTGCAGATGGAAGTAAACGTGCTCCGCGAATTGGATAAGAAAAAATCCCGGCCTTTCCTGCACGATGCCGACGATGTGGAATTGAACGGCAGCGTGTACCCTTTCTATGTGATGACCTACATACGCGGCGATATTCCCCGGCATTACATTGGAAGAAATGGGCCCGACTGGTTCTATATGATCGGCTTGAACCTGCTTCGCAAGCTTCAAGCTTTGCACCTGCAAGGGTATGCATTCGGCGATTTGAAGGCGGAGAACGTGCTGGTTTCGGGATACGGCGATGTAGAGCTTGTCGACTACGGCGGAGTAACCGAGAGGGGACGCTCGATCAAACAGTTCACCGAGCTGTATGACCGCGGTTATTGGAACGCCGGGGAACGGGTGGCCGACGACGGCTACGATTTATTCGGCTTCGCCGTGCTATGCCTGCAGATGAGCGGCATGGAGAAGAGAATGAAGGAACTGGCGAGCGGGCTGCCGCAGAACCGGAGCTCGAACGATCTGGTCAAGCTGATCGAAGAATGTCCGAACTGCCGTCCGGTTGCGCATGTACTGAAAAATGCGATCGCAGGCAGATGGACAAGCTCCTCCGAAGCGGCGGCTTCATGGAAGCAGGTGATGGAGAAGCACGGAGCGAGTCGGCATCATATTCGGTCCGCCATGGCGGCTGTTTGGATCAAAACCGCATTCTTCACATCAATCGGGTTGTTCTTATCGGTCCTTTACATGTTTTGGTTCAACGGATAAAGTTATGGAATCGAACACAACACGTGAGCAAGCCAAGAAAGGTGTAGACCATGGAACTGCTGAAGAAAGTGGAAAGCGCGATTCGGAACGAGCAGCTCGCGGAGGCGGGTGACCGGATTGTCGTAGCGGTTTCGGGCGGACCGGATTCGATGGCGCTGCTGCACGTTCTTTTTTTGCTTTCCCGGGATTTCCGGTTCCAGCTTATCGTATCCCATGTCAATCACGGGTTCCGGGTGGAGGAGTCGGAGCGGGAGGCGGAGACGGTAGCCGCTTATGCGGCCGAGCTGGGGGTGCCCTGCGAAATCGGCCGGTTCGATCTGCCTGCGTACGTGGCGGAAACCGGCATGAACTCCCAGGCGGCCGCGAGGGAAAAACGGTATGCTTTTTTGTTCGAGACGGCAAAGCGTCACGGCGCGGGCAAAATAGCGCTCGCCCATAATGCGGACGATCAGGCCGAGACGATGCTGATGCGCATCATGAGAGGAACCGGTCCGTCGGGGCTTACCGGTATCCCGCTTCGAAGAACGGAAAAAAATTTGGAACTAATTCGTCCTTTGTTACGTATATACAAATCGGAGATCGAACGCCATTGCGCCGAATACGGCATCCCGGTGTGCCGGGACAGCAGCAACGAGCAGCGCAAATATTTCCGCAACGTCGTGCGGCTCGATGTGCTTCCGTATTTGCGCGGATACAACGATAAGCTGCCCGAATCTTTGAACCGGCTCGCCGACATGATGCAGGCCGAAGACGATTGGATGGATGCCGAAGCGCGCAAGAAATTCACGGAGTTCGTGACGGTCGAGCAGGCGGAAGGACAGGTCGAATGCAGCCTTGGCGCGAACCGTTTTGCCGGGCTTCACGTTGCTTTACAAAGGCGCTTGATTAAACTAATATTAAATTATGTTTTTTCGGAGGCAGATTTATCCGATTACGCACGGATTGAGACCGTTCGTTCCGTCATCGTCCGAGAGCAGGGAGAGTCGCTGTCGCTCGATCTGCACGACAGGCTCAAACTGTTACGCGAGTATGATCGTGTAAGGTTCGTTCAGGCGGCGCCGGTACCCCGGCCCTACGAGTACCTTATGGAAGGGCCGCATCATTCGCTGCGCTTGCCGGAAGCGGGAATGGAGCTGGAAATGGCGCTGATCGGCGGAAGCGAAACGACCGATCCTTCTTGGAGGGGACGCGGCGGGCGCGACGAGGCTCGGTTCGATTACGAGCTTCTGCATTTCCCGTTGTCCGTTCGCAGCCGTCAGCCGGGAGACCGCATGGAACCGCTCGGTTTAAAGGGGACGAAAAAAGTAAAAGATATGTTCATTGACGAAAAAATGCCGCCGGAGACAAGAGACCGCGTCCCGCTAGTGCTGGATGCATCGGGCCGTATTCTATGGATCCCCGGGGTGCGCAGATCGACGCATGCCACCGTATCCGAAACGACATCAAGGGTATTGGTAATGAAGGTCCGCCCCATCGAAAGGTAAGCTTTTGTCTTACCGAGAATGCGGTCATTCATGCTTTCATAGTATTAAGTAGGAGGGTCCATGGTTGGTAAATGACATTCAGAACGTTCTGTTCTCCGAAGACCAGATTCGGCTCAAGGTTGAGGAGCTCGGGGAGACGATCAGCCGCGACTTCGAAGGCCGGAATCCGCTCGTCATTTGCGTACTGAAAGGCGCATTCATCTTTATGGCCGATTTGGTGAAACGGATGACGATTCCGCTTGATATCGACTTCATGGCGGTATCGAGCTACGGGCAGGCAACCAAGTCGTCCGGCGTAGTGAAAATCATCAAGGATTTGGACGTTCCGGTGGAGGGCCGGAATGTGCTTATTGTGGAGGACATCATCGACAGCGGCTTGACCTTAAGCTATTTGATCGATGTGCTGGAACGTCGGAATGCATGTTCCGTATCCATCGTCACTCTCTTCGACAAGCCGGCCAGAAGGTCCGTCGATTTGGAGCCGGATTACAAAGGCTTTACCCTTCCCGACGAATTTGTTGTCGGATACGGGCTTGACTTTGCCGAGAAATACCGCAATTTGCCGTATATCGGCATCCTGAAGCCGGAAGTTTACAAAAGGCCGTAAGCCGCTTGCGCGTTTATTGTGAACGGCAGATGCGCTGTGGTAAAATAAGTTACGTGTGTCGCCAGAGAGGAGGTAGGGGATGAATCGGATCATCCGCAATACCGGATTTTATTTGCTCATATTTTTAGTTACGGTCGGGATCGTACATTTCATCAGCAGCCAGAATGATACGAAGCAGACCATTACGTACACCAAATTCCGCGAGGAATTGAAAAATAACAACATCGAAGAAGTAGCGGTGAAATTTGACGGCTATACTTATTTGATTCGAGGCAAATTCAAGCAATCAAGTACAGACAAGCTGCTTTTTGAAACCCATGCTCCTTTCGATCCCCGCGTTGTCGAGCTGCTCGAGCAAAGCAACATAACCAAGGAAGTCCATGAGAAGATGGACGGAGACAACGTCTGGATTACGTTCCTGACGTCGATCATCCCGTTCGTAATCATCTTCATCCTGTTCTTCTTCCTGCTGAATCAAGCCCAGGGCGGCGGCGGCAAAGTAATGAATTTCGGCAAGAGCCGTGCACGTCTTTATAATGAAGAGAAGAAGCGGGTCACGTTCGACGATGTGGCCGGGGCCGATGAAGAGAAGCAGGAATTGGTCGAAGTCGTCGAGTTTCTGAAAGACCCCCGGAAGTTCGCCGCGCTCGGCGCGAGAATTCCGAAGGGTGTCCTTCTAGTTGGTCCTCCAGGTACGGGTAAAACGCTGTTGGCCCGAGCGGTAGCCGGGGAAGCGGGAGTTCCCTTCTTCAGCATCAGCGGTTCCGATTTCGTGGAAATGTTCGTCGGTGTCGGGGCATCCCGGGTACGCGACTTGTTCGAGAACGCCAAGAAAAATTCGCCCTGCATCATTTTCATCGACGAGATCGATGCCGTAGGCCGCCAACGCGGAGCCGGCTTGGGCGGCGGTCACGACGAGCGCGAGCAAACGCTCAACCAGCTGCTTGTCGAGATGGACGGTTTCGGAGCGAACGAAGGCATTATCATCATCGCCGCAACGAACCGCGCCGACATTTTGGACCCTGCCTTGCTGCGTCCAGGCCGTTTCGACCGTCAAATTACGGTAGACCGTCCGGACGTCAAAGGCCGCGAAGCGGTACTGAAAGTCCATTCGCGCAACAAACCTTTAAACAAAGACGTCAAGCTCGATTCGCTGGCGCGTTACACGACCGGCTTCAGCGGCGCCGATTTGGAGAACCTGCTGAACGAAGCCGCCTTGATCGCGGCCCGGCGCAATCGCAAAGATATTTCCATGGATGAAGTCGAGGAAGCGTTCGACCGCGTTATCGTCGGGGTACAGAAGAAAAGCCGTGTCGTCAGCGACCGCGAGAAGAAGACGATTGCGTTCCACGAAGCCGGACACGCGATTATCGGCTACTACGAACGTCATGCGGATGTCGTGCATAAAGTTACGATTATTCCGCGCGGACGTGCGGGAGGCTACGTGCTCAGCATTCCGAAGGAAGGCGAAGACCGTTTGCTTGCGACCAAATCCGAGCTGTTGGACCGCATTACCGGTCTGCTCGGCGGACGCGTCGCCGAGGAAATGTTTATCGGAGAAATCGGTACCGGCGCCTATGACGACTTTAAGAAAGCCACCTCGATGGCGCGCAGCATGATCGTCGAATACGGCATGAGCGAGAAGCTCGGCCCGATGCAGTTCGGCAATTCCCAAGGCCAAGTGTTCCTCGGGCGCGACATCGGTCACGATCAAAATTACAGCGACGCGATCGCTTACGAGATCGACAAAGAGATGCAGCAAATCATTCGCTCCTGCTACGAGCGGGCGAAGGAAATATTGCAAACTCACAGCGACAAGGTACATTTGGTGGCAAACGCTTTGCTCGAACGCGAAACGCTCGACAAAGACCAAATTATCGAATTGCTCGAGAAAGGCTCGATCGTCGGGACAGGCAGTGACGAAGCGGGTCCGCTCGGCAAGGAAGATGAGCCGAAGGTTAATATTCATACTCAGACCAACGGCTTGGAAGCCAACAAGCTCGATTTCGATAAAGATAAGAAGGATGACAAGAAGGAAGAATGATTGCATAGCCCCCCAAAAGCTGTCTCTCTTAGAGGAGACGGCTTTTTTTGTCCGCTCGTCGGCTGCTCCATCTATGACTTTAGAAAAAATTCACAATTTAAACCGATTTCAACGTTTGACGTATAGAGGCATCTGCCGTTACGATTAGATCGTTAATATGCTTATTAACAATGTAAACGATGATAGGAGAGAATGACATGGGCAACGGGGAGTTCGACCGCTTCCGTTCGGAATTGACGGAGAGGATGGCGCGGCTTTTCGAAGAGAGCGGATCAAGCCCGTTGGTCGGACGCATTTATGCGCTGTTGATTTGTTCTCCCGAGCCGGTCAGCTTGCAGGAAATTGCCGAGCGGCTCGGTGTGACCAAAGCGGCGGTAAGTATTCAAGTGCGAACGCTCGAAAGTTTAGGACATTGTCTGAAACTTGCCAGGGGGAAGGACCGTAAAGATTATTACTGCATTCCCGAGGAGCATCTGCAAATCACGATGCGTATGGTGATGGAACGTATGACCGCCGAGATGAACTGGGTTGAAGATACGCTTCGCAAATTGCCGGACCCACTAGTATTGCAGGAGAGCGAGAAGGCGTCGTTCCAGGTGCTGCAGCAGCGGTATTCGGAGCTGGCGGTATTTTACCGTGTCGTGTTCAGAAGGCTGGAAGGGGTAGAGGAAGAAATGAATCGGTTGATCTCGGACATGAGAGGGAGGAACACGGAGAACGAATCGTAACGAATACCGGCAAGAAACCGGTCTTAGGTCTAGGTCAAGATACAGCCACAGCCCATGTTGCGGCAAGCCGTTGTTTTTTACAATTATCAATGGGATACATAGCAGCGAGAAAGGGTAGCAACAAACAGAAAAGCTTGATGTAAGATCGTATGGGAGGGATGAAACCGAATGAATCGCTTGACCGATTTTTCCATGAAAAACATAGCAGCGGTAATCATTTTAATTTTGCTGCTGTCCATCGGGGGGGCCTATGCTGCCGGACAATTGAAAGTGGAGAGCATGCCGGATATTTCGTTTCCGGTCGTTATCGTAAACACCCAGTATATGGCTCCGCCCAAAGACGTGCTCGATCAAGTGACGAAGCCGCTGGAGAAAGCAATAGCCGGCGCCAAAGGACTCAAAAATTTGACCTCGACCTCGAGCGACAACTTCTCGCAAATTGTAGTCGAGCTGAACCAAGGCATTAAAGTCGACGACGCGAAAAAAGACGTGGAAAGCCTGATCGCTAACGTGAAGCTGCCGCAAAGCTCGGAGAAGCCGCGCGTCATGACGTTCGGCTTCGCCTCTGAACCGGTATACTACATGTCCGTATACGGTGAGAACGGGATGAACCAAACCGAGCTCGACAAGCTGTACAAGGACATCCTTCTTCCTGGCTTTAATGGGATCAGCGGCATCGACCATGTCGATTCCATCGGCAATCAGGAAGCGCAGATGGCCATTCGTCTGGATGCCAACGCGCTGAATCAATACAAACTTTCTCCTTCGCAAGTTTCCGGTCTGATCAAAGCGGCCTTATTGTCCAGTCCGGCCGGATCCGTAGATTTCGAAGGACGTACTCAAATGGTGCGAGTGAAAGGCCAAATCGATACGGTTTACAACCTGGATAACTTACCGCTCTCCACTCCGTCAGGCGGAACGATTCTACTCAAGCAAATCGCCAAAGTCGAATCGATTACGGAATCTCCGTTCATGGCGAGACTCGACGGCAAGCCCGCCATCGGGATTCACCTCTATAAAACGAAAGATGCCAACGCGGTCGAGTTCGGCGACGCTGCCGACAAGTTGATCGCAGGATGGGAAAAAACGCTGCCTAACGTTAAATTCCACTCCATATACAACGCTGCGGTTGATATTAAGCATTCGATCGACGGCATGGTTCGCGAAGGCGGATTGGGAGCCATCCTCGCTTCGCTTATGATTTTGCTCTTCCTTAGAAACATTCGCATGACGATTATCGTTTTAGTCTCGATTCCGCTTTCGATCCTCGTTACGCTGTTATTTATGTCGGGACTCGATATTTCGCTCAACATCATGACATTGGGCGGGATGGCGATCGCCGTAGGACGGGTCGTCGACGACAGTATCGTTGTTATTGAAAATATTTATAGCCAGCTGCAGAAAGCCCATGAACGAAACGAATCGGTGATCAAGCTGGCGACTCAGCAAGTATCGGCCGCCATCACATCCTCGACGATTACGACAGTAGGCGTTTTCGCCCCGATCGCATTTGTAGGCGGGGTAGTCGGTGAGGTGTTCCGTCCGTTCGCGCTGACGCTGGCCTGCGCTCTCCTATCTTCTCTGATCGTGGCATTGACCGTCATTCCGATGCTTGCCAAGCTGATGGTCATGAAGCAGAAGAGCATTCAGGCTCACGACGAAACGAAGGTCGGAAAGTTCATGAAATCGTACAAAGGCGTGCTCGTCTGGTCGCTCAACAATCGGATCAAAACGATGCTCTTCGCCGCTCTGCTGTTTGTTATGTCTTTTGTCCTTATCGTTCCCCAGCTCGCTATGGGCTTTATGCCGGAAAGCGAATCGGATCGCCAGATGATGTTCCAGATCCAGATGCCTCGCGAAACGTCGATGGAAACGATGAACGCGAAAATGAACCAAATCGAAGAAATGATGAGAAACGAGAAAGATACGGCCGGCGAATCGAAATTTACGTACATCGAATCGTTGGTAGGATACGATTTCGGTACGGAACGGGTTCCTTACAAAGCTTCGATCTTTACGGAGGTCAGCCTCAACACGAATGCGAAGGACGCGCTGCAATATTATAAGGAAACGATATTGAAAGATATGCCCAAAGGCTCCAAGGTCGATGGTCAGCTGCTGTCGTTCGCGGGAGGCGGAGGCGGCGGAACCGACTTCTCGTACTCGCTCAAGGGCGACGATTTGTTAAGTCTCGAGCACGCAGCAGGTTTGATCAAGGAGAAGATGCAGACATTCCCGGAGCTGCGCGAAATCAAAGACACACTTGGCGAGAAGAAGATGGAGGTCGAAGTAACCGTCGATGCCGACAAAGCCCGCGTGTACGGCTTGAGCTCGGCCCAAGTGATGGATGCCGTCCATACGTGGACCCGAAAGGAAGAACTCGGCGATCTCAAGTTCGACAATGTAACGTACGAGACGAAGCTGGAGCTTGACCGCAGCTACAAAGATTCGCTCAGCGATATCGGTAATATTCCGCTTACTACTCCCTTCGGAACGACGGTTAACTTGAAAGACATCGCGAAAGTTCGGGAAATCGATGCTTCGGTATCGATCAGCCGGGAGAAGCAAATGCAAGTCGTAAAGGTTACTGCCAAAATCGACAGCGCTGATAAAGGCGGAGTAAGTGCCAAAGTTTCCGCCGAGCTTAACACCTTGGAGCTTCCTACCGGCGTTAGCCGGGAAGTATCGGGCGTATCCGACGATATTGCCGAGAGCTTCAGCCAAATGTTCGTAGCGATGGCCGCTTCCATTTTCATCGTGTACCTCATTATGGTTCTCGCCTTTGGCAATGCCAGAGCACCGCTCGCCATTCTGTTCTCCTTGCCGCTTGCGGCGATCGGCGGTCTACTCGGCTTGCTCGTTACGAACGAATCACTCAACATGACCTCGTTGATCGGGTTCCTGATGTTGATCGGGATTGTCGTAACGAACGCTATCGTATTGATCGACCGCGTGCAGCAGCTTCGCGAGCAGAATTATTCGGTGCGCGACGCTTTACTCGAAGCGGGTGTAACGCGGCTGAGACCCATTGTAATGACGGCGGGCGCGACTGTTTTCGCACTCATGCCGCTCGCGCTCGGAATGTCCAAAGGAACGATCATTTCCAAAGGTCTTGCCGTCGTCGTTATCGGCGGACTGACTACATCGACCGTACTTACGCTTGTTGTCGTACCGATCATTTACGAGCTGCTCTTTGCACGCCGCACGAAAACGAAAAACAAAAAGGCGGATATCGCCTCCCCGGACCCGTTGTCCGCGTAATATGAACTTGATCAAAGGAGCATAGGCGAAAATGAGACAAAAAAGAAATAAAACGAAATCGTTTCGAGGCGGCGCGAAAATCGCGGCAGCACTCGTCCTAACCGTCGCGGTCGCGGCGGGCTGCACGGCGGGGGGCAAACAAGCGGCGGCACCGACAACAGCCCAAGAACAAACGATCAAGTCAGTTAAAGTGCAAAAAGTGTCCAAACAAAAAATCGGCGAGCCGTTGGAGCAAGTCGCCGACGCCGTAGCGGCCACCCAGCTCGACGTAATTGCGAAAGCGGGCGGGGAAGTCAGACAAATATTGGTCAAGCGGGGAGACCGCGTGGCCGCGGGCGATGTGATCATCAAGCTGGACCCGACCGACATGCAGATCCAGAGAGAAAAGGCCGCGCTCCAGCTGCAGAGCAGCCAGCAAGCACTGGTGAAAGCCAAGAAAGATTTGGCCGACGGCAAGACGGAGATGGCCAACAGCGTCAAGAAGATGGAGCAGGCGCTTCTGGACGTGACCAAGACATACAACAAAGCGAAGAACGATTACGATCAAGGACTTATTACGAAACAGCAATTGGACCAAACCGAGACGATGTGGAAAAACCAGACGATGGATCTGGACCTGCTCAAGCAGAAGCAGAAGACGCTGGAGACATCCGACACGTTGTCCGCCTTGGAAACGCAGGTTCAATCGGCATCGCTTTCGATGAAAGAGCTGGAACGCAGCATTGCCAATCTGGAAGTTAAGGCTCCGGTAGCCGGCGTGGTAACCGAGCTTCCGCTCGTGGTCGGCATGACGATTCAGCCGGGAATGAAGGTCGGTCATCTGCAGCAGCTCGATCCGATCCGGATTAAAGCGCAGCTTACGGAGAGCTCGGCCAAGCTTGTACGCGGCAAGCAGGAGCTCGTCTATTACGTGCCGGGAAGTACGGAAAGACCGAAAGCGAAAATAAACTATTTGTCGGATTCGATGGATGCGCAAACGAAGTCTTATGAGCTGGAGCTCGAGGTCGCAAATCCGACCGGGGCCCTTAAGCCGGGCATGAAAGTTCAGGTGCAGCTGACGTATGAGCAGGAGCAAGTCGTCATTACCGTTCCGACGTTAAGCGTCGTGCGCGAAAGCGGGGATTCCTTCGTGTTCGTTCTAGTCGGCGATACGGTAGAAAAGCGCAAAGTGGAGCTCGGACGTTTGAGCGAGCTGAACCAGGAAGTCATCTCCGGCGTCAAAGAAGGAGAACAGCTCGTCGTTTCCGGACAAAACCAGTTGAAGGATAAAGAAAAAGTACAGCTTGCCGAATCGAAATAGGTAGAATGAAACGGAGGAACATCTTTTGAAACCGACATGGAAGAAATCATTATCCGCTGCAGTCTTGAGCGTTTCTCTCGTCTTGACGGCTTCGCCGGCGATGCTGCTCGCTCAGGAATCGGGTGCGGTGACGCAAAGCGCGCAAGGACATTACGTGCTGACTCCGCTCGTTGGAGCGGACGTAAAAAGCGTCTACAGCGAACGTTTCCAGGAAGGCACGAGAATCGGTGCGGTTGTCAGGCTTTATAATGAAGGAAATCGCGTAGTCCGGGTACCGGATTACGATCTACGGGTGAAAACGGCGGAAGGCGTCGAATATACGCTTCGGGCAAGCGTGGCCAACGCGAAGGCGATTCAGCCGAAAGAAAAAGTCGATCTCAGCTACATGCTGACACTGGACTACATAGATGCTACGGGGCTGTCCGAATTATCGTGGGTAGAGGTTGATGAGTACGTATATCCGAAGCTGGAAACGCCCATTCTAACCGTTCCCGTGAACGGGATCGTATGGAACGGCAGCGACTCCGCCGTAACGGGAGAAGGCGCGCTCAAGCAATGGGCGGAGCCGTTCAAGCTCCCCGTCCTGTCCGATTCGCTGCAATATACGCCGGTGACGTTAATCAACGAGAAGACGCCCCAAGGGCCGGTTACGGTTATTACTCTGATTGCCGAGAATACGGGCGATCGCACCGAAACGGTTCCGGACTTCCGCATTGACGGGAAATCCGATTCGCGCTCTTACGCAGGCAAGCGTGCGGAAACGAGCGTAGAGCTGAAGCCGGGCGAGAAAAAATATATCCATTACGGTATCCTGACCGAGAACAACGCAGTATTGAACAGCTTGACCGTATTGACGCCTGAAACGTTCGTACAGCTCGGGGCGAACAATACGCCGTCCGTCGAGTCTTATACGGTAGGCCGGTTGAGCGTGGCATTGCCGCAAGCATCGACGGTCGATGTCAACGCCCTGCCCGTCTATAAGATGAAAGACCGTATCGCCTTCGACCCGCTTAACAAGCTGATCGACAAGGATACGGAAGTATCGCTCGTCGATTTGACCATGAACGAATCGGAATCGGCCGGCTACAATACGATTATCGCGAAGTTCATCGTGAAAAATAACGGAGAGCGTCCCGTACCGCTTCCGGCTTTTCAAACCGAGCTGACCAATGCGGAAGGATTCCGGTACAGCGGCACGCGCCAGACGACGTCCGTCGGGCAATTGGCGCCGAAGCTTTCCTATCTCGTCAATTATACGTACGCCGTGCCTTCGTCCGAGAAGGGCGGGGACTTGCTGATGAAGCTGCAGGACAATCAGACGATCGCGCCTTACAATATTCCGATCGCCGGCTTTAAGACGACGGTTGCCGAGAATAAGCCCACGAACGATGATACGCTCTCTTTCTATCCTTATAACGTCAAGTTGAACAGCTGGGCACTTTCGATCCAAGGCAGCGCGATGGGCCAATTTTCGTATAAGCTGAAGCTGGATACGGACATTACGACGGTAGACGACGTGATCGCCGACGTCAATTCGGCGAACATGAAGATCGAGCTGCTCGACAATTCCGGTCGGATGATTGCGACCCAGACGATGCCGTTCGCAGGAGTGAATAAATTGATCAGCGGCACGCAATACCTCGTATTCCAAAATTTGCGTACCGACCAATTCGAATGGCCGCTCACGGTCAAGCTGTACGAATCGATCCAAACGCCTGCGGGCGAAGCGAATCGGCTTATCAAAACAATGAAGCAATAAGCCGAAAACAGCAAAACAATCAAGCCACGTGTAACCCGGCCCTCCATAGCCGGGTTTTTCCACGCTACAGCGGGTTTTTCCATATTGACAGCGCAATCCCTGTTGTGTAAATTAGGTGTAAACTTACGTATAACCTTTGGCTGGCAAGTAGCGCTTCGTTCCTAAAAATACATCGGCTACGGCCGCTGGCCTTGGCTCATACTAGTGCTAAGCAAATGCGTGAACTTTTTCACGTGTTTCCACGAAGGGAAGGATTCGGATGGAAGCTCTCGCGTTGGAGCGCAAGGCTGAACAAAACCGCGAGCTGAAGGAGCGCATTGCCCAGCTCAAGAAGGAACGCAACGCTATTATTCTTGCTCACTATTACCAGCGGGATGAAATACAGGAAGTGGCGGACTTCCGGGGGGACTCGTTTTTGCTTGCGCAAAAAGCAGCGCAAACGGATGCCGATGTCATCGTATTTTGCGGCGTACATTTCATGGGGGAGAGCGCCAAAATTTTGGCGCCGAACAAAACGGTCATTATACCGGACGAACGGGCCGGATGCCCGATGGCCGACATGGTCAACGTAGAAGGATTGAAGGCGCTTAAAAGCCGTCATCCGAATGCCAAGGTCGTCACGTACATTAACTCATCGGCCGAGATTAAAGCGGAAACGGACATTTGCTGTACGTCCGCCAATGCTGTCAAAGTGATTCAGTCCGTCGATGCGGACGAGATTATTTGGGTGCCCGACAAAAATTTGGGTGACTATGTCTCCAAGTTTACCGATAAGAAAATGATTATTTGGGAAGGGTATTGCAATACTCACGACATGCTGACGGTCAAGGATGTCATGGAGATGAAGGCGCAGCATCCGAACGCCCAATTCGTCGTTCATCCGGAATGCCGTCCCGAAGTCGTGAAGCTGGGCGATTTTGTAGGGAGTACCACGGCGATTATCAAATATTGCAAAGAATCGGATTGCCAAGAGTTCATCGTCGGCACCGAAGACGGAACCGGCTTCCAGCTTCGCAAGGACAGCCCGGATAAAACTTTCCATTTCGCGACGAAGTTTCTCGTATGCCCGAACATGAAGGTGAATAACCTCAAGAAAGTCGTCAAATGTTTGGAAACGATGCAGCCGCAAATTTATGTGCCGCCTCAAGTTGCGGAAAAAGCGAGACTTTCTTTGGAACGCATGTTGCAAGTTAAGTGATTTGCGCTTGGGGCGCAAGTTTCCGTGACACGAAACTTGCGCCATGAGCGTATGCCGACTGGTCGTTGGCATACGCTACTCTCTTGTCTTGTAGGTGATCGCCATGGTGCCGCGTTATTTGATCGATTTCTCGCTGAATGAGCTGCCGCGTGTAGAAACGGATGTAATGGTCATCGGAGCGGGAATTGCAGGCTTGTTCACAACCATCAGGGCTAGCGAAGCGAATCGCGTCCTGATTATTACGAAGCCGAAGTCGTTGCTTGAGAGCAATACCCGGTATGCCCAAGGCGGAATTGCCGCCGTCATATCGGATGAGGATTCCCCGGATTACCACCTTCAGGATACGTTGAACGCGGGAGCGGGGCTGTGCGATCACGATGCCGTGGAAGTGCTCGTTCACGAAGGACCTGCCGGCGTCAAAGATTTGATCGCGATGGGCACGCAGTTCGACTTGGAGAACGGAGAACTGGCGCTAACGAAAGAAGGCGCTCACAGTCAGCGGCGCATCCTGCACGCTCACGGCGACGCGACCGGAGCGGAAATCGTCAGGGCGCTGTCCGAGAAAACGCGGCAAAACCGCAACGTTACGATTTGGGACGACCATTTCGTAATCGATTTGGTTACGGCTAACGGCGTATGCCATGGCGCGATCGTGCAGAAGCCGGACGGCCAGCGCGTATTCGTTCGGGCGAAAGCGACCGTCTTATGCTCCGGGGGTGCAGGTCAGCTTTACCGGTATACGACCAATCCCGAAATCGCGACAGGGGACGGCATCGCCATTGCCTACCGGGCGGGAGCGATCGTGCGGGACGTAGAGTTTATCCAGTTCCACCCGACATCGCTTTGTTATCCGGGTGCTCCTCGCTTCTTGATATCGGAGGCGCTTCGCGGGGAGGGAGCCGTGCTCCGGAACATCAAAGGCGAGCGGTTTATGGAGAAGTACGACCCGCAGCTGGAGTTGGCACCGCGCGACATCGTAGCCCGAGCCATCCTCGACGAGATGGAGCAGACCAAATCGACGTTCGTGTATATCGACATTACTCATGAACCGGCGGAGATGGTCAAGCACCGTTTTCCGAATATATATGAGTTTTGCCTGAATTACGGGCTCGATTTGACATCCGATTGGATTCCTGTCGCTCCGGCGGCCCACTATATGATGGGCGGAGTGAAAACGGATTTGAACGGGGAAACTTCCATTAAGCGGCTGTATGCTTGCGGTGAAGTTTCCTCTACGGGTGTACATGGGGCGAATCGGTTAGCCAGCAATTCGCTGTCGGAGGCAATCGTATTCGGCCGGCGCATTATAGAGCATATCCGTACCTTGGCTCCGCTCGAAGAAACGCCGGAAATAGAGGAACGAAGCCATCGTCCGGAGCATCCGATGCAGGCCATCGTCGAGAAACGTCTGAAGCTGCAAAAGGTGATGCTTCGTTATGTGGGGCTGAAGCGCGACGCGGTCGGACTGGAGAAAGGCTTGGACGAATTGAAGCGGCAGCTGAAAATATACGAAACGTGCTTGACGAAGAGAGAAGAATACGAGTTTGCCAATCTGTTGACGCTTGCCATGCTGACAACCGAATCCGCACTGAACCGCGAAGAAAGCCGCGGAGGGCATTACCGCGAAGATTTCCCGGAGAAGAACGACTTAGTGTGGCGGAAGCACATTCATCTGCAGCGTGAGAACGGAATAACGGAGGAGCGCATTCATGACGTTTTACGGAAATCTTGAACAATTGTCGAAGCACATCCGTCTATGGTTAGAGGAAGACATTGGCACCGGCGATGTAACGACGATGACTACCATACCTTTAGACCAACAGTCTAAAGGTATTATTCATGTTAAGGAATCGGGCGTGGCGGCGGGAATGCCGGTTGCGGAGCAGGTGTTCCGGATCGTGGACCCCACCCTTGTATTTATCGCCAAGGTACAAGACGGAGCGGCCGTAGAAAAAGGCACGGTGCTGGCCGAGGTGAGCGGAAGCACGCGCAGCATTTTGCTCGGCGAACGACTGGCGCTGAATTTGCTGCAGCGGCTGTCGGGAATTGCAACCCGGACGCGCCAGTATGTGGACGCCCTGAAGGGCTTTCCGGTTCGGCTGGTCGATACGCGCAAGACGACTCCCGGACACCGCGCGCTGGAAAAATACGCCGTACGGGTCGGCGGCGGGCACAATCATCGCTTCGGGCTGTACGACGCCGTTATGATCAAGGACAACCATATCAAGGGAGCGGGAGGCATCACGGCAGCCATCACGGCGGCACGGGCCCAAATCCCCCATACGATGAAAATCGAAGTGGAAGTCGAAGGGTTCGACCAACTGGACGAAGCGCTGGGAGCCGGAGCGGACATCATTATGCTGGACAACATGGCCCCCGACGCGATGAAGCGTGCGGTGGACATTATTAAAGGCCGCGCTCCGCATACCGTAGTCGAGGCTTCCGGCTCGGTTACGCTCGAAACGATTGAAAATATTGCGCGGTCCGGAGTAGACGTCATTTCCGTGGGCCGGCTGACTTATTCCGTACAGGCGCTCGATATCAGCCTCGATTTGAACGAGAAGAAGGTGGCCGCGCCGTGATTCTGGTAGTGGATGTAGGCAACACGAATATCGTGCTTGGCATCTACGAAGAGAAGAAGCTGCTGCATCACTGGAGACTCGCCACCAACCGCTCGGCTACCGTAGACGAATACGGCATTATGGTGCACAACCTGTTCCGCTTCGCCGACATTTCCGAAGATCGGATCGAGGGGGTCATTATTTCTTCCGTCGTCCCCCCTCTTATGTTTGTTTTGGAGAGCCTTTGCTTAAAATATGTAAAGAAAAAGCCGCTTATCGTCGGTCCCGGCATCAAAACCGGACTTAACATCCGGATCGAAAATCCCCGCGAGGTGGGAGCCGACCGTATCGTAAATGCGGTGGCCGGCATCGAGCAGTACGGATCGCCGCTCATTATCGTCGATTTCGGCACGGCCACGACGTATGACTACATAGACGACAAAGGCCAATTGCTCGGGTGCGCCATCGCGCCGGGAATAGGCATCTCGACGGAGGCGCTTTACGAGAAAGCGGCCAAGCTCCCGCGGATCGAACTGGTCCGGCCCAAGAGCACCGTCGGCCGGAATACGGTCTCGGCCATGCAGGCGGGCATTATTTTCGGATATGCCGGGCAAGTAGACGGCATCGTCCAGCGGATGCGGGAGGAATTCAGTCCGGAGGCGAGAGTGATCGCCACGGGGGGATTGGCCGAACTAATCGCCGGGGAGTCCCGCACGGTTGAGACGGTCAACCCGCTGCTGACGCTGCAAGGATTGCAACTCATTTACGAAAGAAACCGTTAAGTCGAAAGGAATAAAACGATGCAAGATTATTTGATACGCGCTACCGCATTCGACGGACGCCTTCGCGCCTTCGCCGCCAATACGACGGGAATTGTGGAAGAAATGCGGCGCAGACACGGGACGACTCCCGTTGCAACGGCGGCTCTTGGCCGTACGGCTACCGCAGGCGTCATGATGGGCGCCATGCTGAAAGGCGAGGAGCGCCTTACGATCCAGGTCAAGGGCGACGGGTCGATCGGACAGATCGTGGTCGATGCCAATGCGAAGGGCGAAGTAAGGGGCTATGTCGACAATCCCCGTGTCGATTTGCCTCTGAATGAACGCGGGAAGCTGGACGTTGCCGGAGCCGTAGGCGAAGGGTATTTGTACGTCATCAAGGATTTGGGACTCAAGGAGCCTTACCGCGGAAGCATTCCGATCGTTTCCGGGGAGCTGGGAGAAGATTTCACTTACTATTTCGCCAAATCGGAGCAGACTCCGTCGGCTGTAGCGCTTGGCGTTCTGGTTGCAACCGATTATTCGGTTCAAACGTCCGGAGGTTTTATTTTGCAGCTGCTGCCCGGAATGGACGATGAAGAAATCGCCGCGATCGAGGAGAAGCTCGGCAACCTCCCGCCGATCACGACTCTTCTGGCAGATGGAGCCGACCTGGAGCATATTTTGAAGGGGCTTGTCGAATCGGTTGAAGTGCTGGAGCGGTCGGACATCCGGTTTCAATGCAAATGCTCCCAAGAACGGGTCGAACAAACGTTGATCAGCCTCGGACGCGACGAAATCGAGCAAATATTGCGCGAGGACGGCAAGGCCGAAGTCGTCTGTCATTTCTGCAACGAGGTATACGAATATAACGGCGAACAGCTCCATAATCTGGTGGAGAGACTTACAAACGGGTAAAATAGAGAAGAGATCGAACACGGGGAGATTTTCGGATGCGGAGCGTTAAATTGCTGTGGGGAGCCACTTCCTTGCTGTTGGCGGCCGTTCTCGTTTTGACCGTTTTGCTTGTCCGCAGTGAGGGAAAGCTGGCCAAAACGAACGAGCCCGTTCCCGACCCGGCGGAGCCGGGAGACCGACAAGCTCAAGCAGTGGCGGTAATCGGCGGCCGATCGATTACGTATGAGCAGCTGCAGCAGCGCCTTGCAGACAAGTATGGAGCGGAACTGCTGAATGTACTGCTGGATCGGGAAGCGATTCGGCAGGAGGCCGAGGAATTGAAGATTACGGTAAGCCGCGATGAGATGGATGTGGAACTGAAACGGATGCAGGAAGGATACGAGAGCGAGGAGCGTTTCTACAAGTCGATGAAGGAGCAGCTCGGCCTCTCCAAATCGGAGCTTAGCGAGGACGTCTACTACAAATTGCTGCTCGAACGTATCGCGATACGAGGAATACAAGTGTCGGAAGCCGAAGTCGCCGCCTATATCAAAGAGCATCCCGAAGAATTCAAGAGCTATGTCCAGTTTCATCTGTTCAAAATCGAAGTGAAAACAAAGGAAGAAGCGGCCCAAGTGATCAAAGATTTGCAGAACGGAGCGGTCTTTTCCTCTTTGGCCCAGAAGCTGTCGATCGACGCGGCAAGCGCCAAAAAAGGCGGGGATCTGGGTTGGGTCGAGGAGAGAGATCCGTTTCTTCCGCCGTCTATCATGGAAGCGGCCCGAAGCATGAAGCAAGACGAGATCAGCAAGCCTATTCAGCTGAAGGCAAGCTTTGCCGTCATTCAGTTGAAGGAAAAGAAAGAAATAAAGAAAACGGTGGACGAACAGAAGAAAGCTTTCATTCGCAAAGAATTGGCGCTGCAAAGGGCGGTTCCGCTCAAGGAACTGGTGAAATCGATGCGGGAAAAGCGCCATGCCGAAATATTGGACCCGGAGCTTCGTTAAAGAGCCGAAAGTCGCAATTTTTTGTTGACAACCTTTAGCCGGGTTGATAAGATGATAGTAATAAAGCCGACAAAACTACTCGGAATAATAATGAATGATCATACGGGAGGGTAACAGTATGGCAAAATTGGTGCAAAGCATTACTCAATTGATCGGTGATACGCCGCTTGTCCGCTTGAACCGCGTCGTGCCGGAAGACAGCGCGGAAATATACGTCAAGCTCGAATACCAGAATCCGGGCGCAAGCGTCAAAGACCGGATCGCCCTGAGCATGATCGAAACGGCGGAGCGCGAAGGCAAGCTGAAGGCGGGCGACACGATTATCGAGCCGACGAGCGGCAACACCGGAATCGGACTCGCGATGGTAGCGGCAGCCAAAGGCTACAAAGCGATTCTCGTTATGCCGGAGACGATGAGCATCGAGCGGCGCAACCTGCTTCGCGCATACGGAGCGCAGCTCATCTTGACGCCAGGGCCCGAAGGCATGAAGGGCGCGATCAAACGGGCCGAGGAGCTGGCTGCCGAGAACCCGAACTATTTCATCCCGCAGCAATTCAAAAACCAGGCGAACGTGAAGGTGCATATCGAGACGACCGGCCCGGAAATCGTGGAAGCGATCAAGTCCCACGACGGACAGCTGGATGCGTTCATTTCGGGAATCGGCACGGGCGGTACGATTACGGGAGCGGGCAAAGTGCTTCGCGAAAATTTCCCGGACATCAAAATATTCGCCGTTGAGCCTTCCGCGTCCCCCGTATTGTCCGGCGGCGCGCCAGGTCCTCATAAAATTCAAGGTATCGGAGCAGGCTTCGTACCGGAAATATTGAATACAGACATTTACAATGAAGTCATTACGGTGGACAACGAAGCAGCATTCGAGACGTCCCGCCGCGTGGCGAAGGAAGAAGGCATTCTCGGAGGCATCTCCTCCGGTGCGGCCATCTTCGCGGCTTTGAAAGTAGCCAAGCAGCTCGGCAAAGGCAAGCGCGTAGTAGCCGTTATCCCGAGCAACGGCGAACGTTACTTGAGCACACCGCTTTATCAATTCGACGAGTAAGGAACTGCTGCGTACTAAGCGTTCCTGTACCGCTGCAACTTACCCTTTTGGGCAAGGATTAAGCGCCTCTACATGTACAAATAAATACGTAGCAGCTCTTAATCGTTTCTGACTGCCAGCCCCTCCTCGGAGGGGCTGGAGCTATTAACGGCAATTGCGAGGGCTCCTATAAAAGTAGTCGGAATAAACGATTGGGGCTATCAGGGGGAGTTTTGACGTGGGTCTAACTACGCTTGAGCAATGGAAACGATGGGCGGTCGATTACGAAAACCTCCCTTTTATTCGCAAATATACAGAGGTGCCCGGCATCCCGGCTTCTTGGGAGCCGTTTTGGAACGGCACGGGCAAGCCCTCGTTCGTTTTGGAGAGCGGGAAGAGCGGGCGGTATACGTATTTTGGGGCCGATCCGGCCGGGGTCATTACGGGTAAAGGCGCGCAGGCGACAATTGTGGAGTATGAGGACACAGGGTCCGTATGGAAGGGTGCTGTGAGGAGCGAGCGGCAAGTAACGGGATCTCCGTTGCAAATCGTGAAGTCGTGGATGCACCCGTACCGGTCTCCCGTTGTTGAAGGCGTACCTCCTTTTGCAGGGGGATGCGTCGGTTATTGGTCGTATGATGTGGCTCGTTCGATCGAACGGCTCCCCTTGTGCGCCGAGGACGATTTGCTGCTGCCCGACTATGATTTTATGATGATGCGGCGCGTATTTGCTTACGACATGCAAGAGCGGGTGCTCTACTGCGCCGTGCACCGATTTGTTCCTTTCGGAGAAAGGGACGCTGCATGGCCTGAGCGGTTGGACGAGCTATACAAGGAGGCGGAGCAAGAAACGCAGCGTATGGCCGACTGGTGGAAGGAAGCCGTTAACGCGGCTGCATCGGATAAACGTTCGGAACAAAGAGCCCGCGCGTTCGACTCCATTTCCCGGGAAGAAGCGCTCGCGGTCGATGTGGAGGCTATCCCGGGAATTCGGATCGATTTCTCCAAAGAGCGATATATGGAAGCGGTTCGACAAATTCAGCGCTACATCGCGCAGGGCGATGTGTTTCAGGTGAACTTGTCCGTCAGGCAAAACCGGGAGCTTGAGCGCGAGCCGGAGCAGATTTACGAGTGGTTGCGTCTGCTCAACCCGTCTCCGTATATGGGGCTGCTTCGTTTTCCGGACTATACGATCGTCTCGGGCTCTCCGGAGCTGTTGGTCAAATCCGTCGGCGGCGTTGTCGAAACGCGTCCGATTGCGGGTACGCGTCCGCGGGGAAGCGACGAGCAGGAAGACCAGAGGCTGGCCGAGGAGCTGCTGTCGAATGAGAAGGAGCGGGCGGAGCATATTATGCTCGTCGACCTGCTGCGCAACGACCTCGGACGCGTGTCCCGGTACGGGACCGTCAAAGTAACCGATCTGATGGTCGTCGAACGATACTCCCACGTCATGCATATCGTCTCCCATGTCCAGGGCAAACTGGCGGAAGACAAAGATGCGTTCGATCTCATTGCGGCGGCTTTCCCCGGCGGGACGATCACGGGCGCACCGAAAATACGCACGATGGAGATTATCGAGGAGCTCGAGCCGGTACGCCGGGGTCCCTATACCGGATCGATCGGATGGATTGACTATAACGGCAATATGGAATTAAATATAGTTATACGGACGCTGGTCGTCCGCGGCGGAATCGGGTACGTGCAATCGGGAGCCGGAATCGTCATCGACTCGGACCCGGAGAAAGAATTTGTGGAGTCGCTGAACAAGGCAAAAGCGTTATGGAAGGCGATCCTATATAGCGAGAACGCGAGGAGCTGAGCCGAGATGATACTCGTCATCGACAATTACGATTCGTTTACTTATAATTTGGTGCAATATTTGGGGGAAATCGGGCAGGAGGTCGTCGTCCACCGCAACGACCAAATCGATCTGGACGGGATCGAGTCTCTGAAGCCGGACCATATTCTCATTTCGCCGGGCCCATGCACGCCGAACGAAGCGGGAATTAGCCTGGCGCTGATCGACCGTTTCAAAGGACAAATTCCGATTTTGGGCGTTTGTCTGGGACACCAGTCGATCGGACAAGTATTCGGCGGCGAAGTCATTCGCGCCGAGAAGCTGATGCACGGGAAAACGTCGGAAATTTACCATGACGGCAAAACGATCTTTGAAGGGATTCCTTCGCCTTATACGGCAACCCGGTACCACTCGCTGATCGTCCGCCGCGAAACGCTTCCGGATTGTCTGGAAATCAGCGCGGAGACGAAGGACGGCGAAATTATGGGGCTCCGCCATAAGGAGTATCCGATTGAAGGCGTGCAATTTCACCCCGAATCGATCATTACGGACCACGGACTGAAGCTGCTGCGCAATTTCGTGGCGATTACCGCGGCGAGCGGAGTCCGTAAATGAAGATCGCGGTAAACGGGCGCATCTGCGACGATCAGGAAGCCGTGGTTTCCGTATATGATCACGGCTTCTTGTACGGAATAGGATTGTTCGAGACGTTTCGCACTTACCGCGGACGTCCGTTTTTGTTGGAGCCGCATATGGGAAGACTATCAAGGAGCTGTACGGAGCTTGGTATCCGGTACATACCGAATGCGCCCGAGACGGAATCGCTGATCGCCCGGCTTTTGTCAGCCAACGGCTTGCCGGATGCGTATGTTCGGTTTTCCGTATCCGCCGGGGTGGACCTGTTGGGATTGCCGACAGCCGACTACGAGAAGCCGAACGTAATCGTATATGTCAAGCCGCTGCCGCCCAGAGACGAAAGAACGTATACGCAAGGGAAGCCGATTCAACTGCTCGAGCTGCGGCGCAACAGTCCGGAAGGCTCGGTCCGGTATAAGTCGTTTCACTACATGAACAACATATTGGCCAAGCGGGAAATGCGTCGGTACGAATGGGCTGCCGGCGCCGAAGGTATTTTTTTGGACGGATTCGGTCATGTGGCGGAAGGGATTGTAAGCAATCTGTTCTGGGTCAAAGACGAAGTGGTATATACGCCGTCGCTTGTAACCGGCATCCTCCCCGGCATTACGCGGGAATACGTGATCGGTTTGGCTGAACGAAGTGGATTCGACGTTCGGGAAGGGCTTTACGAATGGTCGGCGGTAATGGAAGCCGATGAAGCGTTTATAACGAATTCGGTACAGGAAATCGTTCCTGTCAATCGGGGATATGACACTAACGGAGAAGCGCGGATAATCGGCGGCGGGCTGCCCGGGGACTTGACCCGTAATTTGATGAAAGCCTACGGAGTAGCGGCTTGGGAGTGAGCGGTCGAAAGGAAGGGGAGCATCGTTATGGAGCGCGATAAATTTGGCGGCGGGGATGCGGAGCGGCCGTTTGCCCGGCCGTCATCGACTTATTTTCAACACAGAATGCTGAAATGCCGCAATCTGGAGCTGACGATCGGGGAGCGTACTTTAATAATGGGCATCCTGAACGTCACTCCGGATTCGTTTTCAGACGGGGGGCAATACGTCTCGGTCGAGAAGGCGGTCGAACGGTCGTTTGCCATGGTCGAAGAAGGAGCCGATATGATCGATGTCGGCGGGGAATCGACCCGCCCCGGCTTTACGAAGGTTACCGTGCAAGAGGAACTGGACCGGGTTGTTCCGGTAATACGGGCGCTGGTTGAAGCTGGGCTGCCGGTGCCGATTTCGATCGATACGTACAAGGCCGAAGTGGCGAAGGGCGCTCTGGAAGCCGGGGCTCACATCGTGAACGATATATGGGGCTTTAAAGAAAATGACGAAATTGCGAACGTAGCTGCCGCCTACGATTGTCCCGTCATTTTAATGCACAATCGCCGGTCTGCCGATTATGGTCAGTATATGACGGAAGTGCTCGAAGATTTGCGGGAAAGCGTCGAAATCGCTCGAGGGGCCGGGATAGGCGACGATCGGATTATACTCGACCCCGGAATCGGCTTCGGCAAAACGTATGAGCACAACTTGCTGCTTATGAACCGGCTCCATCAGGTGGCCGCCCTCGGATTCCCAGTGCTGCTCGGCACGTCTCGTAAGAGCATGATCCGCAACACGCTTGGCGTTACCCCGGAGGATGCCCTGGAAGGCACGGCCGCTACGGTCGCGCTCGGGATCGCTCAAGGATGCGCGATTATGCGCGTGCACGATGTGAAAGCGATGAAGCGGGTGGCTGCGATGACGGACGCGATGATTCGCGTCTAATCCCGGCAAGCGGAACTTTCCAGGAACGGAGCTGACGAAATTGGATAAAATGCATTTATCGCGCATGCAGTTTTACGGCTATCACGGCGTATTCCCCGAGGAAAATAAGCTGGGACAGCGGTTCTGCGTCGATATCGTGCTATCCCTCGATTTGTCCGTGGCGGGGCGCACGGACGATTTGGATAAAACCGTAAATTATGCCGAAGTATATGAACGTGTCAAACAAATCGTGGAAGGCCGTACGTATCGCCTGATCGAGGCGCTGGCCGAAAACATTGCATCGGATGTGCTGCATCAGTATACTAGTGTAAATGACGTCACGGTGCGGGTGATCAAGCCGAATCCGCCCTTTGACATCCATTTTGACGGAGTTACCGTCGAGATTAACAGAAAGCGGGCATCGACATGACGTTACCGGACGACCGGCACGAAGCCGTCCCGGAACCGGCCGGTACGGAGCAATGGAAAGAATCGTTTATCGGAATCGGATCCAACTTGGGGCAAAGGGAATCCTACTTGCGTGAGGCGGTTCGCGAGCTGGGACTCCATCAACTTGTCGAGGTTGTCCGAGTGTCGGATATATACGAAACCGAACCGGTCGGGTATGCGGATCAAGGCCGATTTTTGAACATGGTGGCCGTCGTTCGTACGCAGCTTCCGCCGGCTTCGCTGCACAAGCATATGAAGAATATCGAAGACCGGCTCGGCCGCGTTCGCACCATCCGCAACGGGCCGCGTACGGTCGATCTGGATTTGCTGCTTATGGACGAAACCGCACTGGATACCCCGGAACTTATTATTCCGCATCCTCGTATGTGGGAACGGGCTTTCGTGCTGATCCCTCTGCTCGACACAGCCGCGGAGCGGCCGAAGCTCCTTGCAACGATAGCCGAACATCTGGACAGTCTTGATGGAAAGGAAGGCGTTACCCGTTGGAGCAATTTCAATTGGCGCAGCGTATCCGAGCGTTCCGGAAGCTGAAAGGATATACGCAAGACGAGCTTGCCAAAAGACTCGGCGTATCGATCGCCGTGCTCGGGTCAGTCGAGAGAGGAACCCGCAAGGCGGACGTTAAAATGTTGAATAAAATCGCCGAGGCGCTCGGAATCAATCCGGACGAATTGGCGGACATATCTTCGGAGTCGAAAGGAAGTGAATAATATCATGCTCAAAATCGGAGATGTATCCGCACCCAATCAAGTTGTGCTGGCGCCGATGGCGGGAGTGTGCAATCCGGCGTTCCGGCTGATCGCCAAGGAGTTTGGCTGCGGACTCGTCTGCGCCGAGATGGTGAGCGACAAAGCGATCCTGCATGGCAACAGCCGGACGATGGATATGCTGTTCGTGGACGAACGGGAGAAGCCGCTCAGCCTGCAAATTTTCGGGGGCGATACGGAAACGCTGGTCGGAGCGGCCAAATATGTGGACGAGCATACGAATGCCGACATTATCGACATCAACATGGGCTGTCCCGTTCCGAAAATAACGAAATGCGATGCCGGCGCCCGCTGGCTGCTGGATCCGGGCAAGATCGAGAAAATGGTTACCGAGGTGGTTCGTTCGGTCAGCAAGCCGGTCACGGTAAAAATGCGCATCGGCTGGGACGATGAGCACGTTTATGCGGTCCAGAACGCCAAGGCGGTGGAGAACGGGGGAGGCTCGGCCGTCAGCGTGCACGGCCGTACCCGCGTGCAAATGTATACCGGCAAGGCTAACTGGGATATTATTAAAGAAGTTAAACAATCGGTATCCATTCCGGTTATCGGCAACGGCGACGTATTCACGCCGGAGGATGCGAAGAGAATGCTGGATCATACCGGCGTGGACGGCGTCATGATCGGGCGGGCCGCTCTCGGCAATCCTTGGATGCTGTATCGGACGATCAACTACTTGACCACCGGAGAGCTGCTTCCGGAGCCGGATGCGGCCGAGAAAATCCGCATCGCGATTTTGCATCTCGACCGGTTGGTCGCGCTTAAGGGCGAGCATGTCGCTGTGAAGGAAATGCGCAAGCATATGGCTTGGTATTTGAAAGGGCTGCAAGGCTCCGCCCGGGTGAAGGATGTCATCATGGAACAATCCCGGAGAGACGACATGGTCGCCACGTTGTACGAGTTTATCGCGGGTTTGGACGATTCGGGCGGAAATGCGGAGCAAAAGGCTGTCCTTACCCATTAAAAGCGCTTTATTGAGGGCTGTTGGCGGACTTTGCCTGTCATTGACATTTTTGGCGGGTTGAAATATAATCAAGCAATAGTGTTCGCCTTGAACCGTTGAAAAGACTGGAAAAAGTCATCTTGACCCAACCCCGCTAATATATTTAACTTTGTGAATTCATACCGAAAAATCGTTCGATTTCCAGGTAGAAAATCTTCACACGACGGGAGATTTGCAATATGAACGAAAAAGAAGTCATCCTGACTCAGGAAGGTCTCAAGAAGCTTGAAGAAGAGCTTGAGCACCTGAAGTCGGTCAAACGCCGCGAGGTAGCCGAAAGAATCAAGGTAGCGATCGGCTATGGGGATATTAGTGAGAACTCCGAGTACGAGGATGCCAAGAACGAACAGGCCTTCATCGAAGGCCGCATCATTACGCTGGAGAAGATGCTGCGCAACGCGCGTATCATCAACAACGACGAAGTCGATACGGATACCGTCAATGTCGGTTCGATCGTCACGGTCGAAGATCTCGAGTTCGGCGAAACCGTAGAATATTCCATTGTAGGCACGGCGGAATCGGACCCGTTCCAGAACAAAATTTCGAACGAAAGCCCGGTCGGCAAAGCGTTGATCGGCAAGAAGAAAGATGCGGTCGTCGATGTTCAGGTTCCCGCCGGCGTCATTCAATATAAAATCATCGATATTAAGAAGTAATCGAAACGGGTTGTTTCGAAATTCGAAATCCGCGCATTGCCTTCGAAAAAGCTTCCATTGGAGGCTTTTTTGTTTAACGCACATGCGCTACACGTTTAGGAGATGAGTCAATTGAGCCAAGAAGTGGAATTGAACGAAAACGAACTGCTGGCCATACGGCGCAACAAATTGGACGAGCTTCGCGGACTCGGCATCGATCCGTTCGGCCGTAAATTCGACCGGACCCATCATGCCAAGCAAGTACTGGAAGCGTATGACGCCTTGTCTACGGAAGAGCTCGATGAGCAAAACCACGAGGTTTCTTTGGCGGGCCGCATTATGCAGAAGCGGGGGATGGGCAAAGCGTCATTTGCCCATATTCAGGATATTACGGGTAAAATCCAGATCTACGTCCGTGAAGACAAGCTGGGATCGGACATGTATCAAGCTTTCAGCATTTTGGATATCGGAGATATGGTAGGCGTCAAAGGGACCGTCTTTAAGACGAAGACAGGCGAGACGTCCGTTAAAGTGCATTCACTTGAAGTGCTGGCGAAATCGCTCTATCCGCTGCCGGATAAATTCCACGGCTTGAAGGATGTCGAGATGCGTTACCGCCAGCGCTATGTCGATTTGATCGTCAACCCGGAAGTTCAGCAGACGTTTATCGCCCGTTCCCGGATCATCCAATCGATGCGGCGGTACTTGGATGCGCTCGGCTATTTGGAAGTGGAGACGCCGACCATGCATGCCATCGCCGGCGGAGCGACGGCGAGACCGTTCATAACCCACCATAATGCGCTCGACATGCAGCTGTACATGCGGATTGCGATTGAGCTTCACCTGAAGCGGCTCATTGTCGGCGGCATGGAGAAAGTGTATGAGATCGGCCGCGTGTACCGGAACGAAGGGGTATCGACTCGCCACAATCCGGAATTTACGATGATCGAACTGTACGAGGCGTATGCCGACTATCAGGACATTATGCGGTTGACCGAGAATTTGATCGCGCACATTTCCACCGAAATATTGGGAAGCACGGAAATTCGTTACCAAGATAAAGAAGTAAGCCTTGCAACGCCATGGCGCCGCGTTTCGATGGTGGATGCGATCAAGGAGACGGTCGGCGTCGACTTCAAGCAGCAGATGAGCGATGAAGAAGCGCACCGATTGGCGAAGGAGCACCGGGTTCCGGTAGAGCCGAATATGACGTTCGGCCATATCGTGAATGCCTTCTTCGAGCATTTCGTAGAGTCGACCTTGATTCAGCCTACGTTTATTTACGGCCATCCGGTGGCAATTTCGCCATTGGCTAAGAAGAACGAAGAGGATCAGCGGTTCACGGATCGGTTCGAGCTGTTCATCGTAGGCCGCGAGCATGCCAATGCTTTCACCGAATTGAACGATCCGATCGACCAGCGCGAACGTTTCGAAGCCCAGTTGATCGAGAAGGAGCAGGGGAACGATGAGGCGCACGAGATGGATGAAGATTTCATCCGGGCGTTGGAGTACGGCATGCCGCCGACAGGCGGACTTGGCATCGGGATCGACCGGCTAGTCATGCTGCTTACCGACTCTCCTTCGATTCGCGACGTCCTGCTGTTCCCGAGTATGAGAGAACGCAGCGTCGAATGAGATAATGTTTGGTAAAGTAAGAGATGTTTGGAACCCTTATTCGATGCGAATGACCCGGAATCGGGTAGTTTGGCTGATAATAAGAGGATCCGGCGTCTCTTCTCTTTTTGACCGGGACGATTGCCACCGGATAATAGTCATATCGGCAAACCCTCGATTAGAAGCTTTTCTTAATTTTTTATAAAAAAGACTTGCAATCCGATTGCCGGATGTGGTATCTTATAAAAGTCGCCGCTCGGACCCCTCGCAAGAAGGGAATGGCGCAGCGGCAAGCAGGACAAGCATTTTGCTCCTTGAAAACTGAACAACGAGCGTGCAAGTGAGGCTTCGCAAGAAGCCAAACAAGTCGAATTTTCGGTTGTGCAAACTCCGAAGTATTCGACACAAGTCAGTACGAATTGAGCAATCAGCTCATCTAATAAGCAACACCTTATTGGAGAGTTTGATCCTGGCTCAGGACGAACGCTGGCGGTGTGCCTAATACATGCAAGTCGAGCGAGGCCTTCGGGCCTAGCGGCGGACGGGTGAGTAACACGTAGGCAACCTGCCTGTAAGCTTGGGATAACTATCGGAAACGATAGCTAATACCGAATAAGTGGA
>NZ_VCRA01000036.1 GCF_005938385.1 Paenibacillus mesophilus
TCTTGTGCTACTTTCAGTCGGAGTTCTTCGTAGATGCTGTTCTTTTTCATGTTGTTCGCCCCCCCTCATCTATAGTGTACATGAGTTCACTATGATGACTCCATTCCAATTATGGGGCTTAAATGTATTAATGAAATTTGGTTTACTATTCGCTGTATATGCCCCCCTGGCTAAGTGAATAGCGCATTAGAGTTCAGTAATAGTGAAGTTTGGATCGTTCAAGAAGATATGTCAAAAAAGATCCCGTTCGGACAACGCGTCCGGATGGGATCTTTTTCATTTGCCGCTAGTCGATACACTCGCTCAAGAATGCCGGCGAGTATCCGTTTTCCGTCGCCCATTTGGCCGTCGTCATCAGCTTGTTCCGGTAGTCCGGCTGGTAGGCCTTGTAATGCGGATAATAGTACTGCTCGTGAATCAGAATCTCGATAAAGCCCGCTTCATGGGGGCGGGACTTGACCCGATCCAATTCGGGAACGATCTCGTCCAGCTTCAGCCGGTCCAATACCGCATCGATTTTCATAAAAACGAGATCCTCGCTGTGGTCTTTCCAGAAATCCCGTCCGTTCACATGCGCAGTCTGGTCGATGTCCAAGTAATAGGAGACGACCGGCTTGCCGTCCACAATCCAGAAATAACCGGCCAAGCCGCGAAAGCCGAACTTCCTAAACGCCCTACATCCTTCGCGGGTGGCCTCTCCCCAATGGATCGTCGTAACCGGATCGAGAAGCTCCTCCCCCCCAAACCGGATGATCTGTTCGGTCACCCGCTCGCAGTCCCTCAATACTTCGTCCGCCCCGGCGTTGATATAAGGTTTGTCCGGATCGTTCTGCAGAGCATGGAACGTCAAACGGAGCCAATCCGAGTTCGCCTTCCATTCTTCCTTGTACTTGTCCGGCATTTGCGATAGGTTGAAGCCTTCGGTCTGGTAATAGATGTTAAACTGTACTTTCGTCCCGTATGCATCGTGTACTTCCTTGTACATGGCAAGGTACGGATTATCGAAGATGGAACGGTACTCGTGCTGGTGCTCCGCAATATCTTTCAGAAACCATATGTTGTCGTCCACCGAAATCCGGTATTTGTTAACCGCATGCTTGAGCCAGTATACAACGATGCTCGAGCTGCTGCCGGCGTCTTTATCGGCGATCGCGATCGTGTTGCTGTATCCGTCCAAGGTGATCTCCGCATAATAAGCGCCGTCCCGCAGCAAGGCTTCGACGCCGTTGACGGTTATGCTGCGGCCGGCCGGCCCCGCGATCTCGACCGTAATGTGCAGCCTGCCGTCACGGACCTCGCCGTCGTATTCGTTCAGCATGTCGCCGTCCAATGGGAAAACCGCTTTCAACTGTCCGTTCGATTGAAGCTGCTCAGACATTTCAACTATCCCTCCCCATGTCGTTCAACCCGGTTCAACCACATGTCCAGAAAATGATAAGCGGCGGCCTGCACCGGAGCGGGAAAATCGTGCGCGCTCGTACCGTCGAAAGAAAACATGCGTTCCGGCACACCGAGCCAATCGTACAAGGCGTGCAAATCGCGCATCGCTTCGGCAATCGGCTCCCAATGCGGGAATATTTTATCCGCCTGTCCGCTCCAGTTGAATAAAGGCGTCGGCGCCGCCAAAGCCGCGATCTCGTGCCACTCGAACGGCACGCTCCCCTGCGCAAGGAAGTCGGTGACCGCCGGAATATGCGTAAACCAATCTCTCCGCCCCCAGCGGTTCGGATTCGGGTCGCCGGTAAACGTAGCGAAGCCGCAGCTCGACACGACGGCCCGTATCCGCTCGTCGACCCCGGCGAGGAATATCGCATTGTAGCCGCCAAGCGAGTGCCCGATCGCGCCGATCCGGTCCTCATCGACGTAATCGAGCGATACGAGCAAGTCGACGCCTTGCCTATGGTCGGCCAACATTTTCGCAACCGCGGTCCATTCCGGATAGCGCTCGTAGAAAGGCGCCGTCTGGTATGGCGACGCTCCTTCGTAGACCCGCTCCCCTGCCGTAATCGTATCGGGCGCGAGCACCACATAGCCCCGGTCCGCCAAGTCCGCGCCATAACGCCGGTTATGCCGCCCTTGCGGGGTGGCCGTATCCACCTTGCCTTCGTTTGCCGTCGGGTGAAGCGCCATTATGGCGGGCAGCTTTCCGGCCGCATTCTTTTTCGGTACGAGCAGGAAAGCCGTCACCGTGTCCCCGTCCAGCGTATCATAGCGGAGATGAAGCCGGACATGCCGCTCTTCCTCGGTTTCCGACAGCACCTCGTACTTAAGCGGAACCGACGGAGGGAGCCCGCCGATGAAGTCCAGCCATCGTTGCCTAATCGTTTGCCGCTTCGTTTCCCAGCCGGCCCGGTCGGTTATCCCGTTCAGCAGCTTCGGTACTCCGTCGCGTTTCAATTGCTCCAGCGAATAGCTCATTGAGGCCCCCCGAGCGATCATGATAGATTTGTTTCGATAAGAGTCTCTGGCAGCTCTTATTTATCGAGATTGCCTATTTTTCCGAGAATAAGAGATGAAAGAGGCTCACCCTGTAAATTCGCTGAATTTACAGTTATTCCGCAAGTCCTCGCGGACATAAGCATCTTATTTCAAGCAACTGCGTGAGAAACGGCATAATCAGCCTCGAATAAGAGCTCCTAGCGTCTCTTAATTCCGGCATCTTGCCCAATTATCGATAAATAAGAGCTGCAAAACACTGCTATCCCGCTTCGGCATCCTTATGTATGGTGAAAGGCGGGTAATCGAACTCCCGCCTCCCGCTTCCTATCTATTACAAGGCAACCGTTTTGCCGTTCGTACGGCTTTCGTTCGCCGCTTCGATGAACCGGATGACCGCGATCGTTTCGTCGAAATCGATAGCGGCGCCTTCGCCCTTGAACATCGGTACGATCCGCTCGAGCAGGCTCGCATAGTACGGCTTCGGATGCGAATACACATCCACGAACTGGCTGCCCTTCTCGCGATGGACAGTCGCCCCGAACTGGTTATTGCCTTTCCGGTTGCCGCGTACCGTTGCGATTCTTCCATCAGCCCACCGTCCGACGATTACATCGTAGTCGTCGTTCGTCGTGACCGTGACGTCGAGACAATCTTTGCCGAGTACGGCAAACACCATCTCCACCGTATGAATGCCGTACCAGTAGTAGCCCGGCTGCGTCGGCTGAATGGCCATCGGACCGTAAGCGTCAACTCCGATGACAGCGCCCTTCTCGGCGTTAGCCAATACTTGCGTCAAGCCTTCCGCATAACGGAGCGCGGACGTGCTCATGATAGCGATGCCGTGCTTCGCGGCGAGCGCTGCGATTTGCTTGGCGTCGTCGGAATTGACCGCAAGCGGCTTGTCGATGAATACCGGTTTGCCGTAAGGCGCGATTTTCGCAAACTGCTCCAAATGGACGCGACCGTCCACCGACTCAAGAAGAATGGCATCGCTCAGCTCGGCGACCGCCTCCACCGAGTCGACGATTTGGACGCCGTGCTCGTCGCGCAGCTTGTCGGTAAAGCCTTGCACCCGGGAAATGCTCAAATCGAAATCCGGGGAGCCGCCCGGATAGGCAACGACAACTTTACCGCCCGATACATGGTACGTATGGGTAGAATCGTTCAGCAGCTGGGTAAAAGCGGTAACGTGGGACGTATCCAATCCGATAATCCCGATTTTCAATGCGTTCGACATGGAACGCACCTCCTCATCCGTATTGTCCGATGCTTCGCATTCGCGCGAAGCCCGTTCCTCTAAGTACTATACCAAGAGCGGGAGCGGAAATATTGCCTTTTCTTTCGATCGGGTTCGTCTTTTTTTTCGATGTTTCCCGGTTTTACCCAGATGTTACCTGACGAGCTCGCTTAAGAACGACAGCCTGTATATTTGCTTCGGCCGGCCCTTCGACTTGCCCTTCTCCTCGCCGATAATTTCGATCAGGCCGGAATCCAGCCAAGCGAGCAGAAACCGGTGCGTGCTGCGCACCGTAACGTCGAGCACGTTCGCCAGCTCCTGGGCCGTATAATCCGTCTTGCCGAAACGGGTAACGTGGGCGACGAGCTTGCTTAAATAGCCCGACGTCAAGCCCGCTTCCTCGGCGCGCTTCAGCAGGTTCGCATCGATCAGCGACAAGTCGTATTCGTGCGGGTGCGTCATCTCGAGCGGTCCGATCACGCTTTTGTCCTCGCGGACGATGAAGCAGATGTCGCCTCCGCTTTCCTTCGAGTTGCGCAGCGCCAGTCTGGCGTGCGTGCCGGCTTCATTGGCCGAACGGCCGAACCCGATGCCGATGCTTAAGCTGAGCCCGTAATATTTCTCCACGACCCGGGCGAGCGGAATCGACTTGTAGCCGCCCGTCTCCCTCTCGAATATGCCGCGGGTCGTAATGAACAAATATTCGTTGCCGCCCAAATGCGTCAAATGTCCGTCCAACGATTCTACGTAACCGAGCAGCATCCGGTGAATGTCCAGCTTGAGCCGCTGCACCTCGTGCTCCGACGTTTTCTTCTTCGCCAGCCGGTCGAATTCGTCCACATGAATAAAACCGGCCACGATTTGCGATTCGTTGCTGCGGCGCGTCTCCGTGGACAATAGCGAACGTTCGAGCGAGACGATGATGTCCTGATCGGTCGGCAACACCCATTCGTTCGGAACGCCCTTCTCCGTCAGCGCCGCCGAAACGGAGCCCACGCTCGTAAGAGCTACTTTCGCTCTATTGGACTCGTACTGCTCCGCGTGGAAATCGATCAGCGCTTCCTTCGAGACGAATTCGGAGCCGGGATAATGGATCGTGCCTTTATACGTTTCTCCAAGCTCGCGGAAAGCCTGCTCGACCGACTGCTTGGACAATGTGTCGACCGACATTTCCGACAGCCCGTATCGCCTTTCGATACGGAACAGCGCCCGGTACAGGCCGGTACCCGACAGCCGGACATAGTGGACGGGAATTTTGAAATTGAGCTTTTGTACGGCCAGCCTGTATGGGACCGGTCCCGAGAACAAAATGACCTCCACATGGTCCATCATTTCCCGCGCAAGCTCCGGCGCTTCGTCCTCGCGGCTGTATACCCGCGAAATCGGATCGAACGACGGGAACCCTTTCAAGCAATGGTTCATTTTCTCGACGAGCGGTTCGGGGCCGATAATCCCGATGGCAATGCCTTTGGCGATCGGAGCCGTGTTCGTTTCGGCCATGGTTCAGCCTCCAGACGTGACATTAATCGTTGTGCTGCGGCGATGGGTGCGAATCGCTTCCAGCCTTATACTAATCGTTTCAACGCGATGGCCGCAAGAAGGGAAGCCCCGAGAGGCAAGCATTCCTCTTCGATCCGGAATTTCGGATGATGGAGCCCGTACGAGCGCTCCGCTCCTTCACGAGGACCGGATCCGAGCCAGAAGAAGCAGCCCGGCACCTTCTGCAAATAAAGCGAGAAATCTTCCCCGGCGAGTGTCGGCGCCGCCTCGATCCGGTTGTCCGCGCCGATCGCCTCTTCGACGGTGCGCTCCACATGCGCGACGGAGTCGTCTGCGCTTACGAGCACCGGCGTCATCTCGGTGTATTCGACCTCGGCCTTGCACCGGTACGCTTCGGCGATCTGGCCGGCGATGCGGGTGATTCGCTCTTTCATCGTTGCTTGGACGTGCGGAGCGAACGTCCGGATCGTGCCGACCATCGAGGCGCGGTGCGGGATGACGTTGTACGTATCGCCCGCCTGCAAGCTTCCGACTGTCACGACAACCGGATCGAACGGAGATATTTCCCGGCTCACCGCCGTTTGCAATCCGGTTACGATCGCCGACGCGGCGACGACCGGGTCGATGCTTTGGTCCGGAATCGCGCCGTGGCCGCCTTTGCCCGTAAGCAATATTTCGAAGCGGTCGACCGAGCCCATCAGCGATCCGTAACGGGTAGCGACTTTGCCGGCCGCGAGCGTCGGCAAATTGTGCAGCCCGAATATTTCATCGACGCCGTCGAGAGCGCCTTCCTCGATCATGAGCCGGGCGCCGCGGTTGATTTCCTCGGCCGATTGGAACAGGAAGCGGACGGTGCCCTGAATTTGCTCCTTCTGCTCCATCAGAATGCGGGCCGCGCCGAGCAGCATCGTCGTGTGGGCGTCGTGTCCGCAAGCATGCATGACGCCTGGACGCTGCGAGGCGAACGGCTCTCCGCTCTCTTCTTCGATCGGAAGCGCATCCATATCGGCGCGAAGCGCGATCGTCTTCCCCGGCTTGGCGCCTGCCAGATCGGCTACGATGCCGTGGCCGCCTACGCCGGTCTTGATTTCGAATCCCATTGCCCGCAATTGTTCCGCGACTTTCGCCGCCGTCTCCGACTCCTGCATGCTCAGTTCCGGATAACGGTGCAAATCGCGCCGAAACTCGACCAGCTCGGATTCCATCCGTTTGCCCGCAGCCAGCAGCGGCTGCAGGGCGGTTGCCTGTGACATGAAGATCGCCCTTTCGTAATCGCGTTTCGTAACGGTTCCGCTTAAATGAAAACGATCTATCCAGTACCATAATCGTACATTCGGGACAAATCGTCAACAACGGAGCCTGTACAATTCCACTCTGCTGCATATTCGCTAAAATTTGGCATCATAAGTTACATTTGAGCGTTATTTTGCCGATGGACCGCCTTTGGGCGGGCAATAAGATGCATTTGTACGTTATTTCCGCCTCAGTACACAGCCGATTCCGCCGAAATGCGCGCCCATAAGGTACATCTGAGCGCTATTTCGCCGATGGACCGCCTTCGGGCGGGCGATAAGGTACATTTGGACGTTATTTCCGCCCTGAACCTTAGCCAGCTACTTGTCCTTGCCCTCATCGCTGTCCGATTGCGAATCGGAGGCTTTGCCGGCAGCGCCGCCAGAAGTTTGCTTCGGCGCGCCTTTCCGGTACAGCTGGTCCATGATCTTCTTACCCGTAGGCGTCTGGGCGAGCCCGCCCTTCGCCGTCTCCCGGTGCTTCTCCGGCATGCTGGCCCCGACCTCCAGCATGACCTGGATCACTTCGTCCGAAGGAATGACGCTGCGCACGCCGGCCAGCGCCATATCCGCAGCCGCGAGCGCGTTCACCGCTCCGAAGCCGTTGCGGACGATGCACGGGATTTCGACGAGTCCGCCTACCGGGTCGCATATGAGCCCGAGCGTATTTTTGAGCGCCAGCCCAACGGCGTGCGCCGCCTGAGCCGGCGTACCTCCGCGGAGCTCCGCCATCGCCCCGGCCGCCATGCCGATCGCCGAGCCGACCTCCGCCTGGCAGCCGCCCTCGGCGCCCGAGACGAACGAGTTGTTCGCGATGACGTAGCCGATCGCTCCGGCCGCGAACAAGGCGTACGTCATCGTATCGTCATCCCAGCCGAACCGCTTCTGGCTGCTGACGAATACGCCCGGAATAATCCCGCACGAACCGGCCGTCGGCGTGGCGATGATCCGCCCCATCGAAGCGTTTACTTCGGACACGGCAAGGGCGTTCGCCATCGCCTCCGCCGCAACGGCTCCGACGGACGCTTCATTCCCTTCCATATATTGCATCACCCGCTGGGCGTCGCGTCCGGTCAGCCCGCTGCGGGAAGTCGTATCTTCGGTCAAGCCTTTGCGGACCGCTTCTTTCATGATCGAGTAATAGTCGGCCATCTTGCGGAATTCTTCCTGTTCGCTCCGGCCGGATTCATTGGCCTGCTCCTCCAGCATGAGACGGCCGAACGATTTGTTTTCCTGCTCGCACAGCTCGACCAATTGCTTCAGCGTACGGAATCTCATGGTGCATCGCTCCCCCTATTCGCCGTCAAGTCGACCAGACGGACATCGCGAACCGTCGCCAGCTGCGCGATCTCCCGAATCAGTTCCTCCGTAAGCGAGCTGTCCGTATCGATGACGGTGAGCGCTTCTCCGCTGCGCCCTTTCCGGTCGACGGACATATGTCCGATATTGACGTTCTCGCGGCTCAGCACCCGGGTTACGTCGGCGATCATGCCGGGCCGGTCGTTATGAAACAAAATGAGAGTCGGATACATCGCGGTAAATTTCACGTCGAATTCGTTCACGCCCAACACTTCGATGTTGCCTCCTCCAATCGAGGCTCCGGTTACGATCACTTCCCGCTCGCCGCAGCGCAGCATCACTTTAGCCGTATTCGGGTGCGGAAATTGACCTTTTCCCTCTTTAAATGCAATGGTTATGCCGAGCTGTTCGGCAATCGCGAGCGAAGAGGGGATGCGCGAATCGTCGGTGTCGAAATCGAGCAAGCCGCCCACGATGGCGAGATCCGTGCCATGGCCGCGATACGTATCTGCAAAAGACCCGTAAAACAATATGTCCGCCTTCTCCGGCAAATCGCCGAGAATGTGCCGCGCGACGCGTCCGATCCGGACGGCGCCCGCCGTGTGCGAGCTCGATGGCCCGACCATGGCCGGACCGATAATCGAGAAAACGTCTTTGAATCGCATATTCGCTGACCCCTCATTCTGCTCCGTCTTGCAATATTTTATTCGAAACGGACAAAAACGGACAGCACTATTTCACTGTCCGCTTTACGATTGTCGCGATTGTCAGTCGGCAAGCCACTCGTTCAAATGTTCCCGGACAAACGCGTCGTCGTTCAAGTGCGGATAATCGCGATACATCCGATCGATCTCCTCCGATTGACCCGGCGACAGCACTTCGTGCGGATTCAGGCACCATGTGCCTTTCATGAGCCCTTGACGGCGCAGCACCTCGTGAATGCCCGGAATGCAGCCGGCGAAATTGTGCGCCGGATCGAAGAAGGCGGCGTTCGTTTCCGTCACTTCGATATTCCGCATCAGCCAGTCCGCGGATATTGTGGCGTCGTTCCGAACTTGCTTGACTTCCTCAAGCAGCTCGACCGCTTTTTTCGTCCATACGCACCAATGGCCGAGCAATCCGCCGACGATTTTCTTCTCGACCGTCTTGCCGTCGACGTTGAAACGGTACGTCGTCAGCAAATCGTTGACGATATTATCGTCGTTCCCCGTATACAGCGCGATCTCGTCGCTGCGTTTGGAGTAAGCCACCGCACGCACGACGTCGATTGTCTGATAGCGGTTGAACGGAGCCATCTTGATCGCGATGACGCCGTCGATGTCGGCCAGTTGACGCCAGAAATCGAAACTGAAGATGCGGCCGCCGACCGATGGCTGCAGGTAGAAGCCGATGACCGGGATTTTCTCGGCAACGGCGCGGATCCGCTCCAGATGCTGCTCCTCGGTCCAATCCTTCAGTCCGCCCATGCTGACCAGACCGGCGTCGTAGCCGATCCGAACCGCAATGTCGGCTTCGTTCAGCGCTTGTGCGGTAGGGCCGCAAATGCCGGCCACTTTCAGGAAAGGACGATCCAGCTTCGCACGGTCCACCTCTTCGGCAGCCAGACGGAGCACCGGCTCGTACAGATTATGCTGCGGCTCGCGAATTTCGAACTGCGTCGAATGGACGCCTACGGCAACGCCGCCGGCTCCCGCCGCGATATAGTAACGGGTCAGCGCCCGCTGATGCCTCGCATCCAGCTTCCGATCCTCAGTCAGCGCGAGCGGCTGAGCCGGAATGACGAGACCGTCGTGCAGCGCCTTTACTTGTTCGGGGCTTAATGATTTGCGGCTCATCGTTTAATATTTCCCCTCTCTTTCCTGGAAGTGGGTCGGTTTGTTCCAAGTTTTGCCGTCCGCCGCAACCCAATCGGCGATCCAATCGAGCATTTGCGCGATGCTGACGCGCGGATATCCGAACGTTTTGTGCGCTTTCGAGCAGTTGCTGAGCAGCGCGGTATCCGATTCTTGTCCGACGATGTTCGCTTCCGTGCCGAGGCGCTTCGCGAATTCGTTCGCAACCCAGCGGAGAGACAACGTTTCCGGTCCGGACATGTTGAATACGTTCGGCGGCGTGCTGCAGACGTTCAAGCAGCGGATCGCCCATTCGTTGGCGTCGCCTTGCCATACGACGTTGGCATGGCCCATCGTGACGTCGACAGGAAGGCCGGCTTTGACCGATTTGGCGATTTCGAGCAGAACGCCATAACGGAGGTCAATCGCATAGTTCAAACGGTAGATCGCCATCGGGATGTCGTATTTATGGGAGAAGCTTTCGAACACGCGCTCGCGGCCGAGGCAGGACATGCCGTACTCGCCGTTCGCTCCCGGAGGCGTGCTTTCCGTCGCGCCGCCGGAAAATACCGGAGTGAGCGGATATACGTTGCCCGTCGAGAATACGACGATGCGGGAGTTTTTATATTTTTCCGCTACGCGGCCCGGTAAATACGAGTTCATCGCCCACGTGAAATGCTCGTTGCCGGTAGTGCCGAATTTGTTGCCCGCCATATAAATAACGTTCTTCACATCCGGCAATTGCTGGAGCTGGTTATCGTTCAACAGGTCAACGCTGATCGTCTCGATGCCGTCCGCTTCGAGCTCCGCTTTCAGTTCCTTATCGGAGAAACGCGATGCGCCGTATATTTTTTTGTGAACGCCCGCTTGCTTCAATGCGTTTTGCGCCAGTCTCGCCAGACTCGGACCCATTTTGCCGCCGATGCCGAGCAGCATAATGTCTCCGTCGATCGCAGCGATATCCTTGACAAGCGCCTCGGAAGGTTCGGCCAGTTTGGCTTCTAATTCGGCAATTGTTTTCATAAGTACTCCCTTCGTTTTTGCGAAATATATTATTGCTACCCTAAGCTTAGGGCATACGGATATTAAAAGACAAGTCTATAAAATGTCCATTAGTTGCGCTTACACCAAAACCGGTTCGGGCGTGCGCCAAAAAGCATCCTTCCAGCCTTATCCGGCGCAGGATGCTATAAGTTCCCCCAAAAGTGAAGATTCGCTTCGAAGTGAATTCCGACTACTTCTGGGGGAGCCCCCTGTTTGAACAGCCCAGTATAAATCCCCCAAGAAGTGAAACGGCTAACGGAGAATGCGATCCAGGTGGTAAGACACGACCTCCCTGATTTGTTGGCGGGTCAGACGCTCGGGACAAGTTACCCCATGGACGACGAGCCCGTCCACCATCGCGTGCATTCTCTTCGCTTCAAGCCCCGGATCGATGTCCGGCTTCGTCAAGTTCAACCGGATAAGCTCGTCCGTTATTTGGCGGAAGAGGGCATGAAGCGCATCGTGAACTTCCCGCAGCAGCGCTCCCAGCGCCGAATCGGCTACCGCTTTGCCCGCGAAAGCAAACCAAACCTCGCACTCGGCCGCGCGCTCCTCGTCGAGCGGAACAAGCTCCGCGATGAGCGTCTCTATATCGTGTCGGATATCCCCGGTCCGCTTCTTGCTCCGCAGCCTGCGCTCGACCCTGTCCGCGACAAGTCTCATGGAGAAAGCGATCAGCTCGGAATGCGTAACAAAATAATGGCGAAGCGAGCCGAGCGACATCCCGGCTTCCTCCGCGACGCGTCGTACGGACACCTCGTCTATCCCTTTGGTTCGAATAATGCGCCAAGCCGCTTCGGCGAGCTGTACCCGGCGACTGTCATGATCTACGATTTTCGGCATGCTCCGATTATAGCACGGTTGTTTTTCATAATACAGTCGTGCTAAAATAATTTTGGTTTTAATACACCTGTACTAAAAAAGGAGCGTCCATCGATGATTATGGCTTTTATTATAGGTTGCGAAATCGGCTTCTGGCTGTTCGTGCTGGCCGGATTGTTCAGCCGATACATTTTGAAGCGGAAGAGACTGGGCTCCGTTCTTCTGCTGTTCACTCCGCTTGTCGATCTTGTTCTCATCGTCGCGACCGTTATCGATTTGCGGAATGGAGCGACAGCGAATACCGCTCACGGCTTGGCAGCCGTATATATAGGCGTCTCCGTCGCCTATGGGCATCGGATGATCAAATGGGCCGACGAACGGTTCGCCCACCGGTTCGCCGGAGGGCTTCCGCCCGCCCCCTCCCCCAAACACGGCCGCGCGCATGCGAGCCATGAAGCGAAGCTGTGGCTGCATCATCTTGTCGCGTGGGTGCTCGGATGCGCGATCTTGTATGCGATGGTTTGGTTCGTCGGGGACGGGCAGCGCACTTCCGCCTTGCTCTCTATCGTAAAGCTATGGACGGTCGTGCTCGGCATCGACCTGCTATGGAGTCTCAGCTACTTCATTTGGCCCAAGAAAGACAAAGCCGCTTCCCGGTAGCGGCTGACAAACACCGGATTTCTTCGCAGGGATGATGGGCAAGATCGCTCAATCGGCCGGCCGGTCAACAGTCGCGTACGCAAGCGCCGGCACGCTGGGAAATCGAACGATGGGGCTCGCTCGATAAGTAATGGAAACATGAATGCATCCGGGTATAGCCTCGACCACTAAATGGAAAACCTGAAGTAAATGCAACAAGAAAAGAGCAAATATCGACCATTAACGGAAATCCTACATCTAAATTCGTCATAATCGGGGAAAAGAAGCTAATTTGATAAAATGTACTGTAGGTTTTCCATTATAATTTTCGCGAGGCGAAAAATCGATGAAATAACGGCATGTTTTCCAGTTACGGGAGCCCGATAGGGTAAGAACGGCTTCGGATCGGACGTCGCTTTAACCCTTTAGCGAAGTTATGTTTTTGAAGCAAAAAACGCTCCCCGTCCCAACAAATGGGCCGAAAGAGCGTTTTTACCAATTATTAGTGTACAGCAGCCTCCTGCATTCTCTTCTCGCCTTTTTTCCGTTCCGTCAGCTTGATTTTGCCGATAAACAGCGTCATGACCGCGCCGAGCAGCACGAAGGCGAAGCCGAGCCAGAAAACGCTGTGCAGAGCGGTGACCATCGAGCTTTTGAGAATCGGCGATACTGCCTCGATAAATTCCTTCGGCAGCTTCGCCAGCATTTCCGGACTGAGCAGCATCGAATACAAGCTTTGCGGATCGCTGTGGATTTTGGCGGTCATATCGGCCACCATGCCCGACTGGTCGGGCATGGTGCTCAACACCGGCTCCAAATCATGCGTAAGCAACTTCGAAGATTGATGGTTCATAATCGCGCCGAGCACCGTCATCCCGAACGTTCCCCCGATCGACCGGAAAAACTGGCTGGACGACGTCACGACGCCAAGCTCCGACTTCGGAAAGCTGTCCTGAAGAGCGAGCGTCAATATCGGCATAACAAGCCCCATACCGATCCCGAGCACGACCATGATGCCGGATGCGCCCAGCTTTGTCGTATGGAGCCCCATGTTCGTCAGGAAAATGAAGCCTCCCGCCATGACGATCATCCCGATCATGATTTGTACCCTTACGCCGATCTTGTAGACGATCTGACCGCCGATTACGCTCGTAATGATCATCGTGATCATAAGCGGCGTCATGATCGTTCCCGACGCCGATGCGCTTACCCCGACGATGCCCTGCATGAACAGCGGCACGAACATGATCGCCCCGAACATGCCGACCGACATCAGGAAGCCGACTGCGTTAATCGAGCTGAATACACGATTTTTGAACAACCGGATCGGCAAAATCGGCTCCTTCGCCTTCGATTCGATGATGCCGAACGCGGTAAGAGCTACTGCAGCCAAACCGAACAATCCGACAATTTGCCATGAGCCCCAAGCGTAATCGACTCCGCCGAACGTCAGCGCGAGCAGCAGGCTGACTACGCCGACGATCATCGTCGCCATGCCCGGGATGTCGAATACGACTTTGCCTTGCGCCTTATGCTTCGGCAGCGCCATGGCGATCAGGATCGTCGCGAGCACCCCGACCGGCAGGTTGATGTAGAACACCCAGCGCCAGTTCAACGAATCGACCAGCCAGCCGCCCACCTGAGGACCGATGACGGACGATAAGCCGAACAAGCCGCCGAACACCCCTTGCCATTTGGCCCGCTCCTTGCCCGTGAAGATGTCGCCGATGATGATCATGGCCATCGGCATCATGATGCCTCCGCCTATCCCTTGCAAGGCGCGGAAAATAATAAGCTCCGTCATGCCTTGAGCCATCCCGCACAAGGCGGACGCGCCAATAAATATGACAAGACCGGTGACGTAAACGACTTTGCGGCCAATCAAGTCGGCGAGCTTGCCGGCGATCGGCACGACGACCGTAGAGGTCAGCATGTACGCCGTAGTCAGCCAAGCCATCAGGCCCAAGCCGCCCAACTCGCCGACGATGCGCGGCATGGCGGTACCGACGATCGTCTGGTCGAGCGCTCCGAACAGCATCGCGATCATCAGACCGAGTATCAGCAGTCCGCGGCGCTGCATTGGCTGCTCCTCGTTAAGCGGGTTTTCCCGTACAGTTTCCACTCTTGCTCCTCCTTATAGTTCTCTCTGTTTTTTTATTATTTCGTAAGCTTCTCCAGAATGTTCAACAATTGCTCCGCTTCGTGCGCATCGATTTTCTCGAAATAGCGGCTTGCGATTTCCCGGCGGATCCGCTCCATCTGAACGAGCGCCTGCTTACCTTGCTCCGTAAGCTGAATGAGCACGACGCGGCGGTCCTTGTCGTCATGGCGGCGCTCCACGAGCCCGTGATTGACCAGCCGGTCGATCATGACGGTAATGGCGCTCGGCTTCACCTCCATCTGCTCGGCCAATGCGGTTGCTTTGCACGGTCCCTTATCCTTGATCATGTGCAGCATGAAAAATTGCGGCGGCGTTAACCCGAACTGCAGCTTGCCGGAAAATTCCTGAATCAATTTGCGTTTGAAAGACTCCATCGCGGAATGGAAACGATCGACATATCCTTCCGAACCGGTCCCCAAAATCATTTCACCTCCGATTGCGGTAATTGTTTTCATAATTTAATATTTAAACTGTTTAAATTATAGACCGCGTTTTATTGTCCTGTCAATGGGAGATCCAGCCGAAAATCGTATCCAGCACGCTCTCGTCTTCTTCCCGCGGGAACACATGCGCCCTTCCGTGATAAATGTTCATCGTCACCGGCTTGCCGGCCGTTTCCATCGCTTTCGCAAGCCGGTACGCATGCTCCACGCCCACGTGCTCGTCCTCGGACCCGTGTATGATCAGGACGGGCGAGCCGATTTGACCGGCCCAGCATATCGGCGAGCGGCTGCGGTATGCCTCCTCGTCCTTTCTCGGGTGGCCGACGACGCGCTTCAGCATCCGGCGCAAATCGACCCGCTCCTCGTACGTCAGCAGCAGGTCGCTGACTCCGCCCCAGACGACTACAGGGCCGATCCCTTCGCACTCCTTGGCGGCGAGAAGCGCCATGATCGCTCCTCTGGAGAAGCCGATGAGCGGTATCCGCTCCGAGTTCGTCTCCGGCAGCGAGCGCAGCAGCCGAATGCCGTTATACAGGTCGTGCCGGTCCTCCCCGCCAAAGTCTTCCCGCCCCTCTCCGCCATCGTTGCCTCTGTAGAACGGGGCGAAGACGGCGTACCCGCGCCTGGCCAGCGTAACGATTCGCGGAATGCGGACCATGCCAACGTTACGAATGCCGCCGCGGCAGTAAACGAGACCCGGTAGCGGCTCCGCCGATACCGGCACGCATAAATATCCTTTGACCTTCAAACCTTGACTCCAATAGGTCAGCTTCTCCAGCCGAATCCCTTCGGCCGGGTCGGGAAGCTGTTCCCGCTCTATAATCGTTCCATCGGCTTCCGTATATTGGGACATTTCCGCTTCCCCGCTTCCTCAGTTATCTTATTTAGCATGCCCTGCATGTGAATCGAATTTGTGATAAAGGATGTTTATGTCCGCCGTGCTTTGACAACGGACAGCCGTTTTAAGTAGACTGAAGGTAATATCTAGCGGAAAGGTTGTCTGCTGTTATGAATCCCGTATTTGACCGCGAATTTGAAGCGCTGGTAGAGAAATTCGCAGAGCTGCTGACCGGCAAAGCAAACCTCGAGACCGTCGAGAAAGTAAAGAAGTGGGCGATCTACAATCATATCCACAAATCGATGCCCGCGCTCGCAAGCCATTGGAACCAAAGCCATCCCGAGGCGAAGCAGGAAATTCGCAAGCTGTTCGAAGAAATCAAAAGCTTGAACGAAGCGCTGCGCGCCGAGCGCTCCGAAACGGCGAAGCCTTCCAAGGAGCAAGGCGAATAGCCGCAGTCCGGATAAGAAAATCCGTCGAAAAAACGCCCGGACGGTCAAGCAAACCAAACTTTAGTGCGTTGGGAGAGTGAAGTTATTTCGTAGTGACTTCTACTCCCAAAGGACCCTTCGTCATGAATGAACCATATTTGTTTATTAGTGAACTTCTCTGCGCTATTTGGCTCCACTTCTCGGTAATTGGAGGAACAATGAACCTAGAGTAACTATTACTGAACTTATGTTTGGTAATAGTGAAATGGGGTTCGTTATTCGCTATATTCGGCCATCTGATGTGCAAATAGCGCAATAGAGTTCAGTAATAGGGAAGTTTGGTTCGTTCAAGCCCATTTCCAAATTCCCCATGAAAAGGGCCACCCTTTCGCTTTAGTTCGGTAAAGAACTTAAACAATCTGATAGGAGCACAAAGACCTTCCGCGAGTTAACGGAAGGTCTTTGTGCTCCTCCAGGACCGAAAACCCACAAACGAACAAGCCATGCACCGCTCCGGTTTCTTCCGCATATCCTGTCCCTATATTCCCGCATCTACATGTTTTGAATGAAACGTCTTCGAGCATACTGACCAATAGAAGGAATGTAACCCTAAGGAACCTTACTTCCAAAGGAGCGAAAAGGTATGCACGATAAAGATGGCAGCGCGATGGCCGGATTGCTGTGGGGGACTTTGTTCAGTCTTCCGATCTGGGCGTCGATTATCGGTTTGGTGCTGTATTTCACTTCAAATTGAGAAATCGCCGGCTGACCCGCTCGAATGTTCGCGGGAACAAGTGGAACAGCTTCGCGCCGAAGCCGGCGATGCCCGGCAAATCGACCTCCGCCCGGTTCCGCTCCACGGCGCGCACAATCGCTTCGGCCACCCGGTCCGGCGTAAGCATGAGCTTCTTGACGTTAGCAACGTAACTGCCCGACGGGTCCGCCATGTCGAAGAAGGGCGTGTCCACCGGTCCGGGATTGATCGCCGTCACGGTGATGCCGGTTCCGGCCAATTCTTGCCGCAAGCTGTTCGTAAGCCCTAGTACCGCATGCTTCGTGGCGGAATAGCCGGTCGATTTCGCCGTGCCGATCTTTCCCGCGAGCGAGGCGATGTTGACGATATTTCCCGAGCCCCGGGCGAGCATATGCGGGAGCACCGCTTTCGTACAGCGGACGATGCCCATATAGTTCACGTTCATCATCTTCTCGAAATCGTCAATCGACGCTTGCTCGAACCGTCCGAACAAGCCGAAGCCCGCATTGTTGATCAGTACGTCCACCCGGCCGTGCTTCTCGTTCACGCGATCGAAGACGGCTTCGACCGATCCGGTCGACGACACGTCCAGCTCGTATGCTTCGCATCGGCCGCCCAATCGTCCGGCAAGCTCCTCCAGCTTCGCGCGGCTGCGTGCCATCAATAGCGGTATGCCGCCCCGTTCCGCGACGAGCGTGGCCGTCTTCGCCCCGATTCCGCTTGAAGCCCCCGTGATCGCGACCACTTTGCCGTTCCAGCTGCTCATGCGCATTTCACCCTTTCACTACCCCACAAAGTGGAGCCTTTGCTTCGATGCCGATCCAGGTACTTTGCGGGGACCTCCGGAATTTACGAACCCCCCACAAAGCGTAGCCGTTGCTTCGATGCCGATCCGAATGCTACGAAAAAAGAGGCTGCTCTCGCACCCTCTCCGCCTGGTATGTACATGTTTTCGGGAACGCCGTCATTACGAAATAAGCACTTTGATGTCCAGTTGACCGATCTGCTCCATCATGAGCGGGATCGTGAGCGCTTTCGTCGGCGTGAAGCCTGCGGCCGCTTCGGTCTGGATCAGCTTCGGCGGGGTAATATCGACGCGCACCCCTTGATTATACAAGATCGTACTGGCATTGCCGCTGATCATGTTGCCGAGCTCGGAAATCGCGCTTTGCGACATCTCGTCCATCTGCGTGACCGAAAATCCGCCCATCATCGCGGATACGAGCTTCAGCGCCACTTCCTCGTGAAGTCCGAACACGATGTCGCCCTGCATTTGTCCCGACATCCCGATCTTGATCCAAATGTGGTTTTCCACGAATTTGACGTCTTTAATCCCGAGTTGGCCGGTTGTCGGACGCACGTTGATCAGTTGCTCCAGTACGATTCTTGCTGACTCCAGAAACGGGTTGATGTACTCGGCCTTCATTACATAGAGTCCCCTTTCGACAAAATTCTAGGAGTTTCTCCGCTTCACCCAGCGAAAATATGCGACAGTTCCTTCCCGGCGCGAAGCAGGACCGCTCGGTGGCGGCAGCTTGTCCAGGAAACCAATAAATGACTTTTTTTAATTATACTCGAGTTTCCCGAACCTGTATATAGGATCCGGTCGTCCAAAGGTCCGTGCCGACCGGGACCGAATGCCGAAATGTCCCGCCGCATGTCGTTTTTCACTCTATCCCAAGACCTAAATTTCGTCAATTTTTTTTCATGTAAACATGGATACTTCTTCCTAAAGGCTTGCGTCTCGAGTAACGCCATGTCGCGGCGAATACGATGAGAATCGTGAGGAGCGAGAAGATCGTGCGGTCGAAGCCGATTACTTGAAGCCCGGCCATCAGCACGGCCACGTCGAACAGCAGGATGAATACAGCCGCGGGGATCCCCGTCCGGTCGGCCGCAATTTGGCCGAGCAGGTCCGTTCCGCCCGAGTTTGTCCGGTATGCGAGCATCGTCCCTACTCCCATCCCGATCAGCCATCCGCCCAGAAGAGCATGGGCGGGCATACCGAGCCGGAACCAGCCGGCGACTGGAGACATAACGTCGATCAGCAGCGAGGTGATCAGCAGTCCGTTCACGGCGTTCAGAAACAAAGTTCTGTCGTAAAAAAAAACGCCGATAAAAACCGGCGTGCTAATAAGCAAAACCGTCAAACCCGGCAATATTCCAAAATGATAATTCAGCAGAAGACCGATCCCGATAAACCCGCCGTCGATCAGCCGGTATGGCGCCAGAAAGGCGTCCACCCCGAACGCCACCACGAAGCTGCCTAGCAGCACTGCGGCAAACTGCAGAAGTAGCTGCAATTTCGATTCCTCCCCGTACCTTGTCCCCTTCTGTCATTGTATGGGTTTAAGATTTAATTAAGAACTCGGACGGATGTTTCTTAAGAAATGGCCTTTATAATGAGGGTCAGCCGTTTATATAGAGCCGGTTGCTGTGGTATCCTTTTGACGGGAACGATTACGAATGGAGACGATTGTCTATGGCACAGGAGACCTTGCTCCTTGTTGACGACGAAAAAGAAATATTGGATCTGCTGGAAATTTATTTGAAGAACGAAGGCTACGTGCTGCTGCGCGCTTCGAACGGCGTGGAGGCGCTGGACGTGCTCCGGCACAAAGAGGTCGACCTCATCATCCTGGACATTATGATGCCGCGCATGGACGGCATCCAGGCATGCATGCGCATCCGCGAGGAGAAGAACATGCCGATCATCATGCTGTCCGCCAAAAGCCAGGATATGGACAAAATTATGGGGCTCAGTACCGGAGCGGACGATTACATGACGAAGCCGTTCAACCCGCTTGAGCTGGTCGCGAGAGTCAAATCGCAGCTTCGCCGCTACAAACGGCTGAATGTGTCCGCCTCCCGGCTCGAGGAAGAAATCGAGATCGACGAGCTCGTCATCAATACGGCGACGCACGAAGTGCGCGTGGAAGGACGCGAGATCAGGCTGACGCCGCGGGAATTCGCCATTCTCGAGCTGCTTGCCCGCAACCGGGGCATCGTGTTCAGCATCGAGAAAATATACGAGTCGGTATGGAACGAGACGTTCTACGAATCGGACAATACGGTGATGGTTCATATAAGGAAAATACGCGAGAAGCTGGAGACGACTCCGCGTCAGCCCAAATACATCAAGACGGTATGGGGGGTCGGCTATAAAATTGAAAAGTAGATCGTTGTTCAACCCTCTGCACTGGCTGTCCGTTCTGCTCGGCTTTATCCGCGACGTCTATTGGTTCGTGCATCGCCATATCGAATCGAGCATCCGCATGCAGCTTATATTGACGTTCGTCTTCTGCGTGCTCGCCGCCTTGATCGCACGAAGCATAACGACCCCGCTGTTCGCCGATGCGAATAAATATCCGACGATCGATTATTCGGCCGGGGTTCATGAGATCGATTCGAGAGCCCGCTCCATCCTGAACGATATTAATGACGAATACAGTATGCAGGAAAGACCTGGCCGCAGCGCATCGGCGACGTCTGTGCCGACCCCTGAGCAAAAAATTGCGGACATTATCGCCAGATACAATCAATGGAACCCGAATATGAAAATATTGCTGCTCGATCTGGACGGCAAAGTGCTGTACAAATCGGCCAACGCCACCGAAAGCAAAGTCGATCTGCACAGCATCATCCGCAATGCGATGGACGCCCGGATCAACGACAGACGGTATCAGAATCAGGAATATTCCAGCTTCTATCCGCTCGATCTGCAGAACACGAAAGCTTATCTGGTCGTGTCCGGCATGCCTTCCCCGAATATCGTCTACATGAAAGGGGGAAGCAGTCCGATGCCGGCGCTGCTCGCCTTCGTTACGTTTATTTTTCTCTTCTTCTGGATTACGAAAAGGAAAACGAAATATATCGGGGAGCTGGCCCACGGGCTGCGGGAAATTTCCAAAGGGAACCTGCACTATCGCGTGCCGGCGAGAAGCCGGGACGAGCTCGGATCGCTCGCCGACAGCATCAACCGGATGACCGTCGAGCTCCAGCAGACGCTCGAGGAAGAACGCCGGGCGGAAGCGACGAAGAACGAGCTCATTACGAACGTCTCCCACGATCTGCGGACACCGCTGACGCTCATTATGGGTTACCTGCGGCTGCTCAAGGACCGGAACTACGAATCGGATGCACAAGCCGACTCGTACGTCAACATCGCCTACGGCAAGTCGGAGAAGCTGAAAAGCTTGATCGACGATCTGTTCGAATATACGAAGCTATCGAACAAGGGAGATACGTTGAAGCTCGATACGGTATGCATCAACGAGCTGCTCGAGCAGCTGCTCGAGGAGATGGTGAGCTATGCGGAGGAAAACGAGCTGTCCATCGTCCGCGCTTTCCCCCCGGAGAAGCTTAGGGTGAACGTGGACGCCGACAAAATGATCCGGGTGTTCGACAATCTGCTTACGAACGCGGTCAAATACAGCCGCAAGCCCGGGACGATCCGGGTGCTCCTGTTCCGCGAAGCCGACCATGTCACCGTTCGCATCAGCAACAACGGCACGCCCCTCTCGCAGGAGGAGGTGAACCGGCTGTTCGACCGGTTCTACCGGATCGACCCGTCCCGCTCGTCGGAAACCGGCGGTTCCGGTCTCGGTCTCGCAATCGCCAAGAGCATTATCGACTATCACGGAGGCGAGATTTGGGCGGAAAGCGAAGGAGACGAGATCCGCTTCTGGGTTCGGCTGAAGCTGGCTCTCTGAGTGAACGAAAAGCGGCCCCGACGGGGCCCCGACGGGGACCGCTTTTTTTTGTCGTGCACACACCGCCCTATACCTTGAACAAGTTCACTTCCGCCTGAAGCTGGCTCATATGACGGTTCAGCAGCCGGGCTTTGCCGCTCATCTCCTCGATCTGCCGCAGCTGCGAATCGACGCCCGCCAAAATTTCCTCGGAGCTCGCCGCCGTTTGCTGGGATGCCGCCGATACGACCTCGATCATTTCCACGATATCGTTCTTCTTCTCCTCCAATCGGTTCATGCCCCCGGCCAGCTCCCCGATCAGACCGTCCATCTGCCCGAGCGCAAGCTTCATCGCCCCGAACGTATCCCTCGTCGCGCCCGCGAACCGCTCTTGGCTGTCCGTGTGGCGGACGACTCCGTCCATCGCCTGCACGGTCTCGTTCGTCGACGTATGTACCTTCCGGAGCAGCTCGCGGATCCGCTCGGCCGAATCGTTTGCCTGATCGGCCAGCTTGCGAACTTCGGACGCGACTACCGCGAACCCTTTGCCGTGCTCTCCCGCTCTCGCCGCTTCGATCGAGGCGTTCAACGCGAGCAGTCCGGTTTGCTGAGAAATCGCCGTTATCGCCTCGGCCATCTCCCCTACCGATTCGAGCTCCTTGCGCAGCTTGTCCAGACTGAGACCCGCATCGCGTACGATGCCGGCGCTTTCGCCGATCGATTCGATCAGCTCGCCGACCGCCGCCCCGCCCCGCTCCTCATTATGCCGCAGCTCGCGGCTGCTCTCCGTAAGCACCGTCGTTTGCTTCCGGTAATTGTCGATAATGCCGGCCAGCTCATGCACGCCGCTCATCCCCCGCTCCACCTCTTCGGCTTGGCGGGACGCCGCCACGGCAACCTGTTCCATCGTCGAATTCATCTCGCGCGATATTTCCATCGTCTGCATCGACAGCCGGCCGATACCGTCCGCCTCGCGGGTGCTGTCGCCCGTCGTCCCTTTCACCTCGGTGACGATGGCCCGTATTTTCCCGATGAACCGGTTCATCGCCGCGGACAGATCGCCGATCTCGTCCTTCGAGCCGACCGGCAGCTGCCGCGTCAAATCGCCTTCACCCTGACTCAGCTCGTTCATCGCCTGCTTCAATCCGTCCAACCGCCGGAATTGGCGTCCGACGACCAGGAACACCGCCGCCCCGCTGATCAGGATGGCAAGCACTACGCACAGCACGGTTTTCCATAAGATCCGGTACAGCACTTCGGTCGACATGGCCAGCACGAGCCCTTGCCCGTTGCTTAGCGGAGAAACATAATACGTCGCTTTGTCGGAGCCGTACGATGAGGCGGCCGTCCTCCGCTCCTTGGACGCGAGACTTGCTTGCGCCAGCTCCCCGATGTCCGCATCCAGCTGCTGCACCGACTCGTCGCTGGCGAAAAGAAGCTTGCCTTCCGCATCGACGATGCCGGCGAACAGCACCTCGTCCCCGACCTGCTCCTTCAGCTCCCGGATGAGCGGCTTCGCGCCGATCCGGCTCTCCAGCTCGGTCAGCTTGGCGCCGTCTCTCCCCACTTGCACGATGCGAGGGACGGACCATCCGCCTACGCCGACATACTTGTATACTTTCGGATCGATCGTACGCGGCTGCGCCGGCTGAACGACCGTTTCTTTTTTCTTCGAGATCAGATCCATGAATTCGTATGCCTGCTGTTTCGGATCGGCCGCATAGTTGAATTTGACGTCCGGCCCCGAATTCGTCAGGATCGCCTCGCCCGCGCCGTCGGTTACCCATATTTCGTCGATCCCGGCCCGCTTCGCCAAGCCCGCCGCCTGCTCGTAGTTCAGACCGCGCTCCACCAAGTAGGAGACGAGAGTGGCCTGTCCGATCATTTCTTTCTCCATGACTTCCTCCGCCGTCTTCCGTGCAAACAAAGCGTTCTCTATGCCGATGATGGCTACCTCGAGCGTAGCGTATCCTTTGCGCTGGACGCTGTCGGCGGTCTCGCGGTAATTGATCAGGCCCATTGCCGCGGTTACTAGGCAAATCACGATCAACACCGGCCAAATGATTTTGTATTTGATCGAGCTCACATTTCCCATGTTTACAGCCTCCGTCTCCTTTAAGTCGTCATCAGGGATAAAATCCCATAAGCTACATTGTATCACGCGGGCAATATAGGCCAAAAGTCTTGAGTGTGGAAGATTCATGAAATCGTTCGCAAAATTCGCGTACGCAAAAAACGCCGTTGGAAGGCACAATGCCGTCGACCAAGCTTTTCAGCTTCGGTTTCGCTTTTGGCAAACCGCTTTCGGCGTCTCAGGAAATGTTTTCTAAGCGGCCCTTTCCCTGCCGGGATGTAAAAGGTACAATAGACAAGACGATATCGGGACAGTCTGCGGACTGATTTTTGTTTAACCGGGAGGAGACGCATAGTATGGCAGTACGCAAAATCGAGCACGTGGGCATTATGGTTCAAAATATGGAAGCCTCGATCGCTTTTTACCGGGACGTAGTCGGGCTGTCGCTGCTCGGTACGCTTGATCACGGCAACGGAACGGTCAAGCTCGCCTTTCTCGGCAGCCCGGGTGCCGAAGAAACTCAGGTGGAGCTGGTCGAAGGGTACAACGGGGGGCTCCCGGCGGAAGGCAAAGTCCATCATATCGCCTTTACCGTGGACAACCTGGAAGCGGAAATCGAGCGCATCGGCAAGCTCAGGGTTACGTGGATCGATCCGGATATTACGACGCTGCCGAACGGCGCGAGGTACCGTTTCTTTTACGGTCCCGACGGGGAATGGCTGGAGTTGTTCGAGCCGGCGCCCGCGAAATAAGATAAAGACAGGTTCAGTATGTAGCAAAGGAGAGTTGCCGTGAACATCAACCAGTTGGAAACGCTGGTGACCATATCGAAAACAATGAGCTTCCGCAAAGCCGGCGAGCTGCTCAATCTGACCCAGCCGGCCGTATCCGCGCAAATCAAAAGCCTGGAGGAGGAGTTCCGGACGGTGCTGGTCGACCGCAACCAGCCGGTGACGCTCACGGACAGCGGAAAGGTGTTCCTGGAGCACGCGGAGCGCATTCTGCAGACGGTCGAGGATCTGAAGCAAAGGCTGGACGATCTGAACCACACGCCCCAAGGAAACATTCATCTCGGCACGACCACCTCGATCGCGATGCAAATATTGCCGCGGGTGCTCTCTTACTTTCAAAACCAATATCCGCTGATCAAAACGACGATTCATTCGATGACTTCGTCGCAAATTATGACCAGCGTAGAAAACGGCACGTTGGATATCGGCATCGGCTATTTGTTCGAGAAACATCCGGGTCTCGAGACATCCATCCTCTATTACGATACGTTCGAGCTTGTCGTATCGCCCATGCACTCGCTAGGCAAGCTATCCCATACGACGGTAGACGCCTTGAAGGACATTCCGTTCATCATGCTGTCTCCGGAAACGGCGGGCAGGCGCTTCGTCGATCAAGTGTTCAACAAATACAAGATCGAGCCGCCGATCGTCATGGAGCTGTCGAGCAGCGAGGAAGTGAAACGGATGGTCGAGCTCAATCTCGGGGCGGCCATTATCTCGAAGATGTCGATCGCGGGTGAGCTGCGCCTCGGAACGCTCAAAATGATTCAAGTGAACGAGTTGGAGCTGACTCATCCGATCGGGGCCATCACCAAAGCCGGCAAATATATGAACTCGGCGATGCACCAGTTTCTCCGCGATTTGAAGGGAATGCCGGAATCGAATTTCCTCGGCTCGGAATAGACGGACACCGGGCCGAGTGAACGGCAGTCCGTTTGGACACATTAACTAACGCGGAACTTTTAGGTTCATTGTGTAGGAGGACCCGACATGAGATTCGATCTTCACACCCACCACAAGCGATGCGGCCACGCCGACGGGACAATCCGCGATTATATCGAATCGGCGGTCGCCCAAGGGCTTCAAGTGATCGGCATATCGGATCACTCGCCGTATTTCGCCGAGGCGGAGGAGCACCCTTGGCCGGGCATTACGATGGCCAAAAGCGACTTCCCCAACTACGTTGCGGAAGTATTGAAGCTGAAAGAGGAATACAAAGACAAGATCGAGGTGCTGCTCGGCGTCGAGTCGGACTTTTTCCCCGAGCATGCCGACGTCTACAAGCGCGTCTACGAGCAGTATCCGTTCGACTACATTATCGGCTCGGTGCACAAGTCGGACGGGGTCAGCATTTTCAACAAAAAGCGCTTTAGAAACATGAAGGACTCGGAAATCGTACGCCAAAAGGAAATGTACTACGATCTGATCCGGCAATCCGCGCAAAGCGGAATGTTCCAAATTCTCGGTCATATCGATGCGATGAAGGCGTATTTCCCGGCATTCGCCGGCATTCAAACCGATGTGGTCGACGAAACGCTCCGCATCATCGGCCAGAACAAGCTGGCGATCGAGATCAATACGTCCGGCAAAATGAAAGACTGCGGGGGCTGGTATCCGGCGGACGACATCCTGGAACGCGCTCTCCATCACGGCGTTTCCGTAACGTTCGGCTCCGACGCCCACGTTCCGAGCCGGGTCGGGGACGAATTCGAGCAGGTTAAGCGCAGACTGGGAGAGATCGGCTTCAAGGAATGGGTGTTTTTCCGACAAAAGGAGCGGGTTGCGGTGGAGCTGTAGCTCGAATTTGCGGATCCATACCGAAATTCGTATTTTGTTACACAAATGAAATATTTCTGTTACGTTCCTATAACGTTGGACGGGTATTCTAATAACAAGACCCCCTTTTTAATATAAACCTTATGGTAAAGCCCCCGTCCCGTTGACGAGGGCCCTTTTTTTGTCCTGATTTCGGGGTTTTATAATTTCGGGGTCCCCGCAAAGTACTTGGAATAAGCTTCTAAGCATGGCTCCACTTTGTGGGGTGTTTTATTTGGATGCGGCTTCCGCCTCCTGAATTTGTTTGTTGATTCGCTCCGCCGCTTCGCGCAGAGCCGTATTCACATCCTTGCCGCCAAACACGACATCCTTCATGACCGTGTTGAACTCCCCGATGCCGTTGCCGTTGTATTTGTTTACCGAGCCTGCCGGGGCGTATTGATCCGGTTGGAACGCTTTAACATTTTTCCCGGCGTACACCGGATTGTTTTGACCGAACGATTGCCGCAGCGATTTGTTGCTTGAGGTGGTGAGAAATCTGCCTTCCTTCAATCGTGCGGACTGGTATTCCTCGGTCGTCAGGTAAGCGATCGCCTCGAACGCCTGATCCTTGTACTGGCTCATCGAAGTGACGTAGAAGTAGGTCGGGTATGCCTGCGGTCCCACACCCGGCTTATCTTTGAGCACGGGGAACGAAGCCAAATTCCAGTTCAAATTGCCAAGCTCCTGAGGGGAGTGCAGAGCGGTCAAAGCGATGAACATCGCTACATTCCTGTCTTTGAAAAACCGGTTTCGCTCGTGCGGCTCGGAAATTTGATTCGACTTGATGTCGGCAAAGCCCGGAAGCTTGTAGAACCGGAGCAAATTATCAGCGAAGCTTTTCCATCGCGAGTCGGTGTCGAATGTGGACTTCTTCGTGTCGCTCAGGACGAGCGGAATCGAGAGCTGATTCATCATCGCCAAATGGCCGTGCGACGATCCCAGACCGTAGTAAGTAACTCCGGCATCCGTGCGGGTAAGCGACTTGCTCAAGTCATACAATTCGTCCCAGGTCATGCCGTCCTTCGGATACGGGACGCCGAATTTGTCGAATATATCCTTGTTGTAGTAAATCGTTGAAGGGGGCGTATACACCGGCAGCCCATAAATCCCTCCGCGCGCAAATTGTTTGGCTATATCCACCATCGTCGGCTCGAGCTGGTTCAGATTGTAGTTGTGCTTCTTGATCATCGGGCTGATATCGTACTCCAGCTTGTTTTCCTGCAAATAGGTGGGACTTGCCCCGATCGAGGCGAAAATGATGTCGATCTTCTGTCCGGCGGCGAGCAGCTCCGGAATTTTGCCCCCGGCGATATATTTGATCGTGATATGTGGGAATTTGGCCGTAATCGGCTGAGCGAACGTTTTCATGAAATCGGCCTCGGGCCAATCCGCCGGAAACGGAAAGTAAACGGACAGCTCGGCCGGTTCTTTGCTGATTGGAACCGCGGCGGCCTCTTTGGACGGATCGGTAACGGTCTTATCGGAGCCGCAGGCCGATACAAGCATGGCAAGGCCAAGGCAAAGCGGCAAAAATGCGGCATGCCTTCTTATACACATGGATAGAACCCCCTGTTATTTTATCCCGATTTACTTTATCGGGTTAAGACCCCCGCCTCTATAGGCGGGCTTTGAATCAGGTGGAGTAGAGTCTCCATCTGATTCCCCGATGTTCAGCCTTAGCTGAACGAGTTCACTTACAACCCGGCCTTGTTCAGGCGGGCTTCTATGGCATCGAGACGCTCCCAGCATTGTTGAATCGACCTTACGACGGGTGGAATGAACTCATCGTAGCCGAGCGTCTGCACATCGGCTCCGCCGCCAACCGAATGGTCCTGATAGCCGCCGAACTCCACTCCCAATTTGTCGCAAAGCGTCTTCACCTCTTGCGCGATGAACCAATGGTGGTAACGCGTCCGCTTGCGGGAGCCGTCCTTCGGATGCTCGGTAAGGTTACCGGCCGCGTCCATGGAACGATAGTCGTCTCGCAAATCCCATCGGCCGTCGACAGGACGCAAGCCGAGAATAAATTCGATCCCGAGCACGGTGTCCCGGATATCCGCCTTGTCGCGGGCATCCGATCGGTTCTGAACGGTTCCGTACACGTAAGTCGTCGTACTGCTGTTGCCCAATTGAATCTGGTCCGATCCGGTGACGGCCGCCTGATACCCGATGGACACGGAATTGTTATACGCCGTAGTGACATTGGTCGCCGGGTTGTACGAGCCTACTTGGGCTTGATAGCCGAGCGCTACGTTGTTGTTGCCGTAAGCTTTCGCTTCGTGTCCGACGCTTGTGGAGAACGAATAATTGTAAGGTCCCCCGGCGCCTATGTGCGGACCGCTCATCGAGCCGATCGCTACGTTTCCGACGCTGCCGATGTTGAAGCCGGCCATGTAGCCGACCGCTACGTTGTAGCTGCCCGCCTTGTTCCTCTCCAACGCCTTCCAGCCCCAAGCGGAATTATAGCTGCCGGTGATCGAAAATGCGGCCGACCGGAACCCGCCGACCGTATTCGCGATGCCGCAAGCATTCATAGTCAGCGTCTTATAGCCGATAGATGTATTCTCCATCCCTTTCTGACTGAACTTCTGCGCGCTGTAGCCGACAGCGGTGTTCCCGGAGCCTTCGCAGTACTGCATCGCCATGTCGCCAATGGCCGTATTCTCGTCCCCGTCGATCGTGCTGGCCAAAGCCCGGGCGCCGACAGCCACGTTGTGAGCTCCCTCCGATGTCTGCTTGCCGTCGCCGTTAATGAGCTGGAGCGTCTGGTGGTCCCCGAGACCGACCGTGCCGTAATTGCCGTTCGAAATTTTGACGCCCCACTGATCGAGCAGCGTAGTGTCTCCTTGCCCGACAAGTCCCAAAGCCGAAACGAGCGGCTTCGCGATTTTGATCAGCTCGACGCTCTGGATTTCGCCGCGCCATGTCGAATTGGCGCCTGTCGATATTTCGAAGGTGACGTTGCCCGACAGGTTGGCTCCGTCCACCGTATTGTTCGTCAGCAGCGTGTAGGACCAGACGGTTGCGCTGATCGGTCTGAGCTGCTCCGCACCAGTACCGTTCGGCATCACCCCCGCCGACATATAGGCGCCTGCTACGGTCACGCCGTTCTCCTGGAACAGCTTCTCTGGTCCGTAAAGGTCTTTGTTGCCAAGTCTGAAATTGATGACCCCGTCGGCTGTCGTCGTCAGCTTCACCCGCAGCAAATAGACGGTTCTGCGCTCGGCGAAAACAGTCGTTTTCGCGCTGGATGCACCGGCGGCAAGGTGAGTAATCCGGTCGGGGCCACCGGCCGCCGTAAATCCGCTCAACGTCCAACCGGAAGCCGAGCTTGCAAAGGTCGGATTGCCGATCTTGTTGTCCGTCCCGATCACGGCGAAATCGGAACGCGTCAAGACGTGTACGCCTGCAGGCAAAATCCGTCCGCCGACCAGCGAGTCCGCCGGCACGACGAACGAGCCGCTGCCGAGCTGCCCGCACATCGCCGTAAAGGCGGCCGTATCGTCGGTTATGCCGTCGCAAACCGCGCCAAAGTCGGCGATACTGGCCAGCTCGCGCAATTTGCCGCCGACCGTGCGCTCCGGCATTCCGCCGGAGTACTGGAACGTTACGCTATCCGCTTCCATGACGCCCTCCCCGCCTAGGAACGGTCGCCCCGGAGGGAGTCCCTCCGGAGGCCGGCCCGCTCCATTGTATACTTTCCCCGATACAGTGCCTCCGTTTAAGCTGCTTGCTGTACTACCGTTCACGAGCCCTCCGGCTACGGCCGCGATGCCGGCCATGCCCATGCCGGCGAGCAGGTGTCTGCGGCTTATTTTGCCGCCGGTGTCCACTTGAACCCGTTCGAATGCTTCCATGTCCTTCTTGATCTCGGATTGCTTGTTTTTATCCATAGTAATCCTCCTAAATAGATGTTTTTCGAAGGAAGAGCGGCGCTTCGTCAGGGATTGCGAAAGCGAGCTGCGGGCGATATAGGACAAGACGAAGGCGGTGTTTTGGGCGGAAGTCTTTACTTCGTTTTGATGTTTTGCTCGATGGTTTTATTCGCGTTCTCGACCGCTTCGCGGAAAGACGTGTTGATATCTTTCGTACCGAGAGCCGTTTCGACGTATACGCCGACAAGCTGCGCCGCCGGAATGGACACATATTTGAAATAGGGCGATTTATCCGCATATTTATCCGGGATAAGCGCTTTGACGTTCTTGCCTTTGAGATCGGGCAGCGCCGAGCCGAACGTTCCCATACCCGATTTGTCCTTCAGCACGGGGATCGAGCCTTCTTGAAACAACCCTGCCTGAACCCGGGCCGCGCTCATCTCGGCCGCCGCCAAATATGCCGCTTCCTTGCTGCCGCTGTTCGAGGTGACGTACCACATGATGATTTCCGGCTGCGGCCCTACGCCCGGTGCCTCTTTAAAGTCCGGATACGTCACGACGTCCCAGTTGACCGTCTCTCCCGTGCTCGCTCTCGGAAAATCCGAAGTCATCATCGTGGCCATGGCAAGCGTCTGCTCCTTCCGGAACCAATCCCTCGCCTTATTGTTGTTGATATTGCTTCTCTGCAGGTCGTACTCCGGTATTTGCAGAGGCCGGATCAGTTGCTTTACGTAATCTTTCATCCGGTCGGTTTCGAATACCGCTTTATTCGTCCCGGAGTCCGCAAGCGGCATGGAGAAAGGATTGAACCGGAACGAATTGTTGATCGCGCCGTCGGCGTAGCCCCGGTACGCGACTCCGCCGTCGCTTCGCGTCAGCTTCTTGGAAGTCTCGACCAGCTGATCCCAGCTCCACTTGGCGGCGGGGTACGGAACTCCGAACTTGTCGAACAAGCTTTTGTTGTAATAGAGGGCCAACGTCTGAAGCTGTGTCGGGATCGCCGGTATTTTGCCCCCGTTGAACGACCGGATGTAATTCGCCACGACCGGCTCCAGCGCATTGATGTCATAGGAATACCGCTTCATCGGATCGGACAAATCCGAATCCAGGCCCAAATCCTTCAGCAGCGCCAATTCATTCTCCGTCGCGTAGATCAGATCGATCTTCGTCCCGCTGGCGACCAATTGATCCAACGTTCCGTTCGACCGGTTGAGCACCTTGAAGGAGAGATTCGGGTATTTCTTGACTATGTATTTCCCCTCCGTCTCCATGAATAGCTGCTGCGTCATGCCCCACGGATGGTACAGAGTCAGCTCCGTCGGCTTGTCGATCGTCGGCTCCTTGACCGCCTGGATGTCGGGCTTGGCCTCCCCTTTGTCCGGAGCCTTCCCGCTGCACGAAGCGGCCAGCATCATAACGAGAATCCATAATGACAACGCTTTCAAACTTTTCCCCAACATTGGTGTTCCCCCTAATAAAGCTTTTTACAATGCCGTCATAGTCTCAAGCGTGCAAATTCCGGATCAGGTCAGCCGTTTCTTCGGCAAAAATCGGGCATGCCTCTTCCGAGTACGGGGTCGTTTTGATTTCGTAGCCGCCCAAGCCGTCCCGGAATGCCGCCACTGTCGGAAGGTAACCGCTGTACCCGTTTGCGAGTCCCGCGAGTAGCGTATGCGGGAACGGCGAACCGCTCCGAAGCGGTCCGGTAAAACTGTTGAATATTTCACCGGAAGTGGATAACAGAACAGCCTCTCCGATTCTCAGCCCGTGAATCGACATAGGAACATACGGCATATAGTAGCCTTCCTTTGCAGGCAAGCGGATCGTCTTCTCCTCGCTCCGCAGCGGGAGCCCATCTATAGCCGACAGTCGGGCGGCAGTCCGCTCGATGTCCCCGCACAAGCGATGCCCCATCTCCCGGACCAGAGGATACGTATCCTCCGTCTCCGTTCTGTAATGGCCGACAGGTCCGACATCGCCGGAAAACCCTTGGATAAACAACGAAACGAATCCGTCCCCGTACCGCTCCTCCAGTTCGTTCATCGCCAGACCGACAAACTCGCCCGACACCCGCCCGATCGTATTCATCAGCAGCGTCGGGTGTACGGCGCAATTCACCAGCGCTCCGATGGGATGTCCTTCCGTCGTTTCGAATACGAGAACTTGCAGGGAACGGTCGATCGGAATGGAATCGTTATGCTGCAGACGGGGCCGCCGATTGACCGACACGGTGCACTCCCCCGAAGCGGCTTTCAAGCGGACCGGTTGAAGCTCCTGCATCAAGTCCCGGATAGCGGCGGTTACGCGCGACGTATATTTACGGCTGAAGTAGGCAGGCGCACTATGCGTATGCGTGGCTATTACCGTTACTGACGATTCTTCCCCTTCCGCAGCCTCTCCCCATTCGCGTCGCGTCCCTTCCGCAAACGTGTTCGCAAAATAATTGTACTTTCCGCCGTTATCGCTCGGTCTGACGGGAAGAAAAGGAACCTCGCTCGTCACACAGCTGTCGATGCCGATGATCACCTTCCTTGCCCGGCCATCGTCGAGCAGCAGGATTCTGGCATAAATATCGTCGAGTACGTCTTTGGCGGGATCGGCGATGTTCGCGGCCGCATCATAGCCTTGCAGCGGCGCGTGCTCTTCAGGGGTCATTTTCACTTTGCCGAATGCCGCTTTCAATTGTTCTGCCATTCTGTTCACCTCTCCCGGATCGGAATACCCAGCTTGTTTTCTACGAAATCGCGGCATATACGCAGGCTTTCGTAAGGCGTGCTCGTCGATTTGTCGATCTCTACCGTAAGCCAGCCGTCATAGCCGATTTCATTCAAAGCGTCGATGATCGGCTGGAAATCGATCGGCCCGAGCCCGAGCTCGCAAAATACCGGCAGCGCTTCGTTCCCCATCAGCATCGGAAAATCTTCGATTCTCGCTTCCGAGGGCATCAAATCTTTCAGATGCACATAGGCGACACGCTCGGAGTAGCGTCGGATCATCGCGGCCGCATCCATCCCCGCCCCGGTCAAATGGGCCGTATCCGGAGCGAAATATACTTCCGGCGCGGACAGCTCCATCAGAGCGTCCAGCTCGTTCTCGTCCTGCAGCTCCGTCCACAGATGCGGATGCACGCATGACTTGACGCCGTATTCGAGCGTTCGCTTGGCCGTCTCGTTGATCGTCAAGGCGGCTTGCTTCGTCTCCTCTGCCGTAGTCGGCCCGCCGCGCGGCCCTCCCGGACCGAGCACGATATGCGATGCGCCGCATCCCGCCGCTATTCGCGCCAGCCGCGCATTAAATTCGACGATGTCCTGCCGCCTCGCCGGGTCGGCAAAACGCCGGCCCGCTTGGCCGGAGGCGCCGCCATATACGCCGGACATCGCAAGGCCGTAGCGATCGAGCGTTTCCAGCAGCTCGCTCTCCCTGCCTTCATGCTGCAGGACGAAGGTCGGCCACGGCTCGATCGCCTTGTAGCCGAGCGCCGCCGCCTCCTCGAACCCTCTTAGATGATCGTGCCCCCACGTTATCGAGTGAACAGCCACTTTTCCTTTAAACTCCGCCGCCAAATACCGTCACCTCCCCAACAAATGATCGAGCACGAATTCGTCCAAGCCTTCGTAATCGCGTGCGGCGATGAACCGCCGTTCCTTCTCTTTGTCGTATGTATGGACTTTATCTACGAGACGCAAGAACATAGCGCGGCTGTTCGCCAAATGCTTGAACGAAAGCGCTCTCGGTTGAGTCCGCATCGCCTTGACGTCGAGTCCGATAAATTCCCCGTTGCTCCCGTAACCGTTCTCCACGAGCACGCGCACCTGGTTGAACGCCCTGCGCAAATTGTCCGAGCCGAACGCTTTGTCCTGATCGTACTTAAGCCCGTTCTGGTCGTTCAGATGGACGCTCCACAGCTTGCCGAGCGCCAGCGCATAGCCCATTTCGTCGGACGGATCGAGCCCGGCGAGAATGCAATGCGCCGATTCGATCAAGCCGCCGACCCGATCCGGATCGGTCGTCCGGTAAGCGAGCGACAGCGCATGTCCGATCGTCGGGACATAGGCATGATCCATCGGTTCGTTCGGCTTCGGCTCGATCAAGAGGCGAATGGACGCGTCGTATTCCAGCAGAAGGTTGATCGCTTCGATCAAATAATGAATCGCATCGACCGGATTTTTCGCCTCGCGGATATAGGTACCTTCCCTGGCAAGCCAGAGCACGACATTGTTCGTACCCATCTCCCTGGCGATGTCGATCGTTCGTTTCGACCGCTCGATCGCTTGCAGCCGCTCGCCCGGGTCGTTCGAAGTGAATGCCCCGTCGATCGTATCCGGACTTTCCCACAAGCGGGGAGCCACGATTTCCGTCACAAGCCCGTGCCCCTCCAGCATGCGGCGCACTTCCCCCGCCCGTTTCATTACCTGCGCATGCGACTTGCCCGCGATATCCGGCACGATATCGTCATCGTGAAACTGTACGCCCTCGAAGCCGAGCTCGCGGTACGCCGCCAGCTTCTCCCCGAACTCGTACGATTGCCTGACCGGCGGTCCGAACGGATCGGCTCCTTCATGAATGTTCCACGGTCCGAATGAAAATCGATAAGTCATGTCACCGCTCCTTATGATGGAATCGTCACCCATTGCTTGGTCTGCGCGGACTGCGCCACGGCATCCAGCACGAGCTGGTTGCGGTAGCCGTCCGCAAAATTCGGCTCGGGGCTGAAGTTCCCCGCGATCCCGCGCATCAATTCGTGCATGATGTTGATAAATGTGTGCTCATAGCCGATAATGTGGCCGGCCGGCCAGTAAGCCCCCGCGTACGGATGAACCTCCTCCGTGCAGTTGATCGTGCGGAAGCCCTGCATCCCTTTCTCGTCGTCCTCCAAATACAGCTGCAGATTGTTCATGTTCTCCATATCCCAGCGGACCGAGCCTCTGGAGCCGTTGATTTCGAACCGGTTGCCGTTGCGGTTCCCTCGTCCGAACCGGGAAGCCTCGAATACGCCTAGCGCGCCGTTCGCGAACCGGCCCAGGAAGGCGACCGCATCGTCCACATCAACCTCTCCGGACCGGCCGTCCGCCGCTTGCGCGGTCAATCCTCCGCTCATCTCTCCGAGCGGACGGCGTTTGACGAACGTTTCCATCATGCCGGTCGCTTCCGTCAGCTCGCCGACGAGATAGCGGGCCAGATCGATCGAATGCGCCATCAAATCGCCATGCGTGCCCGAGCCGCATGCTTCTTTGCGAAGCCGCCATACGAGAGGATACTGCGGGTCCATGATCCAATCCTGCAAGTAGGTCGCGCGCAAATGGTAGATCGTACCGAGGCGGCCGGAATCGATCAGCTGCTTGGCATAGCGGATGGCCGGCACGAAGCGGTAATTGTGGCATATGGACGACGCCCGCCCGGCTCGCCGCCTCCAGCATGCGCCTGGCCTGCTCGGCGTTCATCGCGAGCGGCTTCTCGCATAGGACATGCTTGCCCGCCTCGGCGGCGGCTATCGCCATCTCGGCATGCGTGTCGTTGGGCGTGCCAATGTCGATCAGGTCAATGTCGTCGCGCTCGATCAGACGCCGCCAATCCGTCTCATACGAATTCCAGCCCATTGTCGCCGCGGCCCGGCGGACGCCTTCCGGATCGCGGCCGGCTATCGCCTGCATGACGGGCTCCGCGTCAAGGTCGAAATAAAACGGAAGATCGCGGTATGCATGACTGTGCGCCTTGCCCATAAACCGGTAGCCGATCATGCCGATGCGAACTTGCCGTTTGGCCATCTGTTTCTCTCCCTCCTCTGCCGCTAGGCGGCACTTCGGATTAAGCGCCGGCCGTTTTGCGGATCGCCTTGATGACATCGTCGCAATCTTCCTCCGTCATCCGCTGATGCAAGCCGATCGTGACGGCGCGGCCGAGCCAGTCGAGCGTTTGCGGGCACATGTCCGGCGAATATTGCACGTTTCCTTTATAGCTCCGGCAATTCCAAGGCGTATCCTGCTCGGACGCTCCCCGCTTCTCCAGCACGTAGGTCCAGTTTTTGTAGATGTGCCGGTCCGCAAAGCCTTTGTTGTCGATCGTGCCGTTCGGAATGCCCTCCCGGGCCAACAGCCCCGAAAACTGGCGTGCCCGCTCATAGGTCGGCAAATAAAAGACGAGACTGTAGGAAACGTCGCCTTGCGGGTCCGGTATGGACTGCAGCCGGATTTGTGGCAAATCGCCGATCCCCGCGGTAATGGCCGTCTTGATCCGGCGCAGCTTGGATACGATCGCGTCGATCCGCTGCGACTGGGCAAGGGCAAGAGCCGCATTAAGCTCGCTCATCCGGTAATTTTCCCCGGGAAAAGGCGGCTCGAGATGCTCGGCGTTCATGTCCCAATAGACGAACGCCGAATCGTGATAAATGTTCGATCGCCCGTACAGCTTATCGTCGTTCGTGACGACCATGCCGCCTTCGCCGGCGGTTATCAGCTTAAACTGCTGGAAGCTGAAACATCCCGCCCGCCCGATCGAGCCCAGAGGCTTGCCCTTGTATGAGCCTCCGTTCGCCTGAGCCACATCCTCGATGACGATGATGCCGTGCCGCTCGGCCGTCTCCATAATTTCGTCCATGCGGCAAGGCACTCCGCGCATATGGACGGGGATGACCGCCTTCGTATACGGAGTAATCGCCGCTTCGAACGATTGCGGGTTCATCGTCAGCGAATCATCCACTTCCACGATGACCGGCACCGCCCTCGCGATCAGTACGGCTGCGGCCGTGGCAATGTACGTGTAAGCCGGAACGATGACCTCGTCCCCCGGGCCGATGCCCGCCCCGATCAGAGCGGCCACCAGCGCCGAAGTGCCGGCGTTGACCGCAAGCGCATGCTTCGCGCCGGTTCGTTCCCGGTAAAGCTTCTCGAGCTTATAGGCTTCGGATTGCTCCTTGTCGCTGCCGTAGAAACGGAATACCCTTTTTTTGTCCAGCACGCCGAGCACGAGCTCTTTCTCTTCCTCTCCGAACTCCTCCGTGCTGAGCAGGCCGAAGCTCCATCCTTTCGAACGCACAGGCTTGAAATCGTCTTCCGTGGACATTGATGGTAAGCCCCTTTCTCTTTCGCTCCAATATCGGTGTGTGTTGCCGGATACCGGGTGCCGCTGATGTTACGAATATTCATTATCAAGGAAATTATATAAGCGTTATTTCACTTATATAATTAACTAAGTAAAATATATATCAACATTTAACCTTTGTAAACCCGTTCGCCAAACTTTTTTTGCCACAAATACAGAAACGTTGTCACATGCGACTCTCCTGCGGTGCGGCGGAAAATACAACGAAATAAGGGGACCTTTGGCGGCCCCCTTCGGTAATTACGATCGTGTTCATTTGAAATGCGCCCGAATGCGGAACGATGCGGTGCGGCGAGCCGCTTTACGGCTCCATCCGCGATTCCAGATAAGAAGCTCCCGCAAGCGTCAATGCGCCCAAAATCCCTTGCCGGTCTCCGAACGAGCTTGCTTCCAGCTTCAAGCCAACCGTCGCGAACCGGTTCGCCCGCAGCAGAACGGTCCTCCGCACTTCCTCGAAAATAATCGGGAACTGTTCCATGACAGGCCCTCCCAAATATATAATTTCCGGATTGAATAAATTGATGACGTTACTCAGCGCGATGCCGATCGATTTCCCGGCCTCGAGGCAGACGTCGAGCGCCGTTTTGTCGTTGATCCGGTATGCTTCCGGCAAAGGGCCCGGGTTCGCTGTTCCGGACATGTTCCGGTAGCGTCCTTCCAGCATCGGAAACGTGACGATGTTCTCCAGGCAGCCGTAATTTCCGCAGCGGCACCGGATCCCTTTCTCGTCCACCGTAATATGGCCGAGCAGTCCTCCGACATTGTTGACCCCTCTCAACGGTTGTCCGTTTATAAATATTCCGGCGACGACGCCGTAAGCGATATGGACGACGATAAAGTCCGCGGCCTCCTTCGCCTTGCCGAGCAGCTTCTCGGCGAACGCCATCGTCCTCCCGCTTTCCTCCAAATAAACCGGCGCCTCGAACCGCTTCGATAGTCCCTCGACGATATTCACGTCGTTCCAGCGGTTCAAGTTCGGGATATTCAATATGCGCCGCTTCTCCATGTCGATAATCCCGGTTACGCTTACGCCGATCGCGTCCACGGCCGGCGCCCCGGCTGCCTCAAGGAACGCGGCGATTCTCGCCATGAGCTCCTGCAGCACGTCCTCCTGCTGCTCCAGTTCGTCGACCGGAAATTGTTCGTAATGGGTTAGCTCATACCGGTAGTCGGCAAGCGCCATACGAACCCGGTATCCGCCTATATCGATGCCGAGAAACTTGAATTTGTGCGGGTTCGGGTAGAGCAGCACTTCCTTGCGGCCAAGTCCGTTTCCGATCCGTTCGCCTTCCCGAATATAGGCTTCGCTGACGAGCTTGTGCGTAATTTTCGTTATGGATGCTTGCGACAGGCCGGTTTTCTCGGCAAGCGCCTTTCTCGATATACCGTCGTTTTGCTGGATGGAGGTCAATACGGAAATGTCTGTGGAGCTCAATGTCACGATTTCAAATCCTTCCTCGGGCTCATTTGCTGTATTGTAGCACACTTAATTCACTTTGTGAATTAAGTGTTGGGCAGGCTTACCGCCCGCAACGCCCGCAGATGGAAAAGATGCGGTTATTTTCGCGAAAACGACGCATAGGTCGTGCATGAACTGGAAAAAGTCCAGCTATTTCTCGCGGATCGGCGCCGATCGCCCCTTTGGCGAGAAATCAGCTGCATCTTTTCCAGTAAAAATTGCGTAGCTACCCGTTTGCGCCATTTTACCTGTATGATTTCCATCTAGCTCTCAAAAGGGAGTCACTTCTGAGGCGGAATAGTGTTCAAATGTACCTTATCTACTGGCAAGCGCACCATTTTGCTCACCAAAGGGGGCTTCGAAGACGGGATAAGGTACAAATGAGCGCTATATTGGCGGGAATGCCTGTTCAGCGGTGGAATAGTGTTCAAATGTACCTAATCGGCTGGCAGCCGCACCATTCTGACCGGCAAAGGGGCTTCGAAGACGGGATAAGGTACAAATGAGCACTATATTGGCGGGAATGCGCGTTCCGCGGCGAAATAATGTTCAAATGTACCTTATCTACTGGCAAGCGCACCATTTTGCTCACCAAAGGGGCTTCGGAGACGGGAATAAGGTACAAATGAGCGCTATATTGGCGGAATGTCCGTTCTACGACAAAATAGTGTTCAAATGTACCTTATCGGCTGGCAGTCGCACCAATTTTGCCCGGCAAAGGGGCTTCGAAGACGGGATAAGGTACAAATGAGCACTATATTGGCGGGAATGCCTGTTCAGCGGTGGAATAGTGTTCAAATGTACCTTATCTGCTGAGCACCGTACTTCCATATATGACGGTTCTCTATTAAACGCGACAAAGCCCCCCGTCCCGTTGACGAAGGGCTTTCTAATGGAGCCGTGCCGGATTACAGCACCTCGACCTTTACTTCATCGGGCCGATAGACGGCGATCATGCCACCCTGGCGGTCCGTCGCGAACAATACCGACCGTTCGCTTGCAAGCGCGAACTCGTATGCGCGTCCGGTAGCCGGGTCCTTGATGCGAATGGCGGCATCGCGCGCATACTCCGATACGAAGACGAACAAAGCGCCTTCGCGGAACGTCAGCTTGCGTCCGTACACGCCGGGCAGCTCGCCGCCCCGCTCCCATGCGAGCTCTGCGGCAATGCCGCGCTCCGCCAGCACGAAGCGGTACAATTCCCGCAGCGACTCGGTTCTGTCGTTCAGTTCTACGGGCAGTCCGGTCCAGAGCAGCGTTCCTTTCCCGAGTGCGATTTCCGTCAGTCCGGCCGGCCCATCGAATTCAGCCGAACCGTCTCGTGCGGGCAGCCTCGCTTCCTTGCACAGCTTGGCGATTTTGCGCCCGCCGAACGACAACGGCAACATTTTGCCGCCGACCGCGATTTCCTCTTCGCGCAGCACGTTCGCCAGCCGTCGCGGACCGAGCTGTTCCGTCAACCGCGACGTTGGCCGCCAATGCTCATCGAGACCGGCCGGTCCGGTAAGCAGCAGCGATCCGCCGTGTTCCCGCACATGGTCCATAAGCTGAGCAAGCGCCCGATCGCTGAAATTATGCGCGCTCGGTACGACGATCAGCTTGGGAGGGTGATCGGCAAGCGGGCCTAGATCATATTCGCTCATTGCTCGGAAGTGCACATTCAGCTCGTAGCAAAGCACCCGGGTAAGGCGGCTTGTCGCTTCAACCGCCAGCCTGCGGTTCGACAAGTCGTTCGAGTACGGGAAAACGACTACGATGTCTTCCAGCGCGCGGCCTTCGAACAAATGGCCGATGGCGCCCATGAACCGGCCGAAATCATAAGAAACGTCCGCTTCCGGCTTCTGCGTGCCATCCGCGCGCAGCGCCCCGATATTCGACTCGTTGACGTTGTTCATGTACATGTTCGTATGCCACAGCCATTGCACCGCGCCCGCACCGCCGGTCGAGAACGCGTACGCGTATTTGCGCTCCAGTATGTTGCGCAGCTCCGTCTCAGTCCGCTTGGCCCGTCCGTCCGGCGTCTCCACGTACATGATGCCGGTTTCCTGGATCAGGTTCGGCTTGCGGGGCGTTTTCGCAAATATGCCGTCCCATACGAGCTGATCCATCAGCCACCACGAATGGTTCGTCGTATAATCGACCGCACTTTCGTACAGGAACGGAGACGGCCGCTGCGCCCCGAGCGCTTCGTCTTGACCGATCGTCATAAGACGCCCGGGAGCAAGCGAACGGATCGTCTCGCCGAGCTCGGCCGCCCACCGGTTCATCATGTCCATGCCGAACCGTGAATAGTCCAGCCAGCGCGTCCCTTTCTTGCCGGAATGCATATCCTGAATGTCGAAGTTGATATCGGACGGCTCCGGCAGCTCGACCGCATAGAAGCCGGGCAGCTCGGACGGGGTATATCCCCATCGCTCCTGCAGCTCGCGGATCGAGCCGTAGCGCGCTTGCAGCCACTCGATGTAAGCTTGCTTCTCGTAAACGTCCCGGTTGCTGCGCGGCCCTTCGAAAATGCGCTTCGGATCGAACATCGACGGCTCGTTGATCAAATCCCAGTGCACGTTCGTCGTCTCGCGGTGCCGCGATACGATCGCCGCGATAAACCGCTTCTGCGCCGCAACGCTCCGCGGATCGAGATACGGGTTGACGCCCTCCCACGCTTCCGGCGTAAACGCGAAAAAGGTAAAAGTCACCTCCAGCTCGTGCCGCTTCGCCGTCAAAATGAAGGCGTCGATCGCCCGCAGCGTTTCCTCCGACGGATGCCCGTCCTCGAACATGACGTTCCGGTAGCCGGTCCAAATGCCGGTACGGATCAGGTTGATGCCGGACCGCTTCATCTCCGCCATATCCCGGTCCCATACCGACACATTCGGCAAAAAAATAAATTTCCGCGCCACGTCGGACGTCATGTAGGTCATGCCGACAATCGGCAGCGGCTTGCCGTTTCTGCGGAAATAGTCGCGGTCGCACGTCAAAGGCTCGCCCTGGGCGAGCAGCTCGCGATCGAAGCCCCACAGCCCTTGGCGCAGCACGCGTACTTCGCCCTTATCTGAAACGGCGGTCAGCTGCGCGGCGTATAGTCCTGCTTCCGCCGCAACCGGCACATGAATCGGCGTAACGATCAGTTCGCGTGAAGCGGCCAGGTCGAACGTATGCGACCATACTTCCTCGAAATCGTCGCCGATTTGTCGGCAGATCCGGAATGCGCAGCTCCAGCTCGCATTTCGGCCAAAACCGGTCGTCTCCGTCCCGTTCCCGCTGCCGCTCCGCTTCCGGCTATCGATTTGCTGGAGCTGGAACCTGAACTTCGGCCGGTCTCCCGGATCGCAACAAGCGTGCAGCGGCAGCAGCCATATTTCCGTAACGCCGCGAGCGCAAAATTGCGCCCAGTCGACGAGCGCGGCCGCGCCCGCCTTCGCCCAGAAGCCGTCCGTCAGCCGCTGGTTGACGAGCAGCCAGCGTCCTCCGGCAAATGTCCCTTTCGCATGCTCGATCAGAACGACCGGAGCCGCGATTTCCCTGCCGTCTGCGGACAAGCATTTCACAAGCGGGTACAGGCGGGCGTCCATCGGTCCGGCAGACCCGCTCTCGTGCGGAATATCGCTGGACCGGGTAACGTGCATAATCAGACTGCACGTCGGCTCTACGGATAGCGCTTCGATATATGGCGCGAACAGCGGAATGTCGTTAAAGGAGACAAGCCGTTCCATCGGAGCGGGATTGATCGGCATCGCTTCGTGGATGAGCAGCTGACGATGGTACGCCGTCTGCTCGGCTTCCGCAGTCCACACGCCGTCCTTGCGGTATACCGGAATCCGAAACGGGGCGCCTCCGACGGATACGAGCCCTCCCCCTCGCTGCAAATAATCGAGGATGGCGGGCCACGCCTCCTTCGGAAAGTACGGCGCATGCAAGTTGACGAAGCAGCCTCCTTCCGCTTCCCGCAGCGTATCGGCCAACCGGTCGCCGTCCACAACGGCAGCTGCAGCGGCCCATTTCCCGACCAGCGACGCATCCGGCGCGTCCGACGCGATCGGAAACTGCGGGTCGTAAAATATGATCGTACGGTTCATCGTCCGTCTCCTTTCAAGGTTTTGGGGGGTTCCCCCGAAAGTACTTGGAATAAACTGCGTAGGCCAGCTCCACTTTCGGGGGATTGGAATTGGGGGACTTAATCCATTCTCAGCCGCTTGTATTGTCTCAGCAAACCGTCCTCGTGCAGCTCCATCCAGCCGGCGAGCGACTGCCTCATATCGGCCAGCGTTTCCTTGTAGCGCTCATTGTCGATCAAATTGACCATTTCGTGCGGATCTGCCGACAAGTCGTACAACTCGTCCAGATCGCCGCAATTGAACACGTACTTGTAGTGCGATTTGCGGAGCATGCGCTGCGTGAACATCGCCGCTTCGAGCCCCGCGCCCTCCGTAACGACGCAATCCGGCCAATTTTTCACCGATTCGCCCGCAAGCATCGGCGCGAACGAGCGGCCGTCCGTTCCTTCGGGCAGCGCGTCTACGCCCGCCAGATCGAGAATCGTAGCGTGGATATCGCACGTTCCGACGAAGCTCCGCTCCAGGCGAGTCGCCTGCAGGCCGCCCGCCGGCTTGACGATAAGCGGAATGCGGCATGTCTCCTCGTACATGAAGAACGATTTGTCGCACAGCCCGCCGTGAATGCCGAGCGATTCTCCGTGGTCGGCGGTGAACACGATGACCGTATTGTCGTACAAATCGTGCCGCTTCAAGTAATCCAGCAGTCTGCCGATCTGCTCGTCGATGCTGCTCATGAACGCGTAGTAATGTTTAATATAAGGAACGAAATCGGACCATTGCTGCGTATTGCCTTTCTTGATCTTGTGAATGGACGGCTTGCTCGCACTGTCGTCGAAGAAATTCGGCCACGGCTCCAATTCGGCATCGCGGTACAAGTCCAGGAAGCGCGTCGGCGCAATGTACGGCTCATGTGGTCCCCAGAAATTAAGCGAGAAAAAGAACGGCTGGTCGCGCCGGCGGAACTCGTCGATGTAATGAATGGCCCGCTCGGTCAAAAAGTATTCGACGGTCGATTCGACCGGCGAAGTAAGCTCGGCGGCGTAATGCCATTCGAAATGGCCGGTCACTTTGTTCTCTTCCTGCCAGCTCAAGCCATTATCCTGCAAATATTGCTTGAACTGCGGATACGTCATCCCCCCGCCGCCGTGTCCGGCAAAATCGTCGCCTTCGTAACCGACGTCGGTAGGCAGCGAGCGGATGCCTCCCTCGATATCGGCGAAGCGGACGTGCGCGAGATTGCCGCGCAGCCACTGGCCCATCTCCGGCCCGAAGCCGAGATGCCATTTGCCGGTATAGCCGATGCTGTATTGTTGGCGCTCCAGCTGACGGCTGAGCAGACGTGGAGTGTCCGGCAGCTCCTGCACCATGCTCCCCATTCCGTAGCTGTTCGTCTGCATGCCGTGCTTGAACGGATACAGCCCCGTCTGCATCGACGCCCGGGCCGGCGTACACACCGGACAGCTGGCATAGGCGTTCTCAAATACGACGCTTTCTTCCGCCAATCGATTCAGATGCGGCGTTTGGCATACTTTACCGCCATAGCTTCGGAGCGTATCGACCCGCTGCTGGTCGGTCTGGATGAACAAAATATTCGGACGGCGCTTCGTCCCGGCTTCTTTATGCGACATGTCTTATACTCCTCCCCGTTGGTCGGCGCGGTCGCGCATCCCGCCCCGCGCCCAAACAAACAAATTACTTCTTCATCAACTCGTACACGCACTCGGCGAACAAGCTGTTCGCCCACGCGAACCACGACCGGGTAAACCGGCTCGGGTCGTCGGCATGAAACCCTTCGTGCATATATCCCGTATCCGCGTCGGTCGCCACACACGTTTCGATCAGCATCCGCACCTCGTCGGGATCTTCCGACGTCAGCGCCTGCATGGCCAAAGCGATATGCCAAATGTACCGGTCGGGCGTATGCGGGCTGCCGATTCCCCGGGCAGCGGCGCCGTCGTAGTAATACGGGTTGTCGCGGCTCAGCACGAACCGCCGCGTATTCCGCACGACTTCGTCGTCCTTGCCTTTGTACCCGATATACGGTATCGACAGCAGGCTCGGTACGTTGGCGTCGTCCATCAGGTTGTAGTTGCCGCAGCCGTCCGTTTCGTAGGCATATATTTTGCCGTATTTCGGATGCAGCACCGTGCCGTACGTTTCGATGCCGTATTCGATCTCTTCCTTGAGCGCAAGGGCGTCCCTTGCCAAATAGGAGTCCTTCAGCACTTGCTCCGCCATTTCCGCCACATGGCCGAGCGCAACCGCCGCGAACATATTGGACGGGATCAAATAGCCGAACGTGCAGGCGTCGTCGCTTGGCCGGAAGCCGGACCACGTCATGCCCGTATATTGCACCGGCATGCCCATTCCGCCATTGCGCAGCGTATCGGACTTCGGCCCCGTCAGCCGGGTGAACCGGTACGTCGACCGTTCGAAGTGCCGCTGCTCGGTGATCCATAGCCGGATAACGGCGCGGACCGCCGAACGGAACGTCTCGTCCAGCGCCTCGGTCCTTCCCGTCGACTTCCAGTACGCGTAAGCGAGCTCGATCGGATAACAGAGCGAATCGATCTCGTATTTGCGCTCCCACACCCACGGGCCGAGCTCGGTCAAATCTTCCTCGTAACGGCGGCCGTTCGGCTCCTCATTGAAGGCGTTGGCGTAAGGATCGAGGCCGATGTAGAAAAATTGGCGGCGCAGCAGCCCTTCGATCAGGCGCTGCAGCTCCCCGTCCTCCACCGCGAGCGGCACATAATGGCGCACTTGCGCGCTCGAGTCGCGCAGCCACATGGCCGGAATATCTCCGGTAAAGACGAAGGTCGTGCCGTCCGAAAGCCGCTTTGTCGTCGTTTCCAGCGTATTGACATAACACTGCTTGAACATGCGCAGCAGCTTCGGGCTGTGCGCCAGCTTGCGGTCGGCTTCGTCCAGCAGCTTCCGTACCGCATCGGGCAATGGCATACTCATGTTCTCACCTCCGGCGTTTGCTTGGCGGTCCTTTCGCTGCCTCTTTCGCCTTCGCTTTCTCCTTCGCGCTCGCTTACACACGGCACCTGCGGTGTCTCAAGCCGCAAACCGAGCGTTACAATCTCGCAGCCCCGAACGTCGACCGAAACGGAACCTCCGTCCGTCGCGACCGGTTCGCCGCGATTTTCCAGCACTCCGCTCCGGAAACATTCGTATATGTCGCCGGTCGGCTCGCACCGCAAGCTTGCACCGCGATCGGACATGTTGAACCACCGGGCCATCCAATCTCCCGTCTGCTCGTTCAGCTTCAGACTCGAGAAAGCCAGCCCGTCGCCGCTCCACCGCATAAACGAATGGGTCGGCGGCAATGTCCCGGCAGCCGCTTCCTTCTGGATCGTCTGCCACGGAATTTGATACCGGTACGCTTCCTCATACGCCGTGTGAGCGTGCTCTTCTCCTCCTCCAGAGTGGGGAATGAGGCTAAGCTCAGCCGTGCCATACCCTAGACATTGCGCCTCCGGCGTAGGGAAGACGCCCCAATCGCCGAGCTCCGCCGTCGAACGCAGCAGCGTCACCGCAATGGTCGACCGTCCGTCGCGTAGCACCTCGTACTCTTGAAGGCCGCGATTCGCCACCGTAAAGCCTCCCTCCTCGTCGCGAACGCTGACGAAGGCGTGCTGATGCTGGCAGTTGCTCGGATTGCGCCATTCCGCCGCCGGAATCGTATCCCGCCGCGCCACCTCGAAGATCGAGTCGGCGTAATGAACGTCCGACTTGACGTCGGTCGGGACGAGCAGCCGCAAGCGGTGATCCTTCGCCTTATTGTCGAAGGCGATATGAAGAGATACGGCGCGGCTTTCCGCTTCGAGCCTGACGGTCGCGCGAATGTCCATCGTCACCGTTTCCACGCTGCGGCGGGCTTCGCGCTGCGTGAACGGCGTCATCCCGGCGATTTCGGCGACAAGCCGCTCGTCCGCAGATACCGGAATTTCCAGCTTGTGCACGATTTCGAACGCTGCCCGGTAACCGGCGTCCTCGATCAACCGAATGTCAGCGGCGCGGCCTTCGGTCGTGATCGTCTCGCCGTCTGCGGATTGCTTGTACACGTATTCGTTGCCGACATCGCCCGTATCTTCGATTGCGCCAATCCGTTCGTATACGCGCCCGCTCGTTTTCTCCGTCACGGTCAGCGTACCGTCGTCTTCGACAGCCACTTTCACGAAGCGGTTTTCCATTACGCGTCCGGCAACGGTCACCCGTTCATCGCCGAATCCAGCCGACTGTGCGGTGCGTCCGGCGATCCAGGCAAACGATTTGTACCCGAGCGACGGCACTCGACCGCTATGGAACGTTAGACGGATACGCCGCCCCATATACGGCTGGCGGAAACGATCATCCGGCAAATCGTAGCCGAACTGCACGCCCAAATCTTCCAGCGTATACGGAATTTCGCGCCCTTCCTCATCGACCAGCGAACCGGACGCAAGCGGCGTCTCCTTCATCTCGCGGGCGAGCTTATCCGGAGCGCCATCGCTGAAATACTTCCTCGCCACAGTCAGCTCGACAGTGACGGTCCCTTCCCGGTCCCAACCGGACGTATTGAAGACGACGAAAGGATACGCCGCTTCGCCATTCCCGCAAGCGGCCGGCTTCGACGTATCGATCTGCGCCGCGATCGCCCGCAGACTGTCGCCGATGATGTTTTCCGCCACTTGGCCGCTCTTCTCGAAGCGGGTTACCATCTCGCGGTGAACCGCATCGACGCTGCAGCCGCATATGCTGTCGTGCGGATGGTTCTGCATGAGCGTCTTCCAGCCGTATTCGAGAAGATGAGCAGGATATTCCTCTCCGAGCGAAGACGCGATCGCGGTCAGCGGCTCGGCCGCCTTCTCCAGCAGCGTCTGCACGCGATGATTCATCTGCTTCAAATAGATACGCGACGACGCCGTATTGACCAGCGTATACCAGCCCGCCGTGCGTTGGCTCCGCAGCTCTCCCCGGATGACCGAAAGGTCGGAAGGCAGCGCGGCTTTCACCGCCTCGATATACTCTTCGAAGCTCGAATGCACGAATTGAACGTCCGGATACAGCTTACCGGCCGTGCGGATCGCTGCGGACAAGTCGGTTTGCACCGGCTGATGGTCGCAGCCGTTCATGAACAGCAGGTGGGGCGTCGAAGCGTACTTGGCCGCATTCGCAAGCTTGGCGTCCCAATACTTCTTCGCTTCATCCGGATCGACCGGCGCTTCCATTCCGTTGCAATACCAGTTCGCGAACAAAATCCCCAGCACTTGCGAACCGTCCGGCGACTGCCACATCATCTCCGAATAAGGCGATTCGAACTCGCCAGGCTCCCCGACCGTGTTGTTGAACCCGGTCGGCGTTACGCCGCGCCCGAACACGGCCGTATCGATTCCCGCCTGCCGCAGCAGCTGCGGAGCTTGCCCCATATTGCCGAATGAATCGGGGAAATAGCCGATTCGGCACAATGCCCCAAACTTGGCCGCGTCGCGATGGCCGTACTGCAAATTGCGGACGTTCGCTTCGCTGCTCGTCAAAAATTCGTCCTGCAGCACGTACCAAGGGCCGATCGCAATGCGCCCTTCGCGGATATGATGCGCGAGCCGGTCCTTGCGGTCCGGCCGGATCGCCAAGTAATCGTCCAATATGATCGTCTGTCCGTCGAGGTGAAAGCTGCGGAATTCCGGATCGCGCTCAAGCGTATCGAGCAGCGTATCCATCAGCTTCACCAGCAAATGCCGATGCGTCTCGAAGGGCAAATACCATTCTCTATCCCAATGCGTATGTGATATGATGTGCGCTTTCTTCATCGTCTTCCTCCCTCATAATCTCCCTTTAACAAAGGCAAAAGAGAGGCGCGAACCTCTCTTCTGCACTTGGGAATTTTAACGGAATAACGTTTCCGTTACAGTTCCATAATCCGCTTTACGTTCACGCTTGCTCTTTAAGCCGCTCATACCAGACGCGCGCGTCCCGCTCGAGCCGCTCCGCTACGTCCGGGAACCGGTCCTTCACATTGACTCGCTCTCCGGGGTCCGCAGCGAGATCGGATAAATGAACGGCATCCGGCTGAGTCCGGTCGAAGTCGAGCTTGCCGCCGAGCACGAGCTTCCAGTTCCCTTCCCGTACGGCGAGCTGACTGCCGTATTCCCAGAACAGCTGCCGGTGGGGGGTGCAAGCGCCTTCCGTGACCATGGCAGTAACGCTTGCGCCGTCAAGCTCTCCCGGCGCAGGCGCCTCGAGACCGGCGAATTCCAGGACAGTCGGCACGATATCGGCCATCATGCCCGCCTCCGTGATCGTCTGCCCTCCCGGAATCGCCGCGCGGTAGACGAGAATCGCCGGCTCGCGAATGCCGCCCTCGAACAGGCTCGCCTTATGCCCGCGGAAAATGCCGGCGCTCCCGCCGTAGTAAACATCCTCCGTCCCGTCGAGGAAATTGCGCGCTTCCGAGGACGGTCCGTTGTCGCTGGAGAAGAAAATGAGTGTATTGTCGTACACGCCTGCCCGCTTCAATGCCGCGACGATTTCGCCGACGCCGTCGTCCACCGCCGAGATCATCGCTGCCATCAATTGACGGTCGCGCGGCAAATGGCTGTACCGCTCCATATATTTGTCCGGCGCATGCATCGGATAATGCGGCGCGTTGTAAGCGGCATACAGGAAGAACGGCTCTTCCCGTCCCCGCTCGATGAACGCGACCGACTTATCGGTAATGAGATGGGTCATATATTCGCCGTCGCGCCATACTTCCTGTCGGTTGCTCCATAAGTCGTGAACCGGATTCACATGCGGCATGCCCCAATAAAAGATATGCGAGTAATAGTCCACGCAGCCGGCATGAAATCCGAAATAATCGTCGAAACCGCGGGCGTTCGGCCTGGCATCCTCGGAAGAGCCGAGATGCCACTTGCCGTACAGCGCCGTCCGGTAGCCGGCTTCCTTCAGCCGTTCGGCAAGCGTCTTCGTTTCCGGCTTCAGCCCCCCGGTGCCGCGCCGGCCGCCCAATATGTGGCTGACCCCGGCCTTGGCCGGATACAGCCCCGTCAGCAGGGCGGCGCGGGACGGCGAGCAGACGGGCGAATTGGAGTACCAGTCGGTGAAGCGGACTCCGTCGGCCGCCAGCGCGTCCAGATGGGGGGTACGGATCGCGTCGGACCCGTAGCACCCCAAATCGCCATACCCCAAATCGTCGCAATAGACGACGACAACATTCGGTCTTGTCATCACGGTCACACCTTCATGCCATTATTTGTTTTTGTTCCAGCGGTCGTAAGCGTCCTGATAAATTTTCAGCATTTCGTCGAGTCCCATTTTCTTGATCGTGTTGACGTAATCGTCCCATTTCGTGAACGGCTCTTGGCCGACGATAAACTTCGCTTCCATTTGGTCCACGTACGTTTTGATGTCGGTTTTGACGATGTTAAGCCGCTTCTGTTCCTCGCTCGTAAAGTAGACGTCCGGATAATCGCGTTTGGCGTACGGATTGAGCTTCTCGTCAACCAGTTTGTTGTAATCCGGGGCCGTCCCGTTGTCGCGCTTCGCATCGAAGCTGCGTTCCTTGATGAGCGGCAGTTGTCCGCCTACGTCCGGAGTCAGCTTGGCGCGGTGTTCCTCCATATTCGTTCCTTCCGGGTATACGAACGTCCATTTCGTTTTGGCGTCATCCAGCCATTTGTAGCTGTTGCCGAGAAAACCGAGACGGCTTCCTTCGTCGGAGTACAAATAATCGACCCAGCGCATCGTCGCTTCCGGATATTTGTTCTGGCTCGTAATCGCGAACGTGCCGCGGCGTATGTTCGACGCCTTCAGCGTTAGCTTCTCGCTGTTGACCGGGCTCGTCAACGGACTGAGCATCGGATGCTTCAGGTTGTCCTCCGGCTTCGCAACCTTCAGGACCAGATCCGGGGCCGAGCCGACGAAAGCGCCGATTTGGTTCGAATTGCCTTTGGCCGCCATCTGCTGCGACGTCTGCACGAACATTTCGTTGTCCAGCAGCTTCTCCGAGAACAGCTTGTTCAAGTAAGTCAAATATTCCTTGTACCCGTTCTGAACGGGATTGAACCGCACCTTCCCGTCCTTCACCTCCACCTCGCGCCCGAGCAGGCCGAACGCCGGAAGCAGCACGCCGTCCAAGTTGTTCAGCTTAACGTTGGACATTGGAATTTCGTCGTTTTTGCCGTTTTTGTTCGGATCGCCGTTCTTGAATTGCTTTAGCAGCTCGTACAGCTCGTCCGTAGTCGAAGGAACCTTCGTAATACCCAAGTTCGCCAACCAGTCCCCGTTCAAATAAAGCCGGTTCGGCACGAAAGCGCGCGGCTGGTCGATAATAAGCGGCAGCGCGTAGATGTGGCCGTCCATCGCCGTGATCGACTTGCGGATTTCCGGATTGTCGTTCAGCCGCTTCTTGAAGTTCGGCGCGTATTTCTCGATCAAGCCTTCGAGCGGGATCAAGTAGCCTTGGCTGCCGTAAGTCACTTCGTCGTCCGGAGTGAGCAAGGAATTGAAGAATACGTCGGGCAGCTGGCGGCTTGCGAACGCCAAGTTTTTCGCTTCCTGGTAGTTCGCTTGCGGAGGCGTGTTGAACTCGAAGGCGATGTTTGTCATTTTCTCCATTTCCTTAAACAGCGCCATTTCGTTCCAAGGTCCGTGGATCGCCGCCTTCGAACCCATCATTTTCAGCGTAATTTTTTCAGTGACGACCGGATAGCCTTCCGCGTTGAAGTTTTTCGGCTGGCCCCCTTCCGCCTTGGGCGCTTCCCCCGTCTTCCCGGAGCTGCAGCCGGCGATCAGGACGGCGCCGCTTACCGCGGTGAGCATGCTTGCTTTCAACCATTTCTTCATCTTTGTTTCCCCTTCTTTCCCTTTATTGGATTGCGGTACATTAGAAGCCCGGAGAACAACTGAGCGGAAGCCTATTTCAGACCCGCAGCGGAGTTATTTACCGGACTTTCTAGAAAAACGTCTGTAGACGTAATTCGCAAAAGTCAGCCTTTGACGGAACCGATCAGCACACCCTTCATGAAATACCGCTGCATGAACGGATAGACGATAATGATCGGCAAGCTCGAGACGATCATGACGGCGTATTTGATAATGTCGGCGATTCTCGCCTGCTTGGCCATCGCTTCCATATCGTCTCCCGTCATCAGCATCGTGTCGCTCATCTGATTCTGGACGAGGATTTCGCGCAATATCAGTTGCAGCGGGTACAGGCTGCGGTCCTTGATATAAATGATTGCGCTGAAGTAGCTGTTCCAATGCGCCACGCCGTAATACAATCCCATTACCGCTATGATCGGCGCGGAGAGCGGGAGCACGATTTTCAAGAACAGCATCGTGTTCGAGCAGCCGTCAATCTCCGCGGATTCCTGCAGCTCACGGGGAATATTGTTCTGGAAAAACGTCCGGCATATGATCAGGTTATAAACCGCAACCGCATTCGGGATGAGCAGCGCCCACACCGTATCCAACATGCCGAGCCCGCTCACGAGCAGAAACGTCGGGATCAGCCCGCCTCCGAAAAACATCGTAAACACGATCAAGCCCATCAGGACGCTGCGGCCCTTCAAATCTTTACGGGAAAGCGCATAAGCGCCCGGTATCGTAAACAGCAAGTTGATCAGCGTTCCCCCCGCCGTATACAGAATCGTGTTGCGGTAACCTGTCCATATTTCCGGGTTCTGAAACACCCGCGTATAGCCTTCGAACGTAATGCCTCTCGGGAACAGCCACATTTTCCCTTGGTTGACATAGACGGGATCGCTTATCGAGGCGCTGACGACGTATACGAGCGGATACAGCACGGCGATGAGCACGACGAGCAGAAACAATTTGTTCACCGTATCGAACACGCGGTCCGACCAGGCTTCCCTATTCATAATTGACCACCTTCCCTTACCATAAGCTCGTTTCGCTCAGCCGTTTGGCGATCCGGTTTACGGCAAGCAGCAGCACGAAGTTGATCACCGAGTTGAATAGGCCGATCGCCGCGGAGAAGCTGAATTGCCCTTGCACGAGCCCGCTTCGGTACACATAAGTGGAGATGACGTCGGACGATTCCAGATTGAGCGGATTTTGCAGCAAAAATACTTTCTCGAACCCGACCGACATGAAGCTGCCGACGTTCAGAATGAGCAAAATGACCATCGTCGGCACGATGCTCGGCAAATTGATGTGCCATACGCGCTGGAACCGGCTCGCGCCGTCGATCATCGCCGCCTCGTGCTGCTGCGGATCGACTCCCGCGAGCGCCGCCAAATAAATAATCGTTCCCCAGCCCATGTTCTGCCATACGCCGGACAGCACGAACACCGTTTTGAACCAGCCGGGCTCGGTCAAGAACGGGATCGGCTCGCCGCCCATCGCCTTGATCGCGAGATTGATCAATCCGCTTCCCGGGGAGGCGAATGCGATAATCATCCCCGCCATGACGACGACGGATATGAAGTGCGGCGCGTACGTGACCGTCTGCACCCATTTTTTGAACGCCCCGCCGCGCAGCTCATTCAGCGCCAAGGCAAGCACGATCGGCACCGGAAAACCGACGACAAGCTCGTACAAGCTGATGCCGATCGTATTTTTGATCAGCGTCCAGAAATAATAAGATTGGAAAAACCTCTCCAGATGCTCAAGCCCGACCCAAGGGCTGTTCCAAATGCCCAAGCTCGGCGTATAGTCTCGAAAAGCGATTTGCAGCCCGTACATCGGGAAGTAATGAAATACGATAAAATAAGCTACCGTCGGGAGCACGAACAAGTATAGCTCCCAGTTTTTGCGGACCGACTTCCACCCGCTTCCCCGCGGGACTCGTTCCGCTCGTTTCGGAGCGAGCGGCTCCGTCTTCGCTGTCATCGAACTGATTCCCCCTCCATCTCGCGGTCTATGCAATTATGTTACCCATGGGGGAGCGCTTTCGTAAATTTGTTGTTTATGCTGCCGACTTGTAAACCATGACATCGCTTGCGGCAGTAGGCTTTGCGGTGTAAACATGTAGTTTATGCCGCCGATTGTCTTTTTTTGTCCGGCGCAAACAAAACAGCCCCGCATCATTCGCGGGACTGGCGTATTCATGATTTTATTGCGAGTGGAGCTTGCGGTATTGGCCGAGCGTAATGCCTTCGCTGTTTTTGAACTTGCGCATGAAGTTCGGCACGTCCGCATAACCGACGCTCGCCACTATATCTTTGATCGGGAGGTCGGTTTGCGTCAGCTGGCGCTTGACCTCCTCCATCCGGAGCCAAGTGACGTATTCGGTAAACGTATATCCGGTCTGGTCCTTCATGAACCGGCTGAAATACGAGATCGACATTTGGAAATGGTCGGCTATTTTCTCCAAATTCAAATCGTATTGCCTGAAATGCTCGCCGACATAGTGCAAAATGTCTCTTCCGAGCGCGCTGTTCCGGCTCTCCTTATGCGCATTGACATGGTCGCAAATGTCGTCGATCAATCCCCGCATGGCGGCGGCCAGCTGCTCCGGCGTCGTAAACTCGGTCAAGCTTCGCCGATGCTCGGGCTGAACGTTCAGCTGCAGCTCGTTCATCGTCCGCAAAAACGTATTGATCAAGTCGAAGCACATGCATTTCAAATAAAACAACGATACTTCTTTGCCGCGCATATCGTTCAACAGAGCCGACAGTGCCGCCTCGGCCGCTTCCTTGTTGCCCTGCTTCATACTCTGCACGAGCCGGATCTGCTCCTCGATGGAATACCATTCGTCGCCTTCCGTCTGCTGCGAGATTTCATCGAAGAAAATAATGCCGCCCTTGCGGCCCCGATAGCTGTGCTCGATAGCCGCGGACGCCTCGATATACGAACGACTCGCATGAACCAAATCCGGTGACGGATTACCGACGCCGACGGTCGGACTGATGCCGCAGCAGCGCTCGAACAACTGCACGATCTCTCGCACGGACTGCTCTTGAACGTCACGGATCCGATCCGGTGCCGCGGAAGTTCCGACGAGGACGACGATCGCGCTGTTCGGAATCAGCTCGACCCCGTAGCCGATCGACTCGGGCAGCGAAACGGCGGATAGCAGGCGGAGCAGCTCCTCGCGGTTTTGCGTGGACACATAATCGCTTCCGTCTATCGCCAGTGCGGCGACAAAGCACGCTTCCCCGGGAAACGACAAATTTTCTTTGGCCATAAACGAGCCGATCTCTTCCGGGTCCTTGAGCGCCCCCATCAACAGCTTGACGAAAAACTGCTCGCGCACGATCGGCCGCTGATGATCGAGCTGCTCCATCAACTCCCTCGTCGCATGGACGGTATCCCGGATCAAATCGAGCTCGTCCCCCCGGCGCTCTCCGTCGGCAGGAAGCCCCCCTTGCATAAGCCGCACATGATCGGCAATGCGGCGGATCGGACGGTACTGTCTGGTCGAGAGCAGGATGGCGGTAGCGATGCCGAAGGCGACGACGGACGAACAGACGATCAGGATGAAGGTCCGCATCTCCAGCACGCGCCCGAGAAACTGGCTCGTCGGCATTACCGCGGCATACGACCAGCCGGTCATGCCCGATTTGGCCGCCATGAGCGAATAGTTGTCGCTGCCGTAAGAGACACCGTGTATGCCTTCCCCATAATCGCGCGACAGCAGCGCCACCGCATCGCTCTCCGTCAGCTTGTTCTCGCGGCTGCGGGAAGCGATCATCCGGCCGTTCTCGTCGGTAACATACACACTTCCGTTAAAATCGCCCAAGATCGGACCGACCAAATCGGTCATCGTCGATTCGTTGATGAGGAAGACAACCGTCGCATACGGAGACTGGCTGTTGCGCGGAATGGGGAACATATAGGTGAGCACGTTTTGCTTCCTGTCGCTTCCCGTCACCTGCGTCTCGGCGCGGCGGATCGTAGGCATCGTGACCTCGTTCAGTTGCTTGGACCACGAAGCCGCATCCATATCGGTAAAACGGTACATCCGGCTCGTAAACGTGTCGAGCGAGATCATCCCGGCGGAGGAATACAGCTGCCCGTCGCCGTGGTAATACAAGGCAAGCTCCTCCACGATCGCATTGTTCGCCTTGTATTTGCCGAGCTCCTCGATCGCCTCGATTTCCTTGTATATGCCGCTTTTCACCATGAACGGGGTCAGCTTCGTATCGATCGATATTCTGGACGCCGTATTGTCAAGTCCGCGCGCGAGTAGATCGAACGTATTTTTGACCTGATTCAGCTTATACAAGTTCGACGACTCGATTTCGCTTTTGAACCGGACGACCGCGTTGTAATACACAACAGCGCTTAGCACGATGAAAGGGATCGCGAAGATGAGCACGTGCGACAATAATATTTGGTTGTATAGTCGGGAACGTTTTCGGTTTCGCATAGGAATATTATAAGCTCATTGTTTCGAATTAGTAAAATGCCCCCGGCTTCGTGATTTCCCCCGCGCGTTCCCCCGTTGCCGGGCACTTCATTTTCCCGTACAATAGAGGCTGTAATCACGCGCTCGTCGTATAAGTCGTCAAGGAGTTGCATCGAGTGAGAAAAACGGTTTGGGTTGGAGCGCTGCTCGTCCTCGCAGCCGCGTTGTCCTACGCGGGTTACCGATATATGTCCGACGGCAAGGCGGATCTGGTCATCATCGGCACGGAGCTGGAAGGCATGTATATGGCCAAGCGGGCGCATGATCTCGGACTGGACGTCGCCGTGCTGGAGACGGACGCAGACGTCGGAGGACAGCTTCTTCGGGGCGAAATGATTTATTTGGACGAAACGTTCGACGACAAAGGAAACTCCCTGCTTCAGGGGTCGATCAAGCATCTGTTCCAAGAGTACTATGCAGGAAACATACGCAAGCTGAAAGATTTCCAAGCCTATTTCAACGGGTTGGTTCGCGGCATCCCGATCGTCAAGCAGGTCAGCCTGACGGCGGCGGAACAAGTGGACGGCGCGGTCCGCTCGCTTACGTACAAGAACGCGAAGGGCCGGACCCGGACGCTCGAAGCGGATTATTTCGTCGACAATACCGATAACGGGGCGCTGATCAGCCTGCTCGGCGTACAAAGGAAGCCGGGACTGGAAGCGCTTTACCAAAATCCGCAAAAAGAGTATATGAGCGCCACCTACATGATGAAGTTCAAAAACGTGGACTGGCAAACGTTCTACGGGCAGTTCTGGAAAATGAACAAGGCCGAGCGAATGACGATGTACGGTCCGGAAACGTATGTGGACGCCAATATCGCCTACGGCTTCCCGCCGATCGTCGCCAGGTACGAGCCGAAAAACCCGGATAAAGTCAATTTGCGCGGGCTGAACATTTTAAACCAAAAAGATGGGGAAATTATTATTAACGCGCTTCAAGTATACGATGTCGATCCGAGCGATCCCGAGACGGTCCAGCGGGCGATAGCGTATGCCCGTGAAGAAATGCCGCGGATACGCGACCATCTGAAGAAGCATATTACCGGATTTCAAAATATCGAGCTGAACGGCGATCCGGATTATTTGTACATTCGCGAATACGACCATTATCCGACGGAATATACGCTGGAAGCGTCCGACCTGCTTAGCGGCGAAATGTTCTGGGACAACGTCAGCATCGGCGGCTATTTCATCGACATCCAAGGGTCGCGCTCGAACCGCGAAGGGTTCGCCATCGGCCGGCCGGACAAATACGGCATGCCGCTGCGCAGCTACCTGCTCAAGGAGGCGGACAACGTCATCCTGACGGGCAAGCTGGTCGGAGCGACGCCTGTCGCCTACGGCAGCGCGCGCATCCAGCCGAACGGATCGCTCGCGGCGGAAAGCATCGGGGTGCTGCTCGCCCGGCTCGAAGATACGGGGATCGGGCTCAAGCAAGTAACTCCGGACATCATGAGCGCATTCCAACAGCAGATGCGGGAAACGTACGGCGTCGAGCTTCAACCGGGCAAAGGCAACAACAAAATCGAGGGGATGTCCCCCGAAGACATAACGGAGCTGAATGCGGGCCACATCACGCTGCTCGGGAACAAAAACCAGGCGAGAACGCTGCCCTTCATCCGCGTCTATTACAACAACACCGAAGTCAAATTTACGGCGCATAAGCCGGTCATCGTCGACGGGAAAACTTGGACGCCCGTGGAGGAGCTGATGAGCGCGTTCGGGGCGCAGCGGATTCGCATCGATCTGGACCGCAGTGAAATCCAGTATACGCGCGCCGACGATCCCGACCGGGTACGTACGATCCTTGCTCCGATTCATATTCTGAACAATCGCGTGCTCGTCAATTTACGCGAAATCAGCGACTTGTTCGGCTACAAAACGTATTGGGACAATTTGAACCGGGTCATTACGATATACAGTGTCGAGCCGGCGACGCAGCAGCCGGCGTCTTGATGGCCGGGTATGGCAAAGAGGTCATAGAGGCATACGAATCGTATGTCTTCATGACCTCTTCGTCATCTATAGCGGCTTGTGAAACGAAAAAACGATGCCGATCGCGTGAAGGAACAAACATCCTCTTACCCGGAGCCGGAATCCGAATTTTCGATCGATCTTGGCAAAGTGTTCGAGCCTATCGGCAGCCGGTAGAGAGGGGCTGCCCCTCGGCTGGTCTCATCCGCCGTTTCGGGACAACCCCCTTATGTTTAACTCCGGCTTCGGATAAACGCCGCGCCATCCTCGTTCAGAACCGCCGTCGCTTGCGCGGACACCAGCCGCTTCGCCTGGACGGCCGGATCGTTGATATGGTTCAGGAAGTCCTGCATGTAGGCGACTGCGGTATTCCCGGCCCCTTGTTCTTCCAGAATCCTGATAATGCCCAGCCGGTACGACAGATCCGCCGCGAATGTATGGTTGATGTCGCCGGAAGCTTTGAACCCGGTTACGTGATCGATGATCGATTGTACGTTTATCGGAGCGCTGTGGATGACGGTCGCCCTGCCGCCGGATTCCGCAATTTCCCACACCCCGTTCGCGTTCCGCTTCGCTACCGCGTAAGGGACAAGCTTCCACGTCTCCCCGCCGTCGAACGGAAATCCTTCATTGGGCGAATAAGTAACGAACCGGGTGTTCCCCGCTTCCGTCTTCACATCCAATACCGGATACGCCGTCCAGTCCGTTCCTTTCTTGACAAGCACATGGCTGCCTACCCATTTCTCCGCGTCCGCCACTATACCCGATGCAACGAAGCCGTCTTGAAGCCCTTGCGCGATAATGCCTTCCTTCTGCTGGCCCGCTTTAATACTTATGCCCAAGCCGTCCGCCTCGATCTTGCCAACGCCGGCCAGGAATGCATATTGCAGTTCGCTTCTTCCGTTGTCGTCCGTATAGGACAAGACGCCGAGGCGGCCGCTGAACTCAATCGGACTTGAGTCGTCTGCGCCGGTAAAAGTAACGGGCACATTGGAAGCCCCTAGCGAGCCGAGCACGTAATCGTGCCATCCGCTGCCGCTGATTTGCAGACCGACCGGTGCATGGACATCCGGGCGATACACGCTGCCGGACACGGTCAACTGCGCGACATTTTGGATTCCCGGAGCATCCGCGTACGATTCGAATACGGAGGCAAACGTGCTTCCGCTTGGCGAATTACTCAGCCTTCTAACCAAATAAGGCAATTTTGCCCCAGCGTCGTACTTGCCCCGCTGTCCCCAGCCGCTGCCGATATAGACGGACTCCGTCACCGACAATGGAACTTGCCACGACTGCGTTCGTCCGGCGCCGCCTGCGTTTTGCCATCCGGCCGTCCACACTTGATCCATTCCGGTCGTCCTTACGTTCGTCAATCCGTAAGCCGCGACCGCGGAATCGTCGCCCGGCGCAAGCTGGATACGGCTTGAAGTCAAGCTGTCCGTCGAACCGTGGAGCATATAATCGTGCGTATTCCCGCCGCGGACGCGGAACAAGTCGACGAGATATTCCGGCTTGCGGTCCGTCTTCTGAAGCTGCAGCAGCGTGCGCGCATAGATGTCCGTCTCCGCATATGCGCTTGAGCTCGCCTCCGACGCATGTACCGGTCCGGGCGTCTCGTAAAATCCAATGCTGCCGCCCCTTCCTTGCTTCTTCTGGTCCTTCTGGTCGACGACGACCAGATTGTGGGCGGCCGAGCGGACGGTCATCGCCTGCTGCGGATTGTCCCACAAGTAACCGAGATCGGATAACGATTCTCCGCCATTAGCCCAATAGCTCAGATCGAGGCTGTCCATGTGGCGGTGTCCTCCCCAATCGCTTGCGTTCACAATCGCGGCGCTGTTCATGTTATTAGGCGTTCCTCGCAAATACGCCAGCTTCCATTGCGGGAACACGACGTCCGGCAGCTTCAGCGGCTCGGCCTGATCCAGATTATCGGGACGATACAGCAAGCTTTCCACACCGCTCATCGTAAACCCGCCGAAACGGAGCAAGCTCGACAAGATCGGTAGTCCCGTTCGCTTAGCGCCGATCCCGAGCCAATATCCCGCCGGCGCGCTAGTCGTATATGAATCGCCCACGGACGGATATTTCATCGAAGGCAGCAGAGCTTCGCCCAGTGTCTTGAACACCATCCGGTAATCGGAGCGGCTGTAGACGGAGAAATTGTCCGTACGCGTTCCCCCGGGCGGCGTATAGCCGGGCGGATCGGAATAGCCTTCGAGAATTTCGCCGAGACGCCATAAATAATCGAGCACTTGCAGCCCGTAGGCGGGCGTTTCGGCCGGCGAGCCGTCAGCCTTGTACCAGTCGGACATAAACTTGTCGAAGCCTTGCAATCCGAACTGGACGAGCTTGGGTTCCGACACCGCTATGCCGATTGCGGCCGCCGCCGTACGGTTCGATATCGATTTGTTGTTCATGGCGGGATCGGCCAAGAACAGTGAAGCCGACTCCAGCAGCAAGTCCCTCTCGATAACGAGCCGGTCATCGCTAGTCAGCAGCGCCAGTCCGTCTATACGGACATCGCCCAGCAAATCGTATGCGGTAACGAGCGGCAGCATAAAGGAGCCTTCCATGCCGTTCGCATTGCCGCGTCCCGCCATCCAATAACCGGCGTGAAGCGCCTTGTTCGCGACGTTCGGCGGAGCCGTCAGCTCCGGCCTAGGCAGCTTGTTGATCGAGAACGCCGCCGTCTTCGGGTCCATATCCGCATATTCGCCGTAACCGGAATGGAGCAGCCAATGCGGATACACCTCGGCGAAGCGCATCAATATTTTTTTCCCTTGCCGGGCGTAGGCGGGGTCTCCGGTCAGTTTGTACAGAATCGCGATTTTGCTTGCGATATTGGACATGTACAACACTTTCTTCGCGCGTATGTAGGACGTGAAGCTCGGACTCAGCTTGAAGCCGCTGAAATCGTAGGACTGCCTGTTGTAATACGTGATCCGCTGCTCGACGCCGCCCCATTTGGCAATCATAACGCCTTCCTCGGGATATTGGGCGTTCGGGTATGCCATATTCCCGCAATAGATGACGTCAGGCTCGTTCGGGCTCCACTTCCAATCGCCGTGCGGGAAGCCCACAGTCGGAGCGCTCGGGCAAGGGGTGAACAAGTCCGCATTCGGCGTCGTCGCCGGAATCATATTTTCAATTTGGGCGTCACTATAGCTCATCGCGAGCGATACTTCGGCTTTCATCGAGTTGATCCGCTGCTCCGACAAAGCACGGAACTCCGCCGACGTCTGCACGTTATCGTAATACGCGTTCCAGTCCACCTGCTTGTAGAGCACTTTAGGAGGCGAAGCGGCTCCCCGCTCCGCCGGAGTCACCCAATTGGGGAACAAATCTCCGATCGTTACGGGCGGAGACGGCTGGGCCGAAGGCGACATCAGCACTTGCCAGCGGCTGAAATCGATGCCGTTCTCAAACCGTTCGTCGAGCTGCTGCACGCCGTCCGCATATAAGGCGATGTTGTCCATGTATACGCTTCCAGCAGTTCCGACATCGGTATAATCGTTGGCCAGGAACGGCTTCGTGTAGACGGACGTGCTTCCGAAGCCTTTGCCGGCGATCAGATACGGGGGCGGTCCCGAGGCCGGAGCAGGGGCCGTCTTCAGCAGCACCGGATCGGTACCTTTCTCGCCTCCCCACAATTGCACGTTGCCGTTGTCCCATACGATGCGGACCCGGTACGTTTTGCCGAGCGGCGCGGTTGCGGTATACCCTCCCGGAATCAAATTGAACTTGGCGTTACCGGCTATGCCGATCGATACGTATTTCGCCGTATCCCAATACAAGACCAATGCCGGAGCCCACGAGCTGCCCGGATTGGAGACCGGCTGGATGTCCGCTTCCGCGACGATGTTGCCCGGCGTGCTTTGCCAGTTCAGCGGATGCAGCAGCAGGTCATGGGCGTTGGCGGGACCTTCGAACAGCAGCTTTCCTTCGAATAAATGCGCATAAGGATCGTTCATGATAGCACCCGCTTCCTGGGAGTCGACTGTACTCGAGCCGGTTAAAACGAGCAAAAACAAGGCGAAGCTTAGAACCGAATTCGTCAACCTCTTCATCATTCTGTTCTTGTCCAAGGTATACCTCCTCATTCATTTGGGATTATAGCCTTGCTAAGCTTCCGGATCGCCTCCTTTCCGCATAAAATCGATACATTCGGTAAATTCTTCCATGCAGTTCCTATATTATATAGGATGGATGAAATTTGCAATGATTTTCTGATACAAGTTACATACAATTATTTATTTTTCAAAAAGGTGAGTCATAACGCATCCCCTACCAAGTGACAAATAAGAGATGGAAACGTCCGCTATTTTCGGGGGCGAGAAACAAGCACGAAAAAGCCGAGAGCGAGCCCTCGACTTCATACGACTTACACACTTCACGGAGCGAAGCCTTGTTGGCTAACCAGCACCCGGTCGGCGGGAAACACGTTCAGCATCCGCTCGTATACGATCCGGTATGCCGACGGATCATACCACCGCTCCTCGCCGATCTCCTCGTACAATGAGCGGAGACCCAAGCTGCGCGTCCGTTTGCCCCCGCTCCCGTCTCCCATGAAATAATCGTCCACGCAGACACGGTCGACGAGCGGCTTCAGCCGGTCCGGGAACGATTCGCTGCTCGGCAGCACCGGAGCGATCGTCGCTTGAGTCGGTACCCCCGCTTCGGCCAGCAGCTGAAGCGTCTTTAGCCTGGCGGCAATCGGCGGAGCCTCCGGCGTAAACCGTTTGCGTATGTCTTCACGGTCCGTCTCCACGGTCATGCTCACCCGGACTTTGTCCTTCAAGCGCAGCAGCAGGTCGATATCTCTGCGGACAAGCGGGCTTCGGGTTTGCACGAGCAAAAAATCGGGCGGGTTATCCGCCATCACTTCCAGCAACGATCTCGTCACCTGCTCCTTATATTCGATCGGCTGATACGGGTCCGTGCTCGACGACATGAATATCGTCACTTTCCCTTTCGCTTTCGCTCTATGAAGCTCTTTGCGCAGCAGATCGGCCGCGCCCCGCTTGACGTCGACCCATGTTCCCCATTCCTTGCCGCGGAACGTCGATACGGGCATTCGGCGCACGTAACAATAAGAGCAGCCGAAGGAACAGCCGGTATAAGGATTCAAGGAATGGCTGTAATCGGAAAGAAAGCCCGTTCCTTTATTCAACATCGACTTCGGGGATGTATGGACCAGCTCGTTTATCATACCGGACTCCGGCTCATCGTCCAAGCCGCCTCCTTCCTATCCGTTCTCATCTATTTCGCATCATGGAAAATGATTCCGAGGCTGTACCGGGTCCCGGATGCAACTGTACTTACGCCGTGCCGCAATGTTGTTCTGTAGTACCCTCGCGAGCCTTGGACGGGCCGATGACTCGTCGGAAAGATCAGCCCCTCGCCTTGCTTCAGCGTTATCGCATGGCCTCTGCTCTGCGCTCTCGGCCGCTGCTCCGTCAGCAGAAATTCCCCGCCCGTATAATCGTGACCGTGCCGGTTCAAGACGAATACGACCTGAAACGGGAAAAACACTTCCCCGTACAAATCCTGATGCAGACAATTGTAGCCTCCGGCATCGTACTTCAGAATGAGCGGCGTCGAGCGCAGCTGCCCTTGCCCGTGGCACAAGTTCAGAAATTCCGCCAGCGTCGCCGGATAAGCCGCTTCGCCGCCGAGCCGTTCGAGCCAGAGGTTGGCCATTTCGGCAAGCTCGGGATATAGACGTTCCCGCAAAGTTTGCAGCATATCCGGCAAAGGCGCCTTATAATACTTATACTCCCCTACCCCGAACCGGTACCGGGCCATGTCGATCGTGCTCCGGAAACGGGCCTCCTCCCCATAAGTACCGATGATTTCCTCGCACTGGGCTTGGTCCAATAGAGCGGGAAGCGCAGCGTAACCTTGCTCGTCCAGCCTTTGCTGCAGCGAGTTCCAGTCGAGCGCCGCGATGCGTTCCGTCAGGCGTTCAGACATGCAGCGGACTCCTTCCGGCTTCGGCCGGCGCGGCAGCGCTCTCCCGCTCCAGCCGCAGAAGCTCTGTTTTCATCTCGAGGCCGCCCCGGTAACCCGTCAGGGAGCCGTTTTTCCCGATTACCCGATGGCACGGTACGGTAATCAGAATCGGATTGGCGCCTATGGCGGCACCGACCGCGCGTACCGAAGCCGGTTTTTGGATAAGATAGGCAATGTCGGAGTACGATCGGGTTTGTCCATACGGGATTTCGCAGAGCGCCTCCCATACGGCAAGCTGAAACGAAGTGCCGCGGAAATCGAACGGTATCGTGAAGCCGGTACGGACTCCCTGCAAATACTCGACTATTTGTTCCGCGTACGGCTTTACTTTCTCATCGTCTTGTACGAGCCTACTGCCCGGATAACGGCCTCTTACCCATTCGGCCAATTGCTCGAAAGGCTTATTCGGAGAACCCACATAGCAAAGTCCCTTCTCCGTTGCAGCCATATAAAGGTTCCAGCCGCTATGAACGAGCAGCGTCCAGTAAATCGTCGAATTAGCGTTTGTTTTTGCTTCCATGCTGAAGCACCTCCGTGGCGGTTTTATTTTGGTTCATGCGACGGAATTCGGCGGGCGTATGCCCCGTCATTTTTTTGAACAGCGTTATAAAATAGGACGTATTCGGCATCCCGACGTTTAGGCCGATATCTGCGACCGCTTGATCGGATCGACTCAACAGTTCCTTCGCCTTGGCCATTCTCGTCCGCTGGATATATTCGACCGGCGTTATTCCTTTGACCCGCTTGAACGTACGATGCAGATGATAAGGACTGCCGTGGCACATATCGGCCAACGTTTCCAGCGTCAGCGTTTCGCTATAATTCGAATCGATATAGCTTGTGATCTGGGTCACCCAGTCGTCGTCCGGCAAACGCAGCCCGTTCGGCTTGCACCGCTTGCACGGCCGGAAATGCTCCGCCAGCGCTTGCTCCGCATTTGCAAATATGCGGACATTTTCTTTGTTGGGCGCTTTGGATTTGCAGGATGGCCTGCAAAAAATGCCGGTGCTCTTCACCGCGTAAAAAAATCGGTCATCGTACGAAGCGTCGTTACCTATAATCGCCTGCCACTTTTCTTCCGTCAGCCGTTCCTTGCCCGTGTCCGTCAAATCGATGCTCCCGTTCATCCGGATCACCTCCACCCTCAGTATACCCTCTATGATTGCTCCGTGTACGCATTTGGGAATAGAATAGCAAGATATCGAAATTCGAGCAGCCTTTTTTATGTTACAACTATAACAGTCCCCCAAAGTAAACCCCCACACCCCAAAACAAGATACTCCGAGAAGAGGAGGATGTATATGAAAAACAGCGAGTCTTACCCGGAATGGGACGCTCCGTTTTTTATCGGAGTGACAACGATGAACATCTACTGCTTCCCCTGGTGCGGCGGACAACCGAAGCCGGACAACACGATCCGGTTCCCGACGCGGGCCGAGGCCGAGCGGGCGGGCTTCCGGCCATGCAAAAACTGCTGCTCCGCACTTCCGCACGGCTCCTGGGAGGATCGCAAGAGGGAGCTCACTTTGGTCGTGCGGGAACCGTTCAGCTTCTCTGAAAATATGAGCTATTTGTCCAGAGCTTCGAACGAATGCTTGTTTCATACCAGAGATGGCCGGGTTTACAAAGCGATCCCGCTCGAACAGGAAACGCCGGTCGTTGAAATTAGCGTGGACGGTCACCCAGCGATCAAGGTTCGATTCCTTGGGGATACCGCGCCCGCCCGGAAATGGGTACGCGCTGCAGTGGCGCGTTATGTGCGGGATTGGTTCGATCTGGATACCGATTTGGCCCCGTTCTACGAAATGGCCGAAACCGATCCGCTGCTGCAAAGGGCGGTCCGTCAGTTCCACGGACTGCGCAATATGGGCATTCCGGATCTGTTCGAGGCGATCAGCTGGGGCATTATCGGCCAGCAAATCAACCTAGCCTTCGCTTATACGCTGAAAAGACGCCTCGTGGAAACGTTCGGACGGCAAGTGGTGTGTGAGGGAGAGACATATTGGATATTCCCGAACCCTCATGAAATCGCGGCGCTTACGGTCGAAAATATGGACGTGCTGCGCATGACGGTGAAGAAATGCGAGTACTTGATCGGCGTGGCCCGGCTCATCACCGAAGGCAAATTGAGCAAAGAGCTGTTGTCGAATGCGGGAGACTACAAGAAGGCGGAGAAGCTGCTGGTCGGCATCCGCGGCATCGGACCGTGGACGGCCAATTATGTGCTGATGCGCTGCCTGAGGATGCCTTCGGCTTTTCCGATCGACGATGTCGGGCTGCACAATGCGATCAAGTACGTGACGGGGGCCGATCGGAAGCCGACGAAAGATGAGATTTTAAAACTGTCGGCAGGATGGACGGATTGGGAATCGTATGCGACTTTTTATATGTGGAGATTTCTTTATTGACAACGATTAGGTCATTAGGTTGCCCAAGACCAGAACGACTGCTTCGAACAAGATCAGGCACACGCAGGCAACGATCGAGAATACGGACCGGGCGGCCGCTTTCCAGCCGGATACACCGCCAAGTCCCATTACGCTCAATACGAATACGATGGCTGATGCTCCTAGAATGAAGTAATGGAAGTTTAATGGGAAAACAGGCGGAGTAAAAGAAGCTACGCAAGCGGCCGCGCCGCATAGAAGTGTCAACAGAAATGATCCAATGTTTAGGCGTTTCATTGGCTCGCCCTCCGTTCGGGCAGTTTATTCTGTTACAGAAGTTAATGGAAAACATGATGTTATTTTTCAGGTTCCCCCCTTTTCTTTGTCTCTTACTGGAAAAGGGAGACTGTCGATTAAATCGCCGAATCCATTTTGGAGAAAACGATTCAAAAAGGTCGGTTTACCTATTAAAAAACATATTTTTCTCCCATTTCCTCCATTTTACTCGGTATTTTGGTATAATATAAAT
>NZ_VCRA01000037.1 GCF_005938385.1 Paenibacillus mesophilus
TTACAGGCAGGTTGCCTACGTGTTACTCACCCGTCCGCCGCTAGGCCCGAAGGCCTCGCTCGACTTGCATGTATTAGGCACGCCGCCAGCGTTCGTCCTGAGCCAGGATCAAACTCTCCAATAAGGTATTGCTTATTAGATGAGCTGATTGCTCAATTCGTACTGACTTGTGTCGAATCTTTCGGAGTTTGCACAACCGAAAATTCAACTTGTTTGGCTTCTTGCGAAGCCTCACTTGCACGCTCGTTGTTCAGTTTTCAAGGAGCAATTTCTTGCTAAAAGCCGTCATTCAAGTCCATTCATTTCATTGAATACCGTTTAGCGACGACCTCTTTAATATATCATATCTACTTGTACTAACGCAAGCTTTTTTTAAAACTTTCTTTAAAAGCTTGTCCCGTACAGATGTGGATCGATGGTGCGAAACATAATTTATCACATCTGCTTTAGAAAAGTCAAGCATCCTTTTACAAAAACCATCGATCTTTTTTTACGATAAAAAATGTTTAAGTTCGCTAAAAGCGAAACACAACATTCATTACCCAGAAAAACTTTGTTTTAATCACGGTCACTCATTTTTGAAATTCGAAGATAGTCCTTTTTGTTACTGATAGTTATGATTTCGCGCATACCGCGATAAATCCTTGGAAGATGCCAGCCTGGCATACATGCGGAAGACGACTTTATACCGCGATTCGATCGCTTTCTTTACTTCACTGTCCAAGCGGTTGTCTTTCAGGTCGAACAGCATCTCGTCCAGCTCTTTGCGCAGCACGTACCCTAATTCCTTGCATTCTCTTTGATTAAATAGAAATCCGAGCATAGTACAGCCAAGCGCCCCCTGTTAAATAAAGTCGGTAGCCTTCTTCTCGCAAGGTAATGTTCACCGCTTTACTGTTATGCTCACAATTTGGCAATTTTATGATCGCTTACAGTCAAAAACTCATAAATTTTGTCTACATTCGGATGAGCCACGGCGTGATCGTGCTCTCGATTATGGCAGCCACAAGCAAAGAAACGACCAATAGACCGATCAGCGGCACCGTAAGCTTGATAAACCGTTCCAGATCCGCGGCGAACAGGTTTCTCCCTCTGGAGCTGAGCAATCGAAGCAGCCCTTTGCCCATAATACTCCCGAATTTGATACCATAAGCGCATGCCACTATAATGGCGGGAATCTCTATAATGCCATGCGGCAGAATGCCCTTAAAGAAAACGCCCATAAGCCCTGCATCAGCTTGCAGCTCGGCCAAATACCCGATTACCATTCCATTGATCAGCAAAAAACCGATCGGAAGCAAGCCGAAAAAAATGCCGGCAAAAATAATCAATATCGATTTCAAAGCATTGTTCAAGAAAATGAAACCGAACAGCCATAACATGGAATGATCTTTGGCCTGGATCGACTTCGCCAACTCGCGCAAACCTTCGATTTGACTTTGGAGCACCGCCTCAAACCGTTCGGAATAGCCGTATCCGAGCACAATACCGGCTGCAAATACAAGTGCGGCGGCAATGAAATAGTTGTTCATTTCTTTAAAATGGGCGAACAGCGCCTTCAAGGTCATTTTTTTCCCTCCGCATCAACTGTTTGTCCGCGAATCCGAGCATAAGATTCGTGTACGGGCATACATTTTATTATAAATCATAAACAAGCCTTTCGCGCACGACCCCGATGGCCGTGAAAGGAACCAAAGGAGGCATCGATTGACCGTGAACTTCTTCTACGTCATGAACGGAACGAAGCTGAAACGTTATTTAATCATCTTTATTGCCGTATTATTCGCAATCGGTATCGTTTATTCCGAAAGTGACAACATTACGGTCTTTTCCCAAGGCGAACCGTCGGCCGTCTACAGTGTGGAAACGGACAAGAAAGTCATCGCCCTCACGTTCGATATAAGCTGGGGAGATAAACGCGCGGAACCGATCCTCAAAATTTTGGAGGATAAAGGTGTAAAGAAAGCCACCTTCTTCTTATCCTCTCCCTGGAGTCAACAGCATCCCCAAATCGTCCAAAAAATCGTCAAGGGCGGTTGGGAAATCGGCAGCCACGGACACAAGCACGTCAATTACAGCAAGCTGAGCGACGAGGAGATACGAACGCAGATCCAAACCGCTCACGGCATTTTACAGCAGGTCACGGGACAAAATCCGAATCTGATCCGCATGCCGAACGGCGACTTCGATAAAAGAGTGCTTCGTATCGCCGGCGAACTGAATTACAAAGTGATCCAGTGGGATACCGACTCGCTCGATTGGATGAATAAAGGCGTCGACAATATCGTCAACCGCGTCCTGACAAAGGCGCACTCGGGCGACATCGTACTGATGCATGCCAGCGATACATGCACGCAAACGCATGAAGCGCTCCCGACAATTATCGACCAGCTTCGAGCCAAAGGATACGAGTTCGTCACCGTCGGAGAGCTTCTCCAGCAAACAAGCGTCGAGCATAAGGAAGCGGAACGATTGTCCAGCGGAAAAATTCATTAAGGATCCGGTCATTAGGGAGCAGGTACGTTATTCCGTTAAAGTTCCTAAGAAAAAAAGAGCTAGCAGCTAGCTCTTCATGTAAGTCGTCAGCCCCGAGAATCGTCAGAAGGCTATTTTTCAAGCCTTCGACATCTTCTCGGGGTTGTTATTTGCGGGCAGCAGCCGATGCAGCAGCATAATTTGCCAAGCGTTGCAGGCAAGTAAAGGTACTACCATAATAATCGTGTAAGAGGCTTCGTTCAAATTGAAAGCCGGGATCGCCTCCATAATCGTTACGACGCACATGAAAAATAAGGTGGGGATCCGCGCCTTCCGATTCGTCTCCTTCACCTTCCGATGAGCGACCGCAATAGATACGAGCAGGATGACGATGGGGAGCACAATATATTGAACCCATCCGTTTCCGTTGTCAGCGGCGCCGGTATACCGCAAATAAACGATATCGAATAAGGCAACAATAATAATAATGACCTGAAGAATGTCCCAATACAGCAGTTTGCCACGGAACAAACTCATTGCCACGAACCGGACGGTTAAATAAGCAAAGAAGCCCATCTCGCTGAGCACTGCGATCATGCTGGCGCCGAACAACATAAAGATCCATTCGTACCAACCGACCGATATGCCGAGAAAATCAAAATCCGGGACGGCCAGCTTGATGATGACGCTCGTGATCATGCCGGCGATCGTTCCGATGAGCAGCGTTGTCCAGAACAAATAGTTCCATTTTTTTAATGTCAACTTCCAACCCCTCCGCAATCCCTTCTCCATCGTAAGCAACCTGCACCCTATTATAGTCAATTGTACCAACACGTACAACAAAAAGCGAATCGGCAAAACCAAAGTTCTCCGAACATAAAGAGGCGAAATGAACAAATACTAAGCGCAAACCACATGAAGGGAGCAACAGGTTCCATGACTTGGAAAAAGGTGCGCGGATTATCCGCTTTTCTGCTGTTGCCTTTATTGATTGCTTGCGGCAGCGGCGGTTCTTCCGAAGGAAGCAGCTCTTCAGGCTATAAAGATACAAAATCGATGGTCCTTGATATTTTAAAATCGGATGACGGCAAGAAAGCCATTAAAGAAGCGTCCAAAACCGGCGATGAAACGGCGACCGGCATGATTCAAGCGCAATCCGCGCAAAGCGGCGGCGGTGGCGGCGGCAAAATTCAAATGCTGTCCGCTCAAGACGCCCAGCAGCTTCAATTGGTCGTCAAGGATGTTCTTACATCCGACGGCAGCGATAAAATGCTCAAAGCGATGATGACCGATCCCAAGTTCGCCGGCGATTTCGCCAAAGCACTCCAGAAAGAAAATAAACAACTGCAAAAAGATTTGATGAAGGATCCGGAATACCAGAAGCAAATGCTGGATCTGATGAAAAACCCGGATTACGAAAAGCTGATGATCGACAACATGAAAAGCGCCCAATACCGGCAGCAGGTTATGACGATCATGCAGGAAGCACTTCAAAGCCCATTGTACCGTCTTGAGCTTATGACTTTGCTGAAAAAGGTTATGGAGGAAGAGGCTCAGCCAAAAGGCGCTCAGGGCAAAGGTAAGCAAGGCGAAAAGAAACAAGAGAAGAAACAAGAAGGTGGCGGAGATAGCAGCGGCGGTGGAGGCGGTGGCGGCGGACAATAGTCGTAAACGATAATCTCCCGTCACGCAAAAGGGACAGGCTTCAAAGCCCGTCCCTTTCTCTCGTTTATTGTTCGCAGCGGCGGATAACCGCATCGGCTACTTCCAAATACATGCCGCCTGCCTCCGTATCGGCTCTATAGATCGAAGGCGAGTAATCCGGTTCAGCGGGATGGTTGTCCGGCGCTCCAAGCGGGATTTGCGCCAGCAGTTGCGTATGAAGCTCATCCGCCAGCTTAGCCCCGCCTCCGCGGCCGAACACGTAATCTTTATGCCCGCACTGTCCGCACGAGTAATAGGCCATATTCTCGACGACGCCTATAATTTCATGATTCGTATGCACGGCCATCGCGCCTGCCCTGGCCGCTACGAAAGCAGCTGTAGCGTGCGGGGTCGTGACGATAATTTCTTTGCTTTGCGGAATCATTTGATGTACGTCCAGCGCCACATCGCCTGTTCCGGGCGGGAGATCGAGCACCATGTAGTCAATCTCACCCCATTCGACTTCGTTAAAAAAGTTTCTCAGCATTTTGCCGAGCATCGGACCGCGCCATATGACAGGAGCGTTATCTTGTACAAAAAAACCCATCGAAATGATTTTGACTCCGAACCGTTCAACAGGCCGAATAAGCTGATCGACGAGCTCCGGACGTTCTTCGATGCCCATCATGTCGGGTACGCTGAAGCCGTAAATGTCCGCGTCGATAATCCCGACCTTCTTACCTTTTCTCGCGAGTGCAACGGCCAAATTAACCGCTACCGTGGACTTGCCTACACCGCCTTTACCGCTTGCTACGGCAATGAAGGTGGTTTTGGACTCAGCGCCCAACAGATTGGTAGGAGTCGGCTTAGCCGGCTCCGGCTGCGGATTGGTCCGCTTGGATATTTCCGTACGCTCGTAATCGGACATGGCGCGAAATCGGATATGTACATCAGCAATTCCTTCCTTGCCGAGCGTTTCCTCAATTTGTCGGCGAAGTTCATCCTTCCGTTCCTCTTCGTCCGAGGAGAGGACAACGCTCATCGCTACGCCGCCTTCCTTCACCATAATATCCTTGATCAAATTTAATTCGACCATGCTTATACGATAAACCGGATCGTGCAGATGACGCAGCTTCTCCAGCACTTGTTCCCGAGTCATGTGGACAGCCTCCCGTGACGACATTATAAATTCTCCGATTATTATATCATATGTCAGGTTACGGGATGAAATCGAACGGTTTCAACTTTACTGATCGGCGGCATATCGAACGATACCCCGATAAATGGACTCCGCCACTTTTTTCTGGTAGTCGGCACCGGCCATCAACCGGGCTTCCTCGGGATTGGAAAGAAAACCGATCTCGACCAATACCGCAGGAACGGTCAACGCTTTAAGCAAATAAAATTTGTCCTCGGTCCTCGGAACCCGATCGGTATTGCTTAAATTGGCGCGTATTTCATTTTGAATGGATTCGGCCAGCTTCTTCCCTTCCGCATTGGATGGATAATAAAACGTCTGAGCCCCTTTCCACTTGCTTGAAGGAATACTATTCAGATGGACGCTGATCAACATGCCCGCTTTATTTTTTTCGATAAGATCGACACGATTGAGCAAGTCTTCGGTTTTCCGCTTGCTGTAACCTTTCGTCGCATCGCTTGCCAAATCACGGTCATTCTCCCGGGTCATGACGACCAGTGCTCCGGCTTGCTGTAAATAATCGCGCAAATAAAGCGAGATGGCGAGATTCACCTCTTTCTCGATCAAGCCGTCCTTACTGACCGCCCCCCCATCCGGACCACCGTGGCCGGCGTCAATGGCAATCACTCTGCCCGATAAAGGCATCGTCCAGTAGGTCCAGGTACGGGTCGAGGGCAGCTCGTACGTAAACAAAAAAATCATGAGCATGACTAACGCCGCCGACATAAATAGTTTCAACATGCCGTTCATGTTCAGCCAGACGACGATTCGAGCCCTTCTTCTGCGCATATAAAAACCACCCCAGTTCCACAAGACTTCTCATAGAAATCTTATGGACGAGGGTGGACAATTATACCTACGGATTGGACGAAGGGATCAGTTGATCGGACATTCCTTCGATCAGCACTTGAGCCACTTCAGGACGGGTAAATTCTGCAGGAGGACAAATGCCTTCTCTCAACATCGCGCGCACCTTCGTACCCGACAAATGCATATGGTGCGACTTATCGTGCGGGCACGTTTTGCTCGTTCCCATATTGCCGCATTTCGTGCAGAAGAAGCTGTGTTCGAAAAATAAAGGGGTAATGCCCAGTTCTTCCGCCGAGAAATTTTTGAAAATGTCTTGGGCCTCGTAAGTACCGTAGTAGTCTCCTACACCTGCATGGTCCCTTCCTACGATAAAATGCGTACAGCCATAATTTTTGCGAACCATGGCGTGGAAGATCGCTTCACGTGGGCCGGCATAGCGCATAGCCGCCGGGAACACTCCGAGAAACGTACGCTGCTTAGGGTAGTAATTCTCCAACAGCACCAGATAGCTTCTCATCCGGACGTCGGCGGAAATATCGTCGGACTTCGTTTCCCCTACAAGCGGATTCAGAAACAGACCGTCTACAATTTCCATCGCCGTTTTCTGAATGTATTCGTGAGCGCGGTGAACGGGATTGCGCGTTTGAAAACCGACTACCGTCTTCCAGCCGTTTTGCACGAACCGTTTGCGCGTCTCCGCAGGGTCGAAATAAAATTCTTGAAATTTGTTCGGCTTCGGACGATTCAACACTTGTACCGGGCCGCCCACATAGGTTTTGGATCTCGCGAACAGCTTCTGTACGCCCGGGTGCTCCAGATCGTCAGTCTTGAATACCTTTATCGCTTCATCGCGCTGATCGACCCGATAAATGCTTCGCACCTCGAGTGTGCCGTAGACGATCTTATCTTCTTCTCCTACAAGGGCAACGCGCTCACCTACCAACAGCCGTTCGGCCAAAGCCTCTTCGACCGGAAGTACGATCGGAATGCTCCATACCGTGCCGTCGGACAAACGCATCCGGTCCACAACCGATTTATAGTCCTTTTCTTCCAGAAAGCCGGTCAGCGGCGAAAAAGCTCCGATACCGATCAGATCCAGATCGGATATCGTCCAGGCGTTTACGGGGATTTGCTGAAGCTGTTCCGCTTCCTTCAACAGCTTGCTGCGAGTTTCACCCGTTGCCACGCGGTTTATCAGTGTGCCGCCGTGCGGTTTTATCGTTTCGCTCATTGGGGTTCCTCCTAAGAGCATTGCCGTAGGCAATGCTAGCTTCGTAAGCATCTACAGAGCTTTGCATCGCAAAGCTTTCTTCGTAAGCATTAGCAATCTATTATTTGTGCAAGCCGCACTCCGTCTTCTCGAATCCCGACCAACGACCCGCCCGGGGATCTTCGCCAGGCAATACTTGGCGTGTGCATTTCTCACAGCCGATGCTTGGATAATACTGATCGTGCAACGGATTGTAAATCAGGTTATGTTCGCGGATATAGTTCCAAACGTCTTCGGACGTCCAGTTGGCGATAGGATTAAACTTCACAAGGCCGAACTTTACATCATATTCGATTTTCTTCGCATTTGCGCGCGTTGGAGCTTGATCCCGGCGAATACCAGTAATCCACGCTTCGTATTTCCCTAAAATATTCGTCAACGGCTCCACTTTACGAATGTTGCAGCACGCAGTCGGTTCCGATTTCCATAATTCATCTCCATGCTGCTCGGCTTGCTGCTCCAAAGTAAGTTTAGGGCTAACGCGTACAAATTTCAAGCCATAATGCGCTTCCAGACGGTCGCGGGTTTCGTATGTTTCTTTGAAATGCAGATCCGTGTCCAAGTAAAAAATATCGGTGGAAGGCGAAATTTTCTGCAGCATATCGACAAGAACTACATCTTCTGCACCGAAGCTGCAGGCAAACGTTATATTCGGGAACCTCTCGATCGCCCACCGCAGTATATGTTCGGGAGATTCCGACTCCAAGGTTTCAGCCGCATCGCGGATCAGAGCTTCCTTTTCAAGCAAGTTCATTCGAATGATCCTCCTTGTATTATTTCCGAGTTTGTTTATATGAATTAAAGTATATACCTCATTATAAGGTTAATTGATGGGGTGTCAATAGGAATCGTGATGAACCGAATTAAAAAACTTAGGCACATCTCTATAGTATGGCGCCTTTGCACATTGGTGAAAAAAAAGAAAAAACCTTTTCCGCCCGAAGGGAAAAGGTTTTTGTTTTGCAGTTCGAATTAACGTTTGGAGAACTGTGGTGCACGACGAGCTGCTTTCAAGCCGTACTTTTTACGTTCTTTCATACGCGGATCGCGTGTCAGGAAGCCGGCGCGTTTCAAAGAACCGCGGTATTCCGGATCGGCTTTCAACAACGCACGGGAAATCCCGTGACGGATTGCTCCCGCTTGTCCGGTTGTGCCGCCGCCGTTGGCGATGACGATAACATCGTATCGGCTGCCCGTTTCCGTCAGCGTCAACGGTTGTTTCACGATCAGTTTCAACGTTTCCAGTCCGAAGTACTCATCCAGCGGACGATTATTGATTACGATTTGGCCTTCGCCCGGTACGAGACGTACACGTGCTACCGAGTGTTTCCGACGGCCGGTTCCATAGTATTGAACTTGTGCCATGAACAGGTCCTCCCTCTAATTATCCGCGAAGTTGCCAAACTTCAGGTTGTTGTGCTTGATGCGGGTGCTCCGAGCCAGCGTACACTTTCAGCTTCGTTTTCAAGCTGTCGCCCAAACGGTTTTTCGGCAGCATACCGAAAACAGCCAGTTCGATCATCCGATCAGGTCTATTGTTCAGCATTTCTTGAGCAGTTGTCGTTTTCAAACCGCCTTGGTATTGCGAGTGGCGGTAATATTTTTTTTGCAGAAGCTTCTTGCCGGTCAGTACAACTTTGTCGGCATTGATGATGATCACGAAATCGCCTGTATCGACGTGCGGAGTAAACTCCGGTTTCGTTTTGCCGCGCAAAATGGATGCCGCTTCACTAGCCATACGTCCGAGCGTTTGGCCGGCTGCATCGATAATGTACCATTTCTTCTCAACTTCATTGGGCTTAGCCATATATGTGGTACGCATTCGCAATGTCCTCCTAAATAAATCTCCGTCAAAGCATACATATTCATAGGTAACGTAAGGTCAAATCGTCTCTTTCCATAACGTGGGGCGTGGGAGGCCCGTTATGAAAAGCCAAATAATATATTACAACATTTCCGGGCGTAGCGCAAGTCAAATTTAGCTATCCCTTCAAGTGTCTTCAATATACGACTTCCCACAGCATCAAGCCGTGAGACATCGCCGTCGGTCCCGCCCGTGAACGGTCTTTCGCCTTCAGAACGGCTTCCATATCCGCTGCACTCCGTTTGCCTTCCCCTACCTGCAGCAGCGTGCCGACGATGATGCGAACCATATGTTGCAGAAAACCGCTGCCGGTCACAGTAAAATGAATAAGTCCAGGAGACGCCGATAACCCGGTATTGTTCTGGCGTTCGATACGGGCATCGAATATTGTTCGCACATGAGAAAGCTGGGTCGATCTCACGGAGCAGAATGACGTAAAATCATGTTCGCCAATCAACGTCTGGAGCGCATGGCGCATCGCTTCCACGTCGAGCGGAGTCGGATGGTGGTACTGCAAATGCCGCATAAAAACATCCGGAGTCCGATTGTTGTCGATCGCGTACCGATACGTTTTCCTCTTCGCCCATCTGCGCGCGTGGAATTCCGGATCCGCCATACGCGCCTCCAGAATGCGAATGTCCGGAGGCAGACGCGAATTAAGCGCGAATGCCCACCGCTCTAGCGGTATGGAGGACGCGGTGTGAAAGTTGAAGATTTGCGCTCTTGCATGGACTCCTGCATCGGTTCGCCCCGACGAGGTGATGGTGATATTCTCTCCCGTAAGATGCCCGATAGCTTTCTCGATCCGGTCTTGAATCGTATTGCCGCCCGGTTGGGCTTGAAAACCGAAATAGTTCGTTCCATCGTAGCTTACGGTCATGACCAAATTCCTCATAACGCCTCAGGCAATCTTCCCTTCAGAGCGATAGTTGGGGAACAGCTGCTAGATCAGCCACCTTCACCTTGCCGAGACAAAAAAAGGGCTTCATCAGAATCAGCGATTCTGTCCACCCTTTCATCCGGTCGATTAAGCTCGATCCACCAATTCCAAGAAAACCATAGGAGCAGCATCGCCCCTGCGAGGCCCGAGCTTCAGGATACGGGTGTATCCACCTGGACGTTCGGAGTAGCGAGTCGCAAGTTCAGAGAACAACTTTTGAATCGCGTCGGATTCCGAACCTTCCAGCTGTTCGCGACGTACGAAGGCAGCAGCTTGACGGCGCGCGTGCAGATCGCCGCGCTTGGCCAGCGTAATCAGCCTTTCCGCAATGGAACGAACTTCTTTTGCTTTGGCTTCGGTTGTTTGGATTCGTTCGTATAAGAACAGGTCAGTTACCAGATCCCGGAACAACGCCTTACGAGCGCTAGTATCACGACCTAATTTTTGGTATGCCATGTGTCTTTCCCCTCCTTCTGTAATCGTCGGTTGAACCAAGAACGGCTGCACCGCCATAGAAGATCGACGGATCAATCTTCCGCGCGCAAGCCGAGTCCGAGCTCTTCCAGCTTCTCTTGAACTTCCTCCAAAGATTTGCGGCCCAAATTGCGGACCTTCATCATATCTTCTTCGGTTTTCGTGATCAGCTCTTGTACGGTATTAATGCCCGCACGCTTCAAGCAGTTGTAGGAACGCACCGAAAGATCGAGCTCTTCGATGGTCATCTCTAACACTTTCTCTTTTTTGTCTTCTTCTTTTTCGACCATAATTTCCGCATCTTTTGCTTCGTCGGTCAGTCCGACAAAAAGCAGCAAATGCTCGGTCAAAATTTTAGCACCGAGGCTTACGGCTTCTTCCGGTCGAATGCTTCCATCGGTCCACACTTCGAGGGTAAGTTTGTCGTAGTTCGTGACTTGACCGACACGGGTGTTTTCGACGCTGTAATTGACGCGGGAGATCGGCGTATAGATCGAGTCAACCGGAATGACGCCAATCGGCTGGTCCTCTTTCTTGTTCCGATCCGCAGGCACGTATCCTCTGCCACGACCGGCATGAATACGCATATGCAGTCTGGCATCCGATGAGAGCGTGGCAATATGCAAATCCGGATTAAGGATTTCCACATCGCTGTCCGCACGGATGTCGCCTGCAACGACATTGCCTTCGCCTTCGGCGTCAATCTCCAGTACCTTTTCTTCGTCGGAGTGTATTTTCAAAGACAATCCTTTTAAATTCAGGATAATCTCCGTCACGTCCTCCTTCACGCCCGGCACTGTCGAAAACTCGTGCAGCACACCGTCGATTTGAACGGAATTGACAGCCGCGCCCGGCAACGAAGAAAGCAGGATGCGGCGCAAGGAGTTCCCGAGCGTTGTGCCGTATCCGCGCTCCAGCGGTTCGATCACGAACTTGCCGTATTTGCCGTCTTCGCTCAGTTCAACGGTTTCGATTTTTGGCTTTTCAATTTCGATCATGAACTTAACCCTCCTTAAAAACGTCGTTTCCCTCCGGATTCCTTGCATGCGCAAAAATGTATAGTATGCCTATCGTCCACAACCATTATTCACATGTTTCTGATATTTATACTATAGGAACCACAATTAGACACGACGACGTTTCGGCGGACGGCAGCCATTGTGCGGAACCGGAGTAACGTCTTTGATCAGGTTGACTTCGAGACCTGCAGCCTGAAGCGAACGGATCGCGGCTTCGCGGCCTGCGCCCGGTCCTTTAACCATAACCTCGACGCTTCTCATGCCATGCTCCATAGCGGCTTTCGCTGCGGATTCGGCAGCCATTTGGGCGGCGAACGGAGTGCTCTTACGCGATCCTTTAAAGCCGAGGTTTCCTGCGCTTGCCCAGGAAATCGCATTGCCGTGCGGATCGGTAATCGTTACGATCGTGTTGTTGAACGTAGAACGGATATGAGCCACTCCGGATTCGATATTTTTACGGTCACGACGTTTCGTGCGTGCTGCTGCTTTTTTAGGCTTTGCCATGAGAGTTATCCCCCCTTATTATTTCTTCTTATTCGCTACGGTACGGCGTGGACCTTTGCGCGTACGAGCGTTAGTTTTGGTGCGTTGACCGCGAACCGGCAAGCCGCGACGATGACGAATGCCGCGATAGCAGCCGATTTCAACGAGCCTCTTGATGTTCAGGGCAATCTCACGACGAAGGTCGCCTTCCACCTTTTGCGTTTTGTCGATGTTCTCACGGATTTTGCTTACTTCGTCCTCCGTCAGGTCGCGAACGCGGGTGTTCGGATTGATGCCGGTTTCGGCGATGATTTTTTGGGACGTCGTTTTGCCGATCCCAAAAATATACGTCAACGCGATTTCAACGCGTTTGTCACGGGGCAAGTCTACTCCAGCTATACGAGCCATTAGTGTTCGTGCACCTCCTTTTATCCTTGTTTTTGCTTATGCTTCGGATTTTCGCAAATGACCATGACGGCGCCTTTGCGACGAATAACTTTGCATTTTTCGCAGATCGGTTTGACCGACGGTCTTACCTTCATTATTATTACCTCCTGAGAGCTTTCTGGAAGAAAGCTGCTTCGTAAGCACTACTTAACTTTGCTGAGCAAAGTTAACTTCGTAAGGATAAGCTAGGCTTTCTGGAAGAAAGCTGCTTCGTAACGACGAACTTTTATTTAAACCGATACGTGATCCGGCCTCTGCTCAAATCATATGGCGATAACTCTACAGTAACTTTATCCCCCGGTAAAATTCGGATGAAGTGCATCCGGATTTTGCCTGAAACGTGGGCCAGCACTTGATGTCCGTTTTCGAGCTCCACCTTGAACATCGCGTTCGGGAGAGGTTCGATTACTTTGCCTTCTACCTCAATCACATCTTCTTTGGCCACGGTCATTCTCCTTTCTCATGCGCTTCGGATTGCCCGCTTTCCAAAAACTTGTTCAACGCGTAACGTAGCTTTCCATTGGTTACACGACCCGTCTCCATAATGCTGTCGGCTACCTCGCCGCTCACATACGCAAGCAGCTCCAGATGAAGCAGGTTTTTCTTCTTAGGTTGATCGAACTTGCGCTTGTCACCGTCGGCAATCCAAACGAACCGATCATCGATGATCCGGACGATTACAGCGTAACCTTCCTGTTCACGCCCGCGAAGCACCCTTACGATTCTGCCGATTGACGGCCCAATCGCGGGTTCCTCGGATGACGAATTCCGTTTGTTGAAATTCGCGGCATCCATCAACGCTCACCCGTTCCTTCGGATTTGGTCAATATCTCATATCCGTCGGGGGTAATGGCGATCGTATGCTCGAAGTGCGCACATAACGAACCATCGGCGGTAACGACCGTCCAATTGTCCTCCAACGTCCTTACATACCGCTCGCCGACGTTGACCATCGGCTCGATCGCAAGCACCATGCCCGGCTTCAAGCGTGGACCGCGATCCGGCATGCCGTAGTTGGGAATTTCCGGTTCCTCATGCAAGTTTTGACCAATTCCGTGCCCCTCATACTCGCGCACGATCGAAAACCCTTCTTCCTCTGCGCATGTCTGAATGGCATGCGAGATGGTAGACAGGCGGACATCCGCTTTCGCCTTTGCTAAACCCGCATACAGCGATCGCTCCGTAACTTCAAGCAGCTTCCGGGCCGTTTCCGATATCCGGCCCACCGGATAAGTCCATGCCGAATCGCCATGGTATCCTTTGTACTGCGCTCCGATATCGATCGTAATGATGTCGCCTTCCTTCAGCTTTCTGTCGCCGGGAAATCCGTGAACCAGTTGCTCGTTAACCGAAGCACAGATGCTGGCAGGAAAACCGTTATAGCCTTTGAAAGATGGAGTAGCACCTTGACTGCGTATATACGTTTCCGCGATATGATCCAATTCCTTGGTTGTAATGCCAGGCTGAACCGCTTCCGCCATCAGCCGGTGCGTCTCGGCGACGATCCGGCCGGCTTCCCGCATAAGGACAAGTTCAGCTTCGGACTTACAAATGATCATCAGGCTTGACCTCGCAGCAAGGAAGAAATTCCAGCCGTTACCTCATCGATGTCTTGTTGTCCGTCCACTTCTCGCAGCAGTCCTTTGGTCTCGTAATACTTGAGCAAAGGAGCGGTTTTGTTGTTGTATTCATCCAACCGCGTGCCAACCTTCTCCTCGGTGTCGTCCGAACGCTGATACAGCTCGCCGGAGCATTTGTCGCAGACGCCCTCGACCTTAGGAGGATTGAACAGCACATGATAGGTGGAGCCGCACGATTTGCATATGCGCCGGCCGGTCAAACGTCCGAGCAGCAAATCGCGATCGACTTTCAAGTTGATGACGTGATCGATCCGTTTCCCCATAGAAGCCAACATATCGTCAAGCGCCTCCGCTTGCGCGATCGTTCTAGGAAATCCGTCGAGCAGGAATCCGTTGTCGCAATCCGATTTCTCCAGACGCTCTCTGACGATTCCGTTCGTAATCTCGTCCGGTACAAGCAAGCCTTGATCGACAAAGCTCTTGGCTTGAACACCAAGCGGAGTTCCCTGACTCATCGCGAGACGGAAAGCGTCGCCTGTGGAAATATGCGGTACGCGAAACTCGTCTACGATTCGTTCGGCTTGAGTTCCTTTGCCGGCTCCCGGAGGACCCATGAAAAGAATGTTCAAAGTACGCACCCTCCCTGGAAGTTTCCGTTTAAAGAAACATCCTACATGCGTTATTTATTGATAAACCCTTTGTAGTGGCGTTTAATCAATTGGCTTTCAATTTGCTTCATCGTTTCCAGCGCGACACCGACTACGATAAGCAGCGAAGTGCCGCCGATCGTAACTTGCTGCGGAAGACCCGCCAAGTTGGTGAAGAACACCGGCAAAATCGAAATAAGCGCCAGGAATATCGCACCGGACAGTGTAATGCGGGTCATGACGCGCGTCAAGTAAGTCGCGGTAGTTTTACCTGGACGAATGCCCGGGATATAGCCCCCGTTTTTCTTCATCTGATCGGCCATTTGAACCGGATTGATTTGCACGAACGTGTAGAAGTAAGTGAAACCGATAATCAACAGCACGTACAGCACCATGCCCAAGGCAGCAGTGTAAGACAAGTTGTTGATGATCCAGTCCGCCACGACATTACCGCGCCAGAACTGCGCGATTGTCGGAGGAAACACGAGCAGAGACGAAGCGAAGATTACCGGGATAACGCCCGCCGCGTTGACTTTCAACGGAATATGCGTCGATTGACCGCCGTACATTTTGCGTCCGACTACGCGTTTCGCATATTGTACCGGTATTTTGCGTACGCCTTGCTGAACATAGATAACTCCGATCACGATGGCCACAATGACCAGCAGGATGATCAGCACTTTCAAAATGTTCAGGAACAACGCGCCCTCGGCCGATTCGGCAAACATGTTCAAGTAGATCATGTTGATCCCGTTAGGGATCGAGGCGATAATACCGGCGAAGATGATGATGGAAATCCCGTTTCCGATGCCATGTTCGGTGATTTGCTCGCCGAGCCACATCAGGAAGGCCGTACCTGCCGTCAGCACGATCGCAATCAACAGGTAAGTCGTAAACCCGGCATCCGTAACCAACTGCATGCCGTACAGCCGGTTAAAGCCGAACGCCACGCTGTAGGCCTGGATCAGGCCGAGCACGATAGTGCCGTAACGGGTAATTTGAGCAAGTTTCTTTCTGCCGACCTCGCCTTCTTTCGCCCACTGCGCAAAACGGGGTACGACGTCCATCGACAGCAGCTGCACGATGATGGAGGACGTGATGTACGGCATAATCCCGAGTGCGAATATAGAGAACTGGAACAAGGCGCCGCCGGAGAAAGTATTCAGCAAGCCGAATACGCCTCCGCTGCTCGATTGATCGATGCTTTTCAGTATTTCCGAATCGATGTTCGGCACTGGAATGAAAGCGCCGATCCGGTACACGATCAGGAGGAGAAGAGTAAAAATAATTCTTCTTCTCAGATCTTGCACCTTCATGATGTTGGATAACGTCTTGAACATCAAATCACCTCGGTTGTACCGCCGGCAGCTTGAATCTTTTCGACGGCAGATTGAGAGAACTTATTCGCTTTAACTGTCAATTGGACAGTAAGCTCGCCGTTACCCAAAATCTTAATGCCGTCTTTCGGGTTTTTCACAACACCCGATTGCAATAGCAGTTCCGGTGTGACTTCCGTTCCCGCGGAAAATTGATTCAGCTCGCTCAGGTTCACAACCGCGTATTCCGTACGGAAACGATTGTTGAAACCGCGCTTCGGCAAACGACGGTACAGAGGGTTCTGTCCGCCTTCGAAGCCCGGGCGAACGCCGCCGCCGGAGCGTGCGTTTTGACCTTTGTGACCTTTACCTGAAGTTTTGCCGTTTCCGCTTCCGATCCCGCGTCCTACACGGTTGCGAGTTTTCTTCGAACCCGGTGCAGGTGAAAGTTCGTGTAACTTCATCGGTGCACCTCCTCAACAAGATTGTTAAAACGAACTTGCCGTTCGTAGTTGTATATTGTACTGCTTACACTTCTTTAACTTCAACCAAGTGACTTACTTGGTTGATCATGCCGCGGATCGACGCCGTGTCGTTTTGAACGACTGTCGAATTCAGCTTCCGCAAACCGAGCGTTCTAACGGTTACACGTTGGCTTTCCGGGCGGCCGATCAAACTGCGCTTAAGCGTAATTTGCAATTGCTTGGACATCCGAATCCCTCCTTAACCGAGAAGCTCTTCAACCGTTTTACCGCGAAGCTTAGCTACATCTTCAGCCCGTTTCAAACGTTGCAAACCTTCCAATGTCGCATTAACCATGTTGATGGAGTTGGAAGATCCGAGCGATTTCGTCAAAATGTCGCCGATGCCAGCCAGTTCCAGAACAGCGCGAACCGGGCCGCCGGCAATAACTCCGGTACCTTTCGATGCAGGCTTCAGCAGTACGCGGCCGGCTCCGAAATGACCAATGACCTGATGAGGAATCGTAGTGCCTACGATCGGAACGTGAATCAGGTTTTTCTTGGCGTCTTCGATACCTTTGCGGATAGCGTCAGGTACTTCGCCCGCTTTGCCGATTCCGGCGCCTACCCAACCGTTGCCGTCGCCGACTACAACCAGTGCGCTAAAGCTGAATCGACGTCCGCCTTTAACAACCTTAGCTACGCGGTTCAGGTTGACCAACTTTTCTTTAAGGTCCAATGTATTGGGATCTACACGCAAGTCGCTTACCTCCTTGTTAAAGATTTCGTTTAGAACTCGAGTCCTGCTTCGCGGGCAGCGTCAGCCAAAGCTTGAACGCGTCCGTGGTACAAATATCCGCCGCGGTCGAAGACCACTTGGTCGATGCCTTTTTCTTTTGCGCGTTGCGCAACGAGGGCGCCGACTTTTTGAGCCGCTTCGGTGTTGCCGCCGTTCTCGAATTGACCTTTCAGTTCCTTATCCTGCGTCGATGCGGATGCGATCGTTACGCCGTTCACATCGTCGATGAGTTGAGCGTACATATGCTTGGAGGAACGGAAAATATTCAAACGCGGACGAGCCTGCGTGCCTTGGATCTTCTTGCGTACGCGCAGATGTCTTTTTTGGCGGGCTTTGTTTTTATCGCCTTTTGTAATCATCGGGTGTTCACTCCTTCCCTTCTGCCAAGAAGCGCTTTGCGGCTTCTTAGTGGTTTAAGCGATCCTTATCGGATCATGCGGCCGTAAGCGGAATCTTACTTCTTCTTGCCCGCTTTGCCTTCCTTGCGGAGAATGCGCTCGCCTTCATACTTGATACCTTTGCCTTTGTAAGGCTCCGGCTCGCGTACGGAACGGACTTTGGCAGCCGTTGCTCCGACAAGCTCCTTATCGATGCCCTTCACGATAATTTTCGTGTTGGACGGTACATCGAACTCGATGCCGTTCTCCGGTACGATTTCAACCGGGTGGGAGTACCCGACGTTCAGTACCAATTTGTTGCCCGTCTTGTTGGCGCGGTAACCGACGCCTACGAGATCGAGAGATTTCGAGAAGCCTTCCGTTACGCCGCTAACCATGTTGTTGATCACGCTGCGGGTCGTACCGTGAAGGGAGCGGTGCAGTTTGTTGTCGGAAGGGCGTTCCACGTTAATAACGTTGCCTTCTACAGCGACTTTCATATCTTTATGCAGCTCACGGCTCAGCGTTCCTTTAGGACCTTTAACCGTAATGAGCGTATTCTCTAACGAAACATTTACCCCAGATGGGATCGTAATGGGTTTACGACCAATACGAGACATTGTTGCACCTCCATTCTTACGCGATGTGGATTACCATACGTAGCAAATCACTTCGCCGCCGGATTTCGATTGGCGGGCGTCTTTGTCGCTCATAACGCCTTTGGAAGTGGACAGGATGGCGAGTCCGAGACCGCCGAGAACCTTCGGCACTTCCTGGCTTTTCGCGTAAACGCGCAGGCCCGGTTTGCTGATGCGTTTCAGGCCGGTGATAACGCGCTCTTGATTAGGGCCGTATTTCAGGAACATACGGATAATCCCTTGTTTGTTGTCTTCGATATATTCAGCGTCGCGGATGAAGCCCTCTTTCTTCAAAATCTCGGCGATTTCGCGTTTGATTTTCGAAGCCGGAACTTCTACCGTTTCATGACGCACGACGTTGGCATTGCGGATGCGTGTAAGCATATCTGCAATTGGATCTGACATAACCATTAGTTTGCGAACCTCCTTCCGAAAGACGGTTTGATTACCAGCTTGCTTTTTTCACGCCAGGAATTTGACCTTTATAAGCCAATTCACGGAAACAGATACGGCAAATTTTGAACTTGCGCAGTACGGAATGCGGCCGACCGCAGCGCTCGCAGCGCGTATAGGCTTGAACCGCAAATTTCGGTTTGCGCTGCTGCTTGATGATCATCGAAGTTTTTGCCACTGTTACACCTCCGAACTCTATCAGATTTCCGGATCTTATTTCACGAACGGCATTCCGAGTTGTTCCAACAGCTCGCGGGATTCTTCGTCCGATTTCGCTGTCGTGACAATGACGATGTCCATTCCGCGTACTTTGTCCACTTTATCGTACTCGATCTCAGGGAAAATCAGCTGTTCCTTGATACCGAGCGTATAGTTGCCGCGTCCGTCGAAAGCTTTGTTCGAAACGCCGCGGAAGTCGCGAACGCGAGGCAAAGCGATGTTGAACAGCTTGTCGAGGAAATAATACATCCGGTCGCCGCGCAGCGTTACTTTCACGCCGATCGGCATGTTCTCGCGAACTTTGAAGCCTGCGATCGATTTTTTGGCGCGAGTTACAACCGGTTTTTGACCGGCGATAATTTGCATATCGTTCACGGCCGTGTCGATGATTTTGGAGTTCCCTACCGCGTCGCCTACGCCCATGTTGATGACGACTTTCTCGATTTTCGGAACTTGCATCACCGTCGTGTAGTTAAACTTCTGCATCAGAGCAGGAGTCACTTCGTTCAAGAAACGATCTTTCATTCTTGTTGCCATTCAGGATGGACCTCCTTTCTAAGCCGGATAAATTAGTCGATCACTTCGCCCGATTTTTTCGCTACGCGCACTTTATCGCCGTTGTCCAGCACTTTGTAACCTACGCGAGTCGGTTGTCCGCTTTTCGGGTCGAGCAGCATCACGTTGGAGACGTGAATCGGCGCTTCCTGATTGAGAATTCCGCCTTGCGGGTTTTGCTGGTTCGGCTTTTGGTGCTTCTTCACCATGTTCACACCTTCGATGAGAACGCGGTTTTCACGCGGATACGCAGCGATGACGCGACCTTTTTTGCCTTTATCTTTGCCGGTAATGACGATTACCGTGTCGTCTTTTTTCACATGAAGCTTGTTGTTGTGGGACTCAAGCTGCTTTTTCGCTTTCGGCATCTTCGTTACACCTCCAATACTCGCCCCCGGATGAGAGTGCGGCTCGGCGCCCTCTGACAGGCACTTTTCGGGGAGCACATGTCCGTTCAGTTTCGCTGACCTCGGATTAGATAACTTCCGGTGCCAGGGATACGATTTTCATGAAATCTTTGTCGCGAAGTTCGCGAGCGACTGGTCCAAAAATACGGGTTCCGCGCGGGCTCTTGTCGTCCTTTACGATAACCGCAGCATTCTCGTCGAAACGGATATAGGAACCGTCTTTACGACGGGTAGAGCGCTTCGTGCGCACGATAACCGCTTTGACTACGTCGCCTTTCTTGACAACGCCGCCTGGTGTTGCTTCTTTCACAGAGCAAATGATCAAATCGCCGATCGCTCCTACGCGACGACCGGTACCGCCAAGAACACGGATACACATCAATTGCTTGGCGCCGGAATTGTCGGCGGAAGTCAGTCGTGTAAATGGTTGGATCATCGGAATGCCCTCCTTTCAAATGTGTGTGTGTCGTCCGAATTATACAAGAACCGCTTTTTCGACGATTTCCACGAGTCTGAACCGTTTGTCTTTCGACAGCGGGCGAGTCTCCATGATTTTGACCGTATCGCCGATTTTGGCTTCGTTGTTTTCGTCGTGCGCCTTGAACTTCTTCGTATATTTAATCCGCTTGTGGTACAAGCTGTGCTTCTTGTAAGTTTCAACGGCGACAACGATCGTTTTGTCCATTTTGTCGCTTACGACTTTACCGATTTGCACTTTGCGTTCGTTGCGTTGTTCCATCGATTGCCCTCCTCTCTAAATGTTTCAGCTAATCCCGAGTTCTCTTTCCCGTATCACGGTCTTCGCGCGGGCAATCTCCTTGCGAAGCTCACGAAGTCGAATCGGATTGTCCAGTTGGCCCGTCGCCAATTGAAAACGGAGGTTGAACAACTCTTCTTTGTATCCGGAAATCTTTTGCTCGATTTCAGCAGTGGTCAGGTTGCGAAATTCACTGGCTTTCATTTGCTTCACCACCCACTTCTTCTCGTTTCACAAATTTCGTCTTGATCGGGAGCTTGTGGGAAGCAAGGCGCATCGCTTCGCGCGCGATTTCTTCGCTCACCCCGGCCAGTTCAAACAAAATTTTACCTGGCTTTACTACAGCTACCCACTTCTCGACGTTACCTTTACCGCTACCCATCCGTACCTCAAGCGGCTTTTGCGTGATCGGCTTGGAAGGGAAAATTTTAATCCATACTTTACCGCCCCGCTTGATGTAACGGGTCATGGCAATACGTGCAGCTTCGATTTGACGGTTGGTTACCCAAGCCGGCTCAAGCGCCTGCAATCCGTATTCGCCGAACGCGATGTCCGTACCGCCTTTGGCGCGGCCTTTCATATTACCGCGTTGCTCTTTGCGGTGTTTGACGCGTTTTGGCAACAACATGATTAGTTTCCTCCTTCCTGAACGTCCTTTTTCTTCGCTGTCGGAAGAACTTCGCCGCGATAGATCCAGACTTTAACGCCGATCCGTCCGTATGTCGTATGTGCTTCCGCCGTACCGTAGTCAATATCCGCACGCAGCGTGTGCAGAGGAACCGTACCTTCGCTGTAGCCTTCGCTCCGCGCAATTTCCGCACCGCCGAGACGACCGCTTACTCCGGTTTTGATTCCTTTCGCTCCTGCTCTCATCGTACGTTGAATCGCTTGTTTCATCGCGCGGCGGAACGAAATGCGGCGTTCCAGCTGTTGGGCGATGCTTTCGGCAACCAAGATCGCGTCGAGCTCCGGATTTTTGATTTCCGCAATGTTGATGTGGACTTTTTTGCCCGACATTTTGGAGATGTGATTGCGGATCACTTCGACTTCCGCTCCGCCTTTACCGATAACCATACCGGGCTTGGCCGTATGAATCGTGACGTTGACGCGGTTAGCCGCACGTTCGATATCGATATGGGAAACAGCCGAATCTTTCAGCTTGTTTTTCAGATATTCACGAATTTTGACGTCTTCCATAAGCAGCGTTCCGAACTCTTTATCGGCATACCACTTGGATTCCCAATCTCGGATGACACCAATTCTGAGGCCTACTGGGCTTACCTTTTGACCCACACTTTATCCCTCCTTATTTTTCAGATACCACGAGCGTAATGTGGCTGGTCCGTTTCAAAATCTTGAACGCCCGACCTTGCGAACGCGGACGAATCCGTTTCAACGTCGGACCTTGATTGACGTATGCTTCTTGAACGACCAGTTTGTTCGGGTCGAGCGAGAAGTTATGCTCGGCGTTGGCAATAGCCGATTTCAGCAATTTTTCCACGACCGGAGAAGCCGAACGCGGCGTGTTGCTCAAAATAGCAATTGCATCGCCTACTTGCTTGCCCCGGATCAAGTCGACTACAAGTCGCACCTTACGAGGAGCGATGCGAATGTGATTCGCATGTGCCTTTGCTTGCATGGAAGTACCTCCTCTCAAACATAAGCTGTATCTTTATTACCGTTTGCCGGTTTTCTTGTCGTCGTCGTGCCCTTTATACGTACGAGTCGGCGCGAATTCGCCCAACTTGTGTCCAACCATGTCTTCCGTTACATAGACCGGCACATGCTTTCTGCCATCGTATACGGCGAACGTATGTCCGACGAATTGCGGGAAAATGGTAGACCGGCGAGACCAAGTCTTGATAACGGTTTTTTTCTGACCGATACCCTCGACTTTTTTCATCAAGTGGTCATCCACAAAAGGTCCTTTTTTCAAACTGCGGCCCATTTACGAAATCCTCCTTTCATCCAACCGAAGCCTTCCGTTCTTACTTCGTGCGGCGACGGATGATGTATTTGTTGGATGCTTTTTTCTTCTTGCGCGTTTTGTATCCGAGCGTAGGCTTGCCCCAAGGAGACATTGGCGATTTGCGTCCGATCGGAGCGCGGCCTTCGCCACCACCGTGAGGGTGATCGACCGGGTTCATGACGACCCCGCGGACTGTAGGGCGTTTGCCCAACCAGCGGTTGCGTCCTGCTTTACCGATATTGAGCAGCTCGTGGTCTTCGTTGCCGACAGTACCGATCGTAGCGCGGCATGCTTTCAAAATGCGGCGCACTTCGCCCGAGGACAAACGGATCGAAACATATTCAGCTTCTTTACCGAGCAATTGAGCCGAAGTGCCGGCAGCGCGAGCCAACTGACCGCCTTTGCCTGGTTTCAGTTCGATGTTGTGGATAACGGAACCGACCGGGATGTTCTCGAGCGGAAGCGCGTTTCCGATTTTGATGTCCGACTCAGGACCGGAATAAATCGTGTCGCCGACTTTCAAGCCTTTAGGAGCGATAATGTAACGTTTCTCTCCGTCCGCATAGTTGATCAGCGCGATGTTGGCCGTACGGTTCGGATCGTATTCGATCGTAGCAACGCGGCCTGGTATTCCGTCTTTGGTACGTTTGAAATCGATAATACGGTATTTGCGTTTATGTCCGCCGCCTTGGTGACGAACCGTAATCTTACCTTGGTTGTTACGGCCGGCCTTGACCATAAGAGGAGCAAGCAAAGACTTCTCCGGTTTGGACGCCGTAATCTCTTCGAATGTAGAAACCGTCATTTGCCGTTTGGACGGCGAAGTCGGCTTAAACGATTTGATAGGCACGCTGTTTCCCTCCTTGCCACATAAAATTAGACCGTCTCAAAAAATTCCAACGGCTTGCTGTCTTTATCCAAAGTAACGATCGCTTTTTTCCACTCGGACGTATATCCGGAATAGCGGCCGTACCGTTTCGGTTTAGCCGGAACGATCATCGTGTTTACTTTTTCGACTTTGGTCTTGAAAATTTCTTGAACCGCCAACTTGATTTCCGTCTTGTTCGCACGTTTGTCAACTTCGAAGACGTACGTGTTGTTGCCCATCAAGTCGCTGGATTTCTCAGAAATAATCGGGCGCTTGATAATATCGCGTGGGTTCTTCATTACGCAAGCACCTCCTCTACTTTCTGAACTGCATCCTTCGTGATGATCAATTTGTCGTGTGCGAGCACGTCAAGCACGTTAATTCCTTCGGCGGAAACAAACTTCACTCCCGGAATGTTGCGCGTGGACAATGCCACATTGTCATCGTAGCTTCCGGTAACAACCAAAGCTTTGCGTTCCACTTTCAGATTGCCCAAGATGGCCGCAAATTCTTTTGTTTTCGGTGCTGCCAAAGACAATTGATCCAATACGATGATATCACTGTCAATCACTTTCGACGAAAGAGCGGATCTGATTGCAAGACGACGCACTTTCTTCGGCAGTTTGAAGCCGTAGCTGCGAGGAGTCGGTCCGAATACGACGCCGCCGCCTTTCCATTGTGGAGAACGGATGCTTCCTTGACGAGCGCGTCCGGTTCCTTTTTGCTTCCAAGGTTTGCGACCGCCGCCGCGAACTTCCGAACGACCCTTCGTTTTGTGCGTTCCAAGACGCTGGGAAGCTTGTTGCAATACGACTGCGGAATGAACGACGTGTACGTTCGGCTCGATACCGAAGACGGCATCTGCGAGTTCGACTTCGCCCACTTGCGCTCCGCTCACGTTATACAGTGCTACTTTTGGCATGTGTGTTCCTCCTTTCTCGCTACCTTATTGCTTTACGGTCGATTTTACGCTGACGTAGCTGTTATTCGGTCCCGGAATGGAGCCTTTCACCAAGATCACGTTGCGCTCTGCATCGACTTTAACAACTTGCAATTTTTGAATCGTAATCGTTTCATGACCAAGGCGACCGGCGTTTTTCTTGCCTTTCGGTACTTTGTTACTCGTACGCGCAATAGCTTGAGAACCGGCACCGCGATGATATTTCGAGCCGTGAGACATCGGTCCGCGGGAGTAGCCCCAACGTTTGATCGCACCGGCTGTTCCTTTACCTTTGGACGTACCCGTCACGTCAACATATTCGCCTTCGGCGAAGAGATCTGCTTTAAGCTCCTGGCCAACTTCATACTCGCCAAGGTTCGCTCCGCGAATCTCCTTGATGTAGCGCTTAGGTGCGGCATTGGCTTTCTTAGCATGGCCAATCGCAGGTTTCGTTGCGTTCTTTTCCTTCTTGTCGTCGAAGCCGATTTGGATCGCTTCGTATCCGTCGTTGTCTTGGTCTTTCTTTTGCAGAACGACGCAAGGACCTGCTTGGATAACCGTTACAGGAACGACTGTACCGTCAGCGGCAAACACCTGAGTCATACCCAGTTTTTTTCCTAAGATACCTTTCATGTTGACACCTCTTTTCGTCATACGTTTGCTGTTTTCATTCCGTACATGCAACAAATGTTTCCGCGGCAGCCGCGGTTTAAGCACCTTTGCTTTGCTTCAAACAGATGTTACAGTTTGATTTCGATATCTACACCAGACGGCAGATCCAAGCGCATCAAAGCATCGACCGTTTGCGGAGTCGGATTCACGATGTCGATCAGACGCTTATGCGTACGCATTTCGAACTGCTCTCTGGAATCCTTGTACTTGTGCACCGCGCGCAAAATCGTAATGATTTGCTTCTCCGTCGGCAACGGAATCGGACCGGACACTCCTGCACCGGAACGTTTCGCCGTGTCGACGATTTTCTCTGCGGATTGATCGAGTACTCTGTGATCGTACGCCTTCAAGCGGATACGAATCTTTTGCTTTGCCATATTGTTCCCTCCTTCTATCGCCCAATTTGATTATCGGACATACTCCGCGAAAATCTCCTGACATCCCGCCATGGCAAAGGGGCCGGGTGTGTCAGCAACCTCTCGCATCATCGCAACGTCACAGACCAACGCTCACTATTATATAAAAAATCGGGACGGAAAGCAAGAAATTTTCAAGAAAGTTTTCATATTATAAAAACCGGCTTCTTGAAGTATGAATGGTCGAGGAGAATAAGTAAGCTCCAGCCTCCCGTTGAACTCGCATCCCTTGATTGTATTATGGTTACGATGCGAGTTCAAATGAGGCCCATCGCAAAGCGCCTTTCCGCTCTACTTATCTCATCCCTCCGAGTTTCATCCCTTTCGATTCTCGGTTATATTTCTTGCATTCCATCCCTTGGGGAAAGAAAAAAGAAAGTCCCCGACGTTACCGCCGGGGACTGTTTCTTCTATTATATAGAAGCTTACTTAATGATCGTAGCAACTGCGCCTGCGCCTACCGTACGGCCGCCTTCGCGGATAGCGAATTTCGTGCCTTGCTCGATAGCGATCGGAGCGATCAGTTCAACCGTAACGGTGATGTTGTCGCCAGGCATAACCATTTCCGTGCCTTCCGGCAGGTTGATGATACCCGTAACGTCAGTCGTCCGGAAGTAGAACTGAGGACGGTAACCTGTGAAGAAAGGCTTATGACGGCCACCTTCTTCTTTGGTCAGGACGTAGATTTGAGCCGTGAAGTTCGTGTGGGCTTTAACCGAACCCGGTTTAGCCAAAACTTGTCCGCGCTCGATATCTTTACGCTCAACGCCGCGAAGCAGTGCGCCGATGTTGTCGCCCGCTTGAGCGGAATCGAGCAGCTTGCGGAACATTTCTACGCCGGTAACAACGGATTTACGGGATTCTTCGGCAAGACCGAGGATCTCGATTTCCTCACCGACTTTAATCGTACCACGCTCTACGCGGCCCGTAGCAACGGTACCACGACCAGTGATCGTGAACACGTCCTCGACAGGCATCAAGAAAGGCTTGTCGGTATCGCGCTGAGGAGTAGGGATGTAAGTGTCGACTTGCTCGAACAGCTCAACGATTTTGTTAGCCCATTCGCCGTCCGGATTTTGGAGAGCTTCACGAGCGGAACCGCGGATGATCGGAGTGTCGTCGCCCGGGAACTCATACTCGTTCAGCAGGTCGCGAACTTCCATTTCTACGAGCTCAAGCAACTCTTCGTCTTCAACCATGTCGCATTTGTTCAAGAATACGACGATGTAAGGAACGCCTACTTGGCGGGAAAGCAGGATGTGCTCGCGAGTTTGCGGCATTGGGCCGTCAGCTGCGGATACAACCAAGATCGCGCCGTCCATTTGAGCTGCGCCGGTGATCATGTTTTTAACATAGTCGGCGTGTCCTGGGCAGTCAACGTGTGCATAGTGGCGGTTCGGAGTTTCGTACTCAACGTGAGCCGTCGAGATCGTGATACCGCGCTCGCGCTCTTCCGGAGCTTTGTCGATTTGGTCGAATGCTACAGCGCTACCGCCGTATTTTTTCGCCAAAACAGTCGTGATTGCAGCCGTCAGCGTCGTTTTACCATGGTCAACGTGACCGATCGTACCGATGTTAACGTGCGGCTTATTACGTTCAAATTTCGCTTTTGCCATGACTACAATTCCTCCTTAAATAAGAGATTATGATTATGCGCCCTTGTTCTTTGCAATAATTTCTTCTGCAATACTCTTAGGCACTTCTTCATAATGGGATATTTCCATCGAATATACGCCGCGTCCTTGTGTACGCGAACGAAGCGTAGTGGAGTAACCGAACATTTCGGAGAGCGGTACTTTGGAACGGATAACTTGAGCGCCTGCGCGGGCATCCATACCTTCGATACGGCCGCGGCGGGAGTTCAAGTCGCCCATAACGTCGCCCATGTACTCGTCCGGAACGGTAACTTCAACTTTCATAATCGGCTCGAGAATAGCCGGATCACACTTATCCTTGGCCGCTTTCAAAGCCATCGAACCTGCAATTTTGAACGCCATTTCGCTGGAGTCAACATCGTGGTAGGAACCGTCAACAATACGGGCCCTCAGATCCACGAGCGGATATCCGGCAAGAACGCCATTCTTCATTGATTCTTCGATACCGGCTTGAACAGCTGGAACGTATTCTCTCGGTACTACGCCGCCGACGATTTTGTTCTCGAATTGAAAGCCCGTACCCGGCTCAAGCGGTTCGAACTCGATCCATACGTGACCGTATTGACCGCGTCCGCCGGATTGGCGCACGAATTTTCCTTCGACTTTTGCCGGCTTGCGGAATCTTTCGCGGTAAGCAACTTGCGGCTTACCTACGTTTGTTTCAACTTTGAACTCGCGAAGCATACGGTCGACAATGATTTCAAGGTGGAGCTCGCCCATACCTTGGATAATCGTCTGGCCCGTTTCTTCATCCGTGTAGTAACGGAAAGTCGGATCTTCTTCCGCCAATTTGGAGAGAGCAACGCCCATCTTGTCTTGGTCGGCTTTTGTTTTCGGTTCTACGGCGATGGAGATAACCGGCTCTGGGAAGTTCATCGACTCCAGAATAACCGGGTTTTTCTCGTCACACAACGTATCGCCTGTGATCGTATCTTTCAGACCTACCGCAGCCGCGATATCACCCGAGTATACCTCGCTGATTTCTTGACGGCTGTTGGCATGCATCTGCAGAATACGACCGATCCGTTCGCGTTTGCCTTTCGTAGCATTCAATACGTACGAGCCGGATTGAAGAACGCCCGAATAGACACGGAAGAACGTCAACTTACCTACATAAGGGTCCGTCGCAATCTTGAACGCAAGCGCCGAGAAAGGCTCTGTGTCGCTCGATTTGCGAACTACTTCGGTTCCGTCTTCAAGCGTTCCGCGGATATCCGGTACGTCGATTGGAGCCGGCAAGTAGTCTACGACGGCGTCCAGCATAAGCTGAACCCCTTTGTTTTTGTAAGACGAACCGCAAATGACCGGGAAAATTTTCACTCCGCATACGCCTTTGCGCAGAGCCGCTTTGATTTCCGGGATGGAAATTTCTTCTCCTTCCAGATATTTCATCGTCAGCTCTTCGTCTAGTTCCGCTACTTTCTCGACAAGCTCGGTCCGAAGCTCGGCAACCTTGGAAAGGAATTCAGCCGGGATTTCTTCTTTCTCGAATTTGCCTTGATCGTCTTTGAAAATATAAGCGACTTGCTCAACCAAATCGATGATGCCTTTGAAGTCCGCTTCGGCACCGATCGGAAGTTGAATAGCTACCGCATTGGCTTTCAGACGGTCGCGCATTTGGTCAATAACGCCCAGGAAATCAGAGCCGATGATATCCATCTTATTGACATAGGCGATCCGCGGTACACCATAGCGATCCGCTTGTCTCCAGACGGTCTCGGATTGGGGTTCAACGCCTTCTTTGGCACTGAACACGCCGACCGCGCCGTCAAGAACGCGCAGGGAACGTTCGACTTCAACCGTGAAGTCTACGTGTCCTGGCGTATCGATAATGTTGACCCGGTGCTCTTTCCACTGACAGGTCGTAGCTGCGGACGTAATCGTAATTCCGCGCTCTTGCTCCTGCTCCATCCAGTCCATCGTCGCTGCACCTTCATGCACTTCGCCGATTTTGTGAACGCGGCCTGTGAAGAACAGAATCCGCTCGGTGGTAGTAGTCTTGCCGGCATCGATATGCGCCATAATCCCGATGTTGCGCGTCTTAGCTAAGGAGAACTCTCTTGCCATACGATCTTTCTCCTTTCAAGATGTAATTCACTTGGGTTTATGTAGAAAGACTCCTGTAAAGAAGCCTTTCTAGCAGATTACCAGCGATAGTGTGCAAAAGCTTTGTTCGCTTCCGCCATTTTGTGCGTGTCTTCCCGTTTCTTCACGGAAGCTCCGGTGTTGTTGCTGGCGTCCATAATTTCAGCCGCCAAGCGCTCTTCCATCGTCTTCTCGCCGCGAAGGCGCGAATAATGGACCAACCAACGAAGACCTAGTGCAGTACGGCGCTCCGGCTTAACCTCCACCGGAACTTGGTAGTTGGAACCGCCGACACGACGAGCTTTAACTTCAAGCACAGGCATGATGTTCTTGATCGCCGCTTCGAATACTTCCATAGGCTCTTTACCGGAACGGTCTTTGATCAAGTTGAACGCGTTGTACAAAATCGTTTGTGCAACTCCACGCTTTCCGTCGATCATGATCCGGTTGATAAGTCGGGTAACGAGCTTGCTGCTGTAAATCGGATCCGGCAATACGTCTCTTTTCGGTACTGGACCTTTACGAGGCATAGTTATCCCCCTTTCTTGCGAGTTTCATCCATTTCATTCCGCTGTTAGACGGTAGATTCTTATTTTTTCACTTTAGGACGTTTCGTTCCGTATTTGGAACGGGCTTGTTTCCGGTTGTTTACGCCGGAAGTATCCAGTGCGCCGCGAACGATATGGTAACGGACACCCGGAAGGTCTTTAACCCGGCCACCGCGGATCAATACGACGCTGTGCTCTTGCAGGTTGTGTCCGATACCCGGAATGTAAGCCGTAACCTCGACGCGGTTGGTCAAGCGTACGCGAGCGTACTTCCGCAGTGCGGAGTTCGGTTTCTTCGGCGTCATCGTGCCTACGCGAGTGCAGACGCCGCGTTTTTGCGGAGCGCTCAAGTCGGTCGCTTCCCGTTTCAGGGCGTTAAACCCTCTTTGAAGAGCAGGCGATTTCGACTTGGTGATTTTCGCCTTGCGGCCTTTACGAACCAATTGGTTAATAGTTGGCATGTCGCCACCTCCTTCCCCTTGTTGCTATTAGACTGCCATGTTCCGATTCAAGTCCACAGATCCAGGTGGTTCGCGTTTAGGCAAACGAAATGTTTTTGCCGCCCGCCTTCCCGCATTTTCTGCAGTTCGCAGGCGACAAAAACATGGTGTAAGCTGCGGGGACTACCTGTCAGTCCGCCGCGCTTCTTAATTATTCGTTCACTGCGGCGACCATCGCCGCACCGACTTCGATTCCGCACGCTTTGCCAAGCTGCTTCATCGAGTCGACATATGTTACTTGAACCCCCATTTTCTTGCACAGGTTCACGATCTTGGCTGTTATTCTCGGATCTGCATCTTTCGCGACAAAAACTTCGGTAGCTTTTCCGAGCTCCACCATCTTTGTCGTTTGCTTCGTGCCTATCGAAATGTTCTCCGCCTGTTTGACTTTTTCATAAGACATCGCGCTTATCCTCCAAAGTGCAGGAGTGAAAACTTAGGCTTCGGCACACACTTTGATAGTTTAGCATTTCGAAAATGCGGTGTCAAGAACGAAAGATTCAAGACTCGGCGGCGACCGTTTCCAATTCTTGTTCGGAATCGGATTCTTCCATATTCGGATCGTTCACCCGGATGCTGCGATAACGGGACATTCCCGTACCGGCCGGAATGAGCTTGCCGATAATGACGTTTTCTTTCAGGCCGAGCAGCTGGTCTACTTTGCCTTTGATAGCGGCGTCGGTCAGAACGCGCGTCGTCTCTTGGAAAGAAGCCGCCGACAAGAACGAATCCGTCTCAAGCGATGCTTTCGTAATCCCGAGCAGAACCGGCTTAGCGACCGCAGGCTCTTCTCCGGAGAACAACACCTGACGGTTCGCTTCCTCGTACTCGTGCATATCGACGAACGAGCCCGGCAACAAAATCGTGTTGCCGCTGTCGACGATCCGGATTTTGCGCAACATTTGGCGGATCATGATCTCGATATGCTTGTCGTTGATCTCAACGCCCTGGTTCCGGTAAACGCGCTGAACTTCTTGCAAAATATAGTTCTGCACGCCGCGGATCCCTTTGATGCGCAGCATTTCTTTCGGGTCGATCGAGCCTTCGGTCAGCTCGTCGCCTGCTTCAACCTGATGGCCGATCGCTACGCGAATACGGGAACCGTAGGTGACCGAATACGTCTTGGACTCGGCTTCCCCTTCGATCTCGATTTCGCGGCGGTCTTTGCCTTCGCGGATGTCTTTCACCTTGCCGTCGATTTCGGATATTGTCGCTTGGCCTTTCGGATTGCGCGCCTCGAACAGCTCCTGAATCCGCGGCAAACCTTGCGTAATATCGTCTCCCGCAACGCCCCCGGTATGGAACGTACGCATCGTAAGCTGGGTACCCGGCTCACCGATGGACTGAGCGGCAATGATGCCGACCGCTTCGCCGATCTCGACATGCGTTCCGGTAGCCAAGTTGCGGCCGTAGCACTTCTTGCACACGCCATGACGGGTTCGGCAGCTGAGTACGGAACGAATTTGCAGCTTTTGCACGCCTGCCGCAATGATCGCATCGGCTTTCGCGGACTCGATCAGCTCGTTGCGGTTTACGATGATCTCGCCCGTTTGCGGATGACGTACCGTTTCAAACGAGTACCGCCCTTCGATACGGTCGTACAGATCCTCGATAACTTCCTTGCCGTCCTGGATTTTGCTTACAACGAACCCTTTGTCCGTGCCGCAGTCTTCGTCGCGAACGATGACGTCCTGCGCCACGTCGACGAGACGGCGGGTCAAGTAACCGGAGTCCGCCGTACGGAGCGCCGTATCGGCCAAACCTTTCCGCGCGCCGTGCGTGGAGATAAAGTACTCCAATACGGTCAAGCCTTCGCGGAAGTTCGATTTGATCGGCAATTCGTAAATCCGGCCGGACGGCGTAGCCATGAGACCCCGCATACCGCCAAGCTGGGTAATCTGCGATTTGTTACCGCGCGCCTTCGATTCGACCATCATCATGATCGAATTGAACTTGTCGAGCGACTTCATGAGCACTTCCGTAATCCGGTCCTTCGTTTCGCTCCAGATCGTGATTACGCGGTCGTACCGTTCGTCGTCGGTAATGAGACCGCGACGGTATTGCTGCATGACGACCTTGACCTTCTCTTCGGACTCGGCGAGAATGACTTCCTTCTCCTTCGGTACGATAACGTCGGAGACGGCAACGGTAATACCCGCGCGAGTCGAATAAGTAAAGCCGTTTTGCTTGATTTTATCCAAAATGATCGATGTTTCCATCGTATGGTACTGACGGAAGCATTCCCCGATAATCGTGCCTAGGTAGTCTTTGCCTACGGCGCCGCGGGACGGAATGTTCTGGATAAACTCCCGTACGTCGGCACCCTTCTCGAATATGAAATATTCATCGGAAATCCCGTTGAACAAGTTGTTTTTGGTCGCTTCGTTAATGTACGGGAAATCGCTCGGGAAAATTTCGTTGAATATGATTTTCCCTACGGTAGTTACGAGCAGCGCTTCTTGCTGCTGGGCCGTAAAGCTGGCTTTGTTCAATACTTTCGCAGGAATGGCGACACGCGCATGCAACGATGCCGCTCCGCGCTGGTAGGCGGAAACCGCTTCGTGAACATTGCGGAAAATCGTACCTGTTCCTTGGGCCTGCGGATTATCCATAGTCAAGTAGAAGCTTCCGAGTACCATGTCCTGAGACGGCGTAACGACAGGCTTACCGTCCTTCGGGTTCAAAATGTTGCCTGAAGCAAGCATCAGAATGCGGGCTTCCGCCTGCGCTTCCGCGGACAACGGAACGTGAACGGCCATCTGGTCGCCATCGAAGTCGGCGTTATAAGCCGTACAGACGAGCGGATGCAGCTTGATCGCACGCCCTTCCACGAGAATCGGCTCGAACGCTTGAATCCCGAGACGGTGAAGCGTAGGGGCGCGGTTCAGCAATACCGGATGCTCTTTGATGACTTCCTCGAGAACGTCCCATACTTCCGGGCTGACGCGCTCTACCTTGCGCTTTGCGCTCTTGATATTATGGGCAAGCCCTTTGTTGACGAGCTCTTTCATCACGAAAGGTTTGAACAGCTCGAGCGCCATTTCCTTCGGCAGCCCGCACTGGTACATTTTCAAGCTTGGTCCTACTACGATAACGGAACGGCCGGAATAGTCGACCCGTTTACCGAGCAGGTTTTGACGGAAACGCCCTTGCTTACCCTTAAGCATATGGCTAAGCGATTTGAGCGGACGATTGCCCGGGCCCGTAACCGGACGGCCACGACGGCCGTTGTCGATCAAAGCGTCGACGGCTTCCTGCAGCATCCGTTTCTCGTTCTGCACGATAATATCCGGCGCCCCGAGATCGAGCAGACGCTTCAACCGGTTATTCCGGTTAATAACGCGGCGGTACAAGTCGTTCAAGTCCGACGTTGCGAAACGTCCGCCGTCGAGCTGTACCATCGGCCGCAGCTCCGGCGGGATAACCGGAAGCACGTCGAGCACCATCCAGTCGGGTTCGTTGCCGGAATTGCGGAATGCTTCCATGACTTCAAGACGTTTGATCGCGCGGTTACGGCGCTGACCTTGGGCCGTCCGCAGCTCTTCCTTGAGCGAGTCGACTTCTTTGTTGATGTCGATATCCTGAAGCAGCTTCTTCACCGCTTCGGCGCCCATTCCGGCTTGGAAGGCGTAGCCGTATTTCTCGCGGTAGCTGCGGTATTCTTTCTCGGACAGCAGCTGTTTTTTCTCCAGAGGCGTATCGCCCGGATCGGTTACTACATACGATGCGAAATATATGATCTCTTCAAGGGAACGCGGAGACATGTCGAGCGCCAAGCCCATACGGCTCGGTATCCCCTTAAAGTACCAAATGTGAGATACGGGAGCGGCCAGTTCGATATGGCCCATGCGCTCGCGGCGCACTTTCGCGCGGGTCACTTCGACGCCGCAGCGGTCGCAGACGACGCCTTTGTAGCGGACGCGCTTATATTTGCCGCAATGACATTCCCAGTCTTTCGTCGGTCCGAATATTTTCTCGCAGAACAAGCCTTCTTTTTCCGGCTTCAAGGTCCGGTAGTTGATCGTTTCCGGCTTCTTGACTTCCCCACGGGACCAGGAACGGATTTTATCGGGCGAAGCGAGACCTATCTTCATGTACTCGAAATTGTTTACGTCCAACAAGGAGCAACCCTCCTCCAGTGTATGCTGCCTACGGAATCACACCGTATCATTCGATTCCCGCTTCGGAGCCTTCCAAGTTGAGATTGAGCTTGTCGCCGGACACATCGTCTTCGTCGTCCAGCTCCTTCATCTCGATCTCCTCTTCGTTCTCCGACAAAATTTTGACGTCCATACCCAAGCTTTGCAGCTCTTTGATCAATACTTTGAACGATTCCGGAACGCCTGGCTCCGGCACGTTCTCGCCTTTGACGATCGACTCGTACGTTTTGACGCGTCCGACGACGTCATCGGATTTGACGGTCAAAATTTCTTGCAGCGTATAGGCAGCGCCGTATGCTTCCAGCGCCCAAACTTCCATCTCCCCGAAGCGTTGTCCGCCGAACTGCGCCTTACCGCCCAGCGGCTGCTGCGTAACGAGCGAGTACGGACCGGTCGAACGGGCATGGATTTTATCGTCGACCATGTGCGCCAGCTTGATCATGTACATGACTCCGACGGTAACTTCCCGTTCAAACGGTTCGCCGGTGCGTCCGTCGTACAAAATCGTTTTGCCGTTGCGCTGCATGCCGGCTTCTTCCATCGTATCGAATACGTCATACTCGCGCGCGCCGTCGAATACGGGCGTAGCGGTATGGATGCCGAGACGAAGGGCCGCCATGCCGAGATGCACCTCGAGCACCTGGCCGATGTTCATCCGCGACGGAACCCCTAGCGGGTTAAGCACGACTTGAACCGGAGTGCCGTCCGGAAGGAACGGCATATCCTCCTCGGGCAAAATGCGCGCGATAACGCCCTTGTTCCCGTGGCGGCCGGCCATTTTATCGCCTTCGGATATTTTTCTTTTTTGGGCAATATAAACACGAACGAGTTGATTGACACCCGGCGGCAATTCGTCGCCGTTCTCGCGGGTAAACACTTTGACGTCGACAACGATACCGTCGGTACCGTGAGGAACGCGGAGCGACGTATCCCGGACTTCACGAGCTTTCTCGCCGAAGATGGCATGCAGGAGACGCTCTTCCGCAGTCAACTCGGTTACGCCTTTCGGCGTCACTTTGCCGACCAGAATATCTCCGGCGCCGATTTCCGCACCGACGCGAATGATGCCGCGCTCGTCAAGATTCCGCAGCGCATCCTCGCCGACATTCGGAATGTCGCGCGTAATTTCTTCGGGACCGAGCTTCGTATCACGGGCTTCGGACTCGTATTCTTCGATATGGATCGAAGTGTAGACGTCTTCCTTCACGAGCTTCTGGCTGAGCAGGATCGCATCCTCGTAGTTGTAGCCTTCCCACGTCATGAACGCTACGACAACGTTGCGCCCAAGCGCAAGCTCACCCATCTCCGTCGAAGGTCCGTCGGCCAAAATATCGCCGGCTGTGATTACATCGCCTTTGTTGACGATTGGACGCTGGTTGATGCATGTTCCTTGGTTGGAACGAATAAATTTATGGAGTCTGTGCTTGATCAGATCGCCTTCGACAAGGCGGCCGTCCACCATTGCGCGGCGGCGCACCCACACTTCGTTCGCCGACACGCGCTCCACGATGCCGTCATGCTTGCTTACGATACATACGCCGGAATCTTTGGCACTCTTATGCTCCATGCCCGTACCGACCAAAGGCGATTTCGGAATGAGCAGCGGAACGGCCTGCCGCTGCATGTTCGATCCCATGAGCGCGCGGTTGGAGTCGTCATTTTCCAGGAACGGGATAAGAGCCGTTGCCACGGATACGACCTGTTTCGGCGAAACGTCCATATAGTCGACGCGTTCTTTCGGCAGCGTCAAAATGTCATCCTTGTAACGAACAATTACCGTATCGTTCGCGAAAGTGCCGTCTTCATTCAGCTCGGCATTCGCCTGTCCGATTACGTAATTGTCTTCTTCGTCTGCAGTCAAGTAGCCGATTTGTTCGGTTACAACGCCTGTTTTCGGATCGACCCAGCGATACGGAGCTTCGATAAAGCCGTATTCGTTAATGCGGGCGAACGACGACAAGGAGTTGATCAAGCCGATGTTCGGACCTTCCGGCGTCTCGATCGGGCACATCCGGCCATAGTGAGAATGGTGGACGTCGCGGACTTCCATGCCGGCGCGTTCGCGTGTCAAACCGCCAGGACCGAGTGCGGACAAACGGCGCTTATGCGTCAATTCGGCAAGCGGATTCGTCTGGTCCATGAACTGCGACAGCTGGGAGCTTCCGAAAAACTCCTTGATCGAAGCGATGACCGGACGAATGTTGATAAGCGCCTGCGGCGTGATGACGTTGGCGTCCTGAATCGACATCCGCTCTCTTACGACGCGCTCCATCCGGGACAAGCCGATGCGGAACTGGTTTTGCAGCAATTCGCCGACAGAACGCAATCTCCGGTTGCCCAAGTGGTCGATGTCGTCCGTGCTGCCGATGCCGTGCAGCAGGTTGATGAAATAGTTGATCGACGAAATGATATCCGCCGGCGTAATGTTTTTAACCGATTTATCGATGATCCCGTTGGAAATGACCTTGACGATCTTGCCTTCTTCCTGCGGGGAGTATACGTTAATAGCTTGCATCGGAATGCGGTCCGCATCAAGAACCCCGCTGCTGACGCCAAATTCGACAAAGCCGACATCCTTCTCGAGATACGGCAGTATTTGGTCAAGCAGGCGGCGATCCATCATTTGACCGGCTTCCGCGATAATTTCGCCCGTCTCCGGATTCGCCAGCGTTTCCGCAAGGCGTTGGTTGAACAGACGGTTTTTGATATGCAGCTTTTTATTGATTTTGTAACGGCCGACATTCGCCAGGTCGTAACGCTTCGGATCGAAGAAACGGGCGATTAGTAAGCTCTTCGCATTATCCAGCGTAGGAGGCTCGCCCGGACGGAGACGCTCGTAAATTTCGATCAAAGCTTTATCCGTCGTATCGGTGTTGTCCTTGTCCAGCGTATTGCGGATATATTCGTTGTCACCGAGCAAATCGATGATCTCCGCGTCCGATCCGAAACCGAGTGCGCGAAGCAGGACGGTTACCGGTATTTTGCGCGTCCGGTCGATCCGTACGTAAATAATATCTTTAGCATCCGTTTCCAGCTCGAGCCACGCGCCCCGATTCGGAATTACGGTAGCGGTGTAACTTTTCTTACCGTTTTTGTCGACTTTTGTGCTAAAATAAACACTGGGGGAACGAACGAGCTGACTGACGATAACCCGTTCGGCACCGTTAATAATAAAGGTACCGGTATCCGTCATGAGCGGGAAATCGCCCATGAACACTTCCTGCTCCTTCACTTCGCCGGTTTCTTTATTGATTAAACGCACCTTGACGCGCAGCGGAGCTGCGTACGTGACGTCACGTTCCTTTGAATCATCGACGGAATATTTGGGCTCGCCCAAGCTGTAATCGATGAATTCCAGCACCAAGTTACCCGTGAAATCCTGAATCGGCGAAATATCTTGAAACATTTCGCGCAAACCTTCGTCCAAAAACCACTGGTACGATTTTTGCTGGATTTCGATCAGGTTCGGGACTTCCAGCACTTCATTAATCCGTGCGTACGTTCTGCGATTGCGACGTCCGTATTGAACAGTATGACCCGCCAACTTTCCTTCACCCCTCACATCGACTCGAAAAATACTGCAAGCAAAAAAAGAAGAAAAGCCTCGTTGAAAGCCTTGCGGCATTGCAGAGAGACCTTTTTTCTGCGGTATCGTGGCAGCCTTCCAAATGTTCACATTTAAGTAGATTTTCCCAAAATGCAAACATTATACTTCATTCGCTAAAATTTATTCATGCCCTCCAAAAAAAGACTTGACATTTTAGCGAAATAAAGACATAGCACCCATCTTAATACTGACATTTTATAATATTACCACAATGGGAAACGCGAGTCAAATACAACTTACTCGGGCGTATCTTGGTCCCCCAAAAGTGAAGTAGGCCTCCGAAGCTTATTCCAGGTACTTTTGGGGGAGCCCCCTAAACTAATCCCCAAAAAGTGAAGCTAACCTTCGATGCTTATTCCGAGTACTTTTTGGGGAGCCCCCGTAAACCAAACCCCCAAAATTCAATCCCAAAACCAGTCCCCGAAACCAACAAATCTCCCAAGCCTATTTAGTCGCCCGGTAGATCCGGTATCTCTTGTCTTTGGTCACTTCTTCAACCGTTCCGAACAGCGACTCGAGCTTCGCCTGCGCCGAAGGTGCACCCTGCTTTTTCTGGATGACGATCCACAACTGTCCCCCTTCGACCAGATGCTCAAAGGCCAGTTCGAAAATGCGATGCACCACCTGTTTGCCCGCCCGGATCGGCGGATTCGTCAATATTTTCGTAAACGTCTTCCCTTCCATGGACTCGAATAAATCCCCCTGAACGATATCCGCATTGGCAATGCCGTTCCTACGGGCATTTTCCCGGGCCAGCTCCACGGCCCTTTCATTAATATCCACCATCGTCACCCGTCCCCGGTGCGCGAGCGATGCCGCCGTCAGACCGATCGGGCCGTACCCGCAGCCTACGTCAAGCACTTCGTCCGTTTCCGCGATGTCCATCGCTTCGATCAGGAGACGGCTTCCGAAATCGATGCCTTCCTTGGAAAATACGCCCGCATCGGTCGTAAACTCGAACGTTTTGCCGCGCAGCGACGTCCGAACCGTCTGCCGGTCACTCGATACCGACGGTTTTTTCGAGTAATAGTGATCCGCCATGCTTCACCCTCCGCGCTGGAATAACCCCGCCACTTTACATGGAAAAAATCCCCTCCGAAGCATGATGCTCCGAAGGGGATCCCCTTAGTCCCGATTACTTCACTTCTACTTTTGCGCCTGCTTCTTCGAGCTTTGCTTTCAGAGCGTCGGCATCAGCTTTGGAAATTTTCTCTTTGATCGGCTTCGGTGCGCCGTCTACGAGGTCTTTCGCTTCTTTCAGGCCGAGACCCGTAATTTCGCGAACGACTTTGATAACGTTGATTTTGGAAGCGCCAGCTTCAGCAAGAATAACGTCGAATTCTGTTTGCTCTTCTACTTCTGCAACTGCGCCGCCGGCTACAACTGCTACAGGAGCAGCTGCTGTTACGCCGAATTCTTCTTCGATTGCTTTTACGAGATCGTTCAGTTCAAGAACGGTCATGCCTTTGATGGCTTCCAAGATTTGCTCTTTGCTCATGGGTTAACCCTCCAATAATTGTTTTATAATTTGGTAATCCGATTAAGCTTGCGCTCCGCCCTCTTGCTTCTCCGATACGGCTTTAACCGCAAGCGCGAAGTTGCGGATCGGCGCTTGGAGCACGCTGAGGAGCATGGACAGCAATCCTTCGCGGGAAGGAAGATTGGCCAGATCCTTGATTTGATCGACGTCAACGACGCGACCTTCGACAACGCCGCCTTTTACTTTGAGCGCCTCGTTTTTCTTGGCGAATTCGCTCAAAATTTTGGCTGCAGCTACGACGTCGTCTTTGCTGAATGCAATCGCGGTAGGACCCGTCAGCGCGCTGTCCAGCTCGGACAACTCGGCTTCGGCAGTCGCACGGCGAACCAACGTGTTCTTCAAAACTTGGAAGTCGACGCCCGCTTCGCGAAGACGTTTACGCAGCTCGGTTACTTGAGCCACGTTCAGACCGCGATAGTCGGCTACGATCGTGCTCGCGCTCTCGCGCAGCTTCGCCGCCACTTCGGAAACGACTTGCTGTTTCTCTTGAATTACATTTGCATTTGCCATTTTGTACACCTCCTGTAAACTTGCATCGCTTTCTTGAACGGAATGCTGCCGACGCGTGTTACGTAAAAAGCCTCCGTGGATTAGACGGAGGCAGGACGTTCCGTATAACTTTCCCGAATAACGAAAAAGAGAATCGGACTGTATCGCAACACCTCGGTAGGACATTAAGCCTTGCGGCACCTACTGTCTACGGTAAACATATTCGTTTTTTGAACCTACAACAGATTACCACGAATAGTTGCGGAATGCAAATGGCAATTACTTGCCTACGCGGCTTATCTGAAGGTTTGCGGGTTTACGCGCACGCTCGGTCCCATCGTGGACGAAACGGCGATGTTGCGCAAATATACGCCTTTGGCTGCTGCCGGTTTCGCTCGGACAAGAGCTTCCACGAGAGCGCGGAAGTTTTCTTGCAGCTGCTCGGCGCCAAAGGATACTTTGCCGATCGGCGCGTGAATTTGTCCGGCGCGGTCGAGACGGTACTCGATTTTACCTGCCTTGATTTCCTTCACGGCGTTAGCGACATCAAACGTTACCGTACCGGCTTTAGGGTTAGGCATCAAACCTTTGCCCCCGAGCAGACGGCCGAGTTTACCGACTTCGCTCATCATGTCCGGCGTAGCCACACAGACGTCGAAATCGAACCAGCCTTGCTGGATTTTGCTGATCAAATCTTGGTCTCCTACGAAATCCGCGCCTGCCGCTTCGGCTTCTTTAGCCTTGTCGCCTTTCGCGAATACGAGGACCCGTTTCGTTTTACCCGTTCCGTTCGGAAGCACGACGACGCCGCGTACGGCTTGGTCTTGCTTCTTCGGGTCTACCCCGAGGCGAACGGCAACTTCGACGGTTTCGTCGAACTTGGCGGGAGCTGCCTTTTTAACCAAATCAATCGCTTCTGCCGGCTCGTAGCTGGCATCCGGATTAACCAGTTTGGCAACTTCTTGGTACTTCTTACCGCGTTTTGCCATTGTGTAACGTTCCTCCTTTTGTGGTGTTAGCGGAAAATCCTCCCACTTGTGCGGCACATGTCCGCGTACAACCAAAATAAGCGATTAGTCTTGGATAACAACGCCCATGCTGCGGGCAGTACCTTCGATCATCCGCATTGCGGCTTCCACGGAAGCGGCATTGAGGTCTTGCATTTTTTGCTCGGCGATTTGACGGACTACGTCACGCTTCACGGTAGCGACTTTCTTCTTGTTCGGTTCGCCGGATCCTTTATCGATCTTGGCGGCTACGCGCAACAGAACGGCAGCCGGAGGAGTTTTCGTTTCGAAAGTGAAAGAACGGTCCTCGTATACCGTAATGACAACCGGAATGATCAAACCTGCTTGATCCGCGGTACGAGCGTTGAACTCTTTACAGAAAGCCATAATGTTGACCCCTGCTTGACCGAGTGCCGGACCGATTGGCGGAGCCGGATTCGCTTTACCTGCGTTTACTTGCAGTTTCACCATTTTAATAACCTTTTTAGCCATGCGACACACCTCCTTGCGCATAATGTGGTGCGAGCGGAGCCTTGCGGCACCTCCCACGAGCTCGGCCTATCCGATAGACAGGCCCAGAAACCAGACAAAAACACTATATCTTCTCCACTTGCGTATATTCCAACTCAAGCGGGGTTTCCCGTCCAAACATGTTGACGTGCACTTTAAGCTTCGCCTTATCGACCAAAATATCTTCGACCGTACCGACGAAGTTGGCGAACGGACCGACCTTGACGCGGACGGTTTCCTTCAGCTCGAAATCGATCTTCGGCTTCGGATTCTCGATGCCCATATGCTTCAGGATCGCATCGACTTCTTCCGGCAAAAGCGCGGTAGGCTTCGATCCGGAACCGGTCGATCCGACAAATCCGGTTACTCCCGGCGTGTTGCGCACGACGTACCAGGAATCGTCAGTCTGAATCATCTCGACAAGCACATAGCCGGGATATACTTTCCGCATGACGGTCTTTTTCTTGCCGTCCTTGTTGACGATCTCTTCTTCCATTGGAACGAGAACGCGGAAAATTTTATCCTGCATGTTCATCGATTCGACGCGCTTTTCCAAGTTAGCCTTGACTTTGTTTTCATACCCGGAATAGGTATGTACGACGTACCATCTTTTTTCCATATCGTCACCCAGCCCCCATTAGTCGAACAGGCGCAGGATTTCGCTCAGCCCGAGGTCAATCAGCCAAAAGTAGATGGTTACAAACGTGCACGTCGCAATCACCACGAGAGTGTAACTGATGAGCTCCTTACGGCTTGGCCATTTGACCTTCTTCAATTCCGCCCAGCTGTCGGTAAAGAAAGAAAAGGTTGTACCAAAACCTTGCTTCATTCTTTGCAAAAACGTCACGATTACCCCTCCAAACCTGCGGCTAGCCGATTTTTCGCAGACATAAAAAAAAATCCCGAAAAGAGGGCTACCTGAACTAATTTATCATAGTCTTTAAGGCGTGTCAAGAAAACGCCCTCGTGTGTGCCGCGCCTAATCGCTTGTACCAGCATTGCCATTCCCGTCCGATTGTAAACCTATATCGTTCTAGCAAACGGATTGGGAGCAGCTCCAAAATAGAAACGGCACTCTTTCTCCGACAGCGGATGAAAGAATGCCCCTTATACGTCGCGAACTTCGAGATACCTCTCCAGCTTGCGCTTGACGCGCTGCAGCGCGTTGTCGATCGACTTGACGTGACGGTCCAAATCTACGGCGATTTCCTGATACGATCGGCCGTCCAAGTACAACATCAGCACCTTGCGCTCCAAATCGCTCAAAATTTCCCCCATCTTGTCTTCCAGCCCGCTGAATTCTTCCTGATTGATAATGAGTTCTTCCGGGTCGGTTACACGCGAACCGCATATGACGTCAAGCAGTGTACGGTCCGAATCTTCATCATAAATGGGCTTGTCCAGAGAAACGTAGGAATTTAAAGGGATATGTTTTTGCCGGGTGGCGGTTTTGATCGCGGTAATGATTTGCCGGGTTATGCATAGCTCGGCAAAGGCTTTGAAGGTAGCGAGCTTGTCCTCGCGGAAATCGCGGATCGACTTGTAAAGGCCGATCATGCCTTCCTGCACGATATCTTCGCGATCGGCGCCGATCAGAAAGTAGGAGCGGGCTTTGGCCCTGACGAAATTTTTGTACTTGTTGATCAAATACTCAAGCGCTTCGCTGCTGCCTACGCGGACCGATTCGACCACTTCTTCGTCGGACATCAGGTCGTATTCGTGCATTCTCAGTTCTTTGAGGTCGATGCTCACCCGTATCCCTCCGACTGCAAGCTAAACAACAGCGTTGCTGCAACAAAAGATAGGATTAGTATACATTATGTAATCTATTAACGTCAACAAGCGCTATAAGCCCCGCCGCCACTTTTCGAACTTCTCGCGAAGCTCGTCGGTCAGCTTGCTGTCGACGGAATTTTTGGCCGGAGCGGTCGTTTCTTCGATCTTGGAGCGTATTTCTTTGCGGATTTCGCGAATCGTGAAGAGCAGCTCTCGGGCCGGCAGGCGAAGAGCCCCCTGACCGAATGTCACATGCTGTTCGACCGAATCGGAAGTGGCCACATAGATTTGTACCCTTCTCCCTCGCAATTCCGCTACCAATCTCTCGATCCTCTCGTCCGCGGTTTCTTTCTCCCGCGTGTACACCACTTCGATCTGCAGTTGGCGATACTTGCCGCCAAGGCCGGGAACTTGGTGCGCGTCGAATACGACATACACCTTGTGCCCTTTATAAGCCTTGTAATCGGCAAGCATATCGATCAGCCTGTCTCTCGCTTCCTCCAAGCTATGCTCTTTCAGCTTCTGCAGTTCCGCCCAGGCCCCTATGATGTTGTAGCCGTCCACGATGACAACCTGTTTCATCTCTCCATGACCGGCCGGTTACGACACGATCGCGCCGCGCTGGCGGACGACTTCGTACATCAACACGGATGCCGCGACCGAGGCGTTCAGCGAGTTGATTTGCCCGGACATCGGCAGTTTGACGAGAAAATCGCATTTATCTTTGATCAAACGGCCGATCCCGCGGCTTTCATTGCCGATTACGATCGCGATCGGCATCTTGAAATCGGCGGAGTACACGAGCTGCGTCGCTTCCACATCGGCCCCGGCCACCCATACGCCCTTTTCCTTCAACGATTCGATCGTTTGAGCGATATTGGTTACCCGGGCGACCGGCACATATTCGACGGCACCGGCCGAAGTCTTGGACACCGTCGCGGTCAAGCCGACCGAGCGGCGTTTCGGGATAATGACCCCGTGAACCCCCGTACAATCGGCACTGCGGAGAATGGAGCCCAAATTATGCGGGTCTTCGATCTCGTCCAATATAAGCAGGAACGGCGCTTCTCCGCGGGCTTGCGCCCGCTCCAGCAGCTCATCCACTTCGACGTAATCGTGGGCCGTTACTTGCGCAACGACGCCCTGATGCGGTACATCGCTGACGAGAGAGTCCAGCTTGCGCTTATCGGCAAACTGAACGACGATATTTTGCTTCTTCGCTTCCGCTACGATCGGCAGCGTATGATGCTTCTGCGCCTGCTCGGAGATCCAAATTTTGTGGATCGTACGTCCCGAGCGGAGCGCTTCCAATACGGAATGTTTACCTGCAATCCATTCTTCCATCAAGTCATCTCCCCGGTTCTGTCAGGATCAGCCCGAGCAGCTGCCCCAGCCGATCGAACCGCTTCGTATAGTACAAATATCCGATCAAACATTCAAATGCCGTGCTGTGGCGATAGTCCAGTACGTCCGCGTTTTTCGGTATCGTGCCCGACTTGGCGTTGCGGCCGCGCTTTACGATATCCGTCTCCTCCGTCGTCAAATGCTCCATGAGCGCTTGCAGCGATCTCGCCTGGGCCTTGGCCGATACAAACTTCACGGCTTCGCGGTGCAAATGGTTAGGTCTATGGTTCGGCCGCGATACGACGTACTGCCTGACGGCCATCTCGAACACCGCATCACCCATATATGCCAGCACGAGCGGGTTAAGCTGACCCGGATCCTTCGCCGGCGCAAACAGAAATAAATTCGTGTCCATCAAAGCTTCACCGTCATTTCCGGCGCCAACGAAGGCCTTGGGGCGTATCCTCCAGATGGATCCCTTTTGCAGTCAACAAATCGCGGATTTCATCGGCACGCGCCCAATTTTTGCTCTTGCGCGCTTCCGTCCGTTCTACGATCAGCTGCTCGATCTCTTCATCCAGCAATTCGTTGCGCTCTTCCGGTAGTATGCCCAAAACCGCATCCAACTCCTGAAGGGCGGCAAGCAGCAGTTCAAGCGTAGCAGCCGTTACGTCCGCAGAGGCCGTATACCCGTTGCTTTCGGCGATCAAATCGAACACTGCGGTCAAAGCATCCGCCGTGTTGAAATCGTCATCCATCCTCTCACGGAACTCGGCCCTAATCCGTTCCACCGCCGCGGCCACCCGCTCATCTGCCGCACCGGCCGAAGCGCTCCCTAGCCTATGGCGGAGGTTGGCGATTCCGTTCTCGATCCGCTCCAGACCGCCCGCGGCCTGCTCGAGCCCTTCCTCGCTAAAATTTAACGGATTCCGGTAATGGGTGGACAGGAACAAGAAGCGGAGCACCTGCGGCTTGACCCGCTTCACCAGCTCTTTGACGTTGACCCCGTTGCCCAGCGACTTGGACATTTTCTCGTTGTTGATATGAATGTAGCCGTTGTGCATCCAGTAATTCGCCAAAGGCTTGCCGCTCGCGCTCTCGGACTGGGCGATCTCGCATTCGTGATGCGGAAATTGCAGGTCGTGTCCGCCGCCGTGAATATCGATCGTTTCCCCCAAATATTTGCGCGCCATGGCGGAGCATTCGATATGCCATCCGGGGCGTCCTTCTCCCCAAGGGCTCGGCCAATGGATCTCGCCCGGCTTCGCCCCCTTCCACAGGACGAAATCTTGCGGATTTTCTTTGCGCTCGCCGACCTCGACCCGGATGCCGAACTGCAGCTCGTGCAGATTCTGGTGCGACAGCTTGCCGTACTCCTCGAATTTCTCGGTGCGGAAATAAACGTCACCGCCGCTTTCGTAGGCATAACCGGTATCTACCAATTCCTGAATGAGCGTCACGATTTCCGGAATATTCTCGGTCACTCTCGGGTTGGCGCTCGCTTTGCGGATGCCGAGCGCTTCTATATCCTCGTAATAAGCGGCGATGTATTTCTCCGCAATTTCCGGAACCGTTTCTCCGGTTTGCTCGGCTTTGCGGATCAGCTTATCGTCTACGTCGGTAAAATTGACGACGTAATTGACGTTATACCCGCTCATTTCCAAGTAGCGCCGCACGACGTCGAAAAAAATGGCGGGCCTCGCGTTGCCGATATGAATATAGTCGTATACGGTCGGGCCGCATACGTACATTTGGATTTCGCCCGGTGTGATCGGTACGAACGTTTCTTTAGCCCGAGTCATCGTGTTATACACTTTTAGACTCATACGATTGAATCCCTCCGTTTTGTCGCTGCACCTCTTCTTGCAGACGCTCCACTTCCGTCTTCAAGTCCTGGATCTGCTTCTCCATGCTCCGGAACAGCTCGATGACCGGATCCGGCAGCTTGTCGTTACTCAGCTTGTTCAGGCTGACGCCGTCCTGTTTGACGATGCGGGCCTTCACGCCGACGACCGTACTGTTTGGCGGCACTTCGGCCAAAACGACCGAATTGGCCCCGATTTTGGAATTGTCGCCTACCCGAAACGAGCCCATCACTTTGGCACCGGACGAGATGAAGACATTGTTGCCGATAGTCGGATGGCGCTTCCCTTTCTCTTTGCCGGTTCCTCCCAAAGTGACTCCTTGATACAATACCACATCGTCGCCAATTTCGCATGTTTCCCCGATCACGACGCCCATGCCGTGATCGATGAACAACCGTTTGCCGATTCGCGCTCCCGGATGAATTTCGATGCCGGTCATAAACCGGCTGATCTGCGAAATGATTCTCGCAACCGTAAACCATCTATGCCGGAACAACCAGTGGGCAACCCGATGCGCCCATATGGCATGCAGCCCGGAATAAGTGAATACCACCTCGAAAACGCTGCGTGCGGCCGGATCGTTGTCGAATACGGCCCGAATATCCGATTTCATGCTGCGAAACATGGACTCACCCACTTTGTATCCCGGGAAAGCGACGGCATCGTTTCCGGGACCCCGATTTTTTTAAAGCAGCAACAACAAAAAACGCCCCTGCAGCTCTAGGCTGCAGAGACGTGGGTACGCGGTTCCACTCTGCTTGGACAGTCTCGATTCCTTCGCGGACATACGATCGCGAAGCAAGGACCATCCCTCTCGATATCCTTAACGCGGAATAACGGCGACGCCTACCCTGCGCTTGCGCAGCTCAGTCGTGCGGCTCACGGGCGCATTTCCATAAGCGGCGGGTATGGGCAACTCGCAGCCGACGAATCGCTCGCCGATCACCCTCTCTGGAAAACCCGACCGATACGTACTTTCCCGATCGATGCCTTTCTTACGATCAAACATCGCTTTGAAATTAAACCAAGTATACAATATCAGCCGATCTGTGACAACAGCTTTCGCAGCTGTCCGACGACCCGCTCTTGCCCGAGCAGCACCAGCGTCTGATTCAGATCGCGCCCGTGCATTTGTCCCGTCAGCGCTACGCGGACAGGCATAAACAGCTGCTTGCCTTTATGTCCGGTTTCCTTCTGGACGCTTTTCAGCATCGCCTGAATCGCTTCAGCCGTGAAGTCGCCGGACTGCTCGGCCAAGCCGAGGAAGCTCCGCAGCACTTCGGGAACGTGCGCTTCTCCGAGCAAGGCGCGTCCTTCTTCGTCATACTCCGGCTCTTCGCGGAAAAACATTCCCGTAAGCTCCACGATATCGGAGGCGCAGTTCATCTGCTCCTGATAAAGCGCCACCAGCGCCCGCACCCACTCCCGCTTCTGCGCATCAAGCGTTTCCGGAACAAGTCCGGCCTTCTGCAGATGAGGGACAGCGAGTGTCGTCACCCGATCCAAGTCGGCTTTTTTCAAATAATGATTGTTCATCCAGCTCAGCTTGTTCGTATCGAAAGCGGCCGGGCTCTTGGACAGCCGATCGGCGTCAAAAGCAGCAATGAGCTCTTCCCGCGAGAAAATCTCGTTCTCGCCTTCCGGCGACCAGCCGAGCAGCGCGATGAAGTTGAACATGGCTTCGGGCAAATAACCGAGCTGGTCATATTGCTCGATGAACTGGATGATCGACTCGTCGCGCTTGCTCAGCTTTTTCCGCTGTTCGTTGACGATTAGCGTCATATGGGCGAATTGCGGCGGCTCCCAGCCAAGTGCCTCGTAGATCATCAGCTGGCGCGGCGTATTCGAGATATGGTCCTCTCCGCGAAGCACGTGCGAAATCTCCATCAAATAGTCGTCGATGACGACGGCGAAATTGTAGGTCGCTATCCCGTCCTTCTTCACGATAACGAAATCGCCGATCCCGTCCGATTCGAACGAAATGTCGCCTTTGACCTGATCGCCAAACGTATAAGTCTTGCCTTCCTCGACGCGGAAACGGATGCTCGGTATGCGGCCTTCCGCTTCGTAAGCCCGGCGCTGCTCGTCCGTAATATTCCGGTGCTTGCCCGAATAGCGCGGAGTTTCTCCCCGCTCGGTCTGCTCCTCCCGTTCCTTCTCCAGCTCTTCCTCGGTACAGTAGCAGTAATAGGCACGGCCTGCCGCTATTAGCTGCTCGGCATATTTGCGGTACAGGTCCAACCGCTCGGTTTGGCGGTAAGGGCCGTAAGGCCCGCCGACGTCGATGCTTTCGTCCCAGTCGACGCCGAGCCATTTCAAATAAGTGAGCTGATTGTCTTCTCCGCCCGCCACATTGCGCTTAATGTCGGTATCTTCGATGCGGATGATGAATTTGCCGTTATGATGCCGCGCGAACAAATAATTGAACAGCGCCGTCCGGGCGTTCCCGATATGCAGATGGCCGGTCGGGCTCGGCGCGTAACGGACGCGAATCGGTCTTGTCATGGAAATGCTCCTTCTCGCGTAAGCTTTTTCAGACGATCATAGCACAACTTTCTGCAAACAGACAACCGCTTGCGCGGCAATGCCTTCGCCGCGTCCGGTGAAGCCGAGCTTCTCCGTCGTAGTCGCTTTGACGTTTACTTGGGAAACGTCCGCTTCCAGCACCCTGGCGATCACTTCCACCATTTGCGGGATATAGGGAGCCATCTTCGGCTTCTGCGCGATAATCGTACAGTCGATGTTGCCGAGACGATACCCCATGTTCACGGCGATGCCCCAGACATGCTCCAGCAGCTTGACGCTGTCGGCATCCTTATAGGCCGGATCGGTATCCGGAAAATGCTTGCCGATATCTCCCTGACCGAGAGCTCCGAGTATCGCGTCGCTTACCGTATGAAGCAGTACGTCCGCGTCGGAATGGCCGAGCAGCCCTTTCTCGTAGGGAATGTCGACGCCGCCGATGATGCATTTGCGCCCTTCCACCAATTGGTGCACGTCAAAGCCTTGTCCGATTCGAATCATGCCCGTTCAACCCTCTCCCCTTGTTGTTCTTGCAAAAGGCGTTCCGCCCACAGCAAATCGTCCGGTGTCGTTATTTTAATGTTCGTGTAATCCCCCTCGACGACATGGACCGAATGTCCAAGCCGTTCCACGAGCATCGCATCGTCGGTTCCGACGAAGCCGTCGCGTTCGGCCAGCATATGCGCTTGCCGCAGCAGCTCAAGACGAAAAGCCTGTGGGGTTTGCACCGCCCACAAGCTCTTCCGTTCCGGCGTCGCTTGAATCCGACCGGACGAATCGACCACCTTGATCGTATCTTTGACCGGCACCGCCAATACGGCCCCACCGGCCTCATAAGCTTTATGCAAACATTCGGCGGTTCTCGCTTCCGTTACGAACGGCCGGACCGCATCATGAACGGCGACCACGTCCAGCCCCGCCGGCAGCCTTTCAAGGCCGATGCGGACCGAATGCTGACGCTCCTCGCCTCCCGCCGTAACGGCGACGACCTTCGTAAGCGAATATTGTTCGACGTACGCAGCGCAGCGTTCGATGTCGCCGCTCCCCGTAACGAGAACGATCGATTCGATTTGCGGCATCCGCTGAAACCTCTCCAGCGTATGTACCAGAATCGGCTTGCCGCGGAGCGGCAAATATTGCTTGCTTTCGGATGTCCCCATCCGGGTACCTTTACCCGCCGCCACTATGACGACGCCGTTTCTCGCCATGTTCGCTTCCCTGCCCCGCTGTATAACGATAATAATAAACAACTTCTATCATAATCGTTTTACTGCGCTTTTTCCAACAGTTTCGGCTTCGCGAATATCATCCGGCCCGCCGACGTTTGCAGCACGCTCGTCACCAGCACCTCGATCGTGGCGCCTATATACTCGCGTCCGCCTTCCACGACGATCATCGTGCCGTCGTCCAAATAGGCGACGCCTTGGCCATGCTCCTTGCCGTCCTTGATCACCTGCACGAGAATTTCTTCCCCCGGCAGCACGACCGGTTTCACCGCATTGGCCAAATCGTTGATGTTGAGAACGGATACTCCCTGCAGCTCGCACACCTTGTTCAGGTTGAAATCGTTCGTGATCACTTTGCCCTGCAAAACTTTAGCCAGCCGGACGAGCTTGCTGTCGACCTCGGATATTTCCTCGAAATCGCCCTCATAGATAAGCACCTTGACGTCCAGTTCTTTTTGGATTTTATTCAAAATATCGAGTCCCCGCCGCCCGCGGTTGCGCTTCAGCAAGTCGGAGGAATCAGCGATATGCTGAAGCTCCTCCAGCACGAATTCGGGAATGACCAGCGTGCCTTCGATAAACCCCGTTTTGCAAATGTCGGCGATTCGGCCGTCAATAATGACGCTCGTATCCAATATTTTGTGCTCGTCCTTTTGCGGAGTTCCTTTCTTCTTGTCCCGGAAGCCCGAAGTAAGAACATTCAATAAATCTTCGCGCTTCTGGTACCCGATCCGAAACCCGTAAACGCCGAGCAAGGCGGTTACCGTATAGACGAGCAGCGTGCCGACCCAACCTGCGTTGCTCAGCGCCGGATGCAGCAGCGCGGATATGATAAGTCCCAGAATCAAGCCGATCAAGCCGGACAGCAAATCGAGAGTAGGCGTTCTGACGACGCGATCTTCCCAAGTCCGAAATCGCTCCGCCCCATAACCGAATAACCACCCGGATGCGCCATAAAGCACAATGGCGCCGATGCCGATTCCCCAATACGCCGGCCCGGCAATGTACTCAATTCCAAACGAAGGGCCTACTATTCTTAACAAAAATTGCTCGATCGCTTCATTCCATTGATATCCCAGCAAGCCTCCCACCATTGCCAGAACATACTGAAGTTGCCGTTTTGCCATGCATCAATCACCTCCAATAGAATCGTTGTTTCTTCCCATTACCAATTATGATCCAATTTCACCGTACCTAATCCGGACCAGCAAACTTTTTCCTGTAAATTGAACTTTCCCGGCGATTCTTTTATAATGTTACATAGTGAGAATATGGGAATTTGGGGTGAATGGAATGAGCGGCTTAACCTTAAAGCAGTTTCAAGAGCAAGTTTCCGATTTGCTACTCCGTCACCGAAGTTTATTGGACGTTTTGTCCAAATCGCAGCAATCGAGCGCGTCGGTCAACAGAAGCGTCATCAAGTCGGTTACCGAATGCGGTTGCATCTCGCTGCAAGCGAACAAGCAGCCTTATCAGGACGAACTGACGCTGGAAGAAGCCAAAGAGCTGATCCAAACCCATATTAACGGAAATTTATGTGAAAACTGCGTCGATGCCATAACGGTGCAGCTGGGTAAACATTTGTTCTACTTGTCTTCGCTGTGCAATTTGCTCGACCTGGACCTTGACGACGTAATCGCCAAAGAATCGCAGAAATGCTCCACACTCGGCCTCTTCAACTTGTCGTAGAGAACCAGCCGAACAAAAAAAAAAGCATTTATTTTCTGAAGTTCAGAAAATAAATGCTTTTTATTTTCGCGCATCTTATGAATTATCCGTGAGTTTCGGACTTGGTCGGCTCGTCGGCCGAGTTTCTCCGTTTACGGCGGCGAAATAATCGTCTAGCGTTTTTTTTTAGCCCGTTCAAGCCGTACAAAGCATAAATAACGAGCGGGATAAAGATCAGCTTCGACAGCATGCCAGGGTAAATAATGGCAAGCGTCACCGCTCCGGCGACAATGACGGGTGTCAGCCAAATAGCCGTTTTGGGAATGCCTACTTTTTTGAAATTCGGATATTTCACGGTGCTGACCATCAGGAAAGAAAGAGCTACCGTACTCGCAAGCAAAATCGCCGAAGGAATCTCATTGTGGAACAAAGCCAATGTGCTTAGCACGCTGCCCGCTGCCGGAATCGGCAGCCCTATGAAGTAACCGGGCGTTCCTGCAACTACATTGAAGCGAGCCAGTCGGAGAGCGCCGCAGATCGGGAAGATCGCGGTGACGATCCAAGCAAGGGCTGAAGCCTCCATCGATTGGAAAGCAACGACATACATAATAAAAGCCGGCGCAACGCCGAACGAAATTACGTCGGATAACGAATCGAGCTCTTTGCCGAATTCACTTTGTGCATTCAAGGCGCGTGCCACTCGTCCGTCCAAACCGTCCAGCAGCATGGCCACAATAACAAAAATGGCGGCAAGCTCGGCGTTCTTGTTGTCCGCTCCGGAATTAAACGCCAAAATGATCGCGATAATCCCTAGAAACAAATTGCCTACCGTAAACATGCTGGGAATCGAGTTTTTAATCATGAAAGGCTCCACCTCTACCCTTTACTATTCCCCAAAGTGATGCGAAGCATCCTTCGCGCTCTCGGGCAATGCGAACCTATCTTCCGATTGTAGACAAATTAAATATGTCTGTCAATGAACAATTGCTCTTGGATCCGCTTCAGCCCTTCCTTGATCGCCCGGGCGCGGACTTCCCCGATGCCGTCTACTTCGTCGAGCTCCTCGATCGTCGCCATCACCATGTGCGGCAGCCTCTCGAACCGTTCGACCAGATTATGAATGATAATGTGGGGAAGCCGCGGCAGCTTATGCAGCATCCGGTAACCGCGCGGAGAAACATTTTCCTCGAGCATCGTATTCGTATGAGGGTATCCGAGCATCCTTACGATATGCTGCTGATCCAGCAGCTCCTCGGAGCTCAGCCGTTTCAAGCCGGCCGAAATTTCTTTGATCTTCTCCTCGCTGCATTCCCGGCAGTAATCTTTAATCAGAAGCAGAGCTTCATGCTCGGTGCCGCCGACCAATTCATCCAGCTGCATGCTGATCAGACGTCCTTCGGTTCCCAGCTCGTTGATGTATCGCTTGATTTCCGCTTTGACGCGGAGAACCATTTCAAATCGTTGAATGACGTTGGCCACTTCGTACAGCGTGACCAGTTCCTCGAATTCCGACGCCCCTAGATTGGTCAGCGATTGGTCCAATACCGATCTGTATTTTTCCAGCGTTTGGATCGCTTGATTCGCTTTGGTCAGGATGACGCCGATATCTTTAAGCGCATATCGCAAATTTCCTTGATAGACGGTAATGACATTCCTGCGCTGCGAGATCGAGACGACGAGCTTTCCGGTTTGCTTGGCGACTCGTTCCGCGGTTCTATGACGGATTCCCGTTTCGATCGAGGCAATAGTGGAGTTTGGAATCAGCTGAGTGTTAGCGTACAAGATGCGTTTAATGTCCTCGCTTAAAATGATGGCTCCGTCCATCTTGGCCAGCTCATACAAATAGTTGGGCGAGAAATCGCAATTGATCGAGAAGCCTCCGTCGACGATTTCCATCACTCCCGGACTGTAGCCCACTACGATCAAAGCACCGGTTTTGGCCCGGAGAACGTTCTCCAATCCTTCGCGAAACGGCGTACCGGGAGCGACCAGCTGCAAAATTTGCGTCATAACGTCCCGCTTCGTATCGTCCTTCACTACGTTTCCTCCTTATCGCTCCCTATTCCCCGCAAATGCTGCTGATGCTATTATTCCAACGCGGCCGTCAGCGCTTCCGATACCGTCTCGACGCCGATAATTTCGATTCCTTGGGGAGGCGTCCACCCTTTCATGCTTTTGCGCGGCATAATGATACGCTTGAATCCGAGCTTCTGCGCTTCTTTAACCCGCTGATCGATACGCGAAACGCCGCGCACCTCGCCGGTAAGTCCGATTTCACCGAATACGACGTCGAACGGCTGAGTCGGCCGATCCTTGAAGCTCGAAGCAATGGCTACCGCCGCGGCCAGATCGACGGCCGGTTCGTCCAGCTTGACGCCCCCCGCCACATTCAAGTATGCATCCTGATTTTGCAAAAACATCCCGACCCGCTTCTCCAGAACCGCAATGATAAGCGACAGCCGATTATGGTCGATTCCCGCCGACATTCGCCGCGGGCTTGGAAAATTCGTACTGGATACAAGCGCCTGCAGTTCGACCAGCACCGGCCTCGTCCCTTCCATGCTGGCTACTACGGTTGAGCCCGATACGCCGAGCGGACGTTCGGACAAAAACAGCTCCGACGGATTCGTTACCTCACGCAAGCCGTCTTCGATCATTTCGAAAATGCCCATTTCGTTCGTGGAACCGAACCGGTTCTTGACCGCACGGAGCAGCCGGTACGAATGATGCCGCTCTCCTTCGAAATACAGCACGCAATCGACCATATGCTCGAGCAGACGCGGTCCGGCAATGGCACCTTCCTTGGTGACATGACCGACGAGCACAGTGGCAATCCCTTTTATTTTAGCTATTCTCATAAAGTGTCCGGTACATTCGCGAACTTGCGCGACGCTTCCGGGCGCGGACGTGACAGCCGGGTGAAATACGGTTTGGATCGAGTCGACTACCATGAAATCGGGCCGCACGTTCTCGATCGCTTCCTCGATCTGTTCGACGTTCGTCTCGCATAATACGAACAAGCGTTCGGAAAGGGCGTTCAATCGATCCGCCCGAAGCTTAATTTGGCGTACCGACTCTTCCCCCGATATATACAGCACCTTCAGGCCGACCGTGGCCATATGGTGTGACATTTGCAGCAGCAGTGTCGATTTGCCGATACCGGGGTCGCCTCCGACCAAGATCAAGGAGCCCGGTACGACGCCTCCGCCCAATACCCGGTTCAATTCGTTCATCTGGGACAAAATTCGTTTTTCGTGACTACTTTCTATGTGTATGATCGAAGTCGCCTTTTCTTTCGTCTGGGTCAACGATGATTGAAATCCTTTTGCCTTGCCGGTCATCTCGACTTCCTCGACCATCGTATTCCAAGCATTGCAGCCCGGACATTTGCCCAGCCATTTCGGCGATTCGTACCCGCATTCCTGACAACAAAATTTGGTCTTTACTTTCGACATATTTGTTCCCTCATTGTTCGATAGTATCCAAAGTGTACCATTTCGCCGCGGCAAAGAAAACCCCGCTTACAATCGATTTACAGGCTGACGCACAAAAGGCACTCCGGCGATCCGTAAGGATGCCGAAATGCCTGTTTGCCTATGCGTTACCCGTTTTTCGTTACGACCAATTCGCCGTCGACTTCGTCGATCGTGAGCGTATCGCCTTTGGAAATCGTACCTCTCAGCAGCTCCTCGGACAAACGGTCCTCGATATGCTTCTGAATGGCCCGACGAAGCGGTCTCGCTCCGTAAGTCGGGTCGAAGCCTTCCTTCGCCAGGAATGCCTTCCCTTTATCGGTCAAAGTAAATTCGACGTTTTGCTCGCGCAGACGTTTGCTCAGCTCGTCGGACATAAGGCTGACAATGCGGGCGATATGCTCTTCGTCCAACGAATGGAACACGATAATCTCGTCGATCCGGTTCAGGAATTCCGGACGGAAGCTTTTCTTCAGCTCGCCCATCACTTTATCCTTCATGTTGGAGTAATCGCGCCCCGCATCGGCTGCAGCCATGAAGCCGAGCGTCGAATTTTTCTTGATCATATCCGCGCCGACGTTGGAAGTCATAATGATCAGCGTATTGCGGAAATCGACCGTGCGGCCCTTGGAGTCGGTCAAACGGCCATCCTCCAGCACCTGCAGCAAAATGTTGAATACTTCCGGGTGCGCCTTCTCGATTTCGTCCAGCAAGACGACCGAATACGGCTTACGGCGCACTTTCTCGGTCAACTGTCCGCCTTCCTCATATCCCACATATCCCGGAGGCGCTCCGACGAGACGCGAAGTCGAATGCTTCTCCATATACTCGGACATGTCGATGCGGATAACGGCATTCTCATCACCGAAGAGCGATTCCGCCAGCGCTCTGGCCAGCTCCGTTTTCCCTACGCCCGTCGGGCCGAGGAAGACGAAGGAGCCCATCGGACGCTTCGGATCTTTCAGTCCCGCTCTCGCTCTGCGGATCGCCCGGCTGACCGCTTTGACCGCTTCGTCCTGGCCGATGACGCGCTCGTGCAGGATGCTTTCCATCTTCAGCAGGCGCTCGGTTTCTTCCTCGGCCATTTTGACTACCGGAATACCCGTCCAGCTCGCAACAACCTGCGCGATATCGTCCGGAGTAACCTCGGAATCGGTGCGTCCTTGCTTTTCTTTCCATTCGTTTTTCGTAGCGTCCAGCTCATCGCGCATTTTTTGCTCGGTATCGCGGAGAGAAGCCGCCTTCTCGAATTCTTGGCTTTGCACGGCCGCGTCTTTCTCCTTGCGGATGTTCTCGAGCTGCACTTCCAGCTGCTTCAGATTAGGCGGTATCGTGTAAGAGCGGAGCCGCACCTTCGAGCTGGCTTCGTCGATCAGGTCGATCGCTTTGTCCGGCAGGAACCGGTCCGAAATGTACCGGTCGGACAGCTTGACGGCCTGCACGATCGCTTCATCCGTAATTTTTACCCGGTGGTGTGCTTCATACCGGTCGCGCAAACCGTGCAAAATTTGGATCGCTTCTTCCGGCGTTGGCTGGTCTACCGTAATCGGCTGGAAACGGCGCTCCAATGCCGCGTCTTTCTCGATATATTTGCGGTATTCATCGAGCGTCGTCGCCCCGATGCATTGCAGCTCGCCTCTCGCCAAAGCGGGCTTCAAAATGTTGGAAGCGTCTATCGCACCTTCCGCGCCTCCCGCTCCGATCAGCGTATGCAGCTCATCGATAAACAAGATAATGTTTCCAGCTGCGCGGATTTCATCCATAATTTTTTTCAGACGATCTTCGAATTCACCGCGGTACTTCGTACCCGCCACGACCGAACCCATATCGAGCGTCATGACGCGCTTGTCGCGAAGCGTTTCGGGAATTTCGTTTTGGACGATTTTTTGCGCCAATCCTTCCGCAATCGCCGTTTTACCGACACCCGGTTCCCCGATAAGCACCGGGTTATTTTTTGTACGACGGCTCAACACCTGGATGACACGCTCGATTTCCTTGCTGCGTCCGATAACCGGGTCCAGATTGCCTTCCTTCGCATACGCGGTCAGGTCGCGGGCCAAGCCGTCAAGCGTCGGCGTATTGACATTGGCCGGCGCCGAATGGCTGGAGGAAACGGCCTCGCTGCTTCCAAGCAGCTGAAGCACTTGCTGCCGCGCCTTGTTCAGACTGACACCCAAGTTATTCAGCACCCGTGCCGCTACGCCTTCACCTTCCCGAATCAGACCGAGCAGAATGTGCTCCGTACCGACATACGTATGACCCAGCTTGCGCGCTTCGTCCATTGAGAGCTCGATCACTTTTTTCGCTCTAGGCGTATAGGCGATGTTGCTTGGCTGTTCTTGCCCTCTTCCGATGAGGGATTCCACCTCGTCCTGGATTTTCTCCAGACTCAGTCCCAGGGCGACTAAAGCTTTAGCCGCGATGCCGTCGCCTTCGCGGATCAGGCCGAGCAGAATATGCTCCGTGCCGATGTTATTGTGACCAAGCCGTACCGCTTCCTCTTGAGCGAGTGCCAACACTTTTTGCGCGCGTTCCGTAAATCTGCCAAACATCATGGAAAACACCTCCGAAAATTAGAAAGTATAATCTATATTGAAGTTGCTCGCAACTGGATTCAAACAGGCAGCCTCTCTAGGAGCTGACAATTTTGTCCCGGATCAATTCGGCCCGTCGTATGTCGCGATCGTCCGCGGATAATTTGGTTCCCGCATATTGCTGCAAAAATCCGGGCTGCGTCATGACCATAAGCTCGTTCAGCGCATGAGGCGAAACGTTCGTCAACAGCCCCAAATCAACGCCGAGCCGGACATCGGACAGCCTTTGCGCAGCTTCCTTGGAATCCATGATTGCCGCATGCGACAATATACCGTACGATCGGTTTACCCGGTCGGTTATGCGCAGCTTGGATTCCGCAAGCAGCTTCTGCCGGGCCGCCCGTTCGTGCTCGATGATTTGCTTTGCAACGCTGTGCAGATTATCGATAATTTCCTCTTCGGACTGACCGAGCGTAATCTGATTCGATACTTGGAAGACGTTGCCGATCGCCTCGCTGCCTTCCCCGTAAATGCCCCGTACCGCCAAGCCGACCTGATTGATCGCCTGCAAAATCCGGTTCATTTGTTGAGTCAACACGAGAGCGGGCAAATGCATCATGACGGAAGCCCGAATCCCGGTCCCTACGTTCGTCGGACAGCTAGTCATAAAGCCCCGCCGCTCTTCAAACGCGTAATCGACCTGCGATTCGAAAATATCGTCGATCCGGTTGGCCAGCTCCCACGCTTCGCGAATTTGAAAACCCGGACTGAGGCACTGTATGCGCAAATGGTCCTCTTCGTTCACCATAATGCTCACGGATTCGTTCTCGTTGATCATAACGGCACCATTGCGCGATTCGTTCGCCAAGTTCGGGCTGATCAGATGCTTCTCGACGAGTACCCGTTTCTGAAGCTCGCCCAGTTGGTCTAGAATGAACAAGTCGAAATCGCTCACTTGCTGCAATTCCTCGCTCTGCAGCACTTTCACGATCTGATCCAGCACTTCTTTGGATTGAGCGTTCGTAGCCAGCATCGGGAATGGAAGATTGCGCAAATTGCGGGCAAGCCGGATACGGGTGCTGATGACTACGTCCGACTCGGGACTTCTTCCCTTCATCCAATCGCTGAGCGCTTGAACGAAAATGTTCGATCGGTCCAAAATCTACGCCTCCCTTCCCTATACGTTCGAACCGTTTAGCTTTGTTTCCAGCTCGCGGATTTGATCGCGGATTTTCGCCGCCTGCTCGAATTCTTCGCGGGCAATGCGCATTTGCATATCGTTCTTCAATTTATCGATTTCACGCTTATATTGAATGAGGCCCCCCGTTCGCTTAGGCACTTTGCCTACGTGAACATTGTTGCCGTGAACTCTTTTGAACAACGGATCCAGTCTTTCGGAAAAATGCTCGTAACACGAGCTGCAGCCGAAACGTCCGAGCTTGCTGAACTGACTGTAAGTCAGTCCGCAATTATCGCAGCGCAGCGTCTGCGGCTTCGCTCCGATCGTCGAATGGCTCGGTTCGAAGTCGAGCAGTCCCGATAGCAGGTTATGGATAGAAAAACCGTTCGGCGTGCCGGGGATGAGCTCGCCCTTCTCGCGGGCGCACGATTCGCAAATACGGAATTCGGTCTTTTCCCCGTTGATGATTTTCGTAAAATGCAGCGTTGCCGGTTTTTTATTGCATTCTTGGCAGAGCACGGTTATCGTCCCCTCCTTGGCATGGATCGCGACTCGAATTGGAACATCATTTACTGAGCAGCGTTGTCAGCATAGCCTTCAATAATCTTGCCCGAACTTCGTCTCTAAGCGGAAGCTTGAGGTTCAGAACGTCTCTGGAAATCGCCGCCTTGAGCAAATTCGCTTCGCGTGCCGTAATCAAACAGCCTTCCTCCAGCTGATACACGATGCCTTCGGCGGAAGCCTGATCGATCTGAAGCCCGACCGTGCTGAAAATATGCACGTGTATCGCTTCCTTGGACGGCAGCTCCACGCGTTGAATGCGGATATAGCCTCCTCCGCCCCTTTTGCTTTCGACCAAATACCCTTTCTCCAGCGTAAACCTTGTGCTTATTACATAATTAATCTGCGAAGGTACGCACTGAAACCGGTCGGCCAACTCGCTTCGCTGCAACTCGACGACTCCACCCGGGCTTTGCTGCAAAATGTTCTTCAGATATTGTTCGATGATATCGGAGACATTACGCATCCAAAGACCTCCCAAATGAAAGTTGTACGGCACATTCGAAAAAGTCGGAAAGTTCAAACGTTCTGACTTTGACTTTCTTTGACTTTAGAATCATTATAACCGCTTTTTCCTCATTTGCCAAGTATCGCATCGATAACTTTTTGCGGCAAAGCATTGCGAAATTAGATATGATATTAAGTATATACACTTTTACCCCTGTTTACCGGGCAGGATTCGACCAATTGCTGTTTATTTTTGTTTCCCATACTTTTTCCTTGTTTGGAGATGCTTATTGTATACATAGAGAGGAGATTCGAACGATTTGATCAAAGGTCTGACTGGAAAAGTAGCCGCATCCATTCTCCTGCTTCTCATCATTAGCAGAATCATGATTTTATTCACGGGATATGTCGGCAACAATTTGTTTTCTGCCTATACCGAAGAGACCCCTTACGAACGGCAGTACGCGGGAGTTGTGCCGAACTATACAATGAAGCTGCCGTTCGACCTTTATGATACCCGGCTGCCCAACTTGAAAGATTTCGTCAAGTTCGACAGCTTCGCTTATTTGAACATTGCCGCCAACGGCTATGACGCTTATCGAATCGACGAACCGCATTCTCCGGCCAATTGGGTGTTTTTCCCTCTATACCCGCTGCTCATATTCGCTCTGGGAAAAGCGGTCGCACTCATCGGCACGGTGAATCCCGCTATCCTTGGAGGAATTTTGTCCAATTTATTGTTCTTTCTCGCACTGATTTATTTATACGCCATCTGTTTGCAGCAGCGCCTGGACGAGCGTAAAGCCAGAACGGTATTGATTCTTATGCTCCTATACCCTACTTCGATCTTTTACTCGCTGCCCTATACGGAAAGCTTGTTTTTGATGTTATCGGCGGCCTCGATTTATTATGCTTGCGACAAAAAGTATGCACTAGCTTTTCTTGCCGCTAGTCTTTCCACGGTAACCCGCGTGCCGGGGTTCATCAATTTGTTTTTCGTCCTGGGAACCGTCGTATTGGACGAAGGGTTTACATTCTCGAAGCGGTATTTCCGCTATGCGCTGTACTCGCTCCTGTCTCTCATACCGATGGGCATCTATTTGTTGTATATGAAATGGCTGACCGGGGATTTGTTGGCGCCTTTTCACGAGCAAATTTCATGGTATCGGTTATCGGCCGTACCGTTTGCCAATTACATCAATTATTTTATAAAGCCCTATTTTATGGCGCCGGGCGGATGGGATAACGGTCTTATCGCATTCGTCATATCCACGGCCGTATTTATCGTGTATTTGGGGTACTTGATTGTACAATGGAAAAAGCTGTTCCGGGAGCCGAAACAGCTGCTTATGTGGGTTTACGGCGCTTTGCTGATCATCATTCCTTTCTCCAGTCAGCCTTGGTATTTAGCCAGCGTAGTCCGCTATATGATGATCTGCATCCCCTTTTTCCTGTACTTGGTGAAAATGACGGAAAAGCGCGAAAACTTGCTCTTTGTTTATCAGATGTTGTTTGTCGTGATCCATGTCATCACCACAATCGGGTTCTTCAACGATTATTATTTTATGGCTTAAGGCTCGGAGCACGTGCGTCCGTTCGGACGCGCCAATACCAATCCTGCGGCTTCGCCCCCCGTACGTTACAAGCATCGCGTTCTCTATCTCGGCTTTGTGGGAGGGGAGAACGTGTAACGTATCGGAGGCGTTTTTCGTTATCCGGCTCGCATCGGAATGGGAACGCGCCGCTCCGTTATTGGCTCGGATTATCGTCTTCGTTCTCCAGCGTTATGTTCGTAATGCGCCCTTCCTTCATGAGAATTTGGACGACCGGTTTATAAAAGCCCGTTACGCCCAGCTCGGATCCCCGTATCCAGAAATTCCGCGTTGTACCGTCACCCGCCGTGCCTGCTATCGGCCGATACAGCTCCAGCAATCGTTCCAAGCCGTCACCTATCGCTATCGAGGGTGCTGCCCTTCTGTCATTCAGCTTTAAGGCGGATTGCTCACTTATCCGTATGGACACGGCACCGCCTGCCGGCTCGTTCTCTCCATTGCGGTAAAACAAAATATACAAATCGTGATTCTTGTAATACCACTGGGGATACGGGGTGCTGCGCGCTTGCGTTCGCTCGCTGGGTTCCCCCAATAAGGCCAATACTTGCTCCTGCGTATCGCCTATTCGGATCCCCCCCAAAGACGTATAGATTGGGGAAAGCGGTCCATTGCCAACTTCTCGCCCGTTTTTAACGATTAGCACGTCGTTATCCTCTCTCTGCTCCTGCTTCCTTTGTTCTTCGCCCAACTCTTGTACTTGCGCAGAGGAAGAGCTGAAAACCAAAGTACCCTTCTCGCTCTCCAAAGGCTGCTTCCATCTAGTAGCAACTAACAGCAGGAGACCGGCCAAGACTATGCCGATGATAAGCGCAAGATTTCGAACGACTCGACCGGCCGCCTTGGAATTATGTCGAAGTTTCGGTTTAGGGTCCATTTGAAACACCTCTCTTAAGGAGACTGTTGCAAAGCTTCAAAAGTTTCGGGAATTGCAAAATTTAATGAAAAATCAAAAAACCTTTTCGGATATAGTATCCAAAAAGGTTTTCGCGCTTGGCAACGTCCTACTCTCCCAGGACCCTGCGGTCCAAGTACCATCGGCGCTGGAGGGCTTAACGGTCGTGTTCGGGATGGGAACGCGTGGATCCCCTCCGCCATCATCACCAAACGATTTGCTCAAGGTTTATTCCTTGAAAACTGAATGCGAAACGAATCGAGTTAAAGCTGAATCGAGTTTACCCGATAAGGGTCTTTACCGGGCCCCGAGAAAGTAATCGGCATCCGCTTCGTCAGCGTCCGCTTCACTTTCTTGGGTGGTTTTGGATAAGCCCTCGACCGATTAGTATTCGTCAGCTGCACGCGTTGCCGCGCTTCCACCCCGAACCTATCAACCTGGTCGTCTACCAGGGGTCTTACGAATTGGGAAATCTCATCTTGAGGGGGGCT
>NZ_VCRA01000038.1 GCF_005938385.1 Paenibacillus mesophilus
CCGACAAACATTGCAGTATCTTTATCTTCAAAAAATCCTTTCAGCGGGTTAGTGATTTGGGGTACTGTCGCTTCATTGCCAGGAATCTGATAAAGTCGCGTCATATTATCAATAACTTTCCTCCACTTGTCTGTCTGGAGCGTCGGATTGTTTGTCTTCGGATCTACAAACGCTTCAGATAACTGGTTGTAGAGAAGGCCGAATGCAACGTTAAACCTGATGCCGCGATAAAGCACTCCGCCGTCGTTTCGCGATAAACTTTTCGCCAAAGGGTAAATATCATCCCAGGTCATGCCATCTTTCGGGTAAGGAACGCCGAATTTATCGAACAAGTCTTTGTTATAATACAGCAAGGACAGCTCGGCGCTGTACGGCAGTCCGATAAGCCCGCCGTTGGCCATGCTGCGCATCCGTTCGATCGACGTCTGCTCTAACGGATTCAAATTAAAGTTGTTTTTCTTGATCAGCTCGGACATATCGTAGTCGATAGCCATACTTATGTTCATAGGAACGGAACTGGCCGTATTGAACCATATATCGACCATAGTTCCCGACGCAATAAAATCCTCTACGGGTCCTTTCGATTGCAAAATAAGTTTCGGGGTTATGTGGGGAAACTTTGCCTGAATATGTTTCCCGAATAAATCCATAAAGCGCTCTTCCGTCCAATTGCCGTTTTGAAAGTAAAACGCAAGCTCGACCGGCTCCTTGGTCTTCGTCTCCCCCTTGCCGCCTTCTTTAGCACCTTTGTCTGCCCCGCATGCTGAAGCAAACAGCATCATAGCCGCGATCAAGAACAACTGATACCGTTTGCCGTATTTCTTTTTCTCCATCCTTCTTGCCTCCCTTTGTTTTTTCGCATAGAAAAATAATGCTATAAACATTGTAAGCGCTGCCTTGCACAAGTTATAGGACGATTGTTGCAGCTTTCGGTCTGCTGAATGCAATATTCGGTCTATTTATGTGTGTTGCCTGTATACGCAATACGTAACCGAACTTTTCACCGGCTAGAAGATGCGTGTTTCGCTAGGCAAGCGAAACAAAAAAAGGATCTCCCCCAGGTTCATCACGTCCTGAGGGAGATCTCTTTCAAATTAGAACAATTGATCATGAACGGCGTCCAAGGCATATCGGCTGACCGGCGCCGGCTCCCGGTTGATCCACTTGCCTTTCGTGAAGTCCGGGATCGCAACCGGCATGCTGCCGAGCGCGATGGACTCTTCCGACAATACGGTAACCGCCATCCATACCGCCGTGTCGTACACATCGATCGGGGTCTGAGTGCCGTTCATGATGCTCTCCGTGAAAGCCTGCAACACGAGGTAGTCCATACCGCCGTGGCCGCCGCGTACGCCTATCTCTTGATACATTTTCCAGATCGGGTGCTCGTACTCTTCCAGGTATTTGTCGAACGAATCCCATTTGTGCGCCGGAGTGAGGCCATCGATATGGATCGAATGATTGATTTCCATCCACAGCCCCTTCGTCCCTTGCACGCGGCCCGCTCTCGAATACGGACGAGGCAGCGTCGTATCGTGGATGATCGTTATCGTTTCGCCGCCGGCGCACCTTACCATCGTCGTGACGACATCGCCTTGGGTCCAGTTCAGCTTGGCCTTCGGGTCGTTCTCGCCAAACTTGTCCGTCGCCCACTGCTTGATGCCTCGCGATTTCGAGGACATCGAGGTCAGTGTCACGAGACGGTTGCCGCGGTTGATCTCCAGCGTCTTGGACACCGGCCCCAGGCCGTGGATCGGATACACGTCGCCGTTGCGGTGCAAATAGTTGTGGAAGCGGTTGTGTTTGTTCACATCACCCATCGCGACTTCCGCGCGCAGATCGTGCTCATACCCGCATTGGGCATGAACGATCTCGCCCAGCAGGCCTTTCTTCACCATATTCATAACCGCCAGCTCGTTACGTCCGTAGCAGCAGTTCTCGAGCAGCATACAGGGCATGCCGGTCTGCTCCGATGTGCGAACCAGCTCCCAGCACTCTTCCAGGGAAGCGGCTCCGCCGACTTCGATACCGGCGTACTTGCCCGCCCGCATTGCGGCGATCGCGATCTCCGCATGGGTTACCCAAGTCGTAGCAATGACTACTCCCTGAATGTCGGATCGGGCGAGCAGCTCCCGATAATCCGAATAACCGGTTGCCGGAGGACGTTCATTTTCTACTACGATGCTTAGGCCTTTCTCCAGCCGTTCTTCGAACGCATCGCAAATTGCAGGCACTTCGACATTCTCCATTCCCAGCAAAAGCGTTAGCAGCCCTCTGCCGCGTCCGCCCAATCCGATGACACCCAGTTTCACAGTCTGTTGCGCTCCCATTTATCCCCGTCCTTTCGCCTCTCAGCATGAAACACCCATTATTCATGATTGATTCTCCTCCTGATCGGAAGCTATAATCATTGTAAATGTCGCCTTGTCCAAGTTATAGGACAATTGGTGCAGCTTTCGGTCTGCTGAATGCAAGAATTGGTCTATTTATGAGCGATGCGTTTATATGCAATCCGTAACCGGAATGAAGTGAAAGGAGTGCATCTTCCATGGACAATCCGCACATCTTGCTCCAAATCGCAAATCGTTCGTATTTACGCATAGATCCGCTCTCTCATGGTACATTTCGGATTCGTACAAATCATACTGCCGATTTTAACGAGCCGCCACTCGTTCGTTACGGTATTATTCATCCTACCCTATCGACAACATATACGATGGAGCAAAACGATACTTCCATCATGATCCATAATGGCCATTCTTCCCTGCACGTTGACAAAAACAGCGGAAAGCTAGCCTTGTTCAATCGTCGCGGCGATATGCTGACCTGTCATGCCGAGAATGTTCAAAATCCCGCTTCTATACATGGCTTTGAAGTCCATTTTCTTCTATCCGGGGACGAAATGATGTACGGGCTAGGGGACGAAACGAGGGAACGCATTCAGCATCGGGGACATGCCGCCGACATGAAGGTCGATGCTACCAACCGCCATGCTCCCGTACCGTTCCTTATGAGCAGTAAAGGCTGGGGGCTGCTAGTCAATACGACATGGAGACACCGCATTGATATTGCCCACACGTATGCGGATCGTTTATTCATTAGCGGGCAAGAAGGAGATCTGGATTACTTTCTGTTTGTCGGGGACGATTATGCCGAGCTGCTTGATTGCTATACGGAAGTCGCAGGAAGACCGCTTATGATGCCCATTTGGGCTTACGGTTTAACGTTCACCTGTCATTCGTACACGAACGCACGCGAGATGATCGACGATGCTTTGAATTTTCGCAGAGACGGCATTCCTTGCGATATGATCGGTCTTGAGCGCGGTTGGATGGAAGAAGACAATGACGGCAAGATTCCATTTCCGTTTCGTTGGGATCTGAACCGTTTTCGAGTGTCATCCTCCTCCAACTATACAGCTCCCTTTATCGATACGTTGCACAATCACGGTTTTAAAATGAGTCTATGGTTATATTGCAGATATGATGTAAGCTTGGAAGACGAGCATTCCTTTTATGCTCAATTGCGTCAATTTGTTGAACTTGGCGTATCTTCATTCAAGATGGTCGTGCCGGGAAACTCCTTCCAACATCCGACGGGAATATGGGGAAATCAGATGAGCGACACGGAAATTCGCAATCTATACCCCCTCCTGCTGAGCAAGCAAATGCATCAAGGCTTTCAAAAACAAACGGGGCGCCGCTCAATGAATTACATCGCGGTCGGGTATACAGGCTTGCAGCAATATGCAGCCACATGGGCCGGCAACTCGCAAGGCGAATCGACGCTGATTTCCGTATTAAACCATGGATTAACCGGTCATGCCAATACAACAAGCGATATGGACGTATCGACGCCCGAAGGGATCCATTTCGGTTTTTTGCAAGCATGGTCGCTTGTAAACAGCTCTGGCTTCTGGTGCCATCCGTCTATTTTGAAGAACGATTTATTGTTGACATTTAAGCATTACGCTAAACTGCGGTATTCTCTTATCCCATACATTTATTCTGCGGCGCATACTGCCGCTCGCACAGGAATGCCCATCGTACGAGCAATGCCCCTGTGCTTCCCGGAAGACCCTCTATCGAACCGATTACTGAATCAATATATGTTTGGCGATTCATTTCTTGTGGCCGCGTTTACAAATCAAGTCTATTTACCGAATGGCGAATGGATCGATTACTGGACAGGCGAGAGGCATGCCGGACCGAAGTGGTTGACGCCTGCCATCCCTTCCCCTGCAGGAGGTCCCCTATATGTGCGAGCCGGCGCGATTATCCCGACTTGGACCGCTGGCGACTGTATCGATGATAAACAAAAGGAAATCATCGGATTGCACTTTTATCCGCACGGGGAAAGCAATTATACATTATTGGAGGACGATGGGACGACCTATTCCTATTTGCAGCAGGAAATCGCCGAAACCAAAATCTGTTGTTCAGCAAAAAATACGTCTTTGCGCGCGGAAATTGGTCTGAGAACAGGGCTTTACGATGGAATGCCGTCCAGGCGCATCTATGATGTTCAAGTTCATCTGGATGCAAAGCCGTTTAAAGTAACGGTAAATGGGTTTTCTTTAACAGAGACATCCGATATAGATAAAGCGACTTTTTCCAACCGCGATTATTGGTTTTTCGATCGAACCGCGTGGACTGCCCGTTTTTTCGTCGAAGAAGGCGTAATGAATCCGACAAGTATCTCGATAGAAATCATTTACGATTTGACCGACCGACGCTTCATGAATCAGCCCGAGACCGGAAACCGCACCATTGCGGCAACGGCCGTCATGAAACTACATCATCCTTTGGTCAAAAAGATTGTCGATTTGATGGAAGCACAGGACGGACATCATTGGAGCCTTCAAGACGCAGCCGATCGTTTGCATGTAAATGCCTCGCATCTTGGAAGGGTATTCAAGAAAGAAATGGGTGTATCGTTTCCTCAGTACATCCTGAAAAAAAGAATGGAGCATGCAAAAAAACTGTTGCAGGGTGGCAACAGCGTATCGGAAGCGACTTACATGCTTGGGTTTAAAGACATCAGTCATTTCATTCGCGTATTTCGCAAATATTATGGAGTTACGCCGGGAGAAATCAAAAACTAGCTATTTGCCCTAGACAGGCAGCTACATACCGTCGAACATCAAGCCGGGACGACGCCTTCGGTATTTCGCTCGTTATCCCGGCTTGATAATAATCGGGCTTAAAAACAATAACTGGCTAAGATAGTTATCCACTCGACTTATATGCAATCGGGTTGTAATTGTGTCCACGGAAAGTTGAGATGCATCGGCATCGGCTCAAGACGGTTGCGCTTCTTCTCTCATCAGTCATGGTCGAACCGCGGCGAGAGCGCGGTCCAGAACGAAAAGAGCACCTTTTCGATCCCGCCCATCGCTTCATCACCACCCGCGTCCACCATGTCGAAACCCGCTTCGGCTCCCAGCCGAAAGACAGTTTGCTTGGTTTCATCGTCCTCGCCACTCATGAAGAGTGTGGCGTTCGCCCCGCTGAATCGCGGGTTCGCGAGCGCCTCCCATGTCCCGCCCTTTCCCATACCGTAGTATGCTGCGTTTCGACACCGGGACTGCCACGGCAGAAAGCGGTGGTAAAATAAAAGTCCGGCCCCTGGCAGCCGAATTGGTACACCCGAAACAGCTCTGGGTAGCCGACGCTTCTTCGAGGCCGATCCGGTCCGCCAGTTCGCGGCCGTACAAAATAGGAGTCCAAATGTCGGGCATCGGGCCTTCGGTTCCTTAACCCGATAGGCTTTGCCCGTATCGTATCAGGATAACGGAACGAGCTTCAAAGCGTTGCCCGAGTATATTTTGGCAAGAACGTCGTCCGGCAGATTAAGCGACCCCAGCACTTCCTGGTGAACGTTATCGAAATAGTCGCGGCCGTACAAGATGCGGTCCTGGAATTCGAGTATAAACTCTCTCGCGAATTCCGGATCACGGCTGAACGCTCTCGCTCCCGAGCCTGCGGATATATCGCAGTACAGGTTCCGGTATTTGCGCAGCATTTCGCTAACCTTGCCGCCCGGCTGGACTTTTCCTGTCGGATAGGCGACTTTGTCGTACTGGTCGTCGCCGGATAGATGTGCCCAGAAACCGGGAGCATGACCGAGGAAATACGTGTCCGGACAAGCCTTGACAGCACGCTCGAAGGCGTCGATGCCGCCGCCGTACCACCAGTTCGGACGGGGATACGCCGACCCCGTAGCGAACTCGTAGTCGATATGTACCGTAACCGGCAGCCCTTTCTCCCCGCAGAAACGGAATAGCCGGATCGCGTCCGGATTGTCGTACATCATGCGCAGCTTGATCTCGCCATACACGCGGACGCCGTACAGCCGGATCGCATGATCGAGTTTGTCGATCGCATCAGGACGGCGCGGATCGGGCGCGTAGCCTAAAATGAATTTGTCCGGATACTGCTCCGCATACCGGACGCAGCGGTGGAACGATATCGGGCCGTCCGGCAGCGATGCGTCAGGGACCTGTTTTTTGTATGTCGGGCTGTATTCGTCATCCGGGCATTCCCAGCTAAGCAGCCAGGTTTTGTCGATGTTGTATCGCTTCATGTTGTCCAAATACCGTTCGATATTATATCCATACCAGTCCGGATGATTATGGCAGTCGATAATCATGGATCGTAACCTCGCTTTATCGGTGGTGACTACTTGGCTTGCATACTTTGCTGTGCTTCGATAAATTTGTTTACTTCTTCCTCGGCGGAACGCATTGCGGAATTGATGTCCGTTTGGCCCAATGCCACGTTATGGATATGTTTCGGTATGATCGTTGCGGATGCCTGATGGATATACAGATCATAGGCGGCTGCCGGAGCATATTTTGCCGGACTCATGGCGCTTACGTTTTTGCCTCGGAACAAATCGGAGTCTTGGCCGAACGCCGTCTTGATCTGGCTGTTTTTCAAAGGCGTGGTCCAGCCTTTCCTGGATAGCTCCATCTGCAAGTAATCCGATGTAAAGAAGTCCATCGCTTTCACGGCTAGCTCCTTATGCTTGCTTATACTGGACAAGTACATATAATCCGGATAAGGCTGAACGCTGACGTTCCCACGCTCGGGCAGTATCGGGATCGGCGCCAAATCCCACTCCAGACCCTTATACCTCTCCGGTGTATTGTAAGAGGAGCCCAGCCCCATCCACATCGCCAAAGTCCGGTCTTCGAAAAACAGTTTATCTCCATATGGAGTAAGTCCTTTGGTGTCCGAAAGCTCATATTGCCGAAGAAACATCTCGGATACGGTCTTTCCCAGATCGCTGTTGAACTGCACCTTGTGCGTGGTCGGATGGACAAATTCCAGCGAATACGGATTTCTTCTGAAGAAGGTAGGGTGGACCCGCACACCGTAATAGGAAGTATCTCCGTCCATACGAGTCAGCTTTTTGGCGACAGTAAACATTTCATCCCATGTCCACCGGTCATGGGGCGGATAAGGAACGCCGAATTTATCGAAGATCGACTTGTTGTACAGCACTTGTGTCGGACTGTCCTGCAGCGGAAGCCCTATCAGCTTCCCTCCGCCCAAGCTCCTGTTCAGATCGAGAAATTCCGCGGCAAACCGATTCAAATCCACTTGCGCCTGTTTGAGATACGGTTCGATATCCTCGGACAAGCCATAAGGCTGCACTAAGGAGAGGTAGCTGTAATTGGCCGCAAGAATGACGTCCATCGGCTGCTTCGACGCAATCAGTCCTTCCATCTCTTTTGCATTCATTGCCGTAAGCTTTACGGTTTTGGGGATGATGTTGGGAAATTTTTTCTTAAGCGGTTCGCCGAAGTCCCTCATAAATACCTCTTCATCCCACCAGTAGTTGCTCGTACTCAGAAAATACAGCTCTGTCGGCTCCGCAGGAACTTGCTGCCGCTTCTCCGGCGTCGCCTCCGGTCCTTCATTCGACTTGCCGCTCTGACATGCGCTCAGCAGCATCATACTAATCGCAGCAATGGTACAGCCCAACACAAGCGGCTTCTTCGCTCTTTTGCCCATTGTGGTTGCCCCCCCCTTTATACAAGATTCCCGAATTTCTAGTTCAACTAATATAGATTAGACAATTTTTAAAGACAATATGGCGTTTGTCACCGTAATATCAGAGGCGGTTAGGTTTTGATGATAAACCCTAACATTTCCGGTAGATATTACTTCCGCCCAAACTCTTGAACTTACCCCAAGCGGCGGTGAAACAGCTACATGTACAGGCGCACCTAGATAAGCATTATCCATTGTTGCGTCTGTTGCGGCTATAGAATTTGCAGCAATAGTCTTGGTATAAGATATTGATCTTCTAGCATAACCGTTTACATCTCTAAACGCAGGCGACTGCATAAAACCGACTGGAACGGTAACAGAACCGGCGGTAATGCTGGCAGAAGCATGTGAAACGATTAGCTTTTTAGAGTAACTCCCATTCTCAAATACACGACCGACAACCGCAAATATATTAGTAGACCCTTGAGTCAGTGAGAGATAACTACCAATACCTGCACGAGAAATGACAGATGATGTTGATGTATCTATCACGTTAGTGTCTGTAGCGCTTAGCGTTGCTTGACTAGCAATCGTATAGCGACTTGTGTGTGTTCTACCTGCTGCCGTTATGTATCCATCTGATGCAAAAGTACCGTTAGCATCATATAATGCTCTAAATACATCATGAAGTGCAAACGTACCGCCCGTCACATTGGAAAGGGACGATGTATTCATCCACTCTGTGTTAAGTGCGTTAATTCGCGGCTCGTAGTCAGCATACTGCGGCATCATGGGCACACCGCCTGTGTAAGCTCCAATGTGCTCGATTTCAACTTGTGAATTTGCGGGGATAGAAATGGTTACGTTGCCTTCTCTTGCATTTTCCGATGTAACTTCACAAGCTGCCATTTTCCAGCCGTTACGGTAATCATACATCAACTCGCCCAACGAAATGCGCTCATTGGAAGAGTTAACCCATACGTTTGATTTCAATTTGGCATAATCAAAAGAACCTGCTATTGTTCTATACAACATACAGACTTTGGCTTGTACAGATTGAGTATTGATCGGAAGAATGATATCGATCTGGGATGCTGTCGGATTGATTAGGCGAATACCATACTTCGTTGTAAATCCGGTATGCACGGATTCGAAACGTTTCACATCGTAGATTAAATCATTGCTTGCCGTGTAGGCTCCATACATACCAAACTTAAAATCATACTGCGGGCAAAATTTAAAGAAGTTCGTAATGAGACTTGCACCCGCACCAAATTCAAACCCTGTATGATTTAAGTACTCGTTATGCTGTCTACCATTTTCAAAATGTCTGCTTGGTGTGCGAATGCCGGTAGCGGGGTCGTAAGTGCTGTAAGTACCCGCAATAAATCTTACACAAGTATCTTGAGGTCTTTTAAACAAATGACTTGCATCAAACTTGAATCCGTCAAAACGTTTTTGCATTTCTAATTCGAATAAAGTATTAAACCATTCCGAGTACCCTCCGCCATAATACGAACCGTGACAAGCATCATAAATCAAAGCTTTTGACGACCCTTGATCTGATGCCGGGGCAATATTAAAACCATTGAAGCTGCAGCCGGCACCTGTGTTTATCAATAGGTAGTCGAATTTATTGGCATATCGTTTATCTACTACTGTGCCGCCGCCTATAGTTAAGTTTGTAGCTTGTAACGCATTTGAAGTGTTGTAGAATCCCTGTACGCATTCATGAATGGCTACGCCATCCACAACGTTCTCGTAGAAATTTCCGATGCGCGAGCCATTTGTCCAAGCGGACGTATCCAGCCCGTAAAGCGAAATACCGTTATGAAATCGTTCAATAAGCAAATTCTCCAGTCGCCACTTGTACGCATTCGCACCATCGATACATTTTTGCGCATGAACAGTCGATGTTCGTGTTACATTTCCAAGAAGCACCAAATTCGAGATTGCAACCATGGAAATTGTTTGCGTATTCCAACCTGTACTCAACTGATAAGCCGCTGCCATTTCGTCGCGTGGCGTACTAAACATATCAATAGCGGTTGGCGGGTCAAAAAATAGTGTCGAATTGTTCCCCTCAATCTTTGTATTCGTTCTAATCGGTAGCGTGTCTGTGATGTAATAAGAGCCGTGCGGTATTTCAAATGTATACTTGCTATATACTTGCGACGAAATTGCTTTGCTGATATTGGTATGGATCACATACTTGTTCATATTCAGCATGTCTTTAAATGCTTGAGTATCATCATGCCCGGATGCATAATCAAGCACCTCCGGAATAGTGAATACTAAATCGCCATGCGCTCCAAACATGAACGGATTCAACACATTATTTTGTAATTGACGTACCCATCCATTTAACTCGACACCACGATCGTTTACAGCTGCTTTTGTTGAGTCATAAACAAAGCATCCGCCACCTTTGTTTAATCCGGCATGGTACGATTTTACATATACTCGACTGCCGTTTTGCGGATTTGCAATAGAAAGCATATCGGCAACGCTCTCTAAACCAGGATCCTCCGCCAGAAAAAAATCGGGCAGCCCTTTGCGGCCGTACACTTCCCCGCTCACCGGTCCCCCGGCCGCGAACGACGTGCCTATCGTTCCTCCGATCACGCTGCCCGCGGCCAGGACTGCCCCAGTCAGGCCTAGCGACGACAGCATCGCCCTTCTCGTGAGCAAGGGCGATTTGCCGCCGGCATCCAAACCCTTATCTTCTTGTATTTCATCCATTTCTCGCCGTTCCATCATTTCCGCCGCCTCCCGCTTAAATAGAAATTTGTATACGGTTTCATTAGTCGGTTTCATGCGCCTTCCACCGGTCGACCGCCCGGCCGCAGCGGCTCACGGTCCCCGAACCGCTGCGCAGTCCTTCCGGTATGTTTGTTTTCGCTTTCCGTTCAAACCGCTTCCGCCGGCTTCGGCCTCCGCGGCTACTTGTTTTTGTCCGCCTCGATCGTTTTCTTCATCGCTTCCTCGGCATCCCGCAGCGCCGTATTAGCGTCTTTGCCCTCATACAAAATGCCGCGCAAGGCGATCGTTAGATGCTGCCCTGCCGTCGAGTAATATTTGCTCTGGGGAGACGGTTTCGCCATATTTTTCAGCGGGATCGCGGCAACATTGCGCCCTTTGTACAGCGGGGCGTCCTGGCCGAATACTTTCGAAATGTTAGCGCTGCTTAGCGCCGGGATGAACGTCGCCGCCTTCGCCTTCTCCGTCAGAAACGTCTCGGTGGACAAAAAGTCCATCACCTGGTACGCGTCGTCCTTGTATTTGCTGCCGACGTTCAGGAACATGAAGACCGGATAAGGCTGCGGCCCGAAGCCGTTCATCGTCGGGTACGAGACGATATCCCAATTGAGCGGGGCCAGGTCTTTCTCGACGTGCAGACCGGCCACCGGCGTCCACATCGCCGACACTTGATCCTGGAAAAACATTTTGGTCAAGCTGTCCATCTTTGCCTTATCCGGATTGAAGCCGGGAATTTGATAAAAGCGGGCGATGTTGTCCATGAGGCTTTTGACTTTGTCGTTCGTCAGCGACACTTGCAGCGTTTGCGGATCGACGAAGTTGAGCGACATTTGGTTGCGCCAAAAGTAATGATTCGGCGAAATCGTGAAGCCGTAATATTGGACGCCGCCTTCGTTGCGCGTCAGCTTGACCGACAAGTTGTACAGCTCGTCCCAGGTGATGCCGTCCTTCGGGTAGGTGACGCCGAACTTGTCGAACAAGTTTTTGTTGTAGTAAATGACGGAAGCTGCGGTGTCGAACGGCAGCGCGTACAGCTTGCCGCCGCTCATTTGCCGGATCATCTCGAGCGTCTGCGGCTCGAAGCGGCTTAAATCCGTCTTGTATTTTTTGACGAGCGGTTCGATATCGTACTGCGTGTTGTTCAGAAAGACGCTGTTGTAGGCGAGGCCGACCGAGCCGAAAATGACGTCGATCTGCTGGCCCGACGCGATCTGCTTGTCGAGCGCTCCGCTCGTGGTAGGGATCAACACCGGAGTAATGTGCGGGAATTTCTCTTTGATCGCCTTGCCGAACTTTTCTTCGAAGTAGCCTGCGGCGTCGAAGTTGGCGCCGACGTTGTAAAAGTAAAGCGTGGTCGGTTCTTTTTTCTCGGGCTGGGCAGGAGTCTCCCCCGCCACTTTGCCGGCATCGGGCGTGCCCGATCCGGAGCAGGCGGCAAGTACGAGCAGCATTCCCGCCGCTCCGATCGCAATCGATGGTTTCAACATGAACGACACCCTCTTCTTTATTTGGTTTAAAAGCACTTTCAAGTCGGTAATCGCTTCGCCCCGCCAACACCTATCCCTCCGCTGCCAGCAAATCGGACCTAGGTCCGGTTCCGCGGTCTTCTCCCTCCTTTCTCGCCAAGGTTGCGGCCCCAATCTAATGGCTTGTCCCGCGTTGCCGGCTTGCTTTTCCGGATACGGCGACAGCTTGTTCCAGGTGGCGGTTGCCTTCATCATAAGCCGGATTTGCGCCCGGGACCATGCGCAAAGCGTCCGTTTTTTTTATCATTTGTGCCATTACCATTAGGGTTGTTCAAATATGATAAAATGAACTGAAGGGACTGTCTCCAGTCGACTCGAACGGAGGAAACGGATGGATATCGAGGTGTTCTTTCCGAGTATGACCAGCACGCTGCAAATCAGGGGCTGCGGATTTGGCGTTAAGCCGCCGGGTTGGTCGTATCCGCTGCATCATCATCAAATGTTTGAAATCTTATACTGCTTCAGCGGTGAAGTCGTGCAGTTTGTGGGAGTGAGTAAATTAAGCGAACGGACGATGCGCGCGGGAGACTGGATGCTGCTGAAAGCCGGAGTGCGCCATCGGCTGGAGAACCTCGCCGCTGAGCCGTATTCGTTTTTGAATATCCACTTTGACGTGGACGATCCTGACTTGCGCAGGCGGCTCAACGCCGCCGACTGCTTTCTGCTGGGTGGTGCCGATGCGGCTGCGGGCGGACTGGCGGAAATCGTTGCGCGCATAGAGCGACTGATGGCGCTGAGCCTGACGGACGGCCCCTCGTCCGGTCCGTCCGCCAAGCTCGTGGCTTCGTATATCGATCCGCTGCGCAAGCTCGAATTGCAAGCCGCGATTTTACAGATAGTCGCTTCGTTGACTGCGCAATGCGCCGCTCCTCAAGCGCCCGCCGGGAAAGCCCGGCCTTCCGTCGCTTCCTTTCTGGAAATCGATACGGCGCATGCGATCGAAGAACGGCTTCGGCGGATGGTAACGGCCGATTCCGACGAATCCGTCGCCCGGATCGCCCGAGACTTGCACTTAAGCCGCAGCCAATGTTCGAAGCTGTTCACCAAAGTATACGGCGTCTCGCCGCGCCGCTACGTCAGCGAGCTGGTCCTGAACCGGGCAAAACGGCTGCTGGTGACGACCAACCGTCCGATCGAGGCCATTGCCCTGGAGCTCGGCTTTCATTCGCTCAGCCACTTTTCCAGCCAGTTCCGCCGATGGACCGGCGTATCGCCCATGCAGTACCGGCCGAAGCATGAGTGAGCGCCGCCTCCCGGGCCCGCTGCCGTATGCAACGTTTGCCGGTCAGGTCCGACGAGAGTTCGCATCAATAACGGTAACGGTGGCAAGGATCGCATCGTTCCGATCCCTCAGACGTAAATGCCCAGCAGGAATATAACGAGGTTATTAATTACTTTTTCTAGAACGTAACCTTTACGCCCCTCCGCGGCACTTATGTATGAGAACACGGAAAGGAGCGGCCATTATGCTTCAATGGATCGAAGCCGCCCGCCTCGGAGACCGGGAATCATTCGGGCCTCTCGTCCGGCGGTTTACGCCTATGGCTTATGCGGTAGCTTACGAGCGGTTGCGCGATTCGCATCTGGCCGAGGATGCGGTTCAGGAGGCGTTCACGGAAGCGTTCCTGCATATAGACAAGCTGCGGGAGCCGGAAGCTTTTCCCGGCTGGTTCAAAGCGATCGTCGTCCGGCAATGCCACCGTCTGCTGCGCCGGAAGCGGCACCGGACGCTGCCCCTTGACGAAATCGCCCAAATCGCCGGGGTGCAGGCGAGCCTGTCGGACATCGTGGAGCGAAAAGAACTGCAGCAGCTGCTGCACGACGCCATCGCGTCCTTGTCAGCCAATATGCGGGTAGCGGTTCAACTTTTCTACTTCTACGGGTATACGCTCCAAGAAATATCGCGTACCTTGGACACCCCGATCCCCGTGCTGAAGAAGCGGCTTTTCGATGCCCGCCGCAAGCTGAAAGGCACGCTGCCGATAGCCGATTGCATTTCCGTGTTCCAGCATCTATACGAGGGAGGAAGCAGCATGCTTCATATCGTAAACGGCGATTCCGTAGGGGATAAGCTGAAGCAGGGCGTAGTGCAGGGCGATATTTTGGTGTGGAGAGAAGTGTACCCTGCAGGTCCCGTATTCGCCGATATGGCGGAGCCGGAGAACCGGTCCGCTAGGGCTCAATATTTGGAACAATCGATGGGCATTCCCCGTTCGGACTATGTCAAGATCAGCGAGGCGCAGGAGCGGCAAATCCTGGAGTTCCGCCAATACGAAGAAATCGTGCTCTGGTTCGAACACGACTTGTTCGATCAAACGATGTTATGTTACTTGCTCCATTGGTTCTCCCAGCAGCGGTTGGGCGGGACGAAGCTCAGTCTGCTGTGCATCGGGGCATTTCCCGGCATCGAACGCTTCCGGGGCTTGGGCCAGCTGTCCGTGCAGCAGATGGAGACGTTGTCGGGCACCTGGCAGACGATCGGACAGCGGGAGCTGGACTTGGGCCGCGAGGTGTGGGAAGCATACGCCTCCCCGGACCCGATGAAGCTGATGAGCCTGCTTCAAGGGGATACGTCTGCGCTGCCCTTCGTGCGGCAAGCATTCGAGGCCCATCTGGCGCGGCTTCCTTCCGTCGGCAGCGGTCTCGGACTTATAGAGCGCATTACGCTGGAGAAAGTGCAGAGCGGTATCAGCTCTCCGGTGAAACTGTTTCAGCATGTAGGCGATGAGCTGCATATGCTCGGCATGGGCGATCTGGAATATTGGCATCATTTGGCGAGAATGGCGGAACAGCCGCACCCGCTGCTGCACATCGAAGGACTGTCCGGCTTCCCCGGCTTCAGCAATCCCGAACCATCCTTCCGCGATTGCGTCATTACGCTGTCGGCATTGGGCCGGCGCGTTCTGGACGGCGAAGAGGATTGGATCACCGTGCAAGGCATCGACGAGTGGTACGGCGGCGTCCATCTCCAAGGACACTCCGTACCGTGGCGGTGGGATGTATCCGGCAAGCGCGTGGTCCCGATGTAGTCGGGGCCGGCATAAAGCTGTTTCTGTGCACAAAGGGGATGCATCAGGCGGTCCCGTTTCTTTTCGCGGACGATAACCTTTCACGCGAGCCTTATTTGAACAAGATCGCCTCTGTGAATACTTCCTTCCCGTTCAACCGAACATACGATGCCTCGCGATTTACGGGCTGCCGGCACAAATTTGCGGTGAAGACCCGTCTGCTTGTACACGTCCTCGATCACCTTCCCGGGCCCTACGCATGGCAAATTTTCGCCTTCGCAGATAAGGCCCGTTCCATCGGGAAACAGCAAGCGCGCTCCGGCCGGCAGCTCCGTCAGCTTATCCGTGCCGCTTACCAGGATGTTGGCCCCGAGCCATTCGGGCCTTATCTCCGGCACACCCATATTAGCGGCGATCCGCCGGCACTCCTCCACGGAAACGATGCTGATTTGGCGCCGATTGGCGATCATCGTCCCCCGCGGATAAATGTTCTGCCGCGAATCGGCGGGGCGGAGTATGCCATAATGCCGGTCGCCCGGAATCCCTCCGATCTCCACTTCAATGTCAGAGACTTCGCGGGTAACGAATGTAGTCGGATCATCCGCGAGCATTACACATTCGACAACAAGCTGAATGTTCAAGACGACGCCCCCTCCTGAGACTGCATGTATACATACAGCGCCTCAAAAGCATTGCGGGCGGATTGCAGATCGTTCCCGGCGGAAAGCGGTGCGGCAAAATATTGCTTGATGCCCTTCGCATAGACGGGCCACGCTTTCCGCAGCTCCGTCTCGCCCAACTCCGTAAGCGCGGCATAGGCGCCGCGTCTGTCTTCTTCGCTTCTTTCTCTTCGAATCAGCCCTTCCCGCTCCATCCGGTCCACCAATCGGGTTAGTCCGCTTTTGCTCAGAACGAGCTTCTTGTTCAAGTCTCCGAAACGGAGCTTCCGGCCGGGCGCTTCGAATAAAGCGATCAACACGTCATAGGCGGTAAGCGGAACCCGCTTCTGCTCGGCCAAATCCTGCTCGATTCTCTCGATGATCATAGCGTGCGCCTTAATAAAAAATCTCCACGCGGACAGCTCTTGCTCGGTTACTTTGTCCATGGCCGTCATCCCTTCCTTTGCTACTTTCAATAGTAAGCAATTTTAGTTGACTGTGCAACAAAATAATTGTTGACTGCGCAACTATATTCTGGTACATTAGTTGCGTAGTCAACAATTGATTATGAAACTAATCGAAGGAGTTGGGCAAGGTGACCCGAAACGTAGGCTTTTACACGAACACCGCTTTACGCTTGCTGCTTGGCATCACTTTTATGATGCACGGCATATTCAAACTGGAATGGGGGTACGGCGGCTTGACGGAATGGCTACATTCGCAAGGTTTCCCGCTTGCGGAGCTGTTCGGCTATGTGCTCCCGTGGATCGAGCTGCTCGGAGGCATCCTCGTCCTGATCGGCGCGGGAACCCGTTATGTCGCCGCTTTATTCAGCCTCATTCTTCTCGTGGCGCTGCTTAAAGTGAAGCTCGGTGCGGGTTTCATATCCAGTTCGGCAACCGGCTATGAATTCGAATTGCTGCTTCTCGCCGTCAGTGTCCATGTAGCCGCAACGGCTCCCAACTCTTTAAAGGACGTTTGGGTGAGTTTATTCGAAAGGGGAAATAATGGCCATGTCCAAAGTAACCAGTGAATGCCTCCCACCGCTTGAAGAGGCGGGGGCTTCTTGTTTCAACGATCTCCGCCTTTCCTTGGAGAAAGGTCTTACATGATCTCCACAAGCGTTCGATGCTTTCCGCATCCCGTTCGGGGGCAACCCTCCCTACGGTGTTCGGTCCATCAAGCTGGTATTTCCAAGGCCCGCTGCAAGATGATCTTTGCCGAGACGATGTCTCTGTCTTTCCCTTGTCTCTTGGCTTTGTAAGACAGATAAGTGATAAATCGCCTCCATCCGGCATCCGAAATGCTTTTGGCCAGGCGGCGGTTGCGGACCATGTTCCTGACCTTTAACTCTTCCACCGCGATCAGATCATGGTCTCGTACGATGCGGTGCGATTGTTTATGCAAAAAGTCTTTTCGCTGCCGCGCGACTTTCTGGTGGGCCTTGGCGACCTTATGCTTGGCCTTCTTCCGGTTGCAGGAAGCAGGTTGCTTGCGGGAAAGCTGCTGCTGCTTCCGTTTCAGCTGCTTCTCCGCTTTGCGCAAATACCGGGGGTTGTCCACCTTCGTTTTATCGGACAGCGCCGCAAACGTGTTCAGCCCGACATCAATGCCCACAGCGGATTCCGCCGTTTGTACCGCTTCCGCATCAGGCACTTTCACACTGATATTGACCATCCACCTGTCCACATACCGTTTCACATTGATTTGCGTCACGTTCGCAGGGTCAAAGGGACGGTGGGCATTCATTTTGACAACGCCGATTTTGGAAAGATAGACATACCCTGGTTTGGCAAACGTCTTATCAACCGCACCGGGTTGCGGGTAGGTAAAAGAAACGTATCGGTCAGCCGACTTGAAGTGGGGGTACCCGGCTTCACCGCGAAAGAAACGCTGATACGCATCATCCAAACGCTGCAAACAGTCCTGCAGTACCTGCGAGTGAACGTTCTTGTATTCGGGAAACTCCTTCTTGAAGGCAGGCAGTTCATTCTGCTGCATGGCATAGGTGATGGTTTTGCCTTCCTGCTTGTAGGCGGTCTCGCGTTGCTCCTTAGCCCTATTGTACAGCTTCCGGCACAATTCCAGCGTTCGATTCATGAGTTGTTCCTGTTCGGAAGTCGGATAAAGGCGAAACTGAAAGGTCATTTGCACATGCATCCCTCCTGACGGGAACATATATTCCCATTATACCCTATTCACCACTAATCCTCCAACCCACTATAGAAAATGTTACAAGAGAAAAGACGAGGGATCTCGAAAAAAAACAGTTCATTTAGGCTTCGCCTAACCGAAATTCATCCCCTCCCTGCAGAGGAAAAGGACTTCTTTCGGATTGATGTTAAGAAGTACGATGAAGGTCCTTATGTCATTCAAGGAGAGTTCGAACTCGTGGACGGGAGCGGAGCCGCATTCTCTACCGGCGATACGGTAGCCCTATGCCGCTGTCGGCATTCCAACACTCAGCCGTTCTGCGACGGCTCGCACAAAACATGCGGCTTCAGAGAAGCGTCCGGCGCGCCGAAGTGATGGCAGTGGCATGGCTTTGCTTGATTTATCGATTGACTGGATATCGCCGGGCATTCGGAAATAAAAGCGACCATTACGCACAAAAAAACCGTCCGTGGACGGTTTTTTGTGTGCTACTCCTTCAATAATGGAACTGGATCTCCTTAAGCTTCTTACCGGCCGCCGGTCCATTTCCCGAGCTTGACTGGCCTAGTTCCGTTTCGTTCCGTCAATAGGTCCAGCATCCGCTGCATGACGGCGACGCCTTTCGTCTCCGCTTCTCTCGCCCGGGTCAGCCGCGGAATCGCCCATTCCGCCTCCTCGCGATCGTTCGGCTCGCCCCCGTGGGGGAAAGGGAACCGTTCGGCCAGCTCCGCCAGAGCGTCCGCCGTCTCGCGGTAATGCAGCGCCGCCTCTGCGGCAAGCGGCTCCAACTCGGCGCCAGACGGCGTCTTGCCGAATACCGTGTCCATAAATCCCGAGAAAAATTGCGCTGCGAACGTCCGCCCGTCCAAAGAGACGGCAAGGTTGTACGCATGACTCGGGATGTCGATGCGCCTTATCGTTAACGCCTCGATCCAAGCATCGTAGCCGGGAAGCCCGTGGCGGTATTCCGAGGAGACGTGCCGGTTCGTTTCGTTCGAAAACTGCAGCGCCCTCCGCAGCGAATCGATCAGTGTATCGAGCGGGTCGACGGGAGCCGATGCGACAATTGCCGTCGCATGGATGCAGATGAACCTCCTGTTGTTGATTTCGCCGAACGGAATGACGCCGTCCTTCTCGGCATCCCGCGCATACAGCAGCTGTTTATGATGGTCATAGCCGTAAATGAGCCCGAACTCCGGACAAAACAAGTCCCAGCCGATGACCGGCAGCCCGCGGTCGACGCTCTCTTTGACAAATTGCACGTATTGCTCCAGCTGCTCCGGCGAAGCGGGAATTCTGTAGAAGCTCTCCGCGATATCGAAGCCCATCGCCAGCAACCCTTTCCCCGTCAACTGAAACGGGGAGAACAAAGTAGGGCCGGCCGCGAATACCGTAACCGGATGAATGTTAATCATGAACGCATTGCCCGTTATGAACATCACATCCGCAAGCGAATACAGCTGTTTCTTGTCCGTATACTGCAGCAGACCGTATACCGCTTGAGCGGATGGCGACCAAGTGAGCCGGACCGGCTCCTGTGTTTGTTTCAATAATAGCCCTCCCTGCATGGCGGATCAGAAATCGAACGGTCGAGTCAAAATACGCCGCATGGTGCAGCCGTTTCGCGACATCGCGTCGGCGACGCCGCGGAAGTACACTTGAATTCGCTCCTTGCGCACTTTGCTGCGCGACCGGGAAAGCAGCGTATACACATTCGAGGTGGTCGTACCGAGCAGCGAAGCGATTTCGGATGGCGGCAGCTGACGGAAAAAGTGCGCTTCGAATACGCTCCTCTCCTGCTTGCTCAAACACCCCAGCAACGAGCGGATTCCCTCGATCAGCTCGAGCCGCACGATCAGCGCTTCCGGATCCGAATCGGACTGCCGGGCTTTCAACGACCGGCTGAAATGAAACAAAATCGAATCGATGTCGCACCAGTCCGTGCCGCTCCACGAAGACGCATCCGCCGGCGCCGTCTGCTCCTCCATGCTCGTGAACGGACGTTCCTTGCCGTACGGCCCCCCTCGCCGCAGGCGGGCATTCGCCTGGTTCTGGACGATGCGCCGGAACCACGACTGGAACCGGAATGCGTCCGAGAGCGTGCCTACGTGCAGAAAGGCGCGGATCAGCGCATCCTGGACGATATCTTCCGCTATCTCCGTATCCCGCGAAATCGCCGACGCCCAGCCCAGCGCCTTGGCGCGGTGACGCCGGACCAGCTCGCCGAACGCTTCGCGGTCGCCGGCGCGGGCTTTCTCCACCAGTTGCTCCTCTCTCGACCATTCCAACGAATCCCCAGCCCCCGGCTGCTCCGTTGCCGTTTCCACTTCCATTGCGGCTTCTGCATTTACGATCGCTCGCCGATCGATCACGGCCTGCACCACCTCTTTCGTCCTCGACCTTATATTGATACCGGAAACGAGAAAAACCTTACATCGTTTTCGAAAATTTTTTTTCCAAATCGTCAGCAATTAGTTCGACCACCAGGGGAAGTTTCCCTGCTGGAGGAAAATGACGGTCTTTTGCAGCTACCTCAAAAGACTCTTATTCCTATCTGCGGGCCCATGCTGCCATTACTTTTTCGGACAGAACATACAGTACACCGGCAAAAGATCAACTTGCGTCTCCGCGCTTAGCGCAAACCCGAATTTCCGGTACAAATCCACGTTCGGGAGATGCTCCGTGTCCAGCGCGATTCCATGCGAGCCGGGGTCCGAGGCTGCCGAATCCAGCAGATGTTGCAGCAGAGCTTTGCCTATCCCTTTGCCTTGTGCCTCCGGCTTGACGCCTATCATGATCAGATAATGATGCGGCAAGCGGGGAGCCGCCGCTCTTGTGACTCCCATATAGGAATTAAGCTGGTTTAGAGCTTTGCCGGATATGTGGAAAAGCAAAGAGATCAACCTTCCCCCAAGCCAAAATCCCTCCAACATTTTCCGTAGCCTGCCTGCAGCCGGCTTCTCTACGATATATGCGCCGAGCAATCGATCCTGATCGAACAAGCCCCACGCTTCTTCATGGAGCTTCAAGCTTTTATCGAACATAAAGGAGACGAAAGCCTCCACCTCCTTCCGCGCCTTCGCATCGCGGTCGGAATCGCCGAATACGTGCAGGAACAAAGGATCCCGGGCAAAAGCCCGGCTCATCAGCGATACGAACATCGGCCTATCCGAACGCTTCAACTTGGATATCGTAAACGGAGCGCTCATCGTTCGTCACCCGAGAATCCTTTGCCGTAGTGATCGACCGCGAAGCTGAACAGCACTTTTAGCATAAACAACGTGCAGACGATGAGCATGTAGGGCGGTACGCCCGGTATCATCGGCATCCAGCTTAAACCGGCGGACAAAAGCAAGCCGGCAACGAACAACTGCTGCCGCTTCCCGATCAGCGCATTGACAATGAAAGCTCCCGTAATCGTATAAGCCCATACCGCTGCCGAGTACCAAATAGCCGTATGCAAGAGCAGCGCCACAAGCACGATATGAAAGTGTATCGCGATAAATACGATCCGATTCGTAGTCCGGGCCGCATAGAAGTTGCTCGTCGAAACCGTGAAATTGGCGATGCAGCCGGAGCAAATATCGAATATCAACAGCAACGCCAGAGCGGTGCGCCATACCGGCACGTCGTCCGCAAGCTCAGGGAAAATTACGTACAGCGCGGTGGTCAGCAGTCCGCCGAACAGCAGGATGGACACGATAGAGGCGACACTTTGCTTTTCGCCAAAAACGTCATGCAGGAAAGAAGGAATCCGGATCGGTTTCATTTCGGCACACTCCCATACATAGGTTTACAAGAAGTTTTGTATATATTGTATGATTTCACTACAAAACTATTATAGTCCGATCCATCGAAACCTTCAATAGTTTTATACTCATCACATTGAATTACTACAAAACTTCAGTTACACTAGTAGAGAGGTGAAGCGGATGAACGGCTATGAACGACGGAAGCAGAAAAAAATCGACCGGATTTACGACGAATCGTTTCAGTTATTTGCCAAACACGGGTTCCATAAAGTGAGCGTGAACGAAATCGCGCAGAAGGCGAACGTTTCGCCCGCTACCATCTATAACTACTTCGGGACGAAAGAACAGCTCTATGCCGATATGCTTATGAATTGGATGGACAAGCAGCTGGAGCAGTATGAAAGCATCCTGGATTCCGGGCTCTCCTTTCCCGAGAAAGCGAAGGAAATTATGCTGCGGGAAGCCCATAACTTGAACCTGTTGTCCGAGGAGCTTCAAAAAGCCCCCTCCACTGAATGGAACGGGCTGATGCAAAGGATAGAGAGCTACAGCGAGCAGAAAATTATGCGCTTTTTTATGAGATTTGTCGCGCTCGGGAAGCAGGAAGGCTGCATTCATCCGGATGTGACGGAAGAGACGGCGATGCTCTATTTCTCCATGTACAAAAATGAGCTGGCCCGGCATTGGGAATCATCCGGGCGGGAGCGTCTGACGCTGAGCATCGATCAGCTGCTGGAGCTGTTCTTCTATGGACTGGCCGGGCAGCGGCAGAATTAAGCTCGGTCTGCATACATTCCATTGCCACTCGATTAACGGAGTCCTTGCCCTGAAATCTTCCTTTGCCATCAAGCCAAGCCATTCAGCCGAGATCGTTTGCTGAACAAGGAAAAGCCGCCGACAAGGATGTCGGCGGCTGCGGCCTTGAAAGGTATGTTTTATCGAAACCTCGGGTTGCTGGATGTTCTGCGCTCGGCTTCTTTAACCGTCAAACTTCTGCCGCCCCACTCGAAACCGTTTAGAGCCTGGATAACCCTTTGGGCAGCATCGGCAGGCACCTCTACATAACCAAAGCCGCGTGAGCGACCCGTCTCACGGTCCGTAGCGATTCTCGCGGAAATAACTTCAGCATACTCGCGAACCTTCATACCGAGGTCCTCATTGGTGACAGCCCAAGGGAGATTGCCAATTTCAAGTGTAACGGTCCCTGATCGTTGATCGGCTCTCCCCACCGCATTGCTTGTACCGCCGTACAGCGCTTGGTTGATAGCTTCGTGCGCTCCGTCATTGGTCATCACCAGCACGCCTGCCAATACTCCAATTACAAAAGTACCGCAAGCCGTTAAAATGGCGTTCCGATTCATTTTCTACCCCCAAAATCGATTTGTCACCTCAAATATAACGTATCCAACTATAAAATTCCGTGGCATGCAACACATTTCCAAAAAAAATGCGATTTTTCTCTGCGCATCTTGCTCAGCCGGAAGTGGAGTCGGTACAATTGGAACATATATAGCGTATTCGGAAAGAGGCGGGACGCCTTGCTGACACCACTCGTTTTTTTACAAGAACATCCTCTGACGACGGACTTGCCGCCCGATCAGTTGACTGATGCCGCAAAGCATATGCGCTACTACGAATTTAAAACGGGCGACGTTTTGCTTAGGGAAGGAGAAGCCGGAGACAACTGCTATTGGATCATGACGGGCGAGGTCGAGGTATACGCAAGAAACTTGATCGGACTTCGAATTCGTTTAGCAAAACTCGAACCGGGAGCGCTTATAGGTGAAATGGCTCTGATCCGAAATGAGCGCAGGACGGCTTCGGTCGCTGCGTTAACGGATGGACTTGCTTTGGGGTTCGACCGGACATCCTTTCATGCCTTGGCAGAAAGCTGCCCGGCGTTCCATTCGCGATTGGAACGGTTGATCCGGCAGCGTTCCACGCACGGCAACCTCCGCAAAATGTCCATCTGGTCCGGGCTTCCTGATGAACAATTACGCCGCTTGGCCGAAGCTGCAACCCCTTTACCCGTGTTGGCAGGTGCTTCCATTGTCCGTGAAGGGGAAGCGGGGGACGCTTTTTATATGATTATCCGGGGCAAGTACGAGGTATGGCAGAACGGTAAGCGAGCGGCTGTGCTCGGTCCTGGCGATTTCTTTGGCGAGATCGCTCTTCTCGCCAATATCCCCCGCACCTCCACGGTTCAGGCGGTAACCGACGGCGAACTGTTGGCTCTGTCACGTGAACATTTTCATCATGCCGTTCGTGAATCCGAGCAAATCCGGGCTCAAATTCAAGAAATTGCCCATGTGCGCCAGCCGCACGCCGTTGATCACGTGTCCGCGGCAAGCGATCAACGGAACAGCTCGTATACCGTCGATTCCCTGCATCAGCCGCTGTCCTGGCGGAACCAATGGTTGCAGGTGATGTTCGGCGGTTTGGCGTTATTCGTCCTATTTACATTGCTCGCTTTATGGATCGGATGGCAGCCGCTGCAGATTGCCGTACTGTTCATTGGAGCGTTCGTCGGACCTGTGGCCTTCGTTGCTTATGTACGCGATTCCCAATTGCTTCAATTTCACCCAAGGCGGTTGGCCGCGGCTTTTGCCTTTGCAGCCGGGATCGCGGTCCCCCTTGCGTGGTGGCTGGAAACCCGATTCGTATTCACAGGTGGGATTGCCTCCGGAGGACTCCAGGGTTTCACCATTCCATTCTTGATAGCCGTGATCGAGGAATTGAGCAAACTACTTCCGCTCCTGGTCGTGTTCCGAGCGAGAAACATGCGCTTCCTTACGGATGCGGTCGTCTTCGGAGTTGCAGCCGGAATGGGATTCGCCAGTCTGGAGAGTGCGCTTTACGGGTTGGCCCGAATAGATTCTACGTCGAGCTTGCTAGCCGTTTTATGGGTGCGCACGCTGCTCTCCCCTTTCGGCCACGGGATTTGGACTGGGCTAATGGCCGTCGGCTGGTGGCGGTTGCAGCGCAGAGTCAAGGGAAGCAATCGTCATCGACTCTATGGAATAGCGCTTGTCTATATGGCAGAAGCCGTCCTATTGCATTCCGCGTGGAATATGGCTTCGAATCGCGGCATCATAGGGTTCATCGGGCAGCTGGCAGTCGGGGTATGCGGCATATGGCTGTTACGCCGGTTAATTCGTCAAGGCACCCAAGAAGAAACTCGGGCTCTTCTCCTTATCAATCCTGAACGCGAGCATATGACCTCTATGGCTGATCCGGATATGGCTAGAGAACTTCATTGCCATGGGTGCGGCACGCTCTCCCCTCCTGGGACCGTGTATTGCGCCAGGTGCGGGCAAGCACTTAGTGTGTGAAGTACCGTATGGCTACCGGCAAGAGCCATTCGGCGCACAGGTGCCATTATCCGATTACCATAAGAAAAACGTCCGGGTAAAACACCCGGACGGTCATGCAAACCAAACGTTAGTGCGTTGGGAGAGTGGAGTTACGGCTCTTCGTCATTAATGATCCAAATTTGTTTATTAGTGAACTTCTCTGCGCTTTTTGGCTCCACTTCTCGGTAATTGAAGGAACAATGAACCTAGAGTAACTATTACTGAACTTAAGTTTGGTAATAGTGAAATGGGGTTCGTTATTCGCTGTATTCGACCATCTAGTGGGCGAATAGCGCAATAGAGTTCAGTATTAGTGAAGTTTGGTTCGTTCAAGCCAAGGGTTACCCATTCACTTTAGTTCGTTAAAGAACTTAAACATTCTGATGGATTAAAAGAAAAGCTACTGATCGAAGCCTTTTCAAAAACGATAAAAAAGCTTCCCCTCTCCGGTTGACAGCTGGAACATATTAGAGGTTCGGCGCGTCTAGTAGCAGAGGTGATCCTAATGGGGAAACGAACGGCCGCATTGTTCCTCTGCTGCCTGCTCGCGATCGGCGGATGGCTATTCGCGAAGCCGGCCGTAGTCCATGCCTGCTCCTGCGCGGGGCCGATGCCTGTGCAGGACGATTTGAACCGGAAAACCGCTGTCTTCGCGGGAAAAGTGAAAAGCGTATACAAGCCGCAAGGCTTGTTGTTCCGCTCGTCCGCCGATCCGGTTGAAGTGACGTTTGAAGTAACCGATGTATGGAAGGGGGAGCTTCGCTCCGAAACGACCGTATACACGGCGCTCAGCTCGGCAAGCTGCGGTTACGAAGGATTTGCCGTCAACCAGTCTTACATCGTATTTGCCCATGGGAGTTCGGACCGGTTGGAGACGGGCATTTGCACGCGAACGAAGCCTCTTTCGTCTGCGGGAGAAGAGCTGGCCGCTTTGGGCGCGGGGTATAAACCGAACGCCGCATTGGAAGACGACGGCGGCTGGGTGAGAGGCGCTATTTTGACGGGATTAGGCTTATCCGTTGTCGTGATCGGGCCCGCCATTGTTTATACGTTCGTGAGGCGGCGCCATAAAAGCGGCAAATGACCGACGGGTCTGCAAGGGCATATAACGCGAACAAGCGGAACTGCTAAGTTCCGCTTGTCCTCACGCCTCCGGCGCTTCCTCTCTTTGCACACTTTCTCGACCGTCTCTCAATAGTACTGCTTATCCGCGTCAGTCGTGGCGATGACATCGATCTCGACCAACAGCCCGTAGTTCAGCTCGCAATAGACGACCGTCCGCGCCGGATAAGGCTGCCGGAAGTAGTCCCGGTACAGCTCGTTGAACGGCGCGTACAAGCTGCGGTCCGACAAATATACCGTCGCCTGCACGACATCCGACAGCGTCAGCTCCGCCTTGGCGAGAGCCCGCTCGAGATTGCGCATCGTAAATTCCACTTGCGTCTTCAGGTCCGGACCGGCCACCGCTTTCGCCTCAAGATCGATGCCCCCTTGGCCGGATATGTATACGTTGCTCCCGCTGCGCACGGCCGTAGAGAACGGCGGCCGGTTCAAGACGCGGTCCGGCGCAGGCTGATTGAAATTCCGCTCCTCCATACTCATCCCCGAATCGCTCACCCCCCGCCGTTCCGGCTGTAGGCGAACCGCAGCAGCGGCGCATCGACCGGTTTGTTCAAGTACAGCGATTTCATCCCGTATCCGGTCAGCCCGGTGCTCATCAGAATCCGCTCCATCGGAAAAGGAGGCCGGCCGCTCGTCACGAACGCTTCAATCATCCGGGTCAGCCGTTCGAAATGGCCGAACGGGCGCTTCTTCTCGCTGTCGCAGAGCGCGACCGTTACGCCGTCGTCGGACCGGAACGCATAGCCCCATTGGTCGACAAGGTTCGGAAACTGGATGACGTACCCCCTCGTTCCATCCTCGTATTCGACGGCGAACAATACCGTACCGGAAGGCTGCAGCTCGCGGGGATGACCCGGACGGAGATCGGGATAACCGCCCAGCGCCTGAAGCATCAAATCTTCGGGCCACTCGCCCCGGTCCATCGCCTTCCAAACTTCCTCGCCTTCCACCGCCCATACGGTGCGGACTCCCGTCTCTCCGCCGCGACGGCATTCGGCGATCGATTGAAGCACTTCGAGCCCGTGATAGCCGTAAGCTTCCACCGAAGTGGAATAGCTTACGACAAGCCATTCCCGCGCCGTGGCGAGCAAAGCCGGGTCGTACGCCGGGACCGAGGGCGTATGCGGGATCGAAGAGCCGCCCATAAACGGGATGTTCCGTCGCTTCAGCTGGGTGTACATCCATTCCGCCTCATCCAGATCGTAGGACAAATGCTTGTCGGAGAAAATCGGCACACGTAAGCCGGCCTCGTCAAGCGCCGCCAGCGTCTCCCGGAGCAGCCGGCAGCGGGGATACATTTTCTGGCCTTTCTCGTTGACCGGGTAATTCCCGTGCTCGCCGATAATGATGACACCGTCGATCGGCGCGTCCAGATGAGGCGCCTTCACCGCTTCCGCGATCGTCGGATAGATCGGAACGCCGCGGCGCGCGGCCATATCCCGGCTCATGTCGTTGTCCGGCACCTGATCCGTATAGATCGACGCTACGTCCAGCACCGGCTCGTAATCGAAGTCGCCGAGCAGCCGCCCCAGAATGACGTCCGCGTGCGAATTGAACCGGTATTCCGTGACGATGACCGCCACCTTTTTCCGGTTGGCTTGCGGAATCGCTTGCCCTTGCCCGCCTTCGCTCACAGCTGCCCCTCCCCTCTCTCCATCGCCTGTACGGTGCGGACGATCCACGCGGATACGCTTTCGGTAATCGTCTGCAAATACAGCCGACCTTTGTCCGCCGTCGCCCGGGTCGGAGCATCCGTATACCCGTCGCAGCCGGTCAGCTCGCCATGGCGTCCGACGAACGCCCCCGGCGGCCCGGCGAAAATCCAGTCCCGCTCCGGGTGGGAAGCGCCGATCCGGTCTTCGCGGACGAGACCGGGGGCAAGCGCCATAATCGCGGACGTCTCGAAACCGCCTGCATGCCCGGGCACCGGTCCGACCTCGCTTGCCCCGATCTGCTGCAGACTGTCCCGCGCAAGCGACCAGTACGAGGCCGCGGCGGTCCAGATCGGATGGCGTACCGCCATATCGTTCGCGATCTGCTGCATCATCGGCTCATTGCCGCCATGGCCGTTCAGGAAAATGATTTTGCGGAAGCCGTCCTTGACGAGACTTTCCCCGATGTCGCGCAGCACTTGAAAATAAGTCATCGGCGATAAAGAAATCGTACCGCCAAACGATAAATGGTGCTCGGAGCAACCGATCGGCAGCACCGGAGCGAGCAGCACCGGTACGGACTGCCCGGCCAGCCGGACCGATTCCTCGGCAACATGGCCTGCGATCAGCGTGTCCGTATAAACCGGAAGGTGCGGGCCGTGCTGCTCGGTGGCGGCGAGTGCGACGACTACTGCGCCCCCCGAACGGGCGAATTCGCCGATCTCTTCCCGCGTATGCTCGTGCATGCGAATCGATTTCATATACGGAACCCCCCGTCTACCGAATACAGCGATCCTGTCACATAGGACGAAGCGTCCGACAGCAGAAACGCCGCTACTTGATTGATCTCGTCCGTACTGCCGCTGCGGCCGAGCAGCGTCTCCTGCCCGATCAGCTCTTTCGATTTCTCCGACATCATCGCAAGCTTCTCGGGCGATTTGAAATCGCCGGGCAGCAAGGCGTTCGCCCGTATGCCATAGCGGGCGTAGTCTTTCGCGATAACCCGGGTCAGCTGGTTGACCCCTGCTTTGCCCGCACCGTAGCCGAGACAGCCGCTTTTCGGCACATGACCGAGTACGGACGAAGTGTTGACGATCGAACCCCCGCCCGAGCGGATCATGAGCGGAACAGCGTATTTGCAGCACAGAAACGCCGATGTCAGCGTCCCGGCGATCGTCCGCTCCCATTCCTGAAGCGACAGGTCCAATAACGGCTTCCACACATTCGTGTACGCGTTGAAATAAGCGCCGTCCAAACGCCCGAACCGGCTGTCGACCGCATCGATCAGCGCCTTCACCTGTTCTTCGTCGGACGCGTCGGCCTGCATGAACATAAACCGGCTGTCGCCGTATTGCTCGGCCACGGCTTGGATGTCCGGAGACTTCTCCAGCGGCACGATGTCGCAGCCGATCACGTTCGCCCCGTGACGCAGAAACATCGGCACGGCGGATCGGCCCAGCATGCCGAGAGCACCCGTGATCACTATCGTTTTCCCTTGCAGCATGTTCCCCACTCCCACTCTTGCTCCACTTTGACTGCCTTTATCGTTTCCCAACCCTTTTTTTCATCTCCATGGTAACCCGTTCCATATTGAATTTCAAGCATTTAATTCATTTACGTGAAATGATTCATGTATAGGAAACGAACAAAAAGAACCGCTCCACAGCACCGAAGCGGCTCAATCACGTTACTTTCTTTCAATTTATTTACGCCACCGCCGTCAATGCTTCATTAGGGTCCGGCTTCGTACGAATCGGCGGTCGCGGTCGCACTATGCGGCACAATCGAACCGCTTCCCGGCAGCCGAATGCAGAACGTCGTGCCGGGATTGCTTTCCGCCCATATTTGCCCCCCGTGAGCGGTGACGAGCCGCTTGACGATCGTAAGCCCCAAGCCGCTGCCGCCGGTTCTCCGGTTGCGCGACTTGTCCCCCCGGTAAAACCGTTCGAAAATATAAGGCAAATCTTCCCGCGCAATTCCGCTGCCCGAGTCCCGTATCGCAATCAGCACGCTTTGCCGTTCCTCTACCGCTTCGATCCGCACGGTTCCGTTGACCGGAGTGAACCTCAGGGCATTGCTCAGCAGGTTGACCAATATTTGAATCATCCGACTCCGGTCCGCGAACAGGCGAATGTCCGGACTGCAGCGGAAGGATAGCCCGACTTTTTTCTCCATATAAGCCGCGGCGAGCAAGCCTGTCCCTTGCTCTATAATGGATGCGAGCGAATGCTCCTGCCTCTCCAGTCGAAAGGCGGGCGATTCCACGTGAGTCAAATCTTCCAGCTCGGCTACCAAATTCGCCAGCCGCTCGATTTCCTCATAGCAGGAGTGGATCCGCTCGGGGGTCGGTTCCCAAATGCCGTCTTCAAATGCCCGCATATGGCTTTTGAGGGTGGCAAGCGGAGTGCGGAGCTCGTGGGCGATATCTTCGGTCATGGTGACCCGGAGCTGTTCCTGCTTCTGCAGCTGTTCGGCCAAATCGTTCAGCGACGCTCCCAATTCCGCAAGCTCATCCTTGCCGGCAATAGAGACTCTGGCGTCCAACTGGCCGTCCGACATTTTTTCCGCCACCTGCTTCATGCCCACCAGCGGCCTGGAAATCCGTTTCGCGATATACAGTCCTATCAGAACCGCCAGGAGAAGCGAGCCGGCAAATGTCCATACGATCGACTGAACAAGAGCCTGCTCCAAATGATACTCCAATCGAGAAATGTCCTGACTCATCCCCGCAGCTTGTTCATGAAACATCGATATATGATAGTGCGTCGCCACAATGACGCTTACCGTCGAAATGAACAAAATGCAGGTGGCCGTGGCGATGATGATGAAAGCAAGCCGTGCATGCAGCCGCCTGTTCATGGGTCACCGCCCGCAAACCGGTAACCGGAGCCGTAAACGGTAATGATATACTTGGGATTTTTCGGGTCCGCCTCGATTTTGAGCCGGATGTTTTTCACATGCTGGTCGATCGCCCGGTCATCGCCGCCGAATTCGTAACCTAGCACCTTGACGACCAGTTCCTCGCGAGTGAAGTGCCTTTGCGGGTATTTGGCCAGAGCCAGCAGCAGCTTGTATTCATTCGGCGTTAATTTGATCGGCTCGCCGTGGCGAGACACCGCATGCTTCAACGAATCGATCTCCAGGTGTCCGTCCCGGAAGGACAACCGGTCGGCCAGCAGCTGACTTTCGTCCGAACGGCGCAAAATAGCCCGGACCCGGGCCACCACTTCGCGCGGGTCGAACGGCTTGATCAAATAGTCGTCCGCACCGATCGACAAACCTTTGATCCGGTTGCTTTCCGACACTTTGGCGGTCAGCATCAGAATCGGGACCGAGCTGAGCCGGCGAATCGCCTGGCATACCGACTCCCCGTCCATATCCGGCAGCATGAGATCCAGAATGACGAGATCGACGGGCCGGTTTTGCACAAGCAGCAAAGCTTCGTTTCCCGCAGCCGCTTCCACCGTCGCAAATCCTTCCTTCTTCAGATAAGAGGCGACAACGTCCCTGATCTTCTCTTCATCGTCCACTACCAGAACCGTCTTCATGAGAGGCCACCTTTCCTGTCACATTTCGGGAACGCCGATCGTTGTAATAAATCGATTGTACCACAGCGCGACGCAGCCGATCGATCGCTTTAAATTCCAGACTACGAGAGCTTGTCCAGCCGAATCCCCGGTGAGCTCGATTTCGTGAAGCGGCTGCGCCCCGCTCGTTTACGGGAACGAGTGAAGGAACCGCCGCTTATTGTGAACCAAAGAATGTCCGGGACTCATAGGTCGCGGAGAATCGATTCTCATATAAAAGGATGAGGGTACGGATTCAGCTGCTCTGCCGTCAAAGGCCGGTCCGCATAACCCAGCTCCATCGGGACTCTGTGCACTCTCTCCAGTCCGGTTAATCGGGCAAGGTGACTTCCGAACGTCATCGGCAGCATACCCGGTATAAGCACCTTTACGCAATGCAGGCCGTTTCGCGCGATTTCCGGCGAAGACTGATCCACTACAATCACATCGAGCCTCAATTGGCGAAATCGATGCAGAAGGTCCTTCAGATCGTCGGTCAAGTCGGCATGAGCGGCAGCCGCACGCATTCCAAGCGCCTCATGAAACTTCTGTAACGGACGATTCGTATCCAGCAGAAACCGAAGTCGTTCCTCCGCTTGCGGCAAACCGTACAACAGGGCATGGTCCGGCATATTCCGTACCAAGGACGGATCGTCGTACATGCTCTCTATCCCCTCGCGGGTATTCCCGAACATTTCTTGCAGGACGGGCAGCATGCCCGCCAATTCGTGTATGGCGCTTTTCGCCGCCCGTACCGGGTCCGGATGGGCTCCGGCCGCACAAATGAGATTCATCCTCCCGGGGGTTCCGACGTTTTTCGCCAATGCCCAAATGCCGGGGATTCCGTTCTCCATCGTCATGTTGAACAAATGTACATCGTAGCCGGCCGCGGCGCGCAGCCTTTCTACCATCAGCAGCAGTTCCAAGTCGCCGGCGGAATGGAGGTCCAGACGGGGGAGCGGCAGCCTGGCATACCAGGTCATCAGAAATGCGTCGCGCTCTGCGACTTCCAGAATACCGTAAAGGATCGCCTCCTCCAAGCTTCCGCCTATCGCGCAGCCGTTCGAGCCTTCCTGTACGAATCCGCCTCCGAAGCCCGAGCTGTAATAAGCGAGAGTCTCCGGAACCAGAATCGGGCGCTCCCGCAAAAACGAATATCCCCATATCCAATCGATCTCGGTGTCGGGATCATACGGCTGGAACGGAAAATCGGGCAGCTCGTACTGCTCTTTCGAATATAACCCTGTATGGACAGGATCGAGCGCAACGTGGGCTATCTGATGAAAGCTTTCGCGTACTACGGTTCTTTTTCCGCTTGGAGCCTGACCGCAGTGCCGTTCCAGCCCTTCCAGCATGGCGGTTAATTCGCTTTCCGCATAGGAATGGCTTCGACCCGCCGTTACCTCGTTTCCATACGCGAACGAAGGCAAGTTGATCGTTACGGAGGCAAACGGCGATACGAGGTCGTGCATTTTATCGTTCATCAAGCCCGTTCTTGAATCGAAGTAAGGTTCGACGGCCGTCTTCATGCTTGCGAGCGGACGACTTCGGTAACCGGCCCTGTTCGCCTTCGGTCTCGGCTGCAAAGCAATACGGGCGTCCTGCGAGGAATCGTCGGGCAATGAGCCGCACTCCGGACATAACGGGTCGGGCAAAATAAAGTGGCGCGAACTGGCCAACGTGGTTAGATCCATGATATACATATGCTCCTGCAGACGGGACTCGGAGCCTTGCAGCACGCTCTCCGCCTCCGCCGTCAGCATGTGCGCCATGTGCCGAAGTCCCGGAATCGACGCACCGCTTCCGCGGGAGGCCGCGGGAGCAAACCGGCCGCCATGCGGCAAATCCGGACTTTCCTCGGGACGGTGCCCCGCCAGCAGACGACGATTATCCGCGCATAGGGAGCAGCCCGGTATGCCGGGGCGAACCAATGGTCCCACGAACCCTTCGTCACGGCAAGTAAAGCCGCGCAGCCACGGGATCCCGGTCCGCCCCAACACTTCTCCCGCATCGATATAGTCGGAAGATCGTTCTTCATCGTAAACCACTATAATCAGTTCCGCCGATTCCGGTACATTCAAGGCGAGTTCGGACTGGCATACGACCTCGAATCGGTCGGACAATGTTTTGCTTACAATAGCCGCAATCATTCCTTCGCCGATTACCGACACGGTTTTTGTCACCGGCTAACCTCCTGTCTTGGCAGCCCGCACGGATAAATAGGGGAGCTTATCGTGACAGGAGCCATTTCTGACCAATCACCCAAGCCATTTTGATTTGCGATCATACAATGTCTGATGTAGTCATCCTGTAGAACAAGGAGGTGACAACAATGTCCGGTTTGTTGGGGGGCTTCAGTTGCGGAGGTAGCTGTGGAGGCTTCGGCGCATTTACCAGCACAGGCGTAATCCTTGTTCTCTTCATCCTGCTGGTCATCGTTTCGAGGGCATTTATTTAATTCCTCGTGCGCATCGGCTCAAAGCAAAAGCTGGCATCGGCGTCCATGTCGAGTCAGCTTTTCTTTGAATACATATTGCGGCGGCGGTCAGGCATGCAAGCCCCCCTCCAATCTGGAACGATGATGATACGGGCCGATCGGAATTTGGATCAGGCTCGTTTTTCCTTGCGGCGCGATGTCGTAGATCTCGTCACAGCGATCGGCATGAAATCCGAGCAAGGGGCGGCCTCCCAATCCGGCGGCGGACGCCGCGAGCAGCAGCCGCTGCACGAGGATGCCCGTTTCCATCTGTTGGATGCGGTATCCCCGGTACCCTAATTCGGGTATTAAAAAGTTTTTGTTGCCCGCCGCATGAAGACAAAGCGGTACTTGGAACAGATTGACGTTGTTCAAATACATCGCCTGCTGAAGACGATGCCTATGGTCTCCGGGGAATAGCCGCCTTAACGCATGCGTTGCCGCATCGTAACGATACGCCCCGTCCGGTACTCCCTCGACTTGGTGCATGCAAAGATACAGACTGACACGCGAAGCGGGGTTGTCGCGGGGGCCGTCCAAATCATTGCGATACGTGCAGGAAGCCGTCGCATCCTGTAGCAAGGCGCCTGCCTGCTCTGCGGTTACTTTGCCCGCAACGAACTCCGACTCCGGCGAATATCGTTTGCGGCATACGGCGGCCAGATCGTACATCGGACGGTCTACTCGGGGCAAGTAGGCTGCGCGGACCCCGCTGTCGGCGTCCGGCGCCGCTCCGGCGCGCCGGAAAGCTCCCGGATATTCGATCATGGATGCTTCGTTCATGTGGATCAGCATCGGGTACGGCTTGATGTATCGGGATCGTACATAATGATCGTGGCGGATTTCCTCCAACTGCCGGCATAACTCCGTTGAGCTGATATTCCCCGATTCGCCGCTCCCGTCCGAAAACCAATCGTCCGCGGGTTCCGCGGAAAGCGGAATGACCGCGTACACGCTCTCCTCCCGATCGGACAGCCCGAGCAGACGGTTAACCGCCCGGTCGAGAAATTGGTAGTACACCCTTGCCGCGTACCCGAACCGCTTCGCCGCTTCAAGCGATTGTCCGATCAGGACGCCGGCATCCAGCCCTTGCAGCCGGTAGGCGAAATGATTGTACTTGTAGTAATTTTTCCAAAATACGGTCGATACGAAAATAGCGCCGAAACAAGCCGATACTTTGCAGCGGTTTCCAAGAGCGCTGGCCAAGAAACTATCATAATCGCCTTCCCGAAGCAGTACGAGCCGGTGATGCGCCGCATCGTAATGGTAAATTCCGTCGGGGGCGTCCTTCGTCTTCAGGTACACGTACAGTTCGTTCGGATACAATCCGCCGCCCGAGGGTACGAAGCGGCGGTGCATCTGCATGGGGCGCGCGGTTGGATCGGCGGCGCAGGAGTGGCTCAATTGAGTCAGCCCGTACGCGTACCACAGCAAATGACCGAGACCGGTCAGGTCGGGCTTCGGGCCCCTTTCCCGGCCGCCGAGCACAAGAGGCACTTCGGGGGATAACGAAATCGCCGGCAATCCGCGATACAGCTTATAGGCTAGCGGCGCGTCCTCCCAATCGACCTCCCAGTCAAGCGGTTTGGATCGGGAGGGATCCGCATGAAGATCGCGCAGAAACGATTCCGGACTCATTGTATACCCTCCTCGGGCAAAGTTCCTTAAGGAAACGGGTGGGGATGCGGATTGAGCTGTTCTCTGAGAAGCGGCCGCTTGAAATAGCCGAGTTCCGCGGGAACGGTCAGCACCCTCTTCAATCCTTCCACTCGGACAAGGTGATGACCGAACGTCATCGGCATCATCCCCGGGATCAGCACCTTCACGCAATGCAGTCCGTCGCGTCTCAATTCCGGAGCTGTCTGGTCCACGACGATCACTTCAAGATCGAGCTTTCGAAACCGCAGCAGAATATCGTTCAAGTCGTCCGTAAGGTCGGCATGGCGCGGCGCCGGTTTGAACTCCTCCCCGAACGTACGAAGAGGGCGGTCCTCTTCGAGCAGAAATCGGAGCCGTTCCTGCGCCTGCGGCAAGCTGTACAATAAGGAATGATCCTCCATTACCCGGACCAACATCGGATCTTGATACATCCGCTCATACTCGGCACGGTTCGCTTCGAATTTATCGTCAAGCGTCAGCATCATCCCCGACAATTCATGAACCGCGCTCTTCACCGCCCTTACCGGATCCAGATGCGCTCCCGCTATGCAGATGAGGTTTACTCCATTCGGCTTCCTGTTCTTCGCTACGGCCCACACGCAAGGTATCCCGCTCTCCATAGTCGCGTTGTAGAACAACAGATCGAACCCGCCCACGGCCTGCACACGGCTTATCATCAGATCCAATTCCCGGTCGTCCGCAGAGCCGGGATCGAGGCGCGGGAGCGGCAGTTGCGCATACCAGGTTAACAGGAATGCGTCCCGCTCCACCACTTCCATAATGCCGTGGAAAATAGCCTCCTCCAAGCTGCCGCCCAACGCGCAGCCGTTCGACGTCTCATAGACGAATCCCCCCGCGCAGCTCGAACTGTAATAGGCCAGCAGCTGCGGCACCAGGATCGGGCGCTCCTGCAAAAACGAATACCCCCACACCCAATCAAGCGGCTGATCGGGATCGAACGGAGTGAACGGAAAACCGGGCCGTTCATATTGTTCCTTGGCATACAGCCCTACTCGGGCAGGATCGAGCGCCCGGTCCGCCAAGTTGCGGTAGCTGTCGCGGATCACCGTCCGCTTGCCGCGGGGAGCCATGCCGCAATGCCGCTCCAACCCTTCCATGATGGCGGTAAGCTCGCTATCCGCGTAAGAGTGCGTTCGGCCTGCCGTTGCTTCATCGTAGCCGAATAAAGGGAGATTTACGCTGACATCGGCAAAAGGCGATACAAGGTCCAACATTTTTCCATTCAAAAACCCGATCCGGTAGTCTAAATACCGCTCCGCCAAAACGGTCTTAAACTCTCCCAGGGAACGGCTGCGGTAGCTGTTCCCGCCGATCTTCGGACTCGATCGGAGAGCAATCCGAGCCGCATCCTGCGAATCGTCGGGCGTCCTTCCGCAAACCGCGCATAGCGAATCCGGCAAGCAGAAATGGCTCGTGCATCTCAGCGTCTTCATATCCAATACATACATCCGTTCTTCGGTACGGGATCGGGCGCCGTGCAATACGTTCTTCGATTCCGCAGCCAGCAGGCATGCCATGTGGGACAGTCCGGCGCACGATGCCCAGACGTCGCTTTGCGGACCCCCGGTCTCGGCCAGCAGCTGCCGCAGCCTCCACATCTCCTTCCGATCGCGCCCCGCCATCAGGCTGCGGGTATCCGCGCATTGGGAGCACCCTGCCGTTCCCGGACGAACGAGCGGCCCGACTATGCCTTCGCCGAATGCGAGAAAGCCCCGCAGCCAGGGGATTCCCGCTTGCCGCATAACGTCTTCCGCCTTGCGGTGAACGGAGGGATGCCAGGCATCGTGCAGAACTAACGCGAAAACCGCCGCTTTCGGCACACCGGCCTCGAGACTTCGGATACGTACGATTTCACAGGAGTCGAGAAGTTCCCGGCACGCCAAGTCTGCCAATCTCCCTTCCCCGACAACGGCTACGACTCCATTCATCCAGGTTCCCCCTCCCGCAGCACGACGCCGGTCACCGCTAACGGCACCTCTTTCATAAACGGCTCTACCGCCATATCCGCAATGTGAAGATGTTGATTGTTGCTTGCGAGAACATGCAGGGCTTCCCGCAAAACGGCCGGTTGAACGATTCCTTCGCTTGACGGCACCGTTATGTGAACAGGCTCCCCTCTGCCCTTCAGCACCGACGAAACTTCCAGCGCTTGGACCGCCCTGCGATCCGGTTCATTTTGCACAGTCAGCAATGCCGCTTGCAGCGCGCCCCTGAGCGCCAATGTCAGGTTCAGACCGACGGCGCCGTACCACCGATTACCGACGCCGACCCACATAACCGGGAATCCCGACACGTTCTCTTCCACGCCGATCATCGGCGCACCTTGCATCCTCGTCAATGACTGCAAATAATATCGGCATCGATGATCTTCCACCATGCTCCATTGCGCCGGGACAATAACGGGCTTGCCGTCCGCATGCCGCACGGCCAGCTTCTCGGTCAAGCAGGCCCGGATTCCGCGTGCTACGGCTTCCGCCATCGTCTCCCCGACTCCGATGCCGACAAAATGCTTCCCATCGGTCATCGTGCCGGCCAATCGCGACACATAGGCCTCGATCCCGGTAAGTCCCGCCTCCCGCCGCGCTTCCTCATGCGTGAAACCGTTACATACCGTTTCAGGCAGTAACTCGGCCGGCCCCCCCGACAGCGGATCAACCGCTTGAACGCGACACTGGGATAAGGGAAGCTGTCTCAAATCCCCCTCGTCCCATATATGGAGAATCCCCGTTTGCTTTGACGTCAGCCGGTTTAAATAAGGGAACAGCCCGTTCGGTACGCCGCCCCCGGAGCCGCCTTCAATCCGTGCCTCCAAATCTTGAATCCATTCGATCGGCATCCGCGCTTCCGCGCTTGCCAGAGGATGCGGCATGACCTTGTGCCAGCTTCCTTCCAGCGTCTCCAGATCGAGCAAGTACAGCGAATGCCTGAGCTCCGATTCCACCGCTCCCGTAACCGTCTTAAACAGCTCGAACACGATTACATTCGCAAGCATCGCACCCGCCGTGGAGGAGAACCGGTGCACCTCCGGGTCTTTATAAACTTCCGGCCAATGGATTCGTCGCCATGCCGATTCCCAGCATGCCCCGGATTCCGGATGTACAAGCGGACCCGCCATTCCGGTCTGATGAACGATCATGGCGGGCAGAAGCATCTTCCGCTCTTCTCTGCATGCTTTTTGAAGCATCCGGATCTCCTCGATATCCCCGTCACGGGAAACATACAAAATGGATTCGTAAGGGCGAACAAGCTCCCGCCAAGCAGCCGCTCCTTGACCCGGCAAAGCGACCTCCAGCACGTCCGCCTCGGCATCCGTTTGTTTGGCATGCTCCGTCAGCTGCGCCAAACGCTGTCGGTTCGTGGATGCCGGATCCGTAATCAGCACGTGAAACTTGGGAAGTCCGGACTCGAGCAGAGCCGACACCAATGACATGAAAAAGGGGCCCGAACCTACCGCCAGTACGCCGGCCTTGCGATAACCTTGAAACCGATACGCTCCGGAATGGCCGAAGCTGTCCAAAAAAGCGATTTGCGAGCCGTATTTATGCAGGATGTCGTCCGGCAGCCGATGCGGCGCATCTTGGCTCACATCCCTGGCAAAGCCTTTGTCCAGCAGCACCTCCGCAATTTCATACACCCGATCCCGGTATGGCGCCGACAAACCGTCCGTTATTTGGGCGAGCGTGTTCTCCCCATTGAACACGGGAACCAACTTCTCGACCCATCGATCGATCATCTCGCCTTCCATACGAAAAGTACCCACGTTGTTCCGGAAGTAGACGCCTTCCGGAACCGGGAGAAAAAATGTGTCCCCGTTTACTTTCAACCGCGCAGCCGGTGTCAAATGACCCATCTCTTTCCTCCTCCGCGAAAGATTCGGCTTTTTCTGCAATATCCGTTTCATCGTTATCCTATGTATGTAGATTTGTCCCTCATGTCATGGGGATAAAGAAAAACCCCTGCAAGCGCAAAGCCTGTGCAGGGGCAACACTCGATTCCGTCTAACTTACCGTCCGCAATGATGGTGGCAAAAACCGCCGCAACGATGGCCAAAACCGCCGCAATGTAAACCGCCGCAAAAACCGCCGCAAACGCCGCTGCAAAAGCCGCTGCAAAAGACGCCGCAAAAACCGCCGCAAAAGCCGCTGCAGAACCCGCTGCAAAGACCGATTCCAACGCATAATCTTGCCGGGTCCGCCGGATTTTGACCGGCCGGATATGGAGCCGCCGGATAATACTGCTGATTCCAAGGCGTCATTTGACCGGCCTGAAATTGGTTTACGCTCAACTGCTCGAGTTCATTTTGGATTCCACTCATTTGTTATTACCTCCGTTTTTTATGATCGCGGATAATGGTTGAATAAGAGTTTGAACGGTATCGATTCATGCTTTCAACTTATGGCGAATGCTCCGCTCTTGTTACTGATGAAAACGCCCATATTTTGGGCGTTTGTACCAAAAGAAGCTGTTCAACAAAAAAAAGAAGCTGCCGTTTGGCTAGCTTCTTCAGCAAGTGTTATTTAAATTTCATCGTGCTAAAAACAGCAAAAACCGGCCGCGGGGGCCGGTTATGCCTTACTATTCGATTCAAAAAATGTCCATGCTCAAGTAACGTTCGCCCGTATCCGGAGCGATGCACAGCACACGCTTCCCTTTGCCCAGCCGGCGGGCGACTTGAAGTGCCGTCCAGACGGTAGCGCCCGCAGAGGGCCCGACCAGAATGCCTTCGAGCGCCGCCAATTGCTGCGTGGTCCGGATTGCGTCCTCGTCGGCAACCTGTACGATTTCGTCGTATACGTCCGTATTGAGAATTTTCGGGATAAAACCCGGGCTAGTCCCGACGAGCTTGTGCGGTCCGGGCTGGCCGCCGGACAGTACCGGCGATCCTTTCGGCTCGACGACATAGATACGGATGCCCGGTATATGCTCGCGAAGCACTTCCCCCGTCCCCGTAATCGTTCCGCCCGTACCTGAGGAAGCTACGAACGCATCCAGCTTCCCTTCCGTCTGCTCGATAATTTCCAAAGCCGTCGTCACCCGATGAATATCCGGATTGGCCGGATTCTCGAATTGCTGGGGAATGAAGCTGCCCGGAATTTGGGTCTGCAGCTCCATCGCTTTGGCGATCGCCCCCGGCATCCGCTGGGCAGCCGGCGTCAGCACGACCTCGGCTCCGTACGCCTTCAAGATGTTGATCCGTTCCTTCGACATGTTGTCCGGCATGACGAGAATGGCACGGTAGCCTTTCGCCGCCGCGTTCATCGCGAGTCCGATTCCGGTATTGCCGCTCGTCGGCTCGATGATCGTCGCTCCCGGAGCAATTTTGCCGTCCTTCTCCGCCTGCTCGATCAGATTAAAGGCCGCGCGGTCTTTCACGCTGCGGCTCGGATTGAAATATTCCAGCTTGACGTAAACTTCGGCATCGTTCTCCCCGACGAGCCGGTTAATCCGGACGGCCGGCGTGTCGCCGATCAGCTCCGTTACGCTTTGAACCATTTTCTTATTCATGAGATGTACGTTCCCCCTGCCTTTACACTTATGTCCGTACATCCATTATAACACAAATTCATTGTAACGTTATCGGGATTTGCCGGATTGAGCATGGGTCAGCTTGTTCCGCATAAGCGCCCAGGCGAGCAGCGGGGAGCTGCCGACACCGAGCAGCAGCCAATTGATCGCTGCAGGAGCCGTAGTCCACGATACTACGATAATAAATACGATCGTGCCGAACATTCTGCCGAAATTGAGTCCCAGCTCCCGAAGCACGACGTATTCCACCCGATGCTCGGCACTTTCCCGGTCCCGGCCGATAATATCGAACACCGAAGACGTCATGGGAATCGTGTAGAGAGGGATGAACAGCGCCACTCCGATCCCGAATAAAAGCAGCGTCGTATAGTTGACCCGCCAGAAAAAAGGCAGAATGACGACGATCATCATGATCACGCCGGTAAGCATTCCCCATTTGCGGTAAGCCGGCTTCAGCCATTTCCCCACCACGTAGAAGCTGACCAGCGCAACGGCGGACGTAACGAGCGAGAAGTTGCCGATTCGCATCTCGTTGCTGGTGGCGATATAAACCATAAGCCCGATCAAAAATCCGAACACGCCTTCGCGGATGCCTTGGGCGATCAGCGCGGCAAACACCCGCTTCCAAGGGCCGTCCCGCTTCGTCAAGCTGCGATAGCCATGAGTCCATTCATATTTGCCGGACACTTTGCGTTTCTTCAGAAAGAAGCTGAATACGACACCGACAACGAAAACCGCAAGCGATATCGCGAAAATAAGCCGATATCCGCTCGTCCCCGGCAGCCGTGTAATGAGCCAGCCGGAAATCCACGGAGCGATCATGCCTGCGCCCGAGCCGAGCAGACCGGCCCATCCGTTGAACCGGTCCCGGTTGTCCGCCGACGTCACTTCGAAATAGACGACATTGAACGCGAGCCAGAAAAAACCGGATGACAGCCCCTGGACGATCCCGAGCAGCCACACGTATTCGACGGCCTGCTGCTGCAAGAGCAGCACGATCGAATAAAAAAGCGCGGCAACGGCAACTCCGAGCCGCAAGCTGTGCATTTTGTTGTGCTCCTTCACCCATTTGCCCGCAAGCCAGAACGTAAGCCCCATCGTCACTTGATGGGCGAAGGCGAACCAGCCGATCAAGGCGAAATCGCTTTTCGCCTTCCACAAATAGACATTGACGAACGTACCGGACAAAGCGTTGGCCGCGGCAAACAACCCGCTCACGATAAGCAGGAGCCACGTTTGCGAATCGAAGCCCGCTTTTGCTTTCATCGGCGAATCCCGGTTATGGAAATAACCTTCGCTCTTATCGGGCGCAGCCGATCCGCCGGCCATGCCCGGTTTCTTCTCCCGGGCCGCCGTATTCCCGTAACGATTATTCTCCCGCTGCATGAGCCTCACCTGTATGCTTGAATTGCCACACCGGAAACGCTTTGGCGTATGCGGCTTCTTATACCATTCCCCAAAGCAAGCAATCAAATCCATATCCCGTTCCAAGCCCCGCAAAACAAAAAAAGCCCCACGCATAGTGGAGCTTCGCTCAAACTTTCACCGAACGGATCAGCTTTCGTCTCGAACCGGATTGGACCATTGATTGACCAGCCGGACCCTATCTTCGTCGGACAACGAATAGGAGGCTTGGAAGCAAGACGGGCATACGAACATATTCATCGAAAACGGCGGCTTCAAGAAGCCCGGTGCGGAGCCCGTTGCCGGAACAGGCGCAAATTGGCCGGCTTCCACCTTCATCGATCCCGCCAAAACCATCTCGTCCTGGCAGCGGATGCATTCCATGCCGTCCTCTTGCTGCTCCAGCCGCTTTCTTACGGACGCCTCGTAGCCGGTAAGCTCGGTCAAATCGTCATCGTCGTCGGTCAGCTCCAGATCGTCTCCGTCCAGGTGAACGTGCAGACTGCGGTAATCGTTCAGCTCGTTGAAGCAATGCGGACACGTCTCTTCGGGACCGATCTCTTCGTCCCATACAATCTCCGTTTGACACCACGGACAAACCGCAGCCGAATTGTCGTCGCTCATTCGAATTCCCCCATCAGGCGTTATTAACGAAATAATAAACGCCTACGGCAAGAAACGCAAGCGCCAGCACCAGCAAAGTCCCCCACAAATATTTCATGGTCAGGTCACGCTCGCACCGACGACATACGAGATCGAGATCGACAAAATCATCGACAGCAGTCCGACCGCTTTGTTGTCTTTCTGAATCTCGGCATCGATTTTGAATACCGGCGTCAAGAATTCGAAGATAAAGTACGCCACGAGCAGCAGCAGGAAGCCGAAGCTCGCCCATATAATCGAGTGCAGAATCGTATCGTTGTTCAGGATCGCGAACCGGAAAATGTTGCATATCCCGAAAATTTTACCGCCCGTGGCCATAGCCACGGAGACGTTGCCCTTCTTGATTTCGGCCCAATCGTTGTAACGCGTCACGAATTCGAAAATGGCCAAAAACACGATGAGCGCCAAAATGGCGATAGAGAAAAAAGCGAGCGTTTCCAAATACGGGTTCGACAACAATACATCCACCTCTTCGTTCATCAGGTTCAGCCGCCTTTCCAAGCGAAAATGGCTGAAAGAGACTGGAAAGCACGGCGGAACCGGCTTCATTCAGCCGATCCCGCACATTGCACTCCGCAGTCTCTTTTTATTTATTACAATCCTTGCTTTTTAGCCGCCAGCTTGGCTTTCATAGCCGCGAGCTCGTCTTCGACACCGCCGCCTTTGTCCAGCTGGGACAATTCGTCGTCGAGCGTGCGGTTCGAATTGCGGATATCTTTGCTCGCTTCCGCTTCGGCTTCCATCTGAAGCACTTTCTCGTTCATCCGCTCGAAGCCTTTGGCCGCGTTGTCTTGACCGAAGCCACTCATCGTCTGGTTGATTTGCTTTTGCGCTTTAGCCGCTTCCGCACGGGCTACGAGAAGGTCTTTCTTGTTTTTCATTTTGCCGAATTCGTCTTTCATTTCGCTCAGCTGACCGCGAAGCTGATCGGCGTTCGTCTTGGCGATGTCGTATTGGCGCTTCATCTCGTCGAAACGAGCCTGATGCTCCTTCTTGTCCTGCAAAGCTTTGCGGGCCAGCTCTTCGTTGCCTTGCTCGAGCGCCTTCATCGCTTGCTCGCCGCGGCGGTTGACCATATCTTCCGCTTCGTCGGCTTGCTGCTTGAATTTTTTCTCGATCGCGATTTGCTTCGCTACCGCGGTTTCGGCTTCAAGGATGTCTTCTTCCATGTCGCGCAAAAATTGGCTGAGCATTTTTACAGGATCTTCCGCTTTGTCCAGCAAGTCGTTGATCGAAGCCATCGTCAAGTCGCGCAGTCTTTTGAAAATTCCCATTTTTACAATTCCTCCTCATATTTGTATGCCTGGTACAAAGTCAGAGTTAATCTTGTTCTGACTTTGTTGCCTATTCAAGCAACTTCCAATTGGAAATCAACGCGTTGTTTTGTTTACATCCATTTCATACGCAAGCCGAACGAAGAAGTTTCAAAACGCCGCGCGATTTTTAAAAAATTTGCCGCCATTTCGACAAAATGGCCCAACGCCTCTCCGCCCGGCGTTTGTAACGGGGCAGTCCGCGATAAATAAGCAGCGCGTCGCCGTATGCACGCTTCGCCATATCCTTGCTGCCAAGCCGGTCGTAGATTCGGCCCAGCCTATAGCTGCCTTCGCACGAGGAGGAATTGATCTGCCGAAATTGCTCCAAATACCGGATCGCCCGGTCCGGCGCCACGGGAGCAAGAGTCTCTCCGAGACGCAAATACGGCTCCCCATACTTCACCCGCGCATTCATGTCCAAGCTTTGGAGGATGAGCCGTTCCCCTTCTTCCAGCTGACCCAGCTTCAACCGGCATAGCCCGATCTCATAGACGACATCGGCCGAATCATAGACGGAGCTCACCTGCTCGAGCAGCTCCAGCGCTTCGGCGTACTTTTCCTTCTCGATATAGAGACGGGCCGCTTCCAGCTTGTTTCCCGCGTTATGCGGCGCAAGGGCAAGCTCGCGCTTCAGCCGCGACAAACGGCGGTTGCGCCGGTAAGGCTTCAGCAGGCTGGGCGACAATCCGATGAACCGGCGGTCGAGCATATATAGCAGAACAAGCACGATAATGAGTGCGAGAAACGGGTTCCCGACCAGCCACCATATAAGCGCGAACAAAAAAAACTTGCTCATCTCGCCACCTCCGATTTCCATTTTACCATATGCAAGCAATCGTACATACAGACTTTGGCCGGAGATGGCGTAATCTTGAATTTATGGAAAAACCGTCGGGGGAAACACCCCGACGGTTGGATGGCCTTCCTCTCGATCAAACCGCGAAAACGCTAATGTCGGCACAATCGTCCAGACCGTCGTGCGCGACCCAGCGCAATCCTTGCGGCACGGTTGCCTGGTAGGTCAGCACGCCATCGTCGTCCTTGCTCCACTCGACCTTGACGTTTCCGTAAGGCGTCGGCACTTCGCCCCGTGCGGAGCGGACATCTCCCGGACGGAAGCGGAAATGGACTACGCCTTCCCCAAGCGCGCTTACGTCGATTCCTAGTACGTACCGGGTCAACAAGTAAGTCGGCGCCGCCCCCCAGCCGTGGCAAAAGCTGACGGGGACGTCGTCCCGCAAATAAGTCGGCGTATTGCCTTGAAATGGCCCGGGGACGGTGCAGTGCGGCGATTCGGGATCGAACGTCTCCCACCAGGTCGTCGCTCCGCGGGCGAGCATTTCGCCCCAGTAGGAACGGATTTTGCCGATCGCCCGGTGATCGAACCCATGAGAGAACAACGTTTCCAGCACGATATGATAGAAGAAAGCGCCCTTCAGCTCTGGTGTCCGTCCTTGCTCGTATTGGTCGCGAACGTAACGCTCCGCTTCCTCGCCTTCCGTCACGCCTGTCCAGATCGCGGCGAAATTCGTCTGCGCGGTCGACTGCGGCGACAGCCCTTCGTCCGTCAAGCAATCGGCGAACTCCGGGCGCCCCGCATGCCGCAAATGCTGGCGGATGGCCTTTCTCAACCGGGAGGCACGTTCGTGCCATTCGGTCTTCAGCTCACGCTCCCCGGCGGCTTCGGCGAGCTCGCCCGCGAGTACTAACGCCTTGGCGTAGAAGCAGTTCAGCGCCGTTACACGGTCGCGCCGGTCGATATAATCGGCCCAATCGATAAAGCACCACCACGGGCGGCGGTTCGCCTTGGCGAATAAACCGTCCGCGTCCTCCTGCGCCCGGAACCATTCGAGCAAGCGGACGATCGCGGGCCATAGCTCTTGCAGAAACGACTTATCCCGAGTATAAGTCCAATGCTCGTACACGCCGAACAGCCAGTGCGCGCAAAAATCGGGAAGAATTTTGCCGTTGCGTTCCGGTCCGGTTCCGGGAATGGCGCCTTCGGCCAATTGAATCCGGGCTCCCTGCAGCAAGCATTTGCGCAGCAGGCGGGAATCGCCGAACGTCTGGTATATGACCTTGCCCATGACGATCGCGTCAGCGACCCACAGCGCCTTTTCACGGAGCGGACAATCTTCCAGATGGTCCTGGCTGTTCACTGTCGTCGTATATACACCGACCTGCCATATCCGGTTCAGCAGCGGATCGCTGCATTCGAACGAGCCTGCATGACCAAACGCGTAATGGACAAAACGAACGCGGAATAAGCCGACCGTGACGACGGCCGGCGCCGCCTGAGCGACAAGCTTGACGTAACGGAACGCCCTGCGCCCGAACGGCTCGAGCCGGTTGCGTCCACGCTTCAGGATAAACGTATCGTAGTGGGCCAAATCGAGCGATTCGCCGTAATGCAGTTGAAGGACGCCTCCATCCGGGGCGTGGACTTCCATTTCGACGTAGCCGACCTTCTCTTGACCGAAATCGAACACGACGGCCGGCATCGCACCCGGCGCAGCCGCATCGATACGCATCTCGGATGGTCCGGCTGCTTCAAGCAGCAGCGTCTCCGCCCCGTCAACCGTCCCGTAATTGGCCTCCGTCCGAACGATCGTAGAAGGGGATACGAGCTCCTCGCTCAGAAACGGAATATCTCTGGGCAGCAGCCGCGGCCACGGACTGCCCTCCTCCTCCGCCCGGGCGACGACTACCGCTCCCGGCCAGCCGGAGTCGTCATAATCCGGGCTTTCCCACCCGTCCTCGCCGTCGGCCAAATAAATTTCGCGATAGCCTCCCCACATATGCTGACGGGAAACTTTGGCGACCCAACGCGGGGATCTCCTGCACTTCCAGCTGTCGTCCGTGCAAATGCGCTTCTTCTCCAGGCCGAAATCCATGTCCAATTGGGCGATCGTTCCTCCCGGTCCTTGCGCTTGTTCGATGACGATTTCCTTGGTGCCGAAGTTGTAGGCCAATATGGCGATGACGTTGCTTCCGGTGCGAAGCGAGCGGCGGATTTCGATCGAATCGAAATATTTCCATGCGTTGTCCGAGGGGGAAGGGCCCCGGCCTAGCCTTGTCCCGTTGACGTAGACGACATATTCCTGATTCGCGGAAATATGCAGCATCGCCGTCTCCGGCAACCTATCCAATTCGAACAACTTCCGGGCTTCCACATATACGTTGGGCGTAAACTCCGGCAAATCGTTCCATATCCATCGCGCTTGCCAATCGATCGGCTGCATTCGCTTGTCCCTCCAGTTCGGTTCGCTCACTAGCTATTTCGTCCTCAGTTTAGCGGAAGGAACGATCCGAAACAGGTGGGGATATTGCCATTATCAAGGGCGATTTTGCCACCGCACAAAAAAGAGGTCCCGGAGCAGCCCGCAGCGGTGCTGTCCAAAACCTCTCTCCATTCTTACTTCAATTCCACGACGGTCACGCCCGCGCCGCCTTCTCCATAGTTGCCGAGCCGATAACTCTTCACGTGCTTATGCCGCCGGAAATAGTCCTGAAGCCCCGCGCGAAGTATGCCTGTACCTTTGCCATGAATGACATACACCTGACCGAAGCCGTTCAGGAAGCTTTCGTCGAGGAACCGGTCCGTCTCGATTATCGCTTCTTCCAGATTGCTCCCCCGCAAATCGAGCTCGGTGCGTATGTTCTCGTCCCGGCTGCGCTTCACGATAGTGGCTACCTGCTGAACCGGCTTGGCCGCCGGCGCCGACTTGATCAGCTCCAGATCCGCTTTGTTCACCTTCATCTTCAAAATGCCCAATTGCACCGTAGCCTCGCTGCCGGCAAAGTCGACCACTTGGCCTTTCTGTCCGAGCGAGACGACGCGCACTTCGTCCCCGACCTCGATCGTCTCCGCCTTTTTCTTGGCCGATTTCGGCAGATCGCGCTTGTCGCGCAGCTCCGGAACCGCTTGATCGAGCCGCCGCTTGGCGTCGATCAGCTTATGCTCCTTGACCGCACCGCGTTCCTCCAGCGCGAGACGCCGCAGCTCGCGGATCACTTCGTCCGCTTCTCGTCGCGCATTCGCCACCGCGGTCTTCGCCTCCTGCTCCGCCTTCGCGAGCAGCTTGTCGCGCTGCTCCCGGAACTTCTCGCGATCGTCCTCGAGCTGGCTTCGCAGCCGCTCCACTTCGCCGCGCAGCTGCTCGGCATTGCGGCGTTCCGCCTCCGCCGTCGCCCGGTTCGCCTCGAGCGATGCGATCATCGTCTCGACGCGCTTGTCGTCCTCGTCTACATGGCCGCGAGCCATCTCCAGAATAGAACGCGGCAGCCCGAGCCGTTCGGCGATCGCGAAAGCGTTGCTTCGCCCGGGGACCCCCACAAGCAGCCGATACGTCGGACTGAGTGTCTGCACGTTGAACTCCATGCTCGCATTGATGACGCCTTTGCGTTCGAATGCATAAGCTTTTAGCTCACTGTAGTGGGTCGTTGCCACAACGCGGCAGCCGATCGTATGAATGTATTCGAGCAGTGCGATCGCAAGAGCCGAGCCTTCCGACGGATCGGTGCCCGCTCCCAGCTCGTCGAGCAGCACCAAGCTTTTCGGAGTCATTCCTTTCAGAATGGAAATAATATTGGTCATATGGCTCGAAAACGTACTGAGATTTTGCTCGATGCTCTGCTCGTCGCCGATATCGGCGTAGATCGCGTCGAATACGCACAGCTGGCTGCCGTCTTCCGCAGGTATGAACATGCCGGACATGGCCATCAGGCTGAGCAGGCCGATCGTTTTGAGCGAGACAGTCTTGCCGCCTGTATTCGGCCCTGTAACGATAATCGTAGTGAATTGATTGCCCAGCTCGACGTCCAGAGGCACAACAGCGCCGGGATTCAAAAGCGGATGACGGCCTTTCTTAAGCTTCAGAAATCCGCGGTCGTTCATGATCGGCAGCGTCGCCTTCTGCTCGCGGGCCAGTCCCGCTCTGGCAAAAATAAAGTCCAGCTCGCCGAGAGCTTCGAGCGAGATACTCAATTCGTCCGCCGCCTCGGCCGCGTATCCGGACAGCATGATCAAAATTTTCTCGATCTCGCGCTCTTCGGCCAGCTTCAGCTCGCGCAGCTTGTTATTAAGCGTCACGACCGCTTCCGGCTCGATGAACAGCGTCGCTCCGGACGCGGATTGATCGTGGATCATCCCGCCGAAATGACTTCGGTATTCCTGTTTGACCGGAATGACGTAACGGTCGCCGCGAATCGTAATAAGCGAGTCCTGCAGCATTTTCTGGATCGAGGGGGTCCGGATCATTTGCTCCAGCTTCTCGCGCGCCCGCGATTCGCTCGTCCGCAGCTCATGCCGGACCCGGCTCAGCTCAGGGCTTGCGCTGTCGAGAATGTCCGCCTGATCATCGATGCAAGATTTGATTTTGTCCTCGACCGCTTTGTTCTCGCTGACAGGCTCGGCTGCCTCCGTCAGCGACGGGATCGGCTCGCTTTCATGAACGGTATGAAGAAACCTCTTCAGCTTGCGGCCACCGCCGATCGTATTGGCGATATCGAGCAGCTCCGGAGCGCCGAGCGTGCTGCCGATGCGCGACCGCTGAAGCGCCGATCTCACGTCGCGGATGCCTCCGAAAGGGGCTCCCCCTTTCAGCCGGTCGACCTTCACCGCCTCGTCGGTCGCCTTCAAGAGCAGCTTGACTTCCTCGAGGTCCGGACTCGGCTCGAGCGATTCGGCCCGCGCTTTGCCGAGCGACGTGGCCGCATGCTCCGCGAGCCGGAGACGAACTTTATTATATTCAAGCGTAAGCAGTACTTTCGGGTTCAAAACAGCGTCAAACTCCTTCCTATCCGCAAAACCAGTATGTCTATTTATTATATCCGAAGGCTTGCCAATTAGCTATTGAACGATCGGTTTTAACGATTTTGCCCGGAGGAGGCGTTCGGCAATATTTGGCGAACATATTGCGGACCGGTTGGGCCAAAATAAGGATTGCACCGATATAGCCGCCATAACACAGGATTGCAAGTTACGAATCGCGAACCTCGAGGGCTCGCGACCATTCCAAGAGGAGGTAGCGTACATGCGATTTCTTGGCCATGTAGTCCGATTTATCGTTGCAGCCATCGTGCTGATGTTCGTCGGCTGGATCGTTCCCAACTTTGCCGTCGGAGGCTTCTGGAGCGCTTTGTTCCTTGCCTTGGTCATAGCGGTGTTGGGATGGATTGTGGAAGGCATTTTCGGCAAACGGGTTACTCCGTTCGGACGAGGCATCGTCGGCTTCCTGGCGAGCGCGGCCGTCATCTGGTTGGCCCAGTTTATTGTCGGAGGCGTGTCCGTGACGGTGGTCGGTGCGATTTTGGCGGCGCTTGTTATCGGGATTATCGATCTGTTCATTCCGATCAGCACTCCGTTCGAAGCGGGGCGCAGAGAAGAAGCCCGGTAATTGGCGTTCCCGGAAACGGTCTGCTCTTAGGGGCAGGCCTTTTTTGGCGTTCTTTACCTAAATTTCACAACAAGTTCACCAAGCATTCACCATACTGTCACCACTTTCCATATCCCATTCCGCTATAATGAAAGTAATTGGAGCCAATCATCCGATACCATTCATTGGAGGGGTTAAGTTATGAAGAAGACACTTATTTATTTGCTCGCTTTGACCGTCGTGCTTGTGCTGGCAGCCTGCGCCAAGAAAGAAGAGACGAAAAACGCCGCCGCTCCCGCAGCAGGAAATGCTTCCGGCGAACTGAAAATTACGGCGACCAACTGGAAATTCGACCAAGCGGAATATAAAGTGAAAAAAGGCGAGACGCTGAACGTCAAGCTGGAAAGCAAGGAAGGCGCTCACGGCATCAAGATCGACAAAATCGGCGAAGTCGGCGCAAACAAATCGGGCAGCTTTACGTTCGACAAACCCGGCACCTACGATATTACCTGCAACGTTCCTTGCGGAAGCGGACACGCTACGATGAAAGCGAAGCTGATTGTTGAATAAGGCTATAAAAAAGAGAAACGGTTCGAAGCTGAATAGCTCCGAACCGTTTTTTTGTGCATCGTTTTATCCGCTTACCGCGAATCGAGCGCGCTGCGCAATCCATCGCCGATAAAGTTGAAGCACATGATCGTCAGGAAGATCATGAAGCCCGGGATGATCGGATACCACGGCGCTTTCAGCATGATCGTCAAGCTTTGGGCGCTCTGCAGCAGATTGCCCCAAGTTGCGTGAGGGGGTTGAATCCCGAGACCGAGGAAGCTGAGGCTCGATTCGGTCAAAATCATCGATCCCATCTGAAGCGTCGCGGATACGATAACCGGGGCGATCGCGTTCGGCAATATGTGCACGAAGATGATGCGGAAGTCGGACATTCCCATCGTACGGGCCGCATCCACGAACTCGCGGTTTTTGAGCGACATGATTTGCCCCCGCAGCAGCCTCGCCTTGCCCATCCAGCCGAACAAGACGAAGACGACGATAATATTGAACAGGCTCGGCTTCAATATCGTCACGACCGTTATAAGCAGGAACAGCTGAGGGAAAGCTAGCATCACGTCGACGAACCTCATCAGGATGCTGTCCAGCTTCCCGCCGTAATAACCCGCAAGCGCACCGACGGTCACACCGATTACGACGTTGAACACGACGGAGAAAATCCCGACGGACAGCGATACCCGCGAGCCGTAAAGTACACGGCTGAATAGATCGCGGCCCAGATCGTCGGTCCCGAACCAGTGATCCGCGCTCGGCGGCTTCAGCCGGTTCAGCAAGTCTTGCTCGGCCGGATCATGCGTCGCAATTAGCGGAGCGAACAGCGCCAGCAAGATCAGCGTCGCCATGATGAACAAGCTGATTACGGCCAGTTTGTTTTGTTTGAACCGGGCCCACGCGCGATTGCGGGGCAAAACCGGTTTGACTGCTGCGGTTGTAGTAACGGCGGCATCCATCGGCTTACACCTTCGCCCCTTTCTGGTCGATACTTACCCGAGGGTCCAGTGCGGCATACAACACATCGGCGATGATGCTGCCGAGTACGGTCAAAAATGCACCGACGGTTGTTATCGCGAAAATGATCGGGTAATCCCGCTGGAAGGCGGCCTCGATGAAGAGGCGGCCGATTCCCGGGATACTGAATATCGTTTCGATAATGAGAGCCCCGCCGAAGAAAGAGGGCAGCATCAGTCCGAACAAAGTGACGATCGGCATAAGCGCGTTGCGGAGACCATGGACCGTAATGACCCGCCCGTCCAGCAAGCCTTTCGCTTTGGCCGTCCGCATGTAGTCCTGGTGTATGACTTCCAGCATGCTGGAGCGGATATACCGGGTCCAGATCGCGATTTCCGCCGCAGCCATCGTACATACCGGCAAAATCAGATGCATGATCCGATCCCCGATGCTAAACGGCATGTTGATCGTCTGCAAGCCGCCCGAAGGCAGCCAACCCAGCTTGACGGCGAACAGCATCATCAGCACGAGCCCGAGCCAGAAGCCGGGAATGGAAATGCCGATGTTGGAAATCGCCGTGACGAACTGGTCCAACCGGGAATTCGCTCTTAACGCGCAGGCGATGCCGAGCGGAATCGCGATCATCATCGCAAGCACGAAGCTCGATACGGTCAACAACAGCGTCGTCGGAAGGCGATCCAGGATCAAATCGGACACGGGATCGCTTTTCAGAAAGGAAGTCCCGAAGTCTCCGCGCATCATGCCGGTGAGCCAATCCCAATACTGAACGTAGAGGGGCTTGTCGAGCCCGAAGGCTTTAATCATATTCTCTTTGTCAACGGCTTTGATGGTCGGATCTTCAAGGAACGCGGAGAGCGGACTCCCCGGCGCCATATGAATGATCGCAAAAGAGATGATCGTAATGCCGAGCAGTATAGGTATGGCGTTAAGCAATCGCCTCAGCGCGTAAAGAGCCACCGGAAGTCACTTCTTTCGTTCTTATTATTTGGTGAAATACCACTTCTCAATTTCCTTCAAGCTGTCCCGGTTGACGTTGAAGCCTTCGAGATTGCTCGGATACGCCATCGTCGTCGTCGGCGAGTACAGGAACGTGTACGGCTGGTCTTCGGCGATCAGGGCGTCGACTTTGTTAAGCAGCTCTTTGCGCTTCGCTTTGTCGAACGTTCTCAAGTCTTCGTCGATCAGCTTGTCGACTTCGGCGTTTTTGTACGAGACGGTGTTCAAGCCTTTCTCGATTTCGGACGAATGCCAGATGCCTTTCGGATTCGGGTCTCCCGAGATCGACCAACCGTAATAGATCGCTTGAAAGTTTTTACCTTGGAAATTTTTAGTAAAAGCGGAACCTTCCACCACTCGCGGCGTCACGTTTACACCGATTTTTTTCAACTGCTGCTGAACGACGGTTACCCCTTTTTCCCGGACTTTGTTGCCTTGGTTCACTTGCATTTCGAATTCGAAGTTTTTGCCGTCTTTGTCCAATACGCCGTCTCCGTTCGTATCTTTCCAGCCGGCTTCCGCGAGCAGCTGCTTCGCCTTCTCCACGTTGAAGTCGAACTTCGGTACGTTGTCGGTATAGGTCCAGTAAGCCGGAGCCGTCTGGCTGTTCACGACTTGGCCTTGGCCTTCCACTACGCTCTCCACGATGCCTTTGCGGTCGATCGCCATCGTCAGCGCTTGGCGCACCTTTTTGTCCTGGAAGAGCGGATTGGTCAAGTTCCAGCCGATGAACAAATATTGGCTGAGGGCGATTCCTTTTTGCAGCTTGATTTTGTTGTTCGTTTTGGCGAATTGCTCGACCGCCGCCAAGTTGTCGGCAGGAACCGCGATGACGTTGATTTCGCCGGTTTGCAGCTGAGCCATCATGGCGTTCGCATCCGGGATGATTTTGGCCGTCACTTTCTCGATCGCCGGCTTGCCGCCGTAGTAAGCTTCATTGCGGACGAAGCTCAAATATTGGCCTTGCTTCCACTCCACCAGCTTGTAGGCGCCGGAACCGACCGGCTGCTTGAAGAAAGCCGATTTGTCCATTTCTTTCACCGGTACGTCCTTAAGCAGATGCTGCGGTAAAATGTTGTAAATCATCATGTCGATGTATCCGGCATGCGGTTCCTTGAAGGTGATTTTGACGGTTGTGTCGTCCACCTTCTCGATCTTCTGCATTTTCTCGAAAGCCCCTTTGCGAGGGCCCGTATAGTCCGGGTTAATCGGAATGTTGTAAGTAAAGACGACATCGTCGGCCGTTACCGGTTTGCCGTCGCTGAACTTGGCGTCGTTACGGATTTTGATCGTCATCGACAGCTTATCGTCGGAAAATACCGGTTGACCGACAGCGAGATCCGGTACGATATCCTGCTTCTCGTTGAAACGGTACAACGAGCTGAATACAAGATCGATCACTTCGCTCGACGTCGTAGTCGTCGCCCAGAAACGGATAAAGCCTTGCGGATCGGACAAGTATGCCGTCGTAATTTCGCCGCCGTCGACTTTCTCTTTCTTCGGTGCGGTCGTGTTCGTCGAAGTTCCCGACGAGGCGGATAGCTCGGAGCCGTTCTTCGTTCCGGCGGAGCATCCGGCCAGCACGACGGAAGCGCCCATCGTTGCGACTAAAGCTGCAGTCGCCCATTTGCGGTACGGTTTGAACATGATAATTCCCCTCTCTTAAGGCCGATAAATTGGTTTACGGCACGAAAAGCTTTCCTTCACCGCATGAAAGCGAAGGACAGCTCGACTCCCGCCGTTTATATGAAATGGCACGAGGCGAAATGCCCCGGCTGCACTTCCCTGAATTCAGGCCGCTCGCTGCGGCAACGGTCCGTGGCGTGCGGACATCGCGGATGAAACGGACAACCGGATGGCGGATTGGCCGCGTTCGGCACCTCGCCGCTCAGCACGATTCTTTCCCGTTTGAAATCCACATCGGGCTCCGGAACGGATGACAGCAGCGCTTGCGTGTATGGATGCTGGGGATTCGTAAATAGCTGATCCCGGCTGGCCGTCTCCACAACCCGGCCTAAGTACATGACCGCCACCCGGTTGGAAATATTCCGGACGATGCTCAAATTGTGGGAAATGAACAAGTAAGACACTTTCGTTTTTTCCTGCAGACTGCCGAGCAGGTTGACGATTTGCGCCTGAATCGATACGTCCAAGGCGGATACCGCCTCGTCGGCCACGATCATTTTCGGCGCTAGCGATATCGCCCGGGCGATGGCGATGCGCTGCCGCTGTCCGCCGGAAAACTCGTGCGGATACAATCTCGCGGCTTGCGAGCTCAAGCCCACCGTTTCGAGCAGCGACTCGGCTTCCTTCGTCGCTTCCCGCCAGCTTCTGCCGCCTTGAATGACGAGCGGCTCCGCGATAGCGTTCCCGACCGACATTCTCGGGTTCAGCGAAGCGTACGGGTCTTGGAACACGCACTGCATATCTTTGCGCAGCGGCCGAAGCTGCCGCTGGCTCATCTTGCCGATCGATTTGCCGTTGAAACGGATCTCGCCGTCCGTCGGATCGAGCAGCCGGAGAATGAGCCGGCCTACCGTCGATTTCCCGCAGCCAGATTCGCCGACGATGCCGAGCGTCTCGCCCTCGTTCAACGTCAGTCTCACATCGTCCACCGCTTTGACCGAGCCGGACTTAAAGTTTCTCCCTATCGGGAAATATTTCTTCAACCCATGCACTTCGAGAAGAGGAGCGTTCAAGTTTCTAATCCCCCTAACTTTTAGTCCCCCAAAAGTGAAGCTAACCTTCGAGGCTGATTCCGGGTACTTTTGGGGGAGCCCCCATACTTGATCCCCAAAAAGTGAAGAGAAGCTTCGGAGCTTATTCCGGATACTTTTTGGGGAGCCCCAGACTTTAACGTCCTAAAGTGTAGCTAGCCTTCGAATCAGGCCTTGATGCAGCGGACGCTGTGACCCGGACCGATGACCCGGAGCTCGGGCAGACTTTGGCGGCATTCGGCTGTAGCTATCGGGCAGCGGTCCGCAAATCGGCAGCCGGCTATAAACGTTCCGGCAGGAGGAACCATACCTGGGATCGGTACTAATTTCTCAATCTTGCCCTGCATGCGCGGCGTCGATTGCAGCAGCCCTTTCGTATAAGGATGCAACGGCGATGTGAATAGCGAACGGACATCGGCTGTTTCCACGATTTGACCGGCATACATGACGATAACCCGGTTGGCCATCTCCGCGACGACCCCGAGATCGTGAGTAATAAACAGCACCGACATACCGGTTTCCTTCAGCAATTGGCGAATCAAATCCAGCACTTGAGCCTGAATGGTCACATCGAGAGCGGTTGTCGGCTCATCGGCGATCAGCAGATCCGGTTTGCAGGACATGGCCATGGCAAGCATGACCCTTTGCCTCATGCCTCCGGACAATTGATGGGGGAATTGTTTCCGGGTACGTGCAGGCTCGGGGAATCCGACTCGGCGAAGCCATTCGTCCACAATCGCGTTCGCTTCGGGCTTCTTGACATTCAAATGGCGGACGACCGCTTCGCTCATCTGCAGTCCGATCGTCAGCACCGGGTTCAGCGAGGTCATCGGCTCCTGAAAGATCATCGAGATTTGCCGTCCGCGAATTCGCGACATTTCCCCTTTGCTCAACTGGAGCAGGTTTCGGCCTCGGAACCGGATTTCGCCTCCGGAAATCGTTCCCGAACGCGGAAGCAGCTGCATAATCGATAGGGAGGTCATGCTTTTGCCGCAGCCCGATTCGCCTACCAGGGCGACCACTTCGTTGCTTCCGATCTCGAAATCTATCCCGTCCACGACCGTTGTCTGTTTATTTTTATTGTGAAATGAAGTTTTAAGCGTTTTCACCTGTAAAATTGGTTCATTCACATCATTCACCCCCGCTCGCTCTTTACATAAAGAAAATAAGCAATAAAATCATTTTACTTATTTTCCCCTCGATTGTCATTAAATTTTTTTTCCCATTTTTAACCTCAATAAAGAAACATTATTACACAAAAGCGTTAAAGATAAACAGCTTTAAAGGATGCCCGCATTAACGAAAATGTGTATTAATGATATACCGCCTTAATGAACACAAGCTTTAAAGTGGCATAGCAAAAAGGTCGTCTCCCGGAATCGAGTAGAATAAAAGTCTTTTAAACTCCTTATTTTGCTGCAAGGAACAATTTTCAGTTTCAAAAGACTGTTATTTTTGTCCAGAATGCAAAAAAACCTTCATAACCACGTCTAAGTGGAAATGAAGGTTCAGTTGTTGACTAGCTTGATTTACCGTTCTATTGTCCGGGGCGTTCCTTGTTCCAAAGCTCGATCAGCCTGGCCGTCAGCTCCGGCGTATGCTCGATCGTGTAACCGGCCGATACGGAGCTACCTAACGTCTGTTGCAGCCGGTCGGACGGTATGACGGTCATGACGTGCACGGCAATCGCAAATAAGATAATCGCCTCGGCCAAAGCCAACAGCGCGCCGCTCCACTTGTTCAACGTCTTCAATCCGGGAATCGAAGCGATCAGATGAAGGAGCCGACCCACAATGGACAAGCCGATTTTGACGATGAAGAAAATGGCGGCAAACGCCACCGCATTGTAGAAATAAATGTTCCAATTCAAGTTTTCGGCGAGAAACGCGTATTTACCATAGGACTGAAATCGTTCCAATGGAAGAAGAACGGCAACGAGCGAGGATACGTCGTCATAAAACAAATACGCCGCCAACAAGGCGAGAAACAGTCCGGCGATGGAGACAAGCTGAGCGACAAAGCCGCGATGGTAGCCTAGAAAAAGCGCTGCGGCTACCATCACGGCGGCGATGATATCTAACGTGTTTAATGAGTCCATACGATGCCCGATTAGCCCTAGTCTTTCTCGACAAGCTCGATCCATTCGTTGAATTCGGTCTGCAGCTTGGAGTACTCTTCCTGGAGCTTCCTGTATTTCAATTGCAGTCCCGCTTCCTCGCGCCGTTCGTTCTGCAGCTGCTCCAGGTCGTACCGTAACGCGCTCCGCTCCCGCTCGAACGTCTCGGCCATATCTTCACGCTCGGCGGCGTAAGCTTCCCGCTCCGCCTCCGAAGATGCCTTCAACTGCCGGATACGCTCCTGCTCTGCGTCCGAAGACGCCTTCAACCGCCGGATGTGCTCCTGCTCCGCCTCCAATGACGCCTTCAACTGCCGGATGCGCTCCTGCTCCGCCTCCAATGACGACTCGAGCTCCTTGACGCGCTCCTGATCCCGCTCCAGTACTTCATGCTCGACGGCTGCGGCCGCCTCCAGCTGCGCCCTCAATCCGGCAATTTCCGCCTGGAATTGGGAGAATCCGCGATGCCGCTCTTCATCGAACAGAGCCAGCAGCCTTTGCCGTTCTTTCTCCAGTGCCCGCTCCAAGCCCGAAGAGGATTGCTCGAGCGCTTGCTCCGTGCGGCGACGCTCTGCGGCAAGCTCCTGCTCTCCCTTGCGCCGTTCCGCCAGAAGCGCCTGTTCCAAGCTGCGGCGCTCGTCTTCCAGCGCCTTCTCCGCCCTTTGCCGCTCCGCCTCCAACGCTTGCTTGCTCTTGCGCCGCTCGTCCTGTACGGCATGATCCGCTTGGCGCCGCGCTTGTTCCAAGGCAGCCTCCGCCTGGCGCCGCGCTTCTTCCAACGCCTGCTCGAGCGCCTGTTCTCTCAGGCGTCCTTCTTCCAGCAGCCGCTGCCCATTAAGCTGCTCTTCTTCCAGAGCAAGAGCCGCGCGGTTCCGCTCCTCTTGGACGGCCTGTGCTCCGCTGCGCTTCTCTTCCTCGAGAGCCTGTAGCCCGCTGCGCCGCACTTCATCAACAGCTTGCTTCGTTTCGGCTTGCATTTCCTCTACCGTCTTCTTGCGGTCTTCCCTAAGGGAGACGATTTCTTGAAGCAGCTTCTCTTCTTGCTCCCTCATCAGCTTCTGCTTCAACTCGAAGCTTTCCTGCTGTTTTTTAGCCGTAATCTGCAGCTTCTGGTACTCCTCCATCAGCTTGGTGACCGTCTCTCCCATGCCGCGGTTGTTCTCATCCAGCAAGCGGTTGTCTTTCTCCAGCCGGTTGCTTTTGGCCACCTGCTTGCTTATCGCTTCCTCCAGCTGACGATTCGCTTCCTGCAGCTTCGTCAACTGATCGGCGTGCTGCTCGGCCATCGTTTCCCGTCCAAGCCGTTCGGCCTTCAGCTCTTCTTCCGATAGAACGGCTTGCTCCTTCAGCTGTTCGAGCTTCTCGGACAGTTCCTTTTCACTTTCACGGAGCCGAGCCGCTTCCTGTTCGGCCGATTGCTGCATGCGGTTGTATCGGTCCTCCAGCTCCGCATACCGTTCTTCGATACCTTGAGCCGTTTGAAGCTGCTGTTCGGCTTGCCCGAGCTGCGATTTCAGCTTGTCAAACTCGGCCTCTTGAATAACTGCCTTCTCGTCATGCATACGTTTCGCTTCCTGCAGCTGATTCGTTTCCGCCTGCAGTTTTGCCAGCTCTTCGAGCAGTTTCTCTTCCTGCTCCCTCATCAGCTTCTGCTTCAACTCGAAGCTTTCCTGCTGTTTTTTGGCCGTATTCTGCAGCTTCTGGTATTCCTCCATCAGCTTGCTGACCGTTTCCCCCATGTCGCGGTTGTTCTCATCCAGCAAGCGGTTGTCTTTCTCCAGCCGGTTGCTTTTGGCCACCTGCTTGCTTAACGACTCCTCCAGTTGACGATTCGCTTCCTGCAGTTTCGTCAATTGTTCGGCGTGCTGCCCGGCCATCGCTTCCCGTCCAAGCTGTTCGACCTTCAGCTCTTCTTGCGATAGAACGACTTGCGCTTTGATCTGTTCGAGCTTCTCGGACAGCTCCTTTTCATTTTCACGGAGCCGAGCCGCTTCCTGTTCGGCCGATTGCTGCTGCCGCTCGGCTTGCTCAAGCTGTGCTTTCAGCTTGCCGAACTCGGCCTCTTGAACCACTGCCTTCTCTTCAAGCAAACGTTTCGCTGCCTGCTGCTGATTCGTTTCCGCCTGCAGATTAGCCAGTTCTTCGGTGTGCCGTTCGGTCAATGCCTTCCGCTCCTGCCTCTCGGCAGCCAGCTCCTGCTCCGCTTTCTTGCGCTCCGCTTCCAGTGCCGTCTTCAGCGCACTATCGCTTCTGATGCGCTCCGCCGACAGCTCTTGCTCCGCTTTCAGAAGCTCTTCCACAAGCAAGTGATCCGCCTTCTCACGCTCCGCCTTCAGCGTTTCCTCGCTTCTGTTACGCTCGGCCTCAAGCGCCTGCTCCGCTTTCTCGCGTTCCGCTTCCAGCGCCGCCTTCAGCGCACTTTCGCCTCTGCTGCGCTCCGCTGCAAGTTCCTGCTCTGCTTTCAGCAGTTCTTCCACTAACAAGTGGTCCGCTTTCTCGCGCTCCGCTTCCAGCGCCGCCTTCAACGCTTCCTCGCTTCTGCTCCGCTCGGCCGCCAGCGCTTGCTTCGCCTTCTCCCGCTCCGCTTCCAGCGCCGCCTTCAACGCTTCCTCGCTTCTGCTCCGCTCAGCCGCCAGCGCTTGCTCCGCTTTATCCCGCTCCGCTTCCAGCGCCGCCTTCAACGCTTCCTCGCTTCTGCTCAGCTCGGCCGCCAGCGCTTGCTTCGCTTTATCCCGCTCCGCTTCCAGCGCCGCGTTCAGCGCTTCCTCGCTTCTGCTCCGCTCGGCGACCAGCGCTTGCTCCGCTTTCTCCCGCTCCGCTTCCAGCGCCGCCTTCAACGCTTCCTCGCTTCTGCTCCGCTCGGCGACCAGCGCTTGCTCCGCTTTC
>NZ_VCRA01000039.1 GCF_005938385.1 Paenibacillus mesophilus
CTGAGGGAAAGCCTCACAAAGTAGCGATGATCGCCTGCGTTAACAGGTTACTCCATTGGATCTTTGCCCTGCTGAAACGAAAAGAAACTTTCGTTGAATTGGCCTAACAACACGAACTAGAAAAACCTTCCAGTCAAGAATGGAGGGTTATTTGGTATGCACAGTTATTAGTATAGCATCAACCTCAGCTACTTTTATAAGAAAAATGTTGACAACTATTAGCTGGTTTAGCGCAACGACGGCAGCCGAACATTTCTGGCCGGCTGCCGTCGTGTTTTCTTTTTTCAACTATCGTATCCGTCGTAATACGGCATCTTGTCCTAAGACAAACGATTCAGCTTGATCAATCAACGTTTTTAATTCTTTAACCGTGTCTAGGATCAATTCGTTTTCAAGATATTCAGCGTTTAAATTTTTATAATATTCCTTTAGCTCTGATAAATTTGTATCAATTGATTGGGTAAGGGATTTTTACTTCGTTCAGTCAGACGCTCCGACCAGATTGTTTCATCACTACATATACAATGTATTATCTTTAACTCTCCCCCTCTTTCCATCACCCATTGGTCTAGACTTAATACTTCGTTATTGTCATTAAAGCCGAAATCGAGAATGATGCTCGCGTCTGAATCAATAACTGTTTGTAACAATCTAAAGAGGAAGTCAAAGCATAATTTGTTTCTTGAACTATGCGCTTGGACAACACTTGCTGAAGCGTCATAAATATCATCTTTATGCACTACAACCAGTTTCAGTCTCTTACTAAGCTCATTCGATAATGTTGATTTTCCAGTTCCAGACTTACCCCTAAATAATATGATTTTTGACGTAGATTTCTCCCATAGTTTAATGAATAGATTCAAATACTGCTTCCCGTTTTGCCCGTAACACGGCCGCCGATCCATGCCGGTAGCACTTGGAAAAATGCTGTGGAAGGCCTAGGCTGAAAATAACCTTTACTGATAGATATTTCTATCTCTAAGTAAATATGTTGGATGGGTGATTACATTAAAGATATGAATTGGTTTAAAGAGTATCATGTGAAGTGTCAAAGTTAGCTTCACTATTGGAATGAGGAAGTAATAGCTGAAGTAGAGTTCGTCATTGCCGGAAACTTGGTATCTCCACGATCGGGCATTTGACTCATCCGGTACTTGCACATTCGAAACTGGATCAACTTTGCTCTGAACGCCCCGTATTTGCCGTACAAAAGTCGTAGAAATTTTCGTTCTGCGAAAGTTGAGTTAATAAATCGAATTTCTTTATTTATTCTTTGTTCCTTTCCATCTATGAATTGGGATGCTACACTTGAATCTAAGGATGATTGAATCATAAAGTGAGGTAATCGTTGTGCAACCGCAAAAAAGCGCAAGCCACAAGCTGCTGAAGTCGATTAACCAGCAAAAGGTACTCCATTTGATTTTCGCCAACGGCCCGATTTCGCGCGTAGAGCTGACTCATATGACAGGCTTGAGCCAGCAAACGGTAACCAACATCGTCAGCCGGCTAATTCAGGATGACCTCGTCGTCGAAGGCGAAACATTGCCATTGGAAAATGGCAGCGGAAGAAAACGGGTTTCGCTCGCGGTCAACAGCTCGAAGTTTTATGCTATAGGTATTGAGCTTGCTGGGAAGTATATTCGAGGCTCCGTATGCAATTTCCGTTACGAGCATTTAGGAACGGCCGAACGCCGCACGAAAAAATACGAAACGCCCGATCATTTGCTCCAGCTGCTTGTTGAAGTCATCGGCGAGCTGCTGCAGCAGGTGCCGGATGTCGGCAAAACGAAAGGGATCGGGATCAGCGTCCAAGGTCTAGTCGATTCGCGACAGGGGGTTCTGCTTCGCACCCCTGGACTTGGCTTTCAGCGCATCCCGCTCAAGCAGCAGCTCGAACAACAATTTGAACTGCCCGTCTATATTGAAAACGACGCCAATTTATTGGCGGTCAATCAGAACATGAGCGGCTCGCTCAGCAAATCTTCAAGCAATATTACATTAAAATTTGACTATGGGATTGGCGGTGCGATTGTTGCGGACAATCAACTCATTTCCGGCTCCAACTTCGTCGCAGGGGAATTCGGGCATATAAAAGGCTTCACCGGCCCTGATGCGTATCCTTGCCATTGCGGCGGAACCGGCTGCCTAACGACGCTTGCATCAACCAGCGGGCTGGCTAAAGCCGCCGGCTGTACATTGGATGCTTTCGCGGAAGGCGTCCGGTCCGGCGACGAAGACATGAACCGATTATATGACAAAATCGTCGGGGCCGTGAGCATCGCGATCAGTAACGTAGTCACTTTTCTGAATCCCGATCACGTGCTTTTAACGGGCTCCGTGATTGCCGCCTTCGAAGAGCGGATCGTTGCAGATCTCACGAAAAAAATATACGATAACATTCCGCAAACGAGCCGCGGATTGCACATCCTCCATTTGTCGCAAATGCCCGACGAAACGGAGCTCGCTGCCGGTCTCGTTCTCAAGCGCGTTTTTGAAATTCCACTGGATACGCTGTCGCTATAAGCGTTCCGGTTTCAAACACGATACGAAAAACAACCAAGCCGTCTACTGGAACGGCTTGGTTGTTTTTCATTACAGGACCTGCAGCAAATACTTCTGAATCGCTTTGGCTACTCCGTCCCGTTCATTCGTATCCGTAACTCCGTCAGCAGCGCGCTTGACCTCTTCATCCGCATTGCCCATCGCGATGCCGAGCCCGGCCGAGCGAAGCATCTCCATGTCATTATGATGATCACCGACAGCCATCACTTGATCGATCGTAATGCCAAGCAGCTCGCATACTTTCTTTATGCCCGATGCTTTGCTGATACCACGCACGGATATCTCCATATTAATGTCTGCCGACCGGGTAACCTCCAGATGTCCCCAACTCCGCACCTCCTCGCGCAGTTTGCGCATAACCTCAAGGTCGTCATGGCGTATGCCGAATTTCATCCAGTCCCTGTCGAACATATCCTCATTCCAATGCTTGCTGCTCGTCAAGCTTTCCACGCTGTAGCCCCAGAAGGACGCTCCTGCTTCCACGGCTAATCCGTAAAGTCTGCGAATATCGTCTCTGCTGATGTATGCCCGTTCATACAGCCGGCCCGGTCCTTCCCATATTTCCGCCCCATTCAGCAGCACCATCGGGGAATTCAGGCCAAGCTCTTCCCAGAATGATCCCGCCGTCTGCATCCCGCGTCCGGTGGCGAACATGACCGTCACGCCCGCTTCCTCCGCGAGCTGAAGCCAGCGGCGCGTTTCCTCCGTAATTTGCTTGCTGTCGGTTAATAATGTGCCATCCATATCGAGTGCAAGCACTTTGTACGCTGTCATGCTTTTCCTCCCCTTTCGTAATGCACGGCCTTGCCCATCATCTCCCCGGGAGCCTGCTTGCGCGCCTTCGCAAGCCACGGCAGTGTAAGCCGGAAAGCGCGAATTTCCTGAAACGTAATCCGCCATTGTCTGAAAAGCTCCTTTACGTGACGATTCGCATAAAAGGAAGCCGATATGCCCAAGTCCTTCATAATATATTTCATACGCCGAATATGAAATGAATTGGAGACGAGCAGACACGTTTCCAGGCCGTACTGCACCATCAATATTTTGCAATTGACCATGTTTTGGACAGTGTTTCGCGACCTCTGCTCCAGAAGAATCTGCTCCTCCCGAATACCGCGGCGAATTAAATAATCCCGCATAATTTCGGCTTCGCTCCGACTGGAAGCAACTGCGCCGCCTGACAAAATCACGCGTTGATACCGGCGCTTCTCCATTAATCGAATCGATGTATCCAATCGATCCTGAAGGAAAGGATGAATCTGCCCGTCGTCGCAGCGATAACCCAAAATAATTAGCGCATCCGCATCACGTTCCTGCAACCGGGATGTATGCATCCATACGAAATAAATAACGGGTGCCGCCAAGAGCAGCACACACACTATACCTGCAGCGATGTACAAATCGAACATCCTTTCATAATAGCCTCCAACATAACATCGGGGCCCCACAGGAGCCCCGAAGCTATTGCTGATTCATAAAATCGAACCCGTGCTTATCTCGCCTTTGCTTCCGCAATGTACTTGGCCGCTTTCTCATTAGCCGTACGGAGGGCGCTGTTAATATCCGAACCGTTGAATACTACACTATCCATTGCTTCCCGCAGGAACTTGTAGTTTTCAGTGTCATATTCCGAGATAATCGGTGTCTCCCCAGGCTTGACGGAAAATACGCCAGCCAGGTTTTTGCCTTTGAAGATGTCGGTACTCGAGGCATATTGCGTTCTCATCTCAGGCTTGTTCAAGATGGTCAAGTTGCGGTCTTTGTTCATAACCGACTGGGCTTGTTCTTGAATCAATGTCAAAATAACGCGATAAGCAGCATCCTTGTTTTTGGCGGTCGGCGGCACCATAAGCGATTGGAACTCGATCTCTTTGCCGATTCCCGGTTTATCGGCAAATACCGGATACGACGTAACGTCCCAATCAAAGCCTTGTCCTGCCTCTTCGACCGCCTTCAAGCGGCTCGTAATGGCGGCCAGCAAGGTTGGAAACATCCCGAGTTTTTGATCTTTAATCAAGTAGTCTACACCATACATATATTTTTTGCCTTGAACCACTCCCGGAATATCATATGTGCTCTTCAAGAGGCCAAAAACCTTCCTATAGCCTTCCGAATCAAAGATCGGTTTGCCCTGCTGGTCAACCGTTCCGAGGGAATAACCGCGGGCCACCGTTCGGTCCGTGCCCAGGTCGATGCCGATAAATTGTGTCCCGCCGTCTTGTCGGGTTAAGCGCTTGCCCAAATCGACAAGCTGCTCCCAGGTCATGCCGTCTTTCGGGAAGGGTACGCCGAATTTGTTGAAAATGTCCTTATTGTAAAGCAGCACTCCATAATTCAACGTATACGGAATGCCGTACAGCTCCCCTTTTTTCCCGTAGCTTTGCAAAGCTTTAACAGCTTGGGGCTCGAATTGTCCAAGATCAATCCGGTACTTTTTGACAAAATCGTTCATGTCGCTCGCAACCCCTAACGGAAGCAGCGAGTTCATATAAAATTGTGTCGTCGCGACCAAATCCGGAACCTCGCCTGCAGCGATCATGTCATTAAGCGTTATTCCTTTAATCAGTTCGATCTTGATGTTCGGGTGCTTCTCCATTACGGTGCTGAATATCGCCTTCAGGTCATTTTCGTTATTGATGGCGGCAAAATGGGAATACAGCTTCACGGTGACAGGCTCCGTAATGTTCAACTCGGGAACGGCAGCCTGGGCAGCCCCTGCTTCCGGCGCTTTGGAACCGGCATTAGGAGCGGCTCCTTCTTTACCTTGGCTGCAGCCGGACAGCGCAACCGCGGCAGCGAGAAACATTGAGCTATACATAACATTCTTCTTCTTTAACATGAACCTATCACTCCTACATTTCATTTTATTTTTTTAGAAAGCTTGGAGAATCCAGCCAATCCTTCTCTGTCATCACGTTCATTTTCTTCCCGTCGAGCGTTATCAGAATATTGCCGTGCTTTTCTGTAATGTAAACCTTCGTTTTCTGCGCATCGAACAGACGGAGCAGGTCCAGGTTCTTAAAATGATTGTTGCTTATAACAGCCGCCTGCGGCTTCACGGCCTGCATAAAGGCAAAGCTGGACGAGGTTGTGCTTCCATGATGGGCTACATGCATCCCCAATGCGTTCAAGCGGTCGCCCATCGATTGAATGAGCTCCTGCTCTCTGTCCTTGTAAATATCTCCGGTAAAAAGAAACGATTGTCCCTTGTAATTCAACTTTACCACAAGAGAATGAGAATTGACCGCGGGAAGATCGGAAGGGTGGACATTACCCGGCAATGATCCCTTAGGAGGACTTAGTACCTCAAAGCTGACTTCATTCCCCAGTTGAAACGTATCTTCTCTTTCCAGATACCGGATCGGAACGTTCTTCTCTTCCATTGCCGCAAACGTCTTCTCGTACGATTGGGAGCCTGGATAAGGCAAATTTCCCGTATAAAATTCGCCGATCGGCAAGTAATAAGCAACAGCTGCAAAGCCCCCGATATGATCCGTATGCGGATGCGTATTCAGCGCAATATCGATCCGCTCAATACCGAGCTTTTTGGCGTAGGCCGCCACCTGCCCGCCTGCCGCCGGCAGCCCCGCGTCGATGAGCATCGTTTTCCCGTCCGGCGTTTGAATCAGAATACTGTCACCCATGACCTCCTTGCCTGTCAGATGAAGATAGCGGATGCGAAGTGCATCATTAAAGCGCTTTCGATCGAAAACTTCTTCCGTCCGGAGCGCAGTGCTTCCTGCTGTCTGAACCTCCGCCTTTGCCCCATTCTTCTCTGCTGAATGCTTCTCTTCTTTGCTTGCTTTTCCGGCGGCCAAGCCGTTTCCAGCTTCTGAAGCCTTAACGTTTCCGCAAGCTGATAACAACACCAGAGCAAGCAATAGGAATACAAGCCGGAAAGCAATTGGAGATTTACTGCAGTTACCCATGAGACCACCTCCAAAGGCATCCAATACCGTAGTTCACTTGCAGAGATCAGCTCCCCCTTTTAATAAATCAAATGTTTTTATTAATTAATAATTTTATTGTATATGACTTTTGTAAAATTACAATGCAAAATTTATTTGTTTATTGTTAATTTCTCATCTTTCGCAGAGCGAAAATTGGCATAAATTCAGGTACAGCTTAGGTTTGAGATCGATAGGATAACATGCTTGTTTAAATAGGAAAACACCGCTTCGTTTGGCAAAGTGAGAGTGCGACCAATCACTACCACACAGAAGAGGTGTCTTCTCTTAGGACATACGGACTCCCGCCTGCCTCAAGCTGCTAATCAGACGCGCTATGTTGACCTGGGCTTCCGAATAGGCCCGATACCCGTTCTCAAGCATAAGTATCATCACCAATAATGAATCCTATTTCCTACCTATACTTTTCGATATTATTTAAATCGTAAAAATCTATTGCCACATCCTCACCATTATCAATTTCAGTACCAACAAACTCACCCATTATGTAGTTTTATTCAGGCTACCAATAACGCCGGCAGCAGCACATAGTTGTACGAAGTAGTTTTATTGCGGAACAAAACCTAATACTTTGTTACGTTAAATCTGTTACCATCAGGATCATAGAGATGGAAGTAAGCTTGAAAACCTTCCACCCAAATATCCGACACCTCTACACCCGAATTACGAAGGAACCCATGGTATTTGGTGAATGCTTCGTTATCATGTACAACCACATAAGGTCTTGCAGGACCATCTACTTTTCCTGTAAATGCACCGGATCGGAGTTGCTCAAGGCACCAAGTGGAAAAATGTTCAGGATGGTGCTCAAGTGCCAGTTTCATAATCACATAACCATCTTGGCTGCAATCCTCATGAACTCCCATTCCTATGTAGTCTTTATACCATTCAACGGCACTTTTTAAATCAGTCACACCGATTCGCACACGTCCCGTGCCAAAACGCGGTGAATCTAGGGGCAAATCAAGTGATTCGTAAGCGGTCAATCGTGTTCCCTCGAATGTCGCCCAAAAATCAAAGTACCTTCCACCATCCGGTCCTGTATATAGTGGAGTGACCCGAATACCTTTCTTTTCAAACAGATCATGCGATACAGCGAGATTACGCGTCCCCCAACACCAACGAACATTTGGGTCGACTGTCCCACGGTCCGAGGCCAAATGACCGATTTTTTGATCCGTTAAAAACGAGACAAGCCATGTCCCATACCATAAGCGCGTCTTTTTCCTTGATCTAAACGGCCGACCACTGTTTTTTTGCTCTAGAAATGGTCCTTCGACGCCCCAGCCCGTAAACTCTTTATACCATTCTACTGCTTTGTCGTGGTTGTCCCATATTACATCGATATGACCACCATCGTAAGCTAAGTTTGGAATCATGGAATTGCGACTCGTCATGAGATACACATCCTTCTTAGTCTAATATCGCCAAACGTTGATACGATTTCCATCCGGATCGAAAAAATGGAATGCGGACCAGCTGCCTTTTTCGTTAGTAATCAATGGAGACACTGTCACTCCATTTCGTGAAAGACGGTTATACTCTTGTGCAATTTCTCGGACTAGAAAATAAGGTTGCGAAGCTCCGCTAATCATTTCTCGCTCTTCTTTGGCCCAACTGCTTGTTAACAAGATATTTCCTGCAAGCAGCACCCATCCTTCATTTATGCAACTTCTTTGTACGGGCAGATTTAGGTTGCGCTTGTACCAATTAATTGAGTCTTCAAGATCCGTAACCTCTGTCACCCAACTATCGTAGATAAACCGCGAACCTCCGTAGTCGTAATCGGGCCGGTGCGTCACGGTGTGGAATATCCCGTCCGGATCACGAAAGTTAAAACTCGGGCAACCATCGGGTCCCGTATATAGATGGGATACCTCGATCCCGCACTTTTGAAAAAACTCGTATTCTGCGTACAGGTTCAATGTTGCAAAACGATAGTACACGCCTGCATCTTTATCCCACTCCGCATAATAATGCTGAGAACGGATGTCGGGATGAACCGATTTGAGATTTATCGCGCCCTTACTCCCAAAGGTAAGATGGGTTTTCTTTTCCGCAACAGTTGCCGGATCATTCTTGGAGTTCCAAGTCCCATACGGCGTTGTCAAACCTAGGAACCGACAGTACCAATCCACTGCTGACTCATGGTTGGACCAACGTACGTAGATATATCCTCCATCCCAATCAAATCGAGGAGGCGGCATGATACGTATACCGTCTTGCACACGCTCTCCGATAACCGTAAACGACTTGACTGTTAAGGTTGAGCCATGGGCAGGTCCGATTCCTAGCTGACCAGCAAGTCCTTGATAATCCCCTACATGCCGATATCGGGATTCTTTGTTTACCAACAGCTCGGCATAGTCATTTTCGATAATGAGCTCAATGTGCACCCACTCATTCCTTGGTAAAGCACCGCGTCCCGGTACATCCGTGGTCTTTCCTTCTGCAGGGTCGCCCCATTTAAGAATCGAAGGGTTCCCATGCCAATTCAGGATGATCTGATCTCTGGCAAACCGAAGCCGAGTATCATAAGAATCTGTTTTAAGCACCGCAATCATGCGAAGCGGTACTTTGTAATGATCAGGTGTAACAGCAAAAGCTTTATTGCTTTTATGCGTGAGATGAAGCCCATCTTCATGTTGTCGTGCATGAACCCCGCTTGCCAGAAGGAAACGAACCATCTCCACAAACCGATTATCGCGTGAAGGAAGCAGGTGATTCAGTGACTCACGCAGTTCGTTTTCCAAGAAAACCTTCATATGTTTTCTCGCAGAAAACATTCGCTTTTTCACTGTCGATACTGGGATCTCCAATGTACTTGAAATGTCGGCGTACGAGAGGTCATTCCCATAATAAAGAATTGCTGTTACGCGTTCATGTTCCGGCAATTGTTCAAGTGCATCACGCAGCTGTAGGGCCAATTCCGTCTGTTCTGCAATTACTTCAGGTTCACCCTGTCCATTGGTGCTTCCTGACGATTCCTCAAGCACAACCGTATTAAGCCTTTTACGCCGGGTGAGCCGATTGCACTGCGTCAGAACAATTCGCTTTAACCATAAGGGGAACGCGTCAGCTTCACGCAGGGAGCTGAACTCGCTCCAGGCAGTCATAAATGCTTCCTGTGCAGCATCTTCAGCTAGATGCACATCTCCAAGAACACCGTAGGCGATGCCAAACGCCATATCCTGCATCCGCTCTACGACCTGTGAAAACAACAACTGCCTTTGTTCGATTTGTTTTTGCTCGAGTAATGATTGGATGAGTGTAGACAAGTCATTCATATGTACGTTCCACCTTGAAATGAAGTTCGATACCGTAAGTCTTCTTTAATCGAATAGTGGTCTTCAATAATAGGAGCCACTATTGCTAAAAATGGTTACCATTAAAATAAAAATATTTGTATATTCGGGCTTTATAACGAGCTATCTCAAATATACAATTTACAATTACAAACACAAGGTTTGGCAAGATTGGAAGGGATTGAATACGTGGTGTCGAATGAAGTTATATCATTTTACATAATAGGTTTGATCGAAAGGAGTATCACAGGTGGAACCGGAGTATATCGTGGTGGAAGGAGCCAATACCCATAATTTGAAAAACGTGAACCTGCGCATCCCACGTGGCAAATTGGTTGTCATGACCGGTGTCAGCGGTTCGGGAAAGTCATCGCTTGCTTTTGACACCATCTATGCGGAAGGACAACGGCGCTATATGGAGTCCTTATCGTCCTATGCGAAGCAGGTCGTCGGGCAGTTGGAGAAGCCGGATGTTCTATTCATGGACGGCTTATCGCCGGCTATTTCGATCGATCAAAAAACCATCGGGCGAAACCCGCGATCGACGGTTGGGACAATCACGGAAATCGCCGATTATTTACGGCTTCTGTATGCGGCGATCGGCAGTAATCAAGGCGAACCGATGCTGCCGCGCGAATTTTCTTCAAATAGTCCATACGGGGCATGTCCGGCATGTGCTGGCATCGGTTCGAAGACAGACATCGATCCATCGAAAATGATCGCCCGTGACCGTTCTCTAAATCACGGGGCTATTTTACTTTGGGTGGGAACATCCGGGTGGGAAGTACCGATGGTTAAGGCTTTGGCCCAATTGGTGGGTATCGATTACAATCGCCCGCTTGTCGAGCAGGATGAACGTTTCATTGACATATTGCTTTATGGCTATGATAAAGCACCGATCACGTATACGCATCGTGGAGAAGAACGTAGCCATTATTTTAAAGGTGTTGTGTCCATTTTGCGGCATATGCGGGATCAAGGTACAACAAGCAAGGGGATTTTGTCGGCGATCGAGCAATTTTCCGGCCAAATCCCCTGTCCGGAATGCAGCGGTAAGAAGCTGAAAAAAGAAAGTTTGGCTGTTCGCATTCTTGGCAAATCGATCGCTGATGTCATGGCGATGTCCGCATCCGAATTAAAGTTGCTATATCAAGGACTGTCTTCCGATCTGAGCGGGCGCGACCAGGCGATTGCTCGACATATGCAGGGGGAGATCGTTTCCCGGTTGTCTTTTTTGGAGAACGTTGGCCTTGGATATTTGACGCTTGGCCGGACAGCCAACACGCTATCCGGTGGGGAAGCGCAGCGTATTCGTTTAGCCTCACAAATCGGGTCCAAGCTATGCGGCGTTTTGTACGTGCTGGATGAGCCGTCAATCGGTCTCCACCCCCGTGACAATACTCGATTAATTGCAACCTTACTTCGGCTTCGAGATAATGGCAACACGGTACTGGTGGTCGAACATGATGAAGAAACCATGCGAGCTGCCGATTGGATTGTAGATTTGGGACCCGGAGCAGGACGCCACGGAGGGGAAGTGATAGCGGAAGGAACCTACGAGGACATATTCCGTAACGATAGATCGTTGACAGGCGCATACCTTAGTGGAAGAAAACGGATTGTTGTACCGGCTGTCCGCCGAAAGATAGGAGACAAGTGGCTCGTGATTCGCGGGGCACGTGAACATAACCTTAAGAACGTTGATGTTCATATTCCTATCGGCGTTTTTACTTGTGTGACTGGTGTCTCCGGATCGGGCAAATCGTCGCTGGTGAACGACATCCTCTATCGTTCGCTTGCCGTCAAATTAAGCCAATCGACCGAACTCCCAGGTTTGCATGATTCAATAGAAGGCATTCAACATATGAAAAAAGTTATAAGCATCGATCAATCGCCGATCGGTCGTACGCCCACCTCGAATCCGGCGACTTACACAGGCGCGTACGAGCTGGTTCGTGATTTGCTCGCCGATACGTCGGACGCGAAACGTCTCGGTTATAAGAAATCGCATTTTAGCTTTAACGTTTCCGGGAAAAATGCCGGCCGCTGTGAAGCATGCAAGGGTGACGGTTTCATGAAGATAGAGATGCATTTTATGCCCGATGTTTACGTGCCCTGTGAAGAATGCGGAGGAGCGAGGTTCAAGAAAGAAGCGCTGCAGATCACCTACAACGGCAAACATATTGCCGATTTCCTGAATATGACCGTGGGTGAAGCGGCTGAATTTTTTGCCGATGTGCCGAAGTTAAATACGATTCTGAAGACACTTGTCGAGGTCGGACTCGATTATGTGAAGCTAGGACAACCGGCCTCCGAGCTATCCGGCGGCGAAGCGCAGCGTGTGAAGCTAGCGACGGAACTCAGTCGTCCTTCGAGCGGAAAAACCCTTTATATCCTTGATGAACCGACCACGGGACTTCACGCTGCAGATATCGAGCGGTTGCTTGCCATTTTACAAAGATTTGTAGAAAACGGTAATACGGTTGTTATCATTGAACATAACCTCGATGTCATGAAAAGTGTGGATTACATTATTGATATGGGACCGGAAGGCGGAACTGCAGGAGGATATATCGTATCTTGCGGCACACCCGAGGAGATAGCTACATGCGCAGCGTCTCACACAGGTGGTTATTTACGAAGTGTCTTTGAGAACGAAGCTGTTGTCAGACCGTAACCGTAAACTAAGTAAGGAATCAAAACATTCCCGAGAGGTAATCTGAAACGCATGCCCTCTCGGGTTTACTAATGCTTTTATTTCATAACTACTCATTTCGTTTTTATCAAAGTACAATTACGAAATTTGCCGTTAGGTGAACAACGGCAGCAGATCATTCTGGTCGGCTGCCTTCGTGTTGTCTTTATTCAGCTATCGTCTCCGTTAACTAAACGGAAGTTTGCCTTGCTGTAAGGTGGTCCAGCAGTAACAATCTCGCCACCTTCACTTCCTCCACCTGGGCCCATATCGATAACCCAATCGCAATATGATAATAAAGAGGTTTCATGTTCAACAATGATCACGCTGTTCCCTTGTTCAACAAAGCCTTCCAATAATGTCATCAACTTCGCAATATCCGGGCTGCTTAGCCCCGTGGTAGGCTCGTCTAAAATATACAGTGTATTATCTTTCCTCGCTTTACCTAATTCTTTTGCTAACTTGATACGCTGCGCTTCACCGCCGCTTAAAGTAGGAACCGGCTGTCCTAATGGAAGGTAATCCAACCCTACCTGTATTAACGTTTGTAGCATCAGTGAAATAGCCCTATGCTCCCTGAAAAACTCGAGAGCTTCTCTTGCATTCATCTCAAGTACATCCCAAATATTTTTATCTTGATAAGTAATATCGAGGATTTCTTTCTTAAATCTGCTGCCGTTACACGTAGTACAACGCCGATTAACGATGCCAATAGCGCCCATATCGATGTTCTCAACACCAGCACCTCTACACGAAGGACAGCAACCTTGTTCTGTGTTAAAAGAAAAGTGACTTGCCGTATAATTTGCTGCGACTGCCTCAGGTTGTCCAGCGAAGATGGATCGAACTTTATCCCATATTCCAATATAAGCCGCAGGGGTCGACCCTTTACCGCGGCCGATTATTTTTTGCGAAACAAGCACGCATTTCTGAATGTATTCTGCTCCTTCGATTCTGGCTGTGTCCGATTCTTCATATATGGAATCTTCGGAAGGCGCTTCTTCTTCATCCTCATCCACTTCGTAGTTGACGGTTTCCATACTCCGTTTCAATAGCGGCACCAAAGTGTCCATGATAAGGGTGCTTTTACCGCTTCCGGATACGCCTGAGACTCCAACCATGACTCCCAACGGAATTTCAGCGGTTAAGTTCTTTAAATTATGTAAATTGGCATTGCGAACAATCAGTTTCTTGGTAGAATCAGTAACCGGTCGATATTCGTCCGGACTCTTGGAAGGAACATGGGCATGTCCGGCAATATATGGGCTCAGTACCGAACACTCCGATTGAAGATAGTTTTCTAAGGTCCCCTGAAATAAGACTTCACCACCTTGTTTGCCGGCAGACGGCCCTAACTCCACAATATAGTCAGCTTGCTTAATTACTTGAATATCGTGCTCCACAACTATGACTGTATTTCCAGAGTAGGTGAGCTGCTTTAGCTTATTTAACAAGGATTGTTTCTCGCTTTCATGAAGTCCGGCTGTTGGTTCATCAAACACATATAAAAGTGAATCGAATTTGGATTCCAAATGGTACATAAGATAAAGCCGCTGCAGTTCGCCTCCGCTCAGTGTCGGGATACTTCTTAGAAGTGTTAAATGAGAAAGCCCGACTTCTGTGAACAAACGAAAAAGTACGGATAAACGGTCGATTGTACGTTGTCCAAGAGCAGAATAAGTTGATTTTTCATGACCCAAGTTCCTAAAAAAATGATCGAGTTCGGACATCGTCATTTCACAAAGTTCACTAATATCCTTGCCGCCAATATACGTATGTCTGGCGCTATTGCTCAATCTTTTTCCTAGACACGTTTCGCATATTGATTTGGAGCACCAAGCCTGTTCGAACTGAGCTCTACTTTCCGGTTTCCTCCTCATCCGACCTATAATAAAATTCATGATTCCCTCGTAGGATTCTACTCCCCTTAAGACTTTGTTTTTGATGTCGTCCGGCAGATCCGCGTAAATAGCATGCCTCCAGTCGATCTTTTCTTCTTTCATTAGTTTCATAAGATACTTGTCTAGCTGAGTGCTTATATTAGATACAATTTTACTTACGGTACGATTCGGATCTTGTATAATTTTATTGATATCTAGATTAGAAGAGTATCCGCGACCATCGCAATCCGCACATCGTCCAACAGCGGAAGAATGAAACGCAAAGTGATCCGGGCTAAGGTGGGTTCGTTTATCATCAGGGCCTCTGCCATCTAGAGAGTAAAGCCACTTTAGATCGTGCAGAGCTTTTGTTTTGGTTCCAACGATACTTCGGGGATTGGATTGTCTTATTTTATTCTGTTCGACCGCAATGGCTGGCGGAAGCCCTATAATTTCATCGAACGGATCAATTTCTTCTATTGATTCCCCACGTAAATTCAGGCCGATTGATTGCAAATATCGTTGTCTTCCTTCCTCATACAGAACGTCAAAGGCTAAGGAAGATTTTCCCGATCCGCTAACTCCCGTAAAAACGATAAATTTCCCTTTAGGGAGCGTAACATTAATGTGTTTTAAATTATGAATCCGTGCTCCGGATACTTGGATATTGTCCATACCTTCTGCCTCCTAATGGAAAAAGGCTCGACAAAGCGAGCCCTTCTATTTGTTTCTTCGTTTTTCTCCTCACTCGCGATTAATGGTCCTGTAGGTTTCCTAAAGATTGTCGCAACTGTTTCAAAGCAAGCAGTCCCTCTTCTTCTCCTTTCTTGGCCTCCTGGAGAAGCTGTACCGCTTTTTCGACGTTTTGCGCATTTTTGGGGTCTCCTCCTTCGGGAAAAGGAAATAGGCGGGCAAGACCTTGCATGGATGCGGCCACCGTTTCATAATGACGTACGGCATCGCCGATGCAGGACCAATCGTGATCCTTCAATTCTTCCTTTAGTCCTCTTAGAAATTGTAAAGCGAACTGACGCAACTCCGAATAAACAGCGACGTTATAGGCATTAAAGAAAGGGACAACCCGATCTCCACGATAAGCATCGATCCATGCATCATAAGCAGCAAGGCCTTTACTTAACTCTCCATCACCATGTTTTATGGATCCTGTCGTATGCCCGTGTTCCAAAATTAAATCCAACATATTTCTCAATGCTGTCACACGGTCAATTCCGTTAGGTTCAGTTATTGCAATAAGACCGATTTCCGAGGTCTTTCCCTTTCCTAATTGATCGTAAGCCAATGACGCCTCTTTCAACTTGTCTAACGCATTTAGCTGTTGACGGTTATCATCGTATCCGTACACTAATCCGTATTCAGCATGGAACAAATCCCAAATGATAGTCGGAACCCCTTTGTCAACGGATCGGTGAATCGTATCAAGAACATCGGCGATAATGGCTGGTTCAACCGGCAGAAAGCTTAACACCTTCACATCCAAGCCAAGATTGGCCAAAGCTTGCGGAAACTTCTCTTCTCCGGAAAAAATGAACGGACCTCCGATATGAACCGTTTCCTTAAATATATTTAAACAAAATGCATACCCCGTCAGCGCATTGACTTCCGCAAGTGTTACTCCCTTCTTGTCGGTATACTGTAACAAGCCCCACATACAATAGGTAACTGATGGTCTGGATCCCAGAAAGTGACTGTCACCGACCCGTTCAGTATAAATCGATGGCCGTTCCAATACTTTTTTTGCCATACATTTTTTCTCCCTTCTCTGGATCAGATGTTCGTTAATATACACTCGAATACGTTCGTGCTGGAGTTTTTGTCTGGTACGGGAAATCGTCTTATAGACACTGGTTTTCGTTGTATCAAACATGTTAGCGATTTCTTGAGGCGAAAGGTGTTTAAAGAAGTAAGCTTCAAATATTCCTCTCTCCCGGTGGTTTAAGCACGTGAAAAGGCCGACTATCGTCTCCAAGGTTTCTTTTCCAACGACTTGTTCCTCCGGGCTGCGAAAAGCATCGCTTTCCTTCTCCCTTTTTTTCATGATGTATGTCAGGATGCTCTCGACGTCTTCCCAGTCAACCCGATCGGAGGTGATACCGGTCTTAAAACTGGTAAATGGCCGTTCCTTCCCATACGGTCCCCCGCGTCTGAGTTTCATCATAGCTTGATTGCGTACGATTTTATGGAGCCAAGGGAGAAAACGCGAAACATTAGCCAATGTACCAAGATGCATGAAAGCTTTTAGGAGCGCATCCTGTACAATGTCTTCCGCCATAAACGGATCCTGAGTGATTCCCGAAGCCCATGCATGCGCCTTGGACCGATGTCGGCGAACAAGCTCACTGAAAGCATCGTGATCCCCTTGCTGTGCCCGTTCAATTATTAAGGATTCATCCGCATTCTGATCAACAATACTTGACTGTCCTAATTCGATTTCCTTCACCGTCCAACTCCTTCATCGCTCATCATTCGTCTTTTCGGATAATAGATGCCATAAGTAGAATCTTTTTGACATGTTTTTATTTTTTTTACCGCACTCCCAAGCCGCATTCGTTCCGTAGGTCCGATGTACCTACAAGTGATGTAGGTCAGCTGCCAATATCCTTTATTTTACGGAGCGAAGGGCTGCCGCGTGGCCTTCGTGTGTATATTGAGCTCTCGTATCCGTCCCTCAGTATTAAAGGTTTATCTTACATATACTCACTCATTCGCAGGATTTCATCACCTAAGATGTCAATGTTGGAGGGAAATAAAGTTACGAAACTCCATATGGTCACTTTTTTAGGCATGCGGAAATAGAAGAAACGTCTGGAACTTTGAAGATGGGATCTTCCATTGACTATTTCTGATCCGACTGCAACTTAGGTTCTCACCAGCGACAAGAAATGGTCCGAAAAAAATGGCCACGATTTTCACAGATTTGATTTGGATGATGATGGATGGTTTTTTAAATGTGGTTTCCCTCTCTTCTATCCTCCCTTCTGTCCTCGGGACAGTTCCGATTTCGTATACCATAAAGTTCTGCGGCTTGTCTAAATTCGGCTTTATTTTTGCATCATTACGCTTTTTTGTCATCCAACAAAAATAGATCGTCGTATATACGACGATCTTTATTGAAAATAATTTAAGAATGAAAGTAATCTTTCTATAGGTAACGGAACGGTTCCTTCGCATCGACGAACGTAACCTGAATAGGTTCCACAAGCGTCTGCATCCAGTCCGCCATGTGTTTCATCCCCCATTCCTCGGTTCGTTCATGTCCGACTACCAGCATTCCCTTATTGAATCCCAGCATAGCCGCGTCATTGATATAGGCGCATAATGTCCACTCCGTAATCTCACCGCAGATCATGACATCCAACTCCTTGTCCCTCATGAGTTCCATCGGCATTTGCTCCCTACCCAGACCCAGGCTGCCTCCGCCGACCAGAATCCCGATTCGGGAACACGGCATGTCGGGATTGCCCACGATACGCAGCACCTTCATGGACAGTTTCTGCAGGAAAAAGGCGGCCAGCTCCACCAGTGTCGTCTTTTCAATTTCATAACACCAGGGCGATGTTTTGTCGATCTGTTTATTCTCCCACCCGAGCTCCTTGATAAGACCATCATAGATCCGATCGGTTTGCGCGAGGTGCATATGGTCGTGATATCTCCAAATGGCAATCCGGTGATCTTCAATCAACTTCTGTTTGGCCAAATAGACAGGGTCCTTCTGCAGCCATCCCAATTCGTCAAGCCCTGTATAATAAGTAGGCTCGTGTGTAATAATCATGTTCGCCCCGATCGCAATCGCTTCCCTGATCACGTCGACAGTAGCCATAAAGCTCGTGACAATCCCCTTCACTTCCATGTCCGGGTCGCCGCTTATGAGCAGGTCGCAAGTTTTCTCCAGCTTTCGCCCGCCACAGGAGTCGAGCAGCACGCGATCGATTACCTCTTGAACGTTCATCTTTACAATCCCCTTTCCATTCGCATTATCCTTTAACGGCGCCGATCACGACGCCTTTCATCAAGTACTTCTGAAGGAACGGCATCACAAATAAAACCGGCAGGATCCCGATAACCGCCATGGCCATTCGAATGGCCGTACTTGGAAGTTCTACCGCGCTTGCTCCCAAAATGCTGCTCGCCTGGCTGGATTTCAGAAATTGGATGTTGTTCATCAAACGGATCAGCATGTTTTGGATGCCATAATATTGAGGCTTCGTGATGAAATAAAGCGCGTTGATCCAATCGTTCCAATAGGCCAGTCCCATAAACAATCCGACAGTCGCCATGACGGGCACGGATAATGGCAGCATGATCCGGAAGAACGTCCGCAGTTCCGACGCCCCGTCGATTTGGGCGGATTCAATGAGATCGACAGGTACATTGTTCTTATAATAATTTCTGATCAACAGAACATGGAAGCCGTTGGTCAACAAATTAGGCAAGATCAAAGCGGCGAGCGTATCCTTCACATGCAAATACTTGGTCCACAAAATATAGGAAGGTACGACGCCTCCGCTGAACAGCATCGTAAAGAAGACGGCAAACGCAAGCACGTTATGGTATTTGAAGTCTTTTCTGGACATCGGGTAGGCGAGCATGCTTGTGATCAACAAACCGATCCCCGTCCCCAAGATCGTTACCAAGAAAGAGACGCCATAAGCCCGAAGGAAGGTGGACGATGACGAGACCATGTATACATAGGCATCAAGACTCAGCTTACCCGGAAAAAAGCTGTATCCTTCCCGTATCAAGGTGGATTCGTCAGTAAAGGAAGCGGCAAGGACTAAGATGAAAGGCAGAAAAGCTAGAACGGTCAACCCTCCCATGACGACCGCAGAGAAAATGGTAAAGGCGCGTTCCCCTCTGGTTTGTATCATTGCATATCCTCCTAAAACAAAGCATTGTCCTTGTTCCACTTTTTGACAATGGCATTCGCAAGCATTACAAGCATGAATCCGACCACCGACTGATACAATCCTGCGGCGGCGGACATTCCGATATCGTTCACTTGCATAAGCGCGCGGTACACATAGGTATCGATCGTTTGCGTTGTGCTGTATAAAGCTCCCGCATTCATTGGAACCTGATAGAACAGGCCGAAGTCCGAGTTGAATATTCGACCGATCGACATCAATCCCAGTATGACGATTGTGGGCTTCAGAAGCGGCAAGGTGATCATCCCTATTTGCTTCATCTTGCCGGCGCCGTCTATTTTCGCGGCTTCGTAAATGCTCTTGTCGATCCCTGCGATAAACGCGAAGTATACGATGGACCCGTATCCTGCCGTTTTCCACAGTTGAATGAGCACGAGCAGATAGGGCCAATAGTCCGGCTCCGAATACCAGTTGATCTCCGGAATGCCCAGGGGGCGGAGTATGGAGTGGTTGACGAATCCGCTGTCCGCATTAAGAAACGCGAACACAAGGTATGACAGTACGACCATCGAGATCAAGTTCGGCAGCACCAAACCCGATTGGTACAGTTTCGAGTATACTTTGTTCAGCAGTTCCGACATGAGGATGGCGATTAGAATCGAAAGAATCGTCCCGAACACAATGAAAGCCGCGTTATAGAGAAGCGTGTTTCTTGTCATGATCCAGGCGTCGCTCGTTTGGAATAGAAAATGAAAATTGTCGAAACCGACCCAGTCGCTGCGGAAAATCCCTTTGGTGTAATCCACATCCTTAAAAGCAATGAACAAGCCGATCATCGGAATATAGTTGTTTATAAGAAAATACAGCAATCCCGGAGCGGCCAATAGGAAGAGCGGAAGCGTCTTTTTAAGCACGGTCGATTTCTTCCTTCCGGCAGTCATATCTGCATTCACCTCCATCATGCAAAGCGGGCCCGGTTCAGGCCCCGCTAAGCAAGACGATTTCGATCGAAGTTATTTTTTCTGTGCGGCGATCCATTCATCAAGCTGTTTCTGCTTGTTCTGGATAATCGTTTGGGCACCCGCATCGTTCAGCGCTTGCACGAATTTGGGGATTGTCGTATCCGGATCCAGAGCACCGCACACAAGTCCCGGCAAATATTGGTTCACTACGTTGTTCACTGCGCTTATTTGCGATTTCACTTTGCTTTGGTCGAAAATGAAGCCGAAATACGGGGACTTTCGGGTGCTCTTATTTTCCTTCAATTTGAGCTCGACATCCGACCATTTAACCCCTTCAAGCTGATACTGCAAGGATTCGGAGCCGACGATTCCCGTGCTCAACATGGCCGTATACGGAACGGTTGAAGCGTCCTTCCCGTCCGGCAATTTTACATGGTGCTCGTCAACCTTGATATAACCTTCCCCTTCAATCCCGTAAAGAATGGTATTGATCAAATCGGCATCGCTGTACAGCATGTTCAGAAACTTGACGGTCGCTTCAGGCGCTTTCGTTGTGCTCGAAACCATCCAGCTGACAAGATTGGCGGATCCCGTCTCGAAATAATAGGGAGCAATCCGTTTCATCTCCAAATGCTTTCCTGTTTGGGCACTGAGCGTTTTCGCCGTTTCCATGCCGCTGTAACCTCCCATAAAGGAGAAACCGCGGCCGGAGGCGATCATTTCCGGGAATGCGATGGTGGTCGATGCGGCATCCTTCTGCAAATACCCTTTGGCAAACCAATCCCTCATCGTTTTGACGCCATTCTTGAATATATCCGTTTCGTAGAAGTTTACGACCTTGCCCTCATTGCCGATAACAGCCCCGACCCCGGTCGTATCCGACAAGAAATCGACTTGATTCGCTCCTCTTAACAAGAGCATAAGCATCGTATCGCTCGGGTTTACATTAAGGGGACCGAAAGGAATGACATCCGGATATTTCTTCTTGACCGCTTCGAAGACAGCGGGCAAATCTTCAATCGATTTGATGCTGTCGGCGCTATAGCCCGCCTCTTTCAGCATATCTGCGTTGTACACGAAATTGACCGGAAGCGACATCCCCTTGTTCACGGGGACCCCATAAATATGACCGTTCATGGTGGTCGATTTCAGCAGCCCCGGACCGAAATCCTTATCCAATATCGCGGTCAATTCTTTCCCGTATTTGGGGAGCAGCTCGTCCAACGGATAAAGCTGGTTTTTCGATACATAATTCGTAAATTGCCCGAGCGTCGTAAACAAATCCATTTGCTCGCCGCTCTGCAGCGCCAAGTTGATCTTCTGGCCATAATCGGCCGGGCCGTAAACTTTGAAATCTACCTTCACACCGATTTTTTCCGTCGTAAGCTTATTGATGGCATTCGTTACCTTGCTCAAATCGCTCGGAATTCGATTAAACGACGGCATTGCGAAAACGATGGTTTCTACTTTGGCGTTTGTACCGGCAGCAGCGTCCTGCGATTTAGCCGGCGATTGTGCCGAATCCTTGCCGCATGCCGCGAGCATCGCGGCGCACATGACCGTCGATAACAGAAGCGGCGTTAGCCTCTTTTTGCTTACCATGTTTAAGCCCCCTGTTCATTGTTGATACGCTTTCAGTTTATCTTTCCGGAGCTGTCATGGCTTTCAAAAAAACGAAATGATTTTTCAAAAACAAGTGGAAGTCCCGTTCGTTCCATTTATAATGCGGAAAAACTCTACCTCCGTCGGGAAGTAGAGTTTTCATTCGCCGTCTGCCTGTACGGATCGGACCCGTTGTGCTTCGCTCGATAGGCGTTCGGCGTTTCTCCCGTTACCTTTTTAAACACCGTCGAGAAGTAAGAGATCGAGTCGAAACCGGTTTCCATCGCGACATGACTGATGCTCGCCGCGCTTTCGATCAGCATCTGCTTGGCGACCTTAATCCGGAAATCGTTCAAGTATTCCTTGATGGTGCAGCCCGCTTCGGACTTGAACGTTTTGGCCAAATAATCCGGCGTCAAAAAAACGTTCGCCGCAACATCTTCGCGACTCAGATCCTGATTGTAGTTCTCGTGGATAAAACGTTTGACCCGCTCGACAACCCCTTCGGACTGCCTCGTCTCGTCGATCGTTTGAATCGTTTTCTCCGTAATCAAGTGCGCCCACTTCATGAAGTCGAAGACGCTGTTATCGGATTTTTGAAAGAGACGCTCGGCGACCTCATCTTCGAAAAGCCGATGCGCTTGGATATTGTTTCTGGCGAGGAGAGCGTACACAACCTGATGAAAGTCTTCGCGAATCGAATGAAGAGTCTTCGGATCAAGCTTGTTTTGGCCTGCAAGCGTCTCCAGCTCCTTTTTTAACCGGTTTACGATTTGAACCTTCTCCTTCTGGACAAAGTACATCGTAAACAGATCGATATCGAGCATATATTGATCTTTCGTATCGTACCGGAAAGCATCCTTCAGGAAATGTAGGCTTCCCCTGAAAATGAGATTCGATTCGTCCAGACGCTCCAATTCCGTTTTGGCGCCCGCCAGCTTGGAGATGTCCATTTCCTCGCTGATATAGCAGGTAGCAACGCATTTCAAATATTGCTTGCACAGCCCTATGAGACGCTCCCCATGCGTTTTCAAGCTGTCGAGATCGGTCTCGCCGTCAAGGATGATTGCATGATAGAACCGATTGTCCGTTTGATAAGCAATCACACGGTCATGATTCGGGCGCTTGAACATGGCTTCCGAACTCAAATTGCTCAGCGCGTAATGAAACGTGCTGTCCTCCCATTCTCTGTCGCTTTCGGTCTTGGCGACGCTGACAAGAAATAAAGTATATTTGCCGTCGATGGAAAGGGATAATTCCCTCTTGCGAATTTCAACTTGAATCATATCCGGTCTAGGCGGGATGATGGCGTTCAGTACGTCTCTCCAGAAGCTCTTCTCCACCAAATCTTTATTTTTCAGCCATGTCTCGCCAAGCTTGCTGTATTCGCCGAGCAACCTCTTTTGCTTGAGCGTTTCCAACGATTTGTGCAGAACGGCTTCCAACTTCGGTTTGTCAAACGGCTTGACCAGGTACGAATCGGCGCTGTAAGAAATGGCTGTCGATGCGAATTCGAAGCTCTCGTGGCAGGTGAAGAAAATGAAAGCGCAATCGCACTGATTGTCCCGGACCCATTTGATCATCTCCAAACCGGAGCCTCGGGGCATTTCGATGTCGCAAATAATCAGATCGGGAATACCCGCTTCGAAGCATAATTTCGCATCCTGGATGTTATGGGCCGTCATGACCTGCGCGATACCGAATTTGTGCCAATCCATCATATCGCGAAGAACCTCGACGGTTGGAATGTCGTCGTCAATCAACAAGCAGCGCATGATGCCCCTCCTTCGGTGCGAGTTCGCGGGTACTCTGGATCGGCACCCATAACTCGATCTTGGCGCCAGACGGCTCCGCATTCGATAACGTCAGCAGGTCGTCCCTTTTATAGAGCAGTTGAAGCGTCCTGCGTATATTCGCGATTCCCACTTGATCGCTTAGTTCGACCGGGTCGATTGGCGTTACTTCGGCGTTCTGCAAGACATGCGGAGGGAAGCCCTCCCCGTTGTCCTCAATGACAATTTTGATGCATGGCTTGTCCTTCAGCATGTCCTTGCTCGCTCTGATAAAAATAGAAAGCATCTTTCCGTAGATCATGGCATGCTTAAAGATGTTTTCGACGAACGTCTGCAGCAAAAATTGCGGGACGGGGATTTGCTCCGCGTCGGAATCGATGTCCGTCATGTAAAAGATTTGGTCGGGATAACGAATGTCCTGCATCCGAATATAATTTTCCACATGCTTGATTTCCTCATGGATCGGGACGAGGATAAGCCCCCCTTTGAACATGTATCTCAAATGCTTGGACAAATGAACAATCAGCTTTCGGATTTCCTCGTTTTTGTTCTGGTAAGTCAAGCTGGAGATGGTAGAAATCGCATTCAGAAAAAAATGGGGCCTGATCTGCATTTGCAGGTATTTCAATTCGGCGCGGCTTCTTTCGATCTTTTCTTCATAGGTATGAATCTTTAAATCGGTAATTTCACGTACCATCGAATGGAACGAATGAAACAATTTCACGAATTCCATGGAATAATGTCCTTTAGGAATAGGAAACTGGCGTTGACCGTTCTCGACTTCTTTAGCGGCTCTCACCAGTTCGAGAACCGGTCTTAATATACTTCTCGCCAATGATCTTAATACGAGCGGAACGACGACGACGGAAACAATCCCGAGGGAAATAATGAGCCACTGGATCAGCTTCAACCCCGAGAATACGCTTTGTTTGACCACCATATTCGTCATCTGCCCGAATTCCGCAATCGGCTGGGAGATAAACAGATCGGTTTTCTCGTACCGATTCTTTAAACGATCCAAAGTTAAATCGGAAAAACCTTTGTTGAATTCGTCATTCGTAGAGGCGAGAACGGATCCGGACCGGTCGCTTATGACATAATGGTCATGACCCGCCCCCTCCCTGTTTACGATCGACAGCAAAGTATCCGCTTTAACGAACGTTCCGAAGCTGATGTTCGAATACGTCAAGTATTTAAATAAATAATGCGCTCCTTGAATATCAAAATCCGTCCATTCATCCATTTTTCCGTGCGGATTCGGTTTAAAATCATGCTTGATCATAAAATCGCTCAGCATCAATTTTTCATTGGAAGGAATCCGGCTTCCGAATTGCACAAGAGGCTCTTTTGCATCAGGGAGTTTGATAAACATGCCGTCGCTTGAAAAGTTGTTGGATGTTTTGGTTTTTAATGCATTCATCAGCTGGACTGATTTGAAATATCGGCCGCTCTCGCCGGCACTCCAATCATCCAATGCCGTATCGATATTATTTTCAAACACTTCGATCAAGTCTTTGGAGTATATGTTAAGCATATTGTGGATGTTCTCGGCATAAATCGCTAACGTATTTCGGGAATTGCTCAGCGATTGATTCCGAATGACTTCCAGCGAATATAGGTTGCTCAAAAGAAGAACGGTAAACAAAATCGCCAAAATAATGGTTAGCGCAGCGGAAAACTTGTAAACGATGCTATTCTTCACGATATCGTACGCACTCCCTCCATCACGCTCCTCCTCCATTATAAATCCGTGCAAACCGGATGAATAATATCAAATAAAGGGATCTTGCAGGGAAGAAGCGCTGATAACAGGGAATTTCCGGGCGGCCCATCGGAATGCCCCTTTGAGAGAAATCTTAAACCGTATAGTCGATTTTGCAGCCCTTTTCGTCAACGTATTGAATCATTGCTTGATAGGTATTCAGGTTTACGTGCAATTCGCAGCTCGCCTTCTCTTTATGCCAGGAGAGCCGCACTTCGTCATCCGCCGAAGAAATCACCCTGAACGCGCCGTTGAAGGCATCGTACGTATTTCGAAAGCGGATCAGCTTAAGCAGCCGCTGAACGACTTCCTTTTCAAGCGCTTGTTCGATTTCTTCCACGCTGTAATTGTGCCGGTTAATTTCACGTCCTTCGCCGGTCTCCATGGCGCGTGCGATGTCGTTCTCGCCGGCTAGCAAGCCCACATAGTAAACCTGAGGAATGCCCGGCACGAAAAATTGAATCGCTCTGGCCGCCAAATACGCATCATCATCGCTACCCAGCATGCTGTAATAGGAGCAGCGAATTTGATGAACGTCAAAGCCGTCCTCCGCTTTATGCTCATCCGATACAATCAAGCTGAGATTGGCGCCTCTCTCCACGCACAGATCGACCAATTCCCTTGCCTCCCGGGTGTTGATGAGGCCGTCCAAGTCCGGCTTAACGGGAATGCCGTCGTGGCAATCCAACATGGTAAACCGCTTATGCGGACGAACGTTCAGGTAGCGGCACAGCTCATGGCTGGACCGATGAACGAGAGCCTCGAGCACCCTGTAGGGCAGGATGAAATCGTAAATCCAGCACCCGTGTTCCGCCAATTTGAATTGCGTGCTGTGATGGGCGTGTACTTCCGGCAGCAGTTCGATCCCGAGAGAATCCGCCAAATCCTTTACCCAATCGAGAAACGCATAAATGTCCGGCTCGACGAAGAAGCAGCTTGTACCAAGTTTTTTGATGACATATCCAACTGCATCCAGCCTGACGATCTTAATGTTTTGTTCTTTAAAATGAGTAAAGAATTCGGTTAACAGCTGTTTCGTCTGCTGCGAGCGGATATCCAAATCGATTTGCTCGGAAGGATCCGTTTTGCCGAACGTCGTCCAGACATTAATTTCCTCTCCGGTTTCGCCAGTCGGATAGGTTGAATATGGCAGTGGACGGCGCAAAAACATTTTGTCGATATCCGCTTGAACCGGCTCACCGCTTTCCCAAATTTTATCCAGTGTTAAAAATAAATCGGCATAAGCGGACGCTCGTCCCTTGGCAAGGAAATCCTGAAAATAGGGCGATTGCCGTGAGATATGATTCACCATCAAATCGATCAAAATATCAAAATGGTCCCCGATCGCCCGGATATCTTCCCAGGAGCCGAAGCTCGGCTCGATCTCAAGGTACGTCAGCGGAGCAAACCCGCGGTCGCCGGATGAGGGAAACGGAGGGAGAATATGAACGCCCCCTGCGCATATATCTGCGAAATAGTTCAGTAGAACCTGATTCAGCGCTTTTAAATCTCCTCCCATGGAATCGGGATAGGTGATCAACTGCACTTGATTTTTCAGCGTCATTCGTAAGCCTCCTGGCCTTCTACAGGCCGAATTGTTCTTTGATCGTGTCCAGACTCGGCAAGTCCACTACCGCGCCCCTATATTTCAACTTATAAGCGCTAACGGCAAAGCCAAGCCACAACGCTTTCTTAATGGTGTATCCCTTGACCAAAGCCGCGTAAAAACCGGACCAGAACGCATCGCCGGCACCTGTCGTATCCTCGATTTCCGTAGCGAGGGAGTGAAATCGAATGGTTTCCCTTCCGTTGGAAACAATGGCCCCCTCCTTGCCTAAGGTCATAATGACCAGCTTGGCGCCCAGCTCCAGAAACTTCTCGACTTGATTGATAGGCGAATCCGGTCCGAACAGCCGCTCGGCATCGTCTTCCGAAGGCTTGACCATATCGACCTTCGAGATAACGGATTTGACATACGCCACGCCATCTTCGTCCCGTTGCCAGATCATGGGATGGTAATTGGGATCGAATCCGATCAGCAGCCCGTGCTGTCTCGCCGCTTCGATTACCCGTTCTACCGTATGACGGGCCGGAACCTTCGAGATCGGCCAGCATGAGAAGTGGACCGCTTTGGAGTTATTCAAGGCTCTATCCAGAGATGCGCTGTAAGTCAATCGATAGTCCGCACCCCGGTAAAAGACGGGAATGGGCGTTGCTTTGCTTTTGGTGACAACGACCAGACTTGTCGGTTCATCGGTTCGCTGGATCCCGTCCGTATCCATGCCTGCCATTCGCAACCGATTGAGCAGGAACGTGCCTAGCCCGTCCTCCCCTATGGCTGCTGCGATATGGGAGCGAATGCCGAGCTTTTGGACGTTGATCGCAATGTTGGAGGGAGAGCCTCCAAAAAATTTGGTATACCCGTCACATTCGAAAGCATCGTCATAATCATTGGAAATCATGTCGACAAGCAGCTCTCCGACCGTTAATAGATCATTCGGTTTATCTTCAAATAGGATTGTGTCATCCAGATCAAACACTCGTTCACCCCCTCTTGATTAAACAGGCCGATTATTGACCATTGGCATTAACGGATAAATGCTCTTGCCAGAGCATCGATGTACCCGTTTCTGGCACGCCGGCTAATCTCTGCCGTCGGAACGACGTGTTCGAAGCCGTGATAGCATCCGGGATAAAGTTGAAACTCTACATCGACGCCGGCATGTGCAAGCCGTGCAGCATAGACCATCGTTTCGTCACGGAACGGATCAAGCTGGCCTACGCAAGTGTATGCAGGCGGCAGCCCGGCCAGATTGTTTGCCCGGCTTGGAGCCGCATAAGGGGATATGTCGCCCTTGGCATGCTCGCCAAGATACATCTTCCAGGCCGCCACGTTGTTAGCCCTGTTCCAAACCGCAGGATCCGTGATTTCATGGCTGGAGGGAGTTATATTGCGATCGTCGATCATCGGGTATAACGGCATCTGGAAGCAGATAGAAGGCCCGCCCCGATCGCGAGCCATTAGCGCCAATGCCGCGCACAAGCCTCCTCCTGCGCTCGCTCCGCCGATCGCAATCCGCGACAAATCGATATTCAGCTCTTCCGCAGCGTTAGTCATCCATAATAAAGCGGCATAACAGTCCTCGATGCCCGCGGGAAACGGATGCTCGGGGGCCAGGCGATAATCGGGCGAAATGACGACGCAGTCCGCTGCTTGAACGAAACTTTCGCAGAGCGCATCATCGGCGTCAGGGTGACCCAGTACATATCCCCCGCCATGGATCCACAGAAGAGCGGGCAGCTTTGCTCCCTCTCTCCGGATCGGTTCGTATATCTTGACCAGCATTTCATCGGATTGCGCACCGGGTATCATGCGTTCCGTCAAGTGAACATACTCGGATGTCTCCGTTGGAGGCAAAGGGAGCTGCCTGGCCTTCTCCAAATCATCGGGGAGATGAAGAGGCGGCAAAAGATTAACCCCTTGTTTTAATTCCGGAACCACTCTGCTTATGAAGTTCATTTTTGTACCTCCCATAATTTACGCCCACACCGTTTCATTGAAGTGCTCACGTTGTTCCGTTCTCTATCAATTTCACCGGGAGAATCGTTTCAAGCGGCGTCTCATCGCCCGAAATTTGCTGCAGCAGGCAAGCAACCGCCATTTCGCCCATCCGCTTGATCGGCTGCGCTACCGTCGATAAGTCATCGGCTCCGCCAATTTGAATGCCGTCATACCCGACGACTTTCACCTCTTCGGGTATGGCTTTGCCGAGCCTTCGGCATTCCCTGACGACCTGCAAAGCCAGCATGTCGCTGCTTGCAAATACGCCGTCAATATCGGGATGTTCTCGAAATAACGATTGAACCAGCTTCTCATATTCCTTATATTTAAAGCCGTTTAGATCGGTTTGCTTGACGACAAACTCGATGTCTTTGCTCTTCACCTGTTCGATGAAGGCATCATGCCTCTGTTTAGCCAGAAGGTTCAACCTTAAATTACCGCTTATATAAGCGATCTTTTTACATTTTTTGCTTATAAGCAGATTTGTCGCAAGGGTTCCTCCCCGGTAGTTATCGGACGAAATATAAGGAATCGACTTCGAAATTTGCCGATCCAGCGTCACAAGAGGAAGCTCGATCGACATGTAGGCTTTCACGCTCATCGTATGACTGCCCATAATGATGCCGTCCACCTGGCTGGCTCTCAGCAATTCGATATACTCTTTTTCCTTTTTCTTGTCGAGCAAAGAATTGCAAAGCATCAGCTTATATCCATGTTTATAGGCATAGGATTCGATGTGCTTCGTGATTTGGCCGAAAAAAGGATGGGAAATATCCGGAACGATAAGGCCGATCATATTCGATTTCCTGCGAGACAGCGAACGCGCCAGCTCATTCGGCTGGTAGTTCATCTCCTCCATGGCTTCTCGTACTTTTCTCTTCAAGCTGTCGCTTAAATATCCCCGGTTGTTCAGCACGCGGGAAACGGTCGTAACCGAAACGCCGACTTTTTCTGCTAAATCCTTGATTGTTACAACCATCGCAAACCTCCTAGGCAAATGGTTGCCGATTCACTGCCAGAACGATATGGATGACATGTCAACCGGTTGATATATCGGCAAAAAAAATTCAAAGCAATGGGTATCAGGTCGTCCCCCGTTCGATAAGAGTGACTGGAAACGTGTTCATCATGGGAACGTCCTCCCCTTCAATTTGCTTTGCAATCAATTCGATCGTACGTTCGCTCATTTCCCGAATCGGCTGCCTGATCGTGCTAAGACGCGGCGAAACTAGCGATGCGATTGTTACGTCATCGTAACCGATAATTTTTATTTCCGCCGGGATTTCTTTCTTTAACCGACGGCATGCTTGAATGACCTCTGCGGCAATCACATCGCTGCTGGCAAATATGCCGTCAACTTCCGGATGCGCTTGAAAGAACCGAACCAGTTCATTTTCGTTTCCACTATAATCGACATCGGTTGACTCAAGCTGGAAGTGAACGGGTTCGATCCCGGCCTCTTTCAGCTCCTGCTCATACCCCTGTGTACGCCCGCTGGCCAATAAAGCATGATGATGCGGTCCGCCGATTCCGCGATAGACGAATGCCGGCTTACGGCAGCCCTTCTCGATTAATAACCGGGTGGCTAGCCTGCCTCCCATGAGATTGTCGGACGTTACGATCGGAATATCCTCCGCTACACGACGGTCGAACGAAACGATCGGCAAATTCAAGTGCAGATAGTGCTGAACATCCAATACCGAGCTGCCCATAATTATGGCGTCCACTTGGTTCTTCTTTAACATGTCGATATATTCGCGTTCTTTGGACACATCGCGATTCGAATTGCATAATAGCAATTTATACCCTTTTTGATCGGCAAAGTATTCAAGATAGTAAGCCAATTCGCTGAAAAAAGGATGCGATACGGCGGGAATAATGAGGCCGATCATATTCGACTTTCTTCTGAACAAGGCGCGCGCCATTTCGTTTGGCTGGTAATTTAGTTCCTTCATCACCTGATATACCTTATCCCGCGTCTTCTGACTGATATATCCCCGGTTATTGAGTACGCGGGATACGGTGGTAACGGAAACCCCGGCCCTTTCGGCAACATCCTCGATTTTTGGCATCATTGATCACCTTGTTTTTTAATCCATTATAAGCCAATATCAAAACTTTTTCAGCAGTGATCGCCCGATGTTATTTTAAGGCCCCTTCCGTTATACCTTTGATGATTTGTTTTTGCAGAAAAAGATATAACACCAGCACCGGAATAATCGTCATGATCAGGCCGGCCATCAAGGGTGCAAAATCTACGGAATAGGAAGAAAAGAAAGTGTATGTCGAGAGCGGCAGCGTCTTCTGATCCGGCGACAGCAATACCAGACTGGGCAGCAAGTAATCGTTCCAGATCCACAGCACGTCCAAAACGATTAGCGTCACGAATACGGGCTTCAGCAGCGGCAGCACGATCCGGAAAAACGTTCCGAACCTTGTGCTTCCCTCGAGAAAAGCCGACTCTTCCAATTCGAATGGAATCCCTTTGATGAAGCCGTGGAAGGTAAAGACGCCGAAAGGAACGCCAAACCCCATGTACATAAACAAGAGCGTTCCTTTCATGTTCAGCATGCCCAGATTGCCATAGAGCATGACCAGCGGAATCATCAAAACTTGGAACGGAAGCGCCATGGAGGCCAGCATAATGTAGAAAATGCCTGCGTTCAGCTTCCATTTAAAACGGACGAACAAATACCCGGTCATCGACGAAAAAAGGAGGATAAGGATCACTGCTGCGATCGTAATGGTCAAGGAATTGAGAAATCCCTGCATGAAATCCATGTTTTGAAAAGCGGCGACGTAGTTTGCGAGCTTCAAGCTTTTCGGTACAGACATCGGATTTTCGATAAATTGCTGCGTTGTTTTGAACGAGTTCATAACAATCAGCAAGAAAGGCGTTAAAAACAAGAGCAACAATACAAACAGCAGCGCCGATTTGATCCGGGAAAAGAACGGCCGATTTTCCATTACGCTTCGACCTCCAGTCTCTTTAGCAAGTAAGATTGGGTAAGCGCAATGATCGCTACGACAGCAAACAAAACAACGGCCTCCGCTTGTCCGATTCCATATTGATTAGATAAGAATGCTTTTTGCACGATATGATAGGTGGCCAGCTCGGTGGAGTTAAATGGCCCGCCCTTCGTCAAGGCAAGGTTGATATCGTAAGTTAAAAAGGAACGGGAAACGGATATGAAGATGCAGATGACGATAGCCGGAACCGCAAGCGGCAAGATGATTCGTCGAATGATGGAGTATCCGCTCGCCCCGTCGATGCTGGCGGCTTCCAGCACGTCTTTGGGAACGCCAGTGAAGCCGGCTATATAAATAATCATCAGATAACCGACCAATTGCCAAGCCGTCGCCATGACGAGCGCCCAAAATGCGGTATCTGTATCCGTCAGCCATGACGATTGAAACAAGGCCCATCCGTACTTACTCCCCAAATAAGGCAAAACTTGCGAGAACAACGTCTGCCACAAATAGCCCAGCACGATACCGCCGATCAAATTGGGGGTAAAAAAGCCTGTCCGAAGCCATTGTTCCCCCTTCATCCCTCGCGTCAACGCGAGCGCAATGAAGAATGCCAGCACATTGGCACTCAATACCGTGAAAAATACGTATTTGATCGTAAACCACAATTGGCCGAGAAATACGGTATCGCGAAATACTGCAGCGTAGTTGGATAAGCCGATGAACGTATGGTCAGCCGTTCGAACATCCCAATTCGTGAACGTCAAGTACAACCCGACGACGAACGGCACGAGAACGGCAGCGGCAAACGCAAATGTGGAGGGTCCTCCAAAAAGGAAAAACGTCCCCGTATTCCTTAAAAAAGTCTTTTTGTTCATGCTGCTTGCCCCCTTCTTGAAAAAAGATGGGCCGAGGCGGGCCCCAGTCCCATCTATACCGGATCGTCAAATGAATCCTTATTTGCCTGCATACGATTTCCAATAAGCTTGAACTTCCTCAGCAAGCCGGTTTCGATCGATCTTGCCCGCCATGTATTTTTGCATCGACGCTCCCGTCTTGGACCAATAATCTTGCGGGAAGTAGTTGATGACGCCGATATTCAGCACTTGTCCTTGATCCACATATTTGGTTACGGCATCGGAAATGGCATTCGTGCCTTTTGCTTTTACATTTTTGTAGGGCAAGGAAAGCCCCATTTTGGTTACGATTGCATGATGCCCCTGCTCGCTTGTAACCAGCCATTCGATAAAAGCCTTTGCTGCCGCTTGCTGCTCCGGCGTAGACCCCGATTTATCGATGGCGAACAGCTTCGGTTCGCTGTACGCGACATGGGCATTCCCGTAATCGGTCGGATTATTGCTGATCGGCACCGGAATGATGCCAAATTCTTTATCTCGTCCTTCAAGCGTCCCGATGACGGCCCATGTCCAGTCTCCCATAAAGTAGAAGGCCGCATTGCCCTTTGCAAAATCCGCACTGTCTTTATTGTAATCCGCGACAAGCGGGTCTCTTTTTCTGGCATTGTAATTTTTCAATAAATCGAAGGTATCCATCAGACCGGTAAATTGCGGATTGCTCGCTAACGTTGTTTTGCCGTTCTTCAAGTCATCGACAAACTTGCGATTGTCTTCCACATTTTTGGATTGCAAGGAGTACGCCAAGCCCAAAAAGTGAGCTCCCAGGGACCAGTCCGCTCCATGAATCATTACGGGCGCCTTGCCGGCGGCATCAATTTTCTTGAACAACGCTTCCAAATCGTTGCGCGTTTTTACCGAAGCCGGATCGAAGCTCCCCCCGATCGCTTCCTCGACGACCCGTTTATTGTAGAGCAACCCGTATCCTTGAGCAGTCCATGGAATGCCAAGGAATTTGCCATCGAGCAAGGCGCCGTCAATTGCCCCCGGTTTGGCCAGCTGTACGTACTTGGTTTTATCCGCTTCCAGGTCCAGGAACTTATCCTTGTACTGCAGAATAGTTCCCGGGTCCAGATTTGCAATGGTGGCGGGCTTTCCCGATGCCAGTAGGGATTGGAACTTCTCTAGCTGCGCTCCGCCGATTGGCGTCGGAATCAATTCAATCGTCACATTCGGATTGAGCTCACGGTACGTTTTAAACAGATCTTCGAATACGGCGTTAACCTCGGCTGAAGTATTAAAGAACGTAAGCTTTACTTCTTTGGCCGTCTTCTTGGTCTGTGCTCCTTGGGATTGTCCCGCCGAGGTGCTTGGGGCGCTGCCTTTGGAGCATGCCGCCAGTAAGGAGAGCACCATCATAAAGCAAATGGCTAATGCGGTACCTTTTATCATTCTCATCTTTTTTCCCCCTGACAATAAGTTTTGAATGCGCATTCATGATGATTGCATCTTTATGATAACCGGTTAGCATATAGTATGTCAACCGGTTGTCACATCAATCGTTCGATAGAAATTCGGGGGACTTGTCACATCGGTCTCCTCTTCGAACAGAGTATTGACTATGTAGGTCTACGCAAAGCGATTATCAATATGACCTGGGCGAAAATCCAAACAATGATATCGGTCAGGGGCTGAAAAGGGGGAACGGCTGCTATGCGCATACGGTTGAAAGTAATGCTCTACGGCATCATCGCTTTACTCGTGCTGGGTGGAGGCAGTATTTATATGCTCGCCCGGGCTTCCATTCATCCTCCCAGTATGAATATGGGAGTCATGGGGCATGGAATCGGGGAAGGCCACATGGGTACTATGGACGGCATCAGCGTAACTTCGTTGAGAGAGGAGACATCGGACGCCCCCATAAAGTTATTTGAATTGACGGCCGATGAGACGGAGTTGGACATTGGCGGGGGGGGGAACGTGTCTATGCCGCCATTTCAGGAGCGAACGGATGGCAGCATCTCTCGATTGCACCTGGACTTCCTGCGGATCGTTTATCGGTCATTACCGTTCCTTCAGGCAAGGATACCCTGTTTATGACAGACACAACAGGAAAGCTTCTGTATTACAGTACTGCCTTTGAGGTTCCGGACCCGCACTCGCTCTTGGACGAAATGAGTCTTCTGATCAGCGGTTATCAGCAAACACAAGACATTCAAAAAATGGCTTGCTGTGCCATAAATCCTCCCGTTACGTGATAAGTTGACGGTATTTTGCCCTGATCTTTCTAAAATACTTCCATTCCACCCCCAACTGTGCAAAAAGACAAAAAGGAGCCCCTAAATGGCAGGCTCCTCCGAATCACACCGATATGAATTTCGTTTTCATTGTAATATGAGGTAGCTAATATTGTAAAGTACCGACGATCAGGTCACTAATCTATCCGTCAGACCCTTAGTTACATAAGCGCCGACATTACCACACCATTTATTTACTTGGCGCAATACCTTTAATCATCAATTCTGTCCACTGGGCGGTATAAGGGAGTATTTTGGGGTAGATGTGCGGGCTGGAGATCCCTTCAACAAGCGCTTGGAAATAAACCAAAAGAAACTCATCCGAATATTTCAGATCAACCTTGCCTTCTTTACGCCCGCGGTGGAATAAATCCAGCATAAGACTAAAGCTTGACTCCGCGTATTGCCGCATCATCAAAGATAAACCTTCATCATCCTTCTTCGTAAAATAATCCATCAACTCCAAGTAAAACCGCTTATTGATTTTTTCCAGATAATGAATCTTATTCTGACTCATGGCAATGAGCGTTTCTTCGAAAGGTCTATTTTCGGCCATGATTTCTCGGGCCGTTTCCCCCATTTGTGTTAAAAAATACTTAAAAACCTCATGGATCAGGTTTTCTTTGCTCCCAAAATACTTAAAAATCGTCGTTTTACCGACATTGGAATGTCTAGCAATCTCATCCACCGTTACATTTTCTATGCCGGCATCGGTATTCATCAAGTTAAAAGTTGCTTCTAGAACTTGATTTTTCTTCCCATGCGTTCTCTTTTCAAAACCATTCATTCCTTATTCCTGCTTTCTAACTATTATGACTAAAAAAATATTTTCAGGAAGATTTAGTTCATATTTTTCCTTCTTATTTATTATACAGCGATAGTTATGAATTATCAAACAAACAACAGTTCTAAACTAAAGTTTTTTTAATTGACTAAACCGATAAAAGGGTATATAACTGAATTTGTAAATGAACTTTGGTTTAAAACAAAGCTAAAATTTAAGAATATACGAACTACAATCATTAATACAGTTCGTTATTTTTTTTTACAATGAGGCTTTGCTTTAAACTGGAAAGCACGTTACTAAAACTGGTCAAGAAGGAGTTTTAGTGCCATGACAGAAATTGTGAAAGTACGAGGCTTGCAAAAGAAGTTCGGGAAGTTCAAAGCGTTGCATGATGTTTCATTTTCGATAAATGCCGGGGAAGTTGTCGGCTTTATCGGGCCAAATGGCGCTGGGAAGTCAACAACGATTCGTACGTTGCTCGGAATCATCCATCGGGATGCCGGAGATGCGAAAATCTTCGGCAAAGATGTATGGAAGGATAGCCTTGAGATTCATAAACGAATTTCTTATGTTCCTGGGGACGTGGCTCTTTGGGGCAGCTTAACAGGCGGCGAAATCATTGATTTATTTATGAAATTGCATGGCGGCGGAGACAAAAATAAACGCGACTATTTGATTAAACGGTTTGAATTGGATCCTAAGAAGAAAGCCAAAGGCTACTCCAAAGGAAATCGGCAAAAAGTCGGCTTGATCGCGGCTTTATCCGTTGACTCCGATTTGTATATTTTCGACGAACCGACTTCCGGCCTCGATCCGTTGATGGAAGCCGTCTTCCAGGATGAGGTCGAAAAAATCAAGCTTGCGGGAAAAGCCATCTTGCTATCCTCTCATATTTTGAGCGAAGTGGAACGACTGGCCGATAAAGTGGTTATCATTCGCCAAGGCAAAGTGGTTGAAACGGGGACATTGGATGAGCTGCGTCACTTAACCCGTTCTACAGTAACTATGGTAACGCTAGGCAATGTGGCTAAGATGGCATCCGTTAATGGTGTCCATGATTTCAAGCAATCCGGCAATCAAGCGACATTCTCCGCGGATAACGAATTTATCAACGATATTTTGTCCGAAGCGTCAAAATTGGGCGTCAAGAAGTTTGAGTCCGTGCCGCCAACGCTGGAAGACTTATTCATGCGTCATTATGAAGTCTAAGAGCGGAAACGGAGGTGATTAGGATGCAAGAAAAATTTGCACGTTCGCGTGTGCTACTCGTCCAATATCTGAAACGTGATTGGAAAAAAATCATCATCTGGGTTTTTGGTTTAGGCTTGTTTTCGGCCGCTTTTGTTCCGGCTTTTGAAGAAATCGGCAAGGGGCAAGGTTTGCAGGGAATGTATGAAACCTTGCAGAACCCTGCCATGATTTCCATGGTTGGACCTACGCCGATTGAGACCGCAACGGATTATACTTTAGGTGCGATGTATGCGCACGAAATGTTGTTATTCAGCGGTTTGTTTGCGATGATAATCGCTGCTTTGCATGTGGTAAGCCATACTCGCAAAGAAGAAGATCTCGGGCTTACTGAACTCGTCCGCTCCTTTCAAGTAGGCCGTCAAGCCAATTCGCTTGCGGTGATTGCCGAAGTCGTCATGATCAATATTTTATTAGCGCTCGTTATTGGCGGAATTATGACTAGCTATGGCGTAGTTACGATTTCGGTCGAAGGATCCTTTTTGTTTGGCGCATCCATCGGGATGGCCGGAATCTTGGGAGCAGTGATCGCATTAGTTATGGCGCAGATTATGCCAACATCATCCGGTGCAACGGGTTCATCGCTTGGGATCGTTGGGTTACTTTATATTTTTCGCGCCGGTACGGATGTGTCGAATGTTGATTTCTCCATGATCAATCCGATGGGTTGGACTTATCTGACTTATCCCTTTACGGAAAACAATTGGGTCCCCCTGATTTTGGCTGTCGTCTTCAGCGTCATTGTCGTGGTCATTGCTTTTGCCCTTGAAGGCGGTCGGGATATGGGTGCCGGTTATTTGCCTGAAAGAGAAGGCCCAGAGTCGGCGAAAAAATCCTTGCTATCCGTACCCGGTCTGTTCATCAAGCTGAACAAAGGCGTAATGATCAGTTGGATGATTGCTTTCGTCATCATGGGAGCAGCCTATGGTTCGATTTATGGAGATATGCAGACTTTCCTTGAAAGCAATGAAATGATGAGTCAAATGTTTACGATATCCGGCGTTTCCATCGAAGAAGCCTTCACCGGGACCATTATGATGGTCATGATCGGATTGGTTTCCATTTTGCCGATTGCGATCGTGAACAAACTTTTCTCGGAAGAAACGCGGCTGCATTTTAGCCAGCTTTATGCTACAAAAGTGACACGGGCTCAGCTCTATTGGACGAGTGTCATTTTAGCCGTCGTTGCCGGAATCGTTGGCATTTTGCTGGCTGCAGGCGGACTTGGCGGGACGGCCATTTCCGCATTGGGTGACGGCTCGCCCATAAATATGGGGGATTTTTTCGCCGCAGGCTATAACTTCCTGCCTTCCGTGTTGATCTTTATCGGACTTGGCGCTTTGGCTTTAGGCTGGGTACCAAGATTAGGCAAAGCGGTTTATGTTTACCTTGGCTATTCTTTTGTCTTAAACTATTTTGGCGGCATTTTGGACTTACCGGAATGGTTCTCGAAAACAGCCGTACAAAGTTGGATTCCTCGGATACCGGTAGATCCGTTTGATGCAGCAACCTTTATTACGATGACAGTGATTAGTATCGCCATGATGGTTATTGGCTATTTTGGATATCACAAACGAGATATGGTTGAAGGAGCTTAGCAACCCATTAACTATCGCAACAGATTACTAGTCGAATCTGAAATGGATGGAGCCCTTGGAAAGCAAGGGCTCTGAATTTATTGGCGGGGCAATTTGATCGGTTGTTCACACTGATCTCTCGACACAATACGAGCTCCAGTCCCCGAAACCAGTTCAGATTAATCATCCGTCTCTACCACTTGATTGATCGGATCGTAGGTAGCAACAACTAGCACATCCATATGACGTGCGGAGCGAAGCAGCTTCTTCACAATAGACCCTTGCCATAGCACTTTCCATATGGATGATTTCGTTTGTCCCACAATCATTTGTGTAGCTCCATATTCCGTGGCTTTGCCGACAAGAACGTTTGAAATCTCTCGCGTTATTCTCGCATTTTGGATTTCAAAAATCCCTCCCAATCTCTCCGTCAACTTCTTCAGAGCTTCAAGCCGTTCTGCCGATACCGAAGATTGAGCGGTATTCATAACTTGAACGTACGTCACGTACCAAACGGCTTTCAATCGATAGGCGATCCGAAATCCTCTGCGAATAAGTCGTTCGGCATACTGCATGCAGTCTACGCATACATAGATCACTTCTTTGCGTCGCCACGGGCCTCTAAGAGAGCTGCTGCGTTCCCATGCCTCGAGTCTTTCGTCGACATCATCGGCAATTTCCCGCAGGGCCAATTCCCGAAGCGCGATTAAATTGCCGGTTTTGAAGAAGTTGTTCAGTGCTTGATGCACTTTTTCCATCGCGTATATTTTGCCTTCCTTCATCCGCTGCTGCAATGACTGAGGAGTCACATCAATCAGCTGCACTTCGTCCGCCAATCTCAATATGTGATCCGGCACTGTCTCTCGGACTCGTACGCCTGTAATTTGTTCGACCGAATCGTTCAAGCTCTCCAGATGCTGAACATTGACTGTCGTAATGACCGATATGCCGGCAGCCAACACTTCGAGGACGTCTTCATATCGTTTCTTGTATTTGCAGCCAGGAACGTTGGTATGCGCAAGCTCGTCGATCAAGACGACCTCCGGGTTGCGCCGGATCATTTCGTTCGTATCCATTTCTTCCAATCGGGTTCCTCTGTAATCGATCACCTTTCGCGGCAATACTTCAAGTGCGCCTACTTGATCCATTGTTTCTTTGCGGCCGTGCGTCTCCAGCAAACCGACGCATACTTGAATTCCTTTTTTCAACAGGTCGTTGCCTTCCCGCAGCATCGTATAGGTTTTTCCAACTCCGGGGGCAGCGCCGATGTACACTTTGAATCGTCCCCGCTTGATTTGCATAATTTTTTGATTCAATTGTTGCGAGCTTAAACGGCGGAACAAATCGACGTCTTCCTCCGGACTGGACATTTTGGCCGGCAAGATGCGCTCCCCCTCGTGCTCCGCCCGGTCGGCTACGACGAAAATATCGACATTACGTGTCTTCTTCAGCATGTCATGCACGATAGAACCTTGCCAAAATTCTTGCCACCTGCTCTGCTTGGAATGACCAAGCACAATGCGGGTCACATTGTTATTCAGAGCGTATCGGACAAGGACGCCAGGTAAAGATCGTCTTGAATCGAGTGGAAGCTCTTCGAATTCCGCTCCGATTCGCTCGACCAGCTTTATGATGGAACCTTTAAATGCGGCCGCTTCATTGGTGAGTTGTTTTTTGGGATTTACGAACGTTACGACACGCATATCCCCATTCAGTCTTTTGGCGATTTGTTGACCTCTGCGTACGTAGATCGAGCCATTCCAATGATATTGCGTAGACACTAGAATCCGTTCCGCGGCACCGGATGGACCGACCAGACCAAGTTCCTCGCGGTATTTTTCCAGCGAATCGTTGACCCCTTCGGCAACCAAACGCAACGATAACTCGCGCAGCACCGCCAAATTACCGCGTTTCAACATCTCGGAGCTTTGCCCGCGCAACGTTCCTTCCGCAACCCGGTTCAATATCGTTTCCGGGGTCACATCGATCAGCACCACTTCATCCGCCATCTCCAGCGTGTCCGTGGGCACCGTTTCGGCAACTTTGATTCCAGTGAGTTTATTGGCGATCACACGAACATCTTCAAGCTCGTAAACGTTTACGGTCGTGATGACGCTAATGCCGCGGCTTAACAAAAACCGGATATCCTCGAGTCGGGTCGGGAACCGGGCGTCGTCCCGGTTTTGGTGCGCCAATCCGTCGACGAGAACGACTTCGGGGTTTCGTTCGATCAGTGCGTCGAGGTTGAGATCTTTCCTTTCTTGGTCGTCCTTCCGCCAATGTATACTCGGGACTCGCTCCAGCCCCCCGATCTGTTCCACTGTCTCCGGTCGCTGCAACGTAGATACTGCGCAAATGACGACATCGATCCCTTGATCGCGGAGTGTTTGCCCTTCTCGCAGCATATGGTAGGTTTTCCCCGTACCACTCACGGCACCGATATATACTTTCAACCGACCGCGATGGAGCTTGGAGATGGATAGCAATATTTCTTCCGGTGTCCTTCTTCTGAAACTCATCATGGAACCTCACCCTTGAATTCGCAATCTCATAGTCCGGACCTTGAATTAGAAAATGTCGGGAAGAATTCGATGCTTCATCCCGACATTTTCTTCAAACATTGTTATTTGCCGAGCACCCCATTCAAAGCCAAATTCAGCTTCAGCACATTGACCCGGGGTTCGCCGAATAGACCGAGATCCCTCCCGTCGGTATTCGCTTCGATCAGCTTGTTCAACTGATCTGCGGAAAGTCCAGTCAGCTTGCTGATGCGATTGACTTGCACCTTCGCCGATTCCGGCGTAATGTGCGGATCAAGCCCGGAACCGGAGTTCGTGATCAGGTCGATCGGAAGCTGGCTAACGGGAACGTCCGGGTTGTTCTTTTTCCACTCTTCGATCGATTCCTCCGTCCGTTTCAACATATCCGGGTTGGAAGGCGCAAAGTTGTTCGATCCCGACGCCTCCGCCTTGTAATCGATGCTCGAAACACGACCGTGGAAATATTTCGGATCCGTGAACTTCTGGCCGATCAGCTCCGAACCTACAACTTCGCCATTTATGTTCTCGATCAAGCTTCCGTTTGCATTACCCGGGAATAGCACCTGGGCTATGCCCGTACATGCAAGAGGATAAACAATGCCACAGAGCACGATAAATACCAAACTGATCCGTATGACAACTCCCAGAGACAGACGGGCCGTCTCCTGTCCGATCTTAGCCGATTGTTTCATCCCTTACATACCTCACATTCTTTCTAGTTAAATCCACAAATGAACAACAAGGTCGATTAGCTTGATTCCGACGAACGGAACGACGATTCCGCCGAAACCATAAACGAAAATATTGCGCTGCAACAGCTTCGTCGAGCTCATCGGCTTATATGCCACACCTTTCATGGCAAGCGGGATGAGCAGCGGGATAATGATTGCGTTAAAGATGAGAGCAGACAAAATGGACGACAGAGGCGAGCCGAGCTTCATGACGTTCAAGACTTCCATTTCCGGAATGGCCAGCGTGAACATCGCCGGGATAATGGCGAAATATTTGGCCACGTCGTTGGCGATACTGAACGTCGTCAAGGCGCCGCGCGTCATGAGCAGCTGCTTGCCGATCGCCACGACTTCGATGATCTTCGACGGATCAGAATCCAAATCGATCATGTTGGCCGCTTCTTTCGCCGCCACCGTCCCGCTGTTCATTGCGAGACCAACATCTGCTTGAGCCAGCGCCGGGGCATCGTTCGTACCGTCTCCCGTCATCGCTACGAGCTTGCCTTCCGCCTGCTCTTTGCGAATGACGGCGATCTTATCCTCCGGTTTGCTCTCCGCGATAAAATCGTCCACACCGGCTTCAAGGGCAATCGTAGCCGCCGTGAGCGGGTTATCGCCGGTACACATGATCGTTTTGATCCCCATTTGGCGAAGCTGATCAAACCGTTCCCGCATCCCCGGTTTGACCGTATCCTTCAAATAAATCAACCCGAAAATGGTATTGTCTACCGCAACGGCGAGAGGCGTACCGCCTTCTTTGGCTATCGCATTGCCCTTTTGCTCCAAATCCGCCGGAATGGACCCGCCTTGGGCTTCCACCCACTTTTTCACGGCATCGACCGCACCCTTGCGCACCTTTCGGCCATCCTTCAAATCGATTCCGCTCATACGGGTTTCGGCCTTGAATTCGATGAATTCGCCGCCAATCGTGATCGATTCGTTTAGAGAGAGTCCTTGCTTCTTCAGCAGTTCCAGGACCGAACGACCTTCCGGCGTTTCGTCTTTCACGGAGCTGACCGCCGCCCATGTTGCCACGGTCTCCACATTTTGGGAACCTACAGGGATAAATTGGCTTGCCATTCGGTTACCGAACGTGATCGTACCCGTTTTGTCCAAAATCATTGTGTTGATGTCGCCGGACGCTTCCACCGCTTTACCGGACATAGCGAGCACATTGAACTGCGTTACGCGGTCCATGCCCGCAATCCCGATCGCGGACAACAATCCGCCTATCGTCGTCGGGATCAAGCAGACGAGCAAGGAAATCAGGACCGGGATGGACAGCTCGATTTCCAAAAATTTCGCAATCGGAGCGAGCGTAACGACGACGATCATGAAAATAAGCGTCAAGCTTGTAAGTAGCGTATTAAGAGCAATTTCGTTCGGCGTCTTCTGCCTTTTCGCCCCTTCGACCAAAGCGATCATCCGATCGATAAACGACTCCCCGGGATCGCTCGTAATCTTCACTTTGATCCTATCGCTTACGACGCGAGTCCCTCCCGTTACGGAGCTGAAGTCGCCTCCGGCTTCCTTGATCACCGGCGCCGATTCCCCCGTAATCGCCGATTCATCAACGGAAGCTAAGCCTTCGATCACCTCGCCGTCGCCGGGAATCATTTCGCCTCGCGAAACGACGACGATATCTCCTTTGCGAAGGTCGGTAGACGGAACTTGTTTGATCCCGCCGTTTACGACTTTGTTCGCTGTAATCTCTTTCTTCGTCTTCTTGAGGGAATCCGCTTGCGCCTTTCCACGCCCCTCCGCCAAAGCTTCCGCGAAGTTGGCGAATAGCACGGTAAATAGCAAGATCAGAAAAACGGTCAAATTAAAGCCTATGCTTTCTTCTGTCCCAAAGTAATCCGGAAATACGGTCATCAATAGCACGGTGAACGTCCCTACCTCGACGACGAACATGACCGGATTTTTCATCATGGTGACCGGATTCAGTTTGACGAAGCTATCTTTGACGGCATTCCTGATCATGTCGCCGGCTAACAATTTCTTTCTATTCGTACTCATGTTCGCAGTCCACCTTTTTTATCAACGAATCGTCAAATGTTCGGCAATTGGCCCCAGCACGATCGCCGGCAAAAACGTCAGCGCCCCGATAATCAACACGATCCCTACCAGGATTCCGACAAACAAACCGTTATCCGTACGGAACGTACCGATCGTCTCCGGAACCCATTGCTTGCGTACGAGAGATCCGGTGACCGCCAGAAGCGCAATCATCGACATGTAACGCCCGAATATCATGACGAGCCCCGTTGTAATATTCCAGAACGGCGTATTGTCGCCGAGTCCCTCGAAGCCCGAGCCGTTGTTGGCTGCGGAGGACGTGTATTCATATAACACTTGTGAAATGCCGTGGAAGCTTGGATTCGTAATGGCTACTGTGCCAAGTTCCGAAACGAGAGCAATCGCGGTTGGAGCGAGAATGATGAAGGGGTGGATCAAAATCGTGATCGCAATCAGCTTCATTTCGCGCGCTTCGATTTTGCGTCCCAAAAACTCCGGCGTTCGTCCAACCATCAAACCGCATAAGAACACGGCCAAGATCGCGTACATCAGCATATTGACCAGGCCGACGCCTTTTCCCCCGAACACGCAGTTCAGCATCATTAGTGCGAGCGGCGTTATACCGCCGAGCGGTGTCAGTGTATCGTGCATATTATTGACCGTACCTGTCGTAGCCGCAGTCGTTACGGTCGTGAACAAAGCGGATTGCGGGATGCCAAATCGCACTTCTTTTCCTTCCATGCTGCCTTGAGAGGCGTCGATGCCCAGTCTATTCATCACCGGATTGCCATTGGACTCGGACACATAAACGGAAGACAAGAATAGGACGAACACGATCATCATCGCCGAGAAAATAACCCATCCCTGCTTACGGCTTTTGGCGAACAAACCGAATGTGTAAGGCAGCGCCGCAGCAATCATCCACATGTACAATATTTCCAACACGTTCGTAAACCCATTCGGATTTTCAAATGGATGGGCCGAGTTTGCGCCGAAGAATCCGCCGCCGTTCGTGCCAATATGCTTGATGGCTTCTAAGGAAGCAACCGGCCCGATGGCGATTTTCTGCTCCTGGCCTTCGAGGCCCGTTACGGACAGCGTCGGTTTGAGCGTTTGCGGAACCTGGAAAGCAACCAGAATCATCGTGCCGACAAAGGCGAGCGGTAAAAAGACCCGCGTATGGGCCTTGACGATATCCTCGAAGAAGTTCCCGATCGTTTGTCCTTTGCTCGTGATCCCTCTGACGAACGCGATGGCGACGCATAAGCCGGTCGCGGCGGAAGTGAACATCATCATCATGATAACGGCCATCTGGGAAAAATAAGACAAACCCGTTTCCCCGCTGTAATGCTGCAAGTTCGTGTTGGTCATAAAGCTGATGACCGTATTGAGCGTCAGCGTCTGCTCCATGTTATCGATCCCGTTCGGATTGAACGGTAATAATTTCTGCGTTCTTAAGATGAAGTAACTGACAGCCACCAGCACAATATTGGTTAATAGAAAGCTGAGGCCGTATGTTTTCCAGGTCATGCCCTTGCGTTCCTTCAACCCGATCAGGGCAAAGATCGGTTTTTCGGCCCATATGAAAAATTTGTCGGTGCCGTTCGATTCATTGCGAAATACATTGTACAAATAAGTACCTAACGGTTTGACCAAAAGTACCAGAAGCAAGATCACGACGACAATCTGCAAAACGCCCATGATAAACGATATCCTCCCTTATACGGATCCGTTAAAACTTCTCCGGGTTAATCAACGCGTAGACCAAGTAAAGAAAAATAAACACGGTAAATGCAAATACGACGATCATTCGCGTTCTACCCCCGTCTCCTCGATGACCTTGCCGCACCAAGTCAAGAAGCCGGAGAACAAGACATAGGTCCCCGCAAGGATCAAAATCATATACAGATCCAACATTTCAATCCCTCCCAAAAATGTTTCATCAACGTCCTCATCCGACCAAGGATTGGATCAAAAACGACACATCGTCGCTGTTTGTATGAATGACGTAGCTGGCTCCGAGAGCTTTGTAGATCAACCGCGAGTTGCCCGAACGTGTAATCAAATAGATGGGTTTCGAGGTCCATTTTCTGCATAATCGGATATACCGGCAACTCAGGTTCAAGCTTTTTTCGAACAAGAACACTTTCCCTATGGGATATTCCGGCAAGATCCATCTATTTTCTTCCGTACTATCCACCATGATTATTTTCCTTACTCCAAGTTCCTCCAGTCTTCCTTTCTCTCTTTTGTTGTTGGCCATTGCCGCGAAATGCAGCCCGTGGATCATCAATTGACGAATAAACGCTTCGCCGGCTTTATTGAGAGCCGATACGAGAATAACTTCTTGCTGCTTATCCATGACATTCTCCTCCCGATCATTAGAAGAGAAGGCAACAAAAAAGAAGCCTACGATTGGAGAAGAACTCCTCTCGCGGCTTCTTCAGGCACAGCAAAATAAACCGTGTCTTCCGAATGACGATCGATCGTTGCCTCTCCCGATACGCTTACGAGGTTAGCTGTCGGATTCGGGCGGTGAGAGTCGCCCTACCTTCCGCCCATGCGCGGCGAAAGGATTCACCCCATTCGGTTCCGGTCAGCTTGCTCTCACACAAGCCCCGGTCCGCGTTTGGTTCCCCCGTTTTCCTTGTCGGAAATTCAGCGTTATAGAATGAAAAATGATTCCATTCATCGAATGTATCTTACTCCCCGCTTTCGATGGTGTAAAGCGAGACGCTTTGCATATCCATTGAAATCGGGAAATAAACGAAGGGAACAGCGTCACCTTGTCGAATGATCTCCGTTTTCCTCGCGAATGCTCGCGGTTTTACGCATTTTCAATCATTTTTATGGAATTTTTACACCTTTGGCGGTTTATTTTATCGCTTTTTTACAGTACATTAGATACGGAATTTCTGTTTCAAGGACGGTAGCCTATAATAATATGGACCGCAATACGGAGAAGCAGGAAGTGATACGTTGTGAGCAAGCCGAAGGTCTTAAGTTTGCCGTGGATACCTTATGCAAGCATTACGGTGCTGGTCGCATTGCTGACTGCAGCCTTGCATCCGTTTGGACTTGCTTTCGATTTGGTCAATATCGCGCTTATTTATTTATTTCCGGTGCTGTTGAGTGCGGTCTATTGGGGAATCCTCCCCGCCTTCTACGCCGCGGTCTTAGGTGTGTTGGCGTTCGATTTCTACTTCGTTCCTCCGGTATTAAGCTTTACGGTTGCGGACTTGCGCTATTTGATTTCATTCGGTGTGTATTTGGCGGTAGCCGCGTTGACGGCCAGCTTGGCGGCGAGACTAAAGCAGCAGCTTCACTACTCCAAACAAAGAGAAGCGCATACGGCTGCACTCTACGCGCTAAGCCGGCAAATAAGTGCCATCACAGACATTCATTCCTTGCTGGATAACGTCTCCCGGCAAATATCGCATTCAATCGGCACGGAGATCGCTGTTTATATGCCGAATGACGACAACCGGCTAATACTCACCCACCGGTCCGCTGTCCACACCGATTGGGGTGAAGGTGATAGCGAAAAGGTCATAGCCAATTGGGTATACGAACACGGCGAACCCGCCGGAAAAGGATCCCATACATTGAGAGAATCTCCGGGTTATTATGTTCCGCTCAGATCCGAGGATCAAATATATGGGGTTCTAGCGGTCAATCTGAAAGAATGGAACGGAGAATTCTCTACCGAACAACAACGGCTACTGGAAGCCCTCGCGGGTTTGGCGGCAAGCGCAATCGTTCGCATCGAATTGGCGGAGAAAGCCAAAATCGCTCATTTAACCGCAGAATCTGAACGGCTTCGTACCGCAATATTGGATTCCGTCTCCCATGAGCTGCGTACTCCTTTGGCGACCATTATCGGATCGGTCACCGGCCTGATCGAAGGCGAACACATTTTCTCTTCGGAGGATCGTATGGAGTTGCTCTCCACGATCCGGGACGGTGCCTTGCGAATGAATCGATTGGTGAAAAACCTGCTCGGCATGGTGCAGTTGGAAAGCGGTATGCTGCGTCTGAGGAAAAATTGGTGCGACGTGGAGGATTTGATCGGTGTCGCGTTAGCTCAAGTCAAGGACTTTCAGCAGCATCGTAAGCTGTGGGTACAACTTCCGGGATATGTCCCTATGGTACAGGGGGATGAAGTATTGCTGGAGCAAGTGTTGGTGAATGTGGTGAGCAACGCAATTAAGTATAGTTCGGATCATAGTGAAATCGTTATCTCCGTATCGACTGAAGATGACAAATTAATCCTCTCCGTCGCCGATCAAGGGATTGGACTCGAAGCCGACGAGTACAATCGGATATTTGAAAAGTTTTATCGTTCAACCTCAACTGCACATGTCACCGGAACGGGATTGGGACTTGCGATATGCAAAGGGATCCTGGAGCTTCATGGCGGGACGATTTCAGCCAAGCCGAATCAACCTCAAGGGACCGTAATTACGATTACGCTTCCCATGAACGAACAGAGCAGACAGCTTCTCACGCCAGACGAAAAAGGATCGGAGGGTTATGAACATGAATGAGCACGGTCCACGCATTCTGATTGTCGATGACGAGCCTCAGATTCGCAAACTTTTGAAAGTCACCTTACAGGCGCATAAGTTTGAGATTCACGAAGCGTCCACAGGCGAGGAAGGCGTGCGCCAAGCTTCCTTGATCGTTCCGGATTTAATTGTGCTTGATCTCGGGTTGCCGGACATTTCCGGCCTGGATGTGCTCAGTCGCATTCGGGATTGGTCTAGCGTGCCGATCATCATACTGACGGCAAAGGATCGGGAGGAAGATAAAATTGTGGCGCTCGACAGCGGTGCCGACGATTACGTGACGAAACCATTCGGTATGGGAGAACTGGTCGCCAGAATTCGTGTGGCGCTTCGGCATGTGGCCAAATCGATAAACGAGCCCATCCTCCAGTTCGGAGAACTGACGATCGATCTGGCCCAGCGAATCGTAGAATTGAACGGTGAACGGGTCAAGCTGACGCCGACGGAATATGACCTTCTGAAAATCCTGGCTTCCAATGCCGGGAAGGTCGTAACTCAGCGGCAGCTGCTCCAGCAAGTGTGGGGAAGTCAACATAATGAGACCGACAGCCACTACTTGCGGGTGTATATCGGACACCTGCGTAAAAAGCTGGAAGAAGACTCCACCCAGCCCAAATTTATCGTTACAGAGCCGGGTATCGGTTATCGCTTTTTGTCCCGGGAATAACGGACAAATTCGTATTCTCTGAGACGGAATGGCCGATTTGGGGCGATGGTTTCGGACGTACCGATTTGGAAAGAATTCAACTTAATGAAGATTCCGTCTGGTTACGTGTTTCGCGACATGGATAAATCCCTTGAATCAGAGTGAGGAGCGTAAATAACTACTCCTATGTCCAAAGGGTGGTTTATTCACGCTCCTACTACTTGTTTATCTTTAGATCGGCTTGCCCCCCATTATTTTGAACGTTTTGTCCTTTATTTTGCGCTTGTCCTTCATTACGCAATCTGTTGACTTCTTCGCGAAACTTAGAGACCTCATCACGAAGACGGTTAAATTCCGCTTCGAGAAGGGTTCGTATTGCCCACATGGGACAAACACGCTATACTGATAACAATTCATTAGGACCCTTCCGTTGGACGTTATAAAGGAGTTCTGCCCACATGTCCGAAATGCCGCTTGTCGAGATTGCTTACCAGGATATACGCCAGAAATTGCTGAATGCCGAGTATTTGCCGGGCCATCTGCTCTCCGAGAGCGAGTTGGCGAACGGCCTGAACATGAGCCGGACGCCTGTCCGATCCGCCATCGCCCAGTTGGAGAAGGAAGGGTATGTCGAAACGCTGAAGAAGCGCGGCATTCTCGTCAAGGCAATCGACATCAAGGAGCTGTATGACATATTCGACTTGATGACCGCCTTGTACTTCTTCTCCCTGGATGTCGCCGAACAACAGCAGTACGAAATCGATCTGGACCGGATGCAGCTCTTCCTGAATCAGCTCATCGAGGCCAGCGAGCATAAAAAATACCGGGACTACTATGAGAACGGCCTGTTGTTCATGCAAACGATCCTCGAGGCGATCGACAACCGAGCGATCCTGCAGACGTTCCAAGCGTACAAGGACAAACTGCTGTTCTTCGTAGTGGCCCACCGCTCCCTCAAAGGCTCGAATCGCCCTTATACGGGGAAGAAGCTGTATGCGGACATTTTGCGTCTCCTGAGGGATGGCAATTTCAAGGCTGCGAAGCAAGCGATCCTGGAGTCCAAGTGGAATGCCAGAGAAATGCTGCTGCGAAGCGTGACCCTATAAAAGCGTGAAAAGAAGACTTCCCATGTGTTGTGCATGGGAAGTCTTTTTATTTTTTTACAAAACCTTCACGTCGGGTTTATACAGCTTTTACATACAAGATGCACAATTCTTGTATACAAGTTTATTCGGCTTGTAAACTTGAACTTAAAATCGAACCTATGGAGGCGCACCCTTATGAAACAAGTTAAGTTTATTCATCTCACCGACACCCATATGAATGCACCGCACACGGAAGGCCCCTTCGTCAAGCATCGGTTTGCCGACAAAGTGAAGCAAGTGTTCGCCCATGTTCAGCAATCCGGCCTTGCTCCTTCCTTTGTCCTGATCACCGGAGACTTGTCGCACGAGGGCAACGCCGAGGATTATGCCTACATCCGCACCGTGCTGGACGAATGCTCCGCGCTAGTGGGAGCGCCCGTATATGTCGTTCTGGGCAATCACGATCATCGCTCGGCCTTCCGTCAAGGCTACCTCGGCGAGACGCCTTCGGAAGAAGCGTACTATTACTCCGTCACGATTGACGGTCTGCGCCTCATCGGCCTGAATTCCCAAACTCCCGGCAAGCACAGCGGCGAACTCGACGAAGCGCAGCTCGCCTGGCTGGACGAGCAGCTGAGCACGACGGCTCCGCTCGGCACGATTGTCGGCATTCATCACCCGCTGCTGCATGTGGGCGGGATGAGCCCCGATCATTTGCTCGCCAACATGGAAGCGATCGGTCAGCGGCTGCGGCAGTCGGATGTCGTCGGCATCATGGCCGGCCACGTTCACTCCCACAACGTAGGGCGCTACCAAGGCGTCCTGAGCGTCGCCGCATCGGGAACGGCATTCGCCGGCGAGATCGTCGATAAAGATCATTTCCGGATGTATCATTTCTGCAGCTACAACATCGTATCCGTACATCCCGACGGCGTCTCCGTCCAAACCGTCATCCTGCCGGACAGCAACGCCGAAATCGCCCGCTTCCAGATGTCGCTCATGGCCGCCCAACACTAATCCTAGAAAGGACTACAGCTTCATGACTACTTTAATGCCTCCTTGCCTGCTGCCCCTGGAGGGCGCAGTCAACTTCCGCGATCTGGGCGGACTCCGCACAGCCGACGGAAGAACCGTCAAGCACGGCCTGTTGTTCCGCGCCGCCGAGCTGACCGGCCTCACCGCCGAAGATCACCGGCAGTTGAACGCTATCAGCTTCAAGAACGTCCTGGACTACCGCAACAAGGCCGAGGCCGAACTCAAGCCGGACCCGGCCATCGGGCAAGCCGTCAACACCCGCATCCCGGTCAATCCGGCCGCCGATGCCCACCCGCACCTGTCCATGGAGGACTTGTTCAAGAACGGCCTGCACCGGGTGTTCACCGCAGACATGCTGCTGAAGATGTACTCGGATATGCCGCTCAGCAACGCGTCCTATAAGCAGCTGATGCAGATGCTCCGCGAGCCGGAGCGCCACTTGCCGCTCGTCCAGCACTGCGCCGGCGGCCGGGATCGCACCGGGGTAGGCAGCATGCTCATTCTGCTCACGCTCGGCGTTCCGTATGAAACCGTCATGGAAGACTATTTGCTGTCGAATACGACCCTCGTGGTCTATCATGATCTGATGTTCGAAATGGCGGCCCGTTATATGGCGGCCGACGATTTGCTCCATTTCCAGGAAGCGATGCGCCTGCAAGAGCGGTACCTCGATGCGGCGATGAACAGCATTACCCAAGCCTACGGCGCCTTTGACCGTTACTTGGATGCCGAATTCAGCATTGACACCGCCACTAGACAAAAGATTCAAGCGTATTGCCTGGAGTAGCCGCTACCAGGATCGCCAACCTGAGGATGACCCGAAAAACGAGGAGGAACTTTTGTATGGAGGGCAAGAACAGAAAAGCCGGCCTGCTGCTGACCCTGGTTGCGGCCATCGGACTGAGCGGATGTGGCGTCGCCGCTTCGCCTGAGTCGAAGGCCCCGGAGAAGCTCGCGCTCCTGGACCCGAGCAAACCGACCAAAATCACCTTTTATTCCTACAGCCTGGCCTATCCTACTATGAAAGCCGGCATGGAGCAATTGATCCAGGAGTTCAACGATACGGTCGGCAAGCAAAAAGGAGTGGTCGTGGAAGGAGTGCCCGATGCAACGCTCCAGCAATTCAAAGCGGACATCTCCGCCGGCAAACCGGTGGACATCGTTCAACACGGCTTCAGCACACTTGATACGTCCCGGAAAACGCTAGGGTTCAAAGCCTATGAGGACGTGTTCCCCAAGGAAGAGCTGGACGCCCATTTCAAGGGGATCTCTCCGAACGCCCTGGAGCTGGGCAAAATTGACGGCAAAATGTACGGCCTGGCCTTTACCTTCAGCACCCCGATCGTGTTCATGAACGGCAAGCTGTTCAAGGACGCCGGCCTTGACCCAACGAAGCCTCCGCAAACATGGGAGCAAATCAAAGCCGCTTCGCTCAAAATCAAAGCGGCGACCGGGAAAGCCGGCTTCGCTCTCGGTCCGAACAACGGCTGGGTTACGGAAGGCTTGATCCTGAGCAACGGCGGAGAGGTGCTGACCAAGGATCGGAAGAAGGTCGCGTTCGCCGGGCCGCAGTCGGTGAAAGCGATCGAGATGTGGAAAGACCTGTACCAGAACGGAGCGCATGCCGTAGGCAATGACAGCGAGCTGACGGAGCAATTCATGGCTGGCAACCTGGGGATGTTCATTACTTCGACGGCGCTTCACAGCGGATTCAAGAAAGCGTCGGAAACAGGAGGCTGGGAGCTGTATGGCGCGGCATTCCCGCAGTTCGGCGACAAGCCATCCGTCCCGGTCAATTCCGGCAGCATGCTCGCCGTCCGTCCGGACAGCCCGACGAAAAACGCGGCCGTCTGGGAATTCGTCAAGTTCGTCACCGGAGACCGCGGCTATACGATCATTACGACTAAGGTCGGGTACTTGCCGCTGCGCACCGGACTGGCCGACGACCCGAACTACCTGAAGCCGTTCGTGGATCAGAATCCGCTGTACAAGATCAACCTGGAGCAGCTGAAGCGCATCCAGCCTGTCGCCATCTGGCCAGGCGATTACGCGACCGAGATCACCACCGCCTTCTCCGACGCGATCGTGAAGTCGGTTATCTCGAACGAGGATGTCGGCAAGACGCTGACGAAAGCCCAAGACGAAATCAACGCGATGCTGAAATAAGAGAGGAAACACCATGAGCCAAGTTATTGACAATAAGGTCGCGCCCCCCTTCATGGGGAAAGCGGAGAGAGTGAAGGTGAAACCGCGGTGGTCGGCCCAACGCTTCGCCAGGCTTAAGCCGTACCTGTACCTGCTGCCTGCCTTGCTGCTGCTCGGCCTCTGGATGTACAAGCCGCTTCTGCAGACGTTCTACCTCGCTTTCCACCGATGGAGCATGGTGCCGGGGACGGTGCCGGTCTACGTGGGCGTGGACAACTTCATCCGATTGTTCCAGAACAAAAGCTTCGCCGGGTCCATCGGGAACACGGTGTTCTACACGCTCGGGCTGCTGCCCTTCTCCATCGTCATCCCGATCTTGCTCTCCAACGCGACGCATCGGATGAACGAGCGGGTCAAAAATTTGTATCGGGCGTTATTCTTCATTCCGATGATTCTGGCCCCGGTCTCGGTGAGCGCCATTTGGCGCTGGCTCTTCCACCCCACGAACGGACTGGTGAATTTGGGTCTGCTCAAGCTGGGGGTGATCCAGAACCCGATCGCGTATTTCTCCGACCCTCATTTCGCCAAGTGGATCATCTTGTTCATTACAGGGTGGAAAATGGTCGGGTTCAGCACGATCATTTTCTCGTCCGCTCTAACGAGTCTGAATCAGGAGTATTACGAAGCGGCCTCCCTGGACGGCGCCGGGCGGTTCCAGCTGTTCGCGCGCATCACGGTCCCGCTCTTGTCTCCGATGATTCTGTTCATGTTCACCATGAGCCTGCTGTTCTCCAGTCAATGGACGTTCGCCTATATCGACATATTGACCACCGGCGGCCCCTACGGCTCTTCGACCAACATTTATTATGAAATGTACAAGTTCGGCTTCTCGAATATGAACGTCGGCCTCAGCTCGGCGTCCGCCGTGGTCTTCTTCATCGTCTTCGGGATCATCGCCCTTGGGCTGAACGGATTGACCCGCAAATTCGCGTTTTACGACAACTAATCCGAAAGGAGGAACCCCCATGAAGCGACCCTCCCGGGCGTTCACGCTGCTCCAGCATGGCTTGCTGGCCATCATGTGCGTGATCGCGATCTTCCCGCTCTACTGGATGATTATCTCCTCGTTCAAGAACGAGTCGGAGATCTTCACGGCCTCCTTCGTGCCGATGCAGCCGACTTGGAGCAACTACACGTACGTCTTCAAGGAAATGCCGATCGTCCGCATGATGTTCAACTCGTTCAGCGTCGCGATTCTGATGTCGTCGTTCCAACTCGCGACCGGACTGTTGGCCGCCTATGCCCTGGTGCGTTGGAGATTCCGGGGCCAGCTTTTCATCTTCTCCATGCTCAGCCTGACATGGCTCATTCCTTTCCAGTCGGTGATGATCCCGAACTATGTGCTCGTCAATCAATTGGGCATGAATGAAACGACGCTGGGTATTGTGCTGCCGTTCGCGGTCTCCACCTTCGCCATCCTGTCGCTGTACCAGAGCTTCAAGCAGTTCCCTAAGGTGCTGATCGAAGCGGCATGCATCGACGGCCAAAGCGACTTCGGCATCTTAACCCGGCTCATCTTGCCCAACATCAAATCCATGGTAGTGTCCCTGGGCATCCTTCAGTTCATCCACGGCTGGAACGAATACTTATGGCCGATGCTGATCACGAAGAAGATGGAGCATGCCCCCCTGCAGATCGGATTAAAGCTGTTCGTCAACTCCGACACCAACATGTGGGGCTCGCTGATGGCGGGAACAACGATCTCCTGCTTGCCGATTCTCCTCCTCTACCTCTTGCTTCAGCGGCAAATCGTGGATTCCTTCGTTCGATTCGGGATCAAATAATAAACAAAACCTCCGGCTTGCCGCACTAGCGGCAAAACTCGGAGGTTTTGTTATTTCGGCGGGAGCGTGTGGCTTAGTGTGATTCAACTATCGTTATCCGTCGTTGAGCCCTCTTATTATTGATTTACTCTTTTCAAGAAACTCCCCTAGAAACTTCTTGCTATTGAAACTGTGCACCTGACTCATTCTTATCACTATTAAATCCCAGCTTGGAACTACCATTGCTACATTTAATCCAGCACCTGAAAGAACAAAGGCATCTTTAGGCAATGATGTCGAGAGACTTCCATTCGTGTTTGAACGTAAACCAAGACCATAATCGAGCTGAACCCAACTGACTTTTTTCATTTCATCTAAGTACCACGAAGCGACAATCTGTTGATCTTCCCATTTGCCGTTCCTAAGCAGTAAATAGGCAAACCTTGCAAGATCCCGAGATGTCATGTCAGGACCTGCACATGAAGGTTGATAAATTTTCTCTCCCCATAAATAACTAGGTCCACCTGAGTACCAAGATGTTTTCTCTATTCCAATAGGAGAAAATAAATGATTCTCAATACTTGTATGTAATTGGACACCTGTAAGATGTGGCGAAATAACTGCGAGATGGTTATATCCTACATTGCTATATCCAAATTTTATTCCTGGTTCAGAATAAAGCTGCATTGAATCGGGATAGTGCTCACAATGTCCTACCGTATATGGAACGAATAAAAAATTTTCGCCCTGAAATACCTCAGGTGAAGGCCTTAACCCCGAAGTGTGATTTAGAATGTGAGTAAAAGTAATAAGGTTTTTCCGGGGATCAGACAAAGGAAAGCCCTCGGGTAAATACCTAATATCGTAAACAGGACTCTCAAGATTTATCTTTATAGGTATACGTCCACCACTTGAGTCCTCAATCCATTTACTGACCATACATGCCGTCATAGTCTTACCCATAGAAGCTGTCCAGGTTGGTGTATATTTTGTTTCGGGACGATCATATCTTTCGCTAACTATCCAACCATCTTTGATTACTAATACCGATAGGGGCGATTGTCTTGCAGGCGGTACTGATTGGATCTCCATGTTCCAATCGACGAACTCCCGAGTTGCTTCCAAATCTATGCCTAGACTTGATATGTCATCGTTATGTACAAGAGTTCTCCATCCATCTTTTGTTTCAGAAGAGGGAAAGTAGAAATTAGACATTTTTTCACCCTTTTAGCATTTTTCTTTATTTTATTCTGTGTTTATTTCAGGTTCCCTCCTAATTATGAAGTGACCAATTGTCCGGCGACACAAACATAGGTGCATAATCCTGAATGAATTGTGCCGTCCTAAAGGGCACGATAGTTCATTCACACAGGGGAGCAGTTCGTCGTCGGCAACTGTCCCTATTTCATTATAGAAACGGGAGAGCGGTTTTTATGAGATACCCAAATATAGTGACAATAACATCGCGGAGATATTTATGGAGTTGCCACTGGATTGATTGCTTTGCTTGTACCGTCTCATTAAAGTAACGGGAACCCGTAGTTCAATAAACATCAATTGAAGGCTGCCATGAAAAGGGCAGTCTTTACTTTTTTGAAAACATAAAATCTAGATGAGACTTTCTGATAATTTTGAACATATTGGATACGATCTCCTTTGCTATAATAATAACCAAGACGAAATGGACAGCAGGTGAAAAGTATGAGCTACGTGGAGTCCGTGCAAAGGGCGATCGACTATATTGAAGAGCATTTGGACGAGGAGCTTGATCTCTCCAGCATTGCGGAAGAGGCTTATACATCGGTCGCCCAATTGTATCGGGTGTTCTACGCGCTTACCGGACATCCTGTAAAAGATTACATTCGCAAAAGAAGAATAAGCGTTGCAGCCAATCACCTGAGATACTCTAAACGTAAAGTGGAGGAGCTCGCTTGGGACAGCGGATTTGAGTCTTACCATTCTTTTGCCAAGGTGTTCAAGAAGATCGTCGGTTTAACTCCGGCCACCTATCGCAACGCCGAACTGTTCTTCAGCTTCGAGCCGATCCGTCTATACGAGCAAATTACCTACAAGGAAGATAAGGAACAAGCTGAGCTCTTCCCCGACGTCAAAGTGATCCGGTTCCTGCCTGACAAGATGTATACCTATTTGCACATCTCTAACCATGAAGAAGGAATGGAAAATGAGGCATTCCGGACTGTTTTCGAAAAACTCGGTGTAAGTGAAACTGCTAGGAACAACAAAGTACGTGTTTTTGGCTACAATGTGGATCTTCAGGAAGAAGACGGCAAGCCCCGGTATGGTTACCGAGTGCTGATTGAGGCTGCAGAGGAATGCATGGTTAATAGTACGTTAACCGAGGAGCCGTTCACTGGAGGGCTGTATGCGGTAAGAAAAGTCGCCGCATTATCCCCAAAGACGATACAGGACGGATGGGATCGGCTATTGTCAGAATGGTTGCCGAAAAGTACATTTGACATTGGCACGCATCAATACATTGAGGAGTTTATTGCGTACAACAGGAAGGTAACGAGGATGAACCTGTATCTTCCCGTGCAGCGAAGTCTCCATAACGAACCGATCGAAGTCGTTGAGCTGACGGAGTCAAAGGCTTTCTTCTATCGGGGATATGGAGCCGAGGCTCAAAAGGTTGCCGAACGACGATTGATCAATTGGTACGAGAGAGGGGCTGGCGGAAATTGGCAGGCTGGCGGAGGAACATATTATATTTCTTATCATTACGGCTTTGAAGAAACTGAAGAATACTGGTGGGAAAACGGGATCCTCAAAGCTGAGCCGGGAGCTCCGGTGTTGGATGGACTTGAAGTAAAGGGCATAGGGGCGGGTTCTTATGCTTGCTGTGTTACTAAGACATACGGGTTGTTAACCGGTGTTCTGGATAAGATACATCGTTGGATTGCGACCAACGGTAACTATTGGCTGGATGAAGAGCGGCAATGGTTCGCGGAATATCACATGTTCGAAGGAATGAATGTAGAGCGGGATTCCGTTGTGAAGGTCTATATTCCAATCCTGCCTGTGGTGAGCACTCAAGGATGGAAACCACCGGTGGAGTGCAATAAATCACATGTAAAAGGGGAGGGTGGATATCTTTGAATAATGCAAGGAAAATAAATAATGATAAAAATCTTGATGGGTACAGACCTAATCATGTGCCTAGGGCATTAAAAGTAATTTATTCTGAGGAAAACTCAAATAAGATTGTGAGGGAGGAAAAGGATATGCAGGTACCCAGTAAGCAAAAAATGCGACAACTGCCGCTCTTACCTTTAAGGGGGTTGACCGTGTACCCCGGCATGGTGCTACATCTGGATGTCGGCCGCGAGAACTCGGTCCGGGCGTTAGAGAAGGCTATGGTTGAAGACAGCATGATTTTGCTGTGCTCCCAAACTGAAGCAGATATTGAAGACCCGGCTACTGACGACATATATCGCGTCGGGATTATTGCCAAGGCGAGGAAGATGATGAAGTTGCCGAACGGAACCATTCGTGTTCAGGTCGAAGGCATCATGCGAGCGGAAGTTGTTGAATATTTGGCAAACGACTCGTTTTACGAGGTTAATGTCCTGGAGATGCCCGAAGAAGAGTCCACCGACCCGGGGATCGACACTCTTATGCGAACGGTGCTTAGCCAGTTCGAGCATTACATCAATTTGACTAAGAAGGTTACGCCGAAGACACTTGCAG
>NZ_VCRA01000004.1:0-188195 GCF_005938385.1 Paenibacillus mesophilus
AAGTGAAACAAAAGATCTCCGGTTCGTTTCGCACCTGGCAAGGGGCGGAACAGTTTGCTCGTGCCCGCAGTTTTATCTCTACCCTCCGTAAGCAAGGCCTCCCGGTCCTCACCTCCCTAACCTCCGTTCTTTGTGGTGAATTTCGTTTTGGATGATTATGGAACCTAAGTAGTAACACCTCTTTGCGCTATTTAGCTCTAATTCTCGGCAATTGGAGGAACAATGAACCTGGTGTAACTATTACTGAACTAAAGTTAAATAATGGTAAAATTTGGTTCGTTATTGGCTGAATTCACCTATCTGGCGTACGAATAACGCAATAGAGTTCAGTAATAGAGAAGTTTGATTCGTTCAAGCTAATATCCAAATCGAAGCCTTTTCGATGATATGCATTCGGTTTTAGCGGTAGCTTTCTTTGGTTCAGAATGGTTAAGTTCGCTTTAACGCTTTAGCGAACTTAACCATTCTGAATCGTTCAAGAACCGTCCGGTATCCCGAACGGTTCTTTAGTATCAAATCCGCCTATCCGATGCCGGATGCACCTTCAACTGCCCGGAAGGAACGGCCGGCACCGCCCGGATAAGAGGCGCACATTCGCCGGCCTCGATCATCCGGGCGGAGAGCCGCTCCCGCAGCCGGCTGACGTGGTTAACTAGCGCCGATCCTTCGGCAGCAGAAAGGCAACGACACCGAGTAGCGGCAGGAAGGCGCATAGCCGGATCACGAGCGACACGCTTGTCATATCCGCCAGCCAGCCGAGCGCGACGGAGCCGATGCCGCCCATGCCGAACGAAAGGCCGAAGAACAGGCCGGCCACGGTTCCGACTTTGCCCGGAAGCAGCTCTTGAGCGTATACGATAATGACCGAGAAGCCCGACATCAGAATGAGGCCGATCGGAATGCACAGCAGCATCGAGGCGGTCGGGCCCGCATAGGGCAGCAGCAGGGCGAACGGCGCGGTACCGAAGATGGAGAACCAGATGACGCGCTTTCTTCCTATGCGATCGGCGAGCGGACCGCCAAGCAGCGTACCGAGCATACCGGCGAATTGCAGCACGAACAAACAAATTTGCGCCCGTTCGAGAGGCAGCTGGAAGCGTTCCATATAATAAAACGAGTAATACCCGTTCATCCCGGCCAAGTAGACGAATTTGGAGAACAGCAGCAAAACGAGCACCGCGATTACGAAGCCGACCGTCCTCCGGTCGGCTATTCCGCTTGTTTTGGGCTGGATCGCCGTCTTCCCTTCCTTGCCCTCACGGTTCGCCACCACTCTCGGCCTATACCAGCGGCTGACCCCGAATTGGATCAAGAGGCCTGAGAGAGCAAGCAGCGTAAACCATATAAACCCGTGCTGTCCCTTCGGGGCGAGAATAAGGGCGACGAGAAGCGGAGCAAGAGCCTGCCCCGTATTGCCTCCGACCTGGAAAACGGACTGGGCGAGCCCTCTGCCTTTGCCTGCAGCCAGATGGGCGACACGCGAAGATTCCGGATGAAGCACGGACGATCCGATCCCGACAGCCGTCACGGATAGCAGCAGCGCGGCCATGTTCGCGGAGTAGGCCAGACCGATCATGCCGATGAGCGAGAATACCATCCCGACCGGGAGCAGAGCCGGCATCGGTCTTTTGTCCGTAAAGTAGCCGATAAGCGGCTGGAGAATCGAGGCCGTGACATTCAGGACGAACGCCACCCATCCGATCTGGCTGAAGCTCAAATTCAGTTGCTGCTGGAACAGCGGGAACCCGGCCGGAATGACCGTTTGCATCGTATCGTTGAACAAGTGCGCCAAGCTTACTCCGACAAGGGCATACATCGAATACGAACGGGTTCGTTCCGCCGCTTTCTCCATGTGCGACTGTGATTGCGATTCTGTTTGCGTTTGCGGCAGCATAAGCGTCTCTCCTCTCTTTTATATCCATGGTAGAGAAAAGAACGGCCGCCGTCGCCGCGATTGTTGCCCATAAAACGCGCAATTTTTGCTATACTTGGCATCAGGTGAAGGAAGATGAACATACGCATAGAAACTCCGAAAATGGAGCTTTGGAGAATAGAAAACGAGTTTACGAACGTCCCGCATTCCCATGCAGGGCATGTCCAGCTCACCGTACCGATTCACGGCACGTGCCACTTCACGCATGAGCGCCGGGAATACCGGTTGGCCGAAGGCTGCGCGCTAGTCCAGCACCCCCGCGAGGAGCATCATTTCCGGATCGGGGACAACGCCGGGGTCATCATCATCCAGCTTCAGGCGGGCAGCCTGGCCGAAGAAGCGCGGCGGGAGGAGCTATCTTTCCGGCAATATTTGAATCCGAAAGAGATTCAATCCCGCTTCCGCGATTGGGTCGGTCTAATCCTGGCACGCGACCCGTCCGACAATCTGTCGCTGCAGGAAACGGAAGCGATGGTCGTCTCTTACTTGCACGGTGTGCTGAAAGGGGGCTTCCGGCCGTACATGGACGAAGCTGGGCCGACCCGAAGGTCCGGCGTCGCGGACCCTCATCTTGCGCGAGTGATCGACTACATCCACACCAGCTTCAGGTCTCCTCTGACGATCGACGAGATGGCCTCGATGGCGCACCAGAGCCGGTACCATTTTATCCGCTCCTTCAAAGCCGCCACCGGCTTGACTCCGTATCAGTACGTGCTGCACGCCCGGATCGAGGAAGCGAAGCGCAAGCTCCGGACTACCCGCATGTCGGTTACGGACATCAGCCTTTATCTGGGATTCTCGAGCACGAGCCAGCTCCACCGCGCGTTCATGAACGCCGTCGGCATGAGTCCGGAGCAGTTTCGGAAGTGAGGGGGTGGGGGAGGGCGGGGAGCTTACGAACTATATCAGAATTGAATCATGTACGCTAATCGTCCAATGATATAGCCTACTTTGTAAACAAAATTAATTAGCAGGAGCATCAGGGTCACAATGAATAATGCACTAATTACCCGATGCTTTTTTAGTCTTTTCTGTATATCGCTCCATATTTCAAAAAAGTTTTCCTTCAAGGTATTACCCTCCAATGATCCGTATTTGCAATCATGCCGACTTTGTTAGGGAAGCAAGTATTTCCTAAATTACAGAAACCACTCGTATTATTATGAAAAACACCATACATGCTGCGGAAGAAATAGCGACTCCTAATAATATCGGGTTTCTGGAGCTATTGATAATATATGTAAGTATAAGAATGTTACTTAAAAAGATTAACCATAGTATGAGAAGCACATGGTCTTCTCGAATATACATGTACCCTAGAAATAATAATAAACAGAGATTAAATATTGGTATAAAAATTTTTTTAATAGTTTGCACCGCCTCCATAAAATCCACACTTTACTCTTAAAACATGGAATATTTGGGTATTCATTACAAAATTATCATAACCGTTTTGTTAATGTCCACAGAAATTTGTTAAAATAATCGCCGTATTTCGAGGACACGCTGTCAGCAGCTCAAAACAGAATTGCCCTATTTCGCTCATTGCCTCCAAATAAGAGCCCCAAACATCCCCTATTTTGTTAAAACCCCCGGTTCCCACCAAAATAAGAGGCACAAACGACTCTTATCTCGCATACTACGCCGCCGCCAAAAACAAAGAGCCGCCCCTGAAGCCACATAAGCTTCAGGAACAGCTCTCTATCAGGCACAACAGACCGACCGATCAAGGTCGGTAATCCGCCTTCTTCACTCCCGCGCCGAGGCACCTGTCAGGGAACCAGCCTCAGCGCATTGCCCGAGTAAATTTTCCGCAAACAGTCGTCGGGAAGTCCGAGTTCGTTTAGAAAAACTTGAAGTCGATTGTCGAATATATCGCGTCCGTACAAACATCGATCTTGGAATTCCAGCAAAAATTCCTTTGCAAACGCACTGCTGCGCTGCAAAGCGTTCAGACCGGAGCCTGCTGATAAATCGCAGTACAAGTTCGGATAAGTCCGCATCAGCCCCGTCACTTTGCCCCCTGGAACAATATCCCCTTTCGGGTAGCTGGCAGTGCGATACAGGTCGTCGTCGGAAATATGCGCCCAAAACCCCGGTCCATGCCCGAGAAATATCGTCTCCGGGCAGGCGTGGACCGCGCGCTCCAAGGCGTCGATTCCGCCGCCGTACCAATAATTGGGCCATGCATGCCCGCTCGGCTCCACTCCGTAATTAACCTCCACGATGACGGGAAGTCCCTTCTTGCCGCAAAATCGGAACAGGCGCAGCGCGTCCGGGTTGTCGTACGTCATGCGCAGCATCATTTCGCCGCACACGCGAACGCCGAACAAGTCGATGGCCGCTTCCAGCCGGCTGATCGAGGTAGGCAGCCTGGGATCGGGCGCGTAACCGAGCACGAATCGGTCCGGGTGCGCACGGGCGTATTCCAGGCAGGCCGTGAACGGGATCGCGCCTTGCTCAGTCGGCCATCCATGCTTATAGTAGCTCGGATGATATTCGGATTCCGGCGTTTCCAGCGACAGCAGCCATGTGCGGCTGATCCCGTTTTGCTCCATATTCCGTAACATATCGCTGCAGTTGAAGCCCAAGTAATGAGGGTGATTATGCGCGTCTACAATCATAAAGGAACCTCCCCGTCCGGAAACGTGCCGACAATCTGGCGCTTGCGAAATTGTTCCGGTGACAAACCCGTAATTTGTTTAAAGGAAGCGGAGAAATGCGACAGCTGCTTGAAGCCGACATCCAGCCCGATGTCCGTTACCGACTTGTCTTTATCCGACGTCAGCAGCTGCTTCGCCTCGAGGACGCGCCGTTTCTTGATATAGTCGAATACGGTCATGCCCATCGTTTCCTTGAACAGCTTGGCGACATAATGTTTGTTCAAGTTGACGCATCCCGCCAAATGATCGAGTGTCAATTCGTCCCCGTAATGGTCACCGATATAAGAAATGATTCGCTGTACGTGAGCTTCCTTCACCTTGGACAGTTCGGATGACTGTCCTAACGGCTCATCGCTGATTTCACAAATGAGCAGCAGAAGGTCCACAAATGCATTATGAAACCGATTGACGGACACCGGATCGGTCCGGTGACGGCAGCCGAGCATTTTCGAGAAAATCGATTCGATCTCGGCCGTTCGCTCGCTCCCCAGCTTCCACCTGCACGTTCTCCGCTTGCGAAAAGGAGCCATCACATCTACCGAGACGGAAGTAGGCAGCATCGTATGAACGTTCGACGCGAAAAACTGGATGTTCGTTCGCGTGCAAGGCTGCGTCATCATCGTTCCGTTCCTCACGTTGCCGTTGCTGATGAGCAGATCGCCCGGCTCCAGACCGTACAATTCCGAACCGTTGTAATAGCAGCAGCTTCCCGTATGCACGTAGTAGATGACGAAGCAGTCGTGCTCGTGCAAATAAGGAATAGTCCTGCAATCGTTCCGATAAAAGAAGCTTTTGATCACTGCGGGTGCATGCATGAATCCGTCACCCCTCATTGTTCGGGCGCTGCGGCCGGATCGATCGGACAAGCTCGCGATCAGACCGTATGATCCCAAATTCGCTTCATGTTCCCGCCGAAAACGGCTTTCTTGTCTTCGAGCGACAAATCGGCGTAAGCCAGCCACCCGACCTGCGGCCTCGGATCCCTCATCGGAGAATCCGTACCGAACAACACTTTTCCCGCCCCGACCTCGCGGACTAAATACTCGATCGAACCGAGCGGAACCGTCGTATAGGTCAGCTGCAGGTAGACGTTATTGAAAGCTTTGGCCGTTTTCGCATAAAGCTCGGCGATTTCGAAGCTTCTCGCGGCATGATCCATAAAAATCGCCACGTTCGGATAACGCTCCGCCAGCTCTTCAATTTGTGCGGTATAGGCGCCGTCGCTTTGACCGGCCGGATCGACCAAGGCGTACAGCCGCTTGGCATTCCCGATCTCCCACCATGGCGCAAAGACCGGATCGGTATAAGGGATTCTGGACAAATAATAGTAGGGCTTCATCCCTTTGAACCCTTTCTCGATATGCCATCTCCGGGCTTCCCGCTCAACGTCCTCGACATAGTTCGGATCGATGACGACATAGCCTTCCACTTCGTCCGGGTACCGGAGTATCGCCTTCTCGGCGATTTCGTTGCCGGCTTCCGAATCGCCTCCGTTAATGCCAGCCCAAGGAGCGATCGACATTTTGCGAATCCCGATCGTCCGGTACAGCGCGATCATCGAATCGATGTCGCCCTGCAGCATCGGGAAGCCGCTCCCCGTCCCGCCTCCGTCCTCGATCAGATGCGTATGCGAATCGTATACCGGGATCGGGATGGGCAGGCCACGCGAAGCGTGCGCCGTAACTTCATCCTGATCCGGCAGCACGGCTTCGGGCGGGTTCACGCCGAGCAATTCGGTGAGATTGCCGCCGGCGATGCGCCGCTTCGCTTCGTCCGGTATGCGCGCATAATCGATCAGCGCCCTTGCCGCGCCCGGGCTTTTGAACGGCATCCCGCTGCCGAACAGAAGCCGCTCGGCGCCAAACTTCGCATAGGCGGTTTCGATTATCGCATTGCTCTGCAGGGCGGAAAATTCGATCCGCACGTTCACATGCTCCTCGAGCAGCGGAAACAGACGTCTCTCCTGGCTCCAGCTGAACCCTTGCAGCACAACAGCCAGACCGGGGTGCGCGCCGGCGATGCCGGCGATCGCAGACAACGACGTTTCCGAACCGTCCACGAGCAGCGGAATACGCTCCTGCTCCAATGCCGTCAGCAGCTTCCCGACCGTCCGCCGGTCGAGATCGAACTGGTGGCTCTTCGGAAACAGCTTCACCGCCCGCATCCCGTCCCGCTTCATCTCGGCAATGAACGACGCAGGGGAAGGAAAGTCCCCCAGATGATCCGGCATCGCCGCCAAGCAGCCGAACAGTCTCGGACTTTTGGCAAGCTCCTCCGGCAGCAGCCGGTTGCCGTATACCGGCGAATGGGACTTCGCCATTCCATGGTAGACGAGCGCTCCGGCGATCCCGGACCGGTCCATTTCCGCGAGCATGTCTTCCGTTCGCCACATTTGCAGCCGGTGCTTGTAGCCGATTTTGCCGACATTCGCATTGGAATCGAAAAATTGCACTCTTTCCACACTCATCGCTTCTCCACTCCCTATAAAGATATATATTTATTTGCGGATGCTTCCAGCGCCGCGGTCGCGGTACTTGAGATCAACCCTTGCAGCCGTACGGACGGGTCCTCGATATACGCCACGAAATCCCGCATGTAGGCGATCGCCGTAGCCTTGTTGCCCTGATCGGCCAGAAGATCGATAATGTCGAGTCGGTAGAGCAATTGGTCAGCGAACACACCTGACATATATCCGGACGACTTTTCCTGCCCGATAAGCTCCCGCATTCCATCCAGCACACTAGACGGGGAAACCCAAGTCGCAGTCAGAGGTATGCGGAACGAAGCTCCTTCGGCGATATCGTAGACGTAGCCGGCGGACAGATCCGCATCGTTCGCGAACTGCCGGATCAACGTCTTATCCCCGATCGATAACGTATATCCGCCGCCGATCCGCGGCTGTACTTGCTTGATCTCGTATACGGCGTTGCGCGCTCCGTCGTTCTCGATATAGATGTGGGCGCGCTCCTGAAGCTCACCCTCCAGAATCGGCGCATCTGCCGTGACGCCAAGCTCGTTATGGAAGGAAAGCGTCTTGGTGAAATCGGCGATATCGCCTGCCACGTACCCCTTATCACTCTGAATCAGCGCCTCATTCCCCGTCCGCAGCAGCGTCCCGTCGTGCAAATAGCCGTATTCCGGCTCGCCGCCGCGCTCGGACAGTACGCCGAAAAACCCGCGGAACGTCAATTTGTCGTCGACCGTATACTCGATGTCCGGATTCAGCGCGTTCACGATATAGTCGGTTCGTCCGTTAGTCAATGTCACCTTGGCGGCCCATGCTTCGGAACCCGTCACGACGACGCCGTTCTTCTTCACCTGCGCCGGGGAGATCGACTGGATGTAACGTGTTCCTTTGTAAGGCTCGATGACGGAAGCGAACAACGAATCCAGATTCGTCCCGTTCCGGTGCGCGATCAAGTACCGGAGTGTCTCCGGATTGCCCGGCTTGTTCTGCGGCGGGACGCCGTCCGCGAGCGCGACATCGTCGTATTGCCCCATCATCGTCAGCCGCAGACGGACATCCGTAGGAGCATGCGCGCCTTGTCCGTATACGTTCCACGTATCGTAGACGCTCCACTCGACGCTGAACTTGGCTGCCGGCGCATCGTCCCGCTCCACCCGCTTCAGGTAGTGGAAGCCGCTGCCCATGTAGCCCGTTCCTTCCACGCTGTCGACCCGCTGGCCGTAAGCTACGTTCGGTCCCGCATAAGTGCCGGTCGGCTGGACGACAAGGTTCAGCCCTTCCGCGATTGCGATGCCTTCGGCGCCGTGAAAGCTGAAATGATGATCGTTCCCGCCCTTGACGCGGAACAAGTCCACCGTGTAGGAATTGCCGTCGTCGACCCGGACGGTCGCCGTCGTGCGCCGATACGTTTCCGTTTGCGGATAGACGTCCGACGCCTCGACATCGACCAGCTTCACCCGGTCGCCGTCGTCGAAATGAAGCGGTGTCGATACCCACTGGGACTGCTGCTGCGAACGGTCCACGACGACCGTATTGTGGCTGACCGTATTGCGCACCCATTGAAACCGGTGCATATCTTTGCTGTCGGTAAATTCCGGATAGCCGAGGTCGGGCGACAAGTCGAGTCCGAACGCATGCAGTCCGATATTCAGCGTATCCCGATGGCCGTGGTAGATCGTTCTGCCGTAATACATCCACAAATCGCGCAGCGTCTGCTCCGCTCGATCACCGTCCCGCAGCGCCGTGAAGCCGTAGCCGGTCAAGTTCGTGCTGTCGGGACTCAACGTTCCGTGCGTGGCGATCACGGCGGCAATTTCCGCCGAGACGTTCTCCGGGTTGGTCGAGAAAATGTCTTCATGGATGCCTGCCGCGCTGTTTCCATTCAGGAAATAGGCCGCCTGCGCAAATTCCGGATCGCCGTACGCCTTAAACGCTTTGACGAAATTGTCGATGTTCAACCATACCGCCGGATTCCCCGTCTTGCCCGAATCCCCGATCGTCGGTATGTACCTGTCGCTTAGCACGAGCGGGAGATGGCTGCCGAACATCGTCTTGAACTTGGCATTATCGTACAGATCGGCCCCGGGATACAGGTCGTAGCCTTGCAAAATATCCACCGTCGTCCGGAACTGATCCAGCCAGTACGAGTTGTATTCCGGCGAAGCTTCGTCCGCATGGCCGTCCCGGTCTATCCGGTTTACAAGCGAAGGGAGCACGTTGCCGCCCGTTACCCGGGCCGGATTGTACAGCGCTCCCCCGGCCTTGAACGTGAAGTCGAGCCATTCCTTCGTCTCCGGAAGCGTGTCGAGTACGACGGCCGCCATCGCCAGCGCGCTCTGATGCATGCCGGTATTGCCGAGAATCGTTCCGGTTTGGACGCCCGGATACGTTTGGCGCACGATGCCGTCTTCAATGTTCAGCGCAATGGCCGCCCCGTTGTTTTTCGGATTGTCGAAACCGTGCTCGGCCGCTTTTTGCTGCAAATAGGCGGCCAGCTGCGGATCGTTCCGCGCCGGGAAGAAGGCGTCGTAGGCATGGAGCAGTTCTTTGATCAGGAACGTCTCCCAGATGGCGCCTACCGCTTTTCCTTTCCCTTCCGCGCCGTTGTGGAGATAATCGACTTTATAGACGGAAGTGTCCAGGCTCGGATATACGTCGGCGATCCGGTCGAGCAGAATGAGGCCGGCCCGCGCGTATTTCGCTTCGCCCGTATACAAATAGGCGTCTCTCATCGATCGGAGCGCGTCGACGACAAAGGCGTTCTTCTCCCCGTACCAGAGGAAGCGGTGAACATAATAGGCGATAAACGTATACCGGTTCCCGACGGCGTCCACCCAGCCGAAGCCGTCGTCGACACCCCACCCGGGCCCTTTCTCGGGATAAAGCGTATTGACGAGCAGGCTGCGATCGGCGAGCTGCGGGCGGAAAATGCCGCTGTCGTCCAAGCCGCTCGCGTAGTAGGCGCCGAAATCGTTCGTCGGGAACGTATAGCCGCTGCTCGGATCGACGATTTTCCACGGCCGGTTGAGCGGATCGCCCTGGTACGGGTACGCCCCGAACCGGTCGATATCCCTTCCCGTCACCGGGCTGCCCATCTTCTCGTTGACCGCGTAGCTGCGCGGAAGCGTCTGCGGAGGAACCGCCTTCCAGAACAAATCGTATCCTTCGGCCGCGTAACCGGGCGATTGGAAGTAAGCTTCCGCTTTGGCTACGGCGGCGTCGCGCATTTGACCCGCCCAGCCGTAGGCCGCCGCATTGGTTCTCGCGGCTTGCACTTTGTCCGGCGTATAGATCGTGCTGCGGGTTTTGCTGTTCCGTATCTCTCGCACCGTAACGGTCATGGACGAGGCGGAGCCGTTCGCGAACTCGAAGCGGACGACGTACGTTTGGGGTGCAAGCGAGCTCAAATACGCTTCCTTGAAAGTCACGTCCTTGCCCGATCCCGATACGGTATAAGCCTCTCCCTCGGTAAGCGGATTGCTGCCGATCCGCAGTCCCGCCAACTGCGGCGCGTACGCGGACAAAGTCACCGTCACCGGCTGCGGCGTCGGAACATGCTTATAGTAGGTCAAGGACGGAACGCTCAAATAGGTCGAATCGATGACCGTCAGCTTCAACTGCCGATCTCCCCCTTCGTTAAATGAAAATGACAGCGTCGCCATTTCATCGGGCAATTGCGCCAAGTACTCCTTCTTCAGCAGAACCTGCCCATTAGCCGTCACATAGTCGGTGCCCGGCTGCAAGACGCCGCTGCCGTAACGAATGTCCACCAGGCTGTTGCCGTTCGCCGTCACTTGCACGGAGACGTCTTGCCGGCGCTGCCCGTTTCGATCGAAGACGGCCTCGGAAGGGTCGATCACGGACTGGCGAATGACCCTGGTGAGCGACACGTCGTCATACCAGATCGTACCCGCTCCGCCGCGCATATGAACGGCGACGTGGGCGTACGCGGCATTTGCGGGGGCGTACTCCTGCATGACCGCCTTCGACCAATCCGCGGCGGAACGGTCCACATCGAGCACCTTTTGCGAAATGAAGCCGGCGGAGTTCGGTGCCGAATACCACGCCAGCAAAATAAAGGCGCGTCCGGTTACGTTTTGAGGCTTGTAGTAACTGCTGAACTCGTACAGACGGCCCGCCTGAACCGGAATATATTGCTGCGAGAAGAAAGCGATGTCCGTACTTCCTTGCGTCATCAGCTTCGCCGACCGGGAACCGCTGCGGCTGACCGCGCCGTCCCACGCCCATGTGCCGGTAGCGCCGCGGGACCAATCGCCCGGAACGGTGCTGCCGTTCTCGAAGCCGGGATTTTTCACCAAATTGTCGCTCACTCCGTCAGCCGAAGCATACCCCTGGAAGCCGCCCAGCAGTAAGCAAATGACCAGCACAACCGCCATAGCCGGTTTGGCGGCTATGAACCTTTTTCGAATCCGGCCTGTCCGTCCCATCGCGCGAATTCCTCCTCTTCTTCATCCTTTGATCGCTCCGAGCAGCATACCTTTCATAAAGTACTTTTGCAGAAACGGATAGACGAGCAGGATCGGCAATATCGCCACGACGACGGTCGCCATCTTGATGGTCTCGGGAGGAAGCGCTGCGATCAGCATCGGGTTGCGGATTTCCAGCTCCTGGCTGACGTCCGGGGAACGGATCATGTTTTGCAGCACGACCTGAAGCGGATACAGCCTTTTGTCGTTCAAATACATAATGCCGGCAAAGTAAGCGTTCCAATGCCCGACTCCATAAAACAATCCCATCGTGGCGAAAATCGGCGTCGACAACGGCAGCACGATCTTGAACAGCGTGCGCAGGTCACCGCAGCCGTCCACTTTGGCCGCCTCCTCGATTTCATGGGGCAAACCTTCGAAGTAGGTTTTCATGATCAGCAGGTTGAACGTCGAGACGAGTCCGGGCAGAATGAGCGCCCAAATCGTATCCACCAGTCCTACGGCTCGCACGACCAAATAAGTCGGAATCATCCCTCCGCTGAACAGCATCGTGAACACGATTCCGAGCAGCAGCCCGCTTCGGCCCGGGACCGTCTTCTTGGACAGCGCATAGGCGAGCAGCGAGGTCACGAGCAGATTGAGAAACGTGCCGACGAGCGTAACGGTAACCGTAATTTTCAGCGCTTGCGGGATGCGTCCGCTCGAGAAAATTTCTTTGTACGCATCGAATGTCACCTGCTGCGGGAACATGACGAAGCCGCCGCTGCGCATCACTTCCGTATAGGGCGTAATCGACATGACGATGACGTAATAGAGCGGGAACAGCGTGCTCAGTGCGAACAAGAAAAGGAACGCGTAAAGGACGGCGTCGACGAACCGGTCGGCCTTCGATTTCGCAACCGGTCCCGTCTTCGCATGCGCTACCATATGCCGTCACCTCCGAGCTTTTTGGACAGCCGGTTGGCGCCGACGACGAGCACGAATCCGATCACGGATTTGAAAAATCCGGTCGCAGCCGCAACGCTGTAGTCAAGCTGCTCCAAGCCGCGTCGGAACACCCATGTGTCGATGATGTCCCCGACCCCGTACACTCGCGCATTGAGAAAAATGTACACTTGCTCGAAGCCCGCATCGAGAATATGGCCGAGCCGGAGAATGAGCAGCAGGACGAACACCGAACGGATGCCCGGCAGCGTAATGTGCCACAGCTTCCGCCACCTCCCTGCGCCGTCCGCTTCGGCGGCTTCGTACAGCTCCGGGTTGATGTTCGCCATCGCGGCCAAGTAGATGATCGCGCCGAACCCCGTATTTTTCCACAAGTCGCTTGCAAGCAGCAGCGGACGGAACAGCCCGGGCTCGGTCAACACGTTCGGACTGAACCCCCACGTATCGCGCATAAACGTAGTGACGAACCCCGAACCGGGAGCGAAGAAAGCGAACACCAGCCCGTACACGATGACCCAGGACAAAAAATGCGGACCGTACGTAATCGTTTGCACGATGCGCTTGAACCAGGCAAGACGGATTTCGTTGAACATAATCGCCAGCGCCACGTCCGGTACCATGTTGAACAAAATGCGGTAAACGCTGATGATGAGCGTATTGCGGAACACGACGGGAAAATCCGGCGACTTCAGCACCGTCCGGAAATGATCGAACCCCACCCACGGACTATCCCAAATGCCTTTGAACAAGTTGTAGTCTTTGAAGGCGACCAGCAGGCCGCCCATCGGCAAGTAACAGAACACGACATAATACAGCACTCCGGGTAGCATCATCACATAGAACCAACGGCTGCGCGCGACGCTTTTCCACACCGCCCGGCGGGACTCGCTTCGGCCCGGCTGCGAACCCGTTCTATCGATCGTCATCGTATGGTTTCCCATAGGCCAACTCCTTCTTTTGAAACGACAGCCGTGTTCAATTTCCGGCTTTGAATGTAATTTTCTTCCCGCGCGCTTCGCCGATTTGGCTCGCATACGCTTCGAAAATGTCTTTCCCTTTATATTTGATCATGATCTCTTCGCGGTATTTCGGCCATTCCGCACTCGATTTGTCCTCGAACAGCATCCTCGCGTGATACTCCGACATTTTCGTGCGCATCTCTCCCAGATTGACTCCCGGAGGCGGGGTCGTACTGGCACCCACGCTCGGCACGTATTTGTAGCCGCTGCGGATAAAGGCCAATATTTGCTCGTCGCGCGGCGTCTGGTCCGGGTCTTTGACGGTCAGTCCGAACGTTTCCGGCGCCGGCGGCGAGAAGAAATCGTAAATCGAGAGGAAATTGCCCTTCTGCACGATGTCCTTCAAATAAGCTTCTTTATTCAGCGTCAGCTTCGAGCCATCCTTCGTGTAATGCTTGCCGCCGAGCCCGTAGCGTGTCAGCAGAAAGCCTTCCTCGCCGGCGAGCCAATCGAGAATCTCTACCGTTTTGCGGATTTTCGCCGGATTTTGCTCCGCCGTCCTCTTGCTGAACAGGAACGGATAGCCAGCTTCGTTCTCGGTCCAGAACGGCTTATCCGGGTACGGATTGAACGGGACCCAATCGGCTTTCGGATTCAACGCCTTCGACTTGTTCTGCACGCTGTTCGGGCTGCTGTCGAGCGCAAAATTCACGTCCGGGCTGTACACGATGCCGGCTTTGCCCTGCACCGCCTTGTCCGTAACTTGCTCCGCCTTGTTCAAGAACCAGTCCGGATCGACGAGACCTTCTTTGATCATTTGCAGCGTGTCGTCTACGACCCGAGCCACCCGGGGATCGGTCTGCGTATCGTAGAATTGATCGTTCTCTACGAAATAACCGGCGTACAAACCGTTTTTCCGCCACTGTGGAAACGCGAGCGCGAGCGACTTGCCGTTGCCGTTCGTCGTAAAGCCGTACGTATCCTTCTTGCCGTTGCCGTCCGGATCGTCGTTGCTGAATTTGCGCATCGCCGCGATCATCTCGTCGTACGTTTTCGGTACGGGCAGCGAGAACTTGTCGAGCCAATCTTTGCGGATATAATACGCCAGCTCCAGTGTCTTCTTGTATGGCAAGGGCGCCCGGTAAAAATCGCCTTCGACCTGATACGATTTCATCTCCGATTCGTTCGTGTTCCAAAATTTGAAATAATTCGGCATCGTCGTCTTCGATACGAACGGCGTCATTTTCGCGACAAGTCCGTCCTGCACAAGCTTCTGCGAAAGAATGCCGCTTGCGATGAACATATCCGGGCTGTTGCCGCTCGCAAGCGCCACCGTCAGCTTGTTGTCGTAATCGGCGCCGGCCGGATAGCTCTGCACCTTCAAGCGGACGTTAAACTTCTGCTCGATCGTTCGTTTGACGAAGTCTTCCTCCGGTTTATCCGGCAGCAAGCTGCCCGCATCGCCGTCGATGAACCAGGACAGCTCCACCGCAGGCTCGCTCTTGTTCCCTCCCTGTGCGTCCGGTTTCGCCGGCTCGCCGGTCTTCGTGCAGCCGCCGGCGATAATCGCCGCAGCGATGACGGCCGCAAACCAACCTTGTTGTCGTGTTCTCATGCCGAACAATCAACCTCCCTTATCTCGAATACGCTTACATCATAATCCGGGAATAGCGGACCGAAAACTGCAAAAACGGGTGACCACGTGCAAAAACGGGCTTTCGCCACTGTAAATTCGGACTGTACTACCGGAATAGTGCCTTCGGGCCGCGGCTATATAGGGAAATAGACGGACGTTCGCGCCGCAAGCGACTCGACTGTCCGTCTATCCGTTTCTGCCCGAGTAATCCGTCTTGTATTCGTTCGGCGTAAGGCCGAAATGCTGCTTGAACAGCTTGAAGAAGTAGCTTTGATTGACGAAGCCGACCTTCTCCATGATCGTGTTGACGCTTGAATCCGTATGCGCAAGCAGATGGGCCGCGTGCTTCATCCGTACCGATGTAATATATTTGGCAACGGACAATTCCTCTTCGTCGCGGAACTGCTTGCCCACATACGATGGCGACAAATTTACCATATCGGCCACGCTTTGCAGGCATAGGGACGGGTCCGTATAGCGCGCTTCCACGATCTGTTTGATCGTACCGACGAGCATCTGCCTTTTCGAGCTTTCCGACGCCCCTTGCGAATCGGCCTGGGACCTGGTGCGAAACAGCGAAATAAACAGATCGCGCACTTCCCCAAGCGTCTCCTTCTCGAGAATGCGCTTATACACCGATCGCACATCGGTCGAGCCGGTATCGCCCGAAACCGAGCCGATCGCGTGAGTAGCTTCGGCTGCCAGAGCAAGCAGCGAATTGATCATCTGATCGTAGCGGCACCGGGCGATATGCTCGAACAGCTCCGTCAGGCAGCCCTCGCTGCCGTCCAAGTCCTGTGCCCGAATCGCGGCGATCCAGCTTTTCTCGAGCCCGGGAGGAACTCCGTCCGATTCATTCTCTTCGCTCAGCCGGACGGACGCCGGCGTGATGATCGATTGTTTGCCGAATACGAATCTGTACTTCGCTAAATCCTCCACCGTTTTGTACAATCGGGCAATTTGCCTGTAATCCGTGACGGGATCGGCATATACAGCGGTAAGGGACAGCTTGTAGTAATTCATGACCGTCTCTTGAACGTCCATTGCCAATCGGCGAATACGCGCGTCGTACCCGTCGTCGGGCAGCTCCTCGTACAGAAGCGCAACGAAACAGTCTCCCCCCGTATCGATCACATCGCCGGACATCGACTTCGAGACGATTTCCTGCATAATATTGCCGATCGAGAACGTATACAGACGCCGGTCTTCCGGACTGTTGCCCTGCAGAAAGAGGGCGTAATCGTCCAGCTTGAACATGCAGATCGCGTACCGCATACCGCGGTTGAGACCAATGCCGAGCTTCTCGGCCGCGTCGCCCGGTGAAACATGGGGGCTGTCCAGCAGAAGCTGCCGCACATAATAGGAGCGCAAAATGCCGCTCTGCGAATCCTGCTGCTGCCTAAGCGACCGCATCTCGGTGATCGTCCGCTCCAATACGGTGGAGATGACGCCGAACTCGTCGCGCTTGCCGGTGGGCTGAGTCCCGCCCAGGTCGGCATCTTTGCGGATTAGGCGCAGAACGCCGGATACCGGATTGTACAGCCGAGAAGCGAGCAGCGCCGAGGTTGCCGCAGTAAGCAGCAGAACGACCGCGACCGCGATAATAGCAAACGCCTTCATTTCGCGGATGACTTGAAATACCGCATCGTAAGGCAGGATGCTGACGATCGTCCAGTCGTTCTTCTGCGAAGGAACGTACGTGACGAGGCTCGTCAGGCCGCCATCGTTATCGATAAACGAACGGGAGTCCCCCTCGCTTAGCCGCATCGTATCGATCCGCTCCCGCAGCCTGTTCCAGGAGCCGTTCCCGGACAAGTCGTTGACGATATTGCCGCTGCCGTCGATTATGAGCAGATGACTGTCCGAATATTCGGTCAGCCGGTTGATCTCGGATACGTTCGCGAACATCCACCCCGGCTTAATATTGAAGATAAGCGCGCTGCTGCCCGAGCCGAGAAGCGTGCCGGTTGCGCTGCCGTACATAAAAAACGAAAAATGGCTGATCCGACGATCGGATTCGCCATAATAAATCGGCACCAGCTGCAGCTTGGGCACGTTATCGGCTCGCTTCAAGTAGCGGTCCAATTTGCCGTCCACGCCGTCGTCCTTGCAATTCAGCACCTTCGCTTCCGAATAGTGATAATAGCAGCCGTTGCGGGCATTGTAGACGGTGACCGATTGCAGCAGCGGGACCGAGTTTAGCAGCTTCTCGAACGACATGATGCTGGCATACAGCTTAAACTCCTCCGGCTGCGCCGTATCGAGAAGATAAGCGGTACCCGGATCGAAGTAGGTCGAAGTAATCAAATTCGTCAGCATCTTGTCGGTGAAATCGATGTTGTAGCCGACCTGCTCCAGCATTTTCCGGTTGGACTCGTGCTGCATGTTCAAAAGCGTATTACGCGATTTATAAAATAGCACCGTAGAGGAAAGAACGACTACGAAGATCGAAAGCAAACCGATCGAAATGAGCATCTTGAACAAATATTTTTTGCCGGCGTACAATCGGAGCCATTTCATAGGATGCCTCATCCGTTTCCATTCCATAATTAGGAGGAGCGTAGCTATATTATAGCGCATTTCCTGCATTTGAGAAGGCGATGCAAGGCGGTTCGCACGCTTTGGCTGCCGCCTTCCCGCAGGTACCGCGCAGTTGCGAAAGGCGCTTAGGAACTTTAACGGAATTACCGCTCTGGCTGACGACCGGGGCTTTATAGTACGGCCAGTCCCGGCGTCAGAGTGCAGGAACGTTATTCCGTTAAAGTTCCTTACTTGGCTTTGTCTTCCGCCACCTTCTTCTCTACGACTTCCGTCGCTTGTCTTAATGCCGCATTCACATCGATCTGCCCCTGAAGCACCTTATCCAGTTGTTCCAGCATGGCCACGTTGGCTACCGGCGTATATTTCGTCCATACACTGGCTGCGGCCGGTTTGGCAGGCATCAGCGCTTTGACGTTCCGCCCTTTCAGGAAAGGCATGTTCGCGCCGAACGCGGCGCGAATTTCCGGGCTCTTGACCATCGGCAGCACGCCTTCCTTCGATTTCGCCATTTGATATTCGTCGCTGGTCAGCCACGCAATGACCTGGAAGGCGGTATCCCGTGCCGTTCCCTTGGCCATGTTCGTAATGTTGAAGTACGTCGGGTACGGCTGCGAACCGACGCCTCGCAAATCGCCGTACTCGGGCAGGCTCGCCAAATCCCAATTCACCGTGTTGAGCGGGTCGGAAGGCGACAACCATACCTGTGTCGCGTACATCGCGGCGATCCGCTCCTCAATGAACCATTTGTTCATCTGCGCCAAATTCGTGCCTTTCGCCTCGTTGCCCGGGATCTGGAAAAATCGGACCAGGTTGTCCGCATGCTTCTTCCATTTGTCATCCGTGGACAATAGCGGCTTGAACGTAGCGCGATCGACGAAATTGGCCGATAGCTGGTTCATCAGAGCGATGTGGCTGAAAGACGTGACGAAGCCTCGGTAGTTTACACCGCCGTCCGTACGGGTCATCTTCTTGGCGATATCGTACGTCTCGTCCCAAGTCATTCCGTCCTTCGGATACGGCACCCCGAACTTGTCGAACAAGTCCCGGTTGTATACGAGCACGCTGGGATTGTTCGTAACCGGCAGGCCATATATGCCGCCCCCCGCGATTTCCTTCATAAGCCCGACAGCCGTATCGTCGAGACGGGACATGTCGAACTTATATTTCGTAATCAAGTCGGTGATGTCCGATTGCAGCTGGTAATCGATAAAGCGGCTGTGGATCGCTCCGATGGAAGCGAAGACGACATCGATATGCGTTCCGGCGGCCAGCAGATCCGGCAGAAGAACGTAGCCTCCTCCGTCTTTCGGGGTAATATGAACAAAGTTCGTCTTCACATTCGGAAATTTCTTCTCGATCGCGTTCCCATACTGTTCCATGAACAATTGCTTGGACTGGCCGGAGGAAGGCTCGAAAAACGTCAGCGTAACAGGCTCTTGTTTGGCGGAAATGTCTGTTTGCTGCGATGCTCCTCCGTCTTTCTTCGAGCCGTTTGCGGCTTCTTTCTTCTCACCCGCACCATTACCGGTGCATGCGGCCAGTAAACCGACAATCGCGAGCGCCGCTATCGCCTTCATCCCGTTCTCCCCCGAACGTTTCATGAAGCTGCCCATTCAACCTCAACTCCCTTTTACATCGTATATCGCTATCGATGTACGCGCTTTTATTTCCATCGCCGCGATACTTTATATGTTACAGGGCGACCGTTCCAAATTCTTATCTGCTGTTGAGTTCTTTTGGCGGTTGCGGGCAGCCTGTCGGTGCCTGGCTCGGGGAGGAGAATGCCCTATCCGGTACTATTTCGCGCTTTGTCGGCCGGGGGATGGCAGTCGGTTTATGCAAGGTTGGTATTTGGAGGGGGCTGGCCGTCGCCAAAAACAAAGAGCCGCCCCCGAAGCCATAGTAAGCTTCAGGAACAGCTCTTTTCTTTTGCAATACCTTTGTCGATCCGCTTACTTCGCTTTCTTCAGCAGCGAGACGATCAACGCCAGCGCGCCCAACACGACAGCCGCAATCGAGAGGTAGAACGTCGTCTTGGATTCCGGGGAGCCGGCAGCCGCCTCCGGTGCGGCCGCGCCCGTATCGTGACCGTGCGAATCCGCGCCTTTCGCCGCAGCCTTCACTTTCGTGACCGAAGCCGGTTTGTCGGAGCCCTCGGCGCCTACCCACTCGACTACACTGCCGTCTTTGTACGTTTGGTACGATTTCCACGACAAGTCTTTGGCGTCGTTCTCCACTTTGCCGGACATTTTGAATTCGCCGAATTCCGTCGCGCCGAAGCCGTCGCCCGTCGCAGTCCAGACGACGCTCGTAATTTTCCCGGAGCCGTCCTTCGTTACGTCATATTTCCAGCCGAATTTCGGCTCGAAGCGCGACACGGTAACGCCCGTCGGAAACTTCACTTCCACCTTGACGGTGGCGATTTCTTTCTCGGTCGGCACGCGCAGCGTAAATACCTCGTATTTGCCCTGCGTCGTTTCATTCGGAAGCACGGTTACGTGCGCACTGGCTATGCCCGCGAACATCATCATCGCGATCAGGCAGACGGCGAGCAGCATTCCGGTTTTTTTCATTATCGTTCAGCCCCTTTTCTCGAGTTTGTCTCCATGTATCAATGTAACGAAAAAGCGGGACCGTGAGAATGACTCGACCGGGCTATTTTTCCCCGCGTTTTTGACCGATATGTGTCAACCCCTGCCTCACGGCGTAAGCGGTCAGCTGCACCCGGTTCTCCAGCTTCAGCTTGTCCAAAATGTTTTTGATATGATTTTTCACCGTATTCTCGGCGATCGTGAGACGCTCGGCGATTTGCCGGTTCGTGTCCCCGGCGGCCACGCAAGCTACGAGCTCGCGCTCCCGCGGCGTGAGTACGCCGGAATCCGGTTCGGCTGCCGCCGTCCCCGCACCGCCCCGGAAATGCTGAAACAGCTTGTCCGCCATTTGACGGGATACGGCCGAATTGTCGTCCAGCAAGGCGCGCAAATAATGCATCCAATCGTCGGGGTCCATATTTTTGAGCAAATAGCCTTGGGCTCCGAACTGGATCGCGGTGAACAAATCCGCCACATGGTCGGAGACGGTTAGCATCACGATGCGAATATGGGGATGCAGCTGCTTAATGCGACGGGTCGCCTCGAGTCCGCTAATGTCCGGCATGTTGATGTCCATCAGGACGAGATCGGGCTGCAGGTTGCCGCACATGGCAACGGCCTCTTCGCCGCGCGCTGCTTCCCCGATCGTCTCGAACAGCGTATCCTCGTCCAGCAAGCTGCGGATCGCTTTGCGGGCGAGCGGATGATCGTCGGCTATCAGTACGCGATACGGAGTCATACGCTCATCTCCTTCTTGCCTTCTATTCGGAGTTCCGTCCCCCCGTCTTCGGCAGGGCCGATGTGCAGAGCCGCTCCAAGCTCGGCGGCGCGCTTGCGCATCATCGAGATGCCGTATTTGCTCGCATCCGAGGCGGGAGGCCGAATGCCCGTGCCGTTATCCTTGACGGCGAGCGACCATTTTCCATCCGTACCGCATGTCCAATCCAATATGGCGCGATCCGCTTCGGAATGTTTGCGGATGTTCGTGAACGCTTCCTGCACGACGGCGAACAGCTGGACTTCCTCGGACGAATCGAATACTCCGTCGGTCCATTCGCCACGCCGCTCCACCTCTACCCCGGATATCGCGCTCCATTCGCGCAGCCAGCGGTCCAGACGCTCGGGAAACGACACACCGTTCTCGGGCAGCGAGCGGAGATTGAAAATCGCTTGGCGTAAATGATGGTCGATCTCCGATACGACCGACCTCGCTTCCTCCGTCTTCCCCTGCTTCAGCTGCACGTTCAGAAAAAACAGCATTTGCGCGATATTGTCGTGCAGCTCGCGAGCCAGCCGCTCGCGCTCCTCGTATACGGCCGTCCGCGACTGCTCTTCGGCGATCTTCTTGTTCATGCTCTGGATTTTGCCGAACATCCACGTCGAGAACCAGTACGACAGCAGCAGCGTCAGGATAATAATATAGAAATTCCCGACTTCCATCGACAAATAATGAAGCAGGAATTCGTGCCGGATCAGCTCGAAGCCGCCGATCACGACCGCCGGCAGCAAAATCGTCAGCAGCTTATATCGTCGGAGCGACATGATTATACCTCCCCCTAACTCAGTCCCCCAAAAGTGACGCGACTCTTCGCTGCTTATTCCGCCGCACTACGATAACGAACCTATATTCACTATTAGCAAACCATATTTTACTATTCAGCCAAGATTGACGTTCGATTTCGCAATAGTGAACTTCATTTTCCTATTAGCGAACTTATGTTTGTTATTTATTAAACCAGGTTCACTAATCGCCCATTCGGCGCAAATCGGTCTGATTTAATGAATTCAAATTCACTACTAGTGAAATTCGATTCACTAACCATAAAAAGCACAGCGAAGCTGCCCGATTTCCAAAAAAAGCTCCCTTGCCGGAGCGCGTCATTCGCGTATCCGGCAGGGAGCCTCGTGTCCGGCTCTCGCGTCGCCTTGTTCAGTACACCCTCGTCTCTTCCGTGTACACCGTCTCATCGTCGTTCTTGTCGAGAACGCGGAACTCCAGCTTCCACATCCCAGCGAACGGGATGAACGGACCGTCGGCTTTGTAGCTGAACTGCCCGAACGTCTCGTCGGCCGTAAACGCGGCATCCTGAGTATCGTTCTTATGCGCCGTAAGCGGAACTTCGATCGGAGCCATATCCGGCTTATCCAAATCCTGCAGCTTCAGCTGCACCCGCTTCGGCTCGCCAAGCTCCTTGGGCAGCCAGACGTCGACCCGGAATTGATTGTCGCCCGGCACCTTCGGAGTAACCTGTACGGTCATGTGCACCTTCTCGCCCATCACGTGCCAATACATCGGCTCGTTCGGCGGAACGGGACTGATGAACGTGAGCAGCCCGACAAGCACGACGATAATGCCCATCGCGGCGAAGTCCATCCGGACCATATCGCGCAGGTCGTTCTCCTTGCGCTTCCTCATCGCCAGCCGGATCCCGATCCCGAGCAGAATAGCGAGGACGACGAATACGACTTTGGCGATAAGCAGCTTGCCCCACTGGGAGTACAGCAAGTAGTTCAGCCCCGGCAAATACAGCAGCGTAGACGCCGTCCCGGACAGAACGAGAACGATAATGGCGATCAAAGCCGCATTGGAGAACCGCGGCAAAAATCCGTCGACCCACATCCGGTTTTTTCTCCACAGCGGCACGATCAGCAGCAGCCCGCCGACCCAGACGGCAGCCGCCAGCAGATGGGCGAAGTTGAGCGGAACGGTGATCCATTGCGGATCGTTACCCATCGCGTGGCCGTTGACGCTCTTGGCTGCCAGCAGCAGAACGATCCAAGCCATGTCCCACACCTTCGAACGGCCCAGCAGCGCGAAGCCTGCCAGCGCCAGCACGAACGCGGCCAACCAAGAACGGCCGACCCATGTACCGGTGAACAGCCCGATCAGCTCTCCCAACCCTTGATCGCCGAGCAAATCCTGATAATGGAAATAAACGAAAGCGATCAGTGCCAGAAAATGCGCGCGTTGAACGCCGAGAAGCCCGTTCCGGTAATGCTCCGCAATCGAAGAATGCTGCAAGCCGGCGTATGCCCCCCACAACACCCAGCCCGCTGCCGCCAACAGCCCGAAATAGTAGGCGATGCGGGACAAATATTTCAATACGTCATAGACGCTCATATCCGCCGACAACTGGTGTCCGCTGTGCAGTGACGAAGAATCGGCGATCAATCCGCCTTCGGAGCCGGGACCGATCGACAGCACGTACGTTCCTTCCACCGGGTGCCCGTCCGCGGAGATGACATGGTACGTAACCGTATAACGTCCGTTGCCCAGCTTCGGCAGCTCGAGCGTCATTACCTTCTGGTCGCTCGAGAGCGTCGCTTTCCGGTCGGAAATCGTCCTTCCGATTTCATCGTACACTTTAATATAATGGAGCTCCGACTCCAGCCGCTCGTTGAACGTCAGCTCGATCCGCTCGGGCGCCGCGTTCAATTGGCTGTTCGCCTCGGGCACCGCTTTCGTCAGCACCGCATGCGCGTCAGCCGGCTTCGGAGCGACCAGAACGAACATGCATACGAGCATTAGCGCAGTCGAAACGATCCATCTTCCCATCTTGTCCATGTGCAAGCTCTTTCCCTTCATTCGCTTAACTCCGATCAGTAACTCAGCCGCTGCAGGTCTGAAATATGCTTCCGATCGCCGTTAATATCCGGAAACAAATGCGACCGCTCACGCTTCTGCAGCATCATTTCAGACCCTCCGCTTAAGTTACATCGGACTTCTAACCTTCTGTACTAGTCGATCAGCTTTCTGCCGATATAGCCCTCGCTAAGCCCGTGCCAATGGGTGATCGACTCCTCGCCGAGCCGCCAGCACAACAGCACCTCTTCGCCGTTTCTCAGCGACGGGAAATCGACCAGCCCCATATCGAGATCTTTCAGCTGAGCGCCTTTCATATGAATGCTTTGGACGAGCGTCCTCGCCTCGATCTGCATAAATTCAAGCTCGCTCTCCAGTGTAAAAAAAGGATCCGCCTCTTCCGGACGATGCTTCCCCGCATGCTCCTTCAGCTGCTTCAGGCGAAGGTAACGTTTCTCGAATTCGCGCTTGATCGATTGAAGCTGATCGATTTCCTCGCGGATTCTCGGAAGCAACGCGTTCGCTTCCTCCAACGTGAACCATTTTTTCTCCATCCCCATCTCGCCTCCTATTCCCCCTTGATTGTACCAGAACGAAACCGGCGATTCCAATGAACGATCCGTGATCGTTTCTCGGATTTACCGTACGCCGACGACCCGAATGAGCGCGATTTCCGGTCGGCATCCGATGCGAAACGGCAGGTGTACCGTACCGAGGCCACGGTTGATATACATATACCGCTTCGGCTGCATTTCTTTCAACCCCGTATGATGACGGCCGTAAGGCCCGATCGCTTTGCCGAAGAAGCGGATTTGGCCGCCATGCGTATGGCCCGCCAACAGCAGATCGAAGCCGATCGACCGTTTGGCAAGCCAACGCGTTATGCTGGGGGAATGCGCCAATGTAAGCCGGAATGCCCCTTCGATATCGTCTTCCTGAGGCACGTACCGTTCCCGGCCGTATTTCGAATTGTCGAAACCGTATACATAAACGTTGGACCGTTTTACCTCGATCAGCTCGCCCTCATTGGCCAGCACGCGCATTTTGCGGACACCGATATCCCTCAGCACGCGGATGTGCTCTTCCTCCGTAAATTTGCGCTTCCGCAAGCCCGTTCGTTCCTCCCATTCATGATTGCCGGGGACGAAAAACAAATACTCGCAGTCCAGACGCGAAAGCTCCCTCATCACCTCGGGAAGCTGCTCCAGCTTGTTGAACAAATCGCCGGTCACGCAAACGATATCCGGCTTCAGCGAATCGACAATTTCGCCGACCGTGCCGGTCCAGAACCGGGTACGCCCGTGCAAGTCGGAAATTTGCACGATTTTCAGCTCGCCGCTCACGAGCTCGGATTCCACCCTCGTCTCCGTCACTTCGGCATGAACCGTCTCATAGAACAAATAGATGACAACCGCAACCGCGGCGAATATGGCCCCTACAAATATCATGTCATTCCCCTTCCGGTCTGTAAAATGCGAATATCGTCCACTCACAGCCGAATTTCGCAGCGGAAATCAGCTGTTTCATCGCTTTAGAGGATATCCCTCCTTTCCTCCCGATTCTATTCTACCACCAAATCATTGCCATTGACGACAAAAACAGGAAAATATCGCTTCATTTCCTGTACAAGGCGAATGGGTAAAGAAACAACCTCCGAGCCGCATCGACAAGCGGGTACGGAGGTTAGTCCCATGCATGGCGCCGCGGTACGCACGCTTAATCGTTCATCCCGAGCAGCTGGCTTACGCGCATCTCCAGCTCGACAAGGGAAAACGGCTTGGACATATATTCGTCGGCGCCGAGCTGCAGCGCAAGGGCTATATCCTCCTCGCGTTTTTTGCCGGAAAGCATCAAGATCCGGGTGTTCCGGAACCGGCCGGAAGAGTCCGACTTGACCGTCTTCAACAATCCGAAACCGTCCATCTTCGGCATGACGCCGTCCAAAATGCACAAATCGACGTCGTGATCGTGCATATACCGGTACGCTTCCTCCCCGTCCTTCGCCTCCGCGACTTGAATGGACAGCTTCTTCAGACGGGAAGCGAGGATGGAGCGGAGAATGCCGTCGTCGTCGGCTACGAGCACCCGTTTCGGCTGCAAATCGCCGTTTTGCGCGAACACAGCCGCCGTTTCCGACTTGGCGCCGGCGAGCAGCACGCGGTCCCGTCCCTGCTGCTTTGCCCGGTACATCGCCTCGTCGGCGAGCGCGATCCAATGAGCCGTCGGCAGTCCGCGGGTCCATTCGGATACTCCGCACGAAAAGGTGATCGAAAACGATTGCCCTTCGTATTGCGCAATCGGCTGCCGATGCGTCAGTTGAAGCGCGTCCTCCATGATCCGCACGGCCTGCTCGCCCGTCGTATTGGGCATAACCGCCACGAACTCCTCTCCGCCGAAGCGCGCCAGAAAGTCGGTGGAGCGCAGCTGCTGCTGCAGCAGGTGGGCCAGTCCTTGCAGGACGAGATCGCCTATCGCGTGACCATAGGTGTCGTTAATGTGCTTGAACCGGTCGATGTCGATGAACGCGATCGAGATCGGGGCCGGATACCGGGCGATCCGCTGCAGCTCCAGTTCGATTTGATGATCGAAATAGCGGCGGTTGAATATACCGGTAAGCGGGTCTCGGAAAGCGAGCTGCTCGAAATTTCTCGTACGGGACAGCAGGCTGTATATGCGCGCCGCAAGCTCGTCGTATTGAAACGGCTTCGTTACGTAATCGTTCGCCCCGAGCATGAGACACCGAACTTTGTCATGAACGTCGTTTCGGGCCGACAAGACGATGAGCGGTATCCATTTCAGCGTCGGGTCTTCCTTCAAATAATCGAATAATTCGTAGCCGGACTTCGGATGCATCATCAGATCGAGCAAAATCAGATCGAACGATTCCTCGCGCAGCTTTTGCTTCGCTTTATCCACCGAATCCGATTCGTGAACGACATAACCGTCCAGCTCGAACCGGCGGACGAGAAACGAGCGGAGCACGTCGTCGTCGTCCACGACGAGCAATTTGCCGGCAGGCGCCAAACCCGGCAGGCGCAGCCCTTGCTCCTTCTGATCGCTGACTTGAAGCTGACGCTGCAAGATGATCAATTCCATCTTCAGCTGCAGCAGCCCGGCTTTGCTGTTCAGAGCGCTATGCCGGACGGTGGCCGCCACCGCCGTCTGCTCCATCGTCTCCTCCTGCGTCCATTCCCACTCGGCCGCGAGCAGCCCGGCGACATCGCCGACGCTTGCGAAGCCGAACACGGGGGCGCTGCCTTTGAGCGTATGGGCGTATCGGTAAAAGTGTCCGGGAAGCCCGTCGTCGAAATCCTGCTCCATCCGGTCCAGCAATAGCTCCATCGATTGAATTTGCTTGTGCAGTTCTTCCAGGAAACGGGCTTTGCCTTCCTTCATCAGCCTTTCGTTTCTGCGCTGCTTCTCCAAGCGGTCCCGCTCCGGCGATTCAGTCATGCTTCTTCACTTCCACTTCGATAATATCCTGTTTGATCTTCAGCTCCGTCACACGGATTCCTTTCTCCTCCAGCTTCGTCGCGATCGCCGCCTGGTCCTGGACCGGAAAGACGACCGTAGGATTGCCCTGGGCGGGCTCCATCAGGCTCGTCGCCAGCTCCAGCAGACGCTCGATCGTAAACGGCTTGCGCAAATATTTGCCGGTATCCGTTTCGTGGAAATGTTTGGGCGGCTCGAGCACGGTCGATACGATGACCGGCGTATGGCTGTAAGTCGGATGCTGCAGCAGCTCGGCGATAAAATCCCAGCCCAGCTTCTTGCCGTCCAGTTGGATATCGACGATGCAAAGAAGCGGCGCCGGCCCCGACGATTCCCGCAGCGACATAACGGCGTCCTCCGCGCTTCGCAACTGGACGGTGGATACATTCAGCTTCTCGAATGCGACGGCAATGAGCTTCGACAAATTCTCGTCATCTTCGATAATGACGACTTTGCCGCCCATACCGGTCGCGCGGTACGTTTTCATCCGGATGCGGAATGTGGAGCCGGCTCCCAGCTCCGATTCGAACGTCAGCGTACCGTGATGCGATTCGACGATTTCCTTGACGATCGCGAGTCCCAAGCCGGTGCCTCCGATTTGCCTGCGGTCGGAGTTGTCCACCCGGTAAAACTTGTTGAACAGCTTCTCCTTCGCATTTTCCGGAATGCCTAAGCCGAAGTCCTGCACCTCGATAACCGCGAAATCGCCTTCCTTGACGACACGGACCACAACCTTGTCCGAGTTCGGCGAATATTTGACCGCATTGCTCAACAAATTGTGCATCACCTGCGTCATCCGGTCGATATCGGCCGAAACGAAAACATCGGGAGCGATAAACGTCTCGATCCGGTGATCCTGCTTGCCCTGCCACTGCTCGGACACTTCCCGCACGACCGCCGACACGTTGACGGGAATGAGCTGGTACGCCTGCTTGCCCGACTCCATCCGCTGCAAATCGAGAAAATCGTTGATCAGGTTGGACAGCCGGCTCGCTTCCCGGTAAATCGTCTCCATATATTTTTTCTGCTTTTCTTTCGGAATTTCGCGGTTCAGCAATATTTCCATGAAGCCGAGGACGCTCGCGAGCGGCGTTCGCAGCTCGTGCGATACGATGCTGATGAATTCGTTCTTCATCTCGTCGGCCATCTCTTCGCTCGTACGGTCGCGGAAGACGAACAGGAAGCTGCGCGAGTTCTCGATCGGGTCCGTGATGGAGTTCACGTATAGATCGTAATGCTCCTCCCGCCCGTCTTCGCGGCCGAGCGTAAACCGTTCCTGCAATTGCTCCAAGGTACCGTTCAGGACAGCCTCGGCAAACTCGCTCAATTGCGATTTTCCCGGAGCGGAAGCCTCGAGATGCCGGCAAAAATCGCGGATGTTCGATCCGGAGAAACGGTCGAAGCCGAACATCTCGTCCATCCGCTTGTTGGAGAACACGATACGTCCGCCTCCGTCGCACATGACCATGCCTTCGTGGATCGATTCGATGATGCGCCGCACGAGATCGCGCTGCTGCTGCAGGCCGTCGCGTTCCTGGGACAGCTCCTCGTTCAGCTCTTCGAGCAAGTAAGCCTGCTTGCGCCGCTCTTCGTTCGTCGTCTGTGCCATGAAGGCGAGCGCGAACTGCCGGACGAGCCCCTTGGTCAGACGGTGCAGCGCATCGTCCACCTCATCTACCCCGTAGGACGTAATGAGCAGCATCCCGATCACATGCGAATATTCATCGAGAAGCGGGTAATATTGGTCAAGTGCGGTGTCGTATCCGCCGTGAATGCCCCGTTCGTCCGCATGAAGGTAACGTTTCCGGTAGATCGGCCTCTTCTCGTGCAGGACGCGCATGCTCGGTCCGAACAGCTCTTTATAGGAAGAAGGGAGCGCGCCCTGGGGATAGCCGTATGAGTAAATCACATCGAAGGAGGACGTCTCCGGATTTTCCGCGATAAGAACGGCGGCATCCTGATGTAGCGCTTGCAGCAGCGCCTGGATCGAATGTTCCAGAAACGCTTTGATCTCCACATGTCCGGTCAGCTTCTCTTGATAGGTCGTAATCAGCTCCAGCTCGCGTTCGCGATCGGTCAGCTTAAGCAGCATCTCCTGCTGCTCGGTCTGCTGGGCGGAAATTTCTTCGTTCTGCGCTTCCAGGAGGTCGCGCTGGTCGATCAGCTCTTTGTTCGACGCCTCGAGAGCGTCGTGACGCTGTCTTAATTCGCTCGACATGAAATTGATGCCGCGTTCCAGACGGCCGAGCTCGTCATTGCGGTGGCTGAGCGCGACATGCACATAATCGCCTTCGGCAATCCGGTTGACGGCCGCGTCGGCCTGAACAATCGGGCTAATCACCTTGCGGCGCAAATACACGATCAGCAGCACTCCGGCTATAGCCGCCCCCGTAGCGACCAGTATGGGCAGCATGATCAGCGTGTCGGTCCTTTTCCGGTTGTCTTCGAGCCAACGCTGCACCGAATCGTTCTGCGAGGAAAGAATCGACTGGAAAGTGCGATTCATCTCGTTCACGTTGGACGTGGTGGTCGTCTTCGACAAACGCTCGATTTCATCCATATTGCCGAGCTTTTTAAGCTCGATGACGGTATCGTTGGATTGCCGGTAGCCGGCCCACGCTTTAATAATCGCGTTCCATTCGTTGGTATACTTCTCTCCATAATCGCGCTTCCGGAAACGGTCGGACACGTCGTTCAGCTTCGCATCGAACGCCTGACGCATATCGAGAAATTGGGTCAGGAAATCGGGGTGGTCGAACGCCAAATACGCCCTCAGCTCGGAAACGAGCGTTTGCGAATCGCTGTACAAGCTTTCGACCAGCGCCTGATCGTGCAATTCGAGCTCCAGTTTATCGCGCGCCTCAATAATATGGTTGTTCATGGTCAAACCGGCAGCGAGCACGAAGATCGCGAATAGAAAAATGGTCGTAAAAATCAAAACAGACACGTTCGATGCGATGCTTTTCTTTTTGGTCGGCATACGATCCGTTCCTCTCCCCGCCACTTTAACCGTCCCCGAGCAGGCTTTGCACGATATCGATCAGCTGCAGCGGACTGAACGGCTTGACGATATACGACGTGACGCCGGCCGCCTTCGCTTTTTCCTTGTCTTTCTCCAATGCTTTGGCCGTCAGCAGAATAACCGGAATATCGCGGTTCGGCGAATCCGATCCGCGCAGCCACTCGCAAACTTCGACCCCGGTTTTCTCCGGCATCATGTAGTCGAGGATGACCAGATCGTAAGATTCCTGTTCCAGTTTGTCTTTCGCTTGCTGTCCGTCCTCGGTTTCCGTGATGGCATAGCCTTCATCCGCCAGCGTTTCCGTAATCAGGAAGCGGAGTGCCGCCTCGTCGTCGGCAAGCAGTATCTTATTCCCAGTCATGCAATCTCTCCGTTCATTCGACATGATTCTATCAATTCTCTTCATTATAGCATTTCATTTCAGCCGTGTACCCCGGTTACTTGCGAAAATTTGTATTCCGTTTCCGCCAATCGCCTGATCGGATTTGCGGGCATCCCCGCGAGTCGTTCCAAACATAAGCCCAACCGGCGCGAGTCCCGTCTATATCGCGAATCCACACTCTCTCGTAATCGTTGCGCGCATCGCCGGGCCCGTAATAGTCTTCGAGAGCGTCCATCGCGGACAGCGCCGAATCGCCGACGGTCAACCATTCGCCGCACACGACAGCGCCGTCCTTGCCGCTTCCCTCGGAATCCGGCACCAAGGCCGGATAAGCCCCGGCGTCAACCAGCGTTCCTCTCACCGCGCCGGTCTCGACGGAATGCATGTAGGGCGCGGCTACGCCATGGTTCGCCTCCCCCGTCATGAGCGTTCCGTACACAAATACGCGTATCATCGTTCATCCTCCCGTTTCGTTCTCGTTCTATTATATAGGCGGACCCTTTACAAAATCTCGGTCATACAAAAGAAAAAAAGCAAGACGGTAAACGTCCTGCTTTCACTTGGCCACATTTTGTACGAGCTCCCGGGTTTTGACGATAATTTTGCGGATGCTGTCTTCGGACAGATGGAAGCGCTGGATCAGCTCGATGACGCTGGCGCCGCCTTTGTACATTTGGTAAATTTCGCGGTTGCGCTTCTCGATCAGCTTGCGCGTTCCGTTATTTTCTCCCCATCCGGCCCGGGTTTGCTCGATTTTCGGTATATAGACAAGTTCGCCTTGAATGTAATTTTGCAGTTCCTTCAATAAGCTAGGCGGAAGAAAATCCTTTCCGTTCTTGTAACTCATTGATGAAAACCTCCTCTAGATTGTTTGATGCCAAAACCGACCCGACTTGAACAATTCCGAGCGCTTTCATCGTCTCACCTCCTATTTAGAATGGTCCGGACTCCCGTCCGGACGCCGCGAGCGGCGGATTAATCCCTGATTTTTTGGGGGGAGCCCCGAAAAAAAGGGAACAAAAAAACACGATAACCCGCATCGTGCCTGTGTCGTCTTATGTATAGATGCGCATCAGGTGAAGGTTAAGTTAGGCCGTATTCGGTTAAAAGCGGTACACCTCAGTTTTGCCGTTGAACAACATGTTTTGCATGCCGTACGCCTCCTCTCACCTTAATCGATTTGTTTTGCTTTTTTGGTAACATTACAATTATATGGGATGAAGGTGGTTTCATCAAGCCCAACGTTTGGGAAAGATTATTTATAAACATACTCTCCCTGTGGTTTGTTCAGTTCCCGCGCGGGTTTGCGCTGCTAGTTGGACCGGTATAACGCCGGTTTTTGTGCTGAGCAATTGACGTCAAGGATGCTGTCAGGGTGGAAGCCGTGAGGGTGGTAAACGTGAAGGCACAACCGGCAGGGCGACATCCGGCAGGCCGGCATCCGGCAGGGCGGCATCCGGCAGGGCAGCAACCGTCAGGGCGGCATCCGGCAGGCGGCATCCGGCAGGGCGGTATCCGGCAGGCCGGCATCTGGCAGGCGGCATCCGGCAGGGCGACAACCGGTAAGGCGGCAACTGCGGGGCTGAGAAGCGGGGGGCTAGCTGCGGCCGCCGGCTTCGCTTCCATTATGCGCCGTGACGGGGGCGAGCAGCCAGCCCGCGTCCTGCAGCCCTTGTCTGACAAGGGCCGCGAACTGCAGCGCATGCGGGCCGTCGCCGTGCACGCACACCGTCTGCGCTCTTCCTTCCGCCGCGAGACGCAGCACCTGCCGGACCGCTTCGGCTTCGTCGGCGATCATTGCGCCGGGCTCCCGCCTCGGTACGAGCGTGCCATCCGGGCGGTATCTTCTGTCCGCGAACACCTCTTCGGCGGTCGGCAGCCCCGCCCGTATACCTGCGCGGATCAACTCGCTCCCGGCGAGTCCGACCAATACGAGCGCCGCATCGACACGCCGGACCGCTTCCGCAATCGCTTCGGCCAGCGCCGCGTCGGCAGCGGCCATATTGTAGAGTGCGCCGTGCGGCTTCACATGCCTCATAACCGCGCCTTCCGCACGGACGAAACCGTACAGCGCCCCGACCTGGTACACGGTCATGTCGTACGCTTCCTGTGGCGATATCGCCATCTCCCGTCTGCCGAATCCGGCCATGTCCGGCAGCCCGGGATGCGCGCCGATCGCCACGCCGCGCTCCGCGCACAGTCCCACCATCCGGCGCATCGTCGCCGGATCCCCCGCGTGATAACCGCAGGCGATATTCGCCGACGTCACGATATCGAGCAGCCGCTCATCCTCACCCGACCGGTACACGCCGAAGCTTTCTCCGGTATCGCAGTTCAGGTCGATCCGCTTGTCCGCCTTGCTCATCTATGCGTCTCCTCCCTCATCCTCATCCCGATACCGGCCCGCAGTCTCATTTCCTCCAAACGTCCGGCCAACATCAATTGCTGCGAATCGCCATAACCGATCAACGCGAACCGGACTTGCGATCCCGGCCGAACCTGCGCCAGCACCGGCAAATCGGCCGCGGACACTTGGGCGATCCGCGGATAGCCGCCCGTCGTTTGCCTGTCGGCCATGAGCACGACAGGGGCGCCGTCCGGCGGCACCTGAATCGTTCCTGCCGCGACCGGCTCTGATAATAGGCTGCCCGCTCCGGCGCTTTCCAGCCGCGGGCCGTCGAGCCGGTAGCCCATCCGGTCGGAGCGGGGCGAGACGATGAACGCCGACTCGCGAAACAGCCGCAGGCTGTCCGGCGTGAAGCGTTCGTACTCGGGCCCCGGCGTCACGCGCACGACGGGATGCTCGCCGTAGGCCGGCAGCGCGTACGGGCTGACGCCCCAAGAGGCGGCCGCCCAAGGCGCGTCCCCGGCCTGCCCGCGCAGCTTCGCGAGCAGCGCCGCTGCAGCCGGCCCCGGCGCGCCAAGCGGCAGCGCGTCCCCGGCCCGCAGGGGGCGGCCGTCCAGGCCGCCGAGCCGGGACGGGACGTGCGTGCCGCGGCTGCCGAGCACGGCGGGCACGGCGATGCCGCCCGCGATCGCGAGGCAGGCGCGGCAGCCCGAGGCGGCGGGCGCGAAGGCGAGCACGGCGCCGCGCCGGACGAAGACGGCGCGCCACGCGGGCAGCGGGCAGCCGTCGACGGTAGGCGCGGAGCCGCCGCCGGTGACGGCTACGAGCGCGTCGGCGGCGAGCCGCAGGGCGAAGCCGGCGAGCGTCAGCTCGAGCGCGGCCGCGTGCGGGTCGTTGCCGACGAGCGCGTTCGCCGCGCGCAGGGCGAAGCCGTCCATCGCTCCGCCGACCGGGACGCCGATGCGCTGATGGCCCGAACGGCCGCCGTCCTGCACGGTCGTGAACAAGCCTGGCTTTTCCACATAGGCGCTGCTCTCAATTCGACTCAAATGCATGTCCTCCTCCCCATTAATCCCCTAAAAGTGAAGCGAACCTCCGAAGCTTATTCCGATTACTTTCGGGGGAGCCCCCGCGACAGCTCCTCGAACCGCTCCGGCGTTATGGGCTCGAACCGTACGCGGTCGCCCGCGCGCAATAGCGACGGCCGCTCGGCGTATGGCCGAAACAGCGGAAGCGGGGTCCGCCCGATAATGTTCCAGCCTCCGGGGGTTTCCAGCGAATACAAGCCGGTCTGGGCACCCGCGATGCCGACGCTTCCGGCCGGAACGGCGCTTCTGGGCGTCGCCCGGCGCGGCGTCGCCAGTAAGCCGGGAAGTCCGGCCAAATAAGGGAAGCCCGGGGCGAATCCGATCATCGCTACGGTATAGTCCGCACCGGCATGCAGAGCAACCGCTTCTTCCGCCCCGATATGATGATAAGCGGCCAGTTCGTCTAAATCCGGGCCGTAACGGCCTCCGTAACAAACCGGAATCGTCACGACGTCGTCGGTATCGTCGTGTTCGTCATACGCCTCCGAAGCAAGCAGCGAGCGGACGATGTCGCATACGGCTTCATATAAGACTTCCTCGCTATCGTCTCGCTTCTCGCGCAAGGTCCGGTACACGACCCACGGATCGTAATGCACAGCCAGCGCGCCATACGACGGCACCGCCTCGATAAAACCGGGAAACGGCTTCGCCTCCAGCAAGCGAGCCGCCGAGCGCACTTTCCGGATCGTGTCCGCCTCGATCCGGTCTCCGAAGCGGATCAGCAGCGCACAATCGCCGAGCGGGTAAAATACAGTCTCGCCGCCATTGCCGGACATTTCGTCTCCCTCCCCCCGTTATTCCAAGTAACCTTTTTCATTTATTGTAACGCAAGCTCCCCCGTTCGGCCACGAAAGCATCCGCATCCGGACTCCGCGCTGGAATCGTGTGATTTCCGTCACATCTCTACTGCATGCCCTTTCGTATACTGTTAGAAGCCATCAATCTAAACAAGCGCGGCAGCCCGCGCGTCAAGGAGGAACCGACATGAAGTTCGGTCTTGTCCGGAAGCTGGTGCTCGGCATCTCCGGCGTATCGATCATTACGTTCGGCACGAGCGCTTTTTTCATCTTCGTGCTGAAGCCATGGCTTGCCCCGAACATGGCTGACTGGCTCTACGTCAGCGGCGTGCTGACGCTGGGTGTCCTGTGGACGAGCTTTCTCGGTTGGCTGGCGGCACAGGTGATCATCCGGCCGCTGCTCAGGCTCGCCGCCGTCGTCGACGAAGCGGCGACCGGCAACTTGACCGTGACGATCCCCGAGTACCGGTCCAACGACGAAATCCTGCACCTCCACCGATCGTTCGAGACGATGCTCGGCAACTTGAAGCACATCATCGCCGAATTGAAGGACAGCGTCTCCGTTACCGACCAGAGCGCGGGCTCGCTCAGATCCGCAATCGGCCATGCCGCGCAGCAGATCGAGACGATCGCCATCACGATCGATCGGGTCGCCGAAGGCGCTTCGACGCAAGCCGAATCGGCTCAGACGATGTTCCACACCGTGGAGCGGGCAACGGAAACGGCAAACGAAGTAAGCCGCCAGGCGGAGCATGCGATCGCCCTGTCCGACGCGATGGTGAAGACGATTGCCGCAAGCGGCGATACGTTCCGGTCGCTCGTCGGAGGCATGTCGGACGTATCCGAGAGAAGCGAGCATACGCTCACGATCGTCCGCAAGCTCGAGACGCAGGCGAAGGAAATCGGCCAAATTTCCCAACTTGTCGGGGAAATCGCCGCGCAAACCCAACTGCTCGCCCTGAACGCCTCCATCGAGGCGGCGCATGCCGGGGAGCACGGCCTCGGCTTCTCCGTCGTTGCGGGCCAAATCCGCAAGCTGGCCACGGACAGCTCCGAGGCCGGGGAACAAATCAACCGTCTCGTCCGGCAGATGCAGGAGCAGACGGACAGCGTCGCGCGAGAAACGGACGATCAGGTGAAGCTGATCCGCCAAGAGAAAACGAAGGGCGAGGCGGCCAACCGCGCCTTGACCGAAATGACATCGTCCGCCGATGAAACGGCGCAAGCCCTGCACAGCATCGTTGTCCACATGAACGGACAGGCGGACCAAATACGCCGGGCATTCGGGGACGCCAAAGAGATCGCCGACATTGCGGCGACCATATCCGAAGGCGCATTCCGCGTCGCCGACGCCGCCCAGGAGCAGACGGCGGTCATGGAGCAAATCTCCGCCTCCTCGGACGTGCTTCGCAATCAAGCGGACGGCTTGAAGCGCAAGACGGTCGTCTTCCGCCTGTAGATCAACGGCCGGTTACGACTTCCCAGTTGCCGTCGACGGTAGCGGCGACCGTCTTCCTCTCCAGAATGTAATTGGCGATCAGCTCGGAAACGTCGGTCGGGATATCTTTCACGACCGTCTTACCTTGAAACATCGTATAGTCCCCGCCGCCTCCGGCACGATAGTTGTTCATGGCGACGTCGTATTCCCCGTCCGGATCGACGGGCTCCCCGCGGTGCGTCAACCGGACGACCCGGCTTCCTTCCGGGCGCGACACGTCGAGCGTATACTCGATGCCTTCCCACATATCGTAATTGTAATGCTGCGGCTTCGGCACCGCGAACTTCGGGTTGATCGCCACTTTTCCGTTCCCGTCCGTCGTGAAGTAGGTGGCGTTTCTTTCCAGTGCTTCGAGCATGTCCCGGCCGGTAATGCGGATGACCTTCAGCGTGTTCGGGTAAATGTAATTCGATACGATATGGCGCATCGTCACCCGAGGCGGAAAACCGGGGGCTTCGTCGCTGAACAAAGCCGTGTTGGATATTGCCGCACCCGACGTCTCCATCTGCACCTTATTAATAAACTCGATCATCGCATTGTCTTTCATGCGGATCCGCATCGGGTCGCGCACCGTCATATCGCCATCGATCGAGCCGATCGGCGTATCCAGCCATTGCTGCGTCGCAATTTCGTAGGGCTGCGCCAGCGCGAGCAGCTCGGCATCCGGCTCCACTCCGTTCACTGGGAGCAGCTCGGACGTTTTCTCCGCAATTGTCCATCCGTCTCCGTCCGGTACGAGCATTATCCTCACCGCACCCGCATGCTGCCCCAAATATCCCGGCTGTAGGATGGTGACGCCGTTCAGCGTCTTCCCCGCGATTTCCCGATGCTGGTGTCCCGTCAGCAGCACATCGATGCCGGGAACTTCCATGCACAGCCGGTAGCCTTGATTTTCTCCGGTCGGCACTTCCGCCGCCTCTCCCGTTTCCGGATCTTTCTCGAATCCTCCGTGATACGAGATGACGACCACATCCGCCCCTTCCTCCCCGCGCAAATACGGAACCCATCGGCTTGCCGTTTCAACCGCATCCAAGAAGGCGAGACCTTCGATGTTCGCCGGGTTTTCCCAGTTCGGAATATAGGGGGTAGTCAAGCCGAGTACCGCTACTGTGACGCCATTGTACCTTTTGATCAAATACGGCTTGCCGAAATAAGGCTCTTCGGTACCTTCCTTGACGATATTGGCCGACAGCCAAGGGAAATCCGATTCCGCTACCGCTTTATTCAGCACTGCCAAGCCGTAATTGAATTCGTGGTTACCGATAACCGCCGCATCGTACCCGAGCCTGTTCAGCGCAAGCACCATCGGATCGGTCGGTCCGTTATCGATCCGGGCGTGATAGTACGCGAGGGGCGTTCCCTGAATCAAGTCTCCGTTGTCGATCGCCAGGACGAATCCGCCTTCGAGCTCGGCCCGTTCTTTTTCCTTCTGGAGCAAGGCGGCGACTTTGGCGAGACCTACCTCGTTGGGCTCATTATTCGCGTAGTGAATAGGTAAAATGCTCCCATGTAAGTCGCTCGTTTCCATAATCGTTAGACGGACCCCATCATTCGCGTTCGGCAATTCGCACCCCTCCTGCGATTCATTCTCATCCCAATATAGCAGTGTAAATGGCACATTACAAACGAACCGGAAAAAGGCCACCCCTTCCGTGCACTTCGCACGGCGGATGGCTGTTCTTTTGTTGTCAGCACATGGAAAATATTTTATTGTTGAAGAGAAAGCGAGTCCAGCCGGGAGGTGCGAGCGATGTTATCCATCAACCAAAACGACTTTGTAGACGATTATACGAATAAGCATCTGCACGAATTGCCGTTTTTTATCAAATACCGCTGGACGGATGCCCACCAGATGAACTTCCATTCCCATCACGGGTACGAGCTGTATTTCATGCATGAAGGGACGGGCAACTATGTGAATGACGGCTATATTTACCCGTTCCAGGGCAACGATTTAATCATAATCGAGCCTCATCAAATCCACAAATCGTCGCCCGAGCCAGGAAAGCGGTTTACCCGCTCCGTCGTCAATTTTCTCCCGGGGTTTCTAAACCCGGACTCCAAGAAGCTGGTCATGGAATTGTTCAGCAAAGAGCATAAGGCGGATCGCAGACACATCGTGTTGTGCCCGGTAAACCATGTTCACGCCTACAAGCTGCTCGAACAGATGCATGCGGAGTACATATCGCGGCACACCGGCTTTGAGCAAATGCTGGGCATATTGCTGAATCGGCTACTGCAGCAAATTCATCGCGCGTTCTTCATCGATTCTCCCCCTGCCGAAGGCCCGGGCAATCCGGCCAACTCGATCGCCGAGAATGTCATCCAGTACTTGACCGCCCATTATTCGGAGAACATTCCGCTCGAAGATTTGGCCAAAACGTTCTACGTCACCCCTTATCATTTATGCCGGCTGTTCAAGAAAGCTACAGGCGAGACGATCGGCCAATTCGTCTTGTACACCCGAATTCATCATGCCAAACGGGAGCTTGCTTTCACCGATACGCCCATACTCGATATCGCCGCCATGGTCGGCTTCAACAGCTATTCTTACTTCGGGCTCGTTTTCAAACAGCATGAAGGGTTGACTCCGAACCAATACCGAAAAAAATATAAGCAAGCCGTCCCTTACTGATCATGATCGGGAAGCGATTTACCGCGCCTTTTTCTGCTCAAGGTCTTTGTTGATCGCTTCCTCCGCTTCTCTTAAGGCGGTGTTCACGTCTTTGTTGTTCAAGACCACTTCTTTGAACTTGCCGCGCAGGATCGCATACGCAGCCGGATCGTATTTCGTTACCGACGGTCTCGCTGCGGCGAATTTGCTTTTGACGAACGCTTCTTTATTTTTGCCTTTCAGCAAATCGTTGTCCACGCCGTATTCCTTCTTCACCCGTTGCGTAGCGAGAATACTGATTCTGCCCAGCTTCGCCTCCGAGACCTGCAGCTCCTCGGATAAAATATGGGCGATCGCCATGAACGCCTGGTCTTTGTTTTTGCTCGAGCCGGATATTCCGAGAAACGGGGCGAACATTTGAATCGTTCTATCCGGCGCTTCCTTGAACGAAGGCAACGTGACGACGTCCCAATTCAACCCGTTCTTCATCGCATCCGGCAGCGCTCCGAACATGAGCGTGGAGGCGAACATGGCGAGAGTCTTGTCTTTCAGGAAGATCGTGCTCGCTCTGCCGCCGTAATCCGCCGGTGCCGGCCGTCCGCCGTCCATATCGTACACGCGCTTTAGCCCTTCGAAGACGGTTTTCCACTTGTCGGTGTTGACCGAAGCTTTCATCGAAGCGGCATCGACCGCCGGCAGCGACATTTGATTGTATGGAATTAAAATGTGCTCCGAGAAATCAAGCCCCCGGTATTGCACGCCGCCGTCCGTCCTCGTTACCTTTTTGGCCAGATCGACGGCTTCGTCCCAAGTCATGCCGTCCTTCGGATAAGGTACGCCGAACTTGTTGAAAATGTCTTTGTTGTAATACAGCACCGCCACGTTATGTCCGCGGGGAAGCGCCACGATTCTGGCATCGCCCGTGTACGCCTTCACGTCTTCCATGGCTGCGGGATCGATGGAGCTCATATTGAAACCATACTTTTTGACAAGAGGCGTCATGTCGTACAGCACGTTCAATTCGTTGTAGACGGGAATATCCCCGCTGCTGTCGCCCATAATAATATCCGGCACCGTTCCCGCCGTCAGCAAGTCCTCGATATACGATCCTTTCTCCTTCTTCACCACTTTCATTGTAATATGCGGATATTTGCTCTGGATCGGATCGATGATCGCGCTTTTCATCAGCTCGTCGCCCATGCTGCTGTTAAAGATGGTGAGCGTCACCGGCTCCGTGCTCACGACCGGAGGAGTCCCTTTGGCTTGCACGGCGCCGCCTCCGCTCTTGACCGAACCGGCTCCCCCGGAGCAGCCTGCCGCGACGCTCAATGACAATACGAATATCGAGCCTCGCACCCATCTTTTGTTCCAAACTCCCATTCGAAGACCTCCCTCAAGTGTACGTTCCGTTTCGCCGTTTTCGTCCTCCTGTCCTGACAGCGCTTGCATTTAGGCGAGTACCCTGATTATACACAGACGGTGTCCCCCAATGCCTTTCCGATATTGACCTAAACGATTAGAAAATTGCTGCCTTGCGGTCCAACAAATTCCGCCGCCAAAACGTTATATTTGCAAAAGGAGGTGCTGCATGAGCATTGACGAGGCGTTCGAAGCAGTCGCCCGCGGAAACGCGGAAGCGCTCAAAGTGTTGTACGAACAGTTCCGTTATATCGTGTACTCCTTGGCGTTCTCGATCTTGAAAGACAAACAGGCCGCCGAAGATGTGCTTCAGGACACGTTCGTCCGGGTGTATGAGCACGCCGGAGCTTGTCGGCCCGGGACGAATCCGAAGGCATGGATCGTCTCCATAGCGCGCAACCTCGCTTATGATGCCTATCGGCGCGGGAAGAAGACCACTGTTCGCGATGATACCGACTGCCACGGCACACCCGAGAGCTCGATCGTGCAAAGATTGGAGCTGACCGAGGCTCTCCTTCGGCTCGGCGATATGGAGCGCCAAATCGTGGTGATGCACCTGCTTGCGGGACTGAAGCATCGTGAAATCGGCGAGGTGCTGGGCATCCCGGCGGGGACGGTCAGATGGAAATACCGGAAAAGCCTGTCGAGGCTGGCCGGATGGATCGGAGGGGATGATCGTGAGACGGGAACAGCTTCTTTGCCAGCTCAAAGATGAGCTGATGTGCAACACCCCGGATCGGTGGGATGGAATCCGGGAACGAATAGCCGCCGCCGTTGCGACGAAATTGCTTCAGCAGCTGGAAGGCGTTCCGTCCCCGCGGGGAAGACTTTTCGGGGAGCTCAGAGACGCTGGCATTCCAAACACATACGACCGGGGAGCGTGAAAGCGATGCAACGCGATGCATTCGATCTGAAGTGGGAAAAAGACTACAAATTCGATCTGCTGGAGCAATTGGAGCGTCAATTCGAACTTGCCGTATGGGAGGAAGCCGTTGCCCTGTATGAAGCGGCTTTGGAGCGGCAGCCGGATAATCCCGAATACCTTTTTGGTCATGGACGATTGCTGGAAATGAGGGCGAACCGTATGCTGCGACTGGCGGCGCAACGCTACGAAACCGCGCTCCGAAGCGATTCGGTCAAAGAGGATTACAGCTGGATCGGGGGCAAACTGCATGCCCAACTCATCAAAGTGCGGGGACAGCTATCGGAAAACCGCAAATCGATCGATTATTATAAAAAACAACTTAGCGTATGTCCCGACGATCCGCGGCTGTACTGCTATTTGACGCAATGTTACTTGACCGTCGATCAAGTTCCGGAAGCGCAGCAAGTCGTAGAAGCGGGCCTTAAGCTATTCCCTGATTACGCTCTTCTCGTCTATTACGGGGGCGAGACGCATTCTCGTCTCGGTCATACCGAGCAGGCGCTGCAAGCGTGGGAACGATCCGCATCGCTCGATCCGCAGCTGATCGACGGCCGGTTCAGCAGAGCGTTTCTGCTGGAACGGGAGCACCGGCTGGAAGAAGCGTTCAAGGAGTGGGAACATATCGCGGATTTTATGGAGAGGTACGGGTTTCATGACGATATCGCCAAGCGGGAGCTGGAGCGGATCAGGAAGCGGTTGACCGACGGCTAAGATGTCATGGATACTTGATAGGCTGCCGGTCTTTGGGCCTGTTGAAAAAACAACAGGCCCCTTTCCCGGCGGCCTTGACTTGCATTCATCGGCAAATGAAATGCCCGCCTTGGGGCAACCTACTACTACTAACAAATAAAGGAGCGTTCGACATGTCGGAAGTTACAAGCCTCGATCCCGCGGTCCTTGCACTGCTCGAGCCCAAAGTGCGGCTGATCGAAACGGAGCAGGGAGCGATTTATTTGGTCGGACCGATCCGGCTGCCCGTCCATGTAGAAGGCGAAACGATCGAATTCAAATGGTACTGTTGGCTGAATTGCACGGAGGTTACCGATCGTTTCGAGCGGATTATCGAGAAGCTGTCCTCTATTAACTTGGCGGAATATCAGCAGTCGAGCGTATTGGTGCACGGGGATTTCGAGAATGCGGAGCATGCGTGGGTGCGCCTGCATTCCATATGCCACACGGGCGATATTTTCGGCAGCAAACGATGCGACTGCGGCTTCCAGCTCAAGCAATCGATGAAGAAAATCGCCGAGCACGGCGCGGGAGCGCTGTTCTACTTGGCCAACCAGGAAGGCCGGGGAATCGGGCTGTTCAGCAAAGCGCTCGCCTACATTCTTCAAGAGAACGGATACGACACGGTAGATGCGAATCTGAAGCTGGGGTTCGTCGACGACGCCCGCAACTACGGCGATGCGATCCGCGTCCTCCAAGCATTGCGCAAGAAGCCGGTTACATTAATCACGAATAATCCGAAGAAATTGGAGGCGCTGCAGAAATCGGGGATGGAAGTGGAAGGGCGCGTTCCGCTGTGGGGCGACGTGTCCGAATATAACGAAGCGTACTTGCAGACGAAAATTCGGCGGTCCGGCCATATCGGGACGGAAGGCTGCTGCAATAATGACTAGTCGCGAGAAATCCCGCTAACCCGGAACGCCATATGCAGGTCATCGGCACCGTTCTGTCGAATGAAAATCGAAACGAAAGGAGGAACTTGCGCTTGAAAAAACCTAACATTTTGCTCGTGATGACCGATCAGCACCGCCGGGACGCGCTCGGCTGCTACGGCAACAAAATCGTCGAAACACCGCATCTGGATTGGCTTGCCGCGGAAGGGACGATATTCAGCCATGCCTATTCCTGCACGCCTTCCTGCATCCCTGCCCGCGCCTCCCTGTTGACCGGCATGGATCCCTGGAATACAGGGATTCTCGGCTCCGGCCGGGGGCAAGGCCGGATGGGCGGCGGCTTCACGCACACATTGCCCGGCGAATTGGCCCGGGCCGGCTACCATACGCAAGGGGTCGGAAAAATGAATTTCCACCCCCAGCGGTCGTTGAACGGGTTTCATCATACGATATTGGACGAATCGGACCGAGTTGAAACGCCCGGGTTCGTCTCCGATTACGAAGAATGGTTCCACCGGAACAAGACCGGCGATTACGGGATCGTCGACCACGGGGTCGGCTGGAATTCATGGATGTCCCGGCCTTACCACGCCCCGGAATTTTTGCATCCGGTCAACTGGACGGTCAATGAATCGATCCGCTTCCTCGAGAAGAGAGACCCGGGCGTGCCGTTCTTCTTGAAAACTTCATTCTCGAGACCGCATTCACCTTACGATGCCCTGCCTTATTATTACGAGCTGTACGACAGGAAAGAGCTCCCCGCCCCATTCGTCGGAGAATGGGCGCACGTTCACGATCATCCGCAGGATGCGGCCAAACCCGATGCTTGGAGAGGAAAGCGCAGCGATGAAGAAATCCGCCGGGCGCGGGTGGGATATTACGCTCTCATTCATCATATCGATCAGCAAATCGGCCGGCTGTTTATGACGCTTCGGAAGATGGGCGAATGGGACAATACGGTCATCATTTTTACGTCGGATCACGGAGATATGCTCGGCGACCATCATTTATGGCGCAAAACGTATGCGTACGAAGGAGCGGCGCACATCCCGCTTATAGTCCGCCTGCCCAAATCGATGCGTATATCCACCGCACCGATCGTCGACAGCCCCGTATGCTTGCAGGACATTATGCCGACGCTGCTCGAGGCGGCCGGAGCGGACATTCCGCCGACCGTCGACGGAAGCAGCCTGCTCCCTCTCATCAGGGATGAAAACGCTTCCTGGCGGGAATTCGTGCATGGCGAGCACTGCACCTGCTATTCGGAAGAACAGGAGATGCAATACTTGACAGACGGCCTATGGAAATATATTTGGTTTCCAAGACTCGGCACGGAGCAGCTGTTCCGCTTGTCGTCCGATCCGGGAGAGTGCACGGACTTGTCCGTTCGGGAGGAGTACGCTTCCGAGCTGCAGCGCTGGCGCCGGCGTCTGATCGCCATTCTGGAATCTCGCGGCGCCGGCTTGACGGAGGGAGACCGGCTCGTCTGTCAGGCGGGCAAGTCGCCCCACGTTTCGCCGAAATACAAGGAGCGCATGGACCGGTGGCAGAGCACCGCATCGAATAAATAACTACAGTTGCCGGGGAGACACATCCCCGGCTTTTCCGACGGGATGGAACTTTTCGCATCATGACGGTTTTGTAAGGCAGCGATTGGGGAATTCTGTTACTAATGGCAATAACCATTAACGACAGAAAACAGTTCGTCCACACCACGATGACGACTGCAGGAGACACGACATGGACTGTAAACTCATAATCGGCATGCCCGTATACAACGAAGAAGCCGCTCTGCCCAAGCTGTTCGTCCGGTTGGAGCAGCTTCGGCGGCAGTTCGGCGAGGCGCTCTACCTATGCTTTGTGAACGACGGCAGCACGGACGGGACGGACGCGCTTCTCCGCGATTATGTCCGCAAGCATCCGAACGCCGCGGTACTCGTTCATCCGGATAACCGCGGACTCGGCGAAGCGATGCGAACGATGCTCTCGCATACCGTGCGGCATTTCGGCGAAGACGACATCCTCATAACACTGGACGCGGACAATACGCACAGTCCGGAGCTGATTCCGGCCATGGCCCGGAAGCTGCGGGACGAGCAGCTCGATCTCGTCATCGCCTCGCGGTTTGCCCCCGGCGGAGTCGAACGGGGCGTTCCGCTGCTGCGCAGACTGTACAGCCGGGGAGCCCGGTTGTTTTTCAAGCTGCTCTTCCCTATTCCCGGCGTGAACGATTATTCGAGCGGCTTCCGGGCATACTCGGTGCGAATCCTTCAGAAGGCGTTCCAGCGATACGGTGACAATGTCGTCACTTCGAAAGGCTTCGCCTGCACGGCCGAGATTATTGCCCGGCTCGGTAAAATCGGGGTGAAAGCCGGAGAAGTTCCGCTCAGACTGGACTACGACCTGAAGGAAGGACGCAGCAAAATGAACGTGTCCCGCACGATCGGAGGCTACTTCCGGCTCATTCGCGCCATTAACTATCCGTCCGCTCGCACCGAGCCGGATTTGCCCGCCTTGATCGAACGGAACGGCGAAGGTGGAGCATGAGCTCCGGCCGTCCGACGCTGGTTCGCCGAGCTGTCGTGATCGGGCTGTTTCTGTTCGTCCTCGCCGTCCGGCTGCCCTACTTGGCCGATTCTCCATACGGCTACGATTCTTGGCGGCAGTCCGATACGGAGGCTATGGCGCGCCATTTCGCAGAGCACAGGTTCAATGTGCTTTTCCCTCAATTGAATTACCAAGGCCCTCTGCCGAATTACGCGCAGCTGGAGCTTCAGGTGACAACCGCGTTGATTGCCGTCCTGTACAAGCTGTTCGGCTACCATTATGCATGGGCCCGCATAGTGCCGATCTTATTCTTCATGGGGTCGGCTCTGTTCGTTTACCGGATCGCATTGCGGCATTATTCGGCGTTCCCGGCAGCGCTTGCTCTTCTCCTTTACGGGCTGCTGCCTTTGAACGTGCTGTACTCCCGTGCTATCATGCCGGAGTCCGCCGCTTTATTTTTCTATACCGGCGCGTTTTATTTGTTCGGCGAATGGATCGCCCGGGGAAAGCGCGGCTTACTGTTCGCCTCGTCCCTTTTCACCGCTTTGGCCGTCTGCGAGAAAGTGCCGGCCGTATTCGTAGGGATCCCGATGATCGTTATGGCCGTTAACAAATATCGCATCGGTGTCCTGTTCCGCATAGATATGTGGGCTTTCGCGGCAATGGCGCTGCTGCCTCCTTTCGCCTACTACAGCTGGCTCGGTACGGTTGCCGAGTCCGCATTCGTGTCGGGTATAGCCTCTAAGCACATATTGCCGGCAATGGCGAGAGCGGTGTTTACGAAGGAGGCGTGGGCGTTTTTTGCCGCCGAGCTGCCGAAAGCGTTTACTTGGTGCGGGCTGGCCTTATTCGTGCTCGGGTTGGCACTCGTGCTGCTCCGTTGGCGCTCTTATCTTGCCATCTGCGCCTGGACGCTCGCCATGCTCGTCGAACTGGCAACGATCGTCGCCGTTATCCGGTTCAACTATTACCTCATTTTCATAGGGCCGCTAGTGGCGCTGCTCGGAGCTTATGCACTGGGGAGATTGTTCGAGCGGGCATGGACATCCGGACGAAGGCCGGACAAGTTCCGCATGGCGGCGGTAGCAGGAATCGGTGCGGCGATCGTAGCCGTAGCGTTCGAAAGCTTCGCGGCTGTCGCACCGGTCATCGGCCGGCAGAACGAGGACGTTATCCGACAGGCTGCCATCGTAGAACGATATTCCTCTCCGGACGATCTTATCGTCACCGGCACGGACGACCCGTCGCTGTTGAACGCTTCGCATAGAGCCGGTTGGCGGGTGGCGAATTCGATGCCGGAGGACTCCGTCGCCGAGCTTGATTATTTCGTCCGGGAAGGGGCCGCTTATTTCGTGCCGCTCAGAGGTTACATCGACGGAGACGCGGACGGCCGGCTGAAACGGCATTTGGACGAACGGTATCCGAAGCTGGAGGCGGATTCGGAGTATTACATCTACAAGCTTAGGTAGCGCCATAAACCGGGAACAGCAGGCGACCGCGCCATATAAGCATCGCCTTCTATATTGAAGATGTCGGCCCCGCCCCGCGTCGTTCATTTGCCATCCCGACTGAAGGCCGTTTGTGGTACTATGGTAGATGACCAAATTACCTCATTCGAATACCGGGGGAAGCACGCTTGAAAACGTTAATTATAGCCGAGAAACCGGATATGGGCCGCAATATCGCCGCCGCGATCGAGCCGAAAGCCGTCAACAAGCGGACACACCTGGAAGGCCAGCAATTCGTCATTACGTGGGCGATCGGACATTTGATCGGCCTTGCGGAGCCCGACCTGTACGATGAGAAATATAAGAAATGGAATTTTAACGATTTGCCGATTATTCCCGATTCGTTCAAGCTGCTGCCCAATCCGCGCACGAAGGATCAGCTGAAGGTGATCCAGACGCTCTCGAAAGAATGTGGCGACATCGTCAACGCCTGCGACGCCGGGCGCGAAGGCCAGCTTATATTCGCCTATATCCAGCAGCATCTGAAGCTTCGCCAGCCGGTGCGGCGGCTGTGGATCTCCGACCTGACGCCGGAGACGATCCGCCGCGGCTTCGCGGAGCTGAAGGACGGCAGCGTATACGAGCCGCTGACGAGAGCGGCCCGGGCCAGAAGCGAAGCGGACTGGCTGATCGGCATGAACGGCTCGCGCGCATTCACGACGAAGCATAACGAGTTGCTGTCCGTCGGACGCGTGCAGACGCCGGTGCTGGCGCTGCTGTACGACCGGCAGAAGCAGATCGAGGCGTTTTCGTCGGCGAAGTTTTACGAGGTGGAGGCGTTTTTCGACCAGAAGGAAACGAGCTATCGCGGGCTGTGGCAAGGGGATCGGCTGACCGATCAAGCCAAAGCGCAGGAACTCGCCGACAAAGTAAAGAACAAGCAGGGGACGGTCGCAAGCTACGAGGTTAAAGATACGAAGGAGTATCCGTTCAAGCTGTACGACTTAACGCTGCTGCAGCGCGACGCGAACGCCAAGTTCAGCTTCTCCGCGAAGAAGACGCTCGATATCGCCCAATCGCTCTACGAGAAGCATAAAGTCATCTCTTACCCGCGGACGAACTCCAATTATGTCAACGAGCAGAACATTCCGGAAATGTACCGGGCGCTCGATGCGCTGAAGGGAACGCCTTACGAGGCTCTGGCGAACGGCGCGGACAAGAAATTCGTCCACAAAAATAACAAAGCGGTGTGCAATCCGGCCAAAGTGGAAGACCACCACGCCATCTTGCCTACCGGCAAACGGGCCAATTCGCTTACGCCCGAGGAGCAGAAGCTGTACGACTTGATCATACGCCGCTTCCTGTCCCACTTCTACCCTCCCGCCGAGTACAAGGTCCACTCGATCTTGACCGAGGTCGAGAAGGAAATGTTCAAGACGACGATCAAGCAGCTGATAAGCCTCGGCTGGAAGACGATATACGAGGACGATAAGTCGTCCAAGGACAAGGACGGCGGCAAAAAGTCCGGGAAATCCGGCAAGACCGAGAGCGGCAAAGACGGCAAGGACGGGGACGGCGACGGACCGAGCGAGCCCGAAGAGGATCTGGTCGAGACGCCGTTCGTGCTGTCGCCGGACGAACCGGTGCACTGCCGCGACTCGGCCGCGAAGGAGAAAGAAACGCAGCCGCCGAAGCCGTACACGGAAGGGACGCTGCTGAAAGCGATGGAAAGCGCGGGCAAGCAGCTCGAGGACGAGGAGCTGCGCGACGCGATGAAGGAATCGGGGCTCGGCACGCCGGCCACGCGGGCCGCGATTATCGAGCGGCTCAAAAACGTCGGCTACGTGACGATGCAGGGCAAGCGGATCGCGGTTACGCTGAAGGGCCGCACGGCCGTCGAGCTGATCCGCGGCGCGGGCGTCGAGCTGCTTACGTCGCCGGAGATGACCGGCCAGTGGGAGCGGCGTCTGCACGAGATATCACGCGGACAAGCTTCCGACGAGACGTTCATCGAGAACGTGAAGAAGTTTACCCGCTCCATTATCGAGAAGGTGCGCGTCCAGCCGAGGGCGGCCAAGACGGCGTTCGAGCCGGATCAGTCGGCGGCGGGCGGTGCCGGCGGAGCGGCGGGTAAAGGCAAGGGCAAGTCCGCGCGCGGTACGCGGGCGAGCGGCGGCGCGAGCGCGGGCGGCAGCGACGCGGCGGCGGAGAAGCCGGCACGCGGCACACGCTCGGCCGGCAGCAGCCAGGGCGCGGCCGCTGCGGGTGCCGCAGCCGGCGATAGCGCCGGGGGGCCGGCCGAGCGCGCTGCGCCGGCCAAGACGGGGGAGCGCGAGATGATCGGCCCGTGTCCCCGCGAGGGCTGCGGCGGCCATATTTTCATGGGCAACAAAGGGTACGGCTGCAGCAACTACAAAATCGGCTGCAAATTCGTCATCTGGAAAGAAAGCCTCGGCAAGACGCTCACGCCGACGATGATCAAAAGCTTGATCGAGAAAGGCCGCACGAACAAGCTGAAGCTGCTCGACCGTTCCGGCGCGCCGATCGAAGGACGGATCGTGCTGAAGGACCGCAATGTCGGCCAAGTGGAGATCGTGCCGGAAGCATAAGTTCCGGCATCTCCGCGTGCAACAAAATAGGATGTTTGCGGCTCTTTAGCCCGCTACCTTTCCCGTTCCCGGCATATGCTGAAGGAACAAACGACAAGGAGAGCAGGCTAATGATCCCATCCATACGTAGAACGCGGCCCGCTGCCGTCTTCCCCGGGGCGGGCGAGCTGTCGAAGACGGCGGCGCTCATGATTCCCTTCTACCGGAAAATCGCGCGGGACGAACGCTACGCGCTGCAATGGTCCGCAGCCGTCAGAAAGGCCGACCTTACCCGAATGCTGCGACTGTTCCGGCAAACGGTACCGCTGCGCAATCCCGGGCTGTCCACGAGCGGAATCGGTTATTTCCTCGATGTGGAGTTCCCGGCTCCGCTGCAGCTGTACACGAACGGCACGTCCCAGCGTCCCGGCTCCGCGCGGTTTCAGTTCAGCACGAAAGCGCACCGCACGATCGCCCGTGCCGTCTTGCCGCTGTATCGCACCATGCGCGACAGCCGTCCGTTCACGCGGGCGCTAGCGGAAGCGATCCGACGCGGCAACCGCGCGCTGGTCGAACGGCTCGTCCGAAGCCGCGTTCATTCGCGCCATTTACATTCCGTCACGTTAATCGAATCCGGATTCGCGATGGGCTTCCGCATACCCGGCGTAAACAATACGTACTTCAACGAATTTTTCCGCGGGTTTACGGGGTAACGCCTCGAGCGGAGCAACGCAAACAACCCTGCCAAGACCGATCGGTCTTGGCAGGGTTGTTTGTTTTATCTCTTTAAAGTTTTATTTGATCGTATAGGGCAGCTTGAACGTCCACAGCTCCGTGCCGTTCTCCGGCAAATCGCTGCCTACGCCGAAATCGTTGTCGTTGACGATCGCGATCGTATTGCCTCCGATAAGCGACAAGCCTTCGATTTTCTCGTATGGGAACTTGAAAGCGACGAGATCCACGACAGTCCGTTTGGAAGGAGGCATAATGCCGTTTGCTTTCAAATCCGCGACGCTCATTTGCTCCAGCGTCTTCCCGGCGGACTGGCTGTCGTCGTATTTGCCGAGGATGTTCGTCGCTTTCGACAGGTCGATCGCAAAGATGCGTTTCAGTTGAGCCTTGTCTCCCGCATTCTTGTCGCGCTCGTCGATGAGCAGCAAGTTCTCGTTCACGGCGACCATGTCGGAGATGACGATATCCGCCTGCTTCAGCCCTTTGAAGGCATTCGCGTCTTCGGCGATATAAACGAACTCGGCAACCGGCTGAAGCGTCGCCAAATCGAACTTGATGATCCGCAATTGACGGGAATTGTCGGTATCTTTGTTCGGATTGCGCAGCGGGCTTTGCATCGCCATGAATATGTATTTGCCGTCCGGCGTGATCCCTACCGCCTCGGCGCCGCGGTTTTGACGAAGCTTGTTGTACGCGGCCGGCAGCACTTCCCGCGCCGGTACGAGCGGAGTTGTCGCCTGTGAGGCCCAACCCTTCGGTACGATCCGCTCGATCAGGGTGCCGTCGCGCTTCGCATGCACGATGGACGGACCGTATTCATCGGAAATCCAGAACGTATCGTCCTTCGGATTGTACGCGATACCTTCTATGTCCAGACCGTACGGGTCATAGGCTAGCTCTTTCTCCGCCTTGGCGTCGTAAGGCGCCTCGTCCCGCCCTTTGATGTTAGGCAGACCGGTAATGCCCGCTTTGCCGGTTACGGGATCGACCCCGTTCACCTTCAACGGGAACTGCTCCAAAATTTTGATTTGGCCGTCGGCTATTTCGATCTTGTAAATAGTCGGCGTGTAATCCGCGAGCGGGAACGTCCGGACTGTCGTTCCGTTGACATCGACTTCCCCGTTCGGGCCGCGGTCGGCGGTCGTGTAGAATACGTTGTCGGGATCGCCCGGCAAATGAGTGAGCGAGGAGCCTACGCCCATCTTGATCCCTAGTGCCAGATCAGGAGCAACCAGCTTATTTTTGCTTGTAAGCTCGGGCACGTCCGTCAGCGAGACGCCGCTGCGAAACTCGTCCCAGTCCACGTACTTGCCGGTTGCTTCGGCAAGCGCGCGAACGGGCAAATACAGACTGCCGTCAATGTTCACCGCAGGAGAGGCGGGCGAGAATGCTTGTCCGTTGCTCGTATAGTTGACCGTCTCGGCCGTAGTCCCTTTCACATCCGCCGCGGACACGACTACCGTCCCTGTCACAAGCGTTAGTGCCGTCGAAGCGGCAACGAGCCATTTCTTCTTCATCGGCTGTGCTTCCCCCTTAGGTTCATTCTCTTCTTGTCTCACCAACACGATACCAACCGATTGTTAACGCGAAATCAATAGATTGAAAAGGTTTTGTAAATGTTTCCTTATCGGCACTATTAAAGACACATTTCGGACAACCCTCCCTCATCGTGCTACAATAAGAGGAGCAGAGAGAATTAGAAACAACGGGCAAACAGGGGGAACGCAAATGAAACGAACCGTTTTTATCCGGCTGCTGATGCATTTGACGCTGGCGATGATCTTGATCACGATCGTAGCCGGCACTGTTGTATACGGTTACATGGACCGGATGCTGAAGCAGGAAGTATCCCGCTCCAACATCGAGGTGCTCGGGCAAACGCGTAAAATTGTCGAGAACGCTCTGGTAGAAGTTCAGCAGGCGGCTTCCTCCCTGGCTATAAACAAAGATATACAGCGGGCGATCGGGCTCGACTGGGACGTGAACGCGGATTACCGGCTGCTTGAGAGCATCAACGATTCGTTTCGCGATAAGGTCACTTCTTCCGCCTACATCCACTCCGTTTATTTGTACAGCAGCCGGAACGGCAAGGTCATCTCCAGCTCCGGCATGACCGACCTGGCCAGCTTCTGGCATAAGGATGCCGTCATCCCGTTCATGAACGGTGCCAAAACGTCGTCCTGGTACGAAACGAATCCGGTCGTGTATGCCGAAGGCACGAAAGACAACGTGCTCAGCTACATGATCGGCGTTCCTCTGAATGCGCTTACGAAGACCGGCGTCCTCGTCGTCAATTTGAAGGAAGATTTGCTGTACGACGCCGTCGTCAACACGAATAACCGGAAGCTCGGCAACGTGGCCATCCTGAACGCGGCTGGCAACGTGTTGTCCTACAAAGACAAGGAGCTGCTCTTTACCCGGTTCGAGGCGGCCGATGCGGATAAACTGAAGAACGGCCGGGAAGGCTATTTTTTCAAGGACGTCAACGGTACCGATACGTTCGTATCTTTCATACAATCGGATTTCAACGGCTGGCAATACGTGACGTTCAACCCGTCCCAGGAAGTGTTCAAGCAATCCCGTGCCGTGCTTGGAGTTACGCTCACCGTATCCGGACTATGCTTCGCGGTCGGAATCGCGCTGATGATTCTCGTCTCCGGCCGGTACTACCTTCCGATCAAGCGGATGGTTCAGGCGATCGCCCAGCGGGCGGAACCGGCTGCCGGAGGCTATAAGGACGAATTCAGCTTTATCCGCGGCTCGTTCGATCAGTTGTGGACGCTGAACGGCGAATTTCGCGAGAAGCTGAAAGAAACGGAAATCGTCATGCGGGAGCATTTCCTCCTCCATCTGCTGCTCGGCAAACCGGCCACGCAGGAAGAAGCGGGGCGCGACCTCGACTATTACCGGATTCCGCTTCATCCGGAACGGATTGCCGTCCTTGTCGTCCAGACGTCCGCTCCCGAAGAAGACGACGGCCCCCCGGACGCGAACCGGGGCCTGCTGCCCTACCGGATCCGCAGTATTTGCGAACAAATCATCGGCGGATACGAAGGCGGGGTTGTCGTCAATCAGGTGCAGAAGTTCGACGACGTCGTCGTGCTGAATTTTGCCGAAGGGTCAAGCAAGGAATCAGCCTCTCGCGAAGCCAAAACGATTGCCATGGCGATCCAAAGCACCATCTTGGAACAAACCGGCCTGAGAACAAAGATCGGCATCGGCGGCTACTACGAGAAAGTGGCGGATGTCTCTCTCTCCTATCATGAGGCGGTCGACGCGCTGCTGCTGGAGCGGATGTCGGGAGCCGGCACCATCGCGGCGTTTCAGGACTTGCTCGCGAATCAGGCGAACCGCAATACGTTTATCGCGTACAGAAGCCAGGCGGACAAGCTGTTCATCGAGTTGAAGGGCGGAAGCTTGGACAAATCGCTTGCTATCAAGGCAGACATTTTCGAAAGGCTCGGCGGAGACGATTCGCTCGGCTATCATTACAAGAACATGATTTTGACGTATATCGTGAACGGCATCGTGACCGTTATTTTCGAGCTGAACGGAACCGTCGAGGACGTCTTCGGCCCCGATTACAACATGTATTACGATTACGGCAAACAGTCGTCCTTATCCGGGATCAGCGCCTGGTTCGACGACATGATCGGCCGCACTTGCCGGTTCATCCAGCATAAGAGGGAACATAAGAACGCCGATTTTATGGATAAAGTAACGGCTTATATCCGCGATCGCAGCGGGGAGCCGCTCAGCGTGCAGTCTGTGGCGGAGACCGTTTATATGAACGCCAACTATTTCAGCAAGCTGTTCAAGGAAACGACCGGGAAAACGTTCGTGGAATTTTTGACGGAGGTGCGGGTTCATGATGCATGCGCCTTGCTGAGCGGAACGGATAAGACCGTAACGGATATCGCGGAGTTAAGCGGGTTCGGAACGAAGCTCAATTTGATCCGCGCTTTCAAGAAGCATCTCGGCATGACCCCGACCGATTACCGCAAAAACGGGATTATGGAACGGCTCGAAACCGGCGGGAAGCATGTATTTGATCCCAATGTGAGAAATTGATACCCGACCGAATGAGGATTTGAAACCAAAGTACGGAAACCGATTCTTTTCACACCCCCCCGCCTCCTTATATGCTGATACCCATAAAGACGGCCCGCCGCCGGCGGTCACAGTCTTTGCAAACGTATCCATTAAAGGAGGTCGAGCCATGAACCGTATCGTTCCCGGCAGCCGTCCGGATCCCCGCCATCCTCCGAAGCCGTTGAAGCCATCGGGTGTTCTCGGCGGACATTGGTGGGCGAACCGCTACTTGTACCTGATGCTGGTGCCGGCACTGCTCTATTACGGGGTATTCCATTACTACCCGATGTACGGGGCGGTCATCGCTTTCAAGCAATTCAGCTTAACGAAAGGCATATGGGGCAGCCCTTGGGCAGGCTTTCAGCATTTCCAGTACTTGTTCTCGCTGGACAAGTTCTGGGAAGTGTTCTGGAACACGATCGTCATCAGCCTGTACCGGCTCACCTTCGGTTTCCCGCTTCCGATCGCCGTAGCCCTGTTGCTCAATGAAGTGCGGCTCCGAACGTTCAAGCGGACGGTCCAGACGATTATTTATTTGCCCCACTTCATTTCCTGGGTCATTCTCGGAGGACTGCTGATCAACTTGCTGTCGACCGACGGAGGCGTGGTCAATAAGCTCATTCAGGCGTTCGGCGGCGAGCCCGTCGGGTTCTTGAGCAGCGAAGACCATTTCCGCGATACACTCGTCTGGTCGATGATCTGGAAAGAATTCGGATGGAACACGATCATTTATATGGCAGCGCTTGCAGGCGTCAACCCGCAGCTGTACGAGGCGGCAGTCATGGACGGGGCGAACCGGTGGAGGCGGACGTGGCACATTACGATCCCGTGTATCCGGGGAACGATCGTCATCCTGCTGCTGCTGCGGATCGGCTCGCTGATGGAAGCGGGCTTCGAGCAAATTTTCGTCCTATATCATCCTGTCGTCTACTCGGTCTCCGATATTATCGACACATATGTATACCGGATCGGATTGACGGAAGGGCGGTTCAGTCTGGCCGCCGCGGTCGGCTTGTTCAAATCGGTCATCAACTTCGTTCTGCTCGTCGTCGCCAATAAAATGGCCCGTTCGATGGGCGAGCAAGGCGTCTACTAGTCTGGAGGAGGAACCGGGATGAAACAAACGTTCGCAAGCCGGCTGTTCGACGTGTCGAACATCGTTCTGCTAACCTGTCTGTCCGTCATTACGCTGTATCCGTTCTGGGATTCGCTTATCGTATCCGTCATTCCGCTGCAGGAAAGCTTGGCCAGCAACATTCATCTGTTTCCGAAAACGATTACATGGGAAGCATACGCCTATATATTTAAAATGGACGAGCTGTGGTCGTCTTACGGGGTCAGCCTGTTCGTCACCGGCGTCGGCACGCTGCTCAGCATGCTGATGACCGTTCTGGCCGCCTACGCGCTGTCCAAGCCGCAGCTGAAGGGCAAGCGGACGATCATGTTCCTGATTGTGTTCACGATGATGTTCAACGGCGGCTTGATTCCGACTTATCTCGTCGTCAAGCAGCTTCACCTGCTCAATTCGGTATGGGCGCTCATCATTCCGACCGCGCTCAGCACGTACAATCTGATCATCATGCGCAATTTCTTCATGGGCCTGCCCGAAAGCTTGGAGGAATCGGCGCGCATCGACGGCTGTACCGACCTCGGCGTCTTGTTCAGAATCGTAGTGCCGTTGTCGATGCCGGCTATCGCCACGGTCGCCCTGTTCTATGCGGTAGCCCGCTGGAACGAGTTTTTTACCGCCGTCATGTACATTACGGATAAGGACAAATGGCCGCTGCAGCTGTTCCTCCGCGCCATGCTCGTGGAGAACGAAGCCAGCTTCCAGGGCGGGGGCGACAATCCGTTTCTGCTCGGCCAATCGATGAAGATGGCTTCCGTGATGATTTCGACGATACCGGTTCTGCTTATTTATCCGTTCTTCCAGAAATATTTCGTTCAGGGCGTTACGCTCGGAGCGGTTAAGGAGTAATTTCCGATCATAATACGGGAGGTCGCAATATGAACAAAACGAAAATGACGATAGCGGCGACGCTGCTGCTCGTACCGGCATTGACCGCATGCGGAAGTGACTCGGCCAAGAATGAGAGCGCGGGTGCCGAAGATGTCGGTAAACCTACCAAGCTCGTCTTCATGACGACGGGAGACGTCGCGGCCGGCAGCATCAAGCCGGACGACCGGATCATCGCCGAGATCAACAAGCGGCTCCATATCGATTTGACGCTGAAGATCGTACCGGAAGGCTCCTATGATAAAATCAACGTGGCGATGGCCACCGGAGATTTGCCCGACGTCGTGACGATCAACTATCCGTCCAACTCGCTCTCCCAATGGATTAACGACGGCATGATCGTTCCGATCAACGATTATTTGCCTTCGATGCCTACCGTCAAGAAGAAGCTGGAGAGCTTGTCCTGGACGGCGATTAACGGGAAATATTACGGCTACCCGTTCATCGAGAGGGAACGCTCCAACGTGCTCGTCTCGTACCGGGCCGATTGGCTCGATGCGCTCGGGCTGAAGCCGCCGAAAACGTTGGACGAATTTTACACGGCACTCAAGGCGGTCGCCACGCAGGACCCCGATAAGAACGGCAAAAACGATACGTACGGCTTCACGTCCGTCAAGCCCGGACCGAACGCTTTTGAATTCGTCTTCTACGCCTACGGGATGCCTTACGGAGACTGGGCGCTCGACGATAAAGGCAATGTCATTCCGAAGTTCGAACACCCCTCGTTCAAGCAAGGAATGGCTTATATCAAGAAGCTGTGGGACGAGAAGCTGATCGAGCCGGAATATATGTTGAACGATACGCAGATGAAGGAGCAGAAGTTTTATCAAGGCAAGGTCGGCATGATGGATGCGAGCATGTACCGCCATGTGAACCGGATCGAGTCGAGTCTGCAGAAGGTTAACCCGCAAGGCAAGCTCGGCTACATGGGCCCTCCGGCCGGACCGAACGGCAAGGCGGGCATGGTCGCGACTCCGAAGAACGGCTTGTTCACGGCGGTGACGAAGGGCGCGAAGAACCCGGAGAAAGCGGCGAAGTTCATCGAGTTCATGCTGTCGAAGGAAGGCCGCGACCTGCTCGAGCTCGGAATCGAGAACGTCCACTATACGAAGCAAGGGGACAAAATCACCTATAACGAAGCGGAACGAGCCAAGGACAGCTTCGCCTCCGGCGGATGGGCCCACGCGCTCGCATGGGGCAGCGTCGCATGGCCGCTCACGAACAATTACTTGCCGCAAACCGAGCCGCAGGCGGACCGCGCGAAGGAATCGGTCGAGATCGCCTCGAAGTATATGGTGCCGAACCTCGTCAACGTCACGACGAACGCCGAGACCGAATTCGGCGGAGTCGTCAAGGAGCTGTACAATCAGACGTTCATGAACATCTTGACCGGCAAAACGGATATCGACGCTGGGATCGCCGAGCTGTCCAAGAAGTGGCGCGATCAAGGCGGCAACAAAATATTGGACGAAGTAAACAAAGCTTATAAGGAAAAGAAATAACTGCTCGGCAAAAGGAAATCGGCAAAGGCTCTCCGCGATAGGGGGGCCTTGACCGGCTGGAGGGAAACGAATGGAACAACGCGGGCAACGACCGAATATCGTTTTTATTTTATCCGATGATCAAGGCGCCTGGGCGATGGGCAATGCCGGCAATCGCGAGATCATCACCCCCAATCTGGACCGGCTGGCAGAGACGGGCATCCGGTTCGACAATTTCTTCTGCGCCTCTCCCGTATGCTCGCCGGCCCGCGCCTCGCTCATGACCGGCAAAATTCCGTCCCAGCACGGCGTGCACGACTGGATCCGGGAAGGCAACGTGGGCGAACGCGCCGTCCCTTATTTGCAGGGCCATCGGACCTATGTCGAGGAATTGGCCGAGAACGGGTACGTGTGCGGCCTAAGCGGGAAATGGCATTTGGGCGACAACCAGAAAGCCGCGCCCGGCTTCTCCTTCTGGTACGCCCACCAGACCGGGGGAAGCCCTTACTACAACGCCCCGATGGTCCGGGACGGCCAGTTGTACAACGAGCCCGGCTACGTGACCGACGTCATTACAGACGAAGCGCTCCGCTTCCTCGACGCGCAGAACGGCGGACAGCCTTTTTATTTGAGCGTCCATTATACCGCCCCGCACAGCCCGTGGATCGGCAACCACCCGGAGGAAATCGTCCGGATGTATGACGATTGCCCGTTCGAGTCGTGCCCTCAGGAGCCTAAGCATCCGTGGTCGATCCCGAACCCGCCGTGGGGCGAAGACTGGAAAGCGAACCTGAAAGGCTATTACGCTGCCGTGACGGCCATGGACCTGCAAATCGGACGGATCCTGGACAAGCTGGAGCAAATGGGAGAGCGCAACAATACCCTCGTCGTCTTCATGAGCGACAACGGCTTCAGCTGCGGGCAGCACGGCTTCTGGGGCAAAGGAAACGGTACGTTTCCGCAAAACATGTACGACAGCTCCGTCAAAGTCCCGGCAATATTCAGCCACCCAGGGCATATTCCGGAAGGCGTCGTCAGCGATGCGCTGCTGAGCGCCTACGACTTCATGCCGACGATACTCGAGTACGCCGGGATCGGCAGACGGAGCGGATCTGCAGTGGCAGCGGCGGGTGATTCTTCGGAGGGAAGCTCCGCTTCAGCGGCAGGCGTACTGACCGGTGCGGGAACAGGTGCGAGAGCAGATACGACGGCGAATACGGAAACTGATGGGGCAGCTGGCACAAAGGCAAGTACGGCTGCAGGAATCCCTGACGGCATGCCGCCGCAATACCGGTCACTGCCGGGACGCAGCTTCTCTCCGCTGCTGACCGGACAGCCGCACGAGGTGCGAGACGATGTAGTCGTCTATGACGAGTACGGGCCGGTGCGGATGGTCCGCTCGAAGACGCGGAAGTACATTCACCGCTACCCGTACGGCCCGCATGAGCTGTACGATCTTGCCGCCGATCCGGTCGAGAAGCGCAATTTGGCGTACGAGTCCTCCTATGCCGAAACGTTGACGGCCATGAAAGCGAAGCTGGACGATTGGTTCGTCCGTTACGCCGATCCGGCCGTAGACGGTACCCGAGAGCCCGTTACCGGCGCCGGTCAGCTCGGCTTGGCCGGTGTGAGGAGCCAAGGAGCCGTCTCGTTCGCGCAGTTGAACCGCGGATTTGCGAAGCCGTAGTGAGCAAGGAGTCGGTCCGATCGTTTGAATGCGGTCGGGCCGGCTCCTTGTTCTTTTTTAGTTTGAGAAATAACAGTCTTTTTGGCCATAGCACGAATTGTAAACAGCGTAGATGAAACATCCTTCAAACCGGATTCCAACATGACGAGGGCACAATTCGTAACGTTGCTCTCCCGGGCCTTGCAATTGCAAAGCAGCGGTACCGTCGGCACATTCAGCGACGTCTCCGCTGACGCCTGGTACAACAAAGCGGTATATGCCGCCCGCGAAGCGAATATCGTGAGCGGTGTAAGCGAGAAGGAGTTCGCTCCTGACGCCTTCATTACCCGCGAACAAATGGCTGTCATGATGGTGAACGCCTACTTGTTCGCGACAGGCAAGAAGTTGTCCGATCTCGTCATCACGCAGGAAGTGAAGTACTCAGACGAAGGCAGCATTAGCGACTGGGCCAGAACCTACGTCCGTGCGTCTTCCGGACTCGGACTCGTGAACGGAACCGATGCGGGGAATTTCGCCCCGGCCGACAACAGTACAAGAGCCCAAGCGGCCGTAGTGCTTCATCTCATGCTGGCCAAACTGAACAAGTAATCGTTCGAAGCGGTGGCGCCTTCTGTGCCATCGACAAAAAGACGCTTTCATCTCCACTTCTAAAGTGGTTTTGAAGGCGTCTTTTTCACCTGGTTTGGATTGCCTTATTGCTCATGCTGACCGCGTCCGATCAGCGTCGCATACACGGAGACTACACGCTGCTCTCCTCGAGCACGAACACCTTCACGTTTTTCTTCACACCGAACTCCACCGCTTCATTCAAATTGTTCATATATACGTCAATGCGCGCCCCGCGGATCGCGGAACCGGTGTCCTCGGCTTTGCGTATGCCGATGCCTTCGATCAATACAGTGGAGCCTAGCGGGATAATGGATGGGTCTACCGCGACCGTCCGGCCTTCCTCCGCCTTGCTGCCGCTGCGCGTTATTCCGTAGGCAGGATGAGCGGGAGTTTTGCCCGTGGACTCCTTGCCGGCCGTGTAGGCGGTCAAGGTGGAGCTCAGCACGCGCTGCACGACCGGCCTTTCGCTGCCGCCGTTCCAGCCGGTTTCGAGCTGTGGAATATCGATCCGTTGTCCGACGCTCAGCCGGTTCGGGTTATCGAGCGAGTTCGCTGCGAGCAGCTCGTCTACTGTAATGCCGAAAGCACGGGATATTTTATACAGCGTATCGCCTGAGTTTACTTGGTATTGCAGTATGCTGATTCCCGGCAGAGCGTTATCCATCCCGGTCGCCTGCGCATCGGCTCCGGCTTTCGCTTCCGCTTCCCGCTCCGCGGAGGTGCGGTACACCCAAGCTTCACCCGCGTACGTCCAGTTGTCGGCTATCGCCAACTCCTCTTCCTGGCTGTTGTACGCCGAAGCTTTCGGACCGGCCCCGGTCATTACCGTTATGGCTGCAACGATGGCCATGCACCATTTCATCCTGTTTTGCATTCTAGCAACATCCTCCTCGTTTCGTCGAAGTGATAGATTTGGATGTTACTAGAGTTGCCCGCAAGCGGCGGTTTTATACGTTAGGCTTTCGTAAGCGGCCTTCGCGCCATCAGGCGCACCAAAAAAGCGGCCCCGCCCCAATGGCGAAACCGCTCGTCGTATGCCGTCCCAGGATTACAGGTTGTCTTCGATCGTTTCCCGGAGGAAATCGGTCAGATGGTCCATATCCTCGATATCTTCGTAAGTCAGCGTAAACCGCGCATACCGTTCATCCAGATCGAACTGCTCCTCCAGCAGACCGAGCAGCCCTCTCGCCCGGCGGTCGATCTCCATGTAGAACTCCACCTCGTCTTCATGGACTACATAGAACAGCTCCAGCTCCTCCAGATTGGACCGATACTGCGGCTTCATCTCGAACTCCTGCACGAACGGAAACTCCAAACCGAGGCGCGGCACGTGCATAAGCGACACTTCCGTCGCTCGCAGTCCGAGACGGCTTAGTGACTCAAACACGGCGCCCACGATCGGATGAGGCTGGATGTGAATGAAGTCTTTGTCCCTTTGGTCGATCGCCTTCTCGACGTCGAGCTCGGTAACGACCCATATTTTCGAAGTGCCGATCGTAATCGGCGTCGACAGCGGAATCGGGAAGCTGAATCCGAACTGCCGCTCCTCGCCGGGCTCGATCGTGAAATGCTCGTCCAGATGGAACCGCGCGATTATACCGCTTTCTTCGACGATTTGCCCTTCCTTCTCCCGGAAATAGTTGGAGTACAGGCAGAAGTGAATTCTCGTAATCTCTTGGGCAAGCTTGCCACCGGTTACATAAACCGTTCCGTGAAGCTCGTCTCCGACCCGAACCCCGTCGGCATTATCCAGAACCGCGTTCACTTTAACGCCGCCGATGCCTACACTGGCCATCATTTTCTTGAAAAACGACATGGACGAACCGCTCCTCTACACATTGGGATAGACTTTAGACCCATATTCTATGGTAAGGGCAATGGGTAAAGTTGGCAACCGTTTTCTAAGTATCCAATTCCGCTATGTACTTCAACACCGTCTCGATGGTCTAATTTAAAATATCGACTTACCTTGAAACAAATCCGAATCCTCGATTTTCCATATCCCTTCCGGCGTCAGCTTAAGCACATACCTCCAGGTGCCGACTTTGTCGAGGATTTGTTTGAAATCAAAGCTCCGGTTCCTCTGCACAGTCTCCACCACATAGTAGTCCGGACCGTCGGAACGAGCGGTCATCGAAACGATATCGCTTCTCCACTGCTTTCGTACGAAAGCTGGAACGAGCGACGGCACCCGCTCGAACAAGTTCAACTCCGAATCGGTCAAGTCGGCTCTCGCTTTATGATCGTCGCCCTGCTCCACATGCTTGAGAAACCGGACGACCGCCTGTCGGGCCAGTTGTTCCGGACTGCCGATCCGCACCTCCCGGTTTACGGCGTCCCACTCCACCTGAAGGCCAAGCGCTTCGCCAACGAAACGGGCCGGTACAAATACAGTTCCATCAATCAACTGGGAAGCGATCGGCAAAGGCAAAGCTTGCCCGTTGACAACTCCGTCGGGCTGGCCGACCTGTACACGAATATTCGTACTTGGCTTCGCCCCGACTACCGTCTGAGTCGCATCGTCCCGTTGTACGTCGAAACCAAGCCGTTCCAAGACCGGTCCGAACGGAACGAACGCCTCCCCGTCCTGCAGGAAAGGCCGGTCTTCGAGTGAACTGGGCTTGCCCTCTATCGTAACGGCGATCCCGCTTTTCGCTATCCGAAACATGCCGATGTTTTCCGTCGTCCCCAGCACACCCCCGTCGGGGGTCAAGCTAAGTTGCACTGTCGTCCTATCCGGGTTATTGCGAATCAGACGGAAGATCTCATTCCCCTCCGAATCCACCCCGTATACATTCCCGCCGTTGTCCGAGAAGAACACGTCTCCGTCCCGGTTGACGATCACGTTGCTCGGGTGGCCGTATTGGGCCTCGGGCGTATAGTAGGTCCACCGCACATTGCCGTCGAGATCCTTCGCAACCAGATTGTTCTCTTCCTCGGTAGTCGAATAGCTGCCTTGGGCCCACTTCACATCGTATTGCGTCCAGTAAGGCGGTTTCGGCCTGTTGTTGTGAACGGCGATCATTTGTTCAGCGGTCAGCCGCTCCTCTCCCCACCAATAGAAGCCGTCCTCCCCTTGCGTGACCACCAGAAAATTCCTTTCCCCGGTCTGCAAACTCGTTTTGCGCGCTCTCTGAACGTCTACGATAGTGCCACTGGCGTTAATCAGTCGGTATACGCCATCCGATGTAAATAGAGCGATAGCGCCATCTTCCCCGCGCTCCAAGGCGTCCACGTTCGTATACCATTGCTTGCCTTCATCCTGCGATAGCCGGACATTGTCGGTAATCGTCCACAGCTTCCGACCGTTCGTGTCATAGCAGACGAGACCTTCCTCTGATTGAAAGACGAGCCGTCCGCCTGCCGTAAGCAGATTTGCGCCCCCCACGTTAGGGTTAAACAGCCATTGATCCAGCAGCTTATTGCCTTCCTTGTCGTATACAATTACCCGATTCGTCGTAGTAGGTTTGACGCGACTGCCGGTGACGTTGATGGTGGTGATTTCAGGGTTGAGTACAAGCAGCAGATTCCCGTTTTCCGTCCTGTTCAAGGATACGATCTTCTGCGGGAATGGCTCCGACATCCATAGGTGTTCGTGTTCCGACGTTACGGCGTGGACGATATTGCTGTAATCGTAGTAATAGAAAGTACCGTTCCCGTCGCTAATGAGTTTCTTATAACCGTTTCCTTTGTTGATCCATTTCCACTCGTATTCGCCTTTCGTGCGGAATATCGGCTGGTTGTTCACAGGCCGATCCGCATTTTTGTTCCGAAACAACGACATCGGCAAAGGCTGATCATACTCCGCCCCAATCTCCGACCCTGCGCCAAGCGCATGCCCTTCTACAGCTCCCGTCAACAAAAGCACGGCCGCCAACCCCGCCGCTCCGCACGCTCGAATGATGCCTAGACTTACTTTCACAGCGCATCCCCCAATTTTAGTTCGAATATTTGAACGCAAAAAAGCCGATCGTTCCCAGCAACCCGGCTATCGTACCGGCTTTTACCCGAATCGGGAAAAGCGAGGCTGTAGACCCGTGGCTTTGCGTCCCTGCCTTTCGACAGGTTTGCCTTTTTTAGTTCCAATCAGCTGCATAAATTAGGATATAGTTCCTAATCCGTAACACATTTCGACAAGAGAGGCCTTTTTCCTCCTTTATAAACATAAGCTCACTTGTTCGATTATTTTTATAAAAAAATACAAGATTTCCCTAGTTCTGTATCCCGCATAATAAAATCATCCTAGACCAAAAGGAGAGGATTGGATTGGAATTTCAGCCGCGGTATTCGATTAGGGAGCTTAGAGAAGGGGATAACTTTGAACGTGTATGTAATCTGATGGCAAACAGGCCAATTCAGGCTTTTCCCATCCGTAACCCGGACCGAGTTCGAAGCTTGTTTTTTCCAAACGGGCAGGAAACGAGGCTGAACCTTAAAGGATTTGTCGCGGAAGCGGAATCTAAGATTATCGCTTTCCTGAGCGTTGAATTTCGTGGTACAGATGGGCACATTATGTACTTCATCAAAGACGAGGATTCCCAGCCAATCCTGTCCGAGTTAGTGGAAAGATGTGCGAAGTCCGTGATCGAAAACGGGGGGAAACGGCTGACATACTTTGTCTTCACGGAATTCGGTCAAATTTATAACCAAGAAATTGCTTCGCTGGATCGTCTAGGTTTTCGCAACATCGATCCGTATTTGCGCGTTTCCGCTCAACTTCTATTGAACGAATGGAACCCCCCTGAGCTTCTGGACACCGAATCGATTCAAACGGAATCGCTGAGCCTGGATGATATACATCGGATGCTGCTAGACGATGGTAGCGTAACTAATGCGTATATATTTAAATTCCAGTTTCGAACGGTCAAGCCCAGTAACGTGGTGCTGACGATGAGAAACACAGAAAACGAGATTACCTCTGTCGCTTATTACAAAGTCATAGAGAAACCGAACGGCCAGCTTTTGGGAGCCGCCTTTAACGTCCATTTTAGACCCAAATTCGAACTCCCTCGCGCGGAAAAGCGGCGATTCCTGCAAGGAGCGTTATGGTCGATGAAGCAGCTGGATTTGCACGCCGTTAACTCGCTCATGTCTTTGAAGGAAGTCGATACGTTTACGCTCATGGTTCGGGAAGGCTTCGACCAAATCAACAGTCACTTCTTCGGGCTGGCTAAAATGCTCGAAACGGGACATGAGTAAATACAAAAACGCACGCGACGTGCTGCCCGAAAGCTTGATTCGAGAAATTCAGAAATATGTGCGAGGCGAGCATTTGTATATCCCTCAAACCGAAAGGACCGGGTGGGGAAAAAAGAGCGGCTCGCGTGCCGAAATCGAACATAGAAACAACGAAATTTACCGTCAATATATGGACGGCATACGCGTAGCGGAGCTGGCGGAAATGTATTATTTGAGCGAGGAGCGAATAAGAGGAATCTTGTACGAACAGCATACCGAATTATCGTAGATCAAAAGACGGGAGCTGCCGGATAACTCGGCAAATCCTCTTTTCGTTTGCTGAAGTAACAGTAGTTGCGCAACCTTCCAGTTATTGGGGAGTAAAATGAATAAAACGGAGACCTTAGCGCTGTCATCCTGCGAACGTCATTTCTTACAAAGGGAAATGGATTGATTTTAGGGAGGTTCCCATCATGAGAAAAGCAATGGTTCATAAAGTATTGCTTTCCTTGTTATTCTTCATCGTGTCTTTATCGATTGCTCCAAAAATGAGCTTCGCTTGTTGGTGCACGAAACTGGATCCGAAAGCGGAACTGGATCGGGCTGAGGAAGTTTTTTCCGGCAACGTGATTGAGATTGGATATGAACAGGAGAACAGCGAGGCATCTATGGGTACCAGTAGACGCGCCAATGTATTTGAAGTGGATCAGGCCTGGAAGGGCGTTGAACAATCCCGAACGATCGTTTACAGCAACGGAGGCTCCTGCGGGTTCATGTTTGAAGAAGGCAAGTCTTACATGGTGTACACGTACGATAAAAACGGAGAATCTTACACCAATTTTTGCAACCGAACCGTGGAATTATCACAGGCCGGGGAAGATATAAAGGCATTAGGCAATGGGCGCGAAATAGAAAAACAATCTCGCCTTGAAGCTGCCGAAGCGGAAACATTCGGAAACAAAGAACAAGAATACGATACAGAGCTCTTAGTCGATTTGCTCTCTGTCGCAGCCTTTGCTCTTACAGTATGGGCTGTTCAAAGGAGGAGGCGAAAGCGGTGAAAAAGCATGTAATCATGATCATTAACCGACGGATCGATCGGCGGCCTCGCGACGAATACGAGCTAGTATTATTTAGAGGCAGCAATAAAAGAAAAGATCTTCGATCAATAGTAATCTTCTAGGAGGGATCATGTTGCAGCAACTCTTTAACGATATGATTAAGCAGGACGTAAAGCCGTTCCTTTCCAACCGCGGCTTTGCAAAGAAGAATTTGAATTTCCATAAGACAACAGAAAACCTTATCTACATGTTCAATTTCCAAAAATCCTCTGGCAATTCAGCGGATAATGTAATGTTTTATGTGAACTGCGGTATTTATGCAGCGGAGTTGGCACAGATACAATCGAGAGAGGTTCTGACGGCGCCCCAAGAAGCGGAGTGTCACTTCAGAGCAAGAATTGGGGAAATTGCCGAGTCTGTTCCAGATCGATTTTCAATCGCTCCCGATACGAATAGGGATGAATTAAGAAAAACGCTTCTAAGTGGATTAGAAGAGGTTATTCATTTCTATGATACTAAGACCAGTGCCCGATCCCTTGTTGATTATTACACTTCGGGTCCATTTTTGCATCTGGGCGAAGAGAGCTTTCATTTGCTATTACAATCCAATGATGTAGCAGCGGCTAAACATTATTTGAATGCTTTGCAGGAAAAGTACGGAACAGAGCATCGATGGACCATATTCGAAAATAAATATGAGGCCATCTTCAATAAATACGGAGTGGAATTTGATAAGCTATAAGTAAGTATATAAGAATGTTAAATAACACTATCGTATATATTCGGTTAATCCGGTGCAGCCGGCTTGTTCCGGAACTTTGGATAATGATGGGGGAAGGTTATGGCTTTGAAATTAAACTCTTTGGTTCTAAATGAAATGAACAAACAGCTAAGAAGAATTGAAACCTGTATAAACCTCTTGTCAGAAGTACAGATCTGGCACAAACTTAAACCAAACATGAATAGCATCGGTAACTTATGTCTACATTTGGCAGGAAATGAATATCAACACTTTGTCAGCGGTATAGGTAACATGCCTTTTAATCGAACGAGATCAAGAGAATTCACTGAAAACAATGGAATGTCTGGCATAGATCTATTACAACTACTTAACGACGTAAGGCGGCAATCATCTAGCATAATTGTAGGGTTGACGGAATCTGATCTACAAAGAAGCGTAACCATACATTATTCGATCGAAGATTGGAACAAAATGGCTGTACGTCCTACTTTTGAAACGGAAACCAAGTATTCAAGGGATATTGAAACAATGCTAGTTCATGTGTGTGAACATTATAGTTATCATGCTGGTCAAATTGTTGTTCTAACAAAATTATTGAGTGATAATCAGGACAATATTACTGGAACTTATCATTAAAGTTCTTAGAAAATGAAACTAAAGCGAGGAACAATATGAATATAGTTCTTATAGGTATGTCCGGAGCCGGTAAAAGCACTTTAGGCGTTTTGCTTGCAAAAGCTCTGGGAATGGATTACGTGGATACAGATATTGTGATACAACAACATGAAGGCAGGTTGTTACAAGATATAATTGATCACGATGGTGTCGAAACATTTATGTTGCATCATATCTACAGGCGGAAGCGTTGTATACTCGGAAAAAGCTATGAATGTCCTTAAACAAGACGGTCAGATGATTTATTTACATGTCCCCTATGAAGAAATTCAAAAGAGACTAGTGAACATAACAACCAGAGGCATTGTAATAAAAAAAGGAAATAGTCTTAAGGACCTTTACGAGGAAAGAGTTCCTCTATACATGAAGCATAGCGATAAAAATGTTGATTGCTCCAATAAGGATATAGAACAGTGTGTTAGTGAAATTATAGAGAAAATACAAGAAAGTCACTGCGGCAATTCAAACAACACATAAAGATAGTCCGATCATCAACGGCAACAAGGCTGCCTACAGGAAAGGCAGCCTTAGTTGTAAACATCTCAGATGAACCTCTCTTCAATCGTTCGCCGTTCGTCGCCCCTAAAACTTCTCCGAAACCATCTTGGCTTGCGTGAAGAGCAGCAAATAATCGCGCCCACCCGCTTTCGAATCGGTTCCCGACATGTTGAAGCCGCCGAACGGATGGGTTCCGACCAAAGCTCCCGTACATTTGCGGTTGAAATACAGGTTGCCGACGTGAAATTCGCGTCTCGCCCGCTCCAAATGCGCACGGTTGTTGGAAATAACAGCCCCGGTCAAGCCGTAATCCGTATTGTTGGCGATTTCCAGCGCCTCGTCGAACGATTTCGCTTTTATGAACGCGACGACCGGACCGAAAATTTCTTCCTGCGCGATACGCGCGTTGGCGCCGATGTCGGCAAAAATAGTCGGCTCGATAAAATATCCTTCCGGATTGCCGGTCTTCCCGCCATGAACGAGACGTCCTTCCGTTTTGCCGATCTCCACATATTCCATAATTTTGCGGTATGCTTTCTCATCGATAACCGGTCCGACGTACGCCGCGCGTTCGGCAGGGTCGCCCATCACTAATTTTTGCGCGCGTTCAATCACTTTGGCCAGAACTGCATCATACACTTGCTCATGAATAATGGCTCGCGAACAAGCGGAGCATTTTTGCCCGGAGAAGCCGAAGGCGGATGCCGTAATCGCATCTGCCGCCACTTCCGGATCCGCATCGCTATCTACGATAATCGAATCTTTGCCGCCCATTTCCGCGATGACGCGCTTTATCCATTTCTGACCCGGGGCGGTTTTGGCCGCACGCTCGTTAATGCGTAAGCCTACGTCGCGGGAGCCAGTGAAGCTGATGAAGCGGGTCAGCCGATGGTCGACCAAATAATCGCCGACTTCGCCGCCCGGACCCGGCAAATAGTTCACGACTCCGGCCGGCACGCCCGCTTCCCGCAGCAGCTCGACGAATTTGGCGGCGATTACCGGCGTCGGACTCGCAGGCTTCAGAACGACCGTGTTGCCCGATACGATTGCGGCCGTCGTCATGCCGGCCATGATGGCAAGCGGGAAGTTCCACGGCGGAATGACAATGCCTACTCCGAGCGGAATGTAGTAAAGCTCGTTTTCCTCCTCTTCGATGGTGGTCAGCGGCTGGGGCGCACTCAAGCGCTGCATTTCACGCGCATAAAATTCCATAAAGTCGATCGCTTCCGCCGTATCGGCATCCGCTTCGGCCCGCGTCTTGCCCGCTTCAAAGGTGAGCCAAGCCGAGAATTCGTGCTTCCGACGGCGCATGATCGCCGCCGCTCTGTAGAGATAGCGAGCGCGCTCTTTCGGATCGGTGTGCTTCCACGTTTCGAACGTATGCGCGGCGGTTTGGATCGCTTTCTCCGCCAAATCGGTGTCGGCCTGCGAAACGACGCCGATCACCTGCCCGGTCCGCGCCGGATTGATCGACTTTGATTGACGTTCTGTCGTGATGCGCTCGTCGCCGATCAGGATGGAGTACGGCTGCCCCAGCTCCGTCTCCACTTTTTTCAGGGCCGCTTCAAATGCTTGATTGTTCCTATCATCCTTAAAATCGGTAAACGCTTCATTTCGAAATGGTGTTCTCATCCGTTGTTCAACCTCCATCATATTGTTCCGGGAAATGCCGTGAACGAACCGGCTTCCGAGTCGACATGAATCTAATAAGCAAATTTCATGCCAAAGTTCAAAGCCATTCGACCGATTGGCACGATTATTGCTTCCTACTCCATTGTATTCATACCTAGACAAACGACTTCTCGAAAGGAGTGCCATTTCCATGGATTTCGGCACAAAGCTGTATCGCAAAACTTTACTGACGATCGCGGGCAACAAATTCGTCGAATCATTATCCGTCAAATACGGCAAAAAATTGGCTGGCAAGTTTATTGCGGGCGACAACCTGTCGGATGCGCTGAAGGAAATCGAAGCGTTGAACAACAAAGGCATCATGGCCACGCTCGACCACCTTGGCGAAGGGATCAAGCATTTGCACGAAGCGGCAGGCTACAGGGATGAATATATCCGGCTTGTAGAAGGGATCGCCCGGACGCGGGCGGATTCGAACATTTCCTTGAAGCCTACCCAGATGGGGCTCGCGCTGGATGCCAAGACGTGCTACGCCAATATCCGAGCGGTCGTCGCCAAAGCGAAAGAAACGGGCAATTACGTCCGAATTGACATGGAAGACTCGCCTTTCACCCAAGCTACTCTCGATATTATCCACCGGCTTCATGCGGAAGGGTTGACGAATGTCGGCACCGTTCTGCAAGCGTACTTGTACCGGACCGAACAGGACGTCGAAGACATGATTCAAGCCGATATCCGCTTGCGGCTGGTGAAGGGCGCTTATAAGGAACCGGCTTCCGTCGCTTACCAGAATGCCGCGGATGTCATCGACAATTTCAAGAAAATCATCAGAAGGCATCTGGATCACGGCATCTATACGGCCATCGCTTCGCACGACGACCGCATTATCGATTGGGTCAAAGCGTATGCCGAGCAGCATCGCATACCGAAGGATGCTTTCGAATTCCAAATGCTCTACGGTCTCCGAATGAACGACCAGGCCCGGCTCGCCGCGGAAGGCTACAGAGTTCGCTGCTACGTCCCCTACGGCGCCATGTGGTATCCGTATTATACGCGCCGGCTAGCGGAGAAACCGGCTAACCTATGGATGGTTCTAAAAAATATGTTCAGTTAACGGAACAAATGCAAAAAGCCCCATGGCAACAGTCCTCCGGACGGATGCGATGGGGCTTTGAGGTGTCTAAGTTTTTGTACACAACTATAGAATGCTTTCTATTCGCATCCAAGTTTTTGGACACAAGCGCGATTCGATTCCATCCCTATCCTTTCATCCTTCACAGCCCAAGACGCTTCAGCCTGTTATAAAGCGTCGCTCTCGACATGCCGAGCCGCTTGGCGATGGCAAGCTTGTTGCCGTTCTCCAGCTCGAGCGATTGGAGAAGCAGCTCCTTCTCGTAAGCGTCCAGCTTCTCCTGGAAGGAAAGCGGCTCCGGCTCCTTGACGCCTGCTGCAGGAACGGGCGGCCGCTTGCTCCCGGAATAAATGGAGGAAGGCAAATATTCCCGCAGTACGTTGCCGTCGGCAGCGAATATGACGAGCCGTTCGATCGCATTTCTCAATTCCCGTATGTTGCCCGGCCATTCGTATTGAAGCAAGTCTTGAACGATCTCCCGGGGAAAACTCAGAATCGGCCGGTCATACAGAAGCGAGAACTCGTGCAGAAACGATTGTGCCAGCTCGTAAATATCTTCTTTGCGGTCGCGCAGAGGCGGGATGTCGATCGACACGACGTTCAGACGGTAATACAAGTCTTCGCGAAACTTCGCTTCGGCGATCATCCCCTTCAAGTCGCGATTGGTAGCCGTGACGATCCGGCAGGTAGCCGTTTTCAATTGAGTGCCGCCTACGGGGAAATACGTTTTTTCCTGCAGCACCCGAAGCAGCTTCACCTGCATGTCCAAAGGCATCTCGCCGATTTCGTCCAGAAACAAAGTGCCGCCGCCCGCAAGCTCGATCTTCCCTTTCTTCCCCCTCGGATCGGCCCCGGAGAAAGCGCCTCTTTCGTAGCCGAACAGCTCGCTCTCGAACAGCGACGGCGGGATCGCGCCGCAATTGATCGCGATGAACGGAGCGCCGCTTTGCTCGCGCGAGTCATGGATCGCTTTGGCGACCAGCTCTTTGCCGGTGCCGCTTTCCCCTTGAATCAGGACGGTCGCCTTGCTGGCGCTTATTTTCTTGATCGCCTCGATACAGCGCTTGATGGCGCCGCTCGTTCCTTGGATTTTCCGGAAGGGGTCGCTGGACGGGTCAAGCTTGGCTACTTCCTGCTGCAAATGATGAACCTTCGTCGACATATGCAGCAGCTCCTGATGAAGGCGAATTTGCGTCGTAATGTCGATCTCCGCGGCGACCGCACCGATAATGCCGCCGTCCAGCATAACCGGCTTCGCGTTAATGAGAACGAACAAATCCGATCTCGGTTGGTGCTGCTGTCTGTACACGGACTCGCCGGTCCGCAGCGTTCGCAATGATTGCAGCCTGTCGACCGGGAAAAAGTCCGAGGCCGGCTTCCCGATGATGTTCTCCTTCGGAATCGAGAAAATATGCTCCGCTCCCGCCGTCCATACGGCTACCTTGCTTTCGTCGTTAATCAAAGTCACCGCCGTGTCGGTGTCCATCATGTCCAATGTCGTTTCGAAATAAGCGTTCAAATAACGGTAAGACTGGATGACCGCCTGTGTGAAGTCGGCGGAGGTAACATAACCGATCGGCTCATTCCCGGCTTCGACGAGCAGCATAGGGCCGTTTGCAAAAGCTGCAGCGATGGACGAAAGGGGCGCATCGCTCGAAACCGCTTCCACTTTCCAACTTGGAAGCCGGACCGCCGCATCGTCGTGCTCATTTGCATTCGGTATATAATAATAGTCCTGCCCGGATTTAAGGAATTTCACATTTGCACCGCAACTGCTGTCCTCGGAAGCTCCCGGGCCGTTCGACGAATGAAGCACGACAAAATCCGTCTTTGCCAACTGTTCGATACGCGGTAAAAGATGGTTCACTCTTCCGCCCCCCTGCCATTTCACGTATAGTCGAGGCTTTGCCCGCCAATTCGTCTATACTGTCATTATATAGGCCGGGACTTGAAGTGTACAATATTTTAGACACGCCTATCAGCCCTGCAGCTCGGAAAGCGCGATTTTGCGAACCTTCAGCCGTGTCAGGCAAATGCCGTCCTCCGCCTCGCCCGCACAGTACGCAAGCAGCACGGCACTGCCGGTAAAATGGATCGCGACGTAGCAGCAGCCGTTGCCGTCCTCTTCCCGCTCGACCGCGAAGTGGCCGCTCCACGTCCGGCCCTCGTCCTTGCTGACCGCTCCGATGAGCGGCGTCCGGCCCCAGCTGTGCTTCTCCAGCTTGCGCGTATTGTAGGCCGGTATCGGGTTCCATACGGCCAGCAGCTCGCCGTTTAGCGGATTGCGCTTCATGGACAGCGGCGAGCACGGCGATGTGAAGACGGACGGCATCGGCGCGCTCCACGACTCGCCCCCGTCATGGGAGAACGTCTCGTACTGGCAGCCGAGATCGGTGCGCGCCCAGCCCCAGAGCGTACCGTTCGCAAGCTCGATCAAGCCCGGCTCCTGCATGTCGCTGCGCGAATTCGGCGAGCCGATCGAAACAAAATTGCGCGCTTCGCGCCAAGTCGCCCCGTCGTCGTCGGACAGGAAGAAGAACGCAACCGATCGGCCGTCGAATTTCCCCCATTCGGTATTGCCCGTTTTCATCCGGTGATAGCCTGCCGGGACGACCAGCCTGCCGGACGAAAGCCGGACGACCCGGTCGTTGTTCGTCACATAATAGCCCATGGCCGGCACGCAGCATACCGGATCGCCCCATGTCGCGCCTTCGTCGGACGAACGCCGCACATGCAGCCGCATATCGTGCCAGCCGTAGCGCAGCAAATAAAACAGCCCGATATCCCCGTTGCGCATCCGCAGCAGCGATACGCTCATAATGTTGAGGGCGTCATGATCTTCCGGCTGCGCGATGACGGCGTCGCCCGTCCACGAATCGCCTCCGTCGGACGAATAGCGCACCGTGATGCACGCTTTCGCATAATCGTCGGCGGAATCGCCGGTAAAACGGCTGTAGGCGAACATCAGCCTGCCGTCCTTCAGCTCCAGGAAAGCCCCTTCGCTGTTTCGCGGATTTCCCGGTCCGGGACGCAAATCCAATACGATCGTACCCAACTGCTTCATGTTTTCTCCACTCCCTCGGTTGATTCAGCCCTTCAGCGAGCCGGTCAATACGCCTTTCACAAAATGCTTCTGCAGAAACGGATAAACGAACAAAATCGGCAACGTCGTCACCACGATCATCGCGCCCCGCAAGCTTTGCGCCGTCGGTTTCTGGGCCACCCCGTTCAGCATCTCCGCATCGAGATCCTGGCTGGAGAAAGACAGCACGATCCGTCTCAGCAGCACCTGCACCGGCATCAGCTTCGAATCGTTGATGTAGATGGTGGCGTCGAACCAGGCGTTCCAATGCCCGACGGCGTAAAATAAACCGATCGTCGCGAACGTAGGCAGACTGAGCGGAAAGACGACGCGCGCAAGAACGGTCAGCGGCCTCGCCCCGTCGATCGTCGCCGATTCGATCAAGCTTTCGGGAATTTGCGCGAAAAAGTTTTTCATAATCAGCAAGTTCCAGGCGCTGATGAGTCCGGGCACGATCATGACCCAGAACGTATCGGTCAAGTGCAGAAACTTGAGCAGCAAATAGGTCGGAATCAAGCCGCCGCCGAACAGCATTGTAATAAACACGACCGTAATGAACCCGTTGCGTCCCGGCATATCTTTTCTGGACAAGCCGTACGCGAGCATAGATGTAAACAGCAGGTTGAGCGACGTGCCGACGACGACCCGCAGGAGCGTAATCCCGTAGGCGTGATACAGCATCGAGCCTTCCGACAGCAGCACCTTGTAGGCGCTTAAATCGATCCGCTCCGGGATCAGGATGAAATTCCCCCTCCGGATCAGCTCGTTTTCCCCGACGAACGACGTGGAGACGATCGCCAGAAAAGGAACGATGAACGCCAGCGACAACAGAACGAGGAACGCGTAGTTGAACGCCTGAAAGGCGGTTTCGCCGCCGCCCGGACGTATTCGGGCCATTTTCGCCTTCATGCTACCAGATCCCCTCCTGCCCGAATTTTTTGGCCAAATAGTTCGTGCCCACGACGAGAATGAGCGCGATCACCGATTTGAACAAGCCGACCGCGGAAGCGAACGAATAGTTGACCTCGACGAGTCCTTTCCTGTACACATACGTATCGATAATATCGGCGACCTCGTACACCGGCGGCGAATAGAGCAGAAACACTTGCTCGAAGCCGGCATCCATAATATGGCCGATCGACAAAATAAGCAAAATGATCGCGATATGGCTAATTCCGGGAAGCGTAATATGCCATATTTGCTTGATGCGCCCCGCTCCGTCGACTTTCGCCGCCTCGTACAGCTGCTGATCGACGCCGGCGATGGCCGCCAAATAAATGATCGTGCTCCAGCCGACTTCCTTCCAGATGCCCGATACGACAAGCACCGAGCGGAAATACGCCGAATCGGTCAAAAAAGGAATCGGCTCGACGCCGAACTGCTGCAGCAGTCCCTTGATAAAGCCGTCGTCCGCGCTCAGCAAAGCCGTCAGCAAGCCGGCCACGATGACCATCGACAAAAAATGAGGCAAATACGAGATCGTTTGCACGACCCGTTTAAAACCCGCGTTCCGCACCTCGTTGATGAGCAGGGCGAGCAGGATCGGCGCCGGAAAGCCGAATGCGATCCGATAAAAGCTGATCGTCAGCGTGTTCCCCATAATATCCCAGAAATAATAGGATGAAGCGAAATCGCGAAAATGTTTCAGCCCTACCCATTCCGCCGAAAAGATGCCCTTCCAGCCGTCGAACGGCGCTACCTGCTTGAACGCGATAATGATGCCGTACATCGGACCGTAATGAAAAATAAGAAAATATAACATGCCCGGAATGACAAGCGCATAATGCAGTTTATGCTTCCGGATCAATCGCAACGTCTTTGCATTCAATGGCTGACCATCTCCGTTTCCTCCCGTCAAAGCCGGCCCGCTTCAAGCTCGGAGGAGGGCCGCCGGCCGAAGCCCCCTCCGCTTGCCGGCATTATTTGCCCTTTACCCGGTTATATTCCGCCGTATACGCTTCGATCCACTTGTCGAGCCCGGCTTTGGCAAGCTCTTCAAGGAACTTGTCGTACTCACCGATCGGTCTGGCCCCGGTAATGAACTTGATCGTTTCCTGTTCGATCATGCGGGAGATATCTCCGGACGTCGGCACTTTGTCGCTGATCGTCTTCGCATTGAACTTGTATTCCGTATCGGCGAGGCCGGTCTTTTTCACCCGGTTCATGTTCGTAATATATTTCCGGATAAAGTCGAACTGCGGTCCGAACGAAGGATCGTTCTTCTCGTATTGCACCGTATAGGCGAACGTCAATCCCGGTATTAAATCCCCCACGTAGTCGGTATTCAAGCCTTCGATTATCTTTTTGTCCTTATCCGTATATTTCCAGTGTTTGCCTTGGATGCCGAAGAAGAGTGTGAAGTAATTTTCGATATCCGAGTGCACCCAGTCGATCAGCTTGATGGCCGCTTCCGGGTTTTTGGCATTCTTGTTGATCATGATTCCGCCCGTGCTGACGCCTCCGAGCGTCGTCAAATTGCCGGCCGGTCCTTTCAGCTCCGCGGCTACGCCATACTTCGCTTCCGGGACGTTTTGCCTGAGCAGATGCTCATTGGCGGTAATCGTTGTATTCCATACGACGCCCGAGGCGACGCGGTTTTGCTTCACAAGCTCGATCTGGCGGGTCCGGTTGGAGGAGAACGCCTCTTTGAAAATATAGCCTTTCTTGTACCAGTCGGCCATTTTGGCGACAAACTCGCGGTAGCCGGGATGCAGCTGCGGCGGCTTCACTTTGCCGTCCTTGTCGACCCAGTTGCCGTAGCCGATATCCATGAAGCCCGCGGCAAACCCGCCGTTCAAGGAAGCGAGGTCGGTAAGCAGCGGGATCGTCTGGCCTGCGCCCGCAGGGTCTTGATCCTTAAACGCCTTCAGTACGTTTTCATATTCGTCGATCGTCTTCGGCATTTGCAGATTGAGCTTCTTCAGCCAGTCTTCGCGCAGAAGCACGCCGTTGCCTGCGACCGGAGCGCCCGTCGGGATCCCCCAAATTTTCCCGTCCGAAGTAGTCAGCGCATCCCACGACATTTTCCAGTCGGCCGGCCACAGCTTGCGGATGTTGCTCCCGTATTTGTCCAGTAGATCGCCGATCGGCCGGACCGCTCCGTTCGCCTGATGGGTCGTCATCGAGCCCGCGAATATATCGAGCGGCTCGTTGGAGCCGAGCAGCACGTTCAATTTGTCCGCCTCCGAACCTTTAGGCGGAATGATCGGTACGATTTCGATGCCGATTTTATCCATGACGGCCTTCTTGACTTCCTCCACCGCTTCCGGTTTGCTGACCGTGTTGCTGCTGGCCAGATTGCCGAAGTTGGCGTACACGTACACTTTTTCGATTTTTTTGGCGGCGCCCGGACTCGTCCCGGTTCCGGATGCTCCCGGTTTTCCCTCTTCTTTGTTGCCGGACGTACATCCCGCGACGGCACCCGCCAGCAGCACCGCTACCGCTGCCGAAATGATCTTCTTTCTGCCCAACATGCCCGCAGCCCCTTTCGTAATCGTTTTCAATCTTGCAAGCAATGCGTTTCGCGACGACGCACAGTGCACTGTGATTGCAAGTATAGGCCATGGGGCGCCACCAGGAAATGCCGAAGCGATGACCCCGGCCCCCTCGCGATGACTTATCTTATCATCGTGGTATGCATGTCATCGTTGCGGTATCCGCCAATCGGACGATTTACGCCTCGCTTCGCGCCTTGCGGTACTCGCCGGGGGTCATGCCGACGCATTCGCGGAACAGCTTGATGAAATAGTCGCTTTTCAAATAGCCGACCCGTTCGCCGATTTCCTTGATTTTCAAATCCGTTTCGAGCAGAAGCTCCTTTCCTTTGTCCATGCGCGCTTTCGTCATATAATCGGTAAACGATTGCCCGGTATTTTCCTTGAAAATCCGGCTCAAATACGACGGATTGAGACGAAGCCTGTCGGCGATCTGGACGAGCGACAGCGGCTTGTCGAGCTCGCTTGCGATGATTCGAACCGCTTGGTCGACGTACCGGTTGTTTTTCTCCCGAAAAGCCGTACCGAAGCCGGAAGCCAGCGCCGCAACCAGCTTGCGCAGCCACTGCACCGCTTCTTGAAGATCGTCTTTATGGAGAAGCGCTTCGTATAGGTTGTTCTTCTCGCCGGCGAGCGCGGACAGATCGATGTTCGACCGGCCCGAGGTCGCGACCAGACTGCCGAGTAGCCGCATGAGCGCGTATTGGATTTGGCGGACGTGCACCCTTCCTTTCTCCCCGCTGATCTCCCTGACGATCTGATCGAGCAGCCGCAGCGCCTGATCCGCATCCCCGTTCACGATGTGCGTGTTCAGCGCCTCTTCCTTGTCGGACGGATAATGGAGCGGCGCGGTCCCTTCCAGCCTGACGTCCTCGATATAAATGACTTGGCCCGTTCCGACGATTCCCCGGTACCGCAGCGCCTCGACCGCCTCCGCGTATGCCCTGTCGAGTTCGCCGGCGTGAGCGCACGACTTGCCGATGCCGATGGAGCAGCCGATCCCGAGCCGTTCCCCGATCGTGCGGATCAGCAGGTCCGCGCTTGCGAACAAGTCGGATAACGCGTCGGGGCGGCCGTTGACGATCACGACGAATGTCCCGTCCGCGGCTTCGCACACCATCCGTTTCCAGTCCGCGGGAAGGACCGATCCGATCGCATCCTTCAGGCGCACCTTGTTCAAGCTTTCGCTTTCCGCATCGGCCTGCCGGCTGTCCGAGCGTTCCGGTACTACGGCCATCAGCAGCAGCTGCTCCAATTCGATGTCGAAGCCGAGATAGTCGAGCCGCTCCCTCATATATTCGTTCTCGTATGCATGCTGGCGGAGCAGCGAGCGGACGAACGTTTCTTTATAGGCGGGCAAGCTTTCCTTGAGCCGGTGCCGCAAGCTCGAGCGGTCCTCGAACGCCTCTTCGAAGCTGCTGCGGATCACTTGCCATTCGCCCGTCGTGACGGTTGCGTAGCGGTCGTCCGTGCTTTTGATAAACTGCAGCATGCGGCGGATCGGCGCATAGATATGACGCGCGAGCAGCAGCGCCAGAAGGCAAGCGGCGGCGGCCAGCACGCAGCAGTACAGCACGATCATGCTCTTCACCTTGGCGACGCTGCGGTACAACTCGCCGAGCGGCGAAGCGAACACGAACGTCCAGCCGAGCCGATCCGATTTGACCCATGTGACGAACAGACGCTCCCCTTCCGCCTCCTCCTCGAAAAAGCTCGGCCCGTCGCCGTTATCGTTTTGCCAGAACGGGCTGTTGCCGATCCGGACGTTCATCGGATTCCCGGAATCGTAGAGCATCGGCTTACCGCCCGACGACAAGACGAAGAAGGGGCGGTTCGTTTCGCTGCCCGTCTTGCCCGCGAAGCTCTCGTAAATTCGATCCGCGTCGAGGTTGATGACGAGCACGTTTCCTTGGATCGACGTTTTGTATACGAGCGGAATTACATTCAGGGCGGCGCCCTCCGCCGTCTTGGCGCTCCTCATGTCGAGAATCATCGGCAGCGCCGGATCGCCGGCCGGGAACCGGTTCCAGCCTTCGTCGTAGAAGCGGCTGGGATCGTACACCAGCGAATCGGACGTCATGATCAGTTTTTTGACGCTGTCGAAGTAATAGACCGAATGGATGAACTCGTTCGACAGCTTCAAGGCGCGCAAGTTGCTTAGCGCCTGTTTTTTGCCGTTCAAGTAAGATTCCAGCGCGGGCAAGTCCTCGTCCTTCAGCTCCCCCGTCAGCATCTCGTAGTACGCGCCGCGCGGAAACAGCTCGAATTGGCGCATCGTCGTGCCTTCCAGCGTCAGCTGTCGGAAGCTGTTCCCGATTTGATCGATCATCATTTCCATCGCATTGGCGGTCTGGTTCAAATAGTTGCCGTTGGCCTGGCGCAGCTCCTGCTGGACGGTGGATTTGACGTTCTGGTAATACACGATGCTGGTTGCGAGCATAGGCAGCAAAGACAAGATCAGCGTAACGACGATCACTTTGTAGTAAAAATGGCGCGTTTGAACGTTATGAAGCCATTTCATCCGCATATGGGCGTCACCTCGAATCCGTTTACAATGTAAGCGATTGCAACATGGTTGATGAACATTCCCAAGCCGCCCCCGCCCCTTCTATATGATGGTATGACCAAAAATTTGGCGTTATTCTAAGAGTAGCCTATCGGCCGGAAGGACGCAACCGTGGAATCGTCGTTTCGTACGGTATATCCCGATAAATCGTCCGATTTGCGGATACCGCAACGATGACATGCATACCACGATGATGAGAAAGTCATCGCGAAGGGGTCCGGAGTCATCGCTGCGGCATTCCCTTGTGAAGCCCTGCGACCTATACTGCAATCACAGTGCACTGTGCGTCGTCGCGAAACGCATTGTTGGCAGGTTTGAAAACGATTACGTAAGGAGCTGCGGGGCGAATCACCCGCAAATCAACTGTTTGGGGGGTAACAAGTCATGCTCAGTAAAATCAAAGGAAAGATGATGATCGTTCTCATGCCGATGTGTCTCGTTTCGACGCTGGCGGGTTGCGGTAAAGGAGCAGACCGGCCGGCACAGCCTTCCGCGAACCCACCGGCGGGTATGGGCGTGCAGGAAGCGCAGAAGATCGCCGACAAACCGTCGGAAGTGACGATTACCTATCCGGCCACCGGAGAAAAAACCGATCTGCTCATCGAAAGATACGGCAACCAAATCCAGAAGAAATTTCCGAACTATAGGTTGAAGTACATTCCGAGGGTGGCGGCGGAGGGTACGAATTATTACGCATCCGTGCTCGCGAACAAGGAGCCGATCGACATTTTGATCGCTTCGCTTCCCACGACCAGCATTTTTCTCACGAACCTGAAGCTGGAGAACGATATCAGCGACCTTATCAAAAAGTATAACTACGACTTGTCCAAGCTCGAGCCGTCGCTTGTGGATATTCAGCGGAAGATAGCGGGCGGAGGGATTTACGGGCTTCCGTCGACAGTCGGAAACATAGTGTTTCTTTATAACAAGGCGCTGTTCGACAAATTCGGCGTTCCTTACCCGAAGGACGGGATGACGTGGGATGACATATACGATCTCGCGCGCCGAATGACCCGCACGGAAGACGGCCGGGAGTACAAAGGAATCGTGTTTGAATTTGACCAGTTGATGGACCGCAACCAGTTGTCGGCCCCGTATTTCGAGGAGAAAACATACAAAGCGATGTTTATGGAGGATCACTTTATCCGGGCATTCGACAATTTGGCCCGCTTTTACAAAATTCCCGGAAACGGTCTGCCGAACAACAAGTACAGCAGTCCGATCAATCTGTTCACCGACAGCCAGACGGCGGCCATGTTCATGGGCCCGAGCGGCCACGTCCGAGCGGCGGCGCAGAAAATACCGGACTGGAACGCAGTATCTGTGCCGGTTTTCAAGGACAAACCGGGTGTAGGTTTTCAGTCGACTCCGGAGTATTTTTATATTACGAGCACGAGCAAAGAGCGGGATGCGGCGTTCCAGGTGCTCGCTTACATCGCTTCGGATGAGTTCCAGGAATGGATGGGAAGATCGCTCGCTTTAATGCCCGGGATGAAAAATACGGACCGCATCATGCAAAGTTTCGGCGCGGAGCTGCCCGGGTTCCAAGGAAAGAACGTCAAATCGCTCGTTCCTCCCAAGAATGCGGCTATGGCCGTGCCGACGCCGTTCACGATTACGGGGAACACGGAAATGCAAAAAGCGATCAGCGAATACAGCTCGGGCAATGACGTGAACACCGTGCTGCGGGAAGCCGCCGAACGGGCAGACAAGCAAATTGCCGCCACGTCAGGTAAATAAACCGTAAGGAATAATGAATACGGAGGTTGTTGCGATGTCAGAAAATAGGGATGACAAACCGATGTCGAACGAAGAAAGCCCTCTGATCTCGAGAAGAACGATGCTGGCATCGATCGGATTGTCCGGGATGGCTTTGGCGATGGGCAGCACACTCGGAGGAGCAGTTGGGGCTGATTCTCATACTGTAACCGCTGCTAGTTATGGCACAGGCAAGTATCTTGATTCGGTAATTATAACCGTAGATTCAATTGCGGCATTGCGTCAATTCGCGCCAAAAAGCGGCTATAGCGTTGTGCGAACTGCATCCTACTACGCCGGAATGGGCAAGGGCGGAAACGAGTTCGTTTGGGCTGCAAGTTCGACGGAACCCGACAATGGAGGTTCTATTATCGCAGTAGACGGCCTTGCAGCAGGTCGCTGGAAATCGACGCAGTACAAGCTGAATCCATTCCAGTTTGGCGCTTATGGCGATCTGCTCATAGACCAATCTGTAGAAGTGTTTACTAACGCTAATATAATTAGCGGGCATGATGATACGGATGCGTTTCAGCGAATGTTAAATACGGTTCAATATACAGCGTACCGAAACAACATCTCTAAAATGAAGTACGGTGCAACTGTAAATCATGTATTTGAAGTGCATGATGCTGCTTATTATGTGCGCGACACATTGTATGTCCGGTCCGGCACTGACATTGAATTTTTGGGTAATGCCGCGATTTTCTTCGACCCGACGACATCCAAGGATTTATTTAGTCCGAATTATCAAGAAATGGCAGTCGCCTTTGCTGTAAAAACCGGATGGAATGCGCAAACGATAGTAGGCATTCGGCTCAAAGGCGGGGTTTACGTCGGAAACGTCACCAAGACATCAACGGTTCACGCTAACCGATGTTTTAATGGCGCGAATGCTTACAAATGGGTAATCGATAATGTGCTTGTCGAACGATTTGCAATCGGCTGTCATCTGTACCCGCTGGATACTTCCCCGTGGACCGGCACCCGTCGAGGCAACTTCTATGAAAATGAATTGCGAAACTGCGCATTCCACGAATGCTTGCTAGGGTTCTGGAACCAAGCAAACGTAACACAATGCACCAATTTAACAGTTGGCGGCGGTTATATTGTCGGCGGCGCAGGTGCTGCAAACATTGCAGACTACTACGTACGCAACGAGGGCGGGGGTTTATCCGTAAACGGTTTTAATGTTGCACCTGCCGGAGCTGCTGTAAAACCTGCCAAGGCGGTTGTTTATGATACGTGTGCCGGCTCTTTCTGGGGAGGAGGTTATACCGAGTATTTCAATTACTTCTTTGAATTAAACCCGGTGCATCGCTGGGGCGGTTTTTCTTTCAAGTCGAATGTGACTTATAAAGAAACGGAAGATTGCTACATTAAATTCACGGAAGGCTACTTCGCCAAGTATGACTATGCTGCAAAAACTTGGACAGAGACGGATAACCCTACCGAGGGGCACAACCAATTATTAATGTCTTCCGCTTTCGACTTCGGACGAAACCCGCAGCTTATTGACGATTTTTTCGAGTTCCTGCCTCAGTACGATTTCAAATACGGCATGTATGGCGTTCGCATGAACGGTAATACCGTCAATAAAAAGCTTGTTTATGATGTAAAGCGTTTTGAATCCGTATGGACAGGTTTTACAAGCAGGAACGGTATTCGCTTGTGGAATAAAGGGAGCGAGGGTGCAGAACTTGCCTTCCCTATCAAAAACAAGCAGTTGGACGCATATGTTTGCATTCTTTACAGAGAAATAGCGCCTTTCGACCCGCGTAACTTTAAGCTGAACGTTCTGGAGTACAACGGCACAAACAAACGAATAACCGTGGGTGATGATGTGGTTGATTACGGCAACGGGTGGAAATTGGCGACAGTTCGCAATGTCAACGAGCTTGTAAACAAAGGCAATTTTATCATCACTTTGCCGGTCGGCACTCGTATCGAAATCGAGCACATCGGAGCTTACGCAAGCGGATTCCCGATTGCTCCGGTGTATATGCAGTATGAACCGAAGGTCGATAGCCGAAACGCATTTAGTCTGAATACGAATTACAGCGGCGGCAAGTTTGCGGTCGGCGACTTCATGTATCCGGTCAATACGACAAACTCAAGCAATGTCGCACTTAACGAGCAAAAGATTAACTTCAGTCTTTGTGTCCAAGAAGGCACATTAAAGCCGGCAACCGATATGGCGCAATACAGCAGCTTGGCAACAGCTGCGACAGTCGCAACAGAGGCCCCGAATCTTATCAATCTGGCAACCGGTTCGTTTGTGCTTGATACTTATTATGGTGTTGGAGATTGGATTGCCGTAACACAAAACGGAACAACGCAGCAATGCAAGATTGTCGGGCGTGTCTTCGATGCGAACGGTCAACCGACAAGCCAAGTGATCATTGATAAAACCATTAACAACGGGACCGCTACAGTAGCACTAGGCCAAGCACCGATTTATAGAAATGTATTTCAAAAGATAGTTAGACGCTCTCTGCCTTTCGCCCCGCCTTCCGTAGCCGCGAACACGACCAACTCGTCTAATGTTGCTCAGTCGTTTGCGTCGGTCGGTAACGTAGTAGATTCGTTTTTTGAAGGCGACCTAAAAGGCACACGAATGTATGCGAAAGTAACCGCTGCCAACACCATCACGGTTTATCATGAGAACCCGACATCGGCTGCTGTAGATGTGTCCGCAGCGACGTTAACGCTGGTTATCTATACAAGCGGGAATGAGATGGCTTAGCCATAGCAGATGCAACGTAACCGAGAAAACAAAAAGAAACCTTGAGAGGCATACAGCCGATCAAGGTTTCTTTTTTACATTCCTATAAATCAGGCACCTCCCGCTTTGCTCGCAGGAGCAGGGAGACGATACAAGTCCGCGGCATTTTGGTAAAAAATCCGCAGTTTCATTTCGCTGTCCATCTTCGGAAACGCAAGCAGCGGCGAATCGAAGTCCCAGTGCGGGTAGTCGCTGGCAAACATCAAATTTTCGCGGGCGCTGATCGCTTCCATCATCGGCATGAACAGCTCTATATTACTGGAATTCCTCGTCTTCTAACGCATCTAAGAGTCTATTTATAAAAAATTGCGCAAAACCAGGAGATCTTTTAGTGCTCTTAGCATGTGCTTTATTCCAGACCAAAACTGGCGCTTCATTTGATTCGGGATCAACGGTATCTGTATCCACGCAGTATAAAAATTCATCGCAATCTTCAACTACAACGTAAGAAGAGGGAAGTCCGTGGCTATAGTACCTCTCGGTCTCTTTTACCACCGAAGCAAGATCCCCTTTACCCCATCCTAAAATATCTACGCCGAACAGACCTCCCCGACCGTAATTTTTAAGAAACCATGTATAGCTATCAGGCAATTTGACATGCAACTCTTCTTCGATTTTCATTACCTTCTCGTCGGTAATACCACCTGTAAAATCTGTTCCTTTCCGATGTTTGTCAATTAACTCTTTAAGTTGATCAAGAGTAGTCATAGGGCGCACTATTGGCTCCATTTCTGAAAGTTTATAATCTCTGTTTCATCGATCGCCATCCAATATTTAATCGCCTTACTTGCAGTATGCGTCCTGCTCAGTAAAGCTCGACAAACAACTTAATCGTTTGATCTCCCCCCTACTTTAACCAGTCATAATCCATCTTAACAATTGAAGCTTCATTGTAGCTGGATCCTTTGGTTTGAAGTAACGTGCTTAAATCGCGGAAATTATTAATCGATATTATTTCGTCTTCCCATGACGCCTCACATTCATCACAAACGTAAAGAACAAGTTCTAATTCAACAACTTTGCACCTATAAACCAAGCCATTCCCATCACACCGAGGACATACTACTTTCCCATTAAATATTTGCAAAGTTAACACCTCGTAACTACATAGCCCATAGTTTTCTATTGTTTTTCAAAAAGATGACATTATGAATAAAAAAACAATTAGAATTAGCGCGACTATTACTAGGGCTTTCATCTGCGTCCTATCTTTAATTAATGAACTTCCGTAATAGTAACCAACAGAACCAATTATTCCGAGCACCGAAACTGAAATAATAATACGCGGTTCCCCGTAAAATCTAAATAACAATATTGCTAGCATTGACATTAATATACCGAGTAGAGCGTACAGCAGTATATTAAGCCAAATCTTTTTAATATTTAATCTTTGCAGAGGCCCACTTACAATTACACCCAATACAATAAATGGCATCGAGAACATGGCGATTCCGTTTACAGATATCATTGCTTTTTAAAATCAATTTGGTTATGTGAAAATACAGTTAATTTAAAAGAAAAGACTGAAATAAGTATTAGCGAAAAACTGATTCCTGTAATTTTATTTAGCAAATAACCACCGCCATTTTTTTCTATAGAACCTACAAAACTTCTGTTTCTACTGGCCCATTACACTATTAAGCCATTCGGCATAGTATTTTGACTGTTTGTCTATATCAACAAATTCAAATCTCTCATCGCAGTCAAAAATATCGACCACATTCGAGATTTTAGCTTGTTGACCCATACTTAACTTATAGGCTTTTCTTCCACTTCCCATAGACAATTGCATTCTTGATGGATACACACATTTTGCCGAACCATTGCATACAATTTGAATGTTCTCTTTTTCCAATTGCCTTCTTAGTGCTAATAGTGCCGAAAAGAAATTTTCACTTTTGAATTTCATTTCCTTTCCCATAACATTTGTCTCTACGAGAACCATGTCTTCATCATCAGGTGCTTCTTCATATAGAATTAACTCCTTATAAATTGTTCTTTCTCTATTTAGAAGAAATTTAACGGTCTTTTTTTCAATCTCCATTTAATTGCCTCCATTGAATCCTTTGTTAGGAGTGTATTCTCCTTTGTGGGTACCATCTAAGTAGATAATTTCTTATTTCTGAAGAACAAATGGACCTCTGTCAAGAAAGTGGACACAAAATAAGAGAACTTAGCAGATATTTTTGTAGTACTGCTCTTCAAATCGATCCGGTGATAAGTACCCCAAAGCACTGTGAATTCGTTTGCGATTGTAGAAGAGCTCGATGTATTCAAATACTTCTTGTTGAGCCTGAGCCTTTGTATGAAATTTCGTACAGTAAATAAACTCTTTCTTGAGTACGCTGTGAAACGATTCGATGACGGCGTTGTCGTAGCAGTTGCCTTTGCGACTCATACTGGCCTCCATCCGGTACTTCTGCAGCCTGGCTCGATAGGGTTCCGAAGCATACTGCGAACCCCGATCCGAGTGGTGGATGAGCCCCTTAGGAGGCTTCTGAGCCTTATACGCTTGATCCAGTGCAGCGAGTACGAGATCGGTTGTCATCCGCTCTGCAAGCTTCCATCCGACGATCTTACGCGTAAACAAGTCGAGAACGCTAGCCAGGTACAGTCGTCCTTCACGGCACGGTACGTAGGTGATATCAGTGACCCAAATCTGATTTGGAGCGGTTGCGGTAAAGACCTGATTCAGCACATTGGGCGCCACCGGGTAGGCGTGATTCGAATCGGTCGTGGACACACGGAACTTTTTGAATACACACGAACGTAAACCGTTTTCCCTCATCAGTTTACCAACTAAGCGTTCGGATACCGTCCACCCTTCTCGCCGGAGGAGCCTCGTAATTTTGGGGCTTCCGTACCGTTTATGAGAGTCCATGAAGAACCAAGCGATGCGCGCTAACAGTAAGGCTCTACGATTCTTATAGCTGTTCTCGCTCGCTTTCTCTTTGAGCCATTTGTAATACCCGCTCCGGGACACAGCCAAGACTTCGCACATCTTCTCCACTCGAAACTCGGAACGATGAGCTTCGATGAATTGGAATCTTACTTCCTTGGTTTGCTGAAGATGTGCACCGCCTTTTTTACGATGGCCAGCTGCTCCTCCACATCTGCCAGTTGTTGATCTTTGGCCTGGAGTTGCTGCTCTTTTTCCTGTAAGAGTCGTTCCAGCTCGCGGATCTTCTCAGCACTAGCAATAGGTTCACTCTCGAATTTACGATACTTGGCTTTCCATTGATGGAGGGTTTTCACCGGTATGTTGAGCTCCTGTGCAATTTCCGGCATCGTCTTCGTCTGTTCTTGAATATATTTCACCGTTTGCTGTTTAAATGCTTCGTTAAACCGTTGTCGTTGTTCACCCATGTGAACACCTCCTCGTTAAGTTTATTATTGTGTTTCTCTTAACGGGTGTCTACTTTTTATTCTAACAGCAAAATCATAGTAGTTCTTGTCGGTACGGGGGCATTTGTAACACCTGCTGCCCCGACGAAGTCAACTTCAGCTCTGGATGAACTACTCGTCTTAGTTTCGTGAAAGAATCATTCGGTACTTGGTAACCTCGCAAAAAAACCTTGATAGACAAACCAATCAAGGTATTAAAAGTGTTATTTATTCTAAGTCTTTTTTTGCTAAATCAAGAGCAACAGTCAATTTAATTTGACTCATTTTGCTTAGCCCGATGACGTAATCTCGAAGAGATATAACAACAACATTTGGTTTTATATCGTGGTTATACCGATTCATCTCAATTCTAGCAATAGTATCAGTATTAATAAGTATTGTATAAAGGTCTTCCTCCTGCTCTGGTGTGTGCCCAATAAAATATGCTGTCCTCATATCAGGGAAAGAATTTCGCAACACGCTTAAAAGCCTTTCGTTCGATTTTTCTTGAAATAAAGATTTATGCGAGTTGATTAGTCGAACTCTAAAGTCCTGTTCCGTTTTACTTCTGATAAGTTTCATTTGACCACCTCAGTCATAATGGAAGTATGCTTCATCTCGATTCATTTCTTTCACCTCACTTATTAATTGCCACTGAGAGAGTTCGAGTCGAGTTACTTTGTATCCAGACATTGCTGTACTCCTTAGGATGCATCAAATATCATCAAATTTATCCAGATAGTACCCACTATATCCGTTGTACTGGTTCACTTGAATTCTCTTTATATCAGATATAAGGAGCGCGCTCTCTCCGAAAGTATTATAAAGAAACTCCTTTACATCTGACATTGTATTTCCATCAAGTACAAAGACATCACAATCATATATCTGAGGGACATATATAGGGTTATTTAATAATGGTGAGAAGCTTAAACATACCCTTCGTAACCAAAGTTGAATTTCTTGATTTTCAGTAAAATCATCCCATCTACTTACGTGATATAATTCACATAAATATTTTCCAAATATAATTTTCAAGTTAGAAGGTCCTGTCAGAGTTATAAAACCGTGGATCTCATAGTGTAGGATGGTGTCAGCGTCATGTAGCCACTGCCATTCGCCATTATTTGTTAAACCTCTTAGATCTTCGAAGCTTCTATCACTATTAAGCATGTTGGGTAACCCCATCAAACCAATAATATTTAAGCTATGTTCAAGTATAGCACTAAAATTTACTCCCATTATTAATCACCTCGCATTTGAACTAATAGTGGCCGATTAATTATAAATGGCCACTACGTCTGGATACAGTTGGTTAGTATATTCCACCCGTCCTCGCCAAAATGTAAACCTTGAAAGCCATTAAGCCTTTAAAGACTTTTGGGATTACAGTTCCGCAAGACTCAAAATCTTAGGATAGAGGTGTACCACCTTCCCCGTTTAATGTGGTTAGGGATTCTTTTGCAGACCCTGCAACTTCTATCGCATACCAATTTACTGCAATTAGGAAATCGGATTTTTCATTAGATACAAAGTACTCCATTCCATATGAGTTTTCCATTAAATTCCCAATCAATTTAGTATCTTTTACTGTAACAACTGTATTCCTATCACGACTTTCTTGATCAAAGAAAATGTAAGCCGGTTCACTTTTTAAGTATTTTGAGTATGAAAATTCGTTTCCCTCCAATGGAATAGTCAGAGTTCCTTCACCAATCGATAAGTGTCCAGTAATTTTAAAAGGTTTAAATAGTTCGATTACTCTTTTAATGTATTGTTTAGAATCATTCTCATCCAATATTACTATGTCTACACCTAAACTCCTGCCAGTTTGAGTTAATTCCTGAGTATTGGGTTTGGCATTCATATACTCATCTCCTTGTAACAGGAACATAGTCTACAATATATATCTCCCACGTTCTATTAATACATTTTCCAGATGTTTGATAACCTACGTACGGTTGATGATTTCCTTCCCCTAAAGCTCCATTTGGTTAGCATTACTCCATTCTGGTATGTCTATGTTACATTTATTCTACCAAGCTTATCCACCCATTAGTTCCGTAACGTAACAATGACAGTTGAATGATAGGTTCATTCTGCACCGTGTAACCCCTAAACCAAATATTCCCGAATTATTCTTTTAATTTTTTCAACGTCCTGCAATATTTTTTTAATATCCTCAGATTCTAACTCTTCCTTCATTGGGATTGATGAAACATCAACTATCATAAAATCCAATTCATTCTTATATCCTCTCTAAGATAACCTTTATCGAGACAAAGGAGAGCAATTGTCAGATAAACAACTAGCTTTTCAACTTTACTATTGACAGTCCCGCGATGATATTCGACAAGCAATTTATCTGTTACTTGTGATAATGATAACCCCTCGTCTAAAAATTCTTCGAAATCTTCAACAATATACTGCTCAAGTTCCTTATAACTGCTTAACATTAGCATCATTCACCACTCTAACCGGACGGATAATGAAGTCCTAAGAAAAATTCTGACTGCAGCGGCCAGCGGGAGCAGAGCGAACCCGAGAACGGGTGCGGCCGCGATAAAGCAAATAGTCCTTTCCGAGAGGACGAGATAGGGGCGGCGGCCGGATATTTGCGCTTCACGATGGCTACCGTTATATGGCTACCGCGAGCGCGGCCAGGCTTTGCCATCCGGCGAGACTCCAGCTTTCGCTCCCGAACAACCGATCAGAAGCGTTGCGGCTATTGTAAACAATATATGTGTGTAAAGTTCACACAATGAAAGCGCTACTTATTTTCAACCCAAATTGCATACCTCGGGAGCCCCCTTCCACAGTATGGGCAATTGACTTTAGGAATTTTCCATGCTGCGTCTAATACTGCTTTCTCACTAGGCAATCCCCAGTAAAGGTCCGGTATGGTTGGATTTGCAGAATATCCATTCCAACCACACGATTCACACGTCAGATGTTCTAGTTGAAATCTTTGTAGCTTACCTTCCTTCAATTTGATTAAGTTGATAAAGCTCCACCTACGCCTAGTTGGATACTGTCTACAAAATACCACTGACATTTCTGGGTATCTACATAATATCTCTAGGTTTCTAAGCAGAATTTTCTTTGTGCTTTCACTATTAGGCGGCAATAGATACTCCCCATCAATAATGGGGTTATCTCCTATCAACTTTTTCCAATCCATCATATTCGGTAAATAAACCATTTGCCCATCTACATTCTCTTCATTAATTTCGAAGTTATTAACGATCATTTAAAACCTCCTGCGCCAAATAGAATTAAGTATTCACTCTTCCCAGACTTTGTTTTTTAGCAATATCCCACAATCCCCCATTGTACGAAAATAATGAACGTTTACTTTAATCCATAATAAGCGTGGCTATTTAGGTTGTTCCACAAGCTTTTTTTGCATAGCTATAGTTCCCATCCGACATCTACCGGTACAAATTCAGGTACATCACTTGGAAAATCATCCGGGAATGCATCACACACTAATTGTCTTGTTATTATTTGATATAAAAAGTCCATCATATTAAGCGGGTAAGTATAACTCTCAGGCGATCTTGATTCGTACACTACGATTTTCCATTCGTCCAGCTTTCCTTCGGTTAACCAGTACAATTCGTCGCCGTTATCAGTGTATGCCCAAGGAAGAAGCCCTCCGGCTGATGGGTAAACATTATGCTTATAAAACTGGGGGAAATTTGTCTTTGATTGAATATAAGCATCAGTTATCTCTTTTTGCCTGCTCAAGAAGTTTACGTTCTTATCCTTTACAAATGGAGTTAATATCCATAAGAAATTGTCAATCCCGCCAGTTCCGTAGGTTTGAATAAATCTCATATAGTCTGAGGGTAGTTTTGTTCCGATAATATTAAAAATCCCCTGCCATTGCTCTTCATTTCCAGTGTTATGCGGATTTTCAGGGGGAATGAGCGTTTTCAGCAATTTATCCATAACAACATACCTCATCTTCTTATATTTGCTATCCCCTCATCCCCTACAAGATGCAAATTCTGCTTTAGATGGCTAGACTCACCTGTATACCTGGAATCTTAACGATTTTACCGCTTTACAAGCGAAACGAAATCCAATACTGAAGTCCCGAACTTTTGGGAATTTCTGTTCTTAATCTCATTAACAAGCCGAAAAACAATGTCTTGAATACTACCATCGACGCTCGAAATTACTTCAGCATATATTCTTCGAGCTAGGTCATGGTTCAGTAATCGTCTATGCAGAGTTTTCGCCCATTCTTGCGCATGCGGTAACATATTGGGCAACGATTCAGCCAATCTTTTTAAAGGTATTTCTAAACCAAAAGTTTTATCATACGATTCAATTGCATGTATCAAACCAAACATAACCCCATCATTTTCTGTTGCATCTTCAAATCCCAAACACAAATTTTTAATATGGTCAACCTCATTCATCTCCAAGATGCTCGAAATGGCTTGTTCGAATTGTTGTATTTCATGGTGTGTCCTAAGCAGCCGATTATCTATTAACTCCTGGGTTTTGTTGTTAATATTCAATCAATTTCGGACTCCTTTCCATTACTAGTGTAATAAATTCGAATTCATTTGAATAACAGCCTTCAGGCTTCCTTATTTCTGGAGTGTACAATCCATCTTTCTGGTAAATGCTACGCACATCCCATAAGAGGCCGTTCAATGGGAATGGCCAACATTTTAAAAAACAGGTCAATCATGGTGGTATTGACCATAATCGACCTGTTCAAAGTAACGGAACTGGTTATATAGGGTATAAAATTCACTTATTGAACTGCGTACAAAAATAGTGAAATCTTTGATACTGATTGGCCCACCTTACGCTTATAACGGAATAATACCCTCCTTAATAGACTGAGCGCAAGAGTTTATAGACTTTTTCAGAAAAGTACTAAAGCTATCCCAAACTAAAACAGGTGGACCATCTCCTTCCACATACTGGTACACTGGAGGGTTGTTTCCTTCCGATACAATGAAATAATTGAACTCGTAGCCTTGGTGCATTGAATACACAAACGCATCAGATGGTAAATTAAAATCTTCTTCATTTTCATTAAGCAAATCATCAGCTGCTTTTCTTAATTCTAGTAGACCTTCTACATTTTGAAATAAGACATCTGTCCCTTGAAATAGTAATCCGGCCTTGTGACCAACCGATAACAGAAATTCACGATACTGGTGTGGTAAATGAAAACCTATTGCTTGTTCACACTGCTCTACTTCCAACTCGGTAAAGCCCTCTATTTCATTAGGCTTTGCTATACCAGATTGTATTAATGAATTAACTATTTCTATTTTATCCATTGAGATCACCTGCTTTTGCTTTGGTCCATGACTTATTATTACCTTCACATTAGGAAACTCTTTCTTAACCTGTTGTATCACACTCGAACAAGACTTATCTTAAGATTCTTCGACTGAACGAGGACCTATTTTAAATGCTTTGCCTGTCTTCTCAAACAAGCTCGAACCTATCATACCATCTTCTGGCAAGTAACCTTCATAACCTTCCCCGCACGGTCGCAGCCACAGCGTCGTTTTTACATTTCGTTAGCTTTTTGCTTCGCTCCCTTGTCCTTGACAAGCATATTCTCTCTTATACGTTGAATCTCCGCAAGGCGCCGCTGGAGTATTGGGCTTTCATCAATCAGACCATCGCGGATCTTTTGACGAAAACGATATTCCAGCCAAGTGCAAACAATGAGATTGTGGGCGCGGGTATCCTTTGACATGCCCAGTGTGTAAAACAATGCTCGATGGTAGCTGTCGGTACAGCGAATTCCGCTAACATTTGGTAGTAGAAAGCTTCATGCTCGGAGTCGTGAAGAACGGGTGGCTTCATGTTTTCGCTCTCCTCTCAAAATAAAACGGTTAGTCGAAGGGCATCCTGATTGGAGCCTTCTACTAACTGTTTCATTTTGGAGCCCAAATCGGACACCTCTGTTGCAATCACCATAAAAATTATAACGATCTTCGGCTTGAATCCATGTGCGCCCCCGAGTCTGCGGATTGATAGGCATTCAGTAGCTGATCCAATTCCCTTGATATTTACAGGCTCCCCCGCTATTCAGCCCTGTTCTTGCGTTAGCTTGCGTCGCAGCTCCTTGTATAGCTCATCCACAAAAGGCTGATCTACGCTCGCATGCTGTGCGGCCTCCATAATGTCCAGCAATTGCTGTACCGATAATTGTCCGAGCGCTCTGCGCTCACCCTTGTTCCACAGCGTTGTACTGGCTTCCAGAATGACCTCCGCTTCGATTCGCTGGAAATTCGAAATGTACCGCGCAATTTCATCCGCCAAGGTAAGCGTATCTTCATAAGTAAGCCCCAACCGCTCCCGTTTCAGATAAAGGACAGTCAGGACTGCCGTTTTCATAGAATGCGTTGCAACCATCTCCTTTGTCCTTTCCCTGACCTTTCCCGTGACCTTTCCCGGAAAGCCGTCGTGTTGGTAAGAGCCTTCTCATCCTACCGATGGGAGCAACCGGTGTCCGCAGCCCCTTGCAGGCGAGTACTTTGATCCCATTCACTTCTACTTCAAAAGGAATTTCCTGTATAAAAAGGGCGCATACAAGAAATACTAGTGTATAACACACTAAAAGTAAAGAGTGGATTATCCACTGAACTATACTCATCTTGAGGTGAGTGCTTATGGTCTATGAACGAATACGGAACATGCGTGAAGATAAGGATCTATCACAAGAGAAACTGTGCGAGTATCTGAATTGCAAGCAGCGAACCTACAGCGATTACGAACGAGGGAAGTTGGATATTCCGACAGCGCTCTTAATTGCATTAGCAGATTTCCATCAAACGAGCATCGATTATTTGCTTGGCCGCACGGATCAAAAAACGCCTTATCCACCTCGCGCCAAAAAACGTTCTTGAACTCCGCCATTTCCCCTGCATGGCTCAATGCTTGAAGGCGCAGCCTGTATAATCCAGTCTACTACTCACCCCTTCTCCGTATATGCCCGCGGATCATATTCCTTGCTCCGGTTGCCGGGCGCATCATACTCGTAGCCGATTATGACTTGGATTTTGCCTGGCGCCTCGGCATCCCTCAAAAATGGCAGGTTCGGCCAGTTCGTAGCGCCGGCCAAATCCTCTTAATCGACAAGCCGAATTCGCTCCACCAACCGGTTGCGGACATCGTACACCTCCTCTATCGAAACGGCATATTGTACAGTTGCGATGGATTTTGAAAAAACTGCTAGAAAACGAAGATAACAAAAGGGCGATTATGGTGGCATCTGACCATAATCGCCCTTTTCAATGTAACGGAAAACGTTATTAAGGTATAAATTAAAGCATTTATGTGCGTACAATCAATATGACAGAATTTTATACGGGTATTACATGGGTAATATGTGTTATTGGTTGAATGATGGGTTAAATCGTCACTGGGTAGCCCCCACCAAAAAAGAAAAACCTTGAAGGGCAATAAGCCAATCAAGGTGTGATATTTGAATAACCCCTTAATATACCACTAGATTCCCGTTTTTTGGATATTCACCTTCCCAACCACATGGGAAATTCCCGTTCTCGTAAACCAAAAGTAAATCAAGGAAGAATAATGGAAGTTTCTTGCAGTCTAAGTAGGCGAACTCCATAATAGCATGAAGCACATCCCATTTAACACAATCAACAAAGACGTTATCAAGATTATTTTGCTTACTGTAGGCTTGTAACTTAGCAGAAAGAGATGATTTAATAAACCCCTTTACTTCTCTTACAGTGCTATTCCATTCCAAATAATTATTGGGATATTTATTATGCAAAAATTCAGTAAGAGTATTTCTCGCCTCTAATGTTGTGTTTTCCCAATTAGCATCTGAGTACCATATTTTTGCTTGTTCCCAGTTGCTAACAAGAATAATGTTTCGGTTAATATTCTCATTTGTTAGAGGAGAACCACAATTTGTAAACCACTTAATGTTATCGATTCTTTCGAAAATCTGTCTTTTGATTTTCAATACAAAGCACCTCACTCTAAGGGTCTTGGACTCTGATTGATTTTACTAGGTATCCTTGGCACTGGCATGCCTCCAAGCAACCCATGTTCGACACGCTGTTCAATGGCTTTAGCTGTAATTTGCATCGCTTCCTCTTGAGGATACCCGGCGGCTTTCAAAGAATCAACCATAGCCTTTGAATATTCCAAATTTGTAGGCACTTCACCATATTTTTCTCCACCCCGTCTGTATTGATTCCAAAACTGTTCTAGACTTTCGTGTGCATTATAATGTGGGGAACCTACTTCTGAAAAAGCGTTGCCTTCTAACTTTGTCGACATTCCTTTATTTGTTGGAATAACGTCCCTATATGCGGCGTCTTGGTTTAAATGATGGGCTTGCCCTGGAATACTTGTATCTTTCTTCAAAATACCGTACTCGTCCACAACAGGATTACCCGTCCCCTCAGCATCCCCAGATGTCGAAGGTTTGCTCTTTTCAGCAGGGGGATTGACAAAATCAGCGGGGTCACTTCCACCACCCGATTTAGTAGGTACAGATTCACCCGTCCCAGCATCCCCAGATGAACTACTAGAAAAACTCTGGACCAAGTCCTCGACGTCGCCACTAATATGACCATATGAACTTGCAATCAATCCGACACCTGCATAAGCAGCACTAGCTGCAGCAACTGCGCCTACTCCTGTGGGACTGAAAAACACGGTTCCCGCTGTTCCTCCAGCAGCAAGCTCTGTTCCTAGGAGTGCCGAAGTAACATCTCCGAACAACTCTCCCAATGCATAGGTTGTGGTATGTTCACTTTCAGGTTCGTGATCAGGCAACAAACCAAATGACATGTTTCTTACTAAGGCGGAAGATGCACCTTCTAAGAAGGCATCGACATACTCATCTGCCTCAGTCCCATATTCGACTGCATAATTCCAAGTATCAGAAACCACTTCGCTCGCTACTTCGCCCCAATTATCCAACTTGGTCTCTACGTAATCCCGAGTATCGGAAACCGTTTCGCTCGCTATTTCGCTCCAATTATCCAACTTGGTCTCTACGTAATCCCGAGTATCGGAAATCGCTTCCCTCGCTACTTCGCTCCAATTATCCAACTTGGTCTCTACGTAATCCCGAGTATCGGAAATCGCTTCCCTCGCTACTTCGCTCCAATTATCCAACTTGGTCTCTACGTAATTCCAAGTATCGGAAACTACTTCACTCGCTACTTCATTCGCTTCTTCACTCCAATAATCCCATTTGCTCTTAACTATATCAACAAAATCGGCAGTCTTTTCCGATACGAGGTCTATCGTATCTTTAGCAAAATTTTTAATTGCATCAAAAATACTGTGCCCCGTAGGATCAACAAACATCAACGGATTATTGTGCGCATACGTATACCGATTCAAACTAAGCGGATTCGCATCCTCGCCCCAATAGCTGTCCTCCGAGATAAACCGTCCCGTATACGGGTTGTAGTACCGCGCACGCAGGTAGTACAAGCCCACTTCCGCGTCGAAAAATTCGCCCGCGTAGCGGATTGCGCTGCTGTATTCGCTCTCTACGGTCAGCGTTGCATTACCGAATACGTCGTAGTCGTATTGGTTCTCGACTTCCCCTGACTCGCTCACGGTCTGCACGACGTCGCCGTGGCCGTTGTACAGATAATACGACAGCTTCGCGGAAGCATCCATCCGGGCGATGTAATTGATGCCGCGCACGTAACGTACGGCTACGCTACCCGACGCATCGCTTTCCAAGATAACATGCTGCCGGTCGTACAGGTAGTTCGTTGTCTTGGCCGCGTAGCTCTCTTTGGAGCTGCGGACCACTTTCTGCGTTCGCAAGTCGTCGCCGTCGTAGACGTAGTCGACCGTGACGCGCTCGCCCGCCTTGATCCGCTCCGTCTGCTTCAGACGGTTGAAGCCGTCGAACACATTGCTTACCTTCTCGATCAGCGGCGTCAAGTCCGCGTCTGCGTCGTCTCCGACCGCGTTGCCGCCGGTCACTTGCCTCATGCTCCGCTTGTGCGGGCGAATGTAGCTGACTTGCTGGCGCAGCTCGTTGCCGTTGTCGTCGTACAGGTAGAGCACCGTTTTCTCCAGCACTTCTTGGCCCGTGCCGTCCGCCATCTTCTCGATCAGCTTCTGCAGCTGGTTCGAGGCGGTGTACACGTACTCGCTCTTCTTGACGAGGTACGTCAGCTCGGTTTCGGTGCCCGGGTCCACGTAGCCGCTCGGCTGGGCCGACGTGTATGTCTCCTGCTGCGATTGCCGGTTCCCCGCACGGTCGTAGCCGTACAGCGTCGTTTTGCCCGGGGCGTTGACCTTGAGCAGGCGGCCCGCCTCATCGTAGGCGTAGTCGGTCGTGCCGAAGCTGTCGGTCTTACTCGTCTGCTGTCCGGCTTCGTCGTAGGTGTAGCGGTATGACGACAGGACGCTGCTGTCCGGTTTCTTGTTCGTCAGGCCAATCAACCGGCTATTGCGGTCGAACTCGTATTGCTCCGTTACGCCGCCGCCATAGACGATCGCTTTCCGGTTGCCGTTGTCGTCGTATTGGTACGTCGTCACTTTGCCTTGGAACGTTACGGTTTCCAGGCGGCTCGACTTGTCGTATGTGTACGACGTGGTAAAACCGGTCGAGTCGGTGACGGTCTCGATGTTGCCGACGGCGTCGTACGTGTACGTGATCCGTGCCACTCCGTCCTTTGTAATTCGCAGCAGACGGTTGTTTTTGTCGTACGCGTAGCTGCTCGTTCCGCTGGTGTCGGTCATCGAGATGCGGTTGCCCGCTTCGTCGTAGCCGTACCCGATGCTGTCCCCGGTTTCCGTCACCGAGCGGCTGGTCAGCAAGTTGCGGTTATCGTAGGCGTAGACGGTGTGATTTCCGTTGCGGTCGGTCATCTCCGCTACGCTCAGAGCGAGATTATACCGGTAGACGATCGGCTTCCGCGTCGGATCGGTTGCGCTGCGCAGCAGGCCGAATGCGCCGTATGTGTAGGACGTCGCTTTGCCGCGTCCGTCGGTCATCCCTGTCTTGTTGCCCGCCCGGTCGTAGCTGTATGCTACGCTGACGCCTTGCGGGTCGGTGACTTGCAGCAGCCGTCCCGCTCCGTCGTACGCGTAGCTCGTCGAATGCCCGAGTGCGTTCGTTTCCTTGATCTTTTCCCCGGCCGGGTTATAGCGGTACGTCCAGGTGGACAGCTCCGGCTTGTTCTTCGCCGCAAGCTCCGGATCGAGCACCCGCACGAGACGGTTGGCCAAGTCGTACGTATACGTCCAGCCGTAGCGCTCTTCGTCGGAATTGGCCGATTGGTAGCCGACCGCATCGATTTTCTTGACCGCATTGCCATTCACGTCGAGCACGTTCCGGGTCACGACTTTGTTGTACGGGTCGGTCACCGTGACTAGCCGGTTCAGTTGATCGTAGCCGTAGGTCATCGTATGTCCCTTGGCGTTCGTCTCGGTCACTTTGTTGCCGGCCAAATCGTAGCCGTACGTGAAGGTGTGCTGTTCGGGATCGGTCATCGTCAAGACGCGGTTCATCCGGTCGTACGTGTATTTGGTTTCAAACCCGCGTTCGTTGCGCATGGAGATACGGTTCCCGACCTCATCGTAGGCGTACTGCTGGTACACGTCCGTCCCGCCGTACTTGCGGATCACCTTATCGACTCGGTTCAATGCGTCGTACGTGTAACTGACCGCATATTGCTCCCGATTCGCTGTATCCTGCTCCGCATAAGCCCGCGGATCATATTCCTTGATCCGATTGCCGAGCGCGTCGTACTCGTAGCCGGTTATGACTTGGATTTTGCCGGGAGCCTCGGCATCCCTCAAAAATGGTAGGTTCGGCCAGTCGGCCGCACCGGCCAAATCCGCTTGGTCGACTAGCCGAATCCGCTTCACCAAACGGTTCCGGATATCGTACACGAGCTTCTCGACATCCGCTTCCGACGCATCGCGCAGTTTCTCGGTCCGGACGAGATTGCCGTTCTTGTCGTACCCGTTCGTCGTTACTGCTCCGCTCGAATCGGCCGACGTATGGAGCAGGTTGTTGTCAAAGTACGTATAGGTCTGCTCCCGCACAAAGGCGCGGTCGTTCGTGCCGGTCAAGCTTTTCTTGACGATATTGCCGATCGAATCGTAAGCGTACGATTCGATGGAGTAGATGACGCTGCCGCTCGCATCCAGATCGAGAGGCGTCCGCTTCTCGGTCATCCGCTTATTTGCATCATACTTGAACAGCGTGACGCTGCCGCGCTTATCTTTGACGCTAACGAGATTTCCATTTAGGTCGTATTTCGACTCCACCGTATTCCCGTACGGATCGGTCGCCGTCTTCTCTTGTCCGAAAGCGTTGTAACGGTACGCCTTCGTGTTGCCAAGCGCGCCGGTCTCCGATAGTTTCCGCCCCAGCTTGTCGTAGGTGTAGCTGGTGCCTCCGCCGTCGGGGTAGGATACTCCGGCCAACGTGCGGTCGGCGTTATATGCATACTCCGTCGCATGGCCGCGGGCATCAGTCTTCTTCGTTACGTTCCCCAGTACATCATAGACAAAGCTCGTCCGGTAGCCGAGTGCATCGGTCTGCGCGATCAGACGGCCAAGTCCGTCATACTCGTAGACCGTTCCTGCCGAGCCGTCCAAATTGCCCGTGTACCGCAGCCCATCTACCGATTTACGTACAAGTCCGCGGGCATCGTACCCCAAGTATTGGATTCCCGCACCGTCGGGAGCCACTGTCGCCGTACGGCGGTTCATCGCGTCGTAGGTGTATGCCATTCCCGGCATGGACATGACCGCCGCCGGAGTATCCAATGAGGCATTGTACTCGTTCGGCGAAATTTCCTTCAACAAATTGCCGACCGCATCGAAGACGTATCTCGTGATCGCCCGGCTTCCGTCTGCGGCGGGAGCGTTCTTGCGGATCAGGCGATCCAGCGCGTCGTACTCGTACAGCACCGACATGCCTTTCGGGTTGATCTCGGCCGTTAGCCGCCCCTTCGCATCATAGCGGTATTCGGTGATCGCCGACATCGGGTCGGTTTTCTTGAGCAGGTGCCCGTCGTAGTCGTACTCGTAACGGGTTACACCGCCCAGCGGATCGGTTCGGCTCTTCAACTGACCGTTCTTCGTGTACGCAAGGACAGTCGCCGATACGACACGATCGGCGTATTCGTTATCGAACTTTGCTCCGGCCAAACTATTGGAATGAAGATCGGACGTCTTCACGAGCAAAGATTCCGTCACGAGTCTGGAGCGCGTATCGTACGCATAGCGTCTGACTTCGTAGTCCCCGTCGGCGACTTTGGCCAGCTTGGTGATGACGTTGCCGGCCTGGTCGAATCGCTGCACCGTCTCCCTGCCGAACGGACCGGCCCGGCGGACGAGCCTGCCCGCTTTATCGTACTCCATGTTGACACGGTCTCCGGCCGAAGCCGTTTGCTCTACGGCTCCCGATACGCCCGAAACTTTCACGAGAAACGTCTCGCTGGCGACCGGGCGATTCGCTTCGTCGTAAGCCGTTTCCGTTCTCTTGAAGTTCGAGTAGAAGCCCTCCGCGCCGATTTCCTCCATCTTGGCCGTGACGTTGCCGGAGGAGTCGTATTCGTAACGTTTCGCCATCCCGGCCGCGTCGTAGCTTTCGATCAACTCTCCTTTGGCAGAGTATTCGAACCTCTCTACGCCACCGTCCGCATTTTCCACCCTATATGGCTTGTCGAAAATGTTGTGGTACGTTCTCGTCTCCCGCCCTAACCGGTCGATCCGAACGGACATCGCTTTGCCGGTCAGGTCGTAGTCGTAGCGTTCCGCGGCGCTTTCGGCGTTCGTCGCTTGCTTCAGCTTGCCGTTCAAATAGTACGTATACGTCGTCGTGTATCCGAGAGCGTCGGTTTCGCTCCTGACGCGCCCCGAGCCATCGTAAGCTATTGTGCGGGTCGCTTGCGAACCGCCGCTCTGCCCGTTCCTCGCCGACGTCTGGGCGGAAATGATTTTCACCTTGCGGTTATCCGCATCGTATTCCATCACGATACCGATCGATCTTTCCGGCTGGGCGTCACTATAGCCTTCCCCGTCCGCTTCTTTGACCACATTGCCGCGGCCGTCGTATTGACGGAACATCGTCACTTCCCGAGACGTACCGTCGAAGGCGATAGCCTTCACCGGACGATTCAGCGCATCGTACTCCGTTATCGTACCCGGAGCCGCTTCTTCGGTCAAAGCCGCATATCTCGCGTCGATCTCCTTGATCTTATTGCCGCTGTCGTCGTATACGTAACGGGTCGTGTTACCGAGCGGGTCGATCCGCTTGACCATCCTTGCCAGCCCGTCATACATGTAGGTGACGTCGGCCTCGATTCCCCCGACTGTCAACGTCTCGCCGGTACGGTTGCCGACTTTGTCGTACCGGTACCGGGTTTCCTTCGACGCTTGCCTGCCGTACGGCTCCTTCTTGGAGATGACCCGGTTGCCCGCATCGTACGCGAACTCCATCGTATCCCATCCGCCGCCGTTCTGTACGGACTGCCGGGTCACGTTACCCGCGTAGTCGCGCTGCGTCGTTTTCCGGTAGCTTCCGTAATCCCGGAATCCGCCCGGCCCGTCCGTTTCCCGGTAAACGCCGCTTTCTTCCTTCAATTGACCGGCATAATCGAACGAATATGCATACATCCGGTACTTCGTCTCCGCAGCATCGGCGTATTCCACCATGCCGGTCCGGTTGCCGTTCCCGTCGTAGAAGTAGCGGACATGCGCCGTTCGGCTGTCGTCCACCTTCCGGTATTCGTCCGTCTGCCGGAGCCTCGTATCGTAAGCATAGGACGTATCCGACGATACCTCATCGACTCCCGCTCGCACGCCCCCCTGCTTCTCCCGCAACACGTTCCCCGCAAGGTCGTACTCATAGGCCGTGTAGGTATAGTCTTGGGAGCCTCGCCGGGACGTCTTCCTCATCGCAATAAGTCCGAGGGCGCTGAAGAGGAACTCGGTCGTCCTGTCCCCTGGCTCGTTGTGCAAGGCTACGCGGTTTAAGGCGTTGTAGCCATACGACGTTTCATACCCGAGCGCATCCGTTCGCTTTACGAGCCTTCCCAATCCGTCGTAACCGTAACTTGTCGTGTAACCGCGCGGATTCGTCTCCGTCAGTTTGTTGCCGACGTAATCGTATGTGTATGTCATAGAGACAAACCGGGCCTTGTCCGGAGTCGCCTCCACTTTCCGCAGACGGTCCAAGATGTCATAGTGCATCTTCTTCACATAGCCTTCTTCATCCGTTACCGTCACCAGAAGAGGCGTATCTGCGCTTGCGCCGAGCCGGTACTGCAGCGTCAACGTGCCTTTGTCCACCGTATCGTTCTCGTATCTGGACTTGCGCACGAGCCTGTTCTTGCTGTCGTACTCGTAGCGGGTGCTGTGGCCGTTCGCGTCGATTTCCTTGGTTTTATTGCCTTTGCCGTCATATTCCATCGTCTTTAGTACGTTCCATGCCCCGTTATCCCATACGCTAGCCCGCACTAGCGTGCCGGTAATATCGTATTCGTACGTGAAGACGTTCTGCACCTGGTCCGTGTAGCGCACGAGCATATTCGCGTAAGGAGATTCCTCGAAGCTGTACGTCTTGGCACTCTGGTCGGCGTAAACGGTCTTGATCGGGCGATTCAAAATGTCGTACTCGTACGCGGTCCGGTTTCCGTTCGGATCGATCTCCGCCGTCCGGTTGCCCGTGTTCCAGTCGTAGCCGTATACCGTTGCCGATTGCCTGCCGTCTTCCAGCAGCTTGTATTGCTTGGTCAAATAAGCGCCCTGCACATTCGTGCCGCCGGCGTCGATCCCGTACTCGTAATAAGTCACGAAGGAGCCGCCGTCGGATGAAACGGTCTTCGCCGTCACATTGCCGAAGCTGTCATAAGCATAGTCCGTCACGACTCTGCCGCCTCTGTCCGACATGGTCGTTTCTTTGAGCACATTGCCGTTTGCATCGACTTCAAAAACGTTTTGGTTCGTCGTCTGCGCATCCTGCTTCCATGTTTTCAGCGTCAGCACGTGGTACTTGTCGTAGGCGTAGGAGTACACGACGGTATGCTCGGTATCAACCGGATAGCCGTTCGCGTCCCGTACCGCTTCGGGCCCCGTGTAGTTGGTCATGTTCCCGTATTCGTCGTAACGGTAATTCTCGATCCGCTTCACCGGCTCCCCGGCCGCTTGTCCATTTACTATGGGATAGGACCATGTTTCTTTTTTCTTGACCAGCTTCATCTCGTCGCGCTCGGTCAGCAGCGTTTCCTTATGGTCGGCGCCCTTCAGCTCTGTGATCAGCAATTGATGAAGACCGTCATACGTATACTTCGTTTCATTGCCGGAAACGTCTGTCGTTACCGTGTAGTATTTGTACGTATCGCGCAAATAAGCGTCATTGCCGGCGTTGTAGCCGGGATAGCCGAAGCCGTCCGCTTCGTTCGTATACGCGTAGTTCGTCTTGTTCTTCGCCTCGGTCGCGAACTTGTCCGGAAAGCCGCTTTTCGTCGCATCGTAACCGGTCTTGACCAAATCTTTCTTCTCGAACACTTTGCGATACTGCATGCTGCCCTGGTGCAGCGTCTTCGTGAAATTGTCATACGCGTACCGCTTCATCCGGTTCGTCTTCGCATAATCGATCTGGATGAGATTCTCGTAGCGGTTATAGGCCGAGTACTGCGTGCCGTTCATATAAGTAAAGCCGAGATCGGGCTGCTCGTACCAGAAATGGTATTTAGGCTTGCCGTCCGCATCGAACACGCGCTGCAGTCTCGTACGCATGACTTGCTTGGAGGAGTTTACGAGTACGGCCGACTTGTCGTACACGATCGATTTGTCTCCAGGCAAGCGGACGATCACCTGAAACTTGCCCTGCAAATCGCCGGAGTCCGTATTGTTCGGATTCTGCGACGCTTTCCAGCTTTCCTCGGCGGATAAGGGAGTGTTTGCGATTGGACCGACGGTAAAGGCGTGATCCTCCTTGTACTCGATTGTGGTAGTCCGGCCTACCGTATCGGTAATTTTGGACATTAACCGTTTCTTCACGGTTTGCCCATTCACTGTATACGACAAATCGGCATATTCGAACGATATCGTGTTCCCGTACCGGTCGCGAATACCAAGAAGCCTGCCGTCGGCGGCGAAGTACGTTTTCTTGCCGTCTTTCCCGGTCAGGACGTATTTCGAGGTGCCGTCGGTTTGGCCGTTGCTGTACTCCGCCGTTTCCTTGACCACCGCGTCTTTGATGGTCTGGCCTTCCGGAAGGTAAGCGTATTGCCCGTCAACCAACTGGTACTTCAGACGGTATACGTCTCCGCTCTCGGTATGCAGAAACTTGTGGCTCGTCCCGTCGCTGTTCGTTCTTACTTCCATTTGCGGGAACGAGAACCGCATGCCGATCCCGAGATTGTAGCGGTCCTCGTAGAAGGAGGAGGTCAAGGCGTCGGAATATACATAGTCCACCCACGCCCCGTCCACGTACTCTACCTTCATCTCCTGCACATTGGAAACGCCGCTCTTGTAAATCCGCTTGAGCTCCACATCGAGCCCGTTCCGACCGGGAAGAACGTAGTCGGTTTGGGTGAGGCTGAGTTCCCCGCTTTGCGGGCTTATATATTCTTCCGTTTCATTCGTGCGCAAGTAGACGGGCGACAGCATCGTGTTGTACTGCTGCTTCGGCCCGATCAAATTGTTGAGCTGCTCCTCCAGCGTTTCGGCTGACGCCGGCCGGTCCGGGATGATGCAGAGCAATATTCCCAGAAGCAAAATTCGGATACCGTGCTTGATCAATGGCATTCTCGCTTCCCTCTCCATCACCGATATTTCTGTTCGTAGCTTTCTGCGAATACGGCTTCCGGGCTATAGCCTTCTTTCAGCTTCCCGACGACGGTTTCCGCGGTTTTGCCGACTTTATGGGCAATGACGAACGCTTCGGCGATTCGTGCCGCCGACAGTCCGCTTTCGCTTTGGAACGCTTGCAGCTGCTCGTTCTTGATCTGAACGCGAGGCAGCTTGTCCCCGCCGAACAAAATGCCCGCCTTGGCGGTAATGCCGCGCCACTCCGGCGACGTCAGCTTCTCCTCGATAATCTCTTCGAACGGTCTGCCGGTCGCGTTGGCGAGCCGGTCCGCGATCATAATGTCGTCGGCGGTCAAGCCCGGGGTGCTCATCAGCTTCTCCAAATAGTCGGATGGGAAGGAGCGGGGCTTGAATACGGGCTGATTGCGGTTATATTCGGTAAAAAGCCGCTCCCACGAAGCCCCGGCTGCCTGCTGAACGGCAAAAGAACGCAAATCGGCAACCGTCCCGAAGCTGTGGTACAAAAACTCGCAGCCTATCAAAATTTCCGGAAGCGCGTAGCCGTCCAAGACGAGCTTCTCGATCTCTTGCCGGATCGAGTCATGGATGCCGAGCTTGACGAGTAGTGCCTTGTAATCGGCGACATGCCGATCGTAGTTGGCCGGGTCTGCGGCCCGGATACGATCCAGCACCGCTTGGGAGATGACTAGATCGTTCGTGGTTTGGCCCGTGGAGCCCGTCTGCCCCGCTGCGCCGCCGTCTTCGGCAGCGAATGCCGCTATCCCGGCATATACCGCCATTCCGAGTATCAGTAAGATGGACAATAGTTTGGAATACGTCTTCACGCAGGTATCTCCTTATCGGCCGTTGGCCGGTATATTGGGGTCGATCCTTCTCAGCTCTTCCTTGACGGCTTCCGCCGGATTAGCCGGCTTGACGTCCTTGACTTTGGGTGTCGGCGCTTCGGGAAGCGGGCTGACCGCCGCATCGGAAGACGGCTTCGCCGTTGAAGCGGTGGCCGCCTGGACAGCGGATGCTTCCCTCCCGGAGGCGTTCTCCTCGCGAATCCGGTCAAGCAATCTGCGTTCGATTTCGCTAAGCGTCAGGTCGACCCGCCAGACTTTCTCCATTTTTTTCTGCTGCTTGTCCTTCTCGTAGCGCGTTTTGTCCGCCGCATATTCATCCAGATTCAAACCGAGCTGCAGGGCGGTCAAATATTCGTCCAAGACAGCCTCGTAGCTTCCGAACTCCCGCTTCAGCGACAGCATGAGCCGAACGGCGGTTTCCAGCTCGAGCTGCTCGGCGACGGAGCGAAGCTCCGCCACGAACGATTCTTTATCCTCGGACGGCATGCCGCCGTTCGAGAGCGCGGTCGGCGCCGGTATTTTCGGAGCTTCCGGCATGTCTTCCTCGACTAGCTGGTTGATCTGTAGAGCGATCCTCTCGGCCAGCAGCTTGGCGGCGGCAATATCGGTCTGTGCGTAGCCCAGAGCTGCGAGCCGGGCAACAGCTTCCTCTCCGAGCCCTGCCCCGAGCAGCCCCAGACTGCGCTTCTCTTTGGACGCGCTATCGCGCTGTCCGTCCGTGGTCTTTAACGACTCCATAATGTCGTTCCAAGACTTGCCCGATGCTTTCATGCTCAATATCCGCTCCGCCTCTACCCCCGACATGTTGGATAGCTCGGCGGCGATTCTCCGGTCGTCGCTATTGTCTGCTTCGAGAGGAGTCGCACTTCCTTCCGAACCGATGCCCCCAACCGAATACAGTATGATTTCGCCGATCAGTGCGAGCAAAACCGTGATGACGATCAGCTTGCGCGGCGGCCTCCTCCATTTGATTCCCATAAACCTCTCTCACGCCCCCATTTAGAACTATCACGTAATGACCTGATAGTTCGTTATTCCATCGTTGCGTTCAGGACCGTCTGACCGTCCTGCTTCGCCTTGAACTTGATCGTAGTAATCTCGCCCGACCAGGACGTACCTGGCACGATATTCCGGCTCACCATGTACTCGATGCGCCCGGGCGTTACGGCGACGGTCAGAAGAGATCCGGCAATGCTGCCCGAGCCCGTTTCCAGCGCCGGAGTGAAGTCGTATAAGTCTACAATCTCTACCGCATCGGGATCATACGTCACGACGAACATTTTCTCCCAGAAGTCCTGAACGTTGTGAGCAAACAGCATCAAGTCGAACGGTTGGTCTCGCTCGGCCTGAACGACATATGCCGGATTGGTCGTGCTTTTCACTACGGCGGGACTCCACGCCGTTACGCCTGTCACGTTCTTCGCCCTCAGCCTGTACGTATGGGATGTGCCAGGCGCCAAATTTCTGTGTACGTAATTGGTTCCGCCGTCAATACCGACCTTGCTACCGTCGATCTCGAGATCGTATCCGCTCGCGCCGTCGACCCTCTCCCAACGCAGCTCGATCAACCGGTCCGAAGCGATAGCCTTCAGCTCCTTCGGGGCGTCCGGCGGATTCGGCAGCGTCGAAAGAGACATGATGGCGACCCAGCCGCCGTCCACTCCGCCAATCCGTACGCGAACTTTATACGTATGGAATTCGTTCGCTGTCAGCCCCGCGTGGTAATAAATCGTTTCCTTGCCGATGTTTTGCAGCACGCCATCGACTTCAATATCGTATTCGGCATCGCGGGCGACCGTGTCCCAGGAGAACGTGATGGTCGTATTCGTCACAATCGCCGCCATGTTGGTCAGCGAGAACGAATGCTGCTCGGCGGGCAAAGTCGAGATGGCGATAGCTCCGCTCCATTCGCTGTAACCGCTGATGTTCTTCGCTCTTACCTTGTACGTATGGGGGGTTCCCTCGGCCAAGCCGGAATGGACGTAGCGCGTCTCGGCCCCGCTCGGCACGATCTGGCCGTCTATCTCCACCTCGTAGCTGTCCGCATGAAGCACTTGGTACCACATGATCGTTATCGTCGTCTCGTCCGACGTCGCCATCAGGTTCGTCGGGATGGCCGGCTTCTCCGGATGGGTCGTCACATCCAGCGGTGCGCTCCATGCACTTTTGCCCCCCGCATTGGTGGCGCGCACCCGGTACGTATGACCGCTTAACGGCTCAAGCCCCTCGTGCACATAAGTCGTACTCGTACCGTTGTCCACGATCAGGTCGTCCACTTCGATTTCGTATGCCGCTGCCCGTGCGGCTTCGGCCCAATGGACGGTAACGGTATGGATCGACAGATCGGCACGTAATTGCCCGGGCGTTTCGGGCGGATAAGGCAATGTCGTCATTGCAAGCGGAGTGCTCCAGACGCTTGCTCCGCCGATATTTATGGCGCGGACCCGGTACGTGTGGGCGGTTTCCGGCTGCAATCCGGAATGCGTGTAAGTCATTTGATTACCGACCCCGACAGTATGACCGTCCACTTCGAGCTCGTAGCCGTCCGCTTTTGCAGCCGCTTCCCAAACCAAGGTTACGGCCGTCTGCGTGGAATTCCCTGCAAGTCCGGCAGGCGTCCCCGGCGGGTTCGGCAGCGTAAATACGGTCAACGGCTGGCTCCAGCCGCTTCCGCCGCCTGCATTATGCACCCGCACCCGATACGTATGGCGGGATTCGGGAGACAGCCCCGAATGCGTGTAGCTCGCAGCCGTTCCATTCGGGACGACGGCTCCGTCGACCTCGATGTCATAGCCGGTTGCCCCGCTTGTTGCCGGCCAGCTTATCGTTATTGCGGATTGGGTTCTTGATGATACCGCGATCGTCGGGGGAGCCGCTGTAGTCGTCCCGACTACAGTGCCGCTCCAGCTTGTTGCCGTTCCTTCTTGATTGGCAGCCATCGCTTGAATAGGGTAAGCTGTATTGGCGGTTAGCCCGTTAACCAAGATATGTTTGTTGGCCGGCGTTATCCAGGTCGGAGTTGTCGCGAGACTTCCCCCCGTGCTTACGAATCGATCCCCTACCTTAATTTGATAAGAAGTCGTCGAAGGGTTGCTATCCGTCAGTCGAATGCCCAAGGATGATTCCGTTGACTGAAACACGGCTGCTGCCGGCGTTTGAGCTTTGGTATAGACGGTTTGTTGCTTGGTAGCGATATGTCCCATGCTGTCCCTTGCCTCAACCTTTACGTCATATCCCGTGTCGGGCGTTAGATTGGGGATAAGGTACGTATCCGCAGTCCAAGAACTTGCCATCGTGCCGACGGTGTATCGATAAGGTTCCGCTGCCATTCCAGCACCGCTGTCTGTTGCCGTTCCCGAAACGCTAATTGTTGTTTCTGTCGAGGAAGCTTGAATATTTCCCATTACCGGCGGAGACTTGTCTACCCGAAATGCAACCGTTTGGATCACAGGGGCGGTTTCATTATCAGTTACTTCTACTTTCAGCATATGGTCCCCGTCCGTCAATTCATCGAATCCAATAGCATTGAAAGCAACTACCTGCGCTGTCTCTGTGTTGGATATAGTCCTGCTATCGCGCGGAACGGTTTCTCCGTCCAAAAAATAACGGGACACCAGTGTATCGCCATCCGGATCCGTAACGGAGATTTTTAACAAAAAATCCATTCCCGGCTGACCCAACATTTGATTGGGCTGAGGCGATAAAATGGTTAATGCAGGGGGATCTCCAGGCGACAGTACATACCAGTAACCGTCACTCGCTTGCCCATCCACAGGGTATGTGCCCGCCGGCGCAGTGACAGTGCCGATGTAGCTGCCGCGATAATAATCGGTGTATTCAACCTTACGAGTCTCGTAGATAGGCTCGGACCATACTGTTCTGCAAGTGGTATGGGACCAGGTTCCCCCATTCTCATACACTCCGGACTCCGTCGTACATTCGTATTGCGCTCCACCGCCAACTTGGACTAATTCATCGTTCTCATACGTGTTCGAGTCGGTGTAGTACTGCAGCCAGACATTCATACCCGTGGCTCCGGCTGCTTCCGGGGAGTTTACAAGCCCCATCGACAACATGACGAACAAAAAAATTACAAGTCTCTTAAAGTATCGGATCTCCCTCTCCTCCTGTCACCGAACACTTTACTCCTACGTATGCGTCGAGAACGGAGCGAGTCCACCATGAGTGAATGTCGTGTTCAGCCCGTTATCGTGTCCCGCTGCGCTGCCGTCCTCGGCGGCGAATGCTGCGATCCCGGCATATACCGCCATTCCGAGCATCAGTAGGATGAGCAATAGTTTGGAATACCTCTTCACGCAGGTGTCTCCTTATCGGCCGACGGCCGGGATATTGGGATCGATCCTGCTCAGGTCTTCCTTAACGGCTTCCGCCCGGAGCATTCTCCTCGCGAATCCGGTCGAGCAGTCTCCGTTCGATTTCGCTAAGCGTCAAGTCGATCCGCCCGACCTTCCCAATTTTTTCCACTGCTTGTCCTTTTCGTGGAGCTGTTTATCCGCCGCATACTTATCAGCTTGCGTGGCGGTCTCCTCCATTTGATTCCCATAAACCTTTTTTCACGCCCCCGTTAAGAACTGCCACGTATTTGCATGATAGTTCCTTATTCCATCGTTGCGTTCAGGATCGTCTGACCGTCCTGCTTCGCCTTGAACTTGATCGTCGTAATCTCGCCCGACCAGGACGTACCCGGCACGATATTCCGGCCCACCTTGTACTCGATGCGTCCAGGCGTTACGGCGACGGTCAGAAGAGATCCGGCAATGCTGCCCGAGCCCGTTTCCAGCGCCGGAGTGAAGTCGTATAAGTCTACAATCTCTACCGCATCGGGATCATACGTCACGACGAACATTTTCTCCCAGAAGTCCTGAACGTTGTGAGCAAACAGCATCAAGTCGAACGGTTGGTCTCGCTCGGCCTGAACGACATATGCCGGATTGGTCGTGCTTTTCACTACGGCGGGACTCCACGCCGTTACGCCTGTCACGTTCTTCGCCCTCAGCCTGTACGTATGGGATGTGCCAGGCGCCAAATTTCTGTGTACGTAATTGGTTCCGCCGTCAATACCGACCTTGCTACCGTCGATCTCGAGATCGTATCCGCTCGCGCCGTCGACCCTCTCCCAACGCAGCTCGATCAACCGGTCCGAAGCGATAGCCTTCAGCTCCTTCGGGGCGTCCGGCGGATTCGGCAGCGTCGAAAGAGACATGATGGCGACCCAGCCGCCGTCCACTCCGCCAATCCGTACGCGAACTTTATACGTATGGAATTCGTTCGCTGTCAGCCCCGCGTGGTAATAAATCGTTTCCTTGCCGATGTTTTGCAGCACGCCATCGACTTCAATATCGTATTCGGCATCGCGGGCGACCGTGTCCCAGGAGAACGTGATGGTCGTATTCGTCACAATCGCCGCCATGTTGGTCAGCGAGAACGAATGCTGCTCGGCGGGCAAAGTCGAGATGGCGATAGCTCCGCTCCATTCGCTGTAACCGCTGATGTTCTTCGCTCTTACCTTGTACGTATGGGGGGTTCCCTCGGCCAAGCCGGAATGGACGTAGCGCGTCTCGGCCCCGCTCGGCACGATCTGGCCGTCTATCTCCACCTCGTAGCTGTCCGCATGAAGCACTTGGTACCACATGATCGTTATCGTCGTCTCGTCCGACGTCGCCATCAGGTTCGTCGGGATGGCCGGCTTCTCCGGATGGGTCGTCACATCCAGCGGTGCGCTCCATGCACTTTTGCCCCCCGCATTGGTGGCGCGCACCCGGTACGTATGACCGCTTAACGGCTCAAGCCCCTCGTGCACATAAGTCGTACTCGTACCGTTGTCCACGATCAGGTCGTCCACTTCGATTTCGTATGCCGCTGCCCGTGCGGCTTCGGCCCAATGGACGGTAACGGTATGGATCGACAGATCGGCACGTAATTGCCCCGGCGTTTCGGGCGGATAAGGCAATGTCGTTACTGCGAGCGGAGCGCTCCAGGCGCTTGCGCCGCCGATATTTACGGCACGGACCCGGTATGTGTGGGCCGTTTCCGGCTGTAATCCGAAATGCGTGTAAGTCGTTTGATTGCCGACCCCGATAATATTACCGCCGTCCACTTCGATATCGTAGCTGTCTGCCTTCGCTGCTGTTTCCCAAACCAAGGTTACGGCCGTCTGCGTGGAATTCCCTGCAAGTCCGGCAGGCGTCCCCGGCGGGTTCGGCAACGTAAATACGGTCGACGGCTGGCTCCAGCCGCTTCCGCCTCCGGCGTTATGCACGCGTACACGATACGTATGGCGGGTTTCGGGGAACAGCCCCGAATGCGTGTAGCTTACAGCCGTTCCATTCGGGACGACGGCTCCGTCGACCTCAATGTCATAGCCGGTCGCTCCGATTGTGGCCGGCCAGCTTATGGTAATCGCGGATTGGGTTCTTGATGACGTCAAGTTTGCAGGAGCATTGGCCAGCGTCGTGACGGACGCCGCATTGCTCCAACCCGTTGCCTCCCCTCCACCGTTCAGCGCCAGCGCTTGAATACCGTATGTCGTATTGGCGGCGAGTCCGTAGATGCCGATCTCTTTATTCATGAGCGTTATCGAGGTCGGAACGCTTGTGAGAGCTCCTGATGCCGTGACGTATTGATTCCCTACCCGAATCTGATACAAAGTAGAAGCCGGGTTTGCGTCGGTCAGCCTGATGCCGACGGATGATTCCGTCGACTGGGATATGGCGACCGATGGGGTTTGGGCTTTGGTGTAGACAATCCGTTGCCTTGCGGCGGTATGACCCAGTCTATCTCTTGCCTCTATATTGACACTGTAAGCTGTATTGGGCACCAAAGCTTGGGCTGTAAACGAAGGACTCGATACCCATGTACTTCCAGTCCCACCCACACCGAAACGATAAGGCTCGTCTGCCAATCCGATTCCCCCGTCCACTGCTGCCGCCGTAACCGTAATGGCTGTTTCTGTGGATGATGTCTGAAAGTTTGTCAAGACGGGGGGTGTCTTGTCGACGACGAAAGAAATCGTCTGTTCGATCGGCTGGTTCGAACGATCGGTTACCTCGACTCGAAGCACATGTCCCCCATCCGCCAAGCCGTCCACAGCCAGCGACTGGAACGTGACGACTTGGGGCGTTGCCGTGTTGGATATCGTTCTGGTGTCGCGCGGGCTAGCTTCCCCGTCCAAATAGTAACGAGTGTCCAAGATGTCGGCGTTACGATCGGATACCGATACTTGAACCGCCAGTTCCGTCCCGGACTGCCCGAATATTTGGTTTTGCACGGGGGACAGGATCGTAAGCGACGGAAAATTGGCAGGATTGACAAAAACGTACCAATAGCCGGACCAGGCGTGATAACCATTTACTGGATAGGACCAAATAGGAGCTGTTACCCGTTCCATAAAGTCGCCCTTTAAATAAACAGTAACTAGTTCGGGGACTGTCCATTCATACGTCCCATCCGTATAGGGCACATCCACCCACTCGGTGTCTGTGACAACCGTATATTTCTCCCAAGTCTGAAGAAGAACGTACCAGTAGCCGTCCCATTGATGATCATTTTCGGGATAGGTCCCTTCAGGAGCTGTGACCCATTCTATAAAGGTACCCTTTGAATAGAAGGTAAACGGGAAGAGCCCTGGTTCGATACCCCAAGGATCCGGCATCCACTGGGTCTCCTCTTCCACCGTATATTTCTCCCAAGTCTGAAGCACCGGTGCCGATGCTTGCACAGGCTGCGGATCGATGAATGAAAATCCCAACCCCAACAGCACTAACAAAAACGCCAGAATTCCCTTAATTTTGCTCAATGACGTCCCTCCATTAACCCGGTGAAGAAAGGATGCTACTCAACTGTATAAGTAATCTTCGAATACTCGTTCGTCTTCGACATGAATTTAATAATGTTAACGGTCGTCTTATCCGCGTTCGAAACGGTGTATACGATTCGCCCGTTCGAGAACTCGCTGACCGAGATATTCGTTCCGCGAATCGGGCCGGCCGCCAGCTCCGTCTCGGGGGTCGAGGCGCTTAAATCCAACACTTCCAGCTCCTCGGGGTTGTAAACGACCGTGATTTTCCGCTCAAGCGCGTCCGGCTTCTTCGGCGCCATGACGACAAAATTGAACATCGTATCCTGCCCCACATTGACGGTCAACTCCGGTGTCGTCCGCTGCTCCAACTGCCCCGACCACCCGCTGGCGCCGCCGCTATTCAGAGCTCTGATCCGATACGTATGCATCGTATTGGGCGTAAGGCCTTGGTGAACATAACTTGTCCCGGTAATTCCGGCGACCGTTCTGCCGTCGATATCCAGTTCATAGCTCCGGCTGCCCGCCGCTGCCTCCCATCGGAGCGTGATGGAATCGGTCGCCGCCTCGGCCGTCAGGGATCTGGGAATTTCGGGCGCTGTCGCTTGGGTCGCAAGAGTGCTCCATTCGCTCGATTCGCTCCACTCGCTTACCCCGTTCCCGTTCAAAGCTCTCACTCGGTACGTATGGCTGCTGTTCGAAGACAAGCCCGTATGGAGGAATATCGTTTCCGAGCCATTGTCCCGGATCGCCCCGTCCGCTTCGATTGCATATCCGGTCGCTCCAGCGACTTCCTCCCATTCCACCGCAATTTGCGAGCTTGTCGCTTCCATGCGGAGAATTCGAGGTGCCGCAAGCGAAGTCGCTTTCGTTACGGCATCGCTCCAATCCCCGACGGCCGAGCCGTTCTTCGCTCTGACCCGGTAGGCGTGCCAAGTATAAGGCGACAGTCCGGTATGCCGATATTGGACGGCAACCCCGACGTCGGTAATTTCTCCATCCGCCATCAAGTCATAGCCGCTTGCCCCTTGGACCGCATTCCAGGAGACAAGGATCGATGAAGTTGTTACTTCCCCTGTAGTAACACTCGGTTTATCCAGTCCTGTCGACTTCGAAACAGCCGCGCTCCACTCTCCCGCGCCCGCATCGCTTCTTGCGCGGACTTTATACGTATGCGTCGTGAACGGAGCGAGTCCGCCATGAGTGAATACAGTGTTCAGCCCGTTATCGACCAAAGTCCCGTCCGCTTCCATCTCATAAGCGACGGCCCCTATTACCGGTTCCCACGATACGACGATCTCGTTGCTCGTCGACACGGCCTGCACATTCGCCGGGATAGGGGGAAGCGTCTTTCGGATCAAACGTTCGCCCCAATGACCCGCCACGGCACCATTCTTGGCTCGTACCCGGTATGCGTGCTCCGTGTTCGGATTCAGCTCCCCGTGCGTGTAGGACGTGATTATGCCGCTAGCGAGGACGACCCCGTCCGCTTCAATATCGTATCCCGTTGCACCGGTAACCCCTTCCCAGTTCAGAACGATCGCCGATGCGGACACATCGGCCCGCAACAGCCCGGGAATGGACGGCAATGTGATCGCCGTGATCGGAGAACTCCATTCGGTAGCGCCTTCCGCGTTCTTCGCCTTGACGCGGTACGTGTGAGTCGTATTGGGCACAAGTCCGGTATGAACATACGATGGCTTGGCAGCGTCGCCTATCGGAACGCCGTCCGCCTCGATTTCGTACATGGTCGCACCTGCGGAAGCGTCCCAAGATAGCGTAATCTCCGTATCTTGCGCCACCACCTTCAAGTTTCCGGGTACGCCCGGCAGCGTGGAATCCGCGGCGATGGAGGTCCATTTCCCGAAGCCGCTCGAGTTTTTGGCGCGAATCCGGTACGTATGCTGAGTATTCGGGTTTAGTAAATTGTCCGTATATTGAGTCGAGTTGCCGTTATCGACGATCGTGTTGTACACGTCAAGGTCATAACCGGTCGCACCCGTTACAGCTTCCCATTCCACCGTGATCGAGTTGCTGCTCGTCCGGGTCCGTACATGCTGCGGAATTCCTGGCAGTGTCCATTTTCGCGATATGGGTGTCCATTCTCCGGTCACCGCCTGCGTCTTAGCCCGGACTCTGTAGCTGTGCTCGGTACCTGGCTGCAGCGGTTCGTGCATATAGAAGGTGTCCCCGTTGTTGTTGCGGATTACGCCGTCCGTTTCGATTTCGTAGCTGGTCGCCCCCGGAACCGGCAGCCATGCGACCCCGATCGTAGTCTCGGTCGGACTCATCTCCGTAATCGTCGAAGTCCCGAGCAACGTTGCGGCGGGCAACGTTTCGCTCCATTCTCCGGTTACGATGCCGCTCTTGGCCCGCACCCGATACGTATGCAGCGTCCCGGGCGCCAAATCCGAGTGGACGTAAGAAACTCCGTTCCCGGCATCGACGATAACCCCATCCTTTTCCACCTCATAGCTGTCGGCAAAACGGACGGCCGCCCAACCGAGCGAGATGGAAGTTTCCGTCGACTGTGAGGTCAACTGCTGCGGAACTCCGACCGGATACAGCTGGTTTCGCGGAATGACGTCCTTCGCTTGCGAGACGCTTTCCCATAAGAGTTGAATGGCCGAGACGCCGTTCGTTTCGCGGTATTCCAGTTGAATGTCATAACGTTTCCCGGCCTCCAGCCGGATGGAGCCGCTTCGCTCGTTCCGGTCGTGCGCCCCCCAATTATCGATGAGCAGCGAATCGTTTATCCAAAGCCGTGTTCCACCGTGAGCAGACGTATAGAACGTGTAGGTTTCGGAAAAAGTAGGCTCCACTTGTCCCGTCCAGCGTACGGAAAACGAATCGCCGCCGACTCCCGGCGCGGGCGCTCCGTGCCCCCAATCGAAATCGACAACCCCGTCAATTCTCGAATGCCGGGGCGAAGCCAAGCTTTCCTGTGCGAAATAAACGCCCTTCAAACCGGTTCCCCGACCCGTCTCCGACAAGGTCGATTTTTGAAGTATACCGCTCCATCCGCGCACACCGTCGCTCATACGCGCCCTTACCCGGTACGAATGGCGGGTATTCGGCTCCAGACCGTCATGAAGGAAAGTGACGGCGGCTCCGTTGTCGAGAATTCGTCCGTCCGCTTCGACTTCATATCCGACCGCACCTATTACTTCATCCCATGACAAGGCGATCGAACGGCTCGTGCTGACCGCCTTCAGATTGGCGGGGATATCCGAGAGGAACAGCTTCGTGATCGCCGCACTCCAGTCGCTTGCGACGGAACCGCTCTTCGCGCGAATCCGATATGTGTGCTCCGTATTGGGCATCAGGCCCCCGTGGACGTAAACGGTGTTTGTACCGACATCCGTTGCGAGTCCGTCCACTTCCAACTCATAAGAGCTCGCTCCGGCCACCGCATCCCAAGCTACCGTGATGGCGTTGTTCGCTGCCGTCGCCCGGAGGTTGGCGGGAACCGCTATTTTCGACGTCGCCGTCACCGGTGCGCTCCAATCCCCGGCGATCTCCGGCACCTTCGCACGAATCCGGTATGTGTGCTGCGTATTGGGCGATACCGCATGCACAAATGTCGTATTCGCGCCGTTATCTGCCACAACTCCATCGGCCTCCACGTCATAACCCGCGGCTCCCGGAACCGGATCCCATGACAGCGTTATGGAATTGCTCGCCGCCGTCGTCCCGACGTTGCCCGGAACCCCCGGGATGAACGGCGGATTCAACTGGCTTTTCGGAATGACTTCCTTCGCCTGGCTTGCGCTGGACCAGAGTAGCCTTGCTCTCGCAGCCCCGTTGTCCTCCACATACTCCATCCTGATCGTATGGGCTTGTCCGGCCGTCAGCGAGACGGTTGCGTCCTCGGTAATATTGTTGTGGGCGGTCCACCGGTCGATCAGCAATTGACCGTCCACCCATAACCGAACCCCGCCGTGACTTTCCGTATGAAGCGTGTACGTTTCCGTATATCTCGGCGTAAGCTTTCCGTTCCATCTGACCGTAAAGTCTCCGCCGATTCCCGGGGCCGGGTTCCCGTTGCCCCAATTGAAGTCGATCGTTTCGTCTATCCGAACGACCTCTTGGCCTGCAAACTGATTCCCGTTGTAGTACTCGGCCCGAAGTCCGCGTCCGTTGCCGGAAGGCGAAATCGAATATACCGATCCGTATACCGATTGCGCGACGGACGCCAGCTGCGCTTCGGCATTCGCCCGCCCCCTATCCGTTCCGAACATGCCGGGAATTATCAGCTGCACCAGTACAATTACACAGAGTAGAGCTGAGATGGGTGGTGTTGGTGTGAATTTACGATTATTCGTAAAATCGCACTTGAATCTGTTGGACATTGAATCGGCCTCCATTACAATCCATTTTCATGCACAATACCGTCTTTCCCCCCATGTTCCGCCCAAAAAGAACGCAAAAAAACCAAGCTGCTGTTGGCAACCCGGCTGCCGTAACCGTTCATGCCCGTTTGGGACTGCATGACCGGCCTTAGGCCCGTGGCTTTGCGTCTCCGCCTTTCGACGGATTTGCCTTTTCAATTTCACTTGGTTTACCGGGCGTGAACCTGATAACAAGTACGAGCTAACCCCTGCTTCTCCTGCTAAGGTACCATATTTGTATCATTGCTAGTAATGTATTCCATTCCTATAGACCTATTTCCTTTTCGTCTTTCTGTGAATTTTGACACATTTCGGCATCTTTTCTGTCGAATTGCCACAACATTAAGAAAAATGTCTAACGACGTACTTCAAGGATGAACGACCGTGTCGTATTTCGCTTTAACACTTTAGCGAACTTAAACATTATCGATAAGAAAAACCGTGACTTCTACTCCCAAAGGCCATTCGTCATTCAATGAACCAAATTTGTTTATTAGCGAACTTCTCTGCGCTATTTGGCTCCACTTCTCGGTAATTGGAGGAACAATGAACCTAGAGTAACAATTACTGAACTTAAGTTTGATAATAGTAAAATTGGGTTCGTTATTCGCTGTATTCGGCCATCTGGTGAGCGAATAGCGCAATAGAGTTCAGTAATAGTGAAGTTTGGTTCGTTCAAGCCAATTTCCAAAGTACCTATGCAAAAAGTCACCCTTTCGCTTTAGTTCGGTAAAGAACTTAACCAATTTGATGTAAAAACAAAAACGGCCCCGCCATAAATGGCGAAACCGCTAATTCTTTACTTTATTCAATTCCAAAAGTAACCCGCACCTCCAGCAGTTCCGAACGGCTGCCGATCCGAATCGGCGGGCCCCAGGTGCCGAAGCCGGACGAGACAATCGCATGCATCGCGCCTTTGCGCAGGTAGCCCCAATCGAGCTCGAATACCCGCCGCGTAATGAGGTGGTTCGGCATCATTTGCCCTCGATGCGTATGCCCGGACACCATCAGGTCGACGCCCGCCTCCGCCGCCGCGCCGAGCATCCGAGGCTGGTGGTCGAGCAGCAAGATCGGCAGCGACTTGTCCGCCTCCCCGAGCAACTCCGCCACGCCGAGCCTCCCGTCGCCAGCGAACCGTTCAACCGACACATCCTTGCGGCCTGCCACGTAGAAGGCGTCGTCCACCTTCACGACCCGGTCGACGAGCACCTCGATGCCGATTGCCTTCATCCGTTCGACATACTCGCCGATATGCCCGCCTATATATTCGTGATTGCCGAGCGATGCGTAGACGCCGAGCGGAGCTTGCAGCCCGCGCAGCACGTCGGCCATATTCTCGCGCACGAACGGTTCGATGCTGTCGTCCAGCACATCGCCGGGCAAGAGCACGAGATCGGGCTGCAGCTCCCTTACCCGTTCGACCAGCCGCGCAAGGTGCCGCTTCCCGACAATCGTTCCGAGATGCAGATCGGAGGCGACCGCGATACGAAGATCCTCCCGCGATCCCGGCGATTTCCCGATATGAATGTCGTATCGGCGTACGGTCGGATTCGAGGCGTTCCATGCGCCGCGAATGAGAATGACGGCCAGAAGAAGCAGCAAAGTCCAACCGATTCCGAGCACCGCGCTGCGTGCATCCGCGCCTCCCAAGCGCAAACCGGCATAGAGCAGATCGGCTATAGGGAGCGCCAGCAGCAAATACAAGAGCACCGCTATCCCGTACGAGCCGATCAGTTTCAACCCGGTATACAGCCTGTACGGAAGCGCGCGTCGCAGCAGCATCGCCCCCAGATAGGAATAGGCGATCAGTCCGTATACGAGCCAATACGCCCAGTCCGCATCGCGGGTAACTGCGGCGTTCCAGAAGACGAGGCCGTTCCAGCCGATATACAGCGTAAGAACCAAATAAATGAGAAGTACGCAACCGATAAGAAGCGACGTCCGGATTTTCAAATGAGCCCGTCTCCTTGCGTGAAATAGATTCCTTTCCTTTCTATTTTCTCACAAGACGGGCCTGATAGAAAGCGCGTCAGCCTCTCAGCACGGTTACGCCTAGTGGGGCGTCGATTTCCGTTTCTACCGTGCCGTCGCTCTTCTTGGTGTGGCTCACATGCAGCACGCCATGCGGAGTCGGGAAGCTCCCTTCCGCCCAGTCCAAATCCCCGAGCTGCGGTCTCACCTCGATCACCCTCCCGCCCGCTTCTTTGATCCGGATACCGAGCACGTATTCCGACAGCCAAGCCGTCGGTCCTGCGGCCCAGCCGTGGCACAAGCTGTGGCGGTATCCTTTGTAGCAGTAGCCTCCGTATTGCCCGTGAACGTCCTTCTTGTCCGAAGGCGTCAATTCGTCGATTCGGGCCGCATTCTCCATCCAGCCGAGGTCGAAATCCTCCCAGAACGTCGTAGCGCCGAGTTCGAGCATACCGCCCCAATATTGGCGAATACAGTCCAAGCTGCCCCGAATATCTCCCGCTTCTCCCCGGGCTTTCAGGACGTAATAGCCCAGGAATGTGGAAATGCCGCGAGCGCCGTCGGCGCCCAGCACATCCCGATTGGCGGCTGCCGGTTCAAGCAGCCCGGAGAGCGCCATCAGAGCCGCGGCCTGCTTGCTGCCGCCGTGGTCCGGGACATGGTGCCGCAGCTTCTGCTCCAGGGTACGGCACAGCACCGAAGCATCCGGTTCGCCCAGCAGCCCGTACAGCTCGGCCCCTGCCGACATAGCGGCGACAAGCAGAGCATGGACGCCGGCTCGAACGCCTGCATCGTTCGGCGATGTCGGCCAATCGAGGAACGGCTTCGGATCGTTGAACCTGCCGTCATCCGTAACGGCTGCCTCGAACTGGCGCAGCAAGCCGAGCAAATAGCTTCGCTGCTCCTGCAAGTAGGCCAAGTCGCCGGTTTGACGGAACCAATCCCGTTGAATCAGAATCCACCATATGGAGTAGCTCGGAATCGAGTTCATCCAGCCCGGCAGCGGCGTATTGTCGCGAATGAGATCCAAGCTTCTCGGCACGACCTCATTGCAGCCGAACACCGCCCCGAGCGCGGCCACCTCGGGGTGCATGTCCCCGATCCAGACGAGCCGGTCCCGCTTGATGCCGTCCCACAAATATTCCTGCATGTTCAAGTGAACCGTGTAAGCGCCGGTTTGCCAAATCCGGTCAAGCAGCGGATCGCTGCATCGAAACCGTCCTTTGTACTCGATATCGCGAAGCAGGCATATGGCGCGAACGCTCTTCAGCTCTACCTCGCAGTCCGGCTCCAGCAGATCGATCCGTACGAACCGGAACCCCGAATTGCCGATCTCCGTCATCCCGAGGAAGCTGCACGCTTCCACGACTTGGTCGCGAACGGCGTGATCGTTTCCCGCATTGCGCTCTCCGCCAAGCTCGCTCATCGCTTCCATCGCGGACTCTCCGAACCGCACACGAATCCGCACCGTCTTCCGCCTGTCCTTAGCGTACCAGACGCATAGCTGAACTCCGCCGTGCAGCTCCGTTCCGAAATCGAGCAGGAGACCGGCATATTCCCCTTCGGCGCTGCGCAGCACGCACCCGTTCTCCCTGGCCAAGGTGGCCTGACCGTCACGCCCCTCGAGCAGCGCTTCGGCACGTTCTACCGCGGCGTTATTCCCGTCGGTCCTCCAAACGATCTTCTTCGGATTGATATAATACCGGGTGCGCGGATCCTTTATCCACCCATCAGTTTGATTCCGCATATGCATTCTTTGCTTTCCTCCTCGCTTCGAGAACCGTCTTCAAACAGAATACCGCGATCCTAGTGCCGGTGACAGACGTAATCGAACTTTGCGGGTGTGGCGATTGCACTTTTCCTATGAGCGTGTTTATGGTATGAATGATTAGGACAGGGAGGGAGCCGCGTGGATCAGGTCGTAACCTTGAGGGCCGAAGATTATTTCGGAGACGATTCGCCGATTTGCATCAATAAATATGTGTACGACCGGTACGACGAGATTCGTCTGCACCGCCACGAATTCATTGAGATCGCCTATGTATGCAGAGGGACGGGGAAGCATGTCGTGGACGGGCGGGAGCAGCCGGTATCGAAAGGCGATCTGTTCATCCTGCAAAGCGATACGCCGCACAGCTTCTTCCCCGACGATCCCGCCAACTCCGGCCAGCTGGAAGTATACAACTGCATGTTTATGCCGGAAACGATCGGCCCCCTCCATCTCGAGCTGCCGGTGCTGAGAGAGGTGTCGGGCATCTTCCTCTTGCAAGGACTGTACCCGGAGGAACGGACGTACAAACCCGACCTCAAGCTCACCGATTCGCACCAAAACGATTTTCAGTCCGTCTTCGCCCTCATGCACGAGGAATTTTCGAAGAAACGGGAAGGTTACGTCGAGCTGTTGAAGCTCAAGCTGTGCGAGCTTCTGATTCAAATTTACCGCGCCTTCAAAAGCCGGTACCAAGAAAGCCCTCATCCCGACCGGTACAGGCTGGAGCTGATTCAGCGGGCGATCCTGTATTTGCGCGAGCATTACGCCTCGCCGGTGCAGCTCATCGACATATCCCGGCACGCCCTGCTGAGCAAAAGCTACTTTTCCGCCCTGTTCAAGAGAACGACCGGCATGAGCGTCTTCGAATATTTGCAGAAGCTGCGTATCGAGGAAGCTTGCCGGCTGCTTGCGGAGGGATCGGACAAAATTACGGAGATCGCCGGCAAAGTCGGCTATGGCGACTACCGGTTCTTCAATAAGACGTTTCGGAAAATGACGGGCATAACCGCCCAGCAGTACCGGAAAAATGCGAACCCGCTCCCAACCGCTCCGAGTACGATTGCGATAGAACCCGCACCAAACGAATAATGCTGCGGCCTTCCCGCAAAGCAGTCCGACCGCAGCATTCCAACGCCGTACTACCGCAGCCGCTCGTCCTTCGTAAACCAAAGCCGGTCGCTCAACCGTCCCAGCAGCATCGCCGTCAAAGCGGCCGACGAAGCGAGCACGAACATAATCAGAATCTGGTAGCGCACCGCTTCCACAGGGTCGGCTCCGGCGACAATCATCCCGGTCATCATGCCGGGAAGCTGAACGAGCCCGACCGTCTTCATACCGTCGATCGTCGGAATCATGCTGGAGCGCACCGAGCGTTTGACCGCCCCCCGGATCGCCTGCCGGGCCGTCGCTCCGAGCGCGAGCAGCGCTTCGATTTCCCCCCGCGCCGATTCCAGCTCCCGCTTCATCTGATTGAGGAACAACCCGCACACGATCATCGAGCTTCCGATCGTAATCCCGCTGACCGGAATGATATATTGCGGGGTCGGATCGATAATGCCCAGTCCGAGCATCAGCCCCATCGTTACGGCTTCCGTACAGCACAAGGCGGCCGCGATGCGGAGCCGGATGCCCGGAATATGCTTGACCCGTCCTCCCGCATTCCAGGAAGCGACCGCAATCATCGCCGCCAGGATCAAGACAATAAACAGTGGTTGCTTCGTATCGAAAACGAAATGCAGCACATAGCCGATGAACAGCAGCTGGACAGCCGAGCGGACCGTGCCTATGGCGATTTCCTTCTCGAGACCGAGCTTCTGGCGCAATGACAACACCATCGTCACCGCGACGAATACGAGCGTGCATACCAGCGCCAGATTAGACATGGCCGACTTCCCCTCCGGACTGCGCGGACTGGATGAACAGGCGCGCCCGTTCCGTAGCGGGATTGCGAAAAAAGTCGGCCGTACGGCCATTTTCCAGCAGACGTCCCTCATCCATAAACCAGACCGAATCGCTGATCTGCTTCGCTTGCTCCATGTCGTGCGTAACCCACACCAATGCCGTATTCCGCTTACTCGCCCAATCGATCAGCCACAGCTCCACTGCCCGTTTGCTTGCCGGGTCCAGCGATGCCGTCACTTCATCTAGCAACAGCGCCTCGGGAACGAGCAGTGCGGAACGGACCAATGCGGTCCGCTGCTTCTCGCCCCCGGACAGCTCGGACGACGGCTTCCGCCAATCGAGCGCCCCGAGCCCGACGGCGGCCATGCACTGCTCCGCCTGCTCCCGGTCGAACGGCCCGCCGTGAAGCTCGCTGACCGCTCTCAAGTTATGCTCCACCGTCCCCGGCAGCATGACCGGCTGCTGGGCCACGTAGCAAACCTTCTTGCGCCACTCGTGCGGCTTCCATTCCGGCGCAGCTGTTCCATGCAGGCGAATGGAGCCTTCGTCCGGCGCGTCCAGCCGAGCCAATAAGCGCAGCAGCGTGCTTTTTCCCTGCCCGGAAGCGCCTAATATGGCAATACGCCGCCCCGCTTCGATATTCGCCGTCATATCCCGGAACAAATAATCGCCCGGCTTATCCGCACGCCGCTTGGAGAGCCGTTCTATGGATAGTACCGCATTCATGCTCATCGCTCCTATGATGCTTACGTATTCCCTCGCCTGACCGGCTTCGCCTCCGATCGCGCCTCCGTACATTTATTGTAGCAGATCGTTCCTGTTCCATCGACAACGGCGCTAACCGGGCATGCATGACGAAAAGACCGTTCTTCTCGCTTATCCGCGAAAACGGCCTCCGTGGCGGGAATAGACTGCTATTTCCGTTGTGGCAGCGCCCGCCTTCGTTTCTACATGTTACCTAATGACATCTCTTTCACGATATTTTAAGCTTATTTTAAGCTTATTTTCAGGATCCGTTCACTCATGCTTCATACAGGCCTGTCATAATGCGATAATAACAACACGAAGAAAGGCCGAGTGATGTGGACCGTAAACCGAACATGCGCATGATTCAAGCATCCCGCGGAGCCGCCGTTTTTCTTGTCATGCTGTTCCATGCCGCCCAAGTGGGACTGCGTTATTTTCAATATGACTTTCTTGGCATCAGCGAGATGGGGCGTTCCGGCGCCTATACGTTTTTCTTCGTTCTGACCGGCTACTTGATGGTGACGCTGTACCGGCGTCATTTCGGAAATCCGCGCGTTTTCGGGACGTTTCTGCTCAAAAGATTTTATCGCATCTATCCTTTATATTGGCTCATTATGCTCGTTGTCGTTCCGATCTTTTTCCTCGTGCCGTCCTTCGGCATCGGCTTCGAGCGCGATCCGTCGGCGATTATCCGATCGCTTCTGCTATGGCCCCAAGCCACCGGCCCGATTTTGCCCGTCGCCTGGTCGCTCAGCTATATCGTCTGGTTTTATCTCGTATTCTCGCTTTGCTTTCTAATTAAAGAGAAGGTGATGATCGCCATCTATTCCTCTTGGATGACGATTATCGTGCTGAACGTCTTCGGGCTGATCCAAATCAAAGACAGCGTCCCGCTCCAGTTTCTGTTCAGCATTTACCATCTGGAGTTCGTGCTGGGCATATTGGTGGCCGCGACCGTGCATAAGCTGTCTCCGAAGTATAGTCCCTTATGGATGATCTGCGGGGCGGTCGTATATGTCGTTCTGTGGATATGCAGATACCAGTTGACCGGCATCCCGTATGCGGACTTTCTGCATACGCTCGGCTCCGTTCTCCTGCTAATCGGCATTTTAACTTGGGAGGGCAAGGAACATCGTCTGCTGCAACCGCTCGCGGCAATGGGAAATGCATCCTATTCGATCTTGCTCGCCAGTCTGCCGATGATGTCCATCACGTTCAAGCTGGCGCGTGCGGCTCACCTCCCCGGCATGATAGGAAGCGCTTGGACGATCCCGGTTTGTTTCTTGTCCGCGCTCGGACTGTGCATGCTGTTCTACAGATGGATCGAGCGGCCGCTGAACCGGCTGATGCGCGGCGCCTTGCCGGTCGATAGACCGAAGCCTCACCCCGTCGTGAACCAAACATTCATCCGGTAACAGCGTTAAGGGGCGCAAAAGACTTCCGCTTCCTGTCTCTTGCCCCCTCCCGTTACCATTACCGGTGCCGACGTCCGCCCCGCGAAGCGGGAATCCGCATTTAACGAGCCAGCTGCGCTATCTCCTCCGGCGACAATGCCCGATTGTACACGGCCAGTCCGCCGAGCAGGCCGGTGAAGAAGTTCCCCGGCTCGCCCGAGCGGTCCACCGCGCCGACCGTGAAATCGGCCCCATCCGTGCCTCCGTCGAAAAGCCCTCCTTCATACCGATAAGGGTTGAATGTCTCGCGTTCGTCCAGCCTTCCGTCCAAGTAAGCCCGCGCATACGTGCCGTCATACGTAAATGCGACGCATTGCCACGCCTCCGGCGTTATAGCCGTTGCTCCGATCGCGGCGTCCATGCAATATTTGTATCCGGGAGTCGGCCCGCCGATGGAAGATACGTGTCCGCACACTTGCTCCGCGCTATCCCATATTCGCAAATTGATGAAGAGACAGTACTGCCTCTTCGCGCGCGTCTCGTCCCACATCCCTGCGATCGCTTCGCATCGTATAAAATTCGAACGGTTCCATTTGATCCAAGCGACCACCGTCACCTGCGCGTCGGCGCCATGCAGGTTCAAGGCCGGGCATTCGGAGCGGGGAATGCGAAACCATTGGCCGAAATCCAACCGGACCGCATGCGGCCCGAACACGCCTTCCTCTACCCGGGCGATCGGACCGTTCACCTCCTGCAGCCGGTAGTTATAGCTTCCGCTCGAGACGCGTTCCTGTCCAGCCTCCTCCTGAAAATCCCAGAAGCAAATCAATCCCTCTCGATTCATCGGTTTCCTCCAGTAGGGTATAATACCGCTTCCAGCAGCGGCATGAGCTTTAAGCCCCTCTTCTATCATATCCCGCCTCCTTGGCAAAACCCATGCACAAGTCTATACTATTTTATATACTTTTTTGCGAGGGAAGGCGTCGTATGGCTTCGAACAAGCTCGTCATCTCCACCCGGCTGCTGCGTCACTTTTATATCGGTCCGTACAAGCACTTCCGCGTCCCGTTCGGCAGCTATCCGGACTGGTCGCTCTTATGCGCGGAGGAAGGCGCCTACACTTATTCCGTCGACGACATAGGGGGCGAAGCGGGCCCCGGCGACATCATACTCGTCCCCCCTCGCGCAGTGCTGCACCGGAAGTCCCATACCCCCATGCTCGCTCATTTCTTCGTGTTCAAATGGCTGGACCGCGACGGCAGCGAACGAACGGACGCCGCTGGCATCCCCTGCGGCAAAATTTCGATCCGGGATATGAGCCGGCTGTCCACGACATACAAATATTTGAGAAATATCGGAGACGCCTACGGCGGGGAGGAGCACGACTTCGTCAATCATCTGCTGGGAGATTTGCTGTATTTGTACCGCGAAGAGATCGAATCGAGCCGTTCCCTTTTGTCCAAAGATCCGCTAATGAACGAAGCGGCCACCTATATTCGCAAGCACGCCTTCGGCAGCCTGACCATGCAAGAGGTGGCGGGCATCGTAGGCATGAGCCAATCCCAGTTCACCCGTCGCTTCAAGAACGTCATCGGCATGCTGCCTGTTGTGTACTTGACCCGTACCCGACTGCAAAAAGCCCGCGATCTGCTGCTCGACACCGATCATACCCTCGACTATATAGCCGACCAATGCGGCTACCAGAACGGCTTCTACTTAAGCCGCGTCTTCATCAAAGTAATGAAGATGAGCCCTTCGGAATACCGCAAGGCTCATCGGATCTAGCCTGCATCCACGTTTCCCCAGCCGCTTCACCCATCTTTATCGGAATCTCTATTCATCGTTCCCCCCCTTAACGCACATGCTTTTACTTTCATTGACACAATTAGTTGCTTTGAATATAATTGTTAAGTCAACTATTTATCCGAAAGCAGGTTAGACCTATGTCGAAAACATCGGACAACCCCAATAGATTGGACCGCTCCGCAGGCTTTATGATGGGCGTCACTTCCCGCAAAATCACCCAACTGTTCATGCAGAGACTGAAGCCGTACGACATTACTCCCGAGCAATGGATGGTCTTGTACTGCATTCAGGAGAAGGACGGCATGATTCAGAAAGAGATCGCGAGCAGAGCTTGCAAAGACAAGCCTACAACGACCCGCATTCTTGACATGCTGGAGTCGAAAGGGCTGATCACGAAACAAACGGGACCAAGCGACCGGAGATCCTTTCTCGTCTACGCGACGGAGAAAGGCCGTCAATTGATCGCGCAAACCGAAGAAATCGAGAAAACAACGGTGGAGGACGCCACCTCCGGACTGAGCGGTACCGAATACGACCAGCTCATTGCCTTACTGCGCCGGATCGGCGACCATATCGACTGTTTAACCGACAAAGAATAGGAGTGTACGTTGCAATGCCACAGCCAGAATCCCACTCGCCGTTAAATCCTTCTATATCGGTGCCCCAACTATGGACCCGTTCTTTTATTGTGCTGACTTTAAGCTATTTTCTGTTGTTCTTATGTTTGCAAATGCTGCTTTCCCCGCTTCCGACTTATACGAAGGACCGGTTTGATCCGGGAGATTTTACGGTCAGCCTCGTTACGAGCTTGTTTGCGCTTGCAGCCATCGCCTCACGATTCCTGACAGCGGGCTTGATGAGACGGGTGCATCGCAACGTGCTGCTTTTCTGCGGACTCGCCATCGCCGCCGGAGCTACGGCCGTCTATTCGTTCGCGGAATCGATCGAGGCGCTGCTGCTTTTGCGTATCGGCTTCGGAGTCGGCTTCGGGATCGCAAGCACGATTATGCCGACGCTTGTTTCCCAAATCATCCCGCGGGGCCGGATCGGAGAAGGGATCGGTTACTTCGGCTTATCGACCAGCCTGGCGATGTCGTTCGGTCCGCTGATCGGCTTGTCGATGCTGGACGACTACGGTTTTCCACCATTGACCGTGCTCGGCACCCTTTCGGTTGCTTTTATTATTCCGCTGCTGCTCGGCTTTCGTGCGATTCCGGCCCAGCCTGCCAAGCCGGCGATGAACGGTGCCGCCGCCGCGAACCGCACGAAGGCGCCCTTTAACGCCAAGCTGCTTGTACCCGCGTCCTTGAACGTTTTGCTATCGATCACCTACGGCGGACTGCTAAGCTTCCTCGCCCTGTTCGGCAAGGAAGTTCATCTTGGCCATGTCGGCTTATTCTTTTTATTTAACGTCTTTACGATTCTCATCGTCCGACCCATATCCGGGCGGTTGTTCGACAGCAGGGGACATTCGGCGGTGTTGATTCCGGCGGCGATTCTGATTTTCATAAGCTTGACCCTCCTCTCGTTCGCCGATAATCTGCTTCTCCTGATCGTCTCCGCCCTGATTTACGGTCTCGGCTTCGGGGCAACCCAGCCTACGCTTCAAGCGTGGATGCTGCGCGACTCCGCGCCAGAGCAGCATGGGACGGCCAACAGCCTATATTACAACGCTACGGATCTCGGCGTCGCCGCAGGCGCGATGGCGCTCGGTATCGTGGCCTCCCATACGGGCTACGCGATCATGTACCGGTACTCCGCCTGCTTCATGCTGATATTTCTGCTCGTTTATTGCACGTATAGGCTTGCCGCCGGCAAACAGGACAAGCCGGCCCCCGTTTTGTCCAGAGAGCCGAAGACCGTTTCTTTTCGGACCGAGAAATAAACGAGTGGATCGTATGCATTCGCAGCAAATGGCTATCCTAGTCATGAATGCGTTACGTCTATTATCCCTGCGTGTACCCCTGGTCTGTCGCTGCCATGCACTAAAATGCAAAATAAGCTGCATAGCGTTTCAGGCGCGCCACGCGCGCCTTTTTCCTATCTCCGGGCAATCGTCGTGACCTTTACTTTGCATACTTAAATATTGACTATGTATGTTCAGTGAGCTATTATGAAGGTTAAGCTTTGAATAGAAAGGTGAATTCTCTCATGAAAGATTACCGCATCTTACTCTTCTATAAATATATTCCGATTACCGACGCCGCTTCCTTCGCGGCTGAACATCTGCAGTACGCCAAGGAGCTTGGCATCAAAGGACGGATTCTCATCGCCGACGAAGGGATCAACGGGACGTTGTCCGGCACCGTAGAGCAAACGGAACGCTATATGGCGGATATGCGCCGGAACCCTCTGTTCGCGGATCTCGTCTTCAAGATCGAGGAGAGCGATTCTCATGCGTTCAAGAAGCTGTTCGTCCGCCACAAGCAGGAGCTCGTCACGCTGCGCTACGAGAGGAAGCTCGATCCCGTCACGGAGGGCGGCAAACGGCTGAATCCGAAACAATTTCACGATTACATGCAGCGGGACGATGTCATCATCCTCGATGGACGAAGCGGCTATGAGTACGATCTAGGCCATTTCCGCGGCGCGATCCGACCGGACTTGGAAGCTTTCCGCGAATTCCCGTCATGGATTCGGGAGAACATGTCCGAGCATAAAAATAAGCCGATCCTCACTTACTGCACCGGGGGGATCCGCTGCGAAATGTTGACGGCCGTTCTGCTGAACGAAGGGTTCCAGGACGTCTTCCAGCTCGACGGCGGCATCGTTACGTACGGGCAGGACCCGGAAGTACAAGGTAAAGGCTTCGACGGAAACTGCTACGTATTCGATGAGCGTATCTCCGTGCGGATCAATCAAACAAACGAACACCTCATCGTCGGCAAGTGCCACCACTGCGGACAATCGACCGACCGCTACATCAACTGCGCGGACGACAGCTGCCACCACCAGCATCTGTGCTGCGACGAATGCCTGACTACGAGGAACGGCTATTGCTCGGCGGAATGCGAGCGGCACGATCAGGAGCATACGCTTCCGGCAAAAGCTGTAGCAACGAAGTAAAGCTGTGGAAGGAGATTCCACAGCTTTTTTTATTCTATTCAATACTATAGTTACGTATTCATGACGCCGCTTGCAAGAAAATGGAAAAATATCGTTACTTTACACGTTGCCGCACGATTTTCTCGATAATCAATCGGTGTCCGACCATCGTCCCGAGCCTTATGAGGCCTGTCGTTCTGCCGGAAATGATATGCCGGTGTCCGTCTGCAATATTCGTCTGGATTCGAAAGCGGTGAAAATGGTTCGGACCCGTACCGATATTGAGACCTGTTTGCCCCGAATACGTATGCCGGTGCCCGTCGGCGGTAGTCGTTATTCCCCGGAACGTATGACGGTGTCTTCCGTCCTCGGGAATGAACAAATCCGTCAAATTGCCAAAAGCATGTCTATGCCCTTCCACCCGCGAGGTTAAGCCCTCCATGCGATGCCTGAATTGCACGGGCCCCCCGTTTCCTCTTCTCTGCCGAATTTTCGCCACTACCATCAACCTTTCTAATAAGGGATGGTAATAGAGTATGTATGTGATCCCGGACTGGTTTGGATGAATGTCTGTTTAGTCAAAATCATAGCGCTCTTCTTTGAACGGATCTCCATACATGTGGTAGCCGTTCTTCTCCCAAAAACCCGGCTTGTTCTTGGCCATAAATTCGATCCCGCGCAGCCATTTCGCACTCTTCCAGAAATACAGGTGAGGCACGACCATTCGTACCGGGTAGCCGTGCTCCGGCGATAAAATGCCGCCGTTATGCTTGATGGCGAACAGGCTCGTTTCGCGCATAAAGTCCTCGATCGGCAAGTTGGTCGTCCAGCCGTGCTCGGCGTGCAGCATGACGAACTTGGCCTCCGGTTTGAGCTTGACCCGCTGCATGATCGTCGATACCGGCACGCCTTCCCATACGTTGTCCAGCTTCGACCAAGTCGTGACACAGTGGATGTCGTTATGGAACTCCTGCATCGGCAGCGCCATGAATTCTTTGTATGTAACCTTCACTTCTTCTTCCACCAGCCCGAAAATGCGCAAGTCCCATTTGCTCATATCGCGGTAATAGGGGATGTCGCCGTAATGGAGGACGGGGAAGCCTTGGGTCAACGTCTGGCCGGGGGGAACGCGATAGTCTATGCTCATCTCGAATACCTCCAATATCGTTCAAACCCTTTTTTGTATAGTATACACCTTCTGCCGATTTCATCCGCCGCTTTTGGCAAAATAACCCCATAAAGTGGAGCCTTGCTTCGAAGATTAGTCCAAATCCTTTGCGGGGACCCCGAAGTTATAAACTCTAGTATTTAAAAAAGAAACCGTCGATTCATGAATCGACAGTCTCCTATGCCCGCTCATGCAAAGTTCCGTTCAATGCCCCGAAGGCGAGGCAAGGCCGACCCGCTCCACCAGCTTCCGGCTCTCTTCGTTCAAGCCGACGATCGTCACCTGCTTATTCAACTGCTTGTATTTCAGCGTCGCTTTGGAAATGGCGGTTACAGCAGACTGATCCCATACGTGCGAGGAGCCGAAATCGATCACAACCGATTCGGGATCGTTCCGATAATCGAACAGCTCCACGAAATGCGACATCGTGCCGAAGAAGAGCTGCCCTGTAATCCGATATCGCTTCGTCCCGTTCGCTTCCATAGCGGCGTGCGCCTTGATTTTTGCCGATTTCCAGCCAAATATGACCGAGCTTAGTACGACTCCGGTTAGCACCCCGATTGCCAAATCGGACGTGGCCACGACGACGGCTACCGTAATAATCATGACAAGCGCGTCGCTTCGGGGCGTTTTGGCCAAATTCCGCAGCGAGCTCCAATCGAAGGTGCTGAACGAAACCATAAACATGACGCCTACCAAAGCGGCCATCGGAATTTGCTTTACGACATCTCCCAGAACCAGTATCAGAAACAATAAAAACACGCCGGCGACAAAGGTGGACAGTCGCGTTCTACCTCCGGACTTCACGTTGATCACGGTCTGGCCGATCATCGCGCAGCCCGCCATTCCGCCGAAGAAGCCGGTAAACACGTTGGCGATCCCTTGGCCGCGAATTTCTTTGTTTTTGTCGCTCTTCGTCTCGGTCATTTCATCGACGATCGTCGCCGTCATCAGCGTCTCGGTAATGCCCACGATAGCCAGTGCGAGCGAATGCGGCAAGATGTGCCACAGCGCTTGGAGCGTCACCTCAATATCCGGAATGCGGAAAAACGGCAGCGCCTGCGTAATTTCACCCATATCCCCGACCGTGCGCACGTCCAGACGCATCGTCACCGCCACGATCGTCATGATGACGATCGCGATCAGCGGAGAGGGCACCGCTTTCGTAAGCCTAGGCAATCCGTATACGATAGCAAGCGTCCCGATCAGAATCAGGTACATGTAGCTGTTCGCGCCTTGGAAATTCGGGAACTGCGCCATAAAAATTATGATGGCTAGCGCATTCACAAAGCCGGTCATAACCGAATGAGGGATGAACGTAATGAATTTGCCGAATTTCAATACGCCCATGACATACTGGATAACCCCGGTCAAAATCGAAACCGCGAATAAATATTCGATCCCGTACTTCGCAATAATCGGTCCCATCAACGACGCCATGGCGCCGGTCGCGGCCGAAATCATGCCCATCCGTCCGCCGACGATCGAGATCGTGACGGCGATAATGAATGAAGCGTACAGCCCTACCATCGGATCGACTCCGGCCAGGATCGAGAACGCTATCGCTTCCGGTATTAGAGCGATCGCCACGGTCATCCCCGACAAAATATCTTTGCGGGGACTCGACAACCACTCGCTTTTCCATTTTTGCAACAACAAAACAAGCTTCATCTCCTTCGGATTCAGATGATGACTTTCCACTCTCAGAAAAGTCGGGGCCGATGTTCACAATTGTAGATTATACAGAAAAAAGGGCGGTCCCTCTAGCCCTGAAACGAAAAAAAGCCCCACAAAGTGGAGCGGAACAATCGGGTAAACGCTTGTCCGTTCAACCTCCCCCTTGCCGGCGAAGGCCGTTCGGCGACATACCGAAGCTGCGGGTGAAAGCCCGGGTGAAGGAATAAATATCGGGATAACCTACGGACAAGGCAATCTCTGTGACGGACAAGGAGCTTTCCAGCAGAAGCTGCCTGCTCCTGTCGAGCCGCATCCGGATCAAATACCGTGAAGGAGGGACCCCTACCTCCTTCGTGAAAATTTTGGACAGGTACGTACGGTGCAGCCTCACGTATTTGGCCACATCGTCCACCGTAATTTTCTCCGCGTAATAAGCATGGATGAAGTCCAGACTTTTGCGTACCCAATCGCTCGGCGTATGCGGAGGCTCGTAGTCTTTGTCCGGCATCAGCTTGCTGAATATTCGGTACATGAGGCTGTACATCGTCATCAGCTGCTTGCGGCTGTCCCCTTTGCACCATTGGAATATTTGCTGCAGCACGATCTCCATATCTTTATCCACGCTGGCCCGCCGGTACGGCTTATCCTCCGCAAATCCGGTCATCGTGAGAATTTGCCGCGCCTGATGGCCGTCGAACGTAATCCATGTCATCCTGAGCGGCTGCTCGCCCGGCACAATCTGATAAGAGTAAGTCGTATTCGGGAATTTGCAAAATATATCCCCTTTGCGCAGAACGACGTCCCGCCCGCCGTAGAACAGCTGCACTTGCCCCTCCCGGATAAAATGCATGTTGCAGTACGGGGTTTGCCTCGGACCGTTCCTGTAGTTCGGCTTCGCGATATTGTTGCCGATGCGCACCGGCCATACGCCGCCCAGCTCATCGAAGCCGTCCGGCTTGTAAAACCAGATGTCGACGAATTCCACCGCTGTTTCCTGCATCGTCTCGCCCCCCGACATGATGAAAGCGCATACCCTACGAAATGCCAAAAAGAGACTACTTCGTGATATTTCCTATAGCGGCATTAACGGCTATGATTCATATATCGGCCGAAGCAAGCATGTTCATGCATGATCGTATCTGTTTTTCGTTCAGGTGTACAGATTCCTTGATATCGATTTTAGCGGAGGGGTTCATGTGAGTAAACAAGGTACGTTTGCGTTAGCGCTTTCCCTTCTTGTTGTGCTTGGCTTCACCGGCTGCTCTTCGGGCGGCGGCGCCACATCCGGCGAGACCGGCAAGCCGGCTCCGGCCAAGGATCCGGACCCGGTCACTTTGAAGCTGTTCACGCATCAGCCCATGACCGCGGCCGATTTCCAACTGCTCATCGCTGATCCGGTGAAGAAAAAGTATCCGTATATTACGGTCGAGCTGCTTCCGTTCAAAGCCACGGATATCGAGAATGCGGTGGCGGCCAAGGAACAGATCGACCTGATCACGATCTGGAACGGCAATATCAATCCGAACCGGGAGCTCGGCATCTTCGGGGACATTACCCCTCTTGCCAAAACGGCGGGCTTCGATCTGGGGCGCTTCGACCAGGAAGCACTGAAGACGCTCCGATCGTTGTCCGACAAAGGAGAATTGTACGGATTGCCGTACAATATGCAATTCAATGCTCTATACTATAACAAAGATATTTTCGATAAATTCGGAGTTCCGTACCCGCAGGACGGCATGACGTGGGACGATGCGCTGCAGCTCGCGAAGCGTCTTACCCGGACGGAGGACGGGACGGCGTACAGCGGGCTCGGGATGGACTCGTGGAGCCGGCTGACCTATCCGTTGTCCCTCATTCCCGTCGATGCGAAGACGAACTTGTCGGCGGTGAACAGCGACTTGTACCGGAAAGCGTTCTCCATGGGCAAACAGCTATTTTCGATTCCGGGCAATGCGGCGAACTTCACGACGAACGATTTTATTAAAGAAAAGAAACAGGCGATGATCGCCAGCGTCAATTTGCTGGACCTGCTCACCAAGTCGGATCTGAACTGGGATATCGCCCAGTTCCCGAGCTACAAGGAGAGTCCGAACGTCTACGGCATGTACGACCTGCATGTAATCGCGATCAGCAGCACGAGCAAGTATAAGGAAGCCGCGATGAAGGCGCTGGAAGTGCTGTTCACCGACGATAACCAGAAGATCAGCACGCGGAACACAGGTAGAGTGTCCCTGCTGACCAATCCGGACATCCGCAAGGAATTCGGCGCAGACAACCCGGCTCTGAAAGACAAAAAGCTAAACAGCATTTTCAAAAGCAGACCGGCCTACGCTCCCCCGTTCTCCAAATTCCAAAGCAAGGGCAGCGAAATCGTGCTCAAGCATTACAAAGACTTTCTTGCCGACAAAAAGGACCTCAATACGATGCTGCGGGACGCCGAAGAAGAAATCAATCAATATATTAAAACCCAATAACCAGGAGGGATTTCAAAGATGAACGTGTCTACCTCGTTGAACGTATTCGATGCCGGCATATCCCGGCCCGAGGCAGTTCGCAGATGCGCGGCAGCCGGATTCAGGTCGCTGGATATGAACTATTGGGATTTCCAGAAGCAGGTGCTGCAGATGAGCGTGCAAGAAGAAGAGGCTTGGGCTCGGGAGATCCGAGCCAGCGCCGACGCTCACGGCGTCCGCTTTACCCAAATGCACGGTCCGGTGCACGGGCCCAACTTCTCGAAGCTCGTGCTCGATCTTACTATAGATTCCTACGAGACGCTCGTCGAGAGATCGCTGCGAACCGCCGCCATCTTGGGCGTCCCTTGGGTCGTGTTCCACCCGACGAACGTAACCGGCGAGGAAGGCGAGGAAGGCGAGGCGTACCGGGACGTTCTGGACTTCAACGTCCGTTTTCACCGCAAATTCATTCCCCTCTTGGAGGAAACCGGAGTCGGCATCGCGCTGGAAAACTTGACCGACCGGCGCCATATCCGCTCGTACTTCTCCTTGCCGGAGGAGCTTGCCGAGCTGATCGACACGCTGAATCATCCGCTTGTCGGGGCCTGCTGGGATACCGGCCACGGCCACCGGCAGTCGGTCGACCAGACTGCAGGCATCAGCATCTTGGGATCGCGGCTGAAGGCTACCCATATTCAAGATAACGACGGGGTCGGCGACCATCATATTTTACCGTATCAGGGTACGATCCGCTGGACCGACGTCGTGCAGACGCTCAAGCGAATCGGCTATGAAGGCGATTTTACTTATGAGACGCATAACAGCATCCGCAACTTGCCCGACGGCATCCGTGACGCCGGCTTGAAATACGCGTACGAATTGGGCAATTACGTCATATCGCTGTGACGATCCTCGAAGCGGCAGCGGCATAGAAACAGAGAAGAGAATCCATACTACGGGAGAGAGAACCGCATGAAAATCTATTTGATCCGTCATGCCGAGCCCGATTACCCGAATCAGACGATTACGGCGGCGGGGCATCTGGAAGCGCAAGCATTGGCCGGTCATCTGAGGGAAGTCGGGGTCGACCGCATTTATTGCTCGCCCATCAATCGTGCGGTTCATACGATGCAGTATACCGCCGATCTGCTGGGCATGGAGCCGGTTTTCGAACCGTGGACTCGCGAGCTGGGCTGGCAGGCAACGGATGAAGAAGGACGTCCGATCGCGGCATGGAACATACCCGGGGAGTCGGTACGTGCCCGGAAGCCGTATCCCGGCCATGAAACATGGCCCGATCACGCCTCTTACCGGGACTATGCCGCATTATACGAGACGATCAAGAACGATTCGGATGCCTTCTTGCAGCGTCATGGTTATGCGAGGGAGGAAGGGCGCTACCGGATCGAAGCGCCCAACCGGGAAGCGATTGCGGTATTTTGCCATCTCGGCTTCGGGCTGACATGGCTGTCCCATCTGCTGGAGCTCCCCTTCCCGCTTGTGTGGAGCGCGTTCTGGCTTCCTCCCAGCTCGGTGACGACCATCTTGTTCGAGCAACGAAGCGAGCAGTGGGCCGTTCCCCGGTGCACCGGACTCGGCTGCGTATCGCATCTGCACAAGGCGGGGCTGCCCGTCTCATCCATGGGCTTGATGGCGAACAACGTTTGATAAGAAAATGAAACGGATACGCCGGCCTTCGTACCCGCGATATGCGAGTCGGGACCGGCGTTCTCTTCTGGCGGCCTCTGACTTCGCAATTATCCCGAAGGCCGCTACATCCCGCTCAGCTTCTCGACGAGCCTATGCGTCTCGAGCACTTTGTCCGCCTTGACGATACATTCGTCCGGACTATCCAGCGTTGCGAGAAAGTGATCGACGATTCCGGCGAAGCCTCTCCGGTGGGAAACCGTCTCCCAGCTGCCGAAACGCAGCGTACGTTCCCCCTCCCGCTTGTCGCGCAGAACGGCGGAATCGAGGTTGACGATTTCCGCAGAACGGCCGGCTCCGTGCAGCTCCAGCTTCTCGAGATCCCCTCCGGTCCGGCGGTTCATGCTGACGAACGATGCCGTGGCTCCCATCCGCAAGCTCCCGGAAGCGTGAAGCAGCCTGCCGTCGCCATCCTGCTCGCTTAACCAGCCGGTCACCTCATAAGGCTTCGCCCCGAGCCAAAGCAGCAGATCGATCATATGAATCATATCGTCGTACAACGTTTCTTTCGCAAGCAGCGTCTGTTGGCGGGTCCGATGCTTTTGGGCGATGCACAAGTCGAAGCCTCCCGTCTCCTCCAGCCAGCGCTTCGCTTCTACGTACATCGGCGCGAACCTGCGGTTGAATCCTACGGCAAGCAGCTTGCCGCGCTTCTCCGCTTGCTCGGTCATCCGCTCGGACTCTTCCAGCTTATACGACAACGGCTTGTCTACGTAAACATGAACGCCCCGCTCCAAGCAGGCGGTTACAATTTCGGCATGCGTTTCCGTAGGACTATGCACGAAGACGGCGTCGAGCTCCTGCGCCAGCAATTCGGACAAGTCCGTCGTTCGGCCCGCTATTCGGTACGTTTCGCCGATCCGCTCCGCCGTTTCCTTCGAACGGCTCATGACGGCCGCTATTTCAATCCGGGGATCATGTGCTACGACCGGCAAATAAGCTTTCTGGGCGATATCCCCCAAACCGATAATGCCTACCTTTCTTTTCATGCCTCTCTCCTCCATCCGGCGGCACCTTTGCCGCGCCCCGCTCTATTTGGCTCAAGCAGCACTTTCGAGCCGATCAGTACGGCCACGGTCAGCAGCACCACTCCTATGCCTAGCGATATGCCGAACATTTGCACCCAAACCGGCAAGTCCGCCACGATCCGATATACGGCTCCTCCGCACAACGGTCCGAGAAAGCCGGCAAATCCGGTTAACGCATAGAACACGGCGATAAACATCGGCCGTTCGGCCTTCGGCGTATCGCCCACAACGAAAATGAACATAAGCTGATTAAACCCGCCTACACCGGCACCGACGAGCATATGAATTAGTAACAGCACCGGGATATCGGGCAGAACCGGCAGAAGGCCCCACCCCATACAGGCGGCGGCAATGACCGGCAGCGTCCAGAACAGCAGCGTCTTCGAGCTGAACCTGGCGTTCAGATTGCCCCACATGGAGTAGCCGATCATCATGGCGACGTTCTGCGTCATCGTGGCGATCGCAATCCAGTTATAGCTAAGCTTCATCACATCCAGCATAACATAATTAAAAAACGGAACGGATATGCCCTGTACGAACAGCCACAGCGAAATGAACAGCATTGATTTCACAAACGGGGTATGCCGGAAAGGAACTTTCAGCATGGCCGCCGTCCCTTGCTGCCCCGACTTCTCGAACGGCCGATTCGGATAACGGAAGAAAAAGTAAATGTCCAACACGGCGCAGACGGCGGCGACCATATAGAGAATATGGAAACCCCGAGGCTCCGGCAGCCGATCCAGCACTTGACCGAACACGAGAATCGCGATACAGCCTCCGGCCCATAAAATCGTATTGCGGATGCCGAAGTAACGCCCGCGCACTTTGGCCGGCACCATATCGGCAATGAGTGACGTCCAGAATACCGACCCGACGGCCTGTCCCATAAAGGCAACGATACAAACGACAATGTAGGCGGTCACCCCGTACTCTTTCGGAAACCATAGCGGCACGACGCCGGTCAATACCCACAAGATGCGATGCGTCCCGCATAGCAGGCTGAAGAGCAGCTTCCGGTTCGAATAGCGCTGAATGAGCAGCGCTCCTACGATTTGCAGCATATTGGCCATGCTCGGGATAGCCAGCACGATTCCGACCTGGAACGAGGAAGCGCCAAGGTACAGCAAATAGCCCGTTACGAATGGCCCCCCGAGCAGCTGGAAAATGATGATCGCCGGTATCCCCTCGAATATCGCGGCATTCATGCCGCTGCGGTAGGAGGATGGCTTCCCGCTGCTTCTGCTTCTATGGAACAGCCCCATGTTGTCAGCCTCACTTTGCGCGATCGAATTTCATGCTGCGTACCAACAACTTGCATCTTCAAAGGCATTGACCCGTATGTTATAATAGATAGCGTATTTCGCGAAAGCTCGACATGACTTGGGGGAACCTGCGAATGAAAAACAAATGGTTGCTATTATTAGGTTTGATCGTGTTTGCTGCGTTTTTCATTTCCAGCATTTTGCGGGAATCGCCTCTTCTGCTCTATATCGCCAGCGCCATCCCGATCTTTATCGTCTTTACGATGCCGGATATCAAGACGAGCCAACGTCTTAAGCCCCATATGAAAGGCGTAGAAATTGTCAAGCTGACCGGAAACTCGGGCGAGCCGGAATGGCTGATCGTTACGTTCAAGCCGGGCACGGTATACTGGAACCGCAAGACGTTATTCATTCCTTTCGAAGAAGCGCCTACGGTCCAAATGGTAAATACCGACGATTACACCGCGGCTTTGACCGTGTTGAAATATGATTTGAAAATCCGCCAAAAATCCGGGAAGATCGGAGTTTCGATTCCGAATTTGACGGAACGGACCGCGGGCATGCCTTTTACGGTACACGAAGTAAACAGGCTCATCCTTTCGCTCGCCGATTTCACCGATGCTCCGCAGGCAACCATGCCTGCAGCCGTCGCTTCGCGCAACGTGGAGCTGCAAGCCTGATCGATCAAGAAAAGCGGCCCGCCTATACAAGGCGGGCTTTTTTGTTAGGAAATTAGGCGAAGCCAATTTCTGTTTATACGGGGGCTCGAGATCAGTAGCTGGCGGCTGCCTTCCCGATCACCGATTGCATCGGCAGATGATAAGGACACTGCTTCTGACAAAGCGGCGTTTCCTTGCACGGCTCATAGTCCGCGCAGGACATAATCTTTTCTTTATGCTTTTCATAGAAGCCGTTTCCTTTCGGAAGCAGCCCGAATTCCTTTCTTACGACGCTCGAGATCATCACGTCCGGAATCGGGATGCCGAGCGGGCACGAGCAATAATTGCAGCGCCGGCAATTATGCGTCCCCAGCTTTAGCGCCAAGCTTTCCAGCTCTGCGCGTTCCGCTTCTTCCACTTCCCGCTCCATCGCCGCGATGTTTTCCTTGACTTCCTCCACGCTGACCATACCGGAAATGATCACATGGACGTCTTGACTGTACGGGTAACGGATGGCCTTGTCGACCGGCTGTATGAATCCGCCTGACAGCGGCTTCATCGCCACCCTCCCCATATTGCGCCGGACCATCTCCGGGATGAGCTCGTCCAGAGCGAACGGCTGCGCCAAGTTCAGATGGAACAGCACCTGCTCGAACTGGCCCTTCTGAATCCATTTGGCTATCAGCTCCGGCCGGTGACCCGTAATTCCGATATGCTTCACTTTGCCCGCCTGCTTCGCCTCCAATGCGGCACGGTAAGCCCCGTCCTCTTCCATCGCTGCTTTGAACTCATGCACGTAGTTGACATAGTGAATCTGCAGCAGGTCGATCACATCGGTCTTCATCCGGGTCAAGCTGCGATCGATTTCTTCTTTGGCGGAAGCATAATCGCGCTTATTCGTCTTGGTTGCCAAAAAATATTCATCACGGCGGTGCGAGATGCACTCCCCGATAATTTCTTCGCTATTACGGTAGGCCGCAGCCGTATCGATATAATTAATTCCGTTATCGAGTGCATAGTTGAGCGCGGCCCGCGCCTGCTCCAATGGGACTCCGGGCAAGTTCATCGCGCCGAATCCGAGCGAAGATACGCTTACGCCGATTGTACCGAACGGACGATACCTCATAACCTTCTCCTCTCCAACGACAAAATCGCTTCCACCCCATTGTAGCACATCGCCTTAGCAGAGCGGCAGCGATATTTTGAACCGGGTCCCGCAGCCGACATCGCTGTCGACTTGAATATGCCCTCCGTGATTTTTAATAATCCGGTAGCAAACGGCCAATCCTAATCCCGTACCATCCAATTTTGTCGTAAAAAACGGGTCGAACAGCTTGGCTTGCGTGTGGTAGTCCATGCCCGTACCGTTGTCCTGCACCATGATCATCACTTTCGAGCTCTGCTTGACCGCGGAGATGCCGATCATGCCCCGCTCCGTATGCGTGCTGCCGCCAATGGCGTCGAGCGAATTTTTAACGATATTAAGCAGCGCCTGCTTCATCTGTTTCACGTCAACACATACGGTCAGAGCCGGGTCGATCGGAGAGAGTGAAATGTCGCAGCCTTTGAGAATCGCTTCGCTCTCAAATAGCAGCCCCACCTCCTTCAGCAGGCTGTCGACGTGAACCTCTTTCTTGACGGGTGTCGAAGGTTTGGACGAATTCAGAAATTCATAAATGATATCGTTGGCGCGGTCGATTTCTTCGATCACGATTCTCGCATATTCTTCTTTGCCGAGCTCCACTAAATGGGGACGCAGCAGTTGGATGAACCCTCTGATCGACGTAAGCGGATTGCGTATTTCGTGAGCGATCGCAGCGGCAATTTTGCCGAGCATGGCCAGCTTATCATTCTGGTAGGCGGACTGCTCGATTTTTTTGAATTCGGTAACATCCTTTACGCTGATCAGAATGTCACCGTCCAGCTCTTCCCCGTACGTAGCCGTCACTAGAAAGTGGCGTCCGTGCTCGTCGATCACCTCATGAAATCGCAGCCTGTACAGAAACATTTCCCGGTGCAGCTTGGCGATCAGCTTCCGAAACGAACGCGACAGGCCGGAATAGGAAACGAGCCCCGGCAAGTCCAGTCCGAGCAGCGCTCTGCGGGAAACGCCCAAATACCGTCCCATCAAGACGTTGACGAAGGAGATATACCCTTCGCTATCGAACAGGACGATCCCGCTGTCCATATGCTGTAAAACGTTTTCATACTTGCTGGCGACCGATTGAAACGAATGGTGCGTCTTGAACAGCACGTTCCGAAGCTCCTCGATCATCTGTCCGTTATTGTCCGTATGATGAAACCCGAACCTGTACTGCGCCAGCAATTCCATCAAAAAAACAAAAGACAGCCGGTAATAGCGCAGCGCTTCTTCCGGGTCCACGCTTGCCGCAATCGTATGCATGCTCTGTTCGTGGATATGGACGATTTCTTCCGGCTCTATCGTTTGCAGCGCCGCGCCGAGTGTCGACGCCGGATGCCGGGAGCCGCTGCTGCCGTCTTCGAAATATTGGGTCAGGGCTCTTATGTACTGCATTCTTAGTTCAGACATAGTGACACCTCTTACCTGAATGTTTACGCATTAACGTGCAGCCGGCCTTGCCGGGGTTTTTCCCCGGCGAACTACCAGTATCATAGAGTTAATTCCATATGGCGTCAATCGCAAATAACCGCTAATAAACGCTAATAAGTTAGAACGATGTCGAATAAAAAGAAAAGCGTTCTGCAGCCCCTCCAACCTTGGAACTACAGAACGTGATTTGAACTATATTGCCGACAATTTTCGCTTCTCGGACGCGTGTTACTCCCGTTATGCCCGTTAGCCGGACAAGCCGGAATTCATCGAATCGGTTTTCGTTGCCCTTTGCCCGGAGCTTACCGTTTGTCATCGTCTTTCTTGATGTCGTCGTTCTTCTTGTTATCCTGCTCCTGCTCCTGCTTCTTCTTGTCTTCCTCTTGCTTCTTCTTGTCTTCTTCTTGCTTCTTGCGCTCTTGTTCCTGTTGCTTCTTTCGTTCTTCTTCCTGCTGCTTCTTGCGCTCTTCTTCTCTCTTCTTCTCTTCTTCCTGCTTCTTCTTGTCTTCCTCTTGTTTCTTGCGCTCTTGCTCCTGCTGCTTCTTTCGTTCTTCTTCCAGCTGTTTCTTCCGTTCTTCTTCCTTCTTTTTCTCTTCTTCCTGCTTCTTCTTATCCTGCTCCTGCTTTTTTCGTTCTTCTTCCTTCTTTTTCTCTTCTTCCTGCTTCTTCCGTTCTTCCTCTTTCTTGCGCTCTTCTTCCTTCTTCTTGTCTTCTTCTTTCTTCTTGTCGTCTTTATCCGAGGTCGTCGCAGGCTTCTGGCTCGAATTCGCCGTATTCTTGTTGTCGGTTTTGCTGTCGTTTTTGTTGTCGTTCTTTGCCGAAGTGACCGTTCCCGGTTTGGTCGGATTTTTCTTGTCATCATCCGACTTCGACTTTTCTTTGACCTTTGCGTCAAGCTCGCCCGTTCGTTCGGCTTCCAGCAGTCTCGTCAGCACTTCCTTCATCGGTAGGTCGCTCGAGTTGATCAGCTTGTTCAGGCCGCCGGCATCCTTCGCGATTTTATGTACCGAATCGTCCTTCAGTGCATTCAGATCGATATCGTTTCCGTTGTCTTTGGCGCTTAAGTATACGGCATATTTGCCGGCGGAAACGCCCTTCGTGAGCGCCTCCTCGCGAATGGTAGGCGGGGTTACGAACGCAGTGACTTGAATGGTCGAAGAGGCCTGCGGATGCTTCGTTTCGATATGCTTCGCAACGGTTTCTTTGACAATTTGTCCGAGGCTGCTTTCGTCTATTTTCGCTTCCTCGAACACTTTGGTGCTGGAGATGATCACGTCTCCTTCTTCCTTGCTGAAATACCCCTTTTGCTCCACTTGGTTCAACAGCACTTCCGTTGCGACGGCGAGCGGCTTGCCCGCTACCTTCACATTTTGCAGCAGCAAAATACCGTCATCATTCAGTCCGCGCGCCTCCTGAACCTCGTTATCCTTGTCGATGCCAAACTCCACGCTCGGGTTAATGTCAAGTGTAACATAAGCGACGATCGGCTTGACTCCTTCCAAGTTGCCCCCTAGACCGGTAAAAATGACGATACAGAATAGTACGGCGGCGGTCAGCGCAAACATGGCGGACAATACGGGTCTTTTCAGGCGATACGGAGGAGTGGAGAACAAAACTTCTTCGCCGATCTGGCATACGCGTCCTGTGCGGGGGATTTTCTTGAATTGACCGTCCGGTGTAAGTACGACCAGATCCGCCTCGGTCATTTCCATCACGATGCCTTTGTGCATGTTCTCACTCCTCTCCCGGTTGTTGTTCGGGGATGCTCAAGTAATTCTTCAAATACGGGTAAGGCCCGCTGTATATGAGAGCGACCGCAATAATAAATTTACGGTTGCGCTCCAGCGTCTTCCGGGAGACGTTCACCTGGTCGAGCAGTTCTTTGATCGGCAGCATCTTCTTCGAGAGCACGATGGACATCATCGTTTGATCGCGCGCCAAAAGAGCCCCGATCGAAAATAACGCTTCTCTGGAATCACTGTGCTTGGGAGAGGCATCGACCAAGTCGCTGAAGGAAATCCCGAACTCCTGCAAGCAGCGGTTGAAGTCGATGATTTCGCTTTTTCGTTCTTCAATTGTTTTTTCTTTCTCGTATTGTTCAATCGCCTGATGAATTTCCACAGGGTTGACAATACTGTCCTCATCATCCTCCACTTCGAAGGAACTGTACGGAATTTGTCCCGTAAACCGAGACTCCTTGCGAATAAAATCGATCAGCCTCCGGCGTATGACCGTCTCGGCGAAGCTCAAAAAAGACCTTCCCGATTCCGGCGAAAACTGGTTGATGGCTTCGTTAAAGGCTCCGAGTGCGATGCTGAACTCGTCATCTCGCGACGGATCGATATATCGCTTGCAGAAGCGGCTCGTGACTTTGGCTACGTAAGGCTGGTAATCGGTAATAAACTGATTCCGCAGCCGGATATTTCCGTTCTGAATATGCATCACTTTTCGTTCGGGAGTATCGGGCATATCGGAAGAGTCGTGAGACTGGCGTTTTCCGAGAAACTTCTTGAACAAGACCAACAGCAAACGTTCCACCTCACACTACATGTTTCGAGTCAGCCCCATAAGATGTGGGGGTCAGGAAGACCCGATTCTTGTTATTATAGCACACAATTTTACGTCAGTTGAAAAAAACGTCCCTCCGCCAGGAGGGACGTTTGGCGTTCAGCCCTTCCGGTTGCCGGAGGAGAACGCTTTTTTGTGCAGTTTGTTTCGTCGCTCATTTAACGCAGTCAATCGTTTTTTCAGTTGTAGCTCCCACTCGTCGTCCTTAAGCTGCTTGGCCACCGCGAGCAGATCTAGCGCCATATCGATCTGATCGTGCACCACGTCGGCGGGATCCTCGGATTCGAGGTTGACACAATTGTCGTATAAGACCGCATCGTCTTTATGATCCACGTAATCGTGAAAGTCGACCTCGGCGGCACCGTCTCCATGGGCGTATTCGGCCAATATTTCGTACTCGCTCTCAACCCTATAATGAACCTCGACACGATGGCACACCGGGCAAAACAGCAGCGGAACGTTATGAATATACGTCCCGATGTGCCGCAGCGTTCCTTTCGCACCGATCATACTCGCTCCGCAACAAAAGCTCATCGCCCTGCACCCTCCTTCCCGGTCATCGACAACTAGCGATTTCTATAACGTATTCGCCCTAGGAGGTGAAAATTCCTTTTCTACGGACCCGGCCATTATTAGGAAACTGGGGGGGTTAAGTTTATTGGTTTAGCTGGTTTTCTAGGGGAATTTATATGTTATTATACAGTATAATGAAACCGATTGCTGCGAACACTCGGCTATACAACTTTTTACTAAGCGATATCTGCGCCTTCTTTGAATTTTCTATCCATTTTGCGTTTTTCAGTCTCGATAAAATCATACACGTTCATAATCTCGTCTTCATAATTTTTATCTATTTCAAAGTAATCAACACCGTTATCTAGACATTTCTTTCTAAAAACATCATGTTCATTCACGTAGTCCGTAATGATTCCCTCTTCCGGATAGCCTCGGTCTTCTATAGCGTTCCTGTGTTTCACAATATTAGATATGTAGTTTGTCTCAATATAATTTTGTGAAAAACCAAGAAAAACGGATATGATTTGTTCAGAGTATGTGGCTTCAAAGTCCTTTATATAGTGAGGCAGTATATAGCAGCCCTCAATAATAATATTTTGTTTATTCTCGATATTCGTCATAATGATTCCTTTTATAATCGGCCACAATTTCTCGCCAATCAGTTCTGTACTATCAAGTGGCGTAAACCCGCAACCTGTATCTCCCCTGTACAATCCCATCTTTAAATGATCAATGGACAAATAAGGGATATGATATTTCTCAAGCAATTTTTGAGACATTAGTGTCTTGCCGGTGCAGCTGTTTCCACTAATTAGAATAACCATTATAACCCCCTGTCAATAATGCCTTTAATCCACCCCAAATCCTTTACTGGGTCTGTTCACATATGGATTATGTGATTCTTCTTTCACGACTTTCCAGAAATAATCATGTTTCAATACTTCGGGATAAAGCTTATCCAATCCCTTGATCTCTTCCCTGCTTTTATAGACGACATCCATTATTTTTTGCTCGTTACTTGGCAGCTCGGGATCATATCCAATTTTCGGTTCTTCATTCATTTTTTCTGCCAAAAAATAATGAATATACCCAACTTCACCTTTATCATTCCTACCTTCCTCTACCCATACTAATTTCTTTATTGTAATATCCAACCCTGTTTCTTCTTTCACTTCGCGAATCGCAGCTTCGCTGCTAAGTTCACCCTTTTCGATCATACCGCCCGGTACAATCCAATAAAATCCATCCGATTTCTTATGTCTTGTCTGTATAAGTAATACACGGTCGTGCTTATCCATCACAAATACTCTGACAACTGGCATTACATTCACCTCTATAGAATTTAAAATCTATTATCGATCTTCCATGAATCGTTCTGTTTAATAATTAAATACGAAGTCTTATCCTTTGAACCATTACTCCATGTTCTTGTAATTTTAATTACTAACTGGTTGTTGTCTTTAAAGTTATATTCATCAATGTAGTAATTTTTTAATTTCAGACTGTTTTTATTTATGTCGTAATATATTTTTTTCATCTCAGCTAAAGATTTCGTGTTAGTGTTATCTCCTGAGCACCAGAAGTACGCCCTTCTAACAAAGTCTTCGGTAGAAAACTCACTCCATTTGTTAATATCGTCAAAATTGTTAAAGTAATTATTTATCGCGTACTGTAACTCCTGATCTTCAAACTCCTCTCCATGAGAGTTCTCATTCGAACAAGATATAAGAAATAAAAAACAAAAACACAATAACATCAGTCTCATAATGCTCCCCCGTTCTTCGATTTCCCCTAGCCTAGTCCATTCAATCATTAATCCATTCTGTTAGTACTTCTCTATTGAAGATTATTTCAAATGTTCTTACGAAAAACCAGATAAATCCAGCATAAAAACCAATCCACGGATATCTAAACGATGCTGGCTTATTCCCTTCAAAGTAGAAATGCCCCACCCATGATAACGTATAATGGAGTACCGCTAAAACTAGAGTAATCCAGACATTAATAAACAGAAATATCCAGCCCAGGAATGCGGATAGAAATGCAAAGTAATGAAACATTTGATTCGATTTGTTCTTGTGGGCATTTAAGTAGTATTTCATGTCCCTTTTTATTGTCTTTTTAATTTCCATTTGTGTTCTTCCTTTAATCGCGGGGTATCGACGAATAACAGGTTGTCACCTCGCCCAAAGGTCACTCAGTAGGCGGTGGCGTTACGCGAATACAATGTCATACTGAAAGTAATGCCACCCATCTATACTTCTTTATTCGGCATTAAATTTAGTATTACGGGTTTTCAGCGGTTTGGGGATATGTTATGATTTGTATTAAGAAAGCCGAGTGCGGCTAACACTCGGCTATACAATTGGCTTGGATGGGGTTATCCCTTCTGGTCAAAGGACAAAAACCCACCTACGGCCGGTTAACCTTAGGGTGGGTTTTTACTTTCTCTTGTAGTTATTCCCGATGTATGTTAAAAGAGCTAGGACAAATGTTGCGAATAGAATCAAGATTGTTATTGCGTCTTTCAACTCCATGGTCTCACCTCCTCCAAAGTTTCCGAAGGAAACTTACTTCGAAAGCTTATGCTCGAAGGGAAACCATGCCCACCCAAGATTCAATTGTACTTGATTATTTTACCACTAAAACTAAATTATGAATAGAATGTTTGTTCGCGATTTTAGCTATTTGAAAGTTGAATTGCCGACTTCATATCCGAACTCGTAACCATTTATTCCTCAGTGCTTCTTTGCTCTGGTCATAGTTGTTAACTGAAATTTGGTCTTCCATATCCTCAAAGGATTGCCACGATTCAATCTTCGGAACTCTAATATATCGCTCGCCAAAGTCCTCTTCAATTCTTTCCTTAAGTTCAGGGTCTGTATCCATATATTCACCTAACATTTCAACTTCCCCGGTTTGTTTGTCGAAATAATAAGTGATCTCATAGCTTGTTTGTTCACCTGCAAAAACTAATTCTTCAAACTGTAAAGACGTTAATTTGATTTGTTCCAGCTCTCATTCCATCGAGATCACCCGCTTTGCAGAATGTTCACTTCATACTTTCGCTTAACGTACCTGAACGCCCGAACCCTTACTAGCTTATCTTCATCCTATCGTATAACGATCTCTGTATGTCTTGTGGTAAAATAAATGTAAAGTTCTTATTTGGGAGGTACATTATGAAATGGTCTACGGTTAGAGATCATTACCCTGATAAATGGGTTTTAGTTGAAGCCATTGACGCTACTTCTGTTAATAACCATCGAATCATTAATGAAATGTCCGTTATGTCTGATTTTCCTGATTCTAGACAAGCTTGGTCTGAATATAAAAAATTTCACCTCGCTGAACCTGACAGGGAGTTCTATATATTCTTTACTGGAAATGAAACGATTGAAGTCATTGAACATCCCTTTCTAGGGTTTAGAGGAACGATATGAAGATTGAAATGCACGTGGCCTCCCTACAGTCCAGACACTGTTTGTTGATAGCAGACTTCACTTTTCCCACCGACGCCAGACATTCTAACTGCTCTACCATTGCCTGATTGAATATAAAGACCGACAGGATCAACAAGATCCGTATCAAATATAGAAATTAAACATCCTGTATCAACAAGTGGACCAAGGCCCGCAGCGTGAATACTATGTTATGTGAAGTTCCCGGCCTCCTGAACATACCCTCAGATTGATATCCTATATTCCAATTGTTTCAGGGTATTTAACCAGTCCTCGTATTTTTCCGTTTCCCCCCATAGCTCTTTTAGTTCAGATTTTTCTTTTATCCTCTTTAACGCTTCCCTTGCTTTTACTAAAAGATTGCTTCCTTGTCCTTTATGTTCGTTTACCCATTGTTCTTATTTCTTCATTCTCATTTATATCATTGCTTGGTCTGTTTTGTAATGCTGCTAATATTTCAATAGCTCCGATGGCATTAGTTGCATCTGTAGCATCTATATATTTATCGTCGAGCACCAATTCAATCGTTTCTTGTAATAAACTCAAATCTTTAAACACTTCATCATTCTCAAATGCTCCGTATCCCCATGCTCCCATGTAAGCTCCCTCGCATTCATTTGAATTTTAAGATACTTTGGTATTTCGGGAATTTCACATAACGTTCTTGTATTCACGAACCCGAGAGGCTTAAGGCGACGAAAGTCGCCGGGTTCGAAATCCCTCGGGCGGACCGAGGGGCGAATGCCCCGATGCGTGAATACGGTGTTATATGTGCCAAGCGCCTTCTCCGGGATCACTTCATAGTTTAATCTTGTTGTATGAATTTAGTATCATTAAACTCTTCAGAGTTTTATAGGCTCTCCATTCTAATCTCGCCATTTCACCGGGGGGCTCCCATCTATCTGCCATCCGCCATCATCATCTTGTTGGGATTCTAATACTTTCAAATGATCATGAATTGTTTCGTCAGAAAATATACTTCTACAGTAAGAAGTCGATGATGGTGAAAATTCTAGAGGAAAAAGTCCGTAACTTAGGGAAGCGGCGTCCAAGCGAAAGAAATTGGCGGTAATAAGTTCTTTGATATACTCTGATTGAGGTAAACTTTCTAATAGACAAACAGATTTCTGTCGCTTTATCAAGCCACAAATGTTTTATACCTTGCCATTTGAGAAGCCCGACAAGACCAGTTAGCCTGCTGAATGATGGTTCTGCAGAAAGTGGGTTATTCCAATGTTCAGCTCTTGGATAGTTTGCTGATGAAGAAAATATTGTTGGAATTCCATTCTTTAGGACAGCATGCTTTGCAATATAATCACATGCTTTTTGAGAAAGTTCTTCATCTTTAATGTTGCAATCATATAAGACACGTAATGCAAATTCCATGTAGAGTGGTTGACTATTTGGTGCCCGTAAATCTGGCTCTATTGCGTTTCCAAAACCACCATCATCGTTCTGATAGGCTTTAAGTGAAGTCAAAACATTATTCTTTGATCATCTTGGAAAACGTATTCAAATATTCTTCTTTCTAATAATCTTCCATGTTTCCAAATGTAATTGGCTGCTTTCTCAAAATTAATATGTTTCCCTCCTGAAATTCATCCTGTTATTGTACTTGCGCTGGTTTCATATAACGTTCTTGCATTCCCGACGCCCCACTACCTTAAGGGAAGCATGGAGCCAAGGGCGAAGCAGGCTCCCGACTTGCCGCGATGCGGTTAGGTGATGCGGGGGTGTCGTCTGAATCTGCTTCCTCGAAATGCATCTTGTGACCAAGGACCCGTTTAGGGTCCGCAATGGGAATGCGGTGTTATGTGATGCCTACGCCATCTCTGAATTTACTATCAAATCAATATCTGGTCTTCCTCAACGTTCTCTGTCTTGCGTATCATGCGTAATAAAGATTGATTATTATGTCAAATGACTTTTACCTTTATATAGAATCTTTTTTGCCCTCCAAATACTTTGTTGCTCTTCGACTGTGGCTTTTCTTTTAATTCTCCAAAATTCACCAAACAAATGATTACTTCTTATATATCCCTTTTCAACTTCATTTGGAAACGCTTCCTGGCATTCTCTTCTCTGGCAAAGTACTTCTTTAGCGTTTTTGAGTTCTTCTATGAATTCTTGATCAGCTCGAGCAATTTTTTCTTTTCCAATGTTAGCTGAAGTCTATGCCATCGAGGAGTAAACCTACAAATGGTCTTATAATCCTTGATTTATTTCTATTAAATTGCCTGCAGGATCTCTAAAATGAGCAAGTCGAATACCCCAATCTCTACGATCCTGAGGAGCATTTACAAATTCAATCCCTTTACTTGTAAACTTTTTATAATAGTCATTTACGCTTTCAACTTCGAAGATTACCGCTAACTGATCTTGTGAATCTGTAAATGATGGTTTATCTATCTTCCTTACTGCTTCAGCGATCATTGATCTTTCATTAATCGCAATCCTTGTATTTCCAGTATGAAACTCAACGTATGGAGAGCTTTCATCGCCCCAAACTACTTCAAAACCAAGAACATCTCGATAAAAATAAAAGCATTCTTTGACATTTGGTACTAATTAACGAATGTGTGCCAATTTCATTTAAATCGCTCTCCTTTTCATGCATAGATTTCAGCTAACGTTTCCGCGTTCACGACGTCGCCCCCCTTAGATAGCTCTTATCTTAGGGGGATCGATGTGTCTGCCGGATTCTGCTTCTTCGAATAGCTTCTGGCAGACCGAGGGCCGAATGGCCCGATGCGAGAATGTATTGTTATACGAAGGTCCACACTACCTGCTATTGCTTGCAAATCAATATTAATTCATTCAGATCAATTATTCCTTTTGCACGTAATAGAAAGTCCATTCCGACAATTCCATCAATGTTTATTCCATAATTCATTGTTCCAATGTCAACTTGAAAGTTCTCTATTCGAAATCCATTTACTTCAATAGCATCTACTGTCTTGAAAAATACAAATTCACTGCCGCCAACTCCACTGATTGTTCCTAGTACATCATCAAGCTCTACCGTTAATCCAATATCTTCAACAACATCCAATTTCAAAAATTGTACTCGAGGAACCGGTATCAATCAAAACATGAGGTAATCTTATGCTTTGCTTGTTGTAATAAACCGTAAGTTCAGTAAAAGGTAAGTCACTATTTGAAAGAAGAATTGCCGATTTCATATCCGAACTCCTAACCATTTGCGCTCGATAATCTCCAGTTCAGTCTTACTTGTATGAGCTACATAAAGTTCTCGATGCGGTTCTTTCTTATGAATTAATTTATATTCCTCCAATGCTTCTTTGCTCTGGTCATAGTTGTTAATTACTGAAATTCGGTCTACCATTCTTCTTCCATTATCGGAGTGAGCCTCTATAGCTTCAAATAATACCCATTGATCCGGAAAATGATTTCGAAGCGTTTCCCAATTCACATTCATCCCTCATTCCCATGAGCTTATGATGAAATTATACCATAATCATTAGAGCCTTAAGCCTTTGTGGACTTTCGTATAACGTCTTTGTATTCACGAACCCGAGAGGCTTAAGGCGCGATAGCGCCGGGTGGCTCCGCCACTTAGCCTCGCAGAGTTGTCTGCCTGCTTCCTCTTCCCCGAATTATCTTCAGGCAGACCAAGGGGGCTCGTCCCCCGCAGCGTGAATACGGTGTTATGTGAAGTTCTATCTCTTCTATGTGAAATACTTTCTGCTTTAAATCTTGATCAAACTCTCTAGTTATAAGACTCTATTCTACAAGTCCTCACCGAAATATTGTTTCATTAAACTCCTTTTGAACTCGTTAGTCATCGTTTCCGAAGGGTAAATTTGTTTATCAGGAAAATCATTTAACCTAGTGTTCCACTGATATGCATAAAAATCTGGATTGCGATTTATAAATTCGACGAGTATTGGATTTAACTCGCTTACATTGGAGTTTTGAATAAGCATAATTTCCTTATCAAATATCTGAAGTAAGGCAATTCCATGCACTTTTGCATACTCTGCTGCGCCACTTTGAAAACCAGATGTAGATATTAAAATCCCCTTATGTCCCCCTAAACTTCGTACTTTATCTGCTAGTACAACAATTTTTTCACGTCCAACTGGTCGTGTATAACGCTTGCATTCAACTATGACCTTAAATCTTACCGATAGCGCCACAAATTCTGCAATAACATCTATTTGATACTCGCCATCATTGGTTTTTACATTTTGATTGTGGAGTATACTGAAATCTTTGAGAGCCTCTGCTTCTGCATACGCTTTCAATATATCCAAACAGTATTTTTCAAATTCTTCTGCAGAGATACTTGCTACAAACTCACGAAATGGATTTATTTCCTTCACCTCAATTTTTACTTAAGTTAATGTAATAATCTATTTTATTCACGAACCCTCACCGACTTAAGCCCGAAGGGCGGCCGCAACGCGGTTAGTCGGTGCAGGGTTGTCTGTCCTGAAATCGCTTCCCTGAATTGCATCCGGCAGACCAAGGGCCGAAATGGCCCATAGCGTGAATACTTTGTTATGTGATGCCAGTGCCTTCTTGGAACCCCCACAATATTGACTTAAGAATATTGATTTTGAATTGCTTCTATAAATATATTCCTAGGTTCGTGATAATCAATCGGTTTGTATATCAATCTATTTAACCACTTCATTCGTTCAATATTATCCTGAAACTCTATATGTGAAACCGAATTATAAAAAATTATTTCTTTCATTGTTCCTATCACACTTCTACTATTAGTTTTTGTAATAGTCATTTCAGACCCGGTTTTTATATATGATTCAACTACACTTTGTTTAACTCCTTCGCTTGATAGATAATCAGCAAGAATCGATAAAAATTTATCCTTAAGAGTATTAATTTGCGAACTTCGAATTCCATCAATGATTACGGTTAATCGACTAAAGTCATTAATTAAAATAATATGCTTTCGATTATTTAGCTTACAGATATTCGCGTGCCAACTAAAAAGGGGTAAAATATCTTCTTCAGTTGGAGTGACCTTCATGTCTTTTAGTAAGGTTTGAGTAAATCTTAAGACTAGCACTTTGAATCATTCCTTTCACGAATCTTGCACTGGTTTCACATAACGTTCCTGTATCTGTATCTACGAACCCTCATTGGCTTAAGGCAGCTTGCTGCCGGGTCCGACGGACTTAGCCATTGCAGGGTTGTCTGCTGAATCCGCTTCCTTGAAATCCATCTCGCAGACCAAGGGCCGTAAGGCCCGCAGCGTAGATACGTTGTTATCGGATGTTGGTGCCTTCCATGAAATCACCCTAAATCAAAGGTCCTCCATCCTGCCTCTACTATCTTAAATTGTAAATTATGAAATTCCTTCTGGTCTTTAGTAGTTAAACGATACTTTAATAATTTATTTATCAATTTCAACTTCCTTGGAAAAATAATCTTGACTCTGATATCCGCAAAAAATTCAATGTATCTTGGACCGTCAAAATAATCTCTCCATCCAACACATCTAGATTTCTCTATAGACAAGTTAGTTATTTCAAAATCATCAGAGGTATTTACATAATTAACCCAGTTTCTTCGACATTCATTGAAATATATATGTCTACTAATGTTCGATTTGTCTTTATAGATTATTCCAGTTTCATTTACCTCAATAATTTGACTATAATGAATAACCTCACACATATGGCTACTTCCCTGATTTTTGGGTTTTTAAAATATATTTGCACCAATTTCCGATAACGTCTTATTTGCGAACTTCGTAAATCCTATTTGTTCAGAAGATTTTGTGAACTTCGGCAATACCTTAGGTAATGTGGGATTTATGCAGTTGCCGATGGACTCCATCATATTTCAAGTTGATCAAGCGGACTTTGATACGCCGGACGTCCTTTACGCTAACGTGCGTATTACGTTCGGTTGTTCGACTGCTTTGGTGGCCGAGTAATTCCTGAATGTATCGAAGATCGATCCCTCCAGCAAATGGGTGGCGAAGGAATGACGCAGCGAATGTATACTTACATTCTTGCTCACACCGGACGAAACTAAGGACTGTTCGAATATTTTTTACACCAACCGTTCTGTCTAGTGCCGCCCTTCCGTTTGGCCCGGGAATAGCCAGGTTTCCGGTTTGTGCTGTTGAACACACCGTTGAACGACTTCAAAGGCAACCTCAGACAGAAGGGTCAACCGATCTTTCCTTCCTTTGCCTTGACGAATCCGCAATGTTTTGCGATCATAATCAATATCCTGCAAACGCAGACGCACAACCTCCCCTACTCGCAACCCGGAAGAGTAAGTCAAGTATAAAATTGCTTTATGTTTCAAATTGACTGGAGTTTGCAGAAGGGTCATCACTTCCTTTGCAGATAAGACGTTTGGAAGTTTGCTTTCTTTTTTTGGCCTCACATAAGGGGCTATTCGACTCTCATGAAGTACTTTTTGAAAATAAGATTTGATAGCGCTAATAGATTGATTTACATAGCATGGGAACATTGTTTATTCACCAGAGAAAGCGAATAGCTCTGAATGTCCGGAAGAGTAACGGCTCCGAACGGTTCACCCATATAATGTAATAATTGTTCGAAATTACCGCAATAGACTTTAATCGTTTGGGGTTGTATCCTCTAAGAGTCAATTCACGCTTTAGGCTCTGTTCCCGAACAGAGTTCCATGAGGCAGCATCGACGGGCGAATCGGATGAAACCTCCTTCTTGGGCGGAGCTTGAAACCAGTAACATACCTCAAGCAATGGCGCTTCAATCTGGAAGCTGCTTTCCGGAAAAACAGATAAGAGCTGCTCGACCACAGCTATGGTATAAGGAAGCGACCAAACGGCATGTTCCGGAATCCATCTTCTCCCTGGAAGCTTTTGATCTTATCAATATTCTCTTTGCCAAAATCCGCGAATTTAACGGCAAACGTCGCCTCATCGCGTTTGGATATCGAGATCTTCATGTCATATTCCCTCCATTCTATCACGCCTTGGAAATACTGGAAATAAAAACGGGAGGTCACAAAGTCCTTAAGACTTTGCAACCTCCCTTGGCTTTCCGCCTTACTAATCAACCTTGCCCAAAAGTTTCCGTATACTTCTCAGCGCTCCACAGCTTGTCCAGTTCGGAGGCGTCGTCGATTTCCACGACAATCATCCAGCCGTCGCCGTAAGGGGCTTTGTTCACATTCTCGGGAGCGTCCTCCAGACCTCCGTTTACTGCCACTACTTTACCGGTAACCGGAGCGTACAGCTCGGATACGGTTTTCACGGACTCGACGCTTCCGAAAGGCTCGCCGAATTCGACCGAATCGCCGACTTTGGGCAATTCCACGAAAACGATGTCTCCCAACTCGCTTTGGGCAAAATCGGTAATGCCGATCGTGACGCGGCTTCCTTCCACCTTCGCCCACTCGTGCTCTTCGCTGTACTTCAGTTCTGCTGGTACGTTCACTACAAAATCCCTCCCGAGTAATGTTGCCGTGTCCCGGCCTATGCGGACAACCCGGCTAGTGCCTTGCTTGCGCTATTCCTTCGGACCCAATATTTTGTGCAGCCGCTGCTCGACCATGCCGATCGCTTTCTCGCCCGCACCGAAGAAACGCATTTGACCTTCCGCATCGAACAAATAGTAAGCCGGCACAAATTCGTTCTGGAACGAGTCCGTTACCGCATGATCGTTATCGATAGCGATCGGATGCTTCATCTCGTACTGCTGAATCGTCGCCTTCACCGTATCCAGATCGGTATCCTTCTCGGAACGCGGCATATGGATGCCGACGATTTTCAGATTGTACTGTTCGCCGTACTTGTCCCTCCACTCGTTAAGCAGAGGAAGGCTTTCCTTACACATATAACAACTGACCGCCCAGAAGTGGATGAGAACCGGCTGGCCCTGCAATTGCGCCTTATCGACTTCGCCGTTCACCCATTCCGTAACGCCTTGCAGCTCTGGCATCTGCTCACGCAAACGCATTGGCATCTTCGTTCACCCCTCCGTAGTTCCCAGGTTTATTTGCAAAAAATCCCCCACCTGCAGCTTGCAGACAGGGGGGATTTCTTGTTTGTTTGCGGAGCGATTACTTCGCGACCAGCGTCTTTTGTCCCGGTTTCCAGTTGGCCGGGCACAAGCCGCCGGATTGAAGAGCTTGCAGCACGCGGATCGTCTCGTCCACGCTGCGGCCTACATCCAGGTGGTTGACCACTTGGTATTTCAATTCTCCATCCGGATCGATGATGAACAGACCGCGCAGGGCGACTCCGTCTTCTTCGATCAGGACGCCGTAATCGCGGGCAACCGTCTTCGTGTAGTCGGCCGCGAGCGGATAGTTCAGTTGACCCAAGCCGTTCGAGTCGCGCGGAGTGTTGATCCAAGCGCGGTGGGAATGCTTGCTGTCGGTGCTGACGCCAAGAATTTCCGCATCCAGGTCTTGGAACAGCTCGTGCGCATCGCTCATCGCGATAATTTCAGTCGGACATACGAAGGTAAAGTCGAGCGGGTAGAAAAACAGGACAAGCCATTTGCCTTTGTAATCGTTAAGCGATACTTTGCCGAATTCTTGCCCGTTGCCGAGCGCCGTTTCCATTTCGAAATATGGCGCTTTTTTACCTACCAAACGTTCTGCCATGAGATATTTACCTCCTTTAAATTTGGATTCCTACGGACGATAACCTTCTATGGAACTTTAACGGAATAACGTTTCTGCTCTCTGACGGCCGGGACTTGCCAGTACGCAAAGCCCCGGTCGTAAGTCGGAGCGGTAATCCCGTTAAAGTTCCTATGTAGGAATGGATAGTTGTTCCTATTGCGCTATGTGCGCTCACGCATAAAATCGTATCATTCCGCATAGGGAAAGTCAATAACGATAAGAAGTCGTACTTAATATTTATTATTATTTAATCTGATCACGCAAAAAATCCCCCTGCAGCCTGTGCGCAGAGGGATCGATTCATGCTCTTACTTATGGATGGCGGCAACGATCAAATCGCCCATAGCCGTCGTGCCTATCGCCTTGCTCTTGTCGACCGCGATATCTCCGGTACGGTGGCCGGCGTCGAGAACCGACTTGACCGCTTTCTCGATCGCGTCGCCGGCTTCGTGGTAGCCGAAGGACAATTTGAACATAAGCGCGACGGAAAGAATCGTAGCGATCGGATTGGCGATGCCTTGACCCGCGATATCCGGAGCGGAGCCGTGAACAGGCTCATACAAGCCGAAGCTGCCTTCGCCCAAGGAAGCCGAGGACAGCATGCCGATCGAGCCGGTCAGCATCGCCGCTTCGTCGCTCAGGATGTCGCCGAACATGTTCTCGGTGACGATAACGTCGAAGCTCGAAGGACGGCGCAGCAGCTGCATCGCGCAGTTGTCGACGAGCACGTGCTCCAGCTCGACGTCCGGATATTCGGGAGCGATCTTGTTGACCGTTTCACGCCACAGACGGGACGTTTCCAGTACGTTCGCCTTGTCGACCGAGCAAAGCTTCTTGCGACGGTTGCGGGCGATTTGGAACGCCTGATGAACGATGCGCTCGACTTCCTTGACGTTGTAGACGCAAGTATCGACAGCCTCTTGGCCGTTATCGGTTTCGCGGCGGAACTTCTCGCCGAAGTAGATGCCGCCCGTCAGCTCGCGCACGACGATCAGATCGGTGCCTTCCAGCACTTCCGGCTTCAGCGTGGAAGCTTCCTTCAAGCAATCGAAAATGACGGCCGGACGAATGTTCGAGAACAGTCCGAGCGCCTTGCGGATGCCGAGCAGTCCCGTCTCCGGACGGAGCTCCTTCGGATTGTTGTCCCATTTCGGACCGCCTACGGCGCCAAGGAGCACTGCGTCGGCGCGTTGGCATTTTTCCAGCGTATCTTGCGGAAGCGGAGTTCCCGTCTCGTCGATGGCGATACCGCCGAACAGACCGGTTTCCGTTTCGAATTTGTAGCCGAACAGCTCTTCCGTCTTCTTCAACACTTTAACCGCTTCCGCGATCACTTCCGGACCGATGCCGTCGCCGGGGATAATCGCGATTTTTTTCGTTTCCGCCACAATGATTCACTCCTACTATGAGATTGGTTCGAAGCCTGCTTCTGTCATACTCTCATTTTTGCATAAAAAGGCGGGAAAGACAAAGATATAAAAGCTATTGTCGTTATAGGAAAAGACAATAACCCGATGTATACGGCGGTCGAAGAATGGCAAAAAAAATAGAATCCTTTACCGAAATGAAGTACAATAATCGTATGCGAAATGAAGGGAGCCACGTTATGGACTACACTTTTTCCAGTTTTGCCGACGGTCTGAAATCGTCCGCGGTGCGCGATATTTTGAAGCTGACCCAAGGGAACGCGATTATCTCTTTGGCAGGCGGACTCCCTGCGGAGGAGCATTTCCCGATCGAAGCCGTCAAAGAAGCGTTCGAACGCGTCTTTCAGCACGGCGGCAAAAGCTCGCTCCAATACGGGCTGACGGAGGGCTACACGCCTCTGCGCGAAGCGATCTGTACGCGTATGGCCAAGAAAGGCGTAACCGTCAAGCCGGAGAACATGCTGATCACAACCGGCTCGCAGCAGGCGATTTACTTGCTTACCCGCGTTTATTTGAGCGCAGGAGACGTCATTCTTGTCGAGAATCCGACTTACTTGGCCGCACTGCAAATTTTTAAAGCGAGCGGAATTCAAGTCATCGGAGTCGACGCCGACCGGGACGGCATGCTGCTGGACGATTTGGAAGCCAAACTGAAGCAATACCGGCCCAAAATGGTGTACGTGACCCCGACGTTCGCCAACCCGACCGGAAAAGTGTGGAGCGTCGAGCGCCGCAAAGGATTGCTCGCCTTGTGCAAGCCGAACAACGTACTCATCTTGGAGGACGATCCGTACGGCGAAATCCAGTTCGACGGAGATGCGAAGTACCCTTCCATCTTCTCCTTGGACGACCATCCCGAAGGCAGCGCGGTGCTGTACACGAGCACCTTCTCCAAAACCGTCGTACCCGCACTCCGAACCGGCTGGATCATCGGCGACTCCCGCGTCGTCGCGCAGATGGCCAAGGCGAAGCAGGCAGTCGATCTTCACTCGAGCACGCTCGACCAGCAAGCGTTGTATCAGTTGCTCACCCATTACGACCTGGACGCGCACATCCAGACGATTCGCGACGAATACCGCGGCCGGATGGAGCTGATGAAATCGCTGCTACAAAACCCGCGTTTCGCCGATCTGCGCTGGAACGAGCCTCAAGGCGGAATGTTCTTCTGGGTGGAGCTGCCGGAGAGCATCGACGCTACCCAACTGCTTAAGAAGGCGGTAGAGCAAGGTGTCGCTTTCGTTCCCGGGATGGATTTCTATGCCGAGAACCCGCGCCGCAACACGATGCGCCTGAACTTTACGCATACGGACAGCGCCAACATGAAGATCGGCCTGGACCGTCTTGCCGAAGCTTTGGACTTGTATAAGCAGAGCGTTTGAGAAAAAAACCGTGGATCACCCGACTTCGGGCTGTCCACGGTTTTTCGCTTTTATTTCTGCGCTCATTTGGCGCTAAAGCCACTCTGCTGGTTACTCGTATGCCGCGCCCAAGGTGTTCCGAGGAATGGCAGCGCCCAACGGTCCAAGCCGTACCAGCCGGCGTTTTTCCAAGCCAGTACAAGCCAAGTGGCGAGAATGAACAACAGCGGATTCGTGCTCAGCGTGCCGGCGAACAAGAAGCTGACATTCATGATCGCTCCGAAGAATGCGGCTATGCCGGTCAGAAGTCCCAAGATCAAGCCGAGTCCGACCAGAACTTCGCCGAATGCGACCATGTAGGCGAATACCTTGGCATTGGGAAGCACGAAATGCTCGAGGAAATTCGCATACCAGCCGGTAACGTCTTTGCCGCTCTCCGCTTTCGCAAGCGCGCCCTTCACGAAGCCTCCGAGCGCCGATCCCGCTTTATCCCCCGTCCATGCCGGGCTGTTTACTTTCTTCCATCCGGCCGTGATCCACGAATACCCGAGGTAAAGGCGAACGACCAGCCAAATCAGTCCGGCTCTCGTGCTGCTGAATAAAAACCGGGATACCGGATTTTCCGGGATATGAATCTCTTTTTGCATAAAAACAGGCCTCCTTCAATGTTCTTGGATTATTTTTCTAACTTAGCTCCTATGGCTTAATCATAAAGGGAGCCGACAAATGCCGATGTGACTTCTATCACACTCGAAAAATAACCTTCCGCGATCATTTCTGGATAGCCTATTATTCTTATAAACGTTTTTCCACGAATTCAATCCGGTTGCCGAACGGGTCACGGATATGAAACCGGACCACTCCCTCAAGAGGTACATCTTCGACAATCTCGATCCCGTGTGACACGAGCTTGCTCCGCAACGCTTCGATTCCGTTTACCTCAAAAGCCGGGTGAGCTTTGGAAGCGGCCGTGAATTCGTCCTGTACGCCAATATGCAGCTGATGGGACCCGCACTGGAACCATATGCCTCCGCGCTTGAGCAGAACGTCCGGCTTAGGAATCTCCTCCATGCCGAGCAATTCGCCGTAAAATGTTTTTGCCGTTTCTTCGCCGCCAAGCGGCACAGCCACCTGCACATGATCGAGCCCCAAATACGTATGCATCATCATGTCACCTCATTGTTTCGTTTAATGAAACTAAGTATCATTTAATGAAACTATTATATCACACTTTCCTTCCAATGTGACCATGATTCCTACCTCTCGCTTCATAATGATCCAACGTCACGAACCGGACCAAACCGACCGATTCCGCCAGCCTCATGGATGGCGCATTCGTCTCCAACACCTGATACCGCGGCGGCTACCGCTTTTTTGGCGAATCCGCCCTCTCTCCACTCCTCCAATGTATGAACAGCGCCGATTTCCCATACATGCTTATAATTTCTGAATACAAGACACGTGCTTGCAGGCCATTCCTCTCGATAAACAGTAAAGGAGCGCGCACCCTGTGCAAAATATCGTTCGATCTCCGCCTTGTCATATCCGTTGCTTGCCCAAAGAGGGAACAGTCTGTTATCCATCGCGTCGCTTATTACGACATCCGGATCCAATAAAAATCTTGCCTCTCCTGGAGAGGCATAGGAATGAAACGATCTTGCTTTATGCAGCGGATACCGCTCGGATAACCGGCTCTTGTACTTCTCTCGTTGAAGCTTAAATACGAGATTCACTTCGGTGGGCAAACAGGACATCAATCTTGGAAATAAGCAATCGCTTGAATAATCCATCATAACGATATAGTCGGCGTCCGGGTACGTTTGTTGATCATATGAAAACGATTGTGCCGGAAGAAGCAGCAATACTCCCCAGTGTCGTTCTTCTTCGATCAAGACGCTTTGAATCCGATCGGCGCAGCATTCGATCATCTTTAATAAACTAATGTTGGTCAGCGCATCTTTTTCCAGCAGCTCGATCATTTTGGCTTGTTGCTCCACATCGCTTCCTCCCCGAAACTTCTTTATTATATAAATACTATCAATTGTATAATTATTCAATTTAGTTTTGTATAAAAATACAACAAGCCTTCCGCATGTGAGCGAAAGGCTTGCCGTTTGTTTCTTATTTGACTATCACTTTAATCGAAACTGTCTTTCCGCCGAACTTCGCAGTAATGGCCGACGTTCCTTTCTCATAAGCGGTGATCATACCGTCCATAATATCGGCCGTATTCTCGCGCGAGCTTTTCCATTCCGCTTGCTCCGTGACGTCGCCTACCGTACCGTCTTTATAGGTTGCCGACAGTACGATACTTTTCTTCTGGCCGACGCTCATTTCTACGGTCTTCACATTCGATTTCAAATATTTCAGGCTGTCGACCTCAACTGCTATAGAGACGCTCTTTCCGCCGAATTTGGCGGTAATCGATGTTTTACCGTAGCCAACGGCCGAGATAAGGCCGGTATCGCTTATATCCGCGATTTTATAGCTGCGTGTTGACCATTCGGCTTCCCCGGTCACATCTTGCGTCGTACCGTCGGAGAATGTTGCGGTCAATGTCATTTGCTCCGTAGCGCCGGATTTCAGCAGCAGCTCTTTTTTGATGAGCGTCAGTTTGGCCGCATAGTCCACTTCAAGCGGAATGCTCAGTGTCCGGCTTCCGTACTTGGCTGTCAAAGTCGTCTTGCCCCGCTCGTATGCCGTTACCAGGCCGCCCGATACATCGGCGACTTTGGTCGATTGGACCGACCAATCCGCCTTGGCGGTTACATCTTCGGTACTTCCGTCCGAATACGTCGCCGTTAAAGTAACTTGAGCGTTCTGCCCTTTGCGCAAAATGACGCTGCGATGGCTTGCGGTCAGCTTGTCCGCCAATTCGACCTGGGCTGTTGCCGTCACGCTTTTCTCTCCGAATTTCGCGGTAATCGTCGCTTTGCCGGAGCTCACAGCCGTAACCAACCCGTCGGACACTTCGGCTACCGCCGCGGAAGAGGTTGTCCATTCGGCATCGTCCGTAACGTTCTTCGTCGTGCCATCCTTATATTTGGCCGTCACGATCAATTGCTGACGGTCGTCTTCTTTCATGACGAGCGTTTTCTCGCTGATCGTGAGCGTATCCAAAGCGCCGACGCTTACTGTGATCTTAACCGTCTTTTTGCCGTACTTGGCGGTGATCGTCGCTTCGCCTCGGTCAACGGCCACAATCGTGCCGTCGTCCACTGTTGCAAACGCCGCATTGCTCGTCGTCCACGTCGCTTTGCTTGTCACATCTCCCGTCGATTCGTCGGCAAATGTCGCAGTCAGCTTGACTTGCACCGAGTCGCCGGGCTGGACGTCGAATTTGACTTGATCCGTCGTCAGCTTCGTTGCCGGATCGACTTCGACGGCTACCGTCACGCTCTTCTCGCCGTACTTCGCGGTAATCGTCGCTTCGCCGGAATCGATCGCCTTGACCGAGCCTTTGTTCACGACTGCGATCGCTTGGTCGCTCGAGCTCCATTCCGCTCCGTCCGTTATCGTTTCGGACGAGCCGTCCGCATAAGTGGCCTCCAGCTTCAATGCTTTCGTATCGCCTTTGCGCAAGGAGAGCGATTTGGAATCGACCGTCAGCTTTCTCGCCACGCTGACGTCCACGATAATCGTGCTCGTCTTGGAGCCGTAGGAAGCCGTTATAGACGCTTGGCCGGATTTGTATGCGATAATTTTCCCTTTATCGACTCCTGCCACGTCGCTATTGTCCGAGCTCCAATCGGCTGCGGCCGTCACATCGACCTCGTCGCCGTTCGCATAAGTCGCAGTCAGCTTCAACGTGTCCGAGCCGTTTACTTTCAAGAACAAATCGCTCTTGGAAGGCATCAGCTTCTTGACGATTTCCACATATACCGGAATCGTTACCGATTTCTCCCCGTATTGGGCCGTAATAACGGCCTGGCCGCTTGCGATCGCGGAAACAAGCCCTTTATATACCGTGGCGACATCGTTATTGTCGGAGCTCCATTCCGCCAGCTGCGTCACGTCCTCCGTGTTGCCGTCCGCATAGGTAACGGTCAAAGCCACCTGCTTCGTGCCCTTCAGCTTCAGATCCAATTTCGTGCTGTCGACCTTCAGCGACTGCGTCATATCTACCCGAACCGGAATCGTTACCGTCTTGTCGCCGTATGTACCGGTAATCGTCGCCTCGCCCTTTCCAAGAGCGCGAATCGTACCTTTGGTCACGTACGCGACGCTTTCATCGTCGGAGAACCAATCCGCTTTGGCCGCGACGTCTTCCGTCGTATTGTCCGCATAAGTCGCGGTCAGTTTGACCGTCTTCGATTCGTTTTTGCGCATCATCAAATCGGTTGCATTCGACTCGAGCTTTCTCGCTACGCCTACGTCGACTAAGATTTTGGCCGATTTGTTGCCGTAGTTCGCCGTTATCGTTGCTTGTCCGATCGCATTCGCGATAATCAATCCTTGATCGACTTCGGCAATCGAATCGTCGCTGCTCGACCATTCCGCCTTGCTCGTCACGTCGGAGGTGGATCCGTCCGCATAAGTGGCGGTCAGCTCAATCTGCCGCGTCAGGTCCGGCTTCAGGAACAGGTCAGTAACGTTCGTCTCCAGCTTTCTTACAGACTCCACATTTACCGAAATTGTTGCCGTCTTGCCGCCATAGGTCGCCCGGATCGTCGTCGTGCCGGAGCCGTAAGCGGTGATAATTCCTTTAAAGGCGTCAGCCACTCCGGGATTATCCGAAGTCCAGGTCGCCTTCTCGTATACGTCTTCCGTAACGCCGTTCTCGAACATCGCCATCAAGCTGATCTTCTTCTGGACCCCTACGCGCAAATCCACGCTAAGCGGATCCGGATCGAGCCGGCGCACTTTATCGACGCTGACGGGAAACGAAACCGTTTTGCCGCCGTAAGTCGCCTTGATGTTCGTATCCCCCGAGCCGACCGCCGTCACCTTGCCGCCGATAACGGTTGCCACACTGTCGCTCTCCGTAGACCATTCAGCCTTATCCGTCACATCGGCATAGGTGGAATCGGTGTACGTGGCGGTCAAGCCCAATTGCTCTTCGCCGCCGACCCGCATCGACAGCTCTTGCTTGTTTTTGGTCAAGCTTCTAACTTTCTTCACTACCGTTACGTTGACAAATTGGCTCTTGCCCATGTAGGTAGCTTGGATCATCGCGGTACCTTCCGCTTTAGCGGCAATCGCTCCGGAATAGACGGTAGCGATAGTCGGAGCGTCGCTGCTCCATTCCGTCTTGATCGTAACATCCGCAGTGGCGCCGCTGACATATATAGCTGTGGCCGTCAGCGTATGCGTATCGCCTTCGGACAAAGTAACCTCGTTTTTGGATAGCACGAGACGCGAGATTTCATCCGCCGCAAACACTTGGCTTACAGCAGGACCGAGTACAATCGATAAGATGACGATCACTTGCAGCATAAACTTATGTATTAGTTTTGTGTTGAACCCGCTACTCCCGGTTCTCCGTTTTCCCGCTTCAGTCAATGCCGACATTCCTTTCCCCCGTCTCTCCCCGAAATGGAAGACACGCTTTTTGTTCAAATTGGTCAAGCGCAGTCGTTCGTACCCAATCGATGCCCCTTTCGTACGTGGTTGATAATATCCTTTAGAAAAAAACAGTCCTTCTGTATGTATCGACAGATTCGGTCAAAAATTTTAGATCGTTCTCGAAGTTTCTGGCAAGCAAAAAAAGCCCCCGATCCTATATAGGATACGGGGGCCGGTATTTAGATCAAAGACATGTTGCCGTGGCGGCTGCTGCCCGGCGATTTGCGCTTGTCGATCAGACGGTTTATCGCGTCGATATACGCTTTGGCGCTCGCCTCGAGAATGTCGGTGCTGACGCCGCGGCCGTGCACGGAAACGTCTCCCTGCTTCAGAACGACGTGAACGTCGCCGAGCGCATCCTTCCCGTGCGTGACCGACTTGATCGAGTAGTCCTCGAGCTCGACTTCCTCTTTCGTCGCCTTGTCGATCGCCTTGTAGATCGCATCGACGGAGCCGTTGCCGATCGCCGCTTCCTCGAGCAAACTGCCTTCGGCCTGAACGATGCGTACGGTCGCCATCGGCACCGACTGGTTGCCGTAAGAAAGCTGGATCGTATCGAGCACGAACACTTCCGGCGTCTGTACGAGCTTTTCTTCGATCAGTGCGCGGATGTCTTCATCGATGACGTTTTTCTTCCGGTCGGCCAGCACTTTGAACTTGGCGAACGCTTCGTTCACCTGATCGTCGTTCAAATCGTAGCCCATGTCGATCAGCTTCTCGCGGAACGCATGACGGCCGGAATGCTTGCCGAGGACGAGCTTGCTTTCCTTCAGGCCGATCGTATCCGGAGAAATGATCTCGTAAGTCGTTTTCTCCTTCAGCATGCCGTCCTGATGAATGCCGGACTCGTGAGCGAACGCGTTGGCGCCGACGATCGCTTTGTTGCCGGGAACGACCATCCCCGTCAGCTTGCTGACGAGACGGCTGGTGCGGGCGATTTCGCTCAGCACGAGCGACGTCTTCGCCTCGAACAAATGCTGCCGCGTCTCCAGAGCCAGCGCCACTTCCTCGATCGCGGTATTGCCCGCGCGTTCGCCGATGCCGTTGATCGTGCCTTCGATTTGATCCGCGCCGTTCAAAATCGCGGCGAGCGCATTCGCCGTCGCCATCCCCAAATCGTCGTGGCAATGGGCGCTCAGCTGGATTTTCTCGATGCCGGGAACTTTTTCTTTAAGCGTCTTGAAAATGTTGCCGTACTCGCTCGGGTACAAGTACCCGACCGTATCCGGGATGTTTACGACCGTAGCACCGGCCCGAATCGCCATCTCCGTCACTTCGCACAAAAAGTCCAATTCGGTCCGGCCGGCGTCCTCGGGCGAAAACTCGATTTTGCTGAAATATTTTTTCGCATACTTGATCGCCGCTTCCGCCGTTTCGAGAACTTGCTGCTTCTCCATGCGGAGCTTGTGCTTACGGTGAATCGGAGAGGTAGCGAGGAACAGATGCAGACAAGGATCTTGAGCGTCTTTCAGCGCTTCCTTAGCCGCGTCGATATCCTGCTCGCGGGAGCGGGAAAGTGCGACGACGCTCGCGTTGCGGACGGCACGGGCTACCGCGTTCACGGCAGCCAGGTCGCCGGGGGACGCCGCCGGAAAACCGGCTTCCATCCGGTCGACAGCCAGCTTCTCCAGCTGAAGGGCGATTTCCACCTTCTCCTGGGTATTCAGATTGACGCCGGGGGACTGCTCTCCGTCGCGCAATGTCGTATCAAACACGTAAATTTTCCGCATCCCATTCACCTCCTGTTTTTTCCTTCGGGCGTTTGCAGCCCTACATAACACAGAAGTTCAATCCCCCTATAAAGGGGGATTGAACCTGGTTTTTCGCAAAAGCGAAGAGAGATACTTGAACCGCTGAAGGGGTGGGGAAGATGCGGCGAAAAGCAAAGCGGCTGACTTTAAAGTCGTGTTGTAACCTATAATTAATCCAATCAAGACAACACGACTTTAACGGAAGTGAAGCGCATTTCCCCACTCCTTGTCCTGGACAGCTTCATCTCTCGCCCGCCTTTTGCACCACCCTCGTTCAATCCCCCAAGGGGATCGAACTTCTTCCTTCGGGCTTCAAGCGCCCCTTACTTTTTGATCCAATGCATCATTTCACGAAGCTGACGACCTACCGTCTCGAGCTGGTGCTCGGACTCGCGGCGGCGAGTAGCCGTGAAGAAAGCGCGGTTCGATTGGTTTTCGAGGATGAAGTTGCGCGCGAACGTACCGTTTTGGATATCTTCGAGCACTTTCTTCATTTCTTTCTTCGTCTCGTCCGTTACAACGCGAGGGCCCGTCACATAGTCGCCGTATTCAGCCGTGTTGGAGATGGAATGGCGCATAGCGGCCAGACCGCCTTCATACATCAGGTCGACGATCAGCTTCAGCTCGTGCAAGCACTCGAAGTAGGCGATTTCCGGTTGGTAGCCTGCTTCCACAAGCGTTTCGAAGCCGGCTTTGACCAGTGCGGAAGTACCGCCGCACAATACGGCTTGCTCACCGAACAAGTCGGTTTCGGTTTCTTCGCGGAACGTCGTTTCGATAACGCCCGCACGGGTGCAGCCGATCCCTTTCGCATAAGCGAGTCCGAGATCTTTAGCTTTCCCGGAAGCGTCTTGGTAAATCGCGATAAGTCCCGGTACGCCGAAGCCTTCGACGTATACGCGGCGCACGAGGTGGCCTGGCGATTTGGGAGCTACCATGAATACGTCCGTGTCGGAGTTCGGCACGATTTGTCCGAAATGGATGTTGAAGCCGTGGGAGAACACGAGAGCTGCGCCCTTTTTCAGGTTCGGCGCAATTTCTTCGTTATATACTTTCGCTTGCGTCTCGTCCGGCATCAAAATTTGTACAAGGTCGGCGCGGCTTGCCGCTTCCGCAACGGATACGACTTCGAAGCCGTCGTTTTTGGCTTGTTCCCAGGAACGGCCTTGGCGAAGACCGATGATCACTTTCACGCCGCTGTCGCGAAGGTTTTGCGCTTGGGCATGTCCTTGGCTGCCGTAGCCGATAATAGCGACCGTTTTGCCGGAAAGCACGCTCAAGTCTGCGTCTTTTTCATAATACATTGTTACTGCCATGGGATAATTTCCTCCTTGATTGTTTTAACAACCCTGTAAGCGGGCGTCCGAACGGGCGAGTACGCAAGGCGTCAGACTTCTTGACGCAGGCTCGTCCTCTCGGACCCCCACTCACGGGATTGCTTAATGGATGAGTGGGTAAAAGTTCGTCAACTGTGACGCGACTACTTCGACATGCCGCGAATCATCGCAGTCACGCCGGTACGGGAAAACTCGCGGATGCCGTAGGGCTTGAGCAGCTCCGCCATGGCATCGATCTTGTGCGTATCGCCGACGACTTGTACGATCAGCGAATTCGGTCCGATGTCGACTACGGCCGCGCGGAACGTCTCGACGACGCCGAGAATTTCCGGACGCATACCCGGCTCCGCGCTTACTTTGATCAGCGCCAGTTCGCGCGCCACCATCGGGTGAGAGCTCAGGTCGACAACCTTGATGACGTCGATCAGCTTGTACAACTGCTTCTGCACTTGCTCCAGCGTCCGTTCGTCTCCGGTCGTTACGATAACCATCCGGGAGAGGCCCGGCTCTTCGGACTCTCCCACGGTGATGCTGTCGATGTTGAAGCCTCTGCGTCCGAACAGTCCGGATACGCGCTGCAGAACGCCAGGCTGGTTATTGACCAATACGGAAATGGTGTGCTTTGTCATGCTCATTCCGAATCCCCCAATATCATCTGACTTAACGTGCTGCCTGCCGTTACCATAGGGAATACATTCTCTCCCTTTGGCACGACGAAGTCGATGACGACCGGTCCCGGAGTGTCGAGCGCTTCCTGCCATACTTGGCGCGCTTCTTCCTTCGTCCTCGCGCGCAAGCCTTTCACCCCGTACGCTTCGGCAAGCTTTACGAAATCCGGGCTGCCTTCGAGATCGATGTGGCTATACCGGTTGTCGTAAATGATCTCCTGCCATTGGCGAACCATCCCGAGCACCTGGTTGTTGATGATGACGACCTTTACCGGAATGTTGTTGATCGCGCAAATCGCCAGCTCCTGGGCGCACATCTGCATGCCGCCGTCACCGTTGATCGAGACGACGAGCTTATCCGGATTGCCCATTTGCGCGCCGATCGCGGAAGGAAATCCGAAGCCCATCGTTCCGAGTCCGCCGGAGGAAATGAGCGACCGCGGATTTTGGAACTTGTAGTACTGCGCGGCCCACATTTGGTGCTGGCCGACGTCGGTCGTAACGATCGCCTCGCCCTTCGTCGTTTCACTGATCATGTCGATAACGAATTGCGGCTTCAATTCTTCTTCCGAATCTTTGTACTTGAGCGGATATTGCTTTTTCAAAGCTTCGATTTCCACGTTCCATTGCTCGGAGCGGGCCGGCTTCGCCTTCAGGTTGGCAAGCTGGAGCACCGCCTTGATATCCCCTACTACCGGAATGTCCGTCTTGACGTTTTTGCCGATTTCGGCAGGATCGACGTCAATATGGGCCACCGTCTTCACGTTCGGCGCGAAGCCGCTCAAGTTCATCGTTACCCGGTCGTCGAAACGGGAGCCGATCGAGATGAGCAGGTCCGCATTCTGGATCGCATGGTTCGCCGTATAAGTGCCGTGCATGCCCGGCATTCCCATCCACAGTCCGTGCGCGCTCGGGAATCCGCCCAATCCGAGCAGGGTTGTCGTAACGGGAATGTTCGTCTTATTGACGAATTCGATCAATTCCGGTGCCGCATTCGCGTAAACGACGCCGCCGCCTGCGATAATGACCGGACGCTCCGCTTCTTCGATCGCCTGCAGCAGCTTGTCGACCTGCAGCTTGTTCGGCTGCACCGTCGGATTGTAGCCGCGAATTTCCACTTTATCGGGATAGTGGAATTCCGTTTTGGTAGCCGATACGTCCTTCGGAATATCGATAAGGACAGGACCTTTCCGCCCGGTGTTGGCGATATGGAACGCTTCGTGAATGATTCGCGGCAGATCCTCGACTTTGCGTACGAGGTAGCTATGCTTCGTAATCGGCATCGTAATGCCGGTAATGTCGGCCTCTTGGAAAGCGTCGGTACCGATGAAGCTGGTCGCTACGTTGCCGGTGATGATGACGAGCGGCACCGAGTCCATGTACGCGGTAGCGATCCCCGTCACCAGGTTCGTCGCTCCCGGACCGGAAGTGGCGATGCAGACGCCCACTTTCCCGGTAGACCTCGCATAGCCGTCGGCGGCATGAATCGCGCCTTGTTCGTGGCGGGTAAGCAAATGCTTGAAATCCGGGTTTCCGTGCATCGCGTCGTAGATGTACAAGACGGCACCGCCCGGATAACCGAAGACGCAGTCCACTTCCTCCAAAAGCAGCGAGCGAAGCAAAATCTCCGAGCCGGTAATAACGTCAGGCTGAAGCAGCTTTCGACGCAGTTGTTCCTTAGACAGTGTAGCTTCCATTTGAGCACTCATAAGTGACCCTCCTCTCAAAGATTAGACAACCGTATGCGCTTGAAACGAACAAAAAAACCCTTTCGTCCGCAGCGCATCAATGCGCCAACGGGACGAAAGGGGTTAGCTCTTCCGTGGTACCACCCAGGTTTGCCATACGCCTCGCGACGCATAGCCTTAGCAAGTGCCGGACGCCTCGAGGTCGCCGATACTTGCGGCACGGTAACGTGTGCCATTCCGATTTCCCCTACTAGCGCGGTATCCGAGTAAGAATACCGTTTTTCAGGGAAACAGCTCCGAGGTGAGCTCGTCGACAAGGGATTATGGCTTAGGTTTCAGCACATCCGTAAGCTCTCTGGTACATAAGAGCCCTCATCACTTCGTCCTCTTCATAGCCGATAACGCAATAAGTTGAATTAATGTTAGGTTTAATTATAGCACTCGCGACCGAATAGTCAAGACCCCCGACTCCAATTATCCGTAAGCGTCTACTGTGCGAGCTTTGCGGCTTCAGAAATGCTTATATCGCAAGGAAAGGCGCCCGGGCTTGCGGTTGGCGACGTTTGAAGGGGGTTGGATCGGAAATTAGAGTCTTTTGCATGGGAAAATTGGTGTTATTTACAAAATAAAAGATGTTTGGAACTCTTATATAGCGGCAGATAAGCCGAATCGGGTTAGCGGCCCCCAAACACCTTCACGCTGCAAAACAAAAGCCGGCGCGTCGTCTAGACGTTCCGGCTTTTGTATATCGGTCCGCTTCTTAAGCGTTGACTTTTTGTTTTGCGGTATCAGCCAAGCTCGTAAATGCCTTGAGATCGTTAACGGCCAGATCGGCCAGCATTTTGCGGTTGACTTCGATGCCGGCGAGCTTCAAGCCGTGCATCAGCTTGCTGTAGGACAAGCCGTTCAGACGGGCTGCCGCGTTGATCCGTACGATCCACAATTTGCGGAAATTGCGTTTCGTTTGACGGCGGTCGCGGTATGCGTACATAAGCGACTTCAGTACTTGCTCTCTTGCTGTTTTAAACAGTGTATGTTTGGAGCCGTAGTAGCCTCTTGCCAATTTCAATATTTTTTTACGACGACGTGCGCGAACGATTCCGCCTTTTACCCTTGCCATGTGTAGAATACCTCCTGAGCGTTATTGAGCCTGCGGCCCGTAGCTATTATTTCAAGTTGGAAATTTGCTGTTTCAGGCGCGCAACGTCGCCCGTCGACATGACCGGGGATTTGCCCAGGCGCTGCTTCTGGCTCGGCGTTTTGCCGTACATCAAGTGGTTTTTGTATGCTTTGTATCTTCTGACTTTACCGGTTCCGGTAATTTTGATGCGGTCTTTCAAGCTGCTGTGCGTTTTCATCTTAGGCATATAGGGAGTCCTCCTCGTAAGATTAGCTTTGCGGTTTTGGCGACAAAATCATAATCATGCTGCGGCCTTCGAGCTTTGGCCGGCGTTCGACGATCGAATCGTTCTCGACCTGGGCCGCCATCCGCTCCAACACCTTTTGACCGATATCGGCGTGAGTGATTTCTCGGCCGCGAAAACGGACCGACAGCTTCACCTTGTCGCCTTCTTCCAAAAATTTAATGACGTTGCGAAGTTTTGTCTGGAAGTCGTGCTCGTCGATCGTGGCCGTCAAACGGATTTCTTTAAGTTCAACGATCTTTTGGTTTTTGCGGGCTTCCTTTTCTTTCTTCTGCATCTCGTAACGGTATTTGCCGTAGTCCATAATACGGCAAACCGGCGGTTTGGCAGTCGGAGCAACGTTGACAAGATCGAGACTGGCTTCAGTAGCGAGTTGCATCGCTTCGCGAAACAACTTGATGCCGAGCTGTTCTCCGTCGGGACCGATGAGACGTACTTCCTTCGCACGAATTTCGTCATTAATCAAATGGTCTTTACTAATGGTATTCCACCTCCTAAATGGTCCCCCGAAAGTGAAGTGAAGCTTCGAAGCGTTTTCCGAGTACTTTCGGGGGAACCCCCGGAAAACACTCCCCAAAAGTGAAGCGCATGCTTCGAGGTATTTCCGAGTACTTTGGGGGAGCCCCCGGAAATCCTTTACCCCGTTTCGAAAAAGCTAAACATAATTAAAAAAGATGCGGGCGTAATACGCCCACATCTTACGATGACAAATAGAACACATCAAAGGTTCCGCTCCGTCGTATGAACCCGCCGATAAGGTCGGCCAAGGTGAGAAGCGGGCGCTTCTGCTTGTTACGCTATGAACACTTTAAATACTATAGCACCTGATCTAGGCGATGTCAACTGAAAGCTTTGCGGAGCAATCCTCGGCTTAGCTAGTGCCCTACACTTGCTTGCTCTTCACATCTTCAAGACGAATGACGCGCGTATGCTGCGTATGGCTCCATTGCTTGTTGTTCTGCGTGAAGAAGGCGTACAGCGTAATCGGCCACCACGAAGCCAAATAAATCGGATATACGATAAGCGAAGCGTACATCTTCCACGATTTGACCTTCTCGAGCATCATCGCGACCGGGAATCCGACATAGACGGCCACCGTTACTACAGCCATCAGCCAAGTCGGCATGTAGTCATACAGCGAGGTGAAGTGTCTCGTTCCGGGCAATGCGACGTCAACCCACAGGATGACGCTGAATATGAACCCGAGCAGCACATTATATACGTTGAACGTGTAGATGGCGGTGTCGATTTTGGCCCAGCTGCGTTCTTTGATGCCCTGCCACAGCAGCGGGAAGAAGTAACGGCGCGCGACGTCGAAATGACCTTGCATCCAGCGAAGACGCTGACGGGCGGATGCTTTGAACGTAAGCGGCTTCTCGTCGTATACTTTAGCGTCGTAGCTCATCGTCGGATTGATGCCGCGCTTGACGCAGCGGACGGTAAATTCCAAGTCCTCGACCAGGCTTGTCGCCCCCCAGCCCATCTCCTTCAACAGGTTGGAATCGAAGCACATCCCGGTGCCGCCGAGAAAATTGGCCAGCTTCAAGTTCGTGCGCGGCAGCTGCCACAGCCGGTTGCAGAACCAGTACGTAATGGCATAAGCGGCCGTAATCCAGGAATCGCCCGGATTTTTCGTATCCAAGTACGCCTGAATCACTTTGGAGCCCGAGCACAACTCATTGTTCATATGCTGCAGGAAATCGGCGTTCACGAGGTTGTCGGCATCGAGAATGACGACTCCGTCGTACGACTTAGGCATTTTCCAAAGCTCTTTGAGCATCCATTCGATTGCATATCCTTTGCCGCGAAGGCTCGGATTGTTGCGCACGCAGGCATATACGCCCATTTGTTTCGCGATCTGGGCGGTTTGGTCGGAACAGTTGTCGCAAATGACAAAAACGTCGTAAAGCTCTTTCGGATAATCAAGCTGCTTCAAATTGTCGATCAGCGCGCCGACGACCTTCTCTTCGTTGTGGGCGGCTATGAGAACCGCAAACTTTTTTTGGGCGTTAAAGTGTGAAGTGCGTTTTTTCCGGTAAAACCCGAAGAACGAGAAAAACAACGAATATCCTCCGAGAAGAGCCAGAAGCACCTGCACGGCGAGAATGATGATGTCCAGCATGATGTGAGACCCCCTTACACCCGAAATGTTCTCTCTACATATGGTTCGGTGTTATTTTTTTGTTTGCTGACGTAGCCGAATATGATTTTCCTCTCTTTGCATCAATTTGTCAAAATCTCTATTTGGCTTGATTTTGTCAGATTGTTTGGGAAAACCGTTATTCCTGCTATTGGAAACAGCAGGCTCGCGCGTTCCAGCAGATTCCTTCTTATTTTCATCAAATTACGCTTTTTTTACTAATCGATTACATTTATGTTACACAATCCAGCGAAATGCGTGCGCGCCCCGTCCCCCCTATTATACTTGGCGGCCCGTCCGGAAAACAACCTCATGCAGGTCCTATTTTTGTTCATATACTTCGACCTTTTCGACTTTTTTCATCCTTAAACCCGCTTGGGGCTTGCCTTGAACGGTTTTGAAAAATCGCGGATAACCGTTTTCAAAACAGGGAATCATACGAAAAAAGAGGCGTCTGCAAGCAGAATCAAGAAACGTTGCCCGGCCGGCCGGGCCGTCCTCGCCGTTATTCCCTCGGACTTTATCGAACCCCTCCCTCCATAGTATAATCCGATTGTAAGCATCGCGTCTTGGGACGTACAAAATTCGACTGGATTGCCGATTTGCGCGGTTTTAACACTCCAGTAACAATTGTAGCTTACAATACGGGTGATTATACTCCGAGCCACATTTTATCCGGGAGGGGGCGGCCTCATGAGTCGTGTAGTCCATTGGCTTCAAACTCGGGAGCAGCAGCTTTTTTATATAGTGAACCGGAAAATACGCCATTCCGTGCTGGATTCGGTGCTATCGATCGTCACGCATATGGGGGGAGCTACCTTTACGATAGCGGTAACGCTTCTGATCGGTCTGTTCGGGAGCGGAAGCTGGAGTCTCGCCGGATGGCAAAGTCTGGCCGCGCTCGCGGTTAGCCATATACCGGTAGCCGTCGTGAAGCGCAAATATCCGCGCCGCCGTCCCTATCTCGTCCTGCCGGAAACGAATATTTGCAAAAATCCGCTGACCGACCATTCGTTCCCGTCCGGGCATTCGACGGCCATCTTCTCCGTCGTTGTCCCTTTTATCGCGGCCGCGCCCGTTCTCGGATTCGTCCTGCTGCCTCTGGCCACGACAGTCAGCTTGTCGAGAATTTATCTCGGACTTCATTATCCGTCCGACTGTGCGGCCGGCATCGCCATCGGCACATGTGCCGGCTTCGGAACTATTGCATTGATCTCTTGAAATCGATTATTGTTAAGATATTCTATACTTTTATACCTTTTCCATTTTAAAGGTCAGGTGACGATGTTTGCGAAAGAAACGGATTTTGCTGCTTTCCGAAGGCTTCGGAGCCGGTCACACGCAAGCGGCGCACGCTTTGTCCGTCGGACTCCGTCAGCTGTCTCCGGACCTGCAGACGCGAGTCCTGGAGCTAGGGGCGTTCCTGCATCCGACGCTTGCACGGCTGATCTTTTCCGCTTACCGGAAAACGATCGTCTCGAAACCCAAGCTGTACGGCTTCGTCTACCGCAAACAGTATAAGAAATCGCTGAACCGGCTAACCCGACTCGCGCTTCATCGCCTCTTCTACGGTCAGACGACCGAAGTCATCAAGCAGCTCCGGCCGGATACGATCGTCTGCACCCATCCGTTCCCGAGCGCCGTCATCTCGCGGCTGAAGCGAGCCGGGCTGTCCGTTCCGCTATGCACCGTGATTACGGATTACGATGCCCACGGCACCTGGATCAGTCCCGAAGTGAACAAATATTTGGTTTCCACCGAGGAAGTAAAGCGCAAGCTGCTGCTTCGCGGCGTTCCCGACGCCCATATCGAGGTGACCGGCATCCCGGTTCACCCGAATTTCTGGCGGCAGCACAACAAGGAGGAGCTCCGTCTTCGGTTCGGCCTGCAAGCGGTGCCCACCGTGCTCGTCATGGGCGGCGGCTGGGGACTCGTCCAGCAGGAGGAGACGCTGCGCCACATGGCCATGTGGCGGGACCGGCTCCAGTTCATCTTTTGCATGGGCAATAATGAAAAAGCGCTCGCGCGGCTGGCCGGCGACCCGAGATTCAATCATCCGAATATTCGTCTGATGGGCTTCACCCGGGAAATCGACAAGCTGATGGACGTCTCCGACCTGCTCATTACGAAACCCGGAGGCATGACCTGCACGGAAGGGCTGGCCAAAGGACTGCCGATGCTGTTCTACAGTCCGATTCCGGGCCAGGAGGAGGAAAACTGCCAGTACTTCACGGAGAGAGGCTTCGGCGAGCCGATTAAATCGCTGCAGACGCTCGACTTCTGGTTCGAGAAGCTGACGGCATCTACGGCAAAAGAAACTCGCCCATACGGCTATGCCGGCGGGCCCGTTGTCTATAACCCGATAACGTGCCATCAGGCGATCATGCAAATGCTCTCCTGATACCGGTCATTCGACAAGATTCGCTACTCCGACGAAGCATCTCGTTCCTTTTTTCGAGGGAACGGGGTGCTTTTTTTGCATCTGTCGGCAAAATTCTCGTATCCGCACCGTTGTCCGCTGTGTTATTCTTGGCGTTGAAATAGCGCGGATCAATTCAACTCGGGAGTCGAGCCATGGATCTGAATTGGACTCAAATCGTTCTTGCCCTGCTGGTCGCCGTCATGACCGGCTTCTCCAAAACGGGGGTTCCCGGGGCCGGCATTTTCGGCGTGGCGCTGATGGCGTCCATTTTCCCCGCGAAGCAATCCGTAGGTATGCTGCTGCCTATGCTCATCACCGCCGACATCGTGGCCGTCTCCTACTATCGCAGGACCGTTGCATGGAAGCATCTGGTGGTGCTGATCCCATGGGTATTGGCGGGTATCGTGCTCGGTTTTGTCGTGATGGACCGGATCGGGAACGGGCAGCTGTCGGTCATGTTAGGCATCCTTATATTGGCGCTGCTGCTGCTTCATCTGGTCAAGGACCGGCTGGAGCAGAAGCTCCGGTTTCCGTTTACCCAGACCGTATACTTCCAGGCGGCTATGGGTATCTTGGCCGGCTTCACGACGATGGTCGGCAACGTCGCAGGTGCGATCATGACGATTTATTTACTGTCGAAGGGGCTGCAGAAGCAGCAATTTATCGGAACGGGCGCCTGGTTTTTTCTGGCGGTGAACCTGATCAAAGTTCCTTTTAACGCGTATCTCGGATTAATCACGGCCGAAACCTTCGTGTTCAGCGCCTGGATGGCGGTTCCGGTCTTGTTAGGCACTTGGGTCGGCATCAAAATCGTACCGCGCATTCCGCAAGCCCGGTTTCAGGCGATAATCTTGATTTTGACGGCATTGGGAGCGGTACGCCTGCTGCTTCTCTAAGACGAACGGCCCCGCGGAAGCGGAACGGATCCGACTCCTGCGGGGCTGATAGAACGGCTGTATCCGCATCCGTTTTATTGCTCTTCCTTGGCAAGCGAAGCTTGATGCTCCGCCAAGGCGTCTTGGCCGATAACAGCTTCCAGCCGGTAAATCGGCATGCCCTGGTCGAAAAATTTGCCCTCGTATTCGGTCATGACGTTGTCCGGTGCAGGCCCATCCTTGTGTAGATCGAGCGATATGCGGCGCAGCCGGACGTTCATATCGGCGAACGAATTCAGCGAAAACTCGAATAGCGAACGGGAATCGGTCTTGAAGTGGATCTCCCCCAGGCTGTCCAGCAGCCTGACGTATTTTTGGACGAACCCGGCATGCGTCAGCCGCCGGCGGGCATGCTTCTTCTTCGGCCACGGATCGCTGAAGTTCAAGTAAATGCGCCGCAGCTCGCCCTCGTCGAATACGTCCTCGATATGCTCGATGTTGAAGAGCGCCAAGGCGAGGTTGTCCGGCGCGCTTCCGTCTTCCCGGCCGGCGGCGGTTCTCGCTTTCTCGCTCGCCCTTCGGATCAGCTCGTCGTACATGTCTACGCCGATAAAATTGCGATCCGGATGAACACAGCTCATTTCGCTGATGAATTTGCCTTTGCCCATGCCGAGCTCGACATGAATCGGCTTGTCGTTGCCGAACCATTCGGCCCACCGGCCCCTCCACTCCGCCGGATTCATGACGACGAGATCGTTCTGGCGTTCGATCGTCTCGCGTATGCCTTTCCTGCCCCTCAGACGCATTCGAATATCCCCCACAATTCGGTTAGCTTATACGAAATAACATCTTAGTCTATTTCCATTCAAAAGAAAAGCGATCCTCCTCGCGCGATGACCGCCCAAGCAACAATTCCAGCATAATTTCCGTACAGCAAAAAAGAACGCGGCATTCGTCCCGCATCGAATCGATGCGTTGCGAACGCGGCGTTCTCGCCTCATTTCGACAACAGTCTTAAACGTCCAGCGAGCGGCGATGATCGCCGTGCGGCATCATTTTGTTCTCAAGCACCTTCTGCACCTTTTTCTTCGCATTCAATGCAACCTTGCTCTCCGGACGGAAGCGGATTCCGCCGCTAAGCGCCATCGCTTCTTTAACCGTAAGTTCTACCATAACCGTTTCTTCGCCGTTTGGAATTTCAAACGATGTATGCATGGTCTTCACCTCAATCGATTATTTTTTACCAGTATGCCCTGAGTCGACGAGAATTAGATCACAACTGCGAGAAGTGCGGTGGATAAAGGTTTTCCTTGGTTTTAATATAACACATCATGTAAGGTTTCGCAAGGAAAAAAGCCGTTTTGACAAGCCTTTTTCGCAACATATTATGCTCCAAAATGTGCTAAAAAGAGCGCTTGCAAATCGTCAACTTTCAACAAAATCGGTCCATTGCCGGGCCGGTCAGTAGTGGCAGTTCAGCTTGTTCCACGTCTCGATATGTCTTGACGGTTTCCCGAAAAACAGGCACGCCTGCTGCACGGTGCCGGGACGGAACGTCATCACCGCATAATACGTTTGCCGCTCCCCGTCTTGGATAAATTCGATATTGGCCCTTCCGTCGCCGTGTTCGGGATCATGGGGGACTTCAAGGCTGTCATAGCCGACCGCGTAAAACCCGTCCCGCTTCAGCTGCTCCATCCCGGCGATCCACTCCTGCTTGCGGGAATGGCCGATCGACTTGGCCGCCTGCTCGAAGCCGCCGCTTGCCACATCGCTCAGAAACGACGCTGCCGCCTTTTTGTTCACCGGGTTCAGAAATAAACCGACCGCCTTGTACGGCGCTATCATAAACAGCAGCATCAGCCCCATCCCGGCAAGCAGCACCAGCTGCGCAATCGTAAGTGCAACTTTTTGGTACATTCCCATTCCCTCCGGCCTCCGGTTTTCCTTAATATTACCAATCGGCGCAAACTCTTACAAACAAGCCGCCGATCCATTCGCTTCGCTTGCGCCTGCGCATTCTGGTACAATAGAAGAAGGAATATGAGATAAGGACCATAAAGGAGCCCTATGATGAACGCACTCCCTTCCGCCGTCGGTCCCCGCCTATGGGGCGACAACAAGCGGTTTCATACGTGGAATTACGAAATGCGCGAGCAATTCGGCACAAAAGTATTTAAAGTGATGCTGGACGCCGGATTTACGTGTCCGAACCGGGACGGCAAAATCGCTACGGGCGGCTGCACGTTTTGCAGCGCGAGAGGCTCGGGCGACTTTGCCGGAAGCCGGCGCGACGATCTCGTCACCCAGTTCAACAAAATTCGCGACCTGCAGCACCAGAAATGGCCGGAGGCGAAATATATCGGCTACTTCCAGGCATATACGAACACGTATGCGCCCGTTGAGGAGCTGCGCGAATACTACGAGGTTATATTGCAGCAGCCCGGGGTGGTCGGTCTGTCGATCGCAACCCGGCCCGACTGCCTGCCGGACGACGTCGTCGACTATTTGGCGGAGCTGAGCGAGCGTACCTATTTATGGGTCGAGATGGGCCTGCAGACGGTCCATGAGAAAACGTCCGAGCTGATCAACCGGGCCCACGATACGCAATGTTATCTGGAAGCCGTAGAGAAGCTGCGGCGGCGAAATATCCGCGTGTGCGCCCATATCATTTACGGACTGCCGGGCGAGACGCACGAGATGATGCTGGATACGGCGAGAGCGGTAGCGGCGATGGACGTGCAGGGCATCAAGGTTCATTTGCTTCATCTGATGCGCAAGACGCCGATGGTGAAGCAGTACGAAGCCGGACTTGTCCGTTTCCTGGAGAAAGACGAGTATGTAAAGCTTGTAGTCGACACACTGGAGCTGCTGCCGCCCGAAATGATCGTACACCGCGTAACCGGCGACGCTCCGCGCGATCTGCTGATCGGTCCGATGTGGAGTCTGAAGAAGTGGGAAGTGCTGAACGCAATCGATGCGGAGCTCGTTTCCCGCAATACGTGGCAAGGCAAACGGTGGACCGGCGGGTGATGTTTGCGCGAAGACGGAACTAGCTATTCCGTAGCACAACCCCCATAACCGGAAAACAAAACGGAATCGGAACGGATGGGCGGTTTTGCGTCATGCCGGTAGCTGTTGATGGTAACCAAATTTACTCCAGCTCATCCGTAACCTCCTCCTACAGCTCCAACGAAACGTATCCGTCAGCTTCAAAATGCACAGCCGCATAAAGGCATCATAAATACCTACGAAATCCAACACCGTCATGTTGTCGAACAGGATAAACGCCACTTTCATGGCAAATCGCCTCCCGCTTCTTTTTCGTACAGTGAGGCCGCCCAGCCGTCTCCGTCCTTTCGACCCGCATAACGATAGCCCGCTTCGCGGTAGTATGCATTAAGTCGCTCGTTGGCTGCCATGCAATCGAGCCTGAGCCAGCGTTTTCCCCTCGACGCCGTTTCGGCCTCCGCCCATCGCAACAGTAGAAGGCCGACGCCGTTCCCCGCGGCTTCCCGCTTCACCACGAACCGGTGCAAATACAGCGCGTCGGCCGGCCGAACTCCCCATAGTGCCGGGTCCGTCTCGTGAAGCTCGAACGCTCCGACGATTGTTCCGCCACAGACCGCTTTGTATACCAAACGACGGTCGATCTTATCCGCGGTTTGCTCAAGCCCGAATTGCGAAACCCGCCACTGGTTGATGCCTTTGGAACGAATCCATTCCGCCGCTTCCCTCAGCAGCATGACTAATTGTGCCGCATCCTCGGATGTCGCAAGCGTTACCGTTAACACGCTCTTGTCGGAAAACTTGCATTCCATCATTCTTCACTCCGTTTCCACTGGGATACAACGGAACAAATCCCCCAGAAGTGAAGCTGGCCTCCGAAGCCGATTCCGATTACTTCTGGGGGAGCCCCCGTTATCCACAGAAATTAGCTTCGCATAATTTCCTATGCAGCAAAAAAAGCGTCCGGCCGAAATCGGCCAAACACTTTGCCCAGGCGTACGGCGATATGACGCTGCGCTCCCCCATGGTTGCCCATGTTACGCCAGTTACGCAGCGAGCTTGATACCCTGATATTATCAGAACATTCGGAATATTGTCAATCGACGATTTGCAGACGCCGGTTATCGTGCGTATTCGTCAACCCTTTCCGGTAATCGGTCGGCGATACGCCGATATATTGGCGGAATACTTTGCCGAAATAGCTGACGTTGTCGAATCCCGTCTGCCGGGAGACGGCTTCTACAGGCTGCCCCGTATTCCGCAGTAGTCCGGCCGCCTCCTCGACGCGGATTTTGCGGAGATAATGGATCGGCGTGACGCCCGTGTACATTTTGAACACTTTGCAGAAATGGTGCTTCGATATACCGGCCGCTTCGGCAATATCGTCCAAGCTGATCGGGCTTCCGACATTGCGTTCCATAAATCGCTTCGCCAGCTGCAGCGAATCGGGCATCGGACGGGAGCCTTGGTTATGCCCTTCGGCGATGCGCTCGAATGCCAGCAGCCATTCGAACAAACGCAGCGACATCCGGTATTTGTCGCGAAACCCTTGCTCCGCGGCATCTTGGTACATGCTCCACATGAGACGGATCGGCTCGGAATCGTCCCGGAACGAGGCGACGTGGCCGAAGGAGCGGATAAAATGCTGCCAATAGTCGGGCAAAGCTCCGCCCAAGGCCCGAATCCATATAAACTCCCACGGCTTGCGCCCTTCCGGCGGGTAAAAATAGCGGTGCTCGCTCGGGATGGTGACGAAAAACCCGTGGTTTTTCGGTACTTTGTAGGTCACTCCCCCTACCGTAATCGCCCCTTCCCCGGAAAGCGTGTACTGAAACAAATGACCGCTGCCGGGCCGATTCATGCCGTCCTGCCCGTATGAACCGTCGACCGCTTCGCCCCAGCCGATCGATTCCATGACGTACAGCCGCTCGGGGATGCTTTCGCTAAGGTGAAACCCATAGGAAGTACGCATAATATTTTACTACTCCAATCTCAATTAATTACTGTTGAATCCTTGCATGCGGCAGAGTACTTTTAAATTATGCAATCAACAATTGCAACAATATTATATCATAATCGGGAAAGGACGCTGTATAAGTCATGCAACTTCAATCGCAATCTTCCAGAACGTTTCTCCCTTCTTCGCGGCCTGTCCAAGCCGTTATCGTCGGCGCAGGTCACCGAAGTCTGCTATATGCTTCCTATGCGAAGTCTCACCCCGAGGAGCTGCAAATTGTCGGCGTGGTAGAACCCGATCCGGTACGCCGGGAGCTGACCGCGAGCCGCTTCGGTCTGGCCGCGGACATGCAGTTTTCTTCGGTGGAGGAATTGGTCGCCGCCCCCAAGCGGGCGGACGCGGCCATTAATGGAACGATGGATACGTTCCATGTCGCGACTACGGTACCGCTTTTGAAGGCGGGCTATGACGTGCTGCTGGAAAAGCCGATCGGCGTCAGCGAGGAAGAAGTGCTGGAGCTATACCGGACCGCCAAAGCTTACGACCGGATCGTCCTTATATGCCACGTGCTGCGGTATGCGCCTTTCTATGCGGAGATCCGCAAGCGGATCGACAGCGGCGATATCGGGGATGTCGTCGCGATCCAAACGGAGGAAAACGTCAGCTACCACCATATGGCTACCGCATTTATTAGGGGCAAATGGAGCAACCTGCGCGACGGCGGCTCGTCGATGCTCATGCAGAAATGCTGTCACGATCTCGACCTGATCACGTGGATGAAGGGGGACGCTCGGCCGACCAAAGTAAGCAGCTTCGGCAGCCTGTTCCATTTCCGCGCCGACAAAGCGCCTGAAGGCTCGGGTACGCGCTGCGTCGCCGATTGCCGGATCGAAGGCGAATGCGAATACTCGGCAAAAAAGATGTACATCGAACGGAAGCTGTGGGGGCCTTACGCCTGGGACAATATGCATTTGGGCGAGGTGCCGACGGAAGAACAGAAGCTGGAGTCGCTGCGCACGAGCAACCCGTACGGACGCTGCGTGTGGCGGTGCGACAACGATGTCGTGGACCATCAGACGGTTATTATCGAATTCGAGGACGGCAGCACGGCGTCGCACAACTTGACGGGGGCTACGGCCAAAGGAGGCCGGACGATCCATATCACCGGCACGAAAGGCGAGATCAGCGGCACGATGGAGGAAGGCAGCTTCAAGGTCCGGTATCCGGACGTACTGTCCGGACATACGTACAAGGAAGATATTGTCGAACTGAACGTATCCAGCGACATGCACGGCGGGGGCGATTTGCGGCTGGTCGCGGACTTTATCCGCACGCTGCGCGGAGAGACCCCGTCCTTGTCCTCCACGTCGCTAGACAAATCGATTTACGGCCACCAGATCGGGTTCTCCGCTGACCGGAGCCGGCTGGAAAGCCGTGTCGTGGAGATTGGGGATTTGGCTCGGATTTAACGTCGTACATGGCGAGGGGCTGCTCTGAAGAAGTCACATGGACTTTGCGGGGCGGCCCCTTGGCGCGTTATGGTTTCGCAAACCGCTCCAGTGAAAAAGGCGACCGGTCGAGAGCCGTATCGCCCTTGATGGCCAAATCCGCCATCATCCGGCCGACGGCGCTCGCAAACTTGAAGCCGTGTCCGGAAAATCCGCACGCCAGCCATATCCGCTCCCGCTCGGGATGCCGGTCTATGACGAAATGCTCGTCCTCGGTCATTGCATACATGCATACCGAGCCGCGAACAAGCGTCCCGTTCGCGCCGGGCATGTAATCGCGCAAAAATGCGCGAAGCTCCGCTTCATCTTCGGGGTAAGTTCCGAAACGGCGATCGACGGTGTCGGGATCCGCCGGACGGCCTCGGTCGTGACGCCCGACCTTCAAGCCGGAGCGGGCATCTCCGGGAATTCCGTAAAATTCGCCCATCGGCAAATTGTAAGTGAAGGCCGGAAATGTACCGGCATCGTACATCGGGCTATCCGTCCGAAACCAGGCGATCGGCTTGCGTATAGACCGGATCGGCAGCCCAAGCTCGTCAAGCAGCCGGGCGGACCACACTCCGGCGCATACGATCAACCGATCGGCTTCGTAGCTTCCTTGTGCGGTCGTGACGACAACAGGTCCGGCCCCTGCAGATACGTCCAGCACGGGCTCGTTCGTCCGCAGCACCGCACCGCGCGACAGCGCCAGCTTGCGATAGGCGGAGATGCATGCCTCGCTGTACAAGAGACCGCCCTGCGGCTCGTAGCAGCCTTCTTCGTTCCCGACGAACCTCATGCCGGGCCACCGGTAATGCATTTCCTCGGCACTCAGACGCTCTAGCGGAATCCCGTACGCGTCAGCAACCATTTGCTGCAATTGCAAGGAAGGAGCGCCTCGTTCGCATACGCGGAGCAGCCCGATTTTGCGGTTCAGCTCCATTCCCGTTTCCCGTTCGAGCTCCTCCCACAGCGTTTGCGCCCGGAGTGCGAGCGGAACATACGCTTCGTGCATCGCGTAAGCGTGACGTATAATCCGCGTATCGCCATGATGACTGCCCCGCTCGTGCGGAGGATCGAATGCATCGATCAGCAGCGTTCCGACGCCGCTATCCGCCGCATGAAAGCCGGCCGCCATCCCCATTGCGCCCGCTCCAATAACGATCACGTCGTAACGGCATCTTGCCATTGAATTCTCTCCCCCTTCCATTAATTATGATGCGCGGATAAAACCGTTATAAGGTTGATTCCGTTACCTGTGTAGACGAATCCCACAAAACGGACATCAAACGAAAAAACGGGAGGTTAAATGATGAGAAAGATGATGTTGTTGCCCGTAGCGCTTGGCATCCTGTTGCTCGCAGCAGCTTGCGGACAGAAGGAAGCCTCTACGGCCAGTCCAGCAAGCGGGCAAGCCCAATCGAGCCAGCCGGCCAAAACCGAGCCGCCTAAGTCCCCGGCGACTTCGACTCCGGCTCCGGCTGCTTCCACTCCGGCTCCGGCGACTTCGACCCCAGCTCCGGCTGCTTCCACTCCGGCTCCGGCTGCTTCCACCCCGGCTCCGGCTGCTTCCACCCCAGCTCCGGCTGCTTCCACTCCGGCTCCGGCTGCTTCCACCCCGGCTCCGGCTGCTTCCACCCCGGCTCCGGCTGCTTCCACCCCGGCTCCGGCTGCTTCCACCCCGGCTCCGGCTGCTTCCACCCCGGCTCCGGCTGCTTCCACCCCGGCTCCGGCTGCTTCCACC
>NZ_VCRA01000004.1:188205-527754 GCF_005938385.1 Paenibacillus mesophilus
CTGCTTCCACCCCGGCTCCGGCTGCTTCCACCCCGGCTCCGGCTGCTTCCACCCCGGCTCCGGCTGCTTCCACCCCGGCTCCGGCTGCTTCCACCCCGGCTCCGGCTGCTTCCACCCCGGCTCCGGCTGCTTCCACCCCGGCTCCGGCCGCCACAACCGCCTCCGTGAAAGCCGAGGAAATTTACAAGAACAACTGCATGTCCTGCCACGGCGGCAACCTCGAAGGCAAGCCGGGTCCGAACTTGCAGAAGATCGGCGCGAGCAAGACGAAAGATCAGATCATGACGCAAATCACCAAAGGCGGCACCAGAATGCCCGGCTTCGAGAAAAAGATCGAAGCGGCGGACATCGAGACGTTATCCGCTTGGCTGGCCGACAAAAAATGACGGAATACGCGAACGTCTTCCATAACGTTCGCTCCTCCCGCCCTCTTTTCCTTCCGGAAAAGGGGGCGCTTGTGTTATGAGGGCGGATATGGTATGGTTTTCGCTGATTTTACCCTAACCCTTAAGGAGCGGCGCAATAGATGGGATTTATATCCGTGCTAAGCTTCGCCCACAGCTGCATAGGAGAACGGCTTCAGCCCGGAGACGTCGCGATCGACGCCACTGCCGGCACCGGAGCGGACACGGCCTTTCTATGCACGGCGGTCGGAGCCAAAGGCACCGTATACGCCTTCGATATTCAACAGGAGGCGCTCGATCGGGCGGCCGAACGCGTCGGCCGCGGGCAGGAGGCCCGGGGGCGTCTCCATCTGCTTCTCGAGAGCCATGCGAACATGCGGCAGGCGGTACCGTCCTCCGATCACGGACGCGTATCCGCGGTCATGTTCAACCTCGGGTATTTGCCGGGCGGCGACAAGCGGGTCATCACCCGTCCCGAGTCGACTTTGCCCGCGCTTGACGCGGCTCTTTCCTTGCTGAAGCCGGGCGGTATCGCGACCGTCGTGCTGTACCCCGGACACGAAGGCGGGCGCGAGGAAGCGGAGCGCGTCGAACAATGGGCGGAATCGCTTCCCGAAGAACATTACCAAGCTATCGTCTACCGCTTCAAAAACCGGAGCAACAACCCGCCCTATGTCATTGCGGTGGAAAAAAGAAAGGTGTAGAGTAGAACCATGCGCGATACTAACGAAAGCGAGGCACGATGACAAGCATGAAACCTTATCCACTGAAATTCAAGCCGGAAATGAAAGAACGGGTTTGGGGCGGACGGGCGCTCGAGCAGTTCGGTCTGGAGCTCCCGGACGGCCCGATAGGAGAAGGCTGGATGATAGGAGATCATCCGAACGGCACGACTAAGGTCGTCAACGGCGAGCTGGCCGGCATGGGGCTCGATGAAGTGCGCGCTGCGTACGGCAAGACGATGTTCGGCACGAAAGGCAATTCCGAACAAAACGGCCGTTTTCCGTTGTTGATCAAACTGCTCGATTGCAATGACGATTTGTCCGTACAAGTGCATCCCGGCAACGATTACGCGGGGCTCCCCGAAGGAGAGCTCGGCAAAACCGAGATGTGGTACGTGCTCGACGCCAAGCCGGGGGCCAAAATCATCTACGGGCTCCAAGCTGGCATTGACCGTGAATCGTTCGCGCAAGGAATTGCGGACAACCGCATTATGGATTGCCTACAGGAGGTGGAAGTAAAGGCGGGGGATTCGTTCTACATTCCGGCCGGAACGGTGCATGCGCTGTGTGCCGGGGTGCTTGTGGCGGAAATTCAGCAAAATTCCGATACGACGTACCGTCTGTACGATTATGACCGGCTCGGACTGGACGGCAAGCCGCGCGAGCTTCATATCGAAGACTCGCTGAACGTGACCGCCTACAAAGGCAGCGGAGCGACCCGGATGACGACGGACGTCGGCGTTCCGAACGTTTGGCTGCGTCTGGCCTCCTCGCCTTATTTCATCGTCGAGAAAGGCGTCGCGGACGGTTCATGGGAGCTCGCAACCTCTCCGGAAAGCTTCACGATCATCGTCGTATGCGAAGGCACGGGTACGCTTGACTGGGCCGACGGCACCATCCCGCTCGAACGGGGCAATTGCTTCCTGCTGCCCGCCGATTTGGGCGCCTACTCGTTGAACGGCCGGCTGACCGTATTGCGCAGCTATTTGCCTTAACTTAAGAACGAAGCGAATAAACGGGCCCACTTGCCCGCACGGGAGCGATAACGCTGTGGATCATCCATCCATTGAAATGATTTTCTTCTTAGTTTCCATTGGCTTTGTCGCCTCATTCGTCGATTCCGTCGTAGGCGGGGGCGGCTTGATTTCCGTTCCCGCTCTTCTGTCGACCGGCCTGCCCCCGGCCATCGCACTCGGCACGAACAAGCTGGGCGGCACGATTTCTTCGCTGACAAGCTCGATCTCGTTTTTGCTATCCGGCAAAATGGATGTCAAGCTCGTGAAGAAATGGTTTCCGTTATCGCTGCTCGGATCGGTGGCCGGCGCCTATACGGTCCGGCTGATTCCCCCCGACTTTCTGAAGCCGCTGGTCATTATCCTCCTGATTGCGGTAACCTTGTATACGCTGTTCGGCAAAAAGCGCGCAGTCCGTCCGACCGCTCCGCAACTGACCGGGAAAATCATCGCGGCGGGAGCCGTCGTGGCCCTGCTGCTCGGCTACTACGACGGATTTTTCGGTCCGGGCACCGGTTCCTTCCTGCTGTTCGCCTTCTTGCTGCTCGGCTTCGATTTCGTCAAAGCGGCGGGCAACGCCAAGGCGCTCAATCTAGCCAGCAATGTCGGCAGTCTCATCACGTTTGCGCTTATGGGCAACGTGAATCTGTATTACGGAATTCCGATGGGAATCTCCATGATCGTGGGCGCGCTAATCGGCTCGCGAGTGGCGATCCGCAAAGGAGCGGGCTACGTCAAACCTTTATTTATCGCCGTTACGACGATCTTGATCGGCAAACAAATTTGGGACATGCTCCTTTAGTTCCCCTAGAAGTGAAGATTTGCTTCGCAGCTTATTCCTATTACTTCTGGGGGAGCCCCCCTGTAAGAAGCTGAACTCCCATCATTTCCAAACAATGAAGAAAAAGGCTGCCGCGTCCGCGACAGCCTCTTCATTTTCTTATTCTCCGGGAACCCGCGGAAGCATAATGCGAACTTCCGTCCCCGCCTTGTCTCCCGACAGCTCGTAATGGCCCCCCATTTTTTGCAGCACCACTTCGCAAAAGTTCAAACCGAGTCCGATCGAATCTTCCTTGGTCGTAAAAAACGGATCTTTGACCAGCTTCATCATATCGGCCGCAATGCCGGGTCCGGAATCCCGAATCGTAATCATCGACGCTTTGTCGGACATATGCACCGACAGCCGGACGCCTCCGCCGATACCGTTCGAAGCTTCGAACGCGTTTTTGATGAACTCGTTCAACACTTCGCGCAAGTAGTGGGGGTCGATCAGCAGTTGACCGTCTTCGGACGGAAACTCGCACACGAGCGGCACGCCTTTTTTGATCGCTTCCTTCTGCAGGTTCGGAACGTATGACTCCAAAAATGACGATATCAGAACCGGGCGAAGATCGAGATGGAACGGTTTGCCCAAATGCAGCCATCGTTGGACGTAATTGTTGATCTCCGTCACCTGGTGATTCGCCAGCGTGATGTAGTGCCCTACGCTCTGAGAGACGAGATGATCGGACAAATGACTGGAGGCGAGATTCGTCTTCAGCGTCGTTTCGATCAGCTGCAGGCTCCCGCGCACGACCGCCAGCGGATTCAGGATACTGTTGGCCGTACCGGCCGCCATTTCTCCGATCAGTTTGCGCTTCTCGTTCGCGAGCTTCATTTCGTAGAAGTGGATTAGGCCGGAAATATCGAACAGCGCCGTATGATAAATCGGTCCGCATTCCGCTTCCTGCCTGTAGCAGTATAGCATGAGCTGTAGCCTGCGGTCCCCCGCCATCTCGTCGATAACGACACCGGCTATGTCTTGCTGTTGTTGAATGGCCAAGGATACGACCTTGCGCAGCTGCGAAGCTTCCGGCAGCTCGTCTCCTTCGCCGATTCCGTACATCATTTTGAATTTCGCATTTACGGATATCAGTCTCAATAATTCGTCGATCGTTGCGAGGCAGAAATCAATATCCGGCGATTCTGTGATGAAGTCGATACCACTCATTCACCCAACGTCCTTTGGCTTCTTGCTGGATCGGTCCCGGACAGCACCGGCTGACCGCCGCAACGGAAGCGCGTGCAGCCGTATCCCTTATCCGCGGAAGACCGTGATAACGCAAGGGAAACGAAAAACGATCGCTGTGCTCCTCCGATTTCGAGTGTACCATGAGGAGCGGTAAAGAAAAAGCTATTTCCGTTCGCGCTTCTCGTTCGGTATAATGGAATCAGGAAGAAAATGGACCGACTGACGAGAGGAGCTTCCCACCATGAATCCGCTGCATAATGCCGTCTGGCTCTACCTCGGCTCCGAAGCCAGAAACGCCGAAGAAATCGCCGCTCTTGCCGACTGGTGCGAACGGAACCGGGTCGGTAAAGTGATCGTGTACCTGAGCATGGACGGCCGGCGCAACGAATCGGTCATCGATCGGGTCGCCATGCTGACCGAAGCGTGCGCAAGCCGGAATATCGAGGTCCACGGCATGGTATCGACGCTTATTCAACGCGCCGACGACCGGAGCAGTCTGATACTCCAGGACAAAGACTGCTACTGCGTTGACGCCCATGGCATCTCCACTTTCGAAGAGCCGATTACCGGCAAAGGCTTCGTGCTCGATCCGCGCCATCCCGAGGTGATCCGCACCGTTCCGGCCAAATGCGCCGAGCTGCTTCGCACGTTTCCCGGGTTATCCGGCATTCATCTGGACTTCATCCGGTATTATCATTATGAAAGCCGGCTCGAGATCGACACGAAAAGCGCCGGGCATTGGATCGGTTTGCCGAAGGCCGGACAGCCGATACGGCTGGAGACGGCCGACGGAATCCGCACGACCTATTTCATCGAGCAAGCGAGCAACGTGTACAACGATCCGCCGATCGGGGACAAGCTTGTGCTTGCCCGCTCGTACCGGTATTGCTTCTGTGACGATTGCTTATCCGGCTTCGAGCGGCACAGCGGGCTGGCCATCCCCGGAACGTTGGACGATACTGCCGGCAAGGCAAGATGGCTGCTGGAGCGGCATCCGGCCGAGTGGGCGGAATACCGCGCTTCCATCGTCACGGATCTCGTAGGCTCGATCCGTGAGGCGATACGCGAGGAACGTCCCGACGCGTCGTTGTCGGCGGCAATATGGTATAATGCCCCTTACGGGAATGAGCTGCGCGGAGAACCGTTCCTTCCGGACAGCGAGTACGAATGCTTCGGCCAGAAATGGTGGGAATGGGTCGAACGCGGATACGTCGATTTCGTATGTCCGATGGACTATTGGATGAAACCGGGCAGCTTCGGAGGAATCGTCGACGGACAAATCCGCAAATCGGACGGTCGCGTTCCGGTATACGCCGGGTTATTGAAAACTTCCGAATTCGAAATCGACCGGAACGGTTACGAAGAATACGCCCGGCTCGCGGAAGCGGGCGGAGCTGCGGGAATTTGCTTCTTTCATTACGGCTCCTGGAAGCAGCTGCTCTAGAAGCACGGCGCAGCATAATTAATATTTTCATTTTGTACGGGTTGGAAGGAGGTCCTCCATAGATGCAGCGCGTGAAAACCGTTTTGAAGGAATGGGTACCGCCGCTTGCCATAGCCATCATCCTCAGCCTGCTGATCCAGACGTACGTGGCCCAGGCGGTCAAAGTGCCGAGCGGCTCGATGGAGCCGAACATCAACATCAACGACAGACTCGTTATGGAGAAAATGCTCAAGTTCACCACTTTCGAGCACGGCGATATTGTCGTCTTCAATCATGCGGCAGAGAACAAGGATGAAGTTCGATACGTCAAAAGATTGATCGGCCTTCCGGGAGATACGATCGAGGTCAAAGATGGGGTACTGCACCGGAACGGCGAGGCGGTGGACGAGCCTTACCTGAAAGCGAAAATGAACTATACGCTGGAGCGGGTTACCGTTCCGGACAACAAATATTTCTTCTTGGGCGACAACCGTAACAACAGCTACGACGCTCACCTGTGGCCGAACCGGTATGTAGACAAAAGCGAACTCGTGGGCAAGGTGCTTTTCCGCTTTTATCCATTCAACGATGTAGGGCCGTTGTGAACGCAACGGTTCTTTTTTTATACCAGCATGATTTACCGACAATATTAAGTAATGAAAACGATGGCGGAATCTGTTACAATATAGTTACAGGTTAGATACATGTAATACAATCCTTATTCCGTCATTCTCATCATTCAGAAAGAGAAGGTGAACTCTATGAGCAAATTGGCCATCGATGGCGGTACTCCGGTCCGCAGCCGGCCTCTGCCGCCGAACTATCCCGGCGCTCTCGTGTACGGCAAAGAAGAAGCCGATTTTACTTCCAAAGTGATATACGCGCAATCCCCTTTCCGTTATTACGGACCCGATATGCAAAGCGCCGTGGAATCGCTGGAAAATGCGATGACCCGCGATTTCAACGTACCTTATGCGCTGGCCGTCACATCCGGAACCGCTGCGCTTGTCGTGGCCATGAAGGCGCTTGGGATCGGGTATGGCGACAAGGTCATCGTACCGGCGAATACGTTCCTCGCTACAGCCGGTGCAGTCGTATGCAGCAATGCTGTTCCCGTCTACTGCGACGTGGACGAAAGTCTGAATATCGATCCGACCGATTTGGAACGGGTGTATGACGAGGATGTGAAAGCGGTCATCGTCGTGCCGATTCTCGGCAATCCGGTCGACCTCGATCCGATACTCGCTTTCGCCAAAACGAAAAATATCGCCGTGATCGAAGATATGGCCCAGTCGTGCGGCGTCCGCTACAAGGGCCGTTATGCCGGCACGATCGGCGATATCGGCACGTACAGCTTCCAGATGAACAAGATCATCACATCCGGCGAAGGCGGCGCCGTTGTCACGCACGACGTCAAGCTTATGGAGCGGGCGATCCGTTATCACGATCAAGGCATATTGCGCCACCGGGCCAGATATGGCATAGACTCTCCCGATGAGCAGAACGCATTCTCCGGGCAAAATTACCGGATGAGCGAACTCGCCGGAGCGGTCATGCTGGAGCAATGGAAGAAGCTGCCCGCGATCGTAGGCAACATGAAGAAGCATCACGACCGTATTGCGGCGGCGCTTCAAGCCGAAATCCCCGGCATCCGATTCCGGGCTTGCCCCGACACGGAAGGACATATCGGCTCGAACCTGGGCATCATTTTCCCGACGGCGGAAGCGACGACCCTCTTCAATAAAGCGCTTAATGCGGAGAACGTGCAAGCCCATGTGCTGTACGGCGGCAAGCCGGTGTACATGAACCCGTCGCTGTATCATCAGCGCACGGCGGAGAAGGACAATTTTCCGTACAACTATCCGTTCAAGCGGCCGGTCGTCATTACGGAACATATGTGCCCCCGCGCGGTAGACTTGATTCCGCGAACGACCTATATCCCCATTTCGCCGGTTCTAACCGACGATGACGCCGCCGATATTATCGAATCGGTCTTGAAGGTGCACCGCAGTTTGCAAGTTGTGGTGTGAAGCTGCAAAAACGACGAAAAGCCATCGCGGCTCTCGCGACGGCTTTTCGTATTCGGAAGGATGCGGTTGAAGTACGAATCAAGAAAACAATTGATAGTCCAGCGAGTAAGTGCCTGCACCGGCCATGGCGACGGCTACCGCTATCGCGATCAGCGCTACGTTGTACTCAATGCCGTTCGAAGTGACCCAATAGCCGTTGCGGCCGTGCACTTTGACGATCGCAACCAGCATCGTGATGACGATAAAGGCGGCGGCTACCGGCGTGAACAAACCCGCCGCGAACATGAGCCCTCCGGCAAGCTCGAGCAGGCCGGCGATCAGTGCCATCAATACACCCGGACGAATGCCGATCGAATCCAGGAAGCCTCCCGTCCCCTTCAGTCCGTAACCCCCGAACCAGCCGAAAAGCTTCTGGGCGCCGTGTCCCGCAAACGTAAGTCCGATCACCAAACGAACAAGCAGCAAAGCCGAGCTTAACATACAAAAAACCTCCATTAATTAAATTTTGTTTGTTACTTATTTTTTGTAAGTTAAGAATACAAGGTAAGGCTTACTTTTGTCAAGTAACTATGTTAAAATATTTGTAGCGAAAGTTTTAGGAGATGATTCATATGGAACACGCGGACCATAAAATGCACCTGTGTCCCAAATTCGAGACGGCGTTCGAGCTGCTCGGCAAACGTTGGACCGGTCTGATTATCCAAGTTCTGATGGACGGTCCCAAGCGTTTCAAAGATATATCGTCGATGATTCCGGATATGAGCGACCGGATGCTGACCGAACGGTTCAAGGAACTGGAGCAGGCCGGGATCGTAGTCCGCAACGTATATCCGGAGATGCCGATCCGCATCGAGTACGAGCTGACCGAGAAAGGAAAGGCGCTCCGTCCCGTCATGGATGCGGTTCAAAGCTGGGGAGACCACTGGATTACAAAATGAAGACCCGATCCGGCGGAAAACGAATAAGGACATATCCATATGCGCCTCACGTTGGGCATTGGACATGTCCTTATTTTCATTTCCGCGTCTACACGCGGAATTTCGTGACCGACTGCTGCAGCCGTTCGGCCAGACGGCTCATCCGCTCGGCTTGATCGGCCAACTGCTCCATCGTCGCAAGCTGCTCCTCGGTGGAGGCGGATATCGTCTGAGTTCCTTCCGCGCCCATCGCGGTTATTCGCGACATTTCCTGAAGCGAGGCGGATATTTCCTCGGAGCTGGCCGACATTTGTTCGGCCGCGGAGGAAGCCTCCTGGATTTGCTCGACTACGCTGCGGGTTGCCTCCAAAATGCTTTTGAACGACTCTCCCGATTCCCTCGTCATCTCCGCACCGTCCCGGACTTCCCGCTCTCCTTCCGCCATAGCTTGAACGGCATAGCCGATATCCGTCTGGATCGCCGCAACGAGCCGAATGACTTCCTGCGCGGACGATTCCGATTGGACCGCCAGCTTCTTCACTTCCCCGGCCACGACGGCGAAGCCGCGTCCCTGTTCCCCGGCCCGGGCCGCTTCGATGGAGGCGTTCAAGGCGAGCAGACTCGTACTCGAAGCGATGTTCGTAATAACCTCGACGATATCCCCGACCTCTCTCGAGCGCTGGTCCAGCTTCTGGATAATAGAGGACAGATCGGCTACGGTCCGGCTAACGCGATTCATCTGCTCTACCGATTTCTGGATGTTGCCGTAGCCGGCCTCGGCCGCCTTGGACGTTCTCAGCGAGGCATCGAAAGCATTGGACGACGTTTCCGCGATTCTGCCGATGCCGGATGCCATCTCCTCCATCGCCCGCGAGCTTTCCGTCGTCGATTGCGCCTGCGTATCCATGCCCGTGGCGATTTGCTGTACGGACGATACGATGTCCCGCGAAGCTTTCGTCGTCTCGTCAATCGAAACGGAGAGATTCCGCGAGGAGGACAACACCTGTTCCGCTCCGTCCTGCACCTGCACGACGAGCTTCTTCAGATGTTCGTTCATGACGTTGAAATCGGCAGCGAGCTGCCCGATCTCGTCGCGATTGCGCACATCGAGCCCCGCCGAGGTAAGATCGCCTTCGGCGATGCGTTTCGTCCGTTCCGCTACGATAACGATCGGCTTGGAAATATGCCGGGCGAACAACCAAATGACGACGGCTCCCGCCGCCATGCATACGGCCAGCGTCACGATCAGATTGGATAGAATGCGCTTCTGTCCGCCGTTATAATCCTGCATGTACGAGCCGGCGGCCACGATCCAGCCCCATTTCGGATCGAGCTCGGCGTACGATATTTTCATCGCTTCCTTCGTCGAATTCGGCAGAGGCCAGTTATAATAAGTGTTTCCTCCGCCCGCTTGCGCCTTCTTCACCATATCCTGTATGTAATAATATCCGTTGCTTGTCTTCTTCTCCCAAATGTTCTGCCCTTCGAGGCTCGGGTGGGCAAGCAAAGTTCCCGTCGAATCCAGTACGAAGAAATACCCGTTCACGCCGATGTCGATTCTCGGGTTGATCGAGCGCTTCCCCTCTTTGTCCTTCTCGCCGAGCAGCATCACTCTGACTTGCTCCTTCGCCTCTTCGAGCGGCATTCGTCCGCTCTTGACGGAAGCGTCCATCAATTCGATCATCTCGATCGTCATTCGCACGTTGCTCTCCAGCTTGCTCTCGATCAATTTGTCCGACTCCGTCTTCGATACGCTGTAGCTGACGATACCGACGATCAGCGTAGGCAAGGCGAGCAAAAACAATGATACGGCAATCATTTTCTGCTGAATTTTCCAGCTTTTCCGTTGTCCGGCAGGCTTCATCCCTGTCCTCTCCCCTATTCTCTGTCTGGAACGTTCTTCCACTATATTTCGTCATCTTATCGCATATTCCTTTCATTTACAACATTGTTACATTCGAGTGTGCCCGGCATGCATAAATTGCGATTGTTGCCGAATACTACATGTACAGGCTTCCGATTCAGGAGCTATCCCTTCACGTTTCCGGAGGTGCCCCCGCTAATGAAATACAAAGCTACGCTGATTATGACGCTGTTCGGCTGTGCGCTGTGCTTATTCAATTACTCGGGTCTCGATCCGGACAATATTTATTTGTTTATGTTCAGCGTGCCTGTGTGGCTGATCGAAAGCGTCAGCGATATTCATTACTACAACATATTCGCCGTCTATTTCCTGACTATCGCTTCTTACGCCCTGTTCGGCGCGATCGGCGACTACTTCCGTTTAAGAAGAAGAGCCCGTTCCTGATCGGAAACGTCCGTTTCCGCCGGAAGGGCTCTTCTGGCTTTCTCGCTTAAATCGGAAATACGGTCCGAACGGCGGCGGCGATTTCCCGCGCCATCGTCAGTACCCGGTGAAGAGATGTGCTTTGCAAAATCCAATATTGCTTCGGTCCGTCCGCATTGACAATCGCCGCGATCGAATAACGGCCTACGGGAGGAAGCTTTCTGCCTACGGATTTACCGGGCTCAAGCGGATGATTGGCCACTTGGAACAAGCCGATCGATGTAGGGAGTCCGAGGCATGCATCGATCGCGACGGCGATTTTTCCGTCCGGAATTTCGGTCAGCCGACGTTCCAGATTGCTGGCATCGCAAGGGGTATCCAAAGTCCCGATCACCTGCCCGTATCCGGCCTCTCGCAGCAGCGTCCCGACAAGCGGCCCGAGAGCGTCCCCCGTAGACCGGTCGGTGCCGATACAGACGAACACGATATCTTCCACCGATATCCCTTGATCCCGGATGGATTTGAAAAACTCGGGAAGTCGGTCACCTTTCACTTTTTGCCGAACCGGTTCAAGCCCCATTACACCCCTCCTTCCCTTATCTCGTATCGCCTCGCCGATGTCATGACCGTATGGTACAATATAGTCGCTTAAGCACTATCACGTTACAACCTACCGTGATAGTTCCTTAATACGCACTCTGTTCATAAGGAGAACACCATGCGACTGCTCGACGCTTTAGCTACTCTTACGCTGCTATACTGGCTTATCGCCCTTAATTCGGCCCTGCCCGGCCTTAAATTGCTTCGGCCGCTTCCCCGTTCGTCGGATACAGGGAGCGATACCCCTCTCGTATCCGTCATTATAGCCGCGAAGGAAGAGGAGGCCTCCATCGCGGACACCGTGCGCCATCTGCTGGCCCAGGACTATCCCCGCATGGAAATCGTCGCCGTGAACGACCGTTCGCTGGACGGAACGGGCAAACGTCTGGACGAGCTGAAACGATGGTCCGAGCAGCGCCCGTCAACCCGCATACCGCTTCAGGTCGTGCACGTCACAACGCTTCCCGACGGCTGGCTCGGCAAAAATCATGCGTTATATCAAGGCTATTTGCAAGCCAAAGGGAAATATTTGCTGTTCACCGATGCGGACGTACGCTTCCATACGTCGACGATCCGGGATGCGGTCGAATACATCCGATCATCCGGAGCCGATCATTTGACGCTTGCCCCCATGATGGTCGCCAAACGTTACTGGCTGCGCGCCTTCGTTCAATATTTCATGTTCTCGCTGTTCCTGTTCTTGCGTCTGTGGCGCGCCAACGATGACCGGCAGCATCGCTTCGGCACCGGCATCGGGGCGTTCAATATGATTACCCGCAAAGCGTATGAGGCGATCGGCACCCACCGGGCGTTCGCGATGCGGCCCGACGACGATTTGCGTCTCGGTATGCTCGTCAAGAAAGCCCGCTTCAGGCAGCGTCTGCTTATCGGCAAAAACCACCTGGAGGTCGAATGGTACCCGTCTCTCCGGGAAGCGGTAAAAGGGCTGGAGAAAAATATGTTTTCCGGCTTCGGCTACCGTCTCCCGCTGGCGATCGGCGCCGTGATCGGACAAGTGCTGGCCTTTTTCGGACCGTTCGCCGGACTGCTGCTGCTGCCGCGGTGGAGCGGCTTCGCCTACGCCTGCAGCGCGGCCATTATGACCGTGCTTTATGTAGCCAGTACCCGGCGCCTGTCCCGTCATTCGGGTAGCGACGCCGTCGCGCTCCCCGTATCCGTCTGGATCCTCATCCTCGTGCTGTCGCGCTCCGTCTATTTGACGCTTCGCCGCGGAGGCATATATTGGCGCGGGACGTTTTACCCCTTGTCTCGGCTGCGGGACAAATAAATGAAAAAAGGAGGAAGGCGGGAACGCCTTCCTTGTCACGGTACTGCCTAAGTTGGTCTTCGAATTACTTTTTCAGCAGCCTCAGCTCTTCGCACAGCGCCTCGATTTCACGGATGCTGAAATGCTGCTTATTCATCACGACGTCATACATATCGCGCAAGTCTTCATACTTATCGAGATCGAAATGGTCCGGCTTGATCGACTGGGCCGCCACGACCTTCAGCTTCCCCTTGATTCCATCCACCATGAACGCCACATTATCCTCGGACTTGACGGTTAAATCCATCGATTCCATCCCTTTCTCCGGTTAGGATTCTTTACGGAACAACGTACCTGCTCTTTGATGACCGGATTTACCGACCACAAAGTCCCGGCTGTCAGTCAGGGCGGAAATTCCGTTAAAGTTCCTTAGCGTTTTTAACGATTGTACCATGTCGATCCGGGAATGCCCAGCTTTCACGACGAATCCATGCGCAATTTTCGGCGGCAGCGTTCGACCTCCAGTCCGGCCGGCGCCCATTTGCCTCGGGCATCCGTATATTCGACCACTCCGATGCGCACAGTATTACGTGTACGCACTCTTGAGGCGATATATACCGGAAAAGGAGCGAAAAAACGATGGAAAACAAAACGCATACCGGCAATTATCGAGGAACGGCCCATATGAAAGCGGAAAATCAGGACATGGCGTTCGTCAACGACATCGTTGAGAAAGAGCCGTCCGAACAAACCGTCCGCGGTGAAAAATCGGGCAAATCGGCAACCCATACGGAATTGGAAAAATTCGATTAATCCGGTTATCGGATCGGGCTCTGCCTTCCCATCCCCGCCCGATATAGCCTGACGATGTTCTCGGCCGCTTCCGCGAGCAGCGTATCGGCGCCCCGCATCGCCTCGTCCAGCGTCATCGGCCGGTTGGCGATACTGAATAAGGCCGCGATACCGTGCTCGTACAAGGCTTCCGAGCCTTCGCCAAGACCGCCGGACAAGCATACGACGGGCACGCCCGCACGGCCTGCCGCATCAGCAATGCCGGCAGGCACCTTACCGAAAGCAGTCTGCCCGTCGGTGCGTCCTTCGCCGGTAATGACGAGGCTGGCCCCTTCAGCCGCACGCTCGAAACCGGCCAGCTCCATGATGACGCGGATGCCCGGCTTCAGCTCGGCGTTGCAGAACGCAAGCAAGCCCGCTCCGAGTCCTCCGGCCGCACCCGCGCCCGGCACGTCGCGCACCAGCCGCCCGTTATGGGCGGCTATTCGCTCTGCGTAATGGGCCAGCCCGCTATCGAGCTTGTCCACCATCTCCGGCGTCGCTCCCTTCTGAGGTCCGTAAACGGCCGAAGCGCCTTCCGGTCCGCACAGCGGATTCGTAACGTCGCTCAGCACCGTAACTTCGGCTCCGGCGAGCCGCGGGTCGATGCCGGCCGCATCGATCGATGCAACGGAGGCGAGCAGACGGCCGCAGCCGTGCCCGGCTATTTCCCGGCCGTTCTCGTCGAGGAAGCGCACGCCGAGCGCCTGCGCCATTCCCATGCCTCCGTCATTCGTGGCGCTGCCGCCGAGTCCGATCAAGATCCTCGTCGCTCCCCGTCCCAATGCGTCGCGAATCAACTGTCCCGTCCCGTACGTCGTTGCCGCCATAGGGTCGCGCGCATCCGCCGCCAACAACGGCAAGCCGGAGGCGGCCGCCATCTCGATGACCGCTGTGCGTCCGTCATGAAGGACGCCGTATGCCGCTTTCACCGGCTCGCCGAGCGGACCGGCTACCGTCACAACGAGCCTCTCGCCGCCGGCCGCCGCAAGCACTGCGTCAACCGTACCTTCCCCGCCGTCCGCCATCGGCACGATCGTTACTTCCGCTCCGGAAACCGCCTTCATGACACCGGAACGGATCGCTTCCGCCGCTTCCACCGACGACAAACTGCCTTTAAACGAATCGGGCGCAACAACGACGCGAAAGCCGGAATCCGTCTTTCCACCGTTTGCTCCGATGTTGTCCATCCCGCTCATCCCAGCTTCCTCCCTTCTCATCCGATTCGATTCACTACATTAGCGGGCCTTCCGGCCAGAAATGCTTCCACATTCCTTGCCGCCATCTCCATCAGCCTAGCGCGCGCTTCGCCCGAAGCCCAGCCGATGTGCGGCGTAATGACGCAGTTTCGGGCAGACAACAGCGGGTTGTCGGCCGCCGGTGGCTCCGAGCACAGCACGTCCAATCCGGCTCCGGCTATCGCGCCCGAATTCAAAGCGTCGGCAAGCTCCTGCTCCCGGACGAGCTTGCCCCGTCCCGTATTGATCAGGAAAGCGTTCGGCTTCATTAGCGACAACGTTTCCGCCCGGATCAACCCTTCCGTCTCCGGCGTTAACGGACAATGCAGCGTAACGACATCGGCTTCCGCAAACAACCGCTCGAGAGGAACCAAGCCGACGCCTTCGGTTGCGGGCTTCTTGCCGCTGCGGTTCGTCGCGATTACGTTCATTCCGAATGCTTGTCCGATCGCGGCTACCTGCTCGCCGATGCCGCCGATTCCAACGATGCCGAGCGTCTTGCCGGCCAGCTCCACGAGCGGCGTCTTCCAGAAGCTGAAATCCGGGCTTGTCGCCCAAGCCCCGCCCCGGACCGCTTCGTCGTGCAGACCGACACGATGGCACAGCTCCAGCAGCAGCGAGAATACGAGCTGGGCGACCGAGGCGGAGCTGTATGCGGGCACATTCGTTACCGGGATGCCCCGCTTGGCCGCTTCGGCCGTATCGACAACATCATAGCCGGTGGCCAGCACCCCGATATAGGAGAGCTTCGGCAGGCGACCAAACACCTCGGCCCTCACAGGCGTTTTGTTCGTTAAAATAACGTCCGCGTCTATCGCCCGCTCCACAATCAATTCCGGCGGCGTTCTATCGTAAACCGTCAAATTCCCGAGACTCTCGAGCCTCGTCCAGCTCAAATCGCCCGGATTGAGCGTATACCCGTCCAACACTACGATATTCATTCATGATCCCCTCACCTTCTGATCTGTATAGCTGCATTTTAACTCAACCCCGCTTTCGGCGCCAATATTTCCTTGGCGAGCCACTTGCGCGGCATCCGCCGGCATGCATACAATTGATAAGATGAATGTTTCACGTCGTTAATTATGAATAGCAGGAAAATTGGAAAAGGGGGCCCATGATGAACGAGTGGATTTCCGACCTGCAAGCCCGATTCGCGGCCGTCACCGATCGGAAGGAAGCCACTGTGATGAAGGCGTACATGCGCGGACAGTTCGAATTTGCGGGGATCAAATCGCCGCTTCGCACAGCGATCGTCAGAGAATGGTTGTCAGGCCGTGGGGACGTGCCCGCCGCGCTGCTTGAAGAAACGGTACGCGGGCTATGGGAGCTGCCCGAACGCGAGTATACTTATGCTGCCTTGGATTTGCTGGCCAAGCAGGCGAAACGGTTGAACGAACGGCACCTCGAGCTGCTCGAAACACTCGTCGTGACAAATTCATGGTGGGACACGGTCGACGCTCTCGCCGCAAGCCTGATCGGCCCGCTCCTCCTCCGACACCCGCAGCTTGCCCCGGTTCATGCGGAGAAATGGATCGCCTCGGACAACATATGGCTGCAGCGAACCGCCCTGCTGTTTCAATTGAAATACAAACGGAGCACCGACCCCGATCGGCTGTTCGACTATATCCGCCGGACGGCGGACTCCCGGGAATTTTTCATTCGGAAAGCGATCGGCTGGGCGCTGCGGGAATATTCGAAAACCGATGCCGAGGCGGTCATCCGGTTCGTGGAGCTTGCGCCGCTGTCCCCTCTGAGCCGGCGCGAGGCGCTCAAATGGTTGGACCGGCAGTCCCCCGGGCATAGCCGCGGAAAAGAACGGACAACCTAGGTAGACCGGCGGTTCCCTCCCGCCTATGAGTACAGTCTTGGAGTAAGCGCCGTCAATATAAGCGGACCGTCCCGGGTTATGGCAACCGTATGCTCGTATTGGGCCGACCTTTTGCCGTCTACGGCCCTTGCGGTCCAGCCGTCGGATTCGATCTTCACCTTCGGTTTGCCGGCCGTCAAGATCGGCTCGATCGTGATGACCATCCCTTCCTCCAGCCGGATGCCTTTACCCGGCTTGCCCGTATGCCGGACAGGCGGCCATTCGTGAATGGAGCTGCCGATGCCGTGTCCGGTAAAATCGGAAAGCACCGCGTAGCCTTTGGCGGACGCAACTCGCTGGATCGCGTGCGCGATGTCGCCGATCCGGCTTCCGGGAACCGCTTGGGCGATTCCGGCGTACAAACATCTTTTGGCGGTCCGCATCAGCCGCAGAGACGACGCCGATACGCTGCCCGCGGCAAACGTCCAGGCCGAGTCGGCCAGCCAGCCGTCGCGGTTCACTACCATATCGACGGTAACGATATCCCCGTCGCGAAGCCGATCCCGGCTTGGCATGCCGTGGCAGGCGACATCATTGACGGAGGCGCAAGTGGCGTAAGGATAGCCCCGGTATCCTTTCTGTTCCGGAGTCGCCCCGCGCTCGGCCAGAAATTTCTCGACGAAGCCGTCTATCTCGAGCGTGGACACGCCGGGACGTATATATGTTTTCAACGCCTCTCTGCAGGAGGCGAGTATGGAGCCGGCCCTTGCCATGCGGGCGATTTGCTCCGGTGTTTTCCAGTCCGTCATTTTTTTCCTCCTGAGAGCTTTGCTTTAGCAAAGCTGACTTCGTAAGCATACTCTGAGCTTTGCGTAAGCAAAGCTGACTTCGTAAGCATACTCTGAGCTTTGCGTAAGCAAAGCTGGCTTCGTAAGCGTTACTGAGCTTTGCGTAAGCAAAGCTGGCTTCGTAAGCGTTACTGAGCTTTGCGTAAGCAAAGCTGACTTCGTAAGCATACTCTGAGCTCTGCGTAAGCAAAGCTGGCTTCGTAAGCGTTACTGAGCTTTGCGTGAGCAAAGCCCGCATTCTTCTAGGCAACCGCACCGTTTTGAAGTATACTCAATTAGAACTTTCGGCGTACATAAGCTTCATTTTCCTACGGAAAGGTAGAGATTCCTTTTGAGCAAACCGAAACTGCTGGAGCTGGACATTGTCCGCGCGGTCGCCATCGTCGCCGTGCTGCTCATTCACGCAACGTCCACGCCCCGGGTCGAACTGCCGCTCTGCTCCCGGTCGCATACGCTGTACTTCGGCATCAACAATATGAGCTACTTCCCGGTGCAGGCTTTCATCCTGTTGAGCGGACTCGTCTTGTTCTACAGCTACTTCGACAATTGGAGCGTTCGCCGCGTCCCCGGGTTTTACCGGAAAAGGCTGCAGTTCATCTTGATCCCGTACTTGATATGGTCTTGCTTCTATTACTTGTTCGATCAATGGCTGAATCCCGCGGTCGAGGTGCATTTCTCGCTGCAGGAGTTCGCCAAGCTGCTTCCATGGGCGGAAGCCGGCTACCATTTGTACTTCATGGCGCTTATCATGCAATTTTATGCGCTGTTTCCGGTTCTCGTTACACTGGCCAAGCTGTGGCGCCCGCTGGCCCGCTATTTGTGGCTGTTCGGCATTGTCGTGCAAATTGCCTTCAGCATTTACAGCCAGTACGCCGCCGAACCGCTCCCGCACGGCGACCGTCTGTTTATTTCATATTTCGCCCTATTCTGCATCGGAGGCTCGCTCGGCATGAACTACGAACGATTCGCCGGCTGGCTGAACCGCAATATTTATTGGGTAACCGCCGCCGCCGCGTCCACCGGCTTCGTTTTCCTGCTGCTCAGCCTGCAAGCGCAGTACGGTACGCAGTTCCGATCCTGGGAATTCGAGCTTCTGTTCAACGCTTACCCGATATTGGTCGCGATCAGCTTTATGTGGATCGGCCGGCACTGGCTATCCAGCGCTCCCCGATGGGCCGGCGCTCTATCGTCGCTCGGCGCGGCTTCGTTCGGCGTCTATTTCATTCATCCGGCGCTGCTCGGCTACTACACGATGCACGCTGCCGTCGCCCCCGGCGGGTGGGAGTACCATGCCGCTCTATGGGGAGGCATCGTCCTCATCCTTGTCGTCCCTTGGGTCATCGTCAATCAGCTGAAGCGGGTCAAAGCGTCCTGGATTTTGTTCGGCAAATGACGTCTGTTACTATGACGCGAAAGGAGCCTGCCCATGCATACGTTCTCCCTGATAACCCGCCAGCGTGATCAAATGATAGACATTACGCAGCAAGTTGCAGAGCTCGTGCTGCAAGAAAGCTTTCAGGAAGGGATTGCGGTCGTATACTGCCCGCATACGACCGCCGGTATCGCCATCAACGAGAACGCCGACCCGGACGTAAAGCACGACGTGCTTATGCGTCTGGACGAAATATACCCGTGGAACCATCCGAAATACCGGCATGCGGAGGGCAACACGGCTTCTCATCTGAAAGCGATCACGACCGGTACGTCCCAAACGGTCATCGTCCATAACGGCAGGCTCGTTCTGGGACGATGGCAGGGCATCTACTTCTGCGAGTTCGACGGTCCCCGTCAACGAACGTTCTATGTGAAATTGCTCAACGGATAAAGACGGCGGCAACGGCGAAGAGGGCGTTTCCATTAGGAAACCGCCCTGAGGCTGTTGAAAAAGTCTGCAGAGAGAAGAAGCGCTTAAGGCAAGAGGTGGGGGAATGCACTCCACTTCCGTTAAAATCGTGTTGTTTATTTGGAATTTAAGCGGGTACAACACGATTTTAAAGTCAGCCGCTTCGCTTTACGTACATCTCCCCCACCTCTTTTAGTATTCCAATTCTTACTTTGACTTTTTAATGTCAACGTCCCTCGAGCCGCCTTACGCGGTCTTCCAGCCGATCCACGCGTTGACGCAGACGGTCCACCTCGTTGTCGGTACGCCTCAATTGCTGCTGCAGACGATCGGTTTCCGTTTCCAGCCGGGCGACCCTCTGCTCGAGCTGCCGCCCTGGACCGGGTCCGGGAGGAAAGGGTCCGGGCCCCGGCGGAAACGGCCCCGGAGGCCGCGGAATGAAAATCGTTTGTCCGGCATAAACTTGCCCTGGCACCGTAATCCCGTTTGCCTGCATCAGCGACTGGACGGTTACCCCGTAACGGCTGGCGATCGAATACAGCGTATCCCCTGGCTGCACTACATAATTCATCGGAATTCCTCCAATATTGCCCATGATGAAGTACGATTATCCCGATTTCAATGTATGCGCCCGGTAGGTGTTTTGCCCAGGGCATTCGCCCGGATACGGCAACTTTTCGCGCTTAACCTACTTTCGAGCGGATTTGGACGACCTCAATCGTTTGGGCGGTAAAGCCCGCGTACAGCGACAGCGCGCCGACAACTGCATGCAGCACGTTCTCCGCCGTCTCCAAATGCATGGAGCCGAGCCACTCCGGCCGGATGAAGCCTATGATGCCCATAAGCCCGAAACCGATGCCTGCCGCTTTCGCAAACCATACCGCATTCTCTTCGCGGCCGGACGCCAATATTCCCGCAACGCCGACGATCAGGTGCACGACATTATACAAACCGTCGAAATGGATGAGGCCGAACAAATCCACTACGAACAAGCCGATAATCCCGAGAAGCAGAAACAACGCTCCGACCGCTCCGGCAAATCGCTTAACCATGCGATCCCTCCTTTCCGCAACATGCAATTACCTGCCTGATGCGACTTTGAGCCCGATAAAGCCGTTCGAACGATGTACTACAGCTTATGAGCCCGTCCGGTGAAAAAGACCTCTCGTCCGGCATTCGGCACGGCTCGTTTGCAGAACGCATTTTGTGATAGAATGAAGTCCAAACCATGGAATCAACAGAAAGGGGGACCGAGCGTGAGCATCCGGATTGTTTCACTGAATGTGGGGAAGCCGCAATCGTTCATCTATAAAGGAACCGACGTCCCGACCGGGATATTCAAAAAACCGGCCGACGAAGGTCCGATCGCTCTGTCCGCTTTGAACTTCGAGGGGGACGGACAAGCCGATTTAGTGAACCATGGGGGACTCGATAAAGCAATCTGCGTGTATTCGTACGAGTACTATGCTTATTGGGAGCAGGAGCTGCGGCGTAAGCTCGATTACGGAGCTTTCGGGGAAAACTTGACCGTGCTCGGCATGACCGAGGATCAAGTATGCATCGGCGACATTTACGCGATCGGCAACGTCCGCCTTCGGGTTACGCAGCCCAGACAGCCGTGCCACAAGCTGGCGAAAAAATACGACCTGCCCGAGCTTCCCCTGCTCGTACAAAACACCGGCTACACCGGCTTCTACATGAGGGTGCTCACTCCCGGACTGTTCGACCGCACCCTCCCGCTGACTTTGGAGCGCCGTCATCCGCACGGCATCACGGTCGCTTACGCCAACACGATCAAGCATCATGACAAGCATAACCTCGAAGGGATACAGGCTCTGCTTGCCGTCGAGGAGCTGTCTCGAAACTGGCGGGTTTCCTTCGAGAAGCGTCTCGCGGGCAACGAACCGTCTGCCGACGAAAGACTGAAAGGTACGAAGTGAATGCAAAGAAAAAACCGGCTGCGCGCTTTCCTGAAAGGATTAGCGTGTGCCGGTTCTATTCGATGGCTCGGTTTCGGTGCCAACTGGTTTAAAAGTATGGTCCTTGGTCGTCCGGATTACTTTCACCGAAATGATCGATGAAGCATGCGGCCGCTTCGGCTTGAATGTCAAATTCACAAAGTCGTTCAGCTCCAGCTCGAGCCCTATTTTCCGAAACGCTTCGATAAAATCGCCGACCGTGGGCTTCTTGCCGATATCGCAATAAATGTGCAATTCCTTGATCGCCTTGCCATACCGGTCTATATACTCTACGGTCGAGTAGTATCTTTCCTTCAGCATACGGCACCTCCTCGAGTTTAAACATATGATGGACCGAAAAGGTGTTGGACCGTCCGGACGTTCCCGACACATTCGGCGGCCCGGCGGCCGTAGACAGCTCCTTAGGCCCGTAGCTTTGCGTCCCCGCCTTTCGGCGAGTTTGCCTTTTTCCGATTGTTCGAATCTTCAATACCTCTTTATCATACAACACATATCGACACTTTCATAGACCATTTATCCTATTCATACAGCTACTTAGGACCTATTTTTTATGCCAAAAATGCCGGAGCTGCAGCGCCTGGTTTCCACTCAGGCCATACACCCCCGGCATTTGTAACAAAACTGAAATGTTATTTTCACTTTCCCTTAAGGTTCAAGCCCTATAATAAACCTCGACCCCCTTTTTCATATATAACATGGAAGACCCGCGGCCCGTTGCTTGCGGGTCGATTTTTTTTATTTGGACCTGTTAATCAAAAAAACGGAAGCTGCCTGTAATCCGACGTCTCGATGCGGTAAGTGCGATCGTCTACCAGCAGGTAGCCCGGCTTCCCGGACAAGGCGTCCGGATTCGCAATCGGGTCGTAGTTCCGGGCTTCGAATGTAAACGGCGCCTTGAATCGAAGGTACGGGGTAAATTGTCCGATTCTGCGGACAGCCCTCTCCGATCCTTCCCGGATGGCGCGGCAAGCGTCGGCGGAGCTCAAATGTTCGGCCGACTCCAGCCCCGTACCGACTTTCGTGACCGCCGTCTCGATATCCGGGATGAACATCCGCGCCTCCAGCGCGGCCTTATCGTCGCCCGCGAGAAAGATGGTAGGGACCCCGTGCATGCCCGCCCATTGGGCAAACGCCGCGAACTCGCCGATATAGACGCCGTTCAGCCGGTAATATTGGACCCTCAAGGAAGAATACGTATGACATAACGGTGCGTCGATCGTGCCGGCCATCGCATGCTGTCCGACATACAGCAGCGCGGTATAGTCCGGCAACGAATGATGCGGGAAATCTTTGCCGTACCGGATGTAGCGGCAGCCGCGCAAATCTTCCGGGTAAAGCCCCCCGTTTCCGTGCCCGTCGATCACGTCCACCTCCGCATCCGGATAAACCGCTCTGATTCCTTCCACGCAGGCGTTCGTTTCCAGCGCCAATTGCTTCATGCCGGGACGCTTCATCGCTTCGTCCGTCGTTCTCGTCTGACTGAAGCTGTCTACGCCGGCGGCCCCTTCCAAATCGGTCATGATCAAAAATTTCATATAATTCCCTCCACTATATGGGATGCACTCTCCCCGTCCGCACTCAGCTGGTCAGGGTAAGTCCTTGGTAGGTCACGTTTGCGGCGGTAACGGTCGTGGTTGCCGCCGCGTCCAATTCAATCGTCGTTTTGCTGTTTTTGATTACTCTGGCGTTTAACGCCGCTCCCCCCGCGCCGGCCCCGGCCACCGTAATATTCATCCCTTCCGGCAACCCCCTATAGTCCGCATTGACGGTATTCAAAGCGGTCAAAGTGGCGCTTCCCGCATTGATCGACGCCGTCACGACCACTCCCGTGTAAAGAGACCCGAAACCGATTGCAGGGCCGCTGACATACCATTCCGGCTTGCCCGACGCATTGCAGATCATATCGCCGAATTTCTGCGTCAAATTATCGGTCGGTGCAGCTGACCACTGCACGGGCAAGTTGGCAGCCCCGAGGTACGCGGTGCCGCCGGCGGCCAAATGCTTGATCGCATTGTTCCGCAGTTGCACGGAAAGGAAGCGGGAATCGGCTCTGATGCCGAATTTCGGCCTCTTGGAAGCATCTGTCGGGCTGACGGTATTGTTCTCGATCAGGCAGTTGTAAATCCCCCAGGAGGCAAGACGTATCGCCGCGGTCGAAACGGTTTTCCCGCCCCGGCAATTTCGCAGCGTGTTCCCGCCGATAACGCCGTCGTTCGTATAATAATATAGAATAATTCCATTTTGAGCATATTCATCGGCCGTATTGTTCGTTATGCTGAAATTTCGGACGGAATGGAGCGAAATCGCTCCGATCGTATCGCCCGACTCCACCGTACCGCCGAAGCCCGTAATCCGGTTTCGGTTAATAATGACACCTTCCGCCGGACTCGTATCTTTTCCTTGTACGACAATGCCGTAATACCCGTTCCCCCCGGTTCCCTGAACGACCACGTTACCTTCGATCACCACGTTTCTGAGCACCGGGTTGGCGACAAAGCTGCCTCCGATCGCGGCAAGGATGCCGGTCTTGCAATTCTCGATGTAATTGTCGAGAAACCATATGTTTTCCCCGCCATGCGTATCCAGCCCTTCCCAGGCGGGATTGTTCAAAAATTTGTTGTTCGTCACCCATACATTTTTGACGAGAAACGAGCCTTCGTTCGTCCCTTCTCCGCCTGTCGCAAACGTATACGCGTTTCCGGCCGAAGTGGTCGTTGCCGTATCGAAGGTGCTCCCGGTTACGATAATGTTCTCGCATTCCACCATAACCATCATGGCGCCGTAAGACCAGCGATAGAACGTGCAGTCTTCGACAAGAACGTTCGTGCAATACTTGACGACCAGCGCGTACAAACCTTGGATCTCGGTAAACATGCACCGGACGAACGTTAGTCCGTCCGCATATTCCGCCCGCACGCCGTCGCGCGATATCGTCGGGTTGCCCGAGGTAATGGCCGTGCCGTTCCGAATGGTCAAGTCGTAAAACGCGATATTCGATTTACGGCTGCCGGCCGATCCCGCAATATAAAAGATGCGTCCGGTCAGGCTGCCGTGCTCCCGAATCGTCGTAACGGACAAGCCCGCACCCTGAAACGTCAAGTTGGACGAAACCGATAATGGTGTTCCGACCCGATAAATGCCGGGAGGAAAGTATAGAACCCCTCCGCCAGCCGGCATGCCGTCTATCGCGGTCTGAATGGCCGCAGCATCATCGGTCGCGTCGTCACCGGCAGCCCCGAACCATTTGACGTTGATCGATTCCGTCTCCACAATCCGTTTGAACCGGGCCCCCGACGTCGAAACGAGCACCAGACCGGTATTGTCGGGAGTCGTAACGTCCGTGGCATCGTAATAAAAATGGCCCTCGTGCCCGGCGTCCTTGACGTAATAAATGACGTTCGCATCGGGCAGCGTATTCGCCCGAAGGTCCGCATAAGTCGTCACGACCATGCATCCGGCGGCGTTCATCGTATTCATCATCGCCGAATGGGCCCCGGCTTTCCCGTAAACCGCATTCGTCGCCGGGATAGACTGGCCGTACGATTTGGACGCTCCGGCCAATAGCCCGCCGGCTGCGGCCGCCGCGCCGGCCGCTCCGATCGAAGCCAATAAGTGTCTTCTGCTCATCCGTTTGCCCAGTACGAGTGATTCGTCCTCCGGTCGATTCATGGCGTGGTTGTTGGTATCCTCCGACATAGATCTCTTCCCTTCATACGGATTTTTCGTGAACGGTTTCGAAGGCTAACGGAATTTTGCACGCCGCACCCTCGCGGATATCATAAACGAAGCCTTTGGCGAAATCTTCCGGATCGGCAAAGCCGCGTACCGGCGTAACGTCCCCGATCCCGAAAACGAACCGGTTTCCCTGCCGCTCTTCGACGCGTTCGATCCGGTAGCTGCCGTTGCGCTCTCCGTCCGTTTCAATGTACAGATAAGAGCCTGCCAAGCGGGCTATCTCCGCATAGGAGTGATCCAGCTCCACGACAATCCGGTTTTCCGTGCGGAGTTCTTTCGTGAAATCGACGACGGTTCCCGTCAACGCTCCCCGCTCCGTCCCGATCATGCCGCCCAGCACGGTGCCGTCATGCATATAACCGTAAGCCGGAATCCCGCTCTCTTCGGAGATTATACCGAAGAAGCCCTTGAACGCATACTTGTCATCGACGATATAGGTCGTATCGGGATCGAGCGAATTGACGATGTAATCCGTTCGTCCGCTGACCAGTTCCACCCGGACTGCGGCGGCCCCGGTTCCGGCAAAAGGTTTTCCGCCGACTTTCAGCGGCACCCGGCTGACGGAACGGATAAACCGGCTGCCGTCGTACGCCTCGATAACCGAAACGAACTGGCTGTCCAGAAGCTCCCCGGTCCGGCGGACGATCAAATATTTCAAGCGCTTCGGATTGCCCGGTTTGTTGCGCGGAGGCTCCCCGTCGGCCAGAGCGACCTCGTCCGCATCGCCCAGCATGGTCAGGCGCAGCCGTATATCCGCAACCTCCGGCAGCACCTCCCAAGTGTCCTGTATGTTCCATTCGACGCTGAACGCGCTCGGAGGGTTGACGTCCCGCTCCACACTGCGCAAATAATGAAAGCCGCTTCCCTTGTAGCCTGCGCCGCCCGGCTGGTCGCGCTCCTTCTCGCCGAAGGCCGTATGGGGGCCCGCATATGTACCGGTCGGCTGACTGATGAGGGTCAGCTCCTCCGTCGATACGGTTTCCCCGGCTCCATGGAAGCTGAAGTGATGATCGGAGCCGCCCTTCACGCGGAAAAAATCGACCGCGTAAGAATGGAATCCGTCCGCTCTCACGTAAGCGGTCGTCCGGCGGTAGCGCACCGTCTGCGGATATGCGTTCGGGGCTTCCGCATCGATCAGCTTCACCCGTTCACCGTCATCGAAATGCCGCGGAATCCCTACCCATTGCTCGCATTGCTTGGACTTGTCGACCACTACGGTATTGTGGCTGATCGTATTGCTGACCCACTCCACCCGATTCGGGTGGCCCCCGGTATATTCGGGATATCCCAGATCCGGGGCCAGATCGAGCCCGAACGCATGAATGCCGATATTCAACGCATCTCGATGCCCGTGACCGCTCGTTCTCCCGTAGTACATCCACAAATCCCTTAAGGCGCGTCCCCCGGTCTCCTCTCCGTCCCGCAGAACGGCAAATCCGTACCCCGTCAAATTGACGCTTCCGAGCCGGAGCGGACCGTGTTCGGCTACAATACTCCTTACCTTCTCCGTCAATGCGTCGGGATCCCGGGAAAATACATCCCCGCTGATGCCATCCAGCCGGTTGCCGTTCAGCAAATACGCCGCCTGAGCATAGATCGGGTCGCCGAACCGTTCAAATGCTTTCAACATATCCGTCATTTTCAGCGCAAACCCCGGCTTGCCCGTCAATCCGGAATCTCCGATCTGGGGGGTGTAGGCATCGATCATGATTAACGGGTATTGCGCGAACATTTTCCGGAACTTTACGTTCCTGTACAGATCGGCTGACGGATACTTATCGTAGGCACCCAGTACGTCGGCGATATCCTGGTGCTGCTCCAGCCACAATCGGTTGTATCCCGCTCCCGCCGACGGAGGGAAGCCGTCCCGGTCCACCTGGTTCACGAGCCGGGGCAGCAGGTTTCCGCCCGTGATCCGGTACGGCTTTACCGCAAGCCCCCCCGCGCGGAACGCGAAATCCAGCCATTCCTTCGTCTCCGGGAACGAATCCAGCACGACTGCCGCTTTGGCAAGCACGCTGACCGTCCTACCGTTAGTGCTGAATATTTGCGCTTTCTTCACGCCTTCATACGCTTGACGGACGATGCCGTCCTCGATGTTCCTTCTGACGTCGGCTCCGGACGTCTTCGGGTTCGGCAATCTATAGCGCTTAGCCTGGGCGCTCAAATATGCGACGATTTCCGGATCGTCCGTCGCCGGAAAGAACGCATCGTACGCCGTAATCAGGTTGTCGATGACCCACTGCTCCCATAGGCAGCCTATCGCTTTTCCTTGGCCGGTTCCGCCATGGGAGTTCAAGTAGGCTTCCGGGTCGAATGCCGCGATATCGAGAGCGGGATAGACGTCCGCGATTCTGTCGAGCAGAATCGTGCCCGCAACCGCATATTTTCTTTCCCCCGTGAATACATAAGCATCGCGAAGCCCGGTTACCGCATTTTCTATAAGTCCTTTGCTCCCCTGCCCGTACCAAAGAAACCAGTGGATATAGTGCGCTATAAACGTATACCGGTTCCCTTCCCCGTCCGACCACCCATACCCGTCGTCCACGCACCAGTCCGGCCCCTTTTCCGGGTAGAGCCGGTTCACGAGCAGGCTGCGGTCGGCCGATTCCGGCCTGAAAATGCCGTGAACGTCCAGTCCGCTCGCATAATAAGCGCCGAAATCGTTCGTAGGAAACAAATAGCCGCTGCTCGGATCCTTGATTTTCCAAGGCATGGTCAGCGGGTCGGCCGAATACGGGTAGTTTCCGTAGGCGTCGATCTGCTTCCCGGTCACGGGACTGCCAACCCGCTGATTGACGGCGTAGCTGCGGGGAAGCGTCTGGGGCGGGACGGCGCGCCACAAATAATCGTATCCCGCCGCCAGAAACCGGTCCGCTTTGGCAACAGCGTCGTCCCGCAGCCTTTTCGCCCAATCGAACTTTCGGATATTGGCTCGTGCGCTCGAAAGCTTCTCTTCCGTATATAAGGTGCTGCGCGTTTTCCGATACGAGGTAACATCCATGGATAGCCCTCCGGACTGCATCATTGATTTCTATAATCGGTATAAGTATAGGACATGTATCAATTATTCGAGACTTGACGTACTCAATCCAAAAAAAACGGTCCTTTTTGCACTCAAACGCGATCAGAAGTATAATACATGTATTATAAGAAAAACGTCTATCGACGTAATTCAAGGATGAGCGACCGCGATCTAGAGGAAGTTTTTCCTGGTTCAGAAACTCGCACTTCGCTTTAACGCTTTAGCGAAGTTAAACTTTCTGAAACGATAAGAAAGCGAGAGATGTTATGAGAAGAAAGACCGATTTTCGATATACCGAGCTTGCCGATCTTTTGCGCAAAAAAATTTTGACGAAAGAAATCAAACCCGGACAGTTTCTGATGTCCGAGAACGAGCTTCACAATCAATACCGGGTAAGCAGGGTAACAGTACGCAAAAGCCTGGAGCTGCTGCTGAACGAAGGCCTGATCATCAAAAAAGCGGGCCAAGGCAGCATGGTTCCCCATGATTTGACCGTCGAAGAAGGCAAACAGAAACTGCTGCGGATCGTCGCTATCTCGCCCTCTCATTTCGTCGATCACTGCATGCCGATCATCATCAGACGCTTTCAGGACCTCCATCCCGAGGTCGAGGTGAAGGTGCTGCGGTTTCCCCACCCTGAATTTTGGAGCAATATTCGCAACAATCGCGAATTGGGGTTTCAACCCGACATCATGCTGCTGACCGACAGGCATTTCCATATGTTTTTGCAGACCGGGGATTTCGCCGATCTTCGTCCGATGCTCGGTGCGGACTTGAATACGCTCTACTCCCGATTGACTTCGGCTTTTCGCACCCGCGAGGTCGTGAAGGCGCTGCCGGCCGGTTTTTCCCCGGTTTATTTGGCTTACAATCCGCTTCTCTTCAAAAAATACGGCGTTCCCGAGCCGGACGGCAGATGGATCAAGGAAGATTTTATCCGCACGGCCCAGAAGCTGACGATCGATACGAACGGCGACGGTATTCTGGATTTGTACGGCTTCTCTTTGTCCAGCATGTTGAGCCGCTGGTCGGTGATCGCTTTGCAGCAGGGCGTCAATTTTCATTCGTTCATCCATACCGAACCTATGGAAAATACGTTGACATTTATTCATGACCTGTTGTATCGATACCGGGTCGCGTATCGCCATTCCGTCTCGGAATTCGACTTGGAATCCCATCCCTTCCTTCATCAGAGAACGGCCATGATGCTGACGACGTCGATTGAACTGGCCGGCATGCGGCAGGCGCGGCTGCCGTTTGAGCCGGGAGTCGCCTACTTGCCTTTCGGCGATACCCGCAGGACGACCTTGGCAGCCAACGTATTTGCCGTACATTCCGGTTGTACCCAGATGGAAATGGCCGGACATTTTCTACGGACTGCCGTACGCCCCGATGTTCAGGAAGAAATCGCCCGTCAAACCGGGCAGTTGTCCGCCATTCCGTCAATCAATGAGAAGGTGTGGGAGAAAGGGTACCTCGATAAGCTGAACATCGCGGACGGCCAAATCGACAACAATTTCTTCGTTCATGACCTCGTTCCTCATAAACAGGACCTTTATAACAGGCTCCACACCGGTATGCAGCTGTTTTGGACCGGAATGGAATCGGCCAAAGATTTTGCCAAACGCCTCATGAACCATACTCCCCGCTAGAGTCGGGGAGGAACTCCTCTTCCGACGCCGGACTAGAGATCCTGCAGCGAGACTTCGCAACGCACGGACCCCGCTCTCGGATGGCCGGCCTCGATCGATGCGGCGAATCGATTCTCTTCCGCTCTGATAAACCATTCCACTGCAAAGGAACCGCCCGCAGGGGCCAGAGAATCGGTTTGATGCACGGCGCTCCGGTTCAAAATCTCGATGCCTTCCCCGACCAGCCTGACCGTAACCGGCCGTTTCATATCCGGGCTGCCGCCTTCCTGCATGACCTCCGTCGATAGCCCGCCAATATTGCCGACTGTCGCGCGGATACGGAACAGACGCGCCCCTAGCGGAGTCGCCTCCACGTTCGCCACGATCAAGCGGGGACACATGGCCGCGTGCCTGAGCACAAACCCGGTCGTTCCGGGAACGACCCCCTCCATATCGGGCGGATACATGAACCGCGCGCTTCCCGCCATCATGCCGCCGATTTCCACCTCGCCCAGCTGCGGGTGGCCGAACGTCCGCCAAGGCATGAAGATCCGGCTGCCATGGCCGTCGTGAAAGGCGAGAAGGCGCCGCATATATTCCTCCCTCATCTTGTCGTCGGATCGAATGATCTCGTTCGGCTGCAATCCGATACTCGTAAACCCGAAGCCCACTTCGATCACATAATGGGAAATTCCGAGCTTCGCGTAGGCCCAATCGTTCGAATTGCCGTTCAACCGGATCGGAGCGCCGCCAAAATTGTAATTGTCGGTGGACATGAGCGGAAATCCGGTTATTTCCTCCGCCAGTTTGCCGATCTGCATCGTAGTCCGCAAATCACCGGCATGAAATTGGGAATCCGGCTTATACGATGTCCGCAGCACGGCGTGCGTTCCGCAATGAAAATCGACGCCGGCGAAAATATTCGGATGCGCGACCTGGAACTCGGCAATCGCCCGCATTTCCGGCTCGGATAAAGGAAAAGCGGATGCGACCGCGCCCGGCTTCCATTCGACGGGATAGCTCCGGTTGAAGTCGACGCGACGCGGGCTCGCCGGAGGCGTGCCGTCGTAGTCGCGGATCAGTCCTTCTTGCGCCACATGGTAGAAGGCGCCTTCCATGTCCCCCGGTTCCCTCCGGATCATGAGCCGGGGCTCGTCGGGGTGCTCCTTGTAAAGTCCGAGCGGATCGCGCCAACGCATTTGCAGCACATATCCGTCCCCGTTTATATCCTGAGGCAGCAATTGGTTTTTGCGAAAAGTATCTTCGTACCGATTGCGGATATCGATTTGCGCCGACAAGGCATAGTCGCTCCCGTCCGGGTCCGCGCAAGGCACGATGTAGAACGCCACCCGCTTCAGCAGCTCGCGGTAGTCGTCCACCGTCAGCAGCGCGTGGAGGATATGCAGCGCCGCCGTAATTCCCGCTCCCTCGATGGCGTGAAGACCGGCCTGTATGTAATAGGCTCCCTTCGATTCGGCCGGACCCGTCGACGGGTCGTTGACTTCGGCCAAATATACGTGTCTGCCTTGTTTCGTCTGCGCGAGCGGGATCAGCCGAACGAAGGAAGGATGCTCCGACTGGATTTGCTTCAGGAACCCGGTCCACTCCTCGTATCGATAGAACGAATCGTACTTTAATGACGCCAAACGCGTTCACCTCCTGCGTTTTCCGCTTCGTATTGCAGCGCTTACATTTCACCAAAAGGCCAGCAGCGTCCCCGCGCCACCTCTACGTAAAAGCACCTGTCTTTCCGGAATTAAGTATACTCCGTTCAGTTTTATAATACAAGTATAAAACTAGTATCGTTTTTTTATTAAAAAATGAGAATTGATTATTAAAATTATAATACATGTATTGTTTTTATTTTTGTAACAAAAAAGGCTGCAACGGCAGCCCCACTCTCAACGTCTGCCGCTTGCCGCCATATGTGCTCTTACCGTTTCCCGGATTCCACGCTCGTAGGGTGTCGCCGGCAGCGGGCCGATACGCTCGAGGTATTTGGCTCCGCTCAGTACGAAAGGCTCCTCCGTCAAATACAGCATCTCCCTTACCTCGCGCATGAACGGGTTGAACAGCCCCAGTATCGCAAACGTTTTTCTCCCGATAGAACGAACCGGCTTTGCCTGCCCCGCTTCCGCCTGCGCGATGCGAACGAGCTCCGCCCCCGTAATCGTATCCGCTCCGGGGATATGCCATATCTCTCCGTAAGCATCATCGTTTATGGATAGCTCCACTACCGCTTTAGCGGCATCGGGCAAATATACATATTCGCGCGGTATGTCCAACTTGCCGACGAACATGGCGGACTTCCGCTTGGCGATTGCATCCAATGTTACATGCAGCATGGAGTTCGGGACGTCCGGGCCGTAAAAATCCGGCAGGCGGGCGATCAACGCACGCGCTCCGTCCCGATGGGCGTCCATAATAACCCGCTCCATCTCCAGCCGCAGCTTCCCTTTGCGCGTATGCGGGCGTTTCGGATGCTGCTCCGTTGCAGGCGAGGCCGCAATTTTGCCATAAGCATAAATATTGTCGATGACGACCGTCTTCGCCCCCGCCTCCTTCGCCCCGCGCATGACCGACGCCGCAAGAGGCAGCAGCTTGTCGCCCCATTCCGGATAAGGGATTCCCATACTGTGATAGACGACGTCCGCTCCTACCGCCGCTCGGGCTATATCCTCGGGGCGCATCGCGTCCCCCGCCGCGACCGTAAGCAGCGGATCGTTACCGCAAGTGTCCGCCAGACGCTCCAGCTTTTCCTTCGACCTTCCGAACGCCACCGTCTCGATGCCCCTGCCGAGCAGTTCCTTCACCAACTCTCGTCCCATGCCTCCGGCCGCTCCCAATACAATCGCCCGTTTCATTCCGATTCCTCCTTGTTTTTTTATTAACCAAAGGTCAATTAAACCGCAAAAAAAATTCGCCATCCTTAACGGAAAAAACGACGTTATTTAGCTATTTTATACTCATTTTTTTCCTCTATTTAGTTGCAGCCGGACGGTATCGGCAATATAGCGTCGATTACTTCCGCTATTTTGCTACCGGTTCCAGTACAACGACGGCCTTATCAGCACGCTTCGTTCCTATCGCAGCCCCCGTACCATCAAACCGACATACTGCTCCGCCAAGTCGCGCAGATGGTCAATCGTCTGATCGGTATGCAAATAATAGGCGACAAACCCGTGCAGCGATAAAAACAAGCTCCATGGAATCGTCAACGCCACGTCCCCCGTTGAGCCCGATTCCCGCAGCAGCTGCAGTACGGCTGCCGCGAAACGGTCGTAGGAAGCCATCTGGGCGCTGCGGGCCGCTTCGTTCAGCTCCGATTGCTCCAGCATAAACATGATCTCGTAATGCGGCTTATGGTCCAGCCCAAAGCGGATATAGGCCGTAAAGATCCGTTCGAGCGTCGCCGCAGGGTCTCCCGTATGCTCACGCATCGCCTCGTCCAACCTGTCGTTCAGCTTGTCGAAATCGGACATGACCATCGCGCTGAATAAAGCGGCTTTGTCCTTGAAATGGTAGTAGAGCGCCCCATGGCTGTACCCCAAACGTCCGGCTATCCCCCGCATCGAAACGGACCGGTACCCTTGGGTGACGAAAAGATCGCGCGCCGCCTGCATAATTTTTTCTTTGTCCAGCTCTTCGTCTACCGCTTTCCGGGGAGTCATCGTTTATCCGCTCCTTTTTTTGACCAGTGTTCAATTAATATCATACTCCGCTTTCGCTTCAACGTCAAATCGTGGATTGCCAGCCTTGCGCGACTATGGTACTGTTAAGATAATCGGTTATTTGATTTAAGTTACCATATTCTAAATAATGACGGTGATCCGATTTGAAACATGAAGAAGAGATCAAGCTTATCGTCCCGAAGCGGGAAGGTCAGATCAGCGCGATGTTTTCCCGGGGAGGTCCCCGCGAAGGCGCAGGCCGCAAAGGGATCGGCGAGACGCGGAAAGTATCGGTCACTTTGCCCGGGCCGGCGTGGGAAGAGCTCGATCGCCTGTGCGCCGAGCAGCGCATGTCGAGATCGGAGCTTATCCGGGAGCTTATTATGGAGCATTTCTCGGACAAAGCGAGCAAGCGGGTGGACGGATGAGAGTCGCTATCCCGCAGCCCGTATTGTCCGACGCCTTGCAGCAGGTCGCTAGAGCGGTCCCGGCCAACAGTCCGATCCCCATTCTGTACGGCATACATATCCGGTTTCACCCGGTCGGAGTAACCGTGGCCGCCAGCAACGGCGTGATGACGATCCATACGGATATCCGGCAGGACGTAGCGGAATTTCCGACCGGACCGGCTCCAGAACAAGAGGCGGCCCTTGTCGTTCCGGCCCGTTATTTGATCGATATCGTCCGCAAGCTCCCTCCGGCCCCCATCCTATTGGAACTTACGAACCGGCAAACGCTGACCGTACGCTCGGGCGACGGCCAATTCCGTTTATTCGGGCTGGATCCCGCGCTGTTTCCGGAGACGCCCCGGATGGATCGGGCCGATTGGCGGATGACCCTGTCCAACGGTTTGCTGAAATCGATGATCCGTCAAGTCGCATTTGCGGTGTCCTCATCCGAAGCCCGGCCGCTGCTGTCGGGCGTGCTCTGCAAGTTCGACGGGCGGAATCTGCGGTTCGTCGCTACCGACAGCGTACGATTTGCCTCCCGGACGTCTCCCGTAGAACAGCAAGGAGACCCGCACGTTTACACTGCGGTCATTCCCGGCAAAGGATTAAGCGAGCTCGCCAAATTGCTGGACGAAGAAGGCGAGACGGCGATCGTCGCGGACGAAGCGCATATCCGTTTCCGGTCGGCGGGCATGTCGCTTTACTGCTCCTTGCTGCAGGGCGCTTATCCTCCGATCGACAAGCTTGTGCCTTCCAATCCTATGACGGAAGTAACGGTCGATACGTATCGAATTTTGCGGGCTATTGAAAGGGTGACTCTGCTGGCCGGCGAAGGAAGCGTCGTTCAGCTGCGCACGAATACGGAGCAAACGATGGAGCTACTCTCCGGGACGACGGAAATCGGCGACGTTCGGGAGGAATTGCGGATCGAGAGCATGATCGGACCGCATGTCGCAATCTCTTTTAACGGCAAATATATGGCGGACATTATACGCGCCGTCGACAGCGAGAGCGTGACGTTCCGTTTCACTGACAAGCTGGGCCCCATCACTGCCGTACCTGTCGGGCAGCGCGCTTCGGCGCTCTATTTGCTGACCCCGATCCGGACGGCCATCTAATATGCAAACTGTTGTTCGCAGGCAGCCTCTTCCCCTACAGTAAGCTGTCGGTTTGGGATATAGTCATGAGAATACCGGATAAGGTCATTAACGCCCCCTGTTCCCCCCAAACGGTTCTTCCTATAATCAAATCATCCGAACAGAATCGCACTTTATTGGGGGGACGCAAATGAATAGACTGAAATCATCCATGATGTTGCTGCTCATGATCGCCATACTGTCCGCATGCGGCAAAGGAGAAAGCGCGACCGGCGCGGCTGACAAGGGGGACAAGGGCCAACCGGCGGAGGTACCTCCGAAGCCGGCGACACTGAACTTTTTCTACAACGGCTACTCGAAGCAGCTCGTAGAAGAGCTTCAGCAGAAGGTAGAAGCCAAATACCCCCACATCAAGCTGAACATGATTATTCACGGCAAAGGCAGCACGATCGAAGATACGCTCGCGGCCGGCACGAACCTCGATCTCGTCGCCTTCTCGGCGGGAGGACTGTTCACCGTAATCGACTTGCAGCTCGCTACCGATATGACCGATCTCGTGAAGAGGCACAATTTCGACCTGAACCGCTTCTCCCCCTCGGTGCTGGAGACGATCAAGTCGTATTACGAGGGCGGCAAGCTCATGATCATGCCTTACGAATTGAATAACAACGTGCTGTACTACAACAAGAACATTTTCGACAGGTTCGGGGTAGCTTATCCGAAGGACGGCATGACCTGGAACGAAGTATACGAAATGGCCAAAAAACTGACCCGTGTCGATAACGGTGTACAGTACGAAGGGTTCCAGTACAACCATTTGAACCTGGTATACAAAAATCAGATGGCCCTCCCCTTCGTCGACCCGAAAACGAACAAAGCGGCGATCAATACGGATCAATGGAGAAAATGGCTGGAGCAGATGACCCGGTTTTATCAGTTCGACGGGAACCATCTGATCGGCTACGGGGACGGCGTCTTTATCCGGAGGCAGGAAGTGGCGATGTATACCGGGCCGAGCTTGCTCGATCAGCTGCCCGATGCGGTCAGCAAAGGCATGGAGTGGGATATGGTCAGCCTGCCGCGCTTCGATGGAATGGAAAGCATCGGCTCGCAAATGAACGCCCCCTTCTACGCGATCCCCCCGACAAGCACGAACCGGGATGAAGCGTTCCGAGTCATCGCTTACCTGCTGTCCGACGAAATACAGGGAGCGAACGCAAGAAAAGGCCGGGTTCCCGTCGTGAAAAGCGAAAGCGTCGTCAAAGATTTCGGTGTCGATCTGCCTGTGCTGAAAGGGAAAAATACGGCCGCGTTTTTTAAAGATACGATCGGCAAGCCGATTACCGTAACGAGATACGACGGCATCGCGAGATCGACTTTCACGGAAGTCGCCGTCGACGGGTATTCCAAAGGCAAGCTGGACGTCGCGGCGGCGCTTCGCACGGCGGAAGAAGAGATCAACAAAAAGATCGCCGAAGCGCAAAAAAATGCAAAGTAGGACTCCAACGTTTCGTTCAAATCCATCCGCATCCAGCGAACATCGTCCGGCGGCAGCCCGGGCGGTGTTTGCGCGTTTCCCGGCGTTTTCTCTTATTCGCTTTTCGGCTATCTCTGCTAAAATACTAGTACAACGTCATACAAGGGGGGCACATTCGATGAGAACCGTCAATAAGAAGCCGTTTCTTCACGCTTGGCTGCCGGTCGCGGCAATAGCACTGCTGATGAACGGCTGCACTTCGGGCCTCTCGGACCAAGAAGGACCGGCGAACGACGATTCGAAACGGGGAGAGCCGCCCCGGAAAATCAGCATAGCGATCAACGGGCAATCCAGCACGTTCCCCCCCGGACTGGACGAGAACAACAATCCATATTTGGACTATATCGAGAAAAACACCAATTTGGACATACAGGTGATGCTTCCCCCGGCAAACGGCTATGTCGATAAGCTGAACGTCATTATGGCGTCCGGACAATTGCCCGATATGATCAATACAGGGAGCGCCGCTTTTTTGTCCACCTATGTGAAGCAAGGAGCTTTGAAGCCGCTTAACGAGTACATCGACAAGTACGGGCCTGATCTGAAACGGCTGATTCCGCAAGAAGCGTGGGACCAGGTGACGATGAACGGGAACATCTATGCGATACCGAGCTTGAACGAAGTAATGGGTACGCAAATCATGTACGTCCGCAAAGATTGGCTCGACAGGCTCGGGCTGAAGCCGCCCCGGACGCTGGACGAATACAAGGAAGTGATGCGGGCGTTCGCCAAGAACGATCCGGACGGCAACGGGAAGGACGATACGATCGGGTTCAGCATTACCGACCAGCTGGGCAGAACGGCTCCGATTTTCGGCGCCTTCGGCACGCAGCAAAATTCGTGGTACGAACGGAACGGGAAGCTGGTCTACTCCGCCACTTTACCCGAGACGAAGGAAGCGCTTGCATTTCTGGCGGAGCTGTACCGCGACCATATACTGGACCGGGACTTCCCGTTGAACAAGGCGGAAAACTTGGGCGACAAGGTCGCCTCGGGCAAAGTCGGCCTGTACTCCGCCGCCTGGTTCGACACGCGGGGGCCGATCGAATTAAGCCGGCGAAACGATCCGAAAGCGAATTGGATTCCGCTCGAATATCCGACCGGCAAAGACGGCCAAAAAGGAACGTACAGCATCTCCTCCGTGCGCTCCTACAATGTCGTTCCGGCCACAAGCGAGCGTACCGAGGAGGTCGTCAAGCTGCTGAATTTCATTGGCGGCCAAGGAAACCAAACTTTGAAGCTCGGCTTCGAGAATGAAGTGTGGTCGATCCAGGACGGCAAGATGGTCGCCGATTTCGAGGCGCATAACAAGCATCTGTACCGCGGCATTTACAGCTCCTTGTGCGATACCGTAGTGCCGGAGGTGACGAAGCGGCGGCTCGATTCGCTGGGCGAACATTTCCATTTGTGGGACAACGTGCAGAGAATCCATGCCAACCTGATCAAAGCGCAGTTTAACGGAGCTCCTACGCCGGCCATGGGCAACTACAATTTCAAGCTGCTGAAAATTCAGGACGACGCCTTCACGAAAATCGTGATGGGCCTCTCTCCTCTTGACGAGTTCGACCGCTTCGTCGAAGTATGGAGGCAGGAAGGCGGCGACGAAATTACGAAGGAAATCAACGATTGGTATAAGGCCGATCATCGATGACGCCAGAAGGGTTGTGGCCTGCAGCATGCACACCGTATTGAATCGGCTGTACGATCGGTTTACGAGGCACATTCAAGTGCGATTAACGAGCTATTTCCTGCTCATCCTGCTCCCTCTCGTATTGGTAGGCTTATTCGCCAATGCCAGATCCCAGCAAATCGTCGAGCACAAAACCGGTGAACGGACGAAAGGGACGCTCTTGTCCGCCGCCGAATACATCGATCTGATCGTGCAAAACGTAGACAATTTATCGATGCTCATCTCGACCAATACGCATCTGATCGGAATGCTCGAGCGTGCCGGCCCGGAGCCGGGCCCGCAGTCGATCTTGGATTTCACGCAAATTTTCAAGGACATTACCGAGACGACCTCGATCCATCAAACTTTGGCCGGAATCTCGGTGCTGCACCTGCCTTCCGAGTACATGATCATTTCCAACTATGGAGGCAAACGGATACAAGGCGCTAGAGAGCATGAAGCGATCCGGATGGCCATCGAAGGCAACGGGGCGCGGGTCGTCTACTCCCCTACCTCGAAGTCCGATACGCTGGACGGGACGTTTACCGGCGACCGCATATATTTTTTGCGGACGATGGACTTGTACAACCGGTACAGGCAGCCTAACATCTTGATGTTGTCGGTCAAGAAGGAAACGCTGCTTAAGCTGATGGGCTCCCTGCTGCCGTCCCGGAACGCGCAAATTTATTTGCACACGGCCGGCGGCGAACTGGTCGTCGGCACGGAAGGGGAACAAGCTCCCCCGCTCCCGGCGCTCGGCGGTGAAAATATCGCCGTTCCGGTCGCTGATGGAGGAGAAGAACGGATGCTCACCGTTCGGGCTCAAGCCCGCTATTCCAACTGGTCGCTCACGATGATGCAGCCGGAAAGCGAATTGAACCGCGAGACCGGGCAGCTGCGGCTGTATACGTATTTCATGATCGGGTTGAGCGTGCTGCTTGCCCTGGGGATTGCCTGGGTCGTATACAGGAGCATAGCGTCGCCTCTGGACAGTCTTGCTTATGGGATGAAGCAGGTCCGGACGGGCAATTTGAACATTCGGCTCAGCAACAACCGCAAGGACGAGCTCGGCTATTTGACCGGAACGTTCAACCAGATGGTCGACGACCAGAGGCAGCTCATCCAAGGCTATTACGAGCAGCAGCTGCGGCTGTCCAAGACGGAGCTCAAGTTTTTGCAGTCCCAGATCAACCCGCACTTTCTGTACAATACGCTGGATTCAATTTATTGGATGGCCAACCAGTACGAGGCGAACGAAATCAAAGAAATGGTGCTGAACTTGTCCAAATTTTTCCGGCTAAGCTTGAATAAAGGGCGCGAAACATTCCCGCTCCGCGAAACGGTCGACCATTTGCATTATTACATCCGCATTCAACAAATCCGGTTCTCCCAGCGCGTATCCGTACAGTATGACATATCCGAGGACAGCGCCGGTATTCCGGTTCTGAAGCTGCTGCTGCAGCCGATCGTAGAAAACGCGATTTTGCACGGCTTGGAGAAGCAGGACCAGCATGGCGAGCTTAAGATAACAAGCCGCTTGGAGCAGGACCGGCTCGTGCTGAGCGTCAAGGACAACGGGGTCGGCCTGCCCCCCGACCGCCTGCGGTATATCCAGCACGAGCTCGGCAAGCTGCAGGAAGCGCAGCTGCTGCTGACTCCGTTCGAGGAGGAAGGCGGCAAAGACGACTTATTCGGTCTGCGCAATGTGACGGCCCGAATGAAAATGTACTACGGCGCGGAAGCCGGCTTGACGATTACAAGCAAGGAAGGCGAAGGAACCGAAGTGATTCTATGGCTTCCGCTCGAGAAATGCGAGGTGTACGATGAATCTGCTGATCGTTGAAGACGAGCCGCTGCTGCTGAACTCGCTCGCTGGCGATATTCCGTGGGAGCGGCACGGCATCGAGGTGATCGGGCTGGCTTCGAACGGTAGCGAAGCGCTCCGGCTTATTGCCTTGAAACGGCCCGACCTGGTGCTGCTCGATATCCGGATGCCCCAGATGGACGGACTTACTCTGGTTCAGATCGTGCGCAGCCAAGATCCCGATATCAAATGCATCATCTTGAGCGGGCACGATAATTTCTCGTTCGCGCAGAAGGCGCTCGAGCTCGGAGTGAGCCATTATTTGCTCAAGCCCGCGGGCGAGACGGAAATATTGCGGGCGGTTACGGATGCCGCCGGACAGCTGCGGCGAGAGCTCGAGGAGCGCCACAGCCGGTCTATGCTGCAGCACAAATGGCAGGAACATTTGCCCCGGCTGCAGGAAATGTTTCTGCAAAATTGGCTGGCCGGCAAGTACGCTCCGTGGGAAATCGAGCGGCGCAGCCGGGAACTGCTGATCGAGCTTCCGGATAGCGGCCCGTTCGTCGCGGCGATGATCGACATGGACCCGTTAAGCGCGGAGGAACGCCGGTTCGAGGCGGACGATAGGCCGCTCCTGCAATTTTCGGCGAACAGTATCGTACGCGAGTTTCTGACGACGTCGGCGCTCCGCAGCTGGGTATGCACCAATACGGCGGGCGCGACCGCCGTCATTTTCGCCGATACGGTCCCTCCTTCCGAGCCGAACAGCTTGCTGCTGCAAGTTCACTCCACCGCCTCCAAGCTGCTCGGCGTCATCAAGGAATGCCTGAAGCTGACGGCGAGCGTAGGGGTCAGCGGCATGGGCGGCTCGTTCGAGGATCTGCCCGATCTGTATAAGCAAGCCCGCAAATCGCTGCAGGAGCGTATCGTATTCGGAAACGACATCGTCATTCCTTACCGCGAGGAGCAGAGCGGGAACGGGATGACCGTCCCTCCGGCAACACTTGAGAAGGAGCTGGAAATCGGTCTCGAGACAGGAGATGCGGTCAAGGCGGCGGCGGCGCTCGAAGAGCTATGGAACAGCGGGATCGGCGCGGCCGATACGGTGGAGCACGTGCGCGAGCATTTGCTGTATGTAAGCTCTTTGTTCGTCCGTTTGATCGGCCGTCAAGGATGGTCGGTCCTGCAAGTCGTCGGGAACGATTACGATTATTTTCATAACCTGCACGCTTTGGCGACGAAGGAACAGGCATACGAATGGCTGCATCGGGTGGCGCAGCGCTATATCGACTATTTGCAGTGCGAGCGGAATTCGGCGATGAGCGGGACGATCAGGAAAATCGTGGATATCGTGGACCGGGACATCGACAAGGAGCTTAGCCTGTTTGCCGTGGCCGACCGGTTGTACGTCAATTCGTCTTACCTCAGCAGGCTGTTCAAGCAGCAGATGGGCAAGCCGTTCACCAGCTATGTGCTGGAGCGGAAGATGGAGCGGGCCAAGTCGCTGCTGCTGAACGGCTGCAAAGTGCATCATGCCGCCTACCTGGTCGGTTATAAGGACGACAGCTATTTTGCCCGCGTCTTCCGCAAATATTGGGGTGTCGCTCCAAGCGAGATCAAGCCGTAACGCATAATCCGCCGCGCCGGCATCGTTTCCGCCGCTTCGGGGCACCCTATAGGCGATCATTTCCATACTTCAATCGGAGGTGAAGATGCAATGGAACAGCGCGGCAAGGAGCGGCTGGAGCAGGATTTGGCGGATGCCTTGACCGAAGGGGAAATGGCGGGAAAAGATCCGGACGTCGCGGCTCTCCGGCGCCTCAGCCCGAGATACGAAATCCGTTCGCAAGCCGAGCGGGACCCTATCGTCGAGGAAACGAAAATCGTCCGCGGCATCGTGCGGGAAGTGGATGACCGGTACGACGATTACATAGCGCGCGCTTCCCGCAGCGAGGACGGCGACAGCCGGGAAAGCTGAATCGAATGAGCAAAGCGGAAAGCCGGCCGGGACGCCCCGAACCGGCTTTTTTCTTCATCTTGAACGGGATAATCGGGTTGTCATCCCTCCTTGTCTCTTCTACAATGAAGATGGAGGTGAAACGCCGTGCGGCTATACTCGAAGGACGCCTATTTGGAGAGCGACGAATTCCCGTTTCGCGCATTTCTGTACTCGACGATGCCCGAACGGCCGGACCTTGCCCATTATCACGATTTTATCGAGCTCGTCTATGTAGCCGAAGGGCGCGGAGAACATCTGTATAAAGGCTGCTCCTACCCGATATCCAAAGGCGATATTTTCGTCATTCCGCCCTTCGTGCAGCATGACTACAGCGTGATCGGCGATACGCCGTTGGACGTGTACAACGTCATGTTTTTGCCGTCCTTTTTGACCCATGAGCTGCAAGCGCTGTCAAATATGACGTCGTTTTTCAACTTTTTCTATGTCGAACCGTTTTTCCGGCAAACTCTCGATTTCGAGTCCCATATGAAGCTGTCGATTCTCGAAGGGCAGGAACTCAAGCAGCGTCTGGAACGCATGATCGAGGAGTTCGACCGGAAATCGCTAGGGTACCGAATATCCATTAAAGCGCTGCTCATCGAGATGCTCGTCTGGCTGAGCCGGCGTTACGAGGAGAGGATCGTCGTCCCTCCGATCCATGCGAGCCAGTCCAAGGCGATCCAATCGGTATGCAAGTTTCTCGAGCATCATTACGCCCAGGACATCAGCCTGGAGCAAGTATGCCAAATGTGCGGGATGAGCCAGTCCAGCTTTACGTTCAAATTCAAGCAGACGATGGGCAAAACGTTCACCGAATACCGCAACGAGGTGCGGATTCACTCCTCGCTGAAGCTGCTGCGCGAAACCGACGACAAAATCATCGCCGTAGCCGAGTGCGTCGGCATCGGCGATTTGAGCCATTACAATAAGCTGTTCAAGAAGCATACCGGGTTAACCCCGCGCGAGTACAGGGCGAAATATAGGCACGATCCCGGCGAAAGCTAGTATATAGAGACTGTCGATTAACTGCTAGAGAAGCGTGAACACGCCGTTCCAAGTGAAAAGATACCTTCTTCTGCTCAGACAGCTTGTTTTAAACTCCTGGATTGATAAGGATGTAGCGGTTGGAATTTAAATCCAAAACTCGCCAGAAGGTATCCTTTTCACTTTCCACTCCTTTATTCACCAGTTAATCGACAGTCTCATATACCTGCTTATTCGTCCTTGCTCCGGATCACTAGAAGATGGCCGTCACGAATCTCCACATGGCCCGTCTCCCCGATGATTACATTGCTGATTCCGAGCGATTGCCCAAGCGTCAGCGTAGCGTCCGTCAACGGATACAGAAAGCCTTGCAGCGTAATGCCCGACGCCTCCAGACTGAGGGGTAGCAAAGAAACGTGGGTGTAGTTCCCTTTGACTAACGTGACATCCAGCTGTGCCGGACCAAGCAATAGAATCTCGTTGCAAGCGTCGACGATGGAACAGCGGACGCCCCGCTCCATTCCTTTGCGCAGCAGGTGCACATTGGCCAGCGAATGGTCGAACCGGCTGCCGAGCGCGCCGAGCAGTACGATTTCCTGCGGATTGCGCTCCAGCGCCCAATTGAACGCCATCTCCGTATCGGTCCAATCTTTCATGACGGGATCGCAGTCGATGAAGCTTTCGCTGTGACGCCGCACTTCTTCCCGCTCCTCGGCCGTCACCGAGTCAAAGTCGCCCAGCGCCAGCGTCGGCCTTCGGCCGTTTCGGACGAGGAACAGCGCTCCCCGATCGGCTCCTACGAGCACATCCCGCGGGCGTAATTGCTCAAGCGCCCACTCGCCCAGCGTCCCGCCCGTCACGATCACAACTCTGTCGGACATATGCCGTTCCCCCGAATTCATAATGGCACTTCCCGATACTCCGCCTCGCCGATTATAATGGACGCTTGTCCTTGCGTAACATCGGTCATCCACGCCGCGAAGGAATCGGCCTCGGCTTCGCGCGGCCAGCAGCTGAGCGTTACTTTGTCGGTGAATTGCGTCTCGCCGAGCATCGTTCCTTTACCGCGCAGCTCGTTGTCCACCTTGCCGTGCCACGTGTAGTCGATCTCCACCAGCACCTCCCGATGAAGCGCAAGCGTGACCGGCTCCGCCGCGGCCAAGCCTTCAACCGTGGCGTCGGTATAAGCGCGAATCAATCCTCCCGCGCCCAGCATGATTCCCCCGAAGTAACGGGTCACGACGACTACGGTATTTTTCAACCCTTGATTTTTAATGACCTCAAGGATCGGCTTGCCTGCCGTGCCGCTCGGTTCACCGTCATCGGACTGCTTCTGGAATTGGTCGCGCTCCCCTACCACATAGGCGGAGCAATTATGCGTAGCCGACCAATGCTCCTTCTTGATCTGCTCGATGAAGGCGACCGCTTCCTCCTCGCTTTCCACCGGCTTGACGTGGCCGATGAACCGCGATTTCTTGATGACGATTTCGGCGGACGCCTGCCGCTTCACCGTCCGGTATTGCTCCAGCATTCGTCTCACCCTCTCTCCCGGCTGTCGTATGAAAGGGGCGGGCAGGTCAAAGCGCATCCGCCTTCGACTTGCCCGCCCTTATTCGTTTTCCTTACTTGCCCAAGCGCGCTTCCAGCTCCGCCTTCTCCTTCTCGTAGCCCGGTTTGCCGAGCAGGGCGAACATGTTTTTCTTATAAGCCTCGACTCCCGGCTGGTCGAACGGATTGACGCCGAGCAAGTAGCCGCTCACGCCGCACGCCTTCTCGAAGAAATAAGCCATATACCCGAACGAATAGGCCGATATGTCCGGAATCGTCACGATCAGGTTCGGCACTCCGCCGTCGGTATGGGCGAGCATCGTACCTTGGAACGCTTTTTTGTTGACGAAATCCATCGTTTGGCCGGCCAGGAAATTGAGACCGTCCAAGTTTTCCGGGTCGGTGCCGATGACGATTTGCTCGGGAACGTTCGCTACCTGAATGACCGTCTCGAACAGGTTGCGCGAGCCTTCCTGAATAAATTGCCCCATCGAGTGCAGGTCGGCGGAGAAATCGACCGAAGCGGGATAAATGCCTTTCTGGTCCTTCCCTTCGCTTTCCCCGTAAAGCTGCTTCCACCATTCGGATACGTAATGGAGCGAAGGCTCATAGTTGACGAGAATCTCGATTGCTTTGCCTTTGCGGTACAGCGCATTGCGCACGGCGGCGTACTGGTAGCTTGCATTAGCCTCCAAATCAGGGCTGCTGTACTCGCGGGACGCGTCAGCCGCTCCCTGCATCATCGAATCGATATCGATACCGGCAACGGCAATCGGCAGAAGACCTACCGCCGTAAGCACGGAGTAGCGTCCGCCTACGTCGTCCGGGATGACGAACGTTTCGTAGCCTTCGGCGTCGGCCAGCTTTTTCAAGGCGCCCTTCTCCCGGTCGGTCGTCGCATAGATCCGCTTGCGTGCTCCGTCCTTGCCGTACTGGCGTTCCAGCAGCTCGCGGAAAATCCGGAAAGCGATGGCCGGTTCGGTCGTCGTGCCCGATTTCGAGATAACGTTGACGGAAACGCGCTTGCCCTCCAGCAATTGCAGCAGATGCGTCACATACGTCGAGCTGATGTTATTGCCTACGAAGTACACTTCCGGGGTGTTTCTCTTTTCTTTGGGAAGCATGTTATAGAAGGAATGCGACAGCATTTCGATCGCGGCTCTTGCTCCCAGATACGACCCGCCGATCCCGATGACGACGAGCGCGTCCGAATCGGATTGAATGCGCTTCGCAGCGTCGCGAATGCGCGCGAATTCTTCTCTATCATACTGCGTGGGCAGCTCGATCCAGCCCAAATAATCGGCTCCCGCTCCCGTTCCGCGGTGCAGCTGCTCGTGGGCCAGGCGAATCGGTTCCCGGAAATAATCGATTTCGTGCTGCTGCACGAAGGCTAGCGCTGGGCTATAGTCGAATTGAAGCTTTTGGCTCATGAATAGTCCTCCTCGAAACTGGCGAAGTATAATTTTTCTATGCTTGTTCATGTCATTAATGTTACAGATAGAATACTTGAATTGTCCGAGCAAAAGCAAGTAAGGTCAGGTCATTCACAGAGGATGCCGGAAATGCTACAATAGTTCTAGGACCAGCAGCACTCCAGGCACTATCTTCGCTGCAAATATCTCGAGGTGAATACGATGAAAAAAATCGGCTTTATCGGCCTGGGAACGATGGGTCTGCCTATGGCGGCCAATCTGCTGCGCAAAGGCTACTCCTTGTCCGTATACAACCGTACGGCGGAAAAAAACGCGGAATTGGTTCGCCAAGGAGCGGAAGCTGCAGCTACTCCAGCCGACGCGGCCCGGGATGCGGACGTTTTGATTACGATGCTCAGCAACGACACCGCCATCCGGCAAACGTTTTACGATCCAAAAGGAATTATGGAGGGCATTCGTCCCGGCATGACCGTGATCGATTGCAGCACCATATCCCCACATATGAGCAAAACCCTTCATGCAGAACTTGCCGAACATGCCGTCCACTTTCTGGATGCGCCCGTAACGGGCAGCAAGCCGGCAGCGGAGAACGGTACGCTTTTGTTTATGGTTGGCGGGAACGAAGAAGCATTGAACGAACAAAAGGACGTCTTCGAGGCGATGGGCAACAAGATCGTCTATATGGGACCTTCCGGGTCCGGATCATACGCCAAGCTGGCGCATAATACGATGGTCGGGATCAACGCCATCGGCTTCATCGAAGGTATGGCGCTGGCGGCCAAGGCGAACGTCGATTTGGATAAATTTTACGAAATCGTCATGGCCGGCGGAGCTAGCAGCAAGCAAGCCGAATTGAAAGGCCCGAAAATATTGGGACGCAATTTCGACACTCAATTCTCGATGCAGCTGATGCATAAAGATTTGCGTCTCGCTTCGCAATTGACCGACCAGCTCCAATTGACCGCACCGCTCCTCAACCTCGCCAAAAACGTGTACGAAATGGGACTCAGCAAAGGACTCGGCGAGCAGGACTTGTCCGCGATCGTGCAGTGCTACGAAGAATGGATGGACAAGAAAATCGAAGCTTGCAAGCATAATGAAAGCCAACCCGAAGTGCTTCTTACGAAACAGGATTTGAACATCGAACGCCGCCGCAGCGTGCGCGTCCCGATGAACATCCGTCTGCTTCTCTCGGTCTACCAATGGGAGCAGGAAGGTTCGTTCTCCGGGCAAAATATTGAAGGCACGCTATACGATTTGTCCGACAGCGGCCTTCAAGTGACCAGCACGTTCCCGCTGGCTCAAGATATGTTCATCGTGATCCATTTCCCGCAGGAGGCCGAATTGCCGCCGATCACAGCCCGGATCATCCGCGTGTTCTCGGACGGAGGCTTGTTCCGCTACGGCTGCATGCTGTCCGGACTTCCGCCCCACACGCGCATCAAGCTGGAGGAATACATTCAAGAGAAGCTTCAGGAAACCGAGACGAAAGAGCAGACGTAATCGGTTATCGTTTTCACGTCCATTTTGAACGTAGCGTTCGCCGGGACTTCGAATTGCGTTCCGCCCTTGTACGGCCTCCACTCGGTTTCGCCCGGAAGCAGCACGAGCAGGTCGCCTGCCGTAATTTCCATAATTTCAACCGTATCCGTCGTAAACTCGTATGTACCCGGGAGCATAAGGCCAAGCGTTTTTTTGGAGCCATCCGGAAAGACGACGGTACGGCTAGTAACGCCCCCGTCGAAGTAGACGTTTGCTTTTTTCGATACGGTTACATTGTTAAACTGGGACATATTGTGGACACTCTCCCTACTTATATTCGAATAAGTCCCCGCCGCTCGGTACGAGCACGCACCGCAAGCGTACGGGTTTACAAAAAGAGTCCTTTTGGGACTCTTTTTGTTGTTATTCATCATCTAAAATTGAATGGATATACGCGGTCGGATCTACAGCAGTGCTTTCACCTTGGCCACAACGTTATCGACCGTGAATCCATACTCCACAATGATTTTGCCTGCCGGTGCGGAAGCGCCGAACGTACTGATGCCGAGCACCGCTCCGCCGTCTCCTACGTAACGCTCCCATCCGAGAGGATAAGCCATTTCTACGGCAAGACGGGCTTTCACGCCGGACGGCAGCACCGATTGTTTGTACGCTTCGGACTGCTTGTCGAACAGCTCCCAGCTCGGCATGCTGACGACGCGGACGCGGACGCCTTCTGCCGCAAGCTTCTGCTGTGCTTCGACGGCCAGCGATACTTCCGATCCCGTTGCGAGAATGATCGCCTGCGCGGCTCCGCCGGACGCCTCGGATACGACATAAGCGCCGCGGGCGATTCCTTCGCGGGCTTTCTCGGCCGTTCCTTCGAGATTCGGCACCGCTTGGCGGGTCAATACGAGCGCGACCGGGCCATTTTTGTTTTCCAAAGCATAACGCCATGCTTGCGTCGTTTCGTTCGCATCGGCAGGGCGGATGACGGTTACGTTCGGAATGATGCGAAGCGCGGCGAGCTGCTCGATCGGCTCATGAGTCGGACCGTCTTCGCCTACGCCGATACTGTCGTGCGTCAGCACGTAAGTAACCGGCAAATCCATGATGGCCGCGAGACGGACAGCCGGACGCAAGTAGTCCGAGAACACGAAGAACGTTCCGCCGTAAGGCTTGACGCCTTTATGCAGAGCCATGCCGTTCAGTGCCGCTCCCATCGCGAATTCGCGGACGCCGAAGTAAACGTTGCGGCCGCTGTAGTTGTTGCGGGTGAACTGGCCGAGACCTTTCATATGCGTCATCGTCGACGACTCCAGGTCGGCGGAGCCTCCGATGAACGAAGCAATTTTGCCGGCGAAGGCGTTGATGGCGTTACCGGACGCATTCCGCGTTCCGATCCCTTTGTCAGCCGGGCTGTACGTCGGCAAATCGGCATCCCAGCCTTCAGGCAGCTCGCCTGCGACGGCTGCTTTGAATTGCTTCGCCAGTTCCGGATGAGCCTGCTCATACTTGGCGAACAGCTCATTCCATGCCGCTTGCGATTGATCGCCTTGAGCTTTCAGATCGGCGAAATGGGCGCGGACTTCAGCCGGTACGTGGAAATGCTGGTCTTCCGGCCACTCGTAAGCTTTCTTCGTCAGCACCACTTCGTCAACGCCAAGCGGCGAGCCGTGCGGTCCGACATGGCCGCCCTTGCCTGCTTTGTTCGGGCTGCCGTAGCCGATAACGGTCTTCACTTCGATGAGCGACGGGCGCGGGTCATTCTTCGCAGCAAGCACCGCCTGCTCGATCGCGGCCAAATCGTTGCCGTCCTCGACGCGGCTGTAATGCCAATTGTATCCTTCAAAGCGCGCCTTCACATTTTCCGAGAACGACAAATTCAATTCGCCGTCCAGCGAAATATCATTGGAATCGTACAGGACGATCAATTTGCCGAGCTGCAGATGGCCGGCCAACGAAGCCGCCTCGCCGGAGATCCCTTCCATCAAATCCCCGTCGCCGCAGATGACATATGTATGGTGATCAATAACTTTCAAATTATCGCGGTTGTAAGTTGCTGCCATGTGGGCTTCAGCCATCGCCATGCCGACTGCGCTTGCAAATCCTTGTCCGAGCGGACCGGTCGTAGCGTCGACGCCTGCCGTGTGGCCGTACTCCGGATGACCCGGCGTTTTGCTGCCCCATTGGCGGAAATTTTGCAGCTCCTCGAGAGACAAATCGTACCCGCTCAGATGCAGCAGGCTGTACAGCAGCATGGAGCCATGTCCCGCCGAGAGGACGAACCGGTCGCGGTCGATCCATTCCGGATTGGACGGGCTGTGCTTCATCAGTCGTGCATATAGGGCATATCCCATCGGAGCCGCACCCATAGGCATCCCGGGATGCCCGGAATTCGCTTTTTGTACTGCATCGATGGACAGCGTGCGGATCGTGTCGATCGCCAGCCGATCGATCGATTTCGTTTGAGACGTCATTAATCCATTCCTCCCAAAAATCGGTATTCGCCGCGTCTCGGGTGTCTCCCGGGCGCGAACCCCCCTCTTTCTCCAGCGGACAGTTCAGTCGCTTGCATTATTGTACCATTTGATGTGCCCGTTTACCACAATCTCCGATTGAAAAAGTGTCTTTCGCTTTCATTTGTCAAAAAGCTCAGACAAGGTGCACATGAAGCCCCGCACCCTACGCAGGTTCATATAAAAACTTTATCAACGTGTAAAAGCTTTTGCATCTGGACTAGGCACATTTGTACGGCCAAGTACCGGTATGCAAAAAACCGGAGGCACTGCCCCCGGTTTCATCTATCTATATTAGTTAGCAATAAACTCCTGAACCCATTCACCGTTGTAGTAGGCGACTCCGATTTTCGTAAAGTTCGGGCTTAAAATGTTTTGACGGTGCCCTTGGCTGTTCATCCATGCATTCATGACTTCCTGCGGATTGCGCTGTCCTTTGGCAATGTTCTCGCCTGCATACGAGTAGTTAATGCCATAAGCTTTCATCATGTCGAACGGAGAACCGTACGTTGGGGAGTTATGGTCAAAATAGTTGTTGTTGTACATATCTTTGGCTTTATCGAGAGCCATGTTCGTAAGCGCCGGGTCGCTCGCAAGCGGCGAAAGTCCGGCCTTTGCGCGTTCTTGGTTAACCAGGGATACGACTTGATCGGCATAAGCGGAAGCGGTTGTTGTCGCGGAATCGCCCGCACCTTGGCCGCTGCCGGCGGAACCGTTGTTTGCCCCCGTGTTCGAATCCGGCTTTGCGGTGCCTTGGTTTGCGTCCGGTTTCGTCGTACCTTGGTTCGTTCCTGCATTCGAACCTTGGTTCCCGCCGTAATACCATTTATTCCCGCCATACTTCGTACCGTAGTCGACACCCGTATTCGGGATATAGAATGTCATTCCAGGCCACACTATAGTCGTGTTCGAGCCTTGAATGTTTCGCAGCAAATCGTTAATGGAAATTCCGAAGCTCTGGGACACTTTCAACGCCGAATCATTGCCCGCAGACGTACTTGGAGCGGCATAAGCCGATCCGGCTCCGGCTATGACACTGAGTGCAATTGCTCCTGTCACTACAGATTTCTTGAAACGCATGGAAAACATCCTCTCCTTATTTTGGCCTGCGAGGTTAGCTGACGGGTTCGGGTCAAAGAGCAATCACCCGGCCATAGCAGTGGCTTCACCCCGGAAACATTGGGTTCCCCGCGCTTTCTGGAAGCTTCGGCCTTATTCGAATTCCCCATGAAAAGAACCGGCATACTTCGCAGCGTGCCGTCTTTCCTGCGGTCGTTCCATGATAACATGGTACATATACCGGGTCACTGCATAAAGATTTCCATCAGAGCGCATTCGCCCGCCCCGCGTAATTCATAACCCGGCACCGATAATGCATTTTACAGGCTCGGCAAGATGATCTATGATGAGGTCAACGCTGCTTTTTTACATGGGAGGAAGCACGATGGCCGTCGTCATGTTCAGATCATCGGACTACATGCCGGATGATTTCCCGTTCACCGTTTCCTTGAAATCCGAGAAGCGATACACGAAACCAACCCATTCCCACGATTATTTGCAGCTTTGCTATATGGCATCGGGCAGCTGTTACCATTGGGTGAACGGCCGGCGGTGGGATTTGCATGCGGGGGATCTGTTTGCCATTCCGCCGTTTGCCGCGCATCGGTTGGAGAATCGGCCCCATTTTCCGTTCCGGATGGTCCAACTCGATTTTGCCGCAGAATTCGTCTCGCAGCAGTCATTGGATGTTCTCCCGAACCGGCATGAACCGCTGCCGCAAGTTCAACTGGCCGCCCCGCATCAAGAAGCGGTCAATCAGCTTACTGAAGCGATCATGACGGAATGGAGCAACCGGGAAGCCGGCTATAAGCTGGTTATCCGCGCGGAGCTGATCAAGCTGATCGTTCTGCTGGCGCGGCAATCCGCACGCCAAAAAGCCTGCGATCCGGGGGGCGCCCGAACCGCAAGCCATAAACATACCGTATTGGAAGCCGTCCGTTATATCGAGAGCCATTTTGCTGAGCCGCTTCGACTGGAGGACGCCGCCTTCGTTTCCTCCTTGTCACCCGATTATTTCAGCAATCTGCTCAAGCAGCTTACCGGCAAAACGTTCGTCGAAACGTTAACCGGCGTGCGCATTCGCCATGCGAAGCGACTGCTGGCGACAACCGATTTGAAAGTGATCGAAGTATGCTTTCAATCGGGCTTTCAAAACGTCGGACACTTCAACGAAGTGTTCAAGCGATTAACCGGAGTATCGCCGAAACAGTACCGGCTTTCCTATCGAGATCGGAACTAATCTTCGATTCGCAGCCCATAGTCCGGGTCAAGCCGGCACGCTACCGTTTGCCCGTCGGCCTGGATCGTTACCCTGTCTTCCTTAAGCCAAACAAGCTCGGTCGGCTCCCGTCCGGATCGATGAACGCTTATAAATAAAGCGGAACGCCCTTGTTGGCGATGAATCCACCCGGCTTGCTTCTTTGCCGGGTTATCCGCCGTTCCCGGCGCCAGCACCCCGGTAACGCTGGAGGACGGTAGCACGAGAAGCGTAGTCGAAAGCGCAATCCCGCTCTCCCCGCCATCCGGCTCGCCTATGCAGCTGACTGAGGAAACGCCGGAACAGCCGTCTCCCTTACATACGCCGCCGATTGTAACCAATCTGGGGTATTCGATAAAAGATGGGAGCGCCGCCCCCGATTCGGATGCCGGATTCGTTACGGACGATGTTTCAGCCCTCTTCCACTCAATCGTTTGACAGCCCGTGTAATAAGGGAGATCGAATATACAGTCGCGGTCGGAAGTAACTTCCACCCAATCGAGCAGCCAGTCTGACGCCAGCAGCACGTGCCGGTTTATCACACAGCCGGGATACGCTTCGTCGGATCTGAACCACCCCAGATGAAACCGGCCCGAACCATCCGCTTCAAAGCGGAGGCATTTGCCTGTATGAGGCGCTTGGGGCTTGCCGTCCACCGTAACGGTATGATGTGAAATCGTCGCCGCGTACCAATCTTTCCGCATCGCCGACCCGTAAGGGACCATGCCGGGATCGGTGATGAACGTTCCCGCCGCACTATGGTACAAAGACAAATGAAGCTTGTCGTAATGCCCGTGAGAGCCGCCGTGGGGACCGAAATCGAGTAAATAACCGAGCTCATTGCCGTGCAGCCGGCCAATGGCGTACCCGGAATCGGGCAGCAGCAAGGAAGGACGTTCCGGCATCTTATCCAAGAGGTCACGCTCTCCGGCCCCGAACAATACCGCCTCCAATCCTTGCCGTCCGCCTGTCCCGCCGTACAGCTGCCTGTACGCTTCCGCCAACATAGGCTCATACTCCGGTTTCCCGAATTTCCTGCTAGCCTGCTCCATCACTTCGGCTATTTCCCGCGCATAAGGCTGGCGTTCGTAGGGCCCGTCGTGAAGCGCGGGCAGTCTCCCGTTAACATTGGCAAGCTGTGCAAGCAAGTCGGCCATATCTTCTATCGATTGGCCCTTGCTGCCGCGCAGCCGGTATAAGTCGATCCCGAATCGGCCGGCCATTTCCGCCGCAATCCAATACGCCCGCAAGACGAATACGTGGTAATATACACTTCCCTCGTGTTCGAACCGGTCCGGATATACGCCGATCGACAAATGATGGGCAAAGCCGCCCTCGGCTTCAATCAAGCTTCTCAAGCCCCGCTCGTTGTCTGTGACCGCATAAACGGCACACAAAGCCGCGAACAGCCAAGCCGTGTAGTTGCTCTCCGGCGTTCGTTTCTCGAATACGAGAACCCGGTGCGATTCGGTCAAGTTCGCTTCCAGCATGGACGCGAACTGCACGACAAGCCCCCAATGTTCCTCCGCGAACGCATACCCCTCATCCCTCAGCAGCAGCACCGCCCGCAGAATGACGGACGCCCAGATCGATTCCGTCAACGCTTGATGGAATACCCGACCTTTCAGCATCCAAGACGACGCTTCCGGATGAATCGGAAAGCGCGGGTACAGTCGAGCGTATTCGAGAACGATGTCGACGGCCAATCGCGCATATCGGTTTTCTCCGGTTGCGGCGTATACGGCCGATGCCTGAAGCGCATACCGGGCCAGACCCTGATGCTTGAACACGAGCCACGCACCGCGAAACGGCTCGCCGTGCAGGACGCAACCGTACTGGCAGCGGAACGTATCCGTTTCGGTCTGCGCCGGATCGAACAGCAGCTCCGTATGATGCTCCGGGCATACGTAAACATGCCACCAGCCGCCGGGAGACGACGGAACGTTCAATGCCTCAGCGGGCAGATCATCCAGCTCCGTACGCAGCCGAATGATCTCTTCGCGGTACCATGAGTCGCGTGTGTATTTGTCTTTAAGGCTCATCGCATGAACATCCCGCCGTTGATTTCGATCGTCTCTCCCGTCAAATAGGCCGACAAACCCGAGACGAGAAACAACACGGCTCCCGCCACATCGTCAGGCGTTCCTTCCCGCCCCATCGGGATCGAGCGTATCGTCGCTTGCCGCCCCTCTTCGGAGGTGAAGGTCGCATGAAACGCGGTGCTCCCGATAAAGCCGGGCGATACGGCGTTTGCGCGAATTCCGGCCGGCGCAAGCTCCTTGGCCAGTCCTTTCGTATACGCCATAACCGCCGCTTTGCTTGCCGCATAAATAGCCGCTCCCGGTCCGCCGCCGTTATGCGCCGCCACCGACGACATATTGACGATGCTTCCCCAGCCGTTCTCGACCATGCCGGGAATGACCTTTTTACATACGAATACCGTGCTTTTGAAATTAACGTCCATAATCGCGGCGTACAGCTCTTCCGTCATGTCCGCATTCGGACATCTCCGCACAAGATGACCGGCATTATTGACCACGATATCGATGGTCCCGCCGAGCGCCGCCTCTGCCTCGTCGACAAGCCGGGATGCCTGCGCCGCTGCAGTCAAATCCGCTTGAACAGCCGCGGTCCGTCTTCCCATCCGGCGGATCGCCTCCGCCGTTTCCACCGCTTCCGTCATACTGCCGTTGTAATGCACGGCCACGTCGGCACCCGCTTCCGCAAGCCTCAGCGAGACAGCCTTGCCGATTCCGCTCCCGCCGCCAGTTACTAATGCCCTCTTGCCCTTAAGCTCTATGTTCATCCGCATATCCCTCCATTGGTATCGATAGCTTCGCGGATATCCGCGCAGCCAGCCTGTAACCGATCTCCGCCATGCCGGGGTCGGACGGGTGGATCATGTCGATCGACAGCCCTTCAACCCGAGTCAACAGCTCCGGCCCCTCCAATATGTGTACGTTACTCCGGCCGAGCGTACTCACCACATCGCGCAGAGTCTGCCTGAACTGCTCCAAGGTGCCTTTGGCCACTGTGCCGTCCCCGGAGAATGCGGGGTTGAAATCGCGGTAATGCGGAAACGGCGTGATGCAGAAGAGTTCACGTTTCCCATTCGAATCGGCCAGCGTACGGATCATGTAGGACGTCCGCTCGGCATATTCCTCCAGAGTAAAGCCGGCCCCTACCATATTCACCGAAACGCACAGCACGCCCGCGTCCCAATCGTCGCAAGACGCGATGTAATCGGCGATTTCCGGCTCGCAGTAAGCGGAGCCGCTCGAGCCGAGATTACGGATATCCGCCCCCAGCAGCCGCGCAGCCTGATGGACGTAAGTCAAATGGTTGGCCGTAGCTGCCGATCCTTGCGTAATAGACGTTCCGTAGGCGATCATGCGGAGATCCGGGAGCTCGGACGGCTCGGGCGGACGGATGCCTTGCCCTTCGATACCGACGAAATGCACGGGCGCCCCTCTAAGTACAAGTCTCCAGACGCGGGGCGAGAACGCCATCCGGCTCGACGCTTGCTCCGGCAAGTCCCGCAGTCGCGCCGGATATTCCAGCTCCAGCGTCTTCGTACCGGCAGCGACGTTCGTTCGCGGTCCCTGAAACGGTCCCCAGAACGGGATCACCTCGCACGATCCGACCGGACATCTAAGCGTAACCGCCACTTTATCGCCATCCGATCGGAAGCGGATTTCGGCGCCGACCGGCATGAGCATTTTCTCCTGCGATTTCTCGTTCAGGCACAGCCGTACATGCTCGGGCACTCTTTGCAGCCGTAACCCGTCCTGCCCCGGAACAGGGACGAGCTGGGCAACGTTATGAAGCCGGACCTGGTCATGGATCAATCCCCACTCCTCCTTTCCTTATAAGGGTATCGTACCGGGAACGGGGATATGATTCCTCCGGTTTTCCTTACCTTTATTCCGGTTTTCCATGAAATGCGGCTTTGGTTGATGAGCCGCTGCGACTTTAAAACAAAAAAACCGCCCGTTTAGTAGGGCGGCTAGGCTGACTTTACCGTTATCCGTCAATCGATTTGAATGGATACGCTTTGTACTCCCCGTTGCCCGACGAGTATTTTGAAATATTTCCATTCACCGGTATACCTTCAAAATAGGCGCCGATGCAACCGGTGGTGCATTTGTGTCCGGATAGTAAAATGTTCAATTCCTTTACGGCATATCGCGCTTCCATTTCACGCATAAAGTCAAAAACTCTTTTGATGTAGCTGCGGATTTCTTCAACGCCTTTATATACACTTGGATCCGGGACTGCTCCGGCCATTTTCACTTTGCTTTTTGGGAGTCCGTCGGCTTCGCCCAAATCGAAAACATCCAGTCTTGCATCAACGATCGCTTTTATTCCCGTTGCTATTTCTGCCGTTTGGATCGCTCTTTCTTGCAGAGAAGAAAATACATGATCGAACTTTATATTTTGCAGAGCGTCTCGTGAATGCCTCCCACCACCTGAAGAGGCGGGGGCTTCTTGTTTCAACGATCTCTGCCTTTCCTTGGAGAAAGGTCTTATAGGATCTCCACAAGCGTTCGATGCTTTCCGCATCCCGTTCGGGGGCAACCCTCCCTACGGTGTTCGGTCCATCAAGCTGGTATGTTCAAGGCCCGCTGCAAGATGATCTTGGCCGAGACGATGTCTCTGTCTTGAATCCGTCCGCACGACTCGCATTCATGGATCCGGATGGACAATGTTTTCGGCACAGACGCGCCGCACAGACAGGTTTGCGATGTGCCGTGGGCAGGCACTTGAGCGAATCGCTTTCCTTGTCTTTTGGCTTTGTAAGACAGATACGTGATAAATCGGCTCCATCCGGCATCCGAAATGCTTTTGGCCAGACGGCGGTTGCGGACCATGTTCCTGACCTTCAACTCTTCCACTGCGATCAGATTATAGTCACGGACGATGCGGTGCGATTGTTTATGCAAAAAGTCTTTTCGCTGCCGCGCGACTTTCTGGTGGGCCTTGGCGACCTTACGTTTAGCCTTCTTCCGGTTGTGGGAAGCAGGTTGCTTGCGGGAAAGCTGCCGGTGCTTCCGTTTCAGCTGCTTCTCCGCTTTGCGTAGATACCGGGGGTTGTCCACCTTCGTTTCATCAGACAGCGCCGCAAACGTGTTCAGCCCGACATCAATGCCCACAGCGGATTCCGCTGTTTGCGCCGCTTCCGCATCAGGCACTTTCACGCTGATATTGATCATCCACCCGTCCACATACCGTTTCACATTGATTTGCGTCACGTTCGCAGGGTCAAAGGGACGGTGGGCATTCATGTTGACAACGCCGATTTTGGAAAGATAGACATACCCTGGTTTGGCAAACGTCTTTTCAACAGCACCGGGTTGCGGATAGGTAAAGGATACGTATCGGTCAACCGACTTGTAGCGGGGGGTACCCGGCTTCACCGCGGAAGAAACGCTGATACGCATCATCCAAACGCTGCAAACAGTCCTGCAGTACCTGCGAATGAACGTTCTTGTATTCGGGAAACTCCTTCTTGAAGGCAGGCAGTTCATTCTGCTGCACGGCATAGGTGATCGTTTTGCCTTCCTGTTTGTAGGCGGACTCGCGTTGTTCCTTAGCCCTATTGTACAGCTTTCGGCACAATTCCAGCGTTCGATTCATGAATTGTTCCTGTTCGGGAGTCGGATAAAGGCGAAACTGAAAGGTCATTTGCACATACATCCCTCCTGACGAGAACATATATTCCCATTATACTCTATTCACCAAGAATCCTCCACCCGATTATAGAAAATGTTACAAGAGAAAACACGAGGGATCTCTACAAAAAACAGTTCATTTAGGCTTCGCCTAACCGAAATTCATCCCCTCCCTGCAGAGGAAGAGGACTTCTTTCGGATTGGTGTTAAACGTTCCGCTTGCTGTATACCGTATTCGTTTAATGGTAAACCTTGTCTTCCTTGCAGCCTTCCTTCTTTGTTCCAATCCGTTTGCCCGTGCCTTATCACATAGATCATAAGTTTGGCCTCCCCATAAGCTGCGAACCGCTCTTAATTCTCAACCTATCGGCGTAGTCGATAAAAAAACATCCCGTCCCGCACTTTCCAGTACGGGCGGGATGCTCATCACCGCTTCAATTAAACACAACGGTCTTGTTCTGATGCGTCAAGATGCGGTCCTCCGCATGCCACGCCACGGCGCGCGCGAGCACGATCCGCTCGATATGCCTGCCGATCCGCTTGAGCGCCTCTACATTATCGCGGTGGCTGACCCGCTGCACGTCCTGCTCGATAATCGGGCCGCCGTCCAGCTCTTCGGTCACGTAATGCGCCGTCGCGCCGATGATTTTCACGCCGCGGTCGTAGGCCTGCGCATACGGCTTGCCCCCGACGAAAGCGGGCAGGAACGAGTGATGGATGTTGATGATCCGGTTCGGAAAATGCTCGATGAACGACGGAGAGATGATCTGCATATACCGGGCCAAGACGATCGTATCGACGTCTTTCGCCAGCTCAATCTGCTTCACTTCCGCCTCGCGCTTCGTATCGGCCGTTACCGGAATATGATGATAAGGGATGCCGAACGATTCGACCGTCTCCCGCATATCCGGATGATTGCTGATGACCATGGCGATGTCGGCGTACAAATCGCCGGACTTCCACTGCCACAGCAGCTCCAGCAAGCAGTGATCCTCCTTGGATACGAAGATCGCGAGCCGCTGCTTCCGTCCGGCCTGGGTTACGCGCCAGTTCATGGAGAACTCGCGCGCGGTCGTTTCGGAGAAATCTTTCTTCAGTCCGTCCAGCTGCTTCTCCAACTCCGGCAAGTCGAATTCGAGCCGGATAAAAAACAGGCCGCCTTGCGGGTCCATCGTATATTGGTCCGACTGCACGATGTTGGCGCCGTGCTTGGACAAAAATTGCGAAACTCCCGCCACGATGCCCGGGCGGTCGGGGCAAGAAATCAGCATCCGCGCCCGGTCCCGGTGACGGTCGGAACGCTGAAGGTTCGGTGGGGTGACGAGTGGGCTCATAGTATCGGTTTTCGTTCCTCTCTTATCCGTTGAAAATCTATTCTATCATGGCTTGTCCGATCAAACGGTCGCCAGCAATTGCTTGCCCGCAAACCATGCGGTAATGCGCTGATTGATCTGCTCCTCGGACAAATCCGGGAACAGCCGGCTTTCGAATACCATATCGTACAGCCGTTCCATCGGCTCGCGGGGGTCGGCTTTTTTCGCTTTGGCGTCGTTCTTGAGAATGTCCCACGTCGATACGATAAAGTCTCTGGAGTCGATCTCCTGCTTGCCGAAGTAATGGTGCAGCCGGTCCAGGTGATCCAAGAACTCCTCGCCGAAGCGGCTGTTCAAATCGCCGCGCAGCAGCGCGATTTCGGCCTCGTACATCGGACGGACGGTTTTGTCGTCTTTGCCGATCCACGGCGTTTCCAGAATCATCGGCAAATGCTGCAAGCTGTCGTGATGAACGATATAGTTCATCGCTTTATATCCGATCATGCCCGCCCCGACGGGAGCATGGCGGTCTTTGCCCGCGCCGCGGACGTTCTTGCTGTCGTTCAGATGGATGACGCCCAGCCGGTTCAAGCCGACGGTTTTGTCGAAATGATTCAGCACGCCGTCGAAATCGTCCACGATATCGTATCCCGCGTCGTGAACGTGGCACGTGTCGAGACAAACGGTCAACCGCTCGTTGTCCTCCACCTTGTCCATAATTTGCGCAATCTCTTCGAACGACCGGCCGATCTCCGAGCCTTTGCCGGCCATCGTCTCGAGCGCGATGTTCACGTTCGTGTCCTTCGTGCCGCGAAGCACCTCGTTCAAGCCTTCGGCGATGCGGTTGATGCCGTACTCGGCGTCCTTGTCGGTGTAAGCGCCCGGGTGCAGCACGATATTGCGCACGCCGAGGTAATCGGTGCGGCGTATTTCATCCTGCAGGAAGCGGACGGCCAGCTCGAACGTGTCTTCCTTATAGGAGCCCAGATTGATGATGTAAGGCGCGTGCACGACGATTTCGCCGATGCCGTTCTGCTCCATGAGAGCTTTGCCTTCTTCGATATATTGCTCCTCGATCGGTTTGCGTCTGGTGTTTTGGGGAGCCCCGGTATAAATCATGAACGTGCTGGAACCGTACGATACAGCTTCCTTCGCCGCATTCAACAGCCCTTTGTCGGAAAAAGAAACGTGTGATCCAATTTTCAACATTCTTTACGACTCCTCTCGCCTATACTTCTTCCTATTGTACTAAGAAACTTCGAATAATAAAAGCTTCCAATTCGAGGCAACTCCGATGATGTACCTTCGTGCAGAAATGCGGTATAATTCCAGTAACACTAGCCTTACGAGGAGAATGAATGATGCCTTCGCAAAGTTTCATGATGTTTTTGCTGTTCTGGGGGTTTGTGCTGCTGTTTTTCATGTCGGTCGGCGGATTTTTCATGTTCCGCAAATTTATGAAGGTGCTGCCCAAAGCCGACGGCAAATCGAAGCTCGATTGGCAAAACCACTATGTCGAAGCGTCCCGCCATCTGTGGACGGACACATCCAAAGCGTTTCTCGAGAAACTCGTATCGCCCGTCCCGGGACCGTTCCGCGATATCGCCCGCCATTCCATTGCTGCCAAAATCGGACAAGTAGCACTCGAGAAAGGCGCCCGCGAAGTTACCGAGCAGCACTGCATAGAAGGATACATCCTGGCTACACCCAAGCGCGACTATAAGAGCCTCATCTCCTTTCTGGAGAAAAACGGCATCGACTATACGCCCTATCGGCATTTGCTGAATTAGCGGCTTTCAGTAAGAAACCGGAAAAGACCTTTGTTCGAATCGCAATCGAACGAAGGTCTTTTATTTTCCACCGCGTCATCCTGCGTAAAAAGTCCTAGACGGCCGACCGGCGCTCTTATACAATATATGGCAGAATAGCGTTCAAGTAGGGGGACATCGTTTTGAAAACAAAAGCTGGTACGACGCTGCTTCTCTTCGCAGCCGCCATCGCACTTATTGTCGTATACGGGATCATAACCCATAACAAGCTGATCGCCGCCGAAGAGAACGCCGCCGGCAAATGGTCGCAGGTCGACAACCAATTGAAGCGTCGGGCGGATTTGATCCCGAATCTGGTCGAGACGGTCAAAGGATACGCGTCGCACGAAAAAGAAGCGATCGAGGCGGTATCCTCGGCACGCAACCGGGTCGCGGGTGCGACGTCATCGGCCGACTTGATCCAATCCAACCTGCTGCTGACGGGTGCGCTCGGCAATTTTAGGACTGCGTTCAGCGGCTACCCGGAACTGAAAGCGAACGAGAACTTCCAGAAGCTGATGGATACGCTCGAAGGAACGGAAAACCGCATCGCCGTGGCGCGTAAAGACTATAATGACGCCGCAGCCGCCTATAACGGCAAACGGAGGCAGTTTCCCGGCAGCTTGATCGCAGCCATATCCGGTCTCGAACCTATGCCTTACTTCGAAGCGACGGAGCAAGACAGACAAACGCCTGTCGTCAACTTCGGAGGAGCTAAGCCTTGAGAGCGCTCTTATCGTTCATGCTCATCGTGTTGTTATCGGTCGCCGGGGGCGGATATGCGGGAGCTGCGGCGTCTTCCCCCGCCGGAGTCCCGAGTCCGGTCGGAGACATCTATGTGCAGGACCGGGCAAACTTGATTGACGAAGCCACGGAGCGGGAGCTGATCCTCTACGGCGAGTCGCTGGAAGAGCTTAGCGGCGCGCAGCTGGCGCTGCTTACGATCCCTTCGCTTTCCGGACGGAATCTGGAGCAGTTCGCCAATGAGGCTCTGCGGGCATACGGGCTCGGCGAGAAGGACAAGAACAACGGTGTATTAATCGTTCTGGCCGCGGATGAGAAGCAAATTCGGATCGAGGTCGGCTACGGGTTGGAACACATCGTCACGGACTTCAAAGCCGGCCGTCTCCTCGACGAAGCCGCGCTGCCTTATATGAAAGCGGGCAGGCTGAAGGATGCCGCAGTGAACAGCTACTTGGCCTTATACGAGACGATCGCGTCCGAGGTCGCCCGCGGGGCGGATGCCGGAGTCTCGCCGAATCCGTCCTCCTTGTGGGAACGGCTGCTTGACGCGCTGCTCGAGTCGAGCGCGTTCCGCTGGACCGTATGTATCGTGCTCGTGCTGCTGATCGCAGCCGACTTTATATTTCTGAAAGGAATCGTCACCCGCTCCATCCTGTTTCTGTTGTCGATGTTCGCCGGCAGACGCTCGGCCGCGCGCGGCAAGGGCGGCAGCTCGGGCGGCGGCGGCGCCAGCAGAAAATAATGCGGAGGAACGCTCGGCCGGCTAAACGATTCGAAATATGCTGCTGATGGGAGGTGCGGAGCTGGAAGGGACGCATCGGATCGCGGTTGATCGGAAGGACGCCGTCTTGAAGGCGGTTGAGCATTTGGCCGGCTTGGGGCATCGGCGCATCGCTTTCGTGGGCGATACGACTTCGGAGAAATTTACGGGGTATACGGTCGGCCTGCTCCAGCATCAACTGGAGTACAATGCGGAATCTATCGTTCACATTCTGGGTAGGGAATATTATTACGAGGAAACCGAGCGGCAAATCGTCCGGGCTCTCGCGAGAGACGGCAAATCCGGCCCTACCGCGGTGATCGTGGACAGCCAGGGGCTGTTGTTCCCCTTTATTCAAACGATTCGCAGACATAAGATTCGGGTTCCGGAAGATTATTCGTTGGTCGTGTACGACAACGTTCCCGAAGTGGAGCATCTCACCGACGTTCCGCTCACGACAGTGGGGCCGAACATCAGCACGATGGCGGAGCAAGCGATCCGGAGCCTGATCGGGGACAACGACGCGTCCGGCCGGTGGCACGACATTACTTTGCCGACCGAGCTGATCGTAAGACAGTCGACGCTCCCGGCCGAAGTCTATCAATAACGCCTGCGGAAAGGCTGCCGGAAGCTTGCAATTCGGCAGCCCTTTGCATGCACGGCGACTTATACGAACATGCATCAAGGCATAAACTGCTTGGCCAGTCGTTTCGGCGCGGCGCGCAAATACGCTTCCTTGAGCAAATCTTCGAGCATGTCCCAATTTTGCGGGTTTTTCACCGATACCCAGCCGTGCTGGCCGATGTACGGCGTTTTGAAGAAGCCGTCCTGCTGAATGAGCAGCTCCTGTGAGCAGCTCCTGGTTTTCGCGATCCGACTTGAAGGACAGGCCGGCTTCACTCGCGCCAAGCCTGACGAACGATTTGCCCTTCACTTGAAACACCGTATGGCCGAATCCGTCGATGATTTCCTCCGTCTCCGGAAGGGAGCCGCATATGCGGCGCACTTGATTCAACATTTCGATCCCTTGCTTCGTTTTCATCATTCAGCCTCCCATCGGGCGATTCGCCGCCCGTTATGGATCGCGGCGGCATCTGCGGCTCAAGCGAGTCCGCCCGCTATTCTCCGGCCATGCTCACCAGCTTGTTTACCGTCTGCCAGTTGCGGGTCGTCGCGATGACGCCAAGCTTTTTCTCCAAAAAATTGTTGGAGAACAACGATTTGCCGTACTGGCCCCGGCAGCGAATGTACACTTCGCGCCCCGCCACACGGTATTCGTCGACATCGCTTTGGAATGACGCCAGCACCCGCAAAGCTTCGGCGGTCGGTTTCTCGGATAGAAACGAGACGTAAATCTTGCCGTCATCCGGCGCCCCATCCTCTTCGAAAGGATTGTCCGCGACCGTCAGCTCCAACTCGTCTTTCGTTCTGACGACTACGTCGACCTTGTAGCCGAGCGCATCCTTCAGCTTGCTTTCGATGCTTTCGCGAATCTGATCGGTCCCCCGATCCTCCACCTCGAACAACACGTTCCCGCTCTGGATATACGTCCTCACCCGGCTGACAGGCATCGACTCGAAAATGCTCTTCAAGTGATCCATCTTGATCAGCTTCTGGCCGTTCACATTAATTCCGCGCAGCAGCGCGATATAAGTGGTCGCGTTCACCGGCTTGTCCCCTCCTCAATTCCCGGAATCATGCCCGCGTAGGGCAGCCGTTCTATCCCCATTATCGGCTAATTCGACTGACAAATACAGTCAGTCGAACATAGAAGAGGCGCAAAGACCGCTACTTCCAGTCCCGCCCCCCTGAACCTATACATACGACAAACGGGCGGCCCATATGCACGGCCGCCCGCATTGCCTTAATAATGTGTTACTCTCCGTACACCCGCACTTCCACAATTTCCGCGTACCCGCTTCCGTTCGTCGCCTCCACGACAACCCGCAGCCGCTCCGTCCGGACCGTCTCGGCCAGCACGTGCACCCGCTTGCGCTTCCGGTTGTCCGTCTCGCGCAGCATCGTCTTCCACTCCTTGCCGTCCCACGCCTCTAGGCGGTAATCGCGGACGAGCTCCGGAATCAGCTCGAATGGCGTACGATGGTGGTGCAGATTGATCAAGTCCTCGTTCACGTCGTCGTTGAATGTGAGCTCGATCCGCCCCAGCGATACGGCATCGTCCCAATCCAATTGCAGCCACTCTTCGGAGCCTGCGCCGATCCGCTCCGACATCCATTGCTGCGGACCGCCGTAAGGACGTCTGTAGCCGTTCACCGCTTTGTCCGGCGCATATGCCGCCGTTTCCCCGAGGGTGCGGAAGCAGAACGGCGTGCGCGCTTTGCGCGCCATCGTCCACTGGATGACCTTTTGATCGTTCCGGTGGGCTTCCAGCTTCTCCGGAGCATGCGGTTTCTTGCTATTGAAGAAAATGAGTACGCCGGACAACGGTTCGTCCGAATGGTGCAGCTGCACGGCCTCATTGCCTTTGACGATGACGAAGGAGTTCTGCGGTTCGTCCGGCGTCCAGGTCAGGTCGAAGCGGACCCACTGCTTCTCGCCCGGCTGCACGGAGGCCGACGCTTGCGCACGCAGCGTGTGCGGCACGTAATTCTCCTTGCGGCCGGTATCCCACAGCTCGACCTCCACCGTCGTCGCCTGATCGGCGTCGAGCAGCAGCTCGAAACCGTCCAGCCGTGGCTCGACGGGGAAGAGCACGGCCGCGTCGCTCGCGAGCCGGTGCGGCTTCTCCCCGGGGCTCTCCACGGCGAGCCGGGCGAGCGCGCCGGAGGCGCTTGCGCGCGCTTGCCGCGCCAGATCGAGGCCGTCCGCATTGCGGAGGCCGACGATCGAAGCGTCCTGGCGCAGCAGCGTCTGCAGCAGCTCGCCGCGGTGCGCGGCGTAAAGCTCGCGCGGCGTGACGCCTTTGGCGGCGCACAGCGCGGCGCCCGTGCCGGCGGCTTCGCCGATGACGGCGCAGGTCGCCATGACGCGCGTCGTGCCGAAGGCGACGTGCGAGGCGCTGATGTCGCGGCCGGCCATCAGCATGTTGCGGACGTTGACGGAATACAGCGAGCGGAACGGAACGTGATACACGCCGTCCACATGCAAATGCTTCGAGCCACTCTCCGTCGAGTACATCCCTTGCGGCGGATGAAGGTCGATCGACCAGCCGCCGAACGCTACCGCGTCGTCAAATTGGCGCTGGGTGATAATATCGTTCTGGTTCAGGACGTAGTCGCCGACGAACCGGCGGTATTCCCGTTTGCCCGGAATCGATCCTACCCATTCCAGCGTCATGTTGGCGGCATCGAACTTGCCGGAGTTTTTGATGTAGTCCCAAATGCCGTGGATGACCGACCACAGCTCGTCGCGGATCCGCTCGTTGTCGTGGACCGTGTCCAGCTCCCCGCCCCACTCGATCCACCAGTAATGGCAGCCGGAATCGCCGCTGCGGATGACGCGCCGGATTGGAATCGTCGTCTGCGTAATATCCTTCGCGAACGAAGGCGGAATATATTTGACCGGACGTCCTGCATCCTTCGTATAGAACAGGATGGTGCTGCCGAGCGTAATGTCGTCGGCAACCTCAGGCGCCCAAGCCTCGTTGTATTCGTGCCGCGCTTCGCGGCCGATCCGGTACTTCGCTCCGGCCAAGAAGCCGACGAGCCCGTCGCCCGTACAATCGAGATAGACCGCGCTTTCGAACCGGATTCTTCTCTCCGAAGCCATCATCCAACCCGTTACCGAACGGATCGTACGGTCATGCTCGTCCCCGTCCGCTTCCACCTCGTGGACGTCGGTATTCAGAAACAGCTGAATGTTCGGCTCCGCCTTCACCGCTTCGAGCACGACCAGATCCCATATATACGGATTGCCGTCCGGATTCCGGTACTGGTTCTCCACGAACAATTCGCCCATAATTCCCGTTTCCCGCGCATAGCGGTGGGCGCCGTGAGCCGTCGCTCCGCATACCCATACCCGGACCTCGCTGCTGGAGTTGCCTCCGAGCACCGGCCGGTTTTGCACGAGGGCCACCGTTTGTCCGAGCCGCGCCGCGGCAATCGCCGCGCACACGCCCGCCAAGCCTCCCCCTACGACCGTTATATCTGTTCGAATTGTCTCATTGCGCATGGTCAAAACCACCTTAGTCAGGTTATGATATATATAATTTCATCATACCAGTTCATTCTCGGCTTAAAATGCACGATACGATCATATTTCGTATCTTTTATTTCACATCTGAAAGGATGTCCGCCCTATGCCCGCAAACAACGGCAACCATGTAACGGAAGCAGCTGCTGGAACCGGCGCCAACGCCGTACCCGCTTCGTCCCCGATGAAGCTGATCGAGCTGGAATGGGCCGTTCAACGATACACGTACTGGGAGAACAAGCGGGAATTTCTCCTCGAAACGGATGAATACCCTTTCTGGTGCTTGTTTGCGGTCGAGAGCGGCTCGTTCTCCTACGGGATCGGAGAATCGAAAGGGACCGCGGGAAGCGGCAGCTTCGTCCTTTGTCCGCCTTCCACCCCATTTCGGCGTACTATGGCTACCCCCGTCTTGACGTTCCACTTCGTGCTGCTTAGCTGGAAGGAGCCGTATCCGGCTTTCGCCGCGGTGGAGAACAACGAGAACAGCGGCGCAAGGCTGCCCGTCCTGATTGCGCCGGGCAACCGTCAGCGTATGTTCGATACGTTCGACAAATGGAGGCGCATCGATGCCCTATCCCCTCCCGGCCGGCTCTCCCTGCTCAGTCATTATTGGAACGACATTTGGAAAACATGGTGCTTGGAGCATTCGGACGCCCAGCATCCCCGGGACGGCCGAATCGAGGACGAACTGATGCACCGGGCCGCCAGGCGGCTGGAAGAGCAATGTGCCGAGCCGTTCGGCGTCAAGGAGCTGGCGCACGAGCTGGGCTTAAGCTCCGTGCAGCTGATCCGCCGGTTTCGGACGGCTTACCGGATGACGCCGGGCGATTATTTGACCGGCCTGCGGATGGAGCGGGCTTGCCGGCTGCTGCGCGAAACCCGGCTGACCGTCGAGCAGATCGCCGCCTCGTGCGGCTATGCGACCGGTTACTATTTGAGCCGCTTATTCACCTCCCGGATCGGCGTAGCTCCGTCGGAATACCGCAGGCGGCACCGGGTTTAACAATCGCCCCGCGCACCCGAAATGGATTATATGCATCTAAATTTCGGCTGCGGCAACGAAGCTCGCAAGCGAACTGGAAAACATGCATGTAAATTCGCTCCAACCGGTCGAAAGTCTCATTTATCTCGTAAATTACTGCAGGTTTTCCAGTAAAAATCGCCAAATCGTAAAAAACGGCGAAAATAACTGGACCTTTTCCATTTGGCGACCGCCCTGCCTCCCATTAACCGCATGCCAAAAAAGAAACCGCCGCCCTATCAAGGCGGCGGTCACTACGGACTCCATCAATCTACAATATAATTTGCGTCATATCGGTGTAAATCGTATGGAACAGCCGATCGTTCTTCACCTTCAGCACTTGAATCAGCGTTTGGTTGCGCGCGACGATTTTCACGATGCCTTTCGCCTTCAAGATTTTGTCGAGCTGCTCGATCAGCACGTTCAGGAACGGATCGGCAAGCGTCTCCACCTGACCGAAGTTGAGGACGACCTTGAGCGGCTTGATGAACAGGAAGCCCTGTACCGCCGTACAGATCGAGTCCAAGCTCGGCCGGTCGAGATGGGCGCCGACGGTGACGATAAAAATCCCGTTCTTGTTGTCGATCGAGAACGGAGGAGCGTTAGTCTCCGCGAGGCCCGCCTTCGCCTCCATCTCGCCGAGCGGATGATCTTCCCCGTCGTCGTCAGCCGCCCTAGGATGCAGATGCAGCACTTCCTCGACCGTATGCAAAATTTTATCCATCGTGATCGGCTTCAGGATGTAATGCTTCGCCCCGTTTTGGATCGCTTCGAACACCATGCTTTTCTGGTCGAGAGCGCTTATCATAATAATGTTCGCCGACGGATAGGTGGCGATTATTTTTTTGACCGCATCCAAACCGTTCATGATCGGCATCGTGATATCCATCGTCACAAGATCGGGCTGGGTTTTCACGTACTCCTTGTACGCCTCGAAGCCGTTCGACGCTTCGCCCACCACTTCATGGCCCGCTTCCGTCAGCAGCATGCGCAGGTTGCGCCGCATCAGGATCGAATCGTCCACGATAAGAATGCTCGCCATAGTCGGATGTATCCTCCTTTATCGGTTGCCGGATCACCTTGCATATTCAAGCGCTCCACTTCTTCATATTCACGAAGCTGATCTCCAAGGTCCCCTTGTCGGAGCACATCCGGCACGACCATATTTCGGAGTCGGCGTATTTGACCGACGCCCCTTCGGTAGCGATTGTAATGGGCGGCTCCATCAGCATATAGTCGGCGAACGTTTGGAACATGCGGAACGAATTGCCCAATATAATATTCGCCGTCTCTGCGAGGCAATCCTCCAGGAGCGCCTCCTCTTCCGCGGCATCGAGCGGGTCGAGCACGGCGCTGCGGACGAGCGTATGCGCGAGCGAATCGTCGAGCGTCATGACGAACATGCCTTCAAGCGCCCCTTTCACGGTCATGAACGCCGTAACCCGCTTCAAAGCCAGCTTCTCGTTCGAAACGATATGGAAGCCGTCCTCCGCCTCGATTTCGGTATGCACGAACTGGGCGAAGTACGATTTCGTATTGTCGATGAGCGGCCGGATCATGACCGGAAATTCCACTTCGGGCAAGCCGGTCATATCCTCATAAGGGAGCACGAACGTAAACACCGACCCGACGCCCGGTGTCGACTCCGCAATGGCCGTTCCGCCCAGCTTCTCCGCTTCCGCGCGAACCGACGACAGCCCGATGCCGCGTCCCGAGATGTCGGACACCTGCTCCTTCGTGGAAAATTCGTCGCTGAACACGAGCTGTATAATGTCGGCTGCGCTCCTTTGCACGAGCTGCTCCTCCGACGCCACTCCCAGCTCCAGCGCCTTTCGGCGGATGACGTCCGGGTCGATACCTTTGCCATCGTCGCGGATCGTCAGGACGAGATTTCCTCCCTCCAGCCGAATGTCGCAATCGATACGTCCGAACTCTTCTTTCCCCGCCGCAATCCGTTCGTCCGCCGGCTCGACCGCATGATCGACGATGTTGCGGAACACGTGGATGAGCGAACGGGAGAAATCATAGTACCGCTCCGTGTCGGCGACCACTTCTTCGCCGCGAATTTCGAACGGAAGGACGAGCTTCTCCATCCGCTCCGCCAGGCCGGCCACGTAATCCGGATACGACTTGAGCAGCTCCTTGAACGGCTTGCAGCGCAGCTTGCGCAAATCCGGCAGCAGCAGCTTGCATTCTCCCGGCGACAGGAGGGCGAGCATTTTCTTCTCGATGTCGATGATCTTCGATTTGTCGATCATGAGCACGTCCTGCTGGACGAGGAACGACTCTCCGAGCACCGATTCCAGCACCTGCACGTCCTGCTGCAGCCAGCCCCGGAAGTCCCAGCCGGCCGCCGCTTTCGCCGCCCCGGCCACCGTCAGCAGCTCGGAGTCGCGAAGCAGCCCGCTCAGCTCGTCCTCCAGCTTATGCAGCCGATCCACGATATGGGTCAATCCGAATTGGGCGAAGTTGCCTTTGAACGTATGCACGTCGCGGTAAATGTTCAGCAGCTTCGTACGCAGCGCATCCGGTCCGTTCAGCAGCTCGTGCAGCTCGATCTCGTAAAAGTTTTTGAAATCGCGGACGCAGTCCGTATAATCGCCATAGCCGACGATCACCTTGACGACCATTTTCAAGATGTTCCGCTCGGCTTCCATCTGGCTTTGCATTTCCCGCTTCTCCGTAATATCGGTGAAGATGGCCATGAACGCTTCGGACGCTTCGTCTCTTGCGTTCGGAATCATTTTGTAGCCGATATGGATATGCCGGCCGTTCACTTCGATCTCCTCGGTCAGCAGCGGCATGTAGATCGAACGCTTGTAAGTGTCGCGCTCGTGGAACATTTTGGCGAGCAGGCTCTCGATAAACCGCTGCTGCTCCGGGTCCCCCATCGAGATCAGCTCCGGAAATGTGTAGTACTCCAGCGTTTTGCCGAAAATTTTCGAGCATTCCAAGCTGTACTCCGGATCGATCCGCGTATCGGGACCGAACGTCAGGAAGCCTTGGCCCGCATTGTCCAGCACGTTGCGGATGGCGCGTTCGCTGCGGACGAGGCTTTGCTGCGCATCCTGCAGCAATTGCTTCGAGCGGACCAGCTCGTCGTTCTGCGCTTCCAGCTCCTCGTACTGATCCTCCAGCGTTTGCTTCTGCTCCTCCAATATTTGCGTCTGATCCTCGAGCGTCCGCTTCTGATGGTGCAGCAGCTCGTTGTACCCTTGCAGCTTCTGCATGATCCGGTTCGTGCCGTCGGCCAGCTCCTCGATTTCGCGCAGCGGACGGTTCAGCACGATCTGGCTGTTCATCGTCGACTCATGGTCGCCCTCGGCCATCGCCCGTATTTTCGCGTTCAACTGCTCCATCGGCGTCAGAACCGGAATCGACACGAGCTTGCCGATCAGCTTCGAGATAAAGGTCGCGACCAAAGCGAGCACAGCGAACAAGAGAGCCGCCGCCAGAAAAAGCAGCACCGTAACTTGCGGCGCGACCACCGCCGTAACGCTGCCGATCCGCTTCCCGGCCGGGTCCAGCAGCGGATGCGATACTTCGATATTGTAGAAATGGGACAGCTTGTCGATCCAGTAGCCTTCTACCATAAACAGGTTGTCTTTGTTCGTAAAAATGACGTTCTGCCCGATCTCGATCCGGATCGCGATAACGTCCATGCTCGCATCCAAATTAATGATGAAGCCCGGATGCGTGTTTTCCTGATGCTGCTTATCCAGCTCCTGCTCCAGCGCCTCCTTCGCCTCGAGCGGCAAATACGTTTCAATTTTGCCGGCATCCTCCATCGTCTTGCGCCAATCGGCGGCTCCGGGCGAATTCGGATCGAACTGCTCCAGGCTCGATATGCCCTGTTGCTTCAGAAACGTTTCTCCGTTCATCGAATCGGCGATCGTATGACTGACCATATTTGCGGTAAAAGCGGAGATCGGCTTGAACAGAAAGCTCAGGACGACCAGCATGATCAAGCTGAACAAGATGATGTTAAGAAAGGAGGCCAAATGAATCGTACGGCTGATCCGCTTTTTGAGCGTACGGCGGTTGCCGGGATATTTCCCCCCGTTCGGAACCGGCTCTCTGCTGGAGGCCTGTCTCGGCGGGTGGTTGGACTGCGGATTTGCGGCAGATGGCGCTTGATTGTGTGACGTATTCGGTTGGCTCATAGCGCTTCCTCTTCTTTCGTCGGGCCGATTGGGCCGGATTCGTTGCGGCGGCACCGCTCCACATACAGCAGCGCGGCCTGGTCGTGGGAATTGCGGCCGGCAATACGGGCAAACAGCGTCTCGGCTTCAGCCGCTTCCCCTTCGTGAAACAACGCGACCGCCCGCTCGAATTGCTCCAGCGTCTGGAGCTTCGCCGAACGGCTTTGTTCCGGATCGGCATCGAACACTTCGTAGATGTCGATCGGCTTCGTCTTGCCTTTCACCCGCACCCGGTCCAGCTTGCGAATGTGGAAATCTCCCGGCCGGAGCAGGCTGTCGGCCGTCTGCTCGGAGATCAAGATGGAAGTGCCGTACATCTTGTTCAAGTCTTCCATCCGAGAGGCGACGTTCACGGCATCGCTGATGACGGTGCCCTCCATCCGATTCTCGCCGCCGACGATGCCCAGCATCAGCTCGCCGGTGTTCAAGCCGATCCCGATGCGAAGCGGCTCGTAGCCCGCGCCCGTGCGCCCGGCGTTAAACTGTTCCAATTCCGCCATCATGGAAATCGCCGATCGCACGGCCTGATCGGCGCCTTGATGGAACAGCGCCATAATGGCGTCCCCGATATATTTGTCGATAAAACCGCCGTGCTTCTGCACGACGGGCTCCATAACCATCAAGTAACGGTTCAGGAAGCGGAAGTTTTCCTCGGGCGTAACCCGCTCCGACAGCGACGTAAACGACCGCATGTCCGAGAACAGAACAGTCATCCGCAGCCGTACGTGGTCGCCGAGACGTACCTGGGTAATGCTTTCCTTGTTCAGAAAGCCGATAAACTCGTGCGGCACGAATTTCTCGTAAGCGTTCGTCAGCTCGACCTGCTTCAGCTTGGCGAGCCGTTCTTCCTCGAACCCTTGTTCCAGATTGTCAACCGTTCTCAGCATCATTTTGTTGATGGCCACTACTTGGCGGAACGATTGGGTGATGCCCTCCTCCGCCTCCCGGAACGCTTCTTCCGGCATCTCGTCAAGGATGAATCCCTCGGCGATATCCTCCAGCGACTCCTGAAACCGCAGCAGAGGCTCGTCGATACGCCGCTTCACAAGCCGGTACACATAGAACGCATAACCGCCCGAGCATACGGCCAGCCCGGCTCCGGCGACCGCCGTCCGCAGCTTCCAAGCCGCGGCATCCCCGGACGAACCGAGAAGGGCCCACAGCACAATAGCCGCCAAAGGCAAAACGAAAATGCCTGCAAATCCGAGCAGCAGCTCGCGTGTCAGGCGGGTACGATGCGAGACTGGGCTCATCCGGGGTTACCTCCCGGCAAGCGATGTTTCAATATCGCTCCAGCGGCTTCTGAGTGTCAGCACCACGTCTTCACGGTCGGCGATAAACTCGGCCCTGCCCCCGGCTTGCCGGATGGAAGCGACCATCTCCTCGATGCTCGACAAATAAGGGACTTCCGTCCCCGCAGCGATGTCCCTGAAATAAAACGCGACCGAGAGCGGCTTAATGAACAGCAGCCCCTGCATCGCCGCACGGATGGACGAAATCGCTTCTTCATGCAAACGGGAGCTTAACGTAATAACGAATTTCCCTTCCCGGTTCTCGATCGTAAAAGGCTCCTGAGCCGGCTGACCGCCAAGGCCGTCTCCGGCTGCACCCGCTTCGGCTGACACACTGGGACCGGCAGCGTCTTCGCTCGAATCTTCGTCCGTATTCCCGCCTTCAAGCAGCTTATCCACTACGGCCAATAGCTTGTCCGACGTAATCGGCTTGATGATATAATGACTCGCCCCGTTCTCCATCGCCTCGAACAGCATGCTCCGCTGATCGAACGCGCTGACGACGACGATTTTCGCCTCCCTGTCGGCCGCGACGATCCGCTTCACCGCTTCTATGCCGTTCAGTACCGGCATCGTCACGTCCATCGTGACCAGGTCCGGCTTATAGTCCGCATAAGCGCGTACCGCCTCTTCCCCGTTCGTCGCTTCAGCAACGACCTCATAACCGGCCCGGCTTAATATCGATTTCAAATTTTTGCGCATGACGGCCGAGTCGTCCACGATCAATATCCGTTTGGTCATCTATGTATGCTCCCCGTTGGTTTACATCCATTCTATTACTTTTTACCTACTCCGACAATGAACGCCATGAAAAATAGTCCTATTCGCCTCCGATTGACCCCCTTCCGCACGCGCAAAAGGCCCGCCGCCTGGGCGAGCCTTGCCTGTTTAACCGGTTCGACCCGGTTATGCTCTGGCAGAAAGAGCCTCCTAACTTCATAATAGAGAGAAACGCACGACCGGAAAGAAAGGCGGGAAAACAATCCGATGAACAAAACCGACAGGATGCTCGCGATCGTACTGGAGCTGCAGCGCAAAGGCACGCTCCGCGCCGCCGATTTGGCCGCCGTATTCGAGACGAGCGTGAGGACGATTTATCGCGATGTGCAAGCTTTATGCGAGGCGGGTGTGCCGGTCGCCGGCTCCCCCGGCCAAGGCTATTCGTTGATGGAGGGCTACTTCCTGCCGCCGGTCGGTTTTATCGCCGAAGAAGCGGTTGTGCTGCTGCTCGGGCTCGATTTCGTGGAATACCGGTTCGATGCGGCCTATAAAGCAAGCGCGCTTGCGGCGCGAAGCAAAATCGAGGCGATTTTGCCGCAGACGGTACAAGCGGAATCGGCCCGAATGCGTTCCGCTTGGAAGCTGGTCGGCGGAGGGACCCGAGCATGTGGGGACGATCCTCTATCGGATCACCTCTCTTTGCTCCGGCTAGCGGTTCTGGAGGAGCGCCTCGTCCGTTTCCGCTATACGAAGACGAAGCCGGATGCCGACGGCGGGGATCGGGAAAGTATTCGCGATGCGGAGCCGTACGGACTCGTACAAGCGGCGGGCAATTGGCTGCTCGTCGCCTATTGCCGGCTGCGCGGCGACATCCGCCATTTCCGTTTGAGCCGCATTAGCGAGCTGACGGTAACGGACGAACGCTTCCGGCGTCCCGCCGATTTCGAGCTTCAATCGTATCGCCCGGCCGACGACCGGAACGTCTTCGTCCGGCTGCTGTTCCGCCCAGACCTGGAAGCGCTGCTGCGGGAAAGCGACTATTTTTATATGCATGCGATCGAGCCTTCGCCGGAAGGATTGCTTGTCACGCTGCGGGTTCGCCGGCATGAGGATGCGCTCCAGTGGATACTCGGATGGGGTGCCGGAGTCGCGGTGCTCGAGCCGGAGCAGCTGAGACTGCGGGTTCGCCAAGAAATCGAGGACATGCTGAAACGATACTGACATACAGCTGTCAGCAGCGGTTTGCTATGATAAGCTCACATAACTCGAAAGGAGCCATACCATACGATGCACATCGATACGAAACAAACGCTTGAACGCTTTGAGGAAATTGTCAGCCTGTACCGGCAGCAATTGGACCGCTACGAGATGGATCAATTGACCCGGACGCCGGAGGTGGGGGAATGGTCGCTCGGCCAAGTGTACGTACATTTGATCCAGACGACCATGCGCATGCAGCTTCGTCAAATTGAAGCATGCCGGGAAAACGGGGGACCTGCGAGCGGGACGGTCGGAGAGAAGACCGAGCCGGGAAAGGCCGTATTCGATCTGGGCGCCTTCCCTCCGATCCGAATCCGGGTCGCCGCTTCCGACGCGTATACGCCGCGTCAGCCGGAGAGCAAGGAGCAGTTGGTCGACGGCTTGAATGAAGTCGTCCGACGGATGCGCGAGGTCGAGCCTTCGCTGGAGGGGATTCCGGCCGAGAATACCGCTCCGCATCCCCGCTTGGGCAAATTGAACGCGAAGGAATGGTTCGCGCTGGCCGAGATGCACTTCCGGCACCATCTCCGGCAAAAGGAGCGGTTGGACGCTCTGCTGTTTGTGTAATCCGATTGACGCGAAACGAACAAAGGCAGCCCGAACCTGTTTTACTGGTATCGGCTGCCTTTCCGCACTTATAATAAAAGCAAGGCGGTGATTTCATGTTCGGGGATGAATGGTGGAAAACAGGAATAAACGCAGCTGTATTGGCCGTCGCGCTGCTCTTGATCGCCATGTTTTACAGGAAGCGTCAGGAGGATGAAAGCTGGCTGCCATTAAAGCTGCTCGGCTATTCCGTCCTGGGAGCATTCGCTTTCGTTTTGAACGGGCTGCGTCTGCCGCTCGGTTTCGCCGCTTTTCTGCTATTCTTGTTCGCCCGGCCGAAAGCCAACCGGGAGGCGAAGCACCGCGCGGCCTATCTCGGGCTCTGCTTGTTTCTGCTCCAATCGCTCACGCCGCCGCTTACGAAGATGGCATACGAACGCATACGCACCGTCCCGGCTGCGGAGACGAATATGTACAGCTTTGAATTCTCCGCTCACTGGAGGAGCGTATCGGCTCTGTTCGAATTATCCGGGGACACCCGGCTGGAGAGCTTCGAAGCCGGTTACAAGGCTGACGGAACTTTGCTTCATATGCGCTATGAAGGGATCGAACGCCATCCCAAAGGCAATTACGATTACTTCCAAGTCGAGCTCGATCCGGAGAAAGCAAAATTCAAGATCGTCCGCCGCGGCATCCAAGAGTGGGTGCAATACGAACGCTCCGTTCCAGCGGAGCGCTTTTTCCGGCAGCTTGACGATACGGAACTGACCCGTCTGAGGCCGGGCCCGAATTTCTCCTACTACGGCATAAAAGTCCAAGGATCGTCAGTCAATTACGCAATCAAAGAGGGCAGAAAATATATGTTGGACAGGTCAGGCGGCATTCGCGAAATCGATAACGCCTCCTTGCCCGTTCAAGGGTACTGGCTTCGGGCTTGCGGAGACCGTTCGGCGCAACCGCCTTACCACGTCGGCTGCGAGGGGTGGGCGGACTACATTTTCGAGGCCGTTTCCCCGCCTCTCACTCCCGCCTCTCCTCCCTCAGCGGCTTGATGTGCTTCGGAATCGCCCCGCGGGTCTCGACAAACTCGGCTTGAAACGTTCCGCTGTAGCCGAATACGGGACCGAGCAGCGGATTCGTTACGTTCACCTCGATCTTGAACGCCTCCGCCTCGTCGTCATACCACTCGCACACATCGGCAATCCCGGACAGCCTCAGCGGAAACCGGAAATGCAGCATCCTCTCATAGAAGCGCTGTTCGCCGGAACGGATGCGGATTCCTCCATTCGGAGCAGGCCCGATATCAAGATCGACAGCCAAATGCTGCCGGTCCCCTAAATAATCGACAATAGTGCGTCTCTGCCGACTGTAAATCATCGTGGCATCAAATCTGCGGATTTTGCCGGGAAATTGGAACTGACGAGTCCAGGTCACAGTTTCCCGGCCGAACGAATCGGTATATGCATAATTTTCGATTGTAAACGGGATGCGCTTGCCTTCGGAAGGAAACATAATATGCCGCTTCGTCCCGACATACAGCGGCAGCGCCGCCCACTTGGCGTACCAGATCCGGTCCATCGTACCGCGCCCGATCGATGCGGCGCCTTCGGCGCTAGTCAAGCCGAATCGTCTGCGGATTTGCGGATGGAGCTTGGCGAAGTCGCCGCCCATTGCCTGCTCGTATATGGATGGCATATACTCACTCCTCCTTTAGTAATACTCGCTAGGACGCCTGCGGCAATTGGCGGCGGACGGCAAGCGATGCGATGTGGCTGAGACCGCACCGTGCAGCCCCAGCAACGCTCCGTTCAACACGACGGGATTCATGGGTGCCGCCCATAGATGCGGATCGGCCAAGAGTGCAGGGATGGCTAGTATTACGAGAGCGGCAGCCGCCAACGCGTGAACTCTCCGATCCTTGGAGCGCAGAACGACCAGAAGTCCGAATGCCGCTTCCGCCAAACCCAGCACCGCCAAAGTCTCCCCTTCCCAGCCGGCGAACCATCCCGCTGCCTGCAGCAAGTCCAGCTCTCCCGCCTCGGGGGCGACCAGCTTCGGCACGATGCCTTGATACATCCATAGCAATGCGAGCAGCCAAGCACCGCATACGTGAATGAACCATCGGCTAAAAGAGACGGAAGGCGGTATGCCGCTCTCGAGCCACAGCCGCAGCCGGTCGAAGCTCCATGCCGTCGCCCAGCCGATGAGCGGCCGGAACGCCAATCTGTCCGCCAGGCCGCCGAGCGGCCCGAAACGCGTTTTATAGTCGTAGCGTGTCATAAACGTTACGCTCTCGCCTCCCTCGTGCGGAACATAACGCCAAAACCCTCCGCCCTCGCGTATGAGTGATAACGGGCTATCCGATCCGAAACGAAGCACCGACGTTTTCCGCCCGGATCGTTCCTCCGTCGAAGCTGTCGTTTCGCCCGTTCCTTCGATGCGCATGCCGAAGCCGATCCTTGTCGCATACAGAAACCGTTGGGGCTCATCGTCCGTTTCCTTCTCTATATATCGGATTTCGGAAAACCGCAAATCCCATTGCTCGTGCATCTCCGGCGTTTGCGTCCGTTCCCACAGCTCGCCCATATCGGCTTTGATATTCAGCTCGACGTAAATCGGCTTGGCTCCGCCCATCGTTCTCCCTCCGTCTGCTACCCGATAAATCGGTCTCTATTTTCCGGGGACGGCAGCATGCAGCGATCGTTTCGCCCGAACCAACGGTACCGGTTGCGCGCGATATAGTCGTATATTTTGTCCCGGATCGGCGAGGGGACGACGATGAACGCATAGAGCAGCGGCCATGCTCCTCGCAGCCGTTTGACCACTTCCAGCCCCGCCCGGGATTTCATGAAGAGCCGGTCGCCGCGCACCAGCATGAACGTGTCGGGAGCAGGTACGCCAACGCCGGTCTTCTCGTCGACTGCGTCCGAGGAGACGTTCCCCTTAGCCGGATCGCTACCTCTTGCCGTCAGCCCCGCACCCGGCCCTCCCAGAGCCCGCCTGCGGATAGCCGCACCCGCTTCCGAATCGAGCGACGCAAAACGAAACCGCCTCTCAGGATCGCGCCTGATGACGAAACGTACGATCGCACTGCACATGATGCACTCGCCGTCGAATAAAATGATGTCATAGTCCCTCGTTTGCTTTTTCATGACCGTTACCAGCCTTTCCGGCCGCCCCGTACGTTCATTGTACATCTCCGCGGCTCTCTTGCTGCAGTTCCAACTTTCGTGCAACGGTACGCAAAGAGGGTACTATCAAACATAGCACCCCCGTCTGCCGTTCATTCCGTTCACGTTCGCCTATCTCCTCACTGCCGTACAAGTTCGGGTATAAGCAGCCTCTAATCTTCGCCGTCTTTGCCTACCCCGTCTTCTCTGCCTGTCTCCTCACGGTCCGAAGATTCCGGCATAAGCCCGCCTCCAGCCCTCACCGTTTCTGCCTACCGTCCCCCCCTGCCCGTCTCCTCACGGTTCGAAGGTTCCGGCATGAGCCACCTCTAACCCTCGCCGTCTTTGACTACCCGTCTCCCCTGCCCGTCTCCTCTCGGTCCGAAGGTTCCGGCATAAGCCCGCCTCTACCCTTCACCGTCTCTGCCAACCCGTCCCCCCTGCCCGTCTCCTCACGGTCCGAAGGTTCCGGCATGGGCTCGCTTTACCCCTCGCCGTCTTTGCCTATCCCGTCTCCTCCGCCTGTCTCCTCACGGTCCGAAGGTTCCGGCATAAGCCCGCCGCGCCGCACCTTCTCCACCGCTTCCTTGCTGCTTTTGACACGGAGCTTTTTCAGCATTTTGTTGACTTGGTTTTTCAACGTACTTTCCGCTTTGAACAGCTTCCGGCCGATTTGCGGTTGGGAATATCCCTCCTCCAGCAAATCGAACAGCTCCCGCTCCGCCCCGGTCAATGGCTGCAGCTGCTCCTGGCGCTTCAACCGGGCGAACTCTTTTAGTAGCACATCCATCGGATTATTGCTCCTGAGCGCTCCGCGAATCGTTTGCGGCAGCGTCCGGTAATCCGTTTTCACCACATATTGAACCGCTCCGGCCGTAAATGCCTGAGTAATAACCGCTTCGTCCTCCAAGGAGGTAAGCATGATCACTTTGGCTTGCCGTGCGTCAAGCAGTTCCATGACGGCGTAAATGCCGTCCAGCCGCCCCGGCGTGAGACAAATGTCCATCAAAGCCACGTCGAACTCGAGCGTCCCGGCCAGGCGGACCGCTTCCTCCCGGCTCGTCGCAGCTCCGATGACGAGCATATCGTCTTCCTTATTTAGATAAGCGGTCATCGCTTTGATCCAGTCCGGATCGTCCTCGACAATGAACACTTTAATTCGGCTCATTCCGCCGACTCCTCCTTGCCGCTCGGATCTCTATCCAACTTGCCAGCCCCGGCTTCCGATATCCGCTTCTTCGCCGGAAACAATAGCTTTACCGTCGTTCCCGCCCCTGCACCGCTTTCCACTTCGATCGATCCGCCGCTTTGACGCATCACTTGGTAGCAATAAGTTAACCCGAGTCCGTAGTTGCCTCGTGCGGTATTCGTCTTCGTTGTGTAGAAAGGCTCGAATACTCGCTGCAGCCGCTCCTTCGGTATACCCGGTCCGTTATCCCGGAACGAAAGCTCGATGCCTCGTTTCTTGTCCTCCATCCGCACGATCAGCCGGCCGCCGTTTTGCATCGCTTCGATCGCATTGCTTAATATATTGGATATGACCTCGCTAATATGAACCCGGTCGCCCAGCAGCATGGGATCGCACTCGAACCCCGTTTCTACCGCAATCCCGTTTCGTTCCAGCTCGGACGACCTGCGAAGTAAACATTCCGCCACCCATACCGCCAGCCGAAGCGGCCGTTCCTCCAGAATAATATGCTGCGTCTGACCGTGAATGCGGCCTACCATCCGTTGCATATGATCGGCAGACTTGACGATCAGGTCGAGCTGCTCCGCCGTTTCTTCGTCCTGCGGATCGAGTGATGCTTTGACGTTTTCCGCGCACATCGAGATTTTGGCGATTTCGTTCTTGATCGTATGGTTGAGCATAGCCGTTCCTGAACCGACCGCCTTCATTGCACTTTCTAGCGGGTCCCGCTCGATCTTCACCTTAACTCCGAGCACCCCGGAGCCGAATGCAAACGCCACGCCGGCGAGCAGAGAGTAAGCAATGAAGAAGGCGACGTAATTGAAAAAATGGAACCCTGGGTCCCACACACTCGCTACGTTAATAAAAACCGCAATCGCAATCAGTGTCGGCACGACCAGCACTGCTACGGCAAGACGCTCCTTTCTTCTCCAACGGTTACGCTCCCGGACGAAGGAGGCGATCAGCAGCCAGCACGAAGCCCCATAATAAGGCGCGGCCCAGAGAAGCAGCAGCAGAAAAAAATAGTTCGTCTCCGTTACGGCCGCATAGGCCGCTGCCGTTGCCGCAGGCGGAATCAACAGAAGAAGTTTCAGTCTCGTTCGCTGCGAAGATCGCGGGAGTCGCTCCGAATAAACGATACAAAACACGAGCACACCGTAAGGGGTAAGGGTATGATTGATAATCTCCAGTCCCGCAACCATAAGCCGGAGCGCTTCCAACCATGGGGACGTACTCGCTTGGATAGCCAGCGCAGGCAGCGCATCTTCGCGGATGAAGCCGGCCAGCCCGCCAACACTCGCGAATAAGAGGAAAAAAGACGCCCACCGGTTGGCCTCGCGCTTCGGATGCAGCAGGAACAACACAATAGCGGCCGACAGCAATGCAGCGAAATAAACGAGCATCCTCTCACCCTTTACTCCGGTCTGGTTCAACAGTGCTGCTCCATGGCAGCTTTTTCATTCCATTGGTTCCATTTTGTCTAATAGAAAGCCTCCTCGCTTCCTACAAAGGCGAACCGTCTTAGCACGATCATACCCTCGAATGGCCCCCCGTTCAAGCGGACCAATGCCGCTCCAATACCAAAAGACCTCCCCCTGAAAAAGGGAAGGCCCGTTTGTTCAGTATAGCCGAGCATTCATTCTGCCGGAAATACGGCCATCTTCACGCACACCGGCTTCGAAGCCTGCGCCGAATTCCCTGTGTATTCGAGCTTTCCGCTTTCTTGATTTACCCGGAATACGACGATGTTGTCCGAATCGCGGTTGGCCGCCAGGAGGTAGTCTCCGTCCGGCGAAAGCGAGAAATGCCGCGGATGTCCGCCACGAGTGGACGTGTGCTCTACCAAGGACAGTTTGCCGGAATCCGAATCGATGGAGTAGACGACAATCGAGTCATGCCCCCGATTGGAACCGTAAAGATAGTTTCCGTCCGGGGAAACCTGCACTTCCGCACAAGCGTTTTCGCCTTCGAATTCCGCGGGCAGCGTGGACACGACTTCCAACGTTTGCAACGTCCCCTCTGCAGCGTTATAACGGAACGACGTAATCGTGGAGTCCAACTCATTGATAACAAAGGCATACGCCCCGCTCGGGTGGAACGCCAAATGCCGCGGCCCCGCTCCCGGCTGCACGGCCGTGTCGCCGTGAAACTCCAATGTACCGGCTTCCGCATTTAAACGGTACGCGCGAATGCGGTCCAGCCCCAGATCCGACACGAACACAAACCGATTGTCCGGACTGAAAAACGCCGAGTGCGGATGAGGCCGATCCTGCCTTTCGGGATGCACGCTGCCGCCCTCATGCCACTGCGCGTCCAACAGTCTGCCGATCGTTTCGCCTTCACCGATTTCAACAAGCCCCACTTGTCCGCCCGAGTAGCTCGCCACCACAAAGAAACGATCTCCCGCATCGCGCTGAATATGGCAAGTCGTCGTATCCACCGTACCCGCGCGATTCAATTCCCGCAGCTTCCCTTGTACCGGATCTATCGCAAACGACACTGCCGCACCTTGGCGCCGCCCGTCTTCGAGCCGTTCTCCGATCGCATACAATCGTCTTTTCCCGGCATCCAAGCTTAGGAAGGTAGGATTTTGCACGCCAGCCACTTGATCCAGCCGCGACAAAGCCCCATTCTCCATATCCATGCTATATACATAAATTCCGTTGTCCGCCGCCTCCGCATAAGATCCGATAAACACCAGCATCTTCTTGTCCGTCACCGTTTCGTTCCTCCTCTATATACGCATTACGCTTTCCTTAAGAGTACACTTTCCCTCGGAGGGAAAGCAAACGATAAAGAGACAAACCCTGCCCCCTTACAACCTTAGTGGCAAAAACGCGCTTATTAGAGCCAAGTGACCGCCAAATTTTTCCGCTATTGCCCACGAACCAGCAAAAACCGGTGGAATAACGTCGAAAATTTCCGCTAACCAAGTCGACGAGAGCACCTGCTGGCTCAAGCAAAACAAAAAAAGAGCCCCCGCCAATCGGCAAGGACTCTCGTTCGTTTGTGTAATGCGGTCGGAGAGACTCGAACTCTCACGGGCGTACGCCCACTACCCCCTCAAGATAGCGTGTCTGCCATTCCACCACGACCGCAGGTTAGAGAGTTGTAAGGTTCAACTCTACATATGAGCCATGTAGGACTCGAACCTACGACACCCTGATTAAAAGTCAGGTGCTCTACCAACTGAGCTAATGGCTCGGGGAAGCCAAAATAAAAAATGACCCGTTAAGGGATGCTCTTTCGCGTTTCCATTCCCGCTTAAGAGGGAAAAAGAAATGACCCGTAGGGGATTCGAACCCCTGTTACCTCCGTGAAAGGGAGGTGTCTTAACCCCTTGACCAACGGGCCGCCTTATACTTTGTATCGCCGCCCTTCGAGGCGACAAATGTTATTATAGCGGATAACTTGTTTGCTGACAAGCCCTTTTTCATGTTTTTTAACGAAAAATGCGGAAACGATTCGCCTTGTCCGTTTCTCCAGGAAATCTGCTGCACTTCCCCGTTTCGGAACCGACAGTGGCATCGTTCAAAGCTCTGTGTTAACTTTCACGATCATGATACTCCTTTATCTTATTTTGGACTTGAGCGTCGATGAATATGCAACTCATGCTAAAGTAAACCATTTCTCCGGCCTTACGGCCTTCAAGATTGTGAAGTTCTTGCATACGAGCCACCGGCGTTAGCGGAATACAGTTCCGTTGATAAGATTTGTTTGCTTAGAGACCCCTCTTTTCGGGTTCTCCCCCTTTTTTCTCCGTAAAAAAAGCCGCCAACTTGGCGACTTTTTTTACGGAGAAAGAGGGATACTCTCCGGCCTCACGGCCTCCGAGACTGCGAAGCCTATCCTCACGAAAACTTATGCTCCGACGCCCCCTCTTCTTCGGGTTCTCATCCCTCTAATGTAAAAAGCCGCTCATCAGCGGCTTTTTAAGCTTATTCTACGGAGAAAGAGGGATACTCTCCGGCCTCACGGCCTCCGAGACTGCGAAGCCTATCCTCACGAAAACTTATGCTCCGACGCCCCCTCTTCTTCGGGTTCTCACCTTTCTCCAAATAAAAAAGCCGCCAACTTGGCGACTTTTTCTACGGAGAAAGAGGGATTCGAACCCTCGCGGCTGTTACACCCTAACGCTTTAGCAAAGCGCCCCCTTCGGCCTCTTGGGTATCTCTCCAAAGCTTCCCAACCTTCGATGGGGATAAGAAAAGCTCCCCGAACAGGACTCGAACCTGTGACAACTCGGTTAACAGCCGAGTGCTCTACCAACTGAGCTATCAGGGAACGTACAAGTATTAAATTATCATGAATCCGGTCCTAAGTCAAGCGCGAGCAATCTCAGCTTTCCCCGGCACTTCCCGCAAGCATATTTGCTTGGATCCATCCGGCGTTTGCGCATATATGAAGTTCCGCACGAAACGCATTCCAGCTTATACCGGTAAGCTTGAGCCTTTTTCCGCATACCGAGCGACTGGCAATACCGGGTGCCGCCCACCTCCGCCAGCAGCTTCTTGAAGTCCGCGTCCTGATGCTTGTAGCCTTTTCGCTGCAAATGCAGATGATAATGGCACAGCTCGTGCTTGATGATCTTCTCGACTTCCTCCGCTCCGAACGCCTCATACTGGTGCCAGCTAATGTCGATATTGTGCGACCGCATAAAATAACGCCCCCCGGTCGTCCGAAGTCTCCGATTAAACGTCGCCCGATGCAGAAAAGGCCGTTTGAAATATTGCAACGACACCCGTTCTATCCATTGCTGCAGCTCCTTGTCGTCCATACCTCTCCTCCCCCGAAACGGACATGCCCGGCGCAATCCTTTACTTGAATTTTTACTCGATCATACGCTAAACTGTCAAGTAGAATGAAACGGACCGACGCGCTCGCGAGCGTCAACCCGAGAGGAGAACGAGACCGATATGCCCAAGATGAGATATGCCGTCCTGAAGCTCGGCGATATTCTGGAATTTGTCGAGATGCCGGCAGACCATGTTTACCAGCTGACCGCTCTAAATCGCCGCCTGCACAAGGAGCTGGACAAGCTTACCGCCGCGAATGTGCCCAGCCTTCCGCACGTCGTAGCCGAATGCGATACGCTTGACATCGTAGACAACGCTTGCCCGATCGTGCACGGACTGAAGTACATGAACGAGCTGGAACAAGCCTTTGCCTCGCTGGACGAGAAATCGTACCCGCTTATTTCGCTGCTAACGGAAATCCGGGCGCTCCAAGCCCAACTCGAGCAGTGGTACGAAGAGGACGAAGAATACAATTCCTGAACTGCCGCAGCACTTTTTCCATAACAGGACCTGCACCACATCCGCTCTTTCCCCATATCCTATAGGTAAGTGCACAGCAAGAACGAGACCTTGGGAAAGAGGGGATGAAGCTATGCCGCAGTGGCTTTGCCATCAACTGGAGAAAGCGTTCCGCAAGAAGGATACCCGGCAAATTCGGCTGCTGAACGATTGCTGGTTCTTTTATCGAACCAAAATCACCGACTCGAAGGAGTCCGTTCATATATCCCGACAATAACGCCCCGGAGAAAGCGTCCCCAGGGCGTTTTTTCTTATACACTTTTCCGTTGCTTTAGTTCTTGCCGCTCCTCCCGGTAGCCGCTTGCCTCATCCCGCTACATAACGACGCAAGCAGCACACCGGCAATTACTTATTCGGGCTTTTCATCGTCAGACCAACGCGGCCCTTTTTGAGATCCACGTTCAATACCCATACCGTTACCGTATCTCCTACCGACACCACATCCATCGGATGCTTCACAAACGTATCGCTCATCTGCGAAATATGGACGAGCCCGTCATTTTTGATTCCGATATCGACAAAAGCCCCGAAGTCGATGACGTTGCGGACGGTCCCTTGCAGCTGCATGCCCGGCGTCAAATCTTCAATCTGCAGCACATCCGTCCGGAAAATCGGCGGAGGCAGCTCCTCGCGCGGATCGCGACCCGGCTTCTGCAAGCTGTCCAGTATGTCTCTCAGCGTCGGTACTCCGACGTTCAGCTTCGGCGCAAGTGACTCCACATCGGCATGCTGCAGCTTCTCCTTCAGCTCCTTAGATCCAAGCTGGGACAGTTCCAGACGAAGCTCCTGGAACAAACGGTCCACCACCTCATACGACTCCGGATGAATGGGAGTATTATCGAGAGGACTTACACCGTCGCTAACGCGCATAAATCCGACGCATTGCTCGAACGTCTTCGCACCGAGCCTCGGTACCTTTTGCAGCTGCTTGCGGTCCTTGAACTTGCCGTTTTCCTCGCGGTACTTCACGATGTTCTTGGCGATCGTGCCGTTAATGCCCGATACGTACGACAGCAGCGACGGAGAAGCGGTGTTCAGATCGACGCCGACATGGTTGACGGCCGATTCCACGACAACCTTCAAACTTTCCTCCAAATGCTTTTGCGCCACGTCATGCTGGTATTGCCCGACACCGATCGCCTTCGGCTCGATTTTCACCAATTCCGCCAAAGGATCCTGCAAACGCCGGGCGATCGAGATCGCGCTCCGCTCCGCAACATCCAGCTTAGGAAATTCTTCCGCAGCCAGCTTCGAGGCCGAGTACACGCTCGCTCCCGCTTCATTGACGATCAAATACTGAAGCCCTCGCCCCTTCAGCTTCGCAATCAGATCGGCTATAAATTGCTCCGTTTCGCGGGAAGCCGTCCCGTTGCCAATCACGATCAGCTGCACGCCATACTTCTCTATCGCGGCTTTCACTTTTGCTTCGGCTTCGGCCACCTTATTATTTGGCGGCGTCGGATACACGACATCTATGTACAGCATTTTGCCCGTTTCATCGACTACGGCCAGCTTGCAGCCCGTCCGGAAAGCCGGGTCTACACCCAACACAACCTGCCCCTTAACGGGCGCCTGAAGCAGCAAATTGCGCAAATTTTCCGCGAAAATTTGAATTGCGTGCTCCTCCGCTTTCTCCGTCAGCTCTCCCCGTACCTCGCGCTCGATCGAAGGAGCGATAAGCCGCTTGTAAGCATCCTCGATTACGAGCAGCAACGTGCTTTTGACGATCGATTCACCTTTGACGATTTGTTTCGCGATGTAATCGTGAATACGTTCCGCCGGTACCTCCAGGCGAACCTTCAACACTTCCTCGCGTTCCCCGCGATTGATAGCGAGAGTACGATGCGGTGGAAGCTTACGAACCGGCTCCTGATACGAATAGTACATTTCGTATACGGACTCTTGCTCCGAGTCTTTCGCTTCGGTAGCAATAATGCCCTGGTCCTGCGTATATTTGCGAACCCAAGCGCGGATCTTCGCGTCGTCCGCCAAGTTTTCGGCGATAATGTCCATGGCGCCCTGCACCGCATCCTCGGCCGTATTCACCTGCTTGTCCTCATCGATATATTTGGCCGCTTCCTGCTCAAGCGATCCTTGCCGCGGCTGTGCCATAATCCAGATCGCCAGCGGCTCGAGTCCGCGTTCCTTGGCGACACTTGCGCGCGTTTTCCGCTTCTGCCGGTAAGGCCGGTACAAGTCCTCCACTTCCTGCAGCTTAACCGCCTGCTCGATCGAAGCGCGCAGCTCGTCCGTCAGCTTACCCTGCTCGTCGATGAGCCGGATCACTTCCAGCTTCCGATCTTCCAAATTACGCAAATATTGCAAACGCTCCTCGATATCCCGCAGCTGCGTCTCGTCCAGCTCACCGGTCATTTCCTTCCGGTACCGGGCGATAAACGGAATCGTATTCCCTTCATCCAACAAACCGACCGACGCCCGCACTTTAGTAGGCGGCAGCTGCAGCTCTTTGGCGACTTGCTTCAGGATGCGTTCCTCGCGAAGCGCTTTTTGCTCATCGGAAAGCTCGTATTTGCCGGCGTCCTGTCCTTGAACGTCCGTCCCTTTAGTTTCCTGTTCTTTGGCCATGATCTACCTCTTTCATACTGATGTTAAGTACAGTCCCTGTAAATTCGCTAGAATTCACAGTTATTTCCGCATGTCCAAGCGGATAAAAGCATCTTCTCTGTCAGACAGATCCGTTTCTCTTCTCCAAATCGGCGATTTCCTGCAAAGTCAGCCCCGTGAACTCCGCTATCATCGCATGTTCCACCCCTTTGCGAATCATTGTCAATGCGATTTCCGCTTTGGCCTCGATCATGCCCTCGGCCTTGCCTTTCTCCAGCCCTCTCGCTTCTCCATCCGCGATAAGACTATTCCGCTCGATCAGGGAATACTCCCGAGCCTCGTACAGACGAATCGTCTCTTCATCACTGCTTAGCCACTCCAACCGCTCTTCCGCTTTTCCGATAACGGGGTCCATCTCGATCAGCTCCTTTAATTGATCTTCCGGCAATTTCTCATCAAGGAACAGTAGCCAGCGATGCAAAGGATCTTCAAGGTCTTTACGAGTCGCCTTAAATTTCGGATATTCGATGAAATGCACTTCCATTGCATCCGTCAGCATGAACCGGTCCTCGTTGTCTTCATAAAAATGAAACGTACTGTGAAATCGTTCGAAATCGAACAAACGGAAGTCGACGATGTTGATCGCGATTGTCTTCTTGAGTTCCTCGTAGCGCCCGCCAGATTTGATTGAGTCTGCATATAGCTTGCTCAGGTAGAAGAGCGAGCGCCTCGGCATGTTTCGGTAGTCGGTCAATTGCACTTCGATGTTGATCTGAACCCGGTCCGCCGTTTCCGCCCTTACATCCAGTCTGCCGGTTTTGTCATCAATCAGTTTTTTGGCCAATTGCTTATTCTCGATTATCGTCAGGTTGACGATACGCCGCTCTCCTTCCAACCGAAGAATTGCATTTAACAGCGAAATCAGGCTATCCTCCGTCTCCTGCTCGCCGAACAAGCGTTGAAAAATGAAATCATTTTTCGGCTTCAGCCTTTTTATCGCCATGACCGTCCCCCTTCTGCCCGTTCTACCACATGCCTTTATTATATCACATCAATCTATCCCGGAACGACAGGCGGAAGGACTTCTATAGAAGTAGTGCTTACAACTCCGTTTGTCCGTTTACCAGCAGACTAGCGCAAATTCCCTTTCTTGCTCCGAATAAGCTTTTGGAAATATTTACAAGTCCCCAAAACGCAAAAAAACGAGGTCTCCCTCGTTCGCGCTTTTCCGAAATCAAAATTCAATCAGACCTACGCTGACCTGCAGCGCTTCGTCCACCTTCCGCATCGACTCGTCGTCCAGATGCGTAATTTTGTCAGTAAGCCTTTGCTTGTCGATCGTCCGGATCTGTTCCAGTAAAATGACCGAATCCCGGTCGAACCCGTGCGCTTCCGCATCGATTTCTACATGAGTCGGCAGCTTCGCTTTCTGAATTTGCGCGGTGATCGCCGCAACGATAACGGTAGGACTGAATCGGTTTCCGATGTCATTTTGAATAATGAGCACAGGCCGTACGCCGCCCTGTTCGGACCCCACTACAGGTGACAAGTCCGCAAAAAATACATCGCCACGTTTCACAATCAAGCTCTACACCCCGCTAACTAAGCGATCGAGGGTACCGTCCGCGTCTTCCTCCGCTTGAAAAGCCTCTGCAGCCATATGCAGGTTAATTTTTGCCATTTCCATATAACCGCGTTGCATCGATTCGCGCAAGAACCGCTTTTTGCGCTCCATGAGGTACAGCTTCATGGCCTGACGAATGAATTCGCTGCGATTGGAGTTTTCCTTCTCCACGATGCCGTCCACTTCCTGCAGCAAGTTATCCGGAAGACTGATCATGATCCTTTTCGTGTTATGCGCATTGGCCACCGATCTCGCACCTCCAAAACATTCCCAACCCATACTCCCATTATGTCGCCATTCCAGTCATTTTATACAAGACCAAGTATATGCGAAGGATATATCACGTATGTATATCCTCTGCAAAATAATGTCCGCCGAGGGCGCCCGCAGCTAACTCTCTTTCCCACTGGCGGCAGCCCTGTTGCTATGCGCTTTCAGCCGCAGTGGAGGCGATGTCATGCTTAAGTAACGCTCCTCCTTAAGGTCCGTCTATACATATTCGCTAAGCAGCCGACAAATCCTTCGCTTTATGAAGAAAAAGCCGCTGGAAAATGTTTCACCTGCACCGCCCGCGAAAACCTACTTAAATAGTGTCGAAGCTTCGCCCTTCCACTACGCCCGCCATCGAGATCCGATCTTCACCGTACCAAAGGATTAACAACAGACACTCGCTCGCCATTGCTAATGTACACTCTAGGTACGCGATGAGACACCATGCACGTAATCTCGTAATTGACGGTCCCGAGCAAGCCTGCCAGCTCCTCTGCCGAAACGACTTCCTTCCCTTGCCGTCCCATCAGCACCACTTCCTCTTCCTTAGTCGGATTCGGAATGCCGCTTACGTTCGCCATGCATTGATCCATACAGATCCGGCCGACAATCGGAACTCTGCGCCCGCGCACGAGAGCATGAACCTTTTGCGACAGTATACGGCTATAGCCGTCCGCGTAACCGATCGGAAGCGTCGCGATCGTCTCTTCCCCTTCGGTCCGGTAAATGACGCCGTAGCTGACGCCAGAGTCCGCAGGGAGCGTCTTGATATGAGACATCTTCGTTTTGATGCTCATGACCGGCTCCAGCGCTACCCGCTCCCGATTCACTTCCTCGGACGGATACAATCCATACATCCCGATCCCCAACCTAACCATGTTGTAAGAAAGCTCGGGACACTCGATGCCTGCCGCACTATTTCCAGTATGGACATATCGAAACTGAACCCCAATGTTCCGAAAATGACCGATTATTCGTTCAAACTTGCCATGCTGCTCCAGCGTATACGATTTATCCGCCTCATCGGCACTTGCAAAATGCGTATATACCCCTTCCACATTTAGCGAAGGATGCTTAACAGCCCGCTCCAGAAAAGCAATAGCTTCTTCGTCCGCCTGCAACCCGATTCGTCCCATGCCCGTATCGATTTTGACATGCACGCGCAGCTTGCCTTCTCCTATCAAGTCCAAAGCCGGCCACAGTTCATCGCTAAACACCGTTAAAGTAATATCATGCTCCACAGCCGGAGCAATCCCTTCCGGCGGCGTATAACCCAATACGAGGATCGGTGCAGTCACTCCTGACCGCCTCAGCTCCAACCCTTCATCCAAAAATGCGACTCCGATATAACCGACGCCACAAGCCAGCGCTTCCTGCGCTACCTTAACCGCGCCATGCCCGTATGCGTCCGCTTTTACGACGGCCATCAAATTCATATCCGCCGGGAGCGCCTGCCGGAATGCCTGTATATTATGCCGCAGTGCATCCAGCGAAACTTCCACCCACGTCGGCCGATAAAACGTCTCCAAGCTGTTCACCTTCTTCATTTTCCGGGGCTATCCCTTACTTGGAAAGCCCAACCTGAAACCCTTCATATATGGTAATGCCATACCGGTGCACTGTCAATGAACAATGCCTTACAAAACCGCCTTCCGAAGCGGACAAATAAAGGAAAATACCCGGCTAAACCCACAAAAAACTTTGTTTTTCGCTGGGGAACCGGGTATGTTCTTAAATAAGTTTTAATAACCTTATATTTCAACACGTAAAGCTTCTGCTCATTCCTACGATAAATTCTTTTGACTAATTTCTTTAATTAACTCTACGAATAGTTATCCGACTTACAATTTACTTGCCCACTTGCCCTTGTACCGATTGCGCAACCCGGATCATTTCCGTAGGCGGAAGATCCCCGGTCGACAACCGGTACTCGATACCGTCATAGGTCCATGTCAGCATCCTCATACCCTTCTCTTCGCCGGTGACGACTCCAAGCGTATATCCAAGGTCAACAATATCGCCGGGGAGCGAAGTTACCGTCTTGGCCTGCGGCATCGTCTCTAGGAGCGTGTAATTGAACGCGCCGGAATAGCGGAACAAAATCCCTTTGTCGTCACCCAGCTTCACTTCTTTCATATCTTGCTTTTTCACGCCCTTAGGCAAGTAATTCGGCTCCACGATCCCGAAGCTTTGTTTAGCGGCCGCGGCCTTGTCCGATGCTGTTGTTTGTTGCAACGACGTACCGGCTGCACCCGACTTCGTGGCACCTTGCTTCGCCGCGTCATCGACCTTCGCCGTAGTAGGCATCGATTGGAGATTCCAGCTTGTCATATTCCGCTGCATGTCAAAAGAATCTTTATCGAACTTCTTGCCGAATTCAAACTGCGAGAAATTCACCGATACCATCACATTGTTGTTCTCATCGGACACTTGAACTTGCTTAGGCGCATAGTCCTTTTTGTTCAACCAAATTTTTTGACGGGCCAGTAGCCCATTCTGGTAATTCGCCGCTACATCAAACACGTACATATCCTTCTCTTGAGCAAACTGCCGCTCGTTATCCATCACAATGCTCTGCACCAACGACTGATACAAGTACACTTGCCCCGAATTTTCCGGCCAATCGCTCTGAAAGCGGAACATTTTATTCAAATGCGGCGTCAGTACAAAAACGCCCTCATCGTTGCGCAGCACAATCTGCGTAATATCCTTTGCCTCATTCGTCAGCGCGATCCGATAATAATGCGGATTCTTGTACCAAACCTCCACATTATATTCCTGCGCCTGCTGACCGGTCTGCAAAGTCATCTTCCCCGCACCTTGATAGCTGTCGAGCTTTCCGATCACATGATCCAAATCTTTGACAACCTGCTCCGCATTCTTCGTCCCACAACCGGCTGCAACTAATGCAACGCACATCACGATGGCCAGCATCCATGTGATCCGACGCATTTCATCCACCCCTCACACGAAATAATGATTACTTGTACATCTCTATGTGGGGGGGTGGACAAATATGCGGACAACATTTGACCGGACTAAAACGCCGATAGTATGCTATAATTGTTAGGAAATATCAAAGATTGTCAAGGAGCGTTTGTCCATGAGTCTCGAGATTCAAATGAACAAAAATTTGAAACCCGGGCACCTGCTAATCGCCGAGGATATCGTCAGCTATAAGAAGAAGACGCTTCGCATTGAGATGGTGCTGAATATTGGCTTGATTGGAATCGAGTATTTCCTTTATTTACTCAGCTTTTTTCTATTATTCCACTACAAAGTAGCAGCCGATTACGGCGCGATTGATTGGACCAATTTCTCAAACAGCATTCGGCAAATCCCCGTTATCGGCGAGTACGTCCTTTTGTTAGGTGTTATCTTTACGGTCTACACCGGTTGGCTTTACCAGCGGGGAATGTTCAAATGGAACCGCGACATTAAGGTTTTTGATGATACCATAATAGCAGGAAAGGCCGTTGCCTTTTCCTTTCTGGTCACGCTAGGGCTTATCTTCTTTCTGAAGACGAGTATCATTTATTCTCGTGTACTTATTCTGGTCTTGGCTATTCTAATGGTCCTGAGCTTCCTGCTGTCCCGCTTTTTGCGACTAGGTGCTCTCCTGCTCTTGAAGAGAACCGCCCACTACGACAAAAATGTATTGATCATCGGTGCAGGGCGAGTCGGAGAACAAATCCGTGACAATCTAAATGCAAACAAGTCAAGCAGAAGCCGTTTTATCGGATTCCTTGACGATTTTAAGAAGGGCCATCAAATTCTTGGATCCATACCGCAAATCGAACAGCTCGTACAAAAACATAAAATTCACGAAATATATATAACCATTCCATCAGAACGTGGCGTGATCAATCAACTGATTACAAGCGTAAGAAAATACGATGTTCAGATCAAAATTATCCCGGAATTGTTTGAACTCGTTACATCAAGCGTTTCTTTCGATCATGCATTTGATTATCCGTGCATCGAGATTGTCCGGACTCCGCTACGCGGACTAAATTGGTTTATGAAACGCAATGCCGACTTTATACTTTCGGCGATTGGTATCATATTGATTTCTCCGATCCTTTTGATTACAGCTATTGCTATTAAAATAGACTCTAAAGGTCCACTTTTGATCAAACAAAAGCGGATCGGCAAAAACGGTGCCCCGTTCCACATGTTGAAGTTTAGATCCATGGTCGCTAATGCAGAAGCTCTAAAGGCATCCCTGGCAAGTCAAAACGAAGCTGTCGGTCCGATATTCAAAATGAAAAACGACCCGCGCATTACCCGCGTAGGCCGTTTTATACGGAAGTACTCGCTTGACGAGCTCCCGCAGTTGTTTAATGTGCTGGTGGGACAAATGAGTCTTATCGGGCCGCGTCCGCCGTTACCAAACGAAGTTGAACAGTACACGGATTATCAATGGCGTAGATTCGATGTTCGGCCAGGGATTACCGGGCTTTGGCAGGTTAGCGGAAGAAGTGATTTGCCTTTTGAAGAGTGGGTGAAGCTGGATATTTACTACATTGAGCGGTGGAGCTTAGCTCTGGAGTTTAAGATACTGCTTAAGACGATTCCGGTTGTGTTGAAGGGGGAAGGAGCTTACTGAGCATATGATTATTAATCCTCCGGTTCCTTGATTCAACGAGAAGCAATAGAATAGTATCAATTTCGAATAAGGAGTTAGTTTTAAAAAAATATGCCTAATCCATCATTGTCAGGTTATTATAGCCGACAAATAAATTGATCCTATCTTGACAACAAGGGATATTACAGTCAGAATTACTCCGTAATAAAATGAATGGGCCAATATTGATAATGTTAAATTTTTATAAAAAAATATTCATATAACTTAATAATGGAGTTTAAAAAATGGAATTAATTGATGCTTTCTGGGAGAAAAAAAATATCAATAAATCAACACTGGAAATAAATTTTAAACATGGAGACAACTTTGATGATTTATTCCGTGTACTAGATAGCCATAAATATGATTATATTGTCGCTAAAGTACCAATTGTTGAGCCTAGCTTGCTTAAAAATCTGCAGGATATCGGATTTAGATTCTGCGAAACTCAATTGTCACTTTTCAAAAACCTTAAAAAAAATCTTAATATTGATAATACCATTCTAAAAATGGGTGAGAAACTTCAACTGACCTATGTAAGTAGCAAGAATGAATTACAAGATATTATTGATAATTTGCGCGATGACATGTTTTCAACAGATAGAATTGCTCTAGATCATAATTTTGGAATAGAAATATCAAACCGCAGGTATAAAAATTGGATATATGATGAGTTTCATAACAATAATACAGAAATTATTCGAATTAACAAAAAAGATGCAGCTCTTGGATTTTTTATGGCGAAGCTAAAGGGTGATGAGACGGTTCAAGTCCTTTTAGGAGGGGTGTATTCTCAGTACCAAGGTATGGGATTGGGATATAGTATTGTGTTGAAACCCATTGAAAGATATTTATCCATGGGAAAAACGATTATAAGAACAAAAGTTTCCTCGAATAATTTAGAAGTTCTAAAGCTGTATATTTCGATGGGTTATCAAATTGAAAATATGGAATATATATTAGTTCGGCATAAGGAGGAGTATAATCATGGAGAATAATATCAAAGAAATTATTGCTAGCATTTTGGAAAATAAAGGTGCAGAGAAAAATGTGAATATATCTGGGGAAACAAGCCTAAGGAGAGACCTGGAATTTGACTCGTTAGACTTAGCCGTTCTTACCGTAAAAATTGAAGATGAATATGATGTAGATATTTTTGAAGATGGGATAATCGATACAGTTGCAGAAATAATTGCAAAAATAAAGTAGGAGGAGCTATGGATAATCTTTTTTGGGTGGACCTATCTAGAAATAAATTTAAAACATTTCGTGAATTTACTGACGATTTGAAAAACAGTACAATTTTGAGAAAATACGTCTACCTTAACGACCCATATGAAATACTGCTGAACATAGTGTTGGCCGCTTTTCACGGAAAAGAAATCGAACTTCTCGATTGGGATTACTCAGAAAATGACCTGCTCAGTATGGGGATTTCATTAGATAATGTTACAAATGAAGTTATCGATTTACAAATGACCAACAACATTGATAACATTAATGAGTTACTAAATACTATAGAAAATAATGCGGTTAACTTTGGTCTTGCGCTATATACTTCAGGAACAACAGGCAAACCAAAGAAAGTACATCATAGTTTTAATAACTTAACCAGAGGGGTTAAAAAAGGAATCCGTTTTGAGAATGATGTATGGGCGTTTGCTTACAATCCAACTCATATAGCAGGACTTCAAGTTTTTTTTCAAGCATTTTTCAATCAAAATACAATGATATACATTTTTGATAATAGTAATGAAGGCAGGAGTGCTGTACAAGACTCATTAATGAATTATCAAGTTACAAAAATATCTGCCACCCCTACATTTTATCGAAATATATTGACATACCTGAACAAGGAAATACCTAGTGTAAATACAATAACTAGCGGGGGAGAAAGATATGATCCATCGTTGGACCAATATCTTCTTAAATATTTCCCGAACGCAAGAATAAAAAATATATATGCATCCACTGAGGCAGGAAGCCTTCTGACCTCTAACGGCGATTTCTTTATTATAGCTGAAACGCTTAAAGAAAAAATTAAAATCTCTTCTGATAATGAATTGTTAATTCATAGAAGTCTATTAGGGGATTCCAATGATATTACTTTATCTTCGGACTGGTACAACTCTGGCGATAGAGTAGAATTGGTTGAGCATAATAAATTTAAATTTGTGTCTAGAAACTCTGACTTTGTAAATATTGGTGGGTACAGGGTTAATCCTCTAGAAATAGAAGAACTCCTATTAAAATTAGATTGTATAAGTGATATTCTTGTTTATGGTAGAAATAACAAGATAACAGGGAACGTCTTAGCGGCTGATATCGTAAAGTCAAACAACAATATTGATGATAAGGACATACAAAAAAAAGTAAGAGAATATTTAGAAGATAAAGTTCAGTATTGGAAAATCCCTAGGTTATTCAGATTTGTTGAATTCATTGACCAAACTAGAACTGGCAAGAAGGTGCGTAAAAAATGAAATGGATAATCGTAACTGGTGATACTGGAGGTTTAGGCGGGGCAATAGTCAACAATATTCTGTTAGACCCTGGCTATGGCGTGATCGGGATCAGCAGAAAAGAGAATGTAGCAACGGAATGCTTTAATGATTTATATGAGAACCGATACATTCATATTAATTATGATCTTTGCCATGTTGATACAATAAAAGATTTATATAAAGAAGAGATAAAAAAAATTGGTCCAGTATACGGATTGGTCAATAATTCTGCTTATGCATACGATGATATCGTTACTAATGCAAATGCTGAAAATCTTGACTTGATGTTCAAAATAAATGTCCTCTCTCCAATTATGCTTACAAAATATGCAATAAGGGACATGTTATTGAATAAAATTGAAGGTTCTGTCGTTCATATTACTTCTGTTTGTGCCCATACGGGATACAAAGGTTTGAGCATGTATGCCGCTACAAAAGGTGCACTTGAGTCTTTTTCCAAGACAGTTGCTAGAGAGTGGGGCGAGATAGGAATAAGATCGAATTGTGTAGCACCTGGTTTTATGGAAACAGGAATGAGCGAGACATTATCAGATGAACAAAAGAATAGAATATATAAGAGGACTTCGTTAAAAAAAGAAACAGCGCTTGAAAGTGTAGCTGAAACGGTATCATTTTTACTTTCAAATAAGTCCAAATCAATTACTGGCTCAGTAATTCATGTAGATAATGGGACAATCTAATGGATTGATATAATACTTCCGATATTTCAGCAGACTTCTATTGATACTTGAGAAAAGCTAATGCATCCTTCGATATTTATTGAACATGGAATAAAGCAAGGTCTACAAGCATTATTTTCCCTTTGTCAAGACATGTTACACACTGAGGAATAAGTTATGTCCTTCTTCTCATGTATCTTGAGACGTGATCTTTAATATTCCGGTATAACGTATAAAACAAATCGAGCTTTACTTCATTGAGAAATTGATGAAAGTGAGCTCATTAAGATTTATCTCTCAGGCGAACTGCAAAATCCTACTGTAAGTTTCCTCACACGATATTCCATGAAGAAATCTTGTTATTGGGCATTCAGCCAAGAAAACCATTAACGAGTACGGTATGATTAGGTAAATTCCCCATGCTATCACCTAAAGTGGGGTAACGGTCTGACCACATCTTCCCAACTTTAGGAGTTTTAATTTAAAACGTACAGACCGTCGAATTTTTTTCGGCGGTCTGTTTATTGTCCTGGGCTAATTCCTCTGGAATGATCATTACGTGTACGCCTTAAAGAACTCAATCGTTCGGCAGCTTTCCACAATAGATCTTTAAATACAGTCAAACCAAACTTCCCGCAAATCCCTGCATACATAAGAACGGTCACCCAAAATGGATACTTTTCACGATAATGTTTATCATAGAATAGCTTCATGGCACGATGGAACTCGTAGGTAATTCGGTACGGTCTTCCCCGACTGCTACCTCTTTTGAAGTGCGTAATTTTTGTTTTTGGATAATAGTAGTTGATCCATCCAGCTTTCTGAATACGAAAGCACCAATCCGTATCTTCAAAGTACATAAAGAAACGTTCATCCAACTTGCCAACCTGTTCGATTACTTCCCGTCTAACCATCATGAAAGCTCCAACCAAACAATCGATCGGGTAAGCTTCGTCCTCATTCAAATATTCCATATGATACGAATTGAATCGAGGGCTTTTCGAAAACAACTTAGATAATCCTAATACATAATAAAACGTAGTGAGCGGAGTCGGAAAACCTCGACGGCAAGCCTTGTCCAGTGTTCCGTCAGGAAGTACGACTTTGCAGCCCGATGCTCCGACTTCCGGGTGATCGTCCATGAAGCGAAGCATGGCTTCGAGTGTATCGGGCTCGACAACGGTATCGGAATTAAGGAGTAATATAAACCTTCCTTTTGCAATATCGATTCCTTGGTTGTTGGCTTTGGAGAAACCGACATTTTCGGCGTTTAGAATTAAATTTACCCGAGGGTATAATTCAAAAGCCGATTGGACCGAACCGTCAACGGAACAATTATCGATAAGAATTATTTCGTATTTGTATGTTGTTTTGCTCTGGTATAAGGACTGCAAACAGGTTAAAGTAAGTTCTTTGGTATTATAATTTACTATTACGATAGATAAGTCCATTTTGTACTCCTTCAAAGGCTTATTTAAAAAAGAATCTACCTTAAATAATATCAAGGCAGATTCTTTACTACTAGTTTGAAGCAGCTGCACAGTTTTGGCAATTACAATTTCTGCACCGTGAATAAAGAACTCCTTTGTTTGCCTTCCCTATAACAAATCGATATCTTTCCTGCAAAACCGTTTGTAAAATTTCCTCAATAAAAAGGTATTTGGAAGCTTCACTGGAAAAAACTATATATTTGTTGAAGTTTCTTTTTTCTTTGGACCTGTATCCATTTTCGTTTTCGAAGAAGCTTATTGTAATCTTTAAATAATTGCACCCAAGCTCTCAATAGAAAAGGTTCTTTAAATAGGACATAAATAATGCTTGCCACTTCAAATAGAAGCAAATGCGGAAAGTGTTTTAGCAGCCAAACCCATTGATCGTTTTTAATCATCATACGGTACCGGTTGATATAGGAATGTTGTTTGATGAAAACAGGCTGTTTATCTCGACTGCCTTCTTTCCAGCTTCGCTCATGAAATGCAATAGCACTAGGCACATAGTAAGAATTCCAGCCCAGCAACTGTGCCCTCCACGCCACGTCAACATCTTCTTTGTATGCAAAAAAGTCGGAGTCAAAAAATTCTCCGTCCATACTAACGGACTGAACCATGGACCTGGCGTAAAGAGCTGCTGCCCCCGAGACTCCAAATACTTCGGAGACTTCGTCCCATTTTGTGGTGTTCTGTCGAGCCCCAAGATCAAAGGCCCTTCTGGCTTTATTGATAAGTAGACCTGCACTGTCAATCATGGTTGCATCTGATCTTCTTAATAACTTCCCAGTGACGCTTCCTACCCTTGCATTCTTATCCATAAAAGCAACAAGATTGTACACATAATAGGGATGGAGTGTCACATCCGGGTTTAATACGAGATAGAAGTCGCTGGCCGAAAGATGAATACATTGATTATGCGCGGCGGCAAAGCCGAGATTATTTTTATTGGCTACAAGTTGAACTTTGTCCTCATATGCACGAAGCTTCTCCAAAGTATCATCTGTCGAGGCATTATCAACAACAAGAATACGATCGATTGGATAAGCTTGGTGCAACACTGCATCAAGACAGTCCACTATATATTCAGCACTGTTAAACGTGACAATATGAACACTAACAGTTCTCATTTAAGATTTCCTCTTTATTCTTGTCCAAGAACTCTTTTAATGCTTCTCGCCAATCGCGCAGGTCTTCGAACTGATTCACACGAATGGACATATGATCCATGACCGAATATTTCGGCCGTGGCGCCGGACGTGGAAAGTCTTCAGTCTTACAAGGCTTAACGTTTATACCGATGTCTGCCTCTTCAAAAATCGCTTTGGCGAATTCATACCACGAACATACCCCGGAATTGGACGCATGGTAAATACCGTATCTCTCGGTCTGCACAAGCTGCTCAAGGAACCGGGCCAGATCTACCGTATAAGTCGGCGAGCCAACTTGATCACTTACAACCTTCAATGTGTCTCGATCTTGAGCCAGCTTAAGCATCGTTTTCACAAAATTAGCTCCATACAAACCATAGACCCATGAAGTTCTCACAATATAATATCGGGAAGAAAGCGATTGAACCAACTGCTCTCCTGCTCGCTTAGACTTACCGTATACACTATGCGGATTCGGATGATCGTACTCCCTGTACGGCCTGGAGCCTGTACCGTCAAATACGTAATCCGTGCTGATATAGCATAGCTTAGCACCGATTTTTTCAGCAGCGATCGCGAGATTCCTTGTGCCGAAGGCATTAATCTTGTAGGCCAGATCCTCTTCAGTTTCAGCCATATCTACAGCTGTATAAGCAGCGCTATGGATAATCGCATCTGGTCTAAGATCAGAAATAACCCGATTACACTGATCTTCACTTGTAATATCCAGTTGATCTCTTCCCAGACCGTGAACCTCCTGCTCCCTTGTCAGAATTTTAACAAGGTCTTGTCCTAATTGACCATTGGCTCCTGTCACCAATATTCTCATATCAGATACCCAGGCGGGAGCCGTATTGCTGCGCAAAATATTGTTGATACTCACCGGACTGGATTCGTTTCCACCAGGATTGATTGTCCAGGTACCAACGAATCGTTTCATGAATCCCTGTCTCAAAATGATGAACAGGCTTCCATCCGAGTTCCGTACTAATCTTTGCAGCATCAATTCCATAGCGACGGTCATGCCCGGGTCGATCCTTCACATACTGAATAAGAGACTCTGGTTTCCCAAGTTCGCGGAGAATCGTTTGTACAATGTGAATATTCGTTCTTTCATTGTTACCGCCAATATTGTAAACTTCGCCGTTGACGCCCTTATGCAAAACAAGATCGATGGCACTGCAGTGATCTTCAACATACAACCAATCGCGAATATTCAGTCCATCTCCATATACCGGGAGCGGCTTATCAGCCAGTGCGTTAGCAATAATAAGGGGAATAAGTTTCTCAGGGAACTGATAAGGACCATAGTTATTCGAGCAGCGCGTAATGTTAACTGGCAGTCCGAACGTTTCGTGGTAAGCACGAACGAGTAGATCAGATCCTGCTTTACTCGCAGAATACGGACTATTCGGCGCAAGCGGAGTCTCCTCCGTGAAAAGCCCTGTCTCCCCTAAAGTTCCATAAACTTCATCCGTGGAAACATGAACAAACTTTTGAACCCCATATTTCTTCGCAGCCTCCAAAAGCACTTGCGTACCAAGAACATTCGTCTTCACAAAAACATCTGGCTCCAGAATACTCCTATCCACATGCGATTCCGCCGCGAAATGGATAACCGCATCAATCCCTTTCTCAAAAAGACCGTTCACCAACGCTTGATTAGCGATATCCCCTTTAACAAAGGTATATTTGCTGTTATTTTCTACGGCTGTAAGGTTCTCCAAATTGCCGGCATACGTTAATGCATCCAAATTCATGAGCTCATAACTCGGGTAACGGTTAAGCATATAATGAACAAAATTGCTGCCGATAAACCCGGCTCCGCCAGTGACTAGTAGTTTCATATGCATATGACTCCTATTTTTTAAAGTTTATGTTCTCATCTTAGAGCAAAACCTTATTTCTATTTATTATATTCACTGACAGGTTAAATCTTCTAATAAAGCCGGTTTTGTATACTTTAATTTTAATACTGCTGATTTAATTTTGAATGTCTCAAAGAATATACTTTCCTTACAAACAATATCAGTGCACATAAAATTGATACAACCATTCCTGCAAATAGACCTGGTGGTGTATAGTGTAGCTTAATTTTGTGATTTCCAGGACTCAACAACAAGCCACTAAAACCTAAATTAATATTTTGCACATCCGCTGGATGATTATCTATCCAAGCTTTCCAACCTCTATCAAAAGGAATGGACAGAAATAGCATCCCATATTTATCCATATCTACTTCTCCATACACATCATTTCTGTCTATATACGATAATGTAAATGATGTTGATTTTAGGTTATCCACACTTGTTTTGATATCAGTATCTAACTCAGTATTTATTATCGGTACCTGCTCTGCAAGTCCCGATTGAACAACAGCAGCATTTAATAATATTGTTTCTTTCTTCTCAGTGCTAACTTTAGTGAATTCACTGTCAATAATTCTTTTATTATAAATAAATCCTAGTGGAAGGGGATTCAGATTCTTAAATATATAAATATCATTTTCCTTTTTTATCATTTGAAAACCTGGTATTTCAGTATTCTCTCGGGAAAGCAAATACCGCACTCCCAGAAATGTAAGAGCTCTCTCTCTACCATTAAAACCATATATGAAATTATAGTTTGGTTTAGCGCCCATGATCTGACTAAAAGAAAAATAATTTGGGTTATTACTAGATAAATAAGTTTTTACTCCCTTGTAGCCTTGAATTAATGCATCATCCAAAAATACTGATTGATAATTTTTATCCACACGATAAAAATCATTATCTATATCTGAAATAGCTTTGATCGCTTCAGGTGTACCATCAAAATAAGTACTACTAAGTTCATCTGAACTTAAGGGAGCTCTAGATTGAAGTGTCAGTGTTGAGGTAACTCCCACTTCCCATATCACAATAACAGTAACTAAAGTTACAAATATATTTTTCTTTAAACGATTTTGCAATACTATTAATAATGCTATTCCAATTAATATGAATAATACTAGAATATTAGAGTAAATCATCTGCGAATTTTCAGAAGTGAATAAATTAAACTTCTTTTCTGTAACAATATACGTTAAACTTAAGAACCATAAAATAATGACAGTCCCCAAGCTTGCCAAAGATACTTTTCGACTTAGTTGATTCTCAAGATACCAATGCGACCATACTTTTGCAGTTCCCATCAGTATTGGTATAATTAAATACCAACTCCACCGATAAGTACCCTGACTAAACCCATTAAAAATAGGGATTGTGAAATTCAAAAATATTATCCCAAAAAAACAAACAATAAACGATGCAATAGTAACACTATTACGTAGCGATTTTATCAATAGATGTGGTAGACAAATAAGAGCTAACAAACTGCTTGTCCATAGAGGTCCACTAAAAGGACTAACAGGGATAAGCTTTGGATCTAAAATCCAGGTATTCATCCCACGTAATAGCATCGCGGCATACTCATAAACTGTGGCAAGCTTTAAACTAGGTAAAATTGAGCCTGATACTCTTGGATTATCCAACAAAACAAGCACACTAGGAATAAACGAAACAGCGGCTAAACAAACTCCACAAAAGCCCCACGCTGCTGTTATCATAATATGACGAATCGCTATGACAAATGTTTTTGACGTTAAGGCGTCTAGACAAACATATATAATCATAAAGATTGCAGTCATCCAAGTATAATACGCCGAAATTGCTGCTAGTAGGGCTGTAAAGAATACAAGAACACTTGGTTTTTTTATTCTGCGATATCGCTCATATCCATATATTATACCAGTCGTTAATAAAAATACAGTTAGCTGTACATCTAAGCAACTCCATAATATTGCATATCCATTAAAAGTAAAAATTAATGCAATTAATGCTGCAACTTTATTCGAGTAACCTCGTCCTAAGATACAAAAATAGAATAATATTCCTGAAAGACACAATTTTATTATTGCTACAATCAAAAATCCAACAGGTATATTCTCGCTTGAAAATAATAAAAGAATTAGATTAAAGGGATCAAATAAATGTGGTTGTATTGAAAATATATTCGTTCCTAATCCTAACTCCCAAATCCACCCGCCTTTGTCATAAGATCGTAGCCATTCTAATGAAATATCTTTTAAAGGCCAAAATTCCCATAGAGAATCAACACCCAAACCTTTATACACAAATAACCATTCACCAGTAAGAAAAGGAAAAAAACAAACAATGATTAAGAATATAGCACTCAGTAAGATCCAAAATTGATAATTTATATTCTTTCTAAAAATATTTAAAAAAAGTTGTTTGTAATCCATTAAAATCTCCTTTACTCCAAGCTTTAGAAATTGATTTCCGCATCTTTAAGTAAAGGGTACTTTTGATCCTTTTCCGATAATAGCGGACTTATTGTTGGCCACTGTATACCAATTGCAGGGTCATTCCACAAAATCCCTCTGTCATGTTCTGGTGAGTAATGCTCGTCTACCTTATATAGAACCTCAGTGTTTGGCTCTAGCGTACAGAATCCATGCGCAAACCCAGCAGGAACTAGAAGTTGCATTTTATTTGCACTGCTTAATGTAACACCATACCATTGTCCAAATGTAGCTGAAGCTTTCCGAATATCAACTACAACATCAAAGATGGAACCGGCAATAACCCTTATCAACTTCGTCTGTGCTTTTGGAATTAATTGATAATGAAGCCCTCTAAGTACTCCCTTTGTTACAGAGAGGGAATGATTATCCTGCACAAAATCGAAATTTACCCCTAGGCGTTGAAATTTTAATTTATTGTAGCTTTCCATAAAAAAACCACGTTGATCCTCATTGATCTTTGATTTAATAATGAAAACTCCATCAAGAGTCGTTTGATTGATTTCCACTAATGAATCTCCTCTCAGAGTTTAAGCTTACCGAACTCTTCGCCGAAAACAAGGTCCTTTGCTAATTCATTTGCTTTTACAAGAGAAGCGTGAGTTCCTGCATCTGTCCACCAACCCTTTAATACATCAAAAGTAAGCAGTTCCTTCTCGATGTAGGCATTATTCACATCAGTAACTTCTAATTCTCCGCGGCTTGAGGGTTTTAATGTCTTGATAATATCAAATACTTGACTATCATACATATAAATACCCGTAACTGCATAATTGCTTCTTGGCTCTCTTGGTTTCTCTTCAATTGATACTATTTTATTTCCAACCAGTTCTGGTACACCATATCTTTGAGGATCATGAACCTCTTGAATTAATATTTTAGCACCTTGACCTTGCTCTCTAAAATTCTGAACATAGGAAAAAATATTATCGCTAAAAACATTATCTCCAAGGATAACAACCATTTTATCATTACCTACAAAATGCTCTGCTAAACCAAGTGCTTCGGCAATTCCACCTGCTTCATCTTGAACTTTAAAGGTAAATGTGACACCCATTTCTTTACCACTGCCGAGTAGATTAACAACATCCCCCATATGATCTTTTCCGGTTACTATTAGGATATCTTGAATATCGGCTTGTTTAAGCTTGCATACAGAATGAAAAATCATTGGGTATTTTCCGACAGGAAGAAGATGCTTATTTGTTACTTTAGTTAAAGGATACAAACGTGAACCAGTTCCACCTGCTAGTATTATTCCTTTCATTGTTACACCTCAATTTGGGTTAAGTTTTTGCGAAATCATTGGACTTTCCTAAAAAAATTATTGATATATTCAATAACTTTCGTAAGGTTATCTTCACTTAAATTATAGAACATCGGTAACCTTACTAGTCTTTCACTTTCTTGAGTTGTAAAAAGATCAGGTCCATGAAATCTCCCATACTTCAAGCCAGCTTCTGAATTATGAAGAGGAATATAATGAAACACACTTAGAACGCCCTTTTGTTTCAAATATTCTATCAGTTTAGTCCTCTCTTCTAAGTCTTTTACTTTAATAAAAAACATATGTGCATTATGCTCACAGTTTTGCGGTATATAAGGTAAATCAATAAAACCTTCTTCTTGCAAAGGTTTCAGACCTTCAAAGTAATGATACCAACTTTTCAACCTATTACTGTTGATTTCATTAGCTATCTCGAGTTGTGCATATAAAAATGCTGCATTTATTTCGCTAGGTAAATAAGATGATCCTAGGTCGACCCAGGTATATTTATCTACTTGACCTCTAAAAAACCTCGAACGATTGGTTCCCTTTTCTCTAATAATTTCTGCGCGTTCAATGAATCTTTCATCGTTAACTAGCAGAGCTCCTCCCTCACCACAGTTATAGTTTTTAGTTTCATGAAAACTATAACATCCCATATGGCCAAGGGTACCTAAATATTTTTGATTATAAGTGCTATTTACACCTTGTGCTGCATCTTCAATTACAAGCAAATCATATCGATATGCAATTTTTGATATTTCTTCCATTTCGCATGAAACTCCTGCATAATGGACAGGAACTATCGCCTTAGTTTTTTTTGTAATTGCACCCTCTATTAACTTTTCATTTATATTCATTGTATCAGGTCGAATATCAACAAATACAATTTTCGCTCCTCTTAAAACAAAAGCGTTAGCCGTAGAAACAAAGGTAAATGAAGGCATAATAACCTCATCACCTTCTTCAATCCCAGCTAAAATAGCGGCCATTTCGAGAGCATGGGTACAAGATGTAGTTAATAAAGCTTTTTGCGTTAGAAAGTTATCTTCAAACCATTTATGGCAACGCCTAGTGAAATCACCATCGCCTGATAGTTTTTGATTCCTAAAAGCTTCTAATATATATTTCTCTTCGTTTCCAGTTAAAGCTGGAATATTAAAAGGGATCATTCTATATATCTCCTTGGCAAAAAATATCTATCACAAGATTTAATCAGGCAGATCTACTCGATATAATAATTCCAACAACAATTATCCCCAACCCTAATATTTTATACAATGTAACAGGTTCTTTAAAAAGAAGCACAGATAGAACAAAGACAGACACAAAAGATAAACTCATAAATGGATATGCAAAACTAATATCAAATTTGGTCATAGCTGCCATCCAAAAAATTGATGCAACGAAAGCTGCTATAAAGCCGGATAAAACAAATGGATCAAGTAGAAGCTTTAGTAAAAATGTAATTTTGTCTACCAGATCAATCGGAAGGCTACCATATTTGTTAACCCTCCATTTTAAAATCAACTGTCCATATACAGTGAATAATATCGTTCCTGCGATATACAGGTACCCCAATGGAATTCTCCACTCTTAATTTATTATTTTAATACATATACCTCTTTAGTAAAATACGTCATCAAATCATAACCATCCCAGACACTATTAAAAGTTAATGCTTGTCCAATAGGTACAATTCTATCAATACCCAATCCTGCTAATTCCCAAGCAAATTCTTTTAATTTTTCTTGGCTAAATCCAAATACCGACATTGTTTGGTCTTTAGATTGAACTATAGAGATCAATTCATTCAGGCTCTTAACCTCAGTTTCTATAAATAAGCCTCCACCACAATGCTGGTCTCTCATTAATTGTCCATCTATTGCTTCTAAATTCATATGAACTCTGTAAGGTTGGGTCGTACCTCGTGTAGATAATTTATCGACAAATCCCTGAATCGCATACCCAAAAGCAGTAATCATACGGGAAATACTAACGCTAGACTCAGATTTATACTGCTTCTCCCTTAATAAGGATTCTACACTATTCCAGAATCTTAGCTTTGCATTTTCTATCTCATGCTTATTTCCTACCCATACAATTAACCTTGGAGATGAACATGCCATTTGATTAAACCAAAACGCGTCATTATAAAAATGAATAGCAAGTTTCTTTAATCCATCATCGGATTTTTCATTTAGAGTCCTTGCATTAATAGAAGATAACGAAAATTTATCAGCGAATACAATCTCCACAGCATTTGGGGTCTTGCCCTCGTTTCGCGGAGGTTTCATCGGTACTGATTTTCGTGACGTAAGACAAATCCTGGACAGCAATTGCGTTATCCATGTAATGATGCAATATCCGCCAAAGACGCTTGTCGGTTTCCTTCACGATGCGGCTGACCGCATTCATCGGCATATCCTTGGCCATTGTGATAATCCATGCATCGAACAACATGGTGAATCCTGCACGCGGTTCGACTGCCCAAGGCACGTTTACCCTTAGAATGCTGTGTTACATGTACCGCAAATCGTTCGCGGATGCTCTGCATGAAAGTAAATCGGGTACTCTGCAAAATTCAAATGGCGCCAGACTTGATCATAATCCGCAATATCCTTTACAGGTTGGGCCTCTGTGCTATATTTGAGCCTGAAATGAGATTCGATATTTTTTTCACACCTTCTTTCTCACATATAAAGTGAAACATATTTACCCACAAAAAAGCCTCCTACTTTATCTTTTAGATAAAAAATATAGAAATCAGTATTGACAATCAGATCGTCAATCCAATTTTCATATCTTTGTTGAGCAAGTTGTCTATTTATCCTGGGATCTTCATGAAATCTTCCATGCTCAAATGACTGGGATGCTATATTCTTTATCTCTGGGATGTCGCTTTCTTTTGCTTTATGAAATTCTAGTGACAATCTTCCTTTAGGAATTCTGCTAATATCATTATGCTTGATGTACATAGAAAACTAGAAAACTCAGTAATATTAAATCCATTATCCAATGCTATGCCTTTTAAATATTGGTCATTAGAGTCATGACGAAAATAAGTTAATTTTATATTGTTTTCATAATTTTTCCTATCAATCATTTTAAAAATATCGGATAATTTATCTATATATCTAATATCGAGAACCTCTGATGTAGGGTATCCAAATACTCGACTATCCCAAGGTGTTAACCTCCAATTAAATGTATTATCATTATCTATATTAAACACTCCCTCTTCTTAAATGTAGTCTTGGTCGTAAGATGATTCCTTAATAACATATTGTTTAAAACTAGATACTTCCCCGATGATTCTAGCCAGATATTCTCCAACAATCCCAAAAGACATTAAAGTTAATCCAGAAAAAATACTTATAAGAGCAATTGTAGACGCCCATCCCGTTATACTAATTGTCCCGAATATTTTACCTAATACAACATAAATTGCTACCATTAAACCAATTATAGCAAAAAAGAAACCATTGAGCGTTATAAACCGCAAGGGTATCGTTGAATAATTAATTAGTAAATCAAATGCTAGTTTAACACTTTTAGAAATTGAATATCCTGAATTCCCAAATTTCCTTTCATCATGTCTTACTTCAACATTAATAATATTTAATGTATTACTAAGTATTAGTGCATCAATCATAGGATTTGGTGTTTTAGATTGAATGATATTCTGAACTATAGATCTATGAAGAATTCGGAAACTAGACATTTTTAATGATTTTGGTTTCTTAAATATTTTTTCGAAACTTTTTCCAATTAGAAAACTACCAAAGTTTTTATAAGCTGCATGTTTTTTCTCTAAGGGTTTTCCAATAACTACATCATATCCTTCTTGAACTTTTGCAAGTAATCTTGGAATTTCTTCTGGCGGATTCTGAAGATCATCATCCATGGTGACAATGTAGTTTCCTTCTGCATGATTAAATCCACACATGATCGCGTTATGCTGGCCGAAATTTTTCATTAAACTAATGATTTTTACCCTTGGATCTTGTTGATTTAGTGATTTCATTACACTAAGGCTATTGTCTTTGCTATTATCGTTGATTAAGATTATTTCATATGACAAGCTTAAACTTTCTAAAACAATTTTTATTCTTTGATGTAATTCAAATAAGCTCTCTGCCCCATTGTAAACCGGAACAACAATAGAGATATTAATATCCACTTTTCAATCTCCTAATGGTAATTTCTTTAAACAAGAGACAACTCAGCGTCCAGAAAACAAAGCTAGCTGACTCGGTCATGTCATTGGTCTAGGACAGCGATTCGAACTTCACAAAGCGTTGAAGCTTCACCTCTTTGTAATGCCTCGGCCCTTTGACGACAATCTAGCCGAAAGGGATACCGCTTATCTAAGGTGAAACAAAAGATACTCGGTTCTTTATACATAATTGCTGGCAGTGGGCAGTTTGCAACAAGGCATTGCTTCATCCACTCTTTTTGAAAGAGCCTCTTCCTTTACATACCTCGCTCATATCTAAACTTCGCATGTCAGCAATGATACCAAAGCAGTATTAACTGTTACATATTGTAAATGGATAGTTTTCACTGATTTATTTTCTTTTCTTTAATAATAAATATTTCCTAAAATAAAAAGTTAAGAATATAAGTAATGATATTACAGTTACAACTACTCCTTGCAATAAGCCCGGCTGTGTATATTGTAATTTTATTGCATGATCACCTTTTGGTAAGTATACTCCTGACAAACCTGCATTTACAGGAATAATTTTTTCTTCAATACCATCTACAAATATTCTCCATCCTTTATCATACGGAATTGATAAAGCTAATAATTTGTTCTCCGATACCTTTATTTGACCTGTAATATAATCATCTGAAAAATAATCAACATTGAGTGAATCTTTCCTTAAATTTTCCACATCGCTTACATATTCAGTACTAGGTGAGTAAGTCACTTGTATATTTTTTAAAACATACTCTCCCGGAATCTCTCCGATATCTACTCGAAGTTGATCTAAACTTATGAGACCCAAGTCAACTTCATATTTCGATGTTCCTTGATGAATACTGAACTTTTTAGATTTATATTCTTTGAAATCATTTGGAGCTATTGCATAGAATATTTGGCCTGTAGTTGGTACTAAGCTTGATATTTCAAATGAAATTTTAATTTTAGAATCAGAAATTTTTTCTTTAAGTGGGATAAAAATCATAGGGTCACTGTCAGTTGCAGTAAATTTTATTACTGACTGTCCTTGTTCAATTACCTTCATATTGCTTCCAAAAGTCAATTTACTATACTCTAAACTTACATTTGATGCAGGTAATGTTGTTGATTTTTCCAATTGACTATTATATTTATTTAATTGTTTATATTTCTCAGGTAACATATTTTCATTTTTCAAAATAAAATATTTTAGCAGCGTTCTATCTTTTTCTTCTACAGATAATTTCGAAAACTCTTCCTCTGTGATATAAGAATTATACGTATAGCCCAGTGGGAGATACATATTATTACGAAAAAGAAACAAATCTCCAAACTTTGCCATAAAGCTATACCCAAAAGGTTTATCATCTTGTTCTTTACTTAAATAATACTTAACTCCTAACAAAGTTTGAATACTAATACGATCCTTGAATCCATCTACGACCCTATCTGCTTTGCCAGTGCTAGCTCCAATTGTTCTCACAAAATCTACATATGAAGGATTATTTAGAGAACTATACACTGTTGTTCCATAATAATTTTGAAATAATGGTTCATTGGGAGTTGCCGAAATGAAAGATTTTTCCAATCTATAAAAACTATTATCTTCTTTTTGTAAATAACTCACGGCCTCACTGGTATAATCAAAGTAACCTTGACGGTTAGTGATATAATTTGGACTAACCAATTCCCTTTTATTTACAGTTATATTACTGAAAATAGCTAACTCTAAACAAGCAATAAATATCACTGATCCTACATATAATCTTTTACTTAATTTGTTTTTTGAGTAAAGACTAGTTATAAAATAGTACGAATAAAGGAAAATCATTATTACGATAAAGATCTTTGCGGTACTATACATTAATCCTTGCAAAATTTCTAATGAATTAATTACTAATTTCTCATTAATAATTCTAAATATTAGTCGCATTATAAATATTATTAAAAGAATTTTACATAAAATCACTAAAGAGTATCTCAATATTTTTTGATGAACAAATTTATTATCTTTAAGTATAAAATCTACAGCAGACGCCAGCATAATAAGTTCAAAAAGAATAAGTACAAATGACCAGCGATAAGTCAGTGCACTAAATGCATTAAATATAACAGATCCATAAGGAATTAAAATAGCAGCAAAAAGTATTCCGCCTAAACCCCCATAAATAATTTTCTCTCTACGGCCAAAAGCTTTAAACAACTGTGGAATAAGCAATAAAGTAAGTAATCCACAGTACAGCTGAGGGGATTCATAATAATTTGAATATCCAACAAATTGATAATTCGTTCCAAGCGTATCATTTGAGAACAATCGTCCCAAAATACTAATATACTCAACTAAGCTCGCCGGCTTCAAAGAAAAGTTAATATTATAACCGACTCTGGGACTAGTTAACGCAGAATACGCCGAAGGAAATAAAATGATTGCACTTAATCCAACGCCTAGTGTATAGCTAGCTCCAAATCTCAATAAAAATGAACTTAATTTTTTATAATTAAACCCGTTTATTAGTATATACCGTGCAATAGCGTATAAAAGAAGATAAATTGAAATCATATAAAAAAAATAATAGCTATAAATAGCGGTCAATGCAATTATTATGGTGAACATTATCCACCTTGACCGCTGTATTAGCGCTTCAAGAGCGTATAACAGTAATGGCGCGTAGAGAACTATATTAACAAACTGATAGTGCTGTCCCCATAAAATCATATAACCATTAAAAGCATAAAACAAAGAAACGATTAAAGATGTTTTCCGTTGAAATCCCATAATATTTAAATAGTAATAGAAAAATAATGCGGAAAGTATTATTTTTGCAATAAATACAAAAGGAAACATATAGGCAAGTATTTTTTTGCTCAAAAAAATATAAAATAGATTGAATGGATCAAAAATATAATTAGAAACTGAAAAGATGCTAGAACCAATCCCCCCTTTAAAATTCCACATTGGAAATCCAGCTTTTGCCCAATCAATTAAATACGCATACCACGCCCAATAATTACCATATGTGTCCCAGCCCCAATCAAGATATACATAGAGCTTTGAAAGTGTAATGAAATCTCTATAAACATAGAGACATATTATAGATATTAATATTAATAATAAGAAACCATTATTCCTTAATAATTTATTTAACATCGAAACCAACTCCAATATATGCGCTTATCCCAACCACATACTTTAAGGTTGTACTTTATCATGATAACCGTTCAACATTTTCTCACAAAAATGTTCTTCCTTTATTAGTCAATTGATTATTCAAAGTGAGAAATTTATTATCTCCCTAACTTTTTGTATAATTTCATAATAAATATTTTTAATCCTTGAGTTCGAATAATTTCAATCGCTTTAAACAAGGTTCTATTAATTTTTTTTATATTTTTACCATTTATTAAAATTTTTCTAAAGTAATCATTACTCAATTCAAATGGATCTTCTACACTGAACATCACATCATAATCTTTACGGTATTTGATTCTTATTGAATCTTCAATTTTTTCACCAGAAGTATAACAACTATATGTCCATGGTGTTTTGGATATAGAATCTGCATTATTAGCATCATGAATTTCTGCATATTCTGCATATAATTTTTTAAAAGGATGCTCCCCTTCAGGAAGCCAATCTCTCATGCATTTTTCCGCCGATGCTCCATATCCTGAATAGTGAATAAACCGTATCGGATCTCCCTTAACATTGTATCTTCCTTTTTCTACATTCATCCCGCAATTCAACAAGGACCATGGTGCGAAATCATAACCTCTATGTTTAAAGATTTCCACATCAAAAAAGCATGGAGCCAAGTCGATCCATTTTTGATCAGTAAAGATGCCCTTCGCTATGTCATCATAGCAAAATAAGTATAAACGTTCTGCCCACCAATTAATAAAATTTTGTGCTTCTTGACTACGATTAACACCTAGAAATCCAAGATTATATACCCCATGAGCAGTGCTAGACAGTTCCATATCAATATTCCCAGGATCAAGTAAATGAGGACACAAAACGATTGGGCGAGTATCCAACAGAGACCGTAACTCTATAAAATCACTATAAACATAAATATCTGGATCAAGATATATAAATTTCTGTTCTTCCGGAAATTTTTCATATAAATAACGAAAAAATTGTCCTTTTACTGCTGTCGAAGCTTCAACAATAGCATGCTTAAAAATAAACCGGTTGAAATTCCCTTCCCAAGCATCTTTAGCTAAAACAATTTTATCAAAATAGGGATAATTAAACTGTGGCAATATTTCACGTTCAGTTAAACAGACAACAAAGGTAGCATCAGGAATGTTTTCTTTAACAGACTTAGCAAGTGTTCGGGCTTTATGCAAGTAATTTGCACATATCGAAGTGAAAATTAGCATTTGAATACCTCATTTACTTCATGATAAATTTCTTAATAATAGATTTAAGTACAGGAATGCGTTTGATTTTCTCTAAAATTACAATACTCTCTTGCAATGCTCTATTTAAAAAAATATGCTCAATAAGAGCATCTCTGAGTCCTACAGCATACTGATCCTTGTATTTCTCATATAGAGCAGGGTGATTTTTATAAATATCAAAATATGTCTCACGAACGATTTGAACATTGGTCAAAAACTCCGTTGTACGTGAAGTAGGTTTGATACGGTAATGGAATAATACTTCAGGAATTTGATAAATCTCACGCCCTAATTCCATGACTGAAAGCCAGAAGTCATAATCTTCCATGCCATGTTTCATATTGGTGTTAAATCCACCAACTTTTTCCCAGTCTTCTTTATGGAATAAAGCTGTTACAAAAACAACATTATCTAGCAACATTTTTTCTAACGAATAATTCGGAAGATCCCATCTTCCACTCTTCTCTCCGAATAAATCTGCATAACAGTATACAACACCAACTTCTTGGTTTCCTTCCAAAATTTCAACTGCTTTTTCAACATAATTCTTTTCAATTATATCATCAGAATCGAGTGGCAAAATATATTTCCCTGTTGCCTGCTCAATACCTGCATTTCTGGCTCCAGCTGGTCGAAGCCGATTAGTTCTCAAAAACTTCGTGTTAGAATTTTTTATTTTGTTTAACACATTTAATGTATTCTCATCATCAGACCCGTCGTCAATGATAATAAGTTCTATGTTTTTATAGGTCTGCGCGTATACTGAGGCTACTGCCTCCTCAATATATGCACCATCATTAAAGCAAGGCATAATAACACTGACCCTACTCACACTATTTCCCCCTAGTTATGCTACCAAATAATAAAACTTTTATTATTGTTTTTACCCGATGTTTTTTCACTTGAGCCATCAAATCTGTATGCTTATTAAGAGTATATAATAGTTCATTTTGTGTATTTTGTAGCTCTGTCTGTGTTTTATGAAACTGATTTTGTGTAGCTAACAGTTCATTCTGTGTAGCATCAAGTTGTTTCTGAGTATTTTGCAGTTCATCTTGCATAACTAGGAGTTCTTTCTGTGTATCTAGCAATTCCTTCTGTGCAGTATACAGTGCTTTTTGAATATTGCTAAATTCCTCCCTTATTGCTGTCATTTCCGTACTTAATGAAATAAATTGATCCGACTTTGCATCAAATTGTTCTTGAGTATGATTAGCTCTTTCTTGAATTTCTTTCACTTCGGTTAACAATTGTTGATTAGCAGATGCCAAATCTTTATTCTCTTGCAAATATAGACCAATTTCACGCTCGCGTTTATGATATCCTAATGTCCAATCCAATATTTTGCAAGAAAAATAAATCTTTAAATAAGTAGCATTTGAAAAATCACCAGTTAGTAGCATTTGAGGATCAAATGTAAAGAATTCAAAACCTATATTCTCAATAAACCTTTCAGCATTTATTGCCTTGTAATCGATAAATGATCCATCAGTTTCAATCTTTTGTATCTTGATAATACAAGCATTTCCTTCAAGTGGGTCCCACCGAAGAACTTTTGCATTTTTTAACTTTTCTTGCGTAAAAGTAGCGGTAAATCCAATATCCGAATAATCAGCTTGACATTTTTCGTGATCAACATCAGTAAAACCGCTTCCCAGATCATAGAACAAGGTACTATGCAGCACTCTCTCTTTCATTTGCTGCACTTCAGCCTGTTCAACATCGACAACAACTACATCCTTTGAAAGATTATGCAGGTCCTTTATACCTACGTACTTCTCTGCAAAATGGTTTTCCCAGTCTGTAAAACATTTTTCGGTATTTTCATCTATATCTATTAATGTATAGAGCATAGATTTCGTAAAAAAACTCGCCAAATCGTGATCGTCTACAAATTGCTTGAGCATACGCCACATTACAAACTCTTGTGGCACCTCACATGGAATATGCCACTCATAATCAATTACTTGATAACTATTATCAACAATGAAAATATTCCCTGTGATCATGTCGACATTAGAATTGTTGGCCCAACGAAGTTGACGTAGACTGATTGTTTCTCCAAAGATTTCTTTAAATTTCTCAGAATCAGGTTGTTTTTGTAAACTTTTATTAGTAAACATTGCATCGCGCACTTGGCTAATTTGAGTGTAAAAAGCATCTATATCTCCACTCCTGCATGTATGAAGCAGTGACTCCTCTAAGTTTTCTCCTTTGATATACGGAAATGAGAGGTGTCCTTCTCTTTCTTCCAGACCAAAATTGTTCTTTAACCAACCATCTGCATAATCAAATGCGCTAAAGCCTTTCATCTTTTTTAAGTGTTTAACTGCCTGTGGGCACAGTACTTGTTTGTGAACCTTTACTCTATATTCGTCAAAATAGGTGCAGATGCGAAAGTTTTCATTTCGATTCGCGCTAATTTTGACATAAGCCATTTCAGCCGGAACTTCATCAGGAGTTCCTGCGATCTCAACTAAAAATGAGTTTGAGAAATGCTCCATTACACCATTCTTCATTAGAGATTGATAAACATGTCTTTCCTCGAAAAGCATAGTTCTCGACATATCCATTGGATAATTAGGAACCGTTGGTACCATGTCACAAACAGTAGAGTCGGTGAAAATTTCTGTTGGGAATTTATAATCCGGATAGGGATAAAAGAACTTTATTGGATGTAGTTTAGCTTTTATTATTTCTTCTGAAAGTTCTGCTTTAGAAAAAGTTCTCACTTTTTCTCCATTAACATAGCCATTAATACCAGAAAAATATTTACCCGTATGATCTTCTTTTGCACCGGAAAAATATTTTAATCCAAGCCTATTTTCTATAGCTAACAGTATCCGACCATTAGGGTTCAAATGTTCTGCTGAAATCCTTAGGAAATCCTCATAGGGGCTATTACTTTGAATCATGTAAGCGGCATATTCCAAAACACCATTTACAATGACATAGTCAAATTTCCATTCTGAAGGAATACGTTGAAAGTCACAAACTACAATTTCTAGATTTTGATGCTGCTTATGGCGTTCATAATTAACATTTGCCCTTCTCTTTGTTAACTCAACCGCAACAACTTTACTCGCTCGTTCACACAGCAGACCTGTTAGTGCACCACAACCAGCACCAATTTCCAATATTGTGCAGTTTTCTTTGAACGGAAACCAGTTTAGAATGTTATGCCGAAGATGGGACATATGATAAACAACAGGCCATCTTCCATCTTGATACCAATCGTCTTTAGCACTTTTAGCATATTCAAGCAATTCAAGTTCAATGTCGCCGTCGGTGTATACATCTTCAGCACTTGGCTCATAGTAATCGAGATTAAGGCGTGCCATCTAACTCCTCCTCCTAACTTGTTAAAAATCAAACCAACGTCAGCACGGGTTTATCCCATTTTACGTCTTTTAAGAGAGGACTCGTCGGGTTTACCAATATCATAATGAACTTGAAGATCAGTGATAATGTCATTGACTACTTTAAATGATTTTATAGAAGAATGTGAATCAATTTCCGTCAAAAATATCCTATCGTCGAGGAACGAAATATTATAGGGAACTCCGGTAAGTGATAATTGATCATTCAAATCTTCATAATTATTATTTTGTAACTCATTCAAATCCTTTGTTCTAACTAATTTGGGTGTTATATCTCCAGCACCATTTTGATAGACACTTAGATAATAATAAGATCCGATCTTAGCAATATCGTTCATACCTTGTAATTCAAAAGGAACGATAAATTCTTCAATCAAATCAAAAGTCAGATCTGAAGCTTGTGCCGCAATTATTTTACCTGGACCAGAAACAAAATAAATCTTTTCATCGATGAAACTGATTGCTCTAACATATGCCGTTTTTAAGTAATCTAGTTTTATAATCTTTTCAACGATAACTTCATTGCCCTTATTTTTTAACGTAAAAACTTGTTGTGAAGACGCAGCAATGCCGAAAAATCTTTTATTTTTCAAATCATAGATTATCTTATTAGGTTGACTTCCTATATTCCCAATTGATTGAGTTTCTACAAAAGATGTACCCTTTCTTCGCAATACTTTTACTCTATCATACTTAGTATCCTCAACTAAAAACACTTCGCCGTCACTTGCAATCGAATGCGGGTTACTAAAGCTTCCAGCAAGTGTTTTCCATTTTTTAATAGGGTCAATTAAATTTTCATTATAAATCACACGATGATGCCAACAATCAACAATAAAATAATCGTTATTGTATTTTGCAATAAAAGTAGGTGAATATAACTTTTCTCGGTAAATTAATGGATTTATCGGATCTGGATCGCTTTTGCCACCCTTTGCATAACTTATATAAGCACTGCAGACCTCTTCCATATTTCCGATCATTTTTACTTCCCCATGATCCAACCAAATTACACGAGTACATATTTCACGAATTTGTTCGATACTGTGAGAAACTAAAATAACTGTAGCTCCGCCGTTTATTAATTCCCGCATTCTTGAAGCGCTTTTTTGTTGAAATTGAGCATCACCGACCGAAAGAATCTCGTCAACAATTAAAACATCAGGATTCACGAGAGTTGCAATAGAGAACGCTAACCGAGCTGTCATACCAGAAGAAAAATTCCGAATCGGAACATCCATAAATTCTTGCAATTCCGAGAAATCGACAATTTCATCATATTTCTCGGTTAGGTACTGTTTGGAGTATCCTAGCACAGCACCATTAAGATATATATTCTCTTTGGCCGATAAATCCATATCAAAGCCTGCACCTAACTCCAACAGTGGTGCAATATTACCATCCACTTTCACCCTACCCTGTGTAGGAGTTAATATTCCTGATACAATTTTAAGCATTGTGCTCTTGCCAGCACCATTACCACCTATGATGCCGACAACTTCACCTTTTTTTATCGAAAACGAGATATCTTTAAGCGCGGTAAATTCTTTATACTGAAGTTTACCTGCAATTTTTTTAAGCAAGTATTCCTTGAGGCTCATAATACGATCATTCGCCATACGAAACTTCATAGATACATTATTTAATTCAATCAATAGAATCATTCTCCCTACAAACTCAGAATAAATTTGTTTTGGCTTCGTTTAAATACAAATACCCCAATAGCAAGCGATATGAGCGCAATTAAACCACAAAACACCCAAGCCTTTAAAACCGGAATGCCTTGATATAAAATAATAAAGCGAAAAAATCTAATAAAATGATACATCGGATTAAATTTCATAACAGTCATCATATATGATGGAAGGATACTTTCTGGATAAAATATTGGCGTTAAATAAGTCCAAATTGTTAACCCAATGCTATACAAAAATTGCGTGTCTCGAAAAAAGACCATCAGCGAAGATAAGATTAACGATATCCCCATAATAAAAACAAAAAGACAAACAATTGCATACACAATCGCAATGTGAGCAAGAGTGATATGCATACCGCTAAAAATTATTACTAAATAAAGCGCCACTAAGGAGAACAAAAAATTAACACCACTCGATAAAACTCGAGAAAAAGGATATATATACTTCGGGATGTAAACCTTGTTTATAAGCGATGCATTTTGAATAATACAGGTCATGGATTGAACAGTCGCATCAGCCATATAGTTGAACATAACAATGCCGCTCAATAAATACACAGAATAATTTGGAATGTCAAAACGAAATAGCGTAGAAAATACCAAATACTGTACTACCATTATTAGGAGCGGATTTAAAAGACTCCAAAAAATCCCTAATACTGATCTCCTATATTTTGTTTTAAAATCTCTTTTTATTAATTGAGAGAGAAGAAAACTATACTTGTATTGAAAAAATTTTTTTCTATTAATCATGTATAAACCTCACATTTTTTGTGTAATGTTCTTTTAACTTTAATGAATATATCCTGTATTTACATATAAGCTCGCCCTCCATCGTATAAGTAAGACATTCGTATCTTGACGAATCATGTCAAAAGCTATTCTATCAAACTTGCATTACAAATACTACCTCATAAATTATGAGACTAAACCATCAACTTTCAAAGTATTGACATAGGCTTGGCGACTTTTCTTTACTATCTCCTTTAATAACCTGCAAAGGTTTGATAATATTATTGTCATAAATAAAGGAGAAGAAACGAGGTTATCATACAAGTATGAGGAAACAAGTATATGGCAAAAGCAAAAGTCCCAAAACAAATTTGGCGCTTTCCGAAACAACTTCGATGATTTATTGGCTGATTTTATTTTTTGTCGTATTCTTCTTGTTCTTTGCAGCATTTCAAACTGCCTTATTTAACGGCGAATCGAACCAAGCTTATGTAGTCAATTCTTTTGAACGACCCATTATTACGGCGGTTTTATGGTGTTCTCTTATATTGATGCTAGCTGCAGTTTTCTTTTATCAACGATGGAATTTAATAAATCGATCCGACTTGCTATCTTTATTGGTCTGGTTGATTCCATTGGCATATGTACTGTCTTCATTCTCTGCCGCCTCCGCTCATTTATCAATCAAGATGGTACTGCTGCAGGTGCTGTATGCAACATTTTTTGTCTTAGGCATTTATTTGACCAAAAATCCTCTTGGCAATATTATTGTAATTAATTCCATCATGTTTTGCGGTTATGTTGTAGTAATTTATGGCATGCTGAACTTGCTGGGAAATGCTTACTCCAGAGACGGAGTAATGCTGACCGATCAGGGACTAAGGTTGACCTCGGTTTTTCAATACGCCAATGCATATGCCGCTTTTTTGATGGCCTTGCTATTTGCCAGTCTTTATTTACTGGTCAATTCGCGAACCTGGTATTCCATCTTACTTCATAGCGTAATGATGATGCCGATTCTACTCTCGTTCTTTCTTACGCTGTCTCGTGGTGGACTAGTGCTGCTGCCAGTTATTTTACTGCTTGTTCTGCCTTTTATTTCTCTAAAGAAACAGCTTTTGTTTCTCATGTATTTATTTTGGGCTACTATAACTTCATTAGCTATAACTGATAAGATGGACACCCTTGGAAATGATATTGTAAAAAGAGTGTTGGCAACCCGCACACCAACTGGAGTCGTAACTCTTCTAGGCTTATCCGATCCAAAAGTTTTAGAGGGATGGGCATATTTTCTATTTGCAACTTTAGGTTCGGCAGCAATCTTGGTTCTTGCACACAAATTTCTAGGTACTCGTTTTCTTGACAAGTCGATGACATGGCTGTCTTTCAAGTACTCGCCGTTTGTTTTACCTTTACTTGCTCTTATATTCGGTTTAATAGGTTCTTATATTTTGCTCAGCGACTCACCAATTCGCAAAATGCTTCCAGATACGCTGGAACAGCGAATAAATAATATCAACTTCGAACAACACAGTGTATTGGAGAGGGCCACTTTTTATAAAGACGCGTTCAAGCTCATCAAGGATTATCCTATACTTGGAGCAGGCGGTGGCGGTTGGGCTGCTTTGTATGAAAAGTACCAGAACAATCCTTATACGAGTCGGCAGGCGCATAACTTCTTTCTGCAGTTTTGGATTGAAGTAGGGACTTTGGGAATTATAATTTTGGCAATCTTCTTGTTTTATATTTTCTATCAGTATATACGCAGCTATATAAAAGGAGACGAAACATTAAGGAATAGTAAATTTGTGTTTTATATAGTAACTGTTTCGCTGCTCATTCACAGCATTATTGATTTTGAAATGAGCTATGCTTTTATTGCAGCATTAGTTTATCTTTGTTTGGGTGGCATGGCCTCCGGTATTACTTCCGAGGAGCTGTCGTTTGCAAAACGCCCCCTCGTAACGAAATTACGCCTCGCGTATCCAATCGCACTTGGCGCAGTCGCGATAATAGTTTTTATAGTATCGGCTGTTCAGTTTAGCGCCAACAACAAATATTCTATATCAATTAAAAATGCTGCTGCTCAAAAACCGTTACAGGACATTATGAACCCATTGAACGAAGCATTAAAGCTGAAGCCATATCATCCGGATTATGTGGCAACGAAGGTAGGATTCCTTACTCAATTGTATAGCCAGAATAAAGACGAGAAGATGTATAACGAGGCCATTCAGTTACTTCAAGATATGAAACATAAGGAAACCAATAGCAAGACTTTATTCGGACAAGAGCTTCAACTATACACCATAAAAAACGATCAAACAAAGTTGATCGATCTTGTCGGTAAAGGACTGCAGCAATTCCCTTGGGACAATTCTTTGTATGAAAGATATGCGGATCTGAACTTGGCCCTCTATGATCAAGCCAGAGCATCCAACAAAACTTTGGCCACCCAATATGCGAATAGAGTAATCGAGACTTATAATTCTGTCGCACAAAAGGTCAAGCATCTTGAAACATTGCCAAAGGGACAAATGCAGGGAGCCGCATTCAGCTTAACTCCGAATCTGTTATCAGCAACGGCACAAGTATATTTTACACTTGGAGAGTTCGGCGCTGCGGAAAACGTGCTAAAAGGATCCATAGGCGGTAATCTCGATGATGCCAAAAACCAGTTGCTAGTCAGACTTTACCTCGCCTCTATTATGAGGCAAGGAAAGTCCGATCAGGACCTATATAACAAACTTATTGCCAAAAATGCCAATGAAAGGGCCGAAATCGACAAAATGCTTAAAGCCGCGCTATAATGCGCGGCTTTTCGTTTTTTTCATATAATAGTTATTTTCAAATCTTCTTCCATCCAGTACAATAGATTAGCAGAGGAGGTGAAACCTACAATTATGGTTCCACAACATTCAACTAAAAATAATCAGGAAAGGAGGAGAATACATATGTCGAAACCGACCTTAATGAAAAAAGTGTCGCAGCTGCTTGTTACCGTATTGCTGATTTCGTTGCTTATGCCTATCATTGCTTTGGGAGCTTCTGGCTTCAAAAACGTAACTTACAATGGCCAGAACGTAGGTGGAACTGTATACTCTGACACGTACAAGCCTGGTGGAGTTACGGTTAGTATCTACGGTCCCAATGGAGAGATTACAACGGCTACAGCAACTTACTCAGTATACAACAGCGTATACGAGTACAACTTCACAAAAAATGGAATTGGGACTTATAAGTATATCGAGGTAAAGGCCCCGACAGTCACGACTAATACTTATAAAGTAACTTTCGATGAAGTTGCCCCATCGTGGACAAACAGCGATGCGCTGACAGCCACGGTAGTCACTCAAACATCGTTGACACTCAATTGGCCAGCTGCTTCGGACAATAAGGGTGTAGTTTCCTATCACGTCTACAAAAACGGTGGACTTCTGGGTACGACGACAGTATCTGGGCTTACTTATGACGTTACTGGACTTACTGCCGCTACTCCGTATGATTTCAAAGTAGTCGCATATGATGCTGTTGGCAATGCTAGCGCTACTCCGTTGATCAAGACGGTTACGACTGAATCCGTTCCTGGGCCATCTCATGACACCACTGCTCCAGCTTGGCCAAACGCTCCAGAACTGAAGGCTACGGACATTGCTCAAACTTCGTTGAAGCTTGAGTGGCCACAAGCGACGGATGCCGTAGGCGTGGTTGGTTACAGTGTTTACAAAAACGGCAACCTGCTGGGTAAAACGGTAACCGAACTCACGTACAGTGTTACTGGACTTACTGCTGATACTTCGTATGATTTCAAAGTCATTGCGTATGACGCAGCTAACAATGCAAGCTCGGATCTGCCTCTTACAGTCAAGACTAAGGCAGAAGAAGTAACTCCAGTAAACAAAAAACCTACATGGGGAGATAGCTCTCTGACAGTCAGCGACATCACGGTTGACTCGTTGACGTTGACATTGTCGAAGGCTGCTACCTCTTTCGACGGAAGCAGCGTTACTTATGAGGTGTACCAAGGTACTTCTACTACTCCAAGTTACAAGACTACAGCGCTGACACAAAAAGTAACGAGCCTTGCTGCAAACACTTCGTATACGTTCAGTGTAGTGGCTGTCGATGAACATGGTAACAGAAGCGATGCCAAGACTGTTACGGAGAAGACCAGAGCCTATACGGGCGTCGGTGGTTTCGGTGGTCCTGGCGGATCTACTGGCAATACCACCAACTCCGACGGTTCGATCAACGTAACTAACGGTCAAGTTGACGCTAACACGTTGAAAAACGCATTTGCGAACAAAACCGAAGCAACTCTGGTAGTGAAAGGCGATACGGCTACGATTCCTGTATCCGCACTCTTGGATGCAGCGAAGAAATCCGGTTCGGCTCTCGTTATCAAGACGGATAACGGTTCTTATGTACTTCCGTTGTCGCTCTTTGATTTTGATGCATTGGCTAAAGACCTTGGTGTAGCTGTAGGCGATCTGAAGTTCACGGTCAACATCAAGAAGCTTGCCGGCAATGATGCGAAATCCGTAACGGATGGAGTAACTGCTGCAGGCGGCACTTCTTTGTCGGACGCAGTTGATTTCAGCATCACATTTGAAGGCAAAGACGGTAAGAAACAAAACGTCGATTCCTTCAAGCAATATGTGAAGCGTACGATTCCGTTGAAGTCGAAACCTGGCAAAAACGCTGTCGTATTGATGTACGATCCGGCAACGAAGACTTTCAGCTTCGTTCCTGGTACGTTCTCCGATACAGAAGCAACGTTCTCGCGTACGGGCAACAGCGTATACACGGTCGTTGAATACAGCAAAACGTTCAGCGATATCACTACTCACTGGGCGAAAGCCGACATCGAGCTGCTTGCCAGCAAGATGATCGTGAATGGCGCTACCGATACGGCTTTCCAAGCTGATCGCAACATCACTCGTGCCGAGTTCGCGGCATTGGTAGTACGTTCGCTTGGTCTGACTCCTGTTGCAAGTGCTGCTAAGTTCAGCGACGTGAAATCCGCTGACTGGTATGCAGGCGCAGTTGGCGCTGCTGTACAAGCAGGTATCGTTAACGGTTACGAGGACGGTTCGTTCCGCCCGCAAGCGCAAATCTCTCGCGAAGAGCTGGCAGCTATGGTTGTCCGCGCTTACGAATTCGCTGGCGGTAAAGTCGCTATCGATCAAGCTTCCATTACGAAAGCTTTGTCGAAATACAACGACGCAAGCAAGATCGTTTGGGGTCAAAAAGAAGTTGCTATCGCCTTGTCTGCCGGTCTGATGAACGGTATGACCGATACGACTCTCGTCACTGACGGTCAAGCTACTCGCGCCGAAGCTGCGACGATGCTGAAACGCTTCTTGTCGAAAGTAGGATTCATCAACTAATTGGTTCTATGTACTACGAAAACCCTTGCTTCCCTCGCGGAAAGCGAGGGTTTTTCTTTTTGTTTTAGATGTTTTGCTTAATTTGTTTATACCATTCGCAATGGTCATTCTGTTTCTGTCGGTGATAGTCAGAAAAAAATATATGGAATTTTTCTTCCAACCCCCTTAACCTACCTACCTGATTCGAACAAATATATCTAGGGTAATGGAAGATGGCAATCTTGCGAAAAGGAGGTGACTCTGATCATGAATAGGCCAAGCTTACTCCCCCAATATAAAAAGAGAAAGATAAAGGAAAGGAGCGGGAGACGATTGTTGAGTAAAACGATACTGCGAAAAACATCCGGATTTTTGATTGCGATGATGATTGTGTCGATGCTGGTTCCGGTTTTAGCTTCTGCCGCAATGACCTTCAAGGGCACATTTAGCTCCAATGGCACAGTTTCCGGACAAGTTTATTTCGATGGAGCCGTCGGCGATGCCGTCTACAACCAAACTGACGTCACGCTTTCTGTTTACGGAAAAAATGGCGAATACATTAAAGACGTTACCGTCTCTTATGCGACCTATACTAACGGTACTTCTTACTACAATATTCCTAGCAACACGGTAATCAACTCCGTATACGATGCTGTCTATTTCCAACATAGCGACGGCAGCGTTACCGATGTAGTGTATCGTGCGCCTGTAACGCCTCCGACCGGCTGTACTTACTGTGGCGGCGGCGGTGGTGGTGGTGGCGGATCCTGGCCAAGCGGAAGCACGATCAACTCTTCCAATGGCACGGTAAGCGCCAATGAATTGAAAAATGCACTTAGCAGCTACACGGAAGTGACCATTAAAGTAACAGGCGATATGGTATCGATTCCGGTCTCTGCGCTCTTGAATGCAAAAGAGGGTGCGGTCCTGATTATCGTTACCGATAACGGTACTTACTTCTTGCCTCTGGCTGCGTTTGATTTTGAAGAACTGGCCAAATCGGTCGAATCGAATGTTGCTGATCTGAAGCTCAACGTCGGCGTTAAAAAGCTGACTGGTGATGACGCTGAAGCGGTAACGAAAGCTATTACAGCTGTCGGCGGCAAAGCTCTTGCGAATGCAGCGGATTTCAGCATCTCGATCGAAGGCACGAACGGCAAAAAAGCCGATATCGACTCCTTTGACCGTTACGTGAAGCGCAAACTTCCGGTAACGACCGAGAAGACGAAAACGGCAACAGTCGCTTTGTATAACAAAGATACAAAATCGCTCAGCTTTGTTCCTAGCATCGTCTCCTCCACGGAAGCCGAGTTCTGGCGGACGGGCAACAGCGTGTATACGGTTATCGAGCTTAACAAATCGTTCAGCGATATCGCCTCCCATTGGGGTAAAGCCGACATCGAGCTGCTGGCTGGCAAGCTGATCGTCGATGGCGTGACCGATACTACGTTCGAGCCGGACCGCAATATCACTCGTGCAGAGTTTGCAGCATTGGTAGTTCGTTCGCTCGGCTTGAGCCCTGTAACGAGCAAAGCCTACTTCAATGATGTCACCTCTAATGCTTGGTATACAGGCGTTGTGAACGCCGCAGCGAAAGCCGGTATCGTGGACGGTTACGAGGATGGTACTTTCCGTCCGAACGCTCAGATTACTCGTGAAGAGCTTGCAGCCATGGTCGTAAGATCTTTCGAGTACGCCGGCGGTAAAGTTGAGGTTGATGCATCCGCACAAGCTCAGATTTTATCCAAATGGTCTGACGCGAATAAAATTATCTGGGGTCAGTTGGAAGTCGCTAAAGCAATTAAAGCCGGCTTCATTAACGGTATGACCGATACGACACTGGAAACTAACGGCAAAGCTACCCGCGCTCAAACGGCAGCTATGGTAAAACGTTTCCTGACTGAAGTAAAGTTCATCGACTAAATGAGCTTGGATCGAATAAACCCTTGTTTCCCTTGTGGAAGCAAGGGTTTATTTTTTTGTACACGACTAATGTTTCATACACCTCTGCACGGGTTAAATGGTAAATGATGGTCTATGGAGAGGAGGTGAACAAGTGAGATGAGCAATGAATGGAAAAGGAGCGAGAACCCATTGTCAACTTTCAAGATGCTGAAACGAACATCTGTCTTTGTACTTATGCTTTTACTATTATCGATGCTCGTTCCTATTCTGGCTTCGGCCGCTATCGTATTCAACGGAACTTACTCCAATAGCGGGATCGTTTCAGGACAGATTCGGTTTGACGGATCGGTCGGTCAAGCAGTTTATGGTCAACCCAATGTTACCGTAGGTGTGTATGCCTCCAACGGCCAACACATTCAAGATGTAACCGTTTCTTTTGCATCTTACGCTAACGGAGTGTCTTCTTACACGATACCGGATTCTACGGTAATCAACTCCGTATACGATGCCGTCTATTTCAAATACGGCTCCAGCGATGTAACAGGGCTTCTGTACCGTGAGTCCCCCGATCCCAATGATGGGGACGGAGGTGGCGGTGATGGCGGAGGTAATGGCGGCCCTGGAAGCGGTGGCAGCAATAACGGTGGTTCCACTGGCGGGGGCACTGGTGGTGGCGGCACTAGCGGGCCTGGACAATCCGGTGATGTCTCCGATGTAATTGAAGCGGCCGACGGTATCGTGGATGCCGACAAACTGAAAGCGGCTTTGAGCAAATATACGGAAGTCACGATCAAAGTAACCGGCGATACGGTTGCCATACCGGCGTCTGCGCTCCTGGATGCGAATACGAAATCGATTCTTAACATCGTGACCGATCATGGGACTTACATACTGCCCCTTTCCGCTATGGATTTGCCTGAACTAGCCGATAAAGTTCAGGCAAATGTCAGCGACATGAAAATCCATGTAGCCATTTATGCTCTCACCGGCGATAAAGCCGCTGCCGTTACGGATGCAATTGCGGCTATTGGAGGAAAAGCCCTTTCGGCTGCTTTCGAAATAAGCTTCTCGGTAGAGGGTGGCACAAATGGAGCCAAGATGAAGATCGCTAACTTCGATCAGTACGTCAAACGGAAAATTCCGTTGAATGAGCGGCCTGCTCGAACAGCGACAATCGCTCTATACAATCCGGATACGAAACAATTAAGCTTCGTTCCCGGGTCGATTTCCAGTACGGAAGCGGCTTTCTGGCGGACGGGCAACAGTATTTATACAGTTATTGAACTGGACAAAACATTTAACGACATTGCCTCTCACTGGGCTGAACCCGACATCGAGCTGCTTACAAGCAAGCTAATCGTTGAGGGTATGACCGAAAGCACCTTCGAACCGGACCGTAATCTGACACGAGCTGAATTCGTTGCACTCGCTACCCGTTCTTTCGGATTGGTCGACGTTAACGACGGTACTTATTTCAGCGATGTAGGCCGCGGCAGCTGGTATTCCGGCATGATCGCGGCTGCAGCGAAAGCCGGTATCATCAACGGGTATGAGGATGACACCTTCCGTCCGAATGCTCCGATTACACGCGAGGAGCTCGCGGCGATTATCGTAAGAGCGTACCGCTATGCCGGCGGTTCCGTAAATGTAGATGAAGCCGAGCAAACAAAGCTCCTGTCTCGCTGGTCTGACGCCAACGAGATCGTATGGGGGCATTCCGAGGTTGCGCGAGCCATCTCCTTAGGTTTTGTACAGGGTATGACCGATAGTACTCTCGAGACTTATGGATCTGCTACTAGAGCACAAACGGTAACGATGCTGAAGCGTGTATTGAGTAAGTTGCATTTTATTGATTGACGGGAAAAGAACAAAACCCATCGTGGACTTCGGTAGACGATGGGTTTTGGTTTGGAAACAGTTCAAAAAGAGGCGTCCCTCAAATTCTCTCGAATTTGAAGAACGCCTCTTGTTATTAAGGCACGACTTACATCATGCCGCCCATGCCACCCATGCCGCCCATATCCGGCATAGCAGGACCTTTGTCTTTTTCCGGTTTGTCGGCGATGACAGCCTCGGTTGTGAGGAACATGGCCGCGACGGATGCTGCGTTTTGCAGAGCCGAACGGGTTACTTTGGTAGGGTCTACGATACCGGCTTGGAACATGTTGACCCATTCGCCGGTTGCCGCGTTGTAACCAATGCCTGCAGCTTCTTTTTTGATGCGCTCTACGATAACGGAGCCTTCTTGGCCTGCGTTCGTAGAGATGATGCGGATCGGCTCTTCCAGAGCGCGGAGCACGATGTTTACGCCCGTTTGCTCGTCGCCAGCTGCGCTGACAGCCGCTACGGCGCTGTAGACGTTAACGAGTGCCGTACCGCCGCCGGAAACGATACCTTCTTCCACAGCTGCGCGAGTGGAGTTCAGGGCGTCTTCGATGCGCAGTTTGCGCTCTTTCAGTTCGGTTTCGGTTGCTGCGCCGACTTTGATAACCGCTACGCCGCCGGCAAGCTTGGCGAGGCGCTCTTGCAGCTTCTCTTTGTCGAAATCGGAAGTCGTTTCTTCCAATTGCGCACGGATTTGGGAAACGCGAGTGCCGATGTCTTTCTTGTCGCCTGCACCGTCAACGATGATCGTGTTTTCTTTGGATACGCGGATTTGACGAGCCGTACCCAGAGCGTCGACTGTCGTCGATTTCAGGTCGAGGCCGAGCTCTTCCGTGATCACTTGGCCGCCCGTAAGAGCCGCGATGTCGCCGAGCATAGCTTTGCGGCGGTCGCCGAAGCCAGGAGCTTTAACCGCTACGCAAGTGAACGTACCGCGCAGCTTGTTGACTACCAGAGTAGCCAAAGCTTCGCCGTCTACGTCTTCTGCGATGATCAGCAGTTGGCGTCCGGATTGAACGACTTTCTCGAGCACCGGCAAAATTTCTTGAATGCTGGAGATTTTCTTGTCGGTGATCAGGATGTACGGATTGTCCAGAACGGCTTCCATTTTGTCCGTATCGTTAACCATGTAAGCGGAAAGGTAGCCGCGGTCGAATTGCATACCTTCTACGACTTCCAGCTCGGTTACGAAGCCTTTGGATTCTTCTACGGTAACGACGCCGTCGTTGCCTACTTTCTCCATCGCTTCCGCGATCAGTTGGCCGAGCTCTTCGTCGGCTGCGGAGATAGCGGCTACTTGCGCGATCGATTGTTTGCCTTCGATCGGTTTTGCGATTTTTTGCAGTTCTTCTACAGCAGCGCGAACGGCTTTCTCGATTCCTTTACGGATAACCATCGGGTTAGCGCCGGCCGTTACGTTTTTCAATCCTTCGCGGATCATCGCTTGAGCAAGAACGGTAGCGGTCGTAGTACCGTCGCCTGCTACGTCGTTCGTTTTCGTAGCTACTTCTTTAACGAGCTGAGCGCCCATGTTTTCGAATGCATCTTCAAGCTCGATTTCTTTGGCGATCGTTACGCCGTCGTTCGTAATAAGCGGGCTGCCGAATTTTTTCTCGAGCACGACGTTGCGGCCTTTCGGTCCGAGCGTCACTTTAACCGCGTTAGCCAAAGCGTCAACCCCACGGAGCATCGCTCTGCGAGCGTCTTCACTGAATTTGATTTCCTTCGCCATGTATCGGATACCTCCCGAATTGTTATTATAGGAAAAACTTGCTTAAGTATAGTTTACCGGTTGTACGGCAACGTTAAGAAAACGAAAGTTTCCTTACGACAGTACAGCCAGGATGTCGCTTTCGCGCAAGATGAGCAGTTCTTTGCCCTCGAATTTCACTTCGGTTCCGGCGTATTTGGAGAACAGGACGCGATCGCCTTCTTTCACTTCAAGAGCAATGCGTTGTCCGTCTTTCACGTGGCCGCTGCCAACAGCAACGATTTTGCCTTCTTGCGGCTTTTCTTTTGCCGAGTCCGGCAATACGATGCCGCTAGCCGTAGTCTCCTCCTTGGCAATAGGTTCAAGAACTACGCGATCACCCAACGGTTTGATCATGAGAAAACTGCCTCCTTTGAATAAAGTGATTTGGTTGCTAGAGGGTTTGTTAGCACTCGAATGTGGTTAGTGCTAATAACAATTCTTATCATAATCATTTCGTATCCGCTTTGCAAGTATTTTTGCGGGATTTCATAAAATTTTAATCGCTGCCTTTTTTTCCACACCCGGTCTATTGTCCCCATTCGACACGCTTCTATACGGATCTCCTTTCAATATACAAGAGGCGCTTTTCTTCGACAAAAAAGGTCCGCGTTCACGGTAAACGCAGACCTTGCTTTCATGCGGATTCCTCGGCTTCCGTCTCTTCGAGCCATTGCTTGTCCCGCTCCAGCTGGCCTTTGTATACTCTGGCGGAAAGCATAATGCTGATCTCGTACAAAACGATCATCGGAACGGCAACCAGAATATCGGAAATGAAGTCCGGAGGAGTCACGACCGTCGCGATAATGATGAGCACCAGATACGCGTAACGGCGAAGCTTCTTCAGACGGGTCGGGTTGAGCACTCTCAGCTTCGTCAAGAACATGACGACGACCGGCAGCTCGAATAAAATCGCCATCGGCAGCAAAATGTTGAACATGAATGTGAAATATTGAGCGGCTCCGTATGTTTCGGTCAAGCTCAAGCTTTGGGTCACATTGGAAGTAAAATAAAAGGCCATCGGGAAAATGACGAAGTAAGCGAACGCAAGCCCCAGCAAAAAAAGAAAGACGGCTCCCGGAATGTAGCGAAGCGTAGCTTTCTGCTCATGCTCCATCAAGCCCGGCTTCACGAACAGCCAAATTTGCGTCAAAGCGAACGGCAGCGTCACGACCAATCCGATCGCGAACGAAAACTGCATATACAACCGAATAGCATCCCACGGTGAGAACGTATTCAAAGTAACGATGCTTGAAGCCGGCTCCGAATGCATCAAATAAACGATAATCGGTTTGGCCGCGAAAAAACCGCCGATCATGGCCAGCACCAAAACAACGATGACCCAAATAAGCCGTTTGCGGAGCTCGGTCAAATGTTCCACCAAAGATGCCGTATTTTCCTGCATCCAAACTTCACCAGCCTCACCGATCAGATAGCGGTATCATTGTTCAAGTTCCCGGGAGATCCCCCGCAGGCTTCTTTACGTTGCTAATTGCGAAATGCATGCTTCCCTTTGCGGGGGAAAGCTCCGGAGCTTTTGGGCGAAACGTCTCACTCAGGCAAACGTTTATCGCTGCTTGGCGCGGTTTGTGCTGCCGCAGCAGGTTGTGCCGTTGGCGCGTTCTCGGCTGTCCGGTATTCCGGCTTACCCGTATCCAAACGAGCCGTATCCGCCTTCTGCACTTCTTTGCGGTCGGAATCGTCTTCCAGTATTTCTTTGGCTCCGTTCTTGAATTCGCGGAGCGTGCGGCCGAATGCGCGACCAAGCTCGGGCAGCTTGCTGGGTCCGAATAGCAGCAGCGCCACCAAAATAATGAGAATGAATCCGGTTGCCCCGATATTAGGCATCGTAAGTTCCTCCTATCAATAATGGTTTGGTCTTGTGCAAGCTTAGACTATTATCCCCTATCTGCGAAAAGCCCTCCGTAACCGAGTTCGACAATATGCTCGCGCTCGATCCGTTCATTCGCGCAAATTCGCGGCAATAGTACATCGAAAACGGTAAATTTGTCGTGCATGACACTGCCGGGCAGTCCCATGACCGGGATTTCTCCCAAATAGGCGACCAGAAGCATAGAACCCGGAAGCATCGGCGTTCCATGGCTGACGATATGCGCGCCGGCCTGCTTGATAGCGCCGGGGGTGCGATCGTCCGGATCTACGGACATTCCTCCCGTGACCAGAATAAGATCGACTTGCCGCTGTTCAAAATAGCGGATCTCCCGTACGATGTCATCGATGCTGTCGGTGCTGAACCGCTGTTCGGTCACGGCAGAGCCGAATGCCTCCAGCTTGGCCCGGACGACAGGGCCGAATCTATCTTCGACGAGTCCATTATACACTTCGCTCCCGGTGGTGATGAGCCCCGCCCGCAATGTTCGAAAAGGTTTCACGGAAATGGGCCCTTCTCCCATACGGGCGTTGCGCCATTGCCGGGCCATTCGCTCGACCGTTTCGATCTTTTGCTTGGATACCAGCAAAGGGATGACGCGCATTCCCGCAAGCGACTGTCCTTCCGATACAACCGTATGCGTGGGCAGCGTAGCCATCGCCAGCTGTTCGATTGCATTGACTTCGTCGATGAAAGCTTTATCGATCGCAGCCAACCCCCGGATCGCGGACCGCAGCATCACTTTGCCTTCGCTAGGCTCGCCCATCGTAACGTTCGTACCGTAAACGGCCTGCGCCATCCGGACGGCAGCGTCGTCTTCGTGCAGATCGTCGTCGCCCAGCTCCAGCACGTAAATATGCTCCTTGCCGATCAGCTTCAGCTCCGGGATATCTTCCTCGCGGACGACGTGGCCTTTGCGGAACGCCCTTCCTTTAAATTGGCCGGGAACGATTCGGGTCAAGTCGTGAGCGAGCGGAAGCCCGATCGCCTCTTCTACCTTCACTTCCCGGAGCACGCTCGATTTGCCCATCGGTCACTCACCGCCACCCTTCCCCTTCACGACGGTCAGCGCGACGGGAAGCTGGTCCATGACCGCAGCCAAGCATTCGTGCACGCCTTTCGGATCGCCCGGAAGATTCAGCAGCAGCGTTCGTCCTCTTATCCCGGAAACGCCGCGGGTTAACATGCCGAGCCCCGTTCGCTGCATCATCGCGGCTCTCATCGCTTCGGCAAACCCCGGCGCGAGCCGGTCGATCACTTCGAGGGTCGCTTCCGGCGTTACGTCACGGGGCGCCATCCCGATTCCGCCGGTAGTCAGAATCAGATCCGCCTTGTAATAGTCGGTCATTTCAATGAGCGCAGCTATAATTTCATCCGTCTCGTCGGGTACGATCCGATATTCGATGATATCCCCCTGCAGCTCTTCCTCCACGAGTTCGCGAATCACCTGTGCACTGGTGTCTTCACGTTCGCCGCGAGAACCTTGATCGCTTGCCGTTAAGAGGCCAACTTTCCAGCGCATCAGCGTTTCCCTCCCCTGTTTAGAAGTCCGGTGATTCTGCGGGCCAAGAGCAGTTCCTTGAGGAACTTTAACGGAATTACCGCCCTGACTGTCGGGCCGGGACTTTGTCGACCGGCAAGTCCCTGTCGTCAGATTAAAGTTCCTTACCCGTTATTCGGCGCCGCGAATATAGTCTCCGCTTTTACCGCCCGTCTTGGCGAGCAGAACGGTCGGCCCGATACTCATCTCTTTCTCGAGCGCCTTGCACATGTCGTATACCGTAAGAGCCGCGGCGGAAACGGCCGTCAGCGCCTCCATCTCTACGCCGGTAAGCCCGGTCGTCTTTACGGTCGCTTCAATATATAGCTCGCCCGCCCCATTGTCGGAGAAACGAATATCGATCCCGGTCAGCGGCAGCGGATGGCACATCGGAATCCAATCCGATGTTTTCTTGGCGGCCATGATTCCGGCTACCTGGGCGACAGCCAGCACGTCGCCTTTGCCTGCCTTGCCCTGCTTGATGACGTCCAGCGTCGAAGGTCGCATAGCGACCGTAGTGCGGGCGGTCGCGGTCCGATGCGTCTCCGCTTTCCCGGACACGTCTACCATGCGGGCGCGTCCCTCGCCGTTGAAATGCGTAAGCCCGGATGAATCCGTCACCTCGTCCCTCCTTTCCCGCAAAACTGTTGTATGAAAATGACGCGATACAAAGGAACCGGCCCTTGGAAAGAACCGACTCATTCCATTGCAGTCCCTGGATGCAGCTGTAGGTTCGGATCTTGAGTCGGCATGCGGCCAAAGCCGTTTTGTGCCGATCTCTTCACATTCGACACTCGGGGCCGTATGTCCTTTTTTGAACGAAAAAAAGGTCGTTTGAAAGTTTTATGAAGTGATTCGTGCGGCGGGGTATTCGGTCGTAGCTCGTTCGGATTGCTATCCGGGGTGCGGAATGATCCATTGGCGGTTTTCCGACAAGATTGCGTCCACCCGGAAATCGTGGTTGTCCATCGGCACCTCCGGTACGATCTGCGCGTCGAAAGCTAGCGCCAGCTTGAAAGGCTCCTTGCCGGCATTTTCCCTGCATCTTCGGATAAACGCGTCGTAATACCCTCCGCCGTATCCGAGACGGCCTCCTTCGCAATCGAAGGCCAAGCCCGGGACAAGCATGACGTCGATGTCCGAAGCCCTCTTCCATACCGGGGTGGACATTAACGGCTCGCGTATGCCCATTTTCCCCGTCTCCAAATCTTCATAGCTTTGGATGACGTGCAGCGACATCAGTTTCCGGTCGCGGATCACCTTCGGCACGACCACGGTTCCTCCCCGATTCCAGCACCATTCCATAACCGGCGTAACGTCAAGCTCCGTTCGGAAAGGAACGTAGCTGAACAATGTAAAAGAACGATCCGCCGCGGACGACAGCCGGTCTTCGAGAAACCGGATCGCCTTCCCGCAAACACGCGCGGAACGATCCTTCCGGTCGGTCTCGGACAATGATGCTCTTGCCGCCTCCGCTTGCTTGCGCAGCTGCACTTTGAGAGTTTTTACGGCCATAGCGGTTCCTTCCTTCTGCCTTGTCAATCACTGACCATTTCCACTTGATCCTGTTTCCCTCAGTGTATCATACATCCGGCGGGAAGGAAAAAGAAGCGGCGACATACCTTATCGAAAGCTTCCGGCGCCGGATACCTTCAGTAGGAATCAAACTGTCATTTTACAAACGAACGCCCCATCGGTAAACTGAACTTAGAACAAGCTATATTCGGAGGAAGACTGACGATGCTTTTGCAAGTGAACGGATTAGGCAAACATTACGGCACGACTACGGCGCTGTCGAACATCTCCATGCAAATCCAGGAGCGCGACCGGATCGGTCTCGTCGGCGTCAACGGCGCCGGCAAATCGACGCTGCTTAAAATTATAGCGGGCGAAATGTCCGCCGACGAAGGCGAAATATTCCGCGCGAAGGAAACGCGCATCGGCTATTTGGCACAAAACAGCGGATTGCAGTCGGACCGTTCGATCTGGGATGAAATGATGGGCGTGTTCGCCGCCCTGCTGGAAGCCGAGCGGGAGCTGCGCGAGCTGGAAACGCGCATGTCCGACCCCGATCTGGCCGACGACGAAAAAGCGTACGAAGCGATCCTGCACCGTTACTCGGTGAAATCGGACCAGTTCCGCGAGCAAGGGGGCTTCCGCATCGAAAACCGCGTACGAAGCGTACTGCACGGCATGGGCTTCGGCTCGTTCGACCCGAATACCGTTGTCCGGACGCTGAGCGGCGGGCAAAAGACCCGGCTGGCGTTGGCGAGGCTGCTGCTGCAGGAGCCCGATCTCCTGATGCTGGACGAACCGACGAACTATTTGGATATCCAGACGCTGACGTGGCTCGAAGATTATTTGCGCGGCTATTCGGGCGCCGTGCTCGTCGTATCCCACGACCGCTTCTTCCTCGATGCGATGGCGAATGTCATCTACGAAATCGAACGTACGCGCTGCAAAAGGTACACCGGCAACTATACCCGTTATATGGAGCTGAAAGCGGCGGAGTACGAAATCGAGCTGAAGCATTACGAGAAGCAGCAGGACGAAATTGCCAAGATGGAAGACTTCGTCAGACGCAATATCGTCCGCGCCTCGACGACGAAACGCGCCCAAAGCCGCCGTAAAGCGCTCGAGAAAATGGATCGGCTGGACAAGCCCGCCGGCGAATTGAAGAAAGCGTCGTTCCGGTTCGAGACGGAACGGCAGTCGGGCAAAGACGTGCTGTACGCGCAAAACCTCGCCGCCTCCTACGACGGGACCAGGCGCTTGTTCGATCACGCTTCGTTCGAGCTCCGCCGCGGCGACATGGCCGCCCTGATCGGACCGAACGGCATCGGCAAATCGACGCTGCTGAAAATTTTGACCGGACAAAAGCGGCAGGATGCCGGCACGTTCGAATGGGGAACGAATGTCGCGCTCGGCTACTACGATCAGGAGCAGCAGGGCTTGAATCCGAACAATACGGTGCTGGAGGAGCTGTGGGGCGAATACCCGCATCTCGAGGAGGTGCGCATCCGTACCGTGCTGGGCAGCTTCCTGTTCAGCGGCGAGGACGTGCTGAAAAAAATCGTGTCGCTGAGCGGCGGCGAGAAAGCGCGCGTCTCACTCGCCAAGCTGATGCTGAAGCAAGCGAACATGCTCATCCTCGACGAGCCTACGAACCATCTCGATCTGTTCAGCAAGGAAGTGCTGGAGGCGGCTTTGCTCGATTATGAGGGCACGCTGCTGTTCATCTCCCACGACCGCTACTTCCTGAACAAAATGGCCGACCGCGTGCTCGAGCTTCATGCGGGCGGCATTGACGACTATTTGGGCAACTATGACGATTACGTCGAGAAGAAGCGCGAGCTGGCCGCGTTCGAAGCGGAGCGCATTGCGGAAGCGGGGGCGGGCAAGCCGGCCGGTCCCAAAACCGGAGGCGGAGCAGTCGGACCGGGTACCGGTTCGGCCGCGCCAAGCGCTGCCTGGCGGGAAGCCGGAGGCGATGCCGACGCTGCCGGCGGCGCCAAGCCGAAGGACTATGAAGCGGAGAAGCAGCAGAAGCGCGAGGAGCGCGGGCGACAGCGCAAAATCGAGCAGCTGGAGCTGGCGATCTCCACGCTCGAGGACGAGACGGCCGCGCTGGAGGCGGCGCTGCTCGATCCCGGAGTGTACAACGACTACGTCGCCGTTCAGAAGGTGAACGCCGACCTGGAAAGCAAAAAGTCTCAGCTCGAGCGTCTCTATGCGGAATGGGAAGAGCTGTCCTCCTGAATGCGAAGCAGCAGCATCGGCACGGCGGCATACACGATCATCGTCGCGGCCGCGACAATACCCGAATCGTTAAATGCAAGCGCCGCTACAGAGCCGACCGCAATAGCGATAAATCCGCTCATATAATGCGGATAACCGGCTTCCCAGCGACGGAATGCCCCGCGCGGACGCACGACGGCTACGGCCATTACGAGCAAGCCGGCGGCAAGCACCTTCGTCCAGACCGATACACCGATCAGATGGACGTTCATCTGCAGCTTGCGCAGGACCGTCGCCGTGATCAGATCGGCCCGCCCTTCGCCAAGCAACCCCATCGCACGGCCGATATGACTTTGCCGTCCGGCGTCAGCCAGGATAACGGCGTTGAGCAGCCAGAGCAAGCCCAGCGAGGCGGCGACGAGCCCGCCGCAGACGAGCGTGAGCCGGAGCAGGCCAAGCCGGCGGAAGGCGCCGTTCGCGAAGCTGCGCAGCCAGGCGAGGCCGAAGGCGACGGCCGCGGTGATGGCGCCGCCCGCGTTCGTGCCGAGCCCCGGGGCGGCGAGGTAGAGCGTGACGGCGGCGAAAGCCGCGGCCGCCAAGCCGGCGGCGAGGCCGGCGCTGCGGCGGCGGCGCGCAAACGCGGCGGTGCGCGAGCCCGGCGGTGGCGAGGCGGCGGAGTCTGCCGCAGCCCGGGCCGCGACCTGGCGGCGGCGCCGGCGCTCAAGCGCAGCGGCGAAGGCTAGCGTGGCCGCGCCGACGACGACCCCCATATATTCGTTGCCCATCCCGTAATAACGGGCCCCGATCATAGGATCATACCCCAGCACTGAATGCTTCATCCCTTCCGCTCCCAGCATGCCGTCCAGAAGAAGTGCAGCCACCGTAATCCCGCTTAACATTCCGGCTGCGCTTATAGCGGAACGGCCATACCCGAACAAGCAAGCGAGGAATCCAGTCAAAGCAACGAACAAAGCCAACTGCCCCGCTCCCGGAAGCGGATAAGCCGCATTCAGCCATCCGAGCAGGAGCAGCGAGAAAGGTGCGGCCAACAGCGCCAGCAGCAGCGTTCCGATCCATCGAAGCGCCCTACCGAGCTTTACCCACATCGCGACCAATGCAGCGAGCAGAACGGTCGCCTCCACGGATACAAAAGGGATAAGCACCCGGGGGCGAAGCCTATAAATCTCGCCGATCGTGCCGATATCTTTCATCAGAGCGGCCAAAGGGTCCGGATGCCTGACAGCCGTCATCGCTCTGCCGACCATATCATTCGAAGCTTCTATGCCGAACGAAGCCAGGATGGACGGCGCAAAGTCCGATGCCGTTACGATACCTTCCCGGCGCGTGCTGGGAGAGAGGAGCAGTCCGGGGGATACGTCCGGGCCGTCATGCACGACCGGTGCGAGAAGCATTTTGTTCCTCGCGGCCTCCGGGCCGACGAAGGGAGAAAGAAGCCAGATGGAATCCGCGCTTCGCTGCCTGCGCACGATTTCGCCCACCAAATGGTCCAACCGACGCAAAATTTCTATTTTCTCCCGTTCCGCCTGTTCGGCGGCGTAACGCGACTGCTCCGCCTGAAACCGCCATAAATCGCCCCATTCCAGCAGCGAAACGGCCGGCGCTCGGATAGAATCCCAAGCGCGAAGCAGCTCCGGCGCGCTCGTTCTTACCTCATACGGCGAACCGGGATCGGGCATAGTCATATTGCCGCCTACATCGCCTATCGGCACCAGCCCGTTCTCATCCATGATCAGCAAAGGCGCGTACCGCTTCTTCCCTTGGGAGGTATCGCTGTTCCCGAACACTCCGGCGGCGATTCCATGCCGGCGCAGCGATTCCCCAAGCAGCCCCGGCTGAGAATGCTGCGAACGGTTATCGTTGCGGCGGCGGATTGCGGCGATTTCCGGTACGACAATGTTCGCTCCATGCGGCTCCAGCCCGGTAAGCCTGCGATACAGCTCCGAGGCCGTCCGGTCACCGGCCGCATCCACTGCATTCCATGACAAATATCCCGCGCTGCTGAAAGCCGGCGCTCCGGCGCCCATAGTGGCGTAGCTGTCCTCCAGTCCCTTCTCCGGGGTGCGGACATTCATCCCGCCTATCGCGCCATCCCGGATAAGGCCGCTTATATTCGGAAGATGACGGAGCGTTTCTTCGTTCCAGTCCAGAAACGACCAGCCCGGAACCGAAACGATCGTCACTTTGCCGTCCTTCCCCGCTATTCCGTCCTTAGCAGCGTCGGCGGCATATTGCGTTTCCTTCTGCCCAGCGAGAGCCGGCAGCCATACAGATAAGCCGAATCCGACGCAACAAGCGACCAACACGGAAAATAGAACAAATGTTCGCGATGGTACCTTCGCCTTCTTCTTCATGTCTGATTTCACCCCCGGTAGAGAATGGCCCGAACCTGAACTGTCTTTTTCTAGAATTGCCCAGCTCGCCCATTTTTACCGAAGAAAATCTATTCACAACGTTATCCCCAGCGTCCAAACCGAAAAAGGCTTCATTTTATGGCCTTTGTTTTTGTCATCCACAAAGTTATCCCCATTATCCACATTTTTGGTTGAAAAACTTATTCGATTTTTATTCCTCATCCACCCGTTGTCCCCCGAAGGCTCGCGACTCTTATACACATTACGCACAGGGGGTGTGGATAACTTTATCCACACCCCTGTGTTCATAACCATGGAATCGCAATTCGACCCGAACTCATCCACATTTTTCTAAATGTTCCTAATAACTATAAGTTCGATACCGGCTATGCGGAGACTGCAGCCGACACTAATGAAGATTGCGCCGTTCGGCACTGCAAACCGACTAAAGCGCCTTCCAGTCAGATACGCCGGTCCCCACTGACTTATACCAAACTTGATTAATCGTATCGAGCAGCTCTTCCCCTAAATGTCCCGGCAAAACAACCCCATTCGGATTACCCGCGTACGTCCGCACTATCGGAGCTCCATCCGCGATATTGCTGCGGGCGAGCAGCTCGCTCTCGCTGTAGCTTTTCAAAGCAATCGCGTTCGTACATTGGATAAATGCGTTACCCTCGACTCTCGGCTTGACCGTCAGCACCGGCTTGGCGCTCGACCAGGAGATGACCAGTCCGTTGACGGCCGTCCGGCCGCCGCTTCGGTCTCCCACCCGATTCCGGCAAACCGCAACGTCTCCGCCTCCGCCTGTCATCAGGCTGCCGTCGAAATTGACCGCAAGCTCCCCTCTTGCCGCATGATTCTCCACATTGTTCCGGTAGCATAAGTTTTCGACGACTTGAACGCCGCTGATAGGGCTGTTAACTTGAATGCCGGAAAATACGTTGTCGTGGACAATGTTATTAGAAACAATCGTATAGCCGTACGTGTATTCTTGATTGATCGTATCCGATTTGCCGAACTTCAGATGGATGCCTCGATTGCAATTCCGGACCGTATTACCTACAATGTTCAGCCCGTCCACCCAATTCGTCGCCTCGATGCCGCCCGCCGCATTAGCCGTATCCCCGGCATCGTAAGCGCCGCGGCAGTCCGATACGACATTTGCCTCGACGATTATATCTCTCCCGTACGAGATAATGATTCCGGAGGCGTATCCGCCGTATATGAAGTTGTTCGCAACCAAACTTTGGTCCGCCGGTTTCCGGTACGTGTAGCTGGTGCGATGGCCCAAATGGATCGGCGCCCAAGTCCGGCTGTTGAATACGGTGCTGCCCACGATTTTGGAGCGGGAGGAATTCAATGAAATCGTCGAGTTGGCACTGTCATGGGCCGTCACTCCGTCAATCGTGATACAGCTGCCGTATTGCGTCCCGATACAGCTGGAATCGGAATTGCGGTATTCTCCGCCGCGCACCGTGATGTGGGTGCATTCCCGAAGCAGCAGCCCTTCCGTCTGAACCTCGTCTACCTCGCAGTCGACTAAGCCGGAGTAGGTGCAGCCGAATAAATTGAAGGCTCCGCCCGAATAAGAGCCCCCCGAAGCCGCTTTATTGCGCATCGCCTTTACTTTATGGAAGCTGGCTTTCTCACAGTTTCTGAACAAAATGGCGGATACGTCCTTTGCCGTCTGCACAGCCCGATTCGCATCCACTGTAAGGCGCGATAAATGAATGTCGGAGGCCGATTCCGCATATAGGACGGGAATATTCGTCAAGCTCTTGCCGTCAAACGTGAAGGCGACGCCCGGACCGGCCAGCGGCTGAATAGCCCGAATAACGGTGCCGGCTTCGCCCACGACAGAAATTCCGCTGTACAGCGTAATCGTGCCGGATATCCCGTAAACTCCGCTCGGAAACAGGAGCGTACCGCCTCCCGCCGCACGTATACTTTCGATCGCATCCCGGATGCTTGCGGTATCGTCGGTGACGCCGTCTCCTTTGGCGCCGAAGCATTTAACATGCACGGGCGTATCCCCACATTCGCACGACTCCGGTGTCCCGTACACATGTCCGCTCACGGAGCTTCCCCTGCCGACAGCCGCATCCGCCAGCCTTCCACTCAACAGTACGCCCCCCGCGAACACGGCCCCGGCTGCCCCCATGGAGGCGAGCAGCGCTCTTCGGCTGATCGTTTTCCCGTTCTCGTCCACATTCGTCATTCCGTGATCCTCCGCCACCTATTTGCTGTTCGACTCGGCAATTTTTTTATTCGCAGCCTCATCCGCTTCCCGGAGGGCGGTGTTGGCGTCCTTCTTGCCCATGGCGACTTCATCGAAGGCGGTGTCCAGCACTTTGTCGACGATGCTCTGGTATTTGTTCACCTTGTAAGACGGGGCCGGCTGAACCGGGATCAAGCTTTTCAGGTTTTTATCGGCAAATTGCGGGGCTCCTTTCCCGATACTGTCGATATATTTGTCTCCTTTAAGCGCCGGGGCGTCGCCGTTAAGCGCTTGTTCCTTCTGGAACTCCTCCGAGGCCAATACCGCAGCGGCGAGAAACGCCTGATCCCGGTGCTTGCTGATGCTCGTCACGTTGAAGTAATAGTTGAGCAGCCCTGTGCCTACGCCCGGACGCTCCTTCAGCATCGGAAGCGGAGCCATATCCCATCGAATATTCGTGTTCCGCACATAATCCGCCCCCGAGACGAACATACTGACGAGCATCGCCGCCCTTCCTTCTTTCCAGAACACGTTGTTCGCTTGGGCGATCGGCACGTACGGATTGGCGTCGATTTTGAACGCCCGCGAGAAGCTGTCGAACAGCTTCTTCCAGTTGTCGTTCTGGAGCGTGGCTTTGTTCGTGGCCGGATCCACATACCCTTGCGAAAGCTGGTTCATCAGATTGTAGTGCCTGCCGATGACGACAAGTCCTTGGTAATTGACCCCTCCCTCGACCCGGGACAGCTTCTTCGCCAGCTCGAACGTATCGTCCCAGCTCATGCCGTCCTTCGGATAAGCGACTCCGAATTTATCGAACACATCTTTGTTGTACATCAGTCCGAGCCGCGAAGAACCGTTAGGCAAGCCGTATATACCGCCATCGGCCAGCTGGCGCATCTCTTCCAGCACGACCGTCTCGATGGCGCCCAAATTGTAATTGTACTTTTTGACCAGATCGGAAATGTCGTTCTGCAAATTGAGATCGATCAGCATCTCGTATATGTTGGCTCGGTGGGTTTGCATCATGTCGATCGTCTGCCCTTGCGCGATCAGATCTTTCAGCGTGACGCCTTTGCCGGGAACAAGCACTTTGAACTTGAAGTTCGGATACTTTTTCTGTATCGCATTGCCGTACGTCTGCATAAACCGTTCCAGCGTATAACTGCCGTCATTGAAAAACACGGTCAACTCCACCGGGTCCTTGGTTGCCTTGGCTATCGCATCGGCGACGGCCTCTTTGCTTGCTTCCCCGCTCTTCGCGGAATCGTTCGTTTTATCAGCGGTCTGCTCGCCCCCGCATGCCGCAAGCACGGCCGTTAAAGCTGCCGTCATCGTGCAAACCAACCACCTTTTGGACATAAGCGTTCCCTCCGAATCATCGCATGATAGCGATTTCAAAATATTCATGTTCAGTTCGAGCGTCGCAACACTCTCCGCGTCCCCCTTGAACCTGTGTACCCGTAACATTTCGGCAAATCGGATAAGCGTCTCAGCAATAAACGTATCACCTTATTTCCGATTAAGATATTAACAAGTACATTATATAATCAAAATCCAATAATTCGCAATATAATTTCGTATTATGAAATTAAATTATATAAATCGTGATCATATATCCATTCTGTTGCAAGCAACAAAACAAAAAGAGAACTGCGGCGGATGCTCACAGTTCCCTTCTACTCGTATGCTTATGATTGAAACAGCGCATCAACCGCGCATCGCGGACTCCTTCACCGACCACTCTTCCAGCGACAGCAGCGCCTCCGCCTTCAGATCCAGCGACGACAGCTCGTCCCGCTCCCACTTCAGAAAAGCGGCGGCCGCAATCATCGCGGCATTGTCCGTGCACAGCGACAGCGGCGGCACCAGAAGCGGCAGCCCTTCGCGCGCGCACCGTTCGGACAGCGCTTCGCGCAATCCTTTGTTGGCGGCGACGCCGCCGGCCAGCAGCAGCTGCTTCGCTTCGAACGCCTTCGATGCGCGAATCGCCTTCTCGACGAGCACTTCGACGACGGAATCTTGAAACCCTTTGGAAACGCGCACCGGATGTACGACGTCTCCGCGCATTTTGGCCTGATTCAGTACGGCCAGTACGGCCGATTTCAAGCCGCTGAAGCTGAAATCGTAGCTGTCCGGCTCCAGCCAGACGCGCGGCAGCGGCACGCCTTCGTCGGCTTCGTGCGCAAGCCGGTCCACATGCGGTCCTCCGGGGTATGGGAGCCCCAGCGCCCTCGCCACTTTATCATACGCTTCGCCCGCAGCGTCGTCCCTCGTCTGTCCGATAATCCGGAACACTCCGGGGGAAGGGACATGCACAAGCTCCGTATGCCCCCCCGACACGACCAGCGAGACGAACGGATACTCGAGCTGATGGACGAGTCCGTTGGCGTATATGTGCCCGGCGATATGATGAACGCCTATCAACGGAATTTGCAGCGCGCAGGCGAGCGCCTTGGCCGCCACGACGCCGACGAGCAGCGATCCGACGAGCCCCGGCCCCTGCGTCACCGCCACCGCGGACAAGTCGGCGAGCCTGATGCCCGCCGCCCGCACCGCTTCCTCCAAAATAAGCGTAATGCTTTCCACATGCTGGCGGGAGGCGATTTCGGGAACGACGCCGCCGTACCGTTTGTGCGTCTCGATTTGGCTGGATACGATATTCGATCGGATGATCGTCCCGTTCTCGACGACGGCAACCGACGTCTCGTCGCAGCTCGTCTCCACGGCGAGAATCAATCCGGGCCTGTGCTCCGTTCGTTCCTTGCGCTCAGTCGACATTCGTTACCGTTCTCCTTCCTCCGCGAGTCGGCGCAAATGCGCCCACATGATGATGGCGTCTTCCCCATTGTCCGTGTAATACCCTTTGCGCAGTCCGGCCGGAATAAAGCCGAGCTTCGCATAGAGCCTTTGCGCTACGATATTGGACGTGCGCACTTCCAGCGTAATCCGTTCCGCGCCGAGAAAGATGGCGGCGGACTGCAGCCGCGTAAGCAGACGCTCGCCCAGCTTTCGTCCCCGGTAAGGCGCACGTACGGCGATGTTCGTAATATGCGCCTCGTCGACGATCATCCACATGCCGCCGTACCCGACAATTTCCCCGTCCAGCTCCATGACGATGTAATGCGCGAAATGGTTGTTGGTCAGCTCGTTGTGAAACGCCCCGGCCGACCATGGCGTCGTGAACGCTTCCTGCTCGATCGCGCAAATCGTATCGATGTCCTCGACGCGCATCGAGCGGAACTCGAGCGTTTTGCCGTCGACCTGTTCAGTTTGCTCCAAGCGGCTCGCCTCCCCGCTTTTCCTTTTGCAGCAGCTTCGCTTCCGCCTCCGCGAGCTGGGTGTAGTTCGGCACAATACCATGCGTATCGTCCGGTTCCCCGCCGCTTGCGATTCGCCGCCAGGCAAGCTCGGCGATTGCGGACGCGCCGATCCGGCTGTCGCGAATATCCGTAAGCACCGAGCCGTTGCCACTAACGCTCCACGCTTCGATCGCATCGCGAAATCCGGCCGTCTCTCCGCCGAATACGATTCGCTCCGGCCCGGCGCCCCGTTCCCGGGCGCTCGCAATAAGCTCGCTGAGCGGTTCGAGCCAATCATGCACGATGCGGATTCCGTCTTCCGCCACCGTATGCCAGCCGTTCGAACCCGTTGCGTATACGGCGCAAAAGGCCTGCTTCCGCCGCGCGTCCAGAAGCGGGACATACCAGTGCGGTGACGTCAAACCGCTCTCCCGTTCCAATGTATGTGCGTCTCCGAGCGCCAATGCTTCCAATGAGGATACTCCGTAGACCGGGATGCCGAGCGTCCAGGCAAACGTCTTCGCCACCGTAACGCCGATACGCACGCCGGTGTACGAGCCCGGACCGTCGCCGACCGCAACCGCATCAAGCTCAGAGGGAGCAATACCCGCTTCCTTCAGCATGTCGTCGATCTCCGGGAGCAGCTTGATCGAATGATTGCGCTCCGCCTGCGAGCATCGCTCGGCGATGAGTTTGCCTTCCGCCGACAGCGCCAACGTCAGCACTGCCGTAGATGTATCGATGGCAAGAAGATTGCCGATTGTTCCATTCCGTTGTTCCGTCGTCATAGTATCGTTCCGTTCTCCTTCAGCTGTCTGCACCACTGTGCGTACCGTTCCCCGTGCGGCGTCAGCTCGATTTCCCTCTCCCGCTCGCCGGCGTGCCGGATCCGGATCGCCAGATGGTCGGGCGGCAGCAGGTCGCGGATCAGTTCCGCCCACTCCACCAGCGTAACCCCGTCGCCGTAAAAATAGTCGTCGAGCCCGAGCTCGTCGGCCTCCCTTTCGGAAATCCGGTATACGTCCATATGGTAAAAAGGAAGGCTGTCTCCTTCGTACTCCTTAATAATCGTAAACGTCGGGCTGTTCACGACGCCTTTGACTCCGAGCGCACGCGCGACCGCCTGAGAGAAGCGGGTTTTGCCCGCTCCCAGATCTCCGTCCAGCGCGATAACCGTGCCCGCCTCCATGCGTTCGGCCAGCGCTTCGGCCAACCGGGCCGTCTCCTCTTCGCCGTTCGATGCGTAAGTATACGTGTCCGTAGCCGCTTCCCCCTTTTTCATGCAAAATGGTTATATCCTTTCTTGCCGACAGGCGTTCCGGACTCCCCGCCGGACCGAGCCAGCGTAACACCGGTCCCCTCGCCGTCCGTCATCGGTTCGGCGACTTCGCCGACGATCCAAATCCGCTTGCCCGCCCTCTCGAACAAGGCGGCCAATTCGTCTGCTTTCCCTTGACGTACTGTGCCGACAAGCTCGTAATCTTCGCCGCCGTACAGGGCAAAGTCGAGCGGATCTGCCTTGACTGCCGCGGCGTAGTCGCGCAGCTCGTCGGACTGCGGAATACGATCGCCGAACAGGACGATATGGACGCCAGACGCTTCGGCAATTTCCCAAGCTTCGCTCGCCAATCCGTCGCTAATATCGTTCAATGCGCCGCATACCCTGGTTCCTGCAGCCGCCAATATCCGACCGGCGTCGATTCTCGGTTCGGGAAGACGATGAGCTTTCGCAAGCGGCCTGATCGATTCAGGCAGTTCATGAAGCGGACCCGCCCGTCCTCCGCGTTCCAGAAGCGCGTGCAATCCCGCCGCCGATCCGCCCAGCGGACCGGTGACAAACACCGCATCGCCGGGCTTCGCGGCGGAACGGAGCAGCGCGCCCTCGGCCGCCGCTTCGCCGATAACCGTCACCGTTACGGTAAGCCCCGATGGCGACGAGGTCGTGTCTCCCCCGACTATTGCCGTGCCGTACTGTTCCGCGCAAGCGTAAAGGCCGTCATACAGCTCCCGCAGCTCCTCGGCCGACGACGTGCGAGGCGCAGCCAGCGCGATGAGCGCCCATCTCGGTTCCGCTCCCATCGCGGCGAGATCGCTTAAGCTCGACGCCATCGCTTTATACCCGATATCCGCATACGTCATCGTTTCCGGCTTGAAGTGCACCGACTCGACCATCGTATCGCACGAGACGATCAGCTCTTTCCCGCCGGCCGGCCGCAATACGGCCGCATCGTCGCCGATGCCTACCGCGACGCCGGATTTCGTGTCATCCGGAATGCCGGTCGCGCGGGACCGGTTGAGCATCCGGATCAATGCAAACTCGTCCATGCCAGACACATGACGCCTCCCGTTTCAACTTGTACCTATTATATCGGTACGGCCGGAACGCCGCAACAACGCGAGTCGTGCGCCTTTAGCCGCATGAGTGCGATTTTTCGACATATGCGGCCGCATGCTCGACACGCGGCGCGATATTGCCGATGCCAATCCGGTGCCGTTTCCGTTACAATAGAAGCATAGAAACAAAGAAACGAATCGACATTTTTTTCGTATAAGTATGGAAAAGAAAAACGGAAAAAGCCACCACTTTCTCGACATAGAAAATCCGGAGGTGATCTCGACACGATGCGATATCCCCCTCATTTATGGAACAAGCCCGCCTTCGATATACGGCGTACCCGGTTTCGCCGGCTCGTGCTGTCGATCGCCCTGGCTGTTCTGCTCATCGGTGCAAGCCCGTCACCCGCTCACGCCGGAGTCATGGATAGGGTGAAGCAATGGTTCGAGCTGCCGGGACAAGTGGACAACCTGCGGGAACAGTACGATACGACCCGGCAGCAGCTGCAGGACGCCACGAAGCAAATGGACGAAGCCGCCCGGCAATCGCGTGAGACGATCGAGCAATACCGCGAGTCCGAGCAGCGGCTGCGCGAGGAGAACGAACGGCTCGCCAAGCAGAATGAGCAGCTCGCTCAAGCGATAAGCGGGCTGCAGGAAGCGGAGAGAGCTCGAAGCGACCGGTCTCGCCGCACTTGGATACTCATATGGACCGCTGCAGGACTCGTCGCGATGTATTTCGTCAGCTCCCGGCTGTTCCGGCTGCTGCTGCGCAGCAAACATTCGTAGTGGAAGGTGGAGCTCATGGAAATCCGTTCCGACACGGTATCGGGCGGCATACATCAATCATACGCCGAGCTTCTGCTGGAACGGGAAGATACGGTGCACGTGCTGCATCCCGGGCAAATCGTCGCCTTTCAGGGCGAATCGGCGCGGCGCGAGGACAAGCTGATGAACTTGCAAGGTATGTACGGCAAGAAGAAGCTGATCCGCTCCAGGCTGAGCGGCCCTTCGCGCCTGCTGCTGGCGCTGCCCGGCGGCTATACGCTGCAATGCTTGTCGCTTGCCGGAAACGAGGATCTACTGTTCGAATTCCGCCATCTGCTCTTCTATACGGAAGGCATCGAGATGAGAAGCGTTATGCAAAGCTTTAAAAATATGATCGCCACGAAAGACGTCATGCGCATGAAGTTTTCGGGCAACGGCACGATCGGCATCATTTCCGCCGGACCGCTTCGCGACTGGAAGCTCGACCCCGTCAATCCGTCTTACATCGATACCCGCGCCTTGATCGCCTATCCGCAGAACGCTTCAATCGAACTAAGCGTCTACGGCAACCATTTGGCGAGCCAGCATATGAATTATCAGTGGAAAATGACCGGCGCCGGCAGTGCTCTGCTGCAGGTCGGGCGTCCGGATGCACAGCTGGAGCAGTTCGTCAGCCAAGACAGCCTCGTAAAGCGAATGCTTCGGGAAATCGTACCGTTCGGCGGGATTTGGTTCAAATAGAGGATACAAAAAGCCTAGAAATTTCCCGGCGGGAATTCTAGGCTTTCGTCTTGCAGGTACTGCTTATTGTTCAAAAGACGCCCCGTGCTCGCGCAGCTCGGTGATCGGCACGTTTTTGGATACGCGCGGATCGTTCTCCGGGTGAACGGTCGCGACCCCGCTGTATTTGTCCACGCTATCGATCCATACCGGTTCGCCCTGCCAAGTCACTTCGATTTTGTCGTTCGACAAAATGATATGTTGAGCGCGATCGTAATCCATGCGCCACACTCCTTCTCCTACAAATTCGATTCGTCGTCGCCCATCGTGTCGACGGCCGTTTCCTCGATCAATCCGTTGTGCATTGTCACGTTTCCGCCGCCCAGCCCTTCATTGATCATCCGGTCGATATCCATGAAGTACTGGTCCCGCCCTTCCTTATCGGAATCGTTTTGCAGCTGCTCGCTCATGCGCTCCCCCCTCTCCTTCGCATTACCCGATTAGAATGCCCATTTTGGTTTGGAGCATGCAAATTGCGGTTTATCGTGCGGAGAGCGGAGGTGTAGAACCCGGGCTTTTGGAGAACACTAGAAGATGAGAGAAGTCATTACCAAAGGGAGGAACCGGCGATGCATACCGTATGGAAAGGCGCGATCAGCTTCGGACTGGTGCATGTACCCGTTAAAATGTTCTCGGCTACGGAAGACAAAGACATCAGCATGAAATATATTCATAAAGCTTGCGGAACGCCGCTGTCGTATGTGCGGACTTGCCAGCATTGCGACCAGGCGGTGGAATGGGAGCAAATATCCCGGGGGTACGAATACGAGGCCGGCAGGTTCGTCCTGTTCGAGAAGGAAGAGCTGGATGCGCTGTCCGAGGCCAGCAAAGAAATTAAAATTTTGGACTTCGTCGACTTGAAGGAAATCGATCCGATCTATTTCCAAAAAACATACTATCTCGCTCCCGGCGATACCGGCTCGAATGCCTACAGCCTGCTGCTCCAAGCGATGCGCGAGTCCGGCAAAATCGGCGTCGCCAAAGTATCGATCCGCTCGAAAAGCAGCATGGCGGCGATACGCGTCATTGAAGATTGCATCGCGATGGAGACGATCTTCTACCCGGACGAAATACGCCCCATCTCGCAGGTGCCGAACTTGCCGGAAAAACCCGCCGTCAACGACAAGGAGCTGACGATGGCGAAAATGCTGATCGAGCAGCTGTCGACGCCGTTCGAACCGGGCAAGTACACGGACGATTACCGTGAAAAGGTCATGAATCTGATTCAGCATAAAGTCGCCGGGGAGGAAATCAAAGTCGCACCGGAAGCGCCGAAGACGAATGTCATCGACTTGATGGCCGCCCTTCAGGCCAGCTTGGAAGCCGTCAAGCCTTCCAGCGTCCCGACCGAAGCAGCGGAGCCAACAGCCGCTCCGAAAGCCAAAAGCAGAAAAAAAGCGAAGGAAACCGTATCCTGATCGTCCGATGCCGAGAGCCGTTATGCATGAGCTGCATGCACGGCTCTTATTCTTCAATAGGCGTCCGGCGGTAACGGGAATACTTGAACGAATCACCCCCGGAGGCGCAAATGGATCTGAAACCGATCATTCCGTTCGAGCCGATCCGCACGGACCGGGTTCCCGCCGGGCCGGACTGGATCGCCCAGATCAAGTGGGACGGCGTGCGGATGCTGACCTACTTCGACGGGATCGACACCCGCCTGTGGAATCGGCGGCGCAACGATCGCACGATGCAGTACCCCGAGTTTTTGGACGTTCGCACTTATTGCAAGGCCGGCTCGGTTATTCTCGACGGAGAAATGATCGCACTGAACGGACATAAGCCTTCCTTCCACGAGATCATGAAGAGAGACCGTCTCCGTACCGGAAGCAAAATTAAGCAAGCGATCGCAGCGGTTCCCGTGACGTACATGATCTTCGATATCGTGTATTGCAACGGCCAATGGGTCAACGGCAAGCCGCTGGCCGAGCGGCAAGCGATACTGGAGCAAATCATCATCCCGAGGGAAAACGTGCAAATCGTCCGGAACGTCTCCGACGGCAACGCTCTTCTTGGCGTCATGCAGAGCCACGGCATGGAGGGCATCGTCTGCAAAGATTTGACGAGCGCCTATGCAATGGACGGCAAGGACGGACGTTGGCGGAAGCTGAAGCTGTTCCACGATCTGTATGCGGCGGTAGGAGGAGTCACTTTCCGCGACAAAGTGGTCAATGCGCTGCTGCTTGGTTTGTATGACGATCAAGGAACGTTTTTTTATATCGGCCATGCCGGTACGGGCAAAGTGACCCAAGCCGAATGGGAACGGCTGACGCGGTTAGTCGAGCCGATGCGCTTGAAAGAGCGGCCGTTCTTGAACGAGCCGGAACGGAGCAAGGATGCGGTCTGGATTCGCCCGGAGCTGGTCGTGAAGGTACAGTTTCTCGAGTGGACGCCGGACGGGGTTATGCGACACCCAAGCATCCAGTCGTTTGTGGAAACGGGAAACCCGGCTTCGATCTGCACATTCCGGCAAAACTGAAGGATAAAGAGAGGACGATTGGCAATGGCGACAGCGATGAAAGGTTCGGTAACGGTAGAGGGCCATGAAATTACGATTACGAATCCGGAAAAGCTGCTCTGGCCCGAACGCGGCATAACGAAGCTGGTCTATTTGGAGAAGCTGCTTGCGCTTGCCCCGTATTTGCTGAAATATTGCCGGGACCGGCATTTGACGACGATCCGGTTCCCGAACGGCATTCACGGCAAATCGTTTTACCAGAAGAACACCCCGGAGCCCGTACCGGATTTCGTCCGGTTGGCCCCTCTCGACGGCATAAGCTACGTGCACCTCGATTCCATTCCGACCTTGCTGTGGCTCGGCAATTTGGCTTGCCTCGAATTTCATCCGTCGTTTCACCGCATCGGTTCCACGTTGCCCGCCGAATGGCTGATCGATATCGATCCTTCGCTCGATCGTGAGCCCCGCATCATGAAGGCCGTTCATCTGATCGGGGAAGCGCTCGATAAAATGAACATCCGCGCCGTACCGAAAACTTCGGGGGCGACGGGGGTGCAGCTGTACGTCCCGCTGGCCAAGCCGTACACGTTCGAGCAGCTGCGCGGCATCGGGCATTTTCTCGGCAAATATTTGACACAGCAGTATCCGAAGCTGTTCACGATCGAGCGGTTGAAGAAAAATCGCGGCGATTTGATCTACGTCGACTACTTGCAGCATTGGTACGGCAAAACGTTATCAAGCCCCTACACGCCGCGAGCCCGCGAGGCAGCTTCCGTCTCTGCTCCGCTCGAATGGAGCGAGGTCGAAGCGAACGTCGACCCGCGCGATTTCCATCTGCTGAACATGGAGGAAAGACTGCGAGCGAAGGGCGACTTAATTGAGAAAGCGCCTCGCCAATCGCTCGATCATGTGCTGTCGTTTATCGGGAAATAGCGGCTTCTCCAGATTGTCCTCCGAACATATGTGCGCTATAATGTGATTATAGCCATTTTTTCCAGTAGGAGGAATTTCGATGAAGGAGAAGCCAAGCAAAACTCCGATGCATATCAAGGAACAATCCGGCGGCTATGAAACAACCTACGAAGAGGCCGCGCGGCATCCTTACATTGAGGAACGGTTCGAAATTATCGAGGGCATCCGCTACGAGATGCAGCCTTCCCCCACTTTTAACCATCAATGGCTCGTAACGCAAATATTGAGCTCGATCTATAGGACATGCAGCTCCACCGATACGGTCTTGGTCGCCCCGATGGACGTTTACTTCGACGATAATAATATTTTTCAACCGGACGTTATTTATATTGCGAACGACAATTCCTCCATTATTAAACGGCATCGTATCGAGGGAGCGCCCGACTTGGTCGCGGAAATTTTATCGCCCAGCACGAGCGCCAACGACAAGATCCGCAAGAAACGCAATTACGAACTGTTCGGCGTGCCGGAGTATTGGATCGTAGACCCGGTTCACCGGTTAATCGATCAGTTCATAGCAAACGATGGCAAATATGAGTTGTACGGCACTTACGACGCTGGCGGGCTGCTGCAATCACCGCGGTTTTCCTGCATAAATGTCGATATGGACAAGCTGTTCTCCCGGCTTCTACCCGATGAATGAACGGCAAACAGGCTGCCCTGGCGGCAACCGACATTCGCCGCAGGCACAGCCCTTTGCGTACAAATAATGCTCAATCCGCCGTCTTCTTCAAGTTTTCCAGCTCCGACGTAACCCGCTCGATCATGTTTACGAACGACGACAGCTCCTTGGAGCTGCTCGCCTGTATCCGCGCGTGGGATACGGTTTGCTCCGATTCCGTCCGGACCCGCTCCAGCTTCTTGCCGATTCCCTTCAGCTTGCCTTCGATTTCGATAAGCGCTTCCTTCGAGCGGCTCGCAAGCTTCCGCACTTCATTGGCCACTACTTCGAAGCCTCGTCCGTTCTCGCCCGCACGTGCCGCCTCGATCGCCGCATTCAAGCCGAGCAGATGGGTTTGATCGGATATCTCCTGCATCAATTCTCCCATATCGTGGATTTGGCCGATTTCGCCCGTAAGCTGCACGACAAGCTCGTTGGCATTTTCCTGCGATTGAGCCGTACGCTCCGCCGTGTCGGCTACAGCCTGGCTGCTCTCGCCAAGCTCGACCATCATCGCCGCAAGCTCCTGAACCGCCGTAGCGATCCCTTGGAGAATGTCCTGCTGCTGCTCGACGAGCTGCTCCACCTTCTTCTTCTCATCGCGTTCGTACGCTTCCAGTACGAGCTGGGAGTCCAGGTTGAACATTTTGGAGATGGCGAAGACGACCTTCTGCCAATCATCGGGAAGCGTTTGCTGGAAATGGGCGGTCGCCAAATTGAGATAAAGCATATACGTGCCCAAATACCAGTCCGTAGTCAAGCCGATCTTGGAATGAATTTCGCCGACGACAATCCGTCTGCGTATGTATTCTTCGTCCAGCACGCCGGACGCGATCGATAGAAAGTACCACCGCTGGGTTTCCTTCAACCGGTCCAGCGTGCTGTGCGCCCGAATAATCTCGAGCAGCTCGGGCTGCTCGGAAATCCGTTCGTACAATTCATCTACGAGCCGGTCCACGACTTGCTCGAACAGCGGCTTCTTCGATTGCAAGACTTGCAGGTCTTCTTCGGTTAGTCCGATGAAATGAACCTGCTTCAATCTGTTGCCCGTTAATGTAATCAACTAAATCCCCCCTGGTGATAGGACCTGACATAACCGTCATAATTCGACACGAGGGCAGGTTTATCCTTCCAGCAGGTGCAGGACCGGAAATATTGTTGATGCCGCTCCCGTCAAAACAACGGGGCCAGCATTCGCGCGGCTGCTTCCTTGGCGCGCTGGTATTTCGAACGTTTCTCGAATTCGGCCGGATCGATTTCTTTGCTGTTTTTCATATCGGTCAAAAAGTCCTGCTCCACTCGTATAATCGTACTCCGGTCATACAGGACCGCCATCATTTCGAAATTGTCGAAAAAGCTGCGCATGTCCATGTTCGCCGTACCGACCGTAGCCAGGATGCGGTCGATGATGAGCGTCTTGGCATGGACGAAGCCTTTCTGATATTGATAGAAACGGACTCCGGCCTGCATAAGCTCCTGTACGTAAGACAGCGAAGCCCAGTGCACGATTCTCGCGTCCGGAACGCCGGGGAGGATGATGCGGACGTCCACGCCGCTGACCGCTGCGGTTTTTAGCGCCATGCCGATGCTCGGATCGGGGATGAAATAAGGCGTCGTGATGTAGATCCGGCTGCGGGCGACCGCCATCGCACCGAAAAACACTTCCAGCAGCGTGTCCCAGTGCGCGTCCGGCCCGCTTGCGATCAGCTGTACCGTTTCTTCGCCGTTGCAGTCGTGCTCCGGAAAATATTGCGGGTCTACCAGAGATTTCCCGCTCGCGAACGCCCAATCGGTGGCAAACGTATGCTGCATATAGTAGACGCTGTCCCCTTCGATCCGGATATGGGTATCGCGCCAATACCCGAGCACCGGGTCGGCTCCCAAATATTCGTCGCCGATGTTGATTCCGCCCAAGAAACCGACCTTGCCGTCAACGACGACGATTTTACGGTGGTTACGGTAATTGATCCGCTTGTCGAAAAAGGCGATCAACGGGGGGAGGAATACGTGAACCTCGACGCCTCCCCGCTTCAGTTCCTCCACATAACGGCTGCTCAGCTTATAGCTGCCCACGCCGTCGAACAGCAGCCGGACGGCAACGCCCTCGCTCGCTTTGCGAATCATCATTTTCTTGAACCGTTCGCCGGTCTCGTCATTCCTTACGATGTACGATTCGACATGAATGAAAGCTTCCGCTTGCTCCATCGACTTCAGCATGGCGTTATACGTATCTTCGGCATTATTGTAAATGTCCACGCGGTTGCACGGCATCATGGGCGAACCCGGGATGTTGTTAAGCAAGCCGAGCAGCCGGTGCTCGCGATAAATATCGCAGCGGCGGATCGCGTCGCCGGGGTCGGCCTTCCTCGCCTTCATCCGGAGTGCGCGGCGAATTTCAGCTACGACTTTGCGCTCTTTACGCCGCATCCTTTTCCTCTGTGTATATTCTTTGGCAAGAAAGTAATACATGATGAAGCCGATGACCGGAAAAATAAACAGGATGGACAACCAGGCAACCGCCTTAGCCGGATTGCGGAATTCCGTTACCAGAATGGTGGCGATCTGGAATATAAACAGCCCGAGCGCAATGCTTAACCACATCAATTTGGTTCACCTCCCGGGGACCTGCGTACTGCGCAGCACCGAATGCGTACTTTCTAGCATTTACCGGCCGGGGCACCGTTATTCGCGGCACGTCAGGAGCTTTCCGCCGTCCGCCGGTCGCGTCGTCTCCACAGCAGCCAAATGCCTGCACCCATCACGACAGTCGCGATCAGACTGCCTTCGGCTCCGAACGAGCCGCCAGACCATACCGCCCGGCCGACCGACTCAAGCTCCAGAAGAGAAGCTACCGATGTGCCGGATACTTCATACCCGAACACGTTCCCTTGCACGTAATTCCACGTCCAGTGCAGCCCGATCGGAAGCCATAAGCTTCCCGACACTTCCCGGCATAGTCCGAGCAGCAAACCAGCGGCGAAAATATTAAACAGCGGCAGAGGCTGCTGAAGCGCTCCCGGATTGAACGCGTGCAGCAGGGCAAAGAAAAGGGAAGAACAAAGAATCGCGGTCGCTGGTCCGAACCGGTGACGGATGATTCCCTGCACGTATCCTCGGCTGAACAGCTCTTCATTCAGCGAAACCAAGGCGAAGAACAGCAAATACACGCTCAGGTCCCACCAGACGGCCGCATCGGTCCGGACACCGCGTATTTGGACCGCTCCGATCGCGAGCATAACCAGAAAAATCGCCGTCATCATCACAATGCCGATCCCGGCTCCCTGGAACAAGTCGCGGGACGCTCCGCTTCGTTTCCAACCGATCGCCCACCCGGCTTTTCGCTCGAACAGGGAATACATGATCGGTACGGCAGCTATAAATCCGGCCGCTTGCGCAACCATCGAGCCGTAAGTGAATGCCGGATTGTTCAGTAAACCCTCGAGCGTCAACTCAAAGTCGCCTCCGTCTTGCAGCCGTATGCCGGCGATCACCACCACGACCATAACCGGAATCATCGCGATCAACGTCAGCATAAAGGCTAGAAGGAAAGCCAGGACGATCTTGCCTCCCGTGATTAAAACCTGCTTCGTCGTGTTCACAATCCACCCCCGATTTCAATCTTTTTCCATTGTACATGGGTTGCGGGGAAAACGAAATGCCCGGCCTCGATTGCCGACTCCGGTTCGCCTAATCCTTTTATCGTTTCCGCACGTTTATGTTAAAATAGGGAAAAGCGTCAAGAAAATCCGGCTCACCAAACCATTGAGGCTTACGGCTTGGAGCAAGGCGTTTACCTGCGGCGCGAAGTGTTCGGCAGGGACGATAAGCTGCGTTCATTCTTATTTCCCGAGTTGGCGACCGAGCTGAGTGCTATTTTCCCCTAACCTCCCCGCATACCGTGGCCGGCAATAAGCTAAACCAGTCCATGATACGTATTTTAGAGAGGAAGGAAGGAATACAGATGGAACAGTGGGAATACAAGACGATCAAATACAAAACGGGAGGATTTCTCGGAGGAAAGGTCGACCCGGAGGAGTTCGAAGCGGAGTTAAACCGGTACGGCGGCCAAGGGTGGGAGCTCGTCTCTTGTTTCGATACGAGCATTTCCCAAGGCCAGTCGAGGGATGTCATCGTCGTTTTTAAAAGAAGGCGGTCCTAAGAGGTTTCCACAGGGAATGCGAAAGGTCGCGAAGTATGGTGAGTAGCAGTGATTTATTCTGATTACAGCGTTTCATAAAACATCACCCTTTAACCAATGCCTTACTACGGGAGCGTGAACCTATCATGCAATTATCCGATATTCGCCGTCTGGCACAAAACGTGAAGCAGAACATCGGCAGCGTGATCGTCGGCAAGGAAGACGTCATCGACCATTTGCTCATCGCTCTCATCGCTTCGGGTCATGTTCTGCTCGAGGACGTTCCCGGCACGGGCAAAACGATGCTGGCGAAGACGATGGCCAAATCGCTCCGCTGCTCGTGCAAGCGCATCCAGTTTACGCCCGACCTGCTGCCGTCCGATTTAAGCGGCATCAACTATTTCAATCAGAAGGAAGGCGAGTTCCAGTTTCGTCCGGGCCCCCTCTTCACGAATATTTTGCTCGCGGACGAAATTAACCGTGCTACTCCCCGTACGCAGTCGAGCCTGCTTGAATGCATGGAGGAGCGGCAAGTAAGCATCGACGGGGAAACCCGCGTGCTCGGCAGGCCGTTTATGGTCATCGCCACCCAGAACCCGGTGGAAAATCAGGGAACGTTCCCTTTGCCCGAAGCCCAGCTGGATCGTTTTCTGCTGAAGGTGCGCATGGGTTATCCGTCGCGGGAGCAAGGCGTACATATATTGAAGCGGTTCAAGCAGGACAATCCGCTCGACGTCCTGGAAAGCGTAGCCGACGCCGCCGATATTATCGCGGCACAGCAGGCCTATTCGCAAGTCAGCGTCCATGACGACTTGCTCGACTATATCGTTCAGCTCGTCGAGCGGACCCGCAGCCACCCGGATGTCGCGCTGGGGGCAAGTCCGCGCGGCAGTCAATCACTGCTCAAAGCCGTACAAGTATACGCGCTCTTACAGGGCCGCGACTATGTCCTCCCCGACGACATCAAGGCGATGTCGAAGCCGGTGCTCGCCCATCGTCTGCTGCTCAAGCATGCCACCCGGCTCAAGGAAAACGCCGCCGAAGCGGTAATCGACCAGCTTCTGCGCGAAATGCCCGTGCCGACGGAAACCGTCGACCGGAACGGTTAGGCCGACCATGAGCGTACACTGGATATTGATCGTGACGGCGGTCGTGCTGCTCCTGCAAGGCAAGGCCTACCAATGGTGGGGGCTTCGCGGCGTGAGCTACAGACGGCATTTCGATACGCGCGCCTGTTTTCAAGGCGAGGAGGTGCAGCTTATCGAAGTGATCGCCAATCGCAAAATCATACCGCTCCCGCGGCTCAGACTCGAATCGCTTATGCAGGCCGGCCTGCGCTTCCGCAGCCAGTCCAACCTGGACATATCGAGCGGGCAGCTGTTCCAGAACCATCGCAGCTTGTTCAGCCTGATGCCCTATACGCAAATTACGCGCAAACACCGGGTGCTGTGCCTGAAGCGGGGCTGCTACGATCTGCAGACGGCCACGATGACGGGAGGCGATTTGTTCGGGATGTTCTCCACGTACCGGACGCTCTATTTCGATAAGCAAACCCGGCTCCTGGTCTATCCCGAACGAATTCCGCTCGGGGACATCCCTTTGCCTTCGCACAGCTGGCAAGGCGACATATCGGTGCAGCGATGGATCGTAGACGATCCGTTCCGGATCGCGGGCGTGCGGGAATACAGGTACGGAGATACGATGAATATGATCAATTGGAGCGCAACCGCAAGGTCCGGCTCGCTTCAGGTGCACCGGCGGGATTTTACGGCGGATCACCGGATCATGATCGTGCTCAACTTCGAAATTACCGAAACGATGTGGGGTGCCGTAACGATTCCCGAGCGGATCGAGAAAGGAATCGCCTACGCAGCCGCTATCGCCGAATCGTGCATCGCGAGGGGGATCGATACCGGCTTCGGCTGCAACGGTCCCGTCATCGACCGTCCGAAGCAATCGGTGCGCATCCCTCCGTCCGGCGGAGACGCCCACTTGGCCGACTTGTACGAAACGATGGCTATGCTGCAGATCGAGCGCACCGAAGGCTTCTCCGAGTATTTGGACTACGATCTGCTGCAGGGCACGTCGAATACCGATTTCATCTTCATCACTTCGTTTGTCAGCGACAAAATGGAGCGGCAGTTCGAGCGGCTGCGCCTAAACGGCAATGCGGTGCAAATTATGCCGCTTACCGACGATCCGCTCCCGGCTTATGCAGACCGGATGGAAGCGGCGCCTTCCGCAGCGGATAACGAGCTCGAAGCATCGGAAGCGAAAGGAGCGTGACGCCCGCCATGAAGCACGGGAAAGCTATCGTATTCGCTTGTCTCCAAGGATTGGCGGAGCTGCTGCTGTATTTTCCGATACTCGTCGCCCTGTACATTACCGTACGTCATCCGGCTCTAGAATTCCCGCTGTGGCTTGCGTTATGGTCCGGCCTCTATACGCTCGGCTATTCGTTTCATTACGCTTTCCCCGGCGTCAGACAATGGCAGGCGCTGCTCATGGCTCTCGCCGTTCCGGGATTGTTCGCCTATCTCGCTGACGGCCCGGCACTGGGCTTCGTGCTCAATTATGCGCTATGGGCGCTAGCCTGGATTCGCGGCCGTCAAAACCGGCTGTGGGGCTGGGACAGCTCTTTTCCCAGCGGATTAATGATTATCTGCATGGTCGGGTACTTTATCGCCTCTTTCCTGTTCCCTTACTTCCTCGTCACCTGGCATTACGCCCCCTGGGTTACCGGGCTCGGCATACCGGCTCTCGCTCTTACGCTGTACCGGGGGAACAGCTCGACGCTGGACAGCGAGTCGTCGCAAGGCACGAACGACGAGAAAAAGCCGATCGTCGGATTCGAAACGAGATGGCGCAACCGCGCTCTCGTACTGGCCGTCTTCGCGCTCATCGTACTCATCGCCTCGATCCGTACGATTGCCGGGGCGGCCAAGCAAGCGGCCTCCTTCCTGTTCCATGGGACGATCGACCTGCTGCGCAAGCTGCTTGGCTTGTTCGTATCGGAAACGGCCGAATCCACGCCTCCGCCCAAGGAACCGTTTACGGACGATTTGCTCGCCCAAGGGGAGCCTTCCGCTTTTGCCTTACTGATGGAGAAAGTGATTTATTGGGTCGGCGTAGTCCTGCTTCTTGCCGTGACGCTGGGGGCGTTGTACGTTGTCGGCACATTGACGAAGCGATGGTTGAGACGATTCATGGGCTGGTACGGGGAACGCCTGGAAGCCACACCCGAAGCGGGCTATGTCGACGAGAAGCAATCTTTGCTGGACGCCCGCGAATGGGCTCTGGATCGCGCACGGCAGCTGAAACAGCGGATCGATGACTTTTTCCGCAAAGAGCCCGGCTGGGACGACTTCGCCGATAACCGCGAGCGCATTCGCCAAGCGTACCGCCGTCTGCTTCTCGGCCGAATTGCCGGCGGATACGGTCACGACGTAACGCGAACGCCGCGTGAAACCAGCGAAGAGATGGGGCGGCAAGCGCCGCTCGGGGAGGGCGAGACGGCATTGATCCGGCTGTACGAGGAGGCCCGCTACGGAAGCGAGGACGTATCCGACGAACGTGCGGTGCAGGCGAAGGCATTATTCCGCTCCGGAGAGGGCGGACGCAAATGAGGCAACCCTACTTTTCGGAGGACATACTGGGATGAACGTAGAAACGGCTTATCATACGTACCGGAAGCTGCTCTTCTCTATCGCTTACAGGCTGCTCGGAACGATTACGGAAGCGGAGGATGTCGTACAGGACGTGTTCGTATCGCTCCAATCCGTCGATCCGGACAGCATCGGCAATATTCGCGCTTTCCTGTGCAAATCCGTAACGAACCGTTGCTTGAATATTCTCCAGTCGGCCGCCAAAAGAAAAGAGGCTTACCCCGGCCCCTGGCTCCCCGAACCGCTGTACACCGGCAGCGGAGATGAGCCTTGGCAGCGGGTCGAGCAGGAGGAGGACATCAGGTTCGCCTATCTGGTTATGCTGGAACGGCTGTCTCCGCTGGAGAGGGTCGTCTTCGTCCTGAGGGAAGCGTACGGTTACGAGTATGAGGAGATAGCGGAGATCGTCGATAAATCGGCCGACAATTGCCGGAAAATGCTGAGCCGCTCGCGCCGCAAAATGAATGATGCCGGGTACTCCGGAACGCCGCCGGACGAGCGGAAGCATGCTGTGGTCCAACAGTTCATCTCCGCTTTGCAGCAAGGGAACATTCCGGACGCGATCAACCTTCTGGCCGATCGGATCGTGATCGTGACGGACGGAGGAGGCAAGGTCAGAGCAGCGATGCGACCTATCGCCGGAATCGAGCGGGTTGGAGCATTTCTGCGGGGCATTGCCGCGAAACATACCTTTTCACCGGGAGTCGCTCCGATTTCCGTCAACGGCGAGACGGGCATGGCTATAAAGCGGATCCAATTGCCTGCGGCGATCTGGTGCTTCGAGCTGGAGCCGGAATCGGGCAAAATTTCGCGCATTTATTCGGTGTACAATCCTGATAAATTGAAAGGCGAATAGGGACTGCCGCGCAATCCCAGAAAAAAAATCGCGTAAGTGTCACAAATATTCCTCTCTTTTGTCTTATAAGTGTAAGACAAAAAGAGAACCCGAAAGGGACAGGAGGAATACCGATGAAAAACAGATTTCTGATGAACACCGTCAATCCGGAAGGCTATAAGGCGATGCTCGGCCTCGAGAATTATGTGGAGGGCACCAGCATCCCCAAGCCGCTGCGCGAACTGATCAAGATTCGCGCCTCGCAGATCAATTCATGCGCCTTCTGCATCGATATGCATACGAAAGAGGCCCGGGCGCTCGGCGAGACGGAACAGCGCATATACGGACTGAACGCCTGGCGGGAGACGCCTTTCTATACGCCGGAAGAGCGCGCCGTGCTCGCTTTGACGGAAGCCGTTACGCTGCTTGCGGATACCCACGTTCCCGACGACGTTTACGAAGAAGTCCGCACTTTCTACGACGAGAAGCAAACGGCGGAAATCATTATGCAGATCGTAGTGATCAATGCCTGGAACCGAATAGGCGTGACCACGCGCCTCATGCCGAAGCAGGATAAATAACGCTTCCCGCAGAAAAAGACAGCCGTTACAAGCAGCGGCTGTCTTTTTTCACATTAAAATCGTATCGATTCAGCTCCCCGCCATGCCGCCGACAAGCTTCCGCAGCCGCTCCCGGACTCGGACCACTTCCCCGACGACAATGAGGGCGGGGGCGCTCCGGGCCGCAGGCTTAACATCCTTCATGCTCTTCTCCCCCTTCATAGCTTCACGAAAATGGACCCGCTCTCCCGATCGATCTCGACCGGATATGTCGTGACACACCCTTCATCCGGCTCCTGGACAAGTCCGCTGTCCAAGTCGATTTTCCAGTCGTGCAGCGGACAATGAACGGCGGTGCCGCAAACCATCCCTTCCGAAAGCAAGCCCCCCTTATGCGGACACTTATTTTCGACGGCCAGCACCTTTCCGTCGGATAAGCGGAAAACGGCGATTTCAGTCTCTTCATGGCGAATTTTGCGTGAACCTAGCGGATCGATGTCGGACATATTGCCCACCAGCAGCTTGACCATAGCTACAACCCTCCTGATGTTATACCGATTGGAGATCGGAGATCGGCACGAAATTTTTGCGCAGCTCGTCTTTGCCTATAATTTCTTTCCACGGATCGGTCGCGGATCGGAGCGTCGTTTCGATCCGCCCTACAAGCGCCGCACGGTCCTCCCGCTTCTCGAGCGCCTTCTTGACCGATTCCAGCCCGACCCGTTCGAGCCAGACCGACGTTCTTTCGTTCCATTGCGCTTTCTCCCGATAATATTGAAGGAAAGCCCCGGCCCACTCGACGACCTCTTCCTCTGTCTTAACCGTGCATAGCAGCTCGGTTGCCCGTACATGGACGCCTCCGTTGCCGCCTACGTGCAGCTCCCACCCGCCGTCAATCGCCACGACGCCGAAATCTTTGATCGTCGCCTCCGCGCAGTTGCGGGGACAGCCCGATACGGCAAGCTTCACCTTCGCCGGGGTGTTTAGCCGCTCGAACTTTTTCTCGAGCGTAATGCCCATCACGATCGAATCCTGGGTGCCGAACCGGCAAAACGTCGAACCGACGCATGTTTTCACCGTCCGCAGCGCCTTGCCGTACGCGTATCCCGAAGGCATGTCGAGCTCCTCCCACATTTTCGGGAGATCCTCCTTCTTCACGCCAAGCAGGTCGATCCGCTGTCCGCCCGTAATCTTGACCATCGGCACGTCGAACTTCTCGGCTACTTCGGCAATTTTCTTCAGCTCTCCCGGCGAGGTAACGCCTCCGTAAATCCGCGGCACGACCGAGTACGTTCCGTCCTTCTGAATGTTCGCGTGATACCGCTCGTTCGTGAACCGGGACTCCTTCTCGTCCGTATACTCGGCCGGCCACAGCATGCCCAAATAGTAGTTGAGCGCGGGTCTGCACTTGGAGCAGCCTTCCTGCTGGCGCCATTCGAGCACATGCATCGTTTCCTTGACACTCTTCAGCCCCATACGCGTGATTTGTTCCACGATCTCGTCCCGACTCAGAGACGTACAGCCGCATATTCCTTCTTTAACCGGCTCTCCCGCAGAGTCGCCGCCGTACAGTCCGAGCAGCCCTTCCACGAGCGGCTTGCACCCTCCGCAAGACGCGGACGCTTTCGTGCATGCTTTGATGTCGCGCACGGACGTGCAGCCCTTCGTGCGGATCGCTTCCGCGATCGTACCTTTGGAGACGCCGTTGCAGCCGCAGACGATTTCGTCGTCGGCCATCGCTTCCAGACGACTTGCGGTAGAAGGAGCGGATTGGCCGCCGGATAGGCCGAGCAACAGCTCCTTTTCTTTGCCCGCGACCGACTCCCCGCTCTTGATGAGCGAGAACAGCTTCGCTCCGTCCGTCGTATCCCCGAACAATACCGCGCCCACCAGCTTGTCGTCGTGCAGCACGATTTTTTTGTAAATCCCCTCAACTTCATCCTGATACCGTAAAGAACGCGTTCCCGCCGGTCCGGCGTACAGGCCTCCCGAGAATACGTCGACTCCCGAAACTTTCAGCTTCGTCGAGGTGACCGAACCGGTGTACGGTGCCGTCTCGACGCCGGCCAGCCTTTTCGCCAGAACGGCGCCCTGTTCATACAGAGGAGCAACGAGTCCATACGCGATTCCCCGATGCTCCGCGCACTCTCCGACGGCGTATACGCCGGGTACGCTCGTTTGCATATAATCGTCGACGACGATGCCGCGGTTCACTTCAATGCCTGCCGAATTGGCCAACTCGACGTTCGGCCGGATGCCGACCGCCATGACGATCAGATCGGCCTCCGTCTCGCTGCCGTCACCGAAGCGCAGTCCTTTGACCCGTTTCCTGCCGACAATCGATTCCGTCTGCTTGTTCAGCAGAAACTTCATACCTTGCGCTTCCAGCTCGCTCTGCAGCATTCTGGCCGCCGTCTCGTCCAGCTGGCGCTCCATCAAGTACGAATGGATATGGACGACCGAGACGTCCATCCCGAGATGCAATAGCCCTCTTGCCGCCTCCAGTCCGAGCAGTCCGCCACCGATGACGACCGCTTTCTTGTATTGTTTGGACGTCTCGATCATTATTTCGCAATCCCGGATATCCCGGAAGGCGATAACCCCTTGTTTGTCCGAGCCCGGAAGAGGCAGCATGAACGGGTTCGAGCCCGTCGCCAATATAAGCTCGTCGTACTCCGATTCGGCGCCCAGATGGGAAACGACTTTCCGGGCTGCCGGATCGATCCGGGTCACCTTATGGCCGGCATACAGCCTTATATGATTATCCTTATACCAGTCCCAGTCGTTGATGAAGATCTCTTTCAAATCCGCCCCGCCCGCTAGAACCGACGACAGCATGATCCGATTGTAGTTGGGATGCGGTTCCGCTCCGAATATCGTAATCTCATAAGCTCCCGGAGCCAACTTCAACAAATGCTCGACAGCGCGAACCCCCGCCATGCCGTTTCCGATCATCACCAATTTGCGACGAACCGTCATTCTCGTCCTCCCCTTCCCGTCACTTCCCGGCAAACAAAGAAAAGCCCGTCTCGCTCCAATGGGAAAACAAAATTCCCGTTCAAGAGCGAAGCCAGGCTTCGTTGCCGCTTCTTCCGAATACACCGTTGTATTCATCGAAAAGATGAAGTTGTTACCCAAACTATACAATAGCACCGGAGCATATGTCAATATATATGACACAAACAAAAAACTTTTTTGATGATATCGACAAAAACACCTTATTTGTGTTATAAAAGTTTACATCATACTTTTTAACAGGTAACCTCAGACGAACTTTCATCATTTTCCACTCTTGAATTACCGGAAAGGAGCATCTCCCCATGCGCTCTTTGTTGGTCATATGCAGCCATGCGACGGAGTCGGAGCCGGAACGAAAGTCAGTGCCGGCTTCGAAAATGCCGCTTCCCGAAACGGTTCTTCACTCGTACGGGTATTCCGTCGCCAAAGCGTATAACGAGGCCCAAGCCAAATCGTACATCCGGGATTCCGACGCTACCGTCCTGCATCTGCCGATCTCCGACATCCGTTCGTGGGGAACGGCGCTGCAGAAATGGAAGCTCATCCCGCTTCTATGGTGGTGCAGCGACTCGACGGCCGCCTTATCGGTCGATGCGTGCGAAGACGACATGATGATCGATGGTATACTGACTCCCTCCATGAAGGCGCAGGAGGTGCACTGGGCGCTGCATTTCGGGGCCAAGCAATGCTTCGAGCGGGAGCAGTGGCAGAACGAACGCAAGCAGCTGCTGTCCCGTATCGAGGAACGCAAATGGATCGATATGGCCAAAGGCATTCTGTGCGAAATCAAACAGATTACGGAGTCGGAAGCCTATGACCTGCTCCGCAAGCAGGCGATGAACGAACGGAAGCGCATAGTCGATGTCGCTACTTCGATCGTCAACGTGTACCAGCTGCTTCAGGAGCAAAAACAAAAGGGGGCGAAAAAGCGATGATCCATCTGCTGAAGGAAGTGGCGCGCGGCAAAAGAGGGGCCCGCGATCTGACATACGAAGAGTCGCTCGCGGCCGCCGAAGCGATTATGACCCTGCGGGGGACACCGGCCCAAATCGGTGCGTTCCTCATCGCCGAGCGGATCAAGCTGGAGAGCGTGGAGGAGCTGGAGGCGTTCGTCGCGGTTTGCCGGCAATACGCGCACCGTACGCCGGTCCCGGACGGAATCGACTGCGCCGGACCGTATGACGGAAGAAAATCGTCCTTTATGGCAACGTTCGCCACCTCGTTCCTGCTCGCCTCGGCCGGACTCCCGACGACGCTGCACGGCACCGCTTCCCTTCCGCCCAAATGGGGAGTAACGCTCCACGATATGCTGCGCGAAGCGGGCATAGATGCAGAGCGCCTTTCGCGGGAACAGTCCCTCCATGCCGCACGCGAGACGGGCGTACTGTACGTACCGGCCGAGCAGTGGTGTTCTCCGCTTAAGGAGCTGCGCCCGATCCGGGAGGAGCTGGGCATGCGGACGGTGCTGAATACGGCCGAGAAGCTGATCGACTACACCCACTCGCCTTATTTGGTTTACGGCGTGTATCATAATACGGTGTTCGACAGGCTGGCCCGGCTGCTCGTCAAGCTCGGATACCGCAAAGCGTTAATCGTTCAAGGTCCGGAAGGCTCGGAGGAGCTGTTTATCGATCGTCCCACGCGCACATACAGGGTGGAGAACGGGGAGTTCCGGCTGCAAATGTTTGATCCGGAGACGCTCGGTCTGGATACGCCGCTTCCGCAGATCGAATGGACCGCTGACGAACAATTGCGCGTGTCCGAATCGGTTATGCGGGGAGAGGCGGACCTCGCCTTCTACAACCTGGTGCTTCTGAACGGGGCGGTCCGGCTTCATCTGGCCGAGCGGGTTGGGTCGGTCGAAGAAGGGCTGTACACATGCAAGTCGCTTCTGGATAACGGTCAGGCATGGTCGGTTTATGCGAGATGGCGGAAAGCTTTGTCGACTTAAACTACAACGACCCTTCCCGCTTGATTGGCGAGAAGGGCCGCATTCTATTACTTGCTCTTGTTATAACGGTCGTAGGCGGTCTTGTACGTCTTTATATATTGGTCGACGCCCATATTTTTGACCGTGGTCACATATTTGTCCCACTCGTCGAAGGAAGTCGCCCCGGTTATGAATTTCGATTCCATCTCGCCGATGTACGTTTGGATGTCCGAGCCTTTCGTAGTCATGTACTCCGTCTCGGCGTCGGTGAAGTTGAAATTGTACCACAGCTCTTTAAGCGCGTACGGCTGTGCCTTCTTGCCGGCTTCGACCGATTCCGGCAGCGTCTCCGAGCCTTTGAAATATTTCTCCTGCACATAACCCGGATAGCTTCCGCCCATCCACGTCACATATTTCGTCAACGCCTGGTCCATCGTCAGTCCGGCCGGATTTTTCTTGATCTCGTCGACAAATTCGAGCTTGCCGTCGGCCGTCTTCGTGTAGCTCGTGCCTTCCACGCCCATAAAGTAGAACTGGGCTCCTTCGTCGCTGTAGAAATGGTCCATCCAGCGGATCGTCGCTTCGATGTTTTTGTTCTTGTTCGTAATGACGAATGCGCCCGGCCATACCATCGGCACTTTGATGTGCGTGTAGAGCTGGTCGCCGTTCGGGCCTTTCAAGGCGCCGAGTCCGAAATAGCCGTCGCCGTTGAACTGCGTTTTCGGGTTCGGGTTGATCGTCGAGGCGAGGACGTTTTTCGCGCCTTTGGCATACAAAGCGTTGCCGTTCTGGGTGAAAATGTCTTTATCGATAAGCCCTTCGGCGTACAGCTTGTTGACGTATTGCAGCACTTCCTTATAGTTTTGGGTCAGACGGAAAAAGCGCAGCTCGTTCGTCTTCGGATCGACATCGACGAACTTATGGCCGAGTCCGCGGTTGCCTACTCCCCACGCCCCTTTGATTTGATCGATCAAAGGACCGATGCCGGTACCGCTGTACGGAATTTCGTCGGCTTGGCCGTTGCCGTTCAGATCGGTCTTCTTCACGGCTTTCAGAAAGCTGTAGAACTCCTCCGTCGTCTGCGGCTCCTTCATGTTCAGCTTGTCCAGCCACTCCTTCTTCACCCACAGCGGCGTACCGATCAGCATCGGCAAAAATTCCGGGCTGTAGAACGACGGGAACGAGTAAATATTGCCGTCCGGCATCGTCAGCGCTTTGCGCAGGTCCGGGTATTTGTCCATCAGCTTCTTCAAGTTGGGAGCATAGCTGTCGATATAGTCGTTCAGCTTGACGAATACACCTTGGCTGCCGTATTTCATCAGGTCGGAAGCAGGCACCCGCGCGGAGTAGAGAGCATCCGGATAATCGCCGTTCGCCAGCGCCAAATTGCGCTTTTCCGTCAAGCTTGCGAACGGGATGAATTGAAAGTTGATTTTCATATTCGACATTTTGGCGTATTCTTTCCAAACCAGCCTATCCTCGAAGCTGTTGCTGCCGTTCGTATCCGCTAGACCCGTGAAGAACGTAAGCTCGACCGGCTGCTTGACGATCGGCATGCCGGCTTTGTTGACGTTGCCGGCTTTGTTGACGTTGCCGGCTTCCTTGCCGGATGCCGGATTCGCTCCCCCGTCCGCTTCCTTCGTATTGCTGCAGCCTGCCGCCAAGCTTATTGCCATTACAGACGACATCGTCAAAGCCGTCAATTTAGTCCATTTCATGCGTGTGGTTCCTCCCGTTGTATGTCTTCTCTATATGCCATAAGGGGCGATCCCCTTTAAAGCCGGAATTTAGGTTTGGAAACGACATTACCCTTTGAGGGCGCCGATCATAATGCCTTTGACAAAATACTTCTGGAGAAACGGATACAGCAGCAAAATCGGCAGATTGGCCACGACGACGACCGCGTACTTGACCGCTTCCTGATCCATAATCGTCTTGGCGTGCGAGCTGTCGCCCACGTTGACCATATGCTCCATTTCACCTTGGACGAGAATTTCCCGCAAAATAAGCTGCAGCGGATATTGCCCCCGGTCGGTCAAATAAATAAGGGCGTTGAAGTACGCGTTCCAATGGCCGACCGCGTAGAACAGCACCATAACCGCCAAAATCGGCATCGACAAAGGCAGCACGACCCGCCACAGCGTCTTCCAATCGGAGCAGCCGTCGATCGAGGCGGCCTCCTGAATTTCGCCGGGAATGCTTGTCTGGAAAAAGGTGCGCATGATGACGATGTTCCAGACGGATACGGCGCTCGGTATGACTAGCGCCCAGATCGAATTGAGCATCCCGAGCTGTTTGACGAGCATGTAGGAAGGAACGAGCCCCCCGCTGAAAAACATCGTAAACACCATAATCGCCGTAATGACATTGCGGCCGTAGAAGCTTTTCTGCGATAGCGGGTAAGCCGCCATGACCGTCATAACGAGATTGATCGTCGTTCCTACGACGGTGTAAATAATCGTGTTCATGTAACTGTTAAGCAAATCTTTGTTCTCGAGCACCTTCCGGTAGCCGACCAAGCTGATCTCTTTCGGCCACAGCCACATCTCCCCGTTCAAAACCGCCGCCGGATTGCTGATCGACGCGCTCAGCACGAACACGAGCGGATACAGCACCAGAATCGCGACCACCGCAAGAAGCGTATAAATGAACGCTTCGAACCATTTATCCCCCATGCTGCGGGTTTCCATGGAACTCCTCCTTTCTTACCATAAGCTTGCTTGATTGACCGCCTTGGCGATCCGGTTCACCGTCAGCAGCAATATAAAGTTTACGACCGAGTTGAACAGACCGACGGCCGAGGCGAAGCTGTACTGCGCGCCGAGCAGCCCGCTCCGGTACACGTAGGTGGAGATGACGTCCGAACTTTCGTTGTTGAGCGAGTTCTGCATCAGAAACACTTTCTCGAAGCCGACGCCCATCAGCGTGCCGATGTTCAGAATGAGCAGAATGACGATAGTCGGCATGATGCCCGGCAAGTTGATGTGCCAAATCCGCTGCAGCCGGGTCGCCCCATCGACTTTGGCCGCTTCGTGCAGACCGGGATCGATGCCCGCGAGCGCGGCCAAATAAATGATCGAGCTCCAGCCCATCTGCTGCCAGACGCCGGACAAGACGTAGATCGTCTTGAACCATTCCGGCTTCGTCATGAAGAACACGGGCTCGCCGCCGAACGCCTTGATGATCGTGTTGACGATGCCGCTTGTCGGGGACAAGAACATGATGACGAGGCCGACCAGCACGACCGTGGACAAGAAGTGCGGCGCGTAGGTGACCGTCTGAACGAACTTCTTGTACCCCTTATGCCGTACTTCGTTGATCATCAAGGCGAGCAGGATCGGGATCGGAAATCCGACGGCCAGCTCGTACAAGCTGATGCCGAGCGTATTTTTGAGCAGCCGCCAGAAGAAGTAGCTGTCGAAAAACCGCTCGAAATGTTTGAAGCCGACCCAAGGGCTCCCCCCTATTCCTTTCGTGGCGATAAAATCTTTGAATGCGATCTGCACGCCGTACATCGGCATGTAATGAAACACGATAAAGTAAAGCATCACCGGCGCTATGAGCACGTATAGCTGCCAATGGCGAATCATCGCCCGCACCGCTTTGCCGGAGCGCCTCCGTTTGCCTGCCGCGGCACCGATCGTACGGGCTTGTACATGTTCCAATCCTGCTTCCCCCTGTCGTTATCGAACTGAAGCCGCTTGTCGGACGACAAAAGAAAAAAAACCGGGAAAAACCAAAAGCAAACATGCCGTTTCCGCCGGGAAACATGCATCGGTTTACTTTCGGGTTTTCTCAGAGTCTCCACCCAATCGTATATATGAACAGTCGCGTAAGCTTCTTGTCCCTGCTCGGGCCATCATCGTCTTGAATCGGTCCGCTTCTCATTCATGGGTGCGTCTTGCGTCGTCTTGTTCCGAAAGCGTAGTTCAAGCTTACCGCCGGTTCGTTATCGGAATGTTATCTGCAAGTAAAGAATCGGTAAAGGCGCGGCGAGGCACACTTTGCGGCCGAGGCGCAACAAAAAAGAAACTCCCGTGGCGGCTGCACGCGCTGGCACAGCCGGTACGGGAGTTTCTTTAGTCCGATGCATTGGATCGGTGCGGCCTTTCCTTCAGCCTTCAGCCTTCGGCTTTCGGCTTGCGGTTCAGCAGCAAAGTCACGAGCGCTGCCGCGATCGAGAACAGCGCGAAGTACGTGTTGGCTTCTTGCGGGGACAGCGTCTTCCACCAGACGACCGTATGAATGAGCTGGCCCATAGGCGTCAAGACGAGCCACAAAAACAAACAGGCCGCAATCAACAGCGGTTGAAAAAGACGGGTCAAGCTCTTGCCCGTTTTCCGATTTTCCTTGCCGTTCACAGGTCTCATTTCCACTCTATGACCCTCCTGCGTTTACTTTTTATTAGAGCGGAACCCACAGTTCCTCCGATCGGCGGCTTTACCGCCGGTAGCTCTTTAGAGAGCTTTATCTATTCTTCTTTAGAGTTCGTTTTCACTTGTCGGTACGGTTAACTGCGGAGCAAGCTTGTCTGCGAGCGCCCGTTCCAAATACGGGGATATTCCCAGCATTCCAGTGAATCCGCGATACGCCGCCGCTTCGACGGATAACGGATCCCGGGACACTGACGCCTGTTCCTTCCCGCCGTCCGGCCGCCCCTTGCCCGGTTCCTTCACGGCGCGGATAAGCAAATTTTTCGGCGTATGCTCCATGTCGATAAATTCCAGCACCTGCGTCTTGTAGCCGAGCAGTTCCAGCAGCTGCGCCCGTGCCGCGTCGGTGACAAGCGAGGCGAAGCGCTCCTTTAGAATGCCGTGCTTGAGCAAGGGCGACATCGCCTCATTGCGGATTTGGCCGAACAGCTCGTGCTGGCAGCAGGGCACCGACAGAATGACGCCCGCGCCCCAACGCACCGCCTTCTCGATAGCGGCGTCCGTAGCGGTATCGCACGCATGCAGCGTCACGACCATGTCCACCGCATCCATCCCGTCATACCGGCTTATGTCGCCTACGAGAAAGCGCAGCCGATCGTACCCCAGCCTCTCGGCCAAATCGTTGCAATGGCGGATGACGTCTTCCTTTAGGTCGAGGCCGACCACTTGCAAATCAAGCTTGCGGACTTCTCTCAAGTAGTGGTACAGCGCGAACGTCAAATACGATTTCCCGCAGCCGAAATCGACAATCCGAACCGTCCGGCCGCCCGGCAGATGGGGAACGACGTCGTCGATCATCTCCAGAAACCGGTTGATTTGCCGAAACTTGTCGTACTTGGCCGCAAGCACTTTGCCTTGCCCGTTCATCACGCCGAGCTCGATCAGAAACGGAACCGGCGTCCCTTCCTCGAGCACGTACCGCTTCTTCCGGTTATGGGCGAGCTCGACGCTTGTCTTCGTCGCTTTTTTCTTCAGCACGGCCGCTTCGTCCTTCTTGTTGAACAGGATGTGATAGTCGGCTTCGCTCGTCTGCAGCAGCCCCTGCTTGTATTGCGCGTGCAGCAGCTCCTCCGCCCGGGCGGCTGTTTGTTCTGGCGCCACATTCTCATGCAGCACTTTCGTCCCGGTATAGTGGGCGAATTGATAGTGCAGCCCGTTCTTCAGCAGCACCGGCTTGATCTTTACCTTGTCCGCCGTCGCCCCGCCGCCTTTCCTCGGTTGGCTGAGCACCGCCTGCGTCCAAGTGCCTGCCGCGATAGCCTCCCGCAATACTTCCGTCAACGATTCCATACTAGTCCCCCAATTCCGATCCCCCAAAAGTGAAGTTCAGCTCAGAAGCTCAGTCCGAGTACTTTCGGGGGAAGCCCCGAATGCCCGAATGCAGTCCCCCAAAAAATCTCACTCTGAAAGAATATTACGGGGTCCATTATACTTCATTATCGTCGGCGAAATAAAATAAAGACGGCGAGCGGTGGAATAAAGTCTCTCTAAATTGCCGCTCAGCGGGAAGCGGCCGCCTTCACATCCACCACTACGCTGCCCAGCAGCTTGCCGTCGACGAACGCCATCAGCCGCCACATTCCGGGGTCAGGCAGCGTCATCGACGTGGGGATCGCTGCATCCGCCCCGTTCAGAGCCGCACCGAGCCGGGCGGCTTCAAAGACGCTCTCGACCCGGTTCGAGCCCCGGCGTACGGCATCGATCTTCAGCTCGCCGTTCAGTTCCTCCGCCCTGCCCCAGAAATGCCACATGTACTTGTTCGGCTTTCCGGCAATAAAGCCGGGGTCGATAAAGCCGAGCCGGTCCTTCACGCCCCTCAGGTCATACGCGCCGCTCTTGAACGTCGGGCTGACTTCCCAAGGAGCGTCGGCAACGTCGAATACAACGTCGGCATAACGCTCCCCGTCCACATAAACGATGAACGACCATACTCCATCCAGCGGCACGGCAAACCGGGTCGCGATGCGGGTCATCTCGACGGCAGAGACGCCGGGCCCGGCATTTTGCTTATAGGCGGTTCCGGCAGCGGATATCTTCGTCTCCGCAAGCTCGGTCAGCTTGTAACCTGTTTCCCTATGCACCCCCTCTATCCGGATATTGCGGTCCTTCAGCTGCTCGAACGGAGCATACAGCATCCACATGCAGCCTGCAGGCGTTCCAGCGACATAGTCGCCTCCCGGAAACGCCTCCATTATTTTGACGTTATGTTCCGTGTAAAGGTTTCGTATATTCCTTTCATTCCCATTTCTTTTTTCGATATCGCTCGTGTCTGTCAAGGAATCGCCTCCTCGTGCGGAACGGTTCCCCACCCCGTACATGTCCGGCCAATCCATGCTCCAAGCGATCGCCAGCAGGAGCAGTATACCGGCCAGCGAGACGGCCGCTCCCGCCGACAACCCCTTTCTCCCGCGCCTCACCGCACCTCCGGCGTTGAGACGTTCGGTTACATGCCGCTTCATCTTCTCGCTCATGCCGCCCTCCGGGTAAGGCGATCGTTTCAAATCCGCATACCAATCCGGCTTCCGGCCTCGTCCCGCCTCCGTCACGCGTCCCCAACCTCCTTCAATGTCCGTTCGACTTTCGCCCTCGCCCGGTGAAGCCGGGATTTGACCGTCCCCTCCGATACGCCCAGCAGGACAGCCATTTCCTGATAAGACAGCTCGTAATGTGCATCCAGCACGATCACCTCGCGGTATTTGGCGGGAAGCCCGAGCACGACGTCCCACACGTCCCGCTCCGCCTGACGGTCCATCGCCTCGAGCTCCGCCGAGCGGTGCGAGCCTCCCGGGGTAAACAAGCCGGCCAGCGTCACCTTGCGGACGAACGCGGAGCGCAAATAATTGAGCGCAGTCCGGCGCGTAATGCGAAGCAGCCACGTCTTGACCGAGCATTCCCCCCGAAAGGACGGAAGATGACGGTACGCTTTCCAGAATACGTCCTGCGCGATGTCGTCCGCCGCATCTTTGCGCCTGGTCAGGAAGCAAGCGTATTTCCATACGTCATCTCCGTACGTTCGCATCAGGTCGTTCAGCAGCGCTTCCGGATCGCCGCTTGCCGCGACGTGCAAATAGTCATGGCTCACCCTGAATTCACCTCTACCCAAATAGACACCGCATCGCTCTTAAAGTTCCATTCCTAGGGAAAGTTCTAATATTTCGTACACGCGGCATATCGTATTAAAATGACAATCGAACGCATTGGGGGATTCGGCCATGGCAGTAAGGCCGCCGATATTGAGGCCAGGCGATACGATAGGCGTGGTGACGCTCGGTTCTCCGCTCGCTGAGCAGACGATCGATGCAGGGATCGTGACGCTGCAAAATATGGGGTTTAAAGTTGTGGTCGGCCGTCATGCTTACGATTCGACCGGTTTTCTGGCCGGAAGCGACCGGGAACGGGCGGAAGATTTAATGAATATGTTCCGCAATCCGAACGTCCGGATGATTATGCCGACACGGGGCGGGGTCGGCGTAGCCGGTATTTTGCCTTATCTCGATTTTGCCGTTATCGCCCATAATCCGAAAATATTGTCGGGCTACAGCGATGTAACGGTTCTTCTGAACGCGCTGTATCAGTATGCCGACCTGATCGGCTTTCAGAGTCTGATGCTGCTCAATTTCAACAACCGGACGCCCGCCTACGACTACAATCAATTTTTTACCGCCACCTCGACCGTCACTTCGCCAAGAGTTATCGAGAACCCTCCGGGCATGCCGTTGACCAGTCTCGTTCCCGGGAATGTGACCGGACCGCTTGTCGGCGGCAATCTGACCTCCTTTACCGACGTGCTCGGCACTCCGTACGATATTCCGACGCGCGGCCGCATACTCGTGCTCGAGGAAACCCACGAACCGATCAATAAAGTATACCGGATGCTGAACCGGCTGAAGCTGGCCGGGAAGCTGAACGATTGCCTCGGCATCGTCATGGGGGAATGCACCAACTGCCCTTCCGCCTACGGCGTAACTTACCGGGAGGTTATCCGGGATGTGCTTGTACCGATTGGCAAGCCATTGATGACGGGGCTCGCGACCGCCCACGGCAGGTTCAAAGCGGCCGTCCCGATCGGCGCAAGGGTCAACCTGAACACGTTCCAAAACACGCTTACCGTGCTCGAGCCGACCGTATCGCTCGGCTGATCCGGCGTCAACTGCCAATACTTACTACTAAAAAAGAGGCTGACATTCCTATAAGATGGAGTTATCTGTCTATAAGGAGTGAACAGCATCGTGAAAAAATGCATCAGTCTTTTGTCCGGCGCACTGCTAGGGCTATCGCTTCTCAGCCCGGCGGCATACGCTGCCCCCTATACGATCAAGCAAGGGGATACCTTGTGGAAGATTGCAACCGCTAACAGTATTACCGTCCAGCAGTTGATGAAGCTTAACCCGTCCGTCTCCGAGATGATATATCCGGGACAAATCATTCAGCTCCCCGACGATCCGAATACTTATACCGTTCAACCGAACGATACGTTCTGGAAAATAGCCGACAAATTCGGTATTTCTACTCTTACATTAATTAACGCGAACCCGCAAATTTCGAACCCGGACTTATTGAATGTAGGCGATAGGCTCCATATTCCGGCGAAACCGTCGAACAACCCATACGGTACGTTCCCTCTCAAGCCGGGTACTTATAAGCCTTATACGAATAATTATGCGGAATCCCGCACCTGGTCGCCGAACGGCGAGGAAATCAGGGCGCATGAAGGCGTCGATATTTTCGCGGACAAAGGCGTTCCCGTCTACAGCGTCCTGGACGGCACGATCATCAATTACGGCTGGAACCAATACGGCGGATGGCGGCTGACCGTGAAGGTCGACGATTCGACCGCTTTCTATTACGCGCATCTATCCGGTTACGCCCAAGGCATCAAGAAAGGCGGTACCGTGAAGAAAGGGCAATTGATCGGCTACGTCGGCAGCACCGGATACGGCCCGGAAGGAACGGAAGGCATGTTCGATACCCATCTGCACTTCGGCATCTATAAGACGAACGTTTCGCCTTGGAAAACGGTCGATCCTTATTCCTATTTGACCTGGTGGGAAACGCAGCGGTAAACGGCAAAAAAAGAAAGAAGGCTTCGCTCTCGACGGGCGAAGCCTTCCTTATTTTGGCGCAAAAAGCGGATGTTACGCTTCCGGCGTGAACGTACGCTTGGCCAGCTCGGCGTCGAGCATATAGAACGCGTTGCTGTCGTTGTCGATCCGGCGCAGCTTCTGAATGATGCTGTCGAAGGTCGATTCTTCCTCCACCTGCTCGTCGATGAACCATTTCAGGAAGTTGATGGTCGCATGCTCCCGCTCGTTCCATGCCACGTCGGACAAATCGTAAATTCGTTTCGTTACGGTCTGCTCATGCTCATAAGCCTGCTCGAAAGCGTCGAGCAGCGAGCCGTATTCGTTGGACGGATCTTTCATGCCGCTGACAACGGCGCGTTTGCCGAGCGTATTGATAAAATGGAAAATTTTCATCGCGTGGAACTTCTCTTCCTCCGCCTGCACGATGAAAAAGTTGGCAAATCCGTCGAAGCTTTCCGCCGAGCAATAAGCCGCCATCGCCAAGTAAACTTGGGAGGAATAAAATTCGTAGTTCATCTGATCGTTCAGCTTGTCCAACAAAGCCGGGCTCAACATAATGTTCCATCTCCTCTTGTTCGTTTGGCAAAAGTATTGTTATTCGTCATTGATTTCCATTATATCGGTAAAACAGGTCCGGTTTCAAATACGACGGCGTGTTTCCGGTCGAAGCCCGTCGAAAACCCGATTCTTTTTTTTCAAAATGTTCTTGACGAAGCCGCCCGTTATTTCTATAATAAAACCTATTAAAATACTAGGAATTGAAAGGCGTAGGGGGAAAACGGATATGACGGTTCAACGGAACAACAATAGGAAAACCGCCCGATTGTGGGCGATTATGGCGATCGCAGCCATGATGTTTATCGTAACCGCATGCGGCGGCGCCAAGGGAAGCACGGGCAATCAAACGCAAGGCGCCGGCGGTCAAGCGGCCGAGCCAAAGAAAGAAGTCAAGTCGCTCACCGTAGGCTACTTGAACGTTATGGACGACGCGCAAGCGATGCTTGCCTTCGATGCCAAGCTGTACGAGAAGCACGGGCTTAACGTTAAAATGCAGCCGTTCGAAAGCGGCACGGACTTGATCAAGGCAATGGTCGGCAACCAAGTCGATGCGGGCGTACTCGGATTTACGAACGCGGTCACTTGGGCTTCCAAGGGTGCGGGACTGAAAGTAGTGGGCGGCGCTCAGCTAGGTTTCCACAGCATCCTTGTCCGCAATGACAGCGGGATCAAAACGGTTGAAGACTTGAAAGGCAAGAAGCTTGCCTCGCAAAAGCAAGGCAGCACCGCCGATATCGTTTTGAACGGCGTTACACTGGCGCAAGCGAAGCTGACCAATAAAGATTTGCAGATGGTCTATGCCGAGCCCGCTCAAGCGATTCAGTCGCTCGCCGGCGGCGCCGTCGACGCGGCCTTCGTCTTCGAGCCTTACTCGCGGATGGCTCAGCTCACTTCCCCGGTTACGCAAATATACGAAATCGGCAAAGTATGGCCGTTCCCTTGCATGGTCGTTATTACGTCCGACGACGTGCTGAAGAAAGACCGCGATGCGGTGAACCGGATGCTCGATGCACAGAAAGAAGCGATCGACATGCTGCAGAAAGATCCGCAAAAATCGGCCGAATTCATCACGAAGCGCTTCATCGAAGGCGAATCGTTCAAAACGCAAAACGGCGAAGTGAAAGCGACGACCGTCATCAAGGAATCGATTCAATCGCAGACGTTCAACTGGGAAATCACTCCCGACCAAATTAAACGGATGCAGGAAATCGCTGATATTATGATAGCCCAAAAGGCGCTCGACAAACCGGTCAAGGTGGAAGACATTCTCGATCTGACTTGGCAGAAGCAGCAGCAAGCCAAAAAATAAGACATAACAAGTAAGGAGAAAGCCCGGTGAACTCGACAACCGATAAACCGAACCGGTCCGCGAAATCGATAAACCGATCCATACGCAAGGTGCTGCCTTATCTAGCTGCGATAGGCAGCCTTCTTGCCTTATGGCAAGTTTATTCGTGGATTTTGAACAAACCTTTCCTGCTTCCCGGCGTACCGGAAGTGTTCGAACGGCTGATTCGCAGCTTCTCGGACGCCGACTTCATGAGCGGAGTGAAAGACAGCTTGTTCCGGCTTGCCCTCGGCTATCCGATCGCGTGCGCGCTCGGTGCCGTGCTCGGCCTGCTGGCGGGCGTCTCCCGCAGCTTCGCGGTCTATTTGCGCAGCCTGATCTCGATTTTGCAATCGATTCCGCCGATTACGTGGGTACCCTTCTTTGTGATCCTGCTCGGCTTCGGCAACGCAACGATTATTACCGTCATCACGATCGCCAGCTTCTTCCCGATGGCGCTGTCCATGCTGAACGCCACCGAAGGCGTCAACAAAACGCATCTGGAGCTGGCCCGGGTGTTCGGCGCTTCGAAACGTCAGCAGCTGACCAAAGTATTCGCCCCGGAGTCGTTCCCGGCGTTCATCACCGGCGCGCAGGTCGCTTTCGGCAACGCCTGGCGGTCGCTGATCGCGGCTGAAATGGTCGGCGGCGCTACTTCCGGACTCGGCTATTACTCCAACTGGCGAAGCGAAGTCGCCGATATGGGCGGCGTTATGCTGAGCATTATGGTGATCGGCACGATAGCGGCCGTGCTCGACCACTTCGTGCTGGAAAAGCTGAAGCGCAGATTGCTTCGTTACCGGTATGTAATGGGAGGCGACCAATAATGCAGACAATCCGGATCGAACATGTAACGAAGCGATTCGGTCAGCTCGAGGTGCTGTCCGATATCGATTTCACGATCGAGAAGGGCGAATTCGCCGCCATCGTCGGCCCGTCCGGTTGCGGCAAAAGCACGGTGCTCCGAATGATCGCGGGCTTGGAAACGGCTACCGAAGGCCGCGTACTCGCCAATGGCCAGCCGATCGGCAAGCCCGACCCGCAGCGCGTCCTAATTTTCCAGGAACACGCCTTGTACCCATGGCGTACCGTGGAGGACAACGTCGGCTTCGGACTGGAGCTTGCGGGCGTATCGGTCAAGGAGCGCCGCGAACGCGTCGACGAAGTGCTGGAGAAGGTCGGGCTGAGCGGCTTCCAGAAATATTTCCCGGCCCAATTGTCCGGCGGCATGAAGCAGCGTGCCTCGATCGCCCGCGCGCTCGTCATGAATCCCGAAGTACTGCTGCTCGACGAACCGTACGGCGCGCTCGATGCGATTACGCGGCTTACGATGCAGAACGAGCTGATCAAGCTGTGGAGAGGCTCCGGCAAGACGGTGCTGCTCATCACCCACGACATCGACGAAGCGGTCTATTTGGCCGATACGATTTATGTCATGAGTCCGCGTCCGGGAAGGTTTATTACTAAAGTCCAGACGGACATGCCGAGACCCCGCAACCGGAACAGCGCGGAGTTCGTCAAATTGCGCGAGCAAATTATGGACAACTTGGACATCGGCACTTACAGCATCTGAAGAAACAACAAGAAGCTCAATCGGAAGCTCCGCGAGGAGATGCCGGTTGAGCTTTTTTTGCGCTAATGATAGCGGTACTGCTTCGGAGTCATGCCCATTCTTTTCTTGAAAATATGGCAGAAGTAGTTGAAGTTCGGCCATCCGGACTTCTCCCCGATCTCCTGGACGGAGCGCCCCGTCGTCTTTAACAAAATGCACGCCTGCTTCATCCTCCGGTCCGTCAAAAACTCCGTTATCGTCTTCCCCGTCGCTTTGCGGAACAGCTGCGAAATATGGTTCGGCGACAAGTGCACCGCCTGAGCCAACGCCTCCAGTTGAAATTCTTTGTCATAATTCTCGTTGATCCATACCATCATCTGCGCCACGGCGGGGACCGATTCCAGCATGGCGGGCTTGGACGCCGTATCCGTCTTCCATAATGGCCGCAAGTATCGGAGCAAAGAAATCAAATATAACGCGTAGTCTTCCATTCGGTTGCGCATAGGATGCCGCTCCAGACGCTCGTAATTTTCGAGCAGAAACTTTTCCAGATGTTGAAATTGGGTGACATGGAGCACCTGTGCACCGGCCGAATCGTTGCATAGCTGATGATGGAATTGATACAAGGTAGGAAACGCTTTCAAGTATTCGGAGAAATAGTTCGGATCGTATTTGATTAGCGACCGGACATACTTCTGATCGGCACTGATGTCCATTTGCAGAAAATGAGGCTGATAGGGCTTGATGAAGAGCAGCGCACCCGGCTTGATGTCGTGTATGGACTGCTCGACGATCAGCCGTCCAACGCCTTGATGAACGAAAATAATTTCGATGCCGGGATGGAAATGAAACCGTTGCTTGAAGTGTTTGGGGTCCTGATACATGCCGAGCGTGATCGGGCTGCGTTCCAAATAAGAGCAATGTTCGAAGATCAACATAGTTCCCCCTATGGACACGTGAGTAATTTACTGACATTTTACCATAACAGATCGCAACTTTCCTACGGTCGATTATGATAATCTCGGATTGTACGGATGCTTTGTTGGAGTATTTATGAAGCGCTTACGCGACCATAGTCCGAGATGCACTCAAATGACGGGAGGTAACGGAATGGTGAAAAAAAGGGGCGGAGTACGCGCAAACAGCAGGGCTGCGGCGGGAAAGAGCATGAAAAGCCTGCTTGCGCTCGGCATGATTGCCGCAGTTGTAACCGCTTGCTCGGGGAATGGCCCGGGAAGCGCCGCGGGTACGGCGGACGGTGGCGGCAAAGCGGCCGAGAAGAGCAAAGAGCCGGTCGAGCTTACGTTTTACTCGGAATCGGGAGATTTTGACGCGGACGGCTTTATGAAGATGTTCGGCAAAAAGATCAAAGAGAAGTTCCCTCACGTTACGCCGAGATTCATCCCCCGCGTTACAGGCACTTCGATGGAGAAGCTGATCACTTCCGGGGAAACGCTGGACATCGTCTATTTGTCGAGCGGCCAGACGAACTTTCTCACCGACGTTCAATTGCAGTATGATATTTCGGAGCTGATCAAGACCAACAAGTACGATATCGGCCGACTGGAGCCGACCGCGGTCGATATCCAGCGATTGCTCGCGAATGGCGGCATTTACGGATTGCCGGTCTTCAACAATACGATTACGACGTTCTATAACAAAGATCTGTTCGACAAATTCGGGGTCGCCTATCCGAAGGACGGCATGACTTGGGACGATATGTACGATCTCGCCCGGAAGATGGCCCGCACCGACGGCACGCAGAAATATCAAGGCTTCACGCTCTCGATGTCGCACAATATGCTCGTCAATCAATTATCGATTCCTTATACGGACAAGCAGAACAAGGTGACGTTCACGACCGACGAATTCAAGAAGCTGTTCGACATGTGGACGCGCTTCTACCATCTGCCCGGCAACGAAGTGGACAGCAAGACGGTAAGCTATTCCGTCCAGGTCGACAAATTCGATAAAGAGAAGTCGATCGCCCTGTACCTCGGGCTGGCGGCGCTCGGTCCGGCAAGGTTCAAAGAAAATTTGAACTGGGACGTCGTCTCGTTCCCGGAATGGAAAGACAAACCGGGCATCGGACCGCAGCCGTATCCGACTTACTTCTATATAACGAAAATGAGCAAAAAGAAAGAAGCGGCCTTCGAAGTCGTCGCCTATTTGACCTCGGACGAATTCCAGCGCCATTTGGCCCGGAACGGCCTGTTCCCGGCACTCAAAAACCGCGACGCGATGAAGGAGTTCGGCCAGGACATCCCTTATTTGAAGACGAAAAACTTCAACAGCTTCCTGCCCAAAAAGTTCGCTTCGCCCGCCGCTCCTTCCGCCTTCGTGTCGATCGGCGCCAAGCATCTGACTACCGCCTTCAATGCCGTATCTCTCAAAACAAAAGACGTGAACACGGCGCTGCGCGAGGCCGAGGAAGCGGCCAACAAAGAAATACAGACGAAATTATCGGGGAATTGAGAAACTGTCGAGAAAGCCTGCAAAGAGAGGAAGCGCCAGAGGCAAGAGGTGGGGGAATGCGCTCCACTTCCGTTAAAATCGAGTTGTTTTTTTGGAATTTATATCGGGTACAACTCGATTTTAAAGTCAGACGCTCCGCTTTACGCACATCTCCCCCACCTCTTTTTGTACCCCAGATCTCTCTTCTAAACTTTCTCGACAAGCATAGAAACGAAACAATAAAAGAAGCTCAACCGGGCAAGCCGGTTGAGCTTTATTTTCCGAACAGCGATTTTTTCTTCCGCTTGTACGTCTCCATACGCGACAGCGTTCCCGGCGCCACTATAACGCCCTGTCCGGCTGCATCCGGCGCTTCGGCCGGACCCGATTCGGCCGCTTCCTTCCACGCCTCCTGCGGCTCCGGCACGGCCAGCGCCGCTGCCGATTGCCTGACCGATAATTGATCCTCCAGATAGACGATTCGCTTCATCGCCTGGGCCAATGCCGCTTCCAAACGTTCTACGCGGTTTTCCAGTTCCTTCGTCTTGTCCGGGAGCCCTTCGGCTGCGGGGGTCTCTTCCGGCCCGTTCGTTTGCTTGGGAGAAAGCAGCAGGCTTAGCTCTTCATTCGTCAGTAAATGGGAGTGCAACGCCTCTTCCCCCTTGTCGGATTCAAAACTATAATAATAGTTTCATCCGCCTGCCGTAAATTGTCAATACCTTTTTTTACCACCGCCTTTCGCCGATTATGCCGCGACCGATCCGTTTGCGCTGCGTATGGGATATGATAGATAGTGAATTCTCGGTACGATCGTAACTGTCACGAAAGCGAGGCATAACATGTCCAAAATCTCCTACGAAGATACGGTCCGCGCGCGGCTCGCCGAATGGGAGCGCCGGCTGCTGAAGCCGCCGGGGCTGCTCGAACGGACGTCCAAAACCGTACAAACCAAAATAAACGAGAAAATCCCCGCGAAGGTCCATACGGCCATCACTTCTACCGTAAAAGGCATCTTTCATACCGTACTTTTCTCACTCGATTATGTTCCGAAAGGACTTCCTCAAGCCGGGCTTACTTTGCAGGAGCGGGACGACAAAGCGGCTGAGCTCGTCAACACATACAAAAAAATCGCCGCCGCCGAAGGAGCGGGAACAGGGGCCGGAGGAATCGTCCTCGGTCTCGTCGACTTCCCCGCGCTAATCGCGATCAAGATGAAATGCTTGTTCGAGCTGGCCCATCTGTACGGCTACTCCACGCGCGATTACCGGGAGCGTCTATTCCTGCTCTACGTATTTCAGCTCGCATTCTCCGGCCGTGACCATAAGACCGGTATATATCGTACGATTCGAAGCTGGGACTCCGTCTCCCTGCAATACCCTGCCGGGGAGCAGTCGCTGCAAACGATCGATTGGGAGAAGCTGCAGCAGGAATACCGGGACTCCATCGACTTCCGCAAAATGCTTCAGCTCGTGCCGGGTATCGGAGCTATTGTAGGCGCATGGGCGAACTACGGTCTTCTGGAAGAGCTGGGCGAAGCGGCCGTCAACTCGTTCCGGCTTCGCATTCTGGATGCGCGTCCCTAAAGGGCGGGCTTATTCCCACTACCCATCGGTGCCGATTTCCGCTATGCTGGTATAGACGATTACACGACAGAGAGGATTCGGGACATCTTGGCCAAACTGTATTTCCGGTACGGAGCGATGAACAGCGGCAAATCAATCGAAGTGCTTCGGACCGCCCACAACTACGAAGAGCAAGGCAAACAGGTGCTGCTGTTCACTCCTGCTATCGACGACAGGTATGGTGTAGGCGCTATTACTTCACGGATCGGAATCCGGAAGGAAGCGGTTGTCGTAACCGCAAAGCTCGACATGTTCAAAATGGCGGAACGGGAACGTCCGGACTGCATTTTGGTCGACGAAGCGCAATTTTTGAACGAAACTCAAGTCAAAGCGCTGTGCGACATCGTGGACGAGCTGAACATTCCGGTTATCGCCTACGGCTTAAGGGCGGATTTCCAAGGAAAGCTGTTCGAAGGCAGCTACCATTTGATGGCTCTCGCGGACAAAATCGAAGAAGTGAAGACGGTTTGCTGGCATTGCCAGCGCAAAGCGACGATGAACATGCGCTGCAAGGACGGAATCCCCGTCTTCGAGGGCGAGCAGATCATGATCGGCGGCAATGAGAGCTATTTGCCGGTATGCCGCAAATGCTACGGGAAGGCCCGCAAGGAAACGCTGCGGGCGTAGCCCTCTTCCCGATGACCAAGGAGGTGTGCCGATGCCGGAGCTTCACCGGCTATATCGACCGGCGCAGCCATCGGACGCCGGCAGGGCCGCGGCCTCCTACCGGGAGACGCCGCCCTCTCCATCACTCGCTCCGTACATCGCCTGCTTCTGGGGAATGGACCAACAACCGGGCGTAGACTTGGGTACAGGTCACAGAGTCGTTCCGGACGGCTGCATGGATATGCTGTTCCAGTGGCTTCCGGACGGTCGCATCGTTCGCAGCTCGTTGTGCGGCGCGTTCGAGACGCCTTTCGACGCTTTGCCGCCGCTCGAGCGGATACGCTATTTCGGCATCCGTTTCTTTCCGGGCGGTCTATATCGTCTGCTGCGGATTCCATCCGCGGAATTTACCGATCGGCTTCTGCCGCTGGAAGACATCCCGGGCGCTCCGGCATTCGAGCTTGCGGAACGACTACCCAACTGCTCCTCGTTCGAAGAACAGACGATGGTCGCCGAGCGCTGCATATTAACCGCCGCCAGTCAGCGGCAGCCGCTGGATACGGACCCGGGCTTCGGCAGCGCCCTCTTCGACCTGCTCCGTTTCGGTGGAGCGATGCCGGTCTCCGAGCTATCCGTTCGAGGGGCTGTCAGCGAACGGCACCTTCACCGGCTGTTTATGAAATGGACAGGCATCGGGCCGAAAACGTTCGGTCGTATCGTCCGGTTTCAGAAGATACTCGCGGACATGAAGCGCCGCCCCGACAGCCGTACCGATTGGGCCGACAGAGCGCTCAAGTTCGGTTACGCGGATCAAGCGCATTTCATCCGCGATTTCAAGTCGCTGTACGGGCAGCCGCCGGAGGAAGCCTTGCGCGCGATGCGCGGACATGTCCGAAATATTCAATACGAACGCGCCGGGAACGAATATACTGATTAACAGTCCGCATAATGAGGAAGCTTCCTAATGAAAAAGCTGAAGCTGTAAATTTCGTAACGAAAGCGAGTGTGTTGCACATGTCTCAAGTATCCGCCATCCGCGATCATTTGCTGCACGAGCTGGAGCACGGCGTGGCCACGACGCGCCGCATGCTGGAGCTCGTCAAGCCGGAGCAATGGGATTACCGGCCGCGCGACAATATGCGCACGCTGCTCGAGGTCGTCCATCATCTCGTGACGATTCCGGGAAGCGATCTTGTCATCATGCAGGAAAAAGGAATGGACGACGTCCAAAAGGTCGAAGCCGCGGTAAGCGGGGTACGCGATCCGATGCAGCTAGCGGCCGAGATGGAGCGGCTGTTCGGGGAAATGAAAGCTTACTTCGAGTCGCTTGGCGACGACGAGTTTTTGCACAAGGAAACCAAGGCGTTCTACGCCGAAGCGCCCGCCGCACAAGTCAAGTGGCTGATCGAGACGACTACGCACGTGTACCATCACCGCTCGCAGCTGTTCAGCTACTTGAAGCAGCTCGGCCACGACATCCAGTTTTTCATCTTGTATTAATGATGAAGGAGCCGTACGTACCTCGCCATCCAGCGGGTATATACGGCCCTTTCTTTGAATACTCGTATGGTAAATGCGTAAGTGCATTTAGATCCCTAACGATTAGCGCTATAAATCGTTTAGACGGCGATCTACCTGCACTTTTGCATGCAAACGGGCGAAATTCGGAGAAAACGGGTAAACAAGATGCGCTTTTGCATTTTGGCAAATCCGGTCGGCAAATCATTAACGCAGTGAATTTTCACGGCCATGTTCCGCTAAAGCGATGTGCTCGCTTCGCTCACCGCCCGCAGTTGCCGCTTAGGAGCCGAATAAAGCCTCGGCCGCGGACTGCTGCAAGGAAGGCGCGCTATCGTACAGCAGCAGCGCCGGAACGGCCGGCACATGCTCCAAATCGTAGGAGGAGCCAAAGTGCACCAGGACGACATCCCCCGGATGCTCGGCCGCATATTGGTTCAACGCCTGCAGCACGTCCGCGTCCATCCGCTTGTTATGCGTCAGCGCCACGATAACCGGTCCTGCTAGCGTACCTTCGCCGAGCAGCGGCTTGACGTCCGCGTACGCCTCCAGCCTCCTCTCCCCTTTCAGCGTACCGGTCAGCCGGACGAGCTCCGCGAACCGCTCCACCTGCTTGTCCCATACGAGCGTCCACCGCTCCGTCGCTTCGGTCCGCTTCAACGGCTTGAACCCGTTTACGGCGAGCGCCGCTTTGCGGGCAAGCCGAATACTGACCGATTCCGATTCGGGCTTGTTCAGCTTCTCGCCGTCGTAGTCGCGGAGCCGGAACGTTTCGGGAAGCAGTCCGTATTTCGCCTTCATGTTCAATATCCGTTCGACCGACTGCTTAATCCGCTCCTCCGACAGCTCGCCGCGGCGAACGGCGGTCAGTACCGCTTCTACCATCGGACCCGCCTCCTCTACATTCCGGGCATGGGCGAGCAAAATATCCGCCCCGGCCTGCAGAGCGAGCACGCACGCTTCGGCCTGGGTAAATTTCGAGGTGACTCCTTTCATCGACAGGCCATCGGTAACGATGAGCCCGCCGAAGCCAAGCTCCTCGCGCAGCAGGCCGGTTGTCATCTTGTAGGACAGCGACGCCGGCAGCCCCGACGCATCGAGCGCGGGTACCGCGATATGTCCGACCATAACGGCATCCACGCCGGCTTCGATCGACTTGCGGAACGGGACAAGCTCGAAGCTGTCGAGCCGGGTCCGGTCGAACGGCAGAACGGGCAGGTCGAAGTGCGAGTCCACTTGGGTGTCTCCATGACCGGGAAAATGTTTGGCCGTCGCGATCATCCCATGCTCCTGGTACCCGCGTATGACCGCACAGCCCATCGCCGCCACTTGGTCCCGGTCTTCGCCGAACGAATGCGTGCCGATAACCGGATTGAGCGGATTGTTGTTAATATCGACGACCGGGCTGTAGTTGAAATTAACGCCCATGGCCAGCGACTCTTCCGCCGTCACCCGCCCCGATTCGTAGGCAAGCGCTTCGTCCCCGGCCGCCCCCACCGCTTTGTTCTTCGGAAAATGAACGGCCCCTCCGCTCTTCAGCTTGCAGCCCGCGCCGGCCACGAAATCGGCCGATATGAACAGAGGGATTCCGCTGCCTTCGGTCATGGATGCTTGCTGCATAGCCGAAGTCAACCGATGCACCTGCGCGGGACGGTCGAGGCTCCCCATATCGAGGAACATGCCTCCCGCCTTGTAATCCGCGATCATCCGCTTGGCAAAATCCGAAAACACCAGTCCCGTATTGTAAAATGTAAACAACTGCCCGACCTGTTCCCTCAGCGTCATCCGCCGGATTCTATCCTTCAGCTCGCTCAACGCCACACACTCCATTCCGATTTGTCATGGCCCCCAAAAGTGGAGCAGGCCTCCGAAGCTTATTCCAAGTACTTTTGGGGGAGCCCCCGACTAAAATACCCCCAAAGTGGACCATGCCTTCGAAGCCGATTCCAGGTACTTTCGGGGGCGCCCCCCGAACTAAACATCATTGTTTCAAGAACAGCTGCTCCAGCCGTTCGCTCGCTTCCGCCTCATCCTCCAGACGGGACCAATACCCTTTCAGCTCTTCGCGGATCGCTACCAGCACCCCCGCGCCAAGATTCAAGTCGTCGTACAGCCGGCAGCGGGGCCAGCATGCCGCGAACGCCTCTTCCCCTTCCGGCCGGTTTCCCTCAAGCCCGTCACGCAGCGATGCGGCGCCCGGATGAACCGGAAGGGTAACCGTATGACGTCGAATGCGGCTCTGCGCTTTCTCGCCGCATAAATAACAAATCAGCTCGAGCGACGCTTCCGGATGCCGGGTGGACCGGTTGACGGCTAGTCCGGTGACGAGCAGCAGGGTGTCGGACGTACGCAGCGCCGGCAAAGCCGCAACCCCGTACCGGATACCCGCATCGCGCAGCCGGTTCATGCCGTAATACGTCGTCATAATCATCGAAGCTTTGCCTTCCTTGAACCACCGCTCGATATCGGCGTCGTTCTCCGTCAGCAAGTGATGGGACCGGCGCTGCTGGTGGATCAGGTCGCGAGCCACGCGAAGGCTTTCCCACAAAGCCGGGTCCTCGGAAGCCCGGGCATCGTCCGCAAGCCGAAAGCGGAACCCGTTCTGCAGCAGAAAGACAGGCCAGCGGTTGAGGGATTGGATATGTACGGCAAACCCCCATACGTCGAGGCTGCGCGCCAGCACGCGGGCATTTTTCAGCAGCGTGTACCACGTCCAGCCGTCATGCGGCTCCTCCAGACTGCAAGCTTGAAAATGGTCCCGGTTGTAGCAAAGCATAACGGGCGAATATACGAACGGAGCCGCTGCCGCACGGCCCGTGCTGTCCAGAAACGGCTTCGCTAGCATCGGATGAACCGTTTCTCCGAGCGGAGGCTGTCCCATCAGCTTCAGATTCGGATCATGCCCCTTCAGTTTGAGTGCATCCCAAGCGCTCACCGTGAACACATCGGCCATACCATGCTCGGCATATTCGTGCGGAAAAGAGCAAGGCAGCAGCTGCACGCGGATACCGGGATGCTCCCGTTCGTATTCGGCCACGAGCGACGGCAAGAGCGCTTCTTCGTCCATCTTCGGATAATAGGCCAGCCTGATCGTAATCCCCGTTTCGCCAGGTACGGCTACGACTCTCGTCCCTCCCTTGCCTGACGAATCTCCGCCCGGAGCTGTCGACGATACGTCGGACCCGGACTGTTGCCCGACCGTACTTCCCTCAGCGATGACTTGGTTCCCTACCCGCCGGATTTTGCGGACGAGCCCTTCCGCCACCAGCTCGTCGAGAGCCCGTCTCACCGATTCCTTGCTTAACCGGAACTCCTTCCCGAGTGCCACCTCGGAAGGCAAATATTCGCCATGCTGCAGCGTTCCTTCCCTTATTTGGTTCCTAAGCACGTCCAACAGCAGCCGGACACGTTCGGTCAATAGTTGCCGGGTAGGTCGTACCATAGCGGCACCCCCTTCAATCTCGGTATGTCATGATTCGTATCATATCATACGACCGCTCTTTAATATAGCCTAGAAATCACCGCGTAGGAGAAAAGACCTTTATTTAGACAACAAATCGAGTATTGACAGCGCATTCAAAGCGTTTTAGGCTATATACAATACAGTTAATTCGCCTACAATTCCCCGATTATCGGTTTCTAGGCGATAAAATAAAGGAGGATGAAACGTTGAACTGGAAAAAAGGCTGTTTGACGGTATTATGCGGCGCAATCGCTCTGCCCGGTCTTGCCCTGTCGACGACGAAAGCTCGTGCGGACGAGGCGATAGACTATATTCCGCTGACGGTTGCGAATGCGGGATTCGAGCAGTCCGCAACGTCCCTGCCCGGCTGGAACGTCATCCCTGCATTGCCCGCAACCGGTCTTGAGGTGCAAATCGCGCACAATCCAGTATTCGAAGGCTCGAACAGCGTCAAAATCACGGACAACAACAGCAGCAGGTCTTTGGACGTCTTCAGTACCCCGATCCCTATCACGGAAGGGAGGACTTACCGGCTTACGGCCAAAGTATACGTCGAAAGCAAGAGCGTTCGGGGCTACCTGCGCTTCAAGAAAAGCGGGTCGTCCGCCGATTTGGCCGGCAGCGCCAACACGCAGCTGATCAGCATCAAAGCTTCGGGAAACGGCTGGCAGGATATGACCATCGAGGGGGTAGCCCCGGCAGGCGCGGAATATGCGGAAATCTCCTTTTACATGGGCGGATCGGGCACAGGCACGGCCGCTTATGTGGATAACGTCAAACTCGACTGGAAGAAGGTTACGATGACACAACCATTAAACTTGCCGTACGATGCGCCGGTCCTGATCGGCGACGCGGTCCAATACGCACTCTCCCAATCGGCCTCTTACGGAATCGGCCCCGACGGCACCGCCGAACAATATGTCACGACAGTAGGAGCCCCCGTTTCGTTCCACGTCGTGGACGCCGTAACGGGCGCCTTGACATTTTCCGAACGAATCGCCACTTCCGCGGATACGATCTGGGGAATGGCACGGGCATCCGACGGGAATATGTATTTCAGCACCAACGGCATTCTGTACCGTTATCTGGTGACGGAACGCCGCATCGAGCCGCTTGGCGCGAACCCGTCGAACAAGCAGGTATTCGATCTGAAGGCGAGCCGCGACGGCAAGCTGTATGGCGGCACGTTTTCCAGCACCAACCTCGGACGCGTATTCGAATACGACATCGCCACCGGGCAGTTTCGCGATCTAGGCGTGATGAAAAGCGGTCAGCAATATGCCCGGGGTCTCGGCGTAACGGACGATTATGTCTATGTCGGCATCGGTACGACGGCAGCCTTGATGCGCTACGATCGCCGCACCGGAGCGGTTGACGAAATCGTGATTCCGGGAGTGTCCGGCACGACCAAAACGATATCCGAAATCGATGTGTACGGCGACAAGCTGTTCGCTTACAGCGGTGAAACGCTGTACGTGATCGACGAGAGATCGCAGCAATTGATCAACACGATAACGTTCCAGACGAAAATTTCTCCGCCTTCGCCTTACAATCCGAACCTGATCTACTACAAGCTTAAGGGCGAGCTGTATACATACGATATGGCAAGCAATCGGACAGCCAAAGTGGAAGGGATCCCAGAGCTGCCGGATGATACCGCGATCAAAAGCCATGCCTGGATTTCCCCGACAACGGGGACATTCGCCGGGCGCGCGGTTCTGGCGGGGATGGCCGCGTTCGGAGAGTCGTTTCTATACGATCCGGTAACGAATCGGTACGAGGAGCATGCCGCCGATTTGCCAACCTCGGCCACTCTGGGCAACGCTCTCGAGGCTTCCGGCAGCTATCTGTTTCTCGGCGGCTACCAGCGCGGCATGAGCATTTACGATACCGCTTCGGGACGATTCGTATACAGCAACAAGCAATTTCACCAGCCGGAGGGAATCGGCTTCCTCGGCGATGCGATTTATTTCGGCACCTACAGCGGAGCGAGAATGTACCGGCTCGACATGTCGAAGCCGTTCGCCTACAGCGAGTTTTCATCGGGCAATCCGGGACTCGCGCTCGATATCGGGGACAGCCAGGATCGGCCGTTCACGATGACAAGCGGAGACGGTAAGCTGTTTATCGGAACGTTTCCGGGCTATGGCAGCTTGGGCGGAGCGCTCACCGTTCTGGAGGAAACCGTCACCGGGGTGACCTATGAAACGTTCCGCAACGTCGTGCCGAATCAGAGCATTTTCGGCTTGGCATACCGAAACGGCAAAGTATACGGCGGAACGTCGCGTGGCGGCGGTCTGGGCATCGAGCCGACCGAGACGGAAGCGAAGCTGTTCGTATTCGACACGGCGACGAAGCAGGTTATCCGTACTTTTACACCGCAAATACCGGGACTTCGCGGCAAAGCGAATCTGATCGGCGAATTGTCGATCGGCCCTGACGGCTTGCTGTGGGGGATCATGGACGGCATGGTCGACTCGACCGGCTACGACGCGGCCATCTTCGCGCTGAATCCGGATACGCTTGAAGTTGTCAAAAGCAAAATCGTAACGCTGTCCCCATTCAATACGAGCAAATACAGGCCTTATTACATCCGCTGGGGGCAAGACGGACTTATGTATACGACTATCGGACGCAAGCTGTTCGCGATCGACCCGCAAGATTTACGGACGAAGCAGCTCATTCCGGATACCGTCAATTTAATGACGCTCGGCTCCGACGGAAGCATTTATTATGTAATCGGCTCCAAGCTGTATAAAATACCGGTCAAAATTGGCCACGCCATCATTATAGCGGATCGGCTTGCTCTCGGAGTCGGCGATACGGCAAGCGTGACCGCATCGGTTTACTTGGCTAACGGACTCGACGCGGAGATGGGCGGCGCTTCGATTCAGTACAGCTCCAGCAGGCCCGAGGTGGCGACCGCAGCCGGCGGCATCATTACGGCCCATAGTCCGGGGACGACCGAGCTCAGCGCCATGGTCACGCTGGATAACCGGACGGTTGCGACCGCATCGGTGACGGTTTCGGTCGTTGGCGACCGGTTCGGCGAGCTGAAATATCAGCCGAATGGGATGATCAAAGGGGAAATCGAGGTTGATACTCCTCCGCGTGACGGAGTACTGCGGATCGAAGCCGTCTCGCCTGACGGTGCTGCCGTTTCCTCCGAGACGATCCCGACATCGGCGGGCGACCGGGCGAAGAATGGAGTGCTGTCCTACGAGTTCAAAATGAACATCCCCGCCCATACAGCGAATCAAATCCGCTTATATGCTTACCGTGACGGTATTTTATACAGCGCATCTCCATGGCTTATGCGCAAACACTCCGACCAATAAAGCGAGCTTTTGCTCATCCGAAAGGCACCGGACTGCAACCAAGTTGCATGCCGCGTGTCTTTTTTTCCATATACGCTGGCACCCATTTCCGATATTCTGGTAGAAACGATTCGATTGGCGGCCGCCTCGTCTTACACGTTCCGTGGCACGATCGCGGAAACGATCGACGCCCTGTTCGACGCCCCTTACCACCGCACGCCGTTTCTCGATCCTTCTATAAAAGAGATCGGCGTCGGCAAGGCCAGCGATTATACGATCATCGAGTTCGGCATGGGAAACAATGAAACGACAGTCTGACGAATGCGGTTATTTTGATGCCGCGCAAGCCGCTTCAAGCGGATTCGACCTATCACGTCATGCTGATGCTGCAAGCGACTATGAAAGACGGCAGCAAAGCAACCAAAGGACATCCCCGTACGTCTACATATAGAGGAAATGCCGATAACCGAAAAAATGCGAGGAACTGTCGAACATGAAAGAACGAACCGATATGAACCGAAACGACGCGACCCGGAGAGTCTTCCTCAAGCAAATGGCAATTGCCGCTCTGGGACTCGCCGCACTGCCTTCGGCCGGTTTCGCTTATGTGCGTTACGCGGAGCCCAGGTGGCTGGAGAAGAAAGAGGTTGCACTGAAGCTGGAGCGCCTGCCGAAAGAGATGAACGGCATGCGAGTCGTTCAATTCAGCGATGTGCATCTCGGCTTCCATTACTCATCCGAACATCTGTCCGGACTTGGTGCCGCCATTAACCGGCTGCAGCCGGACATGATCTGCTTCACGGGGGATCTGATCGACTACGCACTCCCCTCGGACAACGAGACCGCCGCGATCATCGAAGCCTTGGCTTCCATGGAAGCCCCGCTTGGAAAATTCGCCGTCTTGGGCAATCACGACTATTACAAAAATTCGGCCGCCGTCGCCAAAATACTATCCGCCGGCGGCTTCACCGTCCTGGTCAACGCTGCGGCGCCCGTTAAACGGAACGGGAGCACCTTATGGGTCGCCGGGCTTGACGATCAGTGGAAGGGCAAGCCCGATATCGCAAAAGCGCTGAAACAAATGACCCCGGATGATTTCGTTCTGCTCTTGAGCCATTGCCCGGATATTGCCGATACGAGCGTCCGGCATGCGGTCGATTTGCAGCTTTCGGGACATAGCCACGGCGGTCAAGTCCGCATCCCTTTCTATGAAAACAAGTTCGTGCCGAAATATGCGAAAAAGTACGTCATGGGGCTGTATACCCTCGGGGACGGAAAGCTTCAATTGTATGTGAACCGGGGTATCGGCGTCTCCGAATACCCCGTTCGCTTCAGATGCCGTCCGGAGCTGACTGTATTCACTCTGCAGAATTCATAGTCCGCATCTTCCATACGATAACCGCCCACATGCCTATTTTTCCCATACCGAAGTCACGTGTACGGTGAATATTTCATATTAATGCGAAAGGGCACCGGGACTGCATTGTGCAATCCGGGTGCCCTTATCTATGGGTTCAAGCTCAGAATCCGATCCGCTCTTCCAAGAACGCCTTCAGGTCGGCGATCGGCATGCGCGTCTGCTCCATCGTATCGCGGTCGCGCACGGTCACTTGGCCGTCCTGCTCCGACTCGAAGTCGTACGTGATGCAGAACGGGGTGCCGATCTCGTCGTGACGGCGATACCTTTTGCCGATCGAGCCTGCTTCGTCGTAATCGACCATGAAATGCTTCGCCAGATCGGCGAACACTTTGCCCGCGCCGTCCGACAGCTTCTTCGACAGCGGGAACACGGCCGCCTTGAACGGCGCCAGCGCCGGGTGCAGGTGCAGCACGGTACGGCTGTCGTCGCCCTCGAGCTTCTGCTCCTCGAACGCGTCGATCAGAAACGCCAGCGTCACCCGGTCCGCGCCGAGCGAAGGCTCGATGCAGTACGGAACGTACCGCTCGTTCGTCTCCTGGTCGATATAATGGAAATCTTCGCCGGAATGCTCCATATGCTGCTTCAGGTCATAGTCGGTACGGTCCGCGATGCCCCACAGCTCGCCCCAGCCGAACGGGAACTTGAACTCGATGTCCGTCGTGGCGTTGCTGTAGTGGGACAGCTCGTCGTCCGAATGGTCGCGAAGACGGATGTTGTCTTCCTTCAAGCCGAGCGCCTTCAACCATTCGAAGCAGTAGGTGCGCCAATACTCGAACCATTTCAAATCCTCGCCCGGCTTGCAGAAAAATTCCAGCTCCATCTGCTCGAATTCCCGCGTCCGGAACGTGAAATTGCCCGGCGTAATTTCGTTGCGGAAGCTTTTGCCGATTTGGCCGATGCCGAACGGCATTTTTTTGCGCATCGTCCGCTGGACGTTTTTGAAATTGACGAAAATGCCTTGAGCCGTCTCCGGACGCAAATAAATTTGGTTCGAGCTCGACTCGGTGACGCCCTGGAACGTCTTGAACATCAGGTTGAACTGGCGGATATCGGTAAATTCGCGGCTGCCGCAGTCGGGACAAGCGATGTGGTGCTCCTCAATCAAGGCGCGCATCTGGTCGAACGATAGTCCGTCGACGACCATCTCGATGTTCTTCTCGGACAAGGCGCCCTCGATCAGCTTATCGGCGCGATGGCGGGCTTTGCATTGCTTGCAGTCGATCATTGGGTCGTTGAAATTACCAACGTGGCCGGAAGCGACCCATGCTTGCGGGTTCATCAGAATAGCCGCGTCGAGACCGACGTTGTACGGCGATTCCTGAATAAACTTCCTCCACCACGCACGCTTGACGTTGTTCTTCAGCTCGACGCCGAGAGGACCGTAATCCCACGTGTTCGCCAAGCCGCCGTACACTTCCGAGCCCGGAAATACGAAGCCTCTGTGCTTGGCCAGCGCCACTACTTGTTCCATGTTCACACTCATTCTCGCTTCTCTCCTTAAGAATTGGATGGTTGCGCCATGAGCAGGTTATAGGCCAAAACAAAAAGCCCTCTCCCATGGCATAAGGTAAGCTTATGCCTAGGGACGAGAGCTTCGATACGCACCCGCGGTTCCACCCTAGTTGACGCGCTGCGGAATTCCGCACCAGACGTCCACTTTGTTCGAATGCGGCTCCGGATCGCCTTTTCCCCGCTGCTTTCCCCCGGGCTCTCACCGTCCCCGGATCGCTTGTATGAAAGTGGCTGCAGGTACTATTTATCCTTCACGGCCGCGATTATGCTTTGCACATCATTGTACCCAACTTTCCGATAAAAATCAATCGAGGAACGATGCGCAGGTCGCCCTATTTTCTGGGCGTGTAAAAATTTTGCGTGTAGTACACCCGCATCGAACCGCCGAAATAGACGCCTACACCGAGGCGGGTCGTTTCGCCGAGCAGGTTTTTCCTGTGACCGGTGGTCGAATTCAGCCACCCGGAATGGGCGGAGATGGCGTTCGGCTGACCGGCCGCGATATTTTCCGCTCCCATCGAGTAGGAGATGCCGTCCGCTTTGAACCGGTCCTTCAGCTCCAGCCCGGCGGGACTCGTATGATCGAAATATCCGCTCTTCGCCATATCTTCGCTATGCTTGCGGGCCGTACCGGCCACCGTATCGTCCCACTGGAACGGCTTCAGTCCGCGCTTCGCCCTTGCCGCATTGGCCAAGTCGAACACTTCCTTCTCGAACGCGACCCGCAGCTCGTCGCTTGCGGAGCCGTAATAGTCCTTCTTGGCTTCCTCCGCACTTTTGGCGATAATCTGGATTGCTTCCAGCGTATTGTTCACATGGGTATCGTAGTAAAACGTTACATAACCGTCGTCGATTTCATATACTCCGTCTTCTTTGCCGGGACTATTGAGCATGTAACGAGTGGACCCTTTCTTGATCGAGTCCAGCGGCTTGCCCGCCGCCTTCACCACTTCGGCCGATGTCGCGCCGGCCCCAATTCCCGCCAATGCGGACGTCCAGTCCGCGGAATTCGTGTACAACCCGACCACCTTGCCGTCTTGAATGCCGACCTGGGCGTAGTTGGAATAGTCCTGATTGTAAATGTGCCATACGAACCCGTATTCGCTCGGGTCTACACGGGCCGGAGCTCCGAGCTTCGACTGCACGGAGGCCGCCGAATCGCCGAGCGATACGCCGCGTACCGCGAATGTCCGTGCCGGGGCCGGAAGTCCCGTAACGTACTGAGCCTTTCCTTTCATATTGCGGACGAATTGCACCGCTTCCGCCCTTGTCAACGTTTCATCGGCACCGAAATCCGCAGTCGTCCCACCGGACGTCCGGCCTTGCGCCAGTCCGTTGTCCAGCAAGTAGCGGACCGAAGCGTCCACGTCCAGCCCCTGTCCCTGAGAGGCGGCCAGCAGTCTGGCTACCTGCCCCCGTTTATAAGGAGCGTCGGCCCGGCTTGGATCGACCGGCCAGCGCATTTCCGCGGCGAACGCGTAATATTTGGCATACCATAGAGCATTCGGCCCTTGCTCGGCGATCGTATTCCCGACATATGCCCTCAGCAGCATCGTCAAATATTCGGCTTCGCTGACCGTTTTGTCCGGCTTGAACGTACCGTCCGCGAAGCCGTCTACGATGCGCTGCGAGACGGCCCACTCGATCGTGTCCCGCCCCCAGTGGCCTCTAATGTCCGAAAGTGCCGCCGTCGGCGCAGGCTCGGCGGCGTACGCGGCCGATGACCCGCTTATCGGGAACGATGCGTTTCCGTATGAGGCAACGGCGGGCAGTGCAAGCGCCAGCAGCGCCGTTATGCTCCATTTGCCGATCGCTTTCCATCTCATTCCGTACTTCACGACTCTTCCCCCCATTGAAGGTTACTCTAGCTTTATTCGACAACGGGAGGGTAATTCCTGTATCAGGAACAAATTGGTAAAAACGACCTAATAAACACCTTTCACCACGAAGAACTTCATAGCCTTTTAATTAGTTGGATACAGCCTCCCAAAGCATCGCCGGTCCTGTAATACCGCCTGTCCCCAGTTCATCCAATATCATATTGCCTACATCGACAACTATTAAATTGGACTCTCCGAATTGGATTGCGTTAGTTGCGTCGAACTCCCACGGCGACGTTAACCCGCTGCCCTTTTTCACTAAAGGCAGTTCTTGCCCGTTCATCCAAACCCTGGCCGACTCATCGATACTGCTGAACCAAAGTCGAATCGGATTGCCGTTGTCGAACTTCTTGTCTACCTTTACTTCTGTCCGATACCATGCGTGGCCTTTGTAATAGCGAAGTCCTTGGCTGGACCATGTCTCGGAATACGTCTTCAGCTTCATCCACGACTTCGTTCCCAAGCCGGGTTTCCACAAGCCTAACAGATCTCCGTTCTCGTGCGGGAACAGCATGACATTCCATTCGTCGGGCAGTTGGGCAACAATCCGGTTTCCTCCGGTAACGCGCTGCTCGCCTTCCGTCACCATCTTCTTCCAAAAGATGTCGGTGTACAGAAACGATGCCCACGGATTTAATATGACAGGAGAATGGAGTACGGCTTCATTCCGGAGCGCATAGATCCGATCAAACTGCTCTTTGGCCTTGACAAAATCCAGGCGATTCATGGAATCCATCATACCGAGAAAATTGTCGCCGAAGCTATAAGCAAGCCGCACCATCGCAACGCGTTTGCCGTAAACCGGGTCGTTCGATTTATTTGCTTCCTTCTCGGCTTTGCCGAGCGTTTTCTCCAATTCTTGTCGAACCTTGTCCGTCAAAATGTGAGGGAAATCATAGATGTTTCCGACAAAGTAATCGGCATTTGCAAAAGCATGTTCTAACGTTTCAAAATGCTCCCGCATAGACTCGGCCGCGGGACCGTAAAACTTCCTATAGTAATCGTCCAGCAAAGCCTCCACATCCAGATCCGGATTCCACATCATCTTGGCCGCCAGATAAAGTCCCGGTCCATGATAGGCCCAAGCCGGCAAGTTTTCGGCACGAATGCCGGTAATCCCGTTCTGCTTGTAATACTTAAACTCGCTGTATACCTGATCGACCACTGAAAACGGAAGACCCGGATCGGCAAGGTTGTAAAGATACTGGTAAATCTGAGGTTGAACCCCAAGATTCCGCCAGCCGTCGATCATATCTTTCAGGTGACCGCGCTCCCAGGAAAGAGGATTGTCAATGGCGTGGTAACGGTCTACCGTAATCGAAGCGATTATAGGAATGAGTCGGGAATGCGGTGTCCAGCGTACCGGCGGTTGGTAGTAAGTGTCATAAGCGTAGAAGGCGATGCTGACATCCGGATATCCGGCCTGCTCAAGCTGTTCCAATACAAGATTGATAAATTTCACGTAACGATCCGTTAACGACAAGGTGTCGTGCGTGGCATCCAAGTCATTCCCATCCCAGTCAGGGTTAGGCTGAAGCACCTTTACAAGACCGTCGTTCGGCCCCATACTCAGTACTTTCAGGTTGGGATCTTTCTGCAATTTCTGTATCGAGCTCTGTACGACACAGGCCAAAACGTCAGGCTTCGTGACGTCAAATTGATTCGTGGGCGTTCCGTTCTCGTTCGGCAGAAACAGATCGGGCCGAGCCTTTGAGGTGATGGTGCACGGAATGCCATGCGTTCCGTAAAACTTTTGATTCAGCCTCATATGTTCAACCCAAGGCTTGCCTTCATTCAAATTGACGCCGTTAGGAAGTCCGGGAGGTTTTTGATAGGCTTCGGTTGCTTGCATCGCCCTGGCCGAAAAGCCGGGGTGCTGAATCGTATCTTGCATTGAAAGCGCTATCGTATTCTTCGATGGGATTACAGTGCCAATGTCGCCGGGCATGAACCAACGTACCCCAATTTGCTCAAGAAGCTCGAAAGCCGCGAATAACGTGCCTTGATCCGAGAGCCCATACAACCGGATTGAATCCGCCGCCGCTATTAGACGGAAAGATGCGGGGTCTTCTCCTCCTTGACGGATGGCGTTCAAGTCGATATTGGGGGCTGCCCCTCCGATATAGATTTTCGTTCCGGTTGCTTCTCCCACGTTCGTTACAATGGGGAGTTCTGCTCCGGATATGCTTTTTATGTAATTCACCACCTCAGTTGCCGCCTTCTTCTCCAATGCCGAAGCATATACCGTCGTCACAACGGTTGCCGAAGGGTTGCCTTCGCTCACAAGCACAACGCCTTGTTCTACGCCGTCTTGCCCACGCTTGGATGTTATCTCGTCCGCCAAGCTCTGATTATTGGCGTTCGCCTGCCCAGCGGCCATAAGCAGTGGAGTTACGGCCAAAACAAAAATCAACAGCAAAACGAGCCTTTTTCCTTTCATCATGCTCAAATTAGATCCTCCTTTTTTTGAGCCTCCCGAAACTACTCATTCCGAGAGGCTCCGGCCGGATGGCCAGGATTTTATTGTTTCACCCCTGGAACGGGAGTGTGAACAATCTTTCCGCATTACTTCTTGGTTTCTACTTGACCGATATAATCGTTCATTTCCTTCAGATACGTTTTGCCGAATTTCGTATGCCACTCCTGCAGCACTTTCTTGTACTCGGATGGATCCGCATCGCCGATAATGATTTTCGTCGTAACCTCGCTGAACTTTTTGTTGAAATCCAGGTATGGCGGCGTTTTCGCAATCGCCGGCGTGAAATCGCGATCCTTGGACAGCACGATTCGTTTCACCGCTTTTTCGATGTTCGGCACGAGCTTCTGCTTCAGCTCCTCCGGCATAGACGGGTTAATGAAGAACATGTAGTCGTTGGCGCGGCGAACCATATTTTTGCGGACGAATGTTTCAAGCGGCGGGTCCACATAGGTGCGCTTGTTGTTATCCACCTTGAAATCATGCCCTTCCATACCGGTATAGATGGAATCCCAGCCTTTATCCGAAAGCATGTAATTGAATACATCGACAACTCTTTGCGGATCCTTCGCATTGCGCGTTACCGCCCAGAAGCCCCACATGCCCGTTCCAAGCCCGAGCCCTTTCATCTGGCCTTGTTGATTTTTAACGAATACATAGGCAAGTTCGAAATTCGGATTGATCTTTTTGCCGGCATTGAGGAACGTTTCGTAATGGCCTGCGAAGCCCTCCAATATGCCCGTTTTACCGCTTTGAAACCGCTCGAGCGCCTTAGTGGCGTCGATCGAAGGCGAATCCGGATCGATCAGCCCTTCTTTAAACAGCTTGGCCGATAACTCCAAAGCCTTCGTATAGGAATCGGAGTTCAAATCATATTGGGGATTCATGTATTTGTATTCGCCCCCGCCCGACTCCTGCCAGCCATATAGACCGAGCTCGTTAGGGAAAATCGGCTTCAGCGATTTATCGCCGGATGCGGCCGTTCCGTACCCGTACGTATCGTACCTTCCGTTGCCGTCCGGATCTTCCTTCGAAAATTTGCGCATGATATCGATCATTTGATCCAACGTAATTTCGTTATTGTCCGGGATTTTGATATTCAATTTATCGAGCCAGTCTTTTCGGAGCCAGAACCCGTCGGAACGGATAACCGTCGTCCGCGGAATGCCGTAAATGTTACCGTTGTTGTTTACCCGCAAGGCGTCCCACGATACGTCGTACGTATATTTTTTAATATTCTCGGCGTTCTTCAGGTAGCTATCGATCGGGATGATAACGCCGTCCTTAACCGCTTTCAAGAAAGCGGCATCATTTGTACTCGGAAAATAGACGACGTCGGGAAAATCGCCGGTCGTCAGCGATAGTTGAAGCCGTTCATTGTAGCCGGTCGATGGCGGAATGTCGAATTTGATCTCCGTATTCGTTGCCTTCTCGATCGATTGAACAAGCAGCTTGTCCGTTTCCGATAAGTTGGATGATGCAAATTGACCCATGATCTTAATGCTCGCTTTGGCGGATTCCGCAGCCGGCTTCTGTTCGCCGGTTTCGGCCTGTTTGTCTTTGGTTCCGCATGCGGTAGCTCCGGCGAGCAGCACCGCAGCTCCCACCCCGGCCAATACTTTTTTAAGCATAGATTCAGCCTCCCTTTAATTGTTTATCTATGACAAGAGCCCTTTGGATCAACCTTTTACGGACCCCAGCATAATTCCTTTGACGAAAAACCGTTGCAGAAACGGGTATACCGACAAAATCGGAAGCATGACGATCATGATCGTCGCGTATTTCAACGTTTCCGGCATGACGTTCATATTGCCGATCTCGGCGCTGTTGCCTCCCGCAGAAATTTGCATCATTTGGGCGCCTACTATGACCTCCCGCAAAAACAGCATCAACGGCCAGTTTTCCACGCTTCGGATGTAGATGATCGCCGAGAAAAAGCTGTTCCAATAGCCTACCGCCGCGAACAGCGTCAATGTGGCGATAATCGGCATGGAGAGCGGAACGACGATTTTGAACAAAATGTAGGGCTCGGAGGCTCCGTCCATTTTGGCCGCTTCCTCCAGCTCCTCCGGAATGTTCTGCATGAAATTGACCATCAGGATTAAGCTGAACGCGGAGAACAACCCGGGAAACACGAGAGCGGCCAGCGTGTCCAGCATGCCGAGCGAACGAATCAAATAAAAGTTCGGAATGAGTCCGCCGTTGAACAGCATCGTGAAGATGACCAAATGGATCAGGATCGCTCTGCCTTTCAAATGCGTTTTGGAGAGCGGATACCCCGTAATGATGTACAGGAAGATGCCCAGTGCTACGCCGCTGACGGTAACGATCAGCGTATTAAGGTAGCTTCTCGCAAGCACCGGATGCGAAAGAATTTCCTTATAGGCGTCGAACGATATTTCGCTCGGCCATATGCGCATCGGGTTTTGTATATACGCGCTGTGCGAGCTGATCGAAACCGCGGCGACGTTCAGCAGGGGGTACAGCATGACCGCGCAAATCAAAAACACGATTAGATAGACGGCGATGTCAAAAAGCTCGATTTTCTTATGCATATTCCTCTTCACCTCCTACCACAATGACTTTCCGAATAGGCGCGCAATCCGGTTGGCCAGCACGATCATAACGAGTCCGACTACCGATTTGAACAAGCCGACGGCAGCCGTGAAAGAGAGTCTTCCTTCCAATAAACCGACCCGGTACGTATAGGTTTCAAACACATCGGCCACTTTGTAAGTAGCGGGATTGTATAACAGGAAGATTTGCTCGAAGCCGATATCCAAAACACTTCCGACCCTCAGAACCAAAATAATGACGATCGTCGTCGCTATGCTGGGAAGCGAAATATACCATATTTTTTGCAGCCGGTTGGCCCCGTCGATCGTTGCCGATTCATAGAGGGACGGGTCCACAGTCGTAAGCGCGGCTAGGTAAATAATCGTTCCCCATCCGAGCTCCTTCCATATTTCCGCGGAAACCAGTATCGTCCGGAAATATTCGGGCTTAAGCAGAAAATGAATCGGCTCCCCGCCGAAATCGACAATCAGCCGGTTGACCCAGCCCGACGACGGGGACAGCATGTTGATAATGATGCCGGCTATGACTACCCACGATATGAAATGCGGCAAATACAGCACCGTTTGGGCGACTCTTTTGAACAGCAGATTCCGCATTTCGTTCAGGAGGATAGCCAGCAAGATCGGTGCGGGAAATCCGAACAGGACCTGATAAAAGCTGATGATTAACGAATTTCGTAAAATCGTGAAGAAATCGTCCGACTGGAACAGATAGCGGAAATTTTCGAAACCGACCCATTCGCTTCCCCATATGCCTTTCAGCAAATTAAAATCCTGGAACGCAATGACGATGCCGAACATCGGGATGTACTTGAAAATAAACAGATATACAAACCCCGGAATCAGCAATACATATAGCCACTTGTTTTTTCTCACATACAGCCAGAGAGGACTGACCTTGCTGTTATTCATCTCATTCTCCTTCCGAGGACGCTGCCGCATGCCGAGTTACTCGCAAACGACTTCAACCACTCGCGCATGATCCAAGCCGTTCGTAGAGATAACCTCCAGTCGGAGCGTCTTCAGATTATTCAGTGTTACCGGCAAGTGAATCATGCGTTGAAAATTGTCCTTGATATGTGCAATTTCCGTCCTCCCTTGTGCATCATGCGCAATCAGCTTAAACTCCTTCAGCGTCTCGGCTTGCGGCCGCCCCCACTGCATGTGCTTCTGAATTACGTCCAAATGACATAGCATCAATAAACGGTGAAGCCCGGTATCCAGTACGATCGAAATCCGTGAAACCTTAACCGGCTCCTCCCATTGAAGCTCCAGCCAAGGACTGCTGTCTCCCGGCTCCGACATCCAACGATGCGTGCCGGCTGTCGTCAAGTCGGGGCGTACCCCCTTCTCCCCATGAACAGCCCGAGTATGACCGTCCACAGCATTACCGCATTTTCCTTGCTCCTGCTCGGACGAAGCGGAAATCCGGGCCAGCCTCGCGAGATTTCCTTCCAGCCTGATGCCGGGCAAAAAAGCTCCCTGCCGAAGCAATTGCTGTTGAGCCTCTTTCACGACATCGCTTTCGCGCCACGCTAGTTCCAGCGGAAGCTTGCGCTTCACGGCCGCTGCTGCGAACGTTCCAAGCCCTTCTCCCATTACCGCGCATGTCGCCATGACCCTGGTGCTGGAGAAAGCGATATGGGTCGCCGATAAATTGCGGCCGGCGAACATCAGATTCGAAATATTCGCGCTAATCATCGAGCGCAGCGGAATGCCGTATAGATAAGGCGTAAACGGCTGATTGCACGGCTCCTCGTCTTTCGCATCGATGCCTTGGGGCGGATGGGTATCCATCGACCAGCCGCCGTAAGCGATTACATCATCGAAGTCGACAGCCTGCTGAATATCGTTTTGGGTCAGCACATGCCGGCCGATAAATCTTCTGGACTCTCTTTTGCCCGGAAGGAAGCCGAACCAATCGAGCGCCCAATTTTCGGAATCGGGGTGATTGCCGCTATTTTTGATGTGATCCCACACCCCAAGCATGATCGCAAGCAGCTCGTCGCGGATATGCTCGTTATCCTTGATCGTATCCAGCATGCCGCCGAATTCCACCCACCAATATCCGAACTCCCAAGCGTCGTGGTTTCTAAACTTCAAATCTTCCTCCGTAAACTTGCGGGCCCATTCCGGCGGGGTAAAAGGCATCGGGCGTCCCATATTCTTCGATGTGAACAAAAGGGAGGAGCCGAGACGATAAGCGTCCCTGTTCAGGCTTGCGCCGGACTCGCTATATTCATGGGTCGCTTCCCGGCCGGTCGTAAAAGCGGCCCCCGCTTCGAACCCCAGCCTGCCGTCGCCCGTACAATCCACGAATAGGTCAGCCCGAATCGTAAAGCTTTCTTCCGTGCTTTCTCTCACCGCATAGGCGGAACAAATACGGGAATCCTCGACATCGGCTCCGACAACCGTTGTGTTCAGCAGCAGCGTCAAATTCGGTTCGGCGCGGCATTTTTCATATAGGATCAGGTCCAACATGCTCGCGCTCCGCTGCGGATTTCGGACCGAGCACTCCAGCACGATTTCTTCGATAATGCCGCTTTCTCTGCGCTCCGTCTCCAATTCCTTCCCGATTGTGGATGCGCCGGATATATTCATGCGAATCTCCGACGATGCATTTCCGCCAAGAACGGAACGGTCCTGGCATAGAATCACCCGGGCTCCGTTGCGGGCCGCAGCTAATGCCGCCGCCACCCCCGTCATCCCTCCGCCGGCGATCAAAATGTCCGTATCCAAATTTCTCCTATCGGTCTTCCCCATCGTCAATTGACTCCTTTGTATTCTATGATATCTTTAATTACATATTATGATCTTTCTTTCGCAGTTTGGAATTCAAAGGATTTCTTTTTCATATCCAAAATTACACGAAAACCGAACGGGGTGAAGGTGAATGTCCTCAGGCTTGCCCGAAATCTTCTACCATGTGTACTGGAGCAAAAAAGATAAATTTTTGTACGAGACCGATACTTATGTGACATGGGTCCTTTTTGGGGTAGAGGAAGGGAGATTCGAATATCGGATAGGAGAAGATTACGGATTTGCCGAGTTCGGAGATGTTGTCGTGTGCCCGCCCCAGGTCGCTTTTTATCGAAACGTGCTGGAGTCCTTAAGCTTCCATTCCATTACGTTCACCTTCTCCGACGGCGATCCGCAGCAGCTTCAGCACCTTCTGGCGCATCGGAAAATACGGCTGCCGCAAATCCGGCGCTTGTCCGAGAACTATAGCTGTTTAAGGCAGGCGGACCAGCAGCTGTCCTTCAGCTCGGATAATCAAAAGCTGAAGCAGCACTATTTGTCGGACTTATGGCTGATGATCGCGCAGCAGGCGTCGGAATCCCCAGGTGCCGATCTATCATTGGAAAAAGACGAATTCATTCGCAACGTCGAAATCTTCCTCCATAATCACGCGCATGAAGCGATCGAAATCCGGAATGTCGCCAATCGGTTCGGAATGACGCCCGTACAGCTGATCCGAAGATTCAAAAACGCCTACAGCGTCAACCCTCTGCAATACTTAACCTCGATCCGGGTAAAGCAAGCAAGCAGGCTGCTGCTGTCAACGGAGTGGACGCTCGATGTCATAGCGGGAAAATGCGGCTATGAAAACGGCTTCTACCTCAGCCGGGTGTTCCGCAAGGCGATGGGCGTAAGCCCGTCCGAATTCCGCAAGCAAAACCGGTATTAGTGGCGAAGATAACGAAAGAAGCACCAGCATCGCCCATGCAAGGCTTGATACCGGTGCTTCTTCAATGCGGTCCACGGCAGCCCGCGAACTTCTTTATTTGTTTTTGTCCGCCTCGATCGTTTTCTTGACCGCTTCCTCGGCTTCCCGCAGCGCAGTGTTAACGTCCTTGCCTCCGAACAGGATGGCCTGCAGAGCGTTCGTGCCGAGCTGCGTCGTAGCCGCCGAGTAATATTTGCTTTGGGGCGAAGGCTTCGCCATATTTTTGAGCGGAATCGCATTCAGGTTGCGTCCTTTGTACAGAGGGGCGTCCTGGCCGAATACTTTCGGGATGTTCGAGCTGCTGAGAGCAGGAATAAACGTAGCCGCCTTTGCTTTCTCCGTCAGAAACGCTTCGGTCGATAAATAATCCATCACCTGATAAGCGTCGTCCTTATACTTGCTGCCTACGTTCAAATACATGAAGGTCGGATACGGCTGCGGACCGACACCGTTCATCGTCGGGAATGATACGATATCCCAGTTGAGCGGAGCCAAGTCCTTCTCTACATGCAGGCCGGCTACCGGCGTCCACATCGCCGACACCTGGTCCTGGAAGAACATTTTGACGAAGCTGCCCATCTTCGTCTTGTCGGGATTAAATCCGGGAATTTGAAAAAACCTCGATATATTGCCCATCAAGCTTTTGACGCTGTCCGTCGCAAGCGATACTTGCTGCGTCTTCGGATCGACGAAGTTTAGCGACATTTGATTGCGCAGGAAGTAATGGTTCGGCGATATGGTGAAGCCGTAATATTGCGTGCCTCCGTCATTGCGGGTCAGCTTGACCGACAGATCGTACAATTCGTCCCACGTGATGCCGTCCTTCGGGTAAGCGACCCCGAATTTGTCGAACAGGTTTTTGTTGTAGTAGATGACGGCGGCCTGATTGTCGAAGGGCAGCGCATACAGCTTGCCGTCGCTCATCTGCCGGATCATCTCGAGCGTCTGCGGCTCGAACCGGGTCATGTCCGTCTTATACTTTTTGGCGAGCGGCTCGATATCGTACTGCATGTTGTTCAGGAAGACGCTAGTGTAGGACAAGCCGACCGAACCGAAGATGACGTCGACCTGCTGGTTCGACGCGATCAGCTTATCGAGCGCTCCCGCAGTCGTCGGGATCAGCACCGGCGTCACATGAGGGAATTTCTCCTTGATGTATTTGCCGAATTTTTCTTCGAAATAACCTTCCGCGTTGAAGTTGGAGCCGACATTGTAGAAGTACAATGTTACCGGTTCTTTCTTGACCTGCTGCTGCGGGGCGGCTTCTTCCGCTCCTGTCCCCTGCTTGGTTCCTCCGCAAGCAGCCAGCAGCGACAGCATGCCTGCCAGCCCAATCAATGCCGTTTTTTTCAGCATAAATGACACCCCTCTTCGTCGTCTTCGCACTACAAATCCATCGGTCAGGCAGCAGCATAAGAAGCTTGGTTCGTTTACAGTCGCTACAAGGTCGCTTCGGTATTATTGGCAAGCTCGAATAATAAGTGTGCACCCCTCCTTATCCCGGCACGGGCTCTACGGATACAGTCGTGTTCCCGCAATTAAAACGCTTTCAAAACTGTCATTCGTTTGAGCCAATATGTGTCCGGCCAACAGCTCGTCTGGTACAGGTATGATAAATGTACCTGTAGTTATTGATTATAGGTTCATCCGTAATGAAAAGCGCGCCAAATAGATGCGTTTTATAAGACAATATTTGTATTTTTCAAAAAACGGCGAGGGACACGCTTTGCCGTGTAATTCTGTATAAATAATAATAATTCTATGTATTTTTACGAACCCGCGATGTCCTTATACTGGAAGTGAAAGCGCTTAATCAGAGTGACCGAAAAGGGGAAAAGGGAGATGAGCCAGTGACCGATTTTAGCCGACTTTCGTATTACGTTCCCGCCGAGCCGACGGGCAGCCCGCTTGTAGTGGAGACCGACTTGTGCATTTACGGCGGTACGGCGGCGGGAGTCGCCGCTGCGGTTCAAGCGAGCCGGATGGGCTTGCGCGTGGTGATCGCCGAATTCGGCCGTCACCTCGGCGGCATCGCAGCCAGCGGCCTGGGCAGCACCGATCATGGGAACAAAGGCGCGATCGGGGGGATCGCCAAGGAGTTTTTCCGGGAGCTTGGGACGTATTACGGTACGTCTGAAGCGGACGGTGCGGTCTGGTATTTCGAGCCGCATGCGGCTCAGCGGATTTACCGGGAATGGCTGGAGAAGGCTGAAATTCCGGTCTATTACGAACAACATTTGGCCGCGGTCGAGAAACGGTCGGGCAAACTATCGCAGATCACGATGGAGAACGGGAACGTATTTCGCGCCGCGATGTTCATCGACGCCTCCTACGAGGGCGATCTGATGGCGCGGGCGGGCGTATCGTATCACGTCGGAAGAGAATCGAACGCCACTCACGGAGAAACCCGCAACGGCATTCAGTTCGGATCCCACCACCATATGTTCAACGCCGCAGTCGATCCGTATGTAGTGGAAGGAAAACCGGACAGCGGCCTGCTGCCGGGCATTATGGACGTTGCTCCGGGCACGCAGGGACAAGGGGATCGCTCTATCCAGGCGTATAACTTCCGCATCTGTCTGACGAACGTACCGGAGAACCGGGTGCCGATCCCCGAGCCTCCCGGCTACGATCCGCGAAGCTTCGCCCTGCTGGCCCGCTACATCCGCGCCGGCGTATGGGACTTCCGGTCGAAAAAGCCGAACTTGCCGAACGGCAAGACGGACACGAACAATTTCGGCGCCGTCAGCACCGACCACATCGGAGCGAACCACGAATGGCCGGAGGGCGACTATAAGACGCGGGAACGCATTTTTCAAAGCCATGTGACTTACAATATGGGGCTGCTTTATTTTCTCGCCAACGACGAAAGCGTCCCGCTCGCGCTGCGCGAGGAGAGGCGGCAATGGGGACTCGCCGCGGACGAATTTACGGGTACGGCCAACTGGCCCCATCAGCTGTACGTGCGGGAAGGCCGGCGCATGGTCTCCGAAGTCGTGATGAACGAGAAGCATTGCAGGCATCTGCGGATCGAGGAAGATTCCATCGGAATGGCTTCCTATACGATGGATTCCCATAACTGTAGACGGCTTGTGCTCGAAGGGCTTTGCGTAAATGAAGGCAACGTGGAAATTCCCGTACCCGGCCCTTATCGGATCTCCTACCGCTCGATCGTCCCGAAGGGAGAACAATGCGTCAATCTGCTCGTTCCGGTATGCCTTTCCTCTTCCCATATTGCCTACGGCTCGATTCGGATGGAGCCCGTCTTCATGATTCTCGGCCAGTCGGCGGCAACGGCGGCGGCGATCGCCCTGGAGGGGGGAACGGCGGTTCAGGACGTGCCGTACGAGAAGCTCCGGCAAAGACTGATTCAAGATGGCCAAGTATTGGAGATTTCCAATCGATCATAAGGGAGTGTTGCGTTTGAAAAAACCGATTACACTCGTAACTGCCGTTCTTATTCTCTCGCTCTCCTCGGCCTGCGGCAAAAGCGGAGATTCGCCCGGAAAGTCGGCGGAGCCGCTCAATCAGCCCCCTAAGCCGTTCACCCTGAATTACTATACGAATCTAAGCAAGCCGATGATGGAATTTGAAGCTTCGATCATTCAGAAGAAATTTCCGCATATTACGGTCAATCCCGTATTTTACAGCGCCGACATGAAGCCCGAGCATTTGGCCGCCGCCGGCAACGTTCCCGACCTCATTTCGTTTACGATCGGCTCGCTGTGGGATTTCCGGGATGTGAACCTGCTGTCGGATCTGACGCCTTATATCAAAAAACAAAATGTCGATATGACCCGTTTTCTCCCGAACGTGCTGGAGTCCGTCCAAGCCTACTCCGACAGCGGCGAAATTTTGTTCATGCCGTACACGTTAAGCAGCAACGTCCTGTATTACAACAAAAACATTTTCAATAAGTTCGGGGTGCCCTATCCGAAAGACGGCATGACGTGGGAAGACATTTACGAGCTGGCCAAAAAATTGACCCGCCAGGACGGAGCGGTGAAGTACAAAGGCTTTCAGTTCCAGCTGCAAAATTTGACGTGGAAAAACCAGCTGATGCAGCCGCTCGTCGATTCGGGATCGTTCAAAACGGTCATCAACGGCCCGGGCTGGAAACGGTGGCTCGAAACGATGGGCGGCTTCTTCTTTATACCGGGCAACGAGGTCGGAGGTTCCTTCGAGAAAGCCCAGGACGTAGCGATGTATTCAGGCCCTAACATACTCGCCAATTTGCCGGAAGCGGCCAAAACCGGCCTCGATTGGGACGTAGCGGCTCTCCCTTCCTTCAGCGGAAATCCAAGCGGGGGAACGCAGATGATCTCCCCGTTCTACGCGATGCCGCCGAAAGGCAAAAATATGGATGAAACGTTCCAGGTCATCGCCTACATGCTGTCCGAGGAGGCGCAGACGCTCAAATCGAGAAGAGGGCTCGTGCCGATCATCAACAGCGATGCCACCGCCAAGCAGTATGGGAAAGACCTGGAAGGCGTCGAGGGGAAAAATCTGGACGCGTTCTTTAAAGACAAAGTCGGCAAGCCGTTCAAGACGACGAAGTACGACGACATCGTCAAGACCGTCATTTATACGGAGCTGCTGCCCAATTACTACAAAGGGACGAAAGACTTGAACACGGCGTTTCGCGATGCGGAAGAAAGCGCCAATAAAAAGATCGAGGAGAAGCGGAAATAGCCGGACGGCCCGTAAAAACAGCAATAAGGACCTTTCCCTTACAAGGGAGGTCCTTATTTTTTACTGGACGATCATCCGTTCCACTTATACAGCTTCGTACCATAGCAATTGAAATACAGCGTTCCATCCGGCGTCCGCGCCGCCGTCGAAACGTGCCCCGGAAGCGCTCCGAGCGGCTCGGCCGTCATCCGCTCCGTATCGATCGCAAACAGCGTCTTCTGGCCGAACACCGCGATCCGGCCCGGGCCGTCGGCAATGATGCAGCCGCACCCTTCGCCGAGCGGAATCCGGTTCACGAAGGCAAGCTTCTTCGGATCGAACACGGCAATGTCGTTGCCGACCCGCACCCATACATAGGATGCCGCGGCCAGAAGGACGCCCCCTCTTTCACCCGGTTCGAACCGGTGCACATAAGACAGCCGTCCCTCCGGCTCCCATACGCCGAAATGAGTCGGCTCGTCACGCGCCTTCAATCCGTTGCCGCCCGTACCCGTAGTGAAATACAGCCGCTCGCCGTCTGCCGTAAGACCACCGATCTCCTGACCCGGCACCGGATCGTACCAGGAAGTCACTTCTTTCGTAACCGCATCGATGCGCGACAATCCGCCGCCGTATACGCCGTACTTCGCCATCCAGCCGGTCCATATTCCGCCGTCGGGACCGACGACCGTCTTTCCATGCGGACGGATTAACTCGGGGCCGACGGAACGAAGCGTTCGCGGATTGACATTGCCGAATTGGTCCCACGGATCGGAAGGACGGTATACGATATGGTCGCCGCCCGCGTAAGCCGCCATGAACAATTCGTCACCTACGAACGCCATCCCGTATACTTCGCCGCCTGCATTGCATACCGCTCCCGAGTTCCAATAAGAGCCGTCCCGGGGATCGTAGCGGAATATCGTTTGCCCGAATCCGCTTGAGCCCCAGAGAACGCCGTCCTTGTCGGTAGTGACCGTATGAATGCGCGTTGGCGGCGCCAATACAGGGATGGGCCGGAAGGTCGGCTCGCTCTCGTCCGGCCGTTGAATGAAATAGTCTTGTCCCTTTACGCCCGCCTTGGAGCCGTCTTCCAAGGAGATGAACCGGACACGCAGGCGCCCGCCGCCCGCTTCCATCTCCTTGCTCTCCAGCATGCCGCTCCACTTGCCGGCCAGCATATCGTCCGCCGGCTCAAGCGTTTTCGTATCGTAGAAACGGAGTTGCCCCCCGTGCTCCGTACATAGAAAGACATCGTTGATTTGTTTGATTGTTTCCCCGGGTGAACCGAAATCGTCGAACGTTTCCGTCCCGATGTTCCACACTTTCAAGAATGGCGTATCCATCCCTCCGCCGACCAGGATTTTTCCCGGCGAGTTCCCGTATACGTGACGGCTGTACATGTTCTTCGTATTATCGGATACGCGGCCTGCCCGTACGAGCTCATGCTTGACGGGATCATATCGCAGCAGCGCGCAGCCGGGATAAGTTCCGCCGTAGACCATGCCGTCGGAGCCGAGAGCGAAGTTCCAGATGTACTTCTCCGAGTCGATCCGCAGCGGCTTCGCCCATTCGCGCTTGCGCAGGTCGAGGCAGTGCAAATACCCGTAATCGGGGCAGGTGCCGACGATCAGCTTATCGCCGAGCGGCAAAATCGCCCAAGCTCCGGAATCGCCGGGCAGCGGGATCGTCTCCCCATCCAGCGTCAACGCATCGATAAGAATGATATTGCCGACAGAGCCGGCGGCAAAGTTCGACAATACCAGCTTCTCGCGCCCGTCCAACGGATCGATAAGCGAGGTTAAGCCCAAAATGTTGAAATTGCGGCAGGGCTCCGCCGCCACCGCATACTTTGCTTGCGCGGTCATATTCTCCATCCTGTATCCTCCTTATACATGCCAAGTCTTCTTCCGTATTTTACGAAAAATGGAAACGCTTTCGCAAGACAAAAGCGGCCGATTTTCAAGCCATTTTTTGCACCTGCCTTGTCTTTTTCTCGTCTGTAACACCCCCAAAATAGCAAACCTGACATAATTTGACCAAAAAAGGGCATAGTAACGTTGCAAAGCGACGGGATGTCTTTCCCGCAAAACACGTACTCCCAAGGAGGATACTTGCGATGAGCGAACACGATCGTATGGAGCCGTTGTCCGGCGAGCCCGTCGAAGTCGAAGGCGTCTACTCGAACGAATGGGGCCGCGAGGAATTTATGAGCAAGGGCGACGTTTTCCCTGCCGATCCCCAGCTCGGCACGACCGCCTGGAAGTTGGTCCGCTACAATGTGGACAGCACGACCGGGGAAACGGAGCACGACCACCTCAATTTGGCCGACAAAAACGAGCAGAGCGGCTACGGCTCTCCGCGCAAGCATGTTGACCGCGGGGACAAATAGGAGTTGGCAAAAAAAATCCCGACCGGAGGTCGGGATTTCTTCTTCCTATTGCAAATAGTTCAACAGCATTTGCTACACATCACCCGGTAAAACGCATCCACGACATACGGATCGTAATAGCGGCCGCTGCACCGGTACAGCTCGTCGAACGCTTCCTCATGCGTTCTCCTCTTGTTGTAGCTCCGGCTGACCGTCATCGCATCGTAGCTGTCGACGACGCGCAGCAGCTTGACCGACAACGACAGCCTCGCCTCCGGTATTCCGTCGTACCCGCTGCCGTCCACGTTCTCGTGATGATACAATATCATGTCGCAGTCCACATAGCCGGAAACTCCCCAATCGCGAAGCAAGGCATCGCCTTCGCGGCAGTGTTCCTTGATCAAATCCCATTCCGTGGACGACAGAGCTTCAGACTTGTCCAGCAAGCAGACCGGCACCGAAAGCTTGCCGATATCGTGAAGCAAGGACGACCGCAGAACGATCTCCCGCTCGGCCGCGGTATAATCCATCGCCTCGCACAGCTTAAGCGAATAGCAGGCCACCCTGATCGAATGATCGTACGTGTGCCGGTGATGGCGGCTCATCCTCCGCAGAAACGGATAGCTGCCGTCATCGTAAGCAAACTGTTGAACCCGCTCCAACAACGTTGTCCTTGCATGCCCGATCATGGAACTCAAGAATGTTCACTCCCGTACTGAACGTTTTCCGGGTTCCCCTCTTGTTGATCCTGCTTTCATTATGAGCGGTTTCCGCCGAAAAAAATATCACCTTTCCCTCCCATTTCCATTTATTCCCGATTAGGAAAACGCTCCTATACGGATCGCGGCATTCCCACCGATATAGGAGGTGCGGCCGCCGGTACTAGTACTTCCCGCTATCGACTCGACTGAGCAATCCCGGAAAACGCAAAAAACCGCCGGCAGCGTATCGCTCCAGCGGTTCGTTGTTGCGGATGCCTCTTTCGCCGATCGGCACTGAGCAGCTTCAGTCCGCGTCCCGGCTGTCCATTACGCCGGTCAAGTACTCGTTCTCGCGGCCTTCCTTGGTGGGATTGCTGTTCTTGATCATGCTGAGACGACCGCTCCTCAACTCGCCGTGCTCATTCGTATCAGGCGTCTGATTGTCTTCCGGAGCGGCGTCGTGCTTGTTGTTGTTATATTTGTTCGACATGGATGACTACCTCCTAAGGTATGCTTGTTTTGCAAATGCTCACCATAGGATGCGCCAAACCGCTGTTCGTTATGTGCCGATATCCGCTTCAGGCGCTATCGTCGTCCCTTTGCTCCAATCGTCCTTCAACAAAAATCCGGCGGCCCCGTGTATGCAGCCTCCCGACGCCAAATGATCGTAGACGATGCGCTGAAGCGAAGTGTCCCTCGGAACATGAGGCAAATCGGCGAGCTTCGTGCCGAAGCCGAACACGCGCTCCAACGTCTGATCCTCGTCCGACTTGACCGGGGTCACGTAATAATCGCGCTGGAACCGTACGATGTTGGCGTCTGCCGGAAGCAGCAGCGGAAATTGCGGCGCGAGCAGCCAAGAGGAGCATACGAACCCTTTGAACGGCGTTTCCGGGAAATGGTCCGCCGCGAACGCGACCGCCTGCCCGTAGGAGTCGCGGCAAAGCTCATGCGTCATTTTGCCGCCTTCGGGAATATGCACGTCCAACACGGTGTCGCCTTTTTCCAGAACAAGCTCCCACTCGTCCGCCCGAAGCCGCACCCGAGTCCTCGCGACGGCTTCCTTCCCGGTAACCGGATGACCGGTATAGGCCGTTCCATCGAAGTCGAGAGCGGAAATCCAGCCTCCCTCGCTATCGAATACGCCGTTCGTTCCGTCCGTTTGGCCGTCGGCCCGATAGCGGATACCGGATTCGCTCAAAGCGGCGACCCGGCCGGATGCCCGATGCCGAAACGCTTTGAACGGCTTGTTATAAGGGATAAATGCGAATTGCAGCCGCCCGAGCCGGAACAGTTTGCCGGAGAAATGTCGGATCAGCCAGCCGACCTGACCGAGGCCCCACTCCCCATTCTGCTGGCGATAGTGGCGCATCCAGATCGCCATGTCTTCGAGCGTAGCGACCAGCACGCGCTCCGGTATGCGCTTGGAGTCGTAATAGGCGCTCATTGACGGGAGCGCCCCCAAGTATACGACGGCGGCCATCATGCCCGATTGCGGTCCCGCGGCCAGCAGCCTTTTGTTCACTTCGCCAGGATCGGCTTTGTCGATGAACAGCTCCTTATGAAACCGCCGCGCCGATTCCGACAAGGCGCCGTCCTGACGAATGGCCGCAGCTCCCTGAACGATCGACTCGGCGATCTCGTCCGGCAGCCGGATCGCGCCGCAAGCACGTTCGATATAATCCTGACGCAAAAAATCGATCCCGCCGTCTTGAACCGTCGTGAAACCTTTCCATCTATCCCCGAACAAGGTAATCCCCCGCTTTCGGATAACTGTAATTCCGGCCTGCCGGATTAGATCGGCAGCAGCTGCAGCGTCCCGACCGACTCGAGACGACGGATCATCTCGTACCACGATTCCGGCTTCCGCTCTTGGATGGCATAATACGTTTGCAGAAATTGCGCGACCAGCGTGGCAGGCAGCTCCCGAATCGACCGATCGTATGCCAGGAAGCACAGGTCCAGCCCGCTCACCGCTTCCCCGTTCAGCTCCCACGAAGGATGGACGTATGGGAAGTCCAACCTTCTGTAGCCGAGATGGGACAGCACTTCCCTCCGTACGAACGGGTCCATCGGCTTGATGCCGCCGAAAGCGTGCTCTTCCACGAGATACGGATTGTATATTTCCGCGAACATCCCGGTCAGCCTGCCGCCGCTTTGCTCCACCCATCGGAACAAATCGTTCTGCCTTTCCTCCGCAAGGAAACGGCCGACGCCGAGCCCTTCCCGGCCGATGATCGTAAAATCGGTCATCGCCACTCCCATCTCGGGATAATACCGATACTCCGTCGCCCCGACGACAACGCCCTCATGCACGGCGACCATTACGCGCAAGCCTTCGTCCTTGAGCGGCTCCGCCCACAGGTCGTAAGCAAGCACCTCCTCGGGCGGAAACACCCGCCCCATCAGATCGTGCATTTGCCGGAAATAAGCATCATCTATACTCGTAATCCGAATGAACTCCATGTCCGCCCCACCTTCCTTCGTCTTCTAGAAACCCGCATCACGGTCCATTGTAGCAGAAACCCGGCCGAAGCAACAATCGCAAACGACAAGCCGCTCTACGCGAGGGCAGAGCGGCTGAAGAAGCTTTGCATGAACCGTTCGAATTCGACCGGCGGAATCGGCGGGCTGAAATAATAGCCTTGAAGCAAATCGCATTTCTGCCTGCGCAAATATTCGAGCTGATCCTCCGTCTCGACGCCCTCGGCGATAACCTTCAGCTTCATATGATGGGCGACGGCAACGATCGCCGATACGATCGCGGTATCGTTGTTGTCCGGATCGGCCAAGTCGCGGACGAACGACTTGTCGATTTTGATTTTGTCGATCGGGAACCGCTTCAAGTAGCTGAGCGAGCTGTATCCGGTGCCGAAATCATCGATGCTGATCTGAATGCCGAGCCCCTTCAAATTCGTCAGCGCCGGAATCGTCCGCATGACGTCCATCGCCATGCTTTCCGTAATTTCCAGCTCCAGACTGCCCGGCTCGAGCCCGTATTCCGACAAAATGGCGCCGACCGTCTCCGGCAATTGCTGCTCCTCGAATTGCCGATTGGACAGGTTGACCGAAACGGTAATTGGCGGAAACCCCGCATCCTGCCACGATTTGGCCTGACGGCACGCTTCCCGCAGCACCCATTCCCCGATCGGCTTGATCAGACCGGTTTCCTCCGCGATCGGAATAAACAGCCCGGGCGAGATCAGCCCTTTCTCGGGATGCATCCATCTGACGAGCGCCTCCGCCCCGATCAGACCTCCGTTCTCCAGATCGACTTGCGGCTGGTAATGCACTGTCAATTCCCCGCGCTCGATCGCTTTGCGCAGTCCGTTCTCGATTTCCAGCTTGACATGAATGGCCGCTTCCATGGCGGCATCGTATACTTGCTCGTGGTTGCCTCCGCGCTTCTTCGCATGGTCGAGCGCCGTCTGCGCTTTCTTGAGCAGCGCCTCGGCGTCCCCGTCATGCAGCGGATACAGCGCGTAACCGACGCTTGCCGACAAATGAAACTCCCTGTCTTCGACCGCAAAGGGCCGGTCCAGCCGGATAAGCCGCTTCGCGACGGCCCGCGCTTCCTCTTCGCTCCGCAGCCTTATCAGACAGGCAAAATCGTCGCCGCCGAGGCGGGATACCGTAGCGTCTTTGCCGATGCCGCCCACGGAATAGCTGAAGCTGTCCGCGAACGACTGCAGCAGCTGATCCCCGACCGAGTTGCCTACGAGGTGTGAGAACGATTTGAACCGGTCCAGGTTGAGACAAAATAAAGCAAGCACGCCGTCCGGCTCCGTCCGCGCCGTCAACCGCGCTTCAAGAGTATCCATAAAGCTTCTGCGGTTAGGCAGCCCCGTCAGCTCGTCGTAATAAGCCAGATGATGCATGCGGCGTTCCGCCTGCTTGCTCTCCGTCATATCGCGGGCCAAGCAGTAGGCTCCGATGACGCGATTGCCTTCCGATATCGGCACGAGATGGAACGCCAGCTCCACCGCCCCCCCATCCGGCCGGTCGAAGGCGACATCGAACTTTTGCGGATGCCCTTCAAGCGTCCGCTCCAGCAAGGACATCGCCCGCTGCTTGCCGATCTGGGCGGCTTCGGCGAACGGACGGTTCAAGTAAACCTCGGGCGGCCGGCCCGTAATGACGGAGACGGCGGGATTGACCCCTACGACGTTCCCTTTCGCGTCAAGCGAAAACACGGCATCGGAGTTATAGTCGAACAGCGATCGGAAGTTCCGGGCGGCCGCCCCAGGCGATGCCCGATTCGATGCGAGCCGCTTATCGATCATGGATGCGGCGATAAGTAAACTTGCTGTAAAGAGCACGGCGATCACGAAAGACAGCGCCACCAATTGCGTATCGTATAAACTTTGAAGCAGCTCCATCTGCAATCTCCGTTTTTCGTTGGATAGTCTATGAATGTTGTCCTACCGTGTTATTTCGACATTCATTACCATTTACCTGCCGTATTTGACACAGCCCTTTCACATTTTTAACAAAAAACGCCCGGCCCGCCGAAGCGAAACGAAAAAACCGTTAAACTCGAAAAAGCGGTTGACTCCCCCGACCGAATCTTCTACAGTACTATCATAGTTCAAGGCCGGATCGTAAAGAAAGGGGACTCCTACTCTTACATGACCGCATTCAAAATACCTTTGCGCCAGTACGTCGGCCTGCTGCGGCATTATTTGCGTTCGCAGCGGCCATCCATAATAGGGCTTGCCGTTCTGCTCGTCGCGGGACTTGCGATGCAGCTCGTCAATCCGCAGCTGATCCGCTATTTTATCGATTCGGCCCAAGGCGCCGATACGAGCCGGGCGCTGTGGATCGCCGCGGCCTTGTTCATCGGGGTGTCTCTGCTGCAGCAGATCGTAACCGTCGTTGCGACCTATATCAGCGAGAACGTCGGCTGGATCGCCACCAACAGACTGCGGGGAGACGTTGCGGAGCATTGCCTCCGCCTCGACATGAACTTCCACAAATCGCATACGACCGGCTCGATTATCGAGCGGGTGGACGGAGACATTAACGCGCTCGCCAACTTCTTCTCGAATTTCGTCATCACGCTCGTAAGCAACCTGCTTCTTGTCGTCGGCATACTCGTCCTGTTGTTCCGCGAAGGCTGGATAATCGGGGCGGGCATGTCCGTCTTCGCCGTTGTCGCCGTTTACGCGATCCAGTACATTCGCAAATTCGCCATCCCCCATTGGGGCAAGCTGCGGCAAATCAGCGCCGACTTCTACGGCTTCCTGAGCGAGCATTTGGAAGGGACCGAAGACACCAGGGCCAATGGCGCCAGCAGCTTCGTCATGCACAAATTTTACTCGCACTTGAGGGCGTGGCTGCCGGTCCGGATCCGCGCGTTTTTCGGCTGGGCGGCGATGTGGATTACGACGCTCGTCGTCTTCGCGATCGGCAACGCGATCGCCTTCGCGCTGAGCGCTTATTTGTGGCACCAGGGCGCGATCTCCATCGGGACGGTGTATATGATTTTCTACTATACCGAGCTGATGGCCAAACCGATCGAGAAAATCCGTACGCAAATGGAAGATTTGCAAAAGGCGGACGCCAGTATCGTCCGTATCCGGCAATTGCTCGATACGGAGCCCGCGATACGCGACGGTGCCGGCACCCCGATTCCGGCAGGACCGCTTCCCGTATCGTTCGATGACGTGACCTTTGCCTACGAGAGCGGCAATGCGACGCTGGACGGCATCGACTTCCGTCTGGAGCCGGGGCAAGTGCTCGGTCTGCTGGGCCGTACCGGCAGCGGCAAGACGACGCTAGCCCGGCTCCTGCTCCGCTTCTACGATCCGCAGGAGGGGGCCATCCGGCTCGGCGATGTACCGATACGGGACGCCAAGCTGCATGACTTGCGCAGACGCGTCGGCATGGTGACGCAAAATATCGAAATATTCCAGGGGACCGTTCGCGACAATTTGACCTTCTACGATCCCGACGTTTCTGACGAGCACATCGTTCGGGTGCTCGAAGAGCTCGGGCTGGAAAGCTGGTTCCGCTCTTTGCCGAGCGGCCTCGACTCGAAGCTGGAGTCGGGCGGAAGAGGCCTGTCCGCCGGAGAAGCCCAGCTGCTCGCCTTCGCGCGCGTCTTCTTGACCGATCCCGGCCTCGTCATCCTCGACGAAGCGTCGTCCCGTCTCGATCCGGCCACCGAGCAGCGGCTCGAAGCCGCCGTGACGAAGCTGCTGCGCGGAAGAACCTGCATCATTATCGCCCACCGGCTCGCTACCGTAGAGCGGTCGGATTGCATCCTGATTCTCGAGAACGGGAAAATCGCCGAATTCGGCAGCCGCAAGGCGCTCGCGGACGACCCGGATTCCCGCTTCAGCCGGATGCTTGCGGTCGGCATGGAGGAGGTGCTCGTATGACGACCTTTCAACTGTTATGGAGATTGATCCGTTATCGCCCGCTCTGGTATACGGCCAATGCGGCGATGTGGACGCTCATCTATCTCGCACCGGTGCTGCCCGGGCTCGTGACCAAAGCGTTCTTCGACGCCTTGACCGATTCCGCGGCGGCCAAGCTCGGCATATGGACGATCATCGCGCTTCTGCTCGCATCCACGGCCGTCCGCGCCGTCCTCATCATCTTCGGGTTCTTCACCGACGTCCAGTTCCGGATGCGCATCGGCGGGCTGCTGCGCCGCAATATGCTGCATCACATTCTGAAGGAGCCGGGGGCGAAGGCGATTCCGGTCTCGCCCGGAGAAGCGATCAGCAACTTCCGGGACGACGTCGAGCAGACGGAGGAAGCGATCAGCTGGTCGGTGGACGCGTTCGGCATGACCGTCTTCGCCATCGTATCGTTTGCCATTCTGATGCGCATCGACACGCAGCTTACGCTGCTCGTCTTCGTGCCGCTCGTGATCGTCGTGACGCTGGCGCAGATCTCGACGGCGCGGCTGCAAAAGTACCGCGCGGCGAGCCGGGAAGCGACCGGACAAGTGACCGAAGCGATCAGCGAAATGTTCGGAGCGGTGCAGGCGATCCAAGTGGCGGGCGCCGAAGCGCGCGTCATCGACCGGTTCAGGACGTTGAACGACCAGCGACGCAGCGCCATGCTGAAAGACAAGCTGCTGAACCAGACGCTCGATTCGGTGTTCTCCAACACCGTCAACCTCGGCACCGGCCTCATTCTGCTGCTCGGCGCTCAGGCGATGCGGGGAGGCAGCTTCACCGTAGGCGACTTCGCGCTGTTCGTCTACTACTTGACGTTCGTCACGCAGTTCATCCAGAACTTCGGCAAATTTCTGACTTACTTCAAGCAAACCGAAGTGGCCAAGCAGCGGATGGAAAGCTTGCTGCAAAATGCGCCGCCGGCGGTGCTCGTCGAACCGAATCCGCTCTATCTTCGCGGACCGCTCGCAGAACCGGCCGTTCCGGTCAAGACGGCGGAGGACCGGCTCGACGTTCTGGAAGTCTCGGGCCTCACCTACCGCTACCCGGAGACGGGCAGAGGCATCGACGGCATCGACTTGCGGCTGCCCCGCCACTCGTTCACGGTCGTCACCGGGCGCATCGGCTCCGGCAAGACCACACTCGTGCGCACGCTGCTCGGACTGCTGCCGAAGGACGGCGGCATTGTCCGCTGGAACGGCCGCACCGTCGAAGATTCCGGCAGCTTCTTCGTGCCGCCGCGCAGCGCCTACACCCCGCAGGTGCCGCGGCTGTACAGCGACACACTGAAGCGCAACATCCTGCTCGGCGCGGCCGACGATCCGGCTGCGCTGGACGCTGCGATCCGCGCCGCGGTGCTCGAGCCCGATATCGCCGGGCTCCCGTCCGGACTCGACACCGTCATCGGTCCGCGCGGCGTCAAGCTGTCCGGCGGACAGGCGCAGCGGACGGCGGCGGCGCGCATGTTCGCCCGCGACGCCGAGCTGCTCGTCTTCGACGACTTGTCCAGCGCGCTCGACGTCGAGACGGAGCGCAAGCTGTGGGAGCGGCTGTTCGAACGCCGCTCGGCCACCTGTCTCGTCGTCTCGCACCGTAAAGCCGCGCTCGCCTATGCCGACCGCATCCTCGTGCTGAAGGACGGACGGCTCGAAGCCGAAGGCACGCTGAAGGAGCTGCTGGCGGACAGTGAGGAGATGCGACGGCTGTGGAACCGGGAGCTGGAATAAGCTTGGGAGCGCAAAGAACGGGGCCGAGTTTCCGTAACGGAAACTCGGCCCCGTTCTGCCTAAGCGGACATTGCATGCGCGATTTCGTTTCGAAGCGGGGCGCCGTAACCTATGCCGTGCCGCGAAGGCGAAACGTCCAAACCCGGTTCAGCCAATAATTCGACAACGGAATGACGGTCATTGCGAGCGTCTGCCCGACCACGTAATGCATAGTTAACCAATCGGTGCAGATGTACATGACGAGCGCGTTCAACGCCAGCCCGGACACCGAGACGGCCGCGTACCGTAGAAATTCGGTCAGTCTGCGTGCGTTCGAGCGAAAGGTCCATTTCCGATTCAAGCCGTACTGGACGATGACGGTCAAGATGAAGCCCGCGATCGAAGCCGGCACGGGAGCGGCTCCCGCCGCCTCGACAAGCAGGATCAAGGCGATGAAATGGAGAAAAGCGCCGAACATGCCGACGATCCCATATTTCAGCAACTTACTATGCATGCCGGCCGCCAGTAAGCGCAAACCCGTTCCCCTCCGTTTCCTGTCCGGCACGTTCGCGGATCAAATACCGCGGCCTGCCCTTTACTTCGTTATATATCGCCGCGACATACTCGCCGATCGTGGAGAGCGAGATCATGACGGCGCTGCCGATTACGAGCAGAAGCAGAATGACCGTCGTAAAGCCGGTCACCGCTCCCCCCGTCCATTTCCGTACAAGCGTCTGCACGCCCAGTCCGAACGCCCCGACCATGAACAGCAGACCGACGACTCCGATCAACCGCAGCGGCACGGCCGAATATGCGATGATCGCATTAAGCGCCAGCCGCGCAAGCGCGAGAAACCCCCATCGAGTCTGTCCCCCCGAGCGGGGAGGTACGTCGAATTCTACTTTGGCCGTATGGAAGCCGAGCCAAACGATCATCCCCCGGAAAAACGTCGTCCGCTCCGGAAGCCGTTTCCAAGCATCCACCACTTTGCGGTCCAGCAGCTTGTAATCCGAGGCGCCCTCGAACCGATGACCGGTAAGACGGGTCAGCGCGCCGTAAAACGTTTTGGCCCCGATCCGCTTGACGACGGGCTCGTTTCCCCGCACCCGCTTGACCCCTTCGACGATGTCGATGCCGCCGTCCGACCTCCACATGCGCACCATCGTCTCGATCAGCTCGGGGGGATGCTGCAGGTCCGCGTCCATGACGATTACCGCTGACCCGAGCGCATCCTCGAGTCCCGCGCACAGCGCCGTTTCCTTGCCGAAATTGCGGCTGAGCCGCAGCCCGCGGACTCCCCTGATCCGTTTGGAACACTGCTGCAGAACATCCCATGTATTGTCGGAGGAGCCGTCGTCCACCACGACGATTTCGTAGCGGGAGGAGGCGAGTTCGGCGTGCAACGCGACGATTTCCAGCGTATGCGACAGCTGCTTCTCTTCGTTGTAGGCCGGAATTACGATAGACAGCTCCGGGCCATTTCGCTCGTTCGTCATGCGCTTTCACTCCTTCCCTGCTTCTCCCTGCCGCCCGTAGCCGGTTAGCCCCGTTACTTTGTACAGCCGCCAAGCGTTATTCCCGAATTCCTTGTACAGTTCAGCCCAGTCGGCGCCGTTCGCGTACAAATTCGGATACGTGACGATAATCGCGCTTCCTATCGATTCGGATGACGGCCGAGGGATCAGAATATACTCGACGCCATAATTCGCCGGATTGCTCATTGCATCCCGGAATATGCGGTCGCTTGTAATTACGTATCTTTGCGGATTGCGGGACTTGACAATAATCCGGTAGGCTGAATAAGAGTCCATCATGACCACGGCATCCGGAAGCTCCGCATTCAAATAATCGGCTATCGACTTCTCCAGCTTCATATCCTCGTAATGGCTGCCAAGTGTAATGTACGTATGCTCGTCGGGCGCGATTTTGGGATTGGTCATCGCATAGGTGAGCAGAACCGCACTGCCCAGCAAGCCGGCGAACACAAGAATCCTGCCCGCGGCCCGCCATTTGATCTGGCTTAGCTCATACGGTAGCCAAGCTACCGTAATCGGGAAGCCGTACATGAAATAGCGGAACCAGGCGAACGTCGTCCCCTTCAGCAGCATGACGTATTGCAGCGCCGGGATGGAGACGAACATCAGGATCAAGATGAGCAGATCCCATCGGAACAATCGGCCGGAAAAGAGGCGGATCAGGACAACCACGCCCAAAGGGATGGCATAATAGGCCGTCTTCTGCGCAGCCGTAACAAACGCGAGCCACGGATTGCCCAGAATGCGGACATATTCCTCGTTTTCCATCAGAATGCCTGCCTGAGCCACGTTCGAGTACTCCGAGTTCAAGAAATAAAGCGGGTTGCCCATGAGCAAGTAGTTCCACCAAATCCACAGCAGCCCCGAGTAGACGACCGGCGCCATCAGCAGCACGAGCGTGCCTTCCCCGCGTATCCACTGGTATTTCCACCGGCGCTGCTCGATCGGCTTCAAGGCGGATCGCCGATGCCTCAGCATGGTGGCGATCAGGACAGCGGCGAATAGCGCCGCGCCGAAGGGAACCGCCTCATAGCGCGTCCAGAACGCCAGCGACAGCGTAAAGCTTGCCGCAACCATGCCGAACGGTTTCTCGTCATTTAGCCAGCGGGCGAACGAGATGACCGTCCACATCGTAAAGAAATGGAACGGGGCGTCGCTGAGCCCGTTGGAGCCGAATAAAAGCACAAACGGATTCAGGCAGTAGAGCAAGGCCAGCAGCACGCTGGTCGCCGCCCCGAGCCGATAGCGAAGCCCTTCGGAAGCGAGCAGCACCGCCGTGCCCGCCGCGAACAGCGAGCTCATCAGGACGCCGGCCAAGCCGTGGGAAGCCACTTCCGGGAAGATCGGGTACAGCAGCAAAAACAACATGTTCACGAGGCTCGGCAGCGGGTTCCAGACGAACCCGATCGCCGCCAGATGCGGGTCGCGGCTGTATAGCACATAAAAGGCGTTGGCTACCCGGCTCATCGCGTCGGAATGCGTGTAATCCAGCGTATAGGCATAATGAAATCCCAAAGCGAATTCGACGGCGAACACGAGCATAAACAACACGGCAAGCAGCAGCCTGCGCTTGATCGCACCCGAAGTAGAATCGGCGGAGCCGGATGGATCGTTCGGCGAGGTCGTCGCCGTCTCCAAGTGTGCCACCTCGCATCCCCCCCTTAGGCTGTCTTAGTCGCATCGTGAGGAGTCTGGCCCGAAGCGAGGCCGTGCACCGTCTTTTCCCAATAGAAAGGCTTCGTAACAAGCTGCCAGGCCGCCTTGAAAGCAGCAATGCTCATCATCGCCCAGTAAATGGGGGTGAGCAGGGCATACTTGACCAGCGAGTAGGAAAGATCGTATTTCCGCTTCATCTCCAGCTCGCGAATGACCCAGTATACTCCGGCGATGTTCGTGAACACGAACAGGAAGTTGCCGAGCAAAAATTCGATGGCGGAAAAATAATAAATGATTCCCGGAAAAAACTGCGGGATGATCGCCAGCTTCCAGCCGTACCACAGTACGAGCATCAGCCAAAAAATCGGATTGAGCAGCGGCAGCATCGGTGTCGCCAACACCATTACCTGAAACCCCATGAATCCCTTAAGCCCGAGCTCCCGGTACAGCCGAAACGGATTGCGCATGTGCACCAGCCATGTCTGCATATAACCTTTGATCCAGCGCGAGCGCTGCCGTATCCAATTGCCGGTTCGGCTATTCGCCTCCTCCCACGTCCGGGAGTCGACGATGGCCGTCGTATAGCCGGATTTGTACAGCCGGATGCCGAGATCGGCATCCTCCGTCACATTATAAGGATCCCAGGCGCCCATTTCCTTGAGAACCGACATCTTGAAATGGTTGGATGTGCCGCCTAGCGGAATCGGAACGTCCAGTTGCATAACCCCGGGAAGCAGCAGCTCGAACCACATGCTGTATTCTTGCGTAAACCATCGCGTCAGCAGGTTTTGACCGCTATTGAAGTAGTTCAGCTTCGCCTGGATGCAGGCGCAATGATCCGGGCTTTTCAAGAAAGCGGCGTGCACCTTCTTCAGCTGGTCCGGGTCCGGACGATCCTCCGCGTCGAAAATGACCACGTATTCGCCTCGGGCGCGGACCAGTCCGTAATTGCACGCCTTCGGCTTCGTCTTCGGCAGACTGTGCGGCACGACGATTGTCGTGTAGTAGGGCGGCAGCTTCATTTCCTTCAAGATGCGCTGCGCATCCACGTCGTCCTCCTCGATCAGCAGCCGAACGTCAAGCTTTGCCTTCGGATAGTCGAGACTTTCTATATTGTCCAGCAATTGCGGAATGACTTCGCTTTCCTTGTACATCGGCACCAGAATCGTATAGATCGGCAGCGTCCGTTCGTCGATCTGCTCGATCTGGTCCGGCGTGAAGCGGATTTGGGCATTTTCCCGGGTCCCGTACATAATGATCAGAAACTTGAACAACGTCATCGAAAAATAAAAAAGCTGAATGGCGATATTGACGACAATAAGCGTATGCAGCCAATCTAGGCCGAGAAAGATGAGGAGCACGAGTCCCAAGGCCCCGAGCACGGTCAGTTGGGGCTTGGTAAACGTCACGTGGGCGGAATTTTCCGGCTGCTCCATAACCAGCTTTTGCGTGCTTTCCTGCAGCAGCTCGGACGTATACACTTCCTTCCAGAAAAACTCAAGCTCTTCGCGGGTTGCCAACACCTGCTCCACCGGCATGCCGAGCATCGTCTCGATATCGAGCAGCTCCGCCTCTTTCAGCGGTGAACCGACGGCCACGAGCGACCGGTTCAAGTCCTGATGGATGACAACGGCATTGTACCGGCGCGCTGTCTGCTCGGGAAGCTTGGCGATATGGTCGAAAGCGAATTCCGATCCGATCCGCCCCAAATTGTTTTGCGTAGCGACAAGCCTGTACAGCTTTTCCGGTTCGATAAAGCGAAGCGACATGAGAATATCGCCGAGCATGCCTCCGCTTTTGCGTTGAAAATCGAGCGCCTCGTTTAACTGCTCTTGCGAGATCGCCCCGGCTTCTACCAGCATTTCCCCGAGACGGCCTTTAAGCCAGCGATTGCCGATGAGCGCCTCGATCTGCGACTTCTCGACAAACCCCATCTCCACGAGCAGATCGCCGAGTCGTCCTCCGACCCGCTTCTGACGGTCCATCGCTTCGTGCAGCTGCTGGGCCGTTATTAATCCTTCGGCCACCAGCCTGTCACCCAACCGAAGCGTCTGAGTCTTCCCGCTGCCCGGTTCGTCGAGCATTGGCTGGAATCCGTCCCTGTCCATGACGTTCAGCTTCAAATCGATCAATTGATCGACGATTTTCGTTCTGCTCGCCGCTTCGCTTCTCAGCCACTGCAGCTCTCGCTCCAGCTCCCCGAGCTGCTTCTCCTGCTCGCGCTTTTCCCGCTCGACCTGCTCCCCGTACGATTCAAGCCAAGCTTCGATTTCGGCGAATTCCTTATCGGTTTCCTTTTTGCGGAGCCCTCGCCAAACTACGCCAAACTCTGGTTTCTTTGAATCCATTGCTTCAGACTTGCTTCCATATGCTCGATTTCGGTCAACTGTCTTTGGGCTTCTTCGATTTGACGGCGCAGCTCCGCTTGCTCCGCCAAAAAAGCGGACCGCTGTTGTTTATGACGACGCTCCATATGCCCCGCTTCCCGTTCCAAATGGTTCATGTATCGCTCTACTTTTCTCGGACTGTATCCGAAAAACGTTTTTTTCAATTCCATGCGTCTCTACCTCCGCTTTCCCGTGATCCGTTAAAACCTCGATGATGTCAAGCGGCCCCTCGGCGTACAGCCCGCCTTCGTCGTCAGCCTGCAGCTTAACCGTGCTGCCCTGAGACAGCTTCTGTCTCGCTCCGTTAAGGGTAAGCCAAGCTTTTCCGTGGAGAACCGTCCACGATATCGCCCCGATGCCTTCAACAGCGGTATGGATCATGGAGGTACCCGGATCCAGATGAATCCGCCTCGTCGTTACGGACGTTCCGTCAGGGAACGCGACGTTATCCAACGTCTTGGACCAGACTCCGCCTTCCGGGCGTGCCTGTTCCTCTTCCGCCTCCAGCTGGCGAAGTGCGTCTTTCAGCCGGGAGCTTACGCTCTTCGCGGTAACGAGTATGCCTTCCTCCCCGACCGCAATGGCGATGTCGGTCAATCCCATCGCAATGACGGGCGTATCCGTAGCGTTGACGATATGGACGTCTTGACAATCATCCGTCAGAATGCCGCTTCCGAGCACGTTTCGGTTCATCGCATTCGTCAGCGAGCACCAAGTGCCGAGATCTTTCCACGGGCCGTCGTAGACTAGCGCAGCAATGTTTGTTTCCTTCTCGGCCACGGCATAATCGAAGCTTTCTGCCGTAAGGCGAGAGTAACTGAGCAGAAGCTCCTCGTACGTCTCGGGCAGCCCCATCCGCTCCAAACGGTCCAGCAAATAACCGGCCCGGAAGCAAAACACGCCGCAGTTCCACAAGGCGCCCGCTCGAATATATTCGGAAGCGTCCCGCTGGGGCGGCTTCTCCCGGAAATGGCTTATAGTAAGCGGAGTCTCGTCCAGACCCGCCACGGGAATCATGTATCCGTATTTTTCCGATGGGCGGTCCGGCTTGACGCCGAGGAGGGCTAGGTTCGCTCCGGAGCGTTCGAGAGCCTCCGGCAATCGAAGCATCGTTTCATAGAAGAGGTCGTCCGCCAATCCGTCCACCGGCATGACTAGAACCGGTTCGTCGCGCAGCAGCCCCCGGTGGGAGCTCAAGTACGCGACAGCAAGCAGCACGGCAGGATACGTATCCCGCTTCTCGGGCTCAAACACGAGGTCGACGTCGCTACCCAGCTGCTCGCGGATCGATTCGCGCTGGACGGATGCGGTCGCAATGACCGCAGATCGTTCCAAGCCTCTTCGCCGAAGCCTGCCCCACACTTGCTGCAGCATCGACATCGGGCGTCCCTGATCGTCGGTCAGCAGTTTCAGCAGCTGCTTAGGGTGTTTGTCGTTGGATAATGGCCATAATCGTTTACCCGATCCTCCAGAAAGCAATATGATTTTCATGCCGCATCACTACTTTCCCGGGAGATTTGCGCATCGAATATAGTTCCATGTACCTACTTCACACAAACCGTTCGAATTTCGCCATTAATCGACAAAAAAATGAGCACATAGAACTAATTTCGATATTCTTTACCATTATATTAACATAATGGTTGTCGAAAAGCTGTGCCGAATCGTTAAAGATTCCATCAAATATTATTGATTCTTCCTTGCTGCATCAGTTCCTTTTGCAGGTCCGCATGCAAGTACTTTCATCGACTTTTTTTCGACATAGTTCTACATTATTTTCGTATTCGTTATTCTATAAAAACAAAAAAACAGACTCCGCCGAAGGCAGAGCCTGTATAAACCGTTCTGGAGAAATGAAGCATCTCCTGTCATCCTGTCATCCAGAATGGTCTTTAGGCGCGCGCGAAAACGAGCGACTCGTAATGGGGGCTTCTTCCCAGCGAACCGCCGCATTCGGCGTAAAACGAATCGTCCAGATGGAATACGCCGTTATCGGCTTGAACCCATGAAGCACCCGCGTTCGGGTGATAGCCGATCATAGTCCGCCAGTTGGCGTAATTCTGAGGTCCGTTCGACTCGATCAGACCGACCCGGAGTCCCGGTACCGGTGCAAGCCGGGCGGCTACGTTTTTGTTCCAGTCGACCATCCACGGGTTGACGGTCAAGTCGGCGCAGAAGCACGGCACGCCGCGCTCTTTGGCCGCGTTCGCCACATTCAGCGCTACGCTCATCGTCTTCGCGATCGGTTTGAGCGTAATGGCGCGGTATCCGAGATCCATGCGCTCCCGGGCGTCCCGTTCATGATGGACGCTTTCGTCGGCGGCTACTCGGACCGGTAGGCCGTCCACGGGCAGCTTGTTTTCCTCCGGAAACGGCTCCTCCAGCAAAATCGTCCGCTCCAGCGCGCCTATCCGGTCCGCATGATCGAGCAGGCGAAGCACACGCTCCGTCGTATCGTACCGGCCGTTGGCGTCGAGATAATAGACGACCCTTCCGCTGTCGGTGTAAGGCGTCGTCCTGTCCGCGGCGAGCCGATGGACGAGCTCCAGCTGGCGCTTGTCCCATTCCAGCATTTTATCCAAATCCCCGTCCTTGTCCGGATCCGAGCCGAGCTTCAGCTTCAGTACGAAGTATCCCTCGTCCAGCATGCGGCGGACGTCCGCCTCGGTGTGGCTGTACGATACGACCGGAGTACAAGCGAGCACACGGTGCCGCTCGGAGAGCACATCTCGGAAACGGCCGGGGACGATCTCATCGAACGTGCGCGCACCGGTACCGGCCGCATAGAGCAGCCACGCCGCATGGTCGAGCGGAACGAGCGCATTCAGAGCGAACGTTTCCCTCAGATCGGGTCTGGACGTAACCTCCCGTCCGTAAGCGTGCACTTGCCCGACAAGCCGCTCCAACAGCTCTATCGGCTCGCGGAACGTTTCGCCCTCGGCGAGCTGCACCGCCCGTTTCGTCAGAGCAATCATCATCTCATTGCCGCCGTTCTCCGTCGTCCCGAAAAATACGCGCGGATCGGACCAAAGCACGCTTTGCACCCCCAAGCCTACCGCAGCGTGCCCTTCTCGGCTGCGCAGCCTGACGGCCGTTTGCCATAGCTCGCTTAAATACCCGCCCTTGAATCCGAAAGGCGTTGCCATCGGTTCCTTCTCCATCGCCCATTCGGCTGTTTCGATCCGGATTGTCAATCGTTCCACTCCCATTTGGCCTCTGCGGCCATTTTTTAACACTTATTGTACTACAATCCGAGTGGAAGACTCACCCCGAGAAGCAAAAAAAATCGCCGGAATCGAGTTCCGGCGACGCTGCTCCTGTTTCTGAGGTTACCTTACCCGGCGGTATTGCCCCGTATAAGGTCTGTCCTGCTGCCCCAAGGCGGACAGAATGAGAATAATGGCACTGATGATGTGCATGATCATGCCGAGCACCGGGATCGCCGCGACGCAGGAAGTTACGATCCCGACTACGCTGCCGAGCCTGCCGGCGTTTTCTCTATGGCATATCAGCAAAGTTACGATGTGCAAAGCGAGCATGACCCACAATGCCGTGTATCCGGTAAATATGACGAAGGCTCCTCCGAGTACGGGTATGCCCAGGAACGCTTCCATTCCGCCTGTAACGAGCTTCATTAATCTCGACAAACTCATCTTGTTTTCCTCCCGACCGTATGCGTTTTGATTATGCTTTGATTATAGCATCGGGCTATAACAGCGGCATCGGACTAAAGCCAATGCGGACTCCCCGTCTGCGGTCGGGCCGGACAGCCGGCCGTTCAGCCGAAAGACTCGATTGCAGGGACGTTTCATTTTTGTTACAATAGGAACATGTGTTCCCACAATAGGAAAGCGAGTGAGCCGAGTGAAACGCCATATCCGATACGAACCGATGCCGGTCAAGACGCTGCTCAATCCGGTCAAAGCGCCGTCCATGCCGTTCGAGTGGTCGATCAATCCGTACCGCGGCTGCCAGCACGGCTGCGCCTTCTGTTATGCGCGCGCCACTCATTCGTTCCTGGGCGTGGAAGCCGACGATACGTTCCAGAACCGCATCTTCCTGAAGCAGAATGCCCCCGAAGCGCTCCGTCAGCAGCTGGACAAGATGTCCCGCTCCCGCAAAGGGCTGAAGGGAATCGGACGGATCGCCATCGGGACGGCAACCGACCCGTACCAGCAAGCGGAGGCTTCCGAAAAGCTGACCCGCCGGTGCCTAGAGGTGCTCGCGGAATATTCCGTTCCGGTATCGATCACGACGCGGTCTCCGCTTGTACTGCGGGACATGGACCTTCTCCGGGAACTGCCTGGGGTTTCGGTCAACATGAGCATCGGTACGCTGCGTTCGGACGTGTGGCGCGATTTCGAGCCGACTACGCCGTCACCCGACAAACGACTGGAGACGGTTAAACGTCTCCGTGACGAGGGCATCGACGTTAATGTATTTATTGCGCCTATTCTGCCGTACTTGTCCGATAACGCCGACGATTTGCACGGCCTGATCGAAGCGATAGCCGAGTGCCGCCCCCGTAGCGTGATGTCCTCTTTTTTAAGATTGAGCACGCAGGAGGTCAAAGTATGGTTTTTCCGGACGCTTCATTCAAAGTACCCGCATCTGACGGAAGCATACGCCGGCTTGTACAGAGGAACCGCTTACGCTCCCGATGATTATCGCGCCCCGGTCAAGCACACGATCCGCCGCCTGCTTGTGCAGTACGGCTTACTGGACGCGGAGATGTACCGTTCATCAGCGGACCGGGAACCCGCAAATGCGGCAAACGCAACAAGCGCAACAGGTGAGCAACCGGTGCAACAGCTCTATTTATTTTAATAGTACCCGGATTCGGTCAAGCTTAATCCTGGTCGGACGCAACATTCGAACCAAACATGAAAAGCCGCCAACGCAAGTTAGCGGCTGTACGGTTGTACTTATGGACTCGGGGATCGGGACGGGATTTATTCGGCCGTTTCGCTTTGTTCGGGCGCTTCCGCTTCTTCTTCTTCGGACTCTTCTTCCTCTGCCTCTGCTGCGTCTTCGTCTTCTTCGTCAAGCACTTCCTCTGCAGCGGCTTGCTCCACCTCTTGTTCCTCTTCTTGCTCTGCCTCTTGTCCTGCTTCTTGTTCCGCTTCTTGTTCTGCCTCTTCTGCTTCCGACAACACTACTTCTTTTTCCGCGTCTCCCATACGAATCCCTCCATTTGAGTCACTTAGTTCTCTAAGTGCACTACCACTATATGGGGCGACCGCCGTTTTTATGCCGGACAACCGGGAACGAAGTCGCATCTGATTTTGTCGAAGCATCGGATTGGCCAGAGCCGCGTCAAAAGTCGAGGGCGGGGGTGTTCCGGAAACGAAATAGCGGTGAGAAGGCGCGTTTCGGTTCTGTTCCTAAATATTGCAAGACACCAATCCTACTCTTCCTTTCTCTTTTTGAGAAAATCAAAGTAGTTTGGACTGAAAATCAATCCGAGTACATAGCTTCCAATAGCTACAGCAGGTATTAATATAGCATCTCTAGGATTAAGTCCTCCCCGAATAAAAAAGTCATCCAAATAAAAATTTGAAATGATAAATACGATAACTAGTCCTATTATTGGAAGACTTCTTTTCAAAGGCAACAACTCCTCCAAGTTAAACTCAGGGCATACACCAATTCGTTGATAACCACCAGTAATCTCGAAATGTTCCTTTTGTGAGAGCTTGTCCAAGATAAGCCCCATTCGTTAAGCAAAAAAGACCTTGAATAAGATTAGCTTCGTAGACTTTAAAGCTTACGGATTGATCGGGATTTGAAATTTCATGAAATAGAGTAGCAACACCAACTGCAACAATTCCAGAAAAAGTAGCATTATAAGTAGCAGAAACCCCAAATCTTGCTAGGACTAAACTTGTGCAGTTGCAGAGGCTGCCATCGTTTTTAATATCAGCTGTATATTCAGTAATAAAATACCATATAAGCAAATAAAGACTATAGGTTATATTTCCCTATATCTTCGACATATACCTAGGTTTGCAAAATGTTTGCTATTTAGTCGGAGTAATAAAAAACGCACCCCCTCGATCTCGAGAAGGCGCGTTGTTACCCTGGTTAGGTGATGCTGATGAAGGGATTCGAACCCCCGACCTACGCATTACGAATGCGTTGCTCTACCAGCTGAGCTACATCAGCACATTGGATGTTGTTTCGCACTTAATCTATATTACTGATTTTTCGTGAAAAGTCAACAAGGAAAATTATAGAATGTGACCGGATTCGACAAGCCCGTTCCGAAAATCCATATGATGTTGGGTTGGCTCCATATCCGTTATCGTATATGATAGGAATAAACCGCTTTCATACATCGGACCATCGAGTCGCACACATAGTATAAAGGATGGTGGCTGATATGTTCGGGCATCTCCCCCTCTTGGGCAAACTTCCGTTTCAAAAAAAGCTGCTTCTGTCTTCTCTTCTTCTCAGCGTGCTTCCGGTTCTGCTGCTGGGCAGCGCGGCTTCTTTCGTCGCTTCCACCAGCATCCAGGAAGAAGTGAACGCGAAGCACGAAGCGACGTTGCGCCAAATCGAGCTGCAGGTCGATTCCCTGCTGAAGCGCATCGACTACATGTCCATCCAGATCGCCGGCGATCTGACGATCGAGAAATCGGTCCGCCTCGGCATCTCCATGGACGACCGGGAAACGTTGGAAACGACGCTCGATATGGTGGACACGATCCGCAAGTACCGCACCTTATCCGACATTCCTTTCAACGCTTATCTTGTCTATAGCAAATTCGATTTGGTGTACTCCAACAAAGACGGACTGCTGCAAAAGCAAAATTTCCGTTACTACGATGCGCTGCGTCAATATGAGCCGAAGTTTACCGGCTCCTTGTTTCTCCCGTCCAATACGTACCCGAATCAGTCGGATTTCCTGATCGTACGGCCGATCGGCAACTCTTCGACGGTGGACGGCGTACTGTTTCTGGAGGCGGAGCCAACCCGGCTCTACGAGCTGCTGCAGTCGGTGGAAATGAGCGGCAGCAGCCAGCTGGTGGCCGTGGATCGAACCGGCCGCATCGTGCTGAGCCGTCAGCCGCAAGAAATCGGCACGACCTTGCCCGCGCCTTTCGCCAAGAGACTGGCGCAGACGGAGCCCGTTTCGCCTACCGATGCGGTCGCTTACGGCGAGGAACGATACCACGTTTCCGTTCAGCGCTCCGGCTATAACGATTGGACGTACGTGATCATCGCCCCGCAGGGCGGATTGACGGCCAAAGCCGATCTGATCCGGCAGGTAACCTGGCTCATGGCGGGCTGTCTCGCGCTCATATGGGGATTGATCGCGCTGCTCGCTTCCAATCGGCTGTACAACCCGATCCGCGCTCTGCTGCAGAAGCTGCCGAGCCGGGCGAAGCCTTCCCAGGACGGCCTCCAGCAGCTTGACGCCTTCATGCAGCAGGTGATGGATACGAACCGCCGGCTGGACAACGAGCTTCGCGAGCAGGCCCCGCAGCTGCGCGAGAATACGCTGATCAAGCTGCTGCACGGCGAATGGAACGATGCCGAGTTTGCGATTAAGCTGCAGCAGTACGAATTGCCCCTGCGGGGGCATGCTTTCGGCGTATGCGTGTTCGAGGTCGACGCCTTCATGGAGTTCCGGACCAGCTACATGGGCAAGGACCGCTCTCTGATGATGTATGCGCTCACCAAGCTCGTGACGGAAATGGCCGGCGCCGGCCCGTTCAGCTCGGTTACCGTCTCCCCTTCGCTCGGTCAGGTCGCTCTCATTATCGGTACGGACAATCCGGACGCCGCCTTCGCGAGCCAGGTGGAGCAATTGTGCGGCCGGGTCCGGCATAAGGCTAAAGAGCTGTTTCGCTTTACGTTGACCGCCGGCGTCAGCCGGGTCCGCCCCGCATACCGGGGCATTCATGAAAGCTACATGGAAGCGATCGACCTGCTCAGCTTCCGGCTGCTGCTCGGCAACGACTTGACGATCAGCCATCAGGCGATCGAATCGCTCGATACGGTCAAGCAGTCGGCGCGGGACTTGATCAAGCGGCAGAAGACGATCGTCAAACGGATCGCCGAAGGCGATATGGAAGCCGTGTACGCCGAGTTCGACGAGATGGTCCGGGAAATTCCGCACCAATTGACCGGCTTCAAGCCCGTTACCGGCATTTTCACGAATCTCGTCGGCGAAATCGACCACCTGCTCGAGCAGCTCGGCTTCGAGCTGCAGCCGATGTTCCCGTATAACGTCTATGCCCGCGTCAACGAAGCCGAATCGCTCGATCAGTTGAAAGACTGGTTCAAGCAGCAGTTTTTCCCGGCTTTCCGCAGCCATTTCGAAAAGCTGACCGTGCCGAGCCAGACGAAAATCGTGCAGCAGGTAGTGGAATATATCGCTAACGGCGCCGAGGGCGAGCCTTCCTTGCAAGAGGCCGCTTCCCGCTTCGGTCTTTCCCCTTCCCAGCTCAGCCGGATGTTCAAGGAGGAAATGAACGTCAACTTTATCGACTACTGCATCGAGGCGCGGATGTCGCGGGCGAAGGAATGGCTCGTCCATTCCGATATGCCGATCAAACAAATCGCCGACCGGCTCCGCTACACGACGACGCAAAACTTCTCGCGCGCCTTCAAGCAGACGACCGGAATGTCTCCCGGCCAATACCGCGATTCCGTCCGACATCAGCCGTAACCAATCCGAAGGTTCAATGCCCAGCCCCGCTCCCAGCGGGGCTTTTTGCTGTCAAGCCGCATCCTTACGGGAAAAACCGCGGAATACGGACATGGCTCATGTTTTGCAATCCGGTATCATCTTTTGTTCAAGGTGTGGTAAAAATAGAGCGTTTACATGACAATTCCCGATTCACTATGATGGGGACATCAACCAAGACATCCGATTAAACCGGTCGTACCGGAAAGGGGGATTACAACGAATATGAGAACGATTACAACTCCGGCGGCCCCGGTCCCCGGACAGAAAGCCGGTGCATGGGAACGAGTGCGCAAGAAGCTCTGGAAAAGCCGGGCGATGTACTTGTTCGCTTTGCCCGGTACGCTCTACTTCCTCATCTACAAGTATGTGCCGCTGCTCGGCTCGGTCATCGCGTTTCAGGACTACAGCCCGTTTCAAGGCTTTCTGCACAGCGATTGGGTCGGCTTCGCCCATTTCCGGAGCATCTTCGACAATGCCGAAGTGGTGCAGGTGCTAATCAATACGCTTACGCTGTCGTTTCTGCAGATCGCCTTCGCGTTCCCGGTCCCTATCGTGCTCGCGCTTATGCTGAACGAAGCCCGGCAAGAATGGTTCAAGCGGCTCATCCAATCGCTTGTATATTTGCCTCACTTCTTGTCCTGGGTCGTCGTCATCGGGCTTGTCACCATCTTCCTGCGCAGCGACGGAGTCGTCAACAGCCTGATGGCCGATCTGTTCGGAGCCGAACCGGTGTTATTTTTGCAGCAGCCGTATTTGTTCAAGCCGCTCATCGTGCTGGAGGTCATCTGGAAGGAATCCGGCTGGAGCACGATCGTCTTTCTCGCCGCGCTATCCGGCGTCAATCCGGAGCTGTACGAGGCTGCGGTCGTCGACGGGGCGAACCGGTGGCGCCGCATCTGGAGCATTACGCTGCCGGCTATTCGCAGCACGATCGTCATTCTGCTTATATTGCGCCTCGGCACCGTGCTGGACAACGGCTTCGAGCAAATTTTCCTGATGCTCAATCCGTATGTGAAGGAGGTCGGCGAAGTGCTCGACACCTACGTGTACTATAAAGGGGTTTTGCAATCGGACTTCAGCTTCGCCACCGCCGTCGGACTGTTCAAGTCGGTCGTCGGGCTGATCCTCGTAGTAGCCGCCAACAAGCTGGCCAAACGGTTCGGCGACGAAGGAATTTACTAAAGGAGGTGCGAACCGGCAAATGAATCATCGTACTTGGCTGGACCGGATGGCCGACTGGCTGAACGTGATCGTCTTGACCGTAATCGCCGCGGCGATGGTCGTGCCGTTCCTGTACATTTTCTCGGTATCGTTCTCATCTATGGAGGAATACTTGCGCAAAGACTTTATTTTGTGGCCGGATCATTGGGTGACGGACGCGTACCGTTACATTTTGTCCAATGATAAGTTCATCAAATCGGTGCTTGTCACGATTTTCATTACAGTGCTCGGCACGACGCTGAATTTGGCCTTCACCTCGACGATGGCCTACGCGCTGTCGAAGCCGTTCTACGGCCAGAAGCTGTTCCTATTCATGGTACTGTTCACCTTTCTGTTCAGTGCCGGCATCATTCCGACATACTTGATCGTCAAGGCGACGGGACTGCTCAATTCGGTGTGGGCGCTCATCATCCCCGTTCTGATCAGCCCGTGGAATTTGATCGTATTCACCCAATTTTTCAAAAGCATTCCGGAGGAGCTGAACGAAGCGGCTTTGATCGACGGCGCCGGCCCTTTCACCGTGTTCGCCCGAGTCGTTCTGCCGCTTTCCAAACCCGCTCTCGCTACCTTCGGACTGTTCTACGCAGTCATGCACTGGAACTCGTACTTTACCGGCATGCTGTATTTGAGCAATCCGAAGCTGTGGACGATTCAGCTGCTGCTAAGGCAAATCGTCGTCGTCAACGACACATCCTCGCTGTCGGCCGAGCAATTCGTCAATATACAGCCTCCGCCGGCGGAAACGATCCAGATGGCCGCCATCTTGCTGGCGACATTGCCGATCTTGATCGTGTACCCGTTCCTGCAGAAGCATTTCGCCAAGGGGGTGATGATCGGTTCGGTGAAGGGCTGAAGCATCGCGTACCAGACCTAAATTCCGGTGAATAACTCCGCTACGGGTCTGAAATATGCTTCCGATCGCCGTTGTTTCCAGATTTCTTTATCCAGTGAAACCATAATCGGTGAAAATCCGGAAACAAATGCGACCGCTGACGCTTCTACAGCATCATTTCAGACCCTCCGCTAAGTTTATCACCGGGCCGTTCTCGCCGCTCGCGTATGACAAGAGGGGTTTATCGCAAGTCGAGTGTACGGAGGTATAATCATTTTTTCGGAGGTGTTCCCATGAAAGGAAAAACATTGGTCAGCCTGACTACAGCAGCCGTATTGACCGCAGCCTTGGCCGCCTGCTCTGGCGGAGGCAAGACGGCAACCGGCACGGGCGATACGAACGCACCCAAGGGGAATAAAGTGTACGACATCGGCTTCCTGAACTTCGCCTACACCATTTTCCCCGATCCGAACGGAAAAGGCGTCGAAGCGATCAAGCAGAAGTTCGGCGCCAATATCAAAGCGCAATTCGTGCTGCAATCCGACTATCAAGAGAAGCTGAACGTCATCATGGCTTCGGGTGACATGCCGGACGTCGTAGCGATCAAGGATTTGGACGCGAACTACTACAAATGGGCGAAACAGGGCGCATTCCTTCCGCTCGACGACTATATCGAGAAATACGCGACGTTCAAGGGCGTGCCGAAATCGATCTACGACCAATTCCGCGTCAACGGCAAAATTTACAGCATTCCGATGTATGCTCCGACCTACACGTTCTCGGGGACGATCCGCCAAGATTGGCTCGATAACCTCGGATTGAAAATGCCGACCAACTACAAAGAGCTGCTCGACGTCGCCATCGCCTTTACGAAGAACGACCCGGATAAGAACGGCAAAAACGACACGTACGGCTTCGCCCTCGGCCAAGACGTCAACCCCACTCCAACGATGGGCGCTTATTGGTCGGGCGCTTGGTATCATAAGGACAAAGACGGCAATTACATGCCCGGACTGATCGGACCGGGACGCAAAGAATCGATCGAAACGCTTGCCACAGCCTACAAGGAAGGCGCCGTCACGAAAGATTTCGCGGTACTGAACTGGGCTCAGACGAACAAGGAGTTCTACTCGGGCAAAGCCGGCATCTTCATCGGCACGCCGAGCGGGATGGTCGAAGACTATTACACCGGCCTGCTGAAGATCGACCCGAAGGCGAAAGTCGTGCCGATTCCGTTCTTCAAAGCTCCGGACGGCTCGCAAGGCAATTTGAAAGGCCGCGGCTTCTTCGGGTTGACGACGCTGTCCGCCAAGCTGAAGAACGATCCGGATAAAGTCAAGAAAATATTGGAGATTCTCGATTACGGCCGTCAGTTTCTCCCTCTCGACCAGCGTACGCCGCAAAACCAACAGTTCGACTGGATTATGGGCGGTAACGGCGTTGGCTACGAGATGATCGCCGGCAAAGCCGTACCGAAGGCCGGTCAGGAATCCAGCACGCCGATCCAATATATGCTGCAGCGTCACGAGTTTTGGAAGCCGTGGGCGCCGAGCGACGATGCGAACCAATTCTCCAAAGCTTCGTACAATTCGCCGGAAATGCAGGCGTTCATCGCCTCGATCGAGCAGATGGAGAAAACATACAACAAAAACCCTTACGACGATCCGGTCAACCTCGTATACTCGGAAACGCGAGCGTCCAAAGGGTCCGAGCTGGATAAATATTTGCTCGGCGAGCAAACGAAGATGATATCCGGCCAGCGCCCGATCTCCGACTGGGATAAAATGATCGAGGAATGGAAAAGCCGCGGAGGCGCGCAGCTGATGAAGGAAGTAAACGACGGCATCAAAGCCGCCAAAAAATAAGCCGCACGTTTTACCCATATTTAAACGACATGCCGCCTGCCGGCGCTGCGAGGTTCGACGGACCGAGCGGCGCCGTTTGGCCGTTGCCTTGGGCGGCAATCCGAGAGGAGACGCTGTTGTTTCATGAAAAGTGCCGAATCGTTCTCCGCAACCGCGGCTTTCATGCGCGAAGCGCTGCGCCGCTACGTCCCTGTAATCCGGAGCTGGACTACGCCGGATGGACAGCTTCCGGACCCCTACGAAACCGTCTACAGCGAAAACTACGCTCCAGCCAACGCCGCCGCCGTATTGGCCAGTGTATGCCGTTCCGAACGTACCGAGGAAGCCGCCGGGCTGCTGGAAGTCATGTTGGCCCGAACCGTGGAGCTGCTCGGAGACAAACCGGGGGTAACCCCGTTCTGTCGAGTGTTTTTGTACCATTACGGCTTGATGGCGCTGCTGCTCGCCCCCGAACAAGACCGCTCCCGTCTTATCCGGCGGTTCGGCCCGGCGCTCGCCTCGTATGAGGACGACTGCGTCGTCGTCAATACGAACTGCGCCGCCTTGCAATGGGCCATGGAGCTGTTCGCCGACGCGCTGGGCTTAAGGCCCGCGAGCCGCGATCTGCTGGAGCATCGTCTGGCTTTCATCGCCAAAGCGCAGCTCGAATCCGGCTTCATTAACGATGAAGTAACGGAGGAGCATAACCATGACGGCATGCCGATCGCTTATCATGCTTTTACGCTGTTTCTACTTATGAGCGCTATGGCTGTAATCGACAATTGGCCGGACCGGTACGATGCGTACAGGCGCGATGCGGAACGGATCATTCGGCAAGGAATGAGCTGGCTGCGGCATACGGTCACGCCGGACGGGGCGTTCGCGATGGTCGAGCGGAGCGGCTACCAGATGTTTACTTGGGGAGCCCTCGTTTCGCTGCTAGCCTATACGGCACCCGACGGCGAATATGGCGCTAGCGTCGCCGACGCTTTTCGCAATTGGCTGCCCTATATCCGCGAAGACGGGACGTACGGCTGCACGCCCAACCATCTGCCGCATACGCTTAGGGTCGGCTTCGAAACCTATACCCATCTCAACATGTACAACCTGCTCGGCTTGACCGGTATCGCGGTTGCCGAGCGCGTGTTGGAACGGCAGCTTCGTTTGCCCGAGTCGGAACAAAGGGAGTCTGTCTCCCAGGATGCTTTCGTCGATGCCGGCAGCGGGTATGCGTTTTATCGGAACGGAACTCATTTCTTCGGCTGCACGATGCGGATGCACAACCGGAAATATGCGCCGGCCATGCAGGGCTTTCATTTCCGTCTGGACGGGTATCCCCTGCCGATTGCCGAGCCCCGCCTCCCCGGCTTGCATGAAACAGCCGAACGCCATATACGGGACGGCGTATGGGAAGGCTATGTCGTAACCGATGAGGCGGGGGTATCCCATTTCCCGAATACGATGGAAAATATAGAACTGACGCCCGCTTCGGACGGCTTGGCCATGGTGTTCGAGAACGAGCTGCTTCGCTGCGACAAAACGATTGCCGTCACCGGCTGCGGAATAACGTGGAGCTACGTCCTGAAGGCGAAGAAGCCGCTCCGTTCGTGCCGCCATTTCATCCCGCTCGTCGTTTATGACGGACGGAATACTTTGCAAATAGGCACCGGAGGGGACGGCAAATTGCTGCTGCAATACGCCGGCAAATCGTATACGCTCGAATGCGGCGAAGCGGTGGCGCTGGACATGGATTTGAGCCGTTCGCTTCTGTCCGTCAGCGGAGTATCCGCCCAAGTTAGAGCCGTAATAGCCGGTCCGCTCGGAGCCGGACAGACCGTTAGTTGGACTACGGTGCTTCGGCCGATTCAACCGTAACTTGCCACCAGAGCCCGTAAACGTTTATTCCGCCTCCGGACATGGTATACTGGACGAAACCTCAATAAGGAGGCGGGATTAACGTGACCGATTTATTGACGCGCTGCGGCTGGGTGAATGACGATCCGCTCTATATCGAGTATCACGACCGGGAATGGGGAGTTCCCGTACACGACGATCACGCCTTGTTCGAGCGGCTCGTGCTCGAAGGAGCTCAGGCCGGACTGAGCTGGTATACGATTTTGCGCAAAAGAGAACATTACAGGGAGGCGTTCGACCGGTTCGATCCGGCGAAGGTCGCCAAGTATGACGAGAATAAAATCGAGGAATTGATGGCAAATTCCGGAATCGTTCGCAATCGGCTGAAGATCAATTCCGCCATTCGCAATGCCAATGCTTTCCTGCGGGTCCAAGAGCAATTCGGCAGCTTCGACGAATACATATGGCGGTTTGTGGGCGGCAATCCGATCCGCAACAGCTGGCAGAAGCTAAGCGATGTACCTGCGACGACGCCTATATCGGAAGCGATGAGCAAAGACTTGAAGAAACGGGGATTCACGTTCGTAGGCCCGACAATTTGCTATGCGATGATGCAGGCGACGGGAATGGTTCAGGACCATTTGACGAGCTGTTTTTGTCACGGGGAAACGGCCGTTTCCAGAAATTGAGGGTTTTCTCCTCATGGATAGGTATGATAGCCTTCTACAAGAAGCCGAAACTTCGGTGCATGGGTGATGCTGGTAATTCGGACGGCAGCTCTATCTAAGAGTGCGGGGGATTTTCTTATACGGTGCACGGCCATTGTGCCATCCCGTTCGGGGTGAATCGCGCGTTCAAGCGCGTAGGGTTGTATCCTCAATCCGAATCCGACAACTAACCTCGTAGGCGAACAAAAAGGAGTGAAACTTAAACTTGAATTTTGCAAACTGGAAGCGCGGACTGCTTATCGGCAGTCTTGCCCTATTTGTATTGTCCGGCTCGTCCATCGTCTCGGCCATGGGTCGTGCGGCGGATCCGGTAGATCTTCAGCCGCTGCTTGCCCCGCTTTCTTTCCAAAGCGAGTATTTGGCAAAGTGGAAATCCGAGTTTTCCGCGTTACAAACCATCCCATTGCAGCCTGCATTTTACGATGAAGACTTCTTCCCGGCTCCGGGATCGGTAATTGGTGAAATCTTGCCTGTAGTTCCTTTATTGGCGGCGGCTGCGGCAGCCGTACCGCAAGTGACGCCGGCCGCAGCTGAAGTGCAGCAGCCCGTGGCCAAGCCAAAATCCGAAAGCAAGCCGAAGGCAGCCGCAACACCACCCAAAGCCATCAAAACCGCACCGGCTCCGGCTCAAGCTCAAGCCAAAGCGAAGCCTGCCGAGAAGCAGGGTGCTATTACAACGGTAACAGGGGCTACGATTACTCCGAAAAAAACGATTGCCGCCGTAGCGTCGGCGTATACGGGAAGCGCCGAGGAGAACGGAGGCTACGCCGGGAAAGATTATTTCGGCAATCCGCTTAAAGTCGGAACGATTGCCGTCGATCCCGATATCATCCCGCTCGGTTCGACCGTCTATGTGACCGGCTACAGCTATGACGGACTGCCTGTCGGGGGAATGATGGCCAAAGCGGTCGACATCGGCGGAGCTATCAACGGAAACCGTATCGACATATACGTACCGGGATCGAGAGAGAAAGCCAAAACGTTTGGCTACCAGAACGTTACTCTGCATGTCGTCGACTGAAGTCGGCGGCTTTTTCATTTATTCTCGCGTAACTATTTGCTTTTGGGCAGATGCAGCAGCTCGGAAACAGTAACCAGCCCGTATCCTTGCTCCCGCAGCTTGGCGATAATGCCTGGTAATGCCTTGACCGTTCCGCTCAAATCCTGGCTGTCTCCTCCCGCAGAATGCTGCAGTACGATCGCCCCGGCCTTCGTATGTCCCAAAATGTTTCCCGACACTTGGTGCTCGCCCAAGCTTTTCCAATCCTGCGAATCAACGTTCCAATTCACGATTACATAGCCTCGACTATTCGCCCACTGCAGCTGCTCTTCATCGATTTCGCCATAAGGAGGGCGCACCAGCTTCGGCCGATAGCCGATCAGCCTGTTCAGCACTTCTTCGGTTTGCTCGACTTCCTGGGCGAATTGATCGACCGTTATTTTCGTAAACAGCGGGTGACGGTAAGAATGATTGCCTACTACATGACCTTCCCGGATCATGCGCTTCACGATGGCGGGATGCGCCTCCGCCTTTTTCCCGAGCACGAAAAAAGTCGCCTTCACTCCGTGCGCCTTCAATATATCCAGCACCTGCGGAGTAAAACGTTCATCCGGACCGTCGTCGAACGTAAGCGCGATGCTGCGCTCCCGCGATGCTCCGCTTACCCGGAGCACATCCGGATATTTCGCTCGCAGCTGCGGCAGCGTCAGCTTCTTGCCCGCTGTCGTTTGCGACTTCTGAACGGTAACGGACGGCGCTTTGGCTTGCGCGGGCCGTTTTCCTTTCGGCTGCTCCGGCTTCGGGGACGGCTGAGGCGCCGAGACGATGACTTCGGGCGCGGATGGCGTCTCGACGGCCGACTGCCGATGTGCCGCGGGAACGGACACCGTCTCGGACATTTTGCGTTCCCGCTCCGCCATTTGGGCCAGCAGCTCCGGACGATCTTCCGAGAGAGTCGCGATTTGCCTTAGCTGTTCGGTCGATGCGGAATGCTGCGGCATCCCGGAATGCTCGGCCGCTTCCCGGTTTCCGTTCGAGCATCCTGACGCAAGCATCATACAGCCCAGCACGAGAACGGTCATTCGTTTCATGGACATCCCCTCCCGTTTTACGAGTTAGTATGCTTGCTCGGGCAGGAATTATCCGTTGGGCATTTTCGGCATTCCGGTTCGGATTTCGCTTGAAATCCGCCTTTCATTCCCAGATAATACTCCTAGTGCAGTCTCACAAGGATAGCGCTTCCTGTTTCGATGCACAGTTTGGGGAGTGACATGATGAAATTTGCTGTTTGCCTGCTGATGTTCTTTATTGTTTTGTGCAGCACACCTTCACCGGCACGGGCAACATTACTCGCTATGAATGCAGTGCATGAACAGCGGGACTTGCAGCGCTGGCAACCGCGTGAAGACGGGATCGTTTCCTTGAACGGACCTTGGGAGTTTTATTGGAACCGATTGCTCGGGCCAGACGATTTCACAGACGGCTCGCCGCGGGACGCCTTCACCGTTTCCATCCCGGCCCAATGGAACTCCTACACGATCGGCGAACAAACATTATCCAACGAAGGGTACGCCACCTACCGGATGATATTCGCGTTATCCGGCGAGGCCGCGGCTCAGCCGCTCGGCATCTACTTCAACAATGTGGCCTCTGCTTACCGGTTCTGGATCAACGGCGAGCTCATGAACGGCAACGGCACCGTCGGTACCGACGTCACGAGCATGATTCCAAGAAGCTACCCGAAACTATATTTCTTTGTGCCGAGAGCGGGCGACAACGAAATTGTAGTTCAGGTTTCCAACTTTGCGCAGCGCACAGGAGGCATTTGGGAAAGCGTCGATATGGGGGATGCGGATCAGGTCGCAACGCTTTATCGAAACCGGGTCATGATTTGGACTTTTATTGCGGGAAGCTTGCTGCTCATGGCGGTCTTCTCCGTCTTCCTTTACTTGTTCCGCAAGAAAGAGCTCGCCGCACTATGGTTCGGCCTTATATGTCTAGCCATCTGCATAAGGTCTTCCCTGCTGGGAGAATCGTTCGCCTATGTACTGTTCCCGGGATTGTCGTGGGAATGGGGAGTCAAGCTGGAGTATATTTCGGAAATTGTCACGATTCTCGGCGTCGCCGCATTTGTGAATAAGCAGTATCCGCAGGATGCCATTCCGCGTGTTTTCCCGGTATTCGGCGCCGCCTTGGCCGGCTTTGGCGCGTTTGTGCTGTTGACGCCCGCCAAGGTGTATACGCAATACATGGTGCCGTACATCCTCTTGCTGCTGCTGCCTGTCTTTCTATACGTCATGTTCGCCTACATTCGCGCCGCTCTTCGCGGAAGAACGGGATCGCGGACCAATATTATCGGCTTTCTCGGCTTCTTCGCCTCGGTCATTCATGAAATCTTATACTATACCGGCTTCGTTTCATTCGGAGGACTTCTCTACTTCGGGCTGCTGTTTTTTCTGATAACCCAGCTGCTGAATTTATCGTTGATGTTCACGAGGGCCGTAACCCGGTCGGAATCGCTGTCCATCGAACTGAACCAAGTAATCGAATCGCAAGAGGAGACGATTCGGCAGCGAACCTCCTCCCTGCAACAATTGAATAGAAAGCTGGAGGAAGGAAATCGGGAGCTCGGCCGAATCGAAAATGTGCGCAGCACGTTGCTGGCGGAAGCTTATCACGACTTGTCGACCCCGATCACCGCCATCAAAGGCTTCTCCAAAGCTATGATGACCGCTGTCATCCCGGAGGAGGAAGCGCCGGTATACGCCAAGCGAATCTACGAACGGAGTGTGCTGTTGGAGAAGCTGATCGACAGCGTCGTCGAGTTGATCCAGTTGAAAACGGGCGAGATCCGGTTCGAATTTGCGGTAGTGCCGCTTCTGCCCTTCCTGCGCCAGTTGAGTCATAGATACGAAGCCGAGGCAAGCGACCGCCGGATCGCCTTGAGATGGGAAGAACCGGTTCTCCCGCTGCCGCCCTCCGGCGAGATCACGGTCTCGATGGACCCGTTCCGGTTCGAGCGGGTTTTTGCCAACCTGGTTTCCAACGCGGTGAAATATACACCCGCTGACGGCGTCATTCGCATATGGATGGAGTTCCGACCAAACGCCGGCACCGATGACGGATGTGTTGTCATCCATGTAACCGACTCCGGCATCGGCATTCCGGAGTCCGAGCTGATGCACATTTTCAAGCGCCGATACCGGAGTCCGGGGATACAGCAAGCCAAGTCCGGCAGCGGCCTCGGGCTCGCGATCTGCACGGAAATCATTGCGCGCCACCGGGGGGAAATCGGCGTAAGCAGCAAAATAGGCGAAGGAAGCGATTTTTTCATTACGCTTCCCGCGAATGTGCGCGATGCCGAGTCCGGCAACGCCCGTATGGCCGAAGGAGGAGAATATGGACGCGAGCATTCTGTTGATTGAGGACGATCCCGACATTTGCGAGCTTGTCGCCATCTATTTGCGGCGGGAAGGATTTCGTGTCGATATGGCGGCTAGTGCGGAGCAAGGATTGAACCTATTTCACCGCTCGACTTATGATCTACTGATCTCGGACATTATGCTGCCCGGTATGGACGGCATGCATCTGGTGCCCCTCGTGCGCAGCCGCTCCGATATTCCGATTATTTTCATGACCAGCAAGAAGACGCCGCAAGATATCGTGGCCGGATTACACGTTGGCGGGGACGATTATATAACGAAGCCCTTCGAGCCGGAGGTGCTCGTAGCGCGCGTAAAGGCGGGGCTTCGGCGCTATCGCGCGGCAAGCCGGGAGGCGGTAACAAGCCGCGCAAGCGTTTGGAAGGATCAGTGGCTTGCCATTGACAAGGAGAAGCTTGAGGTGTTTGTGAACAACAAACCGATCGACCTGCCGGCCAAAGAGCTGCAGCTTCTGCTCCATCTCCTGGAGCACCCCAAGCAAGTGTTCAACGTCGGCCAGCTTTACGAAACCATTTGGAGCCTGAACGGGACGAGCGACGACCGGACGGTCATGGTCCATATTCACAACCTTCGCAAAAAAATCGAAAAAGACCCGGCCAATCCCCGATATATCGTCACGGTCCGCGGCTTCGGCTATAAATTCGCCGGAGGGAAGTAAGATCCCCACAAAGTGAAGTCCAGCTTCGAAGTTTATTCCGGGTACTTTGCGGGGAGGCCCGAAACAATTACCCCACAAAGTGAAGTCTTGCTTCGGAGTTTATTCCGGGTACTTTGCGGGGAGCCCCGAAACAATTCCCCCACAAAGTGAAGTGTTGCTTCGGAGTGCCCCGAAACCGTCAAGAAGCCCCGGGCATCATACGGCTCGGGGCTTCTTGACGGTTTTTACGGCTTTACGGCCGAATGGTCACCTTTTTAATAATGGGTTTGGTGCCCGTTTTCAAATCTCCGCCTTGTACGTCTTTCAACTGCTCTTCTGACATCTCCTGAGTCAAGTCTTTCAGCTCGACGGTCTTTTCCTCGTGCAGTTGCTTTTCATTTTTCTTCTCGGCCAATTCCAAAACCTCCCTCTATAAAGTGGAACCAGCTTATCACATTCAGTTTAAGTTCCGTTTAAGTCGCAACAAATAAATCAATCGCAAAAAGGCCGCTTCCCGTGCTAGAATACATACGTTACTTAACGGAACGCGAGGAGTGAAATCCTTGGATACGGCAAACTTAAGCGCACTCCGCATCAATCGGAAGACGTTGACCTTGAAGCAGCTGCTTCAACGTCTGCGGGTGGACGCCCCCCTGGCGGCGATCGGCCGCTGCAAGGAAGATCTGACGGTCGAATGCTGGGCCGAGACGCTCGGGCTTGCTGCGGACAGAAACGAGCTGCAGGCGGCAATAACCCGGTTCCGCCGCGAGAAAGGACTGTTCACCGCCGCTCAAACCAACGAATGGCTCGCAAGCCGCGGAATGGCGCTTGATGAGCTCGTCGCGATGTTGAGCCCGCAGGTGCTGCGCGGAGCGTTGGCCTCTCATGTTATTGCCGACGAAGAAATCCGGCTGCATTTTCTGGAAACCGCACAGCAGTACGACCGCGCCGAAATCTCGATCATCGTAACGGCCGAGTACGGAGCGGCTCAGGAATTGCGGTTTCGGATGGAGGAGGGCTCCGATTTTCATTCGCTGGCACGGCAATACTCGTCGGATGCGGCGACAGCCAAATCGGGAGGATATGTCGGCCTCGTAGGCCGAAACGATCTGGAGCCGGAAACGGCGGCGGCTGTATTCAACTCGGCTTCGGGAACGATTCTCGGTCCGTTCGAGCGGAAACGCGAATACAGCCTGATTCGGGTGGAGGAGCTGTATCCGGCCGAACTAAACGAGACCGTCGAAGCTAACATCCGGGAACAGCTGTTCCGATACAAGCTGGAAGCGTATCAACGCACGCTCGAAATTCACGAAGATATATGGAGCTTAGGAGAGGAATGGAGCTTGTGAACGGAAGCGGCATAATGGCTTTGGACCGAATTCCGCTGTTTGATGTATTTACTTCCGAAGAGAAGCTGCTGCTGGCCGGGCAATTTCAGCAGGCGACGTTTGCCATGGGGCAAACGATAGTCGACCGGGACGGCTCGGCCGATTCCTTCTACATCATATTGACCGGTCAAGCCAGGAAAATAGGAGTCAACGCGGCCGGCAAGGAAACGAATCTCGGCTTGCTGCAGCCGGGAGAGCATTTCGGGGAGCATAGCCTGCTCGACGACACGGCGGTTCCGCCCTATATCATCCGCGCCTCCACCGATGTGGAAGTGTTGAAGATCAGCCGCCGCCATATCAAAGACATGGTTGTCCAGCATCCGGCTATTTATAAATATTTCCACGATTACATTTCCTCGGATATTATCCGCTCGTTTCTAAAGAACAATACCGTGCTTACCCATGTCGATCATGCGGCGCTTCGTTCGCTGCTTGACCGGCTGGAGGTTCGCAACTTCGAGCCCGGTGACTGCCTCGTTCGCGAAGGAGACGCCGGCGACGCCTTTTACATCGTGAAAACCGGCTCCGCGCTTGTAGAGAAAGGCGCGGAAGCCGCGGTCGTCAACCGGCTGTATCCGGGGGATTTCTTTGGAGAACTGGCGCTGTTGACGGGAGAAGCGCGCAAGGCGACCATCCGGGCCGCCGAGCCGGTGACCGTCTTTCGACTCGCGAAGACCGATTTCGACGAGCTGATCCAGAAGTATCCGGTCATTCTGGAATCGATCCGCCGCATCTCCGCCCACTATACCGCCAAAGCGATGGTTATGGTCGAAGCGCCGGAGCAGGCAGAGGCCGCGGGGCTCCCTGACGCGGCGGATACGGCAGCCGCTTCCGAACCGTCCGCCAGGCTTGCCGCCAAGCCGTGGGAGCGGTGGAGCTGGCGCCGCAAATACCCTGTACTCATGCAGCAGAATGAGATGGATTGCGGGCCGACGTGCCTGACGATGATTGCCCGTTATTACGGTCTGAACGCCAGCGTGAACCGGATGCGCGAGCGCTGCAACGTAGGTGCGGAAGGTACATCGATGCTCGGACTGATCGAAACTCTCGAATCGCTCGGTTTCGAAGCCAAAGGTTTGAAGACGACACCCCCGCTCCTGCATGAGCTGCCCACTCCGTTCATCGCTCATTGGAACGGCAACCATTACATTGTCGTCTATGAAGTCGGCGAGCGTAGTCTCGTTATAGCCGATCCGGCACTCGGGTATATCGACACCATACCGCTCGATTCGTTCGGCAGCCATTGGACCGGTTATGCGATTGCGCTGCAGCCGGCCGGCCCGCTCGCTCCTTTAGACGATAAAGAGCTTTTATGGAAACGTTATCTCGATTATTTCCGTTCTCACAAGAAGCTGCTCGTGTCCGCATTGGGACTATCCGTAACGATCGAGCTCGTTTTTCTCATCTTCCCGGTGATGACTCAGCAAATTTTCGACCGCGTTTTGAACAGCACGGATTGGTCGCTTCTTCATCTTCTTGTGGTTTCCATGCTTGCGCTCGTTTGCTTCAATACGGTCGGCATCGCCGTTCGCCAAACGATCATCGGCCGGCTGGCCTATGAGATCGATCATAAGATGCTGGACCATTTCTATCGGCAGCTGTTTCGCCTTCCTTATTCCTACTTTACGAAACGAACGTCGGGAGACATTCTGACCCGGGTGCACGAGAACGAGAAAATCCGCAGATTGATGACCGACCACGCCATCGAGCTGCTGCTCGATCTGTTGACCCTACTCGTATATGGAGGATTGATGGCGTATTATCATCCGGGTCTGGCTGCCGTCTCGTTCGGACTCATGCCGCTGTATGTCGGCCTATATGCGTACCTCTTGCCGAAAATGCGCCGCAACCTGCGCAAGCAGCTCATCGCCGAAGGAGAATCCCAGACGCAGATTGTGGAAGCCGTGAATGCGATCGCTGCCGTCAAAGGGTTGTCCATGGAACGGACAATCCGAGGCAAGCTGATGAACAAATTGAGCCGGCTGCTCGCGCTGCGGCTAGCGGGCAACCGGCTGGAAGCGACAGCCAAAGCTGCCTCGACGGGTTTGCGCTCCTTAAGCAACGTGGCACTGCTCTATTTCGGTTCAAGGTACGTCCTGGCCGGGGAGCTGAGTGTGGGCGAGCTCGTTGCCTTTACCGTGCTGTTCACCTCCTTTATGTTTGCGGTGGAGATGATATCGCAACGAGGCGGCGAGTTGTCTGAGGCGCGGATTTCCATGGAACGGCTAAACGATGTATACGAGTCGACGCCGGAGCATCCTCAGCCGGACAAAATGCGGATGCTGCCCGCGATCCAAGGCCATATCCGGTTTGAAAACGTCTCGTTCCAGTACTATCGCGGCGGGAAGATGATTCTGCAAAATCTCGATCTGGAGCTGAAGCCCGGACAAACGGTGGCGCTTGTTGGGCGGAGCGGGTCGGGGAAATCGACGATCGCCAATTTGCTGTTGAAGCTATTGGAGCCGTCCGGTGGAGAAATTTATGTCGACGGTTACCCGCTGCGCGAGGTGCATGCCGCCTCGATCCGCAAGCAGGTCGGCGTCGTGCAGCAGGATACGCTGCTGTTCCGCGGCTCGGTGCGGGAAAATATCGCCTTGAGCGGCGAGCCTATCCCCTTCGAGGAAGTAGAGCGCGCGGCGAAGCTGGCCGGGGCGCATGAGTTCATCGAGGCACTTCCGCTCGGCTATGATACAATGATCGGCGAAGGCGGCATCCGGCTATCGGGCGGTCAGCGCCAGCGGATCGTCATTGCGCGCGCACTGATCAACAATCCGCGCATTCTCCTATTCGATGAAGCGACAAGCGCTCTCGATACGGAGTCGGAGCGGATCATCCAGCAAAACATGGGGGAGATGCTGCAGGGCCGGACGACGCTCGTTATCGCTCACCGGTTGAGCACGATTCGCCATGCGGATTTGATTGTCGTGCTCGATCAGGGCGCGATTGCCGAAAGCGGCTCGCACGAGAGGCTTATTCAGCAGAAAGGCATTTACTATCACCTGCTCCAGCAGCAGTCCGTGTAACGGACGGTATCCGATGCATCGATCGTGTCAAACCTTTAGCGGGAGCGGGAGCATGTTTAATCCATTTAAACGTTATCGGCGCTAATCCCGGCTTCTTAAGTTCCGGATTAGCGATCAATTACGTACCCCGCTGCAATATATCGTGAATGACCCTATCCAGCGTAACACCGGCCAATTCGTTTTCCATCGCCGTCTGGGCTTGATTGAAGCTCTTCTCCAGCGCGTATTGAATGTTCTTCCCTACGGTGCAGTCCGGGTTCGGTTTGTCGTGCACCGCAAACAGCGGGTCCGCCTCGTCATCCCGTACGGCTCTATACACGTCGTACAGCGTGATTTCCCCAATAGGGCGGGCAAGCGTCGCTCCGGCAACGCCCGGGCTCGTGCGGACGAGTCCGGCTTTACTGAGCATGCCCGTAATCCGCCGTACGACGACCGGATTCGTATTGACGCTGCCGGCAATATATTCGGACGTATTACGGCCTTCCTTGTTAATCTCGAGCAAGGACAAAATATGGACTCCCACTGCAAAACGGCTGTTGATGGCCATTTCCGTTCGCCTCCGATCGCTGCAGGTTCTGTAACAATTCTAGTTACACACCTCTCTTTTGTCAACCCGCTTCACACAGGCCGCATACGTCCGAACGGCTATTCCCAAGAATAACTCGTCGTCAAAAAATCGGCGAATTTCTTGCTCTCCTCCCGGCGGTGACGCCGCATATCCGCACGCCCGACCGCCGTCTGGTGCAGCTGGATCTCTTCCTCCGTTTCCGGCACGACCTGCGGCACGGGCACCGGCCTCTTATCGTCCCCAAGCGCGACGAACGTGAGGAAGGAAGTTGCCGCAATATGCCTCTCCCCGCTCAGCATATCCTCGGTAATGACTTTCACGAACACTTCCATCGAGCTTCGCCCCGTATAAGTGACGAACGATTCGAGACAAACCGATGCGGTCATCGGAATCGGGGACAAAAAATCGACGGAGTCCGTCGAAGCGGTTACGGCGGATCTACGGCAATGCTTGGCCGCCGAGATGGACGCTATATCGTCGATATAGGCCATCAATTTGCCGCCGAATAACGTATTGTAGTTGTTGACGTCCGTCGGGAACACCCGGAACGTCTTATAGCAGCGGGATTCTTTCACGAACCGTTTCTCCACCATCGACTTCACTCCTTCCTGTTCTGCAAGTTACTCTTATAGGATACCAAGAAAAGAAGGAAAAATCCGAACTTTGTGAAGTCCGGATTCGGGGATAACCGACTCTATTATACGACCCGCTTCTTCCCCTTCAGCTTGACGAAATAAGCCGCTTCCAGGATGAGCGCGACGCGGCCGTTGCCCAATATAGTCGCTCCGGCTACATGATCCAGCTTGCCGAGCAGGGGAGGAAGCGTCTTGATGACGATTTCCTGATTGCCGAGCGTTTCGTCGACCGCGAGCGCCACTTTTTTATCGAGCGACCCGATAATGACGACCGGCACGTATTTGCCGAGAGACTCGGCTGTCGGGTATCCCAACGTTTCGCGCAAGGATGCGAGCGGGATGACCTGATCGCGGATCAGGATGACATTGTCGCCCTGCACCGTCTGGATCTGTTCGCGGGGGATGCGCACAATCTCCGACACGTTGTTCATCGGAATTACATATTCGCGTTCGCATACTTTCACCATCAAGCCCGTAATAATGGCGAGCGTCAGAGGGAGCCGGATCGTGAAGCACGTTCCTTCGTCGGCGGCGGTCCGGATCGAGATGAGTCCGTTCAGCCGTTCGATCTGATTCCGGACAATATCCATCCCTACTCCGCGGCCGGATATTTCGCTGACCGCCGACGCGGTGGAGAAGCCCGGCTGAAAAATAAGGTGCACCGCCTCCTGCTCGGTCAATCTTCCGGCCTGCTCTTCGGTGATGAGCCCTTTGCGAACGGCGGACTGCTTGATGATGTCCGGACGAATTCCGCCGCCATCGTCTTCTACCGTAATGACAACCTGATTGTCTTCGTGGTACGAATTCAACCTTACCCTGCCCCGCTCCGGCTTCCCTTTGCTTCTGCGGACTTCGGGAGGCTCGATGCCGTGATCGAGCGCATTGCGGATCAGATGGATGAGCGGATCGCCGATTTCCTCGATCAAAGTCCGGTCCAGCTCCGTCTCCGTCCCGTCAAGAACGAGCTCGATCTCTTTGCCCAGCTTGCGCGACACGTCGCGGACCATTCGCGGGAACCGGTTGAACATATGCTCGATCGGCAGCATCCGCGCCTTCATGACGCTCTCCTGGAGTTCCCCGACGATACGCGCCATATGGTCCGATACGTCGCTCAACCGCTCCGTAAATTCTTCGTTCGGAAACCGCTGGGATACGGTGCGCTTCAGCTCCGCCAGCGACGTTTGGTCGATGAGAAGCTCTCCTACCAAATTCATCAGCTGCTCCAACCGCTCGACGCTTACCCGGATCGTCTGCGCCCCCTGCTTGTGCCGCTCTTCCGGAACAACGGGTAATTCCTTAGAAGGCTCGTGTGCAACATCGATCGGTGAATCGACCCACGAATCCGTCAGCTTATATTCGACCGCCTGCACCTCGTGCACATCGGTTTCCAAGCCGATCTCGCGTTTCACTCGGCTTGCCTCCAAACGGCTTCCGACGAGCAGACGAATCGTTCCGTACTCGGCCTCCTCGCAGCGCGCCTCCGTCGGCAGAGGCGGTTCGCTCATCACGATCGGGCCGATCGCGGAAACGATTTTATCTGCGATCAGGTAGAAGCGCGCCCCTTTCATTTGGCAATCTTCGGCCAACCGGATCTGCACGGCCAGCAGCCTCGCGCCGGACTTCGATAGCTCCGCCGCCCGCTCCAGTTGTTCCCGCGATAGCTCGGGCAGGACGACCCGCGCCGGCGATTCATCCTTCTCTTGCACGAAGCAGCGCAATGCAGCCAGCATGCCGTTGATGTCGGCATACGGACCGCCCTTCGCGTATTGGTCGCGCAGCCGCTTCAACAAGTCCAGCGCCTGGAACAGCAGCTCGATCAGCGCAGAATCGACTTCCAGCCGATGTCCCCGGACCAAGTCGAGCAAATGCTCCATCTCGTGGGTGAGCAGCTTCATCTCTCCGAATTCCATCGCCGCCGACGAGCCCTTGATTGTATGGGCTGCCCGGAAGATCGACTGGACGAGCGGATCGGTTACCTGCTGTTCGAGCGCCAGCAAATCCTGTTCGATGCGCTCCAGCTGGTCGGCCAACTCTTCCATAAAAGCTTCGCGATAGACTGACATGTCGTTCATAGCAGCAAACCCCCTGTTCTACTCGCGAAGTAGAACTTCATCCAATTTCAATATCCCGACGAGTTGTTCTTCCCTGAGTCCGATCCCGACGAAATACGACCCGCTTACACTCCCGGCCTGTTCCGGCGGCGGCTGAATATCCGGGTAAGCGGTCACCTTATTCACGCGATCGACGATAATGCCTACCGACTCCTCGCGGTGTTTCACGACGACGATGCGCGTGCTTTTCGTATACGCTTCGTCCGGCAGACCGAACAGGCCGCGCAGGGCGATAACGGGGACTACTTTGCCGCGCAGGTTGATTACCCCTTTGACGTAACGCCGGGAATGCGGGATGTCGGTAATCGTCTGCATTTTGATAATCTCGTGCACATCTTCGATTTTTACGGCGTAACTTTCGAGGCCGATACCGAATTCGATGTACTGCTCCTGCTGAGAGGTCATCTTAATCACGCCTCCGTCGTTAGCGAATTTTGAAAATGGAAACGGATGTGTTGAGCTCGTCCGCCAAATTGGCAAGCGACTGGCATGTCGCCGCGGTTTGCTCCGATGCGGCTGCCGCCTCCTCGCTCGCGGCCGCGATCGACTGCACCGCGATCATCACTTCGGAAGCTTGCGCCGCCTGCTGCTCGCTGGCTGCTGCGATCTCATTAACTTTGTTCGAGGATGCATCCACCATCGCAATAATTTTCTGGAACGCCTCGCCCGTCCGCGAAGATTCCTTCACGGTGTCCATGACAGCGACGACGCTTTGCTTCGTGTTATCCTGCATCACCTTGATGATCGCGGAAATTTGCTTAGTCGCTTCGCTGCTGCGCTCGGCCAGCTTGCGCACCTCATCGGCTACAACGGCGAAGCCTCTCCCCTGATCGCCGGCGCGGGCGGCTTCGATGGCCGCATTAAGCGCAAGCAGGTTCGTCTGGTCGGCTATGTCGTCGATCACTTCAATAATGTCGCCGATTTTCTGGGAATCTTCCTCCAGCTTCGACATCTTGGCGTTGACGGCCTGCATGCCGGCAATCGACTCCTCGATCACTTTGCCTCCTTGATTAGCGGTCCGGACCGTCTCGGAGGACAGCTCGGCGGCTTGTTCCGCACCCTGCGCCACCGAGTTGATCGCGCTCGACAATTCGTTGAACAAATCCGTAATGTGCTGGGCGGACTGGGCTTGATTCGTACTGCTGCCGGCAATTTCTTCGGTGCTCGCCGATATTTCCTCCGATGCCGCCGCTACGCTTTGCGACGACTGAACGACACCGCCGATCAGGCTTTGCAAATTATGGATCATGTCATTAACGGACCGCGACAGCTGCCCGACCTCGTCCTTCGTATCGATGTCCGACTGCTCCCGCAAGTCGCCTTGCGCTACCTTCGATACCAGCGCAACGATCCGGACGAGCGGATTGGCGATGGAACCGGCTATGTAATATCCGAGAAAAATACTGAACAGAAACGCGATGACGATGACCGCGATCGTTACGTTGCGGGCGGAGGAATACGCCGAACCGGATTCTTTATACGTCGCTTCCGCGATCTCGATGTTCATGTCGATCAGCTTCGTCAGACTGCCTCTCATTTTCGTTCCGGCCGGATTCAGCTGCGTCTCCAGGAATTGGCGGAATACGCTCGTGTCTTGGTATGTCAACTGGCGAGCCTGATCGAACAGTTTGATGTAGGCCGCATAGGAGGCTTCGAACGTCTTCAGCTCATCCTGCTCCGCTTTCGTTATTTTCGTATTCCGGTAGGAGCTTATATGCTCTTCGATCTCTTGCTTATACTGATCTATATCCGCAGACAGCTTGTCCTTCGTTCCCTTCTCTTCGCTCATGCTCATTTCCCTGATGGCAACCCGCATCATCTGGTAATTGATCTGCGCGGCGGATAAATCCCGGACGGATACAAGGTTATTCTCGTACGTTTCTTTCACGTTACCGTTCAGCATACTTAAATTTGAAAGCGCATACACCCCGACCGCCGCCAAGATCAAAGCCACTGCTGCAAAAGCGGAAATCAATTTCACGGATGTTCTCAAGTTCAAAAACCATTTCATGTGCCCGTCACCTCGAAGTATTCGTATAGGTTGGTCGAGAGGAAAATTTATGAATAATTTTATTATAAGTCGTTAGTACCATTCTGTCACCAAAATTTCGACAATGGTATACAAAAATTACCATTGGTTGTTGGAGTTCGATTTTGACAATCGCGCGGCTATAGCTAGTAAACTTGGGTTTTTTCTAAATAAGAGACTTAAGTCCCATGCCTATCGGGAAATTGTAATCATTGACGATAATATGAACTTCATGGCATAAAATGTCGTATTTTGTCACAGAAAAACCGTGACATTCATAAGCATGTCACGGCTGGCATAGTAGCTATTGCCCCCCCTCCCTCACAGTTAGTCAGTACTCTTTACCGCGCTCCTTCACTTTGTACATGCCCGAATGAACGAGCTTCAGCTCTACTCTAACCGATTGCAGATCAATGACGTTAAGCCGGGTTTCCCCATTATGCGTGAGCTTGCTCCAATCCGGGAATTTTTTGCGGTATAACGTGTGTTCAAGCTGATACAGGTCCAACCCCCTTTTCTTTCCGTAATCGAATGTACGCTCGATTTCCGCAGTCACTGCTTTTGTCGCTTCATTCTCGAGCTCGGACTGCTCCATCTGTTCCAGCAATTCGGAGACGAAAAATTTGCCCCGGACCCGGACGGAATAAGAGGTCTTGCCCTCCCCGACCGTCGCCGGCTCTATCTCCGCTCTCGGACCATCTACCGTAATGGAAGCGGCGGGTACGCCGTTCTTTCTAAGCATGACGTTGCTCCGCTTCGTGTCCCGGTCCAGCCAGCGCAAGCCGATCAGATCGTCGTCCTTCACCCAAGCCGGGGGCAGCTTGTCCGATATGACAAACATGCCGTTCACTTTCAGCTTCGGATCATTCTTGCCGTTCTCTTTCCAGACGGTGTCCGCAATCCCGAGGGAAGGCAGCAGCAGCGTGGCCCCGGGCTCCCGGTACGTGGCGACGACTTTCTGCAGCCGCAGCGGCCGAATGTAAGACCTTTGGCGGTAAGTATCTTCCGGCTGATGCAGAATCGAGCCAAGCGGGGACTGATTGAAGAACGGGAGCATCAGAAAAATCCGGTCTATCGGCTCCTTGGTGCCGTACACCCATTGGGTATAGCGGATTTCCCTGAATCGGATCAAGCCGTCCTTGTAATAAGAAATTCCATGCTCCAATGCTTTTTGCGTGAATACGATCGAGGAAACCTGCCCCCAGAACATTCTTTGCTGGGACGTTTGATACAGCCTTGCCATCGCCTCGACGATCGTCCCCCCTTTCTCGTGACCCGACCAGACCGAGGCGGGCTGGCCCGACTTTCCCCCCTCCTGCTTGGCTACATTGGAGAAATCGACCATCTGTGCATAAACAACGTATTGTCCGTCTTCGTAATCGAAGCCGATGGCGGTCACATAGTTGGTGTCCTGAATCAATTTCATGTCCCAACATCCGGTCAATACTAAAAACAGCGGCAATCCGACCAGAAGTGCATATATCCTTTTGCTCAAGAAGGATCGCCTCTTTTTCTCGTATCGTCCAAAGCGTTCAGGAAAGACGGGCGGCTCTTGGCAACTTTCAGCGTCTTATATTTGATCGCATTAAACAAGTCCCGGAACGACGGCGGCGATACGGGAGACAAATACGATACGCCGAACGATTCAAGCGTCGACAAATAGAGGGCCAAAGCGATGAACGCCATCATAAACCCGAACATGCCCAAGACGGAGGACACGATCAGAATAACGATGCGCAGAAGCGTGACGGAACCGGCTAACGACTGGTTGACCAGCGTGTACATCGCCATGGTGGATATGGCAACGGAAACAAGAGTGGTCGGCGAGGTAACGCCCGCACGGATGGCCGCATCTCCTACGATCAGTCCGCCGACCACGGCTACGGTTTGTCCGACGGGCTTGGGCAATCGGGCCCCGGCTTCCCGGAACAGCTCGAACAAAGCTAGCATCAGGAAGAAGTCCATCGGACCCGACGTCGGGAGGCCGAGACGGACAGACGAAATCGTCGCAAGCAGCGGAAACGGAATTTGATCGAAGTTGAATGCCGTTACCGCAATGTAAAAGCCGGGGAAGAAAAGAGCTATAATCAAGCCGGCAATCCGCAGCATCCGTTCCATAGCAACATAATAAGACGGAAAGTGGACATCTTCCGGAGACTTCAGAATTAAGGTCAAATTGGCCGGTGCAATAAGCGCCATCGGCGAACCGTCGATCATAAGGCTGATGCGCCCTCTAAGCAAGCTGTCCGCGATGAAATCGGGCCGGCCGATGTACTCGAGCAGCGGAACCAGAGTAAAACCGGCCCCGGTTAAGCCTTCTTCCAGCTGCCCGCTGCTGATCAACCCGTCGATTTTCAGCTTGGTTAGATTATTCCGCACTTCCTCCACCAGCTTTGGATCGGCTACATCGCCGATGTACAGGAGTGCTACGGACGTGTGACTGCGTTCCCCGACGGAGAACGTCTCGCAGCACAACGAATGCGTAAGCAGCCGTTTGCGTACAAGCGCCACATTCGTATGCAAATCTTCGGTAAACGAGTCTCTCGGCCCTTTGATCGAAACCTCCGTGCTGGACTCCTCCGGAGTCCGGTTGGGGGGTTGAGCGATATTGACCGTGTACAGCAAGCCGGCCGATTCGAAAAACAAGACGAGCTGCCCAGAATAGACACGGAGCATGAATTGCTCCATCCAATCCGGACCCGCGATACGCCCAAGCAGCAGCGACGTGTTCGTCGCAAGCAGCCCGGGATCGACGATCTTCGCGTCTTCAAGCATCCTTTGCAGGCTGGGCAGTACAACCATGTTGATTTGAGACGCGTGCGTCATGCCTTGGCAGTACAGCAGCACGATCTTATGGGCATGGCCGGGCCGTCCGTACATTACGGATTCGATTCGGACGTCTTGCGACCGGGCGAACATGTCCCGGAGTTTATGCTCATTCAGCTCCTTCAAGCTTGTAATCATGACCGCGCATTCTCCTTTCCTCTTGCGGCAGGGAGCAGCGTCAATACGAGCAGCATCAAGCCGAACCACATATTCAAGCCCGATATTCCAGGAAAATACCATCTGGATAAAAAGTACAGCAGTGTCGGGTCACTGACCGGCAGCATCGTCGCTGCCAGAAGCGCGATCGACAGTCCCGCCAGAAGAAAGTTCCGGCTTCTGCGATTTTTCATGCCCGCTGCATCCGGAATGAGGAACAGCATCAGGGAAACCCGGATGAACGAACCCGAGATCCATTGATAAATGGAGAAAAAATCAAGATGCGATATAAATTTCCCCATCGTGACCATGCGCCACTGTTCGAAAGCCGGGTATCGCTGCTCCGCCGCTTCGAACGGACCGAATAAGGCGATCGATCCCGTTACCGGCCCGACGGTCAGCCCGACGAGAATAAGCGCCATTACAAGCAAACTCCTTGTCCGAATAGCCGACTTGACATGATGCTGCATGAACAAGATGAGTACCAATTCGAACAAGCCGCCGCCCGTATAAGCCATCGCCTTGATCGCAGGGACATATCCATGTGTGAATACGGGCGTAAGCAAAGAATAATCTTTATACTGCAGGTTTGCGGAGGCGACGAAGTAGCCGAGTACAACGACCCCGGGCAGCAGCAGTCCCGATGTGATGGCGATCGCCCGCATGCCCGCCCTGGCGGCGAAGAAGCATACAACTACGAATGCAAGGGCAATGACAAATCTGGGCGTTCGGGGCAAATAGCTGACGTGCGTCCACATCACCATATCGTCAAGCGATGTGAAAGCCGAAACGGACAAATAGACGATCGCAAGAGCCGCCACGATCAGACGAACCGCCTTCCCGTACCGCTCTTGAAGCCATTCGCCGACTTGACGGTGCCCTATTCTCCGTATAATCAAGTGCAGCACGCCTACCCATGCGATCATAGGGACAATAGCCGCCGTTGCTCCGACCCACGCATCTCTCCTTGCGGTTTCCAATAAGACGGGGATTAGCAGCACGTGATTGGAAATCCCGATGGACAGTATGATCGTCATATACAGCAGCAAAACGGAAATTTTTTTGTTCGGTTGCAAGAAGCCAACTCCCGGAAACGTTTCTGGAAATATAGTCAGGAATAGGTTTTGTAAGGAATCGATGTTTTATCCTCCTCCGGTTCAAACCCGGCACAGCGCGAGACGCAAATAAGCGCCGGCCCATGACGGGTCGGCGCCGCTCTTGAAATAGGCGCTTCCTACAATCGATTATTCATGACGGCGGCGGATCCGGCAAACTGACGGCAAACACGCTCCCTTCGCCGACGCGGCTTTCCGCCCGAATCGTACCGCCGTGGGCCTCGACGATCGACCTGGTGATCGATAAGCCGAGCCCGGCACCGCCGGCTTTGCGCGTGCGCGACGATTCGCTCCGGTAAAACCGGTCGAACACGTACGGCAAGTGCTCCTCCGGTATACCGGCGCCGTTATCCGTCACGGACAGTTCAATGCGGCCTTCGACCGCAGTCAGTGCGATCGCGATCCGCCCCTTCTCGGGATCGGTATGCTGGACGGCATTGTGGAACAAATTCAGCACGACCTGCTTCATCTTGTCGGCATCGTACAAGCAGACGGTGCCCGCATCCATTCGCAGCGCCACTTCCCGGTTGCCGGCCAGCAGGCGCAATTGGGGCTCCATCTCTTTGATCAATCGATCGAGCGCCCCTTCGTGCATTTCCATGATCGGAGCACGGTCCATCTTCGCCAGCAGCAGCAGATCCCGGACCAGCTTGTTGATCCGCTCCGACTCGCTGTGCATGCTGGTCAGCGCCTTGTGCAGCCGATTCGGCTGGTTCATCGCCCCGCGGAGCAGCACCTCCAGAAATCCGTGAATCGAGGTCAGAGGCGTACGCAGCTCGTGGGAAGCATCGGCAATGAATCGCCGCATTTGCTCCTTCGCTTCCTTCTCCGCGGCGAACGACGCCTCCAGCCGCTCCAGCATCCCGTTGAACGACAGGGCCAGACGGTCGACCTCCATTTGTCCTTGCCGCGCCGGAAGCCTTTCGTCTAGACTCCCCGCATCGATACGGCCGACCGTATCGACGATTTTCGATAAAGGGACCAGCGTTCTTCTCATAACGGGAATGAACGAAAGCAGCCCGAGGATCATCGCGAGCAGCGACAAGGAGATGAAGGTGAAGAGCTGCCTGACCGCCACGTCGTTCAGCGGAGCCGTGCTTGTGCTGAGCTGGACGACCCCGAGCACACGTCCCCGCATGTCAAGCTGCTGCAGCACGACAAGCTGTTCGTTCCCTTGATCGTCCCGGGTAATTTTATAATTCAACCTCATTTTCTTTTTCAGCGCTTCGTCATAAACGCTCTGCGGCAGCTTGGGCGGCGTACCGGAATTCGGCCAATTGGACATGTTCGTGATGTTGCCCTGAAGGTCGATGACGGCAAGCGTCATATCGGGGAGGAAAAACATCGGCCCTCTCCCGCGGCCATTCCCCTCGGGTATTCCGTCGGGGTTCGCGAGAACGTCCCGGGGAACCGACAGCAATTGGTTCTGCATCGTCTCCGCTTTGTTCTTGAACAAAAATTCCCGCATCACCACATATTGGAAGATGCCGATAAACAGCAGAATGACGGCCAATACGAGCAGCGAGCGGGACAACAGCTGGAAGCCGAGCGAATGAGGCTTCAGTACGGACGGAAGGCGCAGCTTCGGCTTCATGTCGCATCGACCCGGTAGCCGGCACCGCGCAGCGTGCGGATGATCCGGTGCTCTTTATCCCGCAGCTTGTCTCTGAGCGAGCGGATGTACACTTCCACGATATTTTCTTCCCCGCCGAAGTCGTAGCCCCATACTTTGTCCAAGATGACGCTTTTGCTCAGCACGAGTCCGTGGTTGATGACCATGAACTTCAGCAGCTCGTACTCGGTCGGGGAAAGCTCCAGTACCCGGCCTTGGTAGCCGATCTCCTTGCGCCGGTCGTCTATGCGGAACGGACCGACCAGCACCTCGCCGAGCAAATTCGGAAACTGGTTGCGGATTCGCGCGTGAATCCGGGCGAGCAGCTCCTCGAAGCTGAACGGCTTCACCACGTAATCGTCCGCTCCGAGCGTAAGTCCTTTTACCCGGTCATCGACTTCGTCTTTGGCCGTCAGCATAATGATGGCGACGTTCTCCGTCTTCTTCAGCAGCCTGCACACTTCGAAGCCGTCCATGCCCGGCATCATCACATCGAGGATGACGATATGCGGTTGAAATTGTTTGGCCAGCGTAACGGCCGTCATGCCGTCAGGGGCGGTTTGCACCTCGAACCCTTCTCCCGAAAGCCCCATCTCGAGAAACTGCAAAATATTCGGCTCGTCGTCGACGAGCATGATTTTGATTCCTTTTAGTTGAGCCATGCGTTCTCCTCCGGCCGTTCAAGGTACCCTGATGGTTCTATTATCCGATAGCGAGCTTAATCCATACTGAATACAGCCTGAATGCCTGCTGAACGTTTCGGATTCAGCATACAACGAAATGATGGAAGGGACAAGCCGCTTATCCGACCGGATAGGTTACCGCATAAGGACTTCCCGCCGGCTTAACGAATAGTTTCGGACACCCGGCATATAAGGTATGTAGAACGGATTAATCATTGTAATCTCACCGGCAAAGGGGAAATGAACGTTGGGATTTTATGTCGAGGTTGAAAAAGGAGTGAAAGTATACGTCGAGGACGTCGGAGTCGGCGCTCCCGTCCTGCTCATTCACGGATGGCCCGTCCATCACGAAATGTTCGAGTATCAAGTGTCGCAGCTCCCCAAATACGGCTACCGCTGCATCCAGGTCGATCTGAGGGGGTTCGGCAAATCCGACCGCCCGTGGACCGGCTATTCCTACAACCGAATGGCGGACGATATCCGCGTCGTAATCGGCACTCTGGGCATTAGTCACGCAAGATTGATCGGCTTCTCTATGGGAGGAGCGATCAGCATCCGCTATATGAGCCGACACCGGGGATACGGCATATCCCAGCTCCTGCTCCTCGCGGCGGCGGCTCCGTCATTCACGAGAAGGCCCGGTTATCCGTACGGCATGAACAAAGAAGATGTCAACGCTTTAATCGCACAGAACGATACGAATCGTCCGCAAATGCTTCATGACTTCGGCGAACTCTTCTTCGCAAGCCCCATTACGCCGAGCTTCCGCGACTGGTTCCAGTCCCTCGGTCTTGCGGCTTCTTCCCACGCGACTGCCGCAACGGCGATTTCTTTGCGGGACGAGGACTTGCGGTCCGATCTTCCGAACGTCCATGTCCCGACGACGATCCTCCACGGCAAACTGGACAAAATATGCCCGTTCCCTCTCGCCGAGCAGATGCATAGAGGGATCCGCGGCTCCGTCCTGCTGCCTTTCGAGAAGAGCGGCCACGGCATTTTTTACGACGAGCTGGAGCTGTTCAACCATCGGCTGGTGGCGGCGCTGGGGCAAATAGGGAGGTGACATATAAGAGCCGACCTTTTGAAGGTTAATAATTAATATACTTAAGTTCTAGCCGGCTGAGCGGAAAACATCCCGAAGAATACAAAAGACTGTTAGTAAAGTCCCTCTTTAAGAGGGGCTTACCAACAGTCTCCCCTCATCCATCAAGCGACGGTTACCGCCGCCGCCGACCCTGCCCGCTTGTTTTTGCGGTGGGAGGCCACGAAATAGCCGAGCGTTAACGCCGCAAACAATACCGCGAACAGGCCGAGCACGCCTGCATACTTCCACATCGACGCGTAATCGCCGCTCGATATGACGTCCTTCAAACCGGCAACCGAGTACGTCATCGGCAGCCAAGGCGTTACTTTCTGCAGCCAATCCGGAATCAGCTCGAGCGGGAACGTTCCGGCCGAACTCGTCAATTGGAAGATCAGTACGACGATGGCCACGAAGCGGCCCGGATTATGCAGCACGGTCACGAGAAATTGAATAAGCATCATGAACGTAATGCTCGTAATGACCGTGAAAAGAACGAATAGCGGAACGCTCTTCACTTCCATATCGAGAATATACAACAATGCCGCATCTGCGATCAAAGCCTGAACCGCTCCGACCATTACCAGAGTCAGCGCCTTGCTCCAGAACCAGCTCCAGCCGTTTGCCGGAAGCACGGCAGGTTCCCGCACGGAATACACGATAGTCAGAAGCAGCGCCCCCACATACAAACCGAGCGACAAGAAATACGGCGCGAAGCCGGTGCCGTAGTTCGGCACTTCATTGACCTTCTGGACATCGAGCTGTACCGGGCCCGCGAACATGTCGTACATCGAATCCGTTGCCTGAAGCCCCGAAGTTCGGGCTGCGGCATCGCTCAGCTTGCCCGACAGCTCGTGCGAGCCGTCGTCCAGCTGCAGCAGCCCCGAAGCGACTTGCCGGGCTCCGTTCTCCAGCTGGTTCGTACCCTCGACGAGCGGTGCCACATTAGCCATCAGCTTGGTCAGCCCTTGCTGCAGCTCGGTCGCGCCCCCCGTCAGCTGCTGCGCACCGGACGCAAGAGCGGCGCCGCCTTCCTTCGCCTCCGCCAGCTTGCCGCCGAATTGCGCCATCCCTGCGGTTAAATTCCCGGCTCCGGCAGCGAGCTGTCGTCCTCCGGCGGCCAGCTGCTGCCCGCCTGCATAAGCTTCCTTCATCTTGACGTCGAACGCCGTCAAGCTATCCTTCAGCTGAACGGAGCCCCCATGCAGCTGCTGCGCACCGTCGCTCAGCTTCAACTGCGCTTGCTTGCTGTCCGTAAGTCCCGCCGCCAGCTGCTTGCTTGCCGCCAGCATCTTCTGGAAATTCGCATCCTGCGCGAGCTGCGCGTTCGACGAGGCCAGCTGCTCCAGTCCTTGCTCCAGCTGCGCCGCCCCTTGCTCCAGCTTCGCCGTGCCGGCTGCCGATTGACCGATTCCATCGGCCAACTGCCCCGACGCCAGCTCCGCCTGCTTCGAGCTAGCCGCCAGCTTGCCGCTCCCTTGGGAGAGCTGGGACAAGCCGTCGCTCAATTGCTCCGAGCCCGCTCCCAGCGACTTCGCCCCATCGCCAACCGATGCCGCGCCTGCGCCCAGCTCCCGCTGCGCCGCATCCAGCTTGATGAGCCCGTCGGCGAGCTCGCTTGCTCCGCCGCCCAACCGGGCGACGCCTTGCTTCAATTGCACGCCGCCCGCTTCAAGCTTGGCGACACCGTCTCCCAGCGTCACGGCCCCGCTGGCCAGCTTGCTTAAGTTTTGCTCGATCAGCTGCGCGCCGTCCTTCGCTTTGGAAGTTCCGTCGGCCAGTTGGCCGGCTCCGTCACTCGCTTTGCCGATGCCGTCTACGAGCTGCTCCATTTGACTAAATACCGTTCTGGCATACGTTTCCGTAATTTCTTTATTCAATAAAGCCTTCATCTTATCGATCGCGGAATTGCCGATCTGGGAAGCGAGGAAGTTGTAGCTCTCGTTCGGAAGGAACGAGAGCCGCGCCGCCGTCGGATGATCGGTCGTCAAGGTCGCCGTCTTCTCCGAGAAGTCCTCCGGAATTTCGATGGCCATGTAATACGTATTGTTGCTGAGACCATCCATCGCTTCCTGCTTGCTGACGAACCTCCAATCGAATTGGCGGTTCTCCTTCAGCTTCTCCTCGAACTCGTCCCCGACACGCAGCGACTTGCCGTTAAATTCGGTTCCCTTGTCCGCATTGACGATCGCAACCGGCAAATCGTCCAGCCGGCCGTACGGATCCCAGAACGCCCCGAGAAACATCGCGGTATACAGCACCGGAATCATTAGCACGGCAATGACCGGGATCAGCACTTTGCGGTTGCGGCCGATCGAGGCCAGTTCTTTGCCGAATTGTTTTAACCCTTTCAACATGATTCTCCACTCCTCTTAACTTTTTGACCATTTCAGTCATATGGTCATTTTGCGGTGAAAAAAACGGCATCCGTTTTAATTCGGAGCCAATCCCGTCTGCAAGTAGAACTGTAGCAGCTCGGCCACTTGTCCTTTAGCGAGCGGTTCGTGCGACTTTCTCCAATCGGCGGTTAACGCCATATATAGCTTCAGCATGACAAACGCGGTCATTTCCGGATTGCAGGGCTTGACTTCGCCTTTATCTATCGCCCGCTGCACCTGCTGCTGAATGTAACCGACTATCGCCTTCTCGATCTGCCGGATGCCTTCCTGCGCCATCTGCGTGCCGATCTCCTTCACTTCCTGAGCCAGCTTGATGGCCAGCTCGTGCTCCTCGTTGAAATCGAGCAGCCGGTCCAGCACCCGGTGCAAATTATCGAAAAACTTACGGTCCGGATCGACCACTTCTTCGGCAACACGCTTCATTTCCTGAATGAGCTTGTTCATAATTTCCTGAAACAGCTCTTCCTTATTCGAGAAAAACGTATAAATCGTCCCTTTGCCGACATTGGCGATCTTGGCTACCTGATCCATCGTGGTCGCTTTGTAGCCGAATAAAGCAAACGACTTGGCAGCCGCTTCGACGATAAGCTTGCGCCGGTCAACCGTCATCTCATCACCTCCGACCGACTGACTATATTTCGAATTCGGTCATTTCGTCAGAACCCATTGTAGCACCCTTTTTTTCATTTGGCAAGGTACCATGCACGATCCGCAAGCAAAAAGGGCACTAACCAGGATATGGTCGGTGCCCTTGCGCTTTCTTTCAAGCTGTTTCATCCCTCGGTCCGCCCGCAAACTGTCCGTCGAACCAAGCTTTTGCAGCCATAACTTCCGAGCGGGTCAATTGATGCCCGAAATGCTCCCAGTGTACCGTTACAGCCGCGCCTGCCTGCTCGAGTAGTCCCTTTAGCTCTTCCGTCTCGGTTGGAGAGCATATCGGGTCGTTCGTACCTGCGCCGATGAAGACGGGGGATCCGTACAAATCCGGCAGCGACAGGCCGCGAAGCGGTACCATCGGATGATGCAGGATGGCTCCCTTGAACGCATCCTTATAGTGGAACAACACACTCCCCGCAATATTCGCGCCGTTCGAATATCCGACCGCTACGACATTGTTCCGGTCAAATCCGTACTGCTCCGCCGCCTGTTGTATAAATTCGTATAATTCCCGCGTCCGGTAGACGAGATCCTCCTCGTCGAACACCCCTTCGGCCAATCGCCGGAAAAATCTCGGCATGCCGTTCTCCAGCACATTCCCGCGTACGCTCAGGACGGGCGAACCGGGCGAGATTGCTTCGGCTATCGGGAGCAAGTCTCTCTCCGTCCCTCCGGTCCCGTGCAGCAGCAGCAAGGTCGGGGCGCTTCCGTTCGTTCCTTGTCTGAATAAGTGCTTCATCGTACATCCGCCTCCAGCGTCCTTACTTCGATCGGAGGAAGCCCTTGCTCCACTTCGGCGCGTCTGTCCTCCAGCCATCCGGGCAGCATCAATTTCTCTCCCAGCGATTCGAATGGTTCATCTCTTGCAAATCCTGGCGTATCCGAAGCGATCTCGAACAATATACCGCCTTGTTCCCGGAAGTAAAGGGCGTTAAAGTATTGCCGATCGACGACCGGAGTCGGCTGAAAGCCGCTCTGGGCAATATACTCCCGCCATCTGCGGTGCTCCTCCTCATCTTTGGCCCGCCATGCAATATGATGGACGGTTCCCGCGCCGCCGGCTCCCCAGCCCATTGGCGTATGATTAATATCGATGATGTTGCCCAAGTCGCCGAAAGAACGGTAACGGACCCATTCTCCTTCTTTGCCTACTTTCGTAAGACCCATTACACGCTCGAGCAGGTCCATCGTTTTGTCGGGAGCGAAGCTGTTCAGCTCCGCGCCGCCGAACCCTTTAATCGCTTTGTCGGCGGGAACGCCGCCGAACGCCCACTCGCTCGCCGGTCCTGCTTCGCGCTCCACGATTTCAAGCTGCAGACCGTCCCAATCCTGGAAGCGGATATACGTCTCGCCGAAACGCTCCGTCTGTGTGTAAGCAACGTTCAGCTTCGTCAGTCGATCCCGCCAAAATCCGAGCGTACCGACAGGCACGGCGAATACCGTAGTTCCGACCTGACCTCCTCCGATCCGCCCCCGGCGAGCCGTTGCCCACGGGAAGAAGGTGATCGCGGTGCCCGGGCTCCCCGCTTCGTTGCCGAAATACAGGTGATACACTTCCGGGGCGTCGAAGTTAATCGTTTTTTTCACCAGCCGCAAGCCGAGCACCCCTGCGTAAAAGTCGACGTTCCGCTGCGCATCGGTCACGAAAGCCGTAATATGATGAATTCCTGCAGTCCTCATGTTCATTTTTATTCTCCTCCTTAGGATTATCCATTAGATTGCCCTACAGCTTACACTTTTTTGCTTCATCAATTAATCTTAATTTTATATATCTTTAATTTAAGATAAATATACACCTTTTTCGGACCGATTGCAATAGTTGATATCGGCCTTTATTTTTTGTAACCTATTCTATGTAGATCCGTATTAGTAATAGAGAGAGTCATTTTCAGAAAAGAGGACTGTTCCATGAACCCGAAACAAATCATTATTGTCAGCACGATGGCACTTGTGATCTCGTTCGGCGCAATGATGCAGAGCGATAAAACGTACGCCGATGCCGTATTTCGCCCGCTCGATAAATCGGCTAAAATTTCCGTTCAAGACGACTTCCATCAAGTGCTCGGCGTCAGCTCGGACGAGCAAGTGCACGATGCGCTATATTCCGGCAAATCACTCGCGGACATCGCCATAGAGAACAACAAGGACGTACAGCAGGTGATCGAGCTTCAGGTGGCTGAGCTGTCGGAGCAGTTGGACCTTCGGTTGGTGAGCGGCGCGATTTCAATCCAGCAGTACGAGTCGCATAAAGCCGAGCTGCGCGATATGATTACCGCGAGCGTGTACGGCAAATAAGCAGCGAAAGGGCGAATGCAGCTATGCACTCGCCCTTCTTGTTTCCACCCGCTTTCACTCCGCACGCAAGCCCGCGTCCGCGTACAGCCAGTTTGTGTAATTCTGCCGATTTTCCTCGGAAACTCCGTGATCCGTCGGATACGTTTTAAACGTTAGCCGCTCGGTCCTGTTGCGAAAATAAGCCGCCGTCTCTTGTCCGATCCGGATCGGGAATACCCGGTCATACTCCCCGTGCGATATAAACACCGATACGTCCTCCGTGCTTCTGAGCGGATATTCCGCCTTCACGAAATCCGGGACGTAGCCGTTTAACGCAACGATTCCTTTCAACTGATCTCCCATCGTAAGCCCAAGCGTCATGGACAGAATCGCTCCTTGGCTGAAGCCGAGCATATAGCGTCTATCGGCGTCTACCGGATACTTCTCCGTCGCATACCGGATAAACGCCTCCAACTGCCGAACCGCCAGATCAAACGTCTCCCGGATTGGATTGCCCAAGCTTCTCAGCTCGTAATATTGGTATCCCGCACCCAAAGGCAAATTGCCCCGGATGGAAATCGTAATAAATTCGTCCGCCAACGGCTCGACCAATCCGGCCATATTTTGTTCGTTGGAGCCTTTGCCATGCAGTGTAAAAACGGTCGGATACGTGCGATCCGGATGGATTGTCGCAGGAAAGCGGATATCGTATGCATAAGCCGGAATCATTGTACTTCCTCCTTAATTCGCCGGTTTGGCAAACATCCGGTCCACCGACAACGGCGCAGGCTTGGCCACGCTCAAATATAAAGCGACCAGCATGAATGCGAGGTCCAGCTCATACCCCGCCATCTCGCCGTTGCCAAGCAGCCCTGCGGACAGCTTCGCCGTAACGATCGCCCCGAGGAGCATAAGCACGAAAAGCGCCGATACATACCGGGTAAACAGACCGACGATGAGCAATATGCCCCCGACTAGCTCGAGCGGCCCCACGATATAGGCCAAGCTCCCGGGAATGCCTATGCTATCGAACCAGCCGGCGACGTTGCCGAGCCCCATCTGGAATTTGCTAATCCCGTGCGCCAGAAATAATATGCCCAATACTACCCGCATTATTGTCGATACCCATGCGGTACTTGCCATCAGGATCTCCACCTTTTCTTGAATATTAGTAATAACAAAATACTATTTTTATTGATAATTTAACGCAAACCGCACTAGTAAGTCAATAGAAAAATTGTTATTATAAAATTAAAATACGTATTACAAATATTTCGAGGTGAACGAGCATGGATATCGGTTCCGCCATACGCGCCATCCGCAAGCGCAAAAACATCACCATCGCCCAAATATGCGAAGAAACCGGACTATCCCAAGGGTTCATGAGTCAGGTCGAGAACAACAAGACCTCGCCCTCCATAGCTACGCTGGACAGCATCGCCGGCGCCCTGAACGTGCCTCTGGCTTACTTGCTGCTCAAGAAAGAAGAACGCATGAATATCGTGCGGAGAGAGGAACGAACGGTAACGAAGAGCGGAAGCGACCATTTGAACGTGGCGCATTTGAGCCGGACGAAGAACGTCAGGGTGATGATCGTCGAATTCCCTCCCGGCAGCTCCACAGGCGAGACTCCGCACGCACACGAAGGAGAGGAAGTTCATCTCGTTCTCAAAGGAACGATTCTAATCGAGCAAGGAGAAGATTCGGCGGAAGTAAGCGAGGGAGATTCGTTCAGCTGGAACGCTTGCACCCCTCATCTGGTGAGGAATGCGGGCGACGAGACCGCAGTCGTTCTTATAGCCGTCTATACGGATGCGGAGCATGAGAAGGAGTTGTTGTAGCGACAGCGGCGGCACAACAAAAAGAGCCGAACCCATCAGATCGGGGTCCGGCTCTTTTCCTCTTTTCACCTATGATCGTTACGAATCGCCGATTTGCACACCTTTTTTCAGCGACTTCTGATCACTGTTCGTGTTGACAAGTAAGGGCAGCATCTTCGTACCTCGCTGCATTTCGGAGGTGCATTGACGGCAAGTCGGCACAGCCTCGAACGAGAAGTTGTCTCTCATCCAACCGTTACAGCCGTCCTTCGTGCACAACCAGATGGCCGTTAGTTCTTCAGGAACTTCCTCTACCTGCTTCTTCCTTGAATACATAGATGAGCCCCTCCCCTGCACGGTTTTCACGAATTTGGAAGAAAAGCGTTTTAACTCGCCTTGCCATGAAAAAAACTGCCCCGACTTGCGTGCAGGGCAGTTTCCTCCGTCAGACTTACAGCTTAACTACGTTCTCCGCTTGTGGTCCGCGGTTGCCTTGTACCACATTGAATTGAACGCGTTGGCCTTCGTCCAAGGTTTTGAAGCCCTCGCCGGTGATTGCGCTGAAGTGTACGAATACGTCGTTTCCGCCTTCAACCTCGATGAACCCAAATCCTTTTTCTGCGTTAAACCATTTTACTGTTCCTGTTTGCATGGATATTACCTCCACATATTATTTACATGATTTTTCTTTTTCGCTGAGGAAAATAAAAATTCACATATTGGAAAAGGTACCATTTAACATAATAGCAACCCTTTACAATATGTGAATAGGTTTCAATCATGGTTAATTTCAATAATACCACGTTCAAGTTGGAAAAGCAAATTTACCGCAAACTTATTTCCAAAATCGATTTGACACCCCTATCCTTCAATGTTATGTTGATCGTGATGGGCATTCCGCAACCTCGCGGGGTGCCATCTGTACTTTTAGCGGGATTTTACATTTAATGTTAGGAGGATGGATCGAATGATTCAAGTCAAAGAATTCGTGGATACCGACAAATCGTATGCCGAGAAAAGAGCCAATGAGTTTCTTGCGGACTTAAGGGACGATCAGGTCATTAATATTTGCTACGGCTCCATTATGAAACCGAGTCCATCGGGCACCGTTTATCCGCGAAGCACGATATTGATCGTGTATCGAACGAGCGGGGAGGAGAACAAGTGAGAGCTCCGGCGATTGCCCGATTGTCGCTTGTACGGAATGGAATCTACACCGAACCATAGTCCGTGAAAACGCAAACAAGCAGTCATCGCCTACGCGGCGGCGGCTGCTTGCTTCGTCTTGATTCATAAGGAGATGCCATCAATACTTAACTATATAAAGGTTTCACCCTGCAAATCACCGCGGTTCATATACTTGATTTCCTCGACTCGGACTCGGATCTCGCCGGAAGGCACTTTAAGCTGATACGTCTCATTCGTTCTCGTCATTAATAATTGATGGCCTATAGGAGACAAGAATGAGATTTGGTTCTCATTGGGATCCGCTTGATGAGGGAACACGATCGTATACGATTCGGTGAAATCGTCTTCTACATAGCATAGTTTGACTTGGCTGCCGATCAGTACGGCGGAAGCGATGCTTTCTTCGCTGAATTCGGCAAGAATTTTTTCAAGCGTCGATGAGTACGCCGTAAGCGTCTGATCGATCCTGGTTCGTTCATGACCGTAATTCGGACAATATTGGTCCAAGAAATGCGTCTTCTCGTCGTTCAAATAAATAAGCTGGCTGATCAGTTGGGTACGCGAACCATTCAGTGCGAGACTATGGCTCATAGTAGATCTCACCTCCTAAACGAAGCTTCTCCACTACAGCCTTCATGGCAGCTCTTCTCATTTCGTTTTCCTCCTATAACAATATAGGCCTCCACATAGCGGGGCCTGCAGCTATCGTATCAAATTTCCCATAATAAATCCATCAAAGCGTTTGCAGTCCCAACCGGAATACAAAGAAGCCCGTCCCTATAAGCAGCATAAGGCCAGGCTCCACTTGTTCGTCCACGCATGATCAACTGCGCGAGAACCCTTCTTCCTCAAGATATTCCTTCGCTTCTTCGTAAGTTTCGAATACCGAATCCAGGTCCATTCCGGAGAAAATGTACCACATTTGATCCTCGTCATCCAATTTGAGCGTAAGCGATTGCTTCTTGCTATTCGTCCATAGCTCTTCCCCCGCTTGCGCGGCCTTGCCGGATCGGCCTGTGCCATAGGTCGTCAGCGATCGAATCGACTGTCCGATCAAGGAGCGGAGGTCGTCCGCGGACAACTCGCGAATACTGACAAGCCCTTTCTCGTCGGTGTCGTATCCTTTCAGAAGACCCGCATACACATAACCGTTGCCATTCGGATGCAGGTGATAGACGACCGTCTTTTTATCGTGCACGCTTGCTTCGCAGTGATAATTGACCCGTCCGAGGGATACGTTTTTGCGCTGCAATTCGGGAAAGGAATCGGCAATGGCAAGCTTCTCTTCAAAACTGAGCATTCGGGTGATCCTCCGTATCGTAGTGAGTGATTGTCTTCATTATAGCACAGGAGCGGAGCGCATCCGATTTTCGCCGCGGCTCTTTTGGAAACAGGTGAATCGAGATTTTACAGCCGTACCGAACTGCTGTAATCTATTGGTATTGGAAGGTGGCGATAAGACTTGAGTTTTATCCAAATGATACTGCGCCAATTCGCCCGCTATAAACTACTTTTCGGCTTGTTTGTATTTTGCATGTTCGTAGAGGTCGCTTATGCGGCGGCAGCCCCTCTGAGTCTGAAATATTTGGTCGATGAAGCATTTACGCCCAAGGACCTGCAAATGTTCATCCTCATTTTGAGCATTTTGATCATCGGGGGATTGCTCAATATTAGCGCCGGCGCATGCGGGGATTATTCGCTTGGCAAGCTTAGCGGCGAGGTTATCCGGAAGCTGAGGCTCGATCTGTTTATCCATCTGCAGCGGCAGTCGCTTCCTTTCTATCAGCGCTACAAAGCAGGTGATCTTGTCACCCGCTTTGCCGCCGATTTGTCCTCCATGGAGAGAGTCGTGCGCAGTACGAGTCCTCTCTTTCTGAAGGAAACGTTGAGCATCCTGCTCGGACTGGCTATGCTTTTCTCCATCGAATGGAAACTTACACTGGCCATGCTCGCCGGCTCCGCGCTGATGTTCGTCGGACCCCGGTTGCTTCAAAACCGTGCGGAAGCCGCCAATACGGGCTATAAAGAAGCACAGGAACGCTTCGCCAATACGATCGACGAGATGGTCAAAGGCCACAAAACGATCAAAGGCCTGCATCAGCAAGGCAAATTCCGAGAACGTGCCGGCAAACAAATTCACGATCTGTTCTCCCTCGGCTTGAACCTGCACATGATCAATTCCTGGATGGAGCGTTTGCCATTAACGGCTCTGCTCATGATGAACGGGGTCATGATCGGCTTCGGCGGATATTTGATTTTTCAGGACGAGCTTACGGTCGGCGGCTTTATGGCCTTTTTCACTTTATTTCTGATCGTCGGTCAAAATGTCTCCAACCTGGCGTTCCTCATCCCGAACCTGATCGATTCGAGCGTCAGCTTCCGCCGCGTCTCGGAGCTTTTCGAGCAGCAGCCCGACGTTCCCGAAGCGGCGGCCCCAGTCGAGCTTCCGTCCTCCTTCGCCTCGCTCCGGATGGATCGGGTCACCTTCGGGTATACCGGGGAAGCCGATCAATTGCAGGACGTCAGCCTGCATATTGCGGCCGGGAGCTATGTGGCATTCGTCGGACCAAGCGGCTCCGGCAAAAGCACGGCGTTGCAGCTGCTGTCGCGTTTCTACGATCCCGGACAGGGCACGGTAGCGATAGACGATTATGACCTGCGCACCGTCAGCGAGTCTTCTTTAAGAAAGCTGTCCACGCTCGTTACCCAGGACACCTTCCTATTCAACGCAACGATCCGGGATAATTTGCTGCTTGACGGAGTGGATTCGACGGACGAGGACATGATCGAGGCGGCGAAACAGGCGAAAATTCATAACGTTATCGCCGGCTGGCCCGCGGGATACGATACACTCATCCACCACGAAGGGGGTTCGTTATCCGGCGGCGAACGTCAGCGTATCTCGCTCGCAAGAGCGCTCTTGAGGAGACCGAAGCTGCTTCTGCTCGATGAAGTAACGGCTGCCCTGGACCCCGCTACGGAAGCGGATATCAATCAATTGATCCAGCAGCTCCGCCGGCATATCACGATTGTTTCCGTAACCCACCGGCTGGCCTCCGTCGTGAATGCCGATACGATTCATGTGTTCAAGGATGGCCGAATCGTAGAAACAGGCACTCATCACGAACTTCTGCGGCAAAACGGGCTGTACGCCAATTTGTGGGAGAAGCAGCATGGGTTTCACCTGTCTCGGGACGGGCTTCATGCAACAGTCGATGTGGACCGGCTTGCGAAGCTGCCTTTTTTCGAAGGAATCGAGCTTCCGCTGCTTCGGGATATCGCCACCCTGTTTTCAACCGAAACATGCCAAGAGGGCGACGCGATTGTCCGCGAAGGCGAGGAAGGGAATAAATTTTACATCATTGTCCGCGGCAAGTTCGAGATTAGGAAGAAGCTTCCTGAAGGCGAGAAGCAGGTAGCCGTTCTGCAGGACGGCGATCATTTCGGCGAAATCGCACTGCTCAAAGGCATTCCGCGGACCGCGACCGTGAGAGCCATGGGTCCATCCGTGCTGTTGTCCGTAAGACGGGAAGCTTTCCATAGATTGACCGCCGAATACCCGCAAATGCTGTCGACACTCGAGCACACGCTGCAGAAGCGCATTTGATCATTCTAAGAAAAGGAAGGAGCATGCCCTGCCATGACCATGCAATGCAAAAGCTGTACAACCGATGACGATTTCGCCAAAGTCAGTCTGTTCGTTCTCGACAACAAACACGACTTGCATCCTTCTTTTTGTACGATGGATATGGTGGAAGCGCTGTATACACATGTGACTCAAGGCCATTTGGTGTTCATCGAAAACGCCGATAAGCGGGTCATCGGGGCTTCCGCTTATTACCACGGGACTCCGGAACGGGATTTTCAAGACAAAGATATCGCTTTCTTGGACATGGCTATTGCCGATCCAGCATATCGGGGGACACGGCTCTTCCTTACCGGATTGCAGTATATGGTGAACGAGATCGCGCAGGAGCATCCGGAAGTGCAGGAAATCAGACTGGCCGCTCTTGCGGACAATGCGTATTTGTGCAGGTTGTATTCCAAATTTACCGAGACCAGCTATTCGCGTGAAGGGGCGGCTCTCGAACAGCTCGTGTTTTGTGTCAAAATTAACAAATTACAGGGTATCTTAAACAAATACGGCAAGGTATAATGAAACTAGGAAACCGATTTATACAAGTGAAGGAGGAATCCACATGGCCTTAATACCCCCTAGTTTTGACAAGAAAAACGGCAGCAAGCTCGGAAGAATCGCGATTTTGAACGATGCTTTGAGAGCGCAACCTAAGTAATGCCGTTCCAATTTCGTCCTTGTACCGTGGAAATGGACTATAAGGCGTATATCCATTTTCTGCTCCAGCATCACGCCGGGCTGAACTTGCCTTATCCGTTTGCCATGAAGCTTAGCTTTATAAGCAGCCCGCTGCTGTTCGGGAAGGGCATGCTCATCATCGATGAAGAGCCTTACGAAATCGCGGCTGCCGCAGGGTTCGTATACGGCACCGGCGCCAATGAGTATAAGGATCGGCACATATGCCAAGTCGAGGTTGCCTTTATTCGAAGCGAATATCGGCGTACCTTTTTATTTATACGAGGACTGCAAGCGCTCGTCGACGAGATGAAAGCGGGCAACCCCGACGTCGAGCAGGTTCAATTCTGGACTTCGGCCGAACAGGGGGAATCGGAGAAATTGTTTTCCAAATTCGGCGCCCTTCCCGGCTCGACGAAGACGCTTGTGAACGACTTAGCTTTCTATACCGTTCCTTTTCGTGAGCTGGAGGCGCTTTGCCGGCGTTTTATACCGAGTAGAAATTTAGACCGTCGGGCTTGACGGTCTTTTTGTTTGTTCTTCAGACGTATTCATACATCATTAAGAGCAACGAAGTGATCATCAAATCAGCACTCGCGTAATCACCGATCCAAAAGGAGTACGAAATGGAAACGTGCATCAGACAAATCCAAGAAACTGAGCTTGACGATTTGTTCAAATTAGTGGAGCAGTTTTCCACATCTTTTGTACCCGACAAGGAACTATTCCAAGAGAGCATCGGTCACCTCTTGTCAGACGAAGCCGCTTTCTTACGAGTGGCCGTACTGGATGGCAAGTTGATCGGGTACTGCTTGGGCTTCGATCATTACACTTTATACGCGAATGGTCGTGTATCTTGGCTGGAAGAAATAATGGTTGCCGAGGCTTATCGTAATCAAGGAATCGGGAAACAGCTAATGGATAGTTTCGAAGATTGGACAAAGTCGCGGCAGTCACGATTAATCGCGTTAGCAACACGCAGAGCGGCGACGTTTTATAAAGGGCTTGGGTATCAGGAGTCGGCTGTTTACTTTCGTAAGCTTTTGTAATCGAAGCGGCTATTTGGGAATTGGAGCGAGACTTGACAGTGCAACTCCAAGGAGTCGGACCCTTCTTTAAGGGTTCCGGCTCCTTTTTTATTTGAATCAAATTAAGCAAATACTGACATTCTAAAACCATACTGCCTCAAGAAAGGTACGTGAAATGGTGAGAAAGCTAGGGGTTCGGGCGCTGACGTTAGGGTTAGGCTGCAGCTTTATTCTGATATCGGCTTGCTCGACAAATCATGAAATACGCCCACGATCCGTTAATGACCCACATACGAATTTGGTATCGGAAGAACAAACCGACGACCCCGATCTGTACTTCGGAGATTTAGGAGTCGAACAACAGATTAATGCCCACCGCCTGCGGAGTCTCGCCGCTGCCGATCCGAACAAAAAGGCGTTGGTAGATCCGAATGGATTTCCACTCGTCAAACAACATCCCAATCCTTCCCTTCATCCGGACAAGAAGACCTATGTGGAGAGTGCCATCAAAACCGCTGAATCCTATATAGGAACCCCTTACGTGTATGGTTCCGATCGAACCGAACCGTCGACGTTCGACTGTTCCGATTATACGCGGTGGGTGTTCTTGACTGCATTGGGGATGGACTTGCCGTGGGATTCGAGGAGTCAAGCTGCTTATGTCAAAGCCTTCTCCAAAAAGACCTATACTTCATTGAATCAAGCAAAGCGCGGCGATTTGTTGTTCTTTTCCAGCTATAGAGGAAACCGCGCAGCCGATTATGCAAACTTGACGCCAGCCGATAAGACGATTACTCATGTAGGCATTTATATGGGGAACGGAAAGATCATTCATTGTCCTTCCAAGAAAAGCGGAGGGGTTCACATTGGCACTTTGACATGGAGGCAGTTGGATAACCGATTCATCTTCGGAGGAACTATTCTTGACTAGCTCTCACCTTTCCCTTACACAAAAAAAAGGAGGCTGCAACATGCAGTCCTCCAGTGCCGCCCGTTCTAGACAATCGTGTCGGCCCAGTGCTCCAACCGCTCCCGGACTTGCGCTTTGCCTTCGGCCATGGCGCGTAAATCCTCGTTAATGAGGTGACGCGAAGCATTCCATTTCTGGTTATTGTAAAACGCGCTTTTGCTGGTTCTCTCCAAGTCGTGCAGATACGGCTCGTACAGGGGATTGTCCAGCATGCCGAGCCGGGCTGCAAGCTTTTTGGTCGAGGGTAAATCGGGAAATAAATCGAGCAGCTCCGGATCCGTCGGGTTAGCGACCTCGCGGATGAACTCCCATGCCAGCTCTTGATGAGGGCTCCAAGAGGTTATGCCATAAGAGGCGAAGTACATCATATTCGTATCCGCGCCTCCCGGCATATGCGGCAACCCGACGACACCCCATTCATCGGGAGCCTCCAGCACTTGGTGGGTGCGGTAGGACAACTCGTGAATCATGGCAAATCCCGCTGAAAATAACGTTTTATAATTAAACTGCACCTCGAACGGAAGAGAGGCGACCCGATCACGGTATAGAGATGCAACCATGGAGATCGCTTCAACGGTTGCCTCGCTATCCGCATAACCGCGAATCGTCGAGCCGTCTTCCGCGGAATAGGCGCCTCCGTTCCGCATGACGTACGGTTCCCAATTTTCGATGTCGATGCCCATAAACAAGCCGAATCGCTTGATTGTCCCGTTCTCGTCCCGTTCCGTCAATTTGTGCGCGGCCTCGGCAAACTGTCCGAATGTCCATGCGCCGGTCGGATGCGGAAGGCCCGCTTCGTCGAAGCGCTGTTTGTTATAGTAAATTTGCGGAGTAAGCAGATTGACCGCAGGCAGACCGGCCAGCCGCTCGCCATCCATATTCCCCCGCAGCACCCCCTGGTAAAAATCGTCCGGCGATAAGGCTGGATCCCGTTCCAGAAAGGGCATCAGGTCGATCACATCGCCACGGCTGAGTAAAGGGCTGACGTCGACTTCCATGACGAAAACGATATCGGCTTCCCTTTCCTGAATGCGCTTGAACATTTCGTAATGATCGGATACGTAATCGATGATGACCTGGACATCCGGGTGCCGCGTTTCGAACTGTTCCTTTACCGCTTGCATATATTTCGGGGCTTTCCGATAAAGCGAGCCGCTCAAAATCTTTAATGCTATCGGGCGCTCTTGTTCCGTCACGATTGACATTCCTCCAATTGTTCAAGAAATAGTATTGTGGAATTTATGTACGGTATAGCCGACCTCTCTGCGTCTCGGGCTTGCTTCAGTAAGCGCACTACGGCTATTCCGCCCGCCTGCGCCGGGGGAGCTTGCGTATCTTCGGGGAACAGAGGAGCCAGTCGTGCCACCTTCGATAACGCGTCAGCCGCCTGGGCATATGCATCGGCGACCTGAAGAAGCAGTTCCCTCAGCGTTTCTGCACCTTGTTCCATGGAGTCCGTTTGCTCTGCCATCGACCGCAAGTACCCGGAAGCATGGCGTCTCGCATCGGCATACACATGCGCGAGATACTTATGGCCGTACTTGGACGAAGAGGATTCGTCCTGCTCCACATGCGAGATCCACGTATCGTAGGCATCCAGACCCGACGCGTAAGAAAGAAATCCGGAGGCGAACACGAATCCGTCGCCTTTTCTTCCCATCTGCTCGGCTTGCCGCAATATGGCCGCCCAATGTTTCCGCTGCTGTTGGGATAGGGTCTGGATGGCAAGGGTCGGCACTTTCTTTACGGCAGTACCTGTCTGTTTCGGCTCGATGCCGCATAAGAAGCGAAGCGGTATTTGCGCCAGTTCGGAATACGTGAGCGTTTTGGTGTACGGGGCCGTGTTGTCAGTCATGTACACTTCTCCTCGCTTGTCATCGTAACCGTAAATGAGGTTCCACTCGTGAACAAAGGGCCGCTTAACATACGTATCGAAAACCATGACAGGGCTGCCGGCATCGATGAATCGACGGACGAACCCGGTGATGACTCCCGGTTCCTCGCGTACGATCGGAAACGTTTCGACAACCGCCCCCAGCGGTACGTGCAGCACCGGAAGCTGACCGTACAGAAATTGGGGGGATAACCCGTACCTTTCCAAAGCGCTTTTGATCGTGGACGTCCAATCGAACACAAAGGCTCCGTCCGCATAGGTAGTGCGGTGCGAAATCTTCGTGCGAAACGCGAATCCCGTCTCGGCCATAAGTTTGCAAATGCTGCAGTCGCCTCCGGCCGCCCGTATCATTTTGGCAAGGCGATCCAGAAGCGAATAAGCGGCATCGACCTGCTGAATCCCGTCTATTTTCAGCAGCTTCATGATGCCCTCTTTGCCGGGCTGCCTTCGCCGGTTCCCGATTTGCCATACGCCTTTGGCGTGCTCTTCGCGAACTTTTTGCTTGGACCGCTGTATCGAAGAGTATACGGCTCTCGTTGTCGTCTGAAACAGAAGCGATATTTCCTCCGGCGCCCACTGCTTGAAAAAGTAAGATTCGAACATCGCCCTCTCCTTGCGGTTTAAACAATAAAGGAGGGAAGTGATCAGATCCATCGTTTCTTGGCGGATCAAACGTTCCGCGGGATCACTGATAGGATTCGAGCTATTCCTGCGCGTCATATAGTGCAGAATGCTCTCCAAATCACCCCAATCGACATGACCGTCGGCCCTATCCGCCTCCGGTAGACGGACAAGGCTGGAGAATGGCAGCTCATGCCGAAACGGGCCGCCCCGGCGGATCCGCATAAGCGACTGGTTGCGGACGATGCGTTTCAGCCATCCCAGAAACCGCTTTGAATCGACGAGGCTCCCGATATGCAGAAACGCTTTCATAAAGGCCTCCTGAACGATATCTTCAGCCAAATGTCCGTCCTCGGTCATAGTCTTCGCCCACCTGTAAGCGTGTGAGCGATGCCGTCGCATCAGTTCGCCGAAAGCCTCCGTATCCCCGAGCTTCGCTTGCTCGGCCAGCCACTCGCTTTCCCGTTGTTCCGGATCGTCAGGCGGAATCTCCCGTTTTACGGGTGCTGCCTCGGTATGTTCCGTCTGCATGCTCTCCGCTTCCTTCCTCTGGTTCTCGGCCCCATCCAATAAGATGCCGGCAGCAGAAAAATTGAAGCAAAATAATTAAAAAAAACTTATAGTGTCTTCACACTTAACTCCCGTCTTGATACCTAGAGAATGTGCAAACAAGATTGAGCGATATACGTGTAACAAAAAAACCATTCCAAAACTGGAATGATTAATAATTTAGCTTAGCAAAACCACAATTCGCCGCCGTCTATTCCCGGCGTGCCGGGAGTGGACAACCATCAATTTCCTTACGTGGTGCCGGCAAGGTGATCAGCAAGCGCCATCGCGGCGGAATAGCCGGAGCTCCAGGCCCATTGCAGGTTATAGCCGCCGCAATCCCCATCCACATCCATCACCTCGCCGGCCAAATAGAGCCCAGGTACTAGCTTCGATTCCAGCGTTCCTTCTTTTAGCTCCTTCGTATCGATGCCGCCGGCCGTCGTTTGTGCATTCGTGAAGCCATTGGTATCGGTCACGATAAATTCCCAACGCTTCATGAGTCGATACAAGATTTTCTTGGTTTTCCACGATAGATCCTGACATAGCAGGTTCGGCTCTTGATCGATTCCCGCTTCTTTCAGCAGGACCGGGATCAGCTTCTTGTTTAAGATACCGATCAAGGAGGCCGCAACCGTCCGGTGTCCGAACGTCCCCCAGTGCGTATCCAGAAAATCGACGACTTCTACCTCCGTGCGGTCCGGCATCATATCAAGCGATAAGGTCACCGTTTCTCCTCTTGCGAGTTGATACGCAGCCTTCCGGCTTAACTGGAGAATCGGCGGGCCGGAGGCGCCGTAGTCCGTAAACAAAATTTCCCCGTATTCGCTGCGGATGACTTCGCCGTTTACGATGATATGGCCCAGTCCCTCGAATTTGACGCCGGACAGCTCCTTCAGATACGGATATTCCAGCTTCAATTGCACGATCCCGGGCACAGGATCGATCAGGGTGTGTCCCAGTCGCTGGGCAAGCGTGTAACCGGAGCCATCCGTTCCTGTTTTTGGAGCGGTAAGACCGCCGGTACAGAGGAAGATGTAATCGCTGGTATATACGACCTGTCCCTCTGTCTCCGTCTGGCACAGAATCGTGAATCGCGGATGTTCCCTCGACACGGTAACGTCCAATACTTTGGTCTTGAAGTATATCGGAACATTCCGATCCTCCAGCGCAATTCGGAAAATATCCAACACCGATGCAGCTTGCAGCGACATCGGATACATCCGGCCATTCTCCACGGCGATCAGCGGAAGGCCGAGCGTATTGAAGAAATCGACGGTTTGCCGGACGCCGAATTGCTGCAGCACAGGCAGCGGAAATTCCGTTTGATTGCTGTGATATTTTCGCGATAAAGCGACCGCTTCGTCCGTACCCGTCGCAGTGGATTCGTTCGTAATGTTGCAACGTCCATTGCCGGTCGTTAGTACCTTCTTTCCGACCCGGTCGTTGCTTTCAATGATCGCGGTATCGATCCCTAGGTCTCGTGCAGTAACGGCGGCCATAAGACCTGAAGCGCCTGCACCAATAATGAACAGCTTGTGGTGCTTAGAAGTCTGAGACTCATACATATTTGGCATTCCTTTTTCCAATGGTTTCATTTGAAAATGTGTTTACCGAGCGCCATCGCGGCCGAATAGCCGGAGCTCCAGGCCCATTGCAGGTTATAGCCGCCGAAGTCGCCGTCGACATCCATCACCTCGCCGGCCAAATAGAGCCCAGGCACGAGCTTGGATTCCAACGTATTCGCGACGAGTTCTTTCGTAGCGATGCCGCCGGCCGTCGCTTGCGCGTTCTCGAAGCTATGGGTATCGGTCACTTTAAAGTCCCAACGCTTCAATATCTTATAAAAGATCCCTTTTGTTTTCCACGAGAGATCCTGGCAAAGCAGGTTCGGCTCATGACCGATTCCCGCTTCCTTCAGCAGGACGGGGATCAGCTTCTTGTGTAAAAACCCGATGAAGGATTCCGCGACCGTCCGGTGTGCGAACGTTCCCCAGTTCATCTCCAGAAATTCGATAACCTCCTCCTCCGTACGGCCCGGCATCAAATCGACGGATACGGTCACGGAATCCCCTCTCGCGAGATGAACGGCAGCCTTTCGGCCGAGCTGGAGAATCGGCGGGCCGGAGAGGCCGTATTCGGCGAAATGAATTTCGCCGGTTTCGCTGCGGACGACTTCGCCGTTCACGAGGATGTGGGCTCGTCCCTGAAGTTTGATGCCGGACAGCGCCTTCAGATGCGGATATTGCACCTTCAATTGCACGATGGCCGGCACCGGCTCGATCAAGGTGTGCCCCATGCGCTGGGCCAGCGCATACCCGGACCCATCCGTTCCCGCATTCGGGCCGGTAAGACCGCCCGTACATAGAAACAGGTATTCGCTGGTATAGACAACCTGCTCCTCTGTCTCGGTTCGGCATGTAATCTTGAATCGCGGAGGATCCTTCGATACGGTAACATCCAGCACTTTGTTGTTGAGGTATACCGGAACGTTCCGATCCTCTAGCGCGAGCTCGAAAATATCCAACACGGATGCAGCCTGCAGCGACATTGGATACATGAAGCCCTCTTTCAATCTTGTAAGTGGAAGGCCGAGCACATTGAAGAAATCAATGGTCTGACGGATGCCGAATTGCTGCAGCACAGGCAGGGGAAATTCAGCCTGACTGCTGTGATACTTGCGCGATAAAGCCACCGCTTCGTCCGTACCCGTCGCAGTGGATTCGTTCGTAATATTGCAGCGGCCGTCGCCTGTCATTGAGATCTTCTTTCCAATCCGGTCGTTACTCTCCAGTATGGCGGTATCGATACCCAGGTCCCGCGCAGTAACGGCAGCCATGAGTCCTGATGCGCCTGCGCCGATAATAATCAGCTTGTGGTGCATGGAAGCCTGATAATCGTACATGGTTGGTCGATGCACCCTTTGTCCAATGGATTTATATAGGAAGTGTGAAGTGTGATTAATACTTGAAAAGCACCGACGCGCTTTATGACATTATTGCACAAGTGTAACCATCGCTTGCAATCGAGCCAAATGTAGCAAAAAACCAAAGCGCGTTCCATAAGCTACTGGATCTGTCCGGTTGCCTGCCGAAGCATATTCGACGAGGACACAACCTTAGCGGTAGATTGCATATTTTGGGTTACTTCAATCTGAATTTTCAAAACGAAAAGAGCCTGCCACCGAACTCCAGTGGCAAAGCTTCTTTCCGTTTTTGTGGATTTGGCATATGGAGTCGAGGGGAGTATCGTAATCTTCTGGAACCATATGCTCGATGTTATGGCAGACCTTGCTACCCGATGTTTCAGCCATGGAAGCTCACCCCATATACGATGAGCCGGTTTCTATCAGGTTCTTTTGCGTGGACGACCTTCGGGAAAAAGCGCGTAGACCGTCTTCAACAAGATGAAGTCACTCGCCTTCAGGATGGGGAATGGATAATTTCCCTTTTTACGAGACTTGAGAACGTTATAACAACTCTCTTCTTAGTTGTTCGGCCGATTTGGGAGACAAGTACCCAAAAGGAATGTCGAATACCGTTTTCGCCCCTACAAAGCCTTCCTTCGCAAATCTGCTGATTGCTCTAGCATAAGCGACCAGTACACTGCCGGTAAATTCAGGGTTGCTGGCCAGATTAAGTCCAAATTCTATAATTTGCTTGCTATCGGCTCCTGTTATCCCGCTTCTAAGAACAAGTCCTCCGTGAGGCATTAAAGAATGTTTCTCCCGCAATTCTTCGGCACTAATAAAATGGACTTGAGTTTCGTAATCGGCAAAATAGTCCGGCATCGTTGTAATCTCTTTTTCGATGCGAGACAGATCTTCACCAGGCTCCGCTACAACGAAGCATTCTCTCAGGTGCTTATCTCTTGCGGACAATACCGGATTCTCTCCCTTTCTTACCAGGTTAACCGCTTCCTCATTAGGAACCGTATACTGCACCGCGTTGTTTACGCCTTGAATTCGACGAATCGCATCCGAATGCCCTTGACTCACCCCTTTGCCCCAGAACGTATATTCCTTTCCTTCAGGTAATACGGCTTCAGCCAGCAAACGGTTTAGCGAAAACAGTCCCGGGTCCCATCCCGTTGAAATTACACTGGCATGTCCGCTTTTCTTTGCCGAAGCATCTACCGAATCAAAATATTCATTGATTTTAGCGTGCCTGTCAAAGCTGTCCACGGTATGGAACATGGAGGCGATAGACGGGCCTTGCTCCGGTAAATCCGTTGCCGAACCGCCGCATAATATCATTACATCGATTTTCCCTATATAATTATCGATTTCAGACATATGTACCATTTTTGCAGTTGAAGGCATGCTTTCGGGTTGACGTCTAGTAAAAATCGCTGCAAGCTCCATATCCGGATTTTGCCGAATGGCCGATTCAACGCCACGGCCCAAATTTCCGTAACCCACTATGCCTACTTTAATCTTGTCCAAGTTAATTACCCCCATCATAATTGAATATGTTTCCAGTAACCTCTCTTCGGCCGCCACTGGTTATACAAAGAAACCGCCTAAAGCGCATAGGAATAACGCCAGCTATGAGCCAAGCTGGACAAAATATCGTGCCTGCAGGCACGCTGCAAGCACAATATTCTCCTTACACGAATGGGTGAAGTTAAGGTTTAACGACCGAGAGAAGAAACTCATTATCCTCTGAAATGACCGTAACCTCTGACGTAAACTTCGCATCTTTTACATACAACGCTTCTCCGACATCCATACCGCCGATGTCAAATTCAACCTCAGTCGGCAAATATCTCGGTAATGCCTCCACCTCGATAAATGCACGCTGGATTTGCACAACCCCGCCTTGTTTCGTGCCGATCGGTGTGCCATAGAACTTGACCGGAATTTTTGTACGCACAATTTCGTTCGTCTGCACCTGCTGAAAATCGACATGCAGCAAATCACGTGTAACCGAGTCACGCTGGATATCCTCCAGCAGTACGGTGAGTGGATCTTTCCCTTCAAATTGCAGCTCGATAAAACCGGCTGCGCCTTGCTTCAACCATCTTTGAAACTGTGCCGTTGAAATATGAATCATCTCATTCTCCGCATGTTTACCGAAGACAATGCCAGGCAGACGTCCGGATTTGCGCAAATCCCGAAGTCCGGATGAATGTAATCGCATGCGGGGCTCCGCTTGAAAATAAGTAGTGGTCATGCTATGCTCGCTCCTCATTGTACGATTTTTGAGTACTTTTCATAGACAAACAATCTACCCCTGACGGGGCTACGAAGAGAAACATAGCATCACCACCTCCACATCCAATCGGATACATTTAATGTAAAATCCCCGTAAGTATGCACGAAGGCACTCCACTCCGAAGAGTAGAATGCCTATGGGATGCTTCTACCATATCATAGAATGACCATCTTGTCGATTAGATCAAGGCGCTGTACGGAAGCGGTTTACAGGAATGACGGCACTAAACTGTTCAAGTTTGTTCCCTTTGCAGATCGCAGCGGTTGATTTCGATTGCGCGCTCCCTCCGCTTCGCTCCAGTCCGCGCGATCGACCCCAATGTCCTTCGAACAGGGCCTCTCTCCCCTTCTCCCAGTACCAGACAAAAAAGCACTCTAAGGGTGCTCTTGTTTGGTATGGAGGCGAACCGTGCCTGTGTAAGACCACAATTCGCCGCTACTTGATGATTCGGTTGTTTGGGGAAGTGGCTTGAATAAACCTGAGTCGTTTTCTGTAATAGTCAGTCTTTCTTAATTTTCTTGGAACATCACCATCCCAATCGACCAGCCAAAGAGTCAAGGTATCGATGGATGGTAAGGGCCGAGCGGCGGATCACAGTCGCATAGAACTCTATTTCCGCTCGCTCAAATATGAGTGCATCTATTTGAATGAATTCGAAGACCCTCGCACGTTACGCAAAGGGTTAGCTCGTTATGTCCAATTTTTATAACCAGGAACGCCCGCACCAATCTCTTAATGAAGCGAAGCCCGACCAATTTTACGCCCACACTGTTGAAAAAATCGCATCCAAAAACACTAGGCCCACGAGAAGGAGGACATAACTTATTCCTCAAAAATCGTGTCTTAGGGGGAGCATTACACTAGAGGTGAACCCCTATCTTTGCACATAGGCAATGCGAGTTAGAAGCACGAGAGCAGGTTGCGGTGCTCCATCTGATAGGTTGGTAGAGGTAAAACCATTTCCTATGTAAAAACTCCATTCTACTTAGCATGATAATGAGAATTGATTAATTCGAACATAGCTCTTCCTATCCAACTTAATATTAATTCAATGCTATAATAGTAGTACACTTTAGTTAATATTATTCTCTTGTTCGATTATTTCATTTTTTGTTAAATCTTCTTCGGAAAGCCCTTGCTGCATTTCGAGATGCTCTATATCCGTAATTGATTCTAATTTATATATTATGTTGACTAATGCCGCGGTCAAAATATTTATTTGATCTTGATTCAATAAAACAGTAGAACTATGCACTATATAATTTCTTAATTTACTTAAATTATCAATCTCATTTCCTAAATTCTCATCAATCACTTTCTTTTCAACTAAGGTCTTAGTTAAATACGCCACGTTAAATCTTTTCTTCAAAAAATCATGCTCCGAATAAAGATTTTGAGAAATCGCAGTTCTAGCTAAAGCGAATTCTAGCTTTTTATAATGAGAAACAAATTTAAAAAATAAATCATTTTTACTCGAAATTACATTTTCCGCCACTATATCCTTTTCTTCTGCTGATATTACAATTTTATCTAAACTATCAATCGCCTTATTAAGTTTATCCTTTAACTCATCGTATAATTTCTCAATCTGGTCATACTCAAATTTTGTAATTGAATTATTATGTGCAATTTTACATCTAAGTTTATATAAAGTTTCCCATCTGTTTTTCAAAAATGTATGATCACAGTCTACTATTTTGGAAAAGTATCTGTCCCAATTTGATCTAGGTACATATTTGGTTAAATCATCTAATGATAAATCCTCTACCTTTTCTATTTTGCTTATTTTATCTATTAAAGTTGATGGAGGGAATGGAGAATATTCTTTAAAAAGAAAGTTTGCAAGCTGAATAAAATCAGTCTGATATAAATAGTCAGGACTTTCTTCCTTTTTATCCATCCTCACAGAGTTTTTTACCTCTTCAGGTACTGAATCTTTTGTCCACTCTAAACCTACATTTGTAAGCATAAATTTAGTTATTAATTTTCTCATTAGATTTTCTATTTGATAAATGAAAGGATACGCTTTACTTGAATAGAAGAAACTGACATCGTCCCACAAAGTCTGGGGATGCCTTATGCTTGCTTTATGTAATAGATCTCTGACTGCTTTCAATAACTGTTCAAACTCTGAAGTCCTTTCGTAATCTGCACATGAGAACCTAACATGGAAAAACCGTTCATTTTTATCTTTCAACTGGTCCGTTTGCACTTCATAATCTACTTCAAGTTTTTTATGTTTAAGCTTTCGATTTCTAATATCTATGTCGGAATTGGCCTTTAGCAGGTTATTAAAGGCTGCCTCATTTGAGCAAAATGAATTTTTTGTATCCACGATAACCAGATACTCAACCTTTAAAGCTGTTGTCAATATAGCCACACTCCCTGAAAATTTATAGGACTATTGTACCGGATAAATCATTTATCTACAATATTTTCCTATAGCTTTCTTACTGTACCCTATAATAACATCAAATTAGAACACAACCTAATGCTGATGCGGATTTACATTGTGGGGGCGAGGGGAGTATTGATATCTTGATTTAATTTCGGAGCTTACTCGCCGATGATGATATTAGCATTCGATGCCGCGTTCGTTCGCTATGCTCCCTGCGCGCGGGACTGAACCCTCTGCAGGGTTTGCCTCCACATATTCGTACACCAAAAGAAACAGAACACCGCTAAGGGTCCTTTTTCTTTTGGTGTAGGCGATGGGAGTATCGACAATCCAGATTAAACTTCCTGCCTAAGCCACTCTACGATGCAGATCGCAGCGGTAGATTTCTATTGCGCGCTCCCTACGCTTCGCTACGGTCCGCGCGATCGACCCCAATGCCCTCCTTCGCACAGGGGTTCTCCTCCCGAGCCTCCTTGTATACGAATAAAGGCACTGACCAAGGTTACGGTCAGTGCCTTTTCGTACTAGTATGGAGTCGAGGGGAGTATCGACAATCTCGATTAAATTTTCTGACGAAGTTTATTCGACGATGCAGATCGCAGCGGTAGATTTCGATTGCGTGCTCCCTTCGCTTCGCTCCAGTCCGCGCGATCGCCCCCAATGTCCTTCTTCGCACAGGGGTTCTCCTCCTTGCTCCATAGCATGCAAAAAGCACCCTTTCGGGTGCTCTGCATGCTATGGAGGCGAGGGGAGTCGAACCCCTGTCCGAAGATAACGCCACACCAGCTTCTACGGGTGTAGTTACAGCTTTGATGTCACCCTAGAGTCGTCCTGTAACCGACTACCCTTTGGGTCAGCCTGATTGTCTTCTTCAGCTAGCCCCAGGCGGAGACTAGACAGCGTATCCCACTAAGGTTGAGCCCCTATCCCGGCACATGGGCGATGCAGGGTAGAAGCCGCGTCACAGGTTATTAAGCTGCGAAAGCGAGTTTTGGTTGTTGTTTGCCAGTTAATTGGCGTTCGCGTTGATGAAGTGGACGCAGCCCCACTACCCGCTACTCATGCTCGAACTATCCCCGTCGAATCCAAAAACGCCCCCGAGATCGGAAGTCTCGTCATCTGGAACGAGGTGCTTCGCTAAGCGGCTTACGGAGCCGGAACCGACAGCGCAATGTATCGCTGTAAACTTATTATAACACAATTCCCGATTCGTGCGACGGCTTCTTGATGGAAGCGATAGTGCACCTTGGCAGTCTTGCCATGGAAACTATCGACTCACTTGCTACCGCGCGACCTTCTGCTTCTCGCGAAGAGCGCGCTGGATGTCGCGCTGCGCATCGCGCTTGGCGTCGCTTTCGCGCTTGTCGTATTGCTTCTTGCCTTTGGCGATACCGATCAGCAGCTTGGCGTAGCCATTGCGGATATACACCTTGAGCGGCACGATCGTATAGCCCTGCTGCTTGGCCAAGCCGAGCAGCTTGTGAATCTGTTCCTTCTTCAGCAGCAGCTTCCTCGCTCGGGTAGGGTCCGACGGATTGCTGCGGTTTCCCTGCGCGAACGGGCTGATATGCATGTTGTTGACGAACGCTTCGCCATTCCGAATCGTACAGAACGCGTCTGAAATGTTGGCACGGCCGCCCCGAAGCGACTTGATTTCCGTTCCGGTCAATACAAGACCCGCTTCATACGTATCCTCGACGAAGTAGTCGTGAGACGCTTTCTTGTTCTGCGCGAGCAGCTTGCCGTCGCTTTTCTTGCTCAATCCGGTTCCCTCCTTTCGCTAGAAGGAACGGACGACCCAGGCGGGCCGTCCGCTGCCGTTCTTACAACGCTAGGAGTTAATTGTATCAACTTCAACGGTCAAAATCAATGCGAGCCTACCGCTATAGTTATTTTTTCCCGCGCTTCTTCGCTCCTGCCAGCGCGCCGCCTTTCACGCCGCCGTTCTTCGGCTTGCGCGATGCGCCGAAGCCTCCCGGCCGCTTGCCGCCACGCGCTCCGCCGCCTTCCGTCCCCGCTCGGCTGCCGCCACCGCTTCCGCGCGGACTGCCCCCGGCTCCGCTGCGCCCGCGACCTCCGCGTCCGCCTCCAGCGCCGGTCCCGCTTCGTTCCGGCCGCACGTTCGTCCACTCGCCACCGCCGTTATCTCCACCGGCTCGGTTACCTTCACCCGCTGCCGCTCCGCGCTCGCTGCGCTTGCCTGTACCGCCGGCTTTGCCGCTGCGGCTGAAGCCCCAAGCGTCCACTCCGCCTTTGCCGCGGCCTCGCTCCCGATCCCGGCCTTCGTCGCCCGGCTTGCCGCGCTTTCCGCGATTGCCATCGACGAAGCTAACTTTTTGCTGGCGCGGCTGCGCATCCACCATCTCGAAATCGATGTTGTGCTCATCCATATTCACGCGAGCAACGCGTACTTTGACATCGTCGCCGATCCGGTATATTTTGGACGTCCGCTCCCCGATCAGCGCATGCTGCATTTCATGGTAATGGTAGTAATCGTCGTGCAGATCGCTTAGCCGGATTAGACCCTCTACCGTGTTCTCCAATTCGACGAATATGCCGAAGTTCGTTACGCTGCTGATCATGCCTTCGAACTCTTCGCCCACTTTATCAAGCATATACTCGGCTTTCTTCAAAGCTTCCGTATCCCGCTCTGCATCTACCGCAAGCCGCTCACGCTCGGACGACTGCCTTGCGATATCGTCCATCCGAGCGGTCAAATATTCGTGCCGCTTATCGGTCAGCGAGCCGCTCTCCAGCACTTCGCGGATGACGCGGTGTATGATCAAATCCGGGTAACGCCGGATCGGCGAAGTGAAGTGCGAATAAAACTCCGCGGCCAAGCCGAAATGGCCCAAGCTGTTCGCATCATACCGCGCCTGCTTCATCGAACGGAGCATGACCGTACTGATGATCGTCTCTTCCTTCGTGCCACGAATTTCCTCCAAAAGCGTCTGCAGCGCGCGGGGATGAACGGAGTTCCCCTTCCCTTTCACCACATAGCCGAAATTCGTAATAAACTCCATGAAATGCTGCAGCTTGTCGCCGTCCGGGTTTTCGTGAATCCGGTACAAGAACGGCACTTTCATCCAATGGAAATGTTCCGCTACCGTCTCGTTGGCCGCCAGCATGAATTCTTCGATAATTTGTTCCGCAATGGACCGTTCCCGCTTGACGATATCGGTCGGCTTGCCGTTCTCGTCTACAAGTATTTTCGACTCTTGGAAATCGAAGTCGATCGCGCCGCGCTGCATTCTCCGGTTGCGCAGCTTCATCGCCAGTTCTTCCATCAGCTTGAAGAAATCGACCAGATCCTTGTAGCGCTCCGTTACCTCTTCATCTTCGCCGCGCAATATTTTACGGACGTTCGTATAAGTCATCCGCTCCGTCGTCTTGATGACGCTCGTGAAAATATCGTGGCGAACGAGGTTGACGTTGCCGTCGAATTCCATCTCGCACGACATCGTCAGCCGGTCCACCTTCGGATTCAAGCTGCATATCCCGTTGGATAAACGATGGGGCAGCATCGGAATAACCCGGTCGACCAAATAGACGCTGCTTCCGCGGTTATAGGCTTCACGATCGAGCTCTGAATTTTCCCGCACATAATAGCTTACGTCGGCTATATGAACGCCAAGCACGTAGTTACCGTTCGGCAGCTGCTCCACGTTCACCGCATCGTCCAAATCTTTGGCATCCTCGCCGTCGATCGTCACGATCCGTTTTCCCCGCAAATCTCTGCGCCCTTGAAGCTCTTCTTCGCCGATGGAATCCGGTACTTGTTCGGCTTCGGCCATCACTTCCTCCGGAAATGCTTCCGGCAGCTGGTACTTGCGGATGATGGACAAGATGTCCACGCCGGGATCGTCCTTATGGCCCAAAATCTCGACCACCCGTCCTTCGGCCGCTGCGCGTCCTTCCGGATATTGAACGATATCGACTACAACCTTCTGTCCGGTTACGGCCCCTTGGAAAGCATCCTTCGGAATAAAAATATCTTTCGTAATCCGTTTGTCGTCCGCAATGACGAAAGCGTAGCTCTCGAAGCTTTGGAACGTACCGACGACTTGCGTCACCGCCCGGGTAACCACTCGGACGACTTCGCCCTCGAGCTTGCCTCCGGCCGCACTCTTCGACGTAATACGCGCAAGTATGATATCTCCGTTCATGGCGCCGTTCATATCGTTGGCGTGAATGTAAATGTCCGGATGATCTTTATCATCCGGCAGCAGGAAGCCGAAGCCTTTCGCATGCCCCTGCAGCTTGCCCTTGATCAAATTCATCCGCTCCGGCACTCCATAGCGCTCCGTACGGGTCCGTATAATTTCTCCGGCGTCCTCCAGCTGATTCAGCATTTTCAGAAATTGCTTGAACGACTCCGCGTCGCCGATGTCGAAATTTTTCTCGAGCTCCTGGTACGTCATCGGCTTGTACGCCTTCTCGCGCATGAAATCGAGCAACTCTTCTTTTGTAATCATCAATGTTCACCTGTCTCATTAGAAAATAAGTTCTCTCTGCTTAGTATTGACGTTTTCGAAACGCTCAACCCCCTCAAAGAGCTTCAATTGTAAGTTTAAGCCCTTACAAATCATTACCCATAAATGGAAGTGCTGCACGAATGGAACCCGTCCGCATGTTACTCCAGCTTCCAACAACTAAAAAAGCAGCAGGAGCACTTGCACCCCTGCTGCGTTCGTTTCGATCTTTAAGATTTCACAACGTATGCGACGATAAGGGACAACAGGAAGAACGATACCGCAAATCCGACCGTCACCCTGGAAAGAAGCAGCTCCAGACCGCGCGCCTTCTGCTTGCCGAATAAATGTTCCGCACCGCCGGAGATGGCGCCCGAGAGTCCCGCGCTCTTTCCTTTTTGCAGAAGCACAACGGCGATCAGCCCGATCGACGCAATGACCAGCAAAATTTTCAAGAAGATTTCCATCTGATCCACCTCCTGTTCGAATGCCTTATGTATCTACGTGTATGATCCGCGATCAACATGTTCAGAAGCCATAGTACAAAGCAAATATAAATATACCACATCGAACGTCCAATTACAAGGATAGAGACGACGAGGCAAATTCTGCCGGTTCTCCCCGTTCAAGCCTGGCTTTCCCACCGTGAGGAGCGCGCTCTTCCGGACCGGCTCTTCCCGATGAAGGAAGCGATCGCTTTTCTGGCGCAGAGCAGCGCTATAAACAGAAATAATATAGCCCATACGATAGCGGGAACTCCCGTGGAACGGCTTAAACCCGTTGCATCGCCTGCCCGGCCGGGTCCCGACAGCGACAGTACGATCAAATTGATCGGTCCCATGACCGACTCTTCGAGGCAAATAAAGGAAACGAGCAAATAATAAAATTTGCGAATCGATTCGAAAGGAAGAAACATGGCGATGCCGTTGACGATAATGAAGCCGATAAGCCACAAGACGCCAAACGTGTTGTTGACGAAAAAAGCGAGCGACAATACGGCCAGCAGCGTCATAGCCGCATAACCGACGGTCAATTTGCCTTTGCCGTACATTGTGAACAGAAAAGCGGCAAACAGCGAAGCGGTAATATAACCGGACAAGCCGAGCGGAATCGTCTTCCAGCCGCGCTCGATAAAGGAATACGTAACCCCGCTATGATTCGAGTATAGCTGAATATAGAGAACTTTGCCGGACAGCAGCAGCGTCGTAACCGCATGGCCCAATTCATGAACCATCGTGTCCACATTGCGGAAAAAAGAAGAGAAGGGGATCCAGTGCGTCAAAATGGCGGACCCTACCAAAAACAAAATCGTTGTCATCCATCGACTCACGGGAATCCCCTCCTTATCCGTGCTTATTTGAAGTTTTTCAGGTTATAGAACGAGGCGCGGCCCAAATATTTCGCCGTGCTTCCCAATTGGTCTTCGATGCGGAGCAATTGGTTGTACTTCGCTACGCGGTCCGTACGGGACGGTGCACCCGTTTTGATTTGACCCGCATTCGTTGCTACGGCGATGTCGGCGATCGTGCTGTCTTCGCTTTCGCCCGAACGGTGGGAAATCACAGCCGTGTAGCCGGCGCGTTGCGCCATTTCGATCGCGTCGAACGTTTCCGTCAGTGTGCCGATTTGGTTTACTTTGACGAGAATCGAGTTTCCGATGTTTTGCTCGATGCCTTGGGACAAACGGCTCGTGTTCGTTACGAACAGGTCGTCGCCGACGAGCTGAACTTTGCCGCCGAGCTTCTCGGTGAGCAGCTTCCAGCCAGCCCAGTCGTCTTCGGCGCAGCCGTCTTCGATCGTGATGATCGGATATTTGTCAACCCAGGAAGCGAGGAAGTTTACGAACTCTTCGGACGTATACGTTTTGCCTTCGCCTTCGAGGTGGTATTTGCCGTCCTTGTAAAACTCGGTGGAAGCGACGTCCATGCCGAGGAATACGTCGACGCCCGGCTTGTAGCCCGCACGCTCGATCGCGGAGATGATCGTTTGGATCGCTTCTTCGTTGGAGCTCAAGTTCGGCGCGAAGCCGCCTTCGTCGCCTACTGCCGTATTCAAGCCTTTGTCTTTCAGTACGGCTTTCAGGTTATGGAAAATTTCCGTGCCCCAGCGAAGAGCTTCTTTGAAGGAAGATGCCCCTACCGGCAAAACCATGAACTCTTGCACGTCTACGTTGTTGTCCGCATGAGCACCGCCGTTGATGATGTTCATCATCGGAACCGGAAGCTGCTTCGAGTTGAAGCCGCCCAAGTAAGTATACAAAGGCACGTTCAAGGCGTCAGCTGCCGCGCGGGCAACGGCCATTGATACGGCAAGAATGGCGTTGGCGCCAAGCTTCGCTTTGTTCGGCGTTCCGTCCAGAGCGAGCATTTTGTTGTCGATGGCAACTTGGTCCAAAGCGTCGAGTCCGATAATTTCCGGAGCGATGATAGAATTCACGTTTTCTACCGCTTTGATAACGCCTTTGCCGAGGTAACGGCCTTTGTCGCCGTCGCGAAGCTCAACGGCTTCGTAAGCGCCGGTCGAAGCGCCGGATGGAACGATAGCATGGCCTTTCGCACCGGATTCGAGGAATACTTCGACTTCTACAGTCGGGTTGCCGCGGGAATCGAGCACTTCGCGTGCGTAAACGTCGGAAATAATAGTCATGGTTCGTTGAACACTCCTTCACCTGAATAAAATATGCTGTCCGCAAATGAGGCAGACCAAAAAGAAGCTTCTTACTTGGAAACGATCATCGTCGCCCCGGTCATCTGCACCGGCTTGGCCACCTGCAGCAGATCGAGAATCGTCGGTGCGATATCGGCCAAAATTCCGTCGTTTCTTAGTGTAACAGATTTGTCCGTTACAATGAAAGGGACCGGATTCGTCGTATGCGCGGTAAACGGACGGCCATTCTCGTTAAAAACCATGTCGGCGTTGCCGTGGTCGGCCGTAATGATCGCGACGCCGCCTTTGGCGAGCACCGCTTCCACCACTTGGCCCATGCATTCGTCCGTCGCTTCGACCGCCTTGATCGTAGGCTCCAGCATGCCGGAGTGCCCTACCATATCCGGGTTGGCGAAGTTCAGGATGATCGCGTCGTGCTTGTCCGCCTCGATTTCCTTCACTGCTGCCGCCGCTACCTCGTATGCGCTCATTTCCGGCTGCAGATCGTACGTGGCCACCTTCGGCGAAGGGATCAGGATACGAGTCTCTCCCGGAAGCTCGACGTCGCGGCCGCCGCTGAAAAAGAACGTCACGTGCGGATATTTCTCCGTCTCGGCGATGCGAAGCTGCTTCATGTTGTTCTGGACGAGTACTTCGCCGAGCGTATTGTCGAGATCCTTCGGTTTATACGCAACGAAGCCCCCGACGGTTTCGCTGAACAGCGTCAAGCAGACGAAATACAAGTCGCGCGGAGCACCCGGTCCCCGGTCGAAGCCACGGAAATCGGCGTTCGTGAACACTTGGGACAACTGAATCGCCCGGTCCGGACGGAAGTTGAAGAACACGACGCCGTCTTCCGATTCGACCAAGCCGACCGGCTTGCCCTGGGCATCAACGATAACCGTAGGCATGACGAACTCGTCAAACACGGACTTCTCGTAAGAATCGGTTACGGCTTGGATCGGATCGGTGTACTGCGGTCCGTCCCCGTATACCATCGCACGGTAAGATTTCTCTGTACGTTCCCATCTTTTGTCACGGTCCATCGCATAATAACGGCCTTGTACCGTGGCGATTCGCCCGACTCCGACCTTCACGATGTGGGCTTGCAGCCGCTCGATGTATCCTTTCGCGCTATCCGGGGCGACGTCACGTCCGTCCAAGAAGGCGTGTATGAACACTTCGGTCAAGCCTTCCTTCTTCGCCAAGTCCAGCAGTGCGAGCAGATGATCGATGTGGCTGTGCACGCCGCCGTCGGACAAAAGTCCGTACAGGTGCAGCTTCTTCCCTTTTTCCTTCACATGGCGAATCGCTCCGAGAAGCGTCTCATTATCGTAAAATTCCCCGTCCCGGATCGACTTGGATATGCGCGTCAAGTCCTGATACACGATACGTCCCGCACCGATGTTCAGATGGCCGACCTCGGAGTTGCCCATCTGGCCTTCCGGCAGCCCTACGGCTTCGCCGCAAGCGGTCAACGTCGTGTTCGGGTACGTCGCCAAGTAACGGTCGTAATTCGGCTTCTTCGCCTGGGCGACGGCGTTGCCGCTCGTCTCCCCGCGCAAGCCGAAGCCGTCCATGATGATTAGCGCAACCGGTTTCGGTCTGGACATTTTAGCGCGCCCCCTCGACAAGCTGAATGTAGGAAGCCGGCTCTAGGCTGGCGCCGCCTACAAGCGCGCCGTCGATGTCCGGCTGCTGCATGAACTCGCGGATGTTGTTCGGCTTCACGCTGCCGCCGTATTGGATGCGCACTTTGCCGGCGACGTCGGAATTGAACTGGGCCGCAATCCGCTCGCGGATAAAGCCGATTACTTCGTTCGCATCGTCGGCCGTCGACGTTTTGCCCGTTCCGATCGCCCAGATCGGTTCGTAGGCTACGACGACTTGAGCCGCCTGTTCGGCGCTCAATCCTTGCAAAGCGGCTTCCGTTTGCACGCGGCATACGTCCTTCGTCTTGCCCGCTTCGCGCTCCTCCAGACTTTCCCCTACGCAGACGATCGGCAGCAGGCCGTGCTTGAACGCGGCATGTACTTTTTTATTAACCGTCTCATCCGTATCGGCGAAATAAGCGCGGCGCTCGGAGTGTCCGATAATGACGTAGTGTACGCCCAAATCTTTCAGCATGACGCCGCTGATCTCGCCGGTGAAAGCGCCGTTGTCTTCCCAATGAAGATTTTGCGCCCCTACCTTTAGCGTTGTGCCTCTTACCGCTTCGACCAAAGCCGGCAAATTCGTATACGGCGCACAGATGACGCTCTCTACGCCGTCCACCTCTGCCTTGCCTTTAACATCCTCCACGAAAGCTACCGCTTCTTTAACGGTTTTAAACATTTTCCAGTTGCCTGCAATAATCGGCGTTCTCATCGGAATCGCTCCTTTGTTCGCATATAGGGATGGAGAAGTTAGGGCCGTTACCTTTTACTTATCGTTCAGAGCAACGACGCCCGGGAGCGCTTTGCCTTCCATAAATTCAAGCGATGCTCCGCCGCCCGTGGAAATATGGTCCATTTTGTCGGCCAGGTGGAATTTCTCGGCCGCCGCCGCGGAATCCCCGCCGCCGATGACCGTGTAGCCTTCCGTCTTGGCGCAAGCTTCCGCGACCGCTTTCGTTCCGTTTAAGTATGGGTTCAGCTCGAATACGCCCATCGGTCCGTTCCAGACGACCAGCTTCGATTTGGCGATGACGTCGGCGTACAGCTCGCGCGTTTTCGGTCCGATGTCGAAGCCTTCCCAATCGGCCGGAATTTCGTTGATCGGCACGATCTTCGTATTCGCATCGTTGCTGAAATCGTCCCCTACGACAATGTCGACCGGCAGCATCAGGTTGCAGCCTTTTTCTTTCGCTTTCTTCAAGAAGGAGAGCGTCAGGTCAAGCTTCTCGTTGTCGACGAGCGATTTGCCGATTTCGTACCCTTGCGCTTTCAGGAACGTATAAGACAAGCCGCCTCCGATAAGCAGATTATCAGCGATGTTAAGCAAATTCTCGATGACGGCGATTTTGTCCTTTACTTTGGAGCCGCCCACGATGGCGGTGAACGGACGCTCCGGATTGTGCAGCGCTTTGCCCAGCACCTCCAGTTCCTTCTCCATCAGCAAGCCGGACACGGCAGGCAAATGATGAGCGATGCCTTCCGTCGAGGCGTGAGCGCGGTGAGCGGCGCCGAAAGCGTCGTTCACGTACAGGTCCGCAAGCTCGGCGAACGCTTTGGCCAGCTCCGGATCGTTCTTCTCTTCGCCTGCGTGGAAGCGCACGTTCTCCAGGAGAAGCACGTCGCCTTCGTTCAGCTTGGCGATTTGCGCTTTCACCGTTTCTCCGATCGAATCATCGGCTTTGGCAACCGGCTTGCCGAGCAGTTCGGACAACCGGGCGGCGGCCGGGGTCAATCTGAGCTCTTCGACGACTTGTCCCTTCGGACGGCCCATATGGCTCGCCAAAATGACTTTGGCTCCCTTATCCGCCAAGAAGCGGATCGTCGGAAGCGTCTCGCGGATGCGGGTGTCGTCGGTAATTTGACCGTTCTCGAGCGGTACGTTGAAGTCTACGCGGACAAACACCTTTTTGCCGGATACTTCGACGTCTCGAACGCTTTTTTTGTTCATAGTTATCCTCCTTAGAGCTTTTGCGTCAGCAAAAGCTTGCATCGTAAGCATAAACTGAGCTTTTCCTATTATAACGTATGCCGGTACACACAGGGAAAGAGGAGAATCGCTTCTCCTCTCCCCGGGTGCTATTCGATTACAGGCCTTTGCTGGCGATGAAGCCGGCCAAGTCTACGACGCGGTTGGAGTAGCCCCACTCGTTATCGTACCACGATACGACTTTCACGAGGTTGTCGCCTACGACCATCGTGGACAGTGCATCGATCGTCGAGGAAGCCGGGTCTCCGTTGAAATCGCTCGATACGAGCGGCTCTTCCGTGTAGAACAAGATGCCTTTCAAAGCGCCGTTAGCTGCTTCCTTCAAGGCAACGTTCACTTCGTCAACGGTTACGTTCACTTTCAGCTCGGCTACGAGGTCCGTTACCGATACGTTAGGAGTCGGTACGCGGAATGCCATGCCGTTCAATTTGCCTTTCAGCTCAGGCAGTACGAGGGATACGGCTTTCGCTGCGCCCGTCGTCGAAGGGATGATGTTCTCCGCGGCTGCGCGCGCACGGCGCAAGTCTTTATGCGGCAGGTCGAGCACTTGCTGGTCGTTCGTGTAGGAGTGGATCGTGCTCATCATGCCTTTGACGATGCCGAACTTGTCGTTCAATACTTTGGCGAAAGGAGCCAAGCAGTTCGTCGTACAAGAAGCGTTGGAAATAATCGTATGTTTGGTCGGGTCGTATTGGTCGTCGTTAACGCCCATAACGATCGTGATGTCTTCGTTCGTCGCCGGAGCGGAAATGATAACTTTTTTCGCGCCGCCCTTCAGGTGAGCTTCCGCTTTTTCCTTCGCCGTGAAAATACCGGTCGATTCCACTACGATTTCTACGCCTACGGATGCCCATGGCAGGTTGCCCGGGTCGCGCTCTGCGAATACTTTGATTTCTTTGCCGTTTACGAACAGCGCGCCTTCGCCAGCTTCGACCGTTGCGTTCAAGCGGCCATGAGTCGTATCATATTTCAACAGGTGAGCGAGCGTGCTTACGTCCGTCAAGTCATTGATTGCGACGATTTCTACATTGTCGTTGTTCAGCGCTGCGCGGAATACGTTCCGCCCGATCCGTCCGAATCCGTTAATACCTACTTTTACCATTTGTAATTCCTCCTTGAGCATGTGGACTCTTTTATGTCAAGACAAGCTCGGAAGCCCGTCAAGATAACAACCTTTAACCCAGCTTCATCAGCTCCGCCGCAGCCGCCTCATCGGTCACCAGCACATCCTCGTGGCCGAATTTCATAACCGCCGCTATCGCTTCGCCTTTGCTTTTGCCGCCGGCTACCGCGATGACGACTTCCGTAGATTGGATATCCTCCAACCGGAGTCCGACGGTCGGCATTTTGTGGACGACTTTGCCGTTGCGGTCGAAATAGTAGCCGAACGCTTCCGCAAGCGCACCCTCCGCGACAAGCTCGCCGATCGTTTGCTGATCGACCTTCCTTCGTCTTGCCATCACCATGGCGTCCCCGATGCCGTGGACGACGATCCGGGCGCTGCGAATGACTTCGACGACTTCCAGTATGTTCGGATCCTGCATGAGAGATACATAAGCTTCTTCGCCCAAATGATCGGGAACGTGAAGGAGTCGGTACTGACCTCCCGTTTTCTTGGCCATCGTGGATGCGATCGAGTTCGCCTGAAGCTCCACGCTCTCGCCCAAGCCGCCGCGGGCGGGTACGAACAGATTGCCTTTCATTTGTACGGAGGCCGTCAGATGATCCGCCACTTCGGCAAGCGTAGAACCGCCCGCCACAGCTACGACATCGTCCTTGGACGCGTATTTGCGAAGCGCTGTCGCGCCTGCACGGCCAAGCTCCTTCTTCGCCAGCTCCGATTGATCGCAGTCGCCCGGTACGATAATGACCTGGCGCAGCGAGAACCGTTCGCGCAGCGTTTCCTCAAGCTCCGACAACCCAAGCAGTTCCCTTACGATCGGCTCCATGTCCGCAAGCAGCTTCCGGCCCGCTTCGCTCAGCTTCATTCCCGATGACTCGGTTACGAGCAAGCCTTGCTCCTTGAGGAAATCGACCTCGGACCGGAGCACGCGCTCCGTCAGCTCCAGATGAGCGGCCAAAGCCCGTCTGCCGACCACGCCGGTCGTAGAGATATGATGCAAAATCGTATATCTTTTTTTCAATACATCGGTCAAATCCGGCAGCAGCCGCTTCTGAATATCCAAAATCAGTCTCATCGACTACGGACACACTCCCGCTTTCGATTACCGCGGCATGCAATCGGGACTTTTATGGTCCCGCATATACATTTTCGGTCCCGCTAGTTCATTTTTATTATATGCATCTTTTTCTGAAAATGCAAGCCGACAGAAGCTTGTTCAAACGTAAAAATTTGATGATGTCAAATGTTTCATCGAAAAAATTTATACGGAACAGCTTGCAATTTGCCGGCCCATTGTATATAATCAATTTTGCGTCTGAAAACAGCCTAAGACGAACACAATATGCGCTCGTGGTCCAATGGATATGACGTAGGCCTCCGGAGCCTGAGATCAAGGTTCGATTCCTTGCGAGCGCGTCATACTATGCAAACGACAAAACGCCCTTCGGGCGTTTTTTTAATTTATCAATATAGATCGCGGTACACGACAGATCAGAGTCGCAAGTATCTGTTATTTTCTTCAAAAATAATTTGACCTTTCTTGACCTTTGATCCATTTTGCGCTATTATAATTTACACATACCCGATATGGGTTGAATCCGCTTGATTCCATTAATCGGGCGAAACTTGAACGGCGGATCTGTAAAATGGTATGCGGCTGGGCTTACCGGATGGACAATCCGGAAATAATAGCGAGTAAGCATATCATTTCGGAGCTGCAATTAGGTTTCTTGCCGGAATTCCAAAGGAGGCTATGGTCATGAGTTTTATTCCAATGGTAGTCGAACAGGACGCTCGCGGCGAACGCGGGTACGATATTTACTCCCGTCTTCTGAAGGACCGCATCATTTTCCTCGGTACGCCCGTGAACGACGCGGTCGCCAATGCGATTATCGCGCAGATGCTGTTCCTGGCCGCGCAAGACCCGGATAAACACATCAGCCTGTACATCAACAGCCCGGGCGGCTCGATTACGGCCGGCATGGCGATTTACGATACGATGCAGTTCATCAAACCTGACGTTTCCACCATTTGCGTCGGCATGGCCGCCTCGATGGGCGCGTTCCTGCTCGCTGCAGGAGCCAAAGGCAAGCGCTTCGCACTGCCCAACAGCGAAGTGATGATCCACCAGCCGCTCGGCGGAGCCGAAGGCCAGGCAAGCGACATCGAGATTCGCGCGAAGCGGATCATCAAGCTGCGCGAGAAGCTGAACGGAATTTTGGCCGAACGCAGCGGTCAGCCGCTTGAGCGGATCGACAAAGACACGGACCGCGACTATTTCATGAGCGCTGAAGAAGCCGTCAACTACGGCCTGGTCGACAAGGTCGTAACGAAAATATAACATTCTGCAAAACGAAGAAGCTTGAAGAACCGACCACCGGTCTTCAAGCTTCTTTGCCGTTTCCGCAGGCGCCGCCGCCGCTCTATTTGCCCACCCATCCGGTAGAGCCGCTGCCGCTCTCTTTCACATACAAAGTCTGTGCGGAACCGCCATCTCTGCGAAGGAACACGGACCCGCCAGGCGCGCTCTGCACGCCTTCGGGCGAGCCGCTGCCGGCCATAATGCCCGTCCCCCCATACAGCCACGTAACAGGTCCATTCAACGTGCTGTTGGCGACCGACGCCCCTTCCTGCCCGCCCAATGAATCGTATCCGTTGGCGAACATATTGCCGACTACGTTCATATGGACGGCCGCACCGGTCACCCGCATGCCGGAAGAGGCTTCGTTTCCGACTTTTGCCGTCATATTCATGGCCACAATGAGCATATCGCCCGCCAACGTCGAGAAATATAACGAATAGGTTGCTGCACCGAGCACCGTATTGCCTATAACCGTAAGATTCGGAACCCTGTACATATGGATCGCGGTAGTCACATTCGCGCCGTCGCCGATAATCACGTTGTTCGCCACCGTAATCGCGCCGAAGGCTCCGGCCGGCGAAGCGCCGAATTCTTCGGCTACGATTCGGCAGCCTCTCAAGCTGTTTCCGGCGATGACGATTCCGGTAGTCAGCTTATTCGGCTCGTCCGAATAGCCTTGACGCGTCACGCGTATTCCTTTTGCATTCGAGGTGCCGGTGATTGCGTTTCCCGTAATCGTGACATCGATCGAATCGTCTACCCATATGCCGTTGACGTTATCGGTGCACGTATTTCCCGTAACGGCGATCAGCTTCCCGCCATTTTCAATCTGGATGCCTGCCGCGTTTGGCCCGGACCCGGTGACGGAACAGCCGGTAACGGTTGCGTCATGCACGCCGTACAGACCTACTGCCGCGGACGTAACCGGATCATGTATATGGCACGACTCTACCGTAACACGGCTGATCCGACCGTTCGGAGTCGACCGAAAGTTGATGCCTCCGCTGCTTTTCGCCGTCTTGTCATGGTAAGAACGGACGCCTCGCACGATAATGTTCCGGGCCGTCTTGCCCGAACCGTCCGAGAAATGGAACTTGACCGGGTGCCAAGAACGGTAGACGGTAACGTTCTCGATCGTAACATTCTCGATATGGACGGACAGCGAAGCGTCGAACCCGTCGCCGGCCCCGAATTCGATGCTGGATAAGTTGCCTCCCGGCGAGATCGGATACGTATTCTCGATCCGCAAGCTCCGAATGGAAATATGAGAGCCCTCTAAATAAAACAGAACTCGTCTATTCGTGTACGTAATCGCTTGCGTCACGGACGTGCCGGCCGTCCCGGCAATCGTAACGTTGGCGGGGACACGCAGGGCATAGCCGAAGTCGAGAGAGCCCGGCGTCTGAAACGTATAGCGGGACGCTATAAGGTACGTTCCCGGAGGGAGGAATGCTTCGCCGCCGACTTCCGCCGCTGCGTTGATCGCCTTCTGTATAGCGGCGGTGTCGTCCTGGATGCCGTCGCCCGAAGCCCCGAACCAGTTGACCGGAAAGACGCCGTTTACTTGCATTCTTTTGAACCGCGCACCGTACAACGAAACAAGAATGGTACCTGTATTATCGGATGTCAAAGCATCTGCCGGATCGTATCGGAAATATCCTTCCTTGCCGGGATCGGTCAAATAGTACAGGTCGGCATCCGGGGCCGTCGTCATAGCTCGCAGCTCCGCCATGGACGCACACTGCGCGCACCATTCGTCCGGCCCCGGGTTGCCTGGGCCATATACCGAGTCGTTTACCCCTAGATGCCGTCCCGGACCGCTCGCGCTCGCTTGGAGCAGCCCGCCCGCAGCGAATGCTACGCCGGCTGTCCCTATTGCGGCCAGCATCTTTCTCCGGCTGATCGCACGTCCCCGATTCGGATCGCTATGCCGGCCATCACAATCGAGATTGCCGGGATTAGTCAAATCTCGGGCGGTGTCCTGCCGCCCATAGTTTTCCCTGTCGTTCATCGTAATCCACTCCTCGCTAGAAACGATCTGCAGATTATCCGGAGGGAAACCGCTTTCAAATTTGAAATGTCATTTCCGCTGTTGAAGCGGCCCGCCCGCCGAATGAGCCAGTTTTTTGTACGTTTCCGGCGTATGCCCGACCTGCTTTTTGAATAGCCGGCTGAAATGGGCCAAATGCTTGAACCCGACTTCATAGCACACCTGGGTCACGGAAACTTCCTTTTCGTACAGAAACAAAATTTTCGCCTGATTGATGCGCCGTTCGTATAAATAGTCGGTTATCGTTTTACCCGTCGCTTCGCGAAACAATTTCATCAAATGAAACTTGCTGATGTGAACTTCTTTGACGAGATCGTCCAGCTTCAAATCTTCCATGAAATGCAGATCGATGAAGCCGATCAGCCTCTCCACATACTGCTCCCGCTCCGAATCGCTGCTCCGCTTCTCCTCGATGACCGAGCGGCCTTGAACAAGGATGAACATGAGCAGGTCGTAGAACGCCATCAGGAAGCGGTTGTAATGGACAATGTCATTCCGATAGTAGAACCGGTTGATTCGCTCCAAAATGTCCTCACATTCCTCCTTCGCTTCGGGCGATAGACGGAAGTGATGATTTTTAAGCACATTAAACGGCTTCAACGGATCGCAGGAACGCAAATTCGCATCGAAAATTTGCACCAAATACGGGTCGAACGAAAACATCGTGCGAACGTACTCGGACGGCTCGTATACTTTTGGACCATGGGGCGTCATGCCGTTCATAATAATCAGATCGCCGGGCGCAAGACGGATGATCCGCTCCCCCAACATGTAGTCGCAGTCGCCGCTGTGGAAATAGTAAATTTCGTATTGCGGATGCGTGTGGAAAAAGGACAAGCCGTTCTTCAACCCTCTCCAGTTGTAGTAATAGTCCGTCAATACACGATAAGGATGTCGTGGATTCATCTGGTCGGGCTCTCCTTCCCTGAACCGGGCATAAATTCTGCATAACGATCGTCAAGCCGAGAAGCGGATGTTTATTGGAATCATTATACAACAGAACCGGACAGGCGGCGAGGTTGCCCCGTTGGCTTCACCCCTTTGGTTGGATGGGGATATGGTTCTCCCCAAATGTAGCACATCGGCGGCGGTTCCGTTTGATCCTGATTTCGCTAATGACGGCTGCCATTTGATTCGGATTGCGATATTGACCGCTTCGGTCGCTCGAATCGGGCGGCTCTTTTTCGTCGTACCGCAGAAACCGCAACTTCAATCAAATCGCCGTTGAATTGCCGCAATGCCGATCAATTCGCCCAAAATAATCTGTGCTATAGTTACTCATGCGACCGATTTCCATCGTTTGCAAATTAAAGACGAGGTGAGCACAGTTGGCCAAATTAAAAAAACAAGGATGGGGCGTCATTTTGGCGGCAACCGCGGTCTTGCTGACAACCGCCTGCGGGTCGGGGGCTGGCGGCGGTGCGGGTACGAAGGACGGGGACTCCAAGCAAGCGCAATCGCCCGAACAAACTCCGCCGAAGCCGGTCGAGCTCGTATTCTATGACGGGGGAGGCGACTGGCCGGCAGAACGGTTTCAAAGGGAAATCGGCGAGCCGATCAAGAAGAAATTTCCGCATATTACCCCTACGTTCGTCCCCTATACGAACGGGAAGAAGGTGCAGGAAATGATCACGGCCGGGCAACAGCTGGACGTCATTTTCAGCTCGACCGGCTTGGTATACAACAACGTGCTTCAATACAATCTACAGTACGACATTACTCCACTAATTCAAAAGTACAAGTACGATTTGAATCAAATCGAGCCGATGGCCGTGGATCAGTTGAAGCAGCTTGCAAACGGCGGCATGTACGGGCTGCCGGTCTTCATGTCCCCGTCGCCGCTGTATTACAATAAAGATATTTTCAATAAATTCGGCGTCGCTTATCCCAAGGACGGCATGACGTGGGATGAGCTTTACACATTGGCCAAGCAGCTTACCCGGGAAGAAGGAGGAGTGCAGTACCGCGGCTTCTTCGCTTCGATCTCCCATTTGGCCAGGCTGAACCAGCTTTCCTACCGGACCGTAGATCCGGCTACCAATAAAGCGACCTTGGATAACGACAATTGGAAAGCATTCATGAACAACATCGTCCGCTTCTACGAAATTCCCGGCTACAAGATGGACGCCAATCTGACCTTCGTTACCAACAAGCGGAATAAGTTCATTCAGGAGAAGTCGGTCGCCATGTGGCTGCCCGTCAGCACGCAGCATACGGCGCAGGAGCTGGCCGACCTGAACTGGGATATCGCTTCGTTTCCGGTCGACAAGCAGAAGCCCGGCGTAGGTCCGCAGCCGTACCCGAACGCCTTCTGGCTGACGAGCATAAGCAAGGAAAAGGACGCGGCGTTCCAAGCAATCGCATACTTGGCATCCGAATCGTTCCAATTGCCGGGAGTGAAGCGCGGCGAATTCGTATCCGCGCTCAAGAGCGAGACTCTGCGCAAATCGTTCGGCCAAGAATCCGACTTGTATAAAGGTAAAAATGTTAAAGCGATGCTGCCGGCCTCGTTCGCTCCGGCCGTGCCGATTACTCGCTTCAATAGCATCGCCGAGTCGAACTTGCTGACCGCCTTCAACGATATTATTTTGGGCAAGAAGGATGTCAATACCGCACTGCGATCGGCCGATGAAGCTTCCAACAAAAAAGTTCAGGAAGAGCTTAGCAAATAAACGGCCAAGCAGCGAAAAAACCTTCACTCCACTAAAAAGTGGGTGAAGGTTTTTTGGTGTCAAGCCATTCTAATCGAGCGGATAGAAGATCAAATTAATCGGGAACGCTGAGCCCGCAGGCGGCGTGAACTCGATATCGAGCGACGGCTCCTTGCCGGTCGTGCGCGCGAGCAGCTGCACGGTTTCGAACGCCGTGATAACGCCGGAGGTCGGTGCCAGCACGAACTCGCCGTTGATTTTGAACGGGCCTTTGAACGGACCGCCGCGGGCTTGGAGCAGGATCGCCATTTTCCGGGGCTTCTCCGAGTGGATTTTGTAAACTACGCCGTAGTTGCCGTCATCCGTCACTTCTTTTTTGCGGGTAGGGTCATAACCGATCTGCCATTGATCGTACTCGTTGTCTCCGAAAATGAGACGGGTCGATTCCGTAAACCAGCTGGCGTCAATGTCCCATCGCTTCTCCGTGATCGGGAACGTGCCCCGGATATGCTGATCGTTGGGCAGCTGCTTGTACAGCAGCGGGTACATCGAGATCGGCGTCTCGATGCTTGCATCCATAGCCATAAACGCAAAATCCACCGGACCGTCCGTCTCCACGTCATAAATGACGTTCACGCCTTGCCCCGGCAAGAAGTCCGGCATTTGCACATACGTCCGCGACTCGCCCGGCGGAACCACGATTTCCCCTTTGGGAGCGTCGCCCAGCAAAAATTCGACGGATGCCTCATGGCCGATCAAATTGGCGTATATGGATGGATACACTTCGCCTTTATTCGTTGTCTTGATCGTGACCGGTTTCTTGCCCGAATTCGTCGCCATAATGACGAACTGAACCTTCTCCTTCATCCCATTGACGTGATCCGCATACAGCCGCGCTTTGCCGTTCACCGTGTCGGCATAGAAGATGCCCTTCTCCTCGAACGTTTCCGGACTGTCGCTGACGAGCAGCTTGCGGGAACGGTCTTCGGTCACCGTTTTCTTGAACGCCGGCAAATCGTTGAAATACGCGTACACTTCCGTCCAGTTCGTCTTGATTAACGACTGAAGCGGATATGTATTGATTTTGAACGCCATCGGAGACTTGTAAACGATTTTGTCCGACACTTCGATGTAACGGGAATACGTATCGCTGATAAGTCCTTGGCCATCCTTGACTCTTAACGTGACTAAATATTTGCCCGGCCAGAAGAAAGCTTCCTCCTTGCCTGTCCATTCGTATTGCAGCCCTTCGGCGTCGGGATCGTAGCTGAGATCGATATATTGGACCGGTTCGCCGATCATGTAAGTCGGCTTGCCGAACGTAAATCTCGCTACCGGGCGGGAGTTCCCTTTCTCGTCGACGCGTGACGGAGGCTTCTTGACGTAGGTCACCTCGAGTCTCTTCTTCTCGGCATTGAATTCGTATTTGGCCCCCAGAAAATCGTACAGCCAGCTTTCCTTCACCATCAGCTTGTCGTTGAACGTACGCGCCACGGAGTCGAAGGTCAAATAAACGCCGTTGATGAATACCGACTTATTGACCGCATCGATCTCGATTTTGGCCCGCGAAGTTCCGATTTCCGTCCGCTTCGTCTTGTCGTTGAACTTGAGCTCGATGCCCATCTGGTCGCCCAGAAACTTGATCGGAACGAACCGGTTGCTTCCGTCTTTCAATACGCCCGGGGTGTCCAGATCGATTTTCTTGCCGTCTACGTAAGCGATCGGCTCATCTTCGTTCAACCAGATGTTCATCGTCGTTGTCCCGACCCCTGCGCCCGATGCCGGTACGACCGTCGCGATCATAAGCGCGAACAGCATCGCAAGCGCCGCCCATCTCCTTAGTCCTTTCGTAATCATGCGTTCTCTCCACTCTATCTATACTTGGCATTTGCCTGTCGAAACATTAGACGCCCATCTGGGTAAAAGGTTGCATATTTCCGCGCGGAGCAACACAAAAAGCTTCCTCGCGAAAGGAAGCTTCGTGACGCTTGAACGGTCATCCGTCAAGCGGATATTCGCTTTCTCGGGAACTATCGCGTAATTACCTTACGAGATAGTTCCTTATTGGTTCTCCAGTTCCTCTTTGCCGACCAAGGCGACTAAAGCGGTTACAGCCTGCTCTGCGTCCGAACCTTCGGCACTAATGTAAACTTCGGTTCCCGAGCTGATCGCGAGGCTCATAATGCCCATAATACTTTTGGCATTAACTTTTTTATCGTCCTTCTCGACGAAAATCTCCGACGAAAACTTATTCGCTTCCTGCACGAACAGTGCGGCCGGTCTTGCATGCAATCCCGTTCTCAGTCTTACGACTGCTGGACGTCTGGTCATCAAACGATACCCCCTACCTTATGGTCAACGTTCAGAAAATCAATTATTTACATATTATATCATTTATCATCGGACAGTTAAAGGAGACGAACCCGCTATTTCCGAACATTCAGGAATTCCTCAATTTTTCGGCCAGATCGTCCAGCTTGCGGAGCCGGTGATTCACTCCGGACTTGCTGACGCTGCCCTTCAGCAGCTCTCCCACTTCCTTCAGATTCATGTCCGGATGCAGCAGGCGGATTTCCGCCACTTCCCGCAGCTTCTCCGGCAAATTGTCGAGCCCGAATTCCTTCTGCAAATACCGGATGTTCTCGATTTGCCGCACGGCCGCGCCAATCGTCTTGTTCAGGTTGGCCGTCTCGCAATTGACGATCCGGTTGACGGAGTTGCGCATGTCCTTCATGATGCGGACATCCTCGAACCGCAGCAGCGCCTGGTGCGCGCCGATCAGGTTCAGAAACTGGATAATTTTCTCGCCTTCCTTCATGTAGAAGACGTAGCCCTTCTTCCGCTCGATGCACCGGGCGTTCAACTGGAACCGGTTGGCCAATTGGCATAGGGCATGGCAATGCTCCTCGTACATGGAGGCGATCTCCAGATGGTAGGAAGAGCCCTCGGGATTGTTGACCGATCCTCCGGCCATGAAAGCCCCGCGCAAGTAAGCGCGTTTGCAGCAATTCCCCCGTACGATCCGCTTATCGATACCCGGCGTAAATTGGAACCCTTCGGACACGATATGCAAACTTCCGAGTACTTCCTGCACTTTATTCGGAACCCGAACGATATAGACGTTGTTCTTTTTAAGCCGCATTTTTTTGCGGACTAACAGCTCCGTGTGCAGGTTGTAGTTTTTTTTGATCAACATATAGATGCGCCGGGCGATGGCTGCGTTCTCGGTGGAAATATCGAGTACGATACGCTGATTGGTCAGCTGCACCGCTCCGTTCATCCGGATCAGCGCCGCCAACTCCGCTTTCTCGCAGCATTCCTCGCCTTCCACCATCGTTAGCTCTTTCTTCGTTTGCGCCGCAAAAGACATCCCCCGTCACCTCTTTCGAACCATCCAGCTATCCACTAGTTGAAAAATATGATGGCTAAGCCTCTCCGCGTCGTGGCGCAAGTAGGTCCGGAACAAGACAAGCCGGTCCGCGATAACTTTGTACCCGAGCTTCGTTACCTCATCCATATCGAGGTGAACCGCTTTAGCGCCTTGTTCGGCATATTTGCTCTGCACTTGCGGAGGAATTTCTCCGTTATTGACAATGACATAATCGAACATATGATAGCCGACATGATCGTAGACCGCCTGCAAATGATCGCTGACCGTAAAATTGTCCGTCTCGCCCGGCTGCGTCATGACGTTGCAGACGAATATTTTGACCGCTTCTGACTGCATGATCGTCTCCGCCAGCTTCGGGACGAGCAGATTCGGCAATATGCTCGTATACAGGCTGCCGGGTCCGATCAAGATCGCATCGGCTTCGCGGATCGCTTCCACGGCTTCGTCAAGCGGAGAAACGTCGGCGGGTTCGATGAACACACGCTTAATTTTTCCTCCGGCCTTCGGAATATTCGACTCGCCCTCCACAATCGAACCGTCGATCATTTCCGCCTTCAAAATGATTTGATGGTCGCTTGCGGGCAGCACTCTTCCCCGGACGGCGAGCACCCGGCTGAGCGCCTTGACCCCGGCTACGAAATCGCCGGTAATGTCTTTCATCGCCGCCAAAATCAAATTGCCGAGACTGTGTCCGGCAAGGCCGGCCCCGCTCGAGAAACGGTGCTGCAACATTTGCGACAAAAGTGGCTCGACATCGGCGAGCGCTATAAGCACATTGCGAATATCGCCGGGCGGCGGAATTTGCAGCTCGCTGCGAAGCACGCCCGAGCTCCCCCCGTCGTCGGCCACGGTCACGATAGCCGTAATGTCCAGCGGCTTCTCCTTCAAGCCTCGCAGCATGACGGACAAGCCGGTGCCTCCTCCGATGACGACGATGCGGGGTAGATCGGTTTCATTGTTGTCCGCGCTCATCGGCTCACCTCGGGACGGCGATCGCGATCGGCGTCCCGGTGGCTTACCCGCACGGTCTCGGTTTCGCTGTTGCCTAACATTTTGCCCAAATATTCGGCGATGGCGACAGAGCGGTGCTTGCCGCCCGTGCAGCCGATGCCGACGACGACTTGGCTTTTGCCTTCCTTCGCATATTGCGGGATAAGAAACTGGAGCATGTCGATCAGCTTGGTCAGAAACTCTTTCGTCTCGTTCCATTTCATCACATAATCATAAACGTCCGGATCAAGGCCCGTATTCGGCCTAAGCTGCTCCACGTAATGCGGATTCGGCAAAAACCGGACATCGAAGATGAGATCGGCGTCGATGGGAACTCCATACTTGAAGCCGAACGAGATGACGTTCACGGAGATGCTTCCTTTGCCTATACTCGTAAAACGGGAAACGATCCGCTCCTTTAGCTCCGCCGGCTTCAGGCTGCTCGTATCGATAACCTGGGTCGCCATTCCCTTCAGCTCTTCGAGCAGCTTGCGTTCCAAATGGATCCCGTCTAGGGGCAATCCCTCGGGGGCAAGCGGGTGGCGGCGCCGGCTCTCCTTGTATCGTTGAACGAGAGTCGAATCGGTCGCATCCAGGAACAAGATTTCGTACGTTAACGTATAGTTTTCCTTAATCGTTCGAAGCGATTCCGACAGAGCTGTAAAAAATTCACGCCCACGCAGATCGATAACTAGCGCGACTTTCCCGATCCGGCCCTTCGATTGGTCGATCAGCTCCGCAAACTTCGGAATGAGCACGGGAGGCAAATTATCGACGCAAAAAAAACCAAGATCCTCCAGGCTTTGTACCGCGATTGTTTTGCCCGCTCCCGACATTCCCGTGATGATGACCAGCCTCGCCACGTTCGTGCTGTCCTCCATGCGCGTTCCCTCCCATCGCTTGAGACTGTCGGCGGTCCGGACATTTGCTTCTTACTTGATTTTATGAGCGCTGCATCAAATTTAATCCGGCTGCTCCGACAACTCCCGCGTTATTGCCAAGCTTGGCCGGCACGATGTCGACCCCTTGCGTGAACACCTCAGGCACGTTCTGCGCATATACTTTGCGAATTTCGTCGAACAAAATATCTCCGGCGCGAGATACGCCGCCGCCGATCACAAATCGCTGTGGGTTCAGGACGACCGCTACCGCCGCCATCGACTTGCCCAAATAATAGGAAGCTCTCTTCACGATGCGAATCGCTACTTCGTCCCCGTCTTTCGCCGCGTCGAATACGTCCTTGGCCGTAATCGTCTCGTTCAACGACAACGAGGTGGCCTCTCCGCGCTGAACGGCATCCTTGGCCATCCGGATGATGCCGGTAGCGGACGCAACCGTTTCCACGCAGCCCAGCTGGCCGCAGCCGCATTGAATCGCTTCGAGATCCGGAACGACCTTGATGTGGCCGAGCTCCCCGGCCATACCGCGGAAGCCTTGATAAATCCGGCCGTCTACGATAATGCCTCCGCCGACGCCCGTTCCGAGCGTGAAAGCTACAATATTTTTGAGTCCGGCACCGGCGCCGCTCCACGCTTCCCCGAGCGCGGCGACGTTGGCGTCGTTGTCGATCGCGACCGGCAGTCCGAGACGCGACTCGAGTTCTTGCTTCACGGCGACATCTTTCCATCCCAAATTCGGAGCTAGCAGCACCGTTCCGTTAGCCAGGTCCAGGAATCCGGCGATTCCGGCTCCCACCCCGGCCACTTGCTCCCACTGGTATGTCGAGTCGGACACGATTTTTCTCACGTACTGCGCGATGCGGTCGAGCACCGCTTCCGCCCCGTCTTCAGTCCCCGTCGGGCCTTCATACGTATGCAGCAGACTTCCTTGCTCGTCGCAAATGCCCACCTTGATACTGGTGCCGCCCAAATCGACGCCGATATAAATCTTCTCCGACATTACCCCATGTCACCTCAACCGAAAATGTATTCTACTGTTCCAACTATAAGCCAACGTACCGGGAAGGTCAAGTGATGCCGGGCTTTTCCAAAATGGCATAAAACCGCGGCCCTAACGGTATTGTCCCTCTTCTGAGAGGCAAAATTTGAAGCAAAAAGGAAAAGGAGAACACGAGGTTCTCCTTCGACCCGTTCTATTTAAAGCGAGACGCTCCAATCGTGTACGGAGTGCCCTTCCAAAAACTTCTCGCAATCGAGCGCCGCCATACAACCGCTGCCGGCTGCCGTAATCGCTTGACGGTATTTGTGATCCTGTACGTCCCCGCAAGCGAACACGCCCGGAACGTTCGTCTCGGACGTTCCCGGATTGACGACCAAATAACCGAGCTCGTCGGTTTTCAGTTGGCCCTTCAGGAAGCCCGTATTCGGCGTATGTCCGATGGCAACGAAAATACCGTTCGTTTCGATAACTTCTTCCTCGCCGGTATCGCCGTCCTTCACCTTCAAGCCCGTAACGCCTTTCTCTCCGGCTACGACTCCTACCGGCGCCTTGTTCAAGCTCCAAGTAATTTTCGGGTTTTCCCGCGCGCGGTCCTGCATGATCTTCGAGGCGCGCAGCTCGTTGCGGCGGTGTACGACGCGTACTTCGGTCGCGAATCGGGTCAAGAAATTCGCTTCCTCCATCGCCGAATCTCCGCCGCCGACGACGATAATTTTTTTGTTGCGGAAGAAGAAGCCGTCGCATGTAGCGCATGTGCTGACGCCGCGTCCGATATTGTCCTTCTCGTTCTCGATCCCGAGCAGCTTGGCGGAGGCGCCTGTCGAAATGATCAGCGTTTCCGTTACGAGCTCTTCGCCGCCCTCGATTTTAAGCGTAAACGGACGTTTCGACAAATCGACTTCGTTCACCCAGCCGGTGCGGAATTGCGCGCCGAACCGTTCCGCCTGCTTGCGCATATTGTCCATCAGCTCCGGACCCATGATCCCTTCCGGAAAGCCGGGGAAGTTTTCCACTTCCGTCGTCGTCGTCAATTGTCCGCCCGGTTCCGGTCCCTCGATGACGAGCGGGTTCAGGTTGGCGCGTGCCAAGTAGATGGCAGCCGTCAGTCCCGCAGGGCCTGTGCCTACTACAATCGTTTTGTACATGCTGCTTCCTCCTTCTGTCTCCAGCTTACATTCTTATTTAGAACGGTTCCGAGCTCGACAGCTTCGGAAAAATCGCGTCCATTTTTTCCTTCAAGCCGCATGCCCGATCGATGATTTTAACGTTTTTGCTGACCGTCGTCACCGAGATGCCGTAACGAAGCGACACTTCGTGATACGAAATTTCGCGGCGGTGCATTTTGGCGGTCAAATATTCCAGCGCCGCAGCCCAGCCTTCCACCTTGCCGATCTTGGGCGCGTCCGGGTACACGCGGGTCAGAAACTCCACCCATAACGTCTCCAAATCGTGCTGCTGGATCATGTCGTACCGTTTATCCATTTTGTGAAGCGCGGCTTCCATCACTTCCTGCCATTTGTCTTTCCAAATCGGCAAATTCGGCGACCACGGCGAAGAGGCAAGAGGAGTTTCTCTCCCGTCCAGATTGACGTAGATCGGTTCCTTCGCCCGCATGCTGCGCAAAACGAATATGGCGACCTTCTTCAAATACTCGTCTTCCTCCGGATCGAGCAAAAATTCCCGAAGCGCGTCCTCCACCTCGCTATCGGCGATAATGCCGAACGCTTGGATCACCTGCAGCTTCGTCTCGACGTCTCCATGACGGAGCGCCCAGAAAAACGAAGAGCGAACGAGCGGATCGCGCTTCATATGATCCGGGATGCCGTCGGCGGCTTTCTCCAGTACGCGGAACTGCTCTTCAAACGGCAAATGATAATGGTAGCCGAGCGCCTTCTTGTTCCCGTTCTCCGCTTCCTTCATCTGCTCCAAGTAGTAGCGGGGAATATCCGTCCCGGGATCGAGCTTCTCGACCGTACGCCACAGCTTCTCGGCCTCGGCGTATTTGCCGATATTGCAGGCCGCCACCGCGGTATAGTGGTAAAGGCAAGGGTCAAGCCCGGACTCGCCCGTTTTCAGCAAACGGCGAAACAGCCGGTACGCCGTCTCGTGTTCCGACAAGATGCCCATCGTCGTCGCAAGCTTGAAAATGTGATCGTAATGCATCGGATACGTCTTGCGCAAGCTGAGAAGCAGTTCGTTAAGCTGCTCCTGATCGCCGTTGTGCTGATGGAATATCGCCAGATTGCAGAGGGCATGCAAATTGCCCGGCTCCAGCTCCAGCACCTGCCGGATCGTAGCCAGCGCTTTGTCGAACAAGCCCATATAGTAATAGGCCAGCGCCAAATTGTTACGGGCTGCCAAAAAGTCGGGAGACTTCTTGACCAGCTTCTCCAAAATCCGCACCGCTTCCGAAAACTTCCCTTCCTCCAGCAGCGTACGGGCCTTGTCGTGCTCGAACAATCCTTCGCGGCTCTTGATCGAGGTCAGCTTGGTCGGGCGCTCGAGCTCATAGCCGAGCAGTTCCATCATTTCTTCCGATTCCTCGAGAAAATGGCCGTTCGGATCGTGCTCCAAATAGTAAACGAGCGCTTCTTCCGCCGCCTCATAATTTTCCATATTGGCGTAATTGTTGGCCATATAGAAATAACATTCGGTCATGGTCGGATCGATTTGCTCGACGATTTGCTGCAGTATGCGGTTCGACTCTTCGTAATTTCCCGTTTCCGACAGAACGCCTGCCAGGTTGCAATGGTTGACCGGATTGTCCGGCTCGAACTCGACGGCCCGGCGGAAATATTTCAGCGCCTTATCGTAGCGGTTTCGGTCCAACGAATGGACGGCTCTCTCGAAAAAGAACGTGGCATCCATCTGGACCGTGATGACGTTGCGTTTCTTCGTCTTGGCCACATGCTTTTTCTTTGCCATGCTTCAGGCACCTCCGGCAACTATACTTACCTCAGAGTATATCACACATCGTTTCGATTACCTAGGAGCTGTTACGTGATGCCGCGTCCAGTAAAACATCCCATCTTGTCCGGAAAATACGCGGCAGCTCCTGCTGCTGTACGGCAATATCGCGATGCGCGGCCGCCGGAGACCGAAGCGGTTGAAAGACAGCCCGGCTTATACGCCGCCGTATTTGAACAGCGTGCTGATCGAACCGCCGTCGATGATGATGCGGATCGCATCCGAGAACAGATGAGCGAGAGACAATACTTTGAACCGTTCCGGGTGGCCGTTCGGCAGCGCGATCGAGTCGGTAATGACGACCTCCTGGATATTCGGATGGTCGAGACGCTGCAGAGCCGGTCCGGAGAACACCGGATGGGTCGCGCAGACGAAGCTGTCTTCGGCCCCTCTTTCCTTTAGCCCTTCCACAACTTTGACGATCGTATTCCCCGTATCGATCATGTCTTCGATAATGATCGGAGTGCGGCCTTCCACGTCGCCGATGACGTGGGTGATCGTCGCTTCGTTGTGCGCATGGCGCTTCTTGATCATAATCGCAAAAGGCGCGTTCAGGATGTTGGCCAAGTTTTCCGCCGTGGTGGCGCGTCCGGCATCCGGCGAGACGACGACCGGATTTTTTATTTTTTTGTTGCGGATATAGTCGCTGATCAGATCGAGCGAAGTCATATGGTTAACCGGTATGTTGAAGAACCCTTGGATGGCGGGCGCGTGTAAATCTACCGTTAAAATGCTGTTAGCCCCTGCCGTCGTAAGCAAATCGGCTACGAGCTTGGCGGAAATCGGTTCGCGCGGGGCGGCTTTGCGTTCCTGTCTGGAATAACCATAGTACGGGATGACAAGGTTGATCGTTCTCGCGGATGCCCTCTTGGCCGCATCGATCATGACGAGAAGCTCTACGAAGTGGTCGTTGATCGGATGCGAGAAAGTCTGCACCAGGAAGACGTCGCAGTTGCGGACCGACTCTTCGTACAGGCAGTACACCTCGCCGCTCTTAAAGCGGGACAGCTTGATTTGCCCGAGCGGAATGCCCAACTCGGCGCAAATGCGCTCCGCCAGCTTCGGATTGGACGATCCGGAAAAAATTTTACAATTGTCCTTGTACATGGTTACCTCCTAAAAATGGTTAAAGCCTCTCAGCATAGTTCAACGAAACTTAACTTGACTTGGGGAACGCTTTATAAGTTGTCCAAGTTTATTATACTCCCTCGACATGTTTTTTCAAAAGGATTCGCGCCCGCTTTTCATGAATTCGTCACAAAGTGACGGGTATATCCAGCAGACGACGGGATACGACCGCCTTTTACAGCAGCCTTTATCCAGCAGTTGGATAAACATTGCTCCTCTTCATGGCATGATGGCCTGACGCGAATGTTGTCGAATGTTCTGAATATGATCTGCTTCATGGGGGTAATCGATTCGTCGGGGAGGTTGCTTTGTGAAAAAAAAGACCCGCCTTCTATCCGGTGACCGGGACATGGCAGATCTTGCTCCCTTAAGCGCGGGATCAGTCGCTGATCGCGTATTCGCTTTTCTGCTTCAGATGGCGCCGGGCAAGCTCGGAGAGAAGGTCGTCGAGCGGCAGCTTCTGTTCCCGCAGCAGCACCATCAGATGAAAGATCAAGTCGCTCGCCTCGTAGCGAAGCTCCTCGTGACTGCGGTTTTTGGCCGCGATAATGACCTCGGCCGCTTCTTCTCCGACCTTCTTCAATATTTTGTCGACGCCTTTCTCGAACAAGTACGTCGTATAAGCTCCCTCCGGACGCTCGGCATCTCGCTGTGCAATGATATGCTCCAGCTTCTCGAGAATGTCGAACCGTCCTGCTTGCTGATTCGATCCGCCTGCCGCTCCTTCAGAAGAGGCAATTTCATTGAAGAAGCAGCTATATGCGCCGGTATGGCAAGCCGGACCTGTCTGCTCGACCGTGACGAGCAGCGTGTCGCCGTCGCAATCGTAGCGGAGCGAGCGTACTTTCTGGATATGCCCGCTCGTTGCGCCTTTATGCCACAGCTCGGAACGGGAACGGCTCCAGAACCAAGTTTCCCCGGATTCGACAGTCAGCCTGAGCGATTCCCGGTTCATATAGGCGAGCATGAGCACCTCTTTGCTGACCGCATCCTGAACGATAGCCGGCACGAGTCCTTGTCCGTCCCATTTGACCGCTTCCGCCACCTGCTCGAACGTAAGTCCGCTCATCGGATCTCCACCCCTTTGCCTTTTAAATCTTGTTTGACTTCCTCTATCGTCATTTCTTTATAGTGGAAAATGGTCGCGGCCAATCCGGCGTCGGCTTTTCCTTGCGTGAACACGTCGTAGAAATGCTCCTTCCGTCCCGCGCCGCCCGAGGCGATGACCGGAATGCCCAAGCTTTCCGAAACCGCGCGCGTCAGCTTCAGGTCGAAGCCGTCCTTCGTCCCGTCCGCGTCCATGCTTGTGAGCAATATTTCGCCCGCTCCGAGCCCTTCCACCTGCTGCGCCCATTCGAGCGCCTTGATGCCGGTCGCATTGCGTCCGCCGTGAGTGTATACTTCCCATTCGTCCCATGCTTCATTGTACTTGGCGTCGATCGCCACAACGATGCACTGGGAGCCGAACTTGGCCGCTCCGTCGGCTACCAGGCGCGGATTTTTCACGGCCGCGGTATTGATGCCGATCTTGTCCGCGCCCGCACGAAGCAGCCGCTTCATATCGTCGACGCTTGAGATGCCTCCGCCAACGGTGAACGGGATCGTGATTTCACCGGCCGTTTTCTTCACGACCTCGACCATCGTCGCCCGTCCTTCGAACGAAGCCGATATGTCCAGGAAGACAAGCTCGTCCGCCCCTTCCTTGTCGTAGGCGGCCGCCAGCTCGACGGGATCTCCGGCATCGCGCAGATTGACGAAATTTACGCCTTTTACGACCCGCCCGTCCTTAACGTCCAGACAAGGTATGATTCGTTTCGCTAACATACACTTCTCCCCCGGTTCGCTTCAATTGACGCGTAAGCCCGCGTCGTTTAGGAAATTTAACGGAATAACGTACCAACCTTCTCTCTGACGAGCAGGACTTGCCGGTCCACGAAGCCCCGGATTCCGTTAAAGTTCCTCATTTGCTCAGCGTCAGAAACCGTTCCAGCAGCCGCATGCCCAGCTCGCCGCTTTTCTCCGGATGAAACTGCATGCCGTATACGTTGTCGCGGCCGACAATAGCGGTAACCGCTTGATAATAGTCGGTCGTGGCCAACAGATCGGCCGTCTGCTCGGGAATCGCATGATACGAATGAACGAAGTAGACGTACCCTTCCATAAGCCCCTCCAGCAGCGGCGAAGGCTTGCGGAACGAGAGCTTGTTCCATCCCATATGCGGCACCTTGTAAGGCCCGCGGAACCGGATCACCTTGCCCGGAAGCAAGCTCAGCCCTTCATGGCGTCCGTGCTCCTCGCTCTCCGCGAACAGCAGCTGCATCCCGAGGCAAATGCCGAGCAGCGGCTTGCCGCTCGCCGCATATTGCAATACCGTTTGTTTCAAACCGGTCTCGCGCAAATTGTCCATCGCGTCCCCGAACGCTCCGACTCCGGGCAGGATCGCTCCGCGAGCGGCCATAATCTCTTCCGGATTCGATGTTACGTGCGCTTCATACCCAAGCCGCTCGACGGCTTTGCTTACGCTGTGCAAATTCCCCATGCCGTAATCGATGATGGCGATCACGCTTTAGAGCACTCCTTTCGTGGAGGGAACGCCCTGTACGCGCGGATCGATCGAAGTCGCTTCGTCCAATGCCCGGCCGAGCGCCTTGAAGATTGCCTCCACCATATGGTGCGTATTACGCCCGTAATGGACGATGACATGAAGCGTAATGCGCGCTTCCAACGCGAACTTCCACAGAAATTCGTGCACGAGCTCGGTCGTGAAGCTGCCCACCTGCGCCGACGGGAATTCCGCCCGGTATTCGAGGTGAGGACGGTTGCTAATGTCGATCGCCACTTGCGCGAGCGCCTCGTCCATCGGTACGAACACGTTAGCGTACCGTTTGATGCCACGCTTGTCGCCGAGCGCTTCGCGGAGCGCTTGACCGAGACAGATGCCGATATCTTCGGTCGTATGGTGATCGTCGATCTCGATATCTCCTTCGGCTTCGACGCGAAGGTCGAACTGGCCGTGCTTCGTGAACAAATCGAGCATATGATTCATAAAATGGACGTCTGTCGTTAGTTCCGATTTGCCGGTGCCGTCCACGTTCAACGACAGCTTGATGTTCGTTTCGTTCGTTTTCCGCTCGATGCCGGCCGTACGGGCCGGCCGGTTAGCCATTTCGCTCATGTTCGCTTCCCTTCCTTTTCCAGTCGGACTTGGATCGCTCGCGCATGGGCTTCCAGCCCTTCGTGCTTGGCCATCGTCATAATGTCCTCGCCGTCCCGCAGCAGCGCTTCCTTGCTGTAATGAATAACGCTCGATTTCTTCAAGAAGTCGTCGACGCTGAGCGGCGACGAGAACCGCGCCGTACCGTTGGTCGGCAGAATATGGTTCGGACCGGCGAAGTAGTCGCCGACCGGCTCGGTGCTGTAGGGGCCGAGAAAGATCGCCCCGGCGTTCTCGATCCGCCCGAGCCAGCCGAACGGCTCCCGAACGAGCAGCTCCAAATGCTCGGGAGCAAGCCGATTGGAGGTGGCGACCGCTTCGGCTTCGCTCTCCGCCAGCAGAATCGCGCCGCGTTCCCGGATCGACTTCTCCGCAATTTCTTTGCGAGGCAGCGTCGCGAGCTGGCTCTCCACTTCCGCCCGAACCGCCTCGGCCAGCGTCTGCGAGATCGTGACCAGGATGGAGGAAGCCATCTCGTCATGCTCGGCTTGCGACAGCAGGTCTGCGGCGATGTAAGAAGGGTCCGCGCTGTCGTCCGCCAGCACGAGAATTTCGCTCGGGCCTGCGATGCTGTCGATATCGACGACGCCGTACACATACCGTTTCGCCAGCGCTACATAAATATTGCCCGGGCCGACGATTTTATCGACCGGAGGGATCGTTGCCGTCCCATAAGCGAGCGCTGCAACGGCTTGAGCTCCTCCGACTCTGTACATTTCCCGGATGCCTGCTTCGGCCGCTGCAACCAAAATGTACGGATCGATTCCTTCCTTGCCGCCCGTAGACGCTGGCGTGACCATCACGATCTCGGGTACTCCCGCTACCTGAGCCGGAATAGCGTTCATGAGCACGGAGGACGGATAAGCCGCCTTGCCTCCCGGCACGTACAAACCTACGCGGCGCAGCGGACGGATGATCTGTCCCAGCGTCGTTCCGTCCGCCTGCACGTCCATCCACGAATTGCGCTTCTGCTTCTCGTGAAAGCTGCGGATATTCGCCGCGGCCCGACGCAGCGCCTCGATGAAACGCGGCTCCACGCGATCGTAGGCGGCCGCTATTTCTTGTTCCGTAACCCGGAGCTGGCTCGCCTCCAGCTTTACTTTATCAAAGTTCTCGGTAAACCGCAGCACGGCGGCGTCGCCTTCCGTGCGTACGCGATCGAGAATGTCTCCTACGGTTCTGTTCTGCTCGGGAGTGCCGTATTCCACTTCGCGAGCAAGCTTGAATTCATTGGCCTTCATAATCCGCATCGTGTCTTAAGCCTCCCGTTCATCGCGCGCCGGCGGCGCTAATCGCCGACTGCAGCCGATCGCAAAGCTGCTGGACGGCGCCGTTCTTCATCCGGTAGCTGACCCGGTTCGCGATCAGCCGGCTTGTAATGTCCGCTATTTTCTCCAGTTCCACAAGGCCGTTCTCTCGAATCGTGTTGCCGGTCTCGACCAAGTCGACGATCCGGTCGGCAAGACCGATCAGCGGCGCCAGCTCGACGTTGCCGTTCAGCTTGATCACTTCGACCTGCTGCCCTTTCTCGCGGAAATATTGCGAAGCGACATTCGGGAATTTGCTCGCCACGCGCGGATTCAGCACCGGCTTCCAGTCCGGAAGGCCGATGACGGAAAACCTGCACCGGGCGATGCCCAAGTCGAGCAGCTCGTAAACGTTCCGGTTTTCTTCCATCATGACGTCTTTACCCGCGATCCCGATATCGGCAACTCCGTATTCCACGTAAGTCGGAACGTCAGCGGGCTTCGCCACGATAAATTCCATGCCCATGTCGTGGACGGGAACAATAAACTTCCGCGAATCGTCCAAGTCTTCCGGCAAAGGCAGACCCGCCGCCTGGAACAGCCGGTGTATATGCTTGACGATTCTCCCTTTCGGAATCGCCACCTTCAACAGGTCTTGCATCGTTACCATCCTTTCTTATCGAACTATCGTGAATAACTTGCAAAGAGATGAAGCCGATTAGGTCCGGGGGTGGGAATATGCGCTCCAGCCTCCCGTTGAAATCAGGTTCCTTTTAATAGACTTTGTGGTAGGAACCTGATTTCAAATGAGGCCCGAGTGTGGAAATTGCACCAGGTTTGCGCAATATCCACACTAAAACTTTCCGCCGCATATTTCCCACCCCCGTTTGCGACTCAAGCATCTCTTTTCACTTATTCACGAACTCGATCACTTCGTCGTATCCGCTCACGTCCGATCGATTCTGCACGATGTCCAGCAGCCGTACGCCTGCCTTGGCGGCATCAGCGTCCACCCGCGCCGTCTCGACGATAATGTTCTCGCGCGCACGCAGCCCCTGCGCGCACGCCAACGCTTCTTTCGCTTGACCGGGAACATACAGAACGAGCACGCGGTATGGCTCTTGCGTTTCTTCCAAATCCGCCACTTCCAGCATCCGGTTCGTTTTCAGCGCGAAGCCGGTAGCCGCCGCCGGACGGTCGAACTGCTTCAATAAGTTGTCATAACGCCCCCCGCTGCATACGGGAAAGCCGAGATCCGCCGCATAACCTTCGAAGGTCATGCCGGTATAATAAGTAAAATCGCCGATCATCGTCAAGTCGATCAGCACATGCTCGCTGACGCCGTATGCCTCCAGCACGTCCCACACCTGGCACAAATGCTGAATCGCTTCCTGCGCCATCCGGTCCCGCGACAAGCTGCGCGCCTGCTCGCATATTTCCTGCCCGCCCCGCAGCCGCAGAATTCCTTCCAGCTCCAGACGTACCGAATCGGTCAACTCGTATTTGCGCAGCAGGTCCCGATATCCGACATGGTCGCGCTGCAGCAGCCTTTCCTTCAGCGCGCTCTGTTCTTCTAGCTTGTCGGGCAGCGCCTCCTGGAACAATCCGTTCAGAAACCCGACGTGGCCGAGCGCAATTTTGAAATGGCGGATGCCCGCCGCCTTCAGACTTGCGATGGCAAGCGCCACTACTTCCGCATCCGCATCCGCGGAAGGATCGCCCACAAGCTCTACGCCGGTTTGGAAAAACTCGGCCTCGCGTCCCGCCTCGTCCTCGAACGCGCGGAATACGTTGGAGTGGTAGGACAGGCGCAGCGGGAACGGTTGATCCTTCAACAAGGAAGCGACGACGCGGGCGATCGGAGCCGTTACGTCCGAGCGCAGTACGACGGTCGTTCCTTTCTTGTCCAGCAGCTTGAACAGCTTCCGGTCGGACGTGGAGCTCGCCACCCCGACCGTATCGTAATATTCGAGCGTGGGAGTAATGATTTGCCGGTACCCCCACTTCCGCATGCATTCTAGCACGTTCGTTTCTATGCGCCGCAGCTTGGCGACCGTATCCGGCAAATAGTCTTTGACGCCGGGCGGCTTCTCAAACACTTTCGGTTTCGACATGAGGCACCTCGTTCTATGAATCAGATACTTCATCGCATTAAAGCGATACCATGCTACCATACTACCTAAATAAAGAATGTATTTGTAAGTTTACCATGACGCTACTGCACCGTCAATTGCATTTTCAAAATGTTTTCAATCCTCACGTTTCCGCGGGTTGGACTTGTCACGACGTTGTCGATTGATCCTTCCATACTAGAGCTGGCGGCAAGGAAGGGGCGGGCTTGATCATCCGGGGAACGTTTGTTGCACCGTAGGCTCGCAAGTCGGTTATCTGCAAAAGTGCATCTTGTTTGCGTCATTGGTCCCGTTCCGCTAATTCGCCGGGCCAAGCAAAAAAAACGGCTCCGTTCCGTGAATAACGGAACGGAACCTTCCTCTAAGCCCTTTTGGAGCGCGCGCTGACATGTAAATAACTGAAGTCGAACTTCCGCTTGTGGGCGTACAGAAGGTCCGAACATGCATCGCACGCTTACTCCCCCGCCCGGCGGATGACTTGAAGCGGATTGCCGGCAACGAAGCTGCCCGGCTCCACATCGCGGTGAACGACGGACCCGGCCCCGACGACCGCATGATCGCCGATCGTAACGCCCGGCAAAATCGTCGTATTGGCGCCGATCATCACGTTCGAGCCGATAAACACGTCACCGAGCCGGTATTCGCGTATCAAATATTCATGGGCCAATATCGTCGTGTTGTACCCGATGATCGAATTGGAGCCTACATGGATTTTGTGCGGGAAGAAGACGTCCACCATCACCATCAGCGCAAAAGCCGTATTCTCCCCTACCTCCATGCGCAGCACATTGCGGTAAATCCAGTTTTTGACGGGCAGCGAAGGGCAATAGCGGGTAAACTGGATGAAAATAAAGTTCCGTACCGATTTCCACTTGCTGACCGTCTTATAAATTTGCCAGAGCGCGTTCGGCCCTTCGACCGGGTACCGTTCCGTTCGTCTCACTGTCCGATCCCTCTTTATCCGACGATTTCCAGCAAGTCCCTCATGTCGCGAATGATATAGTCCGGATGGAAAGTCCGCAAGTGATCCTCGCCCTTCAACGACCAGGACACACCGACCGTCTTCACTCCCGCGTCCCGCCCCGCGACGATGTCGTATTTGCTGTCCCCGACCATCAACGTTTCCCGTGGATCGACGTTCAGCTGCTCCAACGCCTTCCGTATCATTTCCGGATCCGGCTTGCCGTTCGCGACGTCATCTATCGTTACGATCGCATCCATATAGGAGTCGATCCCGCACATTTTGAGCCCCATAAGGGTTGTCATCCGCATTTTATTCGTTGCGACGCCCATTCGGATATTTCTGCTCCGCAGCTCGGCCAACACTTCGCGAACATGCGGGAATTCCGCGACCAGCTCGTCATGCTTGTCCAGATTAAACTTCCGGTACTTGACCACAAGCTCGTCCACCTGATCTTTTCCCGTAAAAAACCGCAGCTGCTCCAATAGCGGGAACCCCATATGGGGAATGATCCGCTCCCTCGTATACGGCTGCTCCGTCTCGCCTTCCAGCGTATGCAGAAACGACTGAATGATCAGCTCGTTCGTATCGACAATCGTGCCGTCCAAGTCGAATAGTACAGTCGTGATAGCCAATGTCTCAAATCCTCCCTGACGGTCTCGATTCTCTTCCTGTTCAAATCCCTTCGCCGGCTTCCGATGTCGAGATCGCGGCCGTTTTCGTCGAACGGATCGGATCGGAATAACGCTCCGCGGACCAGCCTTTTTTACGGCGCACGATTATGAGGATAACCGCGGCAATAATGATGAGAATCGCCAGCAATTGCGAAATGCGGACGTTGCCGTAGTCCATAGAACCCGCTTCGAATACGAGATTCATCGGGGACCATAGCGCATTGATCAAGGAAGCGAACCAAGACGGCGCCGTGAACGCCAAACTGTCCGTACGAAGCCCTTCGATAAAAAACCGTCCGATCGAATACCAGATAAAGTAACTGAAAAACAATTCCCCGGAACGAAGAAACGGACGACGGCGCAGCCAGAACAAGAGCAGCAAGCCGACCAGGTTCCAGAGCGATTCGTATAGAAACGTCGGATGGTAAAACTGGCCGTCAATGTACATTTGATCGGTAATCCAATTCGGCAAATGCAGCGTATCGCGCAGGAACGATTCGGACACAGGCCCTCCGTGCGCCTCCTGATTGACGAAATTGCCCCACCGGCCGATCATTTGACCGACGATAAGCGACGGCGCGCAAATGTCCACGATTCTCCAGAAGTTATAGCCTTTCCGGCGAAAATAAATGTAGCCTGCGATAATGGCTCCGATCAACGCCCCGTATATCGCGATGCCGCCGTGCCATATTTGGAATATTTCAAGCAAATTGTTTTTGTACGCATCCCACTTGAACGCGACGTAGTACAGACGGGCGCCGATTATGGCCGAAGGCACGCCGATCAACAGCAGATCCATGAAGAAATCGGGGGAAATGCCGAACCGTTTCCCTTCCATAACCGCGAGCCACAGCCCTACGAGCGCCGCCGAGCCCAATATGATCCCGTACCAGTGCACCGATATCGGCCCCAGCGAGAAAGCGATCGGATCGAGTAAATAAGCCATACTCCATCTCCTTGTGCCATTTTTTTCGCAATACGGTTATTCCGAATCGTCCAAATCTCCCGATATCGACTCGGTCAGCTTGTTCGTAAATTGCAGAGCGGCGTTATATCCCATTCGCTTCAGCCGGTAATTCATTCCCGCCACTTCTATAATGACCGCCAAATTTCGTCCGGGACGAACCGGTATCGTGACGAGCGGCAAATCGGTATCGATGATGCGGGTCAGCTCCTCATCCAGTCCGAGCCTATCGTACTCCTTGTCCTGCTGCCAAGTTTCGAGCCGGATGACAAGCGATATTTTCTTATTGGTCCGGATCGCTCCCGCCCCAAATAGCGTCATGACGTTAATGATGCCGACACCGCGGATTTCCAGCAAATGCTTGATCAAATCCGGCGCATTGCCGATCAGCACGTGATCCGGGGTTTGGTGAATCTCGACCGCATCGTCGGCGATGAGCCGATGTCCGCGCTTGACCAATTCCAGGGCCGTTTCGCTTTTGCCGATACCGCTGCTGCCGGTAATGAGCATTCCGATACCGTATACTTCGACAAGCACCCCGTGTATCGTAGTCGTCGGCGCCAGCTTGTTTTCCAGAAAATCGGTAATCCGGCTGACGAGCGTCGTAGTCGCCAAAGGACTGCGCAGCACCGGCAAGCCTTGCTCGCCCGCTTCCCGGATCAGCTCCTCCGGGACATTTTGCCCGCGGGTCACGATCATGCAAGGGGTTTCCTCTTCCTTGCACAGCCTCGTAATCCGATCGCGCCGTTCCTCGGCAGATAGCGTCTCGAAAAACGTCAGCTCCGTCCGCCCCAATATTTGCACGCGTTCCCGGGGATGATAAGCGAAATATCCAGCCATCTCCAAGCCGGGCCGATACATGTCCGCTACTTTAATAAGCCGCCCTAGCCCTTCTTCTCCGGTCACGACCTCCAGGTGAAAATTACGAACGAGGTCGGAAACTTTCGTCTTTTTCCCCATTGCCTGACGTCTCCTTTATGTTCCAATGTTTTCATGGTAATGGAAATGCGGTGCGAAAGCAACCTTCACATGCGTATATATGACGGGCAACCGCAACGAGCGGCCGGAAAAGCAAAAAGACCGACGCTGCCGTCGGCCTTCCTGAATGATCGATTAAATCAATACGTTTGCTTCGGTTTCTTTATCGAAAATATGAATTTTGTTCATATCCACGGCAAGCTTGATCGTCATGCCTTCTTTAAAGCCGGAACGGCCGTCTACACGGGCTACGATGGATTGCGTACCGAGGCCGCTCAAGTGCAGTTGAACTTCGTGACCCAAATTCTCGGCCACTTCGATCGTTGCGCTGACATGGCTTTCCGGGGAGCTTTCCAGGAAAATCGGCTCATCGTGCAGGTCTTCCGGACGGACGCCGAACACGACTTCTTTGTTGATGTAGCCGCCATCGCGAAGAATTTGCGCTTTGCCCTCAGGCAGAACGACGTCGATGCCTTGTCCTTTGAAGTGGACTTTGCCGCCGCTTTCCGAAAGCGAACCGTTGATAAAGTTCATCGCAGGCGATCCGATAAAGCCGGCAACATACATATTCATCGGGAAGTTGTAAATTTCTTCCGGCGAAGCCGCTTGTTGGATAACGCCTTGGTGCATAACGACGATGCGGTCGCCCATGGTCATGGCTTCCGTCTGGTCATGCGTTACGTATACTACGGTCGTTTCCAAACGTTTCGCCAGCTTGCTGATCTCGGCGCGCATCTGTACGCGCAGCTTGGCGTCCAAGTTGGAGAGAGGTTCGTCCATCAGGAACACTTGCGGATCGCGGACGATGGCGCGGCCCAAGGCTACCCGTTGGCGCTGACCGCCGGAGAGAGCTTTCGGCTTGCGGTCGAGCAATACTTCGATATCGAGAATTTTGGCCGCTTCGCGCACGCGTGCGTCGATTTCGGCTTTTTTGAATTTGCGCAGTTTCAGACCGAACGCCATGTTTTGATAAACGTTCATGTGCGGATACAAAGCGTAGGATTGGAATACCATCGCGATGTCGCGGTCTTTCGGAGCGACGTCGTTGACGAGGCGGTCGCCGATGAACAGTTCGCCGGACGTAATTTCTTCCAGACCTGCAATCATACGGAGCGTTGTCGATTTTCCACACCCGGAAGCACCTACAAGCACGAGGAACTCTTTGTCCTTGATCTCCAGATTGAAGTCTTTAACGGTAGCTTCTGCGGCACCGGGATATTTTTTTACGATATGATTCAAACGTAAGCCTGCCATGGATCATTCCTCCTAGTATTCATATTCCACAGCTTTATATTAACCTACGGCCCGTTTCATGACTATGCACATTGTTTACAAAAAAATCACGCTCTTTTCGTTACTTTGTACAATAGGAGCGCAACATGCACCAATAACGCATGATGGAACGTGCGGACATCCAGCCCCGTTTCCTGCTTGAACTTGTCCAACCGGTACAGCAGCGTGTTTCGGTGGATGAACAGCTTCTTGGCCGTTTCGCTCACGCTGCAGTCGAGCGCGATAAACTGCTCGAGCGTCGTCATCATCTCCGCATCCTTCAGCAAGTCCATCCGCTTCAGCACGCGCTCCAGAAACAGTTGCTTCTGTTCTTCGCCGATCGGATGGAGCAGCTTCTCCAGCTGCAGCCTCCAGGGCATATGAATGTTGTCCGCAACATGATACGTCCGTCCGAGCGTCATCGCTTCCCGCAGTTTGGATACGGACGCCAGCAGCGATTTGGCCGGCTGCATCGGGTAGTCGACCGCGATTTGGCATTCCCCTACCCATTCGGTCACGAGCATCTCGTGCAGTGCGTCGCCGAGAGAAGCAAGCATATCCTCCGCCGTTTCTTCTTCCCCTTCTCCGCCTTCCTGCAGAAGCGATTCCGGCCCGAGAACGAGCCACTCTTTATCCAACAGCGGAATGAGCACGATTTCCCCGTCGAAGAAATGGACAAGCAGCTTTTTCAAGTCCTGATACGTCGCCTTTCGCTGGTCCGAATAATCACCGTATACAAGAAGCGGGATTTTGGGTGCATATAGCGCAAAGTTAGCAGCCAGCGAGTCCGGGAGCTCCGCGTCGGTAATTCCCTGCTCCAGCTGCTGGGCAATCCAGGACCGGATCTGATGCGATTTACGCTCGTCCTCCGAATGAACTTGCGGGGCGCTCCGTTTTTCCTGCATCCGGTACGCTTCCAGCATCAGCTCGATCAATTGCTTCTCGTTCGGGGTCAGTAACGGCTCGTCTACCGATACGGCTTGAACATGCCCCCCGTCTTTATATAGAAAAAAATAGTATCTGTCTTCGATGACGCGGCTTTTCCCCGCATCGTCCTCCGCGGACCGGTTCCACTTGGCGGCAGGTATCCGTTCGCGCCGGAATTCGGTGCCGAGTATTTGCTCTGCTTGCTGCTTGATCCGATCCCACATCACCATGATGAAATTTCCCCCCAGACCGACATCACATTTTTCGCGTTACATGTGATATACATTCATGATACACGTTTTGCAAAGGGATGGAAACCTGACACGCTTCGTCAGAAGCCTCCGCCGTTCGGCCGGTTGTCTTGATTAATCGCCAGACGGAACTATTTTTTCGGTTTAGTAAAGCAGGCGAATGGAAATAATTTTCTTATTCCAACTTTTCGATAGCAGACTGAAGAAAGAAGGTAAGCTCGATATTATTCCCATACGGTAAACAATTCGTTGACGTAAAGATCGACTGCCCGAATACGCCCGCGATCCTCGATTATGAGTCGGCGGCGGGGGCTTCGCCGGATCGGATCATCCTTGAAGCACTGAATCATCCCGTAGCGGGAAAACCTCTTCATGAATTAGCCGCAGACTTCAAACGCGCCGTCATTCTGATTAGCGACGGTACGCGGTTATGCCCGAGCCGCTTATTTCTGCCCGCTCTTCTTGGAGCGTTGAATCATGGGGGTATTCAAGACGACCGGATTCGAATCGTCGTAGCGCTGGGCTTGCATCGGAAACATACCGATACGGAATTACAGCAACTCGTAGGCGATGAAATTTTCCGTCGTGTCCCTGTGATCAATCATTCCGCACTGCCCGAGGATTGTGTCGCCTTGGGCACGACCAGCCGCGGAACGCCGATCGAGATCAATCGCCTCGTAGTCGAAGCCGATTTGCTCATAGCTACGGGCAATATCGAACCTCACCGTCTGGTCGGGGTATCCGGCGGCGTCAAAGCGCTCATTCCGGGTACCGCATCGAAACGATGCATCGAAGCGAATCATGCACTGTCCCAGCGCTATAAAGCCGCTCTAGGAGACCCTGACAATCCGATTCACCGCGATCTGGAGGAAGTGCTCGACTATGTGCCGATCCATTTTCTGTTCAACGTTATCGCCAACCATCGGCAAGAGCTGCTTGAGGCTTACTCGGGTGAGCTTATCCCCACTCACCGGCGCGGACTCGAAGCCGCCCGGAAACGTTTTTTCGTGCCCGTAACCAAGCAGTATGACATCCTATTGGCCTCTACGGGGGGCTTCCCTAAAGATTTGCAGCTGTATCAAGCGATCAAGACGCTGCAAAACGCCTCCGCCTTTACTAAGCCCGGAGGCTCGATCGTGCTGCTCGCTCGCTGCGAAGAGCTGTTCGGCAACGGCATTTTCCAGTATTGGATCGAGACGATCCGGGACCGGGCGACGATACTGCGCAAATTGAACGAGAAATTCGTAATGGGCGCCCATAAAGTCGCGCAAATCGACCAAATCTTGTCCAAACATACCGTTTATTTGTATTCCGATATGCCCGAACCGCTTACGGAACTGGCAGGCTTTACTCCGGTTCGCGACTTGGCGCAGCTGGTTGCGGGCGTCATCCATAATGAAAACTGCGAGGTGGCCTTGATGCCGCACGGCGCACTGACTTTCCCGGCACCGGAATGAAAAAGGGTGGCCGCTATTTATCCATATGGAGGGATGTCACTTGTATTGGGATGCTTGGTCTTTAGACCGCTTTTTGATTTTTTTCGTGAGCGTCGCTTTCGTATTGATCGGCGGTCAAGTCACGATGTTTCATTACCGGCAAAATTTCCACCATAAATCGATGTGGGTTCCGGTCGTATCGGCACCCTTCTTTTTCGTGACGGGACTCGCGCTGACGTTCTATAACGCCGGCTGGCTGCGGCTGCTGTTCACGCTTTTTATGGCCATGGGCGTGCTTGACGGCCTCGTCGGCGTCTATTTTCATGCCAAAGGCGTCCGTCTGCGGGTCGGCGGCTGGGCTATGCGCAACTTTCTGATCGGCCCTCCGGTCATCCTCCCGTTTCTGTTTACGGCCATCAGCGCACTCGGGATTATCGCAATTTTTTGGAGGTGACCGTTCATGAAGAAGAGCCGGTATCCGGATTACGACGTGATGAGCGAGCAAGAAGCATGGGACCGACACTCCCGATCGATCGTCTCGTCCCGCTTGGAAAGCGTACACGGGTATAAATCGCTGACTTTAATGGAGGCCGAAATGCTTCGCGCCATTTGCTCGTCCTTGGCGGGCGACAATCGGACCGATATCATTCAGTTCGTGCTCGGCCATATCGACCGCTCCCTGGACGCCCAGACAGGCGAAAGCGAACGGAAGCCGTCCGTCCCCAAAGCCGGCGACTTGCTCCGAAGCGGGATGAAACGTTTGAATCAATGGTCCGTGTCCGAGTATAAGCATCCGTTTATCGATTTGACCGAAACGGAGCAGTTGACGATCATAACCGCCCTGAGCGAAGGCAAGCTCCCGCTTAGCGGGGATTTGGATTTTCCGCAAAAAGCGTTTTTCAACCGTTTGTTAAGCTGGACGGTTGAATCGTACTATTCTCACCCTACCGTATGGTCGGAAATCGGATATGGCGGCCCCGCCTATCCGCGGGGATACGTTCGGGCAAATATCGGTCAGTTGGACCCTTGGGAGGCGAAACCGGATACATGACGCTGCAGCGCAAATATGCACATGATGAAGTGGACGCCGTCATAGTAGGGGCCGGAGCCGCCGGCGGCGTGCTGGCCAAAGACTTGAGCGAAGCGGGCATGCGCGTGGTCGTCTTGGAGGCCGGGCCGTTCCGAGACCCGCAGCACGATTTTGCGAGCGATGAATTAGCCATGAAATCGTTGGGTTGGGAGGACACCCGCCTAGTGGATGGAGCGGATCCGCTCAAGATGGGCCATAACAACTCAGGCCGCGGTGTCGGAGGAGGTACGACTCATTTTACCGGAGTGTTCGTCCGGTTTCACGATTCCGATTTCCGCTCACGCACGCTGGACGGGGTCGGGGAAGATTGGCCGATCGGCTACGCCGATCTGGAACCGTATTATGCCAAAATCGAGAAAGAAATCGCCGTCTCCGGTCCGAAGCATTTCCCGTGGGGCAATTACAACGGGCCTTACCCTTACCCGGAACGCGAACCGTTAAGCCCGAACGCTTATATGTTCATGAACGGCTGCGACAAGCTCGGCATTCGTTCGGTCGTGGCGCCTTTGGCCATTTTATCCGCTCCGTTCGAAGGGCGCCCTCCCTGTATCAATCGGGGCTTCTGCAACCAAGGCTGCATGCCGAATGCCAAATTCAGCACATTGATCGTACATATTCCGAAAGCGATCGCCGCCGGTGCCGAAGTGCTTGCCGACTGCATGGTCACCCGTGTGCAAATGAACGATGCCGGACGGGCCACAGGCGTCGAGTTCATCCATAACGGCCAGACGTATGTGCAGAAAGCCCGCATCGTCATCGTGTCGGCCTACGCCGTCGAGACGCCTCGACTGCTCTTGAATTCCGCCACTTCCCAATTTCCCGACGGACTGGCCAACCGGAGCGGTTGGGTCGGCAAAGCGATCATGACACACAGCAGCCAGGACGTTTATGCCAAATTCGAACAGGAAATCCGTTTATATAAAGGAACGCCGGTTCTTGCGACAACGCAGGACTTTTATGAAACCGACAAAAACAACGATTTTGTACGCGGTTATTCGCTGCATGCTCACGGCGCCCGGCCGGTCGGCTTCGCTAACGGCATTTCGCAATCGGAACAAGGCCCCGTCTGGGGGCAGCGTCTGCGGGGTACCATTTTGGATTACAATTTGTACGGCAGAGTCACGATGGTCGGCGAAGTGCTTCCCTCTGAATCCAATCGGGTGACGCTTGCCGCAGAGAAGGATCAATACGGGTTACCAAGGGCTCATGTATCGTTCAGCTATGGCGATAACGATCGCAAGCTGATCGATCATGCTGTCGGCACGATGAGCTCCATATTACGGGCAGCCGGCGGAACCGTGGAGTACGTAGTACCCGATACGGCGCATCTTATGGGAGGCTGCCGGATGGGGAGCGATCCCGAGGCGTCCGTTGCCAACTCCTATGGCCAAACTCACGACATCCCGAATTTATTCGTATGCGATGCCAGTCTCTTCGTAACGTCGGGAGCCGGCAATCCGACCAATACGGTTATGGCATTAGCTACCCGCACGGCGGAGTTCATCCGGCAGGGAGCGAAGCGGCTCGAGCTGTAGTTTGCATTGGCCAAAGGCTGGGTATCCGATTACAATACGGTATATAGGCTTAATTCGCCAATACTGGATGTTGCGGGAGGGAAGAAGCATGCCGATCGTTGAAGTCACGATTGTTCCGGTTGGCACGGGAACAACCAGCTTGAGCCGTTATGTGGCGGATATGCAAAACTTGCTGGAGCAGGCGCGCGAGCCGATCCATTATCAGCTTACCCCGATGAGCACCATTATCGAAGGGGAACTGACGGATTTACTGGAGGTCGTACGCAGACTGCACGAAAGTCCTTTTGTCCAAGGAGCGGACCGGGTGTGTACCACGATCAAAATAGACGACCGCCGGGACCGCCCATCCTCCATGGAACAAAAAATGAAGTCGGTCGCCGACCGGCTGCAATCGTCAACGTAACAAAAGAGAAGGTCCTCCCGAGCAGTCGATGCGGGGAAGGACCTTCTTCAAATTAAAAAAACCTTTCCGCAACGGGAAAGGTTTCGATGAGCCATGTAGGACTCGAACCTACGACACCCTGATTAAAAGTCAGGTGCTCTACCAACTGAGCTAATGGCTCACATTTGAGTAAGCTTGATAAATGGTGGAGGCTGATGGATTCGAACCACCGAACTCGTCAGAGAACAGATTTACAGTCTGCTGCGTTTGGCCACTTCGCTAAGCCTCCATATTGAAATGTCCCGTGCCGTTTGCGGCATTTTGGACATACATGGTGGCTCGGGACGGAATCGAACCGCCGACACGAGGATTTTCAGTCCTCTGCTCTACCGACTGAGCTACCGAGCCGTATGTAGTTAAGTTAGTGTCTTCACGGTCCCCGAAAGTAATCGGAGTCGACTTCGAAGCTTTACTTCACTTTTTGGGGTAAAGTGGCGGAGCTGACGGGATTCGAACCCGCGGTCTCCTGCGTGACAGGCAGGCATGTTAGGCCTCTACACCACAGCTCCAAGTTGCTGGTCTTTCTATAATTCCCGGCAAGCCAAACGGCCATGCTAGGAAAACGATGGTGGACGCTGACGGGATCGAACCGCCGACCCTCTGCTTGTAAGGCAGATGCTCTCCCGGCTGAGCTAAGCGTCCTAATGAAGTTGGTAGCGGCGGAGGGAGTCGAACCCACGACCTCACGGGTATGAACCGTACGCTCTAGCCAGCTGAGCTACACCGCCATAAATCAGGTTAAAACGGAGAGAGAGGGATTCGAACCCTCGCGGCTGTTACACCCTAACGCTTTAGCAAAGCGCCCCCTTCGGCCTCTTGGGTACCTCTCCATAATTATTCCCTGAAAACTGAATGCGAAACGAATCGAGTTGAAGCTGGAATCGAGCGCCCCGGGGGTTTACCGGGGCTAGTTGGATAAGCCCTCGACCGATTAGTATTCGTCAGCTGCACGCGTTGCCGCGCTTCCACCCCGAACCTATCAACCTGGTCGTCTACCAGGGGTCTTACGAATTGGGAAATCTCATCTTGAGGGGGGCTTC
>NZ_VCRA01000040.1 GCF_005938385.1 Paenibacillus mesophilus
GTGACTGATTCGTTCGATCTCTTCCGGACTCATTTTCATCAGTGGTCCCCTTTTCCATTTGAACTCGGTTACCCATTATTAACCAAGTTTTCTACGTTTGAAAAGGGGGGACCTAAGTAGTAACAATAGAGTTCAGTAATAGTGAAGTTTGATTCGTTCAAGCTGCAAAGAGCTTAAGATTCTTATATTTCGGCAAAAAACCGCCCGAAGGCGGTTTTTCGCTACCTGCTTATATTCCAACACCCGCAAACTCAAATTCGAACTCGTACCGGCCCGACGCCAAATCCAATTCGACCGTATCCCCGTTCCATCGGCAGCCGGACACCCCATCCACGCCCGGTGTGAAGCTCCCCTGCTCCCAGACCGGCTGTCCCGACTCCGTAATGCGCGTACGCTCCCGCTCGGCTTCATGACGGACGACCAATCGTCCTTTCGCCCCGTGCGGAATCACCAATACGAAACACCAGCTTCTGTTCCCGGACGCTTGCCGGCGCTCCCAGCGGGCAAATACTTCTCCCCGGACGGTCGGCACGGAAGCTTCGGCATAGTCCAAATCGTCGGGCATGTACGGACGTACTTCCACTTCGCCGAACCCCGGCGACACGGAGCGTATGCCGGCTACGAACTCCTGCAGCAAACGGAGCGGATAACCGTTCCACGCATGACAGTGCGAATCCCGGTCGTCCCATCCTTCCCACAACGTCTTCGCGCCTTGACGGATCATATATCCCCAGCCCGGATACTGCTCGCGGGCGATTAGCCTATAGGCCGCCTCATCCTTGCCCCCTTCGAACAACGCCCGGAGCAGCGGCAGCGACAGCACGACCCGGCTGTCCCACGACATGGCCGCAACCGCTTCTAGCGCAGTCATCCGCGCTTGCTCGGGGAATAGTCCGGCATGGAGCGCAAGTCCGTTAACCCCTTGATGATGCTGCTCCGACTCGTATCCGTCCCGGAACAGACCCGCCTCCCGATCGTACAAAACGTCCACGATCGCTTCCCTTAGCCGGTTCTCCGTAAGCGCGTAAGCGTCGGCTTCATCTTTTTTGCCGAGCAACGACGCGGCTCTGGACATGACGGCAACCGCTTGTGCCAGCTTTATATTTTCCACGGTCAAATATTTCGCCTTGCGCAGAACCGTCGAATACGGCCAGTCGCTAATATGCCAAGGCTGGTCCGCCGGAACAAGCCCGGTTTCCGCATCGAGCCGGCTTATGAAATGATCGGCCATCCGTTTCGCCGTACCGTAATTCCGTTCCAGCAGCCGCTCATCCCCGTAAGTCCAGTAAATTTTCCACATTAACGTGCAGAAGTGCAAGTCCCATTCGGGAATTTGCAGCCTGAAGTCGCGATGCCCATAATTGGTCGGGTATACGAAAGGAAACGTTCCGTTCTCCAATTGCCCGTCGCCAAAATCGGCGAGTGTCTTGGCAAGCACGTGGTTTGCATCGAAATTGTACAGCAGCGTCTCGGCTTGCAAATCCGTATCGGCCAAATATTGCGCCTGCTCCCGATGCGGGCAGTCAACCGTTTGTCCGAGCGTATTGTTTTTCTGCGTCTGGAGGCACACTTGTGCCATCTCGTTCAGCAGCCCGTTCGAGCAGCGGAACGAACCTCCTCCGGCCATATCGGTATGCGCGGATGCGATCCACAGATTAACGCCCGGAATCAACGGTTCGGGGTAACCGGTAGCCTCCACGAAACGAAACGCTTTATAGGATAAATCCGGCTGCCACGTTTCCGTCCCCGTTCCGCCCGTCGTATAGCGGTCGTAGTAATGCTCGGACTTCTCGTTGCTGACGTTGTGCCTTACGAACCCGTTCTCATCCAAGTCTTCCGCGTAGCGCAGCTGCACCGTCGCACCGGCGATCCCGGCGAGCCTGGCCTTCGGCCAGCCGGATACGATTTTCCCGGCGTCGAATACTTGCCGGAACGTCTGGCTTCCGCTTTCCTGCAGCTCCGTTCCGCGATACGTCTCCACCGGTACGATAAGCTCCTCGACCGCCCCTTCCGGAATTTCCTGCCACACCATTGTCCACCCGTTCATTTGCGAATTCGACAGAACTGCGTGCGGGCATGCGGCGGTATCGAACCCGGCTAGCATCCATTCCGAACCGAGCTTCCGTGCATCCACATCCTCGATCGCCGAAATGCGCCGGTTTTGCTGATACGGCGTTTCGTTCCGGTGACGGGTGTCGGGAATCGACTTCCAGGATGTATCCGTTGTGAAAGTATCTCCCGAACCGTCTATGTAGCGCACTTCCAACTGCAGCCGAAAGCCGGGCAGCCCATTCACATAGTTTTGGCCGTCCCCGCCGAGATAGTGCGCTATCGCAGCGATGCAGCTTGTTCCGGGCTGCAAGAAAGAGGCGACATCGTATGCGGCATAATATTTCCTTCTCCAAGGATTCGTCGGCGCAGGCGTCCCGTACCCTCCGATTTTTACTCCGTTCAAATATACTTGGGCCACATTATGGGCCGATACGTACATGGTGGCTTCGGCAACCGGCTTGCGGATAACAAGTTCGCTGCGGAAATAGGCAAAATCGTTTACACGGACCGTATCGGAGCTCCAGATCCATTCCGCCTTCCACTGCTCCTGACGCAATCCGGTATGAAACCATTCGGGTTCGGACTCTTTGCAAGCCCCCGAACGATCCCAAACCGTCACGCTCCACCAATAAGTTGCGGAGCCCGCAAGCTCGCCCCCTTCATAGTCCGCGTACAGCGCTCCGCTCTCCACTTTGCCGCTGTCCCAAACGTCCGCTTGGTCCTCCCGCAGCTTTTCTCGAACAGTCGCCACCCGTATACGATACGCCTGCGGTTCCAGTCCCCGAACCGGGCTCCCGAGCCGCCAGCCGAATCGGATCGACTTCGTATCGGCTCCCATAGGCTTGATGCTTCCGTTTACTTGCAGTCCTATAATATCGAAGCTATCTCGTATTTCGGCTCCCCCAGTCATGTTATCCACTTCTTCATCCCCTCGCTATTTACCGTATTGCTGCCATCATATACTAGCTGTTGTTCCGCGGAAAACGGTCCGTCGTACCCAGATTGGGGGGTGATTGCATCCTCCTCGCATTCGAAAACAGAATTTTCAAACAACGGAGGAAAATCGGTGCAAATGGCGAATACTGTACATAATCGTCATAATGGAGTCTGTCGATTAAGGCGCGATCAAAAAAATAATAGACCAATTCGATTGTCCAATGTAGCATAGTGACGCGAAATTTCGTTCAAATTGAATCAGCGGTTTTTTTGATCGCGCCTAACGGAAAAGAAACAAAAGGAGGCGACTGCGATGTACGAACTGAAGGACAAAGAACTGATTTTCGTCTTTACGGGACCGACCGGAGCGGGGCGTAAAACGATCGCCGAAATGGCTGGCGCTACGATCCAGATGAAGCAGGTGCTCTCCTGTACGACCCGGGAGCCTAGAGCTAATGAAGCGGACGGCCGGGACTACCATTTTATCGGAGAAGATGAATTTCAAGAAGCCTCGCGCAACGCCGAATTTGTGGAATCGGTGGAAATCGACGGTGTCCATTACGGAATCCGCAGCGCCGACGTCGAATCGGGATTGCGGGAGTACGGCTGCATTTATCTCGTTTTGAACCGATACGGCGCCGAGATATTGAAGCAGCTATACGGAGAGAAAGTCAAACGATTCTTCATATACGCGAGCCCGGATACGATCGTAAGCCGGTTGGCGGAACGAGGCGATTCCCAAGACCGGATCGACCGCTATTTATCCCATTACAGCGAAGAGATGGAATACCGCGGCGAATGCGAGCACGCTTACGAGAACGTGGATTCGTCCCATACGATCTACGATGTGGCCAAGGAGCTGGAACGTTATTTGCAGCGCGGGCTGCTGGATCTGGACTAAAACAAACAGCTCCCCAAGGACAGGTCCCCCAAGGACAAGAGACTGCTCCACCCGGTTCTCCGGAGGGCAGTCTCTTTTACGATAACGGGATTATAATATCGGCGAAAGCAGACGGGCGCACGATTCGAGAAAACGTTTGAATAAAGGGCGCTTCCGGTAATTTTCCTCGGTCAACAGCTCGCTGTTCCGCTGATCGTCCGTAAAAATGTGCTGCAGTCTGGTGGCGGTCGCGGTATCGTACAGCACCGCATTGACCTCGAAGTTCAGCTTGAAGCTGCGCAGATCGATATTCGCCGTCCCGACGGACGCGACCCGGCCGTCCACGACAATCGTTTTGGCATGCAAAAATCCTTTGCCGTATAAGTAACACTTGACGCCTACCGACAGCAGCTCGCCCAGATACGATGTCGACGCCCAATAAACGAGCGGATGGTCGGGCTTGCCGGGCAGCATGATGCGCACGTCGACCCCCGACAAGGCGGCCATTTTCAAAGCCGTCATCAAGCTTTCGTCGGGCACGAAATAGGGCGATTGAATCCATACGCTCTGCTTCGCGGCATGAATCATTTTAATGTACGCCTTCTTGATTTGCTCCTTCTCGTTGTTCGGTCCGCTCGAGACGATTTGCATTCCGACTTTGCCCGGATGGGTAGCCGCCGGAAAATAGGGGGTCACGTCTCCGATCTTGTTGTCCGAGGACAAGTTCCAGTCGAGCACGAACAGCATCTGCATTTGGAACACCGCGCCGCCGCGCACTCTCAGGTGCGTATCCCGCCAATCCCCGAACCGTTTGTCGAGTCCGAGATATTCGTCGCCGACGTTGAGACCCCCGATGTAGCCGGTAGTTCCGTCGATAATCGCCAGCTTGCGGTGATTCCGGTAGTTCAGCCGAAAATTCAAATACGGGATCTTCGATGGAAAAAACGCCGCCGTCTTGCCTCCCGCCTCTGTCAATGGGAGAAAAAAACGTCTCGTCAGCCCCGAGCTGCCGATCTGATCGTACAAAAAGCGGACGCGGACGCCTTCTCTCGCTTTGGCGGCCAGCGCTTCCACCAGCCTTGCGCCGAGCCCGTCGTTTTTGACGATGTAGTAGACAAGGTGGATATGATGCTTCGCTTCCCCGATCGCGCGGAGCAGCGACTCGAATTTGCTGTTGCCGTCCGTAAATATTTCAATCTCGTTGTCCTGCGTGTACAAAGCTTGTCCGCTGGCCAAATTCATATAGATCATATCCTGAAAATGTATCATCGTCGGATCGTGGAAATGGATTTGCCGGATGTCCCGCATCTGCCGCTCGACCAGATGCTGAACGAACTCGCGCTGCTCTTCCTTGATTTTGTAAATTTTGCGGCGGCTCAAGTTTTGCCCGAGGAATATATACAGAATAATTCCGATGCCCGGCAAAAAAAACAGCACCATGATCCATGCCCACGTAGCGCCTATGTTTCGTCGTTCCAAAAAAATGACCGTTGCGGCGAACAAAATATTGGTCAAGGAGAGCAGCAAATACAAATTTTGAGTAACTTCCATGTCAGCGCCTCTCCCCATTCCGTCGGTTGTACGGCTTTATTCGGGCCGAGCATCCCGCGATCATCCGTTGTCGGGAGGATTGAACCGCAGCTGAATGAGACCGTAAATATGAACGATGATGATTTTGGCCACCGCATAGACGGGGACGGCCAGCAGCATCCCGATAGGTCCGACGAGACTGCCGACGACAAGGAGCAGGAGTAGAATCGTCAACGGGTGAATTTCCAGCTGCTTGCCCATAATTTGCGGCGAGATGAGATTGCCTTCGATCTGCTGGGCGATAACCGCCACGATCACGACTTTGAGCACCATAAACGGCGAATCGACCAGCGCGACCAGTATAGCCGGCACAGCCGCGAGGAAAGCGCCGACGTACGGGATGACGTTCGTAATCATGGCAGCCAGCGCGAGCAGGAACGCATAGTCGACGCCGATGATCAAATACCCGACCAGACAGAGCACTCCTACTACGAACGCTACGATGATTTGTCCGCGCAAATAGAGGCTGACCGTTTCGTCCATTTTGGTCAAAATGTTTTTAATTTCTTTTTTGCGGGTCGCGGGCAGCAGCTTCAAAATACCGTCGCGGATTTTGTCCCCGTCGCGCAGCAAATAAAACAAGATGAAAGGTACGGTTACGATCAATAAAAAGACGTTCGCCACAAAACCGATAACCGTTTTGAAATTGGAGCTGAGCAGGTTCAAACCGACGACCAGGTAGTCGGAAACTTTCGCGGACAATTGGTTGAAGTCGACATTGAAGCTGTCGATAAATCGGTTGAACAGCTCGCTCTCGGCGAACTCCTGGCCTTTGGCGACTATGGACTGAAGCAGCGCCGGCAAGCTGTTGATCAGCTCCGTAAACTGCCGCTGCAGAACCGGTGCGACAAATATGACGATAATCGTCACGAGCAGGGCGAAGCCCAAATAGATGATCAAGATAGCCAGCGACTTCGGAACCCGCTTGGCGACCAGCAAATTGACGAGCGGCCGGAACAAATAAAACAGTACGCCGGATATGAGAATAGGCGCGAACAGCGTCTGCACGAGCACTTTGAGCGGATAAAAAACGAAGCTGATCTTCACACCGACCCAAATAATTAGAAAGACGAGAAGGATGCCGAACCCGATCCGGAAAAATTTGTTTTGAGGCACCATGTCACACCAACCATTTCCCATAATATGGACCGATAACCTGCGTTGGTCTCATTATATCAGGTAAGCGGCGTCGATGACAGCACCGTTTCTCGGGGCGTATCCTGTCGATTTCCACCGTTATTCCTTCAGCTTTTTCGGTTTTATCATTACCCGTTTCCGTTTTCTGGGCCGTGCGGCTTCCGCCTTCTCGTCGTCCGAAGACGCTTCGGCGCTGTCCGGCTGATCGCCGCTGATCTGCTGGCCGCCGCTGATCGGCTGACCGCCGCTGCTCTGCTGGCCTCCGCTGCTCTGCTGGCCTCCGCTGCTCTGCTGGCCTCCGCTGCTCTGCTGGCCTCCGCTGCTTTGCTGGCCTCCGCTGCTCTGCTGGCCTCCGCTGCTCTGCTGGCCTCCGCTGCTTTGCTGGCCTCCGCTGCTCTGCTGGCCTCCGCTTCCCTGCTGGCTGCCGCTTCCCTGCTGGCTGCCGCTTCCTTGCTGGCCTTCGCTTCCCTGCTGGCTGCTACTGTTTCCGCTCGCCTGATCTTGTTTTTGATTCGCCGCATTCCCGCTTTTATATCGCTGCTCGTTCCCTACGCTTTGTGCGGCGTCCGTCTTAGCCGTCACGACCGCTTTCGACGAAGCCGGATTTCTGGCTCCGATCTCCGCGGCAGGGCTTCCGTCTTTACCGGGCGCATACGGGACAGTAACCAGCCGAACCCCGGTCACTTTGCTCGTCCATTCATCCATCGCGACCAAATCGCCGGGATTCACTTCCGTCAGCTTCGTTTTGCCGAGTGCGCGGATGGCCAGCTTCATTTCTTCGGTCATCGAAATAAAAAAGTTCTCCAAATAAGTCGCCGCGTCGTCTTCGTCAAACTGGTCCGTGCTTTTGCCCGGATAGAAAGCAAGCTCCGTAGGCGGCTCCCAAGGAAGCGTCTTCGCTACCTGATCGTGCGTCATCGCCCACAGGATCGCGGTGCCCATATAGACGGCGTCCGCTCCGAGCGCGAGCGCTTTAAGGCATTGACCGGGCGTCGAATATCCACCTCCCGTCAGAAGCGTGATTTGATCCTTGACGCCGCGCTCTTCCAAATACCGGATCGCTCTAGGCAATGCGAACGCAGTCGGCAAGCCGAAGTCGTCCTCGAGGATTGGGGCGCCTCCCTTCGTTCCCGCCTGCCCGCCGTCGATGCTGATGAAATCGACTCCGGCTTGAATGATGATTTCGAGATCCTCCTCGAAATGGCCGCTGGCGCATATTTTGACGCCGATCGGTACGCCTCCGGTCAGCTGCCGCAAATGGTCGACAAGCTTCCGCAAATCGTCCCCTTGATTGATTTCTTCATGCCTTGCCGGGATGACGACAAAATCCTCGTTCTGCATACCGATAATCTCGCTGGCACGGCCCTGGATGAACTCGGAAGGGATAATGCTCGCGGTGCCCGCCGTCGCCCCTTGGCCCAGATGAATCTCGATCGCGTCGGCCTGCTTTAGCACCTTCGGGTCTCGCGACCAAGGGCCCGAGCTGTACTGCCAAATGTAATGCTTGGCAAGAGCTCTATCCTCGGGCAGAAAGCCCCCTTCACCTGAGTTGGTGGAGGTGCCCACAGCGGCTGTCGCACGGGCGATCGCTCTTTTGACTTGTTCGGTGACGCCGATCCCGTAGCCCATCGCCCCGGCCATAAGCGGAATATCCAGCTTCAGCGGTCTTTTCGCCCGCGGCCCGATCGTGACCGACATGTCGATTTCCACGCCCTCCTTCGTCGGAAGGGCCGCCAGCTGGGCGGCAGAGAACTGCAGCCCGTCATAATTCAAAAACTTGCGCGGGCTGCCGAACGGTCTTTCGATGATTCCGCCGGTCGCCGCGCGCAAACTGTTCTCGACGACGACAATCGGGTTGATTCGCGTCATCGCGGTAACCATTTCCCATATATTTTCGGAATACCGGTCGGACATCAGCCTTTTGACGAACCTTCCGATCACATGCTGCATAAGCGGTCTCGCAAATAAAAGTCCGATTAACCCCGCCAGCATGACGGCAACGAACGAGCCTGCAAAAGTGCCAACCAAAAACCAAAATCCGTTCATTCTCATACAAAACTCCTCGAATTGGTTATAGTTTCACCGCGCCGGAGCCGGAACGGCGTTGTGGGTAATTTTACAAATATAGCTTTCCCAGAATCGGTGAAAAAACAAAAGAAAAAACAGACGTTCCGCGTAACGGATACAAGCCTGTTTTGCACGGATTTCCGCTTGTGCCTATGCGGAGAAAGTAGGCTCAACATATGGTGTTGGTATGAGCTTCTCGAAAGGAGTCGAGCGATGAGCGCAGTAGGAATTTTAGTCGACGCCAAAGTGTTCCGCAACATTACGAGCGGAAAAACCGGCAACGAGCATATTCGTCTATATAATAAAGCTTCGGCCAAAAACGGACTGACTCCCGTCTACTTATGTCTTGCCCGGATCCATCCGTCCAAAGGATACGCCTTCGGCTACAAATACTCCGGGAGCAAATACAGCTATGTAAAAATCGCGATTCCGAAAGTGATCCATAACAGGACGATGCCGACCTCCTCGCGCGACCGATCGCGTATGGAGCTGCTAAGACGGCGCAGCTTCGTATACAATTCGCGTAACCGTTATCTCAAATACCGGATACACCGGATGCTCGCCGGCAAATTCTCCTCGCATCTTCCCGTTACTTCCGGTTACTCGAGGTCGGGCTTGAACGGAATGATGGACCGGTACGACAGTCTGTATGTGAAACCGCAGAGCAGCAGCATCGGCAGAGGGATCATGAAACTGTCTCGGGCTGGCAGCGGCAAATGGAAAGTCCAACTGCCGGGCGGCACGACAGTCACCGCAAGAAAAACCGCCATTCAGGCGGTTGACCGCATCGCGCGGCGGAAACCTTATCTTATCCAAAGAACGATCCCGCTCGCGCAATATAGAGGAAGGCCTTACGATATCCGAGTGTCCGTACAACGAGGGAGCGGCGGGCATTGGCAGGTAACGGGCATGGTTGGGAAAGTCGCCCGAAAAGGCAGTCACGTTACGAACGTAGCGCGGGGAGGATCGGTTAAACGGTGTGAACCGCTATTCGGCAGCGGTGCGATGAATCCGTCGAAAGTAGCCGGCTCCGTTAAAGCATTGTCCCTTAACATCACCCGTTATTTGGGCAAACGTCTGGACCGTCTGGCGGACGTCGGCTTGGATATCGGCGTCACATCGGCCGGCAAGCCGTATTTTATCGAATTGAACTGCCGCGACCAGCGATACAGCTTTAAGAAGGCGAAAATGACAGACACGTTTTATCAGACATACGCCAATCCGATTTCTTATGCGAAATATTTGCTTCGAAAATCGGGCAAATAGGCACAAGCAGAAAAGCCCGCAGACCGTCATGCGACGTCGGCAGGCTTTCTATTTTTACTCCGGCCTATCTGGACATTTTTCCGCTCACGGGTGCCGCATTGGCTGGAGCGGCGACAGAAGCGGTTGAACGGAACTGTGCAAAATAAACGATCCCCACCGCGATAATCAGCACCGCGAGAAAGACGAGAATGTTGCTGTACAACAGCGCCTCTCCCGGCGGGAACGGATTCAACCGGAACGATGTGGTGCCCGAGTCGAGCGACTTGCCGATCAGCGTTGTCGCCGTAGCTCCCGCGATGAAGTTGAGCATCGCATAAAGCCCCATTCCGACGCCGGTCTGTTCCTTCGATAACGTTCGCGATATCGTATTCGACATCGCGATCTGGATGAACGATTGGCCCACCGTTCCGAAGATCATAAACCCGGCGATCCAGAGTGGCGACATACCTACGACGGATGACAACATGATAAAGCATAACAAAATCATGGCGGCCGCAATCGCGAATAGACGGGGGTTGCCCTTCTCATCGGCCAGCTTGCCGCCAATGCGACCCAAAAGTGCGGCGCATATCGCCGAAGGAAACAAAACGAACCCTACAGCAAGCGGAGACAAATGATTCAACTGCGCCAAAAATTGCGGAGCCATAAACGGGATGCCGAAATTGAGTCCGGTCAGCACGAAGGCGATGCCGAGCCCGAGCGTATACGATTTGTTGCGGAAGATGGCCGGCTGTACGAACGGCTCGGCGGCGTTCCGTATGCGAAACGCGAACAAAATGAACAGCAGAGCGCCTAGTCCGCACAGCAGCAAGCTTCCTTGCGTAATCGCGAGCAGCAGCGAAGCGACGGTACCGGCGAGCGTCAATCCGCCGACGAAATCGATTTTACGCGCGGTTCCCGTCTCGTCGTCCAAATATTTGCGGAAGAAGGGAAGCACGAATATCGCCAGAATCGACAAAGCGAACAAGTAGCGCCAGCTGACCAGTCCGGAGACGATTCCCGATACGATCGGACCTAGCGCTGCGCCTAGCGACAAGCCGACTGCGGTCGTTCCGAGCGCCCTGCCTCTTTTCTCCGGCGCGAAATATCGGACCGGCACGATCATAGCGGTGGCCGGTATGACGGAGGCGCCCGCCGCTTGAAACAATCGGCCCGCGATCACCATCCAGAATTCGGAAGCGGACAATCCGATGATCGAGCCGAGAGCGAACGCGATCAGCCCATAGGTGAGCAAATCTTTCAGCTTGTACTTGTCGGCCAGCTTGCCGAACGTAACCGAACCGATCGCATAGACGATCATGTAGCCGGTCAGCATCCAGCTCACTTGCGAAGGCGTAAGGCCGAATTCCGCCCGGATAACCGGCAAGGCCACATTGAACATCGAAGCGTTCATTACGGAAATGATCAACGTAAATACGAGTACGCGCAGCAGCTTATTCGCCTGCTGCTCTCGCGATATAGCGGACTTCTCCATCTTCTCGCCCTTCTTTCCGCCTCTATTTGATGTTAAACTGCGTCGCAACATTTAATACTTAATATATATTTATGTATAGATATTATTATGGTCAATCGTTCCCCAATTGTCAATCCCAATCGGAAAGTCGGGGGCGAACAAAAGACCGGCAAATATCGCCTATTTGGAGCAAACCACCTGCATTTTTGCACGTAGACAGGCACACGATCGATCCCCAAAGACAATGAAACCCGCAGCGACATCGGCAACCACGACGAAAAAAACCGGCATTGCGACACTTGATCGCTACGCCGGTTTTATTATTGAAAAATCAACAATCATATTCGGTCCCGCCTTGCATAAGGCCGCTCACAATCACAATTTACACGGTCGTAACGGAAATGCCGAGCTCACCCAACCGCTCCAACGTTCCGCCATCCAGCCGACGGTCGCTTACAATCGTATCCACCTGTTGCAAAGCCGCCACTTGCGTAAACGCCTGCACGCCGAATTTGCTCGAATCGGCCAGCAGGATGACGCGATCGGCCATGCCGATCATTTTCTGCTTCAACCGCGCCTGAAGCTCGTTCGACTCGCTGATGCCCCGCTCCAAGTGAACCCCTTTGCATGACAAGAACACTTTATCGACGTGATAGGCATCCAGCGAGCGCTCCGCCAAAGGTCCGACGAATGACAACGAGCGGGAGGCCAGTATGCCTCCGGTCGAAATCACCTCGATCTTCTCCTTGCCGGCGAGCTCGGTCGCCACCTTGATCGAATTCGTAAGCACGGTCAACGGAATGTCCGGCAAATTAGCAGCCACATACCATGCGGTCGTGCTTGCGTCCAGCAAAATCCGTTCCTTCGGCGAGATCAGCTTGACCGCCTCCTGGGCGATTCGCCGCTTCTCTTCCGCATGGGTCACTTCCCGCTCGAAATAAGGGATTTCCGGCTGCTGCTCCTTGACGCTGACCGCACCTCCGTGAGAACGGCGCAGCCGTCCGGCCTGCTCCAGCCGGTCCAGATCGCGCCGGATCGTTTCTTCGGTCACGTCGCACAATTCGCTCAGCTCGGATACCCGGATGCTGCCCCGCTCGCTCACCAGCTGCACAATTTTCTCGTACCGTTCCGCGACCAGCATACGCTCCCTCTTTCCCAATCGTAGTTAATCGAGTCCCGCCATCGACCGGAACCGTCCGTACGCGTCTTCCCACGCCTCGCGATCCGCCGGTTCGTAGACGGTTACCGGGAACGACTCCCGGATGACCGAACGCGCCTCCCATATGTCGGCAAATTCCCCCTGGGCGATCCATTGGACTGCCAAATTCCCGATCGCGCTTCCTTCAGCCGGGCCGGCCCATACGGGCTTGCCGATCGCATTCGCCGCCCATTGGCAGAGCAGCGAGTTCTGAATGCCGCCTCCGACCATATGCAGGCCGTTAAACCGCCGGCCGGACAGACGCTCGGTCAATTCAAGCACATAGCGGTATTTTAACGCCAAACTTTCCAAAATACAACGTACGACCGCACCCGGCTGTTCGGGCGGCTTCTGTCCGGTTTCCCGGCAATATTGCAAGATTCGCGACGGCATGTCGCCCGGATGCAGAAACCGCTGATCGTCCGGGTCGATCCACGCCGCGAAGGCGGGCGCCCGTTCGGCAAGAGCGATCAATTCCGGGAACGAGTAAGAAGCGCCGTTCCGCTCCCACTCCCGTTTCGTCTCCTGCAAAATCCACAAACCCATAATATTTTTCAGCAGCCGGTAAGTCCCTTCGACGCCGCCTTCGTTCGTAAAGTTGAGCCCGAGCGCCAGCTCGTTCATAACCGGCCGTTCCACTTCCGTCCCCATCAGCGACCAAGTGCCGCAGCTTAAATAGGCGAACGAACGCTCCACGGCCGGAACCGCGGCCACGGCCGATCCCGTGTCGTGCTCCGCGACGGCAGTGACCGGAATCGAATCGATGCCGAGCTCCGCGGCAACCGACGGAAGCAGCTGTCCGGCAGCCGTACCCGGCTGGACGACACGCCCGAACAGTTCGGGACGGATTCCGATTTTCCCGAGCAGCTCCGAATCCCAGCCGTCCTTCAACGGGTTGTACAATTGCGTCGTCGTCGCATTGGAAAATTCGTTCATTTTCTCCCCGGTCAGGAAATACCGAAGCAAATCGGGAATCATCAGAAACTGCTCCGCCTCGCGCAGTAGCGGATTGTTCGCCCGCTTCATCGCGGCCAGCTGGTAGATCGTATTGAACGGCAAAAACTGAATGCCGGTTCTTTCGAAGATGAAGCTTTGCGGCATGTCGGCGAACAGCGCCTCCATCATCCCGTCCGTCTGGGAATCCCGGTAATGGTACGAGTTGCCAAGCAGCTCCCCGTTCTTTCCGAGAAGACCGAAATCGACGGCCCACGAATCGATGGCCATGCTTTGCAGCGCGATGCCCCGATGCTTCGCTTTAAGCAGCGCCTGCTTCATCTCGTGCAATAACCGGAGAATGTCCCAATGCAGCCGTCCGCCGACTTGCACCGGGTCGTTCGGGAAACGATGAAGCTCCTCCGTCTCGATCGTTCGACCGTTCAACCGGCCGAGCAGCGCCCTGCCGCTGCTCGCGCCCAGATCGTATGCGAGAATGCTCGCCACTTGGCATCACCCTGCTTGATTCAATATTTATACGCCGCGTTGGGACAAAACTTCCCGCTCGTAGGCTTTTACTTCCGCTAACCACTCTTCCCGGACGGGAACGCCGGTTTTCTCGCAGTAATAATCCCATACCGCTCCGAAAGGATACGTTTTGAACTCTTCGGTCAAAGCAAGGCGGGTCGTATAATCGCCTTCCAACTCCGCTTGTCTGATCGCTTCCACCGGTACGAGCATCGCTCTCATCAGCGCTTTGATCGTATTGCGCGTTCCGATGACCCATGCGGCGACACGGTTGATGCTTGCGTCGAAGAAATCGAGCCCGATATGCGTTTTGCCGAGCAGGCCTCCCTGCACCAGCTCTTTGCCGATTTCGAGCAGTTCGTCGTCCAGCGTGACTACATGGTCGCTGTCCCACCGCATCGGGCGGCTTACATGCAGCAGAATACCGTCCGCGAACAGCGAGAGCGACGATAGTTTACCCGAAATCGTCTCGGTCGGATGAAAATGGCCGGCGTCCAGACAAATCAGCTTGTTGTTTTGCAGGCCGTAGCCCATATAAAATTCGTGCGAACCGACGACGTACGCTTCCGAGCCGAGGCCGAACAGCTTGCTCTCGACCGCGTCCAGGTTATGGGCCGGATTGAGCTCTTCCGCGAACACTTCGTCCAAGGCGCTCTTGAGCCGCTGTCTCGGAGCGAGCCGGTCTGCGGGGACGTCCTTGAATCCGTCGGGAATCCAGACGTTCGTTACGCAAGTTTGGCCGAGCTGCTCGCCGAAGTAAGCGCCTATTTTACGCGATGCTTTGCAGTGGTCGATCCAAAATTGCCGGATATCCGGGTCCGGGTGGCTCAGCGTAAACCCGTCCTTCGATAGCTCGTGCGAGAAGCAGGTCGGATTGAAATCGAGACCGAGCCCCTGTTCCTTCGCCCACGCTACCCATTTCTCGAAATGCTTCGGCTCGATCCGATTCAGCTCGACCTTTTCTTCCGTGTCCGCATAAATCGCGTGAAGGTTCACTTTGTGCTTCCCCGGGATCAAGGAGAACGCCTTCTCCAGATCGGAGCGCAGCTCCTCGGGCGTCCGCGCCGCTCCCGGATAATTGCCGGTTACCGAGATGCCCCCGGTCAAGTCTTGATCGCGGTTCAGAAACCCGCGCACGTCGTCTCCCTGCCAGCAATGCATCGATATTTTGATTTTCGCCACATTCTCGAGCACCGCATCGACATCGATTCCGTGTTTGGCATACAGCTGCTTGGCGTCCTCATAGCTTCTTTCGATAGTTGACCGCATTCGCTTGACTCCTTCCGGATAAGCCCGTATTCGTTATGATTGGACCGGGTAGGCGACGACCGACATGAGCGCATTCGCCGCTTGCGTGGCGTCCAGCCTGCTGTACTGGACGATGACCGGGATATCGCTGCGCACTTCGATCGCATAAGGGACTCCGACCGGTATCGGCACCCCGTCCTTCGCGAGCGAGCTCGTCCGGATATGATTGGTCCGCCTTCCGGGTACGATCACGAAAATGTCCTCCAGCGGATCCCTGTCTTCGAAAAAAATCGTTATCATAAGCTGAGCGTCCTCGGACGAGCAGTTCAGCACGCAAATCGATTCGTGGCTGGTCAGTTCCCCGCTGCTTTTCTCCGGAATGTAGCCGTCCGGAATAATCCAATGCGTTGCTCCTGCACCTTTGTGCATACTTTTTTCACCCCTGTTATCGAGTAAATGCCGCCGGTACGCCGCCGTCGATCGTCAGCATGCAGCCGGTCGTTTTGTCCGATTTGGAAGAAGCGAAGAAGGCGATCCCTTCGGCGATATCTTTCGGGAAAATGTTCACGAGCAGCGTCGTCCGCTTCCGGTAATACTCCTCCAGCTGATCCGGCTCGATCCCGTAAGCGGCCGCCCGCTCGTTGCGCCAGTTGGAATTCCAGATCGCGGAGCCCTGCAATATCGCATCCGGCAAAATCGTGTTGACGCGAATCCCGAATTCGCCGCCCTCGGCCGCGATGCACCGGGCCAGATGGGCTTCCAGCGCCTTGGCCGCGCTGTAGGCGGAAGCGTTCTTGCCCGCATAGACGGCGTTCTTCGAGGCGATGAACACCATGTTGCCGCCGACACCCTGCTCCTTCATAAGCTTGAACGCTTCGCGGGCTACCAGAAAGTAGCCGGTCCCGAGCACGTTCATATTCAAGTTCCATTCCTTGAGCGACGTTTCGTCGAACGGGCTGGACGTGGCGAGGCCCGCGTTGTTGACGATAATATCCACGCCGCCGTACGTCAGCGCCGTATCCGCATACGCCGCGATGATTTCCTCTTCCTTCGTTACGTCCATTTTAACCGCAATCGCCCGGTTCTCGCCGTATTTTTCATTAATATCGGCGGCTACCTTCTGCGCGCCTTCCAGATTGAGATCAGCGAGTACCAGGTGCGCCCCTTCCGACGCGAGCCTGCGCGCCGTTTCGCTGCCGATGCCGCCCGCTCCCCCGGTAATGAACGCCACCTTGCGGGAAAACTCGGCTTCGGCCGGAGCCAGCGTCAATTTATACAGCTCGAGCGGCCAATATTCCACGTTGTACGATTCGTTCTCCGTCAGCGAGACGAACTGTCCGAGAGCCGTAGCTCCGCGCATAACCGCAATCGCGCGATGGTACAGAGCTCCGCTCACCTTCGACATCGCCCAGCTTTTGCCGGTGTTGATCATCCCTACGCCCGGGATCAAGATGACGCGCGGCGCCGCTTCGAACATGACGTCGCCGTCGTTCCGGTTCCGCTCGAAATACGCCTTGTACTGCTCCTTGTAGACGGCAACCGCTTCCTTCAGCTTCGCTTTAAGCCCTTCGACGTCGTTCGCGTCAGGCGTCCAATCTACGAATAGCGGAACGACTTTCGTATGCACGAGATGGTCCGGACAAGCCGCGCCGATCTGGGAAAGTGCGGCGGAATCCCGTCCCCCAACGAATTGCAGCACATCGGCCTCGTCGTCGAACGAGAGAATCATCTTCTTCGCATCGCTGACCGCTCCGCGAATGGTCGGCATCACCTTGGCCGCGATCTCGCGGCGCACTTCCGCGGCGAGCGCCTCATGCTTCACGCCGCCGAACAGCTTCGACTCCTCGACGCGCGCTTCGATATATGCTTCCGCTTCGCTGATGATCGCGATCGTCTTCGCGTAACTCTCCTCGGACGTTTCCCCCCACGTCACGAGTCCGTGCTTCTCCATCAGCACAAGCTCGGCTTTCGGGTTGGCGAGTACGCCTTCGGCGATCATTTTGGATAAGGTGAAGCCTGGCCTTACGTAAGGAACCCACACGAATCGGTCGCCGAATATTTCACGCGCCACCGTTTTGCCGTTATCCGCGCAGCATAGGCTGATGATCGCATCCGGATGCGTATGGTCGACGTGCTTGAACGGCAGGAATGCATGCAGCAGCGTCTCGATCGAGGCGCGCGGATGTTTGGCATCGATCATGCAATGCGCCAAATAGGCGACCATCTCCTCGTCGCTCATCACCTCGCGCTCGAACAACGGCCGAATGTCGTCCATCCGCAGGCCGGTGAAATTTCCGGCCTTCATCGTGGCCAAGTCCGAGCCGCTGCCCTTCACATACATCACTTCCACATCACGTCCGCGGAAATCCTGCACGGTTACTTTGCTCGAGGTGTTCCCGCCGCCCCAATTGCATACCCGGCGATCCGTGCCGATCAGATTGGAACGGTACACGAGCTCATCGAGTCCTCCTTGCAGCTGCGATGCCTTCGTACTGTCCCACAAACTTTGTACCATGGTGTCTCCTCCGTTTGTTTTTGTTTTCGTTTGATTTCACTATATCATCTTTGTTTATTTTTGAATATATATTTTTCAAAAGAAAACAAAGAAAAGTCGAGAAGGAAATCGGACTATTCAAAAAGTTATGCGACGGACTCGTATCGCCAAGTCGGCGCCAAAAAAGTCCGAACCCTTGTCAAGTCCGGACTGCTTATCCAAAATACCTATTCCACACCCTTGTCCAATCACAAGCCGGAGGCCGATCATTCCGACAAAGGGTTATGCTTTCCTGTATATTTCTGGTTGACTTTTTTTATAAAAAACATCGATATTTTATCTGATATAGTTTCAATACATAATATGGATATCAATATTAAAGGGGATGATTGGATTGGTCCAGATTAGAACTGTCAAGGAAAACGATAATTTTGACGCGATATATGATCTTATAAATGACACTCTTCAACGATACTCTGGTGATCTTAGGGGCTCATACGGTGTGAAGGGAGAACAATTAAAAAAACAATATTGTTATCCAAATTTATCAAATATGGCTTTTATTGCTGTTGAGGACGATACGATTGTTGCTTTCATGGGAGTTATCTCCTCGAAGGTAACAACGAATGGTCACATTGAATGCGGATTTTTGGTTGGTTACGAAAGTAAACTTGATGAACTCTTAATCAAGTGTGTTGCTTTTGCTCGAGAAAGAGGTGGCCATAAAATCTATAAATTTACTTCCACAAAGTTCGGTCAAGTAAGAAATAAGGAAATTGCACTATGGGAAAGACTAGGGTTTACTTCCGATGAATATGCATTAATCACTACGACACTAGATTTAAGAAAATGGAAAGAATCTGAAGACTTTGATGCATCAGGAATAGAATCGGCCATAGAGTTGGACTATGATAACATTTTACGAATTTTCATCGAAGATGGGGAACATGAAATGGCTGAATTGTTCCAAAATCAATACTCTCCAACCAAAAATCCTGATCGAGTCGTACTCACTCTTAGAGATAAAGCAACCAATGAAATTGCTGGTATCGCTTATTACAGGGTTGTCCTGTGCAATAAGGGTACAAAAAATGAGTTCTTCGATGCATCTGCGTTCGGACTCCATATCAGACCCGAATTTCTTTTGAATCGTCATGAAATAAGAAGGTTCCTGCAAGGTTCCCTAATATCGATGAAACAATTAAATTTATATCATGTTATTACCAGAATCACGTTGAAAAATTTTCGTGTGTTCGCCGCTATGGTTACCGAGGGATTTCATAATGAACATTTAGAAAGTGCTAATGTACTCCGTCTTTATAGAAATATATAAAGGAATATATATATGGGGAAATATGTGAACGCCAAAGACGTATTGCCGGAGAATTTAATCAAAGAAATTCAAAAATATGTAAAAGGACAGCATATTTACATTCCACAAACGGAACGTCAAAATTGGGGAACCTCAACTGGAATTCGGAATGAAATGGAACAACGAAATGAGGAAATATCGAGACAATACCATGGAGGATTAACTATAGCGGAACTGACTAAATTATACAATTTAAGTGAAGAACGAATAAGAAGTATAATATACGATAGACTGAGTGACTAGGTTATGGTTGGGGCGCTGTCGATTAAAGTCAGCGCCTTTTCTGCGTTACCATCAAGCTGATTATAAGAGTCCTGAAATAAAGGACTACTTTGTTTCGGAAGCATAAGTTTGCCACAGTAAGTGGTAAGCATAAGCTTATACAATATGGGCTGATCGCGTAGATATGCTCCTTGAGGTGTGTGGGTACCAAGCCGACTATATCGGCAAGGGAGTGGGAAGGGATTTGGTTTCCTAATACCTGGGATTGTCGTATCGCAAATCGGCAAAAAAAGTCCGAACCCTTGTCAAGGTCCGGACTGCATATCCATATCTCTTATTTGCCAGCCTATCCTGCCGCCGAATCCGCCTGCAATGTCTCGTATTTCGTCTCCAACAAGCCGACGGCCTGCTGCTCCAGCCTTTTCACCGACTGCAAAACTCCGATGGATCGCTCCGCTTGGGCGGGCTGATTCGGCTCGCCTTCGGTCGGGAAAGGAAACATATCGCGCAGTACCAGCAGCTCCTCGGCCATATTCCGATACAAGCCCGAAGCTTCCCGGCTTAAGCTGCGAATACGTTCGTCCGCCACGGAATCGCCCTGCCAAGTATCGGCCAATTCGGCCAGAAACGCCGATGCATAATGGCGGGCGTCCTGCACGACCGCGACGTTGTACGCATTCCCGTTCGGTTCGATCTGCGCTCCCCGGAACGCCTCGATCCATGTATCGTAAGCGTTCAAGCCGTATACGATTCGTGGTCCGCAAACCTCCTCGCCGCGATAGTGAGCCAAAATCATCTGCAATGCCCCGGTCAAGCCTTCCCGCGCACCGATCGCTATCGGCGCATCCAGTGCGAGAACGAACAAGTCTTCCAAAATTCCGCGCCCCACATGGTCGTACGGTAGCGCATCGTCCCGGCCGCACTCGATCGCCATAAGCTTCCGCTCTTCCGGCTCCCCGGCAAATTGTCGTTCAAGCGTAAAACACCTCGCGAATATGTTGTTGACCTGCTGTAATGACTCGGAAAGGATTGGATTTCTGACAGCGAGACCAAATAAATTTTTCAGCTAGATCATTCGATGGTAATAGACGCGGTTCCACAAACTTCATGCTGCCATCATCACCGCTCGAACAAAGCCAGACCGTTCGGATAATCGACCGTAACCCGAAAGTATTGCAGAACACTGCCGCCAAGAGCGCCTTCCACCCTGCGATCCATCAAGTCGGATATGAATCGGTGGAAATTGTGGTCCGGTCTGAACGTGAACCAAACCGGTCCCACCGTGTATCCCGCGATCGTCACTTCAGGCACTTCGATGATCGGAAGCCCTGTGCTCTGCTCGGCTTTGTCGATTACGCGCCAATGCGGATTACGCTTCATCCATCTCCTGAACACGGATTCGGTAATAAAGCACGTCCCTCTCTGTCTGCCCCCGTTATCGTTCAACTCCGCCAGACCTTGATCCGAAACGTTTAGCGTCGCTCCCGTATCAAACAGAAAATCGATAACCTCTCCGTCGATAACCGCCTGTATGCGCGGGAAGCTGTTGTTCCGCTTACCGTCGCCGTCCTCTTGGAAGTTTAGACGGACGCAGCGCTCTTTTTGCTCCAGAAGCGACTTTCCCCCCGCACCGTGATAGATCAATGTTCCGGCAAAGTAGTCGAACGTCCAAACCCGATCGGCAAACCAGGCTTGACCGAGTATCCCGTAACCGCGGTTCATAATAATACAAGCTCCGGGCTTGCCTCCGATGATTAAAGGCGGGATCCATGCATCTTCGCGATAATTCGGCAACTCTGCCATGTCGTATCGCGCATCCCCTACGGTTCCTTCAAAAGTGGTAAGTCTTGCTCTGCTAACGGCCTCCGGCGTCAATACACAGCCGCCGCCCGTATCCGCAAGCATGTATAGAGTCGATCCATTCTCGGCGATCGGTTTGACGATGAACCGATTATGTACGAAATCCGCCGGCAGCGCGACGCTTCCATTCTCCACCAAGCATGCTCCTTTCCTTACCTATAAATGTAAAAGATGTAACTTATTAGACTCCTTCCAACTGGAAAAAGTTTCATAAGCTTCATCGCGGCGCTCCGATTCCCGTCAACACAAAAACACCTCCTGCTCGCAAGAGGTGTCTTCGCAGTCGTGCCGGCTTAATCCTCGTAATCAGCCAAGCCGTTATCGATCAAATATTTCATCTCCGCATCCAAAATCGCCTCGACCTTCAGCTCGCTCAGCTTCACATCGGACTGCCCCAGCACATAATCGACGACTTCGTCGCTATCGATCTCTACATCCTTACCGGCGTTTTTTTGCAGCTTGTCCATATAAGCTTGCTCGTGCTTCAACACGATCCGGATACTTTTCTCGTCCGTTTTCGTAAGGTTAGCTATGTATTGCACCAATTCCTGTTCGTTCAATGTTTGGCTCAACGGTTGTCATCCCCCAGTCATAATCGTAGTGCCATTGTACCACATTACGACGGGGTTTTCTCGGTTGAAGCATCTTCCCGGCTCCCGATATGCTCCATAATCCCATGGCACGTCTTATGCAGCCCGGCGATGAAACGGAAAGCCGGTCCGTGGCTGTAAGATGCCAAAGGCCCGGCGAAATAAAGACCTTGCAGGCCGCTTTCGAAGCAGGCGCCAAGCTTCGGGAACCGTTCCCCGCCCTCAACCTCCCTGGGGATACCGCGAGACAGCTCCGGAGAGAGAAAAGGGACGCGGTCCAGATCGATCCGATACCCTGTAGCCGCGATCAAATGGTCCACGATGCGGACTTCCCCGTTCGTAAGGCGGAGTCGCAGCTTGCCGTCCGCTGCAGCCTCGGCGTATTCGATCGAGACATTTCCGGTTTCGCGAACGTTTCCTTCCACATACGGCCGCAGAAAGTGTGCGATGCTCCCCGGGGGCTGAGACCGTCTCTCCCGCTTCTTCTCGACAGGCAAATCGTAGAAGGCGCTCGCCAGCTCGACGAGCTCCTTCCCCGTCGTGACCGCCTCCCGGTAGTTCGGAGTTTCGCGCCTGTAGAGCAGCTCCGTATCGGCTCCCTCCTTATAAAGCAAGGCAGCCGCTTCCCAAGCGCTTTGTCCGCTGCCGAGAACCGCCACGCGTTTACCCGAGAACGACCGGAAATCGCTGTATCCGAATGTATGCGAAACTAACTCCGGCGGGATTCCGGCCAATACTTCCGGCACGTGGGCGTAATGCTGCAGGCCGGTTGCCACGATCGCATTACGGGCGAGGAACAAATTCCCTTCGTCAGTAGAGGCGGCGTATCCACCGGCAGTCGGCTCCAGACGCGTGACCGATTCCACTGTAAATTCCACACCGGTTTTGATGGCAAACCAAAACGCATAGTCGACGAATACCGGGCGGGGCAGCGGAATGGTCAACTCCGCTCCGGTTTCCTCGCAGTACCGCTCCAGCGTATAGCGTCCATGAGCGTCGGACAATCGGATCGAATCCGGATACGTGCGTATGAACATCGATTGCGGCATTTGGCGCTTCCAGAAATGCATCGGCAGTCCGAGCAGCACGTAACTCAATCCCCTGGCTTTCGCGTGGGCGGCCAGCGATATGCCGTACGGACCGGCGCCGATTATGATCAGATCCAGCATGTCCCTCTCCCCGTTTCTACTCCAAGTCGAAGCCCTTCTCCCTTAAAAAGGCGCGCATATGGTCTCTTTTGCGCACACGGAGACGATTCGCCATCTCTTTCGAATACGTCGTATCGCGATTGCCGCCCGCGCGTGTCAGCGTATATTGCCGCAGCTCCCCATTGTACCGTTCGATTCCTTCCGCAAATGAATCGGAGGTATACCGTTCCCGGTGCAGTACCGTTTCCACCGGCAGCCGCGGCCGGCTCGTCGGATCCTGGTCGGGATAACCGACGCACATGCCGAACACCGGATACACGTACTTCGGGAGCTCGAGCAGCCTCGATACGTCCGCCGGATTGTCGCGGATTCCGCCGATATAGACGATGCCCATCCCGAGCGATTCCGCCGCGATGGCGGCATTTTGCGCGGCGAGAGCGGTATCGACCGTGGCGATAATGAAAATTTCCGTCGAATTCGGCACGCGGCTTTCTTCTACAAGCGAAGCGGCATAATGAATCCGGTTCAGATCGGCGCACCAGACGAGAAATACCGGACATTCCTCGATATATGCCTGATTGGCCGCATATCGCGCAAGCGAGCGTTTCTTTTCCCGGTCGGTCACGGCAATGACGCTGTATGCCTGCACATTGCTTGATGTAGATGCCGCCTGGGCCGATTGGACGATCGCAAGCAGCTGCTCCTCGCCGATCGGGTCCGGCTTGAATCGGCGGATGGAACGGTGCTGCTTCAACTGTTCGATAATCGCGTTCATTCGGGTAAGTCCCCCTCGTTAGTAGTAAGAAAAGCAAAAAACCGGCGACACAACGCGAGGTCGGTCACCGGTTTTCCGGAAGATAATATTTACTAAACCTATATTATTACTTTGAATTAAATATTATCATCAGTCTCTCCCTCTGTCAACGCGGTAATTCGGAATTGGGCGCCATCTAGAACAAATCCCCCAGAAGTGAAGCTGTCCTCCGAAGCCGATTCCGATTACTTCTGGGGGAGCCCCCGTTATCCACAGAAATTAGCTTCGCATAATTTCCTGTGCAACGAAAGAGCAGCCGCGCCGCATACCCGGCTGCCCTCTTTCCTAGCCATCGTTACAGTAGTCCATTGCAGCACATACGCCGATCTATTTCATAACGGCTCCCGGCTGGCTGGTCAGCCCTTTTTTCCTATTCTCGACCCATTGACTCATGGAATAGAGCCCTTTGTAGTTCTGTTTGACAAACTGAATCATCCGTTCCCTGTTCTCCGCTTCCTTGACGAGCTTCGTTTTCACTGCCGTTTGCATCTTTTACTCACTCCACAACCGTTTTATTCGCGCACAACATCCAGTCTATTCGCAAGTTGCGTCTTTATTCCCGGCTAATGCAAGTCGAGTGAGCCCTTATTCGATCATTTCTCTACCGCGGCCGCTTTCCGGTGCGTCAACAGCTCCGAAACGGTTATGAACCGGAAGCCCCTTTGCTTCAATTCCGGTAAAATTTGCTTTAACGCTTCAACCGTCTGCGTTTTGCCTTCCACATAATCATGGAACAGGACGATGTCTCCGTTGCGGGCGTTTTTCAATACTTTATTGACGATTTTCCCGACGCCAGGCGTGTTCCAGTCTTCCGTATCCTGATGCCACGACCACATGACCACTTTGTAGCCCGATTTTTTCGAAGCGCTGACGACCTGCTCGTTATAGTACCCCCCCGGCGGGCGAAACAAATGCGGCTTCTGCCCGGTCGCCTGAACGATGCTGTGCTCGGTTTTCATAATCTCCGCTTCGATCCCGTCCGCGGAAAGCTTCCTTTTGTTCATATACTTGTGGGTGAATGTATGATTGGCGATTTCGTGCCCCTCCGCCGTTTCCCTTTGTACGATGGCCGGAAACTTCTCTACTCGCTGGCCGACTACGAAGAACGTCGCTTTCGCTTCGTACTGCCGCAGCAGGTCCAATATGGCAGGCGTATCTACGGGATCGGGTCCGTCATCGAAGGTGAGGGCGATCACCTTCTCTTCGGTCGGCACCTCCCAGACGATTTCTCCGCGAGCTTCATAATATTCCCGCCCTTTCTTCGACGGCTCCGAGTTCGCGGTACTTATTGCTGTTGCGATCAAACACGCCGTAATGATTGCCGTTCTCCGAAATGTTCCCATTGCGTCCTCCACTCTCGATTCCTCTTTTTTCGCGGTCGGTCTAATGGTAATATCTCCGGAAATTGACAACCTATACCTGAGGAATGTCCCGCTCTATACCGGCAACAAAAAAAGCCCCGACTAGCGGGACTTCTGCCAAGCATCCTCAACAAACGGGTCTACCCGGTCCGACTCACGAGCCTCCCTGCCGCAGCCGTACGGGAAACCAAACGCTGTACTCCGAGTCCGGACTCGCATTGCCGAGAAACCGCTCGTCATAGTATTCGAAATTCCAGCCGGGGACGACTTCATATTCTGGATGCTGTCCAAGCCATGTAGACCAGAAATGCCCGTATGCGGAATTGATATCGTTAATGGTTCCTTTGCAAGTAACCACTACGTAGCTCGCCTCCGGTATGTCCGCCGACACCATTCCGTGGGGGATATCGCCCGCCTCGGACACTTCGACGCAAGCGACATAATCGATCGGGTCGCCCGGCTTGAAACCGGGCTTGAATTGCTCCAAACCATACATCTTGCCCGGCACTCGGAACGGAATTTCGTTCGCTCTGGGATTGAACCGTCCCCATAGCTTGGACAATTCATTGTCCGCCGGATTGACGCTCTCCGGCGTCCAGCTGATCGGCAAGCCGACAGCTTTGAAGGATGGCTTCTGCACGATTCGAATATCGATAATGGGCATAGTCACGACTCCTCTTCATAGATTCACTCGCGATGGGATTATATCCCATTATATACGAACACCCGTTCCGTATCAAGCTAAAAACCGCCCTTGACGTAAGGGCGGTCGCGAAAACGTATGGACCGGTACCTGCTCTAAGATCGCAGCCACATGATCGTCGTAAGCCGTTTCTTCTCCTCCTCGGCCGGAAGCGCCAGCAGGCCGGTTCGTTCCATGTATTCCATGCAGGCGAAGATGATGGAAGCTCCTGCATTCATCGCTTTGTACACAATTTCTTTTTCCGATATGTGCGATGGAGCAAGCTTCTTCCACAGCCGGACAAATTGATCGTGCACGTCCTCCAGCTTCGATTGCGCCTGTATGCCGGCGAGCGCTTCGTCCAGAATCGATTGCAGAGCTTCTATTTGACCTTCCTTGAAGAATGGAATGAGCGAGTCCGGCTTGCCGCCCTACATGGACACGAATCCTTTCTCGACCATCCGGCTGATGAGCAGCTTGTCGTATTCGCCGTGCTCGGCGCCGCTTTCCATGAGATCCACGATCCGGGCCATATCGGCGATATCCGGCGCGTTGAAATCTCTCCACCCGAGCCCGGACCACCAGGTTTCCATTTGCAGCCCATAATATTTCCCGTTATTTCTGGACTTGATTCCGTTATTGACGTATTTGCGAACGATACCATAATCCGGTATTCGGCGCTCATATTCCGAAGGCTCGTAGATCATTCTGGCGGATACGATATATTTGCCGCCGTCCTTCCGTTCTTCCGGCTGATATCGTTTGTAATAGTCCGGCTCTTTCACCCGTCCGTATTGGCGGCCGATAGCATAAGGAATGAACGCCCATAACAAGAATGTATCGTTCAAATGGCATCCGTGAAAGCCGATGGCGCGAATGTCGTCCAGTCTGGAGGAAATGCAGCCGTACAGCTCTCCTGCCATCTTATCCGCCCACTCTTTTCTAATGACGACATCCTGCGCGTAACTGTCCATCGTATCGATAATAAAATTCGTCCGGTACTTGCCTTTGCCCGTCTTGAGCAGCAAGTCGGATTTCTCGTATTTGGCGATTTCGTCCTCGACGTAAGCGCTGGCCACGCCGATGGCGCGGGCGATCTCTTCGACGGACAGCGGCTTGTCGTAAGCCGCCGCGCATATGTTGGAAGCTATGAGCGATTGGAAGTAGCTGTTCGGTTCGCCTTTGGGACCCGGCATACCGGAATGGCCCACCCCGAGCCTCACCGGTTTGAAGCTCAATTGTTCCGCGGTTTGATTCATATTCATGCCCTCCTTCAATTTTTTGCGCGCTTCGAACAGATGCCATTTGACGGTCCCCGGAGCGATTCCGGTATCCCCGGCTATGCGCTCGACGGATTGACGCTCGTAGTAGTAGCGGATCGTAATATCCCGATGCACCTTTGACAAATACGCCACTTCCATGGCAATCCGTTCCAAGCCGCCTTCCAGCCCCGCTGAGAGCTGCTCCTGAATCCCCCGCCTGGCGGTGTACGGATCGTCCAGATCGACTAAGTTCCAATGGCGCTTCTCTTTGCTTAAATAATTGCTCCACGTATAGCAGCAAATCGTATGCACCCAAGCATCCCAGTTGGCGATTTCTTTGCCGGAGCGGACGGAACGGAGCAGTGCCATCGCAATGTCTTGAGCCAAATCTTCCGCGTTTTGCCGGTGCCCCGTCTTTGCCAGAGCAAACCCGAATATTTTGGCGGTGTATTTCTTGACTAGGGATTCGTCGAAACGGTATTCCGGAAGCATCGCATGAACTCCTTTGAGACGTCTCGTTATATAAGTAGCCGTCAGCGGGAAACGGTTGGCCTACTGGATCTAAAAAATTTCATATTCTTGGCAAAATCATCCGTACAAAGCTCGGTCCTCTACGAAAAGAATAATCGGGAACGATCCAGTTTACAAACGACAAAAAAACGGCACGTCTGCGACCTACGCTTCGCAAAAGCACCGTTTTCCAAACTCGCCATACTCGATTTTCCGATTTTATATTGTTTTCCGGCAGCTTTGTCGTTTAGGACGATCGGATATTCCGGATCGTTCGATTTGCTCCACTCGCCTGTCCCTGCGCTGTACTCGCTCTTGTTCGGATTCCAATTGTAGGTCGATTTGGCGAAGGCGAACGTGCCGTCTTTTTTAAGCGTCAAGGTGCCGTCGGACGAACCGGCGAACGTGGTGACTGTCCGGGCTTGCGCATTCCGCCGTCAGCATCATTCCACAGCTTGTTCACACATTACCGGCATGAATCCATTGAATCGTTCAAACCCGGTATGGTATAATAACGTGACTTTGTGGCAAAGTGGTGGTTGAATTGAATTCGTCGTATTTGCACATCCTAAAAAATGCCAAATCCTTGACCGAAACCGGTCAAGGATTTTTGTTTCCTTCGGGAAAAAAAACTGTAGGGGGTAATCATTTGTGACCGGGGGGAACAATGCGTCCATGCTTGCCGTATGGATCAGCCTGCTCAGCAATGCCGCGTTAACCGTACTTAAATTACTCGTCGGTTTGTTGGCGGGAAGCCAAGTTTTGATCGCCGACGGCGTTCATAACGCAGGCGATGTTATCGCCACGGCCGCCGCTTTAAGCTCCATGCGCATCTCGAAACGCCCTGCCGACGAGGACCACCCATACGGTCACGGCAAGGCGGAAGTGCTCGGCTCCGGCATCGTAGCCATCATTCTTGGGCTTGCGGCGCTCTATATCGGCTACCACGCCGTACTCGCTTTTTTTCACGAACCGGGTCAGGCCAGTTTGCTCGCTCTTGCGGCGGCGATTGTTTCCGTCGTGTGGAAGCAGGCGCTGTACGTGTACACGATGAGAATCGGCAGGAAGGAGAACAGCAAAGGACTGATCGCAACCGCATACGACCATCTGGCCGACGTGTACGCCTCTATCGCTGCGGTAATCGGAATTGGGCTCGCTCTTATCGGCGATTATTACGACATTCATTATTTGGCTTACGGCGATCCGGCCGCAGGTATTATCGTGTCCGTCCTCGTATTGAAATTGGCTTGGCATATGGCCCAGGAAGCGATCGACATCTTGATGGAGAAAACGGTTAGCGAGGAGAAGCTGAGCGAATACACCTCGCTCGTGAGAAGCATACCCCAAGTGAAAAGGATCGACCGGATCCGGGCTAGAGAGCATGGCCACTATATTTTGGTCGACGTGCGCGTAAGCATTCCCGGGGAGCTTAGCATCCAGCAAGGTCACGACATCGCCCGCTCCATCAAGCGGGCGATCATGGACCGCCATCAGGAAGTGGATGAAGTTCTGATCCATCTCAATCCTTGGTACAGCTAAAGCGTCCGACAAACGGCGGCAATGAAGCCGCCCGCTTGTACCGGAGAGGAACGACGCCCCTTCCCGGCACTCGGCGACGGGAATTACTGTCGGCTCGGATCGTTCGCGTCGTTATCAATCGATATCTCTTCCGGCAAACGTTTCGACGTACTGGGCACTTCACGCGGCTTGTACTCGATCGCGTCGGAAGAGTAGATCGAGACGGACATCGTCCCTCCGCCCGCGAACGAGCGAATGAGGATCGGCTGATTGTATTGGTTCACAAACGTAAAATCCGGTCCGCCCCAGCTTACCGTCGCATCCCGGCCCGGCGGCACGTAAGGCACGTCGCGGCTGTGGGAATAACGCTGCACGATTTGCAAGCCCGCACGGTCTGAAGCATTGAACAGTGTCGAAGAAACTTGGCATATTCCTCCGCCGATTCCTTCCGACATCTCTCCCCTTACGATGATCGGAGCGCGCAAATATCCCCGGTCCTCCGTACGCCTTCCGACGACTTTGTTGAACGAGAATAGTTCCCCCGGGAAGACGACGTGATTGTTGATCGTTTTCGATGCAAGCGCCAAATTGAAAGAGCGGTTTTTGTTGCCCGTATTGTAGTAAGTCGTGTATTGCCCGATCGGCTTCTGCCGTATGTTCGCAAGCAGCTCGCTGTCCACCCTCGGATAAATCGCTATTCGCTCCGCTTCGATCCGGGATGGGCCTTTGCCGTAATAATACGTATAAAATTGCTCCTTAAACGATTCGCGATTCAGTCTATAGCCCGGCTTCTCCGGAATGATCTTCCCGTTGTCCCCGATTTTCGCGTTAACGGGCGGCTGGTACGTGCGCCGGTCCGCATGATCGATCAGACGGTCGAGCTTGTCCATGTCGATCATCGTTTGACCCGGAAGCGAATAGTCCGACCGGTTGGCGGTCACTATCGGTTGTCCTTGAAGCTCCAGCGATAAAGGTTCGGGAATATGTGCTTGCGCAAGCAGCATCATCATTCCGATCAGCCATGCGGATTTCATAATCGGTGTACCCCCGTCCTGTTCACGTGTATATCCTCGTAGATACATTTTCCCAACTCCCCCGAAATTATGATTCGAAACGGTTATAGGGGCGGTCGGCAAGAACAGGAATAAAATGGGGAACACAGAGGACAAACCGTTTGCGGATCGGGCGAGTTACCTAACTGAGGCAGGAGAACACGCAAGTGCTCATCGGCAGACAATAACAGATAAGGATGTGCGAGCATTGAAGAAAAAATCCGCGAAAGCGAGCTACAAGGAACATCGGAGACAGGAGCTGGAAAAACAGCAAAAAACGAATAAGAGACTCATGTGGATAACGGCGGTCGCCGTTGTAGCCATTATTGCGCTCGTTGTCATATTCAAGCCTAAGCCGGGACCCGTAGATTTTGCCTACGATCAGCTGCCCGTTCTGGGATCGAAGGAAGCGCCGGTGAAAATCGTGGAGTTCGGCGATTACAAATGCCCGACCTGTCAATATTTCAGCCAGGAGATCGCGCCGAAGCTCCAGAAAGACTACATCGACAAAGGACTCGCTTCTCTCCATTTCGTCAACTTTGCTTTTCTGGGCCCGGATTCGACCACGGCGGCTCTGGCCGCGCAATCGGTATACCACCAGAGCAACGATGCGTTCTGGAAGTTTTATGACGCGCTGTACAAAAACCAGGGCAACGAAAATATACAATGGGCGACTCCCGAATTTTTGACCAACTTGATTCGTACCCAAGGAATTGCGGTCGATGCGAACAAGGTGATGGACGATATCAAGAACAAAACGTACGTCTCCGAAGTGGACGAGCATAATGCGAAAGCCCGCAAATCCGGAGTTACCGGCACTCCTTCGCTGTTCATTAACGGAGTGAAGCTTGCCAATGCGGTCGACTACGATTCGATCAAGTCCGCGATCGATCAGGCATTAAAGGGTGAAGGCAAATGACGAACGAATCCGGAATGCTTTCGCTGGTTCGGAAATATTCGCTGTATATGGCCTGGTTCGTATCCCTCGTCGCCGTCGGCGGAAGCCTGTACTTCAGCGAAATAGCCGGGTACGTACCGTGCAAGCTTTGCTGGTTTCAACGGATTTTCATGTACCCGCTGGTCATCATTCTGGGCAAAGCGTGCTATCAGGACGACCGCAAACAGATCGGTTACGTATTGCCGCTCAGCATCATCGGCGGACTCATTTCCCTTTATCATTACATGGAGCAGAAAATTCCGGGAATGGCCGGATTAATGCCTTGCACGTCGGGAGTGCCGTGCAATACGGATTACATCAACTGGCTCGGATTTATTACGATTCCTTTCTTGGCACTGATCGCGTTCAGCCTGATCACCCTGATTTTATGGATAGGACGCGTCCGTTCGTAACCGGCAATCTTTATAGAGGCAGTCCTTGGGGGCAATGTTGCCCTTCGAGGTCGGCCTCTTTTGCTTATTTGATGGTATAATGGGAGACAGACTGGGAGGAATAGCGGATGGAAACGAGCGGGGACACATCTCCTTCTTTCATGCAAGGAGTATATGACTGCGTACCTACCTTACTCGGGTATATAAGTATCGGCTTCGCGGCAGGAATAGTCGGAAATTCCGCCGATCTCAGCGTCATGGAGATCGGCCTGCTGTCGGCTCTTGTGTATGCGGGAGCGTCGCAATTCATCATTTGCGCCATGCTGATGACGATGAGCCCGCCGTCCGCGATCATAGCGACGACGTTTCTCGTCAACTTGCGCCACTTCTTGATGAGTGCGGCTCTGGCTCCGTATTTCTCGAAGTATTCACTGCTCCAAAACATCGGGATCGGCACCCTGCTGACCGATGAATCGTTCGGAGTGGCGTCCCACCGGATTGCCAAAGGGCTCATGCTCGGCAACCGCTGGATGAACGGCTTGAATGTCAGCGCCTATCTTACTTGGATAGCCGCTTGCATGGCCGGAGGATGGCTAGGCAGCTGGATTCCCGACCCGGAAGCGGCCGGCCTGGACTTTGCCTTGACGGCCATGTTTGTGGCGCTGCTCGTTCTGCAGCTGTATGCGCTGCCCGCTTCGAAGCTGAGGCATTACATAACCTTGATCGCTTATATGATCATCACCATGTTCGTCCTATCCTGTTTCTTCTCCACCTATATGGCCGTGCTTTTGTCGACGGTTATCGTAGCTGCTGTCGGGGCGGTGACAGAGAAGTGACAGTGGATCTGTCGGTGCTGCTTATCATCCTGGGTTGCGCTCTCGTCACTTGGATTCCCCGGATTACGCCTTTCGTCGTCGTCCGGAATATGAATTTGCCGAAAGCTTTTCTGAGGTGGCTGTCCTATATCCCGGTTTGCCTGCTTACCGCTCTGATCGTACAAGGGGTTATCCGCAAATCGGATCCGGTCCCTGCCGTCGACTGGTTGAATTTGGCGATCCTGGTTCCCACTTTATTCACCGCGATAAAAACGAAAAGCTTGCTGATGACCGTGCTTACGGGAATCGTCTCCGCCGCTTTGTTCAGGTGGCTGTTCTGAGTAATACGTAAAATCCCCCGAAACCGCAACGGTTCGAGGGATTTTTTTACTTGATGGTTCAGCTTCCCGCGCCTTCCACCGGATTCGGCTTGCCCAGGAAACGCCAGAATGCTCCGCCGAACAGATCGGCCACGTCGCGGCGTATTTCCTTCTTCTTGATTTTCCAGCCGGTGTCGAGCAGGTCGCAATATTTATCGCCCAGAACGTTCGCGATAATTTCACGGGAATGGTCCCATTTGTACAGCAGCTGATCCAGCACCCGGCAGTCGGAATGCTGCGGCGTAACGCTCGTGCCGAGCAGCTCGAAGCGCATGCGCGTCATTTCCTCGATCAAGCTCGGGTTGTTCAGGAACCACCAGCAGCCGAATACGTGCAGGTTGCGGAATTTGCGAGCGGCGACAGTCAAGCCGTGCTGATTCTCGCGGGCGAGCATCGTACAGAGGAATTTGTTGTCCGGATGCATCGCGCACATTTGCTCGACCGCCCGGACATCGCTCAATCCGACGCTGTCTCCCGCGTCGCCGAGCGCCGGGTTCACCCGTTTGTTCACGCCGATCATCATCGCGAACGGAATATCGAATTCGCGGGCGACCGGAATGATGCACTTCTCGATAATGTCGCCGCGCGCCGTTTTTTCCGGATAACGGAAGCTCGGAGGAAGCGAAACCGCCATATACAGCGGATTCATTTTGCGGATCCAGTAACGCAAAAACTCGCGGATGCCTTCGACCGTTTTGTCCGAAACGGCTTTCTCGACATCGTATCCCCATTCCTTCAACCGCTTCCACGTATGCTCCCCCCACTGCATGAGCAGCGGATCGATCCGCAGGGCGGTATTGAAGCGCGGATCCACCTTCTCGAGCGTCTCCCAGCCGTCGCGTTCCGAATCGACGAACGGATCGTTCGTCATGCATACGTTGGCCACGTTGGATAGCTTGAAGACGAGATCGATGTATTCGCTTGTTGTTTTCGAAGCGAAGAAAGCGCGGTAGGCTTCCAAATCTCTGGACGCCACATCGAGTCCTAGACGGCTGAGTACGGTCAATACGCCTCGGCACGCTTCGCTGTAAGGCGAATGGTCGATGAACAGCGTTTTCCAGACGAGATCGGCCTGCTCCCGCTTCGACATTGCCCAGAACGCCTCGTACTCAAGCTCCGGGTAGAAACGGAACGTCTCCGCGACCAGGTAATGATAAGTCAGCAATTCGTCGATTCCCCACAGCAGCATATTGCCGAAGTCTTCCGTGAACAAGTGGGTGTGAATGTCGGAGATCGGGGTGGTGCGGACGGTTTCCCGAACGTACGCACGAAGCTCCTCTTTGTTTTGAAATGCCATAAGCCGCTTCCTTTCCCCAGTAAGACGGAATTGATGATGTTAACGTGTGCATCTAAGTCATGCTTCTATTTTACACGTCTCCGCCTTATTTGCCAAGAAGGTTCACGTGTTTTCCGATATGGGCGATCAGTGCATCGGTGAAAGCTTGCTCGTTCTCGTCCATCGAACGGAAAAACTCGTCTTTAAACAAGGAACCGCCGTCTTCCTTCTTCGCTTGAAGCAAAATGCCGTACGTAATATGCAGCATTTGACGCGCATCGTCTTCGTTCAAATAGTCCGGAAGCGCGGCGTCGGATACGCTGTCAAGCGGCTTGATCGCGTTCAGGTCGGCCTTTACGTGGTAATACGCGGTCGCTTCGCTAAAATGCTCAAGCGCGTAAGCATGCATGCGGCGGTACAAGTCCGGATTCGTTTTCGCGATGACGCGCATCGCTTCCAGCCAATTCGTTCCGGCCGTTTTCAGATGGAACCGGCCTTTCGTATGAATGCCGATCATCGGGAATACGGTAAATTTGTCGCTGCCGGAATGAATGCTCAGCTTATAGCCGAAATGGTCGGCAATGGCCGCGTGCACTTTCAGCTCTTCCTCGAATCGGGCGACGTCGCCGATATAGTCGATCCCCTTCTGGAACTCGCCGCAAAACCGGGGCGCCATCGAGAACAACGTCACACCGCGTCCGTACAGCTCCTCGGCAATCAGGAAATGGGAAGCCGGGTCGGTCGGAGTCAACGTCTCGTCGATCGACACTTCGAAGTCGATTTCCCGTCCCGCAGTTTGAATGTACTTATGGAATACGTGCTCCATGTAATCGATCGCCTTGGCATAGATCAGCACGTTTTTGGCGAGCGAATGCTTGTTGAAGGCAAAACCGGTTCCGGCCGCTTCGAACGTGCGGTTCAAATATTTGCTCTCGTAACGGCTGCGAACTTCGGCGGATACTTGGTCGTACTTCGCCAGCAATTCTGCTTCGGAAAGCCCTTCGATCGTATTGTCGATATGCTCCGAGCAATCGAGCGTCAGCATCGTGAAGCCAAGCCCGAGCGCCATCTCGATATCGGCCTCGACCTTCAGATGGTCGCCGTCGGCGCCGAAGCCGTCCTTGTAGCCTTCCTGAAAAGCGGCGTAGCAAGCGGCATCCAGCACTTCCTTGTAATTGCGGCCGGTCAAATTCAGCTCGCGGATGCTTTGCTGGGCCAGAATCGGACGAATGTCCTTCCCGCGGACCGTCTGAATATGTCCGGGCGAAGCGATGCCCAGCCGGTCTCCCAGCCCGATCGTGGAAATGTTCGTTCCGAAGGCGCGGGGGGCCGTATAAGGGAAAAAGCGGTTGAGCGTCAGACGGTTCGCATGGGTAAGCGGACACAGCTTAGCGGGAACGGAGCCCCCTTGAACGGTGTCCCCGTCCAATGCGTCCGCAAGCTCGCCTGTTCCCTCTGCCAGCAGCGCCTTGCGTCCGTTATGCTTGACCATGACGAGCCGGACGCCCTCATGCTCGGCGAGCGAGCGCTCGTAGACGGACAGCTCAGCACCGCCGTTCCTCAATGCTTCAATGACGGAATGTATTGTTTGCATCTGGTGCCTCCTTATATCGCCGTCAAATTGACGGCTTCTAGTGTTAGTTTACGGATAATCGTTCGCACAAACTCACACTTAGGAACTTTAACGGAATAACGTGCCTGCTCTCTGACGACCGGGACTTGCCGGTACACAAAGCCCCGGTCGTCAGTCAGGGCGGTTATTTCGTTAAAGTTCGTTAGCCTCATCTTAGCGCAATTTCTATCTTGTTTCTGTTCATTTTTTGCGGGATGAACGAATTATTCAACATTTCTTGCTTATCCCTTAACGGGAATATGCTCCTGCTGCTCCATTACGACGGTTCCATCGTCCAAGCGGAGCCACGATTCGAAAGTAGGCTCGCCTTCACGAAGCCGGATCAAGCGCGATCCGCGCGGAAAACCTTCGCGGCCGTAAGTATTGTATCCGGTCGCCCTGCCGTAGCATAACCGGATGCCGTGCAGCTCGCCCCAGTAGTCGTTCACATGATCGTGCCCGCAGAAGGTACCCATTACGCCGCCCGCTTCAATCATCGCCGCGAACAAACCGCTGTTCAGCTGCGGCGAGCACACATCTTCGTGCTTGCTGCCATAACACGTTTCCGTCTCCCATACTTGGCGGTATTCGGGCAGCGGGATATGGAAAAAAGCGAGGGCGGGCAGCGGCTCGCCGCCATTGCGATCGATAATCGTACGGGACTCGTTCATGTACCAGTCGATCTGATCTCGGCGAATCCAATCATAGCCGCGTACACGAGGCAGAGGCGAATAGGCGCCGGAGTCGAAGCCGTACAAAGCGGCCGCGCTGTGGCCTCCGTTCCCCACCACCTCGAGTACGAAGTTGCTGTAACCATGAACGTGCTCCGGCCCGCCCGCAGAAACCGCGTAGTCCATCGCTTCGACGAGTGAGGCGAGCTCCTCGCGCGTGATGTACTGCTCCGTATCGTGGTTGCCGAAGACGACGGCCCATGGAATGCGGTTGCGCTCGGCCGATGCGACCGCATCCCGGAACGCTCCGCTCGGATCGAGACAAGGACGCTTCCCCTCTCCGACTTTCCCCGTATAAATTACGTCACCCGTATAAACGATAAGGTCCGGCTTCTCCTCAAGTATGACTTGCTCCATTAACGCCCGGGAGCGCATATCCGCCTCGCTGCCGTCAATCCAATGAATATCCGTAAATTGTGCGATCGTAAATGTACCGTCTTGGCGAAATTTCAGCTTGCCCTTATGCTTGTCCATGTGTCGTCTCTCCCTATGTTAGACTGTAAGCGAGACGATTATATGGAATATAGGTAGACGTGTCAATACAGCAAGCAGTTGAGTTTAGGAGCCGAGAATGAATAAGGGACGGTTACCCAGTATAGAAACCGATTTCTGATATTCGCCGAGAATACCCTGCCTGCAGCTCCTCCACAACATGAGGCGCTGCCGCAGAGCAGGTGTGCCCGGAATTACTTGTTCCAATCGAATCCGATGCCGTTCAGAAACGCGCGCGCCAACACCATATGACCGGTCATACCCGGGTGTACCCGGTCCCACGCGAGAGTCGCCGGGTAGTAATGTTCCAGCACCCGATCAAACGCTTTCTGCGTATCGACGAAGATTGCCCCCGTCTCCGAGGCGATTTGCTCGACAACTTTGCCATAGCGGTCCATCGCGGCGCGCATCGGATCGTTCGGATTCGGTTCGATATAGAACGGAGTCATCAGGACGAGACCTTTCAGCAGCGGCTTCGCCTCGGCGACCAGCTCGCGCAGCGTCCGCCCGTACTCCTCGATGCCGACGTGCTTCTCGGTATAAGTCGGCAAATCGAATTGGCGCCATACGTCGTTGATGCCGATCATGATCGAAAGCCAGTCCGGCTTCAAGTCGATAACGTCCGTCTGCCAACGTTCTCTCAGATTGCGCACCGTATTGCCGCTTGTCCCTACATTCGTAACACGGATGTCATAGGACGGATACATCGTCCCGAGGAGCGCGTCCACGAGCGATACGTATCCTTTGCCGAGCGCTTCCCCTCTTCCTTCTCCGATCGGTCTTGCGCGTCCGCAATCGGTAATCGAGTCGCCGATCATGACCAGTCTGCTTTTCGGCTGCAGCTTCAAATCCATTCCCTCCCAGTTCGTATCCGTTACTCGTCTATTATAAGGGCCCGGTATAGTTCTGGAAATATAAACATTTCGGATAGCGGGCAAAAAAAAGAGGAGCCGGCTGCCTCGGCCGCTCCCCGTTCCTTCCTTAACGTTTCAGAATGTTTAAGTTCGCTAAAGCGTTAAAGCGAACAGAGACATTCTGAACCAAGAAAAACTTCCGCTAAACCGTGGTCGCTCATCCTCGAATTACGACGATAGACGTTTTTCTTACAATAAACCGCCGCAATCTTTGACGACCCGCAGCGCCTGATGATGCACGCTCTCGTCCATTACGGCCGTCAATAAATAATTGCGGCCCATCGTATCGTCTTCGCCGCCGGAGCTCATTCCGCTCGCGCTTACGTCCGCCGCCGCAAGGATGGCCGCATTGCGGTCCCCGAAATCGCCTCCGAGCGTCAAGTACCCGAGTCCGCTGAAATCGCCGTTGATCGGATTCTCCAGATGATCGCTGCCTTCGCCCGGAAAACGGCCGACCTCGTCGACCCGCATCTCCGTAATCCTCAGCGCCTTCAGCTTGGCCGCCGCTTCTTTCGCTTCCTCGACCGTATGGAAATAAGCCAATATATTTTTTTCAGACATCGTCTCTCACCTCCAATTCGATACGGCTGCCATCCATTAATCGTTTTGCTGCCGGTTGTCCGCCGCTTCGGCGCGCTCGACCGCTTCGAGATCGTCCTCATCGGCCAGCGCCTCGGAAAAATCCACGTCTTCATTTTTCCCTATCGGTAACGCTTCGTTTTCATTCGCTTCAACTTGCTCGAAACTCATACTGTTCTCCTCCTGTTCATGGACATGTCCTCTCGTACCCGTCTAGTTTTCCAAGGAGAGGAAAAATTATGCACGGCAGGAAAACGCGAAAAGGCCGTATCCGGATAACCCGAATATCGGCCTGGTCCTCTGTATGGTAGTTAATCACCCAAAAACGCCTTTTTCATGCGTTCGAAAATCGATTTGTTTTGCTCGTGCGTATGCTCGCCGCTTTGCTTGGCAAAATCGCGAAGCAGCTCTTTTTGCTGCTCGTCCAGACTCGTCGGCGTTACGACGACGACCTTGACCTGCTGATCGCCTTGGCCGTAGCCGCGCAGACGCGGTACGCCTTTGCCCTTCAGGCGGAAATAAGTGCCCGTCTGGGTGCCGGCCGGAATTTTCAGCTTTACCTTCTCGGTAAGCGTCGGTATTTCGATCTCGTCCCCGAGCGCCGCCTGCGTAAATGTCAGAGGCACTTCGCAAAAAATGTCGTCGCCCTCGCGTTCGAAGAAGTCGTGCGATTTGACGCGGATTACGATGTAGAGGTCGCCCGAAGGTCCGCCTTTCGTACCGCCCTCCCCTTCGCCGGATACGCGCAGCTGCGCTCCGTCGTCAACGCCGGCCGGAATTTTCACGTGAATTTTCCGCTGCTTCTTCACTTTGCCCGCGCCGTGGCAGGTCGAGCACTTCTCTTTGATAATCGAGCCTTGTCCGTTACAGGTGGAACACACTCTGCGGTTGACCATCCGCCCGAACGCCGTGTTTTGCACGACCTCCTGCTGCCCTGTGCCGCGGCACGTTTGGCACGTTTCCGGCCGGGTTCCCGGCTTCGCTCCCGAGCCGTGGCAGTTGTCGCACGATTCGGTACGCGGAATTTGGATATCCATTTCTTTCCCGAAGACGGCTTCCTTGAACTCGATCGTCATCGTATACTGCAGATCCGCTCCGCGCTGCGGCGCGTTCGGGTTGCGGCGCTGGCCGCCTCCTCCGAAGAACATGTCGAAGATGTCTCCGAAGCCGCTGAAATCTTGACCGCCGAAGCCGCCTCCGCCCTGGCTCGGATCCGCAGTGCCGAAACGGTCGTAGTTCGCCCGCTTCTGGCTGTCGCTTAACACTTCGTAAGCTTCCTTCGCTTCCTTGAACTTCTCTTCCGCATCGGCCGCCTTGTTCACGTCCGGATGATACTGGCGGGCCAACCGACGGTAAGCCTTCTTGATGTCGTCTTCCGATGCATCTTTGCCCACGCCGAGCACTTCATAAAAATCGCGGTCGCTCACCGTTCCACCTCCCCCAAGTTACCCCAAAAAGTGAGGTATCGCTCTGTAGCTTATTCCGGGTACTTTTCGGGGACCCCGAGACTGATGCCCCAAAAAGTGACGTATTTCTTCGTTGCATATTCCGAGTACTTTTCGGGGACCCCGAGACTGATGCCCCAAAAAGTGACGTACTTGCCCCACCCGATTCGATTGCAAAACGAAAGTCAAAGCCAAGGAAAGCCCCGGCTTTGACTTCCGACGAAATCGCCTGCAACCCAACTATTACTTCTTGTCGTCCACGACTTCGTAGTCGGCGTCTACGACGTTATCGCGCTTCGCGCCTTCGGCTCCGCCCGCTGCAGCGCCTTCTCCGGCTTGCGCGTCTTTAGCCGCTTGCTCGTACAGCTTGACGGACAGCTGCTGCACGACTTCGGTCAACGATTCCGTCGCTTTTTTGATCGCCTCCAGGTCGTTGCCTTCCAACGCCTTTTTCAGCTCTTCTTTGCCGGCGTTCGCTTTGTCGATTTCCGCTTGATCGACTTTGTCGCCGAGATCCTTGATCGTTTTGTCGACGGAGTAGATCAGCTGATCCGCTTCGTTGCGGGCTTCGACCAGCTCTTTGCGCTTGCGGTCTTCTTCGGCATGCGCTTCGGCGTCCTTCATCATTTTGTCGATTTCATCGTCGCTCAAACCGCTCGACGACGTGATCGTAATTTTTTGGCTTTTGCCCGTTCCTTTATCGAGCGCGGATACGTTCACGATACCGTTGGCATCGATGTCGAACGTAACTTCGATTTGCGGAATGCCGCGAGGAGCCGGTGGAATATCTCCGAGCATGAACCGTCCGAGCGTCTTGTTGTCGCTCGCCATCGCGCGCTCGCCTTGAAGAACGTGAATTTCTACGCTCGTTTGGTTGTCCGCATAAGTCGAATAAACTTGCGATTTGCTCGTCGGGATCGTCGTATTGCGATCGATCATCTTCGTGAACACGCCGCCGGCCGTCTCGATTCCGAGCGACAACGGGGTAACGTCGAGCAGCACGACATCTTTTACGTCGCCGGTCAGTACGCCCGCTTGAATCGCTGCGCCGAGTGCTACGACTTCGTCCGGGTTAACGCCTTTGTGCGGCTCTTTGCCGATCAATTTCTTAATCGCTTCTTGAACGGCCGGAATCCGCGTCGATCCGCCTACCAATACGACCTTGTTGATTTCACTTGTCGCTAGACCGGAGTCGTTTAGCGCTTGACGAGTCGGGCCGAGCGTACGCTCTACGAGCGGAGCCGAAATTTCTTCGAATTTGGCGCGGGTCAAGTTTACTTCCAAGTGCTGGGGCACACCGTCGACAACCGTGATGAACGGCAGCGAAATCGTCGTCGTGAGCACGGTGGAAAGCTCTTTTTTCGCTTTCTCGGCGGCATCCTTCAGACGTTGGACGGCCGCTTTATCCTTGCTCAAATCGATGCCGTGCTCTTTCTTGAACTCGGCTACCAAATAATCGATAATGACTTGGTCGAAATCGTCGCCGCCGAGACGGTTGTCGCCGCTCGTTGCTTTAACCTCGAAGATACCGTCGCCGAGCTCGAGGATCGATACGTCGAACGTACCGCCGCCAAGGTCGTATACGAGAATCGTTTGGTTCGTATCCTGCTTGTCGAGACCGTAAGCAAGAGCGGCTGCCGTAGGCTCGTTGACGATCCGCAGCACTTCGAGTCCGGCGATTTTGCCCGCATCCTTCGTAGCTTGGCGCTGGCTGTCGTTAAAATAAGCCGGTACGGTAATAACCGCTTGGGATACGGTCGTACCTAAGTAAGCTTCGGCATCCGCCTTCAGCTTCTGCAAGATCATGGCCGAAATTTCTTGCGGCGAATAGTTGTTGTCGTCGATTTTTTCCTTGTGGTTCGTACCCATATGACGTTTGATCGAAATAACGGTGCGGTCCGGGTTCGTGATCGCTTGGCGTTTCGCCGTTTCCCCGACGACGCGCTCTCCGTCCTTCTTGAAGCCGACCACCGAAGGGGTCGTGCGATTGCCTTCCACGTTAGGGATAACTACCGCTTCTCCGCCTTCCATGACGGCTACGCAGGAGTTGGTCGTACCCAGGTCGATTCCGATTACTTTACTCATCTTATTGTTACCTCCTTGGAATGGAACTATCTGGTATAATGAACATTTGTCAGCCGCTTACTTTAACCATCGCTACGCGGAGAACTTTATCCTTGAGCATGTATCCCTTTTGCACTTCTTCCACTACGATGCCTTCCTCATGCTCTTCGGATTCCACCTGCATGATCGCCTGATGGTATTCCGGGTTGAAAGGCTGACCGACCGACTCGATCGGCTTCAAGCCTTCCTGGACGAGCACTTGATCCAGTTGGCGGTAGATCATGTCAACGCCTTTAAGCAGCGAATCGTGATCTTTATTTTCCTTGGAGACGGAAATCGCCCGATCGAAATTATCGACGATCGGCAGCAGCTGCTCGATCAGCTTGCCGGATGCGTATTTGGCGAAATCTTCCTTCTCCTGGCGCGACCGGCGCCGGAAATTGTCGAAATCGGCCTGTGTGCGCAAATAACGCTGGTAATGCTCGTCGGCCAGCTTACGCTGTTCCTCCAACTGGCGTTGCAATTCGGCAGTCGCAGACGTTGCTTCCTGCGCCTCGGCGGATTCACCTGCACTCGCTTCCGCAGTTTTAGTAACAGCCTCTTCATTTGCGGACTGAGGATCGGTCGCCGCCACATCGCCGGGCTTTTTCGTTTCCTCTTCCGTATCGAGAATCGCTTGACGCTTCTCTTGTTCAGTCACCTCAGTACACCTCCATGATCGTAATCCGTTTCGTTACTCGTCGGATTTCATCTTAATTACGGTATGAATGCGCAGTACCGCGGCGGCAACCTCGCCGGCCGCTCTAAGCGCATGCACCTTGACCGGCGTCGGATCGATAATGCCGCTCGCCAGACAGTCCGTCACCTGACCGCTGTCGCAATCGATGCCATGCCTGTCCGACCGCTCGGCCAATTGCGCGGACTTGACCGACTCTACCTTCTCCAGCGGATTGAATCCGGCGTTTTGCGCCATTTGGGCGAGCGGCTTGCGCAAAGCCTGGGCCACCGCTTCTACTCCGAACGCCTCGAGTCCGGTCACCATCTCCCGGTAGCGCTCCAGCTCGTGGGCGATTGCCACTTCCACCGAACCGCCACCGGGCAAATAGCCTCCCCGAATCGCCGCCTGTACGGCTGCCGCCGCGTCTTGCGCGATTCGCGCCCGTTCGCCTACCACCTCGCGGGTGCTGGCGCCGACGAGCACCGTCGCGGTGGGCTTGCCGGCTCCTCCCGACAACCGCACCCGGCGGATGCGGCTGTCGTACAGGAGCGCCTCGCAGCGGCCCGTATAGGCGGCCAGCTCCTGATTCGGCTTGCCCAATGCGGAACGGCGCGCGGGTCGGGCCCCGGTATGTTCGCATAAACGCTCAAGCTCGCGCTTCGGCACGCGCTGCAGCAGCATAATGCCGTGATCCGAGCAAAATTGCTCGGCTTCCGGGTCAGCGCCGCGGTCCAACGCGACGAGCCTTATGTTCAATTCGAGCAGCTTGCGCAAATGATCCGCAAACCTCTCCTTCAGCTTCATGAACGTTTGGAAGCCCGCTTCCGTGACCAACGCTTCTTCTTCCAGCTTCTCCGGCTCCAAAGCGTCGTACAGCACGAGCACCGCGGGGCCGGCGACGACCGACTCGAACTGATGCGCCTGAAACGGCTTCTGCTCCAGCAGCAGACCCGGCCATACTTCGCTCGACTGCCGCTCGTGAGAGACGACAAGGTCCGCGAAACGGAATCCGTCTTCGGTCAGCCGGCCGCCGCCAAGCTTCTTCGCCGCTTCTACGACCAGCTCCGCGATATCGCCATGCTCCCGTCCGGCAACGAAGGCGATCCGGTACAAAATCGGGTCGTCCGGGCCGCTCACCTTGCGGGAGCGTGCCAGCATCCGCTCGGAGGCGTACCCGACACCGTCGACGATTCCCTGTACCACCTTGGCTACCGGAACCCCTTTCGTAACTTGGGCCACGCCCTCCGATACGAGCGCGCCGGCCAACACGGTCGCCGTCGTCGTTCCGTCGCCGATCTGCTCCTGCTGGGATCGCGCCACCTGCACAAGCATGCGGGCGGCCGGGTGCGAGACGTCCATCTTCTCCAAGATGGTCGCCCCGTCGTTCGTTACGAGCACTTCCCCGCGCGAGCCGACGAGCATCGTATCGAGCCCTTTCGGACCGAGCGTCCCTTCGACGGCGGAGCATATGGCGCGTATTGCGGCGGCATTGTTAAGCAGGGCGGCGTGACGTTCTTCTCCTTCGTGATTCGCTTGTTTCATACCCGTCCGATCCCTCTTCCGGCCGGCTGCCCGAAGCCCGTATCATTTGTACCATCGGGCGAGCATGACGGCCATGTCTTTCGATAAATGGTCCAGCAGGCTGATGACTTTCCCGTATTCCATCCGTGTCGGTCCTAATATGCCGATCGTTCCGAGCAGCTGCCCGTCTATCGAATAGGATGCCGTTATAAGGCTGCAGCTATTAATCGCCTCAACGCTGTTTTCCGTGCCGATCTTGACCTGGATGCCTTTCGGGGCGGCGGAAAACAGCCTTACGAGCGTATGCGCCTCGTCGAACAGGTCCAAAATTCCCTTTACTTTATCGACGTCCTTGAACTCGGGCTGCGTCAGCATGTTCGTCGAGCCGCTGACGAAAATGCGGTCCTCCTCGTCGCTTTGCAAAGTGCCCTCGATCATCCGGATCAGTTCCTCGTACTTCGATACGTACTTGCCCAGCTCCGAGCTGACTTCGTTATGCAGCCTCGACTTGAAGTGGACGAGCGGAACCCCGGACAAGCGGGCGTTCATTAAATTCACGATTTTCTCGATTTCGCCTACCGGCATTCCGTCCGGAATCGAAATCACCTTGTTCTCCACATGACCGGTATTGGTTACAATAATGGCTACGGCCGATGTTTCATTCAAAGGCACGATCTGCAAATGCTTCAGCGTAGTCGTCATCAGCTCGGGTCCGAGCACGATCGAAGTATAATTGGTCAGACCGGACAATACGGTCGCCACGTGCTGAATCATATGCTCCATCTCTTGCAGCCTCTCGGCGAAAAACAGCTTCAGCACGTCCAGCTCGCCGCCGGACAAGCTTCCGAGCTTCACCAGGTGGTCCACATAATAGCGGTACCCTTTATGGGAAGGAATGCGCCCCGCCGAAGTATGCGGTTGTTCCAAAAATCCGAGCTCCTCCAAATCCGACATTTCGTTTCGGATCGTAGCCGGACTGTATCCGACATCGCCTCGCTTGGAAATGGTCCGTGATCCGACAGGCTCGGCTGAACGAATGTAGTCGTCGACAATGGCGCTCAAAATCAATTTCTGACGTTCAGATAACATATGCGGACCTCCCTCTAGTTTCCAAGCTTCTGACGCGTCGTTAGCACTCAATCCAAAGGAGTGCTAAACCTTATTACAAAAATACCAAAAAGAAAAGCACCTTGTCAAGTCAGTCAAGGCGCTTCAATACGGCTATTTCGTCACAATTGTGCTGCTTCTTGCAGTGGACGCAGTCGGTCCAAACTTTCTCCGGGAATATTTCTTTCGGAACGACGGAAAAACCGTTTTTTTCGAAAAAGGCGACCTCATAAGTAAGCGCCATAATTTTCGGTATTTCCTGCGCGATCGCCTCTTCCGTCAGGAAGGTGACGATTTTGCGGCCGATTCCCTGGCCTTTATAGCCATCCGTTACGCCGAGAGAACGAATTTCGACCAGATCCTTGCCGAGTCGGAACAGCGAACCGCACCCGACGAACCGACCGTCGTATTCGGCGATGACGAACGTATCGATATTACGCCCCAGCGCTTCCTTCGAGCGAGGCAGCATAATTCCTTTTTCCGCATAAGATTGAATAATATCGTAGAGCGAATCGACATCGTCTTCGGTCGCTCTTCTGCATATGACGCTCATGGCGCTTCCCACCTTGCTGTTCGAACGTGAAATAATATGAATAAATATACACGCACACAAGCGTTTATGCAATACCTTTTTTCCCCGCAGGGACAATCAATTTTCGAGATCCGCAAGAAACGCCCCGAACACGTCGTTACCGAACAAAATTCCTTGCTCCGACAGCCGGTAGCCGTTCTCGTCCGCAAGCAGCATATTTTGCGCCAGCAGCCGGTCCAGCTGTTCTCCGAACGCTTCTTCCATTCTTATTCCGAATTGGCTGCGGAAGTCGGCATTACTTACACCCGAGAGCAAGCGAAGCCCGACCATCATAAAGTCCTCCATCGCTTCCCGACGGCTGACCTCATTCGTTTCCTTGACGGGCAAACCGGTCTTGCAAGCGTCGATATAAGCCTGTACGCCTTTGATGTTTACGTGTCTCGTTCCGTCTATATACCCGTGCGCGCCGGCTCCTAGACCGTAGTAGGAAAGATTGCGCCAATAGGCTTGATTATGACGGCTGGCCCTGCCCGGCTTGGCGAAATTGCTGATCTCGTATTGGTCGTACCCCGCCTCTCTCATGCGGCGCATGACAGTCAAGTACATGTCCAGCTCCTCGTCTTCGTCGGGAAGCGGCAGCTTGTTTTTATGATAAAGTGTATGGAACAGCGTATTTTCTTCGATTTTCAAGCTGTAGGCGGAGTAATGCTCCAGTCCGAGCCGAAGCGCCTCGTCGATCGTCGCGTTCAGCGTGGCTACGGTTTGGTTCGGAAGGCCGAGCATCAAATCGATGGACAAGTTGTCGAAGCCGGCTTTTCTCGCATTGTCGATGCTGCGGTATACGTCGTCGGTAGTATGGATCCTCCCGATGTCCGAAAGCAGCTTATTGTCGAACGACTGCACGCCGAAGCTGATCCGGTTGACGCCGCCTTCCCGCATGGCCATTAGCTTCTCCGCGTCCGTTGTCCCCGGGTTCGCTTCCATCGTAATTTCGCAATCCGACGAACGTTCGCCAAAATGCTTATTGACCGTACCGAGGAAAAACCGCATTTGCTCCGGCGTCAATACGGTCGGCGTCCCTCCTCCGATGAAGATCGACTCGATCCTCTCGGCGGGCGTCCGCTCCGCCGTCAGCTCCATCTCCCGCTCCAGCGCCCGCAAATAGTCCATTACGGGCTGTCCTTGCACCACATAGGAGTTAAAATCGCAATAGTGGCACTTGTTCGTGCAAAAAGGGATATGAATATATACCGCCCGCGGCGGCGCTTGATTGTATTCGGGTTGTGTGACCGTATGCTTCCGCTCGCTTGGCTGCTTCTGCGTCATAGCACTGTGTCCTTTCCGTTTTGTTGCCGGACTAACGGAGCTCATAACGGAACTTGACTCCGTTATCGGCTATATTTCCCGGCATTTCCTATTAATAAAGGAACTTGGTTCCGCTATCCAGCCTATCGCGGGGCAAAACCTCATCGCTTAGGCCATTTAACGGAACTGAGTTCCTTTATCGTTCCAGCAGCTCGGTTTTCGAACGAAATAACGTACTTCAGCTAATGCCGCAATGGCGGCCGCCGGCGCACGCTTACTCGTCTATTTTCAGCACCGCCATGAAGGCTTCCTGAGGCACCTCGACGTTGCCGACCTGCTTCATCCGCTTTTTCCCTTCCTTCTGCTTCTCGAGCAGCTTCCGTTTCCGCGAAATGTCGCCGCCGTAACATTTGGCCAGCACGTTTTTGCGCATCGCCTTGATCGTCTCCCGGGCAACGACCTTCTGGCCGACAGCCGCCTGAATCGGCACCTCGAACATTTGCTTCGGAATAATATCCTTCAGCTTCTCGCAGATGATCCGGCCGCGGTTGTATGCCCGCTCCCGGTGAACGATGAACGACAGGGCGTCGACTTGCTCGCCGTTCAGCAGGATGTCCATCTTCACCAGATTCGAGCGCCGGTAGCCGGACAGCTCGTAATCGAACGAAGCGTATCCTTTCGTGCTCGACTTCAGCTGGTCGAAGAAATCGTAGACAATCTCCGAAAGCGGTATATCATAGATGAGCGTAACGCGTGTCGTATCGAGATATTCCATATTAATGAACTCGCCGCGCTTGCCTTGGCAAAGCTCCATAATCGCGCCGACATAATCTTTGGGTACGATGATCGACGCCTTTACGTAAGGCTCTTCGACGAAATCGATACGTCCGGTCTCCGGATAATTGGACGGGTTATCAATAAGAAGCACTTCGCCGTTCGTCAGCGTAACCCGGAAAATAACGCTCGGAGCCGTCGTAATGAGCGGAATGTTGAATTCCCGCTCGATCCGCTCCTGGATAATCTCCATATGCAGCAATCCGAGAAAGCCGCAGCGGAAACCGAAGCCGAGCGCCGTAGACGTCTCCGGCTCGTAGCGCAGCGAGGCGTCGTTCAGCTCGAGCTTCTCGAGCGCTTCGCGCAAATCGTTATAGTCGGCCGTATCGATCGGATACAGACCGCAGTATACCATCGGGTTGATTTTCCGGTAGCCGGAAAGCGGCTCCGCCGTCGGATTGCGCGAATCGGTGATCGTATCGCCCACGCGGGTATCCTTCACGTTCTTGATCCCCGCTACTACAAACCCTACGTCTCCGACCGTCAGCTCGTCCACCACGGTCATCCGCGGCTTGAAGGCGCCGACCTCGATAATCTCGAATTCGGCTCCGGTCGCCATGAACCGGATCGATGTTCCTTTGCGCATCGTGCCGTCGACGACCCGCACGTAGACGATAACTCCTTTATAGGCGTCATAGTGCGAATCGAAAATGAGCGCCTTGAGCGGCTTGCTCGGATCGCCGGTCGGTGCGGGCACCTTCTTCACGACTTGCTCCAGTATATCCTTGATGCCGATCCCCGCTTTGGCCGACGCCAGCACCGCTTCGCTTGCATCCAGCCCGATAACGTCCTCGATTTCCTGCTTGACCCGTTCCGGCTCGGCACTCGGCAAATCGATTTTGTTGATGACGGGCAAAATTTCCAGATTGTTGTCGAGCGCCAAGTAGACGTTGGCTAACGTCTGGGCTTCGATGCCCTGGGCCGCGTCGACGACGAGCAGCGCGCCTTCGCAGGCCGCGAGGCTGCGGGACACTTCATAGGTGAAGTCGACGTGCCCCGGCGTGTCGATCAAGTTCAGGATATAATCTTTGCCGTCGTCCGCACGGTAGCCGAGACGAACGGCCTGCAGCTTGATCGTGATGCCCCTCTCGCGCTCCAGATCCATCTGGTCGAGCACCTGCTCCTGCATTTCGCGCGAGGACAAGGCCCCTGTATATTCCAAGATCCTGTCGGCAAGCGTAGACTTGCCGTGATCGATATGGGCAATGATGCTGAAATTGCGTATCATGCTTTGTCTGTCCGTACTTTGCGGCATGTTGACCCTCCCGGTTTTCGCGCATTACGCTCCATTATACCAAAATTGCATGCCTTCCAGCAATGGCGCGCTAATTTACGCTTTTCGAATAGGGGCAGGGACAGCGAAGGCGGCGGCTTGCGGTGCTATTCTGCCTCTCGATAAGGTACAATTGAACACTATTTCAGCTCGACACCGACATTTTTGCTTGGTTAGTGCACATTTGTACCTTATCCATCGCTGTCTCCCCGCTTTCCGCGGTTTTGGCGCCACCTCACATCAAATAAGGTACATATGAACGTTATTTCAGCTAAAGATCGACATTTTTTCATAAATAGTGTGCATTTGTACCTTATCCACAGCGCGAAGCCGCCGCATCCGAAAGAAACAGAAAAAAAACGACCTATCGGAAAAGGCCTTCCGATAATAGGTCGCTTTTTCAGCAAGCTCACGCCTCTTCCGCCATCACTCCGCTTCGGATGCCTCCCCCGCTCCCGCCGGACTGCTCCATGTCGAGGTAAGCCTTATGCCAATCCGGCAGCATCCGCTCGGGGATAAGAATATGCCGCAGTACTCCGAAGCCGTACATGCCGCGCCACAGCCGCTCGGTCAAGCGCAGCCTTTCCTTCATATCGGGAAATGCCGCCTCCGAATCATGATCCGCGAGCTTCCGCTCGATCCGTTCATCCAACCGCATCAGCTCGGCCTTCAGCCGGATATGTCCGAACGCCCACTCCTGCCGCTCATGGGTTCTCACTTCCGGTGCGATGCCGCGAAGCGTCTCCGCCCAATCGGACGCCCGCGCGCTGTCCAGCATTTCCATCTCCAGCAGGACATCGGCGAGCTTCTGCAGAGCGGAACCGTTAAGGCGAAACATCAGCCTGCCGTAAAATTCGGCGATTTCTCTGACGTCCCGATCCGGGTTCCACCCGAGCAATCCCGCTGCGAACGCATTGAAATGATCGCCGAACGACTCGTTGTACGTCATAAACCCGTTGCACTCCGCACGTGCGAACGAACGGAGCACCGACTGAATTCGGCGCGAGGCGCTGTGAACCCCCGTCTTCGTATATACGTCCCTGCGATCATGGGAGAAGCCGATATGGAGAAAACAACCGAGGTTCATTCCGCCAGTTCGCGCGTGAATGTCGTCGGGCAGCTCGAATACGCCATATGCTGCACTGTATTGGAACGATCCGAACCAGGTCTTGGCCGGCCCGTTAATAAACTCCTGAAGTTGGCGGCTTTCCTCCTCAGAAGTCCACCAGCCGCAAATGTCGGCCTTCAGCTCGGGGTAGAACGCGCTTACCGTATCGTATACGTCCCGCACCAGCTTCAGAAATACCGGGTAGTACGGCTGACAATCCGGACAGGCGCAGCCGCCGTCGTCGTACGGAGCGCACACGATCTTGCTTACCCGGATGCCCGACTGCCGCAAATCCTCGAACAGCCGCCTCTGATTGCCGAGAATGACCTCGCGGGCTTGCGGGTTGGACGGGCACAGCACCTGCCCCTGTACGCGCAAGCTATGATTTCTCACCCCGACCCATTCCGGGCGCATCTGGTCGACATATCCTACATTCGGCGTCACGACGAGCACATTGTCCAAGCCGAGCTGCTGGCTGAACGACAGCCACTCCTTCTTCCGGCGCCACAAAAACATCGACGTGCTATGGTAGACGTGAGGATGATACGGGTCCGGCATGTCGTTCGGATCGAACCAATCCCCGTATCCGCTCGCGCCAGACAGCGCCAAATCTTCCAAGTAGCGCCGCATCTCTCCGCTCCAGCACACCTCGAACGAGTTGCCGAAATGGCCGGGCATATAATGGATGCGGTCCCTGATCGCCGGCACGGTCTCCCATACTCCGACCGTTAAGCCCGGCGCTTCGGCGGTGCCTGCTGCTGCAGCATCGTCAACCGCCTTCAACAGCCGGTTTAACAACTCTCCCAGCCCGGCTATGAAATCCCGCCTCCGCTTCGCGCCGATCGTCACATTCCAAGGATCCGCCACGTCCAACACGTATCCTTTCGTCTCACGTTCTGCAAACGCTAGCCGAAAGGGCCGCGTGTCGCCGCCCTTCATCTTTATCTCGCCGATCCGCTCTGCCGCGATCCGCGCCGCCTGCTCCGCTTCCAGACATGCGGTATGGCACTCCAATTTCAGCAATCCGTCCATTCCTGTAACCTCCCAATCCGTTGGAGAAGGCCGACCGTTCGATTACGGACGGCCTCCCTCATTCAATCGAATTCGCACCTTTCTCGTAATTCCCGTAAAACGCTCAGCATGCCTTGATAATGTCGATCCTGATAATCGCGAAGAAGCTCCCGCGTAGTCTTGTCCGTATGCGTTATTCTCGACCGTTCCTCGCCCTCCCACTCCAAATCGAAGCCGGGTACGTCAAGCTCCTTATACAGCCACGCGGGCAAGCTTCCGGAGGAACAGGCGTAGCTCATCCGAACCGGCCTATCCTCCAGCCCGTAAAACCCTTTCGTATAAGCCGCAAGCAATGGAAGCGAGCGTTCCGAGAAGGCTTGATCGTTGCGGGCGTATTTGGAAGCGAAGAAGGCAGGTCCGCATATGCTGGCCAAGCAGTGGAAGGAAAAGACGCAGCGAGGCTTCGCTTCATGGATAAAGGAGATGACCGCTCGCGTCTCCGGCTCGGAACAAGGCCGAGGCCCCCTATATGTGATCGCGTCCGGATCGGACGTATCCAGTCCGTAGCTATAATCCGTCTCTTCCCATTCGGCCGGAAAATTGCGGTTGATGTCCACCCCGCTGCCGTTTGTTCGTAAATAACCCGGATGTCCATGCACGAGCCGCTCCCGTTCATCGGTCGAAACGGCGGGAAGAATGGCCAGCCCGGCATGCGCCAGCTCATCGCCGTTATCCCTCAATAAACGCTCGACAGCCGGAATGATCAGCTCCGGCCCCGATTCCCCCGGGTGGATCAAGCCGATAAAGGCCGCGCGACGAGCCGCATTCCCGACAAGCAGCCCGCGAATATCCGCCCCCCGAACGGAACGCCCGAAGCTCTTCAGCGTAACGAGCTGCGGGTACATCGCGGAAAGCCGTTCCATCCGTCTATCGATCTCTTGCTGCGGCCACCATATCTCCGCATCCCGGACGCGGACGGCAGCGGGACCGACCGGGGGGTCACCCCGGTCGGAGCTTACCCAATAAGCGTATGTGGAGCCTACTTTTGCAAGAGAATCAACATACGTGTATTTACGGCCGTTTCCCGCATCCATTGCTCCCTCGAAAAGAATCTCGGCCTGTTCGGGAGAAAGTCCGTCGAAATACTCGCCGTAATCTTCATTGAAACTAAAGGCCGGTTCCTCCTTCCGGTAAATGCGGATCATCGGCGGTTGGCCGTTCTCAGATCCGGAGAGGAAGAGAGGAGTGCTTTTGTAGAAAGAAAGGCGGACGCCGCCTTCCGCAGCCTGTATGCGCAAATTATAAAACAGCTTTCTGGACATTTCCGCATCTTCCTTCCCGCAAGCGCCGTCACTTTTTCATCGCTTTCGCTTCCGCGATTTTTTTGTTCACTTCTTCATCGGCGTCCCTGAGAGCCGTGTTCATATCTTTCTCGCCGACGATGACCGAGAGCATGGCGTTCGTAATCGCCGTTTGCCCGAAGTTGTTGTACTCCCCGACGTAAGCGGGCGGCGCTGCCGGTTTCTTCGCTCGAATCGCGGCGATATTTTTGCCTTGCCATTGCGCCACGTTCCGGCCGAACGCCGCCTTGACTTCCGTACTTTTCAGCGGAGAGATTTGCGCAAAGTCGGACATCAGCTTCGTCTGGACTTCGTCGGACAGCAGATGGGCGATGCTGAGAAACGCCTCGTCGCGATGCTCGCTCGTGGAGGCGACAGCAATGTAAACAGGATACGGCTGGGAACCGACGCCCGGCGCTTGCTTCATCTCCGGCAGGCTGACGGCGTTCCAGTTCAAGCCGTCTTCCGGCTTCGGCGCATCGGAGTTGAACATGACGAACATGGCGGACGACTTCTCTTTGAAAAACGCCTCTTTAATCGCATTGCCGCTGATCATCGCTTTAGTCGCATTATATCCCGGCATCGTATACAGCGGAAGCATCGTCTCGATGAACTGCTTCCATGGATCCGTCTGGAGCGCCGCTTTCTCCCCCTTGCTATCCAGATAACCGAGAGACAGCTGATTGACGGACACCAAGTTCGACGGAGCGGTGACGAAGCCGCGGTACTGGACTCCGCCTTCGTTTCTCGTAAGCCGCGTGGCGACGCTGTACAAGCTTTCCCATGTCATATTGTCCGTCGGATAAGGAACGCCGAATTTATCGAAAATATCTTTATTGTAATAAAGCAGCAGACTAAGATCGTATAACGGCAGCGCGGTTACCTTCCCGCCATCCAGGTTGCGGATCATGTCCATGTAAGCGGGGTCCAGCCGGTTGATATCGAATTGATGCTTCTTGATCAAATCCGACATGTCCGCAGTCAGCTCGACCGGTTTGATTTGCCCGCGATATCCGACGAACGAGGTGATGATGAGATCGATCTTGCGCTTCTCCGTTACGAGATTTTGCACGGTCTGTCCGGTATTCTCGATCACCTCGAACGAAATGTGCGGATATTTCTGCTGAATGCTTTTCCCATACCTATCCATAAACCATTCGTTGTTCCCGCCTCCCGGCGTCAGCACCTGCAGCTTCACCGGCTTCGCGCTTTCCGCGGGCGCTTTCTGCGCCTCCTCCGTTCCTTGCGTTTTGCCTCCGCAGGCCGTCACCGCCAGCGCCGCCGCCAACACAACCCCGGACATTCTCATGCTCCCCCAAGCATTGCCCATACGCTCACCTCAAACTTCATTTTATATAAAGCGGATCGATTGTCCGCCTCATACCGTACGAATACCGCAAAATGATTCGCACATCTCCGATACAGCGCTTTCATTTCATATCTATAGATTAAACCAGCGGTGTAATATTGTCAACAATATTAAAGTCGACAAATTTCTTTATTATTGTATATAACTTCAATAAACGCAAAAAAAGGAGCCCCGAAGGCCCCTTCTCCAACGCTTATTACTTCGTTCTTGCACGAAGAATCACATTTACTCGAATGCAGTGTTGTACCGCGCTCAAGATTTCGTATCGCCGGTCAGCCTGCCGACGATTTCCAGCACATCCGATCTTCTCAGCTTGCTCTCGCCGGCGGCCAGCGCGTTCAGTGAGCCATGCGCCAGCGCGAGTGGAATGCTGCAAAATTGATAGACCGGTCCCGGAGGGATCGCGGCGATATATTCGTCGGCCTGCCGCAAGTTTTTTCTCGTATAGGCGACCATTTCCTCCATTCCCCAGCCGTCGGGAAAAAAAGCGACGCCTCTTGTTTGATCGTCGTTGCGGTTCAGTAAGATGTTGACGGCTTGCAGTCCGCGGCCGAAGGCGACCGCTTTCGTTCGATCCGTCGCCGTACCGTCGTACCACATCCAAAGATCGGTAAGCAGCTCTCCAACGGCTCCAGCCACACAGTACGTATAGTGGTCCAAATCGTCTTCCGTCCGGATATGCCACTCTCGTTCCACCCATTCCGCCATCTGCTCCGCCATCTGTGCCGTACTTTGCAGAACCCGGTCGGTAATCGTGGAAGGGCACAGCTCGATCCAATCGTTCAGACGCACGGAAACGGCCGGCAGCTGTTCCCGATACGGATGAAACAGCGATTGCAGCGCGTCGCTTCTGGACGGCTCCCGAACGATTGTACCGATCCCGGTCAGCAAGCTCACCTTCACGTCGGACGGCAGGTCGGGGTGATCTTCGATCTCGTCGATAGCCCTCATGCACAGGTAGGCCGATGCGACCGCTTCCTTTAATCCCGGTACCAGACCGTTTATCGGAATCAAGAACGTCCTGCTTGTCAGTGCCAGCATTTCCATTGCATCTTTCATGAAATCTTTCGTCGTATTCACCGGCTGCCCACTCCAAATTCGTATATTGCCTTGCGCCGGCTTGCCGGCGAAATCCGAACCCTGTATCTTATTCAAGGTATCACATCCGGCCGGGTACTTCAAATTTTGCATGCCGCAATGCGAAAAAACCTCCAACTCCGCTATGGCGGTGAATTGGAAGTTTCCCCCTGCGATCCGTTTGACCGTCATTTAAATTGCAACGAATAAATATCGGCATCGCTCAAAAGGAAACGGATCCGCACCGGCTTGCCGGCAAGTGCCGATACGTCTTCGCCGTTACGCCATCTTACGACGCCTTCCAGCTCGTCTCCGTACAACGTCTCCATATCCGCTGCCGCGTACCCTTCCAACGGCCTACCTGATTCATCCGTCAGTTCGACTTGGATAGAGCCGGCAGCCGAAGTCGCATAGTTCAGCAGAAGCCGGTTTCCGGAGAAAACGAGTGGACGGGTCGTCGCCTCTCCTCCCCGATACCCTCCATGGAGAGAGCCGAAGCCGTGCTTTCTCACCGTCACCCGACGCAATTGGACGTCGTCCCAACGGTAATGCTCGGTTACGTACAGCGAGAACAGCTCTGGCTCCGTTTCCAGCTGCACGATGCCGTGCGCAATCATACTGCTGCGCTCCGTCCAATTTTTCCGGTCATGGCCCGGGCGCAGCCAACCTTCCGGAAACGTCCGGTCCCAATGAAGCCCGTCGCGACTAGACATGAATACCGTATCCGACAGCCCCGAGACCGGGTGTTCGGCCACTTTTTTGCGCGACTCCACGAATCGTTTCGGAAAAGACAAATACATATGCTCGGCGCCCGGGCAGACGACCGAAGCGTTCGTATAAAAGTGTTCGATCGGAACGTCCGCATCGTATGTGTTGAGCTCGAACGGCTGCCACGTCCGAAAATCAGGGGAGACGGAGCTATGTACGGCCCTGACTTTTTGCTCCGTCCAATAACGGGCGTAACAGCGGTACGCCTCAATGTTCGGATCCCACAGGATGATGTTGTGCGAATCGAACGGCTGGTCGGTGATGACCGGATGTTCTTCCATTTTCGACCAATGAATCCCGTCCTGCGAATGTAAGGCGTTAAGCATCCCTTTCGTCCACGGCGTTCCTCGCGGTGCGACTCCGCCTACAGCCTTGAACAGCGACTCCTTCGCTGCAGCCGGTGAAACGTCCTTCATCGGCGCGAAATTATGCGATTCCAGACCGCGCCATATGATGTTGTTCTTGCCGGAACCTTCATACTCGTAGACCCCGAGCGCCGGTTTGGCGAATTGGACGCCGTCCTCGCTCTCCGCATAACAGGTAACTTGCCGGTCGTCGTGATCGTCGGCGCGCGCATTGCCCCGGTAGTACAGCCGAATTTTCCCTTCGTCTTGAATGACCGTGAAATAACAAACGGTATTGCCTTCCCAAGGCTGGTCGAACTTCATTACGACTTCGCGCTTGACGGGCGGGGTCACCCGCAGCTCGGTTCCTTGCCGCTCTTCGATCAGCCAATTGTCGACGAACATTTCGATCCTCGATCCGATTGTTGCGACGTCTTTACCGCGTGTCATCTTGCGTTCACCGCTTTCTTATATCGTTTTGAAATCGCTTGCCAAGCGCCGAAGTCATAGCATCCGGCTGACGACTGCGCCCAATAAAAATAGATCGCACATTTGTACATTTTCAACTTCGTCGTATCACATTATGACACTATTGTATCTTTCGAGTTCATTATAAGCCCATCCTTTTTAACTTGTAAATAGGAAATGCAAAATAAACTCCCCTAAAATGTGATGGCCGCGGGCTGACGATCGGTACGCATGTGACCAGTCTGCCGCATGAACAGATCGTTCGCCTGAAGATCAACTTCGGTAAGCGGAAGAGCGCTATCGGTGGAAATAGAAGTCTTTAAGCCGTCGCAAAAAAAGCACATCAGCTGAAAAATGAACCGAATTTGCTAATTTGTGAACCTCGTTACGCTATTTGGCTCCACTTCTCGGCAATTGGAGGAACAGTGAACCTGAAGTAACTAATACATTTAAGCCCCATAATTGGAATGGAGTCATCATAGTGAACTCATGTACACTATAGATGAGGGGGGGCGAACAACATGAAAAAGAACAGCATCTACGAAGAACTCCGACTGAAAGTAGCACA
>NZ_VCRA01000041.1 GCF_005938385.1 Paenibacillus mesophilus
ACAGTTTGCTCGTGCCCGCAGTTTTATCTCTACCCTCCGTAAGCAAGGCCTCCCGGTCCTCACCTCCCTAACCTCCGTCCTTTGTGGTGAATTTCGTTTTGGATGATTATGGAACCTAAGTAGTAACGCATTTGTACCTTATCCTCGCAGATTCCCCCTATTTCTTGGGCATCCAGTCCTTCCACGAAAGGAATAACGTACATTTGAACACTAACTGTCCGGGTTCGCGGCACTTCGGTGGATATAGTGCGCATATGCACCTTATCTGCGCAAACAGCCCGTACCCGCCCGGCGGGCGCCGCCGCCTACTCCGCCGCCTGGGCTTGCCGCCACTGGCTAGGGCTCATGCCGTACCGTTTCTTGAACTGCCGGCTGAAGTAATGGATGCTCGGAAAGCCGTTCGTCTCGGCGATATCTTTGACCGTCAAGCTCGTGTTGGTCAAATAGCTTTTGGCCGCGTTCATGCGCAATTCCTGCAAATATTGGTAAGGGGTCGTCCCCGTGTGCTCCTTGAAGAGGCGGATCAGATAGGAGGAGTCCAGATGGGCCCGCGACGCCAGCATTTGCAGCTTCACCTCGTGCAAATAGGCGGATTCCATATACTGCATCAAATCTTGAACGAGCTGCTTGTTCGGATGCGCCTCAGCCGGCTCCGGATTTGCCGCATCCGGCTGACGGTGCTGCTTGAGAGCTGCGGTAATTTGCAGGAACAGCTTGCTTACATCATGCAGGACGATCCGCTCGCGCAATTCGCCGTGCCGGGATAAGCTCTCGTTATTCATGGCGGCCGCGATCGACTCGCTGGTCGAGGCGATCAGCTCGGCAAGTCCGGAGATGCCGGCCGACAATGCTTCGCCGTCGCTCTGTATGCGGTTCCATTCGATCGCTTCGCCGACGGAAGGGAACGAAGCGGTCTGCAAGAGCGGCCCCGCCCCTTTCTCCAGCTCCAAGTACCAGTATGCGGCCGACTCGGACTTTTTGTACAGATGGTGCGGGACGTTATCCGGAATTAGAAACAACGTACGGCTCCCGGAGCGGAACGATTCGTTCATGAACTCGAGCGTTACCTCTCCGCGGGTGATGCACAAAATTTCGTAGAACGGGTGTGTGCCTCCGCCCATGAATTTCTTCTTGTCATCGACCACATTGTGATATGTGCGAATGATCATCGTAACCCACCCATTCCCGTCAACAGTCGTAATACCTTCACTATAAGGTACCGGGGAGCGGCGTGTAAACTTGATCAACGCACGACGACACGGGTACTGGCCGTACATCCGCGCGAATCGAGCACGTTTATGAAATAAGCCCGGGCGTCCTGCGGAAGGCGAACATAGACGCAGTCATCCGCCCGGTCGAGCGTACAATCGGCCGTTGTCCATTCGCATTGCTGCCAGTTATCGCAATTGCTCGTATAGAACAGCTCTGCCTGGACGGGTTCATTCCCGTCGGCCCAATCGCAGGCGACAGAGACGACCCCATTCTCCTCCCTAGGTTCACCAAGACGAAGCAAAGGCTCGCCGCCGAGAACGATACTGTCCGCGAACGCATAGATTTCGGCAGGCTTCCAGCCGAGCGGGTGAGAATGTCCGAGGCGGGGATAGATGCACATGCCGGATTGCTCGATTCCATTTTTGGCGGCGACATACGATTTGCTGAAAATGTTCATGCCGAAATAAGGATCATAGAGCCAATTCACCCACAGCGTCGGCATCGCCACGCGGGACAAATAAGCGGACGGCTCGGTCAGCCGTTTGACCGACTCGGCGCTTGCTTCCCCCATGTCCACGAATCGCTGACCCCATTGATTATGGGCTTCGTACAGAAAGCCGCATCCGTAGACGGGAATGGCGAACGCGAACCGGTTGTCGATTCCAGCGACAAGACTGGTGACGATACCGCCCCACGATATCCCCGTTACTCCGATCCGCTGCGGGTCCACAAGCGGCATATCGCGAAGGAGGGAATGGGCCAGCATGACATTGGCCGCGGCATGGTACATCCACTGCTCCTCCACGGGCTGGTCGCAATCCACAAAAATGCCTTCCCGGATCGGGCCGGACCACGAATGGCTGAACCGCTTGTTCATTCCGGCTGCCCCGAGCGGAAGGTGCCCCTCCAAATCCATCGCAATAGCGGCGTATCCCCGGTTCGTCCACAAGCTCACCCATTCTTCATAGGCGGTGCCCCCGCCTCCATGAACGAGTACGACGGCAGGCACTTTCTCCTTGTCCGCCACTTCCGGCAATCCGTAATAGGCGAAGACGCGCGTTTCTTTTCCCTTGAAGGGCAGCCCTTCATAAAAAATCGAGTGAATGCCGTTCGCGGCCTTCACGTCGGACGGATATATTCGCGGGGAACGATGCAACTGCTCCAAGTTCCATGGCGACGACTTAAGCGTTCTGTCCATCCCGATACCTCCTTGCGTATGCTTATAGCGGGAAGGTTGGTCCTTCCTCCTGTTGCTACTGTATCAAATTGAACGCCGCGTGTATTTGGTTTATATTCGGCGAAAGATCTCCGGTATACGGCGGCAGCCCTATCCGGTTTGCACATAATTGACCTTATCGTTCGCGGACAGTCGGCGCATGTCTTCTCGGGGACGCGGGCAAAAGTCGTTTTTGTACAAACGGAGGCGGAAAGCACGACTTCTATGCCGTCGAATTACCGGATTTATACCAAATACAGAATACAGCCCCATGCAGTAATCTAATGGTGCAAGCGCTTAACCATAGGGCAAGCGAGGGCGGCGCAATACGATAAAGGGGGCGGCGGGAACGGGAACTGTCCGCTGCGGCTGCGCTTCGAGCACAAAAACATATCGGTTACGGGAGGTTCTACGGTGAACAAAACAAAACGAACGGCACTTCTTGCTGCGTTCATGGTGTCGGTCAGCGTGGTGATGGCCGGCTGCGGCGGCGGGGGACCGAAGGAGGCGGCGCCGGCTGCGGAAGTCAACAAACCGGTTACGATTACGGTGTTTAATCCATCGAACTATTCGGAGTATTTGTGGAATAACTTATGGGTGGAGCCGATCAAGAAGAAATATCCGCACATTACGCTCGTCCATGTCAAAAACGAGAAAGGGTCGAGCCTGGCCGATCTGGTCATGGCGAATCGGGTGCCGGACATCATTCAAGGCTCGGGGATCAAATCGACATTCGAGTATAACGATCTGGGCATCTTGGACGACATGACGCCGCTGATGAAGGCGAACGGCTTCGATGCGGGCGGGATCGATCCCGTCAGTCTGGACAGCTTGAAGATCGATAAGAAGGATGCGAAAATATACGGACTTCCCGTAGGGCAAGGCCATGCCGCCTTGTATTACAACAAAGACCTGTTCAACAAGTTCGGGGTCGCTTACCCGAAGGATGGGATGAACTGGGATGAAGTGTACGAGCTGGCCAAGAAAATGGCCCGCACCGACGGCGGCGTCAAATACCGCGGCTTCGACTTTGTCGCCGATTTCCAAATCCCGTACAATCAATTGTCTTTGCCGTTCGTCGACAATAAGACGGACAGAGCGAACGTCCAGACGGACGGCTGGAAGACGGTGTTTGCGGCTATGAAACGGTTTTACGATATCGACGGCAACAATCCGGGTGCGCTGCCGAACGTGTTCAATCCTTTCCTGAAAGACAAGACGGTCGCGATGTTCGCCGTCCCCAACATTTTGAGTCCTTTGATCGAATCGACCCAGAACGGCTTGGACTGGGATATGGTCACGCTGCCTACGTTCGCAAGCGGTCCGAAGACGGGCATACAGCCGGTCGTATCGGGACTGTACGTCTCCAAGACGAGCCAGAACAAGAATGAAGCGTTCCGTGTGGTGGCGCATCTGCTCTCCGAAGAGATTCAAACCGAGCGTTCCCGGATCGGCGAGCCCTCCATCTTGAAAAAGCCCGAAATCAAGAAGTCGTTCGCCGCGGACATGCCGCATACGAAAGGGAGAAACGTGATTGCCTTCGTTTCCGGTACACCGGCCCCTTCGCCGAGCTCGGTAACGAAATACGATTCGATCGCCGGCACAGAGATGGTGAAGAAATTCAAGGAAGTCGCCTTCAACGGGAAAGATATCAATACGGCGCTGCGGGAAGCGGAAGAGATCATCAACAAGAAGATCGACGAGGAGAAGGCGAAGAAATAAGATGCCGTGAGGACATACGGAATACTGTAAATTCGAGCTTATGTCAGTGGGAAACAGAATAACTGCAGGTTGTACGTAGAGGCTGTCGAGAGACAGTCTCTTTTTTTGTGTAGCCAGAAAATTGTACATCCTATCTACATCCAAAAATCATAATTTAAAATTAGTATAACGTCCTATTTACGGCCCATAGGACAATGAAAATCCACTTTTTTGCATATATATTTGTGTTTTTGTGATTTAAAGGGCCAAAAACGTTAAAACCCCCCCTTTACAGGATGTGGAAGGCGAATTATAATGGGTCTCAGAATTAGATCCTATAACATCGCAGTTGTAGTTGGTAAAGTAATAAACTGTAATATGTGATGTAGATAGGACCTAATATTATAATGGAGGAGGGGATACTCCTTTTCGAGAAAGACGTGTTTCAAGCATGGCACTGTACTCAAGAATCCATACCATTGCGGAAATGAAAGCGTTACCATTTAAAGGGGGTCAAGCGATGTTTCGCAAACCGATTTACGCGTGTACGATGTTCGCTCTTACCGCAAGTATGATCGCCGGATGCGGGGGAATGAAGCAGGAGACAGCAAACGATTCCGGGCGGAAAGCACCCGAAGCGAATGCAATGGTTGCGGCCGAACCGGCTACGCTGAAGATTATGTATTTCGCCACGTTAATTACGAAGGAGGCGGTCGATCAGTTTATCGGAGAACCGGTGAAGAAGAAATATCCCCATATTACGATCGAGTACGTGAACACGGGAGGAGGAGTCAGTTTCCAGAAGATGATCGAGCAAGGGACGCCCCCGGATATCGTCATAACCGATTATCCCAATTTGTCCGCCGTTACGGACTATGCGTATCCGCTCGATCTGAACCCTTTCATAGAAAAGTACAAGGTCAGTCTGAATCAGATGGACCCGTCGCCTGTGCAAGGCATCCGGAACGTCGGACCCAAAGGCGAATTATTCGGTCTGCCGTGGTATGTCGATAAATTCATGCTGTTCTACAACAAAGACCTGTTCGACAAGTTTGCCGTTGCTTACCCGACCGATCAAATGACTTACGACGATCTTGTGGGTCTATCCAAACGGCTGACGCGCAAGGAAGATCAGGTTCAATACGAAGGCGTGCGCTGGGGCAATTTGCATACGGTCGGGATGCAGTGGGGAATTCCGATCATTAACAAGCAGACGGGAAAGGCCGATTTTCAAAACGAGCTGTGGAAGCGGGCCCTTACCGTAGTCCGGGATATTCACGGAACGGGAATTACGAATTTGCCCAACGAGGCGTTCTACAAAGAAAACAGAATGGCGATGCTCACGCAGTGGCTGAATCCGATGCTCGGTTTCGTCGAAAGCGTGGAGAAGAGCGGGCAGAAGCTGAACTGGGATATGGCCTCCATTCCGCAGCATAAAGAGGCGCCCGGCATATCCGGCGCAGCCAAGCCGATTTACTTGCTTGTTTCCCAGGGGAGCAAATACAAGGAGCAGGCTTTTCAGGCCGTATCGTACATATCGACCTCGGAAGAAGTGCAGTCTCTGTTATCGCAGTACGGCAAAATTACCGCTTTGAATTCGGATGCGATCCGAAAACAGTTCGGCACCAAGTACGAGCTCGTTAAAGGCAAAAATATCGAGGCGATTTTCAAGCATAAAACGGCCCCGCTGCCTTACAGCACGAACTACGAGAAACTGGCGAGCCCCGAGCTCAATATTGCGGGGACGGACGTCGCTTCGGGCGCCAAAGATATCAATACCGCCCTGCGGGAAGCGGAAGAGCGGGCCAACAAAAAAATCGAAGCGCAGTTGAAATGACCGATCATGTATATAAGGAGAGTGATCCGCATGGAAGAAAAACAGGCCGGACGGGAAAGTCGATTCATCAGCCGCAGGAAGGTGCTGGCGACGATCGGGGCGGCCGCGGCGGGTGCCATCGCAGTATCGGGCAGTGTGGTCGGATTCGGGAAAGAGGCTGTCGGCGCTAACTGCGCCATCTGCTTGGACAGTCTGGCCGACTTGATAGCCTTGGACGAGTCGGAGCTGCACGACGGGCAATGCTTCTGTGTGAAAGGCTACCGGGCGGGCACATCGCATGGCGGCGGCACCTATGTTTGGGATGCTTCGCGCGGTAAGGGCGTTCATAACGGCGGAACCGTAATCGATCCGAATCGGCCGTTTCCGACGGATTGGACGAACGACGGACAAGTGGCGAATTGGTTCGCGGCGGATGCGGCAGGCCAAGGCTGCTACACGAGAATCGGAGATGCGGCAATCACTCCCGAGATGTTTGGCGCCGATCCTGGCGGCGTCATCCCGAGCCAGCGCCAAATTACCCGATGCGCGGCCGCTCACGGGGGCATCCAGCTGTCGTCGAAGGCGACCTATTTATGTACGGACAACGTATATTTCACCAAAGGCAGCTGTGTCGCCGGATACGGCCGAAGCACGAATCTTCGCTTTACGTCGGGCGGGGTCGTTCTGAGCGGAACGGAGTCCAAAGAATTCAGCTTGGAAAATTTCTTGATCACCACCGCCGGAACCGGACAGATCGCGCTCGACATTATCGATGCCAATGTTAATACGGCGCCTACCCGCTGGTCTCTGAGAAATTTGTTCCTGTACAGCGAGACCGCCGGCCAAGGGACCGGATGCCGCATTCGCGGCGGATGGATCGCGTCGGTATTCAATCTGGTCGCGCAGCGCTTCGCGGTAGGGGTGGATATCGTAAGAAGCGACTCCCCGCCGAATGTCGGTTTTAACGGCGTTTCGTTCGTCGGCGGCGAGCTGCAAGGAAACGGGGTAGGGTTCCGCTCCCGTTCTCCGCTGGGAGTCAACTTCTTCGGTACGGCCATCGAAGGAAACACCCAGTTCGGCGCCAGGTTGGAAAACGGAACACGTCAAGTGAACTTTGACGGCGTCTACTTCGAATCGAACGGCACCGCCAATGTGAACAACGGGTCCGACATTGCGATCGATGTCGACGATCCGCTGGCTACGATTTACGGGATAGCCGTGAGGGGCAGCATCTTTCTGCGGGGATCTTCCGGCTGCAAGCGGGCTATAGTCGTGAATAAAGCGATTGGGCTGTATGTCGATCCGGCCTGCTCTTTCCACGGTTATGAGAATGCGCTTGTCCTGAACGAGATCGTAGCCAACGGGGTGCGGGGCGGCCTGTTCGATACGAGGTCGCTGCTCAGTGTGACCGGCCAGCCGGTCATCAACAATACGCTTCAGTACGGCAATCCGACACGCAGCTCGTTCTCGCTCGGCAATGTCGCCGCCGGCCCCGATACCGTGACGGACGGGTGGTTGGGTTTCGTCGCCTTCGGGACCGGAATAGCCAACCGGGGGGCCGTAGATGTATGCGTCCATGCCGAGCAGGCGGGTACGGCATCGTTCCGCCTTGCCGCCATCGATACGGCGACCAATGCCCCATTGGGGACGGATACCCTTTTCAACGCCAGCCTGACAGCGGGAATCAACAAGGTCAATGTCGCCTATAACTTCGAAAGCGGGGGGCTCAAGGGCAAATACGTCGCTTTCCGGCTGTCCCGGCAAGGGGATTCGCCGGCCGATACGAATGCAGGCGGCGTCACTTTGATCGAATGTTTCGTTCAGTATTACGTCTGACTTCCGGAATGCCCGGCCCGAGCAGGGTCGGGCTTTTGCTCCGGCAGATGCGTCTGTTGACATTGAACCATGAACGATACAAAATGAAGGAAGCAAAGCTCCGGCTATTGGACAGGAGAGTAGAAACCGTTGCGCAACGAGGAGAAAGAAAGCCGCAAAACATTTCATTCCAGGCTGAACCGAATGGTTGAAAAGTTGGAGAGGGACATTGCCGAAGGCGTGTACGGCGTAGGCGATCCTCTTCCTTCCGAAACCGCGCTGGCGGAACTATACAAGATGGGTCCGCGTTCGGTCCGTAAAGGCATCGATCTTCTGGTCGAACGGGGCATGGTCGTCAAAGAAAGGCGCGTAGGCGCGAAGGTAGTCAAAGCCCCCGAGCTTGCGCGGGTGACGCTGGTGATCGCCTGCTATGCGACGGTCGTCCACGACTTTGCGCTCGAGCCGTTGATCGCTGACTTTCAGGCGCAGCATCCGTCCATCAGCGTGAAGACGATATTGGTCAATACGGATCACTACTATATGTTCAGCCAAATGCTGGACAGCGGCGTTATCGACGCGGTGACGCTGAATCAGGATACGTTTCAGGACTTTGCGGTACAGGACAAGCTGTCTTTACTGGAGCCGCTGGAGGGCAATCTTCCGGGCGTTTACCGTTTTCTGGCGAATGTGTTTTCCGTCGGGGAACGGCGCTACGTGCAGCCCGTGACGTTTTCTCCTCTTATATTGTGCTACAACAAAGCCCATTTCCGCGAGAAGGGACTTCTGGAGCCGGACAGCACTTGGACGTGGGGCGATATGATCAAAAATGCGAGGCTCCTCACTGGAAGCGATTCGTACGGGCTTTACTTCGATCCGTTGTCCATCAATATTTGGCCTGCCCTGCTCTTGCAGAACGGCGTGAAGTTCGAGCGGAGTGCCAACGGCCGTTTCGAGATAAGCCCGGACGGGAAGTTTATGGAGTGCATGCGGTTTTACCGGGAAATCGTCGCGGATCCGTCCGTCTTTCCCCCGTCCTGGAATGACAGGGAGATCGATTTTATCCAAAGGTTTAGAGAAGGACGCATTTCCATGACGGTCATCGGTTACAGTACCTTGACGCGGCTGAAAGGAAGCGGTATCGATTACGATATATCGCCGATGCCGTTTATTCATCATCCGCTGACCAACGCGATCTCGATCGGGGTAGGCGTCAATGGACAGTCCAGACATAAGGAAGCGGCCCGCACGTTCATGGAATATTTGCGATCGCCAAGAGCCCAGAGGCTGATCGGCTCCCGCTCTCTCAGCATCCCGGTCCATAAGGAAGTAGCCGACGAGATCCGGCCGGATGACGGCGAGCGCCCTTCCCGCTACAACTTGTTCAAAGAAATTATGCCGTCCTTCCGGGTTCAGCAAGATTTGAATCTGGCCAACTGGCAGCTGCGAAAAATGTCCGGCCCGCTCCAGCTTTATTTGTCCGGCCAGATCGACGACATCGCTTTATGCGAGCGGCTTGAGCGCACCCTTTCCTAAAAACGGAAACGGAAAAACTCCCTCGGGCGGGGGAGTTTTTGTTTGTCCGGAAGCCGTCATCGAAATAAGAGGGGTTTGCTCCAAAAGACCGTTAATCAGCTGCGCACTTCCGGCCCGAACGCGCGCAGCCGCCCCTTTCTTCCACTACTCCAAAATAAACCCCTTGAAATCCGCCCTCGCCGACTCGCCCGTGAATACTTCCAGCTTGTACAGCCCGATGTCGATCTGTTCCAGCACGGTTTCCGGTCCGGTTAAAGCTTTGCGCACTCCGTTCACCCGGACGTAAGTGCCGGCGGACTCCGACTTATAAGCTTTCAAGGTCAGCTTCTTCTTGGAGCTGACGAACACCCAGGCGGACATGATGCCGATGTCGGCTGCGTCGGCTTTCGCATAATCGACATACACCTTGAAGCAATCCGTCGGCGATTCCGGCATCGTCAGCCAATCTTCCGGCACGCAATCGAACACCTGCTGGCTCGAATAGTCGATTTTGGCATAGCCGTCCACTACGATCGTCCGGGGAGAGAACCGCGAGAAAATATATTCCGCTTCCGCCTTATGGCCGATATTTCCGAAATGCAGCCTGTCCGAGATAATGGTTCGCGCCGGGACCGAGGAGTACAACAGGAACATCTCGGTGAACTTGTTCAGATCGATAAGCTGAAGGCCGTATTGATCGGCCAGCTCCCGCTTGACTTCGTTCGCGACGGAATAAATATGCTCGCTCGTTCTCATCGGATACGTCTCGGCATATTGGGTCAATACGCCCGGCTCCACGGTCGCTTGGGTCGTAAGGAGAAACGGCTGGATGCCTCCGGAATAGCACCATTCGATCATCTGTTTGACCGATGCCTTGAAGCTGTCCCGGTATGCTTTCTCGTTCGGGAATCCGAGCCGGTCGTTGATGCCGAAGCCGATCCCGATCATCTTGACGTCGTTGTAGGCGGAAGCTTCGCCGAACTCCTGGTCCAGGACCGTAACGGCCCAACGGGCGACTTGACCGCTGAATCCCGCATTGTAAATCCGCAGCGCGGGATTGTTCGTAGCTTGCCGCAGCAAACGCTCCAATACGTTCGAGAACGCGTTGGGCGACAGGTTGTCGGTACCGAGCGTATTGCGCACCCATTCCGTCGTGTTCGCCCCATCGAACGTACTGTCTCCGAAGAAAGCGACGGGAAACTTGTTTCCCGCAAGCCATTCCGTCCAGGCGTCGTTAAACGTATATAATCTTTCGCGTATTAAACTATTGTCTGCCCCCGAAGCTTGTTTCGTTTCCACTTGCCGGCACCTCCCGAATTGACTTGCTCAAACCAACATATTACATGAGATGAATCGTTAATGCTATAACGGATGTTCACGAAGAGCTGTACAGCGTGTTGCTGTAGCGGTTTTGCCGGAAGGAGAGGGGCGTTTCGCGCAGCTCCCGCTTGAAAATCGTGCAAAATTGGGCGTCATTGGAGAAGCCGCACTCGGTCGTGATGGACGTAATCGGCAAATCGGTATAGCGAAGCAGGCTGCGCGCATGCTCCAGCCTTTTGCCGATCAAATATTGGATCGGAGAAAGGCCGAACTGCGTTTTGAACATATGCCGGAAGTGATGGTAGCTGTAGCCCGACAAGGCGGCAAGCTCCTTGACCGATATTTTCTGATTGAAGTTCTCGTCCATATAAGTCCGGGTATAGTGCAAATGATCGTCCGCAGAGACGGTCTCGGACGAAGCGACGGCACGGAGATGCTCGATGACGATTTCGCTGATGCGCAGCTTGAGCAGTTGATCGTAATAGGCATCTTTCTCCTGCATTTCCGCCATGATGTCCAGAAGCATGCCGAGGATCGGGGAAGAGGGGGAATCCCGGAACAGCCCCTGCTGCAAGGAGGGCACATCCCGGCCGGTGAGACTGAAGCCGATGCACAATACTTCGGTATCCTCGTCCCGGTATTCATCGTGCGGCGTGCTTGGCGGAATAACGGCATACGTGTTGGTTCCATAGCGGTATTCGGTGCCGTCCACGCGGGTCAAGCCCTCTCCCGAGGCGTAATAGACGATCTCGCAGCAGCGATGCTGATGCAGACGCATATAAGTGCGGGCAGTCCGTGACCTTCTGAACATAAAATCGATCTGGGCCAGCATGAATGCTCCTCCTCTTCGTCATGCATGATGGGTGCCGCATGTGTTCCGTTAAGATCATTATATTCGCCGAAACCGTCCGATCAAGCATTTATTTGGACCGTCCGCCCCCTCGGCGCAGAAAAGCCAAATCGTATAATGATACCGCCGAAACATGAAAGTTTGAGCTGCCGCAGCGCGGTAGAATGGGCTTGAAATAAGGCGTGGCACTCCACAAGGAAGAGGTGGCCGAAGAGATAAGAGATGCAAGCGGGTCAAGTATTTCACTATTTTTGAAGAACGTTGTTATGCAATGAGGAACGATAAGCGGCATGAATGGTATTCACGATTCAAAGCTCATCAAAAGGCTAGGGGGGGAAATCCGTATGCGGAGATTGGGAATAGTTTCGCTCTTTACCGTGTTATTCATAACCGGATGCGGCGGAACGGGCGGCAAAAGCACCGGGAACGGAGCCGGAACGACGGCGGATCAGCCGGTTACGCTATCCGTGTTCTTTAAATGCTTCCAAGTTACCGACGAGGAATTCGCGAAGTTTTACGTCAATCCGACGAAGAAGAAATATCCGAACATCACGTTGCAGAACGTGGCGTGCACCGGACCGAATCAATATAAAGATATGATCGTGACGAACAGCCTGCCTGACATTATCGTGGACGGGGTTACGAATTTGCGCGATCTGATCGATGTGGACATTCCGGCGGATTTGAACGAGCTCGTCAAGCAGCACAAGTTCGATATCGCCTCGATGAACAAGCAATCGATCCAATTCGTGAAAAATTTCGCCAAGAACGGCGAGCTGTACAGTTTGCCGATCACGCTCAATACGTTCGCCACCTACTACAACAAAGACATTTTCGACATATTGGGCGTGCCGTATCCGAAGGACGGGATGACGTGGGACGACTACGTGGGGCTGGCCAGGAAGCTGACCGTCCAGAAGGACGGGGTCCAGTATCTCGGACTGCAGATGGGCGCGTTTAACCGCTTACCCTCCCAGCTTTCGCTGCCGTATGTCGATGCAGGGTCGAACAAAGCGACGATTCAGAGCGACGGCTGGAGGAATGTGTTCGAAACGTGGAAGACGATCCACGACATACCGGGCAACAGGACGCCGGAAGCGAAAAATTTGTATTCCGGCCGCAACCGGTTCGTCCAGGACAAAAATGTGGCGATGTTCCCCGATATCGCCATGCCGGAAGGCAACTTGACCGATTATGAGAAGACCGGCGGCAAATGGGACATCGCTTCGTTCCCGGCGTTCAAGGACAAGGCCAAAGTCGGAGTCGGCGTGTTCGCCAACGGCATGGTGATCCCGAAGACGGGCAAAAACAAAGATGCGGCGTTCCGCGTCATCGCCAATTTGCTGTCCGATGACGCCCAAACCGAGGCGGCCAAAAACGGATGGATGCCGATTCTCGACAAAGCCGAAGTGCAGAAGCATCTGCTGGAAAACTCCACCCTGTACAAAGGGAAAATATTAAGGCGTTCTATTATAACGACTTGGCCGCGCCTTATCCGATGACCAAGTACGATTCGATCGCATCGGGCAAATATACCGAGGCTTTGCGCCAATACGTGTACGGCTCCAAAGATTTGAATACGACGCTTCGCGAGGCGGAAGAAGCGACCAACAAGGCGATAGAAGCGGAAAAAGCCAAATAGGTTAGAAACGGAGGGCGAGCATCATGATTCGCACGCGATTCAAATGGCTGACCATTATCGTTGTTTGGGGGATGATCTTCATGGCCGTTCCCGTCGCGAAGACGGAGAAATATCAAGCTGCCGCGGCGGCGGCCGCCGATACGGGTTACACCCGGTCGCTCGTTTCCGAAGTGAAGTTCATCGAGGCGTCCGAGCAGAGTTATGTCGCTTCCCCGAGTCTGGTCCGGTTGGACGACGGCACGCTGCTCGTCTCGCACGACTATTTCGGCCCGAATTCCCCGAAGAAGACGACGTCCGTATACCGCTCCAGCGACAACGGAGCGACATGGACTGCCGCCGCCACGCTGAGCGGCATCATGTGGGCGACGCTGTTCAAGCACGAAGACGCCGTATATTTGCTCGGTACTTCGGGGCCGATGGAATCGATCGTAATCCGCAAAAGCACGGACGGGGGAACCACATGGACCGTATCGTCCGATGAGAACAGCGGGCTGTTGTTTCCGGGCGGAGCGAACTTGCCGTCGGCGTATCATACGGCCCCGACTCCTGTGCTGAAGGCGAACGGGCGGATCTATAAAGCTTTTGAGAGCAACAATCCGTACGTATGGCCGGAAAATTTCAAAGCGCTCGTCATTTCCGCGCCGGACGACGCCGATCTGCTCCGCGCAGACAATTGGACGATCACGAATGAAATCGCTTACAACCCATCGTGGACTCCGTCGTCATGGGGCAGTACGGACCCCGGATGGCTGGAAGGGAATACCATCCTCGCGCCGAACGGGGAAATATGGGACGTGCTGCGTTTCAACTCCGCTCCGATGGTGGACAAGGCGGCCATAGTCAAAGTGTCCGCGGACAACGGCGGCGTCTCGTTCGACCCGGCGACCGGATTCATCGATTTTCCCGGAGGGATGAGCAAGTTCAGCATCCGGTATGATGAAGCAAGCGGACTCTATTTGTCGCTCGTCAACAACAGTACGTACCCGTCCAAGCCGAGACAGCGAAACGTGCTTTCCTTGTACGCCTCCTCCGATTTGCGGAAGTGGGATTATGTACGGACACTGATTACGGACGATTCCGGACTTTCCATGCTCGATTCGATCGACAAGATCGGCTTCCAATATGTCGATTGGCAAATCGACGGCAACGAAATCCTCTTCCTGTCCAGAACTTCGTACGGCGGGGCGGACGATTACCACAACAGCAATCGGATTACGTTTCACCGGCTGCACGATTTCCGGAGCTATCTCGATTCGCCGAAAGGCTATTGGAAGTTCGATGAGACAAGCGGCTCGTCGGCAGCCGACAGCTCGGTCTTCGGCAACGTGTACGGAACTGTACATGCTTCGGTGTATGGAGCCTTGTGGTCGCAAGGCTATATCGGCGGCGCTCTGACATTCGATGGGGTCGATGATTACGTCGATCTGGGGAGTGACATGGCGGCGCGGCTGGACGGTTCTACGGCCATCACGATTGCCGGTTGGCTGAATGCGGCATCCTTGTCTGGGTCCGGTCAAGACGGAAATTGGCTGTTCGGCGTTCCGGCCGGCTCCGGCATGACCGGGGCGGAGCTGCTCATGCACGGCAGCCATCTCCGGGTCGGCGGCAGAAGCAAGCCCGGCGAAACGTACCGGTACAAAGATTTCCCGTTCCCCTCCGTCGGCGAATGGCATCATGCGGCTGCCGTTCTGGACTTCGGAAAAGATGAAATCCGGTTGTTCCTTGACGGCGTCGAACAGGTGCCGGTGCAGAACGGACAGACCAAATTCCAGTCTTCCGTCTATCGTCCCGTTTCTTCGCCGAATTCCGCCACGATAGGTCGCAGCCCGGCGGGCGGCGGTTATTTTCACGGCATGCTGGATGAAATCAAGGTGTACGGGAAAGCGCTGGCACCTGGAGAAATCGTCAGCTTGGCCTACGACGGTCTGGAGGGCTACTGGACATTCGACGAGTCGGGCGGGACGTCGGCCATGGACGTTTCCCGATACGGCAGAGGCGCCAAGATCATGGGTGCTGTCCGCGAGGCGGATGGGGGCGGGATTCGACTGGACGGGACGGTCGATCATGTGGACTTGGGCTATGACATCGGCATGGCGCTAAGAGGTGCTCCGGGAATTACAGTGGCCGGCTGGGTCGAAGCCCGCGCGATTGCCAATTCAACGGCGCATTGGCTGTTCGGCACGAGAATCCACGGCAGTACGGCCGGCGCGGAAGTGCTCGTTTACGGCAACGCCATCCGGGTCGCGGGGAGAAGCGTCTCTTCGGACAGTTACCGCTACAAAGAGTTCGCTTATCCTGCGGGAGAGGAACGGCACCATATCGTCGCGATCCTCGATTATGCGGGCAACCGGATCGCCTTGTACGTAGACGGTGTGGAACAGGCGCCTACGGGCGGCACCGTCAATTTCAACAGCCGCGCTTACGAGCGGATGCTCCCGGCGCAAAGAGACTCCATCGGCAAAAATCCGGCCGGGACGGATACGGGGTTCCTGGCGGGGACGATCGACAACTTGATGATTTTCTCCAAACCGTTAACGGCTGCGCAGGTCGGGCACCTATATCGGCAGCAGATGGCGGAGCAGTGACGATTGAACAACGGCTCTATGTCGCGAATGATGCGAACGGAGCCGTTTTTCTTGTGGGATTTCGGATCCGAATGAGCCCGTTATGCACGCAAAGTGTTTCCGTTTTACTTGAATATGGAGCCTCAGAATGATATGTATGAATAGATGACTTGGGGTGAATGCGGTTACAACCTATGTTGATGCGGGAACTAAATCGAAGAGGTGAGACTGTGAAAATCGGATTAAGCTCGTACAGCTTGCTGAACGCTTTGAAGTCGGGAGAAATGGACATATTGGACGCGATCCAATGGGTTGCGGACAACGGCGGAGAGCATATGGAGTTTGTTCCTTACGGTTATACGTTGGTGGACAATCCCGCGTTGACGGATGAGGTGCGTGAGAAGGCGCGCTCAGTCGGCATCGAACTATCGAACTATTCGATGCCGGCCAATTTCGTACAAGAAACCGAAGAAGCATTCGAGGAAGAAATGAACCGGATGAAGCAGCATGTCGATCTTGTTCATCGTTTGGGCATGAAGCATATGCGCCATGACGTGACCGCTTTTACGATACCGCCGGAAAAGATGACGATCGCCTGGTTTGAGGAAAGCTTGCCGCTCATCGTCAGAGGCAGCCGGATCGTTGCGGATTATGCCCGCCAGTATGGAATCACAACGACGATTGAAAATCACGGCTTCAGCGTTCAAGCCAGCGATCGCGTACAACGCGTACTGCAGGCCGTGGACCGTCCGAATTTCAAGACTACACTCGACATCGGCAATTTCATGTGTGTGGACGAGAATCCGATCATCGGGGTCATGAAAAACTTGCCGTACGCCTCTCTCATTCATTTCAAAGATTTTTACTTTCGCCCGTACGATCAATATCCGGGAGAGGGCGTTTGGTTTAAAACCGCGCACGGCAACTACTTGCGCGGCGCCATTATCGGCCATGGCGATATCGATATTCGAAGAATCGTAAAGCTCGTAAAAAGCTCGGGATACGACGGGTATATTACGGTGGAATTCGAGGGGATGGAGGAATGCAAATCGGCCTCCCGAATCGCCATGCAAAATTTGCGCCGGCTTTGGGAAGAAGCCTGAACGGCTGCCATCGGAGCTTAAAAGGAAATGCCATATCCATTTTGATCCGGCATGTCGATTTAGCGGACTTTCATTCGTCGTCCATATGGAGGCAGCATAACGGTCTCCAATACTCAATCAGGAGGAGTCAATCCAATGAGGTTTATGATGATTGTCAAGGCTACCCAAGATTCGGAGGCGGGCGTAGGGCCCAGCGAAGAGCTGTTCGCGGCGATGATGCGGTACAACGAGGAGCTGGCCAAGGCCGGGGTGCTGCTCGCGGCCGACGGGCTCCATCCGAGCTCGAACGGCATCCGGATCTCCTATCCCGAACCGGGCGGCAAGCCGAAGGTCGTCGACGGCCCTTTCACCGAGTCGAAAGAGATTATCGCCGGCTATACGCTGATCGAGGTCAAATCGAGAGAAGAAGCGATCGAGTGGGCCATGCGCATGCCGGATCCGCACGGCTTCGGCGAAGGCCAAATCGAGCTGAGGCAAGTGTTCGAGGCGCCCGAATTGACGCACAATCCTGAATTGATCGCGAAGGAGGCCGAGCTGCGCAAACAGATGGAGAGGCTGAATAAATCGTGACGGACATCGCTGCCCACCGTACGATCGATGCGATCTGGCGCATCGAATCGGCCAAGCTCATCGCCGGTCTTGCGCGGATGGTGCGCGATGTCGGCATTGCCGAAGACCTGGCACAGGATGCGCTCGTCATCGCGCTTGAGCGGTGGCCGGAAACCGGTATTCCGGACAACCCCGGCGCTTGGCTGATGGCGACGGCGAAACGCCGCGCGATCGATCTGCTGCGCAGGAACAAGCTGCGCGACCGGAAATATGAAGAGCTCGGACGCGGCGGCGATTTATATACCGAGCTCGATCTGGAATCGTCGATGGACGGGATTGGCGACGATCTGCTTCGTTTGATCTTTACGACCTGCCATCCCGTTTTATCCCAGGAAGCGCGCGTAGCTCTGACACTGCGTCTGCTGGGGGGGCTCACGACGGAGGAAATCGCGCATGCCTTTTTAATCCCCGAATCGACCGTCGCTCAGCGGATCGTCCGGGCCAAGCGGACATTGACCGCCGCGCGGGTTGCCTTTGAAGTTCCTGCGGGCGATGAGCTTAAGGACCGCCTGTCATCGGTGCTCGAAGTCATCTATCTCATGTTCAACGAGGGATATAACGCGACCTCAGGCGGGAGTTGGATTCGACCTCTGCTCTGCCGGGAGGCGCTCCGTCTAGGGCGCATCCTGGCGGAAATCGCTCCCTCGGAGCCGGAGGTTCACGGTCTGGTCGCCTTGATGGAGATCCAATCTTCGCGGTTTAAAACCCGGGTCGGGCCGACGGGAGAGCCTATCCTCCTCATGGATCAGAACCGGGCGCTCTGGGATCGGCTTCTGATCCGCCGCGGCTTGGCCGCGCTCGAGCGTGCCCGGAAGCAAGGGCGCCCGCTAGGTCCTTACGCGCTTCAGGCGTCGATATCCGCGTGCCACGCCCAGGCCCGTACCGCTTCGGAGACCGACTGGGCGCGTATCGCCGCCCTTTACGAAGCGTTATCCCGGGTGAGCCCTTCGCCTGTCGTGGAGCTGAACCGCGCGGTGGCGATCGCCATGGCGTTCGGTCCGGCGTTCGGTCTGCAAATCGTCGATGAACTGGCTTCCGAACCGTCTCTGAAAGGGTACCACCTGCTGCCGAGCGTTCGTGGCGATTTTCTAATGAAGCTGGGCCGCGTTGCCGAAGCACGCGAGCAATTCGAGCTCGCCGCTTCGTTGACGCGAAACGAGCGCGAACGCGAGCTTCTGTCGAGACGCGCCGCCGAATGCGCTGTAAAAGACGGGACGCAAGGCCATGTAGAACGCGAATGAACATTTGTTTCGTTCGCGTTTTTTTGGCCTATATAGAGTATTAATTTCGGGGTCCCCGCAAAATCGGTACGGCATGTCGATTTCGCCGCCTCTCGTTCGTCGTCCGAGTAGAGTCAAGTTCCCGGGTCATCCGGCTCCGGCAGCTTGATCTCCACCAGAACGAAGGAGGAGAAACACGATGCGCTTTATGATGATTGTCAAAGCGACCCGGCATTCCGAGGCGGGAGTGGGGCCCGCGCGGGAACTCGTTGAAGCGATGACGGCGTATAACGAGGAGCTGGCAAGAGCCGGTGTGCTGCTTGCAGCCGAAGGGCTGTATCCGAGTTCCGGCGGAATACGGATCACGTATCCCGTACCCGGCGGCAAACCGAAAGTGGCGCCTGGACCCTTCGAGGGGGCGAGAGAGCTGATTGCGGGAATCACGCTGATCGAGGTGAAGTCGGAGGAGGAGGCGTACGAATGGGCGATTCGCATGCCCGATCCCCACGGCTTCGGCGAGGGCGAAATCGAGCTTCGCCGGGTTTACGAAGCGGCGGAGCTGATCCGCGATCCGATATTACGGGCGATGGAGGCCGACCTGCGCGACCAGATTGACATGCTGTACAAAAAATAAAAATTATTTTTTCGGATCTGTCGATTTTGTCGTTTCCCGTTCGTTGTGTTAGTAGAGGCCGGGTTAAGCGGCGATCATCCGGTTCGCCCGGCAAACCAAATCCAAATCGTAGACGAAAGGTTGATGAACATGAAAGCACTGTTAACCCCTTATGTGATATCGGAGGATGCGAGAGCGCAAGCTGAACTGTATAGGAAAGCGATCGGCGGCGAAATTCGGTCCGTGATGACTTACGGCCAGATGCCGGGGACGCCGGAAGCGCTCAAGGACAAAGTGATGCACATGGTGATGACGGTGGCGGGCGGCAATACGTTGTTTCTTTCCGATTCCTTTGAGCCGGCCGGCGGCAGCCGCGGCATTGCGCTGGCGCTGGCATTCGAAAGCGAGGCCGAAGCCCGGGAGGCATTCGGGAATCTTGGCGAGGGCGGTGCGGTCAAGCATCCGTTCGAATTTCAGCCTTGGGGGGCCTATTACGGCGAAGTCGTAGACAAATTCGGCATCACGTGGCAGATCGTCAAACAATAGAAACGGAGAATCTCATGAACAAAGTCATTTCAAGAGACGGCACCGCGATCGCTTATGACAAGGTCGGCAAGGGACCGGCGATTATTTTGGTGGACGGCGCCCTTTGCCACCGTGCCTCGGGCCCGAATGGGCCGCTTGCCGCACGGTTGGCCGAGCGGTTCACCGTATACAATTACGATCGCCGCGGCCGTGGCGACAGCGAGGAGAAGAAGCCTTACGCGATCGAGCGGGAGGTGGAAGATATAGAAGCCATTATTCAAGCCGCCGGCGGATCCGCGTACGTATATGGAATATCGTCAGGAGCGGCTCTCGCGCTCGAGGCGGCTATGCGGCTGCCGGCCATCGAGAAATTGGCTTTGTACGAGGCGCCGTTCATCGTGGATGACAGCCGTTCGGCCGTTCCGGACCATTATCTCACCCGGATGAACGAGCTGCTTACTTCGAACAATCGAAGCGCAGCCGTCAAGCATTTCATGAGGAAAGGAGTCGGCGTGCCGGCTCCGATCGTCGCCATGATGCGCATCATGCCTGCTTGGAAGAAGCTGAAGGCTGTCGCGCATACGCTGCCCTATGATACGATTCTGACGATAGACTATCAGAAAGGCAAGCCGCTGCCTGCGGACCGATGGCGTGCGGTTGCCGCACCGACGCTTGTAATCGCCGGCGGGAAGAGCCCCGCATGGATGCGTAATGCGATGCAAGCTTTATCGAAGGCACTGCCGGGCGCCGAGCATCGAACGTTAGAAGGGCAGACGCACATCGTAAAACCGGCGGCTCTGGCCCCGGTACTGACGGAGTTTTTTAACGATAAGGAAGTTTATGGAGAGGTAAAGTGAACGGGAAGCAAAGGCTGCCGAAACATTCGGCGGCCTTTGCTTATCTATTGGGCAGGTTAATGCGATTAGAAGCCTGGTGTTTAAGCGAGTACCCCTTTTTACTCAACCGAGTTTGCTTTATTGATTCCTTGAAAGTCATCATTTAGAAAAAATCGGGTCTGTGCTGCAAAGTCTTTTGCCGATGTTTCAGGCCGTACTTATCATAAACTCCAGATGGCCTCGACGGAATTTGGTTTGTATTCGTAAACCGGTTACTCTTGAAACTAAGTGCATGTTTCACGTTGGTGGGGCTAGGAGTTGGGTTTCGCCTTTGGGCATCTTCATTGTTACGGAACAGTTGAATTTGCCTGAAGAGGCTTGCTGTCGACCCCCACTATCAAGGAAGGGCAATCGGAAGAGGGCTCGTCGAACACCTAAAATCCCGTTTAGAACGGAATACATTAATTTCCCTATCCGCCCCTGAATCGAGAGGATATTATCAGAGTATTGGGTTTACTAACTTCGAGCATATTGAAGACACTTGGAACCTGTATATGAAATGAGTGTCAATCACTGCAAATAGGGCAGGAACTGGTTAAGAAAAGAGAGACAGATCGCATCTGGTGTGAACCTATCAAGTTGGACTGTATAATCGACGGCACCAACCCTAACGACAGAATGTCAATTCAGCTCCAACTGAGGTTCTTAGCTCTTTATTGTTAACTTTAAAAATACACTTTAAAGGGTATTTTATTTTTATACACAAATAGCACCGGATCTATGAGTTGTAAAAAATGTTATTATTATGTAAAAGTCACATGATTGGGTTGGTTATTATGGATCCGAGAGTCAAAAGCTTGCCTGGACGGTGGTAAATTACTCGATTCAACTGCAGATCGGTGAGTATTTGCTAGTTGAAGTGGAAGGTCATCACACTGCCTTGGCGAAGGCAATTCTTGTAGAAGCATTTAAAGTTGGTGGGAACGCGAGCATTGTTTTTAACGATCAGGATATACTGCGGACACAGATCATGTACAGGACAACAGATCAATGGATACAGCATGCGTCCCATGATAATGCTCGAATGAATGCAATAGATGCCTACGTCTTAATTAAAGCGTGTCAGCGATCAAACAAAATACCTGTTAAAGTCGGAGGGAGATTTGTTTGAAAAGAGTGGATGTGGCAAGCGCCTTAATTTTTGATGAAACATCAGAGAATGTTCTGATGGTACGGAATAAAAGGGGGAGCTCCTCAGACTGGAGTTTGCCTGGAGGAGCGGTAGAGCCTGGGGAAACATTGGAACAAGCCGTTATCAGAGAGACAAAAGAAGAAGCAGGCGTCGATATAAAAGTAACAGGTCTTTACTCAGTAAGAGAAGCATTTTTTACAGGTGCAGCACAGCACGCTCCTAATATTCACATTCACCTCATCAATCATTAATGGAGAACTAGGAAGTATTGACCCTGATCATGAGATTCTTGAAATAAGATGGATTGATATTACAACCGCAAATCAATCTTTTCAAAATTATCAGTTCCAATGGTAATTGTGCCCAAGAATAGATTATTATCGACTTATTCTTTCTATGGGAATGTTTAAGGCAAGTGAGCATCCCAGCCGACTTCACTAAACCGAGAACGGAGAAAGTAAGCTCGATATTACGACACAACGAGGCAGCCGGCGAATCGATCGGCTGCTTCGCTCACCAAACTGGCATCATTGCGCAACAAACAGTTGATTTCCATAAAATCGATTATCCGTTATCTTGGGAACAGTATTTATAAATGAAAGTGGGGCTATCATGACAAACGAATCGGATATTTCTTTTGGAAATAAAGAGGAAAGTGAATACATAAGGAGAAGGCTGATCGAATTTAATGCACAGCATGTTCCTGAAAGTTTAAGTTCCCGGTATGAAGAGATAAATCTCGCCGTTAAGAATAACGATGGTCGGGTCATTGGTGGATTGTTAGCTACTCTTTGTTGGAATTGGATTGAGATTGATATTCTTTGGGTGGAGGAATCTCTTAGAGGCATGGGGTACGGTACCCGCCTGTTAAATATTATTGAGAGTATAGCTAAAGAAAAAAGTTGTACATTCATTAAGCTTAATACCTTTAGCTTTCAAGCACCTTATTTTTATCTGAAGAACGGTTATAAAAAGGTTGCAGTATTTAAAGAAGCACCGATCGGGAGTAATCATTATTATTTCAAGAAAGCTATTGTTTAAGGGACAGAATAGATTACTGAACTAACGAGATTACGTTAACGGACGCGATGGTTGAACAAACTGCTCTCGAGGTTGCCGCGGAAACGATCGGCGGCCTCGTTCCGCTAATGGATATTAGAAAATTGTAACAACCGTTTAGTACAACATGTTAGCAAATAATTAGTCTTTACCGAGTAATTACTGGAAATTAACATTAAGGGGACTTCGTATGAGTTTAGTCCAGTATATTATAGACGAGTTACAAGGTTCGTCCATAACTCATTTTGAAGAGTTAAACAAGGGATTTTCGACTGCGAAAAAATATGTACTCTACTCAAAGGATAACGTGTCGAAGTACATATTAAAAGTATACGGTATTGAAAAAGCAGAGAGACGTAAAGTTGAATTTGATTTATTAAAACGGCATTACAATAATAATGTATCATGTCAGAGACCAATCAAATTCGGAATCAATGCTGAGCATCAAGCTTGCTATATGGTATTGTCATATTTTAATGGAGTGAGCGGCGACAAATTCATACCAAGTAGGAGTGTTGAAGAGCAATATAGTCTTGGGGTTTTAGCTGGAAGGGAATTAAGGAAAATTCATTTAATTACCCCACTAAAACCATTCGATTGGTACGGGAAAAGGACAGAAAAGTACCAGAAGAAAATGGATGAGTGCAAGAAATTAGGTCTTACATTTTATCAGCAGAAATTTATAGAAAATTACATTAAAGATAACATTCATTTATTAAAAGACAGCAGGGTTTCGTTCCAACATGATGATTTCCACCCTCAAAACATGATTGTAAACGACAATGGAGCTATTTCAATTATTGATTTTGATTCCTATGATTGGGGTGACCCTTTTGAGGAATTTTTTAAATTACCCAAGTTCACGATTTATGTGAGTAAATACTTTGCGAAAGGTCAAGTTGACGGGTACTTCAACAGCAAAATACCTGACACGTTTTGGCGTAAATATAATTTGTTTGTCGCTCTTAACCAGCATGCGAGTCAGTTAGGTAGCGTAACTTCTAATAACCTAGCCTACGTTCAAGAAAGAACTCGTTACATCATTGAAACACATGACTTCAGACATAATAATGCTCCGGACTGGTTCAATAATTGTCATGTTTGAAAACCTGTTTTTCACTGAACGACGGAGTACGCTTTTAAAGCATACTTAATACAACATCCTATGGAAGCTGAAAAATACTTGAATGGAAGCGATTAATACGTAAATTATGGAAAAATAAGTTTACATGCGAACAAATGTGCGGTAAATTTGTGGGGGAGTGTATCGGCCTTTAACCGTCTGCATTTCCCAAGCGTACGGATCCATTGTCGGCACTCACTGAACCATGCAATCGTATTGAAGCGGCAGGAAGCTAAGAAAGGGTGAAAGATGGAGACACAATCGGCAAGATGGAAGCGTTTTACCGGGCGATCGCGTCCGTACGTCTGGATGCTCCGGTTCATGAAGCCTTATGGGGGAATTCTTCTGCTGCTGGTTGTCTGCAGCCTTCTGATGGGGCTCGGCGAACTGGCCATTCCCAAAATGATCGGTATCATCATCGACCGGATTATACCCGCGAACGATCTTCGCTCGCTGAACCGGCTCCTGCTCGTTTTAAGCGCGGTGATCGTTGTCATGCTGGCCTTGACGGCCGGCCGCAACCTATTGGAGCGGCGAATGAAAGAGTACTGCTCCAGAGATTTGCAACTGCTGTCCTTCCGTCAGCTGCGTAGGCTTGGGTATGCTTACTTCGAGAATACTCCGTCCGGCGAGACGCTGAACCTGCTGCGGGCGGACGTATCCGCCGTGCAGGAGCTGTACCGCCATCACATTCCGAATATGCAGTCCCGGGGCATGTTCATCGTGCTCTGTATCGGTCTGATGCTCAGTTTGAGCATCGCTTTGACGCTAGTATCATTAGGTGCTTTTTTGATTTATTATTTCATCGGTCCCGCGCTGGACCGGAAAACCGGGCTTCATCGCCGGGAAGCGTCCGACCGGGACAACGATTATCAGAAGCAAATCTATGACACCGTATCGGCGATTGCCGAGGTCAAGGCATATGGGGCCGAACGGTGGGTATTTCAGGAGATTGACCGGAAATACCAGGCCTATTCGCGGCAATGGCTCAAAATGCTCGCCTATTTGTATCGTTCCGAATCATTCCGCCACTTCTCGCATTATGTTGGCGCCGCTATTTTGTTCATCGCCGGGGGCTTCGAGATCCGGCACGGCCGGGTCATGATCGGCGAATTCATTACGTTCCTGCTCTATTATTACAGCATGATGGGCTTCATGCAGGCGTTCTTCGGTTCGGTTACGGAACAGAGAATGATGATGGTACAGGTCGACCGGCTGCACCGGTTCATCCATCTGGAGCCGGAAGTCCGGGAAACGGCGTCCCCCGTTCATCTGGAAGGAATCCGTGGGGAGATTGCGTTCGAGCATGTTTCGTTCTCTTACCTGGACGGGACCCCTGTGCTGCGTGACTTTCATTTAACGGTTCGCCCGGGCGAGCGTGTCGCTTTTGTAGGAGAAAGCGGCAGCGGCAAGACGACCGTTCTGAAGCTGCTGAACCGGTTTTATGATCCGCAGGAGGGGCGGATTTTGCTGGACGGAGTCCCGATTCGTTCGTTGTCGCTGCAGCAGCTGCGTGAAAGCATGGGGTATGTGTTTCAGGAAACCTATTTGTTTGGAAGCACGATCCGGGACAACATTCTATTCGGAAACCCCCAAGCTGCGGAGGAGGAAGTCATGGCGGCCGCCCGGCATGCGGCAGCTCATTCCTTTATCGAGCAGCTGCCGGACGACTACTCCACCTGGATCGGGGAGCGTGGCGTGAAGCTTTCGGGAGGACAGAAGCAGCGGATTTCCGTGGCGCGCATGCTGCTTAAGCGCCCGCCCATCGTCCTGCTCGATGAAGCGACCTCCTCTCTTGACCGGGAGAACGAACTGGAAATCGTCCGATCGCTGAAAGCTTTGCAAGGAGCCACGGTCATGACCGTCGCCCACCGTCTGTCCACAATCCGGGACTACGACCGGATCGTGGTCATGGAGCAAGGATCAATCGTTGAAATCGGCAGCTGGGATGAGCTTATGCAGCGGCGCGGAGCACTTTATGAGCTTTGGAAAGGGAGTGACGAATATGAAGCCGGCTAAGTGGAAGAACGAGCTCCGATGGTATTGGCAGTCCGTTTCTCCCTATAAAAGAAATTACGGAGTCATGCTGCTGCTTATGCTTGCCCAATGCCTCGTCACTCTCGGAGTAACCGGAATTCAGAAATTTTTTGTCGACGACGTCATCATGACCGGCGCCTATGAACGATTGCCCGCGCTGATCGCCGTTTTCGTCGTCCTGATGGTCCTGTTCATGCTTCTTTATATCCGGGTAGCCCATTATGTGTTTCTCAACCGAATGGACAGCAAACATCTGATTACGCGCGGACTGATGGATGCCATTTTGCGGCTGCCGCAGACGGTGTTTCAGAAGGAACGGACATCGGCCTATGTGCACCACATGACCTATGATGCGGATTCGATCGCCCAGGTTTTGTCGAACCGGATCCCGAGGGGACTGCAGCATCTTTTCTATGTCCTCTCGATTTTTATCATCTTAAGCCAAATGGGTCCTGCCATCGTTCTGGTGACCGGTTGCCTCATCGTCTTCTATGTGTTGGTCGGAAAATATTCGGGACCGATGATCAAACGGATCAGCCGGGAGGTCAACGACGAACGGATCCAGCTGGGCATCGTCATAGAGGAAGGAATCTCTTCGACTCGGGAGGTCCTCTCCTATCATCGACAAAGCTGGGAGATGGACCGGTACAATACCCGGTTCGGCCGCTATTTCGGCAAAGTAATGGAAGAGGGAAGGAAGAGTAACCTGCAGCTGTTTATGACAGAGCCGGCCAAATGGGGCATCCACGTCGCCGTCCTCGGCTTCGGGGGGTATGCGGTGATCTATGGGCATCTGAGCATTGGCATGTTTCTGATTTGTTATCAATACATCGCTCAACTGGTCAACTCTTTCCAAAACCTGTTTCATTTCAGTATGGATCTGGCACGCGGCGCCGCCTCTGCGGAACGGCTGAAGGACATTATGCGGCAAGCCGAGTCTCATGCCGGCACGCTTCGATTGGAGGAGCCCGTCAAGCGGATCTGCTTCCGGAACGTCCACTTTGCATACCCGTCTCAATCTGCCCCCGTCTTCAAGGGACTATCGATGGATCTTCCGGCTGGCTGCAAAATCGCGCTGGCAGGCGTAAGCGGGGGCGGGAAATCGACCCTGTTGCAGATGCTGCTGAGGACATTCCCGCCAGACCAGGGCCATATTCTCGTGAATGAACAGCCGCTGGAACGGATTGCCGCGGACGATTGGAACCGGAGACTGGCGATCGTGCTGCAGGAGCCGTACTTTTTTCCGGATACGGTAAGGAAAAACGTAACATTCGGGATGGAGGTATCGGAGGAAGAGATGATTGCCGCTTGCCGGAAGGCCCATATTCATGAAACGATCGTCCGCATGACAGACGGATACGACAGCATGCTGGGAGAACGGGGAATCACGCTTTCCGGAGGACAGCGGCAGCGGCTCGCTCTCGCTCGTGCGATGCTGCGCAATCCGGAAATCCTCGTACTGGACGAAGCGACGTCCGCCCTCGATCTGGAGACGGAGCGCCGGGTGATGCAGTCGCTTGACCTCGATCGCCAAGGGAGAACGACGATCATCATCGCCCACCGCCTTTCGACCATCAAAAATGCCGATATCATTTATTTTCTGGCGAAGGGCCGGATGGAGTACAGCGGCTCCTATGATGAGCTGTATAGCCGTTCGCCCGAGTTTCGGCACTTGGCTCAGTTGGACGAAGAGAAGCTGGGAGCCGAGGGTGAACTGATCGGAGGTTAGCCTTAATCAAAGAGGAGGTAGAATATGTTGAACAAAAAGACGAATGGTGCAGATGTGATCGGTTACTGCTGCATGAGATTTCCAGTCACAAATTTGAAAAAATCGGTGGATTTTTATTGCGATGTGTTGGGCTATGAATTGATTTCAGCAGATTATTCGTTTGGAGAGGCACATGTTGCATTGAAAAATGGAAACGGTCCGGGTATTTTTTTGATGGAAACCAAACCGGAGAATGTCACACAATTGAAGTTTGTATTTCCTCGTTCATTCTTTATCACAAGCAGTACGGGGCACGTAACGATGGTTGAGATGTTAACGTATGATTTGCTTGCTTTGCATGAACGGATTAAACAAGCTGGAGCTCATATCGATAAAGAACCTGTATTTACTAATGATTTCGGTTATTTCACCTTTTATGATCCGGACGGGCACTATATTCGGGTAGTCGAAGAAAAACAATCAAGCATACAGGAATCTGGCAGCAAAAAGGATTGAGTGATACGGAGTACGATAGCTCAAGAAGATACATATAGGTAGCCGGCTTTTTACGATACGATCGGCTATCACGAAAACCTTAAATTTCTTGTTTTATACGTTTTTAAACTCCCGGGCACGATAGTTCAATAGAAAACACAGAAGCAGCCGATCTTTTTGGTCGGCTGCTTCATTACGTTAACGGGCAGCATAATCCCATTTATCACCGCCAGCTGCTTTGCGGGACTACACAAATATTCGACTGTTTGGCGCGTATCGGATCGAGAAACTTAGTTCATCGGGCTTCCTCGTCGGCCGAGGGACCGTATGTGCCCGGCACCGGGATATCGAGAAGCCGCAAGTACACTCCGAGCTGCGCCCGGTGGTGAACCATGTGGCTTAATCCGAAGGTGCGGAGCGCGGTCGCCCGCGGCTCGCGTAGGATGATATGATCGCCGTGGCGCAGCGTCCATTCCTCGCCGAGCGTTTTCTCGTCGCATTCGGCGAGCAGCTTTTCAAACTTGCCGACGTTCGCGTCGAACTCCTCCAGAACGTCAGCGCTTTTTTTCAAAGGCTCCCGCCGCAGCGGCACGGTCGAAAGATCGAACTCCGGGTACTGAAAAATCGCGATTTGCCAGTTCAGCAGGTTGATCAGATGCGTGGCCAGCCCGCCAAGCGTCATCGATTTCTCGTGCGGCTTCCACGACATATGCTCCTCGGGCAAGCGTTCCAGAATGCGGCGCGTAGTAGCCAGTTCTTGCGTTGCATCGCCGACGATCAGTTGTTTGACCATAAATTCCACTCCTCCCATATGATTTAGCATACTATAAATTCCAGTCGAGTGGAAAGCTCTCTGGTAATCTGACATGCCCTCTCACTCCAGCATAAATCCATTTTTCCTTCTATACTATTCGGCCGGAAATTTATGTTAATATGTGGTTGGATCATCTTTTAATGGTAAAGGGGATTACTAGATAAAAGATCCAGGGATAACGATTAGGTATTTCTATAAATGCACCCGACGGGTAAGACCGCTGAATAAAGATAACACGGCGGCAGTCGACCAGATGATCGGCTGCTTTTATGCTCAACTATGAGGAATCAACATGTCCCATTCGGAATTCGTAAAGTATAGGAGTGATACCCGATGCACCGAATCAAAGAAGCCGTCCCGTTCACATTGATGGAACCCAAGGCTACCCAACTAGACGCACTACGACTGAACCAAGCCTATGAAACGCTGCTCCAGACGTTTCCCGGCCTCTACAGCCTCCTGATCGTTAAGGATGCGCAGCTCGTCTTCGAACGATACGAGCCGCCGGCCGAGCCGACCGCTGCCTGCAGCATTAAATCCATCACGAAGAGCGTCATGAATGCGCTCGTTGGTATCGCCATTCGGGACGGTCTGATCGCTTCCGTCGATCAGTTTATCTCCGACCTGGCTCCGAAGATGCCGGAGAAATGGCTTGCGAACATCGACGGAGTTACCGTTAAGCATCTGCTAACTATGACGCATGGCTTACATGTCGAGGAGAACAGCCCGGAGATGCTAGAGGTCTGGAAAAGCAGCAATTGGATTGGCGCGATACTTGACAAGCCGCTCGTCCACTCGCCGGGCGAACGTTTCCTTTACTGCACTTGTTCCACGCATCTGCTTTCTGCAATTCTGACACAAGCAGCGAAGGTTCCTCTTGCCTATTACGCAAGCCGGAAGTTATTCTGGCCGCTCGGCATCCGGTTCCGCCGGAAGTTATTCGGGTCGCTCGGCATCCAATTCCCGGTCCGATGGGAACAGTCTCCTGAAGGGTTAAACTGGGGCGGCAATAATATGTTCCTTACACCCCGCATCCTTGCGCGCTTCGGCCAGTTGTATTTGGCGGACGGCATCTGGAACGGCCAGCGACTCTTCCCTGCCGGATGGGTCGACGAATCCTTTCAAAAGCACTCCACCGGCTGGGCCGATTACGCCGCCTACGGCTACCTGTGGTGGGTTGGCTGCGCTGATGGATTGAATTATGCTTTCGCCTCCGGCTACGGCGGGCAGTACGTCTATGTCATCCCCGAGCTGAAGAGCGTTATCGTCCTGACGGCCAACTCCGACGCCAGCATCGCCGATATGCAGGCGACGACGAATCCTGCCATTAAGGACCCGACTTGGATTTTGAGGCGGTTTCTGATTGAGAGTAGGCTCCAGGAATTTTGAGGGACGGAGAACGAGAGCTGAGCGGATCCCGTGAAGAAAATTTGGGTTATTTCAGTAAGCGAAGAAAAGGACGGGCAAATGAAAGTGACGAAGCAGTATGAAGAACCGTTAATGAAATGAATAAATGTAGGCTACAACGATTTTAGAACAAGGCTGTTTATATGGTAACCGAACCTTATTGAGAACTTCGACAGTCAAAAATAACGATAAGATAAATCGAGTCTACGTGGATAAGGAGTGGAACTATCTATGATGATACACAAATCATTACTGCTTGCCGCCATATTGGCCTTCGGCCTAACATTCACCATTGCGGGGGAAACCGCACATGCAGCATCACGCAATGTGACTGTAACGTTACCGGCGTTTCCGGTGGTGCTGGACGGCATTCAACTCGACAATGCGCATCTGAAATATCCGTTGCTGACGTATAAAGATATTACTTACATACCGATGACCTGGTCGATCAGTCAGGCGACGGCGCTGCAATTGAACTGGAGTAAGGAGAACGGTCTATCCGTCAATCTGGGAACACCGATGAGCGTAAAACCGGAGCTCGAAAAAGGTGGTTCATTTCGCTACGATCGTTATACCGCCCATGTGGCGGAGTTCCCCGTCAGTGTCAATCAGGAAGCAGTTAACAACTTAGAGCAAACATACCCACTCCTTGAGTTTCAGGATATTACCTATTTCCCGCTGACCTGGGATTATGCAGTTGATAAATTCAGATGGAAGTTGACCTGGAATGATGTAGACGGATTGAGCATCCAGACAAACCAACGACGATACATGTCTGGAATCATCTATGATGATGAGAATTATCTATATACCTATGTTCACAACGTCAGGGGTCGAATATTCCGCATACAGAAGAGTCTTGAGGGTTCCCCGGAATTGCTGACGGTTGAACAGAGCAAGCAAATTATGGCTTCCCGCCAGGCCTTGCCGGAGGATGTGCCGGGCAAAGTGGAATCTAAACCGAAGCTGACGGTTTATAAGGATCATCAGCTCTGGTACGACGATACACCGCTAATTTCGGTTGAGAAGGAAGAAGAAAGCAGACGGCTTGCCTGGCAAAGCGAGGAAACTAAAAATGTTCAGTTTGTGTATGAGGAAAGTGTGATTGAGCTAGAAGCGGATACGAAGGTGTTCACCTTCCAAATTCCGACCGGGCGGAGTAATCCTGCAGGAACGCCATCCTCCAAGCGCCTTGTTATCGTACATCAAGGAAATGTTCAAGAGCTGACCGATTTCACCAGAAGCGTATCCGGGATAAGGAAGTCGAAGGATGGGGTCTGGCTATGGACGAATTCGCCTACCCGGTTGTCCGCACGCACGGGCTCGGACCGTGGAGAGGTGTTGTGGGTAGGTGCAGACGGAACGCATCGCAGCTGGAATCAGATTCTGGATGCCCAATACGTTCGGGTCCTCCATCACGAGGACGATAAGCTGCTTGTTCAGGCTTACGAGCTTTTCCGGCTAAAGGACACCGCCCCCAAAAATACCGGATATTTCTGGCTGCACGGTGATGGAACGTATGAAAAAATCGGTAATTTGACCGAAGAAACGACCATTAAAGAAGCGTCGTTATTTATGGCCGATAACCTCGACGCTTATGTGGATCGGGATTTGAACATTTACGTTGTGAGGAACAATACGATCAGCAACGTGAATAACGGAATCAACCGAATCTGGTGGGATTACGAGTTGGAAGAGCTCACCAAAGATTATCCGGGTGCGGGCTATTGAGTAAATTAGTTTTGCGATTTTGATATACGTTCATCCTATCTTTTGGATCGGTTTCCTTGAAGATCGTATGGACGATGAAACGGCAGCCTCGCTGGTAAGGGCAATCTGTAAATACGGCATGATATTTGGCATCGCCAAGAACCTTTTAATACCATTGGGTATTTCTAAGCCAAAGTACTTAGCGTAATGTTCCTTCTGTAAAGTGTTTTACTTCTATGGATTTTATTTGGTCCTAACTCTGATATATAGCAATCGGCAAGAAATGTACCCTACAAAACATTGCTACACTGGAACAGGATGCTGGTGAATGTACCTTCGGAATTAATTTTTTTTACAACGGGAGGATGAGCTTGATGCGGAAAGTAATCGCCTCTGAAATGTTATCGATAGAAGGTTTCATGGAGGAGGAAAGGGGGCAACTGGATTGGTTCGTTCAAGATGAAGAACTGAATGACTACGCAATGAACCTGCTTGATTCGGTGGATACTATTATTTACGGCCGGATTACGTATGAAATGATGGCCGGCTTTTGGCCATATGCTCCAGGTAGTTTTGCAGCACGCACCAATGAATTGCAGAAATATGTGGTCACCGGGACGTTGAAAGAAACGCCTTGGGGAACATGGAATAACGCCCGTCCGCTAAGTGGAACTCTGGCGGAGGAGATTGAACGGCTAAAGAAGCAACCGGGAAAAGACATGGTGATTTACGGCAGCGGCAGTATTGTCCGGGAATTGACGGAACACGGGCTTATTGATGAGTATAGACTTATCGTGAATCCGGTTTTGCTAGGGAAGGGTAAACCGCTTTTCGGGGAGTTTTCAGGCCGGATTCACTTGAAACTGAATGAGGCTAAAGTATTCCCTTCGGGCGTTATTGCATTGGCCTACGTTGCAATCAAGATTTGATCCGTTACGGTGCGGCCATGGAATCGATTGGCTGCCTTGCTCAACTAACGGGCAGAGTATTTCCATTATATGTTAATAATGATGGTCTCGTTGGAAACTGAAAATTGGAGGGCGTTATTGAAATGGCTAAACTGATCTACGCTGCTAACGTATCTTTGGACGGGTACATGGAGGACGAGCACGGCAATATCGAGTGGACGACCTCCGATGACGAGGAGTTTGCGTTCTGGACTGACTTCCAGCGGCCGATTGGCACATACCTATACGGGCGTCGAATGTACGAATCGATGGTGTACTGGGAGACGGCGAGAGCCAAGCCAGGCGATCAACCGGAGGTAATACGGGAATTTGCGCAGATCTGGCGAGCGGCCGAGAAGATCGTGTATTCGCGGACGCTTCAGGAGGTTTCAAGCGCCAGGACTAGAATCGAGCGCGAATTCGATCCTGATGCGATCCGGAGGCTGAAGGAGTCTTTAGGAGCCGACATTACGATTGGCGGCCCCGAGCTTGCTGGGCAGGCGATGAGTGCGGGACTGATCGACGAGTGTCATCTGCTTCTTAATCCGATCGTCTTGGGTGGAGGTAAGCAAGCATTGCCGGACAACCTCCGCATGCGGCTCGAGCTGCTCGGTGAGCGCCGCTTCCGAAGCGGTGTTGTCCATCTTCACTACCGCGTGATCGTCTGACCGCGACGCTAGACGCCAACCAACCAAGGGGCGCTGTGAGGCAGCCACAACAAGCTATCGCGGGGCAGAAATATAGGCATGGGAAGCCCCCCCACCCGTCAAGGATATAAACGCTGCCGCCCTTGACGGGTTTACAGCAGTGCGGTCAATTTGCACATCAGATCTTGGACAGTGTGCATAGTCAGTTTTTGGACATTTTGAAGCTGTTAGTACAGGTTATACCATTCGATGTGCACAGTTGGTCAAAGACGGGAGATACGCTTTCAGGCTTACTATATCAATTGAAATTACGGAAGCCGGAAGTTATGACCGGCTTCCATTTTTAACTTAACGGGAGACTTTTTTTAATGGATCAGTCTAAAACTTATTTTCAAAAGCTGACGATTCTTCAATTCCGGCTCAACATATTCGAATAGGCCATACCCGGCCGCGAGGCGTACCTTCCCTGGGTGATCGCGATCACTGTCTACCCGAATTTGGTGCATCAATTTTGGAGTGTCAGCGAACAGCAAACGGTGGTGACCCATGATCCACCTGGGCGCCTTGGAAGTTCGATTGATCAAAAAAACAGTAATTTGTTATAATGAAGCAGCACATGGAGCATTCCGGCGAAGATTTCCATTATATCGATCAAGAAACAAACGAGCAGTATGTGCCATACTGCATCGAGCCGTCGGTCGGCGCGGACCGAGTAACGCTGGCGTTTTTGATTGATTGCGTAGGAGGAGCAAAAGCACAAAGGTGACGACAGTCGCACCGTGCTGCGACCTGAGGGCGTTTATAGAAAGCAAGCTTGCATGTTAATGCAAAGATGACGGAATAAGCTTCGAGGAATTCACTTCACTTTGTGGGGTTTAAGTAGGGCCGGTCGCTTGGATGAAGTTCCGGGTCGGCTTTTCCAGATTGTTTAGCCCGCTTTATGGGAGAGGAGAGAGGGAAGAGCTATGCAGGAACGGCGATACGTACGGGAAAAGAAAATAACGATGAAGGATATTGCCGTTCACTTGAATATCGACCGGACGACGGTGTCCAAAGCATTGTCGGCCAACCCGGGACTGTCTCAAGCGATGGTTGAGAAAGTGAAGCAAGCGGCAAAGGAGCTCGGCTACCATAAAGACACGTTTGCCAGCGGACTGATGACCGGAAAAAACGCGGTGCTCGGCATCGTCATTGCCAATGAGATCAACCGCAACATTTACGCCTCTTTCGTCAAAAGCTTCGAGCAGGTTGCTCAAGACCATCAGCATGCGGTCATCATGTGCCATGTGGAGCGGAATCAAGACGACTTGTTAAAAGCGATCCGCTTGTTGAAACAACAACGGGTATCCGGAGCGACATTCGTTGCGGGTACGCATGAATCTTTGGATCGTCAATATTTAATCGAACTAACCGAATCCGGAATGGCGGTCAATGTAACGGGCTCTCGATTTTCCCATGACAGCGTCGACAGCATCGTTTATGACCATAAGCGGGCTGGATACGATTTGACGAATTATTTGATTGGGCAGGGTCACCGACATATTATGATGATTTCCCATCCCGGGGCGTCGTTGAAGCTGCTGGACGATACCGAGCAAATATCGTCGAGAAACTCCAACAACTTGCGGACACAAGGTTATTTGCAAGCCATGCATGAAGCCGGCCTGCCGACTTCGGTCGTTATCGCAGCGCATGCGACGAAGCCGCCGATTACGGTTCAGGACTGCTATACGACGCTAAAAGAAATGGGACATCTGGGACAAACAAGCGCCATTATTGGCGCCAGCGACGATCATGCCTTAGGTGTGCTGTTCGCTTTAAAGGAGTTTGGCATAGCAGTTCCTCAGCAAATTTCGGTAGCCGGTTTCGACGATGCGTACGCCACGCTTGGGGTACCTCAGTTGACGACGATGCGCATGCCGCTGCGGGAATCGGGAGAAACTGCCGGGTTGCTCCTAATCGAGCGAATGAAGCGGCTGGACAAGGATAAGGCCAGTATCGTGCTGCCATATGAGATGATTGTAAGAGGAAGTACAAGTCCTAAGTATGAGTCAATGTAAACAGCCGGGCAAGGGGATGGTTCCCAAGCTCGGCTTTATTTTTGATCCAATATTCGTATTTTTTTGTTGACATTGTTTGCTGTTACGATTTATTATAATTTTAATCACTCGAGTGATAAACCTTTTGGTTAGACCTCGGCATAAAAATGAAAGAGTTGATTCAGTACATGGGAGGGGTTCATATTGGTCAGAAAAAAAGTAACACTGCTCATGTTATCGTCGGCGATTGCGGTCGGATTGGTCGGTTGCAGCGGAAGCAACAGCTCGGGGAGCGATACGAAATCTAGCGAGCCAGCCAAGCTTCCGGCGGCCAGCAAGGAGCCGGTTGAACTAACGATCGTCACGAACTCCGGTCATACGCAGGAGGCGTTCGATACGCGCTTCGGCAATTCGCTGCGCAAGAAGTTTCCGAATTATACGATCAAGTTCATTCCAAGCTCTGTTATTAAGTTCACCGATCTGGTTGCGACGAATACGATGGTCGATATCGTCTATGCTGCCGTCAACGACTTTACGAACGGGCCATTGAAGAGCGGCATGGTTTACGACATGACCGATCTGATGAAGAAGCATAGCGTCGATCCGAACAAAGTCGGCATGAACTGGGTGCAAGGGTTGAGCCCGGTATGGGGCGGCAAGCTGTATGGTCTACCGATCGGGATCGAGACGCTGGCTACATTTTATAACAAAGATATTTTCAATAAATTCGGCGTCGCTTATCCGAAAGACGGCCTGACGTGGGACGATATTTTCGATCTGAACAACAAGCTGACCCGGGTCGATCAAGGGGTATCGTATGCAGGCTTGGTCGTTGCTCCGTCACAGCATTTCTCGCTCAACGCATTGTCGCTGCCGTACTACGATGCGCAGACGGGCAAGTCGTCGGTTGTCACCGATGAAGCAAAATGGAAGACGATCTTCGACACGATCGCGGTTCGGCCGATGACGGCGCCTGGCTACAAAGAAAAGACTGCGACTTTGAAAGCGTTGCCAGGGGAGGCCAACTTTTATAAAACGAGAGATGCCGCGATGGAAGTCGGTCTTGTTCATATTCCGCTTTCGTACGATATGAAAGATTTGAATTGGGACATTACGACTTATCCGAGCTTCAAGGAATCACCGGGCGGAGGCGCTCAGGCGAACTTGCTGCTGTTCGGAGTTACCAATATGAGCAAAAACAAAGACGCGGCGATGGAAGTCATCAAATTTTTGTATTCCGACGAATATCAGACGATTACGGCTCGCGACGGCAACTATCCGGCTATCGTCAACGACGATCGGATCAAGCAGTTTGCGCAAAATACATACTACAAGGATCGCAACGTTCAGTCGGTATTTAAAGTGAAGCTGGCTCCACTGTCCAAACGAACGATCTACGATCCGGACTTGGCGGCCGTGTATCGCAAATATTTAACCGATTTGGCGCTAGGCAATATGGATATGAACACGATGATGCGCAAGGTTGATGAGGAAGTGCAGCAAATGGTTGCACAAATTAAGAGCAGATAAATTAAGATTCGGAGAGGAACCCTACATGATTAAATTTTACATCTTAACCGATTTGGAAGGGGTTGCGGGTACCGACCGGTTTACGCAAACCCGGACATCCGATTCCGGTCCGGACGGCAAAGGGCCTTCGATGAAGCAGTTGGGCCGCGAAGTGAATGCTTGCGTGGAAGGGATTAAGGCGGTTTACCCGGATGCGGTCATCGACGTATGGGACGGTCACGGCTCGTACGGCTTATTCCCGGAAGATTTGGTCGGCTGCAACTATCAAAGAGAGTATCGGCCCCATACGGGCCAACTGCATGATTACGCGGCGATGCTGTTCGTCGGACAGCATGCGATGGCAGGTACGATCAACGCGCCGCTATGCCATACGTATTCGTCGCGAGAAGTGATGTATTACCGGCTGAACGGTGTATATATCGGAGAATTTGGTGCAAGGGCGTTTCTTGCCGGCGTGCAGTCGGTGCCGACGATCTTTTTGTCCGGCGACGACAAGGCTGCTTCGGAGGCAAAAATGTTCGTGCCGGAGATCGAAACGGTCGTGACGAAGCAAGGCACTGGCTTCGAATCGGCGATTCATCTCGATCTAGACGAATCGTGCCGCCGTATCCGCGAAGGGGCGGAACGCGCCGTGCGCCGCATGCTGGACATCGCTCCGTTCACCGGCTTTACTGCGCCGTATACGTTCGAAGCGCGGCATTATAATAAATATTGGACGGAGACGCGCAAGCCGAATTCGAATCGCGAGTATGTAGACGATTATACGTACAGGATCGTATCGGACGATATTTTCGCAATGCCGTTCTGAGGTTGTTAACGAGAGGAGGGGGCTAGCCTAGCTGCCCCCTCCTTGAATTTATGGCACAATCAGCGTTTTGACGTTTTCTTGCAGTTTAGCTTGTCTCTTCTATTAACAGCCTCGTCTATTTTGATGGTTCCATCAACCAGCGGTTCAGAAAGTCATAGGCCATAGTGCGGATTTCCGGCGGGAAATCATGCGCTTTCGCCGTCATGACCGCTTCAAACCGATCCCCAACTTCGAGAAACTGGTACAGCTTGTACAACTCGGCCATACATTCACCGATCGCTTGCCAATGTGGGAAAATTGCATCCGTTTGGCCGTAATAATAAAAGATGGGAACCGGAGCGGTTAACATGGCAATCTCGTGAAATTCGAAGGGCACCTCGTATCGGCTTAAATAATCGGTTATTTTCGGCAAATGGGTGTACCAGCTGCGTATGCCCCAATGAGTCGGACGATGATCGCCATAGAACGGACTGAAGCCGCAAATACTTACAACAGCCCGGATACGTTCGTCAATACCTGCGAGAAAATAAGAGTTATACCCGCCGAACGATAAGCCGATCACCCCGATACGGTTCGGATCCACGCCTTCCCACACGCTTAACAAGTCTACGCCCTGCATATGATCGACAATATTTTTGCCGACCGTAGTCCAGTTCGGATGCTTTTCATAGAACGGCTTGCTTTGGAAAGACCGACACCCGTCATAGATCCGTTCACCCGCCGTTAGCGCATCCGGAACAAGCACAATATACCCTCTGGAGACAAGCTGCAATCCGTAACGCCTATTTTCTCCGCCGCTCAACGTGGCGTAATGCTCTTTTCCCAATTCTTGCGTCCCATGCAGGGCGAGCATCGCCGGGCGTCGCCCGTATTGATCTTTGCCGGGAATGGACGGATCCGGTATGAGCAAATATGCCGTTACTTGATCTCCATAAACCGTATCGTAAATAAGATGCAGCCGGGTATGATCTTGTTCTTTTATTTCGTCCAATACTTTGTAGGAAACGGGAACGCGTTCGGGCAACCCGCCGATGAATTCCAGCCATTTATGCTTTATTTCGTTTCGCTTCGTTAACCAATCGTTGGCATCGTTTACCCCGTCAAGCAAATGGGGGAGGCCTTTTTGATTCAACTCGAACAAGTTATAACTCATGGTTGGGATTTCTCCTTCGTCTAATAATAGGCTTGCTTTCACTTGAGCTTATTTCATTTTACTTTTTTCTTTCTCAACTTCTTTTCGCAAAAGTTCGTCCGCATTTCTCAAAGACGTATTAACATCTTGTTGGCCATTTGCTGCCGAAAGGAAAGCGTTGCGCAAGAATGAATCCGCTGTGCTTGTATCGATAGGCGTCATCCCTCTCGCCCGGGGGAGGCGAACCGAAGCGAACTCATAATAATCAACGGACTTCATATTTTTCCCTTTATATAAATCGTTGTCTTGTCCTAGAACCTTCATGTGCTCTTTATTGGATACCGTCGGCAAAAATCCGTTGCGGGCATCCTTTAACTGCACTTCATCGTTGAGCATCTCCATAATCACTTTAAACGCCTCGTCCTTGTGCTTACTTTGCTTCGTAATCATCAGGTATCCGGGGGAAAAAATGCCGATCTTTTTCGGCGCGCCTTCAATTATCGGGATCGAAGCCATGTCCCAGTTTGGCAGCATGCCCAGATTTAAATAAGGGGAGAAAATGTCGGAATGAATTGCGACAGAACCCTTTTGGAATACTGCAGCTTCTTCGTTGATGGTCTTCCCGACGCTATTGTTCGGTATTTTGTAAAACCGGGTGTAGTTATCAAATATTTTTTTCCAGATGTCATACCCGTACAACTCGTCTTTTTCAGGGTGGAGCGCCGGGGCAGAATACTCGTTGTAGGCGATCAAGGTTGTAATATTCGCGCTGAAGCCGCGATAGACAACGCCATTCTCAACCCGCGTCAGTTTTTGTGCCACTTCATAAATTTCTTCCCAGGTCATACCATCTTTCAAATAAGGCTGACCGAATTTATCAAACAAATCTTTGTTGTAGTACAGCACCCGCGAGAAGAACGGCGATACCGGAAGGCCGTAAAGCTCTCCGTTTTGCGAAGTCAGATCCATTAGCCCTTTGATGAAAATGGGGTTAAAACGGCTGAGGTCATATTTGTATTTTTTCACCATTTCATTGAGGTCGTATCCAAGCCCCATGTTCAAGTACGAGGAATGGACGGTGCTGGCGATATTGCGGACAATATCCGGAACTTCTCCGCGAGCAATCGTTTCCGGCAATGTATTCTGCGCACCACTTGACGGCAACCAAATAAAGGTAATGTGCGGGAACTTTCGTTGAAGAGCGTCCCTGAACCGGTCGTTGAATTCCGCTTCGGTTACACCGTAAAAGTGAAGCTTCAGTTCGATCGGCTTATTCTCGGTGTTAGCGCTTTCAACGGCATTAGACTTGTTCCTAGAGTGATCGCTACCGCTACAGGCGGTTAATAGCGCGACCAGTGATACACTTAATGTGCCGGCGTACAATAGGTTTCTCATTCGATTCGATCCTCCCTTTCGCTCAATCTAATAAATATCTAATAATTAACTACAAGAAAAATAGTATTTTATTTATTAGATATTGTCAAGATCTAAAAACCTACTCGGTACTGGTTACACCGAATCGTTGACAGATCCGTAATTTGACATGAATAGATCCATCGCTTATGATCAAATATCATATGCGATGAGGTTGAACACGGAATGGAACGTAAGCCAAGCCGCAAAACATTTCGCCCACGACTGGATGAAATGATCACATCGATTCGGAACAATATCATTACCGGGAATATCGAGCCTGGGAAATTTTTGCCTTCCGAAAAACAATTAGCTGAGCAATTTGGCTTAAGCGTCCCTTCGGTACGCAAAGGGCTTTCTGTGCTTGCCAATGAATCGCTGATAGTCAAAAAACCGAAGATTGGCAGCCAAGTAGTCGATCCTGCGGAAAAAGGCGCGATTACGATCAGACTCGGGCTAACCTCGACGATCCCCGACGATGTGAATATTCATCAACTCATTGTTCTCTTTCACCGGAAACATCCGAATATTCGTATCCAAGTTGTCAAGTTGCCCGGTTTGACGTACGACCAAGCCAAGAGCCATCTAGACGGCGGCATGCTGGATGTGTTGACTATGAATTACAACCATTTTCGCGCTTTTGCCGATGCAGGCCGTCTCGACGAGATTGAACCGCTGGCACGAAATGAAGCGTTGTACCCGTTTTTGTCCGACGCTTTTACAGAAGATGGGGAACTGCGAGTACAGCCTTTTGTATTCTCTCCGATTATACTCTGCTACAACCGAAGCCATTTTGTTCAGCAGGGGTTGCAGGAGCCCGACAGTAGTTGGGACTGGAAACGGCTGTTTGAATGTGCCGCTGCGTTGGACATTCCTGATGAGCGGATCGGATTTCATTGTTACTTTTCAACAGCGAATCGGGCGTGCTTGTTGCTGATGCAAAAGGGGAAAGCGTTTGAACGCAGCGAGGACGGGCGACTTAAGCTCGGCGGTACAGAAATGATGGAAGCGATCCGTTACAGCCGGGAAATATATAAAAAAATTCCATCATTGCCGAACAGCTTAATGGACTGGGATAATGTAAAGCTGGACATGTTCCGTCAAGGCAAAGTCTCGATGATGATTACTAGCTATTTTGTATTGAACTTTTTGCACCATAGTGACCTTAACTACGATATTGCGCCTGTTCCTCATTTTGGTGAACCTCTAACGATCTTGTTGGCCATTGGAATGGCAGTGAATCGACAATCCAAACATAAAGAAGCGGCGTGTAAATTGGTTGATTTTATGATTTCGCCTACAGCGCAGCAGTATATCCGCGAGCATACGTGCAGCTTGCCGGCCCGTGTAAATTCGGCGGAATGGTCGGGGCCCGATACTAGCAACCGTCCATCGCGCTTTACACTGTTCCGTGAGATCATACCGAGTTTCCGGTTATTTACGGATCTGAACATCCGGGAGGATGAATATAATCTTCTGTTTAAAGAGCTTCGGCTCTATTGGGCGGGGTTGATAAACGAAGAGACGCTTTCTTCGCGCATTGAATCAAATTCATCGATGAATGTACTTGAAAAATAGGAAAGAGCAGGGGAGGAATATTCCTCATGCTCTTTTTTTGTTTGCATTGTTTCTCTCGATCGTCCTATAAAGGGAACGAAGGTTCGTATCGGAGTGAAGCGAAGTCGTTTATTCTTGGCGACTACTTAAGGAAGAAGTTTCCGAATCTTACGATCAAGTACATTCAGGCGAAGGCCGGGACGACGCTTCCCGATTTGGCCGTTGCCGGGCACAACGGCAATGTTGCAACGCCGGATATCCGCATTGTCATCAACAGTGGCAACTGGGAAGTGCTGCGCATTAAGCTAAATGGCAGTTATTTTTCAATAGCTCTTGTTTTTATGCTCCAGACAATGGTAACATTTTATGGGAACATGTGTTTGTTTTTTTGTATTTTCCAACGGATAGGGGGAATAGGCGTGCTTGAAATCATTGAAAAAGTGCAATTTTCGGTTATTGGAAAATTAGGAAAGGGGTTTACTAATAAAGCTCCCCAATGGATACCACCATTATGGCAAGAAGCAAATAGTAACTCTATTAAGATAATCAACCTCGCCATCCATCATCATGTGCAAGCGGCTCCCGTTTGTTTCGTTAAGGAGCCAATGCATACATGATCCAATTGACGAACCGCCAGGCACGGCAATTTCTGTTATTGAAGCACGGGCTGTTGGGCGAATATCAATTTACCGGAAAGCAGGGAGTATTGGATTTTGTGCGGCAGGTCGGCTGTATTCAATACGATCCCATCGATGTTTGCGGAAAAAACGCCGAACTGGTGCTTCAGTCGCGAATCAAAGGATTTACCAAGAACATGCTCGACGAGTTGCTGTATCAAGATAGAAGCCTTGTCGATTATCCCGACAAGAATTTGGCCATTATTCCTGTCGAGGACTGGCCGTATTTTGAGCGGTACAGGCAGGCCGCCCGACAACATGCCAAGCGCTATCCCGAAATGGAAGCGTTGACAGAGCAAGTACGGGCTCACATCCAAAATCACGGAGCGCTAAGTTCGGATGATCTAAAATTGGATGGAAATTTCGCTTGGCAATCTGCCATCCACTGGAGCAGCGGAAACAATTCATCCCGGTCGGTGCTGGAGCAGATGTACTCGACAGGCGAGTTGATTATCCATCACAAAAAAGGAACGCGTAAATATTACGATATCGCCGGGAAGTACATACAGCCAAATCTGCTGAATGCGCCGGAGCCGCTGGAGGGCGAGATTGAGCATCATAAGTGGCGGGTACTGCGTCGAATCGGCGCTGTTGGCCTTTTATGGAATCGCGCATCCGATGCCTGGCTGAACATATGGGGATTGAAAGCGGAGCAGCGCAACGAGGTTTTCCGCCAGCTGTTGCACGAGGCTCGCATTGTTGCTGTTGCCGTGGAACAAATGAAGGATATACTGTACTGCCGTGCGGAGGACTTGCCGCTTATTGAAGCCGTTATGCAAAAACCGGCGCCGAAATGGCGCTGCGAGCTGATTGCCCCACTAGATAATTTCATATGGGACAGAAAACTGATCAACGAATTGTTTGGATTCGATTACACCTGGGAGATTTACACGCCTGCAATCAAACGGAAATTCGGCTATTATGTGCTGCCTCTATTATACGGAGAAAGCCTCATCGGACGAGCCGAGGTAATCGCCGAGCGAAAAGCCGGGACGCTCGTTGTTAAAAACATCTGGTACGAGAACGGCATAAAGTCAACAAAGCAATTGCGAACAGCCTTGAACAATTGTTTTCAAAATTTTGCATTATTCAACGGATGCGAGACGATTTCGACAGAGTCTATGAACTGATATTTTCAGTTCCCTGGTACCATTGCCGACAAGTTTCCGCGTAATACGAAGTTGTACAGTATGATGAGAACAAAGCCGGAGGAAACAATAAAAATGTCGTAGAGATACATATGTAGGCTGCCGCTTTTTAACTTTTATTTCTCAATAAATCAAGGAATTAGCCAATTGATTGGAGAATTTTTATATAACAGAAATAAAATGTTAAGAGGTGCCTTATGATTTTGAGAGTCAGCGAAAAGGAGCTTGTGTTAAAAATTGAAGATTTCGTCGGTAAGCTCAGCACGGAGGACGTTTTCTCAGGTTCTATTCTTGTAGCTAGACATGGTGAGGTGCTCTTCAAAAATGCTTATGGACTAGCGAGCAAAGGTTATTCCATTAAAAACAAAGTGGATACCAAATTTAATCTGGGTTCAATGAACAAAATGTTTACAGCTGTTTCGATTGCACGTTTAGCTGAAGAGGGACTTTTGAACTTCAATGAATTAGTCGGTAAATACCTGCCCCACTATCCGCCTCAAATTTCTAATAACATTACAATTCATCAGCTTCTTACACACACATCTGGAATGGGCTCCTACTGGAATGACAAGTATAAAGCATCTGTAGCGAGGATTAAGTCAGTGGATGATTATACGCAACTGTTTATTGATGAACCTTTGTTGTTTGAGCCTGGAACAAAATGGGGATATAGCAACGCGGGATACATTGTACTGGGGGCAATTATTGAGTCTATTACAGGCAAGGACTATTTCGAAGTAATAAGAGATTTTGTTTATAAGCCAGCAAATATGATCCATACAGAATCTTATGACCTAGAGTATGATGTTCCAAATCTTGCGATAGGTTATACACGTCTTGGCGTTGAAGAAAAAGGAGCATGGAGAAATAATCTTTTTCTTCATGTAGTAAAAGGCGGGCCAGCAGGTGGAGGGTACTCTACAGTCGAGGATTTACATAACTTTGACATTGCAATTCGAAATCATAAGTTATTAAGTTCTGAACGGACTGAACTTGTTACCCGAGGAAAAGTGGAGGTGTCTTCAAATCATAAATATGGTTATGGTTTTGGTGAGCAAATGAACAAAGGTGAACGGATTGTAGGTCACAACGGAGGATTCCCAGGAATTAATTCAACCCTAAAAATGTATATGCATAGTGGTTACACTCTCGCGATCCTGTCTAATTATGATAAAGGAGCATCAATTATTGAAAAAGAATTTAACGAACTGTTATTAAACTAAACGGGTACGATAGCTCAGGAAAGACATATGAAGGCAGCCGGCTTCTTACGATCGGCCGCCTTTCTCGACTTACGGGAATCAGGAAAAGTGACGATCGGGAACCGAGGAATTTAAGCAGCGTAGATGTCCTATTCGACAAAGCTATTTGTTTTGTCCAATCACGGAGCATATCCCGAAAAATCGTAGTTACTCAATTTGCAGTAACTGCTGGCCTTACCTTTGCTAGCGCTTCGTCCATCCTTACCGCAATCGTGTCTAGCGTCTCCTTAACGTCCGCGCCTTCATAAACGATCCGGCGCATTTCCGGATTCACATATTTGTCCAACAAGCGGTAGTAATCGGTATTCGCGGCTGACACCGGAAGAGGGCCTCCGTAAGCAAGCTCATCCAATACTACTCGCCGCAATGGATCGTTATCGTGCCCGACTTCCGCGTAAACGGATCGAAGCGGAGCGATAAAGCCCTGTGTAACGAGTCGGGTGAGCTCATTACTCGTGCAGGTGAGTTCGCGAAGCAACTGCCAAGCAAGCTCTGGATGTTCGGTTCGGGTAGCAATGCCGAATCCGCAAATCCAAGGCTCATTAACTCTTTTACCTCCCCGGAAATACGGCAAACCTACCACCCCAAGATTTTCCTTCAATTTAGGCTCATTCTCGTGCAGCATGATGAAGTAATCGAGGATCATACCGGTGTTATTCTCAAGTAAATCACTGTTTTTGAAATAGTCATGCATAGCCCAGGCGACTCCGTGTTTGCGAACGAGATCGGTGGCCCACGTAATCGTTTCGACTGCTTTTGGACTGTTCGCATAACCCGAAGCACGAGTTCGATCGGGAGATAGCCAGTCCGTGCCTGCTGTCAATAGAAGGAGACCCATATATTCTCTATGGAAAGATATTCGGGCCGCATAACGCTCTTCTCCGGGATTCACATTCGCCATCTGCAGCTTTAGTGCGATCTCAAGAAAATCATCCCATGTCCATCCGTCGTCCGGATACGGGATCTCGGCTTTTTCGAACCACTGCTTGTTATAAAATATGCCCTTCATCGTTGCGCTTATCGGCATAGCAGCAATGCTATCGCCTTTTCGCACAAGCTTTAAGATCGATGGGTGAAATAGTGCTTCGATATCGTACGCTTCCACCCACGGTCGTAAATCCAGCAGTAGTCCGTCCCGGCTTCCGTCCGTAATATCGCCACAAAATAGCTGGACAATATCCGCTCTCGACTCACCGGTATAGAGCTCCGAACGGATCACGCCATTATCAACAACATCGACAAGCACACTCACTCCCGGGTTCGCAGCCTCAAAGCGTTTTGCTATCTCTTCAATACTTTCTTTCTGCCAAGGCTCGTCGATCATGATACGAAGTTCAGTCTTATTATGCAATGTGTTCATAGAAGCTCCTCTCAATGAAAGAAATTAATTGTAATATTCTGTTTATATTTTTATATTCCTCCTATGCGACGTCATCCGTTGGAACAAGCGGCTAAGGCTGAATTAGTTAAGGTAAAGTTGTGGCTGAGTTCTTTGAACATGACAGATGATAATTTTGGACTTATTCATTATGACTTCCAACTGGGCAATGTGCTCTGGGATGAACATGAGCAACATTTTAACGTCTTTGATTTCGATGATTCCATGTACCACTGGTTTGCGATGGATATCGTGACTACGCTTAAGGACTTGTTGGAAAGTGGTAGGCAAGAAGAACAAGTGGCTAAAGCGGAATCCTTTCTGAAAGGTTATCGCTCAGTTTTATCGTTGGATGAAGAGATGATTAGGTTAATTCCTTGGTTTAAGAGGTTTGACCAACTCTACGTCTTCTCAAGGATACTACGGGCTTTGGAAAATAGCGATATTGACAATGCGCCACAGTGGTATGATGGTTTAAAAGGAAAACTCAAACTGATAAACGATAAAACAAGACAAGAATTCCAACACCTTGGTAAAAATAAAATGATCCACTGGGTAACTCCGTGGATCATTTTCCTTTATATATTTACCAAAGATCGTTAAAAGAAACGGGTACGATAGTTCAATATCCAACTAAGACTAGGCTGCCGACATTGGGGGCCTGTTGACAAATTACCTTTTTAACGAAGTTGACGTTTGAAAACCCGCATAAACACTGGGTTTCTAAAAGTCCTATTCGAGATATCTACTGGATCTTTTATTAATGATATCCAAGATTTATCAGCGTTTCGCGTTGCATATGTCTGCCTGTTTTGTTCATCATGAAAGTTAATTGGCATTATAAATTCCCCTCCCGTCAATAAGTTTCGCCGTATGAGATCAAGTTTCTTTATTGTGCCCTATAATTCCACCAAACTCGTATGGTCGCTATTATTTTAAGTTCCCTTGTCATCAAAAAGATGGGTGTTATTGTTACTCATTGTTATTTACATACTGGAACCGAACTGGATTCTTTTATAGTTCTTTCATAGCCGTTTGTTATATTGATGTTAATAAAGCCTAGTCAATTTCCGCTTGGGGTTATAGAGAAAGGAGAAGATGATGAGAGAAAATCGACCTTAATCGTGAAGAGAAGGCTCAAAATACAATTCAGTGCTTGACGAAATACAAGATGCTCTTTCATTTTTACGATGGAGAGTGCGTCTATTTCCATTTTACCTCAAATAAAGACATCGGTGGTCGCAAGAAGCGCAAAGTTCTTCCATTTGACCCAGGCATGCTTATCCAAATATAGGCCTACAGTACAAAGGAGAGAATACAAGATGCAAAGGAATCATCCGTCAAGTATGAGGAAGACAAGGATCAACACTGCCGTTCTGCTGCAAATAATGGTTGCCCTGGCGATACTGAGCGGTTCCTGGCTGTCGGCGCCGCAAGCGGTATCGGCAGATACGGCATTGGGCAATGTGACAACAGGAAATGGCCCCTACAGCACTGTAGTGAATCCGGTAACGAATCAAATCTATATCGCGAATGAACAAGACAGCTCCATCACCGTCGTAGACGGCGCGACTCGTGAAACGAAGACAATTATCACAATGAGCCATCCAACCGCGATCGCGGTGAATGCGGTGACGAACAAAATCTATGTCACCCACCTGGATCACGACAAAGTGAGCGTCATTGACGGTGCCGGCCTCGTGACGGATATGATCGATGTGGGGGATGGCCCGATTGATATCGCAGTGAATGCGGTGACGAACAAAATCTATGTCGCCAATATAAACAGTGATAATGTCACCGTCATAGACGGCGCAGACAATTCGACGGAGACGGTGGCAGCGGGGGACGAGCCCTATCGAATCTCTGTCCATGCAGGAACAAACAAGATTTATGTCGCCAATATAAACGGTGATAATGTCACCGTCATAGACGGCGCGGGCAACTCGACGAATCTGGTAACGGTGGGAAGCTTGCCCTATGCAATCGAAGTGAATCCGATCACGAATAAAATTTATGTGGCGAATCAAGGCGGCAATTCGGTGACCATCATAGACGGCGCAGACAACTCGACGGAAACAGTTGTAGCGGGAGTCTCGCCTACCCACATCGCGGTGAACCCGGTGACGAATAAAATCTATGTGACGAATCAAGGCGGCAATTCGGTGACCGTCATAAACGGCGCAGACAACTCGACGGAGACAGTAGCGGCAGGAAACGGTCCCCGATTACTCACCGTAAATTCCGTAACGAATAAAATCTATGTCGCCAATTATCTCGGTGATAATATTACCGTCATAGACGGCGCGGACAATTCGACGAAGACGATCGCAACGGGAGACGGCCCTTACGGGATCGTGGTGAATCCCGTAACGAACCAAATCTACGTTGCGAATCATCTGAGCGACACGGTGACCGTCATAGACGGCGCGGATCACATGACGGATACGGTGGCGGCGGGAGACCGCCCATTCGGCATCGCGGTGAATGCGGTGACGAACAAAATCTACATTTCCAATTTTTTTAGCAATACGGTGACTGTCATAGATGGCGCGGACAACACGATCGAGACAGTGGCGGCAGGCAGCTCTTATAGTGTTGCAGTGAATGAAGTGACAAACAAGATTTATGTCGCCAATTATTATGATAATACCGTTACCGTTATAGACGGCGCGGACAATTCGACGGAGATTGTAGAAGTGGGAGATGCTCCGTTTGACATCGCGGTGAATCCGATCACGAATAAAATTTATGTAACGAATCAATCGGGCGATACGGTGAGCGTCATAGATGGCGCGACGAACGAGGTGGAGACGGTCAATGCGGGAGCCGCTCCCTTCGGCATCGCGGTGAATCCGATCGCGAACAAGATTTATGTCTCCAATTACGGCAGCAACGATGTCACCATCATCGACGGTGCGGACAACACGACAGAGACGGTATCGGTGGGCGTCAGCCCTCGTGAGATTGCGGTCAACTCCGTTACGAACAAAATCTATGTCGTGAATTCGGGCAATAACACGGTGACCGTGATAGACGGCGCAGACCATACGACAGCATCGGTCATAACGGGGAACATTCCCGGTTATCTTGCAGTGAATGCCAAGACGAACAAAGTCTATGTCTCGGCGGAATCTAGCGATACGGTGACCGTCATTGACGGCGCAGACAACTCGACAGTAACTTTGACAGCGGGAAGCGGTCCCCGGGATGTCTCGGTCAATTCGGCAACGAATGAAATCTATGTCATCAATTTTGCCAGCAGCAACGTTACCGTCATCGACGGCAACAGCAATACGACGGAGACGGTAACTGTGGGGCACACGCCCGGAGGCATCGCAGTGAATGAGGCGACGAACCGCATCTATGTCTCGAACCAGTTGAGCGACTCGGTGACCGTCATTGACGGCTCCGGACGGACGCCGAATCCCTTGCAGGTTGAAATCGTGCCTTTGCCGGACCATGTCGCAAGCGGAACAAACGCCGCGTTTACTTTCCGTATTGCGAATGACTATCACCCGAATCCCACGAAGGTGCTAGGTTTGTATTACCAGTTGGATGATACGCTAGGAGAATGGAAGCGGGCGGATGCGTCCGGCGAGGATTGGGTGGCGACTGTGTCCTCGGCAACCTATGGTCGGCATGTGCTCTATGCGATGGCCCTCGAGGCCCAGGGGGATGGCGCGACGGCCGGAATCGCAAGCGCCTATTCATTCAACTTACTGCCGGAGAACACGATCAGCCCTGCCGCGGCGAGCTTCGATAAATACGTCGGAGCGGCGGCGCATGCAGATATAACGACAACGTTAACGTTGAATGGCTACCCGCTCGCGAGCATTGCGAACGGTGCAACGCCTCTTGCTCGTGACACGGATTATGTGGTAACGGGCAATACGGTTACCATCAAGAAGGAATTTCTCGGCGCTCAGCCCATCGGCGCCGTGAACTTGACGTTCACGCTCGGCTCGGGGGCGACGCTGACGCTGACGGTAACCGTAATGGACTCGACGCCGCCGTCAGGATTGACCGCGATTGCTGGGGATGGGCAAGTCGCATTGAGCTGGAGCGGAGCGCCGGATACGGTAACCTATGCGGTATATGGAGGAACGGCTCCCGGTGTGTATGGGGCTGCGCCAATCGGTACCGTCAGCGGTTTGACGACCAGCTATACGGCAACCGGTCTGACGAACGGAACGATGTACTACTTTGCGGTAGTCGCGAGCCGTGCGTCGGGATACAGCACCTACTCCAATGAGGCAAGTGCAACGCCGCTTGCGGATGAAGATGACACCGACCTTACCGCGCCCGTGATCCGCTTGATGGCGAGTCCGACAAGCCCGACGTACGGAGACGTGACGGTGACAGCCGATGTATATGAAACGGGCAGCGGAATGGACAGCTTGAAGTGGTCGGATGGCGCCAGGCCGGCGTCTTACTTCGCAGGGGGCGGGACTTCTTTCGTCGGAAGCTTCGATGTAAGTGCGAATGGCATGTACACCGTGTATGCGCGGGATGTGGCAGGCAATGAAGCTGTGGAGACGATAGAAGTAACGAACATTCGCATCCCGGATTCGACGCCGCCGTCAGGATTGACCGCGATTGCTGGGGATGGGCAAGTCGCATTGAGCTGGAGCGGGGCTCCTGATACCGTAACCTACGCGGTATACGGAGGAACGGCCTCCGGTGTGTACGGGGCCGCGCCAATCGGTACCGTCAGCGGCTTGACGACCAGCTATACGGCAACCGGTCTGACGAACGGGACGACGTACTACTTTGCGGTAATCGCGAGCCGTGCGTCGGGAAACAGCCTCTACTCCAATGAGGCAAGTGCAACGCCGCTTGCGGATGAAGATGACACCGACCTTACCGCGCCCGTGATCCGCTTGATGGCGAGTCCGACAAGCTCGACGTATGGAGACGTGACGGTGACAGCCGATGTATATGAAACGGGCAGCGGAATGGACATCTTGAAGTGGTCGGATGGCGCCAGGCCGGCGTCTTACTTCGCAGGGGGCGGGACTTCCTTCGTCGGAAGCTTCGATGTAAGTGCGAATGGCATGTACACCGTGTATGCGCGGGATGTGGCAGGCAATGAAGCTGTGGAGACGATAGAAGTAACGAACATTCGCATCCCGGATTCGACGCCGCCATCAGGATTGACCGCGATTGCTGGGGATGGGCAAGTCGCATTGAGCTGGAGCGGAGCGCCGGATACGGTAACCTATGCGGTATATGGAGGAACGGCCTCCGGTGTGTACGGGGCCGCGCCGATTGGTACCGTCAGCGGTTTGACGACCAGCTACACGGCAACCGGTCTGACGAACGGGACGACGTACTACTTTGCGGTAATCGCGAGCCGTGCGTCGGGAAACAGCCTCTACTCCAATGAGGCAAGTGCAACGCCGCTTGCGGATGAAGATGACACCGACCTTACCGCGCCCGTGATTCGCTTGATGGCGAGTCCGACAAGCCCGACGTACGGAGACGTGAAGGTGACAGCCGATGTATATGAAACGGGCAGCGGAATGGACATCTTGAAGTGGTCGGATGGCGTCAGGCCGGCGTCTTACTTCGCAGGGAGCGGGACTTCCTTCATCGGAAGCTTCGATGTAAGTGCGAATGGCATGTACACCGTGTATGCGCGGGATGTGGCAGGCAATGAAGCAGTGGAGATGATAGAAGTAACGAACATTCGCATCCCGACGACGCCATCCGGACCGGAGCCGGATGATCAGGGAGAGCCCTTGGGGGGGCCTTCGGGAGATCCCGAACCAAAGACGGAGATCGTCTTGGAGAAAGGGATCATTGTCATCAGGGTTGCTCCGAAGGATATCACGGAAGTGAAGCAGGAGGATGGACGTACCGTCGATCAGGTGGTATTGCCCAAAGAAGTGGTGGATAAGCTTCCGAAGTTGCTGGATATTGCGGAGCGTCCGTTCGTGCGCATTGTAATCAATGAACGTGAACGTAAGTCAGGCGTGAATCTGCAGTTGCCTGCCGATCTGTTGGATGAAATGATGTCCTTTCGTTCCGATGTTACGTTCGAAGCTCGCTTGAACGGCTCCAGCTTTCAATTGGAAGTGAACGTGCTGGATCTAAAGCAATTGGCTGCGAAGCTTGGCGTCGACGTGAAGGATATGAAGGTGAATATCTTCATCAAGACCTTGACGGGATCGGAGCGGGATGAACTTGCGGCAGCCGCCCGGCAGCAAAGCATGACATTGCTCAGTGAAGCGATCGACTTTCGATTGCTCGTAACGGGCGGCGGACAGACGCTGGAAATTAGCGACTTTGGCGGAACGTACATGATGAAGTCTATCGTGTTGGATGCTGGGGTGGCGAAGCGAAATTATACGGCGGTATTGTACGATCCGGACGCGCAATCGTTTACGTTCGTTCCAGCGGTCACCTCGAATCACGGCGACAGTGGCTCGGAGTCGGTGATGCGGATGCCGCACAACAGCATCTATGTCGTTATGGAATCGGATCCGATTTCGTTTGCCGATATGCAAGGGCACTGGGCGAAATCTCCGGTTGAGCAGATGGCTGGGAAGCGGATTGTGGAGGGCGTGTCGAAGACAGCTTATGCACCGGACCGCGCCATTACCCGCGCGGAGTTCACGGCATTGCTGGTGCGGGCGCTTGGTCTTCGCACGGAAGACAAGGCTGCTGGAAATGTGTTTAAGGATGTTTCGGTAAGCGCATGGTTTGCATCCGTGGTGGAAGCGGGCGCAAGGAGCGGACTGGTAAACGGAATAGGTGAGGCGCGGTTTGCGCCTGAAGAACAGATTACGCGGGAGCAGATGGCCGTGATGCTGGCGAATGCACGCGCCTTGGCGACTGAGCAAGCGGTTGGCGCTGGAGTGACGGCGAACTTGCCGGGTAGATTCAGCGACGCGGCGGAGGTTTCGCCATGGGCCCGGGCTGCGATAGCGGAAGCCGTCGCCACCGGCATCATTCAAGGAATGACGCTGGACCGGTTGGCGCCGGCGGAATCGGCAACACGCGCACAAGCAGCGGTCATGCTGAAGCGGTTGATGGAGGACATCGGATTTCTGGAAAAAATGGGCGATTAAAAATTAGGCTGAGTTTCAGATGGTTGTTGCTTGGGAGCACCCTAATGATCCAAGCCGATCATCCACTGGGTGAGTGTCAGGAAGATGCATTTAGAACAAAGCGCCTCAGTCCCATACGGGATTCGGGGCGCTTTCGGCGTTATGCTTACTCCGGAAATCCGCGCTCTCACATTTGCAGAAATGATATCATAGCCCGTTGCTATGGGGCATTTTTTTGCCATTGAAGGGCAGTTTACGCTAATACGATCGGGCAGGATAATAACTAGGTGATCTATGTCTGTCGGAATAAAAAATTATAAAAAAGATATACGTTGAAATTGGAATGACAGACCGATAATGTCAATGTTAGAAATAGGTGCATTTCCAATACTGGAGGGGATTGGAACGGAAATCACCTGCAATGGATTTAGATTTAGGGAGGACAAATGAAGCATGGAAGAATTAATCATTCACATAAGAAAAAAAGTCGAGGAATTATTACATACGAAAGTTGACGATATAGAAAAACTTGAGAATGTTCCCAATAATTCAGTCTATAAAATTTTAGTGAAAAACAGGCCCTATATTTTTAAAATATATAAGCAGAGAAATTGGCCCGAAGATGGAAAGCTCATTTTTATAAACCGAAAATTGATTGAAAACCATATTGGTTGTGCAAAGATGATCGCGTTCGACAGAAACGATTCATTTTTTCAAACCGGTTTTTTGCTCGAGGAATGTTTGCCCGGATTAACCGCAGATCAAATTGTTTTCGATTCGGAATCGGGAAAGGAATTTTATAAGAAATTAGCACTCTTGGTTTCGAAAATACATCGGATACATATTGAGAACTACGGCTATATAGGCAGTGGCAATGCAAGCTACAACTCATTTATTGAGTCTATGAGCGATAAATACGACGAGATAGCGAAAGCCTTGATAAACAAGAAGTTATTTGATAAGAACAGTTTACTGGAAATAAAGAAACCAGTTATCGATAAGCTTCGTTTAAGCGACAATCTCCCCTCTGTATTGAATCATGGCGATTTATCAACAAAAAACGTAATTGTAGATAATCATGGCGAACTTACTCTAATCGATTGGGATGACGCCATGTCATACAATTGGATCGCGGATATATCGAGAATGACTTATTGGATGAAATTTCAGTACAACGATTATGAATATGCAATGTACAGAAATACATTTATGGAACATTACTCAACCGACAGTTCAAATTTTGATTTCAATGTTTTCGAAAATACGTTACATGTATGGATCGGTCTGGATTATTTGAATTACCTTTCCAATAAACCTCAATATGAAGAAACACTGGCATACTTCAAAGAAACAGTAGATAAGCTCAATCTATAATGTAAACACAAATAATCAGTCGAAGAACTTGACGTGAAGGGGAACTATGACAAATATGGATCCCATACCCATAGTTGCAACTCCCACATGGGCGCAAGAGGCGGACCGCTGTTTGCGAAGGAATTTGTTCAATGGAACCGTGCTGATAGCCATAAAAGGCGAGATACTGTTCTGCCAAGGGTATGGAAAGGCCAGTGAAAGCGAGACGTGTTCGCCGCAAACTGCGTACCGGCTTATGTCGATTTCCAAGCAGTTTACCGCAGCAGCCATCTTGCAACTTGAGGAGCGGGGGCTCTTGTGTGTGAACGATACGATCGAAAAGTATAATTCGACTGTCGGCGATCTATTGCTGTGGGATCGTGCACTGTACAGTGAACGAATACTAAAAAAGGATTCAATCGAAAAGATGTATAAGCCCAATCCGGGCAGCTACGGATACGGGTGGAGCATTAACCCGCGTAATCCGAGCGTTGTCGCCCATAACGGCAATGGCAGTGGATTCTCGACGTTTATTTATCGAGAGATGGATACGCAGACTCTACTTGTCGTATTGAGCAACGTCACCCGCGCGGATGCCGGAAAAACCGGATTCGATTTATTGAATGTAATGGCCAAAAGTTAAATCCGATCGAATTCGTTCCGCGAACAAATGGCTCAAATGACATCAATGAAGTCGCGCAAGATATCCTTGATGTTCTAAATAAATAAAAGCCGCCGTGGATGCCTGTACGATGAACAGAAGTCCCTTCCACGCTAACGGAGCACGTTAGCTCAATAAGTTAAGTCCCTCTTTGGCACGCGTGTTCCATTCAACGCTTTCGTGATAGAAGGACAATTTTCTGGAAACTTACGGGTCGAAAGGGTTCGTTAATCCGATAAAATGAAGATGACAGCAGACGTGATCCATCACAATCTTAGCGAAGAATGGGGGATCAGATATGTTGGCTCAATTGCGACGTACACAAGAGAAACTGAGTATGTGGCAAGTCATAACCGGGTTGTTCTTCGTGCTGCTAATCATAGAAATTGTTGTGCTACCATACGGTTCATCCAAGCTGAATGACTATTCGGGCAGCGCGGGTATCTTGGATTTGAGACTCTCGTATACGGTTGATAAGGCTTATTCTATTATTGGCGCTTATAGCGATGCGGGAAGAGATTTCTATGTCAGGTTCACATTGATCGCGGACTTTATTTATCCGATTGTCTATAGCTCGTTCTTCGGTTTGCTAACCACCGCGATCTATCGACGCGTGTTCGCACCGCAGTCTTGGATACAGGGTTTGCCACTGCTCATTTATTTGACCCTCATTCTCGATTACTTGGAGAATGCCTGCATCGTTACAATGCTGACGAATTATCCCGATCAGATCGCATTTATCGCGAAAGCCGGCAGTCTCTTCACGACACTGAAATGGACCATGGCGGCAGTCAGCGTGCTGCTGATGCTCTTCGGTCTTATTATGCTGGTGGTTAAGAGTCTGCGCAAATAGAAGCAACTGTAAGAAAAGAACATCCGATCAACCTTCAAAGGCGGCCGGCAAATGGCCGCCTAGCTGCGTTAACGGGCAGCATTCCTGTAATGAAGAAATTCGCGGTTTGAACAAGAAAAAGGCCTCTGGTAACATGAAATTGTCCTGAGCTGGCCAGCAAAAAAGGACAAATACTCGTGTTCCAGGAGGCTACAATGAA
>NZ_VCRA01000042.1 GCF_005938385.1 Paenibacillus mesophilus
TTACTCACCCGTCCGCCGCTAGGCCCGAAGGCCTCGCTCGACTTGCATGTATTAGGCACGCCGCCAGCGTTCGTCCTGAGCCAGGATCAAACTCTCCAATAAGGTGTTGCTTATTAGATGAGCTGATTGCTCATTACTTGACTAGCTTGTTGTGGTCTCTAACGAGACCTTCACTTGCACGCTCGTTGTTCAGTTTTCAAGGAGCAATCGATGACTTTCGTCATTTTTCGCCGTTTTGCGGCGACCTCTTTAATATACCACAACCGCCTACTTTTCTGCAAGCTTTTTTTTGCTTTTTTGTTTCAACGACTCTTTCTAGTGGTACACCGCCGCATGGGCGGAATAACAATATACCACGCCGGGCGGCCCGAAACAAGTGGAATTTTTTACAACATTCCACACGGACCGCCGCCTCTAGAACAAGACGACTTTCAAGCCGATCAGCATAAGCAGTCCGGGCGCGCCAAGTATAAGCACCGTGGCCACGGTCGGGACATTGACCGGAATCTTAAATTCGAAATAGGAACCTGCCAAGTTGATAAAATATAGCAAAAATGCGGCCACGACTACATGCATGACGGCATATCCCAGCCAATGCCAAGACCATCTGTGACGCAAGAGCGTAATGGCCAGGAAGACGGAAGAAGCAATGAGCAATCCGAGCCAAACGTAATGCATGTCAGCCTCCCGCCGCTCTGCCCATGCCGATGTGAAGCGCATGAACGTTCATGCGCTTGGCGCATTTCAGCAGCATCTCGTATCGCTTCTCCGCCGCTTCCAGGGCAAAGATGGCGTAATCGATCTGATCCTGGTCGGACGCGTAATCCAATCTTTGCAGCGCATGCTGCCATTCGATTTGAGCGACGCGAATTTCTTCCAGCAGTGCCTGCTTGTCCTTCAACAGCGGGTCATCCATTTTTCGTTTCCGCCAAAACATTCGCCATAGCATGTCCATCACTCCCTCATCCCTATTCCAATAACAGCGTTCAGCTTATTTGAAACATATGGGGATGAGACGAAGATTAGAACAATTAGAACAAAACACAGCTCCACAAAACGAAAAAAGCCGAGCGGAATCGCAACCTCTTCCGCCCGGCTCTATATTCAGGATAACTCTCTGCGCCCTTCCATCGCCTTGGAAAGGGTCACTTCGTCGGCGTACTCCAAGTCTCCGCCTACCGGAAGTCCGTGGGCTATTCTCGTAACCCGCAGACCGAACGGCTTGACGAGCTTAGATATATACATCGTCGTCGTTTCGCCTTCAACGTTCGGATTGGTGGCCAAAATGAGCTCCTGCACCTTCTCGTCGCCGAGCCGCCTCAACAGTTCGGCAATCCGGATCTCGTCGGGTCCGATACCCTCCATAGGCGAAATTGCACCGTGCAGCACGTGATAGTAGCCGTGGAACTCCTTCATCCGCTCCATCGCAACCAAGTCTTTGGGCTCCTGCACGACGCAAATGACCGAACCGTCACGGGTTTTGTCCTGGCATATCCGGCAAGGGTCGACATCCGTGATGTTGCAGCAGACCGAACAATAATGCAGGTTCCGTTTGACGCTTACGAGCGACTTGGCAAAATCAAGTACGTCGTCCTCTTTCATCCGCAGCACGTGAAAAGCCAGCCGGCCGGCCGTCTTGGGTCCTACCCCCGGCAACCGCGAGAAGGCGTCTATTAATTTGGCGATAGGTTCCGGGTAAAACACAAGCGAACGACTCCTTTGCGTTCAAGTTAAAACATGCCGGGCAGCTTCATGCCGCCCGTCAAACGGCCCATATCCTGTTCCGCAAGCTGCTCGGCCTTCGTCAGCGCGTCATTGACGGCCGTAAGCACGAGATCCTGCAGCATATCAACGTCTTCCGGGTCAACCGCTTCGGGCTTGATGACGATATTCGTAATTTTGCGTTGTCCGGTTGCCGTTACGGTAACGACTCCGCCCCCTGCGCTTCCTTCGACCGTTTTAGTGGCCAGCTCCTCTTGCGCTTTCAGCATTTGCTCCTGCATTTTCTTCACTTGCTTCATCATTTGCTGCATATTGTTCATGTCGAATCAATCCTCTCCGAATTATTCTTTAACGACGACCAAATCTTCTCCGAATAATTTGATCGCTTCTTCCACAATGTCGTCTCCCGGCTGTGCCGGGTCGGGCGATTCCATCCGCATCACTTCCGGCTGCTCGACGGAGCCGGCCTGCGCATCTTTCCAATCCTTCGCCATCGCCGTGACAAGCCTGTACGGTTTGCCCAGCAGCTCTTGCATCACCTGCTCGATGAGCTCCTTGTGAGCGGGCTTCTCCGTCGTTTCTCTGTGCATGGCGCTTTTGAACACGAGCAGCAAAGCGTCATCGGTAGCTGCGACCGGTTCGCCATCGACCAGCCACGCGTGAACGGTAATACGCCGCTCCTTGACCTGCTGCAGCACTTGCCCCCATTTCCCAAGCGCTTGCTTCAAATCCGGCGAATTCGCGTGAGGCACATACGGATCCAGCTTGATTCCGGTCTTGATGCTTACGGCCCCCGACGAAGCGCGCGGACCGGGCGATGCCGATCTCGCAGGCGCTTCCTTGCCCGGTAAAGCGGCGGCTCCGTTTTTCAGCAGCTGATCCAGCTTCTGCTCCAGCTGTGAAATCTTCCGATTCAGAGAAGCGATCTCCGCACTCTCGTTCTTATCCGGCGCGCCAGACGACTGAGCCTGCTGCGGAGCGGCGGATTCCGGCGAAGTACATAGCTTAAGTATCGCTACTTCGAATATCGTTTGCGGTTGCGCGGAATATTTCATCTCCGCCTGGTAATGGTTCAATACGTCCATAATATGGAACAGCCGTTCGGTGGAAAACGAGCCGATCATATTCCGGAAAGCGCCTGCATCGGTAATCCGGTCGGTCCATTCCTCCGCGTTCGGCACCAGCTTGAGCATAAGCGCGTCACGGAAATAATAGAGCAGGTTCTCCATGCTTTTCTCGGCACTCTTGCCCGCCTGCATCATGAGCTCGATACACGCCAGCGCCGCTCCCGCATCGCGGTTTACGACCGCTTCCGCAAGACGTCCGAACTGCTCCAGTCCGATCCCGCCGGTAATTCCCAGCACTTCCTCCAGCGTAACGTGATTCCCGGTATAGGCGATAATCTGATCAAGCAGGCTGAGCGCGTCGCGCATGCCTCCGTCCGACAAGCGGGCCACATATTGGAGCGCTTCCGGCTCCGCCGTAACGTTCTCCTTCCCGCATATGTACGTAAGGCGCGATACCTGCTCGTCCAGCGGCACTCTGCGGAAGTCGAAACGTTGGCAGCGGGAAATGATCGTGGCCGGCAGACGATGAGGCTCCGTCGTCGCCAAGATGAACATGACGTGTGCGGGCGGCTCCTCGAGCGTTTTCAGCAGCGCGTTGAACGCTTCCGTTGTGAGCATGTGCACCTCGTCAATAATGTACACCTTCTGCCGCACTTCGGTCGGGGCGTACTTCACCTTTTCCCGAATGTCCCGGATCTCTTCCACACCGCGGTTCGAGGCGGCGTCGATCTCCACTACGTCCATGACGGCCCCTTCGGTAATGCGCCGGCATGCCGAGCATTCGTTGCAAGGCTCTTCCGAAGGCCCTCTCTCGCAGTTGACCGCCTTGGCCAATATTTTGGCGGCCGTGGTTTTCCCCGTTCCCCGCGGACCGTTGAACAAGTAGGCGTGAGTAAGCCGTCCTTCGCGCAGCGAGTTTTGCAGCGTCTGGGTAATATGCTTTTGTCCGACGATATCGCGGAAAGCCTGCGGCCTCCACGTCCGGTATAAGGCAATGTGCGCCATTCCGTCTCTCCCACCGTATTCGCGTTATGGCTTGGCATTCTACTTATCGTTTACTGTAAGTTAAGGTCAAACAAGAACATCGCATCCCCGATAAACTTCGATCCAAGCTGTTCTTATTATACACCATACCGCTCGTATTTGACCAACGGACCCGTCAGCTAGGAGAGAACGGCATACTTACCGTAAACGTGGTACCGTATCCTTTCGAAGAAACGCGTATGCTCCCCCCGATATCGTGGATAATGCGCTGACATACGGAAAGGCCGAGCCCGGTGCCGCTTTCTTTCGTGGTGAAAAAAGGATCGAATATTTTATCGATCAGAAACGCCGGAATGCCGGGTCCCGCATCATGCACCTCGACGTGAATTTTACGTTCGCGGTATTCGACCCTTTCAATAATCGTCAATGTCCCCCCCTGCACCATCGCTTCGATTCCATTTTTGCATAAATTAATGAATACCTGCTTAAGCAGTTCGCGGTCCGCGACGATTTTCGGTATTTGATAGACGGACTGGTATTGGATCGTCACATTGTGCAGAACGGCCTGATTGTTAATGATCGGCAAAATATCCCGGATCACGGAGGACATGTCAATTTTGTCGTAAGTTACGTTCTTGGGCTTGCTTAGCAGCAAAAATTCGTTGACCAATTCGTTTATCCGGTCGATTTCACCCAGCATCAAATCGGTGTAGCCCTGTTCCCGTTCCATCCCGTTCTGATAAAACGTACGGTTCAACACCTGCAGGAAGCCCTTGATCGATGTCAACGGATTGCGGATCTCGTGAGCGGTTCCGGCCGCAATCTGCCCGATCATCGCCAGCCGGTCGCTGCGCTGCACTTGCATCTCGAGCGACCTTAGATTGGTAACGTCCTTGAAGATGACGTACGCCCCTACGACGTTCCCCGCTTCGTCCCGAAGCAGGTTGGAGTCCATCAGAAGCTCGTACCGTTCCCGGTTGTTCGTCCATGAAACGGCGTGGTTGCGCACCAGCACGCCATCGAGCAGGGTGCGCTGAACAAGCTGATGCTCCTTGGGTACCGATTGAAAAATGTCTTCCATCGGGCGGTTAATGGAACTTTGCCGATCGATCCCGAGAATGGAGCAGGCGAGCTCGCTTATGTCCACCAGCTGAAACTCGTTGTTTACCAGCAGCACACCCAGGTTGACGTCCTTAACGAATGTACCCGAGAACTGCTGCAGAAGACTTAACTCGCCGGACACCTCCCGATCGTGCAGAACGAGTACGTACCATTTCCGCTGCCCGTTTTCGGCATTCAGAAACGAACACCGCATTACGGTCGTATGGCCGTGGCCGGAATTAACCGTAACCTCCGTCATTTCGCCCGCTTCCGGACCGTTCTCGCAGCGGAGGCGCAGAGCTTCCGGACTCTTTTCCTCGGGAAGCAGCTCCGATAAGGAGGTTTTGCCTAAATCGCAATTCCCGTTAAACAATACGGAAAACTGCCGATTGCAATCGACAATTATACCGCATTCATCAAAGACGGCGGCCGAAACCGCACCAAGACTTCGGATATAGCTTTGCGGAGACGGCATCGTGATCCGGAACATGTCCATGCAATACCACCTTTTATTTTTTGTACCAGACGCCTGTAGCCCGGCCCCCCTTAGTATTACAATTCTACTCGGAACTGTTTTTTCCTTCCAGAAAAAAACACCGGATGAACGACATTCGTTCACCCGGTGTATGTTGGTAATATTCAGCGATATGGTTTAAAACCGTGCACCTGTCGTTGACCTTGCGATCCGAGCGGAACCTCTACCGGTTAGCTCGAGTCAGGCGCCCCTCCGGCACATGAGCAATCTTGCTTACGGCTGCTTCCTTCCGGACCTGACCGGGTTCACAAGCGCCCATTGCGGAGGACCCGACCGTCAACGCTTCGTATAGAAGTCAGACCTCACATCGACAAGACCGAGAACAGGAATTCAACCCCGCTATAGCGGATTGCGGGTACAGGGCACCGCTACCTCCCCGTCTAGCACGGTAATACTTAGTATAGCGGATTGTCCTTCAATCCGCAACCTTCATCATTTGGCACGCCATCCAATCATTCGTTTCGAACGGTCACTTTAAAATCGTACCGGGGGACCGCGTGCTGAAGAGCTTGCAGCGCTTCGCTCTGGATCCGCTCCAGCTCCCCATCCGACGCTCCTTGCGGAGCGGTTATTCGCACGGTCGCATTGGTGCCGTGTGTCGTGATACGCACTTTGCGTACCCCCGGGATCGGTACGACCGCACTCCGCATCATATCCGTATCGACTTGATACGTATGGTAAGAAGGCCCCGTTTGCAAATTCGGATTCGTATTGGTTATGCCCAAGTAACCGTCATTGCCGTACGATTTCATATTCGTCGTTCCCCCGCCCGCGGTTCCGCAAGCCGCAGCCAGCAGAACGGGCAGCAGCGCGGCCGCGACAAGTCGCAGCGGTTTGTATGTCATAAAGAAACAACCTCCCTTGGGTATAGGATGACCAAGAGAGGTTGTTGTATTCACGTCATTATCACGGCACTTGCTAAGCTTAGATGCCGTATTTTTTCTTAAATTTATCGACACGACCACCGGCATCGATAAACTTCTGTTTGCCGGTAAAGTGCGGGTGGCATGCGGAGCAAATTTCCACACGGAGATTTTGCTTGATGGAACCCGTCTCGAACGTATTTCCGCAAGCGCAAGTTACGTTCGTCACGAAATATTTCGGTTGAATTTCTGTTTTCATGATCCTTTCACCTCTTTCCGCCCTGAGTCTCATTGGTGACCCAGAGTTATATGGACATATGACGGCATTATATCATGCTCGTCGCGCTTTGTGCAACTGAATTGTTGTACTCCCGTTATTTGGCCGCCGGCTGAGGCGGCACATGCGTATAAGAGCCGATTACTACGTCAGGCAGCTCCGATTCGAATATTTCGATCATCTTCTTCATCCCGTACAGATCGCCCTGCGGCTTCGGAATGAGCTTCAAGTATCCTTCCGGATCGATATTCAAATTGCGCAGCTGAATCAATTTCAAGCCGGTCCGCTTGGCGAACCCGAGCATCGCTTCGATTTCTTCCTCCCGGTCGGTTACGCCCGGAAACACCAAGTAGTTGATAGACGTATAAACGCCTTTATTGCTGGCGTAGGTGAGCGATTTCTCGACATTCGCAAGCGTATATCCTCTTGGCTTGTAATACGCATTGTAGTGCTCGTCCAGCGCGCTGATCGTACTGACCCGCATCAAGTCAAGCCCCGCATCGACGATAGCCCGGATATGATCCGATAGTCCGGCGTTCGTGTTGATGTTGATGTAACCGATGTCCGTCCGCTCACGGACACGGCGAATCGCGTCCACGATCAGCTTCGCTTGAGTGGAAGGTTCCCCTTCGCAGCCTTGGCCGAAGCTGATGATGCTTTCCGGAGTGCGAAGATGCTCCAGCATCACTTGCACGATCTCGTCGACGGTCGGCTTGAAATTCATCCGGGTTTGGGGTGCCGGAAATCCGCTGTCGTCGGGCTGCTCGGATATGCAGCCGTAGCATCCCGCATTGCAGGAGAACGATACCGGAACGGCACCTTCCAATCGGGATAGGAACGTGTTGGACGCGGTCAAGCATTCATATTCCAGGGCGCATTTCGACAAATGCTGATACAGCCGGTTATCCGGATACGTTTGCAGCAGCCGCTCGACTCCTAAGCCGAGCTCGCGGGTGTCGCAATTTCTCGGATTCCATGGCTCCGGGTTATCGGACTGTCTGGCCGCTACGAAAAACTGTCCGTCCTTCCATACGACTGCCGTATAGCCGAACAAAGGCAGCAGCTGCGTCTTATCGGTCTTTACATAGCCGGGAAGCAGCAATCTCGTATAACCTTGAGGGAGAAGAGCGCCGACCGCCGAATAAGCCCCGTCCAGCCGCTCCATCGATTCCGTGCTCTCGTTCCAGCCGATAGCCCGCGTATTCGGCAAGCTGACCAAAGTGGCCCCTTCCGGCAGCGGAATCAGCTCGTCCTCCCAAATCTCCGTTATCATGTCGCCGCTGCGGCCGAGCCCGGTCCATTCCGGATGGTCGAATACGTTGCCCGTTTCGTCCGCATATACCAGATGCATGAGATGTCCCTCTTTTATCGCAAAATTGGTCAGGAAGCGGAATTTTTGACGCGTTTGCCGTCAGGCTTCGCCTCCAGCGTATCGAGAAATTCGCGGTTCGTTTTGGTATCGCCCAGCTTTTTGAGAAATGCGTCGACGAAATCGTGCGAATCGTTCATATTTTTGCGAATCGCCCAAATTTTATCGAGATCCTCTTTGGTCAGCAGCATTTCTTCACGCCGCGTACCCGAACGGCGGATATCGATCGCGGGGAAAATACGGCGTTCCGCAAGCTTGCGGTCCAAGTGCAGCTCCAAATTGCCGGTTCCTTTGAACTCCTCGTAGATAACGTCATCCATTCTGGAGCCGGTCTCGACCAGCGCCGTCGCGAGAATGGTCAAGCTTCCGCCTTCCTCGATATTCCGCGCCGCTCCGAAAAACCGCTTCGGACGGTGGAAAGCGCTCGGATCGATACCCCCGGACAACGTTCTTCCCGATGGAGGAATAACAAGATTGTACGCCCGCGCCAGCCGGGTGATGCTGTCCAGCAAAATCACGACGTCTTTCTTGTGCTCTACCATCCTCTGCGCCCGTTCGAGCACCAGCTCGGCTACCTTGATATGGTTCTCGGGCAGCTCGTCGAATGTGGAGGCGACCACTTCCGCCTTGACCGATCGCTGCATGTCCGTCACTTCCTCCGGACGTTCGTCGATCAGCAGCACGAACAGTTCCACCTCGGGATAGTTGAGCGAGATGCTGTTGGCTATCTCTTTCAGAAGAAGCGTTTTCCCCGCTTTCGGAGGAGCTACGATCAAGCCGCGCTGACCCATGCCTACCGGACTCAACAAATCCATAATTCGGGTTGAAAGATTTGTGGGCGTTGTCTCGAGTACGAACTTCGTTTGAGGATAAAGGGGGGTCAGAGCCGGAAAGTGCAGCCGTTCCGCGGCCGTTTCCGGTTTCTCGCCGTTAACCGCTTCGACCTGAAGCAGGCCGAAGTACCGTTCGTTTTCTTTCGGCGGCCGGCATTTGCCCGATACTTTATCACCGGAACGCAAATCGAATTTGCGAATCTGCGACTGCGAAATATAAATATCTTCCGCACTGGGCAAATAGTTGATCGGTCTTAAAAACCCATACCCTTCCGATAAAACGTCGAGCACGCCTTCCATGAACATCAAACCGCCCTTTTCGGCCTGGGCTCGTAAAATGGCAAAAATCAGTTCTTTCTTCTTCATTTGGCCGTAAGCCGTAATTTGATGTTCTTTCGCCAACTTGTACAAGTCGGTCAACTTCAACTGCTCCAGCTGCGCCAGATGCATATCCATATTATTCATCCACCACACTATTCTTTAATTCGGAAGGGCATTAAAATCTAGCATTTCCGTTTTTCTTTCAATCTATTCTCGCGCTGCCGTCAGCTCCGTGCTCTCTTCTTCCCATACTTCCGCTCCCAAATTGCGCAAATTCGGCACCAAATTCTCGTAACCCCGGTGTATGTACTCGGTTCCGCTAATTTCGGTCACACCCGATGGCACCGTCAGAGCCGCCGTAAACAATGCCGCTCCCGCGCGAAGATCGGTAGCTCTTACTTTCGCAGCCGATAGTACGCCGCCTTCTATAATGGCCGAGCGTCCTTCGACTTTGATTTTGGCACCCATCCGGATCAGTTCGGGAACATGCTTGAAGCGGTTGTTGTACACGTAATCGGTTAAGATGCTGACGCCTTTCGCTTGCGTGAGGAGACTGGTCATCGGGGACTGGAGATCAGTGGCAAATCCGGGGTAGACGAGCGCTTTCACGTCGACGCTTTCGTATTCCGGCTGACCGACGACGCGAATCGATTCGTCCATCTCGTAGATGTGGACGCCCATTTCCTGGAGCTTGGCAGTCAAAGCCTCCAAATGCTTCGGGATGACGTTGTCGATAACGACATCTCCCCGGGTGGCCGCTGCCGCGATCATGTAAGAGCCTGCTTGAATCCTGTCGGGAATAATGGAATGCCTGCAACCTTGCAGCGAGTCGACCCCTTCGATCCGGATCGTTTCGGTGCCCGCTCCTTTGATTTTGGCTCCCATCGAGTTGAGTAGAGTGGCTACATCTATAATTTCTGGCTCTTTGGCCGCATTTTCGATCAAAGTGATACCTTTGGCGCGGGAAGCCGCCAACATGATGTTGATCGTCGCCCCAACGCTGACGACGTCCAAATAAATTTTCGCTCCGCGAAGCTGCTTCGCCCGAATGTGGAGGCTGCCGTATTCATTGCGCACTTCCGCTCCGAGCGCTTCAAAGCCTTTCATATGCTGATCGATCGGTCTTGGCTCGAAATTGCAGCCTCCGGGAAGTCCGATCGTCGCTTCCCCGAATCTTCCGAGAAGCGCTCCCATCAAATAATACGAAGCGCGAAGCTTCTTGACATTGCCGTTCGGCATAGGTACCGATTTCAACGCTTTCGGATCGATGATCATCTGATCGCCGCTCCGTTCCACACTCGCTCCCAGCTCCGTAAGCAATTCCGTATAAATGCCGACATCGCTGATGATCGGGAGATTATCCAGCACTACCGTCGTCTCCGCCAGTATCGCCGCAGGAATCAATGCAACCGCGCTGTTTTTTGCCCCGCTGACCGTGACCGTTCCGCGAAGCGGACGGCCCCCTGCGACCATGAGTTTTCCTGTCATTCCCGTCAATTCCCCCTTACCTGTTGCGCAAGAAGAGAACGGGAAACCCACCGGAAGGCACATGTCGGTGAATTTCCCGCCTTCGCAAAATTTACGCTTGGTTGCTGCTGCCGAACAAACGAATTTTCGATTTAACGACCTCAACCATAGCTTTGCGCGCAGGCGTCAAATATTTGCGGGGATCGTATACGTTCGAGTCTTTCGCCAGCACTTCGCGGATCGCATCGGTACATGCGACCTGATTCTCGGTGTTCACGTTGATTTTGCCTACGCCGGCCGTGATCGACAGACGGATCGCTTCGTCCGGCACGCCGGAACCGCCGTGAAGCACGATAGGCACGGGAATGGCTTTGGCTACCTTCTCGATAATGTCATAGTGGATCTTCGGCTCGCCTTTGTACATGCCGTGCGCCGTACCTACCGCGATGGCAAGGCAGTCAACGCCGGTTTCTTCGTAGAAGCGGATCGCTTCCTCAGGCTTGGCCAAGTTGGCATGCTCTTCGTCGACGCTGATATCGTCTTCGACGCCGCCGATCGTACCCAGCTCGCCTTCGACGGAAACTCCCATGGCGCGAGCGGCTTTGACCACTTCCTTGGTCAAACGGATATTCTCCTCAAGCGTGTAATGGGAGCCGTCGAACATAACGGAGCTGAAGCCGGCGCGGATACATTTCATTGCTACTTCGAAGCTGCTGCCGTGGTCGAGATGGAGCGCGATCGGCAATCCCGATTTCTTGGCCGCCGCTTCAGCAATCGCTACGGTATATTCCATGCCCATATATTTCAGGGCGCCCTCGCTCACGCCGAAAATGAATGGCGAATTTTCTTCGATGGCCGCATCCGTAATCGCTTGTGCAAACTCCAGGTTGTTCATGTTGAATTGACCGACCGCGAATTTATTCGCTTTCGCTTTCGGCAAAAACTCGTTCATCGAAACAAGTGGCATTGTCGTTCCTCCTAAACGTTCTTCATGAATTGAGATCCGAGTGCAATACTGATCTATTATAGCATACTCGTCCGTGAAATGGTAACCTGCTCCCCGCCGGCTTCCCCGATGGCTTCCGGCTTTCCGGGCTCCGAAAGTCCCCCGCGAAACCGGTGAGCGGGGAAACAAAAAAGGATCCTGCTAGGATCCTATCGCGAGTCTCGGCGAACCGGAGCGCAGCTCTTTATTAACTGCCATTCTCAGGTCATCGATATCGAACGGTTTCGTAAAATGCGTCAGCGCCCCCAAATCGGTCGCTTCCTTAATCATGTCGAGCTCTCCGTACGCGGTCATCATAATGACCTTGATGCTCGTGTCGATCTGTTTGATATGCTTCAAAATGTCCAAGCCGTCCATGCCCGGAATTTTCATGTCGAGCAGCACCAGATCGGGGGATTCTTTGCGGACGATTTCGAGAGCCAATTTGCCGTTGGGAGCTTGAAACGTATTGTATCCTTCGTTGCTGAACACTTCAACCAGCAATACCCGGATGCCGTTTTGATCGTCGACAATCAACACTTTCTTCTTATCCAATCATCAAACCTCCTCACAACTTTGCCTGAACAAAGCCTTTTAGAAAACGCCCGTGCCCGCCTCGGCATCCGCCTGTTCATCGGCATCGAAACCCGGATTTTCGAAAACCGGACATGCTTCCGCTATTCGGCGGTCTTCTGCCCTTGAAACATCCATCCACATACGCCAATCTTTCGAGTTCTTAATTCAAATTCGATACCGATTACAAGAATCCTGCTGCTTCGCGAAGAAAGTTGTAAGGATTTACAAAAAAGTTAATGAACGAAAAAAGCACCGGGCGGGCGGCCCGATGCTTCGAACGTAGATATTTCCTTTTATTTGACTGCCGATTCTTCCTGCTTCCGTACCCCAATCTCCATGGAGGCCCGTACAAAATGCTTGAACAACGGCTGCGGCCGATTCGGTCTGGAAGTGAATTCCGGATGGAACTGCACCGCCAAAAACCACGGGTGGCCCGGCAGCTCGATCACTTCAACAAGTCGTCCGTCCGGAGAGGTGCCGGAAATTTTCAGCCCCGCGGACTCCAAAACTTCCCGGTACTCGTTGTTGAATTCATACCGGTGGCGATGACGCTCGTACACGAGCTCGTCCTCGTAGCATCTCATCGCGAGAGAGCCTTCGGCGATTTTGCACGGATACAAGCCGAGGCGCATTGTACCGCCCAAGTCTTCGATATCCTTTTGCTCCGGAAGCAAGTCGATGACCGGATACGGAGTAGTCGGATGAATCTCCGAGCTGTTCGCTCCGTCCAAGCCGGTTACGGAACGGGCATATTCCACGACCGCTACCTGCATGCCGAGGCAAATGCCGAAGAACGGTACGCCGTTCTCGCGGGCATAGCGGATCGCCGAAATTTTCCCTTCGATCCCCCGGTCCCCGAACCCTCCCGGTACGAGAATGCCTTGCACGCCCCTGAGCAGCTCGGCGACATTATGTTCGTATATATCTTCCGCGTTGACCCAGCGGATCTCCACTTCGGTGTCGCAGTCGATACCGGCATGTCCGAGCGCCTCCACAATGCTCAAATAAGCGTCGTGAAGAGCGACGTATTTGCCTACTATGGCGATTTCCGTACGATTCTTAAGCGACTTCACCTTGGCTACGAGACGTTCCCACTCCGTCATATTCGGCGGATTCTTGAACGCATCGAGCTTCAGATGCTTGACGACGATGTCGTCCAGCCCTTGCTCCCTGAGCATCATCGGCACTTCGTACAGCGTGCTCGCATCCTGGCACTCGATGACCGCTTCCGGGTCGATATCGCAGAACAATGCCAGCTTGCGCTTCATGTCTTCGGCGAGCGGATGCTCCGTCCGGCACACGATCACCTGCGGCTGAATGCCGATGCTCCGCAGCTCTTTAACGCTGTGCTGGGTCGGCTTCGTCTTCACTTCCCCGGCCGCCTTCAAGTAAGGAATAAGCGTGACGTGAATGTACATCACGTTATCGCGGCCGATGTCGCTCTTGATTTGGCGGATCGCCTCAAGAAACGGCAAGCTCTCGATGTCGCCTACGGTACCCCCGATTTCCGTAATGACGACGTCGGATTGGGTCTCGCGGCCCGCCCGGAATACGCGGTCTTTGATTTCGTTCGTAATATGCGGGATGACTTGAACGGTTCCGCCCAAATATTCGCCGCGGCGCTCTTTCGTGATGACGGACGAGTAAATTTTCCCCGTTGTTACGTTGCTCGTCTTGGACAAATTAATATCAATAAAACGTTCGTAGTGGCCGAGGTCCAGGTCCGTTTCCGCTCCGTCGTCGGTAACGAATACTTCGCCGTGCTGGTATGGGCTCATCGTGCCGGGATCGACATTAATGTACGGGTCGAACTTTTGAATCGTTACCTTGAGCCCCCGGTTTTTGAGCAGTCTCCCCAAGGACGCAGCGGTAATCCCTTTACCGAGCGAAGAAACGACGCCGCCTGTTACGAAAATATACTTGGTCACGTTTGTAAACCTCCGTTCAAGTCTGGAAAGCAAGTACGCCCGACAGCCCCGGGCAAAAAAAATAAAAGTGACTCCCGCCGAGACGGGGCACTTTAGTCGGATTCGTTGACGAATTGTAAATCTATAGCCCAAAACATAGTTTACCCGGTAGCCGGGAGACTGTCAAGGGACGGCGATTATCTCGCCAAATCCATAATTCCGATCGGGAACGCCGGTTATTTATCGTCGTCTTCGTCGTCTTCTTCCTCTTCGCTTTCTTCGCCTTCTTCGCCGTCCTCGAAGTCTTCTTCCTCTTCCGCCTCTTCGTCGATTTCGGCGATCTCTCCTTCGACTTCCTCCATCTCGGTGTCGTCGATCGCTTCTTCGTCCTGATAGAAGTCTTCTTCCTCTTCGCCGCTGAACTCGTCTTCGCCTTCGTAGGACTCGTATTCCTCTTCGGCTTCCTCTTCCTCGGCGTAATAATCGTCGTCGTCGTCGTCGTTGATGATTCTCGGATGCTTGGAATTGCCGACCGAATCCTCGGACTTCTCGACCGGGTACCAGCGCTTCAGGCCCCACAGGTTCGTGCCTACGCACGCGAATCTTCCGTCTATATTAATCTCCGTATATAACTGCGCGATGACCTGCATCACTTGATCGTCGGTCAAGCCTTTGATTTTGGCTATTTCCTGCATCAGGTCCCGGTAATAATACGGGTTTTTTGACGCTTTCAACACTTCGAACGCAAGATCGACCATCGGCATTTCTTTAGCCTGTTCCGCATCGATTTTCAGCGTATAGGGGCTGCTCATGGCCTGACACTTCCTTTCCAACGTGGTCTGATGACAACCGATCCTGTATCTCCCTGGCTGATCGAGCCGCCAAGAGATGACCCTTTCACTAAAATGCCCATTATCTTCATTAAGTAAAACCTATTTTATACAAAAATGCAACTGCGCCCGCCCCAAAAGTCCCCCAAAAGTGAAGAATGCCTCCGAAGCTTGGTCCGATTTCGCCCAAACACAAAAACGGAAGCCAAAAACGGCTTCCGCTTGGACTGTATCCGCAAGGCCGATGACGACCATTCATCACCTTGCATGCGACAAGAGCGCCCGGAGGTGCCCTTAACTCATACTATGAGTACTTCGTATCGTTGACACAACCGCCAGCCTAACTTTTGCGAAAAAAGGCGCTAATCTCATACGGGCGGATCGTACAGGTTCATATCATATCACGTAACGGACTTAGGAACTTTAACGGAATAACGTACCTGCTCTCTGACGACCGGGACTTTTGCCGGTCCACAAAGCACAGTCGTCAGTCAGGCGGTAATTCCGTTAAAGTTCCTTTAGGAGTAGGGGAGGGAATTCATTTGAGCGAATCGGCGCTGCTGCATATGCTGCGCGAAGCGATCGGGGCGTCCCCGAAATCGGCGAAGCGCCACATTATCCATTTCAAAAACAAGCTGGCGTACGGCCGCTTTCTGGCTGCATTCGAAAAGGCCAACGAACTGTTCCCCGTCAAAACGACGATCCAGCCGATTAAAATCATTCATGCGATATCCTGCTCGTTGAAATCGGGATTCGCGCCGCTTCAACACCCGAGCATTCGCCTCATCGAAGAAGATATTCCACTCCGCGTGCATGCGCCGCATGCCAAATACATGCAGCAGTCGGCGGCGCTGCGTCAAACCGGGCCGTCCATTCCTTGGGGCGTTCGCCAGATCAAGTCTCCGGAAGCATGGAAAGAAACGCGCGGCAGCCGCATCCGGGTCGGCGTCATCGATACCGGCATCGATTATTTGCATCCGGATCTGAGGGGACGTATTTCCCGCGGCATCAATTTGCTGCACCGCAGCTTGCTGCCTGTCGACGACAACGGCCACGGCACTCACATTTCCGGAACGATCGCCGCCTCCAACCAGGATTCGGGCCTTGTCGGCGTGGCGCCTCATGCCGTCATTCATCCCGTCAAAGCATTCGACCAGAACGGAACCGCCTACGTGTCGGACATCGTGCTCGGCATCGACTGGTGTGTCCGCAACCGTATGCATATTATCAATATGAGCTTCGGCATGAAAAACCGCAGCAGATCGCTGCACGAGGCCGTCCGGAACGCGAACAGGATGGGAATCGTCGTGGTCGCCTCCTCGGGCAACGAAGGTAAAACTTCGTCGATCGACTATCCTGCGCGGTTTTCCCAAGTCATCTCCGTCGGCGCTACGGCGGCGAACAAAAAAATAGCCCCGTTCAGCAACTGGGGCAGATCGATCGATCTGTACGCGCCAGGCGAGAAAATCAAATCGACCTGGCTGCAGCACAAATATATGGAGCTCAGCGGTACTTCGATGGCCACCTCGCACGTCTCCGGCGTGATCGCCCTCATGCTGGCCGTTAAGCCGGGACTGAAGCCCAGCGAAATCAAATCGCTGCTGCAAAAAACGTCGAATCCCGTGTCCGGCTTGAAATCCCGCGCCGGAACGAAGGGCGGCGAAATCGACGCCGCCCGGGTGCTGCGTCACCTCGGTTCGTAAAGCTTCGCCCGGACGGACACCGTCACATGCTTGCCGGCGCGGATACGCCTACCAGCTTGAGCACGTTGCGGATGACGATCCGCAACGCGGCAAGCAGGGCAAGACGGGCTTGCGTCAGCTCCGGACGATCGGTAATGACCCGCTCCGCCTTGTAATAGCTGTGGAACTGGGACGCCAGCTCGTACACGTACCGGATAAGCCGGTGCGGGGCATATTGGGCGGCGGCTTCGGCCAATTCGGCCGGCAGCTCTCCCATTTTGCGCAGCAGGTCGAACTCGGCCTCCGTCTGCAGGGCGGACAGATCGACTTGGCCGTGCGGCTGTACGGTTACGCCCTGTTCCTCCGCCTGACGGAAAATGCTGCAAATCCGCGCATGGGCATATTGGACATAAAATACGGGGTTTTCATTCGATTTGGAAATAGCCAAATCCATATCGAAATCAAGATGGGAGTCGTTGCTGCGCATCGTGAAGAAGTAGCGGATGGCGTCTACCCCGACTTCGTCCATCAGATCCTCCATCGTAACCGCTTTACCCGTACGCTTCGACATTTTTACTTTTTCGCCGTTCTGATACAAACTTACCATCTGGGCGATCAGTACGGTCAGCTTGTCCGGATCGAAGCCGAGTGCGGCCATCGCGGCTTTCACCCGCGGAATATATCCGTGATGGTCCGCTCCCCAGATGTTGATCATCTCGTCGAAGCCCCGTTCGTACTTCGTACGGTGGTAGGCGATGTCCGGGGTCAAGTACGTATAGCTACCGTCGTTCTTGATGAGCACCCGGTCCTTGTCGTCGCCGTACGGCGTCGTCCGAAGCCAGGTCGCCCCTTCCTCCTCGAAAATGTGTCCGTTCGCCCGCAGCTGCTCCAAGGCGGGGGCGATTTTGCCGGTGTCGTACAAGGATGTTTCGCTGTACCAAACATCGAAGTTTACGCCGAAACGGGCCAAATCCCGCTTGATTTTGGCAAGCTCCTTCTCCAGTCCGTACGATTTGAAATAGGCGCGGCGTTCCGCTTCGGACAATGCGGCGAGCTTGTCGCCTTCCTTGTCCATCAGCTCTTGGGCGAATTGCTTGATATCTTCGCCGTAGTAGCCGTCCTCGGGCATCTCCGCGTCGCGGCCGAGCGACTGCAAGTACCGGACTTCAATCGATCGCGCCAAGTTGTCGACTTGATTGCCCGCGTCGTTGATGTAATATTCTCGGGAGACGTCATAGCCGGCGAAGTCGAGCACATTGCAGAGCGCATCGCCTACGGCCGCTCCCCTCGCATGACCGAGATGAAGGCTCCCCGTAGGGTTCGCGCTGACGAATTCGACTTGCACTTTCTTGCCTCCGCCTGCCGGCACCCGTCCGTAATCGGCATCCGCCTCCAGCGCTTCATGGACGACATCGTACAAATAGCTTCGATCCATGAAAAAGTTGATAAATCCCGGTCCGGCAATGTCGACCTTGGCGATATATGCCTTCTTCGTATCGAGACGCTCTATGAGACGCTCCGCAATTTGACGCGGGTTCTGCTTGGCCACGCGGCTAAGCTGCATGGCGATGTTCGTGGATAAATCGCCGTGAGCCTTTTCCTTGGGCACTTCCAGCACAATATTCGGCATTTGCGACCGTTCCGCAATGCCCGCCTCGGCGACCGCCTGCGTGATCGTCTCCTGCAATAAAGCTTCAATCCGTGCGATTACGTTCATTCCGTACGATCCTCCTCAATCACTAGCCTCAACCGAATTCTGCCTGCATGGACGCCGTCGGCATACATGTCATAGCTCCAAGCAAGCGAGCCGATTCCATCCGACAGCTTGCGCTCGATCCCGTGAGTCGCCACTTCCAATTGCATGCGTCCCTGCGGAAGGGCATAGGTGCCCGCCGTCCGCGTCCCGGAGCGGAAAGTCAGATCGGACTCGACATCGCCATGGCGAATCACTTTCACCTGCTCATCGTCCCACTTCACCGTAGCGGTCGTCCTCCCCATGTCCGAGTCGGGCTCCGCATAGCGCAAGTAGTACGAATCATTCATATGGTACAGCTCGCCTTGCGCGTGCTGGATATGGGCTTGCCCCGCTTGTTTGCTTTCGATGCGGATTCGGACTTTCCGTTTCATGGCCATCGAGCGCTCCCGTTTCCTTGCTGGAATTTAACGCTGGTACACAATGGAGGAGATAAATGCGCCATTATGCACCAGTTCCTAAGTGTATCGCACCGCGTCCCGAAATTCAACGAATTATGCCGAAAACAAGCATCTCTCCAAAGAAGTCAAGCTTCGGCGGAGAGCCGTTCGATGATCAGCAGCACATTACGGATGATATGATACGGATCTTTGACCGGCAGCGCTACCACTTTATCGAGAGGCTGTCCGTCGCGGTCCCGGATCTGAATCCATTCGCCGACGGACGCATCCGGGTTCGGGAACGTCCGGAACACGTATTCGTGCGTCTTCTCGTACAGAGCGGCGAAATCGTCATCGCCCGTCAGACGGTACGCAAGAAGCGTCGTATACAGCGCCTCGGAATGCGCCCACCACAGCTTGCTATCCCATGTGTTCAGTACGTTGGCATCGAAAGCCGTCCCCCGGTCCGCCCCTCTCGGCGGCCCGCCTTCACAATCGACATAGTGGAGAAGTCCTCCGAACGTCTCGTCCCATCCGATCGCATAAGCCCGCTTGATCGCCCGGGATACGCGGTCGATCCAGACCGGATTCCGCTCCTTCTCCGCTTCATGCAGTACAAACCACATATCCTCCAGCGTATGACCCGGATTCAGGTGGCGCGATACGACCCAATCCTCGTCGCGGCTGCCGTCGGCTCGAAGCACCTCCGCCACCGTATCGTCCGGTTGGAAGAACGTCGTAAGAATTTCATTCGCGTACGCCACCCGTCTGGAGGAAAGCTCGCCCGACCGGGGATGTCCGGAAGCTTGCAGCGCTTCATGGACAGCCTGCGCCACGTTCAGCATAATCATCGGGATCGAGTGCGATTTGAACGCGTCCGGCAGCGTGTACGGCTCGCTGCGCAAATCTCCGGACGCGATCCGTTTCTCGAGGCGGTCGAACAGCCTGAGCGCTTCGGCGATCGTCCCGGCATCTCCGCTTACCCGGCCATATTCCGCAAACCCCATCGCTAAGAAGCAATCGACGAACAAGCTGATGTCGTACCCTTTGCCCGGGTACACTTCCTTCTTGTCGCCTTCCCGCGTAAGCAAGTAAGCGCAGTTGCCGTTATCCATGACAGCGTGACGCCGCAGAAAGCCAACCGTCTTCGCCGCGTGGGCCAAATATGCATCCGCATCGCCTTCCAGCATGCCCCGCCGCACCGCATCGGCGAGCCGAGCGAGCACCCATACGAATCTTCCTTGGGACCATACATATTTGTCCGTGCTGGTCCGGTTCTTCCCGTCGTTGGAGAAGCAGGTGAACACACCCCCAAGCTCGTGGTCAAGCGCCTTATCGTTCCACCAGAAAGGCAGCAAAGTATCCGACAAATGACGTTTGTAATCGTCGAGCAGTCCAATCGTTTCCAACCGCGGCATCGGCAATTCTCCTCCATCTTTCCCGGCATGCGCACCGGAATTTATTAGCTGAAAAAAAAGATGAAGGGCGACCTTCATCTTTCGGGTTTGACGTGGTGTAAGGTTATTTGATCAAGTCTTCGACGAACTTGGGCAGTGCGAACGCGGCCTTGTGCAGGCGCGGCGTGTAATACTTCGTCTCGATCTCGGGAATGTTCGCCTCGTCCACCTGCAGCGGATCGTACGATTTGCTTCCCATCGTAAACGTCCACAACCCGCTCGGATATGTCGGGATGTTGGCTCCGTACACGCGAACGATCGGGAAAATCTCGCGAACGTCCCGGTTGACGGTGCGGATCAAATCCGCCTTGAACCATGGGTTGTCCGTCTGCGCAACGAAAATGCCGTCTTCCTTGAGCGCCTCGTAGATGCCTTGGTAGAAGCCGCGGCTGAACAATTCCACCGCAGGTCCGACCGGCTCCGTCGAATCGACCATGATAACGTCGTACGTATTTTTATGATCATGAATATGCATGTATCCGTCATTGACGATGACTTGCACGCGCGGGTTATCCAGCTCGCCGGCGATTTCGGGCAAATATTTTTTGGAATACTCGATCACTTTGCCGTCGATTTCGACCAGTACCGCTTTCTCGACTTGGGGGTGCTTCAGCACCTCGCGTATGACCCCGCCGTCTCCGCCGCCGACTACAAGCACGTGCTTCGGATTCGGATGCGTGAACAACGCGGGATGGGCCACCATCTCATGGTAGACGAACTCGTCGCGCACCGTGGTCATGACCATGCCGTCCAATACGAGCATGCGGCCCCATTCCAACGTATCGATGATCGCCAAGTCTTGAAAATCCGTCTGCTCCCTAACGAGGGTTTCTTTGATTTTGGCCGTAATGCCGAATTCCTCGGTCTGTTTCTCGGTATACCACAGTTCCATGAGGGTCATCCCTTCCTTCCCTTAATTCGCTTCCTTCATTGTACCACAAGGCACAAATTGTATTATAGTAAAACACCGCAAAAATGCAACGGGCCGATGCAAAATGCGCCGCCATTCATAAAAATTTAATAGGAACCGGGCGAAAACGGATACAATTGCGCTTTTTCTTCGATTTCCTTGAATAGCGGGCCTTCTCGCACCCCATACTAATAGTAGTTTCCAAAGATGCCCATCGAAGGAGGAGCCGCTATGGAGGAAACCGATCGTAGCGCTAACGGCCGCAGCGGGGGAAGCCGCTCCAGGCAGGAGCGCCGCCCTAGAAAGGGACGGTTCCGCAAATTCATGACGTTTTTGTTCAGCTGCGGCCTGCTCGGCGTCTCGGGGCTTGTCGTGCTTGCGTTATATTTGCATTCCCAGGCGCTCCCGGCAGGTACGTTCACCCAGCCGTCGCAAATGTACGACATGCACGGCGAGCTGATCACTTCTTTCCAATCCGGCCAAAACCGCGAATTCGTGCCGCTGAACCATATACCGAAGTCGTTGATCGATGCGACGCTTGCCATCGAGGACAAAAGGTTCTACGACCATGTCGGAGTCGATTTGCGCGGCATCGCGCGCGCCGCCGTCGTGAACGTCCAGCATATGGACCGGGTGCAGGGAGCGAGCACGCTGACCCAGCAGCTGGCAAGAAATTTATATTTGACCCAGGACCGCACCTGGTCGAGGAAAATCAAAGAAGCGATGTACGCGGTCCAGCTTGAAATGCAGCTGAGCAAAGATCAGATTATGGAGAAATATTTGAACGAAGCGACCTATTACGGCAATTCCGCATACGGCGTACAGGCGGCATCGAAGCTGTTCTTCGGCAAAGACGTAAGCGAGCTGTCGCTCGCCGAGAGTGCGCTGATCGCCGGCGTGCCCAAAGGACCGCGCTACTACTCGCCTTATTTCGATATGGAGAACGCGAAGCAGCGTCAAGAGCTTATTTTGACCGAGATGGCGAATCAAGGGTATATTACGCAGCAGGAAGCGGAGAGCGCGAAGCAAGAGAAGCTGGCCATTCAGCCCGCGGCCAAAAAAAACACGGTCGTTCAAGCGCCGTATTTCCGCGACTACGTGCGCCATGTGGCGATCGAAAAGCTCGGCATCGACGAAAGGGAGTTCGACGAAGGCGGCATCCGGATCTATACGACGCTCGATCTCGATATGCAGAAGGTCGCCGAAGAAGCCGTCGCCAAGCAGCTCGACGACAAGGACGAGCTGCAGGCGTCGCTTGTAGCGGTCGATCCGCGCACCGGTTACGTGAAGGCGATGGTCGGCGGCAAAGACTACGGCAACAACCAGTTCAACCGGGCCATCTCCGACAGCCGGCAGCCGGGCTCCGCGTTCAAGGCGTTCGTTTATTTGACGGCGCTGCAGCAGCCGGGCTTCTCCGCGGTCAGCCGGTTCAAGAGCGAGCCTACCGTGTTCACCTACGACAACGGACGGAAAACGTATACGCCCAACAATTTCGCCGGCAAATACCCGAACGGCTTTATCGACCTGCGGGAAGCGATCTCCAAGTCGGACAATATATACGCCGTGCAGACGATCATGCAGGTCGGCGCGGACAAAGTAATCGAGACGGCCCGCAAAATGGGGGTGACGAGCCGACTCGAGCCGCTCCCGTCGCTTGCGCTCGGGACGTTCCCGGTCAGTCCCCTCGAGATGGCGGCCGCCTTCGGGGTTATCGCGAATCAGGGCGTACACGTCGAGACTACGGTTATCACGAGAATCATTTCCTCGGGCGGCAAAGTACTGTACGAGGCTAAGCCCGGAAAGGTAAGGGTCGTCGAGCCGGAGTACGCCTATACCCTCACCAATTTAATGAAAAGCGTGTTTGACCCGGGAGGCACGGCCAGCCGCGTAGCGGAGCAAATCAAGCGTCCGGTGGCCGGCAAAACCGGCACGACGAACACCGACGCCTGGATGGTCGGCTTCACGCCCGAGCTCGCGACCGCCGTCTGGGTCGGCTACGACCGGGACCGCGTCATCAGCTCGGTGGAATCGTACAAGGCGTCCCCGATCTTCGCGGACTTCACCGAGCATGCGCTTGAGGCCGTGCCCCCGAAGCTGTTCCCGATGCCGGACAACGTGGTCAGCGTCTACATCGACCCCGCCACGGGCAAGCTGGCAACGGACAAATGCCAGGGCGCCCGCGCGGAAATATTCGTCAAAGGAACGGAGCCGACCGAGTACTGCTCGGAGCATGGCACGGCACCGGCTGCGGACGGCAAAAACGTGCAGAAAAAGGGCGGCGGCTCGTGGTGGGACGATTTGAAGCGTTGGTGGAACGATTAAGGAACGGTCGCGTCATTACGTGCGCGAACGGTTCGTTCCTCCCGCGGCAGCACAAAAAGGCAGACGAAAAGTTCGTCTGCCTTTTTGCTGTCCTAGTATATTGTGCAAATATACTCCAATTAGTTTAACCGAGAAGCTTCAATCCCACAACGGGTGACACACAATCGACACAAATATGAAAACGGCCGGCGACTATTCACGATACGAGCGTTATAAATGAACACAACTATCACGCGCCAGCTCCGTACCCTTATGCCAGTCCCTGCTTCAAAGCCTCTCCCGATCTCTCCCACCATTCCGCATTATGTCCGATGAGGACGTTCCGCAAAGCCGCTTTCTCCGTCTCGCTCAGGCCGTCCAAAATGATGCGCCCCTTCAAGGCGTAATCCATCTTGTTGACGTGATCGGCGAGAATTTTCCAGCCTCTTCTCGCTTCGGAATCGACGAGCATTTCGCAGGCCGTAGCGCCCGAGTAAAACGGCCCTTCCTCGGTTCTGCCGACGTACACCCATACGATCCAGCATTTGCGGCCGTTCGGCACGTCGTCCTTGTTCATGGAGAACTTGACGCCCCGCTCGACTTTGCTCTTCGCATGAATCGCGCCCAAATCGATGTATGCTTCGTCTCCGTCTATGATGACACTGGATAAATTGGACAAGTCGAGCGCACCCGCGCCGAAGCCTTTATGTTCTTTGCTGCTGACAACGTTCAGCGCCAGCTTCTTCTTCTCATTGGTTTCCATGTTCCGCTTCACCTTCCATTATCCGACTCGCGAAAAATCATTCCGTTTGCATTCATTTTAGCTAATATTCCGCGAAAAGCAAACATATACATGCTGTAGATGCTTGTCAACGGGGTGAGATTCGTTTATGATCAACCGCCTGTTCAAACGCAGCACACTATGGCTTGTCCTCCTTGCACTGCTTGCCGCGACGATTACCGTCCTAATCGCGGAACGCCCCGGGTCCTTTGCATCGTTGTCCTTCCTGAACGAGCCCGGGCCCGCGCCCCAACCGCTGGAACCTCCGTCGCCGACCGTCAAGGATACGCCGAAGCCGCTGAGCAACCGGATCGTGGAATATCATATTACCGTCCAGTTGGACGCGGAACAGAAGACGCTGACCGGCGCTCAAGCATTGACGTGGAAAAATCCGGGAACGCAGCCCGTCAGCGAGCTTTACTTCCATTTGTATCCGAACGCGTTCCAGTCGAAGAAGACGACCTTTCTTCGCGAATCCGGAGGGAAGCTGCGGCAGGACGAGATGAAGAGCGACAGCTTCGGCCACATGACGATCGAATCGATTACAACCCAGGACGGCGCCGACCTGGCTCCGTCGATGCAATTCGTGCAGCCCGACGACGGCAACAAGCAGGATCAGACTTTGATGAAAGTACGGCTCCCTCAACCGGTCAATCCCGGCGGCGAGGCGACCGTCAAGATTCGTTTCTCGGTCAAGCTCCCCCGCGTATTCGCCCGTATGGGCTATACGGACGATTTCGTCATGGCCGGCCAATGGTTTCCGAAAGTCGCCGTCTATGAGAAGAAGGACACGCGCGGAAGAGCCGAGGAAGGCTGGAACCTCCATCAGTATCACGGCAACTCGGAATTTTACGCCGATTTCGGCATGTACAACGTGCGCATTCAAGTTCCGACCAATTACACAGTGGCGGCTACCGGCTTCCCCACCAAGCCGGCTTCGGACGACGGAACGAAGAAGACGTACCAGTTTTACGCCGAAGACGTTCATGACTTCGCCTGGGCGGCTTCTCCGAACTTCCTGTACTTCGAGGAACCGTTCTCCACTCCTCACGTACCCGGCGTCAAAATCAAGCTGTACCTCGATCCCGCGCACAAAACGCTGAAGGACCGCTATTTATACGCGGCGAAGCGGGCTTTGGCCAAATACAGCGAATGGTTCGGCACCTACCCGTACTCGACGTTGTCCATTGTCATTCCTCCCCCGGGCGGAAACGGTGCCGGCGGCATGGAGTACCCCACTCTCGTTACGGGCTGGGAAGCGGCCGGAAATACCGACAGCTTCGAGCTCGAGCGGGTGATCGTGCACGAAATCGGCCACCAGTACTGGTACGGGATGGTCGCGAGCAACGAATTCGAGGAGGCGTGGCTGGACGAAGGGTTTACTTCCTACGCGGAAGATTTGCTCATGGCGAGCGAATTCGGCGTGAAATCGAACTTCCCGCTCGAATCGACCTATGTCACAAGTCCGGAGCCTCTCAAGCAAGCTTCCTGGCTGTACGGCGGACACGGCCGTTACGCCGATAACGTCTATACCCGCGCCAAGCTCGTCTTGACCGGCATCGAGAAGCAGATCGGACAGAAGCAGATGCTCCGCGTGCTGAAAACGTATTTCGAGCGTTGGAAATTCAGACATCCGGGGACAAGCGATTTCCAGACCGTACTCGAAAGTGTCACGAAAACGAGCTGGAGCGAATACTTCGAGCAGTTCGTATACGGCGGCAGCATGACCGACTACGCGGTTGAGCAAATCCAGACGCGCAAAGTGAAGCAGGATGACAAGACGGTGTACGAGAATGCCGTTCTGATCAAAAAATACGGCGGCCACTATATGGACGTGCCGATCCGCTTCCACTTCACGGACGGCTCCGATGTGGACAAAAGCTGGGACGGCAAGGATCCTCAGGTGCTGTACACGATTACGAGCGAATCGCCGATCGAATGGGTGGCGATCGATCCGCAGCAGACGATGATTTTGGAAACGAAACGGATCAACAATTTCATGCAGGTGTCTGTCGACGACAAATGGAAAGTACGCTGGAATATCGGAATCGTCAAATTGATCGAGACCTTGTTGAACGGGGTCGCCTGGTGAGGGGAGGGCCGCTTATGCTCGGCTATTTGAAGAACGGATTCAAAACGACGACATCGCAGAAGTTTCTCCTTCTCGTCCTATGGCTGTATCATTTCGCGTGGGGCTTCCTGCTTCTCCTGCTCGTGAAATCGGTCGTCGTCCCGCTGATGCACCGGTTCCCCGGCCAGCATCTGTCTCCGGGCGCCTCCCATCTGTTCATGGCGGAGAGCCAGTTCCGCCTGATGAAAACCGACATCAGCCACACATACTTGTGGCTGATGCTCGGATTCGCCGCCGCGCGGATGCTCATTACCCCGCTTCTGAACGCAGGCGTCTATTATTCGATCCATAACGCCCATTTGAATTCGGGCTACCGGTTTCTGCAAGGAATACGGCAGCTTGGCAAACCGTTCTTCGGCTATTATTTGATTCAAATGCTGCTAACGCTCGCCCCGTTATATTGGCTGTATCCGATAGCGAAAGAAGCGTTTGCGAAGCAAAGCGATTACACGGCGCTGGGGCTCGCGCTGCTGCCTTGGGCCGCGGGATACGTCCTGTACGGCTTTCTGCTCCGCTTATGCTTCGTCTATATCCAGCTCGGCAGAACGGCGGAGGAAGGGCTCGGCAAGTCGCTCTGGCTATTCGTGCGCAGGTTTCCCGTCATCGCGGTACTCGCCCTGATCCTTATCGCCATGTCGGGAGTCGTAACGGCCGCCGCTTTATCCGCCTCCCTGATTTGGGCCGGCATCTCCGCCCTCATACTTCAGCAGCTGTTTCATATCGTGAACATGCTGTTCAAGCTTTGGACGATCGCGACACAGTACCACGTATATGCGGGCGAGGCCGGTGAAGTTTGAAGTCAAGCAAATGAGCAAGAACCTCCTTTCTTTCGCGGAAAGAGGTTCTTTTTCTTGTTTTTTAGTTCTTTTTAAAAAAAATTTGATTTCATCAAAAAAATTGTAGGAAAAAAGCAGGAAATCTATCGGAAAAGGCGAATTATAATTACCCGGAAACAAAATAATCGAAACATGCCGAATTTCTGCGCGAGCAGGAAACGGGGGAACCATTCCGGGTGAATTGATCTCGCATGAAAGTGATCATAGGGCACCTTCAACCGAACCCTCAGCTAACCTCGTAGGCACCGGAAGGAGTCGCCTCTTTGAAAAAGGCAGCTATTGTATTGACAACAATGGTCGTTCTGTTCTGTGCTCAGATTGGTAGCGCTTTCGCGGAAACCGTCCTCGACAAGACGGTCAGCGAATATATCGGCACCAAGTACAAGAGCGCGGGAACGACCACGAGCGGATTCGACTGCTCCGGCTTCACGATGTTCATATTCAACAAGATTGGCATCGAGCTGCCCCACCAATCGAAATCGCAAGCAACCAAAGGGTATTGGATCGATAAAAAAGATCTGAGACCCGGAGATCTGGTGTTCTTCAACACCGACGGCAAAGGCATTTCCCACGTCGGCATCTATCTCGGCAACGACGAGTTCATCCACTCGGCGACCGACGATGGCGTTGTGAAGAACAACATGAACGAGAAGTATTACAAAACTCGTTACGTGTCCGCCCGCCGAGTCATCTGGGACGACCTCTACAATGAACTGGTAGCGGACGCTAAGTAAGATGCGGGAACAACCGGACAAGCACAAGCCCGGCAAGCGCGGATATTCCGCCTTGCCGGGCTTGTTACTTGTAACGGAGCCGCTCACGTCCGGTCCGACAAGAAGCGGCACGGCTGACGGATCTCCGGCCTTTTCGCCGCAGACGCCGACACGCTTCCCTCACGCGTGCGCCGATTCGACCGCGTGTCGGATCAGGCGAAGCCCCCGCTCCCCGCACAATGTTGACGACGTACTATTCCGGGATTGCGGCTTGACTGACGGTGGCGATATGCTCGGCAAACTTTCCGGCCGGTGGCGGCATCGGATCGCCTGTGCGCACATACAGCCCTATCGGATTGTCCAGCCGGACCCCTTCTACCTTCACTCTGGCGACCTCGCCGCGCTCGATGCTCTCCCCCGCTTCCAGAGCCGAGGCCAAGGACGCTCCGTATCCGGCGGCCACCGCCTTGATCGCTTCGCCCGTTCCGCTGCATTGCAAGCCGATTCCGGGCGCGGCTATACCGTGCAGCCGGCACAACGCTTCGAGCAGCTCCCTTCCGTAGCTCCCTTCTTCCCGTACGACGAACGGCTCGGCCAGCAGCTGCCCGAGCGTCGACTCCCGGCCCGCCAGCGGATGATCGGCCGGTACGATAAACCATAGCTCATCGTGCATGATCGGTTCTTGCTCCAATCCGGCCGGCAGCTCTCTCCTGCCTCCCACAACGGCCAAATCCGCCTCATAATGCAGCAGCCGGTCGAACGCTTCGCGCGAATTAACCGTCGTCAGAACGATGTCCACGTTCGGATACCGCTTTTTGAACGACGCAATCCATCCAGGCAGCAGCATATGGGCCGGCAAGTACGTAGCCGCTATCCGCAGCCGTCCCCATTCGCCGGTCCGGATTCGCTCGGCATCGCGTTCGATCTCGCGTTCCAGCGCAAACAACCGTCTTCCTTGCTCGGCCAGTCTCTCCCCGGCCTCCGTCAGAGACATCCCTCGCCCTTGCGCGCGAAACAGGATAAGTCCCAGCTCGCGCTCCAGATTGCGCAGCTGCGCGGTCACCGCCGGTTGGCTGATGCACAGCCGTTCCGCCGCTTTCGTGACCCCTCCGCTTTCCACCACCTCGTAAAACATGCGAAATGCGTGCAAATTCATGCGTATCGTCCCATCAATTTATTTTATGATATATGAATGAATATATATTAGATTTATGCTTCTTGTTCCCTTATTCTATAGCTGCGGCGCCGCGACGACAAGCACAGGGCACAGGAGGATCGATCGAATGAAATTCGTCTGCACACAATGCCATAAGGAAGCCCTTGTTTCGGAACGCGGCTTGTACCGCTGCGTATGCGGAGGGCTGCTGGATACGATCCACGACTTTAAAAATATGGATGCACAGCGTCTTAAATGGTTGTTCGATTCGCGGCTTGCGGAGCGCAACACGCCTCTTGCCGGCGGAGTATGGCGGTATAAGGAACTGATCCATCCCGAACTGCCGATCGAGCGGATCGTGACAAAGTACGAAGGAAACACGGGGCTGTACGACAGCGAGGCGCTGCGGACTGCTGCGGGGGTACGGAGGTTATGGATAAAGGCTCAGAGCGAGAACCCTAGCGGCTCGTTTAAGGATAATGGCATGACGGTCGCCGTCTCGCACGGCCGCTGGCTCGGTTACGACCGCTTCGCCTGCACCTCGACCGGGAATACGTCATCCTCTATGGCGATGTATGCGGCACTGGCGAACGCGGAAGCCGTCGTTTTTCTTCCTTCGGAAGCGGTATCGCGCAACAAAGCACTACAAACGGAAGCTTATGGGGCTAGGATGTTCAGGACGACGGGAGGATACGACGACGGCCTCCGTTTCCTGGATCGGTACGCGGATTCTCTCGGGCTGTATATATGCAACTCGATTAATCCGCTGCGTATCGAGGGACAGAAGAGCATCGTTTTCGAGCTTGCGCATCAGCTCCGCTGGAAGCTGCCGGATTGGATCGTCGTGCCGGGAGGCGCATTAAGCAATGCCTCCGCCCTCGGCAAGGGACTGACCGAGCTTCGCGACATCGGCTTCATTGATACCGTACCCCGAATTGCCGTTGTCCAGGCGGAAGGCGCTTCTCCGTTCCACCGGATGATCCAATCGGGACAGCGGTCGCTAATACCGGCATCCAGACCGGATACGATCGCCAACGCGCTCCATATCGGCAATCCTCCGAATTGGCCGAAGGCGCTGCGCTACGCCATCGAATTTGCCGACGGCGTAACCGCTTCCGTAAGTGACGAGGAGATTCTTGAAGCCAAGGCTCTTATCGACCGGAGCGGTATCGGTTGCGAGCCCGCTTCGGCTGCGACGCTCGCCGGGCTTCGCAAGCTTGTCGCCGCGGGCACGGTCGGCAAGGACGAAACGGCGGCCTGCCTGTTGACCGGAAGCTTGCTGAAAGATACAGACGCTATTGAACTTTCGTTGCGATTCGACTCGCCGAATCTGGCCGGGCCATTGAATCCCGTAGAGCTCACGATCGAGAATATACGGCACGTGCTTATGTAGACGGAAATCCCCTGACGCTCCTGCTTAGCAGGCTTCAGGGGATCTTTTTTCAAGATGGATGGATTAAAGAAAGCAGCACCTTAACATCATATGAGTCGAAAACGCCGTCCTGCGTTACGTCCTTATCCGGTGTAGAGAGAAGCAGCCATTTTACGATATCGTCGATGTGTACCCCGTCCTTCGGCGTAGAAGTGTCCAATGCCGATTTCAACGCCGCTATATGACGGCTGGTCAAGACCGGGTAGCTCGCCAGGGACAAGTATCCTCCATCCCGCATCCTGATGCCTTCCCGCGTCGTACCGATATACAGCTCCGCGTTCTCCGCCAGCGGCGTAATCCACCGCAGTCGGACGGTAGAATACGCAGGATCCGAATAGTCCCAGTCGGCTATGACCGGAACGACCCCGTCCCCAGTCACGAGTCTTAAGTTCTGCAAAGCTTCGTTGCCGTCGGAATACAGCGGCATTCTGAATGATACGACAAGCCCGAGACCATCCGGGTCCGCCTTCGCATACCCGAACAAGCTGGGAACGCGTGCTACGTCTACCGTATACGACTGCTTGGTCGCTCCATCCTCCGCGGTAACTGTTATCGTAAACGCAAACGGTCCGCTACCTGAGGGCACGGTCAATGCCACGGATGAACCGTCCGCCTGGTAAGTAACGCCCGTGACGGTGTAAGAAGCCAGCTCGCTCCTTGTCGTTATGTTTGCGTCAATGCGATTGACCGATTGCGGAATCGTTAGCGAGTATCCGGATCCGTCCGTTTTGGCCGAAAGCAGCCCCTCGGATACCGTAAATGCCGCCAGGCGTGCTTCGGTATCACCGGCGACCCGTACGGTCCGAATCGCTTCGGCTTTGTTCCCCGCCAAATCTTGCACCGCATACCGGATCGGATACGTGCCGGGAGTGGTAGAGTCGACCGTGCCTTCTACAGCAATCGCGCTGCTCAAATTCCCGGCCAGCAGATCCGTCGCGGTCGCCCCGTTTTCTATATACAAACCGTTCTTGGAAAGAGTAATGTCCGAGTTGCCGTTCAACGTAATGACGGGAGCCGTCTTGTCGATATAGAACGAGGCGCTGGCGCTGGCCGAATATACGCCGTATGTAACGGTTTGTACCGTTTCGTGAAAACCCTCCGTTGTTCTTAGCAGCGGATCAGGACATGTGAAGATTACACCCAAAGCGGAGGAGCATACGTAGCTGACCAATACGTCGGTTTTGTGCCACCCGTTCGAGGAAGATGGGCTCACCACGGCTTGAATCGACAGCGCCTTGTACTCCAATTGCAAAAACTCCCCGCCAGGCGCATCATGGCCCGCTTCCGACGGGGAAGTCCACCCGCAGTACCCGTCTCCGGTGAGCTGAATGACTTGTCCGTTATCCGAGTATAAGACCGTCCCGCTAGGTCCAAATCCGTCAGTATAGAATTGATTCGGCGCAACCGCAAACGGCGTCCCCCGCAAATCGATATTGGCCGTGCCTTGCGGCGATACCATATAGCCGGTACAGCCACGTGCGACACCGTACGGAATTTGTGTCCGCGTGAAGCCGTGTATGATGTAGCCTTCGCTCGTTGAAAACGTGAAATCTCCCGTGTCCAGCTTCAACGTTTGCGGATTGAGGCGGATTTTGGCGAATGAAGTTTTGACACCCGGCCCTGGCGAGGCCCCTCCTGGCGCATACGTGGAAAAATTATAATGGCCCCCCGTATTCATAAGCTCCAAATACTCTTTGGGTGACGAAGACATGTTGCTGCAATAAACCTGAAACGTTTTTCCGTTCGGGGATATCGAATAAACCCCGTCCTGCGCTCCCGGGTTAGCCGAACGGATTTCCCAACAGGAAGCATATGTCTGTTCTGCAAGTAGTGTAGTAGGGAAAACGAACAGCGTCACAATGCTCCAGAGCAAGGATAGCGATGCCAAGAACGACGCTTTTCTCATGACCTGCAAACTCCTTTTCAAATATCCGCACATCAGCGTTTCTACAAATATGTATTCGACATTCCGCACAATTCTTCCTCTATGTTAATTGGGAACAAATAAATAAAAGCAGCGGGAATTCCCGCTGCTGAGGCATACTTGATCGCTAGGGCTAGACGGATTAAGCCTTCATGACATCGTGATCAACATAACGCTCGCCGTTAATCTCGCTGATGACGTTGATAGCCACCTTCGCACCGTCTCCGGCGGTAATGATCGTATGGACGCTTACACCGGCGCACGTACCGGCTGCCCATATTCCTGCAATGTTCGTTCTGCCGGCGCTGTCTGTCTTGAATATGGTTTTGACGCGCGGTTCCGTACCCGGCACTGTTTCCAATCCGGAAGCTTCCGCCAAATCGAGGAGGAATCCGGTCGCCAGGATCACATGCTTCGCTTCATAAGAAGTCTCGTCCGCTTGCACCTTGAAGCCGTCTTCCCCTCGGGAAATACCGCTCACTTTGCCTTGAACGAATTCGGCGCCGAATTTGGCGGCCTGCTTCTTGCCGGTCTCCAGCAAATCCGGTCCGCTTATTTGCGGAACTCCGTAATGGTTCTCGACCCATGCCCGTTTCGTAACGCTTTGATCGCTGTCCACGACCAACACTTTTTTGCCTGCCTTGGCAGCGAAAATAGCGGCGCTCGATCCGGCCGGACCGGCTCCTACGATGAGAATGTCATACATGATCTTGTCCTCCTCGAAAATGGGATGAATTTCTATACTTTAGTATACAAAAAGTTTCATTAAAAAGGAAATGTTTCTGGAAACCACGATTTAGTATGTGGGAAAGGCCGACTAATTATTGCATCTCGTGAAGGAAACACGAAAAATCCCGTATCCGTTCGGAGCACGGGATCGTGGCGATGGAAATATGACTAGATGACAGATCGGATAAACGTGACGGATTTACCCGGCTCGACATGAGAAACCCTGCGGAACGTCTTCAACCAGGCGATCGCCGGAGATCCGGAGTCGCTAATCGTGTTGCTCCACCACTGGCACTGCGTCTTCGCTATCTTAGGCAGAGGGAAGCCCAATATTTCTTCGATCTGCTCGAAAGCGAGCGTAACCTTCGTGCTCTTCTGAACATAGAGAAATTGTTCGAGTTGTTTGTACTTGTTCATCGCGCATCACCCCACTCCAGTGTAACGCTTGGCGCTGAACAAATACTGAACAACTCCTTCGCGTGGTGAATTTCAGCGTTTCCCCAAACAAAAGAAGGCTCCGGATTAAATACCGCAACCTACTTTTACCCCCGATTTCATTATCGTTTAGGTTTTCTTTCCGCTGCTTGACTCGATGCCGCATCCTTGCTTGGGAATAGCTCCTCGTACAGCTCTCCTCGCCAGATCGGCAAATCTTTAGGCGCTTCGATGGCCAAACGCAAGTCCCCGTCATTGCTTTTGACTACGCGAACCATAATCCCGTCCCCGATTACGACATATTCTCCGGGATTTCTGCCCACCACCAACATATGGATCCCCCCTGAGTCAGTATCTCCGACTAACTCGATAGTTGATATATGGATTATAGCAACCCGAGCGTAACACTAACGTAACGCTGCGATATAGGAAAAGAGGGTTTGGCGTAAACCAAACCCTCCGGGTGAGAAGACGGATAAATTAACGGAGTAATTGCAGGACGCCTTGCGGTTGTTGGTTCGCTTGAGCCAACATCGCTTGAGCGGCTTGGGAAAGGATGTTGTTCTTCGTGAACTCCATCATTTCTTTCGCCATATCTACGTCGCGGATCCGGGATTCGGAAGCAACCAAGTTCTCGGAAGAAGTACCCAAGTTGTTGATCGTGTGCTCCAAGCGGTTTTGGAAAGCACCCAATTGGGAACGCTGTGCCGATACTTTCTCGATTGCGTCGTTGATTACGCTCAGCGCAGCCGAAGCTTTCTCACTAGTAGTAACGTCCAGCGCGAACTCAACATTTTTGTTGTCAGAACCGCTATTAACGTTCGATACAGCCGTATAGGAAGCAACTGCACCGTTGTTTGCCTTCACCGTGCCAACCGAACCGTCGCCACTGATGCTCAGTGCGTTTGCCCGCATGTCACCAACCGTAATCGTCATGCTTTGACCGCTGTTAGCGCCGATTTGGAAAGTAGCTTGGAAGTCACCCAGCGGCGAGTTTTTCGTCGACACTTCCGGTGCTTTATCGGAAGCGAAGTCTTCCGTTTGCGTTAGCTTCAGGGAACCGTCCGCTTCTACGGAAGCTGTGTACTTGTCTTTCAGCTTGGCGTTGCTGTTGATCGCATCGGCCAAAGCCTTGGATTGATCGGCAACCGTAGCCGCTTCTTTGATCGCCGTGCCGTTGCCGTATCCGACATGTTGATTTTTGTTGCTGATCGAAATTTCTTGACCGTCCACGATGAACTTCGAGCCGTTGGTCAGCAGTTCTTCTTGCTTAATCGTGTACTCGCCTTTCGTTCCAGTAGCGCGAACATCGAGGTCAGTTGCTTTCAGATCGGTACCGGAAGCGACTTTCTCCGTGATCGTAATTTCGTTGCCGCTGATCGAAGCGCTATAGTTGTCTTTCAGCGAAGACAAGTTGATAGCTGCCATAAGACTAGCTGCTTGGTTGTTCAAATTGCCGCCGCTTACGGAGAACTGCCCTTTCGCACCGGATGCTACGCCATCAACAGCAGTGAATACGGAACCATTGATTTCAACCTTGTCGCCAGCTGCGAAAGCCTTATCGACACTGAAGGAGTAGGTGCCTTGAACAGCCTCCGTACCGCCAACCAGCGTGTTGGACGCGGTTGCAATGGAGTTGCCCAACGTCTTGGTATCCCAATCGCCTTGAGCTGTGAACTCGTATTGGCTGAAGTCGATAGAATCCCATTCGCCGTCCTCATTGAAGAACTTGAACTCGCCAAGCTCTTGAACCGCTTTTTGAATTTTCTCGGCCGTGTTTTCACGTGCATTCTCAGCCGACAGATGAATCGTCAGATTGCCTTTATCGACTGTTACGTTCAGTTGGTTTTCAACAACTGCGGCTTTACCCCCGGACAAAGTAGCAGTTCCAACTTCAATGTCGGAAGCGTCATTAGTCGTATCCCATGTGCCCCCTGCAGCTGCAGACCATCCGGAGAAATCGACACCATCAATTGTTCCAAGATTTTTAATAGCAGTTTCGATATTGGCTGCCGTGTTTTTTGAAGCCGTTGTACTGGCCATGTTTACGGTCAGAATACCATCTTTGTAGGTAACATTCAGTTCATCCGTGCCATTAGCCTTCAATTCGACTTTAACACCATTAGCCCGTGTAGACTGATTATCTGCCGTACCCGAGGAAATTGTAAGGGTTTCGCCATTGGATTGAACCTGCGAGCTTGCAGCAGAAGCAGTTTGAGCCAGAGCACGTACAATGGTAACCGTGTTCAGGTTTTGTCCGCCTTTATTGGTAATCAAAAGTTTATCGTCGGAGCCAGAACCTTTTACGGACAAATCTTCCAAAACTTGCCCTGTAGCTTTGTTGTTTGTTTCCGTTAGCGTAATCGTCCCGTTGCTGGCGACGCTGGCATATTCGAATCTCGCACCTAACGTTGCATTAGCTTCGATAGCGGCTGCCAAGCTCTTCGCCTGATCTTCAACGGAACGGCTGCTGGATACAGCATCGGCACCCGTATCGCTTGAGAAATTGGTTACACCGAATGTTGTCTGAAGACGTGTAACGTCGGCAGCTTGACCTGCATTAATAACAAATTGCACGCTGGAAGTCGGCTGACCATTCTTGGATTCAATGACAAGCTTACCACCACTAAGGCTAACATTGGCATAATCGGAAAGCTTGTATCCATTCTTGTCGACAGCATTTTCTACTAGAGCTTCTACATCCGCTTGCGTATAGGCTCCGGCGTCAGTATCAAGCGTCTTCAACTGGCTATTGCTGATTACAAAATCTTTGCCATCCACCGATATAGCGATATTGGTATCGGCATGAATTGATTCAGCGCCAAGCTGACCGGGAACGGCGCCTGCCCCAGTTATGGCAAGACCATTGGCGGTAGTTATTGCTAACTGATCCGTGTTGTATGCTGTCGTTCCGGCCGGCCCTGTTATCGTCAAAACGCCTCCGGCAGAAGAAAAATTAAAACCGTACAGCGCGTTATCCGTCAAGTCGCCATCGTTGTAATCCCGCGCTGCTATAAGCGCGTCTCGCAGCGCGTCTGCTGTTCCATTCACATCCGCACCCGCACTGTCTACCACGGTTACGGAAGCGGCAGTGTCGCTTGCTGCCGCAGCGCCGACGGCGGCTGCTCCGGAATTGAGTGTGATGCTAACGCCGTTAAAGGTAAGCGTATCGGTCAAACCGTCACCAACTGCTGCTGTAGCCGTTAACGTCCATTTTGCCGCACGGCCATTAAGATCATCAGCAACATTTACGACCGCACCGCCCGTAATCTGAGCTGTCGTATTCATGCCGAAGGTATCATTGACTTTCTTCGTGTCCGTGCCTGCAGCGGTCCAAGTAATCGGCTGCGTTTGCGGATCTTTTGCCGTAATGGATATTTTTCCATCTGAAGAAACGGCTACATTAGCAACATCCGACAGTTTCGCAGCACCGTTAGCCGCATTTTTAACAAGATCTGCAAGATCATTAATATCGTCGCCCGCAGTCCCGTCATAAGTTTGCAAGTTCGCTGTGCTGATCGTATAGTCCGTTCCGCCGACATTAATTTTTACTGTTTCATCCGTCAGACCGGTTAAAACAGTACCGGCAGCGCCGTCTTCAGCGGATCTGGATTCTCCTGCCGTCAAACTAGCTTCGATGTTCCCGACATTGAACTCGCCTTTGGAAGCATCAGCACCGGACAGAACAGCCGTAAACTTCTGACCGCCGATAGTGACCGAATCGCCCGCCTCTTCAAAGGCTTCTTTCAATTGGAACTCGTATTCGCCATTTTGCTCTTTCACGCCGCCAGCCAATGTACCCGTGTCACCAGCGACCGGTACGCTTACGGCTTGACCCGTAATTTGCGAAGCCGGCTCAACAACGGAAATCCGGTTCGTTGCCGTGAAGCCCGTGGACGCATCATAGTTTTTGATGGACGAGTTCATCTCGTTGTACAGCTGACCCAAGTTTTTAGCAAGCGAGTCGCCTGTCGAAGTTTGTCCGATCGTGAAAATGTAGTTGCCTTGTCCGTCGATTTCCAGGCGGGATCCTTCGCTCTTCGTCGTGCCTTGGCGTACCGTAATCGTTTTGCCGTTCAGGTCCGTACCGTTCTCGGACGCTTGTACACCGATTCCAACCGTCAGGTTAATCGATGCTTTCTCGCCTTTGATGCTTTGCGTGTTCTCGGTAATTTCCGACACGCTGCCGGTTGCTTTGCTGGTGGAACCTTGAACCGATGTCGAAGAGGATTCCACTTTCACGCTGCTCGCTACCGTTTTCAGAGCGGTTACCGTACCTTGGGCTACGCCTTTCACACCGTCGGTTACGGTGTTGATCGTGGCAGCCGACTCTACAACAGCCGCATTCTTACCCTTCAACAGCGACTGGGTATTGAACTCGGTCGTGTTACCGATACGGTTGATCTCGGAGGTCAGCTGGTTGATTTCTTTCTGAATTTCTTCGCGGTCGACGGATACGTTCGTGTCGTTCGCCGCTTGAGCAGCCAGCTCGCGCATGCGCTGCAGGATGGAGTGCGTTTCGTTAAGAGCACCCTCTGTCGTTTGGATCATCGAGATGCCGTCTTGCGAGTTGCGTTGCGCTTGGTCCAAACCGCGGATTTGCGCGCGCATTTTCTCGGAGATCGCGAGGCCTGCTGCGTCGTCGCCAGCGCGGTTGATGCGGAGACCGGAAGACAGCTTCTCGATCGATTTGCCGCTTGAAGCCGAGTTCGTGCTCATTTGACGATAGGTGTTCAGTGCTGCGATGTTGTGATTAATTCTCATTGCTGGATTCCTCCTTGGAATGGTTAGGTGAACATCCTTTTTCACCTTTGATGCTGTATAATAAACCGCCCCGTTAAGGACGTTTACTACCGAAAGAAAGACAAAAAGGACGCGTTTAATCTCGTCTGCGCCATGGCATCCTGCCATTCGTCAAACTTCGACAAAACTCGTCCTTGAGCACTATATGGGGTTGTTGTAAAATAAGTGATTGGAATTACCTGGAGGTGCACTCCGCTTCATACACTTCGCCGCGAAGTATCGGAATATTTTTCGGTGCATCGATGGCAAGTCTAAGATCTCCGTCCTTGGTTCGAACGACTTGAACCTTCACGTCATGCCCAATCATTACGTATTCTCCGGGTTTTCGGCCCAATACCAGCATGTGTGCTCCTCCTCTATGTGCTGCGTTCCAACTACGCAGCTGCCGGAAACAAAAATAAGGATGGCCAATAAGACCGTCTCCCTTCCGCATCCTGCGGAGAAGAGACGAACCCTACTAAGCCATCCTTGACTTGTTCTTGATCTATTCAATTACGGGACTATATGCCCAATTTTTGTTGCTTACTACCAATATCGGCGCACCGGTTTCAAAAGTTTATAGCCTTTATCAAATTTTTTCGAAAAAAGTCACACACGATACTCGGAGGGACAGAACCCATGACGGTTTTGCATAGAGGAAGCAGCAAAATATTTTATAAGCTGAAACCGGCCCATAGCGGACCCGGTGCGGAGCAGCTTATTCTGCTTCATGGCAATTTGTTTACCCATGCTTGCTTCGACTCGATGGTTCCTTTCCTAAGCGATCGATTCTCTACTATCCGATACGATCTTCGCGGATTCGGCCAGAGCGATCTGGGCGATGAACCTCTTACCGTCCAAACCTACCATGAGGACCTGTTGCACCTTGTACGGAGCCTGGAATTGCGGTCGTTTCATTTAATAGGTTACGGCTTCGGAGCGATCATAGCCGCCCGGTTCGCCGCATCGAATCCCGAGATTGTGAAAAGCCTTGTCCTCATCTCCATGCCAATCTATCCCGGTACAGTGGCAGAGAAAGCGCAAAAGCAATGGATAGAGACCCCAGTTCACGGAACTGTCGGTTCAGCAGATTGCATAGCCGACTTGTTCGCCAGCCTCCCGCCGGATCACCCCGCTCATGAAAAGATCGATTATTCCGCACTGCCTTCCACCTACAGCCGGATTACGGATGCAAGCATCGGCTATCGGCCGATGGACGATCTGGCGCGTATGAAGGTTCCCACCCTGCTTCTATGCGGGGAAGAGGAACATTCGTCTCCCGTTTATTTGTCTTTAATGGCAGCGTTTTGCTTATCGGAGTACAAGCTCTACACGGTGCCGGATTCCCCCCACATAGTCGTCCTGGACCAGCCCCAGCTTTCGGCGAATTGGATTATGAATTTTATGGACAGGCTTGACCGGACTGCTGCCGCAGATGAAACCAGACCGAATTCCCGCGACATGAAGCAATACATGAAGCTGTTGGTTAATGAAGAACAAGGGGCGGCCCCGCTGGCAGACGAGCTGCGTGTGGAACTGATGGGCGGATTTCATGTGTACGCCAACGGGCTGGAGATCAAGGGCGGCTGGAACCAGCGGTTTGCCAAAAATATATTTCTTTATTTACTGCTCTATCGTTCCGTAAGCCGCGAGCAGTTGTGCGAGACGTTGTGGCCCGATCTTCCGGTCGGCAAAGCGCGCAGTTATTTGCGAGTCTATTTGTCCCACTTGAAGAAATTGCTCGAACCGTCCCGTACCGCCTCCGCGTTTCTGATTTTGGAGCGGGAGGATGTAACCCTTTATGGAAAAGTGGTTTGCGACGCGCTCGATTTTATCCAAGATATGACGATCGCCTTGCAGGAGAAGGACGACAGGAAGAAGCTCGAACTATGCGGCAAACTATTGCAGTCCATGCCCCTTACGTTTTTTCAGTCCCTATACGACGATTGGTTTCTCGTGCTGCGTGAAGAATGGGAGCACAATTTGGCCAGCTTGGGAATCTGGATGGCGGATTACTTCCTCCAACAAGGCAATCCGCAGGAGGCATCCGTTCATATCAAGCAAATGCTGCGTATTTTGCCGAAGAACGAAGCACTCGTCGACAAGCTCATTGCCTGCTACGATCGGACCAAGGATACATCGAATAAGGAGTACTGGATGAAGCAAAAGGGACTGTTCGACGCCTCCTAGCACCGCACTCGTGAAACCGGCTCAATTGTGCTACAATTTTGGGAAAACGCAACGCGGAGGAACTTATGTCCGGCAAAGACGAATTGGTCCGATTCGGTGTATCGATGCCGTCGGATCTGATCCAACAGTTCGACCAATATATTAACGAGCAAGGTTACACGAATCGTTCGGAGGCGATTCGGGATCTGGTTCGCAAAGCGATGCTTCAGCCGGGCCGCATTGTTCCGGAACAGCTCGTCGCCGGCACGATCGTCATGGTGTACGACCACCATGTGAGCGAGCTGCCGCTGCTGCTGATGGAGCTTCAGCATCAATACCATCACCATATTATCTCGAACATGCACGTGCATCTGAACCATGAGCAATGCTTGGAAATCATTGCGGTTCGCGGCCGGATGGACAAGCTGAGGGAGCTGCAGGAACAAATTCAGGTGCATCGGGGCGTGCTCTACTGCGAGCTGTCGGTGACGTACGTAGACGAGCAGCGGGAGCATGACTCTCACGACCATGGGCACGATCATAGCCACGGGCATCACCACCACCATCATTCGGAATAATGACAAGAAACGCTCGCAACCTCACATGGCGGCAATAAATTGCCTTTACACGAGATCCTCTCGGCGTTCGCCGGGCGGCATCTCTTTTTTTGCTCCCCGCTCGATTGCACAATTATTGTATGTTTTTTCCTAACCATCTTACCTCCCGCCCACAATCGTGCTACAATAAAACAAAAACGTGTTACAGGAAAAGGATGGGGTATTTGTGTTTGGAAATAGTACTCGATTTCATACGATCCTACTACTGTGGCTGCTCGTATGCTGCATTGTTGCGAGCTGCTCCTCCAACAATACAGGCGGAGAACGCAAAGCGGACGAGCTGGTGCTCGCCGTAAGCGCTGAGCCCGAGGCCGGATTCGACCCGACGACAGGCTGGGGGCGGTATGGCTCGCCGCTGTTCCAAAGCACGCTGCTGAAGCGCGATTCCCAGATGAAAATCGAGAACGATCTTGCCGCGTCCGGTTACGAAGTGAGCGCAGACGGAACGGTATGGACGATCAAGCTCCGCAAGGACGCCAAATTCTCCGACGGCAAACCGGTAACCGCCGCCGATGTGAAATTTACGTTCGAAACGGCAGCCGGAAACGGCTCCATCATCGACCTGACGAACATGAAGAGCGTAGAAGCTCCCGACGATTATACGGTCAAATTCACATTGAAGGAAGCTCAGTCCACCTTCGTAACGCAGCTTGTCACAACGGGGATTGTTCCTAAGCACGCTTACGGCAAAGATTATGCGGAGCGTCCGGTCGGTTCGGGGCCGTACAAGCTGGTTCAATGGAATAAAGGCCAACAGGTCATCGTCGAAGCGAACCCGGAATATTACGGAAAGAAGCCTTACTTCAAGAAGCTGACCTTCCTGTTCCTCAGCGAAGACGCCGCCTATGCCGCCGCCAAAGCGAAGAAGGTCGATTTGTCCTACATCCCGGCGGCCTTCAGCAGACAGAAAGTGGAAGGCATGCGGCTGGAAGCCGTTCGCACGGTCGACAACCGAGGAATATCGTTTCCTTTCGTGAAATCCGGGACGAAGACGAAAGACGGTTACCCGATCGGGAACGACGTTACCGCCGACCCGGCCATTCGCAAGGCGATCAATACGGCGATCGACCGGAAGGCGCTCGTACAAGGCGTGCTCGAGGGCTACGGTACGCCGGCTTATACGGTAAACGACGGTTTACCGTGGTACAATCCGAGCTCGGTAACCGCCGACGCCAATGCGGCCGGGGCCAAGAAGCTGCTGGAAGAAGCCGGATGGAAGGACGGCAACGGCGACGGTATTCTGGAGAAAGGATCGCTGAAAGCGCAGTTTACGCTCCTATACCCGTCCGGAGACGTAACCCGGCAATCGCTCGCTTTGGCCGCAGCGGATATGATCAAGCCGATCGGAATCCAAATCGACGTGCAGGGCAAAAGCTGGGACGACATCGAGAAGCTCATGCATGCCAACGCCTTGCTCATGGGCTGGGGCAGTCACGATCCTCTGGAAATGTACAACCTGTACAGCAGCAAGTATAGAGGCGTGGAATATTACAATGCAGGCTTCTACAGCAATCCGACGGTGGACGACTGGATGAACAAGGCGCTGAAGGCGACACGCGAGGAAGACGCGTTGGAATATTGGAAGAAAGCCCAATGGGACGGCAAAACAGGCGTAAGCGCCCAAGGGGATGCGCCCTGGGCCTGGCTCGTCAACATCGACCATCTGTATCTGGTCAAAGACAACCTCGATATCGGCAAGCAGTTCATTCACCCGCACGGGCACGGTTGGCCGGTGACCGATAACATCGAGGAATGGAAATGGAACCAATGATGGATTGCGTTTGCGGAACATACGGCTATACGCCGCCAAAGGAGTCCTTGCAATGATTCAACGCGCATTCGCGCTTGTCGGGCTGAAGCTATTTCGGCTCGCCACGCTGCTGCTCGCGATCAGCATCATTTCGTTCGTCCTCGTCAGCGCCTCCCCGATCGATCCGATCCAAGCTTATGTCGGAGCGGACATGATGCGCGTCGGACCCGAACAGCGGCAGCTTATTGCCGAATATTGGGGGCTCGATCAATCCCCGTTTACGCGCTTCACGCAATGGGGAGCGGCGCTGCTTCAGGGCAATCTGGGAACTTCGATGATGTACCGCCTCCCGGTGGCCGACGTGATCCGGGAGAGATTCGCGAGCTCGCTCGCTCTTATGAGCCTTTCTTGGGTGATGTCGGGATTGCTCGGCTTCACGGCAGGCATCGTCGCGGCCATGAACAAAGGAAGATGGGCGGATCGTCTCATTAAATGGTACTGCTATACGCTCGCCTCCACCCCGACGTTCTGGATGGGTTTGCTGCTTCTGATGGTTTTCGCCGTATGGCTCGGCTGGTTCCCGGTCGGACTCGGGACTCCCGTCGGCGTCCTGGACGAACAAGTTACTTGGGCGGACCGGATCGGACATATGATCTTGCCCGCCATGACGTTAAGCATCGTAGGCATCGCACCGATCGCCCTGCATACGCGGCAGAAGCTGATCGACGTGCTGGCCAGCGATTATGTACTGTATGCGCGAGCGAAAGGCGAACGCGGCTTCCTTCTGTTCCGGAGGCATGGTCTGCGCAACATCGCCTTACCGGCGGTTACGCTTCATTTCGCCTCGTTCAGCGAATTGTTCGGAGGAGCGGTTCTGGCGGAGCAAGTATTCTCCTATCCCGGACTCGGCCAAGCAACGGTGGAAGCGGGGCTTCGCGGAGATGTCCCCCTTCTGCTCGGCATCGTATTGTTCAGCGCGTTGTTCGTATTCATGGGCAATCTGATCGCGGATGTGCTGTACCGGCTCGTAGACCCGCGGCTTAGGGAAAGGCGGCTGCAGTGACTATGAGAAGAATGGATGCCGGTGGCGACACGACGGTTCGCGCGATATCGCGGCTGCGTTTCAACCGCAGACAGTATGCGCTGATCGCGGCCTCGATAGCGGCGCTACTGGTCGTTTCCGTATGGCTGGCGGGCTTGCTGCTAAGCTCCGATCCGTTATCGACCCGGCTGGAACTGCGCAACATGGCTCCTTCCGCGGATCATCCTTTCGGCACGGACTGGCTCGGACGCGATATGTTTACGCGCACGATCAAAGGTTTGGCCTTAAGCATCAGCGTCGGGATGGCTGCGGCCGCGTCCAGCGTCGTGGTTGCCTCGCTGATGGGCATTGCCGCCTCAATGGGGCGAACGGCCGATCGGATCGTCAGTTGGCTGATCGATTTGTTCTTAAGCGTCCCTCATCTCGTAACGCTTATTCTGATCGCCTTCGTGTTCGGAGGGGGTATGAAAGGGGTTATCGTAGGAGTCGCTTTGACGCATTGGCCTAGCTTGGCTCGTGTCATCCGGGCCGAGGTGCTGCAGCTGAAGACGGCGGAATATGTGCAAATCTCCCGCCGGCTCGGCAAATCACGCTGGTGGACGACGACACGGCACATGCTGCCTCACCTGCTGCCGCATCTGCTCGTCGGCTTGCTGCTCTTGTTCCCTCATGCCATCCTGCACGAAGCGTCGATTACGTTTATCGGATTGGGTTTATCGCCGCATCAGCCGGCTATCGGCATCATTTTGTCCGAATCGATGCGCTACTTGTCTACCGGCTTGTGGTGGCTGGCGTTCTTCCCGGGGCTGTGCCTGCTTCTCGTAGTGCGCGCCTTCGACGTGGCCGGAGAACAACTGCGCGTCCTGCTGGACCCCCGGCAATCGCACGAATAAGGAACTGCGTAATAACGTATCTCCTATGAGATGCGCCTCGCGGAGCGAGCGTCTGCTGCAAGGTGGATCATTACGTGACAGTTCCTAAGACGCAAGGAGGACGAACCGAATGCCGATTCTGGAAGTGGACGATTTGTCCGTTTCATTTACCCAATATACCGGTCGCTTCCGTCAAACGACAATGCGAGTGCTGCTAGGGATGAGTCTCGACGTGGGCAAGGGAGAAATCGTCGCCGTGATCGGCGCAAGCGGCTCGGGCAAAAGCCTGCTGGCTCACGCCATACTGGGCATTCTGCCCGGCAATGCAGTCGTGGAAGGCGCGATCCGGTTTGACGGAGAGACGCTTACGCCTCGCAGGCAAGAAGCGTTAAGAGGAAAACATATCGCGCTTGTGCCGCAATCGGTCAACTATTTGGACCCGCTCATGCGAGTAGGAGCTCAGGTAAGAAGCTCGGTGCAAAGCGGAGATCCGATAGCGGAGCAAAGAAAAGCGTTCGAACGGTACCGGCTCGCCCCGGATGTGGAGAAGCGGTATCCCCATCAGCTGTCCGGCGGCATGGCAAGACGGGTGCTCGTCTCCGCGGCAACCGTGAGCGGGGCGAAGCTTCTTATCGCCGACGAGCCTACTCCCGGGCTCGATCCCGCGATCGTGCTCGAAACGGTGCTGCAGCTGAAGGAGCTGGCTGACCGTGGGGCCGGAGTACTGCTCATCTCCCACGACCTGGAGTCCGCCTTGCACGTAGCCGACCGCGTTGCCGTCTTCTACGCGGGGACCATCGTCGAAATAGCGCCCGCCGGCGATTTCTCCCAAGACGGCCAGCGGCTGAGGCATCCCTATAGTCGGGCATTATGGAGAGCTTTGCCGCAAAACGAATTCGAGCCGATTCCCGGCCGGCAGCCCCATCCGGGTGAGCTCCCCGGCTGCCTGTTCGCGCCGCGATGCGGCATAGCTACCGCCGAATGCGGCACGGACAGACCTGTTATGCGGGAACTGCGCGGCGGAAAGGCAAGGTGCATTCATGCCACTTGAAGGACGCAATCTCGCCTTTCGATACGGGAAGGGCCCTTGGGTGTTCCGCGACTTCGACATCGCGATTAACCAGGGCGAAATCGTCGGACTTTCCGGACCGAGCGGATGCGGCAAAACGACAATCGGACGTCTTCTATCCGGTTACGACGAGCCTCTTGAGGGGACGGTCCTCTTGGACGGTCGCCCGCTCCCCCGCAGCGGCTACCATCCGGTTCAGCACGTGTTCCAGCATCCGGAAAAAGCGGTCAACCCCCGGCTGCGTATGCAGCAAATATTGAACGAAGGCTGGGAGCCCGATCGGGCGTTTCGCGCTTCCTTCGGTATCGCCGACGAATGGCTGAACCGGTACCCGGGCGAGTTGTCCGGCGGAGAGCTTCAGCGGTTTTGCGTCGCGCGGGCGCTCGGTCCGCAAACCCGGTACTTGATCGCCGATGAGATGACTACGATGCTCGATGCCGTCACGCAGGCGCAAATTTGGCAAGCCGTGCTGGACGTCGTCCGCGAGCGGCAGCTCGGCTTGCTCGTAGTCAGCCATGAGCGCAGGCTGCTGAAGAGGCTTTGCGGCACAATCATCCAACTCGAATAAGGGGGCGCATCCGCGCCCCCTTATTTTTGATGCTGCCAACGGACTCCCCTTCCTCACGTCATGTACCCGGCAGCAGCTTCTCGAACGTATGCGCCTTCTGCCAGCTTTTCCCGCCGTCGGACGTAGTGTACATCACTGCGGGCTCGGTAGTATCCGTCACGATCCACCACCCGTGTGTGGCATCCGCTATCGCCAGCAACTGCTGTCCGTAACCGGCGAACGCGGCTTCTCCGTTTACCCACGTCTTGCCTCCGTCGATTGTCCAGCCGATCGTGTTCGGCTTGTCGCACGCCATGCATTGACCACCCATGAACGCGACGTTCGGGTCGACCACGTACAGCGCTCCCGGCTTGCTGCCGGTATTTTTCGGCCCGTCCGAGTGGTCGATCGGGAATCCCGGCGCCGGTCCGCCTCCGGCCGTCGAATTGGCGATAACCGTCTGCCACGCTTTTCCCCCGTCCGAAGTATGGAACAGCGAGTAGGATGTCTGCGTCATGCCGGATTCCCCGATCCACTCAACCCAGGCGTCATTCGCCCCGGCGGAACGGATAAGCGCCCCCGTCAATTGGGCTACCGTTTTGCGCGACATGACATTTTGCCACGATTCACCGCCGTCCGTAGTCCGTTTCACATGCAGCATGTCCTTGTCCTGCGTTACCGCCCAGCCGTTATGCCGGTCATGGAAGTACGCGTCCCCCACCGTCTGCTCCGGAACCGGCAAAGCCGCCCAAGTCTTGCCGCCGTCCGTCGTCTTCGCATTCCCGCTATAGGCTTCGTCCGACGAAACGAAATGAAGAAAACCGGTATTCGGCATCGTCCCGACTGCCGTCCATGTTTTCCCTCCATCCTTAGTGCCGAGCAGCTGGCGCGGTTTGGACTTGTTCCCGGCATCGCCGACAACCGCCCAAGCTTCCCGATCGTTCAGCGCGAATAGCTGCTCGACGGTACCCTCACCGCTGTACTGCGCATTCCAAGTTTTACCGCCATCGTCGGTCCGGGCGATCCAGCCTTTCCCGCCGATCCAGCCGGATTGCGGGTCGGCCAGCCGGACGGCTGTAATTTTATCCATGCGAACGGCAGCGGGCGGTTTCACAGTCGAGTCCGATCCGCTATCCGTCTTTGGCGGAGTAGTCGACGGTTGGGATGAGGAAGGGTCGGGCGACGTCGGACTTTGCGAATTCGGCGGCTGATTTCCTGTAGCGGACGATGACGCGTTCCCCCCGTTACCCGCAGACGGATTCGGTTCTTCCCCCTGCTGGCGGCATCCCGCCATCAACGTTACGAGTACAATCGGTACTATGAAAAATTTGAAAAATCGCGAGCGTGTCATTCCTGTCACTCCTTCAATGTTCTGAGATGGCTCTTTCTTCTGTATAACCCAATAGACGTTGCATCAATCGCCAGGGTTGCCGGCATATGCACATCTTACAGAAAATGGATCATTAGGCCTAAGCAGCGATTTAGAGGAAAGCGGCGATTACTCCGCGAATACCGTACTTTAAACTGAAGAAGAGGTGTTACACAAGTGGAGCAAACTGCAGTCCGGCTGCGCGAACTTATTGTTTTTGTCCATTCGCTGGAGCGCACGGGCTTCGATCAATGGCATCGTCCGATCCGGCCCGGCAAATGGTCGATACATGAAATTCTCAGCCACATTTGGCTATGGGACACGTACAGCCTGGAGCATATGATCCCCTTTATGAGAGATGGAGCCATCTTGCATTTTCCCAATCACACGTCCATTAACGGCAACGCCGAACGATTCGCGCGAACAATCGGCAAAGCCGGAATGATCCGTCACCTAACGGAAACCCGAAACGAGCTTGTCGAAGTGTATGCAGCCGCATCCAACAAAGAGGTCCGCTTCTACGTCGGGAAGACGCGGCTCGACACGGATACTTACTGCAGGAAGTATATTTTAGAGCATGACAGGCATCACATGGCGCAGATCGAAGCTTTTGTCTCTCATTGACAATGATAATCTTTATCAATTAAAATGAGAGAAAAGTGGAGGAGGATTGCGCCTTGTTAGTTCAAACGAGAACGATCATCGTGACGAAAGGCAATGCCGACCAAGTCGTCGAGCGTTTCAGCAAGGATAGTCCGATTGACGGCATGCCGGGACTGCTTGATGTTACCGTCATGGTCAATAAAGCGAAGAAGGAAGATACCGAAGAGATTGTAGCCATGATCCGTTGGGAATCGACAGATGCATGGAAAAATTGGGAGAAGAGCGACGCCCACATCCAAGGGCACCGGGAAAGCCGCGGCCAGCCGAAGCCGGACTATGTGATCAGCTCGCTCGTCAATATGTATGAAGTAAAGACGGTCAAAGGCGGAACGTCGGCGGGCTATCGCGTTTAGCGGAATGTAGTTGCATGAACGAAACAAACCCCGTGCATCCAACCGGATACACGGGGTTTCAAAGTTCTTTTAGTGCGAAGCCGCATAGCCCTCGGCTTCTGTCGAGGCGGCGGAAGCATGCGCAGCCGGTTCCAGCTTCTCTTTGCTCATCACGAGGGCCGCAATTACCGCCAGCACGGCCGGGACAAGTCCCCAGGCGAACGTTGCGCTGATGGAGGACGAAAGTCCCTCCGTTATTTTGTCCAGTACCGGTGCGGGGATTTGGGCACGGGTCGCCGGGTCGAGAAGCGCATGCGGGTCGCTGAAGCTGATGTTCGGTGCCGCGGCGGGTTGCCCACTTCCGGCAAAGGCGTCCGTCAGTTTGCGGGTCAGCGCATGGCTTTGGATAATCCCGCACACGGTGATGCCCAGCGTCATCCCGAGCGACCGAAGGAAGTTCAGCGTAGAGCTCGCCGCTCCCCGCTGTCTGGCCGGGAACGAATGGATAGCCGCGTTGCTCAGCACCGAGAACGAGGCCCCTATGCCCAAGCCGACCAAGATCATATACAGGGTGACGTGCAGGCGGGACGAATCCGTCGACAAGGTGGTCAGAAGCGCAAGTCCCGCGACAAGCAGCAGCAGCGTCGGAATCATAATCGCCCGGTACGAGAATTTCGTGATCAGGAAACCGCCTGCGGTCGCCGTCACAACCGAACCAAGCATCATCGGCAGCAGCACGAGGCCGGAATTCGTAGCCGAACCGCCGAGCACGCCTTGAATAAAGATCGGAATATACACCGATGCGATAATAAACGCGGCTCCGCTCAGCATCGCAATCGCATTGCTGCTTGCATAGAGACGGCTTTGGAACATGCGGAACGATATGATCGGCTCCGCCGCGCGCGATTCGGCGAACAGGAAGATCACGGCCAGTACGGCAAAGCCTGCGAACAAGCTTACGATTTGGACCGAACCCCAAGCATACTGCTTGCCTCCGAGCTCCATTGCGAACATAAGGCAGACGATCGCTCCGACCAGCGTGACAGCCCCCCACCAGTCGATCCGCTGTTTGGAATGTTCGTGCGATTCTTTGTAATTAAACGCGATCAGGACGAAGGACAGCAATCCGAGCGGGAGATTGATGTAGAAGATCCATTCCCAACGAATATAGTCGGTAATGTAGGCTCCGAGCAGCGGACCGAAAATGCTCGACATGCCGAATACGGCTCCGAACAATCCACCAAGCTTGCCCCGATTTTCCGGCGAGACGGCATCGAACATAATCGTAAAGGCAACCGGGATTAAGGCGCCTCCGCCGATTCCTTGGATCGCGCGGTAAATGCTCAATTCCACGATCGAATCGGCGGTTCCGCAAAGAACCGACCCGAGTATAAACACGATAATACCGAAGACGAAGAAACGTTTGCGTCCGTACATATCGGACAGCTTGCCGAATATCGGCATTCCCGCCATTTCCGCGACCATGTAGGCGGAAGTGACCCAGACGAATTTGTCGAGTCCTCCCAGCTCGCCGACAATCGTTCCCATTGCGGTCGCGACAATCGTATTGTCCATCGAGGCCATCAGGATCGCGAGCAGAAGCCCCGCCACGACTACCCCGGTTTTGTTTTGCATAGCAGTACTCATCCGTTTACCTCTCCTTCATTTTGTATAGCTTTATTGTATACGCCTCCCCTGACAGCACTATGTCAGTCAATATGTAAAACATTTTTTGTATTTTCAAAAGTGAAGCTCGGCTACTTTACTCTATCTGTTATTGGTAGTTTAGGAATATATTATACTTATCTTTCTATTCCATTTTGAAAAGTTGGGATTTTATGAGAAAGCTCTTCCTCGCCGGCACGATCATCGCGCTCTCGATCGTATCGCTCCCTGAAAAAGTCGGAACTTCAAATCTAGTTGAAGCCAGCCTGTTTCCCGTCAGCGTCTCAGTAAACGATAAGGATCTGACTTTCTCTAATAGTCCGGTCTTGAACTACGGGGGGAAAGCTTATTTGCCCGTAAGAGAACTGGTTGATGGAATTAACGGGATCGTATCCTATACGGAAGATAAAAGAAAAATCGAAATCCATATCCCTTCTGCGTTCAACAAAAAATCCGAGCAAAGTTCGATGAACAAACAGGGCGATTTTGTTCTTTCTATCCATTCCTCCAAAAAAACGTATCATTTCAATGAACCTTTGGATATATGGGGAACTCTTACGTACTTGGGAGAGGAAGATATCGTCGTCGGGCAAGGAAATCCTGTGCTGTTGTTCTATATCATCGATTCCCATGACAATAAAACGGGCGATTTCGCGGAGGCTTCCTTACGTAAAAGAACGATGAGTAAAGGTGCGGAGTACACTTCGGTATTTTCTTGGGATACAGCAACTAGCCTGAACTACTTGAAAAGTGGAATGGATTTGGAAGCTTTTCTGGAATCCTTTGAAAAACCGTGGCAGTTAGAGAAAGGGATGTACACTGTGGGCGTCTCTGCTCAGCTGCTTGTAGGTGATAGCATGGAGCCCATGAAGTTGCGGACCGAATTTTCGGTCGAAGTGAAGTAGCCGGAACTAGCCTTCCCCATCGCGAGCGACAATTTCTGCAGCCCGTCAGCCGCTTCCGAGACAGCTTTACCGACTCGGGTCGGTATTCCAACAAAAACCTGCATATTTCCCGCTTCTTCGCCAAAAAAAACAATGGGATAGGGGTGGGAAATAGTTCCAAAGTATTATGGAAACGCTTTCTCCGTGTTGTTATAGTATACAAAGGACATACAGGTATACTCCTTGTATATACTGCCTACATTCACTCCCGTCTGTCTTAATCAAGCATTGGAGAGGAGCGTATTAATGAAAGCAACAATGCGCAAAAGGTTGCTCAGCCTTCTGGTCATGATCGGCTTGCTCTCGTCCCTGCTTCCTTTAACGGCTTTGGCCGATCAAGGCGGCAGTGCGTCGGCAGTCGAAACGATCGTCAACGGAGGGTTCGAGCAGATCGCGGGCGGCAAGCCGACCGGATGGACGGGACTGGCTGCGAACACCATCTACGAATCGGTTTATCAGCCTGTTCGCAGCGGCGGATTCAGCGTGAAGCTGACCGATTCCAGCACCCAGGCGGGGAACGGCCTGCGAAGCAGCCATGTTCCGGTCGCAGCCGGGCATTTGTACAAAGCATCGGTATACGGAATGAACGCGTCAGGCTCTTCGCAGCTATATTTGGAATTTTGGAATGCTTCGGACACGCGGATCAGTGTAAAAACGGGAACGATTCCCGCCGGGCAGCAGTGGCAAGCTGTGAACGTTATCGGGGAAGCCCCGGCTGGCACCACCTATGCTACCCTTCTGCTGTACCAGCCCCAGACGAATGTAGGGGTAGCCTATTTCGACGATGCCGCCCTGACTGAAATTCCGCTGGCCTATCCGTATAACGGCGACTTCGAAGAAGTGTCCGGCGGCAAGCCTGTCGGCTGGACCAGCCTCGGAGCCGCAGACGTGTACGCCTCGGTCACCTCCAAAGTTTACGGCGGCGCGTACAGCGTGAGGATGGAGGATCCGAGCTCCAACGGCGGACCGGGCTTGCGCAGCGGGCAAATCCCGGTCGTTCCCGATCAAGCGTACCAGGCTACTGTACGATCGTATAACGAGTCCGGCAACTCTCAGCTATACCTGGAGTTCTGGAACAGCTCCAACGTCCGGATCGAGACGAAGATCGGTACGAATTCTTCAATTGGCGTATGGAGTCCGATATCCATCGATGCCTACGCTCCTGCGGGCGCCGCCTATGCAACACTGCTGCTGTATCAGCACAAAGCGAATATCGGGATAGCTTATTTCGACGACGCTTCCCTCAAGCTTGTGCCGCCCGAGCCGGTACGGGAGTTTCCGCTATTGACGGCAAGCCATCCGCGGCTTTATTTTACCTCCTCCGACGTGCCCGATTTGAAGGCGAGGGCGGCGGATACGGTAAACGCTCCGTTCGGCACGACCGGCAAGCAGCTGTGGGATTCGATCAGAACCAGCGCCAATAACTATATGACGGAAACGAGCTTCTCGATCACCTACTACGGGGGCAAAGTCGTCACTTATCCGCTGCCGCCGGTTCAGCCCGAACCGATTCCGAGTCCGCCCGGCTTCACGTCATATCCGTATTGGACGATGATGACCAGAGCCGTGCAAGATCGTCTGGAGACGCTTAGTCTGGCCTATGCCATATCCGATGATACCGCTTATGCGGACAAAGCGAAGCAGTATTTGTTGTCCGTATCCGGCTGGAATTCCTGGACGGAACCGACCTATTCGTGCGGCGGCTACACTTGTCTGGATACAGCCCATCTAACGTTCGGGGCGAGCATGGCGTTCGATATTTTGTACGACCGGTTGACCGCGGAAGAACGGACGACCGTTATGAACGCTCTGGAAAACAAAGGCCTTATTCCTCTTTACAAAGATTCAAAGAGCAAGACCGACCATAATATCCAGTCGCTGCGCGCGGCGGCGCTCGGCAGCGGAGCGGCGGTTCTGCTCGGCCATAGTCCGAATGCGAATGCCTACTTGACCCGAGCGATGAACTACTATCAGTGGTATTTGGACGAGCGCATGACGTCCGGCAAGCAAGAAGGACTCCTCTATACGAGCTACGCTACGGACAATATGATCAAAGCGTTCGACCACATCAACCGCGTAACCGGTGTTCGCGAGCTGGCGGATCATCCGTTTCTGAACGACTTCCTCGTACGTTGGGTCGTCTACGCGCTGGCGCCGGGCGGCGCAGGACTGGCCAATTTCTCGGATTCGGGGGTTGCCAATTATTTCGGGCTCACGATGAACGTCATCAACGCTTGGCTGAACAACGGACAGGCCGGATGGTATTTGAAGGAAACCAAATCGGCGGCAGGCGGAGTAAACGGGTTCCTGTACTTCCGTCCGAACGCGACCGTCACCTCCCCGGACGCATGGCCGGCCTCCACCGTATTGGATGAGAACGGATGGGCTATGCTCCGCAGCGGCTGGGGAAGCGACGACGTCCTATTCTCGATGGTCAGCAACTCTTCGAATCTGGGGCACAACCATTACGACCAGAACAGTTTCCAAATCGCGACCAACCGCACTTGGATCGCCTCAGACCCAGGCTATCAAGATTATGTAGCGGGCCCGGAGCACGATTTCACGGTACGTATGGGTCACAGCACGATTCAAGTCGACGGCCAGGGACAAAGCATACTGGGCAAAGGAATGCTTACGAAAGGGCTCCTCGCTCCTACGTACGACTATATAAAAGGTTCGGCTGCCGGCGCTTACGGCAATCCCAAGCTGACGAAATTCGATCGCCATGTCGTCTACTTGAAGCCGGATACATTCGTCATGCTTGACGATCTTCAGGCGGATGCGCCTCATGTCTACGATTGGATTCTGTACAGCGGAGCGCTCAAGCAATTCGAAATCGACGGGCAGCCGGTCCAAGCCGGCGCGACAACGGCCGGCAACGACTTGTATTTGCGAAGCGGCGGCGCGGAATTGGCAGCCAAGTTTCTTAGCGCATCTCCGCTCCCAATGACGGTAACCCAATATTCAGGCGCCGAACAATACGGCTATTATTCGAAGATAGGAAGCGGAACGGCCAAAACCGGGCACCAGTTCCTGACCGCGATGAAGGTGCAGCCTTACACGCCGATCGGCCTGTTGGAGGAAACCGCTCTGATGCCTCTGACCGACAGCTCCGGTCGGGAGGTGAAGCTCATTCAATTCGCCGGCAGTACGGTCATTTTCTATCGCGGCGCTCAGACCGGCGACTATATGACCGTGACGGTCAATGTACCGGAAGCCGGAAATTACAAAGTTCAGAGCTTTTTCCTGAAATCCCCGCTTTACGGGATGGTACAAGCTTACGTAGACGGTCAGGCGGTCGGCGGCGTGTACGACGGGTATGCTCCCGAGGTAACGGCCTCTGCGCCATTCGAGCACGGGACGATTCCGCTGACGGCCGGATCGCATACGATCCGTTACGAGATAACCGGCAAAAACGCCCAATCCGGCAACTTCTACATCGGGCTTGATGCCGTACAGCTTCTCCCTGTCGGCTCGAACGGACCGTCCCGGCTGACAGTGGATGCCGAGCTGGTGACCGGTACGAACGGCATCGGAGCTCTCGTCGAGAGAAACGATGACAGCGGTACCCGCGATTTGGTCGCTTTCCGGACCGGAGCCGCACCATTCACGGTCGGTCAGGCGACGGGCGACGCCGAACAAGCGGTCATCGGCTTGACCGGGGCCAATGAGGTCATCGGCTACAAAATGACCCGGGGCACCTCGCTCCAATACGCAGGAAAGGTAATGCTTGCAGGCAGCAACCCGTTCAGCGCTTCGTTCGACACCGACACCGTGACGATGGAGACGTATGGCGTCGTAGAAACGCCTGCAGCGCAAATGATCCGCATCCATGCGCCTGCGGCAGATGCCATGGTGATCGTGGATGGCCAACTGCTCGCGCCGGGAAGCTACACAATCGATCCGGTATCCGGAACGATCCAGATTTCGCTGGCCGCCGGGCGGCATGACGTACGTCTCGTCTTTTTGGCTGAACAAACTGACGCGCTAATTGCTGCCGAAAGTTTGCAAGGACCGATGGCACAGCCGCTGGTTAACGCTATCCGCCAAGCGCTGCATCAATGGGAAAAAGGCTCTGTCAGCGAGGCGGCAGAGCATCTTCAAAGGTTTCTCGATCATTTGAACAACCCGTCGCTGCGGTCTTTTATTCCGGAGTTGGCGAGGACGAAGCTGAACGAGGCGGTCGAAAGTATCCGAAGACTGATGTGACGATATAGGGGAACAGCTCCCCCGTTATCCACACAATTGACTTCGTATAATTTCCTAAAAAGAAAGCCGGGCATCGCCCGGCTTCAGCCTGTTGATTAACCTCAACAGGCTATTTTTTTGGTTTCTTTATCTATTCACCGCGTTAATGTGGTATAATATAGCTATCCTATTTAGGCGGTGATTGCATGCTTCGCTCCAATCCACATGCACAAAACAGCTACGAATTCGTTTGTTTGGAAGACCTCGTTCCGCAAAATCATCTGCTTCGCAAGGTTCATGCACACATCG
>NZ_VCRA01000043.1 GCF_005938385.1 Paenibacillus mesophilus
GGCATACAAACCTCATCTGCCGCACCCGGAATTTTTCCGTCTTGTTGGATATGGAAATGTAGAAGTTAGTTCGAACCCCCTGATTCCCGACGATGGGGAGAAAGTTGTCGCGGTAGAAATAATGTCCGTAGGGGAAGCAGCGGAGAAATTTAAACAAAAGGAAAGACCCGATTTAGCCGAACTGTATATGCTAGCTGAGGAACTTCGTAATCAGAACTAGTAAATTAACAACATGTGAACTTTATTACAAGGTACGATAGTGGAGGGGCTCCTAGGCTGCAGCTCTTTTTTCGTTTGTTGAAGTAACGGGTATAAAACGTCTAGCCCCCATTTTCATATCTCTGTGGTGCCCCGTCAGGGGCATGGTTGGCTAACGGGTACGATAGCACAATTAACCACCAATCGGAGGTTTTCCATTGAAATCGAAATACTCCTTCTATGGTGTAATTGCTTCAATTGGATGCATAATTCTGTGTGCCATATATTTGTATTGGAATCCATATTCAAATACATCTGCGAGTAATGAAACTGTTCTGATTACTTTTTTTATGTTGATTTTGCCTGCATTTTTAGGAACCATTATTTCGTTTCTGGGAAATCGAATCCTAATGTATATCGTATTTGCTTGGTCGATGCCATACGGGTATGCAACTGCAATTCCTGCGAGACGAAGTGAAGGGAGAAGAGAACATGAGTAAAGAGATACCTGTAGCTTGCTGCCACAGCGTGTTCACGAAAGAACAGCGGGTGGAGTACAAAAGCATTTGGGGAGAGCTCCAAGCAAGAAAGCTCGGCATTACGGAGCTTGAAAACGGATACCAATATGGGTTTCCAGGAGATGCGGAAACGCTGCGGCTCATTAATGAATGGGTAGGCATGGAGCGAAAATGCTGTCCGTTCCTTACGTTTTCGGTCATTGCCAGCAACACAGACGAACCGATTCTGCTGCAGCTGACAGGAAACGAAGAAGCAAAAGTATTCTTGCGAGCGGACATTCAAGCCAATATCGACATCATAACGAAACAAGCATAAGGGAAACAATGAAAACAACATACTGGGGAAGCACCATATTAGCTGCAGGGCTTTTATTTCTTGGCGGCATCCTTTTCATCACCCACGGAGAGCATCAGGTAGAGGAAATGAAGCATCTCGGTTATCCAGTCTACATTTTAACGTTTCTCGGGATTGGAAGAATCCTCGGCACAATCGCAATTGTCATACCTCGCTTCCCGCGCCTGAAAGAATGGGCGTACGCGGGGTTTGTTATCGACCTCGTTGCCGCTTCAGCATCTCATGCCTACGCAGGAGACAGCTTCGTACAAATTGCTTCGCCATTAGTCTTTCTTGTACTGATTGTAGTATCTTGGGCAACACGCTCACCGAATCGCAAACTCGAGGTTCACTGACTTTCACAGATCAGAAGCATTTCATGCTTGAACTAAAGGGTACGTTAGTTCAGTCATATCATTTATTTCAGTACTTTTGAAAGTCTCAGTTGTAGGTATAATAATTACAGAAAGTCTCAAATGAACTCGCACAAAGTCTCAATCGTAGCCATTAGATCGGCCGATTTGGCTCGATTTTAGTCTCAATTGCAACCATTACGCACATGTGGTGAGTGTGAGTAATGGTTACAATAAGACGAAGTTTGGCAATGAATGAGAACTTTTTATAGGTATAAAGCAGACCCTATTTTGGGCCAGTTAGATCAATCCCTTGATCTGACTGGTTTTTTGTTTTTGAGGGGGGGATTTGAGCAAATTTGCCTTCCAATAGCAAGGAGTCCCCTGAATCAATCGGATAAAATGCAAAAAGGTCCGCGCTTTCGCGGACGCTTGACGGAATGTAACATATTAGTTTTACTTTGAAGCCAATGCTTCCCGGTCTACCGCTTGTGGCGGTTCTTCCATCCATTCATGCGTGAACATGAGCGTGGCACCCTCCTCGGCGTATTCTCCCACATCCAGTATAAATCGGCCATATTTGGCACTCAAGTCCTTTCTCGCGCACAAAGATAATGAGTTGCCGTAGGTTCTGATCCGCATTGAAAACATATCGAGTTTGTGGAAAGTCATCAGTTTGTCGGAAAAGGTCGGAATCGTAGATTTCGTAACGAGATGGTCGAAAACAGGAGGAGAGGGAAGGTTTTCTTCCTCGAGAATTTTGCTGCATACATCATAATGCTTGGTCGTAATGTCAATGCCTTTTTCAAAAAAGTTCTTAACATCCTCAAGTTGGGCAGTCTGGATGAAACCGATTAAAACGCCTTTACTGGTTGCGTTATTTTCCGCGCTATCATAAAGATGCGTAATCTCCAAAGCTTGCAAAGGTCTTGTGTTGTTGAAGAAGTTACCCATGTAACTCTGTTTTTTGATAAAGCGGACCTGTTCCGGTATCGGAAGAGAAGGCGGTTTTGCAATCAGTCCTTTGCTTATCAACACATCGTTGGTCATATTCACCAATTCGATTGATGTGTTAAGACAATCCGTAAAAAGTCTTCGAACGTCCGACCTTACTAAGATCGGGACGGCCGTACCATAAAGACCGATACCCGCCTTGGCAATATACCTCAAATAATGAAGGTAGAACTCGTCCTGAAACAGGCGCGGAGCCTTTGGATTGACATCCTGATCCGTTAATCCGATCGGTACCGGATATTTTTCTTCCTCGAATATAGCCTTGATGGCTTTTGTGAAGCGGTCGGTCGATTCATAGGCGTACTGTACAACCTCTAAAATCCTCGGTTCTTCTGTATGCTTGAGAAAGTGAGTTAAAACGCACTTCGCCATGCTATTCCCCATATATGTTGCCCACAGCTTGCCGATTTCGATGGCGGACAGCTTCTCGGTTATATTGTCGATCTTGATCGCTTTCATTTCAGGTTCCTCGCTTTTACAGTGTAGTATAAATGGATTACTTCCTAACTAATATTCACAAATCCGGTATGTAATATGCAAAGACATCCGAGTGAGACACACGATGTTCGATGCATTTTAAGCGATCGGCTGGTACAGCAATTTTATTGGAATCCTGACCCACAATCTGCAAAGAGCGGCAAAAATGCTCCAAAATTAAAGCGAAAATAGAGATCGGGGGAAGCTGAGCTTCGCGATCAGACACGATGCGACCGCCTGTACTCCGAAGGGGTGATGTCCATTTCCTTGGAAAACACCCGGCTCAAATAAAAAGCGTTCTGATATCCACACAGCTCGGCGATCGTCTCGAGCGGCTCATCCGTTTCCGCCAGTAGCTGCTTCACTTTGCGCAGCCGGACGCTTGTCCAATATTTGACGGGAGAGATGCCGAGCTCCTTCTGGAATTTACGGGTGAACTGGGACTGGCTCAATCCGACGCGGGAGGCGACAAGCTGCATGGAAATGTCCTCGTACGCATGCTCGTTTACGTAGCGCACGGCCTCCTGAATTGCGCTGTCCCTCGGCTTTCTCTCCCTGCGGATCGTCGCGCGCTCCCCGATATACTGATACAACATGTCGGCTACGAGATGCTCCACATAATGCTGCGATACATGCTCCCGCGCTTCGCGCAGCGCCGCCAAAGTGGACAACAGCCGGCTCGTATCGCGAAAAACGATTTTGCCGAGGTACGGAAACTCGATCGGCCCGTCGGGCGATAACGCGCGCAAATGAAACTGCACATAATGGAAGTCCAACAGCCCGAGCGTTCGGCGGTGGAACGGGACGCCGGGCGGGCACAGTACGGCTTCGCCGGCTTTCGCTTCCCCGGCTTCGTCGCCGACGGCGTACTCGAACGCGCCTTTCTCACTTGCAATGATCGCCCAGCCTACGTACGTTTCCTCCGGCAGCCTAAAGCTTGCCCGGTTATAGGAATACGAATAGGAGATCAGTTTCGTCTCCACCAGAATCGTTCTTGCACTATGCAACGGCGATCCCTCCTTGTCCTGCAAAAAAGTATAAGAAAAACAGCAATTGGGTGCATGTTCTTTATAATTATAAAGATATACGATACGGATAAGAAAGAAAATAACAAACAAAAAAGTGAAGGAGTCTTCCGAAATGAGCAGCATTTTATCGTACGCGCAGTTGGACGAATTCAAGCAAAAGGGGTATCTCGTTCTCCGCAGTCAGTTCACCCGCGAGGAGACGCAGCTGTGGCGAGCCGAAGGCAACAGACTGCTCAGCCTGGACGAGAAAATGATAAACCCGCTTAATGTCCGGGTCGGCTTCCGGAAAATCGGCGATACGAATACGGTCGAGAAATTCGACCCGCTGATCGATATTTCCCCGGTGTTTCACGAGCTGGCGAAGGATGAGCGCATCTTGACCCCTCTGCGCGACATCTACCTTGACGAGCCGTTACTGTTCAAAGACAAGCTTATATTCAAGCTTCCCGGCATGAGCGGCTATACGATGCACCAGGACGCCGCCTACTGGCAAGGCTTCCCGTACGAAGGACTCATATCGGTCATGGTCGCAGTCGACGGAGCATCCCGCGAGAACGGCGGGCTTGAGCTGTTCCCGGGCTACCACGACCGGTTCCGCTCCACTCCCGGGGAGCTGCGCAATATGAACGATGCGGAAATCGCCGAGATCGACCTTGGCAAAGGAGAGTTGGTCGAGACAGCTCCCGGCGACATCATCCTATTCCATTCCCTCGCCCCGCACCGCAGCGGCCCGAATACGGCCGATTACAGCCGTACGCAGCTTTATTTGACGTATACCCCGTCCAAAAACGGGCAGCTGTACAAGGCGCATTACCAGCATTTCGTCCGCTACGGCTCGAGACACAAAACGGGCGACGTCATCAAGCAAAATTATTTTTTGTAACGGCCAATATGGCCGCTCAGCGAAAACCGGCGAAACGTGCCGGTTTTTTCTTTTTTTTACGTGTTACAAAAAAGTATATGCACTTTGCGGATTTTATGAATGTTCGCTGTCCCGCGGCAATTGTATGATGAGAAGGAAACAACAGATCAATCGAATCAAAATGAAGGAGGGGTTGCTCAGTGAAAGCTCTCGATCGGGGCAAGATGAGGACGACAAAGAAGTACATGCTGTGGCTTGCAGGCGGCATCATGTCTTTGCTTCTCGCGGCATGCGGAAGCTCAGGCGGCGGCAAAGACGCCGCAAATACAGGAGGAGGAGACAAGAGCGCCGAACAGAACGCAAACAAAGGGCCGGTCAAGCTTGTGTTTTACTCTACCGCAGGCTGGACGCAGGAGGCGTTCAACGAGCGATTCGGCGGCGCCATGCGCAAAAAATTTCCGAACTATACGATCGAATACATCCAATCGGGCCAAGGGGCCGGTCTCGCGGATTTGATGGCCGCCGGACAGCAGATCGACGTATTTTGGCAAGCGGTCGACGTCACGATCCAGCAGATGCAGGAGTACAAGCTGGAGTACGATATGAGCGATTTGATCAAAAAGCACGGACTGGATTTAAGCACACTGGAGCCTTCGTCGATCGATGCGGTACGGTCTTTGTCGGGAGGTAAAATGTATGCGCTTCCACTCGTTATCAATACGGCCGCTCTTTATTATAACAAAGACTTGTTCGACAAGTTCGGCGTCCCTTATCCGAAGGATCACATGACCTGGGACCAGGTGATCGAACTGGCGAAACGGATGTACCGGACCGACGGCGGCCAGCCTTATTTCGGACTCGGAACCTCGATCACGCACAATTTCAGCCTGAATCCGCAGTCGGTTCCTTATGTCGATCGCAAGACGGAGAAGGCGACCATTCTGACCGATCCGAGATGGAAATCGATATTCGAGATTATCGTCGAAGCGTACAAAACGACCGGCGGAACGGCGCTCGGGCCGACGCAGTTCGTACAAAACAAAAACATCGCCATGACCGAGGGGCTCGCCAATCTGTTTCTCAATCTGGACATGACCGCAATGAACTGGGACATGGTCACGTATCCGACATACAAGGAAGCGCCCGGCAAGGCGCCGCAGCCTTACCCGACGCTGTTCGGCATTACGTCGACGAGCAAGTTCAAGGACGAAGCGTTCCAGGTGCTCCAGCATATGCTGAGCGAGCAGGAGCAGCTTAGCTTGTCGGAGCGGGCCGTCATCCCCGTGCTGCAAAAAGAGAGCGTACAGAAAGCGTTCGGCACGAAGAGCAAGTACCAGGGCAAAAATTTTCAGTCGATACTGAGCCGGAAATTTTCGCCGATGCCGGATAAGACAAAATACGATTCCAAGGCGCAACCGATCTACAACAAATACGTCCCGAATATCGCCAAAGGCGAAATGGATTTGAACACCGCCTTCCGCACCATCGACGAAAATATGACCAAAATGATTGCCGAAGAGAAATCGAAATAGTCGTTCGGAGTATGGGGGTAAGCGCTCGCTCCATGAACGGGGTGAACACAGCGGAGAAATTCGACCCGTTGGTCGACATTTCTCCGGTATTCGCCGAGTTGGCCCGGGACGAGCGCATATTGACCGCTTGTTGAAAAAACATGGATTGAGGCCGCGTATGACCTGCTTCGTTACCGCTTGGCCAAAACCGGAAACATTCTCCCCTTCAGCAAATCGCCCTCGCGAAAAGCCGTGTCGACCGTCACAATATGCTGGCGGCCCGAGAACGTCGTCCCGTCCGGCATGTAGATGACGGCAAGCACCCGTCTCGGCTTGTCGGTGCCGTTCGCGTGCGCGTAATGGAACGTCAACCCGTGATGGAAGGTCGCGCTGCCCGCCTTCATGCGCACGATAACCGGCTTCGTCTGATCGATGCCCGTTCCTTTCGCGTAATCGAACAAATTTTGCGGCTCCACCAGGTTGATGCCGGCCAGCTTGCCGACTTTGTGCGAGCCCGGCACGAACATCATGCAGCCGTTATTCTCGTCGACATCGTCAAGCGTCAGCCAAATCGACAGTGCTCCGGGCTCGTTCATCGGCCAGTACGGCATATCCTGATGCCACGGGGTCGGCTTAGAATCCCCCGGCATTTTCCATAACGCGTGGTCGTGGAACAGCCGGATGCCGTCCGCACCGCTCAACCGGCGGGCGATTTCCGCAAACCGCGGATGAAGCGTAAATTTCGCTACCGCAGCCGAATCCCGCCATGCGTTGACCTTTTGGTTCAGCACTTTATAATAGGCGCCGTTCGGCGATTGGCCTGTCGACCGCTCGCTGTCCGCCGCCATCACGTCGCCTACCGCTTCTCTCAGCTCCTCCAGCTTCCCGGGCGTCACGACGTCGTCGAATTGCACGAAGCCGTTCTCGCGGTAAAAGTCGATCTTGTCCTGGGATACCTCAAACATGTTTACTTCAGCTCCTTTTTCTGTTATGACATTGATTATAAAAGACGGGGCGCGGCGAATCGTGGCTTATTTTGCCAACGCATTGAACGATCTTGCAAAGCGCGGCGGAAGGCGGGGCGAAGCGGAATGACGGAGCATGAAGTGAAAATAAGCCGGGGAGCGGGCTATTTCCGCGAAGAGTTTCCGTTTTTTACGAACAAGTACAATATTGTCGCCGGGCAGATGATCGAGCGGCATGCGCACGATTTCGTCGAGCTCGTATACGTGCTGGAGGGCGGAGCGCTTCACGAAATGGGCGGCCACCTGTATACGCTGCGGCAGGGCGATTTGTTCGTCATCGAGCCCGGCGCGCCTCACAGCTACAAGGGGGCGCCCGACCGCAGAACGGTCGTGTACAACGTGCTGTTCGACCGGAATTTGCTGTACCGCGAGCTGGCCACGATGGAAGACGTCGTGCCGATGCTGGAGTTTTTATATTTATCGCCTTTTTTGCGCAAATCGTCCGTATTCCGGCCCCACCTGCACGTCGAGGGCAAGCAGCGCCTGCAATTGGAAAATCATTTGGAGACGCTGCTGCAGGAGACGAAGCGGAAGGAGCCGGGCTACCAGCTTGTCGTAAAGGCGAGGATGATCGAATGCATGGTCGTCTTAAGCCGGCAATGCGCGCCGGACACCGTCACTGTCGCGGAGCCGACCGACCGGCAGTGGATGGAAGCGGTTGTTCTGCTCATCAAGGAAAACTTCGACAAGCCGCTCGCGCTCGAGCAGATCAGCCGGCTGTGCGGCATGAGCGTCACCTCGTTCTCGCACAAGTTCAAAGCGCACACGGGCAAGACGTTTCTCGAGTTCAAGCACGAAGCACAAATCGAAGCGGCCTGCGGCTTGCTGGCGCAAACCGATCATAAAACGATCGTCATCGCCCAAGAGGTCGGCTTCGAGGACGTCAGCTTCTTTTATCGGGTGTTTCGCAAAAAGATGGGCACAACCCCGAGTGGCTATCGCGCCTCGCTGCGCGCAGGCTCCGGGCCGGGGCATTGACGGAAATAAAGAATGGAGCTGCCATCAAAGCAGCTCCTTATTCATAACGTACTTTTAACTTGGCCCGATGTTCTCTCGGAGCTATGCCCCTAAACTGCTTGAATTGCTTATTGAAATAGCTTAAGGAGTGGAAGCCGCATTCATAAGCGATTTCGGTAATCGATTTGTCGGTATGATCCAAATAATAAAGGGCCGATTGCAGCCGAAGCCGACTAATAAACTCATTAGGAGAGAGACTCGTAAGCTCTTTAAATTGTTTGAAAAACATCGTTTTCCGCATATTCGACATGACGATCAATTGATCCATTTCGATCTCTTCCGTAAAATGAGACAGAACGAATTCGATGACTCGAATCATCGCCTCATTCGGCTTTCTCTCCAAAGAGGAAACATCCCGAAAACCTTCTAAATAATAACGGAAAATCGAAACGAGAATATCGACAAAGTACAAATATTGCTTGGCCTGCCATCCGGGAAGCTTCTGTTCCTCCTCAGCGACCGCTTGCTTTGCAGCTGCATGAATCAAGCCGGCAAATGGCGATTGTGCCGGTATTAACGGGGAGAAGCGGCCGGCGGCCGTATAAAACGGCTGGAGCAATTTACTTCCTTCCGGAATGAACTTAACGATTGACGGGGAAAACAGCAGCATAATCCATTTCACCGGTTTTTCCGTGCTTTGCGCAAGATTATAGTGCGGTTCAAAGGGACGGAACACAAAAACGTCTCCAGGCTTCCCGTAATAGTCGCGGTCAACAAGACGGTATTTTGCGTCGTTCTCCAGTAATATGCTCACTTCCAAAGCGTCGTGCAGGTGCATGTCATGCTCGGTTAAAGCTCCTATCTTTTGCACGAAGTTCAATTCACGTTCCAGTCGGACATCATCATAATACATAGAATCCTCCGTGAAATCCCCTCATCGTTAGGTTACTAATTGTATCCTAGCTCCTTATGAACAAAAATACAATTTATTGGTTGCTTTCGAGCAGTTTTTCCGTCGGGCATGCAGTACATTGAAGTCATAACGCATAAGGAGGAGAACCTGTTGTCACAAGCCATTTCTAATTTTGTACTAACGGAGCAGATGATCGAAGAGTTTTATCGCGAGGGCTATTTCTATGCGCCGGGATTGATTACTCCTGAAACGGTACAAAAAATCAACCTGGAGCAGGCGGATTTCGTGAGCAAATCCGAAAGCGGGGAATGGAAATCCAATGGCTTCATTCATTTTGACAAAAGCGCCGCGCAGTTCCCGGAAACGGCAAGCATGCTTTCATCCGCAGCCTTGATCGATATTTATGAGAAAATACTTGGCGACGAAGTAAGGCTATGGATGGGGATGTATGCCGTAGTGCATCCGCATGGGGAAGGATTGGCTTGGCACCAAGACAACATGTATACGCACATTTTAGGTCATATGCTCAACGGGTTTATAGCGCTCGATACGATTACGCAAGAAAATGCAGGCTTGTGGCTTGCGCCGCGTTCCCATCGCTTAGGCCGTCAAGCGAATATGAACGAGGCCGGCGCTAAACATCGACGAGCTGCAGACCCTGAGAATGGAATGCCATGCAAGCCGATGGCGCCCGGAGATGCCGTTATTTTTCATAGAGAGACGCTGCATCACAGCAAAACGAATCATACCGACAAGCCGAGAAGAGCCTATGCTTTCCAGGTTGCATCGTCTGCTTGCCGATATGCGGAAACGGGCAAACTGCTGACGGACCGCGAGCTGCTGTCTGCGCTGAAACGTTAAACAAGACAGTTGGTGTACGTACTGCACGTATACCAACTGTCTTTAGTCTTTCCGTAAAGCGCTTTCAAAACGTCTTGGAGAGGTTTATTTGTTACCGATGACTTTCGTTTATTGAGTTGCGATGTAGGTATTGATGCTTTCTTCGGCTTCGCGCAAAGCGGTGTTCATATCTTTTTGACCTTTCACCATCGCATTCATGGCTTCGATCATGATCGTTCTGGCTTTGGCGTCATGCTTCGTTACAACGAAAGGTTTGGCAGGCTGGGCCAAGAAAGCGTTTTTCAGGTTTTTCCCTTTCGCGTAATCCAGATTTTTCCCGAACTCTTCCTCAATGTCTTTGCCGGTCATGACCGGGACGCGGCCGATGCGGGCAAGATCTTTTTGTACTTCTTCGGACAGCATGGTGGCCAACACTTGGAACGCCTGATCTTTATATTTGCTCTGCTTCGTAATGTGAATCACGTACTCGTCTACCTGCATGCCCGTATTCGGCAGCTCTTTGAACTGAGGATATTGTACGATATCCCAGTTCACTTGTTTTGCATCCTTCAAGTTGGACAGCAAGTTCAGCGAGGGATACATCGCCAAAATTCCGTCATTGGCGAATTGGCCGGCCGCGTTAAGCTTCACTTCTCCGTTTCCGGGGATTTCGTATATTTTCTTAAGCAAATCGAACACTTTTTTCCAGCCGTCCGTATTCACTACAGCCTTATTCGTTTTCGGATCGACGTAAGGAAGCGACAATATCGATCCGATCCGGACCGGTCCGTCCGGCTCAAGTCCGCGGTATTGAATGCCGCCATCGTTGCGGGTAAGCTTCTTGCCAAGCTCGTATGTTTCATCCCATGTCATGCCGTTGCGGGGGTATTCTACGCCGAACTTATCGAAGATCGTTTTGTTATAGTAGTTAGCATAAAAGTGCATCGTCCACGGGAGTCCGATCAAATAATCCGTCTGACTGACGATTTTCACCCCATCCACCGCGACCTTATTCAATTTGGTAAGATCGAAACGGAATTTTTTGATCAACGGCTCGATGTTTTCGTCCAATCCTCTGCCCGTGAACCGTTCCATGAGGGGAGAAGCCGTCATCACCATATCAGGAATCGTGCCGGCAGCTAAGAGCTCATCCAGCGATTGGCCTTTAGCAGCCAGATTGTATACTTCAAACGAAATATTCGGATAACGTTTTTTGACCGGCTCCTCGATATATTGCTTGAACTCGGATTCCAGTACCCAATTGAAAGGGTATGCGAACCGCAGCGTTACCGGAGCGTTGTTAGTCGCAAGAGCCTCCTTCTCTTTCTCCTTCTGTTCGGCCCCTCCGGCTTTCATACCGCTGCAGCCGCTTGCAAGCAAGGACATGAATACAGCGCTAATCATAATGGTTTGAGTCTTGTTTATTTTAGCCAAATATAACCCTCCTTGACAGTCAAAAGTTCTACTGCATGAAGAAACGAGCGAATCGGCGACAAAATCAGCATTCCTTGCTTGGACTGGATGATTTACGTTATGGAGCATTGCGGATTGCGAGCAAACAGGCGAAAAATCGAGGTGCGCAACTAAGCCATCACCGTGGCCTCGGAAACGACAGTCTTGGAGGGTGTTCTCATGTAGCGAAATTTGCCGAACGTGAAAGGATCCAATCAAGTTTGCCAAGCGGCGTTCGTTCCGTATCGCCGCTTGGCATACTCATATTTTCGTACGCTCTGCCGAAATTACGCGCTGCTGACGGCCAAGGAAGCACGGATGCTGCGAAACACCTCATAAGTACGCTTGGCGCATTCCGAGATGGAGATCGGGTGGAAACCGATCATATCCGCGTATAGTGTATCGTTCAACGGTTGCGTCCAGTTTGCAGGCAGCTTGCTTGCGCCAAGCGTAGCGCCCATAATGGAGCCTACGGTTGCTCCGTTGCAGTCGGTATCCCAGCCGCCGAGCACGGAAGTGGCGATGGCGGTCTCGAAGTCACCCTTGGAGAAAATGATGGAGGCGGCTACAAGAGCGGCGTTGTTGTTCGTATGCACCGGGTGATAGTGCTTGAATGCTTCCCAAATGCGGTCGACAAGCTGTACTTGGTCCTTCGCTTCCTTCGCTATCGATATCGCTTGCTCGATATCGTGCGCAAGTCTGCAATTGCGCGGAATTTCGCTTAACCCGATGCGCACGATACGCTCCGGATCGCTTTCGACAAAAGCGGCTGCGATCATGGCCGCACAGAACATTTCACCGTATATGCCGTTCTTGACGTGCGAGAAGGAAGCGTCGCGCCAAGCAAGCTCGGCAGCGAGCTCAGGGTTGCCGGCTGCGCCGTAAGCGAAGCCGTCGGCGCGAATTTGCGCTCCGATCCATTCGCGGTACGGATTCAAATACGTGCGTACCCAATCTTTGCGGGTGTCCCAGTCGTCCGGTCTTTGTCCCTTTTGATGAGAAGTCGCATGTGTGAAATTCATATAAGCTTGCGTCTCGGCCGTGCAAACTTGTCTGTAGGCGAGCCGTCTGTGCCATAATTTCCCGATGTCGAACGAATCGAAGTTAAGCCCTTTCTCTTCCAGCATAATCAGTCCGAGTACGGTATAGCGTATATCGTCGTCCGTTTCCATAAAGCGGATCTTTTCCCTAGTGCTTCTCATACTCGCAGAGGCGAGCGACAAGCCATGCTCCTTCTCCGCGCGGGATTCGATCGGAGTATAGCCGCGAATCGGCCAGGCATCGGCCCCTTCGAACCAAAGCTGTACGTTGCGCCATCCCGGATTGTTTTCTGTCCCGCCCATGTAGGGCCAAGCCTCCAGAGGTTTGCCCAGGGCGCAGCCGGCGCTGCGGCCGAGCCATGCGCCATAAAATTTGTCCTGCCACCCCGCTTCATCCAGCGAATCGCTCAGCTTGCGCGGACCGTCAGGCCGCAGTGCGCGAATATCGGCAAGCTCCGAAGGCTCCTCATAAGGAAAATCGCTTCGAATCGGAAGCGCTATCATTTCGTTGTAGAGCGACATCAGCCGAGCTTCATCCGTTCCTGCCGCCGCGACCTTCTCCGCATAGCCGTCTACTTCGCAGCCTTCCTGACTTCTTTGCACGACTTCCTTTTTTACCAGTTCATCTAGCGATGTCCACCCCGCCATAGGAATGACCTCCCTCGAATGAATTCCGTTTCAGGTTCATTATAGCTGGGGCACAGGCGAGTCATCTACTCAGCTATTGTTTTGTATTCTCAATAATTGCGTGCAATGAAAATTTGTTACGATAATCGAGTGGAGAAAGCCCTACGATGGATTTGAAAAGACGGTAGAAGGAAGGGATGCTCTGAAAGCCGCTCCCGAAACAAACGTCTGCAGCGCTAAGGCTCGTACTGATCAGAAGCCGTTTCGCTTCGTTGATTCGCAGATGCAGCAAATAATCTTTAAAACTGCGCCCCAGCTCCTGCTGGAATAGATGGCTGGCCCGGGAAGGACTAAGGAGGAGAGCTTCCGCTATGTCCGTCAGCTCGAGCGGCTCCCGGAAGCGATCTTCAACGATCGTCAAAGCCGGACGCATCCGTCGAAACGTATCGGTCATCCGTTTCCACTCGATCTTCGACATACCGGTCGAATAATGACGCAGAAGCAGCACGCATAGCTCAAGTAGGGCGCTTTTGGCCATACTGATGTAGCCTTCCTGTTTGGCGTCGAGCTCGTACCATATTTCCTCAATTAATGCACCGAGCGGTTCGGCCAGGGGCGAAGCCGAAGTAATGCGATTGTCGAAATGATCCGAATTATAAGCGAATGGCAGCAGCAACGATTCTTCCTCTTCGAGTAACAAACGCGGATCGAAATTGATGAATATATAGGTGCTGGGATTGCATTCATCCGATTTGGCAATATGGAGTTCCTTGTTATTGACTATGAAAATATCGCCGGTTGCGACCCGGTACTGCTTCTCACCGAAATAAAAAACGCCGCTACCGGAAATGCAGAGGCCGATTTCCAGACTTGAATGATAATGAAGCGGTTCCAACTTTTTGTTGGGCGTCCAGCGGAAAGCGTTAATCGGAATGTTGTTCTCATAAGTAATAGTAAGTCTCATGGGAAACCTCGAATAACGTATTTTTTTCTAGAATCGAGAGGTCCGGCGCTTAGGGTTGATGCGGCCTTTGACCCTTCGCATTCCACGGTCCTTGCTGCTGGTACTGTCGGGGAGAACAGCCGTATTTGTTCCTGAACACCCGCTCGAAGTGGGTCAAGGTGCGAAAACCGGAAGCGTAGCAAATATCGGTTACCGGCCGCTCGGAGGCAAGCAGGAGCGCGGCCCCGAATTCAATCCGCAAGTTTTGCAGGTAGTGCTGGAACGTAATGCCCGTCGTCTGCCGGAAGCATGTGCTAAAGTAGCCGGGAGCGAGATTCGCCTCGCGAGCGGCGTCCTGCAAGCTCAGCGGCTCTCGGAAATGATGATGAATGAAAAGAAGGGCGCTTGCAACTGCGTCATGGCTCGATGTCGCAGCCGCATCCCCCAGTAAGCCCCTATCGACCGAACCGATCTCCCGCTGCCGCAGCAGCTCGATCAGAATGCGTTCGAGCGCTCCTTTCACCATAAGCCGCTGGGCGGTCTTCGGTTCCCGCATTTCCCGGTCGATAACCAAATACTCCTGCTCCACTCGCAGAAGCGCCTCTTGATCCAGACGGATCATTCGACTTGCATTCCCGTAAAGCAGCAATTCGCGCAGCTCGCCGACCAGCATTTCTTCCGAGAAGATCACGTTGTACACATGCAGAACGGAATCCGGATCCGGGTATACTTCGTGGAAATCCGCCGGGGTAAGCAGGAACAAACTGCCTCTCTCCAGTGGATGGGCCACTCCGTTCAACACATTCATTCCTGTCCCTTCCGTGATGACGCACATCTCATAAAATTCGTGCCAATGAAGCGGAGACGGCTGCTTTAGCCGCTGCACAAAGAAATTGAAGGAACGGTTAAGCTGCATATACTGCTCATTCAACAGACGCCTAGGCTGTGACCCGCTCTCTCGCTTCATCGGTTCATTCCTTTCCGCTTCCCGGTGTTTATACGTTCTCGAATCGGCTTCCCGCCACATCCCGACCTCGGGCAAGCCATACTTTGTGATTCTGATTGCGCTCCGGAATGACGCGCGCTTCCGTAGAGAAATAGCGCATCGTATAGCCGCACCTGCGGTGAGGGCTCGTATTGGCCTTCGCGCCGTGGATGATCCGGCTGTCGTGCAGCGAGCATTCGCCCCGCTCGAGTTCAAAATAGACGGCTTGCGAGTCGTCGATATTTTTCACTTGCGACCGGAACAAGTTCTTGCTCTTGTCCACTTCCTCATACTCGGAAAACCCGTTATGATGAGTGCCGGGGATGACGCGCATGCAGCCGTTCTCCTGGTTGCTGCGGTCAATGGCCAGCCAGACCGTCACGATGCTGTCGAAGCTGCTCACGCGGCCTTTCCAGTAGGCCGAATCCTCGTGCCATGGCGTGGCGCGACCCACCACCGGATCTTTGCAGATGAAATGGCTCGACCACAACCCGATGTTCGGACCGAGGATTGGCTCCACCAGATCCAGCACCTCATCCGCAAGTAAAAACTCCAACAGCCGTTCATCGCGGAAATGCGGGGTGTCCAACTCGTCCGAAAGCTTCTGGCCCTTCAACGCCAGCTGCTCCTCGAAAATGTCCGTCAACCGATTCAACTTTTGTTCGGAAAAAAGCGGCTTTTTGTACAATAAATATCCGTTACGACTATAATAGGCCGTATCCTCCGGTGATAGCAAGCTTGTATTTTTCTGCATGAAAATTCGCCTCCGGCAATCGATTATAGGTACAGCTCTACTGTAGCAAATCGAGTGGAGAAGGCGCTCATCATTCCATCCGGGAAACTTAGCATATCTTCAGATGTTCACTACCAATTTGATAATGCAGATCTCACCCATTTGTTTGTTGCAACGCAGATGAGTATTTGTAGAACTTTTTCGTTCTCTGAAGCTGTATGGCTAGGAGTTGGCGTACTTCTGATCGACCTTCGATCTAGTGTACGTAATATAGATGAACTGGTGTACATAATAACGATTGACAACGATAAATTCGCGAACTTATAATGTTCACAACAGGTTATTTACCAAAATAAAACATTAGTGTACATTAATAACGTAAATTATGTACACTACATAAGCGGGGTGATTGATGCGGGAAGCGTGGTACAATGGGGGTATGACGACCTCAAGGAGAGCTGAACCATGAAGACAAAACCGACCAACGAACAATTTCGCCAAGAGCTGGAGCACATGGTGCGTACGCTGCGGGAGGAGATAGCGGACGGCACGTACCGGCCGGGGCAATTGCTTCCCTCTGAGCCGGCACAGGCCGAGCGGTTCGGGATGAGCAACAAGTCCGTACGCAAAGGGCTGGACATCCTTGTCGACGAAGGGCTGATCGAGAAAATTCCCCGAGTCGGCAGCAGAGTGAAGGCGGCCCGCCCGCCGGTCTCGCTGACGCTCGGCTATTACAAGAAAGATTTGAACAATATGGATCTGGCCGGGCTGCTGGCGGACTTTCAGCGACGCTATTCCTGGATCACCGTAACCGCACGGCCCCATTCGGAGCAGAGATCGGTCGAAACAAGCGCGGAATGGGCCGACCATTTCGATCTGATCATGGTAAACAACGAGCATTTCGGCTATATGGCCGAGAGCGGCCGGCATTCGCTGCTGCGGCCTCTGGCGGCGAAATCGGGCGTATCTCCGTTTTTGACCGGACCGTTTATGCAAGACGGCCAGTTGTACGTACGGCCGATCCTGTATTCTCCGGTGGTGCTTTGCTACAACAAACGCCATTTTCGCGATGAGGGAATGCCCGAGCCGGACGGCAGCTGGACTTGGGACGATCTCGTTCGCAGCGCCGTACGTCTGACCAACGGCAGCGGTCGATTCGGCTTCTGCTTCTATATCGCCAATATTAACCGTTGGCCGATCTTTCTGCTGCAAAGCGGCGAAGTGTTCGTCCGGGAGGACGGGGCGGTCCGGAATATTCGCCACTCCGGTCTGCTGTCCGCGTTGAAGCTGTGCAAGAGCATTATTCGCAACGGGGATATGTTTCCGCTGTTCATCTCCGAGAATGACGGCGATATTATCCGAATGTTTGTCGAAGGCAAGCTGTCGATGGTGCTGAATACGTACATGGGCATAAACGAATGGAAGCACGCCGATCTGGAATACGATGTGTCTCCGATTCCGTATATCGGACAGCCGATCACGTTGACTATTGCGGAAGGCGTCGGCATCAACAACCGCACCGCCCATCCGGAGGAAGCCGAGCTGCTGGCCGACTATTTGAGTGCAAGCCGCGCGCAGAGCCATATCCGGGACCATACGTTCAGCCTCCCGACCTTGCAAAGCGTGAGCGACGGCCCGGCGCCGAAAGGCTTGCGCGTGCCGGATCGGTATATGATGTACCGGGAAATGATGTTTTCATACCGCACGCATGGCGATTTGAACATTCCGATCTCGGCTTACAAGAAGCTCAGCTACCTGGTTAAAGCGTACTGGGCCAATCTTATCGACGAAGACGAGCTGTGCGACCGGATTTGCCGGGAATTGTCCGTTCCTTGAACGGGCGCAATCTTCTTTGAAAACGCTTCAAATTCATAGCAATAGGGGGAAAACAGAGATGAACAGGAAGGCTTGGATCGCGGCAATGCTGGCCGCGACAGCAGCTTATACGAGCGCTTGCGGGGGTGGGGGCGCGCAAGCTCCGTCGTCCGGGGACGGCCCGAATGCCGCGAAAGTTCAAGATAAGCCGAAGGAGCCGATCGAGCTGCTCGTTTATGCGGCGGGCGTCAGCGCGGAGGAATTCGACAGCCGCTTTCGGGGCGTGCTCAAGAGCAAGTTTCCGCACATTACGATCAACTACCAGACGAACACGAAGGGCAATTCGCTCACGGAGCTTGTCTCGGCCGGGACGATCCCGGATTTGATCCGCACCGATATTCCGACGCTGAAATCAAGTTATCTCGATCTGCAGCTCGGCTACGATCTGGCCGAATTGATTAAAGCGAACAAGTATGACATGACCCGGTTCGATCCCTCCTTTACCCAGGAGATGGTCGATGCCGGAAGGACGGGAGCGATCTACGGATTGCCCGTGCCGCCTTATTTTCCGACGGTGCTGTATTACAATAAAAGCTTGTTCGACAAATTCGGCGTTCCTTATCCGAAGGACGGCATGACCTGGGATGAAGTATACGAGATCGCCAAGAAGATGAGCAGAACCGAGGGAGGCGTTGTATACCGCGGCTTCAGCGCCAATTTCAACAGCATTTTGCGCGACAATCCGTTCTCGCTGCCGGTTCTGGACCCGAGCGCCGACAAGCTGGCCGATATGGAGAAATGGAAGACGATCTTCAACAACTACAAGCGGTTCTACGATTTGCCGAGCAATACGATCGAGAGCACGATGAACGCGGAGAACAACGCCTTCGGCAACGGCCGGATCGCCATGCAGGCGAACCAGCACAACATTTATCTGGTCATCCCCCCGGAGATCGATTGGGACATCGTCTCCCAGCCGACGATGGCGGGCGCGCCGAAACGAACCGGTCAGCGGGGGCCAGCGTATTGGTCGATTACGCGGCAGAGCAAGCATAAGGAAGAGGCGTTCCGGGTCATTATGGAGATGCTGTCGGACGAAGTGCAGCTGGAGGACTCGAAGAAAGGCATCCCGACGACGCTGGTCAAGAAGGAAGTTCGCGATGCGCTCGGCAAAGGGCATCCGGTGTACGGGAGCAAAAATATGAAGGCGATCAGCTATTACGAGCCGTCGGCGCCGACGCCGAAGCGCAAGCCGGAGCTGGCGGACGTTAACGGCAGCTCGCAAACCTCGGTGCTGTACCAGCAATTCATTCCGTTTGCCCAGGGCAAAAAAGATGTAAACACCGCGCTCAGAGATGTCGAAGAAAGCTTGAAAAAGCTGCTCGAGCAGGAGAAGAACAAATAAGGCCGGACAAAGGGGCCGATACCCGGGATTTACGGGGTTCGGAATGAACAGGCACAGGATGGAAAGTACCGGTACGGAACGTATATCATTCATCAAGGACGTGACCAACTGCGAACCTATAGGACATAAAAGCGAGGCCGGGCTGTTTGAAACGGGCTGCCCGGTCCGCATCGGGAGGGACTAATGATGAGTATGGATCGCGACAATGACGACGGCATCGAGCTTAGCGGCAACAATGAGAGCTTGCGCCGCCCGTCGGCGCTTAGCCGGCGCAAGCTTCTGGCCGCTTTGGGAGGCGGGGGGGCGGCTCTGGCGGGCTCATCCCTGCTGCTTGAATCGGGCTGGGGACAATCGATCGCGGAAGCGACCTACGGAGGAGGTTCTTCGTTGACAAGCTGCTGCCGCGGATATGCGTCCGTCAACGATATGAAGGCGGATACAAAACTGGCTGCGGGCGCTCTCGTCCATACGGCAGGGTATTATGTCCCCGGCGACGGCGGCGCGGCGGATTACATCGTTCAGGCGGGGACTCTCACGGATGACGGAGGCGGCGTCATCGCCTTGCAGAACGGTCTGCAAGCGATTTTGCTCGCGAGGGGCGGCATCCGTTACAAGCAATTCGGCGCGGTCTGCGACGGCGTCAACGATGACGGGGTGCAGATCAAAAAGGCGCATGCCTATGCGAACGGACGCGGCTTGCCCATCGTCGACGAATCGGGCGAATATTGGATCAGGGAGACGAATGGGATCGTCGTCCAGACGAATGTGAGCTGGGGGCATACGAAGTTCCATATCGCCGAAAGCTTCAATTCGAAGACGAATGCGCGATTTCATGTCCTCAGCCGCCAAGCCCCGGTCGATATCGTATTCGATGCGCCGACGAAGGCCGCTTTTCTGGCCAAAATGCGTCCGGGAACGACACTCTGTCCCGAGCTTGCGGCGTACAAAAACAGTCTGGTGTTCATCGTGGACGCAAACGACAAAATCGGCGCCCGATTCGGCTACCCGACTCAAACCGGCTGGAGCAAGGAAGATTTTTTTTACGTCGAAGAACACGGCCGGATCATCGGCGATATGGCCTGGACGTTCGGCAATTATACGAGCTTGAAGGCGTATCCCGCCGAGGAAAGCTATTTGGTTATCGACGGGGGCACGTTTCTGCTGTCGGGGGACAGCGCGGGCAACAACAATAGCGCTTACTGGCATAACGGAATCCTGGTCAAACGAAGCCGCACCATCATCCGCAATCAGTGGGTCGGACTGGAGCAAGGGGCGAGCGATATCGCCTTGGACCCGCGTTACGGCTTCTACTACTTGAACTACGTATACGACGTAACGCTCGAGAACATCCGCGCGATTCCTTACGAGCAGAACCGCCCCGGCACGGAGTATGTGTTGATCGGCACATACGGGATCGGCGGCGCGCGGGTATTGAACGCCACGTTTCGCAATGTGACGGCGGAAGGCTCGTTGTACCACTGGGGCGTATTCGGCACCAATCTGTTTAAAAATTTCCGTATCGAAAATTGCCGCCTGAACCGGGTCGATGTACATTTTCATTGCTGGAATTTGTACGTCTTCGACTCCGAGATCGGCTACCGGGGATTTACGCTTACCGGAGGCGGCGAGCTGATTATCGAGAATACGAAGCGGTTCGGCAACCAGTTTATCGGGTTCCGAAGAGATTTCGGCGCCAAATGGGACGGTCATATCCGGATCCGGAATTGTCGGCTCGTGATCGACAACGGCGCAAACGAAGCGATCGCGCTGGACTTCAATCCGGCCGATTTCGACTACAAATATCCGATCGGCTACGGCCGTTCGATCCAGCTGGACAATTTCGCCTTCGATTATACGGGACTTCCGAACACGAGCGGAATATGCCGGATTATGCGGATCGCCGCGTTTTCGAAAGTGTCCGCTACCGGTGCGCGACTATTTTTCCCGCAGCTGATCGAATTCAAGAACGTGACGGTTGCGGGGCGCGACAAAGGCGTGCGCATTTTGCACATTCAAGATCCGTTCAACTTCCATGTAGGCAAGGCCGGCGGGGTGGACAGCGAGCGATTGACCTCCAACTGCTACATGCGATTCGAGAATATCGAGGGGGAGAAGGTGCCGGCCCAGCCGTCGGAGTCGACGAGCCATATGAATTTTTTGCTCAACGGGCTGGGCAGCGCGCCCTACCAAGACGAATACGCCCTGTATCCGAAAATCGATTTTGTGCAGGTAGGCGATTTTTGGGGGCATTTCAAGGGAGCGGCGGCGGACGTAACCGTACAACGCAGTACCGTCAATTGCATGGACAATTATAGCGGCGGCCAGATGCGGGGGCGGCTCTTGCTGGACAACTGCGATATTCGCGCCGACGCCGTAGATGACGGCAAAGTGTTGTATACGCTGACTTCGTTGCTCGGCACGACGTTATTGAACTGCACGATCCACGCGCCTGTTCTGAATGGGACGTCACGTCCCGATTTGTTGTCCCGCTGCGGCTTTATAGAGGTGAACCAGAAGCTCCAGTTCAATCATCTCAATACGTCCCTCTCGAAGCAGGTGATCGATTATTTCGCGGCTCAAGGCAATCCGGTACAGCCCGAGTTTTATGCGATGCTGAAAAGCCATCACGCGAGCGACAGCTCCTTGATGGCGAGGCGCAAAGGCACGACGGCGCAGCGGCCCTCGCCGGCCAGCTTCCTCTCCGAGAAAGGCTTCGCTTATTTCGATACCGATCTTGAGCAAGTGGTCGTATGGGATGGGACGCGATGGGTATATCCGAGCAAATCGAACGATACGCTCCACTTCTATATCGCCGATTTGTCGATTGCGCCGGCCGGGGCGTCGTTCAAGCGGGCGGAGGCGCATCCGTCCCAGGCGTATGTGGCCGCGCAATCGGGGCGTATCTCGAAATATGCCGCGCATGTGAACGCCCCTTCGGGCACAGCCTCCTTCACGTTCGATCTTTGGAAGGACGGGGCCGTCTGGATAAGCGGACTGGCCGGTCCCGGGACGGCCGCCAATCCGCTGGTAGCGCCGATTGCCGGTTCCGCCTCATTCGACGAGGGAAGCCGGATCGAGGTCAAGCTTGCGGGAACCGCAGCCGGCTTGTCCGCCGGTACGTATGCCACAATCGACCTGTATGTTCATTATGCAAACTATTAAGGAACTTTAGCGGAATTACCGCCCTGACTGACGACCGGTGCTTTGTGGAACGGCAAGTACCGGCCGTCAGAGAGAAGGTATGTTATACCGTTAAGTTCCTGACTCCGGAAAACGTCGATCGCCAATTCTGGCAAAGAAGGGGACCTCTGTCGCAACTGATGAAGTAAATTGAAAACTAACCTTGATTCGTAAAATAAAAGGAATCGGAGTCCTTTTATTTTTTTGGTTTCCTATATAGGGCAGGGGGGTATTTTTTGTTGACAAATATACTATAGGGGGGTATACTAAGTTTGTGAGGGGGTGCAAAACGATGGAGACTTTGGCTACCGAAACCGCGGTTCACTGCTGTTCGTCCGATAATGAGCGTCTCAGCCATCATTCCGACAAAGTTAAAGCGGACCTGACCGTTCGATTGAATCGTATCGAAGGCCAGATACGCGGTATCAAAGGATTAATCGAAAAAGATACGTACTGCGATAATATTTTAAATCAAATCGCTGCAGTCCAATCCGCTCTAAACGGTGTCGGGAAGCTTCTGTTAAGCGGACACCTCAAAAGCTGCGTTGTCGAGCGGATCCAAGAAGGAGACGACGAAGTGATCGATGAGTTTGTAAATACCATCAATAAGTTAATCAAATATTAATCAAATCATAAAAGGAGAAATGTTCAAATGACAAACGTAACGATCCAAGTAGAAGGCATTTCCTGCAATCACTGCGTAAATTCCATTGAAGGAGCTCTTAAAACTTTGGGAGCCAAAGGAAAAGTCGATTTGGCTGGTGAAAAAGTCACCGTAGATTACGACGAAGGCAAGCTTACGATTGACGCCATTAAAGAAGCGATTGAAGAACAGGGTTATACGGTCGTGTAACTCAAATTGGCTTTTAGGTATGACAAATTCAAACAAAATTGAAAACAAAGTACGAAAAAGGGGGCATAGGCCCCTTTTTTGACATAGACATGTATCGCAGGAACTTTCAGTTCCGTAGCCGTTTCGCAAAAGCTCCGAGTATTGAAGCGGAAAGTTTGGGTGTGAATTTGGCATGAACCTCGCCAAAATCACACTGGGTGTGAATTTGGCATGAACCTCGCCAAAATCACACTGGGGCCGCCTTTGAAGTCGTGTTGTTACCGCCAAGTCTAATCAAGATAACACGACTTCAACAGCGGTTGGAGCCGGGTACCCATTCCCTCCCAACGCGGGAAACGTATGGGTTTGCAATGAAAAAAGGGAACGAAGCAATTCCGTCCCTGGGTGTTATTGTTATTCCGGTTTGTTTCCGGCTTTCGGATCCGGCACAAAGTCGGTTTTGAAATCGGTGTACATCAATTCGGTCACCATTCCGGCCGACGCATGATGCAGATCGTGACAGTGGAACATCCAGTTGCCTTCATTGTCTGCTTGGAAAGCGACGACATACTCCTCGCCTGGTTTCAGATTCAGCGTATCTTTGACGACGGGAGATCCCTCGAGCGGTTTACCGTTCTTGCTGAGTACTTGGAAGAAGTGCCCGTGAAGATGCATCGGATGATCATCTGTCTTTGATTTGTTGACAAGGCGAACTTTAACGGTATCCCCTTTTTTGACGTTTAACGGCTCCGTATTGGGGAATGCTTTGCCATTGATCGTATAGACCGTTTCGCCATCTTTCTTCTCCGTGTTCAAATTCATCGTATATTCCATTGTATATTTCTGATCCAGAGTGAAGTTCATTTTACCGGCTTGACCGTATCGGCTAATATCGACAGACGGCAGTTTTTCGGCTTCATTCGGCTTATCGGAACCCGCGGCAGCACCTTCATAGACGATGGAAGCTTTCATTCCTTTGACAGCGCCGCTGTCGCCATGATCTTCGATCAACCACTGGCCGGGATTGTTGGCTTCGAATTCGATATCGTAACGTTCCCCTGGTGCGATCGAGACGACATTACCTTTGATAAGTCCCGGGTTGTTCAACGGCTGGCCGTCAGTGGCAGTTATTTTAAAATCATGTCCATGAAGATGAATTTGGTGGGACAAATAACCGGCATTAACCAGGCGAATTCGCACTTTCTCCCCTTGCTTCACGGGAAGTTTGTCTACGAGCGATCCCGATTTCCCGTTGATTGTAAACAAATCGTACATGCTCATATCATGTTCCATGTCCATGGATTTGTTCTCGGTTCCACCAGTACTTATCGACTTATTGTCGTTGCCCATGTTCATCTTGCTGTGATCCATGTTCGACATGTTGGACATATTCATGTTGCTGCCCCCGGACATATTCATCCCAGACATGTCCATCCCGGAGCTCATCCATTCGTCGAGGACGAGCGTATAATCCCGGTCAACTTTGGCAGCATCCTTGGATTCCACGATAAACGCCCCATATAAACCGCGGTCCAACTGATTTACGCTATCCTGATGGGAATGATACCAGTATGTTCCCGGAACGTCTGCTTTAAATTCATAAGTGAATGTTTTACCCGGTAGAACCGCATTTTGCGTAACGCCGGGGATACCATCCATTGCATTCGGAACAGGTACGCCATGCCAATGAATAGAAACCGGTTCGGGCAACTCATTTTTCAAATTTACTTTAACCCTATCTCCTTGCTTTACTCGGATTTCCGGACCGGGGACGGAATTGTTGAACGTCCAGACCGGCAATGTTTTTCCGGGAGCCAGTTCTTGATTGCTTGCCTTGGCCGTGAGCGTAATTTCTTTGCCGGTCAGCGTCGCGACCTTTGCGGTTGTATTTGTATTTTTTTGTTCTGGAGTAGCCGCCGGTTTTTCTCCCATGTTCATTTTGGAGTGATCCATGCCGCTCATCGAGTCGTTGCCGGATTTGCCGGAATTATCGGAGTTATTGAAGCAACCCGTTAATAAGACGGCTACGGCGCCGACTGCAAGCGTGCTTTTTATTTTCCAGCTGGTTTTCATAATAGTCCTCCATTCTTTTTATCGATAAAGAATGTTTAAGTTCGCTAAAGCATTAAAGCGAAATGCGACATTCTTTACCAAGAAAAACTTCCTCTAGATCGCGGTCGCTCATCCTTGAAGTACGTCGATAGACGTTTTTCTTATATAGCAGTGCCTATACAAGGTCGATTATAAAGCAAGATTGTGTAGAACCTGTGAGGATGGGACGGATATTCGGATGTTTGCAAGATCGTCGTAACTTGGACAAAGGATCGTGTGACCGGAGAAATAGTTGGACGTAAGGCGAATCGGAAAATAAGTCCGCCAACAGGGCTGTTTAGATAAGAATGACAACCTGCGGATCGTTGCATGGTATAATACCGTCAGGGTGCTTTCCGAATGAGTCTCATTTAAGAAGGGTTGTGTTTAAACGATGGAAAATATGGAAACGATTAAACTTACCTCTCTATCCAGCAAAGGCGGCTGCGGCTGTAAAATCGGCCCTGCCGATCTCGCCCAGGTGCTTCGTTATTTGCCCAAGGCGGAGAGCAACCCGGATCTTCTGGTCGGGTTGGATACGAGTGATGATGCGGGAGTATACCGGTTAAGCGATGATCTGGCGCTTGTGCAAACCGTAGATTTTTTCACGCCCATTGTGGACGATCCTTACGACTTCGGCCAAATTGCAGCGACAAATGCGATCAGCGATATTTATGCAATGGGAGGGCGGCCGCTAACGGTATTAAATATCGTTGCTTTTCCTATATCCACATTGGACAAGCGGGTTTTGTCCGAAATATTGCGGGGAGCCGCCGATAAAGTCCGGGAAGCCGGAGCGACTCTTGTCGGGGGACACTCTATCGACGATAAGGAGCCTAAGTTCGGTCTCGCCGTAACCGGACTAATCCACCCGAATAACGTTCGTACGAATGCGGGAGCGAAGCCTGGCGATCGGTTGATTTTGACCAAGCCTATCGGCGTAGGGATTCTGACGACTTCCATCAAGAAAGAGCAGTTATCGCCGGAAGAAACGAAACGGGTTACCGGGGTCATGACCACTTTAAATAAGACGGCTGCAGAAATTATGGAACGTTATGAAGTACATGCTTGTACCGACATAACCGGATTCGGTTTGATCGGACACGCTCTGGAGATGGCCAAAGGCAGCCAGGCGGAAATAACGATCGTTCAACAGGACGTGCCTTTATTGCCGAGAGTCCGTGAATTGGCGGAGAAAGGATTCGTGCCCGGTGGAACAAAGAACAATTTCGCTCATGTGCAGAGTGACGTGACCTTCCCGGAAGAGCTGGATCAAGTCGATAAATGGATACTGTGCGATGCGGTAACGTCGGGCGGGCTGCTCATCTCCGTAGCCGGCGGGCAGGCGGACGAGCTTCTGGGACAATTGAGACAGGCCGGCGTCGAAGCAAGCATGATCGGATTTGTAGGCGATGAGGGTCAGGGACGAATCATCGTAAAATAACGGCAAGGGGATAAAGTCATGTTACAGGATTTGGCGCTTACGGACTTGATCGATCTTCGCGGCACAAAAGAGCTTGTCCTTATCGATGTAAGGTCGCCGTCGGAATACAAGCATTCATCAATCCCCGGAAGCTTAAACATTCCTTTGTTCGACGATGCGGAGCGGGCGGAGATCGGCACGCTATACAAGCAAGTCAGTATTCAAGCGGCCAAGGAACGGGGACTTGAAATCGTATCCGCCAAGCTTCCGGCATTTATTAGACGGTTCGCCGAGATTCCGGGGTCCAAGGCGGTTTTCTGTTGGAGAGGCGGCATGCGAAGCAAAACAACGGCTACGTTGCTGTCGTTAATGGGGATCCGGGCTTATCGGTTAACGGGCGGGTATAGAGCATACCGCAAATGGGTCGTTGACGAATTGGACAAGATAGCTTCCGAATTTCCGGCAGTTCCTTATGTCATCAACGGATATACCGGCAGCGGAAAAACGGAAATATTGCACTGTCTGAAACAACGCGGACATCCGGTACTGGATTTGGAGTCGATGGCCGGACATCGAGGGTCGATTTTCGGTCATATCGGTCTCGAAGCCAATAATCAAAAAACGTTCGATTCCTTGTTAATCGACGAGCTGATCCAAATGGACGGCGCCTCTTATTTCATCTTTGAGGCAGAGAGCAAACGAATCGGTAAAGTAGCGCTTCCCGAACCGATCATTCAAAAGAAGGAACAGGCGCATCAAATTTGGCTGGACGTTCCTTTGGAGGTCCGGATCGGGCATATTTTGGACGACTACAAGCCGTGGGATCATATCGAGGAATGCATACTTTCGTTTCTCAAAATTAAGTCCCGCATCCACACCCCGATTGCAGCGGAAATTGAGAAGTGTCTGAAAGAAGGGGATTTCCGCAGAGCCGTCGAGCTGCTGCTCGTGCATTACTACGATCCGAGATACGATCATTCCGTTACCGGGTATGGATATGCTCCCGGCACCGTCGTGTCCGCGAATAGTATTCCGGAAGCGGTTGAAATCATCGAGAACATGATTTTGAAACAGGTGAAAGAGCCGTATCGGCAGGAGAAAATAAAGGTTGAACAGCCATGAACGCTGTTCAACCTTCTTTTTTTCGATCAACGATTCACTTGCATCGGATTGTCATCGGTTTGAGTTTTACGGTCTTTAAGAATTTTACGGACTTTTCCTTTGCTTCCCATTTTGACGTATAACTTTCCATCCTTTCCGCGTAAAATGCGCATTCCCGCTATATACACGACAGAGCTATAGAATGGCATTGCCGACACCTCCAGTAAGGGGATTGTATTGTAGAGGTATATGCGCAGCATAATTTGTCTTATTCCAGGCGAGAGCCTTAATCGGCGCAAACCATCAGCATATTGCCGTCGGGATCCCGAAAGACGAACCAGTGCCTGTCCATAATTTCGGTCACCAGCTCCACCCCAAGACGATGCATAAATTGATACGCTTCGGTAATATTGTCGGTTGGAATCATCAGAGAAGGTGTCCGGTATGGCGGCGGGCCGTCCGGTTCTTTGCCGCCCCACATGGGCATCTCGTCCAGTAGGATAGCCGGTCCTTCCACGGGCAGGGCATACAGATGGCCGTTTATAATGTCCCCGCTTTCCGGAAGACCGAGTACCCGGCAATACCACTGCTTCGCTTTCGCGACATTGCGCACGGGGATGAACGCTCCTTGCAGCCTGCCGCGAATCGGGCTTGGAGCATGGCTGACAACGTTCTCGGCGCGCCGGACCGGAATATAAATATCCAACTCGGAGGCAGGATCATTCGGACCGAGGAATCGGGCATCATAAATCTGAATATCGTATGAATCCGCATAGTCGTATCCGGCATGCGTTCTCCACGTGGAATGAAAGTAGGAGTAGCTGTCGGACAAACTGCGAAGACTGCCTTTATGCGTTACCACGGCATACTCGTGAGCCGGATACGTCCGCGCGACCATTCCTTCCGGTACATGGTCGAGATCGTGTACTTGATGGCAGCAAATAAATTCGTATTTCTCGGTACCGGAGTAGTTAGCGGGATAAACATTAATGGCATATAGCTGTCTGTTGACGGCGTTCCGGATTTCATGCGAACGATTGGCGAGAAACCGATTGGCGAATTTGCCGAAGGCGTCGTTCTTTCCGTGATCGGATTTTGCAAGCAAGCACGCTTCGCCTATAATCGAGAACGATTCCTTCCGGACGAGCTTTATTTCCGGAGCGAGCATTTCCTTGTTCCCCATGATCAAGCAACTCCTCTCAATAGCAACTACGTCCGACAAGATGCGAATGCAATGATGTATCCGTCCAAATCGCGGATCGCAAATTCTCTCATCTCGTACTCCAACGGGTCCTTCGGCGCATAATGGATAATAGCTCCGTTCTCGACAAACTCCCGGTAAAGCGCGTCGGCGTCGTCTACCCACACGTACATATCCCAGGACCAGCCGTCGAGATGGTGATTCGGAGTAACGGGCTTCTTCGCGTTGTCCAATTGGTGTATCGTGAATTTCAATTCGTCCCTCTCCAGAAAACCGGTAAACGTATTGTTCACAAAACCGAGTTTTCCGTAGTATTCCAACGCCTCTTCGCGGTTGGCGGACATAAAGACCGGGCGGTACTCCTGCATTTTGGCTTTAAACGTCATCGTTCCCTCTCCTCGTCGATTTACGGTTTTGTGCGAACAGGCAGGCAAAAATCTACAATCATCTTCTGATCGGGGTCCGTGTGAGGGTTGTTGTAATGAATCATCAAAGTAGGCCGTATGTCGAAAGCGTACCCGCTGCCCGGAAGCCAATGGCGCAAGCAGATCGACATCAATTCCCTCACCATCTTCTCCGGCTCCTCGAACCGGATGACGGCATATGTACCACCGGCAATGCTGCACATGCTGCTCCCGTCTTGAGGAAGAGGGGAGTCCGGGCGAAGCGTCAGACACGCGTCGTAACGAACATTGCCCGGATGGCCTCCGTACCAAGGCGATCTCGGTATTCCGACGAGTACGGTGTCGCTTCTCCATAACCCTCTCGACGAAGCGAGCTTGCTTAGCTTGGCAAAGTTATCGGCCGATCGCGTAATTTCGTTGCCGCCGCCATAATGCCGGTAATAAATGACTTGAACGGGCTTGATCTCGCGTATCGCCATCCGCATCGAATACGTGTACGAGGTCCGATGTCCATCATTATACTCGCATTTTGAGAAATATCTTTCGCAGACGCTGTTATCAATTTGGCATATATTGCTTTTAATAGAACGATGCTCCTTGATGTACAGGGTGGGGCTCATTCCGTAATGGGCTTTAAATGATCTGGAGAACGAGGAAAGGGAGGAAAAGCCGCTTTGAGACGCGATATCCGTCAGCGTCATCCAATCCCAGAACAATAAATAATGAACGGCGGTCTCCAGCCTGCGGCGAACGATGTATTCGCCGACCGTCTCCTGAACGATGGACTTGAACATGCGGTGGAAGTAATGCGGTGAGACGGCCGCGGCGGAAGCAATGTCCTGCAGCGACAACTCGCCGGCAATATGTTCGTCTATATAATCGACGGCGTGATTAATAAGGACTGTATGCTCGTGCAGCAGATTCGGATTTTTTAATCGCATTAATGTTTGGCCCTCCAACGATCTTCTAACGGGAATGCTGAAGAATTCTGCGGACGCCCGGTTTTTTCCTGCAATTGGGGAGGGAAGGCAGGAAGAGAAGCCATAAGTCGAACGAAACGGGTATAATAAGGGAAATAGGAGGTGAACGCATGGTAGACGTTGTAACGGAAATCGTTATCGACTGTCCTCGCGGCATCGTTGCAGCTTACGCAGCAAACCCCGACCGTGCTCCCGAATGGTACGTAAATATTAAATCGGCTGAGTGGCGGACTCCCAAGCCGCTTGCTGTCGGTTCGCAGATTGCATTTATCGCGCATTTTCTAGGTCGGCGCCTTGCGTACGTATACCAAATCATCGAGTATATTCCGGGGGAGAAGCTGGTCATGCGGACGGCTCAAGGACCTTTTCCGATGGAAACGACATATACATGGGAAGCTATGGATGGCAACCGGACCTTGATGACGTTGCGGAACCGAGGGGAACCGGGCGGATTTTCCAAGCTGTTCGCTCCTTTTATGTCCATGGCGATGAGAAAGGCGAACCGGTACGACTTGAAGAAAATCAAGTACATCCTGGAAAACCGTGACGGAGGAGATCGTTGACTTGCATTTGCTGGCAAAGGAACTTAGCCCGTTTAATGAAATTTCGGTATACGATACGACCGAGTTGTACGGGGAAATGGGCAAGTTTCGCTTTATGCAATTCTCGGATCATGCCGTACAAGGTGCGATAGACTTGAAGAATCCGAAGCGGATCGTGCTGGAATACCCGAGAGCGATGATCCATTTAATGGAATGTAATCATCCGTCGTTCGACAACGTGTATGTAATCGGTCACGGGATCGGGACGATCGCCGGCCATTACCCGGACAAGCGGTTTACGGTAGCGGAAATCGATGAGAAAGTAGTGGAGTGCAGCAGACGTTTTTTTGGCTACAGCCGGGACAATGTTGTGATCGGGGACGGACGCCGGCTGCTCGGGATGGAAGAGCGGAATGCATTCGACTATATTATTGTGGACGCCTTCACCAGAAAGGGTACCCCGCTTCATTTGACGACGGTGGAATTTTTCAAAATGACGATGGAGAAGCTCACGGCCCGAGGAGCCGTCATCATGAACGTAATGGGCAAACCGAACAACGACAAGCTGGTAGACGCGATTTATACGACTCTCGGGGAAGCGTATGCGTACACGAAAGCTTTTTCATTACCGGGGGAGACCGGCGCGGATATTCGGAATATGATCGTAGTCGGCAGCAATAGCACTATCGATTTCCGGCAGCGGGAGATGGCGGGCTTCGATGAGATCGAATTAGGGCAAGGTTATATCATAATGGACAACGGTTCTTATTAACGTCATAAAAAGCGCCTGAATAAATCAGGCGCTGTATAAGTTGAACTATTGATTGGCTGTCGTTCCATTCCGAAAGGGATTACCTTGCACTTCAGACAGGTTGTTTTGAGTTTCCTTTATTGGATTGGCCTTCGGATTGTAGAAACTCAAAGCCAAAACTCGCTTACAAGGTAATTCCCTTTCTCCACTGCACTTGGCTTTCTCATGGTAGCTTTAGTTCAACTTATGTAGTAAAGGATTCGTGCAATTACGGCTTCCGGCTTAGTCTTTTGTCGGCGTCAATATGAGCGCCTCGTATAGGCCGATCTTGTATCCGGAAGAAGCCGAGTTTTTACCGGTTACCGTGTAGCGAAGCGTGTGCTTCCCGGCCTTCAGCTTCTGAATGCCTAAGTCGACAATCACCGGCTCCGGAACGTCCTGCTGCGTCGTCGTGTTCATGTAAAGGTCGTATTCCGGTCCCAGCGGGATGCCGTCTATGGATAATTGCGCCTTCCCGCGGGTTCTTCCTTTGGAATAATGAGCGGAAACGGTATATTTGGCCGAGGGACGGACCGCTTCAAATTCAAGCTCGACGAAATCCCCTTCCTTCGTGCCGAACGACTTGCCCTTGGCACCATAGTTTTCGTTTCCTAGGGAGGCACCGCTGCGAATCGGCATCAGCGATTGAATCGGATAAATGTACCGATCCGCCCGGATATGTTTCCAATCGTCGACATCCTTGTAGACGATCGCATTCGGAGCCGGAGAAGACACCAACAGGGCGGATACCTCATCCGGGAAAGGGAACGCGATGCGCGCGCCAAACGACATGAAGTTAGACGAATTCAAGTTCGACTGCAGATTCAGGGGCAGCGTATGCGCACGAGTCGCGTCCCCGCTTGTGCCGGACGTAAGCTTCACGAACGTGGCGCTGTTCGATTCGTCCACCTTCCAGCCCATCACGACGGAGTCCCGATTGACGGCCGTATTCCTATCGAAATCGCTTTTCGCGCGAACCTCGTAAGACATCTTGTAAGCGCTGCCCTTGGTCAAAGCAAAAGGAATGGCAATGCCTTCCGCCAACTGCTGCGGCGTTGCCCGGAGTACGACATCGTCGACCGGATCCATCGTCCAATCCGGTTTTCCGGCGGCGGGGGGCAGCAATTTCGTAATCCGCACGTCCAACGCAGCCGGTACGACGAATGAATCGGAGATGAAATCTTGGAACTTCGCATGCGGCAAATCGTCACCGGTCACCAGCGCAAAGGTGGAGAAGGTGAGCGGTTCATTCGGAGCGGGAGTGCCGTCATAGATTTTAGCCAGCTTCAAATGCTCTTTCCGCTGGTAGAGCCCCCATATGGTAGCATACTCCTGTTCGAGCTCGGAAAAGACGTCCATCAGATCGGAGACGTCAACCCCCGCCTTGTACAAATAAGGTAGTCCGGTATAGACGGGCAGAAGCACCGCCGAATCGTGGGAAATGTAGAACCGGTCCGGGTTCAACGGATTTTCTTGGCCGTCGTAAAACCATCTCCCGTCGGTCTCGTATTCGCGAACCAAATTCCACATCAAGCCGCGGGCAAATTCAAGAATTTGGGCTTTCAATACCGGATCGGTTTCGTAGTAGCCGATCTTCGCCGCCGCTCCGGCTACGAGTGCGGTCACGTTATCGGTAGCGTCGCTCGTCGTGTTGCCGGCCGCGGATCCAGTCGGATTGTATTCGGTCCAATAGTAGGTTTTGTTTTTCCAAACACCTTTATGGAAGCCGTAGCGCGGAATTTGGTTGTATACGAATTGCCTCGCCATCTGCAAATACTGCTCGTTGCCGTACAGCTCGTAGGAATTGACGAGAGCGGAGGCAATCTGAGAGTTGACGTGATGGTCGGGCTCATGCAGCTTCCATGTATAGTTGTATCCGTCTGTCCATCGCCAATCGAACAAGTAGTCCCATCCGCCCGCCCACTCCGGATGAAGGGTATAGTCGCCGGGATAATAGGCGGATGTAAACGCATTGGAGCCGTCCTCCCGCCATTGCGAATATTGCAAAAATCCGGCGAGCTCCTCCGCTCGCGACTTGAACCGCTCATCGCCCGTCAAGGCGTAGGACAAGTTGTACTGGGTAAATAAATAATCGTGCATTCGACGGGGGTAATATTTGTTGCTGTACCCGGCATGCGCGATCATAAACGGCCGGAACGGAATATCCCCGGCGATGATGATCGGAGCGCTCGTCTCGACGGGAGTCCCGAGCGCGTTATTCACCACCGGTACGCCGCTGTCCCGGGCTATCGTCGAAGCGGGAATACCGAACGAGAAGTTTGCTCTGCCTTCGCTTTCCGTCGGACCGAAGAAGAAGCTGCGGATGGCGCTTTGCGTCCATACCGAATCGGTCGGCGGCTGAAGCGGGATAACGGGCAATTTGGACCAGAAATCGGCCGGAGCCAGCGGCTCGGTCACATCCTCCAAGTCCGTTACCGGAATTAAATTACCGGACGAGTCGATCAGCTCCTGCCGCACCTCGGCTTCGTCGAGCATAGCGACACCCGGCCCGCCGCGCAGAGAAAGCTGAAGATTCAAGGAAACGGCTTTTTTCGGCGCCCATTGACGGTCTGCTAATAGGCTCCAATTCGCGGTTTGCGAGCCTTTTAATTCATCCCGGCGGAGGACGGCGCCCTGAGCGTCGAGCCAGGCGAGCTCCATGAAGACTGTTCCGGGGCCCTGCAGCTTGTAGTGCGTTTGCACGTTATACAGCTTCTCGCTTGTGACCGCAACGGCAGGATGCTTCAAGGTAACGGAATCGCCGGAGGTTAACGCTTCCAGCTTGACAGCACGCTGCCTTGCATAACGCGTGCCGGATTCCAGCAGGACGGTTGAAGTGGACGACGGTACGGCCGTCCATGAGTCGGGGACGGTATCGCCGGCTTCGAACCCGGGATTTCGCAGCCTATTGTTTTGGACTAATCGAGCCTGATCGAACCATGCCGTACCCGTGCCTTCCGCAAGCTGGAACGTCACTTTGGCGAATGCCGCTTCCGCCGGGGCAATTTGTTCATGGAACAATTTGCGCCACTCGGCAGTTCCGCCCAACCCTTCGGCAGTCGCGCTGGACAAATAGCCGGAATCGGATGGCGAGGAGTACCAGTCCACGATCATCCGCGGTTTCCCTTGGACGCCTTCGGTACGGTAATACGCTTCGATTTGGTAAGCGCTTCCGGGGATGGTCGGGATATAGGTTTGACTTACGGCCGAGCTTTGCGACGTACTGGAGGTCGACAGCTTGATCGATTTCGACCCGTTTTTGGCAACGGTGCCGTCCCAAACGACCGAGCCCGCAGCGATCGTCCATGAGGTCGGTGTCCCGCTGCCCGCTTCGAAGTCCGGGTTGGCAAGCAAATTGACGGACTGGGGCGTCGTCGTATCGATCACCGTAATAATCATGGAGTACGTATGGCCGCCGGCAAGCTCAAAGTATATCGGGTGGCTTCGGGTCGGCAGAGATCCGAGATAATTGGCCGATATCGTGACGGTATTGCCGGCCGCGATGTAGTCCGTCCCTTCGTTCATGACGGCGCTGCCGTTCCGGATCTTCTGCAAAGCAAGCCCCGCCGTAATCGCAACCGTGATATTTTGAGCCTCTCCGGCTTTTTTATTGAATGTGGTATTGGATACATTCAATCCGGACGAATCGATAATTTGCAGGGTTACGTTCCGGTCCTCGCCGGCGCTGAAATCGAATGTTAATAACGCACCTCCGGTCTGGAGCCGGGATAAGTAAGCTTTACTCAAGGTGACCGTATCTCCGGTGCGCGAGTAATCGATGTTCGGCTTAAGCACATAGGTGCCGTTGCGGATTTCGACCAGCTCGTTTCCATTCCCCGTAATGGCAATAGGAACGTCCGCTTGCACCGCCGGATTTTGATCGAACAAGGCGGCCGTCGGAGTGACGAACGAATCCGTCAAAATTTGCGTAAAAGAGACGTCATCAAACCAAACGGTTCCCGTATTCGAATTCAGCTGTACGGAGATGTAAACATATGCGGCGTTGGCGGGCGCCGTTTGCCGCTGGGTTACTTGCTGCCAATCCGGTGCGTTTTTGTCCGCATTCAACGGTTTGGCGGCAATAAACCCGTAACCGGCGGTATACCAGGTCAATTGGATAAACGGCTGGCCGAGCATGTTCTCGGTCCGGTAATAAGCGCTGAAATCATACGTGCCGCCCGGCTTGACGGACAAATACTGCTGGTAGAAGTAGGCCCGGTCGCCGGCGGCCTGGTTGATCAGCTTGACCGATCGGTTCCCGCTTCGCTTGATCGTTTCGTCCCATTGCCACGTTCCGGTTCCCGATTTGCCGAACGACCATCGGTCGGGAAGGGCGTTATGGTCCTGATCGTCCTCGAATCCCGGATTGAAGGCCATATTGACGGGAGCGGGCCGCGAGTCGTTAACCGTTATGTCCAGCGTCGGAGCTTGTCCTCTATCAAAAAGGAACGTAAGTGTCGACGTTCCGAGCGGAAGGGAGGATAAGTACGATGGATGAAGGCTGACCGTGTTTCCGGATCGTGTATAATCCGTACCGGGCGTCAGCGTCGCTGAGCTCTTCTTGATAGCTGTAAGCGCCGTATTGTAGACATCGAGCGTGACTGTCAAACCGTTCTGGTCGGCTCCGGATTTGTCATAGACGGCGTATGTCGGCGTAATGGAGGCGGTGGAAGGAGGCAGAGACGAGTCCGACACTTGAACTGTTAATACGGGATCGATTCCATCGTTAAATTTGAAGGAGAGTGCCACCTTTCCGAGAGGCAGCGTGGAGAGAAACGATTTATCGATCGTTACCGATTCTCCGGTGACGGAATAATCGGTCCCCGGCGTCAGGCTGCCGCCGTCGTAGGTGATGCCGAGCAGCGTATTGCCGTATGTAGTCATGGTGACGGTTACGTTCGCTTGCTCGGACGGTTTCCGGTCGAATTTGACGGAATCGGGAGTCAGCTTGGAAGACATGACGGGAAGCGCTTCCAATAATTTGAGCTTCAGGCTGTGGGGATATACGTAGTAGTAGCTGCCGGCGGATTTCGATTTTGGCTGCAGCTTCAAGACGTGGTGCCCCTTGGACAAAATGAGGGTGACCGGCGCCGCAAACGCGGAAGCAACCGTAGCCGGAGCGGGACTCGCGTAAAAATCGAATTGGCCGATGACGGAGCCATCGACGCTAATATCGGCGATTCCGCCGCCAATATTTTTGTGGACGAGCAAATCCAGCGAATAGCTGCCATACTCCGGTACGTAGAACTGGACTTCGACATAACCGTCCTTCGGAGTGCGGTACGTAACGGAGCCGTTCGACGAGTTCAAGTAGGCGGGCATTCCGATCGGATTGATCTGCGAGTAGTGGAACTGCTGCGTGCCTTGTCCGGCGGGATTCCAGACCGGATCGTAATTCGTCGTCGGATGATTCATCGGCAAATCTTTAAAGGAATAGGTGGTGACATCTCCGACGGCGGCCTGAACCGGCAAAGGGATATATCCGGCCAATAGCGCAAGGACCAGAAAAGCGAGGATGACTCTTTTTCCGGCGGAACGACGGGTATGGCGAAGGCGCTTATGCTTCATGTTTATAAATTCCTCCTCTGCTTCAAACGGCTTACGACAAAATGCATACGGACAACTGAAACTTATTGCATAACCATTCACCTCCGTACAGGATAACAAATGTATTATTATTTGTTATGCAGTTGTATTATTGCATAACGTATTATAGCACAGGTCCGTAAAAATGAAAGGGAGAGATTTCGGAGTCGGCGGAATTATTTTTTGTCGAAGAAGACTGCGCGCGGGCCAAGAGGCAACTATCGGGGAGGAACGGATTGATTCAGCATCTTTCGGAGGCACGGCATGAGGCGGGGAGGCGAGGGGGCAGCAAATAAAAGCGGAGTAAACGAAAGGATAAGGACCGGGCAGAGCCCGGTCCTCAGCTTATTCGGATATTGGCTAGAACGAACCAAACTTCACTATTACTGAACTCTTTTGCGCTAATCGCTTGCCATATAAGCGAATTCAGCGAGTAGCGATCCTAATTTCACTATTACTTATCTTAAGTTCAGTAATAGCGACTCCAGATTCACTGTTCCTCTAATGGCCTAGAAGTGAAGCCAAATAGCGCAATGGAGTTTGCTAATAAGCAAATTCGGTTCATTGTTTACCTGACATGCCTCTCGTAAAAAGCCTTATCCCCTTCAATCGTCTTCGCCGGCTCCTTGATCGGCGATCCGCTGCATCACTTCTTCCACCGATTCCAGACCGCTCCAGAACAGCTGCAGATTCATGTTGATCTCCTCCAGAGCTTGCCAGTCCGGGAACAGATCGTACAGAAAGTGCGCATGCTCCAGCTGTCTATCCTGGATCGCGGCAGAATTCAGGAAGGAGCGGGGGAATACGCGTTCGTTGACCGAAGCCAGCACGGACAAAAACCGGAATTGGCGGGCGAGCTTCTCTTGAATGTCCAGCCTGGTCATAAAGCGAAGAAAATCGTGCGCCAGGTCGGGCTCGCCGCAATCGCGCGGGACCATGAACGCATTCGCCAAAAGCAGGGTGGACGGGGAAGCTTTGAAGGGAAGCGGGCATACTTGCGGCTCGAACGCCAAGTCCCCCGTTCTCCAGCTGGCCAATTCCATAGCCGTCGTTAACGTCATGGCGGCTTTCTCGCACGTAAAAGGATCCGCAAGCCTGCTATACGGGGTCATTGCTTGCAAAAACGTCACGCGGTCCTTATACAGCAGCCGGTGCAGAAATTCGAGCGTACGGCGAAGCGGCTCCGGGTTGTTGGCGGGCTCCGCGAAATCGAGGCCGTTTTGCAAAGCGAACAAGGGCCACCGGGTGTCCGCTCCCCGAAATGCAAAGCCGTACTGGTCCAGGATGCCGTCTCCGTTCGTATCCATGGTCAGCTTCCCCGCGGCGTCGAGAAAATCTTCTATCGTCCAGTTGCGCGTTGGTTTGGGTATGTCGTGGTCGTCGAACATTTCGGGGTTGTAGGTCATGAATACGGTCGAGAATGTAACCGGCAGCGCCTTGAGCAGTCCTTCCCGGCTAAACAGCCGCGATACTTTCGGATAAGGGAACGGCTGCAGCTCTTCCGACGGCTCAAGCGCGAGGAAATCGTCCCAATCGCCCAGCTCCTTGAACAGACGGTCCGTCACAAACAGAAGATCGGGACGGAGGCCGGCTTTCCGCAGGTTGTCCAAATATTCCCAATATTTATTGCCATGCAGCCGATGGATCACAATGTGAATATCCGGAAACTCCCGCTCGAACGCTTCGGCGATCCAAGGCATGCACGTGTCGATGTAATGAGAAGGGGCGACCGTACAGATGTGAAGCTTGCGCCTTTCTTTGCTTTCGAGCTTCACATGCTCGGCAACCATCGTGCCTTGTCCGACCTTGCGGACAATCAAGCCTTCCTTCGCCAGCACGTCCAAAGCTTTTCTTACGGAGATGCGGCTCATGCCGTAATAATCGGACAGTTGAAACTCCGACATCAAATAATCGCTCGGCTTAAGGACGCCGGACGTAATTTGCTCCCGCAATATACCGGCCAATTTGGTATATAAGTAATCCGCTTGTTTGCGTTTCATGAAGGCTCCTCGTTTCGCTGCTATTCTTGTATTGATTTTTTAAGATTAAGGTGCTAAGATCAAAACGAAATATAATACAATTGATATAACAACTTATAGGATATGATATATTACAAATGGGTTGTTAAGTATATTTGTCCTATCCCTGTATTATATTTTTGTTTTCGGCTTTTGTAAATCAAGCGCTGTCGGCGGTTTCCGGTTATCCTGCTCGGACTCTCAACTTTTATGCGCGTCGCTCGTAAAACGCTTACATTCGAGTGACAGCCGGATGTTCCAGAGAAGCAATCCGATTGCCAAGGAGGGATTCGAATTGATCACGAACGAAAATTCGGTATTCGTGCGCATGAAGGCGAATGCCCGGTCCCACATTTTCGAGCGCGGAAACGAATGGGCGGTGCGGCTCTACGAAAGGATGAAAGCGGCGGCCGACCCTTGGCTGGCCAAGCCAAACGCGGATATCCGGGCTCTGCTTCCGGGTCCCCGCGCAAGCTACGCTTACGGTTTGGGCGTCATATGTCCGATCGACCGGACGCCGCTCGACGTAATCATGTGGGATCGTCCGGGACACGTAGCCTGCCGCCACGGGCACATGTTTCCAAACGAGCAGTTCCCCGACCCCGGAACCGGATACTTGTCCGAGGAAGGAACTCCGCACTATTTCGCCGCCCGCTGGAACGGATTCGTCATAACGGAACTGACCCGTCTGCTCAAACCGCTTGCTTGCTTGTACGTGATCACGGAAGAAGAGGCTTATGCGGAGAAGGCGGCCGTCATTCTGGACGGCATTGCCGCCATTTACCCTCATGCGATCCACGGTCCGCTCGATTACCCCGGCCTTTCCATGGATCACGAGGGCGGACGGCTGGAGCGGCCGTACTACCAGACGGCCCGGCATTTGAAGCTGTATGCGGAGGCCTATTCGTTCATACGGACTTATGCCCGGCTCGATGAGCCGTCGCCCGCGCGGCCGGACATGACGATGCGGGACAACATTTTGCGGAATCTTCTGGCCAATGGGGGGGATTATTGCTACCGGGAGAGCCGCAAAGACAACTACTGGCCTCTCCATAACGGGACGGCGGACTACAACATGGGGGCGTTGGCCGCGGGAATACTGTGCGACATTCCTCAGTATACGGAGTGGGCGCTGGAAGGCCGAAGCAGCATTCGCAACATGCTGGCCAATGCGGTGGACTACGACGGCAATTATTATGAGACCTCGCTCATGTACAGCCTGCATACGCAATCAATCTATGTCCAGTTTGCCGAGATGCTCTATCATTTGCGGGACAGCAGGCATCCCGAAGGAATCAATTTGTACGACGATCCGAAGTTTCGCGCTTTCTACACCGAATTCAAGAAAAAAAACAGCATCGCCGGCAGACTCCCGCAATACGGGGATACATCGATCGACAACATGGAGTGGACCGGGACGGAGCCGATGTTCAACACGAATGACTTCACCTACGTGATGATGATGTCGGTGCGGACGAAGGACGAAACGTTCCGCCAGTACTGTCGAAAGCTTCTGGGAGAAATGGGCGTGACCGCGGAGCAGCTGGCGCGGGACGATAAAGCGGCTGCCGAGTCCATGCATTGGCTGCTGTTTCATACGGAACCGAACCATTACGAGTTCGAACCTGTCCGGCGGCCGGAGCTTCCCTCGAATGTGCTTACCGGCAAAGGTCTCGTGTTTCTTCGTTATGGGAAGGGCAAGCACGAGCGGGGCCTGTTCATGCGGTATGGGTCGACGCTGAACCACGGTCATTTGGACGAGCTGGGTCTGCTTATTTACGATCAAGGCAAAGAATGGTCGTTCGATCCCGGATACTACAATACGCATTACAGGTTCGGATGGACGATGCAGACGGTAGCCCATCTGGCGGCAACGGTGAACGAGGCGTCGCAGCTTCGGCTGCCCGCCGCGGGAGGAAGTCTGGACTTCTTCGGAACCGATGGAGTCATCTCCTGTGCGCAAGCAAGCGACCCTTCCGCGTACCGATCGGAGAACGTGCTGTTGTACACCCGCTTTTTGGCTCACATCCCGGTCGACGAGGAGCGCAGCTATTATCTCGATTTGTTTCATGTGGAAGGCGGGCAGAAGCGGGACTATTCGTTTCATGCGAAAGGGAAAACGTTCACGTCGTCTATGGAGCAGACCCGAACGGATCGCCTTCCGGAATGGAGCCGTTACGAGTGGGGCAAGCAGGTCGACGGGGATTACAGACTGAAGGGAAAAGCGCACGAGCCGTTTTATTGGATGCCGCCTGGCGGGGGGTACCGCTTTTTCGGCAATGTAAGCGAGGCGGACGGAACCAAGGATTGGCATGCGGTATGGGAGGATGACCGGGGCAGAAAGCTTCGCCTGCAAATGCTCGGCGCGGATAACCGGAAGCTGTTCCTGGCCGACGGTCCTGACCAGATGGGGGTAAAGTACGTTCTGGCCCGGGACGAAGGACAAAGCGTCAGCCAGTACGCGGCGGTTATCGATACGGGACGGACAGACTTTACAGTCATTCGCGTGAAGCGGATAGCCTTGCGCCAACCGAGCCCGACTGCGGTTTGTTTCCGCGTGGATACGGAATCCCGGGTCGACTATATTTACTACAGCTTGGAGGGCGGCGACAATTCGTTTGTGGACGAAGGGAGGACGTTTGTCGTCTCCGGACAATTCAGCTGTCTGCAAGTCATCGGCTCGACTCCTGTCAAATGGTTCGCCGTGAATGGAAGCGAAGCGGGGGTTGCAGACCACCCGCCGTTCCGAGCCGAACGGCACGAGTCGCGCGGAGAGGTCGCAAGTACGGATTACGGGAAATGCTCCGTAACGGTGGACAGTACGGCTTTATCCGGCGATCCTGTCGGAAGGCGGATTCACTTCTCCAACCCGCGCTATTCGCACGAATCCTGCTATACCGTCGTCGGTGCGGTACGGACCGATGACGGTCTGACGGAGCTTGTTCTGGATAAACCGATGCTGCTCGCTGCCGGGAAAGTGGCTTCCGTCAGGCGCAATATCGTATACAACGAGGTAGAGCTGTCGCATGCGAGCAACGTGGCGATGGGAAGTATCGCGCCGGTGAAAATGCCGAACGATTATTTCGACAGTAAAGCGATCGTGGCCGGTTCGGGCGGTTGCTCGGAGATCGTGAGCGTCCGGGGAGATTATCCGTTTCACATCTTGGAGGTTGCGGACGGTTCGTTATTCCGGGAACGGGACGACCTGCGGATCTATGATGTCAAGGCAGGCGACCGGTTCCGTATTCCGGCCGTTTCCAGCGTGGAAACAGCACATTAAATGCAGCTTTTCAGGTTGTTGAAAAATGCCTTTACCGCTTCCTCTCTTGCAGACTTTTTCAACAGCCTCAACTTTGCAGATAGGCCAGGAGCATTGGTATATACAAGTCCGGGGGTTGATTGGAATGAATCGGAAAAGCAGGCTGCTCATGCTGTGTGTGGGAATTACCGTCGTGCTGTCGGGATGCGGCGGCACAGGAGAAGGACAAGAGTCCGGCAAGACCGAGGAAAAGAAGAAAGAACCGTTCACGATGAAAATATGGGGCGGAGGCGTCACGCCGAAAGAGTTCGATGACCGGTTCAGAGCAATGCTTACCCAGAAGTTTCCGCATATCACCGTGGAATATATTCAGGCGCGAACAGGCGCAGGAACGACCATGCCGGAGCTTGTAGCCGCGGGACAAATACCCGATGTGATCCGCTTCGATATCCCGACCATCATGACCGATTACCTCGATTTGCAATTGGGTTACGATTTAACCGAGCTCGTCAAAAAGTCCAAATACGATACGAATCGTTTCGTCAAGGTGTTTATGGATGAAGTGGTCGAAGCCGGCCGTTCGGGTGCTTTGTACGGTTTGCCGGTACCGCCGTATTTCCCGTATGTGCTGTATTACAACAAGGACTTGTTCGATAAATTCGGCGTGCCTTATCCGAAGGACGGGATGACGTGGGATGAGGTATACGATATCGCCAAAAAGATGACGAGGACGGAAGGCGGTGCGTCGTACCGCGGTTTCAGCTTGAACCCCGTCAGCGCGCTGCGCGACAATCCGTTCTCGCTGCCGGTACTCGACCCGGGAGCGGATAAGCTGGCCGATCCCGAGAAATGGCAGAAGCTGTTTGCCAACCTGAAACGGTTCTACGACATTCCGGGCAACCAAATCGAACCGACCAGTTCGAGTGAAAACACCGCTTTCAACAAAGGAAACGTGGCCTTGATGCCGAACCAGCACAGCGTCTATTTGACGATTCCGGCGGAGGTGAACTGGGACATCGTATCTTATCCGACTCTGGACGGAGCGCCGAAGCTGGCGCCGCAGCGCGGACCGGCCTATCTGGGCATTTCCAAGACGAGCCAGCATAAGGAGGAGGCGTTCGAGGTCATGATGGCGATGCTTTCCGATGAAATGCAGCTGGCGGATTCCAAGAAGGGGATCGCGACGACGCTGAACAACAAAGACATCGAGAAAGCGTTAGGTACGGGCGATCCGGTCTACAGCAAGAAGCATATGTCCGCAGTCAATTTCTATGCTCCGACTCCCTATACGCAGAAACGGAAGCAAGGATTGGCCGAGGTACCCGGCGCGACGCAGCAAACCCTCGCAGGCAATGCCTTTATCGAGGTAGCCCAAGGCAAGACGGATGTGAATACGGCGCTGCGTCAGCTCGAAGAGAAGCTGAAAGCCGAAGTGGAAAAACTGAAAAACAAGTAAGCCGAAAGATATAGAGATAAGGGTGGAGAGACATGCTGGACAACGTAGAGCGGTTTTCGCGCGGCATGATTGACGCGCATACGCATTTGTTGGGCTCGGAATTATCCCCGGTCGTGCTGGAGGAAGGCGACCGGCTCGGCGTGAAGCTGTTCGTATGCAGCTCGATTGCCGGCTATAAGTACTACCCGAGCGCTTCCGAGGTGACCCGGGCGAATGACGACTTGATCGAAGTCATCCGGAAGCTTCCGGATCGCGTGGCGGGCTACTGCTATGTAAATCCGCGGCACGGGGATGCTGCCTTGCACGAGTTTCGCCGACGAGTTGAGGATCATGGAATGATCGGCTTAAAGCTTTGGGTCGCCACGTTATGCGACGACCCGCTCGTCTATCCGCTGATCGAGCGGGCGATCGAATACCGGGCGCCTATTCTGATTCATGCCTGGCGCAAGACGGTCGGCCAGCAGCCTTACGAGTCGACGGCCGTCCATGTGGCGAACTTGGCGAAGCGCTATCCGGAAGCTCGCATCATTATGGCGCATATGGCCGGGAAGGTAGAGTGCGCCGTCAACCTGATCGAGCCGTACCCGAACGTATATACGGACACTTCCGGTACTCCGATCGGCGGAGCGGAAGTGCAAATCGCGGTGGAGCGGCTGGGCGCGCGGCGGGTCATCTTCGGGTCCGACCTGCATGGGGCCGATTTGGCCAGCAATATCGGCAAAGTGCTGGGTGCCGGCTTGACTGCGGAACAAATCGATCTGGTCATGGGACACAATATGGAGCGGCTGTTATCGGAGGTGGCGAAATGACGGAGCACAACAGGCACGTTTTTCCGGGAGAGGGCCGCGGAGCGCTGGCGGAAGAGCGGAGAACGGCGCCGAGCCATCCGGACATGCGTCTTCTGGAGCCGTTCGCCGCGCAACGGGCGATCGACTTGACCGCCTTTATCGGCCAGTGGCCGACACGGCTTCAAATTCGTATGGATACGGCGGAACTATCGGCTATGGCGGATCGATTCGGCTTGGAGGGGGTTTGCGTCAGTCACATCGCTTCGATATTCGGCTTCGATACGCGTTCGGGCAACGAGGCGCTGTTCAAGGAAACGTCAGACGACGGGCGGCTGTGGCCGTTCGCCATACTCGATCCGACGGAGCCCGGCTGGGAGCTCGAGCTGGATTGGGCGATCCGGGAGGGCGCGCGCGGAGTCCGGCTTGTTCCCGGATATCACTGCTACAGCCTTCTCCATCCCGAGGCGAGTCGATTTGCTCATGCGGTCGCCGCCGCGGGATTGCCGCTGCATGTTTGCGTCCGGCTCGAGGACGAACGGCTGCGACATCCGCGTCTGCAAACAATGGCCGTGCCGTATCACGAATTGGCGGAGTTCATTCGACCGCATCCGGCCGTTCCGATCGTATTAAGCGGCTTGCGATACCAGGAATGGTACAGTATTAGCGCGCATTTGAACGACGGCGAGATCGCCGATCGCGTATTGCTCGATATGTGGTTTACGAACGGTCCTATCGCCGCGGTAGCGGACATATGTCAAAGCGACGTGTCCGCGCGGATCGGATACGGCTCCTGTGCGCCGATCCAGACACCCGAAGCGACCGTTCTGCAAATTGCGGCAGCCGCAATCGGCGAAGAGAGCAGGGCCGCTCTCAGCCGAGGAAACGCAGCCAGAGTATTCGGTCTCGCAACCGGCAAAGTAAACGGCATTAATAATAGGGCGATATCATCACGTACACGATGACGCCGGTCAGGCTGACATACAGCCAAAGGGGCATCGTCCATCGGGCGATCCGGCGATGAGCCGGGACGTTCATCTGCAAGCCTCTCGCCAAGGTGAACAAGGCCAGAGGGACGATAACGGCGGCCAGCACGATATGGGTGATCAGGATAAAATAGTACAATCCGGCCAGCCAGCCGCTTCCGCCGTATTTGGTTGACTCCGACAAGGCGTGGTAAGTCAAATACGATACGAGGAAAAGCGTGGTCGTGGTAAAAGCGGCGAAAATGAACCGGCGGTGCCAAGCGATATTTTTGCGCAATATCATATACAGAGCCAGACTCAGGAACAGGAACGTAAACCCGTTCAAAATGGCGTTGAACAGCGGGAGGAACGTATAGTCCTTCTGGCTGTCGCCCATTTGCGGCATGAACAATAGAGCAAGCACAACGCCGTTAATGATGATAGTTAAAGCGATGATGGCGAGCGTAATCGCGCGCTCTTGGGCTTTAGCGTTCGGGCGGTTCATCGATCGTTCATCTCCATTCTTTAATGCCGTTGAAATTATACTAAACGTACATTTATGGTTGTCTAATGTCAACGACGCTTGTGTGAACGTTTTGAGGTAAAAAAAGCCCTGAAAGCGTCCGATAGACGACTTTCAGGGCTTTGCCGCGCTGCCGTTACACCCGGTGCGCCTTCTGGGACGGTCTGGACAGCGCGTCCCGCCACAGTCTGCGCCATTCCTCATAGTCGGTCAGGACGCTGTCCGGATTGCTGCGGCTGCGGGCGACGAAGGAAGGGTGGAAGTCGCGTCCGGAGGGGGCGCCGGTTTTGTGGTAACGGAGATCGAGCGACCAGCGCACGTGGTCCGATCGGTTGGACGTTCCCCGGTGCGGCGTATATTTGTTCATGATGACGATGCCGCCCTTGCGGCATTCCGCCGTGATCGGTCGGATGGACGGCAGCAGCTCCTTGACGATGGTCGTACCGCCCTCCGCCTGATGCTTCAAATAGCCGCCTTTGAACGAATGCGGAATAATTTCCATGCAGCCGGTTTCCTTGGTCGCGTCGACAAGCGGCAGCCAAAACGTAATGATTTCGGAAGCCTCGGAATTTTCGCTCGTCACGGCGGCATCCTGATGCCAAGGGACATTGTCCATGCTTACGGCTTGCTCGCCTTCTCCTTTCCACGGCATTTTGGAGCGCAGATGCTGGATCGGATTGCAGGACAGCTCGCTTCCGAGCAAGCATTCGACTACGTCGAGCAGCCGCCCGTTGGTCAGGAAGCGGAACATGGCCGGGCCGAGCAAGTGCATGATGTCGAACTTCCGGTTAATATCCGGACATTGCTCGTACAGCAGGGCGAAGCGCCGCTCGAACGGCTCGTTCCGGTAAAGCTCGGTAATCCGGCCTTCCTTGTAGTAGGCTTGCGCCCGCTCGTCGATGAACCGTTCGATCTCTTCGATAACCGGCTGCAGATCCTCCTCGATAAAAACGTCCTCCGCGATCAAATACCCGTTCGTCTGAAACTCGATCACTTGCTCGATTGACAGCGCCATACCCGTTCTCCTCCTGAATGTTCAAATCGATTCTCCTTCAGTATAGAAAAACGACGGTTACGCGCGTAGCAACAATTTATCCCGAAATCCGTACGATTTTCACCTGTCTGGCTGTCAGGTCGAGTGCAGGCAGGAAATCGGGAGCGGCTATCGAACTATACCTACGTCCAATAAGCCCGGGGATGGCGGGGGAGAGGAGGAGGCGAATGGACGTCCGGCTCGAAACGGGAGGCCGTTCTTATACGATCGACCATATTACGACGAACTTGATGACCGGAAGGAACGATGTGCGTGGGGTGCGTCACGCCCATCCGGTTTTTCATATCATGTATATCTTAGAGGGGAACGGCTTATTCACGGTAGGCCGCACCGCTTCGGAGGTCGGACCGGGCATGCTCCACATCATCAACCCGAACGAGCCGCACCAGTTTCATTTCGGTACGAGCGGGCCTCTTACGAATCTGGAAAGCACGTTCGTGCTGCGCGACCGGAGCGGCCAACCGGCAGAGCTGAACCTGTTCGATATGATCGAGGAGAGCCGGTCGATCCGTATCGCCGAGCCGCTCAGAGCCGCGCCTTTGCCCGTTCCTCACCGTTTCCGGCCGATGCTCGCCGAAGGATACCGGCGCATTCTCGATTTGTACGACATTCCGCTGCTGAAGTCCCATTTTGCCATTACGGTTGTTGATCTGCTAACCAGGGTGGAGACGATATTCGCGAATGCGGTCCAATCGGAAGGGGCTCCGCATACGGCGGAGGAAACGGTCGAACAGGCCAAGCGCTTCCTGCTGTCGAACCGCCACCGTCCCGTTACGCTCGGGGAAACGGCGCAGTCGGTCCATGTGACGCCCAACTATTTATGCCGGCTGTTCAAGGAGCATACCGGGGAAACCCCGATGGGCTTCCTGCAGTCAGCGCGCATGCGGGAAGCGGGCAGTCTCCTCGCCTTTACCGATCTCCCCGTCTATACGATTGCGGAGAAGCTTGGCTATGAGGAGCCGTCCTATTTCGCGAGATTGTTCCGCCGCGTTTACGGGCAGTCTCCCCAGATGTACCGGCGACGGCAGTCGTCGCCCGGCAAGCCGGATTCTTGACGGCTTGCTCCTACTATCTGCACGCCGGAGGTGCATATTAGATGAAATCGTTTTTTATACTGACCGATTTGGAAGGCCCGTCAGGGGTGGACAGCTTCACGCAAACCCGTCCCGGAGACGGATACCCCGAACGGGTGGAAGCCGCCAAGAAGCTGCTCGCACGAGAAGTGAACGCCTGCATCGAAGGGATCCGGAGCGTGTATCCGGAAGCCCGCGTCGACGTATGGGACGGACACGGTCCTGGAGGACTCGTTGCGGAGGATGTGATCGGAGGCCGGTATTTGAGAGAAGGGAAGCCATATAAACAGCTCGACGGCTTCGACGCGCTTCTCTTCGTCGGCCAGCACGCGATGGCCGGTACGTTCAACGCCCCGCTGAATCATACGTATTCTTCGAAGACGATCGCCTACTATAAGCTGAACGGCGTGTTCATCGGGGAGTTCGGAGCTCGGGCGCTTATCGCCGGGGTGCAGGGCGTGCCGACCGTCTTTTTGTCCGGCGACGATAAAGCCGCCTTGGAAGCGCGCATGTTCGTCCCCGAGATTGAGACGGCCGTGGTGAAGCAGGGACAAGGCATCGAAGCGGCGATCCATCTGGACGGGGAAGAAGCATGCCGCATCGTTCGCGAAGGAGCCGCCCGGGCGGTTCGCCGTACAGCCGACATCGCTCCTTTCACCGGCATATCGGCCCCTTATGTGCTGGAAATCGGCTATTTGGAGCCTCCCCAAAAAGACATGCAGGGGCCCGGAATCGAGTGGATCAATGACCGGACCGTTCGGATCCGGCGGGACGATATCCGGGATTTCCCTTTGTAAACTGGTATTATTTGTGGGTTGACCTGTCGGAAAACGGTATGCTACCCTAAAACCCAATCTATAAAACATGCCGAATCCGGAATATTCCGAATATCCGGTACGGGGGACTTCTTTATTCGGGGTGAATGTTCGCGCTTTCAGCGGACAAGGGAACAACCTCTTCCCTAACCCGTCAACTAACCTCGGAGGCAGCAGGAGGGAAACCGTTTGATGCGTTTGTGGAAAACTGTTGTTTTGTCGTGCGCCGTTTGGATGTCCGCATGTGCAGTACATAGTCCAGATGCTTCCGCCTTTCCGGCCGAGCAGGGCGTCAAAGTCCAGGTGAACGATCAATTGGTCAGCTTCCCGGAGGCGAAGCCGTTCATCGATAGCGACGGCCAGACGCTCGTACCGATGCGCTCCGTGTTCGAGGCGATGGGCTACCGTCTCGACTGGAGCATGGATAAGGGGCAAGGATCCATAGCCGCTCAAGACACCAAGGCGAAGAAGCTGGAAATCAAGACCGGGGCCGGCGAGGCGATGCTGAACGGCAAGCCGGTCAAGCTGCAGAACGGTGCGCAGATGCGGGAAGGTACCGTTTACGTTCCTTTGCGGGTTGTATCGGAAACGCTCGGTTATATCGTGCAATGGGACAATGACAACGGGATCGCGATCATCGGCCAAGACGGCAAATACCATGCGCCTGCTTGGTATGCTGCGCCGACAGCGGCAGCGCCGGTTGTGGCGGCCTATACGCCGCCGACGCCTACTGTTGCGGATAAGGTGACGAGTACGGCCCAAACCTTGCTCGGCATCCGTTACGTATGGGGAGGTACGACGACGAAAGGCTTCGACTGCTCGGGCTTCGTCAATTACGTTTTCGACCAATACGGCATCGATCTGCCGCGAACGTCTCTTGAGATGTACGATTCGGCCGGGCAGTCGGTTGTCGGCTTACAAACCGGGGACTTGATGTTTTTCAAAATCGGCAAAGCTACGACCCATGTCGGTATTTATTTGGGAGAAGGGCAATTCGTATCTGCGACGACATCGGCGGGGACGAAAATCGATTCGGTGTACAGCAATTATTGGGGCTCGAAATTCATAGGCGCGAAGCGCGTCATATAAGTTGGATGAAAAAAACACAAGCCGGGGGAGGCTTGTGTTTTTTTCTTATCGATTCAGAAAATTTAACTTCGCTAAAGCGTTAAAGCGAAGTGCGAGTTTCTGAACCAAGAAAAACTTTCGGTGTTCGGAGTCCTCGAAAAGTACCCGGCGTAATCTTCGAAGGATAGCGTCACTTTTTGGGGTGAGAGTAGCGGTCGCTCATCCTTGAAGTACGTCGATAGACGTTCAGCCTGTTGATTAACCTCAACAGGCTATTTTTTTTGGTTTCTTTATCTATTCACCGCGTTAATGTGATATAATATTACTATCCTATTTAGGCGGTGATTGCATGCTTCGCTCCAATCCACATGCACAAAACAGCTACGAATTCGTTTGTTTGGA
>NZ_VCRA01000044.1 GCF_005938385.1 Paenibacillus mesophilus
TTTACCATACAACTGTAGAGATTCGCAAGAATGTTGGAGCATTTATGGACAACATTATGCAAGATCCAATGAAGATTATTGATCGGCTTTGTATTCGCATGTAAGTCTCATTAGTTCAACTTATATAGATATCATATTAGGCAAATCCTTGAATAATATTTGTTCGAATATAAACTTCAAGGAGATCTATATGGTAAATATCTCTTCGCTTTCGCATTCAACCATGGTTTCTTTCATCAGGAATGGGCTGCCTAAAACCTCGTCTCCAAAACACATCGTTATCGTTGGCGCGGGTATGGCAGGACTAGTTTCGGCCTCCTTACTTAAAGATGCAGGACATCAGGTAACGATACTCGAAGCTTCCGACCGGGTCGGTGGCCGTATCTTCACTCTTCGTTCACCTTTTCGTAATGATCAGTATATTGAGGCAGGGGCAATGCGAATTCCCAGTACTCATCAATTAACCCTGGAATACATCTCAAAATTTCGCCTACCCCTTAATGAATTTGTTAACATGTCACCAAATGATCTGTTATATGTAAATGGAGTAAAAACACGCCGTTGGATTTATGAACGCGATCCCAATATTCTTCGCTTTCCGGTAGCTCCCCACGAAAGAGGGAAGACTGCTGACGAATTAGCCCAACTGGTAGTCAAGCCAATCATAGACTACATTAGTCAAAATCCTGAAAAGCATTGGCCAATTGTAATCAATAAATTCGATAAATATTCGATGGAACTTTTTATGCGAGACAACCCTGTGGGCCCTTCTTTGTCTGCTGCTGCGGTGAATATGATCAATGTGATGTCCGGTTTTGAAGGATTCCCTGAACTTTCATTTTTGGAAATCTTACGTGATTTTATCCTCTTTGTTCCCTCCACCCGGTTTCATGAAATTTCAGGCGGATTTGACCAACTGCCTCGTTCATTCCTTCCACAATTAAAAGATAACATTCATTTCAACTGTAGGATGACTAAAATCATCCAGAACGGCAGCAATGTAACGATTGCCGGCATACAGCCCCATACTAAAGAGCCGTTTCAGGTTTCAGCGGATCTTGCTGTTATTACTGTTCCTTTTACTGTGTTGCAGTTAATCGAAGTAGAGCCTTACAATTTATTCTCTTATCATAAATGGACTGCAATTCGTCAGCTTCACTATGTCTCTTCCACAAAAATTGGTCTCCAATTTTCACATCGGTTCTGGGAAGCAAATGGATTATATGGTGGTCAAACCGTTACAGACTTTCCTATTCGATTTTCATACTACCCCAGTCATAATTTTGGAGGACCAGGTGGTGTTGTTTTGGTAAGTTATACGTGGGAAGATGATGCAATACCTTGGATCCATATGTCAAAGGAAGAACAAGTAATGAAGGCTCTAAAGATTATGGCCGACATACACGGAAACGCAGTGTACAAAACATTTGTCACTGGAGTCGCGCATAATTGGGCATTCTGCGATCGGCGTCGTAGCTCTTTCCGCTGATTCTTCGGTGTAACCGGAAACTTCACATCCTTGATTTTGTCACTACCTTCCTTCCGCTTTTTCAGGACAGCACCTTTTTGGCTTTTGACGATAAATTCCGAATTCAGCATCTCCCCTACTCCCCTCTCCTGGTTCAGACTAGGGTCAAAAGTCCACCTTTCCAAAATTCCACAACCTGCCAGTCGTCGTGCCGAAAGCTGCGAAGGATAAGTCTCTCTGTTGTCACAAGCATGATTTTCCTCCAAACTTTGGGCTTCCTTCAAACATAACATTCTTTCTCCTCATCCGAACGGAAAATCCCGTTTCAACGAATCTTTCTTTCAGTAGACTTAAGCCTCGCAGCACCTGCAGCACATACGAAGGGGCTGCCCCTGTATACAAGGACAACCCCTTCGGTCTTGCCATAGCCAATAACGGTTAACAGCAATCATGCCGCGGCCGCCTTCAGTCTGCGCGCCTCCGAGCTATTCGATCACCCGCAGCGCATCAAAGTGGATATAAAAGTTGCTGGACGCAGGATTTTTTTCCTCGATCCGCTCGTATCGTATGAGATGAAGTCCTTCCGTCAACGTTCCCGTATCAAAGATGATCTCTTGCGCCTTCCAGCTGGCGCGGTAATTGTCCACCGTGCTGTGGTACGCCCCGTCGATATAGATCGCCGCCTTGCCGTGTGTATGAAAGCGGACGCCGAGCAGCTGCGCTCTGGAACCATAGAACGGAATAAGCGCATAGGCCCTCTCCGACGTGGCGGTTACGGCGCTGCTGCCGATATGACGGTCGTCATCGAGCGTCGTCGACCATGTGCCGGAATAATAGACAACCTGGTCTGCGCTGTCCACCAGTTCCGTGCTCGGATCAATGATGGCAATCGGCGGTTTGGCCTCGGATATAAAGCCGTTGGCATCAATCGCGTACACGCTGTACAACCCCGGCGCAAATCCACTGGTGTCCAAGACCCCATACGTCGAGGCCGTTACCGTAACGCTGGAGCCGTTCGCCGTGGCTCCCGCCGCTTCGATCGCGCTGCGGTTAGCAACCGTGGCGTGCGGAACCAGATACAAGGTGCTGTTCTTGGAGCTCTTAGCGGACACCGGCATCCCGATGGACACAGGGCCCGACGGCATTCCGTCTACAACAGGCAGCAGGTTCGCCGTCATCACTCGCAGCGCGTCAAAATGGATGAAGTAGTTGCTCGACGCCGGGTTTTTCTCCCCGATCCGCTCATACCGGATCACATGCGGGCCTTCCGGCAGCGTCCCGGTGTCGAAGATGATCTCCTGCGCCTTCCAGCTGGCGCGGTAATTGTCCACCGTGCTGTGATATACCCCGTCGATATAGATCGCCGCCTTGCCGTGCGTATTGAACCGCACGCCAAGCAATTGCGCCCTGTCCCCATAGAATGGAATCTCCGCATAAGCTCCATTCGACGTCGCCGTAACCGCGCTGCTGCCGATTTGACGGTCATCATTGCGCGTCGTCGTCCATGTCCCGGAATATCGTACCAGCGGATCTTCATTGTCGATCAGCGTATGGCCCGTATCCAGCAGCATAACGGACGATCCGGCAGATACAAGCCCTTTGCCGTCTACGCCGTACAGCATATACCGTCCGGCGGCAAAACCGGTTGTAGGGAGGATTGTCGGCAAGCCTGATGCCGCTGCGGCGCTGACAGCGTGCACAGACGGGCTTGCAGCGGCCGCCGCCAGCTGCGCAGGTATTGGAGCAACCGACGCCGGCACAAGATACAGCGTCCCGTCCCTCGACAGCGCTGCCTGCACTGGCTGGCCGATCCCAGCGCCGACGGCCGGAGCCCCGCTCAGTACCGGAGGCGACGTGTCCTCCATCTCCACGCGGATGCTTGCCGGCTGGCCCGCCTGGACATAGACGGCCTCGGATACCGTCGTGCTGTAACCTTCTTTCCGAATCGTGAGCCGCTGCCAGCCGCCAGGCACTTGCGTCAGCGCAAAGCTTCCGTCCATCCCAGTCACTGTAACCAGGCTCCCGTATCCACTCACATTGACGTTCGCCCCGGAGAGCGGCTCCGAGCCAGAACCGTATACGGTCCCCTGCACCGTGCCCGCAGCAGGCTGCGGCAGTACAAACGGTCCTCCGGCAGCTGCATGGACCACGTGGACGGTATGCGCGCCAGTCCATTGCTTCATCGGAAAATACAGCTGCTCGGAACTGCCGTCCGGCCGGATCGTAAACCCGGGGTCCTGCTCGCCCAGCACCAGCGCGGTCCAGCCGCCTGCCGCCGGTTCGACGCTCTCGATCCGGTAACCGGTCGTCGTCCCGTCCGGATGCCCGACAATGGCGTGACCGCCTGCTGCCGCCGGGGGCACCGTCGCCGCTGTGATCAGCGCATTGCGCCCGTCGCCGTCGCGCTGCCGCTCCGTCCCGGTCACCGCTCCCTCGACAGCGCCTCCCGCCGTGACGACTGCATCTCCCATGCTCAGCCGCGTACCATCCGCCAGCCGCATTTGTTCAATCTTGCCGTCTACGAGTCGGATAAAGCCCAGCTTGCCGTCCAGCCGCAGCTCCCCTACGACAAGAGGCGTTCCCGCATAGGCAGGCGCGCTTAGTACAATGTCACGTGTGTTGCCATAAGTAATAACCACAGCAGCCGCCCCTGTCGCTTCATCGCTGTTCAACACCTCGACATGCTCGATACGCGGCTGCTGTCCGGCTGCGAACGGCTCCATCAGCGTAATAAAATTGCTTTGCAGCGCTGTGCCTTCCCGACGCACGACGAGCTTCGGCATGAAATGCTTGACTGCCTCTGTCTGCGTATCATAAGCAAGGCCTTTTACCCGTGTCGATTGCAGCGACGGAGACTCGCCTATAAACAGCTCGCTTGCGCCTGAGCCCGCAAACCCGGTGATACGCAGGTTGGACTTTGCCGAAGCTCCGTCCACCGTCCGCAGCGTCGCCTCAAATGTCCCGTCCGGCAGCGCCGCCGACCGGACATTACGCACATGCATGTACCCATGGTACTGCCCGTCGCTGATGTAGCCTGTTTCAGACTCATTGGTCGGCTCCGTAACCGTCGGATTGCCCTCCAGTAAATACGGACCATACGGTTGCAAAGCGGTATCCGTCTCAAAGTAAGCGGTCCGATTGGCGTCGCCGTTCAACGTGTACTCATGCCGCTCCCCGCCTTTGACGCGGAACAGATCCAGCACGTACGCCTCGTTCGGACCCGCGCCATGGAAACCGATCAACCACGGCTCCCGGCCGTACGCCTCTGTCTGCGGATAGGCGTTGGGCTGCTCCGCCCGCACCACCTCGGCCGCATCGCCCAGCCTGACCATCTCGCGAACCGCCCCGCCCGCTTTGGCCTCGCCCGCAATCGCAGCATCCCTGCCGTCCACTACCACCGTGTTGTGCGCCAGCGTTGAGGCGCTCCACTGCCGGTATTTCGTATGCGTGTACCCGATATCCGGCAGCAACTCCTGGCCTTTCGCGAACAGCGTCAAGTTCAACGGGTCTTTATGGTCGTGGCCATTGTTTGGAGAAAAGCCCATATACAGCATCGTCTGCCCTGCGCCCTGGCCTCGCGCCAGCTTGGCGATCCCTCCCGCCGGCATCAGCAGCGAACCGGTATCCTGTGGAGCAGGCGGCTTGTAGAACGCCCACGTGTCATTGATCGGCAGCACATAGCCGTCCGGGTACGTCAGCTTGCCCGCCACACCCAGCATCGCCGACAGCAGCGGCAGCCGTTGCAGCAAATCCAGCTGTTCCAGCCGGTCTCCTGTACGCGGCGAGACGTACCCCGGCGGATCGCTCCAGCCCGCCGTCTCATCGACCGCTCGGCTCAGCAGCAGCGCCGAGTCCTTATGGTATGTCACGGATACTTCTTTCCAGAACCCGTCCAGCATGTACACATTGGCCGCGTACTGCTCGATCAGTTCGACCGCTTCATGCATCAGATCAGGATCGTTCAGCGCCTTGGCCAGAGAGACCAGCCCGAGGTAGTTCAGCACTTCATTGTTGTACCGGATGACCGGAAAGGAATGGAAGTAATCCAGCGTCGGCCGGAACATCTCCTCCTCAATGCGCGCCTCCGCATCCTCGTTCAGCTCATCGCTCAGCAGCTCGAACGCATTCGTCCGCTTGACGATCGCATACGCTTCCGCCAACAGGCCGACCGCGTCCAGCTCGTTCTGCGACCAGCGGGACCATAAGCCGCCATAGTACGGATAGGGCGGTCCGCCCGCAGGCTCGACCGGGTACTGCGCCCCTCTGTCGTAATCGTTTATCGGCACCCAGCCGGGAAACACCTCGGCGAACCGGTGCAGCAGACGAGCCGCCCCGAGCGGATCGGTTAGCGCCAATTCGCGAGTCCGTGTAATCAAATATTGCCGCTGCAAGTACCACAGATGCGCGGAGAGGAAGTAGCGCTTCCCCGAGACATCCTCATAGTACGGGTAGTCCACCGGCTGTCCGAGCCGGTTTGTAACGGTCAGTGTCCCGGTTTCCGGATATTCCGTGTTCGGATAGATCACCTTCTGGCTATCCGTCGAGGTTAACACCCACGGATCGGCTACCGACCACGTGTAGTTGGTCGCCCGCTCCGACAGCTCCGGCGCATGCGGCACCCCGGCGAAAAACATCCCCACCTTTTCCGGCACCAGCGTCAGCAGCTGTGCTACCTCCAACGACGGGGGCGCAAGGACCAGCTGCGTCTCGCCTGTCACCGGCTCATTGGGATATAGTTGGTTCCCTGCGGCAATCAGCGCCTCCCGGTCAAAAGACAGCTCCAGCTGCCTGGCCTGAGCTCCCCCGGTTTCCTCCGCGGTCACTTGAAGACGATACGTGCCGTTTTGCAGCGGACCTGGATGTACAAACGCAACGATCCGTTCGCCGCCTTCGGTCGCGACGGATGTCGGCGTAATCGCCGTCTGCTCGCCATGCGGCGAAGTCCAACGCAAGTCCACCGCCGAGGATAACCCGCTCCAGTCGTTCTCGTCCATGACCAGCCGTTTTTCGGCAAAGCCGTCGTACAGCAGTCGAACGGGACCGGACACTTCCCATTCGGCTACCGGCTTGCCCGTGCCGGACGTATTGGGCCGCCTGTCGAAATACACACTGCCGAGATTGCCTTCGTTGGCTGTGTAGACAGCTAATGTATACCCCCGATTCGGCCCGCTTCCGTCTCCGTCGATAACGGTGCTCCGCTTCACCGGCGCCCAGGAACTGAGCGGCCTGTCCGAGCCGATGCCGAAATAACGGATCGCATTGATTTGCCACTGCTCTCCTGCCTCAATCGCCGTGATGCCCAGCGACGACAGCGGAATGGCGACCTCGGCGCTCCAGCCGTCGCTCCGCTTGCTTACTGCCTGCTGCGACTGTCCGCCCTGCGACAAGTCCACAATTTCCTGCATCGTCTCCCGCACATCTCCGGCCGTAAAATTGTTGTAGCGAATCCGGATCGCATGCGCACCCGGCGTAATGTTGACGGGAACGCTGTAAAACTTCATCCGGTCGTCGTCGCGGCTCAGCAGGACGAAAACCCGTTCAGCCTGCGGCGCTTCCGCCATCGCGTATCCGCTTTCATATTGACCGTCCAAAGCAATATACAGATGCGTATCATCGTAGGCCAGCTTCATTTCCGTCTGCTGTTCGGCCGGGAGATTGGCATAGGCCGTCGAAAAGCCGCCGCCTCCATATACCGCCGACCATACCGGCTCGTTCCATTCGCCATCCGTTTGGATCGGGGCGGCCGTCCGCTGCGCCGTCAGCCAGCGGTCCATCCGAACGGCAACTTCCGGCGCTTCCGCCGAAACTCCGGCTCCCCCCTGCGGTACGGGCTCCGCGCCTGCACCGATTGGCCAAGCCAGCGAAGACGCCAGCACACCGGCTAAAAGACGGGTCCAAACCCGCTTTCCCCCGGCCGTTTTCGCTTTTCCGCTTTTCTTCCCTACCATTCCATCTCCTCCTTCGGGGCCGCAGTTTGTCTGCGGCCCTATTCGTGGATTATTGCGCATGAGCCACATGGATGATATGTATACCGGTCCATTGTGTCATCTGCTCGGAACTGCCGTCCGGCCGGATCGTAAACCCAGGGCCCTGCTCGCCCAGCGCCAGCGCGGTCCCGCCGCCTGCCGCCGGTTCGACGTTCTCGATCCAGTAAGCGGCGTAGACTTGTGCAAAAACAGAGCTTGGACGTTTTTGCATTCCAACTGAGCCACCTCGCTGCCGAACTGCTGCAGGAGCGGATCATAGACCAGGACGGGAACCTCGAAATTGCGCAGCAGCTTGATGAAATGCGCCCCAGCCTTGCCAGCGCCGATCACGCCAACCGTTCCGCGCCAGACAGCAGCCGTTTCAACGTCTCCGTCTCAGGCTTGCCCGCCTGATCGTTGCACACAACCTGTCCAAGCTTCGTCAATAGCGACCAATGCAACTCATCAAATATGAGATCTTGCACAGCCGGTTCAGACAATACGGCAATTTTCATCCCCATTGTCTCTACTCCCGATTCGTCTAATATCTCATTCGTTTTAATTATTTTTCCTACTTGTTTTTTTCTTTCTCAACTTCCGCGCGCAGCTGCTCCTCCAATTGGCGCAAGGTCGTGTTCAGATCCGCCTTCCCTTGAGCAAAAGCGATAAACGTTGAAGCAATGAGGTTTTGCTGAAACGCTCCAGGGACGTCAGTCAAGTCAGCCTTCCGTTTTTGGGTATACGGGGTGGGCGGATAATAGTTCACTGCCGCCATATGCTTCGTACTATACACCGGATCTCCAGTACCCAGCACCCCCGCTATTTCATTGTTGTTCAGCGTCGTCGTAATACCTCGCTTGGAGTCGGCCAGCTGCATCTCGTCGGACAACATCGCGACAATGACTTCGAATGCCTCTGCCTTATGCTTGCTCGTATTGGAGATACCCAGGTAAGCCGGCCCCCGCTGTGGCGCAAGCTTCGGCGCCCCAGGCAAGGTCGGATAAGAGACGATGTCCCAGTTCACTTCCACCGGGATTGTCAAGTAGACGCTGTGCTGGTTAGGCATCAGTGCAACATGACCTTTAGAGAACGCCGCGCTTTCCGCTGTGTTGTTCGCCTCAATCGTATTGCCCGGAATATCGTAAAACCGTTTCAGATTCACGAACAGCTGCTGCCATTTGTTCGAGTCGGCAAGCCGGTCCGCAGCCGGGTCCAGGATCGGCAGCGAATACTGATTGTCCCGCAGCGTATTGACCAGATTGGAGCTGAAGCCGCGGTAGTTTACGCCGCCTTCGGTCCGCGTCATCTTGCGCGCCATCTCGTATAGGTCATCCCAGGTCATGCCGTCCTGTGGGTAGCCGACGCCGAACTTATCGAACAGATCTTTGTTGAAATACAGCACCTGAGGAAAGTAGGGAGGGATCGGCAATCCGTACAGCGCCTCCGACCGCCCCGCATCCCGAACCTCATCGGTGAATATCTGGACAAAACGCGCCAGATCGTAGCCGCTTTCCTTCACATGCGGATTCAGATCGTAGCCCAGCTTCAAATCCAGGTAGTTGGTACTCATGTCCGGAATAGCGAATCGGATAATATCAGGAATTTCTCCGGCAGCAACCAGTTCCGGCATCGTGGTTCCTTTCCCGCTCAGAATATACTCCACCGTAATATGCGGAAAGTGCTGCGTCAGCATTTTCCGAAAACGCTCCTCGAACTCCTTGACCGTCACTCCTCCTCCCCAAATTTTCAGTGTGAACGGTTCTTTTTTCTTCGCAGGAGGCTCCCCTTCGGCGGCAGTTCCTCCGCCCAACCCAGCTCCGCAAGCGGAAAGCGCCACAACTGCCGCCGCCGCGAATGCGATCCTTGCCCCTTTGCCCCACAGACGATTCGCTTTGCCCATTCCGATTTCCCCCTATTTGCCGGTTCCGCCACAAGCGAACCACGCATCGGTTCTTTTGATTCTTAACTCGAACACCTTTATGCCGTTTATGACCCAACCGTCCGCCTTGCTCAGCTCGTGGCGGCGATTTTATCGTACTCGGTAATGTAAGAAAGCGGCTGAATTTGCTCAGATCAATCCACTTTATTGGCTGATCACATGCTGGTTCAAATCAAGCGGCAGCTTGTAATTCATCACTGGAAATGCTGTTGACGAAATCAGTGAACACAATATCCGGCGCATTGCCGGTCTGCACCAGCATTTCAAGCGGCACGCCCTGCACCGGGGGCATGTACTCAACCGTAATAAACGGATATTTCTTCTGAATCGGCTCCGTTACAAATTGCTACACCTCTTTCGGAGATATTAAAAATCCGAAATACTGCAACCGCAAGGTGACCGGTTCGGTGCTCATCTCTTCTTGTTTCACCGGCACGCTCTCCTGATTCTGTGGACCTGAGGCCCCGCAGCCGGCCAGCACCCCGACTGCCACCGCCAGCGAAATTGACCAGTACCCCTGTTTTATCCCTCTCATTGCGCAACCTCCCTTGTCATATTGCCAAACCTCCTCTCTCTTTCCATCAAGTAGATCAGGAATATCTAATTCATTTTATTAAATTAAAAGTAGTATATAATTCATCATTTTGATTAATTCTACTTGATAATGCAATAATAAGTCGCAGATAAAGCGCTGTCAATCCATTTTTAATTCATTTATTGTACAGAAAGATCAATTAGATTATAATGTATATCGAATCGAACAATTAGGACTAGTTCAACAACAAGGAGAAGGAGACTCCGGCATGAGCGAAACAACAGACCGTAAAGCGTTCCGTGTTCGGCTGCAAACGATGATCGACGAGGTTCGGGACAGGATTCGGGACGGCACGTATCCGAAAGATAGCTATCTCCCGTCAGAAAGCGCGCTTGCCAAGCAGTTTCAGCTCAGCAACAACTCCGTGCGCAAAGGCTTGGCTCAGTTGGTCGAGGAAGGCCTGATCAAAAAAGTAGACAAAGTCGGCAGCAGAGTTACCGGGGCGAAGCATTACAAAAAAACAACGCTGAACGTTGTCGGCTACCCAATGAACAACCGGGACCTTGACTTTACCGGTATAATCGAGGAATTTCAGGCGCTCTATCCTTCGATACAGATTACGTGGAACGAGCATGTGCCGCGGGAAACTTTCGCGCTAGGCCAATATCTCCCCAGCATCGTGAAGTACATTCGTCAGGCGACAGCTGATCTCATTCTGCTGGATCACCTGCAATTCAGAGAATTAATCGAAAACGGCCACGCCGACTTACTCAACGAGGTAGAGCCGGCCGAAGAGACTTTTTCTTTTTTGAACGAAGCTTTTTCGGTTGAAGGCCGCATGTATGTGCAGCCGGTCATCTTCTCTCCGGTTGTGCTTGGTTACAACCGGGAGCATTTCAGACAGGCGGGCTTGCAGGAACCAGATTCCGGCTGGACATGGGACGATCTGGTCCGAGCGGCAACCCGCTTAACCGTTCCGAACGAACGAAACGGTTTTTATTTTTACCGCATCTCGGAAAACCGCTGGCCCCTGCTTCTACTGCAAAGCGGCATGCCTTTTGCGGGAGCAGATGAAGCCGAAGAAAAACGCAATTATGCGGGCACCCGGCTTTTGGACAGCATCCGGCTGTACGGCAAACTAACGGGCAACAACGCTTTTTTTCCGAACTACATGGCGGAATCGCCCCACGACACCAGCCGTCTGTTTTTGGAGGGAAAAATCTCCATGACGCTGCTTACGTATTCGTCGATGAACGACTTGAAGCATTCCGACCTCGATTACGACATCTCGGCAGTACCGTTTATTCATTACCCGGTCTCCTTGCTGACCATCATGGGGATCATCGTCAACAAGAACAGTCAAAACAAAGAAGCCGCCCAGTTGTTCGCCGATTTCATCCGCTCCCGGGAGACGCAGGAGTCCATCCGGCGGCGCACCTTGTCGCTTCCCGCGATGAAGCCTGCAGCGATTATGCCCATCCGGGACGATTTCAATCGTCCGATCCATGATTCGCTCTTCCGCGAAATCATTCCGAGCTACCGGACAACGTCCGACTTGAATATGCCGGTGAGCAAATTCAAGCCGCTGCTGAATGTGTTGAAATTGTTCTGGTCCGACCTGATCGACGAGACAGCCTTGTGCGAGCAGCTCAAGCAGCTTTAGAGGCGTGGTGAAAAATTCGCTGCGTGAGCAGAAAGGGGACTCCGACCGCTGCTGCTCCCGGATTTCTCGATCAATTAAGCCCAAAATCGGCGAAATCCGAGAACAATGGCAGCCGTTAGTACTTCGGGTGTCGGTACGGGCCGCTAACGAGGAGGAGGGACTTCGATGGAGGAACAAATGAAGCAACAACAGGAATGGCATCCATTTAGGGAACAGGAAACCAAGTCAGTGCCGCCCCAGGGGACTTTCGGACTAAGCCGCCGCAAGCTGCTTACCGCCATACGCATGGCGGGGACGGGGGCCGACGGCCTGCTCTATGGCGTCGACAGGCTGCCGGTACAGTGAAGCGGAGGAGCTGGACGATTGCGAGACGATTTGCATCGACAGCATCGCCTCCCTGCTGGCGCTGCCGGAAGCGAAGCGGAACGAGGCCTTTCTGTACCAGGCAACCGGATATTACTCCGGGTCAATCGTAGGCGGCGGTTTATTTCACACTCGGCCAGTGTCAGCAAGGCCACTCTGCTGTCGATCCACAAATTCGGAACCCATAGCTCGGCTATCGTGGATAACGGGATTGTCACTTATGCGCCAAATAATGCTTAGCACTTAGGAGTTGCTGCGAAATAGAGACCCTGCTTTCTGTCCGCCGCGGCTTGCCGGCTCTCGCAGGCGGTTCGACAGGCAGGGCAGTTATTAACTCCGCTGCGTGAGCAGACGGGGACTCCGACCGCTGCTTCTCCCGGATTTTCCGATTAATTAAGCCCTTAATCGGTGAAAATCCGGGAACAAGGCGGCCGTTGGCGCTCCCCGTCTTTGACTACTGAAGGTTTCGGACAATCTTTTATAAGCTATAAACCTCTCGGAATTCACCATTCCGCACGAGCTCCGGCCTGACGGTCATGGCCTTAACGATTCGTATTATTTATACTCGATTAATACTCCCAGCGTGCTTTGCGGCTCATTCATGCATGTCTCGTACGCTTCGGCAATTTGTTCGAAGGCGAACCTGTGGCTGATCAACGGTTGAATGCGCAGCCGATTAGCCGCCAAAAGTCGAATGAACTCCGCAGTGTTGCGGCCTTCCGTCCATCGCACATAACCGATCGGATAATCGTTGCCCATCTGCTCATAAGTCGGATCATATCGGCCCGGACCGCCCGCCCGGGAAACGACAATTTCCGCTTCCTTGCGGAACAGCGCATTGCGCGTGAAGGTCGTATTCGGTACGCCGACGATGACGATTTTGCCGCGGTCGCGCACCCACCCGATCCCTTGATCGATCAGCGTATCCGTGGGGGAACCGGCGCACAGCAGTACACCATCGACGCCGATCCCCGAAGTAAGCTCCTTGACGGCCACCTTCAGTTCGTCCGCCGAATGGCAAGCGACGATCTTCGATGTCCGCCTCAACACTTCACATCGGTATTCGTTCAAATCCATCGTTACGACAGGACATGCCGCCGCGTCGGCAATTTGCGCTACGATCTGCCCGAGAATGCCAAGCCCTACCACTGCCGCTGTTTCCCCGAAGCGAAGATCGGCTTGCCGCAACGATTGAATAGCGATCGCCCCGAGCCCGACGAATGCCGCTTCCACACCGTCCACATGTTCGGGGACAGGAGCGGCCAGCAGCTTAGGCACGCTGTAGTATTCCGCATGCGCGGGCACGCCATAGCAGGCGATACGCTGACCGACCTCGACGTGATGCACCCCCGCCCCCTTTTCCACGACGATGCCAACACCGCTGTTTCCCATAAAAACAGTGCCTTTTCCGCGCAAAGTCATCAATTCCGTTCCCGTGCTGATCGCCGAATATTGCGCTTTGACGACAATCGAATGGTCGTCGCAGACAGGTTTTTCTTTTTGTACAATTTCAACGATTCCGGCATTGCTTCTTGCTGCTCTAATCATCATGAATCGATAACCCGCTTTCTTATGAATGAATAGATATTGAATTCGTCAACCGAAATAGTTCGGATACAAATCCGGACGGCGCTCCGTGAAATAAAGTACTTTTCCTTCTCCGATCGCAGGCCCGACGCTCAAATTCGGACAAAGCGACTTTCGCTCCTCCAGATCGATTTCAATCGTTTGATGCGCGGAATCTCCGATTACGGAAGCGAGAAACTCCCCGTTCGGCGCGATAATGCTGCTGGGACTTCCTCTATAAACAGAGGAATAGACCATATATACGCCGTTGTCGAACGCTCGGGTCGGCCAAACGTGCTCGGCATGATGTGGAACTCCGTCGCCGTTAAGCGGTACGCATATGATATCCGCCCCTTGCAGCGCCAATATTCGCGCCGTTTCGGTGAACCACGCATCCCAGCAGATGAGCAGGCCGATCGTGCCGAAGTCCAACTGAAACACGGGCAATTCACGGCCAGGAGTAATTCCCATATCGAATTCGCCCGTCGTCAAATGCGTCTTCCGATATTTCCCGACAAGCTCTCCATTGCGGTCAAACAGGACGGCTGTATTGTAGAGCGTCCCCTCGTCATTTTCAAAGAAGGAGAACGTCAAGTAGCTGCGAAGCTCGTTCGCCTTTTGGGCCAAAGCCTGTATCGGCGCGGAGTGTATCGCCAGAGCATGTCCGGCCCGCTCTTCGTAGCTCGCGTAGCAATTGCTGTCCAGAAAACATTCCGTCATGCAGATCAGGTCGGGACGATCGCTTTTCATCGCGTCGAGAAGCGCCAGCATTTTCTCCACATTGGCATTTACAGTCGTCGGAAACGGATCGGCGTGAAGAAAAGTAGTAGCGATTCGCGCTTTTCTAATATGTGCCTGCGCATCCAGATGCGGTTCAACGTCCATCTCCGACCAAGTGACCGTGCCGCCTGAAGGCTGACGCGCATATAAATAAAGCTCCACACATTCGGCTTCCGGCGGCGCTTGAAGGATGCGGGACAGCTCGCCTCGACCGTCCTCCAGCCGTTGCCGGTGATGGATGTAGTCGCGAAACGGTTTCTTTTGCACGGAGTTTTTCCATATCGCCTGCATGACTATCGTCGTCTCTTCGCAAGCGATGCCGGATGCCGAGTATTTCGCTGCGACGCGGTAGTGCTGGCCCCCTTGTACAGGCATCGTGCCGATCCAAGCCCCGATTTCCTCGTATTTCCCGGAGCCGTAAATCGACAACTCCGGGCCGCGCTCGCCTTCCTTGCGCTCGAATCTCGGCTCTCCCCCGCCGTATTTCGGTTTCCAGGGACGCCATTCGAACTGCAGCGGTATCGAACGATCCATATTGCAGTCTCCTCCTTCGTTTCTATGAGAGCTTCGGTTTACGTTCTCATTTCGCGTTCTTCTTTTCGTCGATCAGCTTGTTGGCCGCTTCCTCCGTACTGCGCAGAGCGGTGTTGACATCTTGCGTCCCGTTCACAACGGGCGCTTCCGCTTTATTCAACTCCGTAGCGGCTATTTTGTCATATTCGGTAATGTACGGTAGCGGGGCCGACTTATATTGGAATATCGCCTGAACATTTTTACCTTTCAATATTGGTACATCGCTGCCGAATTGTTTCGCTATCGGATCGTTCATCGAGTCGATCTTCACCGGAGGCAATTTGCCGTATTTCGCCAAATACAGATGGAACTCATCCGAAGTCGCCAAGTACGAAACGGCGGCCGCCGCCTGCTGCTTATGCTTGCTCACTTGCGACACCATCAAATACGCAGGCCGTAACGCGCCGGATATCCCGGGGTATTCCTTAAGCTGAGGCATCGGCACCATATCCCAATTGAAGCTGCCGTCAACCGTCTTGATCAGATTGAGCATAATATTGGCCATTTGCGGATGCATCGCCTGCGTTTGGTTTTTGTAAAATATGGTCGTATCGCCCTTCTCGTTCCCGGGGATGGTGCGGATGTCTTTGATTAAGTTCAGCATTCGTTTCCACGAATCCGTCTGAAAATCCGCTTTACCCGTCTTCTCGTTCATAACGGGAATTCCCCACCATGTGCCGGTTGTCTGCAAGTTATGAGTCCCCATCCCCGCGTACTGAACGCCATTTTCCACGCGCGTTACCCTCTTGATCGTGCCCAGAAGGTCATCGTACGTCATGTTGTCGGTAGGATAAGGGACGCCGAACTTGTTAAACAGATCCTTATTGTAAAATAAGACAAACTTTTCGCTGTAAAAGGGCAGCCCGTACAGCTCTCCTTTGCTGCCGATCGCCTGAATGCCCTTCATAATCGATGGATCGAGCTTGCTCAAATCCGCTTTGTTCGCTTTCACCTCCTGATTCAAATCCAACGGCAGCTTATTGTTCAGAACCGGAATGCTGTTGACAAAATCGGTAAACACAATATCCGGCGGATTTCCTTGCTGAATAAGCGTTTCCAGAGTGACTCCCGGCACCGGCGGCAAATATTCGATGTTAATAAAAGGATACTTCTTTTTGACAGGTTCCGTAATAAACTGCTGCACTTCTTCCGCTGAAATTAAAAAGCCGAAATATTGCATTTTCAATGTGACCGGCTCCGTGCTCATCGCTTCCGCCGGCGGCTTACTGCCGGGACCGGAGCTATCCGTGCCGCCGCAGCCCGCTGTCAATCCGATTAATGCCGCCAACGAAATCGCCCCTAACCGCCGCTTCCCTGCTTTCATTGTCCGACCTCCCCATCGTCTTGTTTCATTTGCATACCCGCGCAAAGCTTCATCAAGTAATTCGATGCCTAATTCACAATTTCACAACGGATAATCCAACCTAATGCACAAATTAGTTCATTATTACTTGATAATCCGATTATATTCAACATTGAAAGCGGTTGTCAATCAATATTATAATTCATACTTTGAAATATTATGTGAATTAGATTTATAATAATGATTCTTTCTAGTGCATTTTATATGATTTCAAACAAAGAGAACCTACGATGAGCGAAACAGCAGGCCGCAAAACATTCCGCATTTGTTTACAAGCGATGATCGATCATATTCAGAACGGCATTGAGGACGGCACGTATGCCAAAGACAGCTACTTGCCGTCGGAGAGCGCATTCGCTAAACAATTTCAGTTGAGCAACAATACAGTACGCAAAGGGCTGGAACAGCTCGTAAACGAAGGCTGGATCGTAAAGGTGGACAAAGTCGGCAGCCGGGTAACCGGAACGACTTACCATAAACAAACGACGTTATCCGTCATCGGATATCCGATGAATAAACGAGATCTTGACTTTACCCACCTAATTGAAAGCTTTCAGACTCTCTATCCTTCGATACGGGTAGCGTGGAACGATCAGATTGCGCCCGACACCTTTATGCCTGGAAAATATGTCGATCATATTTCAGAGTCCATGGAGAAAGGAACGGTCGACGTTTTCCTGCTGCAACATGTGCATTTCCGGGAATTCCTCGAAAGGGGCCATACATCGCTGCTGGAACCGATTTCCCCCAATAAGGACGTGTACTCGTTTTTGAACGATGCCTTCACGATCGAATGCCGCCGCACTTATGCTCAGCCGATCATTTTTTCCCCGGTCATGCTCGGTTATAACCGGGATCACTTCAGGCAGGCGAACATCGCTGAGCCGGACTCTGGATGGACGTGGGACGACCTTATACGAGCCGCCATTCAGCTTACGATTTCGAATGAGAGGAACGGGTTTTATTTTTACCAAACTGGAGAAAACCGATGGCCGCTGCTTACTGTACAGAGCGGCATGCCGTTTGCGGCGAAAGGCACAGACGAGGGGGAGCGCGATTACAGGGGAACGAGGTTAATGGACGGCATACGTCTATATGGAGAAATCATTCGCAACGGCTCCTTTTTCCCCCATTACATGTCGGAAACGCCTCACGATACGAGCCGGTTGTTCCTTGAGGGGAAAATATCGATGACGCTGATTACTTATACGTCGTTAAACGATCTGAAACATTCCGACATCGATTACGACATTTCGGCCATACCCTTTATGTATACTCCGATCACGCTGATTACGATGATGGGGATGATCGTCAACAAAAACAGCAGAAACAAAGAAGCCGCCCAGTTGTTCGCCGATTATATCGCTTCGCGGGAAACGCAGGAAACGATCCGGCGGCGCACGTTGTCGCTGCCTGCCATGAAGCAGGTAGCCGAAATGCCGATCAAAGACCATTTCAATCGGCCACTTCACTACTCGCTTTTCCGCAAAATTATCCCGTCCTACCGAACGCATTCGCTATGAATATGCCCGTCCGTTCGTATGATACGCTGCTGCACTTGCTGAAGCTGTTTTGGGCCGGCTCAATCAACGAATCGACTTTATGCGAGCGGCTGAATCTCGCTCCCCGCCCGCCACCATAGCACGCAGTATGCGCTGCATCGTACCCACGATGGCGGCTACAGACTCATTCCACTCCAAAAGGGATTGCCCCTGACGCTTTAGACAAATAATTTCCCGCAGTTTCAATTGAGACCAGAAGTTGTTACCGGAACCATCCCTGACCTTTGTTTATCGAGGCTTGCCGGAATGGGTGAGCTCCGATCGTCTAGCAGGGCGGTCATTTCGTAACATCGCAAGAAATGGACTTTGTCAAAAAAGGAGCGCCTCGGTATGATGGGTATGTCGACGGGTATGAGACCCAACACCATCAAGGAGGCGCTCTTACTATGAAGTTTAAATAATCAGACAGCGAAGGAATGTAAGCGCACAGACCTGTCGAACCGTGGGATGGTAAACTTCCAGGGATCTTGTGGAGGATGCGTGCAGTAGAAAGCGCTTGGGGAATATTGTTCCAGACATTTCTTCTATTCCCGCATGCCCATAACCTTTGCCCATGCCGATCCGGCTCTCGGTTGAATCCAGTTCTGTCGGATAAACGGCCAGAAGCGGATCATGGCGCGTTCCAATACAACGAAGCATCGTCGACATAAACGGTAACGCCGTTCTCCACGAAGCTGACCGTAACGACCAGCCTGACGTTCGCGACCGCTTTCCCGTCCACCGAGGCGGGAATCGTGCCGGCAAATTCCACCGAGCCCCATTGTCCGGCGGGGCCAATCGGTATAATCTCGGATTTCGGCCTATCCAACACCTTCATCTGTGCATCCAGAAGATCGACATACAACTGCACCTTGGCGTTGCTTGACGACCCGGCCGGCAAGAGAAAGTAGGCGCGCGCAGCAAACGGCCCCGGCCCGGCGGATACGGTTTGAAGCGGTCCACCGCGCTGGAAAGACGAAATCTGCAGAGCGGCATTGCCGGTATGCGCCGTTCCCGTTGCCCTCTGAATCGTGCCGCTGTGTTCGATCCAGTACGTCCATGGAGGTGCGACAGTCGTGCCGGTTTCGAACGACACATTGGCATTCGCCGGGTCGGCCCCGTCGACGATGTCAAGCAGCAGTCGAGACAGTTCCCGCTGTTCCTGCTGTTCTGTTCAGTCGCGGCTAAGGGTGGTATGTTCTTGTCCCAATTCGGGTAACGATGTAAGTTCTTGTCCAGCGAAAAGGACAAGAACTTACACATAAAGCCGAAACTTTCATTGAATGTATGTTCTTGTCCTCCAAGAATGTCAGCCATGGCCTGACAGCCACTACATAAGAATCAAAATCAATCTGTGGAGTATGTTGTCATGTTCTTGTCACCTGTGGGGCATGTTGTCATGTTCTTGTCATTGACCCAAGACAAGAACATGACAACATAAATGAAAAGAGCCGCGATATACGCGACTCTTAATGTTATATTTTTCTTGTCAGCCGACAAGAACTTACTTAACAACATTGCCCACAAAACATTTGGCGGCACACATTTTTTATATCTTTAATTTTCTCACATACCGGTTGACATAATCGCGAATTGCTCTATTTTCTTCTGATGGATCGTCAAAACATTTCATCACGCGACACGCGTTGTGGCGTAAAAGATTTCATATTACGTAACTCCTTTCTTTTATTTCTCGAGTTATTGACACATTTTTCATTGATGTTTTTTTCTCTATCTTCTTTCTTGATGATTACTTGAATCTCTTGCTTATGTTTTACATTTATATCGTGTTTGAAGATGATTTTAGGTAAACTCTTTTCTAGCATTATGCTAACTTGTCTCCAATCCGGTACACTTAGTTGTGTTGATCCCTCCACTGAGACTTCAAGCCATTGGTAAAAATAATTTAGTAAATATTCGCAAGTTACTCGCCTTATTAACCAATGATACACCTCTTTATCTTCGATAATCAAAGGGACATACATTTTATCAAAAGAGTCAATGAGAGCTTCTCTTTTAAGTTCATTACCTTTTGTTATTTGATAGAAATGGTCTGTCTCAACCGTCAAATTCCCGATGCTTTCCAATCTCGATCAGCTCAAATCGCCCGGATTGAGCGTGTACCCGTCCAATACTACGATTTTCATTTGCTCCCCTCGCCTTCTATCCGTAAAACTGACTGCAGCCCGAAATCGACCAACTGGGAAGGAACGCGCGTCGTCGCAGTAAACAAAATATCGATTGGCGTTTTGGCGGCAATTGCGTCGGCCAGGGCCATTCCTTCCGAGCCGCCTCCTGTACCGCTTTGCAAATACTTGAACGAAATATGCGGATACTTCTGGACAACATGATTACCGTATATTTCCATTAACCGTTCCCTGCCGAAAGATCCGCCGGCGTAGTAAACCGTATGCTCCACCGGTTCCAATTACTGTTTCTCCGCCTGTCCCGACTCCCCCCCCCTTCATACCGTTTCCGTCACTGCCGCCGCACCCTGCAAGAACTGCCACTGACAATAGAAACCCTGCAACTACGACTTGCTTATTTCTTGTAACCATGCTTCCCCCTCCTTTTTTTATTTGTAAGCGCTTAATTTTTTGATCGCTGCAGCGAATCACTGAGAAGATGTTGCAACAACTTATACATCCCGGTATTGTTCGGAGTAGATTGAGTTTCGTTAACTCACCATGATGTCCAGCCTCCGTCTACCAGCAGATTGTGTCCGGTAATATAACGGGACGCCTCGGAAGCCATGAACACGATGGGGCCTTTGATATCAAGCGGCTCAGCCATCCGGTTCAAAGGGGTATGCTTTTTGTAGTTGGATAGTATAGTCTCGGGCTGCCCGTGATCGATGCCGCCCGGACTGATGCAGTTCACCCGAATGCCATACTCTCCATAGTAATTGGCCAAATATTTGGTCATTCCCACCATGCCCCATTTTTCAAAAGTATAGTGTAATGGACTGCTCCTCTCCGTACCTTCGTAAATATGAAAGGAAGGCCCTATTTCTCCCTGAATGGAGGCGATATTGATAATATTCCCCCCCGCCCTGCGCCTGCGTAGCCTCCCAATCTTCGATCGTCGTCTCCTCCAGCGTGGATCCTTGCCTGGCCACTGCGTTGTTGACCAGTATGTCGATCCGGCCGTATTGGGCGATGATCGCTTGTATCGTCGATCGGATCGAGTCCGGATCCGCCAGATCGAGCCGGATCACATCCGCCATCAATCCTCGATTCGCCATTTCGTCGGCCGCACCGATCGCTTTACCGGTATCCCTGGCCGCGATTACGACGCCGGCTCCCGCCTCCAACAGCGCTTCGCTGATCAGCCGCCCGAACATCCCGTATCCTCCAGTGACGAACGCAACCTTGCCGCGCAGGTCGAACAATTCCGTAGATCTCACCTATCGCTCCCCCTTATCTTGGTCTTTTGGTATTGCACTTCGTCTTCCCTTTCCTACCTGATTATACGATTTCTTTTTCCTGCATCGACTTGCTATTATGACAATTCCATTATGCTTTGTTTGTGCTACAATGAACATGACGAAGAAGGTAAAAGATGACCTATCGTACGATTCATTTGCGTATATCGGCGATTGAGAGGGGGCCGTCATGTCAAACAACGATTATTCGCCTGCTGCGGAAGTGCTGTCCGCTTACTATGCATACTACCGCAAACCGTTCGAGAGAAAAGGGGCGTTCACATTCCGAAGCTATTACATGCGGCTTCAGGTGGAGGGGCAATGCAAGGTATTGGTCAATGGCAAGTGGCAGGCCATGACCTCCGGAGATTTGCTGTTGTTTCAGCCGGGGGAGGTCACGGAATTTTGGTTCGATCCGAATTACACCAAAGTGGAGCAATCGCTCAACGCCAACTATTATTTATTTTGTCAGGGACCTTGGCTGGAAACGTGGTGGAACGCGAAGAAACGTCCGCAGAAGATCAACTTGAAGCTGAACGAAAGCTTGCTCGCGATGTTCAAGGAAATCGTATTGGAGCAATATCAGATGAGTCACGACCGGAGGGAAGCCACGGACTACTTGCTCCGCACCTTGTGCATCTATATCGACCGTTCCATCGATACGAATCCTTACCTGTCGAAAAGTCAATTGCAGATTGCACAACAGATGAAGTATTTCATCAACAAGTACGCCTGCTCCACGTTCAAAGTGGAGGACGTGGCGCAGCACGTCGGATTGAAGGTGTCGCAAGCGTCCAACATCTTCAAATCGTCCTTTGGCCGCAGCATGATCGATTACGCGCTTGAGGTAAGACTTCATACCGCGCGCGATCAGATGCGAAACACAACGCGCACGCTCGAAGAGATCGCTTACACGTCCGGCTTCGGCAGCTACTCGTACTTTCACCGCGCTTTCCGCAAACAATACGGCATTTCGCCCAACCATTACCGCAACTCCATCGCCGCCGCTCAGCCGGAAAACATCGCCGAGCGCGGGGATAGCCGCCCTATAGAACAAGCTGGCAGGCAGCCGCCTCAAGACGAGACAAACCCGCAGTAATAACAACTGCGGGTTTGTCATTTAGCGTGTCATCCATGGGATGGCGGCGGAATTTGTACGGAATGACTGGTTCAAACCGACTGTTTTCGATAGGACGGCAAGAGCTAAAAATTCCAATCGACGCTTTGAAACGCGCCCGTTCTTGCGGATTCTCTCGCCTTTTAGCAGAGCAGTGCGCTTAGCATGCCGGCCTCCAGGGGGCTGATCGAGGAGGAGACGCCGCGCATAACCTCCACGTTCCTCGGCAAAGCAGCATTTGTAGAAGGCGGGTATTTTGAGACAAATCGGAGCCGGATTGCCTTCCATCATCCTCAACGCCAACAAATGCCAATCCTCGTCCAGAGAATATAATTGTAGAACTTATATTGAATTTTCCCGGCCCAAGAGTAACTCTTGTCCCTGCTTTCTTTACCAGACTCGCTCTGTCTACCAAATATTGAATGGGAGCGGTATCATCGCTTATTCCGTCACCCTTGGCGCCGGCTTGCTATGCATTTACATCTGCCGCCATCAATCCCAAAATTGCCCTGGCTGTCGTAATGGTTTACATAACCGTCAGCCGTCTCCGTCCAACCCTGTCCTCTGCTGTAATATTCAAGGTCTGCGACCAAAGTATAATAAGCGGGTGCATCTCGCCCTCTTACCCGATGGCACTACGCCATTTTTCATGAGTTCAACGCTGTCAAACTTGATGTAGGCAGCCGCGGCCGCAACGCTTTCAGCCGATTCGCCAAGCCCGGACCAATCGATCTCTTCGGCCGGGTGTGTGTGCGGATTGAACCAAGGACCGTTGCCATAGACCTGTCCATTGACGGAAGGGGCGCCGAACGCGCTACCGGACATACCTGCATGGATCAAACCGGCCGCAGCCGCGGCCGTTCCCGCGATCCCGATTTTTTGCAGAAACTTTCTTCTGTCGATCCCTTGTTCCGATTCCGTTATTATGGCGCCGTGGTCCGAATATCCATCCGTTGGTTGCGTTTCTCATTCTCCATCCTTAACAATCCTCCCTGGATTCGACATCCCGATTCGGCTTGCTCCACTTGATGCGGGCCACGTACACCCGATTGTCGGCCCCGCGCTCGCGCGCCCCGGCAGTCATCCATTCGCTGGTTGTCACCCAGGTCTCGTCAGGTCCAACGTTAACGACTCCGAAATTGCCGAGCCCGGCCCCATGTTCCGGAACGAGTATCCGTTCTGACGAACGGATCAGACACAGGCTGCCGGGATCGACCTCCGCGATGAATAAAGGAGCCCGATGACGAACGACGTGGTTGTTGTTCTCCGCCTTCCGGCAATAGACGAGAAACAAGCCGCTGCTATGTGTCACCCAATGCTGCTGCGTGTTGTAAATGGGGACCGTTTCACCGTCGTCCCAGGTCCATGTTTTCGGCACATCGAAATGAATTCCATCCGCGCTCCGCGCTGCATCGGCCCGATCGTTGGCACGCAGCGTGATATAGAAGGCATCCCCATATCGCGTCACCGAAGGCTCGTAGTAGCCCCGATCCTTTTCCAGCACAAGCTCGGTCCCATGCTCGACATAGCTCAATGTTTTACCGTCGAACCGGCATCGCAAAACCGTCGAGCGATAAAACGATGTATTCCCTGTGGGAGTAACGTGCAAATACGGAACCCCGCCTTCGTGGAAGTAGACCGGAAGCAATACATCCCCATTCGGCAAATCGTAGCGCTGGGTACAGCCAGCAACGGCACCGACAAATTTGGGCGGCAGTTCGAGCTGCCGCCAATCCGTCCAGCTGCGCGAGAGCGGATCGTATGCGGCATAGGCGGTCTGTACAAAGCGGCTTCTATTCTGATTCCGGTCATATCCGACAAGAGCCCCCGTACCGAGCAACTTCTTCGACGCCGCATGCCACGATGGCGTAAAATCGCATACGACCATTCGCTCATTGTCGCCCTCGTATCGGCTGTGCAGACCATATGCCTCTTTGGGGGCGCTCCAGCTTTGCCCCAGATCGCCGGTTGACATCTCATGAAGCGAGTTGAATATGTCCGTTCCGATCAATCGGACCTCCTGCATCGTCATCACTACCTCGGGTCGCACGCCCGGAATGCATCCCGCACGATTGTGAACCCAGCAGTGCGAGTCGGTGAACCCGGAGTGAACCGTATCCAGTTGGACCGTATAGTCGACAGCGCCGACCTTAACGTGACTCATATGTCATCCTCCTTCTACCACAGCGGTTCTCAATACACGATCCGCTCGGATTGATTTTCCATGTTGCCGGAATGAATGAACTTGTCGCCATATCGTTGTCTCAATAGCTGAAATTCGTCTCGAATCAACTTGATCATCTTGGTCTCATCCGCACCGTTCAATATAAAATTCATTCCCGCTTCAAAGAACGGCTTGCACAAATCCAAGGTAGAATCCATATGAATGCCGACACCCCGGCCGCGCGCCCTGCATCGCTTGATGACATCGACGATCGTGTCGATGAATTCCGGATTGTCGTACTCCTCCGGTATTCCCATGGAACACGTAATGTCATGCGGCCCCAAAAATACCCCGTCTACCCCTTCGATCGAAATCAACGATTCCAAATTATCAATCGCTTCGACGCTCTCAATGCCGACGATCAAATATAAATCCCGGTTGAATTCGTTCAAATAGTTGCTTAATTTGGCATTCGGCTGCCGGGTACCGTCAAGCATCTCTTGCAAAAATTCCCCTTTGATCGGACGATACTTGACGGCTCCTACCAAATCCTTCACTTGTTCGACTGTTTCCACATAAGGAGCCACAATCCCCTGTGCTCCGCCCTCGATCGTCATGTTCGCCCAGTACTTGTCCGGATAAGGGATCCGTACCATCGGCGATATTCCATTATCGGCATACAGCCTGCACATGGCGGCCACTTCCGTCCGATCAATCGGAATATGCTCGGTGCAGATGAATACGAAGTCCTGCTCCATTCCGGTACTCCATTTGGCGGAAAGGGGATTGCCGAAACTGACCGAATGCGTGCCGTACACCCGTTCTCCATTATGCAACCGCTCCCTTATTTGTTTGCCTAACACATTTATCATCTCTTCTCTTTTTCGAATTTTCAATCATGTCTGACCGTTAATAAACGAATATGTGATTTTAGAAATATGCGCCTCCCTTCTTCGGATCGATCGCTTCCGTTGTCCAATCGTATGATATTGCTTATGATCCTCGCGCAGAATACTTACCTGATTGCGCTTTCATTATTTCATATCCGTGGTATAAAGAACATGACTACCGGTCATATAGATGAACAATTCTACGTTTTAATTTTAATCGTTCACGCAACGAATTAATAAATTTGGCTCTGGAATACGCGTTAAAAAATGCTAAGTTTATTAAATCCACTAATGAAAAAAGATAGAAAATGGGCTCAAACACCTACAAAATGTGATTCGAAAAAGCCGGCTAGCGCACTATAAGCACACACGTAACTGCCTCCTAAAAAAATTTTTTTTCAGGAATGGGTGTTGCTTCTTTGGAATCGCTTCGCCCTCGTTTGCGAAGTAAGCCCAGACTTTCTTCCTTTCTTCGAATTTCCCCAAGGGTTTGGCTTTTTCTTTCAAAATCGGCCTTATGATATTACAGAATTAATTGGAAAACGGAGCCCGCAAATCCGCGTGGCTCCGTTATTGCTGTTCCAGTAATCGTTAGAATATGAGTTATGGCCGGGACGAAAATATCGGCTAGTTGCGGAATTAGTTACACGGATTATTATTCTGCTCCGTATTGAATGAGTAATTGAACGACGGATTCATGTTTCCACATTTTCGCGATCATTAGCATCGATTTGCCATCAGAAACGCCATTGGGATCTGCTTTGTGATAGAGCAAAAATTGAACGAGTTTGATGTCTCCTCGTGCTATTACCTGTCCTAAAGCCTCAGCATCGGGCTTCGCTCCGTGAAGCACAAAGTAGCGCGTTAAATCATAGTCTGTCTTCCTTGGTATCGATGTCCAATGTAAGGGTGTAAATGTTGTGCTGGCAAATTTAACGGGATGATTTAAATTTACCTTTCCGCCTTCAACCAAGTATCGGCAGATGTCTATGTATCCCTTGCTGATAGCCTCTAGCAAAACTTCACCCATTGTATCATCCGAGTACTCGTTATTTTCCAATAACTGTTCAGCCACTCCCACAGTGCGATCAGACATAAAGTCATCCCCCAACTAAATCACGCCCGATTAACTATATTTCGCTGTACCATATTCTAACACCGTCACTGTACCAGCCCCACTACTCACAATATGAGGGGTTGCCAAAGTTCCATAGTTGCCAATGAACGGATAATAACCAGTTCCGCTTGTTTGGTTGATAACAAACTTTGCTGAGGGATACAAACAGCCATTATTACGAATCGCCAAATTACTGTTCGTTGTTGTTACAGCATCAACACCACTCGGAAAGTTTTTAAATAAACAGTTTTCAACAACCGAATTGATTGCCACTGACGTCAAATACATAAGCCGCGTATATAGATTTGCAGAATTACCATTTAGTGTCACGCCGCTGATCTTGGTTACTGTGCTATTTGAGTTTGTGGCTATAACTAAGTCAGGGGTAGATGTCCGACTGTCATTGATGACCACATCAATGACATTGAAAACCGTTACTGTTGATGGCACCATCATAAAACGGCGCGTGGTTGAAGTAGTGTTATCTGTCAGCGTAAACTCGCAGTTGCGAATATCCACTAAAGCATACGGATAGGTTGTTGTTGGTAACAATGAAGCCGAGCCAACAATCTTACAATCGCGCATATACAGCTCAATGTTCGTTGTTGATGATAAAGTCAACATAAGCGTTACACCCGCTGCATACGTCACTTTACAGCCGATATATTCAATTTTTCCGATACTTGGGTTATAGCCCCTTAATGAGGTATTATCCATCAAGTTCGTTAATTCGCAATCCACGAACTTGCAAGATGTCACGTTAGCCAAAATTGGCTTACCGAGTTTAGAGTCACGTACAATTAAGCGATTCGCGCCAAGTGCATAAATACCGTATGAGCTATTGATATTCGCCAATTCGCAATAGTCTACGTTCCCAGCAGATAATTCACCCACCTGAACAGCAGCTTGTTCAACTCCTGACACTACCAGTAAACTAGTTTTCAGGTTATCCACCACATTGTTTGTACCTGCTACATAGCAGCCAAAACGATAATAGCCCACAATTTCACAGTTAGTAATTGTGACGTTTTCAACATACTGATAGCGGACCAGTATAAACCCATGTTTGACCTTGGTCTTTCAAGCTATTCACTTCTGAATAACATGAATCAATCACAACTTTGGCATGTTGCAGCTTACAAGATGACTTCAACACATTAATGAACGTACAGTTTTGCACTTTGATAACCGTTGCTTGCACTGCATCGTCATAACCAGCAACGCTTTTACCGTATTGATTGAAATAGCAGCGAATCGCGTCACTATCATGATAAAGTTGAGCTGCGGCGTTTTGCATCGTATAAATATCTTCGAATCTACAGTTTTCAATGAGATGCTGTGATGCCGTCATTGTGATGCCAGTCGGCTGGAACATGAAATAACCACCACAGAAGCCGCCTGTGTTCGCTGTATTGGTGTAATGTTTGATGATGCAGCCAAAGCATTGGTTAGAACTGTGGTGTTTTCTGCGGCTGTATTGGAATCTTTATAGCCAAAATCTTCAAGCTGTAATGCAGCAGAATAAATACGCTTCCAGCGTGTACCGTCTGCCGCTACAATGACCGTGCCGCCATTTGATACAGTTGTAGTATCACTAGCATCAGCACAGAACAAACCACCGCCAATATTAGAACCAGCATAATAAGACATCACTAGCGCTACTTGCTTGTCTTTATGGCATGTATAAGCTGTTAATGTTGCAATTGATTCAAAAGATTCGATCTTATCTCTGCCGCTGCCATATACGCTATCTGTCACATCCGTCTTGCCGTCTGCGACCTGTGTGCCAACGTTTACGAGGCCGCCTGTCGCGAGCGCCGCACCTGCGATGCCGATCGAAGCCAACAACTTCCTTCTGCTGATCGTTTCCAAGATTCATTCCTCCCCAAGTTATGTACATGCGGTCAAGCTGGCGTTACCGTCAATGCCCCGGCATCGGTTACTGCCATTTTGTAAACGGTTCCATTCGGCGATGCAAGCTTGATCGCCTATGCCGTAAGTCCTCCGTTAGTGCCGATGATCTCCCATGTGCCCGGTGTACCGTCCGCGGTGCAAACATCTATTGCGCCTTGCTCATCACCAGCCGCGCGTTTTCGCAGCGCTTCTAAGAAGAAACGATCACTGCCAGTAAATGGGTCAGCATAAGCAGAAGCGCGTAAAATATTCGGGTCTTTCTGCTGCTCTGGTGGTAGTTCCTCAATTGCAGGCGGTAGGGCTGGTATATTTTCCCATGCACAGCATTTGACCATGCTGCATCAGCTTCATTCTCAGCTTCAGCTGCCGCCGGACAGCCATGAGGGAGGAATGTCGTCCAGTTCGACGCCCAGCGTGACTTGCTGCGCATCGGAATCGGGCAGCACCGACAAGCCGCCGATGTGCGCCGACTCGGGCAGCGCCCCGACCGTCTGTTTGAGACGATCCAGGTAAACCTCGTTATGGCCGGCAATGCCGTTCATCGATGTATTCACGATTTTGATCGCATCGGCGCCGCTTGAATAGCCGGTTAGCCCTTCAAACGAAGCGATGACGATCTGGTCCATCGCAAATATCAATTTGCCGACGGGGTTCGGGGCCGCGAAAGACCGCGCGAGGCGGAGTCGCCGGCTGGCTTATGCTAGTCCGGCAGTCCATCCCATCTCCCTCCCCCACACCGTTCCCGGAATCTGGGCTGCTGTCTCCACCCGCATCCATACCGGGCGGCGAGGCATCATCGGGCCTCGATCAGGAAGGAAAAGGAGGCGCTTGTCGGCAACCGCGTCCAAATACGAGCGGTTTGCACCTCTTATCTCCGAAGCCGGGGTAGTTCTTGGGCAAAATAAGAGCGATTTCCAGCTGCTATTCGGCCACTCTCCCCGGCAAAACGGTTTTTCGCCCCGAATAAGGAATGCTATCGTCTCTTATTCCTCTCGCAAATCGGATACAACCGAAAGTAAGAGATGCAAAAGACTTCTATTCTACGGATTCGTAAGTCGCGAAGCCGCCAATGCCTGGCTCCGGGCGATACACGGCGTCGGTTCGCGCGCCACCGGGAGCTTTTTTGCATTTTGCATTGACGAACGAGCTATTTTCGATTATAAATAATATGGTCATACCATACTATTGTGTTGTAGGAGAGTGATTAGGTCATGATCGATTCCGTCATGGTCAGAACCGATCGGCTTGTCGAGATTCGCTTGGCCGACCGGGAGCGGGAGCGACTCATCAGCTGCGAGGCAAGCTTTGCCATCGAAGGGAAGGAATGGCGGCCGGCCGTGATCTATCCCGACTTGAGCGGCGATTTTGCGCTCGACGGCAGCACGTTCGTATGGAATCAAGCGGTTACGATGGGAATCGTCCGTTTGACCGAAAACGTTGAGGCGTTCTATTGGAACAGCTATCTCGACATCGGGTGCTTTACGGGTACTGTACGGCTTAGGTTCGTTTGGATGACGGTCGACGGCGAGTACGAGGAGGAACACGACGTCACGCTAGAGCAGTCGGACGTCGTTTATTTGAACGATTGGACACATTATTTGGGCGGAGACGGGGCCGCGAATCCGCGCAAGGGGGACGGGAAATGGAAGATCGGCCAAGGAAGGTGCGGCCCGTTCGTCGGCATGGGCTTTCACGAGAAGCTGCCCCCGATCCGCGTGCCGGTGCCGGTCGAAGGCTGGTACGACATTTACTTCGGCACGTCCGGCGGCTGGCTCAGGTTTATGGCCCGGGCGGGCGACGCCCCATTCTCCCGGGTGATGACCCCGCACTTGACGGCGGGCCACCATGCCGGCAAAACCGATCAGGAGCTGTACTGGACAAGGGGCTACCTCCGGAAAGACGCGATCGAGATCGCCCAGCTTAGAGAGACGGTCGTATCCCACTACGATTTCGGGCGGCTCTCTTATATCAAGCTGGTGCCTGTCGCCGGTGGCGCGCACCCCCATTCCGACGGAAAAGCGATACGGAACGACTCCCCGGAAGATGCCGGAACAAGTTCGGATGCCGCTTCGTCGCGTACCGGAGAGTTGATCTTGTACTACGAGCCTTACACGTACTCTTTGCACGGCTTTCATGATGCCGAGTCGATGAACGGGGTCATGCTCGAGGAGTTTCTCCGTCTCCGCCCGACGGAGATTACGTGCCAGACGATCCGCATCGGCATGAAATCGCTGCATCACAGCCGACTGGTGGAACGGTTGAACGAACCCGCCGTTACCGACTTCAAGACGGTTATCGACGATCCGGTGAAGCTGGTCGCGAATTGCGACATATTGCGCGAAACCGTTTCGTACGCCCACGGCCGCGGCGTTCGCTTGACGGCGAATATCGGCATGAACCGACCGTATTTGTGGAACAAGCCGCTGTCCGAGTCATTCGTCAGGCGGCACCCGCATCTGGTCAAGGACGGCGACCTCGATTACGGCGATCCCGAGGTTCGCCGGTACGCGCTGGGCATCATCGAAGAAATCGTGACGGATTACGACGTAGGCGGACTTCTGTTCGATTATATGAGACATTTTAAAAACCAGACGGTCGAATCGCTCGTCGATACAATCTCCACCGCAAAATCGTATTTGCGGAGGAAGGAGAAGCTCACCGGCGTAAAGCTCGAGCTGAAAGTCAGAGTGCCGGCCGATCAGGCGGTCTATTACCGGGCTTTGGCCGTTTGCGCGGCGCAGGGCGACGTGGACGGCATCATCCCGTCGAATCTGGTGACGACCGAGCCCATGCCGCCGATCGGCCATTATATGAAGCTGCGGCGCGATACGGGCGTAAAAATATACGGCTGCATCGACGGATGGAAGCACTATTTGGCCAGCGACCCGCGTGCCGGCGCCCTCCTGATGCCGCACTCGCCCGCCGATCTGAAGAGGTATGCGGCCGCGTACGACAAGCTCGACGTGGACGGCATCTTCGTCTATATGGCCGATGAAATTACCGGAAATCCGTATTTGAACAATGTGCTCTAGGCCGCCGCTAAGCCGCCGCATGCGGTCGATTGACCGCCGTCGTGCAGCGATCCACCGCCCGGTGGGAGCCGTATGCGGTAAGAAAAGCGGGAAGGGCCGGCTAGCCCGGCCCTCTCGCACGCTTTAGACGAAACCGACCGGCAGGTCGCATCTTCATCGACCCGATCGCAGCCGTGCCGGATCCCCGCATGCCGCGAAGAAGCGCCGCCCGCCCTTCAAAGGGTACGGCCCCGCCGATCGCGTGCTTAGTCATGAAGAAGAAAAAACGATTGCTAACAGTCTCAAGTGCATTCGTGAATAATCAACAAATACCTCAGATCAGAATTCAGGGCAAGTGACTGAATGATCTGGGAATAAACAGGTGCACGTAAAGCCGAACTTCTTTTTGAAACCCGCGCCACGCAAGTGCTTCAACACTTTCTCCCTCAACCGTTTTTTGTTCAGTCGCGGCTAAGAATGGTATGTTCTTGTCCAATTCGGGTAACGATGTAAGTTCTTGTCCAGCGAAAAGGACAAGAACTTACAGATAAAAAATATAAAGCCGAAACTTTCATTGAATGTATGTTCTTGTCCTCCAAGAATGTCAGCCATGGCCTGATAGCCATTACATAAGAATCAAAATCAATCTGTGGAGTATGTTGTCATGTTCTTGTCACCTGTGGGGCATGTTGTCGAGTTCTTGTCATTGACCCAAGACAAGAACATGACAACATAAATGAAAAGAGCCGCGATATACGCGACTCTTAATGTTATATTTTTCTTGTCAGCCGACACCTGTGTCGGACGACAAGAACTTGACCCGCTTTTTGATTTGTTGTTCAGTCCTTGCTCATCACAAAGAAAAATCTTTCTCTGCCGGCCAGTTCTAATGCCAATTCCTAGCATTTCCCTGACACGAAAAAATGAGCTGGTACGGGCTAGCCGCGTTCCGCAATTATGTCTAATATATAATGATCTGCTTCAGTTGAAAGATACTCCTCTCTACCCTCCGTCGGGTTTGAGATAATGTTCTTGTCACCCGACATTAGCTTAGCGACTCGACGGCAGCCGAACATTTTGGCCGGCTGCCGTTGTGTAACGATTGTGCTACAAGAACATGGTTGCATCAGGAAATTGTGATCGATACATGCAACCACGTTCTTGTCGTGTCTATCGACACAATATTAGCTCCCAGGCGACATCGAGCCTTGGTAGTTATCCAGGTCAAGCCGGACAATTTGACTTTCGTTCCAGTCCTCTAGATTCATCGTGATAGCGTCATACGTGGCAGTTCCTCATGATTCAAAGCCCGTCAAAGCCGCGCTTCGCCCAGTCCGAAGCGGTCTTGCTCTTCATACATGCGCCAAATCGCGCGCAGCGACTTCAAGCTATCGCGCCCGTCGGTTTCCGGGCTTCGGCCCGTGGCGATGCAATCGAGGAAATGCTCGATTTCCGGCAGGAAAATGTTCGGCTGCTTCGTTTCGGCCGGATCGTACAGCGTCTTCCGGCCTTCCTCCGTAATCACGTCGACCTGTTCTCCCTTTACGATAAAAGCCGCCTTCGGCGTATGAATATGGTATTTGGCCGGGGTCTCGCGGTATTTCATCCCCCAGCTCGTCACGAGATGCGCGAGCGCGCCGCTTTCGAATTGCATCAGCGCATGGGAGGTTCCCTCGCTTTCCAGCCATTCGGTCCCCGCTCTCGTTCCCATCGCCGTCATGCGGGTAGGCGTTCCGAGCAGCCACATGAGGGCGTCCACATAATGACAGCCGTGGCTGAACAGCACGCCGCCGCCGAGCTTGTCCTTCTGCGCGAGCCACGAGCCGGGCCGCGGCTGCAGGTACGCTTCGACCCAGCACTCGGCGTTGAAGGGAACGCCGTATTCGCCCGAATCGATCGCCTGCTTGAGCCGCCGCATATGCGGCATGTAACGGACGACGTAGGCGAGCATAAGCTTGACGTTGTTGGCGTCGGCCGCCTCGATCAGTTTCAGGCATTCCTCCTCGGTATTGGCGAACGGCTTCTCCAGCAGCACGTGCTTGCCCGCCTCGATCGCCTGCATCGTCTGCGGGTAGTGCAGATGGTGCGGCGTGCAGATGCTCACGGCATCGACATCGTCGAGAATCGAAGTCCAATCCGTCGTATAACGGCATTCGTACTCTTCCGCCGCTTTCGCCGCCTTCTCTTCGTCGAGATCGACGACCCAGCGCAGGTCTGCCTGCTCCAATGCCTTATAGGCCCTTACATGTCCCATTCCCAAATTAAGGCCGACTACGGCCGTGCGTATGCTTCCCATTGTTTCTTTCCTCCCGTATGCGGATGCGATCCCGCTATATATAGTTTTGATCGTGAAAAGCGGTTCCCACTAGTTCCGCCTCTTAAATCCGGAAAGCGGACCGTCTTGCCGTTCGCCCCGGCCGATTCGACCGAAAGCGGGAACACCGAGCTCCACAGCACGACGTCGTATACGTCGATCGCCGGACAGCGCTTCTCGCGGATCAAGCGCACGAATTCGTCGATGACGAAGAAGTCGCCGCCGCCATACTTTCGAACGAGGCGTTTCGTACGATAGACGACGGGTCGGCCTGCAGCAGTTGCACATCGTCCACAGATACTTCCGCTGCGGAGGATTCGACGATGACGACAACCTTCAGCGCGTTAACCGGCTTGCCATTTACCGTTTCCGCTATATCCGCATTCAATTCGAATGCCGTCCACGACCCCGCAGTTTCGGACAAAGCATGTATGCCGGAACGCAAGCTTCCGATCCGTTTGCCCTGATCGTCCAGCAAATTCAACCCCAATTGAATCGTGCCTGCTGACGTGCTGGCAGGGGTTTAGTAGTGTAATTTCAGATGAGTCAAGCCCGGTTCAGCCGGAACCTGCTGCTACGGCCGCCTCAACCCGCTCCGCCAACCAGCAAGCTGTAAGCTCCCGAATAGGCGACAGTGTAAACCCGTTGCGCTTAACTGGGCATTAATGAGGCTTGTTTTTAATTTGTGTATACATTACTTAAATGGGATTTAAAATCTAGCATAAAAGTAAATGTTAGATTTACTGTTGCTGTCCCCTCATTTCTCACCAAAATATCAACCTCGCCATTGCGTACACCTGCTTTAAGCGTTATATCAATCGAGCTGTTTGTCCATAAAGAACCAAGAGAGCCAAGCTTGGCTTCAGCAAGCCATCCTACCTTAAGCCCTGCAATTGCCTGCGTGATCACCGTTCTTGCACCGGCCGCCAAGTTAATCGTTGGACTGATCGTATGGCGCATTTCAGTCACACCATTTACAAATTCATAAGCACGAACTTTGCCGACGCCAGTACCACTTCGAAGTGCAGGCGATGTGCCATCTTTCGCTTGTATTTTGCCGCCGAAGAGTTCAATAAGAGCAGTTGATGCCGTGCCGTTGTATATCGCTTGTCCTGCATCTGCTACAAAAGTATTGCTCTCGAGCAGTAAGTTTAACTTCTCAGCTCCGGTCAAATACAATGCGAAGTTAGAAGGAGTATTGTATTTGTTGCCAATAAATGAACAGTTGTTCGTTTCACCTATCATCAACCCACCTATACAGCTATTGTTGCTGAATACTGAATCAAAACAGCGGGTTACTTGCATCGACATTGAACCATTTTTAGAATTGAACGTATTGTCATGCACATTTATCTCTTTAAGCGCATAACTAAAACTACCTGACATTAGAAATGGTGCATTGGATGCTTCAATATAGTTATCGAACACATAAATTTCTTGCACACCTGCAACAGCCGTGAATGGATGTTGCCGAATGTTCGGCTGTAGGTTAATTCCCTGAGATAGCGTTACAGTTAACGTTTTTGCATAGGCGGAGAATTGGATACGATTTCCGTAAACGTTTCCGCCGCTTACGCCCTCGTAAACAATTCCCTGATTGATGAAGTTGTAGATGTTGTTGTTGTAAACGTCCACATTATACGCACTTTGACCAACGTACATACCGCTTTGTGCTGTACGGCTCGTTGTGCTTAACCAAATGTCTAGCACTTCATCATCGACTGACAAATTGTTGTGATGTGCAGAGCCATTACGAGAGTAGGCGTCAATGAGTACACCGAAATTAAAGTTTTTAAACGTATTATGACTCACCTCAACTTCTTCACACGCTGTTAAACGCATAGACGGGACAATCAAATTCTGTCCACTAGAATTTGTCCCAAATACATGCCCAGCATTAAAATTGTTGTATTTAATGAGGATGTCACTTGACCAGCCATTAACTGGGTCGATAAGATCAAAAACACCAATATCATTTGTGGTTACAGTGCCGCTGGCTCCACCAACAATCGTACAAATACGGTTCGAGTTAATACCATCCCCGTCGCAGTTCACAAGCTTGAATCCTTTCAGTTTATGAAAATACATTATGTCAGTAGAAAAATTGTATGTCCCTGCTGGAGGTGTTTTGAAGCTAATTTTGATGTAGCCAATGTTTCTCAACTCATCTAAAGCGGCGTAGGCATCTTTAGCAGACGGATTAGACGTTCTGTCGGCACGATTACCGCCGATAATAAACCCATTGTAATACTTATTGTCAGAAAGTATCGTTGTTGATTCTGAGAAGTCCAGCCCCCCGTTATACAGCGTAATGTTTGACGGATGCTCAAAATCTGTTAGTTTTACACTTTTGCCCCGCAAAGAAACTGTAGCACTGCCAAAATAAGCAACTACTGCTTTGAGCAATGCTTTAAACTTTAGCGTTTCATTCGTTCCGTCAGCCTTGATACCAGCATCATAGATGTCTGGATTTTTCCAATTCAAGCGATACCATATACCTCCGTCACCAGCAAAACGATAAACGTTATCTGGGGTAGCCACGTCACCGAGTGTAAAAATAAACTTGCCCCCACCTACTTTTGAGTCATCATAAAATGCTTTTACGATTACAATCTGCTTGTCCAATGCCTCGAAAGTTGTTAATTCAGAAATAGAGTCAACGACGCTCGGGACTGAAAACGCTTCCAAGCTTGAGAACGTTTCATTGATCGCACCAACAAGATTGGATTTTTCTGCCGTTTTTAAGGAAGATAAATCTCCAATTTGTCCATGGGGATTACCAGCGCCTTTTCCGTATGTTGCTGAAGTTACTGATGCTGCCGAATTGACCTGACCAAAAGCTTGGGCCACCCCGCCGGTTGCAGCGAAAGTAACGCTTGTTACGCCGATAGCAGCCAGCAAATCTCTTCGACTCCATTTACCGTGTGTCCTCGTTTCCTCTGATTTGGCTCGTTCCATTCTCTGATTTTGTTTTTCACTTTCCAGTCGTTGATTGTCCATCTTAAAATTTCACCCCTAATCTTGAAATGGCCCCCCTTTCGATCCATCGAAAAGGGGAAATATTTGAAAATTGATTGAAACCTTCTCCCACTTCGTTCGATGCCCAACCACATCCCGATTAACTGCTCAAATACTTGCCTCAATTTTGAAGATCAGTAGGCATCTTTGTTTCTATTTCGTTATTTAGCGCCTTTGACCGCTGCCAGCTTCTGCTTGATTTCTTCGTCTGCTTGTGATAACGCCTGATTGACGTCTATCGTTCCTTGCAAATACTCTTTGAATTTGTTTATGGCAATGCTCTCTCCCTGACCGCGGTATGGCGAGGACACCGGATATGGGACGGGTTTGCTTTTGAAAATGCTTGGCAAATGTTTGTCTTTCAACCCAGGATTGGATGATCCAAGCGCTTGCTTGATCGCATTGCTGGCGAGTGGTGACAAACGGCCGCGCTTGGAGAGCTCCATCTGCACCTCATCCGAGGTCATCGTCTCGATGACGCTGATCGCATCCTCCTGATGCTTCGTCGTTTTGGTCACAATGACTGTAGATACGCTTGCATTACCGTATGTGTTCGGCTTTTCCGGATAGCTCGGATACTGCGCCACGTCCCAATGAAGCCCGTCCTTTTCGGCTTCAACAAGCTGGTTGAGGATGTTCAGATCGAGCAGCATGCCCAGCGTTTTGCTTTTCATAAACTGGTTCTTCGGAGATTCCGCTATCAGCTCGTTGCCCGGAATCGTGTATATCGCTTTTGCCAATTCAAACACGCGCTTCCACTTGTCATTGTTAATCGTCACTTGATCGTTCGCATCAATTGCTCCCACGCCAAGCGGTTGCGACATCCAAATAATCGTGTAGCCTGGATCGAGACCGTGGTACTGCACGCCGCCAAGGGTGCGTGTCACTTTTTTCGCCAGATTCAGCACGTCATCCCAATACATGCCATCGGTTGGGTAAGGCGCACCGGCTTGGTCAAAAATATCTTTGTTGTAGTACATTGCATGATAGCTGACGTTGATCGGCAAACCGTACAGTTCGTTTTTGTCCGAGGCATTGCGGACGTCTGTAATGTAGTTGGCGTCAAAGCGGCTCAAGGACAAGTTCCGCGCTGTGAACAATGGTTCCATGTTGAACAGCAGTTCCATATCCCGGTACTCTGCGAGGGCGCCTGTATTGGTGACGATCAAATCCGGCGCATTGCCGGATGCAATCAGTTCATCCAACTTCGTCCCCGCTGTCTCCGGCAAATATTCAAGTGTAATGTGCGGGTACTTCGCTTTGAGACGCTCCCCGACAACTTGCTGGAATACTTCGTCAAGTATGGGGGCGGCTCCTTTGCTGGCAAGGCGAAGCGTTACCGGCGACGACTGTCTCTCTTTCGGTTCAGCGGTTTTGTTTTCCTTGCTGCCACAGCCGGACAGTACAACGACCGTTGCAGTGATCAACAGTGCGATTGTTCGTGCTTGGAAAGGATTCATATGGTAAACCCCCTGTTTTAAAATGAATGGCAAGATTCGTTATTCGCAACCGATTTCGATAATCCGACTATGATTCTGACCGTTCGTCGCGATGTGCTCAATCCGCAGCATGGAAACTGCTTGCAGCGATACGGCGAATGTCAGCTGACGCCTGTATTTGCTGTGCACCTGGGCAGCGAGTTGCCACTTCTGTCCGCTCCCTCCATTAACGGAATTGCTTCAACAGCTCCGGATGTGATGCCCGTTTTGTTGAGACAACGCTAAATGGCGATGCAGGCCGCTTATCCAGCACAAGCGTCACTTCCATCAATACAACCGGCTGCGCCGCAGCAGTTCCTACCATGGACTGCTGCGGGCGGCCGTCCGGGGAAGGGTTTCCACCAAGAACCGGACAGCCTTGGTACAACACCCACCTGCACGCCATTGCGCGCCTCAGCGATCGTCGCCGCAACGCCGGACAAACCTCCCCCTCCCCCCACACAACAAGCAGCTACGTCTGCAGCTTCGTATATGTTGGCACCATTCCTTCTGTCGCATGGCATTCTCTATTCCTCGTATGGGATCCCATTCTACCGTGTGCACGCATTCATCATAAATGAAACCGCATTCCTTTTCCTATACAGAAATAATGCGCTGCACATGCACTTGATTTCATGCACTTGATTTCATCTTTGACAAGACGATATAATGGGGCGCAATAGAAGGCTAGTACGAGGAGTCGACTTGGAATGAAACCATACACACCAGCGCAATTGAACCCCCAACTGATTCTTTTGGCGGAATGGGTGCAGAAAGAAGCGTTTCTGCATCAAACGGTAAATGTCCCTGTGTGGATTTTGTTCTATGTGCTGCAAGGGAAGTTTCACTATCAGATCGGGAAGCACGAAGGCATTGCTGGTCCGGACGATCTCCTGCTTTGCCCGCCGCACACACAGTTTAATCGTCACATGATTCGATCTTCTACGTTTCTGATCATGAACTTCAATTGGTTTTCCCCGCAAGGGGAGCGGATCGAATCGGATCGTCAGCTGATGCCCAGCCCGGTCGGGAAATTTGTTATTCAAGATATGCAGCGGCTTACCTCGACTCATCTCCATTTTCAGAAGCTGCTTGACCGAATCGATTCGTTTGCATTGGAACGGCGCAATTTTTTACTGCAAGACTTGTGGCAACTGTTTACGTGGGAGTGGGACAGTGCTCAGCGGGATTTGCGGGAGCAGGTAGTCGATCCGCTGATGAAGCGCGCGGAGCAGCAGCTGCGCCATCATGCGATGGGACGTTTGTCGCTCAAATCGCTATCCAGTGGGCTTGATCTGAGTGCTGTGCAGTTTACACGGCGCTTCAAAGCGGTGTACGGCATGTCTCCAACCGACTACGTCACCAGTTTACGTTTAAGCAAAGTGCGGACGCTGCTGCTGGAAACCCAACTGACGCTGAATGAAATTGCGAGTCAATGCGGCTATGAAAACGGGCTGTACTTAAGCCGTGTGTTCTCCCAGAAAATGCACATCAGCCCGTCCCAATACCGGCAAAGCCACCATATATAGAGAAAAAACGAGCCTCAGCCGACGAAGCAATCCTTCGGCTGAGGCTCGAGACGTCATTGCCGTAGAGCCGGTTCAGATGATCCTGGATGTCGCGTGTGCTCACACCTTTTGCGTATAAGGCGATAATCTGGTTTTCGATGCCATAGGTTCTAAAAGTTATTGCTCGGAATGGAAAATAGATTAGGTGATGGGTTCCGTGAACGGGTTGTTAGCAAAATTGCCCGTTTATGCTTTACTTTTATTCCTGTATCGGATGTCAGAAGTTCTGCAAAGTGGTATTCGGAGGTTTTAGGCTTTCAGCCTGATTTAATATTCGAAACACACGCCATTCTGCAACCCGACCTTCAGTTATTACGGACGGATGCCCCCGTTGTACAAAATAGGGTGGACGGAAAGCCACTCCCGCGAACCGCTTATTTTTGTGATAACATCTTCGAGTTTCATAACTATTTAAAAGAAAAAGGCGTGCAAACAGAAGAGAGTATCGATGAAGGAGAGTGCGGTCGCCATTTTGAGCTTTATGATCCTGATGGAAACCGAATAACTGTTTGGCAGGCTGGAAATTAGAATACGAGCATAAGAAAGGAGCCTTAATCAATGGAAACGTCAACTAAAGTAATTACAAGCCGTGTTACTGAAATTTATATTCATGTAAAAAATTTCGAACAGGCGATGGCATGGTATACGGATGTTCTTGGCATCCAGATAAATGCTGAAGGCGGGTTGGACATGGAGAGCAGCACCCGAGTACTGCTGATTGAATCGGAAAAACGTAACCCGATAACGCATGCAGTATTTAGTTTGTTTTCGCCTGATATTAAAGCCGCTCACAAGTACTTAAAATTAAAAGGTGCTCAAGTTGATGAAATTTATTTTTGTCCATTTGAGAAAACGACCAGTTTTCATGTAACTGATACAGAAGGCTATCTAATTCTCATTAAAGATTGTTAATGATTAGCCAAAGACTTAACCGCCTAACAGCGGTTTTCTTCAAGTACAGGATTTCCTTTTATTGAGCTATCGTCTCAGTACTTCAATGAAGATGGGAGCAGTTGCCGCGGCGTCTGCTCCCTGTTTAATTCCACTATCGTGCCCTTTACCTAGATTACAATTTTACCGCGCATATTTAATCACCCATCTTTCTAAATGTAACCCACGTTTTGTTCAGCTGTTTGTTCAAACGCTGAACCCCCTAAGTAGCATTCCGACCTGTACTCACCGGTCTCCTCTCCCCATTGATCGGACGGAGCGAGCTCGTCGCCGTTCCAGTTATAGGCCCTGCCGCAAGAGCAGGTATTTGTGAATCCGGAGCACTCGATCTTTTTACCGCAATCGCATCGGATCAGAACATAGCCTGGAATCCGTCTGCTGAAATCAAAAGTGAAGGGCTCCATGGTCTTTCCGCAGCGGCATGGAGTCGGCTCGGTATGCTTCGTCGTTCCGATCCCACAGCCTCCGCACATGACACCATTTTGCACGTCATCTTCGACACAGCTGTCTACTCGTTTGATGATAATGGCCATCTTCTTATCGCTCCCCTTCGAATAGTAAACTAGAAATGATCACGTGTAAGCCTCTCTGAGCTGGCTCGTATTTCGTTTCGCTTTCATGTTTTACCGAACTTAATCTTTCTTTATCGTTAAGAACCGCCGGCCAGGCCCGCCCAGGGGTGTCGCTTTTGACGCGCCGGGCGGGCTTTTTACTCCGCTTATCCCCCTTCCATTTTCCGATCCTTTCACTTTGAAAACTACGCGAAAGCGATTACAGAATGACAACTAATCGTCGCGAGTGAATCGGAAAAACGGTTTCCCCGTTACGAATCTTACATCAATCGTCCGCGAATAGTCCGATGGCGTCATACCTGTCATATTTTTGAACTGCCGGGAAAAGCTATGCACGTTGTTATAGCCCAGACATTCGGCGATTTCGGTAAAATTGTACTGCTCGTCGGCAATCATCCGCTTTGCGTGTTCAATCTTCATCAGTCGCCAATATTCCATAATCCCGTACCCGGTTTGCGCCTTGAACTTTGTCTTTAACTGGGTTCGTCCGATTGCAAACTGGTTGCAAAGTTCGTCTATCGATAAATCTTCCGCTGCAATATGCCGAGTCATATATTCAATGAGCTTCAGCACTTCGCTCGTTTGCTGGTTGTCCTTCATGACGGAAGCCGGCTTCGCATGGTCGCTTCGCCTTTCGCCATTGCGAATTAATTCCAGCAAAAAGATTTCCAAATAGTTAATAATAAGCTGCTCCGTACCGAACTTGGCCCCTTCCCACCGGTTCGGAAATCTCATTCGCGCGGAATCGACAGGAGGATCGAACGCCTCCGTTCCGATTTTGACCAGGTTCGTCAGAAGCTGGAGCTCATGCTGCTCAAGCCTGAAATGATGATGAGGAAAAAAGCTCATGCACGCCGCATCACATTCAAACGACAAATTGACCAATACCGGACTGTCTTCGGGATTTGTTTTCCCGACATGAAATAAATTGGGCTTGTAAAAAATAATGTCTCCTTGATTCAAGTCGTACCGGCCGATATCCGTAAATACTTCAACCTGCCCTTGGTCGATGTATGCAAATTCCCAAAAATCGTGACTCTCGCCAACGCTGAAATATTGTTTGGGCAGTTGACGGTATGAAAACGAGATGATCGTTTCGATGGACAGCTCTCTATGCAGCCGATACCTCGGAAACCTCATGTTCGATATGCCTCCTCCATATGAACCCGAGTCTACTAACGCCCACCTGCTCGCTACTCGCTCATTATAACGCGATCGTCCAGTTTGGTAAAAGAACCGACCAAGCAGATAAATCATTTTGCTAGAAGGAATTTTATAATAGCGTTGAAGTCATACATGAAAAGGGGACTGTGACCATGAACGTTCAGAAAGGAACAAGCTCGCTGCTTATTGCGGCGCTGACGTTGACGACGGCAGCATGTGGAACGGGGAATACGGGCGCGAAGGATGATGGCAAGCTGCCTGCATCCAAAAGCGCGGAACAAAAGCCGGTTGAATTGACATGGTATCATGTGCCGGCCGACGGCCCGGTCGGAGACGCATTTCAGCAGCAGTACGGGCAACTGATCGCGAAAAAATACCCGAACTTCTCGTTCAAAGTGCTCGTCAACAAAGAGGAGAATACGTTAGCCAATGTGGTCGTCTCCAAAACGAATCTTGACGTCATGCTCGCCTCCTTCGCTTCGCTGCCGGCGGTGAAGGATAACGGACTGCTCGGCGACCTGTCCGATCTGGTCAAGAAACACAACTTTGATCTGAACCGGATCGAAACAGCATCGCTCGATATGATGCGCAGCCTAGATACCGGGAAACTGGTTGCATTGCCGCTTTATGAGCTCCGGTTCGTTTTGTACTACAACAAAGACTTGTTCGACAAGTTCGGCGTACCCTATCCGAAAAACGGATTGACCTGGGAGGAAATGATTGACGTATCCAAACGAATGACCCGTTCCGAAGGCGGAGTTACGTATCGCGGCTACGTGGGACCGCCATCGAATTTTATTAATGCGAATCAATACGGATATGATTTTATCGACGCGAAGACGAACCGGGCCGTTATTAATTCCGACAACTGGAAAAAAATCGCGGAAAAATTTATTCCGATCTATACAGCCCCAGGCTACAACGCAGTCAAAGAGGCATACGGGTACGATCTGTTCCTGAAGGAAAAATCAGCGGCGATGACTAGCGCTTACAATTCGTACGCCGCAACGGTAAACGCAAATGTGCCGAACTGGGACGCCGCCAGCTTTCCGGAAATGGGTGACTTGAAAGGAGTAGCCTCACAGCCTTATCCTGTCGTCTTAACCGTGCCAACAACGAGCCAACACCGCGACGAAGCGTTTCAAGCGATTACCCAGTTGCTAACGGACGAGGTGCAGCAAGAACGCGCATCGAAGCTGGCGTTCCTCGCCCCGCTGAAAAATCCGGACGTGAAGTCCGCGTTCGCCCGCGACGTAGCCGATTGGAAGGGCAAAAACATTAGCGCGGTCACGGCGCAAAAAGGGCCTAAAACGATTGCGTACAACCAGTACAATACTTCAGCGGCAGCTGCGATCGGCAATGCGATGATGGCGGTTATTGACGGGTCGAAAGATATCAACACCGCACTCCGGGAAGAGGAGGAGAAGCTGAACAAACAGATTACGGCAGATGAATCGGCCAAAAAGTAAACTTCAGCACGGACCCGTTCAAGAACCGGTTACTTATGTGGACGAGATTTAAGCTTTCCGGTACGGCAGCCAAGTAATATCCGCCTGCCCAAGCCCGCCCAGGGGGCGTCCCTTATCGACGCGCCGGGCGGGCTTTTTGCTCCGCCCTCCTTTCCTTTGAAACTAAACTTCCCCGTTCGATGAGCAAAGGCAGCCGATCAATTTGGGAGGCCACTGAAAAAGTCCTTACGGCTTTTTCTAAAATGCAAAAAGACCGTTTTTAGCCTGTGAGATGGCTTAAAACGGTCTTTTCGTTATTTTTCTGTAACATCAAACTTAATAATCGACGCGCCATGGAAAAAACGTGCCTTTCTCAGTGGCCTCTCAATTTGGACGGCTGCTTTCGTTAATTTATTCAGCTATCGTATCCGTCCCACAAAAGTTCTGGAATTCATCCTTGTAATTTCTTCTCGATGTTTATTTCACGATGTAATAAAAATAAAGGAAGGCCTAATGAAACACCTACTACAAGAGTACCTACAATTGGCAACCATAACGACTTCATACCATTTCTTTGGCCTTCGAAGAGAATGAACACAATAAGTACAATTGCTGATACTAAAACATCCATCCATGCAAATCATCCAATGCGCGTTTGGGTTATTTCTTCTACTAAATGAGACATATCCAGGCCATTCTGAATGATCCATGGAAGAAGTTGCGAATACGGCAACACAACTCCCAGAACCGCTATCCCTTTAGTATTTCACATATCTTATCTATTTTCCTTTATTTGCAACTATATTAACCTGCCCCGTCCCTCGGTTTTAAGGGGTTATCTCACATATACTCACTCATTCGCAGGATTTCATCACCTTGTATTGCAGCGGTCAACGGAAAAGTAACATAATGATAATAGAACATTCTCAATTTCTTTCCACTCTTTAAATCGAATGGGAACCCTCTTATGCCATACAGTAGCAATTTTTTCCCAGTGTTCCATGCGTCTGTTATACTTGTCGAACCATCCACCTAAGAAGTTTGTACTTGATACAAAGCCATAACAGAGTTCAGCCGCAATTGCTTTCCATTCCTCTTTTGGCAAAGGATTAATTGAATGATAACCTCTACAAAAAGAAAAAATACCGTTTAAATCTAATGCCGACAAATGTAAACAACACAATAAATCTTCACCTATGTAACCCTCGGTTCCTGCTCCATCAGTCCAATCCACCAAGGCAGCCACTTCACCAGTTGGATGAAACATTAACTGTTCTACCCAGTAAGAATTGTAGCATTTACCTACTAAGCTTAAGGCTGGCAAGCTTTTAATTATTTCATCTGTGACTGAGTCAAGTAATATTATTTGCTCCGAAAGGACTTCTTTTGCCATACAAGCAAACTCTTCTGAGTAGCCTTCATACTTTTGGAGTAGTTCAAAACATCGATTTTTAGCATCCGATGGAGAATGAAACTTATTTTTGGGTTTATCAGTTGTTATAATCCAATTCCGATGGAACTTTCCTAAAAGTTGCCCCATATAAAAGGCTTCACGTTCTGGCAATTGTCCAGGGTGATATGTATTGCCTCTTACCCATTCATTAACTTGATAAGTCTCATTATCAACATGCGCTAGCAATTTGCCTTGTCTTGTTTTAATAAGAAGGGGAGCAGGAAAATCGTATTCTCGTAACGACTGACTTAACTCAAGCCCTCTAATCATTCGGTCATATCGTTTTTCAACTCGTGCCTTATACCAAAATCTTTTTGCATACCACTTTTTTGATCCAGCCAAAATACAGAAACTTTCCTCCCAAAGGCCGTACTGTATTCTTTTAACATCATAAGCTTTTATACCATACTCTTCCTCTAGCGCTTTAATTAGCTTATCCATATTGCATCGTCCTTAAGAAATTTTTATCCCGCTTGTTACTTCAACGCGCATCAGAGGGAGCTGTCCTTGCGGCAGCTCCACACTATCGTCTCCGTTAGCCAACCATGCCCCTTGACGGGGCACCACAGAGATATGAAAATGGGGGCTAGACGTTTTATAATTAGATTACGGCTGGCGAGGGAGGTCGATGAACTATGGTGTCGCGAACCCAACCGTTAGTC
>NZ_VCRA01000045.1 GCF_005938385.1 Paenibacillus mesophilus
CGAGGTCTTCCAAACAAACGAATTCGTAGCTGTTTTGTGCATGTGGATTGGAGCGAAGCATGCAATCACCGCCTAAATAGGATAGTAATATTATATCACATTAACGCGGTGAATAGATAAAGAAACCGAAAAAAATAGCCTGTTGAGGTTAATCAACAGGCTGGCCGCGGCATCCAATGTGCCGCGGCTTTTTCGCTCCGCTATGCCAATGCAAGAAATAAGGGCGGTTCCTCAAGGCTTCAGCTTCTTCATGAACGTCGCCATGCTTTCCTTGCCGCCCACGAAAATCCGCTTGAGCTGCAGCGGCTGCTGGGTCGGCTCCGTGAAGCCCTGGTCGATCGTGAAGGCGAAGCGCACCTTCTGCTCCTCGAGCAGCTTGAGCGTATCTTTGTTGCGCATCCCGTACGGGTAGCAGAACACCAGCGTATCGATCCCGGTTTGCTCCTTCAGCTGCTTGATCGATTCGGTAATTTCGAAGCGCTGCTGCTCCAATGTCATTTTGTGCAAATACGGATGCGTCATCCCGTGCGGCTGGATATCCCAGCCGTTGTCGCGCATTTCCCGGATTTGGTCCCATTCGGCGAAGTAGCCGTCCTGGCCGGTCATGCCGGGCGAGACGAACATCGTGGCGCGGAAGCCGTACTTTTTCAAAATCGGCATTGCTTCGGTGTAATTGTCGGTATACCCGTCGTCGAACGTCAGCAGCACCGCTTTGGCCGGAGCTTCGGCGTTGCCGTCCCAAATGTCGATAAACTGCCGCAGCGTGAGCGTCGTGTAGCCTTCCTTGGCCAAGTAGGCCATCTGCTCATCCAGCTTCTTCGGATCGAGCACCGCATTGTTGTCCGGCTCTACTCCGATGCTGTGATAGTTGAGCACGGGAATGGAAAACTTGGGCTTCTTGGTCGGCTTCGCGACAGCGTCGGGCGGAGCCGCCGCCTGTGGAGCCGTCGCGGAGGCGGCAGGGGCGGGGGCTTGATCCGCAGCCGCCTGCGGCGCAGCCCCGGAACCGCTGCCTGCGACCGGACGCGAAGAATTCGCCTCCGCGGCCGAAGGAGCATTGTCCGAAGAAGTTTTGACCGTATGGGCGGCTTCGGAACCGCTTTCAGCATTGGGGATGGCCGCAATGTGTCCGGCATTCCCGTCCCGCCCTCCGTGCGCTTCTCCGGAATGCGCCGAAGACGTATCCATCGATCTGCCACCGGGGACCGAGGTGTTAGGCACGAGCGTAGGCGTCGGTCCGCCTTGCTCCTTCCCCGCATTCGGCGGCGCCGCTGGGGAGGAGCGCTCTTCTTGCGCGCGGTCCGCCGCCAAATTGAGCGTACCCCGATTTTCCGATGTGCACCCGACGCATAGCAGCGCCGCCGCCGCTAGCAGCGGGGCGAAGCTTTGCTGCAATCGAGATTTCCTGTTTCCAACAAGTCCGACCATGTGTATAACCCCGCATTCGGCAACGTTATGTAAGGAGTTCATAGATTCTACTATTATTCGTATCCTACTTACGGTTCAATCATTCCTGGTCGGAAGAAATCTTTCCTTGCCATACATGGCTGTACTGCTCCAGCGCCTGCTCCCCGAGCGGCGTCAGCCGGTAAATTCCCCTGCCGGTCCTTTCGAACCAGCGGTAGTAGTTTTTTTGCAGCAGCTGGGCGGCATTCGGATTATCGGTCAAATGCTTCAGCTGCTTGGGCGACAAGCTCCCGTGCTCCTTCAGCCTGATCGCCAGCGCCAGCGCCTTCTCCCGGTAAGCGGTTACCAGCTTGCGCTTCGTGCTTCCTCCTACATTGTAGTCGCCGCTTCGTTCCTTGAACTCGTTCAGCAAGCGGGAAGACTTCAGCTTGCTCATCCTCGGCGTATAAGAGCCGGGCTCGCACACGACGTTGACGGCAGGTTTGCGAGTTTTGTAGAAGCGGACCGTAATGAGACCAAGGCCGAGACGCCGGCACAGCCGGGACACATCCGACCATTTCAGCCCGTGCGGGGCTCTCCCCGTCTCCGGCATTTCTACGGCGACATACACATCATCGGCTTGCGACAGCCGGTCGAGTCCCTGAACGAGCAAAGGGATGTTGAACGTCTTCTTCAACTCTACGATGATCGGGGGCTCATCTCCGCGTATGGCGACCAGATCGCAGTGGCGAACCTCGCCCTTCACTTCGAAGCCGAGCGCTTCCATATAACGTTTGACCGGTTCGTACAGCTCGGTTTCGTTCCGGATAGCCAAGAGAGCATTCTCCTTACATAGCATGTAAACGGATTGTAAATCCGACATGTTGTGTTCCTGTATCCGATTATAGCATATGCGGGGGCAACATTTGTTGAAGCTTCCCGTTTTCATTGATTTTTCAACGATTTTGCCGGTTCGTTCGAAAATTTTCCGGCAATTAATAGCAGGCTTGCGCATAGGTATTTAATACGCTTCAAAGTCGAGTAACCAATTGCAGCGAAAGAGAGAGAAGACTTTCGTTTAAGGTAAACCGTCTTGACGGGTGCAGATGAAAGGAGGTTACTATGGATATTTTCAAACGAATATCGGAACATCGTCGGGAACAGGAGAAGGCGGCCTGGACCGGTACGTTTGCCGATTACATCGAAATCGTAAGACAAAATCCGAACGTAGCCAAGACCGCGCATGCGCGTGTGTACGATATGATCGCATGGCACGGCATCCGCGAAGAGAACGGGCAGCGGAAATACAAATTTTTCGAGGACGATATGTTCGGGCTGGACCGAACGCTCGAGAAGCTGGTGGAGGAATATTTCCATTCGGCGGCGAGGCGTCTCGATGTGCGCAAACGGATTTTGCTGCTGATGGGTCCGGTCAGCGGCGGGAAATCGACAATCGTGGCGATGCTCAAGCGGGGGCTCGAGCGGTATTCGCGGTCGGAGGAAGGGGCGCTGTATGGGATCAAAGGATGTCCGATGCATGAGGAGCCGTTCCATCTCGTGCCTCTCGAGCTCCGCCCGGACATCGAGAAGGAGCTGGGGGTCCGGATCGAGGGGAGCTTATGTCCCTCTTGCCAGATGAGGCTGAAGACCGAGTACGGAGGCCGAATCGAGGATGTGCTCATCGAGCGCGTGCTCTTGTCCGAGGAAGAGCGGGTCGGCATCGGCACATTCAGCCCTTCCGATCCGAAGTCGCAGGATATCGCCGATTTGACCGGCAGCATCGACTTTTCCACGATTACGGAATACGGCTCGGAATCCGATCCTCGCGCCTACCGTTTCGACGGCGAATTGAACAAGGCGAACCGCGGACTGATGGAATTTCAGGAAATGCTGAAGTGCGACGAGAAGTTTTTGTGGAACCTGTTGTCGCTTACCCAGGAGGGCAACTTCAAAGCGGGCCGGTTCGCGCTCATCTCCGCCGACGAATTGATCGTTGCCCATACGAACGAATCGGAGTACAAATCGTTTATCGCCAACAAGAAAAACGAGGCGCTCCAATCCCGGATGATCGTCATGCCGATCCCTTACAACTTGAAAGTGTCGCAGGAGGAGAAAATTTATTCCAAGCTGATCGGCCAAAGCGACATGAAGCATATCCATATCGCCCCCCACGCGCTGCGGACGTCGGCGATCTTCTCGATCCTGAGCCGTCTGAAGGAAACGAAGAAGCAGGGCATGGATTTGCTGAAGAAGATGAAGATGTACGACGGGGAATCGATCGAAGGCTTCAAGGAAGCCGATCTGAAGGAGATGCAGAGCGAATACGCGGAGGAAGGCATGTCGGGGATTGACCCGAGGTATGTCATCAACCGCATCTCCAGCGCCCTCATCCGCCAAGACCTGCAGTGTATCAATGCGCTCGACATGCTGCGGGCGATCAAGGACGGACTCGACCAGCATCCTTCGATTACGAAAGAAGAGCGCGAGCGCTATCTGAATTACATAGGTGTCGCCCGCAAGGAATACGACGAGCTGGCGAAGAAAGAAATTCAGAAGGCGTTCGTGTACTCGTACGAGGAATCGGCGAAGACCTTGTTCGACAATTACCTCGACAACGTAGAGGCTTATTGCAACTGGCAAAAAATCCGCGACCCGCTGACGGGAGAGGAAATGGACCCCGACGAACGGCTCATGCGTTCGATCGAGGAGCAGATCGGCATATCCGAGAACGCGAAGAAGGCGTTCCGTGAAGAAATTCTGATCCGCATGTCGACCTATTCGCGCAAAGGCAAACGATTCGATTACAACAGCCATGAGCGGCTGCGCGAAGCGATCGAGAAGAAGCTGTTCTCCGATTTGAAGGATATCGTCAAAATTACGACGTCGACGAAGACGCCGGACGAAAACCAGTTGAAAAAAATCAACGAGGTGACAAAGCGGCTTATCGATGAGCACGGCTACTGCCCGGTGTGCGCCAACGAGATGCTGCGTTACGTGGGAAGCCTGCTGAACCGGTGACGGAATCCGGAATCCGGCCATAATCGCGTCGCCTTGACCGCCCGGAGTTGCTGCGCTCCGGGCGGTGCTCCGGTTGTGACGGTTAACGGGACGGTTCACCGTTTTGCCCGTTGACAAGCAAGCATACCGGCTCTATAATTCAAGACAACCGAATAGAACGGTCAGGTCGAGTCCAGGAGTAACCCTTACCCGTTTGCACGGCTTTCGCTACACAGCGAAGGTTGTGTTTAACGCGGATAAGGGTTTTTTCCTGTTTGCCTGCCGATATGATGGAAGGGCGGGAGCCGGTTATGCGCGGATTCATTTTCGATTTGGACGGCACGGTTTATTTGGGGGACCGGATGATCGACGGGGCGGCGGAAGCGATCCGGACGCTCAGGCAGCGTGGCGACAAGGTGCTGTTTCTATCCAACAAGCCGATAGCCACCCGGAGCTCCTACGCGGAGAAGCTGACTGGAATGGGCATTCCGACAGATGTGGGCGACGTGCTGAATTCATCCTTGATTGTGGCCCGTTATATGCGCAATACGATGCGTCCCGGTCAGCAGGCTTATGTCATCGGAGAAGAGCCGATCCGCGGAGAGCTGCAGGAGCACGGCGTCATTTGTACCGATTGTCCGGAGGAGGCCGACTTCGTCGTACTGTCGTGGGACCGGGAGTTTACGTACGAGAAGCTGAACATCGTCTACCAGGCGGCTTTGCGCGGGGCGACGGTCATCGCGTCCAATCCGGATGCGACTTGTCCGCTCGAGGGGGGGCAAGTTCCGGATACGGGCACGATGATCGCGGCGCTTGAAACCGCTCTCGGCAAGGAGGTCGTCATCGTGGCGGGCAAGCCTTCGCGGATCGCGGCGGAAGCGGCGATCGAGCGCTGCGGACTCGGTTACGGGGACTGCTTCGTGATCGGCGACCGGCTGGAGACGGATATCCGTATGGCCAACGAGGCGGGCATGCATTCGGTGCTTGTCCTGACGGGAGTCGGTACGCAGCAAGAGGCCGAGGCGGGCCCGGATCGGCCGCGGACCATTTTACCGAGCATTGCAAAAATCGTGGATCTGTAGCCGCAAACCGGGAGATCCATGGTATAATGGGGAAGTCTTCGGGTGCTGCCGTAGCGGAGTCCGCACAAGTACCCGGACAGTTCACCGGAGAATGATGGAGGAACAAGGCATGTATCCGATCGTCGATATCGTGGAGCATCAAACGATTGCCGCCGTGCAGAAGGAAGCGGATTTGGACGCTGCGCTGCAGGGCAAAGTGAACGTCGTGTTTTTGTTGACGGGCTCGCTGCTTAACATTCACGAGCTTACCGATCGCGTCAAGCAGGCCGGCAAGCATGTGTTCCTGCATATGGAATTTATCGAGGGCATCGCCGCGGACCGGAGCGGTGTCGCATACGTAGCCCAGCATGTCCGGCCTACCGGCATCATCTCCACCAAGAGCACGCTGATCAAGGCGGCCAAAGATTGCGGCTTGTCGGCGATCCAGCGTATTTTTCTGATCGACCGCAACGCCGTGCTGCGCGGGATCAAGGCGGTGGAGCAGAGCTCCCCTGACGCGATCGAAGTGATGCCGGGCATTATGCCGCGCATCATCCGCGAAATGACGAACATGACGCCGCTTCCGATTATAGCCGGAGGGCTTGTCGGCAACCAGCAGGAGATTGACGAGGGCTTGAAGGCGGGTGCGCTCGCCGTATCCGTAGGCTCTCCGGATTTGTGGCAATAAGGCGATGAGCCGCTTGCGGCCGTCACATGAGGCAACATAGGCGCGACCGATTGGGTGCGGAGACCGAGAGAATACCCGAAAGGCCGAGGCGGCACTTTTTTTGTCATGCGAAAAAAGTGTTTCCCGGCGCTTTCGCGTATATTCCCGCGGTCTTTTTTTGCTGCCATATATATCCCAAAATCGAGAGGACGAGTGAACATGAAGAGAAACGAACAGCTTATGGTGATCGCGCATCGCGGCGCAGCGGGAGAAGCCCCGGAAAATACGCTTGGCGCATTTGCATTGGGTTTGGAGCAGGGCTGCACCGGCATCGAGCTGGATATCCATCTGTCCAAGGACGGCGAAATTATCGTATGCCACGATACGACAATCGACCGGACGACCGACCGAAAGGGCGCGATCAGCGAGCTGACCGTCGAGGAGCTGAAGCTGGCCGACGCCGGCCGCTGGTTCCATGAACGGTTCGAAGGAGAGCGGCTTCCTCTTCTGGAAGAAGTGTTCGACCTCGTTCCCCCTGAAGTGCATATTAATGTGGAAGTTAAAGCCGGCGTGCAAAATCTCGTGCCTGCGCTGATCGGTTTGATGAAAAGGAAAGATCGGGTGGAGAACGTATTCGTCTCTTCCTTCGATTTCGATATTTTGGAGCGCGTCAAGGAGCTTGAGCCGGAAGCGAAGATCGGCTTGCTGTACAATATCCGCATGCCGCATCATTACCGGATGGCCCAGCTGCTCGATTGTCCGGTCTACTCGCTGCATCCGCATTGGAGCCGTATGGACAAGCGGAACGTTCGCGAAGCGACGGAACGCGGCCTGCGCGTCTATCCTTGGACCGTCAACAAGGAGGAAGGGATGCTGGAGATGATCGCCTGCGGCGTATCCGGCATCATTACCGACTATCCGGGTCGGTTGAAGCGATTGCTGGAAAGCTGAGCGAGTCCGGCTCCTGTTCCTGCTGCTCCTGCTGGAGCATGGCGATGAAAGCCGCAAGCGTTCGCGACACCCAGCGCCCCGCCGGGTAGACGAGCTGGGCGTAAATGCGCAGCTGCGGATGCGAGAACGGGAGCGCGATCAGCCGGCCGTCGCGAACCTCCGCGGCGACCGCGCATTCGGGCAGAAGCGATAAGCCGAGTCCGTGCAGGACACAGCGCTTGATCGCTTCGACGCTTCCGAGCTCGCACGACAGCTGCGGCCGGACGCCGTGCTCGTGAAGCAGCTCTACGAGCATGTTCCGGTAGGAGCAGCTCCGTTCCGGGGCGACCCAGGCATGGCTCGCGAAGTCGGCGGGCCGTACGCTTTCGGTGGATGCCAGAGGATGATCGGGCCGGGCGACCAGCAGCAGCGGCTCTTCCTTTAAAACAAGGCGAACAAGCTCCGGATCGGAGCTTTTTTGCCGTTCGAGCAATATCCCCGCATCGTACTCGCCTGTCCGGACTCCGTGCAGCAGCTCGGCTTCGTTTCCGGTTTGCAGCAATAGCCCCGTCTGCGGAAACTTCTTCTTCATCTCGCGCACATAAGGCGGCAAGTAAAATGCGGCCATCGATTCGATCGTACCGACCGTAAGCGATCCCGCTGTTTCCGCGGAAACGGCCTGCATCGACTCCTCGGCCAAGTCAAGAAAGCGCCCGGCGAACTCTAGCAGCTGCCGGCCGCCCGGCGTCAGCCGGATGCCGCGCCCGCTGCGCTCGAACAGCGGAACGCCATAGTGCTCCTCGAGCTTGCGGATTTGTGCGGTTACGCTCGACTGCGCATATCCAAGCTCATCGGCCGCGCGGGTAATATTCATCAGCCTGGCCGTTTCGCGAAACGTCCGCATTAGCGTCAAATCCATAAACTGTTTCCTCCTTATCGGTAAAAACCTTTATTCCAAAAGGATCGTCTGCCGCGACTTTAATTAATCGATAAAAACGATTGTTCCTATCACTTATTATAGCTAACACCGATTGGAATTCCTATGCTACATTGATTGCACAGCCGGTCGGCCGGTCGGCACCAAAACAACGCTTAGGAGGGATCCATCATGCTGGCAGAGCTGTTGAAAGGCGTCATCGTCCCGGTTATCGCCCCTTTTACTCCGGATCATAAGCTCGATACGGAAAGCTTTAGGAACGTGGTCCGGTCATTGCTGGACCGGAAGGTGCACGGGCTCGTCATTCACGGCACGACGGGAGAATGTCCGGCGGTCCGCTGGGAAGAGGCAAGCCGCATGGCGGAAATCGCCATGGAGATGAGGGCGGACCGCAGTATCCCGATTCTGATCGGAACCGGATCGAACGATACCCGGGAAGCGGTCCTGCTTACGAAGAGGGCACGGTCGCTCGGGACGGACGGCGTGCTTGCCGTGACGCCCTACTACAATCGTCCTTCGGCGCAAGGCGTGTTGGAGCATTACAGACGGGTGGCCGACGTCGGATTGCCGGTCGTCGCGTACCATATCCCGTATCGGACCGGACTTGCGCTGACGCCCGACGAGCTGAACTCGATTCTCGAGATCGGGAACGTGGCGGGCATCAAGGAAAGCTCCGGAGGCATCGGCAATTTCATCGAGCTCGGAGGCCGGACGGATAAGGCGCTTCTATGCGGGGACGATCTGTACTTTTTCGCCGCTCTATGCTGCGGGGCAAGCGGGGGAATGCTCGCTTCGGCGAATGTGGCTACGGACCGTTTCGTGAACGTATATGAATCGTTTGCCGCACAGCGCTGGACCGAGGCGAAAACGACGTTCGACGGGCTGGTCCCGCTTATCCGGCTGCTGTTCGCCGAGCCGAATCCGGCTCCGCTGAAATGGGTCTTGCAGCGGACGGGGCGGATTAGGTCGGATACGGTACGGCTGCCGATCACTCCGATCACGGAGGAGTTGCGGCTACGTCTGGAGCCATTGCTTGAACATTTATAGGGAATTCCTATTACAAACATTCATTTTATATATTGGACCAATGACGAGCCATCCCTCACAATAAGCTTAACGAACCGAGAGGATGTGTACGATCATGAACCAGCGGCACGATGAAACAAACCACTATTGGAACGCCTCGTTGTATGATTCGAGAATCGGCTTTGTATCGGAGTACGGGAAGTCTATCGTCGAGCTGCTCGACGTGCAGCCGGGGGAGACGGTGCTCGACATCGGCTGCGGAACGGGAGACTTGTGCAGGGAGCTGTCGAGCCGCGGAGCGCTGACGCATGGCATCGATTATTCCGGCGAGATGATCGCCAAGGCTCGCGGGAAATATCCGGATTTGTCGTTCGAAGCGGCGGACGCACACGCTTATCGCACGGAGCGCAAATTCGACGCGGTATTCTCCAATGCCGCCTTGCACTGGATGACCCGCCCCGCCGAGGTGATCCGCTCCGTAAGCGGCGCATTGAAGCCCGGCGGGCGCTTCGTGGCCGAATTCGGCGGCAAAGGCAATGTGGGCGGCATCGTTGCGGCGTTGGGCGAATCGCTTCGCGGGTTCGGCATAGACGCTGCGGCGCGCAATCCGTGGTATTTCCCATCGGTCGGCGAATACGTCTCGCTGCTCGAAGCCGCAGGCTTCCGGGTGGAATATGCGCTCCATTTCTCGCGTCCGACGCCGCTTGACGATGGGGAGCGCGGCTTGGAGCATTGGCTCCAGATGTTCGCGGCCGGATTTTTCGCCGGACTGACCGAACCGGAGAAACGGCGGGCGTACGCCGAGACGAGCCGTCTGGCAAAGCCTTCTTTATACCGCGACGGTCGATGGATAGCCGACTATTGGAGGCTGCGTGTAGCGGCATATAAGCCTGCAGCGGCGGAAGGCGAAAGTCCCGATATGCGACGTAAGTAACAAAATGGTTCCTTATGCCTATTAATAGCGGGAGAGTCGTATGGTACTCTTGTATCAGTTATATCGGATAAAGGCAAACCTGCTCGAAAGACAGGGACGCAAAGCTACGGGTCTACCAGCATTTGTCCAAATGCCATGACAGCCGGGCCGCCCTCGAATCGATGCCTATCGTCAATCGGACGGACGTCGCTGTTGGGCGGCGTCCTCTTTTGTTTTTGGCGAGCTTGTGTTCACTTTTTGGGGTTGGTGTGGGGGCTCCCCCGAAAGTATTAGGAATAAGCTGCGAAGCAACACTTCACTTTTGGGGGAATACTGGGGGGGTGAAATGGTGATGAACGAAGTCGTGCAATTGAAAAACGATGTGCATCGGCTAACCGTAGAGCTGATCGGCGGCTGCAAATACTGCTCCATGATTTCCACGAACGTCGACTTCAAAACCCCGATCTATTGCACCAAATTTACCGGAGCGGTCCATCCCACCTGCGTGGATGTCAACACGTGCCTCGCTTGCCGGGAATACAAAAACCATTGAGGCGGCCCGCTTTTCGACTTCGGTTGAAAAGCTTTTTTGTTTGTTCGTTGTATTCCTTTGTCCGGCGGCATTATGATAGTAATGGCGGCGGAGTCCGCCCAATCGGGCCAGCGGAGGTATGCGAATGCGCTTTTGGAAGCCGTTCTTTCATTTTGGAGTACAGCAGGCGTTGTCCTGCTTCTTTCCCGTCGTCATCTTCGCCACGATCGCGCTGACGAAGCTGGTGGATATTCCGGTCCTAGCGGACTATGACTTTATTCTGATCGTCTGTTTGCTGACACAGTATGCGATGTACCGTTTCGGAATGGAAACGAAGGATGAGCTCAAAGTTATTTGCGTGTTCCACCTGATCGGCTTCGCCCTCGAAGTATACAAGGTGCACAAAGGGTCGTGGACGTACCCGATGGACGGCTGGACGAAGCTGTTCGACGTGCCTCTTTACAGCGGGTTCATGTACGCAAGCGTGGCCAGCTACTTGTGCCAGGCATGGCGCAGGCTGGACGTCCATCTGGTGCGGTGGCCGAAGCCGCTGTGGACGGTGCCGCTCGGAGCGGCCATTTATTTGAACTTCATGACGCATCATTACATTTACGATATGCGCTGGGTGCTTACCGCTTTGCTGTTCGTCGTATTTTTCCGGACGCGCGTCGAGTATACGGTATTGGGCGCCGTTCACAGGATGCCTCTAGTGCTGTCTTATTTTCTGATCGGATTTTTCATCTGGATCGCCGAAAATATCGGCACGTTTCTCGGCGCGTGGCAGTATCCGAATCAGCGCGCGGCGTGGACCGTCGTCGGCTGGGGCAAGCTCAGCTCCTGGTTTCTGCTCGTTATCGTCAGCTTCATCATCGTCGCCCAGCTGAAGCATGTCAAGGAAGGCACAGCCCGGATCAAGCCGGATCTCGGAAACGACTTACCGGGATAGCCGGAACCAATCCGTCTGAAGTGGCATGCATGCTCCTTTAACGAAAAATCGCGCGGCCGCGCGCACCTTTTGCCCTTCGCTGAATATGGGTAGTAATAGGCGACTATCAGCTAGAAGGAGGCATGCGGACGACCATGGAATACCGTGATTTATCCGCTACTGTATCGAAAAAGGTGATGATCAAGCCGCGGCTGCAAATCCGTTACCCCCAGTTGACCGGATTGCCGAACCGCAAGGCGCAAATGATCATAAACGACCGGATTATGCAAATGGTGTACCGGCTTATCCGCGACCAAGGCTATGTGCAGGACCCGACGAAGGAGATGACGGGGACTTACGACATTGAGCTGAACGGGGATGGGCTGATCAGCATCGTGTTCCGAAATTATGCATACGCGCAAGGAGCCGCACACGGAGTGACGCTGCAGAAGTCGCTGACGATGGACTTGTGGGACGGGCGCGAATACCGTTCCGCCGATCTGTTCCGCGAAGACAGCGGCTACAAGCAGCAGATCGACGAGATTTTGCAGAAGCAGATCGAGGAGAAAGAGGTGCCCATTCTCGAAGGCACTCCGTTTAGAGGCGTAGGGCCGGATCAGGACTACTATTTGACTCCGACCGAGCTTGTCGTTTATTACCAGCTGTACGAGTATACGCCTTATGCGTACGGGTTTCCGACATTCCCGATCCCGTATTCGGAACTAACCGACATCGTCGATCCGAACGGGCCGCTGGGCCGGCTGCAGCCGGTGATGCAGTAATTGCGAAGTCTTCTTGCGCCTCCAGGCGCGAGAAGGCTTTTTTTCTTTCGTTAAAACTGTTCCCCTGAAGGGAAGAGGGTAGTGAACTCAAGTATATAAATAGTAAACCTCATTGCGCTAATTCGGGCAGGTTAGGCAAGTAATCGGAAATAGCGAACCGGAGGTTGCTATTACTGAGCATAAGTTCGCAAATAGTGAAGTTTTGTTCGTACTTTTGTGCGGTTCCCCGAATTGTGAGGAAATAACGAAATGCGGTTCATTAACAGTAAAATGGCGTTCGCTAATCCGACACGTGCCCGTCCACATACCCAAAACGAGGTTCGCATGCACATTGGGAGGTCACCACAAGCGGCTGGCCTGAAGCCGGAAATCGCAGGAGGTTCGATGCCGTACGGACGGGTACGGAATAAGGGGCATGGCCGCCGTTATTAGTGCCGTAACACGCGCGGAGGGCTTTGGCCATCCCCTACACCTTTTCCGGGAGCGGGCCGTTAGTGGTGAAGGCGAGATGTTTTTTTCGTTTAGGGTTGAAACGGTTTCGGATAGGCGATATAATTCTATTGCATGTATTATATATAATATATAAAAATTATATCCGACCATTTATGGCAGCAGGCCATCACGGGAGAGGGAGCGAGGATTCATATGAACAAAGTAAGAGTAGGCATTATCGGGCTGGGCAGCTGGGGAAGCTGTCATCTGGAAGCGTTTCATTCCATGCCGCAGGTGGAAGTCGTGGCGGTGTGCGACCGCAACGAGGAGAGGGTCAAGCAGCTTGCGGAGCGCTACTCGGTGCCGCATGCTTACAGCCGCAGCGAAGAGCTGCTGGAGCGGACAGACATCGACCTGGTCAGCATCGCCACGTTCGAGCACGAGCATTTCGGACCGGCAATAGCGGCATTAAAGTCGGGCAAGCATGTGCTTGTGGAGAAGCCGATATCGACCAAGCTCGAGGAAGCGGCCGCTATGGCCAGGACGGCGGAAGAGCACGGGAAGTTTATCTTCGCCGGGCACCTGCTGCGGTTCGAGCCGCGTTACGCGGACATTTACAACGCGATTCATTCGGGCCGAATCGGCGCGCCGCAGAGCATGTTCTTGAAGCGGGGACGGACGAAAGGCATGTTCCGCACCTACAAGCGGACGCATACGGTGTTCGAGCTGACGGTTCACGATCTGGATATCGCGATCTGGTATGCGGGCAGCCGGGTCAAATCGGTTAAAGCTTACGGCAAAGCGGTCAACGACGACGTCGTGCCGGACATTTTATGGTCGTGCCTCCAGTTCGAGAACGGGACGATCGCCTTCCTGCACAGCAACTGGATGACGCCGGACGAAGCGGGCATCGTCATGAACGACGCCGCGGAAATTATCGGCACGGAAGGAACGGCTCAGTTCGCGAACAGCGGCTCGAATTTGCAGCTGTGGGATTCGAGGGGCCGGACGTCCCCGGACTATTTCATCCATCATACGTTAAACGGAAGCTCGTTCGGAGTGCTCCGCGAACAGCTAACCTATATCAGCGCATGCGTGGCGAACGGGACGAAGCCTGAATATACGTCGTTCGACGATGCAGTACACGGCATCGCGGTCGCCGAAGCGATTATCCGCTCGTGCGCTAGCGGACAAGAGGAACGCCCGCAGGCGTGATTCCATGTCCACAAGCGGCTGGCTATCGATTCATACGACCGGGAGGGAACGGACATGAGATTGCGGGATAAAGTATGTATGATTACCGGTGCCGGTTCCGGCATCGGACAAAGCACGGCCATGTTGTTCGCGGCGGAGGGAGCCTCCGTTATCGTGAACGATCTGGACGAAGCGAAAGGCGAGGAGACCGTCGGTCAAATCGAGGCGAACGGCGGAACCGCGCTGTTCCTTCGAGCGGACGTGACGAAGCCGGACGAGGTGGAAGCGATGACGGAGCGGGCGATTGCCCGTTTCGGCCGGATCGACGTCCTGTTCAACAATGCCGGCATCAGCGGCGTAGGCATGCTGCACGAGGTGGAGCCCGACGTCTGGGACCGGATCATGAGCATCAATATCAAAGGCGTCTACCTGCCGAGCAAATACGTCGTTCCGCACATGATGGAGCGCAAGCAGGGCGTCATTATTCATATGTCGTCGTGCGTAGCCGAGATCGGCCTTGCGCGAAGGGCGTCTTACGCCGCAACGAAAGGGGCCGTGCTGGCGCTGGCGAAATCGATGCAGGTGGACTATGCGCCCTACGGCATCCGTGTGAACGCGCTGCTGCCGGGGACGATACTGACTCCGTTCGTGGAGGCGTATTTGCGCAATTCGTACGACGATCCGGACGCGGGGCTTGCATCGATCAAGAAGCGCCAGCTCAGCGAAGAGCTCGGCCGGCCCGAAGATGTGGCGAAGGCGGCGCTGTTTCTGGCGTCGGACGATTCGAAATTCATGATGGGTTCCCCGTTGTATATCGACGGCGGCGCCGTTTTCGGCAAAAACGCCTGACCTGTTATTCTATAAAAAGGAGGCTTGCCTTATATGAGAAAAGAAGTGATATCGACGGACAAAGCTCCCGCACCGGGAGGGAAGTATTCTCAGGCAATCAAGCTTGGAAATATGGTATACGTAGCGGGAACGTGCCCGTTCGAGCTCGGTACCGGCAAAGTGCTGCATCCCGACGACGTCGTGGAGCAAACGCGCCTTGTCCTGAATTATATGGGCGAAATATTGCGGGCGGCCGGCACTTCGCTCGATCATGTGGTCAAAGTGACGTCGTTTCTGCGCAATCTCGACGATTTCAAAGCATATGACCGAGTATATGCGGAGACGTTCGCCCATGAGCCTCCCGCTCGGAGCACGGTCGAGATCGGCAAATTCCCGGCAGGCATGACCGTCGAGATCGAGTGCGTCGCATATATTCCGTAATGGGTCGTTCAGATATAATGTAGAAAACCGCTTGCAGCCGAATGCTGGGCGGAGAATCGAACATGCAGCGTTTCATTAGCAGACTTCCGGAGGGGTGGGTGGCTCCATGGCCAAGTCCGGTTACCGCAGGTGGCTGTTGTCGTATCTTCCGGTCTTCTATGTCGTCATTTGCCTGCTCATCGCGATCTTCTTCATCATGATGAGCGTTTACTCGAACAAGCAGGCGGCGCGGTCCAACGAAGTGTTCGCCCGCAACGTGTTGGAGACGCTGGACGGCTCGCTCCGTTTCGTTGAACAGACGGTGATCAAGGAAATGCTAAGCAGCGAGGAGATCCGTTCGTTTTACGAAACGGCCCGGTCGTTGACGCCTCTCGACTATTACCGCATCTCCGCTCGGATCGGGGAGCTCGGCACGATGATGAGCCCGCTTGACTCGATTTATTTGTACCGGGAGTCGGACGGCATGGTGCTTACCCCTTTGCAGCAAATCGAATTGGTGCGGTTCGGAGACCGCGGCTTCGTCGAGGGGGCGAAGAACGGACTGCCTCACGTCTGGTCGGAGCGGAGAACATATCAGGAGTTCGGAAGCGATGGCACGCGTAAACAGGTCGTATCGCTCGTGAAGAAGGTACCGCTCACGACGGGCAGCCTCGGGCTGCTCGTGGCCAACGTGCGGGTGGACGTCCTCGAAAGTATGCTGGATGAGTTCACGAAGTCGGAGGCCGCGGCTGCCGTACAGCTTCTCGATGCGGCCGATGCGCCGTTTTTCAGGGAGCGGTCCGTGTCCGCAGAGCGTCCTTCGGCCAAGGTGAAGTCGGCTTACACCGGCTGGACCGTGACGACCGAAGCCGGGTACAAACGGTCGTCCGAGCTCATGTCGGCTTTCTCCTACGTATGGTTCGCGGCCGGGCTGATCATCATAGCGGGCGGGACGGGATGGATGATCGCGGCGGTAAGGCGGAACTACCGCCCGATCCAATCGATCAAGGAAAGCATCCAGCTGTACGGAGCCGGCAGGCAGCAGGAGCCCGGAAGCAAGCCGTCCGACGAATTCGTCTTTATCCGTGCGGCGATCGACCGGCTGGTTGAGCATTCCGAGCGGTATGAGAGACAGCACCGCGAAGATTTGACGTACCGGCGGAAATGGTTTTTTTACCGGCTGCTGGAGGGCGAGCCCGCCGTCACGGAAGACGAATGGAATCGGGAAATGCAGCGCCTCGGCATGAACGGGGCGTTTCGGTATGCCGTGGCGGCCATCGCGGAAATTGACCGGCACGACGAGTTTTGCAGCCCCTATTCCGCCTCCGATCAAAACCTGCTGAAGTTTGCGCTCGTTAGTGTGACGAAGGAAATCGCCGATAAAACGGGGCTGCGCGCATGGGGAGAGTGGATCGGAAGCGGCGAATTCGGCGTGCTGCTCTTCATGTACGCTCCCGGCGATCCGGCCGTGCCTGACGATGCGGCTTCCGGATATTTCCGCCAGCTCCGGGACTGGATTGAAGCGAATATGAAATTTACCGTTTCGATTGGCGTAGGAAGCGCGGTGGAGCGGAGCGACTATATCCCCCGCTCGTTCGACGAAGCGTTCGAAGCGCTGCAGTACAAAGCTTCGTTCGGCGGCAGCCGGGTCATCGGCCGCAGGGAAGCTGAAGCGTTCTCGCGGGAGCGAGGACTTCGGGAGGACGGGGATGAGCCGGACATGTGGCGGCTGGCGAGGAGCTTCCGGATGGGCGAGCCGTGGGAGGAGCCGCTGCGGGAGGCGTTCGCCGCCTGGAGGAAGGTGCCCGTGAAGCGCGAAGAGCTGGCGCATCGGACCCGGCTCGTGCTGTACGCGATCGACAAGGAAATGAGCGGATTCCCCGCGGAATTGCGCGCCGTCTGGCACGAGACGGTCAAAGAGACGCGGGCGCGGGCGGGCATGTTCGACGATGCGGACCGTTGGGAGGAGCACATGCTGGACGTGCTGGACCAAGCGTCCCGCAGCATTGCGCTGAAGCGCGGCAGCCGGGGCAACCGCGAGCTGGCCGGGCGGGTCAAAACTTATATCGCACAGCATTTCGGAGACCCGGGCTTGTCGCTCGCCCAGGTTGGGGATGCTTTTCAATTAAACGACAAAAGCTTGAGCCGCATGTTCAAGGAGGAGTTCGGCGAGAAGTTCGTAGACTATGTGGCGCAGGTACGGATCGCCGAGGCGAAGCGTCTGCTCTTGAGTCAGCCGTCTGAGCCGGTGCTGAGCATAGCCCAGCGGGCCGGCTACATTCACGCCGAAACGTTCATTCGCGTGTTCAAGAAGCTGGTGGGTGTCACACCAGGCGATTATCGCAAGAACGGAGCCGGCGAAGGAGGAAGCGAGAAGGTTGGCTGACGGTCCGGACCGGGTATGGTGCAACGGGGATGAAGGCCAGCATGCCGGAGCCATAGCAGATTCCAATATGGTATGCTACAATCACCGTATCCCTTTTTTCCAGTTTAAAGGAGCGTAGATCGAATGGAATCTTTTGTACTCAAGCAGCTGGAATTCGCCCGGAATCAAACGCTTAAGGCGCTCGACGGGATTCCCGAAAGCATGGCTACCCGCATACCCGCAACATTCAGAAACCATATTTTATGGCAGGCGGGACATATTTATTTGGTGCAGGAGAGGTTCTCTTTTCTGCTTCATGGTTTGGACGCACAGATCCCGGAACCGTTCATGGCCTTGTTCGCTCCGGGCACGACGCCGCTTGCGTGGACGGCGGCTCCGCCGACTTTGTCCGAAGTGACGGGCATGCTGCGGGATCAGCAGCGGCGTATCCAGCACACTTTCAAAGATTTGGAGAAAACGCCCGCGCCATATACGACATCCAGCGGAATGACGATGGAAACGACCTCGGAGTTTCTAAACTTCTCGTTATACCACGAGGGCATGCATTTCAGCTCGATCAAGCATTACAAAGCTTTATTGAACTCCTGAAGAAGGGAATCGAAGTCGCATACGTGCGGCTTTTTTTGTTTTTCCAGTCCCTTTTCAAGGCAAATGAGTTATAGTAGAGGTGTAGCTAAATTTCTTTAATGGGGAATTATTGTGAATAAAAATTACATTTTGAACATAGAAGGATATTCCGAACGGATGACGGACGAAGCGAGGGAAAGGCTGCTCCAGTGGCGGGATCGTGCGCTGCAGCATGCGAATCGCCATAAGGAGCTTGTATACCTCAACGGCCCGGATGTGCCAAAAGTGGCGCTGACGTTTGACGACGGTCCCGATGACCGGATCACCCCGATGATTGCGGAAACGTTAAGCCGGTACGGCGTGAAAGGGAGCTTCTTCTTTATCGGCAGCAGAGCCCGGCAATATCCGGAAGTGGTGAAAGCCGTATACGAGGCCGGTCACCTCGTGTTTGGCCACAGCTACGATCATGACCGTCTGACTACATTGGACAAGGACAGTCTCGACCGCAACTTTCAGCAGACGCAAGCCGTTATCCGGGACATTATCGGGAAAGAGCCGGCTATGTTCCGCCCTCCGTTCGGCGATGCCGATGAGGCGGTTTTCCAAGCGGCGCGGCTGGCGGGCTGCTCCACCGTGCTGTGGTCGCTCGATACGCTGGACTGGTCGCAGAAGGAAGAAGCGCATATTCGAAGGAACGTGGAGACGTTTGTAAGAAACGGGGAAATCGTCCTGATGCACTCCCATTCGGGCTGTATCGAAACGGCAAAGGCTTTGCCGCAAATGATTGAGACGCTTCAGCGGAAGCGAATGAGAGTGGTCGGCCTCGAGGAGCTGCTGGATGCTCCGGCCTACCGGAGCTAGTGCCAAATAAAATGCAGCGAGGACAATGCAAAGGGGCGGAATTAGTTCTGGTTCCAGGGTAAACTGCACAGCACGCCACTCCTCCACGGGCGCCGATAGCAGGTGACCGTTAGCGCTAAGTGCTTGTGGAGCCGTCTGTTGCCGGAACGGACGCCTCTTGCTTTGGAGAGCTAACTGGAAAACATGTAGTTAAAGTCGGCGATAAAGGCCCATTGCAACGTATAAACTGGAAAACATGCAGCTATTTCCTCACCGTGACTGCGATCGACGCCCATTCGGGCGAATTTACTGTACATTTTCCATTTCATGAACGTTACATGCGCCGTTTTCCCGGGAATAAATGCATCTTTTCCAGTTGCGTTGCGGACGGAAAGGACAACCGCGCGAGCAGACGCTGCATCTATTCCATTCGCCGATCCTTTTATCTGCCGCCTAGTCTTGTCAATCCAGCCGTTTTGATGATACGATTACAACAATCAATCGCATAGACAAGGAATTAGGTGCCGGGCTTGTGCAGAAGTCCGGTTAAAAGGGAAGGCCGGTGAAAATCCGGCACGGACCCGCCACTGTAACGATCGCCGATACCGGAATTTCCGGCAATAAGCCACTGGGTGCGCAACTCGGGAAGGCGCCGGGAAACGATCCAAGTCAGGAGACCTGCCTAGTTCAACAACACTGCGACCCTGCGTGGAATTAGGGAGTGTTAGAGATCGAGCTGCGGTTTCGGCGCGGTGCGGATTATCCGGTCGCAGGCCGGAGCTATCGGAAACGTTTCATGACGACGGACCGGGCATTTCTAACATTAACGATGTTGGGAATGCCTTTTTTTCGTTTTCTAATAACTACTTGCCTTTGGCGACTTAGGAGTTGATTCCATATGAATGAGCGTCATCCGGGCATGAGCCCCTCCGCACAACGCAGGCTCGTCATCGCAGGCACGGGCAGCGGCGCGGGCAAAACGACGGCCACGATCGGGATCATGGCCGCCCTGAAGGCTAAAGGCTATACGGTGCAAGGCTTCAAATGCGGCCCGGATTACATCGACCCGGCTTATCATACGGCCGTTACCGGCAGGCCGTCGCGCAATCTAGACAGTTGGATGCTCGGGCCGGAGGCGGCGAAGGAAGTGTTCGTCCGGGGCAGCGCCGGTGCGGACATCTCCGTAGTCGAAGGGGTCATGGGGATGTATGACGGCAAAAGCCCGCTGTCCGACGAAGGCAGCACGGCCCACATCAGCCAAATTATCGAAGCGCCGATCCTGCTCGTCGTCAATGTCCAAAGCATGGCCCGCAGCGCGGCCGCCGTCGTCAAAGGCTTCCAGTGCCTCTCTCCCGGAGTACGGATTGCCGGCGTCATCGCCAACAAAGCCGGGAGCGAAGGGCATTACCGGATCGTCAAGGAAGCGATCGAGCAGGAATGCGGAATCCCGGTCATCGGGTATTTGAAGCGCGAGGAGCAGATCGAAATACCGGAGAGACACCTCGGACTCGTCCCTTCGATCGAACGCGGAGAGCTGGACTCCTTCTTCGCCAAGCTCGGGTCTTTGGTCGCGGAGCATCTCGATATGGACATGCTGCTGAAGATCGCGGAGTGCGGGCCGCTTGCATGCAAGCCCGCGCTGTTCGTCGAACGGGCGAAGAAGAGAGGCATCCGTATCGCCGTTGCGAAGGATGCGGCGTTCCACTTTTATTATCCGGAAAATTTGGAGCTTCTCGAGTCGTATGGCGCCGAGATCGTCTACTTCTCGCCGCTTGCGGGCGACAAAGTTCCGCAGGAGGCGGACGGTCTCTATATCGGCGGAGGGTTTCCCGAAGAGTTCGCCGAGCGTTTGGCCGGACTGGACGGGGTGAAAGCTTCGGTGCGGGAGCGGATCGAAGCCGGCATGCCGACGCTTGCCGAATGCGGCGGTTTCATGTATTTGACCGAGGCGATTCGGGACACGCAAGGGAACGAGTATCCGATGGTCGGCTTGATCAAGGGCGCCGTAACGATGCAGACGAAGCTGGCGGCGCTCGGCTATCGGGAAATATCCGGGACGGAAGACAACTTCCTGCTTGGCAGCGGGGAAGCGGCCCGCGGCCACGAGTTCCACTACTCCACCTTTCAGCCTGGCGGGGAAGCGAACCCGCCTCCGGCCTATTCCGCCAAAGGGCGTCAAGGGACGAAGCCGGAAGGCTTCGCGACGGCCAATTTGGTCGCAGGCTATACGCACATTCACTTCGGCTCCAATCCGGAGATAGCCGCGAGTTGGCTGCAAGCGTGCGAGGAGTTCAAGCACAGGAAACGCGGTTAAAATTGCTCCAATACAAGCTTCCCGATCATATCGCCGGCACGCACTTGTTCATGGGCGATCCGGAGGTTGGAAGCGTTAATCGGCGTCAGCAGCTGAGCCATCGTTGTTTTTATTTCCCCGGCGTCCATCAGTTCGGCGACGGCATTGAGCAGATTGTGCTGCTCGATCATGTCGTCCGTCCGATATTTGGCCCGGGTGAACATAAGCTCCCAATGGAAGGAGACGCTTTTGGAGAAAAGCAGTCCCAAGTGCACCGGCTGCTGAACCGGAACGATGGAGCAGATCGATCCTTGCGGGCGAATCGCTTCGGCCATGAAGCTCCAATGGGCTGCAGTATCATGGAGGCACAATATATAGTCGACATGCTCCATACCCAAAGCGCTCAATTGAGGCAGCATCGCTTCGCGGTGGTTGATCACGGCATCGGCTCCGTGTTCCTTGACCCAGCGGAACGACTCCGCTCTTGAAGCGGTGCCGATCACGGCAAGACCGGAATGTTTGGCCAACTGGGTTGCAACGGACCCTACGCCTCCCGCGGCGCCGATAATAAGAATCGTTTTGTGCCGATTGTCCGGCGCGTTGCGGCTGATACCCAATCTGACGAATAAACTTTCCCAGGCAGTTATAGACGTTAAAGGCATTGCTGCGGCCTCTGCAAAGCTTAAGCTCTTCGGCTTGCTTCCGGCGATTCGTTCGTCAACGAGATGGAATTCGCTGTTGCAGCCGGACCGGTCGATCGCGCCGGCGTAGTAGACTTCATCTCCGGGCTTGAACAATGTGCAATCCGGTCCGGTCTCGATCACGATACCGGCTGCATCCCATCCGAGAATAATCGGCGACTCGGAGGCGGCTTTTGAGCCCGACCGGCTTTTCACGTCGGCGGGGTTGATCGAGACCGCTCTTACTTGTACGAGCAAATCCCTGCCTTCCGGAGTCGGGACATCTATTACAAGATCGACAAGGTACTCCTCCGGTTCCGGTACGGGGAGCGGCTTGAAAAATCCGACCGCTTTCATCGTTACGGGCTTAACCATTTCCGCCGTCGCCTCCGAACTTCCGCAGCCAGCCGTCATGAAGCCACATTTCCGTTACGCGCCCGTTTCTCCACCTTATTCCTTGTTCGAACGTAATGATGCGTCCGCCTGTTCCCACAATGACCCAGGCGTAATCGTCGCTCTCCCGGCCATAACATTTGTATTTCATCCCCGGAATCACGTACTCCGCTTGCTTGTTCGGCCCATCCGCGATCGTTACCGTTTCGTCGTGGCGGTCAATCCACAAATTTTGCAAACGTTCCGACAGTCCGGGCTCGATCCGGTTAAACAAGGCTTCCGCGGAAGCTTTTGTTTCCTCCGGGGTCGGCAGCGGCCCCGAGCGAAGCGATTGGTCCTTCCAAGTATATCCGAGAATGGCGAGAGAGTCCTTCTCGACTACGAATGAGAAATGTTCGCCGCCAAGCCCGCTATGGGTTTCGCCTTGCTTACGATACCGGAACAGCCAAACGTCGGCGCTATTTTGTTTCCGGAGCTGTACGGTATGCAGCGTGTAAGGGTCCGGCAGGGGCAGCAAGCCGAGCGCATGCTCCAACGCCTTCCGATAGCCGTGTTCCGTTTCGACGCTATAGGTGGTCTCGGTCCGAGTATTCATCGTGACGCTCGCCTCCGTGAATGTATTGGGAAAAGGCACCCCTCCGGTTTCGGCTGGCCGGGGTGCCTTTGTTTTCCGCCAAACGCTTAATTTCCGGCGGGATTGTTTTCCGTGATGCGGCTTTTCGGCAAGAAGTCCGGATCGGATGCGACCGTTCCCGCTTGCCCCCAATTGTCCAGAGACGTTTCGCGCAGAACGACCAATACTTTATCGGGCGGAATGTTAAACAGATTGACCGTAGTGTCCGTCAGCCCCTTGATCCATTGCTTTTTCTGTTCCGCGTTAAAGCCTTCCCAACAATCGACGTTGATGATCGGCATAAGTGCACTCTCCTAAAGGTTATAGTGTAGCAAAATCAACCAATGTAATTTCGCTACGACAATTGTAACAAATCTACAATCATTGTCAATAATTCTATTTTGGTTGTAAATAAATTTTGACTGTTGTAAAATATTTTCATGGGAAATGACACGCGAGGTGGGAAAGATGAGCGATAATCAGGATCAAGTGGAAAGCTTCTGGTGGGATATCGAGCTTTTGGGCAAATTGGTCGTAGGCATCGGCGAAGTATCGGATATTACGGGCGTTCCGCAAAGGCAGATCCGATATTGGGAGGAGAAGGGAATCATTGTTCCCTCCAAGGAAGGCGAAGGGACGACGCGGAAGTACGATTATGTAAACATCAAAAAAATTCTTCTCGTCAAAGAGCTTATGGACGACGGGTTTACATTGGATGCGGCCGCCAAAAAAGTCGAAGTTCGCATGAAAACGATCAATGACGCTTTCGCCAAGCTTACCAATCGCACTGTGGATGAATAATGCATAAGAAAAAGCGCCTGCCGGTCTTATCGATCGGAAGGCGCGTTTTTATTTGCTGCTGCAAACCGCTCTTATTTTCACAACCTGCCTGAAAGGTTGTGTGCTGGGTATTGTATATAAATACAATAATATGTATAATAATTCGTATTTATCGGAGGTGATACGATGGTTGATGTGCGGAAATCCGGCACGGCACAGCTGCTGGCCGATGCGGAGCAATCGATTTTGTTTACGGCCGTCCGTCCCGGACTCGTCATGGAACGCGGCGAAGGGATGTATTTGTGGGACACCGACGGCAACCGTTACTTGGACTTTATCGGAGGCTGGGCGGTTACCTGCCTCGGCCATTCGCCGGCCGTTATCCGGGAAGCGCTCGTTCGTCAGTCGTCGACCCTCGTAAATGCGAGCCCGGCTTTCTACAATAAGCCGATGATCGAGTTTGCCAAGCTGCTGACGGGCTTGTCCGGCTACGACAAGGCGTTCTTCGCGAGCAGCGGAGCCGAAGCGAACGAAGGAGCGATCAAGCTGGCGCGAAAGCACGGGGCGGTAAATCTCGGAGGGGCATATGAAATTATCACGACGGTCAACAGCTTCCACGGGCGTACGCTCGCGACGATGTCGGCTACGGGCAAGGCGCGCTGGCAAAGCCTCTTCGCCCCCGCCATGCCCGGGTTCAAGCATGTCCCCTTAAATGATATGGACAGTTTGCTGGCCGCCGTCGACGGCAACACTTGCGCGGTTATGCTGGAGCTGGTTCAAGGGGAAGGCGGGGTTCATCCGGTTGACGCGGACTATTTGCGCAGGCTGCGCGAATTGTGCGACGAACGGGGCATGATGCTCCTATTCGATGAAATCCAAACCGGACTCGGCAGAACCGGCAAACTGTTCGCAGCCGAGCATTACGGCATTCAAGCCGATGCGATGACACTTGGCAAAGGAATCGGCGGAGGCTTTCCATTGTCAGCGCTGCTGACGAGGGAGTGCTTCAACTTATTCGAGCCCGGCGACCAGGGCGGGACGTATACGGGACAGCCGCTCGCGATGGCCGTTGGGCAAGCGGTCGTCCAAGAGATCGTGGATCGGCGGCTTGCCCGGAACGCGGAGGCGGTAGGCTTCTATTTGGAGAACCGACTGCGCGAGGTTGAGCACACTTACCGCTTGAGCCCGGTGCGGGGCAAAGGACTGCTGCTTGCATTCGATCTCCCGGCCCCTGTCGGAGCCGGGCTGGTTGCCGAATGTTTGCGGGAAGGACTGCTAATTAATTCCCCGCATCCGGCCACAATCCGGCTCATGCCGCCGCTGATCGCAGCCGAGGAGCATATCGACGAAATGATGCCGATTTTATGTAAGGCGATGGACCGTCTACTTGCGTAAAGCGGCGATCCCGCCCGTTCCGCCGAAACGGAATACGCTGCTGCGGTTAATCGTATTCGTCAGCACCAGCGACAGCAGAAACGCGGCAATCGCGATGCCGATCGAGCCGAGCAAGCTCCACAGCGGCTGCATGCCGATATGCTGTGCGTACGAATAGGCGGATTGACCGGCGAATGCCATGGCCGCCATGCAGAGCGCGACTTTCACGAACCGCCGGAGATCCAAGTAAAACCCGATCAGGCTCGAGATCGAGAAGAAGTTGAGCATCGTGATGAAGCAGATGCCGAAATTCATCCCGAGCGCGATGCCGGTAATGCCGAACTGGCTGCCGAGAAAATAAATCGCCGCCGCTTTCATGATGACCATGGCGATATAGTTCCACATCGTCGTGCCGGCTTTGCCGAGACCGAGCAGGACGGCGTGCAGCGGCGCTTCGAAATAATGCAGGAAAAAGATCGGAGCGAGCAGCTTGAGCAGCGGTCCGGCTTCCGGCGCGTTGTAGAGCAGCGTCGTAAGAGGAGTGGCCCATATGTACAAAATGACGGTGGCGGGCGCTCCCACGAACAGCGCGATCCGCATCGCCTGATCCATTCTCCGGTGCACGTCCATCCCGTTGCGGTTGGCCATCGCTTCGCTCACGGCCGGGATAAGCGCCGTCGATAACGAATGCGTAATAAAGCTCGGGAAGACGAGCAGAGGGAACGCGTAGCCGACCAGCAGCCCGTACTGCTTGGTCGCCATGGCGGTGCCGAGCCCGAATAGCGCCAAGCTTTTCGTAATCAGCATCGGCTGGAAGGCGCTGTAGATCGAATGGACGAAGCCGAGGCCGGTCGTCGGCAAGCCCATCCGCATCAGCTCCGCGAAAGTGCGCTTGCCGTGCCGCAAATGCTCGGACGCCTTCTGCTTATGCTCGTCGTTCCGCTGATTCCATTTGTATCTTCCGAGCAAATAGAGAAGGCCTACCCCTTCGCCTACGACGGCCCCGGCCATGGCTCCCGCCGCCGCGTATTCGATGCCGTAAGGCAACAGAAGCTGCACAAGCGCCAGCATGCACGCAATATGGGCGATATGCTCGAACACGTCGGACAAGGCGATCGACATCATATGCTGCTTGCCGCGGAAATAGCCTTTCAGCACGGCCGATATAGCGACGATCGGCGCGATGGGCGTAATCGCCAGCATGGCGTAGTAGGCTCTTTGATCGGTCAAAAACAAGGCAGCTATGTACTTCGAGCCGAGCAGCGCGAGCAGTGTCAGGATGATGCTGAGCGTCCCCGTAATGACAAGGGAAACGGCGAGAATCCGCTTCTCCTTCAGCTTATCCCCTTTGACGTCGGCTTCGGCCACCAGCTTCGAGATGGCGACCGGCAGCCCCAATTCGGTCAGCGTAATGACGAGCGGTACGAGCGGATGGGCCATCATCAATAGACCGATCCCCTCCGCTCCTAGCGAACGGGCCAGAAAAATGCCGCTTACGAATCCGAGAATTCTCGTAGTCAAGGACGCTGCCGTCAGAATGAACGTCCCTCGTACAAAAGATTGTTTTTGCATGAGCCGCCTCTTTATACTTGGAATGGTTTTCTTTTATGTATATTCGCCGGAGCCGAATACATGCGAACAAGCTTGCCGTCGGCTCGTTCGGCGGTTGACCATTCTCGGCGCCCGTCTGTGCAAAAGGTCCGCAAACCTTTGCCTGACGGGCTTTTTCGGCGTTCTGAGAGAATGGTCAATCATGCGAATTGTGTCTATTGCCGGTTGCGGCGGCGGCTCGGTATAGTGGGAAAGTGGCGGGAAAAGTACCCGGAATAAGCTGCGAAGGACCACGTCACTTTTTGGGGTATGGGTATCGGGGTCCCCGAAAAGTACCCGGAATAAGCTTCGAAGGGCAGCTTCACTTTTTGGGGTAATAGTATCGGGGTCCCCGAAAAGTACCCGGAATAAGCTGCGAAGGGCTGCTTCACTTTTTGGGGTAATTTAGGGTAATTTGGGGTAAGGTGGTGAGACGAGGAGCGCGATTTGATGATAAGCTGGACTTGCCTGAAGAGCGTGCATAAGGGAGGTCGAACGGGCAATGGCCAAGCATATGGGAAAATGGTGCGCCGCATCCGTTGTAACGGTGCTGGTAATCGGGGTTTTGCTGACAAGCTGCATCGGCGGCAAGACCGAGGATGGCGCGACAGCCTCATCCGCCGGCAGTGAACGGCAGCAGACGGACGGCAAATCGGCCGGGAAGCCGGAAATTACGGTATCCGTCTACGATCGGGGCAACGTTCCCGCCGAAGAAGGAACGGCCGCAAGAAACCGCTGGACCGAATGGATCAACGCCAACAGCCCGGTCCAAGTCAAATTCGTCCCGATTCCGCGCTGGGAGTCCGAGATGAAATTCAATACGCTGTTCGCTTCCGGGAAGGCACCCGATCTTATTATGGAATACTCGACTGGGTATACGAACCAGCTGTACGCGCAAATTCTGCTTCTGCCGCTCGACGGTCCGGTGGAGCGGTACGCGCCAGACTACAAAGCGCTGCTGCAACAATATCCGGTGCTGAGGAAGCTCGGCACGAAGGCGGACGGCAAGCTGTATGGGCTCGGGGCCATCAGTCCCATCACGACGAACCACGTCCTGTTCATTCGAGCGGACTGGCTGAATAAGCTGAACCTCGATATCCCAACGACGACGGAGCAGTTTTACGAGGTGGCGAAGGCGTTCGCGGAGCAAGATCCGGACGGCAACGGCAAGAAGGACACGTACGGGATGAACTTGAGCTTTGTCGGCGACAGCATCGTCAACGCGATGTTCGGCCACAGCGAATGGAAAGTCGAGAACGGAGCATACGTTCACGCGTGGGACCGTGCCAAGGCGGCCTATGAGCTGAAGAAACGGCTCTATGACGGCGGCATGGTCGACATGTACTATTTGACCGACAAAAATGGGGAGCGCGCCCAGCAAGATTTCGTAACCGGCAAGCTCGGCATGTTCGGCGCGAACGGGGGGGCGGGAGCGCTCGGGCTGAAGCTGTACGAAACGTTCAAGAAAAATGTTCCGGACGGCGAAATTATGCCGATCGCGCTGCCCCGGAGCCGGTTCGGACAGTACAGTCCGGCGCTCTCGCCGTCGGCTTACATCACGGCAGTCGTCAACGCCAAGGCGACAAATCCGGAGGCAGCCCTCCAATACGTCAATTTCCTCGTCCAGCCGTCGACGATCAAGACGCTGAGATACGGAATCGAAGGCGTGCACTATACGACCGGCAAGAACGGCTGCCCGCAAGTCGTGAACGCGGACAAATCGAAGAGGGAGGTCGACTGGAACCTCGACTTCCGCATGCTCTCTTCCAGCGCGTCCGGCGGAGAATGCGACAAATTCATTTCCCGGCTGAACCCGGACAATCCGACGGAGAAGCGGTTCGGCGAATTGATTCAAGCGGCGGAAGCCGCCTATATAAGCCCAGACCGGCCGATCTATTACGATATCGACGCAAGCGCACAGCCCCATTGGCCGGAACATTTGCAGATCATCGTCAAAAACGCGACGAAAGCGATCTCGGACATTTGGTCCAAAGCGGTCGTCAGCGGTCCGTCGTACACGATCGACCAAGCTTTCGAGGACGCGAAGTCCGCATGGGACAACGCCGGCGGCGCGCAGCTGGACAGCTATTTGGCCGGCTGGTATGCGGCGAACAAAGAGAAAGTGGTGCATACGAAAGACTGGTACGACAACAAATAACCGCAGTGGAGGACGATTCATGCCGGCAAACGATACGAACAAGACGGTCGGACAAACTGAGGAACCGCTTCTTGAAACGGGAGGTTCGAACGGGACGATGAGCAGAAGGGCTGCGCTCGCTTCGATCGGCATGGCGGGTGCAGCGCTGGCAGTCGCGGGTCTGGTCACTGGAATCGCAACGGATACCGCCTACGGAGCGGGCGACAGCTGTATCGCCACGACGCTCGCCGGGATAAGGGCCGAGACGGCCCCGAGTGCGGGGAACGTATATGTGGCGACCGATCTCGGACAGGAGGGAGCTTTTCGCTGCGATCCGGCAGATACGACATCCGCGGATAATACGGGGACTATTCTTGTAACCGCTTCCGGAGCACGGTTCAAACGGATCATAGACGGACAATGGAACGTGAAATGGTTCGGCGCCAAAGGAGACGGAATTACCGACGACAGTACGGCGATCCAAAATACGGTTGAAGCCGCCCTTCGATCTACGGCCGGCATCAATTCGTCTTACCTCGGCGTCCATCCGCGAATCTTTTTTCCGCGCGGCGTATACCGGATCACGAGCAACAACTTGTTCAGCGGCATTACATACACGGGCTCCATCAAGCGGGGCATCACGTATGCGGGAGAAAATATGTATTCCTCGGTTTTGCTGCTGGAGACCGGCGGAACGGAGAAGTGGTTTTACAACAACGGACCGAATAACCATAAATTCGACCGCATCCATTTCCTCGATCTGGGCTTTACCGGCGACAACGATACGAAAGCGAATGGCTTCAACATTTGGTCGGCCGGAGGCGAGAAGCAGTTCAAGTTTTTCCGCTGCGCGCTGTCTTCGAGCGTCAATGCGGCGATCGGACTAAGCACGGGAGGATTGGACGATCTGTTTGTGCTGCAGGGGACAGGCAACGCCGACCTGATGAAGTTTCATTCGTGCGATTTGTCTTGCGGCGGTACCGTGCTGACGTTGAACAACCAGCAGTCTGTCGTTATCGAGTTCGTAGCGACGGACGTATCGACGACTAACGATGTGGTCAAGGTGGAGAGCGGCGGCGGTGGATGCGTTAATTTCTTCGGCGGTTCATGTGTCGTATTTACGAAAACCGGGGAAGAGTCGGTGCCCCGCTACATTTTGAACGTGGCGGACGATGCGGCCGTCGGTCCGGGCAACAACAATTATAATTTCTTCGGAGTCCGCTATGAGCTGCAGGGCATCAACCGGGGGATCGTAAGAAGCGGCGGATTCAGAACGGAGACGGCGGCCGTATTCGACGGCTGCAATTTCGGAACCGTTGTCGGAGGGGCCCGGAATGCGGTGGAGGTTGGTCCGAACAACCGGGTGGCGTTCGAGAACTGCACGCTGTCGGAAAGCTTGAAATACGTCTTGAAGGGCGACTTCGCGTCGAGCAACTCTTCTCCGTCCGGAGGGCTGCTGCTTTTCGACAAGTGCCAAACCGGGCTGTCGACGAATCCGTTATACAACCGCATAACGTTCACGGGCAATATCGGCCGGGCGATCGCCAAAGATTGCTACCAGAGGGGCGGGGCAAGCTTCGTCAACAAAAAGGTGTGCGACTTCGATCTGAACAAGCAAAACTCGATGGCCCGGGAGCCTTCCACCCCGCTGAAATCGATCCATGTCAAAATTGCCGCATACGGCTTCCCGCTCGGGACTTCATCAGCCCAAGACTACACCGTGGAATTTCCGCTCGGGACACTCATCAAAAGCATTTACGTAAACAAGCCGGCTTTCGGCACCTCCGCGCAGACGTATCAGCTGTTCGTCGGGACCGACGACAAATCGGTGAAGCTCGGGCAATCGGTATCCGCCTCGGGAACGCACCAGGAGCAGCATATGATCGACTTGCGGGACATTTATTTGCTCACCGATGCCACGAACTCGAAATTAAGAATGTGGGCGGAAGGCGCGGCGGGCGTGAATCAGACCGGCGGATTGGCCATTATCGAATATTATTGAAGCCGTCGAACGGCTCGGGGGGAGAATGCAAGTTATGGTTCATTGGAAGAAAGGATGCCGGATCGCGGCTGCCGCTTTGTCGGCTGCTCTTCTGCTGCAAGGCTGCGCGCAAGGGAATACCGGGAGCACGGAAGCCCCCAAAGAGAAAGAGGTCGCCGCGCCGAAGATCAACACCGATCCGGTCACGATTACGATATGGGGCAACATGTCCGACCAGCTGTTCCAGAAAACCGTCGCAGAACCGGTAAAGCTGAAATATCCCCATATTACGATGCAGATGGTCTCGTCGGCGCAAAATAAAATGCCCGATCTGATCGCGAGCGGCAACGTGCCGGACATGATCGCCGATTCGATGGCGGCCATGCGGACGCATATGGACAACAAGCTGCTCGAGGATATGACGCCCTATGTCCAAAAGTATAAGACCGATCTCGGCGTCATCAGTCCGGTCGTACTGGACTCGGTGCGCGCCATCTCCGGCGACGGCAAGCTGCTCGGGCTGCCGATTAACGGCAATATCATCATGATGTATTACAACAAAGATATTTTCGACCGATTCGGCGTCCCCTATCCGAAGGACGGCATGACATGGGACGAAGCATACGCGCTTGCCCAGAAAGTGACAAGAACGGAAGGCGGCGTCGCCTACAAAGGCTTCGCGTTCCAGGACTTTTACTTGTTTACGGCGAACCAGCTCTCGTTGTCTTTCGTCGACGGCAAAACCGAGAAGTCGGTCGTGAACAGCGAAGGCTGGAAGAAGCTGTTCGAAACGTACGCGCGGTTTTTCCGCATTCCCGGCAATGGGGTGGACGACAAAACGTTCGGAACCGGCCTGGACCAGTTCCTGAAGGACCGCACCGTAGCGATGTACGTAACCAGCTCCATCTTCTCCAACTTGCCGGATGCGATCAAAACCGGGTTCAACGTTGACATGGTGTCTCTTCCTTCCTTCTCGGAAGCGCCGCGCACTACGACGCAGGTGGACGGCGGGGTCCGGATGATCTCTACGACGAGCAAAAACAAGGATCAAGCCTACCTGGCTCTGACCGCCATGCTGACGAATGAGGCGCAAAGCTTAATCGCCCGCAGCGGCGGCTTCCCGGTCATGAAGGATCCGAAAGTGATGGAGCAGTTCGGGCTCGATATCGAGGCGCTGAAGGACAAAAACCGTCTCGGCTTTGTATACAGCAAGCCGGCCGCCCCTTCCGCCTTCAAGACGAAATACGATGCCGCGGCCGTCGCGATCGTTCGCGCCCAGTTCCGCAAAATGGTGCTGGAGCCGAACAGCGACGTCAACACGATTCTCCGGGAAGCGGACGAACTAGTCAACAAAGCGATCAAAGAGGCCGCGAAGTAAGAGAGCGCGATACGGCAGGCGTTCACATAAGCTCCGCTCGGCAGCGTTTTGCCGGACGGGGCTTGTTTTTTGCGGTTGTCCGGATTGGCTAAATGGAAAACATGCAGGTAAAATCGGCATAATGGGCCGGCTGCACGTATTTAACTGGAAAAGATGCAGTAGCGTTGCATTAAGGCTAACATCATGTAGCAAGTGAATTTTGTGATTGTTTTCACATAATTTTTCTTTGTACAACTCGAAAAAGGTTGTCTACTCGTAAGAGCAGGAACATCCATT
>NZ_VCRA01000046.1 GCF_005938385.1 Paenibacillus mesophilus
ACTGATTCGTTCGATCTCTTCCGGACTCATTTTCATCAGTGGTCCCCTTTTCCATTTGAACTCGGTTACCCATTATTAACCAAGTTTTCTACGTTTGAAAAGGGGGGACCTAAGTAGTAACTCATTTTTTCTCAAATATACTAAAAATACTACTCTTCTTCTCTTCTCTGGATTCCATAATGATTACGAATTTATCGCCATACGCTAGCATATGGGCAACCATTCAGCTCTCGACGCCTTGTTCGAGTTACCGAACTCTATTACTGCCATCCATCCTTTTCATTGTTCTTAATAATCCATAATACCGACAATACCCAATAAGCAAACTATACTAATGGAAATCGCCTTCCATCTTTTGTCGGAAAATTCATCCCTACTGCAAGGGAAAAGACTTCTTTCAGATTGGTGTTAAAAGTTGCATAGCAACCACTAGTATCCTCCAAGTAACTACCTCACGGCAAAGTGCCTACTTCCTAAAATGAAAGGAAGGCTCTACAATGGGCTGTGTCGAACAACAACAATCATTTCGAAGGAGAGATCATTATATGGAACTTCAATTGGCACTGGATCTTGTAGACATTCCCGGAGCAAAACAAGTGGTTGCGGAAGTGGCGGAGCATATAGATATCGTCGAAATCGGTACGCCGGTCGTCATTAACGAAGGATTGAGAGCGGTAAAGGAAATCAAAGAGGCATTTCCGTCTCTGCGCGTGTTGGCTGACCTGAAAATTATGGACGCCGGCGGATATGAGGTCATGAAAGCCTCCGAAGCGGGAGCGGATATTATTACCGTTCTGGGTGCATCGGACGATTCGACAATTCGGGGCGCCGTCGAGGAAGCCAGAAAACAAAACAAAAAAATTATGGTCGACATGATCAACGTGAAGGATATTGAAGGCAGGGCCAAAGAAATCGACGCGCTTGGCGTGGATTACATCTGCGTTCATTCCGGTTACGACCATCAGGCGGCAGGCAAAAACTCCTTTGAGGAGCTTACGGCGATCAAACGTGTTGTCAAGCATGCAAAAACGGCGATTGCAGGCGGCATCAAGCTGAATACGCTGCCGGAAGTCATCAAGGCCAAACCGGACTTGGTTATTGTCGGCGGCGGCATTACCGGTCAGGAGGACAAGAAGGCAGCTGCGGCTGAAATGAAAAAATTGGTTAATCAGGCGTAACCTCATGGAAACATTAAAATATGCCGCCGAGATCGTCAAGGAGCTTCATCTTTCGGTAGAGCGGATTGCTGGAGAAGAAGCCGAAAGGTTGGCCGATATCATTTTGCAATCCAACAAAGTGTTTGTAGCTGGCGCAGGAAGATCGGGTTTGATGGGACGGGCTTTCGCCATGCGGCTGATGCATACCGGGATAAACGCCTACGTGGTCGGGGAAACGGTAACTCCCGGCATCGACAAGGACGATGTCCTGATCATCGGCACGGGCTCGGGGGAAACAAGAAGCTTGATCCCGATGGCTCAAAAAGCGAAAAGTCTGGGTGCATCCGTTGTTGCGGTCACGATTGCTCCCGAGTCGACGATCGGAAGTTTGGCGGATGCTCTTGTGAAGCTGCCGGGATCGCCTAAGGATCAAGCAAGCGGCGGTCATACGACGATCCAGCCGATGGCCTCTTTGTTCGAACAGACATTGTTGGTATTTTACGACGCTGTCATTCTCCGGATGATGGACAAAACGGGCCTGGACTCCGGCCGGATGTACGGCAGGCATGCCAACCTGGAGTAAGACTGTCACGTAATGATCTCCCCTGCAGCCGACGCCTGCTCCTATTCATTACAAGCGGGGCGCATCTCGTAGCAGATACGTCGCGAATTGCCTGAAAGTCCTCACTGTTCTTGGTGAGGACTTTCATTCATACAGCTCACCGCATCCGAATCGTCAACCCCTTTAGTTTCCAAACAGCATGTATACCCTTTTACCTATTGTAGGCGCTTGTGGTATACTACCGGGAGGAGGGGATGAATGATGGCGAATGAAGTAAAAGATCGCATCGATTTGATGACGATCAACTGCGAGAAGGAATTGACGCTGGCCGTGATAGGAGGCAAGTGGAAATTAATCATTTTGTGGCACCTCGGTTTGGAAGGAACGAAACGGTTCAGCGAGCTGAAAAAACTGATCCCCCACATTACGCAAAAAATGTTGACCAATCAGCTGCGCGAATTGGAAGAGGATCAGTTGATCTTCCGTAAAGTGTACCCCGTGGTCCCGCCCCGGGTAGAGTATTCTTTGACGGAACACGGCGAAAGTCTCATGCCTGTCTTGAAAATGATGTACAATTGGGGAAAACAGTACGGGGAACAAGTCATATGGAAAGACGGACGGCCTTGTCAGGAGAACGCAATAGCGGATTGAACATCTTTCAAAATGTTGCTGACGTTCTTGAATTCTCCGTTCTGCCTCCTATAATCCTTGACTTGTCCGGCCGCTTTGCTTAGCGCAGTTTACAAAAGTCTGCAATTTAATCTGCCTTGTATCCCTCCGGATTCTAGAATGCAATAATGTTTTGGGCACCTACGATTCACTTGTATTATGATTCGAAAATTGTTGAGCCGGTCCTTTATTATCGGCTCTCCTTGTTTCAATGAATGCCCCACCCGTATACCGCTCCAAAACTTTCCTCCAAAACATCTGGGCCGATACGTTCCAATCGAACTCGCTTACTCTCCATCTTCCTTTGAACATATCAAATACCTGTTCGGCTACTTTTCGTCCGATTCCTTGTTTCCTATACTTCCGCAATATGAAAAAGTGGTTCAAGTAATGCAGGTTTTCCTCTTCCATGTATTTCACAATCACAAAACCGGCTAACTGCTCTTCCGCACGCACCATATAGAGGTAATAATTGTTGTCATTGTACAGATCGGCCACATTTATTTTCGGTTCGTAGAGTCCTGTTTTCTTTATATTTGCTTTACTAAACTCCGATAAATCATACGCCGCAAACTCAAACAAATTGTTGAGCACGCTCAGTTCTTCTTCCTTTATTGGGTCGATAGCAATCTCCACTGGATACCTTCCTTACTGATAGATTTGTCTGTAGTATTAATGCCATTGTGAGGGTCTGGCTTGGCCGCCCCTCCTACGCCCCCCCAAAATGCCGCTCCAGCGGCTCGCACTCCAATCCCAACTCACCGTCTACGACGACCGGGCAACCGTCGAACAAAGCAATGAACCTTTCCACGTTCAGATAGGTATATCCGAATTTCCACACCCGGGCTTGCCTGTCCCAGCGCGCTCCCGGGATTTGCCTCATGTTCTCGACATAGCGGGTAGCGTAAGCAAAGCGCACAACCAACCAATATTCATTTCCTTTGCAGATCGTGATTTCCATCGATACGAAGCCTGCCTTTCTCCAATTATTTTGCCATTATCAGGGAATGCAAAAAGGAGACCTGCGCGCCCTGACGGGCTATGCAAATCTCCGATGCTTTCGGAATGTTTCTCGTCTCTCATCCTCCGTACAACACTCTCAACCAAACGTACAAGCCCCCGAGGGTAATAACCAAGGTGGGCAGCGTCAGGACGACGCCGATTTTGAAATAATAGCCCCATGTGATGCGGACGCCTTTGCGGGAAAGGATATGCAGCCACAGCAGCGTCGCAAGCGAGCCGATCGGGGTCATTTTCGGGCCCAGGTCGGTGCCGATGACGTTCGCATAGATGAGCGCTTCACGAAGAATGCTTTCGGTGGCGGTCCCGTTGATAGCTAATGCGCCGATCATGACGGTCGGCAAGTTGTTCATGACCGAGGAAAGCACGGCCGCGATCAATCCCATCCCCATCGTGGCGGCAAACAAGCCGGAAGCGGCAAGACGTTCGAGCACGTCCCCCAATAAATCAGTCAAACCCGCGTTGCGCAAACCGTAAACGACGACATACATGCCGATCGAGAAAATGACGATGGACCAAGGCGCCTCGACGATCACTTTCTTCGTCTGGATGACCGGGCTGCCGCGGGAAACGATCAGGAACAGGAGCGCCACGGCTCCGGCAATGAACGACACCGGCACGACGATCCACTCGCTCAGCAAGTAAGCGGCCAGCAAAATGCCCAGAATGAGCCATGAGATGCGAAACAGCCGCACATCTTTGATAGCTTCCGCGGGCTGCTTCAGTTCGGCGACGTCGTATCGCTCGGGTACGTTTCTGCGGAACACGGCATACAGCACCGCGACGCTGGCCGCGAGCGAGAACAAGTTCACGACGAACATCCGCGAAGAATACTCTACGAAGCCTATGCCAAAATAGTCTGCCGACACGATGTTCGTCAAGTTGCTGATGACGAAAGGCAGCGACGTCGTATCCGCGATAAAGCCGCTCGCCATGACGAACGGCAAAATGCGGGCTTCTTCGAGCTTGAGCGCGCGCACTTTGGCCAGCACGATCGGCGTCAGGATGAGCGCGGCCCCGTCGTTGGCAAAGAACGCCGAGACGCCCGCTCCGAGCAAAATGATATACACGAACATTCGCCTGCCGCTTCCGCCGGCGAGCCGGGCCATATGGAGCGCGGCCCATTCGAAGAAGCCGATTTCGTCCAGAATGACCGATATGACAATCAGCGCGACGAAGGTCAAAGTCGCGTTCCACACTATGCCGGCCACCGTCACCACGTCGTGCCAGCCGACGACGCCGACCAGCAATGCAAGCAGCGCTCCGCCCGAAGCCGACCAGCCGATGCCGAGCTTCTTCGGCTGCCAGATGACGAATATCATCGTAACGATAAAAAGAAGAATGGCCAATACTACGCTTCCCACTCTGTGCAAATCCCCCTGATGAAGCCCTATTCGCGCCAGTCGTTCCCTCTAGCTGCGCAATACGCTCTTTCATACCAAGATATAACCGATTTGTTCCGAACCTTGCCTTTATGGCTTCCTCTTGCTGCACACCAATTGGTATGCCAATCGGTACATGCAGACCTCACCAGCCGCCCCTTTACCCTTTAATGGAAAAGATCCAGTTATTTTCGGAAAACTGACGCGCGGCCGTGTATTAGCTGGAAAAAGTCCAGTTATTTCTTGCGGATTGGAGCGATTCGCCGTCTAGACGAGGAAATAGCTGCATGTTTTCCATTTAAAACCACATAACCGGCCTTTGATGCCACTTTTACCTGCATATTTTCCATCTAGCAACCGGGGTGTCCGTACGCTAATACGCAGGAGCACAAACCTTGCATCTCTACTATATGTTCAAAGACTGCACAAGTAAAGTCCGTCCGCTATCGATATTAAATAAAATTCCCCCAACAGGGGGAGGTTCGTTTATTGATATAGAATTTATAAATAAGTAAATTTTATACCAAGAAATGCCACCGCTAAAACACAAATGCACATCATCGAAATGGCTTCGATCAGAAGTCTTCGGATACGGAGCGGCCAACAAAACAAACACTTGTTCCCCTTTCTGTGGTATCATTGACGAAGGAGGTGAACGTCCATGTTACGAACGTACAAGTATTGTTTGTATCCTACAACAGAGCAACAAGAAAAGATTGAATTTCACACCAAAAGTTCAGGCTCGGACGGAGCCTTCGAGGAGGGACGAGGTTACGAGTCCCGATGATTCGAGAAGCCCGCGGCTTAGCCGTATGGAGTCGTCACGGTAAATGAAGAGAAAAATAGATAGACAAAGGAGACCGCAACATGCATCCTTTCTTTGAAAACGAGCCCCCGTTTCGGCTGAGCGGGGATTTGGCGGCCGACGTCCGGCGCTTCCTCGAATCGCGCGGCTGCCCGAAGACGGCGGAGCATTGCATGGCCGTCGGCGCCGAGGCCCGCTCCTTGGCGATCCGCTTCGGGGCCGATCCCGAGAACGCGGAAATTGCCGGATGGCTGCACGACATCAGTGCTGTATACCCGAACGCCGAAAGAATTCGCGTCGCCCGGGAGCTCGGTATCGAGGTTCTCCCGGAAGAAGAGACGTTTCCGATGATCATTCACCAGAAGCTGTCCGTCGAGGTGGCCCGGCATGTGTTCGGCATCGAGCTCCCGGACATTCTCGACGCCATCGGGTGCCATACGACGCTTAAATCCCCCTCCACCCTGCTGGATCGGGTCGTCTTCGTCGCCGACAAAATTTCTTGGGACCAAACAGGCACCCCGCCGTATTTGTCCGAATTGAACGCACAGCTCGATAAATCGCTGGAGCACGGTGCGATGGCTTATATCGGCTTCCTGTGGGCCCAAAAAGACAAACTTAAGGTCGTACATCCTTGGCTCGCGGATGCTTATGCAGATATGCAAGCGATCCTTGCCAGCTCGGACGTTACGCCGCCGGTTCCGGTTTAGAGCCGGGCGGCGGCGCTGCAAGCTCCGGCTATAGTGCCGCTGCCGCGCAATCGGCAGCGCCGCCTATACCCTTAACGCAAAAAAAGAGGTGCCTCACACCCGCACGACATTGACGATATCGGCGAACCGGATCGATACGGTTTCCGTATCGTTTGTCATTTTGACCCGTTGAAGCGAGAAATCGATCTTGACGACCCGTCCTTCGACGACATCGTCCCTCAAAGGATCGAACACGCTGACGGCGACCTCCCCCTGCCGTTCCATCGACTCCAGCAGCAGCAGCGCAAACTGCTCGAGCGCTTGGTCGTCCAAAACCGGGCGCCTTCTGTGACCGAGCTCCTCTTGCTTGCGCACAAACTGTTCTTTGTGCTCGGGCAGCATCATGCGCGACGATTCGAACAGACCGTTACCTTCCAGCTTCTTCCCCATCGAGTGTCCTCCGATCCTGTTCGCCCGGTCGCCGCCTGCCGGAATAGGCTAGCACGATCGAAGCGTTTCGGTATATTTTAGTCTATTGCACGTTCCCGTGCATCGGCATACGCGGCCCCCTACTCGGCCAGATCGAGCTCCAAGTAGGTGCATAGCTTGCGCTCCACCTCCGACTTTACCAGTCCCCACAGCATGGAGCATTTGCGATGATAGCCGCGGCATAGGAAATCCGCCTCGAGCTGCTCTTTCGTCCGGCGCTCGTCATACACCCGGATTCCCCGGCTTCTCAGCTTGCCGCGCACGGCGGCCATTTCCGAACTCACCCGATCCTGTACCCGACGCAAGCTTCTGATGTAGATGACCGGCATCTTCAATTTGAGCGTGTCGAGCATCCGGATATCCCGCTCCAGCACGTCGAGCACGATCGGGAGCAGCATGTAATCGAGCACCCACTGCAGCTCTTCTTCCGTTTCCAAAGGAGTCCGCTTCATCCCGTTCGCCTTCCGTCGACATCCCTGCCCGCGTATCGTCCCGAGTTTGCCGCCATGAACATCCCCTCCACAAAACAAGAACACTTGTTCCCTATTAGTATATACAATAAACGAACATATATTCCTATTTCAAGAGGTAAAATTTTGCATGCGCGAAAATAAGATGCTTATGTCCGCGAGGACCAGCGGAATAACTGTAAATTCGGAGAATTTACAGGGTAGCGCCCGCGCATGCGAACGCAGCACTTGGTGGCGGCGCGGCGGAGAAAAGCGTACAATAAGGCTATCCCTATGTGCATACAAACGACCGCGTAAAAGGAGGAATCCCGTTCGCATGTGCGGCAGATATACGATAACGATTTCGCTGGAGGAGCTGCTGCTCCGCTTTCATATCGACCCGGCATTTCCGCTGTATCATCGTCCGCGGTATAACGTCGCCCCGGGACAGCTCGTGCCCGCGATCGTGAACGACGGGCAGCGCAACCGGATCGGCGAATTGAAGTGGGGGCTCGTCCCGCAGTGGGCCAAGGACGAGACGATCGGCTCGAAGATGATCAACGCGCGGGCCGAGACGGTAGCGGAGAAGCCGGCCTATCGCATCCCGCTCGAGCGCAAACGGTGCCTCGTTCCGGCGGACGGATTTTACGAGTGGAAGAAAAAAGACGACGGCAAAAGCAAGCAGCCGATGCGGATTATTCTGAAGGACGGAGCGACGTTCGCGATGGCCGGCCTGTACGAAATATGGACGACCCCGGACGGACGGAAATTAAGCACGTGCACGATCATTACGACGGCTCCGAACCGGCTAATGGCCGACATTCACGACAGAATGCCGGTTATATTGCGGCCAGAACAAGAAACGGTCTGGTTGGATCGCGGCATGCGCGACACTTCCCGGCTGCTCGACATGCTGAAGCCGTATCCGGCGGAGGAGATGAGGGCCTATCCGGTAGCATCCGGCGTCGGCAATGTCAACAACGACGGACCGGAGTGCGTTAACGAAATTTTCGACACGGCCGCAACCGGCAAGCCGCGGGGAAGCGCCATCGAATAGACGCAGCGAAAGAGGCCGCCCGTCCCCACTCGCGACGAAGCAGCCTCTTTGATATGCATATTTTGTCCAACACCGGATTCGGCAAATCGCGTTACTTTTTCTTCTGCTTCTCCTCCTCGATATATTTATTCGCCTTCTCCTCGGCTTCCCTGAGCACCGTGTTGATGTCCGTGCTCGACAGAATCATGCTCTTCATCGCTTCTGAAAGGTAAGTATAAATCTTGGAATCGTACATGCTGCTGACCGGAGCCGGCGCCGGCTTGACGGAAAAGACTCCTGCCAAGTTTTTGCCTTCGAAAATTTTCAAATCGGTCGCATAATCTTTTTTGATCTGCGGGTCTTTCAGCGCGGTCAAACGTCCGCCTTTGTTCATCATAACCTGCGCCTCGTTGCTTTGCATCGCTTGGAGGACGCGATACACGGCTTCTTTGTTTTTGCCGGCCGGCGTCACCATGAACAGGTGGAAATCGACTTCCCTTCCCAGACCGGGCCGGTCCGCATAGCTCGGAAACGAGACGAGGTCCCAGTTGAAGTTTTGGCCCGATTGGGCCAGCGGCAGCACGCGGCTGGACAAGGCGGAGATCCAGTAAGGCTCCATCGCCACTCTTTGGTCCTTCAGGAAGAAATCGATATTGTCCTTCAAGTAGTTCGTCTTCGGATCGATCATGCCCGGAATATCGTATATGCTGCGCAGCTTCGAGAATATGCTCTTGTAAGCGTCGGTCGTAAGCGCGGCCTTCTCTTGACCTGCGTCCATCAACGACAAAGAGTAAGGACGGGTCATCACCTGCGGCAGGCCCGGATCGATTCCCAAATATTGTGTGGTATCCGATTTGCGTGTCACCTTCTTGGCCAGATCGATCACTTGATCCCAGTTCATGCCGTCCTTCGGGTAAGCGACTCCGAATTTATCGAAAATATCTTTGTTGTACGCCATGATGCCGTAATTCATCGAGTACGGTATTCCGTACAGCTCCCCTTTCTTGCCGTATCGGCTAAGGGCGCTGATCGTTTCCGGCTCCAATCGTCCGAGATCGATCTTGTAAGTTTTGACGAATTCGTTCAGATCGGTAGCGAGTCCCATCTCGATCAAGGCATCCAAATAAAAATTGCTCGTTACGACGAGATCCGGCGTATCTCCTGCGGCGATCAAATCGTTCAACGACTTGCCCTTGACCAGTTCGATCGTGATGTTCGGATACATCGTACGTACCGGCTTCAAAATGACGTTCTCCAGATCCGTCTCGGTATTGATGCCCGCTCCGTGATTGACGACCGTAAGTTTAACCGGCTCTTTGGTGAAAGTGTCTACGCTGTCGACCGACGTTTTGACCGCCGGAGCAGCCTGCTGTCCGCTTTGGCCGCAGCCGGTCACCAGTAGCGTAAGCACGAGCATGGAGCTTATGGCGGTGAAAGGATAAGTTTTCATAAGTCACTCTCTTTCTTAATCAGGTTGGTGTTCGAAAACGCAAAATATAGGCAAAGCGGCTACAAAATGTTCATATTTGCTCGTTTTGTACAACAACCACCCTCCCGGAATGAAAGAAAATCATTCATTTTCGCTCGTTTTTCTTTCGCAATCTCGTGAATATATTATAATCGGCAATAATCACCGTCAATATGTTTACAAACAAATAATATTAAGCATATTAGCGCAATATTCATGACGTATCGAGCAATATTATAATTAAATAAAACTTAACAATCGACGCACCACGACAAAAAAGAGCCGGAAAGAGATCTCCCTCTATCCGGCCCTTGTCGTTCTTATTCGCCCACATGTCCTGCATGGGACCGTTCGCGGGCATCTTATCGTTTGTTCATTTCGCCGTTTAAGCGTTTCCACGAACGATCGTTCAAGAAATGTGCCACGGAAGCGGCCAGCAATCCGATGACGGCCCCCGTCAATGAAGCTACGGGGATAATGAAGTATAGATGCCGGGCATGGCCGAAAGGCGCTACAACGATGGCAATGGCGGTAATGAGAATCATGGCGATCAAGACGATAAACCAGTACATGCCTTTCACCGATCCGCGAACATGCGGAACAGCCGAGGCAATGCCCCACCTGCGGAGAAGAAAAACGGTCAGCAGCAGCAGCTCGATTCCGATCGCAAGCAGAGAGATCCCCAACTGGACGACTGCAGCCGGAGATTCTGCCCGAGGCAGCATCCATTCGACGGTCCCCGTGGCGATCGGGTACATCAACCCTCCCCGGTGGGAAAAGCCGTCCAGAAACACATGGCTGTACAAGCCAAGCATAATCGAAAGGAGCAGCACCGCCCATCCCCGAACTCCCGTTATACGCCACCCTCGTTCCACATAACGATACGCGATCCGATTGAAAGGGGCGGGAAGATGAATCGCAGCGGCCGGCAAGACGAGCCTGTGAAAAGCGAAGGCAAGTACGATCGAGGCCGGAAGTCCGACTGTGAGCATGCCTGCGTGAGAATGCTCGAACCCCGTGTCCACAGGGCGGAGCATCATGAAATTTCGCAAATCGGGAGCGATCGATCCGAGCACGAGACCCGTTTTGTTGAATTTGTTCGGGAGCAGCTTGTCGAGCACGATAGCCGTAATCGGATGGGCTGGAGTATAGGGCAAGAGGGCACCTCCTGATGATGCATGAAACGAACAAAAAATCGCCTTACGATACGAATCGTATCATCAGGCGATTCCTTTGTCAATCTCACTCGGTTATGTCCGAGCGTCCCGCGGTCCGATTACCGCAAGCCGCAGCCTGTTTACACGGTCAAAATAACCGGTCCTTCCTTCGTGACGACGACGGTATGCTCGAACTGTGCGACCAAGCTGCGGTCAGGCGTCCGTATCGTCCATCCGTCCTCTTCCTCCACGACGTATTCGGCTCCCGTGGACAAAAACGTTTCGATCGCGAGTACGGCCCCGTTCTTGAGCAGTCGGGTGTCCCGTTTGTTCTCGAAGTTGGTAATATCCCCCGGCTCTTCGTGAAGCTTCCGCCCTACGCCGTGACCTGCCAAGTTGCGGATAACGGTAAAGCCGCACGAGCGCGCCTCCCGTTCGATCGCCCTGCCGATCCGATTCAGCTTCGCCCCGCTCTTCGCTTCGGCCATCCCGGCGTCAAGCGCTTTACGCGAGCTTTCTACGAGTTTGCGCTTAAGCTCCGTCCCTTCGGAGGAGCTTTCAACGACGATCGTTGCGCCTGTATCCGCATAATACCCGTCCAGCTCGGCGGACACGTCCACATTCACGATATCGCCGGCGCGAATCACCTTGCGCCCCGGAATTCCGTGGGCGGCTACATCGTTGATGCTGATGCACGTCGCCCCCGGGAAATCGTACTCTTTCCTCGGCGCCGGAGTCGCTCCGTGCCGCTTCAATACGGCTTCTCCGATCCCGTCCAGCTCGGCTGTAGTCATTCCGGGGACAATCGAACGGAGCATCTCGTCTCTCGCCCTAGCTACGATTTGGCCGATCCGGCGAAGCCCGGCCCAATCCTTTTCGTTCTCAACCGTCATCTCGTTTCCCTCCCTAAAATTAAGCAAACGCGGGATATTGCCTTCATGACGAGTCCCTTCTCCTGAAGAGCCGGTATCCTTTGCGCAGCAAATTCAGCAGCGGACCCGGAAGCGGCACGGTTAAACGCAGCAGCAGCGGTTTGTACAGCGCATAGTACGATTTCTTGAAATCGCTCCACATGACGCATGCCTCGTCCTTCAAAAAATCGGAGACGTCGACGACGACACCGCGGCCTTCGATCATCATGACGTTCTTGCCGTGAACGTCGTGCGGGTTCAGTCCCCTCTTGCGGGCGTATTCGAGCGCTTTGTCGATGTCCCGGATCACTTTCTCCGGAATGCGAATACCGCGCCGCAGACATTCGTAGATCGTTACGCCCTCCAGTCTCTTCAGCACAAGGAACGTTTCTCCCGCTCCGAAGCATTCCGAATAGGCCGGATGCCGCCCCAATCTGCGATACACCTCTACTTCGTCCTCCAGTCCCGGTCTGCCCTCCGCATATACTTTCACGACTTTGTCCGGTTCATTCGGATGCATCACGACGGCCGCATAATTGCCGGCTCCGAGAAGCCTCCACGGCTTCGGCACCGAGATGACCTCGACGGGCTCCCGCGGATTTACGCTGCGTATGGCAAGCTGCGGCAAAAGGCCGTTTTGTACGATTTCCATGAACGTTTGCACGGCACTCTTCTCTCCCCGACCGTCCCGGCAGACGCCTTTCGGACTTTTTTTAATGTTATTTTAATAATTGCCCCGAAATTCAGGCGGCTCAACGGTTTGGTTGTTATCTGGAATCTTCATCCAGATTTTACTCTGCTATACTTGTTTGTAGGCGAACGCCAAATCAAGTAACAATCGGGAGGTACGAATGTTCCAGCAACCGAAAACCAAATGGTACAAGCCTGTCATTGGCGCATCTATCGCACTAACGATAGCATTATCCGGTAATTTCGGATTCATGTCAACGACGGCGCATGCCGAGACCGTTTCCGTTTCTGCCACTCGTGCGGATCGCATCATTTCGAACGGACTATCCTATAGAGGTACGCCGTATGTATTCGGAGCAAAATCGGGCCGCACCAGCGCATTCGACTGCTCATCTTTCACGCAATACTTGTACAAGAAGCAAGGCATCTCGCTTCCTCGCGATTCCAGGCAGCAATCGAGAGTCGGAAGCTACGTATCCAGAAGCAATTTGAAACGGGGCGATCTTGTCTTTTTCTGGACAAACCGTACAGGAAGAGGCACCGTAGGTCATGTCGCGATTTATATGGGCAACGGCAAGCTGCTGCACACTTACAAAAAAGGTGTCGGCGTGACAACTTCCAACTTGAACTCGAGCTACTGGAGCTCCCACTATATGACGGCTCGCAGAGTCCTGTAACTTGTATACGGGAGCACGGATGGACCTCCTCGAACGATTTCGATGAAGAGCTCCGCAATAGCCTCAACATGACGCAGCGCCCTTCTATAGAGAAGGGCTGTTTGCGTTGTGTAACGGGTCAGCACGGCAGTGTAACGGATACGACCGTGCCGCGGCCCGGACGGCTTGCCATCCGTATCGTCCCTCCATGACGGTCCACGATGCTTTTCGCAATCGCCAGCCCCAGACCGAATCCTCCGGTTTGGCGTGTTCTCGCCCGGTCGGTCCGAAAAAAACGGTCGAAGATGAAAGGGAGCATCTGTTCTTCCAAGCCGATTCCCTGGTCGACGACTTGAACCAGAACCGAATCGTCGCCGGGAACGATCCGAATACGGATCGGTTTGGAGCTGTACTTGATCGCGTTGTCCAGCAGGATGAGCAGAAGCTGCTTCAGCTTCATCGGGTCGCCGGTCACCGGTACCGAGTCCGCCTCACTTTCCACCCAAACCTCCCGGTCAAAAGCGACTTCCATGGCCGAAGCCGCTGAGCGGATCACGGTCATCAAATCGAGCTCGGCAAACTGCAGCCAATCCTCCTGCTCCGATTCGGCGAGCTGCATTAAGGACCCGACAAGATTTTTTAACCGGTTGGATTCCTCCAGAATCGCCTCAACCGCTTCTTTCCTTATTTCCGGATCGCCGCTGCCCCACCGCTTCAGCATATCCGCATAGCTTTCAATAATCGTGAGAGGCGTTCTCAGCTCGTGGGAAGCGTCCGCGACAAACCGTTTCTGCTTCTGTACAAGTTCCTCGAGCCGGGAAATCATCTCGTTGAACGTGATGCCGAGCTTGCCCAGCTCGTCGGTCCTCGCCGTAAACTCCTTGTCGAGCTTGCGGAATGTGGCGCTTTGCTGGATAAGCTGCATCGTCTTGTTCAATTGACGAAGAGGGTGCAGCAAAAAGCGCGTATAAAAGAAGCTGCCGATGACGGACAGTACGACCGCCCCGATCGTCATCAAAATCAAGGCCGATGTCAGAACATCGATATACAAGCTCCATTTGGTCAAAACACGGCCGATCTCCAGCACTCCGATCTGTTCGTTGCCGGCAAAAATCGGAACTTGCACGTATAAGCACCGAGTCTTCTCGATCCGTTTGATCGTATAAGTCTCTCGGGTCGTCACGTGAGGCTGGTGGACGACAAGCATCTCGTTGCTTTGCAGCTCCTGCTTGATTAAGCCATCCATGCCGATTATGCGGATCATTTCGTCGCTGACGAGAAATTCGTCCAGCAAGTCCGGAGCGCTCCAGTAGCCCGGATCGTGGATTCTCCTGCTTTCGAGAATGGATTGCGCTTTGCCGAACAGCAGCTCCTTCTCGCTTTTTGCCGTTATGTTGACGATGAACCAGTACAAGAACGTGTTGAACAGAACAAGAATGAAGATGAGCCATGCCGTGGACAATACGATGAGGCGGACGCGCAAGCTCATGACGGTTTGTCCTCGGGAGATGAGTCTTTCAAGTAGTAGCCTACGCCCCGGCTAGTCTGAATGAGCTTGACTTTGTAGCCTTCGTCTATTTTTTGACGCAAATACCGTACATACACGTCCACTAGGTTCGTATCGCCGGCAAAATCGTACCCCCACACATCGGACAAAATTTGCTCTCTCGTCAACACGATCCCCGGATGCTTCATAAAAAAAAGGAGCAGCTCGAACTCGCGCGGAGTCAAATCGATCGTTTCCCCGGCACGCTTGACGGCTCTGGATTTCGGGTCGAGCACGAGGTCGGCGGTACGGTATACGTTCTCATCCCCATTCGGGTGATGCCGGGACAAGCGCATCAATCCACGTATTCGGGCCATCAATTCCTCGATGGCAAACGGCTTCGTCACGTAATCGTTCGCCCCGAGATCGAGGCCGGTTACTTTGTCGGGAATCGAATCGCGTGCCGTCAGCAAAATAACCGGAACCGCCCGATTCGTCTCCCGGATTTTCTCCAGCACTTCGAGTCCAGTCATGCCGGGAAGCATAATATTAAGCAGAATAACGTCCCAGGCGCTGCCGTTCGCCAGCTCCAGCCCATCGGGGCCCGTATTCGCGAGCGTCACTTCATAGCCCTCGTGGCGCAGCTCCAACACCAATACGCGGGCAATTTTGTGCTCATCCTCCACCAGCAACACTTTACCGCTCATAGCTCCTCCGTGACGGAAAAATAAAAAGTGAGGAAGCTTTTCTTCACTTTTTGGGGTTTTCTTTGTGGGGTCCCCGAAAAGTAATCGGAATCAACTACGAAGCCTCTCTTCACTTTTTGGGGTATTCTTATTATCTCCATTCAACGGAGTTCCTCATTCGTCTATAAGCGGCAACTGCTACATGCGGCGGGCGCTCACGGCCGCGCAGATGAGCAGCCAAGCTCCCCCGATCGCAAACCCGGCCAAAATGTCGCTCGGATAATGAACGCCCAGATACACCCGGCTCACACCGATAAGTATGATGAGCACGATCGCCGCTATAGCAACCGTCCAAGCAAGACCCGGCGCCCGCTTCCTCCAATGACGAAAAAGCAACAGAGCGATGAGCCCATAGAACGAAGCCGACATCAGTGCATTGCCGCTCGGAAAGCTGAAGCCCGAGGCATGGAAAAGCGCGTCAACCGAAGGTCTCGGCCGCTCGAACAAGCTTTTTAACCCTCTATACAGCCCGAAAGCAACGGCCAGGTTGATCACAAGCAGCAATGGCTCCAGCCTTTTCTTGAAAACGAAAGCAAAAAGCGCCACGAACGCCACCAATAGCACGGCGAATACCGTCGTGGAGACGAGGGGGCTCAGTGCTTTGAAAAACAGAGTCAGACTATCCGTCCGCATGCCTCGTATCCAGCTGCCGACTGTCTCGTCGAAAGAGCTGGGGCCTTTGTCTTTCTTAATCGTAGCGGTCAGCCCGGCAAAATAGGCCAGCAGGAGGACGGCCCCGATCCAGTACTTCATCTTGTCCATGCAGCAGCATCCTTTCCGTATAAAATACGCCAAGCTTATGCTACCACAAAAAGGAGGATGTTGGATACAATCCGCTGCATCGCCGCGAATTTACAGAGTAGTGGATATCGCCCGCTCCAATCATGTAGAATAGAATGGATAACGATACGAAAGAAGGAACTATGCCGAATGTTTTACGCGAACGATTGGAAAGACTACGAATGTATCGACACGGGAGACGGCGACAAGCTGGAGCGTTGGGGCGACGTCGTGCTGCGGCGGCCGGACCCGCAAATCATATGGCCGATCCGTAAAGAAACGGCCGCCTGGAAGCAAGCGGATGCCCATTATCACCGGAGCTCGTCGGGCGGCGGTCATTGGGAAAATAAACGCGAGCTGCCGGAGCGTTGGGTCATCGGCTACGATAAGCTGTCCTTTTACATCAAACCGACCAGCTTCAAGCATACCGGACTATTTCCCGAGCAAGCCGTCAACTGGCGTTGGATGATGGACAAGATCGCTTCCGCCGGCCGGCCGGTCAAAGTATTGAATTTGTTCGCCTATACCGGGGGAGCCACGGTCGCTTGCGCAAGCGCCGGCGCGGAAGTATGCCATGTCGACGCATCCAAAGGCGTCGTGCAGTGGGCGAAGGAGAATTTGCAGCTATCCGGTCTGGGACAGCGCCCGGTTCGTTTTATTACCGACGACGTGTTCAAGTTCGTACAGCGTGAGGAGCGGCGCGGCAATAAATACGACGCCATCATCATGGACCCCCCTTCTTACGGCCGCGGACCGAGCGGCGAGACGTGGAAGCTGGAGACGAATTTGTATCCGTTCGTCGAATTTTGCTCCGGCATTTTGACGGACAACCCTTTGTTTTTCCTTATCAATTCTTACACGACGGGGCTTTCCCCTACCGTCATGCATAACATTTTGTCGATGACGGTCGCCCGCAAGCACGGCGGACGAATTACGTGCGGGGAGATCGGCCTGCCGATTACCGCATCCAAGCTGTTGCTGCCTGCCGGAATATTAAGCCGTTGGGAAAGCGAATGAGTTCAGCTCGCTCGATGAGAAATGGAACCTGGGAGTAGCCCCACCGCCTCCCACTCTAAAGGGAAAACATGTAGTTAATTTCGGCAAAGAAGAGCAAATACGAAGCGTTTACTGGAAAACCTCCATCTATATCCGTAAAAATCGGGGCTAAGAAGCAATTTTGCTAAAATGTACTGCAGGATTTCCATTAAAACGTTCGTCAGAGGCGAATCATCGATGAAATAACGGCAGCTTTTCCAGTTATGGGGGAAAGGGTTCGAATGCAAAAAAAGAGCGCAGAGAGCGAATCTCTGCGCTTTTGGTTTATCGATAAAGAAAGTTTAACTTCGCCCTTCATCGAAAAGGCTTCGATCATAAGCTTATAGGATTAGATCAGTTGGCGACTTTGCCGAGCAAATATACGAGCAGCTGCTGATTATGGGACGAGATCCGGTCCAGTTGCGAGTGGATAAATTCATTGCGAATGTCGACGCCCCTCACGCATTCCTCGAGTCCCTTCTCGGTCGGGATAATCCAGACGATGCGCCGGTCTTTCTCGTCGCGCTGGCGGACGATCAGTTCGTTCTTCTCCATCCGGTCGAGCAGCGTCGTTACGGCCGCGGGAGTCGTGTTCAAATGGTCGAGCAAGTCCGAAGGCTTCATCCGGTCCTGGTTCATCAGCACCTCCAATACGTTCAGCTGGCCTTCCGTCAAGGTTGGCGACAGCTGCGTCTCCATGTGCGTCCTCAAGTCTTTGCTGATTTTGCTCCATAGTTTCGCGAATTGATTGGAATACAACCTTTACACCTCCTGAAAGCTTTTCGAAGAAAAGCTACTTCATAAGCATGGGCTGGGCTTTTCGGAGAAAAGCCGCATCGTAAGCATAAGCTAAGCTTTTCGAAGAAAAGCTACTTCGTAAGCATCGGCTAAGCTTTTCGAAGAAAAGCTACTTCGTAAGCATCGGCTAAGCTTTTCGAAGAAAAGCTACTTCGTAAGCATCGGCTAAGCTTTTCGAAGAAAAGCTACTTCGTAAGCATCGGCTTAGACTTTTCAAAGAAAAGTCCGCTTCATAAGCATTGGCTTAACTTCACCGCTTCGCCAACCGCTTGGATAAAGCTGTACGTCAGCTGTATCCGTTTCTAGTTTCTATTATAACAATCGAAGTTGTCGGATTAAAGGTTAATACTATTAATATTTTGCAACATAATGTGGGAAACCGTTTAACGTTTTGATAGGGTTCAACATATATTGCAATATACGATGCGGAACTTGACGACAAGACCCGATCAAGGAGGATGAACACCGATGGATCAAGCGCAAAAGATGGAAATCGTGAAACGGGCGTTAACCGCGGGCATTATAAACGACCCACAGTGGCTTCATAAGCTGGATGAGCCTATGCCGACGTGGGCCGTTATCGAAATGCTCGTCAATCTTTTGGAGAAGCTCGATCCCCCTTATGAGACGTACGACTAGGGAACTTTCACGTAACGTATCTGTTTGGAGATGCGCCGTCTCTGGTCAGGAATGGAAGCGGGCGTCTCTACATGACAGGTAATTACGTGACAGTTAGCGAACTCGGCAGCTCCCGGGGGGACCGAAGCAGCGTGCCTGCCCGACAAAGCGTCTTCCGCCGAGCGGAACGTTATACCGGGGACGGGCGTTTGACGATGACGGTCACCGAGTCCCCTTTGGCTACGGGCACGACCGATTTGCCCGGAGATTTGCGGTCTTCGATCGAAGCTTCTTCGGTCGAGAACGTATGCTGGGCCCCGCTTCTCAATATGGCCGTCAGCCGGAGCGCGTGCTTCACGAAGAACGCCTCCTGCAGAACGGTGCCGTTCGGCTTGACGCGCTTGCCTTCCTTGAACTCGAACGTAATGATTCCTTTGCCGCCGCGTCCTTGTACCGGATAGTCGAGCAGAAGCGAGCTTTTGGCGTATCCGAGATCGGAAATGACCCATATCTCGCCTTCTTCTCCTTCCACCCATTCGGCGGCGACGATCTCGTCCTCGTCCCGGAGCATAATGCCCCTGACGCCCGCAGCCGCTCTTCCCATCGGATTGACTTCCATTTCCTTGAAGCGGATGCTCATCCCGAGCTTTGTCACGAGCAAGATTTCTTTCGAATTGTCGCTTGACCGCACTTCGATAACTTCGTCCTGTTCTCCGAGCTTGATCGCTACGAGCCCGCCGGACCGGTTCGTCTGGTATTCCTTCAGCTCCGTTCGTTTCACTTGCCCCCGCTTCGTGATGAAAACAAGCGATTTGCCGGGCTCGTCGAACGTCTTGATCGGAATGACCGAGACGATCCGGTCCTCCTTGGCAATCGGAATGACGTTGACGATCGCCGTTCCGTTCTCTTTCCACTTGTACTCGGGAATTTGGTGGACGGGAAGCAGGTAGGACAGCCCTTTCTGCGTAAACAAGAGCAGGTTGTCGATCGTGTTGACCTCGAGCAAATGACGGATAAAGTCGTTTTCTTTAACCCCGGAGCTCTCGATCTCGCCGCCCGAGCGGGTAAAGGACAGCATGCTTGTCCGTTTCAAATAACCTTCCTGAGACAACGTGACGAGCACGTCCTCCGGAGTGACCATTACTTCCAAATTCACCTTAAGCTCTTCGATCTCTTCCTGAATGGAGGATCTGCGGTCGATGCCGAAACGGTCGCGTATTTCGGTGATCTCCGACTTGATGACGCCCATCAGCTTCGTACGGCTGGACAAGATGCCCCGCAAATATTGAATCGTCTTCTGAACATCCTTCAGCTCCTTCTCGAGCGAAGTGATCTCCAGATTGGTCAGCCGGTACAGCTGCAGCGTCAATATCGCGTCAGCCTGGCGTTCCGTGAAGCCGAATTTCTCGATCAAATTCTTTTGCGCGTCTTGGCGGTTTTTCGAAGCCCGGATCGTTTCGATAACGGCGTCGAGAATGTTGAGCGCTTTGACGAGACCTTCCAAAATCTCCTCGCGGTCCTCCGCCTTCTCCAGCTCGTATTGCGAACGCCGCGTCACGACCTCTCTTTGGTGCTCGACGTAAGCTTCCAGCATTTCCTTGATGCCGAACTGCTTGGGCGTTTTGTTGACGATCGCCACCATGTTGAAGCTGTAGGCGACCTGCAGGTCGGTCTTCTTCAGCAAATAAGTCAAAATGCCTTGAGCGTCGGCGTCCTTCTTCAGCTCGATGACGATGCGCAGACCGTTCCGCCCGCTCTCGTCGCGCACTTCCGCAATTCCCTCGACCTTCTTCTCGATGCGGATCGTCTCCATCGCCGTCACAAGCTTCGACTTGACGACCTGATACGGAATTTCGGTGATGACGATTTGCTGACGTCCGCCCTTCATATCCTCAATTGCCGTTTTGGCGCGTATGTAAATGCGGCCTTTGCCGGTCCGGTAAGCTTCCTTAATCCCTTCCTCGCCCATGATAATGCCGCCCGTCGGGAAGTCCGGGCCTTTGATCACCTGCATAAGCTGTTCGAGCGTAATATCGGCGTTGTCGATCAAAGCGACGCAAGCGTCGATCACTTCCCGCAAATTGTGCGTCGGGATTTCCGTGGCGAAGCCGGAGCTGATCCCGCTGACGCCGTTGACGAGCAAATTCGGATAACGCGAAGGAAGCACGACAGGCTCTTTCGTCGTATTGTCGAAGTTGTCCTTGAACAGTACGGTCCGCTTGTCGATATCCCGCAGAAGCTCCATCGCGATGTTCGACAGTCTCGCTTCCGTGTACCGCATCGCCGCGGCCGGGTCGTCGTCCATCGAGCCCCAGTTGCCGTGTCCGTCAACGAGCGGATGCGCCATTTTCCACGGCTGGGCCATTCTGACCATGCCTTCGTAGATCGAAGCATCCCCGTGCGGATGGTAATTGCCCATTACGTCGCCGACCGTTTTCGCGGATTTGCGGTACGGCTTGTCCGGCGTATTGCCCGCTTCATACATGGCATACAAAATGCGCCGCTGCACCGGCTTCAGTCCGTCACGGACGTCGGGAATGGCCCGGTCTTGAATAATATATTTCGAATAGCGTCCGAAGCGGTCTCCGACCACTTCTTCCAGAAATGCAGGCAAATGCTGCTCCGGTGTACTCAAGCTTCCGTCACCTCGATCAATTAGTTGCGTTTGGCCCGTAAACCGGGCCGATTAGGAAGCCCGCTTCCATGCGGCGCTGGTCAAATGCGGCGACGGTTCGAAGCGGGCGGCGTGTTTGTTTCGGCTGTGTAAAAATGGTTATTCCTCGTACTCCGTGAAGTCGACATTCTCGATGATCCACCGTTTGCGCGGGTCCACCTTGTCTCCCATCAGCGTCGAGACGCGGCGTTCGGCCTTGGCGGCGTCCTCGATCTGCACTTGGAGCAGCGTGCGCGCCTCGGGATCCATCGTCGTTTCCCACAGCTGCTCGGGGTTCATCTCGCCAAGCCCCTTGTAGCGCTGCAGCTCGACCGATTTGCCCAGCTCCTTCATAACCTGGCCGAGCTGCTCGTCGGAAAACACATATTTCATAACCGTGGATTTCCCGGATTTCTTCGTCACTTTGTAAAGCGGCGGCTGGGCGATGTATACTCTCCCCGCGTCGATCAGCGGCTTCATGTACCGGTAGAAAAACGTCAGCAGCAGCACCTGGATGTGCGCCCCGTCCGTATCGGCATCGGTCATAATGATCACTTTGCCATAATTGATCTCATCGAGCTCGAATTCGGAGCCGACCCCCGCACCGATGGCGGCGATGATCGCTTTATACTCGTCATTTTTTAAAATATCGCCGAGCTTCGCCTTCTCGGGATTCATCGGCTTGCCCTTCAAGGGCAGTATCGCCTGGTGCCGGGAATCGCGTCCCTGCTTGGCCGAGCCGCCCGCCGAGTCGCCCTCGACGATGAACAGCTCATTGCGCATATAATCTTTGGACTGCGCCGGGGTCAGCTTGCCGCCTAAGTTCGAGCTTTCGCTCTTCCCTTTCTTGCCGTTGCGCACTTCCTCGCGCGCCTTGCGGGCCGCTTCGCGGGCTTTCGCCGACTGCACCGCTTTTTTGAGCAGCAGTTGGGCCACTTGCGGGTTTTCCTCGAGGAAGACGGCCATCTTCTCGGAGACGACCGCATCGACCGCGCTGCGTGCCGAAGCGCTGCCGAGCTGGTCTTTCGTCTGTCCGACGAATTCGACCTCGCCCATCTTGATATTGATGACGGTCATCATGCCTTCGCGCAGGTCGACGCCTTCGAGATTTTTTTCTTTCTCCTTCAGCAGGCCCGCTTTTCTCGCATATTCGTTCATCACCCGGGTGTAAGCGGTCTTATAGCCCGTTTCGTGCGTACCGCCTCCGCGGGTCGGAATCGAGTTGACGAACGAAGCGATCGTCTCGGTATAGCCGTCGTTGTACTGGAACGCCACTTCCACTTCGATATCGTCTCTTTCGGCGACGAAGTGAATGACATCGTGCAGGACAGTCTTGTCCTCGTTCAGAAATTGCACGAACTGCTTCGCCCCGCCCGCATATTCGAACATTTCCTCGTTGCCCGACCGTTCGTCCTTGAGCGTTACTTTAAGCCCCGAATTCAGAAAGGCGATTTCCTGCAGCCGCTCCGACAATGTGTCGTAGTTGATCGTCGTGCCGCTTTGAAACACCCGCTTGTCCGGTTTGAACGTAATCTGAGAGCCCGTACGATTCGTGTTGCCCAGCACCTCGAGCCCGGTAACCGGTTCTCCTACGTGCTCCTTGCCGTCCTTGTCGACCCAATACTCGAACCGCTGCCGATGCGTCTTGCCGTCGCGCCAAATTTCCACCTCGAGCCATTCCGACAACGCGTTCGTAACCGATGCGCCGACACCGTGCAGTCCCCCGGATTTTTTGTATCCGCCGCCGCCGAACTTGCCGCCGGCATGCAAAATCGTAAAGACGACCTGTGGCGTAGGAATGCCCATTTTGTGCATGCCTGTAGGAATGCCCCGGCCGTTGTCCCGTACGGTGACCGATTGATCTTTATGTATAATGATGTCGATTTTCGTGCAATGCTTGGCAAGATGCTCGTCGACCGCGTTGTCGACGATTTCCCAGATGAGGTGATGGAGGCCCGAAGCGCTCGTGCTGCCGATGTACATCCCCGGCCGTTTGCGTACGGCTGTCAAACCTTCCAGAACCTGAATATCGTCCGCATCGTAACCGGTAGATGGCCCGTCCGGAGCCGGAATTCCTGCCGGCTGCCGTTCAACGGAAAGCTTGCCTCCGCCGCTAACCGCCGCTTTGCCGCTTCCCGAAGGGCCTGCCGATTTTTTGCCGTCCGACGATGCCGGTTCCGAAAATAAGTCCAACTGTTCTGCCAATCCGCGCGCCCCCTATTCTCTGACTTAGAAACTTTAACGGAATAACGCAGCCGCTCTCTGGCGACCGGGACTTGCCGGTCCACAAAGCCCCGGCCGTCAGTCAGGGAGGTAATTCCGTTAAAGCCCCTTAGTTGTTCAACTATTATGCATTATACTCAAAGCGTTATGCTTTTACCATGCCCCCTGCGGAAAAGCTCGAGAAATAGGCCGAACCTCCTTATTCCTCAGCTCAATTCAAAATGTCTTTTCTCGTAAAAACGAAGAACGATACGATCAGCGAGGCGAGCCCCCACACGGCCAGCACAGTCATCGAGAAAGCGAGATCCATCCCTTCGATCGGCGGCATCCGGCCCGACAAATAATCGGTCAGCGTCAAGTTGACCATAAATAAATATTTGGCCGTCTCCCACGACGAAACCATATTCGTCAAAATGCTTCCGGCGATAAGCACCGCCAGCATAATTCCCATGCCCGCGGCCGTGCTCCGGACGAGAACCGATACCATCAGAGACATCAATCCGACGATAAGCGCCGCGAACCAAACGAGTCCGAGCTGCATAAGCATGTACAGCCATTGCGGAACGGGATGCACATACGTCAAGTCCACTTCGGAGCCGACGATTTTGAAGCCCGTGAACGAAGGTAGGTTCCAGCCTCCATAACCGAACACGAGACCGGATATCAAATAAGCGAGCGCCATCGTGGCGAATACGGTCAACGAAATGTAGAAGATAAGCGCGATATATTTACTTGCCAGCACCTTCCACCTCTGGACGGGCCTTGTAAGCAGCAGCTTGATCGTGCCGGTCGAATGCTCGGAGGAGACGAGGTCGGAGGCAAGAACCATGACCATGAGCGGAATGAACAGGCCGATCGCGTTCGCCACGAAGGTGCTCGTAAAGGTGACGCCGTTAGGAGCTTTCGGATCGACATTTTTGTCCAAGTAATATTGCAGTACCTTGACCTGCACGCGCATATACTTTTTCCACTCTTCGGGCACCCGGTTGCTGGCGAGACGGTTCGTATAATCGTTGATTTGCTGCTGGGTCACGAGCCGCCAATCCTGCGAGCCGAACTGCTTCTTGTTGTTTTGCGCCACTTTCATTTGCGCATAGGTGAACATCGGAATAAGCGCGGCGAGGATGAGCAATATGACGAGAAACCGTTTTTTCTTCCATATTTTGATCGTTTCGTTTTGTACCAATGGATAGAGGCCGATGTTATTCAATTTTCTCCCCCTCCGTTACGCGCAGAAACAGCTCTTCCAGCGTCGGATTGACGATCTGGATGCCGGATATCCGGATTCCTGCCGCGACCAGCCTTTCATTGAGACCGGGTATCAGCTCCTCGTTCATCTGAACGGTCAAACTCCGGCGGTTCGTCTCCGCATCCGCATCCGAATCGGGACTCTCGTGCACCGAGTCCACCAGTTCCACGCCCTCGGCTTGCGCGAGCAGCTCGCGCGCGCGTTCATACGGCTCCGCGCTCCACCTGACCGTGCTGCCGTGCTGCCGCAGCAGCTCGTCCACCGCCCCGACGGCGATGACGCTTCCGTGGCTGATGATCGCGACCCGATCGCACATCTGCTGAATTTCGCTCAGCAAATGGCTCGAAACGAACAGACTCAACCCTTCGGACGCAAGCTTCCGGATAAAATCGCGCATTTCTTTAATGCCCTGCGGATCGAGCCCGTTCGTCGGTTCATCGAGAATGAGCAGACTCGGGCTGCCGAGCAGCGCTTGGGCGATGCCAAGCCGCTGGCGCATGCCGAGCGAGTAGGTCCGGACTTTATCGTAAATGCGCTGATCGAGACCTACGATCTCGGTTACTTCGCGAATCCGTTCGGCGGTAACGCCCGGAATCATCCGGGCAAAGTGTTCGAGGTTTTCCCATCCGGTCAAATACGAGTACAGCTCCGGATTTTCTACGATACAACCGACGTGGCGGAGCGCTTCGGTCGGCTTCTTGGTGATGTCGTAGCCACCGAGCATAATCGAGCCTTCGGTCGGCCTGATCAGCCCGACGAGCATGCGGATCGTAGTCGTCTTGCCGGAGCCGTTCGGACCGAGAAATCCGAATATTTCGCCGCGCCGCACGTCGAAGGATACGCCCTTGATGATCAGCTTGTCTTTGATTTTCTTCTTCAGGCCGTTGACGGACAATACGACCGACGGATCACTGGACATGATGCCACCCTCCCTTATTCGAGCGCCTGCACGACGCGGTCGGCGATCCGGACATATCCTTCCTGGTTCGGATGGAAGTGATCGCTGTACATGTATTTCTCAAAGTTGAACTGGAATAAGTCGAATGTCGGCACGTACACCATATTGCCGAACCGGTTCGCGATTTTGAGCGCCTGATCGTTCCATTCCTGGACATGGACGGAAGCCGGCCTCATCTCGGGAAGGTCATAGAATGGATTATATACCCCGACGTAGACGATTTTCGCTTTCGGGTTCAATTCCGCGAGCTTCGTCATAATTTGCTCCAGCCGTTTGAGCGGCTCCGGCATTCTTTCTCTCACCTTGGCCGGATCGAGCTCGTCCGACTGGGAATTGAGCACGTTCTGGCCGATCGCGAACAAATCGTTCCCGCCCATCGTGAAGAGCACGACGTCCGCCTTCTCGATGCCGTAAGGAATCCCCTTGGCGTTCTGCAGAGCGGCCAGCAGCTGTTCCGTGCGGGCGCCGTTAACTGCATAGTTGCCGATGACGTTGACCTGCTTCTTCGTAGCTGCGGCAAGCTTCTCCCGGACGTTCTGAACGTAGCCCTTGCCGGTTACGTCCCCGGTCCCGACCGAAAGCGAATCGCCGAGCGCCACGATATCGATCGTATTCTTTGTTTGTTCCGCGGGCTTCGGCTCTTCCGACTGCATAAATTCGGCCGGCTTCGGATTGATGACGTCATTGACGGCATAAACGAGACCGCCGATCATCAGAAGCGTCGTCAGCAGCGCGGCGGCTCCTACCGTCCTCCATAGCGTTCGCGTCGATTTCACAAGGCTCCCCTCCCCCAAACTGCAATCCTGACAAGCATATAATTCTAGATTAATGGTTCCATTCGCGATTTGCAAACTCGCTGCGGATGCGGTGCCGGAAATGCAAAGAACCTTCCCGGCAGGTCCGGGAAGGTTCGATATTCATTTTAACTTCTTGATGTTGAAGTTCGCCTCGAGCAGCGCCCAGTTCTGCGGAAAGCTTTGGCCGAGCACCCAATAGCTGATGCCGCGAAGACCGTATTCTTTAATCAAATCGAACTTCGCCTGCATGCTGCGGGCGTCCTCGAACCAGACAACATGCTCCTTGCCTTCATTGTCGTAGTAGTTAAAAAATGGAGCTTGAGAGGCAGAGTCGTATCTGATATAAGCGCCGACGTCGCGGGCCAGATTGACCGCCGCTTTCGGACTGAGCGTAGGCGCGAATTTGCCGCCTTTCACGTACGGCAGCGTCCAGTTGTATCCGTACAAGGGCGCTCCCATCAAAATTTTGTTCGGCGGGATGACCGACACGGCGAAATCGAGCACGCGCCTTACTTGCGGGATCGGGGCTACGGCCATCGGAGGACCGCCGGACCATCCCCACTCGTAGGTCATAATGATGACGAAATCGACGATTTCGCCATGCGCCTTGTAATCATGGGCTTCGTACCATCTCCCCGCCTGGGTCGCGCTTGCTTTGGGTGCGAGCGCCGTAGAGACGAGCTTACCTTCCTCGTGGACGCGGGCGGTTATTTCCCGCAGAAAAGCGTTGTACTTTTGTTTATCCTCCGGAAACAAATGTTCGAAATCGATATTCAAGGCGTAGAAGCCTTTCGCCCGAAGAGTTGTGATCACGTTGTCGATCAAAGCTTGCTTCGCTTCAGGATTATCAAATATGGCCCGGGCCTTCTCCGATGAAAACGTACCGGCTTCGAAATTGGTAATGACCATCATCGGAACCGCATTCGTATTCGCAATCGCCGAGAGTGCCGCCTCGTCTTTCGGCGGGGTCAACGACCCGTCCGTCTCCACGATGTATTGGAAAATGCTGAAGTAAGTAAGATATTCCGCCGTTTCATTGACAATAGCGCGATCTTTCTCGGCGTCGCTCGGCTGCAAGTAACCGTTCGTCTCGATCGTCCGCTTGGCGCCCTGCCTCGGAATTTGCAGCCGCTGGCCGACGTATAGCTGAGACGGGTTCGTCAAGTTGTTCGCCCGCGCGATATCTTCCATCGATACGCCATAACGGCGCGAAATCGTCCAAAGCGACTCCCCGGGCGCGACTCTATGTACCGTATCGCTAGTCGGAATAACAAGCGCTTGCCCGACAGCGAGGCGCGTAGGCTCGTCGATTTCGTTGATCCGGACGATGTCGTCAACCGACACACCGTACCGTTTGGCGATCGCCCACAGCGAGTCTCCGGGATTTACCACTTCAATTTGCATTGCTCTCCTCCTCCTCCGTTTGCCGATCCGCTGCACCCGCGAACTTCCCACTACTCCCAAGCCTATTCGACTCAGGGCTTTTACTTGCAAGTCCGGTCAGAAAAAACAGCAAAAAGAGCCCTCCAGACACACCAAGCCGTGTGCCTGAAGGACTCTAATGTACGACTCGAAGCCTCAACCCGCTTCGCTCAAAAACTTGTACTGGGCTTCGACCAAACCGAAGTATATGCCGCCGTGGCGCATCAGCTCGTCGTGCGTGCCCTCCTCCATAATGTTGCCGTGGTCCAGGACGACGATTTTGTCGGCGTTGCGGATCGTCGATAGACGGTGAGCGATAATGAAGGAAGTCCGGCCGATCAGCAGCGTCTTGAGCGCTTCCTGAATTTTCAGCTCGGTTTCCGTATCGATGCTTGCCGTCGCTTCGTCGAGAATCAGGACGCGCGGATTGGCGAGCAGCGCCCGGGCAAACGAGAGAAGCTGCCGCTCCCCCATCGACAGCATGCTGCCCCGCTCCTCCACCTGGGTATCGTAGCCGAAAGGCAGCTGGCGGATGAAATCGTGGGCGTGCACCGCCTTCGCGGCCGCCTCCACCTCTTCGTCGGTAGCGTCGAGACGCCCGAAGCGGATATTGTCGCGAACCGACCCGGAGAAAATGAATGTGTCCTGGAGCACGATCCCGACTTGCGAGCGCAAGCTCTGCAGCGTAACGTCGCGAATATCGTACCCGTCCACGAGAACGCGTCCTTCGACCGGATCGTAAAACCGGCAAAGCAGGTTGATGATCGTGCTTTTCCCCGAGCCGGTATGGCCTACGAGAGCAATCGATTCGCCGGCTTTCGCTTCCAGATTGATTCCTTTCAGAGCCGGACGGCCCTTCTCGTACTCGAATACGATATTGTCGAAACGGACATGGCCTTCGATAAGCGGCAGCGTTTCCGGTTTATCCTTCTCGCCTACGGTCGGCTTCTCGTCGAGAAACTCGAAAATCCGTTCGGACGAAGCCATCGCCACGAGCATTTGGTTGTACATTTGCCCGAGCCGGTTGATCGGCTCCCAGAAGTTGCCGATATAGTTGGCGAACGCGACGAGCATCCCGATCTTGAGCTCCTGGCTCTCGATCAAATGGGCCCCGTACCAGAACAAGATGCACGTCCCTACGGCAGCGGTCAGCTCGATGATCGGTCCGAACGACTGGTTGAGCGCGGACGCCTTGTCCCACGATTTTTTGTTGATCGTGTTCATGCCATCGAAATACTTGATGTTTTCTTTCTCCTGCGTAAAGGCTTGCGTGACGCGAATGCCTTGGATGCTTTCGGCCAGATGGGAATTGATCCGCGACTGCTTCATCCGTACGTCCTGCCACGCCCACCGGATCCGTTTCCGCAAAGAGCCGGACACGATGAACATAAGCGGCACCGTCACGATAATGGCAAGCCCGAGCTTAAAGTTAAGGGAGAGCAAAATAATAACGATTCCGAGCAGCTGCACACAATCGATCATCAGGTTGACGACACCGTTCGTAAACAAATCCTGCAGCGAGTTGACGTCGTTCGTTATACGCACGAGCACCGAACCGGCCGGCCGCTTGTCGAAGAAACGGAACGACAGCTGCTGGATATGGCTGAACAGGGCGTACCGCAAATCATAAAGAACCTTTTGTCCGATTACGTTGATGTAACGAATCCGGTAATTGTTGACGAGCCATTGCAAAATGTAAAGCCCCAGCATCGTGGACGCGTAGATCAACAGCAGATCGCCGTCTTTGTTAAATATCGCGATGTCGATCGCCAAGCTGATCAAGTAAGGAATGGCCAGCTTCGATAGCGTGCCGAGTATCATCGTGACGAGAATGATCGGCAGCAGTTGGCGTCGGTAAGGCTTCAAGTAAGACCCCATCCGTTTCAGCTGGCCCCAATCGAACGCCTTCTCCATCTTGTCGTCGTCCTGGTACACGAAGCGATCCTGCCCCGGTGTCTTCCCGTTCGTCTGCTTGTTCTGTCGTTCTTCTTCGGAATGTTCCTTGGACCGGCTCAATTGGCCACCCTCCGTTCCTTTTGTTCCGCGAAATCCGGATGATCCGAATATTGGATTTTGTACGTTTCGAAATAATGTCCTGGCTGACGAAGCAGCTGCGCGTGCGTGCCGCGCTGAATAATGCGCCCGCCGTCCAGAACGATAATTTCGTCGGCATGCTTCAAGGACGAGATGCGGTGGGCGATGATAAACGTCGTGCGCCCTTTCATCAGCTCCTGGAAGCCGGCTTGAATTTCATGCTCCGTCTCCATATCGACCGCGCTCGTAGCGTCGTCCAGAATCAATATTTTCGGGTCCTTGATCAGCGCCCGGGCAATCGCGATCCGCTGCTTCTGTCCGCCCGAAAGGCCCATTCCGCGTTCGCCTACGATCGTGTCGTAACCGAGCGGCAGCTCCATGATGAAGTCATGGGCTTTGGCCAATTTGGCGGCCCGTACGATTTCTTCGTCCGTGACGTCCTTGCGGCCGTACGATATATTGTTGCGGATCGTGGAGGAGAACAGAAACGTCTCCTGAAACACGAGCGCGATTTGCTGGCGCAAGCTCTCGATCTTGACGTCTCGGATGTCTTTGCCGTCCAGCGTAATGCGGCCTTCCTTCACGTTATAGGCGCGCAGAATGAGCTGGATGACGGTCGATTTCCCGGAGCCGGTGCCGCCGAGCAAGCCGATGACGGAGCCGGCCGGCGCTTCCAGATTGAAGTCGGTGAGCGCAGGCTGCTTCTCGGGATACGCGAACGTGACATGGTCGAAGCGGATCGAGCCTTTTACTTCTTCGGGCCGCAGCGCGACCGCCGTATCTTTGTCTTTTACATGTACATATTGATTCAATATTTCCAAAACCCGCTCGCCCGAAGCCTTGGATTGGGTGTAGTTGTTAATATGGAACCCGATATCGCGCATCGGTGCGATAATATACCAGATGAAGCTGAAAAATGCGACCAGCTCGCCAAGCGTCATCGAGCCGTTAATAACGAACATTCCGCCCGTCGTCAGCAAAATGGCCACGCACACCGACGACAGCAGCTCCATAAGCGGGAAAAATTTGGCCCACGTGTGGGACAGGCTGATGTTGCTTTCTTTAAACTCCCCGTTGCGGATTGCGAACTTCTCCACTTCATACGGCTCGCGCGCGAACGATTTGACGGTGCGTACCCCGTTAATATTTTCTTGCACCGCCGTCGTCAAGTTGCTGTTCGCTTGACGGATCGAGCGGAAGCCCGGATGGATTCTTTTCTCCAGCCTCAAGGCGGTGAACACGAGGAACGGCATCGTGACGAACGTGATCAAAGTCAGCTTCCAGTTCATCGTAAGCATCATGACCGATCCGAATATAAACATGAGGAACACGTTCATAAGCTGGGCGAAACCGAACCCGATAAACTGGCGGATTCCTTCCAGGTCCGCGGTCAGACGGGACATGAGATCACCCGTTTTGGCCCGGTCGTAATACTGGAACGATAAATATTGCAGCTTCTCGTACAGGGCGTTGCGCAAGTTGAAGGCGACCCGGTTGCCGAGCCGGCCTCCGGTAAAACCGTGGGTAAACGCGAACGATGCTTTGACGGCTACAACGGCTACGACAAGCAGCGCTAGATAGGGCGCCCATTCGAACTGTTCCTTCTTGATGACTTCGTCGATGAGGTATCGGAGCAAGTGAGGGTACACAAGCCCCAAAGCGGTGGAACACATCAAACAGACAATCGAGATGAACAGCAAGTACCGGTCATTCCAGTAATATTGCTTTAATTGCTTCAAGACGTTCATTTTCGCCCTCCTAGCCGGCTGCTTTCCAATTTTCTTAATGAATCTTAACACCATCCCTAGGTTCGAGCAATCCACTGAAACGGTAGAAACGTTCAATATCCCCCTAATACCCACGAAATGTGACGAAAACGGGAAGGAATCCACAAGATTCTTCCGTTTCATCTGAATACGCGGATATGGATACGCTTTCACGAAACTTGTGAAAAATAGGTGACAAACGCTCGCCGGATCGGCAAAAAAGCGGTTTCCATATCCCGGAAAATAGGTTTCTAAAAGAAAAAAACCGGACGATAGTCCGGTCAGCCTGTTGATTAACCTCAACAGGCTATTTTTTTGGTTTCTTTATCTATTCACCGCGTTAATGTGGTATAATATAGCTATCCTATTTAGGCGGTGATTGCATGCTTCGCTCCAATCCACATGCAC
>NZ_VCRA01000047.1 GCF_005938385.1 Paenibacillus mesophilus
GCCTCCAGCTTCCTTCAGATTCCACCTCGCGATGGACACCCTTGCTCTTGGCTAGTGGTTGGCCACTACATGCCCCCACAGCGGACTTTCACCGCCTAGTTAGTCGCCATGCGTGGCGCACATAAAAGACGCCGCGATTTACGCGGCTTCTAATGAGGTAATGTTCTTGTCACCTGACACTGTTGGTGGTTGTTTAACGACACAAAGTTTGCTGGCTACATCTTGTACCCGGCGGTAATCAGCCAAGCAGTCAACGAACGGGCATATAGCGAAGCAGCACGACGCCGGAGCCGAAGGGTTTACTCCCGGTCAGCTTCAGATTCAGTCGATCACGAATTCCCCCCAACAATTGGGGACCACGTCCGGCAACGATGGGCTGTACCAGAAAGTGATACTCATCCACCAATCCCAGTTGTGCCAGGGTGGAACCGAGGCCGGGACCGCCGTTAACGAGTAAGCTCTTCCCTTCTGCCATAAGCTGTGGCACCTCCTCGGAAACAGGCCCCTTCAATAAGAAAGAGTTCTGCCACGACACTTGATCCAGCGTCCGCGAGACCACGTACTTGGGTTTCCGATCGAGCTTGCGTGCGAAGTCGACCAAGAATTGAGGTCCGGTGCCGCTGCTGGCTATGGCTGGCCAAGCACTTTCCATCAACTGATAGATTTCGCGTCCAAAAAGCAGACCGTCGGACTGGTCCATCATGTCCACCGAATACTGGTGGAGCTCCTCATCCGCAATCACCTGCGTATGGTCACAGCAACCGTCCAATGTCACATTCATCTGCAGGATTAAACGTCCCATATTCAGCCTCCTTTCTGTCTATATTTTATCAAAGAACAGCAGGCCCGGTTTCTTATAGATTGCTAATGTGCACAGGCGCGAACCTATTAAACTGCATCTGAGGGTTGAAATGTCACCCCTGCCTGCTCCGCTTAACAGGCAGGTCGAGGATCGGTAAACAGTCACAGATATGGACTGACACCGCAAATGCCGAACATGTGAACTGGGGAAAACGTGAATGATTTGTAATGTCTTCACCGCAGCTTTTCAGATGGAATTAAACCGTGACCAGCTTGCCGTCACCGGTTACAAATGCATAGTGCGACTTCCCGTTAATGTGGTAATAGAACGAACTATCGATGCCCGAATGATTTGCTGTTGCCTGCCAGGAATAACCGCCTCGATAACGATAAGATTGTCCGGCCTTTAGGGCCACCGTCGTCTTAATATCATGCTGGTCCTCGTCAACATCCAATGCAACGGCAAGATAGGCCTTATTACCCGATATGCGGACGAGCGGATGGTCATTGTGCAGCATGTCCCCTTCCCCCGCTTCCCAGTGACGATCGAGCCACATGACCATTTGACCGTTCTCCTCGCTAAAAAGACCGACACCCATCACATCCGGTGCGCTTCCTTTAGAACCGCTTGACATCCCGTTCACATATGGCTGTCTAACGGATTTTCCATAAAAACAGAGCTGCTCCTGAAAGCCGACAGTGACGCACTGCAAAGCCGAATCTCTTGCAAGCAGCACATCCTCGAGCGCTTCCAGGTGCGCCTGAACCTCGCAGGACCCCGCTCGGAAGGAAAGGTTAAAGGTTTGACGCATAATGTAACGCGGCTGATGCAGTGTGGTATTCCAGCCCATAATATCGTTCGAGATAAGAATATCGATCGTTTCGACATTAGCTGATCGGGAAGCTTCCAGCATCTCGCCATCTGCACGAACTTGAAATAGCTTATTTAAAGCTGTCCGGTCTCCTCTAGCGGTTTTGTCTACATTACCATGATTGCCGCCTGTAGCATATTTGCCACTGCCGTCTCCGTTGCTTACAGCGGCCACGCGCAGCGGCGGCAGCCAATCCGTAGCAGCAGAATTGATGGTGACCCAGTCCGTACCGTTGCTCGACCGATCGATGCCGACGAAATTCGGCAACCCGTTAAAGCCGTTTATTCCGAAATGAATCCGGTAAATCGAATCCCCGCTTTCAAAAGTCATAAGAATACGTTGCTTATCGCGATTATAGTCGTATAGCATATCTGTCCCCACTTCTGAAAACATTTCATCCAAGCCACATTCGGCTCAACGTACCTTCACCATTGTACCTCTGCCATAGGCATTTTTCCACACCCACCCTTATGAACGCTGCGGCCTTGACTTCCTTCAGACTGAATAGAAAAGCGTTTTCTTTGAATCTGCTGCCTTGTAATACTAGGATACTATACCGGCGGCATCGACCCAAGCGGTTCCGTTCCACCAGATCGGTTTGCCGAGCGTACTGTCAAACCACGACATATGAACGTACCGGCCTGTTACGGGCCTCTCTGACGAAGTACCATACATGGACGCCTCAGAATAATAAGGCACAAACTCACCATCCGCCACACTATAGTGGGACAGAATCCCGTTCAACACCTGTTTTCCGACAGCACTCGATATTGCCGGGAGTGAACAGTTCGTACATTTGACAGGAAGATGCACGTAACCCGACAGGACGTTCCGATCAAGCACGATGCCGGAGAAAACGGACCACCCTATGTTATTGCTGGTCATCCCGATCGCAGCGTTCATATTGTTAGACGAATCGCCAATTATATTGCCTATCACGATCAGGTTGCGAGACACTTGTTGTAAAGTTAACGCAGTTATCGAAATCCCTCTTGAAAAATTGCTTAGTGCCGCAGGAGAATGGATTCGGTTGTCCAGAAGATAACACCATTCGCTTGCGTACATCGTAATACCGCTTCCGCCTTGAGCGTTTCCAAACCGGTAAATATGGTTGTTTTGCACAGTTGCATAAGAAGCGGTGTGGAGCTGGATTCCCATCCCCGATCCGCTAATTCGATTTTCCCGGACAAAAAGGGGCACATTGCATTTATCGAGATGAATTCCGATCGTATTGGATACGGGAGTGCCCTCGACAAACCCATTCTCGTATACGTCGTTATCCGCAACTATAATATCGGAGTACTTGCCGCCAGCGGAATTATTTATTTCCTTGACGAGCAGTCCTTTGGAAGAGGCAGGCGCTGTCCGATGATTATTTCGATAAATGCTGTTGCCCCGGAACGCAATGTGCTCCACAATCGTAGTCGCGGAATTGGCCCATCCGATGATCTGTCCTCCTACGTTGTTATCATGAAGAATGTTGTTTTCCACTGCAATGTTTCTTACGATCCACTGCTCACCCGGATTAATGCCACGATTCGGCTCAATATCGATCCCGGCCCCCAATGTCGAAACCCATGCATGATGGCCGAAAATATCATTATTCTTGACCCACACGCCGTCGGCGTGAATAAGCGAAATCCCGTTACGTCCGTTATTTTGAATTTCATTATCGATAATCGTAATTTGCCGGTTTACATTAGCCTCTCCCACTACGAAAAACTTTCCGGCTACCGCAGCTCCGTCCCCGCTTGCGCTTGTTAACTTGCACCCTCGAAGCGTCACGTTACGGGAATTGATGATTTTAATGGCATGATGGCTTTCGGCCATATCGTAAGGATTGCTGTTGTCAGTCGATTGATTTTCCCGATTCCCGTTTAAAGTCAAACCTGTAATCGTCACATTTTGCTTGCCGTCGAGTTGAATCATTGTGCAGTTCGAGTTCGCTTTCAAGCTGATGGTCGCATAGCCGATCCCGATCACCGTGATATGGGATGGCAGTTCAATCGTACTTGAAATCAAATAGCTCGCTGCCGGTTTTGGTATGACGAGTATCCCATTCTCAGCGGCAGTGGCCGCAGCTTGAATCGCCGAAGTGTCGTCAGTCACGCCATCGCCGCAAGCATTGTAAGGGGCGGCTGTCACATCGACAATGAAGCTGCCGATGGGCGGTATGGGACCGTACACACTCTCGGTGACAGTCCCTCCCTGTTCGGCAAATCCCATATTTCGATTCAGTAAGGCTGTCCCCGCAAGGGTCGCGGCTCCCGAGACAGCCAAGTAAGACAGCAGCTTCCTTCTGCTCAACCGGTCATGTCCGGTTGCATGAATCTGTTCATCCCTAACCGTGTCAAGCGATTGTTTCTCCACAAGCTTCACTCCCTATTATTCATATGGTGCAGGCAAGAATGCAAAGTCGTAACGTCCCGATTTCAAACCGATCTCGACTGCGCCGCCATTCCAGGCGCAGGACGTGACCCCTTCAATGCCCTCGTATGAACTGCCATACATCCACATCACTTCGCCCGATTCCTCAATTTGCCAAGCTGGGGCGCCGAAGCCCGGCTCGATGATTAGTGTGCCGGTCATGCCAATCGGAATCGAAACCGTGACACGTAAAGGTACCTGATCGCGGCACTGCCGCTCCCAGCGGATAAACAGCTCTCCGTACACAGTTGTGACAGTTGCCTCCGCAAATGTGAGATCATCCGGCATATATGGCCGCAGTTCCACATCGCGAAAACCAGGCGAACGCTGCCGGATTCCGGCCACATATTCCTGCAGCAGCCGCAGCGGATAACTGTTCCAGGCATGACAATGGGAATTGATATCGTCCCAGCCTTCCCACATCGTTTTTGCGCCATTGCGGATCATGTAGCCCCAACCGGGATAATCGGGGCTTGCGATCATACGGTAAGCCTTCTCCTGCTTCCCTCCTTCGAACAACGCTCGAAGAAGCGGCAGTGACAAAACGGTCCGGCTCTCCCATTTCATCTCGGCGATCGCCTCCAACGCGCTGCTCACCATCTCCTCCGGGACGAGCCCTGCATGGACGGCCAAACCGTTTACCCCTTGATGATAGCTAGGAGATTGGAATCCGTCGCGGAACAAGCCGGTCCCCCGGTCGAATAAAGCCTCAACGATGGAAACGCGCAGCTTTCCGGCCATCCGCTCGAACGATTGTGCTTCTATCGGCTTCTCAAGCAGCGCGGCCATGTTCGCCATCGCCTCGATCGCTTGAACGAGCTTGATGTTCTGAACGGTTAGAAACGGTGCTGTCTGCTGGACCGTTGAATACGGCCAGTCGCTGATATGCCAAGGGCGATCGGCTGGCACAAGTCCCGTTTTTTCATCCAATCGAGCCCAATAATGATCGACCATCCGTTTGGCAGGCTCATAACAAGCATCAATTATTCTGGTATCCCCATACGCATAGTATGTTTTGTGCAAAAGCGTACAATAGTGCAAATCCCATTCGGGGATTTGCTTGTTGAAGGCAATGTTATCGAAGTTGGTCGGATACACGTACGGAAACGACCCATCCTCCAATTGCCCGTCCGCAAAATCGACAAGCGTCTTGGCCAAAATATGCCGCGCATCAAAGTTGTACAAAAGCGCCTCCGCTTGCAGGTCGACATCCGCTAAATATTGCGCCTGCTCCCGATGGGGGCAATCGGTCGCCTGACCTAGCGTATTGTTCTTGAGCGTTTGGATACACGCTTCTGCCATCTCGCTCAGCAGCTCGTTTGAGCAGCGGAACGAGCCATGCTCAGTCATCGCCGTATGCGCAGATGCAATCCACAGATCGGCGCCTGGAACGAGCCGGTCCGTATGATTCGTCGCCTCCACATAACGAAATGCTTTGTACGATAAATCCGGCTGCCATACTTGATGTCCTTCTCCTCCAACTGTGTAGCTGTCGTAATAGTTGTCGGACTTCTCGTTGCAAACATTATGCTTAACGAAGCCTTGCTCGTCCAACTGTTCGGCATAACGAAGCTGCACGGTTGCTCCGGCTGTTCCTGCAAGACGTAATCGCGGCCAGCCAGATACGATTTTGCCGGTATCGAACACTTGGCGAACCGTTTGGTGCTCCGAGCCCGGTTTCTGCGCTTCGCCGGACACCGTTTCACAATACAATTCGGCGGGTACGATCAGTTCCTCGATTTCCCCCTCCGGCAATTGTTGACCAACCATCGGCCAATCTCCGATTCTTGAATCCGCCGGCACCGCCTTTTCGCACTTGTCTGACGCGAAACCGACACGCATCCAGCCATGATCCAGCTTCCCGGCGTCGACGTCTTCGATCGCGGATATTCGCCTGTTTTGCTGGTAGGGCGTGCCAATCCTATGCGGAGCATCACGAATCGTTTCCCATGTCGTATCGGTTTTGAAGACATCCGTCGCTCCATCCGTGTAGACCACATGCAACTGCATCCGAAATCCTGGCACCCCATTCACGTAATTTTGCCCGCTGCCGCCCATATAGTGCGCCACAGCGGCGATACAGTTTGGGCCTGGCGCCAATAATAATGTCACATCGTGAGCGGTATAATATTTGCGTCTCCACGGATTCGTCGGAGCGGGGGTGACATACCCGCCGACTTTTCCCCCATTCACATAAAGATTGGCTGAATTGTGCGCGGAAACAAATAATCTAGCCGTACGAATGACCCCACGGATGTCGAGTTCTTTGCGGAAATAGGCGAAGTCATTGCATATGACCTCCGGATGGCTCCAAATCCATTCTGACTGCCACTCGTGCGTAAGCAATCCGGTGCCGAATCGGGCTGGAACACTCTCCGACATCAGTTCCCTATCCCATACCCTGACACGCCACCAGTAAAGAGACGCACTTTCCAAGGCCGGCCCCGAATATATCGCATACGTCTCTTGAAGTTCGACCTTGCCGCTATCCCAAACCGTCCTAGCTCCTTCATGCACTGATGATTCCTTGTCAAATAATTGAACCTGGTAAGCTGTCCATTCCTTCGCTCGGCCTTCACCTATTAATCGCCAGCTAAACACCACGTCGCTCGAATTCGCGGACATCGGCTCAGCAGTGCCATTTACGCGAAGATCGATGATTTGAAACATCAGCTCCACTCCCTATCTCCGTCAATCGTCTCTCTATCCAGATTCTATTTGTTCATCTGGGCAATGTCGGCCAGCTTCTTCTGTGCCTGCTCGCCCGCTTGTCTCAAGCCTGTATTGATGTCGATTTTGCCCGTTTGCAGTTGAATGCCCATCGACCCGTAAATGGTAACCAGTTCGGCATCATAAGTCCCTTTCGGAAGGAAAGGCGCAAATTTGTTATAGTACGCTGCCTGCCAGTTCTTATCCTTGAACGGCGTTCCTTGTCCTAGCTGCTTCCGTACGCGATCGTCGGTCAGAACGGTCATATCGCCTCTCAGCGCCAACTCGACCTGATATTCGTCGGAAACGATATATTTCAAAACTTCCATGGCCGCATCTTTATTTTTGGCCATATTCGTGATGCCATAATAGCTCGGGTAGGATTGCGACCCGATTCCCGGGCGGTCGCTGAACACCGGGAGCGACACGACATCATAGTTCACTTGATCTCCCCATGCCCCCATTAAACCTTGGATGTACACGTACATCGCGACATTTTTCGATTTGACAAATTCGTTGCTGCCTGGAATTTTGCCGGTCGACTGCAAATACTGCGCATAACCGGGCTCCTGAACCGGGTCAAGGAATAAAGTTTGGAAAAATCGGCTCCAGCGGCTGTCCTGATTAATGGTTGGCGTGTTGGTCTTCAAGTCTGCATTCGGAATGGAGAGTTGGTTCATTCGGATCGTATGAAGCGGCGAATGCGTAAACCCGAAATATTGCGTCCCCTGGTCGGTGCGGGATAGTTTCTTGGACAGTTCGCTTGTTTGCTCCCAAGTCATTCCGTCCTTCGGATACGGAACGCCGAACTTATCGAACAAGTCCTTGTTGTAATATAAAAGCAAGTTGTTCGTTATGACAGGAAGCGCATACATTTTGCCGTTGGATGTTTGCTTTAGCGCATCTATGACGGTCGGCTCAAATCGATTCAGATCCACCTTGTGCTTCGCGATCAACTCGGACATGTCATATTCAATGCGATTCGGGAACACATGCCCTTCATAATTGCCGATCGTCTGGTAAAAAATATCGAATCGCGTCCCCGACGCCAGCAGCTCCTCTATCGAGTTGCCCTTCGTCGATTGAATGTACTTGATCGTATAGTCCGAAAACTTTTTGCGCAAAGAAGTGCCCAACCTTTGGTCAAAGCCTTCTACGGAATCATTGTTAGTCGAATAAAAGACAATTTCGACCGGTTCTTTCGGAGCAGTGGATCGATTTTCGGCCTTCTGACCCTCTCCACTCTGCGTTCCAGCTTGACTGCAAGCAGTTACACTCCCGGCCACTACCAACATTGCGATTGTTTTACGGAGTAACAGTTTCATTCCAACAAGCGCCCCCTTCATTATTTAAAAATCGTTTTTCTGTACGCCCCTGGCGGGCATCCGACAATACGGTGGAACAAGCGGCTAAAAAAGGCCGGGTCCTCATAGCCAACCATGGATGCTACATTAATCACCTTTTCTGCCTGATCCTCAAGCAGATACTTCGCCTTCTCAATCCGAATTTGATGCAGCAGCTCGATCACACTCATGCCCATTTGCTCCTTCATGAGCCTGTTCAGCTTTCGTTCACTGATGTTGAATACGTTTACCAAAGACGTCAACGTTATTTTTTCCCCGTAATTCCTTTCCAGAAATCCGCGTATCCGTCTCGCCATCACTTCTCGCTCGCCGTAATTAACGTTATGACTTTTCGTTTGGTGCAGATTGTAAATACGCGATAAAAAAATTTGGAGCTCGATCATCTTTAATCGAATGATCGCATCGAAGCCCGGAGTCCGATGCTCGAATTCGGCCATCATGCTTTCCATAATGACCAGCATCGTTGCCGCGTGCGGACCGCTCAAATTAAGTCGATGGTGGAAGCGCTCTTCTTTATTGAGAAAAGGCTGCACGTAGAAAAAATCCATTGACTTCGATATGCCAAGTTCACGAAGCAGTCCCTCCTGGATGAGCGAAGGCATAAACAGACAGTTAATAATTTCGATCTGCTGCTCATCCTCGTAGTCGTACGCATGCACCTCTCCGGGATTGATGATGAATACATCGCCGGCGCGAATGACGTATCGCTCGCCCTCAAAGCAATGCTGCGCTTCTCCACTCACGACATACACGAGCTCTACAAACTCGTGGCTATGCTCGATTGGAGTTGCGTTTCGATTTTGAGCGAACCGTTTCATCCAGAACGGAAACTCTTGGCCCATGAATTTGCTGCTTTTCAAATGCTTCTCCATTTCCTTTCTTTCTCACCCCCAAAACATCGGATAACTTCCTTTTCTAGCTCTATTATACATGGCCGGATTGATCAGCTTCATTGCTCATTCCGCCATCAGGATGGTCAATTCCGCCAACGATCCATGGCAAACTGCATCCATCATCGACCGCGAGCATACAAAGTGACGTAGACCGTTTCCCGATCCTTCATGACCTAGTACAACCGGACCTTCAATTGCTCCGTAGGGAATGTCATGATGTTCTTGTCAAAATCGGGAATGTCCTCAAGTTCTTGTCATTCAATTTTGATAAGAACTTGAGGGCATAAAATGAAAAAGCCGCATCACGTGCGACTTTTAATGTAGCCATGTTCTATTCACCCGACATCGGTTGACAAGAACATGATGTCATAAATGACAAGAACTTCAGACGAAGAGGACTTCTTTCGGATTGGTGTTAAAATGTCACGGGAACACCCACCAAATCTTGAATACTGCCGTCGCGGGCACTGCGCGTGTACACCATCAATATGCCGTTCTGCGTAATGGGAGTTTGATCGAATTGGAGCTGTACGTCGTATTGTCCGAATGCCGGGGCACCTTGTGAAGCCGTTACAGCCCGTTCTTGCGTAACGGCCCCCCCCATCGCGTCGCTAATTTGGTAATTTATCACCGCTTCGAATGCGCGGGCGCTACCCGTCAAATGTTGACATGGGGCAATCCTCGTTCCTGGCAACGGCTGAAACACTACGATATTCGTAGAGGACGGAAGCGGGATAACCAAACGGAAACCGGGATAGATGACATCGGGGGATAAACCTGGGCGATTTCTGTTAGCTCGAATCAATTCACTCATCGGTGTTCCGAAACGGTTGGAGATCCGGTACAGAGAGTCGCCCTGCTCTACTTCGTACACGAATGCGGCAATGTATAGCAATTGGGCGACTCGAAGAACGTTCGGCTCTTGTATTTGGTTGAGTTCGGCCAGCATGTCGACGCTTAGGGAGAAACGTTCGGCGATCCGATATAACGTATCCCCCGGCTGAACCTGATATAAAACAGAGCTTTGCTCTGCCATACCTGGCAATCTCACCAGCAGTACTTGACCGGGAAAGATTCGGTCGGGATCTGCAACAGGCGGATATAACGCATTGATCTGCACCAGCATCTGAATGTTGGTGCCCAATTGATTGGCAATCGAATACAGGCTGTCACCCGGCCGAACGGTATACAGCAAGTGGGTGCCTGTTGAAATAGGCATGGAAACACAACTCCTCTTTAAGTAGGTATATACCCACTATATGCCGCGTTCGTCCGCTAACGTGATTAACGTGAAACCTAGTAGTTCTGAAGTAAGTCACCAACATGTAAGGCCCCACTGGGGATACAAACCTTTGTGAAAAACTGCCGTTACTTCAGTAAACAAATTGAGGAGCTGCCTTTTGGCAAGCTCCTCTACAATCGTTCTCCGTTGGCGTAGCAGTTACTCCTACGGAATGATAACGATTCTATCGCGTAGAATCGATGCGAGCAGCGGCTTGGCCCGTTCAATCGCCTTCAGCCATGGCCGGGTTTCTTCCAGTGTCATATGGTTGAAATGCATAGGGTGAATAAAAAACATCACATCATCAATTCTAGCGTTGCGGCAAAATGCCATCAGGTCTTCAAACCGCTCACTTTCCAGCTCGCCGGACCTCATGGTATATCTCAGCATATAGACAAATTCGGACAATCGGGACAACTCCCCTCTCAGGTTGAAAATCATTCCGCAACCTGATTATATGAAGGATGCCGCATGCGGAACAATTAGCGGAGCATCCTTCTATTTGTCCATTTGTCTCATCTTTTCTATGGGAAGCGATACTGGCGTCGGGGACGAAACTGATTGGGGGAGGAACCGGTACATCTCTTGAATTGTCTGGAAAAATGGCTTATGGTGGCAAAGCCGAGCCTGTGAGAGATAGCCTCCACCGTCAATTCGCTATCTAGCAACAGTTGCTTAGCTTGATTCAATTTGATCTGGGTTAAATATTGCCGTGGGGACATGCCGTAGACCTGGGTGAATATTTTATAACATTGACTGCGGCTCAGATTCTGTTCCTTGGCTATGCCGTTCACCGCTCCTTTGACACAACCCGTATTCTGCAACCTGGCTTCGATGGCGTGGGTCGCATCGATCTGGAGCACCGACCCGGTATTCAGCGGAAGCTATGATGATGCCTGGGATACGACCAGTCCGCCGACTTCACCCCGAATTGGCAGCCGACAACCTGCAACGTATGACTCGTATTGGAAATGCTGATCTCCATACTCACGGATTCCCCCTCCTCCTCCAAAACTTAGTTGAGCAAAGACAGCCGATCGTTTTTTGACGGCTGCCTTCGAGTTTTTTATTGATCTCTCACATTCGTGTAAGGATTATAAAACATCACAGTTTATTGTTGAATTGGCCTAATTTACTGTTCTCAACGACTTGCGGAACATTAGCGGAGAGGCCTATCCAACTCCCGGCGTTACCGTTCGCTCCCCCTCAGCTCCGTTCCTGTTTGAAGCTGACCGGCGGCTCCCCCCAATATTTGCTGAAAGCTTTTGAGAAGTTTCCGGCGTCCTTGAAGCCGCAGAGGGCCGCGGCATCATATACTTTGTGGCCCTCTCTCAGAAGTTGCTTGGCCCGCATCATCCGCATCGAGATGACATAGTCGTAATAGTTGCGGCCGGTTTCCTTCTTGAACAGCCGGCTGATATGAACCGGATGCAACGCGAAACGTTCGGCCATCGCATTCAGCGACAAGTCCCGCTCCGGCTCCCGCAACGCGAGCACGAGCAGCTCGCGGATAACCGGATGTTTCGCCCTTGGATGGGGCGCATCCATTTGTCTGATAAGCCGGCTCACGAGCCGCAGAAGCAGCTCGAAGCCTTGTTCGGGCTTTTGCAGCTGAGCCAGTTCAGAGGCTTCATCCTCCATGTGCTTAAACGCACCCGCTGAGGTCCATCCGCTTCGCTCCGCCTGCCGCACAATCAGATAGCAGCCTTTCATTACGTGCAGCTGCCAAACGGCGTTAGCGGCGGACGGAGCTTGTTTCATTTTCGCCCCCCACCATTCGGTCAAGGCCGCTTCCGCAACTCGCAGCTCGCCCGAATCCAAAGCGGCGGCAAAAGCATTGTCCGCTTCAAGGTCATCTGAAACGGCGTCCCCCCCGCCACCTGCGGCATCGCTTATCCCCCGGCCAAGTACACTGGCCGCTGGCCCGCTGAACGGATCGACTGACGCCGCTGATCTTCTCTCGGCCCCGTTGCGAGCGGCAGCCGAGCGACCGCTTTTCGAAGGATGAACGATTTCGATGCATACGCCTTCTTCGCCGAACTCAGCTTCCGCCACATGTAACCTGACCGTCCCCGCCAAACGATCGTACCGCCAGCTGCGGAACGGATCGGATTTATTCCGCGCTGTGCGGTCCGGACGGCGCTCTACGCCCACCCGCACCGCTGCGGGCTTGGCGTTAGTGCGAACAATGAGCTCATAGCTCCGCTTATCCGCCATGCCGGCGAATGTTCCCTCGCGCTTTGCAATGCGCACCGTCGTCATCGCTTGATCCGACGCGCACTCCAAACGCGTTCGGACGGATGCCCCCTCCAAGTAGTCGAGCGTAGCGCCGTCGTCTTCATACAAGAGAAAGCTCCCGTGAGCTCCGGGGTATATTTCCAGCGTGAGCGTCTCAACCCGCCGCTCCCCGATATAGTCCATCGGCGGCCACATCGGAATAATCGCCCCGGCGCGCACGAACAAGGGTCCGCCCGCTTCGGGAGGAACACTTACGTCGATCCGGCACGGACCGCAGTAACGTTTCCCTGTCCAATAATCGAACCAATCCCCTTCCGGCAAATAAACGCTCTCGGTATAGACGGCGACGAGCAAAGAATCGCCCAACATGTACTGCCCGTCCAGCTCCCGGCAATGCCGGTCCCGCGGATACATAAGCGGCATGGCCCGCGTAATCGGCATCCCGGTGCGTGCGGCAGCGTGAGCGGTCGAGTACAAATACGGGATCAGACGGTAGCGCAATCGCGCATAGCGCTGAAACAGCTCCTTCAACGGATGCTCCAGAAAGTCCGGATGCTGGAAATGATCCATACTGTTAATTCGCGACCACGCCAGCAAAAAATCGGCGTGGATGCCTTCGCGCGAAATGAGATGCATGTTCGTTGTCGTATGCACATGACCGGAAAGACCATAATTAAGTATCGCCACGATCGCGTGCTTTGCGTCGTAAAACGTCCCTGTCGTACTGGCCGCAAACCGCTGCATCCCCAAATACCCTCTCTCTATGAGGATCGCCGGCCGCTTGTTCGTCTGCTTCAAGAAGCCGGTATACATTTGCTTGCAAAGCAAAACCGGGTAAAGATTATGCAGCTCGGCACTGCTCATGCCATTACCCCAGATTCGCCCGGGATCGCCGTGCATCGGGTTATTCGGGTGCAGCACAAATGCCGATACGCCGTCAACGACAAACTTGCGCAAGTGCTCGTACCATGATTCCTCATGAAGAGGCTGCGCGTCCTCTCTGTATCCGTCGTTACGATATTCCCATTCCGACCCCATATTCTCGCCGGCCAGCCGCTCTTCGAGCACCGTCAAATCGTAATCGCAGCCCAAAGCCAGGCTCAGCTTGAACCCTTGCTTGTGCAATATGCCGATAAACGAAACTTGGCGCAGCAGATCGTTCGTACTTGTCGGGAATCGAACCGGATGCCATCGTTTCGTCGTCGAGAAGTCTTTTGCCCGCTCCATCCAATCGTCGTTTAGGCCGATCAAATCGCATGGAGTCCCGGCGCGGCGAAATTTGATCGCATCGTCCAGCACATCGCGGGCGCTGGACCCGATCCGCGAGCAAAAGTTCAGACCGTACATCCAGATTGGCAGCAGGGGCGGCTTTCCCGCAACGTTGGTGTAAGCGTCTAGCAGCTCCGCATAGTCGTTGCCTGCAAAAAGAAACAAGTCCAGCTCGCCGGCAAGCCCTTCGATCAGCAGCTCGTTTTCGTTCGAAGCTCCAATATCGAACAGATGGCGCCATGTCGTATTCACCATAACGGCCCAACCGCTCGAGCTCATCAGGAAAGGAATCGGGGCGCTCGCCCACAGTTGCTTCTCTCCCCACATCTCGACACGCAAGCCGCGCCGCTGCATCCGTTCTGGGGCGATGTTGCCAAGCCCGTACAGCGCTTCGTCACCCCCCAGTTGTAAACGTACGCCGAACCCGGACTTATCGCTCGACCAAGGAGAGGCGCTCGTCGCCACCCGTTCTCCCCCATCCGCCCCGAACAAGCGAAACTGTCCGTCTCCGCCGTCCATTCGCAGCATCGCTTGTCCGCTCCGAAAATCTACAACGCTGCCGGGAGGCGCTGTGTAAACATCTCTCTCCGCCTCTAAGATAGCGCTTACAATTTGGTAGCGCACTGAAGCGGGCTCCGCAAAATGCCCCGTTTCATTCATCCGGAACCGGAAAGTGCCTGGCGCAACCGTCTGTATTCGCACCCATCTCCCGTTCGAAAGCGACAGCAAGAAATCTTTCAGCTCCCCCATCCCCACGCCTCCTTCTATTGCTTCCATTATAGCATGGCGAAAAGAAAATGTTAAAAATTCACATGAAAAATGTCGGCTAATTCGGTTAAAAACCTACATCCCCCCATCAGCAAATACCATGTACGGCTCATCCCGGCGTCCTCTATACTTGAATTGCGGCACCGCCAGATATCGATTACTGACTTGGGTTGGCGCTTTGCCTTAAGGAAGCCGCAAGGCTTTACTGGATATCTCATTCCATTATAAGAAGGAGCATGAGGATGGCAAACTTGACAAGAAGAAAGCTTTTGGCCACAATCGGCGCAACAGGAGTGGCGACCCTGTTGTACAAAGCTTCCGTCGGTGCGACTAGCGGAATGGAGCCATCGGTTTTGGAGGCGACATACAGCAAGGGCAAGTCCGGACCGAAATGGTTGGCAACCGAAATATGCGTTTCGACAACCGTCAGCGAACTAAGGGCGGAAACGTCTCCGGAGGAAGGGATTGCCTATTATGTAACCGACCCGGGAAAGGAAGGATTTTTTCTCTACGATCCCCTAGATTCAGCATCGACCGACAATACGGGAACGGTTCTCGTCTCGACATCGGGCGCCCGCTTCAAGCGGATTGTGGAGCAGTCGTTCGTAAACGTGAAATGGTTTGGCGCCGCGGGAAACGGCACGACCGACGATACGGCGGCGATCAACGCGGCCATCGGCGACGGCAATGTCACGGTATATATTCCGGAAGGAACGTACATGGTCCGGGCCGATGCAACAAGCGTGGGTCAATTAAATGCGGGCATTCAGGCGAAGGACAACACGACAATCGTGATAAGCCCTTCGGCTGTTCTGAAAGCGTTTCCGTCGGCAACGCCGAGATATACGATTATCAATATTTTCGGCAAAACCAACGTCACCATCGAAGGTGGTGGCAAAATACTCGGGGAGCGAAACGAGCATACGGGCACGACCGGACAATGGGGGTACGGTATTGCGATCGGCGGATCGGACCGCGTGCTGGTGCGCGACTTGTATATCGCGGATTGCTGGGGAGACGCTTCTGTGGTCGGCTATTACATGACCCAGAGCAACGCCTCCCGCAATATCTCGTTCCAGAACGTGATCTGCGACAATAACCGCAGGCAAGGAATCAGTGTCACCTGCGCCGAGAACGTGCGGATCGAGAGCTCCACGTTTGTCAATACGCACGGACATGCCCCGGAGTTTGGCATTGATCTCGAACCGGACCCCGGCAGTTTCGTTCGCCGCGTGACCGTTGCCCACTGTTTATTCCAAAACAATACCGGCGGCAGCTTTACGATGAACGGGACGTTAGGAACGGTCGAATACGTCGAATTTATCGGAAACACGCTCATCGGCCCCGCCTCCCGTATTAACGGACTGTTGACGAAATACGTCGCCTTGAAAGGCAACATCCTGTCCGACTCGATCAACAGGTCCTTGTGGATCAGCAAATCGACCAATTATACGATAGAGGGGAACCTGATTCAAAATTGCAACGGCATCGGCATCTGGCTGGAAAATGCAAGCTCGATCAGCATCACGAATAACCACCTCTCCAACATTGCGACCAACACCATTCGGCTTTCCGGGACTACCAACTATTGCTTGGTGGCCAACAACGTGATCGACGAAAGCGGAAGCGCTGCGTCAAGCACGAGTGTTATGATTGTAGACAGCGCAAGCTTCAATACCATCCAGGGCAACACGGTGCAAAACCGGTTCAAGTACGCCGGAGTGGCGAAGGGCGGAACGACCACTTCGATTGTACTGGACAATAACGCTTCCGCCACAAGCGGAGAGTATAACACGATGACGGTTTATTTGGTCGGCGGAACCGGTACGGGCCAAAAAAGAAAAATATCATCCTACGATGGAACGACGCACACCGCCGTATGTACGCCGGCCTGGACCGTCGCCCCGGACGCTTCGTCCGAATTTGTAATTCGCTATGGCCCCATGGACGGTATACGCGTGAATTCTCCGCAGTCCAAATACAACATCATTCACAACAACCAGCTTCTGTTCGGCACAACGCTCTACAATTCAAACGGAATAGCAGATCAAGGAACAGGCACGTCCGTGCTTGGAAACGTGTCGCTGGAATAGCAGGATTGATCATCAATGAAAATCGTAGGAAACACCGTGTGGGATGCTCGAATAACAAGCATGGCGAAGTCGCCCCCGGGAATGGGACGGAAAAACTGCTGGACCCCGTCACGCTTCGCGTCCAAGATTTACCGAATTTGCTCGCCAAAGGAGAGGCGATCAACTTCCTCGTCACCTACCAAGGGCGGCTCCCCGCCTACAAGAATATGGGCGATTACGTTGATCTCCTCCCTCTCCAAGCAGTACAACTTCAATTTGGACCGTAGCCTGTTGAATGCCGAATACGTAAATGTAATCCAAAATACGAAAGACATCAACACGGCATTGCGGGATGCCGAAGAGCAAATCAAGCAAAATATCGCAGCGTTAAAATCAAAAACTCCCTGCTTGGCAAGGAGTTTTCGATTTAAAAACACTCAATAAAGTAAACATAACATATATTATGTTTACTTTCGGCAATAGCGGAGCTTTGAACGCGCCATTAACGGATCAGCTTCACCATTCTCCGGTAAAGCGATCCGCTTACTTCGAGCGTCCCTTCCTAGCCTCTGCCTGCAATAAGAAAAAACTTCAAAAAAATAAACCGTATGGTTGATCTCCCATACGGTTTAACGCGCTCAATGCTTAATTAGTACGAAGGAAGCTGCTTCACCGTCAAAACGAACGCCTTCGTTTCGGCATATCCGCCGCTTGTAATGCCAGCCGTCATGATCACCCCGGCATCTCCACTGCCCGCAGCAGGTCGGGTTACGACTCCGCTATTGGAGATCACCGTCGTGTTGCTCGAAATCCATACGACATTCGAGCCGTTCGGCCCCTTCTCAGGCAGGGCGAGATTACTCGTAACGCCGGAGGCGGAATCGTAGGTAGCGAAAGTGATGGCAAGCGCCGACTTATCTGCGGCAACCCGCTGCGCATCCGTCAATTGCTGTTTAACCGTCAACGTGAATGACTTCGTTTCGGTGTAGTTTCCGGCCGTGATGACCGCATTAAGAACGACCGTTACATCCCCTTGTCCGGCGGCCGGTCGATGAATGGTTTGGCCGTCGCTTGAAATGACGGACGGGTAGCCCGAAATCCACACGACGGACGATCCGTTGATCCCTGTGGTCGGAAGTGTTATAGCTTGGGTGACGCCGGATGCTGTATCCGTCCCTCTATAACCGATGGCCAGCGCTTCTTTATCCGCCACCACCCGCTGCGCATCCGTCAATTGCTGTTTTACTGTCAGAGAAAAAGCTTTGACCTCCGACGAGCTGCCATACGTTAGGATCGCCGTCATCACCACCGAAGCGTCGCCGCTGCCGGCAGCAGGCCGCTGAACCGTCTTGCCGTCGTTCGAAATGACGTTTGCATTGCCGGATATCCAGGTGATCGAAGATCCGTTCGGCCCGCTGAACGGCAAGGTCAGCGGTTGCGTGATGCTGCTTGCCGTATCCGTTCCACCGAAAGTGATGGCAAGCTGCGCTTTATCTGCAGCCACTCTTTGAGCGTCTGTAAGCAGCGGCTTTACGGTCAGCGAGAAGGTCTTCGTATCCGAAACGCTGCCATAGGAGATTGTGGCTGTGAGCGTTACAACGGCATCTCCCTGGCCTGATGTGGGCCGGTTGACCGTTTTGCCGTCATTCGAAATGACCGATGTATTGCCGGATACCCAGCTGATCGCAGATCCATTCGGTCCGCTGAGCGGCAAGCTTAGCGGCTGCGTTACGCTGCTGGCCGTATCCGTTCCGCCGAAAGTGATGGCAAGCTGCGCTTTATCCGCAGCCACTATGTGAGATTCTGAGTGCTGCTGCTTGACCGTCAGCGTGAACGTTCTGGTGTCAGATGCTTCACCGTACCGGACAGTAGCCGTAAGAGTTACGATCGCGTCTCCCTGGCCTGCGGAAGGCCGGTTCACGGTTTTTCCATCGTCGGAAATGATCGAGGGGCTATTCGATTCCCAAGTGATCGTGGAACCATAAGCTCCCACCGCAGGAAGCGCTATCGCCTGGGTAACGTGATCTTCCGAATCGGTGCCGCCGAACGTAATTTCCAATTGCTTCACATCCTTGGAAACCCGCTGCTCTTCCGTCCACCCGTTCTCTTCATGTTTGCCTTGCTTCCGCTCCATCGCCCGTTGAATGGCTTCCCGGGCATTGTCATTCTTTTTCCCTCGCTCGATTGCGTTTTCCAAGCCCGTCTTCTTCCCCGCATGCTTGGTCGGGTGCTCAGTATTAGCGTAGGCGGATCCCGTCATCATTAAGCTTGCAGCCATAGTGCAAAGTAAGATCTTTCTCTTCATACCGCTGCTCCTCCTCACCATATTTTCCTCACCCTACATTAATTCGCATTATTTACATGTTTGGGTGGGTGAGATGAGGAAAATATTTGAAAAGCACAGCGTGCCTCGGATTCTTCGTTGGAAGGATGAACTATCGTATCCGTTCGTAATCAAGTGATCTTTTTCCTGGAATCTCCACGATAATCTTCAACTTTAAAAACCGCGGCACCGCTTTGAGCTATTGGCGATACGGATACAACGTTTATATCGTACTGTGCAAGCGCATGTTGCGCTATGATTGCATTATTCATTCTATTCACACTTTCCATAAAAAATCGTTCCTAGTCTACGACTCCGTTTTTTTAACGACAGGGATCCAAACTTCCATCTCATACAGGCCGCCCCCTCTATCATAGCTCATTTCAAACTCGGGTCCATTTGCGAATTGATAATCACAGGTAGGAAACCATTCCGACCAAATACGTCTCCACAAATCATGAATATCGTTTTGCGGGTTTACGCCAGTTGAAAAAATCGCATATGTCTGTGGGGGGATCTGCAGCTTTTCAAATCCTTGCGGCAAGCCGCTCTGTGACAGGAAATAACCGATCATGTAGGATAATTTCTCACCATTGTTATTGTATAAAACCGAATGTATTTCGCCATCTTCCCCCAAGCCTGCTGCGGCACGGATTCGGTTTACAGTTCCGTCGGCAATGCATTTCTCCCAGAACTTGGGTATTTCGATATATGGATTATCGCCATCGGCATTGATCAGAGTAGAAACGCCGAACATTCCAAAGCTTTGCTTTTCCTCAATTTTGTAATTCATCTCTACAGCTCCTCGAATCGAAATATGAAAGGATAATCGAGGATAAGCCTTTAGTGACACACCTTTGTCGCGCGCAGACATTGGCATTACACCGTGCATTTTTTTGAACGCCCTAGAAAAGGCCTCAGGCGATTCGTAACCGTACTTGATTGCCATGTCGATGACCTTCACACCACTATTTTGCAGTTCAAATGCGGCAAGAGTCAGCCGCCTGCGCCGAATATATTCCGACAGCGGAACATTGGTGATGAACGGAAACATCCGTTGAAAATGGTAGGTTGAGCAACAAGCAATTTTAGCCACTTGGTCGTAGTCGATCACTTCAGACAGATGCGTTTCTATATATGCCATTGCGTCGTTCATGCGCTTCAGCCAATCCATATAGATCATCCTTTCATAATTAATTATAAGTAGTGTAGAAAATAAAGCCTTGCAATCCATGCACGGAATTATCATGTTTGCCAGTATCTAAACGCAGGTTTGAGCAAGTGATGCTACGACTCCTTTCACCACGCTCTACTGCGCGTTACTTTAATGAAGAAAGGGAGCAGTTGCCGCGGCGTCTGCTCCCACAATCGTTCTCCGTTTAGTTGAAAGTTGCGGAGAAATGGCATCGGCTATGATCGTTCTAAAGCGCCTCACTGCATACCGGGGGCCTGGACGCTGTGGTGCTATTCTATAGCCAAATACACGTCCATCTCGAGCTCCTCTTCCTCCGCCTTACTGCCCCAATTGCGGGTCATCTCCACATGCCAAGCCTGATGATCTGAGTAATCCCGACCTGATCCAACAGCTCGTTTATTCGTCGATAGGTCCGTTGGACATCGGAACGTAGGCCGTAATGCCACTTCACCGCATAGCGTTGGGCCGGCAGGGTAACGGTTTCCATTCCTTGAGATATACTCTCGGTCTGGCTGATCTGTAACCCAACCCAATTGTCCGCTTGGGAGGGGAGATAGGCGCCGATCATGAAGAATGGATTGAAAGCGTAGGTCATCTCGGCCACCCGTTCCCGAAGCAGGTTGTCCGCCTTCTGACTGATCGCGTTACGATTATTCCCTTCCGGCAGCGTCAACCGGTAGCCAACAAGGTGTAGCGGTTCCAGGTCCCGTTGTTATGATCGGAATATTGCAATCCACGACGGTTGTCTGCTCCAGATTCGGCGTCGTCCCCCGGCTCACACCGGCGAATCCGGGTTACATCGGATAAGTATGCTCTGACTAATTGAGCCACCGGCAGAGCGCATAGAACAGCCGGTAAAGGTTGGAAAGCGACATGGCCGCCGCGCTAGCGATCCGTTCCAGCTCCAATTGCTCGAACATATCGTCCTCAGTTAGCGTGATGGGCTACTTTAAGTTATTTATAGGAAGCTCTTCATTTAACGGCATTCTTACCATTGCTTTAAATCGTTCCTCGCATGCTCCATATTTTTTATAGTTTTCTCTAGCATGGTCTAAGGAAATGTGATTTGCACCGATGTTAACTTTAGGCCTGTCATGAGCAACTTCATCGTATTGCCAAAAGCATACTTCACAGATTTCAAAGAGAGCGTCTTCTATACTATCGAAAGTAAAATAGTCGCAACAAGGACACTGCACTCTTACCATGTTTTATAGCCACCTTTTGATTATTTCCAACTATTTCTGCGTTGCCGCCACGCTATCCTGCCCGTTACTTCAACGCAAATATAAAGAAGCCGCCTCAACAAGGCAACTCCTATATTATCGACTCCTTTAGCTTAGTCGACTTCATATTAAGGTTCCGTCCAGGTCTAGTACAATTGACTGAATAATAGATATTAGTATTCTCCCTACAAAATAAGGTAAATTTTTAAGATCATACTACTTAATAAAGGTGTCGTCAACAGAAAAGTCGTATTATCCTTCCCGTTAAATCAATGCAGAAAGGGAGCAGTTGCCGCGGCGGTCTGCTCCCTTGGTGCGTTCAACTCTTGTTCCGTTTAATTTAACGACCATCTTGGGGGACAATCCATTTCTAGTAGACCAAAAGGATCCCAGTGATCGATAAACATTTTGACTATTGTTATAAATTCTATAACGTTAAAAAAAGGAGCAGACATCGCCGCCGCTCCTCTTCGATTTCATCCGCACCATGCCCAAGTTTCCTCGACCCCCGGGCTGAGGTTACCGTTGCCCCTACTGTTTCCGTAGACCCTGCGGTTACCGTCACCCATACACTTACCTTCGACCTTATGTTCCTTTCGGCCTTACAAGTTACCGCCCAACAAGTGTAAGCGTCCCGCTCGAACGGAACCGGCGTATGCGCCGGTCTTACGGCTTACAAGCTTTGCAAATAACGGATGTCCGCCAAAAGCAAGCTCGCAAAGCCCGTCTCGATGTGCTTGCCGGATTGGGCGTTAACTTCGTGCTCAAGCGCCTGGAGAGCTCGTAGCGCCTGCTCCTTGTCGCCGCGCTTCTTCTGCACGGTGTCCGCCTTCGCCAGCAAGCTTTGTAAAATGCCCGGATTCGAAATCCAACCTTTGTCGCCCGCCATCCGCAATATGGCATCCAGTTGGTCGATGCCGATCATTACATCGAATGCAAACGACTTCGTCGATGTATTTCCGGCATTATCCGTCGCGGTTACGCGGAGCAAGTGCGAGCCCACCGATAACGCAAGCGGCTCGATGACGACCGGATTGCCGGTGGCGTTTCCATCCAACGCATTTACGGCGCTCGCCACCCCGCTCAGCGAATCGGTGACGCGCACGCTAATCGTTATCGGGGCAGTTTGGTAAACGGAGCCCGTAACGTTTGCCTCCACCTCCGGCCCGCTCCTGTCGATGCGAACCGTGGCCGTTCGGACGGCTTCTTCGTTGCCGGCCGCATCGACGCTGAAATACCGGATCGAGTGGACACCTTCGGACTCGACCGCAATCGTGCGCCCTTCGGCATAAGGTGCGTCGTCGACACTGTAATATGTCCTGGCGACACCGCTCATGTCATCCGTAGCCGTCAATGTAACCGTTTGTGCCGACTGATACCAGCCCGTTTTCGCGTCGTCGGTCGTCACCGGAGGCGTTTGGTCGGCCGGGCGTTTGATGCGAATCGTTTGCAAAACATAAGCGCTCGTCAAGCCGGCGTCATCGATCATTCGTGCATAGACGTTCGTTTCGCCCTCCGTCCGGATCGTGACAGGAGACGTATAATGGGTCCACGTTCCCGTATTCCCGATCCGGTACTGGCTCCTTGCCGGAACGCCCGGTGTTTGCGAACCGCCGCTTACGACCATAAACGTCACGTCGGTTTTGTTCCAGCCACTATTGTCCGGCGCCGGGGTCAGCTCGATCGTAGGCGGAGACAGCGGATTCGCTTCCTTGAGCGTCCAGACCGGCGTTTGCGGCTCGGGCAGTCCCAACGCCAGAACTTTGGCACGCACTGCATCCTTCGTATAAGGCACCGCCCATTTGTCGAAAAACGAGAGCAGATTGTGGCCGGACAGCTGCGAAGCGGCCACGACGAACGTATCGATCCGCTGCTGATCGTTTTGCGGCAACTGATTCGCCGGCAGCTCGCGGTAATACGTATGCAGTGCCGTATAGAATTCCCAGCGGTACGCCAGCTGAAGCTGCTTGAACAGGACGAGCTGTCCGAACAGGTCGAGCTGGGTCGTATTGCCGTACGTTTTGTCCGGAGCGCCGCTTTCGAGATACGCGAAAGCTTTGTCGTACGAATCTTTGCCTTGGGCGTCGCGGCTCAGCAAGTTCGAAGCGTTGCCGAACTTCTCCTGTACGTACAGCGAATAAAGATTGACGGATACTTCCGTAATCGCGCCCCATTTCCACGGATTCGGCTGATACTCGTGGCCCGTTTCGTGCCAGATGCCCCATCCTTTGTTCCGGACGTTTGCGACGTCGGTCAGCCGGGTGCCGTAATTGTCGAACATGATCGGGTAACCGGCATGAGCGGAGCCGGCCGTAATCTGGATGTCGTCGACGTAACGGAACGGCAGCTCGACCGGGCTGTGGTGCGGCGGCGGGCTGTCCGGAGACAAGCCGGCCAAAGCGTCGTCATAGTCCACAATGGCGTCCCACGTCTCCATCAGCTGCGCCGGATCGTCCAGGTGGCGTATGAGGGAGGAAGGGACGGTGACGACGACCCGGCGTCCTTGCAGCTCCGCCCACGGGGCCGGGTATTGGCGAACCGTGTTTTTCCACTCGCTGGCGCTCGTCTGTCCCAATACGTAGTACGGTGCTTGGACGCCTCCGCTAACGGACACGGTCGTCTTCGTATTCGGCTTCGGCTGCGTCGGAATGAGGTAAATAAGTCCTCCGTAAGCACTCTGAATCGTGTTCGGCCCCGGAACGAGCGTTTGCCGTTTCGTCACGACCGGGATGCGCTTCCATACGTCCTTGCTCGACAAATTGTCGGTATGAGCGCCGATTTGCACGTCAAGGCCGGATACCCCGGCGGGAACGTCGAGAACGACCGGCTTGCCCGGCGGAGCGTATAATCCTGTGCTGATCCATGTGCCGGGAGGGCGGTACATGCGCAAATAGCCGTAATCCGAGTAGTCGAAGTCGACCTCGATCGCTTTGCCGTTTATGACCTGCGCGTTATCCGGAACGACGCCCGGAAAATGGTCGGCGAAAGGTGACTTGGCCGGCGCGGCCTCCTGGCCCGTTTTGTTAAGCAGGAAGGCGAGCAGTGCGCTGCTGTAAGGAGCCTTCGACCGGTCAAGCGGAAAGGAAAGCCGGGCTAGATTCGCGACATCGCCGTGTATCGTCTCGTATAGCGGACTTTTCGGCGTCAACGCTTGAACCGTTCCGCCGAGTATGGACGCCATGATCGTCAGCTTCGTCTTCGCGTCCGCGCCCGGCGGTCCGAGCTTCACTTCCCCGATATCGAGCGTTCCGGCTTCGATCGCCTTCGCTTGCGAGATGAGCGCCAGCACGTGCGCGCCGTTTGCTTGCTCTGCGGTCAGAGCGGGAAGCAGTCCGTTCGTTTTCGTCGCGGTGTTGTTCATCAGACCGAGCCCGAACACATTCAGCAGACGCTGGATCGGGTAGTCGATGCCGAGATTCCCCGTTTTCCCCTTGTAGGCATCACCCAAATAATTGGGGGCGTATGCTTCGAGCACCCATCCTTTGGCGGCGACCGCGATGCTTCCGCCGTTGCGGACGTAAGTTTCCAAGTAGGGTATGTCGGCATCGGACGTTTGGAAAATCGGGAAATCGACATAGGCGACCGGATACCGGGCCGGATCGAGCTCGGCCGAAGACCAGCTGTCGATACGTTTCAAGTCAATCGGCAGCGCCGGGTTCACCTGGAACCGGCTGGACGGGGACGTCGTGATCATCTGCAGCCGGCCGCGTCCGGCCAGCGCATCCTCGTAGTCGACGACGCCCGGGTTCGCTGATTTGCTGTCCTGCGTCAGCCATACCAAGCTGTTGCGGACGAGCTTTAGTCTGTCTGGGTCCGTCTGCTCGGAAGGCTTGAAGTAGAGGTCGTCGCCGGCCAAATAAACGCGTCCTTTCCCGTATCGTGCCGCGGCGATGTTGGGAGTCGTCGACGGACTTACGGAAACGTTAAACGCCTGCTCCCCGATGGCGCTGACACCCCCGCTGTTCGAGGACGAATACGTAGGAATACCGGCCAAATCTTTGTAAAACAAAGCCAAGTCGTTTTGCAATGTTTCGTTTGACGTCGCCGCTTCCGTTTGCCCGGCTATTTGGGCATAGGCTGTTGTCTGACCGGCTGAGGCTGCCATCGTAATCAGGCTTAGCGAAACGATCGTCCATTTTTTGAACGAATGAATCAAGCTACTCTCACCTCGCTTATAGTTTTCCGGACTGACCTGCTGTGGTGCTCCTTTACCGCCAGCGGCATCGTGTTCCTATCGGTAACGCCGCTTTCCCGATCGCTGATAGCAATCATTCACCCCCTTTCCGGCCGGCGCGGCGGGATTATTCGCCGGGCTCCTTCCACGTCCAAAACTCCGCATCCGGCTCCGGCAGCCCTAGCGCCGTCACTTCGGCTCTCGCCTCGTCACTGTAAGGCCAGCCCCATTTGGCGAAAAACGTCAGTAAACAGTTGCTGCTCACTTTGCTCATCATGACAACCAGACGGTCGAGCTTCTGCTGGTCGGTGCGCGGAATATCGTGCTCGGGCAGCTCGCGGTAAGCAATATGCAGCCTCGTGTAAAAATCGATGCCGTACTTCAGCTGCAACTGCCGGATCATGACGAGCCGTTCGAAAAATCCGATATCGCCGAAATGTTTGTCCGGCTTCCGGCTGCTCACGAACTCGAGCGCGTTGTCGTAATGCGTCCGGCCTTCCTTGTCTGTAGTAAACAGCCGAGACCGGTTGCCGTAATGATCCTGCATATGGAGCGAATGCAGATTGACGGTCACCTCGACGATCAGCCCCCAAAACCACGGAACCTGCTGGTAGTTGTGGCCGAGCTCGTGCCAGAACCCCCAGCCGCTTTTGACGTCGCGCACTTTGGCGAAATCGGTTGCATCCCGGCCGGCAGGCTCGATCGGGATCATGATCGGATAGCCGGCATGCATGTACCCGGCGCTAATTTGCCGATCGGCCACGATCCGGTGCGGACGGTTCGGGCTCCGGTGCGGCAGCGGCTTATCCGGCGAGATGCCGATCAGCTCGTCGAACTTGCCGACCATGGCGTCCCAATCGGCCATAAGCTGCCTCGGGTTTTCGAGCTCCCGCACGCAGTCCGACGGTATCGTCAAAATGATGCGCGTGCCTAGCAGCTCGGCTACCGGAGCGGGAGCGCTTCGCAGCGAACGGGTCCACTCCTCGTCGTTCGTTTGGCCAAAAACGAAATAAGGGGCTTGCACGGCGCCGCTCACCGATACGGTTGCGACCGTCCCCGGCTTCGGCCGTGTCGGAATGAAGTAAACGAGTCCGCCGTACGGGGTGCTCAGCTTGTTCGTTCCCGGCGACAGCTTTTGGCGAAGCGCGACGAGCGGGGCGCGGTCCCACTTGGACAGATGGAACAGCGTATCGGTGTGTGAGCCGATTTGTACGTCCAAATCGTCCGTGCCTTCCGGTACATCGATGGTGATCGGTTGTCCGGCCGGCGCATACAGGCCCGTGCTTTGCCAGTTACCCGGGGCGTACAGCGTGCGCAAGTAGCCATGGTCGTCGTAACCGAAATCGACCTGGACGCGCCTGTTTCGGATGACGTCCGCGCCGGCCGCGACTTTGCCGGGAAATAAGTCGGCATACGGCGATTTGCCTCCGTCTTCGGCGAGGCTGACCTGCTTGAACCGGCGCACGAGCAGCGCACCGGTGTACGGCATGACGGACCGGTCGATCGGCAGAGAGACGTCGGCCAAGCCTAGTTCGTCTTCCCGAATACGACCGTACAGCCCGCTTTCATCCGTCAACGCTTCGATCGTGCGGCTGAGCACAGCCATGACGGCCTCGGTTTTTTGTTTGACATTCGCCTCAGCCGGCCCGATTGGAATGTCTTCGATGGAGAGAGCGCCGGCTTCAACCAATTTCGCTTTTTCGAGCAGACATAGAGCGTGCGCGTAAGCCGCCCTTTCCGCGGTAAGCCGCGGCAGCAGATCGCCGCCACTCCAGACGGCTACATTGCCGAGGAGGCCGAGTCCGGCTTTATTCAGCAGCCTTTGCAGCGGGTAGTCGCTCAATTTGAGCGGACGGCCGAAAGCGGACGGCTTCTCCTCGAGCTCCCAGCCTTTGACGGCGACGATGGCGCCCCCGCCGCTCTTGATGTATTCTTCGACGAACGGAAGGTCGGTATCGCCGAGCGATTCGTCAAGCCAGGCGATCGGGTGTCTCCGCGGGTCCGGGCGTTCGTCCGCCCAGCAGGCGACCCGGACAGGGCTCCAGCTTGCGGAGGACACCGCTTCGCGCGATGAAGGCGTCAAGATGTCGATTTTGCCGGAGAATATAGGGCCGCTGTCCTGCAACAGCCATTCCACCGTGCTGCGCATAAACGGCTGCATACCGTCTCTATCCTGGGACAGATCAAAATAGCTTTCGTGCCCGGCGACAACGATTCGTCCTTCTCCGTATCGGGCGGCGGCTATAAACGGGGTGGAGCGGCCGGCCGCGACCGGAAACGCTTCTTCGCCGACGGCGGTGACGCCACCGGTTTCGGCAAAAGTCGGTATGCCGGAAAGCCCCCGGTAAAAGACGGATAAATCGTCGTCCAGCTTATCCATAAATCGCATTGTCTTTCAGCTCCCTTATCGATTGGTTGAAACGTTTCAATAAATTTGAAAAAGCTGCTTGCGGTACTTTCGGTTGTCTCCCACACTATGGCGGATCAAACGCACAAACATAAAAACGCTTTCAAAATACGATTTCGAACTACCATGCAGCGATTGTCATTCGCGAAAAAGCGTGCCTATCTTGATTGTAAAAGCTTGGAACGCTTTTGTTGAAACGTTTCAATAATAAACCTTAATCGAACAATTGTCAATATTATACATGGATAAATAGGGCATCCGGCTCCTAGGCCGTTTGCCCTATTTATCGTTGATTAATCTCTAAGTAGCTCGCTTGCTGCTTACTTTATTAACTTACTAAAGCAGCGTTTTTAGAACCGGTTCAAGCGCATCCGCCATCCGTAGAAAACCAAGATCGGTCGGATGTGATCCGTCCACCGTACATTCGAAGAAATCCGCACCGCCGAGTGATTTGGAGCCGTCGAAGAAATAAACGTTCAAGTCCCCTTGCTCCCGCAGCTCGCGAACGAGCGCCTGCTCGAAAAGCTTACGCTCCATTCTCATCTCGTACAGGTGCGGCGTCAATTCCTCGCGCGCATAACGAATTCGAGACGGGATCAGGATCGGCGTTACCGGATGAGCCGCCCGATAGATGCGAATAAATTCCGGCAAGGTCTTATGGAAAAGCTCCGTGCTCACGCAATTGCCCTCATAATCGACGATCAGGCAGGCAGGATCTTCGATTCGGGAAACGACTTCGGCAACCTCGGGCTCCCCCTTCCCGTTTCCTGAAAATCCGAGGTTCAAAAACTCCAGCGGAATTCTGCGGCTCAAAATATTCGTATAGGCCATACCCGGCCGCGAGGCGCAGCCTCCCTGGGTGATCGATGTTCCGTAAATGATCACCTTTTTGTCTGACGCGTAGCGAGGAGGGGTCGACACGACGGCGTCGTCGTCCAAGCCGACCCATATTTCCTCCACCCCTTGATACAGTGGCATATTCAGTACGATACTGCGCATGGACCGCTTCCAACCGGTATAAAGCGCGCACTCGTACTCCGTGAGAGTTCGATCGTACTTTGTCGAATTGGCGAACTGCAGCGGCATCGTATCGGGTAGGCCGACGTAACAATCGACACCGCATTGCCCGGTTGCCGGCATATGGGTCATGTCGGCCTTGCCCTTCAACTTTACTCTGACGGACAAGGAGGAGGAATCCGATTGAAAACGGATTTGCCCTCCTGCCGTATGTTCCGCCAGGCGATTTACGGCGTTTGGAATCGAACCGGGCGGCAAGGTCGGCAATCTGCGATAGATTCTTTCCTGTTTGAACCACGCGAACCCGGCAATGTGAAAAGGCTGTTTCAAAGGCGAATACCAGCGTACGGCGGAATCCGTCCTTTCGTTCGGACGCATATTGGGGTCATATCTTTCCAATTCGTTTCCCATACTTTCCACTTTCCTTCCTGCTGCAATTCAGACGCTTTATTGTTTTTGAGCTTCCTGAATCGCCTTGTTCGCCGCATCTTCCGCTTCCCGTAAGGCGGTATTCAGGTCAAGCCCAGGTGTTGTTGCGACCTTTGCCAAAGCGCTCGTCATTTGCGTCCGGACGATGCCGTCGTATTTCGTTACGCGAATCGGTTTTGCGATCTTTTCATCAAATACCGCCTTCGCGTAGTTGGTTCCTTTGATGAACGGCACATCTTCTCCGAAATGTTCGACAACGGCTTTGCTTTTTACGATCGGCACCCGGCCTTGCTTGGCTCCCCAGCTTTGAACCTCATCCGACATGAGGTAGTTGATAACTTTAAAGGCCGTATCCTTGTCCCGGCTATTCGGTGGAATAATGTAGAATGGCGCGTTCATCTGCGAGCCGGGACTTTCTTTGAATACCGGCATCGACACCGCATTCCAATCCAGGCCGCTTTTGATTGCCGTAGACAGCAGGTCCAGCGGATTCGGACCCGTTCTCATAGCCATGACCTGGTCTTTAAAAAATAAATTGTCCGCAACTCCGGCTAGCTTGTTATTATCAACCGTATAAAAGCTGGTCATCACTTGAAGCCATCTTTTCCAAGAATCGGTATTAATCGTCGCCTTGTTGGTTTGCGGATCCACGAAAGGAAGACCCAGCTGATCTTTATATACGGGATTCGCGCCAGTATAGGAGAAGCCTCTGTATTCAACGCCGTTTTCCACCCGGGAGAGCCGCTTCGTCAACTCATACACATCGTCCCAAGTCATGCCGTCTTTCGGATAGGGCACCCCGAACTTGTCGAATAGGGTCTTGTTATAAAGCAAGACGCTGTTATTCAACTCGTAAGGCATGACCGGAATTTCGCCCTTATCGGAATAGCCCTTGACGGTTTCCAATACACCGTCTGCCAGTCTGCTCGTGTCAAACTTATATTTCTCCATTAAACCCGTTAAATCCGATGTCAATCGAAGATCCATGACATTAAACAATTGTCCCGCTGTAAATGCGGCCAGGTCAATGGGCGTTCCAGCCGCAATCACGTCGTTCGTGGTATTTTGGGCTGTATACAAGATCATGTTGATCGTGACTTTCGGGAACTTCGCTTCGATCATTCGTTTGACTTCGTTCGTTAACGACTCCGAAAAGCCGTTATAGAAAAAATTCAACGTAACGGGATCTTTGACTTCATTCACGTCGGCTGCAACCGGTTTCGTTGCTTCGGTCTGTGTTGTATCGTTCGTTGCTGTCTTTCCCCCGCAGGCCGTCGCCAATAAAGCGAGCGCGGACAGGATCGCGATAGGCGTAGTGCGAAATTTTGTCATCGAAATTCATCTCCTGTTTCGAATATTTGACCAAAGATTGGACACAACGTATAATAAATCTGCATCTGACAAGGGAAGGGATGACTATGAACTATTCTCTTTACTTGTTTCAACAGTTTTATTGGAAAGATAAAGTGCGTTTCGATCTGCCTTCCTCCCGCTATCCGAGCTGGGTGATGTTTGCTGTGGAGAACGGCGATTTTCGCTATCAGATTGAAGATATAAGCGGAAAGGCTACTGCAGGCGATGTAGTGATCTGTCCGCCGAACACCGATTTTTATCGGGTGATGGATAAGCCTTTGTCCTTCCACTATTTCAAGTTCTACTTGAGCGATGAAAGTACGGAGGCTATCGAACAAACACGTGCCACATTACGCAACCTGTTTTCATTTAAATATACGCCATTCGAGAAAACTCGTTTGTTCAATGATTTGTGGCATCTTTACCATTAGCGTTGCATTAAAGCTGACATGAAAATTTTCATTCTACAAATTGCTATATTTGTAAAATAAAGAACTGTTTTTCGTGGACAAAACCGAAAAAAAACTCCACTGTAGAGGGAGCAGGATATT
>NZ_VCRA01000048.1 GCF_005938385.1 Paenibacillus mesophilus
AGTTTGCCTCCAGCTTCCTTCAGATTCCACCTCGCGATGGACACCCTTGCTCTTGGCTAGTGGTTGGCCACTACATGCCCCCACAGCGGACTTTCACCGCCTAGTTAGTCGCCATGCGTGGCGCACATAAAAAAAGCCGCGATTAACGCGGCAATTAATGAGATAATGTTTTTGTCACCCTATTTTTTCCTGTTCTGCGACACAAACATTGCCTTTCATTAGGAAATAACCCACATAATAACCACTTGCTCCTGAATCTTCGTTTGCGTCGACAACCGACTTGATTTATTCCGTTCAGCAAGCCCTAATTAAACTATTTTCTAAATGAATCCGCTTAATTCTTCCGTGCTTTCAGCTCCTCAAGCGCTTTGTTCAGCTTTTCGTCAGCTTCACGCATCGCCGTGTTAATATCTTTTCCGTCGAATACGATTTCGTTCAGCGCGTCGTTCGCAAACTTATGTGCGGCGACGCCTCCGAACGTTTGGATACCTGCCATCTTCAGCTTCGTAAAAGCAACCATATTTTTGTCGGCCAGATCGGGGTAGTTTTTGCCGAATTCGTTATGAATCGATTGATCCGTCAACACGGACATCCATAATTTGCGCGACATATCGCGCTGTACGGCATCGGACAGCAAGACAGATATCACTTTAAAAGCAGCATCCCTTTGCTTCGCTCCGTTCGGAATGAAGATGAAATTCGGATCGACACGCGGGCCGAAGCCAGGGGCTTTCGGATTTTGCGGATAGGTGACAATATCCCAGTTCAGCCCTTGAATCGTCCGCATTGATCGGGCGCGGGTAGGTGAGCTGACGAAGATGGCCAAGTTTCCTTTCGTAAACAAGCCCGCATTGTCGCTTCCTTTAGGGGTTGGACCCGGTATGAGGTACAAGCTGGACCAAAGCTCGAACAGCTCTTTCCACCCCGGCGATTGCAGCATGCTCTTGTTCGTTTTCACATCGACCCATGGCAAGCTCAACTGGTAAGCGCCGCGGAAAATGTTGTCGGTATAAAGCCCGTAATAAGATACACCTCCTTCCTCTTTTCTAAATTTGACGGCCAGGTCGCGCACTTGCTCCCATGTCATATTATCTTTCGGGTACGCGGTGGCAGCTTTGTCGAATAAATCTTTGTTGTAAAACAGAGCGAACGGCTGGTTGTAAAACGGCAGCCCGATTAAATCGTTTCGTCCCGTCGTCTCTTTAATCGTATTTAAGATAACCGGATTAATGCGCGAAGTGTCGAAATTGTTCGACTTGATCAGATCCTCGATCGAGTTTTCCAGCCCCAGCTCGGAAAACTGCGATATATCGAGCGGGCCGGCCATATATAGATCGGGAATTTCTCTGGCCGCCACAAGATCGGTCAACGAATATCCTTTCTGGACGTAGTCGATTCGCTCCAGGGTAATGTGCGGATACACTTTGCTGACCGGCAATTTCATAAAAGTAATGAAATCTTCTTCTGTAATCAAGCTTCCGCCCATGGCGAACTTGACCGTCACCGGCTCCGGCGGTTTTTCGGATTGCGCGGGAGCGGGTGTAGCCGACTCGTTCCCCGCCTCCTTCGTACTGCCCGAACATCCGACGACTGCCGCCAATCCGAACAGTAGCGCGGAACCTGCAATCGCTTTGAACATGTTCATGTGTGAACACATCTCCTTGTGCGCTTATTTGGTTAGTTCCCCCTCTTGCTAACGAGCCTGAACGAAACGGCTTTTACGGAGTCTCCTTTCTACCGGTTGTGGAATTACAAACTGATACCAAGAAGATCCTGGTGATTGTGCTAATTATTTCGATAGTGACTGTTCAGATATTCCGTCCAACGACTCATTCATGCACCGTACGCTTTTTCGCGATCTACAATATTCCCATAGCTATAATCACAATTAAGCCGATAATGATATAGCTATAATCGTTTTTTGAAGTCTCAGGAGTTATCTCTGATATTTCGGTTTCATCTCTCGATATAGCATTAACATCCTTGATAGGCTGCTCTACGTAGGGCTTATCTTCAATGCCAAATTCACCCCATTGCGCTTTGGCCCATTCGGGACCAACCTCTGTCCTTTTTAACGGTGCAGATTTGATATTGTTTTTTAATGGACTACTTTCGGCATAGTGATACAAGCCATCTTCCCCAAGTTTCAATTGAGGATCCGCATTACGGATGCCGAGAAAGACAAATGTATTATTGGAAATTGAAATGTTTTTGCTCGGATAATAACCGCCTTTTCCTGGCGTATTGTCCGGTTGCCCGTCGTATACCTCAATCGCCGAATATCTTTCCAAACTCCGTCTTGCATCAGAATGACATCACCCGGCTCGGCATCCGCGATTGCCGCCTCGAGTTCCGCCGGCGTTTTTACAAGTCGTTCATCCGTTTGTGCCCGTGCGAAAGGGTGATCGGAGCCAAACAACGCTAGTGCAAGTAAACAGATCAGACACAGCACGGCCCGATGCGTCAAGTAACTCCATCCTTTCATCGCTTTTCGTCAATTGCTCGCTGATGGATCATAGCGTCCAAAGTTTTGATGATTTCTTGTGAGTAAATGTCAACGCCGGCCCTTCGGTTCAAATGAGTGTCATCGGCACTCCATTTGTCCGAGGCAATCTTGACGTCAATCGTTGCTCCTTGCGGAGGCACATGACTAGTAAATACGAGCTTGGGCGGGATAAACCGATACTCCATACGCGGGTTTCTTCCCCGACCATGACTATCCCAATCCGTGATGGTCAAATCCAGCCGATCGACCGTCGTTTTGAAAGCAAGCGCATATCCGCCCTCGATAAAACAATCATCTCCGTATCTTTCAACCCCATCGACCAGGACTGACCAATTCCGCAGCTGCGTCCCGTGTACCCGATTAATGTCCTTGCCATCTGCCGATAAAAGAAAATACTCATTTGCTCCCGTAGATTTCATAGCTCGGTCATTCCCGATATAAAGTTGAATATCCTGGGGCTGTGAATACTGCCAATCCATCAACGCCTGATAGGCATGAACTCGAAACACATTTTTCCGTTTTGCCAGTTCATCCAGCTTCTCTGGGTAACCCATCAATAAACGGGTATAAAAGTTGCTTAAACCTGTGTCGACCAACGCGATCTGTACATCCCGATTGGCCTTCAGGATCGTATCAATCATTAGTTCAAGCTGCCCGATATAGCCCTCGATCCGTTTGATTCGAACGGCCTGACCTGTAAATCCGCCAACTGTTTTGGTGACGGGTGTTGGGTGAAGAGGCTTTCCGAACGTCGCCGTCCGAGTTGCTGCATCCCAATGCTCGATAATTCGGGACAAAATATTACGATTATCCCCATCATAATTCCCGATTACAACTACATCGCCCTTCCGGACTCCGCCTAATTCTGTGCTTTCGCCGTTAATGGTGACACTATTCGCATTGCTATCCGCAACAACCAGCTCTGCTGTATCGACGTTATAATATCCATCTCCGTTATACGCACAATATTTCAAAAAAAGGGTCGGCATTCTACGCAGCTGCTGCTCGGTTACGATTATCCGGCGTGTAGCTACATATTCATTCCCAGTGTCCCAATCGTCATTGGTTCCCAGTTCTATGAACACGATATCCGGTCTTTTTTTCATAAGATGAAACGTATTGCGCAATCCCTGATCGGTGTTGAATTGTCGAGCGGTCCATCCGCCTATCCCTGCATTAGTCAATTGATGAAAGCGATTAGTTGCAAAATTAAAAATAAAATAGGGGTCCCCTCCCCTTTCTCCACTGCCGTTCGTATCAATCCCTTTAATCCGGAGCACAAATCTCCGTTTCGCATGGGTCGGAAATTTCCACGTTTTCACCGCGCGTTGGTCCGTCTCCCGGAAGTCCATCCCGTAGCTTAATGAAGTCTGATGCTTGACACCAGCATTATCAAAGCCTCCATCGCCAAACCTGCTCTCAAGCGGTGAACCGAAATCCGTCTCCATCTCTCCTACGGTCGTCTTGGCATAGGCTATATTCTCGCCGTAGCTTTGCGTTACTTCTATTTTCGATCCGTTGCGAGGCGGACTTTTGAACCATACGTGATGATGCACATTCGTGTTATTCGTCACTGCATCCAAAGCGTACTTGCGAATAATAAGATAATCTTGCCCCTCCGGAAATAAGCCTCCGTAACCAGCGGTATTATGTATCCCTTTAAGCTGCTCATTATCCACAGTGACATCATGACCGTATGTTTGACAGCGTCCGAGATCGAACGTGTCTGATCGGCCATCTCCTTTAAACTGCAGCTGCTCCGTTCCGCATGGGGAATAATTGGAATTAGAGAACGTATCATGCAGCACTCCATCGACATATAATTCGATCAACGAACCCGGCCGTGAACCGCGCTCAATTCCTTGGACGATACTCAGTTCATCTCCTTCAAGAGTGAAGCTTGCTTCGCTTCCTTCCTTTAGTAATCTTAACGCGGATCCCAAGTAAAACTTGCGGCTTTCTACTTTCTCCGCTATGCCCGACACTTCAAGCTCGTGAGGAAGGATCGTTGCTGCTAGCCGGGTGCGGATATACTGGTCCGCAGCGGCTACAAAGCTATCATCTAACATTCCGTCTCCCCACGTAATACTATCCCCTGCAAAAGCAAAATGGACGCTTTTAGCAGGTATATTCCTTCCCGTATCCAATGCAAGTTCACCACTCTTTCGCATTTCTATGAACCCGAACTATCCTCTTATGAATTGGTTAATCGCCGGAGCGTCTTTAATATCGATGATTCTATAGCATCCATCTGCCGTCTTGGCGGAGTGTCAGCAGCATTATTCTTGACTTCAATCGTGATCCGATTTATTCTCCTATCGATTTCCCCCCAATTTTTGCGGATATATTCGGCCTGCTGACCAACATAGGGTAATGGAAATGGAGGTGTGACTCTAAACCCTTCCTCTTGCCAAGCCTGGGATATTTGCCCGGCCCATGCCTCATTCTCATCCTTGATCTGTTTATCGATTCGTACATCGTCAAGAGGGAGCATAACTAAACACTGACTAGCAGATCTGGCAAACTCCGTTTGATGCAGATCAAGCCAGTATTGATATTGAAATTGCTTATCCATCTGATGGAATAATTTAAAAAAGGAAGAAAGCTGACTGCGATTGGGCTCCACGTACCTAAATTCGTCTATCGGTTCATAAACAATGCCAATAGGATCGGGCACTTTGATTTCACGCGTATCGAATATATCAAGCCGGTCCCACATTTTCCCCGGAGCATCGGGTTCTTCCCCCCGCATAATACACCAAAATTGCTCATTCGTTACTTCCGACCCATCCCAGTACAAGTATGGTGCATTCTCCCTGCCGTAGGGATTTCCTATAGGGTTAAAGGTTAGAATCATTTGTGAAAGAACTTTATGCCGATCAATGGTCGTTGGATTACCTAATAAATCTTTACCGGTAACCAGCTGCTCGATCACATCAACCATCCCTGCTGTCGTTGCCGGTTCGTGTGCATGAGGTTGTGCCACATAAAGGGCTGTTTGCTCCTCACGTCGAACGGAGAAGTCCGTTAATGTAATCGCATACACATTGTGCCCGGAAAATGATTTCTGAACATCTATTTTAATATTCGACCCTGCCTGCTCCTTCCATTGCTCCAGTTTCTTCTCCAACTGATCCTGTTTGGAAATAAAAACATGCTCCATTATTAAAACACCCCAATTCCGAATGGCCATACGATACTTTCATGCCGTGCTCCTTTCGTCTACTTCGCTTTCGTCGCGGAACGCCTTCTAACGATCAGCGAGACGCCGATTGCCGCAATTGCCGCAAAACCTGCGATGCCATACAAATAATCGCTGCGGAGTCCCCTGTCCTGCGAGTCATCCGACGCAAACTTGGAATCCTCCAGCAATGTTTCGTGTGTCGGCATTGCCGAAAGCAAGTTTTTCACTGGCTGATCCACATACGGCGTATCCTTGATGCCGAACGCGTCCCAGTTCGCCTGAATCCATACCGGACCGACCTCGATACGCTTTAACGGCGTTGTCGTCATATTGCGTTTGTATGGACTATCCTCCGTGTAATGGTACATGCCGTCTTCTCCGAGCACGAGCTGCGGCTGTTCTTTGGCGATTCCCGGCACGCTCTCGATTCCCAAAAAATTGCTGTTGAAAAACTGGTTTCCTTCGTAAGTTATCCCGTTCGGTTGATCCAACACGACCATAATCGGAATCATACTCCCATTCCCCAGCAACACGTTGTCCTTGATCGTCAAATTTTCCACCGGCACAGTAATTTCAGTTTTCGGATCATACAGCTCTCCGATCGTAAAATGTTTATCATTATCGACGAGGGTGTTATTGGCGATCACCACATTTTTGCTCGGATAATAGCCGCCTTTGCCGGGATAGTTGTTCGGCTCTCCTTCATAAATCACGATAGCCGGTCTCCCGCTCGAACGTATGCCTTGAATATAGTTGTTTCGCACAATATGATCTTGCCCGATCAGGACGATCCCGCCGGTATAGCGCTCTTCTTTCGCCGGCAGGATAAAATTCCCTTCGATGACATTGCCGTTGCCTTGTCTCACTTCGATGCTTCCCGAGGCGTTGACAAACGTATTGTTGCGGATCGTGTTTCCGCCCGACTTCATGTTGACAATCTTCCCGGTTCCCTGCATATTCTCGAAGATGTTATTCTCGACCGTCGTATAGGAAGAAGACAGCGCATGCGTTCCATCACCAATCCGGATCGCCGTGGCCCCTGCAACGCCGAGGCTCGGAATATCTTTGAAATAGTTGTGATCGATCCGATGATAGTTCGGATCATCGGTCGAACGCCATACGATCATAAGAACGCTCTCGCTTGTTTTGCCTTGAAACAAACAATGATCGACTCGATTATGGCTGCCGAACAGACCGACCCAAACGTCCGTAGAATCCGTGCGCGTGCGATTCTTGTTGAACCCCGAGACGACAACATTCGTTAACCGGCTATGATTGGCTGGCTGGCTGCCGACCCTGAATTCGATCAGATGCAAGCTTTTGGACGAGGCTCCGTCCTTGAAATGCAGACCGTCCACGACGAGATACTCGCCGGATAATTGCAGCGAGGACGCTCCCGAAATAATGACTTTGCCGGCATTCTGCGCCCTTAACGTGATTGGTTTTTGCTCCGTACCGTTCCCTTTGAAGACGATATTGATATTGTTCCAAACGCCGTCCTGCATCGTAATCACATCGCCGGGAACAGCCGCGGCAATCGCCGCTTCGAGCGTCTCTGCAGTCGCAACAAGCTTCTCGCCCGGCTTGGCCGCATGAGGATTTCCCTCAGCGGCCGCCGGGGCAGCGGCTTGTTGCGCCTGTGCCGCATGATTTCCGGCATCGTCCAGCGCGCAGAAGCATAAGGCGCAGCAGGCTGCAACAAGCAGCTTCCATGATTTCATGTCGCGTTCACTCCACTTCGAACCAGGCGGGGCCAACCTCGCTTTTGAACCATACAGCGCACAGACGCCTGCCCTTGATTTATTTTGCCGCCGCTTCCTTGAACTTCTTGTCAATCAGTTCCGTAGCTTCCCGCAATGCCGTGTTGATGTCCGTTTTATTTTGCGCCACATTAACCAGGACGTCCCTGAAGATATTGGCCTGATCGCTCTCATTGAACCGGATCAGGCTTGGATCGCGCTTGGCGGGAGCAGGTGCGTAAGGATGGGCGAAAAATGCTTTCCGGTTTTTCCCTTGCAGCTTTGGATCATCCAAACCGAAACTGTCAAATATTTTTTGATCCACGACGGACGGAATATAGCCTAATCGGGCATTCGCGATTTGCACTTCTTCAGACAACAAATACGAGATGACCTGGAAGGCGAGCTCCTTATCCGGCGCTTGCTGCGTAATGGCCCAGTAAGCCGCGCCGACGCCTCCGCTGTTAGGGGCGATTCCCTTCATTGCCGGGATGGCCATGATGTCCCAATTCATCTTATCGGGGAACGAACGGTAATCGCCGTGGTTGCTCAGATGCATCGCCACATTGAGTTTCTTGCTGAAGTCGTTATAATGGTCCGTTAAGTTTTCCCCGAATGGATTATTTGGCAATTCATAAAACCGCAGAAAATTGTTGAATACCGCTTTCCATTTCTCCGTATCGTAAATTTTGTTCGCATTCGGATCTATGAAGGGCAGCCCCAGCTGGTTGTATCGCAAAATGTTGGGAGTGAGGCCGGTAAATCCTTTGTACACGCCCCCTCCTTCCGTTCGCCCGATTTTTTTGGTCAATTCGTACACATCGTCCCAAGTCATGTTGTCCGTCGGATACGGGAGTCCGAACTTATCGAAGATGTCCTTGTTGTAGAACATGGCCAGGCTATTCGTACTGCCCGTAATAGGCAGGCCGAACAGTTCGCCTTTCGGCGCCTCGTTCACGATCCGGGTCATCAGGGAAGGCTCGAACTTGGACAGATCGTATTTGTGCTTCTCAATGATCGGGCGCATATCATAGCCCAAACCAATGTCGAGGTAGTCCTCGCGCAATGTATTGAAGCCTACCCGGATAATATCCGGAATTTGCTTGCGGGCCGCCAAATCTTGGATCGTATTTCCCTTACTCTCCTGTAAAAACTCAACCGTTAATTTCGGGAATTTTTTTCTTAACCGGTCCCCCCATAACAGATCGAACGTTTCCGTTTTCGTAGCATCAACGGAGTACATGAATATGGTCGCCGGTTCGTCAATGCCTTTCACCGAAGCTTTCTCCCCCGGCTTGGCCGGGTCGGCCACATTGTCCGTCTTCAGCCCGCTGCAAGCCGTTAACGTTCCGAGCGCAAGGCCCGCGCATAAGGTCCATGCGGATATACGTTTTATCATTTGGTAAAATCCTCCCCGTTGGTTACGATTTGTTTTACTGTAAGCGTTATCGTAAGCGCTGTCACATTTCTTCGGCGAATACCGCTCCAACTGAATGCGACCGCCCGAACGGGCGACTTCGAGTTCAGACTTCAGGCCATCACGTGTAAGTTGCTCAGATTGACTTCTCCGTGCATCGGAAGCCCTTTTTGGAATCGATCCAACTCGTCGATGACGTAAGCGGCGATCCGCCGCTTGCCGTTATTGACCGCGCCGGCAATATGCGGTGTCAGGATCACATTGGGCAAAGAACGAAACGGATGATCGGCCGCCGCCGGCTCCGGATAAGTCACATCCAGACACGCCCAAAGTCTCCCCTTGGTCAGTTCCGCTGTCAGAGCGGCTTCGTCGATGATGGTCCCCCGGGCGGTGTTGATGAGGATGGCCTCGTTCTTCATCAAGGACAATCTTTCTTCGTTCAGCATCCCCGCCGTTTCCGGAATGGCCGGCGCGTGAATCGAAACGACATCGGATTCCCGCAGAAGTTGTTCCAGACTCACCAGAACCGCCCCCATTTCCTTGATCCGCTCCTCGCTCTGGGCCGGATCAAAGACCAATATGCGAACATTAAACTGACGCAACAACCGTATATAGTGTCCCCCTGCTCGACCTGCTCCGATAACTCCAATCGTTATATCGTACAGCTCCGTCACATTTTCCTTGGACCACTCCCCTTTTCTCATGTTTTGTGCAAGCCGCCAAATATTTTTCAGTGATACGATAGTCAAACCGAGCGCCGTTTCGGCTACCCCTTGGCCTAACGCATCGCTGGCGTTGCTGACTCGTATTCCTCTCTCCCCTACCACCGGAACAACGATGCCTTTGATCGTCCCGGCAGCATGCAGAATCAGTTTCAAGTTGGGAGCGCGATCCAAAATCGCGGACGTAAGCGGCGGGCATCCCCAAGACGTGATTGCTACTTCCGCTCCTTCGATCAGTTCCGCCACATGCTCGGGCGACGGTTTTCCCGAAATCGGATTGATCACCAGCCTCCCCATGCTGTCAAGCCTCTCCAGATGCTTCTGAGCAAAAATACTATCCGTCATTTCTTTCCCTTGCAGCATCACCATTTTTTTCATCGATTTCTCCCCGCATTCTGATTTAATTATGATTTAGTTTACCTCTATTAAAAAATAATAAATAAACCTGACTTTGTCAACTGATTATTTCGAGGTTATATTCCAACGCCCGCATACAAATAATGCCCTTTCAACTTCCCACCGGGAAGTGAAAGGGCTGAAGACAAAGACCGAGACCGACAATGTTAGTTATGACTGCGTGCGTTTACGACGTTTAAGAACAGCCAAAGCTGATGCAGCTAGAGCCATAATGATTACAATCCCGAAACTCGTGTACAAGAAGCCGCGGTTTGACGATCCATAGTTTTCTGTCTGCTCGCCTGCCTCGGCAACGGCTCCACCTGATGAAAGACCGCTTCCTTCGGATTTGACCGTTTCGTTTACGGTTTCTTTAATCAAATTATTCACAGGCAAATCCATATACGGCTTGTCTTCAATTCCGAATTCTGCCCATCGTGATTTTACCCACTCGGGACCCACCTCTGTCCTTAAAAGCGGTGTTGTAATCTTGTTTTCTTTCAAGTTATTGTCTTTCGTGTAACCGTACATTCCATTTTCGCCAAGTTGCAGTTCGGGTTGCTGGAAGTCAATTCCTTGAATATCTTTGATGCCATGAAAGCTGCCGTTATAAAATTGATTGTTGGCATAAGTCACTCCATTAGGTTCATCTAATACCAGGACCATGGGAGTCATATTTCCGTTCCCGAGCACGGCATTTTCTCTGAAGGTTAGATTTTCCACGGGCACCGTCAATTCTGTCTTCGGATCATAGAGTTGACCGATAATCATATTTTTGTCATTATCGACGAGCGTATTGTTTTCAATCACTACATTCTTGCTGGGATAATAGCTGCCTTTTCCAGGATAATTATTCGCGTCGCCTTCTATTAGCGCGATGGCGGCTTTCCCGCTTGACCGCGTCCCTTGAATGTAGTTGTTTCGTACGATATGATCTTCCCCAATAAGCGTGATGCCGCCGGTATATTTATCTTCAAGCCCTGGCAGAATGACGTTCCCCTCAATCAGATTGCCATTCCCGTGTCGAACCATAATGCTCCCGGAAGCTCTGACAAATGTATTGTTGCGGATCGTATTGCCGCTTGATTTAATGTTGATGATCTTTCCAAATCCCTGCATATTTTCAAATAAATTGCCTTCTACTATCGTAGCAGAGGATGACATCCCCTGGGTTCCATCGCCGATTCGAATGGCGATGGTTCCATTGCCGCCGTCACTCGGAATATCTTTAAAATAGTTATGATCAATGCGATGATGGTTTGTTTCAGGGGTCGGACGCCAAACAATGATCACTCTGCCTACACTTGTTTTTCCATGGAAAAAGGAATGATCGACTCGATTGTGCGAACCGAATAGACCGACCCAAGTGTCTGAAGCATCCACGCGAGCACGATCCTTATTAAATTCCGATATCACGATATTGGTAAGGCGGCTATAATAGGCATGGTCTTGCCCATCCCTAAATTCAATTAAATGCAGAGAACGGGAAGATGATCCATCTTTAAAATGCAAGCCGTCTACGACCAGGTACTGACCCGAGATGCGAAGCGAGGATGAACCGGATATGATCACTTTCCCTTGTGTCTGGGCCCTTAAAGTAATCGGCTTCCCCTCAGTGCCGATCGCTTTAAAAATAATATCAATATCTTTCCAAATACCATCTTGCATCATAATCATATCACCGGGAACCGCCGTGGCGATTGCCTGCTCCAGTTCCTCCGGCGTTCGAACAAGGTGTTCTCCCGGCTCGCCTTGATTTTGATTCACCATCAGGGGGACCGTCCCTTCGAAAACACCGCGATCAGGCTCCGGCTGCTCTGCGACCGCTAACGAAGGCTGGACATGAAGCAGCATAAACAAACAGACAAAAAACACCGGGTTGATTATGCCGATGAGGTGCCGCTTTCTCATCCTGCATCGCCCTCCATTCTTAAATCGTCGTACAGGCTGACCTCTTGAATTCCAATAGTCCCGGAAAGCGTCTTCCTGGGACTACTGGAAACGACTCGTTATATTAAAGATTCTGCACAATAATTCGGAGCTTCAACATTCAATATGACCGGGAGCATGACGGTGAGCAAGCGACCGCGACATATAATCGTCCAAAAGCTCCAGTTCGAATTCGCGGATAATCTCCTCGATGGTGAAATCCTCCGATTCACTCGAAATGATGACCGCCCCAAGCCGACCGGGGTCATAAATATTCACTTTTGCTCCGTATTTCGCTTTGATCGCGTTAAATTTGGTTCGATTCAAGTCGAGATGAATGACGCGGCAATCCAAATTTACCGTACGCGTGACGAAGTGGAAATAATTCGTGCTTTCACCAATCACGTCCCCCACCGGAGAAAGAATGGAGCTGGGCGACTTCGTATAGACGGAACCGGCAAAAAAAGCTCGGCAAGAGTAGGCCCAGTAGTTTTGCATCAACCCTCCGTGGTAAGCGGAGCTGAACAATATAAGATCAGGCTTCGCCTGCGCGTATTTGATCCGTAATTCTTCGAAATTCAGATCAAAACAGATGGCGCATGCCACCCGGCCAAAATCGGTTTCAATAATGGGCGCTTCTTTGCCGTAAAGGATTCCATACTTGTCATGTTCGGCAATGACAAGATGATTTTTGTTGTATACGCCAACGACCGCGCCGGTACGGTCAATCAGTTGGATACAATTCCGGAAGGTGCCGTCCTCCATCTCCCGCACGGCCGCATAAGCGATATAGCAACGATGCTCCTTCGCCACGCCGGCAAAAAAATCGCGAACCTGATCTTTGCGGTGGCGATAATACTCTTGGCGGCGCTGTGCCGGGTACATGGTCACATCGGGGCGATCGCAGCATTCCGGCAAAACGATAATGTCCGGACGATCCGGCAATACTTGCTTTAGCTTTTCGCGCCAATACGAGATCACTTTTTCGACGGCTTCCTGCAAGTCGACTTCCGGGGCCACCGGACACAATGGGGCGCTTAAACAACTAATTTTCACATAATTCGCCATCTCGTTCCTCCTCGATTCATTCCATGTTCTTCTGGTTAATATCTGATTTTATTTAATGCGTTTTCATTATAGTACATAAACCTGTAATGTTCAATTGATTACAATGGCAAAATTTCAAAAAAAACCTCCAAATCCGCTGTGTAAGCGGACCGGAGGTTGCAATACTTGATCCAAACCGTTTTGAATTAGGGACTTTCACCGATGTCAGACCATGCTCTCTCTAACCGGAGCACTCCCTCTTGAATTTGATCCGCAGTAAGATTCGCGAACCCCAGTAAAACCATGTTACATAATTCCGGCCGGGTATTGTCCGCGTAATGCAGAGATAAAGATTGCACAAGTACCTTCTCTTGCTTTGCCCTGCGGATCAATTCCCGCTCCGAAATAGGGCGATCAAATCCTACTATTACATGCAAGCCTCCATCCAGTCCTTCAATTTGCAATTCATTCCCGAAAGACCTGCGTAATGAGGACACCAATACTTCTTTTTTGCGTTCATACAGGTTTCTCATTTTTTGAATATGACTGGCCCAGAAGCCTTCGCGCATAAACCGCTCCATCACTTGTTGTTCTATCCTCGATACCGTTTGGGAGTAAAATGAGAATCGAACCCGGTATATATCCAGAAGCTCAGTCGGCAACACCATGTAACTGAGTCGGAGCGACGGCATCAGTGCTTTTGAGAAAGTACCCATATAGATCACCTTTCCGTTCGTATCCAGACCTTGAAGCGAAGGGATCGGTTTGCTCGAATATCTGAATTCACTATCATAATCGTCCTCGATAATATATCTTTCGCTTTTTTCCGCAGCCCATTGAAGCAATTCATATCTTCTTGAGATGGGCATTACAATCCCCGTTGGAAACTGATGTGAAGGCGTTACATAAACAATGTCCACCTCTTGTTCCTGTAATGCGCGAATACTCAGCCCCTCCTGATCCAACGGGATCGGCTCTATTTGGGCTCCATTGTGTTGCAGCACCTTTCTTGCCTTGGAGTACCCCGGATCTTCCATTGCATACTTTCGATTCCATCCGATGATTTGGACCAACAACAAAAGCAGCGTTTGCGTTCCGGAGCCGACAATAAGATGGCCGGGTGAGCATTGAACTCCTCGCGATCGATACAAGTATTCCGAAATTTCATTCCTTAATCCGTAGTCTCCTTGAGGGTCCCCGAGCGTCACAAGACTCTCTGTCTCAAAGAGCACGTCTTTGTACAGCCTCCTCCATGAATCCAATGGAAAAGCGCTGCAATCCACGCTCGCATGATCAAACACAAAGTCGTATCCGTCGCGTTCATCGGCCCATTCCTTCATTGTCTGTTTCGACCTGAGCGGCCTCGGGACGAAACCGTCCTCTGCTACGGTTCCCACATAATGACCGCTCCTGGTCCTGGCATCCAGATAACCTTCTGCCACCAATTGCTGATAAGCGGTAGTGACCGTGTTCTGACTGATCTTTAAAGAGTTTGCCAGTTTCCTTTTGGACGGCATTTTCGCATGCGCCGGAATATCCCCGGATTCAATTTGCCTCCGAATGTATTTATACAGCTGCAAGTATAAGGGCTCGGGGCTGTCCGTAGTTAAAATCGGCAATAAATCAATCATATTCGCTCTCCCAATCTGATACCATACAAAATGGAAAATGTGGGGCTAAACGCGGCACCAATACTCGACTATAATATCATAGTACAAAGTAAGGTTTAATTGCGCAGTTATACAGTCAGCCTGGATATTGTCAGGAAACTGTGCAAACCATCGTTTAGGAGCTGACTTTGTACCAGAATATTCGAGTGAAAAGAAGGTGGCTTCGTGATGAAAAACAATCGGTATACCGGTATTTTCATGATTATATTGGGATCGATATGTTGGGGAATAGCAAGTACTATGATTCAATGGTTGCTGGATCACGACCATACCAGAGTCGAATGGCTGATCCCGCTTCGCCTTATCCCCGCAGGCCTGGTCATCTTGATTACTTTGCTTGCTTGCAAGAAAAATATTTGGATCATCTGGACAGAAAAATCGGCATACCTGCAAATCGCTCTTTACGGCATAGTAGGAATTCTCGGCCTGCAGTACTCTTTCATGAATACAATCGCAAACGGAAATGCCGTAAACGCAACGCTATTCCAATTTTTGGGGCCCCTATTAATTGCAGTCTATATAGCATTAAGAGTACAACGGTTGCCCGCATCAATAGAATGGATATCGATGTTCGCGGCATTTCTCGGAATATTCCTGGTCGTAACCGGAGGAAGTTTTCATATAACCGCGCTTTCTATCGAAGGGATTTTGTGGGGGCTGCTGACTTCCTTGACTTTCGCTTTTTATACCGTTTATCCAATCAACCTCTTGCAAAAATGGGGACCGGCTTTGACAAGCGGATGGGGGATGCTCATCGGCGGCATTTTCTTTGGCCTGTTTGGCAATTCGCTAAATGATAATGTGAGTACACTGGATGGCTTGGATTCGTTTTCCTTGCTCCTGATCGGGTTTATCATCCTATTCGGCACCGGATTGGCGTTTTTTCTTTACGTATCCAGCCTGCGTTATTTAAAGCCGGTGGAGACATCCATTCTGACAAGCGTCGAGCCTTTAACGACCATACTCCTTTCCGTCTTGTGGCTTGCACAACCGTTCGTATTGTTCCAGTCTGTCGGTGGGCTTCTAATAGTAGGATCGGCAGTTCTGTTAACCATAAGCCCCCGAAATAGGCGCGATCAAGCGAGTAGCCCGATCTAAAGAAACGCGGGGCCAACAATCCCGAAGCGGCAAGACATCCCTTCCCGCAGTGGAACGGATACGACGATCTTTCATCAAACCTATACAGCAAAGCATGGAGCAGCGTGGTACCTATACAGAACACAAACAAAGCCCGTTCGGCTTCCCGACGGAAAGCGAAAGGGCTGAAAAAATTACAAGCTGCCAACTGGTTTATGTTCCAATAGGGCTTCCAATCGCTTGCATATATCTTGTTCCGTCTCCAATCCCGACCAATATAACTTCGCTTCTCCTCGAAACCGATCCAGCTCCTGCTGACTCAGCTCCAAATAGTCGATCGGACGGTAGGTGGGGATAATATCCCGGTACATAAAAAATCTCGACGGTCTGTAGCTGCGCTCTACTCCTTTCCATTCTGCGGCCCGTTTTAGAGCCGGGATACTTAGCGTATGCTGCCGAATCATCAGCTGCGCTTCGTAGGAAGTCAAATAATCCACGAGACATTTGGCACTTTCCTTCAACTTCGAGCGTTCGTACACGGATAAGCCGATCACTTGCAGCAATGTGGCGGCTTCGTGCAAATAAGGCAAGGGAGCAAGCTCGAACGGGAACTGCAAGTTTTGCGCATAATGATTCAAGCGAAGGTAACTTGTCATAATCATAGATACTTTCCCTTTGAAAAACAATTCCTCCGCATCCTTTTCGTTCTCCGAAAGAAATAACGGATTTCGGTTCAGCAGTTCGACAAACTTTTTGCACGCCCTTAATCCATCCATCAGCGGAGTTCCCCGGATAGCCACTTTCCCGCGAGCGTCACGTTGGAATGTTTTCCCACTCTGCAGAAAAAAGACCGGCCATCGGTTTAGCGACAAAACGTGGCAATAGAAGCCCAATCTTTTGTTCTCGACGGCCAGGCGATCCGCATACTCGAACAACTGGTCCCAACGCCACCCGCTATCGGGCTCAAGCAAATCCTGTTCCTGAAAATGCTGCATATTGTAGCATAGGACGAGCGGCGAAAACAGAAACGGCTTCGCCTTCAACTGCGCGTCTTTCAGAAAGGCGGACTTTAAAAACGGGTACGTCTCGTCATCGAAGTCAAGCGGTTCCAAGTAATCGGTTCCGTTCATCTCGTTAAATTTTAGAAACCCATGATGATTAATGGAAAAGACATCGACTTCTCCAGCGTCCATTAAAGACATCATCTTCTTCGGGTCGTTGAAATCGATCGGTATAAGATTTACCCGTATATTCGGAAAGGTGCGATGAAACCCGTCAATGAGCCTCTCCAAAGCCGCTTCCAATATCATCGATTTGTAATAGGCAAATTGGATCACTTTAATCCCGTACTGTTCCGGTTGAACGACCCGATTACCGATCCTTGGAATTTTCTCGATCAGCCTTTCGGATACGAGAATATCCAGCCCTTCCCGAACCGTCACGTTACTCAATTCATACTCTTTGGCAATCGCCTTTTCAGAAGGAAGAAACTGTCCCTGCTTATAGGAGCCGAATACGATTTGCTGCCTGATCGTATTCACCATATGCTGCAATTTCAACTGTGCGGATTTTCGCGATGTTTCTTCCACGTCTTTGAACCTCTTCGTTTCAAGAATTTGATGATTCTTACAAGTTCCATTGGTCTTTAACATAGCAGGTACATCAGGGGAGTGTCAACGTTCGTACCAATCGAATAATAATACTTGTGCAACTGATTATCACATCACTCGACATAGAGTTCCTCTCCATTCGGTCAAATTTCAATCCTCACTAATTATTTAATTGGTTTCGTTTTTAACGTTTTTATTATATTTCATAAACCTAAAATATTCAATTGATTCCATAAACAAAGTTTTTGAATTAAAAAACCTCCAGAACCACTGTATCAGTGGAACTGAAGGTTACAATACCTCTTCCAATCGTTGGCAAACGCCTTCTTCCGTTTCAATTCCGGACCAATATAATTTGGCTTCCCGCACAAAGCGCAAAAGCTGGTCTTGGCTTAGATTCAAATCGTCGAACGAACGGTATGTAGGAGTAATTTCCCGGTACATATAAAATCGCGACGGCCTGTAGCCGATCTCTGCTCCGGTCCATTCGGCAGCTTCTTTCAAGGCGGGAATGCTCAACGTTCGCTGACGTATAATCAATTGAGCCCGATAAGAAGTCATGTAATCAACAAAGCATTTCGCACCCGGCTTGACCGCCGATCGGCTGTATATCGCCAGTCCCACGACTTGCAGCAGCGTTCTCGGTTCATGCAAATAAGGCAAGGGCGCCAGATCGAAAGCAAACTCCGGGTTCAATACCGAAAAATGATTCAAACGAATGTAGGTTGTCATAATCGTAGAAACTTTTCCACTGAAAAACAGTTTTTCCGCATCGCTGTCGTTTTCGGACAACAGCAGCGGATTCCGATTTTGCATCATGACAAGTTCCCGGCCCGCCCTTAAACCATCCATTAATGCCGTTCCAGATATTTGGAACGTTCCTCTCTCATTCCGTTGAAAGGTCGCCCCACTTTGAAGAAAGAATACCGGCCATCTATTCTGGGACAGGAAGTGGCAATAAAACCCAAGTCTTTCCCCTTTTTTGGTAAGCTTTTCCGCCGCTTCGAACAGTTGTTTCCAGCGCCAACTCCCATCCGGTTCGGGGAGTCCGCTTTCTCGAAAATGATTTTTGTTATAGCATAAAATAAGCGGGGAGAACATCATCGGCTTCACTTTTAATTGCCCGTTCAACATGAACGCTTCGGTTAAGAATGGATACATATCGGGATCGGGTTCGCTTGCCTCAAAATAATCGGTCCCGCCCAATTCCTTAAACCCCCGGAATCCGGAATGATTGATGGACAAAACATCAACCGCACCCTGATCCATTAATTGGGTCGTCGTGCGAAAGTAGTTGTTCGGGCCAATCGGTACGGGGCGTATCCTGATGTGGGGATACAGTTGCTGGAAGTCCGCGATCAACCGCTCCATGACCGCCTCCGTAACGAGCGAATTGTAATAGGCAAATTGGACTACCGAGCTTGCCGTCCGCGCTGGCTTCACGATTTTGTTGCCGACTCGGGGGATTTTTTCAATAAGCTGTTCGGATACGAGTATGTCCAGACCTTGACGAACCGCTTTATTGTTGATTCCGTATTGTTGCGAAAGCGTCCTCTCGGAAGGAAGGAATTCGCCGTATGTAAGTTTTCCAGATAAGATGTCTTCCCTGATCCGGCTCGTCATTTCCTCTTGTGCGGTTTCCAGTTGCTTTTTGGTCAAACGTTCCTTCATCCATCGCTCACTTTCCGCGCCGCATAATGCGGTGCATTGATGTTTCCGCGCAGTCCGGAGTATTGGCAATTCCGTGCACTGTGGTCGACGTACACACCCCTTGATTGTACCAAATTACGCTATATAGACAAAAGTTTTATTTGACGAGGGGTGCCCATTCGTCGTCTGACTATGCTCTCTCTAAACGGAACGCCGAATGTTTTCGTCATCTCGTGCTATAGTTCAACAAAGCGTATATGCTTACCACACAGATAGCCTTGTTCTAAAATCATTTTCGTCGGTAATATACTCAACTTTCTCAAAGCCTTTTCTGATGGCATTCAGGTATAAATCATCAATCATTTTGTTGTCCTTACAATAAACTGTAAGATATGAGGAATCGATGACTATCAGAACCAACTGGCATTGGCTTTTTAGGAATTCTTCATAGGTGAGTACATCTTCAATGCTTTCATCCTTTGGATATGCAGTGTCCTGATATGCTTCTTCTCCACCAATATACCAATCGAAGTGACTTATGTTGAAAGGCTCCAGTACCTCTCCAAGATGGCTGCCCCATTCGTTCGGTATCTCTAACTGGATCCCTCTTTTCATTTATACTCTCCCTCCGGTTGTCTACTGCCCGTTACTTCAATAGGCCACCGATTGCCGGCAGCCTGTTGAACCACGTATTGAGCTCTCGTCACCGTTAGCGGAATGAATTAAACTCAATCAGTTCGTCTTGATAAAATCATTAAAATGCAAAATCAGGGCAAAAGGTTTTCCCGGTAACGTCCTTATCTGCTCAATCCTTTCCCACCGACCTGTGCAGCGACCCGACCAACTCTACAAAGTGACGCCCGCGCTCTTCAAAGTTTCTGTATTGGTCATATGCGGTGCAAGCTGGACTCAGCAGCACAGTGTCGCCAGGTGCTGCCAGCATGTGCGCCTGCGCCACTGCCTCGGCCAGGCCTTCGCAGCGGACAATGGGCGGGCAACTCGGAACTCCGCGCGCCGCAGCCTCGATTTGGCTGGCCGATTCGCCGATCAAAAGCAACACCTTGACATGATCAGGCAGCAACCGGGCCATCTCGTCAAACGGTACCTTCTTATCTCGACCACCGGCGATCAGCAGCACCCGTCCCGCGTGCGCATGCAGCGTGGCAACGGTACGGGCTGGGCTGGAGCCGATGGAGTTGTTGTAATAATGTACACCGTCGACAGATGCCACCCACTGGTTGCGATGCTCCACGCCGCCGAAGGTGCGTACCGTCTCCAGAATTGCCTCGTCCGGCACGTTCCCCCGCACAGCGGTTACGGCGGCCATGACGTTTTCCACGTTATACCACCCTGGCAGACGAATGTCACGGATAGGCACCAGCCCGTCGATTACGTCATCTCGGATCATATGCCTGCCGAAATACTTGGTCCTCCCACGCCCGCGCAATGCTGAGGTCGCCGGATTGTCGCCGTTGAGGACAGCAAGTTCGCCAGCCCTCTGAAAATCCAGCAGGCGGCGCTTGGCGGCGATATATTCATCCATGTCGAGGTGCCAGTCGAGGTGATTGGGCGAGAGGTTGGTGATCACCGCCACATGGGGAGACTGCGTCATGTCCATCAGTTGAAAGCTGGACAGCTCGACCGCGCATACGTCAAGCGGCGACATCTCGCCTACGCGTGTCAGCAGTGGCGTGCCAATGTTACCGCCCAGATGCACCGTACGCCCTCCGTTGGCCAGCATGTCGGCAATTAGCGACGTGGTAGTTGTCTTACCATCCGAACCGGTCACGCCAAAAATGGGACATGGACACAACGAGAAGAACTCCTCCATCTCACTGGTCACACGGCTGCCAACTGCGCGGGCCGAGTCCAGCGCCGGATGATCCGGGCGCATGCTAGGAGTACGGAACACGAGGTCGCCACCAACGCGATCCAAGTAATTCTCCCCTAGGTGCAATTCGACGCCCAGATCGTCCCAATCCTCTCTTGGTAGGGTCGGATTGCGGTCGCGCACGGTGACGCGTGCCCCGGCCGAGCACAGCAATCGGATCAGCGGTGCGTTGCTGACGCCGGCGCCGATGATCGTCACGTCCCGACCGGCCAGCGATTGGATATAGGTATCAAAAGCAGGATTCATAAGCACCTCCACATAGGAAACATTAGGGATAAGACTATTCTGCCCTAACTTACCTTCTTGGTTAATTCGGTTTGCCAGTGTCGTACCATATAACTCAGCAATAACCTTTTGAAGTGGATACAATTAATTCAAATATACCACATATTGGGACTTTCCTGCCCGTTAGCGCAGCAAAGCCGCCGAATCGATCCGCCGGCAGCTTAATTATGGTGTATCATTCCGCTTTCGTATCCTTTAGTTCAATCACTTGTGTTAGTGATTTTATATAATCGTTTGAATATTACCACCTTTTTCATAATGTAACCTAACAATCCAAATGTGCTCGGTAATAAAAATAAGATCAAATATTCGACCAAAATCTTTTGATTGTAAAAGTAGTGTATAAGAAAATAATATCCTCCCATTGGCTTTACATATAAAAATTGTAATACAGCTGCAAGGGCGGATATCGGATAGAATTTAAACAAAAGCCCTAAAAGAATACCTACTATCGGGTATAAAGCAATAAACAAAACATACGCATTACTTTTACGTTGTATTGTTCCGTTTAATAACCATGTAACAAGAAAAAGTGTTGAAATAACAAAACCTGATGTTGAATTTTGCTCCAAGCTCAATATATTAATTAAAATATTTATTACGATTACAGCAACAACTGTAATAAAGCTATGTTTTAAAATTATCATGATTCTACCCCCTTTACTAAAGACTGACTACAATCCAAACATGACTTGCCAAAAGGGAATTTGCTCTCGACATCTCCCTCGTTATTTACGATTCCATGGCTTGGAAAGTTGCGGTAATCTGCCCGTTCAACGCCGGCGCGGCGAACGTTGCGAGATTATAAAACCGGCCACTGACCCCACTGCTAAAATTTATAAGCTCAATGGACCAGCCTCAAGGAAGATATTATGGGTTATGATGAGGCTTTCGGTCATGTGGAAAGTACTTGGGTAGAATATGAAATCTTCCTGGCCTCGCTCGGTGCGGATCTCCTCGCGCTCTATAATTTGTTCCCAGAAGAGGACCGCTTATTATGGCTAGCCTTATGCAAGCAGTCGGAAGATTTGTCGGACGCTGGAAATACATTCACTCAGCCGGATTCCTTAATTCGCCTGATTCCTTGCACTATCCGCTCCTTGAGACTCTCCCGCAGAGAGTAGATGACCGGTGCCGAAGGTATGTCGAATTTCAGATGGGAGTGGGGAATTTCCGTGAGTATGGCGCCGATCGGGTTGCCTTGCTTGTCATGGATTACGTTCCAAAATATTCTCGATCTGTTGTCTTCCGCACCCCATTTTTCAAGGGAGTTTCGGAAAATCAAGCGCTTGGCGATAACGAAATCATTCTCTTCGAGCTTCTCCATAGCGCTGAAACCGGCATCTTCCAGCTGTTCGAATATGAACGGCATAAGCTGATCCAAATAAAGACCATAGGCCGCATCTTCGATTTCAACAAAAGCAGCCGTCAATTGTTCATACATGGATTCGTACATGGACCTCCACTCGGACTCGATATAACTGTTGGCCACCTCACTTATTTCTTCGATCACCATGTCTTGCCGGAAAATCGGGAATCCTTTCTTCACAAGCAAACGCCTCCTTTTCTTCATTTCAATTCCATTGTACAACTTGCAAGCCAATTCGAAGGTTAAGCAAAAAAGAGAAGGAATATCAACTATTTTTATAGAAAACCTTATATGCATGTTTAATCTTGATCTATTGTAATGAGGAGAGAGATGACGAGTTGACGATACGCCCAAAAAAAATGGCGGCGAAATTCATGATTAGCGCCAGTACTATAAGGAATTACGAAGCTAACGGCCTAATCCCTCCAGCTGAACGATCATCAAATGGCTACCGTATTTATACGGACCAGCACGCAGCCTATCTGTCGTGTATCCAAGCCATGGCCCCGGCATTCGGAATGGTAGTGACGGCCGAGGTGCTTCGTTGCCTCCGTCAGGACAAACCGCAAGATGCAATGTGGATCGTCAGGGAAAAAGAAGTCGCTTTGTACGAGGAAAAAGAGAAATTAGAGAGGTTAATCCAGGATATTCGAATATACGCTAACGAAAATACATCTCCGTATGCCGAGGAGCCGTTCACCATCAACGAAGCATCCGATCTGACGCAGGTTCCCAAATCGGCAATCCGCTACTGGGAGCAAGCAGGATATGTAACGGCGGATCGGGATCCTGACAACCGATATCGTCGATACAGTGGATCTCATTTGCTAAAAATCAGGTTGATTCAAGTGCTGCAAAGCTCCGTGTATTCAGAAGATACCGTGAATTTTAAGCAATCCATCGCCGCGGCCGAACATACGGATCTGCAGGGGGTCCTGAATGTGGCTGAGAATGTCAGGACTTATCTAGATAAGACCATCGAATCCCAGATGTGTGGGGTAACCTATTTATACCAATTAATTCAGTTTACTAAAGCCTCGATCTTCGACGGATCAAGCAGCAGGTGGTGTTCATTTCATCGATCAGAAGGAGCCCTGTTTGCCGAAGTTGCTCGCCCATTGCCATAACCTCTTCGGTGTTATTTACTTGAAAGCCCAGATGATTTAGTACGCCGTTCTTTTCAAATGGGCGGACATTTAAAGAGAAATGCAGTGCCGGGTTATCCAGTTCAAACTTGGCATAATTCTCTTTGACCTTCGTCGGCTCAGCGTCGAAAAAGGCATTGTAGAAGTCGAGGGATTTCTGAAGGTCGCTGCAGTTCACCGCTACGTGCATTCGCTTAATCATTGTCATCTACCTTCTTTCACAAAGCGCTCAATTCGATTTTTTATGGAATCACGAACTTCACGAAATTGTGACATGATTTCTTCTTCCGTTCCGGTCGCTTTTGCCGGGTCGTCAAAACCCCAGTGCCATCTTTCCGCTTTGTCGTTATGAACCACCGGGCAATGATCGTTAGCATGACCGCAAAGTGTGATAATGTAATCCGCTTCTTTCAGGATCTCGGGATCAATCACGTCCGAAGTATGCCCCGAAATATCGATACCGGCTTCATTCATGATTTGAACGGCGCGAGGATTCAAACCATGCGCTTCGAGTCCGGCGCTTTGTACTTTATATTGATCGCTGCCGAGCGCCTTCAAAAAACCGTCCGCCATTTGGCTTCTGCAGGAATTGCCTGTACAAAGAAAATATACGAGTTTTTTCTCCAATTCATCCATCCCCTTATTCATGAAGTAGTTTATAGACTATGGAAGCAGCTAAAGCCCCAAGAACGGGTGCCAGTAGGTACAGCCACAAATGGTTGGTTGCACCAGACATAAGAGCCGGTCCCAGCGACCGTGCAGGGTTCATCGAGGCTCCGCTGATCGGACCCGCAAACATTGCCATTAGCCCGACCGTAGCGCCAATCGATATGCCAGCAAAGCTTTTTACCGCTTTACCGTGTACGGCAGACCCCAAAATGACGATCATCAGCACAAACGTCAAAATAAACTCTAAAACAAAGGACTGCATCTCGTTCGAAATGGGGAGGGTAGCTCCTAGATTAGCGACGTTCCCAAACAACAGGAGCAGAGTGTAGCTGGCCGCGACCGCTGCAAGGAGCTGAGTAACGACATAGTACAAGCCCTCTCTGGAGGAAATATCCCCTCTCACCCAAAATCCGATGGTTACCGCAGGGTTGAAATGAGCGCCGGATATATGACCCAACGTATAGATCAAAGCGGTGACCACAAGTCCAAAGGTGAGGGCAACCCCAACATGGGTGATGCTTTTGGTGATCTCGTCAATCACCATGGCTCCAGGACCGGCAAAAACCAAAAAATACGTGCCGATAAACTCAGCAATCAGCTTCTTTTCCATTGGTCACTCCGCAGCAGTTATTACCTTCTCGAGCTGGTTTGAAAATGCAGCACAGTTCCTCCGAGAGGATATGACTTACATCCTCTTGATTAATTTCGTAATAGCTCCAAGTGCCGCGCGTCTCCCTCGTGATGAAGCCGGCATCTAGAAGGATCTTCAGGTGGTACGATAGCTTGGATTGGGACATATCAAAAATATCCGTGAGATCACAAACGCAAGTGTTTCCGCGCTGCGTCAGCTCATACATGATGTGAAGTCGTTTTTCATCGGCAAGCGCTTTGAATTTGGCTTCATAGTTTTTGAACGAAATTTCTTTCATGGAGTCATCACCTTCTTTGAATACTACCATCAACAGCAAGCCAGTGGTGTCTGCTTTTCATTAAATCAACTTTTTTTGATTTATCTTATGGACTGAATTTACCACCGTTTTCATACCCAGTCAATTGTTTAATCAAAAAAAGTTGATTTTTACGTTATACTGCGCGTTTCGTATAGCAGTGCGAGGCGATCAGAAAAACGAAACGTTAACTACCGAACCAATTTATTCGCGATTATGTATATATGTTTGTGTCGTAAAACGACTATGCACATATGTAAGTGTTGTGGTCGGCAGGCGAAAGCGATGAGGTACGGACAATCGTCGAACTCCCGAATCGTCCTTTGATTTCGTCAGTAGTCCGCTCAAGCGCTATTTTTCGTTCCCGATTATCGGGAACCATCGCCATTTGGTAAATCTCATCAGAAATCAGTCATTTCTGTACGTTTATATAACTAAATAAAAAACTTCGTCTAAACTCAATTAGACGAAGTAGTTCTTGATCAATTTTAGTTATCAAGCCAGTAAGTTTGTTGATTGCCTTTTTCGTAGTAGACCTTTAGAGTTAAAGATTCTCCATCTTAATTACCATCGAACTCGCATGCGTTGAGCTAATTCGTTTTCTTGAATGTTTGCTCGGCCATTGTTAGCGAGTCATCATTAACTTGATAAGTGACGGTATTGATTTGTCCGTCAGATACGATCTTTATATGCGAGGAATCTAGAATCAAGTAGTTACCAACTGCAACACCTGCACGATAAAGGATGCCATCGGCCGTCAGCTCCATGAGTGTACCTTTCTTGGATTCTATCCATTTTCCGACCAGTTGGGAGACGATCGATTCATCCACATGAACGGCTGGAAGCATAGTCAAGCCATATTGGCTTTTGGTTAGATAGTCAGCAATTTGTTGATAGATCGGGTAGTCGCTGCTCGAGGTATCGAAAGGATTTTGGTTTACGCCGCGCAGTATGTAGATATAATCCCCTTTTGAACCCAGCACCTGATCCTGGGCATCATGCTGATCTTTGGCCCAATCCGTTTGGTTGATCACCTCTATAGTTGCCATTAAGCTGGCCGGCGACGATGGATTCTGCGGGAGATACAGCACATCAGTGGCACTAACCGTATGCTTGGACAGTTTACCTGATCGAATTCCGTTCTCGATAGCCTCCGCAGGCAAGACGGTTGGACGTACTTTTCCTCCCAGCGAGGAAGGGATCCGCAGCGTGTAGCCGTATTTGTCCAGGATCAGTTTCTCATCCTCACGGAACGTAAGGTAGTCGCTCTTCTGCTCGCCGATTAGCACCGAATGACTCTTATCGTCCCAGTACACCTCGTATCCCAGACTTTGAGCAACACCTCGGACAGGAATATAGAGGGAATTGTTGTAGTTCAGAGGTGTGACCACGTTGCCCTGCTCATCCTTCAGAGCAACTACTTTGCCTTGTACATTTACGCGCGCCGATGGATCAAGGTAGGCTTTGATTTCAGTAAGCGAACCGTCAGCAAATACCCCGGCACCCATTCCTAGCACAAAAGTGGTCAATACTCCAGCAGCGATCATTGTTTTCTTGTTCATATCCATTACCTCCAATTTATTTGTGATTTATTTCAGGTAAGCATGGCTGACCAGCACATCCGCAAGCGTCCCGGTCGGGATGACAAACTCGACAACACCCATATACCCAGGGGCGACATCGTACTTATTAAAGGAGATCACCAGCTTACCGTCATTATTGATATAAAAGTTTTGATTCTGCGCTATCGCTTTAAAATAAGTATTCGTTTGATTCGGCACCCCTTCAACCCAGTAGGCCTTCTTGGGATCATCCTTCATCTGTTGCTTCATCTGCACCTTAATATTCTCGCTGATGATGCTGATGTAGCGATCGTCTTTAAAAAGGCTGGGCAGGGTGATCAGCAGTTGATTTTTCTTATCGATGGTGTCGTATTGAAACGTTGTAGAAGACGAATTCACCGTATTGACCACATATCTGCCAATGGCAAGAATTTGATCATTATCCGTTTTTACCGTATAGCCGCTGTTAACACCCAATTGGCCTCCACCGTTTTGCTTCAACCGGTCCATCTCCGTGGTGAAGTCCTGGTACAGCTTCTTGGCTTCCTCCATGTATTTGTCGTTTAACGCGGTTTCCAGCGATTTATTATCCAAAATCGTGATGGCGGGAACCTGCAGCGTAGCTTTGGCCGTCGGTTCTTCAACCTTAAATTCTTTAATCGTGAGCACCTTGACTAGCTGGCCGATGACCGGCACCTCCGACATGGCTTTGGCAAAATTCGGATTCGTATTGATCCCTGCGACGAAGATGACGACGGCAGCGGCAATTCCTGTGAGCCGCCTCCTGCTGGCCGATTTTCTTTTTCTTGACTTGACCGCTTGCTTGATCGATTGATTAACTATGAAATCCAATTGATCGGGTATCGGGATATCCTTGTACTGCCGCTTCAATCGCTCGAATTGGTTATCCATCTACTTCACCTCCTGCAAGTCATCGTTCATTTTTACGCGTAGCTTGTTCAGCGCTTGATATAATCGTGTTTTTACGGTGTTCACATTTTCATTCAGAACTTCTGCAATATCTTCAATTCTTAAGTCTTCAAAATATCGAAGTACGATGATCGTCTGGTATGCCGTTGGCAGCTCCTCCACCGCCTTCTCCAAATCCACATTTTGATAAACATCTTCACTAATCGGACCATGTAATTCCAGCGTTATATCATCGACTGGCTGGATCCTCTTATGCTTTCGGAGAAAATCTAGCGAGGTATTGATAACAATCCGGTAAAACCAACTCTTCATCGTGGCCTCCGATTTCAAGCTACCTGCTGAGGTAAAGGCTTTATGAATGGAGTCCTGTACAATATCAAGCGCATCCTCAGCATTTTTCACATAGCTGTAGGCAAGTCGATATACGTTCTCTTTATGTTCGGTAATACACTGAATTAGCAACTTCTCCATTTTCTTATTCATGTGGAAAATCCCCTTTGATACGCGCGTATCAATCACTTCATTCGCCTTACACAGCTAAGACGCACGAGCGGCAAAAAAAGTTTGGTTTCGTGAAAAAAAACCAAAGACCATCAAGCTGAGCCTGATGGTCCATATTCGTAAGTCCCCTGTTCTACCTTCAGGGTCGCGACCTCTTTGTTCAGTTAGTTTCAAACTTTTTTTACTTGCACTAGGTCTCGCTTCTCATCCTATCATAAATTAATCTGAGTTATACGATACTGATAACGGTCGAGATAAAGCTCCGAGGCATGATTCAAAGAAACAAGTACTCCTGCACTTTCACTTAACTGAACTTCAGCTCTTTCGCCCGAAGACGGAACCTCTCCACTAACTCGCCGTACTCCGGCTCACCGATGAAATTGGTCGTCTCTTCCGGGTTCTTTCGCAGGTCGAACAGAACCTCCGGCATATCGGGCCCATAAAATTGATACTTCCAACCGTAACGAAACTGTTTCAAAAGGTTCACACCGCGGTCCGTCGTGTTCCCCTTCCATACACCACTTTATCGGCTGAGCGCAACGGATGAATTCAACTATTTGATTAACTTTCACAATATTCCTTTACGATTTCTTCCCATATAATTTGACCTGTATTGATAAAACCAACGGTTTCATACAATCTTGCTGCCTTTAAATTGTCTGGCTTGTGGCTTATAACAATCTTATTTACCCTATGCTTATTGCATATATAATTTATTAATCTTTGCAACGAAGCTTTACCCAATCCCTTGGATTGATGTCTTTTATCAATCATGAATACATAAATCCAATAATTATTGTCCTCTGGATCTTTCCCATACATCGTGAAGCCTACAAGTGTTTCATCAGCATATATTGCAAGTGGAAACATGTGGGTTTGAAACTTGGATTCAGCTAAGGAATAGACGACGGGAACAATAAATCTCTTACCGTTCTCCTCGCTAATTTGTAATTTGGTAACTTCAAACCAGTTCTCTTTATTTACCTCTTTAAGATTAATGATCAATTACATTCCTTCTTTCTTTGGATATGCAATTATCTAATCATTTGATTTCCATTAGATCTAGGTAAAATTTGGATATATGTTTGTTTGCCTTTTCGGCTATTTCTTCTAACGTTCTTGTATTCACGAACCCGAGAACCTTAAAGGAGCGTAGCGACTGGCCGCGGTTAGGTTCGCAGGGTTGTCTGCCTGTCCAGCCTTCCTGATCAACTTCGGGCAGACCAAGGGGGCTTGTCCCCTGCAGTTGGAATACGGTGTTAAGCGACGTGAACTATCCTTCCAGTTACTTCAAAGAACTCAAGAGGGCTGTCTTTGTGGCAGCACCACACTATCGTATCCGTTAGCACAATGATCTTGCCTTAAAATTTGATACGGTTCGGCGAAGTGGTTATGGCAATGCAAATAAGAAGGGTCACCTCATTGGTGACCTTATTTCGATTCATTTGGACTTAATCGGAATGCAGATATCCATTTCCATTGCGAATTTATCCGAACATCTTTCGTCGTATATTTCAATTTCATAAGTTCCTGCATGCTCCAAATTATTCTGGGGGAACCACTCTTGAAAAATAAAACGCCATGTGCTTTGAATCGCACTTGAAAACTCTTCGATTGGAACCTTTGGAGTTGTAAATACCGCAAATTGTTGCTTATCGAACGATCTAACGATCATATTAGCAGGCGCTGCTTTTCCCTGTATATCTGTTTCGTAGCCAATTAGATAAGAAAAGCTTCCATGTCTCTGCTTTTCGAAGTCTGTTAGTATATTTAACCTACTGGTTGGATTAATTTTGTTCGGGATTTTTTCTCCTAAGTTATTTTTATAATACTCGCCAATAAAATGAGGTATATCATTAAAACTCCGATTTCCGATTGCTGTGGTTTTAAGTTGGTACCCGATCCATTTAAAGCTTTCCATTGTAATCATCCGTGGCTCCACAATAACTCCTCCAGTATTTTTTGATAAGATAAGCCGATTCAATCTGACTTTTTTGTAAATAAGAGTATCATCGTTATTTAGGCGAAAATCGAATGGGCTTATGTGAAAGTATCTTTTGAAAGCTCTGGTAAAAGTCTCATGATTGTTATACCCGCACCCAAGGGCAATTTCGACAACCTTACGCTGACTTGTAAGTAATTGAGCGGCAGCCTCAGATAATCGTCTTTTTTTAATGTACTCTATTGCAGTTATACCAACATATGCATGAAACACCCTATGAAAATGATAATCAGAGAAGTACGCAATCTCTGCAAGCTCCTTTAGCGAAAGATCTACAAAGAGATTTGCTTCTATGAAATCGATCGTTTGTTGAATACGTTCAATGTATTGCATCATTTACCTCCCCAGCTGGCTCACCATAAGTTTATCATTTACGAAGCTCATTTCTTTGACGTTTTTTGCTAATCTTAATGCAAGTATTGATGTTCGTGGCTTTAAGTGGGTTTTCCAGGTATAATAACCGGGTGGGTAAATGCCACCGGTTATTTGATATTTAAGCATTTTAACGTCTTTCAAGTCTATTTCTTGATACTGAACGACCAGGAGCAGGACACCGCGGCGCCTGCTCCTGGTCGTTTTGTAATCGTTACAAGTTAGATTAATGGTCATGCGAAATGACCTCATGTAATCGCTTAGCCAATTGATGGTTAAATACATTCCAGGTAAATCCATAAAAATTCTTCCTTGGTTAAACTATCCTCCCTCTATGAATAAATGCATATCTCCAATTTCCTCTTGTTTTCTTACGATTTCGTTGAGGGGGAGTTTTAATAGACACAGCCTCACAGGAACAAAATTGTACAGAAGGGGATTTTTGG
>NZ_VCRA01000049.1 GCF_005938385.1 Paenibacillus mesophilus
TTCATTGTAGCCTCCTGGAACACGAGTATTTGTCCTTTTTTGCTGGCCAGCTCAGGACAATTTCATGTTACCAGAGGCCTTTTTCTTGTTCAAACCGCGAATTTCTTCATTACAGGAATGCTGCCCGATAGCTCAATGAAAAAAAAGAGCAGCTGCCGCGACGGTCTGCTCCTTGTGATACTCCATTATCGTTACCCGTTAGAATAAATCTTACTTTACATCGTTTGCTTTTTTTCTTTTACAAATCCATGGATGCGAATTTGATTGCCCTCTAAATCCCACAAATAAAACTCACGATATACCCCGTGATGGTCTATTTATCCGACTTTAACCCCTTCAATATCGGTTATTTAATTACTCCACACATATGGAATAAAGGCTTCAATGTTGTCCTCGTCGACATTTTGCTCAAGAATATAGAATTGTTCCGGTCTCCTTAATGTTTCCTTGCCATTCTGCACCCGTGTGGCAAGCTGTGTCGTTCTTTGGTCTTTTAATACAGATTTATGTATCGGGTAAACTGTATACTCTTGCGCTGGAATGACGATATGTTCCGATTCATCAGGCAAATTTTGACTTGGTTTACTAAGGAGTGGAACCCCGATATAAATCGCATCGACTTGATTCGAGAACCTGGTTAAACTTACAGCGTCCCCTTGTGGAACGATTCCAATTTTCTTGCATTCTTGTATGAGTGCTTCGGACGTAATTTCATATTCACTATGATCCGCAATGGATCGAATTACGAAATGTAATTCTTCTTTGGATTCCAAATAATACCGGATCGTATCGTGCACCACTTTATCTGAAATTTGATAATCCACAGTCAAGTTTATTGTTGCAGCCCAAACTCCAATTTTATTGTGATCTTGATCCCGGAATACGAGCCAGTGAGGAAAATCTTCTTCTAAAGCAATTTTATTGCCGATCAAGTATTTTTTTAGAATCTGAATGTTATCTTCAGTGGCAAGCATGATAAAATCTCTGGATGAATCGGGATCTCTACTTAAATATAGAATTTGTCCGGGTGTCGTTTCCAACACGGCATACTCAGGCGTAACATCCAAAACCAGAAATCCGCATATCCTCTGAAACCATTTTATGGAGGCTTGAAGATCACTCGCATATAAATAGCAATAAGAGAACTCCACATACGGTTTACTCACTTTTGACCACCTCGCTTTTTTCGTTTTTCAGTTGTTCTTCTCTTTTTCTCTTTTGCTCGTCCCATCCTTTATTCCAGTAATAAGGAATAGAAATGTAGATGAAATCGTCTTTATAGTGTTCTAATATATAGTAATTACCCTCCGGTCGTGTAAAAGACCAGCCCATAAAATCCGTCCGCCATTCAAAAGTTTGATTTCGAAGGAAGTCAATACGAGAATAAATTATTGGAAAAACAGTGTAATCATGAGGAGGGATTTTAAGGTATTCCATGCCTTCAGGCAGCTTAATGTCGGATGTGTCGGTGATGGAAACGCATGCAAAGATGTTTTCCACTTTTGTCGGACGAGCTTTTCCAGGTCGTGATTCTGCTAAATGCCGGCATTCAGATACGATAAATGCTTCACTTATAGTAGCGATACCTTCACGTTTACATTGAGAAATGATCTCTTCTGATGCACGATCAAACTCAAGATCATCTTCAATTCTTTTTGCGATACAATGCATTTCATTTCTCGTTTCTAATCGAGTCCGGGTCAACCCGCTGAATGGCCGGCTAGGTACAGAAACTTGTACATGCTCCATACCATAACCGTCTTTCCTGATCACGATCTGATTTCCATCCGGATCCTTCACAATCAGCAGATTTTCTTCTTCTTCAGCAACGATTTTGACATTGGCTTTTATAAGTTGACGTTTTAAGGCTTTCATATTATTTGTGACAAAACCTATCTTTACTGGTTGTTTTATCCCCATGTGTATGCTTATAATTCTTCCTGGCGACATCTCAACGACGGCAAAAGTCGGATTAATATTTGTGATGTAAAATCCAAATGCCTTATAGTACCACTTTGCGGATCGCTGCAAATCACTGGAATATATAGTCTCATAAGTTGTATGCGCAATGGATTTGCCGGGTTTTGAACTCAAGGGCTTAACCGGATCGATCATTTCTTGTTCATTTTTTTCATCATATTTTCCTGAACTAATCATTTTTACCGCTTTTGGAACAATAACCGGCCGGTATGCATCCGGCGTTTCTTTACCTTTAGGCAATTGGCTCATTCTCAAATCCTCCTAAATTGATGTTCTCAAAATGACCGGTACATAACACTTTACGGCCACCTGTTGCTTCATGCGGGCATCGCCGTCTGAGGATGTAAATGGTATATATTGGGCGTACCAAATCCGATTTTCATCCGGCTCATAATCTGCTGACGATCCGAGCCATTGGTAGATTCGCTCAAGTATGCCTGTCATAAAGCCGTAGGAAACGGTCGACAAGCATGCATACAATCCACCTTCCAGCCGGGCCGTTCGGTGTACATCCTTAGGCGAGGGGACACAACCATCCGGCGTTTTAATATAAATTTCATACGTGTTCATTTCGCACGGCGGAAAGCTGCAGCTCATGAATACTTGAAGCCGGCTGTCGTCTACAAAACCGTTGCGGATTATAAAATCCGCCGAGGCCTCATCGGCCTGTAATACACAATCCGTTCCTTCGGCTCGAAAGGCGGTTACCTCAATGAATGGCTGCTTCACGATCTCAATGGTTTCCGTATCTTGACCCCGCTTTACGGGAAGGTAAAGCTTTAAACGCGTGATTTGTCCGTTGTACCTTTGGTACTCTTCCAGTAAACCGTGCTCCCCAAGAGAGAATGTACTCCGCGGCAGCCATTCCGATAGTAGACGATTCCAGGCAGCAACGATGACGGAGCCATCCCCTACGGGCGTACGGGTAACCGCATACAGACCGCCTTGCAGTTCCATTGGCTTCAAATTCGTGTGCTCTACAAAGTGCTCTCCCTCGCTAACTGCGACCAGCTGGTATCCAAACAGATGCGACTCATTATCAAAATCCACATTCCATCCGAATAATCTGAATTGGGTAGAGTCGATTTGGCTGTCTGTTAAAAGAGCTAAAAACCTTACAATTGCCTCATCTTCCAGTCCATGCTCCCGTTCGGCCGTATGCAGATAGCCTATGCCTTTAAGTGGGGCAAGCCGAATAACTTGTATTCCCGGGTATCGTTCGGAAACCTCCCGTTCTTCAAGATAAGGGACACGTTCATAGAGATCGATGCGTTCAAAGCTATAAATCAAATCGGATCGTCGGTACTGTCCCGGGGTCAAGCCGGTGTTTCTCTTGAAGGTTTTGATGAAGGTCTGGTACGTGTCAAAACCGAAGTTGAAGCCGATTTCAATCATGGGAAGATAAGTTTGACGCAGTGCGATTGCTGCCTCGCTTGTTCTTCTTTTGCGTATATATTCTTTGACCGGGTGACCTGTCATGGCATAAAACATACGGTACAGATTGGGCACAGACATCGACGCTGCCGCGGCTATCTGGTCCAGTAAAAGAGATTCATGAAGGTGATCCTCAATATAATCAATCCCTCGCTGGACAATCTCCGTTGTTTGCATAGCAGACCCCCTTTTTATGTCGGCCAAATCATCCGATGGTGGAATTCTATGGAATAATCATAGCAAAATTAACCTTTGACTCATTATCTTTTTTTATCAAAAACCATTTTTTAAGTAAAAATGATGGCGATTTAGTTGAGAAAAAACGATTGCTTCAGCAACCGTTTCTGTACTATCGTCTCCGTTAGTTCAATGGTGTAGCAATAAATCCAGTTTTAATGTCTCTTTTGAACCCAGCCTTTTCATAGAAGGAAAGTGTTTCTTCTTTTTTCGAGCCAGTTAACAACATCACCTTATAACAATTTTGTTCCCATGCAGTTCTTAAAGCAGCTCCTAAGATTTTTGTCCCTAATCCACGCCTTCTAAAATCACTATGTGTAACAACGTTTTCGATTAGCCCGTATGGACGTGCCCCTCTTGTTAAATTAGGAACAATGGTTAACACACACGATGCTACTAATTGACCGTCATTGTCAGCCACTATGTAATGAGTTCTTTTGTTGTAATATATTTCTTCCCATAATGTTTGTACATTTTCTAACGTCAACTCAGGGTCATCTTTATTTAGGTGCTTATATAGTTCCAATAGCTGCGGCAATTCGTGTTTCATTATTTTTCTTATGGCGATTTCATTATTCATATCCTCGACCCCCTATAAGTTATGATATTTCCCATACATGCTACCTATTTTACCACAAGTTTCTTTTCCACTAATTAAGCAAATCTGCCCGTTAGCGCAACGACGGCAGCCGAACATTTTGGCCGGCTGCCGTCAGGTAACAATCGAGCTATCGTATCCTTTAGTTCAGTTAACTCTTCTCTTATTTCCAATCGAGCAAATCCTTAATAAATTTCATTTAACATCAACACTTGTCCCCTTCATCCCCACGTCGTCCAACGTATTATGATTACAAATATCAGAAGGAGGTACGCTATGGCAGTAGTTCACAATCACACCGTATCTAATCGGATTTTGTTGGCGACCTTTGATAAAAATTGGATAAGGAAAAGAGTGAAGGATGGGCATGTAGTTTACCTTTCAACTGCAAACAAAGCAACTATTGAGCTCCTTGTCAGTGGTGGGAAACAAACAATAAAAAGAAGGTTCACGAAAGGTTCAAAGGTATTTGTCGTAAATGGGACATTCCACTTTCCGCCCCATATACGACTGTAGAGAACGGCTTCTTTGAGAGTAGTCATCAAGTTCGCGGTAATCGAAAGCCAGTTTCCATTCGCCAAGAATGGAGTGACTGGCTTTTGTGTGTTTGTTCATTGCCCCGATCCTTATCGTAAATCCCGTACATCCCGCATCCATCCCTTCTACTTTATTTGAGCCGCTCCGTCTCGATCATCTTGTTGATTTCTTCCTCCGCTTGCAACAAGGCGGTATTCACATCGAGCTGGTCATCGCGGAACGAGGCGAACTTCTTGTTCACGATATCCTCCGCCTTGCTGCGGTACTGCGAAGCGATCGGATAGGGGACCGGGGAGCTTTTGAAAATGCTTTGAATATTTTTGTCTTTCAGGTACGGCTTGCTGCTGCCGAAAGCCGCCTTAACCGCATCGCTTTTCAATGACGTGATTTGACCGTCGGCAGACAGCCTCCTCTGTACCTCATCGGATACCGCTACCTCAATCACGCGCAGCGCATCCTCCTTGTTTTTGCTCGACGGCGTAATCGCCATGACTTGTACACTGGCGTTGGCAAATATGTTTCTCCGCTCCGGATAGCTCGGATACTGCGTCACATCCCAGTTCAGACCTTCCTTTGTCGGCGTTTCCAATGCAGCAAACAAATTCATGCTCGCCAACATCGCCAGATTCTTTTCCTGCATAAAGTCGTTGTTCGGCGTATGACCCGGCTGAATCATATTTCCGGGAACCTTGTACATCGATTTCACCAGCTCAAACACTTGCTTCCACTGATCCGTGCGGACGGAAGCTTTCTCGGTCTTGTAGTCTACGGCTGCGGCCGACAACGGCTGGGAAATCCAGATAATGCCCGCCCCCGGATCGATGCCCCGATACTGCACGCCGCCTTCCAGACGCGTGACCTTTTTGGCCAGCTCCACCACATCGCTCCACAGCATCCCTTCTTTCGGGTAAGCGCTTCCGAATTTGTCGAACAAATCTTTGTTGTAATACAGCGCATGGAAGCTGCGGCTGATCGGAATGCCGTACAACTCGTCTCCGGGAGAGCTGACCCGAGTGTCCCGAATCATCGTCTCGTCAAACCGGTTTAGATCGAAATTTTGCGTTTTTGCCAGTTCCCGATGGTCAAACTCCAGCTGCTTTGTCCGGTATTGAGCCAGGTTTCCGTTAAAAGTAAAAATGATGTCAGGTGTCATTCCCGCCGTAATCAGCTCAGCCAATGTCGTGCCCTTGCCCGGACGGATCAAGTCTAAAGTAATATGCGGATATTTTGCCTTCAGTGCGTCTTTGATCGTTTGCTCGGTAAAAGCATCAATGTTCGTGTTGTCCAGTGCGGCACTAATTGTAATCGGTTTCAGTTCGTTTGAAGGTTTTTTCGCTCCTGCGCCTTCACCGAGGTCCGCCGCCGAGCCGCATCCTGCCGACAGCAAAACAGCTGCCGCTGAAATCGCGATTAATGTCTGTCTTCTCCTGCTGCCGCGCGCCATTTGTTGAGTCATTGCGTTCCCTCCCATTTGAATTGAATCATATACGATGTTTCAAGTGTAAATCCGAAAGCTTTACATGAACATGCACAAACATATAATAGAGTGTAGACATTCTTTCACTAGGCAGGTGACAATAATGGTCGAATTATGGCAGGTGCGCGCCCAGATGTACGCATACATTTACTGGAACCGCAAAACGGCTTTTGAAATCGAAAGCACCTCCTATCCGAAATGGTGCATGTTTGCCGTGGAGGAAGGGGAATTCTCCTATCGCATTGGGGACGAGCAGGGGATCGGTTCCGCCGGAGATCTGGTGTTGTGTCCGCCGGAGACGTCGTTTCAGCGCCGCATCAGGATGCCGCTGTCGTTTCATTATTTTCATTTCGATTGGGTTCACCGCGATACGGGAGAAGTGGTATCTGCGGCGCTGGCCGAACGGCATTTGCTGCCTTGCCATCTGCCGCTGGCGCGTACGAACCGCCTGCAATCCGTCTTCGGCTACTTGCGCTCGTTCCCGCACGCCAGCGTCCAGAAGCCAGTCCTTCGATGGGTCGAGCACATGGTTGACGATTTGCTGTTTATGTTTATGGCGGAGCGCCATCTTGTCCCTCTTCGTCTCGACAGGCCCACTACTGACCCGCTCATGGATCAAGCAGCGCTGACCATTCGTCAACACGCTTTCGAAGAGCTGAACCTGCACAGGGTCGCTTCTGCCTACGGATTGACACCCGTGCAATTTTCCCGGCGCTTTACGGCTGCCTTTAAAATGACCGCACATGATTATTTGACGACCTTGCGTCTGGAACGAGCCTGCAAACTGCTGCAGGAAACGACCCTGAACCTGGAAGACATTGCAGAAAAATGCGGATACCGCAACGGCTCGTACATCAGCCGGCTGTTTGTCAAAAAGCTGCAGACGACGCCGTCTGAGTTTAGGGCAGCCCATCGCTTGTAAACTCGATCGCTTGCTTCTGTCCTACTCTCCTTCAATAGCAAAAGCGACCTCAGAAAGGTCGCTTCATTGAGCTAATCTGCCCGTTACTTCAATGACCACGGCAGCCGACTGAGGCCGGCTGCCGTCATGTGGTGTTTGAGCTTTTGTTTTGGGACACCCGCGCAGGCCATCATGATCGCGATATGCCGTTCGGATTGTAAGGCGCGCTATTTCTCCAACTCATAGCGGGCCGCGATAACGCCCATCTTGAGCGTTCGGCTGGCTAGCAGCTTGAGCCTGATTTTCTCGCCGCCGTCGAATACCGATTTTCCGCCACCCAGGACGACTGGACAAATCGTCAGCAGGAATTCATCGATCAGGCCGAGCTCAAGCAGCGTCTTCGCCGCCCCCGGGCTGCCGAAGATAACGAGATTTTTGCCAGGCTGTTCCTTGAGCGCCTTGATTTCCTCTGCGATATTGTCCTTGATCAGCATCGTATTGTTCCATTCTGCCTTGTCCATCGTGCCGGAAATGACGATCTTCTTAACATCCTGCAGCCATTTGGCATGCTCCATATCGTGCCTCGATGCATTCGGATTGTCCAACACCGTGGGCCAGTAGCTCTCCATCATCCGATACGTCGTGCGTCCGTAAACGGGAGAGCCGACTTCGGCTACAACCTCCTCGGCGTATTTCTCGAATTCCTCGTTGTACGGAATCCAATCCAGTCCTCCGTTCGAATCCGACGCATACCCGTCCAGAGACACATGCATGAACAATACGAGTTTTCTCATATCCGTTTCTCCTCCGATTTCGAGTTTATTTTGCTCGATATTTTGGCAGTTGGCCCGTGTTTTATCCTGCCGTTACGTTTACTATAAATCATAACGTTACGTAAGGTTCAAGTGGAAATCAGAATTTTCTTTGCAGACAACTTGTTGCGAAAAACTGCCCAATAGGTGACATACTCCCTACTCCCACCACCTACGCTAACGCTTGAGCCATTCGAACTCCTTTTTGAAGTTGGCAGGAAGCATATTTTTTGTTTCCTCAAACAAATATAAATTGTCTGATAATTAAATGAAAACTGAGAGCCCCTCATTATTGAACATTTCTGCCCGCACAACAAAACTAGCAATACGTTTCAATCAGCTTGACAATCGTTTCTACCGCATTCGTTTCATTCCGGGAGGACATGGCTTCTTTGTAGACTTCACGGTTCGCATAGAGCATTTCAACACGTTCGGCGAGGGATTCGGAGGTTAGCTCTTCTTCCGGAAGCACATCGGCGTAGCCGGCCTTTTGGAACGATTTGGCATTTAAAATTTGATCGCCTCTGCTCACCTGCAGCGAGAGTGGAATGAGAAGCATCGGCTTTTCCAATAAGAGAAATTCATAAATCGAAGTGGCTCCCGCCCGGGAAATCGCCAATTCCGACATCGCCATGACATCCGGAAGCTCGTCAGAAATATATTCGAATTGTTTGTACCCTCTCTTACCAGAGAGACCCTGGTAGACATTTCCGTTTCCGCAAATATGTACAATTTGGAATTGCGCAAGCAACCTGTCCAGATTATCCCTGACTGCCTGGTTAATAACTTGAGAGCCAAGACTGCCGCCCATGATCAGAATAACAGGCTTCTGGGAATGAAAATCACAGAGGTGATAGCCTTTTGAAGCTTTCCCGTTTAAAATTCCCTCACGAATCGGAAGTCCCGTTAAAATCGCTTTTTGATCCTGCACCTGCTGCATCGTTTCCGGAAACGTGACACAAACCTTCGTTGCAAAAGGAATCGAAATTTTGTTGGCAAGTCCCGGCGTCATATCTGACTCATGGATTATGACCGGGATCTTGTTCATCCGGCTTCCAAGAACGACCGGGACGGAAACGAACCCTCCTTTCGAAAAAACGATGGCGGGCTTCAAACGACGTAGTAATCTATAAGACTCGTAAACGCCCTTAATGATTCTGAAAGGATCTTTGAAATTTTTGAGATCGAAATATCTGCGCAATTTCCCGGAGGAAATCGGATAAAAAGGAACGCCTTCGCGCTCGATAATGTCTTTCTCGATACCGGTGGCTGAACCGATGTAGCAGACTTCCCAGCCTAATTGCTGAAGCTTGTTCATCAGCGCGATGTTCGGTGTGACGTGTCCCGCCGAACCTCCTCCGGTAAAGATGATGGTTCTCATGCCATGTCACCTCGAATAACGGGATATATTAAGCTTCATTTTACCGACTGCAATGCGTTCTCGACCTGAGACAGATGCTTCGCCATCGTCGCTGCGGCCAGCTTCGGATCTCTATCGCGGATCGCTTCGAACAACTTCTTGTGCTCCCCGAACAGCTTGCCGGCCGTTTCCTTCCCGCTGTAGAGCCATAGCTTGCGGCTGTCCTTGATGGTGCGGAACATCGCCGTGGAAATGTGCGTCATCATCGTTTCCAGAATCGCGTTGCCAGACGCTTTGGCGATGGCGAGATGAAAGTTCGTATCGTAAATCTGGCTGATTTCTTCGTTGCCGACGGCGTCGCGCATTTGCCCGATGATTTTGCCCAGCTCTTCGACGTCTTCGGCGGTCCGGTGCTTGGCTGCCAGCTCGGCCGCTCCGACATCGAGAATCTTACGCACCTGGAGCACCTGCGACAGATCGGCGTTCGAATTCTGCAGTGATTCCAGCACGGCCAACGGCTCAAGTCCGGGCTGCTTGACGTACGTGCCTCCGCCCTGCCGGGATTCGACCAGACCGAGCGCCTTCAGATGGCTGAGCGCCTCGCGCACCGTCGAGCGTCCCACACGGTACTGTGCCGCCAGCTGGTCGATTGTGTCGATCTTCTCCCCCGGCTTGATCAGTCCCGCTTCTATAATGCGCTGGAGCTCGTCCGTAATGATTTCGTAATTCTTCTTCTGTAAATTAATAGGAATCCCCTCCATCACGATTTATCGTACATTAGCACTAAAATTCGTCAGATGACCTGCAATATTTAGGCTGCGGGAGGGGTTCAAGTGCTCCAAGATGGGGTGAAACAATAGCTGGCGGCCATCGTCAGAGATGCAAATTATCTCGATATGCCGAATGAATTGTATGCGTATTCGTACGATGCGACGCCGATTTTTTCATCGATGCATAGTGACGCGGATCCAGTTTCGACAAAAACTTTTCACTGTCCAGTGATATAGGAAAATCAAAATAGGTACTGGGATATGGCTCGTTTTTCAATGTATAATGCCACCATTCACAATCATAGGAGTTAAAACCGCTGGACTCCATGATAGAACGCAATAACCGGCGGTTTTTAGTTTCAGCTTTAGTGATTCCCTTTGCTCCGTGATGAGAGATGACATCCATCAGATCATAATCACCGCCCATCGGAACAAGATCGCCAGTATCTGCTCGATAAAGAGTCAGATCAATTGCACTACCACGGCTATGACTCGATTGAGTCGCTACGTAACCCTTCTGAATCATTTCGGAACGGTTGATATTTGGATAATGCTTTGATTTTGTACGCCCATCTTCAGGCTCTTCAGACCATTGTAGAAAACGATCCACAGCGCGTTGCGGACGATAACCGTCCCAGAGCAGCAAGCCATACCCAAGGTCAGCCGCCTGCTCCTGTGCCACAAGCAGCGAGGCAGCCAATATATTGGTGCCGACAATGCGATTGACTTCATAACCATCGACCGGTTTTCCGGTGAAATTATCCCATGTGGCATACTTACCATCCCAACGAATTCCGGGGAGAACTTCATCAAGGAACACAAATCCGTTTTCCATATTCTTATCCCTCCATCGCTAATGCAACCACGCGTTCAATCACATCGGCAAGCGTTAAACCGGCGGCGGCCATCATTCTTGGATAGCGGCTGTATGTGGTGCAACCAGGCATAGTGTTGACTTCATTGAGCACGACTTGCCCGTCTTCCTGTAGAAACATATCCACACGAGCAAGCCCATTGCAGCCCAAAGCCCGATAAACCAGCTTCGCTGTTTCTTGTACCCGTTTCTTATCCTGATCTGAAATATCGGCTGGAACCTTGATCGTAGAGTTTTCAGAACCGGTCTCCGGATTTTTTTCCTGATGGATTCGGAAGAAGCCATGCGATAACTGGACTTGATCCACTTCACCAACAAACAAGTCGTTACCGGTTCCGAGCACTGCGCAGCCTACCTCGCTGCCGGAAATCATTTGCTCTATCATAATTTTTGTATCATATTGCCTTGCGCTTTCGATGGCTTCCGGCAAATCGTCCATATTGCATACCTTACTGACACCAAAAGACGATCCGGAACGGGCTGGTTTAACGAAGACAGGATAAACCAATTGCTCCGCGTCCGGCATGTCACCTTTGTCGAATGTCAAAAAATCGGGCGTAGCGATTCCTGCGTTTCTTACGATCACATAAGCCAAAGACTTGTCCATGCACAGCGCGGAGCTCTGGATATCGCAGCCTACATAGGGAATGCCGGAAAGCTCCAACAGTCCCTGCATTGCGCCATCCTCCCCCATTTTTCCATGCAGAACAGGAAACACAATATCCAGACGGATGATCTTATATTCTCCCTGCTCCAACACAATCAACCCATGGACATTTCTGTCCGGCGACAAAATGGCGGGAATGCAATTTCCGCTTTCCCAATTCGCATCAGGATAATCGCAGAGCTTCCATCCACCGGCTTTGGTTATCCCGATGTAAAGCGGATCAAATTTCTCTGGGTCAAGGTTTCTGGCGATCTCCTGCGCGGATTTTATTGAGACAGCATGTTCTTCTGAACAGCCTCCGAATAAAACGGCAATCTTGAGCTTGTTCATTTATCTTTTTCCCCTTTCGAATTCCAAGCAATTCTGAATCGTGTTCTCCACGATATCTTGCAGCGCGTGTTCTGTGTAAAAAGCGGTATGCGGCGTAATAATCGCATTCGGCAATTTTTGCAGTCGCAGCAGAAGTTGATTATGGATCGGCTTGTTTGTACAGTCGTGATAGAATATACCTTCTTCGCCTTCAACGACGTCCAATGCGGCGCCCCCCAGCCTCCCAATTTCCAGAGCCCGGACCAGCGCCTCTGTGTCAATAAGAGATCCGCGTGCGGTGTTAATAACTAATGCCCCGTGTTTCATGCTATGGATTCGCTTCCGGTCAATTATATGGTAAGTATCAGCATTGAGCGGCATATGAAGCGTCAGGATATCACTTTGCTGCAGCAGTTCGCCCAGAGTAGCATATTCGGCCTTAGAGTCGTAAGCCAGTATGCGGCATCCAAAGCCTTTTAGCCGATCAATAACCGCCTGACCAATGCGGCCTGTCCCCAATATCCCTACCGTCATGTCGCACAGTTCCCGTCCCGGTACAGCACAAAGATTGTAATCATGGACGTCTGCCCTGCATAAAACCGACTTTGCATTTCGTATAGACATGAGTATCAACATCAAAGTAAAATCTGCTACGCTGGCCGGCGAATAAGCTACATTACCAATAGTAATGCCAAGCTTTTCAGCCGCTTCAATGTCAATGTGGTTGCAGCCTATGCTTCTTGTGGATATGTAAGCGACGCCGTTTTCTTTGAGGGCGCGAAGAGTGGAAAGCGCTATTTCCGTTTTATGGGTAACGCTTATACAGCAATTGCCTGATGCCAACGCGGCGTTTTCCGCTGATACCGCTGACTTAATGATCGTCGGTTCAACACCATAATGTGGTGAATACCTCCTGAACATATCCTCTTCGTCCTTTTCACATCCGTATATCGTGATCCCTGTTTTCTCCATGGTGTCAATCTCCTTTTTTATGACCTAGATGTGATCGGGCAATTTATATCCGATCTCACAGAGATTTTTATATACCACTGCCGAGTTCATTTTCTGATTCGTCGTGGAACACGTTTTCTTGGCATAACAACATCCTTTCTTTCTGCAAAATAAAAGCCTGTCTGCTTTGATAAAACCATGTTATCAAAAGCGGATAGGCCGTATTTTAATATTAGGTTGTTTAAATCCTAAGAAAATCCTAACATTAGATTGATGTTTTCCTAATGTTTAACAGGTAAAGATACCGTAAAGGTAACTGTGTTATCTTTGCTTTGGGCCATAATGGCTCCACCGTGCAGGGTGACGATTTCTTTTGCGATGGACAACCCTAACCCGGAACCGCCAGTGTCGGAAGTGCGCGCTTCATCCAAGCGATAAAACTTCTCGAAAATAGCGGCCAGCTTGTCCGGTGGAATTGTATGGCCTTGATTTTGAAACACGATCTTTATATAACCCTTTATTTCCTCTGCGGAAATAACGATTTCCGTGGTTGGGTAGCTATATGCGGCCGCGTTTTTCAGAATATTATTGAATACCCGCGCCAGTTTCACCGGGTCGCCGTACACGGTCAAATTTTCGTCTGCGTGAAGTACAGTGGTATTCCCTTTTTCGGATAGGATCGGATAAAACTCGTCTGTCATTTGCACAAGCATGTAGTAAAGGTCTATCGTTTCCTTTTCCAGCTTGATTTGCTGCAAATTGTACCGGGTAATTTCAAAAAATTCGTTGATTTGTTTCTCCAAGCGATATGCTTTGTCGAGTGTAATGTGAGTATATTTAGCTCTCTGCTCCATGGGCATATCGGGAGCCTCGTCCAATAAACTCAAGTAACCTATTACAGATGTAAGCGGCGTCCTGATGTCGTGGGCCAAATAAACGACCAAATCATTTTTGCGTTGCTCCGCTTCCTGAGCAGCCTTTTTCTGTCTTTTCAACTTGTCCTTTATGGTATTCAGACGATTTTCCATGAAATCCATCTCCGGGGAGAGGGATATTCTATCCTCTGAATCTTCCACGAGCCGATCCATGCCTGAGCTGACTTCATCAAAATATTTTGTGAACCAGAAGATAGAGAACCGAGAAAGAATGACTAAAAAAAACAGCGTCAAAAAAAGCAGAATGATATTTAAGTTATTGCGAAATACATAATGATAGATTATTTGTGCATCGGAATTGTCCAGATAAAAAGTATTAATCAGAAATAGAACGATGCGATCTCCAATCTGTCCACGCAAAATAACCCGCAACAAAAGGACGGTACCAGCAGCAGTGACAGTAATCAGTAGCATCTGGAAAAAAGCTTTTCGCTTCAGCCTCGCATAATTGCCCTTCTTATTGCTTTTCAATTTTATAGCCGACCCCCCAAACTGTTTTGATATACTTTGGGTTTTCTACAGTGTCGCCCATTTTTTCACGCAAGTGACGGATATGAACGGTGATCGTATTGTTGCTTTTGCTGTAATACTCGTCCTTCCAAATCTCATGAAATAGTTCCTCGGCACTCACCACGCCGCCCTTTCGCTCCAGTAAAATGCGGAGTATGGAAAACTCGGTGGGTGTCAGTTCAAGAGGTTTTTCATTCAGTAGGCACTCATGCTTGTTTACATCCATAACCAATCCCGAATGGACGATTACAGGCTCAGTGACAGGTGCAGACTGCGTCGTGTTGTATTTTTTATAGCGCCGCAACTGTGCTTTAACACGCGCTACCATCTCAAGCGGACGGAACGGTTTTGTGATGTAGTCGTCGGCACCCAAGGTTAGCCCCATAATTTTATCCGTCTCTTCATCTTTGGCCGTCAGCATAATGATGGGATAGGTATGCTGTTCCCGTATTTTCTGGCAAAGCGTAAAACCATTGATGTCCGGCAGCATAATGTCCAGAATTGCAAGATCAAGCTCCGTCGTTTCAATGCAGGAAAGAGCTTCCTTTGCCGAGTAAAATTTAATCACTTCATAATTTTCATTTCGCAGATACACTTCTATTAAATCCCCTATTTCATGTTCATCGTCAACAACGAGAACTTTAGCGCACATGATTTTCAGCTCCTTCCAGACAGAACTCAACAACCTACTATTTTACTTAATTCGGTAACTATATTTATGATTTCTCGCATGAGAAATTATTAAGATTTTCATAAGGACCCTACTCCTTCGCTGCGCTTTTGGCGTCATTCATCTTCTGTTCAGCCCTCAGCTAAATGAAATAAAGCAGATTGACCCATGGTTATTTAGCCTTCGTGATTGCGCTAAACCGCCCAATAGCTCAATAGGCTGCCATGCTGGCAGCCTTCTCATGAAGCTCTCGTACCCGTCAGGTCAATGACTTAAAACGAAAGCCTTACAATTGTTTAATGCCTGCATACTTTCCATGAAAATACAGAAAAATTGTTTTAAACGGAATAAAATTACCATACAGCATCCGGTGCACACTATACTCAGGTTTCTCTAGATTTTTCTGCAGTCGATACCACAGAAAGTCCATATCAATCGATCCGAACTTAAATAAAATGATTCTAAATAAGGTAAACATATACAAGGCAAACAGTCCTGGCACCACAATGCGATTCATTAGTTTCATTTCAATAAGGATAAGGAAAACTGTTTAATAAAAAGTCGGGTATTTATAAAATTTTTTCTTAAATTTCATGAATACTTCATAATAAGAGCGCCTCCTTGATGGTGTCGGGTATCATACCCGTCGACAAACCCATCATACTGAGGCGCTTCTTTTTTGACAAAGTCCATTTCTTAGGACTAGGAATGTTTAGTTAAGTGATCGTAGCATCGAATAGCACGTACATATCGTTATTATTGGCGGTACAGGTCTGCTACTTCTTGCTCGGATATGGCGGCATCAAACAACTCAACTTCACGAATTTTGCCGGAAAAATGAGATTGCGGCCCTTTGCCCAGCACAAGCGGCGTACTGCCCAAATCATTGAGTTTCGCCGGGTCAATCGGCGCGGAAGATACAAGTACTCCATCCAGGTACAGAGAGATGCGCTCCAGATCATAAGTGATCACGGTACGATGCCACCCGTCTGTCACAGAACGATCCAGTGTCACAAGCGGATCATTTCGCAAGCTCCAAACTTTGCCGCCTGGCAATGTACCCGCATACAGTTCGCCGCCATATACGGCCATCGACCATACCCGACGGTAGCGAATGTCCGGATTCTCCGGTTCAAGGACGCCAGACAGCGTCCACGCGCCATCGCCGGCATAGCGGTATACATGACCACCTGGCAATGTACCGCCGTACAGCTTACCGTTGAACATAGAGATCCCCATCACTTCCAGCTCAGATCCCATCAACCCATAATTGCTCCATTGTTTGTCTCCCTCATAGCGCAGCATGCGCGCTTCCGGCCAGACACCCATCAACAGATGGTTATGGTACACCGCAAAACAATAAACTTGATCGCATTTTTCTGCTTTTCCTTCATACACCCAGTTTTCATCAAATGTGCGGCTATAAACGCCTTGGAGCTCGTTGCAACCGATATACAATCGTTCCCGGTAAGGCGCCAAAGTCATGGTCCGCGTCTTTCCTTCCGGCCCTGGCGGACACAAATCCTCACATACCCCATTTTCATCATAGGCATACACTCCCGGAGTATAAAATGACATCGCGATCAGTTTGCCCTGATAGACCACCATCGAAGAAACACTATCTGAACCGGGAACTTCAGCGAACAACGACCACGTCTGATCACCCTCATATCGGTAGATTCTGCCGCCCGGCTCCATATTGGGCGACTCCGGCAAAGAAGATCCGCACGCTTTGTAGCGCATCGTACTCGCATACAACTTGCCTTTATACTCGATTAACGACCAGACCGAATTACTATCATCCGGATTGCCGCAGTCTATCCACTCGTCATTCTCGCCTAGTTTGTATACCCTGCCTTTGTTGTCGCGCGCATCATCGAACACTCCAGCATACAGCCATCCATCATACACGCATAAGGTACAAATCAGACGGCTGTTGCCCGGGGTGCCGCGATCCTGCCACTGGTCTGCTGATTCGCGCAAACTCCAGCCAAACTGCAAGTTCCGCCAGTTCGGTTGAGTGGAAGTTACCCCTGCTTGCGTCAGCACGGACAAATGCCAGCCAGCCATCTGCTCCTCCGTATACCGGCTGCATATTCCTCCGGGAATCGATCCCTTCTCATCATTAATTTCGAATTCCATGGAGAGGGTGAAGGGATGGGCGCCATTTGTCAACTCCGAATCTGGCAGCACAATGGCGGATTGCTCCCCGTCGAAAACAGCTCCGTCCTTGAATTGTACGGCTACCGCTTGCCCGTGCTGCTGATGCTTCGAGGCATCATGACAGTCCTCGCGCAACGGCCAGTACCCGATACGTTCACTGTTTGTTTTAGTTCCTTCTTGTTTCATCCCGATCATTCCTTCTTATATTTTTGGATGTTTTCCGGACAACATGATCATTCCATCCTACTCCTGCCTCTATGCTAAAACATTAAAACCAGCAGCACATGACGAAAATTTGATATCAGCTGCCATTTTCCGTTTTAATGGGAATCATGTTTACAGTCTGATGTATGTGATGTTTAATGAAGTAAGTGCATGTTGTGATATTTACGAATAAGGATGATCCTCATGGATAACACATTTTATCTGGAGTATCAGGGAGACATCGACGATATTCCGAGATTCCGAGAAACGCAAGAACGTTTCGGCATCTATAATACTAAAATTTCGCGGACCGAGCTGCATTATCACGACTATGCGGAAATATCGTACTTCACCGATGGAAGCGGCTTCGAAACCATCAATGGTGTCCGTCATCTGCTGCGGCAGGGTACGGTCTCTTTCCTCTTGCCCAATCACATGCACTCCATCTCAGGCGCACCTGGTCAGCAAGTTTCCAAATACTGCTGTCTGTTTGACATTCAATTGCTATTCGGACATCAGGAAGACAGTGAGTTTTCCAGATTGCTTGACTCCATCGGTACCGATTTACCTTCCTTCTTGGACTTCGAAGGCTCTGAGAAAGAGAAAATGAAACAAATTTTCGAGTTCTTATTAGAAATTTCCAGCGAATCCGATTCTCCCATCCTCCGCCATCTGATTCGCACCAAGCTTACAGAGGCGATTCTGATCTACATCCGCAGTGCGAGCCGCCAGCAATCCTATCATAACCCACTAATCGCAGGCAGAAAGCCAGCAGCACGCACACAGCTGTTCTGGCCAGTTCTGCGGTATGTCCATCTCCACTATCGGAAACCGCTCAGCCTGGAAGAACTGGCACAACGGTTCGAACTCAGTGTCTCTTATATCGGTTTGTCTTTTAAAAAGTATACCGGCCAAACCTTTGTAAAATATATCCATAACCTGCGAATTGAAACGGCTGACAATATGCTGCAACACACAAATATCAGCATAACTGATATTGCTATGGAAGTTGGGTTTGAATCGTTTCGTACATTTGCTCGCGTATTCCGTGAAATAAAAGGGATTACTGCCAACCAATTTCGCAGCTTGTCCAAACAAAATAAGGATAGCCATCCTGCCAAATAACGATCGGTCGTCATGACGCGCTGGTAAGTCCAGTAAAATTCGTTTCCAATTGTTAATATCCTGTTCGTTAGCGGGAAAGGGCTGCCAATCCGTTGAAAAAATCCAAGATGAGTTTATTAGTGAGTTTGGATTTTCCATGACATTGTATGTCCCAGGTCTATATCGATAGCATAAACTCGATTATTTTTACTCAAATCTGAAATGTTGGGGTACCACATTGTAGAACTGAACATGCCTCCGTGAAGCAATATGATAGTCTCTGATTCGACGTAACCAAAACTGTGTAATAAATTGGTAGCTTCATTGCCTTTGGCTTATAAAAAGAATCAATTGAGAGGATGGATGGTTGATGTTTGTGAAGTATCGGAACAAATCGAAGGCTAAATGGTTGCGCACGTCGCTGGCCGTTCTGACGCTTGCAGTGGCGGTTCCCGTCTCCACGGCGTTCGCCGACGGACCCGCAGTGGAATCCAGAGCAGTGGGTAAAAAGGCTGGCGCCGCCCCCAACGTCACGATTATTCGCGCCAACGAGAATGTCGTCACCCCGATGGGAGCCGGCGAGTGGGATTACCTCGGTCAACGCTCGACGGTTTCCTCGCAAAACCCGACCAACTACGTTCACTCCGGCGGCGGCGATTTTAAGTTCCAGGTTGTAAGCGGTCCGAGCGGCGGCGCCTGGTACCAGCTGCGGGAATACGATCCGGGTAGCAATGCGGACGAAGTCGTAACCGGCTATGAGTACTTACTGTACCCTGGTGACACGCTGATCTATCGGGGGATCAGCAACTATGTCGACGGCGACAACAAGAAGGCAGAATTTTACGTGTACGAAAGCTTTAGCGGATCCGGTTCCGTGAAGTATTGGGATTAAACCTTTTTTCATCCCAGTTCCGATAGGTCAAGAAGGGGCGTACCGGTGGCGGTACCCCCTTCTTGCATTTACACACTCCAGCGGCCAGATAGCAGAGCCTGCAAGATGCAAGAAAGCAGTAGCAATCGTGAACAAAGCGAACCCCCATAGAAAAATGCGTTTGGTACCGAACATATCGGACCATCGGCCGGAAGGAAGGAGGAATACTATACTCGTAATGTAGAACGAGGTGATCGTCCACATCCCCGTTCCAATCGAAAGATGCAAGTCCTCCATGAGCGGAGGCAGACCGTTAACCACAATCGTAGCGTCTAGGTTAGTAATAAATGACACAAGCGTAACCACTAATAAAATGGACTATTTGCCCGACTACTTGATTTTCATCATCATATTTTCTCCTCCACTCTCCCATTCTTCTCATGGTCAAGCAGCCATTGTTTTCGAGATATACCTCCTCCATAACCGCCCAAGTCGCCGTTCGAGTTGATAACACGGTGACATGGAATCACAATCGCCACCTGGTTGGCTCCATTAGCTTGGGCTACGGCGCGATAAGCACTTGGTTTTTCAATCGCGGAGGCAATGTCGCCATACGAAGTCGTCTGACCTGGTGGAATTTTCCGTAATTGTTCCCACACCTTCTTCTGAAAAGGCGATCCAAGTAGTTTCACTGGCGTTTTGAATGCTGTTAACTTGCCTTCGAAATAATCCCTGAGCTCCCTTTCAATCGAATCGGTCGGCGGTGTGCTGCCCGGAATGACCGCGGATTTTGTCTTCCTTCTTAGACGTTCGATCTCTCGCTCCAATCCTCTGCGGTCTATAAATTCGAGTAAATATAGCGCTTGTTCATCAGCGATTGCAATCATCGGGCCAAGACGCGTATCCAACCACGATGCCTTTAAAATCTGTTGGTTGCCCAGCCCAGCAGGTGCTGCACCCATAATGCGCGAAAACGCATCCCTGAAGCCGCTGCCGGATTCATAACCTGCGGACAACTGTGCTTCGATGACCGCGCTGCCTGCTCGGATATGCTTCAAGGCTATTCCCATTCGCCGAGCTCTCGCATATTCAACAAAAGTCATTCCGTACCTCTTCTTGAACTGGCGGCGCGCAGTTGAAGCATCCACGGATAATTTTCGGAAGTCTTCTTCCGTCCAGCGGTGTTCCGGGTTTTCTTCCACCGCGTTGACTAGCTTACGAACAAGCTCCGGAACATGGCCCGGATGAGACAGCGGACGGCAGCGCTGGCAGGGTCGGAATGATGCCAGAAGAGCTTCCTTGGCTGTCTCATAAAATTCACAGTTTTCAAATTTAGGTTTTCTTGCCGGACACGTAGGTCGGCAAAACACGCCGGTTGTCTTAACTCCGACATAGAAAATGCCTTCATACTCGGACTTTTTATCGATAAGCGCCTGGTAATACACGAGTTTCTTGTCAGCCGGTATCATTCTGCTCCTCCTCTTTAATACAGTTTTGAATTTTAATGAGGCCCTTACGGAACACAATTATGATTATAACGTTTCCGAAAAATAGTTCCGCCGAAAATCGGGCATTGATTTTTTTCTATGCTGGTATATTGACTAACTTGGTTGGTGGTCGCAATAATAATATTCCCTTACATATCCATCAATTGAGGATATTAGCACTGTCACAATGAGGCACTGGAATAGGCATCTATAATCTCTGTATTCAAGTAATCACACACTGCCAAATTAAACTACCCGTTAGTACAACAAATAACTGTCACACTTCGTATAGAATCGCCCCGTATCGTAACCAACGATTATTTCTGCTCAGTAGTATACTTCTCAATATCCTTTGAAACTGAATAGTATTGTCCATTATTTCCGTAATACAAATAGCCATCTCCAATATAGAAAAACTCTGCTTTTGGAAAGTGTAGCAATACTGTTTCTTTTGCGATTTCAGGTTTTATACCCTTTGCTTTTTCCGGAGGATCGATTGTTTTGCTTTTGTTCAATAGATCCACTAATCTGGATATTTCACCTACATCGGTTATTTTCTTCTCGAACTGTTCACTCTTCACTAAAACTTCATTCGTACTCTTTATATTTTCTCCAAAAGGACTTGTGCCACTGCACCCAACAATTGTTAACATAACAGACATTATTACTAACGCGACATACGTTCCTTGCTTCATCAGATCTCCTCCCCATAGTTACAAATAATTCCATAAATATAGACGCATATAATAACCAGTATGTTACGATAACCTGCCCGTTAACGTAACGGCCGATCCACGGCAGCTCCATAGTAATGTAATTATAATCATTTTTCACCATGTTCGTTCATTGCGAGTGTTGTATTGTTAAGTTATGAATAGAATGGGAGGAGAGTAGATCACTTGTTTTGATAATGGAGAGCTATTTATAAAATAAAGATAACAAGGGGCCATCTAACGGATGGTTATTTTTAAGAAAGGGAGTAACTATGCAAATAGAATCGCTTTTTTATAGCGATAAGTTGTGGCAAGTCGTTGCTGAGTATGCGCAGAATTGTTCATGGAAAGCAGGAGCAACTTTAGCGAAACAAATGAATGAATGCCATTTTTCAGACTGGGAAAGAGTTTTTGTAGCACTTGATGATGATCACATTGCTGGTTACTGCACTTTAGCAAAAACCGACTGCATACCTGATATTGCCTATACTCCCTATATCGGGTTCGTGTTTGTGGGAGAGCAGTACAGAGGCAATCGATTAAGCGAAAAGTTGATTTTATCAGCCTTGGCATACGCGAAGGAACTGGGTTTTGAGAAAGTATACCTTGTCAGTGACCATATTAACTTGTACGAAAAATATGGTTTCGTGAAGATAGATGAGAAAGAAGCACCCTGGGGAGCAATCGAGACCATTTTTATGCAAATGACATAACGTTCGCAAAGCGTCTCACAAAGTAAGACCTTTAGACGTAACTGCGGCCAGTACTTTAACGAGCACAGGGAGTAGCTATCGCGCGGCGATCTACTCCCTGTTATTGCGCAACCGGCGCTGCGGCCGATTTAAGATCACATCACAACTTTTCTGCAAGGATGGTAAATGTTTTGGGGATGCCTTTATCGAAGACATCTGAAGATTGGTTAGGCATTTCTTCAAGAACCCTTATATATAGCCTGTTGCTTGCTATGGACGTAATGATCTCTCCGAGGGTCCAATTACGTAAAAGGACTTTCTGCACATTATCATTTCGATCGTTCGCAAATTTTGAAAAGGAAATTTCTTTTTCCTCTATCGAAGCATCAAAGTAATCGCCTGTTACCTTATGCTTTCGGATATTGGCTGTTGTGCCTCGTGATGATATTAGCTTTGTTGTTACTGGGTGGAAATCTTGTAGAACAAGCACCCCGCCTAGGCGAAGAAGAGTGTTAACCACATGGAACAAACTGTTTAAATTCATAAAGTAGTGAAGGATCCCATGTTCCATATATACAATATCGAAGTTGCCCGTCAACATTTCAGCTTGCAGCTGAAGTACGTCGGACACGACATAATGTATATGAACGTCAGCAGCATCGGCTAGCTCTAATGCATACTTTTCGTTCTCAGCAGAATAATCGACTACAGTGACGTTTGCGCCCAATAGCGCTAAAGCGACAGCCTTATTCCCGTTCGACCCAAGCAGATTCGCGATTTTTTTATCTTTGACATCTCCTATATAGTCAAGGGCTTTACCGATTCTTTTTGCTGGGTCGTGCTTTATTTTCATTGCGGCTTCAGAAGGATTTCCGAACCGATTGATCCAAGCTTGGTATGCCCCGCTATTCCATGATTCCTTATTCTGATGAGAAGTTTCCAGGCAATTCACCACCAATGGATTTTTTGTCCATTTTGTCGGATGAAAGAACATATATTTTAACCGCATTGCTGCACAAAAGACGCACTCCACCGTCGGACTCGACGGCGGATGGCCCTTGCGTTGTTAAGCATAATGCACTTTCAAAAACGCGATCCACCGACTTCGGAATTCCGGCTCGGAACACCGGAGAGCGTCTTTGAAATCAGTCGGCTTCCGGACTAGCCGATTCAATCCTTCCTCCCCGTATTCCCGCAAGATAAATTCCGCCAGTGTATATGCGAATTGAAACCCTTTTTTTCGTTCGAAATCCCAGGAATCGTCCTCCAAGTCCTCGAACGTCGGCACGTCGTCGCGCTCGACCGTACCGCGGATCGAGTCGCGAATATAATCCCTCGTCATCAGTCCAGCTTCATAACCGCCGAGTCCTTGATAAAGCCATTTGGGTGCGGTCGGGTTCACCTCTTTGACCATGAGGTTGGTGAACAAGTGAACGGTCGATTGCAGCACGGATTTGTACGTATGAGCGGGGCCGGGATTCAATGGCGATACGATCTTGATCGTCGTGCCGTCGATCACACCCATAAACCAATCCGGCGCGTCCGGTTCCCCGACCGCCCGGTGAAACGCATCGAGGTCCGGAGAAATCTCGATCGTCAGCTTCTCGGCCGGTTGATGCCGGAGAAGCTCGGTGATCCGTTCGACGCGACTTCCAAGCTCGCTGATCAGATCCTCCCGGACTTGTGCGGCATACGCGAGAGTTGGGTGATCCATAAACAGAAAGTTTTGAACGAGTGACATAATTGCGGGAACCTCCTCATGGTCAGCCAATTCGACGCGCAATTTCGCAAGCGCCCGATACAGCCTATTCTTGGTCGTACTGAGCTTAAGCCCGACGATCTCCGAAATTTCCTTCAGCGTACATCCGATATCATAATGCAGCGTGAGAATTTCGCGGTCGGTTTCGTTTAGTTGCCGCATAGCGGAGCCGATATCAATCCGAATCTCCACATTGTTCACGAATTCACAGGACACGAAACGACTGTCGAGCCGGCCCAGATCGGTATATTCTTCGCGCCTACGGCACTTGCTGCGGTATTCGTTCTTGAGCGTATTGCTCGCGATGCGCCATAGCCACGTAAAGGGGCTGGCGTGATCGCGAAATGCGTGCAAATTTTCCAGCGCCTTGACGAAGGTCGTCTGCGCCAAATCCTCCGCCGTCTGCTTGTCAACTCTCAGTTGCAAGTACTTGCTTAGCCTGTGGTGGTACCGGGCATAGAGGTCTTCCATTCGTTCGGCAGATGCATGCATGCGGTGAACCTCCTTGTGACGTCACATCCCATTAGACACCATAAACAGTGAAATAGCCACATCGAATCGAAAAAAAGGGAAGAGCTATGAATTGTCGTTTTGGCTTTCGTGTTCAATGGAAAAAGCCGCCATTTGGCGGCGGCATGACTTGTGATCGAAGAATTGAACTATCGTCTCCGTTATCGTAATGCAACTTGTTCTTATTCTTCTTCTACATGAATCTCTTTTAGAATGTCCGTAATTAGAACTGCCTTTGACTCTACAAGTTCATTTATCAACCAAGCCACACATTCTTCTGATGGGCTATTGCGTTCGTCACTTAGGAAGTGATTTATCCATGCAAACACCTGTTTAGATTCACTTATGCCCATGTAAAACATTGGACGTATCGCTATTTTCAAAAGCGCCCGTTCGAGACGTGGACGAGCATGCAGCACCCTCACAATTATAGCTTGGAATCCAATTTCCAATCATTTCAACAATCTGGTTGTCTTCGAGATCACAGGAACCATCTTTTATACTATCAAGCAGTTTGTCAATCTGCGTCTTAGAGATTTTTTGCATATCTACCGCATCACCTCAAATGATTTCTGCCCGCTAGCTTGAAAACGGCAACCGAATTTCATTGCCGACTACCATCTGTCTTAATTAAGCTATCGTCTCCGTTAGCGGAACAAGCCGCCGATCAAACCACCGGCAACCTTGCTTTAACCGGGTTGAGTATAGGTATTGAGATATGGCACCTGCATTTTCGAATCCTTAGATGTAAACAGCACGTAAGTACCGTCCGCCTGGCTGCGTCGGGAGTATCTTTGGGGCACGGCATCGCTGCGAAGTTGGCTGCGATTCGCCGGCGCGCTGCCGGCATCGGAGCAACTACTCGCGCCATGAGCGGTCCGGACTCTATCGAACGAATCGGTCTACACTGCGCGGCCGCACAGCTGGCCTGGGCCATCAGAGCAGCTGCTGGTTTCCCCGGTTTCGGACCCAACCGCTCCGCTCGAGATCCTCAGCATATCTGGACAACTCCTTCTATTGGTTGGCTACGCCGATATGGCCACGGCCATCACGAGAATACTAAACCAAAATCATTAGCTCCCGCGCCAGTGCCGCCCTTTCCAGACTCGACCGGGCGGCACGGGAGCAGCTGCAGCATCGCTCGTTTCGCACTCGACCGGGTAGCTCGGGATCGCTGCGTAGTTTTGCGATAGATGCGCTCACCGCTCCCGATCAGAGCACCGGCCGAAGCGATCAGGACCGCAGCATCAGCCGTCCGATGGGGCGTACTTCCTCACGTCCGGCTCGAATGACGCTCCATTGGACGGGTCCAACTCCAAGTGGGTGGTTCCGCGATCGTCGGTCAGCACGAGCATGCGCGAGCCGACGACGGGGACGCGGTCGGCGCTGGTGCGCATGTGCGCTGAGACGACACGAGGAGCACCGTCGACGATGTAACCTACCTCGACCGTGAACATCGGGTAATTGAAGAGCCAGGTGTTCGTGAAGCTCACGGCGGTCAGCGTCCCGGTGAATGATGAGCCCTCCACGCGGAGGCGCTCAAAGTCCGCCTGACGCCGCCGGGCATGGGCGATCGAGCCGGGCAACCGCAGGAGCACGATGGCGGCCCAGAGGGCGAAGCCGGCTCCGACGACGGCGCCGAGCTCTGGCGGGATCGTCGGCGACGTCGCGATGGCCTCGAGGTTGAAGGGGCGCCACGGATCACTTGTCAGCGTCCAGAGCAGGAGGACTCCCGCGTCTGCGGCGAGTCCTCCTGCGACCGCGAGCATCGCGAACAGGCCGGCGACCCTGATCTGTCCGAACTGCTCGACCGCTCGCGAGTACACTCCGCCGGTCACTCCGATCGCGACGAACAGCAGCACTACGGCGACGCCCACCGTGACCGGATGACCAAGGAGCATGCCGATCGCCGGTGTCGGCGCCAGGCCGAGCAAGGCGCCGAACGGCACAGAGCCTGTCAGTGCCCACAGTGCAGCGGCTGCGAGCAGCCATGGCAGCAGCGGAGCCGCGCGTCCGACGCGACGTCCCGACCGGAGCACCGTCATCCGTCCGCCCGTGTCCGTAGTGGAGAACAGCGGCAGTGTCTCGATGTGCTCCTGCTGATCCTCCGCAGCATCCCTTTTAGCCATACACACCTTCACATCCATAATTTTTTAGCTATATTTTACCACATATTGAATGTCCGGCCGGCCGGCGTCTGTTTCAACTCAACCGCTACATTCGGTATCCGCAGCATAGCCTGACATTTACTCTATTGGTGGCAGTCGCCAAAGTGGCAACATGTGATAGTCTTATGACGTCCGCTCGCTGGCCATTACGAGAATACCAAACCAAAATCAATAGCTCCCGCGCCTTCGCTTGGGCGCTGCCCTGTCCGGTCGCGACGGAAGCAACCCGGACCGCTACGTCGCTGCCAGAGATGACCGCATTATGCCGGCGCACCGCCCGACCGCCCCGCTGCGGCTGGAGAATATCCGGGTCATGGCATCTCTGCCGGAGCGGGCCGCGTTTAGCCGGTCTGTGCTGCCCATCCTTCCCGGCTGCGGCGGAAATAACCCGGAATGCGGCTTCCCCGCCGGATCTAGACGTCCTTCGCCGGCACCACCGCCCGTCCACGCGACTGCGATCGGAGCAGCGAGGAACGCGGTGAACTTCGGGAGTTGGCCGTACTTCGCTGACGTGTAGCACCCCGTTGGCCCGGTCGTGGCCGCTGCTTTGTTGAACTAACGTCTCCGTTAGTACAACAAATAACTGTCACACTTCGTATAGAATCTCCCAATTAAGACTGTGAGAGCATGGAACAAGCCTCATTAACGGCTTTACGAAACAATTCGTCAGCCAAAATGATTCCTTCTGCTATGTCCTTTACGTTTTTTACAGCATATAGACTCTCCAGATTTACCACAACCTCGGTGGGGAAGTCTCGAGACGCATGAACCAGAAAGCAGTTAGCTTGAAATGGAGTATAGATTACCCGGAATACATCCACAAGTGGATTCAAAACATACTTTTGATAGTAAATTAAAGACTCTAAAAAGAGTCCTCGTTTTGTATATTTAACTGCTCTACTCCTTTGACGATAAATGTCCTGGGCCCTCGCCAATTGAGCATGTAGTTGTGAGTGATGAGATTCGCGATCAATGTTTTGATACTTCACAATACCTGCCTTATCTACCAATACCGTTGGGACGACGGTCCTGTCTTCTTTAATAAATGAAACAGGATAACTTTCACTTTGGATAGTGACGTCAATAAAGAGAGTATCCGGAGTACCTTCAAGGTGGTACACTTTATAGCGGTTATTTGGGCGTCGACCAGGTTGTTCGTAAGCGATGTCAACTTTCCCCAATTCACCCAGACATTCATCCAATCTCCTGAACGCATCTTCAGTGTAGCCTTCTTTGGTATAGCATACCAAGTCAATGTCGGAATACTCGTCCAAATTTTTTGTGCCATCCGATCCCTCTAGCCAGAGGGCTAAGACATATTCTTCATTGCCCACATCTGAAAGAATATCTTTTATAATTGTCTCTCGAGTAATCATTATTATGCCTCCCACGGTGCTATAGTTGATATATTAATTTTACCATAGTTTCCCTATAACCTATGGACAAGCATCTGTATTATTTAAACTATCCCGTTACTTCAATGAAGAAAGGGAGCAGTTGCCGCGGTGTCTGCTCCCTTTCTAATTCCACTATCGTACCCGTTTAGTTCAATTCCTTGTTATCGTATCTTAGTCTCATCACATTTATAAAGCTTAATACGAAGATAAATAGTGAGCCCAAAATAATATAAAGTCCTATACTGAAAAGTCCAAGCACCGAAAACACTGTGCAAAGGAAACCGATTGTAAAGCACAATTTCCAATATTGTTTGTTCATCAGCCACAATGTGACAAGAAAGATTAGAGTGAATGCTGCACCATACTTAACGAATATCATCCCATTATGGAACTCGCTTGTTTCAGAGCCAAAATTATTTACATGTCGCAATCCAATCATTGCGAGCCAAATGGAACCAGTTATCCCCACTATTATTCCTAGGATTGCAGCAAGTTTCATTCGTCGCCCCCTTACTAGTTAATAATTCGCCGTTGTACCAGAAACCTGCCCGATAGTTCAGCAGGCTGCCATTGGTGCTGGCAGCCTGTGTCATGAAGCTCTTGTATCCGTTAGTGCAACAAATAATTAATTTGCCGGAGTATTGAGAAGGAAGCTTGAAAGATTCTTACTAGAATTAATAGATATGTGCAAAGACCCTAAAAGTAGTGGGCTTTCTTCTGTAGAAACCAAAAATCACGGCTGGCGAAGAAGGGCGTTATGCTATGGTATCATCAGCCGGTTGTGCAATTCCTAAAGCACGCGCTTGTTGTACCCTATCTATTTTTTTATCTTCTACTGCCCAAAACCGATTCCCATAAGGGTCGCAGAACATCATTACCGGTTCACCTCCACCGGCATCGGGAATAATTTCACCGACAGCTACACCGCTTTGAATTAAATCTGAACGTAATTCCTCAATATTATCTGTAGAAAATTGAATGCTGTAGTGCGGATTCCGTTTAATATCGCCTGTGTACCAAAGACTGTTTTCATCGTCCTCTTCTCCAAAAAGTAAAATTTGTTGCCCGTTATCCAGTTTAAGGCTTGCAATCCCCATTACCCAGTCAATTTTAAATCCGAGCACATTTGCATACCATTGTATTGCTTTTTCATATTCCTCTAAATTCCCCGATCCCGATTTACCAACCGGAATACCTAACACAAGTTTCTTCACACCAATAGCCATTTGATCTCCTCCATTATCTGATAAATATTTCCACTACAAACATTATCATATTGAAACCGATATTATCATAATTTTCCTAGATTTCGGGATTCAACTAAACTGCCCGTTCGTATTATGAGGTCAGCCAGTTTTTACTGGTTGACCTCTTTTGTTTTAAGGGGTTTAGTTACGGGTAGCCGGGGTAGAACGTCTCTGCCCGTGGAGCTTGACCCCGTGTGCTAAACTGTTCACCCCCTACTTGTAGAAACATGTTTGAGGCTGGTTGAGACAACGATCTCGAATAACAAGCGAAGCTATGACACTGCAAGATGGATTAGGGGCTTCCGGCAA
>NZ_VCRA01000005.1 GCF_005938385.1 Paenibacillus mesophilus
TCTCGGTTTTCAGCGTTTGAACCATATGCTCAAGTAGTTGGCGAAACTGTTCGTTCGTCGGTCTTCCTCTCATCGGGCGGCTCTCTCCTTGCGATTGTCCAATCGTCGTTATGTCCTACTTATTCGGTCCCATCAGGCAATCCCTCCTTCTTTCACCGGCCTACGACTCCGGTTTACATATAAAAATGCATTTATATAAACCGGGTAAAAAAATATACATTCACTTGCTTGAAACCGATTATAACACAGCGATTTTTATTTTTAAACTACAATTAAATAAACCGGTATTTATATTTAAACCTAATTATATAAATCGGATATGATTTTTCGTTTTCGTTTCACCGTTTCTTCTCGCCTTTCGAGCGGTGCCGCCGCTGATAGCTGGCCATGGGGCACCTTGTGCGGGATGAGTTAACCGAGGCGGAGCGTCATAAGCTGGAACTAAAGAAGCTAGAGTATAATATTGGACCGGGGGTTCCAATACACTTCGGCAGCTTACAAGAGGAAACTAGACAAAGCGAAGATGAAGCAGAGCATACGAATCCGCTTCTTTTTCATTTTTATCCTCCTCTTGAACACAAAAAGGCACCGTCCCAATTAACACGCATACGCGCGATACTGAGAACGGTGCTTCCGTTCAAATTATATAGTTCCCTCGGTACTCTCCAACTCAATTAGGAGCTAAGGAGCTACTTCGTGACGCTCTACTCGTAGTGAAATTAATGGACAGTATTTATAATTAAATCACTTTATTTGCAATTAAAGGACTCTATTTATCATTAAAGTACTCTATTTATCACTAAAGATCTTTATTTATTCACATCACAGCGTGATGTTATACTCGAATAGCTTCAACATGCCGCAACCTCCTCCTGTAACAAAACCTTTTGTTACTCCTACCATGATTCGCGATACAGTCCCGCTGTCCTACCCGCTACTTCAATGAAGGAAGGGAGCAGTTACCGCGGCGTCTGCTCCCGTCTAATTCCACTATCGTCTTCGATAGGTGAACAAAGGCAGCCGTTCGGTCTGGCCGGCCGCCTTCGTGTATCTTTTCAGCACGATCTTACACCGGCTCTGTCGAAAGCATTCCACCGTCGCTGACTTTGACTTTGTACTTCGATCCGCTTGGGGAAAGCAACACAATTCCGTCATATTCCATGTCATTGTAGCTGGCAGTAAGCCGATTTCTCGTGCCGCTGTAGCTCGCACCGACGTTGCCGACCCCGTTTACGGTTCCGCCAGATCCGCTAATAACGAATGTACCGTTCACGATATTGTCTCGGGCCAGCACTTTAAGTCCGGAGGACCTTACGATCCCGATTTTGCCTGATGAGTATGTGCCTGTGATCATATTGCCCGACAGCTCGATATCCTCGAACCGGTCGTTGCCCAAACCGGTGATGAAGATGCCATAATTGCCGCTTGTGCCGTTAATGATATTTTCGCTGATCTTGATATGCCTGCCTTTGGCGGACAAATTCTGCGTAGTACCGAACTGCTCGATTCGAATCCGGTTCGTGATATTTCCCGTCACGAGAATACTCTCAAGATCAAGGGACTGCACGGTCAAATAAATGGATTCCTCTATAACATTGCCAGAGATCGTCACATTCGAGCTGTCGTCGATCCAAACTTTTTTGCGAAATGTATTACCGGCGATTACAGCCCGGGAACTGTTGTTCTCTACCTCGCAAGAGCCGTACGAATTATTGTCATCGTAGTTTCCAATGACCTTCAGCCACCCGTTCGATTGAATAAAATTGTAGCTGGTCGCATTTTGGCCGTTGTACGTTTTACAGTTCATGATGGTGGTGTTGTACGTTTGAGTGTTCTGAAAATGGCCCGCATTGCTCCCGACCGGCGCAACAGAGGTGCAGCCGATGATCTCAACGTTATGGAGATAATATTGAGGAGGCCCTGAATACTCATACTCACCGCCGCGCATATCCACCGAGTAGAAAAAGCCGCTGAAGCTGCAATTGTGGATTTTGATCCCTTTCACGTCACGACTTCTTCCCTGTACTTCAGCCGGTCCCATGCTAATCGCTCGCGCCTGAGTGGAATACGCGGAAGCCACAAAGTTCAGATTGCGAGCCTCAAAATCGCCTTCTTTCAGATAGATGCCGTAGGTTGCCTTGATCGTGCCCGTTCCGTCTAAAGTAATACCCGCCGTATTCACAAATACTTTGGTGATTGAGTATGTACCCGGCGGGAAATACAAAATATCTCCCGACGAGATGGCATCCAGCGCGTTTTGAATGGCGACCGTATCGTCCGTCGTGCCGTTGCCCACGGCTCCAAACCATCTGACGCTCGTAATGCGGTTCTCTAGAACGCGCTTGAATCGGGCGCCCGCAGTAGAGACAATAACGGTTCCCATATTGTCGGGGGAAGCCGTATCCGCCGGATCATAGATGAAAACGCCTTCCTTATCAGGATCGGTAACACAGTACACACTGCCAATGGGTGTGCTGTTCATGGAGCGCAGCTCCGCTACGGTGATCTTCAAAACAGAAGATTCGTCTATCAAGGTGGTTACCAAGGAAGGGACTTGAGCTTGAATGATCGCAGGGACCTCTGCCTGAATCATCGAAGGCACCCGTTCATCGATGACTTGCTCCGCCATAGTGCGAATTCCGATAGCGTTCCCGTTCGCCGATTTAGCCGAATTATATGTCGAATCGTTGACAGTGATGCCCTGATCCAAAGCGGACACACGGGATTGAAACAATCCTCCCGTTGCCAAAGCCACTCCCGCCATCCCCATGGAAGCGACCAGCGCCCGACGGCTAATTGACTTGCCCGCCTTGCTTTCAGCGCTTCCGGGCAACCCCGCCTGGTTTTTGTCCCCTTCGCCGACCATCTCGCATTCCACTTCGTTCTTGCTATTGTTGTCACCTGCCACTTGCCATTCCTCCTAATAGGGTATGGTCATGCTATTTCCATTAAACAATAACATGGGGGACTCTTCCTTCGCTGTGCTGCTATGAATGAGAATGAGTCGTTATTTGACTGAAATGAATCCATTGGGGCTGCTCGATGCTGAGATTTGCACCGATGTTAACTTTAGGTCTGTCATGAGCAACTTCATCGTATTGCCAAAAGCATACTTCACAGATTTCAAAGAGAGCGTCTTCTATACTATCGAAAGTAAAATAGTCGCAACAAGGACACTGCACTCTTACCATGTTTTATAGTCACCTTTTGATTACTTTCCCACTATTTCTGCGTTGCCGCCACGCTTTCCTGCCCGTTACTTCAATGCAGAAAGGGAGCAGTTGCCGCGACGGTCTGCTCCCTTGGTTCGTTCAACTGCTGAGCCAGTTTCACTTTACTTCTTCAAAAGGGTCAAGTTCTTGTCGTTCGTCCGCGACAAGAACTTGTCCGATTAAAATCAAAAACCAGGCTGACGGCCGAAGATTTCCTTGATGCGCACCGCGGCAATCGTTGCGTATTGAGGGGAACAACGGCGATGGAAGCGTTGCGAAAATAACCCCCGCAGAACCGACAATGGTGCTGTGATTTCGTAGCGATGCGTTTTACCGTTATGGCCTTTCATGCACGCCTTACATCGCTTCGACCGTACCGATGCAATTGTACGTTTCAGGTGTTCCGAGAGACGGACGATGGGTCGCCAAACCGCGATTAAACAATAAAGACCGGGTCAGGGAGACTCGGTCTTCTTTTACCCTGCTGATCTAAACTACCATGAAGTACTCCTAGTCAGTTGCCCTGCCTAAAACAGCTTTTTGAGGTCTTGTGCAGCTAGTGATTTTTTCAATAAACGCTTCATTGGAATCCCCCTGTTTTTTTCAAAGTAATAGATAAGCTTTATTTATAGGACACCATATTTTCTTCTGAATCGAATCCGGGCTCAACGTGAGCACCGGTACTATAAAAAATTAGTACTTTTTGGAAGCCAATCTTTATTTCATAATGATGGAGGGTTGCAACCACAACAAATCAATGATCCGGAGGTTATTATGATGAAAACATGGAAAGGTAAATTGTTAACGTTCATGCTTGCCGCTTTTACCCTGTTCGCTGCAACTTCTTCGGTCTCTGCGCGGATGTCGGAAGATCCTGTCGGGGGAGGGACAGGAGGAAGTACGGGCGGGAGTACTTCACCTTCATACTCGGTTCAAACCATTCCTTCTTTAACCACAGAGGCTGAATGGCAAAGCTCCAATGGCGGGCGTTACATGTACACTAGGGCCACACTTCAGCGCTCGGGAGCATTGGCCGGCCAGCTTGACGTCGTGACCCGAACGAAAAACAACGTCAAATTAACCGGATTTACCGGCGGAGTTTTCCTTTTGCTGAGAACAGCGGACGGAGCCGTCATCGGTGTAACCGACCAACAAAAATTCGGCGTAGACGGACAATGGATCGGCCGTTATGATCGGACGGATTACTGGTCCTGGTCCTTCGATCCGCAAGTCGCGGCAGCTACAGCCTACATGGAAATCATTCAACAGCATTCTGCGAAAGAGCTGGATGACCAAGTGGCCTACTGGCAAAGAACGGTGTGCGGCAACTTGGACCGTTTAGGCTTGCCTAAACCCCCTTATGGTTGTCCCCAATAAAGCAGGAATACAGTTACGCTGATATGAACGAAACCAGTATACGGTTATGAATATATGTTCAAAACGCTATTTGTGCCGTATATTCAAGGAGGGGGCAGCAAGGCTAGCCCCCTCCTCTCCAAATGAACGCGGCCGTCTACCGACTCCAGAAGAATGGCATCGCTCAGCTCGGTTACTGCTTCCACCGAGTCGACGATTTGGCCGCCGTGCTCGTCGCGCAGCTTGTCGGTATAGCCTTGCACCCGGGAAATGCTCAATTCGAAATCCGGGGAACCGCCCGGATAGGCAACGACAACTTTACCGCCCGATACATGGTACGTATGGGTTGAATCGTTCAGCAGCTGGGTAAAAGCGGAAACGTGGGACGTATCCAATCCGATAATCCGGAAATATTGCCTTTTCTGCGGATTTCACTTCGGGGGGATGCTCCCGCATGCGTCAAGCCAGGAATGCCATGTCCTTCTCTTCCACTTCTCCGTCCATCCGCTTGCCATTCAGCAGCAGCTCGATTTCTTGGACCGCGTATTTGCCGATCCGGTGCAGGCCGTTCGTCACGGAACCGGCAATATGGGAGGTCAGCACGCAATTGTTCAGACTACGGAACGGATGGTCTACCTCTGGAGGCTCGGGATCGGTTACGTCGATGCAGGCGAAGATGCGCTCTTTCTTAAGCTCCTCGATCAGGGCCGGTTCGTCGATGATGGAGCCGCGCGCCGTGTTGATCAGAATCGCGTTGTCTTTCATTTGGGCGAGGCGCTCGCTATTGATCATTTTGTAAGTGGAGGGCAACGATGGCGCATGAATCGACACGACATCGGAGCGGTTCAGCAGCTCTTCCAGCTCCACTTTGGTTGCACCGATCGCCTCGGCTTGCTCCACCGTTACGAACGGATCGACCAGCAGGACGGTAACGTCGAAGTTTTGCAGCAGCTTGATGTAGTGCCTGCCCGCTTTACCCGTGCCGATGACGCCGACCGTCACGTCGAACAGCTCGCGTACCCGCTGCTTCTCTTCGCCCCAGCCGCCATGCTGTGTATCTCGGGATACTTTCCACATATTTTTCAGGCTGGCGATCGTAAGGCCGAGCGCGGTTTCCGCTACTCCTTTGCCGAGAGGACCGTTCGCGCTGGATACTCGAATCCCTTTGTTCCACAGTTCCGGCGTCACGATCGGCTTTACGGTGCCGGCCGCATGGATGACCCCTTTCAGCCCGGGAGCCGCAGCCAATATAGTTCCGTCGAGACTCGGAGTCCCCCAGGAAGAGATGGCGATATCGGCGCCTTCAATCGTCTTGCGGATCGCTTCCGGAGCATTCGAGCCCGCTTCGATGCATACGACTTCTCCCCTCTTCTTCAACAGCTCCAGATGTTTTTCCGCGAGCACTTTTTGTCTCGAGCCCGCAGGCGGCAGTACGGCGATTCTCAATGACATTGTTTTCGACCTCGTCCCTTGTTTGGTTTGTCTGCTGAATGCTGATGTAATGTATTGGTCCCGAGATCGTACTCCCTCCTTGGAAGGCGGATCTGCATAATTTCTCGCGAATATCCGCAATATTTCGGCGGCGGAATCCCTGCGGGGCCGGATCGGCTTGCTCCGGCGGCTTATCCGAACAAGGTCGTGTCGCAGCTGGCGAATCCGACCGTGAAACTGTCGCCCGCAGCCCCCAGTTGAATTGTGGCGGAAACGCCCGTCGTCCCAGTGGCGGCGATCGCGCCGTTCGACGATCCATACATCGCGGACATCGCGTTCTGCGTCGATAACGAGCAGTAATGGCGGACATTGACGGCCGAAGTCGTGAACAAATCAGCGTCCAGCGCCCAAGACGTCGTGCCTGCGGGAACGGTGAATGTCCGCACCGCGTTGCTTCCCACCTTCACCCGCAGCGTGGCGTTCTGGCTCAGCGAGCATGGCCCTCGTAGCTTCAACCGAACGGTGTCGCCATAGATTGGGTATCCCCCCTTGAAGCTGACCGGCGTCCAAAGCGTCGTCTCCGCGGTCGTTCCGGTGACTGCCGACACGTGCTTTGTGGCGTATTGCCGGATCGACCGGGCGTCATCGTTGTCCAGAGCACCTTGGTCGGAGGCGTTCGCCCAAGACTGGATCGGTGTCGTGCAAGCGTCCGGAGTGCCGATGCCGAAGTCGATATTGTTGTTGAACCACGGCGTGTATGCCCGAACGCCGACGCCGCACCGGTAAATTTGCATGCGAAGCGTGTTCGGCGCTCCGCAGCCGCGCGTAAATTCGATCCCTACGCCGCAGTCGTGAATGCGGGTATAATCGAAATGGCCGGCCGTAGCACCGGCCGCTACGATTCCGCGAGCGAAACGTGTGATCAAGGTCGCGCTGGCCAGGCTGCCGTGCGCCAGGCTCAGAAACGAGTTCAGTCCGCCAAAAAACGCCCGGGAATTCGGAATGACGACGCCGGCCTCGCTCGACCCGTCATACAAGCCGCCGCTGACCGTCAGTCGGCCCAGACTGTTCACAACACTACCCTGCAGGCAGTTTTTCGCATGGCAGTTGGACAAGGACAGAGTGCCACCGTTCGAATAAAACGCGGTTCCCGACGTCGCGTTGACGACCTTCACGTTGCTGACGATCATATATGTGTACACCCCCGCGGCGAAAGCGTATCCGCCAGGAGTTGCCGCCATGTCGACTATCGCGGTTGGCACGTTTGGGTGGCCGCCCACGGCCGGGCCGTCGATGTAGATCGGCCGATCGCCCATGACAAGCGATTGCAGCGTTCCGAACCCGCCCGCGTAGGTGCCCGGGGCGAGCACGATCCGATGAAAGCCTACGTTGCGGCCAGTTTCCGCTTCGACCAGATCGCGGGCGGCGCCCAAGGTCAGCATCGGCTGTGCGGATGACAGCCCATCGTTGTCGTCGTTGCCCGCCGGGTCGACGTATATGCGCCGCGTATCGGCCGTTCGAGGCTTTACCGGCCATTTGTCCGTTCCCCGGACGACTCGGCCCGGTCCGTCGTGCCGGACGGCGTGAAAGCCGGAAACGCTGGCTGTCGTCACATACTCTCCGGCCGGCCACACCAGGACGGCGCCGCGTCTCGCGCTATAACCTACCGCGGTCTGAACCGCCGCGCTGTCGTCCGTAATGCCGTCCCCTTTGGCGCCGAACCATTTGACGTTGATCTCGTCGCCGAACAGGATGCGCTTGCACCTCGCTCCGCCGCTCGACACAACCGTCATCCCGTTATCGTCGGTAGTCGTGCTGTCGGACGGGTCGTAGCGGAAGCAGCCTTCCTGCCCTTCATCGGTGACGAAGTAGATCGTCTCGGCAGAAGGCGCGGTCTCCGCGCGCAGATCGGCCAGCGTCGCCGTCGCGACGAGTTCCCCGCCAAGCATCGCCTGGTGCCACTGGCCGTTCCCGTAGACGTGGCCGGACACTGACGAGCCGCCAGTCGGAGCGGCAAGCACGCTCCCGTATGCCCCGCCGAATGCGGCAAATGCACCTGCCGCTCCCAGGGAGGCGAGCAGCCGGCGGCGGCTGATCGTCCGCTCCGACGACGGACTTCCAGCGATATGCGTTCCGTCTTCCTGGCCACAGCTTGTCCTCACACTATTCCAATGCATGTCGCGCTCCGCATCGTTCTTGCACATATCATGCTCCTGCGTGCCCTCATCGTGCGCACCGTCGCCCTCCACTGAATCCTTCCATACACTTCTCCCGTCCAGCCATTTCGGATCATGCATCTCGATCGCCTCCATCCCGAATCAGTTTTCGACGCGCGGCGGCAGCCAGCCCTGCCGCGCGTCTGCTGCACCGCACTAGGCCCCGTGTTTGCCATGCCGTTCGTCAGGTTGCTTATCTGCCGTATATCCGTTTTGTGCATGCTTTACATGCTTAACGAAAGTTCCAATAGACCCGCTCTTTCCTTAAAACGTTATCTCTGCGACCGACATTTCGCCCCAAAAACGGATAGGATCGTCGTCGTTTCATTGCCATTCAGTCGTCGATATGCCAATCCAGCTTGATTTCGTTTCCCGTCCGGGAGGATCGATAAATGGCGTCGAGTATTAAATTGTTCGTGAAGCCGGTCGTCACGTTCGAGATCGGTTCCGTTCCGTTTCTCAGACATTCGATAAAATGACGGTACATCGCCTCCCGCGGATTGCCTGCGCCTTCTGGGATGTCCAGCTGCGTATCGACGATCTCTCCGGAACGCTCGGCGAATAGCTTGCCCTCCTTGCCCCGCAAAGAAGCGCCTCCATCCGTCCCCATCAGATGCACGAAAGGACCGTTTTGCTCCACGTTTCCGTTGACGGCCCAGCTCACCTCGAGCGACAAGGCGGTTCCGTCCTCCATCTTGATCATTGCTCCGGCCAAATCCTCGACGTCGAAGCTTCCTCCCCAGTCGTGTGTCCCCCACTTGCCGATGCCGCGGCGATGCGGGCCGAATTCGGCAAAGGTCGAACCGAATACAGATGCCGGCTTCGGATCACCCATCAAATACAACGCCAGATCGAGCATGTGCACGCCGATATCGATGAGCGGACCGCCGCCGGCCAGCTCCTTGCGCGTAAACCAGGTTCCCCAGCCGGGAATGCCCTTGCGACGGAACAGACCTGTCTTCGCGTAATAGATCCGCCCCAGTTCCCCGCTCTCCACCGTTTGCTTCAATCGCTGCGCCGCCGCTTCCCAACGCATCTGATGCGGGATCATAACGAACCGTCCAGCCTTCCGCTGCGCCCGCACGATCGCCTTGGCCGCTTCGAGGTCGATCGCCATCGGCTTTTCCAGAATGACATGCTTCCCGGCCTCCAGCGCCTGAATCGCCAAGGGAGCGTGGTACTTGTTCGGTACCCCGATAACGGCGACTTGAATGTTCGGGTCTGCGAGCAGCTCCTCCGCCGTCCGGTATACGGTTGCGATTCCGTTTTCGGTTGCCCGCTCCTCCGCGAGCGGTAGATGCACATCGGTTATCGCGACAGTTTCGGCTTCATCCGGCAGTTGCGAAATCGTCTTCACATGCACCTTGCCGATATTGCCCGCACCAATAATGCCGAACCTGATTTTTTCCTGTTCCTTCATTTCCGTTTCGCTCCTTCTCATTCCTAGACGTTGGCGTTTCCTTACTATCCGTTTCTTTCATTTAACAGCCAGCGATCGAGAAAATCATAAGCCGCTTTGCGAATTTCGGGCGGAAAGCTATGCTCCTTCGCTCCCATTAGGGACAGAAAGCGGTCCCCATAGCCAAGCCATTTATAAAGACCATACAAGTCCTTCGTCACGTCGCCGATAGACTGCCAATGCGGAAAAATCGCATCGCTCTGCGCGCTGTAATTCATGAACGGAGCCGGAGCGGCCAGCGCGATAATCTCGTGAAAATCAAACGGAACCATCCCGCGGCTCAAATCATCCGTTACCCTTGGCAGATGGGTGTAAGAGCTTGCTCCAGCCTGCCGCGCAGTTTCTCTCCGGCCCCAGTGCGTCGGTTTGTCATCCTTTGCAAATGGGCTCAAGCCGCAACTGGAGACAACGGCTTTGATGCGAGAATCCATGCCGGCCAAAAAGTAGCTGTTATAGCCGCCGAAGGAATGCCCGATGACGCCGATCCGATCGGCATCGACAAAGTTCTGCTCGCACAAGAAGTCGACGCCCTGCATATGATCGACTATATTTTTACCGACCGTGGACCATCCAAGGTGGCGTAAGTAAAAAGGGACACTATTGAAATAGTTGTACCCGACTTCGATTCGTTCCCCCGATGTCATGGCATCCGGAGCAAGCACTACGTAACCGCGGGATACAAGCTCCATGCCGTAGACATGATCCGGCTTGCCTTCCGGCAAGCAAACTCCTCGTTTTCCTATTTCACTTGTGGGATGAAGCGCAAGAACCGCCGGGAGACGGCCAGGGAGGACTGCCGTTCTCTCCTTGTTCAAGGGAAGGAGCAAGTAAGCGGTAATCTTATCACCGTGCACGGTATCGTATACGATATGGCGGCGTATATGATCGTTGCTGACCATTTCCCCGAGCACTTCATAACGGACGGGTACCCTTTCCGGAACTCCCCCGATGTAGTCCAGCCAAATGTCGCGAATCCTTTGTATTTTCTCGCGAAACTGCTCTTTCGTTTCTATACCGTCCAGGAGCGGGGGGACTCCCTCCCTATGCAATTTAAAAATATTGTAGGCCATAATTGTGTTCCTCCGTATACGCTACTTTTCTGCTTGCTTGGCCGACGCTATCTCCTTGTTCGCCAATTCCGCGGCTTCTCTCAATGCTGTATTCACATCTTTTTTGCCGGTGGCTACCTGATCGAAAGCCGCTATATATTGCTTTTGCACGATGGCGTTATACGGGGTCTGAGCCATCGGCTTGGCGTATTGCTTCGGTACGACGGCGTTGATATTTTTTCCTTTGTACTGCGGCACGTCAATACCGAACGATTTCCGAATGCTCTCATTTTGCAGAACGCTGCCGTCTCCCAGCTTGGAGCGGATCATCTGAACCTCCTCGGAAGTTAAATATTGAATGACCCGGAACGCCGCATCCCGATGCTTGCTTGTGCCCGGGATATACAAATAGGTCGGCGTCGCTTGCGGTCCGATGCCCGGCGCCTCAGGAAACGACGGAAATGCGATCATGTCCCAGTTCATGTCCCATGTCGTTAAGCCCGGATTCCCCGGAGAAGCGTACATGGCAGCTATTTTATCTTTGGCGAACAGGTTGGTCTGCGCGGCCCCGCTGATTGTCGCGAGGTCCACTTCGTTGCCGGGTATCTTGTAGAAGCGGGTCATAAGCTCCGTCCATCTTTTCCAGCCTTCATCGGCAAGCGCCTTATGCGTTTTCGAATCCGCATAGGAAAGGGACATCTGGTTTTTTTCCACACTCAATGTAGAGTTCATGACAAGCCCGCGATATTGCACGCCGCCTTCCGTGCGGGTCAACTTTTGTGCGACTTCGTAAATATCGTCCCACGTCATATTGTCGTTCGGATAAGGAACCCCGAATTTATCAAAAAGGTCTTTATTGTAGAAGAATGGCGCCGCGTTCATGATGACCGGCAGTCCATAGATGGCTTCCCCGCCCGAGATTGCCTTCTGGATATCAAGGGTGGTCGGGTATAGCTTCGTCAGGTCGTATTTATATGTTTTGATCAGATCCGAAAGATCCGCCTGCAACCGATAGTCGATAAACGAACTGAACGTCTGACTCTGCGAAACCATCATAATATCGATCGATTGACCGGTCGCCACCAATTCTTTCTCGGTCTGGCCGGGCCCCCTGGGAATGAAGTTCAATGTCAAATGAGGATACTTCGCTTTGATCAGGCTGCCGTAGGTGGTATCGAACCATTCTTGCGTTCGGGCTGTGGAAATCGTCTGGAAAATGTTTAATGTAATCGGCTCGGTGCCAACAGCGGCAGGTTGTTCTTTGTCAACTTGACGATTCCCGTTATCGGTATTGTCGTTTCCGCCGCATGCTGTCGCAACGGCGGTGAGGCAGGCGAATAACATAGCCATCTTCCTGAACTTCATCAGTCTCGCTCCCCTTTTAAAACCCGAATGATTGAAATCACTCCAGCGCTCTTTATATCCCGCCTACATCGCCGCAAATTCCGGCCACTTCAATTCGATGCCCGCCTGTTCAAGGAGCTGTTGGAAATCTTTCAGCGTTGCCTCGTGGTTCCGAACTTCGCGAGGCTGAATCTGTTTATCGAGGCAGTAGCTTGCCAAATATCCCGCAGCTTCACCTACATTCCATTCTACGGGATGCAAGCGGTAGCAGCCGTTCGTAATATGAGTCACGCCGAGATTTTTGCAAGCGGGCAGCAAATTTTTCATCCGAACCGGGATGAGGGAACCAAGCGGAATTTGAAACGGTAAGCAGGAAATATCGATATAATGCCTATTGCCGGTACTGGGATGGAGATCAATTCGGTAATACCCCACGCCCACGGAATCATGGAATGGCTCCGCGCGTCCGTCCGTCCTTGCTTCCGGGCTGATATGCTGCTCCAATACGGTAAATTCGGCCTTAATGCGTCTCGATTCACGGATATACGGATACATGGCAAGCCCGTCCTCCGTACCGACCACATCTTTACGAAGTCTTAGGCCGGGATAACCGGCTTTTCCGTCAGGGCGGGGCGCTTCGGTCTGCATCCAATAGAGGAGGGACAAGCTCAGTTGCTTGGCGCTTTCCAGATGCCGGTTTCGTTCCTCCTCCGACACATCGATAATCGGTCCGAGCCAGTAGTCATTTTGCTGCCAATTGACAATGGTGATGTCGCTGTCAAACGTTCCGTCCAAAAAATTTGACCTATCGATGATCCGCCGGTATCGCCATAAATCCGCTGTTTTGCTGAACAGGCCGAATTCGCGAGGCTGAAGCGTTCGGGGCAAAACACCGGTCCAATCAAGCAGCTTCCCGGGCCAAAAATCGGCTTGATACGATCGCCAGAAATCGTAGTCTCTCGGCCGTTCAATGGTATGGTCTTCTCCCTCGCAGTAATCAAGGGCAAACACATACGTGAACGCCTGCATGTCCATCGGAAGCGAGTCGCCGTCCACGGCGTGCGGCTCGCCGGTTTCACTTTTGGCTTCCGCTCCCGTCGTGTACTCCGTCCCGGTCATGGGCAGCAAGTCCCCGCATTCGGTAGCGTCCAGGAAGAAGGAAGCGACTATGGTCTCATCATGCCCCGTCTCCAGATTTCGCACGGTTACCGTATGCACCGTATCCCCGACTGTTTCTGCCTTGATAGGCACCCGGCGCATGAGCAGCTTCACTTTCCCGCTGTGCACATAAGGAGCCAGCATTTCCTGGAGCACGGCCAGCGCGCTGCGGGGATCGTGGCAAAGTCGGCTCACCGCTCCGTTTCCCGGATTCAGATTCGGCTTGCGACAGGCTTCCGCTGTCAAAGGAAAATTTCGACGATAATAGTTTCGAACCCCTTCGCGAAAGCTTCTGTAGCTGCGGGTGCAGCCAAATTGCTCGATCCACCTATGCTCGTCAGGCGGAACCGCCTGGCTAGTTAACTGTCCGCCGATCCATGCTGTTTCCTCCGTCATGACTACCGCTTTGCCCGTTGCGGCTGCCGCCAGCGCAGCGGCACAACCGCCGAGCCCCCCTCCAATGATCGCAATGTCGGCGTGAATCTCCAGTTTCGTATGAATCGCCTCAGCGCCCGTCAATTCCATTTCGTATGACTCCCCCGTTTCAGCGGTTCGCTCCGCCGACGCATTATCCAAACAAGTTGCCCCTTTTCATGCCGTTCTTCGTTTTTTGACATTCGAACTAGCTCCTTTCCGACAAGATTGCCTTTGAGCATGAATCGCAAAGGCTTCAAAAAAAATTATAGAGTTCGACCCATTTTGTCGTCTTCAAAAAAATTGACCGGATATCCCTGATAAATTGATCGCTTCCGTTTACTGACGTTCGTCGGCCATAAACTTGCAATTTGCGCTATTCTCATTTTTTTGGAATTGCCCTATAATGAAATCAAAAGAAGCGGGAACGGATCAATACGGAGGGAAGGGGGCTTTTGTTATGAAACTGAACGAGAGCTTGTTGAAAGCGCCACCCACTTTAAACGTCATTGTTGAAAACGGTTTCAAATCTTATCCTGTTTATGCGCGCAAAGACCACCTCCGCGCGCACAACTACTGTCTTCATACTCAACCCGGCATCGAAATCAATCTGACGATAGAAGGAAAAGCCGCCTATGTCATTGGAAATCATGTGAGTATGCAATATCCCGGCCAACTACTTGTATTCTCGGGCAAAGTGCCCCATCAAGTCTACATCGATCCCTCTTGCCAGTATAAACGAACAGTTGTCTGCTTTGACGAATCTAGCATGCGTGAAGCCGGTTTCCGCTTGGCACCGGATCTGGAAATGGTCCGTTTGCCGGCTCTGGCGTACCAACAAGTCCATTTGGAGCCGGAGATGTTTGCCGATATCAAACAAATCGCTTCCCGTCTGTCGGATGAAATCCAAGTGAAGCATACCGGATGGAAGCAAGTCGTGAGCTCCCAGCTCAGCATTTTGTCCGTGTACATTCGCCGCAGCATGGAAGCTTCGGCGAATATCGGTAACCAAGATATCGTGTCGCTTTGCTGCGATTATATCGTCGAGCATTTGCCGGACAACCTTTCGTTAAAGCATGTGGCCAGCATGTTCCACGTCAGTCCGGAGCACTTGATCCGGCTGTTCAAACGTGAAAAAAATATTACATTTTACCAGTTCGTTCTGCAACAACGCGTGTCGGAGAGCAAACGGATGCTTCTGAACTGTCCCAATATGACCTTGACGGATATCGCCTATGCTGTCGGTTTTCCATCAGCGGCGCAATTTTCCCGGATATTTAAAACCTCAACCGGGACACTTCCCAGCCAATTTCGTTGTCCTCTTCAGCCGCACAGATAACGAGCGGATTCTCGACATAATTCTCGACCGAATGCCATACGAGATGAACCAGCTCGCGGCCGACATGCTCCAGACGCTCGTTTATCACTTCCAGCCCAAGCTTGTACGGCTTCTTCTCGTTCGTGAACGTAAATTTGTAGTTGGTAATTAACTGCCACTATCGACTTCGTTTATACATTTTCCCGAGATGGGACGGCCTATAAAAATTTTCAAATAACGAATAAAACCCCGTCCAGCCAAAGCCGAACGGGTTATAGCACGATATCATGTAGAGGAACGAGATTCCAGTATTCCCTCATTAGATCGAATTCCTCAGTCGTTCCAAACATCTTCCATCAGTTTCTTCATATACCGAGCTCGTTCCTCTGTTGCCTCGCTATCTACTACCCATACCCCTTCGTGAAGAACGACAAATCGTTACGTAACACCACAATGTTCTTGTTTGCCAGCTTCGCAAGAATTTCCGATGTCGGATGTCCTTATTTATTTTTGCCGGATTGGATGACCGCATACCTTGGGTTGACACGTTCCAGGAAAGGATTACTCGTCGAAGAATTGGAGCCATGGTGCCCGATTAGCAGAACATCGGCTTTCAGCATTGTGCTACTCGTCACAAGATCTGCTTCACTCTTGGTTTCTGCGCCACTGCATCATTTCAATCCCACGTTTACGCTTTCTCAGCGCTGTCCATTAGTCAACAATTCCGAGCGATGGTCATATTTTTCCTGCTATCGGCTCGCCTGACTTGGCTGAACGCGCTGATGCAGAAAAGCCGTCCGGCAAGCCGGACGGCTGATAACAACGTCGAATTTGTTGGGTAAAAAGTTAGCTTCACAGCTGATTAACCGCATCGGACCACGACATGCGATAAAAATTGAGCCGGAGCGGTTAGCTCAGCTCAATCTTTTTCCGTCTTGCCGGTCGGAGCAGCGCGAAGCTGCTGGCGAGCAGCACGAGAGCGCCGAATACATAAGGAAGCTCGATGCGGATATCGAATAACACGCCCGCCAGCGCCGGGCCGAATATGGTGCCAATGCTCGTATAAGCGTTGCTCATCCCGGCCACGAAGCCTTGGTCCTGCCCAGCATCCTTGGACAGCAGCGTATTGATCGTCGGGCGCAAAATGTTGTTGAACGTAAAAAAAAGCGAGGTTACGGCCATTACATAGATGAATTGCCCCGAGAACAGCAGACAGACGAGCGATACTGCCGACAGCAGCAGCATGGCGGCAATGATCCGCCTCTCGCCGAATCGCCTCGAGAGCCTCTCAGTCAGCACGATTTGATTGAACGTGCCGATCAAGGAGCATAAGGTGATCAGCACGGCAATTTCACGTGTTGTAAATCCGTAGCCCTGAACGACATATAGAGGAAAAACAGCTTCGAAATGCGTAAGGCCGAACGTCATCGCAAACACGATCAGCAGCATAAGGAAATAACGTGACCGAACCGAAAGCGCGATTTGGCGGAACACATGATCCCGCTTCTCTTTCGCCCACATTCGCTTCCGCCGCAGTTCCTCCGGCAGTGATTCCGGCAGCATTCGCAGGCTGCAAGCCATGGCCAGCACTCCGATGCAGGCGGAGGCGAAAAACGGCGACTTGATGCCCCATTCGGCAAGCAGGCCTCCGATGCCGGGACCGATAATGAATCCGGACGACATCGAAGCGCCGATCCATGACATCGCTTTGTTTCGATTCTTGTCGGTCGTAATGTCGGCGGCGTAAGCGATGATGGACGGGACGAGGGCGGCCGAGCCCATCCCGCCGATCAATCGCGAAACGAACAGCAGGGACAAGTCCTCCGCAGCAGCCGCCGCCAGATTGGAGACGGCGAACAGGATCAGCCCGGTTACGATCATCGGCTTGCGGCCGAAACGATCGGATAGATTACCCGCGATGGGCGAGAACAGGAATTGCGTCAAGCCGAAGCTGGAAACCAGATACCCCGCCGCTTGTCCACCCGCCCCGTACTCCCGGAGAAGATCCGGCATAATCGGAATGACGATCCCCATGCCGAGATTGGCGAGAAACATATTCAGCAGCAGCAGCGGAAAAGCAGATTTGGAAAGCATTCGTTACCTCTTTTGTCTGGAATGTCGAGTTACAGCTTCCGTTCCTTTGGATGGGCTCTGGCGGCATGACCGGCGCGCCGTCTCCGGTTCATTCGACAGAAGCATTCGCCAGCGCTCCCGCGACGATCTTCCCTGCGAATAATACCGCTTCGCGGCCCGCCCTGCGCGCCACCGCCTCCGCAGAGCATGAAGCCCGGACGAATACTGCGTCGGCCGCGTCTCCGACGGCTGGCCATACCCTCAGGCCATCCGCGTTCAGCGGTGTGACTCCCCCGGTGATGAAGCCGAGCGATTCTTCTAGCGAACGCTCGTCCACGAACCGGTACAGCTCGGCGAGCCTTCCCGCCTTCTCGAGACAGTCGCCGGTACCGAACGGAGACCAATGGTCGGTTATGCTGTCGTTGCCGAGCTCGACGCGGACGCCTTTGCTGCTCATCATCGGAATCGGCATGATCGTGCCTCCGAACGGAACAGTCGAGGTGACGGAGATGCCGAGTCCGGCGAACCGCTCCGCTAGCTCGGCGGCAGCGGTCCCGTCGCCCGCAAAGCCGAAGGCGTGGCTGGCCGTGACGCGGCCATGCCAACCCGCATCCTCCGTCAGATCGGCGAGCCGGTGCATCGTGGCGATACCGGCTTCGCCGCGGTCATGAATATGGATATCGACTCCCGCATTCGCTTCAGCGGCGATGTCCATGATCGTTTGCAGCGACTTCCCGATGTCCCCGTCGACGGACGACGGGTCTACGCCGCCGACATGGGTGGCGCCGTACTTCATCGCCTCCCGGACAAGCCCTACCGCATCCGAGCGAAGCAGGCCGTGCTGCGGGAAGGCGACGACCTCGGCCGACAGCTTACCCTCGAAGGCGGCCAGCGCCCGCACCGTCGCTTCGAGATTTTGCAGGCCGACAACCGGATCGATATTGCAATGAGTCCGCACATGGGTGGAGCCGTAGCCGAGCAGCATTTGCAGCATATTCTCCGCACGCTCTTGCGCCGTCGGCAGCAATTTCGGCAGCAGCTCGCGCTCCTCCGCGATTCTTCCGAAAATGCCGGAGACGGGACGCACCGCTTGCCACGGACCGCTGTAATATGTTTTATCGATATGAATATGCATTTCCTTGAAGGCCGGCAGCATCAGCAGTCCGGCTGCATCCAGCCGCGGAAGGCCGTCCGCGGGCTCGCCGCCGCTCGCGGGTACGATAGCGGCAATACGGCCGTTATCCACGAGAACATGGCAAAGCTCCGTCTCAGTTCCGACAATGTCGCCTTCCTCGCGGCAATAGCCGCTTTCCAGGCGGGCGTTCGTGAGCCAATACACCGAATGCGTCATCCCATCACCCTCTCTCCAGCGATCCCGACACGACCGCTCCTTTGTACATAACTGCCGGACGATTCGCTCTCCGGGCGACCGCCTCAGCCGAGCAGGACGCCTCGGCAAACACGATGCTCGCTTCGTCGCCCGGCTGCGGCCACACCCGCTGCCCGTCCTTCGCAAGCGGCGTACGGCCTCCCGTAATGAAGCCTAGCGTTTCGGAGAGCGCCGGCTCCGTGCCTCTTCCGAAACGCTCCGCAAGCCGTCCGGCCCTCTCGAGAATGTCGCCGTTTCCGAAGGGCGACCACGAATCGAAAATGTTGTCGCAGCCGACCGCAACCTGTACCCCTCTAGCGTGAAGAAACGGGACCGGCGGTATGGAACGACCGAGCGGTACACTTGTAATGATCGTGATGCCGAGCCCGGCGAGCTGCTTCGCTATGTCTTCTGCTTCCTGCCCGGCCATATCGGCGAGCGCGAACGCATGGCTGATCGAGACGCGACCCTGCCAACCCGCCTCCTCCGTCAATTGCGCCAGCCGTCTGATCGTATCCAGCCCGGGGCGCCCCCCGTCGTGCAGGTGCAAGTCGACATCGGCATTCGCTTCTACGGCCAGCTCCATCGTCGTTTGTAGCGATCGCTCCATATCGCCGTCGACGGCGTGCGGATCAACGCCTCCGACCAGACCGCAGCCCTGGCGTAGAGCCTCCCTAACGAGCCCGGATAAGTTTGTGCGTAGCAGCCCATGCTGCGGAAACGCAACGATTTCGTACGACAATTTGCCGTCGAAGGCAGCCAGCGCCTCCTGCACCGCCTCCAGGTGACGAAGCCCGGCTTCCGGGTACAAGTCCACATGCGTACGGACATGCGTCGAGCCGGAGTGGAGCAGGATGCCGAGCAGCGTCTCGGCGCGCTCCTTCATCGAGGTTGCCAGCCGCGGCAGCGTGTTTTTTCGATATCGAACCGCTCGAATATCGAAGCGACGGGTCGAACGGGACGCCACCGGTCGCCGAGCAGCGTTTTGTCCAGATGGCAGTGCTTCTCTACAAATGAGGGCAGCGCGAGCCGGCCGTGCGCTTCCAGAACGGGCAAATTTGCACCTGCACCCGCTTCGGTAAGCGGTTCGTTTTCGGTCGCAATCTCCGTTATCGTCCCGTTTTCGATCCGCAGATTGAAGAAGCCGGTATTCGTTCCAACAATAGCACCGTCCTCGATCACATGTCCCGTCTCGAGGCGCACCTGTTTCAGCCAATAAGCTTGATGCATATGGTTTCCCTCCCGATCTATCGTTTATTTATTCCGCCGGTTCCATGTGGTTTTCCGGTCATGCATGCTGTCTAATTGTATGTTACCATTGCGGAATGTATAGGAATAATATTAATAAAATTGTGCATTCATATGTTTTTCATATGATGAATGAACAAGAAACAAAAATAAAGGTAAGCACCTGTTGAAACTATTTTCTAAACAAAACAAATATACAAATAGAGGACGGTACAAAGGAGGTAGTGCGGTTGGGCGAGCTGCGCCTTATCAAGAAAATCCGGCGAAGCGGCGACCGCGCCGCCACCGATGAACTGGTGCGGCATTATTACGACGAGATTTACTGCTTTGTGAGAAAACAAATCTCAAACGCGGACGTCGCCTTGGACCTGACACATGAAATCTTTATCTCCGTGCTCAGGACAATCGGACATTACGATGCAAGGAGAGGCGCTCATTTCCGAACATGGCTGTACCGGATTGCCGCCAATAAGGTTGTGGACTGGTTCCGCTCGCGCGCCTACCGCGTTATGGCCCGGAGCGTCAGCCCGAGCCTGGAGGGATGACACGGTATAAGGCTGAAGATGCGAGGTGGGAGATTGCAGGAATGATCGTTGTTCTAAGCGTCGGCGCGGGATGTTTCGCCTTTATCCTTGCGCGGTTCAGTACGAATGTGGTGACGATGCTGATTAAAACGGTTCCCGTCGGCGTTGCGGTTGCGGGGATAGCCGTACTTTCGGTAAACATGGCCTTATCGTATAACAACGTCGTTTTCAGTGCTATCTTCCGTGGCAAACTGGACGCACCCGAAATTCTCGTATGCGCATCTGTTGCGGTTATCGGTATGATTGGAGCCACAGTTGTCGCCAAGCGGGAAAAGAGTGTGGTCGTCTCGTAGGAACTATTGCGAATGTGCAGCTGCTATCAAGTGTAGCTTGTGGAGTTATCCTGCCGCCCTATTTGCGACTCGAATCTCCATGTTCGCCGCCAACGCTCTCGCTTTGCAGCAGTGCGATGAAGTTTTGCGCCGCTTTGGATAGCTCGTGGTCCTTCAGCCAGATAAGCACGGAGGATGCCGCTAAGGTAGAGCCTTCGATCTCGTACGCTTGTACGTCGTAGCCGCGATGTACGCGCAGCGTGGTTTCGGGGACGATCGTCGCGGCAAAATCGGCCGATACGAGTTCAAGCAGCATGGCGATATCCGAGCATTCGCAGATGACATTCGGCTGCAGACGCCTTCGCGAAAACTCCTCCACGATCATCTGGTATACGCCAAGTCCGGCTGTGCTCGGCAGGACGAGCGGATGGCCGGCAAGCTGCTCGAACGTCACTTTTCCATGCACCGCTTTGCCGCTTCCGGCCGTAACGAAATAAAACGGCTCGGTTCGCAGATGCATGATCGAGAACTCGCCGAGCTCGAGCGGGAAGCGGACAAGGGCCAGCTCGATCGCCCGCTCTTTCACCATTTTGCATAGCTGTGCCGATTCGTTTTGCTGAATTTTGTACGTAATTCTCGGATACCGCTCGCGAAAAACCCTCAGCAGATTCGGCAGCCGTTCGTCGGACAGCGTATTGACCCCGATCGTCAATTGCCCGCTCAGCCCGTTTCCGGTATCCTTCACCTCGATTTGCGACTCTTCCATTAGCTTCACGATGCTGATCGCCCGCTTGTACAAAATCGTCCCCGCCCGCGTCAGCTCGAACTGCTTGCCGCTGCGCTCGACCAGTCTTACGCCCAACTCCCGCTCCATCAAGCGAAGCTGCTGGCTAAGGGGCGGCTGGGCGATATGAAGCCTTCGGGCCGCGGCCGTAATTTGCCGTTCTTCCGCAATTGCGATAAAGTAGCGGAGCTGTCGTATATCCATTCGCGCACTACTCCTTGGGTGCCATACGTTAAAAGTATGGAAATTTACCTTCATTGATGTTTAACATATACGCTATCGTAGCATATGCGCTGTGCAAGCGGAAGGCCGTAGCTGCGTTTGCGCGTAGCCCCGCTGGGACCCAATAAGTTCGGGCTTACCGGCCTACTAACACCCATGATCCTTTCCAAAGCCGGATCATATAAACGAGGCTTACGGAAGCTGCGGCCGTAACTCCAACCTTCCGCAACCGTGGACTGGCGAATCGATGCGGCTCCGTGTCGCAGATAAGCGAGCAGCTGTCCGATCGGCAGCGAAGTAAATCGACGGTTCCTTGCTACAGTGGCAGTAATCACAATGATAACCTTACGGATCAATGATTCTGCACTCTTCAAGGTAGAGGGATCTTTGGAGTTCTCGAATTTTTACTTGGGTGTAGTTAGCAGATTTCACTGCATTCACCCGCTCTTACCTCCATCGATACCCGTGAACAAAGCAAGGGTGCTTTCCTCCCCCAGGTTGTGTTGTCCTGGGTTCACAGGTACTTCCACCCTCTCCGACTCCCTTCCCGCCGCTACCCATTTCACCCTTCGGGCTTATAGGTTCGCGCTTTACGACGCTGTCGTGCTAGGTAAGATCTCCCTAGTTCCAGTCATAACTGTGGCTGCATGCCGATCCCCATACACCGGAAGGTTCATCCGCGCTGCTTCTCCAAAGTCCTTCACGCGTACCGTGGCCTTCGCCATTCAATACAAAGCTCGGCTCCCTCTTGTCCCTTTCGGGTTCGATATGACGATGCGGCAGGATTCACTTTATGCTCAAATAAACACCTGAGTCGGCCGAAATAAACAGTTTCATATGGTCCTTTCCTCCTCTAATTTACTTTGTTCAGCTGCCTCGAACGGATGAGCAGCCGACTTCCCAATCCCGGATTAATCGGACCGGCAGCTGCTCCTCGCCAGAGTTAACCGTAAATAAATCTTTGACCAAACAAATTTCTCCCGGCCATTGGTTGCGAATTGAGGAGATAACATGCCATAAAGATGTTCGCCGTGGATATAAGACCGCCATTCGGGATGCTCCCCCCTACAAAGCGGGAGCAGGCTTATTCCATCTACAATCTTAGGGGACGGCACGTCCACCGCGTGAAGCAACGTCGGCATAATATCCTGCAGTTCTATTACCTCATTGACCCGGATCCCTCCTTGCAAGGCATTGATCAGGCGGGGCCGATCTGGTCGTCAATATGGGTGATCAGCGCATAAAAGGCCGCTCGTGCATGGTGCGGCGGATATAGCGGCGAATGAGGGTGGACGAATGAGGTCCATAAAGTCGAGCAGGTGGCCAAGCCTGCAGAAGTATACGACAACATCGCCTCAAACCTTGACACGGAAGGAGGAAGGAAGAAGAAGGCAAGGACTGGAAGCCTGCTTTAAGGCTGTTCCAGTCCTTCTTTGTTTTCTTGAAGCTGCATATCCCTGTTAGGGAGATCGTGAGCTAGCATTTCCGTCAAAAAGGCAGCTTGCTTAAATCGTCCGTTTCAATAGTGTACGTTTGTTCGTCGATAAACTTTAAATGCGGCCGCTTCGCCATCCATTCCTTGCCGATTGGAGCCAAGTTCCGGGCTTCAAACCGGTACGGAGGCTTGATCGCTGCAAAAGGCGGTATTTCCCCGATCCGGCACATCGCCCGAATCGTCCCTTCCTTAATGCGCGCGCACGACTCCGCTTTATCGAGATGAATCGCGCTCTCTACGCCTTTTCCATACTTGGTTACAACCGTCTCGATTTCCGGTATAAACATTTTCGCCTCCAATGCCGCCTTGTCGTCGCCCGCCAGAAATATCGTCGGAACGGATTGCGTGCCGGCGACTAACGCCCGCGCCCCGAATTCGCCGATAAACACGCCGTTGAGACGATAGTACATCACTTCAGTCGTGTACGTATGATTGAGTGGAGCGTCGATCGTACCGGCCATCGCATGTTGGCCTACAACCAGCATGGCCGTATATCCCTCAAGCCGGTAATAGGGCTTCGATGGCGGAGTTCTCCCGATATAGTTGACGTCGACGTCGATCAGCTCCTCTGGCAAAATTCCGCCGTTCCCATGCCCGTCCCAAATATCGATTACGGCGTCGGGATAAACGGTGCGAATCCCTTCCACGCAAGCGTTGACTTCATGCGTAAGCTGTCTCATGGAACTTTCTTTCATCGAGCCCTTTCTCGTCTGGGTGAACAAATCCGTTCCCGCAACTCCTTCTAGATCGGTCAATATGAAAAATTTCATCGTGTGGTCTCTCCCCAAAATATATTTTTGCGCCAACGGTTACTTTATTACAGCGGCGGCCAGCGCAGCGTCGGCTTTTTCCTACGTTTCCCGAAAGAAAAATCACGCGCGTGATTTTTATTGCGTAAATATACAAATATAATTTGTTTTTCTTTTGGGGAAGTAGTAATAACACCTCCTTACCTTTTCGTACAGTTTGCAAAAAAAATCACGCGGGTGCGGTATCCATTTAATTCAATATAGTAGTTAATTTTATTTGTGATGTCAATGACTATTTTGCAAGTGCTTTCACAAATGTTATCCGTTCAATGCGAGATGCACATGGCCGTAGATTCACGATCGACTAACTCATAATTTAACAATAAGTTTGTTGTACACACCCGTTCGCGTTGATCCGCTTCAATAGCAGCTCCGCCGCCTTCTCGTCGCCCTCGCTAAGCGGAAACCTCATCGATGCTGTGAAATCGTCACTTCGGCATACAGGTCGTCAAATCCGGCCACGGAACAGTCTTGCGGAATCGATACGTTTTTTTTCGATATACGAAAAGCCAACCGCGATTATGCGCATATGTTTGTGTCGCAAAATCGTTATAAACATCTGTTTGTGTCGTGAAACTGCGACACAAACAGATGTGCTTCTTACGCGGGATCAGAACACCTGCTTGACTGCTCACGGAGCAAATTAGCATATAATTGCCTCGGAGCCGCCTATTCGTGGACGGCCAAGACTACCCGATGGTATAAACGGGTAGGCCATCGTTGCCGATTGTTGCTTTATACCGGGCCCCGTTCGGAGCAAAAATGTAATAGCCGTTCCATACGTTCGTACCGGCTAGAAGGATGGTCTGTGATCCCTTCCCTTCCAGTTCCCCCGCTTGGAGCCTAATATTTTGGCAGCTGCTCAGCACATTCACCGCATACCGGTTCGCCCCGCCCGTTCCGGATGTATAGTCACGATTTTTGATTACGGTAGGGAACAATATTTCACCGTTCCGCGCATTGTTCTCGATCCGGATCGCGTCACGGTCCGCGTCAGTCGCCGTGGCGGCACTATCTATGGTGACCCCGTCGATTTTAAAGCCCCATACATAGTTCAAATAAACCCCCGTCCTGCCGATCCGTTTTAACCGGGAACGTCCGATTTGAATATTGGTTGTGTACCCTTTGCTTTTGTACCAGGTTTTAACCGATGCCGCCGTAATCGAGGCATCGTAGCCCGGCTCCCCGGGTATTGGAACGTTAAAGGAGACATCATGCTCCGTGACGAGCATGCCATCGGCGGTAACGTCTGTCACGGAGTTGCTATCCCCGATGATTACATCGGCAACATAAGCCAAATAAACGCCCCGATATCCTTTCTTTATGCTGTTATGATCGATTTTCACATGGCTTGCCCACGAAAGATAAATGACATTCGCATTGCTTGAAGGCGACATAATCCCTTGATGATCGAACATGTTGCCGAGAATGCTTACGTTATCGTAGTAAGCGGCAATCGTTCCGAATACGGCCCCCGTAATGACCACGCTTTCATTTTTTATATCCTTGAAAATATTATTGGCAATATGGATATTTTTCCCCGCTTGCGGCAATTTGGAATTCAACCCGGATGCGTCCCGGTTGGCTAAGGACGAGCCGCCCCATGCGCTGTCCAGCTTCACGCCCCTCGTACAACCAATGAACGTATTTCCGGAAATATCCACATCTGAAAATTTAAATAACCGAATCCCCGCATAAGTCATGCCTTCAAACGTACATCCGTGAACTTTGATGTTATGGTTCCACAAATTATGAACCGCGCTATGGTTTCCTATACCGGCAGCCCATGCTTGCATGCCCGTCGTTCCGCTGGCGCCGAAATAGCAGTCGGTCACGCGGATGTTCCGGCAAGGCGTACCGTCGTTGACGCCAAAACCATTCGGATCCGACCCGAGCGAGTCGCTAGTCTGATTGGAAATCTGGATAGCTTCGCGAAAAGCACTGTTTCCTGTGTGATCGCGAAATCCGAGAAACCGGCACTTGTAGAACGATACGTCCTCGCATGCATTCATATCGACGGCATGCCCCCCAACAATATCGCGGATTTCGACATTGTTGAACGTAATATTCCTGCCTCTGAGTAAAATTATTGCGTTATATCCGCTAGGAAAATTAGCAATGTTCCCTTCAAATACACCGCCCTCAATGACGATATTCCCGTGTCCGTCATATCCGCCGAACGTTTCTCCCGGATCCCCGTTGTAAAGGTACGCGCCTGCATGCGATCGAACAAGTGTAGCCATATTGAGCTTAAGATGCGTGTTTCGGTATACTTTAAGTGGACCTTTCAACTTATATGTACCGGAAGGAACTATAACCTGTACAGGGCCGGTCTTGGCTTCATTCAATGCGCCTTGAAAAGCGGGGCTCCAATCCCAATCGGCGGCATCCGCGGTTTGGTTTGGAATGAGATGCTGATAGTCCACAACATTGACTCCAACCGCTCTGGAGATAGTGTTGATTTGAGCCAGGCTTTCGGATAGGCTGTACGTCTTATACGATCCGGAAGTAAACCGAACGTTATCTCCTATTAATACGACGGATGAGACGTTCGTTAATGTTCCGGGAACGTGATACGTTCCTGCAGGAATATATATTTCTCTCCTGCCCTCGCTCCGTGCCCAATCTATCGCGGTCTGAAATGCTGCCGTGTCATTCGTAAGCACGTCTCCCTTCGCGCCGAAATCCCTCACGCTAATCCACTCGCGCAATTTGTCGCTGACAATCCGTTCCGGCTGTTCAACCGCAAAACGGTACGTAACGTTATCGGCATCCATCTTCGGTTTTTTATTCTTGTCGTCCCCATTCCCGTACACACTTGACGAAACGGAGGCTTCCCCTCTAACTGCATTCGACATTCCTCCCGCAACTACGGCAGCACCCGTCACGGCAATAGAGGCCAGCAATTTTCTGCGGCTGATCCGGCTGTTTCGTGCTGCTTGCGCTTGTTCGGATAGTCCTTCTATAGTCGAATTCTTTTCGGTTGCGTTCTTGGTTTCCGGATTCTTCTTCACTCGAATATACCTCCCTGAATTGGTATAGCTTTTTAAATCATGTTCTTCAGCCTTTTCAGAAGTGAGCGGAACGCATTAAATAAGGCCGCTGCTGGCGGCAACGGCCCTCCCTTTTTACCTAAGATTGCTCAAATCCAAGGTAATTTCACCGCGACCGCGCTTAATTGCCTGCAGCTACCCTCTCGCTAATTTGCTTGATGATGCTTTCTTCCGCCTCCCTTAACGCAGTATTCAAGTCGACGCCATTTTTAACCATTTTACTTACTGCAGCATTCATCGCCGACATAGCGATGGAATCGTATTTGGTTGGAATAAATGTTTTGGCCGGTTTTGTTTTGTAAATGGCCTCAATATGCTTATTTTTCATAAAATCCATATCCGCACCGAAAGAACTGGAGAATTTTGGATCCTTCATGACGGAATATTTACCATGCCTCGACATATCCATTTGAATTTCATCGGAGGTAATCGCCATGATGACTTTGAAAGCGGCATCTTTATTTTTGCTTGTCGGTGAAATCCCCATTGCATGAGCGTCTACCCGCGTACCGAGACCCGGTGCTTCCGGCCATTCCGGGTAAGTCGCCATATCCCATACATCCGGGCTGTTATAAAGCTTGTAACCCATAATATCATTGAGCGAGGCATACATGGCCAAAGTTCCGTTGAGCATCGTTTCGGCCGCTTTTCCATAAGTTGCTATTTGGTTATTGCCTGGAATTTGATAAACTTTGGTGGCAAAGTCTAAAACCTTCTTCCATTGATCCGTGTTGACGAGCGCTTGATTCGTTTTCGGATCGACATAAGGAAGGGATAGCTGCGAAGCCATCCGCTCGATGACGTTGACTTCCAAACCGCGGTATTGAACGCCGCTATCCTGTCTTGTCAGCCTTTTGCCGAGCTCGTACGTTTGCTCCCAGGTCATGCCGTCCTTCGGATAGGGAACGCCGAATTTATCGAAAATGTTCTTATTGTAATACAAAGCGGAAAAATGCCTTGTGTACGGTATGGCGACCAGATCGCTTCGCTGGGTAGCCGCTTTGACCGCGTCCAGCACTTCCGGCTCGAACCGGTTCAAGTCCATTTTATTGGTCTTGATCAAATCGGTTAGCGGGTATATCAATCCCAGATCAGACCAGCTGCTAAAGCCGTAAATGTTCGTTTCGATAATAATGTCGGGCGTCTCACCCGCTGTGACAAGCTCGGCGAGAGAGCTTCCTTTTACGTAGGGCTTCATTTCTACGGTTATCCATGGGTATTTTTGTTGGACGGGATCGATGATATATTGTTTCCGCTCTTCTTCTGTCAGCCATCCGGGAAGAAATCCTAAGGTAACCGTAACGGGTGACTGATCTACTGATCCCGTCTCCGAGTTATCGCCGCTTGAAGAAGTTTGCCCGCATCCCGCCAGGGGTAAGGCGATCAATAGAGTCGTTTTTAGTAACCACAAGTTTCTCTTCAACATGATTCCTCCCGTGAATTTACGAACCGTTTCCCGGTTTCGCAAACTGATCCATCTTCTATTTCGCCCAAAACGGAAGCCGCCTTGTGGAAATGAGCGGTGCAAGCACATGCCCGCTGGCGGAGTTCGGGTGACCGCACTCGAGCGGCGAAGGACCGACGTAAATTGTTTCTTTCCCTTCAATCGCAAGAAGACCTGGCTCTAACGATACAATGGCGTACAGTCCTTCCTCATACGGCGCACACCGCGACAAGAGCCTGTGCGAGGCGGTGATTTCCTCCGAATAACGAACCGACTCGTAGTTTTTGCCCATATAGAAATATGACATGCTGTTCATCTGAATATAGTAAATGTCGTCGATCACCCTCACGCCGTCGAGATGCAGGTGGCCGTTCAGGCAAGCTATTACTTTCTGGAAGTTTGCCTGCTCGTTCGCTTCTTTAAGGATAGTCCGAAATTCCTCGTGATTGTGAATCCCCGATAAATAACGAGACTCCAGGCTTTGATGACTGAAGATGATCGTTTGCTTGTCGTTCGCCGCCAGGTCGGCGCGCAGCCAATGAAGCTGTTCGGGAGTCAAATTATTATTCGCCTCGGGAAATTGGTGGTAATTCCCGAATGCATAATCCGTATACTTGCCATCGATGCAAAGATAGTTTGCATCCAACACAACAAAATGATAGGAACCACTGTCGAACGAATAGTAGTTTCGCTCCATTCCGCAGTACGCCATAGCGGTCGACTTGTCGCACACATCCATGTCATGATTGCCCAGCACATGGAAACGAGGGCCGTTGAACCTCTCCCAGGTGTCCATGAAAAACCGGTTTTCTGGATGCGGATAGCAAAAATCGCCAAGCTGGATGACAAAATCGACCTGTTCGCGATTCATATGATCGATGAACTGTTTCAGCCGGGGCTCGGCCTGGTACATAAAATCCAAGTGAACATCGGCGACAACGCCAAATCTGACAGTATGTTTCGACATCTTGCGACTTCCCCCGTAACCGCGATTTTTTTATGTATTGCAAGGTGACATTCAGCATAACGCTCAAACAAAACTAATACGGCTCACCCATCACCACCTCTGGAACTTGCAAAATAAATGTAACCCATTTCACTAATAGTTATCAAAACAATCCATAAAATCGTTTAATTATTAGAGTAATCTTGCATCACCTCCACATAATTGATGTAACCCATTACATTATAACCGATCCTATCGACTGCAACAATACATTAGATGACAGTTTATTATGTTTTAACAATCTCTTTAATAAAGCGCTGTTCACAATTGAATTCAGCTTCATTGTCCGATATAATTTAATGTAACGGTTTACATAAATTAAAACGATAAGCGTTATGCATACTGCACGCGAAAGGAACTAAACTAGTGAATCAAAAAAGGGCAAGCATCTATGACATTGCTAAAGAAGCGGGAATGTCCGTTGCAACCATTTCGAGGACGATCAATAACCCGGATAAAGTAAACATAAAGACCCGAACAAAAATCCACGCCATTATGGAACGGTTGAACTACACTCCGAACGCGCTGGCTCAAAGCCTGGTCTCCCGAAGCACCAAAACGATCGGTGTTTTTATAGCAAAGGTGCAAAATCCTTTTTATGCGGAAATGTTGCATACGATTGAAAAGTTCGCGTTCGACAATCAATACTCCATTCTGTTCGGGAACACGTTCAACGATATTCAAAAAGAGGAACATTACGTGGATTTGTTTCTGAAAAAACAGGTTGACGGAATCATTTTTGCCGGCGGCCGCAACTTAAGTGAAGCGCATAGCGAGCACATCATGAAAACGGCGGAGCGAGTTCCCGTTGTGTTAACAAATCACTCGGTAGTCGGGAAAAATATATACAGCGTGATATCGGATGAGGCGGAAGGCACTGCTCTTGCCGTTCAACATCTGATCGACACAGGGCGATCCAAAATCGCCTTCATTTATGGATACGATAATTCCTACCCCAGTGTCGTCAAAAAAGACAGCTACTTCAAAACGCTTAGCCGCAACCATCTAGCGGTAGATGATAATCTTATTATGAAAGCCTCTGAAGATACGATGGAGGGAGGATACAACGCATGCGGCGCTCTTCTCAGCAAAGGAGCCGAATTTGATGCCCTTTTTGCTACCAATGACTTGATGGCGATTGGGGCCATGAAAAAGCTGATTGCGTCGGGAATCCAAATTCCGCAGAATGTTTCCGTTGTCGGATATGACGATATTCAGTTTTGCAATTATATATCTCCCAGCCTGAGCAGCGTAACGCAAAATATGTCCGATCTCGGCAGTATGGCGGTGCAAATATTGAATGAAGTGCTGGAAGGAAAGAATGTTGAAAAAATTAAATATTTGCAGCCGCATCTCAAAATTCGCGAATCCAGTATGCGGGCTTAATAGCTGCAAATGGATTAACCGGGCTCCTGCTCCGGCGGGCCGATCTATGCTGGACCGTGTAGACGAGTCTTTGTTTAACGGTTAACCGCACTTTTCCCCATCTATATCGAAAGGCTGTACCCGAAGCCGCCGACGGCTTAAGGCACAGCCTTTTCTTTTCACTAATGCGGGTTCTTCAACATCCTCTATTAAGACGGTACACCTAAAACATTGGACTCCGATTATACGATTCATTTAAATGTAACTCCATAATAACCCAAGTTGCAGCCGCCTCTCCTTTCAATTTTAACTGTCTTTTGCTCATTATTGTCGAGTACTTGGTAGTTTACCGTAGAAGGACGAACCAGTTCAATGAAATAATCCCCCGGCGGTACTTCCTTGCCGTCCATTCCGGTATGGTCCCATGTAAATGATGCAACATAAGCGAATGAACTTGGAATTACCCCCGAAAAAGGCGGCAATTTGTGGCTATATACAACCTCATGACCTGCACGAACTTGAAAAGTTAGTTCAATTGGACTAACCGATATATCTTCTTTCATATTGTTGTGGATTTGGGCATAAAAAGCTCGGTCATTCTCATAAGCACCCCCGGGAGAAATAAAAAACGGGACACCTGGAGCGCAATTCGATACCAGTACCCCCACCCGCATTAATCTCCACTCGATCACGGGCTTTCCTTGGTAAATATCGATTTTATGCGCCCAGTTCGTCGCTTCCGATCCCGGCTCGTATCCGACTGACGCACCCATCTTTTCAGAAAAAAGCCTTAATGGGATATAAGCCTTATTATTATAATTGATTACGCCATTATCTCCAGAGACATCAATAGCTTCTACATCCTTTCCGTTGTGGATCGTAACCATGCTCGGAAAAAGAGTTCCTTGAATCGTTGAAGAGGGCACCGCTGCCGTCAGAAGTGTCAAAATAAACCCGCACACTAATCCAAACATCCATTTTCTCAAAATAACCATCCTCCCGATCCGCATAATTCTTGATTATTTTCCTTATATTGTTAGATGCAAGAAAAGCCTTTTTGTTACGTTATCCTGCCCGTTTAGGTGAGCAAACGGTTACTACGTATCGTATCGAAATTGGGCAGCAGATTGAGTCCGCAAATGAACAGCTCATAAATAATGTCTTTTCATTTCCATCAGAAGAAGGAGTTTATGTGTATCAGATATTTGCTCAATGGAAGATTTCCGAAAAATATATTACCGGAGATGCAAACTATGTCTTTATAGTACAAATTGAGCAGTGAGGCAAAGCCATCGATATACGCATAAAAAGTGTCCTCAAGGGCGCTTTTTAGGTATTCTATGATTCGACGACGCGCTCATACAACCGTACTCCGGGCCACAAAAGCCGCAAGTCGTTGGAGTTGTATTCAAAGCTCGCTATCACCGAAGCTCAAAACGAAGCCGCGGAGTTGAACGTGTATCCACGTTCGCCGCTCCGAGATCCACCCTTTTTCCGAGTCAGCTCAATACTACTTCATAAGGCACTGCCAAAACTAATAAAAGGGATATCCTGTACAGTGTTTGGGCAGATTTCTGTCTGAACGTTCCAAAAGGCCATCTAAATAAACGACGGCCTTTCTGGCAATCTAACTATCGTATTCGTCAATATGTTGCTATCACAAATGAAATCAGTATTACTTCAACGAATGAATAAGACCGAGGAATCTCGGGCGGATTCGAGTAAAACCCCTTCGTCGGATGTAAGCACGCGCGAGATCGAATCCGCCACTTCCAGCAGCAGGCGACCTGAACTGTCCAGCAGTATGACGCCGTAGTTATCGGTTTCGCCAAACCGGCATACGATCCGACCATTCAAGACTTGAACGCTGCTGACCGGCGTTGACCAAACGAGCGGATCTGCCCCATATGGATCGGCATAGTACAGTTCGAATCGGTTCGCTTCCTTCATTGTTGTGTAAAATAGGTTGCCGTCGATGTTATCAAACCATGACACTGCATGGTCGGACAGTTTCATTTCGCCCATTCCGTCCAGTTCGGCTGAGTATAGAGCGCTGTCCGTGTCCTTGACATAATAAAGCTTACTGTCGAAGATTCGAAAACGGCTTACTTCGGCATTTACGATCTTGCCGGTTTCACCTGTCTTCAGGTTGATTTTGTAGATTTTATTCGGGTCGGTTTGACCACGTGATGCCAATACATAAATATCATCGCTGATGATAGTTGTAGAGGAACCGTCGCGGCCTGCCCCGAAACCATTGCCGTACGTGACATGCCAGCCGTACATCAGGTTCGCATCGCCAACAGCATTGCGGTTCCCACCCTCCGGCCCAGGAGGGGACAAATAAAGATTGCCACTCCTAGGGGGAACACCGAAATTGATGATCAATGTGCCATAAGGGGTTTCACGGAAGTCCAGATACCCTCGATATAATAGCTCCGCCTTGCCGTTGTCGCCGATTTTCACAAACTCGTCGTGCCCCATAGTGGCTCCCCCGAGGTGGTAGGTAAACCACAGCGTATTGTCACGGATTTGAAAGGCTGCCTGCTTTTGTAGTCCATATGTTGTGACGTTATAGGAATAAATTTCTTCCTTGTCGTATGGCTGCTGCATGGGAGCCCGATATACATGGTTCGTCATATCCGTCGTCTCGACAAAATAGTAATACCCCTTGAAAAGTGCAACATCGTTCTCACCGGAATATGCAGGAAGTTGGACCGATTGCACCTGCGGGTTTTCGGACGTGATGCCAAGTCCATCGGTATCGCTCCACTGGTAACCCCATTTGAATTCGTCGTGCGCGAAGCGCCAAGTCAACGGAAAATATGTTACATCCCGGAAGCTTAGCAGCGGATATTCTTCTTTTGTGTTGTCGATCGCCTTCCCGTTGACCATGACGGCAGATGCGAGAACTTCCGCGGCGTAGGAGGCCGAGTTGCGACGTTCGGACTTGTATGGCACATACGAAGAGGTCACCTGGCTTTGTTTGATGGTCAAACCGTCGTCCGGCGCCCAATTCGCTTCCAAACCGAGCAGTCTGCTGTCGTACCACGTCATCGGAAAATAGGTGATACCGTGATAAACTAGCAGAGGATAATCTCGGTACTGATTTTCGACCGCATGTCCATTCAGGTTCACCGTAAAGTCCGGCAGCGTAACCCTTACGCTCGCATCAGCAGCTCGACTGAGTCCGCCAGGTGCCAACAAGCTCAAACATAATGAAAATACAACCGCACACCCGATCCATTTTTTTATCATAGTTCCATTCTCTCCTTTTTGAACCATACGAGTCATTATTTGTATGATATATTGACGTTCAATCCAAAAAAAGGTTGCACAAAACTGCTCCATCTAGCTGAGCGTCTCCACTTTACTTCGGCAAAAGAGTCAAGTTCTTGTCGCGCGTCAACAAAAGGGTCAAGTTCTTGTCGTTTGTCCGCGCCAAGAAACAGACCCTCGCACTAAGAATCCCAATCTCTGCGTATCTGCGATGGCTTCGAGCGTCGAAGAAAACGGCGTCCACTCCTCCAACTCGTCCCTACATACCAATGCGTTGAACCGACAGTGCCTCTCCTTCCGCGCCGATACCGCTCCTCCCGCCAGAGTCCCCCACCTCGACAGTGGCAATGCAGCGTTTCAGCTCATAGACCGGGTCCCCGCAAAAGCAACTGCTTCTCCTGATCAGCGAACGTGCCGCTACTCGAGCGCGCCGTCCGGGCTCACATACATCTTTAGCTTCTTTACATGCTCATTTTGTTGATTGTCAGAGGAACTGCCCGTCTTACTTCAACAAATGAAAGAGGAGCCGCCGCATGGCAAGCTCCTCCGTAATCGTTTTTTTGTAAGACAAGTAGAATGTAAATATCATATGGTGCATTAGAAATCACATCTGATTCGGCTTCGAAATGCGCGGTAACTGCGGAAGACTTTTGTCCCATGGTATTCGAACGGTCCTTCCGTTCTTCAATGATTAAGAGCAGGTCACCGTGACGCCTACTTACGGCCTTCCGCGTTACAATAGCCGCAGATCTTTAATGAGTATCTTTGTTTAAGCTCCTCTAACTTTAGGTCTTAGATAGTTACGGGCGCCTCCCCAACCCCCATGTACTTCATTCATTTGATCATTGGATAGCTCTTCAGGCAAGTCCTCAACCTCTATCAGGTTCTGTTCCTCTGTCAGTTCGATTTCAGCCGATTTTTTTTCTTCCGCCGCCATGCTATCTTCTTCCTTCCCGTATCTGATTTTGCATGTATTTGATCAATATCATAATAACTATTGAAGGAAATCCTTACCATACCCCAAATGGGGTATTTACAATAATGTTGTATTAATCTGATCCAATGAACGGCCGGCGGTTGGGCGCGACATTGGTGCGGTGCGCCAACGCAGCGCGGTCTCGCGCGCACTGGGCACGTCCAACGGCGTAAGGCGGTCGGCAAGCAGCTTGACGCCGGCGTCTTGCTGCTGCAGCTTGCCGCGAATGAGCATGAGGCGCTCCTTCTGTACATGGCTTCCATATTTTTTCCAGATTTCCGGAAAAATGACGACCTCGACCTTTTCGATGCGATCCTCCAGCTTCACGAAAGCCATGGCCTGACCTTTTTGGGTCAGGAAGTTTTTGCAGTATACAATCATCCCCGCCACGGTCACCTCGCTTAAATCCGGCTCTTCTGCCAGCTGATGAAGCGGCATGGCTTCGAGCTCTTGCAGCAGCGGTTCATAAGCGTCGAGAGGATGGCCGGAAATAAACATACCGAGCAGTTCACGTTCCAGCGCGAGCTTCTGAAGCCGGGTATACGGAGCGACGTCGGGGTATTCGATCGTCCAATTCACCTTCTCGGTCAAGCCCAACAAGTGCAGTTGCAGTTCCTCTCGCTCCTTTTTCCATTTCAGCACCGCCTCAATCATCCGTTCCATTACGGCCAACAGCTGCGCCCGGTGGCCGGGGAGAGAATCGAACGCACCTCCCAAAATCAAGGATTCGATCACCCTCTTGTTGCATACCCGCAGATCCACCCGTCTGATAAAATCGAGCAAATCTTTATAAGGCACGCCATTCCGTTCACGGATTATGGCTTCGATCGCCTGCGTTCCGACGTTTTTGATCGCGGCAAGCCCAAAGCGTATCGCTCGAGCGCCGGTATCTTCGTTAAGAGATTCCGAGTTCAAGCCGGCGTTCTGCTCTTCGCTGCTCCGTCGCGGATGGACAGGAGTAAACGCCTCATTGCTTTCGTTCACGTCGGGAGGCAGCACTGCAATCTTCATGCGCCGACATTCATCGACGTATTCGGCCACCTTGCGATGGTTGCCCATGACGGACGCCAGCGTCGCCGCCATGAACGGCACGGGATAGTGTGCCTTCAGCCAAGCCGTACGAAAGGTCACGACAGCATAGGCCGTTGCGTGCGCACGTGGAAAGCCGTAGTCGGCGAAGCGCACGATCATGTCGTACACCTTGTTGGCGTCGGCCTCGCTGTAGCCCTCCCGCAAGCTGCCGCGGATAAAGTGGGTACGTTCCTCGTTCAGCACCTCGCGCTTCTTTTTTCTAACGGCGCGCAGCAGCGAGTCGGCCTCGCCGAGACTGAATCCCGCCATCTTGGCGGCTATATGCATGATCTGCTCCTGATAGAGGATAATCCCGTACGTATCGCGTAAAATCGGCTCCAGCGACGGATGGGGATACTCCGTCTCAATCTCCCCGTGCTTGGCCTTCATATACTTAGGGATAAATTCCATCGGTCCCGGCCGGTACAATGCTCCGACGGAAATAATATCCTCAAACTCCGACGGCTTCATTTCTTTCAACAGTCGTCGGAAGACGGCGGACTCCAATTGGAAAACAGCCACCGTTTCACCGCGGCACAGCATCGCATACGTGGCCGGATCGTCCTCCGGAAGCTTCCGCAAATCGATCTCGATGCCGTCCCAATCCCGAATCCAGCGCAATGTACGCTCGATTACTGAAAGAGTGCGCGAACCGAGAAAATCCATCTTCAGTAATCCAATCGCTTCCAGATGCTCCATAGAATATTGCGTCAAAGCGGTCCCCTCCGCCCCCTCTTGGAGCGGCACGTACCGGGTAAGCGGCTCGCGGGAAATAACGACGCCCGACGCATGCGTGGATGCGTGACGGGGTAACCCTTCGACCTGCATCGCCATGTCGAGCAGTTCTGCGGTTTTGGGTTGCTTGGCTGCCAGCGCCTTCAGCTCGGGATTGACCGTAAGCGCCTCCTGCAGCGTGATCCCGAGATGGCCGGTGATCATTCTGGCAGCCCTGTCAACATCGTTATAGGGCAGGTTCATTACCCTGCCGACATCTCGCAATGCGGCCTTCGCGGCCATCGTACCGAACGTGATGATCTGCGCGACATGGTCTTTGCCGTATTTTTCCGCAACGTAAGCGATCACTTCTTCCCTCCGCAGGTCGTCGAAATCGATGTCGATATCCGGCATCGATACCCGCTCCGGGTTCAGGAAGCGCTCGAACAACAGGCCGTACCGGATCGGATCGACATCGGTGATGTTCAGCGAATAAGCGACGAGACTTCCGACAGACGAGCCCCGACCCGGCCCGGTGGCGATACCGCGCTCATGGGCGAAGCGGATAAAATCCCAGACGATTAGAAAATAGTCGGAGTACCCCATTATTTCAATGACCGTAAGCTCGTACTGTAATCTTTCCTCTATCATCCGCCGATATGAAGCATCGACTGTAACGCCACCATCATCCTTGTGACGTCCATCCCGGCTCCAACCGTACCGGGCGGCAAGCCCCTGCCGGCACAATTCGGCCAAATACCCTCCGGCGGTTAACCCTTCTGGTATCGGCCGGAATTCAGGCAAAATCGAGCCGCCGAATTCCAGCTTCAGATCGCAGCGGTCCGCCACAACGGCCGTGTTGGCCAAAGCCTCAGGGACGTGAGCGAACAGCCTGCGCATTTCTTCACCGCTTTTCAAGTACAATTGATCGGTCGTAAAACGTAGCCTGTCAGTATCACCTACCGTCTTTCCGGTGCCGATGCTAATCAGCACATCCTGGACCGCATGATCCGAAGCCTTAATATAATGAACATTGTTCGTGACGATTAATGGGATTCCGGTTTCCCTGCTCAACGCAATCATGTCGCGCATCACTTTCTTTTGCTCGGTCAGCCCGTGATCCTGCAGCTCCAGAAAGAAATCGTCGCCGAATATATTCCGATACCTTTCGGCGGCCAGCTTCGCTTCCGCGTGCCTTGCATGAAGTAGATGCTGGGAAATCTCCCCCCCGAGGCAGGAGCTTAAGCAAATCAAGCCTTCGGCATATTCCGCCAATCGCTCGGCATCAATACGCGGCTTGTAGTGAAAGCCCTCCAAATGGCCGATCGAGATGAGTTTCATTAAATTTTGATAGCCCGATTCATTTTTGGCAAGCAGGATTAAATGGTAAACCGGCTGATTCTGCCGGCTTCCTTTGTCGCGTATCGAGCCTGCCGTAAAGTATGCTTCACAGCCGATGATCGGTTTGATTCCCCGCTCCGTACACGCTTTATAGAATGGTACCGCTCCATACATGACGCCGTGATCGGTCAGCGCAAGCGACGTCATGCCAAGCTCGGCCGCATGGGCGGCCAAATCTTCGATCCGGGCCGCCCCGTCTAGCAAACTGTATTCACTATGCACGTGCAGATGCACAAAACGTTCCATGCATACTCATCCCTATCTTATTTTCTATCATTTTATAATAATGATAATGTCGTTCAGCCTGTTCGGTATGTTCAGTGATAACGGTTAACCCATTGCTCAACACACTCTTTTCGATAATCATTCTTCGAAATGTAAAATTAATCCATCCCAATTTTATCGCACATATGTTCGATAGTAAACATATAACAGGGGATAAAATACGACAAAAATCACTTTCTAAATCTCCTGCTATCAGGCTATGGACAAGTCCGCGCATTCTGCCAATCCGTTTCAGCGTAAACTGCCCTTAGTCCAATGGCAAAAAAATGCCCCATAGCAACGGGCTATGGGGTTAAGATTTATATTAATAAGGGGGTCAACACTTATTATAGGCTACATTTATTAATGCAAAGTGAACCGATAATTTCAAGTTTATTACAAATTACAGTCACATTTGTTGCTGAAGTAATCTGTCCGTTAGCGCAACGACGGCAGCCGAACATTTTGGCCGGCTGCCGTCGTGTAACGATCGAGCTATCGTATCCGTTAGGTTAATGGCTTAAGACGAGAGCCTTACAATTGTTTAATGCCTATATTCTTGCCATTCAACCTGAAAATACAGAAAATACCATACCCTAATAGACCTCCAGAAGTATTCAGGATCAGATCATCTACATCGAAATTTCCGATGGAAAAAAAGACCTGCAAGCATTCTAGGAGTAAGCTCATTCCCAGTGATCGGATAAATACTCCACTAAGCGAAATCATTTTGCTTTTAGACAATATTACAATAAAAATTCCATACGGCATGAATGCCAAGATATTCCCGACAAAATTGATTACTTCATGGATTGACGGACTTAGAACGGTATCGGAAATTGTTTTAAGCGGAATAAAATTACCATACAGCATCCGGTGCATGCTATACTCAGGTTTCTCTAGATTTTTCTGCAGTCGATACCACAGAAAGTCCATATCAATCGAGCCGTACTTAAATAAAATGATTCTAAATAAGATAAGCATATACAAGGCAAACAGTCCTGGCACCACAATTCGATTCATTAGTTTCGTTAGTTTCATTTTTCTCGTCCTCGTTTTTGAGTCATGAAGGGTCGTGCTATTAATTAGGATATTAAGAGATCTCTCATTTTCGCTATCAATCAGATAGATCAATCCGATGCGACACCCTACTGATGTTCAAACTAAATATTACTTATTGATCAACAACAGACTTCCCTGATAAATCTTATTGCTTGTCACATGTATCATTCGTTTTTCGTTGCTGTGGCTGTCGTTTGCGAGCTCCGGCTTCTACTTCATAACTGAGCAGCAAATGGAGGAAAACCAAAAAAACCCGTCTTCATTTCAGTTTCCTTCTTACCTCTTCCAATAAGGATAAGGAAAATTGTTTAATAAAAAGTCGGGTATTTATAAAATTTTTTCTTAAATTTCATGAATTTTTGCGCCGGTAATCGCACTTCAAGGAATGAATCTTCCCCTTATCCGCTCTAATTTGAATCAAACGTATCAGCTCATTTATCTTTTATATCCCTTATTATGGCAAGTAATCAAGGCCGCTGATAATCCAGACATTGTTATAAAAATGGTCAAACAGTGAGCAACAAAATCACTTGAGCTGCGCCTAGTTTCTTGTTGTCTTTTTTGGACATACCCTGGTAGTTGGGCAATACCGTATCAACTAAAACAAGCGATGGATCGGTTCCATCGCCGTGTTATCGTCTCCGTTAGCGTAGCGAAACGTTATGCTGGGACTTTGTAAATAATTATATTCCTCGGTATTTCCAATTATTTATAAGCTCAGTAGCTTCATTAACACTTTCTCGACATTGCTTGATAAAATCCGAATTATAATTATACTGATTGGTTGCTTTTAGAAATTCATCCTCATCTAACACTTTAACTTCCCCACCATATTTACAATAAACATCTAATTCATAATCGTGATACGCTATTTCGCTTTCGTTGATCAATGGAAACGAAGAAATATTAACGTATAAGGAACTTGGCTCACCACTCTCTGAATAATTTTCAATTAAATTATATCCTTTATTTTTCCAGAAAAATGATCTCGAACTACCTTTGGTTACCCAATCTTCACCTTCGCATTCATCCATATTGTCCACTAAGTGTGACAGTTGCGATATAATCTGATGTGCTTTCTTCAACTTTCGAATTCCACCATCTATAAACCTTTCCGTCATACCGGAGTGCAGAAATCTTAATATTCTGACCTACGTCCATCTTAACCCTCCAAAATATTTGCACTTACCCTAATTTTACCACATGCGAGACATTCACTTGTATGACAGATTCGTTAAATACAGGATCGCTCCGCTGAACTAACCTGCCGGTTAGCATAGCGAGGCCACCGAATCGTTTCGGCAGCCTCATACTAATCGATTGTGAATCCTTGGATTTGCCGTTTCAATTTGGTTTGCATACTTTTGAAACGTGTCAATTCGGTACTTTACGGAATCCGTTGCATGAACTGGCATCAAAAGCACTAATTCTTGGTTCTTATTTCGTCCACCTTTACTGTCTTATTGTCGTCCACCCATGAGCAGCCGGATACTAGGGCACCGCATAACACATAGATCACAGCCGCGTTCTTCATTCGTTCCACTCCCCCCAATTATTCACTTCAATATCTCTTTATCTTGTCCTTCGTGCTCGGCATTCCAGCCTTAACGGCAATTATGAAAGCAATAATGGTAGGTATGATTAATGCAAGTATAAATAGAAGCTGCGCCCATCCGTTACTGAAAAAACTTACTTTGGCTATCCCGGCGATCAAGGAGTACATGTAAACAAACATATTGATTATAGAGAAAAAAAAGCCAAGAACAAACATCATTACACGGTTGTTCCTGTTCCGATTGACTCCTAACAGGTTCAGCAGTAACGATGCGGTTACGGTAAGGGTTGAAGTAAATGCAAGAGCGGCGCCGGCAAGTCCCGATTCGCCAGTCGCGGCCACGGTTAAACAAAGACCGAGCAGAAGCAACACTGGCCCCCATACAGCCAAATTCATTTTTTTCACTCGTCATTTCCCCCTATAAACAATAATGCCCTGCACTTCATGCGTGCTTATTTGTCTCATCCAACCATTCATCAAGCTCGGAAGCTAATCGTGACAGTTCCATTTGCACTTCCACTTCCGAACGGAGAGAAACAAGACGATTCAACATATTTTTTGCCGCAGCGATCTTTTTGATTTTGGGGTTGCGGTAAACGAGCGGCTTGACGGCATGATTCAATTCGTCTACGAATACTTTCCATCCCGGCTCGTCGTTCAGCTTTAGCTTGTGTATGGACGACCGGGAGGCAGGCATTCCCTGTTTCGACCAATCAACCTGGAATTCGCTTTCCGGGTTAAGGACAATATCCTTGATGAACTTCCAGGCCAGTTGCTGCTGCTTGGAAGCGGCGACGATGGACAGAGCAGCCTCGATCCAGACCGTATTGGCCCGAACTCCGCTCGCCAGGCGGGGCAGCGGAGCGACTCCGACCCTTTCTTTCAACTCCGGGTTACGGGCAAGAAACAAATAGTTTCCGATTACTCCGACGCCCATTCCCACATGGCCGGAGGAAATTTCTCTAATAATTGCATCTGTCCCATTGTGCACCTTTTTGACGACATCTTGGCCGTTCTTCAGCAACAAGGCGAACACTTCGATGACAGGCCGGCTATCCAAGTATCCGGTAAAGTGGCTATTGTCAGGTGATAGCATGCTCCCGCCGTTGCTTTGTGCAAGGGATTCAAATAACCCTGGGATGATCGGAATTGCACTGCCGTAAATCTCCTTCCCCCGGGCCGTGTTGGTCTCTTTCAAATGGGCCGACATGGCGAAAAATTGTTCCCATGTCCAATCCTCCGTCGGCTCGGACAGATTTGCCCTGTTGAACCAATCTCTGTTGTAGAATACGGCCAGCGGTTGAGGAGACATCGGGATCCCTGTTAATTGTCCGTTCTCTGTCACCATATCGGTTAGCGGTTTGTATAAGTCGTCGGGAATTGTTCCATCTTCCTTGTAAAAGTGAAGCAGATCGGCAAACAGACCCTGTCTGCTGAAAAAGGAATCGTAAGGCCAAAAGACGAGGTCTACAGCTTTGGCGCCGCTTATTCGTTCCCGAAATTTGGCCCCCTGGAAATCGGGTATTGGCATTGTGGCAATATTAACCTCGATTCCAGGATTGGCGGATTTGAAATTTTCTGCACATTCGACGAACGTGGATATTCTGTACCTGAGTGAGCCGTCGTCATTGTTGGGTATAAGAATCGTCAAAGACCGTTCTTTCGAACTTGGCTGTTTCGAGGTTATTACGGCTCCTGACGAATCACACGCATCATCATCCATATACTGTTCCATCAAGAACCGCTTCCACTCGGCCTCAAACTGGCTAAGTGTGCGCTCAAAGATGGATTCGAGGTTGCCCACATCTCGAAGCAGGCGGTGGAGGGCGTCCCAGCTATATCGGGTTACGATATAATCAATCAGGGTGTAGCATAAATCGATGCCTCCAATCTCTAAAAACTTAAGCCAGTCCGCTACCCGCAAGTAGGTAATCGAAGGCAGTTCACGTTGTCGGTACCTGGTAATTATCCGACTTCGTACTTGTTCGCGGGGCCATTCTTGCCCGACATACCCTCCTATCCCATATACGAGAAAAAACGGTATTTGCGGACTCAATTGCTTGGTTAACGCCATACTATACAGAGACAAAGATTGCCGGACGATATCGTGATAATCAACTCCCGGATTTAAAGGTGAAATGATCTTCACAACGTTCAACTTACCGAAGTTTCCGGTGCTGGTTTTTTTAGAGGGATGCCCTTCGGGAAGCATAGGAAGCATCGACTCTCGATCGGGATAAATCTCATACGCTATTTTTGTGTGCGGGGTGAAATTCAAAGCTGATGTAATACGCTGGAAATTTTTGCGTAAAATAGCCGTGAAATCGTCGGTCACCCTCTGGAATTCCGGACCGCTTTGCCTTGTTTCCAGCATATTGACCATATTAATATACTGCTTGGGGTTGAAGGGCGCTGCGATGTGCCAGCTTTCCAAGTCATTTCTCATTTTTCCGAGGCAGCGGTACATCCTGTTTTTGATCGCGCTTTCATTCAATTTCAACAGCTTGGCGATGTCGCGGAAGGAGTAATCGGCAATATAACGCAAGGTGAGTATTTCCCGGTCGAGCTGATCCAGTTTATTGAAGGAAGTACCGAGATCAATTTTGAAATCCACCTCCTTCGTGAAGTCGGACGTTATAAACCGCGAAAAGTTAGTCTCATGACCTACCGGCAGCTCTTTGGTGTGATACGCTCTACTTGCTTCGTTCATCATGATGTTGGAGGCAATGGAATACAGCCAAGTGTACAAACTCGACTTGTTCTGAAACGAGTTCAGCGACTGATTGGCCTTGAGAAACACCTGTTGCGTCAAATCCTCCGCTTGATCGATTCCGGCTTTGTAGGCGATATACCGCTTGATGCGATCGTAATGCTCCATTAGCAGCTCATTATCGTGCCAATTCACGGATCGGTGCACCTCCCAGTTATGTTAGACAGATCAGGATGGAAAAAAAACACAAGTTTAATTAAAATTTTTCTCTACACTGGACGAAACGGGGGCTTATTTTAAATTTGAATTACGAATGCAACGAACAGGAACAGCTCGCCGCGGTGCCTGCTCCTGTTCTATTCATTACCTTCGTCGGCCACTTCCTTAAAAGCTGGAAACTGCTTACTAATTGTTCCATAATAAAACCCGGAGTAAATATGTGTATAACGGATTATGGCTTCTACTTTTTGATCGAGAACTGTTATTTGTGGTTTTACAATCTCTTTAACTTTCTTTTTAGAAAAGAACATGTACTTCGTTCCTCCACTTCTGCCCTCATTCGATATATCAATATATAAGAATTATAATCAATATGTGGTAAATCTATATAGCAGACGTCGTGAAGCGTAGTTATTTAGCAAATTCCATCAATTACTCGAAACTACGTATCAGCGCCAAATTATTAATACTTTTGGAACTAATCTACCCTTAAGTTAAGAAAGGCAGCCGATCGTAAAAATTCGGCTGCCTACATATGTCTTTCTTGAGCTATCGCTCCCGTTAGCGTTATGACGGGACGCCTTTCAAGACCTACGCCCAACTCCGGCCGGACTTTGACAGCTTCATCCTGCTCTCGCCATCCGGCCGGCAACGAAATAAAACAGCCCGCCCACCATCCAGAACGGTTCCCAGAAGAAGAGGCGCCACCATGCGGAATAAGGGTCGATCGGCAAACCTAGCACTCGGACCATCGCGAGCAGCACCACCACGAAGTTAACTAGCCCATAGAGGAAAAGAAATATTCCACCCATCGTGGCTGCGAAGCGGAACGCTGTTCGGACAAGCCTGCTGTTCCAGCGGATCGTCAGAGCGAGCAATATGAGGGCCCCAGCAACCTTTACCGCCCCCGTCAACCATACTACGATAATAAAGCCTTCGTCGCGCAAGACGGCTCGCCTCGAAATTTCCGGTCCGAGCGTGTCAACCCCGAGCGTGCCGCCACCCGCCCAATAAAAGCTCATACAAGCGAACAGCAAAGACCAGACGACCCCGCAAGTAATCGGCCATCGTTTTCGTCGAACGGGCATGTCGGCACCGCCTTTCGTGGATGCTCCTGACTTTCGTACTGCGAAGTCGTGTTTTTCCTTGCTTCGGACCATTCATCATCAACAATGTTGTAAATTATGTTATCATGAATGAAGCCGCTACAATACTCCCGTTCATGCGAGGCCATAGTTAATCCATTTGTCGTATCAACAATATACTCATACAAATTGCTACAAAGCAGTTCCTTCCTTAGATATGTCTTCTGGAAGCTCATACCTGACCTCGGAATAGTTGTATATCAGTGGTTCCTGTTTGATTTCATTCCCTGTCTTTTTGTCAATGACGCTTCTCCAAATCTCATTTTGCCGATAGTTTTTCCCTCCCGTTTTCAGAAAGGCATGATTTTTTTCAAATACATGATAGGAATAGGGCCATTCTTCTTCGAGATGTACGGATCCTTTGAGATGCTCGTCAGTCAGCCAAACCTTGAACTGGATCGCTTGATCGGTCTGGTTGTGAAACCGGAGATCGATATAATTGTAAAAAACGCTCGCCCCACTGCCAAACGGCAATGCGCGCTGATCGTCTGGGAAAGGGTCGAAGCTATGGTGGTGCCTTTCCCGTATGGTAAGAGGTGTATGAAGAGCGAGCCAAAACAAGAGATTTGCCAGCTGGCATATGCCGCCTCCGACACCGGTTTTGACGTCGCCTTGAGCTAGGAGAAGGCCTTCGATATACCCTTTATCCGCAGTCGTTTTTCCGACCATTTTCCAAAAAGAGAAGGTCTCACCTGGACGAATGATGATCCCGTCTACTTGACGAATGCTTATCCGTAAATTCGTAATCTTATTCTCCTGAAGAATGGGATCGGTGGAGCCCAATTTTCTACGCAGTAGGGATTGATGCTTTTTGCAGGTATACGGCAGCTTTTCTTCCGTCCTTACTTTTGCAAACCTTGTGAAGGAAAATGCATTTTGAAGATGCCGCTTTAAAACTAGTTGGGCAACACGCACTTCGTACAAAAAAGGGAAACGACTCAGTAGTCTTTGTCTCAAAATATACTCACCTTTCCTTAGCCAAACCGGCCTGCTTGTTTAACAATTGCAAGTCCTCATTGCCGCAGCGCCCCAAGCTTAATCTCCAGGAATTAGTTCGTCGGCGTGGTATTCCGTAAACTCTGGCGGTACCTCTTTGGATACAAGTCTGTCCCCTTTCAAAGCCTTCACGTCATCAATTGCTTTTACAATATAATTCCACTTTTAGTTGCAATATCCTGTCTGTGAAGTGAACAAAGGCAGCCAATCATTTGGCCGGCTGCCGTCGAGTTGTTTTTGTTCTGCTATCGTTCCTCAATAGCGTATCCTTACATTTGTCGGCAATTTCGGACTGAGGCGATTGGGTTCTTAGCCAGTTTCCTCTCCTCCATTTGAATGCTGGAAAGTAAACGTGCATCTTAACTTGCCGTTTACAGAAGAACATCTGACAAATACAAGATCTACACCTAAAATTTTCGATATGGCTTCAATCTTTCTTTCGATGATTTGTCTTTTACGGGCTATGACTTGCTGACACGTAAGTGTTTTTCCCTTTATTTTTTTCAAAAGTATCCCTTCCTTTTTTAACCGGGCTGTGGTCCGAAGCCTCCCGCTCGCGCTTTTCGCACCTACAAGCGTACTTAATAACATTAATCGTCTGTTTATTTGTTGCTTTATTCCAGTGATAAGTCTTTGACAGCGGAGCACGTCACTGTTTGAACATGCGCACGCTATCCTCATATGCGTTGGACGAGTGAATGGATTTCGACGTAACTGACCCTGCTTACATGAACATGTCATACCTTGTTGCTCCCTCCAACTAAAAAAACGTTTTCCGATTTGGAAACCGTTATCTGGAGACCTTATTATTTACCAGGATGAATGCGAAGGACCGAGCTGATTTGGTTGAAGGCTACCGGAGTGTCCTCTTCAAACAAGCCTAACATTTTCGCCGTGTTGGGAGTTACTTGAATGAAAGGTTCCACAAAAATGTCTGTACCTGCTTGAAGCCGAACCCTTTTCGTTACAAGTCCGCGCTTCAATAGCAGCTGAGTCTTGAGAATTCCGAGTAACACTACGCCGATCGCCGAAACGTGTATTTCATTGTCCGTTATATGAGTGATGGTCCTGTCGCCATTCGTATTTATTTCAACGACTGTGCTTCCAATCCTTGTGGCAATCGAAGTACGCGACACCGGTTTTCTAAAAAAAGAAATGCTTCGATCGACCGAGTCAAACCGCACATTGTAGCGCCTCTTATTGATCAAGCCTAGCGTTCGAGCAGTTGCTACACCCACATCAATTCGATTATCAATGCATTCAGAAGAATCACTGTTAGTTAAGGAAACCCTTACTTCCGCATTCCCTCGCCGCAGGACAACATTACCATCGGGTACCGTAAATGTAGGCAATGGCGAGCCTCCGCAGCCCGCAACTAAGAATGCTTGATTTGCAAAATCAGGGACAACATTCACATCAAAAACAGCTCGCGAGATCATCTCTGTATGCTTCACACCTTTCATGCTAGCCATAATGGAACGGGTATTCCTATGCGATTTTGCACCTAGTACCCATTCATTATGGTATGTGTCCCATGCGTTGCTGCGCTTAGATGATTGCCCTATCTCCGGATAAAATCCTCACTATATTCAGAGTAAATGATAAGAAGATTGTGACATTCCCGTTTACCTTAGACGTTCCCAAGCACAAGCAGGTCCTTAAAATGAGTAACCGTCCTCATTCCTTTTGCTTATGACAAAGTATCGGTTAAAACAGCCTCATTCCTAAGAAAAAGAAGGGCCCCCTTAGCGCGGTTGGATTCCGCCCAAGATCAGCCCTTTTGTCTTTCGTTTGATTTTCCTACAACCTTCTATAGGTGCTCAGCAGGGATGGTCGACCCTGTCGTAGTGCCCGCATCCCCTGTCATCTGATTATTTTACAACTGATTGGCCTTACTGATGAGCCCCTTAACTTGTGCTTACACGCTCTACCAACTGAGTGAATCCTATAATGTAATTATTGCATTTAAACAGTCTAACAAGCTTGCGATTGGCTCGTCTATCCGTGTTCTTGTTACATAATGAGGAATTTCAAGGGTAAACTGTATCTTGGATAACGGCGGATACTGTAACAATAACCTAGAGAGTGCTGTTATCAGTTGCGGCTGACCAAGCTATAAAGAAGATATAAAATGAAAAAAATTGCTCTATATTTTGTGCTGATTGCGGTCGTTTTCGCGTTTCCGATGATCAGGCCAGTTGATAACATCTTCGCGGAAGAGCAAGGCACCGACAAACAACCCGACTGGAGAATACTCGAACATATTTTCGGTCGCAAAGGTACGGTGCAAGACAACATGTTCAAAGTTACGTTTCCACGATCCGATTTAAAAGTAAAAATCGGCGAGGTCATGGTCGAACCGGGTCTTGCTCTTACGGGTTGGCTCGCTTTTAAGCCATTTGGAAACGAAACGATGATGATGGGTGATCTTGTTCTACTTGATACGGAAGTGCCTGCGGTTGTCTCAAAATTAAGCAGCAGCGGAATTAACATCACAGGTTTGCATAATCACCTTATTAACGAAATGCCAAGCGTTATGTATTTGCATGTTTCAGGACGCGGTGATCCAACGAAGCTTGCCGAGAACGCAAAGGCTGCTCTTGCTCAGACGGGCACTCCACTTACTCCGCCTTCTGGCCCCCCACAGCCTTCCGCTTTCGATTGGTCGAAAGTTGAAGACATTATAGGGCAGAAAGGTAAACGTAGCGGAAGTCTTCTGCAGTTCAACATTTCGCGCACGGAAAACATAACGGAAAATAATATGGTAATTCCTCCGTTCATGGGAGTAGCTTCACCAATCAATTTTCAAGCAGTCGGAAAGAAGGCGGCGACTACGGGAGACTTCGTCCTTTTGGCGAATGAAGTAAACCCTGTGGTACAAGCTTTGACGGAACACGGTATAATCGTTACGGCAATCCACAATCACATGTTGGACGAATCTCCGCGGCTGTTCTTCCTGCATTTCTGGGGATATGACGATCCTGAAAAATTGGCTCGGGGTTTGAAAGCGGCACTGGAAAAAACGAATCATGTAAAAGAAAAATGAAAATAAATGTCAGCTCCGCGGGGCAGCCCACTAACGCAACGAAGCTGCCGGTCATCTCTGCGGCAGCTTCGTAATGAAATTGATTAAGCTCTCGTCTCCGTTTAGTTCATGCTATGGTTTGGCCATGCTGTAAAATTTGACGTCGTCAACGTAAACTTCGACCGGCTCGTTGCTGGAGACTAGGACGATCAATCGCGCTTGCCGGACCTGCTTTCCGCTGATGGTCTGCGGAATTTCTCCATCCAGACGCGCTTCCAACCATTGAGATTCCGCGTCCGCAAGAGAAGTGACCGGGGAGCGCACCGTGCTGAAGTTGATCCATTCTCCTTGGTCGTCAAGCAGATCGAAGCCCCATTGGATACTGCCGGCTGTGTTTCCAGCCTGCGGAATGTGGTAACGGAAGCGCATGCTTGCCAGCCCGGGCTCCACGGCGATCACCTGGCTTGGTCCACCCCATCCTTTTCCGTACACCTGCATGCTCACTGTACCGGTAAAGGCCGTCCCATGCGCCCGCCGAATGGAGCGGGACGACGTGGAACGCGACAGCAGCTCCCACGGCGGCGCTGCCTCATCACCGTCCTCGAAGGACGGATTCTGCACCGAGGACGGACGTGACAATGCCTGAAGCATTAGCGCGGCGTACTGTCTCCCCTCGAGTGAAGGATGCTTCGCGGCCAGCTCTGACGCCCGAAGCCGCACCGGCCCGCCAGCAGCCTCGCGGTCCTTCATGTAATCGACAAGCGCCCAAAACTCCGGCGCGTTCCAACCAGACCAAATGAGTTGGTTGAATCTTCTCGCATCCATAAGCTGCAGAAGGGCAGGATTCGACTTGAACTCGTCCAGCAGCGTGAACCGCTTCCCGGCCATCTCGATCCGCCGCCCGAACAGATCGACCGAATGCTCCAGGAGGGCAAGCGCCGAAGCCTTATCGGCCGGCCGCTCTCCGATCCGGGGATAGCTCAGAGCGGACGCTTCATAATACTCGAACGCACGAAGGAGCAGATTGGCCCTGGCCTTTTGCGGCTCTGTTTCCGCTGCGGCGACAACCGCTACTAGCAATTCGCGGCTAAGCGATATGTCTTCCTCGGTTACCGCATTCAAATAAGCAGGGTCGGCGAAGTTTTGATAAATCGTGCCGGGCAAAAACCATGGCTCGAGAATGGCTCGTTCCGTCCAATAAAGTTCCCAATGATCATAGTATTGCTTCAGATACGTCGCTGCCGTCACGCCGACCGCCCTTGTATACCATTCTTGCAGCAGCGCGTCTACGTCTTTTTCGGGATTCCAGAGCAGCTTGGACGCCACCCATGCTTTCGGCCCCTCGCCCCAATTCGGGTACAATTCGGCGTAGTACGATCCGATCCCCCGTTCACGCGCATGACGGAGTGTTTCCGCCATTTGGTGCGGATATATGCGGGGTACAAGATACGGACTGCCGTAAATGTAATCGTAGTAGCCGATTTGGCCGGCCACTTGCAGCCAGCTTTCTTCATCCGCGTAGCCCAGAGTCTCGGCTTCCGGGTCGGCCCAAGCCATCCGGTCCTTTGTAAGGAAAGGAATGACACGCGGGTTCAGCGGAAACGACGGCGGCCGGATCACCGACTGATAGGCGAGAAGACCGAACCATTTGTCGGGGTAAACGGCCAATACGCGCGCCACAACCCGATTGACCCAATCGTAGTATACCGGAATCGGATTGCTTTCGCAGTACCCGTTTCCGTCATTGATGCCGAGCGAATACGACTGCGCGTCCGGGTTGTCCCGAAAATAAGCCGAAATTTCTTCAACGGCCGCGTCCACCGTATCCGGATTCGAGAAACACGGCTGCCATCCGGAGATCGAATTCGCGGAAGGCGGCTTCCCTTTCGGATAAAACTCCGGGTGCGTCGCCCCGAACTTGGACACCGAAAACAGGTTGTACATATTGTGATGAAAGCTGACCGGAGCGTTGTAGAACCCTTGCAGCCGGTTTCGCTGAGCCCATTTGTTCAGCTCCTGGTTCGCATCCGCACCGTTGTCCGGCTTCCCGTGCAGCGGACTAAACACCCGGAATCCGAAGGCCGGTTGTTCCCGCACGATTCCCTTTCCCGCCGACAAGTCGCTCCACTGCGGCACATCCTCGCCGTCAGGTCCCGGCATCAGCCAGCGAATATCGGCATACCGTTCCAGAAAGCCGTATACGCCGTTCGTCGTCCCCCAGACGGTGGGACCGGCGATCGTAATCGTTTGGCCTTGCGGGTAGATGACGAACCCGTCCCCGTCCAAGGTGGAGAGCAGCGCATCGAGCGCCGGCGCGTTTCCGTAAACACTTTCCGTCGTGCCGATGCGAATGATGACTTGTTCCGGCACGCCGCCCCCGCCAGCTGTGTATTCCGGCTCCGTCATGATCGGCAAAAGCGCTCCCGTCGATTTCCGTACGTAGTCGACCAATGTTTCAGCAGGCCCCCTCCTGACCGGAGTTTGCGGTTCGAAGCCCGGATTGGCCAGAGGCACGTCGTTCCCAGAGACCGAGCGCATCTTGATATCGTCGAAATAAACGCTTGCCTGCGGGATGCCGGTATAAAGTCCCGCAGCGGCATAAGCGGCCTGTGCAGGCGCTGTCCCCGTAACGGACGCTTCGGTCCAGAAGGCGCCGGTACCCGGCACTCGGAGCCAGGGTTGGCTGCCGATGCGAACCTTGTTTTGATCATAAAACCGGATAAAGATTTGCGGATCGTCACCTGACGCGCGATACACCATCGCAGAGACGGTGTAGGTTTCGCCCGCTCTAATCTCGACAAGATCGCTTAGCACCCCGTAGGTAGAGCTGTCGTCATCGTTGAAGTGCAGGCTGTTATTGCCCGTATGGCTGACTGCATCGGTAACGGCAATCTTTCCTTTCCCGTATGCTTGCGTCCACCCGGGAATAACGTCCGGTTCCGGCCCGGCGGCCGGTTCCTCAGGGTAAACCGTATCGTCGACCACAACGACTGCATTCGCCTGTCCACCTCGTACGATGTCCAGCGCGGATACTCCTTGGTTCGCCGGCGGGGAGGCCGCAGCTCTCCGGTCAAGCGCCGGCGGATGCGGCTGTGCGCCGCCGCCATTCGTCATCTTTCTCTCCCCCAAATTCGAAATCATTCCGTCTCGATTCATCCGCCCGTCCTTTACTGCGACGTAGGAGGACTCGCCTTCCGTCGGGCGACTGCTCTCGTACACGGTATCGCTTGCCGCGATATTGCCGAACGGCAAGCTCGTTGCCAATACAGTCCATATAAGCAGCTTTGCCCACATTCGACGGGTATTCCGGTTGCCGACATTCATGAGGATTCCCCTCTCCTTTGCCGGTTATTGGTTTTTCAATTCCCCGATCTTTTTGTCCGCCCGCTCCTCCGCTTCCCGGAGCGCCGTATTCGTATCCTTCCGGCCGCCGACGACATCGTTGAACGCATTGATCAGCTCAGCCCTTGCCGCGATGTAGTACTTGTCCTTCACATTCATTTCGCCGTAGTTGGGTGGAACGAGCGCCTTGGCATGCTTTCCTCTCAGCTCCGGAATGCCGCTGCCCAACAAATCCATATAGCCGGCGTTTTGCAGCGGCGGCGTGAATCCGCCTTTTACCAGCTCCCGCTGGATGTCGTCGGAGACCAGTTGGGTGATCGCCGCAAACGCTTCTTCCCGGTGCTTGCTGCCTGCGGCGATCAAATAATAGCGCGTGCTGGGCTGCGGCCCTTCCTTCGGCGCGTTTTTGAAGACGGGAAACGGCGAGATTTCCCAGTTCAGATCCCATTTCTCGCTGGCCGCCCGAACGCCGGCATCGTTGATGCCGAGCAAGATCGCTGCCCGCTTTTCCTTCAAGAATAAATCTCTCGACTTGGTCAGGCTCGTTAGCAACGCCGGGTCGGAAATGTCCGGGAGCATGGTGAAAAGCGGCACGGTCCGGTCGAATTTTCGTTTCCAGTACTCGCTGTTCAAAGTGGCCTTCAAGTTTTTTGCATCCACGTACTGGGGCGCCCGCTCGTTCATGTCGAGCAGCGCGATAATATCTGCGGCGAAGCCGTAATATTGCACGCCGCCGTCAGCCCGGGTAAGCTTTTTCGCCGTTTCCAAAATATCTTCCCACGTCATCTTGTCGTTCAAATAAGGCACGCCGAACTTGTCGAACAAGTCCTTGTTGTAGTACAGCGTATACGAGCTCACTCGGCCGGGAAGCCCGAGCACCTTGCCGCCGGTCAACTGCTTCATCATGTTGATCGTGACCGGGATAAACCGGTTGAGATCGTAGTTGTGCTTCTTGACCAGATCGGAAATATCCGAATCCAGCCCTACGTCGATGACCGGTTGCAGGTCGGGAGACGAAATGATAATGTCGATCGGCGTTTTCGCCGTGACGACATCCCGTAAAGTGGTCCCCGTCCCCGGCAGCATGAAGTTGAACTTGAAATTCGGATACTTCTTCTGGATGTACTGTCCCTCCGAGCTCATGAATCCTTCGTAATTGCCGCCCAGCAACGAGTACACGGTCAGCACCACCTCTTTGTTCGGATCGACCGCTTCCACCGTTTTTCCGGCATCGCCGGACCGGACCGGCTCTCCGGCTGCTCCCCCATCGCCTCCTTCTTTGCCGCAAGCGGCCAACAGCAGCAATGCCGACATCGCCGTCGCGCCAAGCCATCTTCTTCTAGTCCCGCTCATCTTCGACTTGCCCCTCTCAACTGCTTATTTGCGGAAACAGGCGGATTTGCAACGAAAATGACAACGTTTTCACCTGCCCACAGCTTCAATTATAGCGGGCCGCATTTTTCGCCAACAAGAAATCCTCATGACTTCAGATTGCATTTCCGTTACTTGTGGACGCAGCGTCGCCCGCTTGACTGAATAGACCAATGGAGGTCATAAAATTACCGTTTCGGACCAAAAGTCATTAAAATACAAACCAGGTCATGAAGTTCATATTGTCCGGTATTCGTTAGCCATCACAAGACGTCAAACACTATGGGCAAAGGCTGCAAGGAAAGCGGTCGAATCGGCAACAGTCCGGGGACGGTCGGAATCATCCGCGGCCAAGCACCTTCTTCGCCGCAGCAGCGCAAAAATGTGCTAAAATGATTAGGAAATTTCAGGCTGGATCGGCTTCCGTCTTCTTCCGGCACTTCAGAGGAGGCATTTCTGTGAGAAACTCCCGCGCGTCCGTGGTCGTACTAACCTCGACCGGTTTGCACGTGCGCATCGAACCGATATCGCCACATACGTTTCACGTTCGGATGAATCGGACGGGTTGTTTCGAAGAACCCTCTCCACTTGTCCGTCTTGGAGTTGTTGCCCCCTATCCTGCATCGGTTTGCTGGGAAACGAAAATGCGCGAGGAAGAAATGGACGTGAGTACGGACTCTGCGGCTCTCCGAGTGGACCGCCGTTCCGGAGAACTATCGCTGTACGGCGAAGCCGGAACGCTGCTTACCCGGCAAAACCGTCCGCCTCGCGCAGGCTACGGGACGCCGGCCAGCCTCGACGCTGCTGCCAGCGTCTCCGATGACGGCTTCGAGACGCAGTTTGCGCTTGCTGCGGAAGAACGCATATACGGGTTGGGCGACCAGCATGATACCCCGCTGATGAAACGGGGCTGCAAAATCGCGATTTGCTTTCGCAGCGGCAAGGAGGTGCACGCCCCCATTCCGCTGCTCCTATCGAGCGAACGATGGGGTCTGCTGATGGACACCGACAGCCGGCACGAATTCGATGTCGGCTGCTCCTCGCCGGATGTTGTGCGGATTCACGGAAGGCGCGGGGAGCTGGCGTTTTACCTGTTCACAGGCGACGGTCTTGCCGGACTGCTGCAGAAGTACGCGGAGCTGACCGGCCCAGCGGCGCTGCTCCCCGTCTGGGCTTACGGACTTGCTTACAATTGCAACCAACAGGCGACGGCGCGGGACATGCTTGAGGACGCGTTGAACTTTCGGGGGGAAGGCATTCCGTGCGACATGATCGGTCTGGAGCCGACCTGGATGGATCGGCAGTTCGATTACGACGGGCCCGTCGATTGGCATCCGGACCGGTTCTACCTTCCGCAGTGGCTGCCGCAAGGCGCCCATACGTTCATGGGCGCCTTGCGCACAGCCGGGTTCAAGCTGACCCTTGGACTATATTTGCGTGACGATGACGAAGCGGGTCAGCAACCTATTTTGCCGGAGAATTGGTACGATTATTTGAAGCCGTTTGTCGAACAAGGCGTGCTTGGATTCAACCTGTGCACCAAAATACCGGTTCGGGAGATGGCGAAAATTCCCGTTCCTGCGGACGACAGTTCCGACGACGCGGAAAGCTTACCGCATTCGACCGTGGTCGGCCGCTCCATCCGGGAAGGCTTCGCTTCTCAGACCGGACGGCGGCCGATGATCTATACGCCTATCGGATATACCGGCATTCAGAAATATGCCGCCGTCTGGTCGGGCGGGAGGTCGCGTGCCCACTTGTCCGTGCTCAGTCTCGGACTCTCCGGCATCGCCCACATGGCCGTCGACATGGAGCTGCACATTGCCGCCGGGATCCACTTCGGCTTTTTCCAGCCTTGGTCGAAGGTGAACAGCTGGGCGTATTGGCGGCACCCCCTTCTGCTAGACCCGGAGCTGCTGCACCTGTTCAAGACGTACGCCAGGCTCCGCTACCGGCTGCTGCCGTACATTTATTCCGCAGCCCACGTAGCCGCACGCACCGGACTGCCGATCGCCAGGGCGATGCCGCTAGTCTTTCCCGACGATCCGCACGCCGTCGCGCAGCAAAACCAATACATGTTCGGGGAAGCCTTCCTGGTCGCGGTGTTCACCGATCAGGTATATTTGCCAGCCGGGGAATGGTACGACTATTGGACCGGGGAGAAGTTCACCGGCCCGGCCGATATCTCGTACTGCGTCCCTAAGCATGCCGCCGGTCCGCTCTTCGTCCGAGCCGGCGCGATCGTGCCGATGTGGCCGGACATGGAATACTCAGGGCAGCGGCCGGCAGACCGGCTGGAGCTGCATCTGTACCCAGGCGGCGCTGGCGAATTTACGCTGTATGAGGACGACGGATTTTCATTCGGCTACTTGCGAGGGGAATTAGCTGTGACAAGCATCGCCTGCCGGGACGACCGGCGCGTCTTCGGCGTCGAGATCGGGCCCCGAGTTGGCCGTTATCCCGACATGCCGGAGAGACGGACGTGGGACGTCGTCGTTCATGTGCTCGACAAGCCGGCGGCTGTCAAGGTGGACGGCCAAGCATGGCGCGAGACGAACGGCTCTCGCAAGGAACCGCCCCCGGCTTCCTGGTCGTACCACAGAAAAACCGGCACCCTTCGACTGCTCGTCCCCGACGTCGTCGACCGGCCGACTTCGATCCGACTCGAAAATGCCCTCACAGGCGGCCGCGAAGTTCGGCGAATGTCCGAACGGCAGCGATCAAAGTCCAGACCAAACGTCGGCCGGCGCACGACGGGCAAACTGGAGAAAGACATCGAGGTCGGGCTGGAGACGGGGAATACGGCCAAGGCATTGTCCGCGCTCGAGCGCTGGTGGTCCGTTCGGACGACCGAGGCTGGCTCGGTCGAAGACGTGCGCGAGTATTGGCTAGTCATGAACGGCCTGTTCGTCAGGATGGCCGAACGGAAAGGATGGTCGCTTCACGAGATCGTCGGAGGCGACCCTCTGCTCCGTTCCCGCTTTCAACCGACCGACAGTGTTCAGGATGCCTACAACTCGCTCGCGCAAATCGCGGCGCACATCATCGAATACGGCAAGCGGCAAGGCGAAACATATGGCATCGTCCGTCAGACGACGGATATAATCATGAGCGAGATCGACTGCGAGCTGTCGCTGCATGCGATCGCCAACCGGCTACATCTCAATTCCTCCTACTTGAGCCGCAGATTCAAGCAGGAAATCGGCCTCTCTTACTCCGACTACGTGCTGGAAAAAAAGATGGGGCTCGCCAAGGAGCTTCTGCTGGCCGGTTCGACCATCGCCACCGCCGCGGAGCGGACCGGCTTCAAGGACGCCAGCTACTTCAATCGTGTTTTTCGCAAATATTGGGGCGTCACCCCAGGGGAAATGAGGTCATGAAATCGAATAGCCGCCGGCTGAGCCGGCGGCTTCCCCTTCCCCTCTCGGAGCTTTTGTCCCCTTGATGGTCCCGGCTGACTGGCTTTTGCCGCATGCGGCCAAAATCAGCATAGTCGCGCCGTTCCCGTACATCAGCCAGTCGTGCCGTATCAAAGCGGAATTCACGGTGCTGGAGCAGCACATCAACCCGTTTGTCCGACAGGTGTTGTAAAACTGAAGAAATCCTGATATGAAGGAACTTGTCGGGTGATTAGAACTTGATCTCATTAATAGCCGCGTAATCATGGCTTTTGTGTTTTATTGGATCAAGGGGTTGTGGCAAGGTGTGAAGAAGATCATTGATCCGCTATTAGTCGTAAGATGACAAGGCTGCGATAAAATAAAAACACGGCGATGACTGGATGGAATGCGGACAATATGCCAATTTGCGAAGAAAACACGCCGGTCATCACCATTACGATAATCATCCCGATTAATGCAGCGGTGTGCAGACGGAGTCGACGCGAATGCTTGCCGATAAACGTTAAAGCAAATATGATGATTGGCAAAAACGAAAGGTAATTCGCAAATTCTTCGTGATATGTCCAATGGGAAGAGTTAACAAACAATGCCAATCCCGCAAAGAAAATTTGAATCAACACAGCACCGGCAAAAATCCATGTCAGCCCAGTCATCATTGTTCGCGATATGCTAAAAGCCGAGGTTTCCACGAATTGTTCACTTCCCTTTCATCTTATAAATGTTTCGGTAAGTTAGAAGCTGCTGCGTCTGTTTCAATAGAATGATTTTATTCAGCGAAAAAGAGGGATCTACCAAGGTCTGCATACTATTCTTCAACACGTTTACCCTTGTCCAAAAATATCGTCCTGACTTTACTCAGCTTGTCGGGATCGCGGATGACATGGATAGTTGTGATGTGTCGATTTGCCACTGTAAATGAAACTACGGACAACTGATCCTCGTCATCGAACAAAACGAGTCCCGGCGCGCCGTTGACCAAGGCGAAGCGTATCCTAAGTCTAGATTGCCGGGTGAACGCAACCACGCCATTCGCCACACGTTCGGCGCCTTGTTCAACACGGGCTACACCTGCCGTATCCCCGCCGCCATCTCCGCGCCAGACAACGTTCGGATCCAGTGTCGAGACGAGTTTTTCCATGTCGCCTTTCTGACAAGCGGCGGCAAATGCAAGAACAAGCTCTTTCTGTTCTGCGAATGTAGGAACAAACCTCGGTCTTCCTTGTTCGATGTGCTTTCGAGCGCGGGAAGCGAGCTTGCGAACTGCTGCAGGAGATCGGCCGACGATCGTTGAGATTTCCACGAAAGAAAGACCGAACACGTCATGCAGCAAAAAGGCGGTGCGTTCTACTGCAGACAGATGTTGCAATACGATCATCAACGCAATACTGACAGAATCGTCCAGCGCTACGCGTTCGGCAGGATCATCCAGATTGACATCTTCAACGAGCGGCTCCGGTAACCAATGGCCGACATAGCGTTCCCACCGCGATCGAGCACTGTTTAACGTATCCAGGGCAAGCCGTGCTACCGTCGTTGTCAGCCATCCCGGAATATTCCGAATCAGCTCCGCGTCACCTATGGATTGCAGCCTCATCCAGGTTTCCTGCACACAATCTTCCGCTTCCGCAACGGAGCTTGTGATCGAGTAGGCCACTCGAAGCAAACGCGGACGTTCGGCTTCAAACAATGACAGCAACATGTCGTTCTTCTGCTGTTCAACCATGACGTTTCACCTCCGTCAACCATGATTCGAACGTGATTTGTCCGCGAACGTGAGGATGTTCCGCCGTAGCGGCGCCTGAACGCAGTTCGCGACCTAAATGGCCGGGAAGAGGGATCGGAAGCCCAACGACTCGCTACCCCGACACCGAACGCCAAGTTCGAGCAACCATCCTCGCATCGGTAATTTCCGGGCCGGCAATTTCTAAACGACCATGTCGAGGTTTTGCCTCGACCGTATCGGCTATCGTGTGTGCGACCTCATCCACCGCAACGGTTTGAATCGGAATTTTCAACAGGGGTAACACCTTCCATCGTGCGGCTTGTTCGAACATCGCGGCGATGTAGTCATGAAATTGCGTCGCTCGGACAATCGTCCATGGCACATCATTCTGTTCCACCACATGCTCTTGTTCGGCTTTAATGCCGAAATACCCCATCGGTATGCGTTCGCAACCGACGATGGAGACGCACAAGTGATGACTTATTCCCGCTTGTTTGCCAGCCGCCAGCAATCTTTTCGTTCCGTCGATCAGAATGTTTTTTGCATTCGTAGAAGCGTTGCTGGCATCAACAAGCGCATCGCAACCCTCCAAGGCGGCATCTAGCCTTTCGCCCGTTACGAGGTTTACTTGATGTTCCAAGGACCGGCGGCTCAGCACGCGAACTTCATGTCCACGCCGACGAAGTACTGCGGAGACGCGCCGTCCTAACATTCCCGTTCCACCCACAACCGCTATTTTCACTTGCCTCACTCCTTTCACATGAATGACGGTATAGCGTGCCAAAGTGTGACATCCTTTTGTTTATGAGGTTGATGGTATGTAAGATAGAGCAGTTTTTTTGGAGTGAAACCAGCTATAGTGGGAGAGTGCTTGCATGGCATGCAAGTGGTACGTGAGTAGAATCTTTCCATGAAGATGTTGAACGTTTAGATTCAATCCCCGGTATAGCCACTCGAATGGCAGAACAAATCTCGGCGGAATTCGGAGCGGATAATAAAAAACAGTTTCCTAATGCAGCGCATTTATGCTCGTGGTCTGGATTAGTACCTGGTCATAACGAAAGCGCAGGACTGAATCACTTTCCCACCTTTCAGACGCTTTCAAAAAATTGAATGAACGGTGTCTTCTTAGGAAGTTTAGCCCATAAATCGCGAGTGTTGCCCAAGAGTCCTTGGAGAGGTAATCACCTTTTGTCCGATAGTCCTCATCTACCTCATCTTCTTTTATGTTAGACAATCATACAAGCAAAAAAATCGTATTCTACATAAAAATACTATCATCAAGAAGGAGGTTGATAGTAATGTCTTCCCATAATAGTGTAAAAATCATGACATGGAACATCTATTTTGGAGCTGTTTTAACGCCTGCAGTAGGAACCACTCCAGAGGAACTCCCACAACGTGTTACTGAGATCTTTAGACAGTTTCAAGCAACAAATTTTCCGGTACGATCAAGAGCTATTGCTGATCAAATTGCAAGAAAAAAACCAGATATAATAGGTCTTCAAGAAGCAGCAATATGGCAACTTTTGTTACCTCAAAAATCTAAAGTAGTAGTAGAGTATGATTTTGTTTCGATCCTTCTCAAAGAGTTAGAAAAAAGAGGGTTGCATTATGAGGTTATAGCAATAGTAGACACTTCGGATGTTACGTTACCTAGTAGTACCGGCTTCAACGTTCGGTTTTTAGATCGAGATGTGATTGTGGCGCGAAAAAATTCAGATCTTAAGTTCTCAAATATACAAACAAAGAAATTTGATGCTTTTCTTCCCATTCTAGTTGGCGGTAAGCTTGAAAAACTCCTGTTTGGTTGGGCGTCTGTTGATGTCAAAATATGCGGAAAGAAATTTAAGCTCGTAAATACTCATTTACAACCCGTTTCACCTTTAATTCCCCTTACACTTCAAATACAACTCGCTCAAGCAAATGAACTTTTACGGGGCCCCGGAGCTACTGGACTTCCTGTGGTATTCATAGGAGATTTCAACTCAAATTCTGACGGCAGTGGTCCATCTTACAACCTTATGATTAATGCTGGATTTGAAGATACATGGAATATCGCAGGAAAAGGCGAAGGATTAACATGTTGCCAAGATGCTGATGTATTAAATTTGACTTCGCAACTTTTTGTTCGAATAGACTTAATTCTCTTTCGGGGCGATTTCAAAGTTAAAAAAGTGGACGTTGTTGGAGAAGAGCAAAAGGATCGCACATCAACGGCACTATGGCCTTCTGATCATGCAGGAGTTGTCGCCGAACTTACTTTACATTAGCTAATCCTTTTTCTGCTAACATAGGCGAATCCCAAATTTGAGAGAAGTCTGTATCCCGCTAACTATCTGACGTATCTATTTGAGAAGTTGCTCAATCCTCAGAATCCAAGAGATAAGCTACTTCCTTGGTCACAGAGACCCTCCCTCTAACCTGTCGCGTCTCAAATATAAATCTACTTTTCTTCTGACAGTTACAGAGATCATTAGTTTCTGCGATAACCACTAGCACGGCTAATCATTATTTTACCCGGGATATTCTTCTTCCCCATGAAGCTGCCTCCTTCCTCCTCCTCTTCTCATGTCTCCGTACGGCAGCAGAGGCGTACATGGTAGGTGGTGGGTCTTTGACCCAACCATCCGTAATAAGCAGTTTTGAGATGAATGAAATCTTGTACGTTTCTCCTTGTCTATTTATCCAAGAAATAGTTTTCTAATTTCATAGTATATGAGTGTAATACCAAAGTCATTATAAAGGAGCTGGGAAAAATGGCTGTGAGTCCTCTTTGCCGACGCTTTGCGGGCATACTTGGCGCAAGAGCACAAGTCATCAACGGTGTTTGTACAGCCTCGAGAGTTAGAAGTAATATAAAACCCGTTATTCTGGGTAAACGCAGCAGGTCCTTTCTCGCGATTCCCCAAGCATTTTCATTCGAAAGTATCGGTCGTGACGGAAGAGCACTTTGTCTAGGAGAAACAGTCATCTTAACAGCGGAAATCAATCCATTTATTTCGCGGCTGCGTAGACAAGGAATTAAAGTGACTGCTCTGCACAACCATTGGCTTTTCGACAAACCAAACCTCTGGTACATCCACTTCGAAAAGAAAGAAAGACCATTGGTATTTGCCAGAGAAGTTCGCAATGCGTTGAGCGTTCTGACAAAACGGATTGTTCGACCGTAATAGGGCCAGAAACCCTATGCTGTTCCTCACGAAAGACCAAATAATTATGCTGTTTCTTGAATGGTGGAAAGAAAATGTTTGACGGATATAACAGGCTGAGGGAGATCCCCTCAGCCCTTATTTGATTTAATATCTTCAGCCGGACAAACTGTACCACAAAGATTCTGTTAACTCCGCAATGCGGCAGCAAACGAGTTGAGTTATTTTTGCCGGTTCGTTTCAATATTTTTCGATATTTGTTCTTCCGCTTCCCTCAGTGCCGTGTTAATATCCTTCTCCCCTTTGACAACCGGTTCGATGGCGCGAGTTATATATTCTTCCGCGAACGAATCGTATTTGCTAACCGGAAGCGCTTTCGCAGCGTTGGTTTTAAAGGCGGCTTTCACATTCTTGCCTTGCAAGTAAGCCAAGTTTTTACCGAATTCCTGCTCTATGTTATTTGCCTTCAATACCGGCAGCCGCGCGTTGCGGGCTATTTCCGTCTGCACCTCGTCGGATAAAATCGTGGAAATGACTTGAAATGCTTGATCTTTGTATTTGCTTTGCGCCGTGACATGAAGAATCCACTCATCCACCTGCATGCCAGTGTTGGGGCGTTCTTTGAATGACGGGTACTGGGCCAAATCCCAATTCAAATCCTGCGTATCCTTCAAATTCGGCAGGTTATTATTTGAAGCGAGCATAGCGAGCGTCCGTTCTTTCTTAAATTGATCGAAACCGGAGCCGGCATAACGGGGTGTGCTGTTTCCGGGAATGTCGTAGATGCTTTTCAGTAATTCGAATATTTTTTTCCAGTTATCATTGTTCACGGTCGGCTTCTCCGTTACCGGATCGATAAAGCCGTATGACAGCACCGAAGCTACTCGGGTCGATTTATCCGGCTCCAAGCCCCGATACTGCCCGCCGCCGTCGCTGCGCGACACTTTTTTGGCCAGCTCTCTGGCATCCTCCCAAGTCATGCCGTCCTTCGGATACGGGACACCAAATTTGTCGAAAATATCTTTATTATAGTAGAGACCACTGAAGTGCATCGTCCATGGAAGACCGATTAAGTTATTTTGCCGGCTTGCCGACTTCACCGATTCTACGGCGACCGGGTTCAAACGGGAAAGGTCGAAATTGAATTTTTTGATCAGCGGTTCGATATTATCTTCCATTCCGGTTCCTACAAACCGGTAAATGATCGGTGAGGCGGTCATCACCAAATCCGGTATGACGCCGGAGGCCATCAGCTTATCGAAACTGTTATCCGGCTTGGATAAATCGATGGGCTCGATCGTAATGTACGGAAAGCGCTTTTTCACTGGCTCCTCAACGTAATTCTTGAACTCGTCAGGTCCAAGCCATCCCATGCTCAGCGCGAATTTGATCGTGACGGGCTCGGTCGAAACTTTAGGCGGAGCTTTGTTATCACCGGCGGGCTGCTCACTGGCCTTGCCGTCATTTCCGCTGCTGCAGGCGGTTGCGAACAACAGTAGTGAAAGTGCGGCCATTCGTTTCATTGCCATGTCTTTTTCCCCCATTCATGATTGTCCCAATCACCCCCAACTTCCTCCTCTAGACAATACGCCCATGTCCTTCGAACGGATAGTCGATCGTAATACGCCCCGCCTGGCAATCACCAATGCCGCTGTAAAGATCGGCCTTGCCGTCTGAACGCATCACAATTCCCGAAGTAAAGACGCAGTCGATCAAATGCGGTGCCTTGGCAGGTCCCGGCGGGTAGCAGGGACGACTTCCGATCAAATGAAGGTCCGAGGGCTCTCTGGTGGTTGGATCGAAGACGAAGGCCATGTTCAGGTACACCTTCACTTCCCCTCCGTTCTCATCCTTATCCCGATAGCAAATGTGGCCGATGATGCCGATTTTGCCGCTGTCGAGCAGATAAGCCTGATTAACGCCTCCCCATTCGCCTTCCCCGAAGATGCCGTGAATGTACGGTGCGTTCTCGATGACGTTCGCAGATAACTCTTCCAGTCTGTCAACGAACGTGAAGCCGATCATGGATTCGCTCCCGTATTTGCCTCTCGTCTCCGCGCCGCGCGGACGCGAGAAGACGCCGATCTTGCCATCCGACAACGGAACAAGGCGAATATCCTTCATTCTGTTAGGTCCGGTAGTGAAGTAGTACAAATTGTGGAGGTCGGTGCCCCGGAAGAAATAGCCGAAAAACGTGCTGTATCTTCCACACTGATATTGCACATGAGTCCCACCCATTACAAGCTCATCACCGATCTCACAGATGTAAGGGTCCTCCAGTGTATAGATCATGCTATCTTCCACCACGGTCCATTCATCCCGCCCCGTCTCCTCGAACAGGCGGACCCAAGAGCGGGCCCATTCCTCGCGACGTTCTACCCGCCCGAACAAATAGCGCTTCCCGTCCCGTATGAACGGAATCGAAATATTGTAGACATCAAAACCGTCCACGCCATGAAATACCAGGGTCTCACTCTCATAGATCTTTTTTGTCGCTTCAAATTCAATTCTTTGTGTCTGCAGGGTCAAATTTCTCTACACCTTCCTTTTGTTTTTCGTTTTCCGTTGAAACGTAAAATATTGGGGTCTTTCGCTCCATCCGGCCATTCTTCTTTTAAGGAGAGCGGATTTTATACGTAATGGCGGGACTCAGTGGCGGTGTTTCCATTTCCTCGGAGGACTTGCAGCCGGACAAGCCTATTACGAAAGCAGCGTCCGCCATTCAGCTTGAAACTATGGGCAGGGCTTCGTATTCATCAGATACCTGCTCGTAAAATGTTTCACGGAAAAATCAGAGGGTCATCGGTCACTTCAACGATTGCAGAGCAGTTTGTTCCTTGATATACTGGTTCAGCTTGTCCTGTGCATTCCGCAAGGCGGTATTGACATCGGTCCCTTTCAGGATCACCTCGTTGCCTGCTTCTACAATTATGCTTCTGCCTTTCTGATCATATTTCGTATGTTCATGCATGCCCGGCAGGAGGGTGAAGAACGCATTCGTATTTTTCCCCTTCAGGAATGCCAAGTCCGCGCCGTAATCTCTCTTCGTTTCTTCCGTTTTCTTCAATATCGTTATTCCGCCGCTCTTATTGATTGACTTCTGCACCTCTTCGCCGGAGACATGAGACACCACTTGATAAGCTTGATCCTTATGTTTGCTTGTTGCGGTCACAATCATGTTATGCGCTTCCGCCTGCCATGCGCTGCCCTTGCCTTTCTCAAACGTGGGGAGAGTTGCCATGTCCCAATTAAACTCCTGACCGGCCTTGACCACTTTATCGATTTCGCCGATAGTATCCGCACCCCAATAGCCGGCCATAGCGACCTTTTGATCTTTCACAAACACGCCGATCGAGTTGCTTGTAATTTTGCCGTCCTTCACATACCCCGGAATGTCATGCAACGATTTATTCCAGTTCAGCACCTTCGCCCAACCGTCCGTTGTCAACACGGCTTCGTTCGTCTGCTTGTTCACATAAGGCAAAGAAAGCCCCATTGCCATGCGGTCCGTTCCTCCCGTGTAGAAGCCCAGATATTGAACGCCTCCGTCACTGCGAGTCATCCTTCGCGCCAAATCGAAAGTTTCCTCATAAGTCATGCCGTCCTTAGGATAAGCGATTCCAAATTTATCAAATAGGTCTTTGTTATAGAAGAGAGCGGGGATGTTCATTCGAAATGGCAGCGCCGCCATTTCGCCTTTTTGGCCAAATTTCTTGATGGCTTCTATCGTGACCGGATCGTATTTGGACAGGTCCGTTCCGAATTTTTTGATATACGGATTCAGATCCTCAATGATTTGCAATTCCTGTATACCAGGAATCCCCGGCAAACCGGTCATCAAAATATCCGGCACGTCACCCGCCGATATCAAATCCTGTAGCTTGCCGCCAACCCACTCCAAGGTAATATGCGGATATTTTTTTTTGATCGGTTCAACAAAATAAGTCTCAAACTCTTCTTTGGGGAAAGCACCATAGGCAACATAAAACTTTAATGTAACAGGTTCCGTTCTGACCTCGGCCGGATCCGTGCTTTTTCCGCCGGACTTATTTTGACTTTGGCAGCCGATATTCAGGAGCAACGCTAAGACTGTGGCGGTAAGTACCAACTTCCTTTTCATTAAAATTCCCCCATCTTAAACTTTATTCATTAACTTTTGACACTGTGCTGGTGAAGCTCTCGTTACCCCGGAACAGGAAACCGCTTTCGCAACTCCGTACAGTTTGTTTGGTTTGTATCATTTCTTGAGCCATCTCCGAACCTCCTTTCTTATGGTTAATATAATTATTATCTTAATTACTTACTAGTTAATATGATAGATATCATTTACCTTTTTGTCAATATTTAATGTACATATTAATCAATCAGTATCCGTATAAAATTCAAGTGAAGCGTTGCTTCAGCAAAATTCGTGCGTCAGAACCATCACTTTTATTTGTCTGCTTCCGCCTGCTTCAAAATGACTCGGGTGCGTGGAGCTTGTTGACTAATTAACAATTTGGTTATACAATTGGATAAGTTAGGAGCGTGCAGAATGATCATAGACGTGACCACGACAAATATGAAAGTGCTGGAGTGCTTTTCTTCCGAAACGCGAGTTCGGATCATCGAATTGTTGAATGAGAAGCCTTATAACATTGGTGAGCTCGCAGAGGCATTAGGCTTGTCATCAGCCATCATTACAAAGCATATCCAGAAGCTGGAGGAAGCAAGAATTGTTTTTACGGAGAATACGGTAGGAAAACGAGGTACGCAGAAGCGCTGTTCCTTGAATGTGGACAAGATGACGTTAGTGCTCCGAACGGCCGAAGATGAAAAGCCGCGCAGCCAAACCGGATTTACGGTCGACTTACCGGTCGGACAATACATCCGGTATAAGGTTCGGCCAACCTGCGGCTTGGCGTCCTCCGTCAAGCGTATCGGTATGATGGACGACCCTCGTTATTTCGATGATCCCGAGCGTACAACGGCCGAGCATCTCTGGTTTGCAAGCGGTTTTGTCGAATATCGGATTCCGAATTATTTGGTCGGGCAAGAAACCGCATCGTGCTTAACCATTTCTTTGGAGATTTGTTCCGAAGCGCCTTATTATAACGATAATTGGCCGTCGGATATTACATTTTCTATCAATAGCATCGATGTTGCTACTTGGACCTGCCCGGGAGATTTTGGCAGCAAGCGCGGGCAATACACGCCCGAGTGGTGGGTCGATACACAATACGGACTTATTAAGGTCCTCTCCGTTACCGATGAAGGTACATTTATCGATGGGGTAAGATTTTCGGACGTTCGTATTGATCAACTGAACATAAAAACAGGACAGGAGCTGCTTTTTCGAATCTCTTGTCCCGAATCCGCTGCAAATTGCGGAGGTGTCAGCCTTTTTGGCAAGAACTTCGGCAACTATCCGCAGGACATTCGAGTAACGGTTTCGGTTTAGATCTCTATGTTATGGATTGTAAAGTAAAGGGCTGGCTTCCCAGCCCTTCCTCTCACAAGCTCTGATGGACTGCCTCTAATACATCCTTCTCATTTTTTTGCTGGGACATCGGGAAACGCGCGCCCCTATGTAAATAGCTTGCCACATCGTTCGATATGTGTTTTCCGTCTTACGCCTGCAAGTGACCCATCGCTAATAGGTGTCGCTGAATCACTGATCGATTCCCTACCGCCCTGATTGACCCAGTACCATGATTTCCGATAAGGCGACAGGGCTGCTTCCCGGCTTCGAGGTGTCGGGCACAAACTTGATTTTTTTCGCTTTTTGCCCATTCAATTGGACAATAGCCGCAGCTCCCGGCTCCGTTGGGAAGCGGACCTCTTTCTTCTCCTTCCCGCTGTCCAGGATCAAGGTGCCCGATTGGAGCGCTTTAGCGGAATCACCGCTGTCGTAAATCCAGACACCGTTGATGGCGAAGGGCTGATCCCATTCAAGCTGAACCCAAGGGGAGGAATCGTTCGAAGCGGATATCCAATCCTGAGAACTCGTACGCTTATAAATACCGATTTCCCCGTCAACCAGAAATTTTAGATTGGAGGACTCGTCCGTAGAGCTTGCCGAAAGCTTGGCTTCACCTGCGATATTTTTCCATATGTTCGTTCCCGAAGGCAGAGGCTGCTCCGTTAACGTCGGGCCGTTTACGTACAACGTTCCGTCGTCGCGGAGGCCCATCCGGTCGATATGGAGCTGGCGGGATCCTCCCCCCTTCTTTACATCGATATGAGAAGGATAGACAATGAAAAGCTCCTTCCCGTCCGGCGATGGCACAATACTGTGATGACCGGTTCCGGAAACTTGAGGATAGTTCGCGCTCAACACGGGATTATTCACATATTTTACGAACGGTCCGAGAGGATTTTTTGACGTTGCGTAACCGATCGCATATGACTTCCCGCAATAGCAATTTGCCGAGTACATCAAATAATAAGTGCCTTTGTGCTTGTGTACCCAGCTTCCTTCATTCCATCGTTGTTTGCCGGAAGATTCCCACGTCTGTTCCGGGTGGGTTAGCATTCGCGGTTCGCCGATAACGGATTGCAGATCGTTACTGAGCTGAGCCACATGAATTTGGCTCTCGGAGTGATCCCCGACCGTATGAAGGTCTACGGAATAATACATATAAATCTTGCCATCATCGTCAAAAAACACAAAAGGATCAATCGTTCCATAGCCGAAATCAAACAACGGCTTCTCGGATAAGGTATGGAAAGGACCTGTCGGCTTGTCGCTGACAGCGACGGAGATCCTCGGGTAGTCCTTCCCTTTAGTGGCGGAAAAAAACATATAATACTTCCCGCCGTGCTCTTTCACGTCCGGAGCCCAAAATTTATTGTCCGCCCATGGAACCTCTCCGCCGTTAAGAGCAATACCCGCGTCTTTCCAATGAACCAGATCGGGTGAAGAGTAGGCCTTGAATTTGTTGCCCCCCGTCGGATACATATAATAGAGGCCGTTCGAGTCCCGGAAAACGCTTGGATCCGCAATATTCTTTAAGAGCGGATTGTGATAGGACGTCCCGTCCGGCGCTTTGCCGACAACAGGGGTCTGTGACTCAGTAGCTTTCAATTCATTCGAAGTCGGACTTGTTCCCGATTTGCAACCGACCATCATGACCGATACAACGGTCATCAGTATAACCGTTTTCATTAATCGCATAGCTGTTCCCCCTTTCATCACAGCGTCGCGTTCACCAGCCCGATTGTTCCGAAGCGCCTTATTATAACGATAATTGGCCGTCGGATATTGAGTAATGGTTTCGGTTTAGATCGCTCATGATCGCTCATTTTCTTTCCTCTTATCTTCGTAGTTCAATGTAACGGTCGTATTCATAGGGAGGCGATCCTCTTTGGCCATCGACCACAGGAGCAACTTCCTCTCGAGCCCGTGAACGATTGGGTCATAGGCCGGGTCGCCGAACAAGTTCGTCAGCTCGTGCGGGTCGCTCTTCATGTCGTACAGCTCCCCTTCCCCGTTCGCATAGATGTTCAGCTTCCAGTCGCGGGTGCGGATGCTTTTCCCTTTGCCCAGCCAGGCTTCGCGGTACGCGCACCAGACGAAGTACCGTTCGTCGAACGGATGCTCCGGCCGGCCGGTCATATCCGCGAGCTTCAGCGGCTCTCCCTCCTCCCCGCTTTCCATAACCACATAATCCCGAGGGACGTAATCCTGCTCCGACCGAAGGAACGGCGCGAGGCTCCGGCCTTGGCAGCCGTACGGAACCGGTACTCCTGCCATCTCCAGCAAGGTCGGCATGACGTCAACCAGTTCGACCATATGAGCGGTACGCTTCGGTCCTTCGTAACCTGGCGCATAGACGATAAACGGTACATGCGTAAATGAATCGTAGAACCCATTATGCTTCTGGATGAGCCCGTGCGCCCCCATGGAATCCCCGTGATCGGAAGTGAAGACAATAATCGTATTGTCCATTAAGCCGAGCGATTCCATCTTGGTGAAAACGATCGCGAGCGTATCGTCGATAAACTTGATCATGCCGTAGTGAATGGCCCGTACCTTGCGGATCAAGTCGTCGTCGGCGCGATCCATCGCGTCCATCACGTGCATAACCTTTTGCCGCTCCGGCTTGCCGTCCAGATTGTCCTTGGGCGGAAGCGGCACATCGGCCGGATCGATCATACTGGCATATGGCTCCGGCACCTGATACGGGGTGTGCGGATCCGGGAACGACAGTCACGTGAAGAACGGCTTCTCCGGGTCTCTCACCTCTTCCAGATAATCTACCATCGATTGGCCGAGGAGGTAGGTGCCGCATTTCTCCGGTCTGGCCGGATTTGTGCCATGTCCGAGCGGGCTGTTCCAGCAGTTGCGCTCGGCCCATTCATGAGCTGTGATACTTTCCGGATCGTTCCGGTACCCGTCGACCATATGTCCGTGCTCGGCAAGCCGAACGTGATCGAAAACTTGCCGCAGCAGACTGGCCTTCTCGGGAACGGAGCCCGGATAGTACGATTTGGCCGCGTCAATCATGAACGCGTGATTTTTCCCGATAATCGCGGTCTGATAGCCGTTCTCCTTCAACACCTGAGGCAGCGTTGTTTCGTTCGGGTTAATCAGCATATGATTTGCATGGACGCCGATCGTCGAAGCGTAACGGCCTGTAAACATGGATGAACGCGATGGCGAGCATGCCGGATAGTTGCAAAACGCAAGCTCGAACAAGACACCCTTCTCCGCAAGGCGTTCCAAAGCCGGAGTTTGCAGCACCGGATTGCCGTACAGGCTTAACGTTTCCGCCGTTTGCTGGTCGGTTTGAATAAGCAGAATGTTGGGTCGCGGCATCGGGTTCTCTCCTTGTAAAATAGACTATTTCACGCCGACTACGGCAGCCTACTGTTCACTCATTCAACTATCCGATTGGACGGAACCGGCTGATCGGTCAGCGTAGGACCGTTCACATAGATCGAGCCGTCCTCTCTAAAGCCCATCCTGTCGATACAAACTTGGCGATTGCCGCCCCCGATCGCAGCATCGGTATGAGTATGGTAAACGATAAATAGCTCCGAGCCGTCCGGTGAATCGATGACGCAGTGATGCCCCGGTCCCGAAATATCGTCCCTATTGGAAGCCAGCACCGGGTTGTGCTCATATTTTCGATAAGGCCCGAGCGGATGGTCCGAAATCGCATAGCCGACTGAATAATGCTTGCTCGCATAGAAATTGGCCGAATACATCAAATAGTAAATTCCGTTTCGTTTAAGCGCAAAGGCGCCTTCGTTCCAATATACCTTTAGGCCGGATTTCAATTCCCATTCCTGCTCCGGCTTCAGCAGCAGAGCGGGTTCTCCGATGACACTTATCATATCGTCAGCAAGACGAACGCCATAGATATGGCTTTCGCGCTGTTCGCCAATGTAATTTTCCGAGCAATCGCGCGAGTAATACAAGTATTTGCCGCCGTCCTCATCGATAAGGACGTTTGCATCGATCGCGGCATAGCCGAAGTCGAACATGGGCCGGTCGTAGACGTCGATGAAAGGACCGAACGGCTTGTCGGCCACGGCAACGCCGATGCGAAGACTGTCCTTCTCCGTCCATCTCGCGGTATAGTACATATAAAAGCGGCCGTTATTCTCGACGACCTCCGGTGCCCAAAACTGCTTGTAGCCCCAACTTTTTTCGTTTTTCTCGTACACGAAGCCTAACTCCCGCCAGTTCACCAAATCGTCCGAAGTCCAAGCTTTATATCCATGATCGCCCGCCGAAGTGGGATAGCAGTAATATTTTCCGTCTGAAGCCTTCAACACGAACGGATCACCGATTCGTTGAATAGCAAGCGGGTTACGATAAACTTCCGTTACCGTTTTGTCCATAACCTTCATCCCCTCTGGAATTTATGAAAGGAACGATCGGGGGCAAGAATAGATGAAACGTTCGCCTCGCGCCATGACGTGGCACTTCTGCTCGGGGTATCGTTCGTAAAGCTCTTGCACGAAATTCCCCGGTTTCTCGCTGTTTCCGTCAAATAGATCATAGTGGAGCGGAATTACCGTATCCATACGCGTCATCTTGCCCAGCTCCGCCGCTTCGCGAACATTCATATTCCCGACGATCCCGCGGGACGTCCTGAAATAATCCCGGCCGTTAATCGGGAGCATCCCAAGATCGATCGCTTCCTCGGCAAGCAGCTCCGGAAGACCGGGGTAGATGACGGTATCGCCCGCGTGATACACTTTGACGCCGTTCATCTCCAGCAAGTAGCCCACATAACGATGCGACCGATCGCTTCCCGTCGTCTCGACCTCTTCGTGAGCCGCCGGGATCGGCTTGATACGGATCCGTTCCCCGCCTCTACCTTTAAACTCCATCCACTCGCCGGTAAGCGCATCGATAATCCGTTCCGGCTTAATCCCGCAGGTCGACTCCAGCTCAGCTCTGCAGCATTTAGGCGCCATGAACATCGCCTCCGGACATTGCTCGGCAATCACCTTCAGCGTCCATGGATCCAAGTGGTCTTCATGCTCGTGGGTGATCAAGCATAAATCGGCGACAGTGATATTCACTGGCTTAAGCAATGCGGGATAGGCTCGCTTCACTCCACGCACTTCGAGGTAATCGGAGTAGAACGGGTCGACGTGGATGACAGTCTCGTTTCCTTTGACCACAACACTTTCTTGTCCGAAAAACCACACGGCCACACAACCGAACGGCGGCCGCGTCCCCCTGATTTCCTCCATGAGCCGCTCCGGCGTCCGAACCCGATCCTTCTGAGGCGACTGCATCCTGGATCACTCCATCAGCGATATATTTTTGTCTTGCATTAATATTTTACAGAGCCGCTGAATATTTTCTTGATCTGTTCCAAAGGCGCCTTCGGTACCCGATCGTAGGTCAGCAAGCCGTTAATTTCTTGCTCGACATCCGTCAACTGGGTATAACAAATGCCTTGGACATGTGGGGATTGCAGGAAAGGCTCCACAACATCCGCCAGCTTCTTGAGGAAATCTTCTTCATTCTCGGCACCGGAATAGCCCCAGCCTTCCCACTCGCTTTTCTTAAAGGCGATACCGCCAAACTCGGTCACCAGAATCGGCTGTCCTTCGTAGACCGTGCCCCCGACGAGAACCTCGCGCCGGTGCGGCTTGGGGCCCAAGGTTTTCTCCAGTGTGGAATAACGTTCCTCCAGATCACCCCGTCTCCACTCATAATCGTGAATGGTGACGAGATCGGTGCTCATATTCTCCCACCCGTCGTTGGAGACGACGAGGCGAGTATCATCCAGAGATTTCGTCATATGGTACATCGCCAAGGCGTGCTGCTGCTGCCGCTTGTCAACGAGAATATTCGGCACGCCCCAGCTTTCATTGAGCGGTACCCAAACAACGATGCTGGGATGATTGTAATCCCGTTCTATGGCTTCATTCCATTCCTGCGTTACCTTGCGAACGTAGTCTTCCGAATAGCTGTAAGCGTTGGCCATTTCCCCCCAGACGAGATACCCCAGCTTATCGGCCCAATACAGAAAGCGGGGATCCTCGATTTTCTGATGCTTGCGAGCTCCGTTAAAGCCCATGGATTTCGCCAGCTCGATATCTTGCTTCAACGCCTCGTCGCTCGGGGCCGTCAGTATGCCGTCAGGGAAGTAGCCTTGATCGAGAATCAAGCGCATGAAATAAACCCGGTTATTGAGCATCACTTTGCCCGCTTCGACGGAAATTTTGCGCATGCCGAAATAGCTTTCCAACGTATCCGCTACCTGTCCGTCGACGAGCAGAGTTATTGTCGTATCGTAGAGGCTCGGCTTGTTCGGTGTCCACCAGCGGCCCAGTCCGTGATCGTTGAAATCGTGAAGCCCGATCGTTATCGATTCCTCCGCCTGTCGAATGCTGAAGGTTGTACTGGCGAAATATTCGTCCTTGAAGCGAATATCGATCCGGACCTCTGCCTTGCAGCCTGCAGGCGCTCGGTTCAGGAAGGTGCGAATTTGAATCTCATTCCTGTCGATATCCGGCTTGAATTTCAGCTTCCGAATGTGCAGCCTGTTGACCGGTTCGATCCATACCGTCTGCCAAATGCCAGTAGTCCGCGTGTAGAAAATCGAGGCTGAATCTTCCTTCCAATATTGCTTCCCGCGTGGAAGCGTCACATCGCGGCTGAAATCTTCGGCGCGAACGACCAGCACGTTGTCCCCTTGCTTGAGAGCTGATGTAATGTCCGCTTGGAACGGTGTGTGCCCGCCTTCGTGGAACGCGACCTGCCGCCCGTTCACCCATACGGTTGCCGCATAGTCTACCGCCCCGAAGTGCAGCACAATGTTTTGGTCCGACCAATTCTCCGGGATGGTGATGCTACGTTTGTACCATACCAGATCGTGAAAACCCGTCTCGCCAATCCCGCTTAATTTGCTTTGGTACGCGAACGGGACTTGAATTTGTCTGGTAAAGGATTTGGCGCCAAGCCCCCACTGTTGCTCATCCCCGATTCGCTCATCGTCGAATTCAAACTCCCATGTTCCGTTTAAATTGAGCCAATGCTCCCTTACAAGCTGCGGACGCGGGTATTCAGGCCGCAATATTTCTTGAGGCATGTCGGCACTCCCTTTAATTTAGTTAAACTAGAATGTTAATATTATTAATCATTTATTAATATAATAAGTTGCCATTCTTCTCCTGTCAACTATTATGTTCATTAGTTAACATATATGTTACTCAAAAAAATATGAACGTCCTGGAATGTTTTTTTTCGGAAACACGGGTTCGCATTATACAATTACTCAACGGGAGACCATACAATATTAGAGCTTGCAGAAGCGCTTGCTTCTCGTCGGCGATCATCACGAAGCACATTCAGAAGCTGGAGGAAGCCGGGATTGTCTTTACGTAGAATACTATCTCCTTCGACGTCCGCGAAGGCGGACGCTACCGCTTCACAATGGGCAACGCCGAGACCGGCGAGGAGTATCCCACCGGAGGTGTGTTCCTCGATGTCGTACCTTTCGAACGGCTCGTCTCCACCTGGGGTTACCCCGATGATCCCATCGAGAATTCCCCTGTCGTGAGCCTAACCCTCACCGCACAGGGCGACCGCACCGAGATGATCTTCCACCTGCGTGGATTGGGCGGTCCCCCGGCGATAAGTACTTTTACGACGGCTGGTCCAATGCGCCGGACGATCTGACGACGCACTGCGCGACCAGTAAAAGTAGACGTCAGCAAGATCAGAGAAGAAGTCTTCACGGCCTGCGTAATAGTGCTGTCAATTTTAAAAAAAACCTCCGCGATGGAGGGTTTTTACATTTTTTATGTCCATACGTTTGCACCTCGTGACAGCGACGCTTGTACTACCCCAATTCCGTGCGCGGACCGCCGAATTGCGAGAAGTGTCGACGCTTATACATGTTTTGTCGGGGTTGTGTAACAGCCCTGCCAAGAAGGAAAATCCGCTCCAAACCCCCACGTTGACGAAGCATTGATCGGACGGAAGCCGGGTGACGACCCGATTAATGATCGCTCCGATTGCATAGGACGACATTTTCGGCATATGCCAAATGCTCCGTGATCCGTCGTGAGGAGGGATCAGCTTTGTGTCCAAGCCCCTTCACCTAGTTGTCTCCAGCCGCCCTGTATGTACATGAATTTAAGGTACATAAATTGGTGCAAGGAACTGCTTCCAAGATTGGATGCCGTGAGGGCCGTCAATTTATATACGGAGTCGAAAGTGACGGCCATCCCTGTTCCTCCCGTATTTCGTAAAACCATCTCTAAGCCCATGCCTTCTGCCGCGATGGAGGGAGGGTGAATGCTAGTGCCGGCGGGATCTGAAAGTGCAAAGTAAAATGGTGCGGCGCCGGCTTTATTGTTATTAGGCGTATAGGCTGAAGAGGTTTCGAGGACGATTGCCTCATTGTTAAACAGCTTCATACCTGTTGTAGAAAGTACTTTTACGTCTCGGTTTACTCGATACCGCGTTAAGAATCCGCTGTCAAACGGAGCTCCTGTCCCTTTGATGATAGGGTTAATGATACTGCACGCCGCAATGCCGCCGTATCCGGTTATCACGTTGAAAGCAGGATCGGCACCGTTATCCAGCATGGTGTTCTCGAATCTGACACCATCAATAGCGGCGGATCGCAGAGCAGTAAGAACGTTCTCGTTGACGCGCTTGGCGCGATCGTTTTGGCTGACAAAGCCGATGGTGTACCCTGGATATTGAGCCGCACCCGCAACCGTAAGAAAATCCATCACATTATTGGCGCTGACACACTGATCCGGCTCATCTATTCGCAGTCCGGCGCCGCCGGAGCATAGATTTTGAAGGAATTTTATTCCTTTAACAGGCTTTCTGTTTGCAACGGAACTAGCAATAGAATTAAATCTGGCCCCCATGCCCCCATATAATTTACAGCCGAGAATAGTCCAATTGGAAACCTCGGAAAATGCTCCTCCGTCATCCTGCGGTTGATCGTAGCGAATAACGAGTGTAGTAGATGAAGGATCAATAGGATCGCCAAATTCGCTATCTGTTATCACCCCATTGCTGCTGTTCAAAAAGTAAACTTCATGGGTGAGTCCGGAAGCCAAATATCCATTTCGATGACTTTTGATTCTTTTTATGGCTACGTTATTACATATGCCGCTAATGCCTGTAAGCACATTTCCTGTCACCTCTGAGTCAAAAACGGTCAACGCGCTGCATCTATATGCTTGTATCCCGCTCGCCCCTCCTGTTGCGTAGATATCATAGATCCTTACATCGCTACAACCGTCAAAACGTATACAAGCGGCTGAAGATGAAAAACCGGCCTTGGTTCTGTCGACAGAACCATAATACCGCGCTCCCTTGATTACAATAACGCCGGTAATATTCTGGCCATGGAAAAAGTTGTCTGTATTATTCAGTGACGCTCTCCTGAAGCTTGTCCCCATCGCGATATGCTTCCCGGGCTTGTTAAGGATAATGTTCCCATCCAGCCTGACATCACCGGGACTGTAAAGAATCGTGGCATCGGGTTCGGCAAAGTTTACGGCGTGCTGGATAGAAGATGTGTCATCTGTTGATCCGTCCCATGACGCGCCAAACCACTCCGGTTTAATGATATTTTTCGTTCGCTCTCTAACCCAGCACCCGCTTGAACCTGTCGGATCAGCATTAGATGGAGCATAAATCCCCATCTGCGGATCATTTGCCACTTCGCCGCTCTTATTTTGAGCTGTCCAACGAAATAAGCCCGCACGGCCCGTAGCGAGGATGACCGTGGTATTTCCGTCGCTCATTCCTGTGAGTGCGCGCAACTGTTCAATGGTTTCGACCAGGTAAGGGCTGTGAGGCGAGGCAAACGGGATTTTTCGATCCATTCCATTGCGAATATCCGCACCACCATCGTTCCTACCGATCGGTAATTCGTTATTTTGGCTGCCATAAACGCGCATCAATCCACTCGTCGCAACGGTGGCGCTGATCAGTCCGAAGGAAGCGATCAGCTTTCTGCGGCTTAGCTTCTTGCCAATGCCGCTCCTTTCGCTCGCTTTGTTTTGTGAATCCATGTTCATCTCTCCTCGCTTTTTTATGATTCCGCTTTCATTTTTAAAGAACCGTCGGTATTTTCAATCAAATCTTATCCTGCTTAATCAGAATGATGCGGACCGAAACTTGAATGTCCGTTGTTCCATGCTTCCCCTTCGTCGACTAGCAGGTACAGCATACCTTTGTCGCTTCCCGAGATAAGATGCGGAAATGCTTGCCGTCCTCCAGACCGTCCCCGAGCAGAATCACGTCGCCTTCGAGCTGCAATTCATTTGATCCGGCTAGCTTTGAAACCGGTTCCATTCATCCGATCGGGCTGAACATCTTTCATGCGTCAAGCCGGACGAGAACGATCCTGTAGCCGCGGTACACTTCGTTTTACAAGCCGGGACGATTACGCCATGCCGAGCAGAGTCAAGGACGATTTGCGTCCCACATCATCGATCATTTTTTCATGGGTACCAGCACAATCTGACGCCGGAAATGCTCGCCGCGCAATTGAATTTGAGCACGAAGCAAGTTCAGTACTTCCAAGCAAAAGCTGCTCGATACGCGACTCGAAGTGGCGAAGGAATGTTGCGGTTAACCGATTTGCCTGTCGCAGATCGACGAGGAAGCCGGCTGCGCCTCGACCCACCGTTTCCATTCTCTTTTCAAGAAAAAGCCGGGGATGACCCCGAACGAATACAGAAGCAGGCAGCAAACCGGGATTTGTCATCCCGAGTCTTGATCAAATGATTGGCTTCACCTCCCTTTGCCCCCAAGTGTAGTGGAAATAAACGTAAGCAACAATCAACGAAGCGGACATCTTTCACTTGGAAATGTCCCGTTTGGGCCGGGCCGAAGTCTTTACAAAACGTCCCAATAGATTTAAGACACATAATCACGCAATCCTAAACCGGATTGCGTGATTAAACCTGTTACTGGTATGAACGCCGCCGCTAGGGACCGGCGAGATATCATATTCGATGTTAGTCTCGTTCCAGCCTTGTTCTCCGATAAATAAAGCGGTTTATGCTCTACTATCATTCTGGACATGTTCTGGTCAAACAGTAGTTTTCCCCGCACCGCTAGCTCCGGTGACTATAAACAAAGGTAACTTTTGCGGTTTATTCAGCCCACCACCGATAAAAAAACGTTCAATTCCGCTTTTTGAGCGGATTCGAACGTTTTTTCACTTAAAATCCGGACTCCCTCATTCCTACGGCTTACAGGCCAACATCGCAGTAAAATTCGCGCTATGTCGTACTGACTTTAGTGCAAGTCTACCATCGTATTGCCGGTGGGAACCGTCAGCGCGGCGCTCACCTTCACCGGGTTCTGCACCGTATCGTCGGAAAAGCAATCGGCGAAGTAATAATCGGTTCCCGTTCTGACGATCCAGACGAACGTATTCGTGGCAGTAACATTGTCGTTCCGGTTATAAAAGACGCATCCTTTGAAAAGGGTCTTTGGTTTCAGCGTACCTTCCTCCTGGATGCGAACGACATAGTCCGAAACGTCTATGTCTTTCTGGAACTGGCAGTTGACAAACTCGGTCAGTATGTTCCGGTTCTCCGCCGCCCGATTAATCCAAATAAACTGATTCCCGGTTAATGCAACCGGGACTTTGAATCTCCATAGGGTCAGCTCCTTATGCGGTGATCATGTACAACCGATATTGAGTACGTCTCTGTTACGAAAAATATTTATCAATCTCTTTTCTACACTACAAAATCTCCCAATTGGCCAGCATAATCGATTCGGCCTCGTCCCAAAGCCGTGGTAGAAACAGCAGCACGTCCTCGGCACGTTGCACAAGGGTGTCGGACGAGGTGATGCCGAGGTCGATGACGAATTCCTCAAACGCCGGAGCAAGCTCAACTTGTAGTTTTGGGGCATCTGCGGAGAGCATTTTGTGGCACCGGGCGAAGGTAGCACCGATCCAGAACACCGCTTCGCGGTGATATCCATTGTGGATAAGGCTACGACTACCGTCAATCGCAATCGGTCGTGAAGCGGCGGTAATGTCACTGCTGAAGAAGAATGGGGTCTTGGCGTGCGCCGCGGCGACGTCGAAGGTACGGGCAAGCGCGCTCAGATGATGGCTGGTTCGCTGCGGGGTCCAATGCTCGCAGCCTAACAGCCTCAACAATTCCGGATAGATATCGGTTCGCCCGAACTCCTGTAGCACGTTGTACGTAGCCAGGTAGCGAAGCCGCACGGTAGGGTTGCGAAGAGCTGCGACGAGAAGGACGTGTGTGGTGACTCCGGTCATGAACAACCATGCCATAATCTGGTCATGCCATAGTGCCGTCATATCGATGTTCCGTAAACCATGCTCTATCTTCTGCCTAACGTTTTCGCAGCGGCGCCGCACCCATTCCCTCTCGGCAAAATGGCGCGACACCTTCTGCTGCACGCCGTGCAGCTGTCCGGTAGGGTCTGCAATGATGGTATCCACGCGGAAGCTGCCGGCTAGGTGATACGATGTCAGAACCTCCTCGGCAGAAGAGATCTGGTTCCACGATAAGAAGGTTATTTCGATCAGCGCATCGCGGTAAATGAACTTCCCCAGTTTCAAAGGTGGTTCTGCTTCAGAGGTAACAACGACAACATCAATGTCTGAGCCCACTGACATCATCATGTCATCCGGCTGACCAACCGTCGAGCCGCTGAAATACGCCCCTACGAACCATGCTTCCCGACTAGCACACTGCATTACCCACTCTGTTGCTGCCGCTCGAGCCGTCCCTATTTTCATGGACTATACCTCCGATCCTATATTCAGGCAAGAGCTTACCATAAGTTTAATAAGTTCCTTTTCAACTATCCTGTCCGTGGATCCTTTAACTATTTGAACAACAGCACCGCAGCCGCGGCCATTATCGATACTCCATGCCGGAGGGCGTCCAAATCGAATGACATGTCGGGATGATGCAGGCCCGGACGTAATGATGCGCCCAGCCCGATCATCGTCGCCGACAGCTGCGGCCTCTCCAGCGGATAGAAATGAAAATCTTCCCCGCCGGACGTTACGATCGGCGGACTCCACCCTTCTTCCCCGAGCATTTCCCGAATCGCCTCACTCACGATCCGCTCCATCATCGGGTTCGGCGCAGCAGCAGCCGTCCGGGTCGCGACGTCCAGCGTGACCTCGGCGCCGTTCGCCGTTCCGGCCGATAGAACGCCGCGCCGGACCCGGCGGATCAGATCGTCCATGCCGTCATTCGTCTGCGAACGCAAATCGATGCCGAATACCGCATAGTCGGGGATGATATTGATCGTGCCGCCAGCCGACGCCTGCGTTACATTGGCCGTATGGGGGACACCCGGGTTCGTCTTAACGGCGTTAACCGCTTGAACGATAGCCGACAGCGAGTCGATGACGTTGACTCCGAGATGCGGTCTTGCCGCATGAGCCTGCACGCCTCTAATCTCCCCGCGCAGTTGAGCGGCCGCCCCGTGGTAGATCGCGGCCGAAGCTTTGCCGAGCGGAAGCTCTTGGATCGGTCGAAGATGAATGCCGAGCATGCCGTTCACATCTTCGATCACCCCGTTTCGAATAAACGACAGAGCGCCTTCCCCCGTCTCTTCGGCCGGCTGAAACAGCAGCTTCAATCGTCCCCGGGGGCGGAAGCCGCACTGCCGCAAACATTGTACGGCGTGCAGCACGATCGTCATATGGGCATCGTGGCCGCAAGAATGAATGATTTGCCGGCCGTCGTCATTCATCTCGTGCGACAAAGCGTCCATATCCGCTCGGAGGGCGATCGTAGGCCCCGCTTCCCCTTCGTCCCATTCGGCGACAATGCCGGTCTGGTCGGGAAAGGTCCGGTACGGGATGCCCATACGCTCCAATTCCGCGCAAAGGTACGTTTGCGTATTGTATTCGTGCCAGCTCGCTTCCGCCCTCCTGTGAAGATCGCCGTATGTCGATTCCAACTGCGTGCGGTTGCGAGCCGTCCACTCTTTGATTTTATTCAACATGAGCAGCATGCCCCCATCGATCCAAATCAGGCAAATCAAAATAGCGCAGCATGCCAGGTAAGATGATGCCCTCGCAGTCCAATGTATCGTAGTAGCGTGAACGGACCCACTCCGCAATGCTGCCGATGCCGTCGGTTATGTCAAGCCGCTTCAGCCGGCTATCCAGTATACTCGCCAGTTGTCCGTACAAGCTGAACTTCCCGGTTGCGTACAGCCGAATGTCTTTACCGGTTCCCTCGCCCAGCAGTTCCACGATATCGAGCGAGCGGATCACGTCGTAAGTGCGCACGGCCGCCAAGCTGTCATCCAGCCAGAACAGATCGATCGTAAATTTGTGGATCGTCCCGTAAAAATCGTGCAAGCCCCCGTGCGTTGTAATGCTATTCGGCAACACCGCCCCGTCGCCGGATACGTCCAGCACGAAAACCGCCCTCCCCGAGCCGCAAGTTTCGCGTATCCATGCCAAGTGCGGTTCCAGCTCTTTGGTGCCGCGAGCCCATAGCCCGATCGTAACGGGTGAATCCGCGTTGGCACAGGAGCTGCTGCGGAACATGAATCCGTGATTAAACAGCGACGTCTGGCTCCACCATAAAACGCTTTCAACGGTCAAGTCTTCCCCCAACCGGCCAAGCGATACCCGGCGCGGTCCTAGCTCACACGGCTTGCGATCCCCGTACACCCGGTCGCGCAGCCAAGCGATCGCCCGATCTTTTCTGACCTCATCAGGTACGGCTGCGGCGTCTCGCTCCAAACCGGAGAGACGGTCCCGGTTTTCCTCATGAACTCCGCGCACATCGTCACGATCGCCGCGCACTTGTCCGCTCTTCGTGCACCATAAAAGCTTCGGATCGATCGGCTGTATGCCGTCCCACGTACATGCAAGTTCTTTCCCCAATAAATGCTTGCTGAAAAAGGCGGCGGCCGCTATCGCCATCGGCACCGAATACGTGTGTACGGTCGGGTCCTCGAACAGCTCCAGCCGATTGTCCCCCTTGTACAACTCCCAAAACCGTTCCGTTCGTTGTACCGTTCTGCGTGTCCCTTCAATCGGGAAGAAATCGTATTCCGCCGCCAATACGAGCGTGGGACGCGGAGCCATCGCCATCAGGATATCTTCGTGGTCAAACCCAAGCTTTGTCATCCCCGTCCATATTTGCTCCGCATCCTGCGCTTGACCCGCATACAGGTACGACTCCCGGCTCATGATGAAGGCGGCCGGCGCGGCGGCGGCGATGCGGGGATCGCATATCATGGCCGCGCTCGTCTGCGTCCCGCCGCCGGAACAGCCGGTTACGCCGATTTTCGACGGGTCCACCTCCGGACGCGTGCATAAGTAATCGATCGCACGCATCGTATCATGAATAAAATAACGGGCAAGATTGTCGCCTAGCGGCAAACATTGCTTTCCGACGTATTCGTGCTCCCGGGTCGAGGCTGCAACAATTGCCTTCTCCGTATCTCGGTCGTAATAGCTTAACCGTTCCCCTTGGCCGATCGGGTCCATATTGAGCACGATCAACCCCGCACGAACGAGATGCAGCGATACGGTCTGATACAAATCGGAATGCTTCGCCATAGGGTTGTGCCCGCATAAATGCAATACCGCTCCGGTCGGCGATCCGACTCCGTCCGGTATGTACAGATTGGCCGTAACCCATTGATTCGGACGCGACTCGAACATCACTTTCTCGATCGTATAGCCGCCCCCCCGCAAAGTCCCCGTTATTTGCGGGTTAAGCGGCGTATCGCTGGGCGGAAGCCCACCCATCGATTGAATAAATGCGTCGCGCATAAAGCTTCGACGGCGCTCCAACTGTGCGACCGTAACGATCTCGTCCCGGGCCCGGTCCCCCGCCGCAAAAGCTGCCGCCGACCGGCCGTACACCATCTGCTTCAGTTGATCCTTCACGTCGTATATGCCTATCTTGTAGTTCTCTAAATCGGCGACCTTCATCTCGACTCTTCCCCATTCCCTATATAACGGTTACTTTTTCGGATTTTCGGCTTACCCCGCGTATTCGTCGCGAAATGGAAGCCTTTAGCCTGAAAGCCTTTAGCCTGAAAGCCTTTGTACGATACGCCGCTGTCGTCGCGGGTCTCATTCGACGCTTTGCCTCCGCTGCAGCCGGCTATTCATGTTAGGACTGATATGATTATTCGAACTGCTTTTTTTCCAGTACGTAATAATGAACGGGCTGTTCGGTACGCCATAGTCCGACTACGCAGTAACCTTGCGCGAACGACTGAGTCAGCTGCCTACGCAATTCGAATCGCCACGTTTTGGCGAGCTCCGGGGCAGACTGCTTCATGTCGCGGATCGAGTTCGGCACGGGAACGAGGTACGCGTCGGCCGTCGGATGGAACGTAGCGGGGCAAGGCCGCGGAAATGCGCCTTCAAGCTGCCACTCGAACAGAAAGTCATAAGCGGACCATATCGTCTCATCCGCCGTTATGCCATGCTTGATAGCGATTTCGCTACGAGGCGAGTACAGCTCCCATTCCACCAGAAACCGGTCGGACGGAAAGCTCCCGGCCATCGAATCGTTCAATTCCCCGTAATAATTCGTGAGGTACACTTTGACGATTCCGCCTAATTTGTTCAAATTCAAGTGTGCGTTTCTCGTTTCGAGCGGGTCGAACGTCCATGCGATTTTGTCGTAGCCGTAAGCGATCGCCCATAGTCGCTGCCGTTCCTTCAAGCTTTGGCCCAAGCCCTCATCCCGATAGTCGGGATGGATCGCCATCATGTGGGAAAACAAATACGTCTTGCCGGCGCTATGCCCCGGGAAGCCATAGCAGAAGCCGACTACCTTGCCTTCGTCGAATGCCGCGATTACGGCGCCTCCATGATGAATCGCCGCGATCATCTGCGGCATGGAGGTTACGGATTCCGCACCCCATACTTCTTTTTGCAGCAGCACGATTTCCTTCATGATCCGGACGTCCGTAACGACATCACAAACAATAGCCATACCGATGATTCCACCTCCAAAGGTTCGATTCGATTGTCAAGAAACCGATTTCCTGATCGTCAAGCGGTCCAGCGCCTTGTAGTTGACCTCATAGCCGATTCCGTGCCCGTCCGGTACCGCAAGCATACCCGGCCGAAAGAATTCCACAGCCGGCTCCACGATATCTTGCTCCCAATACCGGTTCGAAGCGGACGTATCTCCCGGCATCGTAAAGTTCGGAAGCGAAGACAACGCGATATTGTGGGCGCGTCCCACTCCCAGCTCGAACATCCCTCCGCACCATACTGGTATGCCATGACGCATGCAGATGTCATGAATGTTCCTGGCATTCGTCAATCCGCCTACTCGCCCGACCTTGATGTTCATAATCCGGCAGCTGCCGAGCTCGATCGCTTTCCTGGCATCTTCTACGGAATGGATGCTTTCATCGAGGCATATCGGCGTGCGCAACTGCTTCTGCAAAACGGCGTGATCGATAATATCGTCGTGTGCTAGCGGCTGTTCGATCATCATGAGCCCATAGTCGTCCAACTGCTTAAGCGTGTCGATATCGCGTAGCGTATATGCCGAATTGGCATCCGCCATCAGAGGCAGCCCGTCGCCGAACCTTTTGCGGATCGCTTCCACCAGACGGACATCGAATCCCGGCTTGATTTTCACTTTCATTCGTTTATATCCTTGCTCCACGAAACGTTCGACGTTCTTTAACACAAGGTCGACCGTCGGTTCGATGCCGATGCTGACCCCGACTTCAATTACTTGCTTCTTGCCCCCCAAAGCGTCGGCTAACGAAATACGATTCTGCTTGCAATAACAATCCCAAACGGCAGCCTCAATGGATGAAATGGCCATATAGTTGCGGCGTACCGGCGCAAGCAGGGCGGAAACATCCGCCGGCGTGTTTACCTCCTTTCCCGTCAGCTGCGGAATAAGGAAACTTTCCAGCACATGCCATACCGTCTCTGTCGTTTCCTCATTATAGTAAGGGGCCGGGAAGGCGACGCTTTCGCCATAACCTTTCACCCCATCGCTAAATACAGTGACAAACACGCAATCTTTCACGGAAAACCGTCCGAAACTCGTTTCAAAAGGCGCTTTCAAAGGCACGCGCAAATAACGCAGCTCGACGCTCTCAATCTTCATCCCCGTAATTCCTTCCCGTCTCTATTCGATAAACAATTCGGAAGCCGCATACAATTGTTCCAGCCGCTGCTGCCGGATCTGGAACCGATGCCGGTCCTTCAGCTGGATGCCGTATATGAGCAGATTCAGCAAACTGATCACGGAAGACATCGAGGCCATGCTTGTATCCACATTTACATCCGTCGTCAAAGCAATATCCGATATGCGCCCGACAGGCGACAGAAGCCGGTCGGTCACGGAAATAAGCGTAACGTTCTGCTGTTTGGCCCGATTGGCCAAGTTTACGATTTCCCGCGAATACCGGGGGACCGAGATTACGATCGCCACCGATTGCGGGGTAAGATTGAACAGCTTGGCATGATCGTCTCCGCCCGAAGGACATAGCAGCACATTGTCGCGGGTCGTGCCCAGCATGAAGGAAAACCAATAAGCGGCCGCATACGATGCCCGGTACCCGGCAACCAGAACATGATCCGCCTGAATTAACGCCTCGACCGCTTTCCATAGCTCCGACGCATTCAACTGCTGCAAAGATTGCTTCAGAATCGAGATATCGTTCTCGATTACTTTGGCGAACACGTTCGTATCATCCGGGGGAGCGCTATCCGTTGAAGGCGTGGCGTTAATGATCGCGCTGCTCCTCAGCATCCGCTCTCGCAAACGCTGCTGCATCTCGGAAAAATTGCCGAATCCGAGTGCATAAGACAGCCTGATCACGGTAGTTTCGCTGACCCCCGCCTCGCGGCTAATCTGTTTGGCGGTAAGCAATGCGCATTCGTCCGGGTGAAGCAGCAAATATTCCGCTACTTTTTTCTGGGCGGCGGACAAACCTTCGTACTCTCCTTTGACAAGCTGCTCGATCGTGGATTGATCGGCTTTCAATTGTTCATCCCCTTAATGAATTTTGTAATTCATATTTGCATTATTATGAATCATTTAATTCTTTTATCAATTCCGTTATACCACACCCGTATCGAAAAGGGAATACGGTTTCGAAACTATTTTTCGCCGAATAGGTGACTGAAACAAATAATGATCCGAGCGAAAGCTTCGCTCGAATCCGAAATGAAAGTTATTGCTCAATCTTTTCAACACCGTACATGTTTGCGTTTGAAACCAATTTGTCCTTTATCTACTGCCTTCTGTATATTTTCTGAAGCGTTCAGAAACTTGCTTTTGGTCTTGTCCTTTTTGACTTCAACCGGCCCTACTGCCCTAGCGGTCTGGACCGCCTTTTCATGGAGAGGCAAATAGGATACCCCCACAGTGTAAATAAAATTGTTCATAGCGTATTTTGTTCGTTCGGGAGAATCGTGAATCGTATTTTCCACCCTTTCAAGCATGTCGGCAAGTTTGCTTTCGGAAAATTCACCGTCCGGTCGATTCCCCAAAAGCCAGCAGTAGCAGCTCCAGCCTGCGGACATTCTCAGCTCTTCGCCGCTTGCGATCCATTTATCGGCAACATCTTGTGCAATATCCGTTTCCGCCAAGGTTACCGCCACTACATAATCGGATAGCATATAGAAATAAGCCGCATCTATCCAACGCTCAAAATCCGCTTCAGTCATTGCTTTGGGGTCGGCAATAATTCCGGCGAAGTACATGGCGTCGTAATTCCCCGTAGTGTAAAGCTGCTCAGCCAAAGGTTGATTGATTTTAATTTTTTTGACTATGGGCTTCATTTCGCCTGTAGCCACACCAAAAAGCGGCTCATGCGCGCCATTGGATACGTAAATTTTCTTGGTTCGTTCTTTGCCGAGTGCTTCAAGCTCCTGCATAACCGTTTCGACATTCATTGGTTAACACTTCCTTATTTTTGAATTAACTATATTCAAAGGTTATCTTTATTGTACGCTTGCGTGGCCTTGTGACACAAACCTATGCGCATCCAAAAAAAAATCCCCAGTATTATGGGGATTCTGGAGCACCTATGTTTGATTCCTTTCGTCATTTCGAAGCGGGCTGCTCTTCCGGGGCAAAACGCGGGTTTTGCCGGAAAGCTTCTTCCATAATCGCAATTTGTTGGCGCACGTGCTCCGGCGTAATTTTCAACGCCTTGCCTTCGGTCAATGTGTCATGCAGCATGTGATAGAAAGCGGCCGCAGGAGCGGGATAAGCCGTGCCTTCCCCCGATTTCCAGCTTCCGGTATACCAAGTCAGTTCTTCTCGGCAGTATACCGGCATGCCGTCGGCGTTGCTAAGCGGCGCAAGCTCCAGCTCGTGATGCGGTGCCTCCTCCGGCTTGAAATATTTCCATTCGAGGCCGCTATTGTTCCCTTTCAAGCTGCCGTTTTTCCCCTGAATCAAATAGGTAGGGCCGGCGTAGGCGTTACAGCTCGATATTTCGATATCGAACAACGGTTTACCGGGACTGTTCAATATGATTTTGCAAAAATCTTCCGCATCTCCGAAGCTGTTCACGCTGTCCATACGGCATAGCACATTCGGGAGCGTTTCGACGCCAAGCCATTGCAGCGACAAATCGACAAAGTGCGAGCCGGTATTCAGCAAGCTGCCGCCGTTGCGGGATTTCAACGTCTGCCAGTCCCAGCGGCGGGAGAAGTTGCTCGCGGAAATCGAAACTTGCACGATTCGCCCAAGCACCCCGGATTCAAGCACCTTGTTGATTTCCTGTACGACCGGAAAGAAGCGGTACTGGTGAAACACGGCCATCACTTTGCCTGCTCGCTTCGATGCGGCGATCAATTGATTCACTTCTTCTTGAGTACGCGCTAACGGCTTCTCGCACAACACGTTGAAGCCGGCTTCCAACAATTCCAGCGATACGGGGACGTGCAGATGGCTAGGCGTCGCATTGACGATCAGATCGAGATCAGTCCGCTTCATCATCTCCTTATAGCTGCTGTATGTATCGCAGCCATAGTCGCGGGCGGCGCGGTCACGCCGCTCCTCCAGCTCGTCGGAAACCGCCGCGATGACGAACTTTTCTCCAAGCTTTTTCAACGTTTCGGTATGAATATCTCTACCGCTCCGGCCTTGCCCGATGACACCTACTTTAATTTTTGACGAACTCAATTCGCTCCCACTCCCTCATCGATATTCGTTAAACGTAATAGATGATGCCGTCTGCTAGCAGCATTATACTACTAATCCATTTGCTGATCTATGCCCTGCATCAGAAATATTTGCATTACTTCAATAATTCACGCAAATCCATCGCATATACGTGCCGTTGTCCTTCATGGGCGGAGTCGAATGTAATCATCGTACCGGCGCGGTTCCATCGCGGATGCAGATCGCATCGTATATCTCCGGTAATGGACGGAGGCGAATAATAAGAACCGAGTGTCATGCCTTTCCGCGACTTCAAGTCGTATATGTACAAATGCCTCACGCTGTCTTGATCCGGATAACTGTCGTACAGCATCCAATTGCGGTCCGGCGAATAGCTGCAATGGCCGTCTTTTAAAAAGTATGAGGCATCGATTACGTCCGGCACATTCTGACCGGCGGGCGAATCCTCGTACTCGTACAATTGATTTCCTTGCGGCCCGCCGCCGAACATGACGAACTTGCTTCCGTCCCGCCAATGGTAGTGGGATTGAACAGTGTCGGTTGATATACAGCGAAGTCCGCTTCCGTCCGCATTCGCCGACAGCAGCGCGGTCAGATGGCGTTTGCTGTGCGGCGGAACCCATCGGGCCAGAAACAAAAATCGCGTGCCGTCCGTATTAAATGTAATATGGTTGATCGTCAATTTGGCTTCTTCCGCTTGATAAATCGGCTGAATGAACGACCATATCGCGTCCAGGCTTAACACAAGCTTGCTCCTGCCCGACAACAGGTCAATACCGTACACACCGTCCTCGGCCGGGTGCAGCTCCCCGCGGTAAGGATCGGCAATGTCGGCGTAGCCGTATCCCGGGCGAAAGTCGAACATGCGGCCGAAATTAATGCTGAGCGCATTGCTCCCCGTAGGATCGATATTGGCGACGGGCCGGTCCAAATAGCGAACGGCCTGCGTCCGCAAATTCAGCACGGCGGCACGATACTGACCGTTCAACGTGACGTTGTAAATAATCTCATCATCGGGAGAAGCGGGATTCCATTGCAGCATCGAGCCTTGCTGGAAATTCCATGCGGTCGTCTCCGACAGCGGAGTATAGATTCCGCTCTCCAGCTCGATCACGCCGATCTCCGCTCGATCCCCGGCTTTTGGCAAACGGTCGCAAAAGGGTACCCGCTGAACGAGATGATACCGGTCGTCGCCGCTAAATGCCGGGTTGTCGTAATAACCATAAAACGTATGGCTGTCTCCGCCGGTTATGCGTACGGATGGAATCCGCTCCCGCTTTCGAAATGCTGGTTCACTCATTGTTAAAAGTACCTCCGCTTTGGAATCTGTCCGCTTCATGCTTGCTTCAAGGCTTCCTGTCACTTCTCGGGGCTTAAAAGGCTTCTCAAATACGATAACCCGGACGCCGATTCTACGGCGAAATCTTTGAACGTGCATTCGATCGAAATGCGTCCGTCATAATTCGCCTGCTGGATCGTATCGACGAACGATTCGTGCGGAAAGTCGCCATTGCCGAATCCGAAGCGGCTATTGTCCGAAACGTGAACGTGGCGAAGCAGTTCCTTGTGCGCGGCAATGTTTTCCAACGGTTCGTTATCTTTAACCATATGGTACGTATCGGCCAATACGCGAATCGACTTGCGGTTTACTTGCCGTGCATATTCAGCAGCTTCGGGCACGCTTGTAATAATGTTGCATTCCGTCGCATTCAAAGGCTCGATCGCAACGGTCACGCCGAGCGGATCGGCTTCGTCGGCAAGCAGATCGAGGAAGCGGACGATTTGCTCCTCCGCTTGCGTTCGGGAAAAACCTTCCGGTACCATTCGGGCTTTGCCGCTGCCGAATACGACCGTCTCCCCGCCGACGGCTTTGACCCGCTCCATCGCTTTCGCCAAGTAACGGCGAATGCGGTCGTAATCGACATGCTCGCCTACGACTTTCAGGTCGCCCGGCAGCAGCACATTGAACGCCTCCACCGGAACTTCGCTTTCGTGAAACCTCGCAATGATGTCGCGCACAGCGGCGTCGCTCTCCTCCGGCTGCAAGGAGACGACCGTGCATTCGATAAAATCGAAGCCGGCCCCATGCACGATAGGCGCATTCTCAATTTTTGTGCAAACGCCAAATCTCATCGTTTCCACCACTCCTTCAATAACAGTTTGTTATTTATTTTTTTGTTCATCAAGCAGCTTGTTAATTTTTTCGTCGGCGTCTCTTAACGCGGTATTCACATCCCATGATGACTGTCAACAGAAACCCAAGCTTCCCAAGTTTCGTCGCATTTGCCTCCGATTTAGGATTTGGTCATTGACATCTATGACAGTCTCAAGTAAATTTACAAGCAAGTAAAAACGATGCGCGGGTGAGACAACGGTGTCGAAATTTTTTCAAAGCAATAATCTTGCTGTGCCTTACAGACATTTGAACATGCTGTCGCGGGATAAAAATTATTTCCTGCCCGAACACGACCACCTGTTTTTTCAAATCATTTGGGTCACGAAGGGCGTCCTTCACGTCGTCCATAAAGGAACCGAGCATCGGCTTAGAAGAGGACAGCTGTGCATCATCCCTCCCGGCCAGCGCCATTCGCTGATGTCGGAAGGCGGTTATGAGCAATTGGGCATCGATTTGAATGAAAAGCACGACGAAAGAGGAATCGTCTCGATGGTGGAGAAGCAAGTAAAAGATTTCGTCGTGCTCGATCGATCCGACATGTTGTCCGTCATTCCCGATCTGGGCGAGAAGGCCGGCCTGTTCACCGTTCTGGCCAAGCTGCAAATCGCAAGCCTGCTCGATTCCGTATTGCTGAGCTCCCTCCAAATGCTTGACAGCGAAACGAGCTTTCGTTCGCAAATGCTCGTCCTCATGCACTTGCACTTATCCGAAAACTTGACGTTGAACGAAATATCGAGCCGACTCGCCGTCAGCACATCGACGCTCGAAAGAATTACAAATCGGGAATTCGGCTGCAGCGTCATGGGTTTGTACCACCAGTTGAAAATAAACAAAGCCTGCTCGCTTATCATCAACTCTGAATTAAGTATGAAGCAAATCGCCGAATCGTTAGGTTTTTTCGACCAAGCGCACTTCTCGCGGTTTTTTAAGCAAAAAATGAAAATGACCCCTGTACATTTCAAAAAAACGAACGCCTTGTAAGTACCCCGCATAGTGAAGCGATCGAACCGGAGACTCCCCCGATAAGTGTAAAAACGGCTCACCTGGCATGCACAGATGAACTGTACCTCTCCTTGCATGAAAACGTTATCAGATCCGATCTAACCTGATTATAGATGACTGAGAACGTGCTATCCATTGACGCTTCGACCTAATTATTTGTATATTTCGATCAACTGCGTTTCAAGCACCGTTTTGCGCGTGAAAGGAACAAGCCCCATTATGCGTCACGGATTCACGCAAATGAGGCTATTCTTCACAGAATATATCCTTTGAAAATAGGGATCAAGCTTCGCCGGATTTGTAGGTCTCGATGTGCTCTGCCCAAGCTGCCGATATTTCTTCCGGATCGCCCTCTCGAATCGATTGCAGCAGCTTGTCGTGTTCTTTCCATAGATCGTTCAAATCCTCGTAAGCCTGCCCTTGCGTCGTTAAGTGTAGGTGAATCCGATTGTAATTCGACGTCCACGTACCGAGCAAGCCGGGCGCACGGGCAAGAGAGATCACACATTCGTGAAACGCCAAATCGCTCTCGATGATCCTGTTCAAATTGTGCTGCGCCGCACCTTCCTTCATATCGGAGACGAAAGAAGCAAGCCGTTCCATTTCGAACTCTCCGATATTCGGCAATGCCCTGCGGATGGCATACGTTTCGATAATAAGCCGGATCGGGTTCAGTACATCGCGGACTTCCTCACAGGATATAACCGCGACCGTCGCTCCCTTATAAGGAAGCGATACGAGCAGTCCCTCCTGTTCCAGCATTCGGATCGCTTCACGTACGGGACCGCGGCTAACGCCCATCTGCATCGAGATTTCGGCCTCGCGAAGACGAGCCGCCGGATTCAACTTGCCTTGAAGAATAGCCCTTCGGATATCGTCTGTTATTTTATGGCGTAATGAAGTTGCTTTTTGTTCCTCGAAACGAAACTGGGACACGGGTTAACACTTCCCCTTTAATACGTTCGTGACTTCATCTTAAAAACTTTCTGCGACGGAAACAATGGCGGCAGCGTCTTTTTTATTCCCAAAAACGGCTGCTTCCTCCTGAATGATTCCGGAAAGTCCCGCATAAGCAAAAAAAATCCCCGATTATACGGGGATCTTAATGCACTATGTTATGTTACTGCTCAAGTATCCGCTCCAACGCTTGCACATATTGCGGATGCCATTTTGCCCATTCTGCCTCGCGGGATTCGATTGTTCTGCCGTCCAGCAAAGCCTGCACGACATCGAGACACACATGCCAGCCGGCCAAATCCTTCGGGGTGTGATTATTGATCTTACGTATCTTCTCGGTCAGGATCAGCAAGCAGCCGCCGTCCGATTTCGGGAACAACTCGAAGCGGACTCTGTCTTCTCCCCACGTATACTCCAGAACGGAGTGCAGCTTAAACTCCATAATGACGAATTCTTCGAAGGTTCCGTCCTGGAAATCGAACTTGATAACGCCCCCTTCGCGCAGCTCTTCCACCCGCAGCTCGGAAAACCATTTGGCGAGCTTGTCGTTTTCCGTCAACATAGCCCATACTTTCTCGACGGGATGCTTCAGATGACGCTCGAATCTGACAAAGTATCCGTCTTCGCTTTTGCTGATTACAGCCAACATAAACCCGTCCTCCTTCTGAACCTCGTCATAACGATGATTACTCTTCCTCATCCAGCGCCTTTTCCAGCGCATCCAGCTTGTCCGACCAAAATTGGCGGTAAGGCTCGAGCCAACTCTCAATTTCAACCAACGGCTCCGCTCGCAGACGGTACACATGCTGCTGGGCATGTTTGCGCACTTCGACGAGTCCGTACTCGCGAAGCACCTTCAGATGCTTGGAAAAACCCGGCTGACTCAGGCTGAAATGCTCGGCCAGTTCTCCTACGGAACGCTCCCGCACTCTAAGCAGATCCAAAATGCGCCGCCGATTCGGTTCCGCTATCGCCACGAAAATGTTCGAATTCACGATCGCCCCATCTCCGTATCGATGCTATTTTTATTGTCTTTATATTACCATACAGTTATATAACTGTAAAGTTACATACAGAATCGACGCAGTTGTCGTGTACGACCTTTGAACGATATAACAATCCGCGCGATTTAAGCAAGGTTTCGCAATTCGGACTATCAAAATGCCAAAAACACACGATCGCCGACATTGATTTTTCCCGTCTTTACAACTGATGCGTAAACCCCGAAATGTAAACTCATCGCTTCATTAACTTTTTTCAATAAAGAGGCATCGCGTTCAAACGTATCCGGATCGATCGTAATCATGGAGCAGCGTTCACATTCGATATCCACTTTAATTTCCGCATCTCCGATAACTAGACGTTTACCCAACCAATCGCGTTCCTTGCATCCGTTATGGGCTAATGAAACAACAAGATTCGCTCTAAAACGGCGTTCTTCCAACTTTTTGCCCCAGATCCGCTCCAGCGTACGCAGCGATTCATCCGTGATGATCAAAATACTGCCCGTGTCGACGGCTAGCAGCTCTTTGGTCTTAGCCGGATAGTCGATCATACTAATTTTTTGCTTGGAATAGGCTTGTATTTCGGATAATAACTGCGCATTCCACCCCAAAACACGCCCGTCCGCTGACGTTACTCTGACTGAAGGAAACAAATCCTCAGTGCCGTCGCCGACCAGTTCGGCTTTATAGGCAAGCATGTCGGGTATTTGTCTGGCGGTAATATAGGAATCCCATCCATCTTTTGTTTCATCGATAAATGCATGACTGCGGTCTCCGTATATTCCGTACGCTTCAATCTTGCTTGAAGTTATACTCTCGCCGGCAAAAGATTTTACAGGGTATCTATTGATTTGAACGATTTCTCCAATAAGTTCGTTTGACAAAGTCTTTCATCCTTTCAAAACTATAAAGTCAACGTTATTCCGCATTGTCAAACCGCTTAAAGTAGAAAAGAGTCGCATGCAGTTCGCCGTTTGCGGATTTCGCGTATTCGGGAATGCGTCCAGCCTGAATGTAGCCTAATGAAGCATACAGGAAATTTGAATCGTCTCCTTCCCTCGTATCGAGAACCAACAGCGACCGCCCCTCCTTCACCGCTCTTTCCTCGGCAGCTTGCATCAATGCGCGACCGATCCCTTGTCGTCGATAATGGGGATGTGTCATTAATTTTGCGATCTCGGCTCTATGCAGCCCATTCTGCTTCATACTTAAATGCAGCTGAACACTTCCGACAATCCGATCGTTGATCGCGGCGACTAATAAAATGACACCGGGAGTCGGCACACCTTCCCAATACTTCGCTGCCTCTGCATAGGCGAGCGGCGGTAAAAAGCCAATCGAAGCACCGTCCTCTACCACTTGAATAAGAAGTTCCGAGAGTTCTTCCTTATGACCGTCAATCATGAACAATTGTTTGATTTTCACATCTTCGACCAATGCAATCACCTCGTCTTAAATTGTACATCCTTATTTGAGCAGTGTTAGCAGCATCGCCACCGAACTTTCTACAAATGACCGCTCAGGTCGAGATTTCATAAGCACCGTAAGTCCGATCAGCGATATGACGAGTGTGCGTGCTGTCTCTTTTGCATTTAAATCGTGATCCAGCTCTCCGGATCTGATCCCCCGTTCGATCGTTTCTTGAAAGATGGCGGACAAATACATCTGATGTTCTCTTGTGAGGATTTCGAATTTGGCATCGTGCGGTGCAAGTTCCACCATAACGTTAATGCAAAAGCACCCCCGATTGATGACTTCTTCGTCATTTTCGGCCACTATCCCTTCGAAGAAGGAACGAAACGCCTCCTTTACCGAAGATGCATTGTGGAGTTGAGCCCGAACGTAGGAAGAGTGGAACTGTGTATATTTGCGGAGTGCGGCTTCAAACAGCTCTTTTTTGTCGCCGAAAGCCGAATAGATGCTCGGCCGCTGAATGCCCATTGCGGACGTTAGATCGCTTAACGAGGTAGCTTCATATCCCTTCTCCCAAAAAAGCTGCATCGCCGCATCCAATGCCTTCTCCTCATCAAATGCCCTTGGTCGTACCATTAGAGGCCTCTTTTCATATCGATTAGTATAATACAATGGTATGGTTTGAACTAAAGATTGTCAACAACAGAGCCATTTTTAAATGTTATTCTCTTGACAAATCGCGAATATGCGAGTTATATTTACATAACTTCATTACATACCGATCGGTACATTATACTGATGAGTATGAAACTGGGAGTGATATTCAATCGACTACTTATCCATTAGGAGCGTGACAACGTGGAAAAGCTTGAAGAACAAGTGGAGATCGTTATTGAAGAAAAAAGCGGTAAAGGAGCGGAATTGTCACAACGAAAATCCGCATTGTCCGAATCTGCCCCCGCTGCTTCTCTGCCGCGCTCCGTCATACTGCTGTTCGCAGTCGCCTGCGGACTCGCTGTCGCCAACGTCTATTACGCGCAGCCGCTGCTCGATGCTATGGCTAGCGATTTCGGTATCGGCAAGGCGACGATCGGCTTAGTTGTCACGATTACTCAAATCGGTTATGCTCTTGGTCTGCTGCTTCTGGTACCGTTGGGTGATCTGTTAAACCGCCGCCGGTTGATCGTTGGACAGTCGCTGTTATCAGGGCTCGCCTTGATCGTGGTTGGCATAGCCCCTTCCAGTTATTTGCTGATGGCGGGTAGTGCTGTAGTAGGTTTGCTCGCTGTCGTGACACAGGTGCTTGTTGCGTTCGCGGCAACTTTGGCGGCACCGGTCGAACGTGGCCGCATAGTCGGCACGGTGACAAGCGGCATTGTGATCGGCATTTTGTTGGCGCGGACCGCCTCCGGTTTATTAGCCGACCTTGCCGGCTGGCGCTTGGTCTACTTTGTTTCCGCGGCAATTACATTGCTTATCACTTACTTATTGTTCCGCGTGCTGCCATCGAACGACAAATCCAAGGTTTATACGCCCTATATGCAATTGCTGCGGTCGGTATTCACGCTCTTCGTGCAGGAGCCGATACTTGGAATCCGGTCTATTATCGCCTTTCTTATCTTTACCGCGGCGATGGTATTATGGACCCCGATGGTATTTCCGCTCAGCTCGCCCCCGCTATCGCTATCACATACCGAGATCGGATTGTTCGGTCTCGCCGGTGCAGCCGGTGCGTTAGGAGCTGCCCGGGCGGGGAATCTCACGGATCGCGGGTTCGGACGATGGATCACCGGCGGCGGGTTGGCTATCATGTTGGTGTCGTGGCTGCCGATTGGCTTCACACAGCATTCTTTATGGGCTTTAATCGTCGGAGTTATTGTGTTCGACCTTGGACTCCAGGCTGTACACGTCGCAAACCAAAGTATGATATACAGCGTTCGGCCAGAGGCGCACAGTCGGCTCACCGCCGGCTATATGATCTTCTATTCCATCGGCAGCGCCGTCGGTTCGATCGCTTCAACAGTCGTGTATGCGTGGACCGGCTGGACGGGGGTCTGCCTGACTGGTGCAGCCATTAGCACCCTCGCGTTAGTATTCTGGGTGCTGACCCGGCACTCGGTTCCTTCAAGATTGTAGAGCAGGGCCATTTGCATCGCTTTATCTAAAACATAAAAAGGCCGCATTTCTGCGACCTTTCCACCATCACTTTGCTCTTTAAACCGGTTCATTGACCGGCTGAGGCTGCTTTTTCCCGAATGAGAAGAAATACAAGAGCGCGCTTGCAACGACAATGAAGCATAAGATCAGAATCATATTGCCGTACATATAGGCACGCGAGTCCGAAAGAATAGGATGGAGCGGGAAGGCGAACAGCTCCTGTTCCATCATTTTGGCGACAAGCGCCGTTACTACCGCACCGGATATCGTCGAGGTCATATTAAACAATCCCATGCCGACGCCGATTTGGTGACCCGGCAATATTTGCGTTACGCTCTCCGTAAGTGCGGTCTGCATGAAGGAGAACCCGATATACATCAAGATCAAGGCCGCTCCGATGTACCATACCCACAGTCCGATCGATGAAGACTGCAGCAGAAGACTTAACGCGATCAAGGCGAGTCCCAAATATACGACATAATGGCTCCCCCGTTTGACCGTCATATTGCCTGCCACTCTGCCGAAGACGACGGCGCTGATCGCACCAGGAAACATAATGAGTCCGATATTTTCCGCACTCAGACCGTATACTTTGTTCAACATGAGCGGAATTACGAACATGATGGACATGACGGTGCCGAATATGAGAAAGCCGATAATAAGCCCGGTCCTATACAACGGATTGACGAAAAGTGCGGGATCGACGAATGGCTCTTTCGCCCGGCGGATATGAACGATAAACAGGATCAAGGCAATGAGAGCCGCGAGCAAGTAGATCCAAGCCGACTCGGTCGTAAACAAGATGAGCATCGCTACTACAATGCCCAGCAGCACCGCTCCGACAATATCCAGTTTCCCGGCGCCGCGCTGTTCATCCGGCAAAAGCTTCCGGAAAAAAGGAAGAGCGACGAGTACCGGCAGCGGAATGAGAAATAAAAACGCCCAGTGGAACGTTCCCGCAATATATCCGCCGAGCACGGGACCGATTCCGACGGCGAAAGAAACGGTCGAAGTAATGATGCCAAACAATTTCCCGCGTTCATTCGCCGTAAAGAAACGGGCGACCATGACGAAGATCAAGGCGGGGATGGCGGATCCTCCGGCTCCTTGCAAAGCTCTGGATATAATGACGCCGGGGTACCACGATTGCAAGGCAAAGCCGACAACCGACCCCAAACTGTATACGACGATACCGATCGTTATCAACTTCTTGATGCTGTACATATCGGACAGCTTGCCGAAAATAACCATCCCCATGCCGAAGACGATAAAAAAGATCGTAACCACCCAGCTTACGCCGGCCGCATCCAAATTAAACTGCTGGGCGATGTTCGGCGTGGAAACGTTGAATACCGATTCGTTCAGTACTGCAAAAAAGATGACGTAATAAATCCAAGGCACACTTTTCTTGATGTCGGAATTGACGGGTACATGGGTTACAGCATTATCCACAGGTTTCATTCCTATTATGCTTCCTTCCTTTTGATAGGTATCGGCAACCTCTTATCCTATTGCCCTCGCGAATGATTGTAAGTTCCCTCCTATTGTATCAAGCTATGATTTCTGCGATTTCTTATCGATTGCTATGTTGTGTACCCGGTCGAGAAAATTATTCATCAACAAAGGAAGCGAAATCAGAATTGGAGGATCGTCCGGCCGGGGAGGATAGAGCATCACTTGCTGATAAGGGACGGAGGAAAAAGGCTCCACTACGATCGGTTCCTTCGAACGGGTACGCAAAGTTTCGTGAGGCAGCATAAAGTCAAGCGCCTTCATGTTCCAGGAAACCGATGTCGCCATTAGGTAATAAGTACCCGGCTTGACGTTCGTGAAACGAAAGTAACCTAAGGAAGACAAAATCGTTCCGTATAGCGGAAGCCCTTCGGGAATCGGTTTGGCGAACAGGCCGATCAGGATGACACCTTCGAACGGCACTGCCGCTTGAACGGTCCCCTCGATTCCGGATTGCTGATTCAAAACGGGGTAAGGAGAATTCCAGTCTTGCAGCATCCGCAAAGAACGAAACTGGTTCTCCGCCAACAGCGTCGAATTGCGAAAGTAAGAAGGCGTCACGCCCACTCTCTCCGTAAATCGGGTGGTGAAAGTCCCAAGGCTCTGCTGGCCGATCTCAAGTCCGATATCGCGTATACTCAAATTCGTCCGCAAAAGTAAATCTTTGGCCTTCTGCAGCCGGATGGAAGAAATGTAGTATTGGGGCGAGAGCCCGATTCTTTCTTTGAAAATACGCGTGAAATGGTACGGACTGTAGGCTACATAAGCGGCCAATCGGGAAAGCGGAAGCGGATCGTAAATATGTTCATGAATATAGGCTATCACCTCGTCTATTTCGTTATACAATTCAGTTACCATTTCATGCACCTTCCTTCTGCCGTTGTCCTAAATCGATGTCACGACTAAGAACAGTTGTTCGTACATATGCTACCATATATTTCAGCCACATGGAACGTAATAATATGGTAATTTTGCCATTTTGACAAAAAAACATTACCCGTTCCCTTTGATGTCTTACGAACCCGCCTTTATACCTTAGCAAGGTAAAAAACTTAAATATCTGTTAAATCCCAAAAAAACAGTTCCGACAGCAGCTGCCGGAACTGTATCCTTGAGCTATACATCGCGCCGCAACGCTCGCAGAACGTCAACCTTGGTCGCCCGCTTCGCTGGACGTGACCCGGACAGAACGGCGACGCCAAGCGAGATGACGGCGGCAATCACCGTTAACAGCAGCGGAATATGCGAGAACCGGAAGTCCTCCGGCACCTGTTCATCCAGAAACGTGCGGATAAGAATCGGCAAAGCCGCATTCACGGCGACCGAGAGCACGTAGGATACCGTAATGCCGATGACGGTACCGAGAAGACCGATCAGCCCGCTCTCGAGCAGGAATATCCGGCGGATTGCAGTCGGGTGCGCTCCGATCGCCTTCATGATGCCGATATCTTGCGCACGCTCGGTCACGGCCATCGTCATCGTATTGAAAATGCCGATGGATGCTATCAGAACGGCAATCGTGCCGACGAACACCAGACCGATCTTCATGATCAGAAACACCATATTTACTTGCTTCAACTCATTTGCGATCGAATGATTCAAATATCCTTTGGATCGAATTTCTTCGCCGATGCCTTTAACATACTCTGCACTGTCCGCGATAGCTTGAACCTGGTTATATTGACGCGGCTCGGAAAGCGGCTTCGGCTGCGTCTCCTTCGGCCCGTCATTGCCCGGATTCGGCTTCTGGACAGCCCCGAACTGCGTGCCGGTAATCGATTCGATCTTCTGCAGCAGCGGCTCGCCCATGTAGATGTTTTTGTCTTTGTTCCATTCGCGGGTCGGCTCTTTGGTCACTCCGACAATGGTCGCGGTAAGCGGCGTTTTCTGTTCGACGCCGTTTACATAATGGGTTACTTCCAGCTGCATCTTCTTTCCGATCCACTCTTTCGCCGGAACCGGCTCCATCTTGCTCTGCGAAGAAGTAGAAGCAGCTTGTCCGACAGCGGCCGGTTCAGGATCCTTCTCCCGAATATGATAGCCGATGACGATTTCATCTGCCCCTTGAGGAAGCCTGCCTGCGCTGAGCCCGAAGCCCGCTTTCGTCTCCGCTTCGAAATCGACGGCGATCGCTCCCCCGCCGGACAATGCCGTTCCATCCACCGTTTTGCTTAAAGCTTGCCGAATGTAGTTGCGGTACGTTACCGCCTTGACATGCTCGACCGAGCGTAAATAACGGATATCGTCTTCGCCTAACTCGCTGGACGTCATTCCGCCGGTTTCCTTTCCCCAGATGTCGATTGAGGTGACCAATCGGTCGCCGACCATTTTGTCAACGATGCTCTTCTGCAGTCCGAAGCCGACGGAGGCAAGCACGATCAGAAATGCGCACCCCATTGCGGTAGCCAGGACGGTCATGAACAGCCGGGATTTGTTCTTCTTCATATTTTGCCGGACGAACCGGACTTGATCCGTGAATTTCAATCGTTCCATCCCCTTTTCTGCTGTGCGCGAATCTGTCCGTCCTGAAGCGTTATAGTATGATGCGCGACCGCGGCTACTTGTTCGTCGTGCGTAATGATAAGAAACGTTATACCATGCTCCCGGTTTAATTCCCCGATCAGCGCGAGCAGCTGGCGTTCGTTCTCGCTGTCCAGACTGCCGGTAGGTTCGTCGGCCAGCACGATCGGCGGATTCAGCACGAGAGCCCTCGCCACCGACACCCGTTGTTGCTGCCCGCCGGACAGCTCGCCCGGATAATGGCTGGCATACTCGGTCAAGCCTACCCGTTCCAGTAGCGCGTTTACCCGCTTCTTGCGCTGCTCCAGGCCGACTCCCTTCAAGACAAGCGGCAGCTCGACGTTCTCGAATGCGGTCATGCTCGGAATAAGTTGAAAGCTCTGAAACATGAAGCCGAAATGATCGAGTCTGAAGTCCGCCCATTCCCCTTCGCTTAGTTTCGTTACCGTCCGGCCCATCACCCGAATCTCACCGAGCGTCGGCCGAATATATCCGGAAATCAGATTGAGCAGTGTCGATTTCCCCGAACCGCTTCTACCGACGATCGCCACGACATCCCCCTGCTCCACGCGCATGTCGATATGATGAAGAACGGGGACGATCCGTTCTTTTCCTTTTTTGCCGATTACGAACTGATGGCTCATTCCGTTAATTTCGATCATCGTCTTCCCTCCGTATGTTCATTCCGACCGTTGTATCGGGCACGTGTCTCCACTCCGCATGAACCACTATATCGGACAACTTTTAAGCTTTCGAAAACGAATCATAAAAAATTTCTTAAGTTAATCTGTAGAAAAGTAAAGATATGCCGCATATAAAAAACGGCAGTCAGAACGTCCAGGTTTTGATCTGCCGAATGGCATCCGACTCTATTTTTCCGATTTCACCTTAAAGAAACGTCTCCGTAACGGTTATCGATCGTTTCCCGCAGCAATCGTTTGATCGATTGAATTACTTTTTCCTCGGCATCTTGCGCTTCGACGAGCAACGAAACTAGGCGATCCGCCTGCCCTCCCGTATCCAGCATCGATTGAAACAATCTTGCGACGACGGCGTACTGATCGGCAATCCCTCCGCTCTCCACGGTACGGTCCCGAATCATCTCGGCGTACAGCCCGATCTGCCGTTTCGATGCGGCATAGCACCGTAATACCTCCCAAGCTCCGGTCCTGTCGTAATCCCCTGTACGCAATGCATGAATAAAGGCATCATAAGCTTGACGTCCGCATGCATAATCCGTCTCGGGCAGCATAAAATCGTGCGACTCCCATTTGTAGACGGCTTGCAATAGCGATTCTTTGATCATTTCCCACTCGTCCAGCTCGATACGGTCTTCGAATACTTGATAATACCAATATGGCGACTTGTTCAGACCGAACTCGGCGTAAGACATCGTCTTGCAGTCGTCACCGCTCCCGTCGGAGTAGTACAATACTCCGCTATCGTCATTATAGCCCGTTACGATTACGAATCCGTCCTTCCATAGGACGGCCCCGGTCGACCGATCGAGCGATCTCTTGATCACCGATATCGCATCCTCCCGGTACAGAGGAAATGTTGCATCAAAGCTGAATCCGGCTTGCTGGGATGACGTGATCCCGATAAAATCGGCCGCCAAAAAGTTTTCCGCTATCCAATTGTAAGCAGTCGGGGACTCCGGCGTCAGCCGTCGGTTCACGACGAAGCGGAAAGCCGCTGCCGTCAAACCCGAAAGCATGGGCTTGGGCCAAAACGTCCATCCTTTATGCGACAATATTCCATGTAATGCGTCGATGTAGGAATGCGCCTCTATCGTCATCTTCAAGCCGGATAGCATATGCTGTCCCATCTATGATCCCTCCCCAATTACCTCGGCGTATGAATGCCCCAACGCGGAACTGTCGAACGCTTCCGGTCCGGATACCGCTCAGAAATGGATCGAAACCGTTCGATCGCTTGCTCCTCCAACGATTCGGCTTCCAGAAGCAGCTCGCGAAGCTCACCTATGCACTCGGGATTTACCCGCTTAGAGCCGTTATAATCAACCAGGCAGCCTTCGATCGGCGAAACGGTTCGTACAAGCTCGCTATAAATATCGGCGGCCTCATCCAGTCCGGGCAAAGCTTCACCGACATCGTGCAAATAGTGCTCAATCTCCCTTCTGGCATATAGATAAGAATTCAAAATATAGACGGCGCCACGTTCATCGTAATCCCGGCTATCCAACCCCCGAACCAAATAGGCGTAAGCAAGCTTGCCCGAAGCCATCTCGGTATCCGGCAGCGTTTTGTGCGGGGTATCCCAATCGTGGATCGCCAATCGCAGCGATTCGAGAACCATCGCCGGTTGTTCAATATGGATTCGATCGCCAAAGAGCTGGATATACCAGAACGGCGTGCTGTTTATTCCGAAGTTTTCGTACAACACGATTTGACTTTCCGGGGAGCGTCCGTCCTGCACGAAAAATACCCCGTCTTCGTCATCGTAACCGTGGATGACACCGAATTCCGGAAGCCAATACACAACTCCGATGCCCCGCTCTAAGCTGCACTTCACCCCTCGCACCGCATCCTCTCTGTAGTAGCGGAACGTCGGATGCCTGGTCCGCCCCCCGTCCGATTCCGTAAAAACACCCAAATTATCGACGGCCGGACGATGCTCCGTTCCCCATTGACCGTAGGCCGAGACGGACATGGGCAGCAGCCGCTTATGGACCGAGAATTTGAACGCCATCCCGCTCAGACCCGACAATATATACTTCGGACCGTCGAACAAACCAGCCGCCGACAAAATAGCATGCAAGCTGTCGGTAAACGATTTGGATTCGCGCTTCATCGATATTTGATGCAATACAACGCCTGACATCTTACCCCCCCTCCGATCCCAAGCGATTCAAGCTTGCTCTCCGTCATCTTCATTTAATCTCTCTAGAGCGCCGCTGCACTTTTCGCGCATTTTTGCTCTCAACCATTTCGGAGACAGCAGCCGCTTCCATTCCGTGACGAGCAGATGCTGAATGAACGAATCGGCATCATAGAACTCGATCTCATACAAGAGCCCGGCAACGGGACGCGCCGGATACCCGTTCCATGCCTGGCTCTTGAGAGCCGCTTCCAATAACACTTTGGCGATAAAAGGTTTCTTCCGCGATATGGCTTGATCTTCCTTTGCTTCAACGTCCGCATGCTCGAACGTTTCATTCGTAACAGCCGCCCGTCCGATTCCGTCCAGCCGAAAAGCGCGCTCCTTGCGGGACTGCTCGCAATAGGCGACTACGTAATCCGCGTTATATCGGGATACCAGCTTGAGAGGCCATATGCGGAACCGGGCATCCTCCGCTTGATCGTGATAGGCTATATGGACAATGAGCCGATCGCGAATCGCTTGGGAGAACAGCTCGAAGTTTTGAAGCAGCATCGGATTCACTTCGAAAACGGGCAGTCGATTGTAACGGCCGTCCTCATCCTCCTCCGTAAACCGGTCCAGCAAATACGCGATGCGGTTGACGACTGCGGCGTTCTCATAGTTGTATTGGCGGTATCGGTGAGCCAGAAACTTCAATACTTTCTTCTCTTCCTCCGTCATATATAGCAAAGGCAGCACATAGGTTTTATCTTCATAGACGTAGCCGCGCCTTTGGGCGACATATTGAAGCGGTGCGTGCAATGAAAATTCCATATACTCGATATCCCGCTGTGCTTGCCTTTTGGATATTTCGAATTGTTCCGCGAGGCGGCTGCTGTTCGGGAAATTGCCCTCGCGGATTTGCTGGTCGAACCATTGGATCCGGTGCATATTGCTCATGCTTGCGCAGCTCCCTTACGCCGGTATGTTCACGATTCATTATTTTATTCTATATCATCTCTCTCAAAGAAACGACCCGTTCCCTGAACAGGAACGGGATTCGTTTGTTCGCGCCCTTCATCCGTTGACGGCGTCGATTTTGACCTGCGGCGCTCCCGCACATCGTTTGCACACTTTCACCGCTTTTCCATCCGTTTTGGTGCGCGGATATAACAGCTTGATTCGGGTACTGGTGCAAATCGGGCAAGTTCCTCGTCCTCGGGAAGGCATATTCCACAGGACCCGGCCCCTCTTTGTTTTCGGCATTTGCTTGAATCCTCGTTTCTGGAATGTTATCGTCTTACGCCCCCAGTATAAAACAACTGATACGACATAAAATGTCGTATCAGTTTGATCGGGCGCTTAAATTGAACGGCATTCTTTCCGCAAAGCGGCCTACTTTTTTAACGCTGCTTCGATCCTCTTGTCCGCCTCTTCCTTGACTGTTCTGCTTATCGACAAATATAAAACGGACCTCGATACCTAACTCGCGGAACTTAATGAGTTGCCGTTCCGGATTTTGGCCTTTGGCCGAAACTGGTCCATACCAACTTCATCTTTATCGGTGGCCTTGTTCGTGTTTCAACTAAAAGCCGCGTACAACAATTAGAAAATGAAGAACCGCAATACAAAGGTTTCTAAAAATTAAACATACAAAGGGCTACCGATCGCAAAATCACGATCAGTAGCCCTTATTCATGCGTAAATTCGAAAATGTTCCAGTTGTTAATTTGCTTTGATTCAGTCGGTTCTTCATAGAGTAAAGTATGTTCTTCCGGAATCCGTTTCGTTGATAAAAGGTCACTTACCGTTCTGAATACATAAACCTTTTGTTTGATGCTTTTAATCAGTCTCTCAAGCGTTTGGCATGACGAATCTCAAATACCATTTATCGTGGTTCCTATGTTCTCCAGTCCCTCTTTTGTTCTTTCTATAACACTTGGCTCACTTGGAACATTTTTAGTTGCCTTTCCATCCAGAATTATCGGTGTTTCATCACCATTCATTTTGTTTCGATACTCAGGATGATTAACCATTTTGTATTCGTTTTTTTTCATTCTAGTCTCCTTTATTTTGTATCTGCTACTGTTTAAACAGTTTTATTTTTCCAATATCCCAATACGTTATGCAGGTTTTTGCTACGATTTGTGGTAAGTGCCGACCCTTTTGAATATTCGTCTTTAAAAATAAAAAACTCTTTGCTCATTACGTTACGTTATGTGGTGTAATGGTAAGGAGGTGAGATGCATGGATGGTACAGACAAAATCTATTTGATCGGCGAACTGGCCGCGGCAACCGGTGTAACCGTAAGAACACTTCAGCACTACGACAATATCGGGCTTTTGCCGACATCCGGCCGTACTGATGGAGGACGACGTTATTATACTAAGGAAGACATGCTCTGTTTAGAGCAAATCATTTTTTATAAATCATTAGGATTTTCCTTACAAGAAATACGCGACAAAGTGGTTAAACGTCCGAAGTTATCTCAGATCGAGCAAATCCTGCATGAGCAAGAGGTTGTGCTCTATAGAAAAATAGAAGACGCTCATGCAAGCCTTGCTTCAATCGCGGCATTTCGGACTGCCATCTCAGTTGGAAACTACCCCTCGTGGCAGTTGTTAACCGATTTTATCCGAACCTTAAGAAACAGTAATCTGTTGGATTGGGGGCAATACACTTTCGATGACGCCCAGAAGGAAATGTTGGGCAATCATTTTGCACAAAAAGAAGCCTTCGACTTTTATCACACATGGAGAGCAATAGCTTTGAAAGCCGTGACGCTTGCTATGTCCGGAGTCGCACCGGAAGATCCAACTGCACAAGAATTGGCCCAAGCTTGGTGGAAAATGGTACTGGAAGTAACCAAAGGGGATGATGAACGAATCCATGCTCTTGCACAGATTCAAGAAGATCGAGCTTCATGGCCTGAGGGAGACCGCGAACTCATGGATGCATCCCAATCTTTTATTGATCTATCGGTGAAGCACTATTTAAAGTCCCGACCCAAGGACAGCAAAGAGTACAGCTCTTTAAAACGTAAATACGATAGAAGCCTAATACATTCGGAGGAGATTCGCTAATAAAAATGAATAATAAAATATATCAACCAACCAAGGAGTCCCTTAATACTCACACGGTTCCAGAATGGTTTGAAGATGCTAAGTTTGGGGTGTTTATACACTGGGGGCTTTATTCTGTTCCTGGATTTGCTCCCTTGGGCAGTTTTGCGGAGACGTTGAAGACAGATTATGACAAGTCCATGTTAGTCTATCCATATGCCGAAGGCTACTGGAATGCAATTAAAGACCCGAACACACCATCCGCTCATTACCATAAAGCTAAGTATGGCAACATGCCCTATCAGGGATTCAGGCAGATGTTTTTGGACGGATTGAACGAATGGGATCCTTCTGCATGGGCAAAAACCTTTAGCGACGCAGGTGCAAAATATGTAGTGATCGTCTCCAAACACCATGATGGCTTCTGTCTATGGCCCACTGGGGTTAAAAATCCTCACGAGCAGAACTGGTTTAGCGAGCGTGATCTTATAGGAGAATTAGCTGAATCGGTTCGTAGAGAAGGCATTCGTTTTGGCATATACTACTCAGGCGGAATTGACTGGACTTTTCAGCGAAGAATTTCAAGAACGCTTGTTGACTATTCATTCTCCACGCCCGGAGGTGATTATCCGGCATATGCCGATGCCCAAGTTCGCGAACTCATTGAGCGGTATCATCCAGACATTTTATGGAACGATATATGTTGGCCTACCAATCAGGACACCCTGTTTCGCTTGTTCGCCTACTACTATGATGCCGTTCCTGACGGAGTGGTAAATGACCGATGGAAGCACACAAATCTGGGCAGCAAGTTTATGGGACTGAAGCCGGTACGGACTATAATGGATTTCATGATCAAGCAGATGATAAAGAAAAATCCCGATATCCACGCTGCCCTTGTACAACCTGCCATTCCCCATAGCGATTTCGCGACACCGGAGTATACGAAATATAAAGATATAAAAGCGAATAAATGGGAGATGACTCGTGGAATCGGAAGTTCATTTGGCTATAACCGCAATGAGCGTCATGAAGACTACGCCTCATTCGAGACATTATTTCTAGATTTTATAGATGCCGTGTCCAAAAATGGTAATTTACTGCTAAATGTAGGTCCCCGCGGTGAAGATGCACAAATACCCGCAGAACAATTAAGTCGATTGTCAAAATTCGGAGATTGGCTGAAGCAGAATGGGAACGCAGTGTACGGTACAAGGCCCTGGATACAAGCGGAAGCATTCACAGAGAATGGAGAGGCGATTCGGTTTACCAAGAAGGATAATAATGTTTATCTGATGATTCTAGGTAAGCCAAGCGGATCAACAATAAAAGTAAAGGAAGTATATATTGACGGCAAAGCATGCCTGCTAAGTGATGGGAGTCCGATAAACATAGAACGAGACGGTAATGACATGGTGCTTACTTTTGTACGGCAGCTTAATGATGTATTTGTACCTGTTGTACTTATTCAGAGTTTGCCGAGCAACTCCGGAGCGGATTGAACCGTTGTTTTTCAACAAGCGAGGGATTGGTTAACCGATAGTTTTGTCTTCCTCCATACTGGAAAGGAAATGTTATCCTCCCTGTCGAAATGTTACGGAAGCACATTTACCGGGAGGACCATCATGATCGATCTGCTTCAAAGTATTTCGCTGTTCTCAAGCCTGCACAACAGCCAGCTCCAAAGCATCGCGGACAAGTGCGCGACTCGGACGTTCAAAGCGGGCACCGTCTTGTTCCGCGAGAACGAGATCGGCACCGCCTTTTATCTTGTCGTGTCCGGGGCGATCAAAATATATACGACCAACAATCACGGGGAAGATAAAATCATGTCGATCCTGACGAGCGGCGACAGCTTCGGCGAGCTGGCTCTGCTCGACGGGAAGCCGAGATCCGCGACGGCCCAAGCGATCGAAGATACGAAGGTCATTTCGCTTGCAGCCAAGCAGTTCCAGCAGCTGCTGAAGGAGCATTTCGACATCAATCTCAGCATCTTGAAGCAATTAAGCGCAAGACTTCGCGAGACGAACCAGCAGGTGCAGGATCTTACATACATGGACGCCCGTCAGAGAGTCGTGAAGAATTTGGTCAAATTGGCCAACGATCACGGAAGCCGCAACGGCACGATCGTCCAGATTCAGATCAAGCTGAACTACAATGAATTGTCTCAGCTCGCGGGCGTGACCAAATCGCTGGTGTTCCAAGTGCTCCATGAGCTGCAATCGAAGCGCATCCTAACCGTTTCCGGCGATCAATTCCTGCTGGACTTGAAGCAGCTTTAGGTTCCGTTCCCTCCGGTAATCCCCGACCATATGACGTTCGCAGCGGGAAAAAGGGACTCATCGACATATCCGTGGGAGGTTGGCACGAAATATACGGCTACGAACTCCTCGGCCGGGTCGATTTTCAACACCGTCCACCCGCCTCCGTGGTGGAAAAAGGATTGCGGCGACAGCAGCGATTTTCCGCCTTCCACCGAAAATATGCCGAGCTTCTCCCGCACCATAAGCTCCACGGACTTTTTGCCGATCACGCGCCTCCCGTCGTATCGTCCTTTCTGCAGCAGCAGTTGACCGACTTTCCATAAATCCGGCAAGGTGGAGTAAAGTCCGCCTTCCGATCCCGGCGGCATATCCGGCGCCTGCGAGACCGCTGCCAGCATCTTGTCCTGCTCCTCCCGCGTCACAAGACACACCCTATCCCGCTCGGCCGCTGGAACTTGAAAGTAAGTATCCTTCATGTCCAACGCATCTAGCAAGTATTGCTTGACAAACTCCTGGTAGTGGACTCCCGAGACTCTCGTAATCACTTCTCCCAGTAAGGCAAAGCCGGCATTCGAGTAATTGAAGGCCACGGATCCATGCGCAAACGGTTGATCAAGTATCGCCCGCATCCAACGCTCCGGGTTAGCGAAATAGTTTTTATCCGCATCTAAGCCGGATGTATGCGTTAGCAGTTGATACAGCGTTATGGCCCGATACCCTTCGATGTCGAGTTCCTTAATATACTTGCTCACGCGGTGCTCCAGTGAGAGCAGGCCCATCTCGACAAGTTTCATAACTGCCAATGCGGTCAACGGCTTCGTGATAGAAGTGATCGGACGGATTGAGTCCGGTTGCAGAGCATTCGCGGTATCCCCCTCCTCCCATCCTCTCAAAGCTCCCAATGATCGATGGGCAAATATTTTCCCATATCTGGACAGCAAATAGCCGGCACAGAGCAATTTTCCGCTCTTCACCAGCTTCTCGAAATGGGTATCTACATGCTCCAGAACCTGTACGTCGTAATCGACCTCAGCCGCTTCAGCTTGTACGACGCCTTTCCTCCACTTCATCTTGGCAGTAACACTCACTATCCATCCCACCTGCTCCATAGACTTGACACTATTCCATTGTATGGAAATGCCCAAAAAAAAGATAGCCTACAATCGCTTGTAGGCTAACTCTATCCAGGATCGGATCATTTCAATTTTTGAAGCTCTTCGGCAATAACCTTGGTCATCTTCTCGTCGGCTTCGCGCAGCACCGTGTTGACATCTTTGCCGGCGTAGAGCAGATCGGTAAAGGCTGCAATCGGAATACCCGCCGCACTGCCTACAGGTACGAAACCGAACGGCTTCAGCACCGCTACCTTAGGCTTCGTGAAAGCAATGACATTTTTCGAGGAAAGCTCGGGAGTCGCTTTGCCGAATTGAGCGTTGATTTTCGGATCTTTCAGTACGGACGATTGCAAATTTTTGGTCATCTCGGTTTGGACTTCATCCGACAAAATAACCGATATGATTTGCATCGCCGCATCTTTTGCCTTGCTCGTGCTCGTAATCGACATCATCGGCGAGTCTACCCGTTGTCCTACGCCGGGAGCCACTTTATTCGACGGATACGTCACGACGTCCCACTTCAAGTCTTTCATGCCGAGAAGATCGGGCAGCTGGCCGGAATAGCCGGAGAACATCGCGATCTGCCCTGTTTTGAAGCCGGTAACCGTATTCATCTCTTTAGGCATGATAGGTGCACCCGGATACGTGTACAGGTTATACCACAATTGGAACAAGTTTTTCCATTCGTCGGTTTGGAACACGGATTTGTTGTTTTTCAGATCGACGAACGGAAGGCTCGCCTGATAAGCTCCGCGGTAGACGTTATCCGGGAACAAGCCGTAGTATTGAACGCCGCCTTCATTCCGGGTCAGCTTGACGGCTACTTCGCGGACTTCGTCCCAGGTCATGCCGTCTTTCGGATACGGTACGCCGAACTTGTCGAATAAATCTTTGTTATAGTATAAAGCGAACGTGTTGTTGTTCATCGGCAAGCCGGTGTAATAATTGAAACCGTTCACAATTTTGATCGATTCCAAATATTCCGGGCTGATCCGGTTCAAATCGATTCCATGGGTTTTGATTAATGCGTCCATGTTGAAATCGATACCGAGCTTCGTCAAATCGGTCAAATTGTACGGGTAATTGATTACCATATCCGGCGTTGCGTTGGATGCGACAAGCTCGTTCAGAGTGGAGCCTTTTTCCGCGGTGTTTATTCTTTCAATGGTAATGTGGGGAAATTTCTGCTTGACGGGATCGATGAAATACCGCTTTAAGTCCGCGTCGTTGACGATTCCCGCATGGACCGCAATTTTAACGGTCACCGGCTGATTATTGACGGCAGGGGCCGGTTTTGCGACGGAATCCGCAGGCTTGGTGCTGTCCTGACTTCCGCAAGCGCTTACAAAAAGCGCGAGCGATAAAATGGAAAACGATTTGAATGCAAAAGATTTTTGCAAGGTGAACACCCCATTCGATATTTTTTTGTATAAAAACCTTTTTAGGGATCATCCGATATAAACGATCAACTGGCAAAGAAGCGGAGATAAGGGCTTGCTGGATCAGGAGAGTGCATTCAATCTTGAAGGAATGTGAATCCGGAGCCGGAACGACCCCCGACGAAGTACAATGGCTTATGCCGGGGATCGCTCCCAATCATTGTATGCGGGTAGCGGATTTAATGCCTATGCATCAATACGTTGAAACTTTCGTTGTGACGGGGCACCATCGCGCCGTCTGCAAATAAGGCAGCAATACATCCAACGCTTCATTCGTTCTGATTCGCTGCAGAGCCGTTGCCGCTATCGCGGAAACGTATCTGGACCCTTGATCGGCCTTGGGGGTGGACAGCATAGACACGCCTATATCTGAATCATATAAAGCGTGACGCAAAGCGGGTACCGCTTCTTTTGCCTCGGGACCGAGACGGGCAAGCGCCAAGCCTGCCGTAAAGCGCACGTATTGATCTTTGTCCTGAAGCGCTTTGCTTACAGCGGGGACGATCAACGATGCCGGCTGCTTGATCATGCCGAGTGCCTCCACGACATGCTGGCGGATAAACGCAGACTCTTCCTGCAATAGTTCGATTAATCTCGGGACAGCCGGGCCGGCGTGCTCTCCCATTTCTCCCAGCGCGTAAGCGACTAACCCTCGTACATCGCTATTCTCGTATTCCGCATCCAACGCTTCGATCAGTGCCGGAATCGCTTGCGGACCCGCCGCGGCCAATCCGTGCGCGGAAAGCCGAGGCACCGAGAAGCTTCTGGGCTCAACTACGTCCGGAGCGGATCGCTTCAATCCGTTCACTAGGGTCGATATGCCTTCTTGCCCGGTGGCAGCGAGTGCGTAAGCGGCATTTAGCGCTTCGTTCTCATCCTCGCCGGTTAATGCTTGCGCCAATTCGTCGATGCTTCTGCCGTCCCCTGCTGCGGATAGATGACCCGGCTGTTCCGACCGGCTCTTCCAAGCCGGCGATCCCGACATCCAGCTCCAAACATGCTCCCATAGCAGACTGTTGTCTTTTACCGGCAGCATATTTTGCGGGGCTTGCCATTCCGTTCTCCGATTGTTCCATTCAGGCTGTTTCGGCGCTTGCAAACGGAAGAACAAAAATTTCAGCATGTATCGGTCGTTAAGCGATGAATTAGCGGTCGCCCTGTGCCATATATCATAAGTGATCAGTGCAAACGTCCCCGCTTTGCCGACTACCGGAAGATTGATTTCCTCTTCCTTGTTAATCTTGTAACGATTTTGCGAACCCGGCATAATACCGGTCGGCCCCATATCTCCCGTTACGTCTTGCGGGTAGTAGAAAATCATCGCAGACCAAGGAAGATGATTGCGTGTCTTCTCATTTCCCCAATAATTGTCCTTATGCCATCCCCCGTCGCTAGTGCCGGGACGATTATAATGACCGTGCCGGTGAGCATGCATGATATAATCGGGGCCCAGTACGCTCGTCAGAGCTCCTCTAATGGTGGGATGGTCGAAAATTTGCTGAACCTCGGGTATTCGGGGCACGAGATTGTTTCCCGGATTCCCTTCCTGCTTGTATACTTCACTCATTTTGTGCAGAACGGTTTGATGAAACTGCGGGGAAAAGTCGGTCTGAAGCTGCAAATATCCGTGAGCGATAAATTGCGCCATCTGTTCATCGTCCAACAAATACTTAGAATCGATCATTGAATGATCCCCTCCCAATCGAACAGTTGTAATCCTTCTCTGGACAATCCCTGACCATCTTCGCATTCTGCCTATTCATGGCTTCGATCTATTCGTCGGCTTCGCCGTTTAAAACGTCGTAGGGTTGCATCACCTCGCGCTCAACTTCTATATTATATATAATATACTCAATATATATGTAATGTCAATCGGAAGTTCGACATCCCGAATAAACGAAAAACCGCTAAAAACCCAAGAAGGACAAGGGATTTAACGGTTATGAACAAGTCGTGCCTATTTCTATTTCATCCCGAAAAGTTTCAATGCGTTTTCTCTGGCAACTTTCTGAAACACGGTTTCGCTTATTTTTTTCGTATCGCGCCATTCGATTAGGAGATCGACCAACGGGACGGGCATCGAAACGGTACAAATATCGGTGCCGAAAAATAACCGGTCCTGGAATTCCGTCAAAAACTTGGGACCATAGTCAGGGTCGCGGGCTAACGCATTGTGAGCGGTATAATCCGACAAATCGCCGTACAGATTCGGGTATCTGCGGAACAGAATCGGCACAACCCCCTCTTCCTGTATAGGGCCGCTGGGCAATCGGCCGACTTGGCCGCCGTTCAAATTGAAAATAATCGCTCTCTCGCCGGGGGTTTGCAATCGTCCGATTTCAGCCCAAAAAACGGGGCCGTGCCCGAAAATGATCAAATTCGGGAATCTTTGCAGCGTATGCTCGAGTTGGGGCAGTCCCGGATCGTCGTACAATCCGAAATCTCCGCCAATCTGGTCGGAGCCGTCAAAGACGACCGGAAGTCCTACGCGCTCCGCATGCCGAAACAAATTTTGTACCATCGGATGCATGAGAGGGACGTTCAACATGATTTCACCGAGCCCCTTGCAGCCTTTATCTCGATAATAAGACAGCAGTCTGTCCAGCGGCGCCTCCGCCGAATTGGACAAAGCCCGCGGATCGATGTTGCAGTAAGGAATCAATCGATCCGGATATTGCTCGGCCATATCGAGAATATCCTCGTTCGCTTGCGGGAGGTACACTTCCGGACTGACAATCGGCAGGATCACGCCTTTCTCGATCCCCAGCTCGTCATACCGCTGAATTAATTGTTCCGCCGTGCAAAACTGTACAACGAAGGGTACCGGTTTCCGATAGGCGTGTGCATGAATATCGATAAACATCATTTCCGCCTCCTCAACAAAGGTATGTATACGATATAACTGTATATTACATATAATATAATGTATAACATTCGTTTCGCCAATATGGGAAATTCCGCAGAAAAAACCGGCGACTTGATCAGTCACCGGTTTTGTCGCGCTAAGCAAAGCTTACAGCTCAAGGATTTTAATATTACGGAATTCGACGTATCCCCCATGGTCCTGTAATCCGATATGGCCTGCCCGAGGTTGATCCCGCCACGCGTATTTGAATTTATTGTCCGTCCCGTCCGGATTTTTGCCTGCAACCGACCATTGATCGATATCGGCTTCTACGACGGTAGTGCCGTTTAAGGTGAGTTGAATTTGATTGCGGTCGCACATAATCCGAATTTGATTCCACTCGCCCGCCGGACGTACCGCATTCGAGGACGGTGCTATCAAATCGTATAAGGCGCCGGAGCTGTTTTTGGCCATCTGCTCCTGATCGTACGTATCCAATATTTGCATCTCCAGCCCCGTATTCACCGGGTCCGCAAGGTCCGACCATCTGAAGAAAATGCCGCTGTTCACTTTGGGCGCCGTCTTGTAATCGAGGTGGAGAATAAAATGTTCGAACTGTCCGGCCGTATGCAAATAGCCGTTGGTTACGCCTTTGCAAACGATATTTCCGTCCTGCACCGTCCATCCTTCGGGTTGGCGGGTCGCCGCCCATCCATCCAGCGATACGCCGTCAAACAACAGCCGATACCCTTCATTCCGTTCTTGTTCCGTCAGAGCATTCATAGTGTCTCCTCCTTATATTCTCCATATTTCGGCAGCATCCAACTATACATTCTCCTTCTCGGCTCGATCTCCTGCCCCGAAAGCTACCTAAAAACACATCCGATTGCCTAATCATAAATGTGGTTTGACAGCGGTCTTCGACAGTATCCTTACTGGGATTGCTGTACGATATGAAGTACTATCCTATGTTTCTAGTAATCTCTCATGAAGGAGGCCGTACCGTGGAACATCATATCGAAAGTGCAGTTGACAAGTCCATGTTGTTGCCGCAGCCGTCCGATCACTCCAAGGAAGTACAAGAAGTGCCGCATAAACCGAAACTGACGATGAAATATTTGTATGAGCTCATTCAAGAGCTTCAACAAGAAAACCGTTCCCTCGCCTTTCGGTTGGAAGTATTGGAAAGTCGGTTAGCCGAAGATCACTTGTCGCGTGAAAGGATCGCCGCCACGGCCGAATTGCCGGTTGCGGACGGCGAAGGCGGCGGGACTTCGTCATCGATTGAAGCGACTGCAGCATCGCCGCAGCCGGCCAATGTAGATCATGCCCAGCTTGCTGGAATTACGGAAATCGTACACGTCCCGAATCCCCCGGTAAACATAAGCCCGATCCAAAACAGTAACGTAACAGGCGTCACGGAGCCGATTTTGATTCCACGTTCCGAGCGGCATCCCGCCCGCAAAAAAACGTTTTGGACGTTTTTCCTGTTCAGAAGCCGCACGACTTGACGTTTCCTAAGCGAACAGAAGCACAGCGGACTGCCGAATGGCCGTCAGCCGTGCTTTTTGTCGTTTTGGTCCCGCACTATTTGGCTTCCGAAATATGCCAGCATACACCGGCCGGATCAATGAGGTGCACCTCGCGCTTTCCCCAAGGGTAGAGCGTCGGTTCCTTCACCTTGATCGGGTACTTGTTGTCCGATGCGACTGCTTGTATATGCGTCCAAGTTTCATCCAGATTCTCAACGACCAATTCAATCATGTAATTATTTTGGAATTCTTGGTTATGGAAATTTTGCAGAAAAAACTCCTGTTCCCCCGTCCGAAAGATGCTGAGTCCGTTGTCGGAATACAGCTTCGTAAAGCCCAAGTCTTCGAAAAACCGTTGCGCAAGAGCGTAATCTTGACCGGATGGGATAAAGGGACGCAGCTTCAATGTTTTCATCAATTCTCCTCCTCGGATCAATCCGATCCTTGAATAATTTGGCGCAATGCCTTATCCAGCGTACGATACTTGAATGAATATCCGGCCTTCTCCAGCCTCTCCGGAATAACCCAACGGCTCTTCAATATCAACTCGGTTTCCGTCTGGATGAGAAATGCTCCGATTTCGAGCAGCCATTTGGGCGAGGGCAGCCCGAGCCTCCGATTCATCGCCTGCCGCAGCTGATCCATGAGTTCCCGATTGGTGACCGGATGAGGAGCCGAACAGTTGAACACCCCGCTCAGATCTTCCCTCTCTCCTAGAAACCGAATAATGTGAAATAAATCCTCGATATGAATCCAGCTGAACTTCTGATTACCGGACCCTTGCGCCCCTCCGAGCCCGAATCTGACCAGATTTTTGAAAGGAGCGATGACGCCTCCATCCTCGCCCAATACGATTGCGATTCTCAGTGCGGCCTGCCTCGTACTCGGGAGCTGAAAAGCGAAGAAGGCGCGCTCCCATTGCTTCGCAACATCGACGGAGAAGCCCGATCCGATCTCGCCGCTCTCCTCCGTCATCGGCCGGTCTTCGGCATGCCTATATATAGTAGCCGTGCTGGAATTGATCCATAACGGAGGCGGATTGTTGCATTCCATAAGCGCTTGTCCGAGAATGCGGGTCGTCTCCGTTCTGGACGATAAAATTTCGCGCTTATTTTTGTCCGTGTATCGACAATCGACCGACTTGCCCGCCAAATTGATCAGCATCTCGGAATGCTCCAATGCTTCGACAATCTCCGCTTTATTATGCCAAGAAATATGATAGTCTTGCCTTGAAATGATGTTCACATCGTACCCGAGATTATGAAATTGATCCTCCAAATAGTTGCCGATAAAACCGGTACCGCCGGCCAAAACTATTTTTTTGCTCACGAAAGTCCGCTCACCTCGCTTCCAGTCCATTAGATTGGGATATTCGCGGCATCCATCGAAATTCCTTTTTTCGAGCCATGTGAAGTTTGGATATGCCGTAAAAAAAGAGCGTCCCGTTATAGCGGCAGACGCTCTTCCAAAATTATTTCACGACATTAACTTTCAATATATCGCTCGAAGTGACGCCGGCCGCATTCACGAGCTCGGCACGGTACTCATACATGCCAATCGGCTTGCCGGCAATGGTCGTCACGGCGGTTTGCGCATTTGGAGAAGCCGCGGTCAAAGCTCGCGAATCGATCAGTCGCCCGTTTTCGTACAGGCGGTACTCGGTCGCGTTCGTGCCCCACCACATGTTCATCGTAATTTTATAACCTCCGTCACCGTCCCAATTATCATGGGACAGCACCGGCTTGCCGGGCGATGCATCGGTAACGGTTACGACCAGCGGATTGCATGAGGTTTTCCCGAAACCGTTGATCAGCTCGCAAGTGTACGTATACGACCCGTTAGGCTTGCCTTTGACGGCCGTCTTCACGACCTGTGCGGATGGGGTCTCGTCATTCAGCATTTGCGTATGAACAAGTACGCCGTTCTCGTACAATTTATATACCACTCCGTTATTCCCCCACCACATATTCATCGTAATGGTGTAATTCCCGTCCCGAAGTCCCGTTGCATGACCGCTATCGGAGGACAGCTCGGTCTTGCCCGGAATCCCGTTCGCCAAAGGCTTCTTAACCGTAACGACCGCTGCATTGGACTGTACGGTTTTGCCGTTCAGCGTCACGTTCGCCGTAATTTGCGAGGTTCCTTCTTTCAATGCCGTTACAGTTCCTTGCGCGTTTACGGCGACTGAAGCCGGGTTGCCGGAATTGTAAGCAATCGCGGCATTGGCCAGATCGACCGGCGTACCGTCAGCGGTTGAAGCGCGAAGCTGGATGGCGGAAGTTTGGCTAGGCCATAGCGTCGGCTGGTAGACGGATAGCGTAACTTGGCTTATCGTCGGCGCTACCGTTATCGTGATACGATTCGTCTCAACCGGAACTCCGTCCATAACGACCCGTGCCCATACTTCGGCGGTTCCGGCACTTTTGGCAACAAGCTTACCGTTCTCGAACCCGACGACCGCCGGATTGCCGCTGTACAGCTGCGGATTTCTCCGCTCCATCCTTTGGATGGTACGTCCCTTCTCGAGCAATCCCGTTATGGCGATATCCGCCGTCTCGGCTCCAAGCAAGCTCGTCTTGGAAACATCAAGTCGTGCCCCGATAGGACGTGCCAGGAGTCCGGGTATGGAAATTTTGAGCAGATCCGTTTCCTCCGTCAAATAGAAGTGACCGAAATCGTCTTGGGCGAGCCGGTTGTTTTTGCCGGCATTGCGAATGATTTGCTTCTGCTTCGTAGCCGCGTCGATCACCATGAATTGGTTCGCCTGAGTGACATAGACGTTGCCGTCCGTGCCGATCTGGAACTGGGCGTCGCGCCATACCGCACTGCTGTATGAGCGAGTGACGAGATTTTGCCTATGAACGACCTGTTTCGTTATGGGGTCGAATATGAACAAATCTCCTTCCGCCGAGCCCCAGATCATGCCGTCCGGTCCGACGATCAGCTCGGTAATTCCTTTCTTGCCGGGTACGGGCACCGTTTCAAACACTTTTTCCTTCTTCTTGACGTCCCAAATAAACAGCTTCGCTTCGGTTTCCGTCGGGTCGATACCCAGTCCGCCCCATACGTTCGAACCGCCGTATATGAGTCCGTCCTTGTATGTAACGGCCGTCACGCTCTGCTGATTGATCACATTTAAGTACGCTTCCCGTTCCTTCGTCTCCAGATCGAAGATGACGAGCGCTCCGCCGAGCATGCCGTACTTTGGAACGGTGCCGATCACCAGCTTGCCTTCCTCCGGCATGACCGTTCCGGCAAGTCCGCGGTCCTGATTGCCGACATCGGAGGCGGTGAACAAAAACTTCGGATTCGGCTGAGTCCGATGTTGTCTATCCCACGGCAGCGACTGGTCGTATTCATATACCCTCATGCCGGTATACGTAACGTAATAAATTTTATCCTTGTAGCTGTATACCATGTCGGTCTGCGTGCCCGGGACGGTCTGCTCGACTCCGACGGTTTGCTTGGAATATTCTTCACGCTGACCGGTTACCGGGTCATATATCGCATTGCCGCCCACGAGAAAAGCGCTCGTATGGATTCTGCCGTCATTGCCTTTTGCAACCGTATGCAATCCGCTCGGTTCCCCGTCGATCGGGATGATTACATTTCTTGTTTTTCCCGTGGCAGGATTGTATTTGAACAATCTTCCTTCCATAATGCCTACCAAGGAACTGCCGGGAAACTCCGGATCGGGAAGCTGGGCAAAAGTAAAGCCGTTGGCGCTCACGACCGTATTGACGCCTATCATGTTGTACTGCTTCGTATTGAAATCATAATAGCCGAGCTCGTTCGAGACGGTGAAGTAAGCCTTGTTATCGGCGGACTTCGGCGAAATCAATCTGGAAGTGATAGGCGCGCTCGTCTCCTCAAATATACCTGTATTCAAATCCATGGCTAACGTGGCGCCGGGAGAAAGTCTCATGAACAGCTTATCGCCGATCACTTTCATATCCCAAACGAATTGCGCCGACGAGTATGCAGCCGGGAGCTGGATTTCCGTCTTTACGCCCGTATCCCTGTCATATCGAATCAGATGGGCATGGGAGCCGATGCCGAAATAATAGTCGTTTCTGCTCTCGTCGTAAGCTACGGAGTAGGCATAGTACTCTTCAGGCGTCGCTCTACCCAAATTGATGAGTTCACCGGTTGAAGTGTTGTACTCGAAAGCTTCGTTTTTGTTATACGTTCCACCGACGAGAAGCCCGGCCGGTCCGGTCTTTAAGTCGAAGACGGCGGAGCCCGGCACTTTTTTCACAAAATGCACCTTGTCTTCGCCCGGAACATATTTGAACATATTCGTCGGCGTTCCGGCCATGTATACGGTTCCATCAGGCTGAACGGCAAGTCCTCTGAGATGTTCGCCCTTGTAATACGTGCCGGATACCGTGTCCTCGACGGCGATTTGCTTGAGCACCGTTTCCGTATTCACATCGATGACGAGCAGCTTGGCGGGAATCCCCGATAAGGTAGCGTATGCGATCGTTCTGCCTGAAGGCTCCGTATGAAACACCGCTCTGCTTATGTCGATATTGTGGACGAATTGACCCAGATTGGTTAGCTCGTAGGGGACGCTCCCCGTATCCACCATGCTGAAATGAAGACCGTCCACGACCGTCGATCCTTTGGCGGCATTTTGGGAGTAGATCAGCACTCTGGCATAGGCGGCTCCAGCCGGAGCAACCGCTTCCACCGTAAATTCGCTCCATGTCGACGATGGCGTCAGCGTGACGAACTTGTTGCTGATGGAGCCGCTAACCACGTCGTCCTCCGTTTTTTTGAACGTCCGGATGCCGACATACATCGTACCGGTCGTGTTCGTTGCCATCAGCTTCAGTCGGACGTTATCGCCAGCGGAAACTTCGATCGGATCGCTGTAAGCTACTACGGCGCTTGTTGTCGAATTGTCCGTGACCGCGAGACTGTTGGCTCCCTCGCTGCTGATGCTGTCGGTCACCTCGAAGGACACCCCCGGAATGTCGCTTCTGCGTAATTTCCAGCCCGGAATCGGCTGGTTCTCATCCCCCGGCATTTCGAAACCAGGATTGACCAGCAAATTCGGTGCCGCCGTCTGAGCGTTGGCCGTCATAGCGCCAGGAAGCGCTATCGCGGTCAGAAGGCACGCTGCCAGCATCAGTCGTACGGTGTTGGACCACAACTTGAACCTCATCAATCATCCCTCCTATACCTGATTTGTTTCGCCGCCTCGGCTGCTTTCGTTCACCTATCGGCAAGAAAGGTTAGCTCCATTTCGTAACCCCATACTAACCCCTTGATCAGCATAATTCTTTTTGAAAGCGCAGTCAATCTGATGAATCTCGGATTTTTCTGTCTATAAAGTGTCTGTAAAGAGTCTTTTAACCGCCCTGATTATATGCGCCTTTTTTGCCGATTTGCTAGAAATATAGGTTTCCGCCACAATCCGATGTAGCGCCATTCTCATATATTGCTAGCACAAGGAGGGATTCACATGATCAAAAAGAAAGCTAGACCCACTGCGCGGAAAGCGACCGTGCAGCAGCTTCTCCCCCGTTTGACGCTCTGGAGCGACGCCAATTTTTCAGGGAGACGTTTGCGTTTTCGCGGTAATTTGGGCGTCCGCAGTTTGGTAGATTTTAATTTCAACGACGTCCTGTCCAGCTTTACGTTTGTAGGAACTTCCAACTCCACTTTGGTGCTGTTCTCGGATATTAACTACCAAGGCAATCGCCGCGTATTCCGAGGAGATACGGAAGTATCCTTCCTGAACGGTTTCAATGACGTGACTTCTTCCTTCGTCATGTCCCGCCGGAGGTTGTCGGATGCGGAGATCAACCGGATCCAGAATCGCGGCTCGGCGCCGAACAACTTCGCGGAAATATTGAGAAGACGGCTGAGATAAAGTCGAACGAAGCAAAAAAACGCAAAACCTGTCTGCTGTCGAGAACAGGGTTTGCGTTTTTTTGTGTTTTCCTTATCGAACTTACTTCGGCAGCTCGGACAGCTTCTGAATCGATTTCTCCTGAATCGACCGGATTGCCGAGTTCACGTCCATGCCGCCGGCAATATCTTTTCTGGCCGCTTCGGTATAGAAGCTTACCGTTCCGTCATATTTCGTAATGGCGGGCTGACCCGGCTTCGTTTTGAACAGAGCCTGAACGTTTTTGCCTTTGAATTCGGGAAGCTTGGAGCCGTATACTTTTTTGATTTCTTCATTTTTCAATACGCTTGGCGTGCCGTATTCGCTCATCATCGTCTGCACTTCGTCCGAGGTGATCACCTTCAGCACCTCGAGCGCCGCAGCGCCGTTTTTGCTTACGTTGGAGAGGGCGAGCATATGAATGTCCACCGACCGGCCGCGACCCAAAAATTCTTTGAAGTTGGGCAAAGATACCATATCCCAGTCCATACCGGCCAGATCCGCCTTGCTGTTTACGACTTGAAGCGCCCACATCGGCAGCATGGCGACATTTTTATCCTTCAGGAAGCCGTTCGCACCGTAGTCGTATTTGCCGTTATTCACAAATCCGGGAATATCGTAAGCGGATTTGAACATAGTGTATATTTTACGCCAGTTGTCGGTGTCGATCAACGGTTTTACCGTCTTCGCATCCGCATAAGGCAGCGACATGCCCGATGCGACGTCCGCCACTCGCCCCGGGTCGAAGCCGATATAATTGACCCCGCCGTCCGAACGGGTTAACCGGCGTCCGAGCTCGACGACTTCTTCCCAAGTCATCCCGTCCTTCGGATACGGCACGGCGAATTTATCGAATATCGATTTGTTGTAAACCAATACGCCGACATTGGCGGAGAAAGGAACCCCGTACACTTCCCCTTTCTCGCCGAACGACTTGGCCGCATCCAGAAAAGGGGTGTCGATCCGGTTCAAGTCCAGACCTGACGTCTTGATCAACGCGCTCATATCTTGCTGAAGCTGCAAGTTCAAATACGTCGGCAAGCCGACATTGCTGCCGTAATAAAAATCGGTGAAGTTTTTGGCGGCGACCAAATCGTCGATCGTCGAGCCTTTGTCATGCTTGACGACCTGGAACGTGATATGGGGCAGCTTCTGCTTGAGCGGCCCGATAATAAATTGCTGAAGCCTCTCGTCCGATATGTTGTTGAAATGGTTGTACATCGTGATCGTTACCGGTTCCGGCGGTTTAGCCGCCGCCCCTTTCGTTTCCGGTGCGGCCTCCTTCGGCTTCTCTCCTTGACTGCCGCAGCCCGCAAGCGCTCCTGCCGCCACGACCGAAGTAATCAAGCAAACTTTAAAATTACGAATCATGCTCATTCGGATTTCCTCCTGTTAGATGGTTGTTGCTGTTCAGCAGCATCTTTCTATTTCTGGCTCGCGAGTCATGTCGCTTGTGTTGTGCTTCCCCCCATTCGCTCCTCGGAAACCGTTTTCAGTGATATCATAACTTGACAAGGCGTTTAAATCTTTATTCAATTGATCGTTTTTTTTGTTATCTTGTTTGTTAAGTTGTTCGTTTCATTTGTACTTTCGTTCGGCATGCCTTCACGGTATTGTAGAAGTGAACGGCTGGAAAATGTTGCTGCAGCTAGAAAGATTGCGCTACAGGGGGACGTTGTTATTTGTACTTTTGCATTTTGCCGGAAAAAGACAAAAGCGAAGCCCGCGGCGCCCTAAGGCCCTCGAAGCTTCGCAAAAGGTAAACGACAGCCGATTATTCCGTTAGCCGGTCAAGTTATATGGCGGTACTTCTCAAGGCTGATCCATGCAACACATGCTCGATCAAGATTCGTTCGTTCGCCTTGGCATCGTCGGGATGGAACGCATGAGAAGATTTGGGCGCCCAGAAAAACTTCTTGCCGTAAGGCGCCTCCAAATTCTCGAAGTAACGGAACGCCAGCTCCGGCATGACGTGCTTCTCCTGAGATCCGTGTATGAACACGACCGGCACCTCTACTCTCCGCACCTCGGAGAAAAAGTCGAAGCTGTTCAAGTCTCGCAGCATTTCATCGGTATAGGCAAGTTTGAAGCCCGATACAAAAGATTGAAACACATCCTTCAGCGAGTAGTCGGGCGATTTCAGCATAATCCGGAGCGTCTTATAGAACGTAGCGGAGTTATTGTCGCCGGCGTCGTGAAACATCGAATTATTTCGGATCAGCCATTTTCTTATAACGGACCACTGCTTGAAGCTCTCGAGGTACGGCGGCTCGCCCACCTCCGACAATTCCTTCAGCATTCCGGAGTGGTCCGTCCGCTTCGCTTTGTCGAGCAGCCAGTTGTAGCACAGCTTATCGTTCTCGACCCAATTCGTAATTTGCGAGAAAGCGGTATAGGAGTGAAACTTCTCGGGATGCCGGTGTATGAGCGGCAAACCGATAACGCTTCCCCAGGAGTGAGCCGCCAGATGGATTCTAGGCTGCCCGAATCGCGACCGCAACTGATCGGATAATTGTGCGGCGTCGCGTATAAACTGCTCCAGATGCATCGTTTGCTTCGGAATATGCTTCGAATACGACTTTCCCGTTCCGCGCTGATCCCAGTACACGACCGTAAAATGCTTCACCAGCTCCTTCGTGCAAGTGATCAGGGCATAATCCGTCCCCCGGCACGAAACGCCCGGAACCGGCATGCTCGGACCACCGTGAATGAACAGCAATACCGGGTTGGCGGGATTATGGCTTTGAATTAGAATCGACTGCATGACGCCGCCGATTTCGAGCTTCTCGATCGTATTGATACCGTGGACCGGGATCGAATAATCATTGTTTTTGCCCATAAAGATCATAACGAACACCTTCTATACTCGTATACGTTCGATAAAAAAAGCGGCATGCTCATACAGCTGCGCCTCCAGCTCCGATGTATCCTTGTTATCAAACTTCAATATCTGGTATTCCATGAACATCGCGAACACAGGGTACTGGTACTCTCTAGCCAGCGTCTTGGGACGGAGGCTGCGAATCTTCCCCGCCTCGATCATTTTGCCGAACATGACCTCCAGAAACCCGATGCTTTGCCCAAAAACGTCCTGCAGCAATATTTCCCTCGCCCTTTGGTGACTGAACTGCTCGATGTACAAAATTCTCGATATTCTCGACATCTCCGGATGATCCGCAATATGCGTTTTGTAGTTTTCGATCCCTTTGCGTAAAAACGCTTCCGGAGTCATCGCGATCAGGATGTCTTCCATCATCGCCGGAGGGGGGAAAATTTTCTTGTATCCTTCCTGGAACCGAGCGAATATCGTCAGCAGTATATCTTCCTTATTCTTGAAATGATAATACAGCGTACTTTCTTTAATCCCCACTACGCCTGTAATATCCCTTATGGAAACGGAGCTGTAGCCTTGCCGGGAGAACAGGTCGATGGAAGTTTCCAGAATACGGTCTTTCGTATTCACAAGATCACCCCTGTCGCATATTCTAACGAACGTTAGATAGTACGTCAACATCTATTATCCAAAAAAAAAGACCGCTAGCCACAGCGGTCATCAGAAATGTATATTGGTTCTCACGCAAACTAATAGACGTCTCTTCTCGTAAACGAAACGAATGAAACCGCCAGCGCCAAAGCTCCCCACACCAGCAGCACCATCAAAGAAAAGCCCAAAGACATGCCTTCGATCGGCGGAGCCGCATTATGGAGGTAATCGATCAGCTTCAGGTTGACCATGAACAAATATTTCGCCGATTCCCACGAAGCGATCATCGAGCTCAGTATCGTTCCGGCTATGAGACACGACAGCATGATCCCCATGACCGCCGCGGTGCTGCGCAGCAGAACGGACAGCATGAATGTAATCGTAGCGACGACGGTCGAAACGAACCACGCGAGACCGAGCTCCATCCCAATAAATTGCCACTGGGACACCTGCTGCACACCCGACACATCGAGCAGTCCGTCATCGACCGCAAATCCGATAAGAACCGGCGCCGTCCAGCCGCTAAAGCCGAACACCGCCCCTGAAATGACGGCCGACAGCAGGCCGAACGTCAAAATAATCATCGACACGGAAAGCAGCAGCGCCAAATATTTGCTCAGCAATATTCGCCATCTCTTTACCGACCGCGTCAGCAGCACTTTCATCGTCCCAGCGCTATGCTCGGAAGATACCAGATCGGCGGCCAACACCATCATCATTAGCGGCAGCAGCAAATTGATGCTGTTCTCCACGAATCCCCTCACGAAAGTCGGGGCACCCGGCTCGGACGGATTGATATCATGGTCCAAATAATACCTCTGCTGGGCGACGCGAATCGCCAATTCTTTACGAGCTTCTTCCGTCGTGCGGCTGTTCTTCATCCGGTTCTCCCAACTGAAGATCCGCTGCTCCAAGGCGATGCGCCAATTCACTTCGCCGACGCGCTTTCGGTTCTCCTCCGCCTGCCGGTACTGCGCATAAGTAAACACGGAAATGAGCACTCCGAGAATTAGCGAGACTACGAGCAGCTTTCGTTTGCCGGTCAGCTTCACCATTTCGTTATAGACCAGATTAATCAATGCCGTGCCCTCCCGTCAGCTCGATAAACAAATCCTCCAACGAGGGCAGCTTGCGGCTCATCTCCAGCACGGTCACGCCCGCTTCGACCAAAGCCCGGTTCCACAGCCCGACCTCGTTCTCGATATACGGAGTGATCACGACATCCCCTTCCTGCTTTACCGAATCGCTAAGCTGCTGCAGCACTTGTGTTCCCTTCGGCAAAGGAGACAGTCGCCAGCTTACCCGCTCCTGCTGAGCCAGCAAACTCTGAACCGTGCCTACCCGGACGACTTGACCTTTGGATATGATGGCGACACGGTCGCACATGAGCTGAATCTCGCTCAGCAAATGACTCGAGACGAGCACGCTCAAGCCTTCCTTCTCGGCCAAATAGCGGATGAATTCCCGCATCTCGCGAATGCCGGACGGGTCCAGACCGTTAGTCGGCTCATCCAGAATAAGCACTTTCGGCTTGCCGAGCAAAGCTTGCGCGATGCCTAGCCTTTGACGCATGCCGAGCGAATACGTTTTCACCTTATCGTGAATGCGCGCGGTCAATCCGACCAGGTTCACTACTTCCGTAATGCGCGCCTCGTCAATCCCGTTCATCATCCGGGCAAAATATTGCAAGTTGCTCCATCCGCTCAAATATTTGTACGACTCCGGATTTTCTACGATGCAGCCCATATTCCCCATCGCTTCCGGGAACTGTTTATGAATATCGTAGCCGCATATGCGTATCGTACCCGCCGTCGGTTTGATCAGCCCGACCAGCATACGGATCGTCGTTGTTTTACCGGCGCCGTTAGGCCCGAGAAAACCAAATACCTCTCCGCGTTTCAGCTCGAAATCGATGCTTCGAATAATTTCCCGCTTCCCGATCACTTTCTTCAAGCCCTGCACCGATAAAGTTATCTCGCTCATAGTATCACCACCCTACCATTTCATCAAAGCAGCTACCCGGTCCCCGATCAAACGGTAACCGGCGGCATTAGGGTGGAACAAGTCTCTTGCCAGCACATCCTGCACCTTCAATTGGAACAAATCGAAAGTGGGAACGACGACGGTTTGCGGATATCGGCTTGCCGCTTCGGTGACCTTATAGTTCCAGTCTCTTACGATCTTGGTCGTGACAGCGCTATCCTTAAGTTCGATGAATGGGTTATACAAGCCGATCAGGAAAATAGTCGCGGCAGCGTTATGTTCCCGCAGCTGCTTCAGAATCGTGTCCAATTGGCGTAAAAATTCGTCTTGTATCCCTTTTACGTTTTTGTCGTCCAAATTGCCGAGCGTCTCGCCGCCGCGGAACAGATCGTTGCCGCCGATGCTGACTACGATGACGTTTGCGGCTTTGATTTGATTCTGAATATCGCTTTTCTGGACAAGCGAAACCAACTGAGCGGAGGTTTGCCCGTTTACACCGTAATTTTCTACTGTAATCGGCTGCTTCGACTTCTCCTTGAGTCGATCGAGCATATAGCCGACATAGCCTTTGCCCGCCGGGTCTCCGGTCCCTCTCGTTAAAGAATCGCCTAAAGCGAGCAGCCGGAAGCTTCCGTCCTCCGAAATCGGCTTGGGAGGCTCGATTACGACCGCAGCCGGTACCGCCTGCGGAGCGGCCGACACATCATTGAAGTAGTAGAGGAGCGTCATGGCAAGCCCCCCTACCCATACAAGCCCAAAAAAGGCCGAGACGACCATGAGCCACTGCACCGATCTTACCTTCATCGCGCACTCCCTTCTAATTATCGCTATTTGCCCTATTTTATTAGTCTAGCATACGAAGCTGAAAAGAAGCTTAAACAGATATTGTAAACGCGTTCTTCCTTCCGAATTTTTTATTTTATCATATTAATATTTAACTCTGTGAAATCAATTTTGGATTTGCGCAAATCGATAATATTAATGACATTAACAAAGAAAACCGCCTACGGCGGTTCATGTTTACAAACTGAATAGGTTCCGGTTCAAGGTCAATCCTTGTTCCAGGAAGAAACGGGTCAGCTCGCTCCGTTCCTGCTTCTGAAGCAAGAGGATTCCATCTATTCGACCCTCGTTCAAAAGAGCGGCAGCCTGCTCCGGGTGTTTGGCGTTCTTTGACGAGTCGAAGTAATAGTGAATGCGCACTGGGCAGTGAGGAAACACCTTGCGCGCGATATCCCTGGTGAGCTTCCTGTTTGCAAAAACGGCAAATCGGGGCTCCATGGCAAGATGCGAGTATTCGAATTCGCGAAGGCGCCGAATGCAGCAGCGAAGCTTCTCCATATAAGTTCTCGCTCCGTTCCGGCGGGAAAGGGAGTCGGAATGGATTCTGTACTGATATAGCACCTGCTCCACCTTTTCGATCGGACCGATCTGAAAAAGTCTAAGCCAAAGGTCGTAATCGTAAGCTATCCGATATGTCGGATCGTAGCCCCCTGCTTTGAGAAAAGCTTCTTTCGAAAACAACGAGCTTCCATGACACATCGGACAGACGAGGTAGCGGTTCCGGTAAAGCTGCTCCCCTCCCGTGCCAAAGTTGAGATTCGTCTCGGCTCTTCGAAGCTGGACCGGATCGACGCCGTTCCCGCCTATGCAAGCAATCCGCGAGCCTACTGCGACAAGCTCGGGACGTTTTCGGATATAGTCGGCTTGAACAGACAGCCTCTCCGGCATGCTTATGTCATCGGCATCGTGAATGGCAATCCAATCTCCATCCGCTTTTCCTACAGCGAAGTTCAATATTTTGGCGGCTCCGTGGTTCGCCGTTCGTCGGATTTTTTTCACCCGAGAGTCGGCAATTGTGCCGAGAATTTCCGGCGTACGGTCCGTCGACCCGTCGTCGACGACGATGAGCTCGAAATTATCGTAAGTTTGTGCCAAGACACTGTTAACGGCTTGCTCCAAGTATCGTTCCCCGTTATAGACCGCCATCACTACGGATATTTTCATCATTGCACCCCCAATCTCGGTCAATCAGTTTCATTACCTTATTCACTCAGCCCCTCTACGTTGTGGACGTATCTCAAATGTCTCTGTCCAATCCTGTCGAGATTCACAGCATATGATACTAAAGTATCCCTCATCCCATTTATAAAAGGAGGATCAGGTTATGTCTCACACTCATCCGATCCGGAGCAATACGCGCATTGATATTGTCATTCCGGTCGCTCCGAAAGACGCGGCCGTGCTGCCATATACGATAGAAGGCGCGAGACGAAACATCCTTCATCCGATCGGTAAAATCGCTATCGTCGCTCCGAATGATCGCGGCATCAGAAAATTGTGCGAACAGTACAAGTGCGTGTTCTTTGATGAGGCCGCTGTCGTTCCGATCGCCAAGAACAAGATCGACTACTCCGTAAACGGGATAGACAGATCAGGCTGGTTATTCCAGCAGCTCATCAAATTTAGCGGGAATGTCGTTTGCAGTGAGGAGCATTATCTCGTCATAGACGCCGACACCGTATTCATCCGTCCGAACGTTTTCATGGAAAACGGCAAAACGGTGTTTCACTATGCGGACGAACATCATTTGCCGTATTTTGTCGCCTATGAAAAGCTGCTGGGTCAAAAGGCGGTTTCTGCCAAATCGTTTATCACGCACTATATGCTCTTTGAAAAATCGAAGGTGGAGCTGCTAAAGAAAACGATCGAGGAACGGTTCAAAATCGCCTGGTACGAAGCGATCCTGCAGCATGCGGATCGTTCCCACACTTCAGGCTTTTCCGATTACGAGACGTACGGCAACTTCGTATTGTCCCGCTTTCCCGGTCAGATGGTCATGAAGTATTGGCACAATTACAGCTTAAGTCGTTCGGTCACGAAGAAAACGATGCAGAACGGCATTCCGAAACTCGCGGCCAAGTATAACACCGTATCGTTCCATAGCTGGAACCAGTAATCGGTTATGACCGGCGGGGAGGAATTGCAATGCACCATCAAAGCGACACACCGGTAATCGCGATGTCAACCCTCGGCAGCAACGGTCGTTTCGGCAATCAGATCATCCAGTACGCGTTTCTTAAATTGTACGCGAACCGTTTCGGGTTGCGCGTGCAAACCCCTCATTGGATCGGTTGCGATTTGTTCGGTCATCGCGATGAACCTATCGGCCGGAAATACCCCATAGTCCAGGAGGAGAGAATAAAAAATAAAGAAATGCTGCTTGCGGAGCCGCAACCGCGCCTGGTCAACGTGGACATCCAAGGCTACTTTCAATTTCACACCCGTTATTACGCGACTTATAAAACCTACTTTCGTTCCTTATTCCATCCCGTATCTGAGGTAAGGACGGTCGCTAAGAAAGGTTTGCGCCGATTGCGCCGGAAAGGAAAAACAATAATCGGATTGCACTTGCGTAGAGGAGACTTCCTTACCCGCCAGCAAACCGGAGCCGACAAAAAATTGTATTTTATACCGCCTAACGAATGGTATATCCGATGGCTTCAATCGGTTTGGCCTCAGGTTGAGAAGCCGGTCCTATATATTGCAAGCGACGCGCCGGATTCCGTTGTTTCGGATTTCTCCGCATTCAATCCCGTCACTTGGCGATGCTTGTTCGAACCGTTCCCGATTGCCGATTACTATATGGATCATTACGTCCTTAGCCATTGCGACATGCTGGCCATTAGCAGCAGCTCGTTCTCTTACACGGCCAGCATGCTCAATAAACACGCCGCATTATTTGTTCGTCCCGATCAGATGCGCGGCGCACTCGCGCGATATAATCCTTGGAACAGCAGCATCAATCCGTGGATTCACCTAATGGGGCTATAATGACTAAAGCCGGTTTCATTAGAACCGGCTTTTTTTCCTTTAAACCGTAAATAAGGTGCGGTTTATTTCCATTCCGTGCGCTTGAAACGATTCGGTCATCTGTTGGATGGCCGCCTTATCAATCATTACACTTATAAGAACACCGTCTAATTTTTGGGCAGCGATCCAATCGATTACTTTGGGGATGTTAAGCACATAATTTCCATGAATATACACGGATACTCTGCAGCCGGTTGCAGGGACGATTATTCGTTTCAGATTGCTGCATAGCCACTGCGGAGCGAATACGGCGAAGCGCGGGCTGTCAATCGCATCGCCGTAGCATATTTTGCGGATCGAAATGAGAGCGCTCCTTAGTTTTTCATCATACGTATCGGTCCATTTCTTGTTGGAAAGCGAAGACGCATGCACCCGGTAATGATACAAAACTTTATTTACTTTGCCTATCGGACCGAGATCGATTAGACGGGTCCAAAGGTCGTAGTCGTAGGCGATTTTGTACTGCGGATTATAGCCCCCGGCCTTGATATACGCCTGTTTGGAGAAGACGACAGAACCATGGCATAACGGACAGGCGCTGAAGCGGCCCTCTTTGATTTGCTTCGGAGTCACATAGGAGTTGAAGGCAAGCTCGGTCGACTGAAGCAGCTGCCGGGGAAGCGGGGATTTCCCGAGAATACATTGGATAAGCGATCCAACCGCCACATGCCCGGGATGCTTGTGAATATATTTGGCTTGCTTCGCGAGTCTATCGGGATGGCTTATGTCATCCGCATCGTGGATCGCGATCCATTCCCCTCTCGCCATCCGTATGGCTACGTTTAGCGCATTTGCCGCCCCCCGGTTTTTCGGCAAGTGGAACACGCGGAATCGCCGGTCTTGAATTTGATCCAATATATTTCGCGTACGGTCCGTAGATCCATCGTTTACAATAACGACTTCCATTTTTTTATACGTTTGCGCCTGGAGGCCATCTATTGCTTCTTGCAAATACATCTCGCCATTGTGAACGGCCATCGCCACCGAGATAAGCATGTACGCTCTCCTTCCGATCAGTCGTAATGGGGTGCTACCACTATTTTATGATCGGTGCAAGGACTTGCCTTAGTCGGGTGACCGGTTGGCGGAAAATTGGTCGGCGCTTTGTTGAGCATAAGTCCAATCCGGGTTACCTATTCGGTCATAGCATACTAGGAACGAATATGGGAGGGGGCTGATAACATCTATGGAAAAACAAATGGACGATTGGATCAAAACGGTTGATTCCATCGAAGGATGGTTATGGAACTCCGAACCGGCCGCATTGATCCATTTGCCAGTCTTCGTCGATCATGTGCAGGGTGAAATCGTGGAAATCGGTTCGTTCAAAGGAAAAAGTACGGTTGCCATGGGACTTGGGAGCAAGCATCTCACTAAGCAGAAACGGCCGATTCATGCGATCGACCCGTTTGCATCGGATTTTTATTTATACAAGGGCAACTACTTCCAGGAATTTTGGAAAAATGTAACGATGGCCGGGCTTGCCGATGCCGTCTCCCCGATTCGAAAGCTGAGTACGCAAGCGTACAAGGATTGCCCCAAAAAAATCGCCTTGTTATTTATTGACGGAAATCATGATTACGAAATGGTCCGTCACGACATTCATCATTACGCCCGCAAAGTCGTTCGCGGCGGACTTATCGCTTTACACGACTACGGGAAGCCGGATTGTCCGGGGGTAGTGAAGGCCGTTGACGAATTTATGCAGCACAATCCGGGATATGTTCATTTTTGCGACTACTGCACATTGCGCGTCATCCGCAGAAGCGATTGAAAAGGAAAACCCTCCAATTTGCAAACCGGCAAATTCGAGGGCTCTTTTCGTTTGGTTATCGAAGCACGTTGAAACGTTTTCGATGCCAATGCCATGCGTGATCCAACATGTCCTCCAAAGATGAGAACTCCGGCCTCCACTGCAATTCCGCCCGTGCGCGCGAAGGATCGCAAACAAGACGATGTGAATCACCAGGTCTTCGAGGCGTTATACGCACCGTGATCTTAACGCGTGTGACCCGTTCGACAGCGCGAACCAGCTGCATAACGGAATGCCCATGTCCGCTGCCCAAGTTATAGCTCGCGGCGGAATTTCCGCGTAACAATTTCTCCATCGCTCTTACGTGTGCATCGGCCAGATCGGCTACATGAACATAGTCGCGTATGCAAGTGCCATCCTCCGACGGATAGTCGTTGCCGTAAATGTCTATGTGCGATCTTCTTCCCGCAGCGACATCCAATAGGAGCGGAATCAAGTGGGTTTCCGGATCGTGATGCTCGCCGATCTCGCCTTCCGGATCGGCGCCGGCTGCATTGAAATAACGGAGGGAAACCGATCGCAAGCCATAGGCGTAATTGAAGTCCTGCAGCATCGATTCCGCCAATGATTTCGTACGACCGTACAGACTGATTGGGGAATGCGGATGCTCCTCCTTGATGTTATCGGTGGATGCCAAACCGTATACCGCGCAAGAGGAAGAAAATACAATGTTCTGAACGGCCGAACTCTTCATCGCTTGCAGGAGGGAGAGCGTGCCGGCCACATTATTTCGGTAGTAGGATAACGGGTCGTGGAAAGATTCTCCGACATAAGCGTAAGCGGCGAAATGAATGACCGCATCCGGCGAGTACCGTTTAAGAGCGAACATTAACGATTCGGTGTCTAGAATATCCCCTCGTACGAGCGGTCCCCATTTTACAAAATCGGCATGACCTCTCCTTAAATCATCGTAAACGACCGGCAAGTACCCCGCTAGGCTCAACCGCTTGCAAGTATGCGAACCGATATAGCCGGCTCCACCGGTAACCAATACCACTTTGCCCATTTCTCGCCCCCTTTGTCAGGCGACATGCAAATGATAGTTACTATATGATCGAATCGGCCATATGGATATAGTCATTCGTACTCACTTAACGGGTCCCGACGAACCGATCTCCAAACTAACCGTCACTCGAATATCCGCCTCGGCCACCGCTTCACCCCAGTGATCCTCCACGTTTTTGAACCTTTTGTATTCGGCGGCCCGTGCATAAAGCCCGAGCCCGATCGGATCGATACGGTATTGTTTGATTTTCCGGACGAGGTCGTCGAATTGTTTTTGCACTTGAGAGGTAATCGAGCTCTCCAGCTGTTTCTGTTGATCTTGCGCATGGTATGGAAATAAGATCTCCGTCAACGCTACGCGCATATCGACCCGAATGTCGAAGTGAAACCGGCCCCCTGCGTATGAAGTTACGATGTTCGTGTTCACTTTCTGGGTGCTTAGGCTTAACCGATCCGTATAGAACGGTCCCCGCTTCGATTCGCCGGGAATCGGGATCGTTAGACTGACGGACTTTTTGGCTTCTTTTTGCAAAATTTGCATGAGAACCGTTTCCTGTCCGTTTAGCGATACGACGTATTTACCCTTATGATCAAGCAGGGCCATGCCTTGGAGCACAATATCGTCATGGTCCAAGTAAGCCTCCGAAATATACGGGGTCACCCCTTTCTCGTATAATTGCCGGTGCAGCTCCTGCAAAGTCGTTCTTACCGTTTCCGAGCGTGCGCTTTTTGCATCGATCATTCCGCGCAGCAGCATCGGAAGCATCGGCTGCTCTTTCTTGTCCAGGTATATGATGTCGGAGAGCGGTCCATTGTAGACAACGACACTCGGGGTTAACGTATTCCTCGAATCGCGAAAATAAACATCCATCATGCGAAACCAATCGGCGTGCTGCAGCATCCGTTTGCCGATCAGTACAATCTGAAGCTTTCGGCCATGATAAGCTCCCGCTGAACGGGCATCCTCTTGCTCTCTCGCCTCGCGGGAGGTATTCGCCTCCACCACAATCTTTTGCATTTTCTTTCCTCTGTGCTTGCCGAATATCGGATTCGTTACATACACCAGCATATTGTTATCCGTATCGAGATCATAACCTACCAAGAAAGGGGATGACGCCTCCTCCAAATCCAATCGGTCATAGCATCCCTGGACAAGGGCGACAGCTGCAGCGATCCAGAGGAAGCCCACAAGCTTTCTCAACCGATTGTTCATGCGTTCTTCCTCCTCCGAAGGCGATCATATATCCATATATAGACGAGCATACAAACGGGAAATACGATCTCGAAACCAACAGCCATCCTTGTCAAAATAGTCTCCATCCGATCGTTCTGATTAAACGTGGGCACGAAAAAGAACGAGCTTACCGCAAGCATCAGCCAAAGCAGCCGCAAATGGCTGCGGTGGTCCTGCTTGCCGAGCAACCAGCTTGTACAAAATACGCACATGTATATGGCGGATATCCACGCTAATGAAAAAATAAATAAGTAATACGCGATAAACAGAACTTCGACCCGCTCGACGAACTTGAACTCGATTGTTTTCAATACATTGACGACAGGCTCGTTAAACTCCCTGATTTCGTCCGGACTAAAGTAGACGAAGCAGACAAGCGTAACGAATACGAAAACAAACATCGATAGCGTATTGGATATGACGATTCCGGCCGAAGCCATACGCTTGTTGCGTAAAAACGGATAAAAAATAAATACGGCTCCAAGTCCGGTATAAGAAAGGATAACGTCGTGCACCGCCGAAAGAACGGGCTTCCAACCTTCCTTAAGCACTGGAGCAAGGTGGAGCCAATGGGCGTCTCCGAGCGGTAACAAATAAATGAACGGGATCCATAACGAGATGAAAATAATAAGCTCCGCATATCTTCCCAAAACACGAAGCCCACTGCGACCAACGGCATATGCGGGAAGAAGCAGCAGAAGCATCGTGATATAGACGGGAGTTTGCGGCAGAAGCCATACTTTCGTATACAGCACCGTCCTGACGAGTCCGGTATAGCCATAGTAAAGAATATAAAAGGCGAACAGGATCGCTCCCGCTCTCCCTATCCATTTGCCAAAGTATCGCGTCAGTATATCCGGCAAGGTGCCATCAGGGTGCTTCTTCATCACTTGAACGATGACCAGACCGGCCATAACGGATATGATCCAGCCTGCTATTATCGCCATCCAGCCGTCGGTACCGGCCCGTTCGGCCAATACTTGCGGCAGCGCCAGCAGTCCGACGCTTACCTGCAGTCCGAAATTGAGACATATAAATTGCATGAGAGTGATTTCATTGAATCGGTATGTTTTCATTTCCGTCACCCTCCGGCATTGTTTCCTTATTTTACGGGCCCCGTGCTTCTGATCGTTACTTTCACCGATACGTTAATGTCTGCTTTAGCCAACGCTTCGCCCCAATTGTCCTGCACATCCTTATACCGGCTGCTTTCATAGGCCCGAGCGTATATCCCGAGTCCGACCGGATCGATTCGGTGCGACTGGATCGTCCGAATGAGGCTCTCGAACCGGTTCTGTAATTGTTCGGCAATCAAGCTTTCGAGCCGTTCTCCCTCTTTCTGTGCATCAATCGGAATCAGCCTTTCCGATAATGAGATGGACATGCGGATATCGATGCCGAACTTAAATCGTTCTTCGGCATATGAAGTGCTGAACTTCGTTTTGACGTTCTCCGCATTGAAGCTTACTCGATCCGTTCCGAACGGACCGGACTTCGAATGACCCGGAATGCGAATCGTAAGACTGACAGGCCTCTTCACTTCATTTTGCAGGATGTGCAGCAATACCGTGTCCGGCATGTTTAACGACGCGGCATATTTCCCTTTTTTGTCCAGCAGTGTCGTACCGCTCATCGTAACCTCTTTATTTGGGTCAAGAACGACTTCGGACAAATACGGCGTTATCCCTTTCTCATAGAAGAGCCGGTCCAGCTCCTGGAACGTCGTTTTTACCGTTTCCGAACGGGCGCTCTTCGTATCGACCATCCCCCGCAGCAGTATGGGTATCGTGGGCTGATCCTTCGGATTCAAGTTGACAATGTCGGAGAGTGTTCCGTTGAACGCGACCATTCGTTGGGTTAATGGATTTTTTGTATCGCGCATGATGACATCCAGCAGCCGATACCAATCTTCATGTTCCAGAATGCGTTTGCCGATCAAGATGACCTGCACTTTTCTGTAGCTCAAAAAACCGAGTGTCCGGGCTTCCAGCGCGCTCCTCGACTGGCGGAGCGTCCCCGCATTCAGACCCAACTCCTGGCTTTTTTTCTCGGCATGACTGCTGAACACCGGATTGGACGCGTATACGACCAGCTTGTTATCGCGATCCAGATCGATTCCTACCAGAAAACTGGATGTTTGTTCTTCCAAATCCACCCTGTCATAGCATCCGGCGATGACGGCAACGGCAAAGACAAGAAGTATAAGATAACACGGCCGTGTGCTCATATGCTTTCTCTCCGCTTGATACGGTCATAAATCCAAACATAAAGGAATAAGCAAACAGGAAGCATGTACTCGAAACCGAAACTAAGCTTGCCCAGAACATCGTTCAGCTTCTCGCTCTGGCTGGATGTGGGCATGTAGAAGAAGCCGGCTGCGGCAAATAGAAGCCAGAACGCAAGCAAGTGGCCCCGATGGTCTTGCTTGTCTAACAGCCAGCTTGTGCAAAAAGAGCCCAAATACATAAACGGGATCCAAGCGAGCGAGAAAATGAATAAGTAAAACGCGATAAACAGCACCTCGATCCGTTCGATAAACTTGAACTCGATTGTTTTCAGTACGTTAATCGCAGGCTCGCTGTACTCGGCAATCCGGTCCGGGCTGAAGTAGACGAAGCATACCAGCGTAATAAACAAAAAAACGAGCAGCGACAGTGTATTCGAAATGACTACTGCGGCGGACGCCTTCTGCTTATCCTTCAAAAACGGATACAATATGAAGGTGGTTGCGAATCCGGCGAAAAAATAAAACGTTGCCGGCACCGCCGTGATGATCGGCTTCAAGCCATCCTTGAACACGGGAAGCAGATGGAGCCAATGCGCGTCCTGTAGCGGGATCAAATAAGCAAACGGGATCCATAAGGATAGGATAAAAACGACCTCCGCATACCTGGCCGCTATGCGCAGCCCGCCCCGAGCGATTGCGCCGGTCGGCAGGAGCAGCATAAGCATGATGACAAGAGACGGAGTTTGCGGCAAGAGCCATGCTTTCGCTATACCAACCGAATAAATGAGAGTGGCGTAACTGATATAGAAGAAATAGAGGGCCAGCACGATAGCCCCCACGATGCCCGCCCATTTGCCGATATAGGCCGTCAATAATTCCAGTACAGTGCCGTCGGGGTACCTTCTCATCACGCGAACGATGATCAAATTCGCAGCTATGGCCACAAGCCATCCGATAACGAGGGAAATCCACCCGTCCGTGCCAACCTGTTCGGCCAAAACCCGAGGTATCGAGAGGAAGCCAACGCTAACTTGAATCCCGGATACGATCAAGATGGATTGCATAAAGGTGATTTCATTAAATGCGTATTTTTTCATTCCCCGTCACCCTTCGGATGATTCGAGCCCTGCCGTTTCGATTGAACCGCTCTCGTTCCTACCGGCCGATCTTTCATCTTCCACAGAGGCAGCCGGACGAGCGCGTCTTTCCAATCGGCAAACCGCATCGGGCCATAGGGAGTTCCATACGGTGTCCCGAGCGATTCCAGAGAAATGAGGTGCCCGATCATCAGCATCACTCCGATTACGATACCGACAATGCCGAACATCGACGCGGCCACCATCATCCCGAAGCGAAGAAGCCTGACCGCTGCAACCATATCGTAGTTGGGCAAAATGAAAGAAGCGATCGCGGTAAACGCGACGATTATGACCATAATATTGCTCACCAAGCCTGCTTGCACGATCGCTTGGCCGATGACGATTCCCCCGACAATGCCCACGGTTTGCCCAACCGGAGCAGGAAGGCGCACTCCCGCTTCCCGCATCATTTCCAAGGTGATCTCCATAAGAATCGCCTCGACGAACGGAGGAAAAGGCACGCGTCCCCGCGAATCCCCGATCGTAATAAGCAGTTTCACGGGAATCGTCTCAAAGTTATAGGAAGTGATCGCGATGTAAAAAGCCGGCAGCAAAATGGCGACAAAAAACGCAAATAAGCGCAGCAGTCTAATAAAGGTAGCGATCGACCAGCGCGTGCTATAGTCGTCGACATTTTGAAAGAACGACGTAAACGATACCGGAGCAACTAGGACGCTAGGGCTCCGATCTACGACTACGACGATTCTCCCTTGCAAAATTTGCGATGCGGCCGCATCCGGCCTTTCCGTCAATATAAACTGCGGGAACGGAGAATATGGATTGTCCTCGATCAATTCCGCGAGCTCGCCGGTGTTGATAATGACGTCCACATCCAGCTTGCGAATCCGGTCCACTAACTCTTGAAGCACTTCCGGATGCGTGACGTCCGCCAAGTAGAGGACGGATAATTTCGAATGTCCCCTTTCCCCGACCCAAATCTCCTGTACTTTCAGCTCCCGGTTCGGAATGTAACGGCGAAGCATAGCAATATTTTGACTGCCCGTCTCAACGAAGCCTTGATGGGCACCTTTCAGCGACGCCTCGATCTGCGGGTCTTCAATGGCTCTCTGCGGCCACCCCGTCGTATCCATCGCGTAGACTTCTGCTCTTCCTTCGATCAACAACACGCTGCTGCCGTGCAGAATGGCGGTCTCGATCTGCGGCCATGATGTTAATCTCGACACATGGCCGACCGTTACGGTAAGTCCTCCGACGGCGTCGCTCCTCTCCGACTCGAATTGAAGCGGCCGGAGGATGTCGTTATTGATCGAATTTTTATCGGCCAGCCCTTCGAGATAGACGAGCACAGCCCGCTCTCCACTATGTTTGATCGTAAATTCCCGCACAAACAAATCAGGCGTTTGAGTAAATCTTAATAGCAAATTCGCTATATTACGCGCTAAATCCGTACTGATGGAATCGTTGCTCTGCTGCTTATCGGCCCGCTGAGGCCGAGACGGACGATACTTTCTCTTGCTGGACAAACCGAAAAACCACATGCTTCGTCCCCCCGGTCGGTATGCATTAACCGTTACTAAGTGTTGCCACATAATGGCTGAATATGCAGACGACCGGGTTCCCCTCATGGAACAAATCCCCCAGAAGTGAAGCTGGCCTCCGAAGCCGATTCCGATTACTTCTGGGGGAGCCCCCGTATCCACAGAAATTAGCTTCGCATAATTTCCTATACAACAAAAAAGCCGCTATTCGGCGGCTATGCTTGCACTACTATTTATGAAACAGATGAACGATGCCGTTGTACAACCCCACGTGGAAGTTCTTTACAGCCCGGAACAACAGCCGGATCCAGCTCCCCTTGCCGACATCCTCCGCCGCTACCAGGTTGATGATATGGTCATTGCCGTTATAGGTAACCGTTAACGTCCCCATCCGGTCCCCTTGCTTGACCGGCGCAATACGTTTGTCCTGCTCGGTCACCTCCGTTTTTTGCACGAATTGCTCGTCAGCCGTTCCTTTCTTTACGACAAGAGTAAGCCCGCTCTCCGTCACTACCGGCACGGACGTTCGTACCCCTTTTCGCAGCTCGACCGATTTCATCGATTCGATCTCGTTCTTCGCGGAGACGATCGTTCTCGGCTCGAAGTTGTTGAAGCCGTAATCCAGCAGCTTGCGTGTTTCCTCGAATCGCTTCGGTTCAGTCTTGACTCCCATGACGACGCTTATTAATCGCATCCCGTTACGGACCGCAGTCCCGGCGAAGCAGTAGCCCGCTTCATCGGTATGCCCCGTCTTCAGACCGTCCAATCCCGGATAAGCATATTTTTTGAAATTGATTGACGTACTATTGCCTTCCAGCATCCAATTCCAATTGATCATCGGGCTTTTGTCTCTGTCCCGAAGCTTTAAGGAAGGAATTTTGGCGTATTCGAGCACTTCCGGATGATCCTTTACGATCCGGTATGCCAGTATGGCCGCATCCTTCGCAGACATCACCGTCTCCCCGCCGGCGTCAAAGACAGGCGCTCCGCTCAAATCTTTCAAATCGTTATGATTAAGTCCTGTCGCCGATGCAAAATGGGCCGTAGTCATACCGAGCTTTTTCGCTTTCTCGTTCATCAGCTTGGCGAAATCCTCCTCGGTCCCGCCGATTCGTTCGGCCAAAGCTACGGAGGCATCGTTGCCCGAATAAATCGACATCGCTTGAAACATCTTCCGAACAGGCAACTGCTCTCCGTTCGCCAGCAAATCTCCGGAACCTGGAACCTCGGACGCATATTTACTCGTCGTAACGGGCTCGTCCCACTTCAGTTTGCCCGACTTGATATGCTCCATCACGATATATTCCGTCATCATCTTGGTCATGCTCGCCGGGGGAAGCGCAGCATCCGCATTCAGCTCATATAAGATTTGTCCGGACTCCGCATCCATCAACACGGCCGATTTTACGTCGAGCGATATTTCCGCGGGCTCATCAGCCAGCGCCGCCTCCGGACTATGAATAAACAGCTGCATCCCTATGATCGCTGACATCACGATGGAGACATACCGCTTAACTTTTGCTCTTTTGCTGCGTTTCAATTGCTACACTCCCATACAATGTTTGTACTCTAGCAAATATTTATGATTTTTCATTAAACCAATATAGTAGTATAGACGTATGAAAGTCAAATTTTTGCTTATTCGTCCACAAAAAAAAAATCAAGTCCGCGATCTATCCGCAAACTTGATTCTATCTCGTTAAGGTTAATTATACTGGTAGTACTGATAGGCCGAGCCGATACGAGCATTCGGAGTTTGGTCATTTCCCGAAACGCGCAATTTCTCGAACGTCTGGACGGCGGCATTGGCCACCTCTATATCTTGAGCGCTTGTTCCGCCGCTAACGCCGATGCCTCCGACGATTCTCCCGTCAACCGTCAAGGGGATGCCTCCGCCCAATATGACCAGTCTCCCTTGGTTTGTCGTGTTGATCCCAAAAGTCGCCCCTCCCGGTTGTGCGGATTGGGCCAAATTCGATGTCGGCATCTTCATCGCTACGCTGGTCCATGCCTTGCTCTGGGAGATGTCGATACCGGCGATCCGCGCATTGTCCATGCGGTGGAAGGCGACCAGATTCGCCCCTTCGTCCACGATGGCGATATCGCATGATAAACGCAGTTCTTTCGCTTTCTGTTCCGCTGCCGCAAGCAATGTTTTCGCTACGTCCAATGTCATTTGAGTCATTTTGGTCAATTCATTCACTCCCCAGGTCATGTAACTCCTGTATTGTATGGTCATCTGCCTGGACCGGGTGAACAATCGTCCGAAAAAAACATTTTACCGGATAAGCAAAGGCTTTACCTCCGCAATGACTAGCTCCAGCTCCTTCGCGCATCGTTCGTACAGCTTTTTCGCCTTCTCCTCATCGGTCGACAAGCCGAACATTTCCAAATCCGCTTCACACTTTTTTAAAGTTGCGAGCAGCGAAGCTTTTTTTTGCGGTTTGGGCATTTTCAACTGATCGTCGAATACATCGACATAAAGCTGGCCGTAGGAATCGACTTGTCCGAGAAACACATTCTCAATCGCAACTCCTATTTTCTCGAGCTCCGTATTCAGCCACTGCCGGTTTAAACCTAACGTAGCGAGCGGTTCGTCCATAACCTTGCCGTCCATAATGACGATCTGCGGTTCTTGTTCCGGGCCTACTTTGATGCCGAGATGAAAGGGGGTTAAAGGCTGGTTTTCTTTCGTCAGCAAGACGTTGATGTCTCCGCTCGGTTCCATGATCGCGAATTCCACATTGGCCGCTTGGAATACGTTTTTTCTCCGCAGCTGTTCCATCAATTCGTCCGTTGTCAAACGTTCCTTCTTGAGGTTATCCTCCAATATTTTGCCGTCTTTAATCAATACCGTCGCTTTACTGTCGATAAAGTCTCTTGCCCGCTTGCTCTTCATTTGCAAAAACTCGATCCCGAGCGATACCAGAACCCAAACCGACAAAGCAACAAGCCCCAAATACCAGTTAACCTCCGAATCAAGCGAAATGTAGCCCGCCAAGCTTCCAATCGTGATTCCGGTTATGTACTCGAATAGAGACAGCTGGGAAACCTGCCTCTTCCCGAGCAGCTTAGTCATCCCGAATAGGATGACGATAGCCATTAAGGTCCTTAGTGCAACCAATAACCAATCCGGCATCTCGCAGCCCCCTTATTTATTCATTCGACGTGCGCGTGCACTCCAAAAATTCACCAAAATCCCATCTTATTATTCATCATGGGATTCATTTTCATCCATTGAAAATATACGATTTCATTAGTCCTCGTACTCCAAATTCGAGAGGATATAACCATTCGATTTCCGGGCCGCAGTACATTCTGGTTAAAGGAAGCCGGCTTTTAATCTGAACGAATGCCCCCCTCATAAGAGGGGCTATTTCACGTCTTGAAACGACTATAAATCGATAGGATCCAAGCTGCGGTCAGGATTGGAGATTCGATCCAATCTCTTGAACTCATACCCTTGTTCACGGGCGTAATCGATGATTTTGCCCATTGCCTCGGCGTTGTCTTTCGATACGGAATGCAGCAGAATGACCGCGCCGGGATGAAGCTGGCCGACTACTTTATCATACGCATATTTCCAGCCGTTCTGCCGCTTCGTATCCCAGTCGACATAGGCGATCGACCAGAAGACGTGAGTATAGCCGATTCTTCGGCTGACCGTAAGCGTCCGTTCGCTGAATATTCCTCGTGGCGGACGCACAAAGCGAACTTCCTTCTGCGGCGTCAGCGCCGTAATCTGTTCCTTGACCCGATTTAATTCTGTCGCAATCTGATCGTCGGAAATTTGGGTCATATCCGGGTGCGTCCAAGAATGGTTGCCGATGAGATGACCTTCCTCGACCATTCGTTTTAACAAGTCCGGCTGATCTTGAATGTAATGGCCCGTCACGAAGAATACGGCCGGTACCTGCTTCTCCTTCAGAACGTCCAGCACTTTGGACGTATACCCGTTCTCATACCCGTTGTCGAACGTCAAATACAACTGTTTCTTGGTGCCGTCTCCGATGAAGATGGCTTCATGCTTTTCTAACACCGGCTTGAATCCTTCCTCATCGATCGAGGCCGGCATGCCGTTCCTGCTCTTCTTGAACCCGAAGTGAAAAGGCCGATCATCGGACGCCATTGCCGTAATAGGGCTTAAACAGGCGAGCAGCGTTAGACAAATCGCCGCTGTACGTATTCCCCTTCTTCGCATCGTAACGAACATACTCCTTTCTTTGTAAAGCTCGGAAAATGTAGGGTCACATCGTATTTTTTCGCAATGCTCCCCATAATAAACTTGTAATCATTTCCTCGGTTCGGGCAGCAGCGTTGTGCGAACAATGTAACCAATGTCTCGATGAAAGAAGGGGTCGTACATATGAAGAAGAAAAAAACGTTTATCAGGATGTGCGCGGTTACCCTTATTACCCTTATTACCCTGGTTACCCTTCAGCTGTTCATGCCCGGCAGTATGCACGCCTTGGAGCAGGATGGCCGGAAGCGGGTCAGACAAGCGGCGATCGTCATAGACGATTTTGGCAACAATATGGCTGGTACGGAACAAATGATGGAACTGCCCTATCAAATAACGGTTGCTATCATGCCGTTCATGCCTTCGACGAAAAAAGATGCCGAGGCGGCGCACCGCAAAGGACACGATGTGATCGTGCATCTTCCGATGGAACCGCTCAAGAGCCATAAAAGCTGGATGGGACCGGGCGCGATAACTTGCGATTTGCCGGACGAGGAAATACGCCGGCGTGTACATGCGGCGATCGACGATGTTCCTCATGCGATCGGGATCAACAACCATATGGGCTCCAAAGCGACAATCGACGAACGGGTCATGCTCGTTATCCTGGAAGTTTGCCGCGAACGAGGTCTGTTCTTTTTGGACAGCCATACGAACTACAGGAGCATCGTCTCGAAAATGGCCAAAAAAGTCGGGGTCCCCTGCATTGAAAACCATATTTTTTTGGATGACGTCAAAACGAAGATGCATGTGTGGAACCAGATCAAGGAGCTGCAGAAGCATCTGAACGAGCATGATGCTTGCGTGGCGATCGGTCATGTGGGGGGCGGCGGCAAAGTTACCGCCGAAGTGCTGCAACAATTGCCCGCCTCCATGGATGGAGTAGGACTCGTCGGTATTTCGAAGCTTGTCCGCTAAGACACCCAGTTATATAATAAGAACCTGCCGGCCGGCAGGTTCCTTTGTTTTTAGAATGATTATTGCTTTTCTTGAACGCTCTTGATCAACTCATCAATTCTTATGCCGTTTATTGTCAAGCCTTCAATATTGCATTCTGTGAGCTCCACATTGGCAAGATTGCAGTTCATGATCTTACTGCCCGGAATATACAAATTTTCCATTACGATCGGCTTCTCCCGCGCACCCGCATTCCGGAAAGACATCCCGCTGATGTTGACCCCGTCTATGGACAAATGGCTCAAGTTCGCGTTGCTGATGCTGCCGTTCACCATATTCATATCGTGGAAATAACAATGTTTTAAATCCGCGTATGTAACTCGAACATGAGGAAGCGAGATGTCATGGAAAACCACTTTCTCGGCGCGGCAATCGTTGAATTCGGAGTTGGATATATCCGAGTTTTTTACGACAAGCTTCTGTTTCGGCTCTCTTTTGTCGATAATTTCCGTTACTTGGACGAGTTGCTCCATGCTTGGACTCCTGCCTTTACTGTAGTTTGGTCGTTCACCTGCAATAGGGTAATCGTGCTTGATATTGCCGCCCCTATCTTTTAGATGCCATTAGTGAGTACGATTTGACCAATTATTTTGATATAATTCAGCAGTGAGGTGAAAAACATGAATACGAAAGTGGAACAAGCATTGAATACCGTTCTGGGCAACTGGAAGTCCATGTCGGGAGCGGAAGGCGACGAAGCCGAATCGACGGCGAATACGTTCGAAGCTACTTTCTACCAATTTATCGATGCCGTACGCGATTGGATTAACGGAATGGAAAAACGGCCGCAAAATATGGAGGAACTGATGGAGCTTTCGCTCGTCCAACATATTCTCGACCGTCTTCCTCTGCCGCTGCATCTGAACTTTGAGACCGAGGCCGAACTCATCCTCGATGATAAGATCCGGATCGATGAAGATAAATACGATTAGCTTCCCGGCTGTTCCTTACACTTCCTTCTTCCTCCCGACCATCATCACGGCACCCGCGAGCAAAATCACAATGGCTATGATCGGCTGACCGGCCAGGCGGTTCAGGAAGGCGCCTGCCGAGAATACGATAAAGAACAGCAAGGAAAGGACGATCAAAATATTGATCGGAATAAGCAGCCATTTGTTCCTGCTGCCGAACCAATAAAACTCAAGCAGACCGATAGCGGGCGCCATAATGAATCCCGGCCACATGTAAGACCAGCTGTCGAACAGCATCGCGATCTGGCAGACGATCCCCGCCGTAAAGATAATCCCTCCGGGGATTAACAGTCCGATTCCTTTGCGGCCGACCATGTAGAAGCATAGCCAATGGAAAAACAACCCGAGCGGAATCACGAATAAACTGGGCCAAAAGTAAACGAATAGGGTTCCCGAATCGAATGTCTGCCCGCGGTTCAGGAACAAAAATGCTCCCAAAAACATGAGAACCGCTCCCACGATCATCCTGATTTTCATATAACCTCTCCTTCATCGGTGTTCACTCCTTCCATATTACCATATGTTTGAAGCTGCAGTCCTCCTGCTTCGGAGTTAGCTTGAGCTGGACCAAAGTCCAGTCTTACAAATACAGGACGACAAAAAACAAAACGGCCAAAGCAAACCGGTAATAAGCGAACCAAGACAGTCTCAGCCGCTTGATCAAGTTCAGGAAAGCAACGATTGCGATCTTAGCGACTACGAAGGCGGATAGTAATCCGGCCAGGAACAAAGGAATGTCATCCGTCGTCAGAAATTCCCTGCTCTTGTATAGATCATAGGCCGACGCCGCGAACATGACGGGAACCGAAATAAGGAACGTAAATTCCGCAGCCGCCTTCTGACTTGTCCCGAGCAGCATGCCCCCCGAGATCGTCGAGCCGGACCTGGAGAAGCCGGGCCAAATCGCCAAGCATTGAAACAGCCCGATTCCGAATGCCTGCTTGTATGTAATGTCGTCCATCGTCTGCGCTTTCACGTCTCTGCGGAACCGGTCGGCCGCGATCATCAGAATCCCCCCGGCCACAAGGCCGATTAAGACAGGCGTCGGACCGAACAGGTGCTTCTTCATATATCCGTATATGGTAAACCCGGCTATTACGAAAGGGATCATCGCAACGAATATATGGACGATATTGATTCCCGGCCGTTTGAGCGCAGCCGGAGATATTTTCAATAACCCCCAAAACCGTTTCCAATACAGGACGAGTACGGCGAGTATGGCGCCTAATTGAATAACAACTTTAAATGTCGAGGCCAGTTCCCCTTCGAAGTTCAATAAATGCCCGGTTAAAATCATGTGCCCCGTAGACGATACGGGCAGAAATTCGGTTAAGCCTTCCACGATTCCCATGATGATAGCAATTACGATCAGATCCAAAACATTCCCTCCGCTGTTCATATTCGTTACATAACTATAACCCGCCGGAGGATGCGGAACCATGGATTAGCATTACAATTGGGCGTGATGAACCTTACAATATTGTAAGCACGGGCTAGTATTTTACAAAACAAAAAAGCCGCGATGTACGCGGACTTTTAAGGAAGCTATTTAACTTTTCCAATTGACCACATCGCGATAAGCAATCGATCCTCCGAAAATATCGAGAGCGCTGCCGATCGTCAAATCGATCTTGCCGCTGCCCAGTTCATGGACGAGCCGCATATCGGATAATTGCGACACTCCGCCGGCATACGTAGTCGGGATCGTGACCCAGTCTCCTAGCTTCTTCACGAGATTCGTTTCGATCCCCCGGCACATTCCTTCCACATCCACCGCATGAATCAAAAATTCGGCGCAAAACGTGGACAAATGGTCGAGGTTTTCCTTCGTAATCTCAAACGTCGTAAATTTCTGCCAACGATCCGTGACGACGTAGTACGTATCGCCTTGCCTGCGGCAGCTCAAATCCAAGACGAGCTTGTCTTTACCGATTTTATTTACAAGTGCGTTAAGCCGTTCGAAGTCGATATGTCCGTTCTTAAATACATAGGATGTCACGATGACATGACTGGCACCGGCTTCCAAATACGATTCGGCGTTGTCCGCATGAATTCCTCCGCCCAGCTGCAAGCCGCCCGGGTAGGCGCGCAATGCCGCAATGGCCGCTTCTTCATTGCCTGGACCGAGCATGATTACGTGTCCTCCGACCAGTCCATCCTCGGCATACATACGGGCAAAGTCGGCCGACGACAGTTCCGATTCGAAATTGGTGACCAAGTCGTCCGTACGTCCGTCATGCAAGCTGGAGCCGACGATCTGTTTCACCTTACCGTCATGAAGATCAATACAAGGTCTAAACTTCATTCTGTACATCCTCTCGCAATAACCATTTTCGTTAGTAGAGTCTACGACTATGAGTATACCACCCCAACCTGTCCGATTGAAATGGCTACCAAACTTCCTCGTCCCACTCGACCACTTCGCCTACGAACTTCATCTCCACATCTTTGCCCCCGCTGTCCCATGGACGGCACGAACAATCGCCGCACTCGAACCGGGCATCCGGATCGTCTCCGAATATTTCCATCTCGCATTCCGGGCATATCCATTTATATCTTACCGTCCGCTTCTTGTTCGCACCATTTAATCTTTGATAATGCTTCAACATTTCTTCGTACGCCTCGTAACGCCCGCTTGCTCTGACATGGGCAAGCTTCAGACCGTCAAAGCAAGCCTCCATCTCCGCCTTTAAGTCGACGAGGCGCCGCTGCATAAACTCAAGAAACCGGTCTTTCTCCAACCTGATCCTCCCCTTTTCCGGATTTGAGTAGAACCTTTCCCTTTTCCAAATGATAACACAAAAAGCCCGGAGATTATCTCCGGACTTCCAGTTATTTTGAACGATCCAGTTCCTTTTAACTTCGTTATTGCAAATGCTGCCTTACTGCCGATTCCAGCTCCGACAGCGGACGTACGCCGACATAAGTCGCAACGTCTACGCCGTCCTTGAACAGTTTTAAAGTCGGAATGCTCATAATTCCGTATTGGCCGGCGGATTCCGGATTGTCATCCACATTGACCTTGGCAATCGTTACGGCATCTCCGACTTTCCCGCTAAGCTCTTCCAGAATAGGCGCAATCATTTTGCATGGACCGCACCATGGCGCCCAGAAGTCGACAAGCACCAAGCCTTCTTTGATCGTTTCTTGAAAGATCGCATCCGATGTGTTAATAATCGCCATTGTAATCCTCTCCTTATTCTATAAGTCGTTCGTAATCTATATTTGATTCCCTCAAACGTCCATCGGATCGTTTGGAACCAATCCGATCAGTCTTGAGCGCGTATGATAGGGACCTGATTGTATAGCGGCCGAACCGGTTGTCGAAGAGGAAATGGCGGCAAGCTTGGAGCTGAGCTCTTCAAACCATTGCTGATCGTGGGTTTGCAGCGAGAGCTCGATCAAGCTGTTTAATTCATCCTTGGTCGACGGAATGGATTCGGGCAGCTTCTTTACTTTGGACAGCGTCGTTTCCACAGACGTTCCAACCGTATGCTCCCGGTCGCATTGTGTTACATAGGCTTTCAAGACGCCGCCGGCGTTAATCGATTCGACGAATCCGATAAATTTCTCGTCCTTCTGGGATGTTCCGCTAATCCAATCGCCTATTTTCACCATCGTATTCATACCCGTTCACCCTCCTTTTTAGGAAAAACCCTTCTGTCACAAATCTAGTAACAGATTGATCATAGGAAATTATATGTTGTGTTGCTGTGCAGCCCGCACCCGTTCGAGCACATCGTGAATCGTAATCCGCTGCAACGAGAGAATAAGCTGCTCTTCGACTTCGCAGAAAATATGATCCATCACCTCCGCCATGTTGCAGGCGACCATGCAGTTGTCGTCCCCGTTTCCGGAGCACCATCCCGGCTTAATCGAACCGATGGAGGTCGCCCGGAATATTTCGGCTAATGTAACCTGTTCGGGGCTGCAATTGAAAATATAACCGCCGCCAATGCCTTCCTTCGTTCCGATATAGCCGCTCTTGCGCAAACAGCTCATTACTTTCCGTACACGCGATGGATGGGTATTTACGTTGTGGGCGATCATTTCACTCGTAGCCATTCGATCCGGCTTATAGGCAAGATACACTAAACTATGCACCGCAATCGTAAATTCGCTGTTCACCCGCTGCTCCTCCTCTTCGTGTGTACTGTTATTATAATTGTTACAGTTGATCGTGTCAATACGGCTCCATTCAAGTACTTGCCTATTTAAAAAACAATCATACGCAGCGTGTCCTTCCAATAATGTAGGAATAACTGAGTTCATGAGGTGATCATAGTGCTGACAACCGTGTTTGTTGGACGCTCGCTGGATGAGATCCGCTTCTGGTCGCGGATTATGAAGGAGCATTCGCTCTTTTTGAAGCTGGGCTTTCGCTGCGAGGACACTCAACTGATCGGAGAGGCGAATCAGTTTTATGCCGTGTTCGAAGAGATCGAACGAAGGTCTCATACTTTCACGGCCGAAGCCGATCCCGAACAAATTCGGCGGTTCAATGTGGAAGTTCATAATGCCGCGTCGCACATATGGGCGTTCAAGCGGAAAGTTTTGGGGCTGATCTTGTCTTGCCAACTGCCCGGAGCCAATAACTTCCCGCTGCTGGTCGACCATGTCAGCAGAGAAGCCTTTTATTTCCGCAACCGTCTGGAGCAGCTGAACTCCGGACAATTGGAGGCGCTGCCCGACGCGATTATCGATGAAAACGTATTTTTCTTGCGGATCATGGCCGACCATGCCAAGTTCATCGGGCATCTGCTGGACCCGTCCGAAAGACAATTGGGCGAACAAGCGCGAAATTTCAGTCATGACTTCGATCAGCTGCTGTTTCAAGCCAAAGACTTGGAGAGCATGCGTCCCCAGTCCCAGACGGTGCCGCTATTGGATCAATTCCTCGATCAGAACCGCATATCGGTGAAATCTCTTAGAGATTTCAAGAAAACGGCCAGAGATTTGATTGAGGCGTGCCGGATCAAGAGCATCATTCATCCTCTGTTGGCGGATCACGTGTTTCGCGAAGCGGAAAGGTTCCTGTTTATTATCGACATGCTGGATGCCAGCCTGACTAGCAAGCAACCAGGGTGAAGCTCGGGCCACCGCTCGCGACCGGCAGCCAGTCCGATAGCGGGTTATATTATACGGTGATCTCCCTGTAAAGTTAATCCATCAAATCAACGGCATGTATTTCGCTTCGCCGCGCGGACTCCAGCAGCTTGGTAGCACGCTCGGCATTTTCCGGACGGTTCGGCTCTCCCCACCCTTGGAATGGAAATAATTCGACGAGCTGACGGAAATCGTTTGCCACCCGTTCATAGCGGTTTGCCGCATCGAGACATAATCGTTCAAACCGATCCCCTCCGCTCGATCCGATGTCCTGCCAAGCACCTAGCTCGGTTAAAAATATCGCGGCAAACCGTCTCGCGTCATGAACGACAGCCGTATTGTAGGCGTTGCCGATAGGCTCTATTTTCCTGTTGCGGAAAGCATCAATCCAAACGTCGTACGCTCTAATCCCGTTAATGAATCCGGGGAACCACGGCTCCTGCTCCTGGTAATGATGCAAAATCGTTTCTATCGCTTGGCGGATCATGGAACGCTTCTCCATAGGAAATGAACCGTCAATCGTTAACACGAACAGGAGCGGGACCGTTCCGCGGCCGAGATGCTCGTAGGGCACTTCCCCGATCTGGTCGCAGCTGTTGCCGGCATATAATAGCCTCCGTTCGTCGTCATATCCGTAAATGACTTCAAATTCGGGAAAAAACAAATCGTATGTCATCACCGTCTGCCCCCCGATCCAGCGAACGATGGATCAAGCTAAGTGCTTCCGGAAGCGAGTCGGGCAGCGATCTTTTCAGTCGCGCTTCTTCCGTCTTAACTTTCGGATCGACTAGATGAACATTTCTTTCCGCATATTCGGGACGATTTACCCGTTCATAGAGGAACGTCGTGTTGAATCCGATATTTCTTAATCCGCGCGACAAAATCTCGCCGTAATGATAGATCGTAGGTCCGCCGATATTAACGGTTTCCGGTTCTATATTGATCCGGAAAGCCTGACCGGTCAAACCCATCAGCATCGGCAAAGAGAAATCGGCGTCCGCACTTTCCAATAACCCGTATAAAGCCGAAACCGCCGTTGTCCAAGTGTTCGGCTGCATCGTAAACGCTGCCGGCTTCGGAAGCAATACTTTGCCCATAAGTCCCATATCCTTCCTATTGTTCATGTAGTGGTCAACCATTACCCGGGTTCACTCTTGGATCAGTTTTTTGCGGGAGCGGGATAGGATCTGGTACACGTTCGCGGGCGTCACGCTGAACAGCTTCGCTATTTCTTCAGGAGCGAGATGATGGAAGAAGTGCGATTCGAACACTTCGCGCTCACGCCGACTTAAACAACGCAGCATCCCTTCGATCATTTCTACGGTTTGTTTGCGCATGAACCGCTCCTCGGGATCATCATCCCGTGCTGCGGCTGCCGTGGATGCAGAACGCGACAGCGTACCTAGTATACTGTCAAGACTGCTCCAATCCGTCTCCTCCGTCCCGTCATGGGCGAAAGTCCGGATGGCGGTAAACGTTTGTTCGCGGACTAACGAGGCGCCGTTCATTTTCGTATACGCCTGATTGCGCACGATACGATGGAGCCACGGCATGAAACGGTTCATGTCGACCAGCGTCCCCATATGGAAAAATGCACGAATCAGCGCCTCCTGGACGATGTCTTCGGCCAGAAACGGTTCATGAGTAATTGATCGCGCATATCCGAGCATTTTGTCCCGATGTCTGCGCGCCAGCTCGCCGAACGCCTCCCGATCCCCTGACTTCGCGCGCTCCACAAGGACCGATTCTTGAATCTCGTCATTACATATTATTTATTATGTATACTTAAAAAATCAAATACCGCCCATCGTATAGGATGAGCGGCACCGTAAATTCATTTTTTCATTCGTCCGGCTTCGATTTCATGCTCCGATCGTTGTTTTCACTTTCCATGTTGCAGCCAAATGACTCGTTTCCGTACAAATCCATTCAAATGGCATTCCGGGAACCGGATTTTTCAGGCGAAACACGTCGTTCACGAGACCAGGAACCGAGCGCCCTATAGGCGAACTATTCCCCATTATCGTTCTTCCTCCTGCATAAACGTTGTTTTTCAGCCCGTAAGTCGTCTTCAGCACATTATACGATTCATCGATCGTAACATTTGATGTGGTCAATCTGCTAGTGGGCAAGCTGGTCGCTAATTGGAGCAGAGTCGCAGGATTTATCGCCTCAACCCCGTCCAGCACGACATTGAAGTCGTAACCGTTCCCGGCAAGACCGAGATTAAAGCTCGTAATGGCTTCCAGTCTTGTGTTCTTGACGGTGATATTGCCGCCCTGCTTCATATACACCCCATAATCGAAGCACTTGACACCGAGCAGCCGTCCAGAATAATCCGGTTGTTCGATTGGAGCAGATCGGCTTCCAAGTAAACGGCGTACAACGTATCGGTTGGTTCCACACTGGCAGCCGCTTTAAAGTCGCAGTTGATCAATTCGATCTCCTGGCCGGTCCAACGCGAAGCAGGTCGAAATCGTGGATGAACAAGTCCTGGATGAGCCCCCGTTTTGTTCCTTCAAGAAATGCCAGCCGTGCCGCTGCCCGGGGTTCAGCCGATACGGCTAGCGCATCGTAACAGGACCCGCCCGAGATCGCCGTGCTCGATCATGCGCTTGAGCGCTATCGCCGCATGCCGGAACCGCTCGGTAAGCAGCATTCCGAAATGTCTCTCTATTTATTCAGGACTGAATAGTCTAATACAGGCAACTGCAAACTTCTGCTCGTCAACTAACGGTGCCGAATGGCTTCCAGGTACCGGGCGTGCCAGATGCTGTGCATGCCCAACCGACCGCTCCTCCTGACACGGCATTCGAATTATAGATGATATCCCCCTGGTTCCATTTCGCTTTTACTGGCGGCGTTGTCGCGAATAGCATCTTCGATCCGGCCGAGGGTTGCGGAAGATAAAATCCTTCATACAAGGAGATCATGGCTATATCCAGGTCCCCCTGCCATTCCAGGTTTAATAGGGCGGCCTCCGCTACGAACGGAATATGCCGCAGTTCAAAACCTTCATTCTGTTCTGTTGCGACTGCTGTACCCAGCGAAGCGGCATGGCGAATCCCCAAACTCGCATTCGTGTTTTTCCTGACCTGCAGGGAGAGGACATACTGTTTGCCGATCTCGAGCGTCGAAGCGATTCTGATGCCCTGCGTTGCGCTGACGATGGAGTAATTTTGATTGGTCGGATGGGAGGTGACGGTCTGTCCTGTAAAAGATGCGGAAAAAGGAATCGGCGTGTTGCCAAACCAATCGATCACTTTCTTCGGCATGGAAGCACGGGTTCCGAGATAGGATAGTTTCCCTTCCGGAATAAAAAGTCTGGGGCTGCTAGCTTCGTTTCTGAACAGGTTGACCGCTGTATTTCTGACATCGTCCATCTTAATGAGGTTTTGACTGTTGGCTATTTGGATATGTCCGCTCACAATCCCCCCTCTAATCGTACAGGCAGACTTCGTAACCTCGTTGATAGAACCGAGAAAGATTAAAACATCCCGAACATTTTCGAAGTACGGATTTGTGAAGACAACCTGGGATTGGTATAAAGTGATGGCTATCGTGCCGGTCACATTCGACATATCGCAACTGTCAAAATGCAGCCCTTCACAATTGATCATGGTTAGTACTTTTTCTGCCGTAACAAACGATACTCTCGAGAATAGCGAGTTGTTCGTTTGACTGTACAAATTCGCGGAAGTCGTGCAGCTCTGAAATCGTATGTTCTCAAAATAGTTGCTCCATACAAACATCGTCTCGAGTCCGGTTTTGAAGTTATACACCAACATATCAACAAAAGAAGAGTCGACAACAGCTCTGCCTATGTTTTTGGAACTGTTCAGGATGATGCCGCCGCAGTTTCGATTGCCGCGAAGGGTCAGTCCTTCGATTCGAATACCGGTTATCGCCTTTGTTTGACCAACCACCAAAGCAAAACTGCCGGCAAGCTGCGTAAAATCCAGAATAGACGACGTTCGGTTTCCGAATAAGCAAACGTTGGCATCGATCACGATACTTGACGTCAGCACATAGTTGCCAGCAGGCACCACTACCCGTAAGATCCCGCTGGAAACCGCCAAATTGATCGCGTCCTGGAAAGCCTGCGTATCGTCCGTCACACCGTCGCCTGTCGCACCGACAGATTTGACCGAAATCGCAATATCCGCTGCGGACGTCTCAAGACTCACCAAGCTTGTCTCCAGAATCTGATGCTTCAGTTCATGCTCCTGGGCATATTCCTGAACGACTTCCTCTGCCACTCGGCGAATGCCCTCGGCGTTTCCCTTGCCATAGACGCTGCCTGTTACACTGTTTTCCGGCTGAGTGAATCCCGTACGACTGTTCAGTAAAGCTCCCGCCACCGTGGCTGCACTTGCCGCCCCCAAGTACGTCAACACCTTTCTTCTGCTCATGCTTCGGTGATCCGGTGTTACGCTCGACATCCGATCGTCCAGGGTTCCGTTCTCGTTCTTGTTTTCCTTCTCCCGCATCATCGCTTCATCTCCTCATCGGGTAAGCGTATCCCCCCCTGACAGTCCATAGGCGGTCAGGGGTTTGCCGCTTTCGCTATTTTTTGATTTCAGCAATCACCTTCGCTGCTTCCTCTTCGGCCATACGCAATGGAGTAACCGTTTCCATATCTGCGTTCGGAATGGACAACGGCAATGCGGGCTCCAGCTTCAAGCCCTCACGCTTTTCCAATCATCCTCGAGTCCCAGACCGCGCAGGTCTGCAACCGTATTGTTCCGCTCCGCCTCATACAATCGCCAGATGACGCGCAGCCCTTGAAGGCTCGTCGGCCCGTCCGAAATCGGATGCTTCCCATGGCGGATGCAGTCGAGAAAATGCTCCAGCTCATGGTGCGTAAACTTGCCGGATGCGTCGGCTTCGTAGATGACTTTCGTACGAGATTCGGTATCCAGATTCGCTTTCTCTTCCTTGATGTGCGTATGCGCATAGAGCTTCTTATCCGCCAGATTGATCTCGAGCATGCCTTCCGTACAGTGGGCGTGGAGACTCCAGCCAAGGCGGGTTCCCCTCGCCCCCCAAGTGCCGAAATGATAGCCGAGCGCGCCGTTCTCAAATTCGATCGTGACATTACTCGTTCCTTCTTTCTCCATCCACGGAGTTCCGAAATTGGTACCCAGGTGGGTGCCCCGAACCGGTCGGCCCATGAACCAGAGAAGCAGGTCCACATAGTGGCAGCCGTGGCTGAAAAACTGCCCGCCGCCCAAACGCTCTGCGGAAAGCGCCCAGTGTCCATCAAAGTAGCGGGTAAACTGCTCCGTCCATATGGACATCTGGAAACATTCCCCATACGCCTTCGAATCGATCAATTCCTTGAGCTTCATAACGATCGGCCAAAAGCGCACAGGATAAGCTGTCATCAGTACTTTGCCGACCTCCTCCGATTTCCGGATCAGCTCGATGCACTGTTCCTCAGTATTGCATATTGGCTTCTCCATCAGCACGTGCTTGCCTGCCGTCAGGCAGGTCATCCCGACCTCGAAATGCAGATCGTGCGGCAGTACGACGAGAACGGCATCGACATGATCCAGCAGTTCCTTGTAGTCCGTTACCGCCAACTTCGCCCCGGTCAGCTCAGCCACATTCCGGGCGCGCTCCGGAACAATATCGCACGTGGCCGTAATTTCCATGTGATCCGACAGATGGTGAAAGTCTCCCGCGTGAGCGCGCGACATTCCTCCGCACCCGATTATTCCAAGACGGATTTTGCTCATATGCTTCTACTTCCTTTCTAACTATGGTTGATCGAATCGGCGCCACCTGGTGCGCTATGCTAAAATCGAAGCCAACTCTTTTTTAAAAAACTCAGCAAACAGTTCATAGCCTTTCTTATTAAAATGCACGCCATCTTCAACGAATATATCGTCACGTACCTTTGCGAAATCGCCTATATCGGCATGATCATAGAAGAACAATGGGGACTCCATGATGCTTATATAGGTGCAATCTTCATGCTGGCCAGCATACTGCCGCAACATCGAATCGTATTCGCGTTTCCGGATGTAGTGATCGGTAGTTGGTTTACGATTGCCTTCCGGACCGAACAGGTACAATCGTATTTCGGGGAAATCGGTTCGCGCGTATTCAAATAGCCGGGCACTTATTTCCAGAACTTCGCTCGGACTATAACCAAACAACATATCGTTGCCGAACGTTTTATAGATAATGGCCCGAGGTTCGTACGGTTTGACGGCGCGCGGATAATAATACAAAAGCTCCTCGGCCGTACTGGAGCCGAACCCGTGATTCAATGCGCACTCCGTACCGCTTTCGCCGACCACGACGGATTCAAGAGCCGAATGACCCCAAAGCTCCTGTCTCCATCTCGTGAAAAAGGAATCCCCATAAAATAAGATTCGCCCTTTGACGACAGGTACGCTTTCGAAATTGACAATCGATTGTTCAAGCCGCTTTAAATTGACTCTTACCGGCATGATCTAACCTCTCGTTTCTATCGGCATTTGTTTACATTCACTTGGATTGTTTCTGCAAAATTTCTCGGTAAGCTTTGTCGGTCGCTTCTTCCGCCTCTCGCAGCGCAGTATTAATATCTTTTTCACCCGTGATGATAGAAGTGAAAACTTTGTAAAGCTCACTTTCAGCGATATTCTTCAGATTGGCATCAACAGCCGGGGCTGGGGCTGCAGGCTTTTGGCTAGCGAAGGCTTGATAATTTTTCCCCTTCCACATGGATGACTCTCCGAAGGCGACTTTCGCTTTCTGATCCTTCAGCGGGCTGAACACTCCGAACTTCGATGACCGATCGACCTGCGTTTCGAGGGAAAGCAGCTCGCTGATCGCTTGAAACGCTTCGTCCTTATGTTTGCTGATGGAAGAGACGCCCAAGTATACCGGATACGGTTGCGATCCGATTCCTCGAAGGCCGCTCACTTCAGGAAGGGTTGTAACGTTCCAATTGAGATTCTTACTCGGAAGCGTGAACGAGCCATAGGAGTTGAAGGCAATCACCATAGCGGCAGTCCCTTCCTCGAACAATTTGAGTCCGCCTTCTACAACTTCTTTTGTAGGGTTATAGCCCGGAACCGTAAACATCGGAACAATCGGTGCAAAATAACTCTTCCATTGCTCCGTGTTGATAGCGAGCTTCCCTGTTTTCGGATCGGTATATCCCAAGGAAGATTGGTTGATTGCCAGTCCTGCTCCTGCTTGGCCTGTTGCAAAACCGCGATAAGTAACGCCGCCCTCCTCCCTTGTTAACTTTTTGGCTATTTCGAGCAGCTCTTCCCAAGTTGCTCCGTCTTTTGGATAAGGTACTCCGAATTTGTCAAATAAATCTTTATTATAGTAAACTCCCAGCCTGAGATCATAGACGGGCAATAAAGGCAGTTGGCCGTCATGATATTGTTGAACCAAGTCGACATACTGCTTTTCTACCGACGCCAGAGCAAATTGGTACTTCTTGACCAGTTCCGTCATATCACCCGTCATTTTCCTATCCTTGAACCTCAAAAAGTTGGCAAATGAACCGAAAAGAATATCGACGGGTTGTCCCGAGGCAATCACGTTGTCGACGCTGTTTTGATCCGTAGCATTTATGAATTTTAAAGAAATATTCGGATGCTTCTTTTGGATATAAGCGGTCCATTGCGCCGCCTTTTCCTCATCCGTTCCCGACAACGCGGATAATGCGTAAAAAACCAGTTCGACAGGTTTCGCCGGCTTTTCAGGAGCCTTTGACTCAACAGGCTTCGCTGACTCGCCTCCTCCCGCTCCGTTCGAGCAGGCTGCCAGAAGCAGAACACTGAATGGTAACACCCATTTTTTCGTTGCTTCCATGAAACTCTTCCTCTTTTTCAGAACAGAACACCCCTTCATCATTTTTTGATAATCGAAAAAGTTGCCTTTACACACACGGCGAGGTGACAACTGATTTTCTTATCTGCACCAATTGTATCCGGGTTACAAAAAATGCGCGTGTCAAAATTCAAACACAATGGGTCATATCCTTACTGGCCGGCGACGATCCTGTTATAAATATTGGCACAACCAATCACGATAATGGCACGCGTTTCCAAGTTGGTTTCGTTTATCATAGACTTGCGTTGCTCATTAAGGGAATCGAGCACTCGTCCCTGAACGATATCACAAGGGAGTTGAAACGACCATGAACATTTTGCTAGGAACCTCTAAAATCGACATCACGCCAAGCCACCCCGTCATGTTGGCCGGTTACAGTAACCGTAAGGGCGCCTACGAAGGGGTGCACCACCCGATTTATGCGAAAGCCCTGTTCCTTAGGCAGCAGGACGAGGAAACGGGAACAGCACGCAACCGTCTGCTTGTCGCCGGCGATCTCATCTGGTGGTCAACCGAACAGACGGAGAAGCTGCGGCGGGAACTGGCTGCGCGTTGGGGCATGAGGACGGAAGACATCCTGTTCAACGCCTCGCACAGCCATTCCGGTCCGCAAACAAGCTCCTTGATGCCATCGCTGGGTGCAGCGGATGACAGCTATCTTCAGGAGCTGGAACACAAGCTGCTCGCCGGCATGGAGCTCGCCGAGGCCAATTTGGAGCCTGTTTCGATACAGCGCGGGTCCGGCGTTTGCGACATTGGCATCCATCGCAGGAAGCTCGTTGGCGGCAAAATCGTTATCGCCCCGAATAAGCAGGGCGCAAAGGACTCCGAGGTTACGGTAATCCGTTTCGTCAACGCCGCGGGAGAAGCAAAAGCATGGATTGTCCATTATACGTGCCACCCGACAACGACAAACGCCAACTTCGTATCATCCGAGTATTGCGGCCTGGCCATGGAACAACTGGAACGCGAAGTGGGTGGCGGCGCTTTATCGTTGTTTTTCCAGGGGTGCTGCGGCGATGTGCGCCCGCCCTTGTACCGTGACGGTAAATTTTACAGCGGAACCGATACAGACGTTCAGCAGCTTGGAGCGCGGTTATACGAATCGGTCAAGAATGTGTTGAACGGTCCTATGCATGAATTGCGACCATGCTCGCCAACAGGAGCGCACGTCAAACTGCCATTGGCCTTCTCTACTGTCCCGACTCTGTCGGAGCTTACCGCATACAGCCAATCGGCGGAACCGATCGTACGCAACTGGGCGAAGCTGCTGCTGGACCATCCGAAACTGGTACGACCTGCGGCAGAGCTTGACCTGGTACGCATGGATATTGCGGACGGGCTGTCGCTGCTCGCCATGAATGCGGAAATGGTCGTAGAGTACGGTCTGTTAATCAAAGATCGGTCAAACAACCGCACACTCCCTGTCGCTTACAGCAACGGGATGATCGGTTATGTGTCCACAGCCAGGCAGCTTCGGGAAGGCGGCTATGAGTCGGTCGACTCCTATCCACTCTTCGGTCTTTGTTCGCCGTTTACAGAAGCAGCGGAACCCGAGATCCGCCAAACGCTGACCGAGCTTGTCGAGCGGTAGAGCGACAGAAAAAACAAGCAGGCACGGTCGTTGCGATCCGCGCCTGCTTGCTGCTTGTTTGCGAGTGCCAATGGCTTATCCTAACCGAGAGAAGCCATCACCTTGCGTACCCCTGCCGCGATATCGTACATATCCGGCTCGCCTGCCAGCATGATGTTCTGAGACAGCCACACAATTTCTTTGTCGCATGCCCGCTCGCTGTTCGGACACGAATACGCGCGTTCTTCTCCGGTCCATTTCTTCGTCTCGTTGATGACCGCCTTGTTTTGGTTGAGCGAGACATAGCCGGAGGTAACCGGTATGCCTTCAGCATTCAGCTTGCGGATCACATCAGCTTTGTTAATGCGGTCTGTCAGATCCGGATCAATGCGGAACATGAATATGTGCAGCGCGTGCCGGGTAATCTTCGGATCGCGACGGAGGGTGCGGACTCCCGGCGTGTCGCCCAGCAGCTCGGTGAGCAGCTGGGCGTTCCGCTCGCGCCGCTCCATCTGGTCGTCCAGACGAGACAGTTGGCCGAGCAAAATCGCGGCCTGCAGCTCGGTCATCCGCAAATTCCAGCCAATCGTCTCATGCTGATACCAACCGCCCTCCCGAATGCGCCCCACGTTCGCCAAGGACCAGGCATGGTCGGCCAGCTCCCGATCGTTGGTCAGGATTATGCCGCCTTCCCCGGCGTTAATATTTTTGCTCGATTGAAAGCTGAACGTGCCGAGGTCGCCCTGGGCGCCAACGCCGACGCCGTCCCATCTCGCGCCGACCGCTTGCGCCGAATCTTCGATCAGGCGAAGCCCGTGCTTATTGGCAATGGCCCTCAAGCGAGTCAGGTTGGCAGGGGCGCCGGCAATATGCACAGCGATAATCGCCTTCGTCTTCGAAGTGATCGCCGCCTCCACCTTCTCCGGATCGATCAGCAGCGTGTCCGGCTCGATATCGACGAATACCGGAATCGCGCCAAACAAGAGCGCGGAGCTGGCAGTGGCAATAAACGTATACGGAGGCATAATCACTTCGTCGCCCGGCTGTACGCCGGCCGCCTGCAAAGATATCGTGATCGCAACTGTGCCGTTGGCGATCGATACAGCGTGCTTCGCATCATGGATGGCGGCAAATTTCTCCTCCAGCTCAGGCAGCTTGATACGACCGGTGCCTCCCCATTTGCCGGAGCGAACAACTTCGAGAATGAGCCGCTCCTCCAATTCATCGTATATAGGCCATGCCGGAAACGGTTTCGTTCTGATTGGCAGCCCCCCGTCAATTGCCAATTTGTCCATGTGACACCTCTCCCTTGTACGATAATTCCATTGCTCCGATCCAGATCATCTATAGCCTATAAAGCTAATTTATGATCTAATCGAATTGTAACCTCGTTCAGGAAGATATTCGTGACAAATTCCAATAACAATAGGTCAAATCCTTACCGAGACAAGCGACGGAAATGAAAAGCAGGCTGAACTTAACTTAGTCCAGACCTGCACAAGTTGGCATTCCGATACTCTTTTGGCGATTGGCCCCTAACCTCTTTGAACACTCGATAAAAGGTACGGGGAGATTCAAATCCTGTATCGAATGCAATATCCATAATCGTTCTGTCCGTCGTAATCAGCATACTGGCCGCGCTATTTATACGAAGTTGGTGCACGTATTCAAGGAAGCTTCGTCCGATTCTTTCTCTGAACATCCGACTTACGTACGTTTCGCTGATATGAAGATGCTTCGCTACCATGTCCAAGGTTAATCGCTCCGTATAATGCGCATGAACATAATGAAGAGCAGACCAGAACAACGGGTTCCCTTCCTCCTGTTCATTTGGCTTTGCCGCATGATCGCCAGCAGCAGCGGCAGCTCTCAGAAACAGGAGCAATGCCTCGGACAGCTTACTGCAAATCATGTGATTTCGCCCGCGCAGCTCGGGATTATGGTATTCCGTCAAAAGGCGTGCAAACAGGGTTTCCATCAGAGCCGCTTCTTCTCCATGAAACGCAACAGATGACGGAAATTCGGCGTCAATTTGATACAATTGTTCAGACCATTCAGAAGCATATGGCGAACCGAATAAAATGTTCATATCGAACAGACAACAGTATTTTCGAATCACACATCCGTTGTCGCTCGTTGTTTGATGAATGTGATAAGGAGGCAGAAAGGAAATCGTACCCGGCTCCATACGATGGAGGGTGCCATTGATGCTCTGGTAACCGCTTCCCTCTATGATATAAGTAAGCTCAACAAAGGAATGGTAGTTTAACACAGTTATGGGGAAGGTATGAATTCCAATATAAAATGGCAGCTGACCTGTCCCCGGGTTGCTTCCTTTCATGTATTCATGAAGCTCCAGATTCTTGTTCATCTGAACCCACCCTCCCGAAACAAAAGGCGCCTTTTCCCCTCATCATATCACTATCAATTTCCGCGCCGCAAGCAAAATGCGTGCTCGAACTGGGGTCTTCATATACAACAAAGCCGGGGAACAATCCCCGGCTCTTCCATATAATATTTAACTGCTTCCCTTCCTCGAGAAAAAGTGGTATCCGCCCCGCCAAGAGAACGTCTTGCCCTTGGCCAGTACTGGCGCCGTATCCACGATTTGCAAAAAATATGTTTTGCCGTACTCATACGTGAACGACGCCGGCCGGTGTGCGGCCACATGCTCCATCGTTCCGATGCCGTACTTGCGGTCGAGCCAGACGAGCAAATGATGGCGGATCGGTTTGCTGTCGTCGGAAGTCAACACGTATTGGTCGACATTCGGATTGGCCGATAGTTTGCCGGAATCGCTATATAGTTTCCCGGGGTTTACCGACACGATCTTGTCTTTGGCGTAATACGCCACCTTGTCGCTCCAAGCTTGGTTGACGGTTTGCAGACCGTAATACCGATAAATGGTAATGTCCTCGAGCGCCTCGATTTCCGTATGCACCTGCACCCGGCCGCCGACCACCTCATAAGTGACTGTTTCCTTCAATATTTCGCGTCCGCTGCCGTCCTCTACCTTCGTATTGTAGCCTTGAACATGATTGACGACTTGAATCGTGATCCGTTCGCTTGCTGTAACTTGACCGTCCGCAAGTTCGACGCCATCGGCCCGAATGCTGTAGGAAACCGTTCTGGCCGTGGCCGATCCTTTATCCGCTCCGTTGAAAGCGTGGGCGCCGCCCGTAAAATGCTGGGAAGGAACATCTGCGTCCTTATCGGCTTTTACAATGTAAGGTCCGATCCAATCGGTTACCGCATTTTGCAGCAAACTGGAAGCCCGGCCCATATCGGGATCGACTTGCTCGCCGGTATTGGCGGCCAGCCTCCACTGGGAAAACCCGTAGAGGCGATTGGCGCCGTGATAATCGAAGACGATCCACATATCGTCCGAGGCCGAATATTTATGAGCGATCGTCAATTTATTTCCTTGCTTGATCGCATATTGCACGCTGCCGTTAGATGCGAACGATGGATCCGGCTTGCGTATATCGTCTGCGGTTAACGGAGTCGAATTATCGTTAGCGACATGATCGGATTCGTCCGAGCCGGACATTCGGGTACTGCCTCCCGCTCCGGGGTCCTGCCCGCTGCTCCGATCGGCGGACGTGACCGAATCGCAGCCCGTAATCGCAGCCAGGAGAACGAGTGAAATCGGAACCATTTTAAGAAACAAACCGTCGTGCCCCTTTGATTACTTCTTCTTGTAATCCGCAATGATTTTCACCGATTCCTCGTCGGACTTGCGGAAGGCCGAGTTGATATCGATCTTCTGCTTGATGACTTGATCCGCATACTTCGCATAGTTGGCGACGATATTCGCATCGTATGGCGCTTTTGCCGGAATCGGCGCGAATTTGTTGAAGAACACGGCTTTGAAGTTTTTCGTCTTGAACGGCGAATCTTGGCCTAAAGCATTTTGCACGGCATCGTTTTTTATTACCGGCATAATCCCTTTTTTGGACAAGTCCATTTGGAACTCTTCCGATACCATATATTTCAGCACTTCCATCGATTCTTCCGGATGCTTGCTCAGCTTCGTGATGCCGAAGTAGAACGGATACGACTGCGAGCCGACTCCCGGCTGATCCTTAAACACCGGCAGCGATACCATATCCCAGTTCAGCTTCTGTAAATCGTCGGGCAGCACGTAGACCAGAGAGGACAAGTATGCGTACATGGCGACGTTCTGATCTTTCAGGAACGAATTGATGTCCGGCACTTTATTCGTCTTGTCCAACTGCTCCTTGTACCCCGCATCCGTGTACGGATCGAGAAATACGGTTTGGAAGAAGGATTTCCACTTCTCGTTCGTATTGATCGTCGGCGTCTGCGTTTTCAAATCGACGTTCGGGATCGAGTATTGATTCATTCTAAGAATATGATTCGGCGAAGTCGTGAAGCCGTAATATTGCGAACCGCCTTCGTTGCGGGTCAGCTTCTTGGATATTTCCAGCACTTGATCCCACGTCATGCCGTCCTTCGGGTAAGCGACGCCAAACTTGTCGAACAGCGTCTTGTTGTAATACAGCACCATGTTGTTCGTATGGACGGGAATCCCCGTCAACTTGCCGCCCGACGATTGCCGTATGCCATCGATTACGGTAGGCTCCAGCTTGCTCAGATCCACCTTGTGCTTCTTGACCAGCTCGTCCATGTCGATTTCCAAGCCGTTCTCGAACATGACGGACTCGTAGTTGCCGGTCGAGATGAAATAAATATCGAATTTGGTGCCGGCCGTCAGCAGCTCGGCCATCGAATTGCCTTTCGTGTTCTGGATATATTTGATCGTATAGTTCGGAAACTTCTTGCGGATCGCGTTACCGAAACGGTAATCGAAGCTTTCCGCCGGATCGCCGTTCGTGGAATAGAAGACGATTTCCACCGGCTCGCTCGGCTTTGCCGGCTGTCCGCCGTTATCTGCGGCCTCCTTCGCTCCGCAGCCTGCTAACAGTGATGCGAGCATTGCCGTCAATGTAACTGAACTTGCAATCGTTTTGTAAGACATTTGAATATCCCCCTATGGTTATTATGGAAAAACGAAGTGATCGCCGCCCTTTTCTAGCGGCTCAATATTCCGTAATCGCGAAGCGCCTCCTTCAAACGGTTCACCTCCTCCTCGAGATCGGATAATGCCGCTCCGCTCGTATTGTCGATCGGGGCAAGACTGCCGATCCTACCGATCGGCTTCCATATCGGAGCCGCATAAGTTACCCTGCTCGGAGCGGGAATTCCCGTAGTAAGCGGCGAATGAAGGCGAACTTCATTGCCGGAGATCCGGACTATTTGCCGCACCTGATTGCCGGCCGCGATCCGAATCCATTGATCTATCTCAAGCTGCGACGAGTCGTTAACCGTTATGTTCGGTTTCCCCGCTTCGCCTGTTGCTTGCACGTTCGCTAACGTTCCGGCCGTGCCGGTCTCGACCGCCTGATAGCCTGCCGGCGTCTTCCCGTCCGTCCCATTTGAGCCGGTGATCCAAACGATATCTCCTTTGTCATAAGTGCCCGACACCGGAGGATATACCGGTGAGTAGTGCGCGAACTTCCGGGAAGCGTCCGACTTGACCGACGGACTCAGGAACAGCCATAAACCGCCCTGCTTCGATTGAATGAGATTATTCGTCACTTCGACGCCGGCGTACGTTCCTTCCGAATCGCTTAGGCGAATGGAGAACATGCCTCTCGCCGAATCGTAGGTATCCGTTATCATATTGCCGGCTATCCGGGCGCCGACGACCGTAGACCGCAGCGCGATTCCCGACCGGTACGATTCGACGGAGGTCGGATAATGACCCGGGTTAATAATGACATTTCCCGTAATTTGCACGTTGGAGACGATACCCATCTTCTGAAAACTGCCGACTTGAATGCCGGTAATCGGCGCGTTCTTGATGATGTTGTTGCTGATGACGATATTCGCCATATCCGAGTTATGCGTGAACCCGATCCCGTATGCTAACGCTTGCATTTCCGGCCTTAGCTCGAATTCCTCCTGGAACATGATCGTATTGCTCGTGACCGTAATATTTTCGAAAAGGGCTTTCTCCGTCGTCCATCCCGCACTTGCAATCCCGGTCGTCAATCCCCTTCTATGCACGGTATTCGCCAGGCTGATCGTATTGCCGCTGACCGTCACGTTTTTCACCGGATGATTGCGGTACGGTCCGATCTGGATGCCTTGATTGGCGTTGCTGATCGTATTGCCCGTTATCGTCATGTCGCACCGGTCGTCGCCGCCGCTTCCCGCCTGCAGATTGACGCCCGTATAATACCCGTCCACGACGTTGTTTGATACGACGCTTTGGCCCATATGCGTCTCGATCGCACCCCGCGCCTTCTGTCCGGGGGCCGCATGGAACAAGCAGTTCGACACCGAATGGTTTCTTCCGTTCAAATAAACGGCTGAATTGTCGTAATTGCCGCTCCCTTTGGCCATAACGAAATTGAAGTAGCAGTTCGTTATGGAGGCGAACTTGCCGGCGTCGCTGTTCAGCGAAACCGAGTTTACGCCACACGTCGGGTCGAAATGAACGTTGTCAACCGCGATGTTCTCGTAGCTGTACGAAATGATGCAAAATTGATGGTAATAGCTCGAATCTTTCCGCTCCAGATCGATGTTGCACGAATCGTTTCGCTGCGGGTTTTGGTCGAACTTCAGATTGCTGATCCGAACGTTCCTGAGCGGGACGGAATTGCTGCCGTAAAAGATCGCAAAATAGTCTCCTGCGCCGTCCTTCACCTTGATGACCGAATTCGTCCCTTCTCCAAGCAAATTCACATTATCTTTCAGCTTGATCCATTTGCTTAAGTAGGGAGAGACGACATAGATCCCTTTCGGGAAAAAAACGGTTCCGCCGCCCTTCGCCGACACGGCGTCGATCGCGTCCTGGATGGGCTGAAAATCGTCGTGAGTCCCGTCCCCTTTCGCCCCGAACCATTTCACATTCGTATATTCGGTCTCCATCTTCCGTTTGAACCGGGCTCCGGAGGAGGAGACGACGACTGTTCCCTTATTATCCTTCGTAACGTAATCGTCCGGGTCGAAGATGAAATGTCCTTCTTGTCCCGGGTCGGTCACATAATAGACTGCCGCCGCATCCGGAGCTGTCATCGCTCTTAAATCGCCGATTGTCGTCACGCCGAATACGTTCATTCCGGAATTATCGCCCGACTTTTTGCCGCCGGAGCCTTGTACCGCGGTATCTCCCCCTTGGACGGCTGCGATCGATGTGCCGAGAATTGCAGTCGCACCTGCTATGCCCAGCGCTGCCAGCAGCTTTCTTCTGCTGATCGGCCCGCCGGTTTTTGCGCGCTCCCTCGCTTCCCGATTGTCTGTCTCTTCCGCCATCTCCTGCTCCTTCCTTCATGTCCGGATGAACTCGCTTTCATCGTTATCATATCGGGAGCCGGAGGCGAAAGCTTTATTCATACGCTCGTTTTTTTTGTATTCCGTTTTGTCATTTTGTTCGCGGAATTGGTAAAATTGTTCGAGAGGAATTCGACACCGATTGTGGAAATAATACACCGACGGTTATGCACTTCCGGGAAGGGGACTAAAACGGATGGAGTTTCCGAGATATCGGGCGAAGCAGGAAATCGTGATCCGCAAGCTAGTCACCTGCTATTATTTCGAACTGGCCAAAGACTACGCTTTTGAGGGCGAAAAGCACGATTTCTGGGAGTTTATGTACTTGGATAAGGGGGAGCTGCTCGTCGAAACGGATGACGGCCGCCATGTGCTCAGACAGGGAGATCTGTTATTCCTCGAGCCGAACCTGTTTCACGGCGCCAGGAGCAACGGTACGATCGCACCGAACTTGTTTATCGTGTCGTTCGAATGCCGCTCGGGCAAGATGACTTACTTCAAGAAAAACCGGCTGTTCCACCTGGGAGACCGGGAGAAAGGCTGGCTCGCGCTGCTCATGCAGGAGTGCGAGCGCGCGTTCGGTCCCGATACGGCCATACCGCCGACCAGACGGTTGGTCGCCAAACAAGACGCCCCCTTCGGCGGCGAGCAATTATTCGTAATGTTTCTCGAAACGCTGCTTATCCTTCTGATTCGAAACGGGTTATCGCCGCACCATGCGGAGCAGCTCCCTTCCCCGTCCAAGGAACGGCAGGAGACCGGACTCGCCGAAGAAATTATCGGTTACATGAAAAAAAATTTGGGCAGGGAGATCACGGTGGAACATCTATGCAGCGTCTTTATGATCGGGAAAACGCATCTCAGCATCATCTTCAAGAAGAAAACCGGCAGCAGCGTCATGGAATACGTGAACCATCTCAAAATAGAGAAAGCCAAAAAATATATTCGCGAAGACAACTTCAACTTCACGGAAATCGCCGAATTGCTCGGTTACGGCAGCGTGCATTATTTCTCCAAGCATTTCAAAAAAAGAACCGGATCGTCGCCGTCCGAGTATGCGAACATATTGAAATCGAGGCTGTTCAAGCGGAATTAGGATAGGTAGTCCATAGAGTTTGGGGCAGAAGCTTGTAATTCATCTCATTTCGCAGCCAATAAGAGTTCCAAAAGACCGTTATCTCTAAAGCGGCCGTTTCCCTAGTAGACACAATTAATACTATATCGCCCCACAAACGGCAAAAAAACCGGAACGATTCGTCCCGGCCAACACTCTCCTACTACTGGACCATCTCGTCCGCTTCGACCCCCTGCATTTGAAATAGCTTGGGAGATGCGCCCGTATACTGCTTAAACACTTTGCGAAAATGTTTGTAATCCGCGTAACCGACCTGTCTCGCGATATCCGTAATGCTTTGCTGCCCGCCGCGGATCATGCGGATCGCCGCTTCCATGCGCCGCTCGGTTACGTACTGCACGAACCCTTTGCCCGTCTCCTGCTTGAACAACCGACTCAAGTAAGAAGCATTGAAACCCAACTGCCCGGAGAAGTCGGTGATGGACAAGTCGTGCATAAACGTTTCGCACACCGATTGCCGGATTTTCTCGACCAATTCTTTGCCTTGAACCGGCGTAACCGGCACCGTTTCCAAAACGTCCGCGCGCCCTTTGGAGGCAGGAGCCATTACGGCTTTGGCGCGGGAAAGCGCGGAGACGATATGCGCCCGGTTCAGCGGTTTCAGGATATAATCGAATGCGCCGAAATGAACCGCTTGCCTGGCATATTCGAATTCGCTGTGGGCCGTTACGATCAATACGGGAATCGTCCATCCTCTCCGCCGCATCTCCTCGAGCAGCTGCAGGCCGTCCATGCCCGGCATCCGGATATCGGTTATGACGATGTCCGGTTTGGCCTGTTCCATACAGGCGATCGCTTGGCGGCCGTCCCTCGCTTCCGCCGTCACGGCGTACTCCGGGCAATCCCGCTTAATCACCTTCTTCAACCCTTCCAGCATCCAAAATTCGTCGTCCACCAGCAGCGCATGATACACCGTCATCTTCTCCTTCCCTGATCGCAATCTCCACGCTCGTTCCTTCACCAACCCGACTTCGCAGTTGCAGCTTGATCCGATCCCGGTACACCATCCGCAGTCTCATCTTCACATTTTCCAGGCCGATATGCTCCTTCGGCTGATGGAAATCAGGCTCTTCCGCTTCAAGCCGCACTCGAATTTGCCTCAGCCGCTCCTCCTCGATCCCGATCCCGTCATCCTCGATTCGGAACATGACATATCCGTCGCCTCTCGATGCCGTTATTGTGATAAGGTCGGTTCGTTCTCCATTCAAGAAAGCATGGGTTACGGCGTTTTCGACGATCGGCTGAAACATCAGCTTCATGACCGGATACGGAAGCAACTCCGGATCGACATTCCAATCGACGCGAAACCGGCCCGGAAAGCGAATCTGCACGATGCTCAAATAGGCGTTCAAATGCCCGATTTCATCTTCGAGCGTTGTCATGGACGAGCCGCTGATGCTGTATTTGAACATATGCGACAACGACTGGCTGACGGACACGATCTCCTCAGCCTCGTACACTTCGGCAATGCAGACAATAACGTTCAACGTGTTGTACAGAAAGTGCGGGTTGATCTGCGCCTGCAGCGCTTTCATTTCGGAGTCTTTCCGAAGCAGCTGGTGCCTGTACTCCCGTACCTCGGCCATAAACACTTCGTTCTTCATCCGGTTCAGTTCGCTTACCATCCGGTTGAAGCCGATGCCGAGCCGGCCGAATTCATCCCGGCTCTTTAGCTCGATCGCCACATCGAAATTGCCTCTTTCCACCGTTCGCATTTTGCTCTCTAAGAATTGGAGCGGACGGGTAATCATCCGGCTAAGGGCCGTCGACAGCACGATAATGACGATGACGGCCGCGATGCCGGCGAGGAAAATCCCGAGACGAATCGTTTGCATTTCCGTAGCCAGCTCGTCAAACGGAACGACGCCGACTATTTTCCAACCCGTCTGGGCAGACGTATGGAATCCGACCAGCAGCTTCTCCCCGGCGGCCTTCATCATGAAATGACCCGATTGTTTTCCCCGGAAAAGCTTCAGCCTTTCGTCCTCCTTCAACCAAGACAACGAATGCCGCGAAGGAATGACGTGATTCCCGTCTTCCGTCATCATGAAGACGTACCCGGTGCGGCCCAACTGGATCGTTTCGCTCATCTCGCGGATAATCGTCGGCGAGAAGTCGAACAGCAGCGTTCCTTTCGTCGCGAAGTCCCGGATGTCCATCAGCCGCAATGAGAACGTCACGACCGGCTCGTCTCTCACATACGATTGGGGATGAACGGGATTCAAGCGGAATTGCGGCTGCCTCACGATTTGTCTATACCAGTCGTCCTCCTGAAACGAGTAGCCGAGCCGTGCCACTTCCCCCGATCCGTTGTAGACCAGTATCCCCGAGTCGGTCACGAGGTAGATGCCCTTCAAATAGCTGCGGAAATTGCCGATGCTGTCGAAAAAGTTTCTCACCGCCCGGATCGAATGGACCGTTCCGGGATCAATCGGCTCGCCCGAGCCGTGAAGGACGGTTTGCACATCGGAATCGAAGCGCACGATATTGGCGACCCGCTCCATCTCCTGCACGAAGGAATCCAGTCTGCCTCCCGCCTGCTTGGCGATTTCCACCGTATATTTGCTCAGCTCCTCCTCGAACGCCCGAGTCGACTGACGATAGAAGATGAGCGCAATAAACAGGACGGGGATAAGTCCGATCAGGAAAAACAGGAGCAGCAGCTTGTTCTTCACATTCATGTTCCGGAACAAGCCGGTCAAGCCGAATCGGATCGTTGTCATGATGACTTCCCCTTACGTATTATCCTTTCACGGAGCCGGCGACCCCTTCCACGAAATACCGTTGAAACGCTATGAAAATAACGATGATCGGAAGCAGCGAAATACTGGCCGCCGCAGCCATGCCCGTCCAATCGACGCTGAATTCGCCGACGAACTGGTACATCCCGACGCCCAACGTCCGCAAATCAGGCTTGTTGAGCGTGAAGATGAGCGGCAACAAAAAGGAGTTCCAAGCCCACATGAACTGCAAAATGCAAGTCGTCGCCAGGATCGGCTTCGACAACGGCAGCATCACTTGCGCGAACGTCCGGATGAATCCGCTGCCGTCGATTTCCGCCGCTTCCTCCAGCTCCTTCGGCAGTCCGCTGAAATGGGCGGTGAACAGCAGTATGAACAGGACATGGGCTCCGCCGACTTCGGCCAAGATGACGCCGGCGAGCGTATTGTTGAGTCCGAGCGAATTGATCAGGAAGTAGATCGGAATGATCGTATACCCTTTCGGCATGAACAAGGTAGCCGTTATAAGCGACAAAAAGACGACTCTGCCGGGAAAACGGTATCTTCCGAGCACGTATCCGGTCATGGCGCACACCGCGACTACGATTGCCACGACGAACACCGAGACGATGACCGTATTGAGAAAGTATGTGGAAAACTTGGCAGTTTCCCACGCTCTCGCGTAGTTGGCGAACTGGAGCTTGTCCGGCAGGAAGCTATAGCCTTTCGAAATATACTCCGAATTCGTCTTGAGCGACGAAGATATCATCCAGATGAACGGATATATCCAGATCAGTCCGAAGACGATTAATACGAGATGAACGCACCAGCGCGCTATCTGTTTTGCTTGCACCGTTAACCGCATTCCGTTCCCCCCTCAATGCGACGATTGTCGGCCGCCTGTTTTTTTCACGATGAACCCGAGCGCGAGTGAAACGAATAAAATGGCGAAGCCGTATACGACTCCGGCGGCGGACGCGAAACCCGCTCTTGGCATCCCCCCGCCCTCGAAGGCGTAACGGTATATGTACAAGTCGACCATATCCGTATGAAAAGCCGGCCCGCCGTTCGTCATCGACTTCACGAGATCGAAGACGTGCAGCGCATTCACCGCGGACAGAAGCAGAATGACGCTGCCCACGGGCGCTAGCAGCGGCAGCATCACATAGCGGAACGTTTGGAACCACCCGGCCCCGTCCACTTTCGCCGCTTCGAACAGCTCCTTCGGCAGCGATTGCAGCGCCGCCAGCCAGTATACCATCTTCATGCCGAATGTCTTCCATATGCCTACGAGAATGATGATCATCATCGCCGTATCCATCGAACCGAGCCAATCGACCGGCTTCTCGAGAATGCCGACCGCCATCAGCAGCTCGTTGACAAGCCCCTTGTAAGCCCCGAAAATGAACCGCATCACGATCCCGATCACGGCCGTCGTCGTCACGACAGGCAAGAAATAAATCGTCCGGTATACGGTCGCGCCCTTCAGCCACGACGAATTCAGCAAAATCGCGACGAACAGCGCGAGCGGAACTTGGACGAGCACGACGAAGAACATGAAGATGAAGCTGTTCTTGAACGCGTTCCAAAAAAACGGGTCGGCGATCGTCTCCGCATAATTGGCGAAGCCGATGAAATCGGTTACGGCTCCGTACCCGCTCCAGTTAAAGAAGCTGTACACGTAACTCATAACAATCGGGTAAATCGTAAATGCGAGAAAAAGCACGAGCTGCGGCAAAATAAACAAATAGCAAAACAGCAGTTTATTGCGATTGTTCCGGCTAATGGATGCGACACCCTTGACTGCGGTCATGGTATAGTTCCCCCTTCCTTGTATAGGTTTATTGTAATCGCTGTCATTAAGGTTCCATAAGGCAGTCGCGCTTTACATGAGGGGGGAATATTTTTACATGCCGGCAGTTCGGTCCAAACAAAGAGGCAGTCCTGCGAAAAGCGACTGCCCGACCCAATTATTGATGCTTCACCGCATACTCGGGATGCGGCACCGCGTATTCTCTGTCCACGTAGCCGCTCGAAGCCGGGTCCCCCACATCGAACCGTTCGAGTCCGAGCTCTCGCTTCACTTTCGCCTGATACGTCTTGGCGCGCTTCTCCGCCTCATCGGGGTCGCAGACGCTTCTTAGCCTCGCCTCGCATGCCGCGAGCACCTCCCGAATCGCCGGCGACTCCCCGGAACTAGCGACAAGATCGCGCATTTCTTCCGGATCGTTCTCCAGATCGAATAGCTGCGGTTGAACACCGTCCGTGTAGTAGACATATTTCCACTGCCGCCAGCGGATCATGTACATGCCGACCGGCATTCCATGTGCATGGTACTCGCTGAAGACGAAGTCGTTGCGTTCTTTGTCCTGTTCCCCGCGTCCCAGCTTCAGCAGCGATCTCCCCGGCAAGCCTTCCGGATGCGGGACATTCAACGCTTCGCATACCGTAGGGTATATGTCTACGAGCGAGACCGGAATATCGACCCGCTGCCCTTGAGCGATTTGCGGTCCTTTCACGATCATCGGCACGTTGGCGGTTTCCTCGTACATGCTGCACTTGAACCACAGCCCATGCCGTCCGAGCTGCTCGCCGTGGTCGCTCGTATATATAATGAGCGTATCGTCGTACATGCCCTCTTCCTCGAGCGTACGGATGATCGTGCCGATGTTGTCGTCCAATTCTTGGACAAGCGCATAATAGCCGACGTGCATGCGGCGGATCGTCTCTTCATCAATCGCATCGGAGCGGAAATAGTGGCGGAGCGACTGCAGCGGCGCGTTCAATTCGGTAAACGGCCTGTTCAGCGATTCGGGTACTTCGGTAATAAGCTTATCGTAGTAATCCCAATATTGCTGCTTCACATAGAACGGAAAGTGCGGATGCGAGAAGCCGACGTACAGAAACCACGGCTCTTGCGACTCCGTCCGCCCTTTATTCGAGCGCTGCTTCAGCCATTCCACCGTCTCGGCCAAAATCCGCTGATCGTTGCTCTGCCCTTCCCGTATTCCGATCCGTTTGTATCGTTCCTCTACGAGAGGCTTCGCTTCACCCGTTTGCCGGAAAAACGCTCCGATATCGATGCGCTTGCGGTGTCCTGGGCGGCTTGCGGATAACCCTTCATATTGGCCGTCCGGATGCAGGTCGAGCTTGCCGAAGCTGTGCATCGTCTGCCCATGCTTCGCCAAATGATGCGACATCCCCGGCTGTTTGCCGTCGTACGGCGTCGCGTTATCCCATGTTCCCAATTCGTGCACATAACGTCCGGCGAAGAAGCTTGCACGCGCCGGCGTACAAACAGGGCAATTCGTATAAGCCCGCGTAAACACGGTCCCTTCCTGCGCCAACCGGTCGAGAGTGGCGGTTTTGGCTACCTGATGCCCGTTGCAGCCCATCACGCTGTTGGAATGCTCGTCGGACATGATGACCAATACGTTCATGCGCTGCCCATCCTTCCGGATCGATTATTTTAACTTCGTATAGTAGTCGTCGGTGTAGTCTTTGCTCGGCTCCCAATTCGGGAACGTAAAATCGTTCAAGCTGACGTCCGCGCCGCTCTTCTTCACTTTGTCGATCGCTTCCTGGAGACCGGCGTTCAGCTTGTTGTTGTAATCTTTCAACACCGTCTCGACGTTGTTCTTATCCTCGAGCAGCAGCATGACGAGCAGATCGCCGAATATCGGCTTCACCTTCGACTGCCTCATCTCGCCCAACTCCGCGACGACCGTCGCCGTGTTCGGATTGCGCTTCGTCATGCTCGGGCCGAGCCTCATCGAGTTCAGGTGCAGGTTATAGAACGTCTGGAATTCCGGATAAGGATACAGCGATTTGTCTTTATTCAGCTCGTCGATCGGAGTCATGCTGACGCCGCTTTGGATCGTGTTCGTGAAAAACTGCTTCGAAGCGAACGCCTCGTCGATGAACTTTCCGGCCGCTTCCGGATGCTTGGAGTGGGATGATATCATATACCCGCTTCTACTTGCGAGCGAATACCCGTAAAACGGTTCTTTGCCGTCCTGCTGCGGTACCGGAGACATATCGAACTCAGCCTTCGGAACGTCGCGCTTTACTTGCCACATCCGGTATCTGGCGTCGATGAAAAATGCCGCTTTGTTTTCCCCGAACAGCACCGTTGCCTCCGGCGCTTTCAGCGAATACGAGGAAGGCAGTATCGATCCATCCTTCTTCATCGCCTGCAGCAGCTTGACGGCATCGATCCATTCCTTCGAATCGAAAACGTACTTCCCGGTTTTCAAGTTGAAGCCTGGCAAGTCGCCGTGCGTCGGAATCGAACCGGCCGTCAGCCCCATCACAATTTGATCGAGCGGCGTCGGCTCTCCCCCGGGGAAGATGAGACCGTACACGTCGCCCTTCCCCTTCTGGGTAATCACCTTCGACATTTCTCTCAGCTCGTCCCATGTTTTGGGCGGCTTGTTTGGGTCCAGACCGGCGTCCTTCATCACTTTTTTGTTGTAATACAGCATCGAACGAAGGTTTTGACCCCCTAGCGGCCAGCTGTATGCCTTGCCGTCGAACACGTTCACGCCGTCTTCGAAGGAGCCTTGCGTGAACCGGTCCTTGAAGCCTTTGGACACATACTCGTCGATCGGCTTGGCCCAGCCGTTCTTGACGATTTGTCGCAAATCCATCCCCTGCGGAGTAAGGAAGATGTCAGGCAGGTCTTTACCGGCTATCGCCGCCTGTATGGCGGTGCTGTACTGCGAGCTCGGCATATACTGGACGACGACGTTGATTTTACCCTTGTTCTTCTCGTTGAACTCCTTGACGACTTTCATGCCCGGACTGTCATCGCCTTTGAAAAAATCGCTGAAGCCGGCTACTTTAATCGTGACTTCCTCTTTCTTGTCCGCTGCCTGGCCCTTGTCCCCGCCGCCGGATGTGCACCCGGACAGCGCTACGGACACGGCCAAAGCTCCGATCATGAACCAACGTTTCAAACCGATCCCCCCTGAAATCAATATTGATATGCAACTTCAGTTTCAGTGTAACCGCTGTCATTGCGGGCGAAAAAGAAGTCATAACTTACATCGGGGGGGCATTTTTTTACGTATGGGCCGCAGCTCTCCGTTCACTTGGCCATTTCCGCCGCTATCGCCTTATTGATTGCGTCATCCATATTGCGCAGGGCGGTATTGACATCTTTCTGACCTGAAAGAACGTTGTTGAACTCGTCGTTGACGAACGAAGTAACCGGAACCGTTACCAGCTTCGGATCGCGCGGAGGAGACGGCTTGACATGCTTATTCGCGTAAAGTGCCTCGACGTGCTTTCCTTTGATTTTGTCGAAGCTTTCGCCGTACGCTTTCCGGATGTCCGGATTAGTCAGGACCGTCGCTTTGCCTGCCTTGCTCGCCGCCATCTGCATCTCTTCCGACAGTACGAAATCGATGACGCGGAACGCTTCCTGCTTATGCTTGCTCGAGCTCATGATGTAGTAAAACCGCGGATTCGTCTGAAAGTTGATGCCCGGCGCTTCTTTCATTGTCGGCATCGATACCATATCCCAGCGGGTGAAATCGTCCGGGAAGCTTTCGATTGCCGCGGTTACGTCGGCATGCATCGCCGACACGCGCGTCCCCGTGAACGCCTGCACCTCTTTGACCCGGCTCAGCTTCTCCAGCTTGGCGTTCATCGGCAGCAAATAAAACCGCGTCAGCGTCGTAAAGATCGACTTCCAGGCGTCCGTGTTGACGGCCGCCTTGTTCTCCGTCAGATGAAAGTACGGAGCGCCCAACTGATTGTTGTCGAGCAAGTACGGGAAATTCATCGTTATGCCGCGATACTGCACTCCATCCTGATACCGGGTCAGCCGCTTCGCCAATTCATATGCGTCGTCCCACGTCATGTCGTCCTTCGGGTAAGCGACACCGAACTTGTCGAAGATGTCTTTGTTGTAAAACAATACCGGTGTAAATGCGGTGACGGGAAGGCCGTAATACGTGCCCCCGTAGGTGGCGGAGGCGCTTTTGATCACATCCATATAGGCGGGATCGATCCGGTTCAGATCGAACTTGTTCGTCTTGACCAGTTCGGCCAAATCGTAATGCAAATTCAGCTTCACCAGCTGATTGTCCAAAGCGGAAGTACCCTGATAATAAATGTCCGGAGTTTCCTTCGCTACGACCAAATCCTGGATCTCTTTGCCGCTGTCCGCGCCTTGGAACTCGAACGAAATGTAAGGATACTTTTGTTTGACTTTATCGGCGATTTCCGTCTTGAACCGCTGTGCGTAATCTTTGTCCCCGGTATAAAACCGCAGCGTAACCGGTTCCTGCTTCTCCTTCGGAGCATTTTTACCGGCATCGTTGCCCGCCGCCGGTTCGCCACTACTGCCGCAGCCAGCCGCCATTGCCGCGACAATCGCCAGCGGAACCGCCGCGCCGGCCCATCTTCGGATTCGGATTCCCATCGTGCCATCCTCCCGTCTCATCATCGATATTCCGGTTGCGCCGCTCGCTTATTTCGATTTCAGCTCGGCCATCTTCTTTACCGCCTTATCTTGCGCCTCACGCAGCGCCGTGTTGACGTCTTTGCCGTTCTGGGCCATATCCTTGGCGGCTTCTTGAACGATTTTCTTCAGCTCCACGTCGTAATCGGTCAATACAGTGCCGGGCGCCTGCTTCAGCTTGAAGACGGCCTGAACGTTTTTCCCTTGGAAGCTTTTCAGCTCGGATGCGAATTGCTTCTTAATATTCTCGTCGTTCAGCACGGTCAAACGTCCCTTTTTGTTCAAGGCGGTTTGCACTTCGTCCGAGACGAGAGTCTCGATGACGCGGAACGCGGCATCTTTGTTCGGGCTTTTCGGGAAAACCATAAAGACGGGCATGTTCGCCGGTCTGCCGTAATCGGGCCGATCCGCGAAGACGGGCTGCGTCACGAGATCCCAATTCAGCTGTACCCCTTGCTGGGCGGTTTCTTCCAACGTGCCGAGCACCCCGTTGCCCCAGGTCGGCAGCATGGCCAAGTTCCGGTCTTTCACGAATGCATTGCGGCCATAGTCAAACTTCGCTTTGTCACCGATATAGCCGGGTACTTCATAAAACTGCTTGAGCAGCGAGAACAGCTTCTGATAGCCGTCCGTATTAATGACCGGCTTCTCCTGTTTCTCGTCGACGTATGGCAGCGAATATTGCTCCTTCATCTGATCCACGGGCCCCGGATCGATGCCGATATAAGAGATTCCTTTCTCCTTCCGGGTCAGCTTCTTGCCCAGATCAAGCATCTCGTTCCACGTCATCTTGTCCTTCGGATACGATACGCCGAATTGATCGAAAATGTCTTTGTTGTACGCGGTCATGCCGTAGTTCATCGAGAACGGAATCGCGAACAGCTGGCTTTTCGTACCGAACTGTCTAATCGCATCCATCGCGCCGGGATCGAACTTGCTTACGTTCATTTTCGTCTTCTGCACCATTTCGCTTAAATCCATATTCATCCCGAGCTGGTTGAACATGCCGATGTAAATGTTGCTGACCAGCAAAATATCCGGGTACGTGCCCGTTGCCATCAACTTCTCGGGCGTATTCTCATCGCCGTTCCGGTTGATCAGCGTGAACGAGATGTGCGGATATTTGCGCTGAACCGGTTCAACAAAGTATTGCTGAAATTCGGCGTCGGTCAAGCTTGAGCTGTACGTGTAGACGATCAGTTTCACCGGAGCTTGAGGGGCTTCCGTCTGTTTCTTGCCTTCGCTGCCGCTCGTTTGTCCTCCCGAGCAGCCTGCAAGCAGGGCGGTAATCGACATAGACAGTATGGCCAGCTTCCATCGTTTTCTCATCTTTCGTTCCCCCTATATTCGATTAATACCAATTCCGTAGTATCGCCGTTACGGCAGACGAATTCGATAATCGTGGAGCTGTCGCCGTATTCCGCGATCACAGCCGGAAACTCTCCTTTGGTTTGCTCCCGGATCTTCCATTTTCCTTGCAGCTCGATCGTCACTTTCTCCGCCTTGCTCTCGGTCCACGCGACATGATCTTCCATGCGCTGGTTCGGTTTTCTAGGCAGACGCAGATCGGGATCGGCTACGCTTACGACGAGACTTCCCGCCCTCTCCTTAACGAAGGCTGTAATCGGTGCGCTCGTCTTGCTCAACAAACCCTCTGCCAAATCCGCCGTCTCGTCGAAGACGGCATATCCCGTGGCCCGCATTCCCGCATGCTCCACGATGTGAGCTTTGCCATTATTGCTAACGACCTTGTAAGGAGGATTACTTGCAAATTCGGCTAATTTGTCGGGCGTTGTCTGAATCAATATGGCGTATTCGTACTCGGCGCCATGAGGCTGCAGTCCATGATCGATCCAAGCCGTCGTATAGCTGCCTGTCGTCTCATGAACCCCTCGATGATCGATCGATTGCTGTATATCCCGCTCGATATGGAGCCCCCGGGGATCTGGGACTATGTAGCCGTTTCCGTAAGGGTCGGTGAACCAGACCGGGCCTGACTTCTCGTTTTGCCATATATACGGAAATTGATTAATCGGGATAGATTGCACTTCGATCGGCATGCGCGGCTCGGGCATATAGGATTGGAACAAGGTCGTCTCCGTCCGATGCTCGTCGTCTTCGTTACAAATGTTCGTACCGAGCGCCACAATCTGGCTGCCGAAATAAAAATACGATTTAACGGCGCGGAAGCTCGGGTCGAAAACGGTGTCATGCAGCTTCATGGCGAATATTCCGTCCCGATCCTCGCTCGTCACGCCGCCGACGAACGATTCGTCGCTGAACGAACGGGTATTTTCATTGAACATGCCGTTCTCCGACCCGTTCTTGCCGACCTTCATCTCTTCAAGCGGCACCCGCTTCGCCGTCGTTCCGGGCCAGCGGCGCCAATCCCAGCCGTGATCGAGTGCATATCCGCTGTCCACCGCATTGATCGGGCTGCCGGCCGACAAAATTTGCATCGCTCCATAGCTGATATATCGCCCGTATACGTTCTCGCCTTCGGTGAACTTGTGAACCGATTCCGTATTTCGGCGCCCGTGCGCTTCGAAGTCGAACACATATTGGCTCCAGCCCTTCGTCGATACCATCCAGTCTTCCCGCCGCAGCACCGCGAGTGCAGAGGAAGGCTTAACCCAACAACCGTTCGGGCTGTCCTCCGCCAGGTGACCCTGATCCGCGAGCTGCAGCATGAGCTGCACGCCTCCGAGCGTATCGATATATTGCACGCTGTCGGAGCTCGCTTCGGGAAACAGCTTTTCCTTCAAATAGTCGGACTCCGGCTCCCACAATCGCATGAATACGGCCGCCATCTCCCGGTCGATCGGATCTCCGGCCAGCGCCATGTAGGCGTATGCGGGCAATATTTCGTTCGTAATCCCTCCCTTGGTCGGGAATCTTCCGCCTATTCCGACGGGAACGTCATATTTGTTCGTTACGGTTCTCAAGGTAAGCAGCGATTGCCTCAAGTTGTCGACGGATTGTGCGGATAAAGCGAACGGCGTTCCGTGCAGCAAATACACGATCAGGGCGGCGGTATGGTAAGCGTTAGGCGCATAGGCGCTCATATACACCCCACGATGATGGAAGCCCATATAATCGTGCTTGATCGTACCCGCGAATCCCGGAGCGACGGCCAGTGCATGATTCATCCAAGCGAGCAGTCCCTGCATATGCCTTACTTTCTCGGGCGTGTCGTCCATCGCCAGAACAACTTGCAGCTTGTAGACGAACCGGGTGCGCACCTCGTCTGCGGTCGTTTCCAAATAATCGACGCCGGGTGTCCCGTACGTTTTGCCCATGTTCAGAAACCAGTGCGCCGTCGCCATCTCCCGCTCCAGCCGGCCTGTCTCGCGGAGATGCTCGCGCATTAGGAAGAAGGCGAAAAAGTATCCGTTATTCCGGTTCGTTTCATGATCGAGCGTCTCCAGCCCGCTGCCGGCAGCCCAGCCCTGATCGTGGAAATGATCGAACAGCTCGAGCGCCTTTTGCTTGCTTTCGATGCTGCCGTTGATTTTGTAATCGAACACTAGCGGCAAGAAAATTTTGCGGGATACGGTAGCGCCGAACTCGGGTCCGTGAGCGGAGCGGCTCGAGAACAAGGGGACGCCTGTAATGTAACCGTTATCATCCCGCTTCAACCGAAGCTCGTCATAGTTTCTCAGCCCTTGCCGGACAAACGTCTGCAAAGCTTCATGCCGTATTTGCAGCGGTTCTCTGGATAAATCCGGGTTTACCCCGTATACCCAATCTTCCATTCTCCGGGCGATCGTCGCAAACGCCTGAACCTGCTCGGGCGATATCGTCTCGGGAAGCGGAAGCTGCGGACTTTGCCGGCTGAAGTGGAAGGAACGGTCCCATGATCCGCCTTTGCCTTTGTTCGTCTTCTGGCGAAGGAACGGAATCTGGTAATCGGAAGAACGCGATGCCGGGATGTGATCGACAAATTCGACTACATCGAAGAACACGGCGCCTTCATCCCGATCGGCGGGCGGTGTTATCTCCATCGTGTCCAGCGCCGTATCGGTACTCCAGAGAGACTCCTTTCCGCTCCCTCCATCTTCACGGAAATGAATATTGATGCCGCGCCAGCCGGTAAAATGGGTGCGGATCTCGAATTCGCACCGCGGGTGGCCGTTTTCCAATTCCTTTGCGCTCCCCAGACGGAATGTAAGCGCTCCCTCAATTGCCGACTCCATGTAGATCCATATTCGCATGCCGCCGTTTCTGCTGCGTCCGGCCTGTTCCAAGAAGCGGGGCTTGCTCGCGACAAGCTTGCTATTGCGGCCCCATTGCCATTTCAGCGACTGCCTCCCGTGCTTGTAATGTACGCCGGATATACTAAGCGCGCCTTCACCTTTCGCTTGCCATGCAGCCGGTACGTCTTCTCCCTCAAACGATTCCGCCCGGTCGAAGGTGCCGTCGTCGGCAATGCCTTGATTCCGGTTAGTCTCGTCTTCTCGCCGCACTAGCTCATTTTCCATTTGCTTCATTCCCCCTTGGATCTCTTTGGTCAGCCGGTACATCCGGAACACAAAAAGAAACACCGTCCGCAATTGGATGCGAAATACCGGTGTCTCCGATTGGTTCGGTCGACGCTCGCACGAATCCGATAAGATCGATGCGAATGATTTGACTACTATGTAGTAGCACCCCGATAGTTCCGCGATATGACAGCTGCTCTCACCGTTCATTACCAACGCTAATTACGCTTCAAGTCACTAAGGTGCATCTCTTTCTAATCATTAGCATAATATCGGGAGTATACTTCTGTCAATATTTAAATTAAGTTTAAGTAAAAGAATGAGGTCTTCGTGAAAACTATCGTTCATTAAGTTCTTTTTCCTGGATGTTAGGTTAGTTGTCGTCAAATGGTATAAAGTTCCATCGCCCGATTTCCGCCTCTCAAAATGAGCCAATTATGGCTGTTTGGACAATTACAAGCGATTGCAGCCTCCATTTTCATTAGAATAACGACGTATCTTTAAACTTTACGAAAGAATTGCGACAATAGCCTGCAATTGCTGCGTGTAGGATGCCTGCACAGTACGGCCCGCCTATTAGAGATAAAGCGCTCGCCTTACTTATGTCTATAATAAAATTAACTTTTGAAATGAAGCGCTTGCACGACGAAGCTAAAGAGCGGCTTGAAGCATGAATACGCTTCATTTGCCATAATGGCGATTTCGGTAGAGATGATTGTACCAATATGGCAAAAAGCGGCTGCAGCCGATACCCCTGGACCGACGATTTCCATAAACAAAAAAAAGGCCGACCTATGCCAGGCCGGCCGTTGCTTGTATTCGCTTTGCGATTCCATGATTACGCCTTGCGCGCGAGCAGCGCAACGATCTCTTCGTGTCCTTTGCGTTTCGCCCATGCAACCGGATGCGCCCAAGCCGTATCCGAAGGCAAGCTCGGGTCGGCCCCATGCTCCAGCAAAAACCGGACCATCTCCGTTTGACCGAACTTCGCCGCCCATCCGAGCGGAGTCGAATCGTATTCCGCCTCGACCGCATGGAGATCGGCTCCATACTTCAGCAGCAGCCTCGCGAACGGGACGTTGCCGAGCCATGCCGCTTTATGGAGATACGTAACGCCGAGCCAGTTCGCGTTGTTCGGGTCGGCTCCCGAATCAAGCAAATAGCTTACCATGTCCATCCCGGTATCGACGGCATAGCCGATATAGTTGTTCGCGTACCATGGTGCATTCAAATCCGCTCCGCTGCGGATCAGCATTTTGACAATGTCCATATGCCCGTATCCTGCCGCCATGCAGAGCGGTCCGTAATCGCCGCCCTCATTTACCGAAGAAGGAGAGCCTTTAATAATTTCGGCAGCCAAATCGATTCGCCCGGTCCAGCAAGCCAAATCCAACGTCATCGAAGCTCCGTACGAATAGAGCAAGCTGACCATTTCATGATAGCCCTTCTTTATCGCTAGGCCTAACGGGCTTGCCCCCGCCTCCACGGAGCCGTTCGGATCCGCGCCTTGCTCAAGCAGCAGTTTGACGCACTCCATATGCCCGTCCATAACGGCGCCCCATAGCGCACTTCCGCGCGCCGCCCCCCTTTCATCCATGTTCGGGTCGGCCCCGTGCGCCAGCAGCAGCTTGACCGCAGCCGTATGCCCTTGCCTGGCCGCGTAGCTCAGCGGTCTTTTGTCCACGCTATTTTTCCGGTTCACGAGTGACGGGTCTTCCCTCAGCAATGCGGCCATATGTTCAGAATCCCCTACGGCGGCGGCGGTCCATATGTCGTATACGCCGCTTCGGGCGACCACATATCCTTGCAGAAACCATTGATTGCGCAGCGCTTGCGGATTTAAGTCGCGATTGGCCCGGAACCAATAATCGCCTTCGACGGCAAGCTGATGCGGCGTCGCGCCGTCCGCTCTCGCGGCTTGAAAGTCCGCTCCGCGTCGGAGCAATTCGTCAATGAGCCCGATTTGCCTGGTAAGGACCGCCCAGTGCAGCGGTGTGTTGCCGCGTTCATCGCCGCTATGAATCAAATCCGGGCGGTTGTCCAATTCGTTCAGCGCCTTGTCTGGCAGGCCAGCTTTGATCAGCTCCGCGATACCGCTTCCGGCCGGCGACGTCTGATAGTTTCGCGACAGGTGCTCCTCCAGCATACGCGCGATGGCTACATATTCCCGATCTTGAGCTTTGGTTAGAGGCGTGTCTTGCCACCCTAACGTTTTCTCGGTCGCATCCGCCCCATAGCGAAGCAGCAGTTTGACTGCATCGGAATGTCCGAACCTGACGGCAAAATGCAAAGGCGTGTAATATCCCCATGAACAATTGGCCAGACCGGGATTCTGACTCAGCAACTGCTCCAGCGCCGCACTGTCTCCGCTGATGGAGCCGGCAAACGTATTCCAAGCGTCGTCACCATGTTCGATGCGTAATGCTTCCGGCACGATCGGCTTGTTTCCGTTTACCCCGGATCGTTCGTTGCGATTGTGGGTCACCTCGTTCATCCTTTCCTGTTATTAGTAATAACTATAACGATTATTGTTTTTATATATTTGACCAATAAACAATAGGAACGTACTATATATTTACAATCATAGTGGAAATGAAGGAGAAATGATATGATGTCTATTTATGATTTTCAAGTAAACGCCATGAGCGGAAAGTGCGTCGAATTGTCCAGCCACAGCGGTAAAGTTCTGCTCCTTGTCAATACGGCCAGCAGGTGCAGCTATTCCCGACAGTTCGCCGAGCTCCAGAATCTTTATGATAAGTACCGCGAGCAAGGCTTTGAAATTCTCGGCTTTCCTTGCAATCAATTCAACGGGAAAGAACCCGGGAGCAATTCGGAAGTTCAAAATTATTGTGAAAGCACCTTCGGAGTGACGTTTCCTTTATTCGAGAAAGTAGATGTCCAAGGATCATCCGCTCATCCTTTGTTTCAATATCTCGTGCGGCAAGCTCCGTTTCGAGGCTTCGATATCGAGTCGCCGAACGGACTATGGATGCAAAGCTTTCTGCAGGAAAAGCATCCGGACCTATACGCCGGTGACGGGATCAAGTGGAATTTCTCCAAATTTTTGATAGACCGGGACGGCCAAGTATACGATAGATACGAAACGACGACGGAACCATCGGAGATAGAACCATATATCAGGTCACTGCTTTCGGTAAAATGACGCAAAGAAACAGGCCGCAGTGTTCCAGCAGCCTGTCTCATAAAGCTATGATCACGAAACTTTACTTCTTGGTTTCCTCGCTAAGCAGCTTATTGATTTCCGTCTCCGCGTTTCTCATGATCGTATTCAGATCACCTTTGCCGTCGACGTAGTCGTCCGTCGCTCTGGAATAAATCGGCGATATTTTTGATTCGAGCGGGCTTTTCCACGACATCGGAGAGAAGCCGTTCTTAATAATAGACTTGAGGTTTTTACCCGAAATGCTGCTTTTCGTGCCGAAAGCGTTAATAATTTTGTCGTTCAGGACAACCGGAATGATCGCTCTCTCCGAATAGGCGAGCTGCACTTCCTCCGTCAGCATATGCTTGAGCACTTCCATCGCCTCGTCCTTGAATTTGCTCGTGGACGTAATGCCGAACAGCGTCGGAATCGGCTGCGGTCCTTTGTTCGCCGATTCTTTGTAGATCGGATACGTAACCATATCCCAGTTGATCGCGGACATGTCCGTATTTTGGAACAAGTTGGCCAAGGCGTCGAGCATCCCCGTGTTTTGCTCTTTAAGAAATTCGTTCGTATATATTTTTTTCTTGTCCGCCGTTTCCCGCATCTGGAGTATTTTATCGAACACGATCTTCCAACGCTCGTCGGATACGATAGTCGCCTTGTTCGTCTTCTGATCGACGTGCGGAAGCGCGATCGAGGAAGAGATCATATGGTTTGCATACACGTAACCGATTCCGTAGTAAGTCGTACCCCCGTCCACCCGCTTCAACTTCTTGGCCACTTCCAGCACTTGATCCCAGTTCATGCCGTCTTGGGGGTAGCTCACGCCGAATTTATCGAATAGCAATTTATTGTAATACAAAGCGCCGGTGTTGGAAATAAGCGGCAGCGCATAGAGCTTGTTCTCGTCGGACAAAGTGCGGATGGAGTCCATCGTCGCTTTGTCGATAGCGCTTACATTTACACCATGCTTTTTATTCAGCTCATTCATATCGAGCTCGAGCTTGAATTCTTTCATCCGCCCGATCGTCGTGCTTGCCGCTCCCCAAAAGACGTCGATTTGCTGTCCGGCCGCAACCAGTTCCGGCAGCGACGTCCCCGCACCGGTCGGAATGTATTTGATTTTGTAATCCGGGAACTTCTTCCTCATCGTATCGCCGAACCGTTCGTTAAACGCTTCGACGGTCCATCCTGAGTCGGAAGCAAATACGAGCTCGACGTTCTCTTTCTTGACCGGCTGCTGCTGGGCGGACTTATCGGACGCGTTTTCTTTCTCCGCGTTCGGACCGCAAGCCGTCAATAAGGCGATTGCCGCCACTATAGAAGCTGCCGTCAACGGCCTTGCGATGCGGCTATAATGGATTTCTTTTCGATGGTTCAAAACAAATCGGCCCCCTTTTGCCTGTTTCTTCTTACGTTTTCGGATTTACTAGTATGTCGTCTTGCTTGATCTAATAGTAAGACGTTTATCATTCGAATCAAATGCAGGAAATGATGATTTAGATACACTTTTTTGCAGGGCATCTGCGATTTCGAAAGACAAGAACGGCAGCGAATCCATTCTTTTCGACATAAACGGACTCCGTCTAACGAAAGATGTAGAATCTAGCAACCTGCGAGGAGTACTTATATGAGATACGTCACGGAAACAAGATTGAAACTGCTCGAAGATTTATGCCATTCGATTCCCGATCGGAAAGACAGAAGCTATGCGCTTCATCTGTTGGATTCGATCCGTGCCGATATCGACAATAATTACGCGGAAATTCAAAGACCGATTCAGGTAAGCGGAATGAGCAGATGGTCGGACGCAAGGAACATAACCGATTAAGAGTTTGTCGCGGCAAAAAAAAAGAAAAGCTGCCGGTCGGCAGCTTCGGATGGTGGGTATAAGATCATTCAGCGTAGTCTTGCCTATTATTGCGACTCCTCTTCCTTCTCCAGCAGCATTAAATATTGCTCGTAGTTCAGCGTAAAGCCCGCTTCCTCCAGCGCCCGGATCGGTTCGGGATTCGCCATGGACAAATCTCCTGTCTTACGGACACAGGGCACGTCGTACGGGCCGTACAGCTCCGTTAGCAGCAGTCTGAACAACGTATCCCGGTCGCTACGTTCAGGGCTTACCTCGCATTGGCGGAGCATAACGGACTGCAGCTGCCCGTCCGCCTTGCGGGAGCGTTGGAACAAGGCGTACGCAATAGCTTTGTCCTCCGCGTCGTATACGATCAACGATTCGCCCCTCTTCATATAATGCCACATGCACCCCCAAGCGACTTTATCGCGATAGAACGGTAGCCGGGCTACATCCGCGGGCACCCCGTATTGAAGACGAACTCCTTCGGGTGTTTTCCCGCTTAAAAAAGGCGCTGTCAGCGCTTCCTCCCGGGTCATGCCGACGATGCGGTCCGCGATACGGAACCCGCCTTTCACGTATGCGGTAACAGCAGGCTTGTTTTTGGCTACAACTTCCAAAACCGCCCGGTCCACTTCCTGCTCCCGGATGACACGCTGCGCTTCCTGCATCATCAGCTTGGCCAGCCCATAACCGCGATATTCCGGGAATACGCCGGTTCCCCCGTTCCATGCCAGCTTCTTGCCATCGACCGTTTTGATCGCGATAAAGACAAACCCTACCGGCTTCTCGTTCACGTAGCCGACGATCGACAGCTCGGGCCGGATCCCTTCCGAACCGAAGCCGTCCAGCAGCCGGTCCAACGCTCCCGGTGCCGGAGCGGCGGCTTGCGGAAAGTTCGGATAATGCTTCCTCATCTCGTCGTGGTATCCTTCGAACCCTCTCTGTCTCAGCTCCAAAGCTTGCTCGAACGTGCACTGGTGCAGCCTTCCCAACCGGATGACCGGATTGTCCATATGAACGTGACCGCCTTTCGCCCCTTTGATAAATACAGAAAATTTCCCCATTATGTCCAATAAACATCTGTCTTGTCTAGCATACCATCTGCATGGCGTGCTGTTAACTCCATAGAAAGAAAAAAAGTCGGAGGCTGGAACGCCACCGACTCTCCTTCTCATCCGATCAGTCCGGCCCATTTCTCCAAGGTCGATCGAACATCGATTCCATCCGTAATCATCAGCTTCAAATCCTGATTGACGATCTGCCGGTTCGCATTCCATTTCTGGCTTAAGTAGAAGCCGCTTTTCGTCGCTTTATCCAGCTCCCCGAGCGCGCACGCCATGAATGGAGATATATCCGAGCCTAACCTGCGGGCAAGCGGCTTCGTAGGCGGGAGCTGGCTGAGCGGTCTGCCGGATGGCGGGACGGACAGCTCCTTGAGCAGCTCCCACGCGGCATCGGGATGCTCGCATCCGGACGATATCCCGTATCCGCCCATGTACATCATGTTCGTATCCCGTCCATTGGCCTTGCACGGCAGTCCGACTGCCCCGTATTCGCCGGCATGGTTGTGTAAGACGTGCGGGATGCACCACGAGAAATCGAAATTCATGGCAAACCGTTCGCTGAAAGCATTTTCCCTTACCTCGCCCGGCATTGGCACGATCTTGTGCACCCGGAACCAGTCGACGATTTCCTGCAGCGCCGCAGCTGTCTCCGGACTATTCAGATACCCTTGCGCAGTGGATCCGTCCGCAGATAAGTATGCGCCGCCGCCGCGCAGCACGAACGGTTCGAACCATTCGATGTCGATATGGAGGCGGAACCCATACCGGCCTTCTCCCGTTAGTTGAAGCGCCGTTTCCCTGAACTGTTCTATCGTCCAGCTGCCATCCGGCTCCGGTATGCCCACCTCTGCGAACGCTTTTTTCCGGAATAAAATGAACGGAACATGAATATCGATCGGAAGCGCAGCAAGTTCGCCGTTCGCCGACGGTCCTTCCAGCGCCCCTCGATAAAAATCGTCCTGCGAAAGCCCGTTATCGCGCTGAAGGAAAGGAAGCAAATCGACAACAAATCCATCGCGTAAATACGGGCCGAACACGCTCTCCGACATTTGGACGAGGTCTCCCGGCTCTCCGCTCTTCAATCGGTTCAGCACTTCATAGTTTCCGTTCGCTTGCTCTATATGTACTTGAACATCGCTTCGCTTTGATTCGAATTGCGCGACACTGGCGAGCAGCGCCTTCAATCCTTCGCCGTTTGCTTGAGTGACAATAGTCAGTTGTACGTTATTCATCGTATCGGATCCCCTTATGACGGATAATGGATTCATTCGTTTTGCAAACCTTTTCGAGCAAACCTATCGCTTGCCGCTCCGAATCGTGGGCTTGTTGCAGAAGCCCGATCGTTCTCCCGATGACCGGCTCCGACCAGCTCCCGACGGAATGATCGTCGAACGGGCAAAGCGAGCTTGCCTCGGCAAGAAGCTTCGCAGATAGATCATAGTGCTCCGCCGCCTTCCCCAGCTCCTCTTCCCAGCTGCCCGGCAATTCGAGCGAACGGATATACCGTCCGGCATATGCTCTTGCATTGGCATATACATGAGTCAAATACCGGTGTCCGTATGCGTTGGCGAGCCGCGGACCCGACTCCAGATGGCCGACCCAACATTCGTACGCGCCAATTCCCATCGTATAGGAGCTGTAGCTGTTGTCTCCCCGGAAGCCATCCCCTTCTTCGGCATACATAACGATGCTCCGGATCGCCTCGCACGGATCCGTCTTGGTCGGCTGGCGGTTCGTTTTTCTCGCGGAACACAAAAACCGGAGAGGCGAGGCGGCCAATTGCTCGTAAGTCAGCGTTTTCCTGTAAGGCGGGAGTACATCCGTCAATTCCACTGTGCAGCTATAATCGTCGTACCCGTATATTAAATTCCATTCATGTACGTACGGCCGATTCACGTATGTGTCGAAGAATAGCACCGGACTTCCGCAATCGATAGCTCGGCGCACGAAGCCGATGATCTCCTCCGCGTCGAACGGTACGACATCATACAGCATGGCGACCGAATGGAGCGGGATCGGAGAGCCTTCGAGCTGTCCGCACAGAAAGTCGGGCTCGTATCCATGCTCCATGAGCAATCGGTTTAGTTCTTGCTTCCAATCGAACACGAACGCCCCGTCCGCATAAGTCGTTTTGCGAGATATTTTCAACCGAAAGGCGAATCCGCTGCGGCCCATCCAATCGGTAATGTCCGTATTCTCTCCCCTGCTTCGCAGCAGTTTACGAGTACGGTCGACAAACGTCGCCGCGGCTTCCGGTCTGCCCACCGGAGCGGCAAGCACCCTTCTCCTGCTGGATGAACGGAAGCCGCTTGAAGCGAAATCTTCGCGCCGGTTGACAGCCGCATCCCGAAGCTTCTTCTTGGAACGGCTCAAGTAAGTATGTACGCTGCCTGCGGTCGTATTGAACATGGAGGAGACTTCTTCCGCCGAACAGTTCATAAAGAAATACGCTTCGAACATGCCTCGCTCCCGTTCGTTCAAGCAATGGAGCAGAGAGCGGATAAACCGGACCGATTCTTTTCTGAGAAGCGTTTCTATCGGCTCTAGCTCCAAACCTCGCTTCTGCTCGGATGTATCCAGCCGATTCAGCAGCTTTTCCAGCATGTCCCCGTCATGACCCGTTGAATACCGCTCGCCTGAAGTTCCAAAACTGGCAAACGGCTTCTCGCGGCGGTACGGTCCCCCGCGCCTCAACTTCATATTGGCTTCATTCCGGGCAATTTGCTTCAACCAGCCCAGAAAACGATTCGGCTCGACCAGTTGACCGACGTGCAGAAAAGCTTTGATCAACGCCTCCTGAACGATATCTTCGGCCAGCCAGTCGTCCCGCGTCATGGACTTGACCGATTGCAGCGTCTTCTCCCGATGCCTCCGAATCAGGACTCCAAACGCCTCCGTATCTCCGGAAAGCGCCCTGTCCGCCATTTCCCCATCGTCCGGTTCCCTCGCGCTCGGCCATTGCCGCTCGATCCTCAACATGCGCACCCCTTTCCGATTCGCGACATACTATTAGATGCCAAAAGCGGGTTCGCTCGCAACAACGGTCGAACATTTTTTTCGATATGATGCCATTTTATAACTATTTTCGTTGCAGGAACATGTCAAATAACCGGCCCGTCTGCGCGAGATGGGCCGGCTGATTGTCCGCTATAGTTTTTTCGGCGTGTCCGCCCTCCCTCATGGGTTTAACGTGTAATTGCATCGGCTTCTTTCAATAAGAAAAACGTCTATCGACGTAATTCAAGGATGAGCGACCGCGATTTAGAGGAAGTTATGGAACGCCCCCGTCGCAAAGTTAATATAGATATCTGAAGCCGCTCCACAGCCGTAAGCCCGATTTCTTATCGCCGTCGATTTTAAATGCTCGCTCTGTATACTCGGATCCGCTCCAGCTTAAGCTTCTGGCGGGTCCGGGAAATCGTCTTGTAGATGCTGGCCGTCGACGTATCGAACATCCGGGCGATTTCCCTAGGCGACAAATGTTTGAAGTAATAGGCTTCGAATATCGCTCTCTCGCGACGGCTTAAGCAGCCGAACAGACCGATTACCGTTTCCAGCGTCTCTTTGCGCAGCACATATTGCTCCGGATTGCCGTGAATCGACGGATCGGAAGTATCCCGGGTCATGCCGGCAAGCATGTTCTCCGTGATTTCCCATTCGACCTGGTCCGGCCGGATTACCGTCACGAGGCTCGTGAAGGGCCGCTCATTCCGATAAGGGCCCCCGCGTCTAAGCTTCATCATCGCTTGGTTGCGTACAATCCGATGCAGCCACGGCACGAATCGGCCGATATCCACCAAAGAACTTAGGTGCATGAACGCCAGAAGCAGCGCTTCCTGAACGATATCGTCGGCCATATAAGGGTCCAGAGTCATTCTCGATGCCCATCCGTGCGCTTTGGGCCGATGCCGTCGCACAAGTTCGCCGAAAGCGTCGTGATCGCCTTGGCGGGACCGTTCGACTAATCGGGCATCTGTCTCATTGTGCGGGTCGGAGCGACCCCATTGTCGAAGCAAAGCTTCCTTCACCGTTTGACTCCTTTGTTTGCCGGCATGGACCGCATCCTGCGCAAGCATCCGGACCGGCGCCGTTTTGTCAAAATACGGATTTATTTCGTGCCATAGTCGTTAATTTCAATTTTTCTTCCGTCCGGATCGTAGAAAGCGATCTCCTTGCCACAGCCGCCGCGGTCTTTGATTCCATCAGCAGCGAATTCGACGCCTCTATCTCTCATCCGTTCCGCAATCTCTTCGATATCCTTCACCTGAAACATCAGTATAGCGTGGTTATGCCCACGAATGTTGTTGAAATTCATAGAAAACTTATCGTTGGATTGTACGAAAAAAATCGAGGCTCCGCCAGGAATATCGTCGGACATTTTCAACACTACGAGATCCGCATGAGGATCCAGCGGGGCAAAATCGGCCGCTTCCATATCAAATAATTCGGCGTACCATTTTGCCGTTGTGTAAGGGTGCTTGGCCGGCAAATAAATGCACGGCAAATTCAGCAGCTTAGGTCCCCGCTTCGTTTCATGGAGAACATCCGCATCGGTCATCTTCATTTCTCCCATCCCAATCGCGTTATAGTTCGGAATAATTTACATTTTGGAATAAACCCGTTCCATAAAAAATGTTCAACCCTAACAACCCGCTGCGATAGGTCCCGTCATGAGCGTCAATCACCATACGCCCATCCAAATAAACTTTGATATTGTCGCCGCTAACCGAAACTTTAAGATGATAGTACGTATTGCGTTTGATTTCCGTATGCGCCACTCGGATATCTTTGCCCGGTCTCCATAGCTTGACAAATCCCGAAATGTCGATATTGGCACAGTAAAACCCCGAGGCGTTCGGAGCCGATCTGAATACTAATGCCGCGGCTATGCCGGCCTCGATGCATACGTCCGCTTCGTATGTAAAATCAGCTGCTTCATTCGACGATAACATAAAGCAATCTCCGGAACCGACTCCGATAAGGCCGATATAGTCTTCCGACCAATCCCCGTTTACCGGCTTCAAGTTGTTGAGGTTCGTCCGCAGGTTAGGCACTACGCATCGGACCGTACAGGACGCTGCAATCTTGCCGGAATCGTCCTTGCATGTAATCGTAGCGATCCCTTGCTTTAATGCCGTCACCGTAATTTGTTCGTCCGTTGTACGATCGATATGTAAAGTTTTCTCGTCGGAAACGCTCCACACAATCTTATAAGGCCGTGCCGTATGCGGGAAGAAGCGGCTTTCAAGCGTAAAGCTCTCGTTCGGCTTCACAAACACATTGTTTTTGTCAAGCAGCAGTGCCAGAGGCGTCACGCTACCGTTATCGCGTCCCCACTTCGATACGTTCAATTGCTTCACCGTGACGGCCGACCCCCACGCCGAACAAATGCCGACCAGAGATTCGGGAGCTTTCGGCAAGCCGGATTTTAACACTTTCATATAGGGCTCGTCTTCGCTGAACGCCCTTACTTCCCCATCAACCAGCAGCAGCATGTAATCGACGTCCAAAATCCAGCTGATGCGAACAAACTCATTCACGGGAACTTTGCCTTTACCGCCGACACCGTATGAAAACCCGAGCATCGGATCATGGATGCGCAGCTCGCCGGTTATGCATTCCCAATTCAATATCACTTGTCCGCTACCGAATTTGATGCGGATATTCGTTGAATTCGTTTTGGCCGTCAAATCGATTCGCGCCGGAATTGAAACCGCTTCCGGAAAAACGGCAACGCCAGTATCATCAGGGCAAACGATCGTTAAGAAACCTTCATCCGTTCTCGACATCGTAATGTTTCCGAATGGTATTAGCTGGTCAAGGTTACTTTGAACTTCATTCAACGAAATCCCTCATTTCTTTGGTTAATATTTCTATTATACCAAACATATGTTCGTTAGGAAAGTGCTGGGAAATATTTTTTTATCGAAGCTTTTCTTCTGATTCGGGTTCTTAAACTGCCGGTTGAGTAGAAAAACAAACCTCCATTACCAATAGCAGGGATAACCCTTATAATAGGTAATACTACCAACGACAAGGAGGTTGTTCCATAAGTGGTTGACCCATGCAAGGTTGGCGCCATTATACATGAATACCGGTTGAAAAAAAATTGGACGCAGGAGCAGCTCGGCAGCTGTCTCGGAGTATCGGCGCAAGCCGTATCGAAATGGGAGAAAGGCGATTCGCTGCCGGATATCTCCCTGTTGCCCTGCATGGCCAAGGAGCTGGGCTTTACGATCGATTATTTACTGGGGAACAAAGGAAGTTTGCAGCATTTGCTGCCGCAGATCGAAGCGGAGCTTCCCAAGCTGAAAGAAGAAGACCGGATCGATTTCTTGGGTCAAATCATATATTCCTTGAAGCCTCGGAACTATCGCCAGCCAAAGGGCAGAGAAATAGAGGATACTCCTTACTTAAGCATGGATTACCGTAGCGTGACTTGTTGGGTGAAACAGAAAGCCGTACTGATCGCAACCGAAACGTATTTGCAGCAATCCAAAGCGGCTCTCGCGAAAGACACGGATTTCCCTTTGAATGTCATACCTGCGGATCTTCTTCGGCTGCTTGCTGCACTCATACCGGATAAACTGGCAAATCCTCAAGATCATGCGATACCGGAAAGCAAACTGCGTGCCGTATTGCCGGAAGACTTCGATTTTCAAGGAACGATGGAGCCTTGTATCGAGCTGGGGTTTGCCGAGCGCATCCGAGGCGGGTACAGACTTAACTTAAAAGCAAATTTTGCCATGAGAACGTTCTCGCTTATGAATCTTATGCTCAACGGACATTCGGCAACTTCTGTGGCGTTACCTGCAAAAGAATAGAAGAAACCAGATCGTGCCGCGTCATAACAAGAAGATGAGAAGGAGTGCAACCGCCATATGAAAAAAAACAGGTGGTGCCGTGCATTAGGTATTGGAGCAGCTGTATGGTTGGCGCTGACGGGATGCCAGAGCAAAACAGCACAGACGACGGCGCCTCCACAGGAAAATGCGAAGAAAGTCGTAAGGATCATGTACTTTAGCGAGCAGCAATTCATGAAGGAATACGGAGATTCGTTCAAAAGTCATTATCCGAATGTCGAAATTCAGATCATTCCGATGATGCTATTCAGCGGCGGAAAAACGACGAACGTGACCGACTCCGCAATATTGGAACAAAAGCCCGACCTCGTTTACGGTTCCGGCATCATTCGGGAGCTGAATAAGACCGGGAAGCTGATCGAATTGACTCACCTTATGAAGCAAGACCGTATCGAACAAAGCCAGTTTTCCGCCAGCGCCCTGGAAGTAATCCGTAATTTGGGTGACGGCAAGCTCGTAGCCCTTTCTCCTACTTTTCAAACCGTAGCCTTGTATTATAACAAAGATTTGTTCGACCGGCTTCGTATTGCGTATCCGTCCAATGACATGAGCTGGAGCGGAATGCTGCAGTTGTCGAAAACAATCGCCAAGGCCGATAACAAAGAAAGGCCATTGTTCGGACTGGATCTGGACCACTATTTACCGCACCGATTTTTTATCGATCGATATGTGGACGGAGTCGGAATATCGGCTTATAGCGATGATATGCGCGAGGTGAAGTATACATCCGAGGCTTATCGTTCGGCGTTCGAGGAAGTAATCGGCGCCTTTGGCAGCGCGATTTATCTTCCGCCCGAGAAGCGGGAACCATCAAAATCGAAAGCGGAATCATTGCTCAAAAGCAAATTTATCGCCGGGGAAGCGGCCATGGCGATCGCGCCTCCCAGTCTCATATTGAGTTTGAAGGAGGCAGCTTCTCTCGGAATTCCGTCATTTTCTTGGGACATCGTCACCGCACCAAGCCACCCGCAAAAACCGGGCCAATCTTCCGATGTTTTCGCGGCTGACCTATTCGCTATCATGTCCGACTCCCCCAATAAAGAAGCCGCCTGGGAGTTTTTGAAATATATAACCGGTCCGGCCATGGCTGCCGAGTTGGAGAGAACGAAGCCTAAAACGTTATCGATTCGACTAGATGCCGCGAAGACGATGGACGGCCGCAAGCTGGACCCTTTCTATGCGCTCCGACCGATTCCGTTTGGCCAAAGTCCCTTTACACAGCAGCTGTACGAACAAATTTTATCGATCAGAACTGAAGAGTTGACCGATATGATCTACGGCCGGAAAAGGATTGCGGGCGGCTTGAAGTCGATGCAAACTCGTGTGCAACTCGCACTCGATCGGGAATTTGGCGGTAAAACCGAAAAATGATGAGCGGACTAGCCGGTTGCGCGAAACAACCGGCTTTTTATATCCTACAGCCAACCTGTCAAGTATGCATCGACTCCTCGAATCCGGCGGCAACGATTGTGACAAGGATTCCGTCTTGAACCTCTTTCTCGATAACCGTTCCAAACAGGATGTTTGCCCCTGCCTTCGATTTTGCCCGCACGGTCTCCGCTATTAACTTCGCTTCCGATAACGTCAAATCATTCGAACCGGTAATGTTTAAAATAATGCTGTCGGCCTGGCCGATTCCGGATTGGAAGCCGGAGCTGCTGGCAACAGCATATTCTACGGCGCGCTTCGCCCGGTCTTTCCCTGAAGCTTTGCCGATACCGAAATAGGCCGCCCCCTTTTCCCGAACCAACAACTTGATATGCTCAAGATCGATACGGATGATTTCCCCTGTAAGCAGCGATGATAGGCAAGTCACGGCGTGCTTAAAAAATTCGTCCGTAGACACTGTCGACCGGTTAGGTACTTGCAGCATCATATCCACGTTATCGTTAAGAGTAGTCCTATCTTGTTCCGACTCTAAACGAATGGCCCTATCCATAATGCCGATCGTAAGTATACCCATTCTACGCGCCTCGCCGGCAATGGTTGCCGCTGCCGCTAGAACCGAACGGTCTTCTCCCGGCGCAGTTACCAGAAACAACATATCGCTGCCTTTCAACGCGTCGTTTAGCTCAGAGCCTATGACGGCAGACCGGATTTTTCTATTTGTTTTTGCGGCGGCAAGCGATTGCTCGTCGCAATCCACGTAAAGAATGTCCACCTTCGCCCCGTTATCCGCAATTTCATTAATGGCATTAATTACACGTTCGCCAACCCCGACAACCTTGATCGGCAAACTAACGTCGGATACGATATCGATCTCATCCCTTCTGCTTAACATGACTCCCCTGATCGAGTCGATCGCGCCAAGGTCACTTGCGCCGGCGGCTTCTATGGCAGAAACGACGGATTCCAGCAGTTCTTTCTTGAGAAGCATCTGTTGCAGCTCGGCATCAAGCGATGATTGCCGCTCCCTTACTTTGGCAAGAATCGAGGCTCGCCCGTCATCTGCAAGTGCCGCTCTAATCGATTGCAACGAAAATCCCAAGTTCTTCAAAAATAAGATCAGCTGCAGCTTGTCCATCTCGTCACGTCCATAGTAGCGGTAGTTGGACTCGGACGTTTTGGCAGGCTTCAGAATACCTACTTCTTCATAGTATCTGATCGTTCTGATCGATACGCCGATATTGGTGGATAGCTGGCCGATGCTTATTAAGCTTTCCATAGTCGATTGCTCCTCCTTTCGTTGCTTCGGCTACGCAAATTATAAGGTCTTCCGCCACGGAAGAGTCAAGGCGGCTCTATTATTTAATGGAGTTAACCTTTATCGATGCAAAAAAGAACCGCCATTCGGCGGTTCAGGATATCGCTTGAAAACTAGAACACCTCAAGACGAGTCAACGGAATCCGGAACTTGGCTCCGGCGGCGACATCATAAACGTACCCTTTGCTTAGGTCGTTCCGATCGGCGTATGCGCGGATCAACGTCAAGTCTCCGATATCCAGCTTATATCGGTTGTCGCCGAGCTCGGTCACGCCCTTGATCGGATATGAGGCATTGCGTACGCCGTCGTTCTCAACAAATATGGTTTTGCCGATCCATTCGGAAGGTTGTGTCCCTCTCGCTTCCATCCTGACGGTCAGCTCATTTTGCACCGACAACGTCTCGGTGAAGCTCATTAGGGTCCCGGTCAACGAGCCGATTGCCGGTTCGGTTGGCGTATCGATCCGGGCTAATACGGAGCCGTCGTGCAAATAAACGGAGACCGGCTGACCGTCTTTTTCCGAAAATACACCGAAGAAGCCCTGGAACCGCAGCTTGTCGTCTACCGTGTACGTAATATCCGGAGTAATCGAGTTGACTACATAGTCCACACGGCCGTTAGCCAATTTCACCTTGATTGCGCATGCCTCGCTGCCGGATACGACCGCATCGCCGGCTTTCATGACGGCCGGTTCGATCGAAGCAACGAATCTGCGGCCTTTGTACGGCTCGATGACGGAAGCGAACAAACTGTCCAGCTTCGTTCCTTCGCGATGAGCGATCAAGTAGCGAAGCGATTTCGGATTGCCCGGCTTGTTCTGAGGGGGGATTCCGTCCGCCAAGGCCACATCCGATAGTTCTCCCAGCATCGTGATCCGCAAATGTACATCCGTATCCGAGCCGGCTCCTCCGCCGTAAATGTTCCAAGTATCCTTGACGCTCCAGTCCGCGCTGAACTGCGGTGCGGTACCGGTGCTGCGCAATACGTTTCTCAAATAATGGAAACCGCTGCCGTTATAGCTGTTGCCTTCCACGTCATCCGACCGCTGACCATAGGCAATATCCGGACCGGCATAGGTCCCGGTCGGTTGCTCGAACAGTTCAAGCCCTTTCGTCTCGACCGTGCCTTCCGCACCGTGAAAGCTGAAATAATGGTCTTCCCCACCCTTTACCCGGAAGAAGTCCACGGCGTACGAATCGGATTCATCGACGCGAATCATCGCGGTCGTACGCTTGTACAGCTCCGTTTGCGGATACACTTTAGGCGCTTCCGCATCCATCAACTTGACTAGCTCCGTATCGTCGAAATGCCGCGGCTCGGCTACCCATTGCGGCTCCTGCTTGCGCTTGTCGACGACGACCGTATTGTGGCTGATCGTATTGATGACCCAATGCGCCCGGTGCATATCGAAGATGTCGGCAAACTCCGGATAGCCGAGATCCGGTGTCAGATCGAGACCGAATGCATGCATGCCGATATTAAGAGTATCTCTGTGTCCGTGTCCCGTATTGCGGCCGTAGTACATCCACAAGTCGCGCTGCGTCCGCTCCCGGGATTGACCGTCGCGCAGCGCGACAAACCCGTAACCGGTCAAATTGCAGCTCTTCAGGTCAAGCGGTCCGTATTCCGCAATAACCCAGCTTACCCGATCGGCAATCTGATCCGGCTCGGACGAGAACACGTCGAGATGCAAGCTTTCCGCCTTGTTGCCGTTTAGAAAATAAGCGAGCTGTGCATAGATCGGGTCGCCGAATTTGTCGAACGCTTTCACCATGTCGGGCAAGGCGACTTGCATGTACGGATTTCCGGCAGCCGCGGTGTCCCCGATGTTAACCGTGTATATATCGCTCAGAATAAGCGGATAAAAGGCCGAGAACATTTTGCGAAGCTTGGCGTTCTTGTACAGATCCGCCCCCGGATACAAATCGTACCCATCCAGTATATCCGCCGTCAGCTGATGCATTTTAAGCCATATTCCGTTATAGCCCGGAGATGCCTCGTTGCCGTTGCCGTCGCGATCGACATCGCACACCAAAGAGTTCAGTACGTTCCCGCCCGTCACCGCAAAAGGGTTCCTCGCCAAACCGCCGGTTTGAAACACGAAGTCGAGCCATTCCTTCGTGGCCGGCAGTGTATCGTAGACGACAGCGGCCATGGCTAGAGCACTCTGATGCATCCCGTCATTGCCGCATATTTGTGCGGCTTTGACCGCCGGATATATTTGCAAAATAATGCCTTCCTCCACATTTCTGCGAATATCCGCTCCGCTGCTCTTCGGATTGGCCAGCCGATGCTTCCGGGCTTTCGCTTCCAGAAACTGTACGACAGCCGGTTCGTCCATAGCCGGGAAGAAAGCGTCATACGCGCTGATGAACGTTTTGACCATGGAGGTTTCCCATATCGAGCCGATAACCTTGCCGGTATTTTTGCGCCCGTCCGAATTCAGATACACGCTCCGGTCATAGGCGGATATATCCATTTCCGGGTATAAATCGGCGATCCGGTCAAGGATTACGATTCCGGCCTGCGCATACTTCAACGTGCCTGTATACAAGTAAGCGTCCCGGAATGCGGCCAAAGCCCCTTCGACTATGCTTGCTGGGCTGTACCATACATACCAGTGCAAATAATACGATACAAATGTATAGAGGTCGCCTTTTTCATCTTTCCAGCCGAAGCCGTCGTCGACGCCCCAAGTCGGTCCTTTGTCCGGATAGAGCGTATTGACAAGCAAGCTGCGATCGGCCAGCTCCGTGCGGAAAACTCCGTGCCCATCCAGACCGCTGCGGTAATAGGCTCCGAAATCGTTGGTCGGAAACGTATAGCCGCTGCTCGGATCGACGATTTTCCAAGGGGTTTGAATCGGATCGGCCTTGTACGGGTAATTGCCGAACCGGTCAACGTCGCGACCGGTGATGGGACTGCCGAGCACCTGATTGACGCCGTAGCTTCGGGGCAGCGTTTGTGCCGTAACCGATTCCCACAGGAAGTCCAGTCCGTTTGCGAGACATTTGTCCGCTTTGTTCACCGCCGCATCGCTCAAGCTTTTCGCCCAATCGAATTTCAGGACGTTTTGCCTCGCTGCCGCTACTTTTTGTGGCGTATAGTAGGTTGCTCTCGTCTTCTGATTCATCATGCTCCGGTCCTGCGATACGCAAGATAGCGGTGTATGCCGCTCTCCAAGCGCCGCTTCCGGACCGTCACCTCCCTTTGTCGGTTCGCATAAACAAAATTAATGCATCTCATGTACCAGACCTGTTACTTTGGGTGAAATCGCCATGAGCTCATCTCATTATATAGGAGCAACTGGAAAAGAAATCAACCGTTTCTGATTTACAGACATGTTATAGACTCAAATCATACCAGTATGCATCTTGTAATTAACTCCCAATAAAATATAATGGAATCAGCACAGATTTAGATACATGTACGAAACAGGCAACATCCACTCCTACCTTTTTGTCATGTATTACGATCTATCAAGGAGGTGATTTCCTCTATCGGCCGTAACTAGAGGAATTTTGTAAGCGTTCTTACAGCAGCACATACCTTTGAGTATGGCCGTATGTTTCTCCATCGAAGTTTTCCGCGCCCCGGATTTTTGGCACAAGGTTGTTTCAATTTGTTAATACAAAGGGGTCGACTTGCAGAAAGCAACGGAAATGTTCTCGGCATTACCGCTCCGCAATCCAGATTCGAATGGTCAGGAATAGAACTTATAGGAGGAATCCATAATGGCAAAAAAATCTTTTTACGGGACCATGATCGCCATGCTTGCACTCACTTCCGTCGTAGTCTCGGCCTGCTCGGGGAGCCAAAGCTCCGGAACGCAAACCAAGTCGCCTGAATCAGGGGAAGCGCAGCAAAAACCTCAGGAGCCGATCGAACTGCACTTGTACAGCCTGAGCGGCCAAAACATGGAATGGTTCGACAACACGTACGGCAAATATTTGTATCCGAAGTTTCCGCATATCAAATTCAAGGTCCACTTCCCATCGGAAGCGAGCATTACTGACTACATCGGCACGAAGGGCCCGCTCGATATCGCATTCGGAGCGTACACCAATTTCCATATTTCGCTTCTCAACCTGAACCTGCAGAACGACATCACCGATCTGATCTCCAAAAATAAATTCGATCTGAACCGATTCGAACCGACTACGATCGAGCTGCAGCGGCAGATGGCTAACGGTGGAATATACGGTCTGCCCGCCTTCGTCGGAACATCCGGCTTGTATTACAACAAAGATTTGTTCGATAAATTCGCCGTCCCTTATCCGAAGGAAGGCATCACTTGGGACGAATTGTACGATTTGGCGGTCAAGCTGACGCGCAAAGACGGAGACATCCAATACTACGGATTCGCCAACGACAACAACAGCTATTTGCAAGTCAACCAATATTCCTTGGACCTGGTCGATCCGAAAACGCATAAAGCGAGCTTCGAAACCGACCCATGGAAGAAGATCGTGCAAACGCTTACGAGATTCATGACGATTCCGGGACACGATGTTGCACAAGCAACCGTTGCCAACTTCAACACGAAAGGAACCGTAGCGATGGCCACGAACTATACGGGCTGCTGCGGATTCACCCCGGGCGATGGCGTCAAAAATTGGGGCGTCATTAAAATTCCCGATTTTCCGGATATTCGCGGCGTAGGCCCGCAATCGTTCCCGAACTACTGGTATATGAGCTCGATCAGCAAACACCGCGACGCTTCCTTTGAAGTCATGAAGTTTATCGTATCCGATGAATTCCAGGCTTCGCTGAACGCCAGGGGCCTTGCGACTTCTCTCGCGGATACGAAGATGTATGCCCAATACGGAAAAGACCTGCCTAAATATACCGGACAAAACGTGGCCGCCTTGTTCCCTAAGCATGCGAAAATGTCCAACATTACCGAGTATCAAGTCGTCGCTTCGGGGCAGCTGAATGCAGCGCTTACGAACATCGCCACGAAGGGCGTAGATATCAACACCGCCTTGCGTGAAGCCGCAGAAGCTACGAACAAGAAAATTGAAGAAGCGAAGGCTATGAAAAAGTAAGCGGATACAGCAAAACGTCAGCACAAAAAAGGAAGGAACCTTGCCCTTACGGGCTTGGTTCCTTCCTTTTTAATCGTGCTTAGCTTCCGGCATTCCAGAGCTGCTGTAATGCGATGGCGTCGGCTTGAAGCGCGGGCTTGACGGAAGCCGGGACGCCGCTATCCCCGTCAATGTCCTGCAGAAATTTATCCAGGAAATGCAGCGCCTGGCTCTTTCTCCCGCCGCTCCAATGATGCTCCGCCTGCCTCATCGAATTGGTCAGCTTGGCCTCAAGAGAATGCTGCAATTGTCCGGCTTGAACATAGCTCGCGATCAAGGAGAGCACGGAAGCCGGACTTGTCGTCACGGTGATCGTGTATGCCGACTCCGAACGGTTGCCCGCTTGATCCCGGACCGAGACTTGCAGCGTATGATCACCCGGCTGCCCGGCCCAGCCGATCACTGTCCCTTCCGTATAGACTGCGCCATCGACAAGGACAGTCCGCTGTGCTACTCCCGACATCCCGTCGCTCGCCTGCAGGGTAAACGCAACGGTGTGGCTGTCTTCTACAATCGTCCCGGGTACGACGGGCGCGCCGTTCATGAACAAGGTAAATGCCGGCGCTGTCCGATCGACGAACACATCGGCGGACTGAATCTGCTCGACATTTCCCGCTTTATCCGTAGAACGGAACTGCAGACGGAATTTGCCTTCGTCGAGGGCAATCGGTCCGGTGTAAGGAACAAAGCCGTGGCTTTGTTGACCGTAGGTGCTCGCAATTACGGTCAATGCATAGTCCGTCGATGCAACCCCGGAATGGACATCATACGTGCTTAACGTTACCGATACAGGTGCGATGCGCCATCCTCCCTCGCCGATTGCCCCGCTCACATGAGGCTGCGTGACGGGAGGCAGCCGGTCAATTTTGACCGTCAACGAATTCGCAGGTTCGACGTTGCCAGCCAAGTCCGTAGAACGGTACTGCAGCTCGTGGACCCCGCTGTCTCTCAACACGACCGGCGTCGTATAACCGGCCCAGCTGACGCCGCCATTGAGGCTGTAAACCGTTGAGCTGACGCTGTTTGCGTTTCCGTACACTTGCAGAGTAACGGTAGCCTCACCGGTATACCAGCCCTGGCGCTGTTCTCCCGCAACGCTTGCTGACGTTTGCAGCGGATACGCTTCCCGCGTCAACGGAATTCGGAATGCCGCCCCGACGGAAATATCGTATACATATCCTTTGCTGAAATCATTCGGATTGACAAAGGATCGGATTAAGGTGCTGTCTCCGATATCGAGCTTGTAGCGTCCTCCGCCGAGGTCCGTCGCCCCGATAATCCGGTATGCGGCATTGCGAACACCGTCATTGGCGACGTATAGGGTGCTTCCGGCCAGATCGGCCAGGTTTACACCTGCCGCATTTATGTTTACAACGATCTCGTTTTGCACGGAAGGAGTGTTAGTAAAGCTCACGACCGTTCCTTGCAAAGCGCCGGCCGCATTGGCAACCGTTTCGCCAAGCGGAGCGATATACGATCCGTCGTGCACGTAACGGTATACGGGCTGGCCGTCTTTTTCCGAATAAACGCCCATAAACCCTTTGAATTGCAGCTTGTCGTCGACCGTATACAGCGTATCTGTGTTCAAGGCGTTGACGATATAATCGACCCTTCCGTTTGTAAGAGTCACCTTCACTGCTTTCACCTCGTTGCCGCTTGCCACAGTACCGCCGGCTTTAACGGGGACAGGTACGATAGAGGCGATCGTACGGTTATCCTTGTACGGCTCGATCACAGATGTGAACAGGCTGTCCAGGTTCGTGCCGTTGCGATGGGCGACGAAGTAACGCAGCGTCTTCGGGTTGCCCGGCTTATTCTGCGGCGGAACGCCGTCGGCCAGCGCCACATCGTCCACGTCGCCGAGCATCGTCAACCGGAGATGAATATCGGCAGGTGTCGGCAGCACCTTCCATGTGTCGACCGCCTTCCAGTCGATGCTGAATTGTCCGGCCGGATTCGTATCCCTCGATACGTTCTTCAGGTAATGGAAACCGCTTCCTTTATATCCGGCTCCGGCAACGTCATCAACACGCTCGCCGTATTCCACATCGGGTCCCGCATATGTGCCCGTAGGCTGTTGGACCAGATTGAGCCCCTCCGCCGTAGCGACTCCTTCCGCCCCATGGAAACTGAAGTAATGGTCGCTGCCGCCCTTAACCCGGAAGAAATCGACGGCGTACGAGTTCGCATCGTCGATCTTGATCATGGCGGTCGTCCGCTTGTACAGCTCCGTCTGAGGGTACACTTTCGGCGCTTCCACATCGATCAGCTTCACCTTGCCGCTGTCGTCGAAATGCTTCGGTTCGGCCACCCATTGGTTGGCCTGCATTTTCTTATCCACCACGACGGTATTGTGGCTGATCGTGTTGACGACCCATTGCGCGCGATGCATGTCTATACTGTCGGCGAATTCCGGGTACCCGAGGTCCGGAGACAGGTCGAGACCGAATGCATGCACGCCCAAGTTAAGCGTATCCTTATGTCCGTGGCCGGTATTCCGGCCGTAGTACATCCAGAAGTCGCGCAATGTATTGCCTTGCGGACCGGCATTGTCACGCGCCTGTCGAGCCTGCTCATCAAGCAGGTTCAAGCTGCGCACGCCCATTTTGTAATTGGTCGAGGCCGGCTGCTTGCCGATTCCCTCGAAGCTGATCTGGTGCGGACCCGCGGTAAGCGTCATACGGCCGATCGGCTCGAACAAATTCGTATTGGAACCGTAGAAGTCCATCTCCTTGATCGGCTGCCCGTCGACGGTTATCCGATAAATGCCATAGGACGGTGCGCGGAACGGGAGCAGATCGAGCTCGTAGTCGTCCGTCTTCGGTACTTGGAAGCTGTAAGTAACGACGGCTCCAGGTGCCGACGCCTCGAGCTGCATCGTTCCCGATGCCTCGAACAGCTTGACCTCCGTATTCTTGTAAGCGATTTCCATAGACGGGAACCCGTAAGACAATCCGAAGCTGAGCACTTCGTTCTTGCCGTCGCGGAGAGCCGTAAATCCGTACCCCGTCAAATTGTCGCTATCCATGTTCAGCGTACCATGTTCGGCAATGGCGCTGCGAATCCGCTCCGCAATTTCGTTCGGATTGGCCGAAAATATATCCAAATGGATGCCGTCCGCACGATTGCCGTTCAAGAAGTAGGCCAACTGCGCATAAATCGGATCGCCGAATTTGTTGAACGCCTTCACCATATCCGCCAGCTTTAGCACCGATATGCCCGGGTTGCCGGTCGATCCCGTATCGCCGATGTTCGCCGTATACTTCTCGCTTAAGATAAGCGGATAGAAGGCGGAAAACATTTTACGGAACTTGACGTTCTCATACAGGTCGGCCCCCGGGTACAGATCGTATCCTTCCAAAATGTCGGCCGTCAGCTGGTCCGTGGACAACCACAGCGAGTTGTACCCCGGAGAAGCCTCATTGCCGTGCCCGTCGCGGTCGACCGTCCCGATCAGCGTATTCAAAATGTTTCCTCCGGTTACGCCCGGCGGATTCGACGTGTTGCCTCCCGTCTGGAACGTGAAATCGAGCCATTGCTTCGTCTCGGGCAGCGTGTCGTATACGACGGCGGCCATCGCCAGCGCGCTCTGATGCATTCCGTCGTTTCCGCGAATTTGCGCCGCCTTCACGGCCGGAAATACTTGCCGGATAATGCCGTCCTCTATATTGCGGCGAATGCCGCCAGCCGTGCTCTTGCTGTTCGTCAGGCGATACTGCCTGGACTTGCCGTCCAAAAATTGCGTAAGCTGCGAGTCGTCCATCGCCGGGTAAAACGCGTCGTATGCAGAGATGAACTCCTTCACCAGCGAGGTTTCCCAGATCGAACCCACAGCCTTTCCCAAGCCGGTGCCGCCGTGCGAATTGAGATAGATCGTCTTGTCGTGCAGCATCGTGTCCATATCCGGGTAAACGTCGGCGATCCGATCGAGCAGCGCTGTCCCGGCTCTCGCGTATTTGACGTCTCCGGTATACAAGTACGCGTCGCGAAGCGACGATAGAGCATCCTGAATCATACCTGATCCATACCAGACAAACCAATGCGTATAATACGCGACAAACGTATACCGCTCGCCTTTCTCGTTAACCCAGCCGAAGCCGTCGTCTACGCCCCAGGTTGGTCCTTTCTCCGGATAAAGCGTGTTGACGAGCAGACTGCGATCGGCCAAATTCGGTTGAAAGATGCCATGCTCGTCGAGCCCGCTGCGGTAATAGGCTCCGAAATCGTTAGTCGGGAACTTGTAGCCGCTGCTCGGATCGACGATTTTCCAAGGCTCGTTCAACGGGTCCGCCTTGTACGGGTAGTTGCCGAACTTATCGATTTCCCTTCCGGTAATCGGACTGCCGAGCGTCTGGTTCACGCCGTAGCTTCTCGGCAAGTTGGGACCCGGGACGAGATCCCATAGAAATGGCAGCCCTTTGGCCACATACTTGTCGGCTCTCGCAACCGCACTGTTGCGAATGTCTGTCGCCCATTTGTACTGAAGCGCGTTTTGTCTCGCGGCGGCGACTTTGGCAGGCGTGTAATAAGTGGTCCGCGTTTTCCGGTTCGTTACGGTATCGGCTCGCCGGAACACGGCATCGTCGAAATAAGCCGTACCGGGTTGTCCTGATTTCATCGCGAGCTTCAGTCGCGCCGTTGCCGCTCCGACAGGAGCTATGCCGCCTGCCTGCAACGGCTTCCACTCGTTGTAAGCGTTGTCTTCCGACGTTACGCTGCCGACCGGCACGCCGTTCGCATCCCGAAATTCCAAAATCAAGGAGGAAACGGCTTGCTGCATGTACGTATAAGAATAAACGGTAGCATCATAGCGTTCCCCCGGTGTAACGTTAACCGGTTGGCTGAGCAGGCCGGGAGAAGCGCCGTTGCCCGTATAGGCGATCTTCACGCTTTTCGCGCCGTCCCGGGCCAAATCGCCGGATTGTTCGATCGCTCCGTCCGTCTCGGTCCAGTTCACCGGCTTGTTCTGTACGGCGAGCTCGAAGCTCCCGTTGTTCAAGTTCGACACCGGATCGGGAGGAGCGGCACCGAACGTCGCATCGTCGAAATAAGCGGTGCCGACGTTTGCGCTATGTAAATAAAACCTCACCGTTACATATGCGGTATTGTTGGGCGCTACGCCCCTGATGCGCAATTGGCTCCATTGATTGAGCGTAGAGTTCATTGCGGTAAGGATCGACGTGTAGCTGTTATTCGCGTCCCAAAATTCGAGGTACAGCTCCGAAACGCCTTGCAAATTGTAAGACCATACGGATGCGTCATATTTCTGCCCGGGCGTAACCGCTATTTGATTGCTTCGAACCGTCACTCCAGCCGTACTCGTCGGGTCGTTAACCTTGACGCTGTATGAACCGGAACGCTTCTGTTCCGTGCTCGATAGGGCGGTCGCAGGCATGCTCCAATATTTCGGACGCCCGTTGTCGAGCAGCTCCAAATCCCCGTTCAACAGCGAAGGCTGGGGACCGGTCAACACTTGCTCGAATGAAGCATCGTCGAAGTAAGCGGTTCCGATATTGGCGACATGCAAATACAGCCGCAAGCTTGCGTAAACCGTGCCTGCCGGTGCGACTCCGCTCACCGTGATTTGTCCCCACTGATTTAAAGTCGAATTGGTGCCCGTAAAAATCTGCGTGTAATTGTTGTTTCCATCCCAGAACTCGAGATACAACTGAGAAACACCTTGGACGTTGTATGAATATACGGAGGCCTTATACGTTTGACCGGCTGTGACGGGCATCTTCACGCTGCGCAGCGCCGTCGACGAAGTCGCACTCGAATCGACAAGCTTGACGCTTGAGCTTCCTCCCCGCACTTGCTCTGCAGTCGATGTGACCGTTCCGCTTATGTATGTCCAGTCTTTCGGTCTTCCCGATGCAATCTCTTCGAAGCCTCCGTTCAGCAATACGGCACCTTCTCCTCTGGCAGTACTTGGCGGGTAAAAAGTCACCACGCCGGAGCAGAGCAATATCGCCATGTACAGAGCAACATATCGTAACATTCGTTTGGAAGCAAACCGCTTCATTTTCCACCAGCCCTTTATCCAGTCTGATGGTTTCTACTCCGCTCCGGATATTCTCTTTCTTTCATGCGCGTCTTGCTGCACATCGGTTGGCTCGGTCTAGTATCAATCCCCTCCTTTACGAGGTAGTTTCGTGGTCAAATCTGGATGCGGGCATGTCCATTCCCCGCCGGATGATGTTACATGAGCAGTCGGTACAAGAGGCTTTGAGGTGAGTATCGGGGTATGACTACTCCTATTTTGGCAGAATACCCCGATATTGGAAAGGGGTTTTGTCTCATTTTGGCAAATTTTTATTACCGGTACATAACAGGTTATGTACTTTCCACGATGAAACAGATCTCAAGTCCGGAAATTCCGATCTATTTACTTCTTTACTATGCGGTCATTCTTGCTATAATAAACTTTGGGAATAGCAACTCTCTACTGAAGCAGCTCCGACATTGTATTTGGGGGAGAAGAATGATCGGGTACCTTAAAGATTTTTTGCTCAACGTTTTTCTTATCCTATTTCCGATCGTGTTTTACCCTCATTTGCTCAAAATAGAAAACAAAAAGGTCGTCTTCAACTTCTTGATCCTCCTCTTGTTTTCGATTACTTTGGTATGTACGATGTCTTTCCCGGTTAAAGTCAACGGCATGATCTTTGATTTTCGAGTTATTCCTGTTGTCATCGGCTCCTTATTGGGCGGAATTTCTGTCTCGATCCTATTATTTACAGAAATGGTCGCATTCCGCTTTCTGCAGGGAGTCCCCAATACGCTCCCGTATTTGTTATCGATCGCTCCCACCGCTCTTCTCATCATTTCGTTCCTAAAATATTACAAACCCGAGACATTATTTCAGAAAGTCGCTTCCGCTATCGCACTATGCTTTGCAACAAGAATGTTCGTTCTTGTGTTTTATTTTCTATTGACGGATGATATTACGTTGCTCTTTGCAAACGATTTCTTCTCCTCTTTGTTTCTGATTGTATTCCAAAGCATTTTTTGCGGCCTGTACATTTGGTTCACCGAATATTTCAAAACGAATTACTACATTCAACAAAAAATGAACAATAGCGAAAAAATCAAAATCATCAGCGACATCGCCGCCTCCGTTGCGCATGAAATCCGGAATCCTCTGACCTCGGTCAGAGGGTTTATTCAACTGCTGGGAAGCGGCGATCTGAACCAGGAGAAGAAAATCTATTATCAGAAAATATGTCTGGAAGAGCTGGACCGGGCCCAGAAAATCATCTCCGACTATCTCTCCCTCGCCAAGCCGGACCCGGAAAATAATGAAGTGATCGAGCTGGAGCAAGAAATCCATTATGCCTGCAACATTTTGAATTCGTATGCGAACTATCAGAACATCGAGATTATATCGACGATCAAAGATCGAAACGTGCTGATTTACGGAGACAAGTACAAGCTGCGGCAGGCGATCATCAATATCGGCAAAAACGCCATTGAAGCGATGTCGGAGGATGGCGTTCTGGAATTCGAGGTGCACAAGCATAAGAAGTCCGCTCTGGTGATCATCCGCGACAACGGCATAGGCATGAGCGTGGAGCAGATCAACCGGCTCGGTACGCCTTATTATTCGACCAAAGATAAAGGCACCGGACTAGGTACGATGGTTTCATTCAGCATTATCCGGAAAATGCAGGGCTCGATCGACGTCCAAAGCGAGAAATGGAAAGGGACTACGTTTACAATAACGCTTCCGCTGCACGATGACCGTTAGGACCGGGTATTGTGGCGGGGAAAAGAAAAGAGCCTGGACATCGGTGTCCAGGCTCTATAATCTTTATTTACATTGCACCTACCGGCTTCGCATCCAGCGCTTCCTTCGGCACGACAATTTCTTTCACGCCGTTATAGTTCGAATAAGTGCCGTCGATATTTTGCACGAGGCGCATCTTTTGGCCTTGATTATCCATTTCCAGATCCATATTCACTTTCATGCCTTTCGGGTAGTACGTCTTCTTGTCGACTGTAAACGTATATTCCATATTTTTGATGTTCATGGCGGACATGCTTTGCGTAAGCATCTCGCCCATCGCCGGATCCTTGCCCATGCTGCTCTTGATCTCGTTCTTGATAAATTCATTGAATTTCTCGCCGTTCGCCGACAGCTTAACGTTGTAATCGCCGCCGCTCTCGGTGATGGAGAAATCGTTCGCAAACTGTTTCAGCTTCGCGAACTGCTTCGACGGATCGAGCTGTTCGTCGGATATCATGCTCATCATCTGATCCATCTGGGCTTTCGGCAGCTTCATCCATTGGCCGGTAGTCGATTCCTTCATGAAGAAGCCGTCCTTCGTCATATACATGTCCATTTTCATTTCCTGACCCGACATGCTCATCGACATCGCTTGCTTGAACGACATTTGCGGCTTCATGATCACATCCATGTCGATTTTGGACTGAATGTCCATCTTCGTTGCGCCCTGTTCTACATTTTGCTTTGTGTTCATCGTCATCGTGAAGCTGTCCAGCTTCGCGGCAGCCTCCATCGTTTTCGCGAACACGTCGGCACCGGCCAGCGGCTTCGCGGACTCGGCGGGCTTCGATGCACCGCTATCCGCTTTCCCGGCCGGTTCCGCCGCATTCGTTGCCGCAGCCGGTTTAGAGCCCGGATCTTCCGGCTTCTGGCCGCATCCCGCAAGCAGGAGCATGCCGGCAAGCAGGGCAGCCGCAGCTGTTCGTGCCAGTTTCGTACGTTTTATCATATTTCTCTCTCCTCCTATCCGCAATGGATTTTACCATATCCTTACAAGCGAACAAAAGGAACTTTAGGCCTATATCAAGAATGATCTTAGTCCGATTCCATTTGGCTATGCATACTCCCCGCAAAAATTTTAATCCCGCCGCCGTTCATGCCCGATGATCCCCTCCCGATTTGTTCCAATACAAGCCCATTATAACCTTCTTCTCTCCTCCTTTTTAACGAAATATTGAGAATTGTTTGTCATTTACAAGGATGTTAGAGACTGTCGATTAACTTCTTAGCGAAGTGAAGCGCGCCGTTCCAAGTGAAAAGATACCTTCTTTTACTCAGACAGCTTGTTTTAAACTCCTTGATTATACTGATTTAGCGGTTGGAGGTTTAAATCCAAAACTCGCCAGAAGGTATCTTTTTCACTTTCCACTCCCTATAGATCGAGTTAATCGACAGACTCTGTTAGTCCGTTGAATCGTTCAAAACTTTTCTTTCCCCCCGAATCTGTTATCATAATAAAATACATGATCGGTGCTAGAACGAATTTCTTTCAAAGGATGGAGTAAGCGATGAGCAACCGGTTGACTCAGCGGGTTATCAAGCTGCTGTGCGGTGAAACCGTATATAACGAAGGAGCGGCCTGCTATGAGTCCGGTAAAGTGGCGGTCACTCATTACGATCAGGATGCTCTATTCTATGAAGCTGTCGTAAGGGATAATGGCAGCCATAAAGTATTTGTCGAAATGGATCGAAACGGGGATGTGGCAGAAGCGGATTGTACTTGTCCCGTCTATCGCGAGACCGCTTCGTATTGCAAACATATCGCCGCTTTGATGATCCATACCGAATTTGCGCACGAAGATCTGCATCTGGCGAACAGCATCATGGGTTTATTCAGCGATAAACCGCAACGTCCCAGCGGAACGAGATCCATGTTCGATACAAGAGCGCCTCTTCAAGCGGAGTTTATTTGCAGAGTATATCCATACGGCAATTGGAAATATATGTTCGGCATCGAAATGAAGGTCGGGTCGAAAAAGACATACGTCGTTCCGCACCTCCGACTATTTCTGGAAAGGATCGAACGGGGACAAGCCTTCGCATTTTCCAAGCATTTCACTTATGTTCCCGAGCTTCATCGGTTTCGAGAACAGGACGATGCGGTTATTCGGCAGCTCATCCAAGTGGTTCGCAATGAGAACTTGTACCGCGAAGCTTCGAGCGGTTATTCCGCCTTGGCGAACCGGATGAGCGGCGATCGGATGATCGGGATTCCCCCATTCTCATGGGAATCGTTGCTCCCCGCGCTTGCCTCTGCTCCGTCCGTACAGCTGGAGTACAGCGAAGGCCTATTCGACGGGATCCGGATAGCCGACGAGCCGCTTCCGCTCCACTTCGAGTTTGACCAGGCCGAGACTGACGGCTACCGGTTGGATGTGCGGGGGTTGGACAACATCATGGTCCTGGAGTCGTACGAAATTGTTGTATCCGAAGGAAAGCTGCTGAAAGTTCCGGCCGACCGATGCAACCGTCTGCAGGAGCTGAAGCAAATGCTGGAGCGTTCCGGCCGAAATCGGATCCACATTCCGCAGGAGCAGATGGAGCCTTTTATGGAAAAGGTCGTACCCGGCCTCATGAAACTAGGCACCGTCCGCATCGCCCAGTCGGTGTCCGACCGGATCGTTCATATTCCGCTTAAGGCCAAGCTGTATTTGGACCGGGTAAAAGATCGGCTGCTGGCCGCTCTCGAATTTCAATACGGCGATATCGTCTTGAACCCGTTGGAAGGAAACGGCCGGAGGGGCGGATCCGAGCGCATCATTATGCGGGATGGCGACAAGGAGCGGCGAATATTGGAGCTTATGGAGCGGAGTTCGTTTGCCAAGACGGAAAGCGGCTATTTCATGGAGGACGAAGACGACGAGTACGAGTTTCTGTACCATATCGTTCCCGAATTGGAGAAGCTGCTGCAGGTGTACGCCACCTCGGCCGTAAAAGCGAGAATTTACGTCAAGCACTCCCCTCCGAACATTACGGTCGATGTCGATGAGCGAACGGACTGGCTTGAAATCCGCTTCGATATAGAAGGAATTCCGGAGTCGGAAATCCGCAAAGTGCTGCAAACGCTCGAGGAGAAACGCAACTATTACCGGCTGCCTAACGGCGCCTTATTGCCGCTCGAAAGCGCGGAATTTCAAGAAATCGTACGCGTCATGAACGAGCTGGGCATCCGTACTATGGAGGTCAAAGGAACGGAATTTTACTTACCCGTGGTCCGCGGAGTTCGCATGCTGGATACGGAGAGGCAGTGGCACGCCGTCAAGCTCGGCAAATCGTTCCGCCGGCTCTTGGAGCACATGCGCAACCCGGATCATCTGGATTTCCCAGTACCCGACAGTCTCGTTCCCGTGCTGCGGGATTACCAGAAATACGGGTTCCAATGGATGAAGACGATGGCTCTCTACCGGTTCGGCGGCATTCTGGCGGACGATATGGGTCTTGGCAAGACGGTGCAAAGCATCGCATTCATCGTCTCCGTACTCCCCGAAATCAGAGAGTCGGGTATGCCGGCCGTCATCGTCGCCCCGGCTTCCCTCGTCTATAACTGGCGGAACGAGCTGGACAAATTCGCGCCGGAGCTGCGGGTCGTTATCGCGGACGGCGACAAAACGGAACGAAGCGCAGCAATAAATCATATCTCGCAGACGGACGTTCTTATCACCTCCTACCCACTATTGCGCAGAGACATCGATCTGTATGCGAAACATTCGTTCCATACGCTCTTTCTGGACGAGGCTCAAATGTTCAAAAACTACACCACCCAGACGGCGCAGGTCGTAAAGCGGCTGAATGCCCGTCAACGATTCGCATTGACCGGAACCCCGGTTGAAAATACGCTGGGAGAGCTGTGGTCGATCTTCGATGCGGTATTCCCCGGACTGTTCCCGGACCGGAAAGCATTCAACGAGATGCCTCGGGATGTCGTGGCCAAACGGGTGCGGCCGTTTCTGCTGCGCCGGGTAAAAACCGATGTATTGAAGGAGCTGCCGGAAAAAATCGAAACGACGCAAGCGTCGGGGCTGCTTCCGGAACAGAAGAAGCTGTACGCGGCTTATTTGGCCAAGCTTCGAAAGGAAGCATTAAAGCATCTGGACGAGGATACTTTTCACAAAAACCGCATTAAAATATTGGCGGGCTTGACCCGCCTTCGCCAGCTGTGCTGCCATCCCGCCCTGTTCGTCGAAGGCTATGCCGGAAGCTCGGCCAAATTCGAGCAGCTGCTGGAGCTTGTGGAGGAATGCAGAAATGCGGGCCGGCGCGTGCTCGTATTCTCGCAATTTACCGGGATGCTCGGGTTGATCTCGCGCGAGCTTGGCCGGCAGGAGGTTCCGTACTTTTATTTGGACGGCCAAACGCCCGCTTCCGAACGGGTAGAGCTGTGCAACCGATTTAACGAAGGTGAGCGCGACTTGTTCCTCATCTCCCTGAAAGCCGGCGGTACCGGATTGAACCTGACCGGAGCGGACACGGTTATTTTGTACGATCTGTGGTGGAATCCCGCCGTAGAGCAGCAGGCGATGGATCGCGCGCATCGCATCGGCCAGAAGAACGTCGTGCAGGTCATCCGCCTTATTACCGAAGGCACAGTGGAGGACAAAATGTATGAGCTGCAGCAGAGGAAAAAGAATTTGATCGAAGAAGTGATCCAGCCGGGCGGGGAATCGTTATCGTCCTTGACCGAGCAGGAGCTCCGGGACATTTTGATGATCGGATGAAAGAAAGCCTTGGCCTGTTGTCAGGTCAAGGCTTGTATCGTTTCATCGGCGCGGAGGGCAGCCGCTTATTTTCTCGCCAAGGCGTTAATATCCCTTACCTCTAGCACCGATTTATCATACCCTTTGTTCACCGTGTTGATCATCGCGATTCCGACATCCCGCAGCGTGGAGACATAGTTTGGAAATACGGCTCTCCATAACGGATACAGCCAGGCCAAAGCATAATAATACTTATGCGTGTTATGCAATCCTTTCGTCGGATGCACATAGCCGATTCGGAACATGTAAGCTTTGCGGAAAGGGAGCTGCAGGAGCCGGTTTTCCGTCTTCCCTTTCACCCGTGCCCACATTCTTTTGCCTTGTTCCGTGCTATCGGTTCCGGAACCGGATACATAGCAGAACACGATGCCCGGATTCAATCTGAGGAACGTCTCCGCCGCATGTAGAGTCAGCTCGTATGTCAGGCGATGATACTCATTTTCCTGCAAACCGACCGAAGACACCCCCAAGCAAAAGAAGACCGCATTGTACCCCGTCAGCTCGTTTGCGATCGAGGCCAGATCGAAGAAATCGCGTACTAGGAGCTCCTTCAATTTCGGATGAGTGATGCCGCACGGTTTCCGGTTGATGACGAGAACCGCCTCGACGCCCGGATGGTTCAAACATTCGTGAACGACCCCTTCGCCTACCATTCCGGTAGCGCCCGTTACGATCGCTCTGACCGCTCGCGGAGACCCTTTCCCCGCTTTGTTGGAATCGGACATATCCACTCCTCCTTGCCGTCTTATCGGCATCCTGTAGAGTATTATTCGGGGATAATCATGTTATACCATTTATACTATCTTCTATTGGAAACCGCAAACAGCATGAGAAACGAAATCATCACGATCGCGCCGGTCCACCACCAAGCAAGCGCATGGTTGCCCGATTCGACAGCTACGTAGATCGCCGTAGGGAGCGTTTGCGTTTTACCCGGAATGTTCCCTGCAATCATAAGCGTGGCGCCGAACTCTCCCAATCCGCGGGCGAAGCCCAAAATATAGGCGGCGACGGCCGAACGCCAGGCAAGCGGCAGCGTAACCATCCTGAACACTTGCCATTCCCCCGCCCCCATTGATCTTGCCGCATCCTGGAGATCGGCGCTGATCGAAGCAAAGCCGGTTTTCATCGTCTGGTACACGAGAGGGAAGCTCACTACAACCGAAGCGATTACGGCGGCTCCCCAAGTGAAAACGACCGATTGATGGAATAAGCTGTCCATCACGTACCCGATCCAGCTTTTTTTGCCAAGCATGACGAGCAGTATGAACCCTACAACCGTCGGAGGTAGGACGAGCGGCAGCAAGAGCAGCGTTTCCAGGAGTGTCTTCCCTCTGAAGCTGCGCCGCGACATCCCCCATGCCGATAGCCCGCCTAGTGCCAATACGAGAAGGCTGGACGCGAGAGAAACCTTCAAAGACAATACAATCGGCGATAAAAATACGTTCCAATCGATCGTATCCATCATTTCGGTACGGAAAAGCCGAATTTCACGAAAACGTCAAGAGCGTCCTTCGATTGAAGATACGCGTAAAAATCGGCTGCCTCTTTATCGTGCTTAGTAGCTTTTACGATGCCGGCCGGGTACTCGATCGGCGTATACGATTTCGGATCCGCGCTGAATGCCACCTTCACCTTTGACGAGCCGAGCGCGTCGGTTTTATAGACGAAGCCGGCCTCGGCATTGCCGGTCTCCACATAGGTTAGCACTTGGCGGACATCTTTGGCATACACGAGTTTGGGCGCGAGCCCGTCCCACAATTTGGAGTTGGACAGAGCTTCCTTCGCATAAGTGCCTGCCGGAACCGTCGCAGGTTCGCCAACAGCAAGATGCTTGATATCCGGCTTTGTCAAATCGTCCATGCTGCGGACAAGCGCCTTGCTGTCAGCCGGCACTACCGCAACCAATTCGTTGATCAGCAAGTTTTTGTTCCGGGACGGATCGATCAGCTGTTTGTCCACGAGAGCTTTCATGTTTTTCGTTGCAGCTGAGAGAAATAAGTCCGCCGGAGCTCCTTGTTCGATTTGCTGCTGCAGCGCGCCGGAAGCGCCGAAGTTATAGTTCAGCTTGACCGATTTGTTCTTGCTCTCGTACGCGGTCTTTATCTCATTCAATGCATCCGTCAGACTCGCTGCCGCCGATACGGTCAGCTCCACTCGATCGGTCTCAGCGCCCTTCCGCACTTGTTCTTGTTTTGCCGTACAGCCGCCGGCTATCAGCATGCCTATAGCCAGCATAATTACGAGATAACCGTATCCTTTACTTCTAATCATTAGATCCATCCCCTCAACACATCCAACTAACTAATTATAATTAAATATAACGAACTATAACTAATTATAATGAGTCCAACCTTTTCCGTAAACAAAATGGATTGAAAGAAATCATTTGCCGCCTTATGATGAGAAGTATAAAGATCGTACGCACGGAGGAATCCATGACATCCGACATTTCCTATACGACCGAAGAAATTGCGAAACTATTGAAAATATCCAAATTGACCGTTTACGATCTTATCAAAAAAGGGATTTTGCCCGCTTATCGCGTAGGCAAGCAAATGCGAATTGATGCGGTCGATCTGGAGACCTACAAAGCCCAAGCCAAAGGCGGTCGTCCGGCAGTATTCAATTCCGGTCCGATAGAACGCTCTGCGATGATTGGCAATCCGGTTTCCGGAACGGTTAATCGGTCCCTCGTCATAACCGGTCAGGACGTGTGCCTTGATCTATTGGCCAGGTACATCGAGAGCAACATTCCCGGCTTCAGAGCGCTTCGTTCTTATGTCGGAAGTATGGATAGCCTGATCTCGATGTACCGCGGCGAGGCCGATATCGTCAGCACTCACTTGCTCGACGGCGATACAGGCGAGTACAATCTCCCGTTCATCCGCAAACTTCTCGTCGGCTTATCCTACATGGTTGTAAACCTGGTATCACGCACGGCGGGACTGTATGTGCGGCAAGGAAATCCGAAACGAATAACTGGTTGGACGGACTTGAACCGCCCCGAACTGCGAATCGTCAATCGCGAACGGGGTTCCGGAGCAAGAGTACTGCTGGACGAGCAAATGCGCATGCATGGCATCCCCCGACAGCGTATTAACGGATATGAGCATGAGGAAACAAACCACCTGAGCGTGGCCGGTAAAGTCGCATCCGGAGAAGCGGATATCGGAATCGGCGTTGAAAAAACCGCCCAACTGGTAGGCGGAGTCGATTTTATCCCTCTTATTAACGAACGATATGATCTAGTCATGCTGAAGACTCCAGACAATCTCCAATGGATCGAACAAGTCCGACAGATCATACGATCGGAGCGGTTCCGCAACGATTTGTACCATATGCAGGGGTACGATACGAGCTTGACGGGGCAAGTTCTGCTCGAAACTTAGCGGGCAGCACGAAGAGGGCCGCATGGATTGCGCCCATGTTCCGTTCCCCTACAAACTACTCCAATTACAGATTGACCAAGCTTGCTTTCGCTTCCAGCACCAGCGTGTCGTACATGCCGTTTTTCCTCTTATAGGTATCTACTTCCCAAGCTTCGGACAAATCCTCCTCCAATGGATAATTAAATAAAGATTTCAAGCCGTTCCCGTACCTGACCATGATTTTCGCTTCGGCGTGCAGGAGCGGCTTCAACCTATCGATGACTTCGCTTTTGGAAGGGACAAGGGAAGCGATGACGATATGCGTAGCTTTCTGGAGAAAGGAGCGTTCCGTCCAATGCGTCGCCGTGTACCGGATATTGCTCTCCAACCCTGCATGCTGCACCATGTGTCTTCCAAGGCATACCGCTTCGGCATCGATATCCGAGCACAGCACTTCCGCCCCGGTTTCCAGCGCTATGGTCATGGCCGATATCGGGAACGAGCCTGCCCCGATGAACAATACTTTGGATTCGCGGCCGATCTGAAAGGCTTGCGTCTCCTCCTTGACTGAGGCGGCCAAATCGGCGCCATAATCGGACAGCTTTACCGGATTGCCATATGTATGGATCGATTGAAGCTTCTCCACCGTACATAGCGCTCGGGCGGTCGTTTCCCGCAGTTTGGCGCCGCACTGCTGGATTGCTTCATCGTTTCCCCATCTTCCCCATAGCCGCTCGTTGTCTTCGTTTCGTATAAAATTGCTGACTTCATTCAATTTCTCGCAAAGAAGCTCGCAGCATTCCGGATACGTCTTCGCATACTCGGTCAGTTCCTCGATTTCAAATTGTATCGTTTTCAACGATAGCAAGAAAGCGTATTTCTCCCTCAAACAATTCCCTCCCCCGGATTATGCGGCTATCACTGCTATTGTATGAGTCCGGACAAAGGAGGCATACCGGTTCCAATCGATCATTAACGGCATAAATAATCCCGATAGATTCTACGATCTACCGGGACGTCGGACTGGTATTGGATTTTCCTTTTAAACTTTATTTTTTGTCCTTCAACTGCTTATCGATTTCTTCCGCGAGATCCGCCAAGGCGGCCATCACTTCCGCTTCGGTCGTCGATGCAAACAAACGCTTATCCGCAAGCTGGACCGAGCTTAAGGCCGCATTCCGATAAGTAATAGGTTTGAAAGCGTAATTAAATTCATCGATCAGGACATTCATTCCCGGGATCAGGTGCTGCCCGGACTTTTGTATCGCCGATTTCGTCGTTAGCAGCTCCTGCTTGCCCCAATCTTTCTGAAACTGGCTGTCGCCGTTCAGGATCACATCCTTCATAAACTTCCACGCCAATTCTTTTTGCTTGGAGCTTGCGGCAATAGACAATAAACTGAAAGTGAGCGCATTGGCCCGAACTCCTTTCTCAAGCCGCGGCAAAGCCGCAAATCCAAACTTCCCTGCCGTGTTGGGGTTTTCCTCCAGAAAGGAGAACATCGTCGCAATCCCTATACCCATTCCCGCATTAAACGTATTCAATTCCGTTAGAACCGAGTTATAGCTCGACACACTTTTACTCGCTTTGCTCGTATTCATGTGATAGAGCAGCTTGGTTAATGCTTCCGCGACCGGTTTGCTGTTTAAATAACCGCTCACCCGATTGCCATCCGGAGAAACCACGCTTTGTCCGCTGCTTTGCGCCAACGATTCGAATAGCTGCACATCGATTGGAACGGCGCTTCCGAATACATCTTTGCCGGGAATCCGATTGGCCGCTTGCAGTTTGATGGACAAATTCATAAATTGTTCCCATGTCCAGTCCTTGGCGGGATATGGTATTCCGGCTTTATCGAACCATTCCTTGTTGTAAAATACAGCGAGTGGGTTCGGGGCCATTGGAATGCCCTGCAGCTTTCCTTTCACAGTCGCCATGCCGATCATCGTCTCGTACAAGTCGTCCGTCGTCATTTTATCCGCTTTAAAAAAAGGAAGCAGATCAGCGAATGGCTCCCGTTCATTTAGTGGTGCATTGAAACTGCCAAATACGAGATCGGGCGGTTTTTTGTTAGTAAGACGCTCAATGAGCGCATTTGTGTACCCTTTCGATGCAATCTGTTCTACTGTAACTTTTACCCCCGGATTTGCTTCCTCAAAAAGCTTGGCGCTCTTCTCGATCGAAGTTACACGATACTTGGAAGACACCATCGTTCCTTCCTGTAATACAATAACCAATTCTTTGGACTTAATATCGGCCGGAACAGTCGCGGCTTCTTTGCCTTTAGAGACCGAACAGCCGATTAATGGGCTGACACCGAGTAGTAAAACGCTTCCCAATACTAATTTTTTCAATAAACTTCACGCCCCTTTTGTAATTGTCGGCTTGGCTTCATATGAGAATGGTTCATGGATGCATAATAGGACAAGGAGGCTTTAAAAAAACTAAAGTGAGAATAGAGGAAATGATAAAACCGGGATGGAAGGGGTACCATATATTACTATAACTTTACCATATTAAACCTGTACTAACAATCGATTCCGGCTTTAAAAAGCATAACAAGGCGCGCTTACTCCGGTTTGCCAATATGCATAATGTGAAGCAAACTGACAAAACCTACCTTTATTCAACGTTCTTGGAAGATCAAGGAGGGTATGCGATGAACTGCATAGTGCGCAGATGGATCGGAGTTGTGCTGCTGACTGCGATAGTCGTGCTGACTGGGTGTAATCAGAACAAAGTTCTCAAGGTGGGCATGGAAAATAATTTTCGACCTTTTACTTACACGGAAGGCGGAGAAAACAAAGGGTTCGAGGTCGAGCTGTGGCAGGAGATCGCCCAAAAGGCGGGCATCCGTTACGAGCTCGTGCCGATGGAATCCAGGGAGCTGTCTCCGGCTCTGAAATCCGGAAAGGTCGACCTGGTCATAGCGGGGATGACAGTCAACAAGGCGCGCAAGGATGAATTGGCTTTCTCCGACCCGTACTTCCAAACCGGATTGGTTATGCTAACGGCCCAAGATAGAGCGGACATCAAGAGCAAGGACGATCTGAAAGGAAAGACGGTGGCCACGAAGCTCGACACAACGGCTTATACTTTTACGGGCGCCATACCGGGGTTGAAGGAAGTCAAGGGCTACCCGGATATCGGCGAAGCCTATGAAGACCTTATCGCCAATAAGGTGGACTGCGTCATTTTCGATGAACGGAACGTACATCAATATATGCAGAGCGCCGGAAACGGCAAAGTAAAAATGGTCGGGGAAGTGCTGAACAAAGAAAGCTATGCGATCGCCGGCAAGAAACGGAACCGTTACATCGGCAGCGTGAACAGCGCGATCGAGGACGTAACGAAAAACGGTACGTACGAAAAGCTGTACATGAAATGGTTCGGCAATAAGCCGGCCAAGCTGCCTGGTGAATAGCCTCCGAACCGGACCAAAGTCGGGGTACTGCCAAAGCGCAAGTCCGTATCGGCCCGGCCGCTTTTCCTTTACAATGGGGAAAAACGACCGCAAGGATGGATGAATCGTGAAAAGCTTAAACCGCTACAGAAAACAAACCTTGTATATGCTATTCCTCACGCTCCCGATCAGCATTATCGGATTCGTATTGACCGTAACTTTCACCGCGCTCGGACTGGCTCTGACTCCGTTATGGATCGGACTGCCGATCCTTCACGCAACGCTGCGGGCGGCTCACGGATTCATGAGGTTCGATCTCGATTTGCAGCGCCGCCTGCTGTCTCCAGCTGCAGCCGAAGAGCTGCCCGCTCCGGCCGTTCCGGACACGTTCCGTTACAGAGACATGTTCACACAGAGCAAGCGGTATGCCCCGCTGCTGTATTGGCTGTTGAAGCTTCCGATTGCCGTACTGCAATTTGCTGCGGCCGTGGTGTTTCCGCTGTGCGGGACGTGCATCATTTTGTCGCCGCTCGTCTATATCGTCCTGTCCCGATACGGTATCGAAATATTTAATGACGATGTAGTGCTCAACGTGCTGCTCCCGACCTTGACCGCGTACCAGCGTTCATGGATCGCTTCCGGAATCGGCCTGGCTATGGTACTGGTCGGGTTCGTCGTCCTGAACGGTACGTCCGCGTCCTCCGTCCGTTGGCTCGGCGGACTGTCCGCTGCCGCCCCTGTCGGATCGTCGAACGATTCGACGGCATGGATTCCGGCCACCGAAGGATAACGGCAACAAATACGACAACAAAGAAAGCCTCTCAGTACGAGCAGGCTTTCTTTGTTTATTTATGGGTAACAGCAATCAAGATTTCGAGGACATCAGCTTCAGCCTGATCCCGGAAGGATCGGATACGAACGAGGCGCCGCTTTTTTCCTCTATCGGTACTCCGGCCTCCGCCAGCCGATTCGTAATTTTGCCGAGCTCGGCGTCGTCCGGAAGATCGATAGTGAAATAGTCGAGACCGGTACCGTTAGCCGGCACAGCCGGAGCCCCCTCTCCCGCCCATATGTTCAAGCCGATATGATGGTGGTATCCGCCCGCCGAGATGAATATGGCTCCGAAGCCCTTCGTCGCATCGAGCATCAGATCGAAGCCGAGCAAATCGCAATAAAACCGTCTGGATTCCGTCATACTGGAAGCATGGAAATGAACGTGACCTATCGTCGTCCCCGAAGGAAGTCCCGTCCAATCGCTTCCTTCGGCCTCCCGCAGCAGACCGTCCCAGTCGATCGGGTCTCCTCCCATTTTGACTTGGTCTGCCTCATCGTATTGCCACTGCTCTCTCGGACGGTCGCGATATATTTCGATCCCGTTCAGATCCGGATCGGTTATATACAAAGCTTCGCTCACGCCATGATCCGATTGGCCGATGCGGATGTTGGACTCGATCATTCTGCGCAGCTGAAGCCCCAAGTCTTTGCGGGTCGGCAGTAGGATGGCGAAATGATACAGCCCCGCCGAGCTCCTGCGCGGGGTGACGACAGCGTCGGGAATTTCCAGCAATTCCACTAGCGCGTTCTCGCCATCTACCGTCAGTTCCGCGGCATGTCCCTCTTGCTTCAAAATCCGGAAGCCAACTACGTTCAGATAAAAATCAAGCGAACGACGCAGATCGCTGACTTTCAACTTCACTTTACCGAGCGTCATATCCGCATGCATCCGATAAGACATCGATTCGTCCCCCGCCTCTTCATAATAGTAGCGTGACTGTTAACCCTGCGCGCCCGCCGCGAACTCAATTCTGCTCTTCCGACTCCAAATAATGCTCCTTGCAAAACGACTCCACCAGAGCTACTTCCTCGCTCTCCAGCTCGAAGTCCAAATACTTGTTCGTGCTTCGCTCGATAAACTCGTACTTGACGATGCCGGTCCGGCCATCCTCCTCTTTATAGATGACCCGCAAATACAGGCCTCCCTCGGAAAATAACTCATCCTCCTCGGACACTTCGATCTCGAGCATAAATTCATACCGTTTCCCGGGGATAATCCCGAATTTGTCGGGAATGGACTCTACTGTATAAGCCGTAATTTCAATCATCGAACCATCCTTTATAGTAGCTTTCCCTCTTATTATACATGATGTCTTGAACGCTCCAAAGTCAGCCGTAGTTCATAACGAGCTGCCTCGAGTTCTTTCGACAAAAATTGGCGCCACCGCGCCCTTAAAACGACGTTTTTCCCCGAAAGTTATAGAGATAATGCCTAAAATCGGTTCAAACTCTTGCAAAGCGGAAGGTGATCCCCTTGAGCAGCTCCAAACAATTTATGCATAACCAATTCAAAAAGTGGAAAGAAGCCGCGACCCAGTTTATCGGACACGACAGCGACGGCGATCTCGATCAAACGGCGGATTCGCCGATCGTCGAGCTTGAGCCCGATTATTACGAGCGATGCCGGCAGCTGGCCGAAGCCAGGAATACGACAGTTGCTGCCGTCGTCCACTATATGCTGAAGCAGCAGCTGGCGCTGAGAGGTCCGGAACGGATGTATAAATCCAATATCGAGCAAATCGAGCGCAACCCGCTGCTTGCATTGGATGCGTTGACCGGCCGGAGACGGCAATCCCATGAAGCGGAGGTTATCCAAGATGAATACGCCTGAGCATATCTATTCGGCACAATCGGTGTTTCTCGAGCAGTCCGCATGGATGGCGTTCATGAACCCGGAAGATCCGTACTATTTGCAGGCGCGCTCGATGTTCTATGAGCTGGATGACTTGGACCGGCCGCTCTCGACGACCAACTATGTCCTGTTCGAGACGCATCAATGGCTGCGCAATCATTTCGATTATGCCGACGCGGAAATGTTCCTCAATACGGTGGACAAAGCCGTGCAGCAGAACGTCCTGACCGTTATTCCCGGCGGTCCCGATCTGGAAAGGGAAGCAAGGCGGCTGCTGATCGAATATCCGGATTGCCGGTTTTCCTTGAACGAAGCATTGAACGCCGTCGTCCTGCTTCATCACCGCATGAAGCGCATCTTCACCTTCAATCCGAACTATGCCTTCCTGTCCCGGATCGACCGGGAGATCAAAGTGCTTCCAAGCATTTGGTAGGAACAGACACAAAAAATGCGCTGGCAGGAGATCGGCTTTCTTCTCTTGCGGCGCACTTCCGAAGGACGGGCCATGTATAGCTATTATACGCCTGTCCGTCTTTTTTGATTGTTTTGCACTTTATGAATTTGGCTTTTCATTTGCTGGTTCTGGCTTGGCGCATGCTTTTGCTGCTTATTGGCAGCCGATTGCGCTTCTTTCTTCTGGGCGAGTTTTTGCTTGATCGCTTCCGCTAAAGATTTTTTATTATCGGACATCATCCATACACCTCCGTTCGTGAAACTATCAGTTCCAACTATAACGCAAGCGGCGAAATGTTGTAAAGCGGCAGAAAAAAAGGCCGGCCCGCAGCGCACTATTCACGCGTACAGGCAGCCCTTGAGCCATTGCTTATGTTTTAAACGTGGAGCGATACTTCGTACCCCGGTTGGTTTTTCGGATGATTTTGGTTCAAAAACACGGAACGGTCGTTTTTCAGCACGATCACTTCAAAGAATGGAGTGAACCGCTCTTCCGAAATGCCGAATCCGTCCAAAAACTTGGCGAACAGCTGCTGCTCTTCTTGCTCGGGCTGACCGTCGGCGAGCGAGGAATCGACCAGGTTGACCAGGATGCACATTTTCTGGGCGTCGGTCAGAATCGGAGCGGCTTCTTTCAAAAACTTCTCGATCGGATTGTTCCGTATGTACTTCACGGCACGGTCCAGCAGCTGGCGATTGTTCGCGCCTACGCCGATAACGCCGTTTTGTTCCTCTCCGCCAAGTACGGCGAGCAGTTGTCCTACTTCCTCGTGGTCCATTTCTCCATCCGATTGCATCATGTACAGCAGCGAAGTCGCGAACGCGAAGTGCGGTGTCATGCCTTCCGTGCTCTTGTCACCCTTGAATATATCAAACAATCCCATACCGTAAAACCTCCCGACAAAATGTATGATTGCGCCTCTCCTATCCGGGATTACGCACATCCATATGTACGGACAAGAACGGACATGGTTCCATCAATTTCCGATATTTTTTGCATTTTCCTAATCATGTGTTGAAACGCCAGCTCATCTTCGTTACGATTACAATATCGAGAGAGGAGCGGGACGATGTCGATCTATATACGGATGATGGAAAGAACCGGCGCCGCCGGCATACATATCAACACCATGCTGGACGCGACTGCCGTTCGGGTCGGAGACGAGCTAACGGGCGCCGTCGTACTGAGAAGCGATCACGGCTCCAAGCAAATCAACAGTATTCAGCTTCATCTCATTGCCGACTTTATGTGCGAACAGCATAAACAAATCGTCCGAGAGAGCGGCATCATTTACCGCTATAGGCTGGATACGAACTTGACGTTACTGCCCGGGAAAGAACGGACGGTACCGTTCCGTTTCCGGATCCCCTACTCTGCCCCGATTTCTGCTGGCTCGTCGAAAGTTTGGTTGGAAAGCGAGGCGGACGTGGAGATGGCGCCGAACCGGAAAGACCGGGACTATGTGCAAATATTGCCGCATCCGATTGTCGGCGCTTTTTTCGATGCGGTCAGCCTGCTCGGTTTCCGTCTCAAGGAAGTGTCGTTGCTCCGTGTACCGCATATACGGCCGGAGTTTCCGTTCGTGCAGGAATTCGAGTTCAAGCCGAGGCTCCGCTCCCTGCTGGACGAGATCGAAGTGTATTACTTAGCGGAAAGCCGGGAGAAGGTCGACTTCTATATCGAGATCGACCGTAGGGCGAGCGGGCTGATCGGTCTGTTCGAAGAAGCGTTCGATTTGGACGAACGGTGCATCAAGGTCACGTTAACGAGTGCAGATACGGGCGATCCCGAGCGATTGGCCGCTCGGTTGGCGGATTCGATTCAACCTCATATGAAAGGTTGAATTTTAACATTTGATCCACATCGGCTTAACACCGGCTTAACGAATGCGCCTTATACTGATAACAGTTCAGTACAAGGAGGTGCGCAAGCCGATGTATTATGAAGAGGACCGAATTCCGTTTGATGAACCCGATCATCCGGTTGAAGAGAAAGCCAAAGATAAGCGGGAAGACGAAGAGAAGCCATTGTCGAAATGACAGTGCTTTTTTCATTTATCGCTAAATATCGAACCGAACATCGAGCAGGAACCGCAATTGCCTTTCGTTCACCTTGGCCGGAATCGCTCGGAACAGCCCGTTTCTTAAACTGCATAGAAGCTTCGACTCGAGCTGGGCGACTTTCCCGAGTGTCCATGACGTATTCACAATTTTGCGCGTACGGGGCAGCCTCAGCTGCTCGAACCGGGCAAAAGCTTCCTCCACGGACGAATAGCGCTCCAGACACTCCGCAACAAACACGGCATCCTCCATCGCCTGCCCGGCCCCCTGACCCAGGTTCGGCGTCGTCGCGTGGGCGGCGTCCCCGATTAATACAACGGAACCGAAAGCAAATCGCCGAATCGGCTTAAGGTCATAAATATCGTTATGGAGCAGAGCGCCGTCATCCGTCTTCTCAAGAAGCTCCCTAATCGTCGCATGATACCCCGAGAAATGTTCGATTAGCTCTTGCGTGCGAAAGCCGGCAAGCTTCGGATCGCGTGGCGAAGCGGCATTCACACATGCAAACCAATAAATGCGGTCATCTTTCAAGGGCACTATGCCGAAACGCCCTTTGCTTCCCCACGTTTCCGTAAATGCGCCGGCTTCATAGCCCGCCGGAACCCCCGTTACGACAGACCGCCAGCACGTATACCCGGCGTATCTCGGCGCGGCTGCGGGAATCAACTGCTGCCGGATGGAGGAGCGTATGCCGTCAGCGGCAATCAACCCATCGCCGGAGGCCGTCGTTCCGTCCTGGAAGCTGACACGAACTCCCCCGTCAGGCTGCCGACTAATGCCCACACATTTCTTATTCGTCTGAATGCAGCTGTCCGGCAACGATTTCGCAAGAACATGGAGTAGATCGGCCCGATGAATCGTAATATTATCGGTACCGAACAAGCTGCTGACTTTGACCGAGTCCGTCTTGGCTATCAGTTCTCCTTTTTCGTTCACAATACGCGCCGCCTTAAGCACCTTGCCCCTCTCCATCAGCTTGTCGCCCATGCCGAGCCGCTGCATCGCTTTCAGCGCATTCGCCCCGACTCCGAGACCCGCCCCGGCTTCCTTCAGTTGAACGGCGCTCTCGTACACTTCCGCTTCAAATCCTTTGTTTCGAAGCGCAATTGCCGTACATAAGCCGGCGATGCCGCCTCCGATGACGATGAACTTCCGTTTAGCCATCCCGGTTCCCCTCCGTCTCCCATCGTCCGCTGCCGATCCCTTGCCAGAACATCGTCCATATCCGATCCAGCTTGTTCGTAAAATCATGCGGTCCGGTCATCATTAAGCCCATCATGTATCCGTTCACCAACGAATAAAAAAAGGTGACCAGCTCATTCGGATCATTCTCCCGGATCGTACTTCGGCTTATGCCATCCCGGAACAATGCTGCAAGCCTGGGAGCTATCAGCTGCTCCACCTCGCCGACAAGCTGCACGATTTTGTCGGTAAGCGAGGCGGGTGGAAACAGCATTACTCTTTTCCAAAAATCGGTTCGAACGGAGTCGAAAGTAAAATACTCGATGTAAGCCCGATACATGCCGAACAGCTGCCGTTCCGGAGACAAGTGCTCCATCTGCGTCAATTTGGATAAGAGAAATCTCTTATAATCTTCGCTAATATCGCCCAGTACGGAGAGGAACAACTGTTCCTTGCCCGCGAAATGGTTATACAGAGACGGCTTCTTAATCCCGACCTCTGAGGCAATGTCCGCCAACGATGCTCCTTCATAGCCGCTGCGTGCAAAATGCTTCATCGCTGCTTGCTTGATCTTGTCATAAGACAATGCATGACACCCCCTGACTAACTACCGGTCGTTAGTTTGACTGTACGGTACTCTTTTACTTAAGTCAAGAAGGAGATTCGTTGAACAAAAAAGAGCCTCCTGCATTGAAATTCGCAGAAAAGCTCTGTAGTTACATTCCATTGGTCAGTTCCTCGTCCGGCTTGGAGGAATCCTTGGCAAACCGCGCTTCGATCTTTCGGCTGAAGATCAGGGATACTGCGATAAACAGGACGACATAGAGAATATTCAGCGGATTCTCGATATATCGGGAAACATCGTGGCCGATGTAGGACACGACGAATATCATGATCGCCTTACCGGCGCCAACGGCAAGAGCGAAAGAACGCAGCCGCATACCCGCAAGACCTGCCGCAATGTTGATTACGACAAACGGCCCCACCGGAAACAAGCTCAACAGGAACACGTAGCTGAACGCGTTCCGGCGTACCCACTGCATCCCTTTGCGTACCTTCGGTTTGCGAGCCCATCGTTCCAAATACGGATGCCCCGCTATTTTGCGGACCAGCATAAACGTCAAGACGCAGCCGCTCACCATACCGATCCAGGAGTACAGAAAGCCCAACCATAGACCGTATACGGCCGCATTCACCCCGACGATGAGGAGGGTCGGCAGCGGCGGAACGAACGATTTGAGGAAAGTAAGCAGAATGCCGGGCAGCGGTCCGTATGATCGGAATCGTTCCAGCCACTCCAGCAGTTGTTGTTCCGTTATTGACGAGATCATATCCGCGATCCCCATGTGCAGCTCTCACCCGATTCCGTCCATGGCGTAGTAACTCATTCTCTCCATAGTACCGGATGAGCCTAATCGTGACAAGAGCATACGTCAATAGCCGTTAAGCGAAACCGGGAAAGTTCGCAAACTGTTCATATCGGATAAAGAACAGCACGGCCGAAATGATAAACAGCAGAAGGATCATAAAGGTTTGCTTGAACGTGTCTTTGACGCGAACATGCACGAGAATGCCGACAAACGATGTAATCCCGAGCCATAACGCACCTGCCGCCGCCCAGCTTGGTTCCCATATGCCGATAATCATGGCCGCGGCTCCGATCAGCTCGACCAGTCCCGTTACAGACCGGAACCATTGCGGCAGCCCCCATTGCTTAAACATTTCGACGTGCATTTTGGACCCAGCCAGCTTGCCGCTCCCCGCCATTAGAAACATCAAGGCGAGCAAAATTTGCAAAAAAATCGATAATGCTTGCATCACACGCATCTCCTTAGTTCTCGAATTTACTGAGCTCATTACAAGCACAGTATTTACCGAAATATAACTGCAGCTCTTAACTGCAATGACTACAGGCACATTATAAAATCGTGAACAAGATAATGCAAGCTAATTTTTTGCAGCTCCGACATGGCAAAGGATCGCCCTACTGACGAGAGCGATCCTCTTTCAATTTGCTATGAATGTTACCGGTAGCCTTTAATAAACTCCACCGCTTCGCGTATGTTCGCTTCCGGTTGGTCGCCCGCTTCCCGTTCGATCGTCAAATATCCGGTATATTGGATATCCATCAGTGCTTGGAAATAGCTGTCGAAATCGACGTGACCTTCGCCGAGAGGCGTTTCCAAGTAAACTTTCCTCGATCGGACCAAATCCCGAGCCTTTCCGTTGTCTCCGGACACGAAATCGAACGAACCGTATACTTCCCGCGGATCGACCGCGAAGAACCGCATCCCGTCCTTCGCATGGGTATGCACGATATAATCTTTCAACGTATACACGCCCCGGACCGGATCATCGCCGGTGACCATGACCATATTGGCCGGATCGTAGTTGACGGCGACACCTTTGCCACCGAGCGTATCGAGGAAGCTCTTTAAGTGATACGCCGTCGTCGGTCCCGTCTCGATCGCATAATTGGCATCCATGCTCTCCGCAAATCGGCACAGCTCCAAGCATGCGCCTTGCATGGCCGCGTAGCTCTCGCTCTCGGGATCGTACGGAATGACGCCGATATGCATCGTGACAATATCGGTTCCGAGCTCTTTGGCCAGCTCCATAATCCGCTTGGCTTTGTCGACTCTTTCCGAAGCCGCCGATGTGTCTTCCAATCCGAATCGTCCCAAATCGCCGCACAATGCGGATATTTCCAGTCCCAGCGACGCGATGTAATCTTTCAGCTCGCTGCGTGCCTGTGTAGAGAGGGCACTCGGATCCATTTCGTTGCGGGCGTAGATTTGTACTCCTTCCGCCCCTACTTCCTTCGCTTTCGCAAGCCCCTGACGAACGCCGACACGAAAGCTGTCGACGATAACTCCGATTTTATTAGTCATTTTCATGGATATGAGTTACTCCTTCTCGCACTCGATCTATGCGTTTACATACGTTAAGGGCGAATATCCCGCCGCGTCATAGATTTGCTCGGTGAGCTGCAGCACTTTCAGCGCATATTGTCCGGGCACCGGATTTTCTCCCTCGCCCCGAATGGCGGCCACGAAGCTCCGGTCCGGATCGGTCACCGCCTTAGGCAGTTCCGGTTCTACGGGAGCCTCGCCGTTCAAGCGCAAGACGATTTTGCCGTTATCGTAAAAAATACCGCCCTTCTCCCCGAGGAAAGCATATGTTTCGAACAACAGCTTCGACGGCGCTTTCCCTGCAATGTTCAAGCTGCCGACCGCTCCTCCGGCGAAACGGATCGTCGTAAATGTATCGATCTCTACAGGCGAATCGTGGCATTGCAATTGAGTTGTCACCGCTTCCGGCGTCAAGCCCGTCGTCCACAGCAGTACATCGATAATGTGACTGCCGGAATCCATCAGCATACCGCCGCCGGATAGTTGCGGATTTTGTCGCCAAGTTCCTTGCTGCGCATCTTTCCAGTCTTGATATAACGTAGCGGTGACGGAGGTAAGCTTGCCGATCGTACCTGCGGCAATAGCATCATGAATGTACATGAAGTGCGGGAGGAAATGCCGTTGAAACGATACTTGCAGCACTTTTCCCGCCCGGTCCGCCTGTGCGATCAGCAGCTCCGCCTCTTCCGACGTGCATGTAAGCGGTTTCTCTACCAGTACATGCTTCCCGGCCGACAACGCCTCCGAGACATGGCGATAATGGAGCGTATGCGGCGAGCAGATGATAACCGCATCCAGTTCGCTAAGTTTCAGCATCTCCGCATGATCTGCGAATTCGGCGGCTTGGTCCAAACCGAACTTAAGCCGCAGTGCTTGCCGGCTCGCTTCGCTCGGATCGGAAAGTGCGACGATCCGTACATTTGCGGCGTTTCTCAGTCTGTTGATATGGGTATGGGCGATATTGCCCGTACCGATCATCCCGATATGAATTGTACTCATAACCTGCACCCCTTGGAACTTGTGGATTTGCTTTGCTCACCCCAAGTATAAGGACCCGGAGTTTAGAAGTATTGAACAATAATCGGGGAAAAATTGTGCAGAAGTCGCTTAGGGCGCGATAGAACGATACCCCTCGGCTCATCGCCGGAAACGGCAATAAGCCCCGAGAGACATCCGTTCGTTCCCTCGGGGCTTATTGACTATGATTTATTAAGGACAAACAGCAGCTGTGCCGCAGCCAGCACGACCAGATGGGCGGGATAGAAGCTTCGCCACACCCATCGCCTGATTTCGACCTTGTCCAGCCATCCGTATATCGAAGGGCGGTACACCAGGAATATCGTCGAGATGATGCTGTACATTTGCAGTACTCCGCCGGTTGCCAATATGAAAGCCAGATTAAGCAGCAAATGTGCGGCAACAAGATGCCGCGTATCCAGCCATTTATAAGCGAGTACGAGCAGCAGCGCATATGCGCCGTAATCAAACGGAATGACCTCCAGAACGACGGAGCCCGCCGTCACGAGCCCGATTGCGGCCGCTTTGCCGCGAAACCGCTCCATTCCGATTAATACGAGCATACAAATTACGAACGTGCCGATGATATTGATATTGACCATTTTCAAGGCGATGACGTAGGGAACTTCGGAGATGAGTGCGAGCAGCACCAAGCGTCGCAAATAATTCGTTTTGCTGCGCGTATAACGGAAGCCCTGCACAAGACAATAGGCATAGATCGGCATCGCGATTCTTCCTACGATCCGCCAGCCTTCCTGATCGGGAAAGAAGACGATTCCGATATGGTCGACGAGCATGGTCAGCATGGCGACGATGTACATGGCTTCTCCTTCCTTCGCCCGGTTATTCGAATGAATTGTATATTTCTTCGTTTGCTATACTTTGAATATCCTCCGAGCTGATGCTCATATACCGGTATCCGTCCTTGAGCTGCTTCTTCAACGCCTTTTCCTTATAAAATCTCGGACTTCCTTCAGCCGCATCTTCATCATACAACAGCAGAATGCCGTCCGTTTTTCTTAACAACAGATCGTCCCTGGCCGTAAGCTGCCATACGCCGCTATATTCCTGGTTGCTTACCGCACCGTAATAATCGACACCGCGCAAGATGTCGTGATAAAAGTTTTTCTTCTCGTCCTTCCACTTTTCCTCCGGATTTTTATATGCTGTAATAATCGACAGCTTCAAGTGTGGGTACTGCTTCTTCAAACCGATGACGACGTCGCACGCCCATAAATCCACACCGTATTGCCCGGGAGTGAGAACCCACTCCAAGCCTTCTTCGATCAATGGAACCAGCCTGCCGGCAATCGCCTTCTTGATATAGCCGATCCCTTTATGCTTTTCATCGAAAATTTGCAGCTCATGGGCGCGATAGCCTGTGACAAGAAGATTTTTCATCTTCCGACAACTCCCTGCTTCTGCTTTCTTGTCTCAATGATTTATTATACCATACGGATACGCGGACTCCTCCTGTTGTATAAAAAGAAACACCTTTCCGGCAATAGTAACAAATCTAAAAGCATGCAACAATCTTGCACTTCCGTTGTCCCATAAGGAATTCGGGCCTTTAAGCACAAAAAAATAACCCCACAAAGTGGAGCCTTTCTTCGAAGCTTATTCCAATTCCTTTGCGGGGACCCCGGAACTAATAAACTCTATATACAAAAAATCCGCCGGGTCGGCGGATTTCGGTGTGATAGTAGCTGGCCCCACGTAAGTAGGGAGCCGCAGCCTCCAGCATAAATCAATCGGATACGACGAAGTAATCTTTACCGTACAGCGTGGATACTTCTTGAGGCTTGCTTGTTCCTCCGCTGCGGTGTACCAATGATTGCATAAACTCGTACGCTTTCTTCTTATCGTTCTCATTCAACTTGTCGAAAAGCCTGAACAATTTTTCCTTCGGTGCCATAAACAAATCCTCCTCTCAGATTAAAACATGCAGAGACGGAAAAGTTTATTTACTTAAAATGCAAAATAACACAAGGCTAGACCTTGTGTAAGTAAACAAAGCTATCCTCCCCACATCCGCTTACGAGGTTAGCTGACGGATTCGGACGGTGAGAAATCGCCCTACGATACACAACTGTATGTGCATCGATTCACCCCATAGTACTTGGTTCCCCCGCTTTTCTCATAATGAGAAAACTCAGCGATAAAAGAATATTAGGTTGGACTTAATTATACCTCCAAATGAACATTATGTAAAGTACCGATCGTACAAATAACGACATTTCTACGGCAGTAACTTATCGGACAATATAACTATTAGTCGATTCTTCCATTGATTTCCGGCATGGGTATGTTACCATTAATTACTACCCGTTAAGGAGTTGACGTATGAAGCTAAGAGAAGGAGCGCCGGAAGAAGTCGGAATGTCTTCGCAGCGCATTGAACGGATGGAAAAGCTTGTCGAAGGGTGGGCCGATCGCAAAGTATCGCAAGCATTCGGGATCGTAGCGGCCCGCAAAGGAACGATAGTGAGCCAAAAATATTACGGAACCGTCTCACCCGAACCCGATGCTCCGTCGCTTGCGGCGGATACTCTTTTCCCGCTGGCGTCGATTACGAAACCGATAACGGCTACGGCCGCCATGATCTTGGTCGAACAAGGCTTGTTATGTTTAAGCTTTCCGGTGTCTTATTATATTCCCGAGTTTACCGGCGAAGGCAAGCATGAGGTGAAGGTTCATCATCTGATGACGCATACGTCCGGTCTGAGGAATTCGGATGTGAACGAGCATTCCAAGAAAAAGGAAGGACATGTCGAAATTCCGCCTCCGGAGCCGAATCAGCACCCCGGTTTGCACCGGAGACTTTATCTGGGGTACGATACTCCCCTCTGGAAGCCGCCGGGTACGGAAATGTCTTATTGCGGTTACGGTATCGAGCTTCTCGGCGAGATCATTCGCAGGCTTAGCGGGAGAACACTCGAACAGTTTTGTATGGAGCATATTTTCAAGCCGCTGGAAATGAACGATACATACTTTGTCGTGCCGGAGTCCGAGCAGCAACGTGTTATTCGGAGAGCCGAGGATTTGCCGTACGGTCGATGGTTTCATACACAGGAGGCGATGTCGTCACCATCCGCGGCAGGCGGTGCTTATTCCACCGCCATGGATATCGCCCGGTTCGGGCAAATGTTTCTGAACAAAGGCAAATACGGTGAGGAACGGATCTTAAGCCTCGCCTCGGTTACGGAAATGTTACGCGACCAGGCGCCGCACGTCTCTTCTACTTACGGCGCCCAATTTTTCCGGGACGCGTCCTATGGCTATTGCTGGCCTGTCAATAATACGAAGAGAGACAGCGGAGATTTATTCTCGCCCAAAGCAGTAGTTTGCGGCGGGGCCGGCGGAGTCAACATTACGATCGACCCGCACTATGAGACTGTCCAAATCATCTTCTCTATCGAGAGCAAAAGAAATGACGGATACGACGTCTGGTTCCCCTGCATGAACTTGTTTAACAATGCGGTTATTGCCTCGATCGAATATTGATTCGAACTTATCTATTACCCTGGAGGGGAGCCGCTGACGGCCTCCTTCTTTTCCTCTTTCGGACTTGCTCCGCATCATTTCATTACCGGCATGTATAATTCCATTTCGCTCTCATCCGAATCGGGGTCAAACCGGCTATCGTATAGCTCGATGACATACGATGTTTTATTTTCCGCGATCGAGTTAGCGTGAATGAAATCGCGTATTTGGTTATATCCTTTCCAGATGTCGCGGATCGGCCCTCTATATACCGTCGATACAAACCATTGGTCCGGAACATCCGTGAAAACGAACCCGGTGGGCAAAGCATCGACCCGCTCCGTCATCCGTCCAATGTAAAACCGCTCTTTCCGATCCGGATGAACGCTCTCTTCCGTCATCTCATACAGGATCAGCTCGGTTTCACCTGCATGCGGCAGTTCGGATATTCGCTCATTCAGTGTCGTTCTGGCTTCCGCCATCGCAGCGGGATATTCCTTGAACAGACAGCGCTTCTCGATGCCAGCCATTCCGAATGATTTGTTGATCAGCTCGCAGGACATGTTCATCACCTTTCAAGTAGGCAGTTTGCTGGGCGAACCCGCCCGAAGCGCAGCCTCAAGCTTTTCCAGTTTCCGGTATGCTTCCGCTTCAAGGCTTCTGATCCCGGTCAGCAGCTGTACCGCTTCGCTGCGGCGGTCGGGGTCTTCGATAGGCGATCTCGGCTGATCCCATGGAAACAGTTCGTTCAGCTTCTGAAAAGCTTCCCGTATGAGTCGATAATGGTCGGCCGTATGGCTCAACTGTTCGCCTAAATCGCCGCCGAACCGCCCGCTCGCTTCCTGAAGAAATAGATGCGCGTAACGTCTGCCCTCATGGAAAAGATCGGCGTAGTACCCCATATAGAATCCTTGAATCTTATTGCTCCGAACCGCTTCGATCCACTTGTCGAACACCAATAGTCCGCTGTAGAACTTGCGCCCGCCCCAATTGAATGTAGCCGGCCTATTTCGATCGATCGCCAATTGAAGCGCAGCTTTCAACGCGGTCCTATCGTCGGATTGCGCAGCCGGAGCCGCCCAATGCAGAGATATAAACCCTCCCTCGTCCAAATTGCCGATATATACGCTCTCGCTCGGCCATTCGCCAGACCGGAGTCTTTCTTTACAGGCCCGGCACGGGCAGTAATTACGTCCAAGCTGGGTCCACGGGATTACTTCGTCATATCCTTCATGCCCGTGGCCGCCGTGCCAGGAGTGGGTATAATAACCTTCATCATCATAGCCGTAAACGACGGACGTCTCATTGCCCAAATCCAGCTCCTTGGCAAATACGGGCTGTCCTTGATCGAGTGCGGAACGTGCAGCGTCCCATGCTTCGGCTTGCAAGCGGCTGAACGATTGCCGGTCCTCTGCAAACGTATGAAACCCGTTGATCTCCACGCCCAGATGTCTCGCCAGCTGAAACATGGCTTCTTCGGGTTCTCCGATATTCGGGGCGGAACATTTCTCGTCGATGATCGACAGAAAAGCACTACCGGTCATTCCGTATACCCAAGCGGCAGAACACGAAATGTTGTAATAGTCGAGACAGGATCGGATCGCCCCGATATGCGACCTGTGAAATCCCGAGAAGCGAAGCCGCTCCAGGTTTGCTTTCTTCATCGGCGTAGCCTCCTTATTGAATCGTCTCGATAATGTTGCGGAATGCTTCTATCGCCGCCGCGTCGTATTGCTTGGCTTGTTCGAGCAGCCGCGCCGCCTCTAACCGGCGTTCGCTGTCTTCGATCCATCCGCGCGGCTGCTCCCACGGGAACAATCGGTACACTTGATTGATGGCGGCGCGTACGGAGCCGAATCGCTCGATCGCTTCGTCCAATGCACGCGGTGCGGCGGTACCGAGACGTTCCTTCGCTTCGACCAAAAACTTGTAGCCGTACGTGCGGCACGTATCCCATTCGTGGGTGTTATAGGCGAAAAACCAACCGTCCACTGTCCCTTTACGCAGCTCATGAACCCAATGATCGTAGGCGTCGGAGCCGACCTTCGTCCCGGGTCCCGTATGCTTGCCGTCCGCGAACCCGACAGCGAGACTAAGCGCATCCCGCAATGTCCGAAGGTCGTCTTCTTCCTCGCCGTCAGGTTTCATCCAATGTAGGTCGATCAGCCCGTCTCGTTCACCCAGAGACTGCCATGGAATCGTCTTCGTCCCCTGCCAGCAGCTGATGATGTACACCTCGGCAGCTTCATCGTAGCCTTGAACAACGCTAGTCTCGCCATGATGGAAGTCAAATCCTCGCCCGAAACACGGATATCCGGAATCGATAGCACGTTTCGCCGCGTCCCAAGCTTCCTTGCGCAGCCGGTCTAATGTCTCGCCCTCGGCAATTTCACATATCCCTTCCATTCGTACGCCCAGGTTGTTCAACAATTGTACGATTCGGCTGTGAGGCAGCTCGTACATGGGAGGGGGAGTATTTACGTTCTCGACGACCCTGAACAGAAACGGGATGGCGATCGCTCCATACAGCCATGGCGTGTAGCCGTACGGTTTAGCCCAATATTTGAAACACGCACTGTAAGTGTTTATGTTGGCGAGATTGCTTCTTCCGCCGTTATAAATGTAACCTTCTACTAGGTTTGTTGTTTTCACGTCCAATCCATAAACCTCCCGTCAAGAAGTGAGAAAGCTTAGACAACGGCTTAATCGCCCCAACAACTGAACGCCTCTTTCCTCCGCGGCATAGGCCTGCTTCAGCAGTCCGACAGCCGCCTTCCGCAGATCCGGGTCGTTCGGCGAACCGCCTTCGGGGAACGGGAACAGCATGCTTAATTCCACAAGCGATGCAGCGACGCGTTCGTACTGCAGGGCTGCTTCGGCTGCGAGCTTCGCGGCTTCGTCGCGGCCGGCATCGGATAGCTTGGACTCCAATCCGCGAATGAACGACGCTGCGTGCTCTCTCGCTTCTGCAGCAGACTGCGCGGTATAGGCGTTACCGAGCGGCTGGACGTTGCCTCTGCGGAAAGCGTCTATCCAGCTTTCATAGGCGGCCAACCCGCACACGTATCCGACAAATGTCAGCTCGCCATTAGCATGCCGGACAGCCATGTCCAGAGCGTTTCGCACCGCTTCCCAATAAGGAATCGGCTTACGGCCGGATACGGCAAGCACGAACAGTCCGCCCGACAGCCCTCGACCGAATTGATCGTAGGCGATAACCTTCTTAGCCCTTGAGTCCACGGCATACAGCAGCTGCTCGGTATCGTCGTAACCGTAAACAATTCCGAATTCCGGCGTGAACAAGTCCCATGAGATAACCGGCACTCCGCGCATAATGGATTTTCGAATAAGCGCAATTCCTTTACCCAGCATGAACGGACTTGGTGGAACGCCACCATCTCCGGAATGTTCGCTATCCAGTCCCAAGTTCAGCAAGGCTCTATGAAAGTGAGGCTCCCAGAAATACATCGTTGGGCCGGTCGCATCGACGCACTCTTCCTCAACAGTCAGTCGAAACGCCTGTCCCGTAAGCCCCATGACATCGGTTAGCGTATAACCGCTCGCTCCCGCGTATGGCAGAACGGCGCATACCGCCCCTGCGAAAGAAGTCTTGCATCGCTTCCACTCCCCGGATCGAGGCCCTTTTTTCAATGCAATAACGGCCTTCTCCAGCGCGCCCGTATCACTTCGTTCCCGGATATAGTCCCTCAGACGCACACGGATACGTTCCTCCCGTACCTTTTGTCGGCCGCGAGCAAGCGACTGATATACATTATCGGTCGAAGTGCGGTACAATCGGGCGATTTCCGCAGGCGACAGCTGATTGAAAAAGTGCGCCTCGAATACGGCCCTCTCCCTCGAAGTCAGTCCATGCAGAAGCTGACGTATCGTCTCGAGAAATTCTTTCCGGGCCAACCGTACGGATGGATCGTCATCTCCAGTCCGTGTCTGATCCTTGGTGCTGCACATGTATAACATGATGCTGTCCAGATCGGACCAGTCGATACGCTCCCCTTCCCGATCAGCGGCGATCAAGCCGGTAAACGTTCGCTCCTTTCCGGAATGCTCGCCTTTACGCAGCTTCATTAGAGCTTCATTGCGCACGATCCGGTGAAGCCATGGCAAAAATCGGCTCATATCGGCGAGTGAGCCCAAATGCATAAAGGCTCGCAGCAGCGCTTCCTGGACGATGTCCTCCGCCAAATGCGGGTCCCGCGCGACGCTCTTCGCCCAATCGAACGCTTTAGTCCGATGTCTCCGCACAAGCTCCCCGAATGCGTCCCGGTCGCCGCCGCGAGCCCGCTCGATCAAGTCGCCGTCCGTTATTTCATACTCCATCTTCTCCCTCCCTATTGTATAGATGCATGTGCCTATGAATTTTTGGAGGCAGAAACGAGAAAATCAAAAAAATATTTATCCAAATCGGTTATAGTAGTAGATGGAGGTGAAGGGTATGTCCAAAAAAAGAAACGGACACGTCCTTAAGCTGGAGGACGGAAGCTTCTACATCGAAGAAGCGCCTTATTCCACAGCCAGCTTGGACGAAGCGGAAATTTACTTCAAATACTTCGATCTTCTGGAAGCCCAGGCAAGAGCGAAAAGAAATACCGGGATGGACGCGGCCATGTTCCGCATTGCATTTGTAATTACCATATTGCCTGAGTGATTAGGAATGAAAGGACGAAAAGTCGGCAAATGGGTCTCCCTCTTCTTGAACATCGTCCTTTTGCTGTTCCTGCTCCACTACGGCAGGCACTTCTTTTTCAGGATTGGGAAAAGTTTCACCAATTACAGGCTGATACTTCTCTTCCAGTACATTCGCTTTCACGTTTTGCAGTACGAACAGTTCCTTGGAGCCTTGCAATATTCTCATATCGCAGATGTAAAGAGGAGATGGCCTTTGCTCGCGACCATTTATGCTCTTGATTCTCGAATATCCGGTATTTCGCGGTTTGACAATTTCGAAGACAAGCTGATCTTCCGGTTTGACTTCCTGGTTATGGAAAGCGGTATACCCGTCCGTTTCGCCATCCTGTTTCACTTGCCATGGTGTGAATACCCGGTGAGACTCAGCTTGTATCGAGCCGGGATATAGAATATCGGATTGGGTCGGATAGGAGTGGTGCCACTGCTCTAATGTCATATCCTTCGAGATTGGTCTGCCTTCCTTAAATTGACTCACCCATTGGCTCTCCTGAATTCCATATTTCGTTTCCTTCGGATCTTGTTTCGGATGTGAATGGGCAATCGGATCGTATTTATCGTCTATCCCTTCCCAGTTCACCGAACCATTGTTACCCGGAATGAGAATAAATTGCTCACCCTTCCCGGCGAGTCCCCATTCCATCAATTGCTGATTGTCTTTAAAAGACGTGTATGCTTGCTGACTGACGAATTGAAGGGCGCCGCTGTCACCGAGCGAGATACGGGAGAAGATGTCTCTGGCCGTTTCGATTGACTTACACTCCGGTATAAGGAAATAACCGGGCTCCGCACTCGATGCGGCGGACGATTGGGCTTTATCGTCGGACGTACGCTGCAGCGTATGCTGCAACAAGCGGCCGACCGCACGATTACCGACAGTTCGATGAAGCTGCAGCAAATTCGTTAGTGCTGTCGGCCGGCCCATTTCTCCGTCACGGCCACTACGGCGGATGGCATCCCGCTTCGGATCGGTCTGCAAGGAACGCTTGCCGAGCTCTTTCATACAGGCCCTCCTTTTCGGTCTTAAACAATAAAGATCATTCCGGCTTCATGCGATACCAATATTTGTATAGCTCTCGATACCCCAGCTTCGTATACAGCCCGATTGCCGCATCGTTTTGCTGAACCACTTGCAAGAACGAGTATTTCGCTCCAGCCGATATCCCCCATTGCAGGATGTTCAACAACAGCTGCATCCCGAAGCCGTTTCTCCTATGGTTCATGTCGGTAACGATATCATACAAGCCGACATATTCATTCTGAATGACGCCTAACCCGCAGGCAACCGGACTATCCTCTTGATAAAGCGTAAAAAAGCCTTGCTGCAACGTTGAGCGTTGCAGCATTTTTCTTGTAACGTCGATTTGCTTGACAGTCAAATTGTTCAGCTGTGCCACGGTACCGAGCCATTCGTCAGTTATGGAATCTTGCCGTGCTGCTATTAGGCTTGGCTCGGGCAGTTGATCCAGATGAAGCAGTCTGACGCTGGATTCATCGATTACTCGGTACCCTAGAGCATCCAAAATGCTGTCCAAGTTGGCCGGAACCGTATAGGGGGTCATTTTAAAAACCGAGTTGAGCCCATTGCCGCTATAGTAATTATCACAAATCCGGATGAGTTCCTCGACGGACTCTTGGTTTGACATTTCCGCACCGTATAGCGGGCTTACGGAGTTCGCTCTCTTCGTATAGCCGTCGGCAGACCGGATGATCCAGCCTTTAAGAAGGACGGTTTCCAGGGCAGGCCACGTATTCAATGTGATTTCTTCGATATGTTTGTACATCTCGACCATCCTCGCATAAGTAGAATGGTATTAATATACATACTTATGAATATTAATTCAATAGATTTACCGAAGATGATTCCGACTTTCAAGCGTCTCAACGCCAAGAGGCCCGAACGGGCCTTGTGGATCCTATAGGAATAGGGCTCACTCGCCTAAATCTTAATCGTATCGTATAAATGCAATTCCAATTGATCGGCATCCGCATGACCCCACTGCTCCGAAATCTCCAAATTCCAAGATCGCAGCAGTCTTTGCAATCCGTTCTCCTCCATCCATGCATGAAGCTTATCGTATGTACGTCTAATCTCCGTGTTCGGGCCTATATGCCGAATAACCGCATATTGCTGTGCGGGCACCGTTAGCATCGTCATCCCTTCGGGTATGTCGACATAGTCGTTTACCTCAACGCACGCCCAATACCCGTCTTCTTCCTTGGTGTAATCCCCCGGTATGAATGCCCCGATCAATCGGATCGGATTAACGGTCTGCTTTATCTCGTATAGCCGTTCCTTCAACACCCGAATCGCCTTCGGAATTTCAAACACGTACCGGTCGCCGGGACAAACGACACGCAAACCGACCAGCTTCATTTCTCCAAGTTCAGCCGTTTTCATATTTGCTGCCCCTCTCGTCTTTACTTTCCTGCCGATCCCGGACCCGCTACGGGATAATCGATAACTATGACGTTGTCCAATATTCCATCCAGCATGCGGACGAACTCTTGATGGACCGGATGCGGACCATATTGACGCAGAGCATCTTTGTCTTGGAACGTAACGCGTAGCCCCAGCGAATAGCCGTGCATGTTCCCGGTTTCTTCGGTTACGTTGACGCCGGCCGTCAGCTCGACGATACCCGGAATGCGCTCCTTGAAGGACAGCAGCTTGTCTAACAGCATTTTCTCATGATCGGGACTGTAGGATTCATTGAATTTAAAGGAAACGAGATGTTCGTACATAAATGCGTATTCCTCCTGTCGGTATTCAAATTTGATGATTCCGTTTCAGTTCATCCAGGTGAGTCAGGACGACCCCGATAAAAAAACGAAGCCCCCGGTGCACCCTTCCTCCGGTAATTTCCAAAGCCAACTCATAAGGCGTCCGCACATTGCGATTCCATGCCTCTATTATTTTTTGATCCGTCGCGGTCAATCTATCGGTTGTTTGCGCAACCGTTTCGTTTACATTATGTATTTCTTTCCCATGACCCGGGAGCACTACATCCGCGCCGCTGCTATTTATTTTCTCCATGCTTTTCCTATATGAATCCAGACATTGGATGAGCGGAGGTCCATTATGAAGCAGAATATCCCCTCCGAATAGCGTACCCGACTCGGCATGCAGCAGAGAAATATGGTCGCGGCTATGACCCGGAGTTTCCAAGACCAGAAGATGCTGACCATCTCCAATGTCAATCCGGTCTCCCTCCCGGACCATCCGGTCGATCCGAAGAGGCCTATAATACGAATAGTAGGTTCGATACGCCTGCAGAAACGCTTCGTCTATCACTTCCGCGACATGTTGTTCGGGAATATGCCGTTTCATACGGTCCAATTCGTCGAGATGAACGATCGGTTCCAAGGACCCGTAAGAGGCAACTACGTTCGCATGGCCAAAATAAGCTCGCTCGCACACGAGCGCTCCGACATGATCGATATGACGATGCGTCAGCAAGATTTGGTCGATGTTCTCCGGTTTAAGACCGAGTTGATCTAGACCCGAGAATAGCTCATCTAGTGATTCGGGGGAAGGATGACCGCAATCGATCAACGTCACTTTTTCTTTTCTGATCACATATACATGTACGTCCCCATTCATGGGTTGACTGACCGTAATGGCAGCGATTTTACTATTAAATTGCTCGACTCTGCCCATTGAATCACCCTCTCCGCCCTGTTGGAGATATCGCGAAACGTTGCAAGATGCTACTCGGGCAATTGAGATGGATCAAATCGTGCGGCAAACAGCCTAGTTGCCTTGGATGGATCTATCTCGTACGTGAGCAGCCCTTCGGTTCCGTACGGCAAATATTGCAATAGTTTGCCCTGTGGATCGATCAGCGAGGTTGCCGAGGTTTGATAATCCATCGTAACGTTAACGCTTGCAAAATAAACGTTGTTTTCCCCGGCGCGGCAAATCATCGCTTTCTCGAAAAAAGAAGTTCCCCATTCCATCAATCGGTCGCGCCCGCTGTGTCTGCCTGTCCATTGCGGCTGGAATACGATCTGCGCTCCTCTTACCGCCGCCCATCGGACCGTCTCGGGATACCGCCAGCCTTCATGACATATCGATATGCCGAAAGGAACGCCTTTAACCGCAAACATCATCCGGCTTCCATCCGGAACATAATGCTCGGACTCGCCGCCGGGAGGAATTTGATTTTTGGTCTGATACCCCAGCACCTCTCCGGTCTCGGAAATCACGTACGCCCTGTTATGAAGGCCTGCATCCGTTACCGCCTCCATGCCGACGATGGCCATGGTTGAATAGCGTTTGCAAAGGCTCTGCAATTCAGCCAGCGCTCGCTCCATCATGTTCCGGTCGGGAGGGGGAAGCTGCACATCCGTGCCTCTCAGCCCCGGCAAATAAGCTTCGGGAAAACATACGATATCCACGTTGTCCGCCCGGCATCGGACCAACATTTCCTCGATTTTTCGCAATCCTTTCGGCACCGTGTCCTGGTGTTTGACGGATGCAAGTCCTATCTTGATCATGTTCGCTCATTCCTTTCGCTTGAGAAGCTTCCAACCCTTCCGACCATCCGTCTCAGTCGATTGGCCGCAAGATTGCCGAGCCACCGGGGCGAGACGATCTCGAATCCCGACGGGCAGGCGAACAGCTTGGCCAACAACTGGTCTTTGTCCAGATAATGTATCCGGTACGTGCCGGGTACGATCTCCTCCGCCCGCAAGCCGAGCCATTTGCCGTATGGCGTTGCATGAAAGCGGACGACCGCTATGTCCGCCTCGTCCGTCAAGTACGGGACAATTTCCGCCTTTCCGAGCAGCGGAGCCAGGTCGTACCTGTGATCGGTCGGTGACGCATCCCATAGCTCGGCGAGCCGGAACAGCCGAATCTCTTTATCGGGCTCGCAATAGCCGGCAACGTAATTATCCTTGCGGTATACGTAGATTTTATAGGGCGACAGCAAAGCCTCGACCGCGTCGTCGCATTTTGCTCCGTAACGGATCCTGACTTTACGGCGTTCCCTGATCGCATCGCTCAGCACATCGAATCGAGAGAGCAACGACCGCTCCACCGGGAAAATCGGAATCGCCGCAGTCGGCTCCTCCTCTTCCGCGTCTCCGACGAGCCGGCTGAACAACCTTGCCAAGTGGGTGGCATGCTCGTTCTCCATCCGTTTGTACTGCTCGGCCAAATAAGCTATTGTCTTCCGCTGCTCCTCCGTCATGACGAGATTCGCCACGACGAACGACCTGCCTTCGTAATAATAGCCTTTGCGCTGATAACTGTAAGCAAGCGGCGCACACATCGTATCCCGCAAATATTCAAGGTCGCGCGACGCCTGCCGCGGCGAGATCGAGAACTTATCGGCAATCGTGACGGCGTTCGGATAACGTCCGCCGCGAATTTGCGCGTCGATCCAAGCGATGCGATGCGTATTGCTCATACCTTGAACCTCCCATCTTCTGCATTACGTTTACAAAGAATCGGCGATCCTCTCCAGCTCCCGAAGACCGCTGCGCTCCAGCTCCTTGGCCTGCTCCAGATGCTTGACCGCCTTCGAGATGCGATTCGCGTCCTTCATATATTCCGGCTTCCGTCCATGGAACGGGTACAGCTCCCTTACACACCTGAGATGCTCATGGATTCGATCATACACCGCTCCCGCATGTCTTAAAGATATTGCTTGAGCGCCTCCAATCCGGTCCGCCGCCTCTCGCAGAAACGGTCCGGCCATCGACCGGCATTCGGCCCAAGCCTCGGCGTTGATCGATAAACCGAAGCCGTCTGTTTCGGTATGGAGGAACGTACGGATGAAGTTGTCGTATGCGTCAAGCCCCGCTTTATACCCGTCGAACACCCGCTTGCGGGGGCTGTTCGAGAACTCCAGCGCGTATCGAAGCCCCTCCCTCACCGTGTCCTTGTCATCCGATCGCACGCCGGGCTCGACCCAGAACATCTCCAGCAAGCCGATATGCGTCGTAGCGAGCCGGTCCCACCGTAAGTGGGCTTTCCCCGCAACCGTAATCGAATTGCCGCGATCGTCCAATATCTCGAATGGCCCGCCATTCGTATGTACAGTCACATTAGGCGATAACTCGACACCAAGTCGCTCGGCCAGCAATCGCACCTCATCGTTCGCAACGCCCTGCTCCAGCTGCCTGGCCGCCGCCGGACTGACCTGCAGCTCCCAGTTATCCGTGCCGATTCCTTGGAAGAAATACCCTTCGTCGTCATAACCGTCCACGATATAATATTCCGGAATTCCGAGACTATACCCGTAGCACGGATAACCGCTATCGATTGCATGTCTCGTATTTTCCCAAGCGGCCCGTTGTTTATCGGCAAAGTCGCCGTCCGACTGCAGGGCGGTCACGCCTTCCACGGTAATGCCCAGGTTGTTCGCCAAATTCCGGATCATTCCCGTATCGAACGACTGAAATCCTCCGGGCTCGCCTCTGTCCTCCATATTGATCAGGAACGCGAATCCCGTTCCGCCATACAGCCATTCCCTGCTCATCTGTACGCCCAGATAGGCGCCGCATTCGTACAAGCAGTCGAGCTGCGTAATCCAATGTTTACGGCTGTAAGAAATTCCATCCAATCGTTTGACAGACATGCTCATTTCCCCTTCGCAATTGGTATACGTTCTAAAGCGAGTATAAGGGGCGCACCCTGACATAAAGTGTCATGCTATACGGATTCGACAAACTGTCACGATTTTCCTTTAGGTCCCTAGTTCCATGGACCTGTACTTTATTATCGCGGAACAAACCGCGTTTCCGAAGCTTTGAATATCCTGCAAATAATCGAAGCCCGGCGGATTCGGTCCGGTTTGATTTAACATTCTTACGGCAACAGCATCGTATTCGGGAATAACGACCACCGCATTTCCGTATAGCCCCAGTGATTGGAAGGAACCTACCGGCAATCGGCTTCCCATCTCCGACGCAGGCCGCGGCCGATCCTGCACCCACCAGAAAAATCCGTTCCTGGGCAAGCTGTCGTCAAGACCGGCCGGAGTCGCTATGGACACGGCTTGCTCGAAAATCGATGCAGGCAGCGCTTGCCGCTCCCGGATACGGCCTTTCTTCATGTGCAAGTACCCCCAGTAAGCCAATTCCCGCGTACTGACGAAGAGATTCGCTTCACCGCCTTGATCTCCGGGGTAGCTCTCGTTCAGCCAAACAAGCTTCTCGGTCTTTTGTTTCTCCCAGCCTGTTTCCTTGAATCCGTACGGGTTCAAAACTTGATCCTCCAAAACATGGGAGAGGGGTTGGCCGAACACGTTATGAATGAGCTTGATTAGAAGATTCACGCCGGCGTTATTGTATTTCCAATTCGTGCCCGGAGCAAATATTCTTTGGTGCGAGCCTTGCAAGCCGTGTGTATGCGTTAACAGATGCCGTATCGTTGTGCTGCCGAATACAGCCGGATCCAGACCATCCAAATACTCGACAATATAATCGTTAATACTTTTTATTTTTCCTTCGTAAAGAGCTAGGCTTACCGCTAAGCCCAAATAAGTTTTACGTATCGAAGCTACGTTGAACCGGGACTCCGCGTCTATTGGCCTGCTGTCTTCTGGATGGTCATGATAGCCGCAATACGATTCGTTCACGATCCGGCCGTTCAGAATAACGAGAATCGATGCTGCCGAAGCGGATACAAGACGCTTTGTACGAAATACATGTTCATTTAATTCGGTAAATGCATGAGCGTGCAAACTGGTAGACGATAGCATCTTGCTCTCCTTTTCATAGGCCGTTTTGGAATATTATAGCACATACGTTCGTATTTTTGCCTACAAAAAAAGAGCATCGATGATGAAGATGCCCTCGGCCGATCGTTTATTTTTTCGATTCAGCCCTGCTTCAATTCCAGAAAGAACGCTTGAAGAAACTTTTTGACGCTCGCTTTGCTGCTCGTGCCCTCCGTTTCCAGCTCCAGCTCGCGCATCCGCGTTCGCACCTCTTGAAATTCGAACAGCCGCGAAGCATAATGCTCGAAAATCGGATTTCCGTAGTCGGTGAGCCCGAGCGACGACAAATGGGTTAGCGTCTGCAGCACCATACGGCGCATCCGCTGCTCCAAGGCGCGAACCTCCCGATCCGTATGCTGTCCGGAACCGGATTCTTTTTCCTTGCGCAGCACTTGAACGTACAGCTCTTTCAATGGCGGCAGCTCCCGAAACGGTCCGTTCCGCTGCTCCTCTTCCTCGAGCCATCGGACCATGTTCAACAAATCTCCCGCACCGGCCTCTCCGGCAATACCCAACTGCAGCATCAGCGTCCGCGCCCGTTCCTCCAAAGCGGGTCTCTGCTGCCGCTGCGTAACTACCGGTGCGGCATCACCGCCTAAAGCGCTGAGCGAACTCCGAATCGAATCGATCGAACGGACCAAATTCAGATGGTGAGCGACTCGCCGCAATACGGACAAAACCTCGTACCGGTTTATCGGCTTCCGGATAAAGGTGTCGACTCCTTCCTGGTACGCCTCTCCAACCAGCTCCTTATGCTCGACCTGGGAAATCATGACGAACGTGCCGCCATACCCTTCCTTGCGCAGCGCCTTAATGGTCTCGATCCCGTCCCGACCGGGCATGAGCAGATCGATGAGGACGATATCCGCACCGGCCAGCTGACGGGCCGAAACATGAAGTCCGTCCGCCGCCTCGCCTACGACTTCACCCAGATTGCCGTCCGCTATGATCCGCTCCAATATTTTGCGTACCGCGGCGTCGTCGTCAATCAGAAAAAGCTTCATTCTCGCTATTCTCCCCTTCCCGCAGCAGTTGTTGAACCGGGACCTGCAGCTCGAACCTTGCGCCGTGCGGGGAATGTGGACTCAGTGTCAGCGATCCGCCCAATGCCTTGGCGATGTCGAGCGCATGCGTCAAGCCGATGCCCGTAGAAAAGTAGCCCTCCGGATTGAATTTGGTCGTATATCCCGGCTCGAACACCCATTCCCGCTCCAGCTCGGAAATACCCGGACCGTTATCGCATACCCGAATCGACAGAAAGTCCCCTGCAAGCTCAGCTTCCACCTCTATCGTCCCTTTCTCTGCAATCGCTTCCACCGCGTTTGTCAATAAATTGTTCAAAATTGACAGCAGCGCATACGTTTGATTCGTATAAAGCAGGATATCCGCATGAAGCCGAAAGTCGATCTGCTTGCCGTGGACTTCCGCATATTTCCGGTTCGCTTGGACGGCCAAGCCGCATAATTCGCCGATGCCAAGACGGTCACCGGCTTGCGTCGGCTTCATCAGCTTCGACAGCCCCGTGACGATCCGCTGCAAATCTTTTTTCAGTTCATGCACGTTTTCCGCGACATGCAGCGCTTCGCTGTGTTCGGGCAGCCGCTGCTCCATCAGCTTTTTATACAGCCGGTAGCTTTCCCTCGTCAGCTTCTCGACATGCGCCATTAATTTGCGCATATAAAACGATTCCTCATACAAGCTGGAGTTCAAAAGCAGGAGCCTCTCCAGCTCTAACTTCCGCCATTCCGCCTGTTCGCGTACTTGACGAATGGACAACATATTGTAGAGCCCTACGACGAAGAAGCTGCGGAGCAGGCCGGTCATGCCGATCAAAAGCAGCCCTTGCCACGTAAACGGCGCCGACTCGAGCATAATTATGCGAAAAACCAATTCGGCGCAGTTCGATATCGTATCGGCCGCGGCCCCGATTAAGCCTACACGGATCGGAAACTCGGCCTGCTTGCGTATGCGGAGCAGCTTCACGGTCACGGCGAATGCCAGATAGAAGCCGAATGTCGGAATATGGTGCAGGAAGCTCGATACCAAATCCGCATCTCCGCCGATAGCATCCATGCCGATCCGGAACAGAACGACGAAGGCGCCCGTCAACAAGCCGGTCGACAGTACGGGAACGGAAAACCAGAGCAGCCCGAAAAAGTAAACGACGATGCCGAGCGAGAACCGGAACGAATCGCCAAACGGATTCAGCTTCACTTCTCCGAGCAGTGCGGTGCTGATTAGAATAAGAATCAATATACGCATTCGATCCGACATGGCGTTTTTGAGTACACCTCCCTGGACATACGGCGAAAGAAAAAGAGATCAACGTCTCTAGGTTGCCCAAGAAATGGAGATCTCTTGCAGTTCGCTTAAGCGTGTTTGCTTTCCAGCTTTCTCGACACGATAGACAACAAATAGTTTACGATGAAGTACATAAGCGCGATCATGATAAAAGTCGGGATCACATAATTCACATTGCGGCCGTTAATGATTTGCGCATGGTTCATCAGCTCGGGAAGTGCGATGACGACGGCCAAGGAAGTATCCTTCAAGAGCGAAATGAACTGGCTTACGATAGGCGGCACCATGCGGCGCAATCCCTGCGGCAAAATGATGAACCGCATTGTCTGGGCAGCGGACAAACCCGAGGAGCGGGCCGCCTCCACTTGGCCTTTATCGATCGAATTCAAGCCGCTGCGGACAATTTCCGCCAGCATCGCCGATTCGAAGATGACGAGCGCTACGATCGCCGCATTCATTTTACTCATCTTGATTCCGACTTCTGGAAGGGCGAAGTAAGTGAAAAATATAATTAACAGCAGCGGCAAATTCCGGATCGTCTCGACCAACAGCCCCATCAGTTGAGAAACAACCGGGATGCGCCAATACCGTACGATCCCGACCAAGGTGCCTATAATAAAGCTGAGCACGATCGAGATTAACGCCACCTCCAACGTCACCCATAAACCTTGCAGCAAAAACTTCAGATGCGAGGGAGCATACGCGCCGGCAAAATCCATGGAAGATCCCTCCTCACCGAGCCCGGACCATTCGGCGCTCCAAGTAGCGGAGGCCGAAGCCGAGCGGGATTGTCAACGCTAAATAAAACAGGGCTACGAATATATAAACATCGAATGTGACGAAGGTCGACGCGGAAATCAAATCACCGTAATACATCAAATCGAGCCCCGCGATGACACCTAGTACGGACGAGTTTTTAATCAAATTCAAAAACTGGTTGCCGAGCGGAGGAATGACGATTTTGACCGCTTGCGGCAGAACGATATAGCGCATGACCTGAACGTAGCCGAACCCGGCCGAACGTCCCGCCTCCATTTGTCCCTTCGGCACCGACTGAATGCCGGCTCGAATCGTCTCCGCGATAAAAGCGGCTGTATAGATCGTCAGACCGACCGTACCGGCTGTGAACGGGTTCAGCAATATTCCGATAGCCGGCAATCCGACGAACATGAAAAACACGATTACGATAAGCGGAATGTTCCGGATAAATTCCACGTACACGGCTCCGATCGCATTAAGCACCCGAACCGGCGCGATGCGGAACACCGCGAAAATGGCGCCGAGGACAAAGCTGCCGATCAATGCGAGAAGACTGGCCTTGATCGTATTGAGAAATCCTTCCAAATATTGATCCCAATGATTCGTCAAGATCGAGAAATCGATCATCGCGGCTCCTCCTTTCTATGGACAACGAACGGGATGGACGTGTATCGCCCACCCCGCCGGCTCGAGTTATTTCTTCGGTTTTTCCCCGATCCATTTCTCGTAAAGCTTGTCGTATTCCCCGTTGTCTTTCATTTCTTTCAGCACGGAGTTGACTAGCTTCACAAGATCGTCCTCGTTTTTGCGCATGCCGATTCCGTACGGCTCCTCCGTAAACGTTTCCTTCACGACCCGATAGTTCGGATCCTGCTTCGCCATGCCGTACAGCAGCGCATTGTCAGTCGTCAAGGCATCGCCTTGCCCCGCCTTCATCGCAGTAAACGCCTCCGCATAGTTTTCAAATTCCAGCACTTGCGTGCCCGGAGATTTCTCGCGGATGTTGGCAGTCGAAGTCGAGCCCTTCGCCGTTACGACTTTGGTGCCTTTGGTCAGATCGCTCAAGCCGTTAATATTGCTATCTTTCTTGACCAGCAGCGACTGTCCGGCCATGAAGTAAACGTCGGAAAAGTCGATTTCCTTCTTGCGGTCTTCGGTGATCGTCATCGTCGCTACGATCATGTCGATTTCGCCGTTTTTCAACATCGGAATGCGCGTCTTGGACGTCACTTCCTTTAGCTCGATTTTATTTTCGTCGCCGAATATTTTTTTCGCGACCACTTTGGCGAGATCGATATCGAATCCTTCGACTTTGCCGGATGACGGATCTTTCAAGCCGAACAAGTTCAGGTCGTACTTCACGCCGGCGACAAGCTTGCCGCGCGCTTTGATTTTCTCGACCGAGCTTGCCGCCGGCTGCGCTCCTTGCTTCGGATCCTGCCCGGAGGACTTTGTCCCTCCCGCGCAAGCGACAAGCGAAACGGCCATTACGGCGGTCAGTGCGATACCCGTTAACGATCTTACTTTCTTCCTATTCATGTCCTTCTCCCCTTTTCCGTTATTCGTTCGGATGTATCAATGGTTCAACACGCGGCTTAAGAACAATTGCGCCCGTTCCTGCTTCGGACTGGCAAAAAATTCGGCAGGCGGCGCCTCCTCCAATATTTCCCCTTTATCCATAAACACGACGCGATTGGCCACTTCTCTCGCGAAGCCCATCTCATGGGTCACGACGACCATGGTCATTCCTTCCTGCGCAAGCTTCTTCATGACATCCAGAACTTCTCCGATCGTTTCCGGATCAAGCGCGGAGGTCGGTTCATCGAACAGCATGATTTTCGGCTTCATCGCAAGTCCCCTCGCAATCGCGACGCGCTGCTGCTGCCCTCCGGACAGCTGCCAAGGATAAGCGTCCGCTTTGCCCGAAATGCCTACTTTCTCGAGATAGAACATCGCGGTTTCGCGCGCCTCCGCTTCGGACATATTCGCCACCTTCGTAGGAGCGAGCGTAATATTTTTCAATACCGTCATATGGGGATACAGATTGAAATGCTGAAACACCATGCCGATGTTACGGCGGACTTGGTTAATGTCGGTCTTCTTGTCGTTCAATCGGATCCCGTCCACGATCAATTCCCCGTCCGTAATCGTTTCCAACCGGTTGATGCAGCGGACAAGCGTACTTTTACCGGAACCGGAAGGACCGATTACGACGACGACTTCCCCGGATGCAATCGTCAAGTTAATATTTTTTAAAACATGGAACGATCCGTAATGTTTATTGACCTGATGAAACCGTATCATGAGCCCCCTCCTTCCATTACTAAAATGATAAGGCTTACATGATGAATTGTACCCGGCAAGCAACCGAATCCGACCCGAAACGACACAAAGTCGTCAAACTTAACTTAACCTTTTTTTCACTTGACATATCGCCTGTCCGAAAAAAGAAAAGATGAAGCCCGGGAAACAGGCTTCATCTGGCGTTTTATCGTATTCTGTCTTTACTTTCAAACTTATCGATCAACCGTTTGCGGCGGGCGTGGTTCGGCATGGCCATTTACTTTCGACCAATATTTAATTCCGATCATAATCAATAGCGGCAAAATTCCTCCCGCCAAACGCATGGTGATCAGGAAAGGCATTTTCCAAGGCGTATAGCCGTAATAATGCATCGTTTGGGCAATTTCCAGTTGTCTCGGCATCATGACAAGCACAACGACCAAGTAAAAGACGGATACCGCAATTCTTTTGGACGGGGCTATCATACAGCTCACATAAATGGCGAATGCCCAGCAAACAAAATCCTTATAAATATGCATAAGAACAAATTCCGTCTGAAGACTAACGTCCCCGATAAAAATTCCTAGAATGGAAAGCGGCGTCACGAAAAATACTTGCATAAATAGAAGCGTCAACCCAAACATCGGAAATGCTAATATCCATCTCCGAACATGACTCCAATTCGTCTCTTTTTGGTACAGTCCAAATCAGCTCCCCCCGTTAATCGGCTAACTCGACCAACTTTTTATATAGATTTACATGATCAATATATTCTACAGCTTTGTATATTTTCCCTTTCTGTAAAATCATGACTACCCAAATTTCGCTAAGAAAAACAAAATAGGCGCCACTTATGAAAAAGTGGTGCCTTCTCGCGAACAACCGACTCAATTGAAGTACGTCATACCCGCAGCCTCTGCTGCAGCAATTCGGCCAATTCATCGGCGCTTTCCCACCCGATCGGGCGCATTTGCATCGACTGAATCGGCATCGCATCCGTAAACTCACGTTTGACGGAGCATATGATGGGCACATCCATACCGAGCGCCAAGCCTCCTGCGAAGTAAATTTCCGGGCAATGGCCGGACAAATCCGCGACGAACAGCTTGCTCTCGGAGATGGACCGGATCGCGGCATCGTCCAATTTATTCCACCTCGTATTTTCATGCAGTCGAGGGGCATACCCGAACCGTTCAATGACCGGGATTATCTTCTCCGACCAGGCTTGGCGGATCTCATCCAACTCCGGGATCATGACGAAGCACGGTTTGGACCGTTTCTCGCCCGTTCTTTCCTTCGCGGCCGCCCAGCCCCTCTCCGTCAGTTTGAAGGTCGATCCGATCCGATCGATCAGTTTCTCGTCCCGAAGTTTCTCAATAATATAAACGAACTCCTGTATATTCGGAGAATACGTTAAATTTCGGTTGTCGGCCAATTGCCCGATCACGACCGGCTCATTCGGTCCGCTTGTACGTCTATGGAAGTAGTTCAACAATTTATTTTCTTTCTGTTCGACCGATCCCGGTATACGCGGGGAAGTCCGGATTGCCTCCAAATCATCGGCGGAAAGCGCAACCGTCTCTTCGTTATCGGTCAATTCCCTGATATAGCCGGAAATGATCGGAAACATTTGACGTTTGATCTGGTAAGATAGCGAATTATAATAGTCGTAGCTGTCCCTGCGCAAGCCGTAGGAGCCGTCGGGAGCGCAGCAGCAGCCGATGAAACTGTCGTAGTCGCCTTTCGGTCGTACCGGAACGATTTTATCGCAAAATAAACACCTTTTTGAATGCATTCGTCTCGCACCCCCTACCCTTATCTTTCGTACGGATGATGCCGGATAAGGGGGCAATGACCGAAAACGCATACGGTTCTTTAAATTTCGATATCGGATACGATGCTGTCCACTCTGCCCGATTCCCTAATAAATGCGGCTACGGCTTGATGATGCGGGTTCGGACCGTAAGCTTCCAGCGCCGCCCGATCTTCGAAACGAACCGACAGCACGATTTGATACCCTTGGTTTTTCTCCGAAAAATTAATGCCCGCCTGAAGGTCGACGACTCCGGTCAAATGTGCCCTGAGCGCCTTGAATCGTGCGACTACCTCCTCGAGCTGCTCCCGTGTAGTCGTATCCGCGAATTTAACAAGTACGATATGATCGATCATTAGGCCGATTCCTCTTTCCATATAGGGTGATTAATCCAGTCCAATATACCACCTATCGTCCGGGAATCCAACCGCCGCCTAGCGGTAAAGGATATCGACGAGTCCGGTATCGGGCTTTAGGAGCGGATGCCGGGAAGGGTGAGCCGTATCGTACAGCAGCAAGCTGTGCAATGCTCTCGTGCACGCGGTATACAGCAAGCTTCTCTCGCTTTCGCGGCCGTACCGGGCAATATCGTATACGATAACGCCGTCGAACTCCAACCCTTTGGCAAAATAAACCGGGGCCACGAAGCATTTGCCTTCATACGAGCGAGTTTCTTTCGTGAGCTGCCGGATGCCGGGAATATGCGGCTGAAGCAGCGCACAGGCATGCTCGCTTTCCTTTGCCGTTCTGCATATGATTGCAATCGACTGCACATTGCCGCGCTGCAGCCTCTCGCAGTCCGACACGATTTGGCGGCGAATCGATTCGTCGGAATGATCGGAAAGGACGATCCACTCGGGTTTGCCGCCATTTCGTCCGAAAGGCCGAATGGAATCAGATTGCGGCAGCAGGCTGCTCGTGAAGGAAACGATTTCAGCCGTAGAACGGTAGCTTTTGTCGAGCCGTAGCACTCCCGTCTGATGCTGCCTGCCCGCTTCCCCGCCCGGCTCTTCAAGCTCCAATCGCGTATGCGCATAAATCGATTGATGAACGTCTCCTAGCAGTGTCATCTTGCAATTCGGGAGCAGTCGCCGTAGCAGCTCGTAATCAAAACCCGAATAATCTTGCGCCTCGTCGATGACGATATGCTTGATCGTGTTCGCCGGCTGTATTCCGCCCAAGGAGTACCGCAAATACAAATAGGGCGTGGAATCCTCGACCTGAATATTACCGCTCTCCATCGATTCAATTGTATCTGTGCGGATTTGATCCCAGTCCGCGGGTAAACCGTCCGTTCCGATAAGCTTCTCCGGAAGCCCGGGGTCCTGAAACAGACGCAAATAGAGCCGTTTATAATCAATGAAATTCCTTTCGTGCAATAAAGCCTTCAGCGGGATTAGCCGGCTGCTAATCTCCGCCGTGCACTGTTTCAGCAGCTCGCTGTCGCCCTCCCAATATTCGGCCGACTTCACGGTCTTGGCGAGCAGCTGCTTGACCAGCTTGCCGCGCAGCTTTACCAATTCCTTCTCCGCATGAGCTTGAATTAACGATATCCGTTTCGGAATAGGGTGTCTGCTCCATTCTCCGTAAAACAGCTCCGTCATTTGATTGCCGGACAGCAGTCTATTACCGCCGGCGTACATATCGCGAAACTTAATCCCTTCCCGCCCCAACAGGTCGACATACCGATCGATCATAGTTTGAAATAACGGCGAAGTTTTAAAGCGGATCGCACTTTCCATCCGGCTCGCATCGGCTTCATGCATGGACGTAAGCATACGCTCCAACTGCTCGTATGGATGCTCGACTGTCCATTCCCCGCCCAGAAGCTCCCGCTTATACTCGATGAATGTCGTCTGTTTGACATTGGACTCGCCGAGGTCGGGCAGTACGTTGGAAATATAATCGGTAAATATCGGGTTGGGCGAAAATAAGATGAACTGCTCCTCGGAGAGCGAGTCCCTGTACTTGTACAGCAAATAAGCGATCCGATGCAGAGCGGCCGTCGTTTTGCCGCTTCCGGCCGCGCCCTGCACGAGCAAGACCCGGTGCTTCTCGTTTCGAATAATTTCATTTTGTTCCTTCTGGATCGTTGCCGCGATGCTTCTCAGCTTCTCGTCCGTTCCCCGGGACAGCATGGCCAGCAGCATTTCGTCGCGAATATGAACGTCGGTTTCGAACATGTGCTGCAGCGTGCCGTCGTGAATCAAATACTGCCTTTTTAATGAGACGACTCCGCTTATGATCCCATCGGGAGCGGTGTAGGAAGCCGAACCAACCCCATAATCGTAATACATGGCCGCTATCGGGGAACGCCAATCATACACGAGAAATTGCTCCGTCTCTTCATCGAGCACACTGATTGTGCCGATATAAAATCGGGAAGGCGAGCCGGAATCATCCTCGGAGAAATCGAATCGGCCGAAGTAAGGCGAGGCGGCGATTTTCTGCAAAAGCTGCAGCTGCTTGACTGCTCGTAAATAAGTTTTTTCTTCGCTGTTCAGCAGCATCGATTGCTGCGAGATGCTCGCATAGGTTTCCAATAAATCGTTTGGGTCGATCGTGATGTCGGCCCAAAACTGCTTGCGGAATTCCACGATGTCCGTTTTGCGCGTCTCGCATTGCTGCTGCAATTCCGCGATCTTCTTGTTGATGCAGGCAATTGTTCTTTCGAGGTTGCTAAGCTCCAATTGCAATTCCGGTTCGACATGCCGAGCGGTCGCCACTCGCATCATCCTCCTCACGGATTCGGTTGGATTGGACGGGTTGCAGGAATTTGGGGCATTAATGTCGAAAATAACTCATTGACAAGACGACTGAAATGTGGTAAAATTAAATTGATATTTTTATGGATATAAATAGAAAATCGTGGGAATATTATATCACACCTTACTGCAATTTATCAATTAAGAGAAGCGTCTATCGACGTTTCGCTTAACACTTTAGCGATCTTAAACATTGTTTATCGATAAGAAAAAACCGTCCGGAAATGGACGGTTTTTTTGACGTGTAAAATATTACGTTTCGATCCCCTTGTACTTCTCAGTAAGCGCCTATAATGAAAGGCATCTCAGGTAAACAATGAACCTAATTTGCTTATTTGCAAACCTCATTGCGCTATTTGGCTTCACTTCCTCGCAATTGGAGGAACAGTGAACCTGGAGTTACTATTACTGAACCTAAGTTTACTAATAGTAAAATATGGGTCACTAATTGCTGAAATCGCTCCTATGGCAAGAGATTAGAGCAACAAAGTTCAGTAATAGTGAAGCTCGGTTCGTTCCAGTCCATATCCAAAATATGCCGACCGCTTAAGTCAGCCGTCCTTTGATCATCGTCCATTGCACCTCGAACTCTTCATTCAACAAGACGAGATCAGCCGCACATCCTTGGGCGATTCGCCCCTTATCGGGAAGTCCGAGTATATCCGCGGGAGTCGTGGAAGCCATTCTCACCGCTTCCGTTAGCGGAATTCCAAGCTCAACCGTGTATCGCAGCGCTTTGTTCATCGTCACCGTACTGGATGCCAATGTCCCGTCGGCCAGCCTGGCAACGCCGTCGGCAACTTGGACGGTGTGCCCTCCGAACGTATATGTGCCGTCACCGAGTCCCATTGCCTGCAGCGCATCCGTAATCAATACGACTCCCCCGGCGCCTTTGATCCGGTGCATCAAGCGAATGATCGCCGGATGCAGGTGAACATGATCCACGATAGCTTGCAGGCTTACATGCTCTTCTTCGAACGCCGCCACGACAAGTCCGGGATCGCGATGGTGAATCGGGCGCATACCGTTAAAGCAATGCGTAACATGGCTCGCTCCCTGGGCAAAAGCCAACTTGGCCTCTTCATAAGTGGCGTCCGAGTGCGCGACGGCGATAATAGCCCCTTGCTCGCGCAAATACGATATGAGCTCGATGCCTCCGGGTAATTCCGGGGCAATCGTGACCATTTTGATCAAATCGCCGGCTTCCCGGAATAGGAGGTTCATTTCGTCTAGGTCGGGATGCCGCAAAAATTTCTCGTTCTGCATCCCTTTCCGCTTTACATTCAAATAGGGCCCTTCCAGATGTAGTCCGGCAACTGCCGCTCCCCGTTCATGACCGATGACCCGTCTTACGCTATGGATCATTGCGAGCAGATCCTCCAAGGTCGAGCTTACCGAGGTTGCCAGAAATGAAGTACAACCGCTGGCCGCGCACGCCTGGGATACTTGCTGGACGCTCTCCTCCGTTCCGTCCATCATATCGAAACCGCTGGCTCCGTGAATATGGACGTCGATCATGCCCGGAATGAGCAGCATGCCGTTCCCGTCAATGACCGTGTCATCCGCCTGTAATTCCGAATTGGCGATGGCCCCTGAACCGATCCGCTCGATACGTCCGGCATCAATCCATATAGCGGCACTTGAAATAATCGAATCCGGACAAACCGCCCGAACGTTGGTAATGATCGTACGACTCAATGTGCATCAGCTCCTTGCTGCCGGTTATTCAATTCTGTCATAAACGCTATCCGATGCGAACGATACGGTCGCACAAAGCTTCCGCATCGTCTTTGTCGTGAGTAACAAGAATGGATGTGATGGTAGCCTTCTGCAGCAGCTGCTTCAATTGCTGGCGAATGCTTACTTTCAGATCGGCATCCAAATTGCTGAAAGGCTCATCCATCAGCAAAATGGACGGCTCCGGCGCCAACGCCCGGGCAAAAGCGACACGCTGCTGCTGCCCTCCGCTTAGCTCGTGAGGGTACCGCTTCCGATAGTCCTCGAGATGTACGAGCTCCAGCATATCGGTTACTTTTGCCTCCCGGACCTTTTTCGGGAGACGGTGCAGACCGAACGCAATATTTTGCTCAACGGTAAGATGAGGAAATAAGGCGTAATCCTGGAACACCATGCCTACCCCGCGATGTTCGGGATTGACGAAATGCCCGGCGTCGACCATCGTCCGCCCATTGATCGAGATCCGTCCAGAGCGGGGTTCCTCCAGCCCAGAGATGAGCCGCAGCAGCGTGCTTTTGCCGGAACCGCTCCTCCCTAATATGCCAACGACTTCCCCTTGCTCGACGGTTATGGAAAAATCGTTCAGCACGCTCCCGTTGCCGGCGCCATATTGAAAAGAGACATTCGACATTTCAAAAAAAGTCATTTGGCTTGTTTCTCTCCCAACACATGATAAACCCATACGGATACGATTCCGACCCCAATAATGAACAGGGAGGGTAAGGAAGCTTGATGGATTTGTTCGTCGCTCGCATACTGGTAAGCTTTCGTAGCTAATGTATCGAAATTAAAAGGCCGCAGCAGGAGCGTGAGCGGCAGCTCCTTCACGATTTCCATGAACGTCAGGATGCCGCCCGTAAATACCGCTCCTTTAACCAAAGGAAGGTCGACTTTAAAAAACGTCCGGGTCATCCCCATGCCTAGCATTCGCGAAGCTTCCGAATAGCGGTTGCCGATCTTCTCGAATCCGGCTTCCACGGAGTTGAACCCGACTGCGAGAAAACGGATGATATAAGCGAAGATGAGCATCGCGTAAGACATGCTGAGCACCAGCTTATTCACGCCCCACCCAAGCTTCTCGTACAATCCTGCCAGCTGGTGGTCGAGCGAGATGAACACGGCGAGCACGCCTATGGCAAGAACGGCCCCCGGTATAGAATAACCCATGGAGATCAGTTTGGAAAGAACGAGCGTGAATACGGAGCGCTTCATTCGGCATACGTTCGATACGATTATGGCAAACAGCATCAGGATTACGATAGAAATGACGGATATGACCAGCGTGTTGGCCAGCATGCCGACAAATTTGGCGTTCCATACGTCCTTATACGTCCATTGAGCCCAGACGATCAATTGCACGACCGGGATGAGGAATGCAAATAAAAAAACGGCTGCGCCGAACGCGGACGCCGCGAATGCCGATAAGCCACGCAGCTTCCTGCGCTGGAGCGGTCGCGTTTTCCCGGTAGAGGAGCTGTACCTTTTTCGCCTGCGAAGAAGTCTCTCCACGATAAACAATCCGATGATAAAGCTCATCAACAGCGCGGCCAACCGAAGCGCCGAGTCAACGTCGCTCATGCCGAACCATGTTTTGAAGATGGCGGTTGAAAACGACTGGATGCCGAAATGCTTCGTAACGCCGAAGTCATTCAATACTTCGAAAGCGACCAAGCTGACTCCCCCGACGATCGCGGCTTGCGAAATCGGGAGAACGACCCGGAAAAAAATGTGCAGCGGGCTTCGCCCGAGCAACCTAGCATTTTCGATAAATGAAGCGCTCTGCTTCTCCAGAAATGTTTTCGTAATCAAATAGACGTAAGGAAACAAAAAAAGCGTAAAAATAAAAATAGCGCCCTTCACGGACATGATGTCGAAATAACGCTGATCCGGGGTCCAGCCCAGAACATTGCGTAGAAACGACTGAACGCTTCCCGTATAGCTCAACATGGAACTATACGTATAAGCCGCAATGTACGGAGGGATTGCCAGCGGCAAAATGAGAGCCCAGGACAAAATACGCCTGAACGGAAAATCGTAGGCCGCTATCAGCCAGGCCAGCGTCACTCCGATCATTACCGTAAAGGCTGCCGTACCGAGCACAAGCCAAAACGATTGGAGCGCATAATCTTTCAGCATGTACTGCTGAATATGCTGCCAGTTTTCGTTCGGCTTACGAAGCAGACCGATCAATATATATAGACACGGAAGAAGGGCCAAGATGGCCCCGACGATGCTGAGTATGACCCAGCCGCTGCTATTCCGTTTCAGTTTTCGCACGATTGCGGAAACGTTCATGTTTATTTCCAGCCTGCCTTGTTGAGTATTTCGATCGATTTTTTGTTATGATCGCCGAGCTTGGAGAAATCGAGCTGCTGCGTTTTGAACGTTCCCCAAGATTTGAGCAGCTCCGGCTTGTCCGCCGTTTCGTTAACCGGGAACTCGAAGCTTCCTTGCGTCAATATCGTTTGACCTTCTTTGCCGGTGATAAATTCGACCAGCTTGATAGCATTATCCTTGTTTTTCGCATGCTTCGTCAAGCCTGCGCCGCTAATGTTCAAGTGGGTGCCGGTCGTGCTTTGGTTCGGGAAGAATACCCCGATGTTTTGCGCTACTTTCACTTCTTCCGCATCTTTGGAGGCCAGCATTTGTCCTACATAGTATGTGTTCATGATCGCGACGTCGCCGACTTTGGCGGCAATGGCTTTCGCCTGATCACGGTCTCCGCCTTCCGGCTTGCGGGCCAAGTTAGCGACGATGCCTTTCGACCATTCTTCGGCTTTCTGTTCCCCGTTCAGCTCGATAAAGGAAGCGACAAGCGATTGGTTGTACAGGCTGGACGACGAGCGTACCAATACTTTTCCTTTCCATTTCTCGCCGGCCAAATCTTCGTAAGTGGACAATTGCTCCGGCTTGACGCGGTCCTTCGCATAGACGATTACGCGCGCGCGGGTGGCGATCCCGACCCAATTGTTGTCTTTATCGCGCAGCTGCTTAGGGACGTTCTTGTCGATGGCCGCGGATTGGAGCGGCTGCAGCACCGCGTTCTGCTTCGCATAATTCAGCACGCCACCGTCAACGGTAATAAACAAGTCCGCTTCCGAGCTTGCGCCCTCCCGCTTCAGACGCTCTACCAGCTCTTCCGCCGTTCCTTTCACTTCGTTTACTTTTATGCCCGTTTGCTTCGTGAACGCTTCGAACAATACGCTGTCCACGTCGTAGTGTCTTGCGGTATAAACGTTGACGACTTGTTCTTTGCCCTTGCCGCCGTTATCCGCAGGCTTGTTATCCGTCTTAGGCGTGGCCGCATTGTTCGAGGTGTTTCCTGTGCCGTTCGATGCGCAACCGGCCATCAAGATGACCGTCATCATCAGAAGCATGATGTTAACTAAAGTTTTCCTTTTCATTTCGTTCTCCCTTTCGATCTTTTAATTGACGATAATATTCATTCTCATTTAAGTCTCAAAAAAAATGATCGATCCCCCCGCACTTTACTTTTATCGTTGATAATGAATATCATTAGCATTCACACTGAACTATTTCACATTGTAGCGGACTAAAATGAGAAAATGATGTGAAAACGAAAAAAAATTATAATTTGTCAAAATATCCGATCACGGCGGCAGTACAGGGAAAGAAACGGTAACCGTCGTCCCCTCATTTTCTTTGCTGCGGATCGAGATCGCGCCATTATACCGTTCCACGAGCCGCTTCGCAATCGACAGTCCGAGACCGTTCCCGCCCTGCTCCCTGCTTCTCGCTTTATCGACGCGATAAAACCGATCCATGACATAAGGCAAGTCCGTCTCGGGAATGCCGATGCCGGAGTCGGTTATTTCGATGCTCGCATGTCTGTCGAGTACGCTTCCCTTTATCCGGATGCGCTTATTCTCCATCGAATATTTCATTGCATTGTCCAGCACGATGAGCATAATTTGCTCCAAATGACCTTCGGAAATCTCGATCATCGTACCGGTTAACGGCACAAGCTCGGTCTCCAGTTGAAACGACGGATATACGGCGGCAATATGCTTCATAACGTGCAGGACGACCTGATCCGGTTTCGCCTTTCGGACGCCTTCTCCGGTCGTTTGTTCTTCCGCTCGGGTCAGCGCCAGAAGCTCCTGAACGAGACCTTTGAGACGCGCCAGCTCTTGAATGGAAATGTCCAGCGATTCCTCCAGAATGGCCGGATCCTTTTTTCCCCAGCGCTGGAGCAAGGACAGGTGGCCTTCTATGATCGCAATCGGCGTCCTGAGCTCATGAGAAGCGTCTTCTACGAACTGCCTCTGCTGCTGGAACGACCTCTCGACCTGGTCCATCATTTCATTGAACATTTTCATCAAGGTCGAAATTTCGTCGTGGTTGTTGTTCACCAGTACCCGCTCGTGCAGCCCTTTTTGCTTGATTTTGCGGATCGCATCCGCCATCGATTGAAGCGGCTTAAGCAGCTGGCGGGCAAGCAGCCGACCTCCCACCCCGCTTATGATAATCGCGCCGAATCCGCATACGAGCATGACGCGGGAAAAGGCGTTAATAAGCTGAACGAAGTCCTCGTTATTTTTCACAATTTCGACGGTTCCATTGAATTCGAATATCGTGAGCGGACTTCTCATAATCAATAAACGATCCTTGAAGTACAGCCCTCCGGTTTTCTCCGGCGCGGACAACGGGTCCCCATCGATCCATTCGTTCGGTACACGGTTCGATACAACAACGATCGGACGCCCTTTGTCATCGAGGACGCGAATCGATTGGTTTTGATGGTTGACCTTTTCCAGAAATCCCCGAATATACGGCATATCCGATTCTTTGAAGGAAAACTCGTTCTCCAGGAAATAGTTCAATATTTCGTTCATATTTTGCCGAGTGCCGATCTTCTCCTGCTGGATCATCCACTTCTCGATAAACGTATATTGAACCGCATTATAAGCCGCGAACAGCAGAAAAAGCAGCAGCGAGGACCAGATCGTCAATTTCCATTTGATCGGCAGCTGATGTACGGCGGAAAATAGCTTCCTCATCTTCTCATCACGTATCCGATGCCCCTCTGCGTCTGAATGTAGCTGGCTTCGCCGGGACTGTCGATTTTGTTCCGCAAGTATCGCACATATACGTCCACTACGTTCGTATCGACAGCCGCTTCAAACCCCCATACGGTATCGAGCAGCGCTTCGCGGGACATGACCCGATTCGGGTTGTTCATGAACGCGACAAGCAAATCGTACTCCCGCTTCGTCAGATCGATCGTTGCGTTTCCTTTGCGCACGAACCTGGAATCCGTATTGACGCTCAAATCCTGGAAAATAAGCAGCGATTTGTGCTCATCTGCGCTATCCTCCTGTCTTCGGAATACTACCCGGATGCGGGCCAGCAGCTCCTCGATGGCGAACGGCTTCGGAATATAATCGTCGGCACCGCTATCCAATCCGGCCACACGGTCCGTAATGCTGTCTCTCGCCGTCAGCATCATAATCGGCGTTTTTTTCACGGAACGGATTCTCCGGCATACTTCAAGACCATCCATGCCTGGGAGCATCAGATCCAACAGGATAAGTCCCCATTCTTCCATCAGAGCGAGCTCAAGTCCGGATTTGCCGTCATAAGCGACCGTCACGGCGAATGATTCGTTGCGGAGCTCCAGCTCGATAAACCGCGATAAGTTTTTCTCGTCCTCGATCAGTAAAATCTTCTTCATGCTTGGCCGTTCTCCCGCGCGTTTTTCCATGATACGTTCGAGAGGACGGGATAGTGATCGGACGGATATCCTCCGTCAATCCGGTCTCTTCTTATCGTAGTTGAAACAAATTCAATGCCCGAGCACCCTAGTATATAATCGATTGGGCTTCCTTGCACGCCTCCGTTGTAATTATGGAACGTTTTGCTGTCCCGCTTCTCTTCCTCCGTAAAAAGATCGTAACAGCTCGCCACCGGGTCGAACTCTTTCACGACGTCGAACAATCCGCTGTCCGGCACGTCATTGAAGTCGCCGGTGACGATGGAAGGCAGCGTTCCGTCGCAGTCGTTGACATCCCGTATTTTGTTCAATACAAGCTTAAGCCCTTCTTTTCGGGCCAGTTCTCCTTTATGGTCCAAATGCGTATTGAACAAGCGCAAAATCGGCCTATCGTCATCCGTTCCAGCCAACTCGACCCAGGAGCATATTCTTTCGCACGCGGCGTCCCAGCCTTTGCTGCCGATCTTGTCAGGCGTTTCCGACAGCATGAACGATTGCTTTCTGCGAATCGAGAACGAAGCTTTTTTCACAAAGACCGCGCAATACTCGCCTACTTGTTTGGATTCGTTCCGGTTTTTCCCATAAATCTCGTACACGTCTTGAAAACGCTCCTTCAACCAATCCAGCATCGGAATCGTCGCTTCCTGCGTACCGATCAGGTCCGGCTTGCAGTCCTCGATGACGGCGGCCACCCAATGCTTTCTTTGCTCCCATGCATAAGGATCCTTGGACACGATCACACGCAAATTAAAGGTCATTACGGAAATTTCGGTTCTCAATGCAGTTCCTCCCCGGATAAGTCGCGAATCTCGGCATTTGCCTCTACTAGGTTCTGGTCAACATGATACGTCGATCATCCGGAAATGACAACCACGAATAAGCAGAAAACGAGAAAAGAGCCGGATTCCTTAACGGAAAGGAAAGTCCGGCTCTTCATCTTATTCCCATTTGTTCAATTGCTCCCGGATCGAATCCGGAAAGAGCCGGCTTTTTTGCAGAAGAGGCGTCGGTACGGCTGCATTGTATCGGGCTATTTTCTTGTTGATCGCATCCAATTCGGTTTTCGCTGCCGGCGGCATACGTTCCGCTTCATGCTTGCGCAGCAGCGCCCGGATGTCGTCGCGGATTTCATGCTGCAGCTCGAGCCATGAAGGAAGAAAGTTGGAGTTTTTCAGTATGGAGTTCAGGGCATCGCCTTCGGGAACGGGAATCGGTTTTCCTTTTCCGGCCAAATGCTCGAGTCCTCCGTTTTTCTCGCATTCGCTGAACGCGTCATCCAACCAGCTGCCCATTCTCCGGGCATTCAGCTTGGTCGACACGGAGTTCTCGGCTATTTCGCCTGGAGCCGAATGGAATGACGGAGCTTCGGGAAGCGGCGTTCCTTCGATTTTGGCGGATTTGTTCCGGCGGAACCAATTGTTCATAAGCACCATCCCTACCGTTATCATTTCCTGCATTTCTAGTATAAACCAATTTCAATCCATTCGTTCGGCGGAAAAGTGAGAATAGTATGACAATTACAAGCGGTAAACGGAAAGGAATATCCAAAAATCCTCCCCGGCGCCGAGGAGGATTATGTTACAATGGAAATGATTGTCGATTGGAAACCCGTTCCATTAAGCGTGCTGCTTGCTCAAATGCTCCTTCAGAAGCCCCAGCTTGACGATGAATCGGTCCATCTCATGCTGCTCGGCTGCGGCATCATACACCTTCCCGGCCGACCGATCGTCCTGAACGTCATGAACTTGCTCCAGTATTTGTTTGCACACCCGATCGATATCATCGTATTGAATGGTCAATGCCACACCCTTGAGAGCATGCACGTGCCGGTGAATAAGATCTACCGTTTGATCGAATGAAAGAGAGCGATCCGTCCATTGCCGGATGCCCGCTTCCATTTCCGACATTTTGGAGGCTGCATCTTGCAGAAACAGCTCCTGCGCTTGGCGGATGATCCGTTTTAATTTCTCGTTATAATCATTGTCGGAATGTGCCATCGATGCCTCCGGTACCCGTAAAGGAGAATGGAAATGAGTAAAAAAATAGCTTTGATCGACGACAGCGCTCCGTTTCGACTCATGGTCAAGCAGCTGCTGGAGCTCCGCGAATACGAAGTGACGCCTTTCGATTCCGCCGAGCAGTTTTTTGGCGTCAACCAACGGATCACCTTGACCCGGTTCGATCTGATCATTGTGGACATCAACCTGCCGGACATGGACGGATTGTCGGTTCTTGAGCAATTGAAAACCGATCCTCTATCCAATCCCATTCCTGTGCTGATCGTAACAGGTGAACCGAAGAAAACGAATATTAAGCATGCCATCCAGTTCGGCGTGAACGACTTTATCGGCAAACCGATCGACCCGGCACAATTTTGCGAAAGAGTCGAACGGTTGCTGAACCCGTCTATGCCGGAATAGCACAACGTGGACATAAGCCCGTTATTCCATTTCGACTTTACTCGGCTATATCCTCTTAGTATGCAGAGGCTTTTATCAGTCGTCGGAAGACGGGGCCATTATCCGCAAGCTCCTCATACGTCCCTTGTTCGGCTAGCGTACCTTGATCCAAGACGTAGATGATATCGGCGTTCTCCACGATCGACAGACGGTGCGCGATGACGATCGTAGTTTTACCGCGGCGTGCCTCGTCCATATACCGCTGGACCTTGCGCTCCGTCTCCGCATCCAGAGAGGACGTAGCCTCGTCCAGTATCAAGATGTCGGGGTCGGCCAGAAGGGAGCGGATGATCGCGAGTCTTTGCCGTTGTCCTCCGGATAAAGTGACCCCTCTTTCGCCCACGGGCGTATCGTACCCTTGCGGCAGAGAAGCGAAAACATCGTGCATTTGCATGTCCCTGCACATATCCATAAGCTTTTGATCGGATACGCTGCGTCCGAATGTAAGGTTGTTTCTAATCGTATCCGGGAACAAATACGGCTCCTGAAATACGATGTTCGTCCTGCCCGCCCATTGCTCCCGATCAAGCTGTTCGATCGGAAACCCATTGACGAGCAGCCGTCCGCCTGTCGGTTCGTACAATCTGACGAGCAGCTGGGCGATCGTCGATTTGCCGCTTCCGCTTGCCCCGACGAAGGCGATTTTTTTTCCCATCGGGAGCCAAAGAGACAGTTCCTTCAGCACAGGCCCCCCCCTCGTCCGCATACTTGAACGCGACCGATTCCAGTTCTACGCTCCGGATCGGCTCCATAAGTTTGCGGCTCCCCGGTTCGATCGGCTCGAAGCCGCCAAATTCGCGGTATCTCTCGACCGTTGCGATTGAACCCGATAAACCTACCGCAAAGCTGTAGCATCCGCTTATCGAATCGATCAGCTGGGAGGCGAATTGGTAAACGACGACAAACGTCCCGAGTGATATCGTATGATGAAGCACCCCGTGCCCGAGATAAGCGAGTACGATCAAGTTAACCCCCCACTTCAACGGCCCGGACCATACCACCTGCCTATTCGTAAGTCTCGTTTCCAGTGCCGCCTGCTCATAATAGCTCCGGAACAAATGGTGATACCGCTTCATCTCCCGCTCCTGCCTGTTGAAGGCTGCAATTTCTCTCGAGGCGGAAATGCCTTCCTCCAGATGAACGAGCATCGCGGAGCGACGCTCGCTCTTGAGCTTGGCCGCCTCCTTCAGCTTCGTGCCATAATATCGGGTAAGGTATATATAAACCGGACTTACGGCTGCGACGATCAGAAGCAAGGAGGGGCTTGTCAACCCGATCGTTCCGACAAGCAGAAGCATTTTGACGATCGTTTGAGCTCCTTCGGGAAGTCGTTGGCCCAGTAAGTTGGATATTCCGTCGACATCCTTGGTCAACAGTTGAACGTTGTCCGCGTTCCGTCCATCTCTGTATAGCTTGAACGGTATTCGATAGAAACGGTTCATAAAGTCCGAAATAAGCTGATGTCTGATTTTGGCTTTATACGAAAACATGAGCGTTCTGATTCCCGTGAACAGTACGGCATCCAATAGGACGACAGCCCCGTACAAGCCTATTACGACAGGAAGCTGACCGTACATTCCTTGAACAAACACGTTATCGATAATCAGCTTCTGGACGCCGATACCCGATAAATTGACGGCAGCCTCTATAGCCATAAGGACAAGAATGAATAAGTAATAACGTTTCATTCGAAATACCCGATGCCGTACCCATTTCCAGTTATCCATTCTCCTCCGTTCCCCCGTTTACCAGCTTATAGAAAAGCTGCTTGCGGGACATCAGTTCCTCGTAGCTTCCTGACTCCGCAACTTGTCCGTCCGCCATGTATACAATCCGGCTGTATGTGCGTATCGTCGATAATCGATGCGCCGCCGCCACAATCGTCCGGTTTTCGAACAAGGTCTCCATCGCTTGACCTACCTCCCGCTCTCCCTCATAGTCCAGCGCCGATGTCGCTTCGTCCAATAAAATGACGGACGGATTTTTAACCAGCATACGGGCAAGCGCGATTCGTTGTTTCTGGCCGCCGGACAGCTTGCTTCCGCGTTCGCCTACTACGGTGTCGTAGCCATCCGGCATCTGCATAATGAAGTGATGGGCGTATGCGGCAATGGCCGCAGCCTCTACCTCCTCATCGGTAGCTTCGGGGCGCCCGAACCTTATATTTTCCCTGATCGATTGGTGGAACAAATAAGTATCTTGGAACACGAAGCCGAGCGAGTCCCGAAGCTTCGAAATCGACAGCTTGGGGAGCGGGACGCCGTCCAGTACGATTTCGCCGTCAATCGGATCATAGAACCGGCCGATCAGCTTCATGATCGTCGATTTACCGGTGCCGCTGGCGCCGACAATCGCAACCTTTTCTCCGGGATGGATATGCAAGTTGAAATGCCGCAACACACCAGACCGATCGGGATAATCGAAAGAGACGTCTCGGAAATGAAGCTCCCCCTTTACCTTCGACAAGGGAACGGGATGATCCGGTTCCTGCACTTCCGGCGTCCGCCTCATGAATCGGTATATGACTTCGGCCTGGAACATGAGCGCCTTCTGAGCGGCAACGGACATGACGATGAACGTGAACATCCCGATCGACATGAAATAGTAGAACAGGAAAGCGATAAACTCGCCGACCGTGATCGCTAGTGTTTGCACCATATAGGAGCCGTAAGCGAATAAGACGATAGCTCCCATGGAAATGGACAACCCGCGAAGAAAGCCTCTGACAAGCGCATAGTAAGTCGACATGACGTCGCTTTTGTTATAGGCCGATACGGCATCAAGCAGCCTGCTCAAGTCCCATTTCTCGCTGCCGTTCGCGCGGAGTTCCGGCAAGGCCATAAAGCTGTCATATATTCGCTTGTTCATGAATTTACTGTTCTCGGTACGTTGCCGGCCATGCTGAGAGGTTTTCTTGGATAAATACGGCGCGAACAAGTAGAATGTAAAAAAACAAGGCAGTACGGCAAGCGTAAGCTGCCATTGCATAAGGAACATGGCGGCCGTCATGACGGCAACGAACAATAGATGCTGAATCAGCTTCGGCAAGTACGATTGATAAATTTGCTGCACGGCCGATACTTCTGTGTTCAACAGGGATAAAGTCTCGCCGACGGGATGCTTCTCGTAATAGGCGAATCCGAGCCGGTGCAGCTGACGATAGACGCCGAGCTGCAAATCCCGGCCCGCCAGCTCCTGAATATTGCGCTGCATATTGTTCCTCGTTACGGTAAGGGCGTACATGAAGCCGATCATAATAGCAGTCGCGACGAGAAGCATGTAAAAAAGCTTCTCTTCATTTTTTGGTAAAATCACGTCGATGAAATATTGAATGAGCTTCGGTATCGACATTTCGATCAACGTAATAAACAAGCTGCAGCCAATGAGCAGAGCGAACGTCTTTCTGTAGGGACGCAAGTACGACAATACCCATAGGTACAGTTTCGTTATGCTGACATTGTCCGGGTCGGATCGGACGGACTTGTGTCGGACTACAGCTTCCAAATGCACCACTCCCTTTCGACGATGTAATCTCCTAAATGCAAGCGCTTCCAAAATAGATTTTATGATTACCTCGATTATACCGAATTGTCCAATGTTTTCCAATCAAAAGGAAAAGCCGGGATGCTTCCATCCGGCTTCACATTGCATCTTTGGGACGAACCGATTACTTGCGTCCGTAGTCTGCTTTTATTTCTCCCCAGCTCCGGGTTTGCCACTTCAGCACTTTATTGTCGTATGTGTTCGTTTTCAGCCAATCGACGGCCCTGTCGACGAGATCCCAAATCTCTTTGGTCGATGCATCCCTAGCCAGTGTAGAGGAAACAGCCTTCTCTCTAACCCACTTGAGAGCATTCATCGAGTCGGTGTAGACGGTCTTGCTGCTGCCCGCTTTCTTCAAATAGGACAAGGCATGCACGATGGCGAGGAATTCTCCCAAATTATTCGTCCCTTTCTTGATCGGGCCGAATGAGAATAAGATGTCCCCCGTCCTCGTATCGACGCCTTTGTACTCCACCGGGCCGGGATTGCCTTTCGTTCCGACATCGACGGATATACTGTCATAGTCGATTTCCTCCGACATGGCTGCCTGTGAGCGGCCAGGCTTATCGGAGCTTGGTTTCGCTCCCGATGCTTGTCCCCACGACGCGGACCAACCTGCCGTATAGGCTTTTTCCGCCTCCGCTTTCGTTTCGAACGATTTGAATTTCGCACCCTGGAACTGATTGACCTGCTTCTGGCACTCGGGCCAGCTCGTATAGATTCCGGGTTTCCTGCCTACCCATACGACATAATATTTGGTGTTCGCCACATTACAGCTCCTTAGCCAGAAATTGATCCTTCCCGCCGGAAGATTCATATGCGTGCAGAACGGAAGAAAGCAGTCCCGGGAACCGGGCTTCCAAATCTTCCGTGCGTATGGATAAGAAACGTTGCGTGCCGTGCACGCGTACCCGTACGACACCGGCTTCCCGCAGCGTTCTGGAATGATGCGACAAGGTCGATTTCACGACGGGAACTTCGATGTCTCCGCAAGTCCGCTCCCCCGCTTTGTGCAGCTCTGCGACTAAATACAAGCGGACGGGGTCGCTCAAAGCATACAGGACGGAGGACAAATGGATATCGGCCCGGTCGGGATGATGTAATATTTTCATGCTTCAGCCTCCTTCGATCCATGAACCCGATGATTGCATTTTATCATATCGCATGATATATTTCTAATATTCGATAATTATCGAACAATAGAACATAAGGAGAGGGAGTTACCTATGTCTAGTCCAACCTTTACGGAAAACGTTCGCGTACCGGAGCAGACCGCATTAAAGGAAGGGCTGGTTACCGTTCTGCTAGGCATCGCGATCGTCCTGGTCATCATGAACACGATGATGTTTAATTTGGCGCTGCCTGAAGTTTCTCGTTCGTTCGGGATATCGGCATCCGCCACCTCCTGGATCGTCACCGGCTATTCGATCGTTTTCGCGATCTCATCCATTACATATAGCCGGTTATCCGATTTTGTGCCGATTCGCAGGCTGATCATGATCGGACTTGTCTCCTTGAGTGCGGCCGCGGTCGCCGGATTGTTCAGCAACAGCTTCGTTGTGCTGATGGCCGTCCGCATCGTACAGGCGTCCGGTGCCGGCTCCATTCCGGCTTTGTCTCTTATCCTTATAAGCCGCTACGTGCCGATGGAGCGCCGGGGCAAGGCAATGGCAACCGTTATGTCCGCGGCATCGCTCGGTCTTGGTCTCGGACCGGTATTCGGTGGAGCCATCGTGGAATTCCTCGGCTGGCGTTATTTATTTGCGGTTACGGCAGTAACCCTGCTGCTCGTTCCGTTCTTTGCGGTATTGCTGCCGAAGGAAACACCGAACAAAGGCTCTTTCGACGCGATCGGAGGGCTTCTCGCGGGAGTCGGGACGACCGGATTGCTTCTATTCCTGACGACGGGGTCGTGGATAGCCCTGACTGCGGGGCTAATTGCGCTCGTTTTGTTCGTTCTCCGCATCCGTTACGCGGCCGATCCGTTCGTACAGCCCTCGTTATTCCGCAACCGGTCCTATTTGACGCTGGGAGCGGTCGGGATCGCAGCCTATTTGTGCAGCTTCGCCACTCTGTTCATCATGCCGCAAATACTGGTCAATTTATACGGCCTAAGCGCCATCGTCTCCGGATTCGTCATTTTCCCAGGCTCGCTCCTCGCGATGCTGCTGTCCCGCCGTGTAGGCAAAATGATCGACCGATATGGAAATGGGGGGATCATCCGGTATATCCCCTACGTGCTTCTCGCGTCCGTCGTCCTGTTTGCACTGTTCGCCGGCAAGTCCTATATCGCCATCATGCTTATTTATATGCTCGTAAGCGTCGGATTCACCTTCTTGACCAGCAGCATTTCCAATGAGATGTCGCGCATATTGCCTGCTTCCCAGATCGGATCCGGCATGGGACTGTTCCAGCTGCTTCAGTTTTTCAGCGGAGCTTTCGGCGTGGCGGCGACGGCCAGCGCTCTCGTGTGGCAGCGCAAGCTTTCCCTGCCGGTCGCTTACGGCAACATTTATTGGGGGATTACGGTTATCGTCGCCGCTTCGATCGGATGCGCGTATTACTATTTGCGCCAAACCGCGAGAACGGTCAAGGCAACCTAATCGGGTAAAGCGAGAAAAACAGCATTTATTTGCTGCTAATCATTGGCGTCAACACAAATAGCGGATGCCAGGGACTCTTATTTTCGATCGAATAACCCGATCACGGGTCGTTTGCCTCGAATAAGAGCCCCAAACGTCTCGTATTTTCAATCAAGAGCCGAACCCCCGACGTCTGCACTGGTAATCATAAATCGCTCTGTACAGAAGGAGCTCACTGAAGCTTGGCCACATCTCGTCGGTAAACCACAGCTCGGCTTGCGCGCATTGCCACAACAGAAACCCGCTCAGCCTTTTTTCACCGCTTGTTCTTATGACAAGCTGAGGCGATGGGCACCCGGACGTGTATAAATACGTTTCGAATTCGTCGGGAGTCAAATCTTCTTTGCCGTCGTCAATGACCGACTTCAATGCATGAATGATTTCGCTCCGTCCCCCGTAATTCATTGCAAAATTGACGGTCATCCCCGTATTGGCGCCCGTCACCGCCGCCGCATTCTTCATAACCTGCTGCGTACTATCGGAAAATCGGCTTATATCTCCGATGAATCGGATGCGGATATTAGAGTCGTTGATCTCGCGAATCGTATTGCCGGTTACGAACTGATGGACCAAATTAATGATGTAATCGACTTCTTCGGCCGGCCGCTTCCAGTTTTCCGTAGAGAACGCATACAACGTCAAGTACTTGACATTCGCATGCAGACAATTTCGGATCGTCTCCCTCATCGTCTGCATACCGGCATAATGCCCGGCGCTTCTGGGCAAGCCTCTCCTCGCCGCCCATCTCCCGTTGCCGTCCATCATGATTGCGATATGGCTGGGCAAAGCTCCGTTCCAGTCGATTGCTTGTTTGAGCTTCTTTGTTTTGATCGCATCGGCCAATGACCGCAGATTCATCTCCTATCGCCTCTCTTTGACACGAGTATACTGCAGAGACCAATCTTTTCCAATGATGAATCGATCATTTTCCGATGATGGATGGCATAGCCGAAAAAGCGATCCGACAAGATCGCTTTCCGAACCTAACCCTTACTCCACCGTATCGAGCCGTTCGTACAGCAGCTCGCGCTCCGCTTCTAAAAGGGACTTCTTTTCGTGCATTGCGCTCAGCTTCTCCGCTTGCTCCTCGCGCATCATCGCAGCTTCGAGCAGGGCAATTTTGCTCTCAATCGTATTAATTTCCGCTTCCAGCTTGGCGAGCCGCCGATCCGAGCGATCCGCTTCCGCCGATTTGCCGGCATCCGGCTTCGGCTTGGCGTCGTCGCCACGTCCTGACGGTGCGGCAGCTGCCGCCGCTCTTAACTCCGCGTGTTTGCTTCTAGCCTCTTCATAACGGCCCTCGTAGCGAGTAAGCGCGCCCTCCTCCAACCAATAGGTCACCGGGAACAGTTTGTTCAGCAAATACCGGTCGTGAGATACGCAGACGATCGTGCCGGGAAAGGCGGCCAACGTTTCCTCCAACGATTCGCGTGAATCGATATCCAGATGATTCGTCGGCTCATCGAGCACCAGCACGTTCATATCTTGATGCATAAGCTGCGCCAGCCGGAGCCGCATTCGCTCGCCGCCGCTCAAATCATTCACTTTGCGAAAAACCGACGCCCCATAAAATAAAAACTTGGCAAGGATGTGACGGGCTTCCCCCTCTTCTACCGGCACCCGGTCGCGGAACGCATCGACTATCGTTTTGGTCTCGTCCGGGAACAAGTCGTGCTGTGCCAAGTATCCGATTTTGACACCGCTGCCGATCCTCACCGTACCCGCATCCGGCTCGAGCCGTTCCGCTATCATACGAAGAAGGGTCGATTTGCCGCTGCCGTTCTCCCCGACAATCGCCACAAATTCACGGAAGCGCACATGCAAATTGACGTCCTTGTACAACAGCCGCGTACGATTCCTATCGTCCGCATCTCCGTCCCCGTCAGTACCTTCTCTGCGGTACGACTTGCCGACCCCTTCCATCACAATGACGTCTTTCCCGCTCCGTTCGCCCATTTCGAAAGCGAGGCCCATCCTTTTTCGCTCCAATACGGGCCTCCCCAGTTTCTCGATCCTGTCAAGAGCCTTCTGCATCGACGCGGCCCTCTTGAACATGTACGGATTGTCGGCTTGGGCGGCCCATATCCGCATCCGCTTGATCGCTTCCTCCATCTTTGCGATTTTCTTCTGCTGCTCCTGGTATGCCGCGAATTCGGCCAGCAAACGACGCTCCTTCTCTTCAACGAAATAGGCATAGTTGCCGTGATACACATCGACCGTTCCGCCCTCCAAATCGTAAATTTTCGTAACGACCCGATCCAGGAAGTAACGGTCATGCGAAACGATCATCACACTGCCCCGGTAATCCCGCAAGTATGTCTCCAGCCATTCTACCGCCTGCAAATCGAGATGGTTCGTCGGCTCATCCAGCAGCAGCAAATCCGGTTCGAGCAGCAGGATGCGCCCCAAGCCTACTTTCGTCCGCTCGCCCCCGCTCAACCTGCGGAACGGGGTTTGAAGCAGATGGACAATGCCGAGGCCGTCTGCGACGCGTGCCAAATTCGCATCCATCTCGTATCCGCCCTTGTCGGCGTAAGCCTCCTGCAAAATTCCGTACTCCTTCAATGCCTTCTCCATAACTCCTTGGTCCGGGTCGGCCATTGCCGCCTCCAGTCGGCTCATTCTTTCCCCGATTCCGAGCAATTCGGCGAAAGCCTGCTTAAGTACATCCATCACCGTTTCCTCATGGCCGAAATTAGGAATTTGCGCGAGAAGCGCGGCTTGGCACCCTTTCTTGTAATGAATCGTTCCCGAGTCGGGCGGTTCCGCACCCGAAAGCAGCTTCAGCAGCGTCGTTTTCCCGCATCCGTTCGGACCGACCATGCCGATCCGCTCTCCTTCATGAATTTCCAGCGACAATTGTTGAATGACGGGCGTTCCGCCCCACATTTTTGCGATTTTATCAGCTGCGCACAGTATCATAACGATTTCCCTCGCTTAAAGTAAATTTAGGCATTCGGACATGCAAAAAAAGCCGCAGGCAAAAGGCAACCTTTTACCCGCGGCTTTCATCCAGCCGTATGTGTCGATCTGCGCAAACGTAACGAATAAGCGCAGTCCGAGCTACAGGGTCAAAACGTTGCAGTCGCCGTAAATGGACATACTTCTCCCGTCTTGCGCAAAACGGAATACGATCGTAGCTTGATGCACCCAATATTGGGACCATTGGCTACGTGCGGCGACTTGCAACATTTTGACACCCCCTTTACCGAATCGAATGAAAATCTATCGTAACTATAGCATATGGAAAAGGCTGGCGCAATATCCAAACCTAAGCGAAAGCCGAAGCATGGCGGGATGACTCTTTCGAGCTATATACAGACGCGCGAACGAATGATAAGATGAAGACTTGAATAAGGAGGGAATACGATGCAGAAATGGATTATGGCTGTCTTGTTTTTCGGTGCATGCGCATTCGGACTCATCCTGCTGATGGTAGGTGCCGGACAGGACAAGCCGGAAAAAGAGCAGGAAGCGAAAGGGCCTTCAATGCCCAGCGTCGCATTGGACAAGGCGGCGGCCGAAGCCATTTACGCGAAATCATGCGTATCGTGTCATGGTAATCAGCTAGAAGGCAAATTAGGGCCGAACTTGCAAAAAGTCGGAACAAAATTGTCACAGGAACAAATTTATAAGCTCGTGTTAAACGGTAAAGGGGCCATGCCCGCATTTAAAAGCTCGCTGAAGGAAGAAGAGGTTGCCAACATCGCACAGTGGCTGGCACAGCATAAATAACGGACAAGAAGCCCGGGTTCCTCACGCTCCCGGGCTTTTTGTATTCTTGTTCTGCATAATCGCCGATGGCGATCATCGGATCAGTTCATTCGTTTCCTGAGAGCCTCTACTTTTTCCTCCGACAGCCCTGTAACTTCGGCAATAAGCGATGCTTCCATCGATTTTCTCAGCATGTTGATTGCCGCAGCCTCCATACCTTTCTCCATGCCTTTCTCCATGCCTTTCTCGACGCCTTCTTCATAACCCCATCGCTTCCATGCGGGCATCAGCTCCTTCATCGCTTCCCCCTCCTCCGGATATCGTTCCATCAGTTCATTAAGCAAAGCTTCGTCTTCCTGAAAATCAGGCTTGAAATATAAGTCCGCAATGGACATGACAAGCGCCAATCGTGCATGGTCCAGCTTATTGCGCAAACGTAATATCATTCGCAAATATGCGAATCTCATTTCGCGTCTCTTGCTCTTATTATACCCCATCATTGCCAATAGCGCAGCGGCCACCGGATTATCCGATTCGATAAACCGTCTCCAGTCGTGATTACGAACCTCGACTTTAAGGAAATGAAAATGTAGCAGTGTATGATCCGGAATAGCCATCGTTAACGTATCCCGCTCATTCCGGACATCATCCGCCGTGAAGATGGCGATCGGAATAATCAGCTTGTGCTCTTTCCGATGACGCTCAAATATGCGGCTAAAATAAATAAACATTCGCTCATGAAAGTCGGATTCCTTGTACGATTGAGGTTCCAAATGAACGAGTACATACGCGTCGTTCTCTTTGCAGCGGGTTTCCAGCAGCAGATCGAGCGTACGTCTTTCTTCGCCTACAACGTCTACAAGAAGTTCCTGCATCAAAAATCGGGTATTGCTGTAATCCAGCAGTTTGTCCAACTCGGGAAAGAAAAGAGCGATAAATTCCGCAAAAAACGTTTGCAGCAATTTCTTGAACGCCTCGTCGTGCGGGGCTTGCTTTGAAAACTCGTTTGTGCTCGTAATCCCACATCCTCTCGTGAAAAAAAGAAAGCACGCCCCTCGCGTCATTAACGCATCAGGGTGTGCTTCACTCTGTTTCATCTCATTTCCATATTGTACCACATCCATTAACCCGCAACAATCCCTACCTTCAATCGGAATCCTCTTCTAATGCACGATCGTCAAATCGGACGAGCTCCCGGCTCTTTTCGTTGACGATCAACTGAAACACATCGGGTCTGCTGTAATGCCCGACGGCATCGAAATCAAATCGGCTGCGGATCACCTCGGACATATCCAAATCGGCCAACAGCAGCCCTTCCTTCCCATACAGCGGCTCGGCTGCGTAACCGCCCAGCGGACCCACAATGGCGCTCCCTCCGCGACTTAGCACATCGTCGTCATAGTTAATATCGGTAATGCAGGCCAAATCCGCCGGATAAGACGCCTTGGTTGCATATTGATTGCTCGACAGGACGAAGCAGCGTCCTTCGCAAGCGATATGACGGATGGTCGACTGCCAAGTATCCCGGGCATCGGCCGTAGGCGTAATCAAAATATCGATTCCTTTGGCGTACATGGCCGTCCGGGCAAGGGGCATGTAATTCTCCCAGCAAATCAGCCCGCCCAGTCTGCCGAAAGGCGTATCGATCACGGTCAGCGTACTGCCGTCCCCTTGACCCCACAACAGCCGTTCGGCTCCCGTCGGCACCAGCTTACGATGCTTGCCCAGCACTTGACCGTCCGGTCCGACATAAAGAATCGAATTATATAAGGTCGTACTGACGTAATCCCTCTCTTTCTCCACGACACCGATCACTAGGTAGACGCCCGCTTCTTTGGCGATTCGTCCGATGGCATCCGTATCTTTGCCGGGTATCTCGATCGCGCTGTCCCAATATTTTTCCCAATCTATTCTGCCCTCTTCACTTCGGCTCCCTACGCGTGTCCCGAAACGAAGCCCTCTTGGGTATCCGGAAACAAACACCTCCGGAAACACAACGAGTCCGGCTCCTTGCACGGATGCTTCCATCGTCCATTTCTCGATCTGCCGCATGGCGTCCTGCTTATCGAACAGAACGGGTGCCGACTGCACGACGGCCGCTCTCATGGTGTGCTTCTCCATCATATCCAGCCTCCTAAGACGTATTATTCGTCCTTATCCTCATCATAGGAGCAGCGGCGGATCATGTAACCGTCCAGTTTGATAGAAATTACACCAACCAATTGGTTGGACGGATCGGCCCTATACTATATATCGGTTTCATAAATTGCGATAATGTTGCGCATCCTTATTAGAGCGGTATCGGTACAATTGGATGGTCAAAGTCCGGACCAATTGGATGGTTACACCTTTACTTTTCCCTGATAATCTAAGCGTATCCAATAAACACAAGCGGGTGGTCCTATGTACGTATACGCCTTAATCATCATCTTCTTTGTTGTAGTTGCCGCGATATCGACGATTATGATCGGGACCTCGAAGCAAAACAGGGAAGGCAATCCCGACTACGATACGAGAACGGGCGGCAATATGGTCCGGCTGACGACTTTGTACATTATCGCGGCCATTATCGGGATTGCCATACTGCTGTATATGATTTTTTGAACAAATTGGAAGCGACCCTATGCAAGATAGGGTCGCTTTCTCGTTTCAAGAAGCCGATGCCGGAATTTTTATATGCGTTCCCGCCGCCACTTCATTCGATTGATAGTCCTTGAACAACCATAGCTCGGGAGTGTCTTTGATTCTCGGGATCGTCAGCTCGAACGAACTGCGGGGAAACCTTCCCGATCTCATATAAAGCCGATTGCCGTCTACCTGAATCGATTCGATGCGGGCGAACCGGAATCCTCCCTCGTCATAGACGCCGAAATGATCTTTAAACAATCTGCAAGTCTCCGGGTCGATCCGTTTGTTGAACGAGACGATCACTTCGGTATCGCTTATCCTTGCCGCTTTAATCGGAAACGGCCGCGACTCGTACATATATCCGCCGATGTGGTATTCATAAGCGGTCCATGAGTCGTATCCCTCCTCTTTCACCGTCGCCACGAACGCGTTCAGCCAGCTGCGTCCTCGGATCATATTTCTCGCGGAGCCGATATCCGCTTGCACCGCGATCGGAACATTCGGATGAGCCGTCCGGATTTCTTTCACAAAAGGTTCATAGTTTCGGATGTAATCGGCTCTCAGCTTGCTTTTGGTCCAATCGGGCCAATGGGTTTGCAAAACGTGGAGGTCCGGCTTCACCTTGTTGATCATCGATACGGCGTCAAGACCTTGCCATTCCCGCAGACGATCGCGCGAATCCAGTCCGTCATCGACGGCAAGCGACCACGTGGCTACCGCTATATCGGGACGAACTTCGCGCGCGCCGCCAATTCCGTTAATCATTTGATCGATAAAGCCGTTTACGGCATTCACGCGAAATTTGATCCATTTTTGATAAACCGAACTGTTTTTCTTATAATAGTCCGGTGACCGTTGGTTCACAAAATCCGGCATCACGCAGCCGCACTGCGTAAGGAACGCCTGTCTCGCTAAAGGACCTACATCCCCATATACGCCTCTGCGGATGCCGTCCCACTCGGGAAAATACGGTTCGGCGATTTCTACGCCGTCAAAAGGAAACGCGGCAAGCAAGTTCGCTATCGCCTTTTTTTTCCACTGCACATACTTATCGCTGAAATAGGAAAATCGCGTATAGCCGTCGTTGCACGGCTTTAGCAGCTCCATTTGCCATGCCGGCCAATCGTCCGGATACGATTCCGTGGAAAAAGTCCCGTTCCCGAGCACAAGCGCCCAAACGAATATGCCGCGATCTTGTAACGCCCGGATCAGCTCGGCCTTCACCTTGTTCTCGTTTACGACGAAATAACGGACGATCCCGTACCCCGCCGCTTCCAATTCCTCGGCTATGCTTTCCGGCGACCGGTTTTCATAGTAAGGAAATAGCGGATCCAATTGAATGCTCGGACCGTACAACCCGTTCCTCTTGACGCTCGCTTCCACTACATTACCCTCCTCTCGATTTCCGATAATCGGATCGTTCCGCTTGCATCATTTTCCGTTTGCTGCCCCTCACCTCCTTTATATGCGAATCGCATACCGATTCGCTTTTTCCATTATTTTACCATAATCCGCTGCAATCCGGTGAAACCGGGGGACTTTTATTTTATTCGAGTTTACTCTTGCCGATCGAACCTGCCTTGATCACAATAAGATGTGCTCCATAAACCTAATTAAGGAGGGAATAGGTCAGTGATACTTGTTGAAGGATTAACCAAATCGTTCAAAGTCGCCAAACGCTCGACCGGACTTGCGAATGCGGCAAAAGCATTGTTCGTCCGCGAGCACAAGATCGTCCAAGCGCTTAACGGCGTCTCGTTCTCCATTCAGCCAGGCGAAATCGTAGGGTATATCGGACCTAACGGCGCCGGGAAATCGACCACCATAAAGGTCATGAGCGGAATACTCGTCCCGGACAGCGGAACATGCAGCATTCTCGGATACACGCCATGGAAAGACCGCGTACCTTATGTGAGAAATATTGGAGTCGTGTTCGGTCAGCGAACGCAGCTTTGGTGGGACGTTCCCGTGATGGACTCCTTCGAGCTGCTTCGGGACATTTACAAAGTTCCGTCGGCCGAATACAAACAAAATGTGGACTTGCTCGTCGAGACGCTCGAGCTGCAAAGTCTCGTCGGAATGCCTGTCCGTCAATTAAGTCTAGGCCAGCGCATGCGCTGCGAAATCGCCGCTTCGCTTCTGCACAGCCCCCAACTATTATTCCTGGACGAACCGACAATCGGTCTCGACGCCATCTCCAAAATAGCCGTACGGCAATTCATCAAAACGATCAACAAAGAAAAAGGCGTTACCGTTATTTTGACGACTCACGATATGAACGACATCGAAGCGCTGGCTAACCGGATCCTGCTGATCGGGGGCGGCAGCCTGCTGTACGACGGCAAGCTGAACGAGCTGCGCAGCCGGTTCGGCACCCGCAAGTCGATCACGATCGATTACCGGGAGACGGAAGACCGGTTAGACATACCAGGAACCGAGCCGCTTTCCTGGTCACCGGAACGGGCAATTCTTAGCGTAGACACGGAGCAGGTCATGATCTCCGACGTCATCGCCCAATTGTCCGCCCGGGTGGAGCTGCTGGATGTGGCCGTCGAATCGCAGCCGATCGAAGATATTATCGTTCAGCTGTATAAGGAGTACCGGATATGAAGCCATATTGGTCCGTATTGAAGCTCCGTCTGCTAAACGGGATGCAGTATCGTTCGGCGGCACTCGCCGGAGTGGCGACCCAATTTTTTTTCGGGTTTATGCATATTATGGTCTTTATAGCCTTTTACAGCATGTCGTCGGGCGAGCCACCGATGACTTTGCAGGAGCTGACTACTTATACTTGGCTGAAGCAAGCATTTCTGGCTTTTGTTGTTCTATGGTTCCGCGACAACGAACTGTTCCAGCTTATTTCAACGGGGAATATCGCATATGAGCTGTGCCGTCCGACCGGCATATACGGGTTTTGGTATGCCAAGCTGCTGGCGCAGCGGCTATCAAGCGCAATTTTGCGCTGCTTTCCGATTTTGGCCGTCGCTTTCTTTTTGCCGGACCCTTACCGATTGACGCTGCCGCCCGATGGCTCCGCATTTCTGTTATTCGTCGCCGCCCTTCTTCTCGGCTTGATGCTTCTTGTGGCGATATCGATGTTTATTTATATTTCCGTATTCATCACGCTATCGCCAATGGGCTCCTTGCTTCTATTCAGCTTGATCGGGGATTTATTCGCCGGCTTGCTTCTGCCGATCCCCCTCATGCCCTCTTGGCTGCAAAGTATCGCTTATGTCTTGCCGTTTCGGCTGACCGCGGATTTTCCGTTCCGCGTCTATTCGGGGCATATTCCCCAGAGCGAAGCTCTTGTCGGGATCGTAACGCAGCTCGGCTGGCTGTTCCTGCTCGTCTGGCTCGGCAGATTTGCCTTGAGCAAGGCGCTGCGAAGAGTCGTCGTACAGGGAGGTTGACGCGATGGTGCTCTATTTCAAATATTTGCTAATCTTGTTCAAATCCCAGATGCAGTACCGGACTTCGTTCTGGCTGTTGTCGATCGGCCAATTTTTCATCCCGTTCTCGGTGTTCGCCGGTCTATATTTTTTGTTCGAACGGTTCGGCCAGATTCAGGGATGGAGCTTTTCCGAAGTCGCCCTTTCCTTCGGGGTGATTCATATGGCGTTTGCCATCAGCGAATGCTTCGCCAGGGGCTTCGATGCCTTCTCCAGCCTCGTGGCCGGCGGAGATTTCGACCGTCTGCTGGTACGTCCGAGAAGCACCGTCGTGCAAGTGATGGGCTCCAAATTCGAATTTACCCGGTTCGGCAGGCTCGCCCAGAGCTTGATTGTTCTCTTATGGGCGATTAGCAGTCTACCCATCGAATGGACGGCTTTGAAAATCGTAACGCTTCTGCTTATGATCGCAAGCGGCGTTTTTATTTTCACCGGAATTTTCATGCTGGCGGCGACGCTGTGCTTCTGGACGATTCAAGGGCTGGAGGTGGCTAACATTTTTACGGACGGCGGACGGGAAATGGCTCAATATCCGCTGAACATTTATCAGGAGTGGGTAACGCGATTTTTTACGTTCGTTATTCCGTTCGGGTGCGTCAACTATTTGCCTTTGCTTTATTTGCTGGGTAAAACCGACGGCAGCGGCGTACTGTATATGCTCGCGCCTGTCGCAGGCATTCTTTTCATCCTTCCCTGCTTACTCGTTTGGCATCTTGGGGTAAAACACTACCGGTCTACGGGGTCTTGATGTTTTCCAGTTAAATTTTCGAAGTGGAAAAAGGATACCGAAAATCCGGTATCCTTTTTTTGTACGTATCCGTTTCTCATCCTATTCATCTGCGGTATAATGATTCCATTAACCGATGCGAGGTATCCGATGTCCGAATTGCAGCAGCGAGTGGATTGTATGAAATGCCGCCATTACTACATTACATGGGACCCGAAGTTTCCGAAGGGGTGCAAAGCGTTCGGCTTCAAAACTCATGGCCTTCCAAGCCATACGGTGCTTTCTTCGTCGGGCCAGCCATGCATGAACTTCGAGCCCAAAGGAAAACCGGGCGGTAAATAACCCTTATTCGGTCAATGATTTCGCGCAGGCAGCACCCTGCGATACTGTTCCGACAAAAAGCTTAAATACTTCCTCAAATATTTCCGGCTGATGTAGGCGATCGAACCGACTATGCCGCCGACGACAAGCGAGAAAACCATACTCCACTCATAGGGAACCGATACGCCGGGGGCAACATCCATATTAATCCAGGAAACCCCGAATGTTCGTATAACACCCGCGAGCAGTATGAGAATCGTACAAAAGCCGAAACCGTATGCGATTGTTGCCAGTACCGGAACGACCATGACGCTCAACAGCCCGGTCGTGCAATAAAATCCGATCATAGCCAATACTTCGCCGAATGAACGCTTAGAGCCCCGCAGCAAATAATGCTCGTTCCGAAACGCCTTAGCCAGCTTCTTCGGATCCCCGAGCTTAGTGAGCACGTCCCCTTCCCGTTGACCGTTACTAAGGGCTTCGATAATATGGCTCTCTATTTCCCGGACGGCGTCAAGCCGTTCTTCCTCCGGCAATTTCCGCAAATGATGTTCCAATTGTTCCAAGTAGGCTCGCGTGAGCGGACTCATGACCGTTCCTCTCCTTTGTTCGTTTCTAATTGATGGACGGCTCCCGACAGCTTGTTCCACTCCAACGACATCGTGTCGAGCAGCAGCTGCCCGGCCGACGTTAATGTGTAGTATTTGCGTGGCGGACCGGACTCCGACTCTTTCCAGAACGAGTCGATGTACTTCTCCTTGAGAAGCCGGCGCAGCAGCGGATATAGCGTTCCTTCCGTTACGGCAAGCGACTCCCATTGATCCAGAATCGTTACGAGCTCGTAACCGTATCGCGGCTCTCTGCTGATCAGCAGCAAAATGCAATATTCCAATATGCCTCTGCGCACTTGGGAAGTCCATTCCGACAAGACCATACGGCATCCCCTTTCGGTACTAGAATATCACAAGATACTGTGCGTTGCAAGGTACTAGGCGTATATATGTTCATATGCAGAAAAAAAGGGGAAATCCGAAGATTGTCCCCCATGTAATCCCGATCTGTAGCACTCGTTTCGTTTGTTCTATTCGCGGGCCGCTCCGGCCGCTTGCTTCGCAGCTTCCTCATACAAGACGAGATTGCTTTGAATCCAGGCGATTTGACGGGCTTTGTCGGGATCGAACAACCCTCTGCCATGCGTCTCCGCGCTTTCCGGTAAATCATCCAACCGGCTGACCGTTGCCCAGTAAAAGACCATATAACTGTCGGGATATGGATATTTGTATTGGGCCGGCTTATCGCCGAGCAGAGTTATCTCTTCATAGGCGAGCAATCCGCAACGGTCGACCACCGCACCCGCTTCTTCATACAATTCCCGCTTCATCGCTTCGACCGGCGATTCTCCCGGCTCCAGATGACCTCCCGGAATGTCCCAGCCGCGCTCTTTCAGCTGCGTTAAGACAAGCTCATTGCCGAGGAAGGCAAGAACGAATGCGCCGGTAATATGCTTCTCGTCGGGCAGTTGTGCCGTTACAACCGTTCTGGTCCGATTGGGTTGCGGGATCCCTTGAACGTTATTTTCCGTGCGAACGATACGCATGAGCAACCATCCTCTTATACATGACTAGTAGTCCCACACCAGATGTCCTTTTCTCATTTTGGCAATGTAAATGATTTGTCCCGTGTGACTGGGTAAATGTCTGAATTGATGCAAAAGCATTTCCAGAATCGTGGCTTGATTGTCTAAGGCCCCGTTGAACGCCGGGTAGTTTAAATAAGGCTGCTCCAGTAACTTTTCAGGGTTTGCTTTCATGATTTCGAGAACTTGTATGATGCAGTCGTATGATTGGTTTGAAAGCTCCAATGCCTGCTCTTTTGACATTTGCAGACCGCGTTCGAATTCTTTACTCCTGTCTTCGATATATGGAGCGCCAAAGTACGCGGTATCAAACCATTGACGTACAGCCCCCGAAATGTGTGCTACCAAATTAGCGATGCTGTTGCTCTCGGGCGTAGGTGAGAATACGATATCCTCGTCAGACAGTTGTTCAAGTACGATGCGAGTCCATTTCTGGTCTGCTTTGTATTTCCTTAATAGAAGGTCGATCACTATAGTTGAACTGTCCAACGCCCTTCACGCTCCCCTATTTTTCTTTAAGGATACCAAACGAATGTTCGTACGTAAAGGGCGATTCGGAAAGTCGTGATTTATTGACTCCTTCGCTGCCGTGTGTCGGCTATCGTACTCAACACGGTCGTCCTTCAACGCTGTTTCCTTTTTTTCCGGTACGCTCCCCCATAAGAGGTACTAGCAAAAGAGCTCCGAGCAGAAACAGAACTGCACTTACCGCAAAAACGATAAAGAGGGACAGCCCGTCTTTCATCGTTCCCGCCACGGACATGCCGATGACCATCATGCCCATGAACATGGGCGTCAGAACACCCCCGACCCTTCCGATATAAGCTCCTTCCGTATTTTTCATAATCATCGTATTAATGCCGATATGAATGCATGGATAAAACAGGCCGTTTAGCATCTGGAACAGCAAAGTGAGCACAACGCTCTCCGACCATCCGAGTCCGGCCGTGCCGAACGTGCTGGCGAACAATCCGACGGCTAGAAGCGTTTGCGGCTTCAGCTTCTTGGATAGACCCATAATAAACCCGCCGCCGGCCAGCATAGCCGCGCCGTTGGCCATGAGCAGCCATTGCAGAAATTGCTTATCCCGGTCCAAATTCTCGACCGCGACGAAGAGCATGAGCGGCTGGATCAAGCCTACGGCCAAACCTGCGACAGCGAAAGTGCCGGCCAACGTTTTCAGCACCTTATTCGACCATACGTACCGCAATCCATCCTTCAGCTCCCGAGTGAAACTCCGGCTTCCATGAACGGGTTCGGCTTCATCCCGGGGCAAGCTGGACAGGATGAGCGCGGAACCGGCAAACATAACGATCATCAACGAGAAGGATACGACGATTCCGTACCGCTGATAGGCGAAAGTCCCGATGACCGGTCCCAAGACCATGAAGATAGCCGCCATCGTCTGAAACATCGCCATAACCCCTTGCAGCTGCTCGGCGGGGACGTGCTGCTTGAACAGCTTCATCGTAGACGGCTGGGAAAATTGCGACAGGATGGCCGAAATGAATGTCGCAACTAGCAAGGCGTGCCAAGAACCTGTCATGACGACAAGCAGAACGGCCAGCACGGATAAGGCCGATAAAACATCGCACCATACCATCGTCCGCTTCGGCTGCCATCGGTCGGCGAAAGTCCCTCCGATGATAGCGAACAGAAAGATGGGAGCAAATTCCGCAACGGAAATGAGCGATACGTAAAGCGGGTCGTTGTTCGTCATATCGGTCACATATAACAGGATTGCGAAGTTTCTGACCCAAATGCCGAGCTGCAGCAGCATGCGGGACATCATAATCGTTCGGACATAGCGGTTTTTCAGCAGCATAAACACTCCTCCATAAACAAACATTATATAGTTTCGTTTGTTTTACAGTAGATATAATATATTTTTGTCTATTTATTTGTCAACACAAAAATAAATAAGCACAAAAAAGCTCCGCATGAGCGGAGCTTGAGTAGAACCTATATAGTATTCCTATTCAACTTTTACTCTCTTCCAAACTTCTTCATCGTTATAAACTGGCTTAACTCCCCCGTTTTGCCGTATTCGTACACAAATTCATGCCCGATCGGTATTTCTTTGTTAAATAGTGTGACGGGACCCTGTTCAACCTTGTAAGAGATTGGATGTGGAATTTTGTACCATTGGCCGTTTGCGGAGATTTGTCCTCTGCTTAACAGTTGTTCCACGGTACACTCGTATTCCCGCTCCTCTTGTGTGATTGGTCGGTCCTTCCAGAAAGCTCTCAAATTCTCGATCTCGCGCTCCCAACACCCATTCTCTTTAAAATCTTCTATCTTCGTAGAGGCTGTCGCCCTCCAAACCTCCTTGGAATCGAGCTTGCTTTTCCGTAATGATAACAACGGATTTTGAATTAACAGGTGAGGAGCTTTCAAACCTTGAGCGACCAACATGTAATGGGGCAACGCTTTCCAATAATGCGCCGCGGCGTTTTGAATCGTTTCCTCGGCTATTTTCTTGCCGGGAAGAGAACCCGTAAGCGCATCACCCGACTCTTTGTGCGTTCTGGCCGCCTCGTACTGCAAAATCGCCGCTCTGTACAAATCCCCGTCCAAGCGCGCGAGCTCTACATCATGAGCGACCAGTTTCTCCATTTCCGAAGCGGCGCGGCGCAGCCCGGCCAAATGGGAGTCGGGGACGGAACCCGTTCCAATCCCCGGTGACACAAGAACAACCGGAAGGGGATAAGTGACTGTATGTGCAAATGCTGCTTCTTGCCTTGCGGCCACGAGAAGCTCCGGTATTTTCCCGTACCACTCGTCCGCCAGCTCATGCGTAATAGGAGGTACCGGTCCGGCACCTCCTTCCGATTTGGGGAATCCTTCGCCAAGCAAAGCATCGGCCATCGTTTGGAAGCTTCTGGCCGCCTGCAAATAGGCAAGCGCAAGCGGATTACCGCAATTGTCCAGCTCCGCATGGACGACAAACACTTGATGGCCTATCTTGCTATAGCTTTCCAGATGCTCATCCGGACAGTTTTTGTCTCCAGTAAATGTCTTGCGAATCCATTCCAACAATCCCACTTTATGTTCCTCCGCACTCTTATTTCTTATTTACATAGTACGTTAGAACTAGCGGATTGTTTCGATAGATTGCTAGGAAGAGAAAATTGAAATCAACGGACGGACGGCACTTCGAGCCAAACGTTTCCTTTCTCGACCGCCTGTTGGGCGATCAAGCCCGGCAGCGTATATTCCATCGCACGATACACATCGATCCGGGGCGATATCCCTTTATCCAACGCGTCGATAAAGTCGCGGATCAAATAATATTCGGACGTTCCGTGTCCGCCGAGAGTCGCCTCCTCCGGGGCTTCCGGGTCACGGGTGTCGCACTGTAACGGTTGAGCCGTCGTGCCGTACTCGGGATGCCCTTCCACGTAAATCCACCCGTCGCTGCTATACCCGACGCGTCCGTTTTCGATTTGACCTTTGGAGCCATACAACGCATAATGGCCGATCTCCGGCTTCCTCGGCGCTACCGAGCTGCGGAGCAGTTTGATCGTCGCTCCTCCCGCTGTTTCGAATAAGGCGACCTGCATATCGATTAACCCGACTCCGCCTGTCGGCATAATGGTCTTCGACGTCCCCGATCCGGTCGCTCTTACGATACGGTCGTCCATAATGTCGAGTATCGGGCCGAGCGAATGGGAGCAGTAATGGAGCGGCGGCCTGCGATCCCGCCAATACGGTTGACCGGTCAGCGGATCGAGGATACGGCTGCGGATTTCATGGACATACTCGCCTTCCGCGTAAAAGATAGAACCGAGCAGCCCTTCGCGAACCCAACGTTTCCAGTTCTGAAAAAAATGAAAATAGACGGTATTCTCTGCCATCATGTACGTCCGGCCCGTTCGTTCTACAGCCTCGATAATCCGAAAGCAATCTTCCACGGTCGAAGCTGCCGTCACCTCGCACAGCACATGCTTACCGGCTTCAAGTGCGGCTATGGTCTGCGCGGCGTGCGAAGGCACCGGCGTTCCGATCATCACGATATCGATATCGGTATTCAGCATTTCCTCAAACGACTCGAACCGTCTGCCTTCCGGTATGCCCAACTCGTCTCCTGCCTTTTCCAGCAGCGCGGAGTCGGAATCGCATACGGCTGTGACCCGAATTCGGGGATGATGCATATATGCGGCGGAACGGCGCGAACCTCCCAAGCCGACCAGCCCCATTTTCCAAGGATTCCCCATTGCTTCCCTTCCTTTCCGGACGTCTTTCGATGCATAGATTAAAAAGCCAGCTGACCGCCGTCGACGACAATCGTTTCCCCGGTGATGAACGCCGCATCGTCTGAGGCGAGAAAGGCGAATACGCCTGCAACGTCTTCGGGCTTGCCTACGCGGCCGAGCGGTATTTTCGCGCGTATATATTGCTCGATAAACTCCGGGCTGTCGATCGCTTCGGACATCGGCGTCTGAATATATCCCGGACATACGGCGTTGACTCTAATTCCCTTCGATCCGAGCTCGATCGCCATCGTCTTCGTCAGCAGTACGACACCGCCCTTGGAGGCGTTGTAATGCGCATAATTCGCTTCCCCTACAAGTCCGTTCGTCGACGCCATGTTGACGATAACGCCGCCGCCCTGTGCCGCCATATGCTTCGCGACCGATTGGGCCACCCAGAACATGCCGTTCAAATTGACGTCGATGATTTTTTTCCAATGCTCCGGCTTGATCTCGAGTACGGGCTCTTCCCAAGCGATTCCCGCGTTGTTGACCAGGACGTCGATCCGGCCGAAGCGCTGAACCGCCCCTTCCACGGCGTTCTCGACTTGATCCGAATCGGACACGTCGACTACGAGCGTCTGCACATGGGCTCCCGCCGCGGTGAGCTCCTCCGCCGTTGCGAGCAAGTCCGCTTCCACATTGGAAACAAGCGCCAAGGACGCTCCCTCGGAGGCGAATCTTTGGGCGATCGCCTTGCCGATCCCGCGTCCCGCGCCGGTAATGAGTACCGTTTTACCGTCAAATCTGCTCATGGTTTCCTCCAATCAGTCCCGCGTCTTCGCGATCACGTCGATTTCCACCAATATTTGATCCAAACCGCCCTCGAAGCATGTGCGCGCCGGCATCGGCTCTTGGAAATGGGTCCGGTATACGGCGTTGAATCGTGAAAAATCTTGGATATCCGCCAAAATGACATTCACCTTGACCACATCGTCCATCGTGCAGCCGGCGGCAGCCAAGATCATCTCGATGTTTCGGAGAGTGAACTCCGTCTGTTCCTCGATCGTATTGCCGACTACCCGCCCTTCCACGTCAAGCGGTCCCTGCCCCGATACGAACACGAACCCACCCGATACGATTGCTTGCGAGTAAGGTCCGTCTCCTGCGCTAGCTTCGCTTGTTCGAACCGCTTTTCTCATAACCGCTCTCCTCCCGTTATGTCGGTGACCCCGCACCATTTCACGATAATTCTGGCATATAGCTCCGTCAGCCGAAGCAGAGAATCGACTTCGACATATTCGTCCGCCGCATGCGCATTGGCTCCCGTAGGACCGATCACGACTGCCGGAGTAGGGCTGTGAAGATTGAACATGAAGGCGTCGCACGCGAATGGCGCGCCTCTCATCACCGGTTCATCGCCGCTCAGCTCCTTGACTTCTTCGGCGAGCAAAGGAAGCAGCGGGAAATCGGGTGCTACCTCGGAGCCGGGCAAGAAGCGGATCATCTTGCTAAATTCAGGCAACGGCGCCCCTTCGAACATCGCGGCGTACCCTTCCAACAGCTGCTGCATCAGCTGTTCCTCCGTCGTCCCCGGATAGCATTCCACCCAAATGTCCAGATCGCATCGTTCGGGCCCCACATCGCATAATGCAGCCGACATATCTCCCGCTTCGGCGCGCGTGGCGATAACCGGCAGTCCGGACGACTCGACGTACCAGGGGGCGGGCCCGGGCATCCGGCTGATTTCCTGCTCGAACCGCTCCAGAAACACAAGGAACTTGCCGGCGTCATACAGCGGATTGACCAACGTTTCGCCGCTGAAGGAAAGCCCGGTCTTGCCCCGGAACGTCACTCTCCATAAAGCGCCGCCCCGGGTAGCCGGACAGATGGCCATATTCGTCGGTTCGGGAATGATGGCGGCATCCGCATGGAATCCCATCAGTCTGCCCGCCAGTGTGCCGTTTGCTCCGCCGAACTCTTCATCGACGACCGATTCCACCAGAACGTCACCGTCCGGACCGAACCCAAGCTCGATCAAACAGCGGACGGCCATGATGGAAGCGGCCAGGCCGCCCTTCATATCGAATGCACCGAGTCCGTACAATTTGCCGTCCGACTCGCGGGGCTCCCAGGGGGACGCAGTCCATCCGGGTGCAACGACCGCCGTATCCGCATGGCTCGAGAACAACAGCGACTTGCCGGATTTGTTTCCTCGCCATCGCCCCGCCACGTTCGGCCGGCCGGAATAATCTTTGCCCGGAAAATAGGCGGGATGGCTGCGGAATCCGGGAGCGTCCTCCGGCGAATACAGGCTTGTTTCGAGTCCCATATCCCGCAGCACGGAGGCGACGTACTCCTGACATTCCCGTTCCGTGCCGTCGGTCACGAGATTGACGGTAGGATACCGGATCAGATCCGATACCAGTCCGATTACGGCGGAACGATTGTCCCTCACCCACCCGGAAATCCGTTCCTGGATGCGTTCGATATCCATCCATTTCTCCTCCTTATTCCGGCGCGGCAGACGCATCGGAATGAGTTATTTCAACTGTTCCAGTCTGCTGCGCCTGATCGCGTCATGATGCCGGTCCGTAATTCTTCTCATCGCTTCCCCGATCGCGTTCCAGGCCATGTCCGGAGATTTGGCGCGATAGTCGTTCGACTCCGAGCCCCGGAAGCCCCAGACGAGAATGTTCCTCGCTCCCGCATCGTATGCCGCATCCGTCGCCCAGATGATCTCCTCTTCGCGCCCGGCCGGCGTGCTATAGCCTTGTATCCAGATGTTGTGATCTTTGCCGAACTTGTTGCATACTTCCAAGTTGCGCTTCGTCATTTCGTATACGAAATCGTAGGGGTGGACATCTTTTTTGCCCAGCCAGTAAGGGTCCGAACCGATATTTTGCAGCGTGTCGAGACCGCATATCGCTTCGATCGAATCGAGATTGATCCCGTAAGAGCCCCCGAGCATGACGCACACGATGTTCTCCATCTGTTTCTTCCGGCTGTATTCCGTCACCTCGCGGAAATAATCGACGACCGACCAAATTCTAAACTCCTCGACCTTCTCGTCAAACGCTGCCGGCATCTCGTATCCGTACCGCTCGCTGAACAATCCCTTACACCGTTCGCACGCGCACGTAAACACCTTCGGCTTGCCGTTCTCCATCGATTTGGCCGCCAAATGCGGCTCATCCCAGAAAATGCTCCTGCCGCCGATGTCGAACACGACGTCGATCCATTCCTTCGTGAAGCTGCGGAAGTGCGGACTGTTCAAGCAGGCTCTCACCGGATCGACGCTTCCGTCGGAATAGACCTGATGACTGTCCGGGTAATAGGCGAGAAAATGCGACTTATCTCCCGGAGGGCCGCCGAGCCCCCAATTGTCGACCCAAACGTCCAGTCCGTGCCCCTCCGTCATTTGGATAATTTCCTTCATGATGCTGCGATGCCGGTCCCAGTCCGTATGCGAGAACATATGGACGACCAAGTTGAAATGATGGTTCACGATATCCCGAAGGTCGGTTTCCATGTGTCTTAACATCCGGTTGCCGTGGTAAGCAACCCCTTTGATCAATTTGTCCGGTTGATGGTGAATCATGGAACATGTCTCCTTTCAATATTCAATATAGTGTTAAGGCTGCGCGATCCGGCTTGCGGTAGGAATGAACTGATACCACTGGCAATCCAAATACCCATCCTTGCCGTGGTAAGGAAGTCTCGCTTCCTCTAATTCCTCTAGCCGGTCCGTTGTCCCGGATACGTAATCGGCAAGCCGTTTGACCGTTGTCTCCAAGCTGAGAATAAGCGCACCATAGCGGTAATCGATCACTTCCCAGCCGAATGCTTTGTTTACTTCGAACCACCTGTCCCGATGAGCGGCCTGAAGATCGCGAACTTTGCCGATCAAGCCGGGGATGATATCATCCGCATATTGTTTAAGCGTATTCAGCTCCCGGCTGCGATAAGCCTCCACGAGATTGACGCCCAACTCCGCCTTGACCGTCAATACCGCGCACAGCTTGCGCAGCACCTCGAACACGAACCGGAACTCGCCGCCCCGCGACGCATACGTCTCGAACTTCTTCTCGAGCTGCGAATAATAGCGCTCGAGTCCGCGGCCCGCCAAGTTGGAATCGAACAGCCCCATCATCGGGTGCTGCCACAGCATGACGCGCGACGGATTGGCGTTATTCACATTGTCCGGTGCAATGCCGGGGATTTCGTCCACCCAACGAATATCCATGAAGTCGTCGAATTGTCCGCCTGTGCAGAAAGCGAACCGCTTGCGCAGTTTCTCCTCCGACAGCTCGGCCGCATAGCCGTGCTCGGCGAACAGCTGCAGCCCGAGAACCGCGGAGAACCAGTCGCACTCCGTACCGTCATCGCCCCACAGCGTAGCGATAATTTCCTCCACGCCTTCCCTTTTGCAGACGTTCAATGCCGCATTTGTGGATCGCATCGTCAGTCCGTAGTTCAAGACGAACCCTTTCCAGTTCCATATGCCTCCGGCGAATATAGGAGTCGAACCGAACGATTTATGCCGGCGTATCCAGTCCTCGTAAAACTCCTCGTCGGTATGGTAGTAGTCCCAATACACGATCTGCACGTCTTTCGGCATCTCTGCGATGACCCTCTCGGGGATGACACATTCCTTGTCGTAATAAGCCCCCGTCTTGGAGCCGGCGCGGAAATACATATCGCTCCACATCATCGGTTCCAGTCCGTGCTTCCTCGTGATCTCCAGAACCCGATGCAAATGCTCGTTCATCAGATCGAATTTGGAACGGTATCCGTTGCGCTTCAAATATTCGCCTTGACCGAGCTTCCAAGCCTCGTCCATCCCGATATGGAACCGCTTCGTGCGGACGGACGACGCGGCGGCCACGATCATCTGCTCGATGAACTCGTACGTTTTCGGTTCCCCGACCAGCATCGTTTCCTCGTCGTCGCGAATGTCCGCGAAAGCGCTCCATTTCAGTACATCCTTCAAATGGCTGAGCGTCTGGATACACGGAATCATCTCGATGCCGAACATGTAAGCGTAATCGTCCATGTCGCGAATTTCGTCCTGCGTATAGCGGCCCCGCATGTAGCCGAAGTAGGCCTGTTCCTTGACGTCGTAGCTGTCCTCGGTATACAGCATGAACATGTCGAGTCCCATTATGGCCATGAGACGGATAAACCGTTTAACAGTATCCGGCCTCATGACGGCATTTCCTTGAGACACGTCGAACATCGGACCGTTCGTCTTGAACTGCGGAGTCTCGCTGACCGAGAACGACTCCTGCCCGTCCCGAAGCGATTCGATCAGCAATCCGAGCGCCCGGTAAAAATGAATGCGGCGGTTGTAGTACAATGTTATTTGACCTTGCTCTCGCTCCACACGCAGCTCCGGCAATTCGTGGCGTATGACTTGTACCCGCAATCCTTCCGGATCGGGAACGAATCCGAAATCGGCGGCCAGAACAGCGATTCCATCCTGCAATTCCGAGATGTCGCCAATAAAGTGCAGTCGCATAGCAGTCCTCCGTTGTTAAATAGTACAGACTTCGACAGATCGTACCGACTTTGTTATAATAGGCTATCCCCTATAACGATAGCAGGGTTTGCCGGTGGAGGAGTAGATTGCAAATGGCCAAGTTCTTGGACTATATGATCAGTTCTTTGCCGATACGCATCATCGAATTGAAGGTCGACCGCTCGAGATTGAAAATCAAAGGACTGACCCCGCTGCAATTCGGGCATTTGCCCGGAAGAACGCCGATGCGGAGGAATTCGACGACGGAAAGCTGGGCGTTCACCTACATCGTGCGCGGAAGCGGAACGTACCAGGTCGGCGACGGACCGGTGCAAAGACTCGAAGCCGGAAGCCTTTTCTGGGAATACCCGGGAGAGCTGTTTCATTTCGGCCCCGATCCGGGAAAAGACTGGGACGAATACTATGTCAATTTCGAAGGCTCGCGCGTCATGGAATGGCTCGACACTCTCATTCCGGAACCCGGTAAAGTACTCCGCGTCGGTTTGGACAACAAATGGATTCACAAAATCGAAACGATCGGCGACTATATGGAGAGCGGCATAGCCGACAACGCCGACCGTGCGGCGCTGCTGCTGGAGTCCCTCGTCTACGAATTTTGCAGCGCGAACGAGAGCAGGAAATCGGGCGTCCGGCCGGAACGTAAGCCGGAGTTCATTTTGCGGATATTGGAGGACATCGGAGAGAGCTTGTATAAGCCATGGGATGAACGCCATATTTGGGAGCGCAACCACATTTCACGTTCGACTTTGAGGCGCATCGTGCATCAGAGCACCGGATATGCATTGAACGAATACGTGAACCGGCAAAAAGTAGCCGAAGCGAAAAAGCTGCTGCGGATGACGACTTTGCAAATCAAACAAATCGCGCAAATGCTCGGCTTCGAGGATACCGCCTACTTCGCCAGACTGTTCAAGAAGTTCACCGGCATGTCGGCCATGACGTTCCGGGATAAGCATAGCGATGCGATTTGAAGGGAATAACGATGTGAATAGAGGAAAAAATTGCACTTATGCTGCGAGAAATTGCCTAACTCGGGGAGATAACGGAAAAAATTGCGCCTATTTCATGCGAAATCCTAACAAATTGCCCTACCGGAGACCAAAACGATCCAAATAAGCGCAAAAATTTCCGCTATTTACGGAATAATCAGGAAATGTACGCCAATAACGTCGATTTTTTCCGCTATTTTCCTGACACCCGGACGACCCGCTTCATGTCCGGCAACACCAAAAAGCCTGACTTTCTCATATGGTGAAAATCCGGCTTTTTCAAATACTATTCGTCTACAATCGCGATAGCCCGAACAGGCGAGCCGTCCCCGTCCTTGATCTTCAGCGGCAATCCATAGAACATGAAGTCTTTGCCGAACGGCAGCAGCTCCATATTGATTAAATCGGTGTAAGTAACGATGCCATGACCGAGCAAAATTCTTTGCAGCTCCTCCGTCAAAGCCCCGCCGACAAAGCCGGGTTTTCGCCCGATAATTTTGTCCGCCAGATCATCACCCGCCTCTTGCGCAAAAAACAACCCCGTTTCGCTAGGCCAGTCCCCTTGCGGATCGACGACTTGAGCTTTGCCGAAAAACCGTTCGAGCGGGATTTCATCCAGCGTTTCTTTGCCTATGTGCATATGGGAAAAAGCGTCTACATGCGTACCGGTATGAGTACCCATTACGAGCTTTCTCAATTCCCAAGTATGCGTTTGGTGCGTATGGACGACATCCGCTTGCACATCCGGATCGCCGGGATAAATCGGCATTCCCGTATAAATGGACACAGACAAATCGATAATTCTCATAAGCGGCCTCCGGGCGACCCGTACCCGGATTCGAGCTCCCGGATCATTCGTTTAGGGGCGATCAGTCGCCATGCTGCCAATAGGTGTCCTTTGAGATCATCCGGGTCGGCGTTACGCAGCTTAACGAGTACATACGGATATTTCATATAGTGGTCGGTGATCGAATATACTTGCGGATTTATTTGCAGCATCAGCTCGCGGGTTTCAACATCCATCTCCAATACAAGAGATTCACCGTCTTCGTGAAACCGCGCCAGCAGCTTGTCCTTCAATTTGAACGATGGCATCCCGTGCGATACGCTTTCGACCACGCCGGGCAGCGATAACGCGATTTCTCGCACGGCTTCAAACGCATTCTCCGACATAGCTAGCCCTCCCTGATTTATTTTTTTCTTCTCAGCACACGAAACAGCACGATTAGAACCGCTGCCGCAACCAGTATGGATGTTGCGATCAAGGTACTGCTGCCGTCATTCGAGTTTGCTGCCGGAACCGGAGCAGCCTCCTGCTGCTTATTCGCGTTCACGCCGGCGCTAACCGATTCGGCGGGTTTTGGTGTCTCTTGCTGCGCCAGCTTCACGGCAAAGGAAAACTTATTCTCGACAGGGTGACCGTCTCTCCCGATTATTTTCCAAGTTACCGTATACTCGCCGTTCGGCAAAGCGGAATCGAGCTTTCCGCTCATCGTGCTCTTATTGACGCCAATACCTGACAGTTTGAGCGTCTCGTTGTTGCCGTTCCTGATTTCAAACGTGCTCAGAGACTCGATGTCCGTATTGAACTCCATGCGGATTTCGTTCAACGGCTTATCGACGGTCTCCCCTCTCGCTGGGGAAGAGGATTGCAGTCCGGTATGCGCATATGCGGCAATAGGGGTGAGCAGCAGCATAATGGATACGAGCAAGGTTATGAGCGTTTTCCTTTTCATATCGTACATCCTTTCCATTCGATCCTACCTGATATCTTCACTAGTATATCAAAACGCGCCGCATCTCCTCTCGCCGGCTAAGCACAACTTTTCGAACTTTTGTCATATGAGCAAACGATCACATAACGTATTTGTGCTATGATGGTGGATGAAGATGTCAGATCGAACAATATGAACCCAATCGAGGTGTAGGATGAGCAAAAAACGAGTTGTCGGTTCCATCGCAGTCGCCCTCTCGCTATTCGTTGTGGCCGCCTGCGGCGGCGGGAAGCCGTCGTCCGACGGACACGACCATGCCCATGAGGCGGCTTCGGGAGACATTCAGGAGAAGACCGCGTCGATCGAGAAGCTGCCTACTTTCTTGGACAAGCAGCGCGAAGAAATCCGCATCGCCTACCGCGTAGCGGCCCAGGCGGCCGATTTCCTCCAATGGATTCCATGCTACTGCGGCTGCGGGGAAAGCGTCGGCCACCAAAACAATAAAAATTGCTTCATCAAAGAGATCCAAAAGGACGGCTCGGTCGTATGGGACGATCACGGCACCCGCTGCGGGGTTTGTATGCAAATTGCCGTTACAACGTATAAGCTCAAGGAAGAAGGCAAGACGGTCAAGGAAATCCGCAAGACGATCGATGAATCGTACAAATCGGGCTTCGCGAAACCGACGCCGACTCCGATGCCTAGTTGATCGCAACAACAAATTAGCCTCTACGCGCACAGCGAGAGGCTTACTATGGAGTGGAGCTCGTCATGTACGCCTATTTCTCGGAAACGCTGCTGTACCTTTGCTTCGCTCTCGTCAGCGGAGCCATCATCATGAACGGGGTACCGGAGAGGAAGAAGCCGGAGCTCCGGATTCCCGGAATGCTGCTGTTCAATGCCGTGATCGGAATCGCCGTTCTTTCGCTGGTGCCTGTTATTAAGAATACGATTTTTCTGACCCAGTTCGCCGGTCCGTTCTGGGAAATTATCGACGACGTACTGCTCGATCTGGAATTCGGCAAAGCGTGGATATGGATGTTCCTGTTATGTACCGCATTCCTCGCCCTATTGTCGTTCCGGGACCTCAATCGTCATCGCGCCGCCAACGGGATCGCGGCGGTTCTGATGCTTGGGCTGTTATTCTCGTACGGTTGGGCCAGTCATGCGGCCGGCCAGTCCGAGTCATGGGGGTTTCTCGCACAGTCGTTTCATCTATTGGCCGCCAGCGTATGGATCGGGGTGCTCCTAACGGCCGGCTGGTTCGCCGAACGATCGGACCGCTGGCTCCCGTTTTTGCAATGGTTTCATCCTCTTGCGGTTGTATGCGTCTTGGTCATCGTCGGAGCGGGCTTCGTCATGATGGCGTATATCGTTCCCGATTACACGAACAGCTGGATCATATCGTATGGACAAGCTCTGCTCATCAAACATTTGCTGATCATTCCGGTGCTCGCCTTCGGGTTCCTTAACGGATATCGGTTGAAGAGCAAATTGAAGCGGAATCCGCACTACGATCCGAGACCGTCGTTTCGGGCGGAAAGCGTGCTCGTCACATTGATCTTCGCCGCCACCGCATTCATGGGCATGCAAAGACCTCCTCACGACGATCCCGAAAATCCGGAGCCGCTCGTCCCCTCCATGCTGTTCCGCGCGATCTATGGAGGGGATGCGAGCACCGGGCTGCAAATTGAACCGGGCTTCACCCTGGCAGGCGTCGTTTTGGCTGTCATATCGGTATGCCTGCTCGTGCTGCTGATTCGGATCTGGGGCAAAAATAAACCGTGGCTCGCGGCTTGCGCAGGCGTTTTGTTTACCGTTTCCGCCTATTTGTCGCTAATGCTTTCGATTCCATAATTCCTTGTGCCAAGCAGCCTCATGCTGTTGAGAATCACGAGCAGGGCCGCTCCGGTATCGCTGAGCACCGCCATCCAGAGCGTAAGCCAGCCCGGGAAAATAAGCAGCAGCGCGGCAAATTTGACGATAAGCGAAAACCATACGTTCTGCTTAATAATAATCATTGCTTGTCTGCTTATCCGCACCGTGTAAGGAAGCTTCTCCAAATGATCGGCCATCAGGACGATATCCGCCGTTTCCATAGCCGTATCCGTCCCGGCTCCTCCCATCGCGATACCCAGGTCCGCGGTGGCGAGCGCCGGGGCGTCATTGATTCCGTCCCCCACCATCGCTACCCGTTCTCCGCGCTCCTGAAGCTGTACGATTGAACTTACTTTCTGCTCCGGCAGAAGCTCCGAGACGTATTCGTCGATTCCGGCTTCCTTCGCGATTTTACGTGCCGTCCCTTCATTATCGCCGGTGAGCAATACCGCTTGACGGACTCCGACTCCTTTTAGTCCGCGTATAGCGGTGACGGTCGATTCCCTTATCGTATCCGCAACGGCAAACATTCCGAGCAGCCGATCCTGGGTCCCTATGAGAACCAATGTATGTCCGCTCGTCTGGAGGTCGGCCGCCTGGCTCAGCCACGGACCGTCACCGACCCGCAATTCCTGGAACAGCTTCACGTTCCCGGCGAAATAATCGACACCATCAATTGTCGCGCCCGCACCTTTGCCGACGAAATGGCTGTAATTCGTTCCAGCGAGAAGGGGAGCGTTGCGCTCGGCCGCTTCCCGAATAATTGCTGCCGCAATCGGATGCTTGGAACGATCTTCGATCGTCCGGGCAATGGACAGTAGTTCCTTCTCGCCGCTTTCCCATACGACTGTCTGTACGACGCGGGGCTTGCCGGTTGTCAGCGTGCCGGTTTTATCGAAAGCGACAGCCGTAATCCGCCCCGCTTTCTCAAGCGATGCCCCTCCTTTGATCAGCACACCGTTTCTTGCGGCGCTTCCGATCGCGGAGACGATGGCTACCGGCGTCGAGATAACAAGCGCGCAAGGGCAAGCGATGACGAGCAGCTCCAGTCCCCGATAAATCCACACGCTCCAAGCTCCGTCCAGTAACGGAGGAACGATCATGACAAGCATTGCCAATCCGAACACCACCGGCGTATACACGGCGGCAAACCGGTCGACGAACGCTTGCGCAGGCGCCTTCTTCTCCTGTGCTTCTTCGACCAGATGAACGATTCGGGCGATCGTCGTATCTTCGGCCCGTTTCGTTACGCGAATTTCCAGGGCGCCGCTTTCGTTGATCGTTCCGGCATAGACGGGATCGCCGGGGCTCTTGTCGACCGGAACCGACTCTCCGGTAATCGGAGCTTGATTCACGCCGGATTGTCCTTCGGCAACGATTCCATCGAGCGGAATTTTCTCGCCGGGCTTCACTACAATCAGGCTGCCGATTGCGACCTCGTCTATCGGCCGGCGCGCAAGCCGTCCGTCTTGCTTCACCCACGCCTCGGCCGGGGCTGCGCTCATCAGGCTGCGGATCGAGCCGCGGGTTCGCTCCATGGACATGTTCTGCAGCATATTGCCGAACGCGAACAGCCAGACGACGGCAGCCCCTTCCAGCCATTCTCCGATGCAAGCGGCCCCGAGTGCTGCGACCGTCATCAGAACGTTCATATCGAGCGACTTGCTCTTGATCGCATAGAAGGCGCTTCGAGCCGGTTTATATCCTCCGATCACAATCGACAAGGCGTACAAGATTGTCTGAAATCCGGCCGATACGGAAGCGAATTGTCCCAAATATGCGAACAGGAGAAGTACGCCTGATAGAACCGTCATCGATTTGTGGGGATCCCGTCGGTCCGCTTCAGCTGAATCGGCCGATACACGGGAAGTGATCAAGGATGCCCGATAGCCGGCCTTGCCTACTTCTTTCACGATTTCTTCTACGCTGTTGTCGTGCTCGATTTGCATTTTGCCGGTCGCGAATTGGATTCTGACTTGCTTGACGGACGGATGCATCCGAAGATGGTTCTCAATCGTCATGGCGCAAGAGCCGCAATCCATCCCTTCGATCCGGTACGATCGAAGGCGTTCATTAGGCTCGATTGCCGCAGCCGCTTCCTGCCCATCATGGAGGTGCTCCTGCTCGCGGCCGCATGAATGGCCGTGACAGCCTGCTTCATCGTGGCTGTGGTTGTGATCGCGATGCGGCTCTTGTACCGTAAACGCCAGCTTTTTCTTAAACGAGAATTCCTTCTGTTCGGTCTCTCGGCTCATAGCACCCGCCTCCGGCTCCTTCACTTCTGCCAACATATTATCATTTGCTCATATGATCGTCAATTCAAATCAAGCTCGCCAATCATTTTAGTAGAATTGGCGACTTCTGCTAGAAAAATAGAAGGATTTTCCTCAAATCTTGTCGAATTTGCATATTGAACTTAATCGACATAAGGAGAGGGAGCTTTATTGCTGCGTAATAAATTGCTTAGTGGTACCGTATTCTCTTTATTGCTGATCGGTGCAGCCGATCCTGCTTCAGCGTCCTCTTCGGTCAAACCGCCGGATCATCCCGTCAACGCGAAAGCCGCACAGACCGATTCGAAGAAAGGGCTTCCCCGGAAGGAAGCTGTCGTTAACATAGTAGATGTCACCAATCTGCGAAGCGGACCGGGACTCGATTATGATATTATTGGCAAGGCCAAGCCCGGCAATTCGTTTCCGGTCGTCGGTTCCGATGGAGATTGGTATAAAGTTTCGCTCTCGGGCGGCGGTACCGCCTTTGTCGCCGGCTGGGTCGTGCAAATTGACATGCCCGCACCGGCCAAACCGCCGGAAAAAGCCGTCATTACGAAGTCCGAACCTCCTGATCCGAAAGAACCGGATAACAAGGAAACCGTCGTTAACATTGTGGATGTCACCAATCTGCGAAGCGGGCCGGGACTCGATTATGACATTATCGGCAAGGCGAAGCCGGGCAATACGTTTCCGGTAGTCGGTTCCGATGGAGATTGGTATAAAGTTTCGCTCTCGGGCGGCGGTACCGCTTATGTCGCAGGTTGGGTCGTAAAAACCGGTATTGCCGGCAGTCCCGGCGATAGCGGGACTATATCCGCTAAGGATAATCAACAATCCGACACTAAAGTGTATATTTATCATTCGCATAATCGCGAGTCTTGGAACAAAGTCGCCCGCAATGTAAATGGCACTTCCTTCGACGATCCCGAAGTGAACATTACGCTTGTTGGCAAGGAATTAGGGAGGCACTTGCAGGAGCGGGGAATCCCGTCGATAATCGAGGATGCCGACTTTGCCGAGAAGCTGAAGGAACAAAAATTGAGCTACGCCCATTCCTACTCGGAGTCGCGTAAAGCCGTCAACAAGGCGGTGAAAGCTCATCCTTCCTTGACTTATTTCTTCGACATTCACCGCGACGCCAACGTGCCGCGCGACAAAACTACGGTTACGATCGACGGAAAATCGTATGCCGGCATTTTATTCGTCATCGGAACCGCACATCCCGATTACACGGAGAACAAGAAATTCGCCGAGGCGTTGAATGAACGGCTGAACAAGAAGTATCCCGGTTTGTCGCGCGGCATACTTTCCAAAAGCGTCCATGATGGAAATGGAGAATACAACCAGGACATCGCCCCCGGCAGTCTGCTGCTGGAAATCGGAGGCGTAAACAACACGCTCGAAGAGAGCCTGCTGTCGGCGGAAGCGTTCGCCGAAGTTTTTGCCGAGTATTATCGGTCTTGAACCGGCATAATAGATACATTTCGAAGAGGTCAGCCGGCTTTGCCGGTTGGCCTCTTCTCATTTCAACAAGTTTTTGACTGTGTCCCCTTGGAAGAAAGTCCCCTTATACGGAAGCCCGGTCATAAGTCTAGTCTCAACGGAAAAAGGCCGGGGATCTCTCGAAAGAGAAGGTCCCTGGCCTATAAAGTGCGCATTTCGTTATGAATGGGCCCGCTCGTCCTCAGCCGAAGGCCATCCGCCCCACAGGTTGGATAAATGTCCGTCCGGGTCCCGGAGCGTAAAGCTGTACCCGCCGCTCTTCTTATAGACCAGCTCGCCGGTCTCGACTCCCTTTTCCTTCAGCTCTTGATATACGCTATGTATGTTATCTACCTGCAGGGAGAAAATCGGCTGAAGCTGCCCTCTGCTGTTCGTAAAGTCCAAGCTTGGAACTTTGGGACTTCGAATTAAGCCGAGCCCTACCCCGCCTACATTTAACCACGCCTCATTATCCCCCGGCCGAAACTCGAACGTAAAAGGAATTCCCAATACGTTCTGATACCAGCTTACGGAAGCCTCCAGGTCTTTTACGGGTAGTTGTACTACTGCATAATTTTTTACTTTAACTGCCATCCTCGCATCTCCTTATAGTGGGATCATTTCACTATTAGTAACGTTGGAAAATGCCTAAAAGAAACGGGCCGGCTAAATTTCTTGAAAAAAAGCGATTAAATGACCGTTCGGATCTCGGAACGTGAACGAGTAAACTCCCGCCTCGGGAGTAATCTTCTCGATATATACTCCTTGGGACGACAATTCCAAATACGCTCTGCAGATCTCCTCCGGATCGCCGGCGCGAAAGCCCGTCAGAAACCGTTCAAATAAAGCCGGTGTAGTTCCGGCTTCGAGCTTCGGCTTATTCGTCTGGAAACGACCATTCTCTTCCGGGCTTAGCCTGGACTTGGCAGCCAGTGCCTTTAAACGATGACGCGCTCGTTTGAGTCCCTCTTTCACCGCCCCTACGGTTGACTTTAACAGTTCGGCTGTTTCTGCCGCACTAAATTGGAATATATCCATAACGAGGATGAGAACCATTTGCCGGGAGTTCAATTGATCGGCAAGATGTTCAAGCTGCTCCCGGATCTCCATTTCGCTCCAAGCCGAGGAAGTGGTCAGGTGCATCTCTTCATCGAATACTTCTGATGCCTGTTGCTTGCGACAATGGTCAATCCAAGCATTTTGGGCGATACGATAAAGAAAGGCTATCCCAATTCCCCGATCAGGGGATTGCTGCAGCGAACGATATACTTTCGTGAGTACTTCCTGGACCAAATCCTCCGCATCCCATTCGTTTCCGGTAAGACTACGGCAGTAGTGCTTTAATCGCGGCAGAAATCGTTCCACTGTTAAATAAGCGTTCACCTGCAACCGGCCTCCTACATAAGGCTTCCGGATACGAGCCTGCCTTTATACAACACGGCTTGACGCTGTGACCTTCTGGCAACCGCCTCGGCGGAGCAACTGGCGTGGACGAGCGCAACGCTAGCCTCATCCCCGACGGCGGGCCATACCCTCTTCCCGTCCGAACCGAGCGGCGTTATACCGCCTGTAATGAAGCCGAGAGACCGGGAGAGGGACCATTCGTTCGAGTAGCCGTACAGCTCGGCCAGTCTGCCCGCCTTCTCCAAATTGTCGCCCGTCCCGAACGGGGACCAGTGGTCGGTAACGCTGTCCGTGCCAAGCCCGACACGCACTCCTTTGTCATGGAGCATCGGAATCGGCATGATCGTCCGGCCGATCGGAACCGTGGAAGCGACGGCAATGCCGAGCTCGGCAAACCGTCCGGCCATTTCCTCGGCTTCTTCCTTCGGAGCGGCTGCAAACCAGAACGCGTGGCTGACGGTCACTTTCCCTTGCAGACCCGCTTCTTCGGTAAGCTCGGCCAAGCGGAGAAGAACTTTCTTCCCCGGCTCCCCGCGGTCATGAAGATGTATATCGATGCCCGCATTCGCATCAACGGCGATTTCGATTATCGTCTGGAGCGACTTCTCCATGTCATCGTCCACAGTAGCGGGGTCCAATCCCCCTACCAAGGTCGCGCCATTGCGCATAGCCTCTCTTACCAACTCGACGGAGCCGGAGCGCAGCAAGCCATGCTGCGGGAACGCTACGATTTCATGCGATAGCTTTCCGGAATACGTGTCGATCGCCCGCATTGTCGCTTCCAAGTTTCGCAAACCGCTGACCGGCTCGATATTGCAATGCGACCGGACGTGGGTGGACCCGAATCCGAAAACGAGCTCCAACAGCCGTTCCGCTCTATGTTGGGCTTCGGGCAGCAGCTGGGGCAGCAGCCTTCTCTCCTCTTCGATGCGTTCATAGATGCTCGCCGCCGGCCGGACCGCTTTCCATTCACCCCCGTAATACGTTTTGTCCAAATGAATATGGGCCTCCCGAAACGATGGCAGCAACAGCAGCCGATTGGCATCGTACTTCGGCAAATCGCTGTGCATCGGGGCATCGGATCGTACGATCTCCGCAAAGGTGCCGGACTCGATTCTGACGCTGCCTATTTCCGTTTCCGTAGCGACAACCTCGCCGTTCTCGAATCGATACCCGCTTTCCATACGCACATTAGTCAACCAATAGGAACCGCCGATCATGCTCCGCTCACTCCTTGTCCAGTTAGATGCATCCGAATGCTGATTGGAGCACACATTGAATGCAAGTATATCGACCCGCAAGCCCGCCGTCAACATTGCGCCTTGAAACTCAATTGACTACAAACGAAACGACCGCGCCGATAAAATTGCCGGTCCCCACCATATGATTGTGCCAGCTTTTGGCCGAATCGGCGGTTCCGTGCATTTTGAAAAAGTAAAGCGGGTCTCCGCCCGACAAGGTACCCTTGCTTTTCTCGTCTCTCCGCGCATAATTTTCCATCGTAATATAATCCGGCCCGCTGCGGGCTACCACACTGGCAAAATGATACATGAAAATTTCGTTCTTATCGGCAGCGCTTTCCTCCGTCCTCGTAGCAATGCCGAATGTCGTAATCGCATCGCCGATTTTCGGAATCATATATTCGTTCATGTTGAGCTCTTTCATAATCGCAATCGTCTCTTCGTCGTTCCGTACGCGCCGAAACTCGGTGCTTAAATCGTCCATGACCGCGAGCAAATCGGCCGTATCCCTGTTATTCACCGCTTTTTCGTATGCATCCTTATATTCGGCGACAAAATCCCGCCCGGTTACGCGGGTAAGCAGTTCGGTCAATAATTGGTACACTTTCTGGTTACCCTTCATTTCCAATCCTACGGCGCCCGTAACGAATTGGGCGGCTTCGTTGCAGCGCTGCGGCGTTTTGACATCGAGGCCCTTCTCCTTTTTATCGGGTACGGACGGAATGACCTGGAATAACGTTTTCGTTCCGCCGCTGCTTGCGATTTGTAATATTTTGTTGGTCAATACGAGTTCAACGCTGCCTTTCAGCACATCGTTAGCCTCTTGGATCCGATCCTTAGTGGCGAAGAACACTTTGGGCTCTCCGTCCGTCTCTTCGATAGCCAAGTCCAGATTGTCGGAAACCGCTAAATTTGCGTTGCTTTTGTATACCAAATTAGGCCCATACTTATTGTCTTTCCCTTTCTCCGCGCTGTAGAAGCTATCGTCCTGCTCTACCTGACTGATGAAGAATTGATCGTCGTTCGCAGCGTCTTTATTTTTCAAATACTTTCGATATTCTTTTTTGGCCGGGTATTCCTCGGCTCCCGAGTCGATGACGAAGTACCTTTGGATAACGGGCCGGTTCGGCTTCTCCCGGGCCGTGTTCGGTTGGAACTGCCTCTGCAGCAGCGTACCCATCGCTCGATTCCCGATTGTGCGCTGAAGAAGACCCGCCTTTCTCAGCGTCGGCAAGACCGCCGCCGATTTTTGCTGCAGCTCTTGATTACTCATCCTTGGATCGCTGGCCGACTGATCCGCCTTACTCGTGCGGGATGACATCATTTCCATCATTACCTCCTCGACGGTTTAGATTGGTAGACGGCTTCGATTACTTAGCAAAAAAGCAGGATATACGCACCAGATCTGTGTGCATGTATCCTGCTTTCGGTCGACTTGGTGCGGCGAATGCGGTTAAGAGGTAGATACGGACGGTTCGGCTTGGCATTCCTCGCATACACCATAAACCTCGAACCGATGATTCACTATTTTGAAATTGCCGGGAAGCTCGAGTCTTTGCTCCATCGGACAATATTCGAACGATAACGTCTTCTCGCAGTTGATGCAAATGAGGTGATGATGGTGATGGCTCATGCAGCTGCCGCGGAATTTAAGCCCTCCATCCATGAAGTAGAACTGCTCCAGCGCCCCCATCTCGCTCAGCAGCCTAAGGTTGCGATATACCGTATCGAAGCTGACGCTTGGATAATCGACCGTCATCTGGTCATATACGTCTTTGGGAGATAAATAACCTTCGTTTTTGACGAAAATCTCGGCCAACGTCCTGCGCTGTTCCGTAATTCTCCAGCCGTTCCTGGCCATGATCTCGATCATGAGCTTTACTTTATTCGCGTCTGTCATGAAGATAATTCCTTTCCGGTCCGCATTACCCTCATAGTGCAACAAATGAACCGCTTCTGTCAACAATTCAACGAGCTTCCGCCGATTCGAGCAAAGTAGCCCGTCTTTTTCCGAGCTTGATTTGACCGAGCTTGCGGAACCGGTCGTGATCTATTTTCTGATCTTTCGCGCTTACGAGTATGAGGATGGAGACCGGAGCCATAAGAGGCTCCAACCGGTTCAGCATATGGCCGACCGGATCGCCCGACTCCGATTTCCACTCCACTTGATTGCCGTAAGGAACGTCCGAGACGATCATATCGAAGTGCTGTCCGCTCAATCGGTCGGATAATTCGGTTGCATCCTCCGCGAAACATTCCAGCGACTCGGGAGAAAAGGGTTCGCCGATCAGCTTCCCTAGTTTTTCCGCACTCGCAAGCGCCGCCAAATGCGAATCTTTGCCGAAGCTTCCATGCATTTGCCGGATTTGTCCGATGCGTGCCTGCAAGCCTGCCGCCGTCAGCAGCGACAAATTTCTGGAGGCCAGCTCCACGGCCGCAGGATCGACATCCGATGCGGTGATCGTCTCAATATATTCCCGATGCAGAAAACCGATCGAGGCGAGAAGGTACCCGCCGCCGCAGCATGGGTCGTAAATCCGGTAAGGGCCATCATTTCCTTTGCCGGTCAAATAAGCTTTCCCCCGCTGAAACAGCTCGCTCGCCAATCGGACCGGAAAGGCCGTGGCGCCGTGCTGATTATACAACACGCGTCCGCTCGCGAAATCTTCGTAATTCTCGTTTTCTATAGCAAACTGGTAACTCACCGGATCACTCCAAGATGTTTTTATCCATTGTACCACACGGACCCCGGACATTCGAAAAAGTTCGATCGGTCCGCCGGGCACGCTGTACGAAGAATTGTGTTAAAATTTCGTTTTGTACCTTGATCCTATTGCATCGATGCAGATTAAGGCATACAATCTCCGTATATCGTGCGCTAAGGAGCAACATTTCCAATGGAATCGCTGCAAAACAACGCATCGCCCAATTACGGAACGAAATCTTATCTGCGTCGTCTGGCCGAGGTAGGGATCGTATCGGCCAAGCTTGGCCTAACCTCATTCGGGGGGCCGATCGCTCATCTCGCTTACTTTCGCGATGAATATGTAGTGCGCCGGAAATGGCTGGACGAGACAAGCTATGCGGATTTGGTGGCGCTATGCCAATTTCTGCCCGGTCCCGCCAGCAGCCAAGTCGGCATCGGAATCGGCATCGTACGGGCCGGATTATGGGGCGGATTGACGGCTTGGCTGGGCTTTACGCTTCCGTCCGTTATTGCGCTCGTTATGTTCGCATACTTGATGCATGGATTCGATATTGCCGGGTCGGGATGGATACATGGACTGAAAATTGTTGCCGTTGCGATCGTCGCCCATGCCGTGTCGGGCATGGGGCAGAAGCTTGCGTCCGATCGGAGCCGAGCGACAATCGCAGTCTTAACGGCGTCCGTCACCTTACTATGGCAGTCGGCCGTTACCCAAGTGCTCCTCATCGTATTGGCCGGCCTGATCGGGCTTCGTCTGTATCGGGGTACGGTTCGTGCGGAGTCCCCGGATCTGCGGATACGAATCGGCCGGAAAGCAGCCGTCTCCTGTTTGATCTTGTTCGGAGCGCTCCTGATCGCGCTGCCGATATTCCGGCAAACCGCGGTTACCGGCTGGCTGCCGCTGTTCGATAGTTTCTACCGAGCCGGCTCTCTCGTCTTCGGAGGCGGTCATGTCGTCCTCCCGCTGCTCGAACGGGAGGTCGTGCCGACGGGATGGGTCAGTCAAGAGCAATTTATCGCAGGCTATGGGGCCGCACAGGCCGTCCCCGGTCCGCTTTTCACTTTTGCCTCCTATTTGGGCGCAATGACAGGCGGTATCGGCGGGGCTCTCGTCGCTACGGCAGCTATTTTCACGCCTGCCTTCCTGCTGGTCGTCGGGACTTTGCCCTTCTGGAACTCTTTGCGCAGAAGCGCCAATGTACAGGCGGCATTAACCGGCGTTCAAGCCGCTGTTGTCGGAATATTGCTGGCGGCTTTGTACGATCCTTTATGGACGACGGCCATACGCGCCCCCGTCGATTTCGCGCTAGTCTCCATTCTTTTTATGATGCTGGCCTTCTGGAAATTGCCGCCTTGGATCGTGGTCGCCGCAGGCGCAGCGGGCGGTGCGTTCATTCATTGGATCGCTTGAACGGAAAAAAAACGCCAAGCCCGCGCTGTCGCGCAAAGCTTGGCGTTTTTAACGTTCTACATGCAGTCCGATTCTCGGCTTCCGGCGTCCGACTTCCGCTCGATCAGCGAAATGCTCGCCCCAAGCGAACGCAAGCTTCCGATAATATCGGTATAGCCGCGCTCCAAATGCTCAACGCCCGTTATCCGGGTATGTCCATCCGCCACCATCCCCGCCAGTACAAGGCAAGTTCCCGCGCGAACGTCCGTCGCGTGCACCCAGCCGCCCGCAAGCGGACGACCGCCTTTAATAAAGGCGCTTTCCTTGCGGACCTCGATGTCGGCACCCATTCTGCGAAGCTGCGGGACGTGGTTGAACCGGTGCGGGAATATTTTGTCCGTGACGATGCTTTTCCCTTTCGCCGTCAGCAGCAGGGCGGTCATGGGCTGCTGCAGGTCCGTCGCGAAGCCCGGATACATCGCAGTCCGTATTCTCGCAGCTTTGACGTTACCCGTTCCGTACGCGGTGACACTGCTGTCTCCGCTTTCGATCTCAAGTCCGACTTCTCTCAGCTTGGCGATACATGACCCCAGGTGCTCCGGTATGATGTCCGTCACCGTTATTTGACCTCCGGTTATTCCGGCAGCCATCAGGAACGAGCCCGCCACCAGACGGTCGGGGATAACCGAGTGCGTCCCTCCGTTCAAATAGGGGACTCCTTCGATTCGGATATGGTCCGTCCCGGCACCGTAAATACGGGCTCCGAGCTGGTTAAGAAACCGGGCTGCATCGACTACTTCCGGATCTACCGCCGCATGGTACAAATTTGTCCGTCCCTTGGCGCGCACGGCGGCCATCATACTGTTAACGGTCGCCCCATGCGTGATCGTATCGAAGTATATGTCGGCTCCACGCAATTCCGACGCTTCCACAACATAATAATCGTCTTGAAACGTCACCTTGGCGCCGAGCGCCTGAAACGCTTTGACATGCTGATCGATCGGCCTCGATTTGAAATCGTCTCCACCCGGAAACCCGATCGTCACCCGGCCGAATTTCGCGAGCAGCGCCCCGGCGAAGTAGTATGACGCCCGGTAAGCGGAAGCTTTGCCCGGATCGATCGTAGCGCTATGAATATAGCGGGGATCGAGTCGCATATCCCCGTTGTCCAGCCTTTGCATGTCCAAGCCGATATCTTGCGCGATACCGGCAATTTGCCTTAAATCATCGAGAGCGGGAATCCCTTCCAGCGTGACGACGTCGTCAGCCAAGCAGGCTGCGGCGAGCAAGGCAAGCGAGCTGTTTTTCGAGCCGGGAATATGTACGGAACCGCGAAGCGCTCCGCTTGGCTCCACTTGAATGTATCGCATTGGCGTGCCTCCGTTTGTATGATCGTTATTTCGAATCGCTCTCCAATATATAGCCGCTGCCGCGTACTGCGCTAATAAGAAACGTTTCCTTGCCGTACTTTCTGCGTATCCGGTAAATCAGCGCGCTCAATTCATCCATGCTGACATCCGGAACTCCGTCCGGTCCCGGGGTGCGGTCGGACCATACCGCCGCCTTGATGTCGTTGTTGGATACAAGCCGATCGGAATGCTCATGCAGCAGATGGAGCAGCAAATATTCCTTCTCCGACATGGCGATCCGTTTGCCGTCGATAACGCATTCCCGTTTCTCCCATTGGATCGTCACGGGTCCGTGCGGCTCATCCCACTGCTGGGTCACTCTGAGCGGCTCCAGCTCCAGAGTCTGCTCCCCGAACAAGTACGAGAAATGAATGACGATCATTCCTTTCGCGAGCTTGATCATGTCGCAAGATTGAAGCGGGTACGGGGTATGGGGAACGACCCGGTTTCCGTTGATTTCGGTGCCGTTGGGGCTTCCCAAATCGTACAATATCGCCTGCTCTCCTTCTTTGCGGATCACGAAGTGTTTGCGCGATATAAAGGCGTTCGTGAAAGAAAAATCCGGCGAATACTCGGTGGACGTTCTGCCGAAGACCGTTTCCGCAGACGATAAGTTCAAGCATGTTCCAGGCCGAAAAGGGTCTCCCCGGACAATATACAGACAAGCGAATGTATCCAGCTTCATTCCCTCCGACAATTCTTAGCGGTCTATACCATCATACCTCATTCGGCGTCAATATGAAATTACGAAGTCACTGACGCAACCCTCATAATTGGCTTATAAAAACAAATCCCCCGTTCTCCACAGACCAAAACAAAAACAAACCGTCGGCGGCAAAAGCGGCAGACGGTTCGTTTATTGCTATTACTCAGGCAGCTCCAGCCACTGATACGGCGTCTTCGCCGCTTTCAAGCCGTATTCGATAATGGTAATAATCGCGACCGTATCCGCCGGGTCGACAACCACCTTACCCGTTTCGAAGAAAACGACCAAATTTTGGATGAACAAGTTGAAGAAATCCGACTGAATCTTGATCGATTTGGCATTGCCGGAAGCGTAGTCCACAATCATGCCGAACGGAGTTCCGTTGCCGAAATGATTGACGGTCGCTTGCCTGCCGTCCGCAAAGCCGATCAGCAGCGCGGGAGACTTCTCGGTGCCGGTGAACATGACGCGCTTGACGTCGCTGCCCATCAAGGCCACGATCGGCTCGATTTGATGAATCGAGTAGTTGGCGAATTTCCCCGGTCCCGTGCTGCATATCGTCTCGATCCCCGCTTTGTCGAGCTCCGTATATTCCGAAGCGAAACGAAGCGCCGAAGAAGAATACATCGGTGTCCCGTACTTCTCCGCCCATTCGAACAGAAGAAGCGCGGTTTTCCGGTCGGGAGCGAACGTCTTGTCTATGTAGGTCGGTTTACCGGACTGCAAGGGCAGTCTGGACAGCTCCTCATGATACTCCGGATAGTCGGGGGACAACACGATCAAATAATCGCTTTTCCGGATGACGTCCTCGATCGTGGGAAGCAGCTCGATTCCTTTCTTCTCGCACCATTCGGCGTTCGTAAGTCCGCCCGGCTTATCGGTCATGCCGTACGCGTACGCCACCTTCATCTTCCCGCCGGTCGCGCTTTCGATCCAGCCCGGATATTTCTCCGCGTGCCATTCATCCAAAAAGTAATCGATAAAACCAATTGTTTTCATATCCTTCACCTTCTCGTCCGGTTTCTTAATCCTGAATTCAAGTCCCAGATTCCATTATAGCAGAATCGGAATAAATTTTCGGATTTTATTTTCTTTTGGGCATTCCGCTCCAGACACAAAAAAGCCCGTGTCGCGGTTATAAGCGGCACAGGCTTCGGTTGCTTCATTATTATTTATGATTGAAAGTATCAGTCAGAACGGGAACGATTTGCGATTTGCGCGATACGACGCCTTTCAGCACGGCTTTGTTGTCGACAAGCGTAACGTTATAAGCTTTCTCGACGGCATCGGTCGCCTTGCCGAGCGCCAGAGCTACCGAATCGTTGTTCAAAATGTCGGTAACGACGAAAACGAACAAATCCAACCCTTTGTCGGCAATGATAGCGGAAAGCGCTGCCTCAAGCTCTGCTTGACGGGAAAGCACGTCGTTCACATCGACGGCATTGACTTGCGCGATCTCCACTTTGCTTGAGCCCATCGTAAATTCTTTGGAATCGAGCGAGATCAGCTGGCTGATCGTTTTGTCGCTCAAGTCCGCTCCGGCCTTCAGCATCTCGAGACCGTAGCTATCGGCGTTGACGCCGGCGATTTCGGCCAGCTCGCGGGCAGCGGCTACGTCTTCCTCCGTGCAAGTCGGCGATTTGAACAGCAGCGAATCGGAAATGATGGCGGAAAGCATAAGACCCGCGATCGGTTTGGAAATGGCTACGCCGTTCTCCTTGTACAATTTGTTCAAAATCGTCGCCGTGCAGCCTACCGGCTCGGCGCGATAGTACAAAGGATGGCTCGTTTCGAAATTGGCGATCCGGTGATGATCTATTACTTCCAAGACGCGAACTTGATCGATGTCGGTCGCGCTTTGCTGACGCTCGTTATGATCTACGAGAATAACGCCTTTCGCTTCGCCTGCAACGGTCTCGACAAGACGGGGCGCATCCGCTCCGAAATAAGTCAATGCATATTGGGTTTCCCCGTTAACGCTGCCCAGCCGCACGGCCTCGACGTTTTTTCCCAATTTCGTCTTCAGATCGGCGTAAGCGATAGCCGAGCAAATCGTGTCGGTATCCGGATTTTTGTGCCCGAAAATAAGTACTTTTTCCATTGGTAAGCTCCTCCATTAAATTGTTGGGCCTGTCAATTTTCCATTATATCGTTTAATCCATGTTATTCCTATGCTTTTACAGAGATTTTTTTGAATTTTCAATGGAGGTAGCCATATTTATTCCAAAAAGTCTTTCAACCGCTTGCTCCGGCTCGGATGTCTCAGCTTGCGCAGCGCCTTCGCTTCGATTTGGCGGATGCGCTCGCGCGTAACGCCGAACACTTGCCCAACTTCCTCTAACGTACGCGTACGGCCGTCATCAAGTCCGAATCTTAGGCGAAGTACGTTCTCCTCACGCTCCGTCAATGTATCCAGCACGTCTTCGAGCTGCTCCTTCAGCAATTCGAAGGCTGCCGCATCGGCCGGAGCCGTCGCGTCGTGATCCTCGATAAAATCGCCGAGACTCGAATCGTTCTCTTCGCCGATCGGCGTCTCGAGCGAAATCGGGTCCTGCGCGATCTTCATGATTTCCCGGACTTTATCGTCGCTGAAATCCATTTCCTTGGCGATTTCCTCCGGTGTCGGCTCGCGTCCGAGCTCTTGAAGAAGCTGCCTCGATACGCGGATCAGCTTGTTGATCGTCTCGACCATATGTACCGGAATCCGAATCGTTCTGGCCTGGTCGGCAATGGCCCTCGTAATCGCCTGACGAATCCACCAAGTTGCGTACGTGCTGAATTTATATCCTTTGGAGTAGTCGAACTTCTCGACCGCTTTAATCAAACCGAGATTGCCTTCCTGAATCAAATCGAGAAACAGCATGCCGCGGCCGACGTACCGTCTCGCTATACTGACGACGAGCCGTAAATTCGCTTCCGCCAGTTGGCGCTTCGCTTCCTCGTCACCTTGCTCGATCCTTTTGGCGAGCTCGACCTCCGCTTCGCCCGACAGAAGCTGAACGCGGCCGATTTCTTTCAAATACATGCGAACCGGATCATTAATGCCAATGCCTGGGGGCAGCGACAAATCATCATGTGCGGAAAATTCGTTCCGTTCGTGATCGTCCTTCTCTAGTGAAAGCTTTGTCTCAGATACCGAGCGTTGATCGTTCGCCATAAATCGGCTCCATCCTCCCTGGAAAGTAGAACGTAGTTTGTACTGTTAAGGAACTTTAACGAATAACGTACCTGCTCTCTAATTCCGTTAAAGTTCCCGAGTTGATTGCTCCATCGGTTCTTATATTGACAAAACCTCAAGAATATGGTAGTGTAAATTTAATGAACACAAAATTCATAAATGCTATCCGGCATTATATCATGATTTTTACATAATTTCAATACGTCATTTCGTGTCCTCTTCTATTTTGCAAGAGGACCTTTTCATTTATTCGGTTTAACCGCAAACAAATAAAGGGCAGCCCGGAACTTGGCGTTCGTTCCGGGCTGCCCTTTACGATTAACTTTCAGTAAGACGGGTGGACGGGATAAGGATAAGCCGGATATGCTGCAGCAGGCTGAGCGGCGTAGGACGGATACTGCTGCTGCGGATACTGCGAGTAAGGCGCCGCTTCGGGCACGTCTTGCTCGACGTACATTTTCTGGCAAAACATCTTATCCATGCGGGGAATATGAACGACCGTTCCCGCAGCCGGCTGATAAGGTGCTTGAATATGCGGATTCACGGCTTCAAGAACGGGCCCGGGAACGTTGTACGTTTGCGCCAGCTGCTCCATCGTGTCCCCGTCACTCCATGTATGCTGCTTGTAATATGTCCCGTCGCGGTCTTCTACTCCTTCCCGGAATGGAAAGAATGGGAAGAAAAACGGGGAGAAAAAGAAAAACGGGACAAAACGGCGGCGTGGGAAAAAGAACGGGTTGAAGCCGAAGCCGCCGAACGGCACTCCAAATTGACGATCCATGAACAAACATCCTCCATTTCATTTGTGGGCATTTGACTGTACATCGTATGACAATCGATCGATTAGGTTCCAGCCCGGATCAAAAATTAGGCTTACTTCAGCCGAATTGCCGGGAGATTCACCTATTGCATTTTCCCGGCGGCAGCGGCATATAGTGAAACATACTTTTCCATCGCAAAGGAGTTTTCGATATGCCATCCATCATCCTGGCTCCGATCAACATTACGGGCGCAGACGGAAATGTCACGTTTGGCGATGTTTTGCAAATTGCTCCGAACAGCTCGGCCAAATCGTATTCCGGATCCGGCGGAGGCAATGTGGGCATCTTCGCTCAAACGATCTCGCTGCTCAGCTTCACGATTACATCCGACCCCGACGTGGTCGACTCCGTTTCCGCTTTATAAGAATGATACCGAATGCTGCGACAAATAGGGCAAAGTATAGGCGCGCCATGCCGCGCCGATGCTTTGCCCTATTTCGTTCAGGTATCCGGAAACAGACGTCAATCGAAATAACGGACGTTTACTCCATGCATTCGCTCGCTGATTTTGACTTTTCTTATTTGCATTTGCAGCACGCCTTTTTTGTATACCGCTTTGCAGCTTTCCGGGACGATATGAGATGGCAGCTTGACGACTTCACTGCGATCATCCGGCAATCCTTCCAGCTTGATTTGATTGATTCCGACAAACGCGCTCAAATTTCTGGCTTGCTCTTTGTCCGGAATATGAATTTTCACTACGACGTTGTTATGGGTTTCGAATACTTCCGTTCTGTAGCGATTTTTCAGCATGTTCAAATCGACCGCATTCGTGAACGCTTGTTTCATCACATCTTTCACGACACGATCTACCCAGGACGGATCCTTCAGGTAGTCATTCGCCGCATGCGGAAATTTGCCCCCGAAAAATTGCCCGAAATTTTTCCAGTCGAAGCTGCCGAAAATATCGTTTTTCGGATCATCCATCATACCCTCTCCTTATCTGCATTCATTATATGAACGGCCCGGCTGCTCCATGAATAAGACGGCGAACTATCATACCGTCCCGGGCTTACACATACAATGAAATAACGACATTGGATAAGGGTGTGACTGGATGCCGGCGATCGTAGGAAATATTACCGTTTTGAGTGTTGGGCCCAGTTCCATCGTTCATATCGGGGACTCTATTCAATTAATGCCGCAAAGCACGTCCAAAACGTTCGCGGGGGCAGGATCGTTCAATACCGGCGATTCCGTGAAGGCGTATAATGCGATAAGCAGCACCAACACATTCGACGCCGATGTTGCCGATGCGAACGCCGTCTTGGCGAATCAGGCGGGTGTAATCTGACCTATGAATTTCATCGTTCATCAAAGCATCGTCATTCATCAGTTGAAAGTCGAATCGGTAGCGAACTCCTCGGTTCTGCAAATCGGCAGCGCCGGGATGATCAAAGGTCTTTCGAATTTGTACAATACCGGCGGTTTTACCGCAGCAGCCCCGGCGGCGACCGCCACAGTCGGCGCGGAGACGCTAGTTCCGCTCCCTTCCCCCAGATGATGCTATTCCGAACCGATCCAATTCCATAAGATTTCAGGAAAGGGGGGGATCCGCATGTTTACGCTGCCTCCGCACTATTTTCAACAGCTGAATGCTTGCTTGCAGTGGCAAACGCAAAAGCTGCAGGAGCTCGAATCGAAAATCGGGCAAATGCAGCAGGAAATCGATACTCTAAAAAAGCAGCGTACGGTGAACGTGGAGAAAATTGAATACAAATTCGACCAATTAAAAATTGAAAAGCTGGACGGCACACTTCATATCGGAATATCCCCCGATGTCGGAAAATCGATCGAGGATTTCACCGTAAACGGCAGCGAGGTGATGACGACGACGGACGATATGGAAGCGATATCCCGCATCCGCAGCCGTATCGATCAATATTTGGATGAAGATGGCCGGACGCTTATCCGCGGGCATGAAGGAAACTACAGGGTCGTTCTCGGCAAAGAATATATCGATTTCATGATACAGGATATGAAAGGACAAATGGATAAGCGGATCGAGCACTATTGGAAGTCCGTCCGCGAAGACCCGACCGGCAAGCGGTCGAAGGAAGACGTTATTGTCGACAAGATCAAGGACGACATTGCGGTAGCGGTCCAACAGCATTTGAAGCAGAAGAAAAGCGAAGGAGAGAACGGGACATGAACTTTCAAGTGGAAAATAAGCAGTTGAACATCGGCATGATCCGGATCGTCGGCGTCGCCAGCTCATCGGTTGTCTTGATCGGCGATACGAAGGAAATCAACTTGTCTTCGATTTTCGATACGCCTCCCGAATCGCTTATTATCGGTCCATTGGTTCCGCTTGCGCCGCAAAGATGATGAGGGAATTGGAAATGCCGAGAACATCGGCCGTCAAGAACGCATACGTATACAGTGTCGGATATAGCTCCATATTTTTCGTCGGCGATTGCGTCGAAGTCAAGCCGCGAACCAAAGCTTTGGCGATTCAGCGTCAAATCGCCAACTTCAACGCGAACGAAGGTTCTTTTGAAGCTTTCCCCATATTTTCGAGACCGATTCCGCGGCCGGAACCGACAGATGACGTGCAATTCACCGTTGCCAACCGCAGCTCGTTCATCCATGTCGATTCCATCAGCATTATTTCCATCTCCACATCCGCCGTTCTGCAGATCGGATCGAACCAATTGATCGATGCGGAAAGCCGCACGAAGCATATCCGCCAACTGCAGCACAGGCCCGCTTCCCCTTCATAAAGGCAAAAAAAAGCTTGATCGCTCAAGCTTTTTCCCGCCCTTTCCTTATTCGACCGGCCAAGCCCTCTCTCCGTTTACTTCCCTTCTCGCCAATCGTCTGTCCCGATCTCTCACTCAATGACCTGGCTTTGACAACAGCCATGTTTCCACCTCTGGAGCATTCAGATACCACCAGAATATTACGACTGCGCGGAATAGGCGACTGCGGATTTGCGACCATACCGGTCATAACACCAGATCAATGCAAACATCAGGCTGCCGCTGGCCAAGTAACCGCCGATGACGTCGCTCGGATAATGGACGCCCAAGTAAATTCGGCTGATGCCGATCATCAGAATAAACGACGTGCTGGCAACGATCAAAGCTATCCGTCCGGCTTTCCGTGGAATATGCTTCCATAACAAATAAGCGATTATTCCGTACAAGCTGAAGGCCAGCATCGAATGCCCGCTAGGAAAGCTGAACCCGTTCGCTTCCGCGATCCGGTAAATCGTCGGACGATCCCGATGAAACCATACTTTGAGCGTGTAATTCAGCAGACCGGTACCGACGACGACGATCATCAGCAAGACAAGCTCTCTGCGATGCCCCAGCACCGTGTATAGGAATATGGCGGCTATTAGCGATATGACAGCCACGGGAAGTCCGGTGCCGATCCACGTGAAAAACTTCATGACGTTCGTCAGCGGCTCGTTCTCCAGCCCTTGAATGAAAGCGATCAATCGTGAGTCGAAGGCGGCGATTTTGTTCGCACCGATCAGTAAGGCGATGCCCGCGAATCCGATGGCGCAAGCCAAGCTAACCGCAACAGCCAGCGTTACGCGCTTGCTTATAAGGTCATTGTTCACTGCTAAGGCTTCCTCCGCATCACCGATAATTGTTGTCAAGTTAAAAATAACGCGAAATTTTAATGAATTTCTCATTATAGCAGCGAAATGTAGGCGCGACAAGGAGTTTCCCGGCCGGAACCAAATAATGTCTGATCTTTTTGTGATAAGGTAATAGCAGGCCATTCGATATGGCTCACACCAAATATTTTATAGTTCAAGGAGGAAGCCATGAAAAAAACTGCCGTAAATAAACGAATCGGACAAGCAATCCTGACTGCAGGATTGAGTTTTACCGTCTTTATTGGCGGAAGTATGTTTCTGAACTCTCCTTCTGCCCATGCCGCCACAACGCAGGACTACACTTCGGATTACGGTTGGATCAACGACTGGAACCATATATGGAACAACGACTGGAATACGGGCAACGACAACAATGCGGATTCCGCCGAACCGGCACCAGCCGCGGGTACCGCCTCGGATACGGACTCCGGCTCCGAATCGTCGGTTGCTAGCAATATTATATCCAAAGGCAAACAGTATATGGGCGTTAAGTACAAGTTCGGATCAAAGACAGGCAATACAAGCTCGTTCGACTGCTCGTCTTTCACCCAATATTTGTATCAATTAAACGGAATTTCTATTCCCCGCGGATCTATCGATCAATCCCGGGCAGGCACTTACGTACCCCGCAGTCAATTGAAGCCGGGCGATCTCGTGTTCTTCTACTCCCCTGTCCATCACGTGGCGATCTATATCGGCAACGGCAAAATACTGCACACGTACGGCGATCCGGGCGTTACGATCACCGATCTCGATTCCGGCTGGTGGGATGAGCATTATACGACAGCGCGTCGCGTAATCCAGTAATGAATTTCTAATAGCGAACCCGGATCCGGCATCCGGGTTTCTTTGCATTTTCCAAAAATAAAGTGATCCTTTTTTTGATATACTGTAGTCAATACATGGGATTGGCAAGTAAAGGAGAGTCTGCCTCATGAATTCATTAAGCTGGACCGTCAGGACGTCCGCCGCATTTTGGAAATGTGCTTGTAGGACATGACGAATCGACGCGTCCCGTTCACATTGTTCGGAAGCTTCTATTGGAAACCGGACTTCCCTATTTTCGTTTCGCGCTCCCGGGAGTTGTTCTCGCTTCCGATCCATGTCCACGATTTTATCGAGATTAATTATGTGGCGGCAGGCAAAGGCTATCATTATATCGGCGACAATCGGCTCGAGGTAGGACGCGGAGATTTGTTCATCATTCCGATCGGCACACGGCATGTGTACCGTCCCGAGTCGACGAATCCGGATCATGAGCTGATCGTTTACAACTGTTTGTTCAGTCAGGAGCTGCTTCCCCGTCTTGCAGACGTTCAGCCGCTGCCTTTTCGCCCTGAGCTCCTGCTGTCCGGGGAGACTCATACATACCGGCATTTCGAAGACAGAAACAACGAATGCCATCGGACACTGGAGAGCATGATCCAGGAATATACGCTGCGGATGCCCGGCTATGAAGCGATGGTGTGCAGCCTGCTGCTTCAACTGCTCGTGACACTGCACCGTTACGATGCCGGCTTCGTCGGCTCGGAGTCGAAGAGCTCCTTGTCTCCACTCCGGCTTGAGCCGGTATTCGATTATATCGCCGAGCATTATTCCGAAGCGATTACGCTGGAGCGGCTCGCCTCCCTCATTCCGGTTAGCGCAAGCTACCTGCAAAGGATGTTCAAGCGGACGACCGGGCAATCGTGTACCGAATATATCCAAAATGTGCGCATCGCCAAAAGCTGCGAGCTGCTTCAAAGCTCGTCCATAACCGTGAGGGACGTCGCCTTGCAGGTCGGATACAAAGATTTAAAATTTTTCCATACGCTGTTCCGTAAAAAAACTGGCACTTCCCCGTACCGGTACAAGAAAAAAGCGTTGTCATCTTTATCTTAATTATTCAGAAGCATGAGGCCAACGGTTGCGGGCGTATGCTTCTCTATGGAGGGTATTATCCGATGGAATCCGACAGCAAACAATCTTTGTTCAGCATGCTTAAGAGAGGCAACGCCTCATCCGGCGCGGCCGCTCTAGGCAACGTCTGTATCGCGATCATCAAGGGCATCGCGGCTTTCATAACGGGCAGCGGTACGATGTTCGCATCCACGATGCACTCGATCGCCGACGCGGTCAATCAAGGATTCGTATACGCAGGCAGCATTTTATCCGAGCGCAAACCGACGAAACGATTCCCTACCGGCTTCGGCCGGCTGATCAACATTTTCTGCATGGTTGCCGTCATCGTCGTCTCGATCATGGCCTATGAGACGATCAAGGAAGGGCTTCACCTCATCCGGCATCCCGCGGAATCCCACGGATTTTGGCTCAATTTCATCGTCCTGACCGTTTCGCTGCTCATCGACGGCATTATTTTGTTTAAAGCAATGAAAGAGATCGTACGCGAGACCCGTGCGAAAGCGAAAGGACTTGCCGTCGTGAAGGCCGCTTTCCTTCATGTAAAACGGGCCGCTCCGCCGACGCGCCTCGTCTTCTATGAAGATTTGGTAGCCACATCCGGAGCGTTGCTGGCCATCATAACGGTTGTCGCCACCGCCATTGCCGGTGTAAGTATCATGGACGGAATATGCGCGCTCCTGATCGGGCTTCTTATGGTGGGAGTCGCATTCCGGGTCGGCTACGACAATATGGTCGGATTGATCGGCGTGGCCGCTCCGATCGAAGTCGAAGAGAGAATCGCGGCGATCATTTTTGCCGATCCGGACGTAACCGATATCAACAAAATGCGGATCGTCCAAGAAGGACGTTTCTATCATGTAGAAGCCTACATCGAGCTGCGGACCGGATTGACATTAGCTGTCGCGGACGATATCAAGTTCCGGGTTCGGGACAAGCTGTTGGTAGACTCCGATATAGCGGATGTGACATTAGGCATCATTGAAGATAATGGTGTCATAAATTGGAGTTCTTCGCCGCGAAATTAGACTAACAAATGCGCAACTCGGCAATCAAAGGCCGATGATCGGAAGCGCCGGTGTCCACAACGTCCGTACGAACGACCTCGAATCCGCTGCCTGCCAAAATATAATCGATCTTCCGGTCCGGGACATCGGCTGGGAATGTGTATCCCGGTACACGCCGGACCTCGGCCCACGTATCGGGGAAAACGGCAAACAGAGGTAGCAGCTCCGGCGCATCCGGCCGGGCGTTGAAGTCGCCCACGATCAGTTTCCGGACAGGTTCCGACCCGGCAATGTCCAGCAGCTCTCCTACTTGCATCAAGCGGATGGCCGGGTCCGTCCGGTAGTCCAAATGAGTTACATAGATAGTCAACGTATATCCGTCAACGTTCAGCCGGACTTCGGCTAATCCGGGAAACGGTCTCGGCTCCGGAATCTTTTCCTGCGTCGATAACCGGGTCATGTTATGATTTATCGCTTGAATAACCGGGAACCGGCTCAGCAGCGCGACTCCGAATTGTCTGGCCGGCTCCCCTTCCGTTGTCGCGTCGAGCTCATATATCGGGGCAAAAAAAGTATGCATCCCCAGCTTGGCGGCAAGCTCTCCCACCATGTCCTCATGATGACTGCGGCCTCCCCAATATACGTCCACCTCTTGAAGGCCGACAATATCGGCGCCGGACTCCCCTATCACCGATGCTAGCCGGTCCATGTCGTATCGTCCGTCCATTCCGATCCCGGAGTGGACGTTATAGCTCATCACTTTAACGATCGGACTATGCGGAACCGGTTTACCGTCTAACTTCATTTGCAGACCCCTCCTCGTGTTCCAACGATCCATGCCGATAAGTCAGAAGTACACATTCGCATTGCAACGCTCGTTTCCTTCTTTTCTCTTCGCAATTGTTTTTTGCTAATATAGAAAGATCGTACGATGCAAAATCCAGATTCGAATAGAAGGTGTGTTCCAGTTGAGAATTCATTTGTTGATCGCGGACGACGATCCCCATATCCGGGAGCTGCTTCGTTTTATTTTCAAGAAAGAAGGCTATGTCGTATTTGAAGCGGAAGACGGCGGACAAGCTTCGCGCATCATGGAGAACGAACTTATTCATTTGGCGGTTGTGGACGTGATGATGCCTGCCAAAGACGGCCTCGAGCTTTGCCGGGAAATTAGAGAGCATTATGACATTCCCGTCATGATGCTGACGGCCAAGGGCGAGATCGAAGATAAAGAGAAAGGGTTCCATTCGGGGACGGACGACTACTTGGTCAAACCGTTCGAGCCGAAAGAGCTGTTGTTCCGCGTTCGGGCCTTATTAAGACGGTATCAAATGGTGTCTTCCGAGGAAATCCGCTTGAACGATACGCTTATCGACCGCAAAAGCTATGAGGTGAAAATCGGCGGAGAATCGATCGTCATTCCGCTGAAGGAATTCGAATTGCTGGCCCAGCTGGCCGCCAATCCGGGGCGCATTTTTACAAGAGAGCAGCTGATCCGGCTCATATGGGGGGCGGATTACGAAGGCGGCAGCCGTACGATCGATGTACATATCAAACGGCTGCGGGAACGCTTCGCCGACAGGTCCGACGACTTCGTCATTACAACGATCCGGGGGCTTGGATATAAGCTTGAGGTACGCGGGTCATGAAATCGCTGTACATCCGCATCGTCGTGACTTTTATCGTAATCGCCATGGTCAGCAGCATTTTGGCGTTGTTACTATCCAATGTTTATTATTTGAACAAATTACAGGCTTATAACGATAAAAAGATTATGAATATCGGAAAAGAAATCAGGGGGCTGTACGAGCTAAACCCCAATCTTGATTTGGACCGTTACTTGACGTCGATCGGCAGTATGGGGTTCCAGATCTACATGGTGAACGAACGGCTGGAGGGTACCTTTTACGGCGCTCCCTTCAAGCATGTGCAGATCGATCCCGAACATATCCGCTCCGTACTGAAGGGCGGGATCTATAACGGAATTATGGAGCAGCGTCATTTCCTGAAAGTAACCGGCATTTTCGAGAACAGTATCCGCAACAGCGTCGGACTTCCGCTGAACGTACAGGGGCAAGCTTATGCATTGTTCGTACGTCCGAATTTGGAGCAGCAAATCGGGGAAGTCCGTATTCTGTTGGCGCTGCTCCTCGGAGTCACCTTCTTGATCAGCATCGTGCTGATCGTCATCCTTACGCGGTACATCGTAAAACCGGTCCAGCAGCTGACGGCCGCGACGAACAAAATCGTCGGAGGGGATTACGATATCGAGATGGATGTATCCAGGCAGGACGAGATCGGGAATTTGGCCCGGCATTTTGCGCTGATGGCCCAATCGCTGAAGCGGCTGGATGACATGAGACAGGAATTCGTCGCCAACGTTTCTCACGAAATCCAATCCCCGCTTACGTCCATTCACGGGTTCGCCCAGTCGATTGTCGATCAAGAGGCGACACCCGAAGAGCAAGAGCGGTACATTCGCATTATCGCGGAGGAGAGCAGCCGTTTGTCGGCTCTAAGCAAGCAGCTTCTGACGCTCGCCGCCTTGGACAAGGAAGCAAGTGTGATGAAGCGTACATCTTATCGGCTTGACGAACAACTGCGGAACAGTTTGATCGTGACGGAATGGCAATGGATGGAGAAAGGGCTGTCGGTCGAACCGGATTTGCCTGAAATCGTCATTCATGCCGATCCGCAGCTGCTCGTGCAAGTATGGCTCAATCTGATTACGAACAGCATCAAGTTCTCCCGGCCCGGGGGCACCATATCGATCTCGATTGCGGTGGAGCGCGACATAGCTGTAACGATCAAGGATACCGGCATCGGGATACCCGCCTCGGAGCTGCCGTACATATTCGACAGGTTCTATAAAGCGGACAAAGCTAGAAGCCGAACTCATTCGGGAAGCGGGCTCGGGCTCGCTATCGCCAAAAAAATCGTAGAGCTGCACGGCGGAACGATCGCAGTCCGAAGCGAAGCCGGCAAAGGATCGGAGTTTACGGTACGTTTGCCTCATCTGTAATGTTCCGTTCATCGTCCATTCACATTCCTGTCCTACAATCGCAAGAGAAACAGGACAGGAGGTTTACAATCATGAGTCGAGCTCTAAGCCGATTGGCCCGCTTCGTCGGAAGTCCGAAAGGGGCCAAGCTGACGCTGGTCGGTTGGCTGCTTGTCATCGTCGTCATAAGCGCAATAGCGCCGGGTGCCAAAAAATATGCCGTAAGCAGCGGCGAAGGAAGCATCCATGACGATACGCCTTCCGCCTTGGCGAGGCAAATTGCGGAGGAACAGTTCCCGTCCAACGACGGGCTGCCGGTGCTGCTCGTGTTTCACGGACAAAACCCCATTACAGCGGATGAGCGCGCGAAGATCGAGGAGATCAGCAAATGGCTGTCTTCCGACAAGAAGCCGGCGCATGTGGCAAGCGCAATGCCCTTCCATCAGCTCGCCCCGTCGGTACAAGACAAAATGTTTTCCGCAGACCGGACAACGCTCATCCTGAATGCCGCGCTGGAGAAGGATCTGGCATCCGATCATATGCACGAGACGCTGCAGCAGATTCGGACCTATACGGAACAAGCGGGGCTCGGCAATATGCAGTTTGAAATGACCGGACCGGCCGCCATCGCCGCAGATACGATCACCCTGTTCAGAAACGCGGACCTCGTCTTAATGTTCGCGACGATCGGCCTCATTCTGGTCATTCTCGTCATCATTTACCGTTCCCCCCTTCTCGCCGTTATCCCGCTTGTCATATCGGGCATGGTGTATCAGGTTACGGACCGCATTTTGGGCTTGGCCGCCAAAAACGGATGGTTTGTCGTTGACAAACAGGCCCTTTCCATCATGATGATCCTGCTATTCGCCGTGCTGACGGATTATTGCCTCTTCGTATTGGCCCGCTACCGGGAAGAGCTGAAGAAAATCGGCTCGCCGTACGATGCGATGAAGGCGGCCCTCTCCCAAGTGGCGGAACCGATTCTGTTCAGCGGCGGAACGGTGCTTATCGCGATGCTCACTTTGTTCGCGGCGGTTTTCAAGCCTTACCACCACTTCGCCCCGGTCTTTTCCGTTGCGATGGTCGTCATTATGCTGGGCGGGCTGACGCTGATTCCTGCGTTGTTTGCCTTGTTCGGGCGTAAAGTTTTCTGGCCTTTCGTTCCGAAGCTCCAGGATCGAACGGTGGAGCCGTCCGGCTTCTGGACCAAAGTCGGCGCATTCGTAACGAAAAAACCGGGCGTTACGGCAGGCGCCCTCCTCCTTTTGCTAGTCGCAGGCTCTTTGAACGTCGGGACGATGCGGTATTCGTTCAATTTGTTGAAATCATTTCCGGACAACATCTCGTCCCGCCAAGGGTTCGACATTTTGGAGGAGCGTTTCCCGCAAGGGCAGCTGGCGCCGGTATCGGTCATCCTGAAGACGGATCGGGATATAGCTCTTGATCCGGCATTCGTAGGGAAGTTGTCCGCTTTGACCGAATCCATCAAGAAGCAAGGCGGGGTATACTCGATAACTCCGGAAATGACTCCGCAGCTGTCGGCGGCGAATGCGGTTCTGCCCCGAAACTTCTTGTCGGAACAAAAGCTCGCCGTGAAGCTTCAAGTGACTTTACAGCAAAATCCTTACGACCAAGCCTCCTTGGATTTGTTGGACAAATGGCGTTCCGGCAGCGAGACGATGCTGCGGGAGAGCGGCTTCGATCCTCTGCATGAATCTTTGCATTTCGCCGGACAAACGCCAGAGCAGCTCGATGTCCGAACCATGAATCAACGGGATACAATCGTCACCTTCTCGCTGATTACGGTACTTATCGGAATCATGCTGGCATTCCAAGCCCGGTCCGTCTTGATGGCGATAACGATGATGGCGACGATGCTGCTATCGTACACGGCGACGCTCGGCTTCGGCTGGATGCTGTTTCATCATGTGCTCGGCTTCGATTCGATCAGCTATCGTCTCCCGGTGTATACGTTTGTGTTCCTGATCGCGCTCGGGGTCGACTATAACATTATGCTCGTTTCCCGAATCCGGGAAGAGTCCGGGTACTATCCGTGGAAAGAAGCGGTGAGCCGCGGTGTCTCCTTGACGGGAGGCGTCATTTCATCGGCCGGCATCATACTCGCGGCCACCTTCTGCGTGCTCATTACCCAACCGCTTCAGGAGCTTTTCTTATTCGGTATCATCATGGCACTGGGCATCTTGTTGGATACGTTCCTTGTCAGAGGCATGCTGCTTCCCTCGATCATGACCCTGATCGGGAAACGGGACGGAAGCCCGCAATACCAATCGTTCATCTCAATGAACCGGGAGTAAAAGAAATGGAGGTCAACGATCTATGTTCGGTTTCATGTTATTTTTGCATCTTACAGGCTTGATGGTATGGCTCGGAGCTTTATTAGCCGTAGTTATCGTGGTTCCGTTATTGAGAAAACAGCCAGGTGCCGCGGAATCGAATGCGCTGGCGAGCCGGATTATCCGCATCTTCGGCATGCTCGCTCATCCTGCCGCTGTCGTCGTACTTCTTAGCGGAGTGTTCATGATCGTCAAGATGGGCATCGGTCCGGATAAACCACTCTGGCTCGATCTGATGGAGAAGGGCGGGGGTACGATCATTTTGCTCGCCCTCGTGCTGACCGGCCTATTGGGCAGGAAAGCAAGAAAACGGCTGGGTGCCGCCGAAGGCCGGCCCGTAGCCTTGTCCGGATATTTGACTGCTTCGGCTGGTTTTATGGTCCTGATCGTAAGTATGGTGCTCCTAGTCAGCCTAAAAATCTAGTACTGTCCCTGAATGGAACTGCGGGTAGTGTCGGCTTGCACGATGCTGCCCGTTTCCGTTAACCGGGCCCGCGAACCTTATTGTCAACTGTTGCATGCATTGGAAAGCCCGTGGTAAAATATACCTTGTCTCATCGCGTTGTTGGAGTTAGGATGTACGGTCTTGTATAATAGGAAACCATGTTACCGGGATGCGCGAGCATCTTATTTTTGTATATACACCAAACATAAGGCGATGATCGGCTTGAGACGAGGACGTTTCGCTCCTACCCCTTCCGGCAAACTGCATATCGGCAATGCCCGTACCGCCTTGCTCGCATGGCTGCAAATACGATCCGCCGGCGGAGCTTTCATCCTGCGGATGGAGGATATCGACAAGCCCCGTTCCAGGCCCGAATTGGCGGTTCAAATGATCGATGACCTGCGCTGGCTCGGACTCAACTGGGACGAAGGCCCGGACGTCGGAGGGCCATACGGCCCTTATGTGCAGAGCATGCGTGAACATTTGTACGATGAAGCGGTACAGCGATTAATCCGCAACGGCTGGCTCTATCCCTGCTACTGCAGCCGTGCCGAGCTGTCCGCAATCGCCAGTGCCCCGCACGGTCTTTCTTCCGAAGGACCGGCTTATCCCGGTACTTGCCGGCACCGGACGCCGGAAGAACAGGCCGTCAAAGCCGCAGTCAAAACACCGTCAATGCGATTCGCGATGCCCGACCGTCCGGTACGATTCGTCGACGCCTTACTGGGAGAACAGCTCTTCGACGCAGGCGCCGGAGGCGATTTCGTAGTGAAGCGCGCGGACGGAATATTCGGTTATCAGCTAGCCGTCGTGATCGACGATGCCGCTATGGGGATAACCGACGTGCTGCGGGGATCGGATTTGATGGATTCGACTCCGCGACAAATCTCGCTGTACGAAGCGCTCGGTCTGCCGTCTCCCCATTTCGCCCACGTACCGCTCCTTTTCGGACCCGACGGACGAAGGCTGGCCAAACGGGACGACGGCATTATGCTCGCGACGATGCGTACGTCCGGTACGAATCCGGAAACGGTTGTCGGCTGGCTCGCGTACTGGAGCGGATTGACGGATCGTCCCGAGCCGATGAAAGCGTCCGAGCTCATCCCCGTATTCGACTTGTCGAATGTGAGCAAACAAACCGTCACCGTTACGGAGGAGGCGCTGCGGGAGCTTGACCGATGAAGCGGCGCTTCCCGCAAACGAAACTATGGATCGAACTTGATTACAAGTACTCGTTCCTCAGCATCGACATAATCCGCATCGACACGAAACGGCCGTCCGCGATATCGCAATCCCGCAGAACGCCTTCCGATTGGAATCCTACCGATGCGTACAGCCGTTCCGCATCCACGTTCTCGGTTCGAACATCCAGCCATAGACGCCGTGCGTTCCAATCGTCGAAAGCCATTTTCTTTATGACGCGCAGCGCTTCCCTTCCGTAGCCCTTCCTCTTCGGAACGATGACCAGTCTCTTCAACTCGATCGAATGCGATTGCGGCTGCAATCCGTTCAAGATCGCATATCCGATCCTCTCTTCCGTCAGACGGTCAACGATAATGAGATGAGCGAAGCCGGGACTTTGAATCGCGTCGGTGTGCTGCTCCTTGGACCATTGACCGATATACGTTCTGTTATCGGCGTCGCGCTCCGCTCTCAGAACGAATTCCAGATCCGCTTGTTCGGTCAGTCTAAGCCGAATCCGCTCCGTGCCGACGATTTCTTCCACGAACGACGACTTTCTGCCCGCCTTGTCGCGCAGTGCAGCCGGATACGCTCCGGGCTTCGGATCTTCGATCGCCCAGTAGCGGTTGCCGAACGGGTCGTGGAACATCATGTCCCACCCTCCGCCTCCGCCTCTAAGCACTTCTCCCGCCTTTACGCCGCTCTCGATCAACCGATGGCGAAGCTTGCGGATGTCCGTGGTCACGAACTGTACGGAGTAGTGGGGATGCGCCTTGTAGTCGCCGACGAACCAGATGCTCTCCGAGTCGTCGTCCGGCGAGAAAATCAGCAGCCTTTGCCCGCTCGGCAGTCGGACTTGCGCGATCCCGCTTTTCCAGACCAGCTTACAGCCCAGAACGTCCACATACCAATCGATGGCCCGGTCATAATCCTGCTCCGGCACCGGTATACCCAACACTAACGATTGAACCCCGATTTGCTCCATGGCTTCACTCTCCATTTAAACTATATTGCTCCATTATAGCACATATGTTCGCATCGTTGAATATCGCCCCAACATTCGAGAACAATCATATCTGTAAAAGCATGCAAAAGGCCCCGCATCGATATGATGCAGAGCCATTCGGGCTTGCTCTCGCAAAGCTGCCTAATTTCATACTCGCAGCGGGAACTAACTACGACGTATCTCTTCCATCGCTTGCAGCGGCCGCTCCAGCTTCGGATGCCCGGTTATCTTGTCCCGCATCTCCAGGGGCAAATACCATACGGCATGATAAGCCTTCATCCCGGCACGTGTCGCTCCATTCAACTCGTCGGACCCGCCGTCGCCGATGAAAACGCACTCTTCCGCCTTCACGCCCAAACGATCGCAAGCAAGATTGTAAATCGAACGGTCCGGTTTGGCGAAGCCCGCCTGATACGAGAACAAAACTTCGTCGAAATAAGGCGCGAGCCCGCAATCCGGCCAGGCATGCACCTCTTCCTCCGTACAGTTGCTGACCAGCCCGAGCTTCACGCCTTCCTGCTTGAGCCGCCGCAGCAGCTCGATCACTTCGGGATCGATGCCTTGAAAAGCCGCCTTCTTCTCCAATACCCGCTCTTCGTACAGCTCCTTGACGACCCGATCGTCCACTTTCACCTGCTGTCCTTTCAGAAGATGTCTCATGACCGCGAAATAATCGGCGAATTGTCCCGTCATCCGCTTCTCGTGCGCGGCTCCCCATTCCCGGCGGTATACGTCGTGCGATAAGCCAAGCCTTTCGGCATTGCCTTTGTTCGATCGGCTCGCTTTGCGGACGCCTCCGGCATATTCGGAAATCAGCGTCTCGAACAAGTCGAAAAGTACCGCTTTCGTGACCGGCATGCAAACACCTCCTGAATTTGTCAATTTCATTATCCCAAACGGCCGGCAGGGCGACAAATGTACATTTTGTGGCAAAAAGGCGGCTCCTGCCTAATCGATCAAACGTTCCACTTCCACGCCTTCGGGAAGCAGCGCTGCGACTTGCTTCTGCAGCTCGGGCCGCTCCTGCAGCTGCTCGCACAACAGCATCACGATGCCGGAATCGTCGTGACCGCGAATCAACCGCCCCATCCCTTGACGGAGACGGAGCAGCATGTACGGCAAATCGACCTCGGCATAGGGATCGGCCGAATGCCGCCGCTTCGCCATAAAGACCGGGTCCTGCGGAGGAAAAGGCAGCGACCAGACGATCACATTCGATAAGGACGGACCCGGAACGTCCAACCCTTCCCATAAGCTGACCGAGCATAAGACGCTCTGCTCATCGGCTTGGAATGCTGCGATTAGATGGCTGATCTCGCCGTCGCCTTCGAACAAGATGCGGTATCCGGCCAATTCCGGATAGCCGGATACGTCCGCTTTAAAACGCAGCAGTTGTTCGAAAGCCGGAAACAGGAGCAATGCTCTTCCTCCGGTCCGCTGTATGCCATGAACGGCGTATTTCATTTTATCCGCGATCGCATTTCCCGCGTACGGACCGGGCGCGACGACCTTCATCCGATTCCCGTAATCGTACGGCGAGGCGACCGAGAAAGACGAATGCGATCCGATTCCGAGACTGTCCGCAATATACCGGAACTCACCGTCTACCGATAACGTCGCGGACGAGAAAATAATCGGCTTGCCCGCGCTGAACACGCGCTCCCGCATCACTTCCTTGACGGTTCTGGGCATGATCGCAAGCGAGAAGCCGTTTTCGTTGTTTTCCGTCCAGCATATCAACGCATCCGACCGCTCAAACAAGCCGAGAGCCTTCTGCATCATCTCCAGATGCTCTTCCACGATACGCTGCTGATATTCGTTCAGCGAGTAAAGCCCGCTCTCGAAAACAAGCTCCTCGTCTATCGCCTCCAGCAGCGCCCGGAACGTGTGCACCTCCTCACGCAGCCGTTCATCCAACCGAATTTCCATCCGATCGGAACCGGGAACGGGGCTGCTCTGCCGCTTCAGCACGTCAAACAATGTCTCGCTTTGCACGATCGCTTGGTCGATGAGTTCGGCCAGCTCCTCCCGAATTTGACCTTGAAGCAGCCTGGTGATCTGCTCTTCGAATACGGGCTGCATAAGCCGGTAAGCCAACGCTTTCTGGGCGGCGAATTCCAACAAATGCCCTTCATCGAAAATAACCGCGCTGTGATCGGGGAGCAGCGGCAGCTGCCCTTCCCGTTTTCTTCCTTCATACGTCCATACGTGCTCCATGTAGAAATCGTGGGAGCAGACGATAATATCGGACGATTTCCGGTAGTAGTCGCGGGACAGCGTCATTCCACAGCGATGCCGCTTGTCGCAGACGAAGCAATCCCGATAAGGGTCCCAGCCGATTTTGTTCCATTGCTCGTCGTTCAACTGCGGATAATGCTTCCGGTCGCCATAGGCATGGAACGACTGCAGCCCTTCCCGCGTTCGAACGAATGCGGGCAAGCTTTCGTAAAGCTCCTCATACAGTTCCGTGTCTGCATCGCCATATCTCGCGTCGTCCAGCTTCACCAAGCAGACGAATTGGTCCGGCGACTTGCCCAGCCTTGCATCTATATCCAGGCCGAGATAGCGGGACAGCTTCGCGATGTCCCCTTCCGGCTTAACCAGCTGCTCGATCAACGATTCGTTCGCGCAAGCGACGATAACGGGCTTGCGCATATGGCGGGCGTAACAGATCGAGTACAACAAATATACGAGCGTCTTGCCCGTGCCCACTCCCGCCTCCGCGAACAGAGTGCATTTCTCCTGAAATGCCCGCTCCAGTTGAAAAGCCATATAAATTTGCTCATCGCGAATTTCGAATCCGTGCTCGGGCAGCAGCTCGTAGAATACATCCGCAACCCAATTGCCGACTTGCTTCATGAATGGCTGAGATGGATCGTAATCAAAAGGGTATTTCTTCATGCGAGGGATACCTCCAATCGAATCGTCGCCGACTCTGAACAGTCTACACCGAAAAAGGGAATACAGCCAGTCTGTTTTGTCCTCCCATTTTGTGGTATAATTATAAACAAACAAAGACAAGAGCGCGGTTTTCGCCGCACCTCTTGTCTTTTTCGTAATTACTCATATCCCCCCATTGCCGCTTATCAACGGTCATGGAGGTTCCGGTCGGATTATTCCGGCGCCACGACGATTTGCATGCCTTCGTCTTCGGCCGCCGCTCGGATGGACGAAGGGGCTTCACGATCCGTAATGATTCGGTGAACGTCTTTAAAGCCCGCGAACGAGTGCAGAAACCGTTCCCCGAATTTGCTGGCGTCGGACACGATGTTTACCTGCCCGGACCGGCGCATCGCATGCCTTTTCAGCTCCGCCTCGAACGAATTGGAGTTGCTGAAGCCGTGTTGGGCCGTAATTCCAGTCGCGCCGAGAAACGCTTGATCGAAAGCCATCGTGCTGAGCGCCTCGATCGCGATCGGCCCTACCATGGAGCCGGTCTTCTCCAGCAGCATGCCGCCCGCCACGATCGTATGAATGCCTTTATCCATCAGCACCGCGGCTACGTTCAATGCGTTCGTAACAATAGTTACCGAGCTGTCCGGGCGTATATGCTTGGCAACCTGCAGCGTCGTCGTGCCCCCGTCGATGAAGATCGCCTGGTTCGGTTGAACAAGCTCGGCGGCCGCTCTGCCGATCCGTATTTTCTCGTCGGTCAATACGGTGTCGCGTTCCTTGAGCGATACGTCCAGCGTAACGGGAATGGCGCCGCCGAACGTGCGTCTTACGAGGCCGAGCGATTCCAGCTTCTCCAAGTCTCGGCGGATCGTCATATCCGTGACGGCGTAGCGGTCCTTCAGATCGCCGATCTTCACTTCGCCCTCTCGTTGAATCGTGTTCCATATTTCATTTTGCCGTTCGTTTAAATTAAGACGCATTCCCGCTTCTTCACTCCGTCATCGATCCGCTCGGATCGTCAATGTTCGTTTATACGACATTATACCGGATTTGATCGATGTTTGTCATATGGACCGATCCAGCAGCCGCCGTTTGTCCCGGTCGCCCAGCCTTCCATCGGCAATGCTGGAGTACGGCGGCGCCACCCTTGTTCAATCCGGCGGACGACGGCTGGCCACGGTACGATTCCGCTGGTCGCATCCAACGCTTCCACGCTGCACGCTCCGACCGCGACGGCGGCCGTCATCGTTTCTTCAAGCGGCAGCCCGTGCAGAAGCCCGCACAAAAAGCCGGCAATCGTGCTGTCGCCTGCGCCTGTAGTACCCGCCACCGTCGCCTCGAAGCAAGGGACGAGCAGTTCTCTCCCTTCCCAATCGGTGAGTGATTTCGGCACGGCCGCGCCGAATTGCCGCAACCGATCGGCTCGACCGGTCGTGCGGACGTACAGCCCCTCCTCCCCTATTTTGATGCCGACCACCGCAGCCCCCATATCCAGAAGCTGTCCGGCCATGAGCGCCAAAGTTTGCGTGTTTAAGTCCGTGTGAGCACCCGCGCCGGTTCCGAAGCCGGTGCCGTTTGCACCCAGCATGAACACCGTCTCTTCCCAGCTCGGCAAGTACAGGTCGACGTATGGGAGAACGCGCTTCAGGATGGAGCGCCAATCGACTTGCCCCGCGGGCGAGTCCGGATCGGGTCGCGACATGTCGAGAGAGACGGTCAGCCCTTTCGCCTTCGCTCTTGCAAGCAGCTTCTCCAGCTCCCGCCCGTCATTCGAATACATGTCCTTCATGAGCGGCGGATATCCGAAATGAAGCAGCTTGGCTCCCGCAAGCGACTCATCCGATACGTCACTCGCTTGAAACGTGTCATTCGTGCCGGGACAATGCAGGAAAATCCGGTCGGCCCCGCGCGGACTGATGACTATGCTGTACGAGCTTTGCTCCCCGGCACTTACGATCATCCCGTCGGCCATGCCGGAACCATGACCCCTCAGCGCGTCCAGGATAAGCCGGCCGAACGGATCGTCCCCGACCTTGCCCATCAACTTCGTCGCGATTCCGAGACGATGGAGCGCCAAGCCGGAGTTGGCGACAGTCCCGCCGGTAGAGAGAACCGCACCGCCTACATTAACCAATGCTCCCGGAACGGTGATCGCGGCTAATCCCGCATGGCCCAAGTCCGGGATAAGGTCCAGGCAAATGTGCCCCGCGACGATAACGTCCGCTTCGTCCGGGACGTTCGAAGGCGGGCGGTCATGCTCCGGCCTGTCTTGCGGATGCTTCAAGCGAATCCCTCCCGCCGATATGCACCGTCTGTCCGGTGCGATCCGATTCCAAGGCGGCCGTAAACAGCTTATGGCTTCCGGCAGCCTCCTCCGGCGTCGCGCAATACAAAGGCTGCTTCATTTGCCCGCGATGGACGATCTCGTCGCAGAATGCCGCCCACATTTGCAAAATCGAATCGGAAAACCCGAATTCGAAAATGCCTCCGGTGATCGTCGTATAGGCCGATTGATACGGAACGTCGAGCGTATGCCACGCTTGTTCTCCTCCCGGCTTGTAAGGCAGGGAGCGGATTTCCTTCGGATTTTTGGTCGTATATTCGGCTGAAAGCTCCGTACCGTTAATGCGGATAAACCAAGTATTGGAATGGCCGGGAGCGATCCTCTTCATGGACAGCACCATAGGGAACGACTGGCCGGCTTGTTTCACGTCGCAAGCGAGAATCGCATTGTCCCAAGTCTCGCAAGGAACGTTGCCGCCTTTGCCGTCGGGACGCACGTCCACAGTTTTCTGCAGCAGCGCGCGAACGCTGTTCGGCTGCCAGCCGAAACGAAGCGGCAAGTGCAGCACGTGCATGCCCAAATCTCCCATGCAGCCATACTCGCCGTTCGTGGCGATGCGCCGCTTCCAGTTGATCGGCTTCAGCGGATCGAGATCGCTGCTGTGCCAGAAGCCGGCTTCCACTTCGATAATTTTGCCGAACCGCCCTTCCCTGACCCATTGACCGATCCGATAAGCTCCGGGAAAGAATGGGAACTCCGACGAGCAGCGAACGAGCACTTCGGGATGGTTCGCGATTTCTTCCATGATCCGTTCATTGGCAGCCTTGTCGATTCCGAAAGGCTTCTCGCCGAGCAGATGCTTTCCGGCGCGAATAATATCGATATATAAATCCGCATGCAGGTTGTGAGGAACCGCGCAGTATACCGCATCGATATCGGGATCGGCGAGCAGCTCGCGGTAATCGGTGGTCGACTTCGTCACGCTCGGTACGAACTCCTTGAACCATTCGGCTGCGGACGGATTCGCATCGCAAACCGCCGTAATCCGCGGCTCGAAGTCGACTCCCTGCAGATGGCACCAGCGTGCGGCTGCGCTTGCAAACTCCTTGCCCATCAAGCCGCACCCGATTACGCCGAACCGAATTATTTTTCTTGCCATGATCGTCACTCTCCCTTCAGCATCGCCATAGCTTGTTCTACAGTAGCCCCGTCGTGGACGATCGCCATAAAAGCCCGGGTCATGCGGTCCGGATGCGAGTGTTGGATGACATTGCGGCCGTATACGATTCCGGCGGCGCCCTGCTGCATCAGTTCATACGTTCGGGAAAGAATCGTCTCGTCCGGTGCCCGGCCGCCTCCGCGAGGGAGCACCGGCTTGCCCGAAGCCGCTTCGATAACTTTGTGATACTCTTCAAGATGATCGCACGGATCGGCCTTGATAATGTCGGCGCCGAGTTCGACGGCTTGGCGGACGAGCGGAACGATTTTGTTCAAATCCCCGTCCACCATGTAACCGCCATGCGTTTCGTTCGGCAGCATGACAAGCGGCTCCACCATTAGCGGCATACCGTATCGTTCGCATTCCGGCTTCAGTCTGCATACGTTCTCCACGCACTGATGGTACAATTCCGGCTGGTTCGGCAGCAGCAGCAGGTTGACGACGACGCAAGCCGCATCCAGAGCAACCGCCTGCTCGACCGGGCTGTGGATCAGATGGCTGAATAAATGGGACGGAAGCGACTTGCCGTAAATGTTCGCGACATCGGTACGCAGAACGAGCGACGGCTTTGTCTTGCCCGGAATATTCTGCAGAAGTGCCGCCTGCCCCGGACTGAGCTGGATTGCATCCGGATCGGCCCGGACGATCGTCTCGATCGCTTGCTTCATATTCTCAATTCCGCTCAGGAACGATACCTCGTTAAAAAAGCCGTGATCGATCGCCACGTCGAAGCATTTGCCGTCCGAGCCGAACAAACGATTCATTCTGGGTGTAATGGACATATGTATTCCTCCTCGGGTTATTTTGCAACAAAACGAAATGTTTGTTTGTAACATTTATAATGTTATATTCAAACAACGTTTTTGTCTACACAAAAAATAGAAAAAAACCTTCCCAAGCCGCGAACTGCCGGCCGGAAAGGTTTAATCCTCTTGTATTGTAGATACGATTTGCTAGTCTTGCGCCACATTTCACCGGGACGGCATTCATACAATACCGGTCAAGGCAGCCTGCGGAAACATGACTCCAGCTTGCGCTTATCCTCCTCCGTCCCGAGAGAGGACATATACACGATATCGGGCTCGCTAACCTGCCCGGAGCTTTCCTCGAGCTCTAGTACCCGCATCATTTGCTTGACCGTACCGGCATTGCCGTCCATGACAAGCATATGCACAGGTATCAGTTCCCGGATCGCGTCTTTGAAAAAGACGAAATGGGTGCAGCCGAGCACGATCGCCCCGTATCGTTCGAGGTCGAACGGAGCGAACTGCTCGCGCAAATATTCCCGCACCTCCGGACCGTCGAACGTTCCGTCTTCCGCAAACCGGACGAGTCCGGGAAGTCCTAGCGTATCGACTCGGCTCGGCTCTTCCAGCTTGCCGAGCAGCCGACGGAATTTGTCTTCCTTCAACGTAAGCGGCGTCGCCGTCGCCAATACGCGTCGTCCCGACTCCCGAACGACTTGCAGAGCCGGTTTGACAGCCGGCTCCATCCCGATGATGGGGAACGAATAGCGCTTCCGCAGATCGTCGACCGCAACACTCGTAGCGGTATTGCATGCGATAATAATGGCTCTCACTTCGTAGCGGCTCAGTATGTCGTCGATGCAGTCCGCCACGAAGCCGTATACTTCTTCCTTCGAATGCGTGCCGTACGGCACGTTCAGCGTATCCGCATAATAAAGATAAGATTCGGACGGAAGCTTGCGGCACGCATCGCGCATGACCGTAAGCCCACCGACTCCCGAATCGAAGAAAACGATTCTCATAAGGACTCCTCGCTTTGAAGATGAGCGTTACCGGTTACGACTCCCCGCGGTCTTCCCTGCTTTTCCAGCTGCTGTCCGGCATCGGGTCGGATCCGAGAGTGGTCTCGAACACCTCCGGCCGCCACGATTTACGGCCCGGACGTTTCGGACGTTCGTGCCGAATCGGTAACGATTGCGCGTAGGCCAAGCTTTCGAGCAGCGATCTGCCCATTCCGGCGTTGGCCGAAGGCTGCTTCCCGTGATCCGGCGGGCCTTTCGACCCCTGTCCTTCGACCGTTAAACCGGCTTTGCGCAATTCGCGGAGGCGCGCCTCCAGCAGCTCGATTTCTTTGGTCCAGTCCGCCGCAGTCTGTTTCTCTCTCGCCGTCTGTTCGACGCCGACCCGTTTGATCCGCTCGTTCACATCGACCACCGCCACATGAGCATCAAGTTCACAGTGCACAACATGCTTCTATCATAGCACGATTTGCCCGATCGTGTTCGCGGATTCGCCAAAAACGTTCCGATCCATCCGGTACCGTATACGCATCTCCCCGAATGGTCCGACCTCTTTCCCCTACTCGAGTCCAGATTCGTTTCCCGTCGCTGGTCCGTTCAGGAAATCCCGGCACTCTCTTACAATAAAAGCAACAAAGTTGTCAAAGGTGTGTTCGAGCGATGAAGGAAAAGAAAAAAATATACATTTTGTTGACCGATACCGGGACTTGGCTGTCCAGAATGATAAAAGCTTATACGAAAGAGCCGTTCAATCACGCATCATTGGCGTTCGACGAAGATTTGCACGAGGTGTACAGCTTCGGCCGGAAGTACGAATCGAACCCGTTTCTCGGCGGCTTCGTCAAAGAGAACCTGCTCAGTCCGCTCTTCTTGGACGACAAGCGCGAGACGACTTGCGCCGTCTATTGCTGCGAGGTCGGCAAAGCGGCCTATGAACGGATTCGTCATACGGTAAAGGAGCTCGAGCTTCGCGAGGACGACTACAAGTATAACGCGCTCGGCTTGCTCGGAGTAGCCCTCAACTTCAAACTGAAACGGAAAAACGCCTACTTCTGCTCGCAGTTCGTATCGGAGATGTTTCTTGCGGGCGGAGTGGCGCTGACCGGCAAATGTCCGGAATTTACGACTCCGGGCGACCTTGTCAAGTCCCGTCACGCAAGCTTGCTTTATACGGGCAGCCTGCGGAATTACCAGCCCCTGGCACGCCGTTTCGAATCCGTGGAGGTCGTCCGCGACGGACTAACCGTACAGTCGTCGTAACGATCCTATCAAGCTCTGGGCTTCGCACGGTTCGTCGGTATGGCGGACAACGGATCGTCCGGCCAATAATGCTTCGGGTAACGCCCTTTCAAATCTTTTTTCACCTCGAAGTACGTTTCCCGCCAAAAGCTGGCCAAATCGCGCGTCACCTGGACCGGCCGCTGGGCCGGAGACAACAGGTGCATCGTGATCGGCACCCGGCCGCCGGCGATCGCGGGCGTCTCCGTCATCCCGAACAGCTCCTGCAGCCTGACGTACAGCGCCGGCGCGGACGGATCGCCGTAATCGACCGGAATGCGGGAGCCGCTCGGCACCGTTATATGGGTCGGCGCTTCATCGTCCAAGCGTCTCTTCTGGTCCCAAGTCAGAGCCGACTCCAGCACGGACGCGAGATTCAGCTTCTGCAGATCGTTTCGGGAGCGCATGCCGTGAATATGCGGCGCCAGCCAATCCTCCAACGTACCGGACAAGGCCTCGTCCGATAAATCAGGCCAATCGGGCACGTAACGCCGCATAAACAGGACGCGCTCCTGCATCCTCCTGGCGGCGTTCGTCCACGGCAAGATGCCGATTCCTTCCATGCCGATCCCGTGCAGCAGAGCTTGTACGGTCGCTTCGGCGTCCGTTTGCTGCAAAGGGCTGTCGCTTAAGACGATCGCACCGAGCCGCTTTCTTCTTCGGGCACGAACCGCTTGCGCAGAAGGCTCCCATTCCACAATCGTTTCCTCGGATATCCGTTCCGCGCAGGCGTTTTCGAGCTCCTTCAACTCCAGCGGCGCGGCCAGCAATATACGGCTGTCCTGCCCGTGATCGTCCAACTCCGCTGCTACCAGATAGGCTTCTCCCGACATAAACTGATTTTCCGCAAATGCCGCGCCTCGTCCGTTGCTCAGCAAGAAACGCCCGTCACCGCGCCCCTGGGCGATCCTGTCCGGATACGCCAGAGCCAGCAATTGTCCGCAAGCTTCGCTTGCGATCTTGCCGCCGCTTCGTATGCGGAGAGACCGTTTCCAGTTCTCCGCATCCGCCAGCACCCGCTTGAGTGCCGATTCTTCGAGCTGCCCATGCTGCATCCGCGTGCCGCCGGACGCCTGTATAATCGCGTCAAGCCGCCATCTCAGATCGGCTGCCGCAGGAGCCGGAACGGATGCACCTTTGCGAAAAATGTCCCGCTCGTTCAACAGCCCGGCCAACAAACAAGCGGTTTCGCCCAAGCCAAGCGGAATCGAGCGTATAACCATGTGCGCGAGCCGCGGATGAAGACCGATCTCCGCCATATGGCGGCCATGATCCGTAATCGCTCCGTTCGTATCCAATGCGTCGAACGAAGCCAGCAGCTCCCTCGCTTGCCGGTATGCCCCTGCAGGCGGCGCATCCAGCCATTGAAGCTCATGGGGGTCTGCCGTTCCCCATACCGCAAGCTCGAGCGCCAACGAAGCGAGATCCGCCTGTTTCAGCTCGGGGATTCCGTGCGCTTCGAATCGGGATTCCTCCTGCTGCGTCCATAGACGGTAGCAAACACCGGGACCGAGACGTCCCGCTCTCCCTCTGCGCTGATCCGCGGAAGCAATCGAAACGCGCACCGTCTCGAGACGGGACATTCCCGTATTCGGCGAAAACTTCGGCACCCGCATCCAACCGCTGTCCACGACGACCCGAGTGCCTTGTATCGTCAAGCTCGTTTCCGCGATCGAAGTGGCCAGCACAACTTTTCTTGTCCCCGCAATCGCAGGGGCTATCGCCCGGTCCTGCGCGTCCTGAGGCAAATTGCCGTGAAGCGGCAAAACCTGGACCGAATCGTCCGTCAGTTGTCCGGCAAGGAGCGATGCCGTCCTTCTAATTTCTCCCGCCCCCGGCAAAAAAACGAGTAGGTCTCCCGTTTCTTCAGCCAATGCACGCATGACCGCGCGTGCCGTATTTTGTTCCATACCGCCTTCAGGCCTACGGTCCGAATAGCGGGTTTGCACCGGATAATTGCGCCCTTCGCTTCGTATGATCCGGGCGTCTCCGAGCATGTCCGCTACCGGCGATGCATCCATTGTGGCGGACATGACGACGATTCGCATATCATCCCGGAACAAGGCGCGGGATTGCAGGCAGAGCGCAAGTCCGATATCCGCGTGCAAATTCCGTTCGTGGAATTCGTCGAAAATGACGAGACCGACACCATCCAGAGCAGGGTCGGATTGCAGCATTCGTGTCAGGACACCCTCGGTTATTACTTCAATCCGGGTAGCGGGACCTACCCGTGAATCCATTCTTACCCGGTAGCCGACCGTACGGCCGACTTCCTCGCCGATCGAAGCGGCCATATAAGCGGCTGCGGAACGTGCCGCAAGCCGTCTCGGTTCCAGCATAACGATCCGTCCCCCGGCAAGCCAAGGCGAATCCAGAAGCGCGAGCGGCACGCGGGTCGTTTTACCTGCTCCCGGCTCGGCAATAAGCACCGCGCTCCGGTGATCGTGCAGCTGCTTCTTCAATTCCGGAAGTACGGAATCGATCGGAAGTGCGGTCAAATCGTCTCTCCCCCATATCGCATTCTGGTCGGCGTCCGGCCGATCTTAAACAAATCAAGTATACAAAAGCGGATCCGGTCGCTTCAAGCGTTCACGGGACATGCCCGTATATTGTATAATGGATGCATCCCGAAGAAAGGGAAAGATCCCGATGACTCCCGATAACAAACGCAACTTTTACCGCTTAACGCTGACGGCCCCGTTGTCAGGCACTTTAAAAATAATCGGCTTGAACGAGAAGAAGCTGGACTCGAACATTGCGATCGTTCTTATTCACGATCTTGGGGCGGGCGGGATGCGCATTCACGCCAAGCATAGCTTCCCTGTCACGCCGAGCCTGCTGCTGGAGTTCCGGTTCACTCTTTTTCATACGGAGCATAAATGTTTGGGTACGATCGCGAGAAAATCGGCCCATTCCGATACAGTATACGAATACGGCATCGTGTTTTCCCTGGACGAGAACGAGCGTCAAGCGCTATTGCAAAGCATCAATATGCTGAACGTCAAGCTGCGCCATACTCCCCGATTGGCGAGCTGCAGCTTTGCTACCGACGAGGAAAGGGATGCATTCTACTCTCTATCTCCGTCCGACAATGCCCCCGTCCTAAAATCCTAGTGTATGCGTGTTGCAGACATGCGGCCTTTACCGGCCGTTTTTGATGCGCATTTAGTTAATGCCATTAACTAAATATATTCATCCCAATCGAACAACCGCGCTCCCTCTCCCCCGCTCCGTTCATAATTTTGCCTGAATATGGGCATCCCAACATTATACAACTAACGAATGGAGCATCGGCGATGAACGATTTATTCCAAAAAGCGTTGTCATTCGGTATCGGAATTACGGTTGCAAGCAAAGAAAAAATCGAACAGGCCGTCGACGAGCTTGTTAAAAAAGGCCAACTGGCGCCATCGGAATCGAAAGAAATGGTCGATCGCCTCATTGAAAAAGGCGAAGAACAAAAAGAAGACATCAAACGGCTCGTGCGGGAAAATATGCAAAAGCTTTTCACCGAGCTTCACGTGGCGACGAAAGAAGATATCGGACGGCTGGAGCGGCGTCTGGAGCAGCTGGAAGCGGTCCATACGCAGAGCGACTAATCGATGAAGGGGGATTGCCAGCGTGATCGGTCGACGGATTCGCCATATCAATCGGTACAGAGACATTGCGCTTGCTCTTACCCGCCACGGCTTCGGGTTTGTCGTCGAAGAAATGGACATCTTTCACCTGCTCTCCCTCCCCGAGCGAATGGGCTGGAAGGCGGCCAAAACGGACCGGAAAACGGTAGGAGAGCGTATCCGGCACGTTATCGAGGATTTGGGGCCGACTTTCATCAAGCTGGGTCAAATCGCAAGCACACGGTCCGATCTAATCCCTCCTGCGATTCTGATGGAGCTTGAGAAGCTCCAGGACAACGTGATCCCGATAACCTTCCCCGAGGTTAGTCAAATTGCCGAAGCCGAGCTCGGCTTCGAGCTGAAGCAGGCGTTCACTTCCTTCGAAGCGGTACCAGTCGCCGCTGCCTCGATCGGTCAAGTTCATATCGGCACTCTTCATACCGGCGAACGGGTCGCGATCAAAATTCAGCGTCCCGGAATCGGAGAGACGATCCGTACCGATTTGTCGATTCTGCAAAATTTGGCCGTACTGGCCGAAGCGCGCTTCGAATGGGCCAAACGGTTTCAGCTCCGGAACATGATCGACAACTTCGGCAAATCGCTGCTGGAAGAGCTCGACTATACGATAGAAGCCAAAAATTCGGAAACGTTGTACAACCAGTTCCGGCATGATGCACGTATCCGTATTCCTCGAATATACGGAGCTTATTGCTCGAAAAAAATGATGACGATGGAGTTTCTGGAAGGAACCAAGTTGAACCAGCCCGAGCAGCTGCGTGCCAATGGCTACGACCCCAGGAGCATCGCGGAACGTTTGATGCAGGCCGTGCTTCATCAGATTTTCATAGAAGGCTTCTTTCACGCAGACCCTCATCCGGGCAATCTGATGGTGCTTCCGGGCGAAGTGATCGCCTTCCTCGACTTCGGCCTGATCGGCAGACTTACGCCGGACATGAAGCAGCATTTCGCCGCATTGATCATCGCACTGATGCGCCAGAGCACGCCGGGAGTCATCAAAGCGATCCTTCGCATGGGACTTGTTACCAAAGAAGTGAACATGCAAACCCTTCGTCGGGATGTCGATCGGCTGCGGGATAAATATGTCGGGATTCCGTTAAGCGACATCCGTCTCGGCGAGGCGGTCAACGATTTGTTCGATGTGGCATACCGTCACCAGATCCGCATTCCGACCGACTTTATTCTGGTAGGCAAAACGCTCGTTACGATTGAAGGCCTGATCCAGCAGCTCGACCCCGGTATCAGCATTCTCCGGATTGCGGAGCCGTTCGGAAGAAGGCTGCTGCTCGAGCAGCTGCGCCCGGGAAAAATATCCGCCTGGTTCAAGGAGGAATTGGCCGAATATGGCGATCTGCTGCTTCATCTGCCGAGGCATTTGACCGAAATATTGGCGCTGTTCAAAAGAGGCCGCATCGAATTTGCCGTACCCGAGTTCGACAAATTCCTTCGGAAGCTGGACCGGATCATTAACCGGATTTCATTCAGCATCGTGCTGCTTTCGTTCAGCATCATCATGACCGGGCTTATTATCGGCTCGTCGTTAAACAGGCAGGCCAGCATGCTGTGGAACATTCCGGCGCTCGAGATCGGGTTTATTATCGCGATTTTTCTCGTCGTCTGGCTTATTCATTCCATCTTCAAGTCGGGACGGTTCTGAACGAGCGATCGTGCGCACTAACACGCAAAAAGACCGTCAACGACGGCCTTTTGTATGAATTAACCCCATAAATAATTGATGACGATAAGTAAATCCGATCCGCAGCGACGATGGTTACAGCAGCACTTTCATAAATTGGTCGGGAGTAACTCCCGGCTCCATCGCAAACGAGACGTGGACCGACCTTCCGTCGGGGTGCTCGAAATATTGATTGGACAACCGGAACCCTCGCTGCTGTGCGGTCCTGTACAATTTCGGGAACGATTGTGCGGCCGCAATCGCCAGATCCTTGAACGGATACGCGTGCAGCACGATCGGCTCGGACTCGGAATATACGTTAATAATGACATGGTAGCGGCGTGCCGCGGTTTCCTCCACATATAGCTCGTATTGGTGGTCAAAAGCGTGAAATACGTTTCCCATCGCCGTCATTCATCCTTTCTATATGTACAATAGAAAAGTTCGACGCCGATCCCCTTTACTCCTTCCCCTCCAAGCCGCGATGACGCAAATAATACATCAGCCGGGCCCGGTCGACGTTGGAAAACTGCAGAGGGTCGCGCTCCATCATCCGCCTGATTTCGGCAACGGGTACCCACGCGGCGCCCTTCGCTTCGTCTCCGCTCGCAAGCAGCTCTCCTTCCGTTCTGCACAGAAAATACAGTCCGATCGAATCGAAGGGTCCATGTATCGTTTGATAAGCGCAAAACGGCTGAACGCACTCGACAGCGAATTGTGGACTGATGCTCTCCGTGTCGATCCGGTTCGATTCGCCCAGCACCTCCGTAACCGTTAATCCCGTCTCCTCCATGACCTCGCGCCGCAAGGCGTCCAAGACCGGTTCATACAGCTCCATCCGGCCTCCGGGCAGCTCCAACGTTTTCGGCTCATTCGGTTTGTTGCGGGTTTGGAGCACAAGCTCCGTCTGTCCGTCATTCTCTCTCTCCAGAAACGCTCTGGCATTCATAATAAACATTGCGGCACCAGCCTTTCGCTTTACTCTCATTCTAGGGTATTTTCATCCGGATGAGAAGCGAAGGCTCTGCAACGTGACAATCGAGCGGGAATAGACAGACAAGGAAGTTGCCTATTATTGCTGAGCGATGGCGCTGACGTCCCTCATCACCGCAGCTTCATATTCTTCGGACTCCCGGTCGCTCAGAAAGTAAGCGGTCCGGTAAACCCGGCTTATCGTTCCATTGTATATTTCCTCAAAGCAGCTCGCGTCTCCCGCGACGAATCGTCTTACATATTCAATTAACTCCTCCTCCATAGACTCCCACTTTCTTGACCTGATATAGGTTATTGGTTCTTACGCGCCGAATCGTTCGATAATAAATAGGGCCATCCCCTGCAAATCGTTTGCATGGAGAAAGCCCCGTTATGAGAGATTGCAAAATTGTATCTATGTAGATGGCTAAGCCTCCGAGCGCTTCTCCCGCTCGACAAGCTCGCCAAGCGAATATGGAAACAGCGGCTTGCTGAGCTCCAAAATCGCTTTCGCATACAACTGTATTTCCTGCTGGGCGTCATGCTCGAGACGCTGATTCAGGAAATGGCATACCGCTTGCAGCGAAGATGTCCAGTACCAGCGGACATACATGCCATAAGCCGGCAAAAACAGCCTCGCCTGCTCCGCGCATACCCCGTCCGCCAGTGCCGCTTCATACTTCGTCATGCCGGCCTCGATGTAGCCCATCAGCTCGTCGGTATGCTTCCGGCCGATTTCCCATTCCAGCAGTTCGCCGCTCCCCTGCTTGGAGTTCTCCGGCTTGCTCCTCCATTGATCGGGTGAAGGCACATAAAAGGCCGGTTCCTCCGTGATGTAGCGGCGGCTGGATTCGTTCCACGCCTCCAGACTGTCTCCGGTCGCCTCGAGCTGGGCGGAGCCAATAACGTATTTCCCTCTTGTGTTGCGGCTATCCCGGTTCCGGAAAGCCTCTTATGGTTTCCCATAAGGACAGACTATATCATCATCCACGCGGGATGCCGTGCGCTTCGAGCTCCCTTGAGCTCTACTCCCTAACGGGATAGTCGTTGCACCTTCCCTACCGGCAGTCGAAACCGCATCTATAGGGCTTGGCTCAGGATTATCTTAGCCTTTTGGTGGCCTTAGACGTTCCCTGAATTCACACGGTTCCAAACGATTATCGCTAACCGTTGGGGCTAATTAAGTTCACCATTGGCGCGCAACCATAAGCGGCGCATAAATCTCGAACTGAAGCATAACATGACGAAACGGAGATGTGTGCCCCTCCCGGGCGAGGAACTTGATCAACTTGATGTCTTTGTCCGACAACTCTTTGGATTCCTTCGCATACGAGACTCTGGCGGCGTTCACAACCGTCAAATCCGATCCCATATGATTGACAAGCCTGACATAGCCTTTATCCAACACGTTCAGCATGGACAATCCGATCTCTCCTTAGCAATTCATATAAGGTGCCTATGATATTTAGTTGCAACACCATTTTTCCACGAACGACCGCTGAATTCCTGCTCGATGCCGAACATTTCCGGGCGAAAAGAAAGAGGCATGCTCGCCGGCGTTCCGGAAGCTGCCTCTTCGCAAGTGCTCTTACTTGTAACGATTAATGAAATCGACCGCTTTGCGGATGTCGATCTCCGGCTGGTCGCCGACTTCCCGTTCGATCGTCAAGTAGCCTTTGTAGCCGATATCGACGAGCGCCTGGAAGTAAGCGTCAAAGTCCACTTTCCCTTCGCCGAGCGGCACTTCTTTGAACACTTCGCCCGAACGTACCATTTCGGCGATTTTGCCGTGATCCATCGGCTCGTAGCCAAGTGCGCCATATATTTCCCGAGGGTCCACTTCCTTGTAGCGGATACCATCCTTCACATGCGTATGGACGATATAGTCCTTCAAGGTATGTACGCCTTGGACCGGATCGTCGCCGGTTACCATAACCATATTGGCCGGGTCGAAGTTGACAGATACGCCTTTGCTCGACAGCGTGTCGAGGAAGCTTTTCAGATGCGCGGACGTCTCAGGACCGGTTTCGATCGCGAAAAAACCTTCCATGCTGCTGGCGTATTGGCTCAGCTCCTCGCAAGCTTTCTGCATCGTTTCGAATACTTCGTTATTCTTGTCGTGCGGGACAATGCCGATGTGGGTCGTAACGATGTTGGTGCCCAAATCTTTGGCCAAGTCTAGAATTCGCTTGGACTTTTCCACTTTCGCCGCATTGGCCGATTTATCCTGGAAGCCGTGACCGCCCAAGTCGCCGCACAGCGCGGAAATTTCCAAGCCAAGCGATTCGATATAAGCTTTCAGCTCGCGGCGTGCTGCCGGAGACAAATTCTCGGGATCCATTTCGCCTTTAACCGCATAAATTTGAACGCCTTGTGCGCCTACTTCCTTCGCCTTCTTCAGCCCTTCGCGAACACCAATGCCGAAGCTGTCCACGATAACGCCGATTTTGTTATCCAGTTTCAAACGAAATCTCTCCCTCATCTTATATTTTGCCGCCGAAACGGGTTCCGGTGTTTCCTTGCGGCAAAAGCCTCCACAATCTTCGCAGATGTAGAACCTAATCTCCATTGTACTAGATTTGCCATGGAGAATACCAGCCCTTCCTGCAACGATCCACAGCGTAGAGGTCAGTAAGATCGAGCGACCTTCTGCAGCGCATGGGCAACTTCACGAATCGCTTGTTCATCGGATAATAAAATATTTTGGGTCAGCCATACCGCTTCTTTCTCGCATAACCGTTCGCAGACCGGGCAGTCGTATATGCGCTCTTCGCCGGTCCACATGGCGGTCGTCTCGATGATCGATTTATTGCGGTTGAGCGGGATGTAGCCTGCTGCGAGCGGCACGCCTTCCGCATTCACTTTTTTGATAAAATCGTCTTTCTCGGCCATAGCCGGATCCAGCTTGAACATATAGAGATGGTAAGCGTGCCGGGTTATTCTCGCATCCTGCTTCAACAAGCGAATGCCCTCCACCCCTGTCAGAAGCTCGTCGAGCAGCTTCGCATTGCCCTCGCGCTTACGCATTTGCTCTTCAAGCCGAGTCATTTGCGCCAAAACGACAGCGGCCTGAAATTCGGTCATCCGATAGTTTTGGCCAAACCGCTCGTGCTGATACCAACCGCCGTTCGGAATCCGTCCGACGTTGCATACCGACCAGGCGTTTTCCCAATAATCGCGGTTGTTCGTCGTAATGATACCGCCTTCTCCCGCGTTCAAGTTTTTGCTCGATTGCAGGCTGAACGTCCCAAGATCCCCTATCGATCCTACGCCCTGACCTTCCCAGGAAGCTCCTACCGCTTGCGCCGCATCCTCGATGAGAGCGAGTCCGTGTTTCGCTGCAATTTCCTTCAATCGGGTCATGTTGGCCGGCGTACCGGCGATATGAACGGCAATGATCGCCTTCGTTTTGGGCGTAATGAGCGGTTCGATCTTCTCCGGATCGATCAGCAGCGTATCTTCTTCGATATCGGCAAATACGGGAATAATCCCATACGCCAGTGCTGCGGAAGCGGTAGCAATAAACGTATAAGGCGGGACGATCACTTCATCGCCCGGCTTCACTCCAGCCGCCTGCAGTGCGACCGTAATCGCTACAGTCCCGTTGACGACGCTGACCGCATACTGGGCGTTCTGAAGCTCGGCGAATTTCCGTTCCATCTGCGGAAGCTTCGGCTCGTAGTTCGGCTTGGCCGCGCCGCCCGCGCCGCCCCATTTGCCGGATTCAAGCACTTCCTTCAACAGCTGCAGCTCTATCTCCCCGACGACCGGCCACGCCGCGAACGGAGTCGTGCGAGCCGGAGTACCTCCGTTAACTGCCAGTTTCTCCATGTCAATCCCTCCCGTGTTGTCGCCCGATCCGGACGATTTACAACATCAGTTTAAAATAATTGAATGGAGACCGCATGCCATTTCTTATCCCTCACCGGACATTTTATGTAGTGGAAAAAACCGCCGTTGCACATTGCGTGTAAGCAATCTGTGCCAAGGCGGTTCAAATGGTTTACGGATTGGAGCGGTTCACCAGCTGCTGCTGGGCCATACGAATCATTTCGCGGACCATCTTTCCGCCGATTTGTCCTCCGATTTTGCCTGCATCTTCGGTCGTAAGCTGGCCGTTGTTGCCGGGCGATAACGGAATGCCCAGCGACTTCGCCACCTCGAATTTGACGTTGTTCGGCTCGGCATGATTAACCGTATACCCTTCCTTCTGCATAACCGCCGCCTTGAACGAATCTAGGCTGCGCCCGGCTCCGGGTACGACCGGTGTATTTCTGCTTCGTCTTCTGGCCATATTGGATCACCTCATCTACTAGCGTGTCCAACCTCAACTAACCTATTCGGACGTTTAGCACCGGTTCCGGCATTGCGAGGATCTTCTGTTAACTTCTGGGTGTTCATTAGGCATCAGTATAATTTCCTAGTATAATAGGAGAGAGACCATAACTACGGGTAAGGGGTAACCGGATGAATATAGCCTTTTTTCTAGTGCCGAAACATGAGGTCATTTGCTTGACCGCCCAATCGACGCTTCGCCAAGCTTTGGAACGCATGGAATACCACCGTTATACGGCTGTGCCGGTTCTTTCCGACGAGGGCCACTATATCGGAACGATTACAGAAGGCGACCTGCTCTGGTATTTTAAAAATACTCCGGGTGTCACGTTCGAGAACGCCCACCGCCATCATCTTTCTTCCGTTCCGATGAGAATGCAGAACGCTCCGGTTCATATCGACGCGAACATGAACGACCTGATTTCGAAAGCGAAGGCGCAAAATTTCGTTCCGGTTACAGATGACCGGAAGCATTTTATCGGTATCGTTCGAAGAAGCGACATAATCGAATATTGCGCGGCCCAGTTATTCACCGCCGCTGCCAAACAATAAAAGAAGAACGGCTCCGTCGCTGACTTTGCGAACAGAGCCGTTCTAATATTTTTACATACGGCCTTCCGTGTAAATTTGGAAGGTGACGCCGAATTTGTCCGTTACAATGCCGTAGGCAGGGCTGAAAAAAGTATCCTGCATCGGCATCTGCACTTGACCGTCTTGCTTCAGCGCCTCAAAGATTTGATTCGATTTATGTACGTCGTCCGTAGAAATACAGATCGTCACTTGGTTGCCGATCTGATGCGGCTGCCCCGGAAATATATCGGAGAACATCAGGTCCGTTTCGCCGACTTTCAGCATCGCATGCCCGATTAACTGTTTGGCAGCCTCCGGCAACGGTGATTCGGGGTTTTCCGGCATTTCTCCGAAAGTTTGCTTAAATAAAAGTTCGGCATTCAATGCTTTCACATAAAAATCTATAGCTTCCTGTGCGTTTCCATTCATCATCAAGTAAGGGGACAATCTCATTGCCATCATGATTCAGCTCCTTAGGTTTCATTTTTTCGTATTCACCTTGAATCGATCGTCCAAGCATTCGTTTAGACATTGGTCGATGTAGCGTGCACCACCTCCCATTATTGCCATACTGTAACTATACAATACAGAACATATGTTTGCAATTTAATATTTTGTAAAATCACTCTGTGGCAGCTCCACTAATTCTTCTCATCCGCCAAACGGTAAACCATCAATTCTTCGTCGTAGTAAGCCCCTTCGCAATACAGCGACTTCTTCTCGACCCCATATACCTGAAATCCGATAGCCGCATACACTCGTTTCGCGCTTACGTTAGCGGCATTGACGCCTAGATTGATTTGCTTGAGTCCCTCAATCCGGCCGGCCCTCGCGATCAGTTCCTTCATTAAGGTTTTGGCGATATCGCGTCCCCGGTATTGCGGATCTACGTATACGCCCCAGACGCTGCCCTTATGGCGCAGCTTCTTCTTCTGCTCGCGATGGAAGCCGACGATGCCCGCTAGCTTGCTTTGCTCTGTAAATGCTCCCAGAATAAAATCGTCTTCATTGTTTTGGATTCCTTCGGCAATGGCTTCCAGCGGCTTCTTCAACGACTCTTCATAATCCGAGGAAAAAGCTTCGGGGTGGTTTTTCAGTGCCGCCAGCCGCATGCTCCAAAATTGCTCCGCATCAGCCTTGGAAACAGGACGGATCGTAATCATCCTTTCACACTCCTCTCTTTCCGGTCATTCCAACTTTTCATTCCGTAACACCATATGAACGTGGTCTTGCCAGCAAACCATTCATGCTTACATACTTGAGAACCAATCCTTCTTATTAGTAGTATTCTCGAGCATAGCGCATTAGCTGCCGCAATTGCAAAAAAAGCCGCGATTCGAAAATCGCGACTTCTTCGTCTACTAAAACCGGAAATCGTCGTCCGTCAACGGCTCGACGTGAATCGTGCGCACATACCCGTTGCCCTTCTTGGAGAAAAAGTCGTGCTGCTTCGTCCGCGTGCTGATTCCGTTGAACACGATCGGGTTGACTTCTTCCTCCGGGAACGCCGGGTCGAGGCCCAAGTTCATCAACGCTTTATTGGCGTTGTACCGCACAAATTTCTTCACTTCGTCCACAAGCCCGACGGAACCGTACAGCTCTTCGGTGTATTGTTCCTCGTTCCGATGGAGGTAGTGAAGCAGCCCGTTGAACGTTTCAAGCGCATCCTGACGCTCGTCGGTGTCCAGCTCGGCGAACAGCTCCTGAGCCAGCACGCCTACGTACAAGCCGTGAATGCTTTCGTCGCGCAGGATAAGGTCGATAATCTCGCCGCTGCTCGTCATCTTGCCTTGACCGGCCAAGTATAGCGGATAGAAGAAACCGCTGTAGAACAAGTAACTCTCCAGCAATACCGAAGCGGCCATAGCCAAGTACAAGTCTTTGCGCGTCTCGATGCCGCGGTAATACTGGGAAATCGTTTCCGCTTTCGTCTGCAAACAGCGGTTGTTTTCGACCCAACGGAATACGCCGTCGATTTCTTCGGTTGTCGCCAGCGTCGTGAAGATGCTGCTGTACGATTTGGCGTGGATCTGCTCCATCATGCCCATGAAGCCGAGCACCGCCTTGCGCTGCAGCCCTTCCACATGCTCCATAATTTTCGGCATGCCCACGCCGCCCTGCACCGTATCCAGCAGCGTAAGCCCGCCCAGCACCTTCATGTACAGCTCGCGTTCGCTATCGTTTAACGTCATCCACGACATTTTGTCGTCGGACAACGGAATTTCCTCATCGGTCCAAAACTGCATAATGTTTTGATTCCAGAACGTATTCGAGAAGTCGTCGTCCGGACGGTTCCAGTTGACAGCCTTCATCGGCCCTTTGTTGATTTTGTCCATGATAAGGTTCTCCTTTGTCGTCTTGCCGGAAAATCAAACCGAGCAGCTGATGCACTCTTCCACGGACAGCCGGTTCGTCCGCGTATAATAAAGCGACTTCAGCCCTTTCTTGGCCGCATATACGTAATAGCGGGCAAGCTGTCTTGTCGTCACGTCGCTGTTCACGTGCAGGACGGTAGAGATGCCTTGGTCGACATGCGTCTGGATTTCGGCGATCAGATCGAGCACTTTGAACTGATCCATGTTGTATGCCGACTTATAGTAGAAGAAATTGTCCCGGCTCAAGTACGGCATCGGATAATAAGTCGTCGAATTCGCATACGTGCGCGTCTCGATTTGTTCCACGACCGGCATTACGCTCGAGGTGGCGTTCTGGATATACGAGATGCTCTGGGTCGGCGCAATGGCGAGACGGTATGCGTGATACAGGCCGTGCTGCTGCACCAGTCCTTTAAGCTTCTGCCAGTCTTGCGGGGACGGAAGCTCGATCCCGTCGAACAGCGCTTTGGCTTTATCCGATGTCGGGCGGTAATCCGTGCGTTCATAACGCTCGAAATAAGTGCCCTTGGCGTATTCGGACTTCTCGAAGCCGTGGAACGTGACGCCGCGCGAACGCGCGATATCCATGCTTTTCTCAATCGAATAATAATTCATCGCCATGAAAAAAGCACGCGCGAACTGGATCGCGTCATCGCTGTCGTAAGCGATGCTGTTCTTCGCCAAATATCCGTGCAGGTTCATAGCGCCAAGCCCTACCGAGTGCAGCTCGCTGTTCGCCTTCGCCACGCCCGGGGCGTTCGAGATGTGCGTCATGTCGCTGACGGCGGTCAAGCCGATCATTCCTTCGTGCACCGATTCCTTAATCTTCTTCCGCTCCATGACGTTGGCGATATTGAGAGAAGCCAAGTTGCAGCTAATATCCCGTCTGATCGTATCCGCCTGTCCGTAATCGCCGATTTCCGACGTTTCCTGCAGCTGGAATATTTCGGTGCACAGGTTCGACATCTTGATCGTGCCGATATCTTTAAGCGCGTGGGCGCTGTTCGCATTGCTTCGGTTCATCATGTAAGGATATCCCGATTCGAGCTGGATCGTTGCGATTTTGACGAGCATATCGCGGGCGCTCATCACTACTTTCTTGCGGACGCCGTCGTTCGCGATCAGCTGATCGTACATCTCGTCCATGTCCATGTCATCCATATGTATGCCATAAGCGCGGTAAACGGAGTAAGGAGCGAATACGTGCAGCGGCTCGTTGCGCTCGGCAAGCTCATAAAACTTGTTCGGAACGATTAGTCCGATCGACAGCGTCTTCAGGCGGCTTTTCTCGTCGGCGTTAATTTTTTTGCTGTCGAGAAACTCCATTACGTCCCAGCCGAAAATATTATAATAACCGGCTCCCGAGCCTTTGCGCTGCCCCATCTGATCCGCATAGGAGAAAGCATCCTCCATCAGCTTCAGCACCGGCATAATGCCTTTGGCCGCGCCTTCGACGCCTTTGATCGGCTCGCCCCGGCCGCGAAGCTTGGACAAGTTTACGGCAACGCCGCCGCCGATTTTGGATAGCTGCATGCATGTGCCGATGCCGTAATTGATCGAGTTGAGCGAATCGTCCAGCTCGAGCAGGAAGCACGAAACCATCTCGCCTCTTCTGCTCTTGCCCGCATTCAGAAACGTCGGGGTAGCGGGCTGCAGACGCCGCTCCATCATCGATTCGGCCAAGGCGCGCGCCGCGCTCATATCGCCTCTCGCCAAATGCAGAGCGACGATGGCAACCCGGTCGGGATAATGCTCCAAGTAAAGCGAACGGTCGTCGCTCTTCACCGCATAGTCCGTATAAAATTTCGAAGCCGCCATATAGGAAGGGAACTCGAACTTGTAAGCGTGCGTAATCCCGTAAATCTCCTCAACCTGCTCCATTGTATATGTATCGAACACATTTTCGTAAAAGTCCTGATCGATCATATAGCGGATTTTCTCGGCCGTGTTCGCGAAGCGGACGCTTTTGCGGGCAACCTCCTCCATGAACGCTTCCACCGCTTCCCGATCTTTGTCCAATTGGAAAAACCCGTCCTCGCTCCGCTGCATCAGCATGTTGTTCAACTCAATATGACGCAACTGCGCTCACCTCCTGCATGAATCGTTCCACGTCTTTCGTCGTTCCCGCCAATTCGAACTTGCTCAAGACCGGCACGTTATACAGATCCGCGATCCGGTCGGCGCTGCGGGCGAAGCCTTCTCCCCAATTCCGGTTGCCGCTCGCGGACACGCCGACCAATTGACGATGGTTGCGCTTCAGAAACGAAAGCGTCTTTTCGGGCGCCTGTCCGAAGCCGGTCGTATAGGTAACGAGCACGAAAGGCTCGTCGACGGTCAACTCATTCTCGATCGGTACGGCCGGCATACCCAGCTTGCCGACAAATCTTTTTACATTTCCGGTTTTGGAATCGTATACGATCAGCATCTAGTAGAGAATCCCCTTTCCCGTATCCCCGGCGCATGAAAAAAGCGCATCAGCGACAGATCGGCCGGATGCGCCGAATACTTGCAAGTCATAGCATGACAGCAGTAATAACGACGTAGCGGACACCTTCCTATCGACCGTAGGGCTTGTGTCGTCGAACGGGCAGGTCTCCTGACTCGGGGATCGGCGATTCTCGTCCGCCTTCCCGGCTGTTGACAGCCAGTGGCAATTCGGACCGAATCTACTCCCATACAGTGGCGGGACCGTGCCGGCTTCGCACCGGACTTCCCTATTAAGCTCGTTCCGTCTTATGGACGGAAAAGCACCCGTTACAACAATATGTAGTTTGTATTTAATAATTTATATCAATATATTGTGCATGTCAATCGGACAAGCCTTCTATTTTTGTAGCGGAAAGGGTTGACTTTTGAGGAATCCGCCACTGGCCTGCATTCTCGGGATAACAAAAAAGAGTCTCAAATTCACTCTATCAAAAAGCGCTCTATCATTTTTAGAGGTAATTTTCTACATCAATATAATGAATTTCTCGTACTGTTATTTACTAGCGGAATATTGGGAAATAATTGCAAGTGACTAGAACAAACAACTCCTCCTCGTGTCCGAGAAGGAGTCGTCTGAAGCGGCGCATGTTTAAATCACATAGTCCAATACGTATTGCTCCGACCGTGTGTACGTCTTCGCGCCTGACAGCGGTGGGGAGTACAAATGCAGCGATACGGTTCGTCTGGCTCCCGGATTGCTCATCTGATGAATTTGGCCCTTCGGCGCCGGCAGCGTTTGCCCTTCCTTTACGCGGAATTGGGCGGCATAAACCGCTTCTCCGCGCTCATCCGCTTTATAGATCGTGTTCAGCAGGATGCCCTCCACCACCAAGGCACAGCCGGCCGAGCAGCCGTGGTCGTGGATGTACGTTTCGCTGCGGGCGGGAATGTGTACGACTATAGCTTCGACTACGTCGGAGCGAAATAGAACGTTCCGTCCGTATGGCAGCCCATCGGGCTCCGATACGTAGGGTGCGATGAGTTCAGGTGTACAATCGAGCGCCGTCATTATTTCTTTCAACTCGCGCACATCCGGGCGTTTGAGCTCCGACAGCATGTCGCTGAGCCGTTTGATCAAAAGCATGGGACACCCTCCCCTGTAAGTGGGGCGATATTCCGCCTTACTCATCTATATGAGCGAACGTCCCGGTCGGTTCGGCCTATACAAGCTCACTTTCGATGTCGTTGAGATCTATATCCGCTCCCTCCCCCGCAGCACGATAACAATAACGGAGCAGCAAAGCAGTCTCGCACCATTGAACCCTCTCCAATACGGCGATTACCGCTTCATCCCGCTCCTTCTCCACCTGTCTTTCCACCGCATCCACAAATCGGTTAGGGTCCCACTCTACCGTACGAACAAGCGCTTCCAGCTCCGCTCGAACACGGCCGGACTTCTCTTCCGCCAGCAGCTCCTTAACATACCCGGAAAGCTCGCTAAAAACCGGATGCTTGCCCACCCGGTTATACCAATACTTCGAGTTCCAATAGTCGCCCTCCATCCGGTGCATGATCGCATGCCAATAACTACCCGACGGAGTATGAAGGTTCTGCGAAATCGTATGAGAAGCATCCAAGCTGTCATTCCAAAGATGCATGCCCGAGAGAACAGACAATGCGTGCGAATGGTTCCCTGCTTCCTTCCGTTCGGCCCATTCCCCTACGACCATCTTGATTGTGTCGTCCAGCTCCGCATCCCATACGGTTACCGGCTTCAACGATTGAATCGGCTTCCGTCCGGCCAGCCGCTGTACCAAGTCTATCATGCCCAATCCCTCCCTGGAATCCCGTTTGCCTAAGTATACCATACTGCCGCCCTGCCGCCGGACACCTATGTCGAAAGCCGAAATAGGACGGCACTCCCTTCTAGGAGTACCGCCCTATTATCGCAATGTCCGCCTACAGCGCCCGCACCATGCCGCCGTCGACGAGAACGGCTTGTCCGGTTACGTAGGTGTTGGCGAACGAGCCGAGATATACGATCGTTTTCGCGAATTCCTCCGGCGTGCCGTAACGTCCGAGCGGAATTTGACTCATCGATTGCGAGCGCACTTGCTCCTCCGTCGCTCCTCTTGCTTCGGCAGCCCGGCGATCCAGCTCCAAGATCCGGTCCGTCTCGATCCGTCCCGGGCCGACCGTGTTGACGAGAATCGAATCTTTGCCCAGCTCGGCCGACAAGCTTTTGGTCAAAGCGTATACGCCCGCCCGGAACACATTCGACAGGATCAGGTCGGGGATCGGCTGCTTGATGGACACCGAGGTCAAATTGACGATTCGTCCGCCGCCTTGTTTCCGCATATGCGGCAGCGCTTCCCGGATCAAACGGACGACACTCATCAAGTTTTGCTGGAAGGCCGCTTCCCATGCCGTATCGTCGAACTGGTCAAAGCCGCCTCCGGGAGGTCCGCCCGCGTTCGTGACAAGCACATCCAGACGGCCGGTCCAATCTATAGCGGCCTGAACCGTGCGCTGTATATCTTCTTTGCCGTTCACATCCGCTTGTAAGGCCAACACTTCCCGGCCCGTAAGCCGCTCGATGTCCGCCTTGGCCTGGTTCAAGTTATCGGCATTGCGGCTCGAAATGACGACACTCGCTCCTTCTCGCGCGAACTCGATCGCGCTTGCTTTTCCCAAACCTTTGCTGCCGGCCGTTACAAGCACCGTCTTGTTGTCCAAACGCATATCCATAGCTCATCGCTCCATTTCCGATGTCCGATTAAAGAATCGTATTTTTCTCGCTCTGGGTCAATTTGCGCGCCGGAATATCGAGCACCAGCTTGCCTCCGGCCAATCCCCACAGACGCGAAGCGTTACGCTCGGCCATCTCCAGATTCTGCATGGCGGCGATAACGATCATATTCTGATCTTTGCAGAGCGCCCGGAGATCCTGAAGCACCTTCGTAGCCGATTCCGGGTCAAGTCCTTTCGTAGGCTCGTCCGCCAAAATGACTTTCGCGCCTTGCGCCAGCGCTCTCGCTATGGCGACACGCTGCTGCTCGCCTCCGCTAAGCTTCTCGGCAGGCAGCATTTTCGCTTTATCCAGCAGGCCGACCCGTTCCAAATAATCCATCGCCCGGATATGTTCTTCCGTGGATATCGTACCCGTGAGCTTGCGCCATAACGGAAGCTGGTAGAAACGGCCGCTGAATACGTTTTTCAGCGCGTTCTTTTTCGGGTGCAGCGCCGGCCGTTCCTCGAGAAACGCCCAATCTTTTCGCAGTTGAAGCTTGTCCATCCATTTCGTGTTCGACAGCTCCTTGCCGTCGATGATGAATTGGCCTTCCGTCCATTTTTGCCGCAGCGCCATACAGCTGAGCAAAGTCGATTTCCCGCTTCCGCTGGCGCCGATGACGACGACGAATTCGCCTCTGTCGACCTGAAAGCTGACTTTGGACAGTATCGTTTGGCCGTCGGTCAACGTTTTCGATAAGTTGCGTACGATGATCATTCCAGTATCATGGCTCCTTTTGCCGGCGGCGGCTGTTCGTTTGCCGGATGGCATATCCAACTTATTATACCATGATTTTCGCAGCCGGGCAGTCGGGACGAATCAGGGCTTCACGACGGTGTCGAACAGTCTGATTTTGCGAATCGATCTTCCCTCGGATTGAGACCACATAATGATATTCCCCTCTGTATCCACCGCAAATGGCCCGAATTCCTTCACCTTCGGAAGGCCTTCACTGGCCGGGACCGTCATCACGGAGCCGTTCTGATTTGTAATTACAGAGCGCTGCCCGTTCTCGTCAGGCTGTTGGATCTCTTTCAACGAAACGTAAGGCGTCAACCGTCCGCTCGTATCAAGCTTATAGATTTGTTCGTAATTTGCCAAATAAAATATGCCGTCTCTGGCCGTCGCTTGACGCAGCGTTTCCACATTCGTTTTCGCTACTTGACGGGTAGCGCCGCTGCTCGGTTCCAGTTCGGTAAGAGACTGAGAAAATATGTTAAATATATAAATTTTTCCGTCATTGACGGTGGCCGTCAGTTTGGCGCCTCCTGAGCTTTTATTGATTGAAGCGATCGGATCCGCACTTCCGCCCGCGGCAGACGTATAAATTTGGCTATGTATGATATCGCTGAAATAGAATTGTTTGCCGTCTATAGCTAACAGGAAATTACCCAGAAAGGAACTCGCGTCCCCTGCCGTTGCATAGGTGATCATTTGGATGTCCGGCTTAATCCGATAAACGATACAAGATATGCTGCTTTTTTGAAGCGATTCCCCGGTTTTATTGTAATTCGCATTCGTGTTGTAGGCCAACAAGTATACATGGCCGCTTTGCTCGTCATAGTACAACGAACCAGATGCCAGATCACTGTAGTGCATCTCTTTTTTGCTGCCCAACGGTTCCGTGTAGCTAAAGTTGAAACGGCTGTCGAACGAGTCCAGCACCAGATCCGCTTTTTTCGTTTTTGAATCGTATTTGAGCAGAGCAATGCTCGTCGGGCTTTTCGCGAACAAGACATACACGTTTCCGTCTTTGTCGGTTACGATACTTTGAATAGGGGCCGAAAAATTCAGCAATTCTCTCAAATTTTTGCTCCCGAGCAGCTGTTCCATCGCAACAGTCTCCAGTTTCGTCCGTTGCACGGGCACCTTCGCCGGCGCCTCTTCCTTCGGAGGGACCTCCGGCCGTTTGGGGGTTATCGTAATCGTGCCGGTAGCCGCATCGAAGGCTACGACTTGATTTAAGCTTTCCGCTATAAACCGCAGCGGTACCATCGTAGTTTCATTTACGATTTGAGCCGGCTGATCCAACGACTCGGAGCGCTCGCCAACGATCGCCGTCTTGCTTCCGATGACCAGTCGCAGCTTGTACTCTCCGGCTTGGATCGCGATAGCGCTCTCGTCGCCGAACCATTTAACTTCAGCGCCCAACGCCTCGGATACGGCGCGTATCGGTACCATCGTTGTTTCTCCGATCAGCGTCGGTTCGACAGGCAGCAACATTTCCTTCCCGTTCAATATTGCCGTTTTGCTGTTCAATATCATTTTCACGGATGAAACCGCTTGTATGGCCGCTGTTTTTTGTCCATCTTCCGCATATGCCGGACTCCCCCCGATCAACAAACCGAATGCCAAAACCAAGCTAACGGTTTTACGTTTATTCATAATAAGTTCCTGCTTTCTATGCAAATTCGACAGCCTTACCAAATATAAGCTCCAACTCCCATACTAACGCTTGCCTAGAAAAATATGCAATAGGTGTACCGTAGAAAAACCGCCCGTCCAAGAAGGAATCGAGCGGTTTGAAGAAACGCCTGCTATATTGTGATCATCTGCTTGCTCTTCAGCGGATAGCATTCAATATCGTACTCGCCCAGCATAGCGGCGAACTTGCCCGTATCTTGCCGGATGACCGGAAACGTATCGTAATGAAGCGGAATGACCTGCTTCGTCTGAAGCCAACGCGCGGCGTATACGGCTTCCTCCGGTCCCATCGTATAGTTGTCCCCGATCGGCAGCGCCGCCAGCGCGATCGTGTTCATTTCCCCGATCAGCTTCATGTCGCTGAACAACGACGTGTCGCCGGCATGATAAATCGTCTTGTCCCCCATGGTCAGCAGTATGCCCGCAGGCTGACCGGCGTACAAATATTGATCGCCCTCCCGAAGCGAAGAACCGTGGAACGCCTGCGTGAATTTAACCCGGAAGCCGTCGAACGAGTAGGAGCCTCCGATATTCATCGCATGAGCCCGAGCCCCTAACCGGATGCAGTGCATCGCGAGTTCGAACACCGCGACGATCGGACAGCCGTTCCGCTTGGCAATTTCGATACTGTCACCGAAATGATCGTCATGCGCATGGGTCAGCAGCACCGCATCCGCTTCCACATCATGCGGGGATACCCCGGATGCCGGGTTACCGGACAAAAACGGATCGATTATCACCTTTTTGCCGCCGTTCTCCACATACAGGCACGAATGTCCGAAATATGTAATGTTCACGCCTCTCACCCTTTCCATTATCCAAATGTTGGGTACCCCTTCATTTTACATAAATTCGCTTCGTGAAGCCAACGATACGAATGGAGGTGGGACTGCCCATGACAACATCCAAGCGCCGGAAAGAAAACGCGTGGAAAATGCGCAAACAAAATCAGCAGCCGCACGGAAAAATTACGTCGCTCAAGGAATTGTCCGATTCCGCGGATCAAGGTTAGTTGCCTCTTCAACGCCACAAGAACCCCAGGCAAGAAACAAACCGTCCGGTTTATCCTTGCCAAGGGGTTCTTGTTACGATTTGCCGTTACCTCAGACGTTCTTGCTTATCCCATTAGCCGATGGAGGGAAAGCTTTCGACTTGTCGGCATGCATGGTCCGGGCCTCTTCCTTCATCCTGGACATGTTCTGCTGTTCTTTATAAGCTTTGCGGCGATGGTGGGGCATGTGGGCACCTCCGTGTAATAATTCGTTATGATTACCGTTCTTTCTGCTTGCCCGGCAGCTTGCGGTCCGGGTCGCCCTTTCCGTGGGTTCTCCGGTTTTTCTCATCCTTCGCCTGCGTATCGTGAAGCTTGTTCAAGTAGGATTGAGTACTATCCATGGCGGCTCCTCCTCCCTTACGGAAAGACTTCGACCATAGTATGTCCAGGTTCGGCTGCAATTGCGGCGGGTTCTCTTGTGAAATTTCTGCAAAAAGAGAAGCTCCCCCCGGTATCGGAGGAAGCTTGTTTAACGTGATTAAGCTTTTTGGCGGAAGAAGTTCCAGCCGCCGAGCCTTTCCGGATTGCCTTTATCATCTTCCAGCAATGCATCGAATTGCAGCGCCGCTTTGCGGAACGCCTCCACGTACTGGTCGATCAGCTCCGGACGGAAATGCTTGAACCATGGAATCGAGTACACGCGCGCCGCGATGCCTTCGGAGACCGGCAAGCTTCCCTTCGGTTGACGCAAATCGCGGGAAGCGTTGGCGATAATGGTCGGTTTGCCGTGTCCGTATACATCGGCGTCATGCTGCAGCGAATGCAGATGCAGCGGCAAGTTGCAGCCCGGTCCGATCGACACGCCTTCGGCACGGACCGCTTCGCAAAATCTCGTTACCGACAAGCCGCCGAGCTCTTCGGGAACGTAATGGCCGTGAGTGGCGTACCAGCCCCCCATCGTGCTGCCGGAATCTTTCGCCGGACGGTGCGCGCGCAGCCCGGGAACGCCTTCAAGCCGATCCCAGAAATAGTTCATCGCCTTGTCGATTTCGCCGATACGTTCGTCGTAATATTTCAATTGCACACGGCCTACCGCGGAGCTGACTTGATGCATCCGGAACTTGTAGCCGCCGAGCGGCAAGCCTGCATGCGGCTGCAAGTAAGGAGTTTGGATTTCCTGATTGTACCGCTCGTAATGGCCCAGAGCGATAGCGCGCTCATAAATTTCCAGGTCGTTCGTGACGAAAATGCCGCCTTCCCCGATGGCGAACGATTTGCCGGCCATCAGCGACATGGCGCCTACGTCCCCGATCGTGCCGACTCTGCGCCCTTTATAATAGCCGCCCTGGGCATGGGATACGTCTTCGATCACTTTAATATTATGCTTTCTGGCAATCTCCATGATCGGATCCATATCGGCCGGATGACCCAAGTAGTGGACGACGACGATCGCTTTCGTCTTGGGCGTAATCCGGTGCTCGATATCGTTCGGGTCCAGACAGAGCGAGACCGGGTCGATTTCCGCGAATACGACGGACGCGCCGAGCGAATAAGCCGGCAACGCCGACGCCCAGTAGGTTACGCTGGGACATATAACTTCGTCGCCGACACCCACGCCGCAGCCGTAAAACGCGCCCAGCAAAGAATTGGTGCCGTTGTTGAAAGCGAGCGCATATTTCATGTCCAGCCAGTCGGCGAATTCACGCTCGAATTTTCTCGTAATATCCGTTCCGGACATCGCTCCGTCACGCAAAACTTGCACGGCGGCCGCTTCGTCCTCTTGGGTAATGATCGGCCACTTGAACAAATCCTCATGAGATTGTTTGACCGCTTTCGTGCCGCCTAGCAATGCCAGCTTTTCAGTTCCGATCATGGGAGATCGCTCCTTTAGTCGATAGGATAATTTCTATGAATCCGCATTCAATGACTTGCCGCCCAACAAACGAATGATGCTGTCGGGATGCTCGTCTCGGTGGGTATAGGCCGCCTTCGTTCCGTCGCTGCGGTAACGAATTTCCCGCCGAAACGGCGCTTCTACCCGCAGCAGCGCGAACTGTTCCCGGTTCTCGGCAAACCGCCGCGCCGCCCGCTCCGCGCCTTCCCGAATACGGGTCCGCGCCAGCTCGGGATGAAGATGAATCGCGCCGTTATTGCGCTCCTTGTACCCTTCCGTGCCGAATTCGTCACCGCTTCCCGGCATCAGTCCACGTTTGACCGCAACCGTTTCGATTCCTTCGATCAAAGCCGAAGCTTCCTTCGCGAAAGCCTCGTCTCCCGCTCCGAAGATCGAGCGGATGCCGAGAAAAGCGCCGCACATCGCCAGTTGGCCGAATTCGCCCACGGATACCCCGTTCATTCTGTAATCGATTACGTTAAACCAGCCCGTATGCGCCATCTGGGCAAAAGGCGTTCCCGCTTTGGCGTGCTGACCGACCCAAGCTATCGCATCGAAAGAAGCGTCCAGCATCGAGTAGTAGTTGCCGTGATAAGGTCCGCGCATGAATTGGGCCCGTGGGTCCAGCAGCAGATGATTGATCCCGCCGTAACCGTGCCCGTCCACGACCAAGAACTCCGTGGCGCCTCCGGCGGCAAAGCCTTCGATCGCGGCGTTCGTTTCCAGCGTCAGCAGCTTTTTGCCTTCCTCGTAATACCGGCTGCCGGGCACGACCCAATCGTCGTGGTTAATCATTCCCGCAGAGCCTTCCATGTCGGTCATGACGAGCAATTTCATGCCGGCCGATCCTCCTCGCAATGATTCGCCCGAGCGGCCGCCGGACAGGCAGTTTCCGCAGCGCACAAGGGGCTTCCTTTTCTCGTATGTAACTATATAATAAAAGTAAATGAAGAACATGACAGAACCGTCGATGCGATATGTCACTTTTTAACATAGAATCAATATTCCACGGCAGTCGTTATGACCAAGGGGGAAAGATTATGCCGAAAACGATATATCCGGAATACCAGGAGCATATCGGCGGACTGAAAATGACCGCTGACGGCAAGCAACGATTTTTTATAAACGTCGGTACCGTCACGCAGTCGGCTCTGCACCATCATGATTACGCCGAGCTTTCCTACTACGTGGAAGGAACGGGTTCGGAGTCCATCAACGGCGTAGCTCACCGTATTCGTCCGGGTACCGCCTCGTTTCTTCTCCCCCACCATATGCATAAGCTGGAGAGCGACCCTGGCTTGACGATGCGCAAATACCGGTGTATGTTCGATTTGCCGCTGCTGTTCGGTGAGCATGAGGACTCCGAGTTTTCGCGGCTGCTGTACGGCATCGGTACGACATCGCCGTCGTTCGCGGATTTCGATGGAGCTGGGGCGGAGCGGATGACGGCGACTATGGAGCAGTTGCACGAGGAATATGCCATGCCCGACAGTCCGGGCAGACGCCATATGATCCGGCTGAAGCTGAGCGAAGCGATCCTGCTGTTCATTCGCGCCGGCAACGGAAAATGCTCCGTACCGCCGGCGGACGAACGCGATGAAACCGTCAAAATGTCGCCGCTGCTGCAATACGTACACCTGCACTATACGGATAAGCTGACGCTGGAAGATTTGTCGCGGCAGTTCCGCTACAGCGTCCCCCATATAAGCCGGTCGTTCAAGGAGCATACGGGAAAGCGGTTTCACGATTACGTCCGCCAGCTTCGCATCGAGAGCGCGATTACGATGCTTCTTCACACCAACATGTCCGTAACCGATATCGCCGCAGCGGTAGGCTTCGATTCATTCCGAACGTTCGCCCGCGCGTTTCGGGACATGAAGGGTCGGACGGCAAGCGAATTCCGCAGTCTAATGAGAGAATCAGGCGGAGCAGCACCGTAACCATCGTGCAACAAACAAAGGGATTCCATTTCGACCGCAGAGGTCAAAGTGGAATCCCTTTATTCGTCTTGATTAGTACAGCTTGTCCAGCACTGCCTTGGCCGTCATCTCCAGAGCCTCGTAGGTACGCTCCTTCTGGCCGAGCGCCACGGCGGTGGACAGTACGTCCAGCGCATGGATTTGCGACATTTTGGAGGAAAACGAGCCTCCTTGAAGCGGGCTTTCCTTGGAAGCGGTCAACAGCACGACATCCGCAAACTGGGTAACCGGGGAACGGGCATGGCTCGTCAAGCATAAGATGCGAGCCCCTTTCCGTTTCGCGATTTCCAGCGCATCCACGAGATCCTTCGTACTGCCCGACGTCGATACTCCGATGACAACGTCGCCTTTCTTCAGCAGCGCCGCATTCATGGCGATAATATGGGCGTCATTCTCGGCCGAGCAGTCGTACCCGAGCCTCATGAACCGGTATTTGCCGTCGATCGCGGTAATTCCGGAAGAACCGACACCGAAGAAATACAGCTTCTTCGCCTCACGGATAATCGAGATCGCTTTGCGCAAGTTCTCTTCATCGAGCAGCGTCGTCGTATTTTCGATATTTTGCCGATTCATCGCGCTAATTTTTTTCACGACAACCGACAGCTCGTCCTCGTCCTGAATGTCGCCATGTATATTTTGCGACGGGGTTGACAAGTTTTGGGCGACGGACAGCTTGAATTCCTGATACCCTTTAAACCCCAGCTTCCGGCAAAATCGGATGACCGACGTCTCCCCGACGCCGGCCTTCTCAGAAAGATCGGTTATCGTATAAAAGACGGCTGCTTCGGGCTCCTTCATGACGACATCGGCGACCTTCTGCTCCGATTTCGTCAAGGAAGTGTAGATGCTCGATATTTTCAGCAGCGTATTGTTCAAGTCCGGTATTTTTGCATGTTTCATACAAGTTTCACGAACGGCTTATACTTCGTTCCATATACGGAGCGCATTGTCAAGAGCCGCTTTCGTCCCCCATTTGCATTCCTCTTTGCCTTCGAATTCGATCGAGATATAGCCGTCATAGCCGGACGCTTTCACGACGCGAATGACTTCGTACATGTCGATATCGCCTTGTCCGACGATGGCTCCGCGCAAATAGTTGCCGCTCGTGGAACGGAACCAGCCTTCTCCCGGATTGCGGTACGACGGACGAACGTAGAAATCCTTCAAGTGAACCATCGAAGCGTACGATACGCTTTTCTTGACGGCTGCAACCGGATTCTCGTCTACGCACAGGAAGTTGCCGATATCGATCGTATGGCGGAAGTTCGGGCGGTTGACAGCCTCGATGATCCGATGGACGCGCTCGGTGGCCTGAACGAGGAAGCCATGGTTCTCGATACTGGTGACGATGCCGTACTGACTCGCATAATCGGCGATTTCCACGCTCGCTTTCACGATCGTATCGAAGTCTTTCTCGAATTGCGCGGTTCCCGTTTCCGGAATCGGTCTGGACGCGACGTCATGGCGCATCCGCTTGACGCCGAGCCGGTTGGCGACGTCCACATGCTTTTTCACGCGCTCGATCTCGGCACGGTATCCGGCCTCGTCCAGGTCGATGAATTTGGCTCCGATCGCGTAGTTGGAAATGTCGATTCCCACTTCCGCGGCTTTATTCACGATCGCATCCGTCAAATCGTTGTCATTGTCCAAAGAGAACCCGATCGGCACGATTTCGACGTGCTGACCCCCGTTGTCGGCGATCCACTGGATAGCGCCCAGCACATCGAATTCTTTGGCGGCGATCGCCCTTGACAAGCTATAAGTGCTTACTCCTAGTTTCATATGAGAATCCCTCCGATAGGTTTTTGTTCCTTTATCATTGTAACCGGACCATGCCGGTTTGTCTGCCATTATTTTCACCGGAGACTCATGAAATTCCCTTCCATTTGCCGCGTCCGTCGTACCATTTTCTTATCCCGGCAAACAATCCGGCCTGCCGGACGAGAATTAGAAACAGCAGCATCAATCCCATGCAGCCTGCAAGCAGCCATACGGTCGCTTGCGCCGGGAATGTTTCCATCGTCCACCCCGACAAGTACGGCAGAAGCGCCCCTCCGGAACCGTTGACCGCCATGAGCAGGCTCGTCGTCCGATCCGTCCGGCCGGGCATCTGCATATTGGCGTAGATTAGGGCGATCGCAAACATGCCGGACATGAACAGGCCGACTAGGAATGCTAGAACGAATCCGGTTTGCAGCCCGCCGCCTGCAGCCAGACCGCCGAGAACGACCACCGCTCCCCCGGCCGATACGAGCAAAAACCGGTAATAGCCAAAACGGTCGGCCAACAGACCCGTAGCCGTCCTTCCGACAACCATCCCGATCCAATACACGCTGACGACAAGCGATGCGGCGGAAGCGCCGGCAAACCGGTCCTCCATAAAGACGGATGGCAGAAAATGAATGATGGACACCTCGCTGCCGCCGTAAAGAAAGAAAAATAACGCGCACAAAACGAAGATGTACTTATTTTCACCCTTATGGCTCTTGGACCGGCTCCCTTCTCCCTTGTCCGTATTCCGGCTGTCCGTGTGAACTTCAGCCGTCAGCGCCCCCCGTACAAGCGTCCGATCCAATTCTCCGAAGGAAAGGAACCCCCATACGACTGCGAGCAGCAATGCGCTGAGACCCAGCACCGGAAAAGCGAGCAGCCAAGAGTCTTTCACGATCAGCCAGCTGACGAGGAAAGGCATGGCGAGTGCACCGGCCCCGAACGTAATCTCCAGCTTGCTCATGGCGGCAGCCGGACGTTCCTTCGCGGCAAGCAATATGAGCGATCCGATGCTCGCCTCGACTAGACCTGCGCCGAAACCTGCGACAAACAGCAGCGGCATCGTCATTCCCCAAGGAGGCGAGACGATAAACAATGTTTCAACGGACATGCCGACGAGTCCGATCCCGACAGTCCATCGCCGCCCGACCAGCCGGATCATGAACGGCATGCTGAGCACTCCGCCGAGCAAGCCGATAAACTGGATCAGGACAAGCTTCCCGCCGTCCCCATACCCTTTCGAATAATGAGCCAGAAGCTCGGGCAATACGGAACCTACGATTACGAGCGTGAACCCGGTCAGCACATAACAGAGGCATCCCATCCACAGCAGCCGTTTCAATTCAAACGCCTCCGCATCCAGTATTCGTACAATAACATTCATTCTATAGAAATCAGGGAAATGTTCAAGTGAAAAGTCCGAGCCGTCACCCGGAAAAATCGGCTATACATGAAGTTGGATTTTCTTTTTGCTTGTCCGTATGGTAGTATGAAGGTCTATTTTTTGCAAGGTACGTCAAGCCGCATAAATTTGGAGGTAACTGAATTGGAGATTCAAAGTGCCTATCAAGAGGAATTGGAGAAGCTGGAGCGGACGTCCGGCTGGATCGACCGAAAGCTGAATGACCTGCGGGCGGTTCCGCGATATTTCGGAGATAATTTGACCGAACAAGTGCTCGAATCGATTCGCGAGAGTGCGCGTCGCAACTTGTCCGGCGCCACGGATGAGCCTTATTTCGGACGGCTCGACTTTCAGGAGCAGAAGGAAGGCACTGCACGGCCTCTCTACATCGGCAAATTCGGCGTAGAGAACGATTCGACCGGCGAACCGCTCGTGATCGACTGGCGGGCGCCCGTAGCGAGCCTGTTCTATTCGTTCACGGGCGGCGAAGGTCCCGCTTCCTATGAGGCTCCGGACGGCCTTATCGAAGGTCTCGTCTATTTAAAGCGGAATCTCGTCATCCGCAAACAAATTTTGCAGCGTGTCGTCGACACTTATGACCGCAACAGCGACAGTCCTGCCGTTACCGACGAGTTTTTGCTGTACCGTCTCGGCGAGAACAAAGACAACAAGCTGCGCGATATCGTCTCCACCATTCAAGCCGAACAGGACAAAATTATACGTTCGGCCAAAAACACGGCGCTCGTCATCCAGGGGGTGGCCGGGAGCGGCAAGACGACCGTAGCGCTGCATCGTCTCGCCTTCCTGCTGTACCAGTACCGGGAACAGATTCGCGCTGAAAAAATGATCATTCTCGCACCGAACCGGATGTTCCTGGACTATATTTCCTCCGTATTGCCGGAGCTCGGAGTCGGCCATATCCAACAAACGACTTTCGAGGATTGGGCGCTCGGTACTTTGGAGGACAAAGTGGCGTTGGCCGACGAAACGGAGCGCAGAGCACGCTGGTTCGCTTACGGCGGGAACAAGCCCGCTATCGATGACGAGGCTCCCGGCCGCTTCAAAGGATCGATTCGTTTCATGGACGCCGTCCAATCGGCGCTGGTTGAATACGAAGGCTCCTTCGTTCCCGATGAGAGCTTCGAGCCATGGCCGGGTGCGAGATGCTCCGCCTCGAAAATACGGGAATGGTTCTACGGGGAATACCGGCACTATCCGTTAATGAAACGGAAGGAGCGGGTCGAAGGAAGAATCAAGCGTTGGCTCGAGATGGAGCTGAACGAGACGCGGGACCCTAACGTAAGGAAAGACCGGAAGAAGAAAGCGGCCCAGAAGCTGAAAGCTTTCTGGAAAACATGGCCGGACGATTCGCCCTTTACTTTCTACAGATCGCTCTTTCCGAGTGCGGCCGGCGGAGACGATGAACCGGCAAGAACGATTGCCGGCCTGACCATTCCCGGACCGGTTGCGGAAGAGTCCGCGAATGCTTTCCGCAAAAACAAGCTGTTCCCGGAAGATCTTGCTCCTCTGATGCTGATCTATGACTTCATGTACGGAATCGACGGTGAGCGGACATTCGACCATGTCGTCATCGACGAAGCGCAAGACTTCTCGCCGTTTCAAGTTGCGCTGCTTAACCGCCATGTCAAGAGCGGATCGTTTACGATACTTGGAGACTTGTCCCAGGGCATCCACGCTTACAAAGGCATTAGATCGTGGGACGAATTTATGCATTTATTCGGCGAAGGCGACCGCGCCTATTTCACGATGGAGCGCAGCTACCGGTCTACGATGGAAATTATCCGATTCGCCAATGTGATATTGGAGAACGGCATTCCGGGCGCGATGCAAGCGGTGCCCGTCTTTCGCAGCGGCGATAAGGTGAAGGCTCTCCGGCATGACCCGGCGAAACGAACCGATACGATCGTTCGGGCGATTCGCAAGTTGGCGGGCGGTCCCGCTTCCACGATCGCGGTGATCGGACGGACGGAGCAGGAGTGCAAGCAGCTGCATACCGCGCTGCTCCACGAAGACATCTCGGCGACGCTGATCGACGCTCAACGGCAAAAGTACGAAGGCGGACTATCCGTCGTCCCGGTTCATCTCGCCAAAGGATTGGAATTCGACGCCGTCATCCTGATCGATGCTGACGAAGAGCATTACGGCGCCAACGAACACGACGCCAAGCTGTTGTATGTAGGATGCACCCGTGCGCTTCACGACCTGTGGGTGCTGTACGCCGGACGGCCGTCTCCGTTGATCGAAGGGGCGGACGACGAGTTTGTCAAACAAATCGAGGCTTGACTTCTCAGCGACAAAAATAGGCTTTGGGCGATCGACAGGCCCCAAAGCCTTTTGCTTCATCCATTCAGTTTATTCCGACCAGCTCTCCCAGCTTGGGAATCAAAAGCCTGCCCTCCTGCAATCCGCTCGCTTGCCATGCTTCGTGCAGCCGGTCCAGCGCCTCCTTCGGCGTATCATCGGCAAGCCGAAACGCGCCGTAATGCATCGGAACGAACGTCTTGGCTCCGACGTCCTTGAACGCTTGAACCGCTTCTTCCGGCGAGACGTGCTGGGGGGACATGAACCATTCCGGTTCGTACGCTCCGATCGGCATCAGCGCGATATCGATATCCCGGAACTTGCTCCCGATTTCCGCAAAACCGCGAAAATACCCGGAATCGCCGGCAAAATAAACGGTCTTCTTCGAATGCCCGATGCCGACCGGCCCGTCCGATTCGATCATCCAGCCGCCCCAATGGGAACGATTCATGTCCCATAGCGATCTTCGGGTCCAGTGCTCGGCCGGAACGAACGTAAAGGTGAGCATGCCGATCTTGCGGCTTTCCCACCAACTGAACTCTTGCACGTTTGTTACGCCTTTACGCTTAAGCAAGGCGGCAACGCCAGCAGGTACGAGATGGAGCGGGCTTCCTTTAAGCTTTCGCAGCGACGGAATATGCAGATGGTCGTAATGACTGTGTGAAAGGAGCACGACATCGACGTCCGGCATATGATCGATCGCAATTCCGGGCGGGGACAGCCTTCGCTCGAAGCCCATCCGGTTCGCCCATACGGGGTCGGTCAAAACGTTCATTCCGCCCATTTGCAGCAAAAAAGTGGAGTGCCCGATCCAAGCGAAGCGGCATGCCTCCGGCGAGACTGCCAGTTGCTTCGGATCAAGCGGCGCGCGTGGAATTTCGAACGATAAATCTTTCACCTTTGCTTTGCGTTCCTTACGCCAAGCTTGAAGATCGCGAAACGTCGGGCTCTTCGGCGCGCCGTCCATATTGTTGTAGCGGGTCACTGGCCTGCTTCTCCCCTTTCTTTCCTTCTGCACTCCTATAGGTTAAAATAGTTAGCAAACGATAGCAAGCGAGGAGATTCGAATGAGGTATTCGGTTCGCGAAGAAATCGCCAATGCGATCAGCCACGGGATCGGCGCGATGCTTAGTGCCGCCGCTCTGGCGATACTGGTCGTATTCGCCTGCCTGCACGGCGACGTCTGGCATATTGTCAGCTTCAGCATCTTTGGCACGACGCTCGTTTTGTTGTACACGTGCTCCACACTGCTTCACAGCTTTCGCGAAGGAAAAGCGAAGGATATTTTCGAAATACTCGATCATTCCGCCATTTATTTGCTGATCGCCGGCACTTATACGCCTTTCCTGCTAGTTACGCTCCGCGGGCCTGTCGGTTGGACGATCTTCGGCATCGTGTGGGGACTAGCCGTCGCCGGCATCGTATTCAAGGCGTACTTCGTCAGCAGATTCATTCTGCTGTCCACGTTGTTCTACATTATTATGGGGTGGCTGATCGTATTTGCCATTAAACCGCTTTATGAGCAGCTGCCTTGGAACGGACTGCTCTGGCTTGTAGGCGGAGGGATCTTGTACACCGTCGGAACGGTATTCTACATTTGGCGCAAAATTCCGTATCATCACGCGGTCTGGCATACGTTCGTCATCGGCGGAAGCGTCTGTCATTTCATCGCGATCCTGTTCTACGTCCTGCCTATGCCGGGAGCGGCCGGTTAAAGCTAAGTCGACTATCGTCCCACCCTCAACTAATACTGCTCGCCAGCTGCCGGCCGAATCTGAATTCGGCCGGTAAATGGTCATGCCTCATTCAGCGGCTCGAACGCTGTTTCATTTTCTCCGCGTACAGCTCCATCGTCCTCCTGCTGCCTCCGCGCTGCGGGGAAATCGCCGGAAATTGCTCAAACCCGAATAGCTGCACTCGGCCTTCCTCGCTGTCCCTGGCGTTCCCTCCGATTGCCCGCGCTTCATAGTAAAAGTGGATCATAGGTCCGGGGTAGCCTACCGTTTTGTTGAACCCCCACCCCAGCAGTTCTGTAATGGCAACATGATACCCTGTCTCCTCGTAAGCTTCCCGTATAGCCGCTTCTTCGGGCGATTCGCCGTATTCTCCATGACCGCCAGGTAGAGCAGCCGGGAATTGTTCGGGGGCATCGGGCGGCATAATGGCAACGATTCGGGTGTCCACCGTTACCAAGATGATGACTCCCATCGCATTTGTCGGGTAATGTACCCACCCGCAAGAAGCGCAGCTTACGCGATCAATTTCGTCATCATTGAGTACTTTTTTCACAAGCTCCGTACGACACATCGGACAAAACTGATATCTCAAACGCGGCAATACAAGTTCAGGGTATGACATCATGGTCGATACACTCCTGCTCCTCGATTAATAGGGACATTTTTCATCCCTATAGGACTTATTTAGTCCCGCGATATCATGTTATCACCCATTATTTGTAAGATCAAGACCATTTTCCAATCGCGGACAAAAGCAAAAACAGGCCGCCGGCGCTTGCTCCCGTCAGCCTTCTTCAGCTTTCCATAATCCCCATTCTACTTGAACTCCATCTGCTCCAGCGTAACCGGATACCGATCCCAGATAAATTGCATATCGTACGCATACGTGTCGGTCTCAAGGAAACGAAAAATAGTCACGAAGATGGCGGCGAAAAACGCTAGGCAGCCCGTCATGCAAACCAGAAACATGCCCATCGGAACATCGACTCCCTTCCGGTTGTAACCGCTTGCATACTATCATATGAAGCTCCTCCCCAAAACAAAACAAAAATCCCCTCAATGTGGAGTCCCCGAAACATTTATGTGCTAAAACGGCAAAAAAAGCACCCTCGTATGAAGGTGCTTTTTCACTGCAAGCGGCTTGAAGGCCGGCCTGGATGATTATACTTTCTCCGCAACCATCTTGTTCGTGATGCTTCCGAGCTTCTCGATCGACACGGTGACGACGTCGCCGGGCTGCAAATAGACCCGTTTCTCCGGCGGATACCCGAGTACGACGCCTTCCGGCGTTCCCGTCAAGATAACGTCGCCCGGCTCCAACGTAAGATGGCGGGACAAGTAGCTTATAATTTGTTTGCAGTTGAAGATCATGTCGGACGTATTGGAGTTTTGACGCTGCTCGCCGTTGACGTGACAGCTGATTTGCAAATTGTTCGGATCGGGAATTTCGTCCGCGGTTACAAGCTCCGGTCCGAGCGGCGAGAAGCCGTCGCACACTTTGCCGAGCATCCATTGGTTCGTGCGCAATTGAAGATCCCGCGCCGACAAGTCGTTGGCGGTGCAGTAGCCGAATACGCTGTCAAGCGCTTGCTCTTCGCTTACATGCTTCGTGCGGCGACCGATGACGATGGCGAGCTCCGCCTCGTAATCCACCTCTTTGGAAGTAACCGGCAATTCGACGTCGTGGCCGTGACCGGTCAGCGTGTTGTTGAATTTGTTGAACAGAATCGGGTACTCCGGAATTTTCGCATTCGTTTCTTCGGCATGCTTGCGATAGTTCAAGCCGACGCAAATCAGCTTCTCCGGACGGGTCACGCACGGACCGTATACGACCGAATCGGCGTTCAACCATGCTGCGGCGTCCGTTTCCGCTTCGCGCACGAGCGATTCTACCGCTTGGCGGGCAGCCGCTCCGCCTTCGATCAATTCATGTACCGTTAAAGGAAGCGAGCTCCCTTTGCCAGAACGGGCGGCAGCCGTTACGTCCAAAATGCCGCGATCTGTTTTGACGCCTAAATGGTTCTCATTTTTCGTTTGAATGGTGACGAGTTTCACGATTAAGTCCTCCCCGTATGGCAATCGTCAGTCTATTCCGTTCATCCGCCGCTTGTCCGGCCGCGCTCCGGTACGTCAGCTGATCAGCCGGAACAGCTTCCTTGCATTGTTCGAATAAATGTCTTCCCTCTGCTGCGGGCTCAAGTCCGCTTCCTGAACTTGGGCATAATTCGTTATGAACGAACAGCCGGGCATATCCGAACCGAACAACACCCGGTCGGACCCGAGCTGGCTCACCGCATAATCGATGTCTTCCCTCCCGAACAAGGAACCGGAGAAATCGGTCCACACATTCGGCTTATCGCGGATCGCCTTAATGCCGTGGTATGCATTGCCGCCCAAATGAGCCATGATCAGCTTCGCCTCGGGGTACCGGTCGGCGAGCTTTGCAATGTGTACGCCTGTCGTTTCGTCAGGCAGTTGATTGACCGCTTTATGAAAAGCGTGAAGCAAGATCGGCACATCTAACCGAATGCAGCGCTCCACTAGCGGATAAACGAGCGGATCGTCGCAATATGTAGCGATCCAGAGCTTCAAGCCGACCATGCCGTCTTCTTCAATGCCCCGCCGCAGCACGTCCACCGCATTCGCGTGGCGAGGATTGACATACACGTATCCTTCGACCAGCCCCGGACGTTCCTTGCGGAAACGTACGATGTCGCGGTTATGCCGATCGATATCCGTCTCGTCCGGATATTGCCGCGCGATTCCGGAAACGATGATTTTGCCGATTCCGTACCGTTCGCAATTTGCAATCAATTCCCGGGTATGCAGTTCGTATCTGCCGCCCCAAACGTGCGTATGCATATCGATGATCATCGGTCATCCAGCCTCCCGGCCAAACGTCGGATCGCTCCGTCATTCTCTATGGTAGCGGAACGGGAGCGATGTGTAAACACGTTTTCAAGTATTTTCTGTGTCAAATTGATCAGATGATCTGATATTTACCTAAGACATATAATACAGCCGGGTGCTGATTTCTTTGGCGCCTTGCAAGACCGAACGGCCGATGCGCTCCCAAACGCCCGGCTCCCATCTCGACTCCGGCATCGATACCCCCAGCGAGGATACGATCTGCCCGGAAGCGCCGATGATCGGAGCAGCGACGCAGCGAATGCCGTGCACCGATTCGCCCATACTGTATCCGAGCCCTTCGGCGCGGATCCGTTCGATCTGCTTCATCAGCTCGCCGAAATCGGTAATCGTAGTATCCGTTAGCCTGCCAAGCTGCTTGTCGGGATACAGCTTGGCGATTTCCTCTTCCGTCATTCCGCTGAGCAGCACTTTGCCCATCGCCGTAGCATGAAGCGGCAGCTGCATCCCCAGATGCGAGACGAACCGAACCGGGTGAGTGCTTTGCTTTTCCGCGATATAGAGCGCCATTTCGCCGTTGCGGATCGTAAGGAACACCGATTCGTTGATGTCGTCGATCATTTTTTGGGCGGCGAATTGGAATTCGCCGGCCAGATCGGTCCGCTGGGCGTATTTGCTGCCGATTTCGAACAGCTTATAGCCGAGACGGAACGTCTTCCCCTGCTTGTCGGACTCCAAATACCCTCGCGCAAGCAAGTTTTGCAGCAACTTGTAGGCGCTGCTGGCCGGCATATCCAGCTCTCTCGACAGCTCCGTCAGATTGATCGGCTCGTGCCGTTCGGCGAACAGTTCGAATATATCCAACACCCGGGCGGCGGATTTTACGGTGGTCGCTTGTTTCTCGGTTTCTTTCATAAGTACCCCTTTCCGGCGTGGCTGGGCGGTATGTTCCCGAAACGGAACGCAGCCTTCCTTGCACAATGATGCGCGTTTACGACAGTTTGATCAATTGTCCGCCGTCGACGACCATGGAAGTACCGGTCACATAGGACGATTCATCCGAAGCGAGGAACAGAGCGGCGGACGCGATCTCTTCCGGTTGTCCGATTCGCTTCATCGGTACCGTGCGCAAATAATCGGCGATCGCCGGAGGATTGTCGATCAGCGGCTTCGTCAGCCGTGTCTCGATAAAGCCCGGGCAAAGCGCGTTTACACGAATGCCGTGTACGGCAAGCTCCAGCGCCATGGACATGGACAGGTTGATCATGCCGCCCTTTGTCGTATTGTAATGAACCTGATCGGCTTCCGCCTGGATGCCGTTTACGCTCGACATTTGGATAATCGAGCCCCCGTTCCCCAGCCTCACCATCTCACGGGCCGTACGTTGGCTGACGAGGAACGCACCCTTCAGGTTAATGTTCATATGGCGGTCCCATTGATCCTCGGTAATGTCGAGAAACGAGGAGACTTCGCAAATTCCGGCGTTGTTGACTACAATATCGATCCGGCCCCATTGCTCCACGATGCTGTCGATCATGCGATCGACATGCGATTTGTCGGACACGTCGGTTTCGAAGGCAAGCGCCTCTCCGCCCTGCTCCCGGATCAATGCGACCGTCTCGTCCAGAGCCGCTTTCCCTCTGCCGCACAGCGCCACTTTCGCCCCTTCTCGTGCAAAACGGACCACGACCGCTTGACCGATTCCGTGAGAACCGCCTGTTACAAGCGCTACTTTGCCGGAGAGCCTCATTTAATTCCCCTCCGTCAGCCGAACGAACACGCGGTCGATCGCTTGAAGCGTCGTCTCGATATGCTCCGCCTCATGGACGGTCGAAATATACCACAGCCCGTTCGGGCGCACAAGCACGCCTTCATCCAGCATCAGCTCGGCGAATTTGGCATATTTGGCCGAATTGCGCTTTTGGAACGTATCGAAATGGGCTACTTCATCTTCGTCGATGAACATGAAATGGAATACCGGGCCGATTTGATTGACGACGCCGCGATGGCCGTGCTTCTCGAACAAGGAGCGGATCCCTTCCGCCAGCTTGATCGCATTACCCTCCATTTTACCATAAACCGCTCCATCGTTTTCAGTCAGCAGCTCCAGTACGGCGAGACCTGCGGAAGTTGCGACTCCGTTGCCGTTCAGCGTCCCGAGATGGCTTACCTGCTCCGAATCGATCAGCTCGAACAGTTCCTTGCGTCCGCCGACTGCGCTGACCGCGATACCGCCGCCAAGCGCCTTCCCGACCGTTACGAGATCCGGGTTAATGCCGAAACGTCCGTGCGCGCCGCCGGGGCTTAACCGGAAGCCGGTTATCACTTCATCCATAATGAATACGATATTCAACTCGCGGGTCAGCTCGCGAATTTTCTCCAAATAGCCGGGCAGCGGCATAATGCAGCCGGAGTTGCACATAACCGGCTCGGAAATGACGACGGCGATTTCGTGCGCATGTGCGCGAAGCGTCGCCTCAAGCGTCTCGGGCTCGTTCCATGGGAGCAGGATGATGTCCTGCAGACTCAGCTCGCTTTGTCCTTTCGTCCCGGGCGGCACACTGTCGGCAGCGGCGGATGTTGCTTTCTGCATCATATCCGGACTAGGGAACGATGTAAAGATCGAATCGGACCAGCCGTGATAATGTCCGTGGAAGCGGACGACTTTGCGTTTGCCCGTGTAGGCGCGAGACAGCCGAAGTGCAAGCATGACCGCTTCCGTGCCGGACCCGCTCAGTACGACCTTGTCGGCGCACGGCAATACTTCCGTCAGACGGCGCGCCAGCTCGATCTCTCCATCGTGCTGCAGACCGTACGTAATCCCTTTGGCCATCGCCTTGCTCACCTTCTCGTTAAAGCCCGGATGAGCATGACCCAAAATAAGCGGCCCATAGGCCAACTGGTAATCGATATATTCGTTGCCGTCAACGTCTCTCACGGTAACGCCCGAAGCCGATTCGACATAAAGCGGCGTCGGTTTCATCGAGCCGCGAAGCGTGCTTGCGACTCCTCCTGCCAATACTTGCTTCGCTTCCGCCAGCTTGGCGCGGGATTTCTCGAAAGTTCTCATCTTCATTCTCCTCTCCGGTTGGCCTTACTCAATCGAATCGAGCGGATAAATCGGTCTCTTCACCGCTTTGTAGTGAAACCGGTGCATATTGGCCGTACAGCATCCTGGGGTATCTACCTCGATGATCAGCTTCGCGACATCGCCGAAAGCGGTTCTCCAGGCGATGGCCGCCTTGACTACGATCATATGGAATTGTTCGGGAATGAGACCGACAAATTTGACATGTCCCGGATCCCAAGGCGCAACCCGTTCTTCCGTCAAAATAACCGTTACGTTGCCGCATTCGATTACGGCGGTCAGCCCCATCTTGGCGTATTGACCGGTCATATAGGCACCTATATGGCGGTAATTTCCGTCAAAAAGCGTACGAATTTTTCCTTCTACCGGGACCGGTTCTCCGTGCAGATTATCGCTCTTGCCGCCGATCGCGAAGCGCAACACCTCCCCGATTCCGAGCTTGGCCGCCATACGGACCGCCTCCGGATCGCGGATGACGATCAAGCTTTTCTTCGGGGCGGCAAGCAGATGCGGTAAAATATGCGTCGCATCGGCTGGAGAGCCTCCTCCGACGTTGTCGGAGCTCTCGATCAAAATAACCGGGCCTTCCGGATGACGAACCGCCGTCGCGACCGCTTCCGCCGGCTCGAGCTGCCGTACGGCGAACCTTTCCCGGCGCTCCCATGTGGCCGCGCGAAGCTGTTCGCAGCAGCGTTCGGCGAGAGCCGGGTCATTATCTACTGTCACAACGAACGTCATGCCCGCATCCTCGACATCGCTATACGGAAAGCCTCCCGCGACGGATATATTGAGTACACCCGGCCGCTTCTCCAGCTCGAACGCGAGGTCCATTATTTCCTTCATAACCCCGGATGCGGTCAGCATCGCTTGAGGAGCTACGAGCATCCGCGTGTGGACAAGCCGTTGGACCGGCTTGATATGGCCGTTCAGTTGGCTGTTCAGCAAGTGAACCGCCTCGACCGCCCTGTCGTATGTATCGACATGCGGGTACGTATCGTAGGCGACGATAATATTAGACAGATCGACCATTTCCGGGCTGATATTGCCGTGCAGATCGAGTGTGACGGCCACCGGCAAATTCGGACCGAGCTTCGCCCGCAGTCTGCGTAAAATGTCTCCTTCGGCGTCGGGATACGAGACGGCTACCATTGCGCCATGCAAGATGACGACAAGCCCGTCGATATCCGAATCGGCGGAATCGGCAATTCCGTCGGCAATTGCGTTGAAAGCTTCGTCCGTCACCATCCCGCTTGGAGTCGCTTGGGTGTAGAAGCCGGGACGCAGCTCCAAACCGAGCTCGTTCGCCGCATCGATCACGCCGCCCATAGACGTCTTGGTTCCGGTATACCGTTCGAGAAAAGCATCCGTTCCGACGATCCATTCGTTTTTGAAAGCCTCGAGACCCGTCAATCCCGGAGCGAACGTATTCGTCTCGTGGATCACTCCGACTACCCCGATTTTTTTCGGACGGTTCGTTACCGCTTGTTCCATCGATTCATTCCCCTTCCGCTCCGCACCAATCGACCATGATCTCGGCATACCAGCGGATTAATGTATAATAGCTGTCCAAATCCATGTTTTCATCGGCGGCGTGCGCGTTCGCGCCGGACGGTCCGAGCACGAGCGCAGGCGTCGGGCTGTGCAGGTTGAACATAAACCCGTCGCAGGCGAATGGAGAACCTTGATCGGGAGCCGGCTTTTGCCCCAGCGCAATCGTTCCCGCACTATGTACGTTTGCCAGGAAACGGTCGGTCTGTTCGCCTTCCGGCATCACGCTGCCTGACAAATACCGGATCAGCGGAGTGATGCGAGGCCTGCATTTGCCGAGAATCGGGAAGTTCGGCAGCTCGCTCTCATAGAAATCGTCGAGCATGGCGAGTATTTGTTCGGCCGTCATGCCCGGATATCCTTCGATCCAGAAGTTCAGCTTGCCGTCGGCCGGCAGCTTCTCCTGCAGCTCTCGCTTCGTGTCGCCGGACAGGATGGACAGGACTACCACATCAATCCCGCGGTCCGTATGGCTCCAGAGCGGATGCGGCTTCACGAGCTCGTTCAGGCGTACTTTGAATTTTTGCAGCAGAGTCGCGAACGCCACCGTGGCATCCAACGCGCTGATCAACTCTTCTCCATTGAAGCCGATGCCGCTCTTGCCGGAAAACTCCGCCTTCCAAATGCCGCCGCCCAAATGCCCGGGATAAGGAACGAGATTGGTCGGTTCGGGAATAATCGCCATATCCGGGTTCACGCCCATTAGCCTGCCGGCGAGCGTCCCGTTCGCACCGCCATGCTCTTCATCGACGACGCTTTCGATATATACATTACCTGCCAACCGTATACCCGATTGCTGCAAACATCTGACGGCTTCGAGCGCGGCTGCCATTCCGCCTTTCATGTCGTAGGAACCGCGGCCAAACAGTTTGCCGTCCCGGATCGTTCCCGTAAAAGGTCCGTCCTGCCATGGCTCGACGCCCTCATAAACCGTATCGGCATGACCAGAGAATACGAGCGAGCGGCCTTGGCCAGATCCCGGGAACAAGCCGTGCACATTGGGGCGGCCGGCATAGTTGCGGGTGTTCATATAAGCCGGGTGCTCCTTCAGTCCCGGGACGGTGTCCAGCTCGTACATCGTCACTTCGGCACCGAGCGATCGGAGCTGATCGGCAAAAAACGACTGGTAAGCGGCTTCATTTCCATTTGGCGGATGGTTCACGCTCGGTATGCGGACCAGCTCCGAGGCCAAGGCGGCCGATTCCGCCTTATGTCCTTCGATCCATTGCGCGATGCGCGCCGATATCGCGTTTCTGTCCATCAGCCTTCTCCTCTGCGGGTCGGAGCGTACGCGATCACGTCGATCTCGATCAAGTAGTTGCCGAGACCGCTCTGAACGGTCGTTCTGGTCGGGTAAGGCTTGCTGAACAAGTTTTCGTATACTTTATTATAGGCCGGGATGTCGGTCAGGTTGGTCACATGCGTGTTAACTTTAATGACATGATCAAGCGTCAAGCCTGCCGCCTTCAAAATCGTCTCGAGATTGCGCACGCACTGCTCGGTTTGCGCTTCGATCGTATCACCTGCGACGATGCGCGTCTCCGGGTCGACGCCGACTTGTCCGGATACGTACACGAAATCGCCCGCGCGAAGCGCATGGGAGAATGGAAGCGGAAACTGTGGAGCGTTAGGTGCTTTAATTTCGATAGACATGGTTAACATCCTCTCATTAGTAAGATTAACGGATTTGTCCTCTTGTATCGACAGGGAGCCACTTCTCGAAACGTCCGTTGCGTACTCCGGTCAGCCGGTCCTGAAGATTCGTCACGACGCAGCAATGGTTGGGTACGATTCTGATTTGCTGGCCGATCTCGAACGTATTGCTGTCAGCAACTTTTACGATGCCGTGCTCTTCACTGAGTCGTTCGATCACTGCTCCGGAATGGCCCAAAATGATGCCATAGCCGGGATGGTATTTGCTTACGTCGCTGCTGAGCGTCTTGGAGCCGGCGTCTATAATGATCGTGCCCGGTCTCGGACGGCCAACGACAGTCGCTACGATCGTCATCGCAAGCTGCTCTTGGCCGATCAGCCCCATTGCCCACTGCCCTCCATCACCGAATACGTAAGCCCCCGGACGCATTTCCGTCACGCCGAGACCGGCGATGTCGGCGACAAATTTCGATGTAGGTGTCGAACCGACGCTAATTTCTTGGATGGAAATTCCCGATTCCTCGAGCTTCCGATTCGTCATCAGCAGGCTTTCGGCTTCCTGCTTGGCAATTTCCCTGACCGCATCGCTGTTGTTGAAGCCGTATGCGTGGCCGGAATGCGTCATCAATCCGGTTACCCGAATATGCGGAAGCTCGGATATCCGTTTCACCAGCTCCGCCGTTTCTTCTCCCGGTTCCTTGCCGCAACGGTTCAATCCCGTATTCACATCGATATACAGCGGTATTTCCCGATTCAAGCTTCTGCCGAACGACGACCATTGGCGCGCCACTTCGAGATCGTCCGTGCTGAGCGTAATCTTCGCTTTCTCCATCAGCTTCCCGAGCCGTTCCAGCTTCGGCGCTCCAATAACGGGAAACGCGATCAATATATCGTCAATACCCGCTTCCGCCATTACTTCCGCTTCGCCGAGCTTCGCCACGGTAATGCCGGACGCCCCGTACCGGAGCTGTTCCTTGGCGATCCAGACGCTTTTGTGCGTCTTCGTGTGCGGTCGCAGCTTCACTCCCGCTCTGGCTGCGGCATTCGCCGTTTCCCGTAAATTCCGGTCCAAGACGTCCAAATCGATCTGGACGGATGGAGTATCCCACTGCTCCATGGCTTCGATCCACTCCCCGAATGGTTTCCCGCGTTTCCCGGACTCGCGCGAGCCGCTAAACGCTTTTCGCGATCATCGTAACACAGGCCAACTTTCACATCAAGAAAAACTTTTTCTAAATAGAAAAAAAGACCCGCTGCGAAACGGATCGTTTCACAACAGGTCTTCCCTTTACGATGTTCGTCGGCGAAACGGAAAAAAGGAGCGGCTGCTCCTTCCTCCGGACATGCTTGCAGCGGTCACCCTTTGATGGAGCCGAGCAGCATCCCTTTAACAAAATATTTTTGCAAAAACGGATAAACGATCAAAATCGGTATGATCGCGACGACGACCGTCGCCATCTTGATCGTCTCGGGCGGCAGCGTCTGCAAATCGCTGGCATTGACATTGAGCTCCGAGCTGACGCTCGGCGAAACGATCATATTTCGCAGTACGACTTGTATCGGCATCAAGTCCTTATCGGTCAAGTACATAATACCGCCGAAGTACGCGTTCCAGTGGCCTACACCGTAGAACAAGCCGAGCGTCGCCATAATCGGCATCGAGAGCGGCAGCACGATCCGGAACAGCGTCTGCATATCGCTGCAGCCGTCCACCTTGGCCGCTTCCTCGATCTCGCCGGGCAAGTTCTCGAAATATGTTTTCATGATCAGCAAGTTAAACGATGACACGAGGCCCGGAATGATCAGCGCCCATATCGAGTTCAGCAGCCCCGTCGCCTTGACGACGATATACAGCGGGATCAAGCCTCCGGAGAACAGCATCGTAAAGACGATGCCCATAAGCACGATATTGCGTCCCGGCAAAAACCGTTTGGAGAGCGGATACGCCAAAAATGTCGTAATCAGCAGGTTGCAGAACGTACCTATTACCGTGACCCTGATCGTCACCCATAACGCGTTCGGGATCCGGTTGCTGCTGAAAATGTATTTGTACGCATCCATTGTGATATCGTTCGGCCATATGACGAATCCGCCGTTACGCAGCACTTCCGCGATTGGCGTGATGGACATGACAATGACGTAGTATAAAGGGAACAATGTGGCAAAACCGAACAATGTCATGGACAAGTAAATGAAAAAGTCGATAACATAATCGGATTTGGTCCTTTTGAGTATGAATGACATCGATGCGACCTCCTACCAGATCCCGGACCCGCCGAGTTTTTTCGAAACCTTGTTCGCAGCTACGACCAGCAAAAATCCGATGACCGATTTGAAGAAACCGACCGCGGAGGCGACGCTGAAATCCAAGCTTTCGATCCCTCGCCGGAAAACCCAAGTATCGATAATGTCCCCGACCTCATACACACGTGCGTTCAAGAAAATGTAAACTTGCTCGAAGCCTGCGTCCAAAATATGACCGATACGCAAAATGAGCAGCAGGATAAATACTTCTCGGATGCCCGGCAGCGTAATGTGCCACATTTGTCTCCATCGCCCGGCCCCGTCAACAACCGCAGCCTCGTACAGCTCGTTGTTGATCGTCGCAAGCGCCGCCAAGTAAATAATGGCGCCGTAGCCGGTGCTCTTCCAAATGTCTGTCAGAATGAGGATCGGACGGAACCAGTCTTTGTCGGTGAGCAGGTTGAGCGTTTCTCCCGTATTATCCCGCCACCAAGTGCTGATCAAGCCCGCGTCAGGTGCCAGGAACGAGAAAACGAGACCGTACACGATAATCCAGGAAAGGAAGTACGGACCGTAAGTAACCGTTTGAATGATGCGCTTGAACCATTGAAGCCGGATCTCGTTCAATATGAGCGCGAGCAGAACGTCGGGAATCATATTGAAAAGGATCCTGTACATGCTGATCAGTAGCGTATTGCGAATCAAGTCTGGAAAATCCGGCGAAGTGAATACGGTGCGGAAATTGTCGAAACCTACCCAATCACTGCCGAAAATCCCTTTACTCAGGCTGTATTTCTGGAACGCGATCATCAAGCCGCCCATCGGAATGTAATGATAAATGATGTAGTACAGCACGCCTGGCAGCATCATCAAGTAAAAATACTTGTAGCGGACAAGCGCTCTTCCGAGCAATTGGAACCTTTGCTTGATGCCGGTTGATTCGTCTACGCTCCCTTTCGCAACATGATCTGTCTTCACTCTTGCACTCCTCCTGTTTTGATGCGTTCCATGTCGAAACGGTAAAGCGTTTACAAGACTACCCCATACCTCCATCATATTCGTAATGATTTCCGAATACAAGGCTTGCATGACGCAAATTATGTCTTTAAAAGGTCTTTATTACGCAATCGTTAACGAACGCATCGAATTCAAATACGCAATGTCTTTCTGTAGCAGGCGATCCCGAACACCTCTACCGTCTCGGAACCGAAATCGCTTGTGCCGCTTGAAACTACGGGTGTATACACGACGATGTCATATGAGGATGAAGGACCTTCCAAACGAATATTTCCATCTTCGGCAACACCTGCTTTCAACGTTCTGCGATATCGCTCCCAGTCGTTCACTTTTTTTCCTGTCCAAAATTCGAAACCGAGTTGACGCGCTTCGGCCACCAATTTCCGGATCGAATTCCGCACGGCTTCCCAGTTGTGAATGTGAACCTGGTGATATAGAAAATGAGCTACGCCGCGCACTCTTTTCACTTGCTCGAGAAACGGACGTATTACGCTATTGTCGGATAATGTCGAAAGTTCCAAATCCTGTGTAAGGAAGCTCGTTTCGAGAACGTCATACATCCGGTTCCCGTCACCTGCCCAAGCGATCGGAAAGTACGGGTGGCACGTGCCGAAAAGCATACCGACGTTCCCCTTCTTGCTCGGACCCCGCGTCTGATCGGCCGCGATTCCATTTCGCTCGCACCACTCGAACAGCTCGCCCCATCCTTCGAAGCGGGTATAGTGGTTTTTGTTCGAGGTAACCGACTCTAAGTCGGCTGCATCCTTCAGCCATTGCAGCTGCCGGGCGAACTCCTCTTCCGACCAAATTCCTTTTTGGCTTTCCAGACCGTTGTAATGGAAGGCAAGCTCGTGGCCGGCAGCTTTAACCTTTTCATAAATAGGCTTTCCATAACCGGGTTCCAGCATGCACCAAGTCGTGTTCAGTCCGACTTCGGCCAGCAGCTCAAGCGTAGCTTCCGCGTATGCGTCCTTATTCTGGTCGCTGTCATGCGACACCATCAGCACATGGGATACTCCGTCCGGATAATAGCCGATGAACGGCAGCGTTTTGCCATTTGCAACGATCGCCTCAAGCAGCGTGCCGATAAAGGCTTCCCGCCACAGGTCCGCGTAAGGATAAGCGAAATAAGGCATGCCGGTTTCCGTAATTTTGCGGTCGAGTTCCCAGTCGACGGCGGCCTGATCGTCGGCCTTCAAGATGTTGTCGTTCAACGCCCCCGTTCCGTCGGGAGCCGGAGCACCGTCTTCCAATACCGGTCCTTTTCCTTGCTGAAGCATAACGATCGTGCTCCAAATATCGACAGTCCAACGATACAAGCGTCCGTCCCCGACAGAAAACACTTGAAGCGCAGGGCCTTCCTTAGTCCCGTCCGGACGATCGCGAGCGATCGAGCCTTTCTCTTCCAATGGAGCGACAGCACTATCCTGGTAAAGCCGCCATGGAGTCGCCCCCAAAAAACGCAATGGCGTATTCTCATCGCCGGAACGGTTCAACTCGGCGTAGCCGACCTGGATATCCTCCGCTTTTGCATAGCCGAGCTTTGCTCCGAGCTTATTTAACCCCGCGCAATTGATTACGATGCCGCCTCGTTCCATGAATGCGGTCAATTGCTTGGCTGTCCGGTCGTCTTCGGCATATGCCGCCGCAATAATGACATCGCATCCGCTAGTACCTATATCGTCGGCATCGTGCAGCTCTTCGTAGCTTATTCCCGCATGAGCAAGCACTTCCCCGGCATACAGTCCAAACGCATTCAACCCGTATGATTGGCGTAATAATGCGGCTTTCCGGTCACGCAATACGGCAATCTTCGCTAAACTCGTCATCCAAATCCTCTCCTCTTCGATTTCACCGCGCGCTTCGGACCCTATTTCCAAACCGCACAAAGCGAATCTGTATTATACATGTATGCAAAGAAGAACAACTCCGATGGTACCACATTGCTTAAAGATCGGCAATGCAGAAGTTTTGGGAGAGAGGTCGGAAAAACGAAAACAGCGGAAGAGTAGTCCGCTCTTCCACTGCCGGGTTGACCGCTAAATGAAGTTAGTTGAATCAGGGCTGGTACTTCGGATCGGGCTTGAATGTGAGCGGGTATACGGATTTCCCGCTGCATTCATCGCAGACGTGCGTGTAGCATTCGGATTGCTCCTCCATTACGGAACCGCATTTGGAGCATTGTTTCTTGGGGAGCGAATCGAAAAATTGGTTGACCGGGTGCAACATTCGGAATTCCACACCTTTCGCCTCAATTTGTACTATTACAGATTATTATTTGTATCATTATTATATAACACAATTGAATGGTTTGCGAGCTGTTTTTTTATTGTACGTCACCTTTTTTAAAAGCTGGAATGAAAATCTGTAGTAGTCTGTATCGGTAATTGCTCGGTTTACGTACAAAAGAAAGCGCAGTTACATTCCGCCATACCTGTTGAACATGGCGGAAAACTAGGAAATCTATCTGCACAAATGCACGTGAGCCGCAAAAAACACCGGACAACTCAACCATTTCTAGATGCACTTATGCGCGTACATCCGAGTGCGAGTATCCAAGCAACAAAAAATCGTACCGGAACGGTACGATTGGGTTGATCATTTTGGTATACAGCCTATTCGAAAGCTTGACGCTTCATCCGATCCAATTCAAGCTTAAATATGGACTGTTCGCGAACCGAATACTCGATATCTTGTCTCAAATGTTCCACTCGGCCACCGGTCGCTTTAATTTCCTCCAGCAGCTTCTCGTCCGCCGAGATGTTTTCGGCTTGGTAGGAGTCGAGTTTGGAGCTAAGATCCGACATTTGTTTCTCCAGTCGGTCAAAACGGCTTTCGGTCGAGGATTTAAAGTCATACATTTCACTCTTAAACCCTGTTATTTCCGTCTTGAACTCTTTCAATTCGGATTTAATCGATCGCAACTCTGCCAATATAAGATTTAATGTTTCTTCCACCGCGATACACCTACCCTCACTATGGAATGATTGTACCATAGCAGGCGCCGCGAAGGAATAACACAATTGTTAAATTATGGTATTTAATTCTTAATTATCCGTCAATATCCGAAACGATCCGCTCCCCCATGAGCCTAGTATTCCTTGGTCGTCTTCGATTTTACCGTATACGGTTATCATCTTGCGCGACTGATGGATCAGCTCCGCCGTCACCGTTACCTTCCCCTTTTTCAAGGACGACAAGTAGTGTACGTTCAGGTTCGTCGTTACGACCTTGTCGCCGGGTCTTGCAACCATCGCGGTAATTCCCATCGCGTTGTCCAGCAAAGAGGCATGAACGCCGCCATGCAATATGCCGATTCCATTCAGATGACGTTCCTCCACCTCAAGCGTTACAATCGTTTTGCCAAGCTCCGCATGTTCCAATACGCAGCCCAGCTGTTCCCAAAACGTTCCTTTGGCCGCTTCCTCCAGCTTGCGAACGATCTGTTCCAGGTTGCCGTCCAAGAGTCGAATACCTCCAATGCTTATTCACCATCGCGAGCGGACCCAAGCCCTTTCCAATCAAAAGACGACATAACGCTCCGCATCTTTTACTTTCTCGGCTATTTGCCGCTTCAGTCGGATCGTATCCGGCGGAGTATGACGGGTCCATTTGCGGAGCACCGACAGCTGCAGCGACAACAGGTCGCCCGACGCCATTGCCGCAATCGACTGTTTGGCCGCGAGCTCGATACGGGCGAACGCCTCGTACGTATAAACGGATGCCATGGCGGAAGCCAGCTCTCCGCGCGACTCTCCGGACTTTGCCGTAATTTTCTCCGCCCGCAGCAGCGCGCTTTCCATAGCGTATATGCCGATCATCATATCGGCCAGCCGCGACAGCACCTCCTGCTGCTCTTCCAGCTCGAGACCGTACGTTTGGACAGCCTGCCCTCCGACCAGCAAAAAGATTTGCTTTGCGGTGGCGAGCAGCCGTTTCTCCTGGGCGAATCGTTCGTCGGAATCGCCCCGCTCCGCAGGCTCCAGCATCTTTTCCTGTACGCTTTGCGCATGCTCCATAAGCGGAAGCTCGCCCTTCATCGCTTTCTTCAGCAGCGTTCCGGGGATGAGCAGCCGATTGATTTCATTCGTCCCTTCGAAAATCCGGTTGATCCGGGAATCGCGATAAATGCGCTCGATTTTATATTCCTGGATAAAGCCGTAACCGCCGTGAATTTGGACGCCTTCGTCGGCTACGTAATCGAGCGCTTCCGTACCGAACACTTTATTGATCGAACATTCCAGCGCGTATTCCGCTATTCCTTTCGCCGATTGTACGCCGGCCTGTTCGCTCCCGTGATCGATATTTCGCAAAACGTTGTCGATCAGTCCACCTGTCCGGTACACCATGCTTTCGAGAACGAACGTCGCAATATTCATGTCGGCAAGCTTCTCGCCGATAAGCGGAAACGAAGCAATCGGTTTGCCGAACTGGCTTCGCTGCTTGGCGTAAGCCGCGCTTAGCGATATCGCCTCCTTGGCCCCTCCGACGCAGCCCGCGCCGAGCTTGAACCGACCGATGTTCAAAATGTTGAAGGCGATCACATGCCCTTTCCCCGGCTCGCCCAACAAATTGTCGGCGGGAACCCGGACTTGATCCAGGATGAGCGGACATGTAGAGGAACCTTTAATGCCCATTTTCTTTTCTTCCGGTCCGATGCTCACCCCTTCCATCGTCCGCTCCACGATAAAGGCCGAGAAATGCTTGCCGTCGATTTTCGCATAAACGATGAACAGATCGGCGAACCCCGCATTCGTAATAAATTGCTTCGCTCCGTTCAAAACATAATGAGTCCTGTCATCGGACAGCTTAGCCGTCGTCTTCGCGCCTAGCGCGTCTGAGCCCGAGGAAGGTTCGGTCAAGCAATATGCGGCGATTTTCGATCCGTCCGCCAAGTCGGGCAAATATTTGCGTTTCTGCTCCGGCGTGCCGAAGAAGACGATCGGCAGCGTGCCGATTCCGACATGGGCGCCGACCGACAAGGCGAACGAAGACCCTTTGGCCAGCTTCTCGCTGATCAGCGTCGAGCTGATTTTATCCAGCCCGAGCCCTCCGTACCTTTCCGGAACGTCGACTCCAAGCAGGCCGAGCTCCCCCGCCTTGCGGATCAACTGCACCGTAAGCTCGTAATCCAGCTTCTCCAGCTCCCCATCGTGAGGAAGCACCTCGTGCTCGATAAAATGCTCCGCCGCTTCCGCAATAAGCGTCTGCTCCTCCGTCAAATCCTCCGGTGTCGTAACGCTCTCCCAGGAAGCCGATTCGATAACGAAGCTGCCGCCCTTCACAATCGCCGCCATTCCATCCGCCTCCCTTCAATCGGCATAAACTTCGAACACTGCTGCGGCACCCATACCGCCTCCGATGCACATCGATACGATTCCGTGTCCGCCGCCCCGGCGTCCGAGCTCCCGAATGAGCGTAGCCGTCAGCTTCGCTCCCGTGCAGCCGAGCGGATGTCCCAGCGCGATCGCTCCGCCGTTCACGTTCACCTTCGCTTCGTCCAGCTCGAGCGCCCGTATGACTTGAATGCACTGCGATGCAAAAGCCTCATTGATTTCGAATAAGGCGATGTCCTCTTTGCTCAAGCCCGCCATACGCAGAGCTTTCGGGATCGCCTCGACGGGACCTATACCCATCACTTCCGGCTCAACCCCCGCGACGGCGAATGCGCGGAATGCCGCGAGCGGCTTCAACCCGAGCCGCTCCGCTTCGGTGCGGCTCATAACGGCAACTGCGGCGGCACCGTCGCTGACAGGCGAGGCGTTGCCGGCCGTCACCGTGCCTCCGGCCGAGAAGGCGGGTTTCAGCTTGGACAGAGCTTCCAGCGTCGTATCGGCTCTGACGCACTCGTCGGTATCGAACTCGATCGGTTTGCTCCATGCTCCTTTATCCGGATCGTATCCGTGTATAGATGTGCGGACCGGAACGATTTCATCGGCAAATTTGCCGGACGACTGCGCCTCGGCCGCTTTCCGATGACTCCCAAGCGCGAACCGATCCTGCTCCTCGCGCGTTATGCCGTACCGTGCCGCCACTTTCTCCGCCGTATGTCCCATGCTCATATAAGCTTCCGGCCTTTGCTCGAAAATGTCCGGATGAGGCGATAGCTTGAAGCCCGTCATCGGGACGTGGCTCATACTCTCGACCCCTCCCGCGATAACGGTATCGGCATATCCCAACATAATGCGCTCCGCTGCAAACGCAATCGCCTGCAGGCCGGAGGAGCAGAACCGGTTGACGGTTACCGCCGGAACGGATACCGGGAAACCGGCATACAGCGCCATAGCCCGTGCGAAGTTGAGTCCTTGCTCCCCTTCGGGCATAGCGCAGCCGATAATGATGTCGTCGACTTGTTCCTTGGTCAAGCCCGGAGCCCGGTCAACGGCTGCCTGCAGCACCGTCTTCCCCAAATCCTCCGCCCGGACTTGCGCGAGCGCGCCTTTGCGGCCCCTGCCGACAGCGGTGCGGACGGCCGAAACGATGACCGCCTCTTCCATACGGATCACCTCCTTAATTTCGCAGCGGTTTCCCGGTTGCCAGCATATGCTGCATTCTCGCCCTCGTCTTCGGCTCGCCGCATAAGCTGAGAAACGCTTCGCGCTCCAGGTCGAGCAAATATTGCTCCGATACGAGCGTTCCGGCGGGAACGTCGCCTCCGGACAACACGTGGGCCAGCTTGGAGGCGATTTTATAGTCGTGCGGCGAAATGTATCCTCCTTCCAGCATCGTGCGCGCTCCAAGCTGCATGACCACTTTTGCGTTACGGCCTGCGACTTTGACCGGCTTCCCGCCGTGTGCGATGATACCGTTGCGTTCCAGCTCGACAACGGCAAGTCTCGCTTCGAACAGATGCAGCTCCCGATTCATGACCATACGGTCCGAACTCCTCATCAGGCCCAGCCTGACGGCTTCAGGCGCGCTGCCCGACACTTTCGCCATCCCGATCGTTTCGAACGCCCGGTTCAACGCTGGCTGCAGATCGCCGTCCGGATCTTCAACCGAATCGGCGGCACGGGATGCCATTTCCTTGGAGCCCCCGCCTGCTGGGATTAACCCCACTCCGGCTTCGACCAGCCCGTAATACGTCTCGGCGTACGCGCACACCATGTCCGCCGCCATACATACTTCCACTCCGCCGCCTAACGTCATCCGGTGCGGGGCCGCTACAACGGGCTTCTCCAGCCATTTCAGCTCGAGCATCGCATTTTGGAACATCCGGATAATCCGGTCGACTTCATCCCACTCTTCCTCCTGGGCTTCCATGAGCAGCAGCATCAGGTTGGCGCCGACGCAGAAGTTGCGTCCTTCGTTCGCGATGACAAGGCCTCTGTAGTTGCGGCGAACCTCCTCCGCGCTTTTGCGTATCATCGTTAATATGTCGGCGGCGATCGCATTGTTCGGTGAATGGAATTCGAGGCAGGCCACCTCTTCGCCGATATCGATCAAACTGGCCCCGCTGTTCGATACAATCGTTCGGCCCGCCGCTTTCAACGCTTTGAGCGAAATATGGTCGGGGGGCACCGCCTGTTCGATAAAACGCCCATGGTGAACATGAAACGTAGTGGAATCCTGGCGCTTATAGAACGATTCGTTGCCCGACGCGATCCACTCGCGGACCCATTCCGGCAGTACGTGTCCTTCGGCTTCCATCCTTGCCGCGGAGTTCGCCAGCCCGATGGCGTCCCATATCTCGAATGGCCCGAGCTCCCAATTGAAGCCGAGCCGCATCGCCTTGTCTACATCGGCAACCGTATCCGCGATTTCGAATGCTTTATTCGCCGCGTATAAAAGTACGGGCTTGAGCACCCTCCATGCCATTTCGGAATATTTGTCTTCTCCGGATAGGAGCGCTCTGCACTTTCCGGCTGCCCCTTTGGCCGATCTAGCTGCATCCAGCGATGCCGATTTGACGGTACCCGAGGCTGCATAGTCCATCGTCCCGATATTTAAAGCCAAAATACGGCTGCCTTGATCCGTTTTGATTTTTTTGTAAAACCCTTGCCCGCTCTTCTCGCCGAGCCAGCCGCGCCGCACCATGTCCGTCAACATCCCGGGAACCGCGAAAGCTTCCTTTTCCTCGGGATCTTCCACATGCTCGAAAACGTTGTTCGCCACATGAACGAACGTATCGAGTCCGACAAGATCCAGAGTACGGAACGTGGCGCTTTTCGGCCTCCCAAGCGCGGGTCCGGTAACCGCATCGATATCTTCCACCGTATACCCATGCTCCTCCATCAGCTTCAGGGTGACGAGCAGTCCGTAGGTGCCGATCCGGTTCGCTATGAAGTTCGGCGTATCTTTGGCGACTACGACCCCTTTCCCGAGTCGGCGTTCCAGCACATGTCGCATACCCGAGACGACGGAGGAACTCGTGAACAGGCCCGGTATCAGCTCCACGAGAGGCATATAGCGGGGAGGATTGAAAAAATGCGTTCCGAGAAAGGATTCCTTCATCGGAGCACCGATCGCTTCCGCCATGGCCGCGATCGAAATGCCGGACGTATTGGAGCTTACGACCGTACCGGGAGACCATACGGCTGCAATGCGGGTCAGCAGCTCCTTCTTCCAATCGAGCCGCTCGGTGATCGCTTCGATGATCCAATCGGCTTCCCCGAGCCGCGCGAAATCATCCTCTACATTTCCGGGAATAATCCGCTCGGCATACCTATCGTCGTAAAATGGAGCCGGGTTCGTTTTCTTCAGCCTGATCAAAGCATCGGACGCGAGCCGGTTCCGGACATCCGGCTGGTCGAGGCTTTTCCCGGCCGCTTCTTCCTGCGGCGTCAATCGGTCCGGCACTCTGTCCAGCAATCGGACTCGAATGCCGGCGTTCGCCAGAAGCGCGGCTATTCCGGCCCCCATGACTCCGGAACCGATCACTGCCGCCGTTCGGATCGTTTTCATCGAGCAGCTCCCTCCTTCACATCGGCCGCGTGCGGTCCGAACACTGACGCCGCGAGCAGCTCCGCTACGTCTTTGGCAGATATCCGGTCATCGCTCCCGAGCATCTTCGTCCCGTCCTCCATCATCGTCAGACAATACGGGCAGGCGCTCGCGATTACGGTCGGTGCCGTCGCCATCGCTTGCTCCACTCGGGCCACGTTGATTCTTTTTCCCGCTGATTCCTCCAGCCACATCAGGCCGCCTCCCGCTCCGCAGCACATCGCATTGGCGCCGGACCGTTCCATCTCCGCTAGCGCCAGTTCCGGTATCGCTTGGAGAATCGCCCGCGGAGCATCATAGCCTCCGTTGTACCGGCCCAAATAGCATGAATCGTGGTACGTGGCCTTCTCCCGGACCGGATAAGCCGGCACGAGCTTCCGCTCCCGCAGCAGCTCCGCCAGCAGCTCGGTATGGTGAACGACTTCCGCTTTCAGTCCGAATTCGGGATATTCGTTTTTGAGCGTATTGTACGTATGCGGACAAGCGGTTACGATTTTGCGGACATTGTATTTGCGGAACAGCGCTATATTCTCGTCGCAGCACTCGCGAAACAGCAGCTCATTGCCCATTCGCCGCGGCGTGTCGCCTGAATTTTTCTCCTCCGTGCCGAGAATGGCGAAGCGGACGCCGGCGTGTGCCATCAGCTTGACGGTCGCGATCGTTACCTTTCGGGTTCTGATATCGTAGGAGCCCATAGACCCAACGAAAAACAAATAGTCAAAATCCGGCTGCTCGCGTACGGTCGGCACCCATACCCCCTCAAGATCGTCCAGCCATTTCGCGCGGTCGCTCCGGCTGATCCCCCAAGGATTACCTTGCCGTTCGATGTTCTGCAGCGCGCGCTGGCCGTCGGCCGGCACATTCCCTTCGGTCAATACCAAATACCGGCGCATGTCGATAATTTTATCAACGTGCTCGTTGCCGACCGGACATTGATCCTCGCAGTTACGGCAGGTCGTACAAGCCCACAGCTCCTCCGGGGTCATCACATCGCCGATTAGATTCGTTTCCTCCGTAATCCCAGCCTCATCGTTCCCATCCGCGCGGACCCAGCTGTCCTTCTGCCGTTTCATCGTAGGACCGATGTCGGTGATGCCCTCCCCTTGCCATGAAGAACGGGAATGCTCGTCATCCGGCCGGAAAACGGATACCGCCTTTCCAGCTCCTGGGAATGCGAATGCGGGCACCCACGGCGTTTTGGACGTAACGGCCGCACCTTTCTCGGTCAAATGATCGCGCAGCTTGACGATCAGATGCATCGGCGACAGCAGCTTGCCGGTTCCGGCCGCCGGGCAAACGTTCGTGCACCGTCCACATTCGACGCAGGCGTACAGATCAAGGAGCTGCTTTCGCGTAAATTGCTCGACCTCGCCCACTCCGAACGATTCCGCGTCCTCATCCTCCAGATCGAGCGTGCGGAGCTTTCCGGGAGGACCGCTGCGCGCCAGGGCCAAATTAACGGGAGCGGTCAGAAGGTGAAAATGTTTGGATTGCGGCACATATACGAGGAACGCGAGCAATATAAGCAGGTGCGCCCACCAAGCGGCATAATATAACGCTTCCCCCGCTGCAATGCCAACAAACCCTTCCATAGCCCGGGCCATCGCCGATCCGATCGGCGACAATGCGGAAAACGGCTCTTCCTTCCAAATGCGCTCGAATGCGGATACGAACAGCACCGAGATCATTAATCCACCGATAAAAAACAAAACGATGCTTGGCTTCCAATCCCGCTTCAATCTACGCAGCTTCTCGACATACCGGCGAAAACCGGCATACAAGACGGCCAGTAATACGACCGTTACGGCGATTTCCTGCGATAAAACGAACCATTCGTAAGCCGGCACCGGAATCCGGATTCCGAACAACCCTTTCAGCACAATGTCCAGCGCACCCAACTGAAGCACGATGAAGCCGTAGAAAATCGCCAAATGCATAATGCCGCTCCTCCGGTCCTTGAGCAGCTTCTTATGCCCGAACAGCTGCCCGGACCATTCGCGCAGACGATGACGGTCGAACCCCGCCGGTCGTTCGCTTTGTCCGAGCATGACATACGCGGCACGATGGCTGACCGCTTTCCAGAACCAGAACGCGCCGCAGCCAACCGCACATAGAAACAGAACGATATGGACGATTTTCCAGCTCAAAGCCGCCCGCTCCTTTCCGCCTCAAGCTCCGCCCGCCGGATAATCCGGCGAGTCGCGTCATATACATCTATACAGCCGTAACCGCAGCAAGCTTATTCGTGTTACTTGCATTGTATTAACGATAAGGGTGGTCCCATGACAAAAATGCTCGTCAGGAACATGCCGCAGATATGACTAAGACCATCCAACACGCTGATTCTTGAAAGGAGTAAGCGCCTATGAATATGTTCGTATTGATGAAGCAAACGTTCGATACGGAGGAAAAAATAAGAATTCACGACGGGAAAATCGACGAGGAAGGCGCGAAGCTGGTTATCAATCCATATGACGAATACGCCGTGGAGGAAGCGCTCAGGCTTCGGGAACGACACGGCGGCCAGGTGACGGCCGTAACCGTCGGTACGGAGCGGAGCTCGGAGGCACTGCGCACCGCCCTGGCGATGGGGGCGGACGAAGCGGTTTTGATCGAGGAGCCGGCTCAAGCGGACGAAGGCGTACTCGCCAAATTGTTGGCGGCTTATTTGAAAGGCAAACCGTTCGACGTCTTGCTCGGAGGCCACTTCTCCGTCGACCGCGGCTCCGGTCAAGTCGCGCTCCGAATCGCCCAGCTGCTCGACATCCCACATGTTGGAGCCGTTACGCGGCTGACGGTCGATCCGGCAGGCGGAACGGCAGTCGCGGTCCGGGATGCGGAAGGGGACGAGGTGACCGTCGAAGCGTCTCTTCCCGCTTGTTTCACAGCTCAGCAAGGGCTGAACGAACCCCGCTATCCTACGCTGCCGGGTATTATGAAGGCCAAGAAAAAGCCGTTCTCCCGCATCAGTTCGGCCGGTCTTGGCTTGTCCGACGCACAGCTGGCACCGGATACGGAAGCGATCTCTTTATCTCCCCCGCCGCCGCGGCAAGCCGGGCGTCTTATCGATGGAGACGCCGCCGCCAAAGCCCGGGAGCTTGTTCGCGCGCTTCGCGAAGAAGCCAAACTTATTTAGGAACTTTAGCGGGATTACCGCCCTGACTGACGACCGGGCGTTGTGGACCGGCATGTCCCGGCCGTCAAAGCGCAGGTACGTTATTCCGTTAAAGTTATTTAACCCCATTAATCATTGAAGGAGGCAACCGATGAACCGATACATACTGGTCATAACCGAACAGCGCGATGGAATGTTACGTCAAGTATCGTTGGAAGCGATCGCGGCGGCAAGATTGCTCGCCGGTGATGCAGGAACCGTCGCCGCTTTCTTATCCGGCACCGACAATGAGCAGCACGCCGCGAGACTTCTTGCTTCGGGAGCGGACCGTATACTATCCGCCGAATCGGAACAAGCGATCAGGACGGATTCTGAAACCGTATTCCAAACCGTTTCCGCCGTTATTGCGCGGGAGCAGCCTGCTGCCGTCGTACTGGGCCATACCGCTTTCGGCAAAGATATCGCTCCGAGACTGGCCGTGAAGATGGATACGGGACAAATTTCCGATGTAATCGCCATTGAGCCTTATGGAGATTCATTCGCGTTCACCCGCCCGATTTACGCCGGCAAAGCGTTCGAGAAACGGCTGTTCCGCCGGGAGACTTGGGTCATTACGATCCGCCCGAACAATTTCCAGCCGTTTGCCGGCGATGCCGCCGCCATCCGGACGCTCGATTCCTCCGTCATGCAATCCATACCGCATGAACAGCCCGATTTACGCTCTATCGTGAAAGATGTCGTCAAGAGGGCGGCGGGAAAGACCGACTTGTCCGAAGCTAAGATCATCGTCTCCGGCGGTCGCGGAGTCCGTAGCGCGGACGGCTTCAAGCCGCTTGCCGAGCTGGCCGAAGCGTTAGGAGGCGCGGTAGGAGCTTCGCGCGGAGCATGCGATGCCGGTTATTGCGATTATTCGATGCAAATCGGCCAAACAGGCAAAGTCGTGACACCGGAGCTGTATATCGCCTGCGGCATCAGCGGCGCCATTCAGCATTTGGCCGGCATGAGCGGCTCGCGGGTCATCGTAGCGATCAACAAAGACCCGGAGGCCCCTATTTTCAAAATCGCGGATTACGGATTGGTAGGGGATTTGTTCGAGATCGTGCCGTTATTGACTGAGGAAATCAAACGTCTGCCGCCGGTTCAATAGGATCGAATCCCGCCGAATGGACGCGCTCCGCGATGACGCGGTACCCTTCGGCGTTCGGGTGGAACCGGTCGTCGGATAAATAATCGTCTTCCTTGCCCAGAAAATCGTCGTACACATTGACGATCTGAATGCATCCGGATTGGAACGAACGCAGATGCTCATTGAATTTGTTCACCCAAAAGACGGCTTCCTCGAACTCGGGGAGCGGATTGTACAGACCGAGCACTCTGACGGCGTACATGCCGCTCCCGGACTTCAGCCGTTGTATCTCATCGAGAATATGTCCCATATTGCGTTGATATTGCCTCAGTGCGGACATCAGCAGGCGGTGGTCATGGTTGAAATAAAACTTTTTCGCCGCTTGGATCAAATCGTTGCCGCCCGCTGTAAGCGTTATTACGGCGGACCGTTCGGCAGCCTCCCGCACCTTTCCGTCCTTGCGGATCACTTGCAGGATTTGCTCGGTTGTCGCCCCGCTCCTCCCAGCATTGCTCACTTTCACGGTCATGCCCAAGCTGGTCTCGGTCAGCCTTATATATTGCTGCACAAAGCTGTTTTCCGGCGGAGCTCCTTTGCCCGCAGTCAATGAATCGCCAAGCGCCAAATATACGAGTTCCCGCTTCATGAAACCAACCTCCGCTCATCGTTGTTCCTATACCATATTCAACAGGCTTCCGATTGGGCCCAAATCGATGCAACTATTTCAACGCAAGTTCGCTTTCCTTTCGCTTATCCGCTAAAATGGCCGTATGAGGCTGTTAAGAATGGGGGATAAACGTGAAAGAACAATTATTTAATGCCATTAATAATCATGCGGATACGCTGAAACGGATCGCCCTCTTTATCGGCGACAATCCGGAGCTCGGGAATGAGGAGGTACTGGCGTGCGGGAAATTGACGGAGGAGCTCGAGCGGCAAGGATTTCAAGTCGAGACCGGAGTATTGGGTTTGTCCACGGCTTTTATCGCCACCTATACGTCGGGCAAACCCGGTCCTACAGTCGCTTTCTTGTGCGAATACGATGCGCTTCCGGGGCTTGGGCATGCATGCGGCCATCATCTGATCTGTACGATGGGGCTTGGAGCGGCTATCGGCTTGAAATCGGTGCTGGACGACATCGGAGGAGTGATCCGGGTATACGGGACGCCCGCTGAAGAAACGAAAGGCGCCAAAGTGCCGATGTCGGAAGCCGGACTGTTCGATGATGTGGATGTTGCGCTTATGGCCCATCCGTTTCATAGATACGAGAAGTCGGGATCGTCGCTTGCGATGGATGCGCTGCAGTTCGAATATTTCGGCAAAGCGGCCCATGCCGCGGCGAATCCGCAGGATGGCGTCAACGCGCTGGATGCGGTACTGCTTCTGTTCCATTCGTTAAATGCACTACGGCAGCAGCTAGCCAGCCATGCTCGTATGCATGGCGTTATCACGGACGGCGGGGAAGCTCCGAACATCATTCCGGATTATGCTTCGGCCCGATTTTACATCCGATCGGCCAATCGTCCGTACACGGACGAAACGGTGCAAAAAGTATTGCGCTGTGCGGAAGGAGCGGCTTTGCAAACCGGCTGCACGCTCAAGACGAGCAATTACGAATACTCTTACGACGAGCTGAGAACGAACGTACCTTTGTCCGAAACGTTTACGGGCAACTTGATCGGGCTCGGCATCCCGGAGGATCGGATTCACGAAGGCCGGGATCACGGCTCACTCGACCTTGGCAACGTTTCCCGCCGGTGTCCGTCCATTCACCCGTTCGTTCAGGTTATCGATGAAACGTATATGCTCCATACAACCGAATTCCGCGACCTTGCCATGACCGACCGCGCCTTGGAGGGTATGCTTCTATCCGCGAAGGCACTTGCCGCCACCGCTTATGATGTGATGACGGATTCGGAGCTGCTCGGCAGAATCCGGGCGTCTTTCAAAGAATCTTCCATACTCTAACATGCAAAAGAAGCCTTCCCGCATTGGGAAGGCGGAGCTTGTCGAGAAAGTCTAAAGAGAATTGAGATGCAAAAAGGGGACAGGGAGATGTGCGTAAAGCGAAGCGTCTGACTTTAAAATCGAGTTGTACCAGCAATAAGTCTAAAAAGACAACTTGATTTTAACGGAAGTGGAGCGCATTCCCTGTCCCCTTGTCCTCTCCGCTCCCTCTCTTTGCAGACTTCCTCAATCCCCAGCCTTCCCACAAAGGAAGGCTTCTTTTGCATCCATCACTCCATAACATAAGCCCCAAGCAACACCGCCGTATTGGCAACTGCGTCCATGTGCGTCCGCTCCATTCCATGCGAAGCATGAACGCCGGGACCGATCAACGCGGCACGGATGTTGCTTCCTCCCCGCAGCGCCGCCGAAGCATCCGAGCCGTAATTCGGGTAGATGTCCACCGCATACGGAATCCGATGCTGCTTGGCAAGCTCGATCAGCTTGGATGTCATTTCGTAATCGTACGGGCCGGAAGAATCTTTGGCGCATATCGATACGTCGGTTTCTTTGCAGCTAAGGTCGTCGCCCATCGCCCCCATATCCACGGCGATCAGTTCCCTGACATCCGGCGGCAAATAAGCGGCCCCATGTCCTACCTCTTCATACACCGAAATGACGACTTTCAATGTCCGATCGGGTGCGACTCCCGCATCCCGCAACCCACGCAGCAGGGCAAAGACAGCCGCCACACCCGCTTTATCGTCCAAATGACGGGATTTGATATAGCCGTTCGGCAGCTGTCTTACGCGCGGTTCCCACGAGATGAAGTCGCCGACCGATATGCCAAGCGCCAATACGTCGTCTTTGCTCGCCGCATGCTCGTCGATCCGTATCTCCATATTCGCTTCTTCGCGCTTCATCTCGCGCGCATCGCCATATACGTGTACCGAAGGCTTGACAGGCAGCACTGTGCCTTCATACTCCCGACCGTCCCGCGTATGAATTCGGCAGTACTCGTTCTCGACGGAGCTCATCATATACCCGCCGATTGGCGTGAACCGGATGGTGCCGTTTGATTTGATCGATCGCACCATGGCTCCCAGCGTATCGACGTGAGCGGAGATGCCGAGCGTCTCCTCCCGCTTGCCGGGGACCGTAATAATAACGCAGCCTTTCGGCGTACGCTCGGAAGCGTAACCCAAAGCCGCGGCTTCCTGCTCGATCATGGACGCTATACGCCCGCAGAACCCGGACGGACTCGGCGTATGGAGCAGCCTTAGCAAAATATCCGTCAAGTACTCCCGATTGATGATCATGATCCAAACCGTCCTTTCCTTAAGTGAATGGGATTCATGCTCCAGTTCCGTATGATATCGGGGACAAATGGCAAACTACTGTAGGATTCCCCGAAAAGGCTCCGGAATATGTTTCACGGGTCGCTATCACGCTGCGGGAACCTGATCGGGTGCCCGTTTTTTCGGGAATCCGGCAGGGAGGTGATCGTAATGGCAGGTCGCAACAATCGTCCGAAAAACAATGGTCCGGCGGGTCATCCGTCACACATCGAACAATACCGCGAAGAATTCGCGATAGATTTAACCGACAAAGAACAGGACAACGAACAAGCGGGCAAAAAAGATAAAACGCGATTCACGATGTAGCTCTGCCTCCGTCGCTACAAAAGCGGAGAGTGTCCTTACCGCAAGGACACTCTCCCTCCTTCTTTTATGTTGAACGGATCGGAAGCCATTCCAGAACCCGCCGGATGTATTCATCCCACAAATCCCATGAATGTCCTCCCGGTCCTTCTTCGTACTTCACATCGAGTCCGAGCGAACGGGAATGTTCCAGAAACTTCAGATTTGCCGGATACAAGAAATCATCCGTCCCGCATGCTTGGTAAAGCTTAGGCTTAGGCCCGTCCGACGCGGCGGTTTTCTCCGCCAGCTTGAACAGATCGTCGTCCGAAGGGATAGGAGCGCCGTCGCCGAATATGTAGCGGAAATCTCTGGCCCATCGATCTTTGTTCCCGCTAATATCAAGCGCACCCGACAAGCTTGCGGCCGCAGCGTACAAGTCGGGACGTCGAAGCGCAAGCTTGAAAGCGCCATAGCCGCCCATCGACAGACCCGCCGCGAAAGTATCCTCTCTTTTGTCCGATAGCGGGAAATAGGCTCTTGCTTTGGCCGGCAATTCTTGGCTCACGAACGTCCAATACGGAAATCCACCCGCCATATCGGTGTAAAAGCTGCGGTTAACCGCCGGCATGACGACGGCGATTTGCTTATTGCGGACGTATCTCTCGATCGAAGTATAGCGCATCCACGCCGTATGATCGTCGGATAGCCCGTGCAGCAAAAAAAGAACCGGATATTTCAAGTCCGCCGGCTGGCCCGGCTTCGGATCGGGCAACAGTACGTTCATCGACGCCCCGATCGCGAGCGTCTCGGAAATAAAATTACATTGAATGAATGCCATGTTCTACCAACCTTTCTGCGCAACAAATCAATCCTATTATAAGTTCAAAGCACGAATTGCGCCATTCCTTTTGAGACCGGCAAACGCTTACAAGTAGCAGCTTGCAACATTTTATTTATAGCCGACGGTCAAATCGGCAACCGTACGCTGCTCCAATTCGAAAAGGACCCGCTTCTGCCATTCCCCGGCAAACTTCGTAAAGTAACACTGCATTTCTTTGCCGAACAATCCGTCCGAGGTTGAATCGAGCAGCGCCTGGGAAAGCGGTTCCGGCAGCTGAAGCGCCCGGTATACGTCGGCAAACGTGATTTGGTCGGCCGGTTTGGCGAGTAAATAGCCTCCGTCGCGCCCTTCCTTGGCCACAACCAGATTAAACTTGGCCAATTGTGCCATAATGCGACGCAGCAGCGTCGCCTGCGACTCCATTTTGACGGCGATTTCGCAGCTCGGGCATACACCGTTATGAATCGCCAGAATGGCCAAGGACTGCAACGCGTACCCGAACCATTTCGCATTTGGAGCTTCTTTTCTAGTCGTCTCCATCTCTGCCACCCCCTCTTCCCTATATTGCCTTTTTTCCGACATATTTGCAATCATCATCCGTGCCAAAAAAAAGAAACGGAAGTCTGATGCTTCCGTTTCCCCATAGAGTACCGCGCCGGCGAGCCGGTATGATTATGCCCGGGTTTCGAACGAATCCCAGAATACGACTTCCGACAAAGGCAAACGAGTCGTCGGGTGTCCTTCCTTCGCCGCTTTGCCAAGCGCGATCAGCATGACCGGCACCCAGCGCTGCGGTACGTCGAAAGCTTCCATAAACTTATTCGCGTCATATCCGCCCATCGGAACCGTATCGTAGCCCTTCGCTTTGGCCGCAAGCATAAGCTGCATCGATACAAGTCCGCCGTCCACAAGCGAGATGCTTTTCAATTTATCTTCGCCGAGCGAGCTGTAAGTCTGCACGGAGCGCTTTACGAAATCCGCTTTGACCATCTCAGGCATATACCCCGCCGCTACCGCGCTGCTGTAAATTTGTTCGGCTTTCTCGTACCCCATCGGATCGGCGAATACGGCGATGACGGCGGACGCTTCGACTACTTGCTGCTGGTTGTAGGCGATCGGCAGCAGCTTCCGCTTGAGCTCGGCGTCCTGCAGCACGAGGAATCGCCATGGCTGCAGGTTCGACGAGGATGGGGCCAGTATCGCCGTCTCCAAGATGTCCTGCAGCTCCTCCTGCGGAATTCGCCATTCCGGATCATACGATCTAACCGATCGGCGTTGTTTGGCTACCGCCAAGAAGCTTTGCTCCTCATTTGTTTGCACATTGTTTTGAACTTCTGTCGTCATCTTCTCATTCCTCCAATGGGATTATTCGTTACAGTTGATCCGCGAAATGCCCTCGAACTATTACTATGCGGAATTACACACAGTATCGGGTAGATCATCCCTGCTCATGAGATGGAGAACGAACCTATCTCCTTTTCACCCCGGGACTCCGGTTTGATTATTTACTGCAGGATTGACTTTTCTGCAATACGCTCTCTTTTTACTGTATAATTAATATGCACAGTATATGTCGAAACTGTTCCTTTGTCAACCACAGTATTTGCACGACTATCGGATTCACATGGTCCGTCGCTTTTGTCTTTATGTCGTCGCGTAACGGAATCCAATTGCCGCACCTGTATTTAGCCTGTACAATATGGTAGGAAAACTATTATAAGATAAAGCGAGGTTTCGGCACATGATCATCGATTGCCACAACCACCCGGACTGGTACGGCTATAACGTCACCCGCTATTTGGACAACATGAAGCAGTACAACATCGACAAAACTTGGCTGCTCAGCTGGGAATGTCCGGATGACGAGTATAACCCGTCCTATAAGAAAAGCATTCCCGACGCCGGTTTGCCGGACGGACCTATCTCCTTCCGCCGCTGCGTGTCCTATGCCGAGCAATATCCGGACAAATTCATTCTCGGATACGCGCCCGATCCGCGCCGGCCCGACGCAATCGACAAGCTGGACCACGCCATCAAGCTTTACGGCGTCAGGGTGTACGGCGAAATCAAGCTGAGGATGATGTACGACAATCCGGACGCAATCCGGTTATTCCGCTTCTGCGGCGAGAAGGGCTTGCCCGTAACGGTTCACATCGATTACGAATTTTCTACCGGCTCCAAGTACCCTCGACCCAACTGGTGGTACGGAGGAGGCATCGAATCGTTCGAACGCGCGGTCAAAGCTTGCCCCGAAACGATATTCCTCGGACATGCCCCCGGCTTTTGGGCGCATATTTCGGGCGACGACCAGTACGATAAAGCCGCCTACCCTACAGGCAAAGTGCAACCGGGCGGCAAAATAACGGAAATGTTGAACCGTTATCCGAACCTGTACTGCGATATTTCGGCCGGTTCCGGCGCCAATGCGTTCAAGCGCGATCCGGAATTTGCCAAATCGTTCCTGCTTGAATTCCAGGATCGTATATTGTACGGACGCGATTATTTCGACAATGTCCATCAGGAAGTGTTGAATTCGCTCGGACTTCCGGAGGACGTACTGACCAAAATATACTCGGGCAACGCCTTGAAGCTTGTTCCGCTATCCTGATACAATGAATGGTAGCCGGGCTCTCGTCGTTACGAGATTCGTTGCTCGCGGGAGCCCGGAATCAGGTTAAAGGAGCGTTTTACACCCGATGCCTAACATATGGACTCACTTTCTGTTCGGCCGCGAGCTCGCGGGCAAGATCGGACTTCAAGAAGTGTCGGCTACTCCGGAGCTTCTGCGCATTTATCAATTCGGATGCCAGGGTCCGGACTTTTTGTTTTATCACCGTTTCCTGCCGTGGCAAACCGGCATCGGAATGCCCAAGCTGGGCGGAGCGATGCACAGCGGCAAGTGCGGGCCGTTCATGCTCGATTTGCTGGATCATGTGAAGGGCAAGCCGCTTCATTCGGCGGAAACGGTTTATGCGCTCGGTTTTTTGACCCATCATATTTTGGACCGGAATGCTCATCCGTACGTGTTTTACTTATCGGGCTTCAAGAAATGGAACCATCAGCGGTTCGAGATCATCCTTGATACGTTGGTCGCACGCAAGCTGCTCGGCATCGAGACGTGGATCACTCCCGTGTGGAAGGAACTGTACGCCGGAGACCGGCTGCCCGGCAATATGGCTTCCGTCTTTGATCAGCTCGCCCGCTCCCATTATCCCGACATCGCTTCGAGCTTCGGCACCGGCGATTGGGACGATGCATACCGTGACATGATTCGCGCGCAGAGGCTGTTTCACGATCCGAGCGGGCTGAAGCGAACGATCACCTTCGGCAAAATAGAGCCTTTCGTCTTCAAGAAAAAAGTTCCCGCCCTTGACTTTCTGAACGAGTCCCGGAAAGAGTGGCGGCACCCGTCCATTCCGGAAGAACGCCATAACGAGAGCTTCTGGGATTTGTGGAACCAGGCAATGGATGACGGAGAACAAGTGATGGCAGCGGCGCTCCGCTATATTTCCGAGGAATATGCCGCACGCTCTCAAACCGCCGCTGCGAACGACACGAGGCAAGCGTTGGAGGATTGTCTCGGGGACATCTCTTATGAAACCGGCAAACCGTGTGCCGACGGCTGGAAAATCGTGCATGCCGAACCGATGATATGAGACCAACTTCAGACGTTATCGAGAGCCTGTCTCCCGGTAACGTTTTTTTGTTTTGAATAGAATTCGGTAGCTTCGGTAAAAATCACCTTATCGCCGTAATAAAAGGAGAGTAGCTCCATGTTCCATGATCGAATACATGATTCGTCCGAATACGCGCTGTTCAGCCACTCGATCCCTTTTGGACATAATAAGGTGCTGCAATTGACGGTTATTGCATTCACGCTGTTTTGGGGACTACTCGCGATATGGCCGACCGACCGGTCGCTGTGGCTTGTGGAGAACATTCTAGTCGCCGGACTGGTAATCGTACTCGTCTGGACGTATAGAACGTTCCAGTTTTCCAATTTTTCGTATATTTTGATCGCCCTGTTCCTTTGCTTCCATACTTACGCGACCCATTATTCTTATCAGCATACGCCGATCGATACGTGGCTGAAAGCGACGTTTCATACGAAACGCAGCTATTATGACCGGGTCGTCCATTTTGCCTTCGGCTTGCTCGGAGCCTATCCGCTCCGCGAGCTTTTGACGCGGCTCGTCTTGCTGCGCGGCTTTTTGTCATACGCCATTCCGGCCGCGGTCATATTAAACTTCAGCGCTTTTTTCGAAATCGTGGAGATGGCGGCGGCCAGCCTGGCCGGTCAAGGGCAGAACAGCGAGCAATTTATCGGCATGCAGGGGGACTTGTTCGACACGCAGAAAGATATGATGCTCGGATTCATCGGAGCGGTATTGTCGATGGGGCTGTTGGTATGGATCGTGTGGCGTGAGGAAAACAAAGCTCATCCATAAGCTAGCGACATAGATGCACAAAAAAAAGCCGCTGTCCCTGCGCGATAAGGAACAACGGCCTTTTTAATGTTCTTAGGCTTGGGCCGCTTCCGCTTCCGCAGCCCCTTTCTGCAAATTGACTTTGGCCAGCAGCGCGATCCCGACAATGAAAAATACGACGAGGGCCAAAATACCGAGACGGCTTGAACCTGTCGCAAGTCCAACTACCGAGAAGACGAACGGCCCGACGATCGCCGAGAACTTGCTGGATACGCTCAAGAAACCGAAAAATTCGGCCGGACGATCGGCGGGAACGAGACGGCTGTAGATTGACCGGGCAATCGATTGGCTGCCTCCCTGAACCATCCCTACGACAAAGGCCAGCGCATAAAACTGCCAGGTTTCCGTCATGAAATAGCCGAAAATAACAATGAGCACATAGATGCTGAGCGAAATGTATAACGATAGCTTCGAACCGAGCCGCTCGGCGATTTTACCGAACAGCAGCGTGAACGGAATGCCGACGAACTGCGTGATGACAAGAGCGGCTATCAAATGGGACGTGCCCAGACCGATTTCTTTGCCGTAGATCGTCGCCATCGTAATGATCGTGCTGATTCCGTCGTTGAAAAACCAGTAAGCGATCAAATATTTAAGCAGCTCCGGATATCGCGTAATGCGCTTGAACGTGTTCCATATGCGGGAGAAGCCGATTACGGTATACTCCCCGAATTTATGCCGCGGTCCGTCTTTCCTGTCTTTCACCTTGCGGAACAGCGGAAGCGAGAACAAGTACCACCACAGCGCGACGGATGCGAAAGAGATATAGGTGCCGGTCAAACTATCGGGCAGCCCGAACCAACCGTACTTTTGGATCAGCAGAAGGTTCAAAACGAGCAGCACGCCTCCGCCGATATAACCGAACGCAAACCCTTTGGACGATATGTAATCCCGCTTCTCCGGCTCGACGAGATCGTTCAGTAAAGCATCATAGAAAGCATTTCCTCCGGAAAATCCGATCGTGCCCAGAATGAACAAGACCGAGGCCAGCAAATAGTCGCCGTTTCCGACAAATACGAAGCACAGAGAAGCCAAAATACCCAAGTACGAAAAAAGCCGCAGAAACAAAACTTTAAACCCCGAGTAATCCGCAATCGCTCCCAAAATCGGCGTCAGCACGGCGACGATCAGCATCGCGACCGACTGCGTCATCCCCCAGTACGATGTGGCCATCTGCTCGTTCGGCAGCGTCGAAGCCGCAACATCGCTATAAAATATCGGCAGCACCGCAGCCATCATCGTCGTGGCGAATGCGGAGTTGGCCCAATCGTACATAACCCATGCCCGAACCGTCTGTCGATCCATGGGAGCCCCCCTTTCCGAATGTCGGCCGCGTGCGAGCGCGGCGATCCATCAACATTGTACCACCGCATAAGGAGAATCGACTACGTTTTTTTGCCGGGACGATCGCATAACAATTAAGTGCTAGGTCTGGGCACCCACACATTCCACTTCTAGACGGTAATCATATACTATCCCATTCCCCGACATAAAGGAGATGAATAAAGAAAATGGCGTACTGTCCAAAACCGATATGCCCTGCTAGCAATGTGGTCGACCCGCCCAAAGTCATTTACAAAGATTATTACCATCCCCAAATCGTAAACGTGATCCATCCCATCGAAATCGTGAACCGGCACCATTGCGTTCCCGTACCGCGGCACGTATATTGCTACTCCCAAAGAGACGAGTACCCTACGCCGACACCGTATGTCCCTTATCGTCGCGGACGCTGATTGAACCGGAAACTTCCCCGCGGCCAACGTTCTCGCGAAAAAAAAGATGACCCGGAAACAGCGCAATCCGGGGCATCTTTTTTTACTGGCCTTCTTCCCTCAGCTCTCTTCTGAGCACTTTGCCGATCATCGTCTTCGGAAGCGATTCCCTGAATTCGTATATTCTCGGCACTTTATAGGAAGCGAGCTTGGAACGGCAGTGCGTATCGAGCTCGGTTTCGGTTACGCCCGCGCCGGCCTTCCGCACGACGAAAGCTTTTACCGTCTCCCCTCGATATTCGTCCGGAACGCCGATCACCGCCGCCTCCTGAACGTCGGGATGCTCGAACAGCACCTCCTCTACCTCCCGCGGGAAAATGTTATAACCGCCCGCGATAATCATATCTTTTTTCCTGTCCACGATATGAAAGAAGCCGTCCTCGTCCATGAAAGCCATATCCCCGGTATGAATCCATCCGTCGATCAAAGTTTTCGAGGTCTCCGCCGGATTGTTCCAATACCCCTTCATCACTTGAGGTCCGCGAATGAGCAGTTCGCCGATCTGTCCGTTCGGTACTTCTTCGCCGCTCTCCGGATCGATAATTTTGCAATCGGTGTCCGGCCAAGGCAGTCCGATGCTCCCGGTTTTGCGCACTCCCCAGATCGGATTCGCATGCGTAACCGGCGAACATTCCGACAACCCGTAACCTTCGACGAGACGTCCGCCGGTCAACCTCTCGAACTGCTGCTGAACTTCCAGCGGCAGCGGCGCAGAGCCGCTGATACAGCACCGGATCGAGGAAACCCGGTATTTTACGGCCGATTTGGGGTGATGGTTGATGGCGATATACATCGTCGGCGCTCCCGGGAAAATAGTCGGCTTCTCGTGATGAATCGTTTTCAGCAGCATCTCGATTTCGAACTTCGGAACGAGCAGGATGTTCGCGCCGATGGACAACCCGAAATTCATGCAAACGGTCATCCCGTACACATGAAATAGCGGTACGGCAGCAAGCACGGTCTCCTGCCCCTGCTCGGTCTTATACAGCCATGCTCCGCACTGACGCACATTCGCCATCAGGTTCGCATGCGTCAGCATGACCCCTTTCGGCGTTCCCGTCGTTCCGCCCGTATACTGAAGGACGGCGACATCCTCGTCCGGATCGGCATCCAGCCTTGCGGGTGCGGGATCTGCCGAACGAAGCAGACGATGAAATACATACAGCCGCTCCGCTTCCGAATCGTATTTCGGCAAAGGCGAGCCTTTCCGTTTCTGCACAATCGGATACAGCGCTTTCTTCAAGGCCGGCAGCTCGTCGCGAATGCTTGTGACGATAATGCGCTTCAATCCGGACTTCTCGCGGATATTGCGGATTCTGGGCAGCAGCAGGTCCAGGCAAACGATCGTCTCGGCTCCGGAATCCGTCAAGTGCCTCAGCAGCTCCCGCTCGACATGAAGCGGATTCAGTTGAACGACGATGCAGCCGGCAAACAACACGCCGTAGTAGCTGACGATATACTGAGGCATGTTGGGCAGTAGCAGCGCAACCCGGTCCCCCTTGGAGATCCCGAGACGCTTCAGTGCGTCGGCAAATTGAAACGATTGGCGGAGTAAATCCTTGTACTTTATCGTCTTGCCGAAAAAAGTAACGGCGGTTCGTTCCGGAAACCGCTCCGCCGCTTCAATCAACAGGTTTGTAAGCGGAACGGACGGATAATCGAGCGCAGACGGCACTTCTTGCGGGTAATAGCTATGCCACGGTCGCCGATCCATGAATCATCCACCTTCCTTTGCGCAGCTTCGCAATACGCGCGGTTAGTTAATGATATGGGGCGATGCCTGTTCAACATGACGAGAACTGTCGAGGATGCCGATATGCCGGAAAAGACAAAATACGACCAAATACGAGTAAAAATATCGAAACAAGTCGAAAAAAGATAACAAAATTGCATCTTTTCGGCTATAATGGGGGTAAGCCAGCCGCTTAATCCACACCATTTCCGTTGCGCCGGCACCCTTGCTTGCGACAACCATACACCTGGGGTGTATTCATGCAAATGAAATCGCATTCTTTCTATATCGTATTCGCTTGCGTCGTGCTCATGCTCGGCTTCAACAACGTCATCTACTACTTTACGACCAAGGAACTGATAGTCGGCCATGTGGAGGACCAATCTCTCCTCACCGCTTACAATCTGCGCAATGCCGTCGACCGTTACAAGAAAAGCGAACAGTATGTCGAGGATATGATCGGTCAACAGCTGAGAATCGCTGCCGTCGCAGCCATTGACCGCCTCGATCCGAAGGCCGCGAACGTCACGAACGAACAGCTCAAACAGCTTAGCATGGAACTGGGCGTTTCGCATATTACGCTGCTACAGCCCCAAGGCGACGATATAGTCGGGGTTCGCTCCTCCGATCCCGCCGAAATCAATATGAGCACGAAAAAGTGGGGGTATTGGTTTAGCGCTTTCCGGCAGCTGTGGAGCAATCGGGAAGTGACCATTCCGGAAGGCCAGAAGCTTCTGAACTATTGGTCCGGGCCGATCGGGTACGCCGACACCGATCCTTCCAAAATTGATAAATGGGGCTATTACTACGACGGCTCGACCGATTATATTATTAACCCGTACGTAGAGGACGTTCAAATCAAGCAATATGACCGGCTCGCCGGGCCCGACGTCATCTTGAACAAAATGATCGAAGTCAATCCCAGTATTTTGGAGCTGACCGGTTTTAACTACAATACGTTCGGCAATCCGCTGAAGGTGAGCAAATCCCAGAGCGGCGATTATTTCGTTGCGCTGCCGAACCGTCCCATTTTGTTCGGCACCAATCAATATTCGGACCCGGAACGCGACTTGAAAAGTGTCAAGCTGGCATTCGACTCAGAGAAGCCGATTACTTATACGGCTGTCGTCAACAGCCATAAAATACTCAAAAGCTTCATACCCGTCCCGTCGCGTTCGGGCAATCCGCAGGCGGATGTTCCTTATGTTATCGGCGTGGTATTCGATTACAATACGATTCAGGAAGAGCTGAACGATCAAATTCGTTCGATCATTAACCGGATCGCGATCATGACCGGTCTCAGTCTTATATTCTTGGTAATCGTTTTCCGGATGATCAAACGAAACAAGGATGAGGCCGTGCGGGTAACGCAGGAGGCTTATATCGACGAAGTGAACGACATGTTCACGACGATCCGGGGACAACGGCACGATTTTCTGAACCACGTTCAGACGATCCATACGTTCCTTCAGTTGAAAAAGTACGAAGACCTGCACCGGTATACCGGCGAGCTGCTGGGCGAAATCCGTCAGACGAACGATATTATCCAGATCGGACATCCCGCCGTTGCGGCCATTGTCCAGTCCAAAGTCGTCATCGCGATGGACAAGAAAATCGATTTTCGGCACGATTTTTTACTCACCGGCAACTTCAACCTCGGCGTTACGTCCGTCGACATCGTAATCATTATCGGCAATCTCGTCGATAACGCTTTCGATGAAGTGGTCCAATTGCCCGTTCATGAGCGGTGGGTGGAGCTGTGCGGTTCGTATCATGCGGGAAACCTAGTTATTTCCGTTCGCAATCCCGGCAGGACACTGAGCGACGAGGAGAAGGCCAAAATTTTCACACCCGGCTACAGCACGAAAAAAACGGCCGATCACTCCGGATTGGGGCTCGCCGTAACAAAGAAAAGAGTCGGCTACTACAAAGGCACGATTACGGTGGAAAGCGATCAGGAGCAAGGCACCGTATTTATCGTCAGCATCCCGCTCCAACGATTCGGCAAAACCTCGTAGCGCAAGAAGCGGACGCCTGGCGGCATCCGCTTCTTACCGGAAAGCTAGGTATCGGCACTATGACTTCTTCATTCCTCGTCCCGTTTCATCGTCCGGTCGATCCGCTCCAGCAGCTCCTTCACCGAATCCGCATCCGTTCGCCCATGCTGCTTCCATTCCCCGAGCATTCCGGCGATTTCCCCCGCCAGCCGCTCATTCTCATCCGACGACCCGGTCAAATTATCCGATGGATCGAACCATACATACGTTCCGTTCGGCCCGTTCCTAAGAAACGGACGCCGCCAATGATCCGGATATGCATAGTCTTGCTCGCCGAACATGATCGACAATACGTCATCGTTATCAAGCGGCAGCAGCTGGTGAAAAGATTCTTCCGTTCCTTCCGCCACGGACAGATGCAAAAAGGCGTAATGCAAATAATGTTCGCCCGTCGCGGAATCTTTGACGATCTCGTACAATTCCGTATCTTTGTCGTCCTTTGCGATTTCCTTAACCGTTTGCAGCCGCTCCTGCAGCGAATCTTGCGGCACTTGCCGCATGGATGTCCACGATTCGTTCATAGCGCGCGCTCCTCCTTTTTTGCCGGCTTCAAGCTTGCTCCTTCCGGACGTTCGCGATCGAACACTAATGTGCGACGAGGCAGTTTCCAGCCGTAATAGACCGACAGCATGCGCAACAAGACTATGACGGCAAACAAAGCCGCCGTTGCCAATTTGCCGTGCATCCACCCCATCCCGATCACGATACCCGACAGCATCGTCCATAGCGCATAGACCTCTTCCCGGAATACAAGAGGCTTCCTTCCGGCCAACACGTCGCGGATGACTCCGCCGCCTATCCCCGTTGCGACCGAAGCGAAAATAACGACCCCGACCGGCATTTCCATCTGAACGGCATACAGCGCACCCTGTATCGAAAACGCCGCCAAACCGATCGCATCGAAAAAAGAAGCGATAGGCTGCCATCTTCGTATCCATACGGCCGGAAACAAATAAATGACGATGATCGTAATGAGAGCCGTATTCAGAAACAACGCTTGCGACCACAAAGTGGTGATCGGATGTCCGATAAACAGATTGCGGATGACTCCGCCTCCAAATGCTGCGGCCATGCCAAGCACCGCGACACCGAACAAGTCGTATTCTTCCTCCATGGCGATAATAGCACCGCTCGCCGCAAAAGCGACGATACCGAGCAAGCTCAATATATCCCAAGTCAATTGCTCTCTCTCCCCACCTGCTAACCTTGCGTCAAGTACGATTGAATGCGTGAGGTGAGCAAACCGATCGCGATATCGTTTCGCCCGCCTTCCGGGATAATCAGGTCGGCGTATCTTTTGGAAGGCTCGACGAACGCGTCATGCATAGGCTTTACCGTATTCAAGTATTGGGCGAACACCGAATCGACGGTTCTTCCCCGCTCTTGAATATCTCTGGAAAGACGCCGCAGCACGCGCACGTCCGCATCGGTATCGACGAACACTTTAATATCGAGCTCTTGCCGGATAAGCGGATCGGCAAACAGCAATATTCCTTCCAGGATGACTACTCGCTTCGGCATCACGCGTACAGTCTCGTCCACGCGGCTGTGCGTCGAGAAATCGTATACAGGCATCTCGATCGGCTGCAGTCGGCGCAGCAGACGCAAATGTTCAAGCAGCAACTCGCCGTCCACCGAATCAGGGTGATCATAATTGATTTGTTCCCGCTCTTCCATAGACAGATCCCTATTGTCCGCATAATACGAGTCTTGCGAGAGCAGTGCGACCTGCACGGACCCGAGCTCCGTCACGAGCCGCTCGGCGACGGTCGTTTTGCCTGAACCGGTTCCGCCGGCGATTCCGATCATTAACATGATGCAACCTCCGATTCGACATAAATCGCGCTTCGCTCTATTGTACATCAACCTTCATCATGATGAAACAGCCGGTTCTACACAAGCGCGTTATCTTTTATGAGCCCCAGTAGTCTTTCTCCAGCACCCGTAGCTTCTCGAGCGATTTGGACGCCCATTGTGCGAGCTCGTGGTCTTTTTCCGTTCCGTTCGACGCATCAGCGGAGTCGATGATTTTGTCCATTGAGCGGACCATCTCTTGCCAAGCGTGACGGAGCGATTCCGCATAAGTCGGGACTGCGCCGCCATACGGCTCAACCGTCGATTTGGGCACCCATACTTTCTCGCGATAGGCTGCCGCCCTGCGTTCGTGGAACATCGCTACATCGGCCCGGTATGGATGATGAAGATCCCCTTGCAGCGGGTGGCGGATTACGGCGGCAATCTCCAGCAGGATGCGCGGTGATGCTTCCTCCACGGTTTTGGCGATGTAAGCTCCGGATCTATACTCCACAGTCCAATATTGCTCGTTTTCGCTCATGACGGTTCATCCTTTCGTTTCGGGGTCGGATACAGCGGTTCAAGAAATCGGTTGACGTTCTCGATCGATTCGAACGCGTAAAGCTTTCGGCTGACGGCTCCCCGCTCGATATGAATCAGGCACGGCACGCTTTCCACCTGCCACCGGTTTACGAGGCGCGGCATTAGATTCACGTTGGCTTTCTCTACCGCATAATCCGGCCGCATGACCTGCAAAATTTCAATCATCCGTTCGGCAAGCTTGCAAGTGCCGCACAACGGCGTATACAAAAAGACGGCGAACTCGCCGCCTTCTTCGGACCGTTTCATCCATTCCGCTTCCGTGCGTTCGCGCATTGCTCAGTCCTCCATGTTGTAAGGTTCCAGCTGCCGCAGCGTGCGCACCGTATGCTCGAGCAGATCGGGGATATCGCCGATTTGCCCTTCGCCGATTTTGCGGTCGAAATGAACACCGATTTCATTTTTGCAGCGGGAGCCGTCATCGCCGAACCGGAAAGACAAGGTTTGGACGATCGCCGTATTCGAGTCCCATATTTGCTCCAAAATGTCTTGTATGTTTTTGCAAGCCGTAACAGGGTTGCGTACCATAATGGAAAATACGATTTCGAGCTTGCAGCCCGGCAGCGCATTCCGCCACTCCAGCTTCTCTCCGGCCAAATCGACAAGGCCGGCGGACAAACGGATTTCCGCGGAGCATTTGCCGTCCTTCATCCGGTAACGCACTGCATAGCTTCTCGACATCGCGGCAAGATCGATCAAATCGGAGCGATGCATGACGACGATTTGTCCGTCCAAATCGAGGTCGTACACCGCGCCTTCGAATACGACTTTCAAATTCTCATAAATCGTCGGGTCGAACATACGCTCCCTCCATCTTCACGAATTCGAGTCGGGCGAAGCCTTTTTCTCCGGGGAAATTAGGTTTTTGACTTGTCTATGGGCCGGTCGTCCCGTTCGCTTCGGCGCAGCTGCCTCCTCTGCCCCCGAAACACCCGTCTGGACGATATCCAGTCCGACAAATGCATGCCGCATCCGCATCATTTTGCTGACCGCTTCTTCTTTCGTCATCGGATGTCCGTACGATTTCCCTTTATAGCTAATATAATACGACATGGTTGCTGTTCAACCCTTTTTCTATAGTCTCAGGGGGTTGCGGGTCACGATATGTACGAATCCGAACGGCAAAAAGCGGGAGAACGTGATGCCGTCCCCCCGCTGTCTGTTAAACGTACAACGTTTCGCGCAATCTTTTCACGTCTTCGTTGTTCAAATACTCCTCGTACGTCATTTGCCGGTCGATCAATCCGTTCGGCGTAATCTCGATAATCCGGTTGGCGATCGTTTGGATGAACTGCCAGTCGTGCGATACGAACAGCATCGTGGCATCCGTATCGATCAGTCCGTTATTAAGCGCCGTAATTGATTCGAGGTCGAGATGGTTCGTCGGTTCGTCCAGCATAAGGACGTTGGCGCCGCTCAGCATCATTTTGGACAGCATGCAGCGCACTTTCTCGCCCCCGGACAGGACGGACGCTTTCTTAAGCGACTCTTCTCCCGAGAACAGCATGCGTCCCAGGAAGCCGCGGATAAACGTTTCGTCCTGATCTTTGGAGTATTGGCGGAGCCAATCGACGAGATTCAGTTCGACGCCGTCGAAATAAACGGCGTTGTCTTTCGGGAAATAAGCTTGCGTCGTTGTAACGCCCCATACGAACTCGCCCTGATCGGGCTCGGTTTCTCCGGCGAGAACTTGGAACAAAGTCGATTTGGCGGCTCCGTTCGGACCGACCAGCGCGATTTTGTCTCCTTTATTCACGACGAAGCTTATATTGTTAAGCAGCTTCTCGCCCTCTTCCGTTTTGCTGATCCGGTCTACGGACAAAATATTTTTGCCCGCTTCCCGTTCCGGCTTGAAGTTGATGTACGGGTATTTACGGTTCGAAGGCTTGATGTCATCCAGCGTAAGCTTCTCAAGCTGCTTCTTCCGGGATGTCGCCTGCTTCGATTTGGAGGCGTTCGCGCTGAACCGCGCGATAAACGTTTCCAGCTCCTTGCGTTTCTCCTCGACCTTTTTGTTCGATTCGCGCATCAGCTTCATCGCAAGCTGGCTGGACTCGTACCAGAAGTCGTAGTTGCCGACGTACATCTGGATTTTGCCGAAATCGATATCGGCGATATGCGTGCACACTTCGTTCAGGAAGTGGCGGTCATGGGATACGACTATGACGGTGCCTTCGAAGCGACCCAAGAAATTGACAAGCCAATTGATCGATTCAATATCGAGATGGTTCGTAGGCTCGTCGAGCAGCAAGTTTTGCGGTGTGCCGAACAACGCTTGGGCCAGCAACACGCGAACTTTCTCGTTGCCGCTCAGCTCCTTCATCTGCTTGTCGTGCAATTCGGTTCCGATCCCGAGTCCGATTAGAAGCGATGCGGCATCCGATTCGGCTTCCCAGCCGTTCAGCTCCTGGAATTCGCCCTCCAGCTCGGCCGCCCGCATTCCGTCTTCTTCGGAAAAATCGGGTTTTGCATATAACGCATCTTTCTCTTCCATAATAGAAAATAGATTCCGATGACCCATGATGACCGTCTTCAGCACCTGGATATCGTCGAACTCGAAATGGTTTTGCTTGAGCACGGCGAGACGCTCGCCCGGAGTGACGAACACTTCACCGCTGTTCGGCTCGATTTCACCGGACAAAATTTTCAGAAACGTCGATTTTCCCGCACCGTTTGCGCCTATGAGACCGTAGCAATTCCCCGGTGTGAACTTTATGTTAACGTCTTCAAACAAGGCGCGCTTTCCGTAACGCAGCGTAACATTACTTGTACTGATCATGAAGCAACATTCCCCTCATTGATTCTGGCCGTCAAATCGTTAGTATAGCATATTTTGGCGATACTTCAAAGCATTTGCCCGATTTGGTTCGATATTGGTTTGAGATTGGTTTTTTATAAGCGTTAGTGTAATATTATGCATGGGACGAGGCAACGCTTTCATGACATTTATTTCTAAGGGGGGCCCCATTGTGAGCGAAGATAACAAACAGTTGATTACGGGAAAAAGCATGATTTTGCGTCTGGAAATCGATACGAACCAGATCCGGTTCAGCGACATCGTCTCCGCGATCGCGGATGAAGGCGGCGATCTCGTCGCGATCGACGTCATTCAGACCAAACAAGAAATGTCGATCCGGGATTTGACGATCAACGTAGCGGACACGCTTTACACGGGCAAAATTGTCGAGAAAGTGAAGCAGCTTCAAGGGGTAACGCTCGTCAACGTATCCGACCGGACGTTTTTGCTTCATCTCGGAGGCAAAATCGAGACCAAGCTGAAAGTCCCGATCCAAAACCGTGACGATTTATCCCGCGTCTATACCCCCGACGTGGCGCGAGTATGCATGGCGATCCACGAAGAACAGCGGAAGGCGTATTCGCTGACGATCAAGCGCAATACGGTGGCCGTCATCTCCGACGGCAGCGCGGTGCTCGGTCTGGGCAACATCGGGCCCTATGCGGCAATGCCGGTCATGGAGGGCAAGGCGATGCTGTTCAAGCAGCTGGCCGATGTCGATGCGTTTCCGATCTGTCTCGACACGCAGGATACGGAAGAAATTATCCGTACGATCAAGACGATCGCTCCGGGATTCGGCGGTATCAATTTGGAAGACATCTCGTCCCCGCGCTGCTTCGAAATCGAAGAGCGGCTGAAGCAGGAGCTGGACATCCCGGTATTCCACGATGACCAGCATGGCACCGCCGTCGTCTTGTATGCCGGACTTATAAGCGCGCTTAAGCTCGTCGGCAAATCGATCGATTCGATCAAAGTCGTCGTCTGCGGTGTCGGTGCAGCCGGAATCGCCTGCAGCAAAATATTGCTCGCCGCCGGCGTGAAAGAGTTGATCGGCGTAGATCGGGAAGGCGCACTCGTATCGGACCGCACGTACGATAACCCGATGTGGAACTGGTACGCGCAGCATACGAATCCGAACAAAGTTTCCGGACCGCTCCGAGAAGCGATAGCCGGCGCCGACGTTTTTATCGGGGTATCCGCCGCCGGTCTGCTGAAACGGCAGGACGTAATGAACATGGCCCAAAATCCTATCGTATTCGCCATGGCTAATCCGAATCCGGAAATCAACCCGGAGGAAATCGAAGATATCGCCGCTGTCGTAGCGACCGGACGATCGGATTATCCGAATCAGATCAATAACGTGCTTTGCTTCCCCGGCATGTTCCGCGGAGCCCTCGATTGCAGGGCCAAAACGATTAACGAAGAGATGAAGCTTGCCGCAGCGGAAGCGATCGCATCGGTTATCTCCGATGACGAGCGGAACAAGCTGTATATTATTCCGAGCGTATTCAATCTGAAAGTATCGAAGCTGATCCGCGACAAGGTCGTCGAAGCCGCAATCCGTACCGGCGTTGCCCGCCGCATTCCGCGGGAGTATAGATAACGTTAAGCAAGTACGCGGCCGGTCTATAGGAATACAAACAGGCATGCGTTTGTCGGTTTCTTCGACAAAGGCATGCCTTCGCTGCTTCATTGCTTCCGATTCCAATTGAAAACGAATCGGGTGTTTACGATTTGCAGCGTAGCCCCGTCCGTCATCGGATACCATTTATAAGGAACCATCGGCTCGTTGTTCCAAAGCGTACCGTTTTTGGAGCCCAAATCTTTGGCGTAATAATCGGAATGCTCGCGGACAATTTCCAAATGAAGCTTGGACACGCCGGCCGCATCCTCCACATAATCGACAACCCCTTTCTCTCTGCCGATCACGTAACGTTCCGCCGACAGCCTCACCCGTTCGATCGCTCCGCCCTTATGCGCCTCCAGCTCCGGATAGCTCACAGACGGTTGTTCCGCCGTCTCCGTTTGATCGTGATAAGCTTCCGGCCGGAGCAGCACAGTAGCGTCGGATGGCCGAAGCCATGTCGTAGCATCGGGCTTCGTTGACACACCGGCACCCGGAATGATTCGATCTTCCGGCTGCGGCGGATCGAACGCGCTCCCGGATAAGGAAGCCGGTTCGCGGTCCGGCGCCTTTAGTACGGAATCCTTCTTCATAACCGGCAAATATCCGGTCAGACCCGTCATCTCCCGCTCTTCCATCGCCTGATACGAACGGGCAATCGCTTGCAGCTTGCCCTTCCCGAGCCAACGGGGGCGGAGCAGCACCGTTACGAACAGCACATCAAGGATAAGGATCGTCATCCCCGTCCAAACGCTCATCGCCCCATCGGATGCGCCTGACGGGTAGAAGCTCCACAGCAGCAGCAAACCGGCTCCCGCCGCTGCGCCGGCAAGCATTCGCTGTCGGTTGTTCAACGGTTCGGCCTTACTGCTCGCGGGCTGTCGTTGATCGAAATTATCCGCGTCTTCCCGCATAGGCACGAATGGGTCAGGCTCATAGGCAGGACGACTTTCGGCATTCTCCGATCCGGCCGTAATCCATCCCGCAGCCGGATTGCGAGCTTCCGTCTCGGCAGCCGCCGTCTTCGGGAACGGAGATATACCTGTTCCGTAACGATCATGTTGATCCGAAATACCGGACTTCTCCGTATCGGGATTCAAAAATGAGCTCAACATTTTCCGAATATGGTGAAATTCAAAAGTGTCCCGGTGTAAAGCGGATAGAAGCGAAGAAAATCCGCTTCCGTCGATGTGATCGATGCAAGCGGAAAGCCGCATGGCCAATTCCCGATACTGCTCTCGAACCTGCGGCTTCGCTACCGCGGCGGAAACGGGGACGTAAAGCAGTTCAAGCTCGTCAAGCGAATCGCCGCCGACAAAAATAAAATCCTCGTGCAGCCAATAGCCGTCCTCGCGCAGCATATACGTTTTGCTGTCATCGATCGTGCCCGCGCATTTCAACAAGAAACGGTAATAGGCCGGGAGCGATATCCGGCCCGCCATCATCCACTGCGACAACATTTTTTTACCGGTTATGTCGTATCGCAGCCTCACGTTCAAATCGATTTCTTCCGATTCGAACGGCAGATGACCGGGAATATCGTTCGCCTCCATCATCCGCAGCTCGATCCGTTCGAAATCGTCATATCGCAGTGTATCGGTTCCGGACAATACCAGGCATGTACCGCGGTGACGGATATAATCATAATGAAACCCGTATAGGGATCGTTCCATTCGCTTCCTCCTTCAGATGGCGGGGGAGCAGTATGTGGATGTGAACACCATGGCGGGCAGGACGGCATACATGAACGGAAAAGTCGCCGCTTTCGGTCTGTATGCGATCATGCCTTTCACGTCCCTGAACAGCAGCAATTGAAATAGCAGCGCACCCGTCATACGCAGCCGCTCCCCCAGCTCCCTTCGAAAAGCTACGATCGCCGCTCCGATGACGGCCGCGAACAAGATCGAATTCATTGCGCCGTTAATAACGAACGATCCTCCTGCAAGCGCTCCGATGGCTCCGAACAGCTTGACGTCTCCCGCCCCGACCGCACGAATCGCATACAGCGCCAGCAGCAGGCCAAAGCCGGCTGCAAAGCCGATCAACGCCGCGGCGAGGCCGCCCCACCCTCCGCTCCAGCCGTGATAAGCCAAGCCGAGAACCGTACCGGATAACGTGTACCGGTTCGGTATTTTACTCTCTTTGAAATCGTGGTAAAAAGACAGTACAAGCAGCAAAACGAGTCCGCCAACTACCATCCGAATACACCCTCCTTTATCGAAAGCCATTTCTGCGGTACTGCTTCCGCTCGTTTATTACGCTCCCGTCCATATTCGCTCGTATGCTTTTTTACGCAATGTAACCGTTTTGTTGACGAACGGAATCGGCAGCTTGACGGCATATTGAGCCGTTATTCCGATAAACCGGCTGTCCGACCCCGCCAAGCCGGGCAAGACGACTTCGGATATCGACAAGTTGTCCTTCTTCAGCACCGTTTCATCGGCATAGTGCATGACGGCTTCCTTAAATGCCGCATGAACGAGCGGATCGATTTTTTCCCGTACGAATTGATCGAGCTCCTCTTTGGCCATATGCTCGGCTTGCTCCCTCTTTTGCCGTTCCCAATCGACCCATCCGACCAGCACATCCGGTATGAAAGCTTTGTAGTCCTCCACCCACTGCTCACCCTCCGCGAGCTTGTCGCGCGCCGTGCGTATTTTCCCGAGCCATTCGTCTACCGTAGTTCCGACGCGACTCTGCGAATAAGCTTGCTTCGCTTCGATCGCAAGCAGCTCGACCGGGTATGCGTTGGCGGCCATCTGTTTGACGGTTTCGGAAACGGCGTTCTGCAGCGCCATATCGGCGACCGTCAACTTGATCAAGCAAATAAGCGCCAGCACGAAAGCCAGAAAAAAAGGAAGCGCCAGCGTCGCCTCCAAGCTGACGCTCCCACGTTCGTCATTTGCAAATCCGTCCCTTCTCCGTTTAGTTACCGCCGATTCCCCCTGTCCTAACCTATATCCAAATTAGATCGATTAATAGGATAATGAAGCCGTCTTTGATACGCTCGCCTGATTGCCTTGAATCGGATAGCCGAATGCAGCCAACGTATACGGCATGAACCAAAGACGAATATTCGTTTCGGTGCGCGCCTGCAAGTAGACGGCCGTTTCTCTCAAGTCTCGTCCCGTGTTCAGGTTGATCAAGCTCTGCATGCGGGCTGTCATCGGTTCCCGCTTCGTATGGAGCAGCAGAAACAACCGCAAATAATCTTTATAGTTCATCGTCAGTGTGGCCGGCGCTTTGGCCGTTACCGGCACTTCCTCCCCGTTTACGAGCTTGGTCATATCCGCGAACGCTTTCACTGCGCCTTCCGCAAGCGACCACAGAAGCATGACCATCGGATTGCCCATGGAGGCCGCTTTCGCTTCCGGAGATAGGAGCGCTTCGGCGGTGCGTACGGCCAATCGGATCGCGAACATTTCCGAGTAGGCCGCCGACTGATTTTTCAAGCAAGAATTAAGCCCGTACAGCAAATATTCCGCTTCTTGTGCTTGGAGCTCGTGACTGCCTCTTTCCGATTTTTCGTAATCCGGCTTCAGCTTCCCGTCCGGTCCCGTTTCTTTTCCATAAGTCCGGTAATTGAACTTGGTCAGCGCATATTCGTTGATATATAGCTCGTCCCGGAACTGGCCGGCAGCGGAGGCCAAACCATCCAGAAGTTTGCCGATCATGCCGGTCGTATTCTTCAACGCTTCATCCGCATCTCCCATCTCATTTACGGAAACGTCCATGCTGACGGCAACGCGATTGTAGTCCGCATATTTGCGATAAAGAGATACCGTACCGGAAGCGGGGTCTCCCGCTTCAAGCCGCTTGTACGCTTCCGATGATCCGTTCCCGCATTCCGCCCAAATTTTGCGGGCCTGATCCCATATCTCGCCGAATCGTTTTCGTTCTTCCTTTTTTCTCCTCGAAACATTTTCTTTGCCTGCAGCCCGCTTCTGTTCCTCCACCCGCTGTTCTCCCGTAAATTGTACCGCTCTTTGTCCGTAAGCATCATTGGAGCCGGTCAGCGCTTGCATTCGAGCGGAATCGAATTTATTGTCGCCCGCGAACAGCGTCGTCGCCGCGAGAGACGTCTCGAATCCGCTGTACAAAGCGCCGATGCCGCCGATTCCCGTTTTGTATTTGATATAATAGGAATCCGGCATGGCGGCCGCGTTCAGCGTGTCCTGCGATACGTTTGCCTCCGGGGGAAGAGTGTTTATTTCGGCCCTTATCCGATCGTCGATTTCTTTCGCGCGATCCAGCTTGTCCATGATGCTTTGCACCATTTCGGTCATCGCGATCTGATCGCGCCCCGCCTCCATTTTCGTCGTGTTCATTAGAAGCGTATACTCGGCGATGTACTGCAATATTTTCTCCAGCTCGCCGATCTGTTTGTTCAGCTCGTTCCAGCTTTGCTCCAGCTGCATAATCGATTGTTGAATGGCGGCGATCTGTTCGACTGCCTGCACCCCCGCTTGCATCATGCCCGCCAATCCGGCCTGCTTTTCCGCAATGGCGCGTCTCAACGAATCGGCTTGAGCCCGAAGCGACTGGACGGAACGTCTTAGCTCTTCGGCATCGCGCAGTCCGATCAATTGGCACAATTCGTTCAGCCGCTCCAGTTTTTTGGCGTAATAGCTTCGGAATATCGACGTTTTCTCCGCCAGCCTCTGAGCATCCGTCCACGCGTCGTCCAAGAAGTCGTCTCTTTGCGACATGAGCTGCTCGATCGTTTTCGCTTTATCGGCGAAGTTGGACATGCCGCCCAGCATGGACGCGGTGCCCGATCGTTTGGTCAGCTTGTCGGTAACGCTTAACGCGAATTCGACGGGTGCGCGGTACTTCATTTCTTCCAGCACCTGACGCCCGAACACGGCCTGGTTCCCGAGCGTATACAGCGGCTTGAGCGATTCCGATACGGATATCGGCTCGATCAGCTTGAAGCCGACGTTCCCGCCGGCGCTCAAGTTTTCTTGAAACACTCGGGTGAAAAGCTCCGCGCTTGCTTCCGGACTGTCGCCGACGCCAAATAAACCGTATCCTTGCAAAACCGGATCGTACGCGGATAAAACGGAACGGAGCGCCGCTTTCGTGGCCGTTTCCGCCTGGCGTTCCCCCATCTTCACCCGGACCGCATCGATCAGTGTCGCATGGAACGTAAATAACGGTGCGATCAGCAGTACGAGCGTGACGGAAACCGACCCTTTCCGCGACTTCCACATGCGCCGCCTCCTCCTTCCATTCGATTATTGATGAATGACGACGATAATGCCCTGACTCTCCAAATATTTACGAAGCGGCTTGGAAGGGCCGACTTTGCCGTCCTTCTCCTTGCGGAAAAAATGCCAGACGACCCCTTTCACTTGAGTACCTTGACGCATCAGCTCCACATCTTTGACGATCTGCGCCTCGTGATCCTTGCTCTTCGACGTGTAGCCGAGCTTCACTTCATGCATAAGGCCGTCGGCGTCGAGCGAATCGAGCTGCCGCTGCCTTCCGTCCGGAGTAGCGACCGTTACTTTGCTTCCCCCGGTAATGCTCCTCACATAGACGGCCGCTTCCTCCGCTCGGGCAAAAACAAGCTTTTGCTGCCGCGGCGCTTCGGGCGGAACGATTACTTGCGCTTCGGACTTCGTAATTAAATCTTTCACGCGTACAACGAACGTCCGGACGAAATCTACGTTCCGGATCAGCTCCACCGGCTCGGTTACGACCGAGCGCACCTCCGCCCCCATCCGGGAATCGGTCCATCTGCCCGCAAGGAAAGGCAGAACCCCGGTTTGCCCAAGCCGTACGGTCACTTCACGGTCGATCAGTCCGTGACGGTAGGTAAGCTCCCCATCCAGCTTGTCCGGCAACTCGTTCGCAGCCTTAAGCAATTTGCCTGCCGGTCCTTCTCCGCCCGAAGAAGCTGCCTCGCCCTCTGCCAATGGAAGCTGTACTTTCTGCAAGCCAAGGCCGGACCCGAACGAAAACATGCCGCTGATGCCGTCGCTGCCCGTACGCCAGTACAAACCGTCGTTCCGGCCCGGCAGCACATGGCCGGTCGTCCAATCTTTGGCGCTGTTGTCCCACGTAAACGCGGATCGCTCCGCGGTCGTCGCGGCCGTATAATACAAGCTTGCCTGCTCGTAAACGAACATGCTGAAGAACACGATGGAAACTAGCGCTATAATAATCGTCGGATAAATTAGGCTCGATTCCAATGTATAACTGCCGATTTCCGAGCGGGCGAAACGGACTGCGCGGATGCGGACTGCTGCGGTGATTCGTCTAACGGACGTAAGACCGCAATCCTCTTTCATGGATTTTTACAAGCATCCGGCGTCGCCAAGCAATCCTTTGTTCCCGTACTGCCAAGCTCCTCATTCGCTTCCCCGAACAGTTTCTTGATAAATGACAAGATCCACTTGCGGAATGCAACCGCGACAATGACCAATACGGCGACAATGAGCAGCAGCTCCAGCGTACCGATTCCATCCTCCTCCTGCCAAAAATGCGACAAACGTTGTTTGAATAAGCTCATTCCCAATATCCTCCTCTATTCCGATTAATCCATCAGCATGACAGCCGGCGCCGCGACGACGATCATGACGGCAAACAAAATTAGCAGCATCGGAAAAATAAGCTTCGCCGAAGCTTCCTCGCCGAGAATGCGCGTCATCGCCTTCCTTTTCTCCCACAAATCCCGATTCAGCGAACGGAGCGACATGACGAACAGCTCTCCGCCGCGCCGGTAATTCATCAGTACCGTTGTCGTGAATACCGAAACTTCCGCCACCAGGCAACGTTTGCTGAGCTTCTCCATCGCGATCGGAAACGACTCGTTGTTGCGCAGCCGGTTCGCCAGCATGATAAATTCGGCGGCCAACGGTCCTTTGTCCGGGTTGGACACGTACATATCCGCGCAGCGCATAATGGCTCCTTGCACCGTTTCGCCCGCATTGATGAGCAGCGTCAGCTTGTTCAGCAATTCCGGCAGCTCCATGACGAGCTTTCGCTTCTTGTCCGCTATTTGGCGCTCCAGCCGTTTTACCATGAGGAACGGGGATAAGCCCGCCAGCGCCAGCAGCGCGATGATCACATACATATCTCCCCGTGTCGCGAAACCGCAAAGCATCAAACCGATCAAGCAAAGAGCCGCAACGGACACCATATCGGCCGAGAACCGTTTCGTATGACGCATATCCGCATCTTCACCGTGCAAGGCGATCATTTTCTGGTACACGTTCCAGCGGCCCGATGCGAGCCGTTCCGTCAGTTTCGTCTTCTCGGCGACTTTCGAGGACAGGGGGGACATGTAGCGGAGCAGCTCCATCGACTCACGCTCCAATATCCATGATTTTGTGCGCCAACCATTGACTTGCCGCCAATATGACGAGCGATGCGGTCATGACGAGATGTCCGGCTCCCCCGTATAGCGGCTCCATATAGTCCGGGGAACTGAATGCCAGAAAAGCGACAATAACGAACGGAATAAAGCCTAACGCTTTCGCCTCGAACCGCTTCTGCGCAACCATGACGGAGATGTCCTGCTCGATTTCCATCTTCTCGCCGATCAGGTGAGTCGTCCGGCGCATCACTTCCACCAAGTCGCCTCCCGTTCGTTTGCACGCCGCGAATGCGTCGGCGAATTGCATAATATCTTCGATGCCGCTCCTTCGGCCGAAGTCGAGCAGTGATTTCTCGATCGGCTCCCCGTTTTCCGTGCGCCGGTTCAGACGGTCCAGCTCCCGGATCATGTCGGTCGAGCTGTCCGGATATAGCAGCCGCAAATCGTTACCCGCTTCACGGAACGCGTTCTCCACCGACCTGCCGGCCGATAACGCCGAAGACAACGAATACAGAGCGTGCTTGAACTGCCGCCGCAGCTCCTCCTTGCGTCTGCGGATCAACTGCTTGCGCCTGAGCCGAGGATAGCCGACGGCTGCGAATGAAATAACGAGACAAATCAATGCATTTTTGTAAAATAAAAAACCGATGGCAAACAGCAAAGTGCCTGCTATAAGGCAAGCGGATGCCTTCTCCGCGCCGGCCATCATGTACTGATCGTAATAGCCGGGCTCGGAGGAACGAGTGTCGACCGGCGTCCGTTTGCCCGACAATCGCAATGGCCTCAGCTTGGGCAATATACGGCGCCATTCTTTCTTGCCGAGCAGCACATAGATGGCGTAAGCGACAGCGCCGCAAGCAAGAGCAATAATCACGTTCCCCATTTCATCACCTCCTTCGATATTTCATAACTCGATACCGGCCAGCTTCAGCTTATGCTCCGACTGAAGCCGGTTGCCTGTCGGCTCTAGACCGCCGATCACTTTTCCCGATTCGTCTTCGCCCCGTTCTACGAAAGCAAACAACGGGTTGAGCCGAATTTCTCCCTGCTCGATGCCCGTCAGCTCGGTAATTTCCGTCACTCGCCGGCTTCGATCCCGGAACCTGGACAGATGGATCATCACATCGAGCGCGGAATCGATCTGTTTGCGTACGACCTCTACCGGAAGCGCGGCCCCGCCGAGCACCATCGTTTCCAAACGGCTCAACATATCGGGCACCGAGTTGGCATGGCCGGTAGATAAGCTGCCGTCGTGCCCGGTATTCATAGCCTGCAGCATATCGAACGCTTCGGCTCCCCGCACTTCTCCGACGATTACCCGGTTCGGCCGCATGCGCAGCGATGCGCGGATCATGTCGCGGATCGAGATCGCTCCTTTCCCTTCCGTATTGGCGTTGCGCGTCTCGAGCCGGACCCAGTTCGGAATTCCGCGGATTTGCAATTCCGCGGAATCTTCGATCGTAACGATCCTTTCGTCCGGCGGCACATAAGCGCATAACGCGTTCAGAAAAGTCGTCTTGCCGGATCCGGTGCCTCCGCCGATAAACAGGTTGTATTTGGCCCGGACAAGCTTTGCCAAAAAAGCCGCGGCTTCTTCATGGATCGCCCCTCGCGCAATCAGGTCTTTCATCATGAGCGGACTCGCCGGGAATTTCCGGATCGTCATCGCCGGACCTTTCAGGGCGATGGGCGGAAGCACGACATTGACCCTCGATCCGTCCGGGAGACGGGCGTCGACGATCGGAGTCGATTCATTGACGACCCGGTTTACTTTGGCGACTATCGTCTGGATCACGTCCTCAAGCTTTTCGGGAGTTTCGAATTTTCCTTCGTATCGTTCGACTCGACCATCCGTCTCGATAAAAATTTCATCATAGGCGTTGATCATCACTTCCGTAATCGATGGATCGTCGATTAACGGCTGAAGCACATCCAGTCCGCGAAAAGAATTGAAAATTGCTTTTACGATTTCTCTGCGCTCCTTGGCCGTTATGTAACGATCGCCGGAGTAACGGAATACGGTGTCTTCGATTGCGCGTATGAAGCTTTCGTCCGAATGGGACCCGGACAAATCGATCATGTCACGGATACGCTCGCGCAGCGATCTGGTTATCGTGTCGATTGTCAACGGTCGCTCCTCCTCCGGACAGACGAATGTCATTTGCCAACCGGGCGATACCCGCATAGAACATGGGTTCCGGCGATTGTCTGCTCGCGCCGTGCACTTGCTTCCAATTCGGCACGTACGGAAGCTTGACCGCGATCGGAGCGGTAAAGTTCGAAGCGGAGCCGGCATTCAATAAAGCATGTCCGTTAAAGCCCATATGCTTATTCATAACGAAACGGATTTTCCGCGCATCGGGACCGCCGCCCTGCCATCGCTCCAGCTCCGCGAGCAGTCTGAACGTCTTGTCGGACGATTCTCCGTCCTCCGTCACGATCCAGACGACCGCATCGCTTTCGGCCAACGCTGCAAGCACCCGTTCGTGCAAGGTAGCCTCCAGATCGAAGATGATCATGTCGTAACGTTTGGTCCGCTTCAACCATTCCACCAGCTTGGCAACATCACCGCGGGTCAGCTCGAGAGATTCCCTTACGATGCTGAAGCCGGAGAAATAATCGAAGCCGAACGGTTCGGCCCGGGAGATTAGGCCGGGCACACAGTCTCCGGTCCATGGAGCGTTTGTCCGCAACCCGTATACGAACCGGGCCGCTAACTCGGCGTCCGCTTCCTTGGGCAAATTTCTACCGGGGACAAGCTCCATATTCCAGTACAAGCAGCGTTCCCCCTTCTCTGCGAACGCCCGAGCGAGTTGAACCGAAACGGTCGTTTTGCCGACCCCTCCCGACCCCGAGAATACCGCATAGACGGCAGGCTCGTCCGTCACGGCGGCTCTATTCCCGGATGCCGTGAATTGTCTGTACAGCTCGATCACTTTGCCGAGCAGTTGATGAAGTGGCTGATATTTATAAACGCCCATCATCCCGGACCGTTCATCCGCCTCCTGTTTCGTCTCGCACAATCGGATCCGGCACCCTCCGGAGTGTTCGCCGATTTCAAAGTCCGGATGAACCAGATATAGCTGCGCCTTCCGGGTGCGGACGTACTCCTGCAGCATCTCTGGTCGGGTTGCTTGCCTGACCGACAGCTTGCGGCTCCATTCCGTCTCGCGGACGTAATCCGACAGCAGCACCATATAGCCCGTATCCCGGTCCGCTATGATCATCTCCAGCCTATCCGTCATCATGCCACTCCTTTCGGTTCTGATTATGGGCTCATCCAGCTCCATAAGCCGGATGCAATCAATGCCAGGCCGGCGACAGCCCCGCCGACCGCAATAGCGACGGTTTGTTTGCGGGACATTACGGACACCTCCTTCGGACAACAAAAAACACCGCAAACGACGGTACATCTACCGTTGCTTGCGGTGCTTCCGCATGAATATTCAAATTAATACTGATTATACCATACAATTCCATCTATTCAAGAGCGTGCCGAAAAAAATTTGCCAAGCCATCCGACCCCGAAACGGCCGGCGCCGGAATCGCGAAGCGGTACGAGGGATTGCCCGATCCACGAGTCGAGCGCTTTATGCAGCAATGGCTTTACGTCCGGATGCTGCTGGACGAGCTCGCCCTTCCACGAGGAACGGACGATCTCCTCATAGGATACGTACGGAATAATCGCAGAAGGCTTGATCGGAAACGATGCCAGCCATTCCTTGTTTCCTTTGAACGATACCGATTTGTTGGCGATAAAATGGACTTCCCGGCCCGCTTCGTGCCGTCGCATCAGCGCCTCGGCATACCGGCCCGTCAGAGGCAGCATCCAGCGGGAAGGAGTCGGGTCCGCTACGGCGATAATAACATCCGCTTCATCAAGCAGCTCGGCAATGTCCTGCTCGAGCCAATGGTCGCCTACATCGATTATCGTCACAGGCGCATGAATCCGGTACAACCGTTGTTCCAAGCCGGCGGAAGCCTCCCCTCCGGCATGCCCGGGATGGAGCACGATCCATTCGGTCCGGCCGTCCCGCCACGGGGAACCGCTTTCGTCGGAGCGGGTCGACCAGTAGTCGTAGTTTGGCGGAGCGTTCCTTTCACCATCGAGCAAGCCGAACAATTCGGGACGCAAGCGCGGATGCTCCACTACCGCGTTGGCAATCCCCGCATCACTGAGCACGCCGGCGATCGACACGGCCGTGAACGTCGCACCCGCACCCGCATACAGTCCTCCTACGACGATCCGGATGCGCCGCATCTCATGCAACGTAGCGGGGCTATCGACATTCGATGCACCGATGCGCATTTTCTCCGATTCCAAGCATTGCTCCAGCATCGTTCGGACCTCGGAAGCCGTGTGCGGCCTTCGTTCCGGGATATCGTCAAGCAATCGGGCCACGAGCTCCGATAACAGCCGCTCTCGGGTCCCTCCTTGCAATTCCAGCGATTGCTTGGTAGCCATGTAAGTACTACCTTCGTTAAGCAAATAGTAAAGCGTCGCCCCCAGCGAATATAGATCGGACCTCGTATCGGAGTAGCCGCGCTCGAGCATTTCGGGCGCCGCGAATCCGATCGTCCCGAGCGGGACCGTATCGGCCTGCCTGTCTGCGGAGTGCTTCCTGGCGATTCCAAAATCGATCAGCCGGACATGGTCCCTTGAGTCGATCATAATGTTGGACGGTTTAATATCGCGGAAAATGATCGGGCCGGAATCCATTTCGTGCATATATTGCAGCAGTTCGCAAAGCTGTATGGCATAACGGATCAGAGACTGAACCGGCATCGTCCCGCCATTTCGTTCGAAAAGCTGCTGCAGCGTAACCCCTTCAATGTATTCCATCACCAAATGGCTGAAGCCCTCTTCATCAGGCGGAAAAAAATCGACAACATGCGGCAAATAAGGGTGACTGAGCTTCATAAGCACAGCGGCCTCGCGAGCTGCGGATATCTCGGATATGCCGTACTCGCGGGTCCGCTTGACCGCCCACTTCTTCCCGGGAAGCTTGCTGTCTTCCGCCAAAAAAACGGTGCTCATTCCGCCTTCTCCGAGCGGCCGGATGATCCGGTACCGCCCGCCGAATACAGAGCCGGAAATCCGGACGAGATCGGGCGCCTCATCAAAAAAACGGTCCATCGTTTCCCCCCATTCAACGGGTTTACAGCCCATTATAACGGAAGGAGATGTGCCGTTCCACCATTTTTTCCGCATTATGGAATAAATTCTTTCCGTCTTAGGAACTTTAACGGAATTACCGCCCTTACTGACGACCGGTGCTTGTGGACCGGCAACTCCCAGCCGTCAGAGAGCAGGTGCGTCATTCCGTTAAAGTTCCTTAGTCCGGCAAATATCTTCTCGCTCCCGCATACTCCTTCACGAACAGAGGCGTGTCGATCGAAATGATCTCTATAGAGCTTTCCGTCCTTGGCGAGTGGATCATTTGCCCGTCCCCGGCGTACATCCCGACATGGTGCACTTTCCCCTTGCCGTCGTTATAAGCAAAAAACATCAAATCACCCGGCTGCAGATCGGATCGGCGCACCGGCTTGCCCGATCTCGCCTGATCGGACGCGTCACGCGGAATCCCCAACCCGTGAAACCCGTATATCGCATGCGTAAACCCGGAGCAATCGAAGCCGAACCCGGATACGCCTGCCCACAAATAAGGCAGCTCCAGAAAAAGGCTCGCCGTTTCCACCAATTGCTCTCCCGTCGGCCTGCCGGCTTCTTCGTTCTCGCGAACGGACATTGCGACCGCTTTAAGCAAATACTTCTCTCCGTCACCCGGAGTTTGCACGGCGTAAAAGTCGCCAACGTCTCCAAGTATAGGCAGACGGGTGTTGAAGCTGAGCTCCAGAAACGGCATCGTTCCGGAAGGATCGTGGTACAGAAAAGCCGTTCTTGACTTCACTACAGCCATCGGACATGCTGCGGCCAAGTAGGCTGCGTCGCTCCCGATCAATTGACTCCCGGGCATCCAGCCCGGATAACCTTCGACGTTCCGGGAAGTCGATTGCCCCGGCACGATCACTTTCACCCAGTCGCCTGCACTTTCGATCGTCTTCACCCTTTGCCCGTACAAAGCTTGCGTCTCGAGCTTGCCGACAAGCCACAGCTTATCCGGAATCGTCATATCCGACGTCCATTTCCCCATATCGACGACCGGCGTTAGCGACGCCTCGTCCATGGGGCGATTGCGGCCGGGAGCGCTCCAGAGAGTTGCCACAGCTGCATTAACAACATATTCATTGCCCGGTTCCGCTCCAAACCCGCATACGGCTTCCTTATGTTCCGGCTCCGATTCCGCCATGATCAGCCCGTCTCCTTTCATCTCCGGCATAATCTCCCCGAATATGGCAGCTTCCGCATATTCTTCTACCGGTCTTCCGCATGCGGGCAGCAGCATCACCAGAATAAGTGTGATGAATAGAGCCTTCGCCCCGGTCATGCCGATCCCCCGCTTTTTCTCCCATTGTTGCTCATTTATGCGAATGCGCCGTATTTTATTACTTGCATTGGCGTTTCAAGCATGATGAACGGTCCGCGGTGCCAACGAATGCGCCCACCGGAGCAAATCGACGTTGCCTCCGCTGAGCAGAAGCACAACGTTTCGTCCTTCCAAGCCTAGCGGAAGGTTCATCATCGCCGCCAAGCAGACGGCTCCCGCCCCTTCGGCCAACACTTTCGCTCTCTCCAGCAGCATGACCATGGCGGAGGCGATCTCCTGCTCGGATACAAGCACGAAATCATCCACATACTCCAGCATCAGCTTCAATGGAAGCTCTCCCGGTTTTTTGACGAGCAGTCCGTCAGCAGCCGAGGACGGCTTCTCTACGCGGCTCATCGCCTTATTGTGCCAGGAATCGAAGCCGGAGCTGGCGGTCGCCGGTTGGACGCCGATAACGCGTATATCGGGACGAACCGTTTTGACCGCCATAGCGATACCGGATATTAAACCGCCGCCGCCGACCGGAACGAGAATCGCATCCACATTCGGCAAGTCGTCCAATATTTCGATCCCGATCGTGCCTTGTCCGGCGATAACAAACGGATCATCGAACGCGTGTACGAGCGTGGCCCCATCCGTAACGGCGATCCGATTCGCCTGTTCAAAAGCATCGTCGTAGTTCGTTCCGTGCAATATCACTTTCGAGCCGTACCCTTCCGTCGCCAACAATTTCGCCTCCGGGGCCCCTGTCGGCATGACCACCGTCGATGGAATACCGGCTTGAGCCGCAGCGAGCGCCACACCTTGCGCATGGTTTCCGGCGGAAGCCGTGACTACCCCCGCAGCACGTTCGGCAGCGGACAAAGTGGCGATTTTATTCATCGCGCCGCGCACTTTAAAGGCGCCCGTCTTTTGCATATTTTCCATCTTCAAATACAGCTCGGTGCCCGTCATGCTGCTGAACGTTCGCGAATGGACGAGCGGCGTGCGATGCACTTGACCGTTTAATCTGAATTTCGCTTGCACAATGTCCCGGTAACCTACTTCGTAATCCCCATCGAAACCACCTCATCTTCTTAATGTTCGGAAAAAACAAAAAAAGCCCTCATCCCAAAGGGACGAGAGCGTTCTCGCGGTACCACCCTAATTCCGAATATCGCCATCCCGACTATAACGGAAGACGAAGCTTCGGCGCTTCATTCGGCATACCATCATATGCCGTTCCTTGTAACGGTGGAAATCCGTGTTCCCTACTTGCGTTCGGGTTCCATCTCCGAGGTGATTTTCGAGCGCCTTCTGCACATCGGCTCGCACCAACCGCCGACTCTCTGGGAACAGGGGAAGCGACTACTCTTCCTCTTCATCGAATTTAGCCAATCTGTTTGACGCTTAGTATAGCATAACCCGCGAATCCGAATCAATGGATTTTGCGCAAATAAACGGTAAGCTCGTCGCGGTTATGAAAAAGCTGCTTCGCCTTTTGCAGCTCCATAGTCGGCTGCATCGCCCTGACCGAATCTTTGACCGTCTGAAACGGCTTGCCGTGCATCAGCTTCAACGTAATGATCGCGGTTCCGCCATATCTGAGCGCGTCCAGCAGCGGCAAAATCAGCTTCACCATCTGCTTCGGACTCCAGCTCATATCGCAGACGAGCAAGTCGAACGTATGACTCGGAAATGCTACGTCCCCGGCATTACGCTTCATATGCGTCAGCTTCGGATGACGGAGCAGCTCGGGGTGCAATTCCGCCGGGTCGACTGCGGTAACTTCCGCTCCCCGATCGAGCAGTAGCGACGTCCAACCGCCGGGAGCGGCGCCGATATCGAGCGCTTTCGAATAACGCGTGAAGTCCAAGCCGAACGCATACTCGGCTTCGAGCAGCTTGAACTTGGCGCGGGATGCCTGTCCTTCCTCCTTGCGGAAGCGAACCGCTCCGCCCGGCCAGTCGGACAAATTTTGTTCGGGTGCGGATATGCCGATATATGCGGTACCCGGCGCAATAAAGACGGATACGATCCGTTCCGCATCCTTAACGACGCTAAGTACCCCGAACTGTTCGCTCAATGTTCCGGCAATCGCTTCGCGGAGCTCGACCGGCTCGTAATCGCCGCGGCAGCCTTCGGCTTTCCGAATTTGTACCGCGATCGAACGGCTTGGCGCATTTTGAAACTGCTTCCGGATCGAAGCCGTGACTACGGCGATATCTTCCTTTGTTCCGTCGATGGACACCGCTTCGTCAACTGGATGCATATGCCGCAAAAAAATCGGCTCCCGTTCCGCAATCGTGCGGATAGCCGCCTCGCGCCCGAGCGGAATGCGCATCACGTACGTTTCGGCCGCGATAAGCTCGTCGAACTTCGTACCCGGCGCCAGCAATCTTAGCTCGTCCTGGGCATAAGCCGCGAAGCCGCGGTTGGACGTCACGATGAAACGCGATGTGTCGGCGGTATCGGCTGGTTCGTTCATCGGTGCACCTCAACAGTTAATGACATTAAACAACATGAATCCAAGGACGATCGTTGACCCAATCGATCTCCACCGGCACGTGATACGCATCGCGCAGCAGCTGAGCGGTCAATACTTGCTTTTTCTCCCCTTGCGCCACGATTTTCCCTTGATCCATCAGCGCGATATGGGTAAATACGGGGACGATTTCTTCGATATGATGCGTCACGTACACCATCAGCAGACCCGATTTGCCGAGCGTCTGGATATCATCCAGCAGCAGCTCGCGCTCGTACAGGTCAAGTCCCGAGCATGGCTCGTCCAAGATCAAGACGGACGGATCGGTCATCAAGGCGCGCGCCAGCATGATTTTTTTCCGTTCGCCCTGCGAAAGCGTGCCGAGCGGCTGTTCGGCCAAATGAGGGAGCCGGACCTGCTCCAGCTTCTCGATCGCCTTCCGTTTCACTTCGTCGGGAATGTCTTGGTAGAAGCGCAAAAAACCGTATTCGCCGGTCGCGACTACTTCCCAGACAGGATCGCGCATCGTCAGCTTCTCCATCAGCGATTGGCTGATATAGCCGATTTTGTTGCGCACCATCCGCAAGTCGATTTCGCCGTAAGGTTGACCGAGCACTCTCACTTTGCCCGAGCTCGGAAATTGATAGCCCGTAATCAGCTCCAGTACGGTCGTTTTGCCCGAACCGTTCTTCCCTAGAACGACCCAGTTCTCGCCCTGCTGCATATGCATATTCACATCGTTCAATATTGTCCGTTCGCCGCGAATAAAATGAATATTTTCCAACCGGATCATGATTCGTTCCCCTTCCCCGTCTGCGCCTTACTAAACCTTTACTATTGTAGCTCAGGTCCGTGCCCCTTTTCCACCTCGAAATTTCCTGCGGCGATCCGGCGAATCACCTGTTCCGGCATCGGATAATTGTAGAGTCGCACATGTTCCGGTTTATTCGCATAAAGCGATTGGAACATTTGCATTTTTCCCGCCGCGCTGGACGTATGCAAATAAATGACGGACGGATAAATCCGCTCCGACACGATAAACCGGACGACCTCCATGCCGTTAGGCATATTCCAGCCCAGATCGTAATCGAGCGAAAGCACGCGTACCTCGCATTCTCTCAGCAGCACGATGCATTCGGCGGCGTCTTTGGCCAGAACGAAGCCTTTCGGACAAGGCCTCGCATCGTCCATGTACAAGTCGATCATCGTTTCCCCTCTCCCGTTAATCGATGCAATTCGATAATTTCCTGCGCGTGCCCGTACCCGGCCGCCACCGGCGTCTCCAGCACGGCGGGAATGTTCCGGACATAGCGCGAAGCCAGAAAACGCCGAAACGGCTCTTCCCCAATTTCCCCTTTGCCGATGTTGGCGTGGCGGTCTTTGTACGACTTGTGAGGATAGACGGAATCGTTCAAATGAATCGCTTTCAAATGTTCGAAGTAACCGAGCGACTCGCCTTTCTTCTGCACTTCTTCCCAGTCCGCGCCATTCCATAGTCCGCTCGCATAAGCATGGCACGTATCGAAGCAAAATCCGACCGACTGCGGTTTCACGCACAAATTGCGCACGCCGACCAGCTCTTCGAACGTCATGCCCATCCGCGCATGTTCCCCGGACTGGTTCTCGATAAGCAGCAGTGCCGAACCGCTCCAACGGCTCAACACTTCATTCAAAGTGCCAACGATGTTTTTGTAGCCGTCGAGAGGGTCGCCGCCCTTATAAATTCCGAAATGTACCACGACTCCTACCGATCCGCATGCATCCGCTATGTCAAGATCGTTCAGCAGCGACATGACGACGATATGACGGCGATCCCCCGCATCCACGGCCAAATTGGTCGGGTACGGCGTATGAGCGATCGATTTAAGGCCATGCTCCCTGCAATAGGCGGCACACGCTTCCGCGTCGCGGCGGTCCATCGTCTTGATGGCGAGACTTCGCGGATTTTTCGGAAAATATTGAAACGATCGCCCGCCCAAGCTCCGTGCTATTTTCGCAGCTTCCAGAAAACCGTTGCGTATACTTACGTGAGCGCCGAAATACAAGCGTCTCCCTCCTTCGTCAGCGTTGACAGCGTGTGCAATAAAACACCTTCCGCGACGCAAGCTCGTCCTGGACTATAGGAGTGCCGCAGCGAACGCAAGGTTCCCCGCCCCTGTCGTACACGACGCACCGGCTGTCGAATCCTCCTGTCAGCGCATCTCCCGGAAACAACGGGTTTTCCATATAACCGCCGAAGCGGATCGCTTCGTTCAATACTTTATGCATCGACCGGTGCAGCGCGGCGAAATCTTCATCCGACATCATCCCTATAGCCCGATTAGGCAATATCCCCGCATCGAAGCACATTTCGTCGGAATAGCAATTGCCGATTCCCGCGATCGTCTTCTGATCGGTAAGGGTCGGCTTCAGCACGGATCTTTTCCTGCGCAGCAGTCGTGACAGCCTTTCGACTGTAAAATCGTATTCCAACGGCTCCGGACCGAGTCCGGACATTTTCCGCTCCGCCTCCGCGCGATCCAGCAGATGTAAGTAACCGAGGCGGAGCCCGATAAAATATAAACTTCGTTCGCCGAACGATAGAACGACCTGTGCGGTTCGATCCGGCTTCTCGCGATCGGTACCGTAAAACATCCACCCGCCCAGCATCAAGTGCAGCAGCAATATATCGCCGCTGTCCAAATGAAACAGCAAATGTTTGGCCCGTCTCGTAATGTTTGCGATCGCCCGGCCCTCCACCCTTCTCTTAAAAGCTTCGACCGGCACATTAATAGATTTTTCGCGCTCAATCTCGACCGCCGTAACCGGCCGATGCACGATTCTTTGGACTAGCAGCGTTCTGTACGTTTCCATCTCGGGAAGTTCCGGCATATCATTACCTTCTTCATGGCGTTAATGTAAAGTTCCTGACTCTATCAGTTTGCCCTTGCCGGTAATGGTTTCATACCTAAAATCCCAATAGGCCCCTCCTCACCGAAGCCCCAAACGCACGAGCAGCTCGGCCAAATTCGCGCATACAAGGTCCGGTACGACTTCCGCACGCGCAAGCAAATCCTCGAAGTTATCCGGCGTCGCGATACCGGTCAATAGAAGTGCGGTTCTTAAGCCAGCCGCTTTCCCCGCCCCTATATCCGTTGCGGGATTATCGCCTACCGCCCATACCTCGGCTGCCGTCCCGAGCCTTTCGAGCGCGTACTCCATAATGGGGCTAAACGGTTTCCCGATCACGGCAGGTTTCATTTGGAGAGCCCCCTGGATCGCAGCCGAAATCGCGCCGGCTCCCGGAACAAGCCGCCCATCAGCAGGCAGCAGACGGTCGGGATTCGTCAGCACGTATTCGGCCCCTTCTGAGATGAATTGTACGGCAGCTTCCAGCTTCCTGTATGAAAACTCGCGATCGATGCCTTGAACGACGAAGTCGGGCCGATCTTCCACTAGCTCCATACCCGCCTCCCGCAGCGCCGTCTTCAAACCTTCTTCGCCGATCGCGTATACGCGCCGTCCACGCTCGCTTCCTGCTACATAGCGGGCCGCAGCCTGCGAGGAAGTTACGATTTCATCCGCATCCGCGGCAATCCCCATATGACGCAAATGTTCGGCTACCGCTTCGGGAGTGCGGGACGAATTATTCGTCACAAACAAAAACGGGAGCGACAGCTCCCTGATTGTCCCGACAAATGCAGCCGCATGCGGAATCGTCGAATGTCCGGCATACATCGTTCCGTCCAAATCGATCAAAAAAGCGTATCGATGTTCGGTAAGGTTCATAACGTTTCTGTCCTCCGCTCGGATCTTTCGCCGGATCGTATATCTTCACCGGAGAAAGTCAAGGTTTGCTGCCATATACCGGCCGTCCATTCGGAACCGTAACGTTTGCCGCCCTTATTGGCAGCACCCGCTACCGGCTTGCGCATGTCCTTCCGTTTTCGTGCGGAATCGCGTTTTGCTTTCAGCCGTTCGACCCTTTTACGGATCGCCTCGAGCTCCTCCGCGCCGCTCCCTTCCTTGCGGGCAGCCGAGATTCTGCCGCGGGCTTTCTCGAACGCCTGCTCCGCATACAACAGCGCACGGTCGTAATCTTTCTGCTGATGCTCGTAATACATGGCCAGCTCCACGTAAGGCGTAAGCGGAGCGATCCTGGATCGCCGCTTGCGCTCTATAGCCCGCTCCCATAACGATATCGCCGGGCCGAATCGTCCTTGACCCTTGTAAAATTCGGCTGCCGGAAGCAGGTAGTCGGCCGCTTGCTCCGATTCAAGGCCGAGCAGCTCCCGGAACACTTCGTCCGCTTCTTCGGCACGGCCCAGCTTGTCGAGCCATAGCGCCAGCCGGAACAGCTCCTCGGGCTCCATCCGTTCGCGGGGTACGGTCCCGGTCATTAGACGCGTGAGATGTATCGCCAAGCAGGCGAGCGTCAGCACGTCCTTCTCATTGTGCTCGAATACGCCCGCAACGAGCGTCGGATCGTTCTCCGCCAAATACTGAAAATATAGGGCGGGCGCAAGCGAGCCCGGTACGTCGTCGATCCGGCTTAAGCCGAGCCGTTCCCGCTCGACGGAGCTCAGACGGCACGAAGGCAGCGTATTGCGCCATAGGCTGCGGGACGGGTAAAGAAAGTCGAAATGGACCGGATCGGTCGCTCCGTCCTTCTGCCTGTTCAAGATGTACCTGTTCTTCAGGACCGGCCAATCGAAGCATTTGCCGTTATACGATACGAGCATATCGCGGTCCGTCAGACGTTCCCGCAAATGATGCAGCATAGCGGCTTCTTCAGCCGGGTTGCGGATGAACAGCTGTTCCACGACAAAGGCGTCCGGGTCGTAAAAGCCGATCCCGACCATGAACGCCACATTCCCCGCTCCTACGCCGAGCCCGGTCGTCTCCGTGTCGAGAAACAACAACCGTTCATGGCTGACGGGCGGCAATGCTAGTGGATCCGCAGTTTGATTCTCCGCCGCAAACGAGCCATTTCGGCCTCTCCCGCTCCCTTTACGGCTTCCCCGCTTCTTCGCGACCGCACCCAATGCCGACAAGGGCCCCGCTTCGCCGCACAGCTCGCCCAGGCGGTATTTGCCGTGCATATGATCGAACGGGTAGCGAAGACGACGAATGATGAACTGGCCCCAATCGTTATGATGCATTTTGGCGCCGAGCCGTTCCCAGGACGCGCCGAGCGTCTCGGACACGAGTACGGCAGTCGATGCAGAATCGACGGCAGTGTCCGCCGTCTTCTTTAACCGTCCAAGCCGTTCCTTCAGCGAGCTCATCCGTCGGCCCCTCCTTTCATCGCGGCAAGCAGCTTGACGGCAAGCGATTTACCGGTCAAACCGACCTCTTCGATCGGGCCGACGCATGCGGGACATCCGCTCAAGCATCCGCACCCCGTAATATGCTTTGCCGCTTCGTCGATCAATAGAGCGTGCACGTCATATAGTCGTTCGCTTAAGCCGACTCCTCCCGGATAACGGTCGTAGAAAAAGATCGTCGGCATTTTATCATGAACGGAGCGGACCTGCGGGACGACGCGAATATCAAGCGGATCGCACATCAGATAGAGCGGCGCCAAATGAACCATCACGTTGGCCAAGCCGAGCAGCGCATATTGCAAATCGTTAGCGCTCAAGCCGCCGGTCGCTTCCTCGCCGAAAGTGATCCAATACGAGCTCGTATGCATCTCTTCCTCGGGCAGATGTATCGGGCCGGACCCGATATTCTCATGCGTACGCAAACGGATTTTTTTGAATATCGTAGCCTTCGCGTTAAGCGTAACTTCGCCGAACCGGCGTTCGCACAGTCCCGCCGCCTCTTCCTTGTGGGTTTGCAGCACTTTCAGTTGTACCGCCAAATTGGCGTCCGTATAGTAATCGACGTCGACCTCGCGGACGTACGCCTTCTTCTCCTCGTAGTCGAGCTTCTCCACTTGATACTGGACGCCTTCATGGATATAGATCGCTTCCTCGTGCACGAGCGTCGGCGCGCTGAACCGGTCGACCTCGCCGATGACGCGACTGCCGTTCGACATATCGATAATAATAATATTTTCTTGAGCGGCCGAGCGAAGAGAAATATCGTGGGCGGGAAACGACTGCTCCATCCAGTACCAGCGGCCTTTGACGCGGTGCACGATTTTTTCTTCGGCCAGAAACTCGAGCAATTCCGTTAAGGGCTCGTCGCCGAACTTTTCGTTTTCCTCGAAAGGCAGCTCGTAAGCCGCGCACTTGACATGGTCGAGCAAGATGATCAAATTGTCAGGCTGGATGAGAGCGCGTTCCGGCGACCGTTCGAAAAAATAGTCCGGATTCTCGATCATGAACTGGTCCAGCGGATTGCTGCTCGCAACCATGAACGTAATCGAGCTCTCCTGCCTGCGCCCCGCTCTCCCCGACTGCTGCCAAGCGCTTGCTACCGTTCCCGGATATCCGTTCATGACGCATGCCTGCAGCTGTCCGATGTCGATGCCGAGCTCCAGCGCATTCGTGCTGACGACGCCGCGTATTTCCCCGGAACGCAATCCGCGCTCGATCTCCCTCCGCTGCTGCGGCAAATAACCGCCCCTGTACCCGCGTATCGACTTCGTCCCGAGCTCGTGCCGGACAAGCTCCTGCAAATAGGTGAGCAGCAGCTCGACCCTGACGCGGCTGCGGGCGAAGACGATCGTCTGGATATCGTTTTTCAGCAAAAAAGCGGCGAGCTTCTGCGATTCCAGCACGCTGCTCCGGCGTATGCCGAGCTGCTTGTTCACGACAGGCGGATTGTAGAAGACGAAGTGCTTCTCCCCGGACGGTGCGCCGTTGCGATTCACGAGCGTTACCGGTTCGCCGACGAGCCGTTCCGCATGCTCCCCCGGGTTATCGATCGTTGCCGATGCGCAGATGAACTGCGGTGCGGAGCCGTAAAACCGGCAAATCCGCTTCAACCGCCGAATCACGTTGGCGACATGGCTCCCGAAAACGCCGCGATAGCTGTGCAGCTCGTCGATGACGATGAATTTGATGTTCTCGAACAGCTTGACCCATTTCGTATGATGAGGCAAAATAGCCGAATGGAGCATATCCGGGTTCGTTACGACAATATGCCCGGCATTACGGATCGCCTGCCGTACCGTCGGAGGCGTGTCGCCGTCGTATGTATGCGTCTTGATATCGGCGCCGAGCAGATCGACGATTCCGTGAAGCTCCGCGACCTGATCCTGGGCCAGCGCCTTTGTCGGAAATAAATAAAGAGCCCGCGAGCTGTCATCCTTCAATATGCGATTCAGCACGGGCAAGTTGTAGCACATCGTCTTCCCCGACGCGGTGGGCGTTACCGCAACGACACTCCGCCCCTCCTCGGCCGCACGAAACGATTCGGCTTGGTGCGTGTATAGACGCGTGATCCCTTTCCGGACAAGCGCTTCCCGCAAGCCGGAATCGATCGTTTCCGGAAAATCGGCATAGCTCGCCGGTCTCGGAGCGATCGTCCGCCAATGGGTAACTTGACTCATCAGTTCTGGGGTGTTTTTGATCGTCTCGATCATTTCTTCGATGGAGGATACTTTTCCAGTGAGCCGGTTCATTCCGCTTTCCCCTCGCCGTCATGTTCGAATCCCGTTCGGTAGGTTCCGTCACTCCAATTGTACAGAATATACGTTCGCATGACAATAACAAAAACCGCCCCGATAAGCAGGCGGCTGATTCGAATCTTTACGGTCAGGCTCGAATGGCGTTTAAATGAAATGGACGAATGCGTCACATTTGCATGCATTGTGTCGTATTGAATAGAATATTCCGACTATTCCGAAACTTTTCGCTCGTCTCGTGTCAATTCCTGCGCTTTCCCGGAAAATATTATATTTCCGCGGCATCGTCATAATCGTACCGAAAGCCGTCCCGGTCGATCCCATGAGCGCTTGAGGACCTATCCTTCGGCTCGCTGGACAGCTTCGCCAGCACCTCGCGGTAGCTGTACGAAGCCTGTTTGCTTCCATCATGCTTCAATGCGACTCTCAGCGCCTGTTTGATGACGGCGAAGTCCTGATTATTCAGCTGCATCCCGGCTCCCCCTTTCCATAGTCCAAGCTCCACCAATTAGTTTGTCCCGGAAATCCGGAAACATTCAGAATTGCAGTCCGTGTATAATCAAAGCCGGGATCTCTAAAAGTTGCAAAGTTACTCATCGGGTATAATATAATCGATTGGGAATGGATCATTTCAAACTCTGGGAGGAAAATGCCGTTATGAGCAAAATACAATCCGAAACGATCTCCAATTATCGTCAAGCCGAATACGATATCGATACCACTTATGTCCGCCGCTGGTCCCCCCGTTCTTTTGCCGCTCAGGAAGTGGAGGAAAGCGTGCTGCTAAGCTTGTTCGAAGCGGCCAGATGGGCCCCTTCGGCCAACAACGAGCAGCCTTGGCAATACATAGTGGCTCGTACGGAACAAGAAAAGACGGTGTTCCTCTCGTTTATTAATGAAGGGAACCGGTTATGGTGCGATAAAGCCCCCATTCTCGTTCTTGCGTTGTCGAATCGGATCAATTCAAGAGGAAATCCAAACCGCAGTCATGCGTTCGACACCGGGACCGCTTGGGGATTTCTTGCTCTCGAAGCAGCCCGGAAAGGACTCGTATCGCATGCGATGGGCGGATTCGATGCGAATAAAGCCCTGGAAATGCTCGGCATTCCCGAAGATTTCGACGCACATGCCGTCATTGCCATCGGTTATCAGGGCGAAGCGGAGGCGCTGCCGCCGAATTTGCAGGAACGGGAAAAGCCTTCCAACCGCAGACCTATCGGACAAACGCTTCATATGGGCTCCTTCGGAAACCGGTTGCTTTGACCCGGCCGGTACGTCCGCTGTTTTCATCTTGCGCAAATTGGTGTAAAATAAGAGGAATCTACGAACAATTCCGATTGTTCAGCGTGAGGTGAGAGACGTTGCTGGAGAACCTGTACAAACAAATCGTCATGGATCATTATAAAAATCCCCGCAACAAAGGCAAGCTGGAAGGGGAAGGCTCGATCCAGTTCCCATATAAAAATCCGACCTGCGGCGATGTTATGGTGCTTTACATGACGGTAGACGAAAACCAGAAAATTAAGGACGTTAAATTTGAGGGTGAAGGCTGCTCGATCAGTATGGCTTCCTGCTCGATGATGACCGACCTCGTCAAGGGCAAATCGTTCGAAGAAGCCGAAAGGCTGATCGGACTATTCAACGATATGATCAAGAACGGCGAGCTGCCCGAGGACGAGGAGGAGCTTGGCGACGCTCTGGCCCTTTCCGGCATCCATAAGCTTAGAGCCCGCCACAATTGCTCTCTGCTCGGCTGGAATGGCTTGGATCGCGCCATGAAGCAGCACTCTCATTAATCATCCCGTCTTACACAGGCTCCCTGCATGTCAGGGAGTCTTTTTTGCGAACTGATTCCTCGATATTTATTAATGACGTTAACTATCACCGACAAACAAAGCCCGCCGTCAAGACAGGCAGGCTTCGAAACCCAACTTCGTTTACGGTTAATGCAAGATCCAGTAAAGCGGAATAGATAACAAAGAGGTCACGATCCCGGTCAAGCCCATCGCCAGTCCGCCTGCGCTTCCTTGCAGCTCGGACTCCCGGATGATCCGCGCAGTTCCGATTCCATGCGACGCCGTGCCGATGGCGACTCCGATCGCCACGTCGTCCCGGACACGGACGGCACGCAAAAAAGCAGGTCCGAACATACTCCCGACAAGCCCGGTCAAAACCGTCAGAACGGCGCCTAGCTCCGGGACTCCCCCAAGCAGTCTCACGATCTCGATCGAGATCGGCGAGCTCGTCGATTTCGGCAGCGCCGTAATCCACAGCTCCTTCGACCCGCCTGCGATCCAGATGAAAAAAGCGCTGCTCGTCATTCCGCATAAGCTGCCGGCCAGTACCCCCGCAATGATGGCGCGAAGCTGTCTTTTGAGCCTCACGGCCTGCTTGTACATCGGCACGCCTAACGCAACCGTTGCCGGACCGAGGCAAAAAATAAGCAAATCGCCGCCGATCCGGTAGGATTCGTATGAAATGCCGCTTGCGAGCAGAAATACGATTAACGAAGCCGAGCATACAAACAACGGATGAAGCCACCGTATGCGGGCGTGTAGACGGAGGGCGACAACGTATGCCGCTACCGTAACGGTAACGCCGAACAAAGGATCATTCCACCAATTGTTTCCGTTCATCCTCGGAGCCTCCCTTCCCAGACAGCGCCCCGGTTACTTTAGCCGTAACGAGCAATACGAGCAGGGTGCCGATTATGAGACTCAAACCGATACCTAATGCATTGCTGCCGATAACCGGAAAGAATACGATCGTCCCGACGATGAACGGAGCGAAAAACAACATCAAGTGCCGAAGCAAAAACTGCGCGCTCTCCTCCACCCATTCAAGCTTCACCCATCCGGCAAACAGCGATATGACAAACAGAATAAGTCCGATTACATTAGCCGGAAGCGGGACATGAAGACCTTCGCGAACAAGCAGGCCCGCGAAGTGGAAGGCAAGCAATATGGACAACCCTCGCACCGGATTTCCCCTTTCACAACATTTTACTTTTTAATCGACATGGAAAAGTATATCATAGATAGTGTCAGGAACTTTAACGGAATTATCGCCCTAACTGGCGACCGGGGCTTTGTTGACCGGCAAGTCCCGGTCGTCAGAGAGCGGGTACGTTATTCCGTTAAAGTTCCTAAGACAAATGAATGAAACGAATGGAGGATTTCCAATGATTTTAACAACTACGCCTTCGATCGAGGGCAAAACGGTCGTCGAATACGTTTCCGTCGTTACAGGCGAGGCCATTATGGGAGCGAATATCGTACGTGACCTGTTCGCCTCCATTACCGATATTGTCGGGGGCAGATCCGGCGCTTACGAAAGCAAGCTGAAAGAAGCCCGCGACATGGCATTCGAAGAAATGCGCTCGCAGGCTTCGCGTTATGGCGCCAACGCGATCGTCGGGATCGACGTCGATTACGAAGTCATCCGTGACGGAATGCTCATGGTCGCCGTTAGCGGTACCGCGGTACGCGTACAATAATCCGATACGACATTCATACTTAGGAGCGCCTGAGAGCCGACGTCCACGACTAGGCGATCGGGCGTTTTCCCTTTTCCGCTGCTAGCGCAAACCCCATATCGTTCGATAGACCGAGTCGAACCTCTAGTTTTTCCCTCCGAGCCAAAATTTTGTCGCCTTCAATCTCTAAATCTAGTTGCCTTTTCCCGCGAAATGTCATACTTTTGAAAGAGTTATGCGTTTCATGTCAGATTGAACGATTGAATGTCGAATTTCATCAAAACCTGCGGGCTAGATACCGGGGTTGTTCCGAGGTGCAAGGATGAAGGCAGTTCCGCCTATACTAACGGCTTGTTTTATAATTTTTCTTATTCCATTCATACTCGCGCCGCCATCCGTTAGCGCTGATCCGGTTTCGATGGAACCGTTCGGCGAATGGCAGTTCAAATGGGCAACGCAGCACGATACCGGATCAACGTCCGAGGAACGAAACGATCCCCGCGGATGGATACATGCGAGTGCCGACAACCCGGTTCCGGAAAACCCGGCAAACTATACAAGCGCTTGGATCAAAATCGAGCTGCCCCCGTACAGGTCATCCGCATGGAAACAACCCGGGCTTTTTATAGACAAGCTGTACGGACATAAAGTGAACATATACGCCGGAGAGCGGTCCATTTACGAATCCGAGCGGCACTATTCCTACGACGTATTCAAGATCGCGCTCCCCTTGGAGCAGCAGGATATGGGGAAGGCTTTATATATCAAAATCGTTACCTATAGCGATCGCATCGGACTTCATCAAAATATCGGGATCGGGGAATATCAGGACGAACTGATCCGGTTTTACAAAACGGACTTATTCGATTTGATACTCGGCGGCTCGCTCGTCTTCTTCGGTGCGATGATGCTGCTATGCTCGCCGTTTCTGAACAAGTCCCAGCTTGCGAGATGGATCTCATTATCGCTGGTCATTTTTACGACAGGCACGATGATCGTAACGTACTCGCCCTTTCCTTACACGTTTTTCGGCAGTTACGGGAAGCTTTGCTTGACTACGTTCGATCTCTCCTTGTTCGTTTTTCTGCCGTCGCTAGCCTTATTCATCGAGAAAGCGCTGGATGGCGCCAAGGTAACGGTCATTGTGTACATGCGCAAATTCATCGTAGCTTACTCGGCATTTTGTATTGCCTTGCTGCTGTTGAATGAGATTACAGGCTTCAAGTATATCAACATCTATTACTTCTTCACCTTAACCGTTCTCGGCATCGTCATGCTCGTCCAATTTCTACTGCTCATCAGCGTTTCGTCGCTGCATGCGGTCCGGGGCAACAAAGACGCCATCATCTTATCGACCGGCTTCGCGTTGTTCGCGGCAACCGGAATCGGCGAATTGATCTGGTTTTACGCCCATGCGAAAAATTACGAGCTTTACTTGTGGAAATGGGGCGTACTATGCTTTGTAATCGCCTTTATCGTAATCTTGTCCCGCAGGTTCGCGAGGGATCATGAACAGATCGTCAATCACACCAAAGAGCTGGAGCTGTACAACAGCCGGCTGCAGCGCCATGAGAAGATGGAAATTTTAAGCGAACTGGCCGCATCCGTAGCGCACGAGGTCCGCAACCCGCTTCAAGTAACCCGCGGCTTCCTCCAACTGCTCAGAGAAACGTCGGAAGACAAACCTAAAAAGTATTTGGGCTTCGCGTTGGATGAGTTGGACCGGGCTTCCGGAATTATTACCGATTTTTTAACGTTCGCCAAGCCGCAGCTGGATGATGTGTCCGTGCTACGCCTGTCCGACGAGTTCGAACACATTCAAGGCATTCTCGCTCCGATGGCTAACATTCAAGGGGGGGAAATTCGCGTACAAATACCGGACGACGTATATATTTCCGGTAATTCTTCGAAGCTGAAGCAGGCTTTCGTCAATATCGTCAAAAACAGCATCGAAGCATTGGAAAACGGGGGAACGATCGAAATATGGGCCTACCCGGGTAACGGCGAAATCGTCATTCACGTGAAAGACACTGGCGGCGGGATGGACGAAAACGAGCTCTCCCGGCTGGGAGAGCCTTACTTCTCCAGCAAGACGAAAGGAACCGGACTCGGTCTTATGGTTACGTTTCGCATCATCGAAGTAATGCAGGGAAAAATCGAATTCAAAAGCAAAAAAGGCGCGGGGACGGAAGCGATTATACGCTTTCCATCAGCCGCCGCCCCGGAATAGCATTACCAGGCCGCATTCGTATCGGCATCTTGGCCTTTGATCGTCTCCGACGGATTCGGGGGAATGACCAAATAAAATTCGGTTGGCGATTCTTCCAGCGCCTTCAGCTGAATTTCATCCGGGATCGTTACCCCGAAGGCGTCTTTGATAGCCGCTTTCGGATCGCTAAGCAGTTTTTGCTTAAACGCATCGTCCTCCCAAGCTTTTTCGATGATTTGCTGCTTCAATAATTGTTCTGCCGACACGAAAAGACACCCTTTCCAATGATTGGATAAGTATAACGTCCCAAGTGTAGCATGAAACAGTGCCGGAATCCACAATTAATTGGCATTTTTCGACAGCCAATACGCAAATCCTCCCTGAAGCAGCCGACTTTTATCCCGTTCGATCGTTGAAGCGGCGGAGAGCAGATTGGCAGTCAAATATTCGTGAAAATCGATCAAATGAGGTAATCGAAGTCCGTATGCTTTTAACCTTTGATGCCTATCGACAGCCAGTTGGGCAAATCGGCTCAAATACCCCCCCACATAGATCGACGTCTCGAGATCCTTCTCGTAAAGTTCGGCGGCGGTGCGGCGCTCGCGATTAATAAAGGCGATCAGAGTGTTCGCGCTTCCCTGCTGCAGATCCTCCCTCCAATCGGTCCAATCGTCCGCCATTTGCAGCGTGATCAACACTTCATCGACCATATCGGAAACATCGGGTATGAGCTCCGACCGCCCGGACAACAACAGCAGCCCGGTGGAAGCGAGCTTGACGGGACTGGCTTTATGCGCGATGCGCGAAGGGCGATCGTGGAACGCTTCCCGCTCCCTTTCATCCGACACGCTCGTCGCCCACTCCGTGACGTATTGCCGGAAGTAAGTCCAGAAAGGCGATCCGGAATCGAACATTGGCCGATATAGCTCGAGAAATTGCATGTGCAGCAAATGGTCGAGAGCCAGCTGCTCCTTCCATTTCGTCGGAGCGGTATCCATCAGGTCGTCCTGGATGAAAAAGTGAAGCATGACAAACACGTTGGCGAGCGACATCCGGCTGCATATTGCCGCGTCCTTATTCTCGACCGAATCATGATCCAACCAGTAGGGGAGCAAATAACAGATGTAGTTTTTCGTACTGTCGGCCCGAAACGGGTGAAACCGGCTTACATACGCCAATCCTCTTTCGTTTAATGGAGCCGGAAATGCGGCTATCAGCCTCTCCGCTTCCGCAAAAACTTCGACCAACTCTTTCTTGTAGGGTTCGAGCCAGTTCATAATACCCCCGAGCTTCGACCGAATACGATGCCGAACATCGGAATTTCCAGAAACGAGTCGTCGTTATCCAGCCATCGGTCCAGTTCCTTTTCGCGTTCGGCGGTTATCGGCGTATCAAGCAAATATTCCGTCGCCAGCAGCATGTATTCCCGGCATACCTGTTTCAAATCTCGACGATCCGTGCGGACGGAATACCATTCGGTTCCAAGATGGACGAAACCGGCATGGCGGAACTCAACCAGGAGAGCATCCGGCAATTCCAGGAATGTCCCTTTCCGCTTCAGCGATTGACGGGCTTTTTTGTAGAGCGAGGAAAATAGCGGCAGTTCATCGTTGTCGCGGTAACGCTCGTCGTCAAAGTCGATCACGATCACCGTCGACTGCTCCGACGTATGCTCGTATAACCATTTCACAAAGCCGCTCCTGTCGGGAATATGCGGTACAACGAGTCTTGCGAGAATCGTATCATACGAACCGGTCCCGGTGAGCTGTTCATAGCTTCCATGAACGAACGTCAAGTTCCGCTTCTGTTTGTCCTGCGCCTTGCGGCACATTTCCTCCTCGATCTCGACTCCCGTAAGCCTCATATCCGGATAATGCTCGCCGATACAGGCCAAGTATGTACCGTTCCCGCAGCCGATATCGAGCAATGTCGTTCCTTTCTCGCCGAATCGTCGGAAAAACAGCGAATTCTCCACCCCGAAGAAAAGTTCCGCCGTAACGTTCAGCATGCGATCCAACCTATCTGCTCTCGTATTCATCATTCCTTCCGTACTCTCATCCGAATTACCCGACTATTATAGCACGAAAGACCTACTGGAGTTCCATTTAAGAACTTATACGGAATAACGTATCTGCTCTCTGACGACCGGGACATGTCGGTCCACAAAGCCCCTGTTATCAATCATGGCGGTAATTCCGTTAAAGTTCTTTATTGGTGTTCAGTCGACAAAAAAATCCCTATCCGGCCGACTTCACAGTCTGCTGAATGGGATTTTAGTTCATGTACACTGCCGTTATGCTTGCTCATACCAGGCTTGATATTTCTGAATGTCGCCGGCACCCATGAACAACAGCACGCAATCCTGATACACGCTCAGCTGATCGATGCTCTGCTCCGTTATATGACGGGAGGACGGAATTTTATCGATCAGGCTTTGGATCGAAACATTGCCGTTCTGCTCGCGCGCCGAGCCGAAAATGTTGGTCAAATACACTTCGTCCGATCCGGACAAGGAGCTTGCGAACTCGTCGATGAAAGCTTCCAGTCTGGAATAAGTATGGGGCTGAAAAACGGATACGACTTTTTTGCCGGGATATTTGGCGCGAACCGCATCGAGCGTAGCGGCAATTTCCGTCGGGTGATGCGCGTAGTCGTCGATCAAGACGTTGCCGCGCAGCTTTTTCTCCGTAAATCTCCGTTTGACTCCTTCGAATGTGGCTAAGCGGCTTCTCACTTGATCCATATTCAGATCTTCAAGCACGGCGACGCCGATAACCGCAAGTGCGTTCAGCACGCTATGTCTGCCATAGGCGGATACCGTAAAGGTGCCAAGACGGTTTTGATGCAAATGGACGTCGAACGTCATTCCTTCGATCCCGGACCGGACGTTATCCGCGCGAAGCTCGTTTTGCTCGCCGAACCCGTAATGCAGAACAGGAACGTTCGTCTTAAGCGATCTTACCTGCGGATCGTCGCCAAACGCGATCAAATGCTTCTTCACGCGGTCAGCCATCTGTTGGAAGGCGAGCGTAACATCGTCGATACCCGAGAAATAATCAGGATGATCGAAGTCGATGTTCGTGATGATCGCGTAATCCGGGGCGTATGCGAGAAAGTGACGGCGATATTCACAGCTTTCGAAGACGAAATATTTGCTGTCCGGTACACCCGAGCCGGTTCCGTCGCCGATCAAAAAAGAGGTCGGCTGCAGCCCGCTGAACGTATGCGCGATCATGCCGGTCGTCGACGTCTTTCCGTGCGCTCCGGTTACCGCGATGCTGGTGTAGCGGTTAATCCAATCACCTAGGAAATGATGATATCGCTCGACCGTAACCCCTTGCTGTTCGCATTTTACAATTTCCGGGTGGTCGTCCAGGAACGCGTTGGAGGCGATAACCCTCATGCCGGTTCTGCCGATCTCGCTCTCGCCGAAACGGAACATCGGAATTCCTCTCTGCTCGAGCGGCTTTTGGGTGAAAAACTCGGTTTCCATATCGGAGCCTTGTACAAGATGTCCCGTATCGTGCAAAATTTGCGCCAATGCGCTCATTCCGGCACCCTTTATGCCTATAAAGTGATACTTTTCCATAAGGATACCTCCCTTATTGTCCAGGTACTGAAACCTTAATCGAAATGTCATACTTCCCAGTATATGAAACGTAATAGGAGTCTGTGCTCCCGCCTATTGACGCGATGTTCCCGACATTGACAGTATTCCCCAAATAGAGAAGGCGTATAGCTTATCCGATTGGCGCCGCGTATATTTTGCTCCATTCGTGGAATGTTATGTTGGTATTCGAACTTTATCCCGAGCGAAGGAGAGATTACATTGGCAAAGCCTGACGATCGTTCCGATAACGCGGAGAAGCTGCAAAACATGGCCCGCCATACGGCCGGCAACCTCGAGGAAGCCGAACAATACTTGGATGAGCATGCCGACGAGATTTCCACTACGGAGAAGCAAAATATCGAAGCGAAAAACGAACGGAGACGCGCAAGCATCGCCGGATTCCAAGAAGAAGCGCAGGACGAAGCGAATAACGCGGAGTAACATTTCAGGTTCATCCGCTCCATTACGCCTTAGGCGGTGAATCGGACAATAAGCCCTTTTCAGTTCGACTGAATCGGGCTTATTGGTTTTGCCGCATCCGGCAATGGGTCATCACGTTATCGGAAAGGAACCATGATCCCGTGCCATCCAAGTCGCGGGGAACTGCTCCCGGGCTTCAATTAGCAGCTGCTGCGCTTCATCCTCCTGATAACGCGAACTGATGTGAGTCAAAATCAACTGCTTCGCTCCGGCCCGTTTGGCCGTCAGTGCCGCTTCTTTAGCGGTCGAGTGATAGTAGGTTTCGGCTAATGCTTCCATGGAAGAATCGAATGTCGCTTCATGAACGAGCACGTCGGCATCCGCGGACAGCACCACTGCGGCTTCGCATTTCCGCGTATCTCCCAGGATGACGATCTTCCTTCCGGGTATCGGCGGACCGATGAACGCTTTGCCGTCGATGATCGTACCATCCGGCAGGGTAACGGTTTCTCCGTCCTTGATCTTCCCGAATAAAGGTCCGGGAGGGATGCCCTGCTCTTTCAGCTTGGCCGCATCCAGCTTGCCCGGCTTGTCTTTCTCAACGATTCTGTAGCCGTAGCTGTCGATTCGGTGATCGAGCTTGGCACACGTGACCTCGAACCTGTCGTCTTCGAATACGAGCCCTTCCCTTACTTCGCGATACGACAATTCATACGACAAATGAGCTTGGCTGAACCGCAGTACGGGCTCCAGCATCGCCTCGAGACCCGGAGGACCGAACAACGTCAAAGGCGTCGTCCCTCCTTGATTCGACCGGCTGGTGAGCAATCCGGGCAGCCCGTACACATGATCGCCGTGCAAATGCGTAATGAAAATAAATTCGAGTCTGCTCGCCTTTAAAGGGGATCGCAATATTTGATGCTGCGTTCCTTCTCCGCAATCGAACAACCACATCGTGCCGCGTTCGTCGTATAGCGTCAAGGCGACGGCGGTCACGTTCCGTTCCTTCGAGGGCATTCCCGCCCCCGTACCTAGAAAATAAAGCTCCATGCCGCTCCTTCCGCCGGGTTAAGGAACTGTCACGTAATCACCCAGGTATGATGTGATAGTCCTTAAGCTTTGTCCACGTTAAAGTATCGCGCCTCCGGATGCGAGAAAACCATCGCCGAGACGGACGCTTCCGGCTCCATCATAAATCCTTCCGTCAATTCCACTCCGATGTCTTCCGGCTTCATAAGACGGAACAGCGGCTCCTGATCTTCCAGATTCGGACAAGCCGGATAGCCAAACGATACGCGGATGCCCTGATACCTTGCTCCCCATCGCTGCTGCATCGTAAGCTCCGGCGAATCCGGGAAGCCCCACATGTCCCGCATCATATGATGCATCCGTTCGGCGAACCCTTCGGCCAGCTCGATCGCAAACGACTGTAGCGCATGCGAGCGCAAATAGTCGCCGCTGTCTTTCATCGCCTCCGCTTTCGCCCGGATCCCTTGCCCCGCCGTAACGACGATAAAACCGATATAGTCCATCGTACCGCTCGACACCGGCTTCACGAAATCGGCCAGACACAAGTATGGCTCCACCTCTTGGCGAGGGAACGAAAACCGGTGCAGGACAACCGAAGCATCCGTCGGATCGTAGATGATGATGTCATTTCCGTCCGACTGTGCCGGGAAAAACCGGTACATGCCGTTTGCCTTGATCAGCCCCTCGGTTCTCGCTTCCGCGAACAATCCGTCTATCGTTTCTTTCAGCTGCAGCGCCTTCGGATTTTTCTCGTTCAGCAGTTGGTCCACGTTGCCGCGCAAACCGAGATGGTGCCCGAGCAGCGTTCTCATGTTTACATAAGGGTATATATGGTCGATCGGATAATCCTTTAACACATGTCTTTCCATATCCGGCGGAATGTATACGGGCGCATCTTGCGATACGGTCGATTTGGTGGCTCTCGTAAGTTTGACCTCGTCGCTCTTCCCCGACTCCATGACGATCGAATCCATGCTGTCGCGCAGCTCCTGGATCAGCTTCTGACGCTGCTCCGAATCGCTCAGCTTGTTGGCGATATCGAGCCCGTCCATCGCATCCTTCGCGTAAAGCACGACGCCGTCGTACTCCGGGGCAATCCGCGTCTTCGTAAACTTCCGCGTCAGCGCCGCTCCTCCAACGAGAATCGGCACTTCGATTCCTGCGGCTTTCAAGTCTTGGGCGGTCACGACCATTTGCTGCGCCGATTTGACGAGCAGCCCGGACAAACCGATCGCATCCGGCTTCTCCTTGCGGTACGCTTCGATCAATTGCTCCGGCGGCACCTTGATGCCCAAATTGATAATTTGATAGCCGTTGTTGGACAAAATGATCTCGACCAAGTTTTTGCCGATGTCGTGAACGTCGCCTTTCACCGTGGCGAGCAATATTTTCCCTTTGACTGCGCTCTCGGAACGTTCCATGAACTGCTCCAAGAACGCAACCGACGCCTTCATCACTTCGGCGCTCTGCAGCACCTCGGCCACGATCAGCTCGTTATTGTTGAACAGGCGTCCAACTTCCTCCATCCCTTTCATTAGAGGACCGTTTATAATATCGAGCGGCGCATATTTAGTCAACGCTTCTTCCAGATCGGGGATAAGACCTTCTTTCGTTCCTTCGACGACATAGGAGCCGAGACGTTCTTCGAGAGATAGATTCGACATCTTCTCTTTCTTCTCGACCTTCTTCTCGCGAAAATGAGCGACGAACTCGGCGAGCGTCTCATCGTTCGTATTGTAGATCAAGTCCTCCGCCAGCTTGCGCTCTTCCTCCGGTATCGATGCGTACCGTTCGAGCTTCTCCGTATTGACGATCGCGTAATCCAGACCCGCCTTCGTACAATGGTACAAATAAACGGCGTTCAGAACTTCGCGTCCCGCGTCCGGTAGCCCGAAGGAGATGTTGCTCAGTCCGAGAATCGTCTTGCACTCGGGGTACTTTTCTTTGATCATCCGTATTCCTTCGATCGTCTCCACGGCCGAACCGATATACTGCGGATCGCCCGATCCTACCGGGAACATGTTCGGATCGAAAATAATGTCGTGCGGCTGCATGCCGTATTTTTTGGTAAGCAGTTCGTACGCTCTGTCGGCCACTTCGATTTTCGCTTGACGGGACACGGCCTGACCGCTTTCGTCAATGAGAATCATGACGACGGCTGCTCCATACTTATGAATGAGCGGAACGATGTTCTCGAACTTCGTTTCCCCATCCTCCAAGTTGATCGAGTTGATGATCGCTTTGCCTTGCGAATGTTTGAGTCCGAGCTCGATAATATGATCGTAAGTCGAATCGATCATGAGCGGCGCTTTTACTTTTTTGACGACGAATTGGAGAAAGTTCTCCATGGCGTAAGCTTCGTCGATATCGGTATCCTGCAAATTGATGTCGATCACTTGCGCACCGTTCTTCACTTGCGCCCGGGCGATTTCCGAACCTTCCTCGAACTTGCCTTCCTTGATCAGACGCTTGAATTTGCGCGAGCCGGAAATATTCGTCCGTTCTCCGACCATGATCGGCCGGTTGTCTTCCTCGAGATAAACCGTCTCGATGCCCGATACCGCAGCAGGGTGATCGCCGTACGTCGAACGGGGCTTCAGCTCCTGCATCTTCTCCGCGATCGCGCGGATATGATCCGGCGTCGTACCGCAGCAGCCGCCCGCGATATTCAGCCAGCCTTGTTCGGCGAAAGCGCCCAGCTTCATCGCGAGCGAAGCGGGCGATTCGTGATAATGCCCGTTCTCGTCGGGAAGCCCGGCATTCGGATAACAGCTGACCGCCGATTTGGCGATTGCCGACAGCGAACGGATATGGTCTTTCATAAACTCCGGACCCGTCGCGCAGTTCAAGCCGATCGAAACCGGATTCAAGTGCTCGAGCGAGATATAGAACGATTCGATGTTTTGCCCCGCAAGGGTCGTACCCATCGGCTCGATCGTGCCGGATATCATGATGGGGAGCGTAACGCCGGATGTCTCGAACGCGTTGCGAATGCCGATGCTGCCCGCCTTGACGTTCAAAGTATCCTGAGACGTCTCGAGCAGCAGCGCGTCCACACCGGCTTCTATTAAAGCCAGCGCCTGTTCGTAGTAACTGTCGATAAGCTCTTCGAACGTAACCCCACCGGTAACGGATAGCGTTTTGGTCGTCGGCCCCATAGCTCCCGCCACGTAACGGGGCCATTCCGGCGTCGAATATTTGTTGGCCGCCTCTACCGCCAATCGGGCCGCCGCCAAATTAAGCTCGCGAGCCCGCTCCGGTATATCGTATTCGGCCAATACGACGCTTGTCGATCCGAACGTATTCGTTTCCAATATATCGGCGCCCGCATCCAAATAAGCTTCGTGAATTTTCGTCAGTACGTCCGGTCTCGTAACCGCCAAAATTTCATTACAGCCATCGAGCTCCTCGCCGCCGAAGTCGTCGGCCGTCAAGTTTTCCTGCTGGAGCATCGTACCCATCGCGCCGTCCAGTATCAATATTTTTTGCTTAAGCCGTTCCGCTAGAGCCATTTTCGGCATGAAGTCCACCCCTAGTCCTATAACCTTCTCGCAATAAAGATTAGTCTACCAGAATACGCCGTTTTTCGAAAGAGCGATATTGTCTTGTTTTCTTATCGGAATTAAGCAATTAATCGCCGGCGATCCATCGACACATGAAACGTTTTCGAATATAATACCTATTAACACGGCAATCATCTATTTTCGGGAAAGAGGGATAGTCATGGCAGAAATCCGTATTCGCAATACGAACGAACGCATCACGGGCGAAGATAACGTCAGATCGTTTCTGGAAAATCAAGAGGTGCTGTACGAGCACTGGAATCCTGGCAAGCTGGCCCCTGAACTGCAGGAGAAGTTCGTCCTCTCCGACGAAGAGAAGCAGCAAATTCTGCAGACATTCGACAGCGAAATTCGCGATCTGGCGAGCCGCCGCGGGTACAAAACATGGGACATCGTCGCCTTGTCCGACGCCACTCCGAATTTGAACGAGCTGTTGAAAAAATTCGAGCAGGTGCATACGCACACCGAGGATGAAGTCCGGGCGATTACGGCCGGCAAAGGCATCTTCATCATCAAAGGTACTGAGGACGTAGGCTATTTCGACGTAGAGCTCGAAGCGGGCGACGTCATCTCGGTTCCCGAGAACAAAGCCCACTTCTTCACGTTGATGGAAAACCGTAAAATCGTCGCCGTCCGCCTCTTTATCGAGACGGAAGGCTGGATCGCGCATCCTTACGACGACCCGTCGTTCCAAAAAGCATAAGCTGTTCCCGGTACGAAACTAGCCCGGCGCTTTCTATTGAAAGCATCGGGCTTTTTTGCTGCAATTTAGTTCGTCATCTCAGCCGAGCTCTTCTATAATCGTATGAATGCTTCTCAAGTTGTCGATTTCATAAGCAGGGACGATCTCGTCATTGCGGGAAATGCCGTGGCGGTTCATCCAAACCGACTTCATGCCTACTCCGTTTGCCCCTATAATATCGGTAGTCAGCTTGTCCCCCACCATCATTCCTTCATCGGGACGAATATCCAGAAGCTGCATCGCATATCGGAAAATAGATGGAGCCGGCTTTCCTACGCCAAACGCTCCTGAAATAACAATATGATCGAAATACGCCGAAAGCCCGGGCACACCGGCAATTTTTTCCTTTTGCAGATCGGGGGAGCCGTTTGTCAGCAGCAGCAGCTTGACTTTGCCTTTCAAATCGTCCAAAACGTTGAACGTCTCGTCGTATACGATCGGTCTTGCTCTCCGTTCTTGCGGAAACATTTCCCCGAGACGAAAGCCGAGCGTTTCATCATCAACGCCTAGCGCCTTCAGCCCTCTCGTCCACGCTGCCGTCCTGTATCCCGGAGCAAGCTTCTCCAGCTTGCGGAACTCTTCCTGTTCTCCCTCGCTGAAGCGCGCCCACAATCCTTCGAACGGATTGATGCCGATCTGTTTCGTGAACGGGAACGTTTCGAACGATTCGTATAACGCCCGCGCCTCTCTCCGCACTTGCTCTTCCAGCTTGACCGGATCGACCGAAACCGCCTCGGCGGCGGCCGCGCAGGTCGCCTGGAACGCTTCCTTCACACTTCTGTCGTCCCAAAGCAATGTATCGTCCAAATCGAACAAAACCGCTCGTATCGCCATGAACCGTATTCTCCCCTTTATTCCCATTAAGACGCTGTGCAAATCGATACGCAGCAGCGCCTAAGCCGCGTTTTCCGTGTATTCGATTCCGTTGACTTCGGCGAATTTTTTCAACCGGGTTGCAAGGGCAGGGATGTCGTACAAGCTTTGGAACTTGGACAGCACCCACCGCGTGCGCTTTCCTTTCAATTGAATCGCCACACTGCCCGGCTGTACCGAAATCGATTCGATTTCATCCGCACCGAACACTTTGTCCATTCCCATCCGGCGCGTGGACAGCTTCTGTTTGCCGACCTTGACATAAGGCCTGCGCAAGAAGTACATGACTCCTAGCGCCAAGTAACCGGCTACCGTAACCCAGTATAACGTCTGGGTCTCGTAGTACGCTACGGACACGATCGCGAAAAAGAGCGAACAGGCGACCAGGAGAGTCGGCAAAAACCAGCTTCTCCCTTTGAATACGTCCATTTGCTCTTCCGTCGATACGGAAATCGGCGTTTTGCCCGATTTTACCCGTTTGCGATTCATTTCTTTGCTGTTTCTTTGGACCATCCGTTCCCATTTGCGGGACATGCCGTTCCTCCGTTCTTAAGAGTGCTTCGTACTTATTGGCATTAATAGAAGCGCTTCATCCTTGCCCTACCCTTATAAATTCACTGAATTTGCAGGTAATCCGTCGTGTCGATCGAACATTGGCGACTGCTGGGCAAGTTGCAGCGGGTCCGGAATGCTGTGTTCACGTAGCAGCTCCATTAGTGAAGCTTCTTGCCGGGACTTTCGTTGTTGTCCCCGTCCACGAATTCGATCGAATCGAGCTGCGCCCTGAGCGACGTTTTGAACGCATCAATGTAACGTCTGCGCAGATCGTTGCGTTCTTCCAATTCCTCGTCGGTCAGGCCGACCGTGTTCGCTTTTTTGGCTAATTCGTTAATACGGGCGATCATTTGTTCGGTAATCATATTCGGCCTCCTTGTGTCGGTTATCTCCTACTTTGCACGGTTCGGAGTCGATTGTCAAGGCGAGCGGGCGGAAACACTCAAAAGCCCGGGGCACGTAGCGCCGGGCTGGAACGTTATGTAGGTATCCGTGTCGGATGATTGGATGCGAATATATAATGCAATGGGTCGGATGAATGCGCTTTATGGCAGCTGCAGTACTTGACCGGCTTGAAGCGCCGACGACGTTAGACCGTTCGTCTTCTTCAGCTTCTGAATATAGATGCGAATGTCTTCGCCTTGGTGAACGCGCTGTTCGGCAATCGACCAAAGCGTATCGCCCGGTTTTACGACGATTTGCTCTAGGACGGGAATGGCCGCGGCCTGAACTTCATTGTCGCCGGTAAATGTATGGATTAGAGCTCCAAACCCGATGCAGATCAGCATAATGACGGCTAACGCCGCGAGTCGCAGCCTTTTGGCGCGAACGATGCCGGAATCAGAAACGGTTCGAGCCATACGAACTCCCGAATGATGAAACGATTGATTATGATGGAAAGTTGCATATTGCACTTTGAATTCCTCCCCAAACATTTGTTCTGGTATCAGAATAACACGAACACATATTCGTGTCAATCATTCAGGGAACGGTTGTTCGCATTTTTTTAACGATTAACGTTCTACTAACTTTATGCAACAAATAACGAACTTATGTTTGTACGAACTCGAGTTCTGTGGTATAATTTACCCATATAAATCTGTCTATATGGAGTGATAATCGTGAGCAAGGTTTCCAATCGCCAACAAGCGATACTCGAATTTATCAAGAACGAAGTGCGCGACAAAGGCTACCCTCCTTCCGTGCGGGAAATCGGCGAAGCCGTTGGGCTTGCGTCCAGCTCCACGGTACACGGCCACTTGGACCGCCTGGAGAGAAAAGGTCTTATTCGCCGAGACCCTACCAAGCCGAGAGCAATCGAAATATTGAACGGCCATGACGAATCGGCTTCCGCATTCTCGTTCTCGATCGCCCGCGTCCCGTTAATCGGGAAAGTAACGGCAGGCATGCCGATCACGGCTACCGAGAACATCGAGGAGTATTTCCCGCTTCCGAGCCATTTCGTCGGTGACCATAACGTTTTCATGCTGCGCGTCGTCGGCGAGAGCATGATCGAAGCCGGCATCCATCATAACGACTACGTCATCGTCAAGCAGCAGCAGACCGCCAATAACGGCGACATCGTCGTCGCCATGACGGAAGACGACGAGGCGACCGTCAAGACGTTCTACAAGGAACGGGACCATATTCGTCTTCAACCGGAGAATCCGGCGATGGACCCGATTCGCCTGCGGAACGTGACGATTCTCGGCAAAGTGATCGGCCTGTTCCGCGACATTCATTAATCGCGCGCCCTAACGAAACAGCCTTTCGGTGCATAACCGGAAGGCTGTTTTTTCGTTTCGAAATGATACCGTAATGAAACCAAATCGCGCTTGTTGTCGTCTAACGAATAGGTAAATCCGGCCATTTATTGGTAATCATGGCAAGGGAACCAATTTGATCAATAAAGATGAGGAGGAATTGGCTTGAACCGGTTAACCGCTGTACTGAGAAACATCCGAATTCGCTTCTTCCTGTGGGTCGCCGTGCTGACTATGGCGTCAGGTACTTTCGCCTATGCGGAGTCGCCGACGAGCGGTCATACGCCGCAACCGAAGCTGTACATATCGGCTGACGGCTCGCACAATATCGCTTATAACGATCAAGGCGATGTGTGGTACTGGGGTGGTATTGGAGATTTCGAATTTCCGAACTGGAAGCTTCGCGACAATACCCCGATCCGGATGGGGACGATGCAGCAAATCGCGCAAGTTTCGTCCAACTTGTTTCTGAAAAAAGACGGCACGGTCTGGACTTGGTTGGCGGGCCCGTTCCCGGTTGGCGGCTCCGATCACCGCTTGGAATTCCAAATCCAGGATCCCGTTCAGCTCGATCTTGCGGACATCGTAAAAGTGGCGGCGGGCGATTCGTTTCATTCCGCCGTCAAGAAGGACGGATCCGTCTGGGTATGGCGTCCCGTCCCTCACGGATATGGCGATACTCCAGTCCAGATTCCCAACATTTCCGATGCGGCAGATATCGCATTCGCCAAATGGTCCAGACAGTCCATTCTGACGATCGTAGGGAAAGACGGCTCCGTTTGGACATGGGATGGCGCAACGCCTTTAGGAAGCATCGCGCCGATTAAAGCTAAGAGAGTGGACGGCTTATCGAACGTGGTCAGCGTATTCGCCGGCGACGAATGCTTCTTTGCAATTCAAAAGAACGGCTCCGTTTGGGGCTGGGGAAGCAACCTCCGCGGCCAGCTTGGGTTGGACGAAAAAAAAATAGTCGCGACGCCGGTGCGCATCCCGGCGCTGGACGGCATCGTCGCCATCCAAGGAAGCTTCGACCGTTCGTTAGGCCTGAAAGAGGACGGCACGGTCTGGTCTTGGGGAATTACGCTCGACAAATTTCCGGAGCATGGCGCTAAAATCAATCCGAACCTACACCAAGTGGCCGGGTTGGACAATGTAGTCGCGATCGCCTGCGGCGGGGCTCACCATTTGGCGGTTCGAAACGACGGCACCCTTTGGGCATGGGGCTCGAACGATTACGGCCAATTGAGCGACGGCACTTTCCGTTCGAGTGTAACACCGATTCGGATCGATTTGAAATAACGACATATTTTTTTCCAGAAAAAAGAGCCAAGGATCGATTCCGGCGTTATGCCGGACTGCGTCCATGGCTTCTTTGTATCCAAATCAATACAGCGTCATATATTGATCGCGTTCCCATTGATGAATTTGAGTCCGGTACATGTCCCACTCGATTTCTTTCAGTTCGATGAAGTGGGATAATGCATGTTCGCCGAGCGCATCACAGATAACCTCGTTGTTCAGCAGCTCCACGAGCGCTTCGCGCAAATCCGACGGCAAGCTAGGAATCCCTTGCTCCTCCCGCTCTTCCTCGCTCATGACATAAATGTTGCGGTCAACGGGCGCAGGCAGCGGCGTTTTGTTTTGGATCCCGTCCAAGCCCGCTTTCAGCATGACGGCAAGCGCCAAATACGGGTTCGACGCTGGGTCGGGATTGCGCACTTCGACACGGGTGCTTAGACCGCGAGAAGCCGGAATCCGGATCATCGGGCTGCGGTTGCTTGCCGACCACGCGACATAACATGGCGCTTCGTAGCCGGGAACGAGTCTTTTGTACGAGTTGACGGTAGGGTTCGTGATCGCTGCGAACGCCCGCGCATGCTTCAGTACGCCGGCCATATAGTGACGCGCCGTCTCACTTAAGCCGAGCTTGTCGCTATCGTCAAAAAACGCATTCTCGCTTCCCCGGAACAAAGATTGATGGCAATGCATCCCGGAGCCGTTCACGCCGAACAAAGGCTTGGCCATAAAAGTAGCGTGAAGTCCATGCTGTCTTGCAATCGTTTTGACGACGAGCTTAAACGTTTGAATCTGATCGGCCGCCTTGATGGCATCCGCGTATTTGAAATCGATCTCGTGCTGCCCCGGCGCCACCTCGTGGTGCGAAGCTTCGATTTCGAAACCCATCTCCTCGAGCGTCAAGACGATCTCGCGTCTGCAGTTCTCGCCCAAGTCCGTAGGAGCCAAATCGAAGTAACCGCCTTGATCGTTAAGCTCCATCGTAGGATTGCCCTTCTCGTCGGTCTTGAACAGGAAAAACTCCGGCTCGGGTCCGACGTTCATCGCCGTGTAACCCATATCCTCGGCTTCCTTCAGCGCACGCTTCAGAATGCCGCGCGGATCTCCGGGGAACGGACGACCGTCCGGCAAATAAATATCGCAGATGAGACGGGCCACGCGATCCTCGGTTACCCAAGGGAAAATAACCCAAGTGCTGAGGTCCGGATACAAGTACATGTCGGATTCCTCGATCCGGACATAGCCTTCGATGGAGGAGCCGTCGAACATCATTTTGTTATCAAGCGCTTTTTCCAATTGGCTTAACGGAATTTCGACGTTTTTGATCGTCCCGAGCAAATCGGTAAACTGCAGTCGGATAAAGCGGACATTTTCATCTTTCGCGATGCGTAAAATGTCCTCTTTTGTGTAGGTCGGTTGGGTCATCGTACAACTCCTCCTTAAGTTTTATGATTTAAAAACCGCGAAAGCTCCCCTTGAATCAGGGAAACTTTACCGCGCCGATTGCCGGTCATCAATTCCCGCTTCAGCATTTTGTGCAGCTGCGCATCGTCCAGCTCCTTGCGCTTCACTTCGGTCTGATCCGTAATGATCGTCGCTTCCTCGGAGTTTTTCGATACCGGATTCAGCACTTGCTTAATGCCGGCAATATTGACGCCCTTCTCGATCAGCGCCTTGATTTGCAGCAGTCTTTCGACGTCGTTGAACGAGAACAGCCGTTGATTGCCATTCGTTCTCGCCGGAACGATCAATTCATGCTGCTCGTAATAACGGATTTGCCGTGCGGTCAGATCGGTCAGCTTCATGACGGTACCGATCGAGAACAATGCCATATTACGGCGGATTTCATCGCTCACTTTACACCACTCCAACATGTAGAGGATATCTTAATTGTACATATCGGACATAAATGTGTCAATGTATGTTAGGTTTAATTACAATAGCCCTTTTTCCATCATATTCGTAAGCGCCATCACGACTCCCCATTTCACATGCGCGTAAGTAAGTCCACCTTGCATGTAAGCAATATGCGGAGATCGGATCGGCGCGTCAGCGGATAGCTCAAGACTTCCGCCTTGAATGAACGTCCCGGCAGCCATAATGACCGGATGCTCATAGCCGGGCATGTCCCACGGCTCGGGTACGACGTGGGAGTCGACGGCCGCCGCTTTCTGAATCCCTTGCACGAAGGCGATCAAATGCTCCGGTCCCGAGAACCGGATCGCCTGGATCAAATCGGTCCGTTCGTCGCTCCAGCGCGGATGCGTATCGAAGCCGAGCAGCTCGAACAACGCGGCGGCGAACACGCTGCCTTTGAGCGCTTGTCCGACAAGATGCGGGGCCAGGAACAGTCCTTGGAAAATATCCCGGGTCGTGCCGAGCATCGCCCCGACCTCCCCCCCGATGCCCGGAGCCGTAAGCCGATAGGCGGCCAATTCGACAAGGTCTCGCTTGCCGACAATATACCCTCCCGTCGGTGCTATGCCGCCCCCGGGATTTTTGATAAGAGAACCTGCCATCAAATCGACTCCGGCTTCGGTCGGTTCCTTCTCTTCCGTAAACTCGCCGTAGCAGTTGTCGACGAATACGATTACGTCAGGCACAATTTCCTTGACGAACCGCACCATTTGGGCAATTTGCTCCACCGTGTAGGATGGCCGCCAATCGTATCCTCTCGACCGCTGGATGCCGACCACTTTCGGCGGGTTCGTCATCAGCTTGTCTCGCAGTACGTTCCATGCCGGGAGCCCATCATCGGCCAATGCCACTTCATCGTAGCGCACTCCCCAATCCTGGAGCGATCCCGTTCCGTCTCCCGGCTTGCCGATTACTTTATGCAAAGTGTCATACGGCTTGCCGGTTATGTACAAGAGCAAGTCTCCCGGGCGCAGGATGCCGAACAAGGCGGTACCGATCGTGTGGGTTCCGGAGACGAAGTGGGGCCGCACAAGCCCCGCCTCCGCCCCGAACACGTCGGCATATACGAGATCCAGCACTTCTCTGCCGCGGTCGTTATATCCATACCCGGTTGATCCTGCAAAATGATAGTCGCTTACTTTATGCTTCTGGAAAGCTTCGATCACCTTCCACTGATTGCGGTCCACCCGTCTGTCCAACTGCTTCAGCTTAGGCTCCGCAATAGCCTCCGCTTCATCCATGAGCCGGGCGATTTTATCCGGTACGTTCATTTCAATGATTCTCTCCCTCTTGCTGAATCGCTTCATGCGCCATAAACGCCTGAAGCATATAGCCTTTCTTGTCGAATTCGAGTTGTTTCAATCGCACGTCGAAGGTGATGTCTTCCCCTTCCACTTCCTGCTCCAGCACGTCGCCTACACGGTACACGAGCGAGATCAGATCGCCGCGTCCCGCCGGTATGCGAAACCGTCTCGTATCGCCCATAAGCTTCTCTTGAACGGAAAGCTTGAGCGATTCCAAATCGGCTTCGGAGAAGGCGGAAACCCGGATCATATCCCCTTCTGCGGTCAAAAGTTCGGCATTCGCTCCCGACAGCAGATCGATTTTATTGAATACGGCGATCGTCGGCTTGCCTTGTGCTCCGAGCTCTTGAAGCACCTCGTCTACGACGCGCATCTGCTGTTCCTTCATCTCGCTTGAGCTGTCTACGACATGCAGAATAAGATCCGCCTCGCAAACCTCTTCGAGCGTCGCCCGAAACGCCGCGACCAGATCGTGGGGAAGATTTTGTATAAAACCTACCGTGTCGGTCAGAACGATCTCCTGACCGTTCGGCAGACGAAGCATGCGCGATGTCGGATCGAGCGTTGCAAACAATTGGTTCTCGGCATATACGTCCGCTTGAGTAAGACGATTGAGCAGCGTTGACTTGCCCGCGTTCGTATAACCGACCAGCGCCGCCTGGAACACGCCTGTCTTTCTCCGGCGTTCCCGATGCAGCACACGGTGGCGCCTTACTTCTTGCAGCGCGTTTCTCAGCTCGCTGATCCGGTTGCGAATATGGCGCCGGTCTGTCTCAAGCTTCGTCTCCCCCGGTCCCCGCGTACCTATACCGCCGCCAAGACGGGATAAATTGACGCCGTGACCCGACAGGCGGGGCAATAAATAGCTGAGCTGGGCAAGCTCGACTTGCAGGAAGCCTTCGCTCGTCTTCGCACGCTGTGCGAATATGTCCAAGATAAGCTGGGTCCGGTCGATAATTTTCAGATCGAGCGCACGCTCCAGATTGCGGACTTGCGCCCCGGACAGCTCCTGGTCGAATATCGCCGTATTGGCTCCGAGTCGGTCGGCGACATCGCGAAGCTCCTCCACTTTCCCTTTGCCGATAAACCATTTCGGATCGATCGAGTCTTTGGCCTGAACCGCCGAATGGAGCACCTCGACTCCGGCGCTTTCGGCCAGGCTGATCAGCTCGTCAAGCGAATACTGCACCATGCCATCGGATAACCGGTCGCTTTTCAAAACGAGACTGACGACAACCGCTTTATCCGGGATGCCGTCGGTCACTTCATGCGTCGTTTGCTTCATGCCAAAACTCCTTTATCCCGTCATTGCCGTGTGTACGGTTCATTGTAACATATTTCCGAATAAGCTTTCATATTATATCCGTTTCTAGCGCGGTTACGTATAGGGCAGCTCGATTTCTGCAGTCGTTCCGCTTCCCGCCGCACTCGCTATAGTCAGCTTCCCGCCGTGGTTCTCCATGATGTTGTGGCAGATCATGATGCCGAGTCCGGTTCCATTTTCCTTCGTCGTGAAGAAAGGCTGCCCGACCTTAGGCGTCAGTTCTTCCGGGATTCCGCCCCCCTGGTCAGTAATGTGGACGGTCAGGGCTTGGTCCGACTTCTCCGTCCGAACGGCTACTTGCCCGCCGTCCGGCATCGCCTCGATTGCGTTTTTCAACAAGTTGACGAACACCTGCTTCATTTGATTCTCGTCACAGCGAATCAGGGGCATGTCTTTTACCTGTTCGGTAACGATCTGAACCTTATTCAGAATCGCTTGCGTCTCCAGCAGCGTCACTACATGATCGATTACGGTCCGGATATCGGTTTCCCGGAAGCTCGCCGGCCGGGGCTTGGACAGCAGCAGAAACTCGTTCACGATGAAATTGATTCGTTCCAATTCGGTCAGCATAACCGGGTAGTACGCTTTGTTCTCGATCCGCGAAGATTGCAGCAGCTGGACAAAGCCTTTGAGCGCTGTAAGCGGGTTTCGTATTTCATGCGCAAGACCCGCGGCAAGCTGTCCGGTGACAGCCAGCCGGTCGGAATTTCGCAGCAGCTCCTCCGCCTTCTTACGATCCGTTACGTCTTTGGCTACGCCATAAATGCCTACGATTTGATGATCGGCGATAATCGGGATGTTCGTCACATCGACGGTTACCGTATGCCCTTCCTTATGGATCATCTTAAGCTCGAAATGATTTGAATTTCCTTCCATCGTCTCCTGAAAATAAGTAAGCGCCTTCAACCGGTCCTGGGGATGAATCATGGAAACGAACTGTCGCTTCGTCATCTCCTCGGCCGAATACCCGAGCAGCTTGACCGAAGCCGGATTGACCGCAACGAGCTTCCCTTTTCGGTCGAACGTGCAGATCGGGTCGGGGTTATGCTCGATCAAATCCGCCGTTTTCCCGTGGAACGTCGGCAGCCGGTGATGCAGCTTGAATTCATACATGTTCAGATCTGCATCATGGAGCAAATCTTCGATGCCCAGCATCCGGTCGGGGACGGAAACGGAAACGCCTACGGAGAACGATAGCGAAACGGGCGGAAGCCCTTCATCGGGGACGAACGATTGTCCGTTCAGCTCATCCAGCAAACGCTGCCGCATATGGACAAAAGCGGGCTCGTCTTCCACGACGACGACGAACTCGTCTCCGCCCAGCCGTCCGGCTATGCCATTCGCAGGCTGGACCAGCTTCCGCAAGTAGTCCGCGACGAGCAAAATGACTTTGTTTCCTACCATATGTCCGTACGTGTCATTAATTTGCTTGAAGAAATTGAGATCGATCAGCAGTACTCGCACCGTCTTGCCTTCCTTGATCAGCTGTTCGCCGAACTGCAGCGTCTGCTGCAGCGAGGCAAGCCCGGTCAACGAATCGATCATGCTCAAGTGGCGGTATTCGTTTCTTTCTTTCTCCAGCTTCCGCGCATAGTAGGCAAGGATCGTATAGGCGACCGCGTTAATCGAAATAAAAAACAAGTGGGTCATCCATTCGTTATGCTCCGAAAAATCAGCGTAAGCGTACAGGTTAATACCGACGGCTATTGCGGCTGCAAGTGTATACAAAGGATTCGGCAATAGAAGGGCGTAAAAGAGCAGCAGAGGGTAAACCGTCATCAAGGTTGCGAACATCTGCTCCGGCTGGACAGCGGCTACGTACACGAGTAAAGCCAAACTCGACATACCGTAAGCCGCCTTCCTTTTCTTGCTCAGGAATACCGCCGCGAGCAGCAGCCCCGTAAAAAGAACCGAAGCCGCACTCCTTGTCAAATCGGGTATAGCGTCGATACATGCATTTACGCCGACAAACAAAACGAGTGCGGCGAGCACCGAATCCTTCCTCCGGACAGCGGCCATACGAATCGGCCGTAATGAGCGCGATAAGTGCATTGGGTTCTTCCCTTCCGCTTTAATTGCAGCCGGAATTGTATACCGGCAAAAAAAGCCGCCCCTGATTACAGGGACGGCCGATCACACGATAACGAGATCGTGAAATTTGCGTTTCGGCAACCCAGCTGTCATAGTCCGCCCGAACCTTAGACCTGTGGCTTTGCGTCCCTGCCTTTCGGCAAGTTTGCCAAATGTATTTCCATATTCTTACGTGCACCTGAAACCTAATATACCATACCTTGCCATTTCGCGATACAATAATTCTAACGATTCAAAGTTTTCTGTTAAGTCCGAAAATTCGAATTCCAATTATCAAGTCTGGAATCAATGTCAGGAACGGGCCGTTATTTCAGCGATCAGCTCCGCGAGCTGCAATCCTTCCATCGTATCTATTCTTTTGCGATGCGGTCCGAACGTTAGCGATGCCGTGACGGGATTCGGTACGATCACGCAGTGAAGCCCGGCCCTATGAGCCGCCAAGGCGCCGTTTGCCGAATCTTCGAAAGCGAGCGCTTCCTCCGGCCGCACGCCGAGATGCTCGACTGCCTGTCTGTAAAGCTCCGGATCCGGCTTCACTCTCGCCACATGGTCCCGCGTCCGCACACACGAGAAATAGTCCGATATCCCGAATTTGCTCAAATACCCCGTAACCCAGTCGCTGCCGGAACTGGAAGCAAGCCCGATCGCCAAGCCGAGCCGGCTCGCTTGCTCCAAAACCGAAACGACACCCGGACGCAGCTGCTCCCTCTCCATGCGCTCCGCGAACAGCTTCCTGCGCATCGATTGGAATTGCCCGCGATCGATCGGTCTGCCGATGCTTTTCTCCAAATATTCATAAGGATCGAATACCGACAACATGTCCGTACCGATTACTTTCGACCAAACCTCCAATGATAGCTCCGCCCCATGATGCCGGTAAACGTCCGCATACGCATGAAATTCGTTTGTTTCCGTATCCAGAATAAGTCCGTCAAAGTCGAATACGACCGCGCGTATCATTTCCATTCCTCCAACTATCCGATTCACCGGCTCTCCGTCCGATTGAACGTATTATACATCAAACTTGCTTTTCCTGTCCCGGTCTCCCCTCCCCACTATACAAGTCCCCGGAAGCAACAAGTACAAAAGCCGCCACATGGCGGCTTCCCGGTTTCAGCATTCTGCTTACTTCGACTTTTTCTTCGCGGCCGACCGCCCCTGCTTCTTCGGGTCGTTCGGTTCCGGCGCGCGTTTCTGGGAGCCGTTATCGTTATCAGGCATCTGTAGTTCCTCCTTGTTCGGTTATGGCGCTGCGCCTATTAGTATGCTTGCTCCTTGCCGGTTTCATGTCGGCAAGCTCAGAAGCCGTTCTTTTTGTCCGTGCGCATGTCCTCCGGCTTGATCGACATCAGCTCTTGTCTGCCCGGAGCCGTCGTATTGTATTGGCTCAGCAGTCGGACCGCCTGGTGCCTTACGGAGCGCTCCATCAGATTGCGGACGAATCTGGCATTGCTGAAGGCCGAAGGGTCGCGGCTCTTCTCCGCGGCAAGCAGCTGGCGAAGCCTCATGATGGTGGCGGGTATTAAGGTGTAATCCCGTTCTCTAACCATTAATTCGGCGATTTGAACAAGCTGATCCGTCGTATAGTCGGGGAAATCGATCGCAATCGGGAAGCGCGAAGGGAGACCTGGATTCGTTGCCAAAAAAAACTCCATTTCTTCCGAATATCCAGCCAAAATGAGCACAAACTGATTTTTATAATCCTCCATCGCTTTCACGAGCGTATCGATCGCTTCCTTGCCGAAATCTTTCTCGCCGCCGCGAGCCAAGCTGTACGCTTCATCGATGAACAAGATGCCGCCCATCGCCTTTTTGATCAAATCCCGCGTTTTGAGTGCCGTATGGCCAATGTATTCGCCGACCAGATCGGCCCGCTCCACCTCGACCAGATGACCTTTGGGCAGCAAACCCATCGCTTGAAACAGCTTGGCGATAATGCGGGCAACGGTCGTCTTGCCGGTTCCGGGGTTTCCTTTGAAAACCATATGGTATACTTGTTGATTCGACGTAAGTCCCGCGTCTGTGCGGTATTGTCCGATCTGCAGCAAGGCGTATATTTCATACACGAGCTCCTTGACGTTTTCCAGACCGACCATCTGATCCAATTCTTTCATAATATCCGCGAAAGGGCCTTGTGACGGAACCGATTTGCCGCTTGGTTGAGGCTCCGGCTCGGATACGGGCGCGGATATAGGCTCGGGCGTACGAAGCACGACATTGATTTGCCTGGAAGCTTTAGCCATATCGCTGGAAATCACTCGACTGTTCATCGGAATCACCTCTTCTTCGAAGGTGCAGGCACGGATGCTTTAAGCCCGTCGGAACCATTCGCCGTATGGCTGCTAGCGAAATATCCCCTGCCTATAATGTACAAAGCAAGAAGTTGTCCTATGAATCAAAATAAGCTCTTTTGCACAAATTTCCGATTTTTGCAGCCGGCCGGACAACCAGGCGAATATTCCCCTATTTCAACGATTTTTTCACTTGGACTTCGCAAGCCGGTATGGTAGACTTCACCTGAAAGCAACCTGCATCGGGTGGTCCGAAACTATAGGAGGATGTCCATGAGAGAACGTCTGTTATTCTCTTTCGTACTAATCGTGGTAGCCTATACAATCGTTCCCTGGGTGGTGACGCGCATATTCGCTATCGGCGTATTCCGCAGAGGGAAAGTTTCCAATCAAGTCGCGCTGACGTTCGACGACGGTCCCGATCCGGTGTATACTCCGCTTTTGCTCGATCTGCTTAGAAAGCATGAGGCCAAGGCTACCTTTTTCGTACTGGGCTCGAAGGCGGAGCGACAGGCCGGCCTGATCGAGCGAATCCACAAGGAAGGGCATCAGATCGGCATCCACAATTATTCACACATGTCCAACTGGTTCCAGTTTCCTTGGAATGTCCGGAGAAAGCAAGCGGACCGGTCGGCCGAAATCGTGGCCTCCATTACCGGGGCGAAGCCGGTTTATTACAGGCCTCCCTGGGGCATTTTGAATTTATTCGATCTGATCACGCTTAAACCTTACAAGGTCGTGCTCTGGTCCGTCATGCCCAAAGATTGGCGCAGCCGAATCGGCAAAACGAAGCTGAAGATCAGGCTTATGAACGGGATAAAGGAAGGGTCGGTCGTTCTGCTGCACGATAGCGGAGAGACATTCGGGGCGGACCGCGATGCGCCGGCTCACATGTTGAACGCTCTGGACGAAGTCCTTGCCAGCATGAGACAAAGGGGCTTGAAACCGGTACGCGTGGATGAATTGATGCATGCCTCGACGGAGCATCGGCTCGGCATGTTCAAACGCATGCTCTTCAACGTATGGATGGCCTGGGAGCGCTGCTTCGTCAAGCTGTTCCGTTTGAAGGCGGTTGACCGCAGCGATCCTCTGCTGAAGCTTCGCGTGCGCGAATATTTAGGCAAACAGCCGATCCTGCTCCCGGACGGCGAGCAAATCCGCAAGGGCGATCTGGTGGCCGAAATGCATCTGGACAATTACACGTTGTTTAAGCTCGGGCTCGATGCCCGCAGCAGCGTACAATTGGCCACCCAATTGATCCGGAGAACCCGTACGCTGATGCCGGAAATAAGCAAACTGCTGCTGACCGATCCGTTGTATCAAAATGTGAAGGGCTTATACGGAATTACGATGATCCATCGCGGCTCCAAACAGCTCGGCTTTACCGTCTTCGATTTACCGGAAGGACTATTCGCCCGTGCGACCCGGATCTACTTAAAATTTCTGCTCTACGTCGTTCATCCTAACGGCAAAAAACGATTAAAAGAAAAGACCGATTTGCTCGAGCCTAAAATCGTGGCCATTTCCAAAAACGAGCTGAAAATCCGTTATATCGCCTAATGAGCTATTACGAATCCTAACGTGTTAAACTCATTCTCAGCTTGTCGGCGTACCATTTCGTAAAAGCAAGCGTCTCCCTGAATTTGTGCCATGGCATCCACATGACTTGGGATTCCGTCAAGGACGTAGTCACGTCGGAAAGCCCGACGAAACGTGCGATGTCCATGGCACGGGCGCCGTGAAACTGGTGTGTGACGATAATCGGATGCGCCCAGCCTTCACGGTCCATAATCCGCTTGCTGTACAACAAATTCTCGTACGTGCTAGTAGCTTCCCGCTCCTCGAAAATGGCTTCGCCCGGCACGCCCCGCTCTTGCAAATACCGTTTCATCCCTTCGGCTTCCGTAATCGTGGCGCCGTTCGCGTCCAATCCTCCCGATACGATCAGACGGTTCACTTTCTTATCCCGATAAAGCTCGTAGGCGAGGTCCAATCGCTCGCGCAGTCCGGGACTCGGCTTATCGTTCCAAAGTGAAGCGCCCAGCACGATCGCGACATCGGCGTTTGGGCCCGGCGTGCGATTTTGGGCGGAATGAATGAGCCATTGGATGTAGCCGACCCAGATGATGCCAATGACCGCCGCGACGGAAGCCAGCACCCAAAGCTTGCGATACCGGCTTGACTTTCGGGTACTCATTATCGTGTTCAATGCGTATACTTCACCTCCTCCCGGACCGTAACCGCGCCCCGCGAACGATTACTCCTCCAACATTTCTTGCAGATGCTTGTCCGACATCAGCAGCATATCGAACGAGCCTTTGCGATACTCGTCCATCACCAGATTGGCCGTATTCCATGCCAATTGGACGTCTTCTTCTCCGAGCTCGTCTCGCCGGACGGCGTCGTCAAGCCGGTCTTGTCCGGTCACGTACAACTGTCCACCGGGCAAAATGACAATATTCAAGTAAAGATCGTCATACCACGGAATGTTATTATGCAGGACGCCCTGGCATTTGCATATCGATATGACCCATTGGACGAGCCGGTCCCCATCGTCATACATCGCCGTAACGATGTAATTCGCAAGCTCGGGAAACTGCTGCAGCCACTTGTAGCCGTCGGCGGCGATGCATACCTTCTCCTGGTCCTGCTCATATTGCTTGTACAGCGGCGCCTTCACCTTCACCATCTCAAATAGCGTTACCGTTCCGGAGAAACCGATCGTTTTCTTCGGCACAACGGTAAATTTCTTCTCAACGATTCTCCCCCATTCGGTTCGATCCGCATATTTTCGAATCAATTCGGTTCAATCCTCTCCCATTAGGTTATGAACAACCCGTTTATTTCTCGATAGGAACTTTAACGGAATTATGTTATTCCGTTAAAGTTCCTTAATTTCAATCTTGTTGATTTTCACTTCCTTGGTCGGGACGCTCATTTCTCCTCTAGGACTTTGCTTCACGGGCGTCGCGGCAATTTTCTGAACGACGTCCATCCCGGAAGTCACTTGTCCGAAAATCGTATAGTTCGGCCGAGGATTCAGGCTGGCCGCACAGTCCGGTCCCGTACAGATGAAAAACTGGCTTCCTCCCGAATTTTTGGCTCCCGTATTGGCCATCGCGACGATACCCGGATCATATTTGTAAGTCGTCTTCAATTCATCCTCGATCGTGTAGCCCGGGCCGCCCGTTCCGGTTCCTGTCGGATCGCCGGTTTGAATCATGAACGACTTCATAATCCGATGAAAGATCACATTGTTGTAGAAGCCTTGCTTGGACAAAAATACGAAACTGTTCACCGTCTTCGGAGCCGTGTCGTTGAACAAATTGACCGTAAACTTGCCTTCGGTCGTATCGAACACCGCTTCGTATTTCTTATCGGATTTCAACGTCATCGGCGGCGGCGAGCTCCAGCTCTTCTCCCCGCTTACTCCGCTCGTTCCTCCGGCGTTCCCGGAAGCATTTCCACCTTGTTGTGCCCCGCCGCATCCGGCAAGCGCCAGTGCGATTGCTGCTACCGCCGCCATCATGCGCAGCGCATGGAACCGTTGCTTGATCAATTCGACCCACTCCCGCTTCGATGTATTTTCCCGCCCCAAATTATACCACTGGTTCGCGCCGCCGATCAAATTTGGCGACTCTCCCGCCTTGAAGTGATAGCAAAAAATCCCCGCCGTTCGCGGGGATGGGACTGTTGAGAAAGTTTGCAAAAGGAGGAAATCTCGGCAGCCGCCTACTTGGCTACCTTCTCCTTCTCTTTTTCCGGCTCCGGCGGCAGAAGAACGATCTTGCCGTCTTCGACCGATACGACCATTTTGTTCGAATTTTTCATCCCGACCGCCTCCAAATAATTGGACGGAATTTGCAGCCGGCCCGCCTTGTCCAGAATCGCGTATTCCACATGCGTTTCCTCCTCGGCGGGAGCTCCTTGCGTCAGCTCGGCCAGCTCGTCGGCGTACGATCGGCTGCGGATGAATTCCGATGCCGTTTTACCGTCGCGGATCGCGACGACACGGTCTACCTTTTTGGCTAGAAGCGGATCGTGAGTAACGATGACAACGGTCAGACCGAGCGACCGGTTCAGCTCGCGGAACAAGTCCAAAATTTGATTGGACATTTTCGTATCGAGCGAACCGGTAGGCTCGTCGGCAAGCAGCAGCCGCGGATGATTCGCCAGAGCGATAGCGATCGCAACGCGCTGCTGCTCCCCGCCGGACAGTTGGTTCAGCCTGTTTTTGATCCGATGTCCGAGTCCTACCGCTTCCAGCAGCTCGAGCGCTCTTTGCCGTCGTCTGCGGCCCTGCAGCAGAATAGGCAGCTCGACATTTTCAAGCGCCGTCAAGTAAGGAATCAAGTTGCGCGCATTGTTTTGCCAAACGAACCCTACCGTCTCCCTTTTGTAGCGGACGATATCTTTTTCCGTAAATTTCAACAAGTCTTTGCCGTCCACGACCAGGTTGCCTGCGGAAGGCCGGTCGAGACCGCCCAGCATATTCAGGAGCGTCGATTTGCCGCTTCCGCTGTTCCCGATAATCGCCATCAGCTCGCCCGGCTCGACGTGCAGATCGAGTCCCTGAAGCGCCACGACCTCCAGATCGGCAACCTTGTATATTTTCACCAAATTGTCGCAATGGATCATCGATTAGTCCTCCCCCAGCTTGACGGCCTGATGAATTTTGATGCGCGAGAGAAGATATCCCAGTATGCCGAGCCCGATCGTGATCATGATCGTTACGATAATGTACAGGCGCACGGAATCCGTCGAGTCGAACATGACCTGGAACGGCGGGACTTGAGTAGTCGAGTTGAACGACAGCTGGAACAGCGGCACGAAGAGCAGACTCGTCACATTACCGATGCCGGCTCCGAGCAGGAACGCCGCTCCGGACGTCAATACTTGCTCCGTTATCAGCATCCCGATCAGCTGCATGAACGATATGCCCATCGCCCGCAGTATCCCGTATTGCAGCACCCGGCCATTCAAGGAAAGCACCCAGTACAGCAAGAACCCGAAGAAGCTGATTACGACACTGATCAGGAAGCCTAGCGTCATAACGCCGTTGATGGCCATTTGGAACGGGTCGTTCTTCGCTTGAGTCAGCTCATAGCTGGTATCGACGAAGCTTTCGATCGGGATTTCCTTTGCATTCAGCGCTTCGTTGAACTGCTGCTTCGCGGAAGGCTCATCCTTCAAGTCGATCCAAACCTGGTACGGCTCCAGGGCGATAGCGCTCTGGATGTAGCTTAAGTGCCCGACGACCACTTTCGGCAATTCCGGCTTTTTATTCGCGGCCGCGGCCTGCAGCGGATTCGGATTGAACGTCGGCCAATAGTCGATGATCCCGTAGATCGTGAACGGCTTATACGAGACGTTATTCCAGCCGATGTTGACGGAATCGCCTTCCTTCACGCCCATCTGCTCGGCCATCGTCCGGGAGATGAGGATAGCGGAAGGCTCGGTCGAGATCAGATTCAAATAATCGTAGAAATGATGCTCCAGCAGCCGGTCCTTCATGTAGGCCGTTCTGCCGAACTCATCCGTATCGATGCCCATCAGTTTGATTTTCGACGAGGCTTTGCCCAACTGCGCGACCGCGTCGTCCTTCACGAACACTTTGGCCGCGCTCGCGACACCCGGAAGATCGCTGAATACTTGGAACGGCGGCTCCGTATATTGGATCCGCTTCGGCCCCATGATAATCGGAACGGCTGAGGATGGCTCCTCCTCTTCCACTTCGGTCTCTTCCCCGCCCCCCATCATCGGAGGAGGCGCATCATTTTCCCATTTGACGTTCAGGACGACGTCGGTGCCGTTCTTGTATTTCACTTTCTCGAGCGTATTGCTGTTCATCGTCCGCGCGGCGCTTGCGCTGAATAAGCCGGTTGCGAGCGTAATCATCAGGAACACCATCAGGAAGTTGTACTGGTTGCTGGAGCGTCCGACCTGAATCAGTGTCGAATACAACGAAGGCGGCCACAGCTTGCGTCCGAGCCAGTACACGAGCCGGATGAAGAGCGGATACACGCGCAGCAGGAGAAGTCCGAGACCCAGCGTGAACAGAGCCGGTACGAGAAACAACAATGGATCGACTTTGAAATTGGCCGAATCCAGGCCCAGCGACTGCAGGTCGCTCATGCGGCGTTTGAAGCTTTGGAGGCCGTAAATCGATACGCCGAGAAGCAGGATATCGATAAAATATTTGTGCGTAAACGACATCTTCGACATGCGCGCCATCTGCTGCTTGTGCCCGACAATCGAAGTGCGTGTCGCGAGAAAAGCCGGGATCAAGGTCATGATCAACGAAAACCCGACCGCGTATAACGCATACTTGTAAGCTGTTGCGTTCACGGTTACGATCAAGGCCGATCTCTGGACGAACTCCAGGAATCCGTTGGACGCGCCAAGCATATTCGTCAGCGCCATTCCCGCGTACGGTCCAATCGCATAGGCGATCGCCCCGAGCATCACTCCCTCGATTACGTAACTGAGCAAAATCTGCATCCGGCTTGCGCCGCGGCTTCGCAATACGGCGATTTCGGTTTTCTGCCTTTCGACAATCAAGTTCGATACCATGAACAAATAGAAGCCCAGCATAATCATGACCGGCACGTTCAAAGACCACAGCATGACGCGAAGCTGCTCCTGTCGGTCCATATATTTCGAAATAACGCCCAGTGCGGGAGCTTTGATCGCTTGACTCGGGAACGTATTTACAACATACGACTCGATCCGTTGGTGAGTGCGGATGAACGATTCGATCGAGCTCATGTTCATGCGGGAATACTCGAGCGCGAAATACCAGAAACCGGCCCGAACCGTTATGTCGCCCCCGCCGGTAATATATTTCTCGAACGTATCGTAATCCATAATGAACGATCTTCCGTAGCTTTCGAGCGGCGTATTCCAGTACAAATCGTGCTCGTCCTTCGGATTAATTACGCCTACCGGCTTGATCGTAATCGGGTTTTTCACCCGCTCGTCCTCGATCACGAATTCGTTGCCGAGCACCATTTTGAGCTGAGTCAACGCGCTTTCCACAACGAGCACTTCGAACACTCCGTTGACCGGCTCTTTGGCGGGCATAACGCCGTCCACCAGCTTGACATGCTCCTCGAAGTCCGACAGCGCGACGATATCCACATTCCGCTTGACCGAAGCGTCCATCCGCTCCGTGTCCTTCGGACTGAACGCGAATGTGTCCGTTCCCCGCTCCTTCACATACGCGCGGATCGGAAGATCGAACCGGCTGCCCATCTGCTGCATGAATTGATCCACATTGCGGGCACTGTCGCCGTTCTCCTTGGGCGTTTCCCCGGTAAGGAATATTCCGGTCCGGTAAGTAAGCGGATACGAGCCCGAAGAAACCTGGTAGTTCTCCAACTCCTTGACGAGCATTCGCTGCAAAATCGCCTCGGTATAAATCGGCATGCTGCTTACGAGCGCTACCGAGAGCACGAGCCCGAACAGCAGACTGAGCTCGAGCCATTTATTTTTAAGCATTTTGCGGAAAATCATGACTAGAATAGCCACGAAAACGGTTCCTCCTTCCGAGGGGGGCGGCAATCGAATTTATTGTAAAATCAGCTTCTGTCCTTCCTTCAGCCCTTTCACGATTTCAACGCCGTCCACGGTCTCGAGCCCCTTCTCGACATCGATTTCCTTGATGCTGTCGCCTTCCAGCACCTTCACGTAGTTTCGGCCTAAATATTGGGCCAGCGCCCTTGCAGGGACAATCAGCACATTATCTTTCTTACGCGTCACGATATTGATGTCGGCCGTCGAGCCGAGCGTCATATCCGGGGTAGGATTCTGGACATCGATAAATAGTGTTTTCGCATACCGGTCCGCAAGCTGCTTGTTGTCGGTCGGAGGCGTATTCGAAGGAGACTGGACGACTTTGCCGACCAACTTTTTCCCTTTTACAGTTACATCTACCGGAACGCCAACCTGAACTTCCAGCATATCGCTCGTATTCCCCGACGTATAAGCAAGCCGGATCGAGTTCGGGTCGGAGATGATGACGTACGTTTTGTTCGCCTGCACCGTATCGCCCGGCTTAGCCGGATCGACAAATGTGATACGGCCGTCCATTTGCGCCCGCATCGTTTTGCCTTCGACCGCCTTGCGGGCGTCGCTCAGTCTCAATTGGGCGATTTCCAGCTCCATGAGCCGAATTTTCATTTTGTTCTCATCCTGGGTCAGCTTCGCTTGATCCAGATTGTACTTCGATTGCTCGTAATCGCGTTCCCTCTCCTTCAGCACGATGGCCGAGTCGCCGGCGTCGAGAGTGATCAACGGGTCCCCTTTTTTGACCATTGTATCTTTGATGATCAGAACCTCCTGAATTTTACCCGAAGTGCCCGTAAATTCATGATTTTTCACATTGGTCGATTCGACAGTCGCGACGCCTTTAATGGCTTTCGTAACCGATCCGGTTTTGACGTCGGCAATCTGGTAATTTTCCTTGACGGGCTTGACGAGCGGCGGCTTAAGCGGTTCGTCCTCCTTCGGGATCAGGGAGCAGCCGGAACAGGCGGCGATGATGAGTGCGGCGATACACGCGCGGCTTGTAAACGTTTTACCCTTGGTCGACAATTTGCCCATCCTCCAATGCGTAGACTTGGTCGACGATTTCCATGATCGCCGGATCGTGTGTCGTGATGACGATCGTCATCCCTTCCTGCTGGACCAAATCTTTGAAAATTTTAATAATTTGCAGCCCCATTTTACTGTCCAATTCGGCAGTAGGCTCGTCGGCCAGCAGCAGCTTCGGGCGGTGGGCTATCGCTCTCGCAATGGCGGTACGCTGCTGCTCGCCTCCCGACATTTCGAACGGTCTGTGATTCATCCGGGCTTTCAGCCCCACATTGTCGAGCGCCCGTTCGGCTAGCTCGCGGTGACGTTTCGTCGGAATACCCGCGATCCGCAAGCCGAACTCGACATTCTCGTAAGCCGACATGAGCGGCATTAGTGCAAACGATTGAAAAATAAAGCCCATTTGGGTGCGCCGCAGTTGATTTCGGGTTTTCTCCCCCAGCGTCGTGATCTCTTGCCCGCAAAAATAGATCGCTCCTTCAGTCGGAACGTCCAACGCGCCGAGCATATTGATCAGCGTCGTTTTCCCGGAGCCGGAGCGTCCTTTTAGCGCAACTAAACGACCGTAAGGAATCGATAAATTCGCGCCCTTCAATGCATGAACAGCAGCGGATCCCCGGCCGAACACGCGCTTGATTCCGACCGCCTTCAGGATCGGATCGCTGTCTCGAGTCGGATCGTACAGTGCCAGATCCGTTTTGCGAATCGTCTCCATGTTTTCACCCCATTTTTTACATAAGCGTCGATGCTATTACTGTAATCGGTTTCAAGCGAACAAAAAAGATATGTTTTGTTAGAAAAGGGGGGAATTTGTTCGATGACCGTTTCAAAACGCGTCTGTGATGAATCGCCCTAAGACCGCATACGCTAGCACAAAGGAGGTATGCCGTTATGCTCCCGCACAAGCCGATCGATAGGTATGGTTGTCCGTCGCATGCCCACTACGCCCGGGTCCGATCCTCCTCCGAGCTTGGACATTCGCACGTAATAGATTTTTTTACGTACCCGGTCAACGGCTCCGGTTCGGATGGTCATCATCATGATTTCCAGGGGGTTACGCGGGTAGCTGCCTATGACGGGCAAATCCATTTCCACCGGTTCTACGGTATTACCGGACCGGCAATCGCTCTTCCGGACGGCTCCCACTACCATCACATTAACGGAGAGGTAAACGACGAGCCCTTCCTGTTTGAAGGAGGAAGCTACAAAACCGTCCTTACCATCCCGCGGCATACGCATCTTTACTCCGGCGCTACAAGCACGGGGCTTGGCTATGAGCCTGCCGGCTGGTGAAAAAGGAAGACGCCTTTTTGGCCTATATTGTCCGGCAAGGCGTCTTCCCTATAGTGTTTATACCAGCTCGAAATTTTGATCGAATCTTGCTTTCGGATCTTCAAATACTACTTCGTCAGGCTCGAAATAGTCCGGATCATAATCCGCGTATTCCTCCTGGAAGTCATGCTTGCCTTCACAAATATCTTGGTATCCCCAAACTCCGCCGCAATCTTCGGGCGGGCACGCTCTCTTGCCTTTCATACAGACCGGGTACGACCGATCCGCTTCTCTCGGACTTATGGCTTCAAGTACGACGGTATGCTCCCAGCCATCGCCGAAATCGTAAACATACGTCGCCTTCGTATTTTCCATGTTGAAATACTTGGCTATTTTATGGCTCCATCCTTGAAGAACTCGGCTGCCGTAATCATCCTCTTCGCTTGGAATCCCTATGTTTACGAGCTTCCCAGTTTTCGGATTTACGACGTTGAACTCATGGAGATGACTATCCATCCAGCCCATCGAGTCTTGTATTGCTACATGCAAGTCATAAAAGGTGTAAGTTTCCGGGACTTGTATCCTTCTCCAGACAGGCGGTTTCGTGCCTTTTAATGTAATTTTGAATTGATAAACGCTTTTTTCCTTTTTCATCCAAGACCTACCTCCTCACTATCAATTTTCCCGTTCCTTATGATTCTCCGATTATTTTGTAATACTCATACGTTTTATAGGTTGTTTTCGTTTTTAAGCCGGTACGCCCCGGGGATAGTCCTCCATTCGAGCATAAAGCACTTTCAATAAACTGCTTGGTCAGATCAATCACAACATCGCTTTGCAAAGCTTCTTCCACGTTCCAATATTTGCACGCGGCTATTTCCCGGTCATCCTTCCTTATATCGCCTGATCGATACTCCATTTCGAAAACGATATAGATTCCGGCTTCCGTACCGTCTGAAGATTCTCTTACCCCGGATCGAATACCGACGATTCGTTTTACGGTTACGTCCAACCCTGTTTCTTCCATAAACTCGCGGATTCCCGCTTGTTCTATACTTTCCCCTGGTTCTACGAATCCACCTGGCAGCATCCATAGTCCTTTATTGGCGCCGTAATTGACTTGAACCAACAGAACGTTACCAGATTGAAGCAATACTCCTCCCGCCCCGGCGGATAACGGCTTGTTCATCCCGACCACTCCTGTTCCATTTCTTTCTAATGTACAGGAAAAGCGTTTATTAGAGAAATATATAACACTTATCAGATGAATAGGAGCTACCTATCACTTATTCCATTTCAACTTATTTATCTCTTCCTTCAGCTCGAAGCACTGCTCCAAATCGATCTCGTAAACGTTCGCTAATGCTGCAACGTAGTATAAAACATCGTATAGTTCTTCTTCTATAGTTCCTTTTATCGCATTTTCCGTCATTCTCTTATTTTTTCTTATTACTTCCGATAGCTCCCCCACTTCTTCTACCAGTTTTAGAAAATAATCGTGTTTACGTTCGGGACTGTAATCGGACCTTTTAATATATTCTTGAAATTTCTTCAGAGTCCATCCATCATCGTGCATCTGTATGTCTCTACCTCTATTCTCCGGCTATTCCTGCCACAATTTTGATTCTATGTCTGTCCTTCCGCGACAGCTTTATACCTTCTGCAGTATCTATTATCCATACCTTCTTTCCTACCCATATTCTAATATACATTGATCGAACGGTTATTGGAAATTGGGCCCCCTTCACTTCGTACTCTGTTCCGTCGTCATGCTCGTATTCCGTTCTTACGAACCAGCTGTTCCCGATTCCGATTTCTATATACTTTTTCATTGAACGCCCCTTCGGTTCAATTCATCGTCTTCAAATCATAGCGGATCAACGATACTTTGTTTCCCTGAAGCCAAAACTCCAGCGTTACTTGTTTGTTCTTATCGATATAGCCGATAATATCGGCCCCCTGCTCGCTTCGCTTGTAGCAGTTTTTGCCGTACCGCGCTTTTACGTCCCGGGTACTGTCACCGATCGATATTCCTTTACCCGTCTTTTGTTTTCCTTTCCCGTCTATGCTGATCCGGACAATATCATGATTTGTTTTTAGTGCGGCAGCCTCGATTCCGCTATCGAATTCATAGTAAACGTATTGATCGGTTTCCTTCGTCGCTTTGGCTTGTCCGTGAACCGGAGCCGCTTCACTCAAGTTCGTTCGCAATCGAATGCCGTCTATCTCTTCATAAGAGATCGGCGTGCTCCGGGTAATATAATAATGGAGCGATCTCGGACCGATGTCGAATCTGATGCACAGTATGAACAGCAAAGATAAGATCACCACAATCGCTCCAATGGACCAGGAAATTCGAGTCCTCATTATGTCTCCTTTCCTATTAGCATTTATGATTCTTGGGGCTTCCATAGCCGTTCTACTTTCCGTAAACGTTCTTCTTCGAATTCAAGCTTATATACATCCGGCTTCGTCGTTTGTTTCCAGAAGCCGTATCCGTAGTCGCGATCCAGCCCGTTCATGATGATCGTCATAATATTTCCGTGAGTCCCTATTACGACGTTTCTTCCTTTATGTTCCGACAATAGGCTTTGTATAATGGGCATCGCTCTTTCCCGGGCCATTCTGGTCGATTCGCCTTCGGTCAGACAGTAGTCCGCATCGGTGAAAGACTTCTCGATGGCCTGCTGCACCATCTCCTCGGGAATGTCGTAAGCCAAGCTTGCGATTGGTCTTTCTCTAAGCTCCTCATAAACCGCAATTTTCTTGTTTAGATGATCGGCCAGTCCCTGTATCGTCTCAACCGCTCTGGCATAAGGACTCGAAACCAGTACGTCTATTCCTTCCTCCGCCAATAAGTCCGTTACTTTGGCGGCATCCCGCTTCCCTTGCTCCGTTAATCCCCTCGCTCTTTCTTGATCCACGGAAGGGACGAACAGCGATTTTGCATGTCGGACAAAGTAAATGTATGTTTTCATCGAAGCCTCCTTGAATAACGTTCATTTAGGATCCGCTTTAGAATAAGCCCAGTACGTCCTTCGTGACCTCGTCAATTCCTTTCGCCCCATCCACCTTTCTCAGTATCCCTTCATCCCCATAAAATTGTACGAGTTTATGAGTGAGTTCCTTATTTATTTTTAACCTTTCTTTGACCGTTTCTTCGCGATCATCTTCCCGCTGGATGATCTCTCCATTGCAACAATCACAAGCATTGTCATTTGCCGGCGGGTTATAGATTAGATGGAAAGTTGTGCCGCAGCCGACACATACTCTTCTGCCGGTCAGCCGTTCCAGCAGCAGATTCTCATCGACTTCGACATACACTACATGGCGTATTTGCTTGGAGCCGCTATCCAAATAATTCCTCAGCGCTCGAGCTTGATTCAAGTTTCTTGGAAATCCGTCCAGTAAAAAACCGCGGGCGCAGTCTACTTCGCCTATTCTGCTGAAGGCAAGTCCGATCGTTACCTCATCCGGTATGAGTTCTCCCTTATCCATAAATTCCTTTGCTCTAAGTCCTAGTTCCGTTTTGGCCTGATAAGCTTGCCGAAATAAGTCGCCCGTAGAGATATGAGGTATCGACAAATGATTGACGATAATTTTGGCTTGCGTCCCCTTACCTGCTCCGGGTAAACCTAGCAGTACGATATTCATGAAAAACCTCCTTTTGTACGTAAACCTCGGATTCCATTATAATCCATTTCTAGTCCCTTGTGTTAACCCTCTCTCATTTCCAAAGCCTTGTTACTTCTATCAGCATATCGTTCCGGTCAAACTTCAATTTATATATGTCCGGCATCGTCGTACTTCTCCAGAAATCGTAGCCATACTTCTCGTCGTAACGATTCATCATCAGCGTCATAATATCCCCGTGCGTTCCGATTCCTATTTTTTTCCCGCTATATTGCTGAAGCAGTCTTGCAACGACCCCGCCGGCCCGGTTTTGAGCTTCACGGCTAGACTCCCCTCCCGGAAAGGAGAAATCGGGCTCTTCGAATACTTTTCTTTTCGCTTCCATAAACCGGTCTTTGCCGACGTCTGCTCCCGATAATTGCCGTTCACGCAAATCTTCCTCGATCAGAATGGATTGTCCGGCTGCATCCGCCAACTCCTGGATCGTATGTACCGCTCTTCGATAAGGACTGGAAACGAATACATCGATTTGCTCGCCCAGTAACAATTCCCGTATCGCCGCCGCATCCTTCATGCCTTTGTCCGTTAGTCCCCGCTCCCGCTCGTTCCCTTCGATATAAACCGATTCCGCATGCCTTATGAAATATATGCAAGTGTTCATCGCTTGCTTCCACATTCCCTTCTTAGATTGCACCGGACTCAATATGCTAAGCGCCGGCTATCGCCTGTCGTATTCTCATAATTTCAGCATGCTCGGTCAATTCCGCCAGGTCCGTCCATTTCAGCTGCTTTAATTGCTGGCTATGCTCGTCCAGCTCCGGGTCTCTCCCCAGTCTGGCCGTACCCTCTATCACTTCGCCCAAGAAACAATAGTACATCCCATTTATTTTCTCGTTATGCATCTCCAACAGCAGTCTGACTATTTCAATTCTTAATCCCGTCTCTTCTTGAACTTCCCTTATCGCCGCCTCCGCTGGCGTCTCCCCTTCTTCTATACATCGTCTCGCCTTTATACTCCTGTTGCACCATTAAAATCCGATTTTCCCGAATCATTGCGACACAGCTCCGGGTTCCCATCTTATCACTCGCCTTTGCACATTCTCATTACCGTATTAACCAAATATTTGTTTACCGAATATCGTATGCTCTGCCGATGCAATCTCGCCGTTTTCTCCCAGATCCAGAATGACTGCGTGCAGGTCGGCTCCTCTCCCGGGATTGATGCAAATCGTCTTTCCAATCGTATCGAACCATCCGTTCGTTACGTAGGGAGACTCATGAATATGTCCATGCAAAGTGAGCGTGGGTTGTATTTGTTCGATTCTCTTTCTGATCGCCTTGCTGCCTACATGGTTACCGCCATGGATTGCGTCAAGCTTTGTATCGAAGGGTGGAGCGTGCATCACCCATATTCCTTGATCGTTCAGCTGATCGAGATCGTCCTCTATGCTGGGCTGCCGGTTTAAATAAGCCGGGTCTTCCTCAACCAGAACGCCATTGATATCCGAAGTATAGATCGGTTTGTCCGTTACAAATTTCTCATGCTTCATATCTCTTCGTTCGAAGTCTTTCCGTGGAAAAGGACTCGGATTGGAGTATGAATATCCGATAATTTTCCATCGATTACATTCAAGCGGGTTCAAGCCCAGCAACGAAATTTGCCGCTTCTTTGCCAATGCCTCATAATAGGCAGCCGCGCCAAGCCACTCCACATTCCCCGGAATCAATAGGATCGGTATGGAGAGAGATTGAAAATACTCGATCAGAAACCGTTCGATGAAATCGATTTGCTCTTTCATGTCTCGGCTGTACGCTAACAAATCCCCGCCTATCAATAAGGATTCAATTTTGTTTTCATGAATCAAATTCCGGAGTTCGAGATATTGCTTCACATCGCTATGCAAATCGGCAACAAAGGCGGTCTTCATTCCAATTTCCCTATCCTCTCTTACTCATGAATGCTTTGTACTGTTCTAAAACTTTTAATGTCTTGCCATCCCACTTATCCGCCTCTTGCTCCGATACCCACGCAATATCAAGCAATTTGTCTTCCAACTTCATCGTCCCCGATATGATGGCAGCCGTGAAAGAATATTTCGTCGGAGTCGCATAAACGAGCTGTTGAATGGCTACGCGATAACCCGTCTCTTCTTCGATTTCTCTGATGCACGCTTCCTCGGGCGACTCGCCCTCCTCGATATGCCCTCCGGGAAAGTTCCAAAAAATTCGCCCATGTTTTTGTTGCTTCACCATTAAGAACCGGTTGTCTTGAACGATTAATCCTTGAGCTGTCATGGTTTCACTCCTACTTCCTTTCTTGAAAAGCTCTTAAAAAGGCATAGTCTCTCTTTTGTATAAATCTTCCTACGTAATTCGTCGGGACATCATCCCGAACCAGTTCAATCGCTTCTTCCAATTCAACCCATTTCAATTCAAATCCATCTTGTTGCTCTTCTTCCGTAAAAGACGGACCTTCTTTGGTTCGCTCCATACTTGCAAAGAAACAATAGGATATTTGCAATAACTCGAACCGATCCCTATACTCGATGATGAGCCCTACTTCTCCGTTTACCTTTATCTCGACGCCTACCTCTTCCATGATTTCGCGACTCAGTGCGTCGGCGATGCTCTCCCCCCGTTCGATTCCGCCACCCGGCAGTTTATGATAATTTTGCTTCGAAACATACAGCAGAGCTATTTGTTTCAAAGCGTTCACGACTATCGCTCTCGAAGCTTTCCTAACCCGATAGTTGTTCTCTGTCTGCGGCATTTCATATCCGATATCCTCTTCCGCAATTTCAGCCAGCAGCTTCATTCGTTTCTCCTTTTGCCACTAAATTTTATTTTTTCCAGTACTCGTACAAAATGAACCCGGAAAACTTAAAGTAAAGCCCTTGTTGCAGCAGCTCCATGTATTTCTTATCGATTTCGATTCCAAACGTATTCCCCGGGCCTTCTCCTGTTCCATAATTCATCGTGAATTGCTGCAGGGGCAATCGGTTTTTGTCCAACAACTGCCACTCATCGATCGGATCATAAGAAGATGACGTGTTATTGTCTTTGATGTCCCAAATGTATAGAAAAGATCCTAAAAATATTTTCATATGGGGCACAGCTTTCAAGCCGATATAAATCGACTTATCTCTTGATATAATCCGGTCCAAAATAATATCCGTATTGTGCAGACTGCCAAGCTGTATGTGATATTCAACTTCTTCGGAAGTTTTAGGCAGCCAGTCGGGGTCTAAGTAAAACTCGAACGGAACCGATTGTTGTCGTTGGTATAGCTCATATCCATTCCTCTGAACGACTCGATCGAGAATGCTCTCTTGGCTGTAATAGGATATATACGCGTATACCGTAAGCGCGCATAGGAGCAGGAGCGGCACCATGTAACGAGATCGTTTCACCAACGCATCGCCACCTCCGTTTTTCTCGCTGATGGGTCGGTCAGCCATCGCCGAGATACATGCCGGGAATAATAAATCGTTTTACATGGAGATTGTTGATTTGAAGATCCTTTATCGCTCTCTCTTTGTACTCTTCCATAATCTCAATGAAGATTTTACCGATTATTGTGCAATCGCCTAAAGCATCATGTCGCTTAACATCGCCAATATCAATAGCATAATATCGGATCAAAAAGTCCGTCGAGATTACGTCTGGGATATCCGGATGCAAATAAGTAAACAGCGCCTTTGTATCCAGTATAGGATTTGGCAGCATTGGCAATTGATGTTCTCTGCAGTACTTCTCCAACAGCGGAACATCGTACTCGTATCCGGCTTGAGTAACCAGAACGGTATCTCTAGTAAATAAAATAAAATTCTCGTACACTTCCGGAAAAGTAGGGGTGTTCCACATATCTTGATTCGTTATGCCCGTCAGCTCTTCAATCGCGGGCGGGATTGGTTTGGGAGATCGCACTAACGAATTGAAGGCACAGGTTGTATGTATGCTGCTGTCCTCCACGAGAACTGCGCCAATTTGCGTAATGCATTCCGTTTCAAAATGAATCCCGGTTCCTTCAAAATCAAATACGCAAAATTTATGATCGTGCAAGTTACTTAATTGGACGTCGCTTACCCTATATTCGTCCTTTGATAAATATGAAATTTGCATGAAAAGTCTCCTTCTGACTATTTCCGCTTCTACTGACTCGATATAAAATGCACGACTCCAACGGTTGCCAAAAAAATCAGCAAAAATACAGCAATTAGAACGAGCGGATTTTTACTAGTCGATATATTCCGATTGACCCTTGTTATTTCCATAAGCAGCACTTCGTTGGTTTCAAGATCGCGCAAGTGCAAAGTACCATTATGAATTTCCATTGCCAGATTTCGATTATAGATAAGACGTTCTATCTCCTGCTTTGTCTCTAGTAATTTAGTCATCCTATTCCTCCGTGATTGAGATCATCTTTCCACAATCTGTTTCAAGTGATGCCGAGCATGTGCGATGTCATGTTCCAGCACCTGCTCTATACTTTATCGGTATTACTAATTTAAGACCCGACCATGTCTCGTCTATAGCACACACCTTAACATCAACCAACCGGTTATCCAATACGATCTGTCTGATAACATCCTCATTCAAATCCGTTTGGATCTTCGAAGATTTCTTCGGCCAAGAAACCCAAAGCATCCCCGTTTGCTTCATTCTTTTCTTCATGTCTATGTATTGTTCATATTCCGACTTGGACTTGGCGAAAATATGTATAAAGTCTATCTGATCGTCATTCTGCCCCGCTTTGTCAATCGCCGGCGGCAAGCTGCCCAGCCGTCACTCATACCATCATCTCCTTCATGGCAATTTACCTTCCTTACTGCAATGAATCAAAGAACTGCATATATTTTTTATCCTTTTTGTAGTAGTCCATTCGGTCCTTTAGCCTCCCGGTATGCAGTTCAAACTTATGCCCGTCGGGATCGACAAAATAAATGGATTTCTTGTCCTTCTCATCTCTTTCTCTTCCGGGCAGTAGTCGTACATGCAGCCTTTCCAATTTTGATTTCCATTTGTCGAAATCTTCCTCTTCAATGGTAAAAGCCAAATGGGTGTAGGAGTATTGGATTTCATTACGCGGTATGTCACACTCTTCATTCAAGGCGATCCATATTCCGTACAAGTCGAAGTAAGCCAGCTTCCTGCCTTTCACTAGCAGCGTCGCATCGAAAACTTGCTCATAGAAACGGATGGACTGCTCCAAGTTAGATACTGAGAAACAAATATGGTTAAGCTCTTGAATTTGCATCATTGTTGTTCCTTTATGTAGGATGAATATCGGTTCTGTTATCTCTTCCTTGCTATAAGATGGCTAAATATCGCTATGTCCTTATACGGATGCAGCTTCCCCAATTCCATTTCCAGTTTAATGATCTGGTTATTCCATGTATCGTCCATCTTTACTTCATTGTCGGTAATATAGCCGTATAGATTATGGATGCCATAGGTCCCGATCACTTCATAGCCATATTGTTCAAGCCAAGCTTCCAATTGATCACGCGTATAAATGGTAATATCGGTCTGAATAATGCCGCTATATTCTTGAGTGCTCCCGATGCTTGCCAAAGCTTCTTCCGGGTTTTTATTCACGATCGCCTTCTTCATCACTTTTGCAGTAGGGTTATGAGCGATGATGGAGAGATGTCCCCCTGCGCCCTGGCAGGCACTGATCTTCTCGATAAATTCTACGGGATTCTCCACATATTCAAGCACGTTATGGCAGAAAATCCAGTCATATCGTTCTACTAAATGAAGTGCCGACTGAAATGCTGCGGCAGCAAAACGAACGGATAAACCTTCACGATCTGCCGATTCCTTTGCTATTTCAATTATTTCCGGAGTCGGATCGATTCCGGTTACCTCGTTTCCCCTTCCGGCATATTCCAAACTGGATAGGCCGAATCCGCAGCCAATGTCCAATATGGATTGACTCGACGCACTCAGATGTTCATCGATCTGATTCCATGCCGACAAATAAAACAGCTTCCCCCACGGCATCTTGGTATAGTTCAAGTAGGGGTCGATCGATTTTGAAAAAGCTTCGGCTTTCGATTTCATTTGGCTTGGTCCTTTCAGCTTGCTCCGCTCATTCTATTTACGAGATGCACACAACCGATGTGTTCTTACTTCTTATACTCAAGCACAAGCATCAAATTACCTGTAGGGTCTTTAAATTTCATGCCTGTTGCAAATCCTTCATTGCTATACCACAATATATCGACGTCATTGTGTTCCAACTCTTTTTTCAGATGCTCTATATCCTCCGTAACCATTACAAAAGCAGCCATTTCCTCTCCATTTCTAGTAAAATTAATCGTAGAATGGTCTCCGGTTCTCCATAAATTAATGTGGTTCCCCGATTCTAGAGCAAGAAAGGCAAGATCTTTGTTCTCTCTCCCGACTTCCTTGAATCCTAGAACATTCTGATACCAATTAACCGATTCTTCCAGATCTTTTACCGGAATTTGGATGTTCTCGATTTGCTTGATCTTCTGAATCATCATCTATCCTCCCGCCTTTTGTTATACTCCTGCTATCTATTATTTCGATTTCCACACCTTAAGCTTATTCTGATCGAGGTCATATAGATCGAATTCTTCAAACCATCCGTGTTCAACGATGTCTTCGACTATTATTCCTTTTTCCTTAAGCTGGTTATACAGACTATGAATGTCGGTTGTCCTGAAACAAAAGACAGGCATTTTATAATAATCCTCTCCCGTCTTCCAATCCTTGGTCGTAAATAGCAATCGTTGTTGTTCCAATGTCTCCAGGAAAAAGAGCTCCGTATTCCCGATCTTTAAATGATCGCCCTCCACTTCCAGATCGAATTGCTCGATATACCATTTCATGGATTGCTCGCGATTATGAACCGGAATATAGATACTATCCACACTAGTGAGTTTAGGTTCTGTTCCCATCTAATTTCTCCTTTTTTCGTTTACTGTTTCTTCAGCGCCCGTCACGTTCCCGCATGTACTACGCTTTATCATTTTTCAAAAAGAATCCGACAAGGACAAGAATCACCCCAAACAATCCGATGAAAAACTCGTTTCCGTATAGCTTGATTCCTGGCTCTCCTTGAATGTAAATACAAACTAACAGTGCAGCTATGCCAAGCAGCATGAATTTAATCGCCCTGATATTCATAGTTTTACCTCCTACACAGCCTTTCGTTCATTGGATCTTGTACTCTTTCTTCAAAACAGCGAAAATAACGGCATCGACAAACCGGTTTTTCTCAAAAAAACATTCCTTTAACAGCCCTTCTTCTTTTAGTCCCGTTTTCTCGAGCAGTTTCCTTGAACTTATATTCTCCGGATCGATGAACGCTTCAATCCGGTTAAAGCTCAGCTCTTTAAACCCGAATCGGACTATTTCCCCAATCGCCTCAGTCATAATCCCTTTACGCCAATATTCCGGAGTTAATTCATAACCGATCTCGGCTTTATAATGCTCCTTCATCCAATTATGAAATCCGCACGTGCCGATGACGCGGTCCTCCGTCTTCAAGGTAATTCCCCAGCGTATGCCTTCCCCTTTCTCCCATCTTTGATTCCAGCTCCGGATCAAGCTTTCCGCCTGCCCGATTTCCTTGAAGCTATCCAGATCGTAATATTCCGTTACTTCGTCCAATGAGAAGTATTGAAACAGGTGTTGTGCATCCTCCTCTCTCAATTGTCTTAACAGCAATCTTTCGGTTTCTAGTTCCGGAAACGGTCTCATCTGCTATATCCCTTCCAATCGGTTATTCGGCTTACGGCCTTCAAATAAAGAAAACATCAAGTCACGGGAACCCGATGTTTTCCACAATCATACAGCGCTTATTAATGAGTATACACCAAGCAGCAGGCATTTTTAACACCAATCCGAAAGAAGTCCTCTTCCTCTGCAAGGAGGGATGATTTTCGGTTAGGCGAAGCCTAACTGAACTGTTTTTTGTCGAGATCCTCATTTTTTCTCTTGTAACATTTTCTATAATTTGGAGGATTAGTTGTGCATATGATATAATGGGAATATACGTTCTCGTCAGGAGGGCTGCATGTGCAAATGACCTTTCAGTTTCGCCTTTATCCGACTCCCGAACAGGAACAAATCATGAATCGAATGCTGGAATTGTGCCGGAAGCTGTACAATAGGGCTAAGGAACAACGCGAGACCGCCTACAAACAGGAAACCAAAACCATTACCTATGCCATGCAGCAGAATGAACTGCCTGCCTTCAAGAAGGAGTTTCCCGAATATAAGAACGTTCATTCGCAGGTACTGCAGGACTGTTTGCAGCGCTTGGATGATGCGTATCAGCAGTTTTTCCGCGGTAAAGCCGGGTACCCTCGCTACAAGTCGGCCGACCGATACGTTTCCTTTACCTACCCGCAACCCGGTGCGGTTGAAAAGACATTTACCAAACCAGGGTATGTCTATCTTTCCAAAATCGGCGTTGTCAAAATGAACGCCCACCGTCCCTTTGACCCTGCGAACGTGACGCAAATCAATGTGAAACGGTATGTGGACAGCTGGATGGTCAATATCGGCATGAAAGTGCCTGATGCGGAAGTGGCGCAAACGGCGGAATCCGCTGTGGGCATTGATGTCGGGCTGAACACGTTTGCGGCGCTGTCCGATGAAACGAAGGTGGACAACCCCCGGTATTTGCGCAAAGCGGAGAAGCGGCTGAAGCGGAAGCAACGACAACTTTCCCGCAAGCAACCCGCTTCCCGCAACCGGAAGAAGGCCAAACTTAAGGTCGCCAAAGCCCACCAAAAAGTCGCGCGGCAGCGAAAAGACTTTTTGCATAAACAATCGTACCGCATCGTTCGCGATCATGATCTGATCGCGGTGGAAGAATTGAAGGTCAGGAACATGGTCCGCAACCGCCGCCTGGCCAAAAGCATTTCGGATGCCGGATGGAGACGATTTATCACGTATCTGTGTTACAAAGCCAAAAGACAAGGGAAGCGATTCGCCCAAGTGCCTGCCCACGGCACATCGCAAACCTGTCTGTGCGGCGCGCCTGTACCGAAAACATTGTCCATCCGGATCCATGAATGCGAGTCATGCGGACTGATTCATGATAGAGACATCGTCTCGGCCAAGATCATCTTGCAGCGGGCCTTGAACATACCAGCTTGATGGAACGAACACCGTAGGGAGGGTTGCCCCCGAACGGGATGCGGAAAGCATTGAACGCTTGTGGAGATCATGTAAGACCTTTCTCCAAGGAAAGGCAGAGATCGTTGAAACAAGAAGCCCTCGCCTCTTCAGGCTGTGGGAGGCATTCACCATAAAATTCCTATATATAAAACAATCATCTTCTTCGGCCATGAATCGGTTTCTCCAGTGTATACAGCTCATCTTCCATTTGAGCCACTTTCTCATTGAGGAGAGCTCTGGCGTCTGCTACCCCTTTATTATAAATATACGGCCCGAGCTCTTTGATCATAAAATCTATAAACTGTTCCGCTCCCAAATCTCCTATCGTTTCCGATCGTTCTTCTTCAAAATAGGCTTTCACGTTTTTAATCATTTCCGCCTTTTCTTCCTTGGGCAGCTTAATGGGTGAGATCATATACATTCTCCTTCTTGTATTAAAATAATTCCGGCTGGGCGACCATTTATCCAGCTCTACCGATCCTGCACACCGAGCAATCGGTACAAATACCTGTACACCTTCCTGTGAATGGATAAACATTTGTCAGGGCCAGGATGAAAAGCAGTGAAAATAAGTGGTATGATAAAAATCTAGTTCTATTCGATTCGCAAACCGAAGGAAGTGAAATCCGTGTGGAAACCGGATCGCCAAAGCAAAAAGCCTCTGTATGAACAAATTGCTGACCATTTGGAACAAAGAATATCATACGGCGAATTCCCTCCGGGCAGCTTGCTGCCTTCCGAAAGAAAAATGGCCGAGCAATTGGGCGTAAACCGGAGCACCGTCATTTTGGCATACGCGGAGCTTCGATCGATAGGCATTATCGAAAGCCGGACCGGCAGCGGGACGCGTGTAAGCAAATCCAAATGGGGGGCTATGCCCAAACATACGCCGAACTGGAGCCGATATGCCGAAGGCGGCAGCTTTTTGCCGAACTTGCCGTTTATGCGTAAAATTCGGGAAGCGCTCACTCAGCACCCTTCTCTGATCGATTTCGCGAGCGGCGAGCTGTCGGCGGATTTGGCTCCAATCGAAGAAATCACCAAGCTGATGAGCGAACATCAATATACGTCCTATCTGGGCTATGACAATCCGCAAGGTTATATTCCGCTCCGACAAGCGCTCGTTTCGTATCTTGACCGATATCGCGGCATCCAAACTACCGAGTCATCCATCTTGATCACGTCCGGGTCGCAGCAATCGTTGTATTTGATTACCCAATGTTTATTGTCCCCGGGAGACGCCGTTGCGATCGAAGATCCTTCCTACTGCTACTCTCTGCCCATGTTTCAATCGGCCGGCCTCCGGTTGTTCCGGCTTCCTGTCGACCGCCATGGAGTTAGTCCCGAGGACATTCGCTCCTTGTACAAAAAACACCGGATCAAGATGGTGTTTATGAACCCGAATTATCAAAATCCTACCGGCTCGCTGCTCGGCGACGAACGGCGCCGACAGCTGCTCGATCTTGCGAGCGAGCTGGGACTCCCTATCGTGGAGGACGATCCTTTCAGCTTGACGGCTTATGAGGAGGCGCCTCCCCCACCGCTCAAGTCCATCGATTCCATCGGTTCCGTCCTGTATATCGGCTCCTTCTCCAAAATCGCCGCCTCCGGCCTGCGAATCGGCTGGATGGTCGCCCCTCATACCATTGTGGAGAGACTCGCGGATGCAAGACAGCAGATGGATTTCGGGCTGAGCGTCATTCCCCAGCAGGTAGCCGCGCAGTTTTTGAAATCGGCTCATTTCGAGCCTCATCTGGACCGATTGCGTATGCAGCTGCAATATAAACGGGACTTGCTGATCGAATCGCTGCAGAAGGAGCTCCCTGACCTCGTCCAGTTCACGATTCCCCAGGGGGGATTGCATTTATGGTGCAAGCTCGTTCCCGAGGTACACTACGGCAAGCTGCTGGAGGAAGCGATCCGAAGAGGGGTTGTTTTCGTGCCGGGCAGCGTGTACGGTTCGGATTCCGGTTTCGTTCGCTTTACTTTTGCAAGACCGAAAGCAGAGGAGATCGCTCCGGGAATCGCCAAGTTTGCCGAAGCGCTGCGGGCGCTGATCGACGAACGCCATGGCCCCGGCGATACCCGTTAAAAGGAAGCCGCCGAGTGCAGACACCTCGGCGGTGGCAGGAGCACTACTTTTTGGGATAAGTGTCCAACATGTAATCGCTTATAAGTTCTATAGTTTTTCTATTCTTTATATAGTCTTTAATGTAATTCTGGATCTTCGGATATAAGATGATCTCATCCAATTCACTTATGTGCACCCATCGTACTCCGGTTTGTATTGCATCGGGCTTATCGGGTAATCTTGGATCGGACTTTTCCTTAAGCGTACACTCAAAGATGATATTTAATGAATGGATCGCAGCGTCGTATTCTCCGGATTGTTTGTGCGGAGCGTACTCATAAACAAAAGCGACCGGTCCGACCTGCACTTTCGCTTGCGTCTCTTCCCATACTTCACGCGCCACTCCTTCTTCCAACGTTTCGCCCGGTTCAGCCCCGCCGCCCGGCAAATTGTAATGGACACCCGCCTCATCCCGATACTCGACCAATAATACATGCTCATCCCGAATAATCAGTGCAGTCGGTCTCACTCGAATATGGTACATTCAACACCTCTTTTTCGGCTTATTCCTGCTATCCGACGATCTGCCGTTAATTTCCATAGTACTCCCGATAGGCAGTATGTTCAATTGAAAGATAAACTCTTATCCTTGCGACACGTTTGCCGGACAAGCCGGGACGGGCAGGCTCAGAGGCACGAGCATCGTCATTTTTAACGGAACTGTAATTCGTTATGGACCGCTTAAGCAAGTATGCCGCCAAAATTAAGGAACTTAGTTCCGTTATTGAGCCTTTTTTTCAATCATTGTAGCAAAAAATGAATGTTATAACGTACCCTAGTTCCGTTATAAGCAAGAAATGCCGGAAAATTGTCCGTTTAACGAAGTGCAGTTCCGCTATCGGCAAACGGCCTGGGAAAACGCGAAACAAGCAGTCCGGAAACGCCCCCAGGAGAGGCATATCCGAACTGCTTATAAGTTCCGCTTCCTTGCACGTACCGTATCATTCCGAAAGCGCGGCCGGCTGCCTCCCGCTTCCAGGGCATCCGCGGCGCGAGCCTTTAAGAACTCAATTGTATAAAATACGCCGATAACAGTAGAAATTGCAACGCACCTACAATTTCAACGATCCCCGCTTTCCATGGACGCAGTGATTTGCCTGCATAAGCGAATGTTCGCGCGGCGGAGAAAATATAAGGTAGGGTCAACAAAGGATAACCGAATGACCACGGAATAACGAGCAATAACCCGTGGTATACGTATGCATAGGAGATCCAACGTTTATTCGTTCTTTCGCGAAAAACCGTCTTTACGAAAAAAGCGCTGCCTGTAAAATGCAAGAAGCTGAACAAAACGACCGCGGCCATCGTTTTATCCCACTCTCCTCCGCCGAGCAGGTAAGCGGCAGCGCCTCCGATGGAGAAAATGAGGATGGCGCACACGTCATTCACCATCGCTCTTTCCGATTTGCGCTTTGCATGCCATATATTAACCAGTAACAGCACCATAAGAGGAGCACCAAAATAACAAAGCGATGGCTTGTAAAGTAGCGACGGAATTAAGCAAACAAGCGCGGTCAAACCGTATAGAACGCTCCATCTGACCCAGTAGCCTTTGTTCGCGGTTCTTTTAATGGATTGAAGCAATGGATACGAGGACAAGTAGAGAAAAAACCACGCCAGAAATAATAGGAAATGCATCCGCCCGGGTGTTCCGGCCATCATTCCGAACAGAAACGGTACGCTGACCATGGCCCAACCGCCATGCTCGTGCGGGATCACGACACTCCGCTTCTTCAAGGGAACATCGCTCCCGTCAAAGGAATGATGTTCACGATTTCTCCCATACCGATCCCTGTTTTTGTCGGCGGTATCACCATAAGGCAATTGGCATCCTTGATGGATATTACGGCGCTCGATTTATCCAATCCGACCGGCTTGACGTAGTTTTTGCCGTTATCGCTATGCCAAAACCCTCGAACATATCGTGTGTAGGCATTCACTTTCATGTAATCTTCATCGAGATAAGCAGTAAGTGCTCGGGCTGATTCCTCCTCGCCTTCCTGCATGCCGATCAAAACAGGCCGAACGAACAGCTCGAACCCGACATAGCATGCCGAAGGATTCCCTGAAAGACCGAATAAGAGCTTATCTCTCCACACTCCCGCGGTGGTCGGACTTCCCGGCCGCATCGCGATTTTATTAAAAAGAGTCGTTCCTTCCCACTTCATGAAGAAATCGGCCATGATATCATAATCGCCTACGGAAACACCGCCCGTCGTAAGGACAAGATCCGCATCCGAAGACAAAATTTCGTATAGCATCCGTTCCGCCCTCGCGTAATCATCGGGAATTTGCCCGATGAGCCGCGGCTCTCCTCCGGCTGAAAGGATTTGCGCCGCAAGCATATACGCGTTGCTGTTTCTTATTTTCCCCATTTGCAAGGGCTCCGAAACCTGCAGCAATTCCGTTCCGGTAGAGATAACCGCCACCTTCGGTTTCCGGAATACCTTTACGCAGGAATAGCCCAAAGCGGCCAAAATGGCCGTCTGACCCGCTCCGATCACCTGTCCTTTTCCTAATACCAAAGCCCCCGTGCCGGCCTCTTCGCCGATCGGGGTAATATTGGCGCCTCGGCTGTCCGTCTTTCGAATATGGACATAGGCTCGGTCGCCCTCTGCGATTTCCTCGGTCATCTCCAGCATGATCACGGCATCCGCGCCTTCAGGGACCATTCCGCCGGTCATAATTCTCGAAGCCTTGCCATTTGTGATCGGGTGTATAGGCTCTTTCCCGCATGGAATTTGCTCGATAACCTCCAACTGAACAGGTTTCGATGAAGTAGCTTGGGCGATGTCTTCGATTCGTACCGCGTATCCATCCATACCGGATCGCCTGAAATGGGGAATCGGCTCCTTCGTCCTAACCTCTTCCGCCAACCTGCGGCCTATGGATTCCATGAGCCCGATCTCCACCGCCTCCACGGGATGAACCCGGCTCAACACCGTTCTCCGGGCTTCCTCCACGGTCAACGCTTTTCTATGGAATTTGGCGTCTTTGCCATTTCCGGTTGTTTCCAAATTGATCACCGTCCTCCTCTTGTCCATTACGCTAAATTACCCGCCGATTTGCGACATGCGCCGGACGGTCGGGATATGGTTCTGCTGTTCCCCGGAAAGCGCTTTGGCCATTTCATGGGTTTCCGGCTTCGCATCCAGCGCCTTGAAAAACAATTGTTCGATCGCGGAAGAGTCGCCGATATGCTTGCGTACATTATATTCGTCCGACCAATACAAGCATGGCTTGATATTTCCATCGGCCGTTAAACGCAGTCGGTTGCAGCTGCCGCAAAAATGATCGCTGACCGGATGAATGAGTCCAAACGTGCCGGCCGCTCCCTCAAGCCGGTAGCTTTCCGCCGGACCGTTGCCATATACGTCCTCGCAACGTGAAAAGCTCCATTTCAATCGCCTGCACGTATCCAGAACGTGCTCAAGAGGCAAATATCCCGCCTTCCACCCGCTTCCTTCATACCCGATAGGCATGTATTCAATGAATCGGATATGAATCGGCTCTTCGTAAGTCATTCGCAAAAAACTCGCAACCTCGTCGTCGTTCATCCCCTTCATCAACACCACATTCAGTTTGATCGGATCGAAACCTGCAGAACGGCTTGCTTTCAATCCGCTCAGCACTCTCCCGACATCGCCCCCTCTTGTGATCTTGGCGAATCTCTCCGGTATGAGCGAATCCAGACTGATGTTAACCCTGGTGAGACCGGCTTCCTTCAATATACCGGCAAACTGAGCCAAGTAGATTCCGTTGGTGGACAAAGCAATGTCTTCAATCCCCGGTATCTTGGACAGCATGCCGATCAGTTGATCTAACCCTTTCCGGACCAACGGTTCCCCGCCGGTTAACCGCAGCTTTCTAACTCCCAGAGGGGCGAGCACCTTAACGATTTCCGCTATCTCTTCATAAGTCAAAATGCGATGATCCGGTTCAAATTGCATACCTTCCTCCGGCATGCAGTATACACAGCGCAAATTGCAACGATCCGTCACGGAGATGCGCAAATAATCGTGAACTCTGCCGAACTTATCCACGAGCTGCTTTGGCATCGGCGCTCCTCTCCTTTGCTTGGTCGTCATATCCCATATCTCTCAAACGGTATTCTTTGTGATCTCATTATAGCATTGGAACCATACTTCCCGTGTGACCCATATCACATTGATCGTAACGGACCGGTCCAATCAGCCATATACGCGTTAACCCCTTCTCCATGTCGGAAAAGGGGTTGCTCGCTTTCGAGATAACCGTCCGGTCATCCCTTCTTAGCAAAACGCAGCTTATAAATGAGTTTGGCGTTATCGTCATGAGACACAAACACCGTCTCTTCATCCGATTCGTCCATACGTGTTCTGTCATCAGGGTAGACAGGAATCGCCAAAAACTGAATGTCATTGAAATAAAACTGCAAATGCGTCTTTTCATCGTTTAAACGGACATGATGCAGGGAACGTGTTGTTGGCGGAGCCAGGGGATCGCTCCCGGCAACATCTTCGATGATCACATCGATCATTTTGCCGCTATAGTTTCTTAATCGGAACTCCCAGTCCATCTTCACCCTCTTTTCTTCAGGCGGCAAGTGCCGGCATTCTCCTTGGGAATGACCCGGATGCGATAACCGCTAAGCCATTCAAGACTTTCCGGCTGCATACGGGTTTCCATGTGCGAGATCACTTCCTGCTCGGAACTCCATGACGACAGGCCGTTAACTTGGGCGACGGCGATATCCAGTCCTTCTTCCCGTTTCCGGTCAATAAACCACGAAGCCCCGGACGAAAACAGCGTTCGCATTTGAACTTCCAATTCCGGAAACGGGGACGGCGCCGCGGTTTGCGGCCGAATGAAGCACAGATCGACCATATACTCGCTAGGCACTTGCCTCATCTCCCTTGTCCCGAAGGTGCTGTTGCCGGGTAATATCGCTAAACATGCCTGCGTAGTAAACGACCTCGCCCGCATCATTTTTCACCGCACTGATCGTGAGCCACTCCAGGTAAATATCTCCGCTCTTTTTACGATTCCAGATAGAGCCTTGCCAGAACCCTTGATTTCGCAAACTATCCCACATTTGATCATAAAATAGTTTATCCTGCTTGCCCGACTTCAAAAGATTTGCCGTTTTACCGACCGCTTCTTCCGATGAATAACCGGTCAAACGGGTGAATGCCGCATTGACGGACCGGATGACGCCCTTTACATCCGTAATCAGGATGCCTTCTACCGTATTTTCGACGATGTTGGCGGCAAGTGTCAATCTTTCCTGGTAGAACATCCCGATGACAAGGATCAGGCTGACCAATGCGATTTGGGACAGCGCCATAAATCCGATCGCATAGTGCCCGGTCATGTTGAACAATATCGTCAAGAGGAGCGGAGGGAAAAATCCGCCCAATCCCCCCATGGCGGAAATGATGCCGTTCGCGATCCCGGCTTGCTTGGTGAAATAAAGCGGCACCAGCTTGAAAATCGTTCCGTTGCCGGTTCCGGCGCAGAGCGCCACAGTCAAACAACCGACAGTGTACAGATGCATGGACGGCGCAAACGACAGCAGAATCGCCGCTACGGTCAACCCGGCAAATACGAACATGAGAATTTTGAACGGATTAAAACGGTCTCCGAGCCACCCTCCCACCGGTCTCATCGCGGTAGCGAGTACGATGAATCCCGCCGTGCGCATGCCTGCATCGACTTTGTCCAGATGAAAGTGACTGACCAGAAAGTTCGGCAAGTACACCGTGAATGCAACGAACGAGCCGAACGTCAGGAAATAAAACAGGCAAAGAAACCATAACTTCTCGCTGCGCGATACCGTCTTGATTTGCTCCAGCAGCGGCGTTTTTACCGCAGCTTCCTTCCGGTCGCCGAACAGAAAGTTCAAACCGGCCAGCACGATCAGAATGACGCTGTACATGAGGACGGTTTGGGACCATCCGACGTATTTGGCAACGAACGGAGCTCCGAAGGCGGATAGGGCCGTACCCAAATTACCGATGCCGTATATACCGTTTACGAAGCCGTGACGTTCTTTCGGATAATATTTGGGCAGCGAAGTGACGCCAACCGAGAATACGGCGCCGCCTATCCCGAGAAATAAGCCGCCTATGATCAGATCCGTAAACGAATTCGCCCGACTGACCCAAAAAACCGGCGCCAAAAGCAGCACGAAGCTGATCATAAACATGTTCCGGGCGCCGAACCGATTGGTCCAATAACCGAATGGAATTCTCATGACCGATCCGAACAATATCGGGATTGCCGTAACCCATGCCAGCTGCGACGGAGTAAGCTTAATTTCTTCTTTGATGTACGGCATGAGCGACGAAAGTATGACCCACACCATAAACCCGAGCACCAGGCTGATCGTTTGAAGAGGAAGCTGCGCTTTTCTCACATTCATTTCACATCACGCTCCCGACGATAGATCCAGACGGCGACAGGAAACAACGCCAAATTTAACACGGCGAATAAGACCACTGTCGCATGCTTGTCGTAAAAGAAGGCATTCACCGTTTGCTGCGTACAGACAATGTTCAGAAATAGAACGATGCTGAGCAAAATGACGCCGCGGTAGCTACGTTTCATATCGTTTCACTCCCGTCGCGTAAATCGCGCCTTGCTCCTGCTTCAGGACGATTTCAGGAAGCGGTCTTCTTGGCGGGCCTGCAGTCGGCGAACCTGTCGCCGGGTCAAAAACTCCGTGATGACAAGGACACAATAGCTCGCCTTCTTCTTTGCTCCAATAAACGGGGCACTTCAAGTGGGTACATGCATTTTGGTATGCTTTGTATTCATTATCGCCAAGCCGGATGAGCAAAGCCGAATCGTGTTCGCCCGGGTAGTGGAACTCCACCGCATCGCCCACCTTCATGCTGCTGATGTCGGCTACTTTCGTTGCAGGGTATTTCTTATCGCTAAGTCCGGTCAACTCTCTTGCTGCGATCGCCCCCCATGGCAACGTTGAAACGGCGAAAACTCCTGCGCCACCCACCATCAATTTCATAAAACTGCGGCGATCCAGGCTGCGCTCGTTTTCTTTGCGAATATTATGCGTGTAGTTGTCTTCGTCAAAAGGAATTCGGTTGTTGTTTTTCTGTTGTCCTTGATCCATCGGGAACCACCCCTGTTCAATGATTGCTTAAAATAGCTTCTGCTTCCCTTGCAAAATGCCCGGCAAACTGATTTTTACATTCGTCTCGCCTTCAAGCGGGTCGAACGGCTCGCGGCTCGCCATCCATTTGCCCAGTCTGTGCTGTTCCTTCTTCTCCTTCAATTCTTGTTCCGTTACCCATTGCAGCGTATTGGTCGGACATACCGATGCGCACATCGGCGGAATGCCTTCCTTGGTTCGGTCATAGCATAAGTCGCACTTATACATCAGATTTTGTTCCTCGTCAAACTTGGGTATTCCATATGGACAAGCGATCGTACAGTTTTGGCAGCCGATGCATTTTTCCACCAAAGCCGATAACACTGCGCCTTCCGGCGTGATCTGAATCGCTTGTGCCGGACAGCTTCGCGCGCATGCCGGGTTGACGCAGTGCAAGCACATCAGCGGGATCGTCTGACGATTGACGAGAGGATTCACATCGTATACATAATTCCGATTGCGCTCGTCATGTCCGCCGCATTGCGTACAAGCGGCAAGGCAGCTTCGGCAGCCGATGCAGTTGTCCATTTCGATATATAAATATTGTTTCATCGGTTCCTCCTGCTTTCGTTAAGATTGAACGGTGCCGGCGCTTGATTGCATGGAAACTTTTTCAATTTGCGCAGCGCACGCTTTAAATTCAGGCATGCGGGACATCGGATCGAGAGCAGGAATGGTAAGCAGGTTTATCGATTGATCGTGGCCGAAATGGTAAGGAACGAATACCGTATCTTTGCGAATCGCTTCAATCACTTTCACTTTATAGATGGCTTCCCCTCGGCGGGTGTAGAGCCGCACCCTTTCATCATGCCCGATGCCGTATCGGGCTGCCGTTTCGGGGTGCACTTCCACATAAGGTTCCGGGCACATGTCGTGCAGAAACGGAATTCTGCGCGTCTGGTTGCCGGATAAGTAATGATAGACGACGCGCCCTGTCGTTAACCGGAGCGGGTATTCGGCACAAGGCTCTTCCGCAGGCGGCCGGTAAGGAAGCGCGCACAGTTTCGCCTTTCCGTCGGCATGATAAAACTGTTTGTCGAGGAACATATACGGGGTACCCGGATCATCCTCGCTTTTGCAAGGCCAGAATACGCCATTCTGCTTGTCGATTTTGTCCCAGGTCGCTCCGTAATAATCGGCATAGCCGCCTTTGGACGCCAGTCGGAATTCATCCGCGACGTCTCTTGCCGACTTCAAATGGCGGAAGTATTGTCCCCTCCCGAGACGCTCGGCGATCTCGATTTGAATCTGCCAATCCGGTTTCGACTCGCCGATCGGCTCCTGCGCTTTGTTGATTTTGATAATCCGGCCTTCCAGGTTCGTGACCGTCCCTTCATCCTCCGACCATGTGACGCACGGCAAAACGACGTCGGCAAATTCGGCGGATTCTGACAGGAAGATGTCGGAACAGACCATAAAGTCCAGATTCTTCATCGCGGCGCGAACGTAATTTAGATTCGGTGCGGAGACCGCCGGGTTGGAGCATAACAGGTATAACCCGCGAATCGTCTTATTCGCCATCAGCTCGAACATTTCATAAGCCGAAACGCCCGGCTGCGGCATTTCTTCAGGCAGAATGCCCCAGACTTTGCATACTTCTTCAACATGCTTCGGGTTCGTTATTTTGCGATAGCCGGGAAGCGCGTCAGCCTTTTGCCCATGCTCGCGCCCTCCCTGCCCGTTGCCTTGCCCCGTGAATGTCGCTACTCCGGACTTCGGACGACCGATTTTCCCGGTGACAAGACACATGTTCGTATAGGCGGATACGTTGTCCGATCCTTTCTGCTGCTGCTCGATTCCGCGGGCAAACATGACGATCGCATTCGGAGCTTTGCCGTATATTTCCGCCGCCCGAATCAATTTCTCCGGGGAGACGCCTGTAATTTCACTCGTATATTCCGGGGTGAACGTCTTCACGACCTCGACCATTTCATCGAAACCGTTCGTATGGAGTCTTACAAACTCCTCGTCGGCATACCCGTTTTGCACGATCAGGTTCACCATGCAATTCGCGAGCGCAAGATCGGTTCCCGGGCGCAAATCGAGGTGAACGTCCGCCCTTCTTGCCAGCGGAGTTTCCCGCGGGTCTGCCACGATTAAGTAACCGCCGCGATTTTGCACCTCCCAGACGCGAAACATCGACGTCGGGTGACATTCGGCCGTATTGCTTCCCGCGATAAACAGACAATCCGTTTCATGCAGGTCCGTCCACGGCAAGGTGGACCCCCGGTCAACCCCGAATGAGCGCAGGAACCCCGCCGCGGCGCTCGACATGCAGAATCGGCCGTTATAGTCGATATATCTCGTCTGCAGCGCCACTCTCGCAAATTTCCCCGTCAAGTAACATTTTTCATTCGTCATGGACACGCCGCTGAATACGGATAAGCTGTCTTTTCCGAACTTTGCTTGCAGTTCTTGAAATTTTCGGACGATCAGCTCGTACGCTTCCTCCCAACTGGCCTCGCGAAATCCATCCTTGGTGCCTTTCAGAGCGGGATTATCGCGAATAAGCGGACGAAGCAGCCGGTCATCGTGGTTCGTTTGCTGGTACGCCGTTACCCCTTTCGGACACATTTTGCCGAGCGTAACCGGCCAGTCGTAACGCGGCTCGACGCCGATTATTTTATTCGTCGACTTGTCTACCCGCAGATTCATGCCGCATTGCATGCCGCAGTACGAACAATGAGTAGGAACAAGCGACTCGTTCGGGTGGTGTTTATTCGAAATTTCTTTGAAAAATTTATCCTTTGGCATTCTGGTTGGCCTCCTTGATTCGAATCTCATGAGTAGGTACGCCGGTAAAGCGGGACATGCGGTATTTCCGTCGGCATGGCAGACACAGCTCAGCCAGATGGAAGCCTTCCTTCATGTTGAACTCGATCTCGTTTTGCTTCAGTACCGCAATCACATCATCGGATTGTTCGACGGAAACGAATCCGGTTCCGCACACCTTGCAAGCTTTCATTTGCTGCTCGCCGTAATGCTCGCGATAGTTGCGCGCCAGAACGCTCATCGGACGAAATGGAATGTGAGCCAGTTTCCCGAAAGGCAAATAGATCAGCGTGATAATAACCGACCATTGGTGAACGACACTCATGAGCGGGTGCCCGAAGCCATGCAGGAATATATTGCTGAAGGTAAGCCAAAGTCCGGTGATGCTGATGAACAAAAGCAGGTACAGGGGGAGGAAATCATACACGAACGTCTGCTCCGCACGGGCCTGCATATCCTTGAGCCGGCGGTAAAGCGCCATGCAGACGCCGCCGATGACCATAAAGGCCGTGATGTTCAGCGCATTATAGAATAGGAATGCAAGAATACCGTCCGCCTTTACTTTCATCAGATCGATCCCGAAACCTACGACGGTATAGGTGCCGTTATCCCCCATCGTAAAGTACATCCACCCGAATACGAGCGGAAACGTAACGAAGCAGGACAAGATGCAGCCCCAGCCCAGCAATATATGCTGCGTCCAACGATACCACCCGCGATTCCAGATGAAACGGTAAGTGACCATATGCTCGACGGACGTTTTCGGCGTCGATTTGCGAAACAGCAGCTTCAATCCTTTTTTCAAAATCAGTTTCGTTGGCGGACGTTCGGCCCAAGCGATAAAGCGATAGTAAAAACCGCCGATAAACACTACCGTCCCGACCATATAGCCATAAAGCGCCAAGTCGATATGAGTGAAAAACCGCGAACCGATGTACATCAGGATGATAAGCCCGCAAACCGTCAAAAATACCATTTTTGCGAATTTCGATGCGAATGCACGATTCATGTCCATTCTCCTTCGTCCTTGATTCTTGCTTACATTAGACCAAACGAATGACACGATAGCAGTGATGGAAATCACACTGCCTGCAGGAGACAAAATATATCCATTTTTTTTGTGATCAGGCTCACAATGAGCGTTTGCCGGGTGCCCTATAATCAACTGCGTAAGGCAATCTACTTTTCAGGAGGAATGGATATGAGCGAATTTGCCGCAACCGTCAATGCTCCCGAATACCCGCCGCAGCTGAAGCACAAGGTCATCTTCGAAACGTTTGACAGCCTGAAGCCGAACGAAGCGATGCTTCTCATTAACGACCACGATCCCGTGCCGCTGCGTTTTCAGTTTCAGGCAATGCATCCGGGGAAGTTCACCTGGGACTATATCGAACAAGGGCCTGCAACCTTCCGAGTGAAGATCGGAAAATGCTAAAGGGGGGGCCTATATGGAGAGGAATGCCGCAAAAGTAGTGGAACTGGACGTCAGACCTCATCTTCGCAAGAAGCTGGAGCCGTTTCAGCTGATCATGGATACGGTCAAAGGTCTGGATCAAGACGACATTTTCGTTCTTCATGCGACGATTAAACCGACTCCACTGTTCGGCGTTCTAAAAATGAAAGGATTCGCGGGAAAAGCGGAGCAAGCGGGCAAAGACCACTGGGTCTCCACCTTCGTGAACAAAAAGAACGTGCATTGGCTTCATGGGCACGTTTCTGGGAAAGAGGAGCTTGCCGATACCGAATCGCTCCCAAGCGATAGCTCTTTGTCCGCGGAGAACGGTCCAAAATCGATAGCATTGGATAATCGCGGACTGGAACCCCCGAAGCCGATGATTCGTACGCTGGCCGCCCTGGAACGGAGCCGTCCCGGGGATGAAGTCATCATTCACAACGACCGCGTGCCCATGTTCCTGATCGAGGAGCTTCGCGGCTTGGGATATCCTTATATGGTGGAAGAACAGCCCGACGGGTCGGCGAAGGTGACAATCCGAAAAGTGTAAGGAGGCGAGAACGATGTCCCGTCTCCCCTTTCTTTTTATCGTAACGGGGATCATCGGTTTTGTGTTGTTTCAAGCGGCTTCCCTGTCATCCTTATCCGGTTGGCTTGGAGACGGACTGCGCGGCCCGAACGGATGGTTTCATGTTCATCTGTTTGTGCTGGGATGGGCTACCATGCTGGCAATGGGGGCGGTCTATCAGCTGATTCACGTCATTCTGCAATCCGGCATCTACAGCGAACGACTCGGCTACGCTCACTACACATTGTTCACCGTCGGCCTATCCGGCCTGTTGTACGGCTTCATCAAAGGCGAAATGTACTGGATCGCCGCTTTCGCCGTCTTGACGCTCGGAGGCATCCTCCTGTTCGGGTGGAATATGGCCGTCACTTTACTTCGCGCATCGAAATGGAATGCAATCACAATCAGCGCTGCATGCGCGGTGCTTTATCTCGTGCTGACGGGACTTTCCGGGATGGCCATGGGGCTCAATTTTGTAACCGGTCTGTGGGTCGATGTTCACGAAAACTTGTTCGGCGCGCACATCTGGTTAGGAACGGTCGGATGGTTCGGTTTGCTCATTACCGGATTCAGCTACAAAATGCTGCCGATGTTCTACTTGGCGCATGATTACCCTACGAAACCGCAGAGCGTTGTATTGCTCCTATGGAATGCCGCTGTGCTTGTCGGAGCCCTCTCCTTTCTTTCCGGCGATAGCGTCTGGTTCAAATGGTCCGCGCACCTTTTGCTCACGGCGGCCGTCATCATCTACAATATTCATCTATTGCAAATCAAAAAGAGCCGGCATAAACGCAATCCCGGTTCCGGGATCAGGTGGTCCATGTACGGCAGCCAAGCTTTTGCGTGTGTAATGATCATCATGCTCGTCTATACCTTCGTATATCCGGACCTAATGCTCCATGCCAAGTCGATCCTGATCGCCGGCTGGGTGTATTTGAGCGGCTGGGTTTCGTTCACGGTCCTGGGTTACGCTTCCAAAATCGTCCCTTTCTTATGGTGGACGCACAAATATGGAAAGCAAGCGGGAAAACCCGGAACTCCGATGATGGCCGACCTGCTGAGCGAGTCAAAAGTCAATGCCGGGCTAGCCGCGATCGCAGCCTGCAGCCTCCTTCTTCTCGCAGGACTGATCGCGGGCTCGCAGACGTTAATCGAAATGGCCGGAACGGCTTTATCCGTGCTCTCCATCGCCTATATTTCGTTGATCGGGCTCGTATTTACCCGCTGAGTATACTGAGTGGAAGTGAGGTAGATTCGTATGGGGAATGTCGAACATCTGCGCGATTTGTTAAGAGAAGTTTATGACCCCGAGCTTGGCGTAAACATTGTGGACCTCGGCCTTGTCTATGAGATTCGCGAAGAACCCGATCGGATCTATGTTCGGATGACGTTAACGACGCCCGGCTGCCCCATGCACGATACAATCGCCGGCGCCGTCAGATGGATGCTGACGGAACATACGGACAAGGCAACCGTGGACGTCGACATCGTATGGGAGCCGAAGTGGTCGCCGAATAGAATGTCGGAAGAAGCGAAGGATAGGTTGGGGTATTTTTGAAGGTCATTGCAAAAATGGAAGATCGCCCGCTTGAATGGCCGTGGCGGCAATCCAAATGGGCGATCGTATTCCAATCCTATTTTCAAACTTCCCGAACGTATCTTTCGTCGGGGATTTTGCTTAAAACCACATAAAGGCGTGCAGGCTCGGAGCCCGTGTTTTGAAAAGAGAACTGCTCGTCCCCCTCGCAGCAAATCGTATCCTCTTTAGATACTTCAGAAGGTACTCCGTCGACTGTAATCGTCCCGGAACCTTCCAATACGAGAATATACACGGCAGTCCCCGGATGCTTATGCGGGGGAAGCGCCTGTCCCGGCATGAAATTCAATACAAAGGCCACGCTTCCTCCTTTCTGAAACAATATCCTTTTGGTAAATTTATCAGCTCCATATTCTTTGACCGCTTCCAATGACTTTTTTTCCATACAAGCTCCTCCTTATTTTTAAGGTCCTATCGATGTTTATGATTTCAGCATATAGGAACACATCCGTGGGCAATGTGACACAAATCATATAGAGTTTGTCTTTATGGTGAACGTTTCCGATCTGACGGTCTCTTCGTTGTTATGGATGCTGGAATTTATCCCTTAATTCCAATAAGTTCTTTATAATTCCGAATGGCTCCGCCCCCTCGGGAATTGATTCGCCTCTCTTGTTCAACCATATAGCCTTCATCCCTACCCGCATCGGACCTTCGACATCGTTCTTCCACGAGTCCCCGACAAAAATGACTTCTTCGGGTTTGGCTTGAAAACAGGCTAACGCCTTTAAAAATATTTCCGGGGCGGGTTTTTCATACCCTACATCTTCGGAAATAAGGATCGCTTCTTTTGCAACAAGCGACCGTATGCCCAGTGAGTCGATCTTATCGTGCTGCCAGCTGCTTGTTCCGTTAGTTACAATTCCTAGAGAATAGGTTTTGTTTAGTTCTGTCAAGAGCTCGAGTATTTCAGGACTGGCCTTCATAAACTCTTTACTTAAGCTTTTATGTAAACTGTTGAAATCATCCGCTACGTCCATATCTATTTCTCTGTCGTATCGGGCCAGCGCATCTATTAATCGGTAATTCCGGAAGTCGCGCAAAGTAATTTCTTGCTTATGATACAGCTTCTCGTATTTTTGATTCATTTCCCAAAAAACCTCAAACAGCGGATCGGGTTCGAGATCCTTTGTACAAGAATGCCGTTGAAAAGTCTCCAGCAGACTATCTTTCCAATAATCTTCGAAATGAATAAGGGTATCGTCCAGATCGAATAAGATGACTTTAATGTCCGGGTTCACTGGCATTCCTTCCTTTTCCGCTAACTCTCGAATGATGCTCATTTTTGTTACTACTTAGGTTCCATAATCATCCAAAACGAAATTCACCACAAAGAACGGAGGTTAGGGAGGTGAGGACCGGGAGGCCTTGCTTACGGAGGGTAGAGATAAAACTGCGGGCACGAGCAAACTG
>NZ_VCRA01000050.1 GCF_005938385.1 Paenibacillus mesophilus
GAAGTGATATTCAATGAACAAGGATTTTTAGGACTGACGAACAAAGATATGAAATGTGAAACCAGCACACGGGGTAGTACTAAAAAACATCGTCATGAATCTAAATTTATGACGTTGTTTTTTATGTCGAAAATGGGATAAAGTTCTTGTCATTTATGGTATCAAGTTCTTGTAAACAACTATGTTTGTGTCGCGAAAGCGCACATGTTTGTGTCGCCGGACACCAATACTGCACTAATCTGCCTTTTAGCTCAACGCCCCGCAGTAACATATGTACAAAAACCCTAATTTTGTGAATAAGCAAAAGGAGCTGCCGCGGCAGCTCCTTTATCGGTTTTATTGCACTAACGTTATTGTCGGAGGACAAGAACATGTATTGTTAAAGGACAAGAACATGTATCGTTAAAACAAAAAATCCGCAATGTACGCGGATTCGATACGCTATATGTTCTTGTCCTATGACACTTCCGGTGTAAAAACCGGAGGCAGCGCCCCCGGTTTTTACGGGCGTCGCTGCCGTCGCGATTCGTCCGACGTGATGGAGCCGTCCCCGCCTTCTTCCCTTTCGCCCTTCCCTTTCGCCCTTCCCTTTCGCCCTTCGCGTTCGCCCGCCCCGCTGCATATAATCGTCGTACCGGTCATCGATTTCGCGGATGACGCTGCGGACGATGTTCGTCTCTTCGACGATCGGATCCTTCTCGGCTTGCGCGCGGGCCACATACCGCGGACTCAGCCGGTCCAGCACCGCTTCGTCCGGATCGTTCGCCGCCATTTCCCCTTCCGTCAGGCGTGCGCCAGGTCCTGTTCCAATTGCTCCTTGCTTCTACTTTCTTGATCCACGCGATGGTCACCTCCTATAAAAAGCGTCTGGAAACATTCGCCTTTAAGTTGTCCCGATCCGGCCGAAAAGATGCCGGGCCGTTTCAAGCGGACGAGTATCTCTACGACTTGTTTTAGAATTACGGAACATTAATAGAAGCGAGGTCATTCATCTTCTTTGATTTTTGGTAGGTTCAAATCGGAATTTTCTTTATTATTGATAATTTTTAAAAATATTGAATCACTATTTTTAACGATACCTTCTGGATTAACCGAATGTGGAATCGTCCAGCCCATAGAAATGGAAATGGGAAATGCATGATCTAGATCACTTATTTGTTGAAATACCTTGTTAAGGTCACTTCCCAACACAGAAGTAACACTCTTGTTACGACGTTTATGAGCTTTTAACACCAAATTTAATTTCTTTCTGCTTTTAATACTTTGATTGAAAGTATCAGGAAAAGAGTAAACTTTGCGCAAAATATTTGATTTTATCACATCAGGATCAGCTGTCGTGCCTAATCTGACAACAATCCTTCCAGAAATATCCGCACTATCTTTTGAAATAATATGCTTTACTTCATTCTTGGTATCCAATCTGTGTCGAGGATGTACATCTTCATATTTTTCTTCCAAACTTTTGGCTATCCAATAATAATCATTCATCGATATTGCTTTGGTTCTCTTGGCTATTTGCCACATATCATATGAATTAAGCCCTAGATCGTGAAGTAAAAATTCAGCGCCTTGCCTATCCTCCGGAAATACTCTATCCGATAACCACAAATAAATATCATCTTTAGTTGGAATGTGATTAGAATCTATAGATTGGGGGGAGAACCATGTTTCCGAAACTGGGAACAACCCAATCGGAAATCCCAAACCATTTGGAATTCTCTTGGCATTTATTTCGATGGATTCATACGTCAATATATCTCCGTTTTCAATAAACTTACCTATCGGCATTTTCTTGTAAAACAGAAAATTTATTTCTGACATGATCCCATCCCCTCCTAATGACCTTTTTTATTAATGTTATCCTTGCTTCACTTAGCACGTCCTGATACTTATCAACAATTGCTATTAATTCATCGGATGTTACAGCAAAATTTATTCCATGAGTTGACTTAGGATCAACTAAATCTAAGCAGGCTTGTAAAGAACCGAACGGTTTTCCGATATCGAAGGTTAATAAATCCATACCATATTCCTCCACCAAGGAGTCCTCGTAATAGGATAGTAGGGATAATCCATGATCGTACAAAGGGGCCATATATGGGTCTATCTTTTCTCCAAAGAGAAAACCGAAGTTCTTTGTGTGTCGATCAGTGTTATGAACAATATAATCCATTAAGATCATTTGGTCCAAATGGACCCTGTTCTTTTCGCTACTTATTAATGCTTCATATAGCTTACGATTTTTTAATAATGGCGCTATTTTCGCACAACTATGGAAAGATTCGTTCCCTGAAATAAAGGATCCGCATACGCTCACTAGAACCATTCTTTGCTCCATTAAAAATCTTTGAAATGAAGGTCTACCGTTTACTGTTCTTGCGGCTGGAAGTTCCTCTTCCTCATCTTCATCACTTGGATTAGTGTATTCTATTGAATCAAGCAAGTCTCGGCTGATTACCCAAAGTGCGTATTTTACTACGTTAAAGCCCAACTTGTGCCCGATCTCGCTTACAATACATTCTGTTACAGGCTCTCGAATACTATACAACTTTCCAAAGGAGTATCCCGATTTTACAAACAGGGATGCTTCGCCAATCTGCACACTGAATTTCTTTAAGACACCGGCAGACGATTGTGAACTCGTCCTTATTCCCTCCACAGCTTTTTTATCCAGTGCAGTCATATCTAAGATGCCTAGAGAGTTTAAATCCCACATACTATCCCTCCAACAGCTGACAATGCATATTTATGGTTCTTATTTCTACTATCTCATTACTTTCTTGTTCCGTCCAGAGTATCCAATTTGAGTGATGTAAAAATTAATATGCATTATCCTTTTTGCCCAGCTTTTCACATAACTATTCGAGAGTATAGCTGACGATGCTATAATGGAGTAAAGGTTAATAAACACACATCTGGGTTGACGATGTAGATTCCGTTTTTGGTGAACTTAAAAATCAATCTTACGGAATGAGAGAAATCCTAGTTTATTATCGCTTTTGTATAGGTGGACCATTGAAGTAACGTTTGACGTAAGTTTCATTTCATAAGACAAGGACGAGGCTGTGGATAAGAGGAAGAATCTCAGCGTTACTCTCCAGAAAGTTACTAAGTGTTTTTACTAGTATCAAGATTGTCGCTATTCATCGCACTGTTGACTAGTTAAAACTTGGCACCGTGGGAAACACACCATCTTGTTGTCGCTTTTCGGACAACCATGCAACTTGGTGTCCTGCGTAAAGGTCAAGAAGTTATATCCATAAAACAAAAAAACGCGCTGTGCGCGGGCCAATATGGATATATGTTCTTGTCCTCCTACAGTTATCCGTTTGAGAGAGTAATGGCTTTCGGCCAATACATGAATGTTCCGCTAAACTCAGCAACTCTTCTCTTTCACACATGGCAAAACCGCTTTGTCGGAATGATCGAATTTCAGGAGAAAGGGTTCGACCGCAAGCTTCGCCAAGTGTTTCATGTCAACTCGACGGACGATGGATCGGGACGGCCAGTTGCTCCTCATTCCCAAGATCGAGGTACAGGTCTATTGGACTTCGCTGCACTCCGGGCCATGGCGTGTGATAGAGTTGCACCGCGACCACGGCACGAGCGAACAATTCCACAGCGAGATTAAAACCGATCTGGATCTGGAACGCACTATTCAGCTTTCACCAGCTCATAGTCGTACCAGAGAGCAGCTTGCTGGGTAGTGAGATTGCTGACTTTATTCATTACACTCCCGACCATGTATAGCTGCATATCGCTTGAGAGATAAAGCTGATTCGTGGGACTGCTGTCTATACTTATGGGGTCGGCATTTACTTTTGTGAGTTGCAGTTCAGGATTCACCATGTAGAGACCGCGTTCGTTCTGCGGGCGGTTCCTATCGAGTGGATATCCTGATAACACAACATAAATATTCCCATCGACGGTTTGGGGATTGGGGAACCCCGGTTCTCCGAAATCAGGATTGGACTCCCTAACCCGACCATAGAAACCGACAGTTCATTCCATTGTTCATTTAAAGATTCAAGATGCCCCTCCGAGTCAAGACGGCTTATTTGCAAAGTGTTCAACAAACGAAATGATTCCAAATACGAAGCTATCCAGTAGCTTCCGTCTTGATTGGGTATGACTTTGGCTGGATTTTGCTGTCTTAGGAATGTTGCTTTTCCTGCTTGAAATAGGTGCAGATAATTTGTCCGAAGCGTACGGCTAGGGACAATATCCCTCCTCTCTACGGCTATCAGGTACCGATCATCTTTCAGATCAAAACGTTTTAAACTAAATTCGAGTTTGGACACCGCTGATGCATAATCTAGTTCTGATGCTTCCAAAAGCCGCTGCCCCTCGTAATATAGTCCGTCTTGCCGGATGTCCGGTTCTACCGATTTTCCACGATAAGGATCCCTCTCCCTGGTCATCTTTGCCTGCCGCAGCACTTGTTCTGCTTCACTCTTGTTCATCCATACTGGTTTATCCATGAGCGACTTACTAGTCTTGAGCATCGAATGGTCGTCGTCGTATACGATGCCAGGTTTGCTGTATAAGTATTGGGAATCGTCCCACACCAGTTGTCCGATGATTTGGCGTTGCCCGCCGATCACATTTTTTCCCTTATTTCACCACAAATGTACCAAGATCATCCAACGGGTGTATATTCATTCGATCGGAAATGTTACCAAGTTCTTGACATCCATCGGGAATGTTACCAAGTTCTTGACACTGTCCAATGACACGAACTTGGTAACATACAGTAAAAAGCCGCTAGCATTGCGGCTTTGAATGAAACAATGTTCTTGACTTCCGACAATAAACCTTTGCCTGCATTACGAAAAAAGGGCCGCCATAAAAAGCTACGGGGCCCACACTTTGTATAATTTCGTAATTGTCGTGTCCTTGTACAAATGCCTTGCTTACCTGTTACCATATCTTTTAAGTAACGCCACCCTCGTTGCAGACGATACCACCATGTCCCCATGGCACAACTTGCATCCGTCAACATTATAACCGATAGTTCCTCTTCCGTTGCAACGCGGACACTTAACCTCATCCAACTCATTATAAATATACAAAAAACATTGTATACATCCAGATTGTGGGTTATACTTTTATCGAAATTGAGGTTGCGAGCGATTACATAATAGAGGAGACCCTGACCTATGATAACTCGTAAGTTTTTCATCTTTTTCACTGCTATGTTGCTAACTCTAGTCTTATTACCTTTTAGTTCCTTCGCTGAGGAACAACCCATCAAAGTTTTTGTTAGTAAAGATCAAATAAACTTCGATGTGAATCCTATTATTGAAGAAGGTACCACACTTGTTCAGTTTCGCCCCCTTTTCGAAAAATTTGGTCTAAAGGTTGATTGGAACGATGATACCAAAACCGTTACTGGTACACGCGGAAAATTTAAAGTGGAATTAACAATAGATAGCAAAATCGCTAAAATCAACGGGGTAAACAAAGAACTTGCTATCGCGCCGACCATTGTTGATGGTTCCACGCTTGTTCCTCTTCGATTTATCGGAGAAGCTACAGAAAGAGACGTACTATGGAGTGGGGCAACCAGAACAATTAAAATTAATAACTCAATAGCCTCTACCATGTCTTTAGCTCTTACCTCTGGTTTATTAAAATATGAGGGGGCTGTTAGTAATAATTTGGCGAAAGGTCAAGGAAAGCTAACTCTAAATGGGGAAGTATGGTATGAAGGCTCCTTTCAGGACGGCCACTTAAACGGCAAGGGTAAGGTCATCTTTTCCAAGGACACCTACTATGAAGGAGATTTTCTCAATGATCGGCCTCATGGCAAAGGAGTAAATTATATTCAAGGTAAGCTCTTCTATGAAGGTGACTGGAAGAATGGCAAAATGGATGGAATAGGTAAAGCATATAATCCAGGAGATGCGACAATCTTGTATGAAGGCGAGTTTTCAAACAATGCACCCAATGGTAAAGGTAAGCTTTACGACAATGGAGATATCTATGAAGGTGAAGTCAAGTATGGGAAACCTGATGGTATAGGAAAAACTATAAATAAAGAAGGAAAAACTATCCAGGAAGGAACCTTCTCCGAGGGTAAGCTGGTAAAAAAGTTGGAAATGTCCGAAAAGCACTGACCACATTGGTCAGTGCTTTTTGCCTTGTATGGAGACGGTCAAAAAACTAGTGACACCAATGGGCCGATCAGCTTTTAAGTTCTCGAATGATGCCTCTTGCCGAGTAACCCACGTATTGCTTCAGTCATCGCGCTTTCGTCCAAATGCTCCAAACGGTAACAGTCACCTTGCATCGCTTCCGCCAGCAAGGCCGCTTGGCCCAATCGGACGAACCCTTGCTCGGTATCGATGACAAGTACGATTATGCCACTCTTCCCGATTTGCTCACCGATGTTCAAACATTCCCGCCAAACCCCTCCCGCTGTCGAATCCGACAGTCCTGGCCGCAGTCCGGCATTCGCCTTGCCGTCAGTCACGACGATCATGACCGGGACGATATTCTTGTCTCGTGCACGCGTGACCTGCAGCGTCTCCCAACCTTTCAACAACCCTGCTGCCAGCGGCGTCTTCCCGCCGGTGGGCAGCTCGCGCAAATGGATCGTGGCTGCCTCGACACTTCGGGTGAAGGGCAATAGTTGCTCCGCCGTCTGCTTTCGGAAGGCGATCATGCCAATATTGTCCCTTTTCCGGTATGCGTCCCGGAGCAATGACAAAATCGCTCCTTTGACTGCCCGCATTCTCTGCTGTGCCGCCATCGATCCGCTCGCGTCAACGACGAAGAGCAAGGTCGCCCCCACACGTCTCTCTCTTCTCTTCATTCGCAAGTCTTCGCGTTCGACAACGATCGACGTATCAGGTATCTTACCGCGCCGCCGCAAAGTCTGGTAGGGGGCGGCTGCACGGAACGTGGCATCGAATGCCACATCCGTAATCTTTCCCACCGCCGTGGTGGCACGGACATAGCGCCCTTGCGACGTATCCGAGCGAGTCAGCGCTCTTCGTCCGCTACCGCTGCGAAGCAACTTGTCGCGGCTTGAGAAGTTCAGTTTCCGGACGTCAAACGGCTCGCCTACCGCCTCCACGATTTCCTTCGCCTCGTACCGGATGGCATTCGGCGCCGGATTGTCGCCGGAGCGATCGTCAGAACAGCTATTGTCAGAGCCGATTTCCGAGGCACTTCCATGTTGAGGCTCGGGATTTGTCACTTTGTCCGCTTGTTGTGCGCTCCCATTCTCCCGATGACCTATTGAGGTATCGCCCGAGTCATCACTCCCGTGGTCGTCGCCCTGTTTCTCATCGTCCCTGTTACGCATCCGATGTGGTAGAACGAAGCTGGCAGCCTTTCGCAGTTCTTCCGCCCTTACCTGTCCGACTCCTTTCCAAGCTGCGATCGCCTTCGCAGCCTCCACGAGAAAAAGCTCGGCGCGGTGACCCGGACAATTCGCCTCCCGGGCGATCATAACGGCCAGTTCCATCTCCTTAGCATCGATAACTACACCGGAAAGTCGTTCCTTGGCTTCGGCCAGCCTGGATCGCAGCGAGGTCATTTCGACTTCCTCTCCCTGTACGAATGCGTTAGGATCGCGCTCGTAAGCCAATCGACTCTTGACGATTTCCGTTCTTGCCGCTGGCTGACGCTCGCCGCCCACATGGACATAAAGCCCGAAATGATCGGATACGGCGGCTGGCAGCAAGCCTTCCTCGGGATTCATCGTCGCAAACATGAGAAAACGGGTTGCGTTTCGGATCGAGAGCCCTTCCCGCTCCACAGCGGCCAAACCACTGGATGCCGCTTCCATGATCGGCTGGAGTACCGATTCGGGCAGCAGGTTGATCTCGTCCAGATGAAGCATATTCCCGTTTGCCTCATGCAGCAGCCCCGGTTGAAGACTGCGCTTCCCAGCAAGCAGTGCCGACTTCACGTCCACGCTGCCAATAACCCGATCCTCCGTCGCGTTAAGTGGCACCTCTACGAGTCTTTTGTCCGGAACTAGAGCGGATATCGCCCTTATGAGCATTGTTTTGCCGCTCCCCCGCTCGCCACCGAGTAGTACGCCACCCAACCGCGGATTAATCGCGTGCATAAGCAACGCCAGTTTGGCGTTCTCCTGACCGACGATGGCGCTGAACGGAAAATCGGGCCCAACGCTTTCCCAATCCAGCCGGAATTCCGCGGAGTTTTTGCCGCTCGCCTCGACCTTCATCGTGCACCGGCCCCGACCGTTGCCGAGACGATAGCCTGCTCTAGTCGGCTCCGTTCGCCGCCGGATTCATCAAACGGCTTTCGCCGCAGCCGGTGCGGCATAACGAGCATAGCCGCCTCTTGCATGTCGGCTTGTTCGACCGTATGACGTCCCTCCCAAGCGGCCAGTATCGTCGCCGTCTTGATCAGTGTAATATCGGCACGGTGGCCTTCCACCTCCAGCGTGATGCCGATACTCGCCGCCGTTTCAAGCAAGCGGTCCGGAACATCGACATGCGGGAGCACTTCGCGGGCTTTATCTATCTGCTCCAGCATCCGCCGCTGTTCGTCCGCATAGGCGCGGAGAAACGCTTCGGGGTTGGCTTCGAAAGCCATTCTGCGACGGATCACCTCCACCCGAACGGACGTCTCCCGCTCCCCGCCGACTTCGACCGACAAGGCGAACCGGTCCAGCAATTGCGGCCGCAAATCGCCTTCCTCCGGGTTCATTGTCCCCACGAGGACGAAGCGTGCCGGATGCGAGACAGAGATGCCTTCCCGCTCAACCGTATTGACTCCCATTGCCGCAGCGTCCAGCAGAACGTCCACAAGATGGTCGTCGAGCAAGTTGATCTCGTCGACGTACAGGATGTTTCCGTTCGCCTCGGCAAGCAGTCCCGGCTCGAATTTTTTCTCTCCCGTTTTGATCGCATGCTCGATGTCAAGCGTTCCGACGACGCGATCTTCCGTTGCGCTTACCGGCAAGTTTATGACAGACAAATTCGGTACCAAATCCGCGATAGCCCGCACCGCCGTAGATTTCGCGGTGCCCTTCTCCCCCCGGATCAGCACCCCGCCAAGCCGCGGATTGATTACGTTCAGCAGGAGCGCCCGTTTCATCGACAGCTGCCCCACAATAGCTGTGAACGGATAGTTGATCGGCATACTGGACAATCGTATCTACTCTCCTAATAGTTGATTTTGCTTCGCTTGATGGCTTTCATATCACCAACCTTTGTCGGGACCGTCAGCGGTATTCTGAACACTTGCCGACGACCATAGGGAGGGATGGGCGGGGACAAGACTGCCAAGACAATGGTCGGTCAGCATCTTATCCCTCTTCCAAATCTCCTTCCAGCTCGATGTACCTCCGGCGCAGCCGGTCCAGCGTCTCCGCGTTCGGTTGCCAATAGCCGCGCTGATGGCTTTCCAGCAACGTCTCGATCATAGCGTGATATGCCCAGCGATTATTGTCCGCCATCTGCCGGCTCCGCTCGCGATCCTCCACATATGTTGCATGAAGACTATCGAATACCCAGGGCTCGACCTTCCCCGTTGTCGCCGCTAAGCCAAGCACGTACTCGAAGCGGCGCGCCACCTGCTGCGTCCCGTGATAAGGATGCTCGAGCGAAGCGTCGATCCATTTCGGGTTCGTAAGTCGGGTCCTTACCCCTCGTGCAATCGCGTGCTCCGCCGACTCGGTCATGGCACGCTCGCCTGTCGTATCCGTAATGTGTATCTCCGCCGACCGACCCCGGACCAGTTCCACCGATTTCGCCAGACCGCCGAAATATTCGTAGTAATGATCGGAATCCGTTACCTCGTACTCATGATTGCTGCGTATTTGCGAGACGATGTCGACCGCCTGCAAATGGATCGCGAACAGCTCCGGTTCGGCTCGTCCGCGTTCCTTCAAGCTGTAGACATGCTGTTGTCCGTCCGCATAAGCGCGTCCGAGATCGGCCTCCTCCGTCCAATGTTTCGTTTCGATCAGACGGGTGAGCGTCGTGCCATACTCGCCTTCCGGAGGGCCGAACAACCGGGCGGAAGCCAGGTCGGCGATCCGGTCCAAATCATGACCGGTCGCGCGCAATTTCTCAGCCGTTTGACGTGTATGGGCTTTGAAACGGTTATCTTCGTCGGATTCGTCAAGCTCGGATACGCGCCGGAATAAGACGTTCAAATCGTCGAGCAGATTCGGAAACATGTCGCGGAAAAGTCCGGTCATGTGCACGACGACATTCAGGCGTGGACGACCCAGCTCCTGCAGAGGGATAATCTCGTATTCGGTCCGGAACGTTCCGCGACCGCCCTTGACGCGGACCCCCAGGTAACGCATAATTTGTCCGATTGTCTCGCCTTGAGTCCGTGACGTTTCCAGCCCCCACAGGACAACGGCCGTCGTGCCCGGGTACTCGCCATGGTTTTCCCTATATTGCCGGATCGAATTTTCGGCAACCGTTGCGCCACGCTCTGCCGCACTCGGACTCGGAACGGCACGGGGATCGAACTGATACAGATTGCGCCCGGACGGAAGCACCTCGGGACTGCGCAACGCATCTCCGGCCAGCCCAGCCGGTACATATTTTCCTTCCAGCGCCCGAAGCAATCCGTTCATTTCCTTATTGTCTCGCGAGCTTTCGTAGGCCCGGTTGCCGTATTCCAGCGTCCGAGTCAAAGCCAATCGCCAGGCTGGCGGATCATCCGCATACTCTACCGGAAGCTCCTTCGCTTCGAGATAGCGGTCCGCTATCGTCATCGCCTCTGCATCCAGCTCGCGCAAAGTCTCCGTCTGCCTCGCGTCAGTCAAAGACCCGATGTCTAGCCCCTTGCGCTCCGCAAGCAGACCGCGCAACGAACGAATCTCCCCGCGCTCGTGACGCAGCACGAAGCGCATATGGGCGGCCGCGGCCTCATGCGTATAGCCGACGCCGAGCACATGAAGGCCGCTCGGGATAATCGACCGCTTCATCCGGTAAAGCTCCTCCTCCAGCTCCTCCGGCTCCGTGCCGACAAAGTGAAGCGCCTCCGCTATCTCCAACGCTTTTCTCCAAATATTGTCACAGCGATCGGGATCGAGCTGTTCCGCCTCCCGGTATTCGTGAAGCAGCGCCTCCAGCTCGAGCCAATCCCCATACAGCTCGGCCTCCATCATCGGCGGTGCCTGGTAGCCGATCAGCGTTGCATGGCTGCGTCTCTTCGCGATCATCGCCTCTGACGGATTGCCGACGTAATAGTAGTAGAAGTGCGGCAAATCGCCGATCAGATAATCCGGGACGCAATCTCCCGACATGCCTGTTTCCTTCCCGCGCTGAAATTCCAAAGTGCCGTGCGTGCCTACATGGACGATTGCATCCGCCGCCATCTCTTCGCGTATCCACCGATAAAACGCGGTATATTGATGCGTAGGTAAAATCGATCGATCGTGCAGCGACTTTTCCGGAAACTCGTGAATACCGCGCGAAGGCTGCAGGCCGATAAACACATTGCCGTTTATGATGCCCGGTATAAGATACGAGCCTTCCTCCGCCATAACATCACCAGGCGGCTCGCCCCAACGCAAGATCGCCTCTTGTCCCCAGGAGGTCTCTTCCAGCTTCCCTGAAAAATCCGGATCGGCATATCGGATCATGGCGTCGGCCGCCGTCTCCGCCGTCCATTTGCCGGAATTGACCAGCCCTCCGTCCATGAAACGCGAACGCAATCGTTCGGCGCTCATCGGTTCCACGTCGTAGCCTTCTTCCCGAAGCGCGGTCAGCAGACGGGACACCGATTCGAACGTGTCGAGGAATGCGCCACAAAACACATTGGCTTCGCTGGGCGGGTAGTTGTAGCACACGAGCGCCAGCTTTTTGTCGCTATTCGGCTTCTCCCGAAGTTCAAGCCAGCGGCGAATTCGACCGGCTAGCCGCTCTATCCTCTCGGGTATGGCTGCCAGCTTGTTGAGGTTTACGCCCAGGCCGCGGTCTTCTCCTTCGCGCCGCAAGGCGGCGATTGGATACGTCTCGATGCAGCCGTCCAGCTCCGGCATCATCACCTGAACGAGCAGTTGCGATGCCGAAAGCCCTCGCACCGCGCTTTGCCATTCGTCAACCGTCGTTCCCGAGAGCAGGAACGGATGCAGAACAGGCGCACCCAGCGTCTCCAGCATCGCCGGCGTCTGGGCCGCCGCTTCACCGGAAGGTCCGACTCCGAGACGGAACGGTAGCGTGTTGATGATCAGGCTGATGCGGCTTTCTTCATGGAACAGTAGTTCACGCAACCGCGCCATAGGAAAATTCATTACGGAGGGGAAGGCAATCGGTAAAACGTCGGCAATCGGTTCGATTCGGCTCATCAGTTGTTCCATACATGCAGCCACCTCGGTCGGGTTGCCATTCCCCAGGAAAAACAACGCCACCGCAGGGCGGCCGCCCGAATAGCCTCGGCTCTCCCGATAAGCCGCTATGGAGCCGTATACCCTTCTATCCGTCGGATCAAACAAGCACAACTCCCGAACGAAAACGGGTTCAGCCGGTACCGGCAAGGAGAGGTGCCCCCCGTATTCGCGGCCGGCGAGGCAAAGCAGGCCTACCATATTGTCGGGGCCTCCGCCGCGCCAATACTCGGTCAACCGCACGTAACGGGTGTAATCCGCTCTCTTAGCCTCCGGCAAATCGTCCGCCTGCCGGACCGGATGGATAGGTACGTCCTCGGCGGCAAGCACGCCGAGTCGCAGAAGCGATCGGATTTCCGCAGAATCGCTGCCCACCGGTACGACTTGCACCGATAATTTCCGAAGCATCCCGCTTATTGCCACTACGGTTTCCTTCCGGACGCCATGAGCGTCGAACAGTACCAGGTCGGCCTTCGCCAGCTTCTCTCCGATCTCAGCCAGCCAATCGCCCGCAAGCTCCCGCCCGAGGTCGATCAGCACGAGTTCCAGCTCCTCCCGCTGCCGTTCATCAAAGGTGTCGTATGCTTCCGACAAGTGGGCTAGAGCAATCTCTCCGCCCGCTGCTATCGCAATATTCAATGTATATACGCCTCCTCAAGCGTTATCCGTCTCGACTCCTCCATAGATGGTACACTTGCCCTGCCTGCTCTCCCGATCAGGCCGGTAATGAGACAAACCGGCCGTCCGCTTTCCGGATCCCGTTCAATACGCGCCTTCACGCCGAATACATCGGCAAGCGTCGCTTCGGTAATCGTATCTTCCGGTTTTCCATGCGCGTACAAGGTGCCATTGCGCAAAACCGAGATTTCGTCGGAAAAAGCCGCAGCATGATTGATATCGTGAAGCACCATAACGATCGTAACCCCGTGCAGCCGGTTAATATCTGAGACAAGCTCCATGATTTCCAATTGATGACTGACGTCCAGATACGTCGTCGGCTCGTCGAGTAGCAAAACGCGCGGCTGCTGCGCAAGCGCCATGGCGATCCACACCCGTTGCCGCTCCCCTCCGGACAAGGCGGACAGCTTGCGGCCGGCGAACGATTCCGTTCCCGTTGCGCTTAATGCCCAATCGACAACCTCCTCGTCCTCCCGTCGCATTTGCGACCATACGGGCTTATGCGGGAAACGCCCATATCCGACGAGTCGGCGTACGGTCATATCCGGCACCTTAACCTGGGTTTGTAGCAGCATGGCTAAATGCCGCGCGAGCTCCCGCGGCGCGAATCCGGCGAGCGGTCTTCCCTCCAGCACCACGGAGCCCTGCTCCGGCTTCAGCTGTCGCGCGATTGCCTTGAGCAGCGTGCTTTTGCCGCAGCCGTTTGGTCCGATAATGCTGCAGATTCTCCCCGCATCAATCTGCCAATCCAGTCCGTCGATAATCGTCTTGCCATTGTATTGAAGTGACACGCGAGCCAAGTGTAGCGCCTTCATTCCGTTTCCCTCCTCAGCAAGTACAGAAAAAACGGCGCCCCTAACACGCCCATCAATATCCCGACGGGAAGCTCAATCGGCGCGAACATCAGACGCGACACTGTATCGCAGAAAGTGACGACCGTGATGCCGAGCAGGGCGGTGGCGGGCAGCAAAAACCGGTAGTCGCTGCCGATCAACAGTCTGGCCGAATGCGGGACGATCAGTCCGACGAAGCCGAGCAGCCCGACGACGCTCACTGCGCTTGCGGCAAGCAACGTAGCGACGGCGGTCATGACGAATCGGGTCGCCTCGACTCGCATCCCTAACCCTCTTGCGTTCGTATCCCCTAGTGCCAATATGTTCAAATGCGCAGCGCCCATCAGAGCGAGACCTACGCCCCCAATCGAATAAGGAAGCATCGTATGCAACTGCGGCCAGCTTTTCGCGGCAAGACCTCCGACGAGAAAGACGAGCGCCCCGTTGACGCGATCGCTGTAAAACGTCAGTAGGGCGGAGATGCCCGATCCGAGAAACGCCGATACGGCAACCCCGGCCAAAATGATCCGCACCGGGTTGATGCCCTGCTTCCAAGCGAGTATGTATATAATGACCGCGGCGAGAGTAGCACCCAGAAAAGCGACAGGAGTAAGCAGGCCGGACATATGTGGATACAAGATGAGAATGATGATCCCGAAGAGCCCGGCTCCCGACGATACTCCGATAATGTGCGGGTCGGCCAGCGGGTTGCGCATGACGCCTTGCAGCAGTGCACCGGAGAGCGCGAGATTCATGCCCACTAATGCAGCCACCAGCGTACGCGGCAACCGAATGTTCCAGATAATCTCCTTCATCGGTCCCTCATACCCGTGGAATATGTACTTCCAGATGTCCGAGAGCGATATCGATACCGCCCCCGAGCTGATACTGAATGCGATCGTCAAGCACGCCGCGGCGAGAAGAGCGGCAAGGACAATCGCTCCTCTGGAAGCCGTTACTCGATTCGACTTACTTGCTTCCGTTGCCATTGCCGTATATCTCCGGATAGACAAGCTTCGCCAAATAATCGACCGATTCGTTCAGACGAAAGCCGGGATTGGACAGCAGCAGATCGGAAGGTAAAATCGACATTCGGTTTTCCTTCACCGCCCGAAGGGAGGCCCAGGCAGGCTGCGCGGCCAGATCCGTCTGAATTTTTTTCTCGCCTTCGGCACGGGCGCCGTGGATGAGAATAAAAACGTAATCCGGATTAAGCTCGACCAGTTTTTCCATACTGTACGGCGCCGTCGATTGGCTGCTTTGCAAAGCTTCCAGCGTCTCCGCTACATTTTTCATATTCAACATTTTCGCGACTTCTAGTCCGACCGTATTCGTCCTTTGCACAGATACGCTGCTCGGTGTCACGTTGAGCATGATAAAGCTCGGTGATTTGTCAGGTAGCTTGTCGGTCAGCGCGGTGATTTTTTTATCTAGGTTCGCCAGTTCTTCGCTCGCTTTATTTTCCGATCCGGCTATTTTGCCGAACAAGGGCGTCTTCTCCTTCAAATCCTTATAGGTGCTCAAGGTAAATACCGCAAACGGAATTTTGCTGGAGTCCAAAATATTCGCGAAATCACGATGAAACGAGGTCGAGCCGATAACGAGATCGGGCTGCAGGGAAAGTAGCTTCTCCATATTTACCGTAGTAATTCCGCCGACATCTGCAATATTTTTCGCCTTCTCCGGAACGGCGGTTCCCCCGGAGGCGACCGTTTTCGCAATTGCACTCCCATCAACGGCGTAAAGTAAATCCAGCAATTGCGGGGATAGTACTACGATTTTTTGAGGCTTCGACCGTAGCGTTACAGTACGGCCAGCGTCGTCCTGGAACGACAAGAAGGGCTTTGCTTGCTCAACTGAAGGTGTAGTCTGATTCTCCGGGCCCGTCTTGCTCGTCACCCCGTTCGTAGGGGCGACCTGTGAAGAACAACCGAAGACAAACAGCAGTAGAACCAACCCGCTCAGCGTGCGAGAGTAAGGTTTGAACAAGTAAGGCAATTTGAACTCCCCCTAAGTATAATCGTAATAATTACTATAGTAATTATTACGATTAATAATAGGCCAAATACCCTTTCCCGTCAAACGATTTATGAGATGAAGTTCATTTACAAACTGAAGAAAGGGTCCGACTTCATTCAAATGAACAGCAATTTACGAGGCTGTAACCAACGTTTGACAAGACGGATTTTGGGTATTGAGAATTCTAATACCCAGGATTTACTGAAGAAGGTCAAATTTTCAGAATTGATGAGAATATCCTCAGAAGGTGAAATGTATATTTATACATGAGTTTAATATTCACAAATACTCCATTCTAATTACCTCTGTCCGTATAGAACACACAAAAAAATGCTTGCCGTTGAAATCCAACGGTAAGCATTTTTTATTACTAATCCACATTTTATACGACTAGAAAAACAAGTCTTGTATAAGAGCCTATTAACTATTCTTGAAGAATGAGAAAATCTACAATTCTTTAGTCATTGCTGCTGGAACTGAGTTTTCGAAAAGCGCGTTCCGATTGGCACGCTGCCGTCATTATGAAAATCGAGATACACTTGCCTGAAACGCACACTCCCCACTCCCTATTAGCTACTTGACCGACTATTTGTTGTTCTCCGATTGATCGTGGGGAACTTTTACAGTTGCCGAAGCGGATGTCTTATTCCCCGCTTTATCCGTAGCCGTGTACGTTATCGTATAAATGCGCCCGGAGCCTGAACCCGACCGTTCTGCCCGAAGCATAAAGGGAAGAACCAGTGTGCCATACTGTGCTTCAATATCTACTTGCGGCTCGACCGGTTCGTCGCTCGTTATGGAGGTCAACACGACGGAATCGATTTGAGAAATCGCATCGTCGGCATATACGGAGGCCGTTACGGTAACCATCTTATGATTGGCAGGCCACAGCACGGTTTTGTCCAGCACGACATGAAGCGTTGGCGGGGTTTTGTCGAGCTTATTCGTCCTCGATTGCACAGCTTCCTCATTGCCGGCTCTATCGATGCTTTTGAACTCGAAGTTATGGATCCCTTCATCCGCAATAACGACCGGCTGCGTATAGGTCAGCCATGAACCGCCGTTGATCCGATATAACGTTTGGGCTGCCCCGGAACCGCTATCGTATGCCGCGAGCGTAACCGTCGGATTCGATACGTGCCAACCGTTCAGACCGTCGATTTCGCTGACGGATGCCGTAGTAATCGGTGCCGTCTTGTCGATCTCGAAGCTGATGCGCTTTGCCGACTCCACATTCCCTGCGCTGTCCGTAGACCGGTAGCTGACGTTGTACCGACCGTCCCGATCGAACGGCACCGGCGCCGTGTAGAGCTGCCACACGCTTCCGTCATCGAGGCTATACTCCGTCTTCGCGACCTGCGAGATGGCGTCGGCCGCCGACAACACGAGGGTGACATCGTTCGTATACCAGCCGTTGACCTGCGTGCCCTGCAATTGAGCCGATGTCACGGGCGGCTGCGTATCCTTGATCATAGCGGTTATGGTGATAATAGACTCTGCAACCTCTTTTCTCCACTTCCCCGTTTCCTCAACGATGTTTTGTTTCCCTACATAATCGGTTAACGGAACAGGAAATTCAAGAAGGTTTTTTGCCTTTACAATTTCCTTTTCATTTACCTTTCCCGGCATTTCTTTCTCTACCCTCTGCAACAAATCCCAGAGTAGAGAACAATAATCATAGTCTTCTACACCATCCCTCATAACTTCCCATCGAATCGAATTTACCGGACCGTTAGGACTGGGGTAAATCTGGGATTCGAGCCCATTTCTATAAAAGAAGGGACCGGTTATTTTCCAGGGATCTTCCTTACCAGCCCATGTAGACCACGCATAAAGAAACCCTGTATAGCCCTTATTTATAAATCCTTGCCAACTTTGCCAAAATGCTGCTCTCGCATCTACTGCAGGCATATCTATTAAAAAATTAGCCTGCGGATGCAGAGGGTCTGTATGATACCACCACAGCTCTTCGCCGCGTTCCAAAGCCTTTTTTGCCTCTTGAGGGTCGTCATTCATTCCAGGTACAGTCCATAAGTCTACCGCACCTACCAGCTTTTCCTTTGGATACGTTGTAATCATTATTTTCAATTCCGGCACAATAGCTTTCCATTTTGCTGCCAGCTCTTTCACTGCGGGAAATGTCTCTTCCGTAGGTTCATCCGTCAAATAAACATATGCCATATCCAGCCAGCCCTTTGCCTTTAGGTGTTCAACAAATTTTTTGGCTAATTCCGGATCGGTGTATAGATCTCTACCAACACTAAGAGTATTCAAGCCTTTTTTTAATAAGCGCTCCATTTTAGCATCGAACTGAACAAAATCAGTATCCTGTTTTAAGCTTGCAACTGAAGGGTAACGCAATGCTATTCTGGGAGTAATCCTATGTTCGAGGAAATTATCTATATATAAATCAATCTGCTGGGCAGGTACATTTCTAATATCCAAAGCTGTTTTTAGCTTAGGCATTTCAGGCAGCGAAAAAGACCACACATTGATGCTCATGGGCAGGGTAACGATTGTCTCTGCGTCAGTCTTTATTGTCAAATTACCTTTGTAAATACCTTCTTCAACATTGGGGGCAGTATAAACCGTAATCCAAATTGGCGTATTCTGTCCGCCTTTTACATCAAACTTCTTGGTCTCCAATAAGGGATCAGGCCAATAACCTGTACGTATTGTAGGGTCAAAACGGGAACCTAATTCTGTGCGAACATAACCTACAGGATTATAGGTTAGACTTCCTTCAGGTAAAAGATTCCCCTTTTCATTCTTAAATTCACCAAAAGTAACATAGGAACCGTTAAAATCTTTACCTTTCTCAGGAGAAAGCACTACCTGAAAGGCTTCTCGTTCCCTCTTGGCCAGATCAACAGTTACCTGTTCTTTGACCGGGCTATTTTCCAAATCCACGATATCGTCCAAAAATATTTTCTCTAAACTGGGTACACTCCAAACAACCATATCGGTTTCTTTCGATAAGATCGCACCGGAAATTTTCCTTTGTTCGGATCCCCCGCCTCCACTACTTTTTCTAGGCCATGCAGGAAATAAAATCGTATCCTCAGCATATGTACCTGCGACCAATGGAATTTCAATATCGGGGGATGGATTTTGCAGTGATTTACCTAACTGTTGTTTTATTCCGCCTTTATATAGACCGGCTTTCAGTAGATAAACCCCTTCTTGAGGAGGCGTCCAGGTCCAATTAATCGTAGCCGGGGTTGCATTACTGAGGTTCACGTTAAATTTATCAGGAGCGGTAAATGTATAACCGTCAGGACCTGTTATTTCGATCTCCATTTCCGCATTGCCCATAGCCTCGACTGAACTTAAAACAATTTCAAGGGTGTTTTCTGTTTCCGCCTTTAATCCCTTCCATTTCTTGATGCCGACGGTAACTTCCGGTGATGCATAGGCAAGGTCATTTTCTTTTTGCAAAGGCACTACATTCGTATAAAAGGTGGTATCCCAACTTTCGCCGGGTGCCAAGTCAATTGTCGTATACAGCCATTCTTGCGTCGTATAGCCGGCAGAACGACCCAGCCACGTGTAATTCATGGCAAGTTTATTGTAATCCGCAATAAAAGAGATGCTTATGCCATTTTTTTCATCTATTGCTCCAAGCCAATTGCGAGTGGGCGGCTTAGATAAACTCGGAGCATTTTTATATAGGCCCTCCTTATTCGTTGGGAAATAATAATTTGCTGCTTCTGTTTTACCTGGGATCACGTTATTCCAAAGCCACGGCGTGATGGCGAAATTTTTACTGCCATTATTCGTAATTTCCCACTTCGTCTCTATGGAAGTGCTGCCTTTTCGCAGCGTGATGTATTTTTTTGTCTCTACCCCTTTACTTTTATCGGAGGGTATCGATTTAACCAAAGCGGTAACCCGATCCTCCGTATTGACAACGATTTCCGCTTCGTACGTCAACTCCGCCCATAAATCTGCAATCGGCGGGATCCGTTCCCTTAACAATCCTCCTCGATCCGCATTTACCATACCGGTTAAGTCAAGCCCGGTAGGCTTATAGATAAGACTTGAAATAACGCCTCCCTTGTTTACTCCACCCTCTTTGCCGTGTGAAACAATCTTAAGTTTTAGATATTCATTCTCCAGGAATATTGCACTTCCTTCTTCAATTGCTGTTGCAGCGAATGCCATTTGCGGTAAACAAGCCACAAATATCACTAAGCACAGAAATCGTGACAAACCTTTAACAAGTGCCTTTGGCATAATATTTCCTCCCTTATACGAGTCAGCATTATACTCCGATCGTTGTTTTCACCTTCCACGTAGCAGCCAACTGATGAGAATCCGTACAAATCCATTCAAACGGCTGTCCGGGAACCGGAGTTTTCAGGCGAAACACGTCGTTCAAGAGTCCTGGAACGGAGCGCCCGATCGGCGTACTGTTTCCCAATATCGTTCGTCCTCCGGCATAAACGTTGTTTTTCAGTCCGTAGGTCGTCTTCAGCAGATTGATCGATTCATCGATCATTACGTTCAACGCGGTCAATTTGCTCGTGGGTGAGCTGCTCACGATTTGCAGTAAAGTCGCAGGATTTACCGCCTCAACCCCATCCAGCACAACATTGAAGTCGTAGCCATACGCGGAAAGACCGAGATTAAAGCTCGTATTGGCTTGCAGTCTTGAGTTCTTGACGGCGATATTGCCGCCCTGCTTCACATACACCCCATAATCGAAAGCATTTGATACCGAGCAGCCGTCCAAAATAATCCGGTTGTTCGATTGGAGCAGATCGGCTTCCAGGTAAACAGCGTATAACGTGTCGGTTGCTTCCACGCTGGCGGCCGCTTTAAAGTCGCAGTTGAGCAATTTTAACGTTTGGTTCGTCTTGCCGTACGGATAAACATTGATGCAGGCGATTTCATGGTCTCCTGCCACCCATGTCCCGCTAGGGTCCGAAGAGGCATCGTCCGCATAAAACGTGCAATTTTCAAACGTAACGTCATACGGAGCAAACAACCGGTTGGCTGTACCGGTTTTGACGCCGACATGAAAGACGGAATCGGATATTTTCACCATCGAATCGACCGCGTACAAATTAAACGGCGGGCTTTTGCATATCATTTTCGAGCCAAGAAACATCGAGCCCTCCTTAATCGCGACATCGAAATCGCCTGCCAAATCAATGTTGTCCATCGTGATCTCGGTCCGCATTGATGATCCATAGCCGGCGCTGTCGATCTCGATGTCGATACCGGTTGGGTGCACATCGCCAAATGCTTTCAAATTCGTCACCTGGACATCCGAATACCCGCCTGTAACGACCACAGAGCCGCGAAAGCAGTTTTCCGCCGTACAGTTGGATATTTTCACCGACGTATTTTTCCAGACGCTGACCGCATCCGCCACGCATTCCTTGAAGAGACAATCTTCGATTATGACGCGCAGCTTCCCCTTTTCCGCAGGATGTCCGCTCAGAAACACCAGATGCGCTTGCTCCAATTCGTAACTGGTATAGCTTCCCTGATTGGCCCGGTTCCCGTCGAGCGTGAGTCCCCTGATGATTAAAGGAGCCGAATCCACCGGACCTTTGTAACCTTGATACGTGCCGTGGTAAGTCGTAAACGTCCGTGTCCATTTGGTTTGATTGGGAAGCCGTTTGATGGTTGCCCCATATCCGTCGATGGTTAAGCCGTGCTGGATGTTCAACATCGAGACCATATACGTCATTCCCGGCGGGAAATAGACGATACCGCCCCCTGCGGCGATAGCCGCATTGATCGCATTCTGAATAGTAGCCGTGTCGTCCGTTACTCCGTCGCCAACCGCTCCATATTGCATCACATCAAAAATCATCTCAATCACGCCCTTCCATGTTTTTCTTACCGGTATTTTTGCAAAACGGTGCCTTGTCCCGCGAAAATCTGATAAGAGCCTGCCGTGATCGAGCCATGAAAGGTGAGCGTAACTCCGGCATCCGGGGCCCACTTCGCTCCTCTGTCCATCACGAAGTGAATATTCGCCGGTACAGCAAGATCGCTTGCGATCCGATACATGCCTTTCGGTACGTAAAGAGTCGCCTCTTCCGGGGAAACACGCTGCAAAAACCCTCGCAGTGCCGGCGCATCGTCTATCGCCCCGTCTCCCATCAGCCCCAGTCTTTTCACATGGAGCCAGTCCGGCTCGGCAAACGGACGGAGGGTAAGTCTGTCCTTTTCGCTGTACACGCGATTCGTGACCGTTTCTTCCTTGCCTAAAACAGGAGCGGCATTTAGCACCCCCTTGACTGCGACGGCCGTGCCAGCGATTCCAATGGCGGCCAGAAGCTTTCTTCTGCTGATAGGCGTTTGGTTTTCCATGTAACCTCTCCTCCTTATTTGGAGTGTCTCGTATTTGCCCATACTGAATATAAGAATGCGCTTACAAAAACAAAGTTAACATCCAACCGGAATAGTTGCTTCTTGCATATGGCCGTGTTTGACTGTCGGACTGCCCTATGTGGACAGTCCTTCGTTAGTCAAACGTATCGGCCTTATCGGCCGGCCATGTTTATTTCCATTCGCCTTTGACATTGGCGGCCTTCAAGGCATCGTTCACCTCTTTGATCATTTGCTCGCCGCCCTTGCTCTTCCATTCCTTTACAAGATTGTCCCAGTCGGAAATCGGACGCTGGCCGTAAATCATTTTCGTTTGTTCCTCGTACATGTACATCGTAAGCTCGTCCTCTTTGGTTAATCTCGTTTCTGAGAATACCGCGTTTACCGGATTGAAATAATGCTTCGTATCGGCATGCATCTTCTCGTATTTGGCGGCAAGTTCTGCAAGGACAGGCACTTTGTACATTTTAGAGTAAGCATTTGCTTGGTCGCTCGGCGCCCACGGCACCGCATTCGGCAAATAATCCGCCGGCTTCAGACCTTTCTCGGCGCTTTCTTTCTTGACCGCGCCATTCTCTACTTTATAGCCTTGTCCTTCATTACCTGTGATCCAATCGAAATCTTTATTGCCCGCGTTCTGCTGCTCGAGCGAGTAAAACTTCATGCTGAAATCATGCATTTCGAGAATTCGCTTTAGCTTCTCAGGCTCCTGGGCAAGCTTCGCGTTAAACAGCGTAATCCCGTAAAATCCCTGATGCGCTGTAAATCCTTGCGAACCGTCCGGCGCCTTGAACGGCGGGATTGGCACGAGCTTTGCGCCCGGCGCGACATCGACCAAACCTTGCGCAAACGTGTCGCTCATGCCGCGCGGCCCCCCGATAAAGATGCCAGCCTTGCCCCCGTAAAATTCCTTGTTCGTCTGCCCCCAGTTCATCACCGCAAAATCTGGCGTAGCGGCGCCTTTCTTGTAAAGGTCGGCCAGCCACGTAATCTGCTCCTTGCGCGCCTCCGAAATGATGCCTGGAATATAGTTGCCCTCTTTATCCTTATGATACCAAGCGAGGAAATCCCAATAAGCGCCCATCCCAAAAGGCGGGTTAATGTATTGCGACATCGCGAGGCCGTACGTATCGTTCTTGCCGTTCTTGTCCGGGTCCTTCGTTGCGAACGCGATTGCGACCTCTTTTAATTCCTCGTAGCTTGTCGGCATTTTCAGACCGAGATTATCGAGCCAGTCTTGCCGGATCATCGGCGACAGCTGATAGTTCAGCGGGAAGTATGCCGGCAGGCCGTATATTTTACCGTCGATCGTCACCGCTTTGCGGACGTTTTCCGGAATCAGCTTAAACGACTCGTATTTGTCCAAAACATCGTTCAGCGGCAAAAATGCGCCCTGCTTCACCCATTTGAGATATTGAGGATCTTGATGGCTATTGAGCGTGATGACGTCTGGCAATTCCCCCGAAGCAACCGTTGCGCTCAGCTTTTGCAAATAATCGGTGACGATGACGAACTGAGGCTTATAATTGATATTGAACTTCTGGTTGATCATCTCGATGCCGCGTCCGTTTGCAGGAGGCAACGCTCCGGCGTAGCGGTAATCGAGCGTCGTTATCGTAAATTTTTTAGGCGCTTCGCTCGGATTGACGCTTGCCGATTGTCCGCCTCCGCTCGGCGAAGGCGAAGTTTTCCCTGTAGTGTCCGATCCGCATGCTGCCACACTGACCGACAAAGCGGCGATCCCCGCTGCAAATGCCATTTTTCTCATGTTCATGCTACCCCTCCGTCTAATGATCCCCATGATCGTCAAATATTCTCTTGCGTTTGTCAAGCTTCGAGCTGTTGCGAAACCATTATCCTTTTACGGAGCCAAGCATCACCCCTTTCGCAAAATGCTTTTGCAGAAACGGATACAAGAGGAGAATCGGAATCGTAGCCAGCACAATGGCGGCCATTTGAACCGTCTCCGCAGGAGGCGCATACTCCGTTGCCATCTCCAGACTCGCTTGCGGCTCGCCTACGACGACGATCTGCCTGAGCACAACTTGAATCGGCCATAATTCCGGGTTATTCAAATAGAGCAGCCCGGTAAAATAATTGTTCCAGTGCGCTACGGCGTAAAACAGCCCGAATGCGGCCAGCGCCGGCTTGGACAACGGTAAAATGATTCTCGCAAAAACGTTCAAATCGTTTGCGCCGTCAATAACGGCCGCTTCCCTGATTTCCTCCGGGATGCTGAGAAAAAACTGACGCATAACAATCAAATAATAAGGACTGATCGCAACCGGTAAAATGAGCGCCCAAATGGAATTCAGCAGTCCCGTCTCTTTGACGACCAAATAAGTCGGGATCATCCCTGCGGAGAACAGCAGCGTGAATACGACGAGGAACATGATCGTCCTCTGGGCAAATACTTGCCGCGAAAGCATATAAGCCAGCGTAGTCGTAAACAGCAAGTTGACGATCGTCCCGATCACCGTCAGCTCAACCGTCACGCCGATCGACCGGATAAACGGTTTGGAGTTGAGAATGTACGCGTAAGAGGTCGTCACCCAGGTTTTGGGGAACAGCATAAACTCGCTCTGCAAAAATTCCTTGTACGTCGAGAACGAGATCGTAAACACATACAGGAACGGAACCATCATGACGAGGGCAACCACTGATAGCAACAAAGCATTGATGCCGTTGAACAAAACATTCGCTGTCGATTTATGCCGCATCAGAACATGCCCTCCTCGCCGAAGCGCTTCGCCAAATAATTGGCGCCCGTCACGAGCACGAGGCTGACCAGCCCTTTAAACAGACCAACTGCCGTCGCGAAGCTGTAATCCGCTTTCTGTACACCTTTCACATAAACGTATGTGTCAAGCACATCGCCGACTTCCCGTGTAAACGGATTCAGCATCAAATAAATTTGCTCGAAACCGACGTCCATGACACTGCCCAGCCGCAAAATAAGCAGGATCACGATTGTGCCGCGAATCGCCGGCAGCGTAATATGCCATATTTGCCGCCATCTTCCCGCTCCATCGACGATAGCCGCCTCATACAGCTGCGGATTGACTCCGGCAAGCGCTGCCAAAAAAATAATCGTTCCCCAGCCCGCTTCCTTCCAGATGACTTGCGCGATCAAAAGCGGCTTGAAATACGCCGGATCGGTGAGAAATGGTATCGCTTCCATTCCGAACGTATCTTTAAGGAAATGATTGACGAGTCCGTTCCCCTTCAGAAAGACGACGCAAATGCCCACGACGACGACCCAGGACAAAAAATGCGGCAAGTAGACGATCGACTGCACAAGCCGCTTGAATAGCTGATTCCGCACTTCGTTCAGCATTAGCGCCAATATAATCGGCGCCGGAAAAGCGAACACGATCTGCAAGAAGGAGATGTTGAACGTATTCCACAGCACACGTACGACTTCTTTATTTTCGAAAATCGTTTGAAAATGCTTGAACCCTACCCACGGGCTGTGAAACAGTCCTTGAAACGGATTAAAATCGTTGAAAGCAAGGACAAGCCCGGCCATCGGGATATATTTGTAGACGATAAAATACAGCAATCCCGGAAGACCGATGAGCAGCAGATAGCGGTCCTTCCATATTTTTCTCGCCAGCCCGCCGCGTGCCCTGTCCGGCTGCGCTTGCAAGCGCCCGGCATGGCGGACCCTGGTTGTCGTGTCCAGTTGAAGCAACCCCTTTCTTTGTTCTGTTTGTTTTTGGCCTGTTTGTTCTTGTCGGTTTCGCAGGTTGTCTGGCGCAACCGCTGCATTCACCATAATCCTCCCCCGTTTTAATGGCAATTATCACTTCCCCCCGCCCGTACATATAAAGATAAAATCGCCGCATGAAAAGAAAAAAGGCTTCCCGTAGCCGCCGGAAAGCCTTAATAACGCGTATAAGAGTTGTATTCGATCTTTCGTTTAATCTTCCTGATGTCGAAATTGCTTGCGGTATTGTCCGGGAGGCACATCAGTCACTTGCTTAAAAATACGTGTAAAGTTTTGCACCGTCGTATACCGGAGCCGCTCTGCAATATCCTTAATCGGCATTTCGGTGCGGGCGAGCCATTCCTTTGCTTTCTCCATCCGCTGCTCAATCACATAGTCGCCAAACGCGAGACCGGTTTCTTCTTTGAACATCCGGCTGAACTGCGACGGCGAAACCTGAATCGTATCCGCCACCTGCTGCAGCGACAGATCCGTTTCGAGATGCTCGCGAATATAGAAGAGCGCATGCTGAACCAACTTTGTGCGCTTGGGCAAATTAGCGTCCTGCAAAGCTTGCACCGCTTGCGGGAATACGGACTGTTTCAGCCATTCCTTCACTTCATTCAGCGATTTCATCCCGTACAATTGTTTATACAGGTCTTTCTCGAACCATTCGCGGGGCGCTTGGCCCCATTCCTGCAGCAAATAATCAAGCTCACCCAATAAATAAGCGAATAAGCCGAGCGCAGTTTCCGAGTTATGAACGTATTGTGGAACGATATGCATCATTTGCTCCAACTGAGCGTTCGCTTCATCCAGATCGCCTTTGGCCAGCGCCATGACGATTTTCTTCTGGCCGTGCAGCAGCGATGAGCTCGACTGTCGGATCGACGGTTCGATCACACGCTGCGAAATGTTGACATCATGCCCCATGAGCAGCCGGTAGCCGAGCAGGTCCAACGCTTCCTGGCAAGCCTCTCCGATGCCGCCATACCCCCGCTTCGCTCTGCTGACCGAGACGGTTACGGTAAATTGAAAATATTGCCGGACCTTCGACCGGAACTCGTCGGCAAGCGCCTCCAGCGCTTGATCCGTTGTCTCATTTGCTTTATCGACCCCGGCGATAATGGCGACCTGCCCGGGAATCGGCGAAGCGGTCATACAGGAAAATGACTCTTCGGCAATTTCCTCAACCATTTTACGAAGCGCGTATAACAGCAGGGCACGGTCATTTTCCAAATACTGCTGCTTGAAACGACCGTACTCGTCCACATCGACGAGACATACGTAGAAATAGGCGCCGCGCAACGGTACACTATGCTGCTCCAATTTACCGCGAATATCGGCTTCGCTCATTTCGCCGCGCAGCAGCTGCTGAACGAAGGCTTCCTTCCAGAATGGCATCTGTTCGCTCAATTCGCTTCTCAGTCGTTCATTGGCCTTCGCCATATGCTGATAAATCGAGTCGAGCGCTTCCAGGCCATCCTTATTGCCCCGTCCCGGTTTATCGTCGCTGGAGAACTTGTGGAGCAACCGTTGAATCGGATGGTATAACCGGTTCGAGCCGATCAGGGAAAGCAGAAGCCATAAAAGCGCAAGCAGTCCGACCAGACTCCACGTCACGTACTTGATATTGTCCGATTTGCGGGACAGCTCCTTCGTGGGCGTCAACGCGATATACGTCCACTGATTCATCGCGGATTTTTGCGAAGACAAATTGTAGTGGATGCCGTCCAGCGTGAATGCCGTCGCAAACGACTCCGGATTTTGCCAGAAACTGTACAGCTCCGAGGATGGCGTAAGCTTCGAGCCGAGCTCTCGCGAATCCTGGCTCATCACGATCGTTCCCTTGTCGTCGATAACGAGCAGCTTGCGTCCCTCGCCCAGCTGCGCCTGATTGAACAGCTCGATCAGCCTCTCTGTCTGGACATGGATGACCACTACGCCGTCCGGCGCTACCTCATTGAATGTCGGAACAGGCCGAACGACCAGCAATTCGTTCAAGCCTTGCGCCTGATTCGGCGGAATGATCGTAGCCCTGTCGTATTTATATCCCGTACGCTTCACGAGCTCGTTATAAGCGAAATCCGCCTGATTGATATAGCCGTCTTTCGTCGAAAATACTTTCTGGAATTTGGTGTAAATCAGCGAAACGTCCAGATTGATATCCGAATACGTTCTCAGCTTCTGCAACGTATCGATCGCCGCGAACGTTTGCGAGAGATCGGAAGAAGCCAGGCCTGTTTTGACCGATTTTTCGATGACGATATTGCTGGCCAACTGGAGTGAAGCGCTTTCCAGCTTTTTGAGAAAATCGTTGATCTGATACTGAAACTGGCGCAGGATGATCTGATGGTTGTGGTCCACCTCTTTCTGCACGACTTTCGCCGTATTTAGCGTCGAGAACGTACCGAGCACCAGAAGCGGTACGATACTGAGCAGAAACATGTACCCGAAAATTTTTCTTTTGAATGACCCCCGTTTGATCCAGGACCACATTGACAACCGCTCCAACCCTCCCTTTGACGGCTCGATCGGTCAGGCAGCCTGCGCGCGAACAAGAACAAGTCTATCATACCATACTCCGTTTCAATCAGACAGTAAGCCCACAAGCAGTGCAAGCAGTTTCATATAAGAAAAACGTCTATCGACGTATTTCAAGGATGAGCGACCGCGATTTAGCGGAAGTTTCTCTTGGTACATAATGTCGCTGTTCGCTTTAACGCTTTAGCGAACTTAAACATTCTGAAACGTTAAAAAAACTAGGACAGCAAAAATGACTAACAAAACATTTCGCCCCATATGAGCACGACCTATCTCACCGTTACGCTGGATGTACGTGTTCATGTCGTCGCGTGAAGCAATTAACTACCTCGGATCAAAAAAAAGACAGACCCATAGGCCAATGTCATTAAGTTAAGCTCAAAGACAAGACCAGGAATAAAAATGGAATTGGAAACGGCATGGGAAAAAGCCCTGTGCCGTTTGTTTTTTTGGTGCCAGCAAGGAAAAAGCGTAC
>NZ_VCRA01000051.1 GCF_005938385.1 Paenibacillus mesophilus
TACCGCCGCAGCCTCATTCAAGAACGCGCCCGCGAACATAACCGGGTACAGAAAGTTCTGGAAGGCGCCAACATCAAGCTTGCTTCTGTTGTGTCCGATATTATGGGACTTTCCAGTCGGGACATGCTCGAGGCCATGGTGAATGGCGAGACAGACCCGGAAACGCTTGCCGGCTTCGCACGCAGAACGATGAAGAAAAAGAAAGAAGAGCTCGAGCTTGCGCTGCGCGGTAACATGAGCTCCCATCAGCGCATGTTGCTGAAAACGATGCTTACCCATGTAGACTTCCTAACGGAACAAATCGCCGAACTCGACATGGAGGTAGCCAAACGGCTCTCCCCTTTTCAGCAAGACCTGGATCGACTGGACAGCATTCCGGGAATCGCCCGGCGAACCGCTGAACAAATCCTTGCCGAAGTCGGGACTGACATCGGTTCGCGCTTCCCAAGTGCTGCGCACTTATGCTCATGGGTCGGTCTTGTTCCAGGTCATAACGAGAGTGCCGGTAAACGGAAGTCCTCCAGAACACGCAAAGGCAACAAATATCTCCGTTCCGCCCTCATTGAGGCCTCCCACTCCATACGGGGATCTGACAACTACCTCGGAGCTCAGTACAGACGAATCGCAGCTCGCAAAGGAAAGCACCGAGCAGCCGTTGCCGTAGCACATTCCATCATGACGATCGCATACCATTTGCTGACCCGACAGGAAGACTACAAAGATTTAGGCGTAGATTACTTCGAAAAACGACACCAGGACTCCATCGTCAAACAGACGGTTCGAAAGCTAGAGAATCTTGGCTTTACTGTAACCCTAGCCGCTCCCGAAGCATCCTAAACGATTCTCTCCATCTTCAAGGTGACGCAGCTTTTTAAAAAATCACTTGAGCTGCGCCTAGTTTCTTATTGTCTTTTTTGGACATACGCTATGAGTTATTTTCAGGGTAGTTCAATCAACTGGCTAGGGACACAATTTATTAAACCCCATCCAATTTCGTTTATGGAGATCTGTGGGGAATGGGATAATGTTCTTGTCACCCGACAGCTAAAAGTAGAGCATCCGACGAATCAAAAAGTGACAAAAAGTTTACCCCTATTTTGACTACAAGGTTGCCCGTTTTATAGCGGACGTAAAAAAAACTCCCAAGCCGTCAAGGCTTGGGGAGGTTGCAAGAAGCGGCTTCAGATCTTGCCTGCTGCCTATTATTCCGGCTGCCAAGTCGCTATAAGCCACTGGACGTCCGCTAGGAGCGTGTCTTTCGCGAGCTGCATCATTTGATCTGCCATCGCCGGATTCGTTAAATGCTTGTGAAAATCTTCAAGATGCTTTAACGCCTTGTCCCGTTCGTCCATGTTCAGAAAGTGGCGCGTTTGCTTGAGAGCATTCGTCAACTGGCTTGCCAATGCGTTCCGGATCTCGCCGGCCTGAACAAACGCGTTCAGCGAACGTTCCAGCGTATCCACCGTTGCCGTTACCGTCATGGCGACATGGTTCGTTTCGACTACGTTGCCGTCCATCACAACGCGCGCCCAGATCTCTGCGGTTCCGGGGCGCCCGGCGACCAGCTTGCCGTCTTCGAAGCCGATAACCGACGGATCGCTGCTGAAGTACTGGGGATTTCGCCTCTCCATATGTTGAATGGTGCTTCCTTTCTCCAGCAGACCGGTAATGGCGATATCCGCCGTTTCGCCGTAGGTTAGCGCCGTTACCGAAACGTCCAGCCGTGCCCCGGTTGGCCGCAGGACAAGCCCGGGAATCGTCAGCTGGAGCAGTTCCGTATCCTCGGTCAAATAGAAACGTCCGAAATCGTCCTGCCCCAGCCAGTTACGCTTGCCAACGCTGCGAATGACTTGCTTCTGCTTCGTCACCGCGTCGATGACAAAAAACTGGTTGGCCTGTACGCCGTATACATTTCCATCCGTACCAACCACAAACTGAGCGTCCCGCCACACCGCGCTTCCGTACGAACGGGAGACGAGCGGCCCCGTATAGACGATCTGTCTCGTCTCCGGATTAAAGATGAACAGGTCGCCCTCAGCCGACCCCCAGATCATGCCGTCCGGACCAACGATCATCTCTGTTATTCCTCTTCTTCCCGGGATCGGTACCATCTCAAATACTTTTTCCTTCTTCTCAATATCCCAGATGAAAAGCTTTGCTTCCTTCTCTGTTGGCTGAATACCCAGGCCACCCCAAATATTCGATCCGGCATAGACAAGCCCGTCTTTATAAGTGACCGCAGTAACGCTTTGCTGATCGATCACATTCCGGTATACCTCTCGTTCGTTCGTTTCCAAGTCGTAAACGACAAGCGCTCCGCCCAGCATGCCGTAATCCGGAACGGTGCCAACCACGTATTTTCCTAAATCCGGTACGATTACACCCGCCGTCGGACGATCTTGTTGATAGTCGGAAACAGAGAACAAGTGCTTCGGATTCGGGTGGACCGGATCCAGTCTGTTCCATGGCTTGGACTGGTCATATTCGTATATTTTGGCGTTGCCGTACGTTGCAAAAAGGATTTTGTCCTTATAGCTGAAGATTCGGTCGGTTTGAGTGCCCGGGACAACGTTATCCTTACCGACTACCTGCTTCGAATATTCTTCCCTCTCCCCGGTCAACGGGTCATAGATTGCGTTGCCGCCCGTTATGTAGCCGCTAGTGTGCATTCTTCCATCGTTACCTTTTGCGACCGTTTGCAAGGTGGAAGCCTCGCCAGAAACGGGAACGCGCAGCTTTCTGGATTTTCCGTTTTGAAGATTGTAATGCAGCATCCAGCCGTCCATCATACCGATCAAGGTATAGCCTGGGTATTCCGGATCGGACAGTTTGGCAAAACCCATCATGTTTAGGGCGTTTTCCAGTTCAACCGGGAGCCACGAGTATTGCTTGCTGCCAAAATCGTAATATCCAAGCTTGGAACCGTCGGAAAAGTACACCCGGTTTCCTTCAGGGGATACGGGAGAAACAAGTCGGGAGGTAATGACCGCATCCGTCTCCTCAAACTGCCCGGTTGACAAATCGTATGCCAGTGATTTCCCCGGTGTAATCCGCATAAAGATCTTTCCTTGCCGAACGTCCATATCCCAGATGAACTGAGCATCCGGATAACGCTCGGGTAGCGGGATCTCGGTCTTCTCCCCGGTATCCCGGTCATATCGAATCAAATGCGCATGAGAGCCGATCCCGATATAGTAATCATTGTGTTCCGGATCATATGCAACTGAATAAGCATAAGCCTCATCGGGCGTTGCGCGGCCGAGATTCGTCAGCTCGTTTGTAAGAATGTTGTACTCAAACAATTCGTTTCGGTTATAAGTGCCGCCTACCAAAATTCCGGGAGGACCGTTCTTCAGACTGAATGTAGCGGACCCCGGAAGCTTCTTTAAGTAATGAACCCGATCTTCGCCAGGTACGTATTTGAACAGCGTTGAAGGTGTGCCCGCCATATAGACGGTCCCGTCCGGTTGAATGGTAAAGCCGCGCAAATATGCACCCTTATGCTCTACCCCATCTACCGTGTCCACGACCGGAACCGAACGTATCACTTGCCCCGTATCCACGTCGAGAATTAGCAGGATGTTCGGATCACCATCCTGGATAACATAAAAGACCGATTTTCCGGAGGAATCCGTGTAAACGCCATCACGGTTAAAGACAAGCTTATGCACAGTCTGGCCTAGATTTACCAGCTCAAAAGGAATCGTTTCAACCTCCTCGACGCTAAAATGCAAGTCATCCAGAACCGCTGTCCCTGTCGATGCATTCGCGGTGTAAATAAGCACTCTGGCATATGCCGCATCCTTATGAGCAACTGCCTCGACGGTGTACTCCGTCCATTCGGATGCAGGCAGTAGGCTAACGTACTTGCTGTCCAGTTGGCCCCCGACAACATTGTCTTCCGGGCTTTTAAACGTTCGGATTCCCAAATAGATGGTTCCGCTCGCGCCGGTTACTTTTGCATGCAGGCGCAAATGATCGCCGCCGTTAATTTCGATCGGATCGCTGTAGGTCACATTCGCTGCAGTCGCCGACTGATCGTTCACGAGCAGACTATTTGTTCCCTCGTAGCTCCGTGCATCGGTTACTTCCGTCGAAATCCCCGCGGACTTCGACCTGAGAGTCCAACCGGGAATCGGCGTCGTTTCCTCCCCAGGCATCTCGAAGCCAGGATTGATTAGAAGATTAGACGGCGCTTTCGCTTGCGCTGAAGCGGACGATACGCCCACGATCAGCATGGAAACGACCATACAAAAAGCCAACATGGATTGCAGTATTTTGTTCAGCACTGTCAACTACTCCCCCATTTCATCGATTGAATGAGCCATGGACGCCAGCCGCAAAAGCTTCTGTGGCGATTGGTGCAATCGTACTCGCCCCATTCATGCGGAATGGCCCGGAATACGCATCTTCCTGATGTTTGCTCTGAACCGTCACCCTCCAACATGCCAATCCCCGTTGTCTCATTTAGCTAGCAACAAATCCGCGATACATAGCTTCTCTGCCGGTACGAAATAACCGCTTTGCCAATTCGTACGCGTCATCCCTCAACAGATCGACTCTTGCGTCTGCGGACGGCTAAGCCAGAACGTTCAGTTACTTGCTTTTTTCTTTGGCGAGCTCCGCTTTCAGCTTCTCATCCAGTTGACGCAGCGCGGTATTGACGTCCATTTTGCCCATCGCGACGTCGACAAAGGTTTGACTCTGCAAATTTTGCAGCGTTACCCCGGGTACATCGGTTAGCCCGGCTTTGCGTTTCTTCGTGTAAGGTATCGGCGGGTATACATTGACCGCGTCCATGTTTTTCGTGCTGTAAACTGGGCTTTCTTTACCCAAAGCGCTCTTGATTACTGGACTGTTCAGCGTAGTCGTAATCCCTTTCCTCGAATCGGCCATCTGCACCTCGTCGGCCAGCATGACCATGATCATCTCGAACGCATCCTCCTTGTGCTTGCTCGTATTCGAGATGGACCAATAAGCCGGACCGCGCTGCGGCATCAGCTTGGGCGCCCCCTCCAAAGTCGGATAAGCGGCCAGATCCCAGTTCAATTCCGGGGGAAGCTTCAAATACACGCTGTGCTGGTTGGTCATCATCGCGACGTTGCCTTTGGCGAAAGCCGATCCGTCCAAGGTGGCGGTAGATTCGATCGTGTTGTTCGGAATTTCATAGAACCGCAGCAAATTATCAAACAGCACTTTCCATTTCTCCGGTTCGGCCAGTTGATCCGCGCTCGGATCGAGAATCGGCAACGAAAACTGGTTATCGCGCAGTGTATTGCCCGGGTGGGAACTGAAACCGCGATATACGGCGCCACCTTCCACACGCGTCAATTTTTTCGCCATATCGTATACTTCATCCCATGTGATACCGGTCTTTTTCGGGTAAGGAACACCGAACTTGTCGAACAGATCCTTGTTGTAATACAGCGCCTGCGGAAAATACGGCGGCACCGGCAAGCCGTATAACGCACCGGTTCGTCCGGCATCGACGATTTCGTCGATAAACACTGAGGTAAACCGGCTCAAATCGTATTTGTACTTCTTGACGAAATCGTTCAAATCGTAGCCTAAGTTCAGATCCAGATAGGCGGTCCGCAGCGTCGGAACGTCGGTGCGAATCAGATCGGGGATGTTGCCCTCAGCCACCAGATTCGGAAGTGTCGCGCCTTTCACGCCCGGGAAGTATTCCACAGTAATATGCGGAAACTTCTGCTTGAGTACTTGCCGGAACCGGTCGTCGAATTCGGTTTCGGCGACGCCGGCCGCATAAATTTTCATTGTATACGGCTCCTTCGGCTTTTCCGCCTCCGCCTCCCGTCGATCTGGCTTCAGTTCTCCGTTTTGTGCGCCTCCGCAGCCCGACATCAGGATTAGAATGAACGAAAACACCGCCAATGACCTGCTTTTTGCTCTAATCGCCACCATGCCTCATTGACTCCTATTCCACATGATTTTCCAATAAGTCGTTCTAACGCCCCAGCCATTTGCTGACCTGCCTTCCATACGGGTTGGCCTAACTCTCCTTTCCGATATCGAGTCATTCGAAAAATAGCGGTCAAATTTGTTAACCCTAAACTGACCCTATAAATAAATTACGTGTTTTTGAAAGCGCAGTCAATTACATTTTGGCTTTCTTCGTGTCTTTAAAAGGTCTCTTCATAGGCAGCTCTTTATAAGGCTCCATAGGTTGAAACACGGGAGCATGATAAATAAATGAAATACGAACTCAGTCCGGTATGATCAGCCGTCGGAAAGCCGAATTCTTAGAGAAACAAAAAAAAGCATGTCGAAATAGACACACTTGTTGTTCTCTGCGGCTTATTTAGTCCGAATTGTCAACTGAACGGCAACTGCCGCCCTCATCCACTCTCCATCGAATCAGGATCGGCGAAGAAAATAATTCATGCTGAGTAAAACAATAGCCTAGCCAAAATCCGAGGAAAGAAGAAAGAGCGGCTGGATTGTTGCAAGCAGACTGACCCGTAACCGACCGCCTTCTCTTCACCGTACATCGTCGGATTGCCGATCCCTATACCGGGAAAACGTCGTGCAAAAATTGCCGGACATGATAAACGGCTTGCTGCTGCGCTTCCGTTGTCACTCCATAACCAAAACCATGTCCGACTCCCTTCAGCACGACAAGTCGAGCGTCACCGCCAGCTTCCTGCACAGTTCGGCAATAGGTTTCGGATGCCTCTAGTGGCGTAACGGTATCACCGTCGCCGTTGATCACGAGCATCGGAATCGTTGTTGGCTGCGGCAAATCGATAGGTGAAGCCGTCAAATACCGATGGTTGGCGTTCGTGTATGGCTCCCCCATCAATTTCGCATAGGATGCCTTTTCCTTCTTCAGATCGGTGACGGGGCAGTATGCCACAACCGCAAGCGGAAGCGTGTCATCAGTTGCCAACTGCGCGCTATGACCGAGCGGGCTGCCTGGAGGGACAAGCGCCAACAGGAGTGCCAAGTGTCCACCGGCCGAGGAACCAAACGTGACGATACGCTCCGGATCAATCTTCCATTGTCTGGCGTTCTGCTTCATGTAGGCCATGCCGAGGCGCGCGTCCTCTAGTTGTGCCGGAAACGTACTATGGCCGCTCAACCGGTAGCTCATCGAAGCACACGTGTAACCTTCGCTGCAAAAAAACGCGGCCAACGAGTGAAACTTCTCCTTGTTACCCGCTGACCACCCTCCCCCGTGGATGAACAGAATACCGCCTTTGGTTTTGTTTTGTTCCGGCACGAACACATCCATATACCGGTGCCCATCGTCTACACCCGCATAAGGGATGTTGGCATATGTCTTCATCGCATTCACTCCTGCCTGTTTCGAAAATGGAACACTCCAACGGCTCGCCTGCTGTTGAGCAGTTGGAGGTGAAGCCAGTTTACCATGTCCTTCCACCCTATACAACGACGAAAACGCTGTCCAGTCGTAATAAAATTCGGACAAAATGCGATTTCGGCCTGATAACTGCCATTCACAACCGCTCAATTTCGGGTCTGTGCCGGAGCAAAGCGCGGCAGACGGCATCCGGGTCCGTGGAAGAAAACAAAAATGCGCCGGCCGTTTGCCAAGTTTACCCGCACCGCTACGCCGCCGTCGCCGGCAACATTATAAAGCTTGCTTCCCGGCTTCTGGCGAATCCCCATGCCGCCCCAGTCTTGCCAGCGATAGGCTGCCTTTTGACAGCTTTCGATTTGTTCGAGCATCACCCGTTCCCTCAGCAAGCCGAATCCGACGGTGAGCGAACGGGCATCCACACGGACACGCAGCATGGTAAAAGGCCACAGGATGGCGAACAAGACCGCCAATATGGCGGAGCCTGCAACCACACTCCCCCTCACGGACAGGGCATCCTCCCTAACAAAGAAGAACGGCAGAACGGCAGCGGCAAACATTACCGTTCCAAGAGCAACGATAAGCATTCGGGCATGCTCGGCATGTGTATGGTTTGCTCAAACATTCGCTCTCCTCCTACGGTTTATCGCTATAACGGGTTATGCTCTTATCCAAGCATGCGTCACGAGCCGGCTTACGGTTTCTCCGGTGAGAACGGCTTCCAGCGAAACGGCTTGCGCTGGCGCCGATACGGTGTACTCGAGGGTCTTTAAGCCGTCGAGCACGATCATCGTATCGATCGCGGTTTCGCCGCTATCCCTGTTCAGCTGCATCGGGACCCCACCCGATCTCCAAAGACTCCCCTCCTTTAAATTGGCATCAGATTGCTTCACGCATGCGGCTGATCTCAAGGGCGAAATCCCGGAAGAGACGCGCCGCCGGAGACAAGTAGCGCTTCTTCTTCCATTCGATGCCCACCTCGCAGACGCAACCTGGCGTGGAGATCTTGATCCAGTGCATCCCTTCAAGCATCAGCACCCGCGATTTGGGCAGCAGCGACACCCCTAACCCAGCCGCGACAAAGCCGGCCACCGTCGCCAAATCCTCCGCCGAATACTTCACTTGCGGCAAGAAATGGTGCGTGCGGCTGATGGCATCGACCGTACCTCTCAGGCCGCAATCCCGGTGAATGCCGATGAACGGTTCGTCGGCCAACTCCTTGAGGCCGATCGCCTCCTTCGCGACCAACCAATGGGACGTGGGCACGACCGCGTATAGATCAGTGGCGAATAATGTTTCCCAGACGATGTCGCCCGCGTCGCTTCTCGGCGACGTAATGTTCAAATCGCATTGGCCTTCTTCAAGAAGCTGCTGCGTTTGTGTACACGTGCCTTGGTAAAGCTCGAAGCGGATATTCGGGAACTTCTCCTGGAATCGGTGAACAAGCTCGGGTATAAAGTGCGTCCCCAGAATGTTGCCGAATGCGAGCGACACCACGCCTGATTCCGGATCGGTCAATTCCGCGATTTCTTCCTTCCCCCGGCGAATTTCCTGAAGGGCGTTCGACACTCGCGCGGCGAAGGTCCGCCCGTAACGATTCAACTGCACGTTCCGGCCGCTACGTTCGAACAGCTGCACGCCCAGTTCTTCCTCTAGCTTGGCAAGCGAATGGCTCAGTGCCGGCTGCGTGATCGACAGTGCCTCCGCAGCCCGCGTTACGTGCTGCATCCGGGCCACGGTCAGAAAATATTCGAGCTGGTTCCACTCCACTCTTATCTCCTCCTTGGATTTAACATGCACGAAAATAATGATTTATATGAAAATAATAAATTAGACGACATGTGATGTCAAATTTTACAATAGAGTTACCGAACCGAACTATTGGCGGAAAAAGATCAGGAAGGTTGGATGTGGATGGAGCGCGCAGCTACCGGAACCGCCCGCGGCCGCAGGTGGTTCATGGTATTCGTTTGTTTAGGCGTGTTTGTGGTGTATTTGGATTCGACGATCGTTAACGTGGCTTTGCCGGAAATGCAAAAGAAGCTGGAGGTTGGCATGAACAGCCTGCAGTGGGTCATCGATGGGTACACGCTCACGTTCGCCTGCTTGCTACTCATGGCCGGAACCGTCGGAGACATTCTCGGACATAAGCGGCTGTTCGCGATCGGCATGTTCGGATTTACAGCCTTCTCGGCTTGCTGCGGGCTGGCGGGATCGATCGGGGAGCTGGTCGCGTTCCGCTTCTTGCAAGGCACCTTCGGGGCACTTATGATCCCCGCTTCCCTTGCTATCATTCGCAACCTTTATGAAGAACCGGTCGCGCGAGCGAAGGCGATCGGCATTTGGGCAGGGCAGGGTGGGTTGGCTCTGGCGGCGGGGCCGCTGATCGGAGGCTGGCTGACGGAGACGTCGGGCTGGCAAAGCATCTTCTGGATCAACGTGCCAATTGGTATCATCGTCTTTGCGATCCTATTCGCGTTCAAGAGGGAGACAGCCCGTAACCGGAACAGAAGCTTGGACCTCCCGGGGCAGCTGCTGTTTATTATGGCGATCGGCGCGCTGACGTACGCTTTGATCGAAGGGCAGTCGCTCGGTTGGCATTCCGCGAGCATCTTGGGCTGCTTCGGTGCTTCCGTCCTTCTGCTCGCCGCCTTCTTGCTACGGGAAGCGCGCGCCCAGGAGCCGCTGCTTCCCCTCAGCTTGTTTAGAAACTCCGTGTTCAACGTCGCTTGCTTCGTCAACTTCTTCGGCTTTTCCGGTCTGTTCGCCGTCGTCTTTCTGATGACCCTTTACTTCCAGAACGTGAACGGATGGTCTCCGACCGAAGCGGGCTTCCGCTTTCTGTCCCTGAACGTAAGCATCATGATCGCTTCCTACGCGGGAAGTTCGCTCAGTAGCCGCGTTCCGCCGGTCGTTCTTATTCCGGCTGGCATGCTAGCGATGGGAGGCAGTCTTTTGGCCCTAACCGCCGTCGAGCCCGGCAGCGCATACACGCACTACGCCTGGGCGCTGTCCGGTATTGGGATCGGCATCTCGTTCGCCGGCGCTTCCGCAACCGTCGCGCTGATGTCGTCCGTTCCCTTGCAGATGGCCGGCACTGCTTCTGGCGTCGCCAATACGTTTCGACAGCTCAGCGCCGTGCTTGGCGTCGCTCTCTCTGGGACACTCGTCTCCGCCCACCTTCCCGACGCTTCGTCCGAGGCGTTCCAATCGCTGAGGAGCGGCGATGCCGCGGCCGGGTTCGCCGATGGAATGCACGAAGCATTCCTCGTCTCTGCGCTGGGCTGCTTCTTCGTCGCAGCGGTGGCGGCAGGTATCCTGCTGGCGGCTGCACGCAGGAAAGCGAAGGAACATATTGCAGCCTGATTTGGATAGTTTAGTACAGTAGAAAACATATACCACCTAAGAAGGCAGGATAAGGGTACACCACCCGATCCTGCCTTCCTTAGATACGTGGACGGGGTCCATAAAATAAAAAATTCGCGATCTACGCGGATTCCTAAGCATACAAGTTCTTGTCCCTCGACATGATAAGTTGCATATCTATTATGCAAAAAAAGCCCGTTTTTGGCTTTTTTGCAATTTTGTATTTTGGACAAGAACATAATTCTTAAAAGACAAGAAACATCAACCATCCTACCTTTTGCCTCCCCCATACGATCCGGACATCAATCCTAACCATATAGCGGAACAAAACAAAACGTCGGCAGCCATGGAGATCTTGGCTGCCGACGTTTGTTGAACTGATGTTGCCCCCGATCGAGACGAAGCCACCTGAAAGGTCACTGCAAATCGTTGAGCAGCCGTTTCAAATAAGCCAGATCGACTTGCGCGAACCATTCGCGATCGCCTTGACGAGGCGCTTCGATACAGATCGGCCCCTCGTATCCGGCTTGCTTCAGCAGCTTCAAATATTGACGGTGGTTAATTTCTCCGTCGGCCAGTCCGATCGCGCTGCGACTGCCGTCGCCCAGTCCGATCGAATTTTTCAGATGAACATAGTAAAGACGATCGCCAAGCAGGTCGATGCTCTCTTTCAAGTCCGGCACCTTTTTGAAATACACGGCATTGCCGAAATCCAGATTGGCGCCGACTGCCGGCTTATCGATCATATCGATCAACTTTTTCGTTGGCGCAGGCAAATCGTGAATATAGTTCATATGGGTTTCGAAGGCGAAGCGGAAGCCAAGCTCGGCAGCCAAGTCGCCCAGAACCTTAAAGCCTTCCGCCGCATACTGCCATTGTTCGTCGGTCGCAGCCGCCGAACCGTGCTTATCGTATTCGCGGCCGCCGAACGATTTGTCGACTAAAAATCCGGCCATCGTGTTGTTGACCGTCAGCTTGAACCGCTCGGAGGCCAGGCGATAGAAATGGACGGTTTGGGAGATTTCCTTTTCTCTCGCCTGCGCGTCGGAAACTGTCAAGTTAGGTCCCGGCGAGCCGAAAATAACATGTTTTAAGCCGGAACTGGACACCGCAGCGGCGATCTGATCCAAATAAGCTTCTGGTTCTTCATTGATACCATTGCGCACTCTGCGGAATTCGATGCCGTCGAATCCCCACTCCACCGATTTTTGGCACACTTCGTCAATCGTTTGACCTTGCTCGCAATAGTTCACATGCATAATGATCGGTAACGTCATTGATTTCTATTTCCTTTCTGCAAATGATGTACGTATGCTATGTATTCTTTACTTGGATTCGTAAATAGGCGAGCCGCCCGGAAATCGGTCACGAGGGACGTTTCCAATCTGGTAATTCCAGTCTCCACCCAGTATAGTGCCCTACTGCCGTTATGACAAGTATATACGTAACATCGCATAGTAATTATAGCAACTTGCAGTCCAAGGGTTTTATATATTGTTGCACAATATATTTTCGATAAATTTTCGAGCGAATAAAAACAAGTTCCCCCTGCTGTTCGGCGATATAAACATATGCTATTTCTCGTTTAGGTATTTGTTCTCGGGGAAATTGCAGCATCCTTGCCCGGTTTTCCGATTAGAGTGTAATCCCCCGCCGCAGCCGCGATCGCCGATGCAAGCCCGGACCGGTATTCCTCCAGAAGATCCAGGCACGATTGGCCGAATCGCCCCGCCTTTTTTTAATTGAATTGAACCAGCATCCGTTCCCTCTCTCCTTCGCTTTCTATTTAGGTCGAGGCTCCGCTTTGCCGCAGCAGAGCGAGCCTCGCATAAGCCGCGGCGCCTTCGCCCAGCCGGACGCGGTTGACCAGCTCCAGCTCCTCGCTCCCCGCGGCCTCCCGGTAAGCCGGCAGCCGCGGCCGACATACACAACGCCGTCGTCCCGTTCCACGGTCACCTGCCCGGCGAACAGCCCGCGGCGCGGCCGGACTGCCGCAGCCACCACAAAACTATTACAGGAATCTATGATTCTGGGGATGCTGTTTTGTTCAGCTCTCGCCGCTTGTTTACATAATATTAGTTATGTGAACAAATTATAGCGATTCGGCAATGTATATATGTTCTTGTCCCTCGACATGATGACAAGAACATAACAACATAAATGACAAGAACTTAACAACATTGCCCACAAAAAAACCACCTCCAAGATTTTGGGGAAGGCTTCAAGCCCCCCCAAATACGCGGCACAACAGGAATGTTTAGCTGAGCGTCTCCACTTTATTTCGGCAAAAGGGTCAAGTTCTTGTCGTCCGACATCCATGTCCGGATACTCGTCGCGGTGCTCGCTAAGATAGGCGATCTCTTCTTTTGACAGTCCCGATTTGATCCGTCGTTGTTGGAATGGCAGATACGTTCTGCCTTTGATGTCCATAGCCTCGATAACTTCCTCAGTCGTCAACGGCTTGGAATTCGCTTCGCCTTTTTCGTTAAACAGCTGCACGAGTTTTGCATCCAGCGCCTCCGCCGCTTCCTGCTTAAAGCCTGTTTTGAAAGTAAAGTATAGGGACTGAGTTGAGATCGAATATGCGATCTGCTGTATCACCGAATCGTAAATATTGCCGCGGATGGGCGGGATGGATACGCCCTTCGTGATCATGCTTGTCTGGCGTTCCTAGAGACTCGGACCCTCGACGAACTGTAGATAAGCAAAACGTACGATTAGTGAAGAGAACAGGAGAAATGTAAGCATGAAAAAGACATTTAACCTAATACTGAAATGGCGACGGTTTCGAACTTTTTCTTTCGTACTTCGGTTTTATCATTAATTTCCATACCGTTCCCTCATTTCGTCACTCGATACCCACCCTTTAATTGTGATATACTCAGTCGAATTCCTTTTTAGAGAGGCTCAATCTTTATCCCTGCACAATAAGAATAAGCAACCTTACGGGAATGGCGGGTATCCGAACTCAATACCAAGTTATTTTTCAAAATTTACGCTTCCGAATCCATGAGACCGATGAATTCCCGGATCGGCTGTCGTCTATATAAACGAAGGCATAAATGAACACAAACTAATTTGACGAAGAGGTGTTTTGAAAATGGCATTAACGTCCGCATTCACGAGCTTCAACCTGCCTGTAAAAAACGTAGAACAATCGAAAGCGTTCTTCACCGGACTCGGATTTGAGCTCAACCCGCAATTCCCCGAGAACGAGAATTCGGTAGCCATCGTGATCGGCGACAACCTGCAGGTCATGCTGATCAACCAAGCATTCTTTAATACGCTCACGGAGAAGGAATCCGTCGATACGAGCAAGTATGCGCAGATGACGATCGCATTGGCCTTCGAAAGCCGGGAAAAGGTCGATGAAATCGTGAATACCGCGGTCTCCTTGGGCGGGAAATTGCACGCTGAACCTGAAGATCATGGGTTCATGTATCATTGGGGCTTCGTGGACTTGGACGGCCATCTGTGGGCCATTAACTACATGAACATGGATGCGGCATAAGGTTAAGGCTAACGGAGAGCACGCTCGTAATAGGATTCAAAAAGAAAGACGCCGGACATCTTCCCCGGCGTCTTCTTCGCGATGATTAGTTTTGTTCGGTATAGGCTTTGAAATTGTCCATGATCGCTTGCCAGCCTGCTTGCTGGAGCTCGACGGGATTGGAGCTTTCCGCGTCGAACGTTTCAATGACCTTCGTCTCATTCCCTTGATCGACGAAAGCAATATCCACTCTTCTTCCGTCTTCCATGGAGTAGCCGATCGCCTCATGCCGATTCACGACATCGTAGACGCCGCCAAAATCAAAGCCCATGCTGCCATCCTTCGCTTCCATCCGTGTCAGAAACTTGCCGCCGACCCGCAGATCGTTTTCGGCTCTCGGCGCATGCCAGTCCTCGGACGCTTGATTCCACTTCGTGATGTGATCCGGCTCGGTCCAATAGCGCCATACCTTCTCGACAGGGGCTTGAATGACGGCTTGCACGGTTACTTTCGTCGATTGACTCGTTTCCAATTTAAATAGACACCTCTCTCATGATATTCGTCGTTTGGTTATTCTCAATGATATAGACGTAAGCCAATGACGAAATTCATTGGTCAATTCGCTCAGGCAGCCCAAATCGCGAAAATAATGGCGTATGAATGAAGTTTTGAACGTGCAGGATTTGATTTTCTTTGGTTTCGATGACGTGGATGCCCCAGGGTACCAGGCCAGAGCCCTCTTTGCCCGGCATATACTGGGCCAACGCCGGATAACCGCCATTCACCGTAATGGGCACAAATCGCGAACCTTCGCAATGCCAGCGAGTAAGCGAATAGAAGGCGGACAAATCTTCCTTGCCGCGGATCCACATCTCGAAGGGCGGCATCGACATGCAGCCTTCCTCGTGGAACAACGCGACGAGCGCAGCAATATCGAATTGCTCGAAGGCCTCCACATACCGGGACAGCAGCTGCTGCTCCGGTTGAACGTCCATGCTGCTGAGCTCATCCGAGCGAAGCTGCGCCCGGTCCATCGTCTCTCGGGCTCTTTGCAAGGCGCTGTTCACCGCTGCCGGCGACATCGCCATCGTTTCCGCGATCTGCTTGGAGGACCATTCAAATACATCCTTCAAAATGAGTACCGCGCGCTGCCGCGGAGGCAAGGTCTGCAGGAGAGCGATGAAGCACAGTTGAAGGGTATCTCTGCGGACGAGCCGATCCTCCGGATTGCCCCCAAAGTCGGGAGACGGCCAGATCCAGGCAGAGTCCGGCAGCGTGTCGCGCGGCTCGACGATGGCGACGGCCGGATCGAACAGGTCAACGGGAAGCGCGCGGCGTTTGGATTGTCTCAGCTTGTCCAAGCACAGGTTGGAGGCAATCCGATAGACCCAAGTTTTGAACGAGGATTCCTGTCTGAACGTGCTCCAGCTCTGCCAGACCCGAATACTCGTCTCCTGAACGGCATCGTCCGCATCGTCCATGGAGCCTAGCATTCGGTAACAGAACGAGGTTAAGCCCGGCTTCAAGCTTGCAAATAATGGTTCGTCAAATGCGGTCTCGTTCATCGCGGCCTCCCTTAACGATCTCCCCGAAGGGCAGTACCTTCATTATATGCAATGAAGCGGACAGCCTCAATAGAATAAATAGGCAGGATTATGGGTTCATTTATCATGGGCCTTCGAGGACTTGGACGGCCATATGTGGGCGATCAACTTCATGAACAATACTGCGTCGGAAGGCCAGGGATAACGAAGAGCATCAACATTTGAATATAGTTTTTTCGCAACTACGTTTTCAGGTTTATATGCAAGTTCAACGATCCTGGCTTTTCTTGTCACCCGACAATAATTGTCGTGTGACAAGAAAAACGTATTTCATAGCATAAACAAACTGTAAGCCTTCCCGCGTTTTTGAAGCGCGGGAAGGCTTATCATTTAATTAGCTAAGCTGTTTTAAATCCTTTTCAGCTCATAGGCCGATCCCTGTAATAGGTAGTAACCTTATTAGCTCCATCTGGCGATCAAATCGTTTGCATCCCCGGTAAACACTTGTTGGGCCAAACTGGATATATGATCTTGTTGCGATAGGTTATTCATTCGTTTCAAGAAATCCCCCATATGTTTCTCCGCTTGCTTTAAATGGCCTTTATCGAACTGATGCCTAACTTGCTCCAAGCTATTGCGCAGCTGCGGGACTAGCGGACCCGAGACGTCGCCTGTTGCCGCATACCTATCCAGCAGCTGCAGCATCCCTTCCACGCTTGCGTAGATGCGGAGCGTATATGAAAGCTCGACCCTGTTCCCCGCCATGTCGGTTGCTGATACACGAATCAAGTGGTCTCCAGGACGTCCGGCGAAATCCAGCGGCATCCCCTCCGCATAGACGCTGCCGTTTACGATCAGAACCCGTGAGGCGACCCCCGAGTGGGCATCGCTCGCGTATACGTTAAGCGTGACGGTTTGAGCGTCGGAGAAACTGGCCGTGTCCGTTAGAAGGCTATTGTTTGCCCGAAGCTCAATAGTCGGCGCCAGCGCATCTACGCGTACCGTCAGGCTTTTTGCCAACTCCGAATGACCCGCCGTGCTAACCGAGCGGTACTTAAGCGTATGTTCGCCGCTCGTCGTTATCGTGATCGGCTTCTCATACCGCAACCAGCTCCCGCCGCCATCCAGACTGTATTCCGTTTGCCGGACCATCGATACGTCGCTGTACACTTGCATCGTTACGGTAGCTTTACCCGCATACCATCCATTACCCACCAGACCGCTCACGTAGGCGCGGGTTACCGGTACAGGAATCGTGTTAATCTGGACCGCATCGATATTCACCCAAGTGCCGGTCGCCCCGGATGTTTTGGTCCCTTTGGGCGCAATGCGTACGACATGCAGCCCCGGCTGCAGTGACCCGGAATCGTAGGTCGTATACTTGTAGCGGACCGCCGACGGGCTATACTGGTCGATCGTCGTTTGCAGGACACCGTCGAGATACACGTCGGCCAGTCCGCGCGCCGTACCGACCAGACTCCACAGCTGCGCGCCGGTTCCATAGAAGGCGATATCGGCATACGTACCGGGGTCCGCCGCTTGCCTCGATGTGCCGCCATGCTGGGACGCATGGGTGATGGTCATCCAGCTGCCAGCGTAACGGATCAGCGGACTCGAATCGTCCAGCAAGCCCAGCGGCGCCACCGTGTCGACGACGGCAAGCGGGGCAGAGCCTTGGGATAATTGCCCGGCGCCGTTGATCGCATACAGTCTGTACCAGCCAGAGGGCAAGCCGGTCGTATCGATTGCGCCGTACACGCCGGCCTGAACCGTCACCGTTCTGCCCGACACTTGGCCGGCCGCCTGCACGGCGGCAGCCGTCTCCTCGGTCCGGTCCGGCACCAGATACAGCTGAGCTTGCTGCGGACTGGTTCCCTTAACAGGCGATCCGGCGGCCACCGGACCCGCCGTCACATCCGACAATTTGTAGTCGGACGTTACCTCCACCGCGTCGATATTGATAAACGTCCCGGTTGACGACGGTTGTCTTTTACCGGTCACCGCAATCCGAATCTCATGGACGCCGGATTCGAGGACCCCGGTGTCGAAGATGACATGCTGGTACTTGACGCTTGTGCTGTACGTATCGATAATTTGACGGAATACGCCGTCCACGTACACCTCCGCCTGCCCGCGCGAACCGCCGACAAGACTGAGCACTTTGGCCCGGCTGCCATAGAACTGAATCGTAACCGCTGCGCCCGCGGTTCCCGTTTGCCGGGATTTGCCTCCGTACAACTGGGCGTTCTCGATCGCCGACCATGTCCCGGTGTAGGAAAGACGCGCATGATCGTCGTCAAATCGGCCGGCGATCGCCTCCAGCACGTGAACAGGCTTGCCGGGCGACACTTGCCCCCACCGGTCCACCGCGTACAGCGTATACCGCCCTTCCTTCATGCCGGAGGTGACGAGTGTCGCCGGAACGTCCTGCTGCGCTGTCGTCTTCACCCCGTACACCACGCCATTCTCGGTGCGGACTGCCGCCTCCAGCCCGGCCGGACTAGCCGGCGTTGCGGCAGGCACGAGATAGGCCGCGGCGTATACCGAACTGACGACGGTGACCGGCTCTCCGAGCTGCACCCCGAATGCAGGCGTCCCGCTCAGCACGGGCGGAAGCCGCCGATGGAACGAAATCGGCACGGTTTGCGTCTGACCTGCAGTCACATAGACGGCGTCCGTCACAACCGGCTGATGCCGCGCGTCGGTCGCCGTGAAGCGCTGCCAGCCTTCCGGTATGCCGGTCAGGCTGTAGCCTCCGGAGGCATCGGTTTCCGCCGTCAACGCCTGATTGCCCGTCACGTTGACGGATGCTCCCTGCACCGGCAATCCATCCGTGTCCAGCACCGTACCGTGCACCGAGCCGCTTCGCTCCGGCTCCGGCGCACCGGCAGGCGGCCAAACGGCGCGTTCGACATTGGCAATGGCAAACGTCGGGGCCGCCGTCCACGTTCGTTTCGGGAAATAAGTTTGCTCCGCGCTGCCGTCGGGCAAAATCGCGAAGCCCGGATCTTCGTCGTCGAATACGATCAGCGTTTGGCCGTTGTGCTGCCGTACCTCGGCGATCGGGAATCCTTGCCGGCTGCCGTCCGCATGCGTCACCAGCGCATAACGGCCCGCGGCCGACTGCGGCACGGGCGTGCCGGTCAAGATGCCGTCGTATGCGTCGCCCCTGGCCATGCTGAGCGTGCCTGCGACCGTGCCATTCACGCTGCCGGCTCCGGTTAGCTTGCGGCTTCCCTTTTGCAGCAGCGTGCCTCCGCTCAGCTTCATTTCACTCACCTCGCCGTTCACGATCCGGACAAGTCCCAGTTCGCCGTACAACGCGATGTCGTCCACAAGCAGCGGCTGCCCGTGCTTGGCATAATCCGGGTTGCTGAGCAGCAGGTCGGTCGTATCGCCGTAAGCGACCTTAACCGCCACCGCGCCGATAGGCGCCTGCTGCGGCTGTAAACGGTCAATCGCCTCCACCTTCGGCGCGCCGGAAGCGGCGTACGGCTCCAGCAGCGTCACAAACGTGCTTTTCACATTCGTGCCGTCGCGCCTGAGCACCAGCTTGGGCATCGAATATCGAACCGCTTCGTCGTTGTTGTCCTTGGACCGTCCCTCCAGCCGCGCCGCTCGAAGCGACGGCGAACGCCCCAAATACAGCTCATTGGACGCTCCTGCTTCAAGCAAGCCGGTAATGCGCATTCGCGAAGCGGCCGCGCCGTTGTTCTGCGTCATCAGCGTCAGTTGGTAACGGTCTCCCGCTAGCTGCGCCTGCTGCACATCGCGCACGTAAATATAGCCGGGGTAGTGGCCTTCCGCGCTGCCGCTGTCGGTATTGTCCACCGGCTGGACGACATTCGTTCCGGGCGGCAGCAAATACGGACCGTAATCGTCAAGCGTCATCTCCGTCTCGAAATACGCATCCCGGTTCGCATCGCCCTGGAGCGTGTACTCATGCCGGCTTCCGCCGGATACGCGGAACAAGTCCAGCACATAGCCTTGCTGACCGTTGCCGCCTGCAAAAGGCACAAACCACGGCTCGCGCCGATATTCGTCCGTCGCCGGATATGCGCTCTCGTACGACGCGCGCATCGCCTTGAAGCCGCCCTCCTGCGGCACGAACGCCTCCACATTGCCGCCGTGCAGCGCCGCCCCGCTCGTCACCGCATTTTGGCTGTTAACGACTACCGTATTATGCGACATCGTCGAAAGCGTGAAATACCGGTAAAACGTACTGAACGTATAGCCCAGATCGGGCAGCAGCTCCTGCCGCTCCGCGAACAGACCGAGATGCAGCGGATCGCGGTGCACGTGGGTCGGATACTTGGCCTGATAGTTCAAGTACACCTGGGTCTGATCCGCACCCGTACCGCCTGTCAGCCTGCCAATCCCCGCCGCCGGCCACAGTTTGGATACGAGCGGATCGGGGCTGCTCGCTTTTTCGTAGGCCCACGTATCCTGCAGCGGATAAAAATTGCCGTTCGGGTACAGCAGTTGTCGCTCATGGCGCATCGCCCGCCCGATCACCGGGTAATCCTGCTCCAGATCGAGATTGACGAGCCGTTTGCCCGAACGGGGCGACACATAGCCGACCGGATCGGTCCAGCCGTTCAGCTTGTCAATCACTTGCTGAATCCCGTTAATCAGCTCCTTGTGGTAGGATAGCGTCACTTCCTGCCAGAAGCCGTCGGACAAAAACAGCCGGCCCATCATTTCTTCCATCTGGGCGACGACCATATGTACATAATCCGGCTCGTTCAGCGCCTTGGCCGCCCCCACCAGTCCGTTCCAGTAACCGTAAGCCAGATTGGACAGCCAAACCGGATGGCTCAGCACGTTGTCGATCGAAGCGCCGAACAGCTTGTCGCGCAGCAGCGCCTCCACATCTTCGCCCGCTTCCGCGCTCAACACCTCGAACGCATTCGTCTTCCGAACGTTCGTATACGCTTGAAACAACGGTCCGAGATTATCCAGATCGAAGCCGAACCAGCGGTACCACATGCCGCCCCAGTACGAATACGGCGGACCGGACAGCTTGTTTTGCGATTCGTAGTTCCACGGCTGGTCGATGGTCGGATTATAGCCCTCGTACGCCTGCGCGATACCGTACAACAGCCGTGCGGCGCCCAGTGGATCGCTCTGGGAGACGGTCCTCGTTTGAGCGAGCACCCGCTGCTTCTGCAAATACCACAAGTGGGCGGTGATGAAATATCGTTTGCCAGAACTGTCCTCGTAATAAGGAATCCGCACCGTTTCGCCTTTAGCGTTGGCGGTGACGTACTCTTGGTCCTCCGGATAAGCCGGATTCGGGTATACCGTCCCCGTTCGGGCGGCGGTCATGCTTTTTCCGTCCTGTGAAAGCGTATACAAACTTTGCGGAAACAGTTCCGGCATTTCCGGCAGGCCGACATATATAAAGCCCGGCTGCGGCGGGATCAGCTCCAGCAGCTCCTGCACCTTGGCAGAGGGCGGCGCAGGCGGGACCGTCACCGGCTGTACTCCGCTCGTCATGCTCGGCGCAAGCTCCAAGCCCGCGGCCACCATATGCTCGCGATCGATCATCAGCGTAGCGGACAGCGCCTCCGCCGCTCCTGCGGGCAGCACAGTCAGCCGCAGCTGGTACATGCCGTCCTTGAGCGGCCCCGGATGCGTGAAGCTTAAGATCTGCCTTCCCCCCGAAGCGGACAATGCGGTCGGCGTCAGCTCCTGCCAGCCGACGTCAGGCTCTTTCCATTGCAAGCGAATATCCCCGCTGCCCGTCAATGCTGCATGAGGCCATGCAAAGGACAATTCCTTCTCGCCAAATCCCGTATAGACAAGCTCCGTCTGCTGGGGCGTCCAGCTCTCCACCGCTGCGGCAGACCCGCCCGAGGGCGTCAGCGCGGCAGGCAGCGCGCCGAAGAACAGTCCGCCCAGCCTCCCCTGATCGACGACCATGCCGTTCAGCCGGCCGCCGTCGCCATATCGGTCCCAATGATCCGAATGGCGAATCGGCACCCACGAGGTAAGCGGACGCGTCAGCGAACGGTGAACATGAATGACGTTCAGCCGCCATTCGTCTCCCGTCGTTACGCCCGCCGGAGCAATCGCCGTGAGCGGGATCGCCGCCTCGACTGTCGTTGTGCCGCCGGAAGTGCCGAGCTGGTACTGCACACCGTCAAGCAGCCTCAACCCTGGATTGGCGCTATAGCTGTCACGCTGCAAATTCCAGGCGGTCGTCGTAATCGACGTATCGTTCGGGTCTACCGTGAGCCGGGCCACGTAATGATCGCTCCCGCCAAGCTGCGGACTGATGACCACCTCAATGTCCGCCAGCGTCTCCGCTTCTTCCTCGTCCATCACACCAGCGATATACACATACTGACTGTCATAGGCGACCTTGTATTTGATCGAGGATTCAGGCTCGTATTCGAAATAGGCTGTGCGGAAATGGTCCAGTACAGCGGCCTCTCCCCACTGTGCTTCGTCCAGCGCGCCGTCGATCGCCGGCGCCGCGCTCCATAGCGGGGCAACCGCCCGCTTGTCGACGTAATGGGCAACCGTTCCTGCAGTCCCGGCCGCATGTACGCTGGCTTTGTTGGTTGGAACCAGTTCAAAGTGGATCATCGTCACCGCCATACAGCCGGCCAGTCCTGCCTGAATCAGCTTTTGGATTCGTTTTCCCACGAAATATCCCCTTTCGGTTTCGCCTGCACGGCAATACCACCGTCCGCTTCCTTCCGGAAAAATCCTGCTACTGAATGATACGCTTTTACCGTTGCCTTGTTCAGTAGCGCAGCACGATGCCCAGCGTCCGCTCCGGCTCCTCCCGGCACAGCCGGTACGCATCGGCAATCTGGTTGAACGCGAATCGGTGCCGTACAAGTGGTTTGATTGAAATTCGTTTATCGGCCAGCAAGCGGACAAACTCGCCCACATTGCGGCCCTCGGTCCATCGCACGTACCCGCCGGGATAGTCGTACCCGCCCCGCTCGTACCGTTCGTCGTATCGTCCCGGCCCTCCCGCCCGGCTGATGCGAATTTCCGCTTCCTTGTGAAACAGCGCGTTGCGCGTAAACACCGTGTCCGGCACGCCGACAATGACTACGCTGCCCCGGTCGCGCAGCCAGCCGATCGCCTGGTCCAGCAAGCCGTCTCCTTTGCCGCCGCCGCACAGCAGCACGCTATCCGCCCCCTTCAGGCCGGCAGCGCCCAGCCTTTCCAACGCAGCTCCGACCTGCTCCGTGCCCGAGCATACCGTGACGCCGGGACAAGCCGCCCGCAGCTGCTCGCAGCGCTCCGGCAACAAATCGCAGCCGATCACCTCGTAAGCGGCGGCATGGGCAATTTGCGCGGTAATTTGACCGAGTATGCCGAGCCCGACGATGACGACAGTTTCGCCGAATTGCAATCTCGCTTGACGCAGCGCGTGAATCGCAATCGCGCCCAGTCCGGCAAACGCCGCATCCTCGGAATCGACATGGTCCGGGACCGGAACGGCCAGCACCTTCGGCACGAGCCGGTAGTCCGCATGAGCGCCTTCGCCGTAGCAGGCGACGCGCTGGCCGACGTCCAGATGCTCCACGCTCGCTCCTTTGGCGACTATGTGCGCCACCGAATTGTACCCGAGCCGCGTGCCGCTCGATCGATTGTTCAACACCATCGTCTCCGTGCCGTTGCTGATCGCGGAATATTCGGTTTTCACCAGCACCTCGTGTTCGCCGGGAACGGGTTTTTCCTGCTGTTCGATCCGAATATAACCCTCGCGGGCAATGGTTACGTGTATCATATCCACAGTTGTTCTCTCCCTCTACCTATGCCGGTCCGCTCCGTTTCCTTGCTTTACTTGCCTCGTTCCTTCTCGATTTCCTGCTTGAGCAGCTCATCCGCTTCGCGCAGCGCCGAATTGACGTCCAGCTGTCCTTGCGCCGCCTTGACGAACGATTGCCAAATAATCGTTTCCTGCCGGCTGCCGGAGACATTCACTTTGCCGGGCGCGCGTTTCGGCGTCGGATCGGTCGGTTCGTACAATGTTAGCGCTTTCATATTTTTCGTGCTGTACACCGGATGCCCTTTCCCCAGCGCATCGCGAACGTCCTTGTTCGTGAGCGTTGTCAAAATCCCATTGCGCGAATCCTGCATCTGCACCTCGTCGGACAACATTTCCGCGATGACCTGGAACGCCTCGTCCTTATGCTTGCTTTGCTGCGTTATCGACCAGTAGGCCGGCGAACGCTGTCCCATCCGCTTCGGCGCGCCGTCGATCGTCGGCACCGACACGATGTCCCAGTTCACTTCGGGAGGAATGACCATATAAATGCTGTGCTGGCCCAAATACATCGCCGCTTCGCCTTTGGTGAACAGCGCATTTTCGAGCGCAAACGTATTTTGCACGCCGTTGTTCGGAATATCGTGGAAACGCTTGAAATTGTCGAAAATCGTTTTCCACTTTGTCTGGTCGGCCAGACCGTCTTTTTGCGGGTCCAAAATCGGCAGCGAAAGCGGATTGTCGCGCAGCTGCGCGATTAGATTCGTGCTGAAGCCGCGGATCACCTTGCCGCCCTCGACCCGGGTCAGCTTCACCGCGAGATCGTACACTTCGTTCCAGCTCATGCCGTCCTTCGGATAAGCGACGCCGAACTTGTCGAACAGATCCTTGTTGTAATACAGAACGGACGGAAAATACGGCGGCACCGGCAAGCCGTACAGCGCGCCCGATTGCCCGGCGTCCACGTTGTCCTGGATAAACGACGGGACGAACCGATTCAGGTCGTACTTGTATTTGCCGACCATCTCGCGCAGGTCGTAGCCGAGCTGCAAGTCCAGATAACCGGTCTTCATCGTCGGCGTATCCGTGCGGATAATGTCGGGAATTTCGCCCCGCGCCACCTTCTCTGTAATCGAATTGCCCTGATCGCTCGTCTGGTAGTCGAACGTAATATGCGGAAATTTTTTCTCTAGTGCGCCGCGAAAACGGCTGTCGAACTCCTCTTTCTTCACGCCCGCCGCATAAATCGTCATCGTGAACGGATCCGGCTTCTTCACCGCCTCGCCGCTTGCTTCCGCTCCCTTTTCGCCGATTTCCGGCTTTTCCGCGCCTCCGCAGGCAGGCAATACCGCCAGCAGCGCCGCCAGCGACACAGCGACCGCCGCTTGCTTATTCCAATTGAACATTGGGACTCCCCCTGTCATGTGTTCCGTGCAGCTCCGCTTCGCGGACAAGAACACCGATCCGGTCGCCCAGTTCCTCCTCCGAAATCATATTGGCCCAAAACGCCTTCATCAGACCCGCCAGCTTGCCGATTGACGTAGGCAGCACCGGTAAATGGCGATGCGTCCGGCAAGAAAACATCATCTCCCTGTACAACCCGTACCGATCCGGCGGATTCGCCGTCTGGCGGCCCCATCCGGGCTGACCTGTGCGCTGCATCGCCGGTATGCTGAGCGTATGCTCCCGAATAAGCGCCTGCGCCCGTTCCCCCGCCATATAATCGATCAATAGCCGGGCCTCCTCCGGATGCGCGGTCGTCCGCGCCACACCGGCCCCGGTCGAAATGTACAGCGTTCTCGGCTCCGTTACGAACGGAACCGGCGAGATGTCGTATTCCAGCCCGGCATCCTTCCATTCGTTCATCGCCATGTAGCTGGCCAGCACCATCGACAGTCGGCCTTCGAGAAACATCTGTTCGATATCTCCGTTCGATTCCGCCATGTACATCGGAAATACCTTCCGGTTGCATACGATGCGCTTGCACAGCTTCGCTCCTTCCATCAAACGCGCTGCCTTGGCTTCGGCACCCGCTCCGCTCTCTCCCAGGCTTTGCAGCAGGAAAATCGGCCAGCGGTTCACATCCGGCAAATGGAAGCAGAAGCCGTAACGCTCCCCTTCGGTCAGCTGCTCCGCGCAAGCGGTAAGATCGTCCCAGGTCCAGGAGCCGTTCGGTTCGGTCAGCCCCTTTTCGCGAAAATGCCGCTTGTTGTAGCAGAGAACCACAGGCGCGAAAATAAGCGGCCGCAGCCGGCAGACGCCTCGGAACATATAATCCTCGTTCAGAAGCGGAAAAACGCCGGGGTGCGCATCCAGCGGTTCGACAAGCGATTCCTTGCCGAGCTCGCACAGCTGCCGGAACTGCAAACTGTTCATCGTATAAACGTCGGGCGGATTCTCCGTCCCCGCCTCCGCACGGCCGGGCTCCTCGCCGGACGCGTACGGTTTGACTTTGACCTCGATCCAGGGGTACAACCGGCCGAAATCCTCCAGCAGCCGGACCAGCCCCAGGTTGCGCATCGTCGTCTCATTCAGCCCGAGCGTCAGGGCGAGCCGCTGCCGCTTGCGCATCACCCGATTGCCGACATTGGGAATTTTCTCGATCCAGCCTTCCTCGGCGAGCGTCGCGAGTCCTTTGCGCACAGACAAGTTGCTGAGTCCAAAGCGCAACGCAAGCGCCTTCTCTGAAGGCAGGTCCGCACCGGGCTCGTATTGTCCTTGCTCTATCTCGGTTTTCAGCGTTTGAACCATATGCTCAAGTAGTTGGCGAAACTGTTCGTTCGTCGGTCTTCCTCTCATCGGGCGGCTCTCTCCTTGCGATTGTCCAATCGTCGTTATGTCCTACTTATTCGG
>NZ_VCRA01000052.1 GCF_005938385.1 Paenibacillus mesophilus
TCATTTATAAACGGGACGATATTAACATTACTTATCAGGTCATCCTCTGGTATTTCCATGGTAAATTCCGAGTCGATTTTCCCCCAGATTGCTTTTTTGAAAAGGTTCGAGTATTTGTCTTTGAAGTGCATTAGATTCATCCCCCTTGAAAGAGAATTATAGTTGAGCGATATCCAAATAATTCCGCAATAGATATGAAGTATCCTGCCCGTTCGCAGCGAAGCTGCCGTCATTTACTCGCAGCCTCTTAGTGTAGATTATGAACCTCTCGTTACCCGTTAAGATTAATTTTTCATTTTCTACTTGAAACTATCGTAACGTAATGATTTACGCTATGGATACCGGATAAAAAACTCGCGCGAAAAAAAGGGGATGATCATGAAACTGGATTGGAAAGTTGGAGAACTTGCAAATTAGCAGGATTAACGGTTCGAACATTGCGATACTACGACCAGATCGGTTTGTTCTCTCCATCCGGTCATACTGACTCCGGACACAGGGTCTATACAGAATCCGATATTGCACAACTGCAGCAAGTTCTTTCATTGAAGGAGCTCGGCTTGTCGTTGGATCAGGTCAAATCCGTTATTGACGGCAATCATTTCAGCCTGTTCGACATTGTTTCCCTTCAAATTGAGAGTCTGAAGGAAAGTATAAGTGTGCAACAAAAGCTTTTACAGGAATTAGAGCATGTAACAAGCCTTATGAAGAGAAAAGAACGGTTGACTGTTCAAGAATTCACCAAAATATTGAGCGCCATGAGGACGAGCCATCATAAATTTTTACCAAACCGGTAGTATTCCAGAAGCTGCGCCCGGCGCTGCCAAAGAAGTATCAAGGTAGTTGCACTACCTAGTCATGCTTAAGTAGGGTAACGCCAATATAACGCGGTAAACGTATACTAAGCTTATAAATGTGAGGGAGTTGAAGAGAATGAAGAACCAAACACGAATTGGTAAAACAGATTTAGTTGTCAATCCAATCGGACTTGGAACAAGCGCTGTAGGTGGGCACAATATTTTTCCTAATTTAAATGAAGAAGTAGGAAAAGATTTGGTGAGGGCTGCGATCAACAATGGAGTGAATTTTTTAGATACAGCGTTTTTTTATGGAACAGGACGTTCAGAGGAGCTAATAGGTGAAGTGATAAAAGAAGCAGGAAAGCGTCATGACCTCATCCTTGCAACAAAAGGCGGTCTTACACTTGTCGGCAATGATGTTGCCATGGATAATTCGCCTGCTTTTTTAAAACAAGCCGTTGAAGATAGTTTGAAAAGGCTTCAAACAGATTACATAGATTTATTTTATATTCATTGTCCAGATCAGGATACACCAAAAGATGAGGCGGTTGGAGTCTTAATGCAGCTAAAGGACGAAGGTAAAATTAGAGCAATTGGCGTTTCTAACTTCTCTCTTTCACAATTGAAAGAAGCAAATAAGGATGGTTATGTCGATGTACTACAGGGAAACTACAATTTGCTGCAGCGTGAAGCGGAACAAGAATTCTTTCCATATACGACGGAGAATAATATCTCGTTTATTCCATACTTTCCACTAGCATCAGGCTTGCTGGCCGGTAAATACAATAAGGATATGACATTCGATGATTTACGCAAAGAAATGCCTCACTTCCAGGGCGATAAATTCAAAAAAAATCTAGAAAGGGTAGAGCAGCTCCGCAAAATTGCAAATGAAAAAAATGCCGAAGTTGCTCATGTAGTCCTTGCTTGGTATTTAACACATGAATTAATTGATGTTGTCATACCCGGAGCAAAAAGTGCAGAGCAAGTGATGGATAATTTAAAAACATTAGACGTCCACTTGACAGAAGAAGAAATCAAAGAAATTGATCGTATTTTTTAATAGGTTCTCTGTGGCGAACACATTCATGCCGATCCCGAAACTTCTTGGGTCACCCGCGATTCCCCAGGCATTTTCATTCGAAAGTATCGGTCGTGACGGAAGAGCACTTTGTCTAGGAGGAACAGTCATCTTAACAGCGGAACTCAATCCGTTTAATCGGATAGGAGAATACCCTATTGAATAGTCAACCTCCTTTTAGCTTATGAAAGGCGTCTGCAAACCTCTTTTCTCGCGTTTTTACATCATTTGGAATTCCAATCTTTTTGACCACGTACCAAGCAAACCAAACTTAGGAAACTGGCGCCACACGCCGACTGGGGCTTAGATATGCAAAATTGGAGATATTCTGGAGCCGGCGACCAAACTAACCATCATTCGGGATAGTGGAGGAAAAACAATTGGTATTATTAGGGTTTCAATATAAACTGTAAATAGTTATTACATTAAAAAAGGAGATATCATCAATGAGAAAATACTTGATAGGCGGATTAGTAGGCGCCGCCCTCATGTTCCCGATTCAAAGTTTTGCTGAAACGGCAAAGCAATACGTGTTATCGAAAATAGGATATCCTGTTTTTGTAAACGGGAAAGAGTATGCCGGCAGCGATCTACCATTTTTAAATTATGAAGGAAACACGTATGCACCGTTAAAAGCCATCGGCGACTTGCTTGGGGCTCCTGTGAATTGGAATGACAAGCTGACTCGCGTCGAGATCGGAAATACACCAATGGTCAATGAGCTATCAGAAGTAAATAATGTAGCTACCATTAAGATCGGGAATACGAAGTATGCAACTTACGGGGAAGGTGTTGCAGTTCAAAACGGGAGGTACTTTATTTCTTTAAATATGGTGAATACCCTTCTCAGTTATGGATACAAAGAAGACTATACAATTCAGCCGAGTTCAAATCCGTATATTGATGGGGGGATCCAATTTAAAAGACCGTACCCTTATCTAAAATATGAGGAGAAATACACCAATGCGAAATCTAGTTACTCAGAAATTACGTTTACGAGCCCAGATAAAAACAAAAGCTACTTTATTTCATTGAAGCCAAATGATATTAAAGGGGCAGTTGAAAAAATGGGCGTACTTACGTTCAAGCCGATGAATTCCTACGAACATTTGGCTTTAAATGTACAATAGAAAATGATGATGTGAATAAGATTATTTCTTTTTCCATTCAAGATTTGTAACTTAAATTCGACCTATTGGTTGCTCTCTGCTATCTATAGGTTCTTTTATTTAAACCTGGTCCTCCATCTGTTAATTTATCATAATCTTTTTTCTTGAAAGTCCACACAGCACTAACCGCCCATAATTTAATACCCAATATATACAAGGTTTTACCACGTTATCCTGCCCGTTACTTCAATGAACTCACAGAGGAGCTATTCTTGTGGCAGCTCCACGCTATCGTTATCCGTCAGCGTAGCATTACTTGTTATGCCCTTCGGTTTGTTCCATGATAATAAATATCGGTAATAGAAGCGACGTCGGATTATGGCCCCTGGCAGTACCTCATGAGCCACTTGGCGAATCTCGATTAATGACTCTATAGGATCTGCCATCCGAACACCAGGATCTCGCATTCCGCCATGAAGTCTGTCCATCACTCGGATTGGGAAAACAAGGAGCCCGGAGATGACAAAATCCATAATAGACTTGTCAGCTGATAAACCAACTATGAGGAGCCGACCGCCAGGTGCAAGAACTTGGCGCATTTTTAACAGTGCGCTTCTCAATTCCATATGGTGCAAAGTCGCTACACAGATGACCGTAGAATAACGTTCCTCTTGAGAAGGGATTGGCATGGCGAGGAAGTCGCCGGTTACGAGCGACACATTTGATACCTCAGCCAGTCGCGATTGTGCACGCAAAATAGTTTCCGTGTCAGGGTCAATTCCCACTACTTTTTGAGCGATAGGCGCGAGGCGTTGGAGTAGTAATCCGTCACCACACCCAATGTCTAGCACTCGTCCGCCGCGTGTCTTTGCGTCTGCCACTAATTCTTCGTGAAATGCAGTATTGTGATTCCAATATTTCTCGATTTCATACTCCCTCCCGTTATATAACTTCTTTGTACGACAAATTATTTCATAAAATTGGAATTGAGACCAATATTAATTGTCTGATAATTAAATGATAACTGAGCCTCATTATTGTACATTGCAGCCCAATAGCTTAATAAAAAGAGGAGCAGCTGCCCGTGGCAAAGCTGCTCCATATAGTTGAACTAATGTCTCCGTTAGCTCAATAGGCCGCCGATAATGCTCAGCTATATCATGAAGCTCTGTGCCCGTTTATGCTGACTTTAAACCTTCCCTTAATTCACGTATAAAATCGCTTGCAAATTGCTGCATTTCTATGTAAATTGGTTTTGCTTCTGGCAAATAGCACTCACCGTGTCCAAGGACATATTTCTCGAAATAATCAAGTGTCTCTTTCAATGTTTGCCCTCTTGCAGTTCCTGTGCATAATGATTTTACTATTAAATAAGTTTTTCCACCTTCAATCATATGCGCATCATGCAAAAGCTTGCCTTCCAACGATTCCGGAACCTCATCCTTCTGTGATTCCCATGAAACCGTGACGATTTTTTCAATTTGCTCAGCATGTAATCCCTGTTTTTCTAAATACTCTCTTATTAAATCCTCTCTCAAGTAAATAAAACCATGAAAATAACACCCATATATAATTAAATCTAAATCCGTTATCTCTGGATAGAATTTCAAAAGTTTCTTTGCAGAATTGACAATCCTTTCAATATGACTTAAATCATGCATTATGTCTTTGTTGATGTAGTATGGGCTGACAAAATCAATAAGACTTTTAAAATTAATCATTTCAGGTTCCTCCCATTTTATCTTGGTTCAAGGATACATAATCTTCCATAAAAATTCAATCCTGTTTTTCTCCATTAATCTGCCAAATAGCTCAATAGACTGCCGATGATGCTGGCAGCCTGATATCATGATGCTCTCGTCTCTGTTAGCGTAGTCTGTTTGTTCAATCACAAGCCGTCCGTTCTTTACGACATCACACGTTCCTTCCATTCCTTGACAACATCCTCTATCCCTGACTGTATCGTCGGATATAGATAGGTAAAGCCGGACGCCTTGAGCTTGCCGTTCGAGAAATTCGTATGCGCCGTAGCGTATTCGGTTAACACGGGACCAAGCAGCATCCGGCATAACCATGTTGGCACGTAACGTTTTTTATCCGGTCTTTGGAGCGCCTGGGCGCTGAGTGTCGTAATGTCCGCGCTTCGGATCGGCTGATCGTCAACGAGAATATATCGTTCCCCTGCCTGTCCTTGCTCCAGTAAGAACAAGAACGCTCGGGCGCAGTCTTCCACGTGAATAGGAGAAAATATCGGATTATATCCCTTGTAACCGGCTTGCTCTGCGAGAGCGGCTCCAGGAACAGCTGCGGAAACCACGAATCTGCGCCGTACACTTGTCCTGGGAAAGCCGTCACGATCGGTACGCCTTTGTCCACATAGGTAGACAGCACATCGACGGAAGGTGCGATGTAAGGTCCCCATCCTTTCGGCTGCGAGCGATAAGATTCCGTGACCGGCTCCTTGTCGCCGCTATCGCCGAAATAGCTGGTTCCTGCCACATATACGAACTTCTTTAGCCTCTGCAGATTGGTGTTGTCGAGCAAACAGACGGTCATTTGATAGTGGCCTTCTTGATAGGCGCGAGCGACTTTCAAAGTCACTTTCTTCCCCCAGGTTGGAGGAGCCGCCAAATGAATGACATACTCCGCTTCCGAAAACGCGTTCTGCCAATCACCGTCTGTGAGCAAGTCGCCAATAACAACTCGCACCCCTTTACCTTCAAGCTCTTTTGCCTTCTCCTTGCTTCGGGTCAAGACCGTAACTTGATGACCTTGACGAAGTGCGACGTTCACCGTTCTGTTACCGATATACCCCGTTCCACCTGTAATAAAGATGTTCATAAACTACTCCCTACGCTGTTGATATATAGTCCTTCTTTCAATATACCATTTTTTTCAATAAAATTTGCATCTAAAGCGTTGCATCGGTTCTTTAAATGATTTTCATTATACTGCTATTTTATTGAGCAAAATCAGCCGATCGTTTCGACTCCCCTGCTTCCGATAACGTGTTTAGCCAAATCGCATGCGAATGATGCGATTATGCAAAAAGAAACCCGCAGGCCAACGACCGCGGGCTCAATATTATATGAAAAAAGGGGGTTAACTACATCTTATCCGCGGAATGTTAGCGGAATATAAACCGACTGTTACATTTCGATTACACTCCAAAGCGCCATCGAGATAATCGAGGCCTTTTGATTTAACTATCGTCTCTGTTAGTTTAGTGCAAAGTATCTGACAACTATCAAAAATGATATCCCTTATCTCCTAATTGCTTAAAGTATTTTCCCAGTTCTCTTAAATCAAATCTAATCTGAAATGGTATTTTTTCTTTCCATGCACCTATATGAATGTGTGGACACCTTGAATAACCGTTGTTCCCCACTTTGGCGACTATATCTCCAGCCTTTACAGAATCGCCCACAACTACATTTACATCTTGTACATGTCCATAAAAGACTCTCACACCATCATTTCTGAAAAACGTTATACTGCTTGCCCTTGATGGATTTATCTCTCCTATTTTGTTAGTGATTGGATTGATGTGGATGGCTTCAACCATGCCATCAAATGGAGCCAGAACCTCGGCATCCCAGCTATACCAGTCTTCATTATTCCTTCCATCATTTTTGTATTTTCTCATGAATCCGTCAACAAATCTCTCAATCAAACAATCGCAACCTAAAGCATCCCCAATGTATTCATATTGCCCCTCTGGGTGTTCAATTACAGAGAAAGCGTGCTTATGGATTGGATGAATAGTAATAATTCCAATTTCGGTATTCATTATGAACACTCCTCCTAATACAAATCCTATAATTATTTCTCCATATTTATCCATTATCCTCCCGTTACATCAATGAAGAAAGGGAGCAGTTGCCGCGGCGTCTGCTCCCTTTCTAATTCCACTATCGTCTCCGTTAGCGTAATAATCAGGTTATTCTGTCCTTAAATAATCCAGTAATTTTGCTTTTACGAGTTCCCACTCTTTATCAAGAATACTGTATACATTTGAGTCCCGAATATACCCTTCACGGACAATCATCTCTTGCCTCAACGTGCCTTCGAACTGTGCTCCAATTCTTTGTATTGCGAGGTTAGACCTTTCATTTCTTGTATCTGTACGGAACTGCACTCGAATCAAATTCAAATCTTCAAATCCATATTTCAGTAATAGATACTTGCACTCCGTATTAACACTGGTTCTCCAAACCTTAGGGTCCAACCAAGTCCCACCAATTTCAAGTTTTCTGTTTAGCAGTGAGATATCTAAGTAACTGGTACTGCCAACAATCTCGCTCGTACTCTTGTCAAAAATCACGAACGGGTACCTCAATCCCTGCTCTTTTGACTTCATCCACTGATCCATAGTGTCTTCCAAGTCTTCTAGCTTACTGATGCTTGATGGGCTGTACGTCCAAATATCGCTGTGATTACTTGCCTTGAACAATCCCTCCAAATGTTCATGTGATGCCGGAATCAACCTTACTCGATTTCCTTCAAGTGAAATTTCATCTCTCATCATTGGCCATCACCGCCCTTCCATCCTCGTTCTAAGATTTCGCCGAAGTTGTATAGGCAACCTCTGCCCGTTAGCGCAACGACGGCAGCTGAACATTTTGGCCGGCTGCCGTCGGGTAACAATCGAGCTATCGTCTCCGTTAGCTTAATTTCATCTAAATTGATCGGCTTTATTTCGAGAAAGCCAGTCGACTATGAAATCAAACAAATCGATTGAGTAAGTATGCTTACTCGGTGTGCCAGGGATTGCCGCAAGAATTTCCTTCACATTTTTATTAATGGAAACAGAATCTATAAAATTAACTAGACCCGGAACTTCTTTGTTAATCGCTTCAAAATAATGACGTTGAGGTTTTATGAACTGTAAATTCATCTCAAAGCCACCTCGTCTCCTCGATGAGTCTGCTTCTTTGCGTTTCCTTAATTCTTCCTCGCTACAACCGAGCAAGTAGTATCTATCAGGAAAACCGATTTTTTTATCGACTAATAGTTTTCGATAGAAATCAGCTACAAATTCTAACGACTGATTATCAAATAAGGTGAAATCATACGCCCAGTTATACCAAAAAGGTTGAAAAAGATCTATGTCTATTACAACAAACGAATGGTTTTCTTGCTTCTCCTGAGCTATTCTCCATCGATCCGCCTGACGTTCAAACCACCATTCCCTATATTCGGGGTTAGGCCGTTCTTTCCACCAGGTATTGATCTCAGGGATATGAAAAGCACCATGACTGGCAGCCAGTTCAGCAGAGGTACTTGTTTTCCCTACAGCACTTGCACCTTCGATACTTATAATGGTCATTCCGACTCCTCCTACGGGCTTTTAACTAACCCAATCAAAAAATCATCTTTTTAGAAATTCGCTTAATTATGCCTTTTCCCCTTCATACTTTTTTACGCTATCCCGTTAGTTGAGAAACGGCAGCCATTTTACTGGCTGCCGTCTAATCGTGTTTATTGAGCAAATTAACGTTCTCCGTTAGTTGAACGATTCCCCCCATTAACTAACAACATATTTTTTGCACAGGTAGATTAGTTCTTGTTTATGATTTTCTACCCATCTTGTTTTAAATAAATATTGTTGAATGGTTACTTGAAGTAAATCTATAATGTCAAATCCAGATAAATACTTCCCTAGCCTTAATACGAGTCGAACGGTATACAGTAATTTCGTCAGTGCTGGAATAGCATGAATCTCATCAATTGTGAATCTTGCTTTTGTGGTACTCATTCCTGACAAGAAATTTTCGATTAGTTTGATATTGAATAAATCATCTTTCGGTCCAATGTATTGTTGTAGGCAATTAGCTAGTTCAATTATCCGCAAATCCCACGATGCAAAATCGAAATCAAGGATTCCAGATATCTTACCCTCTTCATCAATTAGAAAGTTGGTTAAGAGTAAATCGTGATGAATGATTTGCATTGGCAAGTTTGAGTAAGGGGTCAGTAAAGTTTCCAACTCATTTACCGAATTTAATACAAAATCCATTTCCGTACGGTCACATGTAAACGGCGGAGATTTTATGAATGACTCAACTGTTGATTTCGAAACTAAAGGGTGTAGACGGTGATGCTTCCTTTTCCGCCATGCCGTGCTCTCAGACCCCGCCGGGGTCTCCGATTCCCTCGCCTTTACGGAAATCTACTGTAGCCTTCCAAGTATTCGACCTTGTCGGCCCCCGGACATCTCACGAGGCTCTATCGCTTCACTTGCGTTACGGCCTGGACGTCGCTCTGTCTACGCTTAACCCGCATCGTTACCTTTGCGTGCTCAAGACTCGATTCCGGGTAGGGCGGCTCTTCCCTTTGCCCGGGTGGGAATTGCACCCACTGAAAGCACCCAGCTTACCTAGGCGCACCGAAGTATTTCTCCAGGTCCATGTCGACTACATACTTGTACCCTTCCTGGATGTTTTCCTGACTCCTTCGGATTGCGCCATGTGCGCTTCTCTTGGGCCGGAATCCGAAACTGCTCTCCGAAAATTGCTTCTCATAGAGTCCATCAAGCTGGTATTTCCAAGGCCCGCTGCAGAATGATCTTGGCCAAGACGATGTCTCTGTCTTGAATCCGTCCGCACGACTCGCATTCATGGATCCGGATGGACAATGGTTTCGGCACAGACGCGCCGCACAGACAGGTTTGCGATGTGCCGTGGGCAGGCACTTGGGCGAATCGTTTCCCTTGTCTCTTGGCTTTGTAAGACAGATAAGTGATAAATCGTCTCCATCCGGCATCCGAAATGCTTTTGGCTAGGCGGCGGTTGCGGACCATGTTCCTGACCTTCAACTCTTCCACCACGATCAGATCATGGTCGCGGACGATGCGGTGCGATTGTTTATGCAAAAAGTCTTTTCGCTGCCGCGCGACTTTCTGGTGGGCCTTGGCGACCTTATGTTTGGCCTTCTTCCGGTTGCGGGAGGCAGGTTGCTTGCGGGAAAGCTGCCGCTGCTTCCGTTTCAGCTGCTTATCCGCTTTGCGCAAATATCGGGGGTTGTCCACCTTCGTTTCATCGGACAGCGCCGCAAACGTGTTTAGCCCGACATCAATGCCCACAGCGGATTCCGCGGATTCCGCTGTTTGCGTTGCTTCCGCATCAGGCACTTTCACGCTGATATTGACCATCCACCTGTCCACATACTGTTTCACATTGATTTGCGTCACGTTCGCAGGATCAAAGGGACGGTGGGCATTCATTTTGACAACGCCGATTTTGGAAAGATAGATATGCCCTGGTTTGGCAAACGTCTTTTCTACCGCACCGGGTTGCGGGTAAGTATAGGAAACGTATCGGTCAGCCGACTTGTAGCGGGGGTACCGACAAAAAACAGTTCATTTAGGCTTCGCCTAACCAATATTCATCCCCTCCCTGCAAAGGATGAGGACTTCTTTCGGATTGATGATAAAAAAGCCCCGAAGGGCTTCATCTTAAGTAACCACCATAGGAAGCCAGTTTGCACCATTGTCTGCTGTATTAATCCAACCGATGCGCGTTGCATTAGGGTCAGACGCTTTAAATATAGTTCCTGCTGGCAATTTTGTGCTGTTCGTTGGAGCGGCAGTAGCTTTATAACTGTAAGCAACCTCAATTGCACCATACAGCGGCGTCATTATTCTTGAGTTATTATCCAAAGTTAACGTCGCTTGACCGGCAGAATAGTATTGTTTAGCCCCATCGTCTGATGTAATTTTTGCATTTGCAAATGCTACATTTGCTTTATAGAACAATACACCTTTATTACTAGCATGAATCGCAGGTCCTAAGTAAAGCTCTACATTTTCCACAGTGATGTCAACACTGGATAGTTGGCTTGGAATTCCAAATGAAATCCCCCCATCACCGGAAAACACAATTCTACTTGTTCCATCTGCATGGCCAATTAAGCGAACTCTGCCAACACCACGGGTTTTTGAATTACACAAATAAACGGTTCCGTTTATTTCGTAATCTCCTGACGGTAATCGAATAATTACATCATGAACTAACTCCGTATCGTAAGCTAATTTTGTTAAATTTGCTAAATTAGTCGTGTTTGTTGTGGCATTACCTGTGTTTGTTAAAGTGTTATCCTGTGTCTTTTTAGAAAAGTCATTCATTATGAATCTGATAGGATTTTCAAATCGCCAATTAGATGAATAAGTCACTTCTGTAGCAAAAATACTCTGATCAAGAATGGTGACGCTTTCAGCAGAGAATGTATTCCCCAGCGATAATACATAAGTCGCACCCAACTTATTATGATTCCATAAGCCTGAGATTGTTGTAGAAGAACCACCGTCAATTCGTATTAGGTGGTCTGGCGGAGTTGTGGCGTTGCCGATTGATAATGTCATAAATCCATTAATATTCAACCCTTGTGCAACACGGACTTTCATAATGCGAGTAGAACCTTCAGCACCGCAACCATTAAGGGCTACACCTCGAGCAATATCAATATAGTACGGATAAGCTATTACACCATTACCCGTGTCATTAATGATGTGATCTGCTGCACATGAGTTGAAAGTCATATAGGTTGACTCACCGAACCAGTATCCGAACTCTGTATGGTTTAAAGCATAGCAACTATTTAATGTCACAGAAGTACATACACCTGAATCATTAACCCCGGGTCCTGCGATAACAATTCCACGTGGAGAATAAGCCGTTTGAAGTTGCTCAAGCAATGTCACAAAGGTTGCTAGACGAACACAGTCTTTCTTTGCAACATAGAATTGGCATTGGCGAATAGCCATATTCGGGTAATAGGTGTCTGAACCTTTTAGAACATAATTACAGTTTGGAGCTGTTGCGGTTGCCCCGCCCCATATCGATAAGTTTTCAAATTTCTTATACAGACCACCGCCTTTCAATAGAATTGCGGCTTCAATTGTAACACCCGGGCCTAAATCCACTTTAACAGACGTTAAGTTAGCCGTACCACGAATAGAGATAGGATCTAGGTAAATGCTTCGTGTTGGCGCGGGAATAACTAAACATGCGGAGTTTGTGGCATCATAGGATTTCCAGCGGTACTCTACAATAGGCTTTGGAACAACTAACTCACCGCCACCACGCCCGTGCAGGTAGTTATAGCAGCTTGGAATGAAGGTCGATCATCGTAGACACCATCCCCTTTTGAGCCGAACATCTCGACTGTAACTTCAGAGCAATCCAAGCGAATCCATCGACCGGTAGCAATTCCGGAAACTTGAAAAACTGTACCGCCATTTGCTGTAGATGTACTTGTAGCATCCCAAATAAAGTCACCACCACCCTTATATGGATTAAGTTCAATAAAAGTGTCGGGTGAATGTAAGCGTCAAATACAACCCACCTGTTCCTCCGTTTACGAGTCTGTCAGAATAGAGGTATCTCATTAAACGGAGGTTCCCTTATGAGCAAGCAGCAGCGTAACGAATACTGGCAAAAGCAAATCACAGCGTATCGCAGCAGCGGTCTTAGCATGAAAGCATGGTGCGCTGCCAATGAATGTACGCTTGACCAATTGAAGTACTGGCTTTACCGGAAACAAAAAAAAGTATGCCGAACATCCCCGCAAGCAACCCCAGTCCTCGTCCCTGTCACGGCTACTCCAGAGGCCACTTCCCGTCCTTCCTCCCTGTGGATCGAGGTTGGTCATGCTCGCATTGAAGTCCGTCCGGGTTTTAAACCTGAATTGCTTCGCGAAGTCGTCGCGGCGCTCCGCTAGCCATGTGGAGTCTCCCTTCCAACCTGCAAGTCTATCTCGCCCTTGGCGCAACAGACTTGCGTAAATCCATTGACGGACTTGCTGCCGTCGTTCAGGAACGTTACGGTTTAGACCCATTTTCCGCCAGCCTCTTCGTTTTCTGTAATGCCAAGCGAGATAAGCTCAAAATTCTGTACTGGGATCATGCCGGCTTCTGGCTTTACTACCGTCGCTTGGAACGCGGCACTTTCCGTTGGCCGGATGGCGATGCCCGTTCTCCGCTTTGCCTGTCGCCACGCGAGCTCCGCTGGCTGCTGGACGGACTGGCCTTAACGCAACGGCAGGCGCATAAAGCCGTGCATGCGGAAGCCGTCGTCTAATGTTCATCGTATCGCCATACCTCTGGGCAGGGATACGCTCGTCGCCTGCCGAAGATGTGGTCTATGATCAATCGAGCGGAACAACAAAGCCTGGAAGAACTCCAGCAACAGAATCAGAAACTGCATGAAGACCTCGCCCGCCTGTCGGCGCAATTGAAATGGTACGAAGAGCAATTTCGTTTGGCGCAGCAGAAACGGTTCGGCTCCTCCAGCGAGAAGACGCATCCGGATCAACTGGAGATGAACTTGTTCAATGAAGCCGAGCTGCTGGCAACTCCGGCGGGCGAAGAGGCGCCGATGGAGAAAGTCACCTATGAGCGCCGCAAGCAGACAGGCAAACGGGAAGAGGATTTTTCCAAGCTGCCGGTCGAGACGGTGACGTATGAATTGGGCGAAGGCGATCAAATCTGCGCTTGCTGCGGCGGATCTTTGCATGAAATGTCCACAGAGACGCGCAGTGAAATTGCAATCGTACCGCCGCAGGTGAAGGTGATTCGGCATGTGAGGCAAGTCTACGCTTGCCGCCATTGCGAGCGCGAAGAACTGCAAACACCGATCATTACCGCGCCGATGCCGAAACCGGTCTATCCCGGCAGCTTGGCCTCGCCTTCGATCCTGGCGTATGTGATGTGCCAAAAGTATTTGGAGGGCTTGCCGCTATACCGCCAGGAGCAGCAGTTTGCCCGTCTTGGTTATTCGCTTTCCCGACAAACGATGGCGAACTGGATGATCTACGGCGCGGAGCACTAGCTGCTGCCGCTGGTTGAGGCGATGAAAGGCTACCTGCTTCGTCAAGAGGTGCTGCATGCAGACGAGACAACGCTGCAGGTGCTGCGCGAGGAAGGAAAGTCAGTGGAAACACAGTCGTACCTGTGGCTCTATCGCACGGGACGCGGCGTAAAACCGGCCATTGTGTACGACTATCAGCGCACGCGCGGGGGCGAGCATCCGCGGCATTTTCTCGCTGGCTTCAGCGGGTATTTGCATGTAGACGGGTATCCGGGCTATCACAAGGTGAAAGGCGTGAAACTTGTCGGTTGCTGGGCGCATGCACGCCGCAAGTATGACGAGGCGATCAAATCTGCACCGCCAGAGACGAACGGACTCGGAACAGCGGCAGGCCAAGGGCTCGCGTATTGCATCAGCTGTACGCCATTGAACGCGATTTGGCCGAAGTATCTCCGGGGGAACGTTTTGCCGACCGGCAGAAACGAAGCAAGCCGATCTTGGATGCCTATTATGCGTGGTTGAAACAGCAACGTTCTCGCACCTTACCCAAGAGCATGCTCGGACAAGCGATCGGCTACAGTCTGAACCAGTGGGAGAAGCTGACGGCTTATTTGGCAGACGGACGACTGGAGATGGACAACAATCGCAGCGAGCGCTCGATCAAGCCGTTCGTTATTGGACGCAAAAACTGGTTGTTTGCCAACACGCCGCGAGGGGCGAAAGCAAGTGCGGCCATCTATAGTGTGATGGAGACAGCCAAGGAAAACGGACTGCATCCTTACAACTACTTGAAGTATTTGTTTGAGCAGCTGCCGCAGATCTCTGAACCGCTTGACGCTGCTGCGCTCGAGCCATATATGCCATGGTCTGACGCACTCTCGGTTAGCTGCCGCATGAACAACTAGCTCGATTATAAGTTAGATCTCGCTCCCGCCGCTAGGTGGGGGCTATTTGACGCTCACGTGAAGGAAAGAAGGCAAACCACTGTTTACGATTCGCGATCTCGATGAATACGAGGACACAGCAAAGGTGCAGAGAAGTCAGATTGTATCCCCGAAAGTTGTTGTAAGACAATAGGGGAGATGCTGGATGAAGGATGGCCATGCTTTATCCATCCGATCCGTATGTAGCGAGAGAGACCCGCTTCCATATCTTTATGGAGCGGGTTTCCTCCACTTATTACAGGGTTCATTGTTGATCATTATTTTTTAAAACTTTAGGAGGAATTTACAGTATGGGACATGTCAATGACGAAAATCAGTTGGATCTCACAAATACATTAAAAACAGATCATACCATCTTTGTCTTAACGATAATTGATGAAGGGATACGGAAACGAACGATCATTCATCGGAAGTTAGATGGTATTGCTTCTTTATCCAAAACGGCAATTCAAAATATCTTGACGAAAATGGTAAGGATATAGGATCCATGGAGCGATTTACCGAGGATGGATTTGCAAATATCGTGATTGCATCATTAGAAGATCCTGATTCGGATGAGTCTATTTGGTCGTATTCCTTTGATGGCGATGAAAGCTTAGATAGTGCATTAGTGCGACTTCTATCCTCACATAATTTGAACCGATTGGAACGTTAACCTCACCCGTTAGTGAGGGATGAAGCGTATTAATACACAGAAAAGATGTGTAACAGCGGAATTCTCTTGATAAATTTGGGTTTTTCTATGCTACACAACCGATCAAGTGTCAAAATTGCATGGCCGAATACAAGCTAAGATAATGTCAGCACAAACCCGCTCCTCTCCTCTCCTTATTGAACGCCTCTTCAAATGGAGGAGAGGGGCGCTCTTTTCTTTAAGCATTGGAGCTTGTCTCTGAGTTGCTTTTTATGATACGATTTCCCCATCTTATTAACCTCATTCTTTTGGCTCTTGCATGCGCCTTGGAGTCGCCCTGTTTTGTTTATAGCGCTCTTCCGAGCGAATGATTAGCTACTGGCTAGTAATGCGCCTTGTGCGAATCGTTCATTGGGAAGAACGCTATTTTTCATTGCGTTCTATTCACAACCCAAACCTATTTGAAGGAAAAAAGGAGTAGACTCCTATGTTGAACCGTGTCATTTTAATTGGTCGTCTTACTAAGGACCCGGAGCTACGTTACACGCCGGCAGGGGTGGCCATAGCCCAGTTCACGCTTGCGGTGGATCGCCCGTTTTCTAGCAACCGCGAACAGCGCGAGGCTGATTTTACCGATCGTCGTTTGGCAAGGTTTCAAAGCCGTTTGCATCTGGGCTTGCTGCACTATTGATATGTACGGATACAAGCCCGACAGCACCCTGTTTATTGGCCCATGATGTGCGCTCTGATAGAGTCATAGACTTATCAGTGTCACGGGTAAGCATTGGTTTGATATCGCTATACTGCGATTGCAGAATTTCTGCAATGCGCTTGCTAATATCAAGTGTTAAATCTTTTTCCTGTAGACTATTGCCCGCAGCACCCGGATCATTACCACCATGTCCAGGTTCAATAATAAATATTTTCATATATTTGCCACCCTGATTGGTAATTAATGTAAATCCTAGAAGGGCTTTTTTTAAACAATCCCAAGCAAACCTATTAGTTTTAGATTTGTTGCGTTTACTGTAATTGTTGCTGTTACCCCAACCACTGTCACAACAATAGTTGCTCCATTTGCAGTGTTATAAGTTCCAGCTACTGGTGCTAGCGTTGTTTCGTACTTTAATGTACCGTGTTCTAGTAGTAATCTTAATGTCCCGCTACGCGTGTCAATATCAAAACTACCTGATGCAACACCAGCACTTACGAAGCGAGTGATATAGCGCAAACCATTGAACCAGCAAGATATTGGTTGATAGCGATACAAGATTGCTAAGTATGTAGTACTAGGCATATTAAAATCGACATTGATAGCTTTTATACGTGTATTATGAATACCCGATGGCGTGTTAAACATAGCTATATCAGTAGTGTTGCTAATAGACCCACCATTAATAGTAATTTTTGGTAAGTACGCTGTCCACGTCCCAATATATTCACTATACTGCGAGAACTCGCACTGTGTAGTTTCAATATCAAAGTTTGCTGTATTGTATAATGCTGTACCTGCCGCCGCATCTTGCCCTGAAACATTAAGTAATTTGACACGACCTTTTGTACCAACCCCTGTACTATCTCTGAAAGATAGTGAGTTAGTGGATACGTTTGTGTATTTAATGTCTACACCTTTGGGACGTAACGCGTACTTATCTACATGGATGTCAAACATAGCAGATGGTAAATCTGCACTAGAGTTTGAAACATAAATACGCTTCGGCAACATATTAATGATCGAAGATGTATTATTACTTGAGAACAGCGATGTAATATTAGCGCCAGCACTGCCGTTGTGCCGCAACCCATCAATATACACGTCTGTAAACATTTCTTGCACAAGCGGAGAGCCTGCAGGAAGTGCTGTCGCCCCATGACGTGCATGAATAAATGTAGCACCGTTAGCCAAGTAGCCGTTGATTGTTACATTGTTGATAATTAAGTCGCCATTGCAGAACCCGCTAGTATCCGCATTAGAGCGAATATACCCCCTGTTACCATAACCTTGCGACATTAAAAACGCTGAGTCTGTGATGTACGTATCACATACAAGCGATGCAATAATACCAAAGTCACCGATGCGACAACCGCGTATTGTTAGTTTGTCATAGCAAGGTCTATGGAAGTCAATGCGGTTTACATCACAGTCTGTGAATGTAACTAAAGCGCAGTTGTTGTTACCAATAGTACCCCACCCTCGTCCTTGTGATTGCATTTTCTTAACTTCCACATCATAGCAATCGCTCAGTGTCAAAGTATAAGTAAATGTACCGTTAGGGTTTGCGTGTGGTGATGATGTATCTAAAGTGTCGATAAGTACATTGTAGCAATCATCTACAGTCAGGCGTGTCTGGTTAGAGTTTCGTTCAGGACCTCGGTTTACATAACGCAGATTACGCATGACAACCATGTTCGATTGAATCAGTTTAAAGTAATCCGCCAACGCACCTGCATTTGATTCATCAAAGCAGAACCCAGAAAACAAACGAATAGAGTCATTTGCTCGTGCAACACGAATCTTGGTTAATTTAGTTAAGTCTAAAGTAAAAAATGGTCCAGACTGTATGCGCCCTTCTCTAAAATGACGTGTCTTTAAGAATGCTGTTTCAAGAGTGCCACGGTAGTAATACATTGGCTGTGATGTTTCAAAAGTCATATAATGATCTTGGTAATATGTGCCAAGATTCAAAAACGTCTGACCTTTGTACAGATTACCAACAGCCTTTACTTGATCAAATAGTGTGCCGCTTGTAATTTCTTCGCGCACCTCATCTGCACGCTTACAGATGATGCGACCTGTGAAGTTAGGTCCGATTATAAATTTAGAACCATCAAGAAAAGTATTTTCTGTGAATGTAATATCACTAGAGCCGTCTAGCAGATACTCTCCGTTAAATTGATGAACAGGTTTTTTTAGAGCTGTAGATGCTGCAGCCAAATTAATAAGTTTAGCATCTACAGCAATTGTGCCGGTATTATCTAAACCAAACATATCAAACGTAATTACATCATAATCAATGCGCTCCCATCCACTGAAAACAATTCCACCGTCATTTTCTAGTATCTTTGAAGCGTTGAACTTAAACCAACCTCCTTGTTTGCCGCTCACGGGTGAATGATAACCTTTTACAGCAACACGCATACCATTTTCCGGTGAAATTATGGCCAGCATGTCGGAGATGGAATCAACACAGCGATTGCAATCATTAACCTGCTGCTGTGATAACCCGCTTGAATCCAAAATCGCGCTCGCTGGATGTGCTCCAGCCATATCACGACCTGCCAGCTCGTTATGGGTAACAAGCGCCGTTATTCCTGGGGGAATTTTGCCCTTCCCGTTAGACCCTTCGTATACGGTATCCGCAACCGATAAACCCTCCTTCCCGTAAACCGCCACCGATCCCGGGAGTATGCTGCCCGCGGCTAAAGCCGCGCCGGCCATGCCGAAGGCCGTTAGCAGCTTTCTGCGGCTTACATGGGTGACGGGCTCCTCCGGCCGTTCCTGCTCCATACCTTTCCCCGCTTGCCACTCCATCTTTTCTGTTTGTAAAATAAGATTGGTTTCAGCCGCATTTGCCAGTTCGATAAGGATACGTACGGTCATATGGATACCAGTTGACTGCGTCGGCAGTGGTTTTTGCTGTGCAGGGTCAACATGCCCGATTGCAATCATTGCACCTGACCTGTCAAAAACAGCAATCTCTCGAATGGTAAAGCCGCCAACATCAACTGGTATTACAGATTCAAACATCAATGTACTTGGTGCCAACGTATCACGAATTGGAGTAGAAGCAGTACCACGCCAAACTTCGTTTGCCAATACCACCAAATTTTCAGTCAAAACAGGATATGAGCCATTGCCATCACCAACAGCGACATGGGTAATCTCAAGCTGATTTTCAGAGGTTGCACGGGCTAATTTTGCTTTGCCGATTGCAGTTAAAATTGCGCTTGTCATTATTTATTCTCCTCATCTACGCCGATTTTTCGGTTAATGAATTTATCAACCCATAAGCTACCTTTAAAGCAATCCGCCTAGTACCGTGACCGATTCAGATTTAATCTATAAGCTCTTTTCTATAAGAAAAAGAACAACTTTGTTCAAAATCGTCCCGTTCCCATAGGCGGGGTCATCTCGAACCGTACGGCCGTCTTCGGCCGGTCGCAATAGATGTTCTCAATAACTGTAAAAGCGACGTAGTTTTACGTATCCTTGATGCAGATTCCATTGCTCGTAAAATCGGTCCCCCTGATGCCGATGTCCCGGATTCGGGCCCGCGTCGATAGCGGGCTCGTTCGGATTTTGATCGCGCAAGCCGACTCGGCGGTATTACCCGACGCAGATCAGTATGGTCAGTCTACGGCGGATTGGTGACCGACCTCGATCCCGGCCACGTTACCGTTGTCATTTTGATCGTCGCGCCGTTTCCTGAAGAAACAAGCGATTTACCGTCAAGTCGGGGTCGACCAGCGGCTTCGTAATGCGGTAGTCCGCTCGGGAGGCAAGTATACGTTCGCAAACTGCAGCAAGACGCCGTTGACGACGTCGGAATCGTCCGACACCCCGTCACCCTTCGCTCCAAACCATAACACGTTCATCCCTTGTCCTAAACTCATGGCCAGCCTCCTCACTCGAAATGAAATCGCTTTCGGTTATAATCCGGCTTATTTGCCTTTTTCCGTCTTGATAAGCTGGTTGATCTTTTCCTCAGCCGTCCGCAGCGCAGTGTTCGTATCCTGCTTCTCTTGCAGCATCGCTTCGTATTCGGCGTTCAGCAGTGCATACGCGTTCGAATAGTACACCGAGAAAGCCATAATCAACATTTCACCCCTTCATCAATGTTAGATAACCGAAAAAAGTCGCATTTTACAAACGAGGAAAAGTGACAACTGATTTTCTTATCTGCACAAATTGTATCTATATTACGGAAAATATTCGTGTCAAAATAAAAAAACAATGGGTCATATCCTTACTAGCTAGGCTTGCTTCCCGGATGACCGACTTGATCTTCAATCGTCCTTGCCAGCCATCCATGCTGACGAAAACCAATGACAAGCGGAGGATGGAAGCGACGAACTGTGGTAAATAATGGCGCAACAAATCATGAAAATGGCACACGTGGATCATCGTCACCGCCATACAGCCGGCCAGTCCTGCCCGGACCAGCTTTTGGATTCGTTTTCCCACGAAATATCCCCTTCCGGTTTCGCCTGCACAGCAATACCGCCGTCCGCTTCCTTCCGGAAAAATCCGGCTACCGAACGATACGCTTTTACCGTTGCCTCGTTCAGTAGCGCAGCACGATGCCTAGCGTCCGCTCCGGCTCCTCCCGGCACAGCCGGTACGCATCGGCAATCTGGTTGAACGCGAATCTGTGCCGTACAAGCGGTTTGATTGAAATTCGTTTATCGGCCAGCAAGCGGACAAACTCGCCCACATTGCGGCCCTCGGTCCATCGCACGTACCCGCCGGGATAGTCGTACCCGCCCCGTTCGTACCGTTCGTCGTATCGTCCCGGCCCTCCCGCCCGGCTGATGCGAATTTCCGCTTCCTTGTGAAACAGCGCGTTGCGCGTAAACACCGTGTCCGGCACGCCGACAATGACTACGCTGCCCCGGTCGCGCAGCCAGCCGATCGCCTGGTCCAACAAGCCGTCTCCTTTGCCTCCGCCGCACAAGAGCACACTGTCAGCCCCCTTCAGGCCAACCACGCCCCGCCTCACCAGCGCTTCACCGACTTGCGCCGCGTCGGAGCATACCGTGATGCCGGGACAAGCCGCCCGCAACTGCTCGCAGCGCTCCGGCAGCAAATCGCAGCCGATCACCTCGTAAGCGGCGGCATGGGCAATTTGCGCGGTAATTTGACCGAGGATGCCTAGCCCGACGATGACGACGGTTTCGCCAAACTGCAATCTGGCTTGACGCAGCGCGTGAATCGCAATCGCGCCCAGTCCGGCAAACGTCGCCTCCTCGGAATCGACATGGTCCGGGACCGGAACGGCCAGCACCTTCGGCACGAGCCGGTAGTCCGCATGCGCGCCTTCGCCGTAGCAGGCGACGCGCTGGCCGACGGCCAGATGCTCCACGCCCGCTCCTTTGGCGACAATGCGCGCCACCGAATTGTACCCGAGCCGCGTGCCGCTCGATCGATTGTTCAGCACCATCGTCTCCGTGCCGTTGCTGATCGCGGAATATTCGGTTTTCACCAGCACCTCATGTTCGCCGGGCACCGGTTTTTCCTGCTGTTCGATCCGAATTTCACCCTCACGGGCAATTGTTACGTGTATAATATCCACAGTTGTTCTCTCCCTCTAACCCGTGCCGGTCTGCTCCGTTTTCCTTTCTTTACTTGCCTCGTTCCTTCTCGATTTCCTGCTTGAGCAGCTCATCCGCTTCGCGCAGCGCCGAATTGACGTCCAGCTGTCCTTGCGCCGCCTTGACGAACGACTGCCAAATAATCGTTTCCTGCCGGCTGCCGGAGACATTTACCTTGCCGGGTGCGCGTTTCGGCGTCGGATCGGTCGGTTCGTACAACTTTAGCGCTTTCATGTTTTTCGTACTGTACACTGGATGCCCTTTGCCGAGCGCATCGCGAATGTCCTTGTTCGTGAGCGTTGTCAAAATCCCGTTACGCGAATCCTGCATCTGCACCTCGTCGGACAGCATTTCCACGATGACCTGGAACGCCTCGTCCTTATGCTTGCTTTGCTGCGTAATCGACCAGTAGGCCGGCGAACGCTGTCCCATCCGCTTCGGCGCGCCGTCGATCGTCGGCACCGACACGATGTCCCAGTTCACTTCGGGAGGAATGACCAAATAAATGTTGTGCTGGCCCAAATACATCGCCGCTTCGCCTTTGGTGAACAGCGCATTTTCGAGCGCAAACGTATTTTGCACGCCGTTGTTCGGAATATCGTGGAAACGCTTGAAATTGTCGAAAATTGTTTTCCACTTTGTCTGGTCGGCCAGACCGTCTTTTTGCGGGTCCAAAATCGGCAGCGAAAGCGGATTGTCGCGCAGCTGCGCGATCAGATTCGTGCTGAAGCCGCGGATCACCTTGCCGCCCTCGACCCGAGTCAGCTTCACCGCGAGATCGTACACTTCGTTCCAGCTCATGCCGTCCTTAGGATATGCGACGCCGAACTTGTCGAACAGATCCTTGTTGTAATACAGCACGGACGGAAAATACGGCGGCACCGGCAAGCCGTACAGCGCGCCCGATTGCCCGGCGTCCACGTTGTCCTGGATAAACGACGGGACGAACCGATTCAGGTCGTACTTGTATTTGCCGACCATCTCGCGGAGGTCGTAGCCGAGCTGAAGGTCCAGATAACCGGTCTTCATCGTCGGCGTATCCGTGCGGATAATATCGGGAATTTCGCCCCGCGCCACCTTCTCCGTAATCGAATTGCCCTGGTCGCTCGTCTGGTAATCGAACGTAATATGCGGAAACTTTTTCTCCAGTGCGCCGCGAAAACGGCTGTCGAACTCCTCCTTCTTCACGCCCGCCGCATAAATCGTCATCGTGAACGGATCCGGCTTCTTCACCGCCTCGCCGCTTGCTTCCGCCCCCTTATCGCCGCTTCCCGGCTTTTCCGTGCCTCCGCAGGCAGGCAATACCGCCAGCAGCGCCGCCAGCGGTACAGCGACCGCCGCTTGCTTATTCCAATTGAACATTGAGACTCCCCCTGTCATGTGTTCCGTGCAGATCCGCCTCGCGGACAAGAACACCGATCCGATCGCCCAGTTCCTCCTCCGAAATCATATTGGCCCAAAACGCCTTCATCAGACCCGCCAGCTTGCCGATTGACGTTGGCAGCACCGGTAAATGGCGATGCGTCCGGCAAGAAAACATCATCTCTCTGTACAACCCGTACCGATCCGGCGGATTCGCCGTCTGGCGGCCCCATCCGGGCTGACCTGTGCGCTGCATCGCCGGTATGCTGAGCGTATGCTCCCGAATAAGCGCCTGCGCCCGTTCCCCCGCCATATAATCGATCAATAGCCGGGCCTCCTCCGGATGCGCGGTCGTCCGTGCCACACCGGCCCCGGTCGAAATGTACAGCGTTCTCGGCTCCGTTACGAACGGAACCGGCGAGATGTCGTATTCCAGCCCGGCATCCTTCCATTCGTTCATCGCCATGTAGCTTGCCAGCACCATCGACAGTCGGCCTTCGAGAAACATCTGTTCGATATCTCCGTTCGATTCCGACCTGTACATCGGAAATACCCTTCGGTTGCATACGATGCGCTTGCACAGCTTCGCTCCTTCCATCAAACGCGCTGCCTTGGCTTCGGCACCCGCTCCGCTCTCTCCCAGGCTTTGCAGCAGGAAAATCGGCCAGCGGTTCACATCCGGCAAATGGAAGCAGAAGCCGTAACGCTCCCCTTCGGTCAACTGCTCCGCGCAAGCGGTAAGATCGTCCCAGGTCCAGGAGCCGTTCGGTTCGGTCAGCCCCTTTTCGCGAAAATGACGCTTGTTGTAGCAGAGCACCACAGGCGCGAAAATAAGCGGCCGCAGCCGGCAGACGCCTCGGAACGTATAATCCTCGTTCAGAAGCGGAAAAACGCCGGGGTGCGCATCCAGCGGTTCGACAAGCGATTCCTTGCCGAGCTCGCACAGCTGCCGGAACTGCAAACTGTTCATCGTATAAACGTCGGGCGGATTCTCCGTCCCCGCCTCCGCACGGCCGGGCTCCTCGCCGGACGCATACGGTTTGACTTTGACCTCGATCCAGGGGTACAACCGGCCGAAATCCTCCAGCAGCCGGACCAGCCCCAGGTTGCGCATCGTCGTCTCATTCAGCCCGAGCGTCAGGGCGACCCGCTGCCGCCTGCGCAGCACCCGATTGCCGACATTGGGAATTTTCTCGATCCAGCCTTCCTCGGCGAGCGTCGCGAGTCCTTTGCGCACAGACAAGTTGCTGAGTCCAAAGCGCAACGCAAGCGCCTTCTCTGAAG
>NZ_VCRA01000053.1 GCF_005938385.1 Paenibacillus mesophilus
CTGCGGGACAAATCAAAGCATACATCAATAGGTGCGTTAATGAGCAGGGATAATTGTATAATTGGCAAAAGTCACCCCTCCTTCTTCATCGGCTTTTGACCCATTTTATCATTTTTACTTCGAGATAAAGTATATTGTTTTCTTCATACTTTCCCCAATAAAAATATACTGATAAGTCGCTGTTGGTACAGCATAAGTTGCTGTAGCTATTCCACTATTCTGCCTGTTACTTCAATGAAGAACCAAATAAAAGAGCTGTCCTTGCGGCAGCCCCACACAATCGTACCCGTTAGCCATCCATGCATCGCAAAATCAGTTCAATCAACTACTTCTATGTACCAGTTGAAATGTAGTTTGTTCGAGTCCAGGATAAAAACCAAGATTATAATATAGTGCTTCCGCTGAATTTCCTATTGTGACAAAAAGACGAAGAATCTCATATTCTTCATTCAAAACAGTTAATGCTTTTCTTAGTAGTTTTGATGCGATTCGGTTTGAACGGTATCTCGGGATTACAGCGATATCCGACACTAAAGGCAGTTCTTCCCACAAAGAAATCAAGCAGACTGCAACCATTTCATTGCTCGATTTATTTATAACAAGGCTGGATGCAGCTTTAAGAATATCTGTATTGTTATTTTTGAAGTAATACTCTAGCCGCCGTTTTACTCATCGTCATACCCTGAAAGCCCTCATCGCCTTACGCAGCTCCTTGAACGAAGGCCGCTTGCCGTACAGGAGCACGCCGACGCGGTATATTTTCGCGGCCAGCCAGCCGAGGGCGAACATGGTGGCGGCTGTAATCGCGATGGACAGCCAAATTTCCCATAGCGCCGGATCGCTCATACCGATTCGCAGAAACATGATAAGCGGCGAGAAGAACGGCACGAACGACATCGCCACGACGAACGGGGCATTCGGATTTTGCAGACCGAACATGGCGATCATGAACCCGGCGATAATAAGGAACATGACCGGCATGATCGCTTGCCCGACCTCTTCGGTTCTGCTCACGAGCGAGCCGACCGCGGCGAACATCGTCGCGTAGATGAAATAGCCGAGCAGGTAGAAGATGAGGAAATAACCGAGCAGCGATAATTGCACATCGCCCAAATCGATGTTGAGACTTTTCAGTTTGTCCATGTTTTGCGGGATCAGTAAGTTCGCGGCACCGACGACGACGAACACGGCAATCTGCACAAGCCCGAGCAGGCATATCCCGATAATTTTGCCGAACATCTGCTTCAGCGGCGATACGCTCGTAATAAGCACTTCCATGACGCGGGAGCTTTTCTCCGCCGTAATTTCAGTCGCTACCATGTTGCCGTAACCGATCACCGTCATATAGAGAAGGAACAGCAAAGCGTAGACGAGCACATAAGCGAGAACCATTTGCGATTCGCTCTTGCCGGTAGTTCCTTCCTGGATTTGCACCGTCTGGATCGATACCGGTGCGTTCAGCTTGGCGCGCTGCTCGGCGGTAAGTCCCATATCTTTGACGACCGTTTCGGCTTTGATCGCCTGCAGGACGCTTTTCAGCTTCTGCTCCATCGAGAAGTCCATCGAGCTTTTGGAATTATAGGTCGCCTTCGGAAAACCGGCCGTTGCGTCCTCGGTAAACTCGAGGTATCCTTTGATTTCCTTCGCATCGAGCTTCTCCTTGCCCAGCTTCGCGTTCGCTTCCTTCGAGCCGCCGTCGCCGAGCAGGACGATTTGGAGCTCGGGCTCCTTCTGATTCTCGTAGAAGCTTTTGAGCGCCCGCGTCACTTCCGTCTCCTTGCCTACGATTCCGAGCTTCGCCGGACCGTCCGACGAGGAAAATTTCGCTATAATGGCAGGTAAATTGATCATCACGGTCAGAACGAGAGCAAAGATCAAAGTCGTCACGACGAACGCTTTCGCCTGGACCCGGTTCATAAACGTAAATTTGACAACCGTCGACAGTTTATTCATGCTGGCCTTGCCCCCCTACCGTCTTAATGAAAATTTCGTTCAAGGTCGGCTCCATAATTTGAAAACGGTACACTTCCGTTTGAGCCGAAGCGGTCTTCAGAACGTCCTGTGCGGCATCCGCCCTATCGATGCGGATTTCCGTCCACGCTTCGCCTTTCTTCACCGACCGGACGCCCGGAATTTGATCCAGCCCCTGTACGTCGCGTTCCGTATCGAGCAGCACCCGCTCCCGCGGAAACGATCGTTTGATCGACTTCAGATTACCTTTCAGCATCGTATTCGATTTATGAAGCATGCATATGTTCTCGCACAGCTCCTCGACATGCTCCATCCGGTGGCTGGAAAACAAGATCGATTTGCCGTCCTTGCGCAGCTCGGTGACGGTCGCTTTGAGCAGCTCCACATTGACCGGATCGAGCCCGCTGAACGGTTCATCGAGAATAAGGATGTCCGGATCGTGGATAACGGCGGCGATAAACTGGATTTTTTGCTGGTTGCCTTTGGACAGCTCCTCGACCTTCTTGTTGTAATATTCCGGCACCCCGAACCGGTCCAGCCAGCGGCGCAAGCTTTTCTCCGCAGCCGATCGCTTCATCCCGCGAAGCTCGGCGAGATAGAGCACCTGATCGCTTACCTTCACTTTCGGATATAGCCCCCGCTCCTCCGGCAAATAACCCAACAAAGTGCGAAGCTCGTCGGAGTAGCCTTTTCCTTTCCAGGTAATAGAACCTTCGTCCGGATAAATGAGTCCCAGCACCATTCTCATCGTCGTCGTCTTGCCTGCCCCATTCGCTCCGAGCAGCCCGAATATTTCTCCTTGTCTGACGTCCAAATCAATCGCATTAACGGCCGTTTTATCACCGTAATGTTTGGTCACCCGATTTATTTGTAATGGATTCATCAATAAGTACTCCTTCCCGGTTGCCTATCCGTTTATATGTTGCGACTATACGCTTCTACGCTTCGCTTACTTCCGCTTATCCATCGCGATCATATGACCCAGCATCTCGTCCAATTCGACCTGCTGCCGGTTCACGATCGCGATGCCCGCCTCGCGGAGAGCCTGTTCCGTAGCCTGCGCATCGCAAGTCGTCAGCCTCGCCATCGCCCCAAGCTCGCATTCGATTACACCGGGCAATTCGGCCGCTTCCTCCATGGGCGATTCGATCCACAACGTCCTCCAGTCGTAGTTCAGCGCATCCTTGTCTTTATATTCCAGCAGCTTCCCTTTATGGACGAAAGCTACATAATCGGCGAGCCGCCGCACTTCTTCCATCGTATGAGTGGCCATCAGTACCGTCCGGTCTCCGCTGGACATGAACTTCTTGATCTCTTCCAGCATAATCCGCCATGCGGCAGGGTCCAGTCCGGACGAAGGTTCGTCCAGCAGAAGCAGCTCCGGGCCTTGCGCTATGCATAGGCTGAACATGAGTCGGCGCTTCATCCCTTTGGATAACAGGTTCACCTTCGATTTCGGATCCAGCTCGAATCGTTCCGCTAAAGCTTCCCATTTGCCGCCATCCCACTTCGGATACCAGCGCGACGTAAAAGCAGCGATGTCCCGGATTCTCCATCCCGCTTCTTCTGCATAAGAAGACTCCGCCATAAATCCGATTCTTTGCTTCATTTCCACTTCGCGATCCTCATAGCTTTGTCCGAACAGCCGTATATCGCCGCGGTCGGGCTGCACCGTATTCATCAGCATGTGAAATAGCGTCGTTTTCCCCGAGCCGTTCGATCCGACAATGGCAGCTATAACGCCTGGCTCGACATTCAACCGAATCGGCCCGAGCCGAAACCGGTCATACTGCTTTTCGACCCCTTCGATCGATACCGCAAAAGCGCTCATTACCGCTCTCCCCCATCACCGGTATTGGCTGTATCCGGCGGCATCCACTGGTTCAAACACCGCTCGAATATCGCGATCGTCTCTTCCCGCGAGCATTGGACCCGTTTGGCCGTTTCGATTGCGGCACGAAATGCCTCGATGACGGCATCCACGCGGTACTGCTCCCGCTCCGAGGCGCCGACGGAAGCTACGAACGTTCCCGTCCCTTGCCGCGTGCGGAGCAATCCTTCGTTCTCCAAGTCCTGGTACACTCTGCGGATCGTTATAATACTGCAGCCGAGCTCTTGAGCGAACTCGCGAATAGAGGGCAGCAGCGTGCCTTCCGGAACCCTCCCGCTCCATATCAACGAGCGGAGCTGCACTTCAATTTGGTGGTACATCGGTTCGGCCGATTCGGCCGAAACCTGTATCGGGATGCGCACCGTATTCGCCTCCTTCCGTCGTTAATGCTATCTTCACCTGGCGTAATCCCGCCGGGAAATTTTCTGCTTCGTAATCCGGCTCCATGCCAGCGTCCATATCCACGTAATAAGCAAACTTGCAAGCGATACGAACAGGCCGAATTGGTCTACCAGTTCGACGGAAAGCTTTACGAAGCCGAAGCCCGCATACCATGCCGCTCCGCTCGCGGCGAAGTAAGCGACAACCCCGAGCATGCAGAACCAGAAATACGATTTGCCGGAGCCGCACATTTCCTTATAGGCGAATAAGATCGACATGCACGCTCCGAAGCTCATCCATACAATGGCGAATGAAATATACTCCGCCACAGTGAGCATCTCGCCAAGCACACAGATGAAATAAAACGGGACGAAAAAGATGATCGACAAGTAAAGCAAATTGATCCCCATCTGCATGTAACGGGCCAGCACGAGCTCCTTCGTGTCGATCGGCAGCGACCGCATATACATGAGCCGCTTGGTGAAAACGTCGCTTCGCCAATAATAGCGGTATTCTCCCGTCATGAAGAAGCCGATGCAGCTCATGCTGCACAAAAACATGATGTCCGCCAAAAAACTGACGTGCATGCTTACCGGTTCCGGGGAATTCGGGAACAGCTCGTTCACAATAAAGGAGCCGAACACGCTAAAGTAGGCGTACATAAGCGTCGATACGACTAGCCCCCATTTCGTCCTTCTCAAATCAGCCTTAACAATAAACCATGCGTTGCCCCACATCCGGCATCACCTTTCCGCACAGTGTGCTTACTGTGTATATTTATATTAACAGTATATACACGCTCTCGATCTTTTTCAAGTCCCTTTCATTTCTTTGCGCAACAAAAAAAAGCCATTCCCGACCTCCCAGTCAAGAATGGCTTTCCCTTTATTCTTAGAAAATCGCGTCAAGCAGCGGCTTCGTTTCCCCGCCCGGGTAAATCCAATACAGCAATATATAGACGGTAGCGCCGGTAATCGCGGTAATAAACCAGACAACCGAGGTTATCGGTCCGATTTTGCGGTGCTTGGCCAATTGTTTTTTGTAGCCCCAAACTAGCGTAACGATCCCCATCACGCCGCCAACCGTGGCCAGCACGATATGACAGAGCAAGAAAATCAAATAAAACATTTTCACATTGTGCGGTCCGCCGAATTCCGTATTGCCGACGAAGATCGTTCTCGACATGTATACGATAAAGAACAAGCTGGCGAATGCCGCGGCCCAAGTCATCAGCTTCTGGTGCTTCGCAATATTGCGCTTGGCGATTTGGACCCAACCGCAAGCTACCAGTATGGCGCTTATCACGATGAACGTTGTGCTGAAAGCAGGCAAAATGGAATGCATGGCTTCTCGACTTCCCTTCCGCTACGCGATCGGATTCGGCACGACCCCGTCCGAATCTTGATCGTCCTTCGCTCTTTCGCGAATATACCAGTTAAAGAAAATATACGCAAGCGCGGCCCCGTACGTAATTTCCTGCAAAATTTTCATAATGACTCCGCCAAGCTGTTGGTCCTCCTGCGGGTCAAGCAGTGCAAAAAATTCCGGTCCCGAGAAACTGTCCAGCAGCATCTGCGAATTGGCTGGTACGCAATACCCCATAGCTTTCGCCCACATTTGCGGATCGTTATAGGTCGCGAATACCGGAGTCGAAGCAAATATGATAAGCGCACATGCCGGAGTTATCAATACCCCATTGGCAAAAATATAGGCCATCTTCTTCAATTCGCTAAGCCCGTTTACTTCCGGAGCAGGCGCGATGATCGGCCACCACATCATAAACGCCGCCACCAGCAGCACGAGGAAGAAAATCGTGTGGATCGTATAGTGCGTCATCACGTAATCATGCACAAGCGGCAAATGATAAAACGAGAACAGCATATTGAAGGTGACGACCGTAATAAGCGGTTGCGTCAATCCTTTAATAATACTTCCAATCGCTTTCTTGGCAAGAAGCGGACGGACCATCCAGCCGGGAATGCCGAGCAAAATAAGCGGCGGAGCGACCAGATAAGCGAGCGACATCGCTGCCATATGCGCGCTGAACATCAAATGTCCCAATATATTCAACGGACCGCCGTTGGCAAAATAGTAGACGGCAATTCCCAGCAGAAAAAGAAATTTCTTGCCGACGGGAACGGGCTTGCTGCCCGCAAACCATGAACGCTTCGGTCCGACGAGCAGCAAATAAACCGCTCCGATCGCAATCGTCAACATCATTTGCCATGGGTTCCACAACTCTGCGAATGAAAAGTACTGCAACCCCAACAAGGCTAACCCTCCTAACTAGTCCCCCATAAGTGAAGATAAGCTTTGCAGCTTTTGGGGGAGCCCCCTTATTAATCCCCAAAAAGTGAAGCCCACCCTTCGAGGTTTATTCCTATTACTTTTCGGGGACCCCGAAACCCTTCCCAAAAAGTGAAGCTCACCTTCGAGGCTCATTCTTAAACCGACTTTGCCTAAAAGAAAAGGGGGCGCTTTATACTAAAGGCCCCCTCCGACGTTTTACCACCAGATCCAATATACGACTGCTGCTACTCCCGTCAGGGCGATGATCGCCCCGAACGATATACCCGTAATCGCGTACACATGTCCGCGGTCTTTCATGTGCATCCAGAAGGCAAGCTGGAACACCGCTTGAATGATACCCAATACGAGGATGAATAAAATCGTGAACGTTCTGCCGATCTCCGCAATGACAACGACAAATGCAAGGATGGTCAAAACGATCGAGAATACGAAAGCCAAGTAATGATTTTTCGGTCCTTCGTGCACGTGAGCTCTTTTTCCCGTGTGCTCCGATGCGGAATGATGATTCGCTGACATCCGATTAGCCCACCTTTCCCATCAAGTAAACGACGGTAAAAATGAATACCCATACGACGTCGACAAAGTGCCAGTAAAGTCCGAACAAGTACAGCTTCGGCGCCGTTACGACGGTCAGCCCTTTTTTGGTCAACTGAAGCAGCAGCACGATTAGCCATAATGCCCCGAAAGCAACGTGGGCACCGTGGAAGCCGACAAGCGTATAGAACGAAGAGCTGAACGCACTTGTCGTAAACGTATGTCCTTCATGAACGTACTCGACGAACTCGTAAATTTCCAATCCGAGAAACCCAAGGCCAAGAATCAAAGTTACGATAAACCAAAGATAAATTTTCCCTAAATCTTTGCGGTGCATCGCCTGAATGGCCAGAACGCTGGTCAAGCTGCTTGTCAAAAGCAAGAACGTGGCAAGGGCAACCGTACCCAGCTTGAACAACTCATCGGCGGCAGGTCCGTCCCCGATTTGGTTGCGCAAACCGATAAACGTAGCGAACAATGTACCGAACAATACCGTTTCGCCGCCGAGGAACAGCCAGAAGGCCAGTATTTTATTGCGGCCTTCAAGCGTTGCCTTCTCCGGTTCAGCGGGCAGATTGTTGCCGGTCAAATCCGCGTGATTCATACTTTCGCCCCCTTATCCTGAAGCTCTTCGACTTCGATATGGTAGCCGTGATCGTCGTACAGAGAACGGATCAGCATGCATACAAGCGTTACAATAACACCGCCGGCACCAACGTAGTAGTTGTGGTACATAAAACCGTAACCGGCGATAAACAATCCGATGGACATCACGAGCGGCAAAATCGAAGGCGACGGCATATGAATCGAGCTGAGCGGCTCGGCCGGCGTCATCTCTTTGCGGCCTTCCATCTTTTCCTTGAACAGCGGGTCCAGTCCGCGAACGAGCGGAAGCTGCTTGAAATTGTATTCCGGAGCTGGAGAAGGAATTGCCCATTCCAGCGTGCGTCCGTCCCAAGGATCGGCCGGGGCGTCTTTCGGTTTCATCGCCGTTATGATGACATTGATAAGGAACGCAATCGTTCCGAGACCCATCAAGAAGGCGCCGATCGTACTAATGTAGTTGAACGTATCGAGATTTTGTCCCGGCAAATAAGTGAATACGCGGCGCGGCATACCCATCAGACCCAAGAAATGCTGTACGAAGAACGTCAAGTGGAAGCCGATGAAGAAAAGCCAGAACGTCCATTTACCGAGTCCTTCATTAAGCATGCGTCCGAACATTTTAGGCCACCAGTAATGCAAGCCCGAGAAAATACCGAACACGAGACCGCCTACGATAACGTAGTGAAAGTGCGCTACGACAAAATAGCTGTCATGAAACTGGAAGTCCGCCGGCGGAGATGCAAGCATAACCCCGGTCATACCGCCCATAACGAACGTCGGGATGAACCCGAGTGCGAACAAGCTCGCGGTAGTAAATCGGATCTGGCCGCCCCACAATGTAAAGAGCCAGTTGAAGATCTTGATCCCGGTCGGTACGGCGATGAGCATCGTCGCGATCGAGAACAAGGCGTTTCCGACAGGACCGAGACCGACCGTAAACATATGGTGAACCCATACCATGAAGCCGAGGAACCCGATGATTACGGTAGCGAATACCATCGCGCTATATCCGAACAGACGTTTTTGCGAGAACGTGCTGACCACTTCGGAAATAATCCCGAATGCCGGCAAGATGAGAATGTATACCTCAGGATGACCGAATATCCAGAAGATGTGCTGCCACAGGACGTTGTTCCCGCCCGCGCTGACATCGAAGAAATTCGCTTCGAATATGCGCTCGAACATGAGAAGAACGAGACCGACGGTAATGGCCGGGAACGCGAACAAGATAAGAGCCGATGTAATAAATGATGCCCATGTGAACAGCGGCATACGCATGAAAGACATTCCCGGCGTGCGCATGTTGATGATCGTAACAAGGAAGTTGATCCCGCCGATCAGCGTACCGATACCGGCAATCTGCAGCCCGAGTACGTAGAAGTCTACACCTTTGCCGCTATAGGTCGGCGTGGAAAGCGGCGTGTAGGCCGTCCAGCCCGCATCGGGAGCTCCTTGGAAAAACCAGCTCGTGTTAAGCAATACCCCGCCTGCAATAAACAACCAGAGACCGAGCGCATTCACGAAAGGGAAGGCGACGTCGCGCGCCCCGATTTGAAGCGGAACGATGGCGTTCATAAAGGCGAAGATGAGCGGCATGGCCGCCAAGAAAATCATCGTCGTGCCGTGCATAGTCAGCAGCTGGTTGAACATGGACGCATCCACCGCGTCGTTCATTGGCTTTATGAGCTGAACGCGGATCAGTATCGCTTCCAGCCCGCCGAACAGGAAGAACATTCCGCCGGCCAGAAGATACAGGATTCCGATCTTTTTATGGTCCACGGTTGTCAGCCAATCCATCAGCCCGCTGTACTTTTTAACCGTATGTGCGTGTGCCAACGTGTAACCCTCCTAAGAACTTTTTCGTCAGAAAAAGTTTGCATCGAAACATTTAGCTTTACCCAAGGATAATGCTCGCTTCGCAAGCAGACCTTTACGCGATTACTTCTGCTTTTGACCGGCCAAATATTCAACCAGCGCATCGATTTGTTGATCGTTCAATTCGAGGTTCTGCTCCATTTTGCTTCCCGGGACATCTTTCGGATTCGGCATCAGGTTGCCCGGTTTGACCGCTTGCGGATCACTCAGCCATGTTTTCAGGTTATTCTTCAAATCACCCGGCTCGCGGTTGAACAAAATTCCGGCAACCGTCGAACGGTCGGCGTAGTTCACCAGGTTCGGTCCGATCTTACCACCTTCGACTTGCTTCGACGACGTATTGTAAATAGCGTGGCATGCCAAGCATTTGTCTTTGAAAATTTTCTCGCCTTCTTGGGCTTTAGCGCTAACCGGTGCGGAAGTCGGCGTTTTCATGCTGGCAATCCAACGATCGTATTCTTCGGGAGAAACGGCTTTCACTTTGAAATCCATAAGAGCGTGGGATTCTCCGCACAGCTCGGCGCATTTTCCGTAATAAACACCCGGTTTGTCCGCTTTCAGGAAGTGCATATTGGTCATGCCCGGGTTCGTGTCCTTCTTGCCGCCAAGCGTCGGCACCCAGAAGGAGTGAATGACGTCAGCCGACTCCAGATGGAAAGCGATCGTCCGTCCGGTCGGGATGATCAAATCCTGAGACGTCGTTACTTTCTCATTCATGTATTCGAATTCCCACCAGAACTGATGGCCCGTAACCTTGACCTGCAGAGCGTTCGGATCTTTGGAGTAATCTTTATCCAATTCGAAGGTGTACTTGACGGTCGGAATCGCAATCACGATAAGCAAAATAAACGGAATGACCGTCCAAATAATCTCCAGCTTGTGATTGCCCTCCACCTGCTTCGGAACGCCGGTTTGTCCAGGACGTTTACGGAAACGCACAAGAACGTACACATAAATGATCATAACGACGGCGAAAACGCCGATCATGACGATCAATGAGATGTAGATAACCGATAATTGCTTTTCCGCAACGGGACCTTTCGGATCCAAAGCCGTCAAATTTTCCAAACCACAACCCGTAAGCACGAACGTCAATACCGCCAACAACGGGATTAAACGCCATGCAGACTGCCACCGTCTCATTCACTCATCAACCCCAATTCTCTGTGTTTAATAGACCGATCGACTCTCCGGGACCAATCTATTAGCGCTATCATGGATGGCCACATTTTGTCAACAAACCTAATCACCCTATTAAATATAAATTCGCGGAAACCTTTTGTCAATCGATGTGGCAAAGTTCACAAATTGTTCTAAATCAAAGGGTTTCGGGCTTTTTCAATGTTTTGGAATTCGCCGAAAGCACACATATTGGTTATTTCCATAATGCCGTTCCTTTATGCAAAAACAGGGCTGTTGTTTCCTTTGCGGTCATGCATGCATATTCGGAAGGCAACGGACAAATCATACAAAGGGACTTCATTCGATCAGGAGGTATTTATGAACCGCCGAACTTTGTATACATCTTTCGCCGTTCTGTCCGCTGTCGTATGGATTTCCGCCTGCTCGTATCAAAAACATTTCGAAAGCAGCCCGTCGGATTATGGCAGCCGCACCGAAACTCATGAGAAGAGAGGCTTCCGCACCTACAATACTCAGCTTCGAGCGGCCGATCATAACAACGAACGTCTGGATTTCGTCCAATCCACGACGGATGCCGTCGACGATCTGAAGGGCATCCGCAGTTCATTCGTCATCGTAACGGACAAAAATGCTTATGTAGCCGTCGTGCCAGACAAAACAGCTACTGGATTGAAAGGCAAAGGCACCCTATTGCTCAGCGACCGTACGATTGCCTCGCCCGGAGTGGACGACCATTCCGACGTTTCCTATGTACTGCCGCCCGGCAATGTCGTCATGGACAAATACAGCTTCGATACGATTCCGAGTCCGCAGGACATCTCCAGCGAATTTGTGCAGGAGGTTAGCACCCTCGTAGGACGGCATCACCCGACCTTAAACAATGTATTCGTTTCGGCCAACCAGCAATTCATCAATCGTTTCAGCGAATATGCTCACGAAGCATGGCGCGGTAACTCGCTTCAGCCTTATGTCTATGATTTTAATGCGCTCGTCAAAGATCATTTCGGCGATCACGGCATTATTGAGACGAATCCTTGAGGCCGTTTTGTTCGTTTGCAATGTATTTCTTCATCTAATATAGCAACGAATTGCTGACGAAATCGGCCCGCATACGCATGCGGGTTTTTTTCGTTCGTTCGGCGGGCAGAAAATATTCGTCCGATCGGCTTGTTTTATGGGGGTGGAGGAAGGATTTTGTCGTTATGAATCGAATTAGTAGTTCTATACAGCTTGACCGTATAGGACGGATTACATAAGGACGGTGCAAGAATGGAAAAATCCACACTGATTGGGATTGTATTGGCTCTCGTTGCGCTATTGGTCGGCATGGTGCTGAAAGGAGCTCATTTATCGTCGCTTCTGAACCCGGCCGCTATTATGATCATCATTTTGGGTACGATCGCGGCCGTATTTATCGCGTTTCCGATGTCCGATTTGAAGAGGGTGCCCAAGCTTTTTGTCATCTTATTCAAACAGCAGCAGCTCGTATCCAAGAAGGAATTGATTCAATTGTTCATCGAATGGGTCACGATCACCCGCCGCGAAGGGCTGCTCGCTCTCGAGAGCAAAGTGGAGGAGATCGACGACATGTTTTTGCGCAACGGCATGCGTATGATCATCGATGGCAACGATCAGGAATTTATTCATGACGTACTCATGGAAGAGATTTCGGCCATGGAGGAGCGCCATCGTTCCGGAGCGCTTATCTTTACCCAGGCCGGCACTTATGCTCCGACCCTAGGGGTACTCGGTGCGGTTGTCGGTTTGATAGCCGCCCTCAGCAACCTGAACCAGGTCGAAGCGCTCGGGCATTTGATTTCCGCCGCTTTCGTGGCGACGCTTCTCGGTATTTTTACCGGTTATGTCCTATGGCATCCTTTCGCCAACAAGCTGAAGCAAATATCCAAAAAAGAAATCGAACTGAAAATGATGATGGTGGAAGGACTGCTGTCCATCCAATCCGGCATATCCGCGATCGCCATCGAGCAGAAGCTGTCCGTTTTCCTCGCTCCATACGAACGTTATGCCGACAATAAAGGAGAGGACGGCAGTGAACAAAAAGCACAAGCAGCATCATGATGAACATATGGACGAAACGTGGCTCATTCCGTATGCGGATTTGCTGACGCTGCTGCTCGCCTTGTTCATCATTCTGTTTGCCTCGAGCGAAATGGACTCCAAGAAGTATGACTCGATTATGCGCAGCTTGAACTCCGCATTTACCGGCGGAACCAGCTTCTTCGAACAACCTCAGGTCATGCCGATTATAGGCGAGCCCGCTTCGAAGAAAAAGGATGAGGATGCAAAAAGCGAGCAATCCGACCAGAAAAGCGTCGAGCAGCAAAACCTGATCCAGAAAGAAACGGCCGAGCTGCAGGAGCTGAAGCAGAAGATCGATCAATACATCCAAGACAATAAGCTGTCCACACAGCTGGAGACGAAGCTGACGAACGACATGCTCATGATTACGATTCGCGATAATGCCCTGTACGCCTCAGGGAGCGCTATCGTCAAGCCCGATGCTCAGAAGCTTGCCGTTACGATTTCAGACATGCTGACGCAGTACCCGCAATACCAAATTGAGGTGGCCGGCCATACGGACAATGTGCCGATCCGCAACGCCGAATTCGAGACGAACTGGGATTTAAGCGCCAAGCGTGCGCTCAATTTCATGAAAATTTTGCTACAGAACGATAAAATTACAGCCGATCGATTCCGCGCGATCGGATACGGCGAATACCGCCCTATCGAATCGAACGATACGGCGGACGGACGATCCAAAAACCGCCGCGTCGAAGTGTCCATTCTCCGTACGATCAAAGAACCGACCACTATCGGGGTTACCGGAGGCCAATAACAATTTATTCCAATGAAGAGCGCCGTTATATGACGGAAGCTCTTCTTTTTTATTCATACCGTGAATAAAATGATACATGACACTTGCAGCCTGTTGTTCGAATAGGACGAATTGCCGGGAGGTGCGACATGCGCAACACGAGGGAAAAGCCGCATATCTTTGTATTTACCGGGCCGGACGGCTCGGGTCGCAAGACGATCGCCGATATGGCCGGATCGACGCTTGAGTTGAAGAAGGTACTGTCCTATACGACGCGGGAAAGTCGTCAAGGCGAGCAGGAGGGCCAAGATTATCACTTTATATCTTCGGATTCCTTCCAGAAAGCGAGCCGGAACGGCGAGTTTGTCGAGACCGTCAGCTTGGACGGCCACCATTACGGAATTAAGCAAGCGGATGTCGAGCGTCTGTGGAACGAGCATGGTTTCGTGTATGTAATTTTGAATCCCGAAGGTGCGCGTTTGCTAAAGCAGGCTTATGGGGAGGCCGTTATCCGCCTGTTTCTGTATGCCGACCGGCAATCCTTAAGACAGCGGCAGATCGAACGCGGGGACAGTGAACGCACCGTTGAAGCGCGAATGTCTTATTACGATGAGGCGATGACCTACTTGCCGGAATGCGAATACGCTTTCGAGAATGTGGATTTGTCCCACACTGTCTTCACGATCACGAATGTAATGGAAAGCTATCTGAATCGCCAATTGCTGAATCTGGACTAAACATGAAAAAAAAGAGCCCCGCCGCCTATGTGCCGCAGCGGGGTTATTTCACGATGCAAAAAGACTTCGCTCAAAAGCTTTTATTATTGCCCCGTTTTGTGACACAATAAAGCTATCGATGTAATGGAGGGGATGAGCTCGCATGAGAATCGTATCGATCGAACCGACGCCAAGTCCGAACACGATGAAAGTGAATCTGGACGAAAGCTTGCCGAAAGGCGCAAAACGCAACTATACGCCAGCCGATACGGCTGTTCCCGAAGCGTTCCGGCGCATTCTTGACATTCCCGGGGTAACCGCTATCTTTCATACCGCCGACTTCATAGCCGTCGATCGGACATCCAAGGGCGACTGGGAAATGATCTTGACCCGCATTCGAACGATTCTCGGGTCGGACGAATCGGTCGGCGCCGGTATCCCGGAAGGAGCAGCCCCGAATGAATCATTTGGCGAAGCGACCGTCCTGATGCAGACATTCCGTTCCATCCCGCTGCAAATCCGTGTCCGTTCCGGAGTCGAGGAAGTGCGCCGGGCGATGCCGGAGCGGTTCGTTCAATCGGCCATGAAAGCGGGCAACGCGTCCCCGAACTTGATCAAGGAACGCAAGCTGGAAGAGATCGGCACCCGTTACGGAGAGCTGGACGAGATCGCCGACCAGGTCGTCCAGGAGCTGGACGCTTCTTACGACGCCGAACGGCTTAACGAGCTGGTGAGAGCAGCGGAAGCAGCAGGTACGGGCGGCGATCCGGCAGCGCCGATTCCGAAGAAAGAGCTCTCCCAAGAGGAGCTCGAGGGTCTACTTGACGATCCCGATTGGAAGAAGCGTTATGCGGCGCTCCAGCAAATCAAGCCGACGGCGAAAACGCTCCACCTGCTGGCGAAAGCGATTCGCGACCCTCAGTCGTCCGTTCGGCGGCTCGCAGCCGTTTATCTCGGCGATGTGCGGGAGCCCGAGGCGTTTCCTTACTTATTTCAAGCGCTGCGCGACGACTCGGTCTCCGTCCGACGGACTGCCGGCGATACTTTGTCGGATATCGGGGATCCGGCCGCCATCGGGCCGATGGTCGAAGCGTTGCGGGACAAAAACAAGCTGGTGCGTTGGCGGGCTGCCCGTTTTTTGTACGAAACCGGCGACGACAGCGTTCTGCCTGCACTTCGGGAAGCGACTGATGATTCGGAATTCGAGGTAAGAATGCAAGTGAAGATGGCAATAGAACGAATCGAAGGCGGCGCGGCAGCGGAAGGATCGGTCTGGCAGCAAATGACGCGAAGAAACGAATCCTGATTCCAGGAAGGGATCATCATGAGCAATCTGCCAATGCTTGAGCGCGAAGACAAACCGGTGCAGCTTCGACCGCTGCCGATACTGAAAACCGCATTGTTGTCAGCCCTTATTTATGCAGTGCTCCACACGCTTATCCGGGCTCGCCATTTCGGGCCGGTGATGGACGCATTGACTAATACGGCGTCTTTTATTACGGCCGCGGCTCCCTTCCTGTTTTGCATAATCGCTCTGCATCGCCGATCGAATCGGATTTATATACAATTGTCCGAAGAAAAACGATTTACGGCGACCATTTTGGAAAACATGGACGAGCTCGTTTGTGTTTGCGATGAGTTCGGTCAGCTCGTGTATATGAATAAGGACGGTATCGGACAAGGCTCCACCGTTATAAGCCCCCCAATGCCGCCCGAACAGTGGATTGCCCGCTATGAAGTGAAACTGCCGGACGATAATGAGACACTCATTCCCTTGGAAAAAACTCCTCTTATACGCGCTCTGCGCGGCTCGCCCGTGTCTAATATGGAACTGAGTGCGCTCGGATTTCTATTTCAAGCGAGCAGTCGGCCTATCGTCGGGGTAAACGGGGAGCTTCTTGGGGCGGTAGCGGTGTTAAGCAATATAACGAAGCGGGTCGAGGCTGAGAATCGGTTGAAGCAAAGCGAGAAGCATTTGCGGGATGTATTCGAGGCGATCTCTTGCGGGGTTGTCGTAGTAAACGACACGGGTCGTATCGAGCATGTAAATGAGGCGGCCTGTCTCATTACCGGGATGAGCAGGGACCAAGTGCGGGACTTGCCAACTAACTACGACAGCTGGAATTTTATCGAAGAAGACGGGACTCCGCTTCCTATGGACCGTCATCCGGCCTATATTACACTTTCCACCGGAAAGCCGACAGATACCGTTCTAGGCTTCATCAACAAAGATCGAGCGGACAATATCCGGTGGCTCCTTATCCATTCCAATCCGTTGTTCGCGGACGAATCGGGAAGCCGTTTATCCAGTGTTATCATCACTTTCGTAGATATAACGGAGCGGAAGAATGCGATGGATCTGCTACAAAAGCTGGAGAAGCTGCGTGTCATCGGACAATTGGCGGCCGGTGTCGCTCATGAGATCCGCAATCCGCTGACGACGATACGGGGATTTCTGCAGCTTCACCGGGGACGGTTCGATAATCCCGGTACGGTCGAGCTGATGCTGTCCGAATTGGATCGGATCAATATGATCATCAGCGAATTTCTCGTTCTGGCCAAGCCGCAAGCGACCCGGTTTCAATTGACGGATTTGCGGGATACGATGAGGCGGGTCATCACCTTCATGGAGTCGGAAACGATTCTCACCAATGTCGGATTCGAGCTTTATACAGATCCAGACTTGCCGCCGGTGCGATGCGAGGAAAACCAGATCAAGCAAGTATTTATCAATATAATCAAAAACGCCCAAGAGTCGATGCCCTCGGGCGGCACAATTCGCGCGGATCTAAATCGAAGCGGACAGGATAAGGTTGTTATTCGCATAACCGACCAAGGCTGCGGCATCTCGGACGACCAAATGAGCCGGCTCGGCGAACCGTTCTATACGACCAAAGATACCGGAACCGGGCTCGGGTTAATGATCAGCTACAAAATCGTGGAAAATCACGGCGGATCGCTGCGGATTAAGAGCAATCCCGGTTCCGGTACCTCAGTCGTTATCGAGCTGCCCGCCGCAACCGTCAATTGATTACTTCGGCTTGCCTCGCCCTGACGGGCTGCGTCTCGGAGAAGCGGACGCATATCTTGGAGTTCCCTGCCCTCTTCCACCGGTCTGACTGCGATTCTTGCTCGAGTCGGAATTGCGATATTTGCCGAATGATCCGGACGAATCTTTGCGGCTTCCCGCCGATTTGGCGGGGGCTTTCTTTATAACCTGGCTCGCTAGCAGTCCGCCTTCCGCATCTCTGCGGGGCAGCTTCATTCCGATCTTGCTTTCCAGCTTGGCAAGTCTGATCTTATCGCGAGTCGTCACCAACGTGACCGCCACGCCGCTCTCCCCCGCTCGGCCGGTTCGGCCAATCCGATGGATGTACCATTCCACGTCCTGCGGAACGTCATAATTAAATACGTGAGTGACGCCTTCGATGTCCAATCCACGAGCCGCCAAATCGGTCGCAACAAGCACCTGCAGCTTTGCCTCGCGAAACCGCTTGAGCACATGCTCGCGTTTGGCCTGAGACAATTCGCCGTGCAGCGCGTCCGAGTCGAACCCTTCCTCTTTCAGAGCTTCATTGACGGCGTTCGCTCTCCCTTTGGAGCTGCAGAATACGATAGCCAAGTACGGGCGGTAATGGGCAAGCAGCTTGGACAATGTCTTCGTCTTCTCCGATTCCGGCGTCTCTACGGCCGCTTGCTCGATCTCCGCTACGGTGACCTGCTTGCCCGCCACGCGCAGCTGCTCCGGCTTGCTCATATACCGCTCCGACAGCTCGCGGATCGGCTGCGGCATCGTGGCCGAGAACAGCATCGTCTGGCGCTTCGGAGAAGCTAGCGCAATCAGCGTCTCCACTTCTTCCAAGAAGCCTCTGCGCAGCATCTCGTCCGCTTCGTCTACGACCAGCATACGCACGCCGCTTAAGGAGAGCGTACCGCGCTTCACGTGGTCCAGCAGTCGGCCCGGTGTACCGACGACGATCGTCGGAATTTGCTCCAGCTTCCGGTTTTGTCTATCGATATCTTGTCCGCCATAAATCGCCTGCACGCCTGCTTCGACAACCGAGGCCAGCTGTGCCGTTTCCTTCGCGATTTGCACGGCCAGCTCCCTTGTCGGCGTTACAATGAGCGCTTGGGTGAAAGGACGCTTCGGTTCCAAACGCTCCAATATCGGAAGAACGAAAGCGAGCGTTTTTCCGGTGCCCGTTTGGGCCTGTGCCACAACGTCCCTGCCGGCCAGCAGCAGCGGAATCGATTGGGTCTGGACAGGCGTAGGCTCATTGATGCCGTGTAAAGCCAGCGTTTTCTGAAATTCGGGACGAATCCCTAAACTAATAAAATCGGATGCCATCGTAGATCACCTTTTTCCTACATATTCGTACCTATGTTTATATTTTTCCCACTAAACAACAACGTCTATCCCGGTTACAAAATAACCTCGCAAAGTGGAGCGTTTGCTCCGATGAGGTTCAGGGACTTTGCAGGAACCCGAATCCAAAAAAAGACTGCCGGTTTCCGCCGGCAGTCCGTTCGTTGCGCTGCTTCAATTATCTAAGCGGGTGATGGGAATCGAACCCACGCTACCAGCTTGGAAGGCTGGAGTTCTACCATTGAACTACACCCGCGCGATTGTGAAGCGAGTTAATATGAATATCGGGACGACACGATTTGAACATGCGACCCCCTGGTCCCAAACCAGGTGCTCTACCAAGCTGAGCTACGTCCCGACGTGCCGGTGAAGGGACTCGAACCCCCACGGTTTCCCTCACGATTTTGAGTCGCGCGCGTCTGCCAATTCCGCCACACCGGCTTATTAAGAAGGAAAAGCGGACGACGAGATTCGAACTCGCGACCCTCGCCTTGGCAAGGCGATGCTCTACCACTGAGCCACATCCGCATAAATAGACTAGATTTAAATCATTCAGGATTTTAATTATACATTAGAACTAATGTTAATGCAACTGTTTTATTGCTTGTACCACAACTTTCAAAATAAAATCCTTCAGGGCAGCACCCCAAAGGAATTTCATTCGTAGGATGCGGTCGAGAGGACTCGAACCTCCACGGCTGTTACACCACTAGAACCTGAATCTAGCGCGTCTGCCAATTCCGCCACGACCGCACGTTATAAAGTTGAAGCGTTTTGATGCATAAATTCAAAGCAATGCGGTTGAGAGGACTCGAACCTCCACGGGCGAAGCCCACTACCCCCTCAAGATAGCGTGTCTGCCATTCCACCACAACCGCAAATGGCACAGGGGAGAACTTTATCATTCCCTGAAAACTGAATGCGAAACGAATCGAGTTGAAGCTGAAACGAGCGCCCCGGGGGTTTACCGGGACCAAGTTATTGCTTCCGAAGTAGCTTTCCTCCGGAAAGCTTTTAGGATAAGCCCTCGACCGATTAGTATTCGTCAGCTGCACGCGTTGCCGCGCTTCCACCCCGAAC
>NZ_VCRA01000054.1 GCF_005938385.1 Paenibacillus mesophilus
CGAAACAGTGTACCGTAGACGGTACGAATTAAGAAGTTTTGTTGAGATCTCCCACCTAGTTGACGGTTGAATACCCGAAACAGCGTGTTTGATTAACTCTTAGGCAAGTAAATCGACAGTCTCAAACCTACAGTCCATTTTAGCGAAATTGCTTCTTGGCACCGAATACGACTAGTTTAAGTGGAGGTTTTCCAGTATGGATCGGTTTATGCCATTTTCTTGTTACATTTACTACAGCTTTTCCATTTAACGGGTCATGGCGGGTAAAGCTAAGACGAGAAGTAGGAGAACGACATGTGCCGGTCGAGCGCCATATTGGCCGCGCCGAGCGCGCCGCCGATTTCCTTGAACTCGCCGATATGGACGACCGTGGCCGCCGACAATTGGCTCATCGCCCGCTGCTTCATCACTTTGACGGCGGTTTGCACATAAGCGGGGCTGTCCTTCGGAATCGTCCCGCCTAATATGATCGCTTCGGGATTGAGCAGGTTGACCAGATTGGCCATCGTAATGCCGAAGTAAGTTGCCGCATTGTTTACGACTTGGCCCGCCAATTCGTCGCCGTCCTCGGCCGCCCGGCAAATATCCTCCGCCTGGAGCATCTGCAGGTCGAAGTCCGGCTGCTGATGAAGCGACGAGCTCGCCCCCAAGCGCAGCAGCCTGCGCGCTTCAAGCTCCATCGCCGGAGCGGCGGACAGCATTTGCAGGCAGCCGCTGTTGCCGCAAGGACACAGCGGACCGTCGGCGACGACCGTCGTATGGCCGATCTCGCCCGCACCGCCCAATGCACCGTGAATGAGCTCGCGGTTGACGTAAATGCCCGCGCCGATTCCGGAATCGATCCCGATATAGATCATGTGCCTATACACTTTGCCGGCGCCGTAACGGCATTCGGACAATCCGCGCGCGCGGCTGCGGTTGAGCACGACGGTCGGCCAGCCGAGCGCTTTCTCCACCATCGCGCCTATATCGACATGCATCCAGCCCATGACGGCCGAGCTGCGGAGCAGGCCGTTGTGCGTATCGACAAGACCGGGGATGCCGATTCCGAGTATCGGTATAATACTTTTGTCTATTTTTTTCACAAAGTTTGGAATTTCATCGACCAACGCTTGAACGGCCGCCTCCGGCGTAAGCGGGCTGAACGATACGCGGCCCTTCTCCACGGTGTTGCCGAGCAGGTCGAATGCGCCCAACGTCCATGTCTGATGGTTCAAGTCGGCGCCCAATATGATATGGGAATAAGGGACGAGCTCCAGATTCGTCGCCGGTCTGCCCCCTGTCGATTGGCGAAGCACGGTTTCATGAACGAGTCCGAGCTCGATCAGTTCGTTAATCGTTACCGAGATCGTCGCCCGGCTTAAATCGGTCAGCTGCGTCAGCTCGATGCGGGACATCGGGCCGTGCACCCTCAGCATTTGGAGGATGGCCGTTTTGCTGCCCTTCTGGTCCCATACTTTACGGATAGTTTCCAAAGCGTCTCCCTCGCAATTCATCGCAAACTCAAATGCGGCGCTGCATTAAACATATCAAAATTGTCTAAAGTTAGCAATGGGAAAGAAGGGACTAATATAGAATCTTATGCATAATTAACGAAAAATAAATGCTTTTTTCGCAATTGAAACCGATTTTATTCGAAAAGTAAGTTTAGTTATTGACATAAGTTTCGGGAGTAACGTATGATCAAGAGGAACAAAGAGGGACCATGATTCCAGATGGACGGCTATGGCCGAGAACGGTTGCAAGATGTTCAACGATCGGAGGAAAAACGGATGTTTCCTAAACCGCCTATTGCGCCGCCGCCGGAACACCCCCGGCTATTTTTGCGCAAGCAGCATTTGCCCGGGCTGCGGGACAAAATGACGAGGCCCGAGCTGAAGCAGGCGTGGGAGAGGCTTCTAAAATACAGCTCCTACGGCTTGGACGAGGCGAATGCCGAGCATTGTCCGGGAGACGTATACGTAATCGAAGCGAACGCCCTGCTCTACATAGTAAAGGAAGACCGCGAGGCCGGGCTGAAGGCGAAGACGCTCGCCCTGTCCAGCATTACGAAAAACTTCAATCCCAACTTTCAGGATATATCTCGCGACATCGGAAGACTGATGCTCGCCGGCGCCATCGTGTACGATTGGTGCTTCGACCTTGTGACGGACGAGGAGCGAGTTTTTTTCATCCGGCATTTCAAACGGTTGGCCGGTTTGCTCGAATGCGGTTATCCTCCGGTTAAAGAAGGCGCTTTCGTGGGACATAGCTGCGAATGGATGATCCAGCGCGACATGCTCGGCACCGGCATCGCGATTTACGACGAAGACCCGGAAATGTACGATTTGGCCGCAGGCCGCTTCTTCGACCAAATGGTACCGGCGCGCAATTTCTTCTACCCGTCGGGATGGCATCATCAAGGGGACGGATACGGCGGCGTCCGCTTCCAAGGCGAAATGTTCCCCACGTGGATGTTCGACCGGATGGGCTTCGGCAACGTATACGACAGCTCGCAGAAGGAAGTCGGCTACCAATGGATCTATACGAGGCGCCCGGACGGCAAGCTTCTGCGCGACGGGGATTCCACGCCGGTCATGCCGAACCATACGAAATATACGAGGCTTCATTATATTTATTTGATGGCTGGCGGGTATTACAAAGATCCTTACTTTATATATCAGCAGCATAAGGACGAAGGACGGTTTCAGGACAAGGACGTGCTGTTCGCCTTCCTGTTCGCCGATCCGGATGTACAGGCCAAACCGCTTGACGAGCTTCCGCTGACGCGTTATTTCGGGGCTCCCACCGGCGTTATGGTTGCGCGTACGGGCTGGGACGACGGCATCGGCTCGAATACGGTCGTCGCGGAGATGAAGGTCGGGATGTACCAGTACAACAACCACCAGCATCTCGATGCCGGGGCTTTCCAGCTTTATTACAAAGGCAATCTGGCGATCGATTCGGGATCGTACAAAGGCTCGTCGGGCAAATACCACTCCCCGCATAACAAGTACTATTTCAAGCGGACGATCGCGCACAATACGATGCTCGTGTACGATCCCGACGAGTTGAAGCAATATCCGTACGTCAAGGACGGCGGGCTCGTATGGCCGAATGTGAACGACGGCGGACAGCGCTGGCCGAACGAAGGGCGTCCGCCGCTTACGCTGGACGATTTGCTGACCAAAGATTTCAAGCGGGCGGACGTAATCGCCCACGCGGTCGGACCGGACCCGGCGAAGCCGGACTACTCCTACTTGAAGGGCGACATTACGGCCGCTTATTCGAACAAAATGAAGCAGTTCCAGCGCTCGTTCCTGTTCCTCAATTTCAAGCAGACCGCGCATCCGGCGGCTTTGATCGTATTCGACCGCGTCGTGTCGGCGAACCCGGAGTTCCGAAAATATTGGCTGCTGCACAGCATCGAGGAGCCGCACATCGAAGGCAGCCGGACAGTCGTCTCGCGCAGCGAAGTCGGTTATAACGGGCAGCTCGTCAACGATACGCTGCTGCCGGAGCGGGGCAATCAGGAAATCGTCAAAGTCGGCGGTCCCGGCAAAGAATACTGGGTGTTCGGCACGAACTACGTCAACGATTTCCCGGGAACGAAGGAGCAGGGCGAATGGCGCATCGAAGTAAGCCCGCGGACCGCTTCGGAATTGGACTATTTCTTGAACGTGATGCAGGTAAAGGACATTGACGGTCCGGACGCGCTCGCGACGGAGAAGGTCGAAAGCGAGACGGTCGTCGGCACGGTCATTAACGATTGGGTCGTACTGTTCGGCAAAAGCGGAGAGCGAATCGATCACGATATCGCGCTTCCTGCCGTATCGGGGGATTATGCGCCTAGAGGAAGCGTCTTGAGCTACATCGTAGCCGATCTGGCCGCAGGAATATGGACGGTGGAGCATGAGATCGATTCAAGCGAGGATACAACGCGTAAGCATGTTCACATAATGACCGGCGAAGTGAGCGAGGAAAGCGGCGTGCTTCAATGGCAATGCGAGGCGAAAGCCGGGCGTCTCCGGTTGAAGTACGGCGGGAGCCGCGCTCTAGAAGTCCGGTGAGTAACCGCAGTGGAGTTGATCACCGGAATTCCGGGAGAACAGGGGTAAGGACGAGAGGAGCGGATACGCATGAGCGGTAAACCGAACGTTGTCGTCATTATGGCGGATCAGCTGAGATGGGACGCGCTTGGCGCCCATACGCCGAACATCAATCAATTGAAGGCGGAGAGCGTCGTCTTCGACCGGGCTTATTGCGCGTCGCCGCTTTGCGTTCCGGCGCGGGGAGCTTTCTTCACGGGGAAATATCCGAATGTGACGGGCTCGCTCATTAATCCATGGACGGAGCAGGAGAAGGAGCACGGCATGGTCCGCCCCGGACACGCTCATTTGTATGGGCTGCTGGAGGACGACTGGGACAGCTGGCACACCGGCAAGCAGCATCTGTTCACGGAGCCGAAGCTGGAGCATTCCGAGGACAGCAAGACGCATTGGCGTCAGCTGGAGCAGCGCTACGATTCGTTTCTGAAGGCGAACGGCAAGAAGAAGCCGGGAGGACCTGCCTTCCAAGGGATCGTGCCCGAGCTCGCCTACGGCAAAATAACGCGGAAACGCAGCTATTCGATTCCGACGGTAGCGCCGTACGGGGAAAGTCTGGATTATTTTTACGACGGCTTCATCCTTAACGATTCCTTGGAGGCGATCCGCCAAAGAGATAGGAGCAAGCCTTTCGCTCTGAACGCGATGTTCCTTGCACCACATCCGCCGCTCAACATCCCGGAGCCGTGGTATTCGATGGTCGAGGGAGCTGAGTTGCCGGATAATGTCGGCGCGTGGGGCGCCAATCAGTCCCCGCTTCAGCTGTACAATTTGACCGGCATGCTCGGTTCCTCGTACACGCGGGAGGAATGGCAGCGCATCTGGAACGTATATTTGGGCTTGGTCGGCCTGCTCGACCATTGCGTCGGGACGCTCATAGCAGAGCTGAAGCGGGAAGGCCTTTACGACAATACGTTAATCTTGTTCGCGAGCGACCACGGGGAAATGCTCGGCTCCCACCGTCTCTGGCAAAAAATGTGCATGTACGAGGAATCGGTCAAAACGCCGTTGTTCCTGAAGTTCCCTGCCGGCTTCCGGCCAGCGGTGAACCGTTCGGACGAATTGGTCAGCAGCGTGGATGTGCTTCCGACGCTATGCGATTTTCTCGGCATAGAGCCGCCTGCGGGCATTTCTGGGCTGTCGTTGATGCCGCTTATCCGGGGCGAGAAGGAAAAGCTCGAACGCGAACGGATTTTCATCCAGTTCGACGGGAACGGAGCGCGGAGCAACTTCCAGCGGTGCGTCATCGAGGGCGATTACAAGCTGATCGTCGATATTTTCAAAGACGAAATGTTCGTCGAGCTGTACGACGCGGCTAACGATCCGCAGGAAATGAACAACTTGGCGTTCCGGACGGAGCAGTACGGCAGCCGCATCGAATCGATGCTAGGCAGCTTGAGAGGGCATATGAGCGGGACGGCCGATCTGCTGGAGCTGCCGGCCGATCTGTACGCGCGTTTTCTGGCCGATTATTCGCCATTCAAAGGGTAACTACAAACGGGGAGAGAGTGCGATGACAACGAAGCCATACGAAATGTGGATCGACGAAGCGTGGGAGAAGGTGGCGGCCAAAGTCGGGCAGACGGGCCGGACGATCGGCGCGGCTTTCCCGCACGTGTCCAAGGACGGCAAATACGACAGTCTGGAGCCGCAGTTTTGGACTTCCGGATTTTGGCCGGGACTGCTTTGGCTTGTATACAGGGATACGAAGGACGAAGCGCTGAAGCAGCTGGCTGAAGAGTGCGAGCGCAAGATGGACGTATGTATCGACGAATATACGAGGCTTCATCACGATGTAGGGTTCATGTGGAGCCCGACCTCGGTAGCGAATTACAAGCTGACGGGCAGCGAGCCGTCGAAGCTGCGGGCGCTCAAGGTCGCCGCTTGGCTCGCCTCGCGGTTCAACCTGAAGGGTCGGTTCATCCGCGCCTGGAATACGAACAACTGGAAAAGCGAGGACGGCAATACGGGCTGGGCGATTATCGACTGCATGATGAATCTCGGCTTGCTGTTCTGGGCGTCCGAGCAAATCGGAGACCCGCGCTTCAAGCACGTAGCTTGCGCGCACGCCGATACGGTCATGCGCGAATTCGTCCGCGCGGACGGCTCCTGCTATCATATCGTCAAGTTCGATCCGGAGACGGGCGAGAGAATCGGAGAGCTGGGCGGGCAAGGCTTCGCGCCCGAATCCGCTTGGGCGAGAGGAACGTCGTGGGCGCTGTACGGACTGGCGATCTGCTACAAGTATACGAGGGACGATGCTTATTTGCAGGCCAGCAAAAAAGTTGCTCATTTTTTCCTTGCAAATCTTCCGGAAGACCATGTGCCTTATTGGGATTTCCGGCTCACGGTGCAGGAGGGCGCCCCGAGAGATTCTTCGGCGGCGGCGATTGCGGCAAGCGGCCTGCTGCTGCTCGCGGAACTGCTCCCGGCTGAAGAGAGCCGGTTGTACGAAACGTCGGCGAAGCGCATCCTGAAGTCGCTCGTCGATCGGTATGCGGTGTGGGATTTGTCGGACGAGGCGATATTGCTGCACGGCACGGGCCATCACCCGGCGAACAAAAATATCGATGTCGGCCTCATATACGGCGACTATTATTTCGTAGAAGCGCTCGCGAAGCTGCGCGGGCAGACGGAAATGTTCTGGTAACCAAACGATATGCGCGGCAAGCGCCGGGGGGAAGAACATGACGTTTCTGAAGCGATGGAAAAGCGGCACCGTCCTCATCGCGCTGCTGGGCGCCGTATTGCTGCCGGCTTGCTCCGATGACGCCGCTGCGCCGGAACCGTCCGCCAAGGCGAAGACGGAGAAAGCCGAACCGGCGGCAAAGGAGAAGAAAGCTCCGGCCGTCCGGCCGTTCGAGCCGTATACGGGACCGCCTCCGGATGCGCAGCGGGTAATCGCCGATCTGGAGAAAAATAGTCCGAAGCAGCAACATCCCCGGCTGTTCGCCGTGGCGGATACGTTTGCGTTGCTGAAGAACGGGGTGAAGAGCGATCCGCTTCTGCGCAAATGGTATGCGGACCTGCGGAAGACGGCCGACAAAACGCTGACGAAGCCGGTCGGCGCCTATGAAACGCCGGACGGTCGCAGAATGCTGTCCGCCCGCGATGCGCGGCCCGTTATCGAGCAGAACGCGATGATGTACCTGCTTAGCGGCGAGGACAAATATGCGAAGCGGGCGGTCGAGGAAATGATGGCGCTGACCGCATTTCCCGACTGGAACGATAAGAAGGAATTTCTCAATACGGCCGAGATTGCGGCCGGGATGGGCATCGGATACGACTGGCTCTACGGCTACTTAACCCCGGAGCAGCGGGACGCGATCCGGAAGGCGATCGTCGAGAAAGGGCTGAAGAAGGCGCTCGAAGCCCATAACAACAAAGTATGGTGGAGCGTCCGGACCGATCCGGTCAACAACTGGAGCGCCGTATGTAACGGCGGCATCATCGTCGGAGCGCTCGCCATCGCCGACGAGGAGAAGGCGCTCGCTGGCGAAATTATTACGAGATCGCTGAAGTCGGTTCAGAACATCATCTTATCGCAATGGGAGCCGGACGGAGGATGGAGCGAAGGGCCGGGCTACTGGCGATATATGATGGAGTACACGGTCAGCTATATGGCGGCGATGCAAACGTCGCTCGGGACGACGTACGGTCATGCGCAAACTCCCGGTTTGCACAAAACGGCGTATTTCCCGGTGTACATTACCGGACCGCAAGGAACGTTCAACTTCGCCGACGGCGACAGCGGCAAAATGAAAATGCCGGAGTTGTTTTGGCTCGCCAAAGCGACTAACGACCCTAAGCTTGCAGGGCAGCGGATCGCCATGATGGACGACGCGAAGCAAGCCGGAGGCGTATACGATCTGCTCTGGTACGATCCGAAGCTGTACGACGCGAACATGACGCTGCCTGTCGATCAATACTACCGCGGCGCCGAGATTGTTACGATGCGAAGCAAATGGAACGATCCTGCGGCTGCCTTCGTAGGCTTCAAGGCGGGCACCGCCATCGCGAGCCATTCCCACTCGGATATCGGTGAATTCGTGTTCCACGCGAACGGCGAGCAATGGGCGATCGATCCGGGCAAGGAAGACTACAATTTGCCGGGCTATTTCAACTACGACAAGGAACGGTACACATATTACCGGCTGAAGCCGGAAGGGCATAACACGCTAGTCATCAACCCGGATAAGCAGTTTCAGCAGGACCCGGCCTCCATGAGCAAAATGACGAGCTTCGTGTCGAAGCCGCAGGAAACGTTCGCGATCGCGGATTTGCTGCCCGCCTATGCGAGAACGGCCGACGCCGCGAAGCGAGGTGTGAAGCTGGTCGACCGCAAACGGCTGATCGTGCAGGATGAGCTGAAGACGAAAGCACCGTCCGATGTGTGGTGGTTCATGCATACGAAGGCGTCCATCCAGTTGGCGGAGGACGGCAAATCGGCGCTGCTGGCGCAAAACGGCAAACGGCTGTGGGCGACGATCACGCTGCCGAAGGATTCGACGGTGCGCGCATCGTTCCAAGTGACGGAGGCGAAGCCGCTTCCGGAATCGCCGAATCCGAAAGGACAGACGGACAACACGGGAATTCGCAAGCTGGCCGTCAAGCTTGAGGGAGCATCGGACGTCCGTATGGCCGTGGAGCTCGTTCCGCTCGCGGGCAGCGAGGCGCCTCCCGTGTCGGGGCAACCCTACGTAACGCTATCGGAGTGGAAGTAGTCGGAGTGCCGGTGCGAAACAACATCTGATGTAGAGAGGAGCGGCTGCCATGTATCCCAAACCGACGCATATACCGCCGAAGGAGCACCCGCGGTTGTTGCTGCGGGCAAGCGATTTGCCCGGATTGCGGGACAAGACGGCGATGCCGGAAATGAAGCAAGTTTGGGAGCGGCTGCAGAGCTTTGCCCGGACGAACATAGATGAAGTGCTGTCTTGCGAAACGCCCGAGGACGTTTATGTGATGGAAGCGAACGCTCTCCTATTCGTTCTGGAAGACGACCGGGAAGCCGGGCTGCGTGCCAAGACTCTCGCGCTGCGCAGCATAGCGAAGGCATTCAATCCGAATTTTCAGGACATTTCCAGAGCGATCGGTCGGCTGATGCACTCTTGCGCGGTCGTCTATGACTGGTGCCGGGAACTGCTCACCGACGAAGACCGGCAGTACATGATCCGCCATTTCAAACGTCTTGCCCATATGCTGGAATGCGGCTTTCCTCCCAATAAGGAAGGCTCGATCGTCGGCCATACGAGCGAATGGATGCTCATGCGGGACTTGATCGGCACCGGGATAGCGATCTATGACGAGGATCAAGAAATTTATGACGTATCGGCAGGCCGCTTCTATGCGGAGATGGTTCCGCCCCGCGACTTCTTCTACCCGTCAGGCTGGCATCATCAAGGCGACAACTACGGCACGTACCGGTATCAAGCCGAGCTGTATGCCACTTGGATTATGAGCCGGATGGGAGCGGGCAACCCGTTCGACGAATCGCAGGGCGAAGTCGGCTACCAGTGGATATACACCCGCAGGCCGGACGGGAAGCTGCTTCGCGACGGGGACAGCGACAACCCGCTGTATGCGGAAGATCGGTATATCCAGTTCTTCCCTCTAGTGTACTTGATGGCGGGCAGCTACTACGACAATCCTTACTTTATGGATCAGCAGTTCCGTGAGTTCAAAACGATTCCAGATATGTACGTGTTCCACGCGTTCTTGTTCTATAACCCGAACGTGCGGCCCAGATCGATCAAAGAGCTTCCACTCACTCGCTATTTCGGCTCTCCGACCGGAATCATGATAGCCCGGACCGGCTGGGACGAGGGGATGGACCGGAGCTCGCCGACCGTGGTGGCCGAGATGCGCGTCGGGGAGTACCAGTACAACAATCATCAGCATTTGGATGCTGGCGCGTTCCAGCTGTACTACAAAGGATATTTGGCGATCGATTCCGGGATCTATAAAGGTTCGTCGGGCAAATACCATTCCCCGCACAACAAGTATTACTTCAAGCGGACGATCGCGCACAACACGGTGCTCGTATACGATCCCGACGAGCTGCGGAAATATCCGTTCGTGAAGGACGGCGGTCTTACGTGGCCGAACGTGAACGACGGCGGGCAGCGCTGGCCGAACGAGGGGCGTCCACCGCTTACGCTGGACGATTTGCTGAACAAAGATTTCAGGCGCGGCGAGGTGCTTGCGCACGCTTTCGGTCCGGACCGGATGCAGCCCGATTTCTCTTATTTAAAGGGAGACATAACGGCGGCGTATTCGGATAAAATGATGCTGTTCCAGCGCTCGTTCGTCTTTCTGAACTTCAAGGATTCGGCGCATCCGGCGGCACTCGTCGTATTCGACCGCGTCGTGTCGGCTAACCCCGATTTCAAAAAGTATTGGCTGCTGCACAGCATCGAGGAACCGCTCATCGAAGGAAGCCGGACGACCATTTCCCGCAGCGAGGATGGTTACGGCGGCCAGCTTGTCAACGACACGCTGCTTCCCGGACCGGATAATCAGGAGATCGTTGCCGTTGGAGGCCCCGGCAAGGAGTTTATGGTGTTCGGTACAAACTATCTCAACGATTTTCCGGACACGAAGGAGCAGGGAGCATGGCGCATCGAGGTAAGTCCGCGCTTGCCGGCGCGGGAGGACTTGTTCTTGAACGTAATGCAGGTGAAGGATATCGGCGGTCCGGCGGCGCTCCCATCGGAAGCGGTGGATACCGGGGCTTTGACCGGCGCAATCATCAAGGATTGGATTGTGTTGTTCAGCAAGAACGGAGAGCGGCTGCGTCAGGAGCTCGTTGTACCCGTGTCGGCGGCTGTGGCTGCGGAGCCCGGTCCGCTGAATTGTATGATTGCTGATCTTGCCGAAGGGACTTGGTCGGTGGTACGGGAAGCGAACGAGTCGGCAGGCGAGAGCGTCGCGCATGAGCGGCACGAAGTAACGAAAGAGGGCGGAGTACTCCATTTGACGGGAGTGAAAGGAAATATTCGCCTCATTCCGCCCGACGGCAATCCGGATGAAAGGGAGTAAATGTACAGGATGAAAAAACTAATCGAGCTGTTTACCGCCGGCGAGCTTGCGGATAAGCTGCTGTCCAAAGCGGAGTATCGTCCTTTTCCGGATATCGGCCAAAGGAACGAATGGGAAGCGCTGCCTGAGGTTCTTCGCCAATCGATTATCGCCGAAGGCGAAACTTATTTGGACTATCAATGGCCGATGCTGACGGCAACCATGTACTTGGAGTTCAAGCTGAACGGCAACCGTTCGCGGTACGACATCCCGTACCATCTGCGCCGAAGAGCCGTCACGAGCTTGGCGCTTGCTGAATGCGTGGAGAACAAGGGACGATTCCTGAACGATCTCGTTAACGGCGTATGGCTGATCAGCGAAGAGTCGAATTGGGTCATATCGGCGCATAACCGGATGTTCCAGAAGCGAGAGCCATCGCTGTCCAACGTGGCCGAACAGCCCGGAATCGACTTATTCGCAGCCGAGACGGGCAGCCTGTTCGCCTGGCTGCACTACTTGCTGCGGCCGGTGCTGAACCGGATCAACCCGCTTATCGACGAGCGGATCGTGCTCGAGCTGCGCCGACGCATTCTCGACCCATATTTGCAGCGCGACGATTGCTGGTGGATGGGGCTCGCGGAGCGGGAGAAACGGCTCAACAACTGGACACCATGGTGCACCTCGAATTGCTTGAACGCGTTCCTGCTCGTAGAGGAGGATCCCAAGCGAAGAGAGCAGGCCGTCCGCAAGGCGATGGAAAGCCTCGATCGATTCCTCGCGATGCATCCGGCCGACGGAGGCTGCGACGAAGGGCCAGGCTACTGGAACAAGGCCGGCGGCTCGCTGTTCGACTGTCTGGAGCTGCTGCATGCGGCTTCCGGCGGGCAGTTCGAGCCGTATGCGGAACCGCTTGTTCAAAATATCGGACAGTACATTTACAAAGCACACATCCATAATAAATATTTTCTCAACTTCGCAGACGGGCCGCATCAAATTACGATAGAAGGCGACTTGGTATACCGGTACGGCGACAAGATCGGCGACGCGAATATGATGGCGATCGGCGCTGCTTTCCACGACATGCTCGGCGCGAACGGCTGGAAGAACATGAAGTTTCTTTCCTTCCTGCGCGTGCTGCCGGCCTTGTTCAACTACCGGGCGATCGAAGACGATAGCAGGCCGCTGGAGTTTCGCCGCGATATGTGGATGGACGGCATCCAAGTGATGGCGGCGCGAGAAACCGGCTCTTCGGATCGCGGACTGTACACGGCCATGAAGGGCGGCCATAACGAAGAGAGCCACAACCATAACGATATCGGTCATTTCGTCGTCTATGTCGACGGACTGCCCGTCCTGATCGATGTCGGCGTCGAGGAATATTCGGCCAAGACGTTCAGCTCCCAGAGGTACGAAATATGGACGATGCAGTCCGGCTATCACAACTTGCCGACCATTAACGGCTTCATGCAGCGCGACGGGACCCGGTTCCGGGCGACGGACGCTGTCTACGAAGCTGGGGAAGAACGCTCCTCGCTTACGCTGAATGTTGCTTCCGCCTATCCGCCCGAAGCGGGTATCGACAGGTGGACCCGAACCGTTCGTCTCCATCGTCGTCCACAAACGTTCATCGAGCTGGAGGAGAGCTTCGCGTTCGCCGATTCGCAGGCGTGCCGATTCACTTTGAACTTCATGACTTGCTGCCTTCCCGATGTGGCGGCGGACGGACATATTGCTTTCCCCCGCGACGGGGCGGATGCGCTGCTGATGGAATATGACGCCGGGTTATTTACAGCGGTCGTCGAGACTGTCGCGCTCGAGGACAAGAAGCTGCGTAACTCGTGGGGCGATCGCCTGTACCGGCTCGTGCTGACGCCGGCGAGATCCGTTCAAAACGGAAGCTATACGATACGCTTCCGTCAACCTTAAGAAGCTTCGACCATACCAATTGGAGAGGAATCATACACATGCCATTATACTGGGGAGATTTGCACAACCATTGCGGGATCAGCTACGGCTTCGGAGGATTGGAGAACGCGCTGCTCGCGGCCAAAGGCCAGCTCGACTTTTGCGCGATTATCGGGCACGCATCCTGGTACGACATTCCGGACCGCACGGAAGGGCTCGAATATTTGGTCGACTTCCACAAGGAAGGCTTCGCCAAGCTGCGCGGCCATTGGGACTATGTACGTGAAACGGTGCAGCGGTTCAACGTTCCGGGAGAATTCGTCACCTTCCAAGGGTACGAAGCGCACTCGAGCTTGTACGGGGACCATCATTTCTTGTCGCCGGACGACGACCTTCCGCTCGTCGAAGGAGAATCGCCGGCCGCGATCGTGGCGAAGCTGGCGCCCCGCCGGGTCATCGCGGTTCCGCATCATGTAGGCTACACGCCGGGCTACCGCGGAGGCAACTGGGACAGCTTCAACGGAGCGATCAGCCCGATCGTCGAGGTGTACTCGAAGCACGGCAGCGGCATGTCCGATCAGTCGATGTACCCGTATTACCACGACATGGGGCCGAGAGATTCGCGCAGCAGCGTGTTCGGGGCTTTGGCGCGGAAGCACCGGTTCGGTTTCGTCGGCTCGACCGACCACCATGCCGGATATCCGGGCTCATACGGGGACGGCCGCTTGGCGGTGCTCGCCAACGCCAAGACGCGCGAAGCGATATGGGAAGCGATTCTGGCCCGCAGAACGTATGCGGTTACCGGCGACAAGATCGCCTGCCGGTTCGCGATGAACGGACAGCCTATGGGAAGCGAAGTACAGGCGAGCGAGCGTCATTTCGAGCTGGACGTAACCGCATGCGACCAAATCGACAAAATTGTCGTGTTCAAAAATTTGCGTCCGTGGAAAGTCGTGAACGGCGAATCGCTGATCGGCCAAGACGCAGCGTCCCCGCAAAAAGCGGGAACGTATAAGGTGCGGGTCGAGATGGGTTGGGGCAACAATAAAAACGGCTTCTTCTGGAACGGAACCGCAACTTTAAGCGGGGGCAAGCTCGTTTCGACGGAAACGTGCTTCCGCGGCCGCAGCGTACTCGCGCCTACGCCGGAAATGAAGGACGATCCTACGATGAACGAGCTCGGCAACAAGCTGATCAGCCAGACGGACGAATCCGTGGAATGGAGCTGCACGACGTTCAAAAACCCGACGACGCTTCATCCGCATACGGCCGCGCTCATTCTTGAAATCGAAGGAGACGCCGACACGGTCGTGACCGCCCGGGTGAACGGCGCCGAGTTGTCCGCCACGATCGGCGAACTGCTCGGAGGCAACCGGACGAAGCATCTGCATGCATACAACTCGGAGGCGATCGTGCTGCATCGCGCCGTTCCGCAGCAAGCCTACACCGTGAAGGAAGCTTGGACGGATACGGAAAAGGAATCCGATTGCGACGTGTACCATGTGGAAATCAGGCAGACGAACGGCCAATGCGCCTGGATTTCGCCTATTTATGCGCTTGCTTAGTTATTACCCGGTTAAAACTTGAGCGGAGGGTCTGAAATGATGCTGCATAAGCGTCAGCGGTCGCATTTGTTTCCGGATTTTCACCGATTATGGGCTTATTGGATGAAAAAATCTGGAAACAACGGCGATCGGAAGCATATTTCAGACCCGTAGCGGAGTTTTATTACCGGACTTTACAATCCTACACGCGGCAGAGGAGAAACGAACCATGAACCGACCGAACATCGTGTTCATCATGAGCGACGACCATGCCGCTCACGCGATGAGCTGCTACGGCAGCCGGATTAACCGGACGCCGAATCTGGACCGGATCGCGAACGAAGGGATGCGCTACGACAACTGCTTCTGCACCAATTCGATATGCGCTCCGAGCCGTGCGGCGATATTGACAGGCTTGTACAATCATTTGAACGGCGTGCAGACGCTAGGCGACCGGTTCGACGGCCGCCAGCAAACCGTATCGAAGCTGCTGCAGCAATCGGGCTACCAGACGGCGATTATCGGCAAATGGCACCTCGGCCACGGCGGCGACAGTGATCCGACCGGATTCGATTACTGGAACGTGCTCCCGGGACAAGGGGATTACCATAATCCGACTTTCGTCGAGATGGGTGCCAATAAAGTATATGACGGCTACGTGACCGACATCATTACCGATCTGTCGCTCGACTGGATTGCGGGCCGCGACAAGGAACGGCCCTTCTTCCTGATGTGCCATCACAAAGCACCTCATAGGCCGTGGATACCGGATGCGAAGCACGCCCATCTGTACGAGGATATCGACATCCCGGAGCCGCCGACGTTCGACGACGATTACAGCAATCGCGCGGCTGCCGCCGAAGCGGCGATTATGCGAATCGAGCGGGATTTGAAGAAGCGGGATTTGAAAATCGATCCGCCGGAAGGCTTGTCCGAACGCGAGCTGAAAAGCTGGAAATACCAGCGCTACATTAAAGATTATTTGCGCTGCGTAGCGTCGATCGACGATAACGTGGGGCGTCTGCTCGATCGGCTGGACGAAGAGGGGATCGCCGACAACACGATCGTCATCTACACGTCAGACCAAGGCTTTTTCCTCGGCGACCACGGTTGGTTCGACAAACGGTTTATGTACGAGGAGTCGCTGCGCATGCCGTTCATCGTCCGCTATCCGAAGGAGATCGAAGCGGGCAGTGTGCAGGATGCGATGGCGCTGAACATCGATTTCGCGCCGACATTTCTCGATTACGCCGGCGTATCCGCCGTCGAGCCGATGCAGGGCGTCAGTCTGCGGCCGCTGATGAAGGGAGAGAAGCCCGACGGCTGGCGCACATCGATGTATTACCGGTATTGGATGCATCTGAGCGAGCACGGCGTATACGCGCATTACGGGCTGCGTACGCATGATTACAAGCTGATCTATTATTACGCGGACGCTCTTGGCGCGACCGATGCGATCGACGATCCGAAACCGCCGGAATGGGAGCTGTTCGATTTGCGCAACGACTCGGCTGAGATGAGGAACGTATATTCCGATCCCGCCTATACGGACACGGTAGCCCGGCTGACGGAGGAGCTTCACCGGATGCAGCTGGAAGTTCAAGACACGCCTTACACGGGAAGACAGCAAGGAGCTTGATCAATAACAGAAAAAAAGGGGAGCTCTTCGATGAAAACGTGGATTCGCAAATCGGGCAAAATTACGGCGGCTTCGCTTGTGACGGCGGGCCTGCTCGCCGGCTGCGGCGGGGGCAAAACCGAAGGAGGCGGGAGCGGAGCGGCTTCCTCCGGCAAGAAGGAGCCGGTCGAGCTCGTCTTCTATCAGACCGGCAACGCCGACTGGCAGCAGGAAGATTTCATGAATAATTACGGCAATTATATCAAGCAGAAGCTTCCGCACATCACGCCGAAATTCGTTCCGGTGCCGGCATCCAAATCGATGGAAGGGCTTCTGTCGACGGGACAGCAGTTCGACGTGTTCATTTTCTCGATCGGACATACGCACTTGAACTTGATCCGCAACGATTTTCAGTACGACATGACGGAGCTGATCAAGAAGAAGAACGTCGATTTGACCCGCTTCGAGCCGTTTACGATCGACCAGCAGAGGGAAATCGCGGGCGGCGGCCTATACGGGCTGCCATTGTCCAATACATCGCCGGTCATTATGTACAACAAGGACATTTTCGACAAGTTCGGGGCGCCGTACCCGAAAGACAACATGACGTGGGACCAGGCGTTCGATCTCGCCAAGCAAGTGACGCGCGCCGACGGAGGCATTCAATATTACGGGCTGCTCGCTTCGCCGGAGCATGTGCTGAAAACGAACCAGTTCTCCGCGCCGTTCGTCGATCCGAAGACGTCTAAGCCGATGTTCGACGACCCGAAAATGATGACGTTCATCGACAACTTGAAACGTTTTTATCAGCTTATACCGCCGCCGAACGGCAAGCCGCTCGAAGGAAGCTTCTTCGCCTCCACCGGCCAGTCCAAAATGTTCTCGAAGGATAAGACGCTCGCGATGTGGACGCATTTCTCCAACTCGGCCGTCAATTTCCCCGACGACTTGAACTGGGACTACGCGGCGCTGCCAACCTTCAAGGAGCTCGGCCCGGTCGGCCCGCAAGCGTATCCGGCCTATATGTACATCAGCAAAACGAGCAAGCACAAGGATGACGCGATGGACGTCCTTCAAGCGCTTACATCGGACGAATTCCAGACGATGCGGTCGAAGATGGGAATCGAGACGGCGCTGAAAAATCCGGATATCAAAAAAACGTTCGCGCAAGACTTGCCGAAGTACAAAGGCAAAAACATCAATGCGATATTCCCGCAAAAGTACGCGCCGCCTGCCGCTTTGACCGAGTACAACGACTTGGCGTGGAAACGGCTTAACGAGGCGTTCGGCGATATCGGCCGGGGCAAGAAGGACAATGTTACGGCGATCCGGGAAGCGACGGAGCTGCTTACGAAAGACATCGCCGCCGAGAAGGCGAACGGCAAGAAGTAAGCCGACGGACAACCGCATCGTGTTTGAGCAGCAGGCCCGCTAACTTTAGCGGGTCTTTTTTTGAACATATCAGTCTTTAAATTGTTAAGAGAACTAAAGTGTAAGGGGGGCCCTTTCTAAATGAGGACCGGGTATCGGCTTGAGTGAACCAAACTTCGCTATTACTGAACTTAACTGCGCTAATCGCATGCCGGATGGGCGAATTCGGCAAGCAGCGATCCAAATTTCACTATTACTTAACTTAAGTTCAGTATTCGGTTCGGCCCCTTAATTCTGGAGTCTTACTGTGAATTACTCGGTTTTTCATAGTTTCTTGCTTTTTGCAGGGAGCCACGCCCCCTGCACCCCGTCACTCGGCGTGTGCCGTCC
>NZ_VCRA01000055.1 GCF_005938385.1 Paenibacillus mesophilus
TCCTGGAACACGAGTATTTGTCCTTTTTTGCTGGCCAGCTCAGGACAATTTCATGTTACCAGAGGCCTTTTTCTTGTTCAAACCGCGAATTTCTTCATTACAGGAATGCTGCCCGTTAGCTTCATCCCATTTCCAATTTAAAGCCCCCCCTCCCTCAACCGTTTTTTGTTCAGTCGCGGCTAAGGATGGTATGCTCTTGTCCCAATTCGGGTAACGTTTTAAGTTCTTGTCTAGCGAAAAGGACAAGAACTTACACATAAAAAATATAAAGCCGAAACTTTCATTGAATGTATGTTCTTGTCCTCCAAGAATGTCAGCCATGGCCTGACAGCCACTACATAAGAATCAAAATCAATCTGTGGAGTATGTTGTCATGTTCTTGTCATTGACCCAAGACAAGAACATGACAACATAAATGAAAAGAGCCGCGATATACGCGACTCTTAATGTTATATTTTTCTTGTCAGCCGACATGAGTTGTTGTTTATTATTACAAAAAAGGTGTAAGGTCCCATAACCATTGCGGTCAAGGATTTATAAGTGTGAAATTGCTTCCTGCGTTGTCCAACTCGCACTGGCAAATGCTTTGTAATTCGTAACGGCAGCTTGAAAATCCTCTTCACTAATTGTTGCAGTGGCATCGTATACAATAGCTGTTTCAAAACCAGTTTCGATTAGATACCTCATATGGGACTCTACACAAACGTTGGAAAGCACCCCTGCAATAATTATCTTCTCTTTTCTATGTTGTCGCAACTGATATTCCAAGTCATTTGTTTGTGGGCTGGCAACCTTGTGAGGAGTTGCTATGACGGTTCTTCTATCAAAAATATAAGGTTTGAAAGACTGAACAAAATCAGCTCCCCATGAGGGTGGTGTGTACGCATTTGCCACTTGATACAATCTAAGACCTAATAGCATCTTTTGTTCATTTCCTGTAAATTGCCAGCCATAATCATGAGGGTATAAATAATGGGGCGATATGAAAAGTTGGTATCCCTTATTCATGGCAGTTCCCATTAATAGTTCAAGGTTTTGTATAGTATTGTTTCGTTCAATAGTTCCTTTAGTTAGATGATAGCCTCTCCCCCCAGGACTCATAAAGTCATTTTGTGGGTCTGTAATCACAATTGCGGTATTAGCTGGGTGCGGTTTAAATGTCATTTACTTTCCCTCTCCCTCTTAGAGCTTCTTTACAGCAATATATGTCATTTCCAGTTTGTCTAAGTAGTCGATATGTGATTGAGTACGGTATGGATCAGGGAGTTCAATCAAGCTGTGAAGTGTGATTCCCTTACGGTCTGTAAACCATTCCGCGCTAATAAGACCCACTCACACCCCCACCGTTTGCGGGAAATAGGCCAACGTACGAACGCAGAAAAATAACCAAAAACCCGCTCCAGCACTATGGAAGCGGGAGACTTGCTTTCCACATTATGTAACCATCGTCGGGAATGGGATAATGTTCTTGTCATTGAGATTTGACAAGAACTTTATCCCATAAAACCTTATCCCATTTAGCTAAGTATTTTTTTCTGACATGACGGTCTATGGCCCTGAAGCATTTTTTATTTTCATCATAAACGTGATCTTTAAACTCATTACTTAATGAATAGCCTCTCTTGGTCATCTTCTTTATATGTTCACTGTCAGTGAACTTTGATGTAATGGTTGGTTCGAAATTAAACATTTTAACAGAAACAGACCTAGGAATAAACAATAGTCGATCTGTTTCTGTTACAACTCCCCTTTCACCTGCTAACCATTTCAACACATCACCGTCCTCTACTTTTGCAAGGATATTCCACTCAGACCACTGTGTCAAAGTAAAATCGGCTAACGTATATCCGCACTTACAAGTAAAAGGGTCACTCAGGCTGTAGTCACTCAGTAAGAAGGGTATTTGTTTCAAGCAGCCAGGACATGCGCAAATCAGGTCGATTTGATGAGTTGGACAACGTTTAACCAGTGAAAACTGATGCAACCAGCTGTGAAAACCCTTCTTCACGCACTCGGAACACCACCTTAAAGACAGTGGGAACCAAGTATGGATATGCTCAAAAAAATATTCTACTGGTTTTAGGATTGTCGAGATTATGGACCGGTTGTGGCTGATCAGGTCTATTTCCAGATATTCCATCAATTTTGTCGGATCGAATCCGCTTAAATGAACAAACTCCCTTCTCTTATCTCCAATTAAAGTTCCCTTTACGTTCCCCCTTTGAGGGCAGCCCTTTCGGTATTCTGCTTTCACAGCACCGGTTCTCCTTCCTGTATGTACTCAAAACTTACGATTGTTCAGCCCTTCCACTCGCGCGATTACGGCTCGTGTACTATGGCGTCTGCTGACTTCTCACAGCGAGCTTTACTCCGTCTTTCGGATTTTTTTTCTTCTACTCCACGTCTGTTAGATCTCCCCGGGTAAGAGCGATAACTTTCCCCTCATCTATCTGCCACATCTACATGATAGGGTTTGGGCAGTATTGGACTTTGCTTTGAATGGCAAGCTCATCCGTCCCATCATGCCTTATATGTGATTTCTGTTCGTCAGACCGAGGGTTTGCCTCCGGCTTCCTTCAGATTCCGCCTCACGACGGACACCCTTGCCTTCAGCTAACATTTCCTACTGCCAAGCCTGTAGCGGACTTTCACCGCCTAGTTATCGCCCATGCCGGGCGCACCACGAACAGCCCCCAAGCAGATCCGTGTCTGCTTGGGGGCTGCTTCAATTGCTGCGGAACGGCGGGCTTAAGCCGCCACGTCTCTTCGCGTGAACATAAAAATGGAAATCAGATTAAATACGATGAAGTAAACCGCAAGCACTCCGATGGAGAACGAAAGCGTCATTCCACTCTGATAAGGTCTCCCGTCTAAATATTGGGTAAGATCGGTATTAGCGAACAATAGGTATCTGCTCCAATCGAATCGATGCAGCGCCTCCAGCAAAATATTACCTGCAAACATGGCGCCGATGGAAAAAGCGATGGCCATGGTACTGCTGCGGAAAGCGGACGAGATCATAAATGCCATAGTGACATATAGGATGGTTGATACCCCGTTCAACAGATACGTTTTCCACAAGTTAAGGACCATGTTCTTCTCGATAATAATCCCCTCGTATGTCACTTCGACCAAAGGCAGATTCAAATCTCCAAATCCATATAAGATCCCGTTCACCGCGACGGATACGACAAAAAGCGTGAGCAACAAGAGTATGCCGAACATCAATGAGGAGATATATTTGGCTATGAGGATCTTGAGCCGATTAGCTGGCCGGATGAGCAGCAGCTTGATTGTGCCTGACGAAAATTCGCCTGCCAGAATGTCTCCCGCGATAATGATGGTGAATACGGTGATCACGAGCACCATTTCGGCCGAAGTATCGATGCCATCCCACATCGTGCCGTCTGTTGTCGGTATATTTTTCTCCAGATGATAATTGATGAGGGCGATCCGCTGCAGGTTATACGTGCGGGTTTCTTCAGACAGCTCAGGCTTCGCCAAAACCTCGTTTCGGTGTTGTATCTCCTGTTGCAGTTCCGCCTGCCAGCCGCCTTGCGCTTGTTTCCTATCCGAATGCCATTCAATGATATTAACAAAAAGCACCATTGCGATCATAAATCCGACTATAATCCACGTTCTCGCCCTTCGGTAGATCTTCATATTTTCATTGCGAACAAGATTAACCAATCTGATTCCCCCATGTTCCCGTAATTTCCAAGAAACGATCTTCCAGTGACAGTCGAACCAGCTCGACGCCATAGATTCGAATTTGATGCTGCATCAACCCAGACAGCATGTCCGGAACACGAATCCGTTCGGTCCTAACCTCGATAAGCCCATCCTCGACGAGTTCGATCCCATGGATTCCTTCCATTTGTCCCAATACTTCTAACGCTTTTTCCGTCGGCTGTGCTTCAATCCGATACGTTTGTTCCTGCTCGCTCCCCTGGGTAAAATGCTGGATCGGCTTCACATCAATCAACTTGCCCTGCTGCAGAATAGCAACCCGGTCGCACATGAGTTCCATCTCGGACAACAGATGGCTGGAGACGATAACCGTGATGCCTTCCGTACGGGTCAGCTGCCTTAAATAGTCACGCAACTCGCGAATCCCTGCCGGGTCCAAACCGTTCGTCGGTTCATCCAGAATTAACAGCGACGGCCGATGCAGCAGCGCCTGCGCTACCCCAAGGCGCTGACGCATGCCGAGTGAATACTTCTTGACTTTGTCGTGAATGCGGTTCTCTAGTCGGACCAGCTTCACCACTTCGTCGATCCTTTCTTTCGTCACACCCGGCACCATGCGGGCATAATGAACGAGGTTCAGGTACCCGCTCAAATACTTGTACATTTCAGGATTTTCAACGATGGCTCCGACATGTCGGATTGCTTGCTCGAATTCGGTTTTGATATTTTTCCCTTTGATCAGGATCTGTCCCTTTGTTGTCGACATCAGTCCGACGATCATGCGGATGGTCGTTGTTTTGCCGGCCCCGTTCGGGCCCAAAAAGCCGAAAATTTCGCCTTGCGGCACATCAAACGTAAGATCGTCGATGACTGTGGTTCGGCCGATCCGTTTCGTTACATTTTGCAAACTGATGATAGGTTCGTTGCTCATAAACGGCTCCTTCCTTTACCTAGTGATGCCCCTTCATATGTACACGTTTTAGGTAAGTGCAGATTGAATTTAACATAAAATTTATTGTTTTAAAATATATAATTATTGTTTTATATAATAAATTCAAAAAAAGTCTCTGAAATTAGATCCTGACTCAGTAACTGTCTTTTGATTATCAGGAAATTGATTGATCTCCCTTAACAAAAAAGCTATTTTTGCATAATCTTCTTTGCTTATTTCATTAGGCGACCATTTGTTTCTTTTTTCCTGGAGAATTAAGTTGATTTCATTCCAATTGTCTTTCAGTTTCTCGCTAAAGTTGTTTTACCACTCCCAACCGAACCAATAATATGTATTTTTCTCGGATGGTCCTTTTTCAATTCGATCATCAACTTTCCGCACAGTTTATTATTGAGAACATATTCCTCAAATGTTTTCCAAATCCTGCATTTGCATTGTCCTGCCCATCTGTATGCGAAGGCTCGAAAACCTAGGCTTTACCGTCACACCTCTAAGCGGGTTCTCCGACATCTACCATTTCTCCAAGTCGTTCAAACGCTACACCGGCCTGCCTCCCTCACACTACCCGGAAATCGTCGCATCTATAAAACGATCGCCCCTCCAGCCGGAAGGGCGATCGTTTTGCTTGTTCATTCCGTTCGGGCCTACTGCCCGCTTGCTTCCTCCTGAACGGGGACAGCGGCGGCGCTCAGCTTCCCGCACAGGTCTTGGCAGTTTAATACTTTTTCCTGCAGCATCCGGCCGGTGTAATAATAATGGTTGCTCGCTTCATAACCGATCCGCGAGTCGCGTCTCATCAGGTCGTACAGTTGCCGGGTGATTTCGATCTCCCGTTCGGCCAGCTCTTTCATCCGCTGCCGCGAGTTTGCCGCCTCTGCCGGATCCTCCGTTCCCGACAGCCTCTCCCGCTCGAGAACGAAAGCGATCTGGTGATACGTGCTGCGGAAATGGTAATAGGCCCCTAATGCGGTGTGAAGCATATTCGCGTAAGTGTCCTTTTTGAGAGCATCCGTCAACTGACGGCCGGCATCGACCAGCAGTTTCAGCCCCTGTTCCCAGCCTTCGGTCAATAGACGGAACTGCTCCTCGAACATCTCCGGCGGATAAATCGCCCGCCAGCGGTGCACGTCGTCATAAGGAAAACCTACCATTGTCGCGTTGTAACCGGTCGGCATCAGATGCAGCAGATTCCCAGGACCGTAGTTCATCGGAGCCGTATACACGACCGAGACATGGAACGGGAAGTGGCGGAACGCATCGCTGAAAGCAGTCGTCGCCCTCGCTATGGCGCTGCCGCTCTCATAGCCGAACTTGCTCCGAAGCCAGCTAAGCGGTACGGGCTCATCCTCCGGTTTATCATCCTGTTCCGTACATCCCCGTTCCGTCGCCCAAAAATGTTTGGACGCCATCTCCAAGGTCGGGGACGGATACCCGCCAAGCGTCCAGCTTAGCATCAGCCCGCTGACTCCCTCCTCGTTCAAGTTGCCGATATGCTCATTTACCAGATCGAATACCGGCAGGAACGGGACCGCCGAGCATTCCCAGGTGTTGTTGAACTGCACCTTGGCGTAAGCCTGCAATCCGTGCCGACGGGCAGCTTTCCAGACGTTCCGCGACTTGTCGCCCGGACCGACTTGCGAGATCGAGTAGTCTACGACTTGACCAGGTATCCCGCCTACGTTTGTCGGTTTCTCGTCTTCGCTAACGCTCATGACGCTGACCCCTTTCGGCAGAAGCGAGATGCAGCGCTCCAGATCAAATCCGTTCGACTCGCGCCAGCCCCACGTCCAACATACGATCCGGGCATCCGGCTTGGCGCTGTGTGCGCCCTCGGCGATCAGACGGTTCACCTCGGCCACCACTTCAGCCCGGGATCGCTCCGAGCAGCGGGGGCAAGTCAGCTTGGATCTGCCCGATACAGAGTAACAGTTGGTCATATTTTCCGACATCGTGATCGTAAACAGGCCCGCCAGCTCCGGGACCGACCGGAACAGCGCCGCAGTCCCTTCCTTTAAATACCGCTGCACTTCCGGATGCGACGTGCACATCGAAGCGTAAGTGCCGATCGTATGCCCCCGCCATTCCGGTCTTGCCTCGAAAAATTCCAAAGGCATGGAGCGCGGCTCGTTAAAGTACAAATAAACTCCGATCCCGTAATCGGCCGCCCGGGTCGCCAGCTTGCGCAGCCCTTCCACCCGGCGTTCCCAGCCTATCGACATCTCGGGCGCTTCGGCAAAAGGCACAAGCTGGTACAGCACGCACTGCAGCCAAACCGCGTTTACCCCCGTTTCCGACAATCTCTCGAGCAAATGTTCGGGATACGGGTCAAGCTCGGGATCGAGCAGCGGATCTCCATATACAGCGAAATAAGAATACAGCAGCCGGAAATCGTACCTAGTAGACCGATTCGTCACACCCCGGACCACGAAAGGTCCTCCCTGCTCGTTCATCCCGGCCGTTATCCACTGCAAGCCTCGCAGCAGCCCGTTCTCATCCACAGCCTCTATGGTAACCCGGTTGCCCTCTGCAGCGATACGATGGCTTTCGCGGAGCTTGCCGCCGTCCGGCGCGAGCTTCAACTGTACAACACTCCAGTCCGGGCCGACCGGCTGGCCGCTACCCTCCATCCGGAGACGGAATCCCCATGCACGTTCGAGCCTATCGGCGAACCTCTCGGCAAATCCCCGAACCCGTCTAGAAGCGCCTTCCGGCAAAACGATGGAATAACTGCCGTCCAGTACTACCTTGTCTTCACCATCTCCGGGCTCCGTTACGCCGGCTCCGGACGTTGCGCCCTGCCACTGCGCCTCTCCGGCATCCCGGAACCCGCCGAGAAATGTAAACGGCTTCTCCGGCGCGGCGGTAAGTTCGACTCCCCATTCATCCGGAGCGGCTGAATCGTCCTTAGGAAAATAATGAGCTATCGTATCGCGGACCTGCTCCGTTTTTTCTCGCTCCTCGTCGGTTAACGGACGGTAATAAACGGGCTCCATGGCAGGCTTTAGACTGCCCATTTTAATCCATAGGAAGTCGTCCTCTTTAAGAGCGAATGCCATCTGGTCTTTCGTCCAATCCAGCAATACGAGCAGCTGCTCGTACGGCAGCAAGTGCCAGTTGGCACGCAGTATCGTAATGTAGCCGCGGGATAACCAGAGCGGATCGGCTTTTTCGGGAACCGGCAAGCCGAGTCCTCCCGCAACCTCCTCCAATTCGGCAACGGTAGCCCGCAGCGTAAGGGCCAGCCTTTCTACAGGAATAAGTCCCCAGTTGCGCCAAACAATCGCTTGCAAACGCGTCGGAAAGTGGGGAAACGACAGCGGCACCCGGTTATCGGTTTCCGCAAACAGCTCGAGCTTCATTCGGCCTGCTCCCTTCATATGGACCATTTTTAAGTCACAGTACCACCTATTCAACGGGTGGCTTGATATCGCCCCTATAAGGGGCATGGTACTGGCAGTGCCTAAAGGCGCGGATAAATTCGGATACGCTCAACTTTAGGCGGTATCTTCACGTACATGTGTACGTGATCCGCACGGATACTGCCTTTTACCAATTCAACGTTCTTGTACTCGCACAGTGTCCTCAGTACTTCTCCAACTTCTTTTCGGACCTCTTTGAAGAACACTTTTCGGCGAAATTTTGATGTAGAAATCGATTTCATAAATTAGAAAGATAATTGACCAGCTAAACTTGCACCTGAATTTAAACCGTATATTGACATAGTACAATTTGACGAAATTCTATTTGATGCCCCATACGCCGGTTGAGGTGTAGCAGAATAGCCTGAAAGCTTTAACAGGTATTTATCGCCAGACTGCGTAATTGATAGTGAAGGATTTGTAAAATGCGGAGATAAACTAACAGAATTCACAGTATCAATGACGCCACTGTTGTTTTGCGCAAAACCAATCAAACTCCCATCAACATAGATATTACTTGATGCCCCGGTACCAATCCCCTCCGAACCCTGAGCGACTAACATAATTTTAGCAACAGCACTGCCTAGAACAACACCGCCGGAGTTTTTCATTTGCATAAATACATTTAAATCAGCAGTACATGCTCTGTTTGATTGTGTCGCTATTGATTTTATGATAGATGTATCCACTTCAGCTATAGTATGGACTCCAGATGATAGTTCAGTTGAACTTAAAAAATCCTTTCTTGACAGTGCAAAAGATACTCGTGCTTCAGTATGGAGACGTGGCGCTTTATGTCGTGATAAAGAAGATCCACTGTACGAGTTTCCGAATTGTGTAACAACTTGGCCCTCTGAATACATTCTGTAGCCATTTGACCAATTTCCAACAAAAACAGGGGGAGCTAGTGTATCCAGATTAGTACCACTTAATGATGATTTGAATTTAACATCACAATAATCAACATCAGTCTTGTATGTTGCAGCAGCACCAAACTGATTGCCAATAAATGTTATGCCAGAGCTATATGCTGTACTGCCAACTTTGCCAATCTCAATCAAGCATTTTAAAGTTGGCAGATCACCAGCACTATTCCCTTCGCAATAATTACTCATGAATGTTCCTGCATAAACTGCACCGAGTTTAGCAAGAACACCACTGGATTCCCAAAGATTTCTTTGAACCTCAATAACATTAACTGCAGGTGAGCCGTCACCATCAATATAAATTCCACCGTAACATGATTCACCCATATTATAACTAAATGTAACGTTAAAACCTCTTTTGGAATCAACAATACGTTTACATAGAGCTAAGTGGTTACTTATGATTTGAATTGATTGAACATAACCTGTTGTCTCAGACCTACGTGGTACTGATGCTTTTACAAGTGCGCTTATGCGCAAGTATCGACCACCACGCATAATAACGTTATATAAACGATCTCCATTAATAACAACCGAGTCAGACACACCATCCCCCTGAAATCTCAACCCCCTGCCGATTTCCAGAACCGATGTGTAAAGGTCGCTTGATGAGTTTTCAGAACCTATTGAACGTTGAGAAGTAAAAATACCTGTAGAGCTATATACCCAAATCCTCGCTCCATCTCCACAGATGTCCATTAATTTTTCACCGGTCAGCCCATTTGTTGGTAGGCCTATAGGTGTCGTCATCTTAAAGTTTCTATCAGCATTCCCAAACCATACCCTTCCCATTGAAATGTCAACAGCTTTTTGAACTTCTGGTGAACAGTCAACGGAAGCAGTATAGTCCGCACCGAACCAGCAAGGGTCTGCATAAGTTGAATATTGTCTTTTCCATCGTGTCCCATCTACCCCAACCAAAATAGTTCCATCATTATCTACGCTTGTTGTATCACTTAAATCTGCTTTAAATAAACCACCTCCATAAATGTAGCCTTCTTTACGTTGTGCAACATAAACAACTTGCCCATCATACCAAGGGGTAAAAGATTTTAAATGTGAAAAATACTGAAGCCTTAAAGAGGCGTTAATAATTTGTTGTGTGATACCGCTTTCATCAACAATATAGCTTGCCGAATTTGTTTTAATCCACCCCGCCATGTCAGCATTAGGATCGGCGGTGTTGTTTGCAACGGTAGAGCGTACAATATCGCCATTATCCAGTCTTACACGAGCATTTAAAGGGTAGCCATTGGGATTTGCGTACCATTTCGCACCAACATAGTCATTAACTTGCTGTTGCGTCTCTCCATTTGCGCTCTGAATAGAGCTAGCTGGATGTGCTCCAGCCAAATCACGACCAGCCAGGTCGTTATGGGTCGCAAGCTCAAGCTTCGCCGCTATTCCTGGGGGAATTTTGTCCTTGCCTTTAGACCCTTCGTATATGGTACCGGCAACCGATAAACCCTCTTTCCCGTAAGCCGCCACCGATCCCGGGAGTATGCTGCCCGCGGCAAAGGCCGCACCGGCCATGCTGAAGGCCGTCAGCAGCTTTCTGCGGCTTACATGGGTGACCGGCTCCTCCGGCGGTTCCTGTTCCAAACCGTTCCCCGCTTGCTGCTCTATCTTTTCTGTTTGTAAAATAAGATTTGTTTCAGCAGCATTTGCCAGTGCGATAATGATACGCACGGTCATATTGATACCAGTTGACTGCGTCAGTAGTCGTTTTTGCTGTGCAGGGTCAACATGCCCGATTGCAATCATTGCACCTGTACTGTCAAAAATAGCAATCTCTCGAATGGTAAAGCCGCCAACATCAACTGGTAATGCAGATTCAAACATCAGTGTATTTGTTGCTTGTGTGTCACGAATCGGGTTAGATGCATGACCACGCCATACTTCATGAGCTAACGCAATCATATTTTCTGTCAGAACAGGATATGATCCATTGCCATCACCAACGGCGACATGCGTAATCTCAAGCTGATTTTCAGGGGTGGCGCTAGCTAGTTTAGCTTTACCAACGGCTGTTAAAATTGAACCTGTCATTATTTATCACCCTCATCTATTAGTCATGTCCCCTTCATACAAGACTTGTTGCAAAGCAGGCACCGCCTCTCCTGCCTTGTGTACCGGAAAACAGCTGCCTCGTTTCGGTCGTTTGAGACGTGTTTTACAGTTCCCCCCACACGCGCTTGGCGTACTCGAACCCTTGCTTCGTGGCACTTTTGCATTCTTCGATGCCTTCGAATTCGAGCGACAGGTAACCGTCATAGCCCGCTTGTTTGATTGCGCGTATCACATCCCGCATGGGAATATCGCCTTGCCCCAATATCGCGCCGCGCAGTTGGTTGCCTCCGGCTGTCGGGAACCAGCCCGGGCACGAAGAACCTGGACTTCTGTCCGGCGTGCGAACATAAAAATCTTTCAAATGGACCATCGACGCCAGGCGGATGTTTCGCTGAACGGCGATAAGCGGCAACTCGTCGACGCATAGAAAATTGCCGATATCGAGTGTCATGCGGTAATTGTCGCGGTCCACTTCTTCGATCAAATGCTGCACGCGTTCGCTGCCTTGCATGTAGTACCCGTGGTTCTCGACGCTTGTCGTAATGCCGTAACTGGCGGCGTAATCGGCAATGCTGCGGCACGCTTCTGCAAGCATTGGAAGATCCCGCCGAAAGTTGCGGACCGAAATGTCGCCGATCGGCCGCGCTGCTACATCATGCCTCATATGTTTCGCGCCAAGTCGCACCGTCACATCGACATGCCGTTTTACGCGCTCGATCATCCGCTCGTATTCATCGGCGCCGGCCGTGATGAAATTGGCGGAGACACAATAGTTCGATACATCGATCCCTGCCCGCTGTGCCCTGTCCCGAATCGCGTCGGCAAGCTCCGGCTGCTCCAGCAGGTCGAACCCGACGGAAGCGATCTCGACATGCGCCGCGCCCGCCTCTGCGATCCAATCGATAGCCGTAAGTACCGTCATCTCGTTGGATACGATGGCTCCTTTTAAACAGTACAGACTGATTCCCAGCTTCATACAATCTCCCTCTCATGGTCCTATTCGCGCGAGCGCCAAGCCTGCCGTAAATAAATGCGGATTGTTCCTGCAACAGGTCGATAAGTTTCGGGACTGCCGCGCCGGCATGCTCCCCCAATTCCCCTAACGCATAAGCGACAAAACCCAATTCATCTCTATTCTCGTATTCTGCATCCAACGCTTCGATCAATGACGGAATCGCCACAGGTCCTTCCGCAGCCAATCCATGAGCCGACAGCCGGGGCACCGAGAAGCTCCGGGGCCCCGCTACGTCCGGAGCCGAGTGCTTCAATCCCTGAACGAGCACGGGCACTCCTTCTTGACCAAGGGCAGCGAGTGCGTATGCCGTATTAAGAGCATCATTCTCAACTTCGCCGGTCAATGCTTGCGCCAGTTCCTCTTGGTCGAATAATTGCTGAATCTCGGGGATGCGGGGCACCAGATTGTTTCCCTGATTCTCTTAGTTCGCATATACCTCATTCATTTTCCGTATAACCTTTTGGTGAAACTCGCAGGAGAAGTCGGTCTGAAGCTGCAATTTTCCGTGAGTGATAAATTGCACGATCTGTTCGTCGTTCAACAAATATTTGGAATCGATCAATGCATGATACCTCCCCAGATTGAACAGGTTGACTCCCTATCAGGAATATCCCAAACCACTATCGCAGCATAGCCGTTCGAAACGATCGGATCGACATCGTCCTGTTTCTATATTATATATAATATAGTCAATATATATGTAAAGTCAATCGGAAGTTCGGCATCGCGATGAAAGCAAAAACCGCTAAAACCCGATATTGGACAAGGGATTTAACGGTTCATGGACAAATCTCGCCTATTTCTATTTCATTCCGAATAGTTTCAAAGCATTTTCTTAGGCAATTTTCTGGAACACAGTTTCGCTTATTTTTTTGGTATCGCGCCAATCGAAAACCAATTGCAGCCAGTTCGTTAAACTATTGTCCCCTTTAGTTCACTAGTCGCAATCTTAAAATCATTAAGTCTTCATCGAAATACTGTTCATCAAACTTTAATGCATGTGGTTCTATACCGTAAACTTCAAACCCTAGCGAGACATATAAGCGTTTTGCTGATTTGTTATTAGACACAACCGTCAAATGAATCTGTTCCAACCCTTCACATTCTTTTGTTGCTCTTTCAATCAAGGCTAATAGAAGGGCTTTACCTAACCCCTGTCCTCGAAATTGAGGCTCTACGTACATACCGTAAATGTTTCCTTTATGTGCCGTCTTAAGCCTGTCTTCACGTGAAAAATTGACAATGCCAACTAATGTGTTACTTTCGTCAAAACATCCCAATGTAAATTGATCTTTTGTATGGTGTATCCTTTCTATAATGTGCCCCAATGGTTTAGTTTCTTCTTGCTCATACGTTGATCCAAATGAATCGGGGTCATTTTTCAATGCACGCAACCTTACTTCTCTATACACTTGGGCATCAGAGTCATTCAACAGACGAATGTTCATTAGTCACTTCCGATCATTTATCAAATTGTTCTAAATAAAACTTGCGGATTGAAGTAAACTGCCCCGTTACTTCAACGAACAACGGCAGCCAATCGTGTAGCCGTGTTAGCGTAATGCCTACTCCAACGGTTTAGATGCCGTGAGTAGTTCATTTACACTTTCTAGATACCTAAGAGTTCGTTCGATATCGTCTTTACCATAACTTCTGACTACTATCATATGAGGGATGAATAAGCTAGGAGGATCAATGTTAGTCCGAGTTAAGTTATTCTTCAATCTGTCTGGCGTATATAAGATACTCACCGCTTGCTTCCGTCGTCGAAAGTCATCGTTATTTCAACCCAATTCCATTCATCAGAGGATCCTAAAGGATCATCATCGAAATGCCAACTCAACAATTTCATTGGTTCCTCCAGCACAGAAGCTATCGTATCCGTTCAATAAACGAACTTGGAACCAAGCCCCCAGAAAGTATAATCATAAGTGTTTGGATACTTTATAAGATGCTTAGAACGATTAATCCAATCTTTTAGTTTTACCGATTGAGCTGAAATTTCTACCTTATCTAACAACATGGATAACTTGACTAATTCACCAGTTTCGCCTGACCTAACGATATCTCCTGTGAAAACGTAGAGACTGCTAAAAAAATGAATTATGTTTGCAGTTTTCGTCCTCGATAAATGAACAAATCATTGGAATATTTTCGAAACTATTTACAGCTATCTCCCAATCTTGCTCAGGGATTTTCTCATCATTGTACGCCCAAACTCTTATCTCATCAGGAGAAGGGTTCCACGCGTGTTGTGCATCTCTAAAAATAATATCCAGCACCTCATTTTCTTTATTTACTACCGAAAAAAATACCTTTTTATTTCACTCAGTTACTTCAATAGGCCGCCGATCGCCGGCAGCCTGCTGAATCACCTATTGTGCTCTCGTACCCTAGTTAGCTTATTGATGTTTTGGGAATTCCCCCCAAAATGATCATTACATATTAGTCAAATCAAAATCATGCAGCTTGATAAGTTCTTTTCTCCCTCGATTCCCTTTTTTGATTTCAACTTTACCTTCTTCACTCGTCCGCCGCAAAATGTAATCACCAGTTAACAGGTTGTAGTCGTCTTCATCCGCTTCTTCAAGTGTAGACGTACCAGTATAGTAATTACCGGTTGTGAATCCAATGAGGTACCAGTCCATGTCCTGATATCGGAAACGGTAACGGTTGTACCAGCGCCAGTTGCTCCCTCCGTAATCACGAATTAATACGGTTCCTCGTTCAATCATAATGCCGTCGAAAGGATCGCCATATACTCCACCCGAATCTGCGCTCAGTACCACCTTATCTGAAATAAGTGACAACTCCAAGGTATTATCTTGTCGGCCAAAAGCCAAGAGCAAGGAACGCGGACCGGGCCCACTGAAGGTATCGCTAAGCCCTTCTACTACCGCCGCCACATCAGGAATGCCATCCTTATTAAGATCACCGGTTGCTACGGCTGGGATGGTATCATGACTATCCTTCATAACGTGCCAACCCTCGGGAAGCAGTGGTATGAGTCTGGATCTCGCTTCTACTGTCGATAGCGTTCCTTCTCCGCCATCAATGGGTGTAGGAGTTGTCCCTATCGACTTTCTCGCTTCGACCTCAAGTTTATTCTCATCTCGTTGGTCCGTTTCACTGGTTTCAGTACCAATGGATGCACCGCTGCTTTTTATATCGATGCGGATTGTAGAGGTGCTGCTAGCAACCGGCGAAGATGTGACGCTTGATTCTTGGGTACCCACGACCCGAGCAGACCCGCCTGACTTGTCACTTACTGATTTATCAGCGTCACTTGAATTTTCTGTACAACCAGTGGCCCAAATAACCACTAGGACGAATAATAATGCAACGGCGGATCGCCTTCTTTTAGCGGAGCTACTTCCTAGCGGATACTGATTGGACCTCGTACGCTCGTGTTTCAACACCACATCCCTCCTGATTTCAGCTATCTATCTATCTTGATTCCACTTAATGAGATCTCATCAAACTTACGATTTGAACTAAGAATGAATTCATGTAGCAAAGCTATACGGAATCCTATATTCGTTAATTGATGGAAGTATCCTGCCCGATACTTTAATGAAACAGGGAGCAGTACCGCGGTGGTCTTCTCCTTGCTCAGGTTGAACTATCGTACTCGTTAGCGTAGCGACAAATACATATTTGCTAGCTTTGATCCTGCAACATTTTATTTTCATATTCCCTAATCAAATCCTCAATTAATATGCCGTTGATCTTTAGACCGGAGATATTGCAATTCGTAATTTCGATATCCGACAAGTCACAGTTTGTCATTATACTTCTGTTGAGGTCGCAACGATCGAATCGTACCGGTTCCATCCTGGCGTTCGGGTTATAGGCAGGATGATCAATAGGTGCCATTTTAGGACCAATATTGTGGATGAATGCCCCACCGAGGTTCGCCCCATCAATCTCCAATCCGCCTAAATTAGCATCGATAATCTTGGTTCCCGCAAGAGTTACTTCTTGAAAATAGAGAGGCTCTCCCTTAACGGTTACAAATCGTGAACCGGAGAGGTCGGCGCAGTTTACCAGTAGCTTCTTTTGTCGATCTAAACAATCGTTGATTTCCGTTATCTCCGGTATTGAAGTTCCTTCATCGGTTAGTGTTCCTGCGATGGAGAGCGATCTCACACATACAGTTGATCCCATAGCAGAGCCAATCCCAATTTGTCCTGCCACCTTACTGAAATCTCCTGCTACACGGTAACGTTCTATCCCGTCAACACTTACGGACACATAGTCGACTTCAATGTTCCATAATAAGTTAATCCAAGTGTTCTTCGGCACTTTTCCCGCGCCTGTAATACTTCTTGCCTTACCTGTTCCGGGGTCGCACCAACGCAATTCTTCCTCATTGCGCTCCCAATTAAAAATGAGTTGCCCCCCATCATATAGCAATCGGATATTCGTGGAATCGGTCATAACTTCGGCTCGAATGACGACGGGGCTTTTATATTTTTGTGTAGAAACCGCATAACCTTTATCATAGGAACACCATATTTTTATTTCTTCATCTGTTTTTTCAATGCTGCAATTTTCCGCAGTAAGTTCATGGAGGTTTATTTCTGACAATATAACCACCTCTTCCCAATTGATACTACTACTTTAAATCAACATGCAATCCGCTGTAAATATTTCCTTATGATAGGCTTTTTGGAGCATAACTGTCCAAAGAAAATAAACTTCTAGACTGAAAAATAAAGTGATAGACTGAGAAAATAAAGTTTTAGACTGATGAGAAAGAGCCATTTCAATTAGACAAAGATAAAAGGAGATGAAGTATTTGCTGAGTGAAAAGATTGTTATCGAAAAATTGGTGCAGCAAAAGCGTACGAGCGCAGCTCCCGTCGTTGTGATGATGTGCGGCGTGGCAGGATCGGGTAAAACGACCTTTGCGCAAAAGTTGGAAAAAGAGGGATTTGCCCGGCTCTCGATAGATGAGGATATTTGGACCACACACGGACGTTTTGGAGTTGATTATCCAGAGGAAAATTATGAGTCTTATCAAAAAGAATCGGAAATAAAGTTGCGGATGGAACTGGTGAATCTGATCCAAGCTAGACACCATGTCGTTGTCGATTTTAGCTTTTGGCAGAGTCAAAGACGCAATGAATACAAGCAACTGATCGACGAGTATGGCGGCGTGTGGGAGCTGATTTACTTAAAGGTTCAGCCGGATGAGTTACGTCAGAGGCTTCTCATCAGAAGTGAACGTTTTGACGCCAATGCGGCATTTCCGATCACCGAGGACATTCTAACCCAGTATTTAAACGGTTTTGAGACTCCTTCTGGAGAAGGGGAAACGGTAATCGAAGCGAGAGAACGGGAGACAAAAGCATAAAAGTGCAGCGGCAATCTAGGACTTCATTTTCAAGTTTTAGGCTGCCCCTGTATAATTGGAGTCAGTTTAATGCTTATTTTGAAGGACTAACGTATCGTTTCATCGTTTCATAAAGCCTGAAATAAAAAACAATCCAGTCTAACACTTTATTTTCCGGATTTATCCTTATATCCATTCGATTTAACTGTCCAGTCTACAACTATTTTTCTGAGGTAGTTGATAATCTATATAAGTTGAACTAAAGACGCTTGGAAGGAACTTCAAGATACCCGCGTCGAATAAGACACTACAACTTATTTGTACGGGTGATCGCGATGAAAACGATTGAAGAGCAATTACGTGATGTAGAACA
>NZ_VCRA01000056.1 GCF_005938385.1 Paenibacillus mesophilus
TCTCGGTTTTCAGCGTTTGAACCATATGCTCAAGTAGTTGGCGAAACTGTTCGTTCGTCGGTCTTCCTCTCATCGGGCGGCTCTCTCCTTGCGATTGTCCAATCGTCGTTATGTCCTACTTATTCGGGTTCCATCAGGCAATCCCTCCTTCTTTCACCGTTCTGCGACCCCGGTTTATATAAAAGAATGTATTTATATAAACCGGATAAAAAAATATACATTCTCTTGCTTGAACCCGATTATAACACAGCGAATTTTATTTTTAAACTACAATTAAATAAACCGGATTTAATATTTAATTTAATTATATAAACCGGATATGGTTTTTCGTTTTCTTCTCGCCTTTCGGGCGGGGCCGCCGCTGCTAGCTGGCCACGGGGCACCTTGTGCGGGATGAGTTGACCGAGGCGGAGCGTCATAAGCTGGAACTAAAGAAGCTAGAGTATGAAATTGGACCGGGGTTCCAATACACTTCAGCAGCTTTTAAGAGGAAACTAGACAAAGCGAAGATGAAGCAGAGCATGTCACGTGGAACTGGTTGTCGGTACGAATCCGCTTCTTTTTCATTTTTATCCTTGCTCTCATTCCGTTCCCTTCCTCCCATACATCTTCGTTCTTCCAATTTGACAGCGCTTTCAAAATACGGGCATACCATCCCTTCTTCCGTTCAAGCCCGTTTGAACAATGCTTCGCATCGGAGCCATGCAACGATGTGACATTGTCGCCCCTTACGTTGTTGTTCCATTGTGCATTCCGATGCACTTGACGTCGTTAGACGATGTTGAACCACACACTCTTGCGATGAAACATTTCCCGGCAACTGCTTCAACTGCAACTTGCGACCCAAACCACGTTTCACACGTCAATACCCGTTGGACCGGCTACGGCTTGCCGCAACACAACTGCCAACGCGGCTGTTTCCCAATCCACCTTTTGCGCCACATGAGCTGCTATCCGGCATACACACGGCTGCTCATCCAAAAAACGTGCCTGTATCTGATTCCATCGGCAAACGCGTTTCTTCCTCCCACATCCTATCGTCCGTTTCTGCTCACATACAGTCCACCCGTCCAATCGGCAGCGAAAGCCCTGCTTCAACCCATCACCTCCTCCCGCTTCATTCGAGCAGGCTGCAAGAAGCAGATTACCGAACGGTACCGTAAACTGTTTCAACCTGAATTTCCCCATCAAATCCAATCAAATCATCCCCTCCCTTGTGTACTTCTTATGAAATCCCATTGTAGATAACCGAAAATGTTGCCGTTTTCAAAACAGTGGCTGGCGACAACTATTTTCTTCATCTACACTGATCGTAACGATATCCAGGAATAGAATCGTGACAAAAGCAAAAAACAATCGGTCATATCCTTACTGATGGGAACGACAAAAAGCAAAAAGGAAGCCCCGAAAGAGCTCCCCCGCTATCAAACACAAACTGTACTCATCGCTGGCGCCATCTTCGTCTTCAAGCATAATTACCGGTATGAAGCCAAACCTTGCGCACCCCGGCGGAATCGCTTTGTATCCATCTCCCGTGTGTGTAAAAATACTATTTCAGCCAATAATACAGGACGTCCGCCATCTGCTTATAGCCTTCCTGCGCCGGATGGACTCCATTGTTCAGCCTCCGGATCGTCACGGAGCTTCTGCTGTTTGCCGGTACAAGCTCCGAGGGCATGCTGTTAACCGTGTCCAGATTGACGTTGACCGGAACGAGCTCGAATCCTTCCCGATTCCCAAATCGGCGAATCAGCTCTTGATTCCATAAAAATACGTTTCGCTTATAGCGGCGCCTTGTTTGCCTTGTCCCATAGCTCGCTCCGAAACTGTCCTGCGTCAGGGACGGCGGGATGACGATCATGATGCCGATCCGGATGGAAGCGTCGTAGGCCCATACGGACTCGAACATCGATTCCAGCATCGGCATTTCCCGCTCCAGCAGCTTCGCCACTGCCTCATCGTCTTTTTCCAGCCACACGTCATTGATGCCCAGATGCACGCACAAATCGGTCAAGCCGCTGTCTTCGAATCCGTTGTCACGCATGTAGCGGCAGAAATTAAACGCCCCGCCGAACACGAACGGGCTTCCCTCCTTCTCGAAAAAGCTGTCCACCCGCCAGCCGCCCAAGCCTTCGTGAACGTTCGGAGCCGTCCCCTGCTTCCCGATCAGCTTCAGATTGTCCGAATCGAGTGCGAACAGCCTCAACAGCTCAGCCGTATACGCCCCAGCGGCCGTCGTGCTGTCTCCGACAAACAATATCGTTCTGGAGCCCCCGTTTCCGTCGGTCGCCTTCACCTGGACGACCGTATCGGCGGCGGACAACAGAACGCCCTCCTCCGAATATACCTCTACGGTCAGCGGAACATTTCCCAGTTCCGTGGGCACGCAGGTCCACCGCTCATTCTGATGGCGTCCAATCGCGCAGCGTACGACGAAATCGTAGCGTGTCGCATCCCCGATGATCAGATTATCGAAATACAGATTGATCTCTTTTCCCGTAACCGCCGGAATGTTCGCCGGCAGCAGCAGATCGCATGCCCGGAGCGACGGTTTCGTCAAGTTGCTTTCGGCCGGATGTGATGGAATCGATGTCGTCATTCGTGCATTCCCCCAAACCATTTTAAATATGATGCAAACTTTCAAAATTTCGAATACGGCCACATTCTAGGCGCGTTCCGGAACAATGTCGCACGTGGCCACAATTTCCATGCGATCCGATAGATGGTGAAAGTCTCCCATGTGGGCGCGCGACATTCCCCCGCACCCGATAATACCAAGACGTACTTTGTTCATATGCTTCTACTTCCTCCTATTGATGGTGGTGGCCTGGTTTGTTGATTTATTTGGATTGTTGCGACAAAAATTGTTGGTAAGCTTTGTCGGTCGCATCTTCCGCCTCTCGCAGCGCAGTGTTAATATCCTTTTCACCCGTAATGACAGAAGTGAAAACTTTGTTAAGCTCACTTTCAGCGATATTCTTCAGATTGGCATTAACAGCCGGCGCCGGGGCTGCAGGCTTTTGGCCAGCGAAAGCTTGAAAATTTTTCCCTTTCCACATTTTAGATTCTCCGAAGGCGACTTTCGCTTTCTGGTCCTTCAACGGGCTGAACACTCCAAACTTCGATGACCGATCGATCTGAGTTTCGAGGGAGAGCAAAGCGCTGATCGCTTGAAATGCTTCGTCCTTATGTTTGCTGGTGGAAGAGAGGCCCAAGTATACCGGATACGGTTGCGATCCAATTCCTCGAAGGTCGCTCATTTCAGGAAGGCTTGTTACGTCCCAATTGAGATTCTTACTCGGAAGAGTGAACGAGCCATAGGAGTTGAAGGCGATCACCATAGCGGCAGACCCTTCCTCGAACAATTTGAGACCGCCTTCCACAATTTCTTTTGTAGGGTTATAGCCCGGAACAGTAAACATTGGAACAATCGGTGCAAAATAACGCTTCCATTGATCCGTGTTGATAGCAAGCTTCCCTGTTTTCGGATCGGTATATCCCAATGAATATTGGTTGATCGCCAGTCCTGCTCCTGCAGAGGCTGTTGCAAAACCGCGGTAAGTTACACCGCTCTCCTCCCTTGTTAACTTCCTGGCCGTGTCGAGCAGATTTTCCCATGTTGTTCCGTCTTTTGGATATGGAACGCCAAATTTGTCAAACAAATCTTTATTATAGTAAACTCCCAGCCTGAGATCATATACGGGCAATAAAGGCAGTTTCCCGTCATGATATTGTTGAACCATGTCGACATACTGCTTTTCTACTGACGACAGATCAAATTTGTTCTGCTTGACCAGTTCAGTCATATCACCTGTCATTTCTCTATCCTTGAACCTCAAAAAGTTGGCAAATGAACCGAAAAGAATATCGACGGGTTGTTTCGTGGCAATCACGTTGTCGACAGTGTTTGTATCCGTAGCATTAATGAATTTTAAAGAAATATTCGGATGCTTCTTCTGGACATAAGCGGTCCATTGTTCCGCCTTTTCCTCATCTGTTCCCGACAACGCGGACAACGCGTAAAAAACCAGTTCGACAGGTTTCGCTTGCGCAGGCTTTGATTGGCCTTCCGATTTCGAGCCGTCGTTACGATCGCTGCAGCCTGCCGCCAATCCCGACATGATCAAAGCGGAGATCGTCATGACAAACATGTTACGTCGGGCAACTCCTCGACCAATGGATAAACCTTTCTCTTTCAAATCATTTCACCCCTTCATCAACTTTAGATAACCGAAAAAAGTTGCCTTTTACAAACACGGAAAGGTGACAACTGATTTTCATATCTGCACTAATTGTATCTATATTACGGAAAAGATTCGTGTCAAAATAAATAAACAATGGGTCATATCCTTACTAGCTGGGCTTACTTCCCGGATGACCGACTCGTTCTTCAGTCATCTTTGCCCCTTTGTTTCCAGCCATCCATGCTGACGGAAACCGATGAACAGGTAAAGGATGGAAGCGACGATCCTGTCATAAATAATGGCGCAACAATTCATGAAAATGGCATACGTTGCAAGCGGGTTTAGTTTATCATGGACTTGCGTTACCAATTAAGGAGCTTTAATAACGTACCTTTCTTCTGACGAACAGGCCCTAATAATATACAGGTCCAGGGTCGTCAGCCAGGGCGGTAATTCCGCTTAAGCTCCTAAGGGAATCAAGCAATCGTCCCTGAACGATACTACAATGGAGTTGAAACGAATATGAGCGTTTGGTTAGGAACCTGTAAAATCGACATCACTCCAAGCCCCCCCGTCATGTTGGCCGGTTACAGCAGCCGTAATGGCGTCTTCGAAGGGGTACACCACCCGATTTATGCGAAAGCCCTGTTCCTTAGGCAGCAAGACGAGGAAACGGGAACAGCGCGCAACCGTCTGCTTGTCGCCGGCGATCTCATCTGGTGGTCAACCGAACAAACGGAGAAGCTGCGGCAGGAACTGGCTGTGCGCTGGGGAATGAGGGCGGAGGACATCTTGCTCAACGCCTCTCACAGCCATTCCGGTCCGCAAACAAGTACCTTGATGCCGTCGCTGGGCGCAGCGGATGACAGCTATCTTCAGGAGCTGGAACACAAGCTGCTCGCCGGCATGGAGCTCGCCGAGGCCAATTTGGAGCCTGTTACGATACAGCGCGGGTCTGGCGTTTGCGACTTGGGCATCCATCGCAGGAAGCTCGTTGACGGCAAAATCGTTATCGCCCCGAATGAGCAAGGCGCGAAGGACTCCGAGGTCACGGTGATCCGTTTCGTCAACGCCGCGGGAGAAGCAAAAGCATGGATTGTCCACTACACGTGCCACCCGACCACGACGAACGCCAACTTCGTATCATCCGAATATTGCGGCCTGGCCATGGAACAACTGGAACGCGAAGTGAACAACGGCGCGATCTCCTTGTTTTTCCAAGGTTGCTGCGGCGATGTGCGCCCGCCCTTGTACCGCGACGGTAAATTTTACAGCGGAACCGATACAGATGTGCAGCAGCTTGGAGCACGGTTATACGAATCGGTAAGGAATGTGTTGAACGGCCAAATGCATGAATTGCAACCATGCTCGCCAACAGGAACGCACGTCAAACTGCCATTGGCCTTCTCTTCTGTCCCGACCACGTCGGAGCTTACCGGATACAGCCAATCGGCGGGACCGATCATACGCGACTGGGCGAAGCTGCTGCTGGACCATCCGAAGCTGGTACGACCTGCGGCAGAGCTTGACCTGGTACGCATGGATATTGCGGACGGGCTGTCGCTGCTCGCCATGAACGCGGAAATGGTCGTTGAGTACGGTCTGTTTATTAAAGATCTGTCAGACAAACGCACACTCCCCGTCGCTTACAGCAACGGGATGATCGGTTATGTGTCCACAGCCCGGCAGCTTCGCGAAGGCGGCTATGAGTCGGTCGACTCCTATCCAATCTTCGGTCTTTGTTCGCCGTTTACAGAAGCAACGGAACCTGCGATCCGCCAAACGTTGGCCGAGCTTGTCGACATATAACGCTTATATTTTGAAAAAAACAAGCAGGCACGGCTCTTACGGTCCGCGTCTGCTTGTTACTTGTTTGCCAGTTCCTCTGGCTTACCATTACTGGAAGGAAGCCATCACCTTGCGTACTCCTGCCACGATATCGTGCATATCCGGCTCGCCCGCCAGCAAGATGTTCTGAGACAACCACAAAATTTCTTTGTCGCATGCCCGCTCGCTGTTCGGACACGAATACACGCGTTCTTCTCCGGTCCATTTCTTCGTCTCGTTGATGATCGCCTTGTTTTGGTTGAGCGAGATATAGCCGAAGCCAACGGGTATGCCTTCCGCATTCAGCCTGCGGATCACATCAGCTTTATTAACGCGGTCTGTCAGATCCGGATCGATACGGAACATGAATATGTGCAGCGCGTGCCGGGTAATCTTCGGATCGCGACGGAGGGTGCGGACCCCCTGTGTGTCGTCCAACAGCTCGGTGAGCAGCTTGGCGTTCCGCTCGCGCCGCTCCATTTGGTCGTCCAGACGAGACAACTGGCCAAGCAAAATCGCGGCCTGCAGCCCGGTCAGGCGCAAATTCCATCCAATCCTCTCATGCTGATACCAGTCGCCTTGCCGGATGCGCCCTACATTCGCCAAGGACCAGGCATGGTCGGCCAATTCCTGATCATTGGTCAGGATCATGCCGCCTTCCCCGGCGTTAATATTTTTGCTCGATTGAAAGCTGAACGTGCCGAGGTCGCCCTGGGCGCCAACTCCGACGCCGTCCCATCTCGCGCCGACCGCTTGCGCCGAATCTTCAATCAGGCGAAGTCCGTGCTTATTGGCAATGGCCCTCAAGCGAGTCAGGTTGGCAGGGGCGCCGGCAATATGCACAGCGATAATCGCCTTCGTCTTCGACGTGATCGCCGCCTCCACCTTCTCCGGATCGATCAGCAGCGAATCCGGCTCGACGTCAACGAATACAGGAATCGCGCCAAACAAGAGCGCGGAGCTGGCCGTGGCAATAAACGTATACGGAGGCATGATCACTTCGTCGCCCGGCTGTACGCCGGCCGCTTGCAAAGCTACGGTGATCGCTACCGTGCCGTTGGCGACCGATACGGCGTGCTTCGCATCATGGATGGCGGCGAACTTCTCCTCCAGTTCGGACAGCTTGGCATGACCTCCCCATCTGCCGGAGCGAACAACTTCGAGAATGAGCCGCTCCTCCAATTCATCGTATATAGGCCATGCCGGAAACGGTTTCGTTCTGATTGGCAAACCCCCGTCAATTGCCAATTTGTCCATGTTACACATCTCCTTTGTGCGATAGTTCCATTGCTCCGATCCAGATCATCTAAAGCCTTTAAAGCTAATTTCTGATCTAATCGAATTGTAACCTCGTTCAGGAAATTATTCGTGACAAATTCCAATAACAATAGGTCATATCCTTACCACTGACAGGCGACGAAAATGAAAAGCAGGCTGAACTTAGCTTAGTCCAGACCTGCACAAGTTGGCATTCCGATATTCTTTTGGCGATTGGCCCCTAACCTCTTTGAACACTCGATAAAAGGTACGGGGAGATTCAAATCCTGTATCGAATGCAATATCCATAATCGTTCTGTCCGTCGTAACCAGCATACTGGCCGCGCTATCTATACGAAGTTGGTGTACGTATTCAAGGAAGCTTCGCCCCGTTCTTTCTCTGAACATCCGACTTACATACGATTCGCTGATATGAAGATGCTTTGCTACCATATCCAACGTTAATCGCTCCGTATAATGCGCATGAACATAATGAAGAGCAGACCAGAACAACGGGTTCCCTTCCTCCTGTTCATTCGGCTTTGCCTCATGATCGCCAGCAGCAGCGGCAGCTCTCAGAAACAGGAGCAGTGCCTCGGACAGTTTACTGCAAATCATGTGATTTCGCCCGCGCAGATCCGGATTGCAGTATTCCATCAAAAGGCGTGCGAACAGGGCTTCCATCAGAACCGCTTCTTCTCCATGAAACGCAACAGATGACGGAAATGCGGCGCCAATCTGATACAATTGTTCAGTCCATTCAGAAGCGTATGGCGAACCAAATAATATGTTCATATCGAACAGGCAACAGTATTTTCGAATCACACATCCGTTGTCGCTCGTCATTTGATGAATGTGATAGGGAGGCAGTAGTGAAATCGTGCCCGGCTCCATACGATGCAGAGTTCCATTTATGCTCTGGTAACCGCTTCCGTCTATGATATAAGTAAACTCAACAAAGGAATGATAATTTAACACGGTCGTGGGAAAGGCATGAATTCCAATAAAAAATGGCAACTTACCTGTCCCCTGGTTACTTCCTTTCATGTTTTCATAAAACTGCAGTTTCTTGTTCATCTGAACCCAACCCTCCCGAAACAAAAAGGCGCCTGTTTCCCTCATCATATCACTATCAATTTCCGCCCCGCAAACAAAGTGGTCCCCTGTTTGTTCCCTGTTTGGGGAAATTGGATACCCCGTGAATGCGAACCCGTTATCCACTTGACGGAATGGACCAGGCGACAGATATAGCGAAAGGGAAGCCCACCGGCAATATGCGTATGCCGCTGCTTCCCCAATAACTAATGCCTGTCCGTCCCGGTGCTATTTGATGTTATATCCGGCTATGATGGCGGCTACGTAGTCGTCTTGGTACCACTTCACCTCGCCGTCGATGGATTCCGCCACGAAGCGGAGCGGGATGAAGGTCGCACCGTCCTGGATGAAAGAGCGGTCGGAAGGTCGAACTCCGCCAACGGAACCACTGCTCGGCGGATATTTCAAGATTTTCGCCTTGGTGCTGTCGGGGCTCAGGACGACGGACTTATATTTTTCTTGTCAGCCGACACCTAGATTATCATCAATTGTCGGATGTCAAGAACTTGGTTGCATAAAGGTCAAGAACTTGGCCCCCCCTCCCTCAACCGTTTTTTGTTCAGTCGCGGCTAAGGATGGTATGTTCTTGTCCCAATTCGGGTAACGATGTAAGTTCTTGTCCAGCGAAAAGTGCAAGAACTTACAGATAAAAAATATAAAGCCGAAACTTTCATTGAGTGTATGTTCTTGTCCTCCAAGAATGTCAGCCATGGCCTGACAGCCACTACATAAGAATCAAAATCAATCTGTGGGGTATGTTGTCATGTTCTTGTCACCTGTGGGGCATGTTGTCGAGTTCTTGTCATTGACCCAAGACAAGAACATGGCAACATAAATGAAAAGAGCCGCGATATACGCGACTCTTAATGTTATATTTTTCTTGTCAGCCGACATTTACTGTCTCTTCTATGTACATTACTATTATATCCAATATTGCAGTTAGATACATTTTTGAACCTCGATCCCTTATCTCTAGTGGCGTAAAATAAGGGATCGGTTCTGTAGAGTTAAGAAAATTATATCACATTTGATTCTCGTATCCAATAAAAGGATTCATCATGCTTGCTAATGGTCAGAGGTACTCAACTTCGACTAGCCATTTGCGGATGTCGGGATTGCCGACTCTGCCGAGAGCGTAATTGATATGCCGCTTCACTTCATCAAAGGACAACCCGTAGTCATCAAGTTCGCTTCGGTGACGCTCCATATAATAAAACAACTTCTTGGCTTCTTGTGCCGAGATGGTCGCTGTCTTTAATTTGTCCATGTATTCAAGGACATCGATATCAACATGCACGATTTCCGCCGCGGCAGCAACTGCCTGCTGATATTCGGGCGGAAGAGCCTGCACGCGAGATCTCGCGTTCTGTTTCGTAACTTCCTCGGCGGCTATATGCTCCGCAAACCGGGTTTCTTCTTGGGCGATCTTTTCTTCTCGAAGCTGCTCTATCCGCTCAGCCACTTCGATGGCAAACTGGATACGGTCTTGGTCCTCCTGCTCTTCCCTGCTCAGCACGATTTCATCGCGTACGATTAGTGCGCTCGACATGTGCATCCGATAACCACGATTTAACGCAAACGCGCGGAACGGTTTCCGCTTTTTATCTAGTATCATCCGATACACGGAGAAAGTAATTTCATCATCCGTGGAATGAACGTAATACAAACTGCGGACATCAAAATGCATGCGGGCGTACGATCTATATCTAAACAGTTCGAAAATATTATTATAAGGAAAATCCTGCATGATCCCTTCCAAAAACGCATCCCACAAACGGTCCGCAACGGTTTTTATCGCTAGTCCGTACTCGGCCTCCCACAAATGAAGCACTCGGTGTTCAAAATCATCAGCCAACTCCCTGTCTTCCACGAACCATATTGTTTCAAGACCCTTAGCCGCGAAATATTGGTTCCGCTTGCTGATTGTTTTTACGACTTTCTCATCACCGATCTCGTGGACATGCGTTATTACTGAAATAGCGAATTCGCGTCCACCTTTGTTCATGTAGATGTCGGGGTAATGTCTCCACTTCTCAGCCGCTTTTTCTTTATATCCGTATTCGACCCTGAGGTCGGGCTTAATGACTTCTTGGCTCTTCAATTCGGTATAGATTGCCTCTTTAATGATAGAATGCTTTTTGTTTTCGCGCCTAGTTTGTTTTCGGTATGTATCGTACGCATCCGCCTCTTGGCAGGTCTTTCCTGCCGGATGGGCAAAATGGATTTCACGGATCTCGCCCGCTCGCAACAGCAGTTTCTCACTGCAAAATGGGCAAGTCATCGCCCCTTTTTCTGCGATCCGCCTGTACTTTTCGATCACTTTTTTTCTGTCGTGTTTGCTGACTTTGCTGAGCTCTGTATTAATATTGACCGTGGATCCTTCATATTGCGCGATATCCATTGCAATCCCCCATTATCCGAACAATAGGTAATAAGTTCCATGAGATGTCGCCGAACTCCTGCTGTTTTGACAACGCGAGCGAAATCCGCTTCGTCTTCATGGATTACAGAGCCGCTAGGTCCTTGGGCAGAATCTACTGGGGCCAAAACTGACGATTCGGAAATGGTCCTAAGTTACGTTGCCCTTCCCTTCATCTGCAGCTAAGGCGACATGCCGATCCAGAAATTTTATCGCCTGGCATGCTCCTCCTCAGTTGCAACTCATCGACTATTTCATAACCATTCGTCAGCGTTATTGATCCAGCAGTGCTCCTGGACGCCACGCGGTCAGCTCTTCGTGGCGGGAAGACGATCTCCTGCTTGCCGATTCTCCTCCTCTACCTCTTGCTTCAGCGGCAAATCGTGGATTCCTTCGTTCGATTCGGGATCAAATAATAAACAAAACCTCCGGCTTGCCGCACTAGCGGCAAAACTCACTTCAGGATGTACGTATGGGCAGCTCCTCGAGTAGCAATGCTCCCGACCGTATGCCAATTTCATAAAGGTACTCCCTCATTCATGGCAAAGTACCACATCAATTCATGGCACATGCCTAAACTCATTAATGGCATTTTGACATAACGAAACAAGCCCTTTTTGAGCGTGCCCGAAAAGCATGCTTTCTGACACAGTCTGAACGTTCAAAAAGGTCGTCGAATTATTCGACGACCTTGCTGGTGATTCAACTATCGTACCGTCAATGAGCTGAACTACCATTTATGACTCGATTCACCGCGCTGCTGTAACGGCAAAGTAAGAACTTGGTGACCATGACGATATCGTTCGTAAGTTGTAGTCATACAATAGGCGGCGTGCAAATGAGCAGCATGTTGCCTTCCGGGTCGAAAGCGTGACAGCCACGCATCCCGTCTGGAAACGGCCGGATTCCGTCTGTTTTGACGCCTTTTTGCGTTAACTCCTGGAAAGCCTGATCCACATCGGACGTTTCAAAGAAAAAGACGGAGTACGGCAGCGGCGTAATGTTCTCATGCTCTGCTTGCAGCAACATAAGTCCCGCCCCTTCCATTTTGAATTCGAGGAAGTCGTCTCCCTCTGCCAGCACCTCAAACGGAAACACCATCTTATACCACTCTTTTCCTTTCTTCAGGTTTTTCAAATGAATGAAGCAGGTATTGATTCGATTTCTGATGAGCATCTGCAAAACTCCCCTCAAATTGGATCTTCATCACTTTATACACGAATCAACACAAACAAACGATACGGTGCTGAAGAAAAAATTATCCGGCGATTACCGTAAAGGCATTCCCTTCCGGATCGCGGAATGTAAAATACAGCTTGCCTTGCAGCAAATGGCGCTCTGCGCGAATACCGGCTTTCGTCAGGAGATGATACGCTTTGGCAATCGCCATTGGCTCTCGCAAACGAAATGCTGCCAGAAACTGTTCGATCAAAAACGATTGCTCTGCTGTGTTTACGGCGTAGGTTTCCTGCCATTTTGCGTCTTGCTTAATGGCAGACAATCGCTTCCGCGCCCGGTGTAGTGCGGCTTTTGCCGCTCCTTCCGTCGTCTTAAGCATGTCAGCAATCTCCCGTGAGTTGTACTCGAAAACATCGGCCAGCAACACAACGGCGACCTGAAAGGGCGGAACTGCGGAGACCAAGAACTCCAGACCGTCTTTAACGTCCAGTGAATACTCATCGAAATCTGCTGATAACGCCTCATACCCTTCCGGCAAACCTACATTGGCTTTTCTTTTTCGGCATTCATCAATCCAGCCATTCGATGCAATCCGGAACAAAAGCGCTCTTGGCGATGGATGTTGAACCAGCTTCTCCTTTGCTTTAAACGCTTTAAGCAGCGTGTTCTGATATAAATCTTCCGCATCCCAGGGTGTTCCAGTGAGCATACGACAGTAACTACGTAAATCGGATTCAAACTTTATGATCAATTGATCAAACATACCGGCAGCCTCTCTTACTGCTTTGTTTCATGCATATAAGTTTGACCTCGGCACCAAAACTCCTTGTTGACCCAGAAAAAATCGTACCAACGACTTCTCAATCAAGCTCGCCAGCCTACCTAATACGAATTCTATTAAGTTTGCGTTATACTGCCCGTCGACGAACGTTCATTCTCATATTCCTTCACGCGCCGATAAAAAGTCGGTTTTGACATGTCGATTCGCCCATAGCTTCCGCGGTCGTCATCCGTCCTTTTTTCCATTGCCGGTACACCTAGATAAATGCTCCATCGATTTCCTGCCTGGGACTGCCAAAGGTTAGACGCATTGCGTGATAGCGCGGCCGATCAAAATATTTTCCACTTTGCTTATCGACAAATATAAAACGGTTCTACGAGACCTAACTCGCGGAACCTTAATGAGTTGCCGTTCCAGATTTTGGTCTTTGGCCGAAACTCGTCCATACCCAAACTTCATCTTTATCGGTGGCCTTATCCGTGCTTCAACTATCGTATTTGTTAGCGTGATAATCGTAACCTTCGCGTTGTCAATGACAAATCTCCGTGAGCTAAATTCAGAGCCGGCGGAAACCAGCCATTGTTGTATGAACATAACGGAACCGGGGTACATTATGCTTCGTTGCATAGAAGTTCTTTTGAAGGAGGTGAATCCCTATGACAGTAGCTTCTCAAGTTAAAACTTGCGTGGCCTCGTTAAAAAGTGCCCAAGCGAGCTTGGAACAGTTTGCTTTAGATACCCAAAATGCTGAAGCGAAGACCCTTTTTACAAATGCTGCTACTCAAACGCAACAAGTCGTACAGCAGGTCGAAAGCCGCGTACAACAATTGGAAAATGAAGAGCCGCAATACAAAGGTTTCTAAAAATTAAACATACAAAAGGCTACCGATCGCAACATTACGATCAGTAGCCTTTATTCATGCGGAAATCTGAAAATGTTTCAGTTGTTAATTTGCTATCGATTCAGTCGGTTCTTCATGGAGTGAAGTACGTTCTTCCGGAATCCGTTTCGTTGATAAAAGGTCGCTTACCGTACCGAGTACATAACCCTTTTGTTTGATACCTTTAATCATCCTCTCCAACGCTTGGCTTGACGAATCTGTTGGATGCATTAATATCATCATTCCTGGCTCGACTTTGTTGGATATCTTTTGAACGATCGATTCTGGGCTCGGGTGTTTCCAATCTACCGTATCCAGCGTCCATAATACGGTTTTCAACTGTAACGCATGAGCGATTCGGACCGTTTCCATACTGTAATCGCCCGATGGCGGAGCAAATAATTGATTTTGAACATGGAGTTGCTTCAGCAGCGCTTCCGTTTTCGATATTTCTTCGATGGCCTGTTGTTTGCTTAATCTGCTCATATTTTTATGCGAGTACGCATGGTTTGACAGTTCATGCCCCCTCTCGCCGATCTGTTTAGCCATATCCATATGCTTGGATAGCCAGGAGCCATCAAAGAAAAAAGTTGCATGAACCTGTTCCTTTTCCAAAACATCCAAAATGGTCGGGATATACTCATCACCCCAAGCCACATTGACCATAATGGAAACCATTGGCTTACCAGGGTTTCCTCTATAAATGGGTTCAACCCCGAGCTGCTCTAGATTTACAGTAGGTGGAATTTCCCGATAAATAAAATCAATCCTATTCGGATTTTTCTGGGCAATCTCGTATGTTTTTTCAATATCCACTTCACGGCCATTGTATCCGGGAATGGCGTGCCATGCATGATCGATCCGGGCATTTATGGCTGGTATGTACCTTTTGTCCGCTTCTTCCTTGATCCTGGCCAACAGATTATCGTCTTCGAAATGTTCCGCGTAAGCCGGGGAAAGAAGTAAGTTCCCAGTTAAACCGAAACAAAGTAGCATCATGGTCCATCGTCTGTATTTCATCAAAACTCTCCTTGTCTCAACGCATAATGGCAACAACTTCAATTAGACTTCTCTGATTTTGTTGTTTTTATCCAAAACGAAAATCGACTTTGCAACAATAAAAAAAGCACCGCAACGGGTACTTAGAGTTGTTAATCCTTAAAGTTAATCCTATTGATTCACTTACGTTCAACCTTGTCTCAAAGACCATTTATCGTGGTTCCTATGTTCTCCAGAACCTCTTTTGTTCTTTCTATAACACTCGGCTCACTTGGAACCTTTTCAGTTGCCTTTCCATCCAGAATTATCGGTGTTTCATCACCGTTCATTTTGTTTCGATTCTCAGAATGATTAATCACCTTATATCCGTTTTTTTCCATTCTGATCTCCTTTATTGAGCACCTGCTCTGTTTAAACAGTTATTATTCCGATATCCCAATAGGTTATGCAATGTAGATCTTTGCCCCTTGCCAAGCAGTCTCCGGCACGGTCCCAGACTGTCGGAACAATGCCCGGATCATCGGCAGCGCCCTTCAGTGCAAGCCATGAGCTTCCCGATCAGGCTGGACATGGAGGAGTATTAAAAATGAAAGTAAAGGAAAACTACATATGAGTTAACACCTGATTTGTAATTAAATGTAATGGAGGAAGCTTATGCCTATTTTCAAACCTTCACAAATTGTACGATCAATTTACGACATAGACGGAGACGCATTGCAACGAGCAGGAATTAAAGGAATAATACTTAACTGGAGTAATACATTAATTCCGAAAAATTCTCCGTCTGCCTCGGATTCGATGAAGGAATGGCTGAAAGACTTTAAGTCCCGTTATGCGATAAAATTGATTATCGTCTCGAACAGTAAGCCTCCTTTGCAAGGAAACGAGCTTGTTAACGAGATACCAGCTTTATTCGAAGCGAGTAAACCGAAGAAAAAAGCATTTATGGCTGCTTTGGATGTAATCGGAACCCAAAAAAAAGAGACAGCGGTTGTCGGCAATGGCATTATTACCGATTTATGGGCTGGAAATCGATTAGGAATGTATACGATTTTTGTTTCTCCTTCATGGACAAAACCTTGGTTTATAGGTGCAATAAAACTGCTAGTGGTAAAAGCGCTTCGAGTGTAACATAGTCATGATGCAGCCGATCTAACGCATCGAGGTAAACCAAATCTCCATAACGAATCATCATGCGCGTGACCTGATATCGCGGAAAGTCCTTACCTTCGACAAAAATAAATCATGGATGATTAGGATGGTGTTAGCAATCACTAAACAAATCAGAGGTTATTTGCTGTTAGCTCTTTTCATCGCTTTTTTTCTAGCTATAGTTCTATGGTAATTAAGCGAATGAGGCGTAAATAAGTATTGGACTACGCGATGGCGTTTGAACGACCTATTGACGAAGCTGGGTGGTACCACGAGACACTACCTCATCCCCGAGTCTATAGTCTTGGGGTGTTTTTTATTATGTATATAAGTTGAACTAAAGACGCTTGGAAGGAACTTCAAGATACCCGCGTCGAATAAGACACTACAACTTATTTGTACGGGTGATCGCGATGAAAACGATTGAAGAGCAATTACGTGATGTAGAACA
>NZ_VCRA01000057.1 GCF_005938385.1 Paenibacillus mesophilus
TTGCCGGAAGCCCCTAATCCATCTTGCAGTGTCATAGCTTCGCTTGTTATTCGAGATCGTTGTCTCAACCAGCCTCAAACATGTTTCTACAAGTAGGGGGTGAACAGTTTAGCACACGGGGTCAAGCCCCACGGGCAGAGACGTTCTACCCCGGCTACCCGTAACTAAACCCCTTAAAACAAAAGAGGTCAACCAGTAAAAACTGGCTGACCTCATAATACGAACGGGCAGTAATGCGCAAACAAAAGGGTATGTAGTGTGTATAATTATGGGAACGTGCTTAACCTATCATACGACATAAGAGGATTTGTGAATGATAATTTATAAAACGGATGAAACACCATCAACAAGCGCAATCATAGCCCTAATGAGAAGTTATTGGGCTTTCTGCGAGCATTTACGGACTTTTGCTTTGATTGTTATATTAATGATATTGCGGTTGACCCCGAGTACCAGGGAACAGGGATTGGCAAGGGATTAATTGAACACCTAAAGCATTTTTTAGAAAAAGATGCATTGATGTTCCTGATATCCGCCCCTGAAGCCAAAACATTTTATAGTAAAATAGGATTTAACAACTTCAAAGATATTGAAGAAACGTGGTACCAAGCCATTAAATAATGATTGAGGTAACGGATACGAGAGTTGAGGTGGGTTGAACATGGATGAATTCGCATATGGCGGAATTGTTTTTAATAATGATGCGAGGTATTGATGAGAAGTCCTAGTGGATTTTGGGGAGGTTATGTTTGGACTTTTGCTAAAGGGGGGGAGGGACCAGCAAGATCAATCTCCGGAATACACAGCATTGAGAGAAGTGAGAGAAGAAACAGGATATGTTTGTGAAGTTATTGCACCAATCCCAGGAGCTTATGAATCAGATACTTGCTTCACAAAGTATTATTTATTAAGACCGACAGGAGAAGTACATAAATTTGATCATGAAACACAGGAAGTTCGATGGGTAAACACGGCAGAGGCATTCGAATTAATAAATCTGACTATAACAGAAAAAGGACGATTTAGGGACACCAACGCACTTAAAAGTGCCATAGAATTATTGCAAACATTATAAAACCTACTCCAGACCATGCTACTGTCAAAGGATCTGTACGAAGTCTCGAAATAAACGTATAGCCCATTAAATGTTTCAATGATGTATTATTCTAACAAACAAAAAATCCGCGATAAGGCGGATTTTTTGTTTGGGCAATAAGGTTGGGATGTCGGGAATGTTATCAAGTTCTTGACATTTATGCAACCAAGTTCTTGACATCCGTGTCGGCTGACAAGAAAAATATAACATTAAGAGTCGCGTACATCGCGGCTCTTTTCATTTATGTTGTCATGTTCTTGTCTTGGGTCAATGACAAGAACATGACAACATACTCCACAGATTGATTTTGATTCTTATGTAGTGGCTGTCAGGCCATGGCTGACATTCTTAGAGGACAAGAACATATATTCAATGAAAGTTTCGGTTATATATTTTTTATGTGTAAGTTCTTGTCCTTTTCGCTGGACAAGAACTTACATCGTTACCCGAATTGGGACAAGAACATACCATCCTTAGCCGCGACTGAACAAAAAACGGTTGAGGGAGGGGGGCCTTAAATTGGAAATGGGGTGAAGCTAAAACATTCCTGTTAGTCCTAAGAAATGGACTTTGAAAGAAAAGGCGCGCCTCGGTAAGATGGGTTTGTCCAGGGTTTATCCCAACACCATCAAGGAGGCGCTCTTACTATGAAGTTTAAGCAATCAGACGGTCAAAATCAACGGATTGAACGAATTACGACGACTCACATAATTGTGGGAATCGATATAGCGAAAGAAACCCACGTCGCACAAGCAACAAATTTTCGCGGTATCATCCTTACCAAGAAGCATCTATCCTTCTCAAACACAATTGAATCTTTTACGAAATTAGAACGATGGATCGATGAAATCGGGCAAAAACACCAATTAAAGAACGTCATTATTGGCATGGAACCGACGGGCCACTATGGATATAACCTGGCCAACTGGCTCGCTGACAAGGACAAAGATGTTGTCATGGTGAATCCGGCTATCACCAAACGAAACAAGGAAAACCGCGACAATTCCCCGTCCAAGAGTGATCCGAAGGATGCGCTTGTCATTGCCGATGTGGTTAGCCGGGGTTATTACTACGACTTCTAACGGCATGCTATTGTCTTTCAAAGGTTGAATACGATGATGAGCGATCGGGAATTTTGGGTAACGAATAGTGTCCGGCTGCAAAACCGGATTATTCGCTGGTTAGACATACGCTTCCCGGAGTATTTCTCTGTATTTAAAGACTGGACAAGCAAGCGTTCGTTGGCCGCTCTTAAGGTAAGGAATTTCCTTCTCCGCAAGATCTAGAGCCGCTGTCCATATCGGAAGTAATTACAGGATGGCGGAAGCATATGAAGCGAGCTGGTGGCTCTACCGGCATACAGAAGGCTGCTCAGCTTATTGCCGCAGCTAAGCAAAGTATAGGTGACACAACGGCACTTCTTGAAGCGAAGCAAGATTTAAACCGGTTATTAGATGAGTTTGAACGCATTGTAAAAGTGCTAGATGCCATTGAAAAGGATATTGAAATATTGCTAAGCGGTATTCCGATGGCCAACCAATTACGTTCGATCGGTATGGGATCTATCTGCATTGCAGCGATTCTGTCGAGTACCGGTGATCTCAGACAGTATGCCCATGGACGCCATCCTGCGTAAATATCTGTACCTGGCTACGCTGCAGCTCATTGGAAATAACCCTGTATTCCGGCAACTCCACGAATACAATGTTCAAGTGAAGCAAATGAAGAAGCAGCAGTCTTTATATTATTTACTTTAGATGGCGCTCCTATCTGTTTGGATTTTGCATGCTAAGTGTAACCATTAGCTACCATGCCAGACAGGGGTGGTTTTTTCGTTTTGGAAGATGTTTACTTATTTATTTTTTTTAAGAAACCAACTTTAGTAGGTAGTGAGGCCTTACACAATTCGTTATGTTTAATCTATGTTCAGTGGAAGGGGAGTCAATGAAAGCAATTATACAAGAAATATATGGACCTGCTAGTGTGTTAAAACTAGTTGGAGTGAAAAAGCCTACGCCTAAAGACGATGAGGTGCTTGTGCATGTGAAGGCAACATCCCTTAATGCTCCGGATTGGCGTCTTCTAAGGGGTAAACCGATGATGATGCGCTTAAGTTCAGGGATCTTTCGCCATAAGCTCATCAAAAAGGGCACAGATGTCTCTGGGATTGTTTCTGAGATGGGCAAGGGTGTGACGCGGTTTAAAGTTGGCGATGAAGTGTATGGAGTTTTAGCGGATGCAGGGTTTGGCGCCTTTGCAGATTATGTCAGCGTCAAAGAAACACTACTGGTCCATAAACCAAAGCGCTTAAGTCACTTAGAAGCAGCGTCGCTACCTCTAACTTCCGTGACAGCCCTTCAAGGAGTAAGGGATCTCGGAAAGTTGCAAAAAGGGGAGCGGGTTCTTATTGTCGGTGCTTCTGGTGGTGTAGGGAGTTATGCACTGCAGCTAGCTAAATATTTCGGCGGTTATGTGACGGCGGTGACAGGTACAAAGCATGTCAACAAGCAAAAAATTTGGGAGCTGATGCCGTTATAAACTATTCGGTGGCGCCTCTTGACACCCTAAAAGCTCAATTTGATCTGATTATAGCCATAAATGGCTATAATAGTCTGTCAACGTATCGTAAGCTTTTAGCGCCTCGAGGTCGATTTGTCATGATTGGTGGGAAATCTATCAAGCAAATTCTTCAAATTACAGCCTTTGGTGGCATGTTGTCCAAAAAGGCTGGTCAGAGCTTTAAAGGCTTATTATCAAAGCGCTGTGTTGAAGATCTAGCCTTTATCGCAGTTCTGATGGATGAAAAACGCTTAGTGCCGGTTATAGAAAAAGAAATCCAATTTCATGAGATCCCAATAGGGCATATAGGGATTACAACTTTTAATTTATGAATGGAGATTAATATGAATACACAAAATAAAGCACAAAATGCACTGGAAGACATCAAAGTCAGTTCGAAACTGAAGATTGCTACGCTGTGGGCGAGTTTTATGTTTCTCTATATTTATGTTGATTATTTCGCCCTATATATGCCGGGCAAAATAGAAGGTATTCTGGCAGGAAAAATATTTATATTTGACATTTCATATGTCTTTCTATTGATAGCACTGATTTCGGTAACAATTCCAGCTCTTATGATTTTCCTTTCTGTTGCCCTGCCGGCAAAAGTAAGTCGCTGGGCAAATATCATTATTGCCGTGGTGTATATTCCCTATACATTGTTTAATTTGACAGGAGAGGCTTGGGTGCACATGGTGTTTGGCGCTGTTGTAGAAGTCGCTCTTCTTTGTCTAATTATCTGGTATGCATGGAAATGGCCTTCTTCGTTGGCCAAATAGAAACAATAAAAGCGGGACTTAGGGGCCACTGAAAAAGTTCAAAAGTACGAAAACATGCAGGCTGTCGAGATTGTTTCGGCAGTCTTTTTTAATTGTTCAAATGTTTAATGCGGCAATGCGTGAAGATCATGTTCCAGCCTCAAATCTCATTTATGCGCTGATGGGAGCTCATGTTACCGCGCAGCGCAAGCTCGAGCTCTTCATTCTTTTTCTTCATCGTTCTGCGTGCGAAGCCGGCAAGCAGAAAGGGCAGAGAGAAGAGCTTCTATATAATGAATGTGATAGTGACGTAATAGGTAATAAATATGACAAGTATGGAATTGAAGTTATTAGGGATGGTTTGCATATGAAGTAAACTGTCGGGTGACAAGAACATTATCTCATTAACTGCAGCATGAATCGCGGCTTTCTTGTTTTATGGGATAAAGTTCTTGTCAAATTTCAATGACAAGAACATTATCCCATTCCCGAAATTGACAAGAACATTATCCCATTCCCGACGAATCCCGCATATAGTGAAAGGGATTTAGTTGAATATGAGTTGGGGAGAGAAGTGTAGTGGCAAGAGCGAAAACAACAGCTTTACTTGTATCAATCGGTACTGAAACTCGTGAGGTTTCTGTTAATTTTGACCTAGCGGCCACGTTCACCTCGCGAGGTATCAACTTGCCTATTGGTAAATCCATAACAGTGAAGAGGGGTGGAATTTCCAAGAAATTAATCCTCACATTGGATTCGTTTGAAGATGATCCGCCTGGAAGAATATTGAGACTTAATCCTAGAGGTATAGCCTTATTTGGTTTTAGTGAGAATGAAAGAATTGTTGTGGAATTTGACAGCAAAACAAAAATTATGACCCTACGGGCTATAGGTGCAAAGTAATTGTGGAACAATATATCTGATTGAATATGGCAGAGAGTCTTGGATAAATAAACAAAATTATTAATAACATCGTCAAAAATTTCTGACGATGTTTTTTTGTCGGGAATGGGATAAAGTTCTTGTCATTTATGACATCAAGTTCTTGTCATCTGTCGGCTAACAAGAAAAATATAACATTAAGAGTCGCGTATATCGCGGCTCTTTTCATTTATGTTGTCATGTTCTTGTCGCGTTGTGTAACTGCCACAGCTGCGATGAAAAACTAAATATGAAGCATAGAACATTTTATAGGCGTGTTAATGAATACGAAAACGATCGTCTTTATTGAACTAACTGGCAGTTTTGCTGAATAGATCTGGAAATAAGGAATTTAATTATACACCTGCTGAGTATGTGGAGCATCTGACCTCTCACGGTTGGGCTGCGGTCAAGAAAGGATAAAAAATCGTCGGGTAAATTTGCCTGGTGGTCCTTCGTGTGAGGGAAGGAGAAATCTGGCAGATGCGATTGTGATCAAAAACCACCCATGACGCACATGCGTCATGGGTGGTTTTTGATCATTTTCATAAGTTCAGGAGGGGGCCATGGTGCAATAGCGATGTTTTAATCACTTCGTTGGACAGAGTATTGCGTGAAAATGGCCAGCATGACCCTGGAACGGCCATTCTTCGTATCCACTTTCCGAACCGGACTTACTTGACCGGCCCCATCCAGGTTGTAATCGTCTTCTTCTGGTGCGGCAACGGCGGTTTCAACTTCCCGCTATCGATCAAATGCTTCAAAATATAAGCGACCAGCCGGCCTCCGCCGGTATTGCCTCTCACCATGTAAGCAATCTGCGGCTCCAAATGCTTCGGCTGATTTTGCAGGAACAGCTTGAGCATTTTATCGTAGAGCTTGCCGACAGCAGGCGCATACAGGGCGGACAAATCCGGCATTGCCTTGTTCAACCGATCCAGCGTTTGCGGAGAGTCGATCCAAACCGCATTTGAACTTGTACCCCTCCTCCGTCTTGCGGATGTACCCCTTCTCCAGCAGGAACGAATATTGCTCGCTGTTCCCTTCGTTGTCAGGCAGTTCCCCTTGTTGGAACGCATGGCAAACCTCGACATTCCGGTATTCCAGGAAACGCCAATCCACCTGGCGGTCGCTCCAGTACGTATTGAATTGCCACAAGTATAAGGGACTGTCTTCGACGTAGCGGAGACTCGGACCGAAGGTGACGTAACTACTCAGATCAAAACCCGGATCGGCATTGCGGCTCCGGTTCAACGCCGCATAGGCGATATACTGCCCTCCGTCCTTTCGCATCGGCGCGACCGCATCGAAGTTGTCGCCCGCCGGCATGCTCCGCCAGGATTGCTCCTCGACGTTCTTGGGCAGCAAGGTCCAGAGCAGGAAGTTATAGTCGCCGTCCGGAACGTACACTCCGCTATCCTCGACTTGCCGGCGAACTTCATCAACGCGTCGAAATGAACATCGGCCACTTCGGCGGCGCACTCTTGATAGAATCGATGACTGGCTCCAGCCAACTCGACGATGTCCCAGACTATGGTATTGCTTTGATATTTGCCGGGAGAGGTTTGGATGAGAAAATTGTAATCGGCCAGGTGCCGGACTTCGCCTTCCAGCAAAGACGGCGGCATTCCGAGCTCCTCCGCGATTTGATGGACGGTATGCGCCTTGTGATAAGCCGCGTAAACGATATTTTGCGCCAAGGCGCGTCCAAGAAAATCGTTGGTTTCGCCCAGTCTGCCGGCCGAACCGGAATGGCCCATTTCCCCCATGCTGACCGGATTGACACTCAAAGTTCCTGTTGCGCGCATACGTTTCATCCCTTTCCTTAACTCCTTTTTGGCCTCGCTCAGATGCCACTTCACCGTGTTGACAGGAATGTTCAGAGCAATCGCGATATCGCCGATTTTAAGCTCGTCGTAGTAATACATGACCACGATCCGGCGATGGATGTCGGACAGAAACGCGACTTCACGGCGCAGCTCGCGGTAAGCTTCGGTTACCAGCAGCCGGTCAAGCGGCTCCCGGGAACGGTCGGCCGACAGTTCGGACATGCCGTTGATTTCGATCGCTTGGGGAGCGTGCGCACGCTTTTTCAACCAATTCACCCAAGTGTATCGGGCAACCGTCCAGACGTAAGCCTCCAGGCATCGAATGTCCCGCACCCCGGAGAAGGATTTCAACAACTGCAGCATAATCTCCTGAGCCAGATCCTCCGCCTCCGCCCGCTGCTTGACCCGGTTCAACGCAAAACCGAAAATCGGTTTGACAAAGCTCCGAATCGCTTCCGCCGCTTCTTTTCCGTTCTTCCCGATCGAATCCATCTTTCGCCTCCGCAGTTGCGTCTGTAATTCTTGACAATCAAATAGTGTGTCAGGCGAAATAAAGGTTGGGATATTTTCAAAAAAAATTTGGACGTCCTACCGGATCACCCATACATGTAAAATTACAAACATCGCGGATAGGTCATTTGAATGGTTAAAGAGACGTTATGAGCTTTTTGTTGAGTATAAATGGAACAAGGATTAAACAAGCTGAAGATTACTTAAGATTTAAGGGTCTCACTTTTAGTATATAAAGATACTTTTTTCCGTTCAACTAAGGTACGTTAGTTCAACAACACAGCCGCAGTCTAATACTTGATTTTCTCGTTCAGAGCTGCCGACGATGAAAATGCTGGGGTCAGTCTAAAACTTATTTTTCAATACCTGATGTTTTTCAAACTCTGAAACGGCGTCAAAAAAACCAACCCCAGTCTAATACTTGATTTTCTTTGGCCAGCAGCGCCCAAGCGAAGGCGCGGGAGCTATTGATTTTGGTTTGGTATTCTTCTAATGGCCAGCGAGCGGACGTCATAAGACTATCACATGTGGTCACTTTGGCGACTGCCGACCAATAGAGTAAATGTCAGGCTATGCAGCGGATCCCAAATGGAGCGGTTGAGTTGAAACAGACGCCGGGCCGGACACTCAATATGTGGTATAATATAGCAAAAAATTATGGATGTGAAGGTGTGTATGGCTAAAAGGGATGCTGCGGAGGATCAGCAGGAGCACATCGAGACGTTGCCGCTGTTCTCCACTACGGACACGGGCGGACAGATGACGGTGCTCCGGCCGGGACGTCGCGTTGGACGCGCGGCTCCGCTGCTGCCGTGGCTGCTCGCAGCCGCTGCACTGTGGGCACTGACAGGCTCAGTGCCGTTCGGCGCCCTGCTCGGCCTGGCGCCGACACCAGCGATCAGCCTGCTTCTCGGTCATCCGGTCACGGTGGGCGTCGCCGTGGTGCTGCTGTTCGTCGCGATCGGTGCGACTGGCGGAGTGTACTCGCGAGCGGTCGAGCAGTTCGGACAGACCAGGGTCGCCGGCCTGTTCGCGACGCTCGCGGTCGCAGAAGGACTCGCCGCAGTCTCGGGAGTCCTCCTGCTCTGGATGTTGACAAGCGATCCGTCGCGGCCCTTCGACCTCGAGGCCATCGCGACTTCGCCGACGATCCCGCCAGAGCTCGGCGCCGTCGTCGGAGCCGGCTTCGCCCTCTGGGCCCGAGGATGAATACGATCCGGATAGAAATGATTAAATTATGGTTTGTTGATTAAGCTCCCTCGATATGATTTAATTTCCTCGCGCAAGCTCGTGTATTCGCAGGATTTCATCCTCCATAGTAACGGATGATGAAGGAAAGAGCGTTTAATTGGTAGGGTTTATTCGTTAGAAGGCATGCGGGAACAGAGGTGGGAGTAGCTTCACCCAAATCGTTCCAAATGCTGCACGTATTCTCCACATGACCCCTAGCGATTCTCGCTCCCATGTCTCAACGGGTCTAAGCCCTATCATTCCTTCGTCACATCTAACTAAGGGGAAGTTCGTAAAACCATACAAAAGTTGTTTTTTATGTTACGTTCACAGATTAAACGCTATATGAAATCTGAGCAAACCAATAAAGAAAGGAATCATTCTATACATGGATAATTCTCCGAAGCAAATAGTAGTCGCTGCCGCCGTTGTTTTAAACAATAAGAATGAAATTTTATTGATTAATGGACCAAAGAGAGGATGGGAAATTCCTGGGGGACGTGTTGAAAAGGGTGAGTCAATCTCTTCAGCAGCTGTAAGAGAAACCAAAGAAGAGACCGGAATAGATATTGAGATAATAAATTTTTGTGGGATCTTTCAGAATGTTAGGGAATCAGTTTGTAGTACCTTGTTTTTGGGGAGACCTATTGGTGGAGAATTTAAAACGTCTACTGAAAGTCATGAGATTGGTTATTTTTCGGTAGAAGAGGCATTGAACAAAATAACTTGGAAGGGCTTTAAAGAACAAATTGAATATTGTATAAACCAACAAGAACCATTTTTAATAGAATTTAATAACTAGAGTTGGTTTTGGACTTAATGTAAAAAAAGATGTCGGCTGACAAGAAAAATATAACATTAAGAGTCGCGTATATCGCGGCTCTTTTCATTTATGTTGTCATGTTCTTGTCTGGGGTCAATGACAAGAACTCGACAACATGCCCCACAGGTGACAAGAACATGACAACATACTCCACAGATTGATTTTGATTCCTATGTAGTGGCTGTCAGGCCATGGCTGACATTCTTGGAGGACAAGAACATACATTCAATGAAAGTTTCGGCTTTATATTTTTTATGTGTAAGTTCTTGACCTTTTCGCTGGACAAGAACCCGAATTGGGACAAGAACATACCATCCTTTGACGCGACTGAACAAAAAACGGTTGAGGGAGGGGGGGGGGGACCTTAAATTGGAAATGGGATGAAGCTAACTGGCAGAATAGTTCAACAGATTTATTCGCACCGCGGTGGCTTGTTTCTGGAATTGAGATATTAGCAGTAGCTCAAGCAAGGCTAGACTATCACTGACTGTATCTGTCAACTATATTGAAGTACACTACAAGTAGGAGGTGATTCAAGTGATCAATAAGTCCAATGAATTACCGGTTATGTTTTTTGGCGAACCGCAATCTCTCGAGAATTGGCTTGAGAACAATCATGACACTTCACCGGGAATCCGGTTGCAAATCGCGAAAAAAAATTCCGGTGTGGTTACCGTATCCTACGATGAAGCACTTGAAAGTGCATTGTGTTACGGATGGATTGACAGCCAGAAGGAAAAGTTTGATGAAAAAATGTGGGTTCAACGATTTACTCCGCGTGGGGCAAAGAGCATCTGGTCGAAAGTAAATAAAGACAAAGCAGAGCTTCTCATTACAAATGGAAGAATGAAGCCCTCTGGGTTCAAAGCGATTGAAGTTGCCAAAAAGAATGGACAATGGGATAAGGCCTACGAATCGCAAAGTATCGCTTCTATGCCTGAGGATTTCGCAATTGAACTTGAGCGTAATGTCAAAGCGGAGGCATTTTATGATACGTTGAATAACCAAAATAAATATGCAATCCTGTTCAGAATCCATAATGCCAAGAAGCAAGAAACCCGGGCGAAACGAATTAAACAGTTTGTAGAGATGCTTGAAAAAGGTGAAAAAATATATCCCTAATCAGTCCCTATCGATTTTGAACTACCCTGAAAAAAACTCGTATCGCGTATCCCTAAAAAAGGCAATACGAAACTAGGCGCAGCTTGTACAGTTTTTAAAAGCTGCGTCTTCTTTGTTCAGGGAAGGGATCAGGAAGCATCAGATGCGGCCAATGTTACAGTAAAGCCGAGGTTTTCGAGCTTTCGGACGGTCTGTCTGACGATGGCGTCTTGGTGCCGTTTCTCAAAGTAATCTGAACCCAAATCCTTGCAGTCTTCCTGACGGGTCAGTAGATAGTAAGCGATGAGTGTGCAACGGCAACGGCTGCTCGGCGCTTTCCTTTGCGTGCGGCGATTCGCCTGTACTGGGCTCCGAAGTAATTCTCAGATTCCCGTATGGATTGGGCTGCTTCGGTAAGGGCGGAACGGAGATACTGGTTGCCTTTGCGGGTTTTGGAGGACTTGCGTTTACCGGCGCTTTCGTTTTGACATGTTCTGAGTTTCTTGGAGCAGGCCCATATCATCCATCGTCAAGTGTTTGCAACAGTACCCGTAACTGTCGAGTACTCCATGACAGACAAAGGAAAGGATTTCATTCGGGTGTACTATGCCATGAAAGATTGGGGAGAAGTGGAAGGTTAATGATACACAGGAGAACGAGAAATGAACGCCCAAGATCGATAGATGATTAAGCTAGCGGGAGACAAGAGTGAAGCGATGGAACCGATCCACCGCTTTTATTCGTTACTCAACAAACCGGCAGGATAATGGAAATAAGTTGGAGAAAATTAGGGAATGAGAAACTAGAAATGAGTGATCGAGATGTGCTGTCCACTCTGCTTTCCTGAAAATGATTCAGAGCAACAAATCGTTCTTTCTAATGAGTATTGTTTGTTCGTTCAAAAACCTCAACCTGTCTTATTAGGTTCAGGCTTAATTGTTCCAAGAAAGCATAGGGAAACCGTATTTGATTTAACTCCCCAAGAATGGCAAGCAACTTTTGTCCTTCTACAAGAAGCTAAGGAATTTTTGGATAAAGAATATCATCCTCAAGGCTACAATGTAGGCTGGAATATTGGTCATGTAGGGGGTCAGGAAATATTTCATGCACATATGCATGTTATCCCTAGATTTGAGGATGAACCCTTAGCAGGTAAAGGTATAAGGTATTGGTTAAAACAGTCTTCAAACCAACGCTAAGAGCAGAGGAATTGTCCCGTATCGGATACGACAGTAAAGGCCGTCGGCGATCTCTGTCTATTGAAGTAACTGGCAGTTTAGTGGAATTAAATGGAGGGACTGGAATGTCGGTGTCGAATGTAAGCGAAAGCTAAAATTCGGAGGGAGTGATTCTAATAATGAATGGCAAGAGTAATTTTGAGGCAGTACGTGTAAAAAGAAATGAAATTAAGTTAGTTGGTATCCCATTTGTTGGAGGAAGGCCTTATGCTGATAAGGGAGTTAGTCTTTTCAATGTAGCCAAACATAGCCTTCTAACGGCAGCTGAGCATTTTCCTGGTTGGATTAATAGGGACATTGTTTATGCAGTTCTTCCATCGGGTGAAAAACAATTACCAGACACGTTTTCCGTTATCGTAGCGATAGAGATTGAGAATGATGAAATGGTGCCTGAATGGTTTACTAAAATCAACATCCCACCAAGCGAATATGGGCTTGTCTCTAACATCCCAATTGCAGATGAACGTCAGGGCTATCAAGCCATGGATCGTTTTTTTGAAACTTCTATGCGAGTCCCAGAAATGGTCTATGGACATTTCGAAGTGAACGATGCAAACAAACCTGGATTTTTTGAATTGTATACGGCAACCAGACCGTTAAGCTAACGGGCACCGCTAGCGACGAGAACCATTATTAAGGAAAGATTTAACGAATGGGTATAGCGAACGAAGACGATGTGAGGAAAGAGGCTGTCGGAATTAATAACGTTGAAAAAGGAGCATCGATATGATCGTTTCAGGTCGAAATATGGTTAAAGATGACGTAAAGATTCTTTATAAAAAGTTATACTCTTCTGCAAAGGGGAACCAACAAATTTTGATCCACGACATACCCGATCAACGATATATTACATTCAAAGGAAATGGTTCGCGTAATATTCGACTCATCAGAGACTTATCTGGCTTTGGACAGCTTTTCGTCTCGTTTAATAGAATTAGGTATTATACCGTCTTAGAAATGATGAAAAATTTCACTATGGGGTCGATTGAAATCGAATGGGGGGATCCACAAGGGGCGGGCAATGATTACACAATCATGTTGTGGGTACCGGATTATGTAACGGAAGAGCACTTAAAGTACGCTATGCTTGATAAATTAGGAAGAGATGACCACCCTATAGATCTCATAACGAAACCAAGTGGGCAGTACGCTCAATATTTGCATGTTGGCGCATATGATGATTTTCTCGAAAACGCCGGGAGTATTAAAGAAAAACTAATAGATATGGGGTATGAACTAGTTGGTAATTTCAAGGAAATGTACATGAACCATACGAATATCAACTGGCCCGATCAATTAAAAATATACTTTCGTCAGGCGATAAGAAAACATACCTGAGATATTTGCCGATACATCGATGCAAAGTCCATGAGAAAGCCCAAAGTACATCTCAATAGGGAAACAAATAATAGTTCTTAATACATAACAGTCTGCCGCGGCAAAGTAAACGATGCGTATTCTTGTCCTCCGACATCACTATAAACAGAAAATCCGTTTATCTGAGTCATCGGAGACCCTATCAAATGTATTAGCCGCGACGAACAGCACAGTCCATGCCATTAAACTAACGAGAACGATAGTGGAATTAGCAGGGAGCAGATCGCCGCGGCAACTGCTCCCCTTCTTCATTGAAGTAACCGGCAGTAATGTGGAGTGTTGTGTGTTAAAATAAGGGAAAAATGGATCCTAAAGAAATTAGAGTCGAGAGGATAACAATGAGGATAAAATCAAATAGTCTCACCGCTCAGATCACAAAGAACGTGAAGATCAATTATCTACTTTCATTTCCCGAAGGTTATGAGAAAGAGCAAGTAGGTGAATGGGGACTTATCGTATTTTTACATGGTATGGATATGAGGGGTGAGGATGTAACTAAGTTAAATAACTATGGAATTTTCGGAACAGGCAAGGGATTATCACTCCCGTTTGTTGTTGCAGTTCCCCAATGTCCAAGTGAGTCGTTCTGGAATATGGAACGTGACGCGGTTATGGCTTTGGTAACTGAACTTATAAGAAAGCACCACATAGACGTAAACCGTATCTACTTAATTGGATATAGCATGGGGGGATACGGTGTATGGGATTTAGCAATTAATAATCCGCAAACATTTGCAGCAATTGTGCCATTGAGTTCTGGCGGACAGATATCTAAAGCAAAGCAGTTAAAAGATACCCCTATATGGGCCTTTCATGGGGCTTTAGACGTTATCGTTCCAGTAGAACAAATGACCAAAATGATAGATGCAGTAGAGCAATATCAGTCCAACGTTAAACTTACTATTTACCCAGACCTTGGGCACGACATCTTGGGTTACACCTTGAACAACGAGGAACTTTATTCTTGGCTATTGGAACAAAAGAGGCATAACTAATGGATACGATAAAGTAATAATCACGAATACTCTTAATAAGGAATAATTTGGGCAGTAGATGTTATCTGAAATTGACCTAAGGGGCAGAAAGACATGAGAAACAATACTAAACCAATATTAAGTTTAATAGGATTTGGTTTATTTATAGTTACATTAGTAATTCATCTATGTTTTAGATTTGTAAGAACATCAGATGTGGGAGTAGATATGCTGCTGTCTCTTGCTGATGCACTATTATTAGTTATCACTTTGTTATGGAGTGTAATGGGGATAATTGAATTGCGTATATTATTGAAGTCACACGGGGGTATCAAGGATAAATTAGATAATGGTAGAATAAATAAAGATGAATATAAGAATATATCAAGAAGACATAAATTTTGTTTTACCATAAACATCAGTTATTTAGTTATTATCTTATTTCAGTTGGGATATGTTATTTTTAACTGGTATGAAGTAAATGTATAAATTCAAGTAATTTGAATGAAATTCAAAGAAGTGATCAACTTCAGCTAACATCGTATTTGTTCTGGAAAAATAAAGTCTTAGATTCTATATAAGTTGAACTAATGAGACTTACATGCGAATACAAAGCCGATCAATAATCTTCATTGGATCTTGCATAATGTTGTCCATAAATGCTCCAACATTCTTGCGAATCTCTACAGTTGTATGGTA
>NZ_VCRA01000058.1 GCF_005938385.1 Paenibacillus mesophilus
GTGCATGTGGATTGGAGCGAAGCATGCAATCACCGCCTAAATAGGATAGCTATATTATACCACATTAACGCGGTGAATAGATAAAGAAACCAAAAAAATAGCCTGTTGAGGTTAATCAACAGGCTGAGGACACCCGCCCGGGTGTCCTCTCTTTTTTTCGGGGTCCCGCAAAGTAAGTTGAACAAGCTTCGAAGCAGAGCCTCCACTTTGTAGGGTTATTGGCTCATGTTTTTCCCGATTCCGTGATACAATAGGAGTTGCCAACGTTTTCAAATTCGTTTAAGGCCCGGAGGTGACATCTTGGATAACCCGTGGATTCTCGATCCGCTGCAAATGACGCTGAGGCTGGTGCTGGCGCTTTTTCTCGGCGGGTTGGTCGGATTGGAGCGGGAGCAGAACAACCACCCGGCCGGATTTCGCACCCACATTCTTGTTTGTCTGGGCGCGGCCCTCATCATGCTGCTGTCCATGTACGGATTCGGGCAATTCGTCAACGAACCGAACGTGCGTCTCGACCCGGCGCGTCTGGCCGCCCAGGTCATTACGGGCATCGGATTTTTGGGTGCCGGAACGATCGTATTGAACGGCAGCTCCATTTCCGGACTGACGACGGCCGCTTCCTTGTGGGTCGTAGCCGCGATCGGTTTGGCTACCGGAGCCGGATTTTATTATTCCGCAATCGTAACGACGCTGTTCGTACTGATCATTCTGTGGATTCTAAACAAAGTCGAGAAAAAATGGCTGCGCGGGAAGCAATTGCGAACCGTCAGCATCGAGATGCCCGACCGTCCCGGCAACTTGGCGTCCATTACGTCCGTCTTGGCGGCGAGAGGCGCCGAAATCCGCAAGCTGGCCATCGTACAGCTGAATTCGTCCGATTACGGACAGGGGAACGTTCGAATCACTTTGTCCGTGAGACTCGGAAAGCCGGAGCTGCTACTTGCGGCAGCCGATGAAATCAAGCGGATGGACGCGGTATCCCATATTTCCATAGAGTAGAGGTTGAAGGGGATCCTACCCTTGACCTTTCATATGAAGGAGGAGTAGGAGACGATGGATGAATCGCAGCAACGAAGTCCCGAGCCGGGACCTTATGGGGACGACAATCGCAGCGACGGATTCGGGACACGCCCTGCACAGTCGCCGGAGCCTCCCCCGTGGGGAACGTTCGATCCGTACGCCGCCATGATGCCGAGAAAACGCAAATGGATCGCGGGAGTGCTATCGTTCTGCATACCGGGAACCGGTCATTTTTATCTTGGTTTGATGCAAAAAGGGTTGATGATCATGCTCCTCATCATCATGGACATTTTCGCGATCGTGCACTTCTCGATCAACATGTCCAGCATCCCGCTCATTACGCTTCTCGCTCTGTTCCTGCCGATTATTTATTTCTACAGCTTGTTCGATGCGCTGCTGTCGGTCGATAAAGTGAACGCTTACCGGTTCTCCCTGGCATCGTATTCAACCGGGAATTCCGATACGCGCCCGGACGATTCCGGCAAGCCGGGTTCCCCTTCCTATATCGGCTGGCTGCTTGTCGGAGTAGGCGGACTGTTCTTTGTGTTCAGCGCCAAGCCTGAATGGATCAGTATGCTGATGGATAAAATGGGGACTATGATCGGAGGGCTCGTGCTGATCGGAATCGGTATCGTTTTGTTTTTGCGCAATTCTTCCAAGCCCAAGTAAGAAGAGGAGCTCTACATGATCAGAGTCGGAAAAGCGACATCCGGTCTTATCCTGCTGGCAAGCGGCGTTGCCCTTCTGGCCGACTGGACGATGGACACGAACTATTTGGGCTACGCGGAGGAAGGTTGGCCCCTTATCTTTATTCTGCTCGGATTGGAATATTTATGGGTTAACTTTCGGTACGGCAATCGGGGAGAGCGTACCCGTCTCGATGTCGGCGTCGTGCTCATATCGGTGCTTGTATCGGCTTTGATTGCCGCTTATTCGCAGCATGGCTGGCCGCCGTCCAAATGGTTCCAAGATGTTCCCCGGAAGTCCTCTTCCGTTCTGCTTCATGAAAACGAAAGCCTCCGGCAGCGCTGAAACAGCGGAGCCGGAGGCTTTTACTTTTTACCGCATCTTCACATTTCCGGTGAAGACGCGGTTGCCGATCGACAGAACCGGGTCCGGCTGCCCCGTCCTCCACAATACGAGAGAAGCTACGGAGTCCTTGGTTGCCGGCGCAGTTTGTAAAAACAGCCGAACGACATACGTACCGTTATCCGAGCCGATCGCCGCACCCTGCACCCATAAAGCGGAATGATCGATGACAAGGAAATGAATGCTTTGCATTTCGAGCTTAACCCCGCTCGACTGGATGTGCAGACTGAGTCTCCCTTCCGGCGCAAGACCGCTGTCGTAGCCCAAATTCGCAACGACATGGATTTTGTTGTAGGTGCTTCCGGTAACCGTGGCGGACGGCGCGCTGGAGAACCAGCCGGATGCGGCTGCCGGGCCGCTTGTCGGGTCGTACACGGCGAACGAGACCGATTGAGTCGCTTGATTTCCGGCAAAATCGATCGCCGTGGCGGTTAACGAATGCAGCCCGAGCGACGTTACAGGCGTTCCCGAAGCGTAGGGCTGAGAGTCGTCCAATACGGCCGAAACGCTTTTGACGTCGCTAACCGCATCCGTTGCCGTGATGACGGGTGTCACCACCCCCGCATAACCGCGATTGTTCTCGACCCCGGAAATAGCGATGGAAGGTGCTTCGCGATCGGACAGCTTTATTTCCAGATAAGGTTTGAAATTGGCGTTCTCTCTGGAATTGAAATTGGTGGCAAGGCCCGATGCGACGTCCTGAACGATGGCTAGGCTCGCAAGCTTGTCGCCGGCTAACTGCGCCGCGATGTAATTGGTAATGTCGAACTTGCGCCATCCTTGCACATTGTCGACCCTTACGGTAGATAACGGGTCTTGGACGGCCGGCCGGTTATTGAACGTGATCCCTTTTTCCGTCCAGTTGTCGTCCGCTACCGCGCGTATCGTATTGTCCACCTCCGTACCGCCGGAATCGGCCGTAGCTCCGTACAGGTAAAGGGAGGCGGAGCTCATCTCGCCGGCAACGCCGCTGAGATCAAACTGCAGTAACGCTTCTCTATGGAAGCCCGGGCTGCTCTTCTTCACCGTCAAACTCGCGGCGGTTCCGTAATTGATATCGGCATAGTCGCCGTTTCTTACGAAAGCGTCCTTGACCGGGTATAGGATGGCGTGGAGCGGGTCGGTCGCTTGAAACGTAAGCGATGCAAATTTGAGATACCCGTCAAGCGTGACGACTGCCGTTACGCGGGCCGTTCCTTCGCCGACGGCCGTCACCCGACCGTCGCTGCCGACTGTAACGACGGTTGGGTTGCCCGACACGTATTCCACAGTCGCCCTGCCTGTATCTAACGGCGCTCCGTTCGTCATCGTACCCGATAGAAGAAGCTGAGCGCTTTGCCCGATCTTCAATTCCGTCCGGTCGGCCGAAAGGACCGCATTTTTCAAGACGGGTGGCTTGTTTTGTTCGGACGCCACCCGGTCGTAAATGCGCGCTTCGGTTATGCTGTTGAATAAGTTCTGCGAATTGCCGTGTCCGACGATTCGCACATACCGCGCGGACTGCTCGCCGGTTGCGTAATTTTCCAGTCCGGCTGTGCCGCCTGAACTGCTGCCGCCGAATACTTTCGTCCAGTTCGCTCCGTCTGCGGACATTTCGATGTCAAAGGTAGAGGTTCGATCCTTTCCCCGGTACCAGGCCAAAGAGACACTTCGTACCGTCCGGACGGAACCGAGATCATAGGCTATCCATTGCCCGTCTCCGAGAGCGGACCACCTCGTATCCAGGTCATCGTCGATCGTATTCGCCGGAACGTTCCCGTCGTCTCCGCTTGCCGTTACATGGGCAATAGGCAGTCCGGCTTGCCCGGCACTTGATTTGCCCGGAAAATGAACCGCATACCGGCTGCTCCCTGCACCGGACTTCGCCAAGTCGATCCATGTCGTTCCCGGCAATTGGTCCGCTTGCCGGATCGTGATCGAGACATTCGGATCGACTGCTGCAGCCGTCACGACCGGTACGGCGGAAGTCCCGGGAGGCAAGCTTGCCTCATACGTAAACGTTTCACCGTCAAAGCCCGCAAGCGGACTGCCGTCAACCGAAATGCCGCTTAGCAACGGTGGGACAGCGGCGCCGGTATGCCACTCGGATAACGGCTGCACCGCAGGCAGCGCCGTAGGCGGCGTTTCCCCTTCGCGCAGCGGAACCATCAGCACGGACAACCGCAAGTTCTGCACTTGCTGAATGTGGATGGCCAGCTTACGGATGCCCGCATTCGCATTTTGCCCCGGCGGATTTGGGGAAGAGGGCAGCGGCTGCGGATCCATCACCGTAAATTTCGCCTGAGATGGCGATAAAATACGGGCCCATAGCCTTTTCCCGTCTTTTCTCAGCATCGCCCAGCTTCCGTCCGGCGCAATCTCGTCGACTTCCGTGGAAGTATGCATGAACCACCAATAGTCGGACGGCGCCTTCGCGTACACTTCATCCTGCACGACCAATTGCCGGCGGTTATCGATGAGCCGGACGCCGCGTTCCACCTTGTGGGCGTTTTTCGCGTAGGCCGCGGTTAAATCGGTAACGGCGAGCGCCTCCTGCGGCGACGATTCGACCCGGCTCATCCCGACGAACGGCAGCGAATCCTGCTCCGGTCCCTGATCGGGATTGATGACGAGCACGTTCTGCCCTTCGGCGCGCATCCGGTAATAATTCCATCTTTGATTGCCGAAGTAGCCCGGCAAATTGTAGTCGTCGGCTCCCAATTCCTGCGCCCAACGCACGCCGAGCGCATCGAAGAGGAAGGTGCCGGCATCCAGGTTGTGATGGTTTTTCTGCTCGCTCGCTCCTTTGAAGCCGACGAACAGCGCATTCGGATCTTCCCAGCCGCTGCGGAATGTGACGGCCTCCAAGTTGCGGAAATATTTGTCCAGGTCGACCTGAGCGGCACGGGGACCCGCGTAGCTGTTCGGAACGTACCAGAGCAGATCGAGCGGCGACGGGTTATTATCGACTCGCTGCGTCTGCCACCAGCCGTACTCCGGCTTGCCGAACTGCTGTCCGAACCAATGCAGCGAGGGAGAATTCGGTACGGAAGAGCCGGCGTCCGCGAAGTTGAATATTTGATTGATCGGACTGGACATGAAAATCGGGAAATCGCCGTTCGACGGCAGTCCCGGACTTGACGACAAGCCGAAATCGGTACCGAGCGCCGTCTGGAGCGCCTTGAAATAAACGCCGATATATTGAATCGAATATTGCCAGTAGCCCGGGCCTTCATACCAGCCCCCGTCCGGAGCCCACTGGGGCAATGCTTTCGGCAAGGAAGTGAATCCCCGCTGCAGCAAATCCTCGGCCAGTCCCTTGATGTCCGGCTCATCTCCCAATGCCAGCGCGCCCATGCCGATCCCGCCATTGACCACGAAGTTCCAGTTGTTCGTCGTGTTCACCCAGAAATCGGGCCGATTATAACCCGTCATCGCCGGGGTAAATCCTTTCGTTACGATCGCATTGCGAAGGAACGTTCTACGCTCTTCCGTCCAATAATCGTAAAGCCAGTCGTAGCCGATCGCGAACGCGTGCGTCATTTCGGCGGTGTCCAAGAAATGGCTCGGGTTCCAGTCCTGGAAATTGCCTGCGGCAGCCAGCTCCGTCCAAGCCCGTTCCGCATAACGCGAATCGGACGTCAGACGATACTGCATGGCGAGAGCATAAATACGCTCCAGCACTTTGCGGCTGACGCTCAAGAGCCGTACCCCGTCCGGCAGCTCGTAATGGGAAGCCGGCTGGGTCAATATTTGGTCCACTTTGCCGGTTAGAATGCCGGCCCATCGAGCCAACCGGGAATCCGTGGCGATGCGTCCCTTCAGGGCGGCAAAGTCGGAAGCATTGGCGAGCAGACGCGGATGCTGGGAAGTAATCATGTCCGTAACGAGTACCTCCTTGTTTATTCGGGCATCGTCGAACCAGACGGTACCCGACGCATTCCATAGAAACAGTTCGAACAATATACGTGTGGCCCCTGCGGGAACCGTAACCTTCTGGGATATTTGCCCCCAATCCGCCGTCCCTTTGCGTGCGCCGGCGAAGGAGTCCGTTCCGATCTTCGTACCTGCGGAGTTAAAAAACTGGTACCGCAGCACGACGCCTTTGTCCGAGGAAACGATGTTATCCGTCTTCACCCAGACGCTGAGCCGGTAGCTTTGATTTTGCTCGACATTGACCGTCTGATTGAAGCTGCTGCGGGCCGTTGAAGCGGACTCGATGCGTATGGAGCGGGAGCCGGACTTGTAGACCGCGTTATCCGCGCTGTACATCGGCGTTCCGCTGGCAATCCATTTGTTCCAATTGGCGGGCAGGCCGTTCGCCGTATTCTCGAAATCGCCGTTGGCAAGCACATTGGTTCCTTCGGGTATGACTGTCTCCGCTTCGGCAAAACCGACAGGTATACAGCCGATCAACAGGCTGACGATGACAGCGATCGCGATTTGACGGCTTGAAAGCCGTTTTAGCTTCATCCATGGCATAAAGGCCATCACGAATAAATTCCCTCCCCAAGGTACGACTATCGGGCTGCCGCACGGATGCGGCAGCTCGAACAATCGCAAAAGTTAAGTTAAGCGCTTACTTGGCTGCGGCGGCCGCCTCCGTCTCCTCGATCTTTTTGTTGATTCTTTCCGCCGCTTCGCGAAGCGCCGTATTGGCGTCTTTGTTGTTGAAAATGACGTCGCGGAGGACGGTGTTGAATTCTCCTTGATAAGATCCGTTATATTTGTTTACCGAACCTGCCGGAGCGTATTTATCCGGTTGGAAAGCTTTAATATTTTTGCCGGCGTACATCGGATTGTTTTGACCGAATGTTTGTCGAAGCGCCTTGTTGTTCAGGGAGGTGAGGAATTTGCCTTCCTTTAGCTGCTGGGACTGGTATTCCTCGGTCGTCAAGTAAGCGATAATTTCAAAAGCCTGATCTTTATGCTTGCTCATCGAAGTGACATAGAAGTAGGTGGGGTATGCTTGCGGTCCTAAATCGGGTTTATCCTTGAGAACGGGGAAGGGGGCCAAATCCCAGTTCAAGTCTCCGATTTCCTTCGCGTTGTGCAAAGCGGTCATAGCCAGGAACATGGCGGCCGTTCTGTCTTTGAAAAACCGGTTGCGCTCGTTCGGCTCGGAAATTTGGTTGTTCTTGATGTGGGCGTAGCCGGGGAGCTTGTAGAAACGAACCAGATTGTCGACGAACGACTTCCATTTTTCGTCGGTATCCAAAGCGGCTTTTTTCGTTTCCGTCTTGACAAGGGGGGCCGATAATTGGTTCATAAAGGCCAAATGCCCGTAGGAGGAAGCGAATCCGGTGAAATTGACGCCGCCGTCGGAGCGGGTCAAGCTTTTCGTAAGCTCGAACATTTCGTCCCATGTAATTCCGCCTTTCGGATAAGGAACGCCGAATTTGTCGAAGATGTCTTTATTGTAGTAAATCGTGGAGGGTGGGACGTACACAGGCAGACCGTATATGCCGGTGCCGCCGGCAAGCTGCCTACCGGTGTCGACCATCGTCGGCTCGAGATGGTTTAGATTGTAGCTGTATTTTTTAATTTGCGGGGTGATGTCGTATTCGAGCTTGTTTTCCATCAGATGGGGCGGAGTCGCACCGATCGAAGCGAACATGATATCGATCGTTTGCCCTGCGGTGAGCAGCTCCGATACTTTGCCGCCGGCGATATACTTGATCGTAACATGCGGAAACTTCTTCATGATCGGCTGGCCGAACGTTTTCATGAAATCTTCTTCGGGCCAATCGGCGGGAAAGGGGAAAAACACGGATAACTCCACCGGATCTTTTTTGCTGACAGCGGGAGCTTCGTTTCCGGCCGCCGGTACGCCGTTTGTTTTTCCGCACGCGGTGACCGCGAGCACTGCACCAAGCAACATTACGCTAGCAAGCTTTTTGGACATAGGCTTACCTCCTCTTTCTACGGACACTCGTCGAATTGGAGCATCGTTTACAGTGCCAAATAGCCCCCAATCATCTATGATTTTTATTCGAAGACAGTATATCACGCTGCCGATTGTCTCCTGTTGCGGGAAAGTTGCACTGTATTGTACCCTTTATGAAAGCGGTTGCAGTATTTTTATTCCTGTTATATAATAACATTTACAATATTTTGAATTTGGTAAGGGGGCGAAATGACACGATGCATCACACTTTTACGCGCCTGCACATGAATTTCAAATTCAATTTGTATTTTATGGTTTATAAAACATGGGAGCATAAATACCCAGACGAATATTACCATTCCCATGAAGGCATGGAGTTTTTGTATATTCATGAAGGGGACGGACGACTCATCCTGAACGATCGGCTTTATTTGCTCAAACCGCGAACGCTCGTTTATTTCCAGCCCCATCAGGTTCACTTGGTCCGGTTCGAATTGCCGCGGTTAAGGTCGATCGTGAAAATCAATCTTTCGCTGCTGAAGCAATATTTGCCGCTGTTTCCCCATCTGACCGGATTCCTTACTTTACTCGAGAAAAACAGCACGGGCCAGCAAATATTCCAGTTGAGCCCGAAGCAGGACAGCGAGCTGACCGGCCAGCTCGGGATGATTCATTCTACTTTATCCACCGTTCCCGTCCACGAGCAGAAGGAGCAGTTTATTATATTTTGGATGCAGTTCATGGCGTATTTGAAAGCGCACGTTTTTGCGGAATTCGTCTCCGAACAACAAAATTTCAACCAGCGGCAATCGCATCATGTAGAGAAGATCGTCGCCTGGATCGAGCAGCATTATAAAGAGCCGTTCTGCCTGGAAAATTTGTCGGCCGATATTCATCTGTCCGACAGCTATATGTCCAATTTGTTCAGAAGCTACATGGGCAGTACGATTACCGAATTCATCATGCGCAGAAGACTGGACGAAGCCCGCCGTCTGCTTGCCACCACCTCGATGTCGGTCGATCAGGTAGGCAAACAATCCGGATTCCCGAACCCGGCTTATTTCAGCCGCTGCTTCAAGAAGCGGCACTCCGTCACCCCGCAGCAATTCCGGTCTGCCGCGACCGTTCACCGGGACACCCGTTTGTCGGGGAAAGCGCTTTTCGAGTGAACCGACCATCAGCGTACGAAACATGTATAACCGAGCCCGAGCAAATGGCTCGGTTATTTGCCGTTCTCCGCACCGCAAAGGCTCTCGCGGGACGTGACAGATGCCGGATTGATTGACAAACCTGTTCCCCCGAACGTACAATATATAGATAACATAACTCTTTTTGATCATGGTGGTGAGGAACATGACGTCACGATTCGAGCAAGCGTTGGACAAATTGAAAACGACCGGAGTTCGAATGACGCCTCAACGGCATGCGATTTTGGCTTATTTGCTGGATACGATGATGCACCCGACCGCCGACGATATTTATCGCGCTCTCGAAGACCGTTTTCCCAGCATGAGCGTCGCTACCGTCTATAATAATTTGAAAGTATTCATCGAAGCGGGGCTCGTCCGTGAATTGACCTACGGGGACGACTCCAGCCGGTTCGATTCCGATATGTCCGACCATTACCATGCGATCTGCGACAGCTGCGGCAAAATCGTCGATTTCGAATATCCGCCGCTGCAGGACGCGGAATGGAACGCCGCTAAGCAAACGGGCTTCCAAGTGAAAGGGCACCGTCTTGAAGTATACGGGCTTTGCCCGGATTGCGTTTCGACTGTCAAACATTAGTGAACCGTATGACGGTCCGTATCGTCGATATATGTAGTATAATGGACGTGTCTATCCGACCCGTCCTTTTCTACGTATTCGGGTAGGCGAAATTCGCATGTTCCTGATGAATCTGCCGCTTAAGGGCAGACCTTATGGGATGAAGGTGAGCGGGACAAGAAGGAGTGAAAGCATGGAGTCGTTAAACCCGCCTTCCGGACGTCCTAAGAGGCGTACCCGGATCGTTCTCCGGTTGTTCGTTTTTTTGCTCATAGCCGGCATGGCTGGTTTGTTGTCTTATTATTGGTTTTTGACGTATTATCCGAACAGCGAGCACGTGGAGCCCGACTATGGCGGTTTACGGAAGCCGGTATTTCACCGGGGGGTAATGCTGGATAAGGATGCGGTGGGGGAGAAGGAGAGCTTGAAGCTGCCGCTGGAGTTTATTAAGGAAAAAGCCGATCCTTCCATCGTGTATGAAAGCGCCAGCGATTCGGTGATCATTACGACAAAAGACAAAGTCGTTCGGATGAAAACGAACGTACTTACCGCCACGGTCAATGAAAAGCCGCTTCAATTGAAATTCCCGATCGTGAAGAACGGGAACGACTTGTACTTGCCGATCGAACCAGTCAAGCAATATTACGGTCTTGCCATTACGGAGGCCGCGGATACGGGGAATGTGATCGTGCATTTGCAGGGCGATAACATCCAATGGGGGAAAGCGGACGGGAATTCCAAAGGCGGAACTACGGCTATGCGGAGAAGCGCGGACATCAAATCTCCGATAGTGGCCGATTTACAGTCCGGCGAAGAGCTGATGATCTGGTCCGAGAGCAATCAATGGTATTATATACAGCGTAAAAACGGGACGGTTGGTTACGCCCGCAAAAAAGATGTCGTACTGGACCGGGTGGAAACGGTACCAACGCAACCCGATTCGAAGTCGTTCATTCCCTGGAAGCCGATCGGCGGCAAAATCAACATGACGTGGGAGCAAGTGACCACGAAAAATCCGGACACATCGAAAATTGGCGCAATGCCCGGTTTGAACGTCATCAGTCCGACATGGTTCCATTTGCTCGACGGCGAGGGCAATTTGAAAAATTTGGCCGATTCGGCTTACGTAAAATGGGCCCAATCGCAAAATTATCAAGTATGGGCGCTGTTCAGCAACGGCTTCGATCCGAAAATAACGACGGAAGCGCTGTCTACCTACGACAAGCGGATGAAGATGATCAAGCAATTGCTTGCTTTTGCTCAAATGTACAATTTGCAGGGCATCAACATCGATTTTGAGAACGTTAATTTGAAGGATAAGGCTAATTTGACGCAGTTCGTCCGGGAAATGACGCCTCTGCTGCACGAGCAGGGACTCGTCGTTTCGATGGACGTGACGACCAAGTCGACAAGCGAAAACTGGTCGATGTTTTATGACCGGCCCGCATTAAGCGAAACAGTCGACTATATGATGGTCATGACTTATGACGAGCATTGGGCTGCCAGTCCCGTGGCTGGATCGGTCGCTTCGCTGCCGTGGGTCGAGAAATCGATTATACAACTGCTGAATGAGGAGAAGGTTCCCGCATCCAAGCTCGTCCTCGGCGTTCCTTATTATACCCGTATTTGGACGGAACAAACGAAGAACGGCAAGAAGGAAGTATCCTCCAGAGCCGTGTTTATGGACACGATCCATAAGCTGATCAAAGACAAAGGGCTGAAGCCTGCGTTTTCGCAGGAAACGGGGCAAAATTATATCGAGTATACGGAAGACGGCAAACTGAACAAAGTTTGGATGGAAGACGAGACGTCGATGAAAGCTCGCGTTGAACTGATTAAAAAATACGATTTGGCAGGCATTGCATCGTGGCGCAGAGGCTACGAAACTCCGGAAATCTGGGATGTTATCAAGCAAACGTTGGAGAAAAGACCCTGATTTGCCCCCCAAAAGTGAAGCGGATCTTCGTAGCATATTCCGAGTACTTTAGGGGAGCCCCCGAACCAAAAGTGAAGTGGAGCTTTGCAAATCACAAAAAGCCTGACACCTCTTTTAGAAGGTTGTCAGGCTTTTTGTGTTAGACCTCTTCGCGTTATTGCTTGTCCGCGACTTCCATATCCGGAGGCGCATAGCGGGAATCGAACGTTAGTACGGTTCTGCAGAACATGCAGCGGTCCGTCTTGCCGAGCACTTTCGTCACCTTGCCGCATTCCGGGCATTCCAGCGCCACGGTGCTGGTCGACAGCATGCCGGCCCAGAAATAAACGGCCATACTGCCAAGCATCGAAATCATGCCGATCACCATGAAAATACCGGCTATAATTTTGCCGATTTGACCCCAATTAAATACGATGCCGGCCAAACCGACGATCATGAGCGCCATTCCGCCCATAGTCAGCAGCAGGCCCCATAAGCGAAATTCGTTAATTTTGCTCGATTTGAAAATCATTGTGGCGGTCCCTCTTTCTTTTTGTTTCCGGTCTTTGTCCCAGTTTGTCTATCAATTGTCAATTTTAGAGGCAGGAAACTGGACGATGACGTAGAAATACAATGTATGACAGAATGACTTAATACCGAAAGCCGGGGGGACGAATTGGAAGCGATCCGGAATTACGTAAGAGAGAAATACCGGCAAGATCCCGATACGATCAGCGTTTCTATCGTGCGGAGTCCCGCACCGTTCAGTCCGGTGGCCGATGGGCTTGATGTCGGTGTGCTGGTGATCATGCAATCGATTCATTCCGATTCCACTATCCATTATATAAAAGACGATATCCGTATACAAGAACGATGCCTGCATCCCGCTAAATTGGAACAATGGATTTTGAACGGCGGAAACCGAAATGTTATCCATTGGATTTTGCAAGGGGAGATTGTAATGGACCGTAATTTGTACTTGGAAAGTCTGCGTCACCGTCTGCTGGAGTTTCCCGAGAAGCTGCGAGCCAAGAAGCTGATCGTTGAATTCGATCATTTTTTGAAAAGCTTTTTGCAGAGCAAGCAGCATTTGATGGATGGTCATTTGCTGGACGCATACAGCAATATTTTGAACGCGCTCTGTCACTGGGCGCGAATCACCATCATTGAAGAGGGGATTCATCCGGAAGTTCTCGTATGGGCACAAGTCCGGAAAATCAATCCGGGGGTTTACAAGTTTTATGAGGAGCTGACTTCCAATCACGAATCATTGGAGAAGCGGATTCAGCTCGTAGTGTTGGCATGCGAGTTTTCCGTCATGTCCAAGATGGAAAGCTGCTGCTCCGTTTTGGTTGATGTGCTGCACAGCCGGGACGAAGCGTGGAGTTTGCAGGAACTGATGCAAGTTCCGCAGCTGGCCGAACTGCACCTGGATCTTTCCTTATTATTGAATAAGCTCTCGCGCAAATCGCTGATCCGTGAAGTAGTGCATTCGTCTGAATCGGCGGATACAATGCTGCTGCAATTGAAGTACACGGTATGACGTCTAGATGCACGCTAGCCTTCGGAGGCTTGGGCGACCGGTTCGCTTTCTCGAGACCCGGTTACCCGGGCCTTTTTTTGTTTTTCGATCACCTTCCAGGGCAAATTGGTTATGTCGGAAAGCTTATATTGTAAGAAGATATATTTTCGAATGTTCCGTGTTTTCAAACTTTTCGAAGGAGGGTTGACTTTGTTTGTCCGAATGTGATAAATTAATTTTCGCCGCTTCAACAAGCAAAGAAAATTTTCGAAGCAAAAAACAAATCGAAAAAAAGTACTTGCAAAGAAGTAGGCAGATGTGGTATATTAAAGAGGTCGCCGCAAAAGAGACAAACTTAACAAGTGAGTCGAAGCGATGACAAGCAATAAAGTATTTGCTCCTTGAAAACTGAACAACGAGCGTGCAAGTGAGGCTTCGCAAGAAGCCGAACAAGTCGAATTTTCGGTTGTGCAAACTCCGAAAGATTCGACACAAGTCAGTACGAATTGAGCTATCGGCTCATCTAATAAGCAACACCTTATTGGAGAGTTTGATCCTGGCTCAGGACGAACGCTGGCGGCGTGCCTAATACATGCAAGTCGAGCGAGGCCTTCGGGCCTAGCGGCGGACGGGTGAGTAACACG
>NZ_VCRA01000059.1 GCF_005938385.1 Paenibacillus mesophilus
ACGAACTAGAAAAACCTTCCAGTCAAGAATGGAGGGTTATTTGGTATGCACAGTTATTAGTATAGCATCAACCTCAGCTACTTTTATAAGAAAAATGTTGACAACTATTAGCTGGTTTATTTCAACAAACATACCGTTAGAATTTCTGTGGAACGAATAATTGGTGTTTGTATAAAAAAGAGCGCCTCTGTACGATCAGTACGCAACAGGTCTATAGCCCTTAAAATCCCACATCAGGAGGTCATTCTACTATGAAATTTAAGTCACAAGATAAACAAAATCAACTCATTGAAAACATTACCGTGGAGAATGAAATCCTGCGAACACACGAGCTTGCGTGAGGAATCTAATCATATCGAGGGAGTTGAATCGTACAACACAAACTAGAAGCAATTACTCTTTGGGACAATCGTATACGACAAATATCGCGGAAAGTTATATCGCTCAGCAACTTTTTTAGCAGGAACAACGTATTGTGCGACACTATCATTATAGCTGATAAAGAAAGCGCGAAGCTTACTGTTAGCAAAAAAAGAAACTTCAACCGTCCTGCACGGTCGAAGACTCTTTTTTGCACTTCAAGCTGCCTGGATTCGCCCTGCATTATTTCGCGCGCTGCTCGGCGATTTTTTTGTCCACCCGCTCGGCCGCTTCTCTCAAAACGGTGTTCGTATCTTTGCCTCCTATATATTCGTTGACGGCCGTGGTCATTTCGGCTGCGGAGAGCGAATAGTAAGGTGTAAACGGCTGCATTTTAGCAAACGGATTCGCTACGATCGCCTGTACGTTTTTGCCCTTTACGCCCGGGATATGGTCGCCAAACGTTTTCATCGCTTGTTCCGGTTTGGCCAATATCGGCAAAAACATCAATGTGCTCGCCATCCATTGCTGATATTCATTCGAGGTGAGGTAAGCAATTGCTTGGAAGGCAGCGTCGCGGTTTGTGCTTTTATTCGTGATGAAAGCGAAATCGGGAAGTATGGAAGCTCCTTGCGTCGGTTTATCTTTAAATACCGGGAATGTTGTAAGGTCCCACGTGTTCATCGTTGTCGAGGCTATTTGCGCATAGCCGGAAACGTCTAGATGAATCGCTGTAGTTTGCATTTTATTGAACAAATCCCGCAGTTGAGCTAAACTATATTTGCCGCTAGGCGGCTCATTGCCAGGCAGCTTCCAAAATCTCGCCACGTTATCGAACACTTTCTTGAACGTATCGTCGGTATATTTCGCTTTAAACGTAGACGGATCGTAATACGCCGCTTCCAACTGGTTCAAGCCCATCATATGATCGAACGCCATCGTCAGTCCGCGATACTGGATACCGGCGTCCGTACGCGACATTTGCCGGGTTACGTCATATAATTCGTCCCACGTTATCCCTTTTTTCGGATATGCGACGCCGAATTTATCGAACAAATCCTTATTGTAAATCGATATAAGCGTCCCCATCGTCCAAGGGAGGCCGTAAACCGCCCCGTTTCCGATCTGCTTCTGCAAATCGATCGGCGCCTGCTGAATTCCGGACAGGTCGTACTTGTATTTTTTCACTAGATCGCTGATATCGCTTTGCAGCTTATAATCCAACAAATAAACGGCCATCCCGGTTGAAGACGAAAACAAAATGTCGATCGGCTGATTCGTAGCGATCAAATCTTTAAACGTGTTGCCGTCCGACTTAATAAATCTAAACGTATATTTCGGAAATTTTTTGCGAAGCTGGTCGCCGAACCTTTGATTAAACATTTCTTCGGTAGCGCCTGGATACGTTACGTTCAGCTCGGTCGGCGTATCGATCAGCTTTTGTACATCGACGACAGCGCCGCTCGGCTCCTGCTTATTCGATTCCGTTTGCGCCGCATTGCCGCCGCATGCTGACAGCGCGATCATGGAGCTCAATACCGATACCGCTGCAACTTTTCTTCTTATCATTTGCAAATCCCCCCGTATAAAGTGGTAATTATGATTAACGAAACAGATTGAACAAATACGGATTGCCCGTCACTTGATCGCCTTGGTAAACAAATATGCCGTCAACTCCAAGCCGAGTGTAGTGATCGATGTACCGATTTATACTTTCCGGCGAATGAGCCATTCGCAGTACGCCCGTTTTGGCATGGTGTCCCAATATCCATCTCCATCCATCGATACAGCCGTACACTTTGACCCCTGTTCCTTTGCATATATGCTGGTAATGTTCGACCGGCGGAACCGGGTCAGCGGTAACATGATTGGACGGTATAATGCCGTCGACAAGACGTTCGGTCGCGCACTGCTTCATCGCCTTTTAGTACACGATTTGCTCGGAGGGAATACGGACTTTCAGCTCCAACGATTTGCCTGTTTTCCGCCCTTTTTCATCCAGCCAGCGCTTTACGTCCCGGCATAAATCGGTCAGGCTGTCTACCGATTGGTTCAAGTAATTTCTCATGTAATCGAGCACGAGCCCATCGATGTCATAGTTTACAATAATTTCATGCAAAATCGATTTGGCATAGGCGCGAACTTCCGGAATCGCATAATCGAAATCGCCATTTTTCACATAATCGCGGTGCTCATTCGTAAACGCATCGGATAGTCTCGGATTCCATAAATAAGGCCGATTCATACCAACATTGGCGGTGAATCGAGTATTTGGAGCAACGTCGCGCATATATTGGCTCGATTCCAGCAAAATATCGCATTGCGTGCCCAGCTTCATCGAATCTTCGTTCACTTGATTGAAATCGTCCGTAGCCGACTGGTTTACCCGTTCTACGATGCGACTCCAATGCAGCGACCTTGCTCCGACCCTTACGTCTGGCAAGTGATTTCATGCGGATTCATGCGCAAAAACTCTTCCAGCATAATTTCGTTCATCGATTTCGCATCGTGAAATCCGTGCAGCGCATAGCTGTAAGGCTCGTAATAAAGAATCAGCTCCGGTATACGGCTGTTGTGAAACGCTTTCTTTTGCGCTAACATTCGAATCGGTTGTTTCCGCTCCGCACGGCACCAGTTTAATGTAGGATATCCGGCCAAAATCGCGATCTCGGAGAACACTGTCCTGCATAACTGCTATTTCCAAAAATCCTCTTTGCAGCTTTTGCCTTTTCCAGAATACTTCCTTATTTTGTTTTCACTGATAGTTGCTGAAGTTCAAACAATCGGTCGTTCCGCTTGTGATTAGACGAGTGAAAGGCTCATCGTTTATGCGGGCTAAAAAATGGATGCCCGAATTTTTCATCCCAAAGTATATGGCGTATGTACCGTTTGCAGGAAGAGGTACTTGAATCGACGGGAGTTGTTCCTTATGCTTCATCCATATGAACGAACCGCGACCTTGACCGCTAATCGCCCACTTTTGCTCGCCAGGCTGAGGATTGGCTGAACCTGCTTCCCCCAAATATTGCGGCCAGTCGTACAAGTACAAGATGCCTCCGCTTTCGACCGATACGGAGCCGGTATCCTCGTAATCGCCATCAACGGTAATAAACGATACTTTGATTTGCACTTCCGCCTGAATCGAACCGATATTGATATACGGATTCCACCATATTGCGTTTTGTTTCGTTTCGCATAAACGTACGGTGCCGCTCGATTGCGCTTCATTCCAAATGTAATCACAGCCGTTAAAAACAAATTCATCATCCAACGTCGGGTATACGCTTGCCGGTTTCCAATCGGATCGCTCCGAATCGGCTCCTACACTGTACAACATTTGACAAGCAATATATTTTTTATCCGGCTGCAAGCTGACCTCGATGTAGCCGTCGGTGCGTTGAAAAATTCGTTCAATCATTTCCTTATCCCCCTGTACAATGAACACACAAGTACGATAATAATGAAAATTTAGCAATCTTTTTAAATAATATGGTCAGACCTTTACTTCCAGCTTTATCGATCCTACTTTCCGACAAAATGTGCCGTCAACATTTTACACCACCGTCCTCGTTTTCAATCGTATCGCGGAAACGTTTTCAAATAAAAAAAACGATAAGATGGTATAACCATAGCATAATGATATAGTATTCTGTTCCTGCTTCATTGTCAATTCATCCAAACTTTATTTTGCGATACGACTTTCGATTCCGTCCACCTAGGTATCAGCAGCTCGTTCTGGTGTTTATTCAGCTATCGTTCTCCGTTAGTGGAAGACTTTACTCACATAACATTCGTTGAGTTGCCATTAATAGATTACCACTTGGATCCTTAAAGCAAAATTCTTTTCCTATTCCATTGGTTCGTACCTGATCTTCAACAATCACGTTATTATTTGACAGAGCACTATGTAATTTTTCAGCGTCGTCTACTCGAAAAGATATAATCGCAATCTCATTCCCATTTACATCTTTAAAATTCCAATTATCATTAGATTCCACAAAAAATAATGGAGCGCCATTTGGAACCTTCATAATAAATTGATCCCATTCAAAACCAAGGTTTTTCTCATACCAACGCTTTGATTCCTCAACATCCTTCGTTGGTACAAACACGACTGAATATCCAGTTATCATCCGATCGTCTCCTTCTCCTGATCAACTTTAATACCACAAATATACTGTTTTCCCCAGTTATTGTATCGAACATTCGTTCGCGAGTAAACAGAAATGACATTCAGTAAAGTGTTTGGCAGATTTCTGTCTGAACGTTCCAAAAGGCCATTGAAATAAACGACGGCCTTTCTGGTAATCTAACTACCGTACTAAGTTAGTTCAGCGATTGGCACTTCAACTATCGTACCCGTTTAGTTGAACGATTCCCCCCATTAACTAACAACATATTTTTTGCACAGGTAGATTAGTTCTTGTTTATGATTTTCTACCCATCTTGTTTTAAATAAATATTGTTGAATGGTTACTTGAAGTAAATCTATATTGTCAAATCCAGATAAATACTTCCCTAACCTTAATACGAGCCGAACGATATACAGTAATTTCGTCAGTGCTGGAATAGCATAAATCTCATCAATTGTGAATCTTGCTTTTGTGGTACTCATTCCTGACAAGAAATTTTCGATTAGTTTGATATTGAATAAATCATCTTTCGGTCCAATGTATTGTTGTAGGCAATTAGCTAGTTCAATTATCCGCCAATCCCACGATGCAAAATCGAAATCAAGGATTCCAGATATCTTACCCTCTTCATCAATTAGAAAGTTGGTTAAGAGTAAATCGTGATGAATGATTTGCATTGGCAGGTTTGAGAAAGGGGGCAGTAAAGTTTCCAACTCATTTACCGAATTTAATACAAAATCCATTTCCGTACGGTCACATGTAAACGGCGGAGATTTTATGAATGACTCAACTGTTGATTTCGAAACCAAAGGGTGTAGACGGTAGTAGTCATAAAAGGGTACTAAAGATGCGGGAGACGTAATGTTTACTCTTGAGAAGGCGTCGAGTAATAATCCACATGTTTTCCCCATTTCAAATACATGATGAGCGTTTCTAATCGTAGGAATATTCCCATGAATGTAATGCGAAACACGCCCAAATGTCCTATTGCTCAGCTCTAGATATGGAAGCCCAGACAATGTCGGTTCAAAAGAAGGGATCATGAAGGGAATTTCTTGTTGATTCAAACTTTGGATTAACTCGTACTCATACTGCATTTTATTTCGGTCTTTAAAATGAGGATCACTAATTCTTGAAACGTACTTTCCCGATTCGTTCCTCACAATTCGCGTAGAGTTTATTAACCCAAACGAAACTTCATTTAACTCCCATGGGGTTCGAAAGTATTGACTAAGCAGCTCGTCATAATAATTGACTTCCTTGTTTTACCCTAATCAATAATTGTGATTTTTATCTGGGATTTCTCCCCATAAGTTATTCTAAGCCACATATAACGATATGAATAATATATTATTTAGCATGAAATGTTCTAATTTTTAGATCAAATACTTGCTAGTAAATTGAACTATGCTGCCCGTTATCGGAAGAAACTGTTATAGACGATTTGATTCATCGGATTGCTTTGTCGGTTATGAGATCAAGTTCTTGTCAATTTCGGTAATGGGGTAAAGTTCTTGGCATTCAATTTTGACAAGAACTCTATCCCATCCCTGCGTCGCGAACTCCACCCATGTGGGTTGGACGGAAAATATCAATTCATACTGATCTGCAGGATAGAGTAATATTTCGATCCGCGGCTTCGCCTTGTCGACTTCGAATCGATGCGCCACATCGCCTTCATCCTTCCACCATGCAAGGTGCGGAGGAAACGGGCATGATGTTCCCAAAGCCCGAGAAGACGCAAAGGGAGCCGCGGCGGAATAGCCCCCAGCAGCACAAGAAACCAAAGCAAGAACCGGCTCTATGGCGGCAAAAAATACTTGCCCACCATCAGGACCGACCATCCGGCGCGGATCGTGGAGAGTTTCCTTCCAAGGTGGTTAAGGAGCTAATCGCGAAGAGAAGTGTGCCAAAGCTGCCGGAAAGCGCGGGACACGACCACTCGCCATGTAATGCCACGAGGCGGACGGGGGCGCGGAGTCTAGACGGACGGTCTGCGGTTATGCGGAACTTGTCACAACAGAATCCAGACACACGAGGATGAAATGTAACACTGGATAGAAGTATACCGGCAGAGATACGAAGATCGATTCTGGTCCGATGAAACCGATTGGCAAGAATACGAGCGGAAACAGGCGGAAGCGCAAGCCGAGGAGGAGTTACGGCGGCAGCGTCTTGGAGATTTGGCCCCCGTAAGGGCTATGGATGGTTTAAGGATTAGCAGGTGAATTCTAACCCAATTATTTTCTTGGTGGTAAATCCAAAAATATTTTAATGGATGGCACGGTGAAGAATGCACAAATGAGAAGTCCGACTACTGTTAAGACGACGGACGCTCCTAAATCTTCAAATTCATGTTGACCGATGAGGAAGCCAAGATATCCGCTAGCCAAAGTAAGAATACCCAATATGGCAATCTTTGTGAATCGGAGTGGTATAGCCAAGCCAATTAATAATGCCGTTCCTCCTCCCCACCACCATTAGTTAAAGTAATCACCGACCAATATTGAAAATACAGGAATATGGAATGTGAAGGTCGTAGCCACCCAAGCAAATCTTTCATTTTCACGTTTTTGCTCCCAGTATTCATTACTCAACTCCTGTTGAGAATATTGGAACACTTATATGGAATTATATCGGAAAAGTTGCAAGCAAATTAAAGGATTAATTATTCAATAACGGAGACGAGAAAGCTGAACGGCGAAAAACTGGAGCTATTCGAGCCCGGCGAGGTGCAGACGTTCAAATAAGCTCCAAACTGGCTTTAGACTTGGAAGTGGACACACCGAGTTGGACGAACCATAATAAAAGTACTATGGGGAGCGGAGTGTGTCATATGGGAAATCAACGTCAACGGTATAACAAAGAGTTCAAAGAGGAAACGGTGAAGTACATTCAGCAAGATCACAAAACAAAGGTCATCAACTAATCCATAAAAGTATCACCTCCACTGTAGTAGCTCAGGAATCCGCCATTCTTTCGGGGGCAACCAATTCTCCCAAACGTCGTAAAATGTGGACGTGCCTTCCTGCACCTGCTTTACCGCCAGTTCTCCTTCTTGTCGAATGTGACGAGCCTGCTCCAATGAAATCTTACCAGTTGCAACGGCTTCCTCGAAGTCTGCTTCATCTTTCCATTTCCATTCAGACCGATCGGGTGGGAGGGTAATGTCGAGCAAATAATCCGTAGTATCAAAGCCAAAGGCAGTTCGGATAATCGGTTCTTGTAGATTGATGTCCCAGCCTGTTAATTTATACTCCTCATTCTTCATAGCGTATAGAGCGTGGGCAGCACCCGGCGAAACAAACATAAGCAAATGCTTTATCCCCCCACCCCACGTACTGTCTTGCAGCTCGAATGATTGTACTGACGAAGCTTTGAGTGGGTTTTTCGTGGACTTGATTGGGTAACCCGGACCCAAGTAAAGGATGATGATGTCAGAGGTATCCTGTACGACGGTCATAGTCGTGACCCGATAGATATGGTTTCGCCATACCCGACGCAGCACAATATGTTCCCCCGGGAGATAAAGTGATTAGCTCATATAGAATCCTCCAATGTCCAAGTATTTTACCCACCCTATATTGCCCATTTCATATTTAGGACTAATAACCATGTCAAGTATACCGATCATCTTCAATGGTAAATGCACCACCACGAGAACAAAAATCACCTATTCATAATTCATCAAATGATTTCAAATTCCTTCCAGTGAGTTGAGCAAATCTGCCCGTTACTTCAACAAAATGAAAGAGGAGCCGCCGCTTGGCAAGCTCATCCGCAATCGTCTCCGTTAGTTGAAAATCAATGGAAAAGTAAACGTAACAAAAGCTGCCCAAAGCCCGTAAACCGGCAAATACTTAGTAACGGCATCTTGGATGGTCGAAGGACCGGTTTTGTTTTGCAGAAAACGCATATAAGCGAGCATTATCCAAATGAGATTAGCCAAGATAAGGATGTTTATGCCTAAGACGGCAAGTCTGTTTGGCGTAATCCCATAAGAAGAAAGCCTGAACACGATAGCCGATAAAGCTATGCCGTCAATGATGAGAGCAAGAACGAGGAGTGCAAAATTGATATAATCCGAAATACTCTTTTTCTCGACTAAGCCGCTTTCGGTAATCGAGAATATGGTGACGGCCAATACGCTGAGAAGTATTCCGTTGAAGGATAAGAGGAAATCGCGGTCCAAGAACGGATTTTTCCCGACCCCTAACACCGTAATAAGATACGCCAACAATGTGGCCAACACGAGAGGACTGAAAATTTTGGCGATATAGGGCGCTATACTTTTAGCAAGTTTAAGGTTCTTCGATACCAGGTAGGTTGCCACGATCGCGAGAGCGGCAGCACCGAATGAAACGACATTTTTAAAATAAAACTCAGATATATCCATGCCGACGAATTTAAATAACTGCATCGTTAAAACCGTTAGCAGCATTCCGCTGATGGCCATGCTGGCATAGAGGATGCAAAATTCCCCGTTCAGTTTAAGATAGGCTAATCTTGCGTTGCCCTTGCCATATTCATTTCCTGTAAATGCAAGCCCCGATAATACCCATAAGAAGATGGGGAGGTGTATATACGTCAAAATAATACTGTCGTTTTGCTCCATCGGCAGCAAATTCATGTAAACTCCGGAGATTAGGAATAAGGAAGCAAGGGTGTAAAAAATCTTTTTAGAAGGAGTATTATTGAAAACAAAATAGGCGGCAATAAAGGGAAGTACGCCATAAACAAGGTTGATCGGAGCTATTTCTTCCTGTTCAGTAAAATGGAAAAGGATCCTGGTACATAACCCAGCCAAAATGGCTAAAATGCCCATGGACAAGAAATCTTTTTGAAACAAATTAGCTTTTTCTGTATTCGCTTTCTCCTTAAAATGCAATCTTTCATACCAAACGGCAAGAATCTTCGAATCAGGGTGTTGTTCCCAGGCGTAGGTGAACGACTTTTTAAAGGCTTCGGGTTCCTTTCTAAACATTCTCTCCAGCTCGTGGGGATTGGCGATATTTTCAATAATCGAATTGTTCATGGCTGGTTGTACCTCCTCTAACCGACATCGTCGCCTTTGTATTCTAAAATGTCTCCCGGCTGACAATCCAAAGCTTTGCAAATCGCCTCTAAAGTGGATACTCGAATCGCTTTGGCCTTTCCGTTTTTCAATATGGAAAGATTGGCCATCGTTATGCCAACCCTCTCCGAAAGCTCCGTAACGCTCATTTTCCTCTTAGCCAGCATCACGTCAATATTGATAATAATCGCCATGTTATTCACCTCAGACCGTCAAATCATTTTCTGATCTTATATCGATAGCCTCTTTTATAAGTCTTTGGAGAACGGCAGCGAAAACGGCGATCACCATGGAGGCAAAAATCACGACCATTCCGATTAAGATGATCCCCGGGGCATCGTCTTTCTCCGCCATGAGATAGAAGATCGGCATGCCGGCTGCATACAAGATACTGATTGCGATTGCGCAGTTTTTGATATGCTTTAATGCTAATACGGAAAAATCCGAGAACGCTTTGTTATAGTCGATATAGCCTAAAAGTTTAATTGCTTGATATAGCGCAATGTAAAAAGGAATCGCCGATGCGTACAAGTCGATGAAAACGAGATGTTTCATGTAAGTCATATCCGGATACAGTTCCGTTGCATAATTCGCGATCTCAGGCACCCAAAATATGCACAATGCAAGAACCGGGATTCCAATAAGAATGACGGCTGCCTTTAAAAAAAGCGTTGTTCCTTGTTTCATAAAAAGCCCCTCGCTTCTCGTTTAATTAATATGACATTAGCACACGAATTATCGTTTTGCAATATATCGTTACCGTTTTTAAATACATTGTTGTTGTTTTGCGACTCGAGATAACCTGTCCGTTACTTTTACGAACTAAAAAAGAGCTGCCATGAGGCAAGCTCCTTCACTATCGTACCCGTTCGTATTATGAGATAAACCAGTTCTTGCTGGTTGATCCTTTTTCATTTTGGGTCGACGATTGTAGGTAGCCGGGTCGAACGTTCGTGCCCGTGGGACTTGATCCCGAGCGCTATAATGTTCACCCCTACTTGTCATGACCATGTTTGAGGCTGGTTGGGACGCGAGATCCCGTATAACAAGCGATGCTGTGGAACGACAAGAAGACCCATATAGGGGCTGCCGGTAAATTTACATCATGGAGGAGTTTGATGAATCCCGTTATCGGACTAGATATTTCTAAAGAAGAAAGCCATGGACAAGCCTTTTTAGATCGTGGAAAACCGTACAGAGGGACGTTTCAATTCGAGCATACTCGGGAAGGTCTGGCAAAACTGCTTCAAACTGTTCAGGATGTCGAGCATGCGTCCAAACAACGCCCTTTGCTTATTCTAGAAGCAACTGGGCATTACCAAAGCCCTGTTGTTCAGTTCCTTGAGGAGCATCACTATCTATACATTGTCATTAATCCGCTCATCTCAAATCGGCTTCGAAAGTCCAATCTTCGTAAAGTGAAGACGGATGCTGCTGATGCTTATCTTTTGGGAGAGTTGTACTACAAAGAAGAGTTTGAACCTTTTAAGAAAAGAGGTGTACAACTGCTTAATCTGCGCTATCTAACAAGACAATATGAGTCTCTTTCGAAGATGTGTGTCCAGACTAAACTGCAGTTCCAAGCTGTTTTGGATCAGGTCTTCCCTGCGTACAAAGGTGTCTTCGGGGCTATGTATTCAGGCGTTTCATTACGGTTTTTAAAGTCGTTTCCAACCTCATATTCAATCTTGCGAACGGACGAAGAAACGCTTCATGCCAAAATCAAAGAGCTGCTTTCCTCAAGACGAGGACGTTCAGATGAGTGGATTAACGAACGAGTAAAGCGGCTGTTAGAGGCGGCAAAACAAAACCCCTTCGAGCAGACGATGTATGCTAGCCACTTGATCAATTTAAATATTCTCATCACCCTCATTCTTCAGTACCAGGAGCATCTTGCTGAGTTGGAACAGAACATAGATGCTCTGGCTGAAGAAATCGAAGAATATGATTTAATCCAGTCGATTCCCGGCATTGGCCATAAAATTGCGGCAACAATTTTATCAGAAATTGGAGAAATCGACCGATTTGATCATCCTAAAAAACTGGTCGCCTTTGCAGGCATTGATCCGAGTGTCTTCACTTCTGGTAAGTTTACGGCAACCCGAAATCGAATCACCAAACGTGGTTCTCGGCAGCTTCGTTACGCCCTGGTTTGACTGTCCAGTGCGGACTTATCCGCTCCCGCAATATGAGACTCAAGGAGTTTTACGATCGTAAGAGAGCCGAAGGTAAGCCGCATAAAGTGGCTTTGGTCGCATGCGCAAATAAGCTGGTTAATTGGCTACACTCAATCTTGAAAAGTAAAAAGGCATTCCGTCCAGTTTAACAAAAACATTATTGGTATAACCTTCCAAAATGAATGGGATTGGAGGGTTATTTGGTGTGCCCTTATTTAACTATACCACATGATTCATTTTTATTTTGATGGGAATCTTGACAAGCTATTAGCTGGTATAGCGTAATGATTCGAAATTCATATTGATACCTGATCTGTTGCTGACACGAATAATTGAATCTAGTTGACTCTTGGGATATTCAATCCATCCCCTGCTCATTACTTGATTACTTATTTCAAAAGAATGATATCCTGGATAGGTCTTAAACTGCTTCAAATAATCTTGAATTTGTTTGATCGTATGAGCTGAGTTAAATAATTTTGAGTCAAATGCAAATATTATAGCCCCTTCTCCCCAGGGTTTACCTGGTGCATTTCCAAAAAATCCCCCAGTTAATGCACCTGCAATAAACTCCATACCCATTGCTAACCAAAGACCTTTAGTTCCACCCAAGGGCGGAAAAGATCCGCTACTCCGATCTCCTTCGAGAATCTTATACAATATATTTAAGTCTTGAGATGCCTCACCATTTGCATCTTGTACGATTCCAGGAGGAAGTATTCCATATTGGTCAGCATATTCTTTTAGCCCGACCGCTGAGTGACGAATATCATGAGTACTTAAAGAACCGTCAAATAAAAAGGGCGGGGTGCCTGGTGCACATATTGCAAGCGGATTATTACCAATAACATTTAGATCGGTAATGCCTTTATTCAGTAATGGGTTGTTTTGCGTTATTATTAACCCTATTTGGTTTGCTGATAAAATCGGTTTTAATCCTTCCCCAATGATGTTCGGTTTAGGCACCGCGACGATCCCAATTCCATACGTATCAGCTAGGGATGATGCAAGTGACGCACCTTTCCTGGCGACTTCATCAGGCCAATTTCTATAAGTAGAAAAAACACGAGCTGAAATTGGTGTAATATGCTCCGTTGTGACTTCCAATTGCTTACTCACAATTCCACTACTAATTCTATCAATAATTGATTCGAGCCGTGCAGTACCTCTTGGAAAATCTCCAATAATATCACGATTGATTTGTATTTCTGTCCACGTGTTTACAACATAGTCATCTTCCACCCATTGACGTAGAATACTCTTACACCAATGAGTCATCTCAGAAATACTTATTTTTATGGACTCAGGCATTTTAGTTCCACTCCTTTCCCTTTTTCAAAGTACAATCGAACATCTTTCTGAATATAATTTTTCCAATTATATCCTTCCACTCAGATGCATGCAACACTTATCTTTAAACATTCTTTCAATTTGTTACTACTCTAACGAGTTGAAGTTACCGATGGATACTGTAGCTCAACTTTTTTGCCCGTCCCTCGATATCTCAAAAGTACTGTCACTCACTATCCTCCCTCTATGAATAAATGCATATCTCCAATTTCCTCTTGTTTTCTTACGATTTCGTTGAGGGGGAGTTTTAATAGACACAGCCTCACAGGAACAAAATTGTACAGAAGGGGA
>NZ_VCRA01000006.1 GCF_005938385.1 Paenibacillus mesophilus
AGATCGCCAACCATCTGGCCAAGCTAGCCAGGTAGGGCGATCTTTTCTGTTTCTGGTTAGAGACGTCTCAGAGTTATACATTCTTGATCCAGACTAGCTCGAAAAACTAGGCTTTATAAACAGCCTGAGGACACCCGGGCGGGTGTCCTGCTGCTGGTTCTATCCATTGGACTTGATCCATTTGGCGATATCGGAAATGATGTACTCCGGGACGTTGGCCGGTATGGCGTATTCGGCACCGGTCGATTCCCCGTCGAATTCCACAAGCGTATGGTTTACTTTCGGATACAGCTTGTACTGGATGTCGGTGCGCGCGGAGAGCGACTTTTTCCAGCCGTCGAGGTTATCCGGAAATACTTGCGCATCGTTGCCGCCTTGCATAATCAGCATCGGCACCTTCTGGTTCGCCGCCGCGTCCCCTGCATATAAGTTGCGGATATCCAGCCACCAGGCCGGGTTCCCGAGAAGGAAGCCTTTAGGCGGATTATCCATCGAATATTGCGGGTCCTTCAACAGCTTCACCTGCTGCTCGTATACGGCGATCTGCTGCTCCGCCGCATTCGTCGGCTGTCCCGCTTTCTTGAGGAACTCCAGCTGATATTTCATTTGCTCTACGAGAAGATCCTCGAGCGGTCTCGAAGGTCCCGCCATCACAACCGCACCTGCGATCCCTTTATCTTTACCTGCATCCAAGATACGTGGCATGAGCATCCCGCTCTGGCTGTGCCCTGCTGCATATATTCGCGCCGGATCGATACCTTCGGTCGCTTTAAGCAAATCAATGGCTCTGACGGCGTCATCGACCGTTTCTTCCTGTGCCGTGAACGGGACGACAAGTCGCTGCGATTTGATCGGATGCTCGCGGGTTACTTTCTCATAGCGAAGCACCGCTATGCCTTGTGCCGCCAAGCCGACGGCCAGATCGCGGAACGTCTTCACCGCACCGACCGATTCGTCCCGATCGTTCGGACCGGAGCCGTGTACGAGTACGATCGCCGGAAAAGGACCTTTGCCGGCAGGCATCGTTAACGTGCCGGGAAGCGCAAGCGGACCGTCTCCGATCTTCACTTCCTTCTCGCTATATTTGACGGAATCGTCGTAAGCGGGCTTTGCGTATCCATTATTGGTCGTGCCCGGTGAAATAAACAGGTCGTCTATGCCGCCGTTCGGATCGAAACGGGCAGTCAGCTCGAACGGAGCACCCGCGGATGTCGCGTACGAAACCGTCGCGTTATGATGCACGGAGCTTGTGGATGTGCTCGCGGCCAGCTGCGGTCCAAGCTGACCGAACAGTTGGGCGATGCCCGACCAATACTGCGTAAGAAACGGCTCCGGCATGAGCGTCTGCAGCGAGCTGTTCAAATAGCCTCTCGCATCCGCGAATCGGCCGCCGTTCAATGCGGCGACAAAAGCGCTGGCGATCAGCGGGTAATCGTCCTTGGCCGCGACGATCGTATTCGTCTGCGCATTCCAGTCCGCTTTGATGCCAAGCGCTTCATTTAGCGCCTCGAGCGGAACGACCGTCTTCTCGTTTACCAGTTGAATGGGCTTGTCCAATGCGATCGTCTTCTCGTTCGCGGTAATCGCCGCTTCGCCGATTTTGGCTATTATCCGTACTTGCCCCCTTATCACGATGGCGGCTCTGTCGGCTTCCTTCCACTGCACAACCGCGCCTGCCGCTTCGCTGAAATCTCGCAATGGAACTACAGACGATGCCGGTGCAGTGGCGGAAGCAGCAGTTTGCACGCTATGGGCAGCCGGGTGACCGGACGGGGATGCTTCACTTTGGGCCGATGCGCTTACGGCCGGGACCGCCAATGCCAGCGCCAGGGAAGCCGCAGCAAGGCGGCTTGTCGTTTTCAATCTCTTCTTCATCGTATAATTCCTCCTTGTCGTTGTTGCCTTCATACCGATAGTACGAATGAAACGGCAAAACGTTCATTTTCCGAAAAAAACTTTTTTTCGCGGAAAACGAAAAGACGAGAGGAAAACTCCTCCCGCCTTTGCTATTCCGGCCTTTCCGCGTTATTCGCGCTTAAGCCGCTCCACGATCAATTGATTGACAAGCCCCGGGTTCGCTTTTCCTTTCGACTCCTTCATCACTTGGCCGACGAGGAAGCCGACCGCCTTCTCTTTGCCCGCCTTGTAGTCGGCGACCGATTGGGGGTTCCCCTCGACGACTTTATCCACGATCGCCTGAATGGCGCCTTCATCGCTTATTTGAACGAGTCCTTGCTCTTCGACGATTTGTCCCGGCTTCTTGCCGGATACGAGCATTTCTTTGAATACGGTTTTGGCGATTTTGCCGCTGATCGTGCCTTTCTCGATCAGACCGATCATCTCTCCGAGCCCTTGGCCGGTCACCTTGACGGATTCGATCTCCAACCCGTTCGCGTTCAAGTAGCCTAGCAGGTCGCCCATAATCCAGTTCGAAACGGCCTTGGCATCCTTCGTATACTCGAGACTTTCCTCGAACAAATCGGCCAGCTTCTTCGAAGACGTAATGACTTCGGCGTCATAGGCAGGCAGCCCGAGCTGCTCCGTGTATCTCGCTTTGCGGGCGTCGGGCAGCTCCGGAATCGAGTCGCGGATGCGCGCCTTCCACTCCTCGTCGATGTACAGACGTACGAGGTCCGGGTCCGGGAAATACCGGTAATCGTGCGCTTCCTCCTTGCCCCGCATCGACAGCGTCTTTCCTTGCGCTTCGTCCCAACGCCGGGTTTCCTGCACGACTTCTCCGCCGCTCGACAAAATTTCGGCCTGGCGCTTCTCTTCGTACTCCAGCCCGCGCTGAACGCCGCGGAACGAGTTCATGTTTTTGAGCTCCGCCCGCGTTCCGAATTTCTCCTGCCCGTAAGGCCGCAGGCTGATGTTGGCGTCGCAGCGCAGCGACCCTTCCTCCATCTTCACGTCGGATACGTCGCAATATTGGATAATCGCCTTCAGCTTCTCCAAATAGGCACGCGCTTCCTCCGGCGACCGGATGTCGGGCTCGGAGACGATCTCGAGCAGCGGCGTGCCGACACGGTTGAAATCGACGAGCGAAGCGAAGCCGCCGTCGACGTGGGTCAGCTTGCCCGCATCTTCCTCCAGATGAAGCCGGGTAATGCCGATCCGCTTCGTCTTCCCGTTCACTTCGATGTCAATCCAGCCGTTCTGGCCGATCGGTTGATCGTATTGGGAAATTTGGTACGCTTTGGGCGAATCGGGATAAAAGTAGTTTTTCCGGTCGAACTTGCTGTGCGTGGCGACTTCGCAGTTGATCGCCATTGCCGCTTTCATCGCATATTCGACCGCTCTCCGGTTCAGCACCGGCAGCACGCCGGGATGCCCGAGGCATACCGGACAAGTATGGGTATTCGGCGGCGCCCCGAATTCGGTGGAGCAGCCGCAAAAGATTTTCGTGTTCGTATGGAGCTCGACGTGAACCTCGAGCCCGACTACGGTTTCGAATCGTTGGTCCGTCACGGGATGTTCGCTCCTCCTTCTACAGCGCGGGGCGCAGCTTATGATGTGCCGTATGTTGCTCGAACGCGTGCGCTACGCGCAGCACCGTCGCTTCGTCGAGCGCTTTGCCGATTATTTGCAAGCCGACCGGCAAACCGTCGGCCAAGCCGCACGGAACGCTGATCGCCGGCACTCCGGCCAAATTGACCGGAATGGTCAATATATCGTTCAAATACATCGTCAGCGGATTGCCGATCTGTTCGCCGATTTTGAAGGCGGTCGTCGGCGCCGTCGGTCCGATGATGACGTCATAGTTTTGGAACACGTTGTCAAAGTCGCTCTTGATCAGCGTGCGCACTTTTTGCGCTTTCAAATAATACGCATCGTAATAGCCTGAGCTGAGGGCATACGTGCCCAGCATAATGCGCCGCTTGACCTCGGGACCGAAGCCTTGGCTGCGGGATTTTACGTACAGGTCGAGCAAATTGTCCGGGTCGGCCGCGCGAACGCCGTAACGAACGCCGTCGAACCGTGCCAAGTTGGAAGACGCTTCGGAGGAAGCGAGCAAGTAATAAGTCGCCACCGCGTATTCCGTATGCGGCATGGACACTTCTTCCCATACGGCGCCCAAGCCCTCCAACGTCTTGAGAGCGGCCATGACCGCCTCTCTCACCGCAGGATCGACGCCTTGACCGATATATTCTCTCGGCACCGCGATGCGCAGTCCCTTCACGTCGCCGCTGAGCGCCCCGATATAATCGGGAATCTCGACGTTCGCGGAAGTCGAATCTTGGGGATCGTGACCGGCAATCGCCTGAAGCACATAGGCGGCGTCCTCGACATTTTTCGTAAGCGGACCGATCTGATCGAGCGAGGAGGCGAATGCCACCAGGCCGAAACGCGAAACAAGGCCGTATGTCGGCTTCAAGCCGACGACGCCGCAATAGGCTGCCGGCTGACGGATCGAGCCGCCCGTGTCGGAGCCTAGAGAGAAGTACACTTCACCCGCCGCAACAGATGCGGCCGAACCCCCGCTGGAGCCGCCCGGAACGTGTTCTGCGTTCCATGGGTTCGTCGTAATCTGAAAAGCGGAGTTTTCATTCGAGCCGCCCATCGCGAACTCGTCCATATTCAGCTTGCCGATCGTAACGGACTGCGCCTGCTTCAGCTTCTTCACAACCGTAGCGTCATAGATCGGATCGTAGTTTTCGAGAAAACGGCTGGCGCAGGTCGTCGTCAGCCCTTCGGTCACGATATTATCCTTGATGCCCGCCGGCAGCCCGAACAGCAGTCCGCGGTCTCCGCCTTGCGCCAGCTGCTCGTCCAAAACGCGTGCCGACCGACGTGCGCCTTCTTCGTCCACGCGAAGAAACGCCTTCACCGTGGACTCGGCTTTGCGGATCGCCCCGAGCGACTGGTCGACCAGGTCGCCGACGGTCAGTTCCTTGCCGGCCAGCCGGCTATGTATTTCTTGCAGCTTCAGGTCGAACAAAGACAAAATAAAACCTCCTCAGAGCATTTTTTATTCCAAAACGGCCGGCACTTTGAACTGTCCGTCTTCTTCGTCCGGAGCGTTCTTCAGCACGCTTTCGATCGGCCAGGACGGACGCACCGCATCCTCCCGCATGACGTTCGACAGCGGCATCGGATGACTGGTCGGCTCGACTCCGTCCGTGTCGAGTTCGTTTAATTTTTCCGCATATTTCAATATGGCGTTCAACTGGTCGGTAAATTTCTCCATTTCGGCTTCGTTCAACTGAAGCCTTGCCAGCTTTGCCACATGTTCGACATTTTTCGTCGTGATGCTCATCGGTCGCACCTCCCGCCGTTTCGCTTGAATATAGGTTGTTTCAACTATCGTCGGAGCCGCAAATATGGCCCTTCTCATTCCTCCTATTATAGCTTACAAGGTTTTGGAACTCAATATGGCCGCTGTCGAGGCTCCCGGAACTAAGACGCAAAAAAGCTCCTATGGATATTCGTCCACAGGAGCTGGAGCCGTCATTACGAGCTCAGGGCCGGTCGCTCAGTCTCCGCTTTTGGCCGCGAGAGAGATTTCCGGCGATGTAAGCTGATCGTAAAACTCGGCGTATTTATCTTTGTCGTCGCTTGCGCGAAGCGCCATCGCCACGCGGGGATGCTCGTTTAACACGCCCGAAATCATGTAAGGAATGATGTATCCCCATTCGACTTTCTCGCGAAGCGGGATCATCCGGCGCTCGATCACTTCGAGGACCGGGCGCAGCTCGTATTTCGGATTTTTCAAATAGCTGACAAGCAGCTCGGTGTTGCAGTTGCCCGCCGCACGGCCCATGCCGAATACGGACGCGTCCAAATACTGTACGCCGCGCTCAGCCGCCATAATCGTATTCGAGAATGCCAGCTGCATATTGTTGTGAGCGTGAACGCCGAGCGTTTTGCCTGGCAAATGGCGCTGGAATTTCGCGACCAAATATTCGATATCGCGGTGATTCAAGCTGCCGAACGAATCGACCACGTATACGACGTCGACCGGGCTTTTGGCGATTTGCTGGAACGCTTCGATCAGATCGTGCTCCATAACGTTCGAGAGCGCCATAATATTGATGGTCGTCTCGTAGCCGTAGTTGTGGAACTTGTTCACCAAATCGATCGCCTTGTCCACATCTTTGACATAGCACGCTACGCGGATCATGTCCAGCATGCTTTCGCTGCGGGGCAAAATATCGTTCTCGTCTACGCGTCCGATATCAACGAGCGCGGAAAGCTTCGTGTCACCCTTCTCTGGAATGACTTCTCGCAAAAAGGCTTCATCCAGAAAACGCCAAGGACCTGCCTCCGCGCCCTTCAGCAGCTTCGGAGAATTTTTGTAGCCGATCTCCATATATTCTACGCCGGCCGCGTTCAACGAGTAATACAGATCGCGAACGAATTCGACGCTGAAGTCCCAGTTGTTGACAAGTCCGCCGTCACGGATCGTACAGTCGAGTATTTTGGCGTGTGTATCGTTCATTTCTTTACGTTCCTCCCGAAAACCGTTTAATGCTAATCATAGCCTATAAAAAGAGAACGTGTCAATATTTGACGAAGTGTGCCGCAGGACACGAATGGCAGCGGAGGAGCAGGTGCCGGACCTCCGTCGTCCCGCGTCCGGGGAGAACAAAAAGACGCCTTGGAAGCAAGGCGCCGTTGACGGTATGAGATAAGTTCGGATAACAAGTGCCGGTCAAATCCAAGCTTTCAAGTTAATTTGCCGGATAAAATCTTGCTGGGACTGCACTTCTTTATTGCTGTCCTGACTTTCTTCGCTTGCGCTTTCCCCGTTCATGACCCGCCGGAACAGTTCCTCGTTCTTCGTCGCGAGCGCGTAATCGATCAGAGCCTCACGCTCGATCCGGTCCGCCTCCTGCTGAAGCAGCGTTTCCTCCAGCTCGATATCGTCGGCCGGGACGAACACGTTCTTGTTCATTTTCGGGATACGCACGACGTAATCGAACGCGTTGTCCGCATTGCGGTCGTGAGCGATAATATATCCATAATCTCCGACCGGGAGATTTTGCTCGAAACTGTCGGATACTATAATGACTTTTTGCCCGAGACGCAGCATTGTCGGTTCCTCCCCCCGTTTTGCCGGTCTTGGCAAAACTTTTCTACGAAAACGTTCACAGCCATTCGACTTTTCATAGTTTCGTATGTTGGTATATATCGTATCAAATTCGAGCGGCAATGTGAAGTGGCGCATTCGGCGCCGACCGGGCGATACGGGCGGGATAGCGGGATTTTCGACAGTGGGGCGGGTCGGTCTTGCGAAATCGGATAGTATCGCGTACTAGGATCGGATTGCCGAGATTTCACGGACGAAGATGCCCCGAATACAAGCGCAACGAACGAGCCTCGTAAAGCACCGAATACAAATACGCTACTAGTATAATCCGCTGCCGGGTGATGTAGACCCCGGTCAAGTCATTTTCCCGAGCCCCGTAACGGAAAAAGCGCCCCCTCTCAAGAAGGAAGCAGCTCTTTGCGGCTGAATAGCCGCGCGGCGGCCCACAGCATAGCTGCGCATATTGCAGCCGTGACGATCAGTGCCAACGTCAGTTGAGGCCCCGCCGACCCTCCGGTTAGAACCGCCGCCGCATGCCCCGAAAGCGTACTCGGACTCCAGCGCATGGAATGATCGAATAGTCCCGTCAAAACGGAAAGCAGGGCGACCAGTCCTACGGATAGGAAGGCGATGGCTCCGCTACCGTTCAGCACGGCGCTGAGCGCAACGGTGACGGTCACGACGAACGCGAGCCATAACCCGTACAGCAGCATGCTTTGCAAAGCGAGGTCCGGGGCTACGGAACCGATCAGAAGCTCTGTATAATACCAGGAGGAGGCATACCCGGCTGCGAACGAGACGACGCTGATCGTGATCGAGGCCGCCCATTTGGCGCTAATATAGGAAGCGAACGGAACCGGCTTGACAAGGGTAAGTCCCGCCGCTCCGCTTGCGCGCTCGGCAGAGACGACGCCCATTACGGAAAGGATGAGAATGAGAACGCCGAGCGTACCGTACTGGGACAGCGTCTGGGCAAGCACGACGGCTCCAGTCGGCTTCGGGATTTCAATGACGGTACCTTCCGGCAAACTGCCCGCCGCCTGCAAAATATCCGGCAAATAATAAGTAGTGACAGGCTGGGACACGCCCAGCAGCACAAATACGAGCGGCACCCATATCCATTTGCGGCTGCGCCAAAGCTCCTTCATTTCTTTTGCGTATAATACGAACCACAAGGTCACTGCGCATTCACCGCCTTGATGAATAATTCTTCGAGCGTCGTACGTCCCGCTTCGAACCTGTTAACCGGTACGCCATGCTCCCCCAAATCGCGCCATAGGGAGGCTCTCGCTTGTTCCAAATCGGTAACGGACAGACGGGCCTCATAACGACCCGACTCGATTTCATTGACGCATGCAAATCTTCTCCACCGTTCCACCGATTCGTCCAGCGGCGCTTCGGCTTGCACCCGGATGACAGGCTCGCTGTACTGCCGTCTCACTTCCGCGATCGTTCCCGCCGCCGCGATTCGTCCTTTATTGACGATGAGAATGTCATCACACATTTCCTCCGCGTCATGCAGAACGTGAGTCGAGAACAGAACTGTAGTCTCCTTCCGGATGAGCCGGATCATGTCGAGCACTTCTCGCCGTCCGATCGGATCGAGCGCCGATACGGGCTCGTCCAGCAACAGCAGCTTCGGCCGGTGAATGAGCGCTTGGGCGATGCCGAGCCGCTGCTTCATGCCGCCGGAGTATCCGCCGATGCGCCGGTTGCCCGCTTCCGCTAGCCCGACCGTCGCAAGCATCTCCTCGGTGCGGCGCTTCGCTTCCAACTTGGACATCCCGGCAAGCCGTCCGGAGTAGATTAAATATTCGCGGCCGCTCATCCAATTGTAAAACGCCGGATATTGAGGCAAAAAACCGATCAGGCGCCTGATGTCCCCGGAAGGACGGCTGAAGCCGGAAGCCGCCGTTTCCGGGCCCGAGGCGAAGCGAACCTCCCCTTCGGTCGGCTCCAGCAGCCCGGCAAGCATTTTCAGCGTCGTCGTCTTTCCCGCTCCGTTCGGACCAAGCAGCGCTACGCAGCGGCCTTCCTTTATGTCGAACGTTAAGCCGTTCACCGCTGCGGCCGGGCCGAACCTTTTGACCAAACCTTGCACTTTAACGAGTGTCATGAGCTTCTCTCCTTTCCGAGGACGAAGTAGAGCACGGGTCCGATCATTTGACCAAACACAATGACTGAAATCCAGATCCATTTCGGACCCCTCGTCCGTTCGGCGCGAATGCAGTCGATCAGAGCGACGGCGAGTAATATGAACTGGATGACGAAGACGGGAAGCAGCAGCCTCCAATCTACGATTGCAAACAATTGCTCTATCAACGACATGAATGTGTCCCTCCTATTGTTTCTTTTTGCGGAACAAGGAAGTATGCACGACGATCCAGTACACGATGAGCGGAATCGGGCATTGGATCAACCCCCAGAGCCCCCACAGCCATGGATGGCTTCCCTGCTTGCGTGCGTCCAGAAACAAAAACGTGCTTTGCGTCAGCAGTACGAGAGCGACCAGCGGGAGCACCCAGAGCGGAAGCGAATGCGTTGCCTCAGTCACGTCCGCTCACCCGCTTTCTTTTGAATGCAGCCATCACGACGAACGGCACCGCAGCAACCGCGGCAAGCTGGATGACAAGGAACATGACCGGATAACCGAGCGTAACGGCGGCATAGATGGTCAAGATGCCAAGTGCCGATAACCAGAACAGCGTCAAATCGCGGGCAAGCTTCCGCCTGGACTCCCGTACGCCCTTCTCCACCATCCGCTCGAACCATTCGGCATCCGGCAGCTGCGGCTCGGACAGACGGTCCAGCTTATTCAATTCGCGAGCAAGCAAAAGGGACAACGGATCTTGCTCCGGGAGTTCGGGCTCGCCGGGGGCGGCCGCCTCGTTTGACGTGCCGTTGGGCCGGGCATCTTTTCTTTTTCCACGTTCGAGCTCATGTTCTTTCATGCGGATCCAACTCCTTTCGCAAGCTTTTGATCCCGTTATGAATGCGGGATTTGACCGTACCTTCGGCGATGTCGAGCATGTCGGCGATTTCCTCGTACGCGTAGCCGTAATAATGCTTCAAGACGATCGGGATACGGACTTGGTCCGGCAGACGTCCGAGCGCGTCCAGCACATCCGACCATTCCTCGCCCTTCTGCCCGGCGCTCCACTTGATTTGTCTAAGCGCCTGCTCCTGATCCTGCCATTCTTTCTCCCGCTTCTTCCTACGCGCATGATCGAAGTATAAGTTCGTGCCGATCGTGATGAGCCAGGACGAGAACTTGGAAGTAAAGTTGTACAGCCGTATTTTCTCGATGCACCGCATCATCGTTTCCTGAGTCAAATCTTCCGCAAGGGCAGGCTGGAACGTGATTTTGGTCATATATTTCAGCAGGAAAGCGTAGTGCTGTCTAAGCAGCTGCGCCAGAGCGTCCGAATCCCCTTTCTGCGCGCGTTCGATCCACAATCGGTCATCCATCTAAGGCCGGTCTCCTTGTTGGCAGTTGTTGCTTAGGAACTTTAACGGAATTACCGTCCTGACTGACGGCCGGGGCTTTGGACCGGCAAGTCCCGGTCGTCAGAGTGCAGGTACGTTAGTCCATTAAAGTTTCCTTAGTCCGTTTTTCTCAGTGTTCGTCAATAGTACGTTTGGGATGCGGAAATCGTTCACCGGGGATGAAAAGTTTTTTGCAAAACAAAGAACCCGCCGAACGACCCGGCAGGCTCAACTGTATGGGAAAGCCATTTTCTTAGCGGGGCACGACGGCGATGCCCTCCCTCGATACGGTCAGCTTCTCGAAGCCCGTATCCGTAATCGCATATGTATTCTCGATGCCGACGACACCGCGGCCGGGAAACGTAAATTTCGGCTCGATCGCAATGACCATCCCCGGTTCCAGCGCATAGCGGAACCCTCTCGCCAGCACCGGAAGCTCGTCGATCTCAAGACCGATGCCGTGACCCAAAAACTTGACCTGGTCGGCGCCGAAGCCCATAAAATGATCGCTTAATCCCGCCGCCTGGACTTGCTCCAGCGCTGAGGTATACAGCTCCTCGCATATCGTTCCCGGCTTGAGCCGCGCTTCGGTTGCTCGCAGAACGGCCTCGGACAGCTCGTACGCTTGCCGCAAATCGTCCGGCAGTTCTCCGATAACCGCCGTTCGCGTCTGGTCGATCACATAGCCGCCGATGCAGCAGCCGATATCGATCAGGATTGGCTCTTCTTCCCCGATGCCGCGCGTCCCCGAGCTTTGCGGGCTAGCTGCGCCGAGCCCTTCCCCGCCGGCAGGACCGTCGAAGTAAGTCGGCATCGCCGCAGCTGCTCCGGCGCCGATCATGCCGGTAATAATTTCTTGGTTGTACCCTCGCACCCGCATCAGTCCCATATGGCCGTTATTCCGGATAACGGACTCCACTATCGCCATAAGGCCGACTTCCGGCATGCCCGCCTTTAATGCTTGAATAGCCGCTTCGTACGCCATATCAATAACGCGGGCCGATTCGCGAATAGCGGCGATTTCCGAAGGCGACTTGATCATTCGGATTTCCCTTACAAGCATCGATCCGTCCACCCACTTCACACCCGGAAGAGCGCCCTCCAGCCGTTGAAACTGTTGGACGGGCAGTACATCGTATTCAGTCGCGAGCACCGGTTTCTCTCCGTCCGGCTTGCGAAGCTGCTCCGGAAACGCCTCGGCCAGCCGCGAGCCGAAGCCCCGCATCGAACCGAGCTCTTCAACGGCTACGTCCGCCTCTTCCCGTGCGCGAACGAAGCTTCGTCTGACGAAAAATACCGCTTCTCCTTCAACCGGGACAAACAAGTAACCGGTTTGCATCGAGCCGGTGAAATAATACAGATCTACATTTTGCGTAATGACGCAGACGTCGATACCCGTCTCCTTCATTTTGCTTTGCAGCCGTCTGCGGCGCAGCGCGCGTTCTTCCATGATTCCAACTCCTCCTCTTTGCTTACATTGTAAATGTTTCGCCCGTAAAGAGGAAGTTTGACCGGACAAGCGAATATTTTTAGGGAAGAAACCGATTAATAAGGAGGGGCGTTATGGAACAAGCATTATACATTAGCAGCGTTTTTACGGCCCCGGGCGGATTTACGTCCGGCATCGAAGGGCCCGCTTGCGACCCGGAAGGCAATGTCTACGCCGTCAATTACGAGAGAAAGCATACGATCGGCCGGGTGACGCCGGAGGGCGAGTGCAGCGTATTCATCGAGCTGCCGGGAGGCAGCGTCGGCAACGGCATCCGGTTCAGCCGGGCGGGCGACATGTTCATCGCCGACTACGTCAACCATAATATATGGAAAGTGGACATGAGCACGAGGGAGCTGACAGTCTTCGCCCACGAGCCGAAGATGAACCAGCCGAACGATATCGCCATTGCCGGCGACGATACGATATTCGCGAGCGACCCGAACTGGAAGCAATCGACCGGCAACATGTGGCGTATCGACACGAACGGTACCGTAACGCTGCTCGAGAGCGGAATGGGAACGACGAACGGCATCGAGGTCAGCCCTGACAACCGCACGCTGTATGTGAACGAAACCGTTCAGCGCCGCGTGTGGGCATATGACTTGTCCCCGGACGGTCAACTATCCGGCAAACGGCTGCTGATCGAATTCCCCGATTTCGGCATGGACGGCATGCGCTGCGACAAGGACGGCAATCTGTATATTACCCGCTTCGGCAAAGGCACGGTCGCCAAAGTATCGCCAAATGGCGAACTGCTGACGGAAATCCGGCTGCACGGCACCAACTGCACGAACTTGACCTTCGGCGGGCCCGACGGCAAAACGTGCTACGTCACGTTATCCGATACCGGCAACATGGAGTGTTTCCGGGTCGAGACGCCGGGACGGGAATGGGCGATGCTGCAATCCCGTTAAGCTACTAGGATAAAAAGCCGCTGGAATGCGAACACTCCGGCGGCTTTTTGTGCTTCGCACGGTCAATGGATCTGCTTGCGCAGCTGTTCGATCTTTTCCTCGGAGAAGCCGGTTGCTTCGCAATCGCGGAATCGCTCAGCCCCATGCCGAGCGCAAGCCAATGGAAAGCAAAAACCGATAGGAACTGTCATGAGGCTGTGGGAAATCGTTCATTATATACCTTCGCTTTCTATTTAAACTCGGCCTCAGTATACAAGCTCGGCCGTCCCTTTGATCTCCCAAGTTATCGGACCCAATACCGTATAAGTGCGGGGATAGACGAGACGGACGATCATAACGACACCCGGCTTATGAAGCGTCACCGAATATTGATAATCCGAGTTTAGATACGTGTATGGAAACGTGCGATCCTCGTTAATGACTTCAAGCTCGAGCACCTCCGCCCGGGTACGCCAAAATGTACCGGGCAGCGGTTCGTTCGCCGCATCTAACCGCAAGTTTCGCTGTAAATAAAGGCGGGCTGCGGCCGCGGCAGCGACCGGATCGATCGAAACGGTGCCTTCCTTCAGCTTCTGCTTGTCGATTTGCTGAGCGGCGGCATGCGCTGCCCGATTGATCGCATGCTTTCCTTGAAACAATGCCTGCAAAGCGACCTCTTCATCGGCTTGCAGCGCCTGCAGCAGCATGATGAAGCCGATCAGCAGCATAAAGGCGATCAGCTTATACATGCCCGACGCTCCTTCCCTTTATGGCACATATTCGCTCATTTTCATGCCGGAGGCGGCCATGCGAGCGCTGCCGGCAGGGGCCGCGATGCCGATCAGCCGGTCGATATTGAACATCCCGTCATACGGATAAGATATCGCCAACTCGATACCGTTGCCGCGAAGCACCGGAGACGACGGATTGGATGCGACCGCCCCGTTAGTCGCGGATACGGAATACCACAGCTTCTCCGTCTGAAAGCCGTGCTGCCGCAGCCGCTGCCTGGAAGCCTCCAGCGCCGCATCGTCCACATAGCCGTGGGAACCGTTCGCCCCGACCTCCAGCATATAGTCGACTTCCTTTTGCAGCATAGCCTGCCTGAACAAAATCACGTGCTTATAAGTCGGAGCAAACATCGCCCAGCATAAGATTGTATTACTCCCCAAAATTAAGAAAGGCCCCGGATCATCTTCCGGAGCTTTCCTTCATATATTAGAATGGTGTTTTACTTTCGGTCGGTCCCTCTACGGTCCGGCCTTTTTATTTTCGTCTGCCTTTCCTCCAGTGCGTCGATCTGTGCGCAAATCTCATGGAGCCATGCCATATCCCCGGCAGCATAGGCGGCATAAGAAAAGTTATGGAGCGTAACGAGGTCCCAACAGTATTTTGCATTGGCAGCCATGCAATGAGTAAGGTCGAGCACTTCAGCGTCCGTGAGCTGCCTTTGCTTTTGTAGCAAGAACAATTCTGCAAGGCGTACATGATACGGCATCACTCCCATAGCAGCCACCATCCCATGCAAGCCAGTACCCCAAGGATAACCACGCACCACGCCGCCAGATCGTTTTTCAGACGTTTCCGCCGCAACCGCAAAGCTTCGGTCGTTATTACCCGCATCTCGCTTTTTGCGGCCTCCAGCGCATCATGGTGCGGTAATCCTTTGTTGCTCCATTGCCGGTAAAGCTTAACGGTTTGCATTGCGGCCCATTCCGGGGTACACTTGCTCCCTGTTACGGCCTCCTGCAAAATCTCATCGTGTAGCTGCATCCATACCATCTCCTATTCGGTTTGATGGTATAGTGTATTTCCACCTACGCTAAATGTTGCCTGTCCAAGCTAAATATTTATTCTGTTTCGAAAACCCATATCTCCTCAATCCGCATGCCGAGCGCCTTGGCTATATCCGAGGCCGTCTCAAGCTTTGGGATCGTTCCGTTTACAATGTTGCTCATGGTCGAGTTGGCGACAGGGTATGTCATCAGTTTCAATAAATCCTGCTGCTGCATATTCCGCTCGGCCAGAATGACCTTAAGTTTGCTTTTGAGCATACAGAATCACCTCGCCAATGACTTCGACGTGATAGCTTGTCGAATCCTTTAGCGAGGTATAGGAGGTTTTGGCGATACTCGTCAGTTTCTTTAATCCATCCAGCCTTCAACACTATAGGCCAACTTCGGCGGATCTGGAGGTTTCTGCGGCAAAAGATCGGGTTCCTCCGGCACGAGGATGCGCATTTTCCCTTCGGCAATCTCCACGTATCCTTCATCTCGTAGCACCTTGATCGCCTCACGGACCCGCTCTTCGGACCGCAGAGATCGTCTACTTACCCAGGCAATATCGGGTCGTACCCAATTCTGTTGATACTGGTGGTATAGGATCCTGTGGATTTTACGCGGTGTGTCTTCGAGCACCAGACCCACTCCCTTCCGCTTCTGCGACCATCTGCAGCACGTCCTCCATCCCCTTCAAGTAAGAACGAATGTACTCGTCTTCGGTCGGATCGGTGTTGCGGATATGCTCCCGTGTGACCTTTATTAAGGTATCAATAGACACTTCGTTTCACCCCAATAAGAACATTTGTTCCTATTTTATGCGAACATACGGAAAAGCGCAACAAAAAAGAGCAGCGAGGGTTACTCCTCCTGCTCTTTTATAATCGTAGTAACCTTATTCACTTTTTTTGCAATACCCGAGTTTTGCTTCGTCTTGATATACTCGCGGAAGGCCTCCTGAAGGAGATCACCTTTATCCCTCTTGCTTGCAATTGACCATGCATTCAGCATTTCAATAAAATCGTTATCGAACTTAAAACTGGTCGTCGTCTTTGATTTAGTCATTATTCGGCGCTGTCCTCCACGTATTCGATCAATTCCCTTATATCTCTCAGCTCCAATGCGATCATAATCTTATTCAGATTCTCAGGCGACCATGCTTTTGACGTGTTCTTTTCCATGTCCAAAATTGTAGGGTAACGAATTCCCGTCATCTTGGACAATTGGTTCGCATTCACGCGTTTCTCATAAAGCAATTGATCAAGTTTGAGCCGTAGCATCTTAACCACCTCATCTATAATATATACGATTTTCGATATTAAATCAACGTTAATAGTTATTTTACTACGATATTCGTTGACAATATAACGATATTCGTATATAATAATGAATGTAGGGGAGAACGATAAGCCGCCGAGGAAGGGGTGAAAGGAAATGGACAAGCACCTGATTACAGCATTCGAAAAGCTACAAAAAAGAGAACACCTCTTGCGAGTAGCGCGCGACCAGATGGGGCTGGGGCGCATCAGCAGAGAGGTGTTCAGACAAAGAGAGGCCGAGATACTCACGAAGTACAGCCTCACTGAGTCAGAGCAACGGGCTTACGACATACACCTGACCATGATGAGCAGGAAGCGTCGGAAGTAAGGTTCAGGGAGGGGCCGCAGTCAGGCCCCTCTTTTCTTACGATTTACCCGTTTGATGTTTATCATAAATGAATCGTAATCCTCAATCAACAGGGACAGATCGACATAAACGAGCGGCGTCAAAACATTGCCCTCCACCTTGTATTCGATAACTCTCGGCTGCATGGTCCCTACTCCTCCCCTTGTTCCTGCTTATGCTCCAGTATATCCCCGATCCCGACACCCAGAAACGTACAGAGCTTATCCAGCGTTTCCATGTCGACGCGCTTGGACGTGTCATGATACAGGCCGGATACGGTATTTATAGCAAGTCCAGTACCCCGAACTACATCCCGCACATTGAGCCGCTTCCGGCCCATAATCTCGCTTAAGTGATTAACAATCATCGTTCTGACCTCCTGCCTCAAATATACACTAAATAAAATAATGTATCAACTAGCTAATATTTAGTATTGATTTATGTATCAGCATGTAGTATATTTGTATTAGAAAGTTGATATAAAACCTTATGAGAAGGTGACAAGATGAGCAAAGCACGCGAGCTGCTGGAAAAACAAAAAGTCGATGTCGAGACAGCACGAGCATTGTTGCGGCACGAGAAGGAGCTTGAGGAAGCGGCGGACGAGTGGGAACGAATCTTCGCAGAAGACGAACGGGAGTCATGAGGGCCGGAGCTTCGGCCCCTCTAAATAAACGATGGGAGCGGGGATGGAATGGAACTGAAAGTAGGAGACATCATGACGGAGGAACACGTCGATGACTGGGTAAACGTCTTGCCGCCAGCCACATATAGAGCCGATCTCGTCCAACTCGGCGAGCCCTACAGCCACCGGGAAGATGAGAACGGACGATGGCGGGCGACATACCCCACGGCCGCAAAAATTGCCGGGCAGTGGCGGTATATGGGGAACTGCTTCCGGGGATCAACCGAAGCGAAATAAACAACGCGGGGCCACAAAAGGCCCCCCTATATGAGGAGGTTGACGGGAGATGACATTCAAAGAAGCTATCACGGGAACGATTCCTACTTGCCACTATCCAGAAATTCGAAAGAAATTTGAAGTGGCGGTTGTGGATATGGATGCGGGGGAGAACAAGCTAGGAAGGTTGAATGAGCACGGCGAGTTCATTTGGTCGGGGTTACCGTGTACAAAATATGACAACAAGATTGTTTGGGATTGGACGCATACGGAGAGGACCATGTTAATTATTCTGCGAACACCTGCCCGCACTAATAACGCGGGAGCTTAACGACTCCCCTCTAAGGAGGCTGACGGAAATAAACGGAGACGTATCGTATTATACCAACCTACTCCGCGCCCGCATGGAGCCGATCGCAATGCGCAAGCTGTACGTCGAGCAGTCTGGGTTGATACTGGCCGACGATGGTCTGCCGGACTCGCAGCTGGTAGCAGAGATGCGGGCGCTGCATATGGCCTACGTAATCGTATATGATGACTGGTTTGCCGCGACGGACCGGCGAAAATAGAAGAACCCCCGCCAGCGCATAGCCAGCGGGGGTGTTTTAACTATATTCTTTTGTGACACTGATTATGTAGTAATTGATGAATCCACTAATGAACATAAGAACTGCTGCCAGCACAACAGATGCCCCTAAGTCATCGAATATTGTACCCGTCATCCAGCCAAGAATCCCCCAGTAAATAACAAAAAAGACGCACGCAAACATACAAGAGTATTTAAAGTAATAAGCCAATATTAATAGTAGGGCTGTGCCGCCTCCGACCCACCAGGAACCCATATAAGCTCCAGTCGAAATCGAACAGACAAGTATTTGAAACCAATAGAAAGTAATCTTTAAAGATTCTGCAGTAATTCTTCGATTTCGTTGAAAGTAGTCTTCACTCACAATTATCACTCCAAGTATGGGGACCCCCCCACTATTATCATATGCTCCAATATTTTACGAGAAAGTGTGGAAAAAGTTTCTAAAAAATGAAGCCCGCCAGCCAAAGCCAGCGGGACATTCCTTTAGTTACTGCTGTATTCGTTTACCTCAAACATTTCGATCTTATCGAATGCAATATAATCTTTCCGGGAAAGGAAACTGGCTTTATTGAAATTCTTGTTGATCGTATAAACTTCCAATCCTGTCCCGGCAGCTCGTCCGTTATACCAGGAGATGAATGCATTTACTTCCGTCATGGACAGGTCATATTCCTTTTCCAATCCACTGACGAGTGTTATCGTAAGGAGCGCGCGATTCGTAGCAGCAGGAGCTTGTGGAGTCGCTGAAGCTTCGTTCGAATTGCCACTTTCTCCTCCGGCATTGACGGCCGTTACAACGTAATAATATGTAGTTCCATTTGTGACCGATGTATCAGTGTATGTCGTTCCAGTAACGCTAGATGCTATTGTGGAGTAAGGGCCTCCTGCTGTTGTGAAGCGTTTTACATTGTAGCCGGTCGCTCCAGAGACTGCGGACCACGATAATGCTACCTGCGACGGTCCGGCTATTGCAACTAGATTTTGTGGTTGTGTTGGCTCATTTACCGATGAATATACTTCAACTTTATTTAGCTGGTTTAGACCACCTATTACATATATTTTCCCATACGCTGTTGCTGCACCTGGAGCGTTACGACTAGTGGGTATATTGATCTTACTAGCCCATGTATTCGTTTCTGGAGTATATTCTTGAGTAGCATTTTTATTTACATCAGGTGTACTTCCACTCATTACATATATTTTATTGTTAAGAACAGCGTAACCAGAACTACTTGTCCCAATGGGCATATTAGCCTTTGTAGCCCAAGTATTCGTAATGGGGTTGTATTCTTCCACAACATTGTACGTTATACTTCCTCCTATCGCATATATTTTGTTATTTAACGTAATAAACCCCAATTGTGATCTTCCAGTTGGCATATCTGCTTTTGTTGTCCAGGTGTTAGTAGCAGGATCGTATTCTTCTAATTTTTTTGAAGCTCCTGAGCCTGTGGCTCCACCTACAACATATATTTTTCCATTTACAGTAGCTGCAGCTGCATGGTATCTGCCGGTCGGCATATTTGCCTTAGCTGTCCATGCATTGCCTACCGGATCATATTCATAAGTGGTATTTTGTTGTAATTGTTGTCCTGCAAGTCCACCAAAAAGATAGATTTTCCCATTTGTAGTTGCTATAGCAAAGCTCTGATGTACTACTGGAATCGGCGCTTTTGTTGTCCATGTATCAGTTATTGGATCATATTCTTCAACTACAGTAGTACCCTGTCCATTATTATCATTACCTCCTACTGCATAGATTTTATTATTTACTTCAACCACTCCCAAGTGATACCTTCCTGTAGGCATATCTGCTTTCTGCTCCCACGATTCGGTCGCAAATGCTGATACCGCAAACATGGGTACTGCCAACACGATCATCATAACCATAAACATTAAATGTTTCAGTCTTTTCATAAATCCTCCTATTAATTTGTATTTAATATATTTTCATCCACATTCTATAGGTCGTACGAACTATCGTCCAAACATAAAATTGAAGATAATGTAATAATAGGTCGAATAATGAAAATAAATATCTGCGATACCAAGACTTACCGCTCAAACTAATCCGGATGGATTGCTACAATTGAACATAGGTGATTACTATGTTTATTCCTCCTATGCTTCTAGAAACAGCCAAATCAGCATTCAACAGCCCCGACCACATATTCGAGCCGAAGATCGACGGTCATCGGCTTCTTTTGTCGCGTCTTAGCAGCGGCCCCACACGGCTCTACTCGCGCCACAATAACGAATGCACGCGGCAATATCCGGAACTGTTCGATATTGCCCAGGACGACATCCAACTGGACGGCGAGGTCGCTTGTGTGGATCGGGACTCCGGCCTGATCGATTTTGAATCGGTCATGGAACGGTTCAGCGCTCGGAAGACCGACAAGATACTTCGTCTGAGCGCCACCCAGCCGGCGAATTACCTGGTGTTCGATATCCTCCGGTACCGGGGCGAAGACCTGCGGGGATGGCCGTTGATGAAGCGAAAGGAGCTGCTCGCCGGATTAGACTTTGGCAATCCACGGATCAGCGTCGTGCCGTATATCGAACGCGAAGGCGAACGGTTGTATCGGGAGATCGTAGCGCGGCAGATGGAGGGCATCGTTGCAAAAAGAAAGGAGTCGGTCTACGCGAGCGGACAGCGAAGCGCGAGCTGGCTGAAGGTGATCAACTGGACGTATGTCGATGTCGTGCTTACGGGTTGGCGGAAGGATGAATTCGGCTGGCTCGTAGGTGTGCAAGAGGGTGAGCGGATCAGGCCGGCGGGCGTGGTTGAGTTGGGCGTGACGGCACAGCAGCGCCGGGCGTTTTACGGGGCCGTGCGGCCGTATGTAACCGGAGAGGATAAGCACAATGTATATGTGCAGCCGTTGATTAGGGCACGCGTGAAGATCCGGAACTGGACGAAGAAAGGACTCCTAAGGAGTCCGGTGTTCGTGGAGTTTACAGTGTGAATTTCCATCACTAAATTTTTACAAGCGAGTTCTTAAGCATTTGTTTCTTCAACCTGGTGGTTTCTTCCGATATTTCGACCACCACCTCTTTGAGCTCCCCGCGGAGTTAATCCAGTGACCGATCTTGCTTGACTTCTATGCATTTGATCTAATACTAAACCACTTGGTAGATGTCTTACGTTATCCATATAATCTGTCAATGCAATATTCATCATTGCAGAAATCGAAACCCCCTTGTGTTCACTAATTTCCTTGAAATACGTGTGCAGCTTTTCGTTGATACGTATATTTACTCTTGTAGACTTCATACCGAATCCCTCCCAGATATTGTCTTAACGATAGGATAGCACAATCAAAAAGCGGCGTCAATCAGTGATTGTTTGTCGCCGCTTTTTGTATTCCTGTTCTGCAATTAGAAACTTAACGGAAAACAAAAAGGACTCCTACTGAGTCCTGTGTTTGTGGAGTTTATCGAATAGCCACTGTCAACTACAGACAGTAGTGTATTACCTAAATGTTGATTCTTTGTTCTAATTTTTGAATCTCAGCGTTTGTTTTTCCGAGCGTTTCCAGAAATTCGTCCTTAGTTTCTCTAAGAAATTCATCATTTACCTCATGTGACTGTAAATTTCGAAACCAACTGATTTTCCTGTATGCGACGTTAAGCCTAACTAACAATTCATCTGAAATAATTAGATGAGTCATCGTGCTCTTCCATATATCGTCAGTAAAATGATTTTTCATATGTACAAAATTACCAACTTCGTAAGGCAATGCAGTTTCTAACATTGTGATGTTATCTTTAAGTTCTTCTCTTATCAACTTCAACATTGTAAGTGATGTAGCAAGTTGCTTTTTATTCTCGTTATTGAATGTGCTGTTAATCTGATATGCTGCTACGATAATAGCAACAATTCCACCAAGAATCCCACCAATAATATTCCCTACAGATTGAATTAATGCACTAGCCCAATCTTTTCCTGTACTTGCGTAGGTATTTATTGCTTGTATAAACCCTGATAAAAAGAAAGATACAAGCACTATTGATAAAATTAAATATATGATTTGTTTAATGGAGAAAGGAATCTTCATATAGTATTCCTTATCCTCTCATTCATACTTAACCTCATTTTTTGTAGGAATGGAGGTAAGGAATTTTCTACATCAATGGATATAATATTTCCAGAATTATCAATATTAGCCACCACCACATCTACTACTTGAACGGCGAGTTTCTCCCTCCCCCCCTCACCGCCGTCCTTTGAATCAGTTAAAAATGAAGGGGGGGACTCCTGTAAACCGTTGGTCATATCTTTGAGTGCTCCGAAAGTTGAACTAGGATCAATTTTACTCTTGTTCGAAAATTCTAGACATTGCTCGGGTTTCAAAATAAAATACACTTGAATGAAAGGAAGAATATCATTAAATATATATTTCTTCCCACATTCTTCACAGTATATTTCATAAACAGTTTCTGTGCTTATTCTTTTGAATTGCTCCCTCGTATACTTAAACCTATGGTCACACGCGACATTAGAGCATTCAAAGAAATAAATAATATCGAATGGCCCATCGGCATTAGTGAAAAATAAAAAAAATTGAACTGCATCCCTAGCTGTCATCATGTTTTTGTGCGCGAATCGATATGGACTTAAATACGCCTTATTGTAATAAATTGTTTCACGAGCGAATCTATCCAAGTTTTCAAGAAGATAAGAGGGATAGAAGTTCTGCATGTTTGTTTCACGATAAATGCTCAGAAATTTTTCGTATAACAAACTCATCCTTCTCCTTCCTGTCTTTTCGCATTTGTACATAATAATCTAATATCATTGTAGCATTTCGAGAAATAATTTTCACATCGACAAATTCGTCAGTTTTCGTCATTTTCCAATGATAACCACCCTCACGCATTTCTTCCTTTATTAATTCTTTTAATTGCCAATAAGTTTTAGAACTGTAGATCGGTCCTCTGTCCTCATGTTTAGATGTTGCTCTTGTATGGTCACCTTCACTAAAGTGAAATCTGAATATCCACCCTTTTTTAAATAGTGATGGACTTATTGTATTAGCAACATCCTGATAAATTACTGCTTTTATTTGTTCAATATATTCATCTTCTATTTTTTTTAAACCCATATCTATTAGGAATTTCCTTATTTTCTCTTCTGTTTCAGGTTTTATTCGCTCTCTTAACATTTCTTCAGCTTCTTCACTTAACTCTTTGAAGAGATTGAATATTACTGTGCTGCCTGCATACTCGTCTAAAAAATTCACATTAAGCGAGAGTGGAGATAGGTCGTCGCCATTTGATGAGTTTCCACTCAACATCTCTTTCAACTCATTTATCAGGGCTAACTGCTCTTTTTTGGCTTCCTTACAAAATACTTCAAGCTGCGCTTGATTAAATCTAATAATTATTAGTCGATTAATAATATCAACCGTTATACATGCAAAAAAATTAGTAAAACCATACTGCTGTTCTACGTTTCCTAGACGAATAATCAAGTGGCATGCAACCAACTTACTTTGGTTAAATTCCACTCTAGTAGTACAAAGTTTATATTTTTTCCCAAAATCGATCTTTTCAGTTAACATCTTATTGAATTGAAGCGAGGTATTAGTCTTCAGATGTGCATGTACTTTGTTTACTGACATTTCGCTATCTGCAAAGAACTCATTAAACCTTAATACATATTCATAATTGGTATTGTCATACATAAGGATATTAAATACAAAATCATCAAATTGTTCGCTTGTAAAACTTCCTTCCGGGTTCTGGATTTCTTCATTAATAATATTAAGAATATTTTGGTATTTTTCTGGTGTGGAGTCGGCCTTTATTCTAGTTGTTCTACCTTTAGTATTCATTAAGGTAAAAAAATCCTCAAATTCACCTATGTGTATGTTTTTTAATGTTCGCAGCGACAACAAAAAAAATCATCCCCCAATAACTATTCGACACTATTCGCTGCTTTCATAATGTATTATTCGGGGTGATTTTTCAACAAGAACATGGGTTCTATTCCATCTATTGGTGATTGAATCTTTTTACCAAAGATAGTTCGATCGGTAATACTGCATTCAAAGTCGTTCTATTGTTTTCTTGATTTTCTATAAGATAAAATCCCCGCCAGCCGAAGCCAGCGGGGATTTTATTAATTACTGTTCTCGTTTCTACTAATCTCGTTCACTTCAAATACTTCAATCTTATCGAATGTGATGTAGTCCTTGCGACTAGTATATCTGCTCGAAGCTAGGTGCTTATTTAATGCATAAACTTCCGGTCCAATACCTGATGCTCGGTTATTGTACCACAAAATAAAAGAACCAAGCTCGGGAACAGTTAGAGAATAGGGCTTTTTACTCCCGTTGTTTAAAGTAATAATTAACATCGCACGATTTGGCGATGCAGGAGTTTGTGGCGATCCGTTTGAAATCCTCCCCTCATCTTCTAATTTTTCGGGTTCACTTTCAGGAGAAGGAGACCTAAATCCACTTAATTTTTGCAGTCTCCTCCACATTAACCAATGACAAACAATGTGGGTTAGTATAACAATGATTCCTGATACACCCAAGGCGGCCAGTATTCTTATTAACGAGTCACTGTTACTATTATAGTCGATATTACCAATTGCCATTAAATACCCTACCACCAGTATAAGTGTTCCGATACGAAACATATATGTTTCATACAATAATTGGTTTAATTTAGGATTTACACCACCTGTGCTGTTAAGTATGGTTCCAGTCAACTCGTGAACATCATTGTCTTTCCATGTTTTTCTCATAAAAACAGTAACAGCAAAAATAATACCAGCTGCTAATTGTATTGCTGATGCCAACAAGACTTTTTCCTCCTAATATAGTATTAAATGCTATTCCATAGCATTCTACAGGAGGTAACAAAACCCTTCTGAAATTTATAAATGATTGCTCAGGTACTTATACTTGTATGCCCTGCTGCCGAGCATAAACTATCGTATTCAGCCATACCAACTCCGTTTGCGTCATCTCGCCCTTGTACGCCTTCTCGGCCCATGTGTAGTCGCCGATCAGCCCTTTATGGTACAGCCCGTCCAGCGAGTCGCCGAGCATTTTCCATTGCCATTGTTCAAGCAACATAGCGCCTACCGCCTCCGTTTTTTGTTCAACAACCGGCGCGCCGGTCAGTTCCTCCCAATAGACCAAATCCATTTCGTTCAGATCGACGCGCCCATCGATCCCGTCCACGCGCCCGGTCTCGCTGTATTGGTGCATCGCCCATCGATCCCACGTTCCGTTGCTCATCGGCGTATCGACCCCATAATGCGCGACCCACAGCGGCCAGCGTGCAAGCTTGCTGCCCAAGTATGACCGGGCAAAGAATCCGCCGCTGTAGACCATACAACGATGTCCGGTACGCTGCTCCACGATGGACAGCCACTCATAGCACCAATCCGTCAACCGGGACGCCCCCAGGTCGGCCGCCTCGCCTTCAACGTCCAGGACGTAAGGCAACGTCACGGGAAGCCCGGCCACCGTCTCGAGGAAGTGCTCTGCCTCCATCGCAGCCGTGTTCCCCGTCTCCGGCCGGCAGTAATGGTAAAAGCCCACAGCCAAGCCCGCCGCAGGAGCGCCGACAGCGTTACGACGAAAAAGAGGATCGACATAGCCGATCCCCTCGGATGATTTAACATAGGCGCCCCGGATCGGCCGGTCGTCGATCGTGCTGGACGCGACGCGAAGCCAATCTATATTCCCCTGCCACTTGGAAACGTCGATGATTGGGATGTTTTGCTCATTTCTGGCTTGCATCGGTCCCAGCCCCCCTTTCCGTTCTACGCTGCAGCGCGCGGTTGACCTTGGCTTCCATTTCGCTGCCTACCCAATCAATCACCTTTTCCAAAATCGAGATCGGCAGCCATTCAGCCCATCCCGCCCGGATCGCATTGGCCGTCATACTCCGCAACGTGTGATATATCAGACCTAGGGCAAATATGCCAAACAGGATACCGGGCAATCCGACAGCCTTGTCCAACAGATGCCCGCCGGCTGGCAGCAGCGCCATAAAGAAGGTCCGAAACACGCCGTCAATGCCGTATTTGGATGAATAGGTATCATCCTTCCGCGCCGCTCGGCTGCCGCTGATCCAATCGAGCAGAATGAAAAACGCCAGTGCTCCCATGATGGAAACTACCGCCGTCCCTTCCCCGTACAAAAACTCGAAAACAGGAAGCAAGATGCCTCCCAAAATTGCCGCGAACACTTTACCTGTTTGCTCCATCTCGTCCACCTCTCCGCCCGTCCATGCGGGTATAAAAATAGCCCCGATCGGCTCGAGGTTCTAAATTATTTGATCTCGGATGTTATGCGATTTTCTACATGTTATAATAGACAAAAAAAGTGGTGATAAAATGAAAAAATGGTATATTATCTTATTCATCCTTGTTTCCTTCTTCTATATTTCAGGTTGCGAAAGTAAACCGACAGAAAAACCAGTACCAACAGGCAGCGTTGAAAATTTCAATGAAGATTCAAAAGAAATTGTAAAAATCTACCTGAGTAAGTCAGATAGTTTGGTACCACTGACGGATGCTGAGAAGGAAAAAATCAAAGAATACCACAATAAATATTTAAACAATCCACGCCTTACCGAAGAGCAAAAATCACTGCAAAATCGTGTGGCGATTCTAGAAACAAGCTACTTTCTATACAACACTAAAAAAGACCGCACAAAATCTAAGGACATAGAAGATGCAAATGAAGCAATTAAGATGTTTTTTACGTACATAAAGTATTTCGACAAAGATGGAAATCTGATTAAATAGTATCTGCGTCATAGATTTTCCAGCCCCGATTGCTCGGGGAGCGGTGTTACGCTTGCGGTGTCGCAGTCTCAATATCCGGCCGTTTCGCATAAATTTCCGCAAGAACCAAATTACGATCATCGGTCGCCATATTATAGCTGTTTACAATATCAGTAATTTCCCGCTCGCCCATGTCGTAGCGCGTGATGCAGGCATTTGCGATGATGCGGATTTTGTACATTGGCATTGCCATCTTATACACCTCCTCCCGTTATTAGATCAGCAAAGGCGAGCTCCATGTCGGAGACTCGCCCTTTTAGATCGGCGTTTTCTGTTTCGAGACCGGCAATCTTCTGTTTCTGGAATTCGATGATCTCTTCCGGCGACCGTTTGCGTGTTACCGAAATCACGCTGCCATTAGGCTGGGTTTGCAGGCTCACTGACCGTCACCTCCACGCTTGCCGATCCGTGATGTGCGCTGCTGGCCGTGATCCGATAAACGCCTGGCGTATCGAACGCGAACTGCTGCGATGCGGTTCCGTCCGCGACCGTTATGGTTACCGGATCACCCGACTCCGAACCATATGAAACAGAAAAGGACACCTCGTTGTCGGGCGTCCCGTTGGGTAGCGTTGCGGTTGCTGTGATCGTGGCGTTTACTTCCGCCGTCGTCGGCGCGGCAAGTGTAAGCGGATCGTAGACGGTCCATGTGCCGGATTGGGCGTTGTAAAAGGACCGCGCTTGATTATTCCAAACCTCTTCCGTGCCTTCGGCGTTGTACTCGTCCGGGTAGATTAGGGCTGTTCCTCGTGCGATCTTACCAGTCTGGTCAACTTCAAACATATATTTCCGCTTCATGGGCCATCCCCCTTATTTTATTATTAATTCGACAGACGCCACAGAGATAGTCCCAGAGGACGATCTAATTTGAAAGTAATAAAAAAACGTATCGGACAATGCAGTGATAGCGCTACTGGTGGCGAGACCATTAGTGCCGGATATCTCGGCTACAACGTCACCAGCTACATTGCGCAAGTGAACATACCCTGTGTCGCCCACACCTTGGAAGCACGCTCGGAGATACACGGACCTTCCGGCTGTGTAGGCGCTGTCCCATCTTATACCGCCCGTTTGTTCTAAATCGACTGTGGCTGACGTGCCTTTCAGAGTAGGGGAAGATGTGTAGGACGTACTGGATGTTTGGAGCGCTTGTCCTCTCCATAAAGTGAAGATTCGAGGACTACTAACTGGTTTCCACGCTCCCCCCGTATACATTTCCAATACGCCGCCGTTATTGCGTAGTTGTCCGGTATGCCATGCCTCATTCCCTCTAATGTAGAGTTTACCATCATCACCTACTTTTACTTGTGGGCTACCGCCGTCGGATGGAGTGAAAAAATGGATGTCTCCTGCCGTGGATGTATATATTCCACCCCAAAACGCTCCGGCTTTTGAAAACTCGATCCCACCTGTTCCATTTGTAGATTGGAGCGTAAGTCTCGGATCGGTCGAAGAATTTAGAAGTAGTGGGCCGTTGTTGAAACCCGGACCCGCGCCGCTTATAATTGTTCTCCCGTTTATCGTCTGCCCACCTGCGGATGTGACGATGTCAGCTCCGTTAACTTTTGCGGCGCCGAAACTCTGAATGTTTGTCACATGGTTACCGTCGCCAAGGTATACCACATTGTCAGACGACAAAACTGCTAATTGACGAAATGTGCCGGTTGTGTTTTTGGCGAGTAATTGGACGCCGTTGTTTAGTACGGGAGCGCCGGAAAAACCGCCACCTGCGGAGGTAATGACATTGTTTCCGTTATACGTGAAGGCGCTAGGCGATGCACGCAAGATATATCCGCTGTTATCCTCTTTGATTACATCAAATTGGTTTCCGTTGGCTTTGATGTACAATGAATTGGGACCGTCGTCGCCAATTTTAGTCCCACCACTCAACCCAAGTTCTCCCTGCACTCCTAATGATCCGTTTATCGTCTGCCCGCCGCCGTCATGAATGAGTGCATACGATGTGGAAGCTGTTCCGTACCGTGGCGCTTGATTTGAATATATGGTGAATGGCGTGGAGGCATCCCCGGCATATATGCCGTTGTCGGCTGCTATAGTAATAAGTAACTTAGCTACTCCGTCCGTCCTTTTGCCCATTAACCATTTGCTGTTTCCCAATATAACTGTACCGTTTATATCCCCACCTGCAGAGGTGATAACGTTGTTACCGAGAACCTTTAACCCCCCGCCGTTTGGTACTGTAACCCTCGGGGTTGCACCGTCACCTTGGGTATAAATTTCCAAATCTCCATTTCCTTTTGAATATAACCCACCCCAAAACGCTCCATTGTTGGCAAACTCAAAACCACCAACATTTGTTCCTGTCGCAACGGTCGTCGTTGTATTCAAAGTGATCCTTGCTTCACTTGGTGCTGTTAATCGCACTACTCCGTTGTTGATAGATCCGGGTAATGAAGATGCAAATACCGTCTGTCCATTTATCGTCTGCCCGCCTGCGGAAGTAATGACAGTACTTCCGTTGACATAAACCGGAACGCTCACTCCATTAAATCCCGTAATGTTGATCGGCTTGCCGACACCGTTCCGCGTACCATTCACACTTTGAATGTATATCCCATTTGGATCGTTAACGAAGCGAAATCCTCCGTTTGTCCCACCGGTAATATAATTCTCGGCCGCGTCCAAAAAAATAGTTCCGGTTGCCGTCCCACCCGCCTTTGGCAACGCTGCATTTGCTGTCGATTGTGCAGTACCGACCTCCGTATTCAACTGCTCAATAGACTTTACCGGAGCATCCCACCAATTGGTTTTTCCCGTGATACGCTTAATCATGTTCGCCAACTTGCTCCACAGCCGCGTCGGCGTGTCAGCTCCGCTTGCGGCTGTCACGGTATCGTCTATGGTCCGGTTGCCGATCTTGGCGTCTGTGACACTGCCATCCGGATGATCGAGGGTGGAGGCTATTTTGTGCGCATCAAAATCGGTCTTTTCAGCAGCTTTCTGCTGAAGCTCCTCTACAGCCTCGTATGTTTTGTTCATTTGCCAGTTCCAGTAATCGGCGGGTGGTTTCTCCCCCGGCTGCCATCCGTCATTCCGCTTCGATGCTGGCGGTTCAACACCTGGCGCTTTCCATTCGGGCGGTTGCTTATTAAATGCCATTCGTTTATTCCCTCCCTATATCGGCAGTTCCGGAGACGATCCCGGCGAGTAAGCTGCCCCAAGAGTCCCGCCGAAGGTTTGTCCCAGATCAGCAAAACCTGCATTGTTATCCGGCGGATCTCCTATGTTGCCGAATTCAAACGTTCCGGTCAGCTCGATCACTCCGACCCTCACGCCGCCGGCCACTGTCCGCTTTATGATCTGCGCAAACTGCTGCGGAGACATTCCGGCCGCGTTCAATGTCGCCAGCGGCAATTCTATCAGCTTAATGCCGGCCGGCTCTGGCGCTATGGGGTCAGCGTACATTTCCTCGATCTTTATTTCTGAGTATTCGCAGCCCAAAGCCAGCGACAGCACGCGGATAATGGTATTGATGTCGGCAGTGCTCAGATTTCGCGCGACCTTTGATTTGATCATAATCCGGTAAACCTCGTCGGTCGCAGCTCCACGAGCTTGTCCGACGTTATCGCCCGTCAAATCCAAGGTCGTCCCTTCGGCCTGATCGACGTCACGCCATAGGCGGATGCGCTCATTCGTCGTTTGGAGTTTGGCAATCTGGCCGGACATGATCTGGCAGAGCTTGCCGACATTGCTCTCCGGGTTCTTTGTAAAAACGTCCGTGAGTTTGGATATAATGTCCGCTGCGGTAATCATGGCATCACCGTGATCAAGGTATGGGCCGTCTGCGCGACCTCCTGCGGATCGACTGCAACGTTTGCTTGCGTCCAAGTCGTCCCATTCGTCGATACCTCTATCAACACGTCCTCGACGCCTGGGACGCTATATGCTGCGGCGATCAGCCGGGAATAGATAACGTCATCCCCCATGTTGAGCCCTACATACAGTTGTCCCGTCGTCGCCTCACCACCGATGTACCGAACAATCGCATTGGTCATCTGCGTATTCCCATCTGTCGGGTAGGAGGCGTTTTTGGTCACTGTGACCCGGACATGTATGAGGATCTCGGCCGCATAAGTAAATTTCATCGTGTGTGGGTTGCCAGCAAGATCATTAACGACCACGCTTTCGGAGCCGTAGGGTTCGATGCCCCCCGCCTTGCTGCCCAGTATGGCTTGCCCGATGTCGGCTGCAACGCCGCCTAATACGTATGCTTCGATCGACTTCGGGGGGCGACCATCGCTGTCGGGCGTATTCTTATCGTTCTCGATCACCGTCGCAGCTCGCACGCCCGTCACACGTAGCAGCGCCGCACGCACCGCATCGATAGTCGCAGCGCCACCGCCTGCAAGCGAGTCGGTCCATTTATCGCGAAGTTCCAAGTCGGTTTCTTTGTCCTGCCCCCCGCTCGACTCGGCAGGGTTGTTCACACTCGTGACGTTCGCGTCGGGCTTGATAATGACCGTGATCGTGTTCGCTGCAACATTTCCACCCGTGCCGGCATCGAGCGCTTGGATGGTGCCGGAGCCACTCCCGGACCCGTTCAGTATGATCGGCGCAAGAGTTTCGAAGATCGTTCCGGCCTCGGTGGCCACCCGAAAACCGGCGGGCACCGTATACCCCGCAACGCCGGAAACCTGCAGCGTCCCTTGCGCCCAGGTCGAGAGGTTACGCGTGATCCCGACTTGCGGCGCCAAACGGTCAAGCTGCACGCCGTCGGACGTATTTTTATAGGCCGAATAGTAGGAGGCTTCGGTATCCTGCCATGCTTTGGAAAGAAACCAAGCAAAAAGGCGCAGAATCCGGCCCAAGAGTGAGCGGTCAGAAGTATTGACTGTCTCCCCGTATTTCGCCTTTGCTTCAATCTCCATTTCAGCGTACAATTCCGAGTGCGTCGGCCTTTTAAAGCCATCTGCGTCAAGCATCGATATTCACCGCCTCCTGGATCGTAGTGCCGTCGGTTGCCGTGGCTTTGAATGTAACCGACAGCTTCCGTGCCTTCGAATCCTGCTCGAACTGGACCTCGTCGACGGTTCGTATGCGGTCGTCCTGCGTTGCTCCCCGTACTATCTCAGCCCGCATGGCCTCCTCGTTTGGCTTTTTACCGCCAAAAGTCGAATGCTGCATGCCGACATCTGGATTCAAAAACCATTCTCCTTGATTCGTCTGCATGCCGATGTACACGGTCTGACGGAGCTCGTCCGGTCCCTCGACCATTACAAAATCGCCATTCTCCATGGCGATGTCGTCACCCAGAAGCTTGAAATCCTTCATAATGCCATCACCCCAACAATTACGGCGTCGTTTAGCGAATGATGCCGGTCGCTATCCGGCGGCACGACTTGCCCCGGGGCTGCCAGTGCAGCGTCCAAAGCACGCTCCGAGAATGCCACAAATACGACGTCCCCCGGCTGATAGACCGGTACATACTCGTAGGTGTCCGGCGATCCATCCACCCGATAACGCTGCGAGAGGACCGGAACGTTCTGGACAAGCGGCAGGGGTGCCGGCGGCTTCCCTCGCTCCTTGGTCATAAACAGCGGTTGTACCACGGCCCGCCGTCGCTCCTCGTCGTAGCTGACAACCCGGCAAGGCATGGCGGTATGGAGGTTGAGCAGCTTTTCTCTAATAAACCCGTGAAGGAATTTATCGTCCTCCGACACTCTCGACCACCTCCATCTCGGTTATAAATTCCGACTCGTTGCAGATATGGCGGCCGCGACGCGCACGGAATCGCCCTTTGACGTACCGGGAATCAAGGTCGATGATCGATGCCGTCGTAATCCGGTGCTGCAGCAGGCAGCGAATATTGTAGCCTTTCGCATCGTCGTCAAAAAAGCCTTCCGGACTGTCCAGCAGCCCCGTATCCACTTTAAGTACAAATTGGGCGTCGTCGCCGTCAGATAGCGCTCGGATATAGAGATTGCCGCGGTTGATGTAAAAGGAAGCGCCGCAGTCCCGGGCGATCTGCGAGAGATTGTCCACGATTTGGCCGCTGATCGAATAGCCTTCGTCGTAAACCTTATCCTTAGGCAGTCGGAATGCCGCGACGGGAAGCTTCAGCAGAGGTACGAGATCGTTCAGGAGGTGGCTTCCTCGCGTCCCTTTGGTGTATGCCTTCCGCTCAATCTTGATCCCGGTCAGGTCCGTTCCGTCGATGACATACACAGTCGTGACCTTATCCGGCCCCTGCTTGCGCGTCGTGACATAGGAAACTCGCCCCTGGAGTAGCACGCCAATGTCGCCCTGGTATCCGGTATTGAGCGTTACCGACTGATTATGCTCGATCCGATTAATCGAATCGTCGGTTAGGTTGTAAATCCGAATATTGCTTTCGTTCGGGGTCGTGTTGTCATCGAAGGGCACATCAAACTCAATGTGCAAATCTTCCGACCGAAACGTCCGGTCTCCGATCGTCACTGCTGTCGATCGCATGTATTGTTGCATCTATCCCACCACCTGCAAAAAGACCGTTTGCCCCATGTTTTCATAACCGACTCTCGTTTCGGCCCCGGCCTTGTCTTGCGGAACGATCTGGAGGACCGGATATCGCTGATCGAGAACGTCCACAAAGAGCGGCACGCCGTATACGATCTTCTCGCCGTACACGAGCACTTGACCGCCCTTGTAGCAATCCAGCGTAAAAAAATCAAAGTCCGCATTATAGCGGACCTCAAAGGTGAAAAGTTCGGCGCCGAGAGTGATTTCGAATCGATACGGCACTTGATTTTTATTAATTGGCATGTACATTAGGCGATTCTCACCTGCTCCCCAATCTGCAGCTTCGTCGGATCCACGCCAGGATTAAGCGTGAGCAACCGTTGCCAGGTCGTGCCGTATTTCGGCGCGATCGAGTACAGCGTTTCACCACGGCGCATTTCATGCTGCTGCTCCGTCCCCTGCGGCGGCTGATCGGCGAGCTGCTGGCGGCCGGCATTGGTCGTGTCCTTCGCTTCGGCCAGAAGGATCGGGTCATTCATTAGTGGAGCATAACTCGGCTGCGCGATCCTCACCTGCTGCAGCGTGGCTGAAAATCGGTAGCCGTTAGACGTTTCGTAATCGTGAGTCGTGTTAAAGCGCGCCAGCAGCGCCGAGCGAAAAGCGTTCCGGCCGATATAATCGAGCCGTGTTCCCGACATCATGACTTCGACCAGTTGGTCCCGGATATCGGAGGCGTCCGGCCCCAGAATCTTACCCGTGATCTCCATCGTTGTCGGCTTTCGCTCGACGTGATCGGTCAAGTCGATATCCGATTCCACCGGGTGCTGCGTAATATTAACCGAATATGTCGGGTCTTCGGTTAATACGTGTATTTCATGACCCCCAAGAGTCGCCAAGGTCGCACCTCCTTAAAACTCAGTGGCGAATGGATTGCGGCGCCCAAGCGATCGCCACATTTCTTCCCATGCATCAACCGTGCCGTTACGCGCTTCCTTCTCGACTCGGCCGGGCTCGCCGCCGTTGACCACAAAGTTTTGGTGTATTGTCGGGCTGAACGCCCCCATGCCGGCATTGGACGATCCGCCCGGGCTCGCTGATTGACGACGGTCCTCGCCGGCCATAACCCGTTCGGTTCGGTTTAGCGCCTCGATTTGCTCATCGCTGACGCCGAGGGTGTGGCGTTTGTTTTCGCTGTCGGGCCAGCTCGGTTCTTCAAAAGTTGTGAATATGCCTTTCGAAAAACGCTTATTTTCCTCTGCCGTCAGGACGCGCTCGCCTCGGTGGAGTTCAGAAATATAACCGTCAAAAGGGACGAATGAAAGTCCGTTTTTGTTAGAACCGTCGACGACTCCCCCAAGATAATTTTGAAGTCCCTTTATCTGATCGTCGCTTATTTGCTGCTTCATTCCCCCGCTAGACTGAAATCCTGACTTGATTGTTTCTACCGAGTCGCCAGGTGCTGCTACGCCATTCCACCGGGGATCGTTCCGATAATACTTGGCACTCGCGGGATTCAACTGGTCAACATCTGTAATCCAATCCGGAGCCTTTGCTCCATTAATAGCTTCGAACTTTTGCTTGGCCACATCTGCACTCTGGAAACCGCCACTGCTGATAAATTCACGTGCCTTCTCGTCCCCCTTAACAATCAGTGCTGTTCCGCCAGCTACAGAGCCACCGATTAGCTTGGCAGGTATACCACCAGGTGTTGCAATAAATCCTAGAAGAGCGGCTAATGCTGGATTATCCCTTGCGGCATCCGTTACTCCTGAGATCATTCCTTGAGCAATTGAAGAACCTATCTTTACACCCATAGAAGTTATCCCTGGAAGGTTGCTTTCTATAGTTCCAATTGTGAAATCAACAAACTTTTGTGCCCCTGATTCGATCATAGTCCGGCCATCAGCTTCGTACCATTTATCAAATTGACTCTTGATGTCTCCTAGAACGAAACTTATTTTTTCATTGAAAGGAAGCTTCTGAAATTTCTCGTTGTCGAGGTAGTTGGTCCGGATATGCTCAAACGCTGCTGATCCACGAACCTTGATTTCCTTATACAAACTTTCGAACACTGAGCCAATGCTAGCTCCGAACCCCCGAAGGCGAGCTTCAAACTTTTTGAACTCGTCCGAGGTGAAGTCGGTCGTACCGACGAGATCGGTCAAAATTCGCTTAACCGGAACGGCCATGCCGTCGCCGATCGCCGTAACGGATAACTGCCATGTGTCCTTCAACTGCGAGGTCATACCAAGCATAGTTTTCGAAAGCTTCTCCATACCGCCGCCGAAGTTCTTCTCTAGCGCCCGAAGAATCGCGTTCATCGCCTTTTCAGCGTCTATATTCAGGTCGCCAATACTTGCCATCTCTTCTTTGGTAAGCCCGAGTTCCTTCCGAATGAGTTCCATCGGAATAAGAAGGTTTTCCGTTACTTGCCGCAGCTCCTCAAGCTGAAGTTTGCCGACCGTGCCGATCTGCCGGAACCCGAGGAGAGCCCTATCAGCGCCGCCCTCACCCGCACCCGTCAAGCCGGCAGCATCACCGAATCCCCGAAGCGCCCTCATGGAGCTCCCTATCATCTTGTCAGCATCGAAGGCATCGCCTTGCATCCCTTTATACATACCCATCAGGCCTGTAGCCTGCTCACGGGTAAAATTGAGCCCATACGGCGTAGTCGCTGCAAAGTTAACAAGTTGATCATAGATCGATTGCCCGCGCTCCTCGCTGCTGCCGAAGAAGGACATGGCGAGCATGGCGTTTTCTTTTTCTCCGGCCAAGGTAAGCGCCTTTTTTGTACCGGAAACAGCACCATACCCTAGTGATCCGCCCGCAACGACGGCCGGGAGAGTGAACGGCATTTTAAGTGCCGTGCTGCCGAGCGAAAGGAATCCCCTACGTATCGAATCAATGGCGGAGGTCGATTCATTTCGAAGGCGTTCGAATCCGTTGGTATATGAGTGAAGACGGCTAAATGCTGAACCAATGCTGTTTCCGACACTTCTGGCGGCCGAGCCAAGGCGTTGCATTCGTGAAGCAGTCTTCTCGGCTTCGTTACCCAACTCCCGCGCATCTTCTGATGCTTGGTCCGCTGCGCTCCCCATCTCCTTTGTTTCCTTGGCCGCTTTGCCGGATTTTGAAGCCATTTCTTTGGCGGATTCCCCGGTCTCGCGTAAATCTTTCTCATACCGCTCGGCAGCGCCTCCGAGCATATGTTGCTTAAGCTGGTCTAACATACGTTCAAGCTTACGTAAAGGCAGATCGTCAATCATAAAGCCAATATCAGCGTGAAGGCTCCTTACCGCTTCGCCAGCCATGGACAGGTACCTCCTCCCTTCCCAAACATATCAAGTGCAGCGTTTGCCTCCAGCAGGTCGTCCCAGCTCAACAGATCGACCTCAGACGGAGGGATGCCACCCTCAAATACAAGCCGCCAATAAATGGACATTCGCTGTGCCTGCCGCTCATAGTGATTGGGCGGCTTATTCGACGCCGTTAAGAAATCGAAAGGCTGTGCCGAATGTTTCCTCCATGTGGTCCATATGGTCATCCCAATAATCCCAATTCGTTTTGGGCAGGACAATGACGTGCTCCATCAACTGCTCATAGAGTGCTTCCGATCTCATATTCCCAAATCGGTCCTTGCTTGCATCCGAAATCTGAACCGCCTTACGGACACCCGGAAACTGGAACGTATATTCTACCCCGCCAATCGTCTTGACCAACTGTTTCGGTTTCTTCTCTCCGTTCGCACTCATGAATAATCCCTCCGGAATAATCTTATTGGCAAAAACAAAGGGAGCCGCAGCCCCCTTATTCTTGTGTATAGTCGAATACTTGGATTTGGAATGCCCGGGACTCGATCGCATTGCTGAACGAGCTCGGCGCGCCTTTCATGACCCGCGCCTGCGTACCGCCGATCTTTTCCTTGACTTCGTTCTGGGAGATCACCCACACGGGAACAATCCGCTTGCTTGCCGCGAGTCGATTAAGGTAGGCGAGCGAGGGCGACGTCTGCTGCACCGTCAAATTAATGGTGCCGAGAGGGTTGTTCACCTCGCTTATTCCGACGTCCCCTTGGGCGCCGACGCTCGTTTGAAACGTATCCTCGGCTTTCTCACATTCAACGAAAGTCGACTCGGCGAATCCGGTAATAAAGACGCTGTCGACGGTAACCGAAACGTTTTTTGCATCATAGCTTGCAATTTGTGGCATGGTTCACCCTCCTTTACACCGTGATCGTGCCGTTAATGGTCGACTCATGGACCGCCCCGGCCAACTCGAATGTGAACGTCGCCCCGGTATATTTGCGGGCTGCCCGGTCCGCCGCATTCGATTGCTCGCGGCTCGGGAAATTGGTCGAGTACAACGGTATACCGTCGTCATCCTCAGCGATGATGCCTTGGTTGTAGCCGGCCTTTAAGACGTTGATGGTCGCGCCCTCCATTTGACCGATGCCCGCGTTTGTGTACGGGATTTTCGGGCTATTGTTAAGCAACGTTTGAATGGAGTTCTCGATGTTCAGCTGCACCCAATCCTTCGACATGATGACGTCGATAAACTCGCCCGATACCGTCTTACCTTCGCCAGTCCGGGGCTGTCCACCGCGCATGACATAAACATTCCCGCCGCCTGTATCCACGCTTTCAACGGTAGAAGTGCCGATCGTATCGGCCGTAATCCCGATGAGCTGCGCGAATTTCCAAGTCACCGAACCGACAGGTACGGAGCCGCGGGCTCCGACCCATGCAGCGTCCGGATACTTCGCCACTTCAGTCGCGCTGCTATGGTAGATGACGAACGTCCGATCGTAATCCTGCGCCTTGAGCGTCGCCAAATCCGTCGTATCATCAACACGAGTGGCAAACATTTTGAAGCCCTTGCCCTCTACGGCGTCCGCGATCAGCTTTACGTCTGCGACGTCCGACTCCGTGGCAAGGAGAAAGTACCAATCGCGGTCCCAGTTAGCCTGCAGCGTCGTCACAGCGTCGCCGCTCATTCCATCATAGGCCACGACAGCGAACGACGCCGGCGAGTTTTGGCCCTGTCCCAAAAGTGCAGCAGCCATCTTGTACACGTCAGTCGACGATGCGAAGTCTGGAGCCAGTCCGGCCAGATCGGAGTATTCTTTGTAGGTCGCGCCGCCTGTTTTGGTGCCAAGAATCAGCGGCTTGCCGAACCCGGTGATCCCGGCCGGTTGCAGCAAATTAATCGTGACTGTTACGTCGCGAATGGGCATAACGGTCAACCTCCTTCATTTGTAATCTCAGCAGTTTCAATATAGCCGCCTGTCGCATCAATGATCTCGCTCCTATCAATGACACGGAAACGCACGTCGACGCCCCATCGGCGCTCGTAATGCTCCACAAGCAGCACGCTCCGATTTTGTACGCCTGACACGCCTACAACAACAATGCCAGTTTCCCGAAGGTCGTCACGGGCTTCGCGGGAAAAGTGCTCTATTATCCGCAAGCAGAGCGCTTGTGCGGCGTCCTCGTCCTCGGCATAACAGGAGAAGGATAACGCGCATTCGATATGCTTGATCAACTCCACGCCAATGCCGCCCGGGACGTTGAACCACCGCTCCGCATCATGGCCGTACGAATCGATATACGGGGACGTGATCGAATAGGCCACATACGGATAGTCGGGGACATCGCCATCGCCGTCTGCGCGAATGACAGGGCGCGCCAGCTTCGTATACAGTCCGGCAATGATCGTATTACGGATTGTCGCCAGTTCCAGCAAGCGGATCACGTCCTTTCGTGTTCACTCGTTTGGCGAGGTAGGCATAAAAGTTAGCATATTCGGTGTAATCGGCTTGCTCGAGGACGCGGTATTCGTGTCCGTCGTATATGATTCGGTCGTCGATATCGAGCGAAACTGGCTTCCGAACAAAGACGACCCGGTCGTCCTGCGTATACGTCCCTCCAGAGCCAAACTGCAATTCGGCATAGGAAAACGGCACGACGATTCCTTGCATGTCAATGGGATCGCCGTAGCCGGGCACCCATTTTCCACCATGTGCATAATCGTAGTGCCCGCCGCCTTTCTGGAGCCGTTGAAAATCGGTTTCCCAGTCGGCGAACAGATCAGAAAAGTCGAATAGTTGGAACATTACCGGGTCACCACCCTGTACGTCACCGATTGCCGCATGCGACCAGAGTCGATCAGCGGGTTACTGCTTTTCTTCCTGGAGCTTGTGATCGGCGCATTCGGCGGATCGTTGATTTCTCGGATTGTCCGCTGGATGTCGGACACGATGAGCAGGCCGAGCCGTTCGAAAAGGGTGTCGATCGAGATTTGCCCATGAAAGACCTGCCCGAGCAATCGCCCGATGGCATTCGCCCATGTTCGCTCCTGCTCGTCGAATGTCGATCGGACAAACGAACGTTCCGGGATCTTGACCGATCGGACCAGTATGAAATAAATGTCCGTCCTCGCCCCGGTCCGCCCCGGCCCCCTGCCCTTCGTCTCCCGGATCAAGAGCCCGGATTTCCCATCGCGTGTCGGGACAAAGACCAGATCGGGGAAATCACGCGGTCGCTTGTCCCTCGCCTTTTCCGTCGGGATGGCAAGAAATTTCCCGCGCTTCGGCCGAATAATCATTCCGAATTCGTGGACCGTGGCGATCATGGAGATGAACGAATCCTTCTCGCCGAATACGCCGATTTCGATACGCTTGCGGTTGAACTGTTCGACGATCTTGATCAGGTCCGGAATGCGGTTGACATCTTTAATCTTTACGCCCATCACATCACCCGCAGCGTGCCGCATGCCTGCCGAAGTAGCCGTTTGTATTCCTGTCCATACTCAGTCGCTTCGAGCCCCTTTCCGTTTGCACGGTTATAGGAGAGCGACAAGTCTTTTACTTTCTGATCGGTCGGCCGGGGATTCTGGAGAGTTCCAAGGTGCGCGGCCAGATAGCGCTGCAACTTCTCTTCACGATCACCCGGCACTCTGTATCGTGTAACTTCTTCTTTCGCATCCTCGATATAGATTTCGATCGTTGAGTCCGGCAGTTTGCGCAGATGCCCGGCAATCGCCCTGACGCGCTCGATAGTCGTGTCAGCCATCGTCCTCCTCCTCTCCCAGCAAGTCCTCGAGCACGACTTCCGCCGTACAACGACATTGATAATCCGTTCCCGGCCAGATGCGCTCGCCGCGATCGTTTCGAGCGCCTTCCGCCCACGTATACACTTTACCGTCCAGGTGCCGATGCGAGTCCCGAACGCGGGCATCATGGGACGTGCTCCAGCGGAATCGGGGAAGGCCGGCGTTTTCCTGCCTGCGCTTCGTCAACTCGCCGTGGATTGTCCCGATTTGATCGCGGGCGATAAACCGCCCTCGCCGCTCCGATACATCCCCGAGCTCCGCGATTCTCTGCCCGATCTCAGCCGTTGAGTCGCCGCGGCGGACGCCCTGCAATACGGCAGTGTCAATCTTATCGTGGTAATCCCTTGGAATCGATTTGATCAGTTTCACGTTCTCCTGGACAAATGTCTCCAATAGGGAGCCGAGCCACGGCTCGCTCAATGTCGGGTCAACGCCCAATACCCGGACGACCTGCTGCCGGAAGTTCGCGCGCGAATAAGCGTTGACCTGGTCGACGAATTCCCGGGCAACCAACTCGATAACAGTCGTCACGAACTCTTGCATTTCTGTCAATTCCCGTAGACGCTCGAGGATCAGGCGGATTTCGTCCAACTCATCATTAATCCGCAGCCGCCGGCTATTCGTCGCAGGGCCGGAGCGCGCGCGCCGGTACCGGAGAATGCGGGGGATGATCTCCTCATGGAAAGCCTGCTGGACTCTGGCCGTGTCAGCATCAATTCGGCGCTTAATTTCACGAAAATACTGACGCGCATATTGGTTTGGCATGCGCGTCCGGGCAATTCGGGGCATGGCGGCCACCTCCAATACAAAAAAGAGGCAACCGCAAAAATGCGATTACCCCTTCTTTGCTTTAATTTCCGCGGCCAATTCGTCCGCATCTTTTACGCCTACATCTTCGATGCCAAGCTCCGCAGCCTCTTTACTAAGCCGGTCCAATTCTTCCTCTTTCCGCAGCGCTTCGGAAAACTCCGCTTCCTTCTCGGTAATCTCCTTCAAAAGCCGATCCTTTCCCATGTTGCCGGTGCTCTTCACTCCGAGGGCCTTCGCCTTTTCTCGGAGCTTGTCCAACTCATCGTCAGTCTTGTCAGCAGTGGCCACCGTCGGGGGAAGAATGATTGCCGGCTCCATCAGGTCGCCAAACGCAGCTATTTCCGCTTGGGTTGGCTCGAACAGATTCCCGCGTTCGATCAAGACCTTAACCCCGTCCGCATAATGGGTATGCGGGCTCTTGCCTTTCCAACGGTACTTCATCAGTTCTCAGCCTCCTGCAGCGCAATCATGCGCCGGTATAGTGAACGATCCCGCAACGGCCGTCGTAGTCCGATTTCAGGCGCGGAGCCATGGCCGCCATGACCTTGAAATTCGTAACCATGCCGCCCTCGGTCTGCCATTCGACCGTCGCGATGTCCTGTGCAATCGCAAGGTCAACAACGCTTTTCGTCATTTGTACCAACACGAGATTGCCGTCCGGGAGTTCGTCGGCCGCCTTCACGTCGCGAAGGTTCGGTATGCGTTTTACACGATCGAGCGCGGTCTGCCCACTGCCGTCATCATGGACCGCGAGCAAATCCGGCCACACGTCCCCAGCAACATACAGCATGTATGGCCCGTACATGTGGTCTGCATGTGCCTTCTTCACCATGTCCAGCACCGTCGGATAAATGTTGGCGATTGTCGACCACACCCCAACCGCAGTTCCGGTATTGCGATCCGGATGCGAGGTATATCCATAGATCGTATTGCCCTGAACAGTGACACCGGCGCCGCGGAACAACATGCCCTCCAAGCCGTCGGACACCCGCCGCGAAGCTGTGCCCGCTTGCGTCGTATCGATCGAGTCACCCAAACGACGCGAAGCTTCCAGCCGTCGAATGTTAATCCGGAAATCTTTATGCACGATGGGAATCGGGACGGACCGAAGATCAAACTCTTGGTCGTCTTCTTCGCCACGGGCCACGCCAGACATATCGATGTTCGCAGGCGTCATGTCCGATTCAGCTTCGTATTGGCTGATCAATGTTCCCAATCCACCGAGCGGTTGGGTCAGCCCCAAGGCTTGCAGGTCCGCAATCCCGATCAGGCGCGCACGAGCGATACTAACGACCTCGCGGTCCAATTCGACCCATTCTTCCTTGCGAAGCAGCCCGTTCGTCCGCAGGGCGTTCACATTCATGCCGGCCTTGAGCAGCTTTTGCGCTGCATTTGCGGCGAATTGTTGCGGTGTAGAGAATTTAGCTGTTTCGGTCATGGTTTACAGCACCTCCGCTTTGATGCGTACGGGATCGGACCCGCCGCTGTTGTTTACGGCCTCCAAGGCCCGGGCAACAATGGCCCGCGTATTGACGGTCACCGTCGCGCTACCACCCTCATTGATAGAAGGCGCCGTGTGAACACGCAGCGTTCCATCCCCCGACGATTCCAGGTAAGCGCCGTTAGCCGCATTCTGGCCGGCATCGAGGAACGTATACACCTCATCACCAGGGCGGAAGTAGTTGACCTGAACTCGGTCGCCGCTTGCATATGCCGTGTTAATGTCGGAACCGAGGAAATCCTGCTCGGCTGCAAAGGTCGGTGCTGCGTTTCCGCCAGCAGTACCGTGGACGACATACGCGCCGGCGCTGTTCCGGGTAACCAGATGCCCCGGGATGATGCCGGCAGCTCCAGCGGCTCCTTCCTTTCGAAGCGGATCGCCTTTTAATACTGTCTTTTTGGGAGTTGTCGAGCTGGACATGGATTAATTCGCCTCCTTATCGTTTTTCGCAAGCAAGACCGCAGGCGGCGCCGGAATCTCGTCGTCGTTACCGCCGTAGTAGCTGTTGATGTTCGGCGCGCCTCTGCCGCTGTAATCGTCAACGGCCAAAGATCGCTCCAGCTTTTCGAGCGCGTTCGTGCTCATCTGCTCAAGCTCCGATTTGTCGAAAGCGCACCGGCTATTCGCCGAAAGATCGGAAACGAGCTTTTCCCGGCGAGACTTCTGGTTCCGCTGGCTGTTCGTGATGAAATCCCGAAGGTCGCCGTCAGGGATCGCGGCGATAAACTGCTCCATCGTTTGGTTGCTTGCTGGCGGCATATCGGTTGCCGCCCCCGCGTTGGCCGCTGGCGCTGTGCTGCCACAACCGCATGGTTTACTATTTGCCGAAGGCGTCGGCGCTGGCGGTTTCTGCTCCTCTTGGGAGTTAGCCGCAGGGGACAGCCTGCTCAATTGATCTTCCGTCAGAGTTTCCAGCCATACGCGGTCAATATCCGCAAACTGAGTACGGCCATTCGCGATAAGTCCGTTAATAATCTCCTTCTTACTCACGCCATCATCTCCTTGATTATGATTGGTTTGCGGCTGTTCTGTGGTCGAAGCATTCGAGGTTACCGGTTCGTATGTCTCAACGTGCCGTACTTCGGTTTGATCACCGAGAGTGATCTTCCCCTCTACGTCCACCGTGTAGTTACGGCGCCACAGCCTCCCGTCAAAACCGTTTGCTGTACTTTCCTGATAGATGAAATAGTCAGAATATACCCGACGGATCAGGAATCTCATTGCGTCGCCGGTGGCTGCCGTCATGGCAGTTTCGAGTCCGTTTTGAATCGTTCGAAAATCCGCCTCGTTCCCGGTCAATTCCGATCCCTCAACACGGAACAGGTTAGTTGCAAATTCCTTCATTTTGGCAAACAGGCTCATCGTCTTTTTCTCACCTCCTTCCCGTGAGTTGATCCGGGGTGCTCCACAGCCGTCCCTCCACGAACAAGCCCCGATCTCATCAGGAAGAAGCGCCAGATGGTCGGGGCGAAGATTTCGCTGTATGCCATTGTAGGACACGCCGTTGAAACTGCCATCGCCAGGCTCCGTATCGTTGAAATATGCCGTCGATACCTCAAGAGGCTCGCCTCGCTCTAATCGTTCGAGTGCAGTCAATGCTCGCCCGCCGAGCTCCCGGCACTTGTTGATGTCAACCCATATTTCGCCGCGAAGCGCATTTCCGTCGAAGGAAGCCCGAAAGAAACGGCCGACGCTATCGGAAGCGATAAGCTCCGGGGTGTTGGCGCTGATCGGCATTCCCCGGTCCATCGGATGGCCGATCGGAAGCGGAATACCGTTCCATGCATCGACATAAGCACCGATTTCTTCCGCCAGCAGAAGCTCGCCGTTTAGAACGCCTTCCCGGACGGCAACAACCGGAGCTACGAGGTATTCGATACCGTCCAGAGACTCACGACGTATCGTGGAGTCCGTATTGGCACGAAGAACCGATAAATGCTTCACACGTCTTCCTCCCCTTCCGGATCAAGACTCCTTCGCCTGCTGCGCTCAACAAATTCCACATCGGCATCATCGCCGTTGTCCAGTTCATCGTCGCCATCCAACTTCTCCAATTCCGGGTGATCCGGTTCCAATCCGAGAACCTTCTCCCGAAACTCAGAAACCGGGACAACCCGATTTGTTTCGCCGAATGGGGCATATGCCTTGATCGCCTGCGCCTTCTTCAATCCTATGTCGGCCCGATCCTTGTCATCCAACTCGAACAGATCGGGCCAATCCACCTTGTAAGGATCGCCCGGAGACGGTAATGCTCCGATCGCGATCAACTTGTCCACGAGCGGCCGCAGGATCAAAGGTTCCGCGTATCGTTCTTGGCGCTCCTTGATAAAAGCAACCCAGTTTGTCTCGTCCTGGGAGCTGGCAAGCTCGCCGCGCTCCGAACCGATGAGGATACGCTTCGGGATGTTTGTTGACCCGGATATCAAGGACATCAGAATCTCGAAATGGCCGGTAGGATCAGCGATTTCACTATCCAAGGATTTCAAGTCCATTCCAGACGTCCGGATGTACCTGCGCAGACCGTGAATGTATTCGTCGATTTCCTCTGAAATCTTTTGACCTTCTCCTGGCTCGAGAGTGTGGTCGTCACGCAAATCCGCATGCAAGCCTTTATATGCGCCCTGCCAAAACATTTCCGCCGAACCGCCCGCAACCTTTTCAAGATTATCGAGCAGATTCAGCACACGCTTGAGCCGCGGGCGACCGAACACTTCATCTTCAAGCAATCCCTCAGACGGCACATGAATCACCCGGGAATGGTGCACGAGTTGCTGCTGTGCTGAAAAAGCCGTGCCGTTGATCCCGCTGCCATCGATCGCAAAATCGATCCGGTATTCTTCTGGCCGTCCAAAACGAGCACTATTCGGATTGGTGTCCCATTTATTGATGGTTGCTCGTTTCTCGCCATAGGGAGTCAAGTAAAGGACATCCCCTGGCCCCCGAAGGCTACCGGGATTCAGGGGGCGGTTCAAGGCCCCGGAACCACGGACCCCAATAAGCAAAACGGCATAGTGCCCGATGCCCGCCAATTTATCGATGCGCTCCATGTACTGATTGACGCCGAGCTGCTTCGTCAGCGTATTCCATGCGGCCTCAAACGCAGTCTCGTTGTTCTCGTCGTCATCTTCTTTGAGCTTCGGCGCGTGTCTCCACGTAGCGGAGGCCGGCTTGTCGATGACGTTCCCGGCTATGTCCTGCCGCTCATACCGTGCGTAGTAATCGTCGTAACGAGGGTTCTTGTTGTACCCCAGCACGTCATACATATTACGGCGGCCTCCGAACTGTTTGCCGAGAAGCCCGGCCAGTCCGCTACGCTGCATCAGCAGGGATAAGGCCGAAAATCCTCTTTTCAAAGTCATCACCTCCCCCATGCGCCGGCCTTTTTCCGATCATCCTTCGCGAACGACAGCACGACGGCATCCGCCCGGTCCGGCGAATCAAGACCGCGCTTTTTCATGTCTTCCTTACGTTCCAAAGCGATCTTTCCTTTGCTCGTCATACGATATTTCCGTTGAGTCAGCTGCGTAATGAGCCTATCGTCGTCCGGCAACTCCAACCCGACCGGCTCCCCTTGCAAATGCTTAGAGAAACACTCCTGCAGCAGGTTACGCAAGTCCGCCCACGTCTCCGTGCCGCGATTCTCGTAATGCTCCTCCTCGGAGGACATGGGTCTTGATCCGTTATTCACGGGAATCACGTGCCAATTCTTCAAGCCCTGCTCGCGGATGACCTCATTGAGCCGGTCCGTCACGCCGCCGCCGACGCCACTGTCGTCCACCTTAATCTCGACGCGCTGAAGCTGCGGAAACTGACGAAGCGTCTCTTTACCGGTATTGATTACCCATCCAGCCGTGACCATTGTGTCTTGCTTGTTGTAACATTTGAGCTTGAATACCTTCATGCCGATCCGTGGTGCGATGACCGTTTCGTCGTCCCCGAAGCGTGCAACGTCGACGCCCAGATGCAATGTATCGCCGACCGGGGCGATAGATGACCCCGCAGCCAACTCGACGAGCTCGAGTGCGATAAAGGCGTCAGCTTCCGCCTTCGGAAACTCCCCATATACCCGGACGCGTACGACATCGCTTTCGGCACCGTACTTGTCGATCAGCATCTGGATGTTCTCTCGGCTCGTCCGTTTGCTGTCCCGGCTGTCGACCTTGTGCGCCCGGAAGCGTGTTCGATCCCGATTATGGGAATCGTAAAAAACCCCGCTCGTCCGAGTGGGGTTGCCGCACATCAGCAATTTGTTTTCGGCGCCGGACAGCGTACCGAGGATCGCCTCCATAATGGGATCGGCGACGCCGGATGCCTCGTCTACAATGAAAAGCATGTAGTCTTCGTGAAATCCCTGCATGTTCTCCGGTTTCGTCGCCGTGCGGGCCGTCGCGAACCAGCGCTCTTCATGGCCGATCATATAAATCTTGGTTTTCGTCCATTTAAGCAGGTTCTTCACCTTGGACCGCTCGAGCCATTTGGCAACTTCGGCCCAAAGGACATCATGAAGCTGCTGCTTCGTCGGAGCTGTACAGACGACCTTCGGGTTCGGTCTACAGCAGAGAAACCAAATGACCAGCGCTGCTTCGAAAGCCGTCTTCCCCACGCCCTGACCGGATCGGACACTGGTGCGAGGATACTGTGCAACGTCCATCATTGCGGCTTTTTGCCAGTCATCCGGATCAAAGTCGAGCATGTCTTCAGAAAAAGCGACCGGATCATCCCAATACAGGTCAATCAAGTCGACAAGCGTCGCGACCACGTTATACGGTTTACTACTCATCGGCGTTCACCTTTGCCTTACGGCGGGCGACAACCTCATCCATAGCGGCCACCCAACTCTGCGCTTCATTTCCGCCTCCACCCCCGGAATCCTTAAGCCGCTGTTTCAGCTCGATCGCTTTCAGTTTCTTGTCCTGCACCCGGGTCAGCGCTTCTTCCAGTTTCAAGATGTCTTCGATCGGCCGGAATTCGGTCTCCTCGATCTCGACGATGACCAATTCATCCCGGGGAATGGCGACGGTCTTCGTCTGGCCGCTTTTCTCGTCATGCACTGACATGACGTCCTTGACCGTCCTTCGCTCCTGCAGCACACGCCGTTGCTTCTCCGTCAGCCCGTTCGTCAGCTTCTGGATTCGCTGCATCATCCGACGCTCGCGGATCGTCAGCAGGGTTATCTCATCGTCAGCCTGCTTCGTCGGATCAGTATCGACTTTCTGAACGAGCTGCCGTTCGTCCTCCTCGAGCGTATCCAGCCAGATCGTTTCATACTCTCCGGTGGTAACGGCTTTCTTATTCCCCGGCGGACCGCCATCGCCGCCACGGTTTCCGAGAGCGTTTTTGCTACCCTTCGGCGGGCCGCCATTGTTGCCGACAGCGAACTTATTACCCGGCGGCGCGCCGGGCTTTCGTTTGGTAACGTTACTTTTCGGCGTTCTCGCATCATTGGTAACGTTACCTTTCAGCTTCTCGTCCCATTTGTCGATGCTTTTCCACTTTCGAATCTGCGTATCTCCAAGGCCGAGGGTGGCGGCGATGTCTTTCAATTTCATCTCGCCGCCGCTGTCCAGATACATTTTCTCGGCCTTCTCCCGGTCGGGGCTTCGTTCCCTCGCCACTACATGCCACCCCACCTCCGAAGTGTTAAGTCGGTTTTATCCGGGGTGCTTCCCCGCTATTAAAGGTCATCTTTTTGCAGCTCAAGGTCGATCTCGATCAATTTCTTCAAGTCATCGACCGTCTTGATCTCGATCCTGCCGTCTTGAAAGTCACGGACCCAACGAGCAATGCCCGCCTGTATGATCTTCCGGTACTTTTCTTTCGAATCGATAATGCCCCCCAACACCTGAAGCTCGTGCTGGAGTAGGGCATCACGATCAGAATCCTGCAAATAGGAACATTCGTTCTCATTTTTCATTGTCAGCCACCCGGCCTTGTTGTAAAATGTTGGTGAGATAGTGGCTTTTCGCTTCCGTGGCCACGGGTTTCCACTATCTCGGCCGGGGGCTTCCCTGGGTGGATGGAGAGCGTTCTCAGCGCTCTCCTTTATTTTTCAGCAAACCATTGCTTATAGATTTCCGATGCAATGCCCTTCATCATCAGCGGCGGCACGCTCATTCCACATACGTACTGTACGTTCGCATCCGCAAAGTCATAGTCACGCGGGAATGTTTGCATACGGATGATATCGTCATCACTGATATGCCGCGGCTCATCGGACCTAAGAAAAACGGACGAGCTGGCAAGCGTATTCGGTACTTTTTGCCGTTTGACCAAGATCGTGTTGAAGTTGTTGACCTTCCCCTCTTCACGACCAGTGACATCACCGATACTCAGGTCTTTGGGCCGGCGCTTTAACCAGCGTCGAAACGTCTTGCTCTCCCGATTTATCAGCGGCCCTTCCCCAGACTGAATGTCTCGATACAGGATAGGCGCTTCATTGAATTCAAGCAGCAGTTTCGGGTAGAACAAATCGTCGCGCACAGCAATAAAGAAAAGGCGCTCCCTCTTTTGAGGAACACCCATAGTCGCCGAGTTAAGCAAAAAAAGCTGCGGTCGATATCCGATCTCTCGCAAACGGGAGAGCACCATACAAACGAAGCCGCGGGCCTTCCCGATCAGCATGCCCTTCACGTTCTCAGCGACAATCACTTTAGGCCGTAATCTCTCAGCGACATCCAGAAAATCAAAAAATAGATCGTCCAGACGTTGCACGGCTTGCCCTTCACGGAAAGCGAATTCGCCGCCCCATTTTTCCTCACGGCTTCCAGCCGTCGAGAAGACGCTGCACGGGGGCGATCCGTCCAGGATATCCAAGTCAAAGAGTTCAGCCGGCAGATCTGTATCCGGCAGATTCTTGAATTGCTGAATCGGCATCATATAGAAATGCTTCGGCTTGTGGTTCTGGCGGTAAATCCGCATCATCTGCGGGTCGATCTCGACATTACCAAGAACCGTATACCCTGCCAGTTTGTACCCCATTGTCGAACCGCCGCCGCAGCTGAAACAAGAGAAGACCGTCCGCCCGTGTTTCGTTACACGATCGATGTCTTTCAGGCTCCAATCCCACACCGGCATCACGACGCTCCTCCAGCCTTATCGAAAACAAAACCGCAACGCGGACACTCGCAATCGAACTGGGATTTGTCAAAATCGTCCGCATTCAATTCTCGGTTTATGAAGTCCCCGGCAATATCGTCAGGGGGCTCGGCAAACTCTTCAATGAGCCGATCCACTTCACCAGGATCAAACCCGGACAGGAGGAGGTCCACGCCGCTTGTGCGCAGCTCGTCGAGCAGATCGGACAGCGCCTCGTCGTCCCACCGGCCCGACACTTTGTTCAGCGCAAGGTTCAGCAGCTTTTCGCGCTCCAGATCCAAATCTACAACAGATACCGCGATCTCGGTCATCCCCAGCTCATCAACCATGATTTTGAACCGCTGATGCCCGCCGACCATGTTCCCGGTCCGCTCATTCCAGACGATCGGGTCTATATATCCGAACTCCATGATTGACCTTTTCAGCTTCTCATACTCCTGGTCGCCGGGACGAAGGTCCACTCTCGGGTTATAAGTTGCCGGATTGATCCGGTCAATGGCTATGGTTTCGATTCGCAAAAATTTCGCCTCCTTTGAGCTGAGTCGGTTTTTGGACAAAAGAAAAAGCACCGGTCAGGGTGCCCTGATTAAAGTTTATTATTTTCGTAAAGCGGAACTAATCTATCGTGAAGTTCCTTTACTTTACCATTCAGTAGTCTAAGGCGCTTTAGGTACAAGACCTCATTAATATCACTCTTCCTTTCTCCATTGTCATAGTAAGTTAATTGAAAAATCTTCAAATGCGTTATTATTATATTTAACTCTGATGGCAACATATCATCGTTGGTATTGCGTATCAATGAATCAAACGGTACAGGAAAATCAGTCGGGAAACAACCAATTAAATCGTTGTCGCTTGTGTTCTGGATAACGCCCTCTAATAATTTGTTCAATTGATTCAGATGATTCAACAATACTAACTGATAAGTCTTTAACACATTTCGATTAAGCTCCTTATTTTCAATTCTTTTTTGTTTCATGAAGGCTCTTGTAGCATGAGTCAACGTCCATCTAACGCCAATCAGCGTAAGTGACCCACCAATAATTGATCCAACCGCCCCAATAATTCCTGAGTTTATACCTTCTGGAAAGCCGAACTTTTCAAAGAAAACCTGACCAACCAAAATCAATAATAAAATGCTTGTACTAGACAACGCAAATATTATGCCTACCTGCATCCATTTAATTATTTTATCCTGAATATCCATATCAGTCACTCCTCCAACGATCATCATTCGACAAAAAGGAGGTAAATCCTCCCATACGTCGAATAGTTCTTCCGGAGGTGAATGGAATATGGCCCGTAAAAGAAGAACATCCCGAAAGCAGGAACCAATGCCGTGGCCCTACGCTATTGCCGGATTCATCCTTTTCCTAATTCTAATGGCGCTCTTTATATTTTGGTTTGCTCCCATGGCTTGGGAAAACACTATGGAGCGAGCCAGAAACTTTAAAATGCCATAATAATAGGGGGTTCCATTCATGATCGAAAAGTACCCGCTTGCCAACGAACCCGGAAAAACCATGTTTGTCTTCCGCTCCCCGATTGGTAGCAAAATATACGGCCACATTATCAAAGACCGGACGGACAAGGCGCCGGCAAAACTCCTCTTTGAAACGAGCAAATATGACTCCGTTGACGCGCTCAAGGCCGATTACCCGGAGGCGAAGGAATAATGCTCGCTTCCGGTTTCGTATTACGTTCCGACCATCATTTCCGAGTCGCCATGCATAACAACCTGCCGGTCGAGGTGTGGCTTTCTGGTAAACTCCACGACTATGGTGGGCCCATTGAAGTGAACACCGACGATATGGTCAAGATTAATGGGCTCCGCTTCGCGAAGGTCATGTTCGAGTTTCGGATCAGATGATACTTGTTGATCAGGTAAGCCAGTACACCAACCATCCAAGAACGATCCAAATCGCCGTCGACAGAAGGAAGCCATTGATAAATCCTCGTGCTGCCTGCAAATCATCGACCACGGCCGTGCCTCCGTTCATTGCGGTTTCTCGGATCGGGTGCAGAATATGAAGCGAGTTTTTTAATAAGCATTTGAAACCACTTCATAGGACCACCCCAGTTCATTTCATTCCGGCACTTGCTGCGGCGGCCGGCAAGCCGTGGCGATCCGTCCCTTTGTCGCCTGCCATCGACGTTCGCCCCCGGAGGTGTGGGGTTGTCCAATCTGCAAAAGTTTGACGATTAAGCAGACCAGGAACGGAGTATTCGAATTTGAGGGTCTTGCAAGATAAGAGCGCGGGTATATCGCCCCCGCGCGGGGCTGTATGCCGCGCTTTGTCGAGAGCCCACGGCCCTGCGGCGATTCAGATTCAGACGAACGCGTATCGTGCTGACCGTTGATAGGCTGATCCGGTTAATCCGGGGCTGTATCGTTCGTTTGTCAGACGCGCCCTTCATAAATAGGTGGCGTTTGGTGGACAAAACTTGTTCACTTCCAAGCAACGATCTGTGCTGTTCATCCACAATTCCAGATATAGCCAAATTAGGTCCTTTGTATTATAATATTCATTAACCCATTAGGTACAAAGGATGGTGAACGAAAGTATGAGTTTGTTTGGAAAGCTTTTTGGCAATGTCGTGAAAGCGGTAGAGAATCAAGCACAAGAGCAGATAAACAAACAATTCTCTGCATTACCGCCTGGTCGGATGAGAGAAGCAACGATAGTAAAAGGAGATTTTTGCGATATCCCTGAGTCCCCAGGAATATATCGTCACAGAAATAAATCTGACAGTAGAATAGTATATGTAGGTCAGACGGATAACTTAAGAAGAAGGCAACAACAACATGTAAGCTCAGGCAAGTTAATTCTCGATACAATGTATATTCAATACGCCGTGATTAAACCGGAGGCCACAAAAGATGACATGCTCAATACTGAAAAGGATCACATAAAAAGACATAGTCCAGAAGGGAACAAAACTAAGGGGGGTAACGGTAGGCGGTAACCTGAACTTTTTTGCGCTTCGAACTGGAGTTAGTGGAGAGTCCTAATTTATGTGTCCAAATAAAAAGAGCTATTCCAGAGGGAATAGCTCCATTTGTACGGGCTTCGATATAAACTTTTTGATCTTTTTTTGCGCACGGTCCAAGTATTCGTGAACAGAATCGCGGCTGATGCCCAGCCGGTCGGCAATCTCATACTCCGACCATAATCCGGCATAATGCATTTCATAACAGGCCCGTTCACGTCCGGACAGGATATTCAGCACTTGTATAATCCGGTTATAGTCGTTCACGACCAGCCGCCGCGGCGGAGGGGGGACCGGCTGTCGATCCAGCACCTCGAATGAACACAAGACCTCGCGCTGATAAGCTGCGTAGCGTTCGATACCCCGTCGGTTGCCCGGACGTCTCCCCGTCTGGAGCCACTCGATTGCATAGTCACAATCGCCGATCATGCTACTGAGCAAGCCCCGATCCGAGGCGTCCGTATTAAGAGTGCGGAGCGCTCGCAGCATCTTCTTTGTCTGTTGGTACCCTTCAAGTAAGTCCTGCATGTATCGCTCCGCCCCTCGTTGATTAATCTTGTGCAGCAATGGCGTCGAATTGACCGGCCTCCACATCTTGCTTCAGGTTTTGCAGCACTTTCCTGACGTTCTCGTCCTTTATCAACTGAGCGCAGAGATCCAAATGCTCGAGCAGCTGCGCCTTATCAACTTGCGTGTTCGTTTCCGGCATGCCCACACCTCTATAGAATATTTTTGGAATATTATCCGTCGTATTTACCAAGTAGATTGACCGCTTCGCCTTGCGGCTTATTGACGATTGTCAGAGGCGCGAACAACAGTTTGACCGTCGTTTCGAGTATTTGATGCTGCTCCGCTGTAAGAGCTACGGGGTACAAAATTCCGTCCTTGCAGTAAAACAATACAGGTTGATCTTTCATGCTCGCCCCTCCTGATTTGCTTCAACCAGTTTGTGTCCTGCGGTGCCTGCGATCCCCAACCCGTACCGAGCTTGCGACTTTGAAAATTCATCAGCAGATAGTTCCAGAATGTTCTGTAATGCTGCTTTCATGCGCTGGAATTCCTCGTCTTTGGTCAAGATTGCTCCCCCTCCTTGATAGCCCGGAACGGCCCGATGTCCTCGCCGTGGCTCCTCTTGTACTGCGTTCGATCCTTGTCCCAACAACGCCGGCACATCTTTTCTCCGCTCGCCGTATCGAAAGAATGCGGGCGGCATACCTCCTGAACCTTATCGTTGCACCAGTCGCATATCGTAAGCTGCTTCATCCATTCGTCCGGTGCGGTCTCCTGCATTCGAACAACAGCGCCGTTTCCATCACGGGCAACCCATATCAGCTCTCGCGTCCATTTCGCCATTATGTCCGCACCTCCGGGAATTCGTTCCATTCGCGGCCATCCAGCAGGCGACCGGCAGCTACTTTCCCAATTTTGCAAAGTGCCGTGTCCGGGTCGAAATTGAACCACGGTTTCCCTTTAATGCCTCGTTCGTTGCATCGAAGTTCATGAACTGGCGCCCATTCTCCAAACTGTTTGAAGAAGAAGGGCACGCCGGCCGCCTGACACTGATCGCGCAAGCTTCGAGCCCAATCCGGATGCATCGGCCGGGCGCCGGGGCCTTTTTCCCCGCCGACGATGATCCAATCAATCCGATTCCACCACGGAACCACTACCTCACCGAGCAATGGCTCGCAGCTCAGGAATCGGACCGCCGCCGGCGTCTCGATCAGCAGCGGAATCCGATCGTCCGCCGCCTTCTGAATCTCGACGCTGACGCCTAGCCATACGTTCGGGAGGGGCCATTGAAAGTCGTAATCTTCGTCCTTCAAATCGAGTCTTCCGAATCCACTGATTCGGTAACTCGTGCCATGCGCTGATGTCTCGATATCATTTTTCCTGCTTGAGTGGTTCAGATATTGCGCCATTCGCTCCGGCCGTTTCGTGAGAATTTGGAACGTGTGCTGCGGACAAAGCGCCATGACCGCGAAAACTTGGTCAATAAAGTCGTCCTGTACGTCCGGATGGAATAGGTCCGACATGCTGTTCACGAATATGCGCCGCGGCCGACGCCACCGCAGCGGCTGGTCGAGTTTATCCGGCCGGAGCGTGACGTCGAACCCTTTTTCAAAGTAATGCCCTGGTGTACCTCGGAAGCGTTCAGCTAGCGTAAGTGCGTAGCAATTCCGGCAGCCTTCCGATACCTTTGAGCAGCCGGTAACTGGGTTCCATGTGGCATCGGACCATTCAATTTTTGTTTTATCGCTCATGCCCGCATTCCTCCGTTCATCTTGCTTTATCCTTCCAACATTTGTGTATCGAAAGAAAACGATAATTCTGATAAACTTGACCCAATCGGGGTTCATTCCGTACTGTGCAAAAGCTGTTGCGCTGCCCGCGCTTGAATCAGCTGGAGAAAATAATGACGATAAGAGCCATCCGATCAAGGAAGGGAGCTGCAGCTCCCTTTTTGCTTTCTATGCTTGTTCCGTACCTTCCCCGCTCGCAATAATCCCCAGTTCCACCGAAACGTGTGTAATCTTCTCCATAGCCGCACGTACCGTCTCGTCCTTCATCGATGCGACCAGCAGCATGCCGGCTGCTGTATCAAGATCCGAAATCAAATCATCCATTTTGCTCATCCTGCTCACCTCGCCTTCCGCCTATAATATTTCTGCCGAGCATCCTTCCGCCGTGACCGGAAATTCCTGATCTGGCGGGCAAACTCGGCTTCGATCCGATCAATCTCAATTCGATCAGTCCGATGGGGATATTCGCCGCTCCAATCACCCACAACGAGCGATGTATGTCCATATGACCAGTTGCGCGAGTATTCGCAGTGCCGGCATCGTTCGTCCGTTTCGACGCACCCATACCCGGCGGGGCCATCCTCGGACCAACTGCGGAAACGAAGTTCTCGTCCGCACAGCGGGCAGCATTCCCCGCGAACATACTCGTCGCATAACCACCAAAAATCCTTCGGGTCCATGACCTTCTTCAACTGTCGCAGCCTGACGTTCATCTCGAACACCTCAATCACGTAAGATCACGTATCAAAATGGGGGGGCTGGTTACGCAAGTATGGTAGTGACCAGCCGGGAGCGTCGGGAGGACGTGCAAGCAGTTGCCGGTCAAGATCATGATGATTCCACCATCCTCAAAATAATTCCATCTGCCCGAGCTCCAAATCTTTGAGCTGTACGAGATTCGGCGCCTGCTCCCAAACGTCGCCCCCGTACCCCCGAAATTCGTACTCTCGACGAACCATATTTTCGTAAATCGTATAATTGTGGAGCCGCCCTTCCACCCGGCAGACACAACTTCCCTTGTAATACTTGTTCACGGCCACTAGTTCTATATCGTGGCCGCTTCTTGAAATGATTTCTTGCAGTTGGTTTGCATGCTCGGCAATCTGTACTTTGCTGGCGAGTACGGCATGTTGCGAACCACCATAGAAAAACTCGCTCAAACAGACTTCCCCCTTAATGCAGCACAGCAGCCCGCTGCTCGTCTTCCTCCGGTGCAACCCACACCGGCTGATAGCTCATCCGGAACGTGATACCCTGCCTGCTGCAGATCAGCGCCGCGCCGATCTCCTCGATCCAGCCTTTGGCCGATGGCGGCGGAACGAGATTGCCGATGTACTCTCGGGCCTTTTTGTCGGATTTGACTCCAACCAGTTCGAACGGCCGCCCGTCCCGCATGTACTGTGGCATTCCCTGGAGCATGGCGAGCTCGAAGGTCGTCAGCGCCCGGTGACGTGTGCCGTCCAGCGAGATGATGATCCAGACGCCTCGTTCGTAATCATCTGGGGCGCGCGGATCTGCGATGGCCGAAGCTCCCGAGTGGACGTCTCCGCCGGTCACAGTAGGAGCCGCAGCGTCCCACTTCATAACCCCGTAAGTGCCGTTACGCGGCGAGCAGGTGACGCGTGGATCAGCGATGCTGCAGGCCGATTGCATAACTCGTTCCGTCGCCCGGATCGTTTTGGCCGGCTCGTTCCATTGCTGCACGCCGTAGCAGTCCGGATAAAGCTCCGTTTTCACGCGTGGATCGCTGACCGACAGCGCGCCCGTCTGGATGTCAGTCTGGCCGATGATCGTGCTCGCCGGCGTCTCCCAGTCGCTGACCTTGTACGTTCCCGGGTATTTTCCGGCCCATTTGTTGACTCGCGGATCTGAAATTACGGGGGCTCCGCTACTTGGGCCGCCGCCACTTGTAACAGTGCGCCCGGCCTTGTCCCACTCGCTGACCTTGTACGTGTCGTGATACGGGCTGCCTTCAATCCTCGGGTCATTAATTGCAATCCCACCACTACCGAGCCGCGAACCGGTCACAACAGGCGCCGGCTCGTCGATCCGCGATATGCGGTAGGCGTTTCCCTGCTTGTTGACGTCGTGATGGATGCGCGGATCAGCGATACATGCGGCACCGTTATTCGGACCGACAGCTCCCGTTATCGAAGGGCCTATTTCGTCGAAACGATACAACCGGTATATATTACCGTGGGTCTCAGGCTTATAACCGGTTCTCGGGTCCGATATTGCCGTCGCGCTATTGCTTCGACCCGGATCGGCTGCTCCGGTGATCGCCCGGGAAGGTTTGTCCCACTCCTCGACGCCGTAAGCCCCGTTCCGCGGCTCGTGCTGTACCCGAAGTTTCCACCAATCAAGGTCCTCCAGCGCCCGCCAGTCCTTTCCGGCCGGGATCGTTGCAAGCCGGAGAGCAACGAGCCATGAGAGCATCGGTTCCCGGTGATGCCGCCCCCCGGCCGCAATATCTCCCGGCATTGGCAGCGGTCCGATCACGTCCCCGATCGTTTTAAGCGGCAGCTTCGCCGGCTCCAATATCTCAGCCGGGCATTTATCCGGATGACGGGCGATGAGAATGTACCGTTTCCGCCGAGCACCGAGCCCGCCGATTTCCCCGCAGCAGAAGACGCTTTCTGACAGCAGGTACCCCGCATCGACCATCATTTTTTTCAGCCGGTCGAGAACGTCCTTCCCCCGCGTCTGGATGCCCGGTACGTTTTCCATGAGCATGACCGGAATCGGGTCATGCTCGAACGCTTTCAAAGTCAGCTCGGTTTCCCGGAGCGCCAGTTGGTTGAGCGCTTGGTATTTCTTCGATTTGGATTTCTTCCCGCCCAGCAGTCCGGTGAAGCCCTTACACGGCGCACTGCGGAAGCTGAAATCCGGCGTTTTGTAGTTACAGGCCCGCCATATGTCGTCCGGCGTCAGCTCGCGCCAATCTTCCGGCGGCTCATGGCCGTGCCAATCGATGTATTGTTGCCGGGAAAAGAAGTCGAACTGATAGCACGGCGCACCGGTAAATACCTCGAAATTGCGGCAGGCGTCCGGGTCGACGTCCATCCCGCATACAACCTCGACCTGACCCGTTACCCCGAAAGCTTCGGGGCGGGCCATTAATGCCCCGATGGCGCCGCCTCCGAGCCCGCAGAATGGAAAGATTGCCGTTATTTTTTCGCTCATCCTGTCTGCTCCTTTACCTTCGGCAGCTGATCCAAATGCTGCTGGTTGTAATGGGCAAAAAACGTTTTGACATATCCAACGACATCGCGCCCACCGGGGTGAAGGTCCGCCAATTCCGAATATATGAGCCCCACAAAAGACTGAAATAGTTGGAAAAGTTCCACTGCCGCGCGCCCACGATCCATGCTTGCTGACTCAATTTCCGTAGCGAAGCGATCGGCCACCCCTACGACTCCGACATGTTGATGAATCGGGTGATCGCCCGGCAGGACAGGAACACGAATGAATACATACCCTTTATTCCGTTCCCGTTCTTCTTCCAGCATGCGGACTCTGCTGCGCAGGTTGTCAACTACATCATTGGAAACCCGAATTTCAGACTTTAGCCGGTCATTCTCATTCTCGAGCTCGGAGATCCGGCGCTCGGCTTGATCAGCCTCCGTCACTTCGCCCCGATCTTTAAGAGCAATTGCCTTCACGTCCCCCATACTGCACCCTCCCTGTCACGTATTACTTATCCAACGCCCCCCGATATCCCCGCTTACGCGGCGTCCCCGCCTTTTCCGTCGCCGTTCTTCTTCAGGGAGACAACGCCCCCGCGATCAACAGAATAAGGCGTTCTTGCCGGCTCCCCAGATTCTTCGCTTTCCTGCTCTTCCTCAATGTCCTCGATCGTCATCTGGTAGTCAGCTGATCGGACGGCGGCGGCGAATCGTTCAATACCCGTTTCCCATAGACCGTGTCGGGAGATAATTTCGGAGAACTCTTCCACATCGTGATCGCGAATGCCCCAATTATCCGGATCATTAACGTCGCACCACTTCGGCTCTTGCTTCTGGGTTTCCGGGTTGTATTCCAGCGTCTTTTCTCGCGTGAAATGGCAAAGCTCGTGATCGACAAGCGCCCGCCGCTGATCATCGGAGTAAACCTTCCATGCATGCTTGTCGATAAAGATGAACAGCATATGCCCGGTTGTATATCGCTCGAACGCTGTGCACTTCTTGGCCTTTCCCGCCCAGTCGTTATTTCCGTCCTTGAAGTAAAAGCCGATTAGGCCCTCGTTGTAGGCCTCTTCCAGGTGAGGATGATGATTAATAATAATGTTTGCCGCAACGCTTCTGACCTCGTGCGCTCTATCGAACATGTTATGCAACCTCCAGATTCCAAATTTTATTGACGACGGCAAGATAATCGAGCGGTACTCGGCCGGCTTCTACCCGGTAGGCATCAACATCAAGGGAAGTAATCGGAACACTCTGGGAGCCCCGCCCCCCTTTTGCCTTGCGCAGCAAATAGGAATTGAGCGTTACGAATGGAACCAGGAACGTGATCCGATGCTTTTCGAAATCGATAAGCAAAAAGCTGATTGCTCCATGTCTATGGGCTTTTGCCAGATAAGCGATCTGATGATCTTCGATGTTCTTTAGATCGAATCGGTCGAGCGACTTCACTGACTTTGCTTCGAACACGATTGATTTTCCCCCGAGGTATATCCCGTCATAATCAACAGTTGACGGTTTAGAGAAAAAGCCGGTAACCTTTCCACCCGGTCCTCTCCCTGTCACCTTGATCGGTGTCGGACGCTTATTGATGACTGCAATATCCTTTTGCTCGTACATCTCGTTGGTGCGATCGATTAGCGTCTCAAATGACATCCCGCGGTTAGCGAAATTGACATTCCTCTGCATGTCTCTCCCTCCCCTAATTGGCCCAGCGCCGATTATCACGCTTTTTGAAATTCTGCTGATCCTGCGGCGGCTTCGGCTTTGGTTGCTCCGAATGACTGCGATCGAGATTCACGAATTTGTTGAAGTTTTTCTGGAACACAAGCTCCACCGTTCCTGTCTGGCCGTTCCGCTGCTTGGCAATGTTGATTTCGATAATATTTTTCTTTTCGGTCTCTCTATCGTAGTAATCGTCACGGTACAGAAACGCTATGATGTCGGCGTCTTGTTCGATCGATCCCGACTCCCGCAGGTCCGACATCATCGGCCGCTTTTCTTGCCGTTGCTCGACAGCCCGGCTGAGCTGCGATAGCGCGATGACAGGCACGTCCAGTTCGCGGGCAATCTGCTTCAGCGTCCGAGATATTTCCGATACTTCCTGCTGCCGATTCTCGCCGGCCTTGCCCCGGCCTTGGATGAGCTGCAAATAGTCGATCAAGATGAGGCCCAGCCCCTTCTCTTTCTTCAGCCGGCGGCATTTTGCCCGGATCTCGTGAACCGTAATCGAAGGAGAGTCGTCGATGAAAATATTGGCTTCGGATAATTTGCTGATGGCTGTCGTCATTCGCTCCCAGTCTCCTGGCTCGAAGTATCCAGTCCGCATCCGTGTCGCGTCGACATCAGCCTCCGCGCATATCATCCGCTGAACGAGCTGCCCGGCGCCCATCTCGAGACTGAAAATAGCGACTGTCTCTTTCGCTCGCACGCCGACATTCTGGGCGATATTCAGTGCGAACGCGGTCTTCCCTACGGATGGACGAGCGGCGACGATAATCAAATCAGATTTCTGGAAGCCGGACGTCATCCGGTCTAAATCGGGGAAGCCGGACGGTACCCCGTTTATGCCGCGGTAAGTGTCCCGGTTTGAATAGCGGTCCTCTACCTGCTCGTAGACGGTTATCAAGACATTGCGCATAGTCGCGAATTCCTGCGCCGGCGCGGCCAAGTCTGCAAGTTTTGTCGCCGCCGTTTGCAGTCCGGAAATAACGATTCTTGGGTCTCCCGTTGACGCCGCCTGCCGCATGACAGCCATGCCGGCTTCGATCCCTTTTCGGAGCAGATACTTTTCGTAAACAGTGCCTACGTAAGCATCGACGTTGGCCGCCGTCGGGACGCTGTTTGCCAAATCAGACAGATACTGCATGCCGCCGATAAAATCCAATTCTTCCTCGTCACTCAAACGGCTGCTGAGCGTGATCAGGTCGATCGGCTCCTCTTCGTCGTATAGAGCGGCCATTCGGCTATAAATGCGGGCGTGCTTCCTGTCATGAAATGCTTCACCCTGCAGCTTGGCGCGCACAATCTCGATAGCCGTGCCCGTGGTGTCTAGCAGGATCGCTCCAAGAATGGCCTGTTCCGCCGGAAGATCACACGGTATCGGCATCCCCAGGAACTCATCCAAATTTGTCACCCGGTCTCACCTCGCAATATAGCCATCACTTTATCCCGATTTCCGGCCGGAGGAGGCGCCGCATTCTCACGCCAATGTTCGATCTGGGCAAGATACGTTTCCGTTTCTTCGCGTTGTCGCTGCCGATCCAACTGCTCGCCGAGCCGGCCGCGGATGTCGGCAATTCCTGGGGGAAACCTGCTATTTGTCGCGATATGTTGTTCGACGTTCTTCATCGCGGTATTAAAGGGGATGTCATACAGATATTTCAGATGACGCTCAATGCTTTCGTCACTGACATCAAAGTGCCTATACTCTTCCTTGATCTCTGCAAGAAGATCGATGACGTCAGCTTTGTCCACGCTGCCTCTCCTCCCTCGCTTTGCGCCGTAGATCTTCCAACTCACTTTGCTGTTTGGTCCGGCGCTGCGGTACTTCCCGCTGTTCCGGCGGATCTTTCGACTTAGGAGATTCCGGTCCGCCGCGTTTGCGGTAGCCAATCAGTACACCTTGGACATACGCCAAGTTCCTCTTATCTTCGGATTGTCTGAAGGTTTCGCGCATCGCTTTGATCATCCATTCCCCGCCGTAGTCGTCGAATAGAACTCCGAGTTCTTGGGCTTCGAATTCCCGAATCTCCCCATTCTTCGTGAAATTGTTCTGATAGGCTTGAAAGATTCGAGAGAATGGATATTCCTCCGGCGCGATTTCCGTCGTTGTTGTTGTTGTAGTTCTTTTTTTAATAATTGCTTTAATAATTGTTTTAGAAGTCCGAAATGCCGCGCTAGGATTGAAGAAATGACGCATTAAGCTTCCCTTTTTGGGAAGTTTTCGCTTCCCGATTCGGGAAGTTTTCGCTTCCCTTTTTGGGAAGTTAGTTCCCCTTTCAGGAAGTTTTTCACCTTCCCGATTAGGGAAGGAACTTCCCTTTTTGGGAAGTTTTTTGGATAGATTCGGCGACTCGTTTTCGATGTTGAAGCTGATCAGATTGTTCAGTAATTTCGGGTCAAAATCTTCATTCACATCGATATCCCACTGGTCATAATGCTTGTTGATTTGGAAGACATTCATGCTACCTTCCCAAAAGATGACATTCTTCATAACCAGCGTTTGGAGCTCTTTCCGAATGTGATTGTACTTGACTCCGCACAAGGCAAAATCTTTCAGTTTGGGGATGATCGCCGATGTTTTCCCACAGCCCCACGACAGGGTAAGGATAAAGTCGATGATGTTCCTTTGCCGTTGTGTAAACTTTCTCCGAATTATTTCCCTATGTATTTGATGGTTGATTCTTATATGAGGCCCATCAGGCTGCGGGCTTACAGCGGACTCCACCGGCGCTCACCTCCTATGCCGAAATGATCTGCTTATTCCTTTGATCGTTCTTATGCACAATCACGAGTTTGCCGACAAGCACCTTTGATACAAGCCAATCGTTAGGGTCCTTACCTGCTGATCCGATTGCGATCTTCTGCCGAAGGGTTGGGCGTTTCCCGTTTTTCAACGCCATTCAATCCTTTCCTAATGGTTTTACAGATGACACAGCCATTCGCAAGGGATACAGGCTCCAAATGCGGGAACCATTTCAGGTAATCCTTAACCTGATCCCGGAAAGCCTCCCGATCCACATCTTTCAGCTCCCACAGCTCGCGCCTAAGCGGCACGATTGTTCGCACATTATCGACTTCAACAAGGTGGCTGCTCATGCCGTCACACTATCGCGGCATTCGGTCAGGAACCGGCTAGGAGCCGCAGAAACCAACTCACCATTCCAGTTCTCAACTTGCTCAGCACGAGTAAGGAAGAGCCGTTCCTTGGCCCGAGTGACGGCAACGTACATCAGCCGGCGCTCTTCCTCCATGTCCACGGTCCGTTTCGACGGAAACACGTCTTCATTCAGGCCAGCCACAAAAACCGTATCGAATTCCAACCCTTTGGAAGCGTGGACAGTCATCAGTTTCACAGCATCCTGCTCCTCGACGAGTTTCTCCTGAATGTCGCGGTACTTCAGCCATTTCAGGAAATTCGAAGCGCTGGCGTCCTCTCCCAGCTGCTTCTTCGAACGCTCCCATGCTTCCATGGCACCGATGGCCCGCTCGACATCAGCCATCCGGTTGGTCAGGCCGTGCCGAGCGTAATAGGCGTCTATTCCCAGCGTCTCGATCAGGTAGCGCATCCAGTCAGAAGCTAAATAGACTTGCCTATCGCGAACAAGCCGATCCAATTCAAGCATGAGATTGATAAACGCCCCGCACCCAACGTCCGACGATGCTTCTGACTGAATGATTTCGAATAGCTCCTTATCCCTCTCCAACGCCTGAAACTCTATCGTCTGCATCTGCAGATCGGTCAAATAGGCTCGCGGAAACCGGAGTGCTTTCTTCAAATTGACCTTATCCCGTGGGTTGAACATGATCTGCAGCCAGGAGATCATCGACTTTACGTCTCCCCGTTTGTAAACATCATCGCCACCTGCAACCCGCTGAGTAGGCACCTCCCATGTTCCGAGTTGACGTTGAAGAAAATCGATGTGAGAGTTTGTCCGGGCCAAAATAGCGATAGATTTTAGAGGCGCCTCCAACTGCATCGAATCTTGAATAATGGAAAATATGAAAGCAGCTTCAGACATTGGATTGATCAATGATGCCCGCTGAACATCGTTACCCTGCTTATGAGCAATCAGCGTCTTCTCGGTTTGCTTCTCGTTGTGGCTAATCAACTTATTGGCCGCCGCGACGATCGGCTCAGTCGATCGATAATTGTCCTCGAGCTTCACGACCTCGCAGGACGGGTACTCCTTGGGAAAGTCGATAATATATCCGACCTTGGCGCCGCGCCAGCCGTATATCGCCTGAAAATCATCCCCGACGACAAATAGATTACGAGGAGCAAGCATGCGGAACATGTTCATCTGCTCGTCGTTCGTGTCTTGGAACTCGTCCACGAAAACGTGGCTATACATGCGGCGGTAATACTCAAGCGCTTCGGTATGCTCACTCCAAAGAGTGTTAACGTGATAGATAAGCTTGTCCAGATCAACCGCGTTGTTCTGCCGCAAACGGTAGGAGTACTCCCTTATGACCCTTTCTTCTTCAGGATGCCCGCGGCTGCCATCAGCACAATTGAATCGGTCCAGCACCTTCTTCAAGGATATTTTGCAGCCGAATTCGGTCATGATTTGAACCAAAATAGCCTCCCGGTCCTCTTGGTCGAATATCGAAAACTGCTTGTCCACGCCGATCAGGTGCCCCCACTCATTCAGCACCATAACCGCGAAGGCGTGGAAAGTATTACAGAAAAGTTTTTTCCCTTCTTGCTCGCCGATCAACTTGATGACCCGTTCCTTCATCTCTTTGCCGGCAAGTCGGGTAAAGGTCAGGGCCAGCATGTTGCTGGTCCCGACCCGATGATTGATGTGTAGGTTGGCAACCCGTCTTGTCAAAACAGTCGTCTTCCCCGATCCGGCGCCCGCCAATGTGAGAATAACCTCGGAATCCGATACAGAGGCACGAAGCTGGGCCGTGTTCAACCCGTCAAGCAGATGCATCGAAGGGCTCCTCCTCTGCAAACTGATCCGACTTGGCCGGCCCCAGATCGGTCACCAGCCACCCATCTGCTCGGAACTCGTATTCAATTGCTCCGGAAAGAACAATGTTATCGACGCGATCTTCGAGCCGGGAAATGCCGTCCAACAGCAGCTGGAAGTTCTTCGAGTCGCAATCGTTGATGTTGTCGATGACCAGTAGCTTCAATTTTGGCTGAGCCCGGTCGATGATCGTCATCATCATGGCCGCGAAGTAAAGCGCCTGCTGCCCGCGGCTCAAAACATCGAAATTTACTTGGTGTCCACGATCATTAATCCAGCCAAACTGGAAGACTTCTTTGCCGGTATCGCTTTCTGTTTGGAAAAACGGTTCGTTCATGATCCCCATGAATTGCAAGTTCTGCTGAATGTCCGATTTCAGAGGCCCGATGATCTCCTTGACTAGTTCGCCTTGGATTCCCTTCGGCCCCAGCTGCTCCAGTAACGATTTGAACGCGATCGCCTTATACTCGGCTTTCCGATTGTCCAGCATCGATTGCTGCATCAAGAGAATCGTTTGCTTTGCCTTCTCTTTCTCCTGAATCTTTTGCTTGAGCTCGTCGATCTGCGCTTGCACCCCAGCTGATTGGATTTGGAGCATCTGAACGTCTTCGATTTTATCCGCCGGTTCATTTACAAGCCGATTAAGTTCGTCTTCCAGAAGCTTCAGCTCGTTTTCACGTCGCTGAGCTGCCGTTCGGCGATCGGCTACTTCCTTATCAATGTCACCGACACGCTTCCGAATCTCGCTGTTTTTCTTACTGACTTCCTGGGCCTTAGAAAGAATGTTCTCTCGTTCCAACTCCGCAGACTTTACCTGCTCATCCAGTGTGGCAATCTCGGTCTGAACCTGCTTAAGCTCTTCCTGCAGCGTAGCGATCGCTTTGTCCGCCTCGGTCTTCTTCTTCGAGACAAATTCATCAAGTCCGGTAAAGTCCTTGTTACAACTGATCATATGATGAATGATGCAGCGTCCGCCGAGCTCCCCTACAGTGTCCAGAGATTCGGCCAAAGTCTTAACGGTACTTGATATGCTTACTACCTGATGGCGCAAGCCTTGATGCTTCTCGTCAAGGACCGCGCGCTGCGATCGTGCCGCCGAAATCTTATCTTTGAGTGGAGCCATGAGGACTTGAACATCCAGTTCTTCGAGAACCTGCTGTTCAAGGTCAGCGCGCTCCTTCTCCAATCCCGCCGTATCGGTAACAACCGGCTGCGCCTTCAATTGAGCAATATTCCCGCGCAATTCGCCGATCCGCTGAACTCGCTTGCCAACAATTTCTTTCTTGGCAGTCGATCCCGAAATCAGCTTTTCAACTCTGATCAATTGCTGCTGCAGCGAGTCAAGCTCGTTTTTCGAATCGGAAATGTTCCGGTCCGTCTCATCCATCTCGTTCTTCATGTCGGCGATTTGCCGAACGGCTCCCTGCGCATCCTTCTTCTTGCTGTCCCAGATCGTCCGCTGCGCGGTTGCCCAATCCAACATGGCTTGCAAGCCCTCGCTTACTCCAAAGCCGTCCGGATACTCCTGCAACGCTTCCTCAATAATGTCCTGTGTTGCTTGATACTGCTCCGGATTGTTCTCCCGGACCTCTTCAAGCAGCATGCTTTCCCGGAGCCATTCTTCGATTTTGGCCTTGCTCCAGCCGTCTGTCGTGATCGGGCTTAAGCTGTAGAAAAAGTCACGACGCTTGGCATCCGAAAGCGACAAGAACTCGTTAAAATCAAGCGCGACCGGAAAGCTGCCAATTTCGGAAAGGATGCGGGCCTTTTTATCCGTATCCTTTTTCTCGCCCCTTCCTGGTGAGACCGCAAGCGATTGATTGATCTCGACCTTCACCTTGCCGGTTTTGTCTCTGCTTTCATTTTTGGTAAAGGTCCGTGTGAACTGAAAAGCATCAGTCTTGAGCCCGACCACCATGGCATCCCCGGTTGCCAACTTGAATGTATCCTGAGCTGTTTTTCCGTTTCCGGGGGCATATCCCTCGATCGCAATGCCAAGGGTTTGGACCCGGGTTGTTTTCCCGGATCCGTTTGGACCTATGATCAGCGTCTTCTTTCCGAACTCCTGCGTACCGGTTTGACCCTTGACGTTGGTGAACGATATGGATTTGATCAAAACCGCTCTCCTCCTTCAAAGCCGTTCGATTGACTGCTCGACGCCGGCCCTCCGGCATGAATGACTTCGGCTTCTGCGTTTCCAGCTCGTTCCTCGTCGTCAGCCTCTGCAACAAAATCGGCTTCCGTAGCCTCGGCAGTCATGCTGATCGTCTCAGCCTTTTTGCCGTTAACGACTATGTCTTCCCCGCGCTCAGCCTGCTCGGCCACAGCCATCAGCTGCTCTTTCGAAAATTCATGAACGTATCCGATGACCTGCACTTTCGTTACACGCTGCTTCTCCGGTCCTTGGCAATCTACGTAGGCCGCATGAGAAAGCGCCGGGTGCTTCGACATCGCAAGCCGCTCGCAGATGGACTGTGCATTCCGCTCGGCGAACTGCTTTTTATTAATGAAGGTCTCGACCGCCTTCAAGATCTCTTTATGGGTAAAATCCGCCCAGACGCCGAATGTCCCGTCGATTTTCAGGAATACCCCCGTCTGCTTCTCCTTCTCCGTCAGCATCTGCTCCATGCAGACTTTGCCGGAGCCTTGATTAAACTGGACCTTCTTCATAACGTCTTGAATGAAATACATGCGGATGTCGTACAGCAGCGTTGCCGAGGTTATAACCAAATTCCCAATCGGGGAATAGCCGATCGCGATCTTCTTGCACCATACTTTGGTGATCGTGTGGCTTTCTTCGTCGATGATGGGATAAGGATTTACCACGATATCCCCGTTCGGCAGCTGGAGCGTGGCAGGAGTGATGATGGAAAGGCCGGCGATCTGGTTCAGTGTGTTGAATCCCTTCGATGTCGTCATGGCCTTGCCTTGGATCACCGCGAATTCACCGTGCGATTCCTTAAGCGTCGGCGCCCCCTTCACGCTGCGGATCAGCCCGCCCGGCGTACGGCGAACGAAAACTTGATCGTCGCCCAAGATTGCAATATTTTGCTTCTCAACGAGTTCCAACCGGCGCTCCATGCTCAAATCTTCTTGTTTAACTACCAACAAAATCAGTCCTTTCGATTGGGATAAACAGTATTGAGGGTTGTCTGCAAATGATGGACAACGAATTTCATATCGTCAGGCTTCAAGCGGTAATCATTAACCATCCTGTCGAATACTCGAGAGGAGACGTCCAGCAACGAAGCGAGCTTGACAGGATGATATTCGATGAATTGCGGCATTTCCGGTGCGTCCGAGACTATGACTTCCGGCATCGGCAACGCCTTAACCGTAAACACCCCATCGATTGCGTTCCGCAAATCAAGCGCTGCAGCCGGCTCAAGCTTCAGGTTCGGCATGTCCTCATGAAATGGAAACGACATATCCATGAGAGCCAGGGGCGCCAAAGGATGAGGATTGAGTCGAAGAACGATGCATTCCTCTGAATCCCAAAGATAATTCTTAAATTTCACGGTCTGGATCACGTGCATTCTCCATTCGCTATTGATTTTTCAAGGAACAGCATGGTACTATGGCCGTAAGATGTTTTGCTAAGGGACCCGCTGCTACGGGTCTTTTTCTGTTTTCGGGCTACACACGCGGCGGCCAATTCCATTGCCCCGGCCCCTCGCCTTGCTTTACGTCATGATTGAAGTACATCCCCTCAGGATTCAACACGCACAAATGGACCGTATTCGCATCGACAACCGCCGTAACAATTGCGGCACTCGGCTCGCTTTTGTGTACGCCATCGGCCGATCCTCGTCGCTGGTAATGCACAATTCTTCCTACGCTCGGAATCATGGATTTCCTCCTTCCTATGTATTGAAGAAGCAAGGCGGTCAGCGCGCGTGAAACGGTTTCCGCTGACTAATCTCTCCGTTCGCGTTCCCTTGCTGCGGTATCCCGCGACCATCCCGGCCGTAGCCGGTAGGTTTCGGCCCGATCCGCTTCGGGCCCATGGCGCTGTCGCGCTCGTCAGGCGGTTTGATTCGACTTTTTCATAAGCTGATAGCCCGCTGCCGCGGCCAGCTCGGCGATCGCCGCTTTGCTGACCATCTTGCCGTTATAGTGGATCAGATCATCCATGCTCCCCGAGAAGATGCAGGCCGGCTCGTATTTCTTGAGCATGATGCGCTCACCGTCCACGTAGATTTCCAGCGCATCCTTCTCACCGATCCCTAGCGTCCGACGCAACTCCATCGGAATAACGACCCGGCCCAACTCGTCAACCCTGCGTACAATACCTGTCGATTTCATCATCTATTTGACCTCCAATTTTTGTTTTACCGAACGCTCGTTCTGTGCTACAATAAACAAGAGATTTCTTAAACGGTTTCTCAACGACGTCCGGCCTGCCCGCCGGGCGTTTTTCATTTCCTCATTTGCTAGGCGCTCCATTTCCTCTTTTGCGAGACGCTCCATCTCTTCCAAATACCTGATTCCCTGCAGCAGCTTGTCCGGCTTCATAATTTCTGGATTCCGCCGGATTTGCTTCAAATTATGCCTTGCATTTCTACGAGCCCTACGCGCTTCCGCTACCAATCGCTTGATTGACATCCCCAACAACCTCCTATTTCAAATATTTGCTTGCCCGCAGCTTGCTGCGGTGCTCCTTCCACATCGTCATCCAGGAAAAGCAGTATTCCTTGCACAAAATTGCGACTTGATGAGTAAGGGCCGTGATCGCTTCGATGCATTCGATGATTGCCGTCTTGATCTTGGCGAGCTCCTTCTCGTCCATCTGGTCCCGGCGCTTCGTGATCGGCGCGGCAGCGAGCGCTTCCCGCGCCTCCTCGACCTCTTCGATCGTCTTCAAATGTACGTTCGCTCGATGCAGATCGGCGTTGTTCAGCCATGGGACCCAAGCCCCGCCAGTCGCTTCGTTTGCCGCGGCGATATATAATTCCGGCTCGTTGTAATGCTGACTCGTGCTTCGCATGACGTCCTCCGGCACCCGCCGGGTCCCGCGTATGTATTTGCTGATTGAAGAGTGGCTTACCTTCGCCACTTGCGCCGGTCCTTCACGTGTCTCGCCGCGCTCATCAATCACTTTTTCGAGGGTTTGTCCAAAATTCATAGTCCTGTTCACCTCCTTGTCCGAATATTGGGAAGCGTTTGGACACGAGGCTGATGTATGCTGTTGTTGTGATAAAACTTCCTCGAAATGCCACTCCATCACTTGCCCCGCATTATTTCTCCTGACCGCCCGCCGCCACGTCCCCGGCTGCGGGCGCCCCTTCTACTAACTGAAGTAGCTTGTTGAATTTCTCCTCCAGAACATACGAAGACAGAACGCAATGCTCTTTATAGAACCCCAATGCTTCGCGGATTCTTTCAATTTTGCGCGAGTCGCTTATGCCGAGTCGCTGATTACGTTCCGCGCTTACGATTTCTTCGAGGATGCCCCCGTAAAGGCACGTCACAACCCCTAATGGGATTTCCATTCCTCACGCTCCCTTCCGCTTCCGCAGCCACTTCTGGCCGTCTTTGATCAGCAGATCGATCGTCCCTTCGCTGGCTTCCTCCGGGTGCTTGCAGTACCAGAAAGGCCCGCCATCATGCATATGTAGGGCGCTTTCCGCTGCCTTCTGCCAGTCCATGCCCCGACAAACCACTAACGCACAAATCTTCGCGATGCATGCTTTCCGATGGTCCTGACTGCGCCATTTAAAAGGCATGGCCATCACCCCTACATCAGGATGTAAAGCATTTTGTGCCCTTTATCGATCGTCTTCACCAGTTCCCAACCGCCCACGGCCAAAAGCTCGTTTGCTCTGCGGAAATCGGTTGTCTCCTCGATCTGGCGGATATTCGTGAGATCGGTCATTGCATCAGGCTCCTTTCTCGGAGGATTTAGCAAAAGCAATCATATCTTCCTTAGCCTTGTTGGCTGCTTCCAGCCCTTCGACAATTGCCCGTACGAGGGCCGGATTATCCTTGGTGATTCGGACGACGTGTTTCTTTGCCGGCTTGTTCAAGCGAAGGCCTCCTTTCTATGCAGTTTGTTCACTGCTATCCAATAATTCCGAGACTGGAACTCCAAACGCCAAAGCCAGCTTGTTTAAAGTTGTAAGAGTCGGTTGCTTTGTACCAGCTTCCAAATAATTAATAAATGATTGGGATACACCCGACTTCCGAGCAAGTTCCATTTGCGACCATTGCCGACAGGTTCGAAGCTCCCTCAATCTTTTCACCTTGCATCACCTCCATTGATTACATTCTATATCTATTGATATATGTTGTCAACTCTATTGATATAATTTATTTATGTTTAAGGTATGATATAATCTCTATTGAGATATATCAGGATGGAGTGGCGTTATGGATTTCGCAAAAAGGTTAACTCATTTTAGGGAAGCTAGTGGGTTGAGTAAAAACCAACTATCGATTAAATCTGGGGTTTCCCAACCATACATCGGTGATATTGAGTCTGGAAAAAAGAAGCCAACTATAGATACAATCGAGCGCCTTTGTGAAGCCCTTGGAGTTACTCTTTCACAGTTTTTCAGTAGCATCGACGACTCTCTGCCCCCTGACATCCAACAACTTATTGAAACAACAAAAAAACTTCCGCCAGAAGAACGGAAGGCATTGAACGAATATCTGAATATACGGCTTTCCCAAACTGAAGGACAGAAGACGGAACTGGAACTGCCTGCTCCTGCCAAAAAGAAACTTCCCGACTTTGGAAATATCAGCGTAGCTGCCAAAGGCGGCCTAAATAAAGAAGATCTAACAGACGAAAAAATAGAACAAATTGAAAAGGAACTGGACGAGTTCAAGGAACGTAAGCGTAAATGGAAGGAAATGCATGGGGAATGAAGCAAGTACCCGAGCCGATCGGGCGAATTTCCAGGTGGTCTATGAAAAGAATTGTATTTTATTTGCTATTGTGCTTATTTGTTTCTGGATGTACGACAAAACAGACAGACACCGTAAAAAATAATTCCGTCACCAGAACGGCAGATCCTATCTTCACTGATTTTAATTCGTTCATTACAAAGTACAATTCAAAAACACAGGTACAACAAGATGCCTACTGGCAGGAATTAAAGGGACACACTGTTCAATGGAGTGGCTCTGTAAACGATGCTTATAATGATTCAACAAACAAAGAACAGAAAAGGATTATAGTTCATGTCGGCGGATCGAATTTTCTTAAAGTAAATCTATCAAAAGAAGTAAATGTTGATTTATCAAAGTTAAATAAAGGTGACAGCATCACGATTCGCGGCACCTTAAATGAGCAAGGTGGATTACTCCAATCCTGGGGAATATCAGAAGCTACTATTGTAAATAAAAAGTGAGTGTTTTCAGAAATAGCCCTCTGGGCTTTTATTTTCAAACAAAAACAGAACATATATTCGCATTTGGAGGGGTCAACATGAATTTGTGTTGGTACAAATCCAACGAAATGGAGGAAATGATTTGCAAGAAATACCGTGACAATGGGATCTTTTATCCTTCTGATCTTGAGATCGATCGCGTAGCAACGATATACCGCGCCGATGTAGCCACTCACAAAAAAGAGACAAAAACATACTGGGAAGACGATTTTGCCGTTATATACCTGAACGCCTTTTTAAATGAATTAAAGAAACGCGAGGACTTCTTTCATGAGATCAGTCACCTCATACTGCATATTGGAAATCAATACCGCATGCCTGAGCTATACATGAAAATGCAAGAAGACCAGGCGGATCAGTGCCAACTTTATTGCGCAATGCCTTACTTTATGCTGCATGATTACAAATACATAGAAAACAAAACAACCTACATCGATGTTTTATCAAAAGAATTTCGTCTTCCGATTCAATTCGTACAGAAACGAATTAACCAGATCGAACGCAGAATCCTGCAAGCAAAACTTGACGAAGAATTTAGGTCTGAAATGACACCATCACCAATTGAATACGATTATAGTCCGGAGACAAAACGTATACTCGCGCAACTGCATCGCCAAATCCAGTCATCAAGGGAGAGGAAGCGCAATGGCAAAGTTCAGAGTCGTATATGACTATTCAGATCACGGCTTAGTTCCAACTACGTTTGTTATTCGGTTTCAAACAGGTAAAGTCAAATGGGATATGTTCTCTTTATACATACGCATCGCTTCTCCATTCCAACGTATCTTGTCAGAAGATTTTCAAGATGTTGCCGGGATTTCAGTTTTTCTCGAAGATCTTATGATCAACCAGGAAAAGCCCGGTACTTTTGGTATTAATCTGGCGCGAATCAAGCATCGGTATAAAATTAACGATCTCACGAACGACGAACCACTTTTTTTTATTATCCAGATGGCTGACATTGGCGATGTATTGCAAATGGATGTAAGAAATTTTTATGATTGGGGGCGACCAGAATGAAGGCAGCAATTTATGCACGAACTGCACATTCTGAACAAAGCACATTGAGTCAAATCGAATTATGCCGCGAGTACATTCGGGAACAAAAGGGAACTGTTGTAGGTGTTTACGATGACGAAGGGTCTAGTGCCCACGACGACGATCGTGACGGACTTGCATCTTTAATGACCGATGCTTTGACAACCAGCTTCGACACTGTAGTAGTAACAGGTTATGATCGACTGTTTCGCAGCCACGGAAAGCTCCAAGAATTTATTAACCAACTCGGTGCATTAAAAATTGAATTGGTCGCGGTGAAATCATTATGAGAGTGGCCATCTACACACGCGTCAGCTCGGATCGGCAGGCCGAGGAAGGATTCTCCCTAGAGGCTCAATATGAACAACTCATCGAGCACATAAAGATAAGAAAATGGGAACTGGTCAGAGTCTTTACGGATCCGGGCATATCAGCGAAGGACTTAAAACGCCCAGGTGTCCAAGAAATGATAGCCGACCTAAAGAACAGGAAATTTGATGCAGTCCTTGTTCATAAATTGGACAGGCTTACTCGTAACATCGGAAATCTTCATGATCTAATCGATATGTTTAATAATCTTAACGTGAAGCTCATTTCATTGAGTGAAAATATTGATATTTCTACCGCAGCCGGAAAAGTATTCGTTCACTTTCTCGGCCTCTTGGCGCAGTACTACCGCGAAAACCTCGGTGAAGAAGTTCTAAAAGGGCTTCGCAAAAGCGCCATGAGTGGTAATCGAATAAATTTAAAACCAGTATTCGGTTATGACGTTGTCGACCATAAGCTAATCGTTAATAAAGACCAGGCTGAAATCGTAAAGCTTATCTTTGATCTTTATGTCAATAAGGGCAAGGGGCATAATTACATTGCAAAGTACTTAAATTCGCATAATTATATATCGAATTTTGGCCGATGGTATGACGTTACCGTTGCATATATTTTGCGCAATCTCACATATATCGGGAAAAACCATTATACCCCGCAAGGCATCCAAGAAAAACTCATCGTTCGGGACGGGGATCATGATCCTATAATTGCTCAAGATTTGTTCGATCTGGCTCAGGCAAAATCAAAAAAGGTAAGCGAAGGAATGATATCTTCATCAAGTTATGAATATCCGTACTCCACAATATTAAAATGTGGAGTATGCGGGAGTTCCTTCTCAGCAAGAGTCAAAAAGAGCAAGTACAACGATGTTGAACAAATTTACCGCAATTACCGATGTTACGGGAAGGATAAGCGGCACGTCTGCACTGTCCCAGATATATCAGAGAGAAAAGTCGAGAAATTACTGTTTGAAAATCTACAAATAGAGGTAGACAACGATATCCCAATTGAGGATGTTGTCGCAGCCGAAGCGAAAAATCTTGAAAAAGAACGCGCTAGGTTAGAGAAGGAGCTTTCGAAAAGTGCAAAGCGGAGGGAAAATTGGCAATATGCTTTCGGGGATGGAAAGCTGCCATATTCAGATTATGTAAAACTCATTGACACCGAGATGCAAAGAGCTCAGGACCTTCAAGTAGAACTTGATCGGCTACCTGTAAGAATCGAGCAGAAACCATCGAAACATCAGGTACTCGAGCAGATAAAAGAATTGAAGGAGTCTTGGGAGTTTATCCCTGTATCAAACAGGAAAAACATCATCCAAACGATGTTTAGCGGGATTGAGCTTACTTATAATGATGGGGCGTGGGCTATTACTGCGATTGAATAGCCCCCTTTTTTTCGGAGAATTACAACGCTATGCCAGCAGAGCATAGCGGCGAATAGTACGAACACCAATATTTGCTTCAAAGTCGTCAGCCCCAATTACGGATTGATCGATTGAATCGTTCCGTTCAGCTTGCCTCCGGTCGATTTGACGCTCCGCTGCATCCCCGCGCTGCCTCCTATAGTCGCGGAGTATATACCGACGACAACAGTTACAAGCATGACCGTAACCAAAATGTGCCGCATGGCGAAGCCTCCCTCGGCCGATCAAGGGCCCGGACTCAAATTCGTAATGTCCAGATTGGCCGTATCTCCCTTGGTCTTGATATTATTCCTCATCCCCGCATTCCCGTTATTGATGATCGACGTGAACAGCAAGGCCATTACGATCATCATCATGACTGTCATCAATATATTTCTCATAAATTCATCTCCTTTGCTTCATTCCATTCGAGAGAAACCAGCCCTTTCCAAGCTCAATTCAGCGCGTCGAACAGCTTCTGCCCTTCCTGTACCCAAGGATAAACGAAAATGCGGAACGTGTTCAGAATCGGAATTCCCGCTATGACGAACAAAATGTACGAGGTCGATTCTTTGCGGCTGTCTTTCGCCATATCCAGCTTTTCTTTGTAATCCTGGATCCGCTCCTTCAGCAGCGAATAGTAGCTGCCACTCTCGTTCAGGCGCAGCGAATTGATCGTTTCGGCGAAGCTGTACGCTTCTTCGGTGCCGAGCCGGCGCTTGAACCGTTTGATGGCCTGCTCCGCATCCTCGTACCATTCGTTCAGCAACAGCTGCAGGTCGGAACGGATCGCGGCGCAGAACGGTAAGCACCGGCTCAGCTTGGCATGGAGGCTCATTTTGGAGCTGCTGTAGTAAAGCAGCTGATTGCTGAGCGCATATATTTCTTTCATCATTTTATGAGAACGGTATTTCCCGAACGATTCCAGCAGCGTACGGTCGAAGCTAAGCAGCACGATGCCGATCATTCCGGCAACCATGACATAGGCAGGTTCGATCCACGGCAGCCCCCAGGAATGCCGCATTCCGAAGTATCCGGCTGCTCCGAGCATAGCGCCAAGCACCATTACACTTCTGCGCATCAGCTCGTACAGCAGCGGATCGATACGCAAACCGCTTTGCAATAGCAGCCGTTCTTTTGCCTCCGCGCTTCCCCCTGCACGTACGGATATGCCGAAAGCTTTCAGAACAAACGGGGGAATCGTCCGGCGGCGAACCAAATGCTTGATGGCGAGCAGCGGCCAACGTCTCCGCCTGCGCGGCCAAGAATGGAATAAAAAGAATAAGGACGTAAACAAGGCGGCGAATAAAGCGCCGTGCGCAATCACCTGCAGCCAAACCAAATGCTGGGACTCTATAACCATCCCGCGTTCCCCTCACATTCTCCGGATCGATAAATAAATCCCCATCAGAAACGACGCAAAAATGAGCAGCAGCGCGTCCAGCAGCATGTTCCTCCCGGCCGGATCGACGATATAATACAGGTACGCGTTATGGGCGTTTATTTTGAAATTAATGAAAAGAAACAGCAGCAAAAACAAGATCGACGAAAAATTGGCGAGGCGGATTTCCAGAAGCCGGTTTCGCTCCGCCTGGTCCGAACGCTGCGCCCGGCGCATATCCGAAATCAATTCCTTCATGCTGTCGCACAAATCGTTGCCTTCCAATAAACCTACGCGCAAAATGTTCGCGAAGTAGTCAGCCCACATATGCCCGAGACTGATGGAAAACACACGCAAGCTATCCTCCGTATCACGGCTCGTCGTCAAATTCCGGTACAGCTGCTCGAATACCGGCTTCATCGCGGGCTGCATCCGGTTTTCCTCCAACGTTACCTTTAAAGCGGTACGAATATTGCTTTGCCCGGAGACGATATAGTACTGGTAAAACAACTCGACCGCCGGCAAAAAATCCAGCCTCGCCTTCATCTGCCGACCGAGCAAACGCATACGCAGCACGATGTAGGGCAGCAGACCGAGCATACCTCCCGCCGATACGACGCCTTTAAAATTGTTGAAGCATACAAAACCGCCAATAATGCCTGTCAACAGCAGCAGCAGGGAGACGAACAGAAACGTGCCGATATGGAACCGGGCTTGAATCGATTCCAGCAAGTCCGTCAAATGCCGGTACAGCCAGTTGTATTTGGAAGCAAGGTGCGCCACGCGGTTGGCGAACGTTCCGCGCCGTACATAGTTCAACCGGTAACGGGTCGCCGAATGACGTACAATCGACTGCAGCAGTCTATTCAAAACCAAATAAACGAGCATAAACAACAGCAGCAAAAATGCGACTTTGACCAAAATCAGCATCGCTCGATCAATCCCATCGTCTGTAAAACGCGGCACTGTTCCGGATCGTACTTCATCATCCGCATCACGGCCCGATTCGAGAAAGGCTGAGGGAACCGCCACTTCCGGCTTGTAAAGTCGTAACGGACGATATCCCTCACCTTGACCTCCCCGTTCTCGTAGCCGTATTCGCCGATGCGCAGAAGCTTGCGCTTGCCGTCGACAAGCCCCATTTCGAGCCCGATTTGGGTTACATATTCGGTAATGCGCTTGGTCAACCGCTCCGGATTCATCCCTCTTCCATCCAGCATGCACATGTCCGTGATCGCTTCCGGCGCATCCTCCAGCTCATTGACGTGAACCGAAGTTACGCTTCCTTCATGGCCCCTCGTACAAGCCCTCACGTAAACGTTGGCGTCGTCGTCACGTATTTCGGCGTGACAGATCCGCTTCGGGGACTGGCGCAGCGCCAGCTTGAACGCCTGATTGCCGGAATGTACGGAATCGTCTTCGCTCACCTCGTATTCGATAATGTTTTTGTTCGGAAAGTCCCGCTTCAGCATCAGCTCGTGCCGCGTCTCGATCGTCACGATCCGCTCGTGGTCCGGCAGCTCCGCGATCATCGCCTTGATCAAATTCGTCTTGCCGGAGTTCGTCGGGCCGATGACGACCATATTGAAGTAGCAGCGCAGCAGACACAGCAGTACCGTTCGGATCGTCTCGTCCATCGTCTCGTAATCGGGATGGCACAGCGTATGCAAATTGTAGTACCGCATCGTGTAGAAACGGATCGTCATCGTCGGCTCGGCCGTAAAGCCGAAGCCGGTCAGCGTTACCCGCGACCCGTCCTTGAGCGACACTTCCGCCCAACGTTTGCGCGGATTGATCACCTCGTTATTGAACAAAACGAGATTTTGCTGAATCCGTTCAACCTCCTTGACATGCTGGAACTTGTGCGGGGACGGGATCGCCCGGCCGCCTCTCACCTCGAAAATATCGGTTCCGACGACTTGGATTTCTTCCAGCCCGTCCCTGTCCTGGAGCAGCAGCTCCAGCACGTTCATGCCGATCACTTCGGCAAACACCGCCTCGGCCAATGTCGCATAACGCCGGTTCGGGGGGACGATATGGTTCAAGCGCCGTTTCGCCAATTGGTCGTTAATAATGGCGACAAATCGGACCCGCTCCTCCTCGAACCCGAGCACCGCTCGGTTTAACGACTCGCTGTATTGCTGCCTCTCTTCCTCCGTCTTTCCCCGGGAAGCGACGAGATAGGTGCGAATTTCTTCAACGCACCGCTGGAAAGCGGGGTGTTCGTCCTCTCGCGGCAACTTTGGTTCGACAGCCGCTTGGGAAGTCTGATGTGCGGTCCCTCGCCGAAGCATGGAATAAGCGAGCACCGAAAACTTGCGTTCCGTCAGCTCTCCCATACCGTCCGCCCCGCTTTCCCAGGCTTGGCATGCATCCGCCCGAACAACCGCTTCAGCGGATGGGTGTACGGCTGCACCGCCGTTTCGATCCCGCACACCGCCGATAGCAGCGTGACGATCCCGCTCAGATCCCGGTTCAGCGGATGCTGGCCGAGCAGCAGATCGAACAGCTTGCCTTGATTGACTACTTCCGTCATATCCGCATATTTCCCGATCTTCCCGATAAACGATAGTCCGGTTTCTTTCCGGATGTCGCTCTGCCGAATGCCTGCCGAACTGCCGTTTTTATCGGACTGTGTCAGCACGAGATCGAACGAATCGGCGCTCAAGCCGATTACGGGACATAATCCGCGAAGCCAGCGATCCGTATCCTCTTGAAAATGAGTCAGCTCCGGTGTCGTTACCAGTATGCGCGAATCGGCCTGCAGAAGGGCGCAAATTGTCGCCGCATTGTCCCAATAGGCGTTCACCTCGACGATGCATACATCGAATGTACGTTTCGCTGTCTGCAGCAAATGCTCGATATCCTCCGCCGTGAAAAACTCAGCCTGCTCGCGCAGCTGGTTGCCGAACAATATCCGAAGGTTGGGCAGCCCTTTCACCGCCGTGCAATAAGCGCGGAGCCGTTCCGGGCGCAAGCTGTGCGAACGGATTTCGGCGCGGAGGTGATCGAGGCTCGCTTCCGGCTTCTCGATGCCGATATACCGGTGCAGCTTCGAGCTTTTCAAATTGAGGCATAAGTATGCGACCGAGCGTTCCGAACGGCTTGCCAATCCGACGGCGGTACCGAACGAAACGAATGTCGTGCCGATATTCGGCGTCGAACCGACGAACACGATGCTTTTTCCGCCGCTTTCGGCAATTTCGCCCCGATTTCCGTAAAACCGCTGAAGCAGCGCCGTATTTATGCTCTCTCTCGTCCGATGGGGAGGTACATATTGTATCCCGTTAACGATGCAATATTTGACCCACCTGCCGTTCTCGTTCGTATCGTGCCGATCCGACAACAACACGGTAAACGCTGCTCCGGGACAGCTTTCCTTCAGCCGCTCGACGTAGTCGCAGAACGCAGCCAGCCCGAAAAACCGGTCCGACAATACGATATGGTCGAACACGAGCGCCGCTAACGATCCGCATAGCGCATCCGGCTGTTGGAACAAATGAATGCGATCCTCCTCGCGGATTTTGCCGGATACCCATTCCTGGACGAGCGCTTCGTCCTGTGTAACAAAAGCGATTTGCATGCTGCGTCACCTCCTTCCGATTCCGTTGACCGTTTCTTCGGCAAGCGACGACGCGGATAGCGCGATAACGAGCTTTGCCTTCTTCGTACGGCATGCCCGGTCGATTGCGAGCCATTGCTCCTCGGTCAAGTTCAAATTGATCTGATCGATCGCTCCGTTCGCCTCCCGCCGGGACGCGTACATTTTCTCCGTATCGCCGTTGACCCGGGAGTACAAATTAGGAGACTTCGGGTTGTCGACTTCCACATTGGCTGAAGATTTAACCGAGGCGACCGTAATCTCGTATCCGAACAAACGCCCGGAATCGCTGTCGCTGCCGGACAAATAGAGGTTCACCCGGTCGCCGGCGCGAATTCCGTTGGATACGGATAAGATGTAATCTTTCGGGATTTGAAATGTGGATTGTCCCTGCGACGGCAGCAAATGAAACTTGTCCACCTTCCAAGCCAAAATCGGCTCGTCCGTCCCGAGCGGAACGACCGACTCCAGTCCGGCCAGCTGCGCCGCATCCGTAAACATGCCTTCCACGTATGAGCCGGCCAGCACCGGCTTGTACGCCAGCATATCCAATTCGATCATCGTTCCGGCGCGGATAAAATCTTTCGGAACGACCACGCTGACCGTTTTTTGCAACTCCACCTGCTTCAGCTGCAGCTTGTAGACGCCATAGACGAGTAGAGCGGCCATCAAGGCGGCCGAGAAGCTGATCAGCAGGTTTCGTTTTTTGTTCACCGACGCACCCCCTCCCGACACGACGAAAAGGACACAAACGGCCGGTTTCCCGGTCGTCTGCGTCCTTCGCAAACGTTGCTCGCTTTTCTATCGACTAAATAATAACATATATTGATCATTTTGTAAAATAATTCATTGTCTTCTGTGTACCTCGACCGCATCGTTTGCGTTACCGATTATGTTCACCGGCACATCCTCCGTTCTGACCACTCCGTTGGCGTAGCGAATTCGAAAATGGATCGGCACAATTCCTACCGGGATGCCTTCCGTTGCAGACATGAACTTGTCGTCGAAAAGCCGCCCTTCGAATCGGGTGCTATCTCCTGCTGCAGGGAGTAAGTTGACGCTGACCGCCAGCCGTCCGCCGTCAATTCCAACGGTGTCGATCCAAGCAGTCGCTTCGGCAACCGGTGCGGGCGAGCTTACCGTGCCGACTACGAATATTTCACCGGAATAAAAATCTTTCGGCACGCTCGTCGTGTTGTGGCCTTTATCGCTATGAATAACAGCCCACTGGGGAGTATGGTTCACTTCGGAACGGATTGTTAACGGCAACGCCTCCAATACTTTGGTTGCACTGCTTGCGGCGAAGCCGTCCGAAACCGTTAAAGTTACGGTGTATGAACCGGGATGCGTAAAAGGCTCGACCGCATCCGTCGTTCCGTATACGCGGATATCGCCGTTTGGCTTTCGAATTTCCCAGGCGGAGGTGAGCGCGTTTCCGTCCGGATCCGTCGACAAGTTGTCCAAGTATACCGTATCCCCTTCCCAAATCGGCTTCGGACTCCAATCGAAGTTCGCGAGCGGCGGACGGTTGATCAACAGCCATTTGTCCGATGACCATGCGGACCACGCATACCCGTCAAACACCCGGGCACGTACGCGCAGCTTCTGTCCGGCCGGCAGTGCCGTTCCGACCGGATGGCTTTGCGTTGTCGCGGAAGTATATTGCGACACTTCACCCGTATCGTAAATAACCGCCGTGTTAGCCTCGTTTGCGACATGAAGCTGGTATTTCAAAAAGATCGTTCCCGGGTCCGGATCGGTTTGGTTCCATGAAATCGTTGGCGTCGGACCTTCGATCGTCGGAGTTGCTTGCGTACCTGACGGATGTGAAACATCCGCCGATGGCGTCATGTTGATGCGCAGCCAACCGACGTTCGACCAGCCGGACCATACCGCCCCGTCGCTTACTTGAACTTGGACCTGCAGCGGGATGCCGGTAGGCAAATCGGCTGTCACCGTCATGCTTTGGCTCGTTGCTTGCGTCCATTGTGCGCCCGTGAAATCGTATACGACCGATCCGTCTTCGCGCATGATCTGTACGCGGTATTGCTGGAACACGCTGCCGTAAGCCAAATCCGGATCGTATTGGTTCCAAAATATCGCCGGCCGTCGGTTGTCCTGAATTATGTTGGCCGAAGCCGCCGACGTCCCGTTCGGGAAGGTCAGGACAGCCGACGGCGGGCTGTTCACGATCATCCAGCCGATGTTGGACCAATCGGACCATTCTTCCCCGTCGCTTGCTCTTACTTGCACCTGCAGCTTCGTACCGATGGGCAGATCGACCGGTACGCTCCAAGATGCGTTGTTGGCCGTTGTCCATTGCGGACGTTCGCCGCTTTCGACTACAATCGCTCCTGACGCGTCGGCTATTTTCACATGGTAGCCTTTGAAGATCGTTCCCGGCGAGTCGTTCTGGTTCCATGTGATCGTCGGTCTCGTCGTGTAGATCAGGCTCGGGGCCGCTTGTGTCCCGTTCGGGTACGTCAGTACTGCCGTCGGCCGGTTGTTCGCCGGCGGGATGACTGATACGCTAATCGTCGTGGAAACCGGGAAGCTCCATGCGCCATATTCGTCACGTACCATCAATCCGACCGTATATCCGCCGTTTTCCGTCGGGCGCGTCAGCTTATTCTTGACGTATTGACCGCTTGGCGAGATGTAATAATACAGCCGTTCCATAACGCCGCGGGTTGATCCGTAATCGATGCCGGTTACATCGGGTGGCGAGAAAGCCGAAGCATGGAACCACCGGTCCGGATCATAGCTCGTGTCGTTGTAACCGACCGTGCCGTCCGGATTAACCCACGCGGACATGACGGCAATCGGCCTTCGGTGTACGATCAATCGATTGGCATAAGCGTTCGAGTCTTTCCGGTAACCGTCAAACACCATGCTCGGATACAAATAATCCGGATGCGGATCGTCGTGGGCTTGCAGCGTGATCCAGTATTGACCGACTTTATCGAATAGTTGCTGCGGTCCCGTAAATGTCCGCCCGTTCAAGCCGGACACGCCTTGGTTGTTCATAAATTTGGGCGTATGCGCGATCGTCCATCTAAAACCTCCCGACATCGGATCGTTTTCCGGATCGGTGTAGGCGACATTCTCGTACCGCGCTTCCGCTTGGGCGACTCCATCCTCCCAAATCGCGTACTGAGTCAGCCATTCGATGTTTTGATGCGGGATGCCCTGCAGCGAAAGCTGTTTGAAATCGACGTACGCTTTCGTTGTAAACGGCCCAATCTTCCCGGTTCCAAACGTGCTGTCCGTAGTAGACAAATAAGGGACGCCGCCTAATGTAACATCGATTTGACCGCCGTTCATTTTCACCTTGATCGTGTAATCGGTATTGGCCTGGAACGAGTATGAGATGCTACTCAAGACTGTACGCGAGCCGCCTATATAGCGCGAAATGTACAATGTCGCTGCATCCAGCTCGACGGCGTACCGGTTCATCGGGTCCTGCATGCGGAACGACATGCCGGCAAGCCCGGTATCCAAATTCGGCCGATGCATGTTCACCGTAAACGACAGCTCCGCGTCGTCATATGCCGTTCCCGAAACGAACTGTCCAAGCTGCGAGCCGTTGCGAGTGATCGGACTTTCCTTCGGCGTCCCTTTCGCAATCCACATGTACCGATCCATCGGGTAGCTGGGCTGCCCCATATATCCAGGCGCGTTATAATAGTCGTAAGCTTGGAAAATCCCTAGGTGCACCCCGTCGGCAATATATTGCCTCCCCACAAGATTCGCATTTTGCAAGTAGGCTGAGTGGTATTGGGAGGAACTTTTGGACAAATACCGGTTCATCCCCCAGCTCGCGTTATTTTCCAGCGTGCCGTTGACCGTACTGGTGTAGCTCCCACTCACGTAGCCGCCGTCCGGTAAAATCGTGAAGCTGGGTGCCATCGCTTTAATCGGGATTCCGGCCCAATCTGAACGAATGCCGGTCGTTACATCGATCACGTCCTGAAACTCCGCAACAGTCGGCGACAGCGCACCATTTGAGAAGTAGTAGTAGTAGCTGTGTGTAATCAATTGCTTCGTTTCCGGATTGAATGCCGCAACCTGCTTGTTCTCCCAATTGGGAGCGAGAAAATCCGGATCGCGGTAATATCCGGTCCCGCGCAATTTCGTCGCCCAGGCGAGCGTGAAATCGCTGTTCACTCTCAAGGCATAGTAGCCGCCCGACAATTCCGGATTCAGGAAGAGGTCAACCCCGTTATTGGCGGCATCTTTGCAGCTGTTAAAAGCGAACGTGTAGTATTCACCGTCCACGCCTTTATACAATCCGGTGAAGTCCTCTCCCCAAGTGCAGGTGAACGTTCTTGGTGACGGCTCCTGTACTATCGTCCCAAACGCGTTCCGAAACTTGACGTTGATGCTTTGAGTGGATGCCGGCAGGTTCAGGGTGTTTTTACGAACCGTATTGCCGGAGGCGTCCAGTTCAATTTGATTGATGCTTCCATAGCTTTTGCTCAGAAGCACCAGATTGTCGCCTTTGCTGAACATCGTATAGTACTTGCTTTGCTTTCCTGTATTGGCAAACGGCGCCAGAGGAGCGCTTATTCGCAGCAAGTCCGGATTGGTCATGTTATAGCCTTTCATCGCTCCGGTGTACGAATCGTACATCACGACGCCGGTGGCGGATTTAGAAGGCAGGCCACTGTAACCTTGCATCGTCCAGCAGTTGCAACCATACGGGCCAACTGGGTTACCATCAACGTCTGTGTCATAGTACTCTTCTTCAAAATAGTCGAAATAAGCTTGACTGATATAATCAACGCCGACCACTTTGTAGATCGTTTCCCCGGCAACCTCAAAGCCCATAAACGTCGTAAACGGATACTCTACGTTGATGATCGTTCGCGCGCCGGAATAGTCCCCGGCCGCGATCTTCGCTTTGTTTGCATCGGCATTGGCACTGCTCGTATAAACCGGCATCGGGATGACCAGCTTTTGTGTCGGTGTAGCGGAGGTCAGCATGTAATCGTATGGACTTACGTTATCCGGCCACGAATGCCGTAATACCGTTGCCGCAGGCCCCGTGGTGATCTCTTTTACCTCGTACTTCGGCAGCCGATTCAAGTTCAAGCCGTACAACGATACGGTGTAGCCGCTACTGTCCGTTTGGTCAAAAATGAGGTGGCTATTATTCGTCCTCACCATATTGCCGAACTTGGCCGGAGTCAGATTTTGCAGATCGCCTACGGGTAGAAAAACGGGCTGCGAATAGTCCGGATTGATCGTGTCGATCGCTTTGTACGGCGATATGCGGTTCGCGCCGAATCCGTTGTCCGAGAAAGGAGTCAAAAACGGGCGATTGTCGTATTGTCCACTCCCGAAATAGAATTTGTCCGACACGTCATATTGCCGTTCCATTCCCCGACCGAGGGCTGCTGACAGCACCCCGTTCCGATTCGACCACGAAAAAGGACGGTTCTGAAGTTGCTTATTCGTATTCACGTCGTAGAGCGGCCACGTCATGATCGTTTGTGCACTGATCGTGACCGGTATGTTCACTTCCGGCTGTTGGTTTTTGCCGAAGATGTCGAACGAAACGGACGAGGCCAGGTTGATCGTATCGAGCACCAGGAGCGTAACCGGCTGTGTAGTCGAAGCATCGGCACACCTTCCGGTATCCTCGCATACGGTTACGTCGAACAAATATTTGCCGACGCGGTTCGGCGTAAAGGATGCTTTTGTCATCGTGCCCATGAGCGACTGCCAAGGATCGTCATGAAAGCCGTTGTTCGCCGCATCGTATTTGTACCGGTATGCCGCGGAGACAAGGGCATCGGAGTCCGGGCTATACGATTTATTGAACAGCTCGTAGGTGTGACCGCGAAGACCGAGCGGCGGGACGTCGAGTTTGCCTATGGGCGGCTGGTCCGGCTTAACTATGATCGGGCAGGTAGCCGGGGCTAACGATCGCAGACCTGCACTGTCATACACCCAAAGCTGGACTTGAACCGTAATATCTGCGCCAGTCGGATTGCTGTATGACGCTTGCCTGTTGACCCATTCGTCGCGGCTATGGTCGATGCTTCGTCCGGCCGGACTGTAGCTGTTGGTCGAAATGAACTTCGATGGATCGACCGGGCGGTTTGCTTTTACTGGTGTCGGTGCGCTGCAAAAGGCAATCGGCTCGGGCCGGATGACGTCGAGGAAAACGGGTACCGTTTTCGCCTCGCCCCTACGGTCTTTCCCCGTCACGTAAATCCGGTAGCTTCCGAGTTGATCGGCCGTCAAGCTATAGTAATGATCCTCCCGGTTATCGATGCCATATCGCGATGGGAGGCTTTGCAGCCAACTGCCGGATGCACCCGCGAAGTCCCAAGACCATTCGATCGGATAATCGTTCTCCGCATCGTAAGGCGACGGCGGCGCAGAAGTCGGGTCTTGGATAATGCGCAGGTTCACTTGGGATCCGAGGATAACGGTATTGACCGGTTGTGTTCCCGTTCGATTAGGCTCTTGGAAAAAGCCGGCCCGGAACTCCGGTGGCGTATTCGGCTTATCCGACGGCTGGACGATGAGCGGCTTGTCTCTTATCCATCCGGAATCGCCGCAGCTGGTGTAAATTTGCAGCGCGACCATAGTTGTCCCGACGGACAAATTGTCTGGATAGTTCGGATAAACAAATGCGGTCGTCGTAGTTCGTCCGTTTATGTTGCTGGTCATCCAGGTAATACCGTTTTGTGTGAACCGGTATTGATGGTAGCGATAAGTGCAACTGCTCGGAATCTCGAACGGCTTCGGGACGATTTGGAAGTTGTCCGTATATTTGATCGTCGGAGGAACAAGGTCGAAATCGCCGTCGATGCCGATGTTGACGGGAAATTCGTATTCGGCGTAATTGTTCAGCTCGCCGCCGCTATCTCCTTCATCAATAGCCCCCTTTCCTGTTCCATAGTCTACGTATAGACCGAACCTTATTTTTTGCGGGTTCGTCGCTGTGTAAGTGAATGTATCTGTGATAACTTGATTCGTATCTGCGCTGCTGAAGTATTTGTCAAAAACGGTGGCTCCGGTAGCTATATTTTTTACGTTTACCCGGAACGGGGTGTTGCTGATTGGAGCGCCTTGGTTTTTAAATTGGAGAGTGTATGTTTTTAGTTCGTCGATTTTGACGCTTCCGGTTGTTGTAATTCCGGATGGGACTAGGTCGGGCTTTGCTGCAGGTTCGTACACGACGTCTAGGGTGTAGGGGTATTCATAGGTGTATGCTTCTACGTTTACAGTAAAAGCGGTGTAGTAAACCATGAGCTTTGCACCGTTAGCAGGGAGGTTGGCAGCATATTGAGATAAAAAATTGAATCGTTGTCCGAATCGTACGACAATGTCATAATTGTAGGTAAGATCGACATCGTATACTCCGATAATGGAAGCGTCTTTCATTGAACCGGGGTCTATTAGCTCCGGCTCCGGCCCTGGGATCAAGGTAATTGTATCATTCAAGGCAGTCCCCGAAGCTCTTGCACGATCAACCGCATGTTTCTCTACCCACGAACCGTCTCCCAATTTGTCTGTATTAAATCGATTCTCCAAACTACCGACCAACGCCAAATTTATGTCGTAACATTCCTGACTGGTTCCGGAGTCCAATGCCGGATATTTGGACATGCCAAACTCATCTTTTTCCACCGCATAACAGGAGCGCTGATCCCCGTAGGAATTGTAGCTCGGACCCAGCCGTTCAAAGTTGGCATACCATAGATCCCGTCCATCGGCTTTTGAATATCGATACCATGCGTAGTAACCTTGGGCCGTTTGATTTTCATTCGAGTAGACCGGGACATCTTTGCCCGTAAGTGTTTCTTGTACGGTGTAACTCGTTTGCCCTATAGCATCGTCTAAACTTTTAAAAAGCGTTCCCTCATTGTATAGTTTCGCTTCCTTAATCGTATAACCGGCCTTGCCCAAAAGATTATTCGTCGTCAAAGTTTTATGGCCAATGTACTTTTTATCCGGATTCCACTGACTTTCCGCAACGTCGTACTTCAAAGTCACCGTTTCTGCGAATGCTGACTTTGAAGTAACCGGTTCAAGTAATACAGTGGCAATGAGCACGCACAACAAAACGATCGCTGTGCCCACCCACCATTTTTTATGTCTAAGCCTCATCTGTACGCCTCTATTCCATAATTGAAACTATAAGCGTTTTATCATAGAGTTTATTGCCCGCCAGCGCTGGAGCGTGAATTTTAACATAAAAACCATCTCGTACTTGTGCATGTTTCGAGATAACGAAAGCAGGAATATCCAAATATTTATTTTGAAAAATACGGGCAATACTGGTCATCTCCCCGTTTTGAAAATTTTCTTCGTTATGGATAAAACCACTCATGGTATACGGGACATAGTCCGCACTTCGGTATACTTGTGGATTATTGTTATATATCTCCCGTCCCTTGAAATATAGTACGTACACATTTTCTAGCTCGCTTACCAACTGCCCCTTGCCCAAACTGGTGTTATGCCACTTTAATGTACTCATATCTCCGAGTAAATACCGATTTGGATCATTCGGATCGTCCAAGTTAATTGCAATTAAAGCATCCAGCTCGCCCCGGTATCCATCCGGTGTCTCTACAAACAAATTGTCCGGGTCCCACGGATAGCCTCTTGAAATTCTCTTAAAGAAATCCGGCATAACCGTAAATATATTCGTTTTATGCCAAGCCAACTCCGCCCGGTTCACCGCATACTTATCCACTTCCAACTTACCGCCGCCATTAACGGTCAAGATCCGCTCGATAACCGTCACCGACTGTGCCCGTGTCGTCGCTTTCTCCACCCCGAGCTCGCCGCCGTCCAACCCTTGAATCAAGCCAGCCTTCGCGGCGAGATACATCAATTCGCCGTCGGATTTGCTTGCATCCGCCTTCTGCAGCTCCTTATCCGTCGCTCTTACGACCATCCGGGCCATCTCTTGGCGCGTAATCGGCGTGCTCCAGTCGCCGTTGTTGAAATCGCTCCAGCGGTGGATGCCGGCGTTGACGGCGGCGTTGACGTAAGGGAGGTACCACTCTCCCCCGGTTGTCCCGGCGCTGACCGGCAGCTTTAATGCGGTAACAGCCATTTTCACGAACTCCGCACGCGTAACCGATAGATCGGGACGGAACGTCCGGTCCTCGTACCCGTCGACGTATCCTTTCCCGACTGCCCTTTCGATCGCTTCCTTCGCCCAATGCCCCGAGCTATCCGGAAACGGATTCGGCTCCGCATTGACAGCAAAGGACAGCAGTACTGCTCCCGCGACTAGCGGCGCCGCTATTTTTCTCCACATCATTCATTCCCCTTTTCGTAACGGAATCGTTCATTAGTAGTATCACATAATCGTTGGTTATCCGTCCACAATTTCCCACATCCCAATTTGTACTTAAAAACAAAAACCGCCATTACCCGCGTTCCTTCGAACGCAGCATAATGGCGGTGCTTCCGCGATTGTTCATATTCCAAAAAATAACATATACTGGAGCAAGTTGTCAAGCGACCGCACAACCCTTCCATGTCCGGAAGGATTTGTTCCGTTATTAGCGTCTATCCGTTGGAGAATGGGGTGAAACGGAACAACCGGTTCCTCTATTTCAGCAAAATCGCCCAAGATAGCCCCAAAAAACGAAGATAACGGAAACAATCGTTCCTCTAAGCTCATTTTTCCGCTCATTCCGAAACGATAGCGGAACTCAGGCTTCCGTCAGTCGTCGACGACCCGATCCGGCTCGCCGTCAATCGAACCGAAACCCCTGCTCTTCCAAATATTCGCGCATATACGTACGAGCGGGACGCTTGAACTTGTCGGCCATTTCCTTCGACCAGGTCGTATCCCGCTTCCCTTTTGTCCGCTCGATATAATAATCCCGCGTCGTTCGGTCGTACTCGGCGATCGCCTCGGCTTGCGCCGCCTGCTCATATGTCTCGCGATGCAGCGCCGCTCGTAAAGGCAGACGGGGCCGCAAGCTCGACTCCTGCTCCGGATAACCGAGGCACATGCCGAATACCGGGTATACGAGCTTCGGCACGTTCAACAGCCGGGTCGCTTCGCGCAAATTGTTGCGGATTCCGCCGATATAGACGATGCCGAGGCCGAGCGACTCCGCGGCGATGGCGGCATTTTGCGCGGCTAGCGCGACGTCTACTGTAGCTACGATGAAGTTTTCCATCGTGCCCGACACCATCTCTACGCCCTCCCGCTCGCAAGCGAGACGGTCCCGGCTTAAATCGGCGCACCACACTAACAGCACGGGGCACTGCTCGACATGCAGCTGATTGCCTGCGACGACGGATAACGCCCGTTTCGTGTCCGGATTCGTCACGGCGATGACGCTATAGGCTTGTACATTGCTCGAGGTGGACGCCATCTGCGCGGAGCGGATAATCGCTTCAAGCGCTTCCTCCGGAACCTCGTCGGGTTTGAATTTGCGTATGGACCGATGCCTCTGGAGCAGCCCGATCACGTCATTCATAAATAATCCTCCGCCTTGTCCGGGACGCCGAGCCCCCGCAAAATAAATACCGCCGCATCGCGGTACATGTTCTCGAAGGTCGGAACGCCGTCGCTCAAAATGGGCAAAAAGTAGTCCGTATTTTTATGGAACAGCAGCGTCCCCATTACGAAAAACATCGTATTGTCGAGCGAGCGGAATTGAAAGACGCCGGTTTGTCTTCCTTTTTCGAGCAGCTCGCGCACTTTCAGCCATACCGGAAAAATCGTTTGCTGGATTGTCTCGACCCGCGCGGAATGCTTGAAAATTTCCTGCTGAATAATCATGACGAGCTCCGGATCGCTCAGCCGGAAGCGGGTTACCTCCTCGATCAGCTTCTTGATGCCGATAATGGGGTCGTGGAAGAACGGCTCGTACACCTCCATACGGTTCCCCGGAAAAAACGATTTGAACAACTCGACGAACACGTTGTCCTTGCCGCCGAAATGGTAGGAGACGAGAGCCACGTTGGCCCCCGCCTCATCGCATATTTGACGTACCGACGTGCCGTCGAACCCCTGCTTCGCAAACAGTTTTTTGGCAGCCAGCAAAATTTTCATCTTCACATCGAGATCCGTTGCAGACATGCGCATCCCCTCGTCGTAAGTCGTCCTTCAAGCGATCGTTCCTCTCGTGCCACTAAACACATTATGGCTTTTTCCCGCTTAATTCGCAACCGAAGGAACGCCGGACGCAACGACCGCAGGAGCCGCTTTCTCTTTACGCAGTGCGGTTATAATCAGACCGATCGCTATGGAGGACAGCATGACCGACACAAGTCCCAAAGCCGCCCCGCCGATGCCGGGTCCGCCGAACAGCAGGTTCATATTGCCTTCCACCGCATAAGTAGCGGGCAAGTAACGGCTTAAGCCGTAGTAAAAGTCCGACAGCAGCTCACGCGGCACCATAGCCCCGGACGATACGAGCTGGGCGGAGAGCATGATAATGTTCAGCAGCATCCCCGCATTGCCGAACAGAAGCAGGAACAGCTGCGAGAAGAACATGAAGGCGAGCAGGCAGAGCGTCTCGAATCCCCATAGCGCCATAAAGCCGTGCGCCGATTGCCCGCCAAGCAGCATGACGAATGACGAACCCACCAACGCGGTAACAATCGCCGCTGCGACATTTAATACGCCGCGCGCCGCGAACTTGTGCCAACGTCCGACCTGCGCGCCGATCATGATGGAAGCTTGCTGGAAGTTCATCCCCATAATCATCGACCCGACAAAAGACGCAAGCACGAGCATCATCGGCACCATCTGATTGTTCATACCCGTCACGGGGTTTGTCGAACGGATGCTGGACGCCACCTTCTCCGACAAAGCTTCCGCTGTGCCTTGAGCCTGCGCGGCCGGGACGTTCATCTGCGTCAAGACGGCCTGCGCGCCCGCCGCGACAGCCTGTTTGTTTACCGTTGCCGTGACGCTAGCGGCTACGCTCGACATCATGCTTTTGATCAGAGCCGGGTTGGACTCGTTGATCCAGTATTGCAGTTCGCTCTTCTGACCCGGCGTCTGCAGCCGCTTCGAGAAATCGGCGGGAATGTGCATCACCATCTGCACGTCCCGGTCGTTCAGCTTTTGCCGGGCTTCGTCCATTGTAGATTCCACCGATACCTGGAACGGCAAATTGCTGCGGACTTGTTCGCTGATCTGCTTGCCGAGCCCGGCATCCTCGTTTACAATCGCGATTCTCAAATGCGCGGCATTGTCGGACACCCCGTCATAACCGGTCATCCAGACGACGCTGAATATGAGCTGGAACATGATCGCGGTCGCTATTCCGATCTTCGTCGGCGTTTTTTGCAAAAAAGCTTTTAACGCTTTCCCCATTGGAATTCTCCTCTGTCGTTTTGTATTAAACATTTGTTTGAATTAAACGTTTGTTTAACACTTTACAAGCCGTATTCCACATTGTCAATACCGTTTCGACGAGGACTACAGCGACGACAAAGTACAACGACATGAAAATACCCTGAAAATACCCTAGATAGCGACATGAAAATGCCAACAACCTCGGAAAAGACGTATATTGACGACGAGAATATGCCTTCTATACGTGTAGATCGAAGAATGAATTCTTTCAAGGTGCCATCCACCGCCGCCGCGCTATACACCTTCCCAATCGGTTCCGGTAGACTCGGTCTCGATCAAATTCATCCTTTATTGTGCCGACGAAGAACCCGACGCTGCGGCATACCCTGACGGCTTCACCGTTTTCCTTTGTCGTTGCGCTTCATGCGAACGCATCGGTTCCTCCCCATGCCTTCAAAATGGAAATCGCAATGACAAAAATAAATAAAGATGTCAGAATCACTGCACAGACGAGCAGGATTTTGTGACACTGAGGTGTCGCGCTCACAACATTCTGGTCATGCTCTCTCACGGCTTGAAGTCACATCTACGACAAAACGAAAGGAATGTACCGGTGGACGAGTGCAGTTGCTACATTGATGAGGTCTGACCCAAAATATGTGGTGAAATACTTCCGCTTTTTTTAAGAGGTCAAATCGATGATTTGTCTGATTGCTTTTTTGGCTTCTGGAATCGGCAGCGCAGGAAAGACATGGTTCATTTTTGGATATTCGTAATAATTGATCATGACACCTTCCTTTTTAGCTCGGTCTCTAAGCTTTCGCGCATCAGCTAACATCAGCTCATGAGTTCCGATAAATAAGGAAATTTCCCCCAAGCCTTGTATATCACCGTTTATTGGGCTTAAAAGATAGTGATTCGGGTCTGTGTCTCCAGCATATAGTTTTCCGAGGATGGCGAGTCCATAAGAACCTAACACGGCATCATTCTTCTCGAATTTCTGAATATCTGGATTCGACAATGTGATATCTAACCATGGAGAGATTAGTATAATTCGACGCGGTTGCGGTAGATCTTTTTCCTTTAACAATTGAGCTAATGCTAACGCAAATCCACCGCCTGCCGAATCTCCCATAAATATAATATTTTGCGGAGAGGTTTTCATTAACAGCTTTTCATAAATGGGGAGTACTTGATCATATGATTCATGATACTGGTGATGAGGGACTTTTGGATAGACAGGTACGATCATGGTAGCATTGCTTAGATCCGCTATTTTACGTATGAATTTCCAATGTGCACCCCGGGGCTGATTTACATAACCTCCACCATGTAAATAAATTATATATTTTTCATTGGTTCGTTTGTTTCCTTGTAAAATATAACAATCCTTTCCATACGATTGTTCTATCGTAATATCCAGTTTTTGTTCGATTCCTCTAGGCAAAATATATGGTTTTGCATTCTCGGTTCTTTTTTGCTCGAGGAATTTCGCAAACTTCTCTTTGTCTGTATAACGTTGTTTTAGACCACTCATTAATAAAAAATATTTTATCAGTTTGCTCCGTATGCTTTGCTTCATCTCAAAATACCTCTCTTCTTGTTTTTTCAACCATATGGAACGAGTATATATACCCTTTACCTCGAACTTCGACCGTCACGGTCCGCAACTCTTGCGGTTTTTAAGGTTTTAGCTCCCCAAATCACTCGCCTGTTTCCCCGGCATGACGGGATCCTGAGTGACGCCGGATACGCCGTCCTCACCGTTCGGTACGTTCTGTCCATACCAAATTAATTGTTACCTTACCCCCTTATCGATATCTTTGTTGATCAGCGTTACCTCGGCAAGCCCATCTTGTCTGACGCGTAATTGATCCTGTTGTTCACCATTTCCATTCTCTCCTCTCCCTTGCAGGTATCGGCTAATCTTTCGATATTTCAATTTTTCGGGCAGTCTGGCTGTCTTGCTTTTCCTCTAACGTATCAATGACGCTGTCGATCACTGACCGGGAAGCAAGCAACCATTCCTTGATGGCGTTTGTTGCGTGCTCTTTGGCCTGTCGACGCTTCAGGTGAATGAACAACCGTTCCAATGCAGTCAAAGTTTCCAACATTAACACCTCCGGAATCTCTCATTGATCCTTCCCCCTGTCCGGCAAATCCCGTTTGCCGAAACGGATAACCAGCCGGTCCTCCACGTACCTTGCGCCTTCAACCTGCCTACCCATCAGAGATCTTGGCAAAATGACCTTCCGTTTATAGGCGCCCGCATCCACTGTCAATTCATCGCCTGCTTGCGTTAAATCCAGAACTTCCTTATCGACAAATGGAATCATCAGTTCCAGCAGCATGACCCCGTCCTCCTCCCGAATCATTTCCGTTCTGCCGCGGTAAAACATGTCCGAGGGATCCCGGGATTCGTACAGGATATCCGCAAATTGTTCAAGGGCGGTGAGGCCGATCACTTCCTCAGGCATCATCGGCGCTTTCAAAATCGTCAGGGGGCGGAAGTTGGATACGACTTCTTCCTCATATTTTCTTTGAATATCCCGCCAATGCGAGAAAAACCGATCTCCTGCCTCATCAGGCAGCACCCGGTTCACGATGATCGCGTCGGTGTTGAACCCGAACAAGTTTAAATAGGTGAAGGATCGTTTCGATTCTGCAAGCACCATCTTCTCGGGGTTCAGCACGATCCTCACCGACGTGATCTCCGGGTTAAGGACGACCCTCTGCACTTCCTCCAATCCGCGCGCGAACTGCTCGATGCTGTTCAGCACGTCATCCGAAGGAAGCTCCATATTGTTAACAAGCTTGGCGACCGGCCTAACAAGCTTGATTAATTTGCGTTCTGCCGGAAATATTTTTTCCAACCACCAATTCAATACATTTGGGTAGCTGAGGAGCCTCAGCGTTTCTCCTGTCGGAGCACAATCCACTACTAACACATCGTAATTTCCGTTTTGTGCGTGTTCCTTGATCAACAATAAGCTGAAAAGCTCCTCCATGCCGGGAAACACCAGCATCTCATCGGTCGTTATATCTTTCAGCTGCGCTTTGTCGAGCAGTTTCGTCAGCCAACCTTGAACCGTTCCCCAATTGCGCTCCGTTTCCCGGAGACTGTTCACTTCCTGTCCCCACAAATTTTCGCCGATCCGGACCGGTTCCGGTCCAATCGATACGGCCAGAGAATCCGACAAACTATGCGCGGCATCGGTGCTGAGAACAAGCGTCCGCTTTCCTCGTTTCGCCAGTTTCACCGCCGTCGCAGCCGCCACACTCGTTTTGCCTACGCCGCCTTTGCCCGTGAAAATAATAATTCTCATGCTTGCTCGCTCCTTTTAGTACGATTTCGTAATAAATAGGTAAAAAAAGAATCCGGTTCTAACCGGTCATTCTTCAATTATAATTTTCATCGGAACGGTCTTTTTTTCTTGTGGCTTTATCGGACCCACGTCTTGAAAAACCTTGGCTGCCTTCAACAGGAGAGTCATGAATTGCTCCATTTCATCCGGAGTCAAAGCCTCCTTCAGCCTTCCGAGAATCGCCAACATGATTTGTTCCGATTCTTTCGCAAGGCGACGTCCTTCCTGCGTCAGTGTCACGAGTTTAACACGCTGATCTTGCGCAGATGCAGCCCTGGCGATGTAACCTTTTTGTTCAAGCCGCTTTGCGATGCTGGTCATCGTACTTAGAGGGGCCCCCATCACTGACGCTAGTTCCGACATCGTCAAATCTCCCTTGAAGAGCAAAATAACCAGAGTTGACAAATCCGAGCGCGTCACTTTTTGTTCGAGCTGCAACGTATCAGACATAAAAGCGAACGGACGTAAACCGCTCCTGAGGAAGAGTTCGTAAAGTTGCTGCATGCCAATACTCCTTTTAGTACGAAATCATAGTAAATGGTTGTGTTCATTTTAGTACGAATTCGTACCAATGTCAATTCTGTCAATTCGGTTATGCCAAAATCGGTTAACAGTCATACCGATTGTATAACTGACTATTCGCCGGACTTCTCGGCTATTCGCTAACCCCGAGTACCTTTGTTCGGTACTGGAAATCCCGATAGGCATAAACAACCGTCTCGCCAGACTCCAGATTCTCGGCCTGGAATGCTTTTCGTCCACCCTGTAGGGGTTCGGAGCGTAAGTTTGATCTACAGTTTAACTACCAAAATCCGATATCAAAAAGGCTCCTCGTCCGAATAAAGATCGAGGAACCGCTGTTGCAAACCCTACTTGGCTGATCAACTTCCGCACCTTCAACAGTGAGCTGTCGGGATTATTCGCTCGTCTGTTTCACCTTTCGATTCCATTCCCTGCGCTGCAAGGCGGACTCGAGAAACTGGCATTCGTCGGGCCGTATGCCCCAGATTTCCCGCAGGTTGCCGTTCTTCTCGTCGATGACCTCATCCCGGCATAACAAGCCGTAAGCGAAGGCATCCAGTCCACGTCGGCGAAAAGCCTCCTCGATGTCCTGGGCGACGAGTCCGATATGCAAGCGGGCCCCGTCTCCCTTCTTCGCCACGGCGCCCTTGAAACGAAACATCCGGTACTGCACGCTGGCCCACGCATCGAGAACGGTGTCGGGGATCGGCTGAATGTCCTGTTTTTCGTGCCGATCCGAAGTGTTGATGACGCCGCTAGCGGCGTACACATCAGACCATCGCGCATAGGACGCGCCGAGATGAACGTCCGCATCGCTCGCGGGCGCGTGGAATTTGTCCGAGCCCGACAGCATCGTGCGGGTTACCGGTACGCCGTCCACCCACATTTTAGTTTCGCGCACCCCGCCCATGGAGAGAAACTCGATCACATTTTCCGACCACGTCGAACCTTTGCGGTATTTGCCCCCGTACCCTGCGCTCGTATATCCGTTAGCGATATACGGCGTTTCTACCCAATGGCGCGTTGGCGTTTGCACGTCGCCTTTGCCCGTCCAGCGGATCGAGTTGCTCGAATTAAGCGCGTTGACCATCTCCGAAGTTCCGCGAGCCGTCAAAGAGTTCGTTTCCAGCACTTTGGCCGTCCAGTTCGGATTTTGCACCGTCCCCAGCGTCCGCATAATGTTGTTATCGTCGATGATCGCAATCGTGGAATGAATGTAGGTCCCGATGAACGTGCACAACGATCGGCCGGACAGCCCGTTCAGATTGATCACCGGACGCTGCCGCCCTGTTTCCTGCACGCATTCGAAACGGCCGTTTATAAACGTTACGCCTTCCACATGGCCCCCTTCGGCCTTAAACATTTCAAAATCCCCTTGAAGCGGTGCCGCTCTTTCCTGGAAAATACAATTGATGAATACGTTTCCGTATGCTTTGGGCGTGCTGTTGCGGTACATGTACAAACAATGCACGTTGCCGCGATAGCGGCAGCTGATCCACGTGTTCTCGTTAAAGGCAACCTGCTTCGCTCCGGGTACGGGGTTCACCCCCAACAGCAGACCTTTTTTGATGGCATAACATTCCACCATTTCAAACTTGTTATTGTTCGCTTCATGACCGTAGGTAACGGAGTTATACACTCTATGTCCGCCGTCAAACCTTTTTGTCCGGATGCGGTGAAAATCACCCGAGTACACGCACGTATCCAGCGGCCAATACCAGTTGTTCTGCTCGCCCGGGATCAGAATGAAATTGCCGCCGCATTGTCCCAACCCGTCGAACACGACCGCTGCACGGTTGTTTTCTCCGGCGGGTCCGCCGTTGATCCGCAGGCCGGATACATTCCGCTCGTTGGGGGAGTAAATGTAAGGATCGGCTCCCGTTCCGAACAAGCCGGAGCTCTGCACCGCGAACAACAGCGGTTCGTTAAGCGTGACCGTCACGATGCGCGCCGGCAAATACAAGTAACGGTTGGGCTCTGCCTCCGCCACCCGCTTGGCCGCAAGCAGTCCGGCCGTCTCGTCGCCGTTGTCGCCGACGACTCCGAACCACTCCGCATAGACGCCGCGCCCGTCGAAGGGACGCACCCAGCAGCCGTATCCGTTCGGATCGGTTTCTCCGGCGCCGCTTAAGAAATTCGCCAATGTCGCCTGCTGGCCGTCCCATGGAACCGTCCAGCTTATAACCGTTCCGCCGTCATGCTCCGACTTGGGACGAGAGGCATCGTAGTAGAAAAGACCGCCGCCGACATCCTTTCCCGGATTATAGCCGACAACATGCGCCTGCCGCCCGTCGTATTCACCTTCGAAGCCCGGTAGCTCAGCTACGGAACCGAGCGCCTTCACGGCACGGAACGGCATCCCGGGTCCGCCCATCCATCCATATACCGCGGCGCCAACCGACCTGCCGTCCGCCACCCCATACGCGCCGGTTGCCGCCAATGCGGCCCCGGTCATGCCTACGGCAGCCAGCAGCTTTCTTCTGCTGATCTTCGGAGTAGGGGAATGTTCCTCTTGCGGCTCAAGAAACGCGTCTTTTTCTTCCTCTGGCAATTGGATCACCTGCTTTTTTTATTTTCACCGAGTAACCGCTTTCATTTATGGAACACCGATTGCCGTCATTGCTTCGCTGCTTTCGCCTCGACCACCGCTTTGTTGATCTCGTCGTTCGCCATCCGCAGGGCGGTGTTCATATCGACTTTCCCCGTAAAATACGCCTCTAGATGCTTGGTGACGATCACTCTCCCCTTCTCGTCGTAAATCGTCTTCTCGTGCGGATCGGCAGACCGGACGGCCAGCAACGCTGTGATATCCACCCCTTTGCTGAGCGGACTCTCGGCATACAGCCGTTTATGGATATCCGGGTTCACTAACGGAGACATGTTGCCCTTTTCGGAGTAAATCTTCTGCATCTCATCCGACAGCAGATAAGCCATCACCTCGAACGCCTGATCCGGATGCTTGCTGCCGTACGGGATGACGAAGCCGTCTGAAAAGATGCCGGGGCCGATGCCCGGTTTGTCTTTGAACGTCGGGTAGCTGACGACCCCCCATTGGAACCCTTCGCTCGCGGCCTTCGCCAAATCGAGATTGTTCAGCAGGAGCAGCTGCGGGAACATCGCCAATGTTTTCGTATCCAAAAACGCCTTGGCGCCGTCGCCGAACGTAGACCCGCTCGGATAGTTGCCGGGTATGCCGTAAATGTCCTGAAACGTTTGAAACAGCTTTCTCCAGCCGTCATCCGAAGAAACGAGCGCCTTGTCCGTTTTCGGGTCCACATAGGGCAGCGACAGCTGGGACTGCATCCGGTTCAGTGCGGTCCCTGCATTCAAGCCGCGGTAAGCGACGCCGTTTTCGGTGCGTGTCACCTTGCGCGCCAGCTCGATGACCTCGTCCCAGGTCATGCCGTTTCTCGGGTAGTCCACCCCAAACTTATCGAAGATGCTTTTATTGTAATGCAAGCCGAAGGCGTAGGAGCGGAACGGCAGGTAGGCCAGTTCCCCGTTTTTCGTATACGACCGGATGCTTTTGACCATTTGCGGATCAAGCCGCCCCAGATCGAATTTATGCTTGGAGACGAGCGGTTCCAGGCCGCTGGGAACGTTTAGCTCGGTCAACTGCTGAAGATTGGTCAGACCGATCCATATAAAATCGGGAATGTCGCCTGCGGCGATCAGGTTTGCCATCGTCACCTGTTTGTCCGCGTCCACCTTGCGGATCGTGACGTTCGGAAACTTTTTCTTCACCGGCTCTTGCATATAATCGATAAAATCTTGATCCCGCAAAACGCCATGCGCGAACAAGGTCAGGGTGACCGGCTCGCTTCCCGCAAGGGCTCCCGCCGCATCGGCCGGCGTCTTGCCGCCGTCCGCTTCGCGACCGCAGCCGCTCGCGATCAGTAAACCGCCAGCGATCAGCAACGTGCACAAAAGGGTTCGTCTTCTCGATCTTCTTGAATCCCCCATGGATGGATTCCCCCTGTATGATTCATAATTTCGACCGGGTGCCGGAGACGGCCGTTCCCGGAATCGTTCAATACGCAAGGTCGCGGAAATTGCGGATTGTATGAAACGTCAGCTTATACGCATCGTGGGCGGTCACCGAATGCTCGCCTCCGGAGCGGCTGACGATATGCAGATCGTTGCCGTCGATCGCCATGCTGCCGTATTGCCGCGATTCTTTGGCGAAGCGTCCGGCACAAACCAGCCCGGCGAAGCACCAATCGATGCAGTTGGTTGAAAAATGTAGCTGCAGCCGGTCCCGCTCGTTGTTGGGCAAGCCGTACCGGTCGTCCGGCATAAGCTCCGCCCGGATCATGCTGTCGCGGGCCTGCGAGCTTAACAGCCAGTAAAGCCGCGATACCTCATCGTACAAGATATGAAACTTCAACTGTCCACCGGGGCAAGGAACGAACGCGACACGTTTGCCGGAAGGAACGGTCTCCAATTGGGTTACCATGGAGCCGTCCGGCTGCTCCACGACTTTGGCTATCGCGGCATATCCCGTTCCCCCGGTATTCGCCCGCATCCACAAATGAAACGTCCGTCCGTCCGGATCGTGCCAGTAATGGTCCGGATTGACAAACTGCACCACGTTCGTCTCCAGCCAACCGGCAGATTCGGCCTTCCGCTTAGGCGCTACAAGAGCAGACCCGTTGGGCGGCGTTGCAAAAAACGGTACGCCGAAATAATCAAGCTCCCCGCCGTCGATCACATCGCGGAAGGCAATCTCCGAGGCAAACGTCCAGTTGTCCCTGCGCGTCAGGTCGGCGGCTTCGCTGCCCCGCATCAGCACGGGAGCGAGCGAGCCGACGCCCCAGCCTTTAAAGTCGGTGTAGGCCATCCGCTCCATGACCAAGTATACGTTCCCGTTTGCGTAATGGACGTTACTGGGGGCCTGGTGCCACTTTTGCCCTTCCGTAAGCGGATAAGCGTCCGACCAGGTTTCCCCGTCGTCGTCGGAACGCATCACGATCAAATCGCGGCAATGCCCCAATACGTACAGCGAGTTTCCGGCGGCAAACGGCCTGGCGTGAAAAAACGGGTATTCTTTCCTCAGAACGAAGGTTTTGCCGTGGTCATCGGACACGAACACTTTTCCCATCTTGCTCAAATCTTTCGGTTTCGTATAAGTCCAGTCCGCCCAGCGGTTGCCCAAATCCATCGTTACGACAATTCTCCCGCTCGCAAGCCGGGTGATGCCCGGGCTGCCCACAAAGGTAGAAGCCGGTTCCGGGGATTCGAATATCGTCAAATACTCGTTCGCTAAAGGGGTTACCTTGAACATATTCGCTGCCTCCTTATGATTCAAATCGAAGAAAGTTGCAGGAACCTCGAAGCTCAAACTCCCGGCATCTCCCGAACATCCGGAGCCTCTGACGATCCCGTAATCCGCCTGTTGGTGCGACCGCTCCATAACGGATCGAAATCCGGCCCCTCGGACAAATAGTCCAGTCTGCTTCTCAGCCACTGCGGATCGACTTCCTGCGCGGCCAGTCCCCGTGCGGCCGCATGGCTGGCGGCAATTCCCGCCGCTTCTCCGATGCCGGTCATCGTAGCCATCACGCGGATCGCCGCGGACGCTTCGTGGGTCGCCGACAAAGCCCGGCAAGGGACGATCAGGTTCGCGATGCCCAACGGCACGATCGATCGGTACGGGACCTCGTAATAATCGCCCGCAGGCACATTGTACCGGTCCGCCACGGCGCCGTAGCCCTTCGAAGATTCATGGTCGAAGCCCGATCCGGTCGGCGAATGGATATCGATAAAATAACGGCTGCGCACGATCGCGTCGTCAAATTTTTTCGCCCCGGTAATGTCCTGCTCCGTCATCGTATAAAGCCCTTTAATATGCCGGGTTTCCCGCACCCCGACCTGACAGGCGACCTTCTCCAAATAAGCGGCGGAGAAGTAAGGGACCTCGGTACGCAGCCAATCAGCCAGCAGAAAAGCTTGTCTGCGTCCCTCTGTTTCGGAAAAGCTCAAGTCTTTGGCGACCAGCCCGTTGACTTTGTTGATCCGGGTCATATTGAAATGGAGAACTCCCGGGTGAGGATAGTCATAAAAATGAATCCAATTCCGATACGGGTAGTTCAGCCGCCCTGCCCGGATCGCCTCCTGGAAATACGGCTCAACCAGCAGCCGCGCCTTCTTGTGTCCGGTCTCGTTGCGCTCGCGCAGATGCTTGAGCATTAGACACTTGTTCACATTCCCCATGCGGAAGCTCACCGTCATCGCCTGCGTTAATTGATCCGCCGGTCGGCCCAAGCTCCACTCGCAGCCGGCCAAGCTTGCCAAATCCGCATCGCCCGTCGCGTCAACGAACATGTCCCCTTCGATAACACCCACGCCGTCCTTCGAAGCGACTCCGATCGATTCGATTCGCCCGCGTCGGCAGACTACATTTGTCACCATCGTATGATACAAAATATCGACGCCCGCCTCCTGAAGGATGCAATCATACACCACTTTCAGGCGTTCCTCGTCAAACGCTGAGTCCGTCAGCTCCGAGCCGTAGCCTTCGGCTTCGTCCAGCCGGCGGACGATTTCCTTGAATATGCCGCCGATCAGCGATCCGGTTACTCCCGTATCCGGATGCGGGTATTCGTGGCCGGCCCAAGGATTGACCAGGGCGCTTGTCGCCATCCCTCCGCAAAAACCGTACCGCTCGACCAGCAGAACGCGCGCCCCCGCGCGCCCCGCCGCTATGGCCGCGGCTGCTCCCGACGGACCTCCGCCGCATACGATGACATCGTAACGCATCGTTCGTCCTCCTTTGTCCCCTTGATTCGTGTTGTTCTTTCCATGCGCCGCTTATAGCTGCACTACGCTCTTTCCATCTCTCGCTCCCCGCCCCCCCAAATTCTGACGCTACGGGAAACAGAAAGCCACCTCCTTAATGTTCTAATATTTAGAACGATGTTCTAATATTTATTCACCCAAATAGTAGCATAGCAATCGGTGAAATACAATCCCGGATTTCGAGCGGATTTTTGCTCTCGATCGTTGCTTGCGGTAACCATTGACGTATAAGAAGGCTATATTGTATTCTAAATATAAGAACACAGTTCTAAATATAATCGATATGTAATGAGCGGCGTCGGGAATAATAAGCGATTCGATTTATCGATATTGGATTGGGCGGAGTGGAAAATCATGATTGCAGAGGATCAAATCAAGACGAAAACGTTATTTAAAGCTTTGCAGGTGCTGGATTGCTTTACCGCGACGACGCCCGAGCTCGGCGTTACCGAAATCAGCGAGCGTCTCGGCCTGTACAAAAGCAACGTGCATAATATCATGGACACTTTCGTCAAAGCCGGCTATATCAAAAAAAATCCGGAAAACGGCAAATATAGGCTTACGCTCAAGGTGCTGCAGCTTGGCCACGTCGTATCGAGCAACATCAGTTTCCGCAAAACGGTTCAGCCCCACATGCAGGAGTTGGCAGACGCTACGGGTGAAACGATATTTCTGGCGATTCCCGGAGAAGACGCGGAAGTCGTGTACCTCGATTCCTCCTCGCCGAGAAATCTAATGACCGTCAAGTCGGTCATGGGCATCAAGGCTCCCCTGTACTGCACTGGGATCGGCAAAGCGATGCTTGCCTATCTCCCCCGCGAGGTCGTCGATGCCGTAATCGGGCGGGGACTGGCTTCCATAACGGACAACACTATTACCGATACCGGCAAGCTGCTGCAGGAATTGGAAACAATTCGGCTCCGCGGATATGCCATCGACAATATGGAGCACCAATTCGGCATCAAATGCGTGGGCATGCCGATTCGCAACCGGAAGGGCGACGTTGTCGCTGGCTTGAGCATATCCGGCCCGTCTCTGCGCTTCGACGAACAAAGAATAGAGGAGCATGTACGGAGACTGGGAGCGGTAATTGCCGTTCTAGAGATAGAATGATTCCGTCAACCGACGGGAAGTCTCCCGTTCCAGGCTCTGTGCTCGTGGTTGATTTCAAAGGCTCTATGTTTACCAAGGTGGAGAATGGGCCTTGTTCGAATAATTTTGTCATCGTTTGCTCCCTCCAAAAGAAAAACAGCGCGGGAGTAATCCCCGCGCTGCAGCTTATTTTGCTTCATAACGACTCAAGTACGTAACGAGACTGTCGGCCCGAGTCGTCGCTTCCGTCGCCTTCAAGATATCTTCGTGCGTGATGATACTGTCCTCGCCGCCGATCCGCCGCAAGAAATCTTCCGTAATCGTGCATGGCGGCTGCAGAGCAGGCAGCGTGTCGACGGATTCGCCGTTCGTCGACCGGATGACGACCGGATCGCGGCCGACTAACGGGTCGCCATGCAGCCTGAGCTCGACGAAGCTCTCCGTCCCGGTGACGAATATCCGGCCGTCGCCCCAGGTCCAACCCCCGACCGGCGAATGCCAATCGGCATACAACTGGGCAACGATGCCATCCTCCATCAACACTTGCACGCTGGCCGAATTATAGAAGGACGGATGCTCGGGCATGATCGTCTTCCCGACATATCCGCCGACCGATTCGATCTCCTTGCCGGTCAGCCATCGCAGCAGGTCGAAATCGTGAACGAGCAGATCGATCAGAATACCGCCGGACTGCCGCTTGGAAAAAAACCATTCCGGGCGGGAGGCGGCATCGAGTCGGTGGGGCTTGCGCATCCCGACGGTCACAATGTCGCCGAGAGCGCCCCGCTCGATCTGTTTCTTCAACGTGTAGATTGCCGGATGAAACCGTTCGGTGAGCAGCATACCAATCTGGATGTTCCCTCTATCGATAACCGACTTCAGGCGCTGCAGCCCGTCCGGGCTGACGGCCGCAGGCTTGTCGACCATCACGTGCTTGCCCCGGCTTTCGCATAATTCGATCACGTCGATCTTCTCGTCGTTAATCGCCGCACAGCCGACAACGTCAACGGAGTCACCCAGCAGTTTTTCCTTGTCGCGCGTCAGAGAAATTCCGAATTTGTCGGCCAAGGTGCGGGAAAGCCCGTTGTGTTCTTCTTCGTAGATGCCCGCGCAGCTGTAGCCCAGTTCCATCATCTCGCTAATAAAAATCCCGATATGCGCATGCTGGCAGCCAATAATGGAAAACTGGCGTTCGTTCATGCCGGAGTATGCCCCCTTCGCCGTTCTATATAAGTTGAACTAATGATTAGCTGTCGCTCCATTCCGAAAGGGATTACCTTGCAGCTTCAGACAGGTTGTTTTGAGTTTCTTGATTTGTATTGGCCTTCGGATTGTAGAAACTCAAAGCCAAAACTCGCTTACAAGGTAATTCCCTTTCTCCATTGCACTTGGCACTTTCAAGGAGGTTATTAGTTCAACTTATATAGGTCTTAGTTGTTTTTCTCGAAAATTTTGTCGGCTTCCTTGCGGAATTCGGCGACAACCTCGTCGATGGAAGATTTGCCGAACTGCAGCTTCTGCACTGTTTGTTCGAACAGCTTCGTCACTTCGCCTGTCCCTTTGGGCCCGCCGTCGTACATGCCGGGCTTGCTGTTCGTGACGTGATCAAGCATTTTCACCATTTTTTTGTCGCGATCGTTAAACCGCGGAGTCAAGTAGTCCAATATTTTTTTGTTTTCCGGCAGCCCTCTCTCGATTTCGAGCACGTCGGCCGCTTCCTTCGAATTAAGGAAGAAGTCCAGGAACATGGCTGCTTCCTTCGGATGCTTCGACTTGGCCGACATCGACAGGAACATGGCGGGCAGCAACACGCTTCCGGTATTTTTGTCCTTCGGATAAGACACCATTTCGATCTTGTCCTTCATGACGTTTTCGTAGGCTGGGAACGTCGCCGTGAATTGAGGGCCTATGATCGGGACAATGCCTCTCATCAGCGCGTCCTTGTTCGGATCGAAGTTGCCGAGCGGTAAAAACGAAGCCGTCATCGCAGCCGGCGGCACGATCCCTTCCTTCCGGGCGTCGTCCCACATTTTCAGCCAGTTTCGGAACGTCTGATCGTTATAACCGAGTCGATTTCCTTTATACATCGTATCCCCGACCGAAAACGCATAATACATAAACGCTTCGAGCGATGCCGACATATCGAAAGCCCCGTATACTTTGTCGCCGAGCTTGGACTTGATTTCACGCGCTTTATCGAAATATTCCTTCCAGGTCATATCGAGCTTCGGCGGCTCCACGCCTGCCTGCTGATACATTTCTTTATTGTAGATGAGTACGGACGCGTTGTCGGACACAGGCAATCCGGCAAGCTTGCCTCCTACGGTTCCTTGAGTGGAGATCACTTCCTTGTTCAAATCTTCGATACGGATCTCCTTGTTGGAATACGGGGTAAGGTCGGCGAGCACCCCCCGGTCGGAATATTCTTTGATGTACAGAACGCTCATCTGCATCAGATCGGGCGCATTGTTGCCGGCGACCTGCGTGGACAGCTTCTCCCAGTAGCCGTCGAAGCTCGTATACTCCGGCTTGATTTTGATGTTCGGGTGTAGCTGCTGGAATTTGTCGATCGCCTTCAGCGTCCGGTCGTGCCTGCCTTGACTTCCCCACCAGGCGAACCGCAGCTCCACGTTTTGAAGCGCTTCCGATTTATTCGCTCCTGCGCCCGGCTGATCGCCGCTTTTCTTTTCCGTAGGAACACAGCCAGCCAGCATACCGCCTAATAGAGTCAAAGCCATCAATGAACCGAGTACCCGTCTTTCCGGTCTGTTCCGCCTCATCATTGCGAATGCACCCCTCGATGTTTTTCTGTCGTACAATTTCATTATAGAATGGCGGTTTTTTAATAAAATAAGAGAAATCTACAATAAGTATTGAAAAAATACGGACTGTGTCGAGACTGTCGATTAACTGAAAGCGAAGCGAAAGCACGCCGTTCCAAGTAAAAAGATACCTTCTTTTACTCAGACAGCTTGTTTTAAACTCCTTGATTTATATAAGATTTAGCGGTTGGAATTTAAATCCAAAACTCGCCAGAAGGTATCCTTTTCACTTTCCACTCCTTTACTCACGAGTTAATCGACAGTCTCTGTGTCTTCTCTTATTTGTTCAGCTCGGACGGATAATAGCCGGTATGCTTCTTGAATAATTGACTGAAGTATGCGTTGTTTTTGTAGCCGACGATTTGTGCGATTTCGAACACTTTATAATTTCCGGTCAATAGCAGCTCCTTCGCCTTTTCCATGCGGACGCGCGTCAAGTAGCCGTTGTAATTTTCGCCGGTTTCCTGCTTGAAGATTTGGCTTAAATAATTGCGGGTCAAATAAACCTTCTCGGCAATGAGGTCGAGCGTAATATCTTCCGCATAGTGCTGCTGCACATACCGCTTGATGAAATCGATCGTCTTGCGGTGCTTTTGCGAGCTGCGTTCGTCCATCGCCCTGCAAATCGGAACGAGCAGATCGCGCAGCCAGCCGGAGAAATCGGCAATGCCGTAAACGAGCTCGAGCTCCTTGAACATGGAAAAGTCCGGGCGGAAATGTTCGATTTGCAGTCCGTGCTCGTGCAGGGCGAGCGACACGATGCCGACGATATCGATCGCGAACTCCCTGAGCTCGCTGATGCTCGGGGCCGCCCCTTCCCGAAGAGCGCGCGTCAGCTCGCCGATTCTCAGCTCCATCAGTTCTTCTTCCCCGACCATCATGGCGTCGACAACAGCTTGGCAGCTCTCGATCGGGCGGCGCGACACGGGTCTGGCAAGCTCCCGGACGTCCTCCTGCAGCAGCAGCTGCTTGTCCGGCATGCTCTCGCGGCTTGCGAGCAGCTCGACTGCCGACGCGTAAGATTTCGGGATATCGCCGACGTGCTCCGCAACCGAACCGACCGCCGCCCAAACTTGCAGCTTCAAGTACGATCTGACATGCTCCAGCAGCTCCTCCGCGACATGGATCGCCTGCCGCCTCGCCCGCTCCTGTTTCGCGTGCGTTGGAGCCGCAACGATGACCGAAACCAAATTGCGCTGAATATCGGCGACATAGACGCCGTCTTTAGGATCCGCAAGCTCGTCCACAATATTTTTGACCGCATAGGCGAATAAGGCCAAATCGTTCGGCCGGTACGTATTGCGCTCGCGGTTGACGAAAAATTCGATAAGCACGACACTGAAATGCCGGTTGGAAAGGTCGAGCTTCAAATAATCCGAAACTTTATGGTAGAAAGCGGTTTGGCTAAAGCCCGGCTCCAGCAGCCCCTTGAACAACTGCCGCTTTGTCGTCGGCAAATTGTACGCAAGCAGCTCCCTAAGCTCCCTCTCTTCCTTCTCGACCGTATCCCGTCTCGTTATTTTGTCCACTGCTTCCTTCAGGACCCGCTCGATCTCATCCAGCGTGGCAGGCTTCGACAAGTAGTCGTTGACGCGCAGCTTGACCGCGGATTGGGCGTATTTGAAATCTTCATATCCGCTCAAAATGATCACTTCCGATGTATTGCCCGCCTCGCGCAGCGCCTTCAGCATATCGATGCCGTTCATAACCGGCATAAAGATATCGGTCAAAATAATGTCGGGACGATGAGCCTCGATCTGCTCGAGCCCCTCCTTGCCGTTAATGGCCGTTCCGACCACCCGGATTCCGAATTCCTCCCACCTGACAGAGCGGGATAATCCTTGAACGGTAGTCATATCGTCGTCGATGATGACGGCTTTGATCATGCCGGTTCCCCCCCGATGCCCTGCGGCGGCTCCTCGGCCAGCTTGGGCAAATTCAATGTCACGCTCGTCCCTTGGCCTGGCCTGCCGAACAATTGAACCCCGTAGCCGTCTCCGAAGTACAGCTGAATCCGCTCATGCACATTTCGTATCCCGTTATGCTCCCGGCCGGGAGCGGGGCTGTCCGTCTCCATCCCGCGCCCGTTATCCTCGATCCTGAAATGGATACCCCGGTCGTCCTCCCACCCGGTAATATGCACGACCCCGTCGGCGCGTCCGTGCAAGCCGTGAAGGAGACTGTTCTCCACGAACGGTTGGACGATCAGCTTCGGAATGTAGTAGCGTTTCATCGAATCCGGCACGGAGACGACGAACCGAATCGTTTGCTTGTAGCGGATCGTCTGCAGATCCACATAACATTGCAGGTGTTCCATTTCCTTCTGTATGCTTATAAAAGTAGCACCGCTCGACAGCCCGATCCGCAGCATTTTGCCGAGCAAGGCGAGCATGCGGCTAATGTCGCGGGCGCCGGCTTCGATCGCGTGCCAGTTCATCATATCGAGCGTATTGTATAGAAAGTGCGGGTTGATTTGCTCCTGCAGCACCTGAATTTCCGCTTCGCGCTTGCGCCGGTTTTGCTCCGTTACTTGCGCGATCAACGATTCGATGCGTTCGGCCATATCATTGAAATTATCGTTCAAGTGGCCGAATTCGTTGCGGTAATCGTTGTCGATGCGAATGTTCCATTTCCCGACCTTCATCGCATTCATGGCGCGTATCAGCCTGCGGATCGGTGCGGCGAACTGTACGGATAGCAAGAACGCCATCGTAACCGCAAGCAGGATGCATAAAACGACCGCGATCAAAATAACGGTTGCGATGCGCCGGCTTCCTTTCGTGATCGTTTCCCAAGGAATGACGTCCATCGTCACCCAGGACGTTCGGGTCTGCTTATTCCAGATGATCAGCGACTTCGTGTCCAAATGGGCTATCGCAAATTGATCGGACGCGGATTTGGATTTGTCCATAATCGCCGCGATGTCGCCGCTTGCCTCGTCGTAAGAAACCGGTTTGGAGCCGCCGTTAAATTGCGCGATAAGCCGCCGGTTCGTGTCGAGAATAAACCGGCTCGCATCCGTCCTGCTGCCGAACGCCAGCTTCTCGATGTAGGACAATTTCACGTTCACTACGAGTATGCCGACTTCCTTGCCCGCCGGTGACAGCACCTTTCTCGCAAAGCTTACGACCTGCCGGTCTCCCGCCGGGTAATCGCCTACTTCGACTGGATGAGCGCCGACCCAGCAGTAGTCGGCATCCTTGATTTCGTTGTACCAGAAAGTCCGTTCCAATATGCCGTAGTCGTATACCCCGCTGCCGGCGATATGGCTGTTGATCGTCGTTTGCTTCGCATACAGCTGTACGGAAAGTATGCCGTCCTTTACATAGCTCGGGCGGCTGAGCAGATCGATAATATCGGAAGTTTGGCCGATGCGCTCGAACGAATCTTCGCTGTACTGCAAATAATGGATCAGCTTCGGGTTGCTCGCGAGCGCGAGCGAATCGAATTCGACCGACTGGAGCTGCATGTCGAGCTGCTTGTTGATTTCGTCCAGCAGCAGCTTCCTGGAGGAGATCGTCTGCCCTACCACTTCCTGATTCGTAATGTAATAGCTCGTCATGCCGAGAAGCAGAATAAGCAGCACGGAAATCGCAAGAAAGGAAGCGAAAAACGTCGCCTGAAACGAAAATGTTTTGAAAGGATTCCTCATCCGCAAGCATCACCTGTCGTCTTCGCCGTTTGTTATACATCCAGCATAAGGCCGATTGCGTTCGCCGTAAACAACTACCCCTTGATTCCGGTGGTAGCAATTCCTTCCACGAAATATTTTTGCGCGACGAGGAAAATAACGAAGCACGGAATGACCGACAATAGCGACATCGCATACATCGGTCCCCAAGTGACCGCCGACGAGTTGTCGAGGAACAGCCGCAGCGCGAGCGGCACCGTATATTTCGCGGTGTCGGTCAAATAAATCATCTGCCCGAGGAAATCGTCCCACGTCCATATGAAGCTGAATATGGCCGTCGTAATGAAAGCCGGCGTGCATAACGGCAGCACGATTCTGAACGCGATACCGATCGTCGAGCAGCCGTCGATTTTGGCCGACTCGTCCAAATCTTTCGGGATGCCGCGAATAAACTGAACGATCAGAAACACGAAAAACGGACTAACCGCCAAAAAATGCGGTACGATCAGCGGCAGCGTCGTGCCGACCCAATCGAACGATTTGAACAAAATGTACTGCGGCACCAAAGTGACCTGAGCCGGGAGCATCAGCGTCAGCATCAAGATGCCGAACCACATTTTTTGCAGCGGAAAGCGAAGCCGGGCGAACCCGTATGCGACGAGCGCGCTGGACAGCAAAGTTCCGATAACGGAAAGTACCGCGATAAAGAAAGAATTGTAGAAGAAATGGGCGAAGCTGAATCCGGGTATGGCTGTCCAGCCTTCGGCAAAATTGCTCCAATGCAGCTCGCTCGGAAACAGCCGCTGCTTCGGAATGTCCTCGTTCGACTTCAGCGCATTGCCGACGAGCCACAAGATCGGATAAATCATGACGATGCTGCTCGCGATCAACACGATATAACGGTATACAACCGCTTGTCTCATCCTGCTTCTCCCCTTTTCGTCGTATCGTTATGTTTCATAGTGCACCCATCTTTTGGACGACCAGAAAATGAGAACCGTGCAAAAGGCGATGATCGCAAGCAAGATCCAGGCGAGCGCGCTGGCATAGCCCATATTGAAGTAGGCAAAAGCTTTCTGATACAAATATAGCGCGTAGACGAGCGTTGAGTTGATCGGTCCGCCCTTGGTGACAATAAAGGCTTGGGTGAACATTTGGAAGCTGCCGATAATTTGCATAACCAGGTTAAATAAAATGATCGGTGTCAGCATCGGCAGCGTAATCGCGAAAAACGTACGAACCTTCGACGCTCCATCGACCGAGGCGGATTCGTACAGATCGCGCGGAATTTGCTTCAGTCCCGCCAGAAAAATGACCATCGACGATCCGAACTGCCATACCGCCAGCAGCACGAGCGTATACAGAGCCGTTCCCGGATTGTTGATCCAATCGATTCCTTCGAACCCGAATAAGCCCGCAATCCGGTTCAATATCCCGTCCATGCCAAACAAGTTCCGCCAGATCGCCGACAGCGCGACGCTTCCTCCGATCAAGGAGGGCAAATAAAATACCGCCCTGAACAGCGACATGCCCCGAATCGCCCGGAACAACAGCAAGGCGACCAGCAGCGCGAACATTAATTTAAGCGGCACGGACAACGCCACATAAGTGAGCGTAACTTGCAGCGCCTTCCAGAACTCGGCGTCATCCGTTAAGATCTCCTTGTAATTGGCCAAGCCGATCCAGTCGGGCAGCTCCAGCAAATTGTACTGCGTAAGCGATAAATAAAAAGATTGCGACAGCGGCCCGATCGTCAATAGGAAGAACCCGATCAGCCAAGGCGATATAAACGCGTAGCCCCAAATCGGCTCGATCCACTTGTTCCATTTGCCGGCACCGGCTTTTGTTATCCGCGGTATTTGCTCCATCTGTGTCACTCCCGAACTCGGTAATAGTTTAAATCGCTCCGTATTCACATGTTACCGTTTGCTCGGGAAGCTATAAATGAGAGAAATCTATAAATAATAATAAAAAAATACACGGTTTTGGGCCCAAATCAAAAAGACGGTTTGCCGGAGGCAACCCGCAAAGTTGTTGAAAAGTCTGCAAAGAGAGGAAGCGGTGAAGGCAAGAGGTGGGGGAATGCGCTCCACTTCCGTTAAAATCGTGTTGTTTTTGGAATTTTCAGCGGTTACAACACGATTTTAAAGTCAGCCGCCTCGCTTTACGCACATCTCCCCCACCTCTCTTTGTATTCCAAATCTCTCCTTTTGCCTTTTCAACAGAAAGGCGGTTGCCTCTTAGTCGAAGGCAACCGCCAGAATATTGAGAAAGTGCGCATTCTTATCAACTTACTTTTTGCCATAGCCGCTCACGGTCGTACGGTTTCTCCCGTTCGACTTGGATTCGTACAATGCCCGGTCCGCTGCTTCGATCATCTCCCGGTAATCGCCGTCCTCCGGCCATGCGGTAGCCGCTCCCGCGCTGATTGTAACAATGCCGAACCGGGACGACTCGTGGCCGAGACGCAGATCGTTTACCGCCTGATGCAAATATTCGGACAGCTTCTGTACTCCCTCTTCATCCGTCTCCGGCAAAATAACGGCAAACTCCTCGCCCCCGTATCGGGCGATAAAATCTTTGGACCGCTTCAGACTGTTCCGAAGCGCTCCCGCCACCGCCCGCAAGCATTCGTCTCCTTGCTGATGGCCGTACGTATCGTTATACAGCTTGAAATGGTCGATGTCGATCATAATGAGGGATACGCAGCGGGCGTTGCGAAGCGCCCAGTTCCATTCTTCGGCTATTCTCGCATCGAACGCCCTCCGGTTGGAAACGCCGGTTAATCCGTCCTGGTACGACAGCCGCTCCATCACTTCGTTTTTTCGCTCCAGTTCTTTGCGCTGCGCGAACTCGACGATTTTATACCGTTCCATCACATATCCGACTACGGCCGAGCCGAGAAAAGTGGACAGCAAGTACAAATTGCTGTTGATGTAAGCCAAGTAGGCGGTTTCTTCGATCCCGTCTTGAAACGGCTGCTGCACGAACAATACCGTGACCGCATAGCCCGCCGCCAGCACTACGGAAACGGTCGTCGCTTGAATCCAGCGCAAGCCGAACAACGTGAAATTGCCGAACAAGATGAGCATCAATCCGGCAAAGTAAAAATAATTGGCCGGCTCTTCCGGCTTCAGTACGGCCATGATGCCGATCGACCCGCACCCGGAAAACAACTGCACGACACACATGATCGACTGCAAATGTCTTCGGAACACCCGGGTGTAGGTCAATCCGTAACTGATCAGAAAGAACGGCATCATAATGCCGTAGCGGATTCCCCATATTTCATGCTTGGATAAGGGGGCGGCCCAAATATCGTCAATGCCGAGCAGAGCGAATAAACCGAGCGAGACGATCAGCCCGAAACGGAGAATCGATAAATGTTTGGAGACGTAATAGTGCTCGAACTCCTCTTCCAAATCGGGATCGAGGTGAAGGTTGAATCGTTTTTTCCAATTGTACAATCCGTTTTTCAGCCTGCACCACGCTCCGACAGAAGATCACTGCGCCCACGCACGAAAACCAGGACCGCAGCGGTATGCGCGGTCCCGTACTCCCTACTATTTTATTCATTTATGTATGCCGCTATGCCTGCCGCCGTTTCGGTCGTACAGTCCACGATCGTCCATTTCGCCTGATTGTACGGCGGCAGCCACTCTACTCTCGCGTTCAAAAACCCGCGCCGGTTAAATATATGGTCCAGGAAGTCGCGATGATAGCCCGGCACCTTCTCGTTGCTGCCGATGCCATCCAGCTCCACCCAATGGGCCGTTTGCTTCTCCGCTTCGGTCGTAGAGAGCGTTCCAATTACTTCGCGGGCCAGCATAAGGAAGGCCACGGAATGATAATCGGCTTGGTTGTTCAGAAAGGTGATCACGCCAACCATGTTCAAGCCGGATACTTCAAGCCCCGTCTCTTCGCGCATCTCGCGGACGCACGCTTCCTCGATCGTCTCGGTCAGCTCCACGTGACCGCCCGGCGGGATGAATAGCCCGTACGTTTTATAAGCCGGATTCAGCTTTTTGATCATGGCGATTTTGCCGTCGCGCACGGCGATGCACGACACTTGAACACGGACCGAAGACATAGATGTACACCCCGCTAGTCGAGTCGCATTTCAACTCCAACAACGGTAATTCTACGCCCCCGGTCCATTTCCTTTTTTTGCATGCGAATTATTTCGTAAGACTGTCGATCGTTATGTTTCGGGCCGAACCCAGCCTGTTTTTCACGACCAGCTCCGCGGCATTGTTCGGGTAAATATTCAGCGCGCCGTCCACATCCGGATTCGTGGCGCCGACTTGTGCATCCGCACTTTTCGCGATGACGATGGGGGCTCCCGCTCCATTGGCGACAATAATCGCATAGTTTCCGCCATAATCACTGGCGATCATGAAAATGCCCCTCTGCGGATTGCCCCGCGACTTTAATACGACCGACGCGTCGTCCGCCACAAGGTACGATTCCATAAACTTCTTGCCGCCATAGGTGGTGAAGTGTGACGACGAGAAGTACGAGCTATTCGCTCCCGCAAGGTTGACGACCCCGAGTGTACCCGGCGCAAAATGATTCGTGGTCACCGTATTCCGGTCGCAGCCGACTTGTTCTTCAAATGCATAGGAGTGAGTCGTTCCGATCACTTTGTTGTCCGACACGACGCTGTCCGTCACATTTCGCAGCAAAATTGCCGCCTTGGAGCCGGAGACGCTCGGATTCATAATCATATTTCCGGAAATTTTGAGCTGTCTGGTGATACAGCCGAGGACTCCCGCATAAATACCCGCTCCGGATGCATTGTAGACCGAGTTGTCGCTGATCGTAATCCCCTCGCACGGCTTGGTCGGCGCACCGGTTACCGTAATGCCATAGTAATTCGCGCTGACATTGTCCGAAACCCGTATCGTGTTTCCGGTAACGACACAGTTTCTGACCGTCCCCCCCGAAGCGCCTCCTACATAGACAGCCGGCCCGACCGATCCGCCGATGTGATTGGCCGGATTTTCCGAAGCATGAACCGTATTGCCGACGACGGTAACATTCTCGACGATGCCGTGCGTATTCAAGTAAGCGGGAGTTCCGTCGCCCCACGCTTCCAACCCGATGCATTCGCGATAGCAATCGATAAACACATTGTTCGCGATCGTCCCTTCCTTTACGTTGCCGAAGGCGATACCGAAATTGTTGCTTTGCTCGATCCGGCAGCCTTCCACAGTCACGTCCTGACTCTGAATCGTCGCGTAGGCATTAAATACGGAAACCCCGAGTGCTCCGCTTTCGGCAGAGCTTTTTCCCCTGACCGTCACCCGGCTGATTCTCAGATGATGGATGCCGCCCAAAATGATTCCGTGCTGGGCGTTCGCCCCCGACCGGTCCACGCAAAAATCGGATAGGCCGATATCGGTTTGAAGCGCATCGTACGGCGAGGTAATGATCCGATTCGTCGGTACGTCGAATACGCCTTTGATGACAGTCGAGTCGCCCTGGCCTCTTAATTTCACGCCTGACTTAAGCACGATCATGCTTTTAACCGTTATCAATCCGGGAGGAAGACAAATCTCTCCGCCTCCGGAGGAGCTGACCTCATTGATTTTCTCATTCAAGTAGGCGGATGCATCCGGCATTTCGGTAATGTCCGCCCCGATGTCGCAGCACGTTTTGCAAGCCTTATCGCCATACACCGCTTCCACCACCGGATTTTTCTCCTTTCCGAAAGCCGTTCCTTGCGAAACGGTGTACATCATAGCCGTCGCCCCTGCCGCCGCTCCGAGCGAAGCGAGCATTTTCCTTCTGCTCATGTTCACCTGATCGTCCATACGCTTCGATACCTCCGTTCGTTTATCGTTTCTACTTCCCGTCTATTTCCGCGATTTTGGCGTTAAGAATGGCCGCCGCTTGACCGAGCGACGTATTCGTATCTTTAGCACCCGTGATAATGTCCGTAAATGACGTTGTAATCACGCTTTGGGCATGCCCGTCGTATTTCGTGTACACTCGCGGGTCGGCAAATTTGGCCGCCAGCATCGCCATCGTATTTTTTCCTATCAGGTCGGGTGAATCTTGCCCGAATACGGACCGGACCGATTGGCTCTTGAGAACGGGAGGATTGCCGATTCTCGCCTGCTCCATCTGCACTTCGTCCGATGTCAGATAGGCGATCGCTTGGAACGCCTCCTCCTTATGCTTGCTGGTCGAAGCAACGCTGAAATAGGCGGGATAAGGCTGCGCTCCTACACCGGGCCGATCTTTAAACGTCGGGAACGTGACGACATCCCAATTCATCCCTTCGTTCGCTCTCGGGTAATTGGACGAGAAATGGGCGTACATGGCGGCCGTTCTTTCCTTATAGAACATATCGCTCTGCGCGCCGCCCGCGAGCACTTTTGCATCCGCACCGTACCCCGGCAGTTGGAAAAAACGGACGAAGTTATCCATGAACGGGTTCCACCGTCCGTTGTCGAACGCCGCTTTTTTCGTCTTCGGGTCGATGAAGTCCAGCGAGTATTGATTCGTCATGGCCAAATGGGGCGGCGAGGAAACGAATCCCCGATACGTCTGACCTCCGTCGTTCCGGGTCATCTTCTTGGCAATTTCGTACGCATCGTCCCACGTCATGCCGTCCTTCGGATAGGCCACGCCGAACTTATCGAACAGATCTTTGTTGTAGAACAGCACCATGGAAGTGGCTTTTATCGGCAAAGCGAGCACTTTGCCTCCCGACATGTTGCGAACCATATCGATCGTTGAAGGCTCGAACCGGTTCAAATCGAATTTGTTTGTTTGAATCGTTTCCGCCAAATCGAGCGATATCCCGGTATCGATAACGCCCGGCAGAGCGCCGATGGAAGTAAAGATGACATCGATATCCGCTTTGGCGACGATCAGCTCCTGAAGCGTATTTCCTTTCGTGCTCTGAATGAATTTGATCGAGATGTTGGGATACTTCCGCTTGATCGGATCGCCGTAATCCCTCATGAAGTCCGCGTCCGGGTAACCGGTAGAGGTATACAGGAAAGTAAGCTCCACGGGATCGGCCTGCTTGGACGGCTGGTGCTGCTGCTTCACCGTATCCGCCCCCGGGTCCGCCCCTCCGCAAGCCGAGGTTGTCGCCAGCAGCAGAGGCGCGCACAAATAACGCCATGCTTTCTTGTTCATTTTCTTTGTTCCTCCCTGATTTTTGATCCGCTTGGCTTGCAAACGACAATCCATAAAGCGACGCCCTTATGAATGAATGCGCTTTATTTTTCCCGAATCACGCCACCTCCCTATGCCATTTGGTATAATAATCCGTAACTACCTTGACTATAGACGCAGGAACGCCATGTATCCATGAACGTGGTTTCGATTTGATCGGAAAATGGATCGGAGGATGCCATGCGATGCTGTACAAAATGTCTCGATTAGCCAGGCTGGACGTCAAGTGTGTGGATTTGTGCGATGCGAATCATCATACGTTTTTCGCGGAGCATCACAATCCGAACTATGAGCTGATTGCAGTAGCCGAGGGGACCGTGCATTTGGAGGTCGAAGGCGAACGCTTGAAGTTGTCGGCGGGCGAATCTTTGCTTCTGAGGCCTTGGGAGTCGCATGGGGGGTGGAAACCCGGGGAACGGCAGGGGAGGTTTTTCTGGGCGCAATTTTCGTGCGATCCCGACATTGACGAGTTTCTATTGCATCAAGCGTCCGAGCTTAATATCATCCATGCCTCGCAGTTGGAACTGCGGACGATCGAGAGCCGCAGCGACGACCCGTTAGTCATTCCCCGATTATTCCGGCCCAAGCAGTACTATAAACTGCTCGGTTTGTTCGAAGAGCTTATGGAAACATGCAAAAAACCGAAAGGCAACTTTCGGTTCCGTGCGACGATATTGCTTGCCGAGATGCTCCGGCTCATCTCCGACGATTGGCTCGAGCACACGAAGCTGGATACGGCTGCGCCGACGTCGTATATGACCTATCGCAGAATGTTGAGCTACTTGAATCAATTTTATACGGAGGACATCCCCAAACAAAATTTGGAGCGATTCATGAACCGCAAGTACGAATACTTGTGCCATGTGTTCAAAAAGTATGCGAACACGAACATCCAGCAATACGTTCACCAGTTGCGGACGCAGCGCGCCAAATATTTGCTGCGCCATACGGGCAAAAGCGTGAAAACGATCGCCCAGGAAGTCGGCTATCCCGACCCGTTTCATTTCAGCCGCATCTTCAAAAAGATCGAAGGGGTCGCTCCCCAGCATTATCGCAACAATGGCGACCACAGCCGGCAGTATGCGCCGGGGAGCTCTTGATTTACGCCGGCGCCTGCACGATCTTCATCAAGTTCGTCGCTCCGCTGCGCCCGACCGGCACGCCGGCTGATACGATGACCGTATCCCCCGGGCATAAAGCACCGCTCTTGACGGCGCTTCGCAGCGACGATTCGAGCATTTCGTCCGTAGTAGGCGCCGGTTCGCCCTTCACGGGAATAACGCCCCATACGAGACAGAGCCCGCCCAATACGCTCTCGTTCGGCGTCACGGCGATAATCGGCGCCTTCGGCCGGTATTTGGACACCATGCGGGCGGTAAATCCGCTCTCCGTCGGCGTCAATATCGCCTTCGGCTCGAGGTCGAGCGAGGCTCCTACGACCGATTGGCTGATCACTTCGGTTACGTTGGTCGGATGCAGCGCGATTTTTTGCTCGAACGATTCGCGGTAGGGCAATATCGTCTCGGTTTTCTCGGCGATGCGGGCCATCGTCTCGACCGACTCGACCGGATATTTGCCCGCCGCCGTTTCCCCGGACAGCATGACGGCGTCCGAGCCGTCCAGCACCGCATTGGAGACGTCGCTCGCCTCGGCGCGCGTCGGCCGCGGGTTGACTTGCATCGACTCCAGCATGTGCGTCGCCGTTATGACCGGCTTGCCGGCCGCATTACACGCCCGGATCATCCGCTTCTGGACGAGCGGGACGTCTTCGACCGGAATTTCTACGCCCAAATCTCCCCGCGCGACCATAATCCCGTCGGAAACCTCCAATATTTCAGTCAAATTCTCGACGCCTTCTTCGTTCTCGATCTTGGAAATGATCCGCACGTGCCCGGCTCCATGCTGCTCCAGCAGCTCGCGGATTTGCACGATATCGGCCGCCTTACGGACGAACGATGCGGCAATAATGTCCACCTTCTGCTCCACGCCGAACGCGATATGCAAAATGTCGCGCTCCGTCACGCCCGGCAGCGATGTCCGGATGCCCGGCAAGTTCACGCCTTTGCGCGGCTTCAGCTTGCCACCGTTGACGACGCGACATACGACTTCGGTGCCTTCCGCCTGCTCGACCTCAAGCTCGATCAGACCGTCGTCGATCAAGATGGTCGAGCCCGCCCGCACATCGCGCGGCAGCTCCGGGTAGTTGACCGAAACGCGGCGGCCGTCGCCTGTTATCGTCTCCGTAGTCAAAATGAACCGGTCGTTCTCGGCCAAGTCGTAAGACGGCTCGGCCAGCATGCCGATTCGCACTTCCGGCCCTTTAATGTCCACCAGAACGGCTATGTAGGTTCCCATTTCCCGAGCCGCTTGCCGCACCCGCTCAATCCGCCCCGCGTGATCCTCCAAGCTGCCGTGAGCCATATTCAAGCGGGCGACGTTCATCCCCGCCGCTATCATTTGCTTCAGCACATCGACCGAATCGCAGGACGGCCCCATCGTACAAACAATTTTCGTTTTGCGCATGTCCGTTTCTTCGTCCTCTCTCTACCGGAAGTACAAGCTTCTGAGTTCATTGTAAATCCAAGCTTCGATGAGGCGCTATGAAAAATAGTACCGACTGTGTAAAATAGTATTCATCCATGCAAGAGAGAGGATATCCATCATGCTGCAAGTCATTGACGTTCGCCACGATAAAGGAACCGGCTGGTTCAAGGAAGCCGACCCCGCCGCGCCGGTCCGGTCGCTCGCTCTCGTCACGTACGGCTCCTGCGTGTACTGGATCGGCGGCAAGAAGGTCGTCGCGGAGAAGGGCGATATGCTGCTCATCTCGGACCGGACCGTCTTTTACGGCAAAAGCATCCCGACCCTGCTGCATGAAAAATACGTCATCTCGTTCCGCGAGGAAGGCCCGGGCCCGGTGATGCCGATTCTGGACTCGCATCCGTACGTCGTATGGAAAACCGGCCTGTACGAGCTGATAGCCGACCGGCTCAAAACCGCTTGCGAGCAATGGAACGAGGAGCTTCCTTACCGGGAGGCGATGGCCCAGGCGATGCTGCTCGAAACGCTTGTGCACGCAAACCGCGAGCTTGACCGGGGGCAGCCGTCCCATGAGAAATACCGGCTAGTCGAAGCGATGCGCAGCTATATCCAGCTCCATCATCGCGAGCAGGTAACGAAAGAACAGGTGGGCGAAGCGATCGGGAGAAGCCCGAACTACGCCGCAACCTTGTTCCGCTCCGTGACGGGCCAGACGATCGGCGACAGCGTCCATGCGGCCAGAATGAAGACGGCGCAGTATTTGCTCCGCCATTCGCTGCTTACGGTCGCGGACATTTCCGAGTATGTCGGGTACAGCGATCCCTCATACTTTTACCGGATCTTTAAAAGGCACATAGGGCGTGTTCCTTCCGAGCTGCTCGCGGAAAGAGACGAGTCGCTGAACTAAAAGACAAAAAATAGGCTTACCCCGCACGAATGCGCGATAAGCCTCCTTGTACACGTACAGCCGTGTCACACGTAAGGGTTGTTCAGTTTCTCGTATCCGATCGTCGTCGGCTTGCCGTGCCCCGGGTATACCTTGACATCGTCCGGCAAATCGAACAACGTGCCGTGGATCGACTCCATCAGCTCGCGCTGGCTGCCACCCGGCAAATCGGTCCGGCCAACGGACAACCGGAACAGCACGTCCCCGCTGAACAGCTTGTCGCCGTACAGCAGACTGACGCTTCCGGGGGAATGTCCGGGGGTATGGAACACCCGGAACTTCTCACCGAGCAATTCCAATGTCTGGCCGTCATCAAGCGCGTATTCCGCCGGGTCCGTTACGATCGGGCCTCCGAGCTCCGGCCATCTCGCCGAGCCGTTCTTCTTCGGGTCGGACAGCCAATCGGCTTCGGCATCGTGCACGTAGACCGGGCATTTTTTCCACTTGCGCAGCTCGTCCACTCCGCCGATATGGTCGAAATGGGTATGGGTAAGCACGATCGCCTCGATCTCCATCGTGTCGATTCGCTTGAACAACGATTTCGGGTTCATCCCGGGATCGATGACGAATCCCCTCGTACGTTCCGCATTCGAGAGCAAATAGGCGTTCGTCTGCAAGGGACCGAGTTCGAAAGCATCAATGTTCAGCATAACAGTCTCCGTCCGTAGATTAGAAAGTGGAAATCAAGTCGCGCAGCTCTTTCACGATGACGGCATGGTAGCCGGTTCCTTCGCCGTACTGCGCCATCATCTCGGTGCGAGCGACTTTGATGTTCTCTTCATAATCGGGCGCATTCCGGTCCGGATTCGCCTGTTTGAACTGGATCATGACCTCCTGAACATGCTTCGGACGCGGTCCCCATTGACCGAGTACGAATCCGCCCGTGTCGGTGAAAATCACGACCGGAATCGACCGGCCGCCCATCGTAAGGAATTGATCCATCGTATCGGTATGCTCTTCCATGATCAGCACTTCCACCGGGATTCCGGAGTTTTCCAGCGCCCGGAACACGACCGGGACGTTGCGGACGACGTCGCCGCACCAATCCGCCGCCAATATGAGGCAGCGCAAATCATCGCGGTTCGACAGCGATTCGAAAAAGTCGCGGTCGTCGTCGGAAGTCCATTCGAACCGGTTGGACCAATCGAGAAATTTATCCTGGTTTTTCGTCATCCGGTCGATAAATTGCTGAGGCTCCAACCCTTTGCCCAGCTTGTCGGCCAAGTTTTTGCTCATGGCTATCCCTCCTTCATAATGTTGCCACCTCTATTTTATCTGATTACGTTTATCCATGTCCATTCGGGCCGCAATTCCCCCGCCACAGCCAAAAAAACCACGAAAGACGCAGGCGGCCTTAACCGCTCAGGAACTGTCACGTAATTACTAGCCGACTCACGAGCAGCTATGTGATAACGTGACAGTCCTTTGTCCTTCGTGGCAATTGGTGCTCTGTTTTATCGCTACTTGCCGGAGCCGCTCTGCTCTTCGAGCAGCTTGACGATCCGTCCGACCTGCTCCCCGGCTAACTCCTGCTTCGCTTTGTAAGACCTTATGTACGAGGGAAGCTTGTCCGGCGTAAGCGCAGCGAATCCGGGGCTTTGGCCCGTAATCGTTGCATCCGGGTGGGTCAAGCAAATGACGCCGACGACTTCGGCTTTGATCTGATTGCGCCTGAGCAAATTTTTGAGCGCGAATTCCCGGCGGTACGCCTGGGCGGTCGGATCATCCGGCGACCCTGCCGTTCCCGGCTCGGCGATCCGTTCCGCGAATCGGATTTCGCCGGCTGTGTTATTGAGCTCGATATGAAATACTCCGTTCGGCCCTATGACGATACGATCCGCCTGCTTTACCGCATCGCCGGTTAAGATGCGTTGGCCGTCCAGCACCCTGTACTCGCTTCCGAGCTGTTCGAGAACGCGCAGTCCACTTGCTTTGCTTTCCTTGGAGTCTGCAACGGCTGCCGGCCGGGCGGACTTCTTGGACCGTTTATAGAGCAAATAAACGACGTACAAAACGGTTAACGCTACCGCTCCCCAAATAATTTCCTGCATATATTCCGCGGCCATCTCGTCGATATTTTTCCAATTGTCTCCGAGCTTCTGGCCCAAGTAAATGAAAAACATCGACCAAGGAATGACCGCCAGCGTCGTTAAAATCGTAAACTTGGACAGCGGCATGCGCGCCATACCGGCCGGTACGGAAATCGCATGACGGACGACCGGAATAAATCGGGCTGTGAAAATAACGCCCGTCCCATATTTGTTGAACCATTGCTCCGACACGTCGATATGGTGCTTGTTGATCAAAATGTATTTGCCGAACTTCTCCAATACCGGTCTGCCGCCGTAGCGGCCTATCCAATAGACGAAAATTTGAGCGATTACGCCTCCGATCGTGCCGAACACAACCGCCATCCAATAATTGATCTCGCCCTTGGAAACCAAATAACCGCCGAATGCAAGTACGATTTCGCTAGGAATAATTTCAATCATCAAGCCGAGCATAATTCCCCAATAGCCCAGGTCGGTCAACCAGGAGGTTGCCGCATCGATCACGCCGTGAATCCAGTCGCTCATCGGTAACCAACTTTCTTTGATATTCTTGAGCGGCGCCCCGCCAATTTCAGAATGCCGGGAGCCATGTCCCATCCTATTCTACCATAAAGAGGGCATGGACGCACCCGGACTGTAGGCCGGGCGGTATTTTCGCCCGAATCGGCGGCAGAGAACCGCTTCCCCCTTTTTCCCGGGTCGACCGTTCTCCAGTCATGCCGGAACAAGCCCCCACATACGTTAATAGTGGATGATGGATGACAAGCATTCGGCTTAAAAATGAAGGAGGAGAACCCGATTGGCCTACGTACCGTCGCACCGCAAACCGAACAGACGCGCTTCCGTCCGGCTATTCGTATTCAAGAAGAAGCAGCTGCTGTTCATACTCGGCATACTCATCCTGGCCGCCGCATACGCGCTCTATGCCCGCCAGGAGAAAATCGCCTCCGTCACCGGAACGGCTCTCGATACGCGCACGATCCATATGGTTACGGGCGAGTTCAAGGCGACGCTGCCTGACGGCAAACAGCTCGAGGCGTACCGCTGGGATCCGGGCACCGTGATCGTCCGCAAAGGCGAGAAGGTCAAGCTGAGCATCCGCGGCGTTAATGGAGCAAGCCATCCTTTCATGATCGAAGGGCTCGGTCTCAAGGGCGAAGTAAAGCAAGGAGAAGAAACGATCGTTTCGTTCAAAGCGGACAAAGCGGGCATATTCCGGATCATTTGTCTCGCCCACCCCGATGCGGCGCACGGCGGCCCGATGATCGGCTATATTGTCGTGAACTGACCGCTCCCCCAGTAGCCTAGCGGCGGCCCTCTGCATATGGTAATAGCAGAGAGGAGCGGGTGATGCGGCATGATGAGGCCTGCAGGCGAGAAGCACAGCGAGAAGCATAACCAAAACTTGCCTACTTTGCGGAAAATACGCCGGGCGTGCAACAAGGAGCTGTACCGGACGGTCAAACGGCTGAAAATATGGGTTCCCCCGGCCCAGCTCGCCGAAGCCGAGGAGCTGTATTTAAAAAAAGTAGTGCTTAACCTGCAATATATCGCGGAAAACAGCAGCAACCGCAAATTGCTGTCCGATTGGTGGGACGAGAACGTCTGCCAGGAAATCGCGGCGCTTTGGAACGTCGAGCCTGCCGATTTGTCGCGGGCGTTCCGGGACGCGTTCGGAGGGTAGACGGCTGCCGCGACCGATCGAATAAGCCGGGTCCGGACAGGATTGCGGCTTGTTCGCGTTCCGCGTACACCGCCCCTCCCCCCTTAAACGGAGGACGAGCCACGAATCCTATGAAACGACGTCACTTGCATTCAAGCGACAACCAACCCAACCAATAGGGGGAAGTTACGACATGCAAGGCTTACGCCACCTGCAACACGATTCCAAGCTGGACCCGAACTGGATTCACCTGATGCTCGCAGCCAAACAAATCGGCATCACTGTCGAGGAGATTCGTAAATTTTTGCGGCAAAGTCCGCCCGGATCCGATGAGCCCGAGTCATAACGGGCTTTTACGGTTGTCTCCTTTTGCAATCGCTTTCAGTACGGCCCATTCCGTTCTTTAGCTGTATAAATCCCGTGATCCGCATGCATTTTACTGCCATTTTTGTTATGATGGGAGTACAGATTAGACAGCTGAGAACGGTACGTTAAAAGGGGATAATCGCATGATAGGCAAACGCGTGAAAGAATTGCGTCTTACGAAAGGGCTTTCGCTCAGCGAGTTGGCCGAGAAGGCCGGGGTCGCCAAATCGTACTTGAGCTCGATCGAGCGGGATATTCAAACGAATCCTTCCATCCATTTGCTGGAAAAAATTTGCGCGGTGCTCGAAGTTCCGATCGAGGCGTTTTTGAACGACAAAAAAACTACGGCACAGGAGCTCGACGCCGAATGGATCGAGCTGGTGCGGGAAGCGATGGCTTCCGGAATCAGCAAAGAACAGTTTCTCGAGTTTCTCGAATTCAATAAATGGCGCAACAGCAGGTAATGGCCGAAAACGGCGCAACAATCGGCGCCGTCTCTTGAAACTCCATCATAATCGCAGCTTACTGTGCTTCGATCGCCTCAACCCGTGCGGCGAGTTCTTGAACCGCTTTAATCAGAGGGGCGATAAATTCGGTATAACGCAATCCGTAGGCGATATCGCCGGCCTCGCTTCCACTGCTATCCCGAGCCTGAACCGGAGAGCGACTCAACGCGGCAAACTCGTTATCCGACATGCCCAACCCGTGTATTAACCGTTCTATATCCTGCGCAAGCAGCCCGTAATGCACTTTCCCGCTTCGATCGTCGGTCATCCGAAATTTGACCGGCTTCAGCTTGGAAACGAACGCAAGCCCCAGATCGGACTCCCCGATGTCCTCCTTCAGCCGCGCATCCGATGTTTGAATAACGGCATTCGCCGCGTAAATATCTTTAAATCGGTTCGCGGATGTGCCTAGGTCCTGCGTACCGTCCCCGGACGGATGCAAAATACCGCTGCTCTTAAACACGAAATGCTGCGTTCCATTAAAGGAAAGCGCCAGATCGCCTCCCGCCGTAATGACCTCATCGATATACGCCGTACCGCTTCTGAACGTTTGCCGGGATACGGCATCTATCGTTCCGGCCGTATAGGCCGCCCCGTCCTGAATAATGGAGAGCTGCTTCGCCAGCCGATCGGCTGCCGCATTCGCCGATGTCGTCGCGCCGGAAATAACCGCCGTCGAGCCGCCGTCGCACAGTACCCCGTAACGGGTATTGCTGCTGGAAGCGATACTCGTCGCTCTCGCGACGGCCCCAAAAGCAAGCGACAGTCCGTCCCGGCCGTTGTTCGTCGTTTTCGCTCCCGTGCACGAGATTCTCCCGCCGTACTCTCCGTGGATGCCGTTCCAACTGTTATAGATCGAAGTCGCCCCATCCGCGCTGAGCTGGGCCCCTGCCCTCGCTTCGAATCCGTTCACGGCATTGCCTGCCGATACCGTATTCGGAGCGATCAACGATCCGCCGTTGAAAGCGAACCCTCCGTCCAGACGGTTTCCGGAAAAAATCGCCCCGCTCGTATTGAAGCATCCGCCGTAGTCGGCGATGACGCCGTCCAAGTAGTTGCCCGCCGCTATGCAAAATTTGATGTCGATCGCGCCGGAGGTGCCGACATAATACCCTCTTCGGCCATTTCCCGTCGAGACGACGCTTTTCCCGTAAATACCGGAACCGCCGGCCACACAAAGCCCCTGCTGGTCGAACTGGCTGACGCACACGAACTCGCCCAAAGAAATCGACCCTCCCGAAATGCCGAGCGGATTCTCCCCTCCCGGCGTCGCGGAGCCGCTTATGATCGTATTGGAGCCGACATAGATTCCGTGCGTGCCCTTCTCCGTGCCTATGACATTGGAGGGATTCCAATACTCGTACATATTGCCGACGATGCCGACATCTTCAAGAAGGCCGACGCTCGCGCCGCGCACGACAATACCGTCCGTGCCGTTGTATTGCATAATCGTGCCGATCTTGTAAATATCGGCCGAAGTGAGCGTATTCGCCGGAAACGCCGGTTGACGGTGACGGTTGCGGACCGTGATCTGATTGCCCGACACCGCCGTAATTTCCCAGAATCCGACATGCGCATAATGGTTGCCCGTGCCTGCCGTCTTGCGGACCATAACCCAATCGCCCACCGTCATTCCGCCGGTAGTCGTCACGGCGAGCGAGACGAAGTACTCGCCGGCCGCGCCCGTTACGCCGGATTGAGAGGTAGCTTTTGCGGTGACAACAACGTCAGCACCCTTGATCCGAATTTGCTCCGCATAAGGATGAGTGATCCGGGTAGCCCCCGGCATCGTGTGCCTGCCTTCCGCAATCCGAATGCTCACCGTGGCGCTCGCCGGAATGATCCAGCTCTCGATCGCGCGAAGCGCCGCGTTCAGATCCGGATATTGCGCCGGTACGTGGATCACGACATTGGCTCCTGCGGGCACCAAATAAACTTTGCCTCCGGCGGCGTCCGCCGCGAGCTGCGCATCACCGCCCCGATCTGCGGCGCTGACGATCTCGTCGAGCTTATCGGCGACCGTTCTGCCGGAATATCCTACGAGCGCCGCTCCTTTCGCGGAATCCGCCGCATCTGCGAGATCTTCCCTAAGTCCGTGCGGATTGCCGTTGCCGCCGTAGACGGCTCCATGGACGGAGGCCGCCCCCGCCGGACCGAGCTTGAGCAGTTCCGCAGACACTAGAGCCGCACTCGCGAGTCCGACACCGGCGAGCACCTTCCTGCGGCTGATCGGCTTGGCGGAATCGCCGCCCTGCGGCGATCCCTGATCCATCTCCCGTTTCTCGTTCCTATCCGTCATCCCGAATCACTCCCTTAGAGTTGTTCCACACGAAAAGTGTCTATTTATTCCGGCCTTCCGCGTATTTCTTCGACTGCTCTTCGTCAAATTGACGCAGCGCCGTGTTCAGGTCCGTTTTTTCCTTAATGATCTTGCCCATCAAGTTGGTCACGTCGTTCAAAGCTCTGCTGGCGAATTCGGTCGGCGGGAACGGCTTGGCCGGCTTCGTTTTGAAAACCGCCTGTACGTTTTTCCCTTTCAAAATATCGAGATTTTTCCCGAACTCTTCCTCGAACTTCTTGTCCTTCAGCACGGAAATTTTGCCGTCTCGAACCATTTCCATTTGCACTTCGTCGGAGAATACCGTACTCATGACCTGCAATGCCGCTTCCTTGTTTTTGCTCGTTTTGGTCAGCAGCATCAGATGAATATCGATTTGAGTGCCGATGCCAGGCTTTTCCGGAAATACCGGATAAGACGCCATATCCCAATTCGTAAAGCTCGCCTTCACCTTCTCGTCGTTCATGAAGCTAAGCCAGTTAAGTCCGGCAATCATCGCGATCGTCTGCGTCTGATTGAAATCCTTGATCCCGTTGCCGAGCGACTTGATATCCGAGTTGCCCGGGATTTCGTAAATGTCTCTTACCATCTGGAACACGCGTCTCCATTGATCCGTATTGGCGATCGATTTGTACGTAACCGGATCGATCAGAGGCAGCTCGAGCTGGGAGCCGGGCCGGAACACGGAGTCCGGCTCGAGGCCGCGATATTGCACATTGTCCGACACCCGCGTCAATTTTTTGGCCAACTCCGTCACTTCGGCCCACGTCAGACCGTCCTTTGGAAATGGAACGCCGAATTTATTGAAAATATCTTTGTTGTAATAGAGAGCGTTGAATTGCAGCGTATACGGGAATCCGACCAAATAGTCCGTCTGGTTCGTAATTTTGAGCGAGTCGAGCGCATCGGCTTTGAACTTGCCTTGGTCCACCTTCTGGCTTTTGATCAGCTCGCTCAGATCGAATTGCAGGTCCATCTGCTTGAAATCCTGCAAAGTAAGAGAGTTCGTCGTAATAATATCCGGAACTTCCTTCGCCGCGATCAGATTCGGCAGCGTCACCGTCTTGTTGTCGATCAATAAAGGCTTGACGGTAATGTGAGGATGCTTCTTCTTCAACGGCTCGATGATGTAACGCTGAATTTCCTGCTCTGTAAAATAGCCCGGCCTGTATCCGAACGTGATGGTGACCGGTTCGGTTTTGACCGGTTGAACGGCCGCCGCCTTGTCGCTTGATGCGGTATTCCCCGCCTGCTTCGCTCCGTCCCCCTTCGCCGCTTCTTGACCGCCGCAGCCGGCCAGCAGCGCTGCAAACATGCTTAACGTCATAAACGAAGCGCCAAACCGTTTCTTTACCATCGCAACCCTCTCCTTTTAAATCGCATCGTAACGGCATTCGCCGAGCTCTTTCGACGCTGCCCCCTACTTCTGCTTGCTGTCGTCAATATGCTTATTCATGTTTTGTTCCGCGTCTCTGAGCGCGGTATTGAGATCTTTGCCGTTGAAATACTCCTCGAAGCTTTTCAGAACGATTTGGTTCGTCGTGCTGTCTTCGAATCGCGAATAAGCCGGGGCGGGAACGGGGGAGCTTTTGAAAATCGACTCCAGCCGTTTTCCTTTCAGGAAAGGCATGTCGGCACCCAACTGCTTTTTCATTTCCGGATTTTTCAATACCGACATTCTGGCAGTCGTCCTAGCGCCGAGCAGCTGAACTTCGTCGGACGTAATGACTTCAAGCACGCGCATCGCCTGCTCTTTGTACTTGCTCGTTTTCGTAATGGCGACTACATTGGCATCGACGTGCCCGTAAACGTTCGGTTTTTCTTTATAGCTCGGATATTGGGCAACGTCCCAGTTCAGGCCTCCGTTCGCCGCTTCCTCCAAGGCGAGATTGAATAAATTGATCGTCGTCAGCATCGCCAAGTTTTTGTCTTTCAGAAAAGCCGGCTTCGCGTTCGCATTCAGAAACGTCGGCGGCTTGTTGCCGGGTATTGCATACATGGCGCGCGCCAGCTCGAACACTTTCTTCCACTCGTCTCGATTGATCGCCGACTTCCCGGTTTGGCCGTCTACATAGGTGAGTCCGAGCGGCTTGGACAGCCGGGACACCGCTTCCGGATCGAGCCCCCTGTACTGCACGCCCCCGTCGCTGCGCGATACTTTATTAGCGAGCTCAATCGTCTCCTCCCAAGTCATGCCGTCCTTCGGGTAAGGCGCGCCGAACCGGTCGAAAATATCTTTATTGTAATAGAGCGCATTGAAATTAACGGCAAAAGGAAGCGCATACAGTTCGCCTTTATCGGAAAGCACTTTAATCGCGTCGAGTACTACCGGTTCGAATCGATTCAAGTCCATACCGTGCTTACGGGCAAGCGGAGTCACATCGTACAGCAAATCGTATGCCTGGAAGGTAGGCAGGCCGCCGTTCCACGTATAGAGCAGATCCGGCGGTTGGCCGGCCGCTACCAGATCTTGTATCATCGTTCCTTTGCCCGGTTTAATCATTTCGATCGTAATATGCGGGTACTTCTTTTTGACCGGTTCGATAAATAAATTATTCACGTCTTTGTCGTCAATCCCGACGGAAGGAAATAAGGTTAGCTTAACGGGCGTCGTATCGACCTCGGACGCTTTGCTTGTTTCCGCCCGTTCCACGGAAGCCTCATTCGCACCTTTCTTGCCTGTAGGTTCGCCGGTTCCGCCGTCGCAGCCCGTGGCAGCCAACAGGACGCTTAAGCCGGCAAATACCAGTGCCGCTTTCCTTGCTCGCATGTCGCTCTCCCCCAAGTTGTTAGTTTGGTTTATTCCATTAGCGTCAGGCGCCAACAAACAATCCTAAACCGGTTCCACGTATACGTAATGTAGAGCCGATTTTGTTTCGCAACGACGGCAGGATATGAGTACTCCCCCGGCTCTCCTTCCAGCATGACTTCATGATCCCATGTATCGCCGTTGTCCTCGGAGAAGCGAACTACGAGAGGCGTCCTCGCTCCCCTGTCCGCTCCGACCGGATTGTAGACGAGCGCCAGCACGCCGTTATCCATCCGGACGAGATCGATGCCGCTGTTGTTGTTGGGCAGTCGTGTCGGGTAAGCAGCCGACCACGTTCTCCCTTGATCGGAGGAGTCGCTGCGGTAGATCGCTCCCGCCGTGCTGCGCAGCAGCATATGAACGCCCTCCGCGGACTCCCATAACGTCGGCTGAATGATGCCTTTTCCGGGGAAAACGCCGTGATCGATCGGCACATGACGGCTCTTCGTCCACGTTGCTCCATCGTCGCCGGAAATATCGACAAATGCGTCCCATTCCTGAAGCGTTTCGATCGATGCCGGGGCAAGCAGCATGCCGCTCCGCAAATAGATCGGCTTATTGCGGACCGGCCCGCGGCCGCCGATATCGCCTTCGACCAGCGGACACGGGGACGACCAGCTCTCCCCTTCGTCCCGGGAAGTCGTCACCATCGTATGCCAGTGCGGAATCGTATGGCCGACTTTATAGTAAAGATGCAGCAGCCCGTCGTTCGCCTGAAACAACACCGGATTCCAGTGGGGCAGTCCTTCCTGGGCCGCTATCTTCCGCGGTTCGGTCCATATCCCCTGCGTGCGTCTGGAACACCAGATCGCCACGTCGTTAGCCCCTTCCTTCGCTCCTCCGAACCAGGAGACGAGTATATCCCCGTCCTGAAGCACGACCACAGTCGATGCGTGGCAGCTTGCAAACGGCCGCCGGTCTTCAAAAATGTATTTCTTCTCTTTAGCGGCGAACTTCAATACAAGTCGCCCTCCCTCCGCTTTCCATTCTTGCTGTTCGAATGCGGCCGCAATCTGGAATCAATATACCCCGGGACCTGCGAGCTTCCAAGAAGCAGTAAGGAAACTAAGCGCATCGTTTTTCCCCCTCCATCCGTTTCCGATGCACATTTCTACCCCGATGCGTATTTCTAACCGGTCCAATCGTTCGTTCCCGGCACGCCAAATAGCCCGCAACCTGATAAAGGCTGCGGACTTGTATGGACTATAAGCCGGATTCATTCGCCGGCTATCGATTTGCGGTTCGGATCGGATGCGAACGATTTCCGGAATTCGTTCGGGGACAAGCCCTCCATCTTTTTAAATGTACGCAAAAACGTAGTTCGGTTCGTTATGCCTACCTTCTCGGCGATATCATAGATCGTCATATCCGTATGGATCAGCAGTTCTTTCGCTTTGGCGACACGTACTTGGCTTATGTAATCCGTAATATTCATGCCGGTTTTATCTTTGAACACCCGGGAAACGTATTTGACGGAAACGTTCATTTTATCCGCTATTTTCTCCAAATATAGATCCTGGTCGTAGTGATCATCCACATAACCCATAATCGTGGAAACGAGTGCGCCGGATTTATATGCTTGCTGCTGATGGACGATCGTCCCGGCCAGCCCATGATAGAACCGAATCAGCAGTTGCCGCCTGCTAGCGAAATCGGCGGAATGCTCGCCCGAATGAACGAGCTGCCGCTGCTCCTGATCTGCCAAGAGGCCGGACGCGCCCAATCCTCTCTCCGACATAAACCGTACTGCCGTGTTGTACATATCGGAAATAAGCGAGTTCAAATGTTGCTGCGATACGCCCTTTTGCTCGCTAGCCCGCAAAATGTCCCCGATCGTTTCTTCCAACCCGTCCGCATCGCCGGCTTTCAGCAAATTCAGCAGCTTGTTCTCGTCCGAGAAAAAGTATGGGGCGTTGTACCGCAACTCGTGTTCTTCCGCACGGATCGTCAAAAAATCGGCGCAGGAGGTTTGGCTCTGCAAGGCTGCCATCGCATCCCGATAAGATCGCGATATCCCGGCGAGCCCCGGATAAATGTTGCCGACTCCGGCGTGAATCGTACAATATAGAGCATCGTAACGAAACGTTTCGATGAAACGGTCCAGCCCTGCGCGGATTGCGGCAAGATCGTCCCGACTGTCGACATTGAACATGCAAATGTATTGATGCTGCTTGCATTCCAGCACGTACAGATCGGCGCAATCGTGCAGCATGCCCCGGATCAGCTTCTTCAACTTCCCCTGAATGAGAATCCGATCCACGTCTTGGATAGCATAGAACTCGTCCTTGAATTCGAACAAAACGGTGCAGCAAATAAAGCTGTCCTTCGAATAGCCCATATGATTGCGCATCATTTTTTGCATATCGTGTTCTTTCGGAGCCTCATAGCCCTGAATCAATTGAAGCAGCGCATAATCCAAATATTCCACTGAAATCAGGTGTAGCTCGTCCCGGAACTGCCGATTAAATCCGATCAACCGATCGATGCCCTGACCGATCCGGGCGAACTCGTCGCTTTCCGCCGTTTCTTCATTTGCTCGCTTGTATTCATCGTCTTTACGGTTCAAAATGTCCGCGATATGCCGGATCGGATTATAGATGCGGTAGGTGAATACGAATGCAAACAACACGCTGATGACGACCAGTACCGTACAGATGACTACAATCATATTGACGATACCGGCAGCTTGCTTGTTAAATTCGCTTATCGGTGTGAACGCGTAATAATTCCAGCCGTAGATGTCCGAACGGACGACGGTCGATATATAATGCCGACCTTGAACGGATACCGTGCCTTGAAAAGTCGAGTCCGCCTCAGTCAGCCTGCTAATCTCCCCGATTGCGCTGCTGTCGGGGAATTCGGGATCGGAAGAGAGAATGACACGATCGTGGTCCATGACCATAAACCGGGTGTTCGGGTAGGCTACATTTCCCGCCAGCGTCTTTTGGATCGCCTCGATCGAGACGGATGCCGCCAGGACGGCCTTGTTGCCTTGCACGACGCCGGATGTGAGAAGCGGGATCACTTCCTTTTGCGATAAAGGCGTCGCCACGGCTGACCGATCCAATATTTCCACGTATGGCGCGGTATCCAGCTTTCCAAGCCAGAAGCTCTTGTCGTACCGATCGAACCGGTAATGGCCGTCGAAGAAAGGCACGAAATCTACAAGCCCGGCGCTCGTGTATACTTTGCTCGAATCGATGTATACAAAAATATCGTCGACGAAATCGTTCGCGATCGATCGCAGACGCCGCAAGCCGTTCAAAATCTGGGCAACTTCGGCGCGCTCCTGCAAGGAGTACATCGCATAGGGCTTAAACAACCGAACGACAGTCGAATCGTTCAAAAAGCCGACCGCCGATTCTTGCACCATCCGCAAATCGTTATCGATAGCAAGCGCGGACGACCGCAAATTCATCGTCATCTTTTCCGTAAAATCGCGCTTGAATTGATTGACGAAATGAAAATAAGTGAAAGTTCCGATCAGCACGATCGGAACGAGAAGCGATAAGAAATATAGCAATATTTTTACAAATAGGCGATTGAATCGAACGGGCGTCCTCGATCTGCTCATCTGCCGGATCCCCCATCGATTGTGCGTCGTTCTGCGCGGGCCAAGCTTTCGTTATAGATGTTCTCCATTTCCGGAACACCGGACCGGGTTAGCTGCGCCGCAAAATCTTCATATTCGCTTAATGGCTTGGCACCGATGATGAACTTCAATACATCCTGTTCGAGAGGCGCTATCTTCGACCCGATCTGCGTCAACCGCTCTCTCTCCTCCTTCGTGAAGCCCGGGGCCAAGCTCGGAGTCACGTAAGCGCCGGGATCGTTCTTCAACTGCTCGCTCCAGCGAAACAGGTCGGGGTTCGATATTTGTCCGCTCGGTCTGTCGTCGACATGCGGGGAAATCGCCAGCAAGCCCGCACCGATTTCGGACAGCGTCATGCGCACCGGGTCCGCCGAATCTTTGTATTTCCGCACCAGACTGTCCACGATTCTAGGTTCCCCGTTTACGATTTCGTACGTTTCGCCCCGTTTGCCGAAGTTGGATACTTCGGCCCCTTCCGGGCTATACAGCCAATCGAACAGTTTGACAACTCTGTCCGGGTCCTTCACTTTGGAGCTGATGACATAAATATCGGTCAACCAGCCTTGCGGATACAAGAACCCTCTGGCCGTTCCTTGGCTGTTCGAGAAGTAAGGAATTAACTCCAGACGGTAGCCGGGATCGATCCGCTTCAACTTCTCGTTGAAGTTCAACGCGAACGTATTGTTGTCGTAATAAAAAAACGACTGTCCGCTGCTCAGCTTGTCGCTCCATATTTGTTGGGTATTGACATCGAAGTCGGGATCGAGCAATCCTTCGCTATATAGCCTGTTCATATACGCCAATACTTGTTTAAACTCCGGTTTGTTCGTGCCGTAAACGTAGCTCCCTCCCCCGATATCCGGATCGTAGTACATCCCGAAGCCGGAACCGAGACCGAACGCAACCGCGCCGAAGAACGATCCGATGCCTCTGGCCGTCCATGGTGCGGAATCCGGGTACGCTTCTTTCAGCTTCTTCAATACGATGTACAGCTCTTCGAACGTTCTCGGGATGTCCAAGTTATGCTTGCGCAAAATATCGGTGCGGATCATCGGAGCTCTGCCGCCCTGGATAAAATGCTGTGCCGTCACCGGAAAGCCGTACAATTTGCCGTCCACGTACAATCTTTGGATTTGCGGGTTTTCCGCAACGATTTTCCGGAAGTGGGGCATCTGCTCCAAATAATCGGAGACGGGGAGGAACAGGCCGGTTCTTACATACTCGCTAAGCTCGGTCGGATTGATAAGCATAATATCGGGCATATGGTTCGTCTGCATCAACGAGCGTTTCTTATCCGAATAACTGCTTAACGGAATCGGCTCGAGCTCCAGCTTGATTCCCGTTCTCGATTCGATTTCACGGAGGACGGCGGTATTCGTTCTCAACGCTTGCGCAGGGTGGTCGCTTCGCATGAGCCGAAGCGTCAGCTGCGAATTTGGTTGCGTTTTCATTTTGTCGCAGCCCGACGCCAGCGGAAGCAGGACAAAGCATAGGCATAAGATCGATTTCATGGCAAAGCTAAATGGAAGACTGACTTTCATGCGTACCCCCTTGAAACAAACCGACTTTTTCGTTCTGCAATAAAGAATTACGTTCTCTTTTTTAAGAGAATACCATTTATTACAGCATGTTTCAATACTTCATCTCTTCTATAGTGATTATCCCAGCGAGCCGCCTTCTGCCAGCAGCATGATTTCATCGAATTCGAACGAGCGGACGCCCGTCAAGCGCTGTTTAGCGGCATTAATCATCGCTCCCGCCACTGAAGATGCCGCTACGGGTTTATATTTGCGCAGGCTGCCGACTATCAGGAACGAGAACATTTTCCCGACAACCTCCCCGATCTTTTCCCCTGCCCGCACTTCGGCACGATCTCCTGTAAGCAGCGAAGGCCTGAACAAATAGAGGCCGGGCAAGCCCAAAAACTTAAGCTGGCGCTCCATCTCGCCCTTTACCCGGCTGTAAAAAAATACGGAGGCCGGATCGGACCCTACCGCCGATACGATAGCGAACCGGGATGCGCCATATTGCTTGGCGAGGCTGCCGAGCAGCACCGGATATTCGTAATCCACCAGTCTGAACTGCTGCTTGGACTTCGCCTTCTTCATCGTCGTTCCGAGAGCGCAGTACACGTCGGCGTCTTTCCACTTGCCTGACAGAGAGGCCTCCAGCTGCCCCCTGCTCCAATCCGTCTCCATTTGGACGAGTTTGGGACTTCCCGGGAAACTCGCCCTTCTCCGGACCAGAGCAATTACTTCGTCATAAGTCGAATCATCCAAAAGAAGCTTGACCAGCTCCCCGCCGATCAAGCCCGTAGCCCCGGCTACGATAGCCGTTCTTCCTTTTCCGCCTGCAGCCGTTCCCGTCATTCGCGATCCGCTCCTCGCATTAGCACACTGTACATGTCTTTACTCGTATTGTACCGCAAATACGGGAACGAAAGGAACTTCAGCAAGTCTTAGCCGTCGTCCGTGGAAAGAAATCAATCCGCCCGTGCAAGCGAGTCCAGAACGACCTTCATCTCTTCATCCGTTCCGATGCTGATTCGCAGCTTGTCGGCCAGACGCGGGATGTCGAAGTATCTGACATAAATATGTTCCGAAAGCAGCCGCTCGTACAGCTCCTTGGCCGTCCGTCCTTCTCTAGGGGGCGAAATGAGCACGAAGTTGGTTACGGAAGGGTATACCGTCCACCCGATTCGGGCAAGCGCTTCGCAAAACCGTTCGCGCGTCCGTCCGATCCGCGTAACTGTCTCCCGCATATAATCCTGGTCCGACAAAGCCGCCTCCGCCGCCAGCTGTGCGACCGCACCCACACTGAACGTCTCCCTTGCTTTCTCCATCGCCCGGATCAGACGTTCGTTCGCGACGGCGAAGCCGATTCTGCCGCCGCTGAGCGCGTATGCTTTCGAGAACGTCCGCAGCACGAGCAGATGGTCGTAACGCTCCGTCAGCTTCAGCACGGATACCCCTTCCGGCGCAAAGTCGATGTACGCTTCATCAACGACTACGAGTCCGCGATACGACTGCAGCAGCCGTTCGATTTGCGCCGCTTCCAGATGGAGCCCGGTCGGCGCATTCGGATTGGCAATGACGATCGCCTGCGGTGCCGATTCGGTCAGCTTCTCCGGCGCGATGCGGAAATCGTCATCCGTAGGCACGGAGGCCACCCGGACTCCCGCCATCTCCGCTACCGTCGTATACAGGCCGAACGACGGATCGGGAATCGCCACCGTATCGCCTTCGCACAGAAACGTCTTGTACAGCAGCGTGATCAGCTCGCTCGATCCGTTCCCGCACAAAATCATGGAAGCGGGCACGCCGTGAACGGCCGACAAAGCCTCGCGCAGCGAAGAACAACCCGAGTCGGGATATTCCCGGAGCAGAAGCTCGGGATCGAGCCGGCGGAGAGCATCCGTTACTTTTGGCGAAGCGGGATAAGGGCTCTCATTCTGGTTCAGCTTGATCGCCTTCGTTCCCGGCTCCGGACGTATGCCGGCGACATAAGGCTGCAATCTATCGATTCGGGGGTGGATCGGAATCATGGAAGATTTCTCCTTTCGTATTAGGAAACCGTTGTGATACTATTACGATAAGGAAAAACTGACATTTCGAACATATCCAGAAACGTTTATTTTTGGGTGACAGTTTTACGAGGAGAGGAAGGGGGAAGGAATATGGAGCTACTGCCCCTGCTGGACGCACAAAGCGTCGAACCGTTGTACAGCCAGCTGTACCGCCACATCCGCGGGGAAATCGAGGCCGGACGGCTTCGTGCCGGATCCCGGCTGCCGTCCGTTCGCAAGCTGGCCGCCCATCTCGGCATAAGCCGGACCCCGGTCGAGGATGCTTACCAACAGCTGCTCGCTGAAGGCTATGCGGCGAGCAGGCCGCGAAGTGGCATTACGGTTCAAATCTACGAACCGGAATTCAGTCGCGGCTTCTACCGGACGTCATCGGCCGAGCCGGGCAGGAAGGAAAGTCCGCGGCTGGTTCTGCCCGCCAAGAAGGCCGATCCGTCGATCCCGGTTCATGCCGGGGAGAAGACCGATTGGATCGATTTCTCGTATGGCGACATCGATTTGAGCCATTTTCCGTTTCCGTTATGGAAAAAGCTGCTCGGCAGCTGCTTCTCGCCCGATCACCGCGACTTGTTCCGTTACGGTGATCCGCTCGGCGAGTCCGGGTTCCGTGAAGCGCTGAGCGACTACGCGTACCGGGCCCGCGCCGTCATATGCCCTCCCGAGAGGATCGTTGTAGGCGCTGGTACGCACCATTCGACGGAGCAAATATGCCGCCTTCTGCAGCGAACGCCGTATAGCGCCGCGCATTCGCCCATTGCCGTGGAGCAATCGATGAGCGACGGCATCGCGGCTATTATGCGGCAGCACGGATATAGGCTCGTTCCGCTGCGGTTGGAGCCGGACGGCATCCGCATCGAAGATTTGTACGATTCCGGCGCCAGAATCGTCTACACGACGCCGTCGCACCAATTTCCTCACGGGATGGTGATGTCCATCGGCAAAAGACGCCGGCTGCTGAACTGGGCGGCCGATGTCGGCGGGCTGATCGTCGAAGACGATTACGACGGCGAGTTCCGTTATGCCGGACTGCCTATTCCGTCTCTTCAAGGACTGGACGCCGCCGCGAACTGCGTCGTGTATATGGGTACCTTCTCCCGCGCTCTCGCGCCCGCCTTCCGGCTGAGCTATACCGCTCTGCCGCCCGCGCTGGCGATTGCTGCGAAAGCCGCGCTCCACCCGTTCGACCGGCTCGCCTCCCCGCTGCACCAGAAGACGCTGGAGCTGTTCATGGCCGGCGGCCACATGCAGCGACATATTCGCAAAATGCGCAGCGTCTACCAGCGCAAGATGGCCGCTCTGTTGGCTGCGGTCAGACGGTGCCTGGAGCCGCGCTTTCGCGTAAGCGGAGGCGGAGCCGGCCTGCACGTGCTGCTCGAGACGGATGACGGCCGCGACGAAGCGCAGCTGATCCGGCTCGCTGAAGCAGCCGGAGTCCGGGTGTACCCGACATCGGTATACCGAATCGATCCGCACCGAGGCGAATCCGCCTCCATCCTGCTCGGCTTCGGAGGGCTGGATGAGCGCCGGATCGAGGAAGGCGTTCGGCGTTTGGCCGACGTTTGGAAACGGTAGTCGGCAAGTTGAAATAACCCCACAAAGTGGAGCCTTGCTTCGAAGCTTATTCCAAATACTTTGCGGGGACCCCGAGATTATATAAACTCTGTATCGGTGAAAAAGCCCCGGCGACTACGCCCGGGCTTCCTTGTGATCCCTATACCGTTTTATCATTCAGACTTCCGCTTCCATAAGTTGTCGTCGCATTCGACCCGATTGCGCCCCAGATGCTTCGCCCGGTACAGCGCCCTGTCCGCGCGTTCGATCATATCCTCGAGCGTATTCGTGCCGTATGTGCGCTGCGGGCTCGATTGCGCGACGCCGATGCTCACGGTTATGACGATCTCCCGCTCCTCGTCCCGGTACGGCGAGTTCATGAACCAGGTGCGAATCCGCTCGGCCAGCTCCTTGCCCCGTGCGAGCTCGCAATTGGTGGCCAAAATAACGAACTCCTCCCCGCCGTATCTGGCAGCCACGTCGGAATTGCGCACGGAGGCGACAAGCAGCGCCGCGGCATGCTTCAATACCCGGTCACCGACCAGATGGCCGTATGTATCGTTAATTTGTTTGAAGTAGTCGACGTCCACGAGCAGAATGCACGAAGGATTGCCGGCACGCGCCGCCGCTTCCTCGATCTTTGCACCTTCGTTCATAAGGAAACGGCGATTGTACACTTCCGTCAAATGGTCGACGACGGCGGATTCCTCCAGCAGCTGCACCGTGGACTGCAATTTGTCCGACATGATGTTGAAATTGTCCGACAGCTCTTTCAGCTCGGCCGGAGCGGAACGAATGAGCGCCGGATCGATCCGATGCCCGTACCGGCCTTCCCGGATGCGCTTGGTCCCGTCCAACAAATGCTTCAGCAGGACGCTTATTTTGCGGGTAAACAGCATCGTGGCGACATAGCTGGCTAGTAATGTCAGGCCGCTGATCAGCAATATGGCGGCGAGCAGACGGTAGTAGGGCTTGAATGTGTCCCTCATCCGGGTCTCTCCTACGAGCAGCCACTGGCGGTCCGCGGACCAAGCATAAGCCCCGAATACGCGATTCCCGTCACGATTCAGGTACGACTTCCAATCCTGAGTGCCTGCAACCGCCCGTTCGTAAATTTCCGTCCGGTACGGTTCTTCGGTTTGCAGCGCTCCCGAAGCGTCCCGCTTTCTCGTAATCCGGTAACCCTCTTTGTTCAGCAGAAACGTTTCGCCGCTCTCGCCGAACCGGAACTCATTGACGAATGCATCGAGCGAAGACAAATCCACCGTACCTATGAGGACCCCGGCAAACAATTCGTTCCGGTCGCGTACGGGAGCGGTGAACGCCAGCATCGACTTGCCGGACACGCGTCCGGTCATGACGTCCGTCACAAACGCTTCATTGTTCCGGGCCGCACGGAAATAATCGCGGTCGGAAACATCCGTATCCAATGCCTCGGTCATGCTTAAGACGAGCTTCCCGTCCGCATTCGCGAAGCTGATCGTATTGAAATCCGTATGCGAGCTTTGGAACAAGCGGAATTGACTCCCCATTTCCTGGAGATTCAACGAACGGGCCGCTGAAGTCAACGCCATATAATGGACGTCCGCGAGCCGTTCCGATTTCCACTTATCGATAAACAGCCGCTGCAAATCGATCGCTTCCTGCAGTGCGGCATGGATCTCCCTTTCCTTGATCACTTTGCCGAAGAGGGCCATGTACAGGACGACAAGCAAGCACATCGCCATTACCAGCACGCTGAATAAAAGCCGAAGACGGCCTTTCAACGAGGAAACCCGCAAAATCCCGAACAGGTTCTGCATCCGGTCAACCCCACTTAAGTTATGCAAGCTCAAAAAAAGGCCCCGCTTCCCGAATCAATCGAGCGTGACTTCTTTGCGGGGATCGTGCAAATATTCGAACATGAGCCGGATTTGCGATTCCGTAGTCCGGTTCCGCGAAAGCTCGGGCAGTTCGTTCTCGCCGAAATACGCGACGTCGGACGTCTCGAGACCCGCTTCCGGGCTGCCTCCGATTTGTTCGCACATAATGAACAGCTTGTAAATATAATAGGCCTCCGGGGGATGGGGGTGACACTTTTTGTCCAATACCGCCAGCAGCTTTACCGCACGCACGTCAAGCCCCGCTTCCTCGCGGATTTCTTTGACGGCCACTTCCTTCGGGGTATAGCCGATATCGGCCCAACCGCCGGGCAGCGTCCACTTGCCGTCCGCCTTTTCCCGGACCATCAATATTTTTCCGTCTTGGAACACGACCCCGCGCACGTCGACCTTCGGAGTCGGGTACCCTTTCTCGGAGGCGAACAGCTCCTTCACAACGGGGTAAGGCTCGCCGGTCTGCTCTCTCAGCATCTCGATGCTGATTTCCCGCAGCTCCCCGTACCGTTCGATGTCATAGCCGTTATCCGTATACGTTAACCCGGCCTGGGCGATCGCCTGGATGCGCTGCGCCCAATGCAGCCATTGATGTTCATTCATCGGATATTCCTCCTGTTCACGAATGGGAGACCGCTTCCGTAAGCTTCATCGTGAAGTAACGGGGGCCGGCTCCATCCGGTTCGTAGACGACGGCCAGCAGCGTGCTACGGGAGCGGTCGATCGTCCCGTCCGCCTCGTACTGCCGCAAATCGAACGGTACCGTCTCTACGACGGCGTGCTTGTGCAGCTCCTTCTCGGATAGTCCCAGCTCCGCAAAGCCGGACGACACCCGGTCCGGATAATTCGCCAGCAGCTGCATGTACGACGCTTGCACCGCCTTGTCGAGTTGAAAGTCCCACCATATTTTACGGGGCTTGTACTTGTGGTTCATGAAGTAATCGAGCTTCATCAGCCCTTCCGCCACGTCCCGGTCGGGGGTTTCGCGGTAGGCGAGAAACGCGTTCAGCCGCTCGAACAAATCTTCGAGCTGATGGCCGATTTTTTGCCAGCCCCGATCCTCCCAATAATCGCCGAACTCCTGGAAAAAGTCGAACGCCGAGCGAAACTGGCGGCCGATCAAATAAGCGACCGTCCGGTCCATCCGGTGTGCGTTCCAATATTTCTCCAGCACGTCCTCTACCCGCTTGATCCGCATCAGATCGGAGAACGGCATAATGGAGTTGCCGAGTATTTCGTAGGGCGATGTATCCATGTAAACGTAGCCGTACTTGTCGGCGTCATGACGCAGCCCGGTGCCGCGGAGCATTTTCAGAAATCCGAGCTGAAGCTCCTCCGGCCCGAGCGCGAACACGTCGTTGAACGTTTTGCGGAACGAGTCGTAATCTTCCTCCGGCAATCCGGCGATCAGATCGAGATGCTGATCGATTTTGCCGCTTTCCTTCACCTTCGTGACGGTACGCGTCAGCTTGACGAAATTTTGGCGGCGCTTGACGAGCTCGTTCGTCAAATCGTTCGTCGACTGCACGCCGATCTCGAACCGGAATACGCCCGGGGGCGCATGCTCGGCCAAATAATCGAGCACCTCGGGGCGCATAATGTCGGCCGTAATCTCGAACTGGAACACGCATCCGCGATGATTGTCGATCAGAAACCGGAATATTTCCATGGCATAGTCCCGCTTGATGTTGAACGTGCGGTCGACGAACTTGATCAGCTTGGCGCCGGAATCGATCAGGTGGAGCAAATCCGCCTTCGTCCGTTCCATATCGAAGTACCGTACGCCCACCTCGATGCTCGACAAGCAGAACTGGCAGCTGAACGGGCAGCCGCGGCTCGTCTCGAAATAGACGACCCGGTTCGGCAGCGCGGGTTCATCCTCGGCGAATCGGTGCGGCGACGGAATATCGTCAAGCGCAAGCTTCGGACGTCCCGGATTGATGCACACCTCTCCGGCGCGGTCCCGGTAGGCCAGACCGAACACGAAATGGAACTTGCGCGCACCCGACAGCTCCCGCAGCAAGTGGAGGAACGTCTCCTCCCCTTCGCCCATGACGATAAAGTCGACCTCCGGAATCCGCTTCATCCAGTAATCGGTATCGTAGGACACTTCCGGGCCGCCGAGTACGATTTGCAGCTCCGGCTTGATTTTTTTCAGCATGCTGACGACCCGGATCGTTTCTTCGATGTTCCAGATGTAGCAGGAGAAGCCGATCACGTCCGGATCGCGCCGGAACAAGTCGGAGACGATATTCATGACGGGATCTTTGATCGTATATTCGGCCATGGCGACATCGAACTCGTCCTGGCAAAACGACTTCAAGTAGCGCAGCGCGAGACAAGTATGGATGTATTTGGCGTTCAGACTGGAAACGATGACGTTCATGGGTACATTACCTTCTTTATGTTAGGCGTTATCGGCATCCCTGCTCCACCGGACAAGCGGTTCGGGCACTTTATAACTACGCCATTCTTATAGTAGTTCTCATCTTTTTATTGTACACGAAAACCGGCACTCCACAAAATAACCCCCTAACTTTTTCAATCGCGCGAAATTAATGGTTCGGTCTCAAATTTGGAGCGGCGAGCGGTATAATGATATATTTGTTGCATAGCCTGTTGGGAACTGTCACGTAATGATCTACTTTGCAACAGACGCCATCCATAGCAGATACGTTATTACGCGACAGTTCCTTATGCATAACCTATACATAGATGTCTGGAGGAACAATACATGCCAACGGAACGTGATTTGGACAAATACGCGGAGCTCGCCGTGCGCGTAGGCATCAACGTACAGCAAGGGCAAACGCTCGTCGTCTCCGCGCCGCTGACTGCGGTGGACCTCGTACGCGGCATAACGCGGAAAGCTTATGAAGCCGGCGCCAAGAACGTATATGTGGAATGGAACGACGAGCAGTTGACCCAAATCAAATACAAGCTTGCCCCGGACGAAGCCTTTACGGAATACCCGATGTTCCGGGCGAAAGGCTGGGAGGAATTCGCCGAGAACGGCGCCGGCTTCCTGAGCATCTACTCGCCCAACCCGGACCTGCTGAACGGGATCGATCCGGAACGCGTTGCAACCGCGAGCAAGACGGCCGCCATCGCGCTGCAGGGCTGGCGCAGCTATACAATGGCCCACCGGGTCGCCTGGTCGCTCATCTCTACGCCGACCGAGGAATGGTCGGCCAAAATATTTCCGGATTTGCCGGCCGCCGAAGCCGTCGGCAAGCTGTGGGAGCATATTTTGAAGGCGACCCGCGTCGATCAAGACGATCCGGTTCAAGCATGGAAGGAGCATAACGCTCGTCTCGCGAAGACGGTCGACTATTTGAATCGCAAGCAGTACCGGCAGCTCGTGTACCGCGCCGAAGGAACGGAGCTTCGCGTCAATATGCCGGACAACCACGTATGGCACGGCGGCTCGACGGAGAACGAGAAAGGCGTTACGTTCAATCCGAACATGCCGACCGAAGAAGTGTTCACGATGCCCCATAAGGACGGCGCGAACGGATTCGTCCGCAGCACGCGGCCGCTCAATTATGGCGGCAACCTGATCGACAACTTCACGCTGCGGTTCGAGAACGGCAAAGTCGTCGACTTTATGGCCGAAAAAGGATACGATACGCTGAAGCTGCTGCTCGAAACCGACGAAGGGGCCGGACGTCTCGGAGAATTGGCGCTCGTGCCGCACCGTTCGCCGATCTCGGATACGAACCTGATTTTCTATAATACGCTGTTCGACGAGAACGCCTCGTGCCACTTCGCTCTCGGCCGCGCTTATCCGACGACGCTCCAAGGCGGCACGGACATGACGAAGGAGCAATTGACCGAGCATGGCGCCAATGACAGTCTCGTGCACGTCGATTTCATGATTGGCGCGGCCGACCTGGATATCGACGGCATTACCGCCGACGGTGCCGCGGAGCCGATTTTCCGCCAGGGCAACTGGGCTATCGATTTTTCTTAACAGCGGAAAACGCAGCAACTATTAGAGCCGCACCCTGCTATGGTGCGGCTTTTTTGGACCGAATCCATATCCCGTATTTGCCAAAACAACAAAACCATTCGGGAAAATGTATGGTTCGACGCAGGAGATTAAGGTATAATAGCGACGAAAAACGACTTCCATACCAGTCATCCGATGCGGTCGGCCGCTAAACTATTTCGGGGAGTTGGACCAGATGAAAATAGCTGCCCAGCTGTATACGCTGCGCGATTTTTTGAAAACGGAAGAGGACATTGCCGCCACGCTGCAAAAGGTGAAAGATATCGGCTACAATGCCGTGCAAGTATCCGGCCTCGGGCCGATCGGCGATGAAGCGTTGAAGACGATCGCGGATCGCGTCGGCCTCCATATTTGTGCCACGCATATTCCGTTTGCCGACATGGTGAACAAGCTGGACGACGTTATCGCCACTCACAAGCTGTGGAACTGCAAATATGTAGGAATCGGCGGACTGCCGCCCGAATATCGGACAAGCTCGGAAGGATATGCGACCTTCGCCAAAGTCGCATCGGAAGTATCCCGCAATCTGAAAGAGGCGGGACTGCAATTCGTCTATCACAATCATGCTTTCGAATTCGCCAAATGGGACGGTAAATCGGGCATGGATATTTTGCTTGAGGAATCGGATGCGAGCGCATTCGGCTTCGAACTGGACGTGCACTGGGTCCAAGCCGGCGGCGCCGATCCGATCGACTGGATCCGCAAAGTGAACGGCCGCATGCAGGTCATTCATTTGAAGGATTTCACGGTTACGCCTGCCAGCGAGCGGCAGTTCGCGGAAGTCGGGGAAGGCAACATGAATTTCCGCGCGATTTTGCAGGCTTGCGAAGAAACCGGCGTCGAGTGGGGTGCCGTCGAGCAGGATAGCTGCTACGGCCGCGATCCGTTCGAATGTTTGGCGGTCAGCGCCCGTAACTTGAAGGCACTCGGAGCTTCGTTCTAAACCCATGCCGAACAGGAAGAGTCGTTAACGCGATCTTCCTGTTTTTTTGTCCGGTTACGGCTGGGCGTGCACCGCTTCTTCTCCGATCAGCGGCATACGGTACAGCTCCTCGGGAAAAGCCTCTTCGTGCCGCTGCGGCGAGGCGTTTCCCCGTGCGAACGGCTCCGCGTTTCTCTGCATGTTGACCAGTACGTCTTTCCATATGACCGCAGGCAGCCGGTCTTCATCCTCCATACCGAAAAGCGGCTGTACGCCCCCCAATTCATCCAGCACGTGCAGCACGACCGGGGGCTCGGCTGCGGCTTTGCCCGGTTCCAGCCATTGGTACGCTTCCCGGATCATTTGCTGCTCCACAAGCGCTTTTTGTTCTATATAAACCGCCGAATTCCCTTCGGCTTCCGCAATGAGCCGTTTCAGACGTTTACGTTCCTCCATCCATTTGGCAAGGCGGTACAAAATCATCGTTCAACCACTCCCTTCGAATCTGACTTCATTGTAGAGCCCGAACATTAACGCAACATTAGCCGAGCATTAACTTTATGTGACAATCGTGTAACATTGTTAATGGATTGTCCGGGGGCAGTGCCGCTCTTGGTTACTAGTATGTCTCGCGGTTCGTCTTCTTATGTATGCGTTTTCTTAAAATTAAAAATAAAGGAACTCCATTCCGTTGCCGTGCAAGCCTTTAACGGACGAAGTTCCTGTATGTTCGGGTATTCCTTCCTTGCCTTACTCCCACTTGAACAAAAAGCTGGAGATGGCGAAAGCCGCGACCATCCATCCGCCGAGCAGGGCCATCTCCGGCCACAGCGCCGACAGATCGGCTCCGACGTTCATCACTTGGCGCATCGCCGCCGTCAAGTGGGAGATCGGCAGCAGCTTGACGATAGGCTGCATAAATTCCGGCATATCCTTAATGGGGAAAAAGACGCCGCCCAGAAACAGCATAGGGAACGATACGAAGCCGGCGATCGGCCCCGCGCTTTCGGGCGTCTTCGCGAGCGATGCGATGACGAACCCGAGCGACATGAACGTAAGCGTGCCGAGCACGACGAACAGGAACAGCAGCCACCAGGCGCCGTTGACTTGAGTGCCGAAGAAGGTCGAGCCGACTACGACGACAATCAGCACCTGCAAGCTGTTCATGACGAGCCGAGCCGTAATTTGAGCGCCGATAAACGTAGCCGAGTTCAACGTCGTGCTGCGCATCCGCCGCAAAATGCCGCGCTCGCGCCATGATGCGATTTGGCCGGCGACGCCGTTCAAGTTGTTGGACATGATCATCATCGCAATGATGCCGGGTACGAGAAAATCGATATATTTCAGATGCAGCGACTGCACCGCCGAAGCGTCTACGGTAACAACCGGCGAATAGTTGGCGAGCTGCTTGCTGACTCCGTCCACGACTTGGGACAAGAGCGTCAAGGCAAGCTGCGACATCGTCATGTTCGTCTCATCGTAATACGCTTTGACCGTGGCCACTTCGGGCGTCGTAATGAATACCGGATCGACGTATGTGCTGGTATCGTGCATGGACAACCGTTCCTGGTACCCTTTCGGTACGACTACGACGATATGACGGTCCCCTTGCTTCAGCTCCTTCAGCGCCTCTTCCTTATCGTACCGCTCCTCGAGCTCGATAACGGTGTTCAACTGCTGCAGGGAACGGATCAATTGGCGGGAGGCGGTGCTGTAATCCTCATCGATAATCGCGCCGCTTATCGAGATGCCGCTGCCGTTTCCGAGGAAAAAACCGAGCATCCCGATGAAAAACACCGGAAACAGCAGCGACCAAAACAACACTTGCCGGTTTCTCGCGAAAATGCGGAGCTGAGCGAGCGTAAGCTGCAAATAAGCTTTCAAGTTTCCCTCAAGCTCCTTCCCGTCATATGGATAAACACGTCCTCGAGCGTTGCGGACCGGGTGCGCAAATCCGCGAAAGGCAAGCCGTTTCTATCGGCGACGGCAATCCAATCCGTCAGCGTAGCCTGCAGACTGTCCGTATATAAGACGAACCATTCGTCCCGCACGTCCACCTGCTTGACCCCGCTGACTCCGCGGAGCAGCCCGAGTATGCCGTCCGATTCCGCGCTGCCGGCAGACTCCGCTTCCACGAAGGGAAGCCTGAATTCGACGGCGCTCTCCGATTGCAGGCTCCGTACCAGCCGTTCGGGCGTATCGAGCGCGATTACTTTTCCGCGGTCCATCAGGCAGATCCTATCGCACAGCGCATGCGCTTCATCCATATAATGGGTGGACAGCACGATCGTTTTGTTGCGGGCTTTCAGCTTGAGTATAATATCCCATAACGTTCGCCGGGCTTGCGGATCGAGTCCGGTCGTCGGCTCGTCGAGAAAGATCACCTGCGGATCGTTGACGAGTGCCAGCGCAATGGCCAGCCTTTGGCGCTGACCTCCGGACAAATGCTTGACCCGGTCGTTTTTCTTTTCTTCCAAAATCATATCCTGCAGAAGCGGCTGAATCGGCACCGAATACGGGTAGAAGCTGGCGTACATGCGCACGATTTCTTTCACCTTCAACAAATCGAACAGCGAGGTGGACTGCAGCTGAACGCCGATCACCTGCTTCACTTTTTTGAGTTCCTTCTGCGTATCGTATCCGGCCACGACGGCCGTCCCGGAATCGGGCCGCCGCAAGCCTTCTATCATTTCCAGTGTTGTCGTTTTACCCGCACCGTTCGGCCCGAGCAGGCCGAACACCTCGCCTCGGCGAACTTCGAAGCGGACATGGTCGACGACGGTGAAAGCCCCATACTTCTTGACAAGCCCATCTACCCGGATGACCGTCTCATCCCCGTCGGACCGGGCTGCCGCCCCGTTGACCGATTCGTTCATAAGTTCCCTCCCCCGCGATTAGAAACTATTATATCATTGTTTGCGGACGATAGCATGGTTGGACGGAATTCGGTAGATTTGCGGCTCATTCACGGGCTGACGGAAGTGCCGCAGATGCTTTTTCCCGCCGGATGCGATATAGTATCTGAAAGAAACTTATAGTTCAAAGGAGACCGGCATGAACAAGAAGGGACTCACACCAGCCAAAGCCCCCGAAGCGAAAAAATCTTCAACGACCGAGCTTGCCGTAGGACAGCCCGGAGAGCTGCTCGAATTTTTACTGGCTTCGCTCGCGGGGCGGAGCCGCAATTCGGTGAAATCGATACTGGCCCGCGGGCAAGTATCGGTCGACGGCCGCACGGTAACGAAGTACGATCATCCGCTGCAGCCCGGACAGCGGGTTCATGTAAGCTGGGCGAAAGTGATCGGGGAACGGGAAAACGAGCTGGTCGGCTTGACCATTCTGCACGAAGACGACGACGTTATCGTCGTCCATAAGGAAGCGGGGCTTCTCTCCATCGCCACCGCCCAGGAGAAGGATTTGACCGCGTACCGTCAGTTGATGGAGCACGTCCGCCGCTCCGACCCGCGCGCCCGGATCTTCATCCTGCACCGGCTCGATCGCGATACGTCCGGCGTCATGATGTTCGCCAAGAGCGAACGGGTGCAGCAGCAGCTGCAAAACGATTGGCAGGATGCCGTGCAGGAGCGCACCTATGTCGCATTAGTGGAAGGCGCGGTACGGAATCCGGAAGGAACCGTCAAATCGTGGCTGAAGGAAAACAAGGCGATGATGATGTATTCGAGCCAGAAGCCGGACGACGGCCAGCTTGCGATTACCCACTACAAAGCTTTGAAGACGAGCAAAGATTATTCCCTGCTGGAGGTTCGGCTGGAGACGGGACGCAAAAACCAGATCCGCGTCCATATGAAGGATATCGGCCATCCCGTCGTCGGGGACAAAAAGTACGGCTCGCGCTCGGGAGCGATCGGCCGTCTCGGCCTGCATGCGCACGTTCTCGCCTTCCGCCACCCGCGCAGCGGGGAAGTGATGCGCTTCGAGAGCAAAGTCCCCCCTGTTTTTATGCGCGTGTTTAAGCCGGAGTGAATCGAAGCAGGCACATCCGCATCCGAAGTCCGAAAACCTAGCGTTTCCATGTCGACCAAACATTAGACCGCTGCCTTGGTATTGCGGTCTGTTTGCGTAAGAGACATCACTACGCCGAGGACATAAGGTACATGTGAACACTACTTTGAGCGGAATTGGGACTTTGATCGAAAATAACGTACATTTGAGCGCTATTGATCCATTTCCGACCCGCAAACGCAGCAAACACCCCTGATCCCGGCATATAAGGTACATTTGAGCACTAATACCCACTGAACGGATACTTTTAGCCACAATAACGTACATTTGAACGTTATTCGTCCATTCGCCATTCGTGACTTGCCCGTCCCTAACCCTAACCCTAACCCTGACAAACAGCTGTCAGCTTTCCTCTGTTACGATAAACGATAGACTAGTAACGCAAGAAAGGTCGTGCATACACCAATGGCGGAGCCGTTGAAAGACATCTACAATGATTCGTTTATGGACAAGCTGGCCGGCAAAATCAAAGCCGAGCAGCCGAACTTCCCGTCCGAAGCCTTCAAAAAGCTCGTATTCGCCGACGGCTGGGAATCGCTCGCGCTGAAGCAACGTATGCGGCGAATTTCCGAATCGCTTTCCGCGACGCTCCCTCCCGATTACCGGGAGGCGCTGGACATTTTGATGCGGGCGTCCGTCGATTGCCGCGGGTTCGAACATATGTTCTTCCCTGATTTCGTCGAACTGCGGGGGCTGGACGATCCGGAGGCATCGGTGCCGGCGCTCGCCGTCTTTACGAAATATTCCAGCTCGGAGTTCGCCGTCAGGCCGTTTATCCGGAAATACCCCGATCTTCTGCGGAAGCAATTGACGACGTGGGCCGCCGACCCGAACGAGCACGTCCGTCGGCTGGCGAGCGAAGGATGCCGGCCCCGCCTGCCGTGGGCGATGGCATTGAACGAGTTCAAGGACGATCCCTCCCCCGTGCTGGAGCTATTGGAACTGCTCAAGGAGGACAGCTCGGAGTACGTCCGCAGAAGCGTGGCGAACAACCTGAACGACATCTCCAAAGACCACCCTGGTCTTGTGATGAAAACGGCAAGAAGGTGGTACGGACGGCATCCGCATACCGATTGGATCGTAAGGCACGCCTGCCGCAGCCTGCTCAAACGGTGCGATCCGGAGACGCTCCGCTTCTTCGGCTTCGTCCCGGCGGAACGCATATCCGTAGTCGGACTAACCTTGTCTGCGGAAGAAGTTAGCATCGGCGGCGCTTTTACCGCAGCGTTCCGGATCGTCAACAGCGGCGATTCGTCGTCGCTGCTCCGCATCGAATATGCCATCGATTTCGTCAAGGCGAACGGAAGCCGGTCGCGCAAGCTGTTCAAGCTTTCCGAGAAGGAATACGATCCGGGAGAAACCCCGGTTCGGTTCAATCACCGCTTCGAGCAGCTAACCACCAGAAAGCATTACCCCGGCGAACACGCGCTCGCGATCATCGTCAATGGCGAGCAATTGTCCGGCATTTCCTTTACGCTGCATCCATGAAGCAGCCATCCTTTTCCCCTGCGGCAACTCCCCGACTCCGCTGGCCTCCCCCGCATGTTGCCTTTTGGCGACATGCTTTTTCGCCTTTTTTAAACAAATCTTCAGAAACCCTTCAGAAATTCCTTCGCTCGATCTGAACATTTAACCGATACGATAAGGGCATCGTCCAAAAGAAAGGAAGAGACGTCTTGCCCATGAAAAACGCGATCCGTGAAAAGCTGCTGTTTCTGTATAAATTCTCGCTCGCCCCCAAACAAATCGGAAGCGTGACGCCAAGCTCCGCGTTTCTCGCCAAAAAAATGATCGATTCCGTTCCGTGGGGCCGCGTGCGGGCTATCGCCGAGCTTGGAGCGGGCACAGGCGCCATTACCAAATATATCGGTACGGCAATGCGGAAACAGACGAAAGTGCTGCTGTTCGAGAAAGACCCGTATTTGCGCGAGGAGTTGGCCCGCCTGTACCCCGACTATTCGTGCCACGTCGACGCCTGCCAGCTTGGCCTATCTTTGCAGCAGGAAGGAATCGGACGGCTGGACTGCATATTGAGCGGGCTTCCGTTCTTCAACTTCCCCCAGCAGCTGCGCGACCTGCTGATGGATCAAATTGCCGCCGCCCTCAAGCCCGGAGGATTGTTCATCGCGTTCCAATATTCGCAGCAGATGAGGAAGCAGCTCGACCGGCGGTTCGATATCGAGCATATTCATTTCGTTCCGCTCAATATCCCTCCCGCATACGTATATGTTTGCCGAAAAAGGGAGTCCGATTCATGAGCTATGAATGGCTGCTGTCGTTCATTCAGCAATTCGGCTATGCGGCGCTGTTCTTTGCCCTATGGCTCGGGATTGTGGGCATGCCGATTCCGGACGAGGTCATCGTGATGACGGGAGGAGCCGTAACGGCCGGCGGGGCGCTGCATACGCTCCCCGCTTTTATAGCAACCTATCTGGGGGTCGTCTCCGGGTTGTCGGTAGGCTATGTGCTGGGCCGATGGTTCGGCACCGCTGCGCTCGACCGGCTGCGGCGCAAAAAAAAGTTCGATCGCTATATTGATTTTTCCGAAAAACTGATGCAAAAATATGGTAGCTTCGCTTTATGCATCGGCTATTTTTTTCCGGTCATCCGTCATGTAATGCCTTATGCGGTCGGAAGCAACAAGATGACGTTCAAGCGCTACGCGCTGTTCTCGTACACGACCGGACTCCTATGGACCGCCCTGTTTTTCACCCTCGGGCGTCTTGTCGGGGAGCAAGTTCAGCAAGTCGGATATCATGTCTATGAGCTAGGCTTGAAAGCGTTATGGGTGCCGCTTACGCTTGCCGCGGTATTCGCAATTTGGCATTTCACTCGAAAGTCGAAAGGGAGGGGTAAGCTTTGGCCTTAACCGTGCTCGTTGCGGATGATGATCCGGAAATCCGGGATGTGGTCGGCATTTATTTGCGGAACGAAGGTTACCGCGTCGTGGAAGCAGGAGACGGAGTTCAAGCCGTCGAACAGATGAGCCGCGAGAAGGTCGATCTGCTCATATTGGACGTGATGATGCCCCACCTGGACGGCATCAAAGCCTGCTTCAAAATTCGCGAGAAGTCGAACATCCCGATCATCATGCTGTCCGCCAAAAGCGAGGATATCGATAAAATTACCGGCCTTACGACAGGCGCGGACGACTATGTAGCCAAACCTTTCAATCCGTTGGAGCTGGTCGCGAGGGTGAAGGCGCAGCTTCGCAGGCAAACGTTAGCCGGGACCGGCGGCAAGCCGAACGACGGCTCGGTTATCGAAATCGACGAATTGATCATCCATAAAACCCGCCATCTCGTCACCGTGCGGGGGAAAGAAGTTTCGCTCACCCCGATCGAATTCTCGATTCTGGCGCTGCTCGCGGGACATCGCGGGCATGTGTTCAACGTCGAGCAAATATACCGGAACGTTTGGAAGGAAGACAAGTTTTGTTCGGACAATACGGTCATGGTCCATATCCGGAACATCCGGGAGAAGGTGGAGGAAAATCCGCGTGAGCCGCGATATATTCAGACGGTTTGGGGAGTCGGCTATAAGGTGGAGTAAGAAGATTTGGTTCGTGCTCAATTGGAAAAGAAGCATCCGGGGACGCATATTGTGGTCGACTCTCATAAGCTTCTTCCTGGCCGTATTCATGGCTTCGATCTGGAACAATTTCTTCGTCCTGATCGGAACGTTCCTACTCTTTTTCTTCCTGTTCATGGACAATATCGTCCGTTATATCCGGTCGCTGGCCGACGGACTGATGCGGATCGCCCAAGGGAACCTGGACTACCGGCTGCCTCCTTCCAGATATGACGAGCTCGGCAGCGTGGCGAACAACATCAACTATATGGCCGAGCAGCTGCATGATAGGATCGACAGGGAGCGCCGGATCGAGAAATCGAAGATGGAGCTCATCACCAACGTTTCCCATGATCTGCGGACGCCGCTCACCAGCATTATCGGGTATTTGAATTTGCTGAAGCATGACGACTACGGCGATCTCGATGAGCATAAGCGATACATCCAGAACACGTACAATAAAACGCAGCAGCTGAAAAAACTGATCGACGACTTGTTCGAATATACCCGGCTGACGAGCGGCGAAGCCCGCCTCTCCTTCCGCCCCGTCGATCTGGCCGGCCTGATGGAGCAGGTGCTGACCGAGTTCGAACCGCTTGCCCACGAGCAGTCACTCACTGTCCGGAAGCTATGCGAGCGGGAGCGGGTGCTCGGATTGGTCGATGCGGAAAAATTCGTGCGGGCCGTCGACAACCTGCTGATGAACGCCCTCAAATTTTCCGTAAAGCCGGGAGCTATCACGGTCCGGCTCTTCGAGCGAGGCAGCCGAATCCGCCTGGAGGTCGAGAACCGGGGCACCCCGATATCGAAGGAGCAGGAGCTGCTGCTATTCGATCGTTTCTACAAGGCCGAGCCTTCGCGGAACGACCATTCGATGCTGCCGGGAGCGGGACTCGGACTGTCGATCGCGAGAAGCATAGCGGAGCTGCACGGCGGGCACATCGGCCTGGAACACCGGAACGGGCTCTTTACGTTCTATATCGAACTGCCGCGAAAGGAGCAGACGCCACCTTATCCGGAACGCGGCTGATGCCGGCAGCGAGCGGTTACGTACGGAGAAGCGGGCCGACCTCGCTCAACCGCTCGACGACATAACGCGGCGCGTACCGTTCCTCCAGCTGAAGATTGCCGCGGTTGTAGAAGCAGAAATCGATACCCGCCCCCACTGCCCCTTCGTAATCATCCTTTAATGAATCGCCGATATACAGCACTTCCGACCGGTCGACGCCAAGCTCCCGCAGAGCGATATCGAAAATGTTCCGGTCCGGCTTCCAGTGCCCGACCTCGTCGGATACGATAAACGCATCGAACAGGTGGGCGATGCCGCCGCTCGCCGTCCGTTTCCGCTGGGATTCCCCGATCCCGTTGGAGATGACGGCCAGCTTGCGGCTGCCGTGCAGCTCGTCCAGCAGCTCCTTGGCCCCTTCCTCGAAGTGGCACAGCCGGCAAAAATGCTCCCAATACGTGCCGGCGAGCGCCTTCGCCAAGGCGGCGTCCCGCTCCAGCCGGATCAGCGTATCGTGAAACGAATATTCCAGCACCTGATGAATGTTCAGCTTCCGCTCGTTCCGCTCGCTCCAATACACCCAGTTGATCGGCGAGAACGTCTCCCAGAACCGTTCCCACGTGAACCGCTCCCATTGCTCCAGCCCGTGCTGCCGTCCGGTCATGTGCATCGAATCGGCCTCGCACCGGTCGTAGTCAAGCAACGTGTTGTCCAAGTCGAAAATGATCGCTTTGTACAAATAAGGCTCCCCCTGTCCGTATGATCGCATTCCAAGTACATTCCACCCGGGCATCGCATATTCCTTCCAACCCAATCAAAAAGAGACCATCCTTATCGAAAGGATGGCCTCGCCCATGTTCCAGTTACTTTTTCTTGCTCTTCTCGGCTTCCACGAGCCCCTTCAGCTTCTCGTCCAGCTGGCGCAGCGACGTGTTCAAGTCCGCTTTGCCGCTGACGTAGTCGAGGAACGCCGCGCTTACGGCGGATTGCTGCGAGCTCAGAGGGACGTCGACAAGCCCGGGCTTCCGTTTGGGCGTCGGATCGGTCGGCGGATAGAACGATACCGCTTTCATGTTCTTGGATTTGTAGATCGGATGACTCGATCCGAGCGCGTTCTGAATGTCCTTATTGTTCAGCGTCGTCGGGATGCCCTGCTTCGAATCCTCCATCTGGATTTCGTCGGTCAGCATCTCCATGATGACTTGGAACGCCTCGTCCTTATGCTTGCCCGTCTCCGTAAGCGCCCAATAAGCGGGACCGCGTTGGCTGACCCGTTTCGGAGCGCCCTCCATCGTCGGCAGCGACACGATATCCCAGTTGATTTCCGGCGGAATAATCAAGTAGACGCTGTGCAGGTTGGCGGACAAAGCAGCCTCGCCTTTGCCGAACATATTCATATCGTCGGCGGCGGTCTTCGGATATTCGTTGCCTTGCACATCGTAGAAGCGCTTCAAGTTGCTGAACACCTTCGACCATTTATCCGTATCGGTCAGACCGTCCTTCTCCGGATCGAGAATCGCCTGGGAGAACGGATTGTCGCGCAGCATTCCCGTCAAGTTGGCGCTGAAGCCGCGAATTTGCTTGCCGCCGTCCATCCGCGTCATTTTCTTGGACAGCTCGTAAACTTCATCCCAAGTCATGCCGTCCTTCGGATAAGGCACACCGAACTTGTCGAACAAATCTTTGTTGTAGTAGAGCACGTTCGGGAAAAACGGAGGTACGGGCAAGCCGTACAGCTTTCCGTCGCGCGTATAATCTTTAATCTCTGACATGAATACGGGGTTAAACCGGTTCAGATCGTACTTGTATTTCGTCACGTAAGGGGTCAAATCGACGCCGAGGTTCAAATCGAGATAGCCGCTTCTGAGCGTCGGAATATCGGTCCGGATAATATCCGGGATTTCACCTCGCGTAACAAGGTCTGTAATATTGTTGCCCGTTCCGCTCGTCTGGTAGTTGAACGTAATATGAGGAAATTTCTTCTCCAGCGTTGCCCGGAACCGCTTATCAAACTCCTCCTTGCTGACTCCGGCCGCATAGATCATCAGCGTATACGGATCTTTTTTGACTTCCGTCTTCGGTGCGCTTTTGTCGCCTTCGCTCGCCCCCGAATTGCTTCCGGACCCGCAGGCGGCCAGCAGTACACTGCAGATGAGTCCTAATGCCGCGACTCTGTTCTTGCTCATTGGTAAAATCCCCCTAGTTTTTTGTTAGCGCTTCCAATCAACTCGAATTTATTATCTCAAATACAAGCGAAACACAAGTGACATATTTTTACTTCGATCACCCTCTTTTTTACTATCCTGTACATTACATGTATATTAAGTTGTGTTACAATATATTCAAAACCATTCCGGCAGGTGAACGTCGTTGGTGGCATACCCCGTGTACCAAGACTCTCTGGCTCACGAGCAATTCGGCAAAAGCAGACTCCCCATGTTTGTCGTGAAAGGCCGTATTACCTCCAACATTCCGCTGCACCATCATAACTTCGCCGAGCTCAGTCTCGTCGTCGAAGGGAGCGGAACGGAAATCATCAACGGAAAGCCGCACCCGTTCCAAAAAGGAAGCGTTTCCTTTTTGCTGCCTCACCATATTCACGAAGTTCAATTAAACAGTCCTACCGCGATCAAATACAACTGCATGTTCGACCTCCATCTGCTCTTCCTAAGTCCGTCCGATCGCGACCTGGCGAATGCGCTGCTCAAAACGGGCTTGCAATACCCGTCGCATTACGATTTGGACGAGGATCAGGCAACCCATATGCTCCGGTTGTTCGAATCGATGAAGCAAGAGTACGAGAACGACCGGTTCGCCAAAGAATCCGCCCTTCGCTCCATGCTGATGGAAGCGTTCATTATTCTGCTCCGCACCCCGCACCCGGCGCAACATTCCGCTTCCGCCTTAGTCGAAACCCGCAACAACATGGAAGACATCCTGCACTATTTGCATATCCATTACCAGGAGGAAATTACGCTCTCCGTGCTGGCGAAGCAATTTAACCGGAACGCCTCGTATATTAGCCGGATGTTCAAACAGCTGGTCGGACGAACCTTTACGGAATATTTGCATATGCTGCGAGTCGGACGGGCGGCCAGTCTGCTTGCCACCACCTCGATGAGCATAACCGACATCGCGATCGATGTCGGATTCGATCATACCCGCACGTTTACACGGGCGTTCAAGGAAGCGAAAGGCACGACGCCAAAGCAATTCCGCGCCATTCGCCAGCGGCAGCAGCCGATAGAATGACGGTCCGGATAACCGTTAAATAAAGGAAGACGGGCGCAAACCGAAAGGCTCGTCCGAAACCTATGGGGACAACCCGGAGTTGTTCTTAGTTTTTGCGTTTTGAGCGTGTACGGCGGCTTTTCCGATCGGATAAAATCCCTAATTCATTATGTGCCGGTTGAAAGCGGCCCGTAAAAGGAAGAGGAGGTTGTCTGTAAGAGATGAAGAAAGGTTCCGTGCTAGTCATTGCCCTTGGGATGATTATCCTGTCCACACAGGCCGGCGCGATATCGCTGGAGCAAGGGTCCAGAAGCGAGCACGTCCTCGATCTGCAGCAGCGGTTGAGCTCGCTCGGTTATTTTAAAGCGGGTATAACCGGCTATTACGGCTCCGTCACGAACACAGCGGTGAAAAAATTTCAAACGAAGGCAGGTCTGCCCGCCAGCGGACAAGCCGATGCCCATACGTTGTCGGCCTTGAACGAAGCCTCTGCGCCGGATCAAACGGTCCTGGAGCAAATGGCACGAATGATCCATGCCGAGGCAAGGGGCGAATCGTTTCTCGGCCAGGTCGCCGTCGGAGCCGTCATCCTCAACCGGGTACAGTCCGACGCGTTTCCCGATTCCATAACCGAGGTTATTTTTCAGCCCGGTCAATTTTCCGCTATCCGGGACGGGCAGTTCAACCTGACTCCCAGCCCGACTGCCTATGAAGCGGCCAAAGCCGCCTTAAACGGGTCCGATCCGACAAACGGAGCCCTGTATTATTACAATCCCAAAATCGCCACCTCGTCTTGGAGCAAGAAACGTCCGATCAAAGCCCGCATCGATCGGCACGTATTTACTCAATAATCCGATCCCCATGAATGCGCCATTCCTACACGCACAATACGAAGGACTGTCCCGCGGAGTCCGAACGGACTCCAGGACAGTCCCTTTTTTCCTCAGATCTTTCTCCATGAGCGGTATTTAACGGCATAATACGCAGGAACGACTGCACACAACAGTATGGCCGCCGCCTTCACAATAATAATGGAAACCGCCTCCTCATCAATTAACATCGAACGTCTTTCTATAATATACCATGCGTGCGGGCGTAATGCGGGTTTCCCGCTATTTACAACGGCCATACTTCGAAAAGTAGCAAAATTCGGCTACCGAATGTAAACTTATACTACAGTCAAACGTCAACGGTGGGACCTTATGAGATTATGGCTTCTGGCAATTACATATGCACTGGCGATCGCCGTTTTTTTCGTATACAAAGAAGAAATCGCCGACTGGATGATGTATCGCCGTCCTTCGGCGGCCGTTGCATTCGGGATCGCTTTAGGCTTCGTACTGTTTCCGGTAATCCCATACAAAATCATGATCGGCACGCTCGGGTTTATGTACGGGCCTCTGGTCGGCTTTGCGGTCAGCTGGTCCGCCGCTTCGGTTGCTTCCGTGATTGTATACGTCGTGATCCGGACGAACTTTCAGAAGCGGGGCAGAGCGTATATGGCGAAATTCGAACAAATGGACAAAGTGGCGAAAATGATGGAAAAGCGCCCGTTCGCGACGATTTTGGTCGCCCGTCTCCTCCCCGTCCTGCCGCAAACGCTCGTGAACGTATATCCCGCCTTTTTGTCGATCCGGCTGCCCACTTACGCCATCGCCTCAGCCTTGGGGAAAATACCGAGCATTCTGCTATTCTCTTACTTGGGCAATCAGCTCTTCACCAATTGGAGCAACGCGTTGATTGTGATTGGCGTATACATCGTGCTGTTGGCTTCGAGCTGGATCGGTTACCGCTTATGGATGAGAAGAGCTTAATGGTTCAGGCTCCATAAGCGTGCAAAAAACGGCTCCGTCACCGCTGTCATGCGGGATGGAGCCGTTCTCTTTTCCGCGAAGCGATCCCGCCGTTAGTACATGCTTTTTACCGTTGTTTTCGGACACCAGCGGGCCGTCTGCAGGAAAGGAAGCAGGACGTCCAACGCTTCGTTGCTGCGGATGCGCTGCAGAGCGGTTGTTGCGATGGCCGACACGTAACGATTCGGATCATCGAGTGCCCGTTTCAATGCGGGAACTGCCGCACCCGCTTCCGTCCCGAGCCGAGCGAGAGATAATCCCGCCATAAAGCGTACATAGCCGTCTTCGTCTCGCAGTGCATCGCATAGAGCAGGAACAATCGAAGCTGCCGGCTGTCCGATCATGCCCAATGCCTCGATGGCATGCAGTCGGACGAATGCGGAATCGTCTTGCAGCAGTTTGATCAGTCCGGGCACGGTACAGGAAGCGGACGCCCCGATTTCTCCCAATGCATAGGCGACATATCCGGGGACATCGCCATTCTCATAGGAGACATCCAAAGCTTCTGCGAGAGCCGGCAGCGCCTCGGTTCCTGCTGCAGCTAGCCCGTACGCGGACGTTCGGACGACCATGGGAGAAGGGTGCCTCAGCCCGTCAATAAGTGCCGCAACAGCATCCTGACCTAACGTTGCCAGAGCGTAAGCGGCGTCCAGAGCCGACGCTTCATCGGATTCGTATGTCAAGCAATCGGCCAATTGCCGGATGGATCTGCCGTCCGATTCTTCGTGTGCCCGGGCGGCTTCATACTTGGAACGATTCAAGGCCGGCGATCCGGACAGCCAGCTCCATACATGCTCCCACATAAAGGTATGGTCCATGACCGGAAGCTTGTTAGCGGAAGGCTCCCATCCTTCCCGCCTATTGTTCCAGCTCGGGTAAGCGGGCGCTTCCATGCGGAAAAACAAAAATTTCAGCATATACCGGTCGATAGCGGAAGTGTTCGGCATAGCCGTATGCCAAATGTCATACGCGATTAACGCCATTGTCCCCGCTTTACCGGTAACGGGGAGCCTGTACTCGGAACCGTCGTCGGACAGTTTATAGTGGTTATGCGTCCCCGGCATAATGGAAGAGGGCCCCATATCTTCCGTCACATCCTGCGGATAATAGAAGATCATGGCCGACCACGGGTGATGATTGCGTATTTTCTCGTTCCCCCAGTAGTTGTCTTTGTGCCAAGCTATCCCCTTGCTGCCTGCGCGGTTAAAGTGGCCGTGCCGATGGGCATGCATGATGTAGTTCGGTCCCAAAACACTCGTCAGGGCGCCTCTTACGGTCGGATGATCGAAAAACTGCTGGATTTCCGGTATGCGCGGCACCAGATTGTTGCCCAGGTTCCCCTCGTTCGCATATACCTCGTTCATTTTCTGTAATACGGATTGATGAAATTGCTGAGAAAAATCGGTTTGAAGCAGCACATAGCCGTGTGAAACGAATTGGGCCATCTGTTCGTCGGTCAATAAATATTTGATATCGATCACGGAATGATACCTCCCTATAGTGTGTGCCTTTCGGCCACAACCGCAAGATCCAAGCCAAGCCAAGTCTGCACCGGGGAGCTGCGCGATTCGTTACATCCGGACCACCTCTCCATGCTCGAAACTCAATATTATATATAATCTTTTTCGTTAATGAGATTATACAATTAAGTTATACACTATTCAACATAATTATATATAATTATTAAAATTTTATATAATCTCTACCCGCTCCGGATGTAAATAAACAAAAAAAGAACCGTACGGCGTTAGGCCGACGGCTATTCGAACAAGTATTATTTACAGAACTGTACTAGATCCATTCGTTCTGGGCCAGCTCCAACCGGTTAACCGGACCGATATCCATATAGTCCTTGTACGCGCGGCGGATATGCTCCCTCATCACTTTTTCCGCATGATCGGGGTCGCCCTGCTTAAGAGCCTCGATCAGCTCCCCGTGCTCGGACACTTCCTTTTCTTTGCTGAACTTGCGCCCGACGATCCGGTTCACCAGCTGGTTGCGAAAGGAAATGATATGAAGCATCGATACGAGGACGGAATGCTTGGACAGCATGTAAATATAATGGTGGATATAGCCGGAATCCTGCTGCAAAGATTCGATCGTATCGTCGTCAAGCTTCTTCTTCATGTCCTCATAAAATTGCTCCAAATGTTTGATATCTTTATTGGAAGCATTTTGAACGGCCAGTCGGATCGCCATCCCTTCCAATACGGAACGGAACGAATAGTGCTCGAACACATCTCTTTCACTGAGCGTGTTAATGACCGGACCTTTTTTCGGAACGAGGGTGACGATCCCTTCTCCGGCCAGCTGGCGGATCGCTTCGCGAATCGGCGTTTGGCTGACTCCCAGCTCCCGGGCCAATGTCGTCTCCACGATCCGGTCGCCCGGGTCCAACTCGCCGACGATAATTTTTTGTTTGATGAACTTCACGATATCCGCACTTAAGTTTTGCTTATTTGTTGTTGCCGCACGATTGGTTTCATTCATTGTCGGTTCACCTTTGGAAGTATGGCGTATCATTCATTATATATAACATATATATATTATATATTAAATTTCGGGAATCAACAACAAGGCAGCGGATCGTGAAGGACTATACGCAAAAAGGCCGCGCGAACGCGACCCTTTCTTAGCTATAATTATCGTATGCCGAGTACCTCCGCCAACTTTAGGGAAGCAGTTCAACTTCTTCCATCACCGCATTGGGGAATTCGTCGGGAAAAGCGCTCCAATCCGCGGCCAACTCGTCGTCGGTCAGCAAACAGTCGTCCAGTGCGGCGGATAGGCGGGCCGGTTCCATGCCGATGCCGATCACGACTACTTTATTGATCCGGTCGCCGTATACGGGGTCCCATCCGTTTCGCCATGAGTCATCCGCCGCCGCCAACTGCCGCTTCTCCTCCTCGGGCAGCGCGGCGATCCAGTAGCCGGCAGGTCCGAATTGGATCGAAGGCCCCGCCTGGCTCAAATTTTGCGCCATATCATTGCGGGTAGCGAGCCATACGATCCCTTTCGCCCGGACGATCTCTGTCGGCCAATCCGCCATCCATGCCATCAATCGGCCGGGGTGAAACGGCCTGCGCCTTTCGTAGACGAACGAAGAGATCCCGTATTCTTCCGTCTCCGGCGTATGGACCGGCTTCTCCATCTCCTTGATCCAACCGGCCGACGAGCTCGCCTCGTCGAAGTCGAACAGGCCGGTGTTCAGGATGGCTGCCGGGTCCACTTGGCCTTGAACGGTCCGGATCAGCTTCGCTCTCGGCTGAAGCTTGCGCAGGACGGCCTCCAGCTCGGCAAGCTCGCCTTCCTCCACCCTATCGCATTTATTCAACAGCAATACGTCGCAAAACTCGATCTGATCGATCAGCAAATCGACCACTTCCCTCGTATCGTCTTCCCCGACCGCTTCATTGCGCGCAAGCAGCGTCTCGCCCGACGAGAAATCGTGCCAGAAACGGTATGCGTCGACGACGGTAACCATGCAGTCGAGCCGGCAAAACCGGGTCAAGTCGATGCCGTGCTCCTCATCGATATACGTAAACGTCTGGGCAACCGGCACCGGTTCGCCGACTCCCGTAGATTCGATCAAAATATAGTCGAACCGTCCCTCCTTCGCCAGCTTCTCGACCTCCCGCAGCAAGTCTTCCCGCAGCGTGCAGCAGATGCAGCCGTTCGACATCTCGACGAGCGTTTCGTTCGTGCGCGATAATCCGCCTCCATCCTTGATCAGCCCTGCGTCGATGTTCACTTCGCTCAGATCGTTGACGATGACGGCGACCTTTAGTCCGTTGCGGTTGTGCAGCACGTGGTTCAGTACGGTCGTTTTCCCCGCTCCCAAATATCCGCTAAGGACGGTAACGGGAATTGTAGTCGAATTGTTCATTGGTTGACCTCTCATTAAAAGTAATTTTTACGATTTCCAGATGGAGCTAGTGCCGATCGGCCTGATTCGGACAACAAATAACAGCCTTCTGGGGCTCTTATTTGGCGCTTACTGCGGCCGATCTTGGAAATAGGTGTTGATCCTACTATCGCGCTAATCCGACACTTAATAGTAATTTTTACAATATAACTATATCAGTACAACGTCCCCTCGTCAATGCCGCATTGTGGCAGGCCTCTCCCATCGCACGGAAGGCTGCATGCGCTCGGAAACACAAAATCCCCGGACACGTTGTCCGGGGATTCGTTCGGGCGGCGGCTTGCCTTACCGTCCGATCCTATTGATATTCAAATTCAGACCGGTTAATTTATCGTTGACACGGGTTTGAATCTCATGCAGTTGAGCCATATCGTGCGCCAAATCGATGACTTTCGTTTTGACGACGGCGATGACGCTGCTTGCCACTCTCGCGACGTAATCGTCGGCTACCGGATTTCCGGACGGGAGTGCGCTCAGCTTGCCCAAGCTTTGCATCGCTTCGGTGCTCACCCGCAAGTTTTTGCTTTGAATTTGGTCCTGCACCGCTTTCGTCATGCCGGACAATGCCGCTTTCTGCAATTCCGGGTCCGATGCCAACAGCTTTGCCAGTTCGTCCATTCCTTTAGTATCGGGCATTCATGATTCCTCCAATATATTTAGAATTAATAGGACGACCACTCGCAACCTAACCGGTCTTGTAAGCGGCCATATTATTCAGCAATATTTCCATTCCGTGCTTGCGCATCGCGTCCTCCACCATCCAGAAGTCGGATCGGGAGCGCAAGCCATTGCACATGTGACATACCGAATGCTCCCGCGGCGGCAGCTTCCACTCGGGATGATGCTGCTGGACGATCCGTTCGAGCTCTTCCAGGCCGCGATGCGTAATGACCTTCAAGTAAACGTCGCCGAGCATGTTCGTCAGCACCTCCGGCATCGTCTGCCGGTACAAATTGCCGACGACGAACACGCCATCGTCCAGACAGACCGAGCAGCAAGGATCGACGTCGCCGTTCGGCTGGATCACCATCTGCACGCGCGGACAGAACAGCTGGTCGTCGCGCGGAATCCGGGTCTGGACAAGCCGCGGAAGCTGCTTCGCCCTGCCGACCGGCAGCACGTAGTAATTCTCGTCCCAAATGATGCGGTCGTGCCATTCCGGTTCGAAATAGTCTCTGGCGCTTTTGCCGGGACTTGTGAAATTGCTCGTTACGGACACGGCGAGACCGACCTCGAGCGCCGTTTTTGCCGCCGTCGCGGCATGCTTCGGGTTGACCCAGACCGAATGGCTTTCGTCCATCGATACGGCCACTTCCACCAAGCCGAGTGCGCGCAGCTCCTGCAGACGGCGCCTCGCAAGCTCGGGGTTGTTCCCCCAAAATCCGTTCGTCGTGATCGACGTCATGAAGCCGTAGTCGTATAAATGCTTATGTACTTCCAGCATTTCGTCGTAGCGGAGAAACACTTCCCCTCCCGTGAAGCCCGCCGTCTTGCAGTAAGGCACATACTCGGAGAAGTCGTGAATCCACTGCCTGACGCCGCTGATGTCGATCACGCCCTTCTTCGAAGGACCGTCGTCGTTGCAGCATATATCGCAAAACGCGTTGCATTGCCTCGTCAGACTGAATACGAGATCCTGAATGCGGACGTGTCCCCGCAAACTCGTCTCCGTCAGCTGCATCTCCTCCGCCAGCGAAATCGGAAACCCCTCCTTTCCGAAAAAGTGAGAAGACCGTATGTAAAACATGCATGAGGTATTTTCAATATAGCAATCCGTCCGAGGAGCTGTCATGGGAATTACTCCCTATTCAGGAATAAGCCGTTCGGTGTAATTTATGCTGCCGGATCGTGCGGAATCAGGCATGATTTTCACCCCGGCCCGTATGCCATTCGGTCCGCTTCCGAAACACGGCTCGAATGCTCGCAGAACTAGAAGGGAAGCGCCAAGAGTGCTTACGGCACTAATCGGCTCCGACAATTACTGCAGCGGCCGGCTGCCCGAGCCGGTCTACCGGCGCTATGACGGAACGCCGCGCTTACAGCCGGCAGGAGCATGTTTTCGTACGATCCGTCATATATGTAATTGTTGAGGCTGTTGAAAAAGTCTGCAAGAGAGGAAGCGCTGAAGTCAGGAGGTGGGGGAATGCGCTCCACTTCCGTTAAAATCGTGTTGTTTTTTTGAATTTTCAGCGGTTGAAATGCCTGCTTAAAAATCGTAAAATTTACTATAAGAAGCAACATCGAAAGGATGATTCGTATGAATAAACGAATACCGGTTATCGTCATCAGCGGATTTCTCGGCAGCGGGAAGACGACGCTGCTGGTGCGTCTGCTGAAGGGAGCCGCGGAACACGGGTTGAGGCCCGGCGTGCTCATGAACGAGCTCGGCAAGCTCGATGTCGATGGTCACATTCTGGAGGAGCACGCGAACGCATCGGTGCAGAAGCTGCTGGACGGCTGCGTGTGCTGCAGTAGGAAAGAAGAGCTGCTCGGCGCTCTGAAGTCGTCAGCGGACCAGCGGCCCGACCTGATCGTGATCGAGCTTACCGGCGTCGCCAATCCCGAGGAGATCGCCGAAACGATTACGGAGCCCGAGCTGCAGGACATTCTTTACTTGAGACACGTCGTCACCGTGCTGGATGGCGAGCACATTCTCGACTACAACAGCCTATTCGCGGCGGATAAACAGCTCGTGCGCACGCTGAGGCGGCAAATCGAGGTGGCCGACCGGCTGCTGCTCAACAAAACCGACTTGATCCCGCCCGCGAAGCAGGCCAAAATCGAGAAAACGATCCGCAAATACAACGATCGGGCTCCGCTCTATCCGACGACGCAAAGCCGCATGGACTTGAGCCCGCTGTTTGCCGATATCGAATCCGCCGCATCCCCGGCCGCAGCCGCTTCGTCACAAGCGTCAATAGCTCCGAAGGCTGCGATCCGCGGCGTTGCGACGGTCGTTAAGCGGCAGGAGACGAAGTCTTTTTCGCGCATCCAGACGATTTCGCTCCCTTGGAATCGTACGGGTGGCGCCACCCGCTCGAAGGTGGAGAAATTTTTACGGGCTTGGGATGACCGGCTGCTGCGGGCGAAAGGATACATATGCTTTGGCGGTGACGACTCCGTTTATTTGATGCAATATGCCGGCCAAAGAACGGTATGGGAGCGATCCCGTTACGCCAGCGAGCCGTATGTTGTGTTTATCGGTATCGACCTGGACGAGGATCGGCTGGCCGAACAATGGAGCCGGATCTTCGATTGACATCGGCAGTGCCATGAAGCAAGAAAGGGCGATGCATGACGCGCTCCCGCGTTCCGCATTGCCCTTCTTCATTTAGTCCGCCAGCTTCTCGAATTCGTCATAATACGGATACACGTAAGGCGTCTCGGGCGCCTGTATGCTCTCGATGCTCGTCGCATTCAGTCTCATGATCTCGTTGTCCCTGTACTTCGTCGTGCCGATCGTTCCGACGATTTTCACCCAGGAGTCTTTCTTCAATGTTTTAGCCGCGGCGCTCTCCACCAGAACGCCGTACGGGGAAGAATCGGCCGAACAGCACATCATGGACAGCCGAGATACGACGAATTGATCTTCCCTCATGTCCGGCTCGCGGTAGACGAATCCGGTAATCTCCATTTTCTTGCCGACATACCGGTCGAGAAACAGGTCGACTGCCGTCAAAAGCTCCATAAAGCCGGTTTCCTTGATCACAATGCGATCCTGCTTGTAAAGCTTCATCCCGAGGGAAACGTAAGGCTCGCTGAACCCGTCGGACGGAAACAACCGCTTCAGCTCCTCATCGGAGGAGGAACGCGTTTCCGCCCTTGTGTCCGCCGTTACCGCCGATGCCGATAGTTCGGGCGTCTTCACAGCAGGAGCTTGAACCGCAGCATCTGGCGGCCCAGCCGCCTTGCCGTCCGCTTTAGCCGCACCGCTTGCGCCGCTCAGATTCATTCCTTTCATCGCCACGACATCGCTTCCCATGAGCTTGTCGGGAAGCAGGAAGCCGAGCGTCAGCGGGAGCAGAAACAGGCCGTACAGCCATAGGTTCCGAACGATCGAGCCGGAGGGCATATGCTCGCATTCGCACGGCGTCCCGGACTTGCCGAGAAACGACCGCAGCCCGAGAAAGCCTTGATACAAAGCGATGACGAACAGAGCGATAGCCGCGCATTTCACGTACATCTCCATTCGCGGGGCGATGTAATAAACGAGGCTCCCGGATTTGACTAGATGCAATATATAAAAACAAAATCCGGCCATAATGACCGCGCGAAACAAATAATGAACGGTAAGCGAACGACTCCCGATCATATCGAGCACCTCCTTTAGCCTCCGACAATTACCTCAGCACAAGCTGCCCGGCGACAGCCGCTCCCAAAAATACGAACAGTACGACAAGTACGAACAACGTCAGAACAAACTTTACGCGGAATACGGAAGCGAGCATAAGCGTCGACTTCAGGTCGAGCATCGGCCCGAACACCATAAACGTCAGCAGAGAGCCGGCCGAGAACGTACCCGCGAAGGACGAAGCGACGAAAGCGTCGGACGTCGAGCATAATGACAATAAATAAGCCAAACCCATCATGAAAAAGTGGGACATAACCGGATCTTGTCCGACCTCAAGCAAGCTGCCGCGCGGAACGAACGTCTGCATGGCCGCGGCCACGACGGATCCGAATATCAAATATTTGCCCATATCGAAAAATTCCGCTCCGGCATGCTCCAGCATCGCGAATACGGGATTGCCGCGGGCATGCTTATGCGCCCTCCCCTCTTCATCGGAGGATTCATACAGCGTGACGGCGCTGTGCTTCAATACGCTCTTCTTGAACAAGCCGTACACGATCAATCCGACGGCGGTTCCGACGAATAAAGCGAGTCCCATTCTCGAATAAAGCATCTCCGGGCGATTCCGGAACGCCATGAAGGTCGCCGCATAGACGATCGGATTGACGATCGGGCCTACCAGTATAAAGACGACGCCGATATAAAGCGGCATTCCTTTGGCGACCAGCCTGCGGATGACCGGAATCATGCCGCATTCGCATATAGGGAACAAGAAGCCGAGTACACAGGCGAACAAGATGCCAAGCAGCGGGTTTTTCGGAGCAAACCGCCGGATCCAGTTTTCCGGAATGAATATTTGCACGAACGACGATACGAGCACTCCGAGCACGATAAACGGCAATGCTTCCAGAACGATGCTGACGAACATCGTCTTGAACGACTGTATATTTTGTACCGCCGGCATATTGAAATCCAAGCTGACAAGCACTCCCGGATTCATCGCCATAATGATCAGGAAGCTGATCAGCAGCAGGAAAAAACCGTGAAGCGCCATCTGGGAAATGACCGAACGCAAGCTGCAAGCCTCCCGTTCAAACCGGTTCACAAGAAACGGGTTATCGTTATGTACCACTCACCCCTTCATTCTATCAGTAATATTTACTATTATCCACCACAGAAATACGGCTTTCCGATGAATTGCGGACTTGTACCCTTTTCTGATATGTTTATGTCGTCCGTTCCGATCATGAATCAAGTGTATCATTAGCCATGCTGACGATTAGGGAGGTTGAATATGAACATGCTTGCTTGCGAGGTGCTGTCGGCGGGCTACTCTCATCATACGAAGCCGTTTTATATCCAATCGACCCGGGGCTTGCGCAACTATTTGATCCGGTTCCAAGTCGAAGGCTGCTGCCGGGCGCTCGTGGACGGAGAAGTGAAGCTGATCGTGCCGGGGGATCTGCTGCTGTACAAGCCGAAGGACCAATACGACCTGCGGGTCGAAGCCGAGCTGCAGCAGAACGGGGAGCTCGAAGTGTCGAGCGGGGACTACTATTTCTTCTGCCGCGGCTCCTGGCTGGAGGAATGGTGGGAACGGACGGCCAAGCGCCAGAAGCTGAAGCTGCCGATCAACGAAGACGTGCTGCACTTGTGCCGGCAAACGATTCTGGAGCAGCGCAGGGCGAAAGCGCCGGCCAAGGAGATGGCCGAATATTACTTGCGGCTGTTCTGCTTGACGATCGAACGGGCGAGCCATGAGCAGCAGACCGCATCGGGCAAAGGAAAATCGTTCCTCGCCTACGAGATGAAGCGATATATCGAGGAGCACGCGCTTTCTCCGCTGAAAATCGAGGATGTGGCCGCGTACGTCGACTTGAGCGTTTCCCGTGCCGTCCATCTGTTCAAGTCCGTGTTCAACCAGACGATCATGCAGTATGTGCAGCAAATCCGCCTGTCGGTCGCCCGGGAACGAATCCTGTTCAGCAAAATGTCGCTCGAGCAAATCGCCGAAATGTCCGGCTTCAACAGCTACACGTACTTCTTCCGCGTCTTCCGCGCGCGCTACGGCCTTAGTCCGAAGGAATATCGTGAAGGAGAGACGAACTTGATCGATTAGCCCTGTCCAAGAAACGGAGAAAAAAAAACGCTCCTCCGAACGAATCGGAGAAGCGATTGACTTACACCCACCACATTTGTCCGAGCGGCTCCCGCAGCAGCACCTGCTGCAGGTTGGCAACCGCCTTCGTAAAGCCTTCGTCGACCGACATGAGTCCGTCCTCGTGCTCGATGCTGACCACATAGTCGTAGCCGACAAGACGAAGCGCGCTCAAGATGTCCGCCCACGTCTTCAAATCGTGGCCGAAGCCGACCGTGCGGAACTGCCACGCCCGATCCAGCATCAGCGCGTACGACTGCATGTCGGTTACGCCGTGCTTGTTGACGTTGATCGGATCGATCGTCGTGTCCTTCGCGTGGAAGTGATGGATCGCGCCGGCGCGGCCCAAAATGTGAACCGCTTGAACCGGGTCGATTCCTTGCCACCACATATGGCTCGGATCGAGGTTCGCGCCGATCGCTTCGCCCGCCGCTTCGCGCAGACGGAGCAGCGTGCCCGGACTGTGCACGGAAAATCCGCCGTGCAGCTCGAGCCCGATCTTCACATTGCGGTCGGAAGCGTAACGCCCCCACTCGCTCCAGTACGGAATGACTTTCTGCTCCCACTGCCATTTCAATATTTCTTGATATTCGTTCGGCCATGGCGCAACCGGCCAGTTCGGATATTTGGCATCCTCGTGATCGCCCGGGCAGCCGGAGAACGTGTTGACTACCGGCACCTCAAGCCGCTCGGCCAAATCGACGGTTTTCACGAACGCATCGTGAAATTCCTTGGCGATTTGCTTCTGCGGATGAAGCGGATTGCCGTGGCAGCTCAAAGCGCTGATCGTCAGCCCGCGGGACTCGACCGCCTGCTTGAACGCCTTCAGCTTGGACGCGTCGCCAAGCAGCGTATCGGGGTCGCAGTGCGCGTTGCCCGGATATCCGCCCGTACCGATCTCGACCGCCTCCAGCCCTTTGGATGCGATGTAATCCAACGCTTCCTCGAGCGGACGACCGGCGAACAACACGGTAAATACACCCAGTTTCATGGCAATTTCCTCCTTCCGGATATAGGTTTTCTTTAAAGCGATTATTGTATTATTGATTCAAGTAAACCGTTTTACCGGTCCGGCCGGACTCGTACAGAGCCTCGAGAATTTCCGTTACGACAAGCGCTTGCTCTGGCTTGACGAGCGGATCGGTATCGTTCAGGATGGCGTCGACCCACAGGCGCGCTTCCATATCGCCGCTCGATTCTTTCTTGCCGGCATAGAAGTCCACGCCGCCCGAATCGGTTTTCACGGTCGTGTCGTACAGACGGCTGAATTGCTCGCCGTTCACGCGCAGACCGTTCTCCATGTCGGCTCCGCCCTCCGTACCGCACAGTACGGCTTTAGCTTCGCCCACTTGCAGCGTATTCAGCGCCCAGCTCGATTCCAGCACGATCGTCGCGCCGTCCTCCATTTTGATGAAGCCGAATGCGGAATCCTCCACCGTAAACTTTTTCGGGTCCCACGGTCCCCAGGCGTTAGCCGCATTTTCCCTCTTGCCGAGCTTATGGAATACGGAGCCCGTAACGCTGACCGGCTTGTAGTTGTCCATCATCCACAGCGTCAAATCGAGCGCATGCGTGCCGATATCGATGAGCGGTCCTCCGCCTTGCTTCTCTTCGTCAAGGAATACGCCCCATGTAGGAACAGCACGGCGTCGGATCGCGAGCGCCTTGGCATAGTAAACTTCGCCAAGCTGTCCGCTCTCGGCGACCTTCTTCATGTGCAGGCTGTCCGGACGGTAGCGGTTGTTGTAACCGATCGTCAGCTTCTTGCCGGTCCGTTTAGCCGTTTCGACCATCCGGCGGGCGTCGGCTGCCGTTTTCGCCATCGGCTTCTCGCACATGACATGCTTACCGGATTCCAGAGCGGCGATCGAGATTTCCGCATGGGAATCGTTCGGTGTACAAACGTGCACGACATCGAGCGTTTTGTCTTCAAGCAGCTCGAGATAGTTCGTGTACACTTTCGCCCCTTCTACGCCGTATTGCTTGGCGGCCTTGTTCGCGCGCTCTTCGTCGATGTCGCAGAATGCGACCATTTCTACTTGTGCGAGCTTGGCCAATGCCGGCATATGCTTGCCATTGGCGATACCGCCCGTTCCGATAATGCCGACTCTCAATTTTGCGTTTGCCATGGAAAAGAACCCTCCTACTATTTGCTTGCTCGAATGGGCATGACTGTATAACTTTCAGTTCTATGTAATCATAAAGCGTATTCTTTGAACATGAAGTATATGATAATAAAATGAACTATTTGGCTACGATTATTTCATCCAATTATTTCTATCCGAAGCGTAAAGCAGCCTGCGCAAGGAGTTCGGCGGTCCCGATGCTTGCTGGCTAGCGGCTGCAACGTCAAAATATTACGAAATTCGATACGAATTGCCGGCGTTCGATCCCGGATGGAGAACCCGTTTTCTCAATATGGGGATACTTTCCATTTGAATTCCATAAATAAACTATTATACCATATTTTTTTCGAGCAAACTGATACGATTCGACTGTTTATTTTTTACTTCATAGTTCTATCGGCATATAGTATAATGAAAGCAATTTCACAGTATGACTTCGATTGGGGATTTTTGTATGAATGTGTTGTTGTTTTTGTTCTTCTCTTCCTTAGAGTGGTTTTCTCTCATTATTTTATCTTTCGCTTTGTTCAAGTTCGAGATTCGATGGTACCGGGGACAGATCGTATTATCGGCGTTTTTGCTTTCCTTGCTATCATACATACTGTTCGAAGTGCTTAATTTGACTGCAATTGCATCGCTTCTGCAGCCGCCTATCGTCTTTTTATTCTTTTGGCAAATTTTCAGGGTAGCCTTGTTCTATGCCGGACTTATGGCAATCAACGGATACTTGGGATATGTAGTAGTCAATGCGCTTGTTTTCAATGTTTTCAGAATTTTCGACATCATGCTTGTACCGGGAACGCAGCATATGTACGAGGCCCAAGCGATATCGGCCTTTATTGCATTGGTACTCTCTTGGCTGGTTCACAAATACCGCATCGGCTTCACTTTCGTTCCTCACGGAGATCGTGCGAACGTCAAGTTGTCCGGCATAAATTTGAGGCTGTTGTTGTTTACGATAGTCGGTTACATAGTTATTTCCAGTGTAAATTACTTGTATTTTCTCGGAGACTATACGTTCTTGTTCCTGTTAGTTGCCATGGTCGCGCTAGCATTGTTACAATATTGGGTCTTCAGGAGGGAATATTCCGATGATCATTGAGGCATGGTCGGAGAAAATTGCCGTTTCCATCAAGAAGGTCAACGAGAATGAAACCGTCAGCGTCGGCGTTATGAAATTTGCCCTGATTATCGTATTCAACTTCACTATACCGTTCCTTATATCGCTATGTATCGGAGCGATTGGAGGAAAGTTTTCCGACACTTTGCTTGCCATAGCCGCTTTCGTCATGCTTCGCATGCTCTCGGGCGGCTACCACTTCAAATCCTCCACCGTCTGCATGCTGTCCATGATCGTGGTAGCCGTCATACCTCCCTACATCCACTTTTCCGAATTGTGGACCCTTATCTTCACTATTACCAGCATGGTTCTCGTTGCCCTGCTAGCGCCCTCCAATATGCGAGGTTATCATAGAATGCCGGAGAAATATTATCCGCTGATGAGAATCGCCTCCGTCCTATTGGTAGCCAGCAACTTGGTAGTAGCCTCCGAGATTATGGCGCTAGTGTATCTGCTCCAAGCCGTTTCGTTATTCGGGTGGAAGGAGGTGTAGTAGATGGCGACATTAGTGGCTAAACTTGCTTCATCGATCCTGAACGGAATTGCTCGTTTTTTTGTACAAACTGCTTCTCCGGTAGGTCACCAACCAGAAATTCCTGAAGAGCTGAAGAAGTAATGATTCAATAGGCTGTCAGGGTGTTCTGGCAGCCTTACCCTTTTTTGGAGTTGACTGAATCGTGAAATACCCCGTTACCCCCGATCCGGATAACTTTCAACAAGTCGTCATGTTGGATCTGCAAGACATTGTGAAAATAGAGGTGAACGATCGGAGCGTCACCTTTCATACACTGGAACAAGTTTACTATCCGCTTGTGTGGACAATTTCCACATTAGAACCACATTTGCAGCAATTCGGATTTCACCGGTTGGATCGAAACAACCTAGTGAACCTTAATAAGGTTACCTATTTCGATGAAGAGCGCGCGCTCGTTTTTTTTGACTCCGAAATTACAAATAATAGCAAATTTGCTACAATATCGAATCGGGAGAAGATAAAAGTTAAAAAGGAAATGAGTAGCCGGCTCGAACAAGCTAGGAAAGATGATAACGCTAAAATGTAACTAATTTATACGCAAATCCAGCCGCTCGCAGGAGTGACTTTCTTATAATTTATTACAAATAATTTTGATGCCATTTGAATCAATCTGTAGTATGATAGTCTTTACTATTACGGACTTCAGGAATTACGGAGAAGATTCATGAGCGTTTTAATTTTCCTTATATTTTCCATGTGGGAATGGTTTGCTCTCATCATGCTGGCTTTTGCACTATACAGATTCGAAATCCGCTATCATTTAGGCCAGATTGTATTTGCCTCATTTCTGCTAGCCTTGTTTTCCTATATGGTGTTTAATGTGTTTGAGCTGAAGTTATTCGCAACTCTCATTCAGCCTGTTGTCGTTTTTTTATTTTTTTGGCTTTTGTTTAAAATCCCTGTATTTTATGCGGGAATTGTTGTGGTAAACGGATACTTAGCCTATTGTTTGGTAACGTCGTTGATTTTTTATACAATTCATCAATTCGGAATTACCTCTTACCCTTCGACCCTTACGAGTTATATTACTCAAACGGTTAGCGGGCTGCTCGTTTTGCTGCTTGCGCGAGTAGCAGTCAAGTATCGAATAGGATTTTCATTCGTTCAGCACGGACGCGAAATTGTAATGAAAAACATTTCAGGGACAAACCTAAAGCTCCTTTTGTTAACCATTGTCGGGTATATAGCTCTTTCCAGCTTTAACATTTTATATTATGGAACCAACAATACCTTATTCATACTCATATCCGCGATCGTCGCCTTCAGTTTGTTGCAGTATTGGGCATTCAAGAAGGAGCATGAAGCCGCTTTTTGGCGAAGAAACAAGAAATATAAGATCGATGCATGAACAAACCCCCGACATTGTCCATTCCGGACATCATCGGGGGTTCTTCGTATCGCTAACCAATGATCAAAATCAGTCCTTCGGCAATCGAATCCAGTTGCCGCCAAGCCACGTATCGATTAGGTACCATTGCCCGGCCTTCTCGCGGGCTGTGACCGTCTGCGGCCCCAAATACGCTCCTGTCGGGATGAGCTTGCCGCCCGAGCGATCGTATAGATCGACGTTCCCTTTCAATGCAAACGTTTCGTGATGCGGTTGCGGATTCCATGCCGACTTGCCCGCAATTTCCGTAATATAGCGATTTACGCCATCCGCTATGCCTTCCGCCATCTTCTCCTGGTAATCATCCGTCGAGAGCAGCCGGTCTTCCTCGGGGTTCGTCATGAACCCCATCTCGATCAGCACATTCGGCACGGTTGACCAGTTGAACCCGGACAAATCGTCCCGGGCTACCGTTCCGCGAGATTTCACACCGGTCGCCGCGACCATATCCGCCAACACGATGCCTGCCGCCGATTTGCTCAGCCTGTACAACTCGGGCGTTGCCGAGACGGATTCCGCCGGGTACAGCACAGACGCTCCCCGCGTCTTGGACGACGTATCCCCGTCTGCATGAATCCGTACAAACAAGTCGGCGCCGGCGGCATTCGCGGCCTCGGCCCGCTCCTTGTTGCTGATATCGACATCGTTTCTTTCCCGGGTCATAACGACGGTATACCCTCTCGCCTCCAGTTTATCCTTGAGGCGCATGGACACTTCCAAAGTGAGTACGTATTCCGGTTTGCCCGTAGCGACGCCGCGCGTACCGGAAGCTACCTTCCGCTTCATCTCTTCGGAACCGGGCCCGACCGGCTCCAATTCGTTATTGCCTTTCTCCTGATGTCCGGGATCGATGCTGATCACAGGCGGGGCGTCCGCACGATGCACATCTGCGGCGGCAGGAGCTTTCACGGTTATGATCGATACGGCCAGCAATGCCGTCAATAACAGAGCGGCTGTTTTTCCTTGGCGGACCGCTTTGGCCCGCGATGCCGTTTGGTTCATGTTGTTAATCGTTTCCTTGCTGTCCATCTGCCATTCATCGTTCGCACCGGTCCTTTACGGGATTAATAAGTAACGGAAATATGCCCCATCTTCATCGATACGCGATCTACCATCTCGACCAGAATGGAGGCCAGTTCCCGCTCGCGTTCCGCCAAATTCATCTTCGACAGCGCGCCGGAGATGCTGATGCCCGCTACCACCTTGCCGGTCCGTCCGACGACGGGCGCAGCCAGACAAGCGCGGCCGAGGGCCAGCTCCTCCTCTTCCACCGCGTAGCCTTTCTTGCGTATCTGGTCGAATTGCTCGTACAGCTTCGCTTTGTCCGTAACCGTCCGGTCCGTATAGGCCTTCAAAGGCTCGTTCGACAGCAGCTCCTCAGTTTCCTCCGCATTGCCGTAAGCAAGGAGAACCTTGCCGATCGCCGTACAGTGGAGCGGATTGCGCCGACCTATGAACGTGTACATTCTGGGGGACGTGTAGCTGTCCACATGCGCCAAGTAAAACAAAGTGCCCCGGTCAAGTATCGCCAGGTTGGCGTCGAAGCCGGTTTTCTTCTCCGTTTCGTAAAGCTCGGGCAGCGCTTGCTTGCGGATTTCGTAATGATTCAGGGCGATGCCGCCCAGCGTAATGATCTCGTTGCCAAGCCGGTAGTAGCCGGTGGACTCATCCTTGATCACATAGCCGAGCGAGACCATCGTAGTCAGCAGACGGGATACGTTGCTTTGCGTCAAATTGAGCATTTTGGCAAAATCGATCACCCGCAGCTCGGGATATTCGTTCGTAAAGCAAGACAATATTCCTAACGCCCGCGTTACGCTTTGCGTCAGCATCGCGGTTGATTGTTCCGATTTCAAGAGGATCCTCCTCAAATAAAAATCCAATTTCATATTGCACATTTCCATTCTAAATGATTCACCCATTTATTTCTACACACCGTTGAATTGTGTTGTCAAAAACGCAAAGAAACCTTCGCGAATGCGAAGGTCAGAACACTTTTCCGAATCAAACGAACTCAATCCGCGTCTCGCGTGCGAACCGTCCTGCACCACGATACAAACGTTTCCGGCAAGAAATGCTTGTAACTCCCGTGCAGGCACGTCTCCCCGTCTTGATCGACCCGGATATCGTCCACGGCGATGCCACGAGCCCGAAGCAGCGCGGCATACTTGACCGCATGCTCCTCCATCGGCAGCACCTGATCCGTCGAAGACCAGACGAGCAGCGTCGGCGGCCACTTGCTAACGGCGTCGTCTTCCGTACCGGAGACCGGAGCGCGGCACGGATCGGCGTCCTCCGCTTTGGACTCGAATTCGGCGATATCGTCGGAGGCTATCCCAAACGCCCGCTTTATTCCTTCCCGGTGAGTGTGCATAAACGCATGGCGCAAATGGCAAAGCGGATACTGTCCGATTATGCCAAGCACCCGATCGGCTCCCAACGTCCGGACCGCTCCTACGGTCGTCATAAATCCGTTGGACGCCCCGAGTATGAAGCATTTCCGCTCCACCCGGTACGTCTCCACCATATGCTGATAAAAAGAAGCGCATGCGCGAGTGCAATTGTCGTTGCCGTAGAGCAGATCCCCATCATTTTGCGCACCGCATACGACATAGCCGGCACGCAAAAAAGCTTCGATCGTCGGGTTGGAATACCTCCGGTATCCGGGCGCATCCATGTGCAAATAAGCTCCGTCGTTTTGCGTATCGACGCCGTACTGCGTCTTCTCGGACCAATTCGCTTTACGCTCCGTCCCGTCCATCACCCATCCGTTGCCGTGGTTGCATAGGATCCATGGATGCGGCTTTCCGTCCGGATCGTATTGATACGGCAATCGCACGAAGCACCAGTCGTTACCCTCTCCTCCGAACCGGTAGACGAGCGCATCGCCGGCTTTCCCATGCGGTCGTACGGGCATCTCTGCGCATGCTGCCTGCAACCCTTCATCCGTCGACATGGGCCATATCCCCAAGCCGGCGCGTCAGCTCGGCCCAATCGTACTCCAGCCTGACGATGTCCGGCTTATGTCCGGTCGCATCGGGAGCATACGTAATGACGTTAAACATCGTCCGGCCGTTCTCGTTGATGAAATAAGGCTCGGGGTAGTAGGAGTCGCCCGCCTCATTATCATTCGTGTCCAATAGTACGTTCGACCGGAGCTCCAGACTGTCGGGGTCGAACCGGTACAGCTCGAGCGTACCGCATGACTGCCCGGCGGGAATATTGCGACAGAGCAGGTACGTTTCGCCGTCGTGCACGAACAGCTTCGGTCTGCCGACATATTCGATCGAATCGTAACGATCGGATAGAACGGCCGATGCCGTCATGTTGAACTGCAAATCGGTTCGAAATGCCATTGTCTTCTTATTATAGCCCCGCGCAATAAGAACGAAGCCTTCCTTATAAGGAAGCAGCGTGCTTTCGTTGAAGTCGAATTGAAATTCCGTATTCAAATTTTTCAAATACGTCCACGTTTGTCCCGAATCCGCCGTTCGAACGGCATGAACCGCCCTGATGCCTCCGGTTAGCTCGACGAACGACATGACGAGCATACACACCGATCCGTCGGGACCGGTCTCATCATCGAACGAGTAGCCATACCGATAGCCGCCGACTTCAGGAAAATCGCCTTCGTCCGCGAACGTCTCCCCTTCATCCACAGAGCGATATAGCCGCAGCCCCAGCCGTTCCTTGGAGCCTCCCTGCTGCACGTCCACATACATATGGATCGAGCCGTCCGGCATGCGCATCAGCTCCGGATTTTGGTTCACTTTGCCTGCTCCCTCGTCCACGATGTACGGCGACGACACTGTTTTCGTTACGGCGTCCAAAGTGACGACCTCGAGCGGCGCGCTCGCTTCCCGGAAATGCTTCTCCCCGTTTTTGTAGGCGATCAGAATGCGGCTCCCGTCTCCTTTCAGCTCCAGCATGGACGGAAATGCATAATACCGCTGTTGCTCGACGGGCCCTTCGCTGCCGACCAATACTTGCTTCCGCTTATGCTCAATCATCCGCGTTCTCGTCTCCTCTCATTTCGTATATAACCGCTAAACTGGCAGTCCTTGTTACGTAACGCTCGGCTCGCATTCCCGAACGTGCTTCATGATCTTCTCATAAATCTCGCGGATGGCCGGCCCGTCGGACAGTTTTGCGGCAGGCAGCGGCAAGCGCGGTGTGCCGCAGTCGATTCCGCGAAGCTTGACTAGCTCTTTGACGGCTGCGAACAAGCCGATCGCGCGAATATCGGTAATGATCTCGTTGATGACGAATTGCAGCCGCTGCGCTTCGTCCACGTTTCCGGCCCGGAATTCGCGCTCCAGCCGGACGAACAGCTCCGGCATCGCCCCGTACGTCCCGCCGATTCCCGCGCTCGCTCCCATAATTCTTCCGGCCAAATATTGCTGATCCGGACCATTGAACAAGAGGAACCGATCGCCGCCGATCGCTTTAAACTGCTGCAATTCGTAGACGTTGAACGTTGTCGTCTTCATGCCGAGCAGCTTCTCATTGCCGAGCATTTCCTTCAGCATGGTGTTAGACATATGGAAGCCGGTCGCGGCCGGGATGTTGTATATAATAAACGGCAGCGAGCAGCTATCCATCATCGAGTTCCAATACGCTTTAACCGCCTCTTCGGTATAGGAATAATAAAACGGCGGGATCGAGGAAACGGCGTCCGCTCCGGCTTGCTCGGCATGCCGGGCCAGCTGCACGCTGTCCTTCGTCGTATTGGCCCCGATATGAGCGGTTACGGTTACGCGTCCGTCGTTCGCTTCCAATACCGCCTCCAGCATCATTTTCCGTTCATCGACGCTCTGCAGAATGCCTTCCCCGGTTCCTCCTCCGACATAAAGCCCGTCGACGCCCTTCCCAATGAGGAAACGGGTCAGCTGTCCGGCCGCTGCAGGGCTGACCTCGCCCTTATCGTCATAGCAGGAATTCATCGCGACGTGTACGCCCGAGAATTTGTTCAAACTTAGGTGTGCCATGGAAAACCTCCAAGCTCATTTTGAATGAGATGATTGCAATGTGGTATTTTTTAAGCAAACAACATGTTTATGTATCAAATTATAGTATTTAATTTCATAATACACAATACAATTTTACACTAGGCTTTACATTTGCTTTGGATACCCGTCCTCAATAAGCTGTCATGACTGTTCAGGATCTCAATAAGCTCTACCCTGTAAAATCTCTCGAATTTGCAGTTATTCCGCATATAACGCGGACATAAGTATCTTATTAAAGCGCTTTCAATCGAAGCGTTTGTTATGAGGCTGTCGACGGTTTCAACATTCCCTTAAAAGGAGAGGAAACGCGTGCACGTACTCGATTGGGTTGTCATGGGACTCTATTTCCTTCTGATGATCGGCATCGGCGTCTGGTCATACCGCCAGGTAAAAGGAACCGGCGATTTTTTCACCGCGGGAGGCCGGATGCCGTGGTGGCTGTCCGGCATCTCGCACCATATGTCCGGATACAGTGCGGCCGTCTTCGTCGCATACGCGGGAGTCGCCTACAAGTACGGCTTCACGCTGTACATATGGTGGGCCGTTCCGGTGGCGGTCGCCGTCTTCGTCGGAGCGCGATGGATCGCTCCCCGCTGGTCCCGGCTGCGGCAGCGGTTGAACATCGAGTCGCCGACGGAATATTTGGCGAAACGGTATAACGTTCCGACCCAGCAAATTATGGCTTGGAGCGGTGTGCTGCTGAAGCTGTTCGACGTCGGCGCGAAATGGGCGGCGATCGCCGTCATTCTGAACGTATTCGCGGATGTGCCTCTGACGACCGGCATTATCGTCTCCGGCGCCTTGTCTCTGCTGTACATTACGATCGGCGGTCTGTGGGCGGACGCCTTGACCGACTTCGCGCAATTTGTCGTGCAATTGGTCGCCGGGCTCGCCATGTTCATTATCGTGCTCGTCAAGCTCGGCGGCATCGGCTCGATCTTCGACGTCTGGGACCGGCTGCCTCCGACCCATAACGATGCGCTTGCCGGGCCGTACACGCTCGGATTCGTGCTCGCCTATTTGCTGATCGATTTCCTCAGCTACAATGGCGGCACTTGGAATCTCGCCCAGCGGTACATCGCTTCGCCGAACGGCAAAGAAGCGCGCAAGGCCGCTTACTTGTCGTCCGCCCTTTATTTGGTTTGGCCGCTCATCTTATTTTTCCCGATGTGGGCCGCCCCCATCTTCTATCCGTCGCTCGCCGACCCGAACCAATCGTACTCGATGATGGCGATGGACTTGCTTCCGCCCGGATTGATCGGACTCGTCCTCGCCTCGATGTTCGCCCATACGATGGCGATGACGACGTCGGATGCGAACGCGATCACGTCCGTCGTCACCCGCGACATCCTGCCGAAGCTGTTCGTCCGGTTCCGCGCCATGAAGGGCAAAGGATCGCTGCTCGCCGCACGCGTCACGCTCGTCGTCTTCACCTCGCTTACGCTTCTCGTCGCGGTCAATCAGAGCAACTTCGGCGGCATCCTCGGCCTGCTCATCACCTGGTTCGGAGCGCTGATCGGACCGATCTCGATCCCGATGCTGCTCGGCCTGCTTCCCGCGTTCAAGCGCAGCGGATCGATGGCGGCTATCGTCTCCTGGGCGGGCGGGCTGCTCACCTTCGGCTACGTGAAATATATAATGGAGGCGGCCTCTACCGCCACGCTCGTCGCTTCGCCCGTCGTCGTATCGGCCGTTCTGTTCATCGGTATCGGGCTGGCGACGCACAAGCACAGCGTGCCGGCAGAAGTCGACGAGCTGGTCGATTCGCTCAATGAAGACTTGACTTGACGGCGCAGGCGGATAGGATAAAAAAGGGACGGTAACCGCATACTTATGCGGCGACCGTCCTTTTATTTGCCTGCAGGCGATCCGAAGATGGGAGAGGTCGTCGGTTGGTTGGCAGAGAAGCTGCGCCGACGCGTGCCGCCCAGCCTCCGGCTGTTGTATAATAAATAGATCCGAATCATCCGAAGGAGAATGTACCGATGCCGACCGATTTCCAACATTTGTCCGAACAATTGCCCGGCTGGGTGCAAGAATGCCGTGCCTATGCCGCAGAAGGCCGCGTCGCCACCTACATACCCGAGCTCGCCCACGCGCCGCAGCAAGCGCTCGGTATTATACTGCATCACAAGTCCGGCCGCACCGTGTCCGCAGGCGACTGCGGGATGCCTTTTACGCTGCAGAGCATATCGAAGGTGTTCACGCTGCTCCTCGCCCTGATGGACCGCGGCGAGCAAGCCGTATTCGAGAAAGTCGGCATGGAGCCTACGGGCGACGTATTCAACTCGATGCTGAAGCTGGAGCTCGTCCAGCCGGGAAAGCCGTTCAATCCGCTAATTAACGCCGGCGCGATCGTCATCTCCTCGCTCATACGCGGAGATACGCCCGAACGGAAGTCCGAGCGCATTTTAAGCTTTATCCGCGAGCTGGCCGGAGACGACACCCCTTCGTTCAACGATAGCGTCTACCGCTCCGAAGCGGCTACGGCGAACCGCAACCGTTCGCTCGCCTATTTTCTGAAGGACAACAAAGTCCTCGATGAAGACGTCGAGCCGACGCTCGAGGTGTACTTCAAGCAGTGCGCCATCGAGGTGACATGCGCCCACATCGCCCGCATGGGGCTCGTGCTGGCGAACGACGGGGTAGATCCGTCGAGCGGACGGGAATTGCTTCCGAAACGTTTCGTGCGCATCGCCAAATCGTTCATGGTCACCTGCGGCATGTACAACGCCTCCGGCGAGTTCGCCATCCAGGTCGGCATTCCCGCGAAGAGCGGCGTCGCCGGGGGCATATTGGCCGTCGTTCCCGGGGAGCTCGGCGTCGGCATCATCGGACCGGCATTGAATGACAAAGGCAACAGCACCGCCGGAGTCCATCTGCTGAAGCGGCTGTCCGAACAGTACGATTGGAGCATGTTCTAGCAGCCCTGCACACGCATGGAATCCGCAAATATCGTCCCCTCAAAGCGGCCGGCTTCCCTTAGATGGTCCATTGATCGTGAACGATGCCGACCAGAAGAAGCCGGCTTCCGTCTTTCTCGAAGACGAGTCTCAAGCTTTTCCAATCCATGCCTTCGAACTTTTTGTCGAACCCGCTGTAATGGTACTCGACGAAATCGTACCGTGCGGCCGGATACGCTTCGCTCATATTATTCGCCATATTGCCCTTGCCGATCGTCTTGTTGACCGAGGTCTGCGGCGCTTTGGCGAAATCGGCGTCATAGATAAACTTGGCATAGTATTCGGCGAATTTCAGCTTGATTGGTTCGCCGGAGCCGTCGTACGTTCCCCATTCGTATACGTTGTTATCTTCAAACAGCTTCCCGATGGCGGCCGGCTTGAACGTCAAATCTTTATCCGCATCCACATAGCCGTATGGCGAGAAGCGAATGCCTTTGTCCGGATGCACCATACGGGCCAGCTTGTTCATGTCTTTCTCCTTCAATGCCTGCACGACCGCTTTCCCCTGCTCCTCTGCGGAAGGGGCCGCCGGCTTCTCCGGCGTTTGCTCCGTCGGCGCCTTTCCGTCCGGCCGATCGGTCGGCGGCTTGTTTGCCGGGGCCGCACAACCGGCCAGGAAGACCAGCATCACGGCCACCCCTAATCCGAATAACGTGCTGGAACCGAACCTTCTCATGATCCATTCCTCCCGGATGCGGCAGCGTGCACTGCCGTTACTGTTCTTATAGACGTCTTCGGGCCGCCGAAAGTTGCCGGGCGCTCGCCCAATTGCCGCACCACACGCATCCGCTTGTATGTGCACTATAAAGAGAGCCGAATTGATTTCAGCTCCCGTCACCTCTATACCAGTCTTTACTCCGCATCAAAAGCCAGAGGCCGTTGATACCTACCGAACCGACACCCCATACTTCCACCTTTCTGATACGGCAATATTTATTGTTTCGGCACCCATATGTCGAAAGCCCGCATCGTCGGCTCAATCAGGTCCGGAATCCAAAAAATACTGCAATAATATAAACCGACATTACCTTCAAGTGCACCGCACAAAATGCGGCGGAAATTCGAAACATAATCACATTTTGCACAGCAGCGCCTGCTGATAAGATGGGGTTAATCCGAAGAACCTTTGTCGGATCGCTCACGAGCTTGGGAAGGAGGATAGCCGTAATGCTGCTGGAATGCCCGGCTGAACGAATAGGCATCGGGATAAGAGATCGTCAAGGCGATTTCCGTGAGCGTGAAGGACGTTTCCTTCAGGTAGTGCATTGCCTTTTCCATCCGCAGCTGCTGTAAATACGCCTTCGGGGAGCAGCCCCTTTGCTCGGTAAACACTCGGGTAAAATGGGAACGCGTCATACTCGCATGGCGAGCTACATCGCGAATGCGGATGCCATTGGAATAGTGGGTATTCATAAATTCGATGCTGTCCTGCAGCCAAGAGGTGTTAGGGGCGTTCTCGTAACCGAGCTGCCGGGACTGCGCAAGCAATTCGTCGAACAAGCCTACGAGCAGCAGCACAAAATGTAAGCGGTCCGTTTTTTCCTCGGATGCGAACACACGCTCCATGGATTTCATATGCGGAATAAGTCGCGTTTCGTCCCAACCGGTCAAACAAGGCTGCTCCATGGAAAAGCCGATCCGGTTCAGGAGCGGGAGCGACTGCTTCCCTTCAAATGTGATCCATGACGTTCGTGGCGGTGCGTCGGCCTCAGCGTAATAGTATTGATGAAGAATGCCGGGGATCAGGCAGAACATCGTATTTTTGCGCAAAAGCTGCTCGTTGCCTCGATGATCGATGAAATGGAGGGCGCCTTGCTCCAAATAAATAAGGGCGAAAGACGGAATAGCTCGTGATCCGTTCCGGTATTCCGGCTTCGCTATCGCGTATCCGGTACTGGTCGGCCAGATACCCCACATTTTCTCGAGAGGTGTCGGTCTGTGCAGCCAAAGCGCTTTCGTTTCTGTCGGATATTCGATCATAAGCTACCTCCAGGACATCATTCGCAGCAATCCGAAGTTTTTGAAGAGCGCTTTCATTGTAGCATACCGATTCCAATGGCAATAGAGAGAAGCGCAACAATAACGCTAATGCAATAACCAAGGGGGGATTGGCGCTATGGTCAAACAAAGGATAGTTTCACTAGGTTCGCTAGCATTGTCGATTATGCTAGTCGGCGCGTGCAGTAGCGGGGGTGGCGGAAGCCAGGCCATCGATGGCGAGAAATCGATTGAAGCCGGCAGCGTGGAAACGGCTTTGAAGGAACCGGTGCAAATCACGATTTATTATCCATGGAGCGGTTACCCGAAAGAAACGTTCATGGAGACGTACGGCAATTATATAGTGAAAAAATATCCAAATCTATCCATTAACTATATCCAGAGCGGAACCGGTACTACGATGGATGAATTGATAGCGTCCAAAACGGAGCTCGATTTGATCATGACTACCTCCAACGCTTACCAGAGTTTGCAAGACCGCGGCTTGATCGGGGATATTACAGAGCTGGCCAAGAAGTACAAGTACGATTTTAATAAACTGGACCCGATTGTATACGAATTGACTAAAGCGTTGGAACCGGGAAAGATGGCAGGATTGCCTTTTAAAGTGAATGCCCCCGGACTTTTCTACAACAAAGATTTATTCGACAAGTTCGGCGTAGCTTATGTCAAGGATGGCATGACTTGGGACGAAGTATACGAAACCGCCAAGAAGCTGACACGCGAGGACGGGGGAATGAAATATCGGGGATTTGGCATCCGTACGACCAATTTCATCACCTTTAACCAGCTGTCGCTGCCAAGACTGGATGCCGGCTCGAAAGCGGCGTTTTTTACCGCGGAATGGAAAAGCTTTCTTGAGAACTTCATCCGCTTCTCTCAGCTGCCCGGCTTCGCGCCAACGGAGAAAGGTACGGGGATCGGCGGGCCGTCGCTGGATATGTTTGTGAAGGACAGAACGCTCGCTATGCTTGTGCAAATGAACTCGGATTGGCCAAGGGAAGAGCAAGGAGTCAAAATGAATTGGGACGCGGTAACGTTCCCGGAGTTCAAGTCGCGCCCGGGTGTCGGCCCTCAGCCTGAAGCCGTCTATTTCGTCATGCCGAGTACGAGCAAAAAGAAGGATGCCGCCTTTTTGGCCATGGCCGCTTTGACCGACGAGGAGCTGCAGTTCCAGGCTGCCAAAAGCGGCGCGGCACCTGTGCTGAAGAACACGAAGTGGCGAGAAGTTTACGGTTCGGAAGAACGGAATCTCAAAGGAAGGAACGCGGCCGCGCTAGTACCGGTGAAATATGCGGCGACAAACGGGATCAACCCCTACAATGCGATCGCGGAAACGAATATCGCCGGAGCAGTGAACAGCGTCATATTAGGCACGACCGACATGAATTCCGCACTTCGCGTGGCGGAAGAGAAAACGAATAAGACGATCGAAGAGAAACTAAAGGCGAAGTAACCGTTCATTTCAAGAGAGAAATTTAAAGGAGTGTTTTCGGATGGAGAATATACAGCTTTCGTATCGATATGAATTTGAGCCAAGCGAGCTGCAAAACATTCGGGACTGCAAGGAAAAGCACGGCTTTGCGATCGTCAAACAAATGCTGTCCCGCCACAATGTAGAGCGGTTAAAGGACGAAGTGCGCCGGGTAATCGGGCCTATGTTTCAAGACGACACCACGTTGTCCATTACCGATCCGTCTTTTATCGAGAAAAGCCCGGTAATGGCCGAGCTGCTGGCCTACGAACCGCTTATGCACCTTGCAAGCTTCCTTAACGGCAATCAACCGATCACGTTGAATCGAAGCGCGGGCATCTACAAGAAACCGGGTGCGGCGGGGGATGCGGCGAGGTCGGGAGTACATGCCTGGCATACGGATTGGGACCCGCTCGAGCATCCTTATGGGGCAAATGCCGTATTAAACAACAGCGGCGCCCCTTCTCTCTGGTTTTATTTGACGGGCAGCACCCCGCAGAACGGCGGTCTGGCGATCGTGCCGGATTCGCATACGGACGATTGGTCCGGACCTGCCGGATTTGAATTTACACCGGGACGCAAGTCGTTTTACCCAACCGGGTCGGAGCCGGTTTCCTATTGCGGCATGGATGTTCCGGGGATGCTTCCTGTTGTAACCGAACCGGGAGACCTCGTCATATTTGCCGAGCGCACCTATCATGGCGTATATGCTCATCGAGGTTCGGAAGCCCGGTTAAGCTGCGGACTCAGCTTCCGTTCCTCGGCTCGCGAGCTAGGCCCGCGCTGGCCTGTGACCGAATCTGCGCGCCGTTTTATAGAAGTATGCTCTTGCGAGAGGAAACACCTAGTGGAAGGGTATACCGGTTTTGACGGATCGTGGCGTTCGAGCCCGACTTCGCAAGCTTGAGCCAGGAGCTGCACTTCATCTATCTGATAGCCCAGAAAAAGGGACGTCCCGAAAGTAGCTTTCAGCTACTGAGAGACAGCCCTTTTTTCTTCATATGTAGATGGCGATGCTCCTCACTTTGATCCGTGCAGATTCCGTAAACCGCATCGGCAAGCCGACCTTTACGGCAGCTCGCGCATTTCCAGATCGTCTACCCATGCCGAAAAGCGTCTTGTCTTTCAGGCCGGTCGGTCATGGTATCCCCACGATCCAGACGCCGATTCGTTCAGCCGGCATTCAGCCACACTACCACCCTCCCTTCCCAAGCCGGTGATTGATTCGCCAGATGTTTCTTCGGGGATTAACGCCTTACCGGAAGTTTGAGTTCCGCTATCGGACAAAATAACAGTATTTCTACTAAACCGGAGCGAATAACGGAACTGAAAGTTCCATGTACGATGCATTTACTCTCTTTCTGAACCTATAGAGGAAATAATAGTTCCGCCCCTCTCTCCATCAGGCCTTTCGCCTGAAGAGCGTAAACATAGAAGTGAAGATCTGCTTCGTATTCCTATTACTTCTGGGGGAGCCCCCGTTATCCACAGAAACTAGCTTCATATAATTTCCTATACAAAAAAAAGACGACCACACAAGGCGGACGTCCTTCTCCTTCCAGCTTCAGCTTGCCATTTCGCCCGGCTCGCTCTTCCCTCCGGCCGAATCGGGCGACCGCTTCAAGAGCGGGAGCATGATCACGATGCCGACGATGAACAGCGCCACCGCAATCTCGTAAATCGTGACGAGCGAGAACGCTTTTTTCAATGCTCCCGCTGTACTCATCGTTATGACCATGGCTCCCATAAACAGCGGGGTCAGCGTACCCGAGACGCGCCCTACGTAATCGGCTTCCGTATTGCGCAGAATCATCGTGTTGATTCCGATTTGGATGCAAGGCATGACGAGTCCGCTCACGAATTCCGCCGCGAGGGTCAGCCATAGGTTGGTGGACAAACCCATTACCAATATGCCTACCGCGCTGACGGACATTCCGAGGACGAGCAGGTTTTGAGGGGCCGCCTTTCTGGCCAGTGCCATGACAAGCCCGCCGCCGATAATCATGGCGATTCCGTTCGCCGCCATCAGCCATTGAAACTGCTCCTTCGGCAAGCCCAGCCGTTCGGTGACGAGAAACACCGCGAGCGGCTGAGTCAACCCGAGCGCGAGTCCGGCTGCCGCGAAGCATCCGCCGAGAGAAGTCAGCGAGCGGCTTCTCAGCACATAGCGGATCCCGTCCTTCATTTCCTGCCACACCGTAGTCTTCTCCTTGCGCGTATCCTCACGCCGGTCCGGCGGAAGCATGACGAGCACGACTGCCGACAATATAAAGGCGATGCCCATAATCGCGATCGAAGTATTAATGCCGAAATGCTGGTAAACGAACGTCCCGATAACCGGGCCCAGTATCATAAACAAGGCAAACAGCGTCTGATACACCGACATCCCCATCTGCATCAGTTCGTCCGATACGTGCAGCTTGAACAGCTTCATCCCCGAAGGCTGGGAAAACTGCGATAAGATCGACGAGACGAGCGTCGCGAAGAAGATCACTTTCCAGCTGCCCAGCATAAGCGTCAGCAGCACGACGAAGATCGAAGCGGCGCTGAGCAAATCGCACCATACCATCGTCAGCTTCGGCCGCCAGCGGTCGGCGAACGTCCCTCCTATAAAGGAGAACAGAAAAATCGGAGCGAATTCGGCCACCGAAATAAGCGATACGGCAACCGGATCTTCATTCGTTTGTTCCATCACATAAAGTAAAATCGAGTAATTGCGTACCCATATGCCGATCTGTAAAAACAAAGCCGACATGAGGATAGTACGGACGACCCGATTGCGGAATATATCCGCCATCGTAGTTTTTGGTACCGAAGTTGTCATCATATCCCCCATTTCGCGTAGATCCGTCTATGCGGAAAGTCACACTTTCCAGCATACCCGATCATTTCCGTATTGCGCAAATGAAGGTTCCGTTAAAATCAATTTATATGAAACGTCATAACCGACGTCGTTCGATCTCGTCATATACATGCTCTATAAGACTAGAAGCCTCTTACTAGCCCCCTCTATACCGTGGTTAGTTCCATGCTAATCGTTTATCGTTTCATTCGCCCTCCTATCCAGCCTTTACTGTTTCCGATTTTGGGGCTTCTGCCTCGGGATATGACTTAATTCCCATCTGCACCAGAATGACCCGAATATCAAGAAGCGCTTTACCCCCTGCTTCCCTCATTCCAAATAATCCCTCCATTCCCACGGCAAAAATTACCATGCATTAGTTATCGCATGAACCCGGTGTAAATACTGTAAAACCATGTCGAAGTCCAGTTTAAATTTTCATATAAAATTCCACTAAGAATTCATTAAATTTTGCGCTCCAAGCCCCATAGGATCGGAAATCGGAGGCGGGCGGAACTAGCGCCGCCAGATCGAATTACAACTAAAGAACTAGGATCATAGGGGGATATTTGTCTAATAGTAGCGGTTTCGCTCGTATTGCCTTCCTGGCGGCACCCGTATTCGACAACCCGTTCCGAATTGGAAATTCTCCACTTTCCAAGATCCAACGCAAAACGCAGGAATCACTCGATCCATGTCGAATATTCCCATTGTTGAAGATTCTTCAATATGCCGGAAACACCTCTGCACAGCGGGTGTCAAGATCGCCGACCGGTCCCTCGGAGTATTCGGATTCGACATTCCCGGTTTCCGTTACTGTCGAACTATTTTTTTGCAGGCCGAAATACATTGTCGGAAAATAGGCCCGGACCGTCGTAACTTGCACAGTCATGGAAGTTTTTTCCTATTTCTTATATTATTGAGGAAGAAGAGAGGGAGGATGGCCATGTCTCGTAAAACAGTGCTCGTAACCGGCGCCAATTCCGGAATGGGGCTTGCTGCCGCAACCGAGCTGGCGCGCCGGGGATATCGCGTCGTCATGGCATGCCGAAGCTTGGAGCGCGGCGAAGCGGCCCGCCGGGTAGCGATACGCCAAAGCGGAGCGGCGGATATCGAATTGATGCTTTGCGATCTAGGCTCGCTGCGCGGCGTCCGGCAATTTGCGGAGCAATTTCTCGCCCGGCACGACGCGCTTGACGTGCTGATCAATAACGCGGGAGTCATCACGATCAAGCGGCATACGACATCGGACAACTTCGAAGCGATGATGGGCGTCAACCATCTGGGCCATTTTCTGCTCACGAGTTTGCTTTTGCCGGCCATCCAACGTTCGCCGCAAGGTCGTATCGTCGTCGTGTCCTCCGGGGCTCACAAGGCCGGGAGAATTCATTTCGAAGACCCCCATCTTACGCGAGGGTTCAATGCGGTCAAAGGATACGCCCAATCGAAGCTCGCCAATGTGCTGTTCGTGCGCGAGCTGGCCGAGCGGCTGAGGGGCGGAGGCGGGACCGTGACGGTCAATGCGGTTCATCCGGGAGCCGTCGCCACCGATTTCGGTGTGGACCGCCGAACCGGATTCGGCCGGTCGGTTTACAGGCTGCTCCGTCCTTTTTTCCGGACCCCCGCCGAAGGTGCCGCGACCGCCGTATACTTGGCTACCGCGAACGAAGTCGCCGGAGTGACCGGGCAATATTTCTACGACAATAAGCCGGCTCCCGTATCGGCACTCGCCCAAGATGCCGTAACTGCCAAAAGGCTGTGGGAATGGAGCGAGCGCGAGGTCGGCCTTTAGGCCGAGACGAATGACGGGACCCTGGGTACAGGGTCCCGTCGACGCGTCGCTGAACGAACGCATTCGCGCTATGCTTTGCTTGTATGGCGATGAAGCAGGTTCATTTTCAATTCCCAGGCAGCTACGCTCAAATCGACCGGATACGTCTCCGGATTCAGCTTGCGCAGATGCTCCGGCCAGAACAGCTCCAGCTGCTTCGCGTGATGGTTGCGGATCTCGGCAAGCGTCGGCAGCTCCCGGACAAGCTCCCCACCTGCAAAAACAGGCTCCAGCAGCGGAATCGCGTCATAATCTTCCACATACTTGTGAATGTACGGATGGACCGGATCGAACAGCTTGATCCGTTTCCCCTGCGTTACGTCCTGTTCGCCGTGCAGCACGATATAATCGGCTTCGGCTTTGCCCGTCTGCCGGTTGATGATACGGTATACTTGCTTCAATCCCGGCGTAGTTACTTTCTCCGGGTTGCCGGATATTTTGATAACCGGAACGTATTCCCCGTCCTTTTCCCGTGCGACGAGCTTGTATACGCCGCCGAGGGCCGGCTCGCTGCCCCCCGTGATCAGTTGCGTGCCGACGCCCCACGTATCGATCTTCGCGGCTTGCGCCTTCAGGTTGAAGATGAGCGTTTCGTCGAGATCGTTGGAGGCGACAATTTTCACATACGGCAGTCCGGCAGCATCCAGCATTTCCCGCGCCCGCTTGGACAAGTAGGCGAGATCGCCGCTGTCGAGCCGGATCGCATTCATCCGTTTCCCCCGCTCCTCCAGCTTCTTCGCCGTGCGGATCGCGCTCGGAACGCCGCTCGCGAGCGTGTCGTACGTATCGACCAGCAGCGTTACTTGATCCGGCAGCGCCTCCGCGAACCGGTCGAACGCCTCCTGCTCCGTATCATGCCCCTGTACCCACGCATGGGCATGCGTTCCTTTCGTCGGAATGCCGAACTTCATCCCCGCGAGCAAGTTGGACGTAGCATCGAAGCCGGCGATGTAAGCCGCTCTCGCTCCCCACACCGCCGCGTCGGCTTCCTGCGCCCGCCGTGACCCGAACTCGAGCAGCACGTCGCCTTCGGCTACCCGCTTGATCCGGGCCGCTTTCGTCGCGATCAGCGTCTGGTAGTTCATGAAGTTGAGCAGCGCCGTCTCGATCAGCTGCACTTCGAATATGCGCCCTTCCACGCGGATAAGCGGCTCGTTCGGAAACACGATCGTGCCTTCGGGTACCGCGTACACATCCCCGGCAAACCGGAACCGGCACAGCTCCTCCAGAAATTCGGGCTTATATTGTTCCTCCTGCTCGCTCAGGTATGCAATCTCGGCATCTCCGAACGCCAGGCTCCGGATATAGTCCGCGATCCGCTCCAAGCCGGCGAATACCGCATAGCCGTTGCCGAAAGGCAGCTTGCGGAAGTAGACGTCGAATACCGCCCTTTCGTTCTGCGTCCCGTTCACCCAATGCGCGTACATCATATTGATCTGGTATTTATCCGTATGCAGCGTCAAATTGCCGTCAGCCATCGCTTTTCATCCTTTCTTCAAACGCGTACCGGTTGCCCTCCGCTCAACAGCTGGGCGCCAAGCGAGTTTTGGAAATGTCCCAACGCCCAATCATGTCCGGGAGGATTGAACGTCGCCACCGCATCCGTATGCAAGGCGATCCGGAATCCTTTGTTATAAGCGTCCACCGCCGTATGCAGCACGCAAATGTCGGTGCAGACTCCGACCAGGTGCACCTCGCCGATTCCCCGCTCCCTGAGCCGCAGCTCCAGATCGGTTCCGCAGAAGGCGCTGTACCGGGTCTTATCCATCCAGTAAATCCGCTCCCGCTCCCGCCGGTAAGCTTCATCCAGCTTGCCGTACAAGCTCCGTCCGTCCGTTCCGCGTATGTTGTGCGGAGGGAACAGGCCGTACTCCGGGTGGTGCGCATCGTTCTCCTCATGCAGATCGACGGCCATGACGACCCAATCTCCCTGTGCCGCGAACGATTCCGTCAGCTCGGCGATGCGCGTCTCGATGTCGATCGCCGGCTGTCCGCATGGCAGCTTCCCGACTACAAAATCGACGGTATAATCGATTACGATCAATGCTTTCATCGTTATAACCTCCCCAATCGTTTAGCCGTATATCGACAGCTTGGGCACATAATCCGTAAACCGGTACAGCTGGGCCGACCGCTGGGAGTAGCGGTTCGACATTTTCCGCTCGCCCCTTTCGTCCGCTGCCTCCTCCAGAATGCCTTGCCTGCTGCGGGTGGACGTAATTTTGCGTATAAAGTTCTGCTCCTCGAAGTCCGGCACTACCGTCCTTATCACCTGATACAGCTCGCCGAGCGTAAACTCGTCGGGCAGAAACTGCTTCGCGATCGTCGTCGTCATCATGCTCTCGCGAATTTTGTCCAGTGCATCGCGCAGGATACGGCTATGATCGAACGCAAGCTTCTGCTCCAACGCCTCCCTTATCGGGAACAACCGCACGTCGGCCGCGTCATCCCGAGCCTCCCGGTCAGCCAAATACCGCTCATGCACGAGAGCGAAGAAAGCGTGGGAGATGATCCATCCCCGCGGATCGCGCCCCGGCTCGCTGTATACGTTGAAATATTCGAGGTGAACGTCCGCCACCCCGGTTTCCTCCATCAGCTCCCGTCTCGCGCAGTCGTACATGCTCTCCTCCTCGCCGCAAAAACCGCCGGGCAGCGCCCACTGTCCTTCGAACGGCCAGTTTTTCCGCTTGATCAGCAGCACCTGGAGCTCGCGCTCGGGCAAAGCCTTCTTGCCGGCCGCCCTCTCGCGGGTGGTAATCGTGAAGATGACTATATCGCTGGGCGCCCCATCGGGCGTCCGGTATTTGGCCGCCGAGTAATTGGACGCGTTCTCGATTTCGTTCGGTTCGTTTTCCATGGCGCCTCCTTCATATATGTCATTTTGATAATATCATAATGACATATATGAACTTGTTTGTCAATACAAAAAAAGCCGTCCCGGAGGAAGCTCCCCCGAAACAGCCGTTCCTGCGGACATCGGATATTACTTGGACGGAGCGCCGGCGCCGCCATCCAGAATTACGACTTCCTTCGCTTCCGCCTGTACCGGATAAGACTCCTGGACCGGTCCCGTGAATACGATCTCCACCCGCTGGCCGGATTTCAAGTCGCTTACGGACGCCTTTTTCTTCTTCCCGTCCGCCATCGCGTACATTTTCGCGCCTTTCGGAACTCTCACGCTCGCTTTGTCGTACTGGGTGTCGCTTTTCTTGGTTCCTTCCACGAGGATCAGCCTGCCTTCCCCCTCCTGGTAATCGCCTACCGCTATAACAGCACCCCTTATGGACACTCCTTGATCTTTGCCGTTTCCGCCGCCGTCTCCGCAGCCTTGAACCATGAGCAAGCTCCCGAGCAGCACAATGGCAGCCGCTAACGTTTTCATACGATTCCTCCTTCGTTCATAGAGCTGTAAGGCATTCCTTATTCCAGACGGGAAAAGTCCGGCGAAAGTTGCACCAGAGTGAGTACCGCACTATCATAAACCGGACGCATCGTATAGGGAGTCGGTTGACCTATGCCTCGTTTCCCGCTAGCATAGAAGAAAACAAGACGATAGGAGCATGTCCGATGGAACGAACGAAGCAGCGAATCGCGATCGATATGGACGAGGTTATGGCGGACACGCTCGGCAAAATGCTGGAATGCTACAACCGGGACTACGGCGATACGATCACGCTCGATCATTTGCATGGCAAGAAGCTGCGGCATGTAGCCAAATGCGGCGGCGAAGTGTCCAAGTACTTCGACGATCCTTTGTTTTTGCGGGATTTGAAAGTGCTGCCCGACAGCCAGGAAGTGATCCGCGAGCTGCAATCCCGATATGAAATCTTTATCGCCTCGGCCGCCATGGAAGTTCCTGCGTCGTTCGCCGCCAAGTATGAATGGCTCAAGGAGCATTTCGATTTCATTCCAAGCTCTCACATCGTCTTCTGCGGAGACAAAAGCATTATTAATGCGGACTATTTGATCGACGACCACGCGTACCAGTTCGACCGCTTCCCGGGACAGGGCATCCTGTTCACCGCAAGCCACAACGTCGAGGAAACCCGCTACCCGCGCGTCAACAATTGGCGCGAAGTAGCCGAGATGTTCCTGACATGAATTGCCGCATCGGGTGTGCGGCATGCTGCATCGTCGTCTCAATCTCGTCGCCGATTCCCGGAATGCCGGAAGGGAAGCCGGCCGGCGTCCGCTGCGTACAGCTTACGACCAACAACAAGTGCAGCCTGTTCGGCAAGCCCGAACGCCCCGCCGTATGCGGCAGCCTGCGGCCCACGGAAGAAATGTGTGGGCAATCCGACGAGGAAGCCTACGCTTATTTGGCTGCTCTCGAACAGCTTACCAAGCCCGCACGACCGCTGCCGTAGTATACTCTTACCCCAAAAGGTGAAGCTATCCTTCGAAGATTACGCCGGGTACTTTTCGGGGACCCCGAACACCGGAAGTTTTCTTGGTATACAATAAATTGTATAACGTTTAACAAAAGAAGGCTCAGGCATGAGAATGCCCGGGCCTTCTTAGCTTTCCACAATATGCCGATCTCATTCCGCCGCACTACTTGCTTTACTTGGCATCCGGATCTGTCTGCGAGATACCGAGGATCATCCCTGCCGGATCATCTTGATCTCCTCTCACTTCACGCCTATAACAGAATAACGTCGTGCTTATACTTCTCATAGTCGGCGCGCTTGCATTCCAGCGACAGCTTCGTGCCGTTCTCCTCATAGCTGGTGGACATAATATGCGCGTTCTCGTTGAAATAGGAGATGAGCCGACCCTGCTCGAAAGGAATCAACAGCTCGCATTGGATATAGTCGTCAAAGATGCGGTCCCGTATTCTCGCGACCAGCTCGTCGATCCCGATTTTTTGCCGGGCGGATACATAGACGATATCCTGCTCGTTCTCGGGCCATTCGCTGCCGGTCAGCTCCGCCTTATTGTAGGCGTAGACGACGGGAATATGGTCTGCCCCCAGCTCCTTTAACGTTTGGTTCGTCACGGCGATCAGCTGCTCGTATTCCGGATTCGAATAGTCTACTACATGTACGAGCAGATCGGACTCTGCAACCTCCTCCAACGTGGACCGGAACGCCTTGATCAGATGGTGGGGCAAATTCCGGACGAACCCTACCGTATCGGTCAGCAGAAACGATTTGTTGTCCGGCAGCCGAATGCTTCGGACCGACGTTTCGAGCGTGGCGAACAGCATATCTTTGGCCAACACTTGCTTGTGAGAGGTCGGATGGTACGTCTCCATCAGCGCATTCATCATACTCGACTTGCCGGCGTTCGTGTACCCGACCAGACCGACGACCGGAATTTTATTTTTGTGGCGCTGCTTCCGTTGGATTTGACGCCCGGATACTAGCGTCTCCAGCTCTTTATTCAGTGCCGTTATTTTTTCCTCGATTCTGCGGCGGTCCAGCTCCAGCTTCTTCTCGCCGGCTCCTTTATTCTTCGTCCCTACCCCGCCGCTCTGCCGGCCGAGCGACTCGCGAAGCCCGATCAAGCGAGGGAGCATATACTGCAGCTCGGCAATCTCCACCTGAAGCTGGGCTTCCCGGGTCCGGGCCCGTTCGGCGAAAATATCCAGAATGAGGATCGTCCGGTCGATCACCTTGCACTGCAAGGACGACTCCAGGTTGCGAATTTGCGACGGGGACAACTCATCGTTGAATATGGCGATGTTCGCTTCATGCTGCGCAAGCAATGCTTTCAATTCCTCGATTTTACCGGTTCCGATGTAATGGGATACGTTCACCCGGCTTGCCTTCTGGGTTAATTCACCCACGACCAGCACGTCGCATGCCGCCGCCAAATTGCGCAGTTCCTCCATCGATTCGTTGAAATCGGGCTGGTTGTTCAGGTTGACGCCCACTGTTATCGCTTTTTGTTCCATCATATATTCATCATCCTCCTTAGTGAAAAAACAAAAAAACACAGACGACTTGGCCGTTGCCTGTGTTAGGCGCGATCAAAAGACCAACATTTTTTGATCGCGCCTTATCGGTTAAGAGGACGCAAGAAACATCCGCAAGGCAGCTTAAGATCACGCTTGCCGGATCGCGTTGGTCTTCCATAGGGGAAAGAGGGCGCGAATCGCCCGCTGCACGGATAGAACGACGGCTTCCCGTCGCAACCCGTTCAGCGGCATCCGCCGCCATCATCCGATATGAACTTGTATCTTTTTAAAGGCGAACAACAAATAAATCCGATTCGGGTTACCTTCAAAAAGGACAGACCAATCCTTGGGAGCAGCTGCGAGGTACGAATCCGTACGCATCAACTCCTGAGTCCTCCGCACACAGGCAGAGAGCCTTTGGCACTATTCAATTAGCCGCGCAAAGTCCTGACTCGGATAAAGTCTATCACACGTAACCCTCCGTTCCTGAAATTACGTTGATTCTACCATAGGTTCTTACCCCGCCGCAACCGATGAAACGATTAAAACCAAAATATAAGGGACGGCCGGAGCCGTCCTATTTCGCTTGCCGCACCCAGCGGAACGGCATCGTATCGAAGAACAGGTTCGGATTCGTCGGAACGTTGTGCGCCCAGAACGTAAAGTGCAGATGGGGTCCGGTCGAGAATCCGGTCGTGCCGACAAGTCCGATAATGTCGCCCTTCTTCACCCGGTCCCCCGTCTTCACCCGCAGCTCGGACAAATGCGCATACTGCGAGAACAGCCCCATGCCGTGATCGAGATAGATCGCGTTGCCGGTCAAGTACAGGCTGTCCGCCAAAGCTACGATGCCGTCGTTCGTCGCCTTGATCGGTGTCCCTTCCTTCGCGGCCAAATCGAGAGCCGTATGGGAACTGTCCCATTTGCCGTTGACGTACCGGGTATACCCGTACGGAGTGGTCAAAATGCCCTGAATCGGTTGTATGAACGCGGACGAGAACAGAAACTCCGGCTCCGACTTACTGCGCGCCGCATCGATTTTTTTCTGGTCGGCCTGAATGCGGTCGGTATCCTGTCGCATGCTCTCCATCTGCTGGGACACTTGCAAATATTGCGTCTGGAACTTCTTGTCCTTGACCGTAAGCGTCAGCCCTCCGATCGGATACTCGCCCGGCTTCACCTGCATCGATATCGGAAGATACGTGTAATAACCGGAGCCGAACGGCTGCAGCTTGTACGTTTTCCCTTGCCAGCTCACTTCTCCCGGCTTGTCGTGCCGAACGAGAACGATGTCTCCGACAAACGCCTGATCCGGCAGCAGCGTCCACTTCGAGCGTATCGCGAGCCTCGCCTGCTCGGGCGTCTCGTACAGCGCGGCTTCCTGCGCGGCTTGCGCTTCGCGCTTCTTCTCCGCTTGCACCGCTTCCCTGACGTCGGCCGTCACTTCTCCGCGCCACGTCTCCCCGCCGTCGGTCGTCACGAGCAGCGGCAGCGCGAGCCCCGAGCCGCTGTCGAGCAGCGCCCAGCCGATCCGGTCGGTCAGAAACTGCGATTGCTTCACCGGGTACGACTTCGCTTCGTAAAGAATCGTCGCCGGCTTCGGCTCCTCGGCAGGCGCCAAGCTCCATTCCCCGCGAACCGGCGCCGCGCCTCCGGCTCCGCCGCCCGATAAAGTCTGAACCGGCAGATCCGATGCCTCATCCCGCCAAACCGCGCCTCCATCGTTCGTAACCTTCGTTTTCCCGTCCGAATAGCGCAGCCAGCCATTCTCGAAATCGGTCATCCGGAACTCGACCGCCTCCGGAGCGGGCTTCTTCACCGGCAGCGATTCGATCACGGTATCGGGCGAAGGCGCCTGCGCCGGACGCTGCTCATAGACGAGCACGGCAAGGCACGCCGCGAGCGAAACCGGCAGGATAAGCCATAACCCGCGCTTGCGGGAGTTGCGGGAATTCATAGGATGTCCTCCTGAGAAGATGTTCTCGATTACTGTTCTTCTTCTATACTAATCAAGAGTTTCTTCTTTTTCCAGACTTCATACGAAGATTCCGCCGCAGCAGGCCAAATATGATGCTCAAATTCCGTACTTTTGCCGCAGCAAACATGCGGTCAACGCCGCCGTCCAATGATAATCCCGAATGGAATCGACTTTGACGCGAATATCGTACCGTTCGCCGACCGGACCTTTGCGATCGCAAGCGACCGGCGGGCGTTCATCTTTGGAATCGTAGTATTCGAAGGTAACCCCATACTGTCTGTAATACTTGTCAACCAGCTCGATGCTTTGGTCCGTCAGTCGGTCGGCTTCCTCTTCCCGCCCGTGAAGCCGCAGTCCCTTAATAATCAAATAATTGAGATTGATCCACGTCGGCCCCCTCCACATATCCGTACCCCACTTCGGCTCGGAAACAGCCAGGCTCGGCACCGGGTAAGCCGTACCGAAATGCTCCGGATCGCGCAGCATGACCGTCAGCCGTTCCGTCTGCGCTGCAGGCAGCTCTTTCAGCAGCAAGGGCAGGAAGCCGCTGACCGCCTTTACTCTCGAGAACGTTCCATCCATATGCTTATCGTAGAAAAAACCGTCCCGCTCATCCCAAAGCTCCGAGACGATCCGTCCGCTCAGCTCGCGCGCCCGTTCGGACCATGAGGCCGCTTTATCGTGCAAGCCCAGCTCCAAAGCGATTAGCGCCACATAGCCCATTTCCTGTGCAAGAAAAGTAGAGAAATCGACGGCATCCAGCGTCAAAGCCTCGTCGAAGCGGCTGGAATTGTCCATTCCCGACTCCCCCGAGCGGCAGTTGACGTTGCCTTCGATATGCCATTCCGGCAGCCCGTTGCCGTTAACGTCCCTGTTGTTCAAATCCCACTCCAGATACTTCTCCAATATCGGCAGCGCATAAGCAAGCTTATCGGGTGCTTCCCGCTTCCTGTAGTTCTCCCATACTCCCCAAGCCAGCACAGGCGGCTGCGTTATGCGGCTGAGACGGCCTTCGACGGTGATCATGTGGACAATCATGCCGTCTTCCTTCTGCGTATCGAGCATCGTCTTCAAGCACTGCCACGAAATATCGGGGGACACGTCATTCATGGCGAGCGAATGAAATACCGTATCCCACAGCCACATATGTTTATGGGGTACCCGATCCGGCGTAGACCACATTTGCTTCAATTCGCCTTCCGGCGACAGCGTGTTTACTTTCATTACACTGAGGCATTTGCCGAGCAGCCGCTGATGACCTGCATCCGGCAGATCCGGGGCTTCCTCCAATGTCCGCAGCCGCTGCCGCAATATCGAATCCAAATCGCCGCGATACCGATGCCCTCCGCTGCGCGATCGGCGGCCTCACCGATCGTTGATCCGTAGCAGACGGCATAACGTTCGCCGCTCAAGCGCAGCACGATGCAATCGCCTGTCTTCGAATCCCGGGTTACCCGCAGGCCGTCCGACATCTCGTCACAGTCCGTCCCGTCTTCGAATTGCAGTTGCAGTCCGGCCCCTTCCGGCAAGCAGCCCACAATCGTATGCCATGCCGTATATGCTGCCGTGAAATTTCCGGCAGGCGTGGCGATTTTGCAGGCATCGCCCGTTACGTAAACCACTTCGGCTTGAGTACCAAGCTCCACGCTCAACGTACGTCGTCTCGCCGTATGAAACAGCAGCGAGAAACCGCTCCCCCATGTGGCGATAAACCCGGATGCGGTCTTCGTCTCGCCATCCATACCTGAAAAACCGAACAGACCTCCTTCCCCCAAGATGTCGGGCAGCTTAGCGTTCTGCTCCATTACGGGTCACACCCTATCTTTTTTTGTATATAGCCGGCACCTTAACCTCCGAAACTATTAACAATATAAAGGATTGTTCGGCCCGGTTCTACGTAACTTTCTTGGAGATAATTATGTGTTTTTGTGATGGATTTGAAGGGAGAACAAGGCGGCTGCTTTCCCTTTCCGACCCGTTCACCAAAGCGTCCGTTCGCCCATATGCTGTAGGCAAATACCTATTGCACGATGACGGAAGCAATCGACCGCGATGTTGGCAATCCGAACCGCGGCCATGGCGCCATCGCGCACTAACGCAAAGGAGTTTGACCAGCATGACGAACGGTTTTTACGCGGAAGCCGGACGATCACCATGGATCGGCGACGGCCGCTGGCACGGACGCGCGTATGGGCTTGTACCCGTATTCGGCGAAAGCCGGTGGGCGCCGGTGACCGTCGTATTCGGACAGCCGCGCGAGGCGGCTCGTTTCGCATGGCCGCTTATGCGCGCCATCACCCTTTACCCCGTAGTCGTCAAGACCGCCCACGGCAACCTGTGGGGCTACATCGACGAACGCGGACGCATGGCTATAACGCCGCAATTCAAGTATGCGCTCAACTTTCAGGACAACGGGCTCGCCGTCGTAGAGTCGGGCAGCAAGCAGGGCGTCATCGACACGTCCGGGCGATTCGTCGTCCCGCCGATTTATGATTCGGTTTCCGAGTTCTCGGAAGGTCTCGCTACCGTGATCGACAGCCAAGGCTTCCGGGTCATAGACGATATGGGACATATCCTTACACCGAAAGCTTACGACTATATCGGCACCTACAAGAACGGAAGAGCCGTCTTCTCCGCATCGCATGCCGAAGGTCAAAGCCTTTACGGCTATTTGGACTTTCAAGGGAAAGAAGCGATCCCCGCCCGATTTCTGGAAGCGGGCGAATTTGCGGGCGGCAAAGCGGTAGTGAAAGTGAAGGAAGGGGAATACGCATTAATCGACACGAACGGCAAGGCGATTGCCGTTTATCCTTACGCGTTTGTCGGCGCCTTGGGGGACGGTCTCCTGGCCTTTCAGAAGGAAGCCTCGGGGAAATACGGCTACATTGACGAGAAGGGGAATGTGGTCATCACTCCCCGCTATAGCGGTGCTCTGCCTTTCGATGGCGGCAGAGCCGTCGTGAACATGGCCGAGGATTACAATAACCGTTATGGGTTAATCGATAAGAAAGGCGACTTCGTCATCAAGCCCGAGTACAACGACATCAATCCGGTACGCGAAGGGCGGTTCGCGGTCGGCAAGGCGATCGATCCGACCCGGCCTTACATCGGCTCCGTCTATGCACTGGCGGACAGCGGCGGACGATTGCTGACCGAGTTCAAGTTTACAGGCATTTCCGAATACGCCCGCGGCTATGCCTCGGTCTCGGACGGCAAGACGACGTACTGGATCGATCGGGACGGTCGCCCCGCCCCGAGCCTCCCTAAGCTGGAAGGCAGCGGAACGATGTCGTTCATCGGCAATTTGATCAGCGCCAATATAGATTTGCGGCAGTCCTATTACGACTTGACGGGGAAACTCGTCTGGCAGCCGAGCACGATCATTCCGCTTGCGCCGCCTTACCGGGTCCGGGAGTTGAAATACAAGCCCAACAAAGATTATCTCGTCTATTACCCGCAGGTGGAAGGAATGACGGACTCGGAAGCCGAACGGAATGTCAACCGGAAGCTGAGAGAGCTGTCGGCGGTAAAGCCGGTTCCCCCCGACACCCAATTGGAGGCCAGCTATACGGGCGACTTCGCCGTAACCTTTTACCGCAATCATCTGCTCGTGCTGGAACTGGAGGGGTACAACTTCCCGTTCGGAGCCGCTCACGGCATGCCTTCCCGGGAGTATGTCCATATCAACCTCGTACTAGGCGAAACGTATGCGCTGAAAGACTTGTTCAAGCCGGGCAGCCCGTATGTCCAACGCATAAGCGACATCATCAGCAAGCAAATCGCGACCGACCCGCAATATTCTTATGTATTCCCGGGCAGCTTCAAGCAAATCAGTCCGAACCCGTTGTTTTATGTGACCGAGCATGATTTGCACATCCTCTTCCCGCCCTATGAAATCGCTCCTTATGCCGCCGGCTTCCCGACCTTCACGATCCCTTTCGCGGAGCTTTCCGACATCATCGATAGGGACGGCCGGTTCTGGAAATCGTTTCATTGAAACTCGTCGGGCGCTTACCGTCCAAAACGGGAAAATCGCCCGGCTCCGTCAAGGTGCCGAGGCGATTTTTTTGTATGGAGCGAGCTATGGGGACGAAGACTTAGTCGGCGAAATAATCGCCGAGACCGGCTGCGATCGCTTGCGCCGCTTTTCTCTGGTAATCGTCCTTGCGGACGGTCGCTTCGTCCCGGGCATCGGTCAAGAAGCCGAGCTCGAGCAGGACGGAAGGTCTGTCGTTTTCCCGCAGCACGTGGTAATCGCCGAACGAGATGCCGTTGCTCTTCAAGCCGAGCCCTTTCGCGAGCCGCGCTTCGATGCTGCGGGCGAGCGGCCGGTCCTTCGCTTCGGAGTAATAGTAGGTCAGCGTGCCGGATACTTTTTTCGGAGAAGCGTTGTAATGAATGCTTACGAAAGCGTCCGCCCGCTGCTTGTTGCTCGTCTGAGCCCTGCCGGACAGTTCGGGCTGCTCGTCGTCGTTCGTGCGGGTCAAGACGACCTGTGCTCCTGCGCGGCGAAGCTCTTCCGCCACATACCGCGCGGTCGTCATGTTGATCGACTTCTCCACCGTCTTGTGGGCAAGCCCGATTACGCCCGGGTCGCCGCCTCCGTGTCCGGGATCGATGACGATCACTTTTCCCCGCAGTCCTCCCTTGGCCGAATTGCCCGCAATCTGGACGCTGCCCGTCTCGCCCACATAACGTTCGGACACCCAGCCGGTCCCGCCTCCGGACACCCGGACTTGAACCCAGCCGTTCTGCTGCTTCAACACAGTAAGCCGGGTTCCTTTGGCCAACACTTCGGTTGCTTTGCTGTCCGTTCCCGGACCGCTGCGCATGTACAGCTTGTCCGCCAGGACGGTTGCTTCTTTGCCGGACGGCTCTTTGTCGGCCGCTGCTTTGGGAGCGGCGTCCGCTTTGCCCGGTTCCGTTTTCCCTGCGGCCGACTTGACCGGCTTTCCGCTTCCCGCGGTATTTCCCGGCTTAGCGTCATTATCCCGGTTGGAGGAACCGCTTGATTGGATTAAATAATGTCCGGCTACCCAGCCGGTCTTGCTGCCCGAGTTTATTTTGACCCAACCGTACGATTCGTCGGAAACGGTAACGATCGAGCCTTTCTTCAAAGAACCGACTATGTCCGACCGGGCGGCCGGTTCGCCGCGAATGTTCAACACTTCGGCGGCTACCTTGGCCGTGTACGTATCAGCGGCGCCCGCTTTATCCGTCATCAGCATGAAGCTGCCGAGCATGACGCCGCAAATCAGAACCGCTCTCCGCGCAATAGGTTTCATAATAGTCCTCTTGATTCTAGAAATAGTCATGTTTTAATTTACCATTTCCGACACGTGGAAACAAATGCCGACAGAACCGTTTTTCTGGACCGGAAACCAAAAACAGCGTCGAATTCCGCCGCGAAATCATGTAGAATAATCTCGAAATCTAGTAAACTTTCATTGCCGACCGTGCGTCTAATTAGTATGGAAACGAAACGAATTTCATAGGCACCATGGAGTTGCGGGGAGAGGAACCATATGGGGAGAAAGAAGCTGCTTCGATTGGCGGTCGTCACTGCGGTCATGCTGCTCGGCTTCGGTATTTATTCGAGTGAAAAGGCGATGCTCACCGACGAGCGCCAGTTGACGGTTAACGCGCAAGACATGTCCGCCGCGGCGGAAGTTCCCGCTATGATGGCGGAGAAGAGCCCCACCCCCGCCAAAGAGACCGCTCCGGACAAGAAAGCGCCTGCCGGGGAAACGGCAGTGCTCAAGCCGGAGCCGGAAGGCAACGCCGATGCAGTCAAGTCCGCCTCGCAGAAAACTTCCAACGGACAAGGCGCCGCGCCGCATAAGCAGGGAGTAAAGCGAGTCGCGCTCACGTTCGACGACGGCCCGGACAAGAAGTATACGCCGCTTATTTTGGATGAGCTGAAGAAGCGCGAAGTCAAAGCGACTTTTTTCGTCGTAGGCATTCAGGTGGCGAAATACGGAGACGTGCTGAAGCGCATTACGGCGGAAGGCCACGCGATCGGCAATCATTCGTGGGACCATGCGGATTTGACGAAGCGGACGCCCGAGCAAGTCGCGGAGCAAATCGGCAAGACGGACAACGCGATTCACAAGGCGCTCGGCACCGGGACCGATCTGTTCCGCCCGCCCTACGGGGCTGCCGACGACAAAGTGAAGAAAGCGGCAGCGGCCGCGCACCGGCATCTGGTTCAATGGACCGTAGATACGCGCGACTGGGCCGGCACTACGCCGGAAGAGATGCTGGAGAAAGTCAAGAAGCAGACGAAGCCGGACGGCATTATTCTCATGCACTGCTTCGGCGGCAAAAACGGCAAGCTCGACAATACGGTCGAGGCGCTGCCGAAGATGATCGACTATTTGAAGGAAGAAGGCTACACGTTCGTCACCGTGCCCGAGCTGCTGGCCGAGCAGGTATAATCCTGAATCCATACATGCGGGCCGGGCTTCGAGGCCCGCTCCGAAACGACCCGGCGGAACGATCAGTTCCGCTTTTTGCTTTTTATTGCGGCGTGAACGGACAGCCCGGAACAACGATGCTTTCCGCTAATTCGATTTCCCGCTCGTTCACCGCCTTCTCGAAGGCTTCATGCGGCCGGTCTTGGTAGAAGAAATTCGGCGTAACGGTACGATCCTCATAGTGCTTATGGAATATCGGCGTCGTCGCGGGCGAAACCGGCGGAATGAGCCATGTCCAATCCCCGGTTATAGAGCGGTCGTTCCGTTGCTCCCTCTCTTCGAAGCGCGTAAACTGCCGGGCGGCCGTATGGTGGTCGACGATCATGACGCCATGCTCCTTGTAGGAATGCAGAACGGCCACATTCAGCTCCACTAGAGCCTTGTCACGCCATAGATACGATTCCCGGGACGTATCGAGCCCCATCAGGGACGCCACCCGGGGCAGCATGTCGTACCGGCGCTCGTCCGCCAAATTTCTCGCCCCGATCTCCGTACCCATGTACCAGCCGTTGAACGGGGCCGCCGTGTACGAGAGCCCTCCGATTTCGAGCCGCATGTTGGATACGATCGGCACCGCGTACCATTGCAGCCGCAAATCCGCCAAGCCCGGCAGCTCCGGATGGGACAGCGGCACCTCCATGACGATATCGCGGGGAATCGGGAACATTCGCGGCGCACGGTCTCCGATCCGCACGACAAGCGGCAGCACGTCGAAAGCCGTTCCTTCCCCGCGCCAGCCGAGCCGCGTGCATAAGCTTGTGAAGGCAACCGAGTCGGGATCGCCGACAATGCCGCGCCCGGTCTCGTAGCCGGCATAACGGATCAGCTGGTTGTTCAAGATGCGAACCTGCCTCCCGGCATCGACCGCAGGCCGGAAGACGGTAAGTACCGGGCGGATTTTGCCGCCGTTCGTGGCGTACGCGATATGGTCGACCAGCGCCCCGGCGATCTCCTCCTCCGTCTCCAAGCTGCGGGCATCCCGCACCTCCAGCGTCTCCCAGAACAGACGTCCGATGCACCGGTTGCTGTTGCGCCAAGCGATCCGGGCGCCGTGCCGCAGCTCGTCCTCCGTATGCTCGTACCGGCCTTGCTCCGCGATCGTCCGCTTCACTTCCACGAGACGCCGTTCCGTCTCCTCCTCGCTTCGGCCCAATTCCCCGTAACACATTCGGATGAATCGTTCCGCTTCCTCCAGCAACGCTTGATGTCGTGACATTGTCGTTCGTTCTCCGTTTCACTTATGATGCTAGCCGCCGGTTCCCCGGCAAATTCAATATATCTCGAATGATCGGATTCGACGGTTGTTCGGTTCCACCGAAATTTCAATGTTTCCGTCGAAATTAGCTGTATGTTTTCCATTTAAAGTGTCGATCTTGGCCGCTCCCTTGGAAAATAACTGCATATTTGAGACTGTCGATTAACTGAAAGCGAAGCGAAAGCACGCCGTTCCAAGTGAAAAGATACCTTCTTTTACTCAGACAGCTTGTTTTAAAGTCCTTGATTTATCAAAGATTTAGCGGTTGGAATTTAAATCCAAAACTCGCCAGAAGGTATCCTTTTCACTTTCCACTCCTTTACACACGAGTTAATCGACAGTCTCTATTTTCCATTTCGGCTTCGAACGGAGCTTTTGAGGAATGCCGCGATTGGCTCTTCCAGCTTACACCGGGGAAAACAAACGCGCGCCTGGACAGGCGCGCGGCGGGATTTCCATGTGCGTAATCCGATCTGAACCGCGCCAGCCTCATTATAAGGCATGCGAGCGGCGTGCCACAAATGAGCAGTGTGTGAACACGTGCTGCCGTTACGGCAATGGTGCCGTTACTGCCGACTCGCGGTACCATTGCGACTGCAGCGACCATAGCCGGGCGTACTCCCCGCCGGCGGCGAGCAGCTCGTCATGGCTTCCGAGCTCGAGCAGCCGCCCTTCCCGCAGCACCATGACGCGGTCGCATAGTCTCGCCATACCGAGCCGATGCGAGACGAGAATAGCGGTACGGCTGCCGGCCATCGCGGCGAACCGCTCGAACACATCCGTCTCCGCCTTCGGATCGAGCGCCGCCGTCGGTTCGTCCAGCACGACCAGCGGAGCGTCGCGCATGAATGCGCGCGAGATCGCGACCCGCTGCCACTGGCCGCCGGACAATTCCGTCCCGCCCGTAAACTGGCGGGTGAGCACCGTCTCGAAGCCGCCGGGCAGCGTGCCGGCGACCTCGTCCGCTCCTCCGAGCGAAGCGGCCTGCCGCAAAGCCTGTTCGTCGTTTGCCCGGTCCGCCCTGCCTAGCGCGACATTATCCTTTAACGTGAACGCATAGCGGATAAAATCCTGGAAGACGGCCGCGGATCGGTCGCGAAGCTGCCCAAGGTCCATTTTCGCCAAATCCCGGCCGCCGTAGTACACGTGCCCCGCACTCGGCTCATACAGGCCGAGGAGCAATTTGACGAGCGTCGTCTTGCCCGATCCGTTGCTTCCGACAAGCGCGATCCGCTCGCCTTCGCGGAGCGTGAAGGAGATATCGCTCAAACTATCGCGATCGCTTTGCGGATACCGGTACGACAATTGCTCCACCCGGATATCCCCGAGCGATTCCGACGTTTCGCCGCCGGCCGGCTCCTCCGGCCCCAAGTCTAAATAAATGAACAAATCTTCGATTTGCAGCATCCTGTCGCGAAAAAAGCCCATTCTCCCGAAGATGAGTTCCACACCATCTTTCATCGCTTGCAGCGCGAACAGCATGGCGCCGAATTCGGCCGCGGACAGCTTCCCCGCCGCCACCGTCCAAGCAGTCCAGCCGACTCCCGCAGCGAGTCCCAGCGCACCGAGGCCGGACAATCCCGCCCGTGTAAAGTGCTGCGCCCGCTCCTGCCGGTACAACGTATCCGACACGCGCCGATACAGAGATTCCCACCATCCGAGCAGCCAAGGCGCGGCATCGAACGTCCGTACTTCCTTCGCCGCTTGGCGGGCAGCGAGCGTTCTCGCCAAATAGTTCATAACCCGCTCCGGCTCGGTCTGCTTGCGCTTCAGGAAGAACGCCGACTTGGCCTGAATGAACCCCGCGATCGGCTCCGGCAGCGACACGACCACAAGCGCGAGCAGCAGCCACCCGTTCCAGGCGCCGACGAGCACGGCGATGGAAACCATTTTGACGACGGAAGTAAGCATGCGGTAAAACTCCCACAGCAAGTTCAGAAACTGTCCGGGTCCCGCCATCCGGCGCGCCCGCGTCAGCAGGTCGTGGAAATCCGACCGTTCGAACGCCTCCAGGCGAAGCCGGGCAGCCTTATCCTGCAGCCGGCGCTGCAGGCTGTCCTCCATCTCCTGCCGCAGCCGCTCCGTGTAGAGCGCCTCGACCGGCGCGAGCGCTTTCTCCAGCAGCGACACGAACGCCCATGCCGTTATCCATTCCATTAAAGACCGCACACCCGATGTTCCGTCGTACACATGCATCATCTGACCGAATATGCGGGCCGCAAAGTACACCTGAACCGCCGGAAAGACGCCCTTCAGCATATTCAAGACGATCGAGATCAGAGCGCGCCGCGGGTCGGTGACGACAATCCATTTTACGAAACGAAGCAGGGTGACGAATACGCCCAGACGTTTTATCGGTACCAACCGGATTGCACCTCCCACATTTGCGCATAGGCGCCTTTGGCCGCGAGCAGTTGCTCGTGGTTGCCGTCCTCGACGATGCGGCCGTCCTGCAGCACGATGATCCGGTCCGCCAGCCGGGCGGAGCCGAGCCGGTGGCTGATGAGCAGTACCGCCCGATCCCGGGCGTAAGACATGAACTGACCGTATATATCCGCTTCCGCCTTCGCATCGAGTGCCGCCGTCGGCTCGTCGAGCACGAGCAGCTGCGGGTCCCGCATGAACGTACGGCTGATCGCGATGCGCTGCCATTGCCCTTCCGACAGCTCGCGGCTGTCGTCGAACAAACGCCCGATCGGCGTATCGTAGCCCCGGGGCAGCTCTGCTATGAACTCGTCGGCCCCGCCTCTGGCCGCAGCGGCTCTTACCCGCTCCAAGCTAGCCGAGCCTTCGTCCGCTGCCGCCGCACCGGCCGTTTCGCGCATCGCTACGCTTTGGGCCGCGGTGAAGGAGAATTTGTAATAATCTTGATAAGCGGCCGATACATGCTCATGCAGGCTCTCCGGATTAATATCCGCATAGTCGACGCCGTCCGCCGTAATCGTGCCCTCGTCGGGCTTATACAGCCCGAGCAGCAGCTTTACTAGCGTGCTTTTGCCCGAGCCGTTCTCTCCTACTAGCGCTACCCGTTCTCCCGGCTTCAGGTGCAGATCCAACCTTCTTAATATCGGGCGTTCCCTTCCTGGATACGCGAAGGAAACTCCCTGCAGCCTGATGCCTTTGGCGAGCGGAGCGGGAAAAGATGTCTCCCCTCGCTTTTTCACATCGACCGGAACTTGCAGAAATTCTCGAACGTAGCCGACATCGATCGAATTTTTGTGCAGGATGCTGATCCCAAAGCTGATGCCGCTAGCCCCGACGTTCATCTGGCCTACTCCCCGGAACAACGACATGAACACGCCCGGCGTAATGCGCTGCGGGACAAGCCACAAACCCAACACGACGATTACGGTTACCTCCGTTATCCAATACAGCGCATTCCAAGGGATGCCGCTAATCTCCATGCCCTTCTTTACCTTCATCGCTTGAACGCGCTGCTCCCGTCTCAACGATTCCCATCGGCCGGACAAAATACCGGACAGATCGAACACGCGCACCTCCTTCTGCTCGGCTCTCCCCGTCAGCAGTCCGCTCACATAGGAGGCCCGCCGCTGCTCCTCGGTTTGGTCGTACGTGAAGCTCATCCACTTTTTCGAGCTTTTGGCGCCATGAATCGCCCTAGGTACGATGACGGCGACGAGGGCTACGGCAAGCCAGGGCGATACGCCCCAGAAAATGGCCGCTACCCCGATGACGCTAATAGCACCCTTTACTGTAGAAAGCGAATAGAAAAACAAATCGGTCGTTTTTCTTCCGGGGTCGGCGCTGCGGGACAGCTTATCATAGGAAGCGCTTTCTTCAAAAAACGTGAGCGGCAGCTCCGAAGCGTGAATGAGACGTTTTCGTTCCAAATCGAGTTGAAGCCTCTGGCGCATCCGGGTCAGCATAGGCTCGCGGAGCTTATACATCACCTCGTAGCCGAGCAGCAGCGAAGCCGCAAATGCCGCGAGCCACGGCCAAACATCCGCGATTCCTTCCCGTCCCCGGCCGGCCGCCTGGATGACCGTATCGATGAGATGCTGAGTCACATAAATCGAGAACACCGGAGCGAGCCCTTCGAGCACGGTTAGCCCTACCAGCACAGCCGCCTGCATGGGTGCAACTGTACATATGGCTGCCGTCGCCCATTTCAAGCTTGACACGATTTCCTTGGCGCTGCTCGTCCTGCCGAAATTCAGTCCGTTCAATAACAAGCCTCCTTCATCGTAATATTCATACTATATTGGTAAATTCAAGGAGTTTACAAGACTGTTTTTTATTATACTTATCTGTTATAATAAACTCATGGAAATAACCGGAATGTCCGCATTCGAAGCCGCCGCGAGCGGCTTTTTTGCATAGCATTTATAAGTTTCGGGGTCCCCGCAAAGTACATGGATGAGCATCGGAGTGCGGTTTCCCATATGTGGAGCGGGGGATCGTTCGAGCGTGAAGCCGTTAAGGCCGCGGGGTCCAAGTTTGGTCCTCCCCGCCGAGTTCGTTATAATAGAACATGCAGGGGCTTGGCACAACCTAATCAGGCTCCGACAAATGGACTACGGGAGGCGACCTACGATGTTTGTCGTTACGAATACGATCCGGATCAAGGCCGGACACGGAAAGCAAGTGGCGGAACGGTTCGCGGCCGCGAAAAGCGTACAGCAAATGCCCGGCTTCAACCGGATGGAAGTATGGCTCGGCGAGGGCAAGGAAGGCGAAGAAGAGCTGAAAGTATGTACCGTCTGGGACAACGAGGAGTCGTTCAAGCAATGGACCGCGAGCGATTCGTTCCGCGAGTCCCACCGCGGCGGCGGCGACAGCCGGGAAGTGATGCTCGGCGCTTCGTTGAATAAATACGAGCTTGTCGTTTCGCACGGCAAAAAATGACGCCAGAACTCCTTACCCCTGAACCCGCGTCCGACGGGCGCAGGGGCTTTTTGTCATCAATCGTTTCTTGCATTCGTTAACATCTTTGTTACGCCGTTTCATACTGGTGAAGATGGAGGCTTGCGTTACAAGGGCAAGCTTTGCCGTCACGAGGACGAGGTCGTGCAATGGCAGAACGAGCAACCGGATGCGGAACGGGTACTCCATTACAAGAGAACCGCCGGGAATATCGTCCCGGCGGTTTTTCGATTTGCACGGCGCACGGCAGCAAGGTCTTAAATAACCGCCACCATCCATTTGATCCAATAGGCGGCCGGCACCAGCAATATTTGTGCAAGAACGGTTCCCGCCAAGCGGGACACCATAAGCAGCCCGAAAATTTTGTGCAGGGCGGCGGCATCTTGTTCTCCTCTAAGAACTTTGTCCGTAATTAAAGCGATTTGCGGATCGATGAGCACCGTCAGCAAAATAGTGGCCAATCCGTTAATCAGTCCCGAAGACTGGGAGGCGGCGATCGAATGCTCCGTTGTCAGTGTCGAGGCAAGCAGAGCGGCCAACACGCCGATCGTGTAAATGGCGGTAACCAAGCAATTGAGAATAACGAGCCTTTTCGGTATGCCTCCGATTCTAAGACGCGATAGCATGGACAGCTTGGGGCGGCGTAAATGACGGCGGGCGTTGTTGATCTTTTGCAAAGAAACCGAAGAACGAACCATCTGGGGAATCGACCCGGCTACCTCCAGACTGGATATCGCTCTGGAAGCCAGCATGACGGCGGACGGGAACAGAAGCAAAGCCATTAACGTCCCCGCCGTAGCGGCGCCGATCATAATCCGGAACTGGTCAATCAGCTGATAATCCGCGTGTTGTTTGGCGAAGTCTATGATTTTGCCGGTAAGCGGAGCCTGGACCATGTTGGCGGTTCTTGAGACCAAGAGGATGATGCCGGCCAGCGACAAGGCGACCGCCAATTTTCCCAAACGTACTCCCGCCAAGCGAAGGGAATAGGTAAGTGTCTCGGCGAGATGGATGATAAAGGTAAACAATGAAACAATCAGCACTTGTTCTGCCATTTCACACCCCTCTTCTATCGGCAGCCTCTCGTGAAATAGCCGCCTTCCTGGATACCCGTGTCAGGACAGCAGCGGAATCCGCCCTTTGTATTTCGCGATGAGCTCCTCGTTATGCGCATCCGCACCGTCGATATTTCCGCTTAAAAATACCGGCGGCTCTACGCCGCGCTCCGCCAGCAGGGCGACAGCTTGCGCCAGCACGGCGTTAAGTATAGCGGCGCCGACGACTGTCGAGGTCGGCGTAAACGGCACCTTCACCCGTTCATGGGTCAGCACGGCATCGCCTTTCACCGCCTTGTTGTCGATGGCCAGATCGACCGCATCGGATAAACGCTGTCCGCTTGCATGGCGCGAAGGCTGGCTGTGTGAATATTCGATCGAGGTGATTCCGATCGTATACGCTCCCTTCGCTTTCGCCGCCAATGCAACATCGACCGGCACCGGATTGCGTCCCGATGTAGACAAGACGAACATGACCTCGCCCTTGCGGATGTCCTGTTCGTCCATGAACAGGCCGGCCAAACCGTTCCGCCTTTCCAGTTCCGAAGACCGTACAGCCCCTTCATGCAGCATGAGCGGCTCATAGAATATGGGCCGCACCGGAACAAGCCCGCCGGCGCGGTAAAACACTTCCTCCGTCAAAATATGCGAATGTCCGCAGCCGAACAAATGCACGACGCCTCCGTCGGCGATACAATCGGCTACCTTGGCGGCAGCCAGCTTCATTCGTTCCGCTTCGGCTGCCAACACTTTTTGCAGCATCGTTTCAATCGCTTGGAAATACGTTTCAATCACGGCTGTCCCTCATTTCGTCCCTGTCATGCCCGTTTCGCTTGTGATCGTACCGCTATTGTAGCCATGTCTCTATACGTTTGCAAGGTTGAACGTGTTTAATAACCTTACCATAGTCAGTATAATACTTGATACCCATTTTATTTCATGGTAATATATCAATTATCATAACCTGACTACAGTAAGTTAATTCGGTTAAATGAGAATTAGGGGGATCATGATGAGCCGAAGGGAAGAGATCAAGAAGATCGCGGTCGAGCACCTGCTGCAGTACGGCTACGAGGGGACGAAACTTGCGGACATCGCCGATGATGTCGGGATTAAGAAGCAGTCGATGTATGCTCATTTCGAAAGCAAGAAAGACCTCGTGATCGAAATCCACGAGGAAGCGACGAAACAGGAAATTGCGTTCCTGACTACCTTCTTCACCGAACATAAAGGACAGCCGCTTCGGAAGCTGGTCGATCGATTCGTTGTCGAAATGAGAGACCGTTATGCGGAGAACCGCAACGTCAAGCTGATGTTCCTGATGGCATTCATGCCGCCCGAGCAGCTTCAAGAATTGTTCTTAACGATGTACGAGCTGTACTCGCATCATCTGCTTCATCTGCTGGAGCTTGCCTTCCAGCACGACTCCGCGATCAAAGTGAATCCGAAGGATGGCGCATTGGCCGTCCATACGATCTACGAGGGATTGACCGCGAAGCTTATTTTCGGCAGCCCGGACTATTATATTCAAGCCTCGGAAGCGACATTCACCTTATTATGGAAAGGGCTGCTTCACGGGGATTCCTAAGTAGAGGTGTACTATGCTTAAAGAAAACAACAGCTTGCAGTCCCTGGAAACCGATTCCGTGGGAAAAGTATTCGTCCGTTACTTGATTCCGTCGTTGATCGGCATGTTTATGATGTCCGTTAACGTGGTCGTTGACGGAATTTTCGTAGGGCACCGTTTCGGCGAGGTGGCGCTGGCGGGGGTAAACGTCGCGGTTCCGGTATTTTCGATTTTTATCGCGATCTCGTTATGGGTCGGCATCGGTGGAGCGGCTCTGTATTCCAGAAGTATGGGGGCGAAGGAGTACGGGCAAGCGAGGACCGTGTTCACCCATTCGCTCACGCTCATATTCAGCTTGACTTTGCTGCTGGCCGCCGCGGCTTTTCTGTTCCGCGAGAAGCTGGCGGTGTTCCTCGGCGCCAATGACGAGACGATGCCGTACGTCATGGATTATATGAGCGTGTTGCTCGCATGCGGGTTCGCCATAACGGTTCAGAACGCGTTCAGCGTATTCGTCCGCAATGACGGCAATCCGAATCTGTCCATGATCTCCCTGCTCGTAACCGCCGTATGCAATATTATTTTGAACTATGTCCTGCTGTTCATCTTGGATTTCGGCGTGTCCGGCTCCGCCTGGGCACTGGTCGGCGCAGCAGTCGTCGGAGCGTGCGTACTGTTCACGCACTTCCTGCGCAAAGACAGCACGCTCCGTTTCGTCAAACCGCGCTTGTCTTGGAAGCTTGCGAAGAGCACGTTCGCGATCGGCTTTCCGAGCTTTATCGCGGAAATCGGGATTGCCGTCTTCACGGCGGGATATAACATGGCCATGGTACGTTGGGCCGGAACGGTCGGCGTATCCGCCTTCTCCATTCTGAATTACGCGCACAGCGTCATGCTTATGCTGTTCCTCGGCATGGGCTCGGCCGTGCAGCCGCTCATCAGCTACTACCGGGGCGCGAAGCTGTACGCCCGGCAGCGGGAAACGATCCGGATCGCCGTCCTCACGGCGTTCGGAACCGGGCTCGGCCTCTTCCTGATCGGACTGTTCGCGGCCGGCGGCATCGTCTCCTTGTTCGGGACGTTCGCCGATGAAGTCAGAAGGCTGGCGGTCACCGGCATTCGGCTATTCTTCATCGCCTACTTGTTCATGGGCGTGAACTTCGTCATGATGACGTATTTTCAAGCGACCGACCAAGTGAGGATGGCTACCTGGATTACCGTCGCCCGGGAAATGCTGCTGATGGTCGCCCTGCTGTTCACGCTGCCGCACGTGCTCGGCACGACCGGAATATGGCTCGCCATCCCGCTCTCGGAGCTTATCGTACTGCTCACGGTGTACGCGTATATCCGTCGGCGTTCGCGGAGGCGGCTTGCCGCGCAGCCTGTCTCGTGACGCTTCGCAAACACCATCCGCCGAAGACCAGAGACCCTTATTCGGAGCCGCCTCCCGCGTGCGGGGCCGATTTTCTTCAAACTAAGGGTCTCTATAACGGCTGCCAAAGGCTTTTTATTTAAATCAACCTCTCCACAATCCCCCGAATATGCTCGATCGACTGTTTGGCATAGTTGTCATATATCGCACCCGATCCGTTCTGCTCCGCCGCCTTGTACGGATTGGATACCCGCGGCAGAAACTCCATCGTCACGTTCCCCCGGTATCCGAGCTCGATCAGCGTGCGGAACACTTCGGTAAAATCGGTTTGACCGAGACCCGCCGCTTCCCGCGTATTGTCGGCGATATGGACGTGGGCCAAGTACGGGGCAATATCCCGTAAGGCTTCGCTATGATTGCGCTCCTCGATGTTCATATGGAACAAATCCGCCATGACTCCTACGCTGGCGACATTTACGGCTTCCGCCAGCTGCTTGGCCGCCGCCAGTGTGTTCACCAAATACGTCTCAAACCGGTTCAGCGCTTCGATCGCGAGTCGGATTTTTTTCGTATGCGCGTATTCCCCCGCTTCTTGCAGGCTTCGGACCACATTGGCCCACTCGTCCTGACGGGCCGTAATCGGACCGTTCTTGCCGACCGGCGTAGGGACGACGATGACAACCGAGGCTCCCAGCCGTTGCGCCATATCTACGCAATCCTTTACATATTGAATCGCACCCCGCCTTACCTCCGGATCGGGATGCGACAAATCGCGCTCCGCGGTGTAGATGCCGCATATGGAAGTACAGATGAGACCGTGCCGCTTCATTTGCTCCTGAAGCTTATTGAAGTCGAGCTTTGCCGGCTCGCCTGCGAGCTCGACGCCGTCATACCCGAACCGGCGCAGCCGCTGCAGGCTCGTCTCCATCGGTTCATTTCCGAAAATCCATTGTGTCGCGCTATAGGTAAACATATTCCTTCCCCCTCATCCGTCAAAGGCTGCCTACAAATCTTGACTAAGTCGCACCATATCCCGAAGCCGAATGCCGTTCTCGTAAATTTCCTCTTCATAGTGCCGGACGAAGAAGTCTCTGTCGATTCCGGTCATGCGGAAGCCGCATTTTTGATAGAGCGCCAATTGGACGACGCCGGTGCTTCCCGTTCCGACTTCGATCGTCCGATAGCCCTGCGCCCTCGCTTGCTCGACGGCATGCAGCACCAATCGCTTGCCTATCCCTTTCCCCTGCTCATTCTCGCTGACGGCCACATTGACCAGTTCCACCGTCTCGGGCCTTGTCGGCAGCAGTACGTAGACGCCTATAACGCTGTCGGCCTGAACAGCGACGAAGCATTGCCCTCTGGCGGTATATTCCTCGACCAGCGTCCGGGAAGGATCGGCCAGCAGCAGCAGTTCCATCGGAAGCGCTTCGGCCTTAGCCAGCTTTCTAATATGCATTCTATTCTCCCCTTCACCGCTGTTGGGCTTATTCCCTTTTATCCGGACGTTTCAATGCCCATTTTTTGCGGCCTGACAGGTGCCTCTTCAGTTCTACGCTTGGTATCGTTCCAAGCTTCTTGAAACGCCGATCCGCAAGCTTAAAAACCATGTCATCGGAGCGTCGCTCGATGGCCAGAATATATACGATCCGGAGAATATCTACGGTTTCGTTCGTTATTCGGAATATAATGCGAATTCCGGCACTTCGCAGCTTTATTTCTTTGCAGCCCGCCAGTTTCGTATTGGAATGGTTTCCAAGTGATTTTCCTACTTCGTCCGCCCGGTATACCAACTCGTCGATGGCTGCGTTAACAACGCCTAAGACCGAATTATCCAATTGCAAATACTCTTTCTCGGCATCAACATCGAATCGAATGTCAAAACGTTCTTCCATTATTGCGGCTCACGTCGAACAGTTTTCCAAGATTTCGACTTTTCCGGATTGCCATCCAGACGCTCTATACGTTGGAGCAAGATCCGTTCCTCTTCTTGCTGCTCCAGTTGAGACAGACGCTCGTACAGCTCTTCGAAAAGGGGATAGCCGATCAATACGGTTTCCACATTACCATTGTCCGTAATGTATTGAGGCTCACGCTGAGCTTTTTTACGAAGTTCTCCAAATCGTTTAGAGGCGTCCGTCGAGGTAATCAACTGATCGACGTGAAATGTTGGTTTCGCCATGGAATTCCCCATCCTTCGTTCTCCTTTTCCTAACAGTATAGTCGGTCCTTTTTAGATTATACCATGATTATCCGTACTACTTTACGGATCTTAGTCCGCAATCATAAAAAAACGATCTCCATCAAGAAGATCGTTTAAAGCAATTATTTTCCACGATTCCCGGTAGTACGAAGCCTCGAACGCTACCGTCTGCTTTTCAATTCATTGTATAGACCCCGCTCGCCAAATCAATCCTTCGTGAAGCAATTGAAACTTTTATAACAACCGTCAACGGGCGGCCAGGGGCATTCCCATTTTTATGTAACCCCCCGATATGTCATCATAGTGCCAAAAACAGTCATCATCTCACCTATAAGATGCAACCGCTCCCACCTATAATGTAAACGTATTCGAACTAACTACATATGGGAAGGTGAATTATGAGATCGAACGGGTACAAATGGAATGTGCTCCTCATCGTATGCCTGCTTGTTTCGCTGCTTCCGTCTTTCGGAACGGCGGCGCAGGCGGCCGATGCGGTAAGCGCCTCCGTAACCGACGAGGTTTACGCGGTGTCGCTGGACGGGAGCATGAAGCTGAAGGTCGATTATGTCAATTTCAACGTAAACCGGCCTACGCAGAAAACGAATTATGTGGCTCTCTATACTAGTGGGGCCGCGGTTAACTACGGGTACACAAACCATGATGTAGCCGCCCAAGCGGGCAAAGTATTCGTGAAATACGGCAATACGGCTATCATCGTAAATGCGCAAGGAGATATCGTACGCTCGGTTGGAGGTCCTTCTTGGGAGGCCGACCAATATATCGCAATCCCGGATGGCGGTTACATCCTGGTATCCAACGGCACCACACACCGCGCGCTGCTGTACGCGTTTAAAGATGGCACGATCGCCCTCGAACGCGGCGGCGCGAGAGTGACCGCAGCCGATTTCTTGAACGCTCCGTTGCTGCCAAGCCTTCAAGTGACGGCCGCTGCCGTAACGACGGTAACAACGGCTACATACAACGTGCAGGGTAAGGTGCTGAACTATACTTCCGGAACCGGGCTCGCGGTTAAAGTAGGCGACGTCGTCGCGACGATCCAAGCCGACGGAACGTTCAGCCAGACGGTTGCGCTCACCGAAGGGGCGAACAACATTGCCGTCAAGCTGCTGAAAAATGTCGATACCATTCAGGAAACCGCGCTAACGATCGTCTATCAGAAGGCGAGCGGCGATCTGATCGAGATCGAAGCGCCTCCGGCGGACATCACGATTATCGTCGAAGGTCCGAAGAAGACGATCAACTACATCGATAAAGATGTAACCGGCATTCCGAATATTATCGCTTTGTTTACAACCGAATACGGTTCGAAAATTCAAATTGCGGCCACCAACGTCGCCCTTCAAGTCGATGCGAACGGCAAAGTGACCAAGATGATCAATGCCGCGAACGGCAACAGCACGCCGTCGTGGGTTGGCGGAGAGCTGGACATTCCGCAGGGCGGATACGTCGTCATGGCTCAGGACAACAGCTACAACACGTACGACATCAAGAAGTATTTGGCGACGAAATTCAAAGTAGGCGACACGGTCAAGCTGCGCAAAAACGGCAACGTCGTCCCTGTAACCGATCTCATGAGCGGCTCGGGCGCCATTCCTCGCCTGCAGCTCGACGGCATGACGATGTATACGACCGCAGCGGCGAAAACGACGATCGCGGGTAAAATTACGAACCCGCAAGGCGCTTCCGTCAACATCGGCGGACAAACGGTCGTCCTGCAAGCGGACGGCACATTCAGCCACGAGACCGCTCTTGCAGCCGGACCGAACTACATCGACGTCGTGCTATCGAAGAACGGTACGCAGGTCGACAAAAAATCGGTGGTCGTCTACAGCAGACCTTCGCTGACGAACGAGAAGCAAATGATTTTGTGGGTAGACCAAGCTTCGAACGCGAAGAAATTCCAGTCGAGCGACAGCGTCCTGAACTTCCTGAAGCATGCGAAGGATGCGGGCATTACCGACATCGCGTTTGACGTCAAAGGCGTCGAAGGGTTCGTCTCTTACAAGAAGAACGATTTGACCAACCGCCCCTACGTGAGCGAGATGACCGCGGGCGACCGGAAAGGCTCCAACCCCGACCTGGATTTGCTGGAGCTGTTCCTGACACACGGCCATGCGCTCGGTTTGAAAATTCACGCGGCGTTTAACGTATTCGCCGAAGGGTCCATCGCGCTGAAAGACTTCGCGATTATCGACCAGCATCTCGACTGGGAAGAGCGGGTGTACCGCGCGGACGACAACGGAGAGATCAAGCGTCTGAGAGAGAGCGCATACGGCCAGCGCGGGCTGTCCGGCGCTTCGAACGGCGCGGTTGTGCTGTTCGTGAACCCTTCGAACGACGATGTGCGCAGCTTCCAGTTGAAAACGTTCGAAGAAGTTATGAAAAACTATGACGTGGACGGCATCATTCTCGACCGCGGCCGCTACGACAACGAAACCGCGGATTTCAGCGACGTCACGAAGGCAAAATTCGCCTCGTTCCTGCAGCAGCGCGGCAAGACATTAACGAATTGGCCAGCCGATATTTTCAAATACGTGGACGGCAAGCGTGTCGACGGTCCGCTGATCCAGGATTGGTGGGAATTCCGTTCCGGCACGATCGAGAGCTTCGTGAAAGAAACGCGCGATCTCGTCGACCGCTACACCGCTTCGAAAGGGAAAAAGATTCAAACGTCCGCCTATGTCGGAGCTTGGTACGAGTCGTATTATTTGAACGGCGTCCATTGGGGCAGCAAAAATTTCCGTTATGACAGCCGTCTGAAATTCCCTACCGATTCGATTTATACGGACGGATATTACCAAACCGGCTACATTAACCATATGGACTTCCTGATGGTCGGCACTTACTACAGCACGACGCCGGAAATTCAACGTTATATTACGATCGACTCGATCGTCACAAACGGCGAAGTGCCGCTTTATGCGGGCATGGCGCTTGCGGACTTGCAATCTCCCGAGCTGCAGCGGGAAATTTTCCAGACGGCGATGGGCAGCTCGAACGGACTGATGCTGTTCGACGCCTCGCTCGCGAACTGGCCGGTGGTGAAAGCTTCCATCCGCAACGAGCCGTACGTGAAAGATTACCAGATCGGCATGAGCAAGCCCGGCAATCCTTCTTCTTTTATCGAAGGCAGCTTCTATAACGTAAGCCGGAACCTCGGCGATTTGAACGTATATAACGAGGAATTCGGCACATCCACCGGCACGAACCGCTTTGGTGTCGAAGTTGTGGCGGATGCGTCGGGCAAAGTCATTAAGATGGTTAACAAATCGCAGGCGATCAACTGGAGCTGGGGCTCCCCGCAAGACAACAATAGTGCCATCCCGCAAGGCGGCATGGTCATCTCGGCTCTCGACGAGAACGGCGTGCGCACGAAACGGCAGCTGATCGCGAATACGTACAATATCGGCGACGACGTAAGAGCGGCGGCCCTCTCCGGCTTTATGAGCTATGACGGCGCAACGGTATCGACGGCAACCTCTGAACTTCGGGGTAACGTCAAAGTGTTCGGAGCCGGCACGTCCGTGAACGTACTCTTGAACGAGACGGCCGCTGCGATCGACGCAAACGGCGACTTCACCGGCCGCGTCAACCTTACGGAAGGCAGCAACACCGTCACATTCGCCGTATACGTAGACGGCATGAAGACGAATGAGAAGTCGATTCAGATGACGTATGTCGCGGACACGGAAGCACCAGCTTGGGCAGCCGATGCCGGTTTGACCGCTTCGGACGTGGCTCAAACCCAACTCCGCCTGACTTGGTCCGTAGCATCCGACAACAACGCGGTAACCGGATATAAGCTCTATAAAGACGGTCAGTACTTCGCTACCGTAACCGGCAACGTATATGACGTGACCGGCCTGATTTCGAACACCAGCTATACCTTCAAAGTGGAAGCCGGCGATGCTTCAGGCAACTGGAGCGCTAACGGTCCTTCCTATACCGTAAAGACAAGAAGCTATTCGAATGGAGGCTCCGGCACGTCGACCGCTCCGCAGCCGCCTGTGACGAACCCGACCGATACCGGCGTAAAGATCTCGGCGACGGCAGTTCAAACGACGGATGAAAACGGCAAGCCTGCGATGAAAGTGACGCTCGATGCGGATACGATCGCTAAAGCGTTGGCTGCTCTGAAGCAGCAAGGAAATGAAGCGAAGGAAATTGTCGTAGAAGTATCGTCCGAGCAGCCTGTCGCGATCTTATCGCTTCCTGTATCGGCTCTTGCCGGCGCAGCAGTAGACGGCGCTGTATTGGTCATTAAATCCGGCGGAGTCAGCTATTACTTGCCGGCCGATCTGATCGACATCGATGCGCTCGCAAGCGAGATGAGCGTTCCGGCAGGCGATCTTGTACTGACATTCACACTTGAGAAGAAAACAGGGACGGAAGCCGAAGCGCTCTCCGGCGATGTAAAGAAACAAGGCGGCGACATGATCGGCGACGCTTATGATTTCCGCATCACCGTTCAAGCAGGAAGCAAGACGATGGTGATCGACGATTTCGGCAAGCGATATGTGGAACGCTCGATTTCCTTGACGGGCAATGTACCCGGACGCGCAACAGCGGTCGTCGTCGATCCGGCAACCGGCGAGATGACATTCGTTCCAGCCCGTTTCACGCAAGCAGACGGAGCAACGACCGTTGTCATCAAACGGACCGGCAACAGCACATATGCAGTCGTCTCTTTCAGTAAAACATTCAAAGATACGCAAGGACACTGGGCCAAAGACGATATCGAGCTGCTTGCATCGAAGCTGCTGGTGAAAGGCGTGTCGGATAGCGAGTTCGCTCCGAACAAGTCGATCACCCGCGCCGAATTTGCAGCGTTGCTCGTACGCGCCCTTGGTCTCACCGAGCAAAACGGCGGAGCATCGTTCAACGACGTCCGTTCAACCGACTGGTATGCGAGCGTCGCTGCAACGGCTGCCAAGGCCGGACTGATCGAAGGCTACGAGGACGGCACCTTCCGCCCGAATCAAGTGATCAGCCGCGAGGAACTGGCTGTTCTCGCCTCACGTGCGTTCGACTTCGCCTCCGCGAAGTCCGCCACAACCAGCACGACCGCGCTGCAGCCGTTCGCGGACGCCGGCACGATCAGCGATTGGGCGCGCGGCGCGACAGCCCGTGCCGTAAGCGAAGGCATCATGAACGGAATCGCCGATTCCGTGTTCGCGCCGAAAGAACAATCGAGCCGCGCGCAAGCGGTCGTCATGCTGAAACGTCTTGCGATCAAGCTCGGCTTGATGGACAATAACGGTTAACAAGAACAAAGCGGGGGTATGGCGCTGATGCCATACCCCCGTGTTTGTTGAGAAAATCCGTATTTCAATCCTCCCATTTGGACTTTCTCGACTACCTGGGGGCATGGCATAAGCACCATGCTTCCGTTTTAACTTTTGCCGGCTTACTTCAAGGATTCGCCGCTTCCGCCCGTAATCTCGGCAATCGTCTCGCCATCCACCCGAATCTGGATTTTCTGATCGATCAAATAATAAGGATACGGAATGCCGATTTCCGTCTTGTAGCTTGCATCTTCCGCCGGCTTGAAAGGCACGACGATCGGGTCGATCCAAGGTATCTTTAATTCCGCCGTGGGCCATTTGCCCAGCAGCGTCTTGCCATCGGCGTCCTTGAGCCGCAGGCTCAGCTTCAAAACGCGTTCTTTGCCGACGACGGCCGCTTCCTCCACCTTGACGGCAGACCGATAAGCGGATGCACGGGTACGCTCAATCGTTTTCTGGACAACCGGCTTGCCGGTCGAGAAGCTGTTGTACGCGTGACCGAGCTGGTAATAATCGTTTTCTCCCCATACCCACACTTGCTCCTTATCGTCTATCGCCATCCCGTGATCGCGTCCGACCGACACTGTGGAGAAATCCCCGTCATCGGTTAACCGTATCGGCGCGAAACGATCGGGCTCGGTTGGTTTGCCGCCGGCATCGTATGGATAGCTGGCACCCCATACCCAGATGTCGCCCTCCTTGTCCAAGGCTACGCTCGTTCGGTCCCCGGCCGCTGCAGCCGTTAATGTCGGGAGCCCGGTCAACTCGACCGCGTGCAGACTATAGGTCGAGTCGCCGCCGGCGCCAATGCCTAGCTGACCGCTCCTATTCGATCCCCAGGCATACAGCTTGCCGTACCGGTCCAAGGCAAGTGCATGATCGTATCCGGCCGCTATGGAGACGATTTCGCCAAGCGGAACAAGCTTGCCTCCTTGATCCAGCATGACCTGCTGCATGTCGCCTTCCCGTTTCCCCTGGCTGCCCCATGTCCATACTTCCCCGTCCTCATTCAAGGCGTACGAAAGGCCGAAGCCCGCCGCTATCGCCACCACATCGTCCAAAGGCTTGAGCCCCGCCATTACCCGTATCGGCTTGCTGCGGTCGGTCTCGGTCCCGTCGCCCAATTGGCTGTACCGGTTGCTTCCCCAGGCCCAAACCTTCCCATTCTCGGACAAAGCAAGCGTATGATCGTACCCGGCCGCGACGGCCTTGATCCGGTCACCGGCTTCGAAATCGACCTGAACCGCAGCGCCGTACTTTTCGTTATCCCTTTGTCCCAGTTGCCCCGTTTCATTGTCACCCCACGCCCACACGCGTCCATCGGCGTCAACCGCGGCCGCATGGGCGTAGCCTCCGCTTACCTGCGCGATCCGTTCCAGCGCTCCGCCCTTTACCCGTCCTACTTGTGAAGAAGACCCGCCCCCCGGCAATCTCCCGAACGACCAGACCGTACCGTCCGCCTCCACCTGTATGGAGTACTGGTATCCGGCCACCGCCTTCCGTTTGACCTCACCCTCCTTGCTCTCCTCACTCTCCGACGCATAAGCCGAATGCGAGAAAGCAATCAGCCCGGCGATCGCAACAAGACCAACTTTACGTTTCCACATCGGTTCCCTCTCACTCCCCAAAGTCTCTTTACACCTATAAGACGGTCCGGGGCAAGGAAAGGTTTCCTTAAGTTGGAAAAACTTCAAAATAAGTTAACACCGACTACGGGCCACTAAAAAAATAAACCGCTTGGAATGCCAAGCGGTTGCGCGGTTTGCCTATAGCTGAACCAAGAGATAAATGAAATCAACTTCCCCCTTCAACAAACAAACCTGTCGCGTTTCTACAATACGAAAGCCTACAAGCTTCCTATACTTGTAAACAGTTGCTAGATTTCAAAAACCAATATTCAAGTAGAGGTGACCACAATGAGCAGATTCGGCATGTATGTCAAATTTACGGCCAAGCCCGGCCAGCGGGACAACTTGGTAAACATCCTGATGGAAGGCGCAGCTTCCGAGCAATCGACCAAGGAATGCGAGCTGTATATCGTCAATGTCTCGGATACCGAACCCGAAACCATATGGGTAACGGAGGTGTGGAGCGATGAGGAGGCACATAAGGCTTCCCTTGCCAGAGAAGATACGAGAGAAGCCATTCAACGCGCCATGCCGCTTATTGAAGGAGTCGAAGCGACCAAGATCAGACCCGTGGGCGGCAAAGGATTATAATTTGCATGGACCGGCCCGCGGCGGCTATTCATTCCCGCGAAAATACGCTTCCACTTTATCGCTGGCCGCCGGCAGGTCCATTCCTTTTTTCCAGATCAGGATGTTGTCTTTCCGCGTTCCGAAATAGAGTGCGGTAATCTCCCGATCGTCGCCATGCTTCTCTTGATACACGTGCTTCTCGAAGTCTGCAAACGTGTAGTACATATTGAAAAGCCCAACGTTAGCAATCGGTTTTGCTTTAATAACGGGCCGGTATGGAGTCATATAAAAGTTTCCGTTCTCATCCGTTTCGAATCGGATTTCATTCAGATCATAGCCATCCGTCAATTTGACATGATACGCGACCCGGCCATCCACCAGTTTGCTTACGTCGGTAATCTGGATCACATCCGTAGAAACTGTAGTTACGTTCCAACGGAACAAACCGACATACCCTAGAGAAATAACCGTACACATCAAAGCCGTAATGACTGCCCCTTTTATAAAAGCTTTCGTCTTGGACCGGTTCCAGGCCGCGGATATCCCCTTAATGGCATTGCCATCGCTGCTGTCATTTCCAGCTTCTGCTTTGACGGGAATCCGAAGCTCTCCCCGGATGTTGTCCAATTCCTCTCTACACCCATCGCACCCCGCCAGATGAGCCTCGACCACTCTACTACTCGCCTCGCTGCACACTCGATCAGCATACAGCGGCAGCAAGTCCTTAATGACTTCGCACCGGATGTCGCTCATAACGAACTCTCCTCCTTCAACGCATCTTGAATTTTTTGCTTAGCCCGGTAAAACGTGACTCTCGCCCAGCTTTCGGTTTTCCCGAACAACTGACCGATCTGAGCGAAGGACAGCTCTCCGAACACTCTCAACGTAAACACTTCCTTGTACGGATCATTCAAGCGGTGTAAAGCTTTGTGAATCCGGAAAGCATCGTCCTTGTTCAGGACAGCTTTTTCGACATCGTCTCCGCTTGCGCGTTCGGGGGGCGGTTCCGGCTCGAACCGCTTCTGTTTCTCCACATGGGAAAAATACGTGTTTTTGGCGATTTGGCACAGCCAGACACTCATTTTGCAATGGCCTTTGAAAGAATCGATGCTTCGCAGAGCTTTGAAGAACGTTTCTTGCGTTATTTCCTCGGCAATCGTTTCATTGCGGCTCAGCGCATACACAAACAAGTAAACATCCCGGAAATACCGGTTGTATATATCCTCGAAATCCGTCACTCCCTCACTTCCTCACATCTATAAGACTGCCTGCATCCCGTTTCGTTACAACTTGGCCGCAAAAAAAATCGTCGCTTATCATTTCCTCGTCAGGCAAATATGATCGTTCGTTTATTGAACCGCGACCGTAGCTGCACTATGATAAGCGGGCAGAACCATAAATCGCGGCGCATCCAGTCTGCTCCGTGATCGTGACCGGAGGGATGCCTATGTTGAGAAAACGGCTGAGGCGCATGACCATCCTGCTGCTGCTCGCGGCACTGGCGGGGTGCGACAAACCGGAAGAACAGCCCCAGGACGCGTTCGAGGCGTATTTGTCCGATTGGCGGCAGCAAAACTTCGCGGCCATGTATGACCGGCTGACCCCGGAATCGCAAGCCAGGATCGCGAAGGAAAGCTTCGCCGAACGTTACCGGACCATTTATGACGGGATCGAGGCCAAGCAGCTTGCCGTCACGAATCCATCTCGGGAGCACACGAAACCCGGCAAAAACGAAACAGAAATCGCCTTCGACTACCATGTCGAAATGGATACCATAGCGGGGCCGATCCGATTCGACCATCGGATGAAGCTGCACAAGACGAAAGTGGATAAGCAAACCAAGTGGAAGGTCGAGTGGGATCCATCTCTCCTTTTCCCCCAGTTGGGTGAAGGCGATAAAGTCCGTGTACAAACGACCAAGGGAGAACGTGGCGAAATTGTGGACAGCAACGGCAGAGGATTGGCCGTGAACGGCGTGGGCACCCAGATCGGAGTCATTCCGGGCAAAATGGGCAGCTCAGCAGAACAGTCCAAAGTAAAGCTCGCCGACATGCTGAGAATGACGAAGAACGACATCGACAAGAAGCTGAACGCCTCCTGGGTCAAGCCGGATCTATTCGTTCCTCTTGCGTTCATCCCGGAAGAGGAAACGGGCCGGTATCTCGAAATTCCGGGTACCGACTACCAGAAGAAGAAAATCCGCGTATATCCGTATGCCGAAGCCGCCGCTCATTTGACCGGCTATATAGGGGAAATCAGCGCGGAGCAGTTGGCCAAACGAAAGGACGGGGGATATGCAGCGGGTGATTGGATCGGCCAAGCCGGCCTAGAGCAGCTGTTCGAGGATCAATTGAGAGGCAAGGACGGCGCGCGAATCGCGATTACCAGCGCCGACGGCAAAGAAAAAGCGGTTCTCGCCCAAACCGAAGCATTGCCCGGGGAAACGATCAAGCTGACGATCGACGCGGAACTGCAGCGGAGCATCTACGGCGAGTTCGGGAAAGACGCGGGGTCGGCAGCGGCCATCCGGCCCGTTTCCGGAGAAATTGTCGCTTTGGTCAGCAGCCCTTCTTACGATCCGAACGCATTCGTTCGTGGCATATCCCGCGGACAATACGATCAATGGAACAACGACCCGCAGACGCCTTTCCTGAACCGCTTCTCCAAAGGTTATGCGCCGGGGTCGTCCTTCAAAATCGTCACGGCCGCAATCGGTCTGGACACGAAAACGCTCGATCCCGCCGAACCGAAGACGATAACGGGGCTCTCCTGGACGCCGGATCGTTCTTGGGGCAGCTATTATGTCAAACGCGTACACGAAACAAGCCCGGTTCGTTTGATTGATGCGCTTGTCCATTCGGACAACATTTATTTCGCCCAAGCGGCGCTTAAGATCGGTACGAAAACTTTTACGGACGCAGCGGGAAAGTTCGGCATTGGCGAGGATCTGCCGCTCCCGTATCCTTTCAAGAAATCCCAGCTGTCGAACAAAGGCATCCGGAACGATATTCAACTTGCCGATACCGGATACGGACAAGGCGAAGTGATCATGACGTCGCTGCATGCGGCGCTCATCTTCTCGGCACTCGTCAACGACGGCAATATCGTATACCCCGTATTGACGGAAGCGGATCGCTCCAACCATTCGGGCATATGGAAACAGCGAACGATGACGCCGGAAACGGCCACCCTTCTGCGGAACGATCTGATCCAGGCGGTCAGCACCTCTGGCGGGGCCGGCCATGGCGCCTACATTCCGGGGGCATCCATCGCGGGCAAGACGGGAACGGCGGAGTTGAAACAAAGCAAAGAGGAGGACGGCAAAGAAAACGGCTGGTTCGTCGGCTTTGACGCGGCCGACCCCAAGCTGCTGCTCTCCATCATGGTCGAAGACGTGAAAGGCCGGGGAGGAAGCGGCTACGTCACGAAGAAAGTCAATCGCATCTTCCGGCAAGCGATGAACAAGCCGCTTTCCTCCGAATGAGAGAGCAACATTTCAAACATCCCCTTGTGATATAACTAATCATGAAAAGGAGATGAGCTTATGAATAAGTTGGCAGGTAAAATCGGTCTAGTAACCGGTGCAAGCCGGGGGATCGGCCGCGGCATAGCATTAAGCTTGGCCCGGAATGGAGCCTTAGTCGCCGTACACTACGGGAGGAGACGGCAGGAAGCGGAACAAGTGGTTCATACCATTGAACAAAGCGGCGGTTCCGCTTTTGCGATCGGTGCCGACTTGCAGACCGTAACCGGCATTCATGATTTATATGCGGCTTTGGATGAAGCCCTCCAGCAACGTACAGGCGATAACCGGTTCGATATTCTCGTCAATAACGCCGGAATCGGGCAAGCGGCAACGATCGAAGAGACGACGGAGCAATCTTTTGATGAAGTGATGAGCATTCATGTCAAAGCACCGCTTTTTATGATCCAGCAAGCTTTGCCGCGTCTGAACGATGATGGCCGCATCATCAACATATCGTCGGCGGCCACTCGGATAGCCCTCCCCAATATTCTCGGCTACAGCATATCGAAAGGCGCGCTCAACACACTCACTTACGTCCTGGCCCAGCATCTCGGGAGCCGCAATATTACGGTGAACGCCATATTGCCGGGCATCATCGATACCGAGATGAATGCCGGAACGCTGCAAGACCCGAATGGGCGGAAATTCGCCGCCGGCCTTTCCGCCTTCAACCGGTGGGGGCAACCTGAAGAAGTGGCGGATATCGCCGCCTTCCTCGCCTCGTCGGACAGCCGTTGGATCACCGGTCAATTGATTGATGCGAGCGGGGGGTCTCATTTGTAAGTCAAAAGTTGCCGACTCGTGCTTATCGGCAGCTTCTATCCTTTCCCCTGCCAGCGCCCCAAAAAAGCGGGACTCTTCTCTAATGCAGGGGTTTTTCTTTGTATTCTTCCAACCAATATTCATAATATGGATTAGTCCACTTGGAGCCATCATAATATTCAATTTCCTTAACACAAGCTAAGACCGTTTTTAATCCGTGAGACTCGTCTATTTCCCAGCCACTATCGCGACCAAATGTTGCTTTCGCAACGATATTAACGTTCTCAGCACTTCCAATAAACTCAAACGATGAGCTGCCGAATCTTCTCTCTATTTTTTTCGGTAATCCATTTGAATCGAATCCTAGCATCGATACTTTCATATTTTTCACAGTCTTATCCGTATTATTTTTTACTACTACTTGAATCATATCCGGATAAATGACTTTATACTTATCGCTTTGGACAACGATCCCCGCACTTGCAACAGTTACTTCTTGACTTAACTTGGCTTCCTCCATTTTCTTTTTACGTTCCGCTGCAAGTTTTTCTTCATTCTGCTTTTCGTATACTGCTTTCTTGGCAGCCACATCCGGGTCGTTGGATAAGATCGAATTGGATTCTACAAGCAAAGTAATAGCCTTCGAAAATTCTTGATTAGCCGATAATTGTTCAGCTTCATTTAGAATCGCTGTTTTATATTTCTGAGAAGAGCTCTTAATCATTTCCTGTGCATTCGTGTAATTTTTGTCTGATTCTATTACTTTTTTAAGTTCAACCAGTCCCTCTTTCAATTTATCTTTGCTTACAAATTCTTTGCCGGTTTGAAAAGCTGTTCTAGAATCGTTTAATTTGCTTATTTCCGTTTTGGCAGTACTTACATCAGATTGAAGCAATTTGGCTTTATCCATGGTATCCAGCGCTGTATTAGCTAAACTAAATGTGAGTTTCTCATCCATATAGTCCGCTTTAATACTTTCGATCCTTTTCTTGAGCAACGTTTCTGCCTCTTTTTCCCTCTCCGTGTTGCCTTTAATGCTCTTATCGTAAATCTCGATAGCTTCGGTATATTCGTTACCGGCTAAAGCATTCAAAAGCTTGCTCGTTGGACTTTTGTTAATGAATAACACGGCTGATACACCTACTATTACTATTAGCAAGCCGATACCTAGAGGAATGGCAAATTTCTTTAAGGGACTTTTGTCACTACTCTTCTTTTCTTTTTGTTTAGTTCCGCACTTGCTGCAAAAAGAGCTCCCTTCAGTTAGTTCATGTCCACATTTGACGCAATTATTCATAGCTCCACCCACCGGCATTATAATTAGGCAACCGATCCGATTGTACCATTTATTATCATTTATGGGTATATAGAACTACAAAACTATTTGAGAGGTCAGTGAAATGTTACAGTTACAGCTGACCTCTTAAGCTTTACATGGCCTAGTGACGGACAGCCGAAGTTTTCGTCTCGTCAGCCTTTGCCGCCATGCCGGGATCGTGGCTCTCGAACCTCACGACTTCCCCTGCGTTCGTGACGACCTTGATCAAGTAGATCTCTCCGGATTTCGGCACGAACGGATTTCCTTGTGCGTCGGCGAATGCGGATAGCTCGATCGCGAGCCCTCCGTCGTATTTGTCCGGAATGCGGATCGGCTTCGCCAATTTGTAGGCGTAGTCCATGATTCGCAGCTCCCGGATTTCCAGATCGCCGTACATCTCATCGACAATCTTCAGCTTCCCGCCCTTCAGCTTGACGGACAGCTGCTTGAGCGCCTTCTGCGAATAGGTCGGCTGGCTGTCCAGCTCCGGGATGACGATCTTGCCGGGATTTTGCTTGGAACGCTCCATACGGAAATCATATTCCGCCGAACCTTTCAGGAAATTGCCCGCCACAATCACATACATCGGTTGAGAAAAAGGAACGCCCCGCGCGTTCGTCAGCTCTACGATCGTCTCGCCGACCACGACGCCCTTTACGGTAGTCTTATCCCCCTTTGCGACATCGGCCCTTCCGGCGTAAAAAATTTGAAAGTACGTGCTATCCTGCCACGATTCGAAGAGCCGGTTGTGTGTTCCGCCCGTGTGACCGACGGCTCCGGTCACAATCTGCCCGCCATCCAATTCCATCTCGCGGACCGTATCGAGCGTTAAGGACGAATAGGTGACGATGTCTCCCGCATAATTCGACGGATTTTTCGCCAGATCGCCTTCGGACACGTACTTGTCGAGCTCGTCAAGCGACAGCAGAGAGCGGTCCGGGGCAAAGAACGCCGCGGCGTTTTGCTCCAGCACGTCCCTGCTCTTGGCGGGAAGGGGAAGTCCCGCTAATCCGTTCAAGGCTTTTTCGATGGTTGCCAATGTGGTTGTCGCGACCGCCGGATCTACGAAATCGTCCGCCTTAATGCCGCCCCCGATTGGAACGTTCTGCACTAGAATCGTTTGCGTGCCACTATCGAAATCGGCGAAATACCCGAACGCTTCGGCCACGGCACGGGCCGGCAAGTAGATGTGTCCGTCCACATTTTGCGCCGGGACATCCAATTCCTTGTACAGCTCTCCGTTCAGGTAGATCGCCTTGGCCCCGACGCCGAGCTTGACCGTCTTGCCACCCTTTATGGCCGTAACGCTTTGTTCGTGGCCATTCCATATAATGCTGTTGTCATTGTTCTGCACACCCAAGGAGATAAGCAGGTCGCGAAGAGGCACAAGGCTGCTTCCGTTATCGATGAACGGAATGCCGTACTGGAAAGACGAGTTCCCCGTTCACTTGCAGTTTGAGCTCATTGGCTGCGGCCGACGTTCCCGCATACAGGAACACGTTCAAAAGAATGGTGGCTAGAAGGACCGTAATTTTTTTCAAAGCCGTGATTCTCCTTTTTTTATAAATTAATAGTAAACCTCCAAACCCGCCTGCTCCTTTCCCGAAATGTAAGGCTATCGTACCCGAGGTCCTTGTACACAATTTGTCCTTGCATGAAACGGGGTAGGAATATGTCGGGGCATGTCGAATAGTAAAAATGGAGCATTTCTAAAGTCCCGCCTATATTTTCACGGTTAGACACATATTGTCTATGCCGTATTGCTACTATTGTGAAGGCAGCCGAACGGGAGGAGGTGAATTCGAAATACCGAAATTATCGGAACAGTCGAAAACGGTGCGAATGCTGCATTTATTCGAGAAGCTTTCCTCGGGCGAATGTATTCGCAAAAAAGAACTTGCCGAAGAGCTGCAAGTCAGCGAGAAAGCGGTACAACGGGATATCGAGGATTTGCGCGAATTTTTCCAGCTTCTCTATAAAGATGATGAATACAACGCTATCCGGTATGACGAGAAGAAACGAGGGTACCTCCTGTCCAAGCAGCATGAGAAATATTTGTCTAACGAAGAGATACTCGTTCTCGCCAAAGTGATTCTGGAGAGCCGGGCATTCCCATCGGAGGAAATGAAGAAAGTTTTAGATAAGCTGGTAGGTTTCGGGGCTGCCGATCAGCGCAAGCATATAACCGAAATGCTGCGGAACGAGAGATTCCACTATCGTCCGGTGAGTCATGGCCAACCGTTGTTTCGAATCATGTGGGACCTTAGCTATGCGGTCAAAGAGCGCCGTATTGCGGAAATTACATATTTGCGCGTTGGGGACGAAGCCGCGATTCAACGTCAAGTCGAGCCGCTCGGAATCATGTTCTCGGAATATTACTTTTACTTGATCGCCTTCATTCATGGAGCGGATAAACAATATCCCGCCATATACCGGCTGGATCGGATTCAAAACTATCAAGTGACGGACCGGCATTTCTATATCCCGGATCACAACCGATTCCAGGAAGGCGAGTTCCGCAAGCAAGTGCAGTTCATGCAGACCGGACATCTGATGGATGTGAAATTTCGATTCTGGGGAGCTTCTTTGGAAGCGGTGCTGGATCGCCTGCCCAATGCAACCGTGACGAAAAATAACGATGGAGCCGCGATTGTGGAAGCCAAAGTGTTCGGCAGAGGGATTACAATGTGGCTGCTGAGCCAGGCGCAATTCGTGGAAGTGTTGAAACCGGATCATCTGCGGGAGGAAATGAAGCGAACGCTTGAGGAAATGGTCGGTATTTACAGGGCCCAATAGAGCTATCGCTAACTGTCAGCGCATTCTATCCGCACATACTGAGGAGGATTATACCCATGAGTGATGCAGTACAATCCAATACTTCGCTGGATACCATACTAGTCAATGTTCTAAAAGTACCTGGAGTACGGGTAAATCGAAAAGACTTTTTATCGCAATCTTTTGCGGCATATGTAGAGCCCGAGAAGCTGCGCTCGGTCATAGAGAAAGGTCCGATCGAAGCCGGAGTAAACCTCGCCCTTATCGATAAAATAGCGGAATCGCTAGTAGGCAAACGAACGATACAAAGCACTCTTGCTTCCTTCCTCGCCGGATTGCCGGGCGGATTCGCCATGGCCGCGACGATTCCGGCGGATACGCTGCAATTTTTCGGCGTCTCCTTGCGTATTGCTCAGGAAATGGCGTATTTGTTCGGCTACAAGGATTTATGGGAAGGCAACGAAATCGATATGGAACGGGTAAAAGGAGAGCTGACGCTATTCTTGGGAGTTATGTTCGGCGTAAGCGGCTCGGCCTCCGCGTTGAAAGTCGTTTCGGCCAAGGTTTCCCAGCAAATGCTCAAGAAGCTGCCCCAAGCGGCGTTAACGAAAACCGTTTATTACCCGATTATCAAAAAAATTGCCGCCACCGTAGGCATCAAGGTGACCAAGAAGACGTTTGCGCAAGGGGTTTCCAAGGTAGTTCCTTTCGTGGGAGGTGTCGTATCGGGCGGCCTAACCTATTTTACGATGAAGCCTATGGGCAACCGTCTAAAGAAAACGTTGTACGAATCGGTTCATAATTACACCGCGGAAGATTTCGAGAAAGATTATGCAGCAGTTCAAAAAGCAGTGATCGATGTCGAGGCGGAAGTAATCGAGATAGAAGACGATCTGGACGAGGAAGAAAACGTAGCACCAGTAAATAAAGGATTCAGCGTCGCGGATGAATTGCTCAAATTCAAGCAATTGCTCGACATGGGCGTATTGACGCAAGAAGAATTCGATTTGAAGAAAGCGGAATTATTGAACATAAAGTTAAATTGATTGTTAGGAAAAGAATAAGGTTCTGGTCATCGGTCGATGGCTAGAACCTTTCTTTTTCCGTTCATATCAGGTTCATCCACGCCCGAACCCGCCCGCCTACACCTCCGGAGGCAGCTTATACAGCACATTCCCTTGCCCGTCCAGAAACTCCATCCGCGGATTGTCATGTTCGTCCACCAGCATGCGGAGCCGCGGCTTGCCTTTTTTGTCCATCAGGCAGACGAGCACCTCACCTTTCTCATTTTTCCCCATGTAAGCCCGCTGCGTACTTCCTTCCCACAACGCTTGAATTTCTTTCTGCTTGGCAGCCTCATCCATGTCGGACTCGCGAATCTGCTGCAATCTCTTGATTTGCTCGGGAAGCGGAGTTTTCGGGCGGTCTTTGATTTTAAACCCGTAGGTCGATACGCCGTTCTGATTGTCGTAAGACATCGTCACCACTTCATCCTGCTTGTACTGGTCGAAAGTAAGCGCAGCGGATGACGTGTATTCCCCGTTCTCCTTCTTCTCACTCCCGAATATCAGACCGCCGCATTCGTCGCCCTCGCCGTTATAGAACATAATGCCAGAGATCGGCCAATCTTTGCGATGTCCGGGTAAAATATCCTCGCCATCCATCATGGCTGGAGGAATGTGGTCCCGGTTAAACAAAGTCATTTTAATCGTACCGTCCTTGTCGACGATGTTCAGCTTTTCCACGTCAATCGTTTCGAATCGTTCATGCTTCAATTGCTTCGCCTCCCCAATGAAGGTGCATCCACTTATGGTAAATTGTACTAGCAATCTATCGGAGAAGCAATTGCTAGAGTCTGCTCTTCCGGCATAACACTCCTCCTTGCAACAGCTTATCCGAAGCCTCTTCTGCGTTCAGAAGGACATACATATACTGGATATATCCAAGAATACACGGAGGACGCTATGAGAAGACAAAGCTTCTTCGAAACCAAATGGGGGTTTATGACCACCGTCGCCATTCTGCTAACCTTTCTCTTCCTCACGAACCCCAGCCGTTCCGACGTCGACAAGTGGATGCACAAAAAAGAAACCGCCTCGAACTCGGACGGCTTGAGCTACTCTTATTTTAGAGGCAAATCATACGGAATGTTCTCGATTCATGAAATCAAAATAGAAGGCGACGGCTATGTTACGACTCGCACCTATATTGGGGTCTTATTCAAGCTGATTCGAGTGTAGAGCTTTATCCCTATTTTTACTTAATATAGGAACTTTCGGTTTTAGGCTGCGTCCATTAAAGTATGGAACTCAATAGTAAGGGAGTTATAAATCGATGAAACGTATGGGCAAAATAGGAGCAATCGCATCACTCGCCGTTTGCATGGCCGGATCGCTTACGATGCCGTTGACGGCGGCCGAAACCGCGCCCATTGCCGCTGAAGTAAAGTCGGGGTATAAGATCGGCGACGACGTAGGGGAGGTGTTAGATACCGATATCCAAGCTTTCGTACAAGGAAAAGCGATCCGTTCGCTGAACGTTGACGGTCACACGGCCATTATCGCCGCCGATCTCCGCCAGTATGGATTCGATGTCGTCTGGAGGCCGTCCGAACGCAAAGTAACTATTACCCATCGTCCGGGCAAAACGATGGATGCACCGGAGGTTCCCCCCACTCCCGCGCCTCAGGTGGGTACGAAACGGAAAGAAGTGCGGTATACGGACATTCGGGCCTATTACGCCGACAAGCCGATTACTTCCTACAACATTGATGGACAAACCGCCATTTTGCTGAAAGATTTACAGGATCAGGGAAGCGTCACGTGGGACGAGCAGGCCAGAAAGGTCACCTTTACCGCCGCAGACAATCCATCGCCCGGTACTTCGACCGTGGAGAACGTCCCGCTCGTCATCCATACAGGTCAAGAAATCGAGCTGAAAGACATCGCCTTCGGCAGCGAGACGATCACCTATAACGGGCAAACGATCGGAACGATCGTGAACGGCCGGCCGATGATCTCGCTCGCTTTTATGGCTCAAGCACTAGGGTACCGCTCCGTGTCGGTGAAGCCGAGAGCGATTTGTTTCGAGAACGGTTCTTACGGCGTGGAGCTTTTCCCCTACCAGGCCAGTGCAGAAATGCGGGTAGCCCTCCGATGGATCGGCGGCGGAATCGGGTACGTGGAAGTGAACGCGGCTCCTTCCAATTCGGCCGACGATGTGCTCATCGACGAACGGGATCTGAAACGGCTGTTCGGCTATGAATCGGAGTGGAATCCCGAGACGCGCAAGCTCCAGATCCGCTATATCGACTATATCGTCGACGACTATGGCTTGCCGGACGACTACCGCAACTACTATTACGACCTCGGCGCGGTCGGCTATTTGCCTCTTCAAGCCCGCGAGATGCCGCAGCTACTCGTAAGGTACAGGGGAAATCATAGTGCCACGATAACGTCCGCAAGCTTGGAAGGACAGTCGGGCACCTACCAGGACGGCGGGCGAAGCGGGTTGTCCAAATATCGGTTTCGGACCAGCTTCGAGCCTTCGCCACGTACCTCTTACGACGTCTATCTGAAAGTGGGCGAGCGAATTTTGTACAAGGGGCTGCTCGGGTTTCCCTGGTCAATACAAACGGTAGAGCCGGTCATCGGCTATCCGGAACCGTTCAGCTCCGGGAAATTAAGCCGCCTCCACTTCGACGAGCCGGTACAAGGATACGTGGAAACGAACGAGTCGGAAGTCCAATTCAGCGGAAAAGCGAGCGTTCGCGTCGGCTCATCCCTGACCGTCGTAGTCGAGAAGGAAATTTATGGAGGCGGCTATGAAACGGTGGAAATCCGCGAGGTTCCTTTCGACGGCGATCGCTTCGCCTTCCAGGTCGCCCCTCAGGACGACGACCCGCGGTTTTTGACCCGTATCACCGTCAAGAGCGTCCTGTCCAACCCAAGAGGCCAATCCTTGATCGACGCGGCCCGGTTTTATATCAAGAGACCGTTTAAACCGATAACTAGTCCGTTATAGGCTGTCCGGCAAACCATGAAGATACATCTGTTTGCAGTCCGTATTTCGTTTTAACGTTTCTATCGTTTTGGGATTGGGCCGGGTGTAGATTACGGGATAATCCACTTCGTCGTATGCCTGTCGTACCGGAAACGCCAACCTTTCATCACCAGTAGAAAATTGGGCATCGATACCGGCCTTATTCCCACGCGCATCCAGACGAATCCAGCCGGCTATGGACTTCAAATAAACAGCACTCAAAGCATGTATGCAGTACCCCGTATCCGGCGTATCGCCTATCGTGAGCCGCTGGTAACAAAAGCCGGCCGGAATCCCTTTGCTTCTTAATAGGCTGTACAACAGATTGGACTTGGCGTAACAAATCCCTTCTCCGTAGAAGAGCACTTCCGATGCTTTGCAAGTAATTCGAGAGCTCTGGATGTCCCAGGAATGAGAGATTTCATCGCGAACAAATTCATAAGCTTTTCGCACAAAGTCTTCTTCGTTCGACGACAACGAGTATAATTGCGATGCTTGATCTCTTATGGAGATGTGATTATAGTCAACTTCTTCCGATTCGGCTAAATAGTCTGCTAGATTGTTGGATTCGCATGATAGAAGCATTTGATCACCTTTTCTTATGGATTTGTTTGTGGAAAAGCATTGATTGGTCCCTTTGCGGGAACGTGGTGCACGGTTATGAAACATTATGCATAATTACGAATTAATATTCAATAGAATAAAAAAAGAAACCGCCCCAACCTCGGACGGCATCTGCCTCAATCTTACAATTTATGCTATAATAGGACAAGCACATAGAACGGCTTGCAAGGGCGGTCGGCTACCTCTCTAAGGAAGGGAGGGATGCCTATGGCGGTTAAGGATGCTTTGACGTTGATGATCAGTTTTGGTGCGCTTCTAATTGCGCTGCTGACGCTAGTTGTCGCCATCGTCGTAGCGATTAACCAAAAGAAATAGACCGCCCCTCTACCAGGTGATCGGTCTATTCCCTTGACTATTACCGAAGCCGACCGCCTTTGAAGCGGTCTACTGTGCCGGGGAGTCGTGTTGACGCACGGCTCCTCTTTAGTTTTATTATACCTGCGTTAGTTTATACATGCAATACCATCATCCGGAGCGCATTATTTCCGTTTCTCATCGATCGCTTTATTCGCCTTCTCCTCGGCATCACGCAGCGCGGTGTTGATATCGGCCGTTCCGTTCAAAACGTTGTTGCCTGCTCCGATGATTTCGAGAAGAGCGAGCCGATTGAACCGGTTCGTATACGGAAGGTCGGCCATTTTATGCTTGAATACCGCCGCCGTGTTACGGCCTTTCAGGATGGGCAGCTTCGTGCCGAACGCTTGTTGGACTTCCTTATCAAGCAGTACCGGCATTTTTCCGTTTGCCGACAAGTGCGTTTGGACTTCCTTGGACCCCATCAAATGCGAGATCGCCGCGAAAGCCTGCTCCTTATGCTTGCTTGCCTTGGACACCATAAAGTATAGAGGCTTGTTCGCACCGGCGATACCGGGCTTCTCCTTGGACTGCGGCAAGGAAGCAACGTCCCAGTTTATTTTCTGACCCTTCTGCTCCGCTCCGTCCAGAAGATTGACCATTATATTGAAGCTTTGCATCAAAGAGGCCAATGTCTGTTTCTGATAAAAATCCTCGTTCGTCAGCTTCGTATTTCCCGGTATGCTGTTGATCTCCTGAAGCAAAGCGAGCGATTTTTTCCAGTCGTCGGTTTGGAACGACGCCTTCCCCGACTTCGGGTCGAACAGCGATAGCCCCCATTGGCTGCCGGTCATCAACAGATTGATCGTGCGGAAAGCCGAATACTGAATCCCTCCGTCTTGTCGGGACAACCGTTTGAACAGTGCGATTGCGTCATCCCATGTCATATTGTCCGTCGGGTACGGGATACCGAATTTATCGAACGAATCTTTATTGTAGAACCACATCATACGATCCGAATAGACCGGAAGCGCCAGCAACTGCCCATTGCTTCCTATCGATCGGCCTCCCTCCAGCACCTGGGAATCGATCTGCTTCAGATCGACTGAGAAGCTGCGCACATACTCATTCAGGTCAGTAGGAAAATCGTAATCAAGCAGTCCGGCCAGATTCGGATGATCCGTAAAGACGATATCGGGAGTATTTCCGGCCGCCATCAAATTTTCCAGCGTGTTCGCCGCGCCTTTCGTAAAATCCACATATTCCAGCGTAATGAACGGATATTTTTTGCGGACCGGCTCGGCAAAATAAGCATCGAACTCCGCCTGCTGGAACGCGGTATTCCAGTTATTTACCCTTAGGGTGACCGGTTTCGTGTCTACTTGCTTCGGCTCCTCCGTCTTGCCCGATGCCGCCGGTTCGGCCGGCTTGGCGCCGTCCCCGGTCCTTCCCGAGCAGCTCGCCAGCATCAGGCCGGTCGCCAGCACCACGGTACTTCTCCATAACAGCTTCGATTTCATGCTTCGCCTCTCTTTCTATTGCTTATCAGGTTCCAGTTGAGCCGCTCTCCGAATTCGCGTACGTAATGTCATAGTCCGCATCGGGATTATCCAACGCTAACTCATAACGATCCTGCCCGATTACGTGAAAATTACCAGTCGGACAGGACGGGACTATTCGACTCGTGATCCGCAGTATTCCCGGACTTGCACCGGTCCGGACGGTGATCCTCGTCTCGTCCATATAGATGCGAATGTTGTCCCGGTTGGCGGGTACGGTGCCCTCGAACCACGCCAGTCCGCCCAGATGCGGCTCGATCAGGAAGCGCGCATATCCGGCCTCGAGCGGCTTGACGCCCATGAAATATTTGCCGAGCAAATAGATCGGGCCCGCTCCCCAAGCATGGCACAGGCTTTTGCCGAACGGTCTGCCGTACATCGCGTATTGGGCGCTGCCCTGAACCTCGGGATCGTACACTTCCCAGAAGCTGGTTGCCCCCCGATCCAGCATACCGCCCCAGTAACGCTCCATCTCGGATGCGACGTAAGCGTGCTCTCCGATCTCGCATAAAGCGGCCAGCTCATAGAAGCGCATATAAGGCGTGGCAATCTTGGGCACTTGATCGTTCATCAACACGTTGCTCGCAACCGATCGCTGACGTCCCGCATCCAGAAAACCAAGCAGCAGCGCAAACATGTTGGCGTACCGCGTCATATGCGGCTGCAGCCGGCCATTTATCCGGTTATGCAACAGCCCGCCCCGCTCCTCGTCCCAGAACGTGTCGAACAGTTCCCGCCGCAGCGCAGCCGCATGATCTCCCAATTCCTCCGCCGTCGCATCGTCCCCGAACATCCGCGCGAACTCCGCCGCCACTTCCAGACTTCGTGCAAATAGGACTTGCTGGAAGCTAAGCTCGCCCTCCTTGCTTATATCCGCCCAATCGACGAACACCCAATCTCCCGGCTTCCCTTCCACCATGCCTCTCTCATTGGCCCGCGACCGGCAGAAAGCGATAAGATCCAGCATCTTCGGATAAAGGGAACGGATAAATTCCAGATCGCCGGTATACCAGTAATGGTCATACAAGCTGATGATCCAGTAGAAGGAATAGTCGAGAATCGTATTCAGATGCGTCTCGATCGGGTCTTTGCCGCGCAGCGCTATCATCGTCCGGCGATTGACGGCTTCGTCGAAGAAGGAGTAATAATTGATGAGATAGCTTTGCGATGCGTCCCCCGACCACACCCATCGGTCCCGCTTAATGCCGTCAAGGAAAAACTCCCGCGTCGTCAAATGCATCGTATGGGCGGCAACATCCCAGATGCGGTTGATTCGTTCATTCGAGCAGCGGAATTGACCGCGGTATTCCACGGGCAAATATTCGTACAGCATCGAGACGCCGCCGACGGTTACGCCCGGGTCGGGGATGACGCGTACATACCGGAATGCTCGGGACAAGCCGTGGGTGTAGTCCGGCGACGCTCCGGACGTGACCTCGATCCGGTCCAGCGTATCGCATTTGGCTTCGGACAGAGCCTCTTCCAGCGACTCCCCGTAATACAGCATGACCGTGCCTTCTCCCTGCAGCCCGTGAAGCTGCACATAACCGAATGTTTCCTTGCCGAAGTCGACAAGCAGCGTACCGTCGTTAAGTGTTGTCGCTTCCGAGTGCTCCTTCCGCACCGACGGCAGCCGGTATCCCGATGGACGCTCCTCTGCCGAATGGAATTGCCCGCAGCCAGGAACAATCCAGTTCCAGTTGCCGCTCGTCACTCTCCAACTAGTATTGCTGGCTATCGTGTTCCCTTTCGTGAACAAGGCCGGCAAGCCGCTCTCGTTGACAACCGATATGACCAGCGAGTGCTTTCCTTTCGGCAGCATAAGCTTCCCGCCGCCCGAAGGCACCATCCTGCCATCGATCATGACATTGTAGCGGCCCTCTACCGTCAACGCCAGCTCTTCCTTTTCGACGATCTCATAGATGCATTGGAATTTGACGACGCAATACGGGGAATCGACCCGATAGAAGGGCGGATATACGTTTCCCCGCTCCTCCCGGCGCAAAACAACCTCGCGGTGCAGCCATATTTCAAAATCGCCCGGATACCAGATCCAGGTCGCCTCGTCATGTCCGACGGACTTCATCATGCATCTCTCCTTATGCGGTATAAGCTAATGCGCTCGTTTGCCCTATAGGGCGCCGAACGGCTGGAATATCGGATTGACGACGCCATACGTTCCCGCCGAGGTGCACACCCAGCCGACGAAACCGGTCGAGCCCGGATGGATGCACATGATTTTATCGCCTTCCCGCCAAGCGCCCGTTGTTGGCAAGCTGTCCGAATACCATGCCTTGACCCCGTTTTCGATAGCCGAGATCGGGGCCGTTCCGAATAAAATATCCGTCGACGTATGATTGTACGCTTGGTTATGCGTGAGCTCGACATTCGTGACGGTATCGAGCACACGTATGCCGTTCGGCTGCGTTCTGGCCGCGCCCGTTCTCGTATCGCAGCACAAATTGTTGACGATATTAAGCCGATTGCTGCTGCCCGATGCGAGAATACCGGTCATTTTGTTATCCAGGCATTCGTTGCCGTCGATGATTGCCCGCTGACAATGGGTCATACTGATCCCGTAGTAATTCGCGCCGCTGACTTTGTTCCCTTGAATGATGAGGTCGTTCGACGCGTAGCATTCGATGCCCGAGCCGTTCGCATTGTGCAGTTCATTGTTCGCAAACTTCATCCGTCCTCCATTGGAGGAGGTATAGATTCCGGAGCCGATCGTAGCGCCATTCGCTATGAACAGATTGCCGATGACTGAACATTCAGACGATTTACCGGAGATGTCCACGCCCCTCCCGTAATAGTTCTCGAACTGGTTGCCGATCGCCGTAACCCGAATCCCGTTCATCCGGATCGCGTACTGGGTCCCGAGATTCGGTTCCCGTTTGAAATTGCGGACGATGTTGTTGGCGAATAAGATATGCGAGGATGGTACGTCGCCGCCATTGTTCGGCTTTTCGTGCGTCTCCGCCTTGAACGCGGCAATGCCGGTCCGTTCTCCCACATTATTGGCCACTACGATGTTATGGCAGCCTCCCGATACGTCCACGCACATGCCCGAGCCGAAACCGTTCGCGAGTACGGGCTTCATCCCCAGATCGTAAAACGTGCAGCCCGTCACGACGCTGTCGACCCATTCGTTCATCCCCACGCCGTGATTGCCGGTTTGTTCGAAGTGGCAGTTCTCGATCCGAATCTGGCTGCTGATCGGATGCGGGTACGGATGCGCCGCGCTTCCATAGCTCTGAATCGCGCTGTTGAACGAGCCCCTGAAGAAGCATTCGGAGAACGAAATGTTGTCGACTTCCCGGTCCGCAGGCGGAGTAAAGTAGAACAGATGGTGGGCGTTCAGCGAAACCTCCGGATCGGTCAACCAGTTGGCGTCGGCGTTCCCGTCGAACTTGATCCCCCGCACCGTGATCCGTTTGGCGGTCGTCAGCCTGAACGGATAAAAGAACTTGAGGATGCCATTGTTAACGGCCTTGATCACGGTCCCGATTCCCGCCCCATGCAGAGTTGTGCCGGAATGATCGGCAGTCAGCAGAAATGCCGCCCGCGTCACGCTGTCATCAGTCGATACGATATAAGTGCCTTCCGGAAAATAGACGGAGCCGCCGCGACCCGCTTCGATCGCCAGCCGGATGGACGCCGTATCGTCCGTCACCCCGTCCCCTTTGGCACCGAACCATCTCACATTCAACGATCCTTCGTAAATGCGCTTGAATCTGGCGCCGACGGAAGGCGATACGAGAACGGTACCGGAGTTATCCGCCGACGAGGTATCGGCCGGGTCGTACAGGAAGATGCCTTCCCGGCCGGAATTCTTGACGAAGTACGGACGGTTTGCATCCGGATTCGCTTCGTTTCGCAGCGATTCGATTGTTGTCGTCTCGCAGCAAGCTTTTTTCCCATTACCGTATACGGCATTGGTTACCGTAGAGTCCTTTCCGTTGGAGGCGCTAACCAGTCCGGAGTTCAACAAGAATCCCGAGGCTGCCGCCATCCCTCCGAGGCCTGCCGTCGCCAGCAACGCCCTGCGGCTCATTCTCGCCGATGAAACCTCCATCTCTCGTTCTTGGACATGCACCGTTTCTTGGCTTTTTTCCGTATCCATTCGCAACATCACCTTTACTTGGATTTTTCCAAAGCAAGGAGCGTCCGCTATCGATTTTTGCCTAAATGCCATGCTCCATGGGACACCCCCGGAGAAGCTTCATGTTAGATCCGATCCTCGAGGAGGGTTTTGCTTGCATCGACCTGATTGCCGTCACGGTTCCGGTCTTCGCGAATGACTTCGAACATCTGATCGCACAATTGTTCTTCACCGATCAGATTGGCCCAGTATTCCTTCAGAAGATACTGCAGTTCGAGACGCAGCGCATCCGAGAATTGCAAATCTTTGTGGGTACGGAACGTAAACATGATTTCCCGGAACATGCTGTAACGTCCCGGTCTCTTCACCCTGCTCGCGACGGGGCTCGCCAATAAGGGACGATAGCTCGGAACCGTGAGCGTACCGGACTGAATCAGCTCCTGCGCATGCCGGGAAGCCATAAACCGCAGAAAGCGATGGGCTTCTTCCTTATGCGGGGAGTCCTTGCTTATACAGGCACCGATCGTAATGAGCAGTGTGGCAGGATCATGCTGGGTAGGAACGGGCGAAACGTCATATTCCAGGTCGGCGTTAAGAAAATCGTTCATTTGGGCGTAGTTGGTCAAAATCATGGATAATTTGCCATCCACGAACAGCTTCGTAATTTCTTTGTCGTCCTCCGACAAATAGAGTGGAGACATCGCCCGATTATGGAGAATGTCTTTGCAAATCTTCATGTTCTTCATGAGCTTGCGGCGAAGCGAATCGCTGTCCCACGGCGCCTCCCACTCGTCCCGGCCGCCGCTCTGCAGCATAAAGATCGGCCAGCGGTTCTCCGACATGGCATGGAAGCCGAAACCATAGCGACCGGCTCCGTTCGACAAGGCCGTGGCGTGCATGATCAGCTCGTCCCAACTCCAGCTCCCGTCCGGCTCCGGAACGTCGGACTCAGCGAAGTGCGCCTTGTTGTAGCACAACACGATTGGAGCGAATCCAAGCGGCTGCACGAGCAGCTTCCCCTCATGCCGGAACGGCTCCAGCAGGAACGGATGCGTGTCCTTGGGTTCCGGCAGCACCTCGAGTTGAGCGGTTAGGCCTTGTCTACCGATCTCCAGAAATTGATACACGTTGGCGCTCAACACATCCAACGGTCCGCCCCCTACGGTTATTTCCGGAATAACGCTGGTGTAGGGAACGACTTCTACACGAATGTGCGGATGCAGAAGATGGAACTCGTCAATCAAATCCTCCATCCTCAGATCGCGCATAATCGTCTGACTGCAGCCGAAGCGGATGACCGCTCGCGGTCGCAGCGGAACGATCTGGTTGCCGACACGCGGGATTTTACGGATGTATCCCTCCTTCTCCAGTACTTCCAGTCCTTTGCGAAGCGATTTGTTGCTGAGCGAGAACCGTTTCGACAAGACGATTTCAGAAGGCAAATACGACTCCGGCGGATACACGCCTTCCACAATCTCATGACGGAGAGTCGCCGTCAGCTCGTTCAGCTGTTCGTGGTACCGTTCTTTGGACGGTCTGTTTTTATGAATGACTCACCCCTCCTCTGATGTATATAATATCGTATTTATATACATCAATTGGCAATTTTCCAAATATAACTACCTCAAACTCATCATATTGCCTCATGAAATCGTTGTCAATTTAAAGTTATATACATCAATTCGGGAAAATCGTTATTTTTATACATCAAGGCAAGTTTAAGAGTGCTTGTTGGGTTGATCCGTTCCTGATCACGGTAGCCTGTTCCGATTTTCAATGATATGATGAATTTATGAAAGGTTTGGCTGAGAACACTTTAATGATCGACTCATGGAGTACAAAACATGACAGGAAACCTTCAACATTCGCATCTGCTGGACGTATTCCCCTTCCTAAGAGCTGTCCCCACTGCTGAATGGGAAGGAGCTCGAACCACGATCCAACAGTTCCCTGCCAAAACTCGCATATTCCAAAAAGAAGACGCCTCGCTCTACGCCATGTTCTTGCTTCGCGGAACCGCTCTAATTACCCTGATCGGGGAGAACGGAAGCGAATCCGTCCTTAACGTACTATCCGCCGGCGAGGTCTGTTCTCTTATGCTGCTAAGCGGACTAAGCGGACGCGATTATCCCGGCTCGATTATAGCGGAAACGGATGTCGAAGCGCTGTTCGTGTCCAAAAACAGCTTCCTCCGCTGGGTCCAAGACCACGAGTCCATCCGTCACGCGGTGTTTGGCGGCTTGCTCGATGGTACGCTCCGTATGAGCGAACGGTTGGGTGCCAGACAGACCGTGCCCGTGGAAGCTCGACTGGCAAAGGCGCTTTTGCGAGTCACATCGGAGGAACAACCTTTGTTCCAAGTCACACACCAGGAGCTTGCCGCCCAGATCGGATCTGCCCGGGAAGTCGTATCTCGCGTGCTGCAGCGGTTCCAAAGGAAAGGCTGGATAGAGGCGGTTAGAGGGCGGGTGCAGATTCTTCAACGAAGAGAACTGGAGACGCTGCTCGGTGACTAGGTCACAGAACGATAGCAAGGACTCCTGCTAAGGTAAAGATACAGGCCAAATGCCTAGTATTTATGACTTGGGAGGAGCTTCATATGATTCAACAACTTCAATCGGGTGACCCCGCCCCATTGTTTCAAGCCATCGACCATAACGGCAAGTCCGTTTCACTCGAGAATTACCGGGGGCGCAAAGTACTTCTCGCCTTCTTCCGTTTCTCCGCTTGTGCGTTATGCAACCTGCGAGTCCATCAATTCATTCAACGTTACCCGGAGTGGCAGCTTCAAGGATTAGAGATCATCGCGGTGTTCGAATCGCCCGAGAAGAACTTATCCGCTCATGTAGGCAAACAGAACGCCCCGTTCCCGCTCATTGCCGATCCCGCAACGGCTATATACGATTTGTATGGTGTCGAAACATCCGAAGACAAAGTACAAGCTACATTATCCGATCCCGATCTAAAAGCGGCCATAGCTGAAGCCGAAGCCGCCGGATTTCCATTAACGCCGGAGGAAGGCTCCAACTTCCATCGCATTCCGGCAGAGTTCCTTATCGACGAGACCGGTATACTGCGGACCGCCCATTACAGCCGCATCCTTACTGACCATCTGCCGTTTGATGCCATTGAGCATTTCATTAGGAGCGGCAAGTAGAGATAGACTATCGGGTGCTGCTTCATTCACTCTGAACATGGACAATAGGCCGTCGATGAATCGGCGGCCCTTGTTGGTGGTCAAGTTATCGCATTCCGTTATCGGAATGGGATTTCATTATTCGTTCGGCAACCATTCCTTACAGCTATCCGCCCGTATTTGCAGCTCATTATACAACACGCCTGCATGATAGCCGTCACAAACGGCATGGTGGAACTGTCCCGATAAAGGCAGCAGGATTTTGTCGTCTTGCCGAACATATTTCCCTATCGTAAAGATGGGCAGCAAATAGGTCCCCTCATTATAAATGTTCAGATTAAAGCCCGTGAAGCTGACCCACGGAATGCTGGAAATAGGGAAGGTATTTGGCGGCTCGTTAGGTTTAGCGGCAAATTCTTTTACCCTACCGTACTTCTCCATATCGTCCAGATAACGACTATAGAATTCATTGAATTCCTCGCTGTACAAAGTCCAGATGCTGGAAAACGTCTTATCCTCATCATGGAAAATGGTAAAGCTGGGGGACAAACTGTCCCAATAGCCCAACCTGCCCTCAGCATCAAAACATGTGCGAAATTCACGATGGCCGTTTACCACTGTAGTTATCATGTGGATTAGAGCCGGGTACAGCTTAATCCCCTTACTCTTAAGTTCTGCCAGCAGCAGGGTAATGTCTAGGTTTGCCGTCATGCTGTAGGTGCATCTGACACGGTCTAAATAATGTTCGAAATAAGGTTTTCTACTCCAGCTATCCATGACAATCGGATTAAAATTCATATTTATACCCTCCTAAAATGATTCCGTTTTTCGTTTTAGGAGGTTTGATCGACTGCTTTAACCATATCCTTATCACATTCCCGGTATGTTATTTTTCTTCTGCTATATAGGCTCTGTTACTTTCAAGATACATTATAGGTCATTTCTGCTATATTTGCCCTCTATTCTTTTCGTTCCTTCGCCTTCATCTCTTCCCGTATCCGGCGAAACTCTTCAAGCTGACGCGGCGAATAACGACGCTCCTCAATAATCCCCAATCGGATATTGCGGCGAAGTCGCTTTTCCAGATACGTGCACAATATTAGATTGGCGACCGCCATCACGACTACGACGGCCAGCGGCACTTCTGTAGGGATTGGCATATTAGGATGTGGCTCCTTCATGGAAAGGATGGTTAACCTTATGAAAGTTTAGGAGGTGAAAGGTTTATCTAGCCTAGAAGTTGCAGGAAGAAACGGTCACATCGGATTCCGGCATCTGATGAGCTAGGGAGATCGTCACGACACAACGTTCCTCTTCCACTGTCAATTCCTTCTTTACCACTCGATAGGAACTCCCCTCCAGAGATACCGAGTCAACAACTTCGAGAGTGAACAGCAGCTTGTCGATGTGCTTTGTAATCGTTTCCCGGATCGTGTGGTCCGGGAGAATCCAGGTAATGTTCATAGGAATGCTCCTTTACGGATTAATAAGCTGAATTTAGAAAGAATGGATATCGTTCGGAGGAAATAACTCCTCGATCTCCCGTCCAACAATTTTGGCAATTTGCAAAGCAATAGGCAAAGGTGGCCGATTCCTCCCGGTCTCGATCATGGAATACCCGCTTTTCGACTGATAACCTAGCAGTTTTGCCATTGCTTCCTGCGTCAATCCTTTAGCTCGTCGGGCTTTGCGAAGGCGATCGTTCAATGTAGTCTCCCCCCTAAAAATTCATGATTAATGGACTTTTCACAATTAGAAAATCCACTAAAGTAATTCCACTTATTTTCAAAAATTCATGATTCGTGAACTTTTAATGATAAAAAACTGCCAAAAGTTCATTTTCCGTGTACAATTGAGAAAATACGAATGAAGTACGTCTAATGAAGGACTGATTCAATTGATCGGAGTCCAATTACGCCAATTAAGAAAAGCCCGCAAAATGACCCAAAAACAATTGGCCGATAAACTTAATGTAGCTAAGTCAACCATCTCCCAATACGAGAATAATATTAACGAACCTGATCTAAAAACAGTGGTCAAACTTGCGGAATTGTTTGATGTTACGATTGACTACTTGTTAGGAAGAATTGATACCAAGTAAACTATTTGGTATTAAGAAGGCTGGAATAATTTCGAATTCCTATCATCATATTATCACAAATTCCAATAAGTAGGAACTATTTTGTGGAATATACTCTATTGATTTTTTATCGACACCTCTTATTCAGGAGGGAAAAGGGGCGTACTCTTTGAAACCCGAAGCCATATTTGGAAAAGTATTAAAATCACTCCGCACGGAGCACGGAGTGAGTCAGGAAGAATTAGCTTTTCGCGCTAATTTGGACAGATCTTATATTTCGATGCTTGAAAGAGGTATCAATCAGCCTACACTCAGTTCGCTGATAGCATTAGCTGAAGCTCTGGGCATAAGAACATCTGAACTTTTGAAGATGGTTGAAGATGAGCTTAAGAAAATAAAAGATTCTGATTAATAGCTTTCACAGGATCAATTAGACAAGTTAGCTCCAGTAGTTCGACACGTTTTCAAGTAGCGCCACAATTACGCGCTAAAGAGTAGGCGCTTTGCTCCTTACACTATCGCAAAAACCAGTTCGACTGCGTCTTTACCCCAAAAAAATTTCGATCCCTCATCCCATTCTAGAGTGCAAATGTTAACTTGAAAACAGATTTATATATTAGCTTCAAACATATTCTGGCCTATGACGACTAGACATGCACCGTATGCGGGAACATGTGGGAGTTGTTTGGATTCTGTGTTAGTTGGTTAAAACACTTGATTTACAAGGCTTTTAACCATTGCGCATTGTTTGTTTTGTTTGAGTTTTATTGCTTGTTGACGGTGTTCGTCAACAAGGCGTCAACAAATTATGCTTAATAATCTATCGTTACATAATTGCGCCATATCTAGTTCTTGAATTGACATCACATCCTTTTGGGAATACAACATCTTTATTCGTAACAATCCTACTCAGCACGCACTATTCCAAGTAACACTTTCACCTCATACTCCACCCCTTGTTCAAGGTATGATGAATTGATCGGCCTTATCTCCTTGAATTGAGATTCACAGAATACTTTAAGGGCGACATATATGATTTCGTTAATTATGATATTATTGTAGAAGGATTAATTCTAGTATACTGTAGTAACTAGGAGGGACTATGAAATTATTGGTTTTCGATGTAGAAGGAACGATTTTCAAAACAAAAATCAGACTTCCAGGAACGAAACTGGATTCCACTATATGGCAATCACTTGCTTATTCACTTGGAGCTAGCGCAATTCAAGAAGAAATCAATACTCATCTAAAATGGGAGAGGGGGCTGTACAAGAACTACTTCGAGTGGATGGAAGAAACTGTAGTTATACATAAGAAGCACAAATTATCCAGATCGGTATTCAGCAAAATAATTAATTCAGCTGAATATAATAATGGGGTAAAAGAGTTCTTTCATTGTTTAGATCGAAACAAGTACACGCCCATATTAATCTCTGGAGGCTTCCAAGAACTTGCACAACGTGCTCAAATAGATCTAAACATTAAGCATTCATTTACTGCATGTCAGTACTTTTTTAGTGATAATGGAGAACTACAATTTTATAATTTACTACCTAGTGATTTCTTGGGAAAAGTCCATTTTGTTAAACTTATGTTAAAAGAATACGGGTTGAATGAACAGGAGTGGATTTTTGTAGGAGATGGAAAAAATGATATAGAGATTGTGAAATCCGCCCCTATATCAGTAGGTTTTACACCTCATAAAGAGCTAGAGGAAATTGTAGATTATAGTATCGATAATTTTAGAACATTGCTTGATATCCTTTAGTGAAGGAAGAAATTACCATATGAGCTTTTTAAATCACTCTGAGTTAAAACAATTAATAAAAGAAACCAATTGTGTTCAGGGTAAAACGATAAATGAAGATGTTAATAAACCTTACAGTAGGGATTCAAGCATTCAATCTTGCTCGGTCGATCTTCATGTTGGTGAAATGTATATCCCAGGTACAGCAGACACTTCCTTAGGGGGAAAAGCTAATCCAAACACCGATGAAGTTATTGTAAAACCTGGTGCTTCTTTATTAGTAAGGACCGAAGAATTATTACAATTACCTAAATATATTGGTGGGGTATGTTATGCTCCAGCCAGAGATTCATTGAAGGGACTATTAATTGTTAACATTGGTCATATTGACCCAGGATTTGAAGGCAGACTTCATTATACAGTTATAAACCTTGGTAAAGAAAATATAACAATTAGAAAAAGCCAATTAATTTCAACTTTACTTTTATTTAAGCTTTCAGGTGAAACGGAATCATTTGGCAAAGAAGAGACAGTTTCATTAAATGGTAATAATATCCCGAAAACTGTAAATGACTCCTTGCCCCGTTTAGCTAGTACCTTTATGGACTTTGAAAATAAAACAAGAGACATGATTAATGCAGAAATAACAAAAGCTAACTTTAAAATCCCTATAATAATAGCAGTGTTAACTATTGCTGCAACCTTTTTGACTAGTCTAATCTTGGATTATCTTAAGAATGCGGATGAACTGCAAAAGAAGATTGAGCAGATAGACAGCAGAATTACAACCATTGAAAAAGAAAAATCGGTTGATGAAAGACTAGACAAAATCGAAGATAACCTAAACAAAAACTCTAAATAATGAAATATAAGATATTTAGAAAGACTAAAAAGTATTGCCACCTTCAAAAATTATTCTTTGTGGTGAAAATCTATACAGTTTCTAGAGAGTGGGCATTGTAAATGCTTTGGTTTATTAGCAGTACACACTGCACCTGCAAAATCGAGCACTGCGAAATTAGCCGCTCGCGTGCTCTCCATTCCCTCAAAGTGGGCCCTAATTTTAGAGGCTAACTCTTTGTCCATTCGAGGTCTAGGATTCTTTGATGTATAGCCAAAATATCTTGTAAAGAGCCGAATAACATTCGTATCGATTGGAACAACCGGCTGGTCAAATGCATAGCAGAGGACAGCATTTGCAATATAATCACCTATTCCAGGAAGCTTCCTTAACTCGTTGTAATCATTCGGAACTTTACCGTCATGCTGACTGCAAATTATCTCAGCTGTTTTTATTAGTCTTTCTGCACGGTATCTTAGCCCTATAGGAGCAATGATTTCTTCCACTGTTTTAATATTTGCCCTTGCTAGTTCGCTTAAATCAGGATATTTACGTAGCAGCTGTTCATACACTTCCTCAACTTTACGTACGTGTGTCTGCTGAAGCAGAAACTCTGCCAATAATATACTATAAGGATCCTTCGTATTTCGCCAAGGAAAGTGATGACGGCCATTCTCAGAATACCATGCCAGCAACTCCTTCCAAAAGAAAGAATCTTCACTCACTTTAATCACCATTTTTATGTTTGTCGTATTATAATCTATTCTTACCCATATTAGTAACATACATAATTTTTGAGTAAAAATTCGACCTTAATAATCAATAAAACACTCAATACCAGTTCATTTCTTGGTACTGAGTGTTTTATTGATTCCGAATCAGATGATATTACTCAGCTGCTTCGTATATTCATCTTTGAACTGCACCCAGCACGCTTCCTGCTTAGCCCATTGGGTTACATTTCGATCCCCCGCAGAGTCACGGAGGAAGAATAACGCCTTATCTGCAACAATCCGTATTACTTCATCCCATTTATCAGACAGCGCTTGTCCATTCCATACATCCAGCAGCTCTATCCTTTTTCCATAAATATGATGAAGCATAGCCACAGTATAATAAATTACATTTGCTCTATATCCTTGCAGTTGCATCGACTCCACAATATTAGTAACTTGCAAATTAATAATCGTTCTTGCTATTAGTTTTTGAAAGACTTCGATTGTAACTTCACTCAATGGAATGAGCTCATCGTTTTCATCCTTATCGTATTTCCAATACTGCTTGTTTTGCTCCATAAACCGCTTAAAGGCCTCTTCTCCACCTTTACTTGATATGTGTGGAAAACCTTCGCATGACATAAAATGTTTAGCTAAGTCAACTTTGGTAATCACCTTTTCACTTGGGTACTGCTTCTTAAATTCATTCTGTTCCTTACCACGCTTACGTCTATTCAAATCAACTGCATATTGACCTCTCGCGCGTTCAAAGTACCATTTGCTCTCTGCTTTACGTCCATCGTTAGTCGGTATCCATGTATCCCTAGAAAACTTCTCTAAGTCAGACATAAACCTAGAGTTGGCTAGCAAGTCAGAGTTATTTATTTTATTCTGTGTGTTCGCATACTTTGAAATATTTGATACCATCTCATCTTCAAGAAGCAGCTGATCTTTTTCTTGATTTGCTTCAACATGTAGAATTGTTAATTTGGCCTGAACATACACATCCGTTAAATCGACTCCACTCTTATAAGCCTGGTGGATGGATGCAGTCGTTTGGCCACCGTTAACAATTTGCCAGCCCGTCAATCCTTGAATTCGGAAAAGATTAATGTTTTCATTTATTTTCTCGATATCCCCCGCACGAGCTACACTAGAGATACCATTATTGTAGCTGACAAACATTCGCCGCTCATTTGGATCTTTTAGTGTCTTCAAAATCCCCTTATTGGTACCACCTTTCGCCTGCAGAAAGGATCTGACATTCCGCTCAACGAGTTTAGATCCCCATTGATCGTATGCTTTCGCAAGCAGCTCAGCAGGTATAAAACCTACATAACATGAAAAATAATTCTTGGTTCCTTCCTGTTGAGAATTAGGAACATACATCATTTCAAATGTCTGTCCTAATTCATTTGCAAAATCAATATGAATTGTCTGAATTCCTTGCTCAACCAAAATCATTTGAAGAATACGATCTATATCCCAAACCTGAACATTTACCGTTTCGATTCCAGGAAACGATAGCTCAATTGGTTTATTTGCATTATAGAACAAATTGGTTAAAACAAATATATTCACTTCATCAATATCACTAATGTTTTCGGATATGAGTACAGCCAATTCTCGAGCTTGAAGGGAATGATCAATTGTTTGAGCTAATGTTTTAGCATTCGTAATAAACCGTTTTGCCTGGTTGGCCAAATCAGTCAGCATTGTCATATTTATCGAAAGTAAATCGTGCTCATTTTGGTCAAAGTTATAATTTGCAACATACAAGTCAAGAACACGCTGGCTCTCATCAAACGAATATGCATTGACAGCGATTTTCTTATGTGTATCTATAAATGGAGGAATTAGAATATCAGGTTCGACGTCTCGTTCCATAAACAATAGCATTTTTTCAAGAAAAGGCACAAGATAAACGCCTGTTTTTGCTGCCCTCTCTTCTATTTCTTCAAGAAATTCCTTCAGGAATTCACTTCTTTGTCTACTTTCCAGCATTTAATAAGTCCCCCATCACAAATCAAATACCTCTTCTACTTCTCTCTCAAAATCAGTACAATGTGTAAGGTCTATACTGTAGCTAACATGGGATATTCCCTTTGGGAGATCTTCCTGTAATATTCTTGGGAAGTTCGCCGCGGCTTCATATACCTCTACTTTATCTACAAAAAAGAAATCATCGGTATAATCATTTTCTTTAAATCTTAAATCCTCAAGAAGGTCATTAAACTTTAATAACATGCGGTCTGAGCGGCTTGCAATTTTTTTGCGAACCTCATTAACAAGGGAATGTAGAGAAATGCCATGAGTTTTGCTTGGTTCTATAAAGCAAACATAGAGATATATACTAGTAACTGCATTGGTCAACCTTAACTGATTTTCGTTTGAAATTTTAATTGTCTTGTTTAACTTATTTAATGCCGTTTTAATCTCTACACCGCGTTTAGAATGCTTAAAGTCAATTCGACCACTAGTTGGACCTTCCCATTGTTCAATTATAAGTGGCGGAGAAGTTGGAAACCGGTTAAGCCAATCCTGTATATACCACAGTTCCCCAAAAAGCCCCCGTTGCTGTTCTTCGGTTAGTTTACGGTAACCGCCTTTTTGAAAAAATACACGCCATCTCTCAAGCACCTTGTATATTACCGAAAATATCGATTCATTCTGTTCCCTTAACAGCAAATGATCCACGACATTCTGCAGTACAACTTCAAATATCTCTGTACCATGTTCAGCCTCTTGCCTCAATACAAGAAAATAATGGCCCCTCAATAAAGCCACTTTTTCGTAATACTCAATTTGAATAGATAAACCTCGCCATTTTGGAAGTGCCTTAAGCTGATCTGTCTCCCAAGATTCAAAACCCAAATCAATATACAACTGCCTAGTCATACTTGCAGTATCTACACCTGCAAAAAGTATAGGATTTTCAGCCGTTAGGACCCTCAATTTGTATACTTCTTGCTGAGATTGGTTGTTTATTTCATTAATCATCTGCTCATATTCTAATTTAAGATTCAGCATTCAGCACATCTTCCTTACTATATGAGAATTCTTACTTAATAGTTTTGTTTACTTCATAAATCTTAGAATCATCTAAAACTGAATCAGGAAACGAGATTCCGATTCCAATCGGTACCATGTTCTCACAAAAGGCAAATCCTAAGTCGTCAAATACTTTTACTTTAGGGTGAAGCGGGTAAATAAGAAGCATCCCATTTTCATTTGGTCTCAGTTTTCTAATCTCTTGCTTGTCTTTCATATTCTTTATTTCAGCATGATCGAGATCAATAAATTCCTGCCGCGAAGCAACTATAGCCCGTATATCAATTTTCGCCTGTCCTTGATTGTTATACTCTTCCGCATTAACACCACGAACTACAGCTGAGCCAATCTTTAATGTCCCAAGACGTACTGGAAACTTCTCAAGACCACTCTTATCGCTTGGATCTCCTTCAACTACTGCTACGGTCCAATATAATAGCTCTCCAATATCATTAACTTGCTGAATATAATTTACAATCTTGGTGCTATCAACTTTATCAGCCCCTTGGCTGGTTTTATATTCAGATAAGAATGTTAATACTTTATCGACGCCAACTTTCTGAGCCATGTAGTAACCCGTTTTCCCCGAGCCTATACGTGTCTTTTTGAAATCGGAGGATAATTTATTTATTAAAGTCTCTGTTACTTTTATATTGCGAGAAAAAAAAGATTCCTTGTTCTCATATATACGTGTTTGCTGCAGGGTCAGCCTATAAATTACATTTGTTATAGAGGCATTTCTCATTTTTAACGGACTTGTTAATGTCATAGTTGGATGACTCAGCATTTTTACTGCGTATTCCAATGGTGTCTTTTTTGCTTTTGCCAGCCTATCAAATTCTCTCCGCAGTTCAATCATGGCAATGGCAAGATGTTCAAAATTAGAAGCAATCTCTGCGGTAGTGTAGATTCTGCATAAGTCCATATATCCTTTTCGATATCCAAACCAGCGTCCCATCTGCATTAATGTATCGTACATTAACGAATTCCTAAAATAGTAGGTTATGCTGAGTCCCTCAAGCGTAAGTCCACGTGATAGCTTGTCTCCGCCAACTGCGATTACGTTTAAACCGTCCTCTTTATATTGGTGATAGTCTAATGCATCTTTACTATTTCCATTTATTTCAAAAACACTGACTTTGTTAGAACTTTCCTTAAGCTCCTGATAAACCTCATCCCAGCTGAATTCTTTTAAGTCACCAGGCCATGCTTTGCTTGTTGGAATTATATCTCTCTCATAAAGCTCTTTAAGTGCGTTTACAATCATACTATTTTCGTTATATTGAATTTGCGTAATAATTTCTTTGAATACTTTGTCAACACCGTCTTTTACACTCGACTGAACATCTTTAAAACGCGAGGTATGAATAAGCATTGAATTATGTTTGTTCCGCTGACCTCGCAGATTTCGTACAGCGATCGTTAAAAGAAATGCCAAGATCGATTCCTCCATCTGAGGAGGAACCTCTTCAAATTTATCAGCGTCACCTTTTGTTTTAATTCCAGTAAAGACTTCTATATCCGCATCCCTTAAAGGGCGAATTAAACTTGGGCGTGGATCGTCTGCTTCTTCTTCAACATTAAAGAATTCTTCTGGACCACAGTATTCTTTAGGTTTGGGGAGCCCAACAAGAAAATCCTTTGGGTAAAGATCCTTTCCTCCATCTTCCGTTTTGGCCTCAGCACTAATTAATAAATTTGCAAAGGGCGTCGCTGTATAACCCACATAACATCTCCTGTCGAATACCTCCAATATCTGCCGTATTAGCTTATTAATAGTTTTTGGATCTTCATCCTTGGAAGTATCAACCGATGCCTGATCTGCTTCATCATCAATAATTAAAACAGGAATATCTAAACTAAATAACTTCTTCTGGTATTCGAGCTGATTTTTCAGCGACTCCAGAACAATACTATTCTTTTTAACAACCATAAGAGTTTTTTGATTCAAATTAAAAATACCGCTTGGTTCAGACGAGATATCACGTTCCACAGTAGTCCAAGAAGAAATAATATGATTAGGTGTATTTGCATAGATTTGGGCAACTCCAACCGGTTTTCCAGTCTTATCGACTCTGCTGCCAATGACTTCTTCATCTAATCTTAACTGTGTCTGGGCCCGGAGGTCATTATGTACCCCTGATAATACAATTACCAACTTATATCCAATATCGTAAGCTTTATTAATTAACCCTGTGAAGTTGGCAGTTTTCCCAGATTGCACATATCCTAAAACAAGCCCACGCTTGTCAAAAGGATAAATATCCTCTGGGTTACCCAAGGATCGCATGATTTCGTTTGTTGAATCATCAATGGAGTCAACGGCCTCTTGATCCCAATTCTTGACTCTGATTAAATAGTCTCTGTAACGGGTCCAAAAAAAAGCTCCAAAGAGTAATTTGGGGCTGTACCAATTTCTATCTTCTTCTGAACGTAATACAGGTGTTTTTATGATGTCAAAACCAACATTAAATTTCATATACATTTCTAACGACCACTGCTCAACCAAACTTTCTCCTATGTTTTGACCTTGAATAACGAGCTTCGAAAATTCTAATGCCTTCTCAGCTGCTTTCTCTTGGCTGGGCAAAACAGACTTCAAATTCATATAATTAGTCGCAAAAGTGTGTTCAAATAACTTTTTCGCCTCATTCATGACTGACATTCGCCTCTTCTATAATTGATTTCAACGTTTTGCGATTTAAACCATCAAAAGCAGGTTGAGTAACAAGTGCATCTATCAACTGCTGCATATTTTGTACAACTTGAAGTTTAATTAAGGTAGAAGCAAACTGGATCACTAACTCTTTCATGGCATCGGTAACTATTTGAATTGATTCTTCCTCTACTTTGGGTGAATCGGTTATATTACTGGGTGACCCCAACTGAACAAACTTTAAATACAAGTTAAGCAGCTTCGAAGTTTCATCATCTATTTTTTCCTGTATTTCTGATAAAATAGGGTGATTTCTATTTAATACAAATTGCTGCCCTTCATCGCTACCTGATAACTCCCAAGTATTGAGACTCCCTTTGAAGGTTTGACTAGGATGGGATCCTTGAGTCCGATAATAAAAGACATCGCGCGAAATTTTACGAACAAATCTTGCAATTGTTTCAAGTCTTGTTTTTGCATTATCTGGAGGAATAACTGCAGACTTTTTAATATCTACCTGCCAATCTTCATCTGCAGCATTTGGTAAATCGATTCGTACTCTTGCCAGTTGGGATGAAGTATCCTTTTGAAACATCCCCAACCAATCTCCATAATGCAGCAACCTATTCTCACGATATATATAAAAGCCTTGATGATCTCTCCATCCTCTGCTGCCCCCTGCCCTTTTGTATTCCATTTCATTTAAGAATGAAGCATGAGGAAGAACATAATATTTTACTTTAATTTTGTTTCCATTTATGTTTAGAACCTGTGTTTCACCTTCCAGAGTAGAAGGGTGTTTAACCATAAAAGGATCCCAGGGATCTAGCTCGTTTCCATTTAGGATAACCTGAACCTTACCGTTTTCTATTATTGAATGAAAGACAAACTCTAAGTGATGATGTATACGACGGACTTTGGCATAAAAACTGCTTTCATGTATCGTGTTTACGCCTCCCGCTCCCATAAACCGATCCAACTTATCAATACATATTACTGTGCCGCTATCTCCTTCAAAATCGCACATGAACTGCCTAACTTCATCCGGAATTGCCGTAAACAGCTGCCATTCATTGCATTGGGAGACATGATCTAGATCCCAACAGCGCTGCGCATAAATCCCATTATGTTTGGTAAGAACACTCAAGCGCTTACCTAGAGAAAATGAGGCTGTCTTCAGCCCCATACCAAATCTTCCGAGTTCATTTGGCTGCCTATCTGCACGCGGGTCTTTGGAACCAATATTCATTGCAGCTTGAAGCGTATCTTCATTCATTCCATGACCATTATCCGCAATAATTATGGCACCATCGTTTCCAAAACACTTAAATAGGAGAATGATTTTAGTCGCTTTTGCATCAAGGCTGTTATCAATCAGATCTGCTATTGCAGTCCCTGCATTATACCCTAGAGAACGAAGTGCATGGATAACAGGGGTAGCTGATGGCTGAGATATAACTATACTCATAGTGGGTACTCCTAGGTTTAAATAAATATTTCCGATTATTATATATACAGCAATATTCGACATAGAAGACCTATATCCTTTATGTAACAACGATATCCTTTTTTTCAAAATAAAAGAGCCTCCTACTCAATGAGCAGAGACTCTAAGCTTAAACGATAGCTGTTTCTTGCGGCGATATTAAATTTTTCAATGTATCTTGAACATCTACTCCCAGGTATTTTAATACCTGTTCAGCCACTGCCCTGCCCAAAAGTGGAGGGACAGCATTTCCAATCTGCTGATACTGTGAATCTTTAGAACCTTCAAAAACAAAATCATCAGGGAAAGTTTGAAGTCGCGCTGCTTCCCTAATACTTATTGCTCGATTTTTACGCGGATGTATCCACATTGACTTTCGAACATTCAAAACAGTCCCAGAAGGAGCTCGATAATCAAGTCTCAGATATACAGTATTTTGAGTTCTACCCGGATCAGAATATGTTTGTTTGTAGGATTCGTCTAGATCGTGAAAATTTTGACCTGGCTCCAGTGCTTTAAATCTTTCCAAGGCCGTATCAGTCGTTTCCGTCATAACATGGTTATGAATTGTACTAGTAGTTCCACGCAAATACTGAAGAAGCGGGTTACAACTATTAAGAAGTGGTTTATTAATAGGTCGATTCCCTTCCATTACTGTAAATGGTTCATTTTCCTCAAGATCTCCAATAGCATCCTGCACTTTATAAAACTGATCTGGATCCTTAATAATCGAATCCGGAAGGACTACAGAATTATCTCCTACGAAATCTGTTTTAACTCCGATAAGAACGAGGCGCTCTCGAAGCTGCGGCGCACCGAAATGAGCAGCATTTATGATATGATCTTCATTTATTACATAACCAAGGCTCTTAAATTTAGAGAGTAAGTAATTCATTACACCATACGTCTGCACACTAACACAAACATGCTTATGATCGAGTAAAATATCGACTATCTCAATGTTATTGAATTGAATTTCGCTCATCTTCATCAGGACTTTTTGAACTTCAATGATTTCATTTAAAATTAAAAACAAATCGTTTCGGGATGAATCGGCAAGCTCTTTACTCGATAATAAACCCCCAAGCTTCAGCCACAGTTCTTCATAAGCAGTACTCCAATAACTGTTATGCTGTTCTTTCCATTTCAACAATGTTTTCTGTAAGGCATTTTGAGCTTTTGCAATATATATATGAGCCTCTTTCTCTTTTCTACTTATATGACTTATCTTAGAAAACAAATTCTTATCATTAATTATAAATGGAGACAAATCAATGTTGTTTTCAATGCAGTTCCTTAGAAAACAAACAAGATCATAAGATAAATTATTCTGTTTTCCTAAAATAACTTTGTCAGGTATTAATTCTATTCCTAAGTCCTCCACAATCTCTTTCTGATCTTTTGATGAGTAGAAAAATTTATGTTTATCTGATTTCATAGCCTTGACGTTTTCCATTACAAAGGCATCCGGTTCCAATTCTTTTATAGCTCTGACATATTCCTTTACTAATTGATTATTAGTTGAAATGAGCTCTGACTTCTGTCGGTTTGCATTTGAAAATCCTTGACAAGGTGGCCCACCAAAAACAAGATCTATCTTCTGCCAATCATCTTTTATCTTTCGAAAGCTAACTTTTCTGATATCCTTGTGATACCCAATAGCTCTTCCATCACTCTCATGATTATAACGATTATGATTCCTTATATATGTTTTCTGGGCAGACTCATTGTTCTCCACCGCGGCCACAATTTTCACTTGACCTGTTTGTAAAAAACCTAAACTTAACCCACCAGCCCCGGAAAACAAATCGACCGCTAACAGCTTTTTACTTTCCATTGTACTCCCCACCTTTTATTCACGAACGTATGTTCTATATAAGCAGCTTAACATTTCATAGATTATTTTTCAAGTGGCATCTCGTAAATTATTAGAATACAACATTTCGAAGGAACATGCTATACAAAAATAATAATCCTACCCCTGTTTGTTGGGCAGGACTATTATTACATCAAAGTTTCGATTTTCTCTCTAATAAGTTCCTCTAAATCTTCTCGATCCAAGGTATCTAAGATTGTAACACCACCAAGCTGATTAATGTACATCATCAAGCTCCTAAAATTCTCTCTATCAATAAATGAGGACTCCTGCTCTTTCTGTTTCAGTACTGAAAGCACTGCTTTAGTTATATCTGGATTCCTTGAGAAACTTCGTTCAAGAAGACTCTGGGCAATATCCAATTTAGAAAGAAGTACTTTCGTAAGTTCAAAGGGATCTTCTCTATTTTCATCGTAAGAAACATAGCCATACCACCATAAACGCGCTATTCCATTTCGGATTAAAGCTCTATCTCGATTGGCCATAAAGAAATAACGTTCTTTAATTGCCTCTTCCGGTTTATCTTTATCTAAATACGACTCCACCGGCCATCTTTTCCTCATGTATTTCCAAAAGGTAGTGTGGGTTAAGTAAACCCATAATCTTTCATCTGTAGCTTGTAAAATTGAAAGTCCTTTCAAGGTAGTATATATTTTTTTTGTATTTTCAAAATCAAAATGGATTGTGCTGCTCTGCGGCATATGTAAATCTATATTCTCTATTCTGATTTTGGAAGGAAAGTTCCACGTGGTTGCTCCAAAATATTTATCAACCCAAACCTCCTCCCCTTTATATTTTTCGAGATTATTTATAATGTTAACTTTCAATTCCTCTAGGGAATTATCACTAATATAACTTAATTCCATAAACCCGACACCTCAGTCTTCATCCTCAAAATTAACAAGAGCTAATAGCGAAGTATTAAGCGGTTCTCCGATAAGCTTTTGAGCAACAGCTAGAGTCGAGTCCGAAAAAGTACTTTTATTATCAATATCAATTCCTAACTCTTTAAGTCTGCTTCTAATCACTCTATACCATCGGCACTCTTCAAGATCAAATTCCTGATCACCCGCGTTTTTAATTGTTTCTAATATAGATACTAACGCCGGCATTATAATTAACGAAGATAACAAAGGTTGTAGATTTTGGTTTAAAGAAATCGTTTTATAGTGTTCAAAGTTGTCTTCAGATAGCTTAATTATAATTTTGTGACCGGAAGAATCCATGTCAAATGACGGCATATTCTCGCCGCGGTTAGGCTGAACAGAAAAAATGGAAGGAATCCTTCTTAACGGATCATACTCTTTTTCTGCGAAGAACGTCCTTTCGGCGTCAATCGCTAAAACATCACCCTTTTTTACAAAAAAGGTGTGACCTTCATAATCCGGGTGAAATTCAGGTAATGAATAATGCTCTATATTTTCTGCAGCTAATATAAAAGAACAGATCTGTACTTTTCCTTCTATTGAATCGGCAGGCAGCTGAAAGGTAAAAATGGGGTCAAACGATTTAAATATTTTACGATACCGTGTTGTCGAGCATTCAAAATGAAATGCGAAGCAGGCCTTTTTCTCTTCTATAAGCTGATTGATTCCATCACTACTGGTTATACATTGTGCCTCAAAGATATAGGTGTTTTGGGTCTTGCTGCTTTTAAGTGATGCCTGAAAATCGCTATCAATGACATCGTCCGCAAAATAAGATAAGACCGGATGTGGATATTGGCGATAGTTAATTTGCATGAATCGCCACCTCCAGAGCACAGCGAAGTGAACCTTCAAGAGTAACTAATAAGTCAGATTTTTTATCTTTATAAAAAGATACCGGTCCGATTTTTCCATTTTTCCCGACATCCACACTTTCCCCAGTTTGCTGTAAAATAACCGATTTCACAGGAGCCGGCTCTCCACCTACTTCACCAATAACTTTAATTCCGATATATCCAGAGCCCTCTCCATCTGTTTGAATGGATACTTTGTAGAGTGCAGCATTAGGATCTATACAGAAAATTCGAGAGCGGACTAACCGCACGTTTTTGCTCGGTGCAGCTGAACTATTCCCCTCATTTAATTCCCTTGCCTTGGAATCTCCTGGTTGATCTTTATTACCACCTGTATCTTGTCTTTTATTATCTTCTCCGCCTGACCCCTTGCCGCTACCTTCAGTGGAGCCATCTCCACTTCCCTGCATATCTTCCTGGTCTTCAGTAGCGGCTGCAGTTTCCTGATAAACGTCAAAACTCTCGTTAATTCCAACAAATGCTGTTTGCTTCATTTTTCTATGATTAATTTCAATCTCAATATCTTTAGGAGCCACTTTTTCTCCCTCAGAACCGCTTTGTACAATTTCCTGCTGGGCTTGAGTTTCTAAAGAAGGATCATCTTTGTCTGCCAAATATTGACTTAATCCTTCTACATCCAATTCTTCTTCATCACTAACTACTGTTATTGAACGAATCTTTTCATTTATCCATCCGTAAAGTTTTCTAATAATTCCCTTAGCCTCTTCCGGATTCTCGTGTCGATCTGGCTCCCAAGCATTATGTGTTGGCGGCTCAATTTTTCTTAAAAAGTCGTTTATGCCTTCACCTTTTGCAACCATTACACCTGCAAACTTAAAGGGGGTTCGGAAGCTCCCCTTATCATATATTTTCATCCCCGTCCCTCTGACCATAGCAACCCGCTTAGGAAGGTCCTTTCCTGGGAGAATAAACAAGTCTATCTCACCAAGACCTAAAAAGTCCTTATTAGGGAAGTGGTATCGATTCGAAAGGGTATATGCTTCATAATAATAATACGAGAGGCATTCAGGGTCATTTTTTGTATACTTCTCTAATAGACCTGCTAGTGAATTAGCGTTTATGGTTGTGTCTCCGACCTTGACGATTAATTTTTCGTTTAATATAGCAATAAAGAAATTTTCAAGCACAGATTTGATTATTTTTTCTTCCCATCCGCTCTTCTCATTAAAACCAGCAACAAATATATCCGTCCCTATATCCGATCTTCTGAAAAGCGCATTTATCTCTGCTGTTGCAGTAATTGGTCTGTTTTTCTCAATTACTCCAAAATACCCAGTCCCCTGCGTCGGCTCATCATGTTCATGTAGGTGAGTTACTAACTTGGCCACACCTTGAAAGGCCTCTGCTCCAGTATTCACTTCTTTTGTACCGTAAAACACGGTTCTTAAATCAGAACATGCAAAAGGTGCATGTTTACCGATTCCGAAGGAGCCTCCTGATTGTGAATCCTTATCTGATGAACCTACCGATTTTATAAGGTTGTGCCATCCACCTCTCTGCCCTTCGTTAGCTCCTGTTAACCCTGTCGTGTTGTAATCACTAATTTTCAAAAAAGGGATTGTTTCTAGTTCCATAATTGATAGAGCATTTTCGAAAAACTGCTTGGTCCTAGCATTATCCTGCCAATACTCTCTACATGAATTAAGTATACTTATAAATCTGTCTCTTTCTGGGAAGAAATGAGCTGGTACATATACCAAGTTAAAATGAACCTCTACCGGGCCGTTGTTTTTTGTATCCTTCGCATCACAAGAGTTCTGATTAATTTCTCTTGCCAAAGAATCCAGAGGATTTCCCCGAAACGTTTCAATTCCCGCATCATTTAGCCCCGTTATCTGGCCATAATTGTTTGGTGGAAAATTCCAAGTTATCATGGTGATCTCCTTATTTTTTTGCACTATTTAACGTCTTCAGACATTGTGCTGCTAGTTTTTGTACAAGGTCAACCGTAACAGCATTTCCGATTTGCTTATATTGTTTAGCTTTTGGCATCCCTTCTGGAAATAAAAACTGGTTATCTTTAAACCCCTGCAGACGAGCACATTCTCTGGGTGTCAGTTTTCTTATACCCCAATCATCTTGTATGACAGGTACGTTGTGCCCGCCTTCACCCATATTTGCCGTAAGAGTGAAAGTACAATCTTTTTTGTTCTCTCTAACGTAGGCTCTTCTTAACAAATAAACAGAATCTTTATCTCCCCTTGCAATTTTTTCTGCAAACATTTTCCCGTACTTAGAACTCTCATCGAAATAAAAAGCAGGATCAGCTTTCATTTCTAAATCTAAAAATTCTCTAACGTCTTTTAAGCCTTCCTCATTTATTGTAGGAAAATTAAAGTTATTGTTATTAAAATAATCTCTCGAGAAGGCAACCATATAGAGTCGTTCTCTGTTTTGAGGTATCTCCGTGTGCTCTCTAGTATTAAGTATCCTTGCATTACTAAATTGCGATCGAAGGTTCCCTTTCTCATCCACTGGTGCCTTAAACCAATAACCCGCATTTTGAATCTCAACCTCTATTCTCTTAAAAGTTTGACTTTTATTATGGGATAGAAGGTTTTTTACATTCTCAAGTACAATTATCTTGGGTTTATTTCTCCCAAACTCCTTCAACAATCTTATTATTTCAAAAAAAAGTTTGCCTCTCGGATCTTCAAAGCCAAGTTTATTCCCTGCAAGAGAAAAGGATTGGCAGGGGAATCCTGCAGTAAGGATATCTACTGATTCCAAATTATCACTTATTACAGACAAGTCTTCAACGGACTTCTCATATAGCCTAGTTTCTGGGTAATTATGTTTATATGTTTGACAAGCATAAGGATCCAGCTCATTTGCCCATATCACATTAAATCCTTCGTTTTTAAAAGCTCTGCAAAAACCACCAATACCTGCAAATAAACTTCCTACTGTATATGTAATATCCTGTACCAATTCTTCCAACTCCGTAAACATAGAATAACTAATTATTTTTCTGTATATAATTCGACGAAAAGCGACTTTCTCCTTCACGTTCGGGTTTAAGTGATGGATAGCATCCTGCACCAAGTTATCTGGATCTGACGAATCATACTAATAAAAATTTGTTTGTTACTTAACGAAATGCCTGTGTTGCTTTGAGTCTATCATATAAAATGATCAATACACGAATACCCCATCATTACTGAAGGGGTCCTTGCTTTTGCTCTTTGCGCTCAAAATGATGATGCAGCCTATAAAGGCAAATTTCTTTTGTCCAGCGATACAGGATAGACCGATACTCATGAGCGAGCTCAATTCTTAGACTAAACGCCCCATCCTCGAAGCGGGTCATGCTCCCTTTAGCCGAACCCCACTTCGCCATTGGCATACGTTCAATAAGCTGGCTAACCCCGGTCTCATTATACTCCCAAAGCCGTTTCGAGTCCTTATCTGAGAAATCGATTCGTCTCCGGTACTCCTTTTCCATAAGGAAACCGTGAAAGAACGGCGCTACCTCCTTATGGAATTCATTCCGATATTCCCAGCTGTTGGATCTGCCATAAAGGTAAAGCTCTAGATAAGTAGGGATTCGTCCGAGCTCATTCTTTAGATCAAAGAAAGAACGATGCAAACGCTCGCGATGCGGTAGCTTCTTACGGCTTAATTCATCGAGCAGATTGATGACTGCCGTCTCCAGATGAAGCTCACATCCGACCGGTACAGATGGAATAAGTGATTCCTTTGCTGTTCCCTTTGCTTCCCCTTCACTTGCAAATAATCGAAGCTTCACATCTGCATTTCGGTAATAATTAATTTCCAATTGAGTCAATGATCGTACAATGCGACTTCTGCTCCGACAATCGCGGCCCCCGACCAACTTGTTGTGTGAATACCGTTAATGATTCCGTTGGACGGACGAAAAACAAGGTATCTACGCTAGGAATATCTACACCCTCATTAAACAAATCGACTGTGAATATGACTTCTAAGCTCCCTCTGGCTAAACGTGTAATCGCATCTCCCCTTGACCACCGTTCATGGTGCAACATGGGAACAACTTGAAGCCTTGAGACGTTATAATCAAGCATCACCAAAACAACTTGAATACCAATTGGCTAATGACCCAGGCTTCTATTGCCAAGTTATTAGGACTGTATTCAAATCAAAGAAAGAAGAAAATTTAAAGGAAGCGCCGTGCGAAGAGAAAAGTAATATTGCCCAAAATGCTTTTCGATTATAGAAAACCTCCCCTTAACGTTCCCGTGAGGGGGAGATGCAGGGAGCTACGCCCCACACTCGGACATATCCGAGTGTGGGTAAAAGGAAACGCCCGTCAGTAGAGAAGCATCAAAGAACAACTCGATTTCTTTAATATTTTTTCTGATGGATAGCTACCTCGGTGGGCGTCTATCTTGATTATTGCTGATCCAGAAATCCAAGTTATTCAATACACTTTTCTTGACCTGAAAAATTGCAGAAATTTCAGCAATAAAAATTGACTACTCTTTCAAATAATGCCTATTAACAATGTAATTTTCAAGCACCATTATAAAATAAGTACAGTATTCATTTATGGCTTCAAATCTTTTTGATAAATCGTCGGGGGTAAATCGTCTACCTATTTCTGAAGGGGATTGGTTTCCATGAGCTATTGAATTTCTAAACTCCACGATCTCATGAATCCTACCTCCTATTTCAGGTCTAGGAAGTATTGGGTCTTGTATCGAAAATGAATTCCAAATACTTCCAAGTTGCCTATAGCGAATATTTTTTCCATCAGTGGGTATCAGGTCATTAGCAAAAGTAATAATATTGTCATTCTGAAATAGATCAAAGAACTCCCATCTTCTCTCCCATTTTCTTTCTATGCCTGTCGTGGTCAAAGAAACAATATCACTGTTAAGAGCCATACTCAAGAATCTTGGTTTAAAATCACTTATTTTGATATTCAGGTTACTTATATATTCCAAGGTACTTGAAATACAAGAACTTATTGTATACTCATACACACCGTATAAATGAACAAAAAATAGACCCTTCATGCAAGTTACCGATGGATTTGCTGGCGTCGTTCTTCTACGGGACTCACTGAGTTTTATATACTTTATGGTATTTCTAATTTCAATAAGTCTTCTTGTTGATTCCGATTTGATGTCTTCGAACATTATCTGCCCTCAAACTTTTGCATACAATATTCAATTCTCTTTCGTACCCTTGGATTTGAATTTGTTGCTCCTGAAGTAAGCGTCTTTAGTTCATTGGAAGCTAGCCAATTCCCAATACTGTCTGTTACAATATCCCCATTTTTGATGTAAGCTAAGGCTGCTCCTACCGATACAGCTTCAAATAAATTATAAGGAGTCGTTTTAAGCCTTCTTGTTATTCCGTTTGGGACTGCTCCCGCTAGCTTAGTAAAAACTTCGTAGAATATCTTCTTATTTTTTTCAAAATCAAATTTCCCGCTCGATTCTTTCATATATTTATTTAAAAAATCAACCACACTGTGGCCAAAATTCTGGTAATTGTATAAGTATGCAAAAAAACGCAAAACAAGTTCTTCTCTCGTGCCGTCACTCTCCTTTTCCTCTGGCAATCTTACAACTGCCTTAAAGACTTCCACTTCCGAAAGTTCCTTTAAGAAATCATTGAAAGGACCACGATAAATGCAACTTCTGATCTCTTGGTCGGTAAGTTTAATACCGCCGGTATTAAGCCTCTCAAAAAGATCAAATCTGACATTTAGATCACTTTTGTCATTTAATGTTGTTATTTTCAAAGGTTTGAGCAAAAAATTTAATTTTAAAGTGTTCGGTAATTCATTAAACGTCAGGTTATTTAACTCGGTAACCTTTTCTAGGCCAGTTATCTTTAGAGGTTCTTTTAAGTTGATTTTTGACAAAGCTTCTTTTTCACCAGCAAAATGAATTATTGAACTAATTCTTTGAACACCATCAATAACTTCCCATGTTCCATCTGGATTAGTTGCCATAAACAGGTTTGGTATAGGTATTCCAAGGAAAATTGATTCAACAAGTGCAGATTGCCGTTCTGGATCCCATCTAAATTGCCGTTGGAATTCAGGGGCAATATCAATAATACCCTCAGTTACCATATTGATTATTTCTTTAACACTGAAATCGTATGAATCAAAATCAACCTTTAGTTTCTGTTCATTTAACTGATTGGTAAGGTTACTCATTCGGTACCTCCTAAATCGGTGCTCATATTGCCATCCTAACACAAAATAACCTCAGATATAACACAACTAAAAATTCATGTTCCATATTTTAGTATTATCTACGTAACATTACTTTCATCGTTTGTCCATGCTATGAGTCTATATTCAATTTTTTAAAAAGTGAACCTCGCAAAGTTCACCTTATCACTCTGTACTTTTAATCTTGTATTTCTAGCAGGTGACTGCACGCCACATGCCCGAGTGTGTAAATACTTAAGCGCACATAATGCATCGAATTTTGGTAAAAAAATGGAGCAATACGATATGCACATCCCAGTTAGCCTCCAACAATCTAAATCTATTAATTTCGTCAACAATCAGTCAACTACTAATATCTTGCCTCTGTTTCATGGAGCCATTACATCTGTACTACTCACCAAACCCGCTCCATCACTGCAATCTCAGCCCTCTGTACCATCCCTCACCAACAAAGCCACTGATTCTATGTGAACGGTATGCGGGAACATGGCTTATTTGGTTTCTGTCTGCCCGTGAAGCGAAGCGTTTGTTTTCCAGAATCAAGGACTAGCACATCTTTTAGAGCCTTGATCGGCGTCTGGATCAAGCCATTAATTTGAAAGCCCTGCACCTGGCTCCATCGTTGACCCGTGCTTTCCGGAGGCGTATCGACTGGCAGCCCTTGCTTCTCGCGGGATTGTAGCTGTTGCAGGAAGCGTGCACGTACCAACGTTACGGGCACCTCCTGCTTCTTCAGCTCCTCTATTATGTCGAGAACCGCTAGGATGAGGACCATCTTGTATGATTTTTGTTTATGGGCGAAGATGCCCTTTAAAAGTGGGGGTAGCGTCATGGCGATCACCTGGGTAGTTGGAATCAATAATCGGGACTTTCGACGTATTACCACTTGATTCGACGTTTTCCAATCGATTCCTTCTTTGGGAGGGGCTTTTCCATTCTTCGGTTGTGTGGGAGTAAACACAAGAAAAAATCCCCCTCTGCAATACCGAGAATTGGCTTCGCCGGCCAAATTCTCGAGTAAGAAGGGGGACATTCCTTTATGATCCTATGCCGAATCTCCTCGCAGCTCCCGGTAGGAGAGCGTCCACGTCCCGTCATGAGCAATGGATAAAACGTGCATGAAAGAGTGTGATTCGCTAATCATGGCAACGCCGTTGATAAACGTTTCATAAGGCGTGCGGACTTGGATTTCTGCAACCGGGTGTACATGATGATGACCGGCGCAGTGTATGAGCTGGAATGATTGCTTTGCCTCTGCAACCCGGTCGACCATCGCGTAATAACGGGCGACATCGGGCTGATGGAAGTATTTCAACGGGCCGGCCATGCCATGGTGGGAGAACAAAAGCACGAGAGATTCCGGGCAAGTCCGCATTTCATGTTCGAGCCATGCGATCGCCTCTTCCTGCAACGCTCCTTCATACGTTCCGACACGGTGTATGCCATCTTCCCCAATATTGGTATCGAGCAGCAGCAGTCGTACGCGGATCGCCCCTTTCTGCAAGCAAAGCGAGCAGTTGAACACGCTGCCGGCGACAACCGGACGTTTCGTATAACCGAGTTGTTCGACTAGAGAGAGGTAGCCGTTGTCGAGATCGTGGTTGCCGATCACAAGGTCTTTGGGCACAACAATGCGGTCCCATTCCTCTTGAAACGAGGCGAGCGGTTGAACATGATCGGTGATGTCTCCGGTACAGATGACGTAATCGGGCCGTTCCTTGTTGATCGTATCGACAGCTTGTCGCAGTTTTGGCTTGGCTGCGTAGTAATGCCGATTTCCTCGGATCGCCCCCTCCGCTTGCGGTTGTCCGGTTACCGCATCGACCAGATGCAGATCGGTCATCCAGCAGATGTGCAAGGCATCCGGTGCAAGAAAGGCGGCAGGTGATGCCGTTACGTCAGCGCGAGTTGATTCCATAGGGCCATTACCTTTCGTTTGGACTGTCGGCCGAAGCCCCTTGAAACGACAGGTCAACGTATACCGGACAATGATCGGACGCATCAAGTGCGCCTTGACTAACAATAGTCTCGTACACGAATATGCTCACTGTGCCGGCCGTGTAAAAGATATGGTCAATGGCCTCAGCGTATTTGCCTGTCGGCGCAGGGGTATTGGCAAACCTTTGCAAGGCTTCGTCCCATTCGGGGTAGGGATGGTAGGCATTCGAGTCCGATGTGCGGACGGTTGCCCCGCTCTGGGCATCGGCGAAACCATGGTCAAGCAAGTTTCGGATCGGGTCGCTCGACGCCCGGCAGTTAAAATCCCCCATGCATAATACGGGTATGCGTCGTATTTGCATGATGGCGGCGACGACATCAACGAGCTCCTTGCTGTTGTTGATTCTCGCCTCCTTGCCCGCGTCGTCTTCTGTCCAGTAGTAATGCGTGTTGCATACGGCAAAGCGACTTCCAGAGCTGTTGCACTCCAGTTCCGCCCATGTGACGGATTTGGAGTTTGAATCGTTTAAGCCGCTAAAGGAGTGGAATCCGCTGCGTTGGACCGTAAATTTATCCTTCAGGTACAATAACGGCGTATAATTGTTGCTCAATGGCCCTATATCCACATCCACCTCGGCATAATGAGAATCCAGCAAATCAAAAATATTGATCGGCTCCCGACGGACTTTGGGCGACACTTCCTGCAGCCCCAGAACATCGGGCCTATAACGAAGAAACACGTCGGCCAGATTGTCGTCCCTGTTGGCGATCGCCTTATCGCCGCAGTTGCCCCATATATTGGAGGTCATGATTCGAAAAGTCTCCGGATTGGTTCGTTCGATAAGACTCATAGCCCCACCCCCTTGTTATCTACGAAAGAAGTCAGCCGGCTGTAAATACCGGAGTTCCGCTATCGCTGACCGTCATCTTGAACCGTGTGCCGTTCGGACTGTGAATGTAGATGCCTTCGAAATTCGTCGCCCCCAATATGCTTTCTCTCGCTGTCTTGCCCTCCGCGTTATTGTCCGTAACCTGTACGTCGCTGCATGTGTTTGTGACACTGATTCCGTACTGATTCTGGTTGCCGGAAGCGGCCTTCTTCACTTTATTCCCGGCCACCCGACCGTTCTTGGCCATATTCGCCGCCAGAATGCCGCTTCGCGTGTTGTCGGTTTCGGTCGCGGGAGACTCGATGACGTTGCTTTCCACTTTGAATCCGTCGAGGCTTTGTATGAAAATCCCCGTCCTGCCGGTACGCTGTATGAAGTTGTCGTGTACATTCAGGTTTGCGGTTAAACCGTTGTACCGATAATCCGTATCCGGCTCCTCGGTGTATACCGCTTCTGTCGTCATATCGATAAACGTATTGTCGTGAACCGTACAGTTGCTTACATAAGAAAGGAGTACGCCGCGGTATTGGTTGCGCAATAGGTTGCCGCTGATCGTCACGTTGTTCGCCCATTTGATCGTGATCCCGTTGTTCGCGGCAGGTCCTTGCTCGAATACGTTGTCCGCGATCAGAACGGATTCGACTTTGGCATAGGTGGAAATGTCCTTGACGGTACCTACGCAATATATATTCGTTGTAACCGTTCCTGTGAACGTATTGCCGGCGATGATATAGTTTTTACCGGATTGCGGCAAGCCGCTTTGAACGCCGTTCGCGTCTTTGGAGCCTTCGGTGTTCGCCTGGGTATTGGACAGCATCACGCCCATCTTGCAGTTGATAAACCGATTATTCGCTACAATCATATCCGAAAATTTCAAACTGCGCACGCCGCCGTACGTCATTCCGTCGAACGTATTGCCGTATACTTTGATATCGGAGCAGTACAAGTTGTGAACGGAGGAATGATTGCCGACACCGGTCGGCCAGGCTTGCGTGCCCGTCGTTCCGCTGGCACCGAAATAGCAGTTGCTGACAATGACATTCCGGCACGGAGTTCCATCGAACACGCCAAAGTAAGGAAAACCGGCCTGAAGAAGCGGGCTGATCTGTATAGCCTCCCGCAAATTGCTCGATGGGTCAGTCTGGGGGTCCACATAGCCTACAAACCGGCAATTGTCCACCAACACATCTTCGCAGCCGTTCATATCGATCGCATGGCAGTTCGGAACGTCGCGCACCTCAAGGTCCCGGATCACGATATTTCTCCCTCGCGCCAGGGCGAAGCAGTTGCCGGGGTCCGGAAACTGCACAACGTTGCAATCCCACACGCCCCCCTCGATGATGATGTTGCCGTTCCCGTCATAGCCGGAGAAGCTGACGTTGTTCAGACCGTTGATCAGAATCGAAGAGTCGTGGCAGCGCAGTATAGTCGCACCCTTCTCCAAAGTCAGTCGCGTGTTGCCGAATAGGCGAAGCGCCGCCGTTGTCTTATAGGTGCCTCGCGGCACAATGACATGCGAGAAGCTCCCCGTTTTCGCATCATTCAATGCGTTTTGGATAGCCGTCGTATCGTCAGTCGTCCCATTCCCGACAGCTCCATAATCCTTCACATTATAAATGGGCACGGTTGTGGGTGTTGGACTTGCCGACACCGTATCGGCATCAAGCGCGTTCCAGATGGAAGCACCCGCAACGAAAGCGGCTCCCGTGATCCCGGCCGCGGCAAGCACGTCTCTTCGGGTCATTTTGTCGTTTCTGGGCGATTGCTCATACGATTTCATAAGGTCCCTCCCGGGGATAGCTCGTTAACCGCCATCCTTATTTGTTGGATGCCTGAATAATCGCTTGATTGATTTTCTCTTCCGCATTCCGAAGCGCCGTGTTGACGTCATATTTGTTATTCAAAAAGTTTTTGTATTCCGCTTCCATGATCGTCGACGCTTCGCCGGAATATTTGGAGAATTGCAGCCCCGGGGTGTACGTGCTTTTGAACATAGCTTGAATGTTCTTGCCCTTCAATAACGGGTTGTCCGCTCCGTAAGCTTGCTGGAAGCTAGGATCCTTCAGGGCGCTGACGCGGCCGGTCGAACGGACCATGGCCTTATGCACTTCGTCGGAGGACAGCACCTCGATGACTTTAGCCGCCGCCTCCTTCTGCTTGCTCGTCTTGCTGATTCCATACAGGTGGAACGAATACGGCCCCAGGTTGTTGGGCATTTCGCTAAAGCTCGGGTACTGGACCAAATCCCAGTTCAGCTTTCCATCCGCTTCCTTAAATAGCGGTGACGTCAAAATATTGTAAGTCGCCACCATCGCCAGCGTCTGGTCCTTGAAGAACGGATTCCAGAACGTTGTTTTCTGCGCATTGGCAGACACGTCGTTCAACATTTTTCCAAGCTCAAATACTCTCCTGTAGGGCTCGCCGGTTACGCTTGCCTTATTGGTCGCCGGGTCAACCGGGTTCAGCGCGTACGGCTTGGCCAGCCTTACGAATGCCTCGGGATGCAGCCCCATATACTGTACCCCGTTATCTTGACGGGTAAGGGCTTTGGCCAGCTCTATCGCCTTATCCCACGTGATGCCGTCCTTGGGGTAGGTAACGCCGAATTTATCGAAAATGTCTTTGTTGTAGAACATGGCGGCAGTCAGCACGGCGAACGGAACTCCGTATAGAGCGCCATGGGATACGCTTCGGGTTGCCTCGATCGTTCTCGGATCAAACCGGTCGAAGTTCATTTTGCTTTTGTCCAGCAACGGCGTCATGTCCTCAAAAAAACCGAGCTCTTCGTACTTGGCGAATTCGGAGTTCCCTATGGTGAACAAGTCAAACTGCTGCTTGGTGGCGATCACGTCCTGCAAAGACATCTTCGTCCTGTCTATTTTCTCTACGGTAATATACGGATACTTCTTTTTCAATGGCCCGTTGTACAAAATCTCGAGGTCCTCATCGCTCACCACCTGGATGTCATACAATTTTAAAGTTACCGGCTCCGGCGGCTTTTCCTCCTTGACGGCATCGCCGGATTTGCTTGATTGTCCTTGGCTGCAGCCTGCCGCAACTATCGCTGCGATCGAAAGTAAAGCGGTTGCTCGTACGATTCGCACTGTACCCACCTCTTGGTTTTTTATTTGCCTTGCTGAATCCCCTTTCATGCTTATTATAAAAGGAGCGCCCTCCAGACAGTCAGACATGGCTGTCCTTGTCAATGTCGAAAATCGTAATTGTTAGGATCCGTTTTTTCTACATTGTCGATAGCAATCCTCACACCTGCCCCTATTTCCGAATCGCGCAAAAAAAGCCTGACGGCTATTTCCGTCAGACTGCAGTTTCCCCCCGCCGGTTACTTCAACTCGGCGATTTCCTTCTCCACTTCCTTCGTAATCGTATCTCCGCCATGCCTTCGCCATTCCGATACGAACGTCTCGAAATAGTCGAGTGGCTTATCGCCTACTAGGATGCGCATGAAGGACTCATTCTCGAGGTTGAGCAGCTCTCCCCATTTCTCCTCCATAGTATCGGTTATTCCGTAAAACTCGTTGTACACCGGAACGTTTACCGGACTCAGCACCGCATTTCCGCCGCGGTATTGATACAGCGTATAAGCCCAGTCCTGCGGGGAGGCCGTCAGCGCACGGAAGCCTTTCAGGTAGTCTTCGAATATTTTGCGATCGGAATTCGGCAACCGCTCGGGGGACAGCTTGCCGTCAGCCGCATCCTTTAGGCGTTGAAAACGGTTCACTAGCGTATCCTCCCTTCGGAATGTCGCCTGAATCGGCCGGACGCTCCAGTTCGTTCCAGGGCTGTCCATATACACTTGGGACGTTCCCGGCACATTGTTGTCCAGATCCGCCATCACATTGATTGCTTTAATGATCGCTTCCGCATGCTTCGCCCCCTTCCTCGCCACCATGATGCGTCCGAGCGGATCGGGTTGTCTCGTATAATAGTTGCCGTCCGGCGCAACCAAATAATGCGCGTCCCATTCCGCCTGCGGATTGTTCTTCACACTATCGGCTAGCAGCTTCATCGGCGCGGATGTATATCCGGTACCAATGCCGGCCTTCCCCTTGCTGATATCCTTGGAGAACTGATCCGGCTTGACCGTGCCGAAATCCTTATCGATCAGTCCGGCTCGATACAGCTCGCTCAGCTTGCCGAGCGCTTGTTTCGTATTGTCCGTTATCGATCCGTATACGATCCGGCCATTCTCGTCCTTGATCCATATTTTTGGAAACGCTTTAAAAGCGCCGAAGTACGGGTCCAGTGAATTATTCCGGATTGTTTCCGTCAAAAAAGTCGATGTGCTCTGTATGCCGTACGTGTCATCCTTTCCGTTGCCGTCCGGATCTTGCCCGATGAACGCTCTCGCCACCCGTTCCATATCGTCGATCGTAATCGCTTCGGGCAGCTGTATCCCGACCTTCCTTAGCCAATCCTGACGAATCCACACAACCCCATCCGAATCATGCGTCGGGAGCGTAGACGGAATACCCAGCATCTTGCCGTTATGCGTCACTCTTCTCATCAGTTTGGGTCCGGAGCCTTGTATCACTTCTTTGAGCAGCGGCGAAGCGTACTGCTCGTATAGCCTTGTCATGTCCTCCAGCATATCGGCCTCCGCGAGTGTCTTGAACTGAGCTTCCGTCACTAGCAGAAAGTCCGGGATATCTTTACTGGAAATAAGCATGTTCACCCTCTGGGCATAATCCGAAAGGGGATATTCGAAGGCATGCACGAACTTGATATTGAGCATCTCTTCGAGTCTTTTGGTATAACGGTTGTCGGAGAACGAGTCGCTGGAGCCTTCCGGCCATTTGCTCTCCAGATTCGTGTAATAGCCTATGCGCAGCGTAACCGGCTCCTTGTATTTGCCATTGGAATCCGCCACATTCCGAGCTTCTGACGGCAAGGCGACAGAGACAGCCTTCTCGTCTTCCAAGCAACCCGCAGCGGAAAGCAGCACTACCCCTAGCACGAGTCCCAGCATGCCTCTCTTGACCATCATGGATTCCGCCCCCTCCCAGGAGATGATTCATGCTTTAACGCGTATCATTCGTTCGCTTTGGCTGCCCCTTTCTCCCATGCGGAAATCCGAAATTCAGAGGGAAGAAACCCGGTCTCCTCCTTGAATTGCCTGCTGAAATACCGATAATCCTGAAAGCCGCAATCGATGGCGATATCCGCAATGTGGCGATTGGACTGGATCAGCAGCAGCTTCGCGCGACCAATACGCAGTTCCTTCAAGTATTCGGGAAAGGGCTTTCCCGCAATATCCCGAAAGCATTTGCTGAAATAGCTCCGGCTCATTCGGGCTTTGGCGGCCATGGCGCTTTGCGTCACCTTGGCATCCACATTCGTTTTGATGTATTCTACCGTGTCCAATATCGACAGTAGCACATAATCCGGATAGGAGGAGCAGAGCAGCTTGTCACCGACAGCTCTGCGGAAGCGGGTAATAAAGGTCCGCCATTCCTCCCAATTGTCTACCTGTTCCGATCGGTTCAGCCACTCGTGCAAGTCGCCCATACCGATCAAGCGATTTACCTCCACAAGTAAGGAATGCATCACTTTATGGAGCTTCGGGATCGGCGGTTGAATCGTCTCCAGGCGAATGCGCAGCTGATCGAAGTCGTCGTCGCGGATGGCCCAATACAGCTTTAGCCATTCATCCATGTGCGATTGCAGCATGGTCTCATCGGAATCCAGCCAGACCGTCGCGACTCCGCGCCCTTCACTGCGCTGCTCGGCGGCCAAGTCTTTTATCCGATCGGTAATTCTCTGGAGCGCCTCTTCCAGATTGCCTGTTTCAAGCTCGGTCTTGACGATATAGTCAAGCGCGCCCAGCCTGAGCGTATCCTGGATATAATGAAAATCCTGATGACAAGTAAGGATAACGACATGGATTCCGGGGTACTGCTGACGAATACATCGCATGAGATCGAGCCCGTTCATCGCCGGCATCGTCAAATCGGTGAAAATCAGGTCCACGGACTTGTCGGCAAGCAGCTCCAGCGCTTTCCTCCCATTGCTTGCCTCGGCGACAATCCGGATTCCAAACGATTCCCAGGGTAAAGTCGTGATCAGTCCTTTGCGTACGAAATATTCGTCTTCGACGATCATCGCCTGTATCATACGGCCTCTCCTTTTCCCGTGTGAAACGGAATGCGAAAGTACATGGTCGTTCCTTCGTTCGAGGAACTATAGGCTTGTAAACGCGCGCTCTCGCCGAAATGCACCCGCAGCATCGTATCCACGTAATTCAGTCCGATGCCCATGCCTACTTGGTCCCGCGCAGAACGATCATGCTGCAGCAGCTTGCGTATTTCTTCCTCGTCCATTCCTTTCCCGTTATCCTTTACCTCGACAAGCATATTGCCGTCTTGTTCAAGAGAGATTGTCAATTGAATCAGGCCGCCGACGTCCGCCAATCCGTGATACAACGCGTTCTCGATTAAAGGCTGGAGCAGAAATCTGGGCACCTTGGCGTCCATCACTGCCGACTGGGTTTGGATTTGAACGCTAAACTCGTAGTTGTACCGGATTTGTTGCAGCGCAACATAATCGTTCAATGCATTCATTTCGAGCCTCAGCTCGACGAGATCCCCATCTCTTCCCAGATTATACCGCAGCAGCCTGATAAAAACGGTAGCCAGTCGGACGATCTCGTCTTGTCCTTTGGATTTGGCCAACCACTGAATCGTATTGAGCGTGTTGTACAAAAAATGCGGATTCATTTGATGGACCAGCTTTTCCACCTCCAAATACCGCTTCTCTTCCTCATTCAGCTTCAATTCCTTCATCAGTCGGCCGATGTGGGTTCTCATATCTTGAAACCGCTCCATCACTTCGTCAAATTCCAGAACATTCGTCTTCTGGGCGGATGGAGCCGTTTGCGAGACAGAGTCGAAATCCCCTCGCATCTTATGGATCTCGCTGTGCAGCCTCTTGAAGGGCGTGACAAGGATTCGCCAAATCCACCATCCGATGACAGCACTAACGAGCAGGCTGATAGCCGAAATGGACAGCCAATAGGCGGTCCAACGATTGATCTCGTTATGATACAGCTTCTTGTCGATAATCGCATATACGTACCAGCCCAGCTTCGAGCTCTGAGCACGGAAATAGTAGTGGTTATCAATAACCTGGTACCGTTGTTCTTCCAAGCTGCCCGGCATGACCGTGCCCAAGGGGAACAGGCTTTCGTCTTGGCTGAATACGATGCTTCCTTTCTCGTCGGTCAGCACCTGCATGGCTTCCATCCCGTATTGACGATGATTCAGCATCTGGTTGTAGATCTCCGGATCACTCTCGACATAAATATCGTACTTCGACTCCGCCAGCAAATCTGTCGGCCGGGATATCGAAAAAACAAGCTCCTGACCGCCGCTGAGCGTACGGTGCGGCGCATGGTGCGTCACCCCCTTGTCGATGGTCAGCACCGGCAAAACCTCCCGATCCCCGCTCGACTTCACCGGATAATTCTGAAATATGAAATCTTTCGTTTCCCGGTTGGCAATGTAAAACAACCCGATATCGGGATTCGTGTAGGCAACCAAATTCAAATGGTCAAACACGTTTTGGCTCAATATATATTTATCAATGGCCGTATCGGCCTTGAACAACAAATTCAAGTCGCGGTTCGTCATCTGCTGGGACACATAATTCAGGTTGCGAAACAGGATCTCCATATTCGATCTAACCTGCTGCAGACTGCTGTTTATTCCGCTGGCCGTCTTGCTGTCCAAAACCGTATAAATGCTGTAATACGACGAGACGCCCACAAGCAGGATCGGCACTATGGTGCTCACGAGCAAACCGACGAACAAACTCTTTTTCAAGGAATGCGGTTTGTTCATTGTTTTCTCCTTTAGGTGGTAGCAATAGTATAGGGAATTTCGATACGCCGTAGGCTAATTCCTGCCGTAGGGTTTGGAAAAGCATTTTCACCCGGAGACAACAAAAGCACTCGCTTAAGAGTGCTTTGCTATGATCTATACCAAACTGTATTAAGATGGTACATATATTCTCTTTAATGGAATTAAAGATTGCTTCTCAACGGGCATCTTATCGTACCATTCATTAATTAATTCAACGATTCCCGCTAGATCTATTAATTTAACACCATTATGTTGTGCCGCAGCTTTAGCCGCAGTTGTAAAACCTCCTGTAGATACAAACAAACAGCTTGCCCCGTGTGGATTTGCCCCTATGAGTTGTTGCACTTCAGGCCCCCCGCTAGCGGCATGCCTATGTTTTACTTGTACCTTGATAATCGGCTTTTCAAAACCAAAAGCATCGCGATGAGCTAATACATCTACCCCACCATCAGGACCTTTGGAACTTACTGTAACTTGATATCCCATCGCTTGAAGCAAACCGGCGATTAATTCTTGCATTTGCCATGGATCTAGTTTATCTACTAAATCTTCAATCATCGTCTTAGCTTGTTCTATAAATACTTCCTTATCAAAAGCTTCAACTTCTTCTTCATCTGTTACCAGCGATTGTGGTTCTGGCATACCATTCTGCAAGCCTAGTAGCTCACGCCCCCAATCGTCAACACGAAAGATAGTTAATATCCCACCCAATGAATTTTTCGCTCCTTGCGATAGCATATCACGGGGGACTCTCTTTTTATCCCAGGACACAGATATGACATTAGGATAGTATGGATCTATGATATCTGGTCGGTATTCATGTGCCTTAGTCACTACACCCAACAAATATTCCCTTGTTTCTTTTGAGTAAGTGATTACTCTATCGTTAACTTCTATCTCGCTAAAAAACCTCCAAACTTGACCAGCCCATGAAAGACGAGTTCCAGGTTTCTTATCTGCATAAGCTACATGAGCTCTTTCAACAAATTTTTCTTTTGATGGATATGTTTTGGGATTTCCTAATTCAGCCCATCCAATAGAGGCTACATGCTTGCTTTGCCATTGAGGAATTAGCTCGTTATTATCACCTGCACGCACCATCCACCATTTTGCCATATGTATCCTCCAATGCTGCGTTAAATGGAATTTTTTAACAACCACTTAAATGTACGATATGGATTCGATTTATCACCACTTGATTCGATGTTTTCCAATCGATTCCTTCTTTGATAGAGGACCGTCCATTCTAAGGCGGTCTGGGCTACGTCCCTTTATTTGTTTTGATTATTCGATCACTACGCTTTGATTGCCTGGCCGTACAACTTTTAATGTCCTTTCCGGCGTCGAAATATAAAGAGACTCGCTGTCAGACGTGACCACATTTCCCGGAATGCTTGTTTCGCCAAGTCGAATCGTCCCGTCCGTGTAAATGGCAGATTGTTTCAATATTCCTCCTATATAGGAACCTGTTGTGTACATAATAAATACAGCCATTGGGATCACCGTCAATGTAGTGATACTCCAGTAATATATTCCTATATCCGCCATATGGGAAAACTGCAAAGCCGTGTTGTCTTTCTTTTGTGCATTACGTCGTTCTCTCCACCTTATGTAAATCTTGTGCAGCCATTTGGACATGCCGTAAGATAACACGACGCTGGCCAGCACCGGTATCCATACGCGAGGAGATACATTCACCCCCCATACAGTTCGGCATACATATAGGAGACACAGGAGAAAGCACAATGTACCTGACCAAATCACTCCAAAACTATTGGTGTGATGTTTTCTGAGCAACTTTGCCATAGTCCATGTGCCCACTAGCAAGAACGGATAATATAGCAAGCTCTGGACCTCCTTGAAGATAAGGAGGTATACCAACATGGTTATTATGGCCCCCGCTATTGCCACTCCTAATGAATGATACAAAAATTTCATTATGCCAACGAGTAGGAGTATAGTTAATGGCCCCGTCCAGATCAGTAGTAATTTCAAGAGGACCTCGCGATTCATAATATCTTGCGTAGCAAAGAAGAGCATTAATCCGATATGCATCAAGACTACAAATAACGCAGGTATCAAAATAAGATTATGCAGCTTTGTGCCTAGCTTTTTTCTATCTCTCCACGAAACGTACAACCACCAGATGAATGCAGTGATTCCAGTAAACAAGAGTCCTACGGACAGACAGGCAAATCTATTAAAAGGTATATATTGCATTACAAGAGTGAGTATCGAAGCCTTGGCACTCCCGAAGTATAAACCATATAGCGTGATATAACCGATAATATATAGAGGAGGAAGTACTCCGATGACAAGAAATAGAAGCTTCACAAGGAACTTATCCTTAATAAATCGCATGAATAAAAAAGTAAAGACTCGTTCTATTACTTGGAATACTGCTTTCAAATGAATTTTCCAGTCTGGTATCTCCATCTTTAGCCCCCCCATAGCTGCTTGCTGACTACAATCCTTACCGCAAAGAAAGATCCAACACAACAGCCTCAACATGCATCTGATATCGGGTGGACAACTGTTCCGCCTTTTCTTGAAACCGCCTCTTGGCTTCATCGAAAGAATAGTCCGGGGCTTTCCCGGCCCGGTAATCCCACTTTTTGTCCCACTGCGGACAGTTATACCATCCAACCACGTACAATCCCTGAGAGCATTGATGCGGAATCATATATTTCTGAACCAGTTGTTCTTCCATCGCATCCTCCAGATCATCATTCCAGCAGCCTTTGACTTCGATGTACACACGCAAAGGCTTATTTCCGGAGGAAGTCGGAATTTCCAGCTTAATATCGAGTCGGGCACCGCTCTGTCCGCCTTGGGAGCGATGCACCTCCACTTCCCGATGGAGAGTGACTCCTCTTTGATCCAGATCTTTGGAGAAGTAATATTTCAGCGTATCGGACAAAGTATTCTCATCTTTCGGCGCGTACTTCAGCTCGCTGGCAGCCTTCTTCCTTACACCTTCGATCTGGATCCGTTGCTCGTTCCATAACAAGGGGATTAAAGGATTTTCCGAGCGGCGCCATTCTTTCTCGAAAGCCAGGAGCGAGTCTCGCAGCACGCCCAGCATATGTGCACCGCTGGTGATCGGTCTGGATTCGGCGTGATCGATCATATGGATAAGCGCACTCATAGACGGCGGTTGCCAGTTCTCCCGCTCATAGGTTTGCCGTACCAGCTCCCAATGATAGCGTGCAACCTCACAGTCAGGAAGCAATCGTGTTAAGTACAGAAGGTGAACTGGCTGCAGCTTATTGTCTGAGGAACTGTGGCCCAGAATAGCCCGTTTCCAGTCCGAGGCTGTCCCACGCCAGTCTTTAGTGAAAAAGGCTGAATGCTCGTGTATCCAGCTATACAAATGGATCAGTTGATCCGGTGACCATATTCTTCTAAATTGATAGGCGGGGCGGTCCCGAATATATCTTCGAAGCACAGCGTGCAGGAAGCGGTCGTCATTCACCTCACCGGATTCCAACAAGGGAATGACGGTCTCGCTCCCACAGTCGGGGGCGCGATCCAGTTGCTTGGATAGCGAAGCAACGGCCCTTTTCCAGCCAGTTAGACCCGTATAACGATTGTTGACGGCGTTGAGGGAGAAATCGCGGGCCTCGGCCGGATTGTTGCGGTACATCAGTTCAAGCAAATCCCGCATTGCCGTCCAGGAGATAAGGTGCTCGAATAGAAGACGCTTCACTTTGCTGCCAATATTCGTATCCCAACAAAACTCCACTCTGCTTGATGCAATAGTTCTGCTGCCGTACAACGCTCCGGGAGTCCGGCGTTTCTGGAGCTCCGTCAGAGGAGCATCCATGACGTTCGCATTCCGCCGATAGGCGAAAGCAAACATTTCCTTGCCTCCGGAATATGAGTTGAAATTGGGATCTACAATATATGGAATCAAGATCGCCGTTCTGCCCGGCTCCATCGCTTCAATAAACTCGGAATCCCTCTCCCATACGAGCTGCAAAGCGTAACGGACGGGACGGAAATTGGTGCTCCACGTATTCGCTGGATACTGCTTGGTGTCGAACTGCAGCAAAAAACAGCGCGCAGCTTCTACCATCCGTTCCCTTTCAGAGTCGGAGAAAACCTGCCATACGCTGCTTTTCGCAACTGCGTTGGCCCAGTAATCCCAAATCTCCGGCCGGCATTGCTCGGCGAGTATGGGCCATCCCCTCCTCGCATCTTTTAAGGCCGCCTCAAGCAGATAACGAAGTCGATTTACTGGTATTCTTCTCTCCAACAGCCTCGACTTTCTAGCAGGAGCCGGTGGCTCAGGGATCGGAAGTTCTTTCATGACGACACAAACCGGGGAGTCCAACGACACGGCGTACAAAGCCCCGCTTCCTTGTTCGAGCCGGCGGTATATAGGCTGGAGTGCTAAGATGTCGTCTTCGTTGTACGGGTTCATCACTTGAGCGATCACACTCAGCAAGCATTCAAGGTACGCCGGCTCCTCCGTCCGCAAGTAAAGCTCGACAAGCTCAGGCAGCTCATCCGTACGAAACCAATGACAGGCAAGCATCCATATCTCTGCCGAAACATTCCTGCAGACGCAGCGTAGCAGACGAACTTTGGCTTCCCATGTTCCGTTATGACGAAGCACCGCATTCGAATTCGCGAAAAGCCGCCCGATTGTTGACACTCTTCGTTTGCCTATGGCTGTCCATATTCCTTCATCGGTCAGCCCTTCTGCCTGCCGGACGATCAAATAATCCAGCATGCCGCTTCCCGCATAGATTCCCCGTCTTGATTCTTCCTCAAGAAGCTGATTCCATAGTCTAGTTTTGTCTTCGACTGACAGTACCTCGAGAATAGTATAATCGCTGAACCAGTGCCAATATTGCAGGAAAGAAATCATTTCCTCTAGCGACAATAAGGAGGGATACAACTCTCGAATAATCGTGTGCGCGAAAAATTCCGATGTATATTCACTCAAGATGGATTTGAGCTTAACCTTGGCAGCAGCATCGCCGAGTCCGATATATAGGGACAGCGCCTCTTTGGCCAGGTCGCTATCGTGCGTCATGTCCATGAATTCATACAAGTCATCTGTACATGCTCTCAAGTTCATGATGCGGATTAGGAATATAATAAAACTGCCAAACGGACCGCTCATACTACTTCCTTTCTTTAAATAATCCGACAGTAAAACTTCTATCCCGTCATAGTAGAGCTGCTTGTAAAACGATTCTCTGCCTAGACGCGTATACATCCAGTTCCCCTCATAGCGGGCAAGCAAAGCTTCCATCGCTTTGCGTTTCACCGAATCACTCCACCGGCTCGGATCCCCGAGACATAGGATCTCGGGATCGTGATGCACAATCAGCTCGAACATTTCCGGAGAATGATCGCCCAACCACGCAGCCGTTTGCAGAAGCTGCGGTATCACATTCCATTGCGTGCTGAAGACCAGGCTGCTCATCTGCCGTACATTCATTTTTTGTGCCAAAAGGAAGCGGGATGCCAAAAATTCCGCATAACTGTAATGCGCCCAGCTAAATTGCATAGGCTCGAATTCTCTGAAAAGCCCTGATCGTAGCACCTCCTCGGCATCCGAGGCTGAATATCCGAGCGAGTGGCGAAGGTTCGTCGGCCAGTCGCGTAAATTAAATACGCCTTCTTGAGAAGCGACGACTGTGCGGTTGGAGATAATCGGCTTATTGCAGAACACCGTAATCGCGGCCATTAACATTGCGACTTCGTATCGTTTCTCGGCAGAAGCAAAATTGCTGTTAGGCTTATTCGTCTTTCTTTCCTTGCATAGTTCCAGACAGCCCAGTTCAAATAAGCGGTCTTTCGTTTCGGGTAAATCCCCATGGACGGTATACTGGGTCAGAAGTATTTTCAGGGTTACAGGGGAATATATAAAGCCGTTCATATTACGTTGCTTGACGCCAGTAAGGAAAGTGTCGGCATTTACCCCGTAATCAGTGCAAGCGAGACGGATATCCTCCAGAAATAACGGTGAGAGCTGATAGGCTTGAACGGCCGGCTCTTCCCATAACTTGGCTAGCTCGCGCTTGAACGAAGCTGGGAACAACCCCGGCCTGCAGGTCACTCGAACATACAATCTGGATCGATCCATACGCCGGAACGACTTCGCCAGCAGTTCGCAAATACTGTCGATCAGCAGCATGCCTTCGTCCAGCGCGTCCACATATAAATAAAGAATGTCGCTGCTATGTTTCCAGGCGGCAATTGTAGGATGTTGCCCCAATTGAGCATTCAAAATCTCCGACGAAGAAACAAAGCGCAGATCTACAAAATGATGCAAGCGGCCTTCTGTTTCTTGACCTGAACTATGTTTGATAACGGTAGATTTGCCTAGTCCCGCATCCCCAAGCAAAATCAGGCAAGGTACTTGCGATAAATCGTCGAGTTGAACGAAGCAGTCGCTCTCTTCGGCCGGAAACGCAAGCCAGTCTTCCCGTTCCCACCACGAACGGACGTATTCTTTCTCTCTCGGATACCAGTACCGCAGCCAGTCGTGCTGAATGTCCTCGGCATCTATCACTTCGATCCCCTCGATTTGTTAGAATGTCAAAATAGTAACCGGGCATTAGTAAGAAAAGAGTTGAACCCTAAGGCCTCAACTCTTTGCAACCGTTCGTATTTATGATGGTAGGTGTGAAACAGTTATGCGCCTAATCCTGCAGCAATTTCAATATTAATTGTGGCCTTCATGCCCATTGCATTCATAACTGCTTCGATTTTTTCTGCAGTCGCTCCGTAATATTCATTACGTTCATCTCGGGATACTTGTGCTTCCGCTACCTCCAGTCTTCTAGCCAACTCAGATTGAGTCATATTCAAATAGATTCTATAAGCAATTAGGCTTTTACCTATATCAGTAAACTTATGGATCGGGTTAAATGCTCCCCTTTTTATTCTTTCATAATATTCAACTTCTTCCTTCAGTTGTTCATGAAACGATAGTAATGGCTCGATCGCCATGTTAATCTGCTCATCATTTAAACCCATTTCTTTAAAGCGCAGCTTTTCTTTTGCAATGTACTTCTTATCTTGCTTCAACTTATCTAATGCTTTTTGGTAGGCTGTTTCATTTTTGATCATTGTTGGTCAACTCCTTATTTAATAATTATCACAATGCCTTTCGGTTCGAATGTATCCCTTGTTTTTCTAAAAGCCGAGGGGAACATCTGTTCATATCCGTATTCATCAAGTATGCCCGATGACTGCCCAACGTGAGGGTATAATTCAACTTTGTATCGATGCCACATCGGTAATTGCCATTTTGCTGAATTACGGTCATAGATACGATCTTTCCAGTTCCAAATTTTATAAGGATCGATGGAATTAAGTTCCCGGACAATATCCGGTAAAGTCTTAACGTCTGCTACAAAGTAGCCGTCAATATCTCCAGGACTCGCTTTATCTTCGACAAATGAACCATCGATAAAGATTTCGGCTATACCCACTCTCCACAATTGATTGACTAATATCTCCAAATTGTTAACTAATGTCAGCCTTTTATGAGTATCCCAAGGGGATTCATCCCGAGGACCTGTAACTAGCAAGGAAGTCCGTAATTGATCAAACGTCATAGGAAAATCTTGTGCCGGCAATAAACCATGTTCATTAAAAGTCAGCATTATTTTCCTCCCGAGGGTTGAAATTATACAAAGAAATGAAATTTATCGTCATGTTAACTTAACAACTATGTTAATATTTTATCATCACCAGTTGAGAAGTGTCAATCTGCTAAGTCCTTATTAGGCTCTTTTTTGCCTTTTTTGGAAAGTACAAAATAAAAAGCACGCTTGCGCGCGCTTTTCTTAGCCAATCTAAGATCACCAAAACCCATCCGCCACTCCCCACACTTCCTTAAGTGCCGACCGGAACAAATCATCAAGCCGAACATCTTGACCACCCTCAGCAGCATGCATGCCTGACGCCGTCCGTTCGTAGTAAGCGATCCTCTCCTCCAAATATTCGTTGATCGGGTTAATTCTCGGTTCGTAATCCATTTCCTCGCACTAAACCATCGACAAGCAAATGAAACTCGATTGGCGGCATCGTATTGTACCTCTCGATCCACTCGCATGCCAAGATCGGACGAAGTACATAGAAATATTTCTTGATTTTGACTTGATCGCCCTGCAGGTATTCCCTATAATTCCCCTTCGCCATATGCAGATAATGATGCGTGCATGATTTTGGCGAGAGGAGAAATGCCGCGGATTTGTTCGGCTACCGAATAGTTTTCCATGTAAAGGATCGGAGACTGAAGCCACTCGAGCAGCGGCGGATTCGATTTGCGAAACAGTTTCAAGGCTTTCTTCAAATCCCAGCCGTTGATGTCCAGCATGTTGCTGATCGGCCGTTCAATTACATCCCGCCTGTCGAAAATGGATAAATACCATTCCACCGGCCTGATATATAAAAATCTCACGTCGTAATCGCTGTCCTTGGACGGGAAGCCCCACGCGCGACTCCCCGACTCGCAAGCGTACAAAATCCGAACCTGCTCTTCCCTTTCGATTCGTTTCAACTCTTCTATAATTTGTTCCCGATAATCACCCATAAAGTTCTTCCACCCTTTGGTATCCCGAATCCTTAATCCAAACTATCCAAATTCAACGCAGCTACCCGCTCCATCACTGTAGAACACCCTTGTACGGACTGGGCGATGTAAGAAAGAACGGTGTCGCTCCAACCGTAAATGTAGAAGGTTTGAGGATCTTGATTCGAAACCATCGCATGCAGCTAAATATTATGAATAAGAGAGTCATTATTTTTTGATGGCTCATTTAACAACTTAAAATCCCCTTATGTATCAAGCAAATCTAAACAATGAAACATTCATCATAGCTCAGACATTTATACAATTTTTTGAATATGTGTTCTACTTACGACTGAAAATTTCCTTGTATAATAAATATTTAACTAATAGCGCACTTCATTTTTTTACCTAACAGTTAATGTATGTAACAGATCAAAACGTCTAGGATCAAGATATTGTTTGGACTGGTTAAATTGTTTGAAATTCTGCCAAATACGTCGAACCTCTTCTCTAGTTATTGGATCAAAAACAATAATTGATCTCGGATCAAATTGGTAACCACCAGTATAGATATTATCGAGCGGTTGTTCAAAAAATACCGTGTCTTCTAAAGTAGCCATAGCTATAATCAGTCCTGCGTATTGAAAAAGCACCAGTGTCCCACTATCCGCTTTCATCCCTAAACTCTTAAATCGATATTCCGTGGTTTTTAATACACCAAGGAAGAAATAGTATCGTAATCCGAATTGCCGAATTCTTCTTTCGACATTGGTAAGATACGAATCGAATGAAAATGATCATTTCTGTTATACAAGATGTATTGCCTCCCCTTTACAAAGAATCTATAAAATTTTTCACAGCGTGTAAAATTAAGTTAATAAGTTATTCATAGATGATTATAATGCTCCCATAGGCTGAGATACGGGAGGCTGAAAAATAAGTTATAATAAGAGCATGGAAAAAAGAAACCGATATACCTCAGAGTTTAAGACGAAGGTTGTGTTGGAGGTCCTCCGAGAGGAGCAGACCGTCAATCAGATAGCTGCTAAGTATGAGATGAGTCCGGTTATGGTTAGCCGGTGGAAAGCTGAGTTCCTTAATCGTGCCTCCTCGGTTTTTGACAAGAAGACGAGTGACACTGAAAAAATGAAGAAAGAGTACGAGAGTAAGCAAGAGCATCTAGAGAAGCTGGTAGGCCAACTCACAGTAGAAGTCGACTGGCTCAAAAAAAAATCTGGCCTCAAATGAAGTACTTGAAGCTCGCAAAGCAATGGTGGAGCGTGACAACACGGAGATCACGATTAAGCGTTAGGCAGACCTGCTGAGTGTAAACAGGACGAGCGTCTATCGCTCCAGTAACGAATTGTAAATTACAAATATATCGCATTTATTCACTTATAGAAAGTGACTGTATGCCTACCTTGCGATAATCAAAACTGAATTTATATTCTTCAAATGAAAGCCTCTTTTTATATACTCGCTGAAGAACAGTTCTTACGTCTGGGGTATTTAAGTAAAAAATATAAGGAATAAATTCATTCAAAATCCAATCATGAGTATAGTCTGCCTTCCATTTTATTTTATTATCGAATCCTTCCATTTTTCTGAGTTTTGGTGCCCAACCAGCTTTCCAAATTATATCAACATAATTACCACTTAAATCGTTAACATATAACTCTGTCGAAATACCTGATTCGCTATTATCCAAATGTTTTTTACAGATCATGATATGGTTTTTTTTGAGCAAATTTAGAGGACGAAAAATATCCCATTCTGTGTCCCCAACAAAATAATCATGCTGCTGTGCAAAATCTACCATAGCAATCCAGATGTTTTTTGGTACACGTAATAGAGAAAATTTGCCCTTACTAACTTCTTCAAAGTAAGTAGCACCAATCGTATTTAATAATGCACTTTTTCTTTTATCAAATTCATCATATAAATCATCAAAAATGATTGATAGTTGCTCTGCTATTTCAAAATCGGAGACAAATCTAGTATTAGGCAACTTAATTGCAATGTTACCATTGTCTATATACCATATAAAATTTCTACTACTAGTAACTCCTGTTTTATATCCCTCAAAAAAATAAAACTTTATATGATTCTCGTCAAATGAAAACATACAATCTGATAAGCCACTTTGTTTAAAGATAATAAGGCACGATAATTGGTCCTCAATGCTTATCGGTATAAAGGCGTTTACTCTAACTGTACCTAGTCCGTATGCATACGCACAACTAAACGGACTCTCTACTATAGTTTTTTCCTGTATATAATCTTTTCCTTCACTTAATTTTTTGATTTCATGTTCTTTTTGCGGATCTTCATGAGCATAACTAAATTGATCCAATAGTTTAATAATTTTATTTGTACGGCGCAGTGTTTGTTCGTGAAAATATCTTAAATTCCCTACTGTGAAGTATCTACTGCTCTTTTCTTTATTACAATGAGCACAAGATGGTAAATAATTTGCAATACAATCTTTAATAAATTTATTAGCTTCAAGTTCTTTTAAATAGTCTTGCAATTCAGATGTATGAGGCATATCTTTATCGCTACTTGGAATAATGTGATCCACTTCAAGTTGGTGCATGTTTATTTTCTCACCACAATAAAAGCACTTCTTCCCATATGCTTTGTGGATAGCATTACGTAAATTTTCATCAGACTTTTTTATATGTGTATATGCATCCATTGAACACCTTTGTTTTCTGTTTTAATTGTCGTGATTAATATCTCTCTATTTTAGCAGACTTTATTAAGGTTGTTGACAATCCTGGCCAATTCATTGAACTGCCCGTCCAGAGCGGGTTTCATCCATTATAGATATACTACATCACCTCACAAGAAAAAGAGTTGAAAAAAAGATGTTCTCTGTCAGGTTTTGACATGAGGACATCTAAATTTGAATTTCTATCACATAAAATTTAAGCGAACCTGCCACATCTCAATCATTTTCGAACCATCAATATGACCGTCTCCACAGGTATGCGGGAACGAAGGCTAGTTTGCTCCCTTCCGCCGCGGTGGGCTAAAGCCTGGATTTATAAGGATTTTCTCTATTCTCACATGGTTCCGTTTGTATGCTGTCTTGGTCACATTCATCCCTAATTCGTCCCCAACTAGAATGCTATTACTGTCTTAAATAGTAAATGGAGTAGGACTTAGGCCTATCTCAATGGGAATGAAACATTCTCCATTAGGTTTATGACATAAACTTCCTCAATATTAGGAGTTAGTTCGACAATAACCGTATCCTTAATCACAAAACGAACGATTCCGCTGACTCGATGCTCAAATGAATCATAAATACGACCCGCACTTTTGCATCCTTTGGGTACAGTATGTGTGCTGTTAGCAACATAACCGATTTTACCGATTGGAGGAATCTCCGCCTTGATAGCTTCTTGATCATGTGGATTATCCGGATCCTTAAGAAGATGTACGAGCTGCCCGGGCTTCAAGAAACTCGTTCCATAATAATGGGCCATGCCCGTAATCGCTACGTAAGTTGGAAGTTCCAACTCCATACACCTCTCTCTACTAAGATATCCTTATTTTAAAACTACGTATGGACAACTGGATGTCAGCGAATATACGTTCTATAAAAAAGAAATACCTCGCTTTTAATTCCGCAAGGTATTTCATTCATTATGATCTATAGTGTTACCTGGCTCGAAAGTGCATCTGCAATTAATCCGTAAATGTAAACCGTATTGACAGATTTACGTACTGCTTCTTGACTTACAGACGAACCATTAAGCCGTAATTGATAATAAGGATATATCCTATCGAACTCGTCAAACGAAATCGTCCTGGGCATTTTCAAAGTTGAACTTGGGGCGTTATCTTTGGCCTGACTGATTATGACTATATTTCCATCCGTGCTAATTCGAAACCACAAAGGTGCCCTCTTGTTTTGTGGAACAGTATGAATTTCAAATTCTTGAATTTTAGCCCGTTCGATAATTTGATTCCACGCCTCAGATGAAAGCATAATTGTAGCCTCCAATGCTTCGTCGGTTACTTCTTCATTATTTCTGATACATTTTCTTCAAGGCTGCCATCATCCTTCTGATCCTTCATTGCGGATGAACAAACAGCTCTTCTTCCTTGATGTAACGGGCTACTTCCTGGGATACCTTAGTAGTGGGACCGTTTCCTTAACTGTTCTTTTTCGCCTTCTCTACGTGCTCCGCTCGAACTTTAACATCCGTAATATTGATCCCATTAACTTTCTCGAACACGAGTTGGATGTCTTCTGGAGTAAGGACTGGTGTGGAAAGTTCCGCCTTAATGCGTTGCATTTTCCGGTTAATAAACTCAGATAGCTCAACATCGTAGACGATAAACTCATCGGAATGAATTTTCCGTAGTTCCGGGTCAATACTGAATCTACATCTCATGGTAAAAGAGATCATGGATATGTATCTTGCCGTTTTAAATCCATCAAGATGAGATTCAAGTGCTTTCATATGTCCATAGTTTTGCATGAGGGGATTATACATTTTGAACCTGTTGCTAACGCTCCAGTATTTATCACTGCGGCCTCCCTTAATTTCTCCGTTATAATTTTTCGTTTCTATGACGAAGAGTTCATAAGACGAGATCACGAGATGATCGATCTGGGATAGCCCGAACGCGATTTGGAATTCGGGATTAATAGATCGCTTAAATATTTGCAGTCCTTTGGCAATTGATCCAATTGAATGTTTATTTTATGCTCACCTAATTCGCCAATTCGTGTTGATTCAATCTTTTTCTGCTGCGGTTTCGCGGAAGACTTTTTCGGTACAGCGGTTTTCTTGGGAGTCTTTTGTTTGAATAAGGCCAATATTTTGCTTAACATCTCTACAGCTCCTCTTGTTAGTGAGTGACTTCCTCCAGCTATTCACTCCGCACCCCAGCATAAAGTTCTCGGTGAGATTTATAGGAAAATTGTACCATACAAAATCCTTAAGGAGTCAAAAAAGGTATCCGGAATCGGCAGAGACGAAGAAAGTCCTAGACGAGATGTTTAAAACGTATAGTTGAAAACAAACCGTCACCAATAAAGAACTGACACTAAATGAATGTAATCGAAAATCCCAACACTCACGACAATTCACCCCTGTGACAAACATCACATCCACCACCCCACCCCGCCACTATGATAAAATGAACAGAAACGCATGAAAGGGGCGGAACCATGGGACACTTACGGGAACATCTCGTATATTTCAAAGTCATTCGCGAGCAGGAAACGAATGTGCTGAGAGGGCTTATTTACTTGGAGGAGGGTCGACAGCCGACGATGGAGGACTTCGTGCGCTGTTTGCGGGAATGCGGGCACAAGGTGCAGCTTGAGAACGAGAAGCAGTTTATTTTCCGCGCTGTCGACGATTCGGGCAAAGAGTATTGGATCGACGTGCTGGAGAACTACCGGAAGTCGGACAGGGATGGTGACGCCGAGAGTTTGTCCAGAAGCTTCATCAAGCAGGACCCGCAGTTGTGAACCGGGGAAAACGAAAAGCCAAGAATTCGGGTCGCCGGCAGGCGAAGCGGTTCTTGGCTTTGTTTTCGCTTATTGGCCCTTCCGATTCGTCACGCCAAACGGAATATGGACGGACGGCACAATTCTCGCGACGCCCTCTATGTGCCCGACTTGATCGTCGAAGAAAATATGAGGCTTGTAGATTCGCAGCACTCTTCCTTTATCGATCCCACCCAGGAAGAACGCTTCGTCTATGCGTATATCCGAGCCTCTAAGGGTCGTGATGACTCTTTCGTGCGCCGGGGCGTTCCTCGCGGTGGCGATGGCGATTCGGATTTTGGGCCGATAATCGGGATTGTGCCGATTGATGTCCAACTCTCTCTTCTGGAGCTTGGAGATTTCGGTCAAGAACCGATAGAGCGGTCCGGCCGGAAGCGGTTCTGCCGCCTTCTGCCTCTCATGATCGTGGAACGACTCCAATGCCCCTTCCTGTTGAAAAACGGTTTCGGCCGAATCGTCCGCTATGACCCCGTCGAAATCGAATGCGAGCCGAAGCTCCTGGTCGTCGTCATCGTCGATGTAATCGGTCGGGTACATGCATCCGGCCGGAAAGCCGCGCTCCACCGCTTGCTTTACATCCGCAGGATTGCCGGAAAGGAACAGGGACGCATTGAACGCCTCCATGTACTGGAACGGATTGCTCCCCGCCACGAACACGGCCCGGCTAATCGGCAGCTTATAATGATCGATCGATTTGAACACTCTGAGCCCCGTGTCCGGGTCGTTTCGCGACAACAAGACGACTTCGACGGGCTGTTCTTGCGGAGTATTGATGCCTAGCAGTCTTTTGATCAAGGGAAAGGCGACTCCTTTACCCAACGTTACATGCTCATGCTCTCTCTGGTATTTCCTGTACTCCTCTTCCCCCCGGTCTTGAAACACTTGATCCGACTCGGATAAATCGAAGAGGGCGCTGGATGCGACGGCGACTACGAATTTGTTCTCGATCTGGTAAGCCATGACAGCACTCCTCCTCCTTCGAATAGTTCGTCTTTCCCGGTTCACTAGGCCTAAATCTATTATAGGATTTGATCGATCGGCATGGAAGCGCGGCTATGCTCGCGGCGTATCCAGCTTCGAGCCGTATGATGGGCCAGATGGTAGTACGAATTGCGTTCCCGCCCTATATAGGTGACGGAAAATACGGTTCTGGGATAACGAATGGCGGCCAGCATCATAAGATCCTTTATTTTTCGCACCATTTCCCTAAACGAAGGGTGTTCTCCTCCACCGCGAATCAATGTGTCAATATACGAAATATCCGTCAAAATTTTCACCAGCTTCTGCCTGCCGACGACTTGGCGCATATTCTCCCCGACCAGAACATGGAGCGCGTAACGGATAGCGAGCAATTCCCCGAAGACGGAGTTGGCCGGTTTATCGACATGAAACAGCTCCGCTTGGGCAGTCGCTTTATCGTTTTCTACCAGAACAATCCCGACCCCATGGAGTAAAGGCTCGTACACGGAAGCATCGCAATACACGGTCAGCGTCCGATAACCGCTTCGATATTTACGTTTGTGCGTACCGGGGAACGACGATTCGGCCGCCTTGTGCAGATACGAATAGCCGAGTGCTTTGTGACACTCCTTGCATACATAGTGCATGTTGAAAGGGGTTTTCTTCCCCCCGCGTTCCTTCGGGGTAATCAAGGCCGCCAATATTCCCGGATTGCCGCATAGCTGACAAAGGGAGTTTTCCCGCTCCCGTATGTAATCGTACAATTCGCTTTCGCTGTAAAGCTCGACGATGGCATCACGCCCCGCCATCCGGGCCCGCCCTTCGCGAACGTACGCTTTTGTGCGTTTGACGGCCAGCAGCTGGGATGCACCGTTTTTATAATGAAACGCGACAAGCCCGTTATTTCCTTTCAACGAAGCCGTTCCCCGGTTGTAGACATCGCTTTTGTAGGCGTAACAGCGTTTTCCCGCCATTTTGCATGCGTTGCATAGCCTAGCCCTCTCAGACGTGTACTCGCTCTTCAAACGCTTACATCCGCATCGGCTGCACGTTCTGCCAAGTGCGATGCCCATGTTCATTCGGAACCGTCCTCCTTCTCGAGACTTTCATCGATAGGGTCATTATGACAAGAGGACGTGACAATAGGCTGTCAGCGAATGTATGTTTGGCCTTCACGGCAGCCTCCTTACAAGATCATTGATCGTTTATGCATCAGGATGTAGGCATCTTTGGTTCAACTTATAGCGGATGGGGTTATTTTTTTACCGTACTTTTACCGTTTCTTTGGTATACTAACCTATTATTGCGAATGTAGCGGCGGTGAGCGTAAACGTGAATATTTTGTTGGCGGAAGATGATAAGAAGCTCGGCAAGCTTATTAAATACATGCTGGAGAATAAGGGCGGCTATCACGTCGATTGGGTGGAGAATGGCGAGGATGCGCTCGATTATGCCCGTGGATCGGCTTACGATGTGCTCATCCTGGACTGGATGATGCCGCTCATGGACGGGGTCGACGTCTGTAAACGGCTGCGGGGCGACAATTATGGACAAGCCATCGTCCTCTTGACGGCTAAGGATTCGCTGCAGGACAAAATTTTCGGTCTCGATGCAGGAGCCGACGACTACCTGACGAAGCCCTTCGAGATGGATGAGCTGCTCGCTCGTCTCCGTGTGCTGGCACGACGGAATTTTGCCCCGAGGCAATCGGATATTGTGACGTTCGGGCATTTCACGCTCAATCGCACCTCACACCAGCTATCGCGAAACGGTGCGGAAATTCAGCTTAGCCCGAGGGAGTATCAGCTGCTTGATTTCTTCCTGCAGAACACCGGCAATGTGCTGACGAGAGAGGCGATTCTTAATCGCATCTGGGGGCTCGGCAGTGATGTCTCCTACAAAAATGTCGATGTTACCGTGAAGATGCTCCGGGACAAGCTGGATGATTCCGGGGGAGAACCGGTCATTCACAGCATCAGGGGGGTAGGCTACCGGTTTGAAATGGACGCTTAAAAAAGGGAAGAAGCGCGACTTATTCCAATACACACACAGGAAACTCACGGTTACCTACACGTGGCTCATTATTCTGTTTCTGGCGTTATTCTCGATCATCGTATCGCTCTTCTTCATTTTCATGGCGTACCGGGAGCAGAGCAATTCGCTCCGCTCGACCATGTATGCGACCGAGGACGGCCGTGTTGTCGTTCCGGATTTGGAGAACAGCCGCAGCGATGATTTGTACTTCTTCTATGTACTGGATAATCGCGGTCAAGTGCTTGCTCAGAGCGATGCAATCCCGCAGCTTAGCGACCGCAATAGGGCGGAGATTGAAGGGTGGCAGCCAAACCGGGATACGTTCCGTTTACGCTGGCAGCCCGAACAACAGCAACGCTATGGGGATCTTCTGATCCGGACGGATGACCGGCTGCTCTTCGTAGGCGCGCATCCGATTCTGACGACGAATGGACCGGCTACGATCTATGCAGCGAAGGATGTCACGTTTTATTGGGATATACTCCGCAATCTGCTCATCGTGTTCATCATTATTCTTATTCTTTTCATTCTTGCGGCCGTCAAGCTCAGCTCCTCGATGTCCAAAAAAGCGATGATTCCGATTCAGCAATCGTTTAGGCAGCAGCAGCAATTTCTGGCGGATGCTTCTCATGAGCTGAGGACGCCGCTAAGCATTATGAACACGTCCCTCGATGTAATTGAGCTGGAGAACGGGGATACCATTACGCCGTATTCGAAGGAAGTCGTTTCGGATATGAAGGAAGAGATTGGCCGGATGAGCCGCATGGTGCAGCATCTGCTCATGCTTGCCCGGTCCGACGCAGGCTCCGTCGAGTTCGAAATGGGTGCTTTCGACATTGTGCCGAGGCTCCGCCAGTGGGTGCTTGCCTTCGAAGGCGTTGCTCAGAAGAAGGCGATCAAGATGAGGACGATGCTGCCGGATACGCTGACCGTGAAGGGCGATCCGGAGCGACTGAAGCAGTTGGTCTATATCCTCTTGGATAATGCGATCAAGTACACGCCTGAGGAAGGCAAGGTAGACGTTGGTCTGGACCCTAACCCGAAGCAGTGGCGGATCATTGTCCGGGACAGCGGCATCGGCATTGCAGAAGCGGATCAGCCGCGCATCTTCGACCGGTTTTACCGGGTCGAGAAGCATCGCTCTCGTGAAGAAGGCAGCGCGGGGCTTGGACTCGCGATTGCGAAGCAGATCGTTATCGCCCATCGGGGCTCGGTTGTGCTCGAGAGTACTCCTGGGAAAGGAAGTACGTTTTCGGTAGAGTTTCCCGTTTAGCACACGAAGAAGGCGAGCGGCCCTTACTCTTTGTAAGATGAAGAGCAAGGGAATTTTTTGCCCTTTTACCGTACTTTTACCATTGTTCCGTATAGTTGGTACTGTAGAGTCAAGAACACGACTAGGAAAGGATGATTAAAGCATGAGTCGCATTAGACCTTGGGTGAAAAAAACGCTGCTTGTATCCGTCATCATCGTAGCTGTCGGAGCCGGCTTAAGTGTGATGGCTGGTGAGTTTCGAGGTGGGCGTGATGTAACGAAAGTTGTGAGGGTTAGTCAGGAATTTCATGGCAGACCTGCAGGCGACATGAAGGTTGAGATAAGAGGCGGCGAGAACACGGCTGTGCTGGCGCAACGCGGTGAAGATGCAACCGTGCCAATACCGCCGATTCCGCCGATTGCGCCGGTGCTTCGAGACGGCGGCATACACATTGAGGGTTATGAGCATGGTGTTGGTCCTGGCGTAGCGGTGGGCGGAACGATTCTAATCGCCGGACTTATCTTGTTCTGGATGAGCAAGCGAGGCAAACGATCGAGAGTCGCGGATGGGGCGAATGTGCTTGCAAGCATCCCGTCGGCATCGGACTTCCTGGACCAATGGGAAATTCAGCAAAATCAAACGAAGGAGTCGAAGTAAGATGGGTATCTTCAAGCGTGTCAAAGATGTGTTTCTAGCCGAAACCAACGGGCTGATAGATAAGTGCGAGAAGCCGCTTAATATGGTGAATCAATATATGCGGGAATTTAATAGTGAGCTGGAGAAAGGGCAGCGGGCACTGGCGCACCAGTTGTTTATTGAGAAGCGGCAAGCGGCGCTGATCGCAAATGCCGAGACGGCAGTTGAGAAGCGGGACCGCCAAGCGAGGCTTGCGGTGGCCCAGGGCGAGGATCAGATCGCGAAGCTGGCGCTGCAAGAGAAGCTGCTGCAGGAGAAGAAGCTGGCCGTCTACCGCGAGCAGTACGCAACGATCCAGGAACAAACGAAGGTGCTTGAGGAGCGAATCGCCCAGCTGCTGGTGCAATCGGAGGAGTACAATCACCGCCGGCTGCTGCTTGAATCCCGGGTTAATGTAGCAAGCTCCCTGAAGGAGCTGAACCGGAGCGTGATATCGTTTCAGACGGACGGCATTGTCAAAGGATTCGCCCGTGCGGAGGAGAGGGTGCTGATGATCGAGGCGGAGCTGGAGGCAATGAATCATTTCAACGCGCCGGCTAAACGGTCCGCGCCGCAGTATCTCGATCCGACGCTAACGGCGGAGATCGATGCGTCACTGGCACAATTGAAGCAGCAGCCAGCAGCAGAATAATAGCGTGAAACGAGCGCAGGCGGCATAAGCCTGATCCGTCTATATCCTCACTAACTAAATGTTGCCGGATAATCCGGCAACATTTTTGCATTTCAACGACGTGTTGGCAATTGTGGATTGAAAATTGGCTCCCGGAACAAGATTTGTGTACTCATCGCCGTAGTGATAAATGTTTTTTCCCGGCATTATTCCTTTATCTTCCGTAAAGAATTGTTCGAGAATTGGGAGCTTGGAACCTTTACTTAAAGTCTTGGTGTCATCCTTATGTTTGCCGAATTTGATTGTGGCCAAAATTTTCGCCTCCCTATGCATCGAAAGCTCTACAAACCGTTCCAGCGCACCTGATACTCCCGCGGACTGACCCCTGTATGCTTCTTGACATACCTCGAGAACGAGAAAATGTCGTTGAACCCGAGATCGCCGGCTATCTCCGCAATGCCGAGCTCCCTGTAGCGCAGCAGCTCCTCCACTTTCTGCATTCGCAATTGATCGATATAGGCTTTCAGACTTTGTCCGGTTATTTCCTTGAACTTCTTGGACAGGTGGCTGCGCGTGTACGACAGCTCCTCCGCGAGCTCGTTCACCGTAACCGCTCTCCCGCCACGGGCGAGCACCTTGTCCGTTATGTGCCCGAGCAGGGCGCCGGAGGAATCGGCCGATGCATGGAAGTCGTCGGACCGGATGTACTGGAACATCGTATCGAGGAAGCCGACGACGAACGTTTTCTCGTAATTTTTGCTCGCCGAGCCGCGGATGGCGATTTTGAACGAGGAGACGAGTCTGTCCGTAAAATGGCCCCCGCGAATGACTCCCCCCCAAACGGGAGCCGCGTCTTCGCGTCGCTCGAACTTGAGCGTAATCCACGAAATGCCCGGTCTGTCATAGATGAATTCGTGCTCCCACCCCGGCGGAATGAGCAGAATGTCGCCCGTCTCGAGCAGGAGGCTTTCGCCCCGAAACCCGCTGCGGAGTACGCCCTGGGTGACGATCTCCATCTGCCAGTACGTATGCGTATGCGGCGCGACGATAGCCGGGTCCATTTTTTTGCCGAAAAATACGGACAGCACTTCGGTTTGCATCAAGACTCTCACTCCTTCTAATGCATCGGATCACACAAAATGATAAGTAGTTCGATGATTTGGCCATTCGTTTTCGGCGGCCCGCATGATAGGTTATGAATAATTATAGAACAAAAAGGATGTGGCTGAACATGGTCAAAGTAGGCGTACTCATTCCGGCCCCCGCATGCAAAGCATTATTCTCCGAGGAGAGCCGGGCCAAGCTGGAAAGCTTCGCGCAAGTCGTATGGAACGATACCGATCGGCAGCTGAGCGAGGAAGAAGCAAGCGATTTCCTTCAGCATTGCGATGTGGCCGTAGGCTCATGGAGGACTGCCATTCCGACGAATGCACTTCTCGACCGCTGCGGCTCGCTCAAGCTGTGGGAGCATGCCGCCGGAACGGTGAAGCATTTCTTCACCGACGATTTGCGCGATACGGATATCGTGATCGCTTCCTGCGCTCCGGCCATCGCGACTACGGTAGCCGAGATGGTGCTCGGCGAGCTGATCATCGGCCTGCGCAAGTTGCTTCCGAACTCGCAGCAGAACCGGAGCGAGCAAGGCAAGAAGCCCGCCAACCCCCTGTACTTGGCGAAAGCGACGGTCGGCGTCATCGGCGCATCCTGGGTCGGCCGGAAAGTAATCGAGCTGCTGCGCCCGTTCCGCACCAAGGTGCTCGTATACGATCCGTATATGTCGGCGGAAGCCGCAGCGAAGATGGGCGTTACGAAAGCGGATACGCTTATCGAGCTATGCGCCTCCTGCGATGCGATTACGCTCCATACGCCGAGGACGAACGAGACGTACCGCATGCTGAAGGAAGCCGAGTTTCAAGCGATGAAAGACGACGCCGTATTCATCAATACGTCAAGGGGCGACTGTATCGACGAGAATGCGCTTATCCGCGAGCTGCAGAAAGGCCGGCTGTTCGCCTTCCTCGACGTGTCCGATCCGGAGCCCGCGCAGCTGGATAATCCGATCCGTACGCTCCCGAATGTCGTGTATACGTCCCATCTGGCGGGAGGCGCCAGCTACCACATCGGCGATCAGGCCGTCAATGACATCGAAGCTTTCGCGAACGGGGGCCGGCCGCTGATGGCGGTAACCCGGGATATGCTTCGGACGATGGCTTAGGAGGCGGAACGGATGAACCACGTGTACAGCTTGTTTCCGAAAATGCTGGGCCAAGTGTCGGTCGAGCGGCTGGCCGGCATTTTGCAGGAAACCGGATACGATTGCGTCGATCTCGTCGTACGCGACGGCTTTTGGGTCACTCCCGGCGGGATTAAGCAGGAAGCGGCCTCCTTTGTACGCAGCATGCAGCGGAGCGGCATCCGGGTGGAGTTTGCCACTACGGCTTTTACTCCGGAGACGCTGACGGCGGACTCCTCGCCGCTGGACATTTTGGCGGATCTAGGGGTTACCGGCTTTCGAATGGGGTATTTCTCTTATACCGACTCGATCGGACTTGCCGTACAGTTGGACAAAGCGCGCGGGCAGATGGAGAAGATGGCGGAGCTATGCTCGGCTCGTGGGATGAAGGCGGTGTATCAGGTGCATCACGGGTACTCGCAATTGATCCAGCATTCTTTCTCGGCACTTGCCGTCGTTAAGGGGCTTCCCCCGGAGCATGTAGGCATCATGCTCGATCCCGGGAACCAGTATCACGAAGGCCGGGAGCACTTCGGCAAAGCCGTCTCCACGCTAGGTGAATATTGGGCCGGAATCGGCGTCAAGGACGTAGTAATGAAGCTTGATCCGAACAACAAGCATTCGCCGGGCAAAGGATGGTCGGCAGCCTGGTCCCCGTGCCACGAAGGCGTCATCAACTGGCATGAGATCGGGAAAAGCGTGCGGCAGTATCATCGTCCGATCCTCTTCAATGTCCAACCGTTCTACTATCCGCAAGATTTGGCCTTGCATACGGCCGCCATGAAGGAAGAGCTTGCTTATATTCATTCCGCTTTCGGGGAGGCGAACGGCTCGCATGAACAAGCATGATATCCGCGTCAAAGGACTGAAGCTGTATTTTCTGCCGGTGCAAACCCGCATCCCGCTCAAATTCGGCGCGGAGACTTTGACGACCGTCACATGCGCCAGAGTGTGCGTGGAAGTGGAGAACCGGAACGGCGCTCGTTCGACAGGCTGGGGCGAGACTCCGCTCAGCGTGCAGTGGGTATGGCCCGGCGACTTGTCTTACGAGGTCCGGGAGCAAGCTCTGCGTTCGTTCTGCCTGCAAATCGCCGCCGCTTTGTCCGAGTGGGACGATGCCGGCCATGCTTTCGAGCTGGGGTACCGGTTCCAGAAACAGGTTTTGCCCGAGCTGACGGCCCGCTTCCGTCAATCGTCCGGTCTGGACCTGCCTTACTTGGCGGCTCTCGTATGCTTCTCCCTGTTCGATATCGCGCTGCATGACGCATATGGCCAGGTTAATCAAATCCCGATCTATGCCGCTTATACCGGCGACTATATGAACCATGATCTATCCGAATATTTGACACCTGCGAAAGGGGCGCCCGACCGGTTCTCCGGGAAATATCCGGCCGATTATTTGGCGGCTCCGAAGTCCGGGCAGCTCGTTGCATGGCATTTGCTAGGGGGCAAAGACTTCCTGTACCGCGACGAAGTTCCGCAGGACAGCACGGACGACGGCTATCCGTATGCGCTGGAAGACTGGATTGTACGGGACGGGCTCGCCTGTATCAAAATCAAGCTGACGGGAACCGATGCGGAATGGGACTATGGGCGTATGCGGGAGGCGGGGCGGATTGCGCTCGATCGCGGCGTTCGTTGGCTCTCCGCCGATTTTAACTGCCAGGTTACTAGCTGCGACTACGTCAACGATATATTGGATCGTCTCATAATCGAGCATCCGGACATTTACAAATCGATTCTGTACATCGAGCAGCCGTTCCCATACGATCTGAAGGCGAATCCGATCGACGTTCGCAGCGTCAGCGCGAGAAAACCGTTGTTTATGGACGAGAGCGCCCATGACTGGGAGTATGTGCGGCTCGGACGCGAGCTAGGTTGGAGTGGAGTCGCCTTGAAAACGTGCAAAACGCAGACGGGCGCCCTGCTGAGCCTCTGCTGGGCGAAAGCGCACGGGATGACGCTGATGGTGCAGGATTTGACGAACCCGATGCTGGCGCAAATTCCCCATCTGCTGCTGGGCCAATACGCCGGAACGATCATGGGCGTGGAGACGAACAGCATGCAGTTCTACCCGGAAGCTTCCCGGTACGAAGCGGTTGTCCACCCCGGTCTCTATACGCGGACAAACGGAACGGTTACGCTGGACAGCTTGACCGGCAACGGCTTCGGCTACAACGTGGAAGCGATCGGCAGGCCTCTGCCGGAGCCAGCGGTCGTTTACGGTTGAAGCGTCGTTTGAGCAATCATCATTTTATGACAATAGCGGATGGTTCAAAATTGTACGCCTCTAAAATAAAGCTTATAGCTTCCCGCTTCGCAGCGGCCTATACTCAAAGCAAAATAGGTACAATACGGGAAGAGAGGCAAGAGCATGAAGTTGGGCGTATGCAAAATCGATATTACCCCCCGGTGGCCCGTGGAGCTGGCGGGATTCGCCAATCATGACCGCAAAGGCAAAACATACGATGAAGTGCTTCGCCCTCTGTATGCGAGAATGTTTTATTTCCGCGACGATCATGCGGACGGGACTTATTCGCAGGCGTTGCTCGTGTCGGCGGACCTGATATGGTGGGGAACGGATCGAATCGGCGCGATCAGAGAGAAGCTGCTGCAGCGATGGGGTCTGAAGGAATCGTCCGTCATCCTCCATGCGACCCACACCCATTCCGGGCCGCAGACGAGCAAATGGTTTCAACTGCTGGGCCGGGTGGATCCGGAATATATCGAACACTTGGAACAGCAAATGGTGGACGGGGTCGGCTTGGCGATGGCCAATGCAGAGACGGTAATCATCGAGCGCGGGACAAGCGAATGCCCGGGCGGCATTAACCGAAGACGGATCATGAACGGCAAAGCGGAGAAATTGCCGAACGACGAAGGTCCGAACGACCCAGAGGTCACCGTCGTCCGTTTCGGAACGGAATCGGGTTCGACGAAAGGCTTGCTCGTGCATTACACGTGCCATCCTTCGATTACAAGTGCGAACTCGGTATCCTCCGAATTTACGGGCGTTGCCATGGACCTAGTGGAGGAACAGATTGGCGGCGGCGCCGCGGTATCCGCTTTTCTGCAGGGCTACTGCGGCGATATCCGGGCCAATCTGGTGCGCGACGGCGTATTTTGCGGCGGAAACGACGAGGATGTCCGCGCGCAGGGAAATCGTCTCGCCGATGCCGTTCTGGAACGGCTACGTCTCCCTATGGAGCGGTTAAAGGCTTGTCCGCTCACCGGGAAGCAGCTGCTCGTTCCTATTCCGTTCGCACGATTGCCGACCTACGAGGAACTGAGGCAGGAGATTGCGCGCCCGGGAGGCAAGAAAGCGTGGGCGGCTCTTCTGCTCCGCGAACCCGAGCGGATACAAGCCGGACAACTGCTTGAGATGACCAGATTGGATTTGGCGTCCGGCTTGTCTTTGCTTGCGATGAATGGTGAAATGGTGGTGGAGTACGGGCTTTTTATTAAACAAGTTTCCAACGGGACCGTGCTCCCTTTGGGCTACAGCAACGGAATGATCGGCTACATCCCCACGGCCGGACAATTAAGCGAGGGAGGCTATGAACCGCTGGAGGCCATTTATTATTTCGGACTTCCCGCCCCTTATGACGGCGCCTTGGAGGAAAATATACGCAAACATATCGTTGCGGTGCTTGAGGATATTTAACCCGAGGTACCCCGGATAGCATCAAGCCCCGCTCGTCTTCTCCTCGGGCAGCACAATACTGCTGTGACACAGCAGCGTATAAGTAATACCCTTCCGTCGTCTGCGTGCTGAGAAGTTCCCGCGTATATCCGCCTCAACGACCAGCTCCCAGAAAGGGACGTCCCTGCTCAGCCGGCGCAAACACTGGCGAACGGCGGAAGGCGTGACGACTTCCTCCAGCGGGCGGCCTTCGAACAGCTTCTCGTAAATGTCCTTCACCTGAATGAACTCCTTGGACTGCAGCACGGTATGGGCGACGAAAAACTCGGTCTGGGTCAAATGCTCTCTCCGCCCCCGGTAAATCAGCTCGCGGCTTAGCGGCGTGACGCATACCAACACGTCGCTATCTCCTGCCGCCTCTTGTACCTCATAAAACCGCTGCTCCGAGATCGGTTCATGGCCGGATGCGGTCACCTTCATATATAAAAAATGCGCCAGCATCTCTTCGCTGTCGACAAGCATCCGGTCGGCATAGTCCTCCATCAGCTTGCTGTCGAACGAAGCATGCTCGCTATTTTGCAAATCGTCGACTTCCTTGATCGCATCTCTGGCCATCAGAAGCCCGCAATTGACCGTAAAAATATGGGCGATCAGCGATTGGGTGTCGTTCAGGCTCTGCTCCCGGCTTCCGTCCAACGCAAGCTTGAAATGATACGCCGCCAAGGTATAATGCTTCTCCCCGTATAACAGATGGGCGTACCGGTAATTCGCCACAGGGTGGTCGTGCTGCAAACCAAGCGCTCTGCGCAAACATAGCTTGGCCGATGTCGGGTCCGGTCTGTCGGCGCCTTTATACGATTCCCCATACAACACATAGAACGCAACGAGGGAAGCCTTATGCTGCTTGCTTGCCTCCCGGTCGCCCCGCTTCATCGCCGCATTGTACTTCTCCTTCAGCGCCTTCTCTTGCTCATAGGGAACCGGCAGCCGCTCCTGCTCCTCTTCTTCTTCCATCATGGTCGTCCCGCTCCTTCCCTTCAGTGTGACAGCGGGTCACACAGCCCCCTTACACTAAAAAAACAAAACCAAAGGGGATGACAAAATGAAAACAACTCAACTCAATCAACCTTCGCTGCTTACCCGCTACGGATTTAAATTATCGGACGCGAACGATCGCTTCAGCTTCCGGCGGACTCATGCTTGCGAGCTGCTGACCCGGGCCCTTCATCGTGTCGGTACGACGATCGAACAACTTCAGGAAGTATCCGAGTCCGTTTGGGCTGACGCCTTGCAAGCCGTTTCTTTCCAGATCGAGCGCCGCGGCGGCGAATGCTTGGTCGATCCGACGGAGGAAGAGCTTCCTCTGGCCGATATTGATCTGTACATGCGGGGCGTTGCCCGTTGGCTCAATGAGCTGGGAATCCATACTTTTCATTGCTGTGACGGCCACGGACGCAGAACGCCGATTGTCGGCCTGCTCACTCAGCCGACCTTCGAGCAGCTGAAGCTGCTGCGGGCGATTGCACCGGAGGGCATGACGATTCATACCCGCGGCAAGACCATTCGCTTCGAGTGCAGCAACAACAGAGAGCTGCTGCTTCAGTTGGCGGAGCGGTTGTATGAGATTCTCGCCGACGATTCCGCGCTGGTTCGGTACGAGGCCGAGACGTTCAAGCATTCTCTGCTGCAATGGCTGAATATACCGGGCGAGAGCCGCCGCGAGGCCCCGATCCGGCAAGCGCTGCGGGGCAGACTCCGACACATTGCGGACGATCTGTTCGTAGATCGCGCCGGTAACGTTTGCGCCGCCGTATATTGCGGACAAGGCCCAACGGTGCTGCTGTCGGCACATATGGATATTTACGAGGCGCTTGAAGAAGGCCGTCAAATCGTTCAGGAAGGCACCGTACTGCGTTCCACGGCCGGTATACTCGGTGCCGACGACCGGGCCGGAATCACCATAATCCTGGAGATCGTACGGAACGTTCGCCGGACCGGCTTCAGCGGAACTTTAAAAATCGCCTTCACGGTCGAGGAAGAGATCGGCTTGGTCGGATCGCGAAAGCTGGACCCCCTGTTCCTCGCCGATGTAGATGCCGCCATCGTAGTCGATCGCAGAGGAACGCGCGACATTGTAACCTCCTGTGCAGGCATCATCCCGTTCTGCCACGAATCGTACGGCCTGTTGTTCGAGCGGGCGGGCGTCATGGCGGGCATGGACGATTGGAGAGTAACGGAAGGCGGCTCCAGCGACGCGCGTATTCTCGCCGAGACGTTCGGCATCCCTTCCGTGAACTTATCCGCCGGTTACCGGAACGAGCACACGGAGCGCGAATCGGTCGACTATCTCGCCGCGTACGAGACGGTCATGCTTATCAAAACTGTTCTGCATCACCGGCTGATCGGGACAAGAGACAAGCGAAGCGGCAGCCTTCACGATTTTAGGAGCGCCGCCTTCTCTCCGCTCTCGGCTTCTTCGCTCTAATAAAGGACCATTGCAGGTTGACTACATCCGGTGTCAGCTCCAAATATTGACGGGGTGAGCTGGGATCCTGATCCGCAAAGTAAAGGGCCCCGTCTCTATCCATAATGACGACATGGTGTTCATATCGGGGGTTATCCGAGATGCAAGTTGCCCGGCCGCCGCTTTCCAGCTCGGAATATAAATGGATGGTGGATATCACCTGGGTTTTATCGAACTTTTTGTGTACCGCGAGCAGAATGGCCAAGGCTGCGACGATTCCGAAATAGTCGTTATAGGCCGAAGCGAAATCATGAACCAAATTTCTCGTTTCGAGAGGGATATACGGAAACAAGGCGCTTTTGAAAAATGAGGCGAAGCACGTGAAAATCAATAAAAATACGGCGGTATTCTGAAACGCTTTTTTAATCAAATTGGACTTCCCCGCCCGTGCTTCCAGCAGATCGCCGAATGTATACAGAAATGCGGCCGTAGTGATCATGGCCATTATACTGGTCCCGACCGGCATGCCCAATATTTTCGAAACGGCCAGCAAGAAGTAACCGATTAATAGCGCGAAAAGGATGACTCGGGTTTGCAGCAAGGTTGTGCCTCCTGGTTTTTTGGGAATGGTATACTTTGTGCAGATCAACAACTGAACTTTTCCATTATACCTGCAATCCGTTTCCTCAGGTACACAAAAATGACAAATTGCGACTAGCTAAAAAAACGAAAGCGCCCGTCCCCCGACAAACGGTAGAACGGACGCTTTATATTCATCATGCCCCTTCCGAAGGAGACATGCCCCGACTGCGGATCGCCGTGACGAAGTCGTCAAGCTCGTAGACAAAGCCGAACAAAATGGAAACGCGCCACAGCGCCAGATCCTTGGCCCTCTCGTGGCGGGCCGTCTCTTTCGTCTCGATCGCGGTAACGGCTTCCCGGATTGTGGAGCAGACGAGCCCCCTCTTCGACATTTCGAGCATGCCGCCGGGGGAGGCAAGCAAGCATCCGTCTATCGCAAAGCCGATATAGACGAGATGCTCGATTCCGTCGCGCCGGCAAAGGGCGAACAGCTCCTGCTCGTTCTCCGCGATGCCTTCGTCGCCGACAGGCTCGGACTCCGGGTAAAACTTCACCTGGGGAGCCAGCCTATTGTCCCGCACGTTATGGATGCCGGGAAAGACGAATTCCCCCCTGAACCGCTTCATCTTATTAAGAAATGAACCGGACCCGGTCCAGACCGTGGCGGGCGACTCGTACGGCGGAGTAATCCGCTGCGTCTCCTTGTAACCGGGAAGCTCCTGGTAATAGTCTCCGGGGAAAGGGACATGATACACTTTCATGCCGGCATCCCTCACTGTCCGAAGCAGCCCGGGGAAGACGGATTTGGCGATCTTGTCCGATCTCGGCAAGTATTCGATCGAACGGTACCGGCCCGGGGACTGTTCCCGTGATCCGTAACTGCCCGCATGCATCGCTACGATCGCAGTACGGCTCAGATCGAATTCGAAATCTTGCTTGGCCCAACCCCCGAATGCCTCGGCAGGCACTTCAAGCCCGAAGTCCGTGTCGTACTGCCGGTAATACCCGGTCGGCATCTGAATGATGCTCATACAGCTTCATCTCCTTATGCGGCAATATGCAGTTGTACCGATGACCGCTCCTGCTCTCCGCTTATCAGGCCGTAACCGTCACGGCGGTTTCGCCGGCCTGAACATCCAGCAGAAGCTCGACGTACGAGCAGCCGAACCGCTTTACCGGCCGGATGCGCCTCACGCTTGCACCATGATCCGCTTCCGCATTCGTATAAGTTTGCAGTGCCACGAGCACAGTAAGTCCTCGCACAGCATCGGATGAAACGATATTCAGCCGAACCCGCTTCCCTTCCAGCTTCTCGCTCGTCACTTGAATGCTTTGGCGCGCCACATACCAGCTCAGCAGCTCTTTGCCGGTCCACCACTCCATGCCGCGGTCGCGGCCGTAGCGTACGAGCTCCGCGAGCATATTTGACACTTTTCCATTCTCCTCCGCGACCATGTAGGGATGGAACAGGAAGTGGACGACACCGTTCACGTCGAGGCAGCGGTCCGTCAAGGCATAAGCTTCTTCAGCCGTACAGCGGAGCGGCGCGGGAGGGTCCCACGATAAGGTCGGCAAGCTGATCGTCCTCAGGACACGATTGTCCGCGCCCGCGCCGTCGATCGAGGTGTACGGATGGCACGTTCCGTGCAGAAACCCTTTGTTCCCTTGCTTCGTGCCCCCTTTGCTCTGCTCCAGAACGATACCCGCACGTGCGCACCAGTGCAGAAACTGCACGTCCCCTTCCCAGCGCAAATAATGATTTTTGTTCGTAACGATTTCCTCGCCTGGAAACTGCTCCTGCAGCATCGCCAGTTGGGTCCGGAAGTCCCGCTCGCTCCAGCCGCTCTGCGGAATTTCGGTGCCAAGCGCATTATAATGAAGGGCGACCTCGTGTCCGTCGGCAACGATCCGTTCATTGATGGCCGCATCGTAGCCGGGCATGATGATGCACCAGGTGGAGCGGACTCCCGCCCTCTGCAGGCTGTCCAGCGTAGCCGCCGCCTGTCTCGGGATATTGCGGTCCGTATCGTGCGAAATATGTCCGACCGCGGGCATCCCTTCCGGCCAAAACCACACTTGGGAGAACGGCAAGTCCATATTTCGCAGCAGCATATGAACCACGCGCATGAACAGCTCGCGCCATTCGTCGACGATCGGATGCAAGTAGAACGGGACTCCGCCCGGTTCAAGCGCCTCCCGGTCTTTCTCCCAATCCAGCACGGTCGAGTCGTCGGTTTTCAGAATGCCTTCGTCGATCGCGCCCGAGCCGTCGGGTGCGGGGGGACCGTCCCGAACAACCGGGATGCCTTGCCGGATCAGTTGGCTCGTTTTCATCATGTCGAGCGCGAGCCAGGCGGCGTACCCGCCCCCGACTCGTCTCGTTGCCAGTGCTGGGTAATCCATGCGCTTGCCGTTGCGCTCAAGCAACCGCCCCCACGTCTGCACATCATCCCGCTGAACCTTCAAACGCACCGCCTCGAAGAAATGAAAAGAGCTTCGCAGTCCATCCGCCAGCGGTGCCGCCCCCCACTCCACCCATCCTTCCTTGACGGTACCCAGGCTCGATACGCCGAGCAGCTCCTGAAGCCCGGACGAATCCCCTACAGCCAGAATGGAGTTGCCTTGTGTGCAATACGATTCGCAAATGGCGTTCCAACCGGAATCATCTATAGCGGCGATTACGATAGTCAGTCCCGGCGGCTGCTTGCGGGCCCACGCATCCGGGCTCCATTTCGTATAAGTTAGCCCCAAGTAGTCGAGCTCCCCGAACAGCACTTCCCGGTAACAGTTGCGCCCTTCCTGCCGGTCCCGGCCGCATTCGGTCTCGCTCCATACGACATGTATCATCTTGTTCTGTCCCCTCTGCCCATACTTGCCCTGAACGCGAGTTCAACGCTACCTTCGATAATAGTTTCGCATAACGGACGGCGTATATAGCCGGATTTATCCGGACCATCATTTTTCTACAGTCCGGCTGCGGCACGCTCGAAAATACGGCAATCAGAAAACGATAGACCGTCAAAAGATCGCTGTATACCGGTCTCCGATAATTCCCTACTATGAAAGCGTCAGACCAAACCGGTACCAAAAGGGGATGATCGATTGCACGGCAACATGCGCAAAGGTATTTTCGACGCTCACTTGGTCGCAGATCAGGAAAGGGCGTTCGGGAGGGGGTACTCCGACAACCAATGGATAAGCGATTTGGCGTGGGGACAAAGCTATGTCGCGGACGGGTACATCCAGTTGTACAAAGGAACGAAAGATCGCAAATGGCTGGACAAACTCGTCGAGCAGTCCGATCGGGTGCTGCAGAAGGCGGTCGATTACAGCGGGGCAGGCTCTCTCGGATTCCGTGAGCCGCGGTATACCCGCAAGACGATCAAGAACGGTACATTCGATGTTCGCGGCGCCGTTACGGGTGCAACAGAGCTTGTCCACAATGCGGGCTTCGAATCGGAGGCGGGCAGCTCGGCCGCTCCCTATGGTTGGAGCTTGATGGGCAATCCGGGCAACATTTATCCGGCTGCGGATGTAAACGACTCAAGCGAACACACCGGTATCGTCCTCGTAAGCGAGAAGACGTCCACCAACAATTACATGCACCAGAGTTTGCCCTGCTTGCCCGGCAAAACGTATACCGTCGAAGTTGTCGGCGGCGTCGATTCGGACCGGTCGGTCGGACTCGTGCAAGTCTTGAACGTAGCGGACGGCAATCATGCATTGGGGAGCGCCCGCATTACAAGCGTAGGCTGCGAGCGGTACTTCTTCAACTTCACGGCTCCTCCGTCAGGGACGCTGGAGCTTAGGCTGGGCTTCTACGATTATAGCGCGGACACCCGGCTGGCCGGCAACAAAGTATACTATCGGCATGTCAGCGTAAAGGAATATGTGGTCCCGCCCGCAATGGTGGAGTCCGTGCCGGACGGTCAGCATGAAAGGAGCGCAGCCGTGAAGATGGAGCTTCCCGCCGGATTCGTCAGCAACGCGCCTCTGAAGAACGCCTATTTCACCAATTCGCCCTTGGCCGATGAAGCGGTCGGAGGCTGGGCGGTCGCGCTCGTTCAGGACGGGACGAACCCCGGGCTTTCCCAAGAGCTGCTTAATTTCTTGCCGAACCATAGATACCGCGTTCAAGGTTCTTGCCATGTAAGCCCCAGCGCTGCGGGGGTTATCAGGGCGACCGACATGACGACGAATACGGTTCTCGGTTCATTGCCGCTGTCGCATACGAAATCCGATGCGCCCCGGATGGACTTCGTAACGCCGGCGGCCGGACACCGGGTTCATATCGAGTTCGCCGTTACTTCGCCGGACATGGGCGATACTTTGTATGTCCGCTCGATCGAGGCGCAGCCGTTCCATACGTTTATGATCAATGACGCCCGCATCGCGAACCCGATGCTGCAATTTGCCAATATCGTATATGACGATCCAAAGCTGAAGGCAGATCCGCATTACTTGGCTAAAGCGAACGATTACCGTGATTTCGCGGCGGGCAACTTGTTTCGCAAAAACGACCCGTTCTGGAAGCAAATCACGGGAGTGGACGGTCAAGACAGCGGAACCGGAGTCTACACGTTTGGACCCGGACCGTCGTACAACAACGGTTTCTCCGGAAGGTCGATACCGAACAACCATTATTTGGGATATGCGACGATGCTGTATTTATTATTCGATGCTACCGAAGGTATGCCGGAATATGCCTCCGACCGGATTCTCTATAAGAGCCGGGCCAACGACATGCTGCGTCAGTTCAAAAACACTTTGATGAATCAGACTTCGGACCTGGGTACCCCCGCTTACCAATGGTATTACTGGAATGTAAACGGCAGTTGGGACATCGGGCACCACTATCAGCAAGTATTCGATGATTTGCACTACTCCTCGATTTCCGCAATCGGGCCCAATACGGCGTATCATCGCGGACAAGTATTTACGCGCGACGATATGGAGAAGTTCACGAATACGTTTACCGATGTCATGTGGAACCGGAGCTACGACAAGGTGATCTTGTCCGACGACAACAGCCGGAAGCCGGCGGCAAGCCATAAGACGGGCTCCACCTCCTACTGGATCGATATGGCGGAATACGATCATACCGTCTGGGAGATCGTGAATGCGCTTCAGGAAGAACGCGGTCCGCTGCTGTACGCTTCCGCGGGTCTCGCCAGATGGGCCTGGAACAAGACGCTGAACGGCGACATGGAGCTTTCGGCGTTGAACGACGAGACGCTGCCGCAATTTTGGGAGCGGATGGACCCGTCTCCTTCAGCTCCGGCAACGGCCGCATTGGACTCTACGAGCCCATACGGCGGCAAGAAGAGCATTGCCATTCAAGCGAATACCGGTCCGTTCCAAGGGATTAAGCAAACGATTAAAGACTATGAGCCGAACACCGAATATACGCTGACGCTGCAAGGGCGTACGAGCGGCGGAGCGATCGGGAGAGCGGATGCCTACAATGCTGCTACGGATACGATTCTGGAATCCGTTTCGTTCTCCGATGCTTCGTGGAAACCGTACAGCTTGACGTTCCTGACGCCGCTGAACGGGACCGACCCCATTCAAATCCGGGTGTACCCGGAATCCGTACAGGTTGGCGGAACGGTGTACGGCGACGACATTTTAGCGCTTCCCTTTCTATACAATTCGGAAATTCCGAACGGCAGCTTTGAAGTGCAGGACAAGAGCGATCTTACCCTTCCCCGCTATTGGAAACGCGCTGCGGGTACGACCGCGGAAGACGTATCGGTAACCGGCGCGGAATACGACCGGTCGATCCGGATGAACGCCGCGGCGGCTAATCCGAAGCAGTCCGCCTTATATTATGACTGGAAAGGCTATTCGGCAGGAGGCAACTATCGTTTAACCGCAAAGGTGAAGACGAACGGCATGTCCGGGAAGCTGGTTATAACCGATCTGGCCGCGAATGGCACACCGGTCGAAACGCCGTTCGCAAGCGCCGATTGGCAAACTTTGCACGTAAGCTTCTTCGCGCCGGGGACGCCAGGCGACCCGGATACGGACTACGATCACGTGCTGAGAGTATCGATTGAATCGGGGCCGGCAACCGGCGATACCGCGGAGCTGTGGGTGGACGATATCGGCATTATGCGGGTGTACGAATCATAACGAAGGAGCGAAACGATATGGTAACGAAAAAATGGTGGCCGGCTGCCGCGATGCTGCTGACCGTATGCAGTCTGGCCGCATGCTCGGGCGGAGAGAAGAAAGAAGAAGCGCGGCCGGCGGAGAACCGCCCGAAGGAACCGGTCACGCTTACGATCTACGATCCGAACGCGAAAGCGGACCCGGCCCTATTCATGGAAAACTACGGGAATGCGATTCAGAAAAAGTTTCCGTACATTACGGTCAAGTACATCTCCTCTCCGGATACGAGTCCCGAGACCCATATCGAGAACAGGATTGCCGCCGGAGAACCGATCGACATTATGTTTAACGTCGGCAGCATCAACCATTACCGGCTCATTTCCACGTTCAAGCTTGAGTATGACATGACCGGACTGATCAAGAGCACCGGCTATGACTTGTCCAGACTCGAACCTAGCGCGGTGAAGGCGGTACAGGATTTCTCGAAGGGCGGCATGTATGCGTTTCCTTATCGGATGGTCGTTTCCGGTATGATGTACAACAAAGATTTGTTCGACAAGTTCGGGAAAGCATACCCGAAGGACAACATGACTTGGGACGAAACCTACGAGCTGGCCAAAACGATGACCCGCGTCGAGGGCGGCACGCAATACAGAGGCTTCATTACCCAGTTTGAAACGGCGTCGCAAAACCAGCTGTCGGTTCCCTTCGTCGATCCGAAGACGGATAAAGCTTTGCTTAACACCGACGAAAGATGGTCCCGGTTCGTCAAAAACTGGACCCGGTTCTACGAAATTCCCGGCAACATGTCCAAGGAGAACGACTTCGGATCGATCAACAACCTGTTCGTGAAAGATAAAGTCGCCGCCATGTACGCCTATAATCTTCCGGCGACACAGTTGGACGTCAACTGGGACGTGGTCACGCTCCCGGAATTCAGCGACCGTCGCGGCATAGGTCCGCAATCTCTGCTGACACTCGTGTACGTGACAAGCACGAGCAAGCATAAGGAAGCCGCATTCGATGCCATCTCCGTCTTGACGAGCGATGAAGTGCAGATGCATTTGGCGAAAAAGGCGCTTGCCTTCCCTGTCATCAATAACCAGGCGGTCAAGGACGCATATGGCCAGGAAGCGACTTTCCTGCAAGGCAAAAACGTACGCGCCCTGCTGAAAAACAAACCGGCCGATCCGATTCCGGCATCGCCTTACCACCGGTATGCCTCGGCCGCCTTCGGCAAATATATGTACCACCTGTCCAAAGGAACGGTAGACGTCAATACCGCGCTCAGAACGATGACGGAGGAAGCCGATAAAGAAATCGAGAAAGCGAAAGCCCCGGCCGGCAAATAAGCCGGCTCGGGTAAGCGGAAAAAGCCGCGGAACGTGGAATCACGTTCTGCGGCTTTCTCGCTGTCTGCCGGCAGCGACGAGCGCGGCTTAAGGGATAAGCCGCAGCGCATTGCCCGCATACACCTTGGCGAGCACGTCGTCCGGCAAATCGAGCTCATTCAGAAATTGCTGGTGCTCGTTATGGAAACAATCCCGGCCGTACAGCAGCCGGTCCTGAAACCGGATTACGAATTCGCGGGCATGGGCCGGATCGCGCTTCAAGGCGTTAAGCCCGGAGCCCGAGGATAAGTCGGCGTACAAGTTCGGATAACGGTCGAACAACACCTGCACGAGCCCGCCCGGAGCAACCGGCCCCGCCGGATAAGAACGCTTGTCGTACTGGTCGTCATCGGAAATATGCGACCAAAATCCCGGAGCGTGCCCGATGAACACGGTCTCCGGGCAAGCTTTCACGGCACGCTCGAACGCCCCGATCGTCCCGCCGTACCAGTAATTAGGACGCGGATACGGGTGTGCCGCGGGGATCTCGTAGTCGATATGGACGAGAACGGGCAGCCCCTTCTCCCCGCAAAACCGGAACATGCGGATCGCATCCGGGTTGTCATACATCATGCGCAGCTTCAGCTCGCCGTACAGCTTCACGCCGTACAAGTCGATCGCCATCTGGAGCCGATCGATCGCGTCCGGCTTGCGCGGGTCCGGCGCATAGCCGAGCACGAACTTGTCCGGCACCCGCTCCGCGAACTCGACGCACCGCTTGAGCGAGAGTGGGCCGCCCGGTTCACCGTGATCCGGCATTATTTTATAATAGGCGGGGTTGTACTCGTCTGCCGGTGCGTCCCAAGTCATCAGCCAAGTCCGGTCGATGCCGTACCTCGCCATGTTGTCCAAATACCGCTCGAGGTTCATCCCTTCCCAAGACGGATGGTTGTGCGCATCAATGATCATTGGTCCGAGTCCCCCTTTGCCATTGCCATCGCCGATACGTCGATAGCGACCGTCCGCCGCTCGATGCGGGAACGGTCGGCGGCGAAGCCGATCCGATGGCCGTATATCGACTGCTCCAGCGAAGTAGTCGATAGGCTCAACGTCTCTCCCCGCAGCATGCGGACAAAATCGGCCACGAGCCGCAGATCGCCGCCGCCGTGCATCTCTCCCTTCACGTCTACGGCGACTTTCTCTTCCGTATAGCGGCGCGGGGCGTCGAGATCGGGTCGGCGTATCGTAAAGCTGCCGTCCTCCATACTTCCCTGGATTTCCCCGAGCGTTCCGGTCAAATGGATCGTCCGGCAAGGCTTCGCCGTCGCGCCGACAAGATTATGCGTTGCCGTGCTGCCGTCCTCGAACTCCACGATAACCGCCTGCGTGTCCACGGCATCGTTGTCGCAATGCCAGACGCATCGGCCGTATGGACTGCGGTGGCGCAAGATGTCCTCTTTCTCCTCCTCGGCAGGAGCTTGACCGAGGTGGAGATTTTCCCATATATAGAAGTCCCACAGTCCTTTCTCCAGGTACTGCCGGCGTGCCGAATATTCGCAGGAAGCTTCGATCGCGCAGTCGACCAGGCAGCGCGTTCCCGCGCCTTCGGGGGCTTTGTCCGGCCTGAAGCGCGTCAGGCTGCCGAAGCTGCTTACTTGGACCGGCTTCTTCCCTTGCAGCATCCAAGTCATCATGTCCAGATCGTGGCAGCACTTGGCCATCAGAATCGTCGAGCCGCAGCGCGAGCTGTTGCCCCATTTGCCCCGCACGTACGCCATCGCCATATGATGGAAGCTCACGGCTTCCACCGTCTGCACGTTCACGATGTCGCCGATCGCCCCTTCCTCGACTTGACGGCGAATCGCGGCGTAGAACGGGGCGTACCGCAGCACGTGGCAAATCATGACGCGCCGGCCGTATTTCTGTGCCGTCTGCTGCAAATCCAGCACTTCCGCCTCCGATACGCCGATCGGCTTCTCTAGCAGCACATCGTAACCCGCCCGCAGGAGCGGAATCGTCGTCTGCACATGCAGGTGATCCATCGTGCCGTTAATCGCCGCATCGGCGAATCGGGGAACGGCCGTCAACTCCTCGACCGTGGCGAACGTCCGGTCCGCCGGCAGCCGGAAGCGGCTTGCCGTCTGCTCCCTCCGAAGCGGATCGGGATCGGCGACCCCGACGATCCGCAATTCGTCGGGATGCTGCTCCGCATAACCTGCATAGATCAGCGCCCGATGCCCCGCGCCGACAATTACTGCCGTGACCGGCTCTTGCTGTCGTGTCATACCCTTATTCAGTTGCAACGAAATTCGACATCCTTTCGCGGATTAGCCTTTGATCGAGCCGAGCAGCATGCCTTTCATGAAAAATTTTTGCAGAAACGGGTACACGACCAGAACCGGCAGCGTAGCGACGACGACCGTCGCCATCTTGACCGTTTCCGGAGCGACGAGCTGCAGCGTCTCCGCGTTCTGCATCATCAGGTCCTGGCTGACGGACGGCGATTGGATCAAATTGCGCAGCACGACTTGGATCGGATACAAGCTGCGGTCATTGATGTACATGATCCCGGCGAAATAGGCGTTCCAGTGTCCGACTCCGTAAAACAATCCCAAAGTAGCCATAATCGGCAGAGACAACGGAATGACGATGCGCCACAGCACCTGCACGTCCCCGCAGCCGTCGACGATGGCCGCCTCCTCGATCTCGGCGGGCAAGTTCTCGAAGTACGTCTTCATGATCAGCATGTTGAAGCTCGAGACGAGCCCCGGGATGATCAAAGCCCATACCGTATTGATCAGTCCAAGCGCATGAACGACGAGATACAGCGGGATGAGCCCGCCCGAGAACAGCATCGTGAAGACGATCGCCACGATAAAGGCGCTTCTTCCCGGCATCGGCTTGCGCGACAGCGGATACGCGACGAGCGTAGTCATCGTCAGGTTGAGCGCCGTTCCGACTACGGTGACGAAGACGGATATTTTCAACGCTTGGGGCACAACAGGCGAATCGAAGATGGACCCGTAAGCCTCGAACGTTACGGAAGTCGGCCATAGCACGAATCCGCCCTGCTGCAGCAATTCCTTGAGCGGTGTAATCGAAGATACCGCCACGTAATACAAGGGAAACAACGCAGCCAGCGAGAATACCGCGAGCGCCGCGTACAAGACGGCGTCAATGATCCGGTCCGCCCGCGACCGGTAAGTTCCGACTGCCATTTCCCGCACCTCCTACCATATGCCGGACCCTCCGAATTTTTTGGCGATTTGATTGGCGGCCAGGACGAACGCGAAGCCGACGACGGATTTGAAAAACCCGGTTGCGGCCGCAATGCTGAAATCGAGCTTCTCCAGACCATAGCGGAATACCCATGTGTCGATAACATCCCCGACGTTGTAGACGCGGGCGTTCAGGAAAATGTAAATTTGCTCGAAGCCGGCGTCCAGGATGTTGCCGACGCGCAGGATGAGCAGCAGGATGAACACGTCGCGGATTCCGGGCAGCGTAATATGCCACAGCTGACGCCATCGTCCGGCCCCGTCGACAACGGCGGCCTCATACAACTCTGGATTGATCGTCGCCAGCGCGGCCAAGTAAATGATTGCACCGAACCCGGTGTTTTTCCAAATATCGGTCAGCAGCAGGATCGGCCGGAAATAGTCGCTGGATGTAAGAAACTCGACCGGCGTCCCTCCCCCGTCGCGAATCCACGTATTGAGAATGCCCGATTCCTGCGCCAGGAAGGCATATGTCAACCCGTACACGATTACCCAGGACAAGAAATAAGGTCCGTACGTAATCGTCTGGACGATTTTCTTGAACCAGGCGGTGCGGACCTCGTTCAGCATGAGCGCGAGCAGCACGTCCGGCAGCATGTTGAACAAGATCCGGTACACGCTGATGATCACTGTATTTTTCAAAATACGGAAGAAATCCGGAGTACTGAAAAGCGTCTCGAAATGGTTCAGCCCCGCCCAAGGGCTTCCCCAAATGCCTTTTTGCAAATTGTAATCTTTGAACGCGATGAACAAGCCGCCCATCGGCAAGTAATGGAACAGCACATAATACAAGAGTCCCGGCAGCAGCATCAAATAAAACCAGCGGTACCGGTATACGCTGCGGCTGATGTGCAGCCTCTCCCGCAGCGACCGTCCTGGCGCTGTAATCGGTCCGTCTACCGAAGAACCCGTATTCACGATCGGTCCGCCTCCCTTATGTCGTAGAATTCACCTTGTCGTATAGAAGCGTGTCAACTTTCTTAACCGCCGTTATAATATCGTCGATCTCTTCTTGCGTATACTGCGGGCCGATCGGAATTGCCATATAGCGGGCCAGCATCTCGTCGGTACGCTTCGACGTCGCCTCGGCATCGCGGTCGACCGGGTCGTGCTCCCCATGCTCGCCCCCATAAGGAGGCATATCGCGGTAAGGCGTCTTTTTCAACTTCACCATCGGCATTTCCATCAAATTTTTGCATGCCGAGGTCGGCCCGCTTGCGATTCCTTCCGCGCGCAGCGCCTTGGCGAACGTTCGCGCCTCGTCCGCGCTTGCGAACTGCACGAAGCACGTAATCCCGCAATGCCCCTCCTCGACCGGCCGGATGCGGAAATGCAACCCTGCAAATGCCCGCTCCAGCTGCCCGTAGTAGCCCCGGCATACGTCCAGCACGCCGTCCAGCTTGCCGAGTTGGGCTACGAGGACGGCAGCCTGCAGCTCGCTGAGCCGGTACTGGTTCCCCGGGAAGGCGAGCGACGGATCGCCGAGGCTTTTGTCCTGGAGCTGTTCCAGGAAATAAGGGCGCATATCTCCGAGGTCGTGACAGCGGACCGCCTTGGCGAAATACGTTTCCGAATCGGTGTATACGAGTCCCCCTTCGCCGCAGCTGATCATCTTGTTGAACTGGAAGCTCGCGATGGCGATATCGCCGTACGTGCCGAGCCGCTTGCCCCGGTAGCTGCCGCCGAACGATTGCGCACAGTCTTCGACGACGATAACGTTGTTTCTCCTTGCAATCGTCACGATCTCTTCGAGGCGCGCCTGTCCGCCCTGATAATGAATGACGATGACCGCTTTCGTGCGCGGCGTAATCTTGCGCTCGAAATCGGCGGGGTCCATATTCAGCGTATCGTCGATCGATGCGAACACAGGCAGCGCCCCGGCGGCGATCACGCTGTTGTAATCGGAATACCAGCCGAACGCCGGAATGATCACTTCATCTCCAGGCCCGACATCGAGCGCCGCCATGACGCAGGACAACGCGGCCGAACCGCTGGAGACGGCCAATGTGTACTTCGTTCCGAGCAGCTCCCGGGTCATCGCCTCGACTTTCGCCGCTTTTTGCGGCTTATCCGAAGGGTGCGGTCCGTAATGCCGGAACGGCGTCTTCGATGCGATCACATCCGCCAGTTCCTTCAATTCTTCTTCCCCGTACAGCGTCACGCCCAGTCGGTCCGTCGGCATCGGTTTCGTTCGTACCGGTGTTCCTCCGTGCAGCGCCAGCTTGGCCGGCTTCTCCATATCGTTCACTCTCCCGAAGTATCGTTGTGTCGTGCTTGCGATTAGTGTAGATCGGGGCGCAGACGCGCGGCTACAGCCGTTTTATGAACGAAACCGTCGTTTTTTGAAAATGCCGTCTTTGGAAAAATGGTGCTTGCTTCTTCTGCAAAAGAACGACAGTCACGGTATCTTCCGTTGTGCTATATTCATGATTAGCAGGGATAAGCAGGCGTAATACGGATAAGCTTTTTTCCACCAACGCCGCTCAAGCCCGGCTGCCGCCGATTTTCAAGAAACGGATATTCATTCTGAAATCGCTTCTATCCAACAAGCGGCCCGCCCCCTATACTCCGGATTAAGGACCTGCTGCGCAGCTCCTGACGGTGGCCGGCTTTGCCGCATCCGTCTTCTAACTCAGAAAAGCCTGGAGGGGTTCGAATTGAAACTATTCAAGGTCATCATGGCGGGGGCCGTGCTGTCAAGCGTCGTCATGGCAAGCGCCTGCTCGTCAAGCGGCAAGCAAGAGCCGGTACCATCCGCCAATCAACCGTCGGACACGAAGCCGGCACGTGAAAAATTGAAGCTCCGCGCCATGCTCATCTCCCGATCCGCCAACGCCAATTTGCCGTCGGACAAGAGCAAAGATTTCGTTCGCAAAGCGATCGAAGACAAATTCCAGGTCGAGCTGGACATCAACTACATGGTGAACGGCCCCGATCTGCATAACAAAATGAACGCGATGGCCGCCTCCAACGATTTGCCGGACTTCTGGCTCGAGGGCAATCCGGACGGGGGTATCAAGCTGTACCAAAGCGGGCTGCTGTCCGATCTGACGCCTTTCGTGACGAAAGAAACGATGCCGAACTATTTCAAGTATTGGCTCGATGACGAAACGATGAGAACATACCGGCTCGACGGGAAGCTGGTCCGGATTCCGATCCCGTACGACAAGTCCTCCTACCGGGCCTACTACATCCGCAAAGATTGGCTTGACAAGCTCGGCTTGAAAGTGCCGCAAACATACGAGGACTACGTCAAGGTGCTGCAAGCATTTACAAACAACGATCCGGACGGGAACAACAAGAAGGACACTTACGGCGCGACCTATGCGGGCAACGGCAACTCCGTGGGGCTCGATTGGCCCGAGTATATCAAGAACGGAATGCCTTTCCCCGTTCTGTTGACCGATACGCAGATTATCGACGCCCAGACCGATCCGAAGGTGGAACAAGTCATCGACGACATCGCGAAGGTGATCGGCATGGGTGTCATCGATCCGGATTGGTTTCTGAGCAAAGGACCCGACGTTCTGAATAAAGCGTCGCAAGGCAAAGTGGGCGTCGTACTCGGAGGAACGCCGGATTTCGCCTTCGATTCCAGCCCGCAAAGCTTGCAGGCGAGAAGCAAAATGATCAACCCGCAGGCGAACTGGGTAGCGTTCAGCATGTTCGGTCCGAACACCCCGATCCGTACGACCGTATCGCCCGGCAGCCCGATCCTGTTCTCCAAAGCGACGGCGGAGAAAAGTCCGGAGAAAATCAAGCGGGCCGTGGAAATCGTCGACTGGCTCGTCGGCGATGAAGGCTTCCTGCTGACCCACTATGGGCTGGACGGCAAGCATTATACCCGCACCGGCAATCAGATCAAGCTGAATATCGAAGCTTTCGAAGCGGACGTCGTGAAGCAGGGCAACTTCCTCGACGTGTACAATCAGATTACGCCGATCGCTCCCCACCTGATGAAGCTGGAAGTCGTCGATCCCCGCCAAACGGATCATGACCGGGAAATCACCAAATTCATGGCCTCCCTTCCGATCGCCAAAGGGTACGGCATGGCGGTTACGCCGCCGCAGGGCTTCGATCTGGGGTCGTTCCGCGCGAGACAAAACGAAATGCAGGTAAAATTGGTCATGGAAGAAAAATCGGGCAAAAACTGGCCGAAAATCCGCGAGGAGCTGATGGTCAAGTACAAAGGGCAGGAACTTCTCGACGCCTACACCAAGCAGCTTCGCGACGCCGGCAAGCTGAAGTAGAAGTAGATCGGACGGCAGCCGGACTTTCCTTGCGGAGTCCGGTTTTTCCGCTGCTGCGGGGGAACGTAGACTTTTTTTGAACGATAGGCGTTTTTTCAAAACGGAACTAAACCGTTTACATGCACGGGCCAGCCATGAAATAATATCGGCATGAAGGTACGTTCCGCCGAGCTTTCGATGCCAACGCAAAAGTTCTGTAACGCTTTCGATGCCAACTTTTGCTCCGCAAAAGTTCAGTAACGCTTTCGATGCCAACTTTTGCTCCGCAAAAGTTCAGTAACGCTTTCGATGCCAACTTTTGCTCCGCAAAAGTTCTAAGGAGGGCAACGCTATGTCGAGAAGATGGACCAAACGGCTTCTGCTCTCATACTTGCCGGTGTTCTTCATTATTTCGTCGTCTCTCATGCTGATCACTTACGTGTTCTTGTCCGAAATGTCGCGGAAATCGGCGATGAAATCGAACGATGCGCTTCTGCGCAACGTCATGCAGTCGGTCGATGCCGCGCTGTCGTCCATCGACAACATCATGCTGAATGACGTGATGTTCAACGAGAGAGCGGCCACCTTCTTCTCCCCCGAGCCCGGGCAGCACGAATCGGCCAACTTGAACGGCGCCCGTTTCCTGACCGATTTGCAGAAAAAGCTGCCGATGGTCGATTCCGCTTACTTGTATCGCGCCACGGACGGCACCGTCATGACGAACGCGCGATTGACGACGCTGGAGCAGTTCGGGGATCAGACGTTTATCCAAAGCCACTTGACGTCGCTGAACGCCTTCCGCTGGACTCCCGTCCGAACGTACACGGAAACCGCCGGCTCGGGGAATGGCACGGCTGTCATCTCGCTGGTCCGATACGGCGATATTTTGACTAAAGGGCTGCTCGTCGTCAACGTCAACGCGGCCAAGCTGCAGCAAATGATCGATTCGATGTACGACCATAACATCAATGTACTGTCGCTTGTTGATTCTTACGGGAACCCGCTGCTCCTGTCGGGAGCGGAAAACGAAGCCGCTCGGGATCAAGTGCAGAAGCCGAATATCGTCAAATCGGCTTATACGGGATGGGAATTTCGCGGAGGCATTCGCAACGGCGGCTTGTTCGAGATCATGTCCTCGACGTTCTCCGTCTGGCTCGCGGTCGGCGTAGGTTTCATCGCCTTTGGCGTTATCTGGGTCATCATCATCACGATGCGCCACGCCAAGCCGCTGCAGCGCATTACGAATCAGCTGCTGGACTATTCCCGGCAGAAGAGCAGCGCGCTCCGGATCGACAAAGGAACGGACGACGAATTTTTCTTTATCTCCTCCGCAATCGACGATCTGCTGGAGACATCCGGCCAGCTGCAGGAGCAAAACCAGATCAATCTCGTATACCGCAAGCAGGTCGTATTCAAGGAGCTGCTTGATGAAAGCGCGTCCAAAAGCTATGAGGAATGGTGCGCGGAGCTGGAGCCGCTGTATATAAGGCTTCACGACGAAGCGTATGTCGTGGCGATCGCGGAGATCGATCAATACGCCGATTTTTGCCGCAAGCATATAGCCAGGGACCAATTTCTGCTCAAGCATGTGCTGCGCAACGTTCTGCACGAAATGGCCGAATCGGCGGGCAGCGCGCTGTGGACCGAGTGGATCGCTCCCCATCAGCTGGGTATGATCGTGCCGCTCGAGCCGGGAATACGCGACCCTAAGCGCGTGACGGAGCTGTGCAGGAAAATCCGGCAATGGGTCGAGCAAAATTTGAATTACCGCATTACCGTAAGCATCGGTCCGGTGCAGCCGGGCCTCGAATCGCTGTCCGCCTCCTATAAAGGCGCATGGGCCGCGCTGCAATACAAGACGTCGTTCGGGGACAATCGGGTTATCGAATACGGGGAAATCGGCGCCAAGCCCCATTCGGAGCTGTTCAAGCATCTGCAACATATGCGGAGCATCGGGGAAGCTTACCGGATGGGCGACCGCACCTGGGCCGATCAATTGAAAGCCATGTTCCAGACGCTCCGGGACCAGCTGTGCTCCAAGGACGATCTGCGCAATCTGATGCAATATTTCCTCCACCAGCTGGATAAGGAAATGTCCGAGCTTCCGGTCGACTATTACGTGCTGTGGACGAAGCAGACGGCGCCCATGCTGCAGCAAGCGATCGAGGAACACGAGACGATCGACCATCTGCATGGCTCCCTATACAGCCTGTTGCTGCGCTCGTTCGAAGAGATGGGCCAGATGCGGGAGAACCGCAGCCACCATCAAATCATTCAACAAGTCAAAAGCTACATCGAGGAGCATTACAGCAACCCGAATTTATCGTTAACGCACTTAAGCGACGAGTTCGGAATAAGCCCGACGTATATAAGCAAGCTGTTCAAGGAGGAGCTCGGCGAGAAATTCATCGACTATGTAACGAAAGTAAGAATGAACCGCGCGAAAGAGCTGCTCACCCAAACGAACGAAACGATCCAGAATATCGCGGCAACGGTCGGATATCCGTACACGCTTACGTTTATTCGCGGGTTCAAGAAGATGATCGGCACGACGCCGGGGAGCTTCCGTAAGCATGAGTCGTCTTGAGCGGACTTCGGTGGGATGCGAAATAAGTGCGGTTTGCATACACGGTGCAGGTGCCATTAACGTAGGTTGATTATGCCGCTGCAGTTCAATAGAGCTACCCTCGGCCCAAGAAGCCGAAGGGTAGCTCTGCACGCGTCTCTTATCCAGACTTGTCTTGTTTCTCCTGCCCCTGCTCGGATCGCCGCCCGTCCGTCATTTGCTCACCTGCACCGTCATCTTAGCGCTGGATATCGATCCCGCGTAATTCTCCAGTTCGGCCCGATATTCGTAAGTGCCGACCGGTTTGCCCTGAACCCCCGTCGTGGCCGATTGCGCCTGAGGCGTCTTGGCAGTCAATGCTTGAGTATCGACTAGAACGCCGTTCTCATATAGACGGTACGTCGTGCCGTTCGTTCCCCACCACAAGTTCATGTCAACCTGGAAATTCCCATCCCCATCCCAGTTATTGTGGGACAGTACCGGCTGCGCCGGCGCAGCCTGCGTGACGGAAACGGTCAGAACGTCGCTCCTCGTCGTACCGGATTCATTGCGCAGCTCCGCATAATACCGGTAAGTGCCGTTCTTCCGGTACGTTACCGACGTAACGGTCGATTGAGTATTCGGCGAACGATCCGCCAACAATTGCGTGTCGATGGGCACGTCATTCTCATACAGCTTATATGTTTTGCCGTTATTTCCCCACCACATATCCATTTTCACCTTATAATCGCCGTCAAGTATGCCCGTATCGTGGCCATTGTCATCGGACAACACCGGTTTCCCCGGCGCTCCCGCACGGTTTTGGCTGCCCTCCGAGTACAGGCTGTCGATTTCCGTCTGCGTTAATGCTTTGCGGTAAATCTTCAAATCATCCAGCATCCCTTTGAAATTGGCGCCTCCTCCGGGACTCATGCCGATACGGTCTTCTTGGGAAGGGGAATATCGGCGATAGTAGTCCTGCAGAAAGGAGAATGAACCGCCCGGCGACTGCTCCACTCCGTCCATATACATCCTGATCGATTTATTCCGGTAATCCGCTACCGCGACGACATGATGCCAATAGCCCGTATCGTTGAAGCCGAAGCTCTTGCTCTGGTAAGCGTCGGCCTTATCGCTTCTCGTTCCCAGCCGGATCGCGCCATTCTCGACAACAAGCTCGTAGCCTGCTTGCTGGGAGTCGATGCGTGTGCTGACAATATCGTACTGGGATCCGCTGGCCGGCATCAGGCTCGGGTTGATCCAAACGCTGATGGACACCGCCTCGGCATTCGCGATTTCATTGCCGATCATGTAATGCATGTCGAGATAATCGGTTCCGTCCATGTTGATCGCCTGCCCGACGTTGCCGGCCGCGAACCCTCCTGTTCCCGAGCGGACCGGATCATTGCCCTGAGCCGAATCGTCCTTTGTGTGGCCATCGAAGGAATAGCTTGCGATCAAGGATGCCGGCTGCAAAAAGTCGCGGAAATCGTGCAGCCGGTGGAACGTCAGCCGGTTGGCGTTATGGTGACTGTTCGCGCCGTCATAGGAAGTGCGGGAGACATAGATCAGATCGTCGCCGTCGAATTGCCAATCGACGTATTGGAAGCCCGTCTTCGTGACGGAATTGGACCAGCTCAAGTCGGCGTCCTCTTGAATGAGCAATTTGCCCCGCGTCCAGTTGACCAGGTCGGTCGAATAGATGAGCGACAGCACGTTGCGCTGCCTGTTCTGGGCGACATTGTAGTCGGTATGCTCATTGACCAGCGCGATGTACTTGCCTGAGGCCGCATCGTGGCGGATCGTAAATTTCACATCCCCGCCGGGCATGTCGAATTCTCCGTATCGGGTGAACGTCTTGTTGTCGGTGCCGAGTTTGTAGATGCCCGCCCGATTCGTAACGGATCGCCGGAGTACGTCCCACACTTGACCGTCCGGTCCGAGCACGGCATTGCCTTCGATATACAGATTTTGGTCGACTTGATTCGATTTCGTCCAATTGGACGGATTCATCAGGTCGGCCGTATCCGGCGCGGATATGACAAATGCCCACATCCCCCACTTGTTCAGAACCTCGAACCCTTTGTACAACCGACCGTTCGCCTTCAATACCGGTGTCGGCGCGCAATGGTATTTATTAGCATCACCGCCTTGATACAGAACCGAGGCATCGCTCCACGTCGTACCGCCATCGATGCTTTTGCGGATGACGACGGAACCGAGACCGTTGTCGGTTCCAAGCAAATATACGGCTCCGCCATGCTCGAACAACGTGCTCCAATACTGTCCGTCGATCGAAGCGGTCATCGTCCAAGTCGCACCGTCGTCCGTCGAACGAAACACCCGGGTATTTCCGACAACGGGAACGAGAATCCCGAAATCGTCGCTTGCGAGCAAAGTTCCGTCCGGGAGCTTCACGATGCTCGGACTGGCGATATATTTGCCCGTACTGGCGTCGGAGAAATCGATCTGGGCTTGCAGTACGTCCGAATAGTTGTTGGCGGACACGACTTGTATGCCCGAGAGCATGACGACTAGCATCAGGAAACCGATCGGCAAACATTTCCACGTGCTTCTGGCTCTGTTCAAAGTAATTCCCTCCCTTATTGGCTGGCACCCGTCTTTGCTCTATTTGCCCAGTTCCCCGGCGACGTGCTTATTGATCGCTTCTTCGGCATCCCGAAGCGCCGTATTGATATCTTTCTTGTTGTTCATATAATCCACGTAGTTCCATCTTAAAATTTCGGCAGCCTTCGGATAAAACCGCGAGTATTGCGGAGCCGGAGCCGGAACGCTCTTGAATATGCTGTCGATCCGTTTGCCCTGCAGCTCGGGAAGGTCTTTGCCGTACTGCTGCTTATATTTCGCATCCTTTAAGGTGGACACCTTGCCCGATTTGCGGACCATGTTCGTCTGCACCTCGTCGGAGAACAGTACCTCCATCACCCTCATCATATCGTCCTGATGCTTGCTGTTCCGGTTCGGGATGAGAATATGCAGGTCGTACATGCCGTACACGTTCGGTTTGTCCGGATAGCTCGGGAATTGGACGACGTCCCAATCCAGGTCGGGCGTTTGCTTGAGCTGCGAGGACAAGTTGATCGTAGCCAGCATAGCGACCGTCTTATTTTTCGTAAACCGCTCGATGCCCCTGTTCTGGTACGCCAGTCCCGGTATCGAATAAATTTGTTTGGCCATTTCGAACGCGCGCTTGTATGGCTCGCCGCTCACCAGCGCTTTATTCGTCTTCCCGTCCACCGCCTGGAGAGATAGAGGGAACGTGAAACGGACATAGTCGTCTGTATCCAGACCGTAATATTGGGTCGTTCCGTCGAGGCGCGTCACTTTCTTCGCCAATTCGATCGCATCCGCCCAGGTCATGCCGTCTTTCGGATAAGGTACGCCGAATTTATCGAAGATGGCTTTGTTGTAGTAGAGTGCGTTATATTGAACCGCATAAGGCAGCGCATACAATTCGGTGCCGGAATCCGATACGGCCCGGAGTGCATCCAATGCTCCCGGGTCGAATTTGCCCAGATCGAAATTGCTCTTTTTCGCCAAGGGCGTAATGTCCTCGTAAAACCCGAGGTCTTTATAGAACGCCATCTGTCCGTTCCACGTCACGAAGAAGTCGACCGGCTCCGCCGCCGCGATCAATTTTTCCAGACTGTTCTGGGTCATCACCTGCTCGACGGTAAGATGCGGATATTTGTTCTTGACCGGCTCGGCGATCAGCTGCTTGAAATCTTGCTCCGAAATATAGGCCGGGTCTTGATAAATTTTTAACGTTACCGGCTGCAGCGTTGTCCGGCTTGCCTTCCTTGCCGTTTCCGGACCTCTCTGTCCCGCAGCCTGTCAATAAGAGCGTTATGCCTACGACGCCCAGCATCCATTGCTTTGCTTTCATCTAGTTTGTTCCTCCTTCAAGTGGTGCCACCGTAATGCAAAATCCATATTGTCCAAGTGATCCGCCTTAGCCCTTCACTGCCCCGATCATCGCGCCCTGCACAAAATATTTCTGCGCGAATGGATAGATGCACAGAATCGGCAGTATAGCGGCTACTACAAGGGCATACTTGATGTTCAGTGCTGTGACCGCTGTCCCGCCCGCTTCCGCCATATTCGAGCCTTGAGCCGCCATCTCACCCTGGATGACGATGTTGCGCAGCACGATTTGCAGCGGATACAGCCGTTTCTCGTTCAAATAAATCAACGCCGGCAAGAAGCTGTTCCAGTGGCTTGCCGCGTAGAACAGAGACAATGTCGCCAAGACGGGCAGCGATAACGGCAGCACGATACGCAGCAGAATGCGCATTTCACCCGCTCCGTCCAGATAGGCCGCTTCGTGCAGGGCCGTCGGAATCTGCTCGAAAAACGTCCGCATGAGCATCATATGGAACACCTGAATCGCCGCCGGCAGCAGGAGCGCCCATATCGTATCGACCATGCCGAGAGCATGAACGACCCTATACCTCGGAATAAGCCCGCCATCGAAGAGCATCGTAAACACGACAAATAGCGATATCCAAGACCGGCCGTATAAAATATCCCTGGATAACGGGTAGGCACACAGCGCAGTCATGCACATATTGACGATCAGTCCCAAGGACGTGTAGAGCAGCGTATTTCCATAGGCCCTCATAATCGAAGGATCGCCGAGAATCATTCCGTACGCCTTCCAGTTGATGCCGGCCGGCATCCACATCACCTCGCCCCGGCCTACTGCATCACCTGCGCTTACCGACACAATCGCCATATAGTACAAAGGGTAAAGCGTCGCGACGAGTACGAGGAGCATCAGGACGATTTGGATGCAATCGATCAGGCGATATTTTCTAATTCCCATCTCTATCCTTTCTTCAAATACCTTTCTCCGGGAAATGCATCGCCTCATGGCTCATTCAGAACAACCCGGTTCCGTTCAACCGTTTGGATGCCCCGTTAGCGGCAACGATTAAAATGAAAGCGGTTACGGATTGAAACAAGCCCACCGCGGCAGCGAAGCTCAAATCGCTGTCGATCAGCCCTCGCCGGTATACGAACGTCTGAATGACATCCGCCGTCTCATAGGTCGGGCCGTTATACAGGAGCATAATTTTCTCATATCCGACGGACAGCATCTGCCCGACCGCAAGCAGCAGCATGACGGCGATGACTCGCGAAATACCGGGAAGCGTCACGTGCGCGAGTCTATTCCAGCGGCCCGCTCCGTCGATGGCGGCCGCCTCGTACAGGCGGGGATTGACCGAGGCGATCGCGGCCAAATAAATGATCGAGTTCCATCCCGCGTTTTGCCAGATATCCGACCCGATGAATATGGTCCGGAACCATTCCGGCAGCGCAAGAAACGTCCGAGCTTCGCCGCCGAGCCCGCGAACGATCCGGTTGACCCAACCGTCCGTCGACAAAAAGTTGACGAGCATCCCGGCAACGACGACTGTCGATAAGAAATGCGGGATGCAAGCGACGGTCTGGACGAGCCGTCTGAACATCCGGCTTCTCAGCTCATGCAGCAGCACGGCGAATGCGATCGGTGCGGGAAAAGCGAACAATAGCGAATAAACGTTCAGAAGCACGGTATTCCGTACCACTTTCCAGAAGTAGGGGTCCGTCAGGAACATCCTGAAATACATTGTGCCGGCCCAGGGGCTGTGACGCACTCCTTTCACGATCGAGTAATCCTGGAAAGCGATTATAGTACCGACCATCGGCACATAGTGGAACACGACAAAATAGACGAACGGCAGCGCGAATATACCATATAAAGCCATGCTTCTGCGCAGCCTGCTCTTGATTCGAAGAGACACATCAGTTCCCCGCTCTTGCCAGCGCCTGATTGTAGATGCTCACCACTTCATCCGCGCCTTTCGCCTTGGCCTGCCGGACGAAGCCGCTCCAATCGTTCAAGGCGCCCTCGCTCATGATGAATTTGTCCATCGTTTGGGTCATATAGGAGTCGAGCTGCGTTCGCAGCTGCTTCAGCCTTTGCCGTTCTTCCTTATTGAACGGCGGGTCGAATTGTTGGATGAAGGCGGTGCCGTCCTGCCATTCCTTAAGCACGTCCTCGTTCCAAACGATCGGTTCCGTCGGGGAGGGGAAGGAACGGCCCGGACTGTCGTCCGTATATAGCGCCAGCCCCAGATAACCGGTTCCGAGCGCCGACTGCATCGACCGAAACCGGTCGGGCTTATCTCCGAACTTGTTCAATAGCGCATCCGAAATTCGAAATTCGCCGTCCGTCATCGTGTAGTCGACGTTCTCGACACCGAAGCTAGTCAAGGCGGAGCCTTCCGGACTGTACAGCCAGTCGATGAAAGAAACGATCCGATCCGGCTGCTTCGCCTTGGAGCTGACCACATACGATTCGCCCAAATGATCCAGCGAATACAACATGCTTCGCCTCATCCCTTGTTCGCTCGCCAAAGTAGGCAGCACGCTGTATTGCGCATTCGGGTCTTCATTCTGGAGCGCCATGTTAAAGCCGGCCGCAAAGCCGATGTTGTCGATGAAAAACATCGATTTGCCGGATCCCAGCTTCTCCTGCCATATTTGCGACGTCGCCGTCACGTAATCCGGATCCAGCAGCTTTTCCTTGTACAATCTGCGCAAGTAGACGATCGCCTCCCTGAATTCGGGACTGGCGGGACCGAACTTGTACTGCTTGTCGGCAGGATCGTAATACACCTTCGCACCGGTCGGATTCGTATATCCGCTGCCGAACCCGAACGCGATCGGGTTGATCAGATTTTCCGTGGCCGTCAAGCCGTTAGCGGCGCGAGCGGTATACGGATACGAACTCGGATACGCTTCCTTCATTTTCTTTAGAACTTGATACAGCTCCTCGTAAGTCGCCGGCGTCTTCGCATTCAATTGCACCAGCACATCCTTGCGGATGACCGGCATCTGCCCGCCCTGCATCCCCCATTTGGTCACCAGAGGAAACCCGTAAAGCTTTCCGTCCATTTTGTTTTTGTTAATTTCCGGATGCTCTTGAATCACTTTTTGAAAATGCGGCATGTGGTCCAGATAAGGCGTGAGATCGAGGAAAATACCAGAATCGGCGAAGTTCTGAATATCTTCCTGCTTCACCAGCATTACATCCGGAATCGTATTCGTGGAGATCAGCGTCTTCTTCTTGTCGTCGTAATTGCTCTGAGGAACGCTTAGCACGTTCAGCTTCACCTGCTTGCGCTTCTGCAATTGCTGCACGACGGTAGAGTCCGTCACGACCGCTTGGGAAGGATGCTCATACCGCATCCAGGCGAGCTCCAGCGTTCTCGCGTCGGACTGTCCCCCGGCGCCTTCTTTCCCGGCATCAAGCGCTTCGTTCCCTTCACATCCCGCCAGTCCGATGACAGACAAGGCGACGATCGCGCCGCCGGTCAACCACATCCTACTTTGCCGCATCGCAAAACCCCCTCTCTATTGTGTGGTTGCTCGCCATCCTCATCGTAGCGGGCCGGAGACGGCCGGGAAATAACCGAAAAGGAATTACGTGAACCGTAATCCCCCTTTTTGCGTGGTGATTCATTTTCTCGCCTCGTTCCATAATGTCGCATCGGGCGGTGTTTCCTTGTCCTGCCCGCTTAGTTTCCGGTATTCCATCGGAGAGACGCCCTCATGCTTCTTGAACATGCGCAGGAACGTTGTCCGGCTGAAGATGCCGATGCGGTCCGCGATATCGCTTATTTTCAAATCCGTCTGCGACAACAGCTCCTTCGCCTTGGCCATCCGGATCAGACCGATATAATCGATAATCGTGCTGCCGGTTCTTTCTTTAAAAATCCGCGATACGTATTTCGCCGACAGTCCGATCTCGTCCGCGACTTTCTCCAGGTAAATGTCTTCTCCATAGTGGGCTTCGATGTACGCAGTAACGAGGGAGACGACCGACGCGGCCTTTCCTTCCGTTTTCACAGCGGTTTCCGCGATCAGTTTGCCGTAAAATTCGTGCAGAAGACCGATCCTTCGGTCCAACTGATCCGGAATGACTATCCCTCTCGTCAGCTCCGCATAGTTTTCCTTCGAGACGAATCTCGATACGGACAGCCCCTTTTCCGTAACGTAGCGGCAACCGGTATTGAACATATCCGCCAGAAGGACACCTATATAATGATTCGATACGCCCCGGTCGCGGTTGAGCCGGATCAGCTGCGCCACTTCTTCCCGAAGCAGCTCCTCGTCCCCGGACTTCAGGGCGTTAATCAGTTTGTTCTCGTCCAGAAAGGAGTAGAAGTAGGTGCGTTCGATCTCCATCTGTGCGGCGTCGAGAACTTGCAGGTCCGTTTGGACCGGCTGATAGTCGATCGCTGTGACGGCATCGTGAAACGAATAGTTGATCTCCCCGATCGACTCCACCCTATTGCCGACGCCGATAGTCAGGTGACAGTATACCGTATCGTATTCGAGCGTTTTCTTCACCTTTTCGAGCGCCTGATGAAGCCGCAACCGCCCCGGCTCGTCCCGCAGGTTCATGATTCCCACATAGAAGCATGGCTCGTATTCGAACAGGTAGCCGTTCACATGCTGCAGCATGATGCCCCCCAGCACGTTTCTCAGCTTCTCCTGAATAAGCAGCCGGTCGGATTCGACGATGTCCCGGTAGAACGTATCTTTGAACCGGAACTTGAAGCAGCAGCATAAGTAACCGCTTTCCCCAAGTCCGATATCCTGCAAAATTTCCGTCACGGTATCGGGCTTCTCCCATTCGTTGCCGCCGAGCACATTGCGGAAAAACTGCTCGACCAGCTCATTCGTAAACCGTTGGACTTTCCGGGCCGTATTCAAATTGTCGTGCACGAGCCGGTCCACCCGTTCGCCGATCCTCTCCAGCTCACCCCGCCCTCTCCAAGTGCCATCCGGACTGCCGGTGTGTCCGGTTTGCTGCAGTATCGTACGAATGTTGCGGATCGGATTGTACAGATTGATGCTGAATATGAAGGAGAAGGCTATCCCGATAACGATCAAGCTGAGACATATCCAGAAAATCAGCTTCAATATATTCACCGATTCCCCGTTGAAGGCGGAAATGGGAGTTACGGCCATATACTGCCATCCGAAATCGTCCGATTTGACATGGACGGCAATGGAAGGAGCGCCGTTCACTTCGAGAAACAGGACTTGCGGTCCGCCCGCTGCGGCAAACGCTTGCCCGATTCGCTCCGCCGTGCCGCCCTCCATGCGTTCGCTTCGCAATAGCGTACCGCCTCGTGCATCCAGCGCCAAATACGAAGTCGCGGCGTAGATCGAGTTGTTCTCCAGCATCGCCGTCAAGGCGGGGATCGACAATGTCGTCACGAGCGTCGCCGGTCTCCCGTTCACATATTGCGTAGTGGCGCTCGGCAAAACCCGGTGGCTGGAATGGTTGAATTCGTTGATCACCTCGTCCGGCTGCATAATCTCGAACAATCGATCCGCCGCAAGCTTCTCCACCCAGAACGATTTGGGCCGATCGGCAAACCGGGAGAACGTTTCGAAGAACGTATCGAATTGCACGACCCCATCCCCCGAATATACCTTCTCCTCGTCAATAAAGACGAAAATATTATGGATGGCGGGACTGATAATGCTGCGGTTCGTAGCAATCGCTTTCACGATGGAGGGAGTATTGACTCTGTCGGAATCGGTCATCAGCCGGTTCGGCAGCAAATTTTGCTGGAACGTATCGCTGAACAGCAGCGCATTGTTGACTGTCTGCACCATTTTCAGAACCATTTCGATCGTTGCCACGGATGAATCCAAATTATTGGCAAGCTGCGCGGACGCCTCTTTCTTGATCAGATGATCCACGTTCTTGTATACGATCAGGCCGATGACGATAATCGGAATGAGCAGAGAGAGAAAGTAAAGCAAAATTTTATAAAACAATGTATTGTTGCGCCAAAGCCGACTTGCCGGCAAGTTCCATCGCATCGAAAAATTCCCCTTATCGGTGTAAGGTGCTCGTCTTGTTGCCAGTATATCATGGTTTGAGTGATTTGAATCGCTTGACATATAACGACAAAGCGGCCCGCCGCAAGGATTTCCCCTTGCTTCGGACCGCTTTGCCGTTTCCATTTGTGAACGATTATGGCAGCAAGATCTCCTGTCCCGGATAGATCCGGTTCGGGTTCGGGATCGGATTGAGCCGATGCAGCGTTTGCCATGTCGTGCCGTATTGCTTGGCGATTTTCGATAACGAGTCACCCGGTTTAACGATGTAGAGGTTCGCTTTGCCCGTTTGCTCCTGTACAGCCGGCGCGACAGGCGTGGCAGGTACGGGCGCCGCGGAAGCCGCCTTGACCTTGATCCGGCCCTCGACTGCGGGCTGCACATCCCCCACCTTGCGAATGTACGCGATGAGCGATTCCTCCAGCGAGGAGAAGTCGTTCGCGATCGGATAGCTTTTGAACATCGTATAATTGTCGCCGCCGGCCGCCATGAAATCGTTGGTGGCGAGCACATACGTCCGCTGCGGATCGAGCGGCTGACCCTTCACTTCAATCGAGGTGATCCGCTCATTCTTCGGCAAGGACGGATCAAACTCGAACGTGACGCCGCCTACTTGCGGGAAGCCGCCGAGCGAGTCCGGATAAGCCGATACGCCGAGCTCCAGCGCCGCCCGGATATCCGAGCCTTTGACCTTCTTCGTCTGGGTGTAGTTGCCGAAAGGCAGTACGGTGATGACCTGCCCCTTCGTGATCGGCCCCGCCTCGATGGAAGCCCGGATGCCTCCGCCGTTCGTAATCGCGACGTCGGCGCCGGTTTCGCTCAGCATCGCATCCGCGATCAGGTTGCCCAGATTGGATTCGCCCTTGCGGACGACTTCGCGGTCACCGACCAGAGTCGCGCCGGAGTAACCGACTACCTCCTGCAGCACGCCTTCCTGCTCCTTCTTCACCTTGCCCACGATATCCAGCACCGCTTGATCCGGTGCGATCTTCTGCTCGTCGAAATGCTGTTTCGTGATGAGGCTTGCCGACTTGCCGATCAGTTTACCGTTCTCGAACGTCAGGTCGACGCGGCCGACGTTTTTCAAATATTCGCCCGTCTGCGCGATCAACACGCCGTTTTCCGTCGTCCCCTTCTCCATGACCGTATGGCTGTGGCCGTCGAGAATGACGTTGATTTCGGGTACGGCTTTCGCCAGCTTGAGGCTCGTATCCACGCTCGAGCCGTCGACGCCGAGGTGTGTGATCGCGATGATCGCATCGACCTTGCCTTTCAGCTCGGCCACGATCGCCTTCGCTTCTTCCGTCGGGTCGGCGAACGTGATGTCCTCGACATTGTTCGGATGGGTCTTGTAGGCGGTCTCCGGCGTCGTCAAGCCGAAGATGCCCAGCTTCACGCCGCCCGTTTCTTTAATGACATAAGGCTTCAGCAGTCTTGTGCCGTTCGTTTGCTTGACATTGGCGCTGACTACCGGGAATTGGGTCAGTTTGGTCAACTCGACCAGGTGGGCGTATCCGTAGTTGAAATCGTGATTACCCGGCACCATCGCATCGTAGCCGGCGGCGTTCATAATGTCCACGATGCTAGCGCCTCTTACGAGGTTCGCGATCGTCTGACCGTGGAATGTGTCGCCGATATCGAGCAAGAGCGTGTTCGGGTTGTCTTTCTTGTGCGCTTTCACGAGCGTGGCCATTTCCGCATAGCCGATATTTTCTTTGCTGGATTCCACCCGGGAGTGGACGTCGTTCGTGTGGAAAATCGTAATCGTCTTCGCACCGGTTTCGGCCGCGGCCGCCAATTGGGCAACGGACAGCATGAGCAGCAGAGCAAGTGCGAGCACAAGCGGCCGCAAGCTCCATTTGCCTGTTCGTTTCATGCAGGTTCTCCTCCTCCTAGGAACTTTAACGGAATTACCGTCCGTTAAAGTTCCTTAATCCATCGAAACTGAATATCCTTGTCAGTATACGATCGGATTGTTCGGGGAACTTTTTCCCAGTGTAAAGATTGTGTAAAGGAGGGGATTACTCCCGCCGGGTATCGATGCTCATGATATCGTTCAAGTCGATGTAGTCGAACCCGTCGTCGTGACTGAACTTGATCGTATTCGCGACAGAGTCGATTTTGGTTATAATTCCGCTTATTTCGCGATCCCGCTGCGCAAGAAAGCACCGGACGACGACGAACATCTGTGCCTCGCGCATCTCGTCCAGCTTTTGCATGATCGATTCCGCATCCCGGTACAGCTTGTCTTGAATAGAAATCAATTCCTCCGCCCTCTTCCTCTTATCCTCAGAATTTCAATCAACAGCCGGCTCGCTTGGACGGCTCCGATCCTGCCGATCAGACGGCACTTCTATCGTATCAGACCGAACTGAACAAATACTGAACAAATACGGCAAGTTTCCACTCCAATCGTTCCATGTTAAAATACAGGTAAGCTCGGATATGCGAAGGACGTGATCTGTATGCTCGAACGCGCCGTTGAAGGCGAATTGTCGAGAATGAAGCGGACACCGGTTCAATCGAAGCCCCCGGAATCGATGCGCCGTATTCCGGCTCAAGGGGACGTCGTCTTAATTTGTATCGCGCTTTGCTATGTCCTATTGGGGATTATGAAATCCGTCGATTTGGTTGTCGTCGCGCCGGCCGTCATCGCCAGCTTCTCTCTCGCCGGCATGTTCTTCGCGCTGTCCGATCTCGCCAAGATCGGAATTCGGTGGTCCGGCCGCATAGCCGGAACGGTTTACTTGCTGCTGTATTACGCGTTTCTTCTCGGCAGCGCCTTATGCCTGATCGTCGTCCCGTTGTCGTACGGCTCGATCGGCTGGCTGGGGGCCGTCATCGTTCCGCTCGGCGACGTCTCGACTTTTGCGGGAATGGGAGTCATCATCGGCATCATCGTCTTCAACAACGTATGGAGACGCGCGAGAACGACCGAGCCGGAGAAAACGATTGCGAGCGGAGAGCGGTAGCGGGGCGGACCTATTGGAGTCGGTAACCAAAAACAAAAAACACGCTTCCGCGTGTCTCTGTCCTCCTCTTCAAACGCCGCTCTCCTGCGCACTGCGCTTGGACAGCAGCTGCTCCAGCCGCTCCGTTGCGGCTTCCTCCGTCTCCAGCCCCGACCAGTACAGCTTCGCCTCGCGGTAAAACTGATCCAGCTCCTTAATCGACATGTTCAAGGCGTTATACAGCCGGAATGTCGGAATAATGTCGCGGTACATATGGAATCGCGACGGGCGATACATACTCTCCTTGCCGGTCCACTCCGCCGCCGGCTTCAAGCTCGGAATGCTCAGCGTCTTCTGGCGGATCATCAGCTGTGTCCGGTACGAGGTCAGAAAATCTACAAAGATGCGGGCGCTGTCTTTGACCTTGGAGTTGGCGCTGACAGCCACTCCGATAAGCAGCAGCAGCGTCTTCGGATCGTTCAAGTACGGCAGCGGAGCGATGTCGTAATCGAACTCCGTGCGCCGTTCGTGATGGTTCAAGCCCAAATACGTCGTCATGATCATCGACACTTTGCCGCTGAAGAACAGCTCCTCGGCGTCGCCGTCCTTCTCCGACAAAAAGAGCGGAAACCGGTTCTGCAAGTAGATCAGCTCGCGGCACACCCTCAAGCTTTCCGTCAGCTGTTCGCCGAGAATCGAGAATTTCCCCGACTCGTCGCGGTCGAAACGGATGCCGCTCTGCAGCAGGAAGACCGGCCAACGGTTGCTCGAAGGGAAGTGAAAGTAGAAGCCGAGCCGTTCGTTCTCCACCGTCAATTTCGAAGCCTGCTCGAACAGGACGTTCCATCGCCAGCCGCTGTCCGGCTCCAGTACCTCCTTCTCCCGGAAGTGATCCTTGTTATAGCACAAAATGAGAGGGGAGAAGACGAGCGGCTGCACCTTCAGCTGTCCTTCGTGCATGAACGCCTCGTTCAAGAACGGGTAAATGTGCGAATTCGGCTCGAACGTCTCCAAGTTGTCCAATCCGTCGTTCAAGCTGAACTCGTCAAAGCCGTTGAAATTCATCGTAAAGACGTCCAATCCGCCTTCGTCGATCAGCGCTTTGACCCTGCTGTACGTATTCAGCATGGTGGAAGTGTTCGTCATTTCGATGCGAATGCCGGGGTATGCTTTGTGGAATTCCGCGATCAGCGTCTTCATGATCGCCTCTTGCATCAGCGAGTTGTGGCAGCCGAACTTCAGGACGACCGTGTCATCCCGAGAATAGCGGGCCACCTTGTTGCCTACTCGCGGTATTTTCTCGATCAGCCGTTCGGCCACGAGCACTTCCAGCCCTTGGCGAACCGACTTGTTGCTGATCCGGTACTGCTTGGCGTATGCCTTCTCCGAAGGGAGGTAATCCCCTTCCCGCAATACCCCGTTCATAATGTCGTTCCGAATGGCTTCGACCATGTGATCCAGTCTAGCCTGAAATGTCTTGCGGCTCGGTTTCTCCGACGCTTCCATGTTCCCGCCACCATCTGTTCGATATATTATGTACACTAGCATACAGGAAGTTGTTAGCCGCTTCAAGAAAAGAGCCCGACTCGCCCTTCATGCCGGTCAGCCGTTCGCGGCGTCCCTTCATCCGGGCGAATCGGGCCGTCAGTTGCCCTCGTCAGCGGCGGTAGCGGTATACTTCACCGTTGTCCAGCACGATCCATGGTTTCGTCTGCGTTTCTCCCGCTTTCAGCGCGGCGATCGGATGATGGAAGCGAGCCGTTTGTTCGATCGCCCCTTGATCGGACATCCGGACGAGCAAGCCGTTATCCGCGGCGGCCCAATATTTCGCCGAGCCGTCCTGACGCCAGCCCTCCACGTGCAGTACCCGATCGGATAAGGCCGTCCGGAAGCGCACCGTCCCGTCCGGGTTCAGCGCATAAAACTGGAATCCGTCGGAGCCGGCCAAAATTTCCGGAATCCCGTCCCCGTTGTAGTCGCCGTAACGAATATCGTTGACCTCGCCGCCGACGTTCCGCTTCCATTTCTCCAGCAGCTTGCCGCTATAGCCGACGAGCCGAACCTCGTTCTGCTTCGTACCGAAGGCGATAACCGGCGCCTGACCGACGCTCGGGTGCTGCACCAGAGTCGCCACTTTCCAGCCTGGACCTCCGCCCGTTCCGCCGCGCGTCACTTGCTTCTCGTTCCAATAGGCGTAATACGCATATTCCAGGGCGTACATGCCTTCATCCTTGCCGTCGCCGTCAAAGTCGGCGAATTCCATATCCTCGATGCCGTAATAATACAGCAGATCCTCGTACTTCAATTTGCCGCTTGCATCGAGACCGTATATATACCGGAACTGCGAGCCGACCATCACCCACGGAGCCTGATCCGCTCCGTTTACGTAAGCGACTCTTACATTCGTTATACCGAGCAGGTTGCCTTTGCGCTCGCGGTGGGCGGCGTCGCTCGGGAACTTATAGTTCCACATTTCCTGACCTTGAGCATTCAGGGCGTGCACGTACCAGTTCTCGGTAGCGACGAACACGACCGGCTGGCCGTTCAGCTGTTGGACCGTAACTTCGTTGACGCGTCCGGCCGCGGGGAACGTCCATAGAACGGTACCGGCTTCGTCCACCGCCTGTACTTTGCCGCCGATACCTCCCAGCACGAGCTCCTCCTTGCCGTCGCCGTTCAATTCGCCCCAGGTGCTGTCCGTTACCTGCTCGGAGAATTCATATACCTGCTGCCAGTCGCGCGTTCCTTCGTTGCGGTTATCGCTCAGATCGCCGCCACGATCGTTGTACGGCTTCTCTCCTTGGCTCGGACGCTCCTTCTCCTTCAACGCCCGTTCGAGACGCTGATCCATCTGACGATTCCAAACGGCGGTTCCGGTTTGCAAAGCCCCGTCGCGAATCGGATCGCCTTCGGCATCGTATTGAACTCGGTCCCTCCGGAGCGCGTACGTCGCCCACTGTCCGTTCGACGTATTCATCGAGAACATGACGGGCTCCGCGAACTGCAGCGTTTGCGAGCCGATCCGCACCCGGGTCGCTTCGGCGGCCAGCAATTGGCCCTCGCCGACCAGATGGAATTTCCCGTCCGAGCTGAAATCGCTCGTATCGAGTGCGGACTGCACCGCAACCCATTGCTTGTTCCGCTGTTTGATTTCAAGCGTCGTTTCATTTAAACGCCGCGTATTGACTCCCGGTCCGTCCTCCTTGCGGCTGGACAGCACGTTGATAAATTCGGCCCGCTCCCCGGCCGCATAGCTACGTTCCTCCAAGACCTCGCTCAGCACGGTCTCCTTGTCGGCATACGGATACGGGTACTCGCCTTTCCAATATTTCATGAAATGGCCGTACCGGTCTATCGTCCGCAGCTCCGACTCGTCCATGCTCTCGATCGTCATCGTAACGCCCTGCTGCTCCGCTTCGAATCGGTCGCGCAGAACCTTCGGCGTGCCCAACGTCTGCCAATTGTTTTTCAGCATATAGCTGCCGGCTTCCTGAAGCAGCACATTATCGTAGATCAAGTAAAACGAACCGTTCGGACTGATGATCGACCTCTCCCAGTCGGTTCCGTTGTAATTCGGCACCGTGCTGCGGCTCAAGCCGGTTCCGCCGATATCCGCCGCCCATTGCAGCTTGGCGAGAGGCGGTTTCTTCTGCTGCTCCCCGTTCTTCACGACGACGAGCCCGGTATGATGCTCCGGCGTATTCTCGATATAATCGCGGTCGGTCAGGAACAACCTTCCGTTTGCGGTGTAATTGAGAATGGCGTTGCCGTCCTGATGTCCGTGCGCTCCGGCCGAGAAGCCGTCCACGATCAAATAGCTGTCGTCGATTCCGAAGCCTTCGCGGAACGTCATCTTATGGAACGTATCCGGCAGTGCCACATCGAGCACCGTCTGCTCCGTATCCTTCAAATCGTCGTAGATGCCCTTCTCTACGGGATAAGCCTGCACCTTCGGATAAGCTCCCTCGGGAAGCTCGGCCGCTTCGCCATGCTTCACGGCCGTATACGTATGAATCGGATAGTCCAGGTCGCTCATTCTCTGACCCGGGAACGGCCCCGTTCTCGTCCGCTCCAGCAGGAACCGGTACAACGGATCGTCATAGAACAGCGTGGCCGCGTTCATGACCTGCGAATGTCCCCAGGAGTAAGCATTGCTGTAGCCGAACGGATAAGTGTCCCCGCCGCCGGCCATCGTGCCCAGATTATCGATCATAAGCGCATTCAGATCGGCGCTCGGACGCAAGCTTCGGGCGATGAAGTCCAGATTTCCCGTCGCCATGCCGTAGTCGATATTCGTCATCGGCACGTGCATTAAGTAATCGGAGCCTTCGTCCAAGCTGATATACGACGTATTGCCGGTGAAAATGCGTTCCCCGAGCTGTCTCCACGCCGGAGCTTGCGGCAAGGCATAATATTTGCCGAAATAATCGCTGCCGGCGATCAGAGACAACGCCGGGAATATTTGGTGGTTCCAACGCGGACCGCTGGCCTCGGCTTTCGTCAAATAGCCGTCGTTGGCGTTCGCTTCGTAGGTCAGGTAGAAGGCGGACGCGATCTGTTTGCGCTCAAGCGCCGTAAAGATCGGAGACGCCTCCAGCACCGTCCAGTTTTGGATGATCGTATCGCCGTCGGTCCACATATTTTGTCTCTCGTTCAGCTGCGTCTTCGCTTCGGACGGATACCGGTTCACATAATTGGCATAGCCCAGGAGCAGCTTCTTGTACACTTCGCCCAAGCCGGGATGGGCGGTCAGCAAATAATTTTCCCCGTATATTTTGATTCTGGACAGCACGTAGTGAAGAGAAGCCGCATCCGTCTCGCTGCTCGCATTAGGCTTCAGCCTGGACAGCCATGTCGTAACCGAGTTAAGCGCCGTTTGAATGTTGGCAGGCGTCGGCTTGCCGTCATACTGCAAGTAGGAGGCGGCTTGATCGGACAGCTTCGCTTCGAACAGCCACGGAATGACGGAATCGGTCTGCGCTCCGACGATTTCCAGCAGCCGGTCTACACCGAGCCCCGCACCGGCCAGGTCGCTCGCGCCGACGACGACGGTATTCCCGCCAAGCCCGAACGGATCGATGACCGTCTGCAGCTGGTACCCGCCGTCGCCCGGATAGATCGCATCGGCATAAGACATCCGCAAGCCGTACATTCGGGCCAACTGCTCGTTGTTATCGAGCGTCCCCAGCACGATCGTCGGACCCGACCAGCCGTCGCGGAACTTGTCTCGGCTCGGTCCGGCTACGTCGACCTGTACGTTCCAGCGGTTTCGCAGCCCGGCCGCGATCCGCTCCCCGAGAGCCTGCCATTCCGCCTCTTCGGGTGCTACGATTCGCAGCCCGTTCACGTTTGTTCCGCCTTGCAGCGGGCGCAGCTGCAAATTGTAGTAAGGGGGAATGTCGTTCGGACCGAATACATTGACATCGAGCGTCGCTTGAGCGCTCCCATAAGTAGCCTTTATGACGGTTGAGCCGGGAGACACCCCGCTGACGATTCCGCCGCCGGCCGTCGCTACATCCGGACGTTCGGACGTATAGACTACCGCATTATCATTCATCGGTCGCACATCTCCATTCGCGTAATGGCCGTATACATAGAAAGGCTGAGTCCCTCCGGCATTCACATTCAATGCGGCGGGATACATTTTAATGCTCTGCAAAGCTCCCGCAGGGGCAATTGCCGCGTCGCGGATACGCACGTTATCCAAATAAAACGTTCCGAGACCGGTCGATATCGTGGCGAACCGCAGCAAATTGACCGATGATGCGGAGCTGTCGCGGAAAGCCGTATTTTTGCGAACAAGAAGCAGCTTATCCCCGTCAAACACGGATATCGTCTTCTTCCCAGCCGCCGCATCGAAATCGACCCGGAACCGGTACCATTTGCCCGGCTCATACGTCTCGCCGGAAGTCACCCGGGTTGCGCCGTCATAGTATTCGATCGTTCGGTTGGCCAATAAGCCGATCCACTCTACAGGCTTCGTACCGGACGGACCGGTGCTTTCCAGCAGCATGACGAGCCGGTCGGCCGTATCCGCCTTGACCCACCACTCCACGCCGCCCCTCTCGATCGGCGAGAACGCCGCTCTCGCTCCCATCGCCTTCGTTTTGTCATTGTCCATAATTTTGACCGTTTTGGTTCCGCTGACCGCATAGACCTGATCCGTTACGGTCACTTCCGCGCTTGCGTTCGTCCAGCCGTTCTGCCCGTTCAGCGGACCGACGGAGAAGTTCTCGAAATCATAATAAATTTCTCCGTTGGCGGCATCGATCCGGTTGCTCGGCAGCCCGGCCATAAAACTGCCGAAAGCGACAACAGCAGTCAGCAGAAGGCTGATCGCCCCCCGGCCCGCCCCGTGTCTGAACCTTTTCCGCAACTTATCCCTCGTCACTATGAATCCCTCCCGAAACGAAACTCGCATTCCCTTCGCGACAAGCCGAATTCCTCTCATCCATCAGGCGGTAGCGCTTTCAAGAATACCGTCACCTCCTTAGTGAATATGAATCCATAGGTATCGTACCGGGAACGGGGTAATCGAAAAAAAGGCTGCCGCAATTGTGTCAGCACCTGCGGCAGCCTGTTACGTATTATGCCAAAACGCTCATTTGTTCTTCTTTCACTTCGCCTTCCAGCTTCTCCCCAGCCAGAAGCCGCTTCACCTCGTCGATCGCGAACTGTCCGATACGCTTGATTCCGTTATTAACCGCTCCTGCGATATGCGGGATCAAGATGCAATTCGGCAAGCTGCGGAAAGGATGGTCGGGAGCCGGAGGCTCGGGATCGGTTACGTCGAGGCAGGCGAACAGCCTGCCTTTCCGGAGCTCCTCGACTAGCGCCGCTTCATCCACGATCGATCCGCGCGCCGTATTGATCAGAATCGCATCGTCCTTCATCAAGGCGAGCCGGTCGCGATTGAACATCTTATACGTCCCGGGAATCGACGGAGCGTGAATGGAAACGACGTCGCTCATCGTCAGCACCTGCTCCAGATCGGCCTTGATCACGCCGAGCTCCACCGCTTGTGCGGCCGTTAGAACAGGGTCGAACACCATAATGGTCACATCGAAGTTGCGGAGCAGGCGGATGTAATGTCTGCCGGCCTGGCCGGCTCCGATGACGCCGACCGTAATCTGGTACAGCTCGCGGATCCGGTCTTTGCCTGCGTTCCATCCCCCGTTCCGGGTCGTTTGCGACAGCTCCCACATGTTCTTGAGCGAGGTGATCGTCAGTCCGAGAGCGGTCTCGGCGACGCCTCTGCCGAGCGGACCGTTCCCGCTGGAAACGCGTACGCCCCGTGCCCACAGCTCCGGCGTCACGATGCCTTTGACGGTTCCGGCGGCATGGATAACCGCCTGTAACCGCGGAGCTTGATCCAAAATGTCCTGCGTCAGTTTGGAGCATCCCCATGAGGTGATAGCGAAGTCGGCCCCTTCGATCACTTCCTTCAGCGTGTCCGGCGAAGGCGAACCTTCCTTAACGTTTCGCACAACGGTACCGATCGCCTCAAGCTGCTTCCAATGCGAATCGCCAAAGACTCGTTCTTGTATTTTCGGTTCCGGCAGTATGGCTATTTTGACTCCCATGCTCTCTCTCCATCTCCTGTCTGTACGGCTTGCAGGCTGTAATTTATTGCTTGCTCTTCTGCTCGGCAATTGCGGCCTTCAGCTTCTCGTCGATCTCGCGCAGTGCCGTATTGATGTCCTTCTTGCCTTGGGCCACCTCGATGAAGGCGTTTCCGACAAGGTTTTGTTGTGTTGCGCCCGGCACGTCCGTCAGTCCGGTTTTGCGCTTCGGCGTATAGTTGGCCGGCTTGTAGACGTTGATCGCATTCATGTTTTTCTTGCTGTAGATCGGGTGGGACTGACCGAGAGCTTTCGCGATATCCGTATTGTTCAGCGTAGTAGGCATGCCTCGCTTCGAGTCGGCCAGCTGCATTTCGTCGGACAGCATCGCCATGATCATCTCGAATGCCTCGTCCTTATGCTTGCTCGTGTTCGTAATCGACCAATAAGCCGGTCCGCGCTGCGGCATCAGGTTCGGGCCGTCTTTGAACTTCGGATACGACACCAGATCCCAGTTCACTTCAGGCGGAATAACGAGATAGACGTTGTGCTGGTTCGTCATCATCGCAACCTTGCCGCCGCTGAATGCCTTATCTTCTTCCCCGCTCGTATTCATAATCGTATTGTTCGGAATTTGGTAGAACCGAAGCAGGTTCTGGAACAGCGGGCTCCACTTGCTCTGGTCAAACATTTGATCCGCATTCGGATCGAGAATCGGCAAGGAGAGTACATTGTCGCGCAGCGTGTTGACCGGGTTGGAGCTGAAGCCGCGATAGGTGATGCCGCCGTCCACGCGGGTCATCTTCTTGGCCAGCTCGAGCAGCTCATCCCACGTCATGCCGTCCTTCGGATACGGTACGCCGAATTTGTCGAAGATGTCCTTGTTATAATAAAGCGCTTGCGGGAAATACGGCGGTACCGGCAAACCGTACAGAGCCCCCGAACGGCCGGCCTCCATAATTTCGTCGATAAATACTTTATTGAAGCGGGTCGTATCATACTTGTACTTCTTAACCATCTCGTTCAGGTCGTACCCGAGCTTGAAGTCGAGATACCCGGTTATAAGCGACGGAACGTCGGTACGGATAATATCGGGTATTTTGCCGGAAGCGACCAGATCGGCCAACGTCTGACCTTTCCCGCTCAAAATATATTCGATCGTCACATGCGGGAACTTCTGCTTCAGCATTTCGCTGAACCGTTCGTTGAACTCCTTCTCCGCGACTCCCACCGTGAAGATCGTCATCGTATATGGATCTTTCGGCTTGTTGTCCGCCGCCTTCTTGTCCGTCGTACCCGCCGATCCCGTGCTGTTGCTTCCTTGACCGCCGCAGGCCGTAACCAGAACGGAAGTCATCAAGGTCAGAGCCACCAATTTGCTTTTTATTTTCATCGCAGCTTTCCCCCATCTTATTTTTTATTTACATGCTCATATATTCATATAAATTGTTCGTCCGTATACGAAGCCCGGACTACCGTTCGCGCTTGTCGCCCATCTACCTCCCTCCGGTTCCTGTTCCTACGGATGCCGCTGTCGACGGCTTGGTTTCTTCGTGGTTCCCAATATGCTTCATCTTCATTTTAGAAAGCGCTTCATTTTTTGTCAACTGGTTTATTGCCATTATTCAACAAAGTTTGCCGCCGATTTTATTCAATAAAGCCGAAAAACATTGATGTATAAGGATTTTACGCCGTAAAATCAAATTTATGCACAGGTTGTCAGACAAGGTCGGACAAATTCGTGGTTTCCTATTGGAAAAATAAGGGGAACCACATCCGGGCTTTTCAACGGTTATTTCCTGTGGTTCCGAAGGCCCCTTTCCGAGTAAAATAAAAGACTGTCGAGAAAACTCGACAGTCTGCAAGAGTCTCCAACGACTCTTTCTTATTACGGGGATTACTGACCGGATTTCAACTTCTCAATTTCCTTCACGGCATTTTCATCAGCCATCCGCAAAGTTGTATTGATGTCAAGCTGGCCTTTGCCGAGCTGATACCAGAGCTTTTCAAGCTGGTTGTTCGTAATCGCTTGATAAGGCGATTGCTGGAATGGAGCAGCCGGTTTGTTTTTCGTCAATGCCTTCAGGTTTTTCCCCGCCAGATTCGGATTGTCTTGTCCGAAGGCATCTTTTGCCGATTGCGTTTTGATGACCGGCAGTCCCAGCGCTTTTTTGGCAATCTCGGTTTGATATTCGTCGCTGGTCATGTAGGCGATGATTTCAAAAGCTTGCTCCTTATGTTTACTGATGCTGGGTATGTAAGCCAAGTTGAGCGAAGCCTGCGAACCGATACCGCGAAGATTGCCGAATTCCGGCAAGGTGACCAAATCCCAATTCACTTGCTGCGGTGTTCCGGGAACCGTGGCGGCATACATAGCCGCTACTTTTGAAGTATAGAACAGGTTGTTGATTCCGCCGAAGCTGCCTTCCAACAATGCATTGCCCGGAATTTCGTAGAAACGGTTTATATTCTTGACATACTGCGACCAACGCTCATCGGAAGAAAATAACGGCTTATCCGTTTTCGGATCGGCAAATCCGAGGGACATTTGGTTCTGCCAAGCGATGCTGTAAGATTGTGTAATGAAGCCTCTGTATTGCGTTTCTCCGTCTTTCCGAGTGACTCGCTTCGCAAGCTCGTAAGCTTGGTCCCATGTCATTCCGTCCGTAGGATAGGGAACAGCAAATTTATCGAAAATGTCTTTATTATACAAAAGGGACATAACATTCATCCGCAAAGGCAAAGCATTAATTTCGCCATTTGGAGAAAGGGCTTTCACGGCTTCTAGCGTACTAGGCTCAAGACGGTTCAAATCATAGCCACTTCTCTTGATCATGTCCGTCATGTCGTACTGAAATTTAAACGGCGTAATGTATCGGTAATGGTTCGTATCGCCGTTCAAGAAAATATCGATCGGCTCTTGTGCAGCAAGCAAATTGGATAGATTGCCCGCCACGTTTGTATCCGGGGAATTGATAACTTTTAAAGTAACATGCGGAAATTTCTTGGCGATCGAATTTCCATACTGTTCCATGAACGTAGCCGTATCACCTGCGTACGGCAAATAGAAGCTGATGGTAACAGGTTCTTTCGGTGTTACCCAAGCCTTCGCCGCCGACTCCGCGGCTTGACCGGATTTGCTGTCTTGCCCCCCGCCGCACCCGGCCAAAATACTGACTCCCGCTGTCGCAAGCACCAACAACTTCAACATCCTCTTTTTATCCAAAACATTTCATCCTCTCTGTACTTATATGCATCGCAGCTTTCCCCCATCTAGTTCCGTCAATTACATGCTCATATATTCATATAAAATATATGTCCGTATACGAATCACGGACTGCCGTTCGCGCTTGCCGCCGTCCGCCTCCTCTCCGGAACTGTTCCCACGGATGCCACTTTCGACCGATTGATTCCCGTGTGATTCCTATACTCTCCTATTCATTTTAGAAACCGCTTCATTCTTTGTCAACTGGTTTATTACCATAATCCATTAAAGTTCGCCGCGGTATATACTAAAAACAGCATTAAAACGTTGATACACAAGGGTTTCACGCCATATAAACAAAAAATACACCCTGTTTTCAGAAACATCAGTTTGAATTTGTGGTTCCTAACTTGAATCGCAATAGGGAACCACGTTTGCCCTCTAATCAGCTTTTCCCTGCGGTTCCGATCAAGCCCCTCAGCCGTCCCTCAGCCGTTTTTGAACCGAACTTAATCCCCTTTACTTTCCCAAAAGGCCCCTTTATAATACTAACTAATTAGTTAGTTAGTTATGTGCGAGGTGAAAGCCATGGTCTCAATCAAAGGAGAGACAAGCCGAAACAAGCTGATCGCTTCCGCCGAGGAGCTGTTTGCTCTCAAAGGCGTTCATGCCACGACCGTCAGCCAAATCGTGGCCCGAGCCGGCATGACTCAAGCGGCCTTCTACTTGTATTTCAAAAGCAAGGATGAGTTGGTCCGGGAACTGCTGGATGCCTTCGAACGCCGGCTTGCCGTATTCACGGACGCGGGACGTCATGTGCGCGGTCTTCCGGAAGGAGAGATCGAGGATTACGTCATCCGAACGTTTACCGGTCTGTTTACGCTGCTGGGCGAGAATACGAATTTGACGAGGCTCGCCTTACAGGGAACCGATCAGAGCGAGAAGCTTAGGGAGCACATCGTAAGCAGGATCGCCGACAATATGCGGAACAACCAACTGTCGGGCATCGTCCATGCGGAGGTGGAGCCGGTATTGGCCGCCGAATCGGTCGTCGCTTCGGTTGAACGGCTCGTCTACCGTTACATCCATACCGGCGAGAAAACGGCGGAGCAGTTGGGCCGGCAGGCGGTTCAGCTGTTTTTGCGGGGCATCTTGATTCATCGTTAGGAGCGTGGTTTCGTTGCTGCTGGAAACGTTGCACTCCCATATTCCTATTTTGAGCCTGCTGTGGCTCTTCCCTGTCCTCTTCATGTTTCACGATTTCGAGGAAATATTGACGGTCGAGAACTGGTCCGGAACTAACGGCGACCGCATCATGGGCAGGCTCCCTCCGTTCGCCCGTAAACTGTACGGTTCATCCTTCCGGATGAACACGCGGCAATTCGCCGCGGACGTGCTCTGGGTTTACTCGATCATCGTAGCCGTAACCGTTGTGGCGGTGTTCTTTTCCTTCTACCTGCCCTATTTGGCGGTGCTTGCCGTATTCTTTCTGCACGTATTCACGCATGTCGGTCAATCGCTCTATTTGAGAATGTATACTCCGGGTGTCGTTACTGCGGTACTGCTTGCTTTGCCCTACTCCCTCTATGCTTATTATCGCCTACTGTCCGAACGGATCATCGATTCGGGGGATATTGCCGCCAGCATGTCGGTTGTGCTTGTACTCGCTCCGGTCGCCCTGCTGCTGTTAGTGAAGGGAAGACAGCGGCAAAACGTCTCTTGATGACGCGGCAGATGCACATGCTGCCCCCGGATATCCTGATTAAAGGTGGTGCCGGCCGATGGATCCATCCGAATCCAACCTGCTCTATGCTGGATACTCCAGACATTCCGAGCCCTACTACGCCAATTTCAAGAAAGGGTTAAAGTTTTATTTATTTCGTCTGCAGCTCGAAGGCAGCTGCATGGCATGGATCGATGACCAATACACGCCTATTGTTCCAGGCGATTTGCTGCTGTATGGACCGGGCGAAGCGTACGAGCTGCAGATCGAACCTCGCCAAGGAGGCAAACGCTCGATCAGCGCCGATCTTTATTTCGTCTGCACGGGCAGGAAAATTGACGAGTGGTGGCGACGCGGCTTGTTCCCCACCAAAGTGAACATCTCCTCGGACGATGGACTTATCAATCTATGGAGGCACATCGTCTCCGAGAAACGAAAGCACCCCGGAATGAGCTCGGAGCTGCTCAATGCTTTGGCTTGGTCGCTATGTCTTTCCATCGAGCAGGCTGTGAACGAGAAGGTGAAGGAGAAGGAAGGGAAAGAAGCGTTTATCGCTTACCGGATCAAGCAATATATCGAGAAAAACGCGACGGAGCCGCTCACCCTCGAGATCATATCCAGAAACGCCGGCTTAAGCGTTTCGAGAGCCTGTCATCTCTTCAAGGCTACCTTCGGCCAGTCCATGATGGATTACTGTATCGATATCCGAATGTCCGTGGCTCGCGAATATATATTGTACAGCAGCTTGCCGCTGGAGAGGATCGCGGAGTTGGCCGGCTTCCGGACGTATCCGTATTTTTGCCGCACCTTCCGCACGCGTTTCGGGATGTCGCCGAAGCAGTATCGGCTGTCGAAATGACGCGCCGCGAAAGCAGCCCAAGGAAGACCGCGTATCGTTGCCCCCCGGCACGATTACGAGGTCTTCCTCAGTTATGGTTTCTTTTCCGGCTGCTTCACGCTACAGTCTTACCTCGCGCCCGGTTTGGGCCGATTCGTAAATGGCGCTTAATATTTTGATCATGTCGACACCTTGCTCCGGGGTAAGGATCGGCTTGGCGCCATGGACAATACAGTCGATAAAATGCTTCAAATGCGCCCCATGCGGGGACTCATTCGATTTGCCCAGGACGGGAGTCACATTACACAGCTGTCCGGCGGTTTCCGTAAAAATTTGCAGCTCTCCTCTTCGGATGCTCGAGCCTGCCTTTGTACCGCGAAGCTCCACGAAATTCATTTCTTCCCCGATATTCGAAGCCCAGCTGAATTCGATTTGCAGCGTTGCCCCGTTTTCGAAGCGGATAAATCCGGTAGCCAAATCCTCGACGTCGAAGGTGCCGCCCTCCTGCTTATCGCCGAAGACGCTATGGACGGAATCGGATAATTCGTTATTCGCAAATTTGGTGTACGTTGCCCCCGATACGGCTACCGGCCGCGGATTGCCCATAAGCCATACGGCAAGATCGATCATATGCACCCCAAGGTCGATCAGCGGTCCTCCTCCCGAGAGCTCCTTGGTTGTAAACCATCCGCCTTTTCCCGGGATGCCTCGCCTGCGAATCCATCCGCAGCGGCCGGTATAAATCTCCCCCATGCCGCCTTGGTCAATATACGTCTTCAAGTATCGGGACGATGGCGTAAAGCGGTTATTCCTCATCGCCATCAGCACTTTTCCGCTTTGCTTGGCCGCATCGGCCATCTTCTGCGCTTCCTCCGGGCTGACCGCATCCGGCTTCTCCGTGAACACGTGCTTGCCCGCCTGTAGTGCCGCTATGGCGACCTCGGAATGAAACCGGTTCGGCGTACAAATATCGACGGCATCGATATCCTTCTGCTGCAGCAATTCCCTGTAATCGGTGTACACCCGATCTATGCCGATTTCTTGCGCGATTTTCTCCGCTCTTTCCCGGTTGATGTCGCACACGGCAGCAAGCTCCACTTCGGGATGCTCCAGCAGCGGCTTCAAATGCGCTCCCCGAAAAATAGCGCCGGTGCCGACGATACCCAGCTTTACTTTGCTCATTCTGTATGAACCTCCGAATCCTGAAACTTCTCGTTTACATCCTCGCCGAGCCAAGCGCCTTGACGGACAAGCTTGCCTCTGGAGTTGCTCGATGTCGACGCTGCGGCTGGATGATTTCCCCTGCCTGGTCAACAAGGCCGCCGCCGTACCCGCCGCCTCTCCCATGGCGAAGCAGTTCGGCATCACTCTCGTCGAGCCTTGGGTCGCCCGATCGGTAGAGATCGAACGTCCGGCTACTATGACGTTATCGATACCGAGCGGCAGCAGAGCGCGGTACGGGATCCCGTGCGATTGCCCCGGAGGCAAGTGGGAAATGACCATTCCGCTCGTCGGCTTGGCCATATGAATATCGATAAAATAAGAATTGCGCGCGATATCGTCAGGGAATCTGCGACATTCCATAAAATCATCCACCGTAACAACCACATCTCCGACGATGCGCCGCGTCTCCCGGATGCCGACCTGCTCCCCGGTAAGAACAAGGAAGCCGTTCTCGAAACCGGGGATCGTCCGCTTTAGCCACTCTACAATGTGCCGGACGAGATCGCGCCCTTCGATCGCTCCCCGCGTCAAGTCCTCCGCCTTCGAGCCGTCAATGCCGAATACGTGCCCGAAATTAAACCCGGCGGTATGATCGTTGACCCAGGAAATGCCCGCCCAATCCCGGGCGACCCGCAGCGTGCCCTTCGCTTTGGCTTCATTAATGGCGGCCTTGAGGCTCGGCCCGTGCTCCTTTACGTATTCCATATACTTCAGACGGTCGAGATTGCTCATTACGAAACACATCGTTCCCGGCTGCAGCTCTCCCTCATCGCCGCCCTTGGCGAATTGCCCGCCGGCATGGTACACGAGATCCGCATCGCTGGAAGCATCCACGAATACTTTGGCTTTAACGGCCTGTGTGCCGGACTTGTTATGAATGATCACCGCCTCGACCACTCCGTTTCCGTGAAGGACATTGCCGACGAACGTATGGTACAGGATGTTTACCCCCGCCTCGATCATCTTGTCGTCCAGCAATTTCTTGAGTACCTCCGCATCGATGGGAACCCAGTTGAGCTTATCCCCCCATATGGCTTGAAACTCCGGCTCCATCCGGGACTTCATGTCATTCAATATTTCAAGCCCGATGCCGCGGATAACCGGCTTCTTCCCGTCGGTATACGGACACCAAGCCGGTACTTGAGCAACAGTCGCCATGCCGCCAAGATAACCTCGCTGCTCCACGAGCAGTACCGATGCTCCGTTACGCGCTGCGGCCAGCGCCGCCCCGACACCGGCAGGTCCTCCCCCGGCTACGAGCACGTCGACTTCGGCGTAAACGGGGATCTCCATGGCGGGAATCGTCATTCGTTTCGTCATGGCTGCCAACCTCCTACTTTTTCATTTCCGATTCGATATATTTGTTGATTTCTTCGTCCGCTTCGCGAAGTGCCGTGTTCGTGTCTTTCTTGCCCGTCATAATCGCTCTTAAAGCATCGTTCGCGATCGCTCTCGCTTTTCCGTCATATTTGCCTGCGGTAACCGGCGCGCCGATGGAATCCTTGAATAACGCCTCCAAGTTTTTGCCTTTGGCGTAGGGCAGCTCGCTGGCGTACACTTTTTTCGCTTCCTCGTTTTTGACGACCGGAATATATCCCGCCTTGGCGCGCAAAGTTTGCACTTCATCGGACAGCCAATATGCGAGGACCTGGAAAGCCGCGTCCTGCTGCTTGCTCGTCGGTGCGATGCCGATAATCGGCGAGTTCATCTGATTCTGGCTTGCCGTTCCTTTGATCGTCGGATATGTCACAAGGTCGAAGTCGAGCCCCGACTGAACGGCGGCCTCCAACGTCGTATTATTGAGATTGAAGAAGTTCGGGCCGGTCCGCATGGCGAGGATTTGTTCCTTAAGGAATTGGTTTTGCTCCGAATACGCCCCGGCGCTTTCATTGCCCGGAATTTTGAAGAAGGAGGCGTGTAAATCCATCCACCTTTTCCACGGATCGGTGTTGACGGCTCCCTTCATCGTTTTATAATCGACGAATGTTTGCCCCAGCTGATTTTTGTAGACGATATTCAGCTCATTGAAGTTGAACCCTTTATATTGAATACCGTCCGTATACCTCGTCATTTTCTTCGCGATTTCGTATACATCGTCCCAGCTCATCCCGTCCTTCGGATAGGGCACCGCAAATTTGTCGAACAACGCTTTGTTGTAGAATAAGGCGTGATTGTTCAAAACAAACGGGAATACGGGGATATCTCCCTGATCACCGTAGGACTTCAGCGTTTCCAGTACGCCCGGCACAAACCGGTTCGTGTCGAATTTATGTTTTTTCATCAGCGGATCCAGATCCGTGTACACGCGAAGCTCCTTGTTCGTATACAGCTCGCCGAGCGGTGCATAGATGAGATCGAACTGCTGGCCCGCCGTAAGCAATGCGGCAAGGGTCTCCTCCTTCTTGGTCGTAGCCTGAACGACATTCAGGGTAATGTGCGGAAACTTCTTTTCCGTCAATTGCTTGGCCATAGCGGCCCAAGGCACGTCCTGATGGCTGTTCAGAAACGATAAGGTGATCGGCTGCGGAGCGGCCTCCTTCTTCGGCTGTTCTCCGTCGGCAGCCGGTTTAGCGCTTTCTCTTTGACCGCAAGCCGTAACAACCAATGTCATCGTTGCCAGAAGCAGCAGGTATCGCTTATAACCCATCCCCATACTGAAACCCCTTTCTTGATTTATTTTACTAGGATATCGCGTCAAGCTGTATCGGCCATGATTTGATTATATCCCGCTCGGATCGCACCTGAGAATGCCGTATCTTCCTGATACTTGACTTATATTGCTGTTCTTTTTATCGGATCGATTCAGAAGGATTTGACGCCGCTACCGTCGAAGACATGAAGCAAGAGCGTCATCCGGGAGGCGGGCAAGATGGGAGCATATCCGATTTCAGTCGTGTACAAGGACTATTGGAAAGAAAAACCACGATTTATCAAATCGTCGGCTAACGAGCCCCGCTGGCTGATGTTCGCCGTCGAGGACGGCCGGTTCTCCTACAGCATCGACAATGTAAGCGGAGAAGCCGCCGCCGGCGACATCGTGCTCTGTCCGCCGTTCATGGAATTCCGGCGCGAGGTCATCGTGCCGCTGTCGTTTCACTATGCCATCTTTCATTTTTCCAGTGACAGCGAAGGCTCGGAAGGAAGAACGATCGATTTGCTCCGCAGTCTGTTCTCGTTCAAATATACGGCAACCGAGAAGGACCGCCTGTTCAACAATTTCAGGCTGCTGAACCGTCTGAGCCGGACGCAGGATGCGCAGAGCAGACAATGGATGCAGCATTTCATCAACGATATATGGGTGCTGTTCCATATGGAGGCGGAAAGCGTCGCCACGCAAGACCGTCTGGACGAGGACCGTCTGATGAAGGAAGCCAAGACGCTCATCGACCGTCACGCCTTCCGCGAGATCCGGCTGCAGGACATCGCCGCTCTCCTCCACATTCATCCGGTGCAGCTAAGCCGGAGGTTCCAGCACGTGTTCGGGATAGCCCCGTCCCGCTATCTGATTTCGATTCGCATGGAAAAAGCCAAAACTTTGCTCGTGCAGACGGAGTATACGCTCGATCATATCGCCCGGCTGTGCGGATACGAGAACGGCTTTTATTTCAGCCGCGTCTTCACCCATTACAGCAAAATGAACCCGTCCCAATACCGCAAATTGAACGGGCTGGCCACGCCTTGATTGGGTTTGCGGAAAAATAGAGGAAAAAATCGCCCTTATATGGCGTCTCGGCGTCGGGTCTCCAAAAATAAAGGAAAATAAAAATCGTCGACAGAGCGATAGAATCCGGGAAATAAGCGCAAAAATTTCCGCTATTCCTTCGGCAACGGGGCAAATCGCCGGAATAGAGTCATTTTTTTCCGCTAAAACGGTTGCCGAGAAAAAAAGCCTCCCATCTCGCGCTTGGACCGCGCGTAGAAGGAGGCTTCTTTGTATGGTGAGACGGGTTCGGCGCTATCCCGACGGACTGCCCTCCCCTGCTCCCGGCGATATTCACTTCGTTTTGCTCATAAACTCTTCGATCTTCTTCTTCGCTTCTTCTTCGGCTTGGCGAGCGGCGGTGTTGATGTCCAGCTTGCCCTGCCATACTTGGGTGCCGTATTTGGCGTAAATCGTTACCAGCTCGGCGTCGTACAGCGCTTTCGGCGGAATAGGAGCCGGTTTGTTATGGAAGATGGCTTTGAAGTTTTTGTCCTTGAACACCGATTCCTGACCGAGCGCATTGCGCACGCTGTCGCTTTTCAGCACCGGCATGATGCCTTTCTTGGACAAGCCCGTCTGGAATTCGTCGGAGGTCATGTAGTTCAACACCTCCATGGCGGCATCCTTATTCTTGGCAATGCTCGTAATGCCGAAATTGATCGAGTTGATTTGCGACCCGGTGCCCGGTTTATCCTCGAAGCTCGGCAGCGAGACGATGTCCCAATCGACCTCTTTCAGTTGATCGGTCCATATGGTGATCAGGCTCGACAAATAAGCCATCATCGCCACGTTCTTCTCCTTCACGAACGGCGAGTTGTCGGGAATCGTCTGGAACGCCCCCGGCGACAGCTGCGGATCGAGGAAAAACGTTTGATAAAAGCGCTTCCACAAATCGTTTTTGTTGACCGTCGGCGTATTCGTAGCGAGATCGGCGTTCGGAATGGACAACGGATTCATCCGGGTCACGAGCGACGGATTCATCCCGAAACCCATATACTGCACGCCTCCGTCTTGACGGGTCAGCTTCTTGGCCAGATCGGTCGTCTCCTTCCACGTCATGCCGTTCTTCGGATAGGCGACGCCGAACTTGTCGAATATCGATTTGTTGTAATAAAGCACCAGGTTGTTGCCGTATACGGGCAAGCTGTACATTTTGCCGCCGGACAGCTGCTTGATCGCATCGATCGAAGTCGGCTCGAAGCGGCTCAAGTCGACCTTGTGCTTCTGGATCAGCTCGGTCATGTCATAGTGGAGCCCGTTCGGGATCAGGAAATTTTCATAGAAGCCGATGGAATGGTAGGTGATGTCGAAGCGGGTTCCGGACGTGATCATCTCCGGCAGCGTCGTGCCTTTCTGGCTGAAAATGTACGATATTTTGTAATCCGGAAACTTCTTGCGGATCGCGTCCCCGAAACGGTAGTTGAAGCTGTCTTCCGGGTCGCCGTTAATGGCGTAAAATACGAGCTCGACCGGCTCCTTCGGCGCCGCCGGCTTCGCCTTGTCGCCTTCGTCGGCGCTTTTGCTCCCGCCCTGGCTGCAGGCCGCGAGCGCGGCGGCCGACAGACAAAGGGCTAGGGTAAGTGAACCTGCTTTGCGAAACGTTTTGTTCGACATAAGCACCCTCTTCTCCTATTAGGAACGGTTACGCCGTAACCGTTCCTTATTTGTTCGTTCTATACGTCCAGCGCTTGACCGTCCTGCAGCAGCCGCTTCCTTAGCTCCGCATATTCAACATCCTGGACGGCACGGCCTTCGGCCAGCGCCATCGCCGCCGCCGTAGCCGCGGACTGGCCGAGCACCATGAATACCGGCTCCATCCGGATCGAGCCGTAAGCGATATGCGAAGACGACAGACAGACGGGTACGAGCAGATTCGTGCACTCGTCCCCTTTCGGCACGATCGCCCGGTACGAGATCCGGTACGGTCCCAATACCGGAATTTCCACGTCTCCTTCGTTGACGCAGCGGCCGCTCAGCACGATCCGGCGGCAGTTATGCGAGTCCATGCCGTAGGAGGCGAGGCCGACGGAATCTTCCGCTACGTGGTAACGCAGACAGTGATTTTGATTCATGACGACTTCTCCGATCATACGCCGGCCTTCCCGCACATATAAGTAATGCGGCCAATTCGCCGTTCCCAAGAACTCGTCGGCCGGTAATCCCCACCGGCTAACCTCTTCGCGTATCGCCTTCGGGACGCGCTCGTCGTTAGCCAAGTAGTACAGCATGCCGAGATCGTAATGGACGTGCTCTTGGAACAGACGCTCCCTCGTGGCATAATCGCCGTCGGGCCAGGCGTGGTTCGCTCCGATATGATCGGTGCTGATCGCTCCGAAGTTGTTCAGGTCGGTTTTGCCGTTCGGCATCGGCTTATGCAGCCTTAGAACGTCCCATACCCCGGCATTCAGGTAACGGGTCAGCAGAGCGAACTTGCTCGGATCGTAACCGGGCGGCTGCGGGAAAGGCACGCGGTTGTCCGGCACATCGGTCAAGCAAATGCGGAAGTTGTACGCCTGAATCGAGCGGTCGCCCTCTCCCTGGATGCCCGGCGCCGCATCAGACACGCCATACAGCAGGCCGCTGTCGGGCTTGCCCTCCACGACGAACGGGTCTACCCATGCCTTGAACGTATGGTGCGGCGAACCGAACTGAATCCCGTTCCACGTCTCTTTATATACTGCATTCGCTTCTCTTCCGACATGGTAAGAGACGCCGGCGCGGGCGAACAAATCGCCTTCGTAAGTCGCGTCGATAAAAGCCCCGGCACGGAACACGTTGCCGTTCTCCATCGTGATTTGCACGATTTTGCCGTCTTTCTTATCCACCTTGGCCAGATGCTGCTCGAAATAGACGGGAACGTTCGCTTCCTCCAGCCATCGTACGAAAATCGATTCGGCCACATGCGGCTCCATAAACCACATCGTCCCGTCGGCCTCTTCGCTGCCGTAATAACGCCCGAGCTCCTGATAAAACTCGCGGGCGATGCCGCCTATGGACGTCTTATGACCGAAGTCCGTCCGGCCGAGGCCGCTCGCCGTCAGCCCTCCCAGATGGCGTCCGAATTCGGCAACCACCGCTTTAAGTCCCATACGGCTCGCTTGCACCGCAGCTGCGATCCCGGCGGGCGTACCGCCGTAGATGCATAGGTCGGCGCTCACCTGCTCCGGATTCTCGCTTCTCGCAGCGGGAGCGTAGTACCGCAAAGCTGTGAAGTCAGTCAAGACCAGTCCCCCTCTTTTGTCGTCGATCTGAATGCCCTTACAAATCAAGCTTACTGGATTCGGCTTCCGGTTGAACATACAGAATCTTAGTTGGTTTTGTACATTCTTTCACGCCGCCGGCGTCTAAAAAAGACCCCATGCTGCGCACTGGGGCCTGTCCATGCATTCCGTTTGCTTCTTTTTTCATCGCACTACGGGTCTTTTTCACTCCTTATGAAAACCTTATCGGTCGTGCATCGCCGCTTGCCGCTTGTAATGGTCTTCCAGGACGAGGCAGGCCATCGCTTCTACGACGGGAACGATTCTCGGGCAAATGCACGGATCATGTCTGCCTTCGGTTACGATGACGCGTTCCTCGCCGTCGATTCCGATCGTGTGCTGAGGCACGGAGATCGAGGAGGTCGGTTTAACGGCCACCCGGAACACGATATCCTGCCCCGTGCTGATGCCGCCGATAATCCCGCCCGAATGATTGCTGGCAAAGCCGGATGCATGCATTTCATCGTTATGCTCGCTGCCAAGCATCACTGAAGCGGAGAATCCGGCGCCGAATTCGATCCCTTTGACGGCTCCGATGGACAGCATCGCTCTGGCCAGCTCCGCATCCAGCTTATCGAACACCGGCTCGCCGAGTCCGGGAATGACGCCGCGAATCGTACATTCCACAATTCCCCCGCAGCTGTCGCCGAGGGAAGACAGCCGTTTGATTTTCTCGATCATAAGGTCGGCCGCTTCCGGATCGCACGCCCGGACGGCATTGCGTTCAATCTCGTTCTCGACAAACCGGCTGCACCGGATGCCGCCGATTTCCTTCGTATAGGCTACGACACGGACGCCTCTATGCTCCAGCAGCTTGCGGGCGACTGCGCCTGCCGCCACCCGGCCCGCCGTTTCCCTGCCCGACGCTCTCCCGCTTCCGCGGTGATCCCGAATGCCGTATTTCTTTAAATAAGTAAAGTCGGCGTGTCCCGGGCGGAACGAATGTTTAATATCGTCGTACGCTTCAGGCCGCATATCCGTATTGTGCAGCATGACGAGCATCGGCGTCCCGGTCGTTTTCCCTTCGTAGACCCCCGACATAATGCGGACGATATCGTATTCTTTTCTGGGCGAAGTGACGGCCGATTGTCCCGGCTTCCGCCGGTCCATTTGGATTTGGATATCTTGCTCGCCGATGTCCACTCCCGGAGTCACGCCGTCAATAATGACGCCTACCGCCACTCCATGGGACTCTCCGAATGTTGTTATCTTAAGAACCTCTCCGAAGGAATTTCCAGCCATCCCCAATCTCCCCTATCCGGTTGATGTATCTCTTTCTCTCATTGTAAGGGCCGTTTCGACATAAATGAAATTCGATTTTTATATCCAATGCATAGATGAATTCTATACCATGAATGCAAAAAACAGCCGGTATTGGCCGGCTGCTTCGTTGTTTCAACCTTAATTTCACTATGCACTCGAATCAAATCGAATAAACTTTTATTTTACAGCAGGCGTCTCCTTTTGCTCCTTGTTTACGTCTTTACAGTGAAGCCAATACGAAGGGGGATTTTCCATATGAATGAACCGTCCATGATGCACAACGCTCCGGTCCTCACCTCGATCGGGGTCATTTTCCGCGCTGTAACCGATCTGGAAGCCGCCCGCGACTTTTACGGCAATGTCCTTGGGCTGAAACAAATGTGGACAGCGCCGGACGGATCGACCGCCTATACGACAGGGTCGGGTCCTATCCTTATTGTATTTACCAAGGCGGACCGGATCGAAAGCGAAGCCCAATTCAGCATGGAAACGCCGGATATTAGCCAAGCCTATCGTTCCATGAAGCAGAATGGGGTGCGGGTCAGCGACATTAAAATCGCAGGTGCTACCTCCATGTTTTTCTTCGGCGATCCGGACGGGAACACGATGATGGTATGGGCCTGTCATTTGCCTGATCCGGATTTGCCCCAATACCGGGAATAGCCGCTCATACAACATATGGAACAAACCCATCTTCGATATCTGGGATGGGTTTCTCGCCTGAATTAGCCGCACCTACTAAGACTGCTTGATCAATTGTCGGAGCATGTCCAGCCGCTCCTGCTGTTCCTGAGGCGTCAGCTTGGAATGGATGACGGCGGCCATAGAGGATACTTTAACATCCCGGAGGTGCGCGTACATTTTCTCCTCCGCCTCCCACATCTGTTCGTGAATTTCGCACATGCCCGGAGCAGGCTCATAACCGAGCGTATAAGCGCGAATATTGGAGCATTGGAACATATGCTTGCGTCCGTTTACCGCCATAAATACATCGTAGAAGGAAATGTCCTCCGCCGGCCGTCCCAGCTTGATGCCGCCCTTGCTGCCCACGCTGCTGCGGACAATTCCGGCTTTGGAAAGCTGAGTGAACATTTTCGCCAAATACGAAGGGGCGAGTCCCATAAAAGCCGCCAATTGTTTAATGTTGATCGTCATCTCCTGGGGAATGACCGCCAAGATCGACACGCTGTGCAGAGCATATTCCACGCTGAGCGAATTATTCACGATCTAAATCTCCTTACCCGAATAAGAAAAACGTCTATCGACGTATTTCAAGGATGAGCGACCGCGACTTAGCGGAAGTTTTTCTTGGTAAGAAAAGTCTCACTTCGCTTTAAGGCTTTAGCGAAGTTAAACTTTCCTTATCGATAAGAAAAGCTTCTAATCGAAGCCCTTCCCACGATGAATGACCCTGCGTAAGAGGTAGCTTTTCTTAGTACAGAAACTCGCTGTTCGCTTTAACGAGGCATCGCTTCGCAGCTGTATCAATTTAGCGAACTTAAAATTTCTGTATCGTTCATAATAATCCCATTGTATCAGACTCCACGAACAGCGACAACAAATGTCTGAATTATCGTTGACACCCTTCCAGTTTTAACTATAATTGAGATAGCAGTTGTCGTAATTAAAAAAAGGAGCTGGTGCGTATGCCAAATCGTTTATTATTCCATGTTCTTCGTTATGCGGTAGGACTCATTTTTGTGGCAGCCGGAGTGAACGGTTATTTCGTGTTTTGGGGGCTCGAGCCTTTTCTGCCCAAAAGCCCGGAGGCTGTCGAGCTGCTAGGAACGGGCTACTTGCTGTTTATGGAGAAGACGGTCGAACTGTTCGGCGGCTTGCTGCTGCTGTGGGGGCGGTTTATTCCGCTCGGGCTTGTCCTGCTCTTCCCGCTTACGGTCAACATCGCCGCCTTCCATCTGTTTCGGGACCCGCAGCTGCTTATACCGGTACTTGGCTTAGCTGCCGCTCACCTTTATCTCTTATGGGCGACAAGGGAGCGGTATAAAGGGCTTTTCGTGTATCGGCTGTAGACCGCCGCCACCGCTTATAGAGCAAGTTGCCGTCACGTTCGTGTACGGCTTTTTTTATTTTTGACAACATTTTCTAGACATTGTACAATTGACATTGTAATTGTTATTACAAAAATTCGATAAGGATGTACATATGGGCAAGAAACCGAACCGAAGCGTCGTGCTATCCGTTAGGCTGGACGAGACGACCCTTGCAGCCGTCGATTTGCTCGTCGAAGCGGGGCTGGCTCAGAGCCGCTCCGAGGCTGCATCCCAATTTATAGGTATCGGCGTCCAATCTTCCGAGCAGCTGATCATGAAAGCTAACGCACTGGCCGAACATGTACGCACGCTGAAGCTAGAGATGCTGGACGCGGTCAAGAGCAAAAACCTGGAAAAAGTCCGGCAGCTGCTGTCCGTGGACGAGAAACTGAAAAACGCGAGAACGGAGGAAGGCCAAACCGCCGTCCTATTGGCCGCCTACTATCGGGCTACCGAGATTAAAGAGCTGCTCCTTCAGCAAGGTGCGGAGCTTACCTTATACGAAGCCGCCGCCGTAGGCAATACGGCCAGAGTGCAGCAGCTCGCTTCCGCTTCTCCGAAGCTGATCGACAGCCACAGCTTCGACGGGTATACGCCTCTCGGACTGGCCGCCCATTTCGGCAATGAAGAGACGGCCGCCTATTTGCTGAAAGCCGGTGCCGATATCAACCTGAGAAGCAACGACGGCAAGCTGAACAATACGCCGCTGCACGCCTCCATTGCAGGCAATCATATCAACATCGTCCGCCTGCTGCTTCGGCACGGAAGCGACATCGACCGCCCCTGCGAAGGCGAACTCCGCAAAGGGTTTACTCCCCTTCACGTTGCGGTCCATTTTAACCGGATACAGATTGCGGAGCTGCTGCTGGCGAGCGGGGCCAACCCGCGAATACCGAACGGCCAGTCGCTGACGCCCGCGGAATACGCTCATGCAAGAGGGAATGCCGAAATAGCCGATCTGATTGCAGGCTATTCGAATCTATAAGGGGAGGGACATTGCCATGTCCGAAAGTTTGAACGCTCAATTGGTCAAAGATTTTGTGTACAACGCCCACGGTGATCTGGACAAAGTCAAGGAAATGCTCGAGCGGGAGCCTGGATTGGTCAATGCCTCTTGGGATTGGGGCAACGGGGATTGGGAAACCGCTTTGGGCGCCGCAGCCCACGTCGGCAGACGGGACATTGCCCTCTACTTGTTAGACAAAGGCGCGAGAATCGACTTATTCGCCGCCGCCATGCTGGGCAGGCTTGAAATCGTAAAGGCTATCGTCCAAGACGATCCATCCGTCATTCATTCTCGCGGACCGCATACGATTCCGTTAATCGCTCATGCGAAAGCCGGAAAAGAACATGCGGCGGAAGTCGTGCGGTATCTGGAATCGGTACAGCAACCATAACGGGAGGGTCCGCCAGTGAAGCTGAAGCTGTTCGTGAAAAAACTGGCTCATTACGTGAAGATCATGACCAAGTTTTGATCGGGATTTTGTTTGAAGCCGAAGCAGACTCGCGATTTCAACGCAGCCGGGATGACCTGGAGCGGACTCTCCGCACAGGCCATCCCTTTTTTCTTCCGTTTCTCGAATCCTACCCTCTCTCGGAAAGGAATGACAAGCCGGACAGCCCCGTCTTCACGCTCAGCCCCCAGCCGAACATGACTTCTTCGCTTGCGCGGTATTCCTTCATCGTCTCGGCTCCTTCGCAGTAGCAATAAAAGAGATGCGATCCGGTTTCAATCCTTTTTCGGAATGAATATACGGATGGCACCCCACAATTTCGAAGCCGTCAGCCATGCATGCAAGCTTTCAGACGTATTGGATATGGACAAAGCCTTTCCTTCTCGTCGTATCGGTCGAGGATAACCGGATCGTCCTCTTCTCCTCCGAATCGATCCTGTACCACAGACCGGCCCCTTCGGCGCTTCCCGTATTCGAGGCGGATAAAAAGGTAACGGTATCGTTATAATTCGTGACGTTCAACACTCCGTTCACATTCCCTCCTTCGCTTACAAAGCCTACCTTTAAGATGGTAGCCCCTTTCGGCAGCTTCATGCTGACGGTTCCGTCGGCAGTAGAAGGAAGACCGCCATTTTGGTCGGGACTGGATCGGAATACAACGTTATGGGTCTGGAAAGTCGTATGATAGAAGCCGTTCGTAGCGTTCAAAGTTACGTCCACCGGATTGAAATCGATGCCGCTTCTGCAGTCTGTCGCGCATACTTTCGGAATCGAGCCCGAATTCGTTATCGAATCCGACGGGACGAATTCCACGAGGTCGGACACCGGCTTCAGCAGCAGACACCTGTCCGAGAAAGTCAGCAGCGGTCTCGGCCCGGAATAGCTGGCATTCGCGTACGCCACCTTGGTCGTGTAAGATATGCGTCCGCCTCTTACAGTCACGGTCCCTCTTTCGATTTCCATTTCATATAGCGGCTCCCAACAAGTTTTCCATGCAGCGCCGGACTGGGGCTTATTGGAGGAATCGGCCGTATGCGCCTGAATACACGCATAAGCTCTCCCATAGACACCCCCAAGCTTGCATCGGCTCCCGACCGTGTAACCCGTTCCGGACGCCCATTCTTGCGTGGAGAAGTTGTGACCTACTAGCATGGAGCAGTCGGACAGGTTGACATCGGCGGAATGTGCCTTCAGGAAAATAAATTTGGCCGCGTCCCGGATTTCGGGCTTGACCGCGAACAGGTTGAAAATGCCGTTCTGGGCGCCGACTCCCGTGCCGGCCGTATCTTCGATGTGCAGAAATACTCCTCGCTCCGTCGGAATCATGGAGCCGCCGATCATATTTAATATCCCCCCTTTCGTAAATTTGAGGGCGGTGCCTCTAATTCCTTCAAAATCGCAATTGACGAAGCCATGGTTTACGGATTGTGCGTTATCGCACTGATAAAATATCGAACCTTCCGGCATCGCCTTGATTCTGCAATTATGGAATCGATTCTCCGACGTGTTGGCCGCACCGGTGAAGAAGATGCCGATTTTGAACACATTCCACGTGCAGTCGAAGAAAAAGGTGGAGCTTGCGGTTCCCGTGCTGGTGTAATACAGGAACCTTTCCGTACCGGTGACGCCGGTAAAGTTGATGCCCTCGACGGAAAAGTCACGCAGCCTGTTGTTGTTGTAGAACAAATAATTATCCGTTCCGTTTGCGGCTTCGTCGCATTTGTAAAAAATATTGGTCGAGTAAGGACCTCGTCCGCTAATTTTCAAGCCTCTCAGGGCAACGGATATATCGGATAAATACTTTTTGCCCGTTAGCAAATAATTGCCGCTGCCGAATACGATTTTGGGAACGCCCCCCCGGTAACCGCCGTTAGAATAGGTCGGCAGCGTGTAGCTCTCCAAAGCGTCGATAGCGGCTTGCAGCGCGTCGTCGCAAGGCGTGCCGACATCCGTCGCCGGGTTGTAGTCCGCTTTGGCGCCGAACCAATTGACGTGAAGCTCGTCCTGAAACACTCTTTTGTACCGGCAGCCGCCCGAACTGACGATAATGGTTCCATTGTTATCCGCCGATGCGGCGTCCGCAGAATCGTAGTAAAAATGACCTTCCTGCCCGGTATCCGCGACAAAATACAGAAATTGATCGATCGGAGCGTTCAACAATCTCAACTCGCTGATCGTAGTGACGATAATCAGATTCGTGTCTTTGGGCAAATGGAGTACGCCTTCACCGTACACGCTCCCCATCACGGACGACTGCTTGGCATGGACATGGTTCAACCGGCCCGTGAGCAACGTTCCTGCCGTCAGCATCATCCCGGTCACGCCAATCGAGGCCAGCAGCTTGCGTCTGCTGATCGGCGACGCGGCATTCTCCAATTCCGTCTCCGCCGGAACGGCTAGTCCTTTCGTTGCCCGCTCTTCCTTTTCAGAAACTTGTTCATGAATCGACACCTTCATTTCCTCCCTCGCCCTTCAATGGTATTATTTACCTGCAGGCTCAATATACGGCTAAGGGAGTCGCGAATTCAATAATAAAATATTCAACAGGTTGTAGTGACGGGCTTGTCCGTTCGGTTTTACAGCTTTAATATCGTGATATTGTCAGCCTAATCGTCCATAATCGTTCTAACGATATGACGGAAGCTTAAAGCCTTGGATATTTAACCCCGACAAAATCGCCAAAAACCCCGGCGAACATCTCGAGCCGGGGCTGCCGTTTATCCTGTTACATGTGCGACATTTTCTCCGCGCCTTCCAATGCCGAAACCGGTACCGGAGCTTTCTTCGACAGCGGGACGAATTTATTAACGAGGTAGAACATGCACTCGACTAACAAAATGGCTCCCACAATATCCAATACGACGTGCTGCTTCACAAATACGGTCGATACGATGATCGACCAGCCGGTCAAGTGGATGGCAAGGCGGACGAACCGATTTACGTCGATATACGGCGAAGTATGCTTCAGAATGACATAGGTGGTCATCACGTGGATGCTCGGGAAGCAATTGAAAGGTTGGTCGGAGTTGTAAACGAACGATACGAACTGATGCAGCGGCACCTGATCCGTAATAACGGGCCGGGATACGACCGTTTGATAAAAATAGTAAGTGATGTAGCAGACGACAAGACCGATACATAGCTGGATGAGTGCCCGGTAGTAGACGGTGCTGTTCTTCTTGAACAAATAGACGAACATGCCGATCATGAACGGGTACCAGATCAAGTACGGTACGATGAAGACCGATACGAACGGAATCGCTTCATCGAGCCCGGTCATCAAGCTGCGCACATTAGGTCCTTCACGGTTTAGAATGCCGTAGAACACGTTCAGCACCGGAATACATAACAGCCATAGCAGCGGCGCATGGGAGGCCATTTTTTGCTTCATCTCGCTTCAACCTTTCGACCCTTTTTCTTCTATAACGAAGATTATGCCTTTTGGTTACAGCCTGTGCCATATTTTTTTGGCAGCAAGCCATGACGGGCAGACGCCTGCTGCGGACGTCCCCGCTTTATCAAATACTGCCTCTGTCGTAAGCCGCGACCGCCCGCTTCGGCGAAACCAGCCGCCATGCTTGAACGATCATCTCCCGGCATTCGGACGGATCGATCCGGTCCATGCGCACGACCATATAAGCCATAGACGCGAAGCTGTCGGGCATGGCGTAAATGTCCGGAGCCATCGTCGTGTATGCGTGCCGGTCTTCCTTAGTCGTCTTGAGTACGAGCGATACTCCGTCAGGCTGGATCACCGCGAAAACCTTATTGCCGACCCGAAACGACGGCTTCCCTGAGTGGTCTCGCTCCTCGGCTCCAGGCAGCGAAAGCGCCGTCCGGTGAACGTCGTCACTTGTAACCATTTCCTTCTCCCCCGAGGAATGTGGCGATGTTAGCATGATTATAGCTCATCGAGATTTCCTCCTGCATGTAAAGATTAGTTCACTTCATTATACTACGATTGGAAGTCTATTCCAAAAAAAGATCCGCACAAAAAAAGAAAGCGTTCAAACTTCGAACGCCTTCTTAACTTTACGTTTGGCCTGGAACGACTTGATCTCTTTAAAGCCCACGAATTTCTTGCTCTGTTCGTTCCATATCCGGAAACGGAGCGATTCCAAGCTTGAAAGCAGCGTGATCGTTTTCACATCCTGCAAACGCGGATTTTGATTATGCACCGTCTCTAAATAATAGTTAGGCACCCTGGGACTCAGATGGTGGATGTGGTGGAATCCGATATTGCCTGTAATCCAATGCAAAACCTTGGGCAGCTTATAAAACGAGCTTCCCTGCATAGCTGCTTTTACGTAGTCCCATTCCTTGTCTTCTTCAAAATAAGTTTCCTCGAACTGGTGCTGTACGTAGAAGAGCCAGATGCCCGCCATTCCCGAAACGATAAAGACCGTTCCCTGAATCAGGAGAAACGGCTGCCAGCCGATAGCCCAGCACAGCAATGCGCTTCCGCCGACGATACCCAGGTTCGTTATATACGTATTCATCCGTTCGTGGAATCCGGCACGCGGCCGGTTGAAACGGTAGTCGATCAGAAAAATGTAGATCGGTCCGATCGTAAACATGATAAGAGGATTGCGGTAAAGCCGGTATATCAACCGTTTCAGCGGAGAGGCTGCCAAATATTCTTCCACCGTTAGCGTCCAAATATCCCCGGTACCGCGTTTGTCCAAGTTGCCGCTCGTAGCATGGTGAATGGCGTGGGTATGACGCCATTGGTAGAAAGGTACGAAGGTCAGTATACCGGTTATCGTCCCGACAATTTCATTAGTCAGCTTGTTCTTGAAAAACGATTTGTGGCAGCAGTCATGGAAAATAATGAATACCCGTACCAGAAATCCTCCGGCTATGATGGCCAGCGGAACGGCAAGCCAGTAGGAAAGCGATAAACTCAAATAAGCGAAATACCAAAGCAGCAAAAAAGGAATGACGGTGTTCATAATCTGCCACACACTGTGCTTCATATGTGGTCTTTCGAAGGGTGCAATGTCTTTACGCCATCCGTTTGTCTGCTCATGGGGCATTCTACTAAAACTTCCTCTCTCGTATCAATTACTCGACATTTTTCGACCATCTACAGTAATACGTTGAAACAAGCAAATGGTTTCGCTGCTACCATCCCCATTTCTGAAGCGACCATCTCGCCGCAAACATCATCAGTCCGAGGCAAATGTTGATCCATCCGAGAGAACGGCATACTTTCCTTTCCTTATCCATGGCCGCCAGCACGTATCCTTTGACCTCCAACCGCAAAATGAGCAACCCTGTCAGCAGCCATAACGATATCGCGTAACTGAAAAAACCGGCGTAACCCATCCGTACTCCCCCCCCCAGGTGTTCACTGATCGCAAGTTATCTGGCTTTCATTCCAACCCGTCGAATCTTGACATCTATCTTAACCTCGATCGAAATGTCCTTGTACATTTCTTGCCATCCTTCTTTGGTTTTGATATGTTCATTCCAATACTGCGGTTCTTTCGCCCTTACGTATTCCCCGAAGCCGAAAATATCGGCTCCTTTCTCCTGCGTTTCTTTAACCAAGCCTTCGTGAAGCTTTACAGCCCCTTTCTCATCTTCCCGTTCGATCTCTTTAAGGATGTCCGGCTGATCTATGAAATGCTGCTCGTTGGCCTTTTCCTCGATATTGAGTTCGTTTATGATCGTTACGGTGATTTTCGGAAGGCCATTTTTAATCTGAACATCAATTTTTGAAGTGCGGTTGGTAGCATACAGAGTGATCGTGTTTGATGCTGATCCGTCAAGGCTGATAGTACCCCGATACCCCGCCGGATTTACTCCTTTAATTCCCATATAAGCACCGATTTCGAGCGGCTTCGTTGTTCCCGCCATTTTAGATCCTTTAAAATAAGCCAATCCCGAAAGTTCGACGTTTTGTTCTTTCATGATCTCCACATAAGGCAGAAAGCCTTCCTGCCCCTTCTTCGAAGAATTGCTCCAGAACATGCCGATATAATCCTCGGGAAGCTTGCCCATCTTGACGGCGTCATCCAGCGTAGACATCAGATACAGCGTCGGTACGCGCTCCAATTTCGGCGCAGCCTTCATTAAATCCTGCGCCTTTCCTTTCGAAATCATCATCCAAGCCATTCTGCGCACTTCCGAATTGCGGCGAAAATAATCGTTTAAATTTTCCATTCCTTTTTTGGCCACGTCCTCGGATACGACGATGACGCGCAAATGTCCGAAAAAAAGTCTGCCCGAAACTTGCTGCTGCAAATTCATAAGGGCATCATCGATCGTATGACCCACCACCTCTATGACCCAAACCGTTTGCTCCGCGCCCCCTTTGCCCCCTCCGCTTTCTCCCGGACCGAGCGGAATTTTCCCGGGAAGGGCGATCTGAACGGCGACGCGAATCATTTCTTTTTTCGGCGCGGGGAATTTTCCTTCAAGATGGGAAACCTCTTCCTCTTCTTTCTCCGCTTCCGGGCTGGCCGTGTCGATTGAAATCCCCAAAACGACGGCACGCTCCTCGATTTCAAGACGGTCCCAGCATCCTGTCAGGAGCGGAAGCACGACAAGTACGACGCCGAGCAGCTTAACGGCTTTGGTCAATCGGTTTGTTCCCAATGGGATCCCCTCTTTTCTTGCGGAGGAAAGAGATCAGCAGTAGCGCTCCCGGGTAAATAATCGTGATGAAAAGTCCGATCCGGCCGACATTTTGAATGATTTCGTACATATGCAGGATGTTTAAAGGCAGCATGGCCATAACAAAAACGATCGGCAGGAGGAAAAAGGAAAACATCCGATGATCGCGCAAGCGGAACAGCTTGCTCATCGAGTGAATGGTCAGGTAATAACTGGAAAATAAGGTAGTGAATACGGCGGTTACCCAAACGGCAAGAAAAGCGGCATCCAGACGCTCCAATATATTCGCGGGTAGCGACGTCGCCTTCGCGAGCTCCAGTGTCGGCCAGAGCAGCTGCTTGCTTTCTTCGGCGCCAAAGACGCTGACTGTTGCCACGACGATCGCAACGTACAGCCCTCCCGCGATCAACATCCCCCATACGCTTGCCTTCATCGCTTTTTCCGGCCGTCGCATGGCCGGAATCACCAAGGTCAGAACGAACGATCCTTGAAATAAGGCAGCTATGGTAAAAACACCTCCCACCATATCTTTCGGTTCATTTCCCCAAATCGGCTGCAAATTGATAATATCGGCATTTTTCAAGGAAAGCGCGACGATCAGCAGTGCCGGTCCCAGCAGAGCGGGAAAATAAAAATGATGAATGTAAGCAAAAGTCGTAATGTCATTGCGCGTAGAGATCGCTGCCAGCAGCAGCATCACAATAACGGTTACTTCCACGGGGGTTTCTTTCAGAACGGAGGTAACAACCACTTCGCCGAACTCGCGCGCGGCAAAGGAGGTCAGCACGGCAAAGAAAACGATAATGAAAACGCTGCCGAGCCGGGCCGGCCATTTCCCTACAATATCCTCACTGTACTGAACGATCGATTTATTAGGAAACCGCATGCCGAGCAGAGCAATCAAACTTAATCCGACAAAGGCAAGTATCATGCCGAGAAACGTAACGAGAGGAGCGCCCGAATCCGCTGCACGAACCGCAAATAGGGGAAGGGTGAGTACACCTACCCCTATTATGGTGCTGATCAGAATGGCAGCCGCTTGAATTACGGTAATCTGACGAGAAGTATCCATTTGTCGTCACTCCTTTTGCTCTTTGAATTTTAACGGATCCATCACGTTGTCCGTCGGCTGCTTCAGTTGTTCCACCGTCTTGTCGCTCAATCTGGTCGCATCGAGAGGATAAAGGAACGAAGGTCTTTTATTCATCCACCATAACGGTCCGCGGACCAGCAAATCTTTCATTCCTTGGTAACTTCCAGGAACTAGCGGGCTCAAGTAAGGGACGCCAAACGATTTCAAGGAAATGAGATGATTCGCGATCAGGATCAAGCCGATCATGACGCCGTAAAGGCCAAAAATGCCGGCCAAAATAATGAGCGGAAAACGCAATAGCCGCAGGGCCAGCGCTGCATTATAGGCCGGCGTCGCAAATGACCCGATCGTCGTCAGCGCGATGATAACGACCGTGATGGGGCTGGCAAATCCGGCAGCCACCGCAGCCTGTCCGATAACGAGTACGCCGACGATGGAAAGAGCGCCGCCGACTTGCTGCGGCAAACGGATTGTCGCTTCCCGCAAAACCTCCATGGATATTTCGATTACCAGAACTTCTATGATTGCCGGGAAAGGAACCCCTGCCCTCCCGCCGGCCACCGCGACGGCAAATTCCGTCGGAATGAGCTCCGGATTGAAGGAGATAATCGCGACATATAGCGATGGAAATACCAGTGAGAATATTAGAGCGACAAGCCGGGCAAGACGAACCGCGCTCATCAGCAGAAATCGTTCCGTATAGTCTTCTACCGTTTGATAGAACTGGCTGAAAACGGTTGGAACGACCAAGGCCAGCGGGGAACCGTCTACCAGAATGGCCACTCTTCCTTCCAATAGATTGGCAGCCACTTTATCCGGCCGTTCCGTATACTGAACTTGCGGAAACGGGGATAGGTGGTTATCCTCGATAAACTGCTCCAAATAACCGGAGTCGAGAATCGCGTCAATATCGATATTGGATAGCCGCTTCTTCACTTCCTTCAGCAGATCGGGGTTCGTAATGCCTTCCATGTAACAGATCGCGACCTTCGATTTGGTTCTGCGGCCAAGCTCCAGCGTGTTCATGCGCAAATCCGGGGTTTGCAGCCGATAACGAAGCAGGGCGATGTTCGTACTCAGCATTTCGATGAACCCTTCGCGCGGTCCGCGGATCACCTGCTCGGTGGCAGGCTGATCGATAGCCCTCTGCTCGATATTGCGCGTGCCGATCACGAAAGCTTCGTCCAGTCCTTCGATCGCCACGACAGTCTGTCCGCGCAGAACAGCCTCGACCAGGTTGGCGAATCGGCCTTCCGTCCCAACCTGACTGTGGAAGATCGAATCTTTCAGCAGAACCTCCTTCAACCGGCTAGGCTTGATGCTCTTCTCTTCCAGATGCGGAGGTACATACATGAATGACTTTAATATATCTCCATTCAGCATCGCTTGGTCGATCATCGTGGAGTAATAGAACATGGCGGCCTCATAATGGCCGAACACATGGAACCGGCGAACCCCGAAATCGTCGTTGCCGCCAAAAATCCGATTCATGGATTCGATCATTTCTTCCAGACGGCCGTTGGTCTCCACGCTTTGATAGTGTTCGGAAGCCTGATTCGGGATAAGTGCGGCTTTTGGCTTTTTCGATTTTTTGAACCAATTGAAAATAGACATTCGTTTCACCTGCCGTTCGTACTTCTCGTATTACTCGTAACTAGTCTTCTGAGCAATCTATTAGTAGAATTGACAGATTTGAAGCGGTTTAAACGATATTCCTAGAAAGAACACGAAAAAGCCCCTGAAAGAGGCCATCTATTGACATATTTCGGCGCCGATCTACATACATTGCTGCGTGTTAAATCTCGCGCAACCATAACCCATGAAAAGGAGCGTGCTTCATGGACGACCAAGAACGGAATCGACAGATGCCCGGCCGCATTCCGCAGCCTATACGCGAAGACGGCGCCGGCGGGACCGACAGCGGTCCGCGCGACGTGATGAGGGATATGGAAAACCCCGATATGCTCGTCCCTCCCGTCACCGATGCCGGAACGCTGCCCAATATGAAATTCTCGTTCTCGGATACGCACATGCAGCTCAACCATGGCGGCTGGTCCCGGGAAGTGACGGTCAGGGAGCTGCCGATCGCCACGACGCTCTCCGGAGTGAACATGAAGCTTACGCCCGGCGGCGTACGGGAGCTGCATTGGCATAAGCAGGCGGAGTGGGCGTTCGTCCTGCTGGGCCGGGCGCGGATCACCGCAGTCGATCAGGATGGACGGAATTTCATCGCCGATGTCGGCGTAGGCGATCTGTGGTATTTTCCGCCGGGAATCCCCCATTCGATACAAGGGCTTGCGGAAGGCTGCGAATTTCTGCTCGTGTTCGACGACGGCAGCTTCTCCGACATCGATACGTTTTCGATTACGGACTGGTTTGCGCATACGCCGAAGGACGTGTTGGCGGCCAACTTCGGCGTACCCGAGAGCGCCTTCGACCACATTCCCGGGAAACAGCGGTACATTTTCCAAGCCGAAGTACCCGGCCCGATCGAAAGCCAGCAGGTGCCCGATCCGTACGGCACCGTGCCGAGAAGCTTTACGCACCGGCTGCTTGCCCAAGAGCCGATCCGAACGCCCGGCGGGTCTGTCCGCATTGTAGACGCCTCCAACTTCCCCGTCTCCACCGCGATCGCGGCTGCCTTAGTAGAGGTGAAGCCGGGAGCGATGCGGGAATTGCACTGGCATCCGAACAACGACGAATGGCAATATTACCTTTCGGGGACGACGCGCATGACCGTATTCGCCGCCGAAGGAAACGCGCGTACATTCGATTATCGGGCCGGCGATGTCGGCTATGTACCGTTCGCCTGCGGGCACTATGTGCAAAATACCGGCGATCAAACCGTATGGTTTCTGGAAATGTTCAAGAGCGACCGTTTCGCCGACATATCGTTGAATCAGTGGATGGCGCTCACCCCTCGCCAGCTCGTGCAGGATACCCTTCATGTCGGCCCCGAGCTGCTGGACGCGCTGCGCAAGCAGAAGTGGCCTGTCGTGAAATATCCCGATACGGATGAGAAATCCTCGGACAAGACGGATAAATGATCAGTTTCCTCCAGAAAACGAACAGGCCCATCGAGCCGCTGTACCGGTCGATGGGTCGGCTTACTTTCAAACGGGAACTTCTTCCCGCCGTTCCGCTTCTTCGCCTCGGTCAAGCGCCTTCAGCGCATAGCGAACGGCTTCCTCCTTATGGGCAAAGAATCGGTCTTTTCCCAGAATTCGGTCCAAGCCCGTTTTGGCCAAATATGCTTCGGGCTGCGGCCGGATGCCGGAGACAAGCACGAGAACGCCGCTCTGCTTATACGTTCTCAAAATGGTGGAAATGACGTATTCGCCGGAGCTGTCGATATAGGGGACGTTCTCCATGCGGAGCAGCAGCGCCTTCGGACGGTGCGGCGCCTCGGCCATAATCATCGCCCCGAGCCGGCTTGCCGTGCCGAAAAACAACGGTCCTTCGACGGAGAACACGAGCAGCTCCGGGGAGCCGTGCTCCTCCTTCGCGACGACGAGGTTGGCGCTTATCCTTTTCACGAAAAGCAGTACCGCAATCGCCAGGCCCGCCTCGACGGCGGTGGTCAAATCCGTAAATACCGTAAGCAGAAACGTAACGACCAGGACAATCGAATCGCCGGTTCTCGTTCCAAGCACCAGCATGAATTCTTTCCTCTCGCTCATATTCCAAGCTACTACCATCAAGATAGGCGCCATGGCGGAGAGCGGAATGTCGGAAGCAAACGGCGCGAATAAGACCAGCGTCAGCAGTACGACAAGGCCGTGAATAACACCGGATAAGGGCGAAGCCGCGCCGCTTCTAATATTCGTCGCCGTGCGCGCGATCGCACCGGTGGCGGGAATGCCTCCGAACAGCGGCGTTACGAAATTGGCTATCCCTTGCCCGATCAGCTCCCGGTTGCTGTTATGCCGGCTGCCCGACATCCCGTCCGCGACAACCGCCGACAGCAGCGATTCGAAGCCGCCCAAGAGGGCGATCAGCAAGGCGGGACGTATCAGCTCCACGATCAGATCCAACGAGATATGCGGGAGAGCGAACGTCGGAAGCGTACTCGGAATATCTCCGTAGGTCGAACCGATCGTAGCTACCTTCCCGCCGAAGAACACGGAGGCAACGACACCGGAGACGAGCAGGGCGATCAAGGAAGCCGGAAGCTTGGGGAACCGCTTCGGCAGAAGAAGCAGGATGGCGAGACTGATAAGAGCGGTCAAGACGCTGTATCCGTTAACGGAAGATAGATGGGTCGCGAGTTCGCGCATGTTGGGCCAAAAATGCTCATGACGCTCTAAGCCGGTCAAGCCGAGAAAGTTGGCGATTTGTCCGGAGAAAATAATAACCGCGATCCCGGACGTAAACCCGATCGTAACGGGCCGGGGGATAAACTTGATGAGCGCTCCGAGCCTGAACAGGCCCATGAGGACAAGAATGACCCCCGCCATCATGCCGGCGAGAAGCAGCTTGTCGTACCCGTATTGCAGCACGACGGCGAGCAGAATAGGGATGAAGGCGCCTGTCGGTCCGCCGATCTGGAACTTCGAGCCGCCCAGCAGCGAGATGAGAATGCCTGCCACGATCGTTGTATAAATCCCGTACTGGGGCTTCACCCCGGAAGCGATAGCGAAAGCCATCCCGAGAGGAATGGCGACGATCCCGACAATCAGACCGGCAATCAGGTCACGACGCAGCGAGTGGATGTTGTACCCCTCATATCTTCCCGACCCTTTCATTACGATCCCTTCTTCTCGTTATATTTGATTATTTGAATATATGGAAATAGTACGCCCGACTGCAAAAAAAATCAATACCTCTATCGAGACATTGATTCCGGGTTTATTGCTCCGATGCCCTCATATGTTCCAGCAGCGTGATCGTGCCGACCAGGTGGTTATCGAAAATTTGCTTGGCCACCTTCAGCAAGTCTTTCACCAAAGGGTCCCGCAAGCTGTATATGACGGATGTTCCTTCCTTGATGCCGAATACGACGTTTTTGCTGCGCAAAATCGCCAGCTGCTGCGACACCGCGGACCCTTCGCTGCCGATAATCGACTGGATTTCGTTGACGGTCTTGTCGCCTTCCGACAGCAATTCGAGAATGCGAATCCGCAACGGATGGGCGAGCGCTTTGAAAAATTCGGATTTGAATTGCTGGAGCTCCAAGTTCATGGCGGCTTCTCCTTGTCTGTTTACCTATATGAGTAATCATAGCATAAAAGAAGCCCCATTTGACAAGGAGGCAAATACTAATATATATTCAAATAATCAGATATACAAACATAAGGGGAGGTGGATTTTATGTCCGAATCGCGATCGGCAACCAACCGTCCCGATATGCCCGGGCCATCGGGCAAATATAAACCTACTACCCGCCTCCTCGTCATCGAGCAAGGTCTCGATTTTTTGAGCGGGATCGGCTCGGAACATATATGCGGCGTTTGCATCGACAACGGAGGCTCCTGCTGCAAGGGGTGCCGGAACTTGACCGCCGGAACGGGCTGCAGTCTTCGGAACACGAGCTGTACGGCATGGCTGTGCGGCTTCCTGCGGTACTTTCTATACGAGACCGGGCTTCTCAAGGAATGGGAGAACTTCTGGAAGCAAGTCCCCGGACTCGATTACCGGGAGGACTTTACGCCCGATCATTTCACGGTCCGCAAAACATTATCCAATCCAAACCTCCGCTTTCTCGGCTTCGAGCTTGCCGAGGATTTGAGGGCATTGGCGGAATCGAAATCGAAGCAGGGCTACATCATTAACTTACGGGAACAAATCGACCGCAGCCTGGACGAATTATCGATCTGGAAAACGGCTTCCAAGCAAGCTATAGCGAGAAAAAACATACAAGTGCTGTCAAAGCCGTTCCGCCGCTTCCATCAAGCTCTCGAGCATTACCGGAGCGATCTTTCGACATGAAAACAGCCCTTGCGAACGGAATCGCACGGGCCGTCAATAGGTTTATGATCGCATCAAGGGGCCGAGTCCGGACAACGGTCGGTCGAAGAACGCTTCGCAGCGGCCCGATTCGAGTCGCCCAGAAACAGGCGTATTTCTTCCAACGACAATCCCATGCTTCGGGCCGAAGCAATCAGCTCCACCCATTCCTCATCCAACTGGAGCGCATGGTTCTCCTGTGCGTCCGGCATGCCACACTCCATTTCCGCCCGAGAATGTACTAGTACAATGTCAGACCTTACATTGTTTGTTAAACCGAGCCCATACCGAGGCACAGAATTAGCTCTGACTTTGTACTTGGGCATTACCGAAAACCGTGCTCACGTTCCGACATTATTTGGATTGTATCTTTTTCCATTTGTTGAACTCGAGGTAATCCCTGAACTGCTCCTTCGTAACGCCGGATGCCATCGCTTCGAGCACGAGCGCAAGCCATTCGTCGTTCAACGGCTCCTTCGGCTCGCGCTCCGGCTTATTGTGCAGAATGGCGTCTACCGGAACCTCCAACGCGTCCGCAACCTTCTCGAGCATATGGATGGACGGATTGTTCTGCTTGTCCCTCTCCATGCTGCTTATGTACGATTTCGCTACGTTCGCCTTCTCCGCAAGTTCGGAGATGGACCACCCTTTTCCAAGCCGCAGCACCCGGATTCGTTCGCCTATCCTCACTACCGTAACCGTCCTTTAACCGTTCTCGATCTCACTCATCGATTCCCAATATACCACACCGATCGAGGTTTGTTAATGTATTGCCGCCGGGACGATTAAGGAGACGAACGACATGCACGACCGCTTGCGCTGTTCAAGCTCCGCCTTGCTCCGGAAATGTTTCGGCTCGAATGCTGACTTCCGGCGGCCGAACCGTGGTGCCCGTATTCTCGGGCTGACGCTTACCGGACGCCACGGCTGCCGCATCTTCTTTCACTTACGCTTCTTTCCGACTGTGATGCTTGCCTTGCTTCTTTATAACGAACATACCATTCATTATAAAGCACGACATTTACTCGACAAAATAGTCCGGTTGCCCGATTTTTGTCACGAAAAAGTTGCGATTTCCGTTCATGCTGCGACATTTTTCACCAAAAAACGTTTTTTAAAACCGGATCAAGCCTACGGAATACAGGAACACCAAAATAATGAGAATCGGCGATACATAGCGCAGCAGCGTCATCCATGCCCGATACCAGAAACCGCTCAACCCCGCTTCTTCCCCGGCCCTTTTCCAGACATAGGCCGTAAACAAAGTGACGATCAGCCCTCCCAGAGGCATAAGGATATACGCTGTCGCAAAATCCACCCAGTCGAACACCGTTTTGCCGCCCGGCTGAAACGAGCCGAGCACGCCGCCGACCGAGAGAGCGGACGGCACACCGACCAGGAAACAGACGATCGAGACGTACAGCGCTGCTTTCTTTCGGGTCCACTTCCATTTCGTAATCGAGTACGCCACGGGAACTTCCAGAATCGAGATCGCCGAGGTGAGCGCCGCAATCGCCAGCAGCAGGAAAAATAACCCCCCGAACAGCAAGCCGAACGGCATCCGGGAAAACGCCGCAGGCAACGCCATGAACGCGAGCCCCACCCCCTCCCCGGGCTCCAGTCCGAAGGAGAACACCGTCGGGAATATGACGAGTCCGGCGATGAACGCGTACAGCAAATCTCCCGCCCCGATCGCCAGCGTGGCCGCGCCGAGCGACTGCTGCGCACTCACGTACGAGCCGTAGGTCAGCATGCAGCCCATCCCGAGCGACATGGAGAAGAAGGCGTGTCCGAGCGCGATCAGCATCGATTCGGCGTCCAGCTTGGAGAAGTCCGGCTGCAGGAAGAAGCGCACCCCTTCCCCCGCTCCGGACAGCGTCAGCGACCGGAGCATCAAGACGACGAGGATGATGAAAAAACCGGGAATCAAAAACGTATTGAATTTCTCGATGCCGCCGGAAACGCCTCTAGCCAGCACCCAGCCGCAGATAGCCATGACGACGGCTTGCCAGAGCAGCGGCAAGTAGCCTCCGGCAAACGATGCGAATTTGCTCTTGTAGTCGACTCCGGACTGGAACAGCATGCCCGAAAACGATTCCACCGTATAATGAAGCGTCCAGCCGGCTACTACGGCGTAATAGGACATGATGAGGAACGCGGTAATAACGGACAGCAGCCCGAACGCTCCCCAGTACTTCTTGCCGGTAAGCTTCAAAAACGAGGTGGAGGCGTTCCCTCTGCCGCCCCGGCCGATCGTCATCTCCGCGAGCAGAATCGGCAGCCCCACCACGATCAAGCAAACGATGAACAGCAGGAAAAAAGCGGCTCCGCCGTGCTTGCCAGTAATATAGGGGAACTTCCACATATTGCCAAGCCCTACCGAGCTGCCGATCGCAGCCATAATGAACCCTTTCGTAGAAAACCTGTCGCCGGAAGCTGCTCCGGATGTCCGATTGCCGCTCATGATGCTCTCCTTATGTGGACAAGTATTGGAATCTGCAACACATGCAGGATAGTTTAGTGTTGCAACCAAGACGCAACCTTATTCCATTTCCGAGTATTTTAACCTTAAAGTGGATACCCTACTTTTCAGTCCATCCGAAAGGAGATTATCCATGCCCGAAAACCGGAAAGATGAGCCGAAGCGCGCCCGGGAACAGGAGAATGCCGCCGTTCGCGATACGTCGACGATCGTCCCGATCACTACTCCGGCGTATTTGGAAAACAATGATTTCGAAGCCGCCGACAAAGATACTTACATCGACGAGCCGTAATGGAGACCGCCTCTACAGGCGAAAACGCTATTCATCAGGTGATACGCCATGCCATATGCAATGAACGAACCGTTTATCCGACTGGCATTGCCGGAAAAAGTACGACTTCTTCGCCAGCTGTTCGGCAACAGCAGCGACTTGGCCGCACGGGATCTGCCGCTCGGCAAATCCGGTCAAATCCAAGCCGCGATCCTTTACATAGACGGACTGGTAGACGCGCCGACGGTTAACGGAATAGTCGAATCGCTGCAGATATCGATGCGCACGGACGAACGGATGCCCGGGCAGCTTCACCTTCCCGAATGGCCCGCTCTGCCGGAAGATTTCCCCGTACCGGCAGCGGGTGTCCGCAGCTTGAACGAGCTGAAGGCGATCGAACACGCCCTGTTGTCCGGGGATACGATCCTGCTGCTCGGCCATCCGGACGTTTGCCTCGCCATCGATACGAGCGGCGGCGAGCAGCGAAATGTCGGCGAGCCTTCGACGGAGACGGTTGTCCGCGGTCCGCGCGAAGGCTTCACGGAAAATTTGAGAACGAACATTTCGCTGGTCCGCAGAAGAATCAAGGACGCCAACCTATGGCTGGAAATGAAACAAATCGGCCGCGTCACCAAAACCGACGTTGCCCTCATGTACATACACGGCATCGCCCAGGACAGCGTCGTGGCCGAAGCGAGAGCGAGGCTCGACCGGATCGATATCGACGCCATCCTGGAGAGCGGCTACATCGAGGAGATGATCCAGGACGAGGCGCACTCGCTGTTCCCGACGATGACAAGCTCGGAGAGGCCCGACGTCGTCGCCGCCAACTTGTTGGAAGGGCGAATCGCCATTCTCGTCGACGGAACTCCGTTCGTGCTTGTAGCTCCGGTGCTGTTCATCCAATTTTTCCAGGCTGCCGAAGACTACTACAACCGGTACAATTTCAGCGTCATCCGCCTGCTGAGGCTGCTATCCTTCTTTATCGCGATGCTTGCCCCGGCGCTCTATATCGCTCTGACGACGTTCCATCAGGAGGCGATACCGACGCCGCTCTTGATCGGCCTTGCCGCCCAGCGCGAAGGCATCCCGTTCCCGGCTTTCGTGGAAGCGATGATGATGGAGATCACGTTCGAAATATTGCGCGAAGCCGGGGTTCGCATGCCGAGGGCGATCGGGCAAGCGGTCTCGATCGTCGGGGCGCTCGTCCTGGGGGATGCGGCCGTCCAGGCGGGACTCGTCTCGCCGGCTATGGTTATCGTCGTCTCGCTGACGGCGATCTCCAACTTCGTCATACCGGCTTACGATTTGGCCACCTCGACGCGCATCATGCGGTTCGTGTTCATGTTTCTGGCCGCTTCCTTCGGCTTATTCGGCATTTCCGCGGGAATCGTCGCGCTCGTGCTTCATTTGTGCAGCCTGCGTTCATTCGGTGTCCCGATTCTGGCACCTTACGCCCCGCTGTCGATAGCCGGTCAGAAAGACGGGCTGCTCCGCTGGCCGCTATGGCGGCAGCATAAGCGCCCCCGGTTCTTAAGCCCGGGGAACAAAATCCGGGAGCGGAGCTCGGGACCGAAGAAACCGCCCACGCGGAAATAACTTTACTTTGCTGCATCAAGGGAGTTGCAGGATATGCTGAGACAAGCCGCCGTTGCCGCGCTGCTATGCTGTTTGTGCCTTGCTCTTGCGGGATGCTGGAGCCGCCGCGAATTGAACGAGCTGTCCATTACGGTAGGACTCGGCATCGATAAGACGGGCGACCAGTATACCGTATCCACGCAAGTCGTCGACCCCGGGCAAGTGGCCACGAGGGCGGCCGGCAGCGGAACCCGCGTGCCTGTCACCGTCTACCGGGAAACGGGACCGAGCATACTCGAAGCTCTGCGCAAAATGACGACGATCGCTCCGCGCCGGATTTATTTGTCCCACCTCCGCATGCTCATCATCGGAGAGGAGATGGCGCGCAGCGGCATCAGCGAAGCGCTGGACTTTTTGTCGCGCGGCCACGAGACCCGGACCGACTTTTTCATCGCGATAGCAAAGGGCAGCAAAGCGGTAGACATTTTGAACGTGTTGACTCCTCTGGAGAAAATCCCGGCCAACAATTTGTTCCTGTCGCTCGAGACGTCGGCCAAATTTTGGTCGCCCACTCACGGCATTTATCTGGACGAGCTTATCAACGGTTTGGCCGGAGAGGGGAAAAGTCCAGCCGTGACGGGTATCCGGATCAAGGGAGCGGCCGAGAAGGGGGACGTCATCCAAAATATCCAATCGATCACCCCTCCCGCCGAGCTGGAATACGCCGGGCTTGCCGCCTTCAAGAAGGATAAGCTGATCGGCTGGCTGAACGAAACCGAGAGCAAAGGGTTCAATTATATCCAAGGGTTCGTCAAGGAAACGGCGGGACACCTCGACTGTCCGAACGGCGGCCGCATCGTAACCGACGTCATCCGGACGTCAACCAAGGTCAAAGGTAAAGTAATCGACGGCAAACCGGCCATCGATATCATCCTGTACGCCGAAGGAGACGTCGCCGAAGTCGCTTGCGGAATCGATTTGCAAAATCCCGATTCTTTGCCGGCCCTGAATAAGATTATTAACGAAAACTACAATAAGCTGATCAAAAAAACCGTTTACAAAGCGCAGAAAGAATTCAAAACCGACTTTATCGGCTTCGGCGACGTATTCCGCAAATCGCATCCGAAGGAATGGGACTCCTGGAAGGACGATTGGCAGGAAATGTTCGTTTCGCTTCCCGTCAACGTCCGGATGGATTACCGGATACGGAGAATCGGCACGATTACCAATTCGCTGAAGCAAGAAATGAAGGAGTGAGCCGGTATGTGGCCCGTCGTCGGATTGATCGCCGCAACCGCCGTCATGGTCGTCCTCGAAGTGCCGGATATGCTACGCAATCGGCTGAAGAAAGACTTGGCCGCGTTCGCCATTCTGCTCGCTGCCGGATTGGGGGTGAGCATCGCCTATACACTGCATGTCGCTGTCTGGAATCCGGTACAGCTCATAACCCGGTTTTTTATGCCGGTGAGCAAGTGGATCGAGCGATTGTTGTCCTAGTACAGTACTAAGGGGAGACTAGCGTTGGAACACGGTAAAATCGCGGCCCGCCAATTTATGATACTAGTCGTCATGTTTATTATCGGCAGCTCCATCCTTCTCGTTCCGGCGGCGCTCGGGGCGCAAGCGAAACAGGACGCTTGGATGTCCGCTATTGTAGGCGTCGCCATCGGCCTCGGCATTATCGTGCTGTTGAGCGCGGTAGGCAACCGGTTGCCCTCCCTCTCGCTCGTCGAAGCGTGCAAAGTGCTGCTGGGCCAATGGCTCGGAACGGCGGTCGCCGTTCTTTTCGTGATTCATTCGTTTTTTTTGGCCGTGTTCATGCTCCGGTATATCGGGGATTTTATGGCTACGCAAATTATGCCGGAGACGCCTGTCGAAGCGATTCACATCGTTTTTATTATTTTGGTCATTATGGCGTCCAAGTACGGACTGGAGACGTTTGCCCGGTCGGCGGAAATCTTCTTGCCCTGGGTACTGCTGTTTCTTATCGTGCTTACCCTATTCGTCCTCCCCCAGATGCACGTCGATAACCTGATGCCCGTTATGCAGAAAGGATTCGCCCCCGTACTGAAGGGCTCACTTCCGCTGATCGGCATACCGTACCTGGAGCTCGTGCTGTTTCTGATGATCTACCCGCATGTCGACGACGCGTCCAAGAGAAGGCGCGCTTTCCTGCTTGGGGGGGCGATCGGAGGCACGATGATCATTCTCGTGACGATTTTGACTTTATCCGTGCTCGGCCCGTATTTGACCGTGCGGAACATATACCCGAGCTTCGCTCTGACCAAAAAAATCAACATCGGCCAATTTCTTCAGCGGATCGAGGCGCTGCTGGCAATTACGTGGTTTTTGACGATTTTTTTCAAAACGACGGTTACGTTCTACGTGTCGGCGCTCGGGTTCGCGCAAATTTTCAAGCTGAAGCGGTATCAGTCGGTGCTTGTTCCCCTCGGCTTCCTGACGGCCATCTATGCGCTGATCGTCTATCCGGATATCGTGTACGGCATCCGGTTCGCGGGAACGATATGGACTCCGTACGCCGCCGTATACGGCTTGCTGCTGCCGCTCGTTCTGCTCGGCATAGCGATGCTCCGTAAAATCGGGGGACGCGGTCAAAGCAAAGGAGGCCCCCTGTCCGATAATCCGGACCGGAAGCCTCCACATTCGAAATAGCGGCAAAAAACGTCCTCCGCTATTTTCCGGCGAACGGCAAAAACGAGCGGAATAACGGCAATATTTTCCGCTAAACAAAACCCTCTCCCACCGCGCTCGTGCCGCTCCTGTCTCCGCTTCGCTCACTTACTCACTTCAGCGAATCGGCAATGCCTGCAAGCCGCCCCGCCAGTCCCGCCACTTCGCCGACGGCCGTGACCATTTGCCTAGTGGCCGCTGCCTGTTCGTTGCTTTTCTTGGCGCTGTCCTCGGAAGCCGACGTGATCGCCTTCATTTTGTGGCCGATTTGCCCGGTCAGCTCGGCAATTTTCTCGGCGTTCTCCTTGGATTGCACCGACAGCTTGCGGATTTCCTCGGCGATAACGGCGAAGCCCCGCCCGTATTCTCCGCTTCGGGCCGCCTCGATGCTCGCGTTCAAGCCGAGAATTTGCGTCTGGGTCGCCACATTGCGGATAAAGGCGAGCATCGCTCCGATCTGCTCGGAGATGCGCTGCACCTCCTTGATCTGCCCGGCCAAATGACGCTCGTTCGTATCGATTTCGCCGGCCGAGGCGGCAATCCGTCCGATCCCCTCGGTAATGCCTCCCGCGTTAAGCTGCAGCGCAGCAGCCACCTCCTGCAAATCATGGCCGACCCGCTGCACAAGCTCCCGGTTCATGCCGCGTATGCGCGTCGACAAGCCTTTCATCACCCGCCATGCCAGACCGCCGTCCTCGAGCATCAGCCTGCGGAACGCCTCTTCGTGCAGCTGCGCCAGCTTCACGTCTCCCGCCGCGACCGCCGTACCGCTGCGCGGCAAGCCCTCGAGCAGCGACATTTCCCCGAAGAAGTCGCCTTTGCCGAATTTCGCCACCGGAATACGCTTGCCGTCCTGCTCCAAAAATAGTTCCACCGTACCGTTCAGCACTACATACATATGGTCGCCCGCATCCCCCGCGCGGAACAGCACTTCGCCGCGGCGTTTGCTTACGACCTTGCCGGCGTCGATCATCGCTTGCTCGTTGAGGTCCATAGGTCCCCTCCCCCCTTCATGCGGCGATTGCCAGAAAAGCTATATAAGTCGAAACTCGATTGATTAGGCCTTTAGTCACACCCTTAATCATAGCACACGGGAAACGGTCCAAACAGACGAACAACGACCGTTAACCAAAAAGAAACAAAACGGATGCCGGCCCATGCCAAAATCCGTTATAACGAAACGTTCCATGGAACGGCGGCCGCCGATGCGATATGATGAAATCACCTTAGGAAAGGAGTGATGCTCAAGATGATAAACAAGGTGATTTCGGTTTAAACCGAAACAGACCGACCCCGGCGATATCGCCGGGGTCTCTGATTTTTTACGGGCCTCTTCGCCCTCGGACAGATGTTTAGATTGCGGGACGGAGACGCCCGAAACAAGAACACCCGGCAGCCGATGCTGTCGGGCGTTCTTGTTCATTCCCTCAAAGCGTCCCTCAGCCGGCTCGACATGACGCCCGCCTGCGCGGTGCGAAGCTTGCGGAGTTCCTGCTTCAACCGTTCGTTCTCGGCGTGCAGCCGTTCGGCCTTGTCCCGCTCCGCGGCTTCACGGCGCTCCGCCTCGTCCACGAGCCGCAGCAGTTCCTCGCAGACGAGGCTTTGATCCTGAAGCCGCTGCCGCAGAACGGTGCGTATCGTTTCATAATCGGTATGTGTGGCGTCGTTCACGTCATTTCCCCTTGTCCCCGCATCGCGTCGGGCATTGTTCCGTCTATTGTACCATCCGGCAGTCGGCGATGCACGCTTCGATTCGGGGATAGAGGCGTGTCTCCTCCAACCATCCGCCGCTCAAAATGCGCGAGCGTACTGCTTGGGCGCGGGAATCGCCTCTTTCCCCGCCACGGCTTGGACCGCGTGGATCGCCCAGTACGGATCTCGCAGCATGCCGCGAGCCACCCCTACCAAGTCGGCGTCTTCGTTCGCTATTGTAGCGTCGGCCAGTGCCGGGTTGTCCAGCATCCCTACGGCAATAACGGGAACGTCCAGCGTTTCCTTGAACGCCCGGGCATACGGCACCTGATAGCCGGGGTAATTGCCCGGCTTGCGCTTGCCGGCCGGTCCTTCCCCGCCGGTCGACACATGGAACATGTCGACTCCGGCTTCCCGGTATTTGCGGGCGATCTCGAGCGAATGGTCGAGGTCGTATCCCCCGTCGATATATTCGATCGCGGAAATACGCAATATAAGCGGCATTTCGGGCGGCATCACGCTTTTGACCGCACGGATCACTTCTACCCCGAACAAGGACAAATCTTTGCCGTATTCGTCCTCTCTCCGGTTAAGCGCCGGGGAATGAAACTGATGGATCAAGTAGCCGTGAGCTCCGTGGAGCTCGATCGTATCGACGCCTGCGGCGATCGCTCTGCGTGCGGCGTCGCGGAATTTGCCGACCATCGCCTTCGTTTCTTCCGTCGTCAACGCCCGCGGCGTCTTGGAGTCCGGAGTTACCGGGATCGCGGATGGGGCGACCGGCACTTCGGCGTCCTCGGCTTTCCTTCCCGCATGGGCGATCTGAACGCCGATCTTGGCGCCGTGCGACTGGACCGCGCTAACAATCCGGGCGAACGCCGGAATGTGGTCATCCGACCATAAGCCGAGATCGTAATCGGAAATCCGGCCGTCCGGCTCGACATCCGTCATTTCGATAATAACAAGCCCGGCCCCTCCGACCGCTCTGGACGCATAGTGGACGAGATGCCAGTCGTTCGGCTTACCGTCCTTCGCCGTAACCGAATATTGGCACATCGGAGGCATAACGATGCGGTTTCGCAGCTGCAGGCTTTTGTATGAGAAAGGGGTGTTCAATCGGTTCATTTCCATATTCCTCCTTTATCGTGTCGCCAAATAGTGTTCCTACAAAAACCATTATAAATTCATTACTTTACTTTGGAAAGTAGTGAACTTATTTTCACTTAGTTACTTTATAGAAACTATTGTATTGCACAACGAATCGCACATTTGGTACAGTGAAACAAACAGGATGAGAAGAAAGCGAGGGAACCGGTATGGACGAACCGGTATTGCTGTCCAAAGGAATAGCCGGAGCGGAGTGTGCGATCGCCAAAACGCTGGACATGATCAGCAACAAATGGACGTTTCTGATCGTCCGCGACCTGCTGTTGGACGGAACGGTCCGTTTCGGCGAGCTGCTGAGGTCGCTCGAAGGCATCAGCGCCAAGACGTTGACCATGCGCCTGCGGGAGCTTGAAGAGAAAGGGATTGTGATACGGCATGTTTATCCGGAGGTTCCTCCGCGGGTGGAATATTCGTTGACCGACAAAGGCAAGAAGCTGGAGCCGCTCTTCATCGAGCTGAAGCGTTTCGGGCTGTCGCTGTAGGAGGCGTATCACAAAAAAACGGAGACTCCTATCCCGCAAGAACAAAAGCGATCCGGGCACAGCCCGTCTTCCGGCGGACTGCTGCACGAATCGCTTTTTTTACGCTTGTGGCAAGCTATTCAAATATTCGCGGACCTGGTCCGGCGTCTTCGCAAACTTGCTATGCAAATGCGCGACCTTCTGCCCGTTGCGGTATACGAGAAGGCTCGGAATACCTCGCACTTCGTTCTCCTCGGCGATTTCCTGGAACTGCTCGGCGTCCATCTCGAACCACTGTTTGTCCGCATGCTCGGCCATGATGCCGCCGATGAACCGGTCCAAATTTTTGCAGTCCGGGCACCACGTCGTGTAGTATTTGACCACCGTGAACGAATCCCGGTTCGTTACTTCCTTGAATTGTTCCGTACTTGCAATTCGATCCATGTTTATCCGTTGCCAAGAACTTATAAAAGTCTATAAATCCTTGTTTGCTTCCTGCTTCCATGTGTCCGCTTTTGCCCGAGCCACGTCAAAGCTTCGCTTTGACTTCCGGCCAGTGGCTACTTGCGGTTGGTGTGACACTCCACAGGCGTAAATTCGGATGCAACGAATCCTACATATTGGCTTAAGCGTGTCAAATGCTATGTCACCAATTTCGACAGATTAATCGCCGCATTCATGTCGCGGTCGATCACATGTCCGCAATTGCATGTGTAGGTGCGCTCGGATAGTTTCAGATTCGATTTGATCCCTCCACAATTTGAGCACAATTTTGATGACGGGAACCATTTGTCGGCTTGTAGGAATGCAGCGCCGATCCTCTCGCATTTGTATTTCACCTGCCGAATGAACTCATGCAGCTTTTGTCCGGCAATCGCTTTGCTCAAATGGCGGTTCCTCATCATCCCGCTCACATTCAAATCTTCCATCACTACAGCGCTCGGCTTGGTTTTCGCTATCGCGCTTGTGGCATGGTGAATGTGATTGGTGCGGATATTCGTCAGTTTCCGATGAAGCAAACGGATTGATTGTTCGACCTTAATAAGGTTGCCTGTCTTGACGAAACGGTTTCCCTCCTTGTTCATTTCGTATTTGCGGGAAGCCTTGCGCTGCAACCTGCGCAAGCGTTTCTCCGTTCTTCTTACGGCGCGAGATTTATTGATGTTCTTGAACCTCATGCCATTACTGCAGACCGCTAAATCTTTAAGACCAACGTCGATCCCAATAACTTCGCCCGACAGCTCCGACTTCTCTTGCTCCTGCCGCACACCTACGGATACATACCAGTACTTGCCGTCATACGATATTCGTGGATTGCTGTACTTATCCGATTTCGGGATCGGTTCACTCGTTTGCAGCCAGCCGATCTTTTCGAGATAAACAGTGGTTCCTTTCACCTTGAATCGGTCATAGCGGCTGTAAAATGCCGGTTTCGATCGTTTCCTGGTTTTGAACTTCGGCTTTCCGGATTGTCCTTTGAACATCTTCTTGTAAGCGTCGCATGCGTCTTTGACGGCTTGCTTCGTAGTATGGGCAGAGATCTCGCCGAGCCACGCATATTCCTCCGCCTGCTTCAGCTTCGTCAGTTCTTTCCGCAGCTCACCGTCAGGGATGAACTTGCCACCTCTCCGGTAGTTTTCTTCCTGTCTGGCAAGCGTCCAATTGTATACCCATCGGGCCGCGCCAGCCGAACGCCATAACGCTTGCTGCTGCTCAGGTGTCGGTTTGATTCTGATTTTTTTCGCAAGAATCATCTTCCATCAACTCCCTGAGCATCTTCTTCGCTTTGTTCGCCCGCTTTCCTTGTAACCAGCAACTGAACACCGTGACAATCCGAATCAGATCTTCCACCAATTCTTGTTCTTCCATTTTCTCCGTGTGGTCAATGATTTCGATGGTTGTTTCGAATTGACCGCATACGTTCTCCATAAGTTCAAAGCCGAATTGCATCAACCTATCCTTGTAAAGGACAACAATCTTCTCCACGCGGGAGGAAACGATGAGTTCCAGCAGTTGATTGAAACCTTTTTTCTTGTTGTTGATGCCGCTTCCGATATCCGAGATGATCTCAAACGAATAGCCTTTGACAATCATGTACGCTTTGAGGTTTTCGATCTGCCGTCCAAGATCGTCTTTCTGCTTCAGACTAGACACACGCGCGTAACCAACGACGATTCACTGCGCAGGTTCTTTCTTTTTCAGAAGTTCGTTTAACTGAGTTTGAGAATAATATCTGTATCCGCTGTCGCTGACATAGTGCGGTTTCAGCTTTCCGAGTTTATCCCAATTCCTTAATGTTTGTTGTGTGACTCCAATCATCTCGAGAAGTTACCAATTCCATAAAGTTCCATTACATCGCCTCTAAAACATTATAATTATGTTATAGAGTTTATAAAAGATTTATAGATATTAACGGTTTTTGCCCCCCCAGCTTCAAGTATCCCTTGCCTAACTTGAACCAAAGTATAGCACTTCCTGCCGCAGAAAGACAAACGGATCTGCGCGACTGCCACCGTCCGAGGCACAAAGAACCCTTTCGCACCAGCGCCCGGCTATAAATCGTCCAAATTGACCAGCATCCAGTCCGGCGTCCCGTCTCTCGTCAAAAACCAAGTGTCCACAAACAATTCGGCCGGCTTGTGAATGTGCTCCCTCGCCGCCCATATTTCGCTCAGACGAAATGTAGGCGAGGCGTTGCGAATGAGCAGCGAGATCGGATAAGCCGGATCGTACGCTTTAATCTTCGATTCCTTGCGGCGGATCAGCTCGTTCAGCTGAGCGATCAGATGGGCAAGCGTAAATGGACCCGCCGGACCGGCATCGCCGGAATCCGGACGGCCGAGCAGCTTCTTCGCTTCCGCAGCATCATAGAACAGATGCGTAATCTCCAGCCCGAGCTTGCTTCCGCGCGAATCCTGCATTACGGCGTCGGGACGGTCGTGCTGGTACAACAGCCGCAGCTTGACAAGATTTCGACCGTTGTAGAGCCGTATGAATTCGCGAATCGCGGCACGCTCCAAAGCGAGCTTCTCGTTGTCGTGTCCTTTCGGCATTCGCTCCACCTCCGGATCGATGTCGGTATACGTATATGTCTATACTACCACATCCGGAGCTTCGAACCGACCGCTTATGCGCAATCAATCCCCCCGCAGCATCGCGGTCTCCCCCGTACGCGTCAGCTCCGTGATGCCGTACGGCCTCAGCAGATGGAGCAAAGCGTCGTTTTTGTCCGGTTCGCCTACGACTTGAATGACGACCGAGCGGGGACCCACATCGACGGTCGAGCAGCGGAACGTCTCCGCGAGCGCGAACAGCTCGTGGCGGGTCACGGGCTCCGCATGCAGCTTGACAAGCATCAGCTCGCGCGCGATTACGGCCCTCTCCTGTAACTCAGCGACTTCCACGACATCGATCAGCTTGTTCAGCTGCTTGCAAATTTGCTCGGCCGTACGGTCGTCTCCTCCCGCGGTAATCGTAATCCGCGACAGCCCTTCCCGCTCGGAGCCGCCGACCGTAATGCTCTCCATATTGTAGCCCCTTCGCCCGAACAGACCGGAGATGCGCTGCAGCACGCCCGGATGGTTTTGCGCCAGAACGGATATTTTAAGTGTCGCCATTGTTCCGCCCCTCCCCCACGATCATGTCGCCCAGCGGCTTGCCTTGCGGTACCATCGGATAGACAAGCTCGTCCTTCGAGACGACGAAATCGATCAGCACCGGCCCCGGCGTATCGAGCGCCTCCTGCCATGCAAGCCGGGCATCATGCTTATTGTCCGCCCGGAGTCCCTTCACGCCGTATGCTTCCGCCAGCTTGACGAAATCCGGGCTGCCCGACAAATCGATGTGGCTGTAGCGGCGATCGTAGATGAGCTCCTGCCACTGCTTGATCATGCCGAGCGTCCGATTGTTGATGACGACGATTTTGACCGGGATGTTATGGATCGCGCAAATCGCCAGCTCCTGGGAGCACATCTGCATCCCGCCGTCCCCGTTGATCGAGACGACGAGCCGGTCCGGATTGCCAATCTGCGCGCCGATCGCCGCCGGAAAGCCGAAGCCCATCGTGCCCAAGCCGCCGGACGTAACGAGCGAACGCGGGCGGTTGAACTTGTAATATTGCGCCGTCCACATCTGATGCTGCCCGACATCGGTCGTAATGATCGCTTCCCCGCCCGTCGTCCCGGATATCATCTCGATGACGGCTTGGGGCTTCAGCGGGTGTTCCGTATCCGTATAGCGGAGCGGGTATTGCCGCTTCAGGCTGTCGAGGCGTCTCAGCCACGCCGCCTTGGCGTCGCTTGGCCCGAAGGTACCGGCTCGGCTCGCGGACGCTTCTCCTCTTCCCCGCTCAATGAGCAGCGCGTTCGCCGCATTTAGAACGTCGTGGACGTCTCCCTGCACGGAGATCGCCGTCGGCACCAGCTTGCCGATCTCCGCCGCGTCGATGTCGATATGGACGATGCGCGCTCCGGGAGCGAAGCCGTCCAGTCTCATCGTCACCCGGTCGTCGAACCGCGCTCCCGCCGAAATAAGCAGGTCGCACTCCTGCAGCGCCCGGTTGGCCGCCACCGTGCCATGCATGCCGGGCATGCCGAGCCACAGCCCGTGCCCGCTCGGGAAGCCGCCCAGTCCGAGCAGCGTCGTCGTGACGGGAACCCGCGTTTTCTCCGCGAACGTGACCAGCTCGCTTCCGGCGTCCGCCGCGACAACACCTGCTCCGGCGAGCAGCAGAGGCCGTTCGGCGGCCTCCACCGCCGCGAGCAGCTCATCGATCCGCTGCAACAGCCCGGGTGCGGCCGGTGACGGGTTATACCCCGGAATCGATATACCGGCGGGATAGCGGAATACCGCCTCCTCGGCCGAGACGTCCTTCGGGATGTCGATCAGCACGGGCCCCTTCCTCCCCGTCCCCGCGATATGAAACGCTTCGCGCACGATACGCGGCAAATCGGCGGCGCTCCGTACAAAGTAGCTGTGCTTCGTGATCGGCTGCGTAATCCCGACGATGTCCGCTTCCTGGAACGAATCGGTGCCGATGAGCGTTGCGGCGACGTTGCCGGTAATGACGACAAGCGGAACCGAGTCCATATGCGCCGTGGCGATACCCGTCACCAGATTGGTCGCTCCCGGTCCCGAGGTGGCGATGCATACTCCGGTTTTGCCGGTCGATCTGGCGTATCCGTCCGCCGCATGAATCGCTCCTTGCTCGTGCCGGGTCAGCACATGCCGGAAATGCGGATTGCCGTGCATGGCGTCGTAAATGTACAGTACCGCTCCACCCGGATAGCCGAAAACGCATTCCACCCCTTCGAGCAGCAGCGAGCGCAGCAATATTTCCGAGCCGGATATCCGGTCCGGCTCCATTAGGCGTTCCCGCAGCGCGGGATCGTTTACGGGAACGGAGTAGTCCGTCTTTTCCTCCGCTTTCGTGTCGTGCATGGATCATTTCCCCTTTCGCGGTTTGCTACCGATAACGTAGCATGACCGGCGGAGGCGGCAGTACTATCCTTCGGGCGACATCGATAGTATACTTTGGGATAAAAAACGAAATGGGAGAAGGCTTCTTGGGAGGCGATGCCGAATCCATCGTAAAAGGAGGTATGCGAAAATGACGCCTGCGCCGGACGACAACGACGCGTTCGCAACGCTCGGGGATCGGATCGAACGGCTCCGTGTCGACGAATTCGTCGGCCGCGCCTTCGAGCAGCATTTTTTCGAGGAATATTTGACCCGCCTGCCGGATAGGACCGAGCGGATCTTGAACGTGCACGGAACCGGGGGAATGGGCAAAACGGTTCTGCTCGGACGGTTTCGCGCCATCGCGGAGGAATGGGGGGCGTCATTCGTCTATGTCGATCTTCGCCAAGTGGCGGGGCGTACCGAGCATATCGCCGCTTTCGTGCGGGATCAGACCGGACGTGCTTATCCGCAAAGTATGGCGGATGCGGAGTCCGGCCGTTCCGCACACGGCATCGAGACGTCCGCAGCCGCGTTCGGCTCACCGGATTCATGCGCCGAGCCGCTCAACCGGATCGCCGTCTCCAGGCGCATCGTGCTTGCGTTCGACCATTACGAGGAAATCGGCAGCCTGGACGCCTGGCTGCGCGATTCGCTGCTGCCCATGCTGCACACGAACATCCTCATCGTCATAGCCGGACGTTACCCGCTGGAAGGACCATGGCGCCTATCGCCGGCTTGGAGGAAGCTCGTCGTCGCGCTGCCGCTGTCCGAGTGGAGCTATGACGATGCCAGAGTCTACTTGACGCGCTGCGGAATAACCGACGAGACTGCGGCCGACCGGCTGTGGATCCGGACATTCGGCCACCCGCTCTCTCTCGCGATGGCCGTCTCCGCTTCTCCCGGCACAGATCGCCGCGCTATCGCGCCGGCTTCGCCGACTAGGCCGGAACGGCTTGACGAAAGGTTCGAGGAGCTCGTCCGCCACTGGCTGCGGGAAGCTCCGGACGACGAGCTGCGCGAGCTGGTCATGGCCGCGTCCGTCACGCGTTCGTTTCAGCAGGAGAGCTTGTCCGCCATGACCGGGAGGGATATCTCCCCTTCTCTGTTCGACCGTCTCGTCAAGCTCTCCTTCGTCGAACGAAGCCTAGGCGGCGGCTGGCGCATGCACGAATTGGCCCGCGAGACGGTGCTCCTGTCATTCCGCGAACGGTTTCCCGACCGGTTCGCGCAGTACCGGAGCATGACGGTCCGCTCTTTGCGCGAACGGATCGCCGCGGCGCTGCGGGAAGGACAGGACATCACCCGCGAAGCGGCCGAGCTGCTCGGCCAGATCGGCAACCCGATTTTGCGGGCGCATTTCCGCCATTCCCGCGCCTCCCGCAATTACTGGGAAACCGTCAGCCCGCATAACGCCGAAGAGGCCGAGACTTATGTACGAAGCCGGGCAAGCCTTGCCCGGGACAGCGTCATCCGCTGCTCGGACCCCGAGACGGGGCAGCTGTTCCGCTTCTCTCTGACCGCCGCCCAAAGCTTGCAGCAGCTGTCGCCGGCATCCGTGAGCGAGCTTGTCCGGCATGGCGGCGAGCATGCCCTTCGTCTGCTCCGCAGCCCTGCCGGAGAGGCGGTCGGACTCGTCGCCATGCTGCCGATCCACGCGGGGACGCTGCCTTTTCTCATGAACGCCCCGGCTTCCCGGGCTTATTTCCACTCACTGCCGGCGGAGCGGCTGGCCCCGTTTCAGGTGCCTCCCCGGGCCAGCGTCGGCAAGTTTCTGTACTATGCAGACGTCGCCGACCCGGAGAAAGAGGAGCTGCGTTCCGACGTCGTGCGGCTTAAGCTGGAGCATATGCTGGCCGGCGCCCTGCTGGTCGCTTCTCCGCCGAATGTGCCGTACTATGCGGAAGCGTACCGCAGTCTCGGCTTTATGACCGTACCCGGCGCGGAACACGCCGATTACGACGGCAGGACGCTTACCCCCGCCTACGTGCTGGACACTCGTGGCAGCGGCGGGATGATCTCCTTTCTGAACCGGGTGACGGAGTCGTCCGAACCGTTCCCGTCCCTGTTCGCGACGGAGCAGTCCGCCGCCGCATCCTTGCCCGACAGCGGCGACCGTACGCCTTCGCTGCTTGGCGGAGTTCCCGCCTCGACCGCGACCCTCCACCCGCTTACTCCCCGCGAACGGGAGGTCGCCGGACTGCTCGCGCTAGGGCACACGAACGGCGAGATCGCTTCGGCGCTCTATATGAGCGTGGCCGCCGTCAAGAAGCACGTCAATGCGATGCTGCACAAGTACGGCGTGAGAAACCGCACCCAGCTGGCCCAAGCGCTGTCCGGCATCCGACCCGGCTCCGTCTTTGACGCGTTGCGGGAGCCGACAACCCCCTTTTCATCGGACGTCTGAAAAGGTACAATGCAAGAGGAAACAACGCCGGGTCGTCCAGCGACCCGCTTATTCGAAAGGAGTCCAAAACCGCTATGCTGTATGCCGCATTGCTTACGATTATCGATGCCGACCTGAACGCCAAATTCCGCCCCGCCCATCTCGACTACCTCGACAAGCTTTATAAGGAAAACAAAGTCGTCATGGCTGGACCGTTCGCGGACAAAAAAGGCGGCATGGTCATTTACCGCGCCGATTCCCCGGAAGAAGCGAAAGCGCTCGCCGAGGCGGACCCGGTCGTGCTCGAAGGCGCGCGGACGCTCGAGCTGCGCGAATGGAACGCGCTTCAGTTCCCGCTTTCCTAATAAGTTCGCTTAAACCGACAAAACCGCCTGGAGAGCATCTCCAAGGCGGTTTTGCTTGCATCCGACGACCGTCGCCCTGTCGTCAAGACAGCGTCTCCCATTTGGCCCACAATTCCTTCGGATTTAGCTCATAAATCTGATTGTCGCGATACATATAGTGATGCATGATGAATTCGCGGCGGATCGTGGCGAAATCCTCGTGCACCCGCCCGATATATTCGTTGATTTCCTTCTCCGTGTAGCTTCGGCCCGGTTCGAGCTTGGACACGAGATGCTCCAGCACGATCAGCTTCTTCTTCAGCTGCGCCGGAATATGCTTCAGCTTGCCGTCCGCCGTGAAGAAATTTTTCAGCACGGATTGCCGCAGACGGGTGTGTGCGTCTTCCATCTTCCCTTCCTCCTCCCCTTTGTTCCCCTTCTCGATCAGGTCGACGATAACGGTGCTGTATGCCCGGATAAAGTACCGGTTGAGCGAAAAGTAGATCGTGTTCTTGTCGCGCCGCTCGTTGATCAGGCTAACCTCGCGCAGCTTGGCGGCATGGTGCGTCACCGTAGCCGGCGAAATGCACAGCTTCTCCGCCAGCTCCAGCCCGTTCAGCTCTCCGTCGGCCAGCAGGCCGATCATCCGGACGCGTGTAGGGTCGGCCAGCGCTTTATGGTAGTTGACGATTTTGTCCAACTGCATGCGGGTATCCTCCGACTCGATATATTTTCGATGAATGTCTAATTAGATAATAATCTAATATAATGGTCCGAGTCAATTTGAATCTGTAAAAATCGGCATACGCCCAAACGCGCGACAAGTAGACCAATCACGACGAAATTAGACTCACGGAGTAATAGCGGAAAAAAACGCACCTATTCCTCAACTTTGACCGACTCCCCGGCAGTTAGCGGAAATTATTGCATCTATTTCGGCGAAAAACACCTGAACATGCCCTCCAATCGATGATTTCCCTCGAAATAAGCTCAATTTTTTCCGCTATGTTACCCGGATCCCCTTTCTCCGAGGAAATAAGTGCATTTTTTTCGCTATTCCCACCGCCAATCCGAACAGAACTACAGCCGTAGCGGCCCCTTCTCCGGATTAAGCCGGTAAGAGCGGATTCGCGCCGCTCCGGAAGCGGGCAGCAAATACCCTGCCTGCACGAGCCGATGCAGAATCGTTCTCGCCGACCGTTCGGATATGCCGAGCTCCGTGGGCGCATGCGTATCCCCGTACCATCTGCCCAATAGCTGCTGCACCGTTTGCTGGCAGCGCCGAGGTTTGTCGGTCAGCTCGTCGTATGCAAAGCGCAGCACTTTCCATCCGTCCAGGACGAGGTGGTTTTGCCTCAGCAAGTTGTCGGCAAACTGCCAACGGCTCAAGTCGCGGCCGTGCGGACCGTACCCGTCTATTTCGATGCACACCTGATAGGGCGCACGGATGTAGGCGAAGTCCAAGTAACGGACACCGTCTTTGAAATCCATCACTTCGTATTCAGGGTGCAAATAGTCGAAATGACCGACGGCCGGCCACCAAACCTGCTGCAGAAACAGCTTCTCCGCATGGCCGAGTCCATCCTTTAACCGCCGACATCGCATTTCTCCGGCTTCTTCCATATGTCGCAGCATGAACCGCTCGTAGTAAGCTTCATAGGACATTAGCCCTCCCTCCCTAGACGCCGAACGCAAAAACACCGCATCGTCCGGTTCTCCGGATCGAGCGGTGTGTGCTTCACAACGTTATTTTCTTCATCATAGTCGAGTGCCACGGAAATTACAAGCTACTTGCGGAGCAGCACTTTGCGGATTTCGTGGTTCGAGCCTTTTTGCAGCAGCAGCCGGGCGCGGCCTTTGGACGGCAAAATATTCTCGCGCAAATTAACGGCGTTAATTTCGTTCCATATTTGCGTCGCCGTCTGGACCGATTCCTCCTCCGTCAACGTGGCGTAACGATGAAAGTACGACTTCGGGTCGCGAAACGCCGAATCCCGCAGCATGCGGAACCGTTCGATATACCACTGCTCAATGTCCTTCTCGTCGGCATCTAGATAGATCGAGAAATCGAAGAAGTCGCTGACGAACACTCGTGCCTCCTTGCTCACTTGAAGCACGTTGATGCCTTCCACGATCAGAATGTCCGGATTGCGGACGACCTGCTGCCGATCGGGAATAACGTCATATACCAAATGGGAGTATACCGGAGCCGATACTTCCGGCTTGCCCGCCTTCACTTCCGTTAGAAACTGCAGCAGCCGCTTAATATCGTAGCTCTCGGGGAAGCCTTTGCGCTTCATGAGTCCCCGCTCCTGCAAAATCCGGTTCGGATGCAAAAATCCGTCGGTCGTCACCAGGTCGACGTTGCGGTGGTTCGTCCACCGCGAGAGCAGCAGCTGCAGCAGCCGGGCCGCCGTGCTTTTGCCGACCGCCACGCTTCCCGCTATGCCGATGATGAACGGCGTCTTCGCCTCGCGGCTGCCGGTAAAGGAAACAGCCGATCGGTACAACTGCTGGGAAGCGGCTACATACAAGTTAATAAGCCGGGTAATCGGATGATAAATGCGCTCCGCCTCTTCGAACGGAATTTGATCGTTTAACCCCTTTAATCGTTCGAATTCTTCCTTCGTCAGCGGGAGGGGCGTATGATCTCTAAGCGCCGCCCACTCCTCGCGGCCGAACTCCATATATAAGGTATGCCGATTCATGTCAGTCTCCACCGTTCTTGTTGTAAGGAACTTAACGGAATTGCCGCCCTGGCTGACGACAGAGGCTTTGTGGACCGGCAAGTCCCGGTCGTCAGAGTACAGGTATGTTATTCCGTTAAAGTTCCTAGCTGAAAGACAGTATGAACGAGGGCGGCCTGTACGTCAAGCAAAACATTGCGGATGCGCAGACGGAAGCTGCGCTAGAAGGAGTTCCATACCGTAACGGCATCGGTCGGGAAGCGGGAGCTCGGATAAGCGGGCTTGGCCGCCCGTCCGACGGCAATGAGCATAACCGGGATGTACCGGTCCGGAACCCGGAAAACATCCGCCAGCTTCTCCGCGTCGAAGCCCCCCATCGGGCACGTATCATAGCCCATCTCCTTAGCGACCAGCATAAGCTGCATGGCGGCAAGCGAAGCGTTCAAGAACGCCTGATCGCGGGCGGTTTGCCGGTTGGCGTAAGCCGCTTCGATTTGCCCGACGAGACGCGATTTGATTTCCGCGTTCATGAAGCCTTTATCCACCGCCTCCTGGTAAATCAGCTCCGCATTCTTATCCGCTTCCAAATCGCCGAGCATCGCTACCGTAAAGGCGGCATCCACGACCTGCTGCTGTCCGTACGCGATCGGCAGCAGCTTTTCTTTGGCCCCCCGCTCGTCGAACACGAGAAACTTCCACGGCTGCAGATTCCAAGCCGATGGAGCCTTCTGGGCCATTTCCAGCAGCTCCGTAATTTGCTGTCTGGTCAATGTCGCCTGCGGGTCGTACGATTTGACCGCATGCCGTTCGACAAACGGAGATTTCACTAGCTGTTCCACAACCATGATGTTCACCCTCCGGGTTCAGTTTGGATTTTTGCTTATGCGCACCTACTTCAAGCTTTCGCAGTTATATGCCCGTCTATGCGCTTTACCGGAATCGCCGCCACGCCCGCTGATGACAAAACCCCCGGAACATTCCGAACCGGGGGATGTATCTTTAAGCTCGAGCTTCCACAATCATTCTCAACCCATTCTTCGGCCGAAGCGTAACAAGCGGCTCCAGCTCGACCGGTGGATGATCGTCCGCTAGCCGAAGCTTGAATCGCTGACCTACCGCCGCTATGATGAGCGCCGCCTCCATCAAGGCGAAATTGTTGCCGATGCAAACGCGCGGCCCGCCGCCGAACGGAAAGTAAGCGAACTGCGGGATCGTCTTCAGAAAATCCCCTTCGAATCGTTCCGGCCGGAACTGCTCGGGATTGTCGTAGTAGTTCGGATTGCGGTGCATGACGTATTGGCTCATCATAATCGTATCTCCGGGCCGGAACGTATGTCCGCCGATCTCGACCTCTTCGACGACTTCCCGGTTGATGGCCCACACCGCGGGGTAAAGGCGCATCGACTCCCACAGAAGCAGCTGCAAGTACTCCAGCTTGTCCAGGTCTTCCGGAGCCGGTCTGCGTCCTTGGAGCACCGAATCCAGCTCGGCGTGAAGCTTCCGCTCCGCGTCCGGATTCAAGGAGAGCAAATACCATGTCCACGACAGCGTATTGGCCGTCGTCTCGTGACCGGCGAGGAAAATCGTCATCACCTCGTCGCGCACCTGCTCGTCGGTCATGCTGCTCCCGTCTTCGTCTCTCGCGGCAAGCAGCATGGACAGCAAATCTTTCCGCCCCGTTGCCGCCTCCTCCGTCTGTTTGCGGCGCTTCTCGATAATGCCGTAGATGACTCCGTCCAGCAGCTTCGACGCCTCTTGAAATTCCCGGTTGCTCTTCGTCGGAATACTCGCGGGCAAATCGATGAACGAGGACGCTCGCGCGCTCACGTACTTCATGCCTACGTCGATCGCCCGGCTGATCTCCCCTACGACGTCAGGCTCCAGCTGCGAGCCGAACATCGTCTCCATAATAATGTCCAGCGTCAGCTGCATCATGTCGTCGGTAATGACGCGCGTCCGCCCTCCGCTCCAGTTCGCCATCATCCGTTCGGCATGGCGAACCATCGCTTCTCCGTAGGCCGATATCCGGTCTTTCCGGAACGACGGCTGCATCAGCCTGCGCTGGCGGAGATGCTTCTCCTTCTCGCTCGTCAGAATGCCTTCGCCTACGACCGCTTTGGCCGTCTGCAGCCCTTTCGCTTTGCGAAAATGCTGCTGCTTCGTAAGCAGCACCTCCTTGATCAGCTCAGGTTCGGTAAGCAAATACAAATGGCGGCTCGGCCCGAAGCGCAGATGGACGAGCTGTCCGTATTCGCGAAACGACTGTTCCAAATAATGAAGAGGATCTTTGCGGAACGCCAGCAAATGGCCTGTAATCGGCAGCCCTCTCGGGCCTGGTATGGTTTTGGTGCTCATCGGGTACCTCCTATGTACGATAGCATAGTGGAAACATTGGACGAAAAACGCTTGGCAAAGGCTTCGAGTCCCCGTCCCAATTTTCAGGGGGTGCCGCGTGACCTGCAGAGACGCGGATCTGCTTCTATCCAAGTTGATAGTATCCGGCGGCGCCCTCCTTTTTATGCCATTGGCAAGCCGATAAAAATATCGCAAAAAGAAAACCGCGCTTACCCGGATATTCCCGGTAAACGCGGTTCTTTGTAAACGCGGTTCAAACGCCGGCCGCCTTCTCCCGTGCATCCGCCGGATACACAAGCCCCATCTGCCGCCTCGCTTCGTCCATAATCTCCATCGTCCATAGCGAATGCTCGAGCGAATTGACGCTCGACTCCGGCTGGCCGCTCTTAATCAGGTTAATAAACTCCTTAATCTCGTAAACCATCGTGTTGTCAGCCTGATCCCGTGTCAAATTCTCCACCGTACCGTCCCTGTACCGGATTTCCACCTTCTCCGGCTGGCTGATCTTCTCGATCACCAAGTTTCCGTTCTCCCCTTGGATTTCGGAAGGCAAGGAGGAATGCGTAATTTTGGAGTACATAATAACCGCATCCATCTCCGGATAACGGAGCAGCAGGCTCCCTTCACCGTCAATCCCGGACTCGAGCAGCACCCCGTTCGCCCGAACGGCGTCCGGCTTCCCGAACAGAACGACCGCCGGATACAGGCAATAAATGCCGAGGTCCATCAGCGCCCCGTTCGAAAATACCGGATTGAACGCGTTCATCACATTCCCCTGCTTGTAAGCATCGTAACGGGACGAGTATTGGCAGTAGCTGGCGAAATAACGCCGCACTTTCCCGATGCCGTGCAGGTTGTCCCGAATCGCTTGGAAATTCGGCATCAGCGTCGATTTCATGGCCTCCATCAATACAACGTTATGGCTTCGGGCGGCCGCGATCATGTTCCGCAGCTCGGAGGCATTGGACGCGATAGGCTTCTCGCACAGCACATGCACGCCGCGCTTCATGCAAGCTATCGCATGCTCGGCGTGAAACGAGTTAGGGCTGGCGATATAGACGGCGTCGATCTCGCCGCTGTCGGCCATTGCCTCCACATCGGTATAAATGTGCGCCGCACCGTGCTTGCCGGCGTATTGCCGGGCCCGCTCCTCCGTCCGGGAATATATGGCGGTCAGCGCGAAATCGTCGCATTCGCGCGCCGCTTGCAGGAAAGCATCCGTAATCCAGTTCGTGCCGATAATGCCGAATCGTATCATAGCAGCTCCTTATGTTTGATGTAATCGTCGAATTGCATGAACCTAACAATCCCTTCTCTATTGTCGCAGAAATGCTCGTCTATCGAAAGTGCGGACAACCCTCTTTCCTAAGCGATCGGTCCGGGGTACACTATACATACCGGTTTTTTCCACGACAAACCTTACTAACGGCAAGTTATGCAGCAGATCCTAAGGCGTAATCGTTTAAGCGAGGGCGGATGACGGTGTCGATCATAAAATACGGTTTTGGTGCGCTGCTGCTTCTTACATTGCTTCTATTGCCGCTTCCCCGCCATGTCTCGGCAGACAGTCAGACAGGCGCCGTTCAAGGCAAGCTTGATTTGTCGCAAATCGATCTCGCCCGGGATACCGTGAAATTGACCGGGGAATGGGAGCTGTATTGGAGCGCGCTGCTGGAGCCCGCCGATATAGACGCATACGGAAATTCCCGAATTCCTATGCAATATGTGAAAGTTCCGCACGTCTGGGGAGCACGCGGCGCTTACCCCGCCTTGAACGAAGGAGCGGCAACGTATCGTCTTCGCATTCATCTGGGAGATGAAGTGTCTCATGCGGTCCATGCGCTCTATATTCCGGCGGTGGCTACCTCCTACAAGCTGTGGATCAACGGCGAATTGAAAGCCTCGAACGGTACGGTCGGATTGACGCGCGAGACGATGAAGCCGAAAAATTACGCCAAAGTCGTCTACTTCCACCCCGACGCAACGGACTTGGAATTGGTCGTCCAAGTATCGAATTTCGTGCAGCGCAAAGGCGGAATGTGGGCACCGCTGTCTATTGGCGAAGCTTCTTCGATCACACGGCATCGTGAGAATCGGATGGCGTCCGATATGTTCATCTCGAGCGCTCTGATTATACTCGGCTTGTACCATGTCGGCTTATGGTTTTTCCGCAAGAAGGATAAGCTCGTCGTGCTGATCGGCTGCGCCTCGTTGTTCTTCGCGCTCCGTTCCTTGCTTCTCGGCGAAACGCTGCTGGTGCGCTTTGTTCCGCAGCTGGATTGGTCCGCAGCCGTCAAGCTGGAATATTTGTCGCCGAACGCGGGCATTTTGCTGTTTGCGCTATTCGTAAGGCATCTGTATCCCCGGGAAACGAGCCGGATAGCGATTGCCGCCATTTTCGCCTGCTGCTCCGTCTTCTGCCTGCTTGCCCTGCTCTTCGAGCCGCGTATTTTTACTTATTCGATGGTACCGTTCCAGATCGTCATCATTACCGCATTCGTCTATATTTTGTTTATTTACGCGCTGGCTATCAAGCGCCGAAGAGAAGGCGCGCTCCTCAGCGGTATATCCGCATGCCTCATGTTCGCCGCCGCGATGAACGACATTTTGTTCTACAACCAGCTCGTGTCGAGCATCAATCTCGCTCCGTTCGGCGTCTTTCTGTTTCTGTTCAGCCAGACGATGATTGTCGCCAAACGATTTACCGGAGCCCATGCCAAGGTAGAGGAAATTGGAGCCGAGCTGCTTCAAGTGAACATGCAGCTGGAGAATACGATATCCGAGCGGACCGCCGAGCTGCGGCTCACCAATGAGCATCTGCTGAAGAAGAACGAGGAGCTCCGCCAGGCGGAGGAATCGCGCCGTCAGCTCGTATCGAACATTTCGCACGAGCTCGGCACGCCGATGACCGCGATTCAAGGCTACGTCAAAGCGATTATGGACGGCATCATCGAGCCGACGGAGAACAAGTACTGGAATACGATTTACGATAAAGTGCTGTATGTCAACAGGCTCGTCAAAGACTTGTTCCAGCTGTCCCGCCTGGAAGCGAAGCAGTTTAAATTCGACTTCGAAGCGATGTCCGCCGACGATCTGATCGAGCTGCATTTGCGCAAATGGGAATGGGATGTCCGGGCGCGAAACGTCCGGTTTACCGTCAAGCGTACTCCTCCGGAAGGCGGATGGGACGATGCCTATGTAATGATCGATTCGGTGCGGATCGATCAAGTCATCACCAATATCGTCTACAATGCACTTAAGTTCACGCCGGCCGGTGGCGCTATTGAGGTCGAGTGCGGGCAGACGGGAAATGAACTGCTTATTCGCGTTTCGGATACGGGGACGGGCATAGACGAGAAATCGCTGCCTTACGTGTTTGACCGGTTTTATAAAGGCAACTCCGACGGCGGCTTGCAGGAAGGAACCGGCCTCGGACTTGCCATCGCCAAAGAAATCGTGCTTGCTCACGGCGGCCGGATCTGGGCGGAGAGCAAGCGGAACGAAGGCAGCTCGTTTTATTTTACGCTCCCGCTTGTAGTCTTGCAGGAAGCTTTTCCATAGAACCGGTTACGAATGCTCGCTCCCCCATAGGCCCAACACGATAATTCCTGCCGTAATGATCAGGGACGCCATCAAGCGCCGGCCGCCTTGCGCTTCCCGCAGTATGAATATGCCGAGTATCGTACCGAATACGGTCCCGATCTCCCTCATCGGGGCCAGCTGGGCGACGGGCGCGAGAGACAAGGCGAACAAGAACAGAAGGTAACCGCCGGGGGCCAATATCCCTCCAAGCAGGATGATTTTCCAGTTAAGCCGGATTTCCTTCCCGATCGCTCCCGACCGGAGAGCCGCCCAAGACAAAGCCAGCACGTTCCCGATATTCGAAGCTTCGTTCAATACGACCGCCGGGACAACCTGCAGCGCAAGCTTATCAACGACGATATAGCCGGCGATGCATAAGCCGACCGATAGTGCCAGCAGCGGTGCCTTGAGAGAAGCTCCTTGTCCACGTTGGAGGTTGACGCCGCTGGATAGCACAATGCCGGTTACTATCAAGACAACCCCCGCCCATCCGTATTGGGAAAGCTTTTCGCCCAGAAGGAGCACGCCGGCCAGCGGAACCAGGAGCGGACTCGTCCCTCTCATAATCGGGTAAACTTGCGACAAATCGCCTACGGAATACACAGCCGCGAGCAGTACGACATACAGCCCGTGCAGGAGCATGGAGGCCGCCACGAGAGAAATTGAAGCGGAGGTGTACTCGACCGAATCCAGCTCCATGATCGTCCACGGGAGAAATACGGCTATGGCGATAAGCTGGCAGCACCAAAGGAAAACGTTTTTGTTCATGCTCCGCTTCGTATACAAATTCCAGACCGCATGTATGAAGCCCGATCCGAGTACGAGCAGCACCGCCAATCCAAGCATACGTTCCCCCCTAATGCATCCCCCGGAAGTGAAGATTCACTTCGCAGCTTATTCCTATTACTTCCGGGGGAGCCCCCAAATTTATTCCCCATCATCTAAAACAACATAAGAGCCATGCGCTTGCAATCCAAAGATTACAACCAAATGGCTCTCGTGTAAATCATATCGCGTTCCGCTCAAGTACCGAATCGCTGCCTATATCCGCACTTCCTGCACAGCTCCTCGACGGCTTCTCTTCTCGAAAACCCGTCGAACAAGTTGTTCGCTCTCTCGCCTTCGACGATATCGGAGAACGAGGCGTTGTTCACGTTGCCCAAGTTGATGACGCCTTCGCCGTCCAGACAGCACGGCACGACCGTTCCGTCCACGAGAATCGCCGCTTGGCTCCGGAGCGCGTGACAAAATCCTTTCCCCTCGTCCTCGGGCGCCTGAAGGCTCGGCCACTGGAATTCATGGTCCTGATTCAAGTAGATGCCTTCGGCGATTTTGACTCCGCTGCCCGGCACGACCTTCTCCTCGATCTTATAGTCCAGGCCGAACTCTTTCTCCAAAATCTCCAGCGTTTGCCGGTTGCGGCTTCTCTCCATATTCGTGATGTTGTCCTTCTGCAAATTCCACAGCCGAAACGAGATAAGCACCCGGTGCCGGACCGCTTCCCGGACGAAGGAAATAATATCGGCCAAATATTTCTCCCGGTTCGTCGAGCCCTCGTGCCCGTCGAAGCTGTGGAGCGAGAAGTTCATTTGGCGCACCGCCGGTTTGCCCAATATTTTCGGCCCGGCTTTCGTGATGAGCGTCCCGTTCGTCGTAATGTTGACCTTGAATCCTTTGGCGTGGCTTGCGTCCAGCAGCTCGTCGAGCTTCGGATGGAGGAGCGGCTCGCCTTTCACATGCAAGTAAATATGCTTCGTATGGGGCTTGATCTGGTCCAATATGCGGTGAAACGCCTCAAGCTTGATGAAATTGGCCTTCCGTTCCGTTTGCGGACAAAAGCTGCAAGCCAAGTTGCACACGCTCGTAATCTCGATATATATTTTCTTGAATGTTTTCAACGGCCGATCCCCCTTCCGCTTCCATATGCGCCGTTCAACCGCCGCAGCATTTCTTGAACTTCTTGCCGCTGCCGCAAGGACAAGGGTCGTTCCGCCCCACTTTCCTCCGCGTGGCGAAGTCGATAATGTCGGCGGAAGCTGCAGGCCCGGGACGGGACGGTCCGCTTCGCGCGGACGACAGCTCGTCCGGAGAATATCCTTTGAGATACCATTGTTTCGTATGATTGCTTAACGTGACGAGATGGCTCATGAATCGTTGGACCAATTCCAGGTTGTCGATCTGGAAGACGAGCTGCAAATCTTTTAGGATGGAGCCGGGAGTTTTGCCGTTCTGAACCGAATATACGCACTCTTCCACATAAGGGTCCGCCTCATCCCGCGGGAGCGAATAAGTGCTCGTTATAAAATTGACCAAAGCCAAATAGCCCGGATGCCGGTCGATAAAACCGGGTTCCCCGGCGCGCAGCAGCTGTTCTTTCGTGAAGGGGTAGAACGGCAAATCCGGTCTCGATAGGTGCTCCTGCTTCACGATGTTCGCATCCATAACCCGATGGTGGGTCAGCCCGTCTTGATCGATCCTCATTTCACGGTAGAACGATTCCGCCTCACTCAGCGCCATCAGATACCGGGTCGGCTTCTCGATCACTCCCGCATACTGCTCCAGCAGACGTTTAAGCTCGTCGAAGCTTAAAGCGCCATAGTAATGAAGCAACCCTTGCGTAAGCTTGACCCACTCCGTATTTTTCTTGACCGCTTCGCGTAACGGCTTGCTGTCATACGCCCGGAATACATCGAGAACCTCCTGCGGGATGACGAGAATCCGTTTCCCTTCGTACGTCCCCGGGAAAAGCATACCCCTGTCCTTGAAAAAGTCAATCTGATGATTGTCCAACGGCAGGAAGCCATGACCGCCCCGATCGGCGATTTTCTTCATGATTCCGTACCCGGTCTCATCCAATTGGAAGAACAGATTAGACAAAGCTGCGGACACATGCTGCTCCATGACGGCTATCAACTCTTGCTTCTTAAGCGAACTGGCTCCCCGTATATTCCAATTCGACCGGATCGTCGAAAGGTCGTATTTCGTCAGCCTTGCCAAACCATTCGCGAGAGTTAACGGCGCCTCGATATCTTCCCAGCGCTTCGCTTCCTCCTTGAGCCTCATCTGCGCTGCCTCAGCCTTAGCCTTATCCAAAGCGTTCAACAGCATCTTCTGATCCTTGCTGCTCAGGCGCTTATCCATGTGTCTCACCCTTTCCGATAGATAGGACATCCTGATCCCATTCTGCATTATAGCACAAATCGCCATGCCCGGAAGAGCGCCGCCAGAACGCATCAACAGCCCGATCCGCATCGGACCCGGCAAAAGGATTGGGCTTATTCGTTTTTTTCGCATATTCCGGCTAATAAACTAGTATGACGGGCCTTTAACGATCATAAGCTTCTCATGCGATTGTTTTTTTGATGATGCTCTACCTCCGTCAGTCCCAACTTTTCCAGCAAAGGAGGCACATACATTCCGAATCTCCATTACGCGGCGAATTTTTTGACGTCCACTGCGATTGTACAAGAAACCGGAACTGCAATACGTTCTCAACTTGAACGCGAATTAATATAGTTTAACTATAAACAAATATTTATTTCTTGTTGATAATAATTATCATCTAGTTTATAGTGAATCTATACTAAATTTGTTATGAGGTGATCGACGATGAGTACGAATCCGAACAAGCTAACGACCAGTTGGGGCGCCCCGGTCGGGGATAACCAAAACTCGATGACCGCCGGTTCCCGCGGGCCGACCTTAATCCAGGACGTCCATCTTCTCGAGAAATTGGCGCATTTCAACCGAGAGCGCGTCCCCGAGCGCGTCGTTCATGCCAAAGGCGCAGGAGCCCACGGCTATTTCGAAGTGACGAACGATTTATCGAAGTATACGAAAGCCGCCTTCTTGTCGGAGGTAGGCAAACGCACTCCCATGTTCATCCGCTTCTCGACGGTTGCCGGCGAGCTCGGCTCGGCCGATACGGTGCGCGACCCGCGCGGGTTCGCCGTCAAGTTCTATACCGAGGAAGGCAACTATGATCTGGTCGGCAACAACACCCCCGTCTTCTTTATTCGCGATGCGATCAAATTCCCGGACTTCATCCATACGCAGAAGCGCCATCCGCAAACGCATTTGAAAAATCCGAATGCCGTATGGGATTTCTGGTCGCTGTCTCCCGAATCGCTGCACCAGGTAACGATTCTCATGTCCGACCGCGGCATTCCCGCAACGCTCCGACATATGCACGGATTCGGCAGCCATACGTTCAAATGGGTGAATGCCGCTGGCGAGGGCGTATGGGTCAAATACCATTTCAAAACGGAGCAAGGCGTACAAAATCTCGACGCCGGCCTGGCTGCCAAACTCGCTGGCGAAAATCCCGATTACCATACCGAAGACTTGTTCAACGCCATTGCGAACGGCGACTTCCCCGCCTGGAAGCTGCACGTTCAAATTATGCCGCTGGCCGACGCCGATACGTATCGTTTCGATCCGTTCGACGTGACGAAAGTATGGTCTCAGAAAGATTACCCGCTGATCGAGGTAGGCCGCATGGTATTGGACCGGAACCCGGACAATTATTTCGCCGAGGTCGAACAGGCGACGTTCTCCCCGGGATCGTTCGTACCCGGCATCGAGGCCTCGCCGGACAAAATGCTGCAAGGCCGCCTGTTCGCCTACTCGGACGCCCACCGCTACCGGGTCGGCGCCAACCATAACGCGCTGCCGATCAACCGGCCCCGTGCGGAAGTGCACAACTATCAGCGCGACGGGCAGATGCGGTTCGATCAGAATGGCGGAGGCTCCGTCTATTACGAGCCGAACAGCTACGGCGGACCGGCGCAATCCGCCGAGAACAAGCCGGCCCCTTATCCGGTAACCGGTCAAGCGGACAGCACCGCTTATGACCATCACGACCACTACACGCAAGCCGGCGATTTATATCGTCTCATGAGCGAAGACGAGCGGGAGCGGCTCGTCCAGACGATCGTCGCCGCCATGAAGCCCGTGGAGAAGGACGAGATCAAGCTGCGTCAGATCGGCCATTTCTATAAAGCCGATCCGGATTACGGGCAACGCGTCGCGGCGGGACTCGGCTTGTCTATCCCGCAGGCGGATTCTGGAACAGAAAAATAACGGAACTGCATTCCGTTATCGAACGCTAAAAAAAGGATTTGGCCAAAATAGCGGAACTACATTCCGGTATTCATCGTTTTTTCCGTGAGCAAAGCAATTTATCAATGATTTAACGCACCTCAGTTCCGCTATTTACAAAAAATGCTGCGAAATGTCCTATTTAGCAGAATATAGTTCCGCTATTAAAACAAAGCCTCGACCATTACGGTCGAGGCTTCCTCTTTTACACGCCTGCTCTAATCCAGCCGCTCGCCTTCATACAAATTAACGATTGCCGCCGCTTGACCGAGCACTCGCTCCCGCAGCTCGGCGGGCGCCAACACGATCAGCTCGGGCCCGAACGCCAGGCATATTTCGCATGCGGATTCCAGCGTGTTGAACTCCGCTTCGGCTTCCGTCCACCCTTCCCGCTTCCATGGGGCCGTCGCGATAATTTTCACGTACCGTTCTTGCCTAATCCGCTGCAGCGCGGTCTGCTTCAGACCGATAGTCGCGGGATATTTCGGCAAGTCTGCCGTAAAGCGCTCCATCGATTGCTTCCAATAGGAAGCGAGATCGAACGGCTCCGGCCGCCGGAAAGCTTCATCCGTCATCGCGGCGGAATGGATCCGGGATACGCGATATGTCCGCAGGTCCCCTTCCGTCTCCGCCACGACATACCAAGTGCTTCGTTTCGCCACCAGCCCGAGAGGTTGTATGACTCTTTCTACAAGCTCCACTCCCCGCTCATACGTGATCGCAAGCTTCCGTTCCGCCCATACCGCCTCTTGAATCGTCGGCAGGCAGGTCGATGTTTCAAGAGTCTCGTGCCAGCCGGCGCCGTCGATATGAATGCGCTGCCGCGTGAATTCGGCATCATGCTTGAGGGTGTCCGGCATGGCGGCCCATATTTTCTGATAAGCCGCTTCGTAATCCGCCTGCTTGCCGAGATCTCGGAGCAGATGGATCGAGCCGGCCAGCAGCAAGGAGCTCAGCTCCTCGGACTTGAGGCCGGTCAAGTTCGTCCGGTAGCCTTCCGTAAGCCGCCACCCTCCCTGCGACCCTCTCTCCGAGTAGACCGGAATCCCGGCAGCGCTCAACGCCTCCATATCGCGATGGACCGTTCTTTCCGACACTTCCAGCTTGTCGGCGAGCTGCTTGGATGTCATTTGTTTCTGATTTTGCAGAAGCAGCAGGATGGAGATGAGGCGGTCCGCTCTCAATCGATCGACCTCCTTGATTGAAACTTCGTCTATGCTCTATTGTACCCGTTATATACGACACAAGCTGTCATATTTCAGTCGTACACTATCCATAACTACTATTCCGGGAGTGGAGCGACAATGTCCAAGCCGCACGAACCGATTCAATTCGAAGGCGTCCGGGAGCATAACCTCGCCGGCATCGATGTTTATTTCCCGAAACGCAACCTAACCGTCGTAGTCGGCGTATCCGGCTCCGGTAAGTCGTCCTTGATCTTCGACGTCCTATGCAAGGAAGCCGATCGTCAATACTTGATGACAACCGGCAAAATCGCCGACCATCTGCAGCGCCCCCACTATGAGCGCGTCCATAACCTTTCTCCCGTCGTCTCCGTCTCCCAGCAAAGCACGAATCATAATCCGAGGTCTACGGTAGGAACGTTCAGCGAGCTGTACACTTATTTGCGACTGCTGTACGTCACCGCGGGTGATCGTCCTTGTCCGAACTGCCGCGCGGTCGTAGCGGTCACGGACTACGAGCATAAGAGCCAGTGTCCGGCTTGCCGTTCCGCCATGCCTCCCTTGACGCTGGCCCATCTCTCGTACAATACGCCCCTAGGCGCCTGCGACACGTGCAAAGGTCTAGGAGACGTGCTCGTACCCGACCCGGCCAAGCTGCTGGACCCAGCCCTCTCGATCATGGAAGGCGGAATGCTCGCGTGGAAAAAAGGGGTAGGCCGCTTCTTCCAGATCGCCTTGACGCAAGCGGCCAACCATTACAAGCTGCCGTTCACGGAGGCAGACATGTCGAAGCCGATCGGGGAGCTGCCCCCGATCATCCTCGATCTGCTGCTGTACGGTACCGATGATGCCAGGCTGCTGAGGCTGCAGCCGCAGCTCGCTCCGCCCAAGACGGCGGAGGATGGCCGTTTCGAAGGGGCCGTACCGGCTGTGGCGAGACGCTTCTTCGACAATCCGGATCACATGACCAAGGAAGACTCCGAGCTGCGGTCTCTGATGAAGAAGTCGTCCTGTCCCGCCTGTAATGGCACACGTCTATCCGCACAGGCGATGTCCGTCACCGTTCACGGCTCCCGAATATCCGATATAACGCCATTATCCATGTCCGCCTTCGTGAACAAGCTGGAGGAATGGCGCGATCTGTTCGGCGGTACGGCCCGCTTCCGTTCCATTGAACCGATTATGCACGAATTGGAAGCGCGTGCCCGGAGTCTCGTCGATGTCGGCCTATCCTATTTGGGCATGGACCGGCCTTTCTATACGTTATCCGGCGGCGAAGCGCAGCGCGTCCGGCTGGCCTCCTCGCTTCATTCCGAGCTGACCGACCTTGTGTTCGTGTATGACGAGCCGTCCTCCGGGCTTCATCCCAAAGACACGAGCAGCATTTTCCAATCGTTGCGGCAGTTGAAGGACAAAGGGAATACGGTCATCGTCGTAGAGCACAATTTGTCCATATTGGACATGGCGGATCACATTATCGAGATCGGACCCGAATCGGGGGTGAACGGCGGGCGCATTGTCGTGCAAGGAACGCTGGAGCAATTGTCGAAGGCGGAACAGTCGGTTACGAGGCTCTTCTTGAATCAGCGGCAGCAGCAGCATTCCGCGGCTGCTTCGGAGCGGAAGCGGACGCGATCGATCGACAGCCCCAGTCTGCAGCTCGTACGCGCCTCCGAACGGAATTTGAAACGGTTCGACGCCGCATTCCCTCTCGGCGCCATCACGGCCATTGCCGGCGTGTCCGGCTCCGGCAAGACGACACTGCTATTCGATGTGCTGCTCCGCCGCCTCCGGGACAATCCCGACAAGGTGGAAGGGGCCCGGCATATAGAACGAATCGTCGTAATCGAGCAGGATGAGATGGGCAGAAGCTCCAGATCGAACGCGGCGACGTATACGGGCGTCTTCGACCCGATCCGCGGCCTATTCGGCGAGCAGGCGAAGCGGCTCCGTCTCCCCTTCAAAGCTTCCCACTTCTCGTTCAATGTCAAAGGGGGCCGCTGCGAGAAATGCCTCGGACACGGTAAAATCAAGCTGGATATGCACTTTATGCCGGATGCTTTCCTGGAGTGCGACCGCTGCGAGGGGAAACGTTATGACGAAGAAATATTAGCCGTGAACTATGAGGGCTTGAGCATCGCCGATGTTCTCGACCTTAGCATTCATGAAGCAGCGAAGCTGTTCGAGCCGGAGCGCGCGATAAAAGAAAAGCTCGACCTGTTGGTCAAGCTCGGTCTCGGCTACATCAAGCTCGGGCAACCCGCCAGCACTTTGTCCGGAGGCGAGGCTCATCGGGTAAAGCTGGCGGCCGAGCTCGGATTGGCGTCGAAGAAGCATACGCTCTATCTCCTTGACGAGCCCTCGAGCGGACTTCATCCGCGGGATGCGGAGCTGCTCGGCGGCGTCCTCGGGGAATTGGCCGACCGCGGCGGTACAGTCATCTTCATCGATCATAAGCCGATGCTGCTGCGCCGCGCGGATTGGATCATCGAGCTCGGTCCGTGCGGCGGCGAGCAGGGCGGATATCTACTATGCCAAGGAATGCCCGCGCAGCTAAGTACACATCCGGCATCCCAGATCGGCCCCTTTTTGCAGCAATAAGCCGCACAGCGCATTACCCCGGCTGCCGGATCGCCTCCACCGAACGCCGGAATACAAGCGCCTTATCCCGGTCCTGAAACAGCGGGGCTCCGGCGAACATCTGTATCCCCCATGATTGAACGCCCGGCGTCGCGGTTTCGAGCAAATTATCGGGGTAGTCGGCGGCATCGAGAATGAGCTGCACTTTGCGGTCCGCCGGGACGAATCCGGGCGACAGGTCAAGCCATTCCCGCCCCCATTCCGGCCCCCGGCCGCTTTTTTTGCAATAGATCAAAGGCGTAAATACGTCGATGGCGTCCGCCAGCAGCTTGTAGTCCTGGGCGAATATGCGGGTCAACGCCCCGTCGAATTGACCGGGAGTCCACGGGCACATATACGCTCCGACGATGCAATCCGGCAGGGCGTCCTTGATCAGCGCCGAATAACGAAGCGCGAATCGGGCGATTTTACCGCATTTGTACGCTTTCCACTCTTCCGCATAGCTGCCGAGGATTCGTTCGGGCGTCGTCGCGTCGACGCCTGCCGTTTGGCAGAAATCGGCGATGCAATCGGGACAGAAGCAGCTTTCCTGGAGATCGGGCTCCGGCGTCTCGAACCAGCCGGCGAAGGTCAAGTAATCGAGCCAAACGCCTCTCGGCTTGAACTTCTGCAGACCGCTTCGCAGCTGTGCCTCAATCTCCGCCAAATAATCCTTCTTCGACAAGCAAATCCCCTGCACCAGCCGTCCGTACCGGATCGGGCTGCCGTCCGCTCCGATCGGGATCAGCTCCGGGTGCTTCTGAAAATCGGCGCGAAACGTTTTGAACTCCACGCAAGCTTCCAATCCCCGTTCCGAGCAATCCGCGAACGACTGCTCGTTAAACCCGTGAAACCATACCGCATTGACTCCGTACTCCTTCACATCCCGGGGCAGCTGCGCGCTCCCGTAAGGCCCGAACAATAAAGGTATAGACATCCCGATACTCCTCGCCTGAGCTTATCGTTACGTTATCGTTGCGCTCTCTCTCAGCATAATACAACTATTTCCATTGTTCCATAGCCGATACGAACAAAATAAGCAAGCTGGAAAATCGAACAAATGTTTGGTATAGTGAATTCAAATGAACGCTATTCCGCCTTCCACAAAACGTCTTTTAGCGCTTGTCATATCGATCAGGCCAACATGTCGGGCGCCAAGCTGGAAGGGATCGATCTCAGCGACTGCGAATTCGGCGGACTGATCGTGGAGCCGGAAGATTTGAGAGGCTGTATCATTTCGGCGAGGCATGCTTCTTCGTTCGTCGGTCTACTGGGCTTGATACTGAAATAAACGATCCGGGGGTGTATTCATGTTCCAGCATATTGATCAACATTTTGAAGCAGTCGTTTTCAGCGGACGCGACTTAAAGGAAGGCGAGCTCGTACGCTGCACGTTTGCAAAGTGCCAATTCGCCTACGCTTCCATGGAGGAAATGACTACAATCGGCTGCCGGTTCGTGGAATGCGATTTCAGAGGCGCGACGATGAATGCTTCCATTCATACCGGTTCGGCTTTCGAGAACTGCAATTTTACGGAAGCCAACCTCTTCGTAGCCAAATTCGACGATTGCAAAATGATGGGCTCCGACTTTTCCAAAGCGAAGCTGGACGGCATCACGCTGGCCAAGGGCGATTGGTCCTATACGAATCTACGGCAAACGAGGCTGGCGAAGCAAGATTTAAGGGACATCCGTTTCTTCGAGGCCGATCTATACGATGTCTCTTTGGAGAAATCCGATCTGAGAGGCTGCGACCTGACGAGAGCCAATATGGCCAAAACAAAGCTGCAAGGAGCCGATCTGCGCGGCGCCATCATGGACGGCGTCGACTTCAAAGCGCTTGAAGTCAAAGGAGCCCGGATGGATACCGCTCAAGCGATCCTGTTCTTGCGCTCCTATGGAGCGAAGGTCGACTGATCGCTTCGGAACCGGTTAGCTTCGGAGCGGGTATACGACCCGGATATCGTTCTCCTTGCCGAGGGCATCATGCAGAGCGTGGTTATGGTCGGCGCCTACGATGCACAATAAGCGTTTCCCCGGGTGCTCCTTGACCGTATTCTTGATCCGCTGAATCATGATCATATGCCTGCACACCCAGCGGAATATGTGGGCTCGCGGGTTTAGCCGCTCCGACCATTCGTACTTCGCTCTTGTTATCGCGTCGTATTCCGGCGAATTGAACGGTATCGCGCCCGCATTCCAAGTCGCCAGCTGCTTCTCGAACCACCGATCCATTTCGTCTCGCAGCTCCTTTCTATGCGGCTCTTCATAAAGCAGGAATGGGTCGAAATCGTTCCACACGTCCAGTTCTCCCCAGTCGATCGGTGAGAAGTCGATGCCCTTCGCTTCACAAAGGGGAAAGATCAAATCCCAATACTCGCTGGCGGGCTCCCCCCAATATCCCCGGTCATTGCGGTCCCGCCTGTACCGCTCCCAGCTGCCGGGAAGCACTTCGCCGCAGATCACGTCCGGTTGAAAATCCAGGATCAGCTCCCCGATTACGTCCAAGCCCAAGTTGTACTTACGCCTCGTCTCATCGTCATGCATGACTCCGAGTATGCCGACAGTCGTCATTTCAGCGCCTCCATAGATTCGATAATTATCTAATTTGAACATCGTCTAAATAGATAATAATAAAGCGGTCATTCCTTGTCAATTTTTTTCTGTTGTATTCGGACTTGGCTGCTTGCCGTAACCATTTTCGCGTTGCATACCGGGCCGATTTCCTGCTTGCAGCGCCGTATCGTCCGCAATTTCGCGCCCCTCAATTTTTACTCTTCCTTTATTGATGCTGGAAACTATTGGCCCTATAATTAACTTATAATGTTAGGTTCGCGCTTCTATGCAGCCGTCATTCGCCTCCGCTCGGCCTTGAAGCAAGCAATGCCGTAACGATCAACGAATTATGGATAGGAGGCAGTTATGGCAAAAACACGGTTCGACACTTCCACTTTCGGCAGTTCTCCGAAAAGCGACAGAGCGGCGATCGAACGCGAATGGGAAAAGTTTATGTCCGGAAGCTCCTCTCCGCTTCTTATCAGATCCTTCATGCACCATTCATGGAAGCGCTGCATGGAGCAAGGGGTCAATCCGCTCCTCGTGAAAGCCTCCTATAACTTGGGATTGGATCAAATTGAACAGTACGTGACGTCCGATCCGTTGTTCCGGATGGTCGAACCGTTTCTGAAGCAGCTGAAGCAGCTTGCGTCCAATACCGGCTATCTCATCTCGTATTGCAATTCGGCCGGCGAAATGATCTATTATGACGGCGACAGGCCGCTTATGCTGAAGGCGGAAGACATCCATTTCACACCCGGCTCGGATTGGAGCGAAGGCAGCGCCGGGACGAACGCGATCGGAACGGCTCTGGTCACCGGGATGCCCCTGCAAGTATACGCAAGCGAGCACTTTTGCCAAGAAATCCACAGCTGGACATGCTCCGCCGCACCGATCCGCGACCCCAGCACGGGCAACGTGCTCGGCATTATCGACTTGACCGGCTTCTGGACGGTTAACGATCCGAAATCGCTGGATGTCGTCGTCGGCGCGGCTCACAGCATCGAGAAAATCCTTTACGGCCAATTGAAGATGGAGCGGTACCGGCTTGCTCAACATTTTGCCCAGCTTACCAAAAAAACGACGCAGCCGATTGCGGTATTGGACCGCGGAGGGCGCGTCATTAAAGCGTCGCGCACGCTCTACGACAAAGGCTGGATCTCTCCCAAACACTGGATGGAGCATACTTCGTTCATCAAACAATCTTTCCCTGCGAAAGTAAACTGGGAAATCGAGCGAGACCGTAAACGGTGGCTGTTCGAGCTATCGCCGTACTTTTACGGCGGGGTGCCGATCGGATCGATCGTAACCGTGCTTCCTCCGGACATTGCCGCCTTCGCCGATTTGCCCGATATCCGCCATACCCGGACAGCCGCAGCCGTACCTGGTAAAGAAGAAGTTGATGTCGAGCCCCAACCGGCTCCGCCGCGGGATTTGTTCTACAAATCGCTGTTCGATCATCATCCCGACGCCATCTTCTCGTACGATCTGCAAGGAGCTTTGATCGACGCCAACCCTGCGGCGGAAACGATGCTCGGCTTTAGCGCGAAAGAATTGAAAAATAAAAAAAACCTGATTCCCCCCGAATATAAGGAAAGCAGGCTGAGAGCTTTCGCCAACGCGGCAAGCGGCATTCAGCAAATGTACGAAGCCGCTTTCATGCATAAGCTGGGGCATAGCGTGTATGCCTCGTTGAAAGCTTTTCCGATCATCGCGGACAACCGAATCGTCGGCGTTTATGAGACCGTGCGGGATATTGCCCCGAATCATCAGCAAATTCAGGAAGACTTGAAAACTACGAAAGAACAGCTGGAGTTCTACTTCCGCAATACCGAAGACGCGATTCTCGTCGTAGACGCCAATTTTCATGTCGTCAAGGCGAACAAATCGTATGAACGCGTATACGGTTGGACGGAGCAGGAGCTGCTCGGCAGAGAGCTCCCGACGATTCCCGATCACCTGAAACAGGAAGCCGTTGAAATTCGCGGCACGATGCTGACCTCCCGGCATGTCATCCCTTATGAGACGGTCAGACAGCGCAAGGACGGCACCTTGATCCATGTAAGCAACTTCGCCTCCCCCCTCTTCGACAGCAAAGGCAATGCGATCGCTTACGTGCTCATTTCAAGGGATGTCACGGAGCTGAAGCGAATGGCCGAAAAGCTTATAGGGAGCGAGAAACGGCTGCGTACGCTGATTAATGCGATGCCCGACTTGGTTATATTCAAGGACGATCAAGGACGGTGGATCGAAGCGAACGAATTTGCGCGCGCTTCTTTGCAGCTGAAAGGTACGGACTACATAGGGATGACGGACTTCGAGCTGGGCGAGCGCGACGCCTTTTACCGGGACATGTATTCACAATGCGCTTTGTCCGATCAGATGGCTTGGGACAAAGGCAGTCTCATTCGCATTCAGGAGACGATTCCGAATCCCGACGGAAGCGTAGCGATTTGCGATCTGATCAAAGTCCCGATCTATCATACGGACGGCAGACGCAAAGGACTTGTCGTCATCGGCCGCGACATCACGGAACTGAAACAGACCGAGCATTTGCTGCGCAAAACGGAGAAGCTTGCGGTCGTCGGTCAGCTTGCGGCCGGCATCGCACACGAAATCCGCAACCCGCTTACGACGCTCAAAGGCTTCCTCAGCTTGATGCGGTCCCATATCAAGGATAAAGACAGATGGTACTTGGAGGTCATGCTGGCCGAGATCGAGAAGATGGAATGGAGCGCCAACCAATTTCTCGCCGTCGCCAAGCCGCAATCCGCGAAGTTCGAGAGGAGAAGCTTGGAAACCGCGATCCGGCACGTTTCATCGTTTCTGTATCCGCTCGCGAAAATGCACAACGTAAAAATCGTGATCCAGTCCGAATGCGGGGATCCGCATGTGGAATGCGATGAGAACCTGCTGAAGCAAGCGTTCATCAACATTGTGAAAAATGCCATTGAAGCTATGCCGCAAGGCGGACAAGTCGTCATCCGGATCGAACGCGCCGCAGAATCCGTCTCGGTGAGAGTCATCGATCACGGACACGGGATTCCGCAAGACCGGCTTCCCCACCTGGGCGAGCCTTTCTACAGCCTGAAGGAAAGAGGGACCGGGCTCGGACTCATGATTTGCTACAAAATCATGAAGGAGCACCGCGGAACGCTCCATTTTACGAGCGAAGTCGGCCGGGGTACGACGGTTGAAATCCGGCTGCCGCTTGGAGGATGAATCAAATCATGTTAGGATATGGATATCTCAGCCGAAGGTGGAGTTTCTTTCATGGATGCAGTCGCGAAAATTATGGGAATTCCGTTTCCTAAATTGACGATGGACCAGACGCTGCAAATGCTTAGCGACGTAGTGGAGCGGGACGGCTCCGGTCTGTTTCATGTCGTGACGGGGAACCCGGAAATCGTCATGTCCTGCCAGCAGGACACCCAATTGCGCTCCATTATTGACGAGGCCGGTCTTCTAACGGCTGACGGCATCGGTATCGTCATGGTCTCCCGGATGAAAGGCGGACATCTTCCGGAGCGGGTTACCGGATGCGATCTCCTGTTCAAGCTGCTCGAAGCCGGAAACCGCAAAAAATGGTCGTTCTACTTGCTTGGGGCGGACGAAGCGACAAGCGCAAGAGCTGCGGAAGTCATTCGACAAACGTACCCGAACGTATCGATTGTGGGCAGGCACCACGGCTTTTTCAGCCAGGAGGAGGAAGCCCGGATTGTGGAGGACATCCGCTCGAAGGCGCCCGACTTCTTAATAACGGCACTCGGGGCTCCTCGCGCCGAACGTTGGATTCATAAGTATAAATCGAGTCTTAACGCCAAAATTGCCATCGGCGTCGGGGGCAGTCTCGATATCGTTGCAGGCAAAGTGAAACGCGCGCCTCAAATATGGCAAAGACTTCATGCAGAATGGTTATTCCGATTAATCAATCAGCCGTCGAGGTGGCGCAGGCAGTTGATTTTACCCCGCTTCGCGGTAAGGGCGTTGTTGTATAGAGAGCGTTAAGAGACAAAAAGAACAGAGGGGCTGCCGCCCCTCTTGTCACGCTTTACCGGCATATTCCATATTCGCTGTATCCAGCATCGATTTCCAACTGGCAAAATCCGTCATCCTTACAACATGCCGATCAAAAAGCTCGTCAGGAATGTTATTGATCTCTTCTTGGGTCTTGACTTGAAAGTTTCCATTATCCAGAAACTCGCCAAAACTTTTAAAGCTGGAATGCTTGCTCATGAATGATTCATTAAATAACGCTTCTAATGAAACATGATTCGGATCCTCTTGAATCGTTTTCTGCCCTTTCAGTTCCTGTAGCAGTTCGTCGAATGACATTGGCTTTTGCTTTTTCAATATACCACTCCTTGATTTATATTATAAATTCATAAATTCCGTCTACCTTCCCGAGATCGAAGCCCAGGCGTTTTCGAGCCACTTGTCAAAATCAGCGCCCTTATCGCCTTCGTAGGCATCATATACGTCGAGTCTCGTCTTCTTCAGCTTTTCTTTAAACTCTTCGTAGGAATGACCCTCCGGCAAGCTTTTCTTGATTCTTACCAAAACCTTGCCGGCACCCTTAATCAAGTCGCCCTTTTTCCTAGGCGGCAGCTGCACCTCTTGGCCGAATCCTTTGAGTTTGCGGAATGCAGCCTCCTGCACTTGATGGACGGGATCGTTCTTCATTCTATGCGTCAGCACGTCGATGATCTGCTCGTGTTTCCACCGGCCCAGCTGTTCCACGGCATCCAAACGTTCCTTCCAATCGGACGTCCGATTGACCGCTTTTTTTAGCTCCTCATAATTTGGCGGCAGTTCGCCGCTGCTTTTCGTCTTGTTCAATGCACATATCCCCTTTGCTGTAATGAAAGGCATTACGATCATGCTTGTTTATTTACCCATCATACAGGACTCTGTCTGGTTAAGCAAAGGCATTAACCAGCACTAATCCGTTTCTCCGATAAACGTTGCCTGACAAATACTATGAATACGAAGGCGGATATGGTGACCGACACCGCGCAAACGATGAACACAACCTCGTATCCGGTATATTGGGAAACCCAGCCGAGCATGATCGCTCCGAGTCCGATGCCGAGATCGAACGCGGTCATATAAGAAGCGCTGGCGATCCCCCTTTTGTCCGGAGGCGCCAATCTCAGATTAGCGGCTTGAAGGGCCGGTTGCGCGGAACCAAAACCGATCCCGTAAAGAACGGCGGCGACAATAACGCCGAACAGTCCGTTCGAGAAACTCAATACCACAAGTGACAATGCGGTAACGGCCAATGCCGGCACGATCACATAAGCCTCGCCGAACCGGTCGGACAGCTTGCCTGCAACCGGCCTTGCAAGCGTTAGCGCTAAAGCGTATACCAAGAAGAACGTACCGGGGTTTACCCGGATCGATTCCCCGAACAACGGGATAAAAGTCGTAATTCCGCCGTATGCTGCGGATACGAAGAAGAGTGCCGCCGTAAGGGGCAGTACGGATTTTTCGAATAAGACGATCTTCCTCGAGGCCGTCTTTGTCTGGAAAGAAATACGTGTTGTAAAAGTTAGCAGGAACGCTGCCGCGCATAGACCCGTCGCGAGCAAAAACAAGTGATGAAACGACCCCCTCGCAAGCACCCATACCCCCAGCATCGGACCTATCGCCATAGCGACGGTCATCGCCATGCCGAACCACCCCATCCCCTCGCCACGGCGCGAGGTCGGGATAATGTCCGTAATGGTAGTGCTGACAGCGGTCGTCGACAAAGCCCAACTGGCGCCATGCAGCACGCGCAGGGCAAGTAAAATCGCGATAGAGCCGACCCAGTCGTAAAGATACATGGACAAGATAAAGAACAGAAGTCCCCAGATCATGAACGGCCTTCTGCCGTAACGATCCAGCAATCCCCCGACAATCGGACGAAAAACAACCGCGGTTAACGTAAATACCCCCGCCGCAAGTCCGACCTGCGACTCGGTGCCGCCCATTTCTTTAATAAAAAGCGGCATGGCAGGCAAAATCAAATAAAACCCCGTAAATAAGAACAACATCCCGAGCGTCATCTGGATAAAAGACTTCGTCCATATTCGTTCCATAGGATTCTCCTCATGCCAAATTGGATTATTTGCCCGATTACTCGTCTTGCTGCGTTCGGACTCGCTCGATCTCTTCCTTCATCCACTCGATTTCAACCTCGCCCAGCCGTTTGCGATGATCGAACACCCGCAGAAGCTGAATGCGCTGCTTCTCGGGCTCCGGTTGATGCAACAACATATACGACTCGAATTGCGACACGTGCCGTAAGCTCTGCTCAAGAATATGCAGGTACTGTTTCAGACAAGCCAGACGCACTTCTTTGTCCACATATTGAAAGTACACCATCTTGAAACGGAACGTACTCTGAGTTTCGGCATCCGGGATCGGGTCGAGCGGCTCCGCCATCAACATCCGAAATCGATCGCGCCCCGCTTCGGTTATCTCGTATATTTTTCTTGTTCGTCCTCCCGCCGTCTCCTCTTCCACACGCAGTTTGATCCATCCGTCATCCGTCATGCGGGAGAGAAGCGGATACAACGTACCCGAGCTGATCTTCCGTCCAAGCCCGACCGCGTTTTTAAGAACATCCTGCAGCATGTAACCATGCTTCTCGCCCGTCATCAGTTCTCCTAGGACAAACAATTCGTACAATCCCGAATCCCCTCTCCTCCATATATGTCGTTTCGATATATATTATATGTCGGATCGACATATAATTCCAGTATCGTTTTGCGTTGCATGGGCAAAAAAATAGACGGCATTTCTGCCGTTTCTGAAAACCGCCTATCCTCTACACGCTCTTTCCATCTCCGACCGTGATGATTACGCTCCCTTTCTTGTGCCCTTTCTCCACATAGCTGTGCGCCTCGCGAATTTGTTCCAGCGGATACCGTCTATCTATGACCGGTCGGATTTTCCCCGACTCGATAAGCTCTTTGAGTGTAATCAAATCTTCAAGGCGTTCTTTTGCTACTCCTTGACCATCAACCGTTACGTAGCTCCCGTTCGGCGTCAGAGCCTTCTTGCAGCGAGATTTCGAGGTTTTCCCGACCGCATCGAAGATAATATCGTAACGCTCCGCTCTCGTCGTGAAATCCTCCTTCGTGTAATCAATCACCGTGCTTGCTCCCAGAGATTTCACCAATTCCAAATTTGTCGTGCTGCATACCCCGGTAACCTCTGCTCCGAAATGCTTGGCAAGCTGCACCGCGGAAGTCCCGACCGCTCCGGAAGCTCCATAGATCAGCACCTTTTGTCCGCTCCGGATATTTCCTTTCCTCAGAAAATGCAAGGCGGTCGTCCCTCCGAAAAGAACGGCGGCGGATTCCTCGTAGGTAGCATTGGCCGGTTTGATGGCCAGCAATCCGTCCTCGGGCAAACATATATATTCGGCATATGCACCGAAACGCATTCCGGTAAAGGCAAATATCCGGTCACCTTTTTTAAACCGTTTCACACCGCTGCCCACCGCTTCGATTTCTCCGGATAATTCCACCCCAAGTATCGGTTTTCTTGGTTTTCGGAAACCTAGAACGATTCGCATGGGAATCCAGTACAAGATCGGACTATTGAAGCTTCGAACCCGGCAGTCCCCCGATGTTACGGGCGTCGCATGAATTTTTACCAATACTTCATTGTTTTTGGGGGAAGGCTTTAGTACCTCTCGAAGCTCCAGAACGTCCGGCGATCCGTACTTGGTACATATAATTGCTTTCATGGGGTTTCCTCCAAACCTCCTATTTGCAATTAGTATATCGCGGGCGCACGATCGGCATATAGATACTAAAGTATTGTTGTTCCGAGCTACAACAGGCCCAGCCTGCGGGCGCGCGCTACGGCTTCGGTTCGCCGCTTTACCTGCAGCTTGTCGAACATATTGCGGTTATACCCTTTTACCGTACTTAACGCCAGAAATAGGCGCTCGCCGATCTCATGATTCGAGAGACCTTGGGCGATGAGGCTCAATATTTCCAGCTCTCTCGCGCTCAATGGCTCGATGAGCGGCTTGGCTGCCTCGCTTGGCAGCTGATCGGATTTGACCTCGCTTCCCGGTTCCTCCCCTTCGAATGCGGCCAGCAGTTTGCCTACGTAGTCCGGCATTACCTGATGAGCGGCCGCTTCGCGCAGCAATCCGTCCATCCGAATACCTTCGTCGACAAAAATCCGGATGAAGCCGCCAGGCTCGGCCATCGTCAGAGCGTCTTTCAGCATGTTCACGGCGTGAAGCTTTGCGCCATGCTCGTACAAGGCAACCGCCAGTACAACCATTGCCTGAAGCCGTTCATCCTCCAGCCCCTTTGCCTCCGCCTGTCTTTGCAATGATTCCAACATGGCAATCGCTGCGGAAGTATCTCTATGGGCAAGATGTACCCGAGCCCGGCAGATCGGAAGCTCGTGCTTCTGCGCCAGTTGGGCTGCCGCCTCCACATTGCCTTGACGAAGCCATACAAGCACATGAGCGGCAGCCATATGGGGCATCTGATGCACAAAATGCTGCTGACGGGCGACATGATCGGCCCTGGCCAAAATAGCGGCCGCACCGCTCGCTTCTCCCGTTGCGAGCCTAAGCCTTGCGAGAAACAGCTCGCCTGCAACGACTCTGTCCGTATGTTCCAGCTGCCGCGCCAGTCGAATGCTCTGTTGTCCATGCTGCTCGGCGGCATCCAAGTCGTTCCATTCGTAGTAGATACGGGCTAAACCCAGATGCGCTTCGCAAACAGCCGGCATCGGCGAATCGCCTGCCAGCTCGAGAACGCCCCTGTACGTTTCAGCCGCCACATGCAGCTGGTTATCCGCTTCCTGCATTTTGCCTAGGCCTAGTGCAGCCATAATGGTGATGATGAAATGCCCGATCGTCCGGCTGATCGATAACGCTTCGGTATAGGCACTACTGGCTGCGGCACGATCCCCTTGGAGATGATAAGCATATCCCAGCGTCCAAGTCGTGGCCGTGCGGACAGGCAGGTTGTCAGGATGAAGGTACAGGAGGGCCCGCCGCGACTCGGTCATGATCGTTTCCGCCTGGTGCCGGCTGACAGCCAGTGTTGCGCGTATGGAGGCAATATGCCCGATCAGGTCTTTGGTTTTATCGTCCAGAAAGGCATTTTGCAGCGCTTTCTCGGCAGCTTGCAGTTTCGGTTCGACGCCGGTTATTTGGCCCGCCATCAGAAGTGCGGAGGCATACATCACCCACAACGAGGGCCTTGCATCCAGCTCCTCCTTCGGCATCGAATCCAGCCAATTCCGTATCGAAGACGACGCTCCGCGAAAGAGCAAGGGCATCCCTCCTCCCTCCATCAGGCGAGCGGCGCGCTCAATATCTTGGGCAGCTGCGGCGTGATGAAAGGCTTCAAGCTCAAGGCCATTGTCTTCGAACCATTCGCTGGCACGGATATGAAGCTCGGATGAATGGATGCTCCGGTGCAGCCGATGCCGAAGCAAATCGGCAAAAAGATGATGGTAACGGTACCAGCGCCTCTCGTTATCCAGAGGAACGATGAACAGGTTGGCACGCTCGAGGTATTCCAAAGCTTCTTGCCCGGAAGCGGCGGCGCCGCTGCGAACAACGGCATCGCAAAGCGGGCCGCACATCCGGTCGAGAATCGACGTGTGCAGCAAGAAAGTCTGAACGCTTGCCGGCTGCTGCTGCAGCACCTCTTCAACCAAATAGTCCGCAATGAAATGATGACTGCCGGTAAACGTTCGGATGAAGCCGGATACGTCCCGATGTCCCTGCATGGAAAGCGCGGCCAATTGCAGGCCGGCGATCCAGCCTTCCGTGCGGGATTCAAGCAGGGCGATGCTTTCCGATGAAAGGTTAAAGCCCATCGCTTCGTTCAGAAATGCCGCCGCTTCGGAGGTAGTAAAACGCAGGTCTTGAGCACGAAGCTCGGTCAACTGGTTCCTGACGCGCAGTCGGGCTACCGGGAAATGCGGGTCTTCGCGGGTGGCGATGACCAGATGCATCTGCGGCGGCATGTGCGCGAGCACAAAGGCGAGTGCATGATCAATCGGCTCGGACGCAACAGCATGGTAGTCATCAAGGACGAGGACGAAATGGTGCGGGACGGCAGCAAGTTCATGGAGCAGAACAGTCAAAATCGACTCGATCGGCAGCGGCTGAGGAGCTTGAAGCGCTCCTGCGACACCTGATCCGACGTTCACCCCGATCGTTTGCAAAGCGGCGCAAAAATAGGTCACAAAACGCGCGGGATCGATATCCTCTTCGTCCAGCGACAGCCAGGCGGCCGGGAGCCCGCAACCGGCGAGCCAAACGGTGACAAGCGTCGTTTTACCGAAACCGGCGGAGGCCGTGATGAGGGTCAATTTGCGGTTCAGCCCCTCATTCAACCGCTCGATCAATCGGGGACGGGGCACCGATTGGGGCCGAGGCGAGGGAATATATAGCTTAGTGGACAATAGAGGTGTGGACATCGATTATAACCGCCGCTCTACGCCGTCAACTGCAGCGTTGGATAAGTTTCTTATTAGTCAAACGCGGAGATGGTCCGCTCTCCAATGAGTAATGGATTGCTTAATCTTATCGGGCTCCATCCCCGTCTCCGCAGCCTTGACGCATAATGCGGGAAAAGACTCGTCATCCGCGAAACGAAGCGCAATGATTTGCCGCAAGCCGAGTCTGGAATCCAACGGTTTGCCGGTAAGGCGAAAGTGCCGAAAATTCTCCTCTTGGACGATGATGCGATCCTGCAATCGGGTGGCGAATTGCCGGACAAGCACGAACAGGATCGACACGCTTACGGAGCTGCCTACAAGCAAAAGGGAAGCGAAGCTATACTGCTCCTTAAACATGTGAACGATTGACGCGATTAACAGAATCAGCGCGATAGGCGCCAGGACAAAATGATACAACGGTGTGAGTTTGCGGTGATTGGCATAACTTTGCGGTTTGAGATCACTCATCTTTTTTTCCTCCCGATTACTTGTTTAATAGGCCTAAATATTGCTTCCAAGGCCCGACATCCGCCCTGTACCTCTCGGCCATTACCCGTACGATTTGGGCCATGTGCGTTAAATCGTGAACGACCCACGTAGATAGCAGCTCCCTTGCTTTCACCGTACCGAACGCAGGGTGCGAACCCGTCAACTCAAGATGCGCTTCGGATTCGACGAGAGCCTTAAGCTTGGCAATATTTCGTGCTCTAATCGTTTTCAATTCGAGCAGCTTTTGCTCGATGGATCTTTCGGAGCTTTCATTTAAATGAGCGTATCGATCGAATGGGGGAAACGGCTTGCTTTCGCCTTCTTGAAGGAGAAACTCCAATCTGGGTATCCAATTGTGCTTCTCTCCCTCGATGAGGTGGTCGATCACTTCAGCGACATTCCACGTTCCTTCGCCTTCATTGCATTGCAGCCATCCGTCGGATAACCCGGATGCAAAAAGCTCCAGCGATTGCGGCGTACGTTCCAGAACCTCGATAGCTTCTTTCAGATTGAAGTTCATATCGCCTCTCCTTTTCCAAGGTACGATTCTTACATAAACGATAATCTCTTAATTCCTTCTTCAATACACAAAACCTTCTCCTGTTGAAAAATAAAGTATGACCACATACTCTCTCCAAGTGCGGATAAATTAGCTTGACAGAGTCATTGATAGTAATTGATAATCTTCGATTATGGCAATAGGTTAGGAGGCAACACAAGCCATACGGAATTAGGAGGCGTTAAAGATGAACATAACTATCAGAAAAGAATTATTTGATGATTATAAAATTACCGAAAAAGTCGTAAAGAGTGCATTTGCTAGTATGGAGTTCAGCGATAAAAAAGAACATGAATTGGTGTCTCGGATCAGAAATTCCGACGCATTCGTCCCCGAATTATCTTTGGTAGCCATTAATAATGATAAGAAAGATATCATTGGGCATGTTCTTTTATCTAAAATACAAATTATCAATGACAATCAAAGTGCAGGATCACTTGCTCTTGCTCCGGTTTCTGTCTTACCGAATTACCAAAATAAAGGCATAGGAAAACTGTTAATTCTCGAAGCATTACAAAAAGCAAAAGAACTTGGATATGATTCTGTTGTTGTATTGGGGCATCCGGAATATTATCCGAAGTTTGGCTTCAAAAAAGCATCTTTATGGGGAATAAGAGCACCTTTTGAAATGCCAGAAGAAGCGTTTATGGCATTAGAGTTACGTGAAAGTACTCTTGATAATGTTTCAGGAGTTGTTGAATATCCAAGCGTTTTCTTTGAGTAGATTCCTAAAGTTCCTTCCTCATCATTATAAGCAATTATTTGGACAACAAGCTGTCACTCCCATCAGTCCCTGTATCTTTGACATCTGTTAACATTTCCCCCATGGAAAAACACGATTAATACACAGAAAGAAAAGCCCAAGCATTTTGTACACGCTTGAGCTTTGGCTCTAATCACTGCGTTCTCACCAGCAGCACACAACACTCCACATGACTTGAGTGTTGGTTACTAAACTCGATGGCCGGGGCAAAACCGTTGGCTTGTGGCGACCAGAAGATCATCTCGATAGCAAGGTGTCTGTAACGTCCTGAATCAGTCGCATGGATTCTTTTAAATTCGACATTTAGACCCTTAGCGAGCCACGGAACCCTCTGGCGCCGTAGTAAGAATCCGCACCATTATGATATACGAAGACATTTCCGTAGCGGAAATCAGCAAATATGGCACCGCCGAGCTTTCTAATCTCAGAAGGTGTTTTCAACCAGCTTGATGTTTTCGTATCGAAATTCCCAAGTTTCTGCAGCTCCCGATATTGTTCTTCCGTTAAAAGCTCAATGCCCATGATAGCCGCCAAATCAATAGCGCTATTTTCCGGTTTATGTGCTTTCCTAGACTCCAACGCTTCACGGTCATAACAAATACTTCTGCGACCTTTAGGACTTTCCGCTGAACAATCATAAAAAATGAATTCGCCCGTCTTAGTATCACGACCAACAACATCCGGTTCTCCACCGGTTATTTCCATTTCATGGAGTGACCACAATTTTTCAGCATTAGCTTCCAGCTTTTCTTGTACTATATCCCATTCAAGACCTTTATGGCGGTTCATGTTTTTCTCAAAACGGGCTTTCAATGCTCTGAGTAGTTGTTCCCGTTGTTCTGGTGACAACTGCCTTTTTGTATTTGTCATATGGAACCTCCAAATGAAATTTCCAAAAACTTCAAGTTATGTCCATAGCTCGATCGCCACACCTTTTCTATTCTTTTCGAACCATCCATATGACCGATTCCACATGAGCCGTCCAAGGAAACATATCCACCGGCTGCACCTCCACGGTGCGGAAACCCCCGTCCTCTAGCACGCGAAGGTCTCGAGCGAGCGTGGACGGGTTGCACGAGACGTAGACGACGCGCTGCGGGCGCATGGTGACGATCGTGTCAAGCAGGGCGGCGTCACAGCCGCTGCGCGGCGGGTCGACGACGATTACGTCGGGGCGGATCCCCTGCTCCCGCCAAGCGGGAATGACCTCTTCCGCTTTACCCGCCTCGAACTCGGCATTGGCGATGCCGTTCAGCTCGGCGTTGCGTCGGGCGTCCTGTACCGCTTCGGGTACGATCTCTACGCCGTACACCCGCTTGGCCCGCTGGGCGAGGAACAGCGAGATCGTCCCGACGCCGCAGTAGGCGTCGATGACCGTTTCGCTCCCGGTCAAGCCGGCGTATTCCAAAGCTTTGCCGTACAGCGCTTCGGTCTGCACCGGGTTCACCTGATAGAACGAGTGCGCGGAGATGGCAAAACGGACGTCGCCGATCGCATCATAGATACGGTCCCGCCCCCACAGCACCGACGTATGAGGCCCCATGACCGTTCCGGCAGGTCCGGCGTTCACGTTATGGCAAATGCTAGCAATGCCGGGCACGGCTTCGACGATCCGCTCCGCCAACCGCTGCGCTTCCGGCAGTTCCTCCTTATCGGAGACCAGCACGACCATCGTCTCTCCGGTACGAAAGCCCGATTTCACGATGACGTGACGCAGCCCGCTCCGCCGCTTCTCCTCGTCGTATGCCGGTATGCCCAGCTCGTAAGCCATCTTCTTAACGGCGCTAACGATATCGTCGGCCGCCTCGGTCCGGATCAGACAGCGGTCGGCGTCGACGATCCTGTGGCTGCCCGTCGCATAGAAGCCGCCTGCCAAGCCGCCTGCCAAGCCGCCCTCCCGCTCCCCGATCGGTACCTGCACTTTGTTGCGGTAACGCCAAGGGTCGGTCATCCCGATCGTCGGGTGAACGACAACGCCGCCCGGTTCCCCGTCGGCATCGATGTTCGCAACCCGGAGCTTGGCGATCCGCTCCAGATTGTCGACTACCATCTGCCGCTTCAGCCGAAGCTGCCCTTCGTATCCGAGATGCTGGAGCTGGCAGCCCCCGCATTCGTCATATACCGGGCAAGGCGGCTCCACGCGGTCCGGACTCGCTTCCAGCACCTTCAGCAGCCGGGCAAAGCCATACTGCTTCTTGAGGCCGGTAACCTGAGCGCTAACCTTCTCTCCCGGCAGCGCTCCATGAATAAAAAGGGTAAAGCCGTTCACACGGCCCACCCCTTCTCCAGTATGACCGATACCCACAATATCGGCGATAACTTGCTCCTGAAGCGACACCGGTTCCGCTGCCGTCCCGGCAGGACGGTCTTCCGCACGGCTGCGGCCGTTCGGTGCTCCGTTCCGTTTCGTTCGGCCGTTGCGGCCATGTCGGTTTGCCACGATCATACACTCCGTTGCCGGTACTATTACGTGTCCTAACGCTTTTACGTAATAGTTCCTTATTTATAAGTTGAAGTTCCCGACTCGTCCACGAATATTTGCAGATGATCCGGCAGTACGGAAATCGTACACGGCAGCGTGCCGCCGAACTCTCCGTCCAGATTGAGCTGCACGTAATCGGGCGAAGTCACCTGAATGCTCTGCGTCTTGAAATGAATCACATGCGGGTCGTTCATATGCTCGCCGCGCAGCGCTGCCGATACGATGCGGATAAATTCCGGCAAATTGCACTTGCGCAGTATGAATACGTCGAGCAGACCGTCGCTTAGGCTCGCATCCGGCGCAAGCTTCTCGAAGCCGCCTACCGAATTGCTGTTGCATATAAGGAACATCATGACTTCTTCTTGGACGTACATTTCCTTCGAGCGGAAGCACAGCTCGATCGGTCTGAGCCGCGGAAGCTTCTCCAGCCCTTTCATGTAATAGGCCAGCTGTCCGATCATCGTCTTCAGCTTGCTCGGCACCTCATACGTCAGCTCGGTCATCGACCCGCCTCCGGCGATATTGATGAAGTATCGCTGATTCACCTTGCCGACGTCGATGACTCGCGTATGCTGCTGCAGGATAAGATCGACCGCAAACTCCCAATGCTTCGGAATGCCGAGAGCCCTGGCAAAATCGTTCGTCGTCCCGACCGGCAAAATGCCGAGCGGAGGCCGGTTTTTCTGCTCGGCCATGCCATTGATCACTTCATATAGCGTACCGTCTCCGCCTGCCGCTATGATCACGTCGAATCCTCGCTCCACCGCCTCGGCGGCCGCAACCGTGGCGTCCCCTTCTCCGATCGTGGCATGCGTCGACGTCTCCAGCCCGCCTCGTTCCAATCGCTGCAAAATTTCCGGCAGCCTCCGCTTCATTTCCTCCCGACCGGATGTCGGGTTGTAGATCAATCGGGCACGCTTCGCCATCGACCCATTCCCCCATCTAGGAATCTTTCGTTATGTAACGATCCGCGCCAGCGCCTCCGCCACGATCCACTCCATCCATCGGGATACCGACGGGTGCGGCAAAAGCGCTTTTCCATTATATTTATAGTCGAATCCGTTCAATCTGTCCGGAATCACCGTATTCGTAAAATAACCCGAGCTTAAAAATAGCGGAGCGACGATAATGTCGCAGTCCTGCGTCCCTTCACGCCAAGCTTGCATCGCATCCCGCGTCTCGTCCGGCAGCAGCAGCGCCGTTCGGACCTCTCTATACCCACCAAGCTCCTGCAGCCTTTGCGCTACATGGCCCATGCCGGTCTTCCATCTGGCGTAAAAATCCGGCAGCTCGCTCCCATGGCCGATGACCAGCACGCGTTCCTTCTCGGGTCGTTCCGTTATACCGCTCAAATGGTCCATCACAATATCCGCCACGATTGGATCATCGTCCAACGGAGAACATACATGCACATCGGCATTACGGCGAAACGGCACCATATCCGTATCGAACGAAGGCTCCGGCAAGTCGCCGAGCGCGTACCGGATTTCATCGACATGCGTGCTTCCGTTCGATACGAACAGCGGAACGACTACGAGATCGGTAACGCCCAATGCCTCGAGCTCGTCGATTCCGTCCTGGATCAGCCGCCCTTCGACAATTTCCAGAAACGATGAAACGACGGGAACGACCCCCGCTTCGATTTCGGGCAAACGGACATCCGCAACCGCCTCATCAATGAGACGCACCCATTCCGGGCTGCGCGAGCCGTGACTGATTACAAGAACGCCTGCCTTGCTCATCCGCCAAAACACCTCTTCCGCCGACTCTCTACTCATGCTATCGAAACGTTGCGCGAAAGTCAATTCGACGGCCCGGGGTGCCCTCGCAAACGGCGAACCCCCGCTCCTGAAAGAAGCGGGGGAATGGATACGCTCGCGGACCCTTGCCGGGGCCGGACTTTCAACTATTAGCGGCCGAGCCGCTCCAGCGCCATTTTGTAGCCGTCGTTGCCGTAATTCAAACACCGCTTGACGCGGGAAATGGTCGCCGTGCTGGCCCCCGTCTCGGCTTCGATCTGATTGTACGTGCTTCCTTTGCCAAGCATGCGGGCTACCTCCAGCCGCTGCGACAGCGATTGAATCTCGTTCACCGTACAAAGGTCGTCGAAAAAAATATAGCACTCTTCCACCGTCTTCAACGTCAAAACCGCCTCGAACAACTGGTCGATCGTTTTATCATTCAGCTTCTTCAACTGCACTTTCGCTCAGCCCCTATTTCTTGTCTTACTTACCTGTTTCGACATAAACGCCGCCATTCCTTCCTTTACGATTGTGAAACGTTAAAATTTTTATACGTCACCGGACTAAAGGTAGCACGCATCGGCAAAAAAAAGGGCCTCCTCAATCGGCCATTTTGCGGCGGAAACGGGCCATCCCCCGAACTGGACGCGATAACCCGGGCATCCGTCCAATCCAACCATTCGCCTACCACATACAGTATACAAACGGAACGAATCCAAGAAGAAGGAATGTGAACCGAGTGAATCCACATCAATGGCCAGTCTGGCACGACCAACGGAACCATCGGAGCGGGCGGGATTACCGGAGCTTCGGCCCTTACCCTGGGCAGGGCGCCGGCGGATTTCCGACGGAGAGTTCTTGGCTCGCCCCCCAGCAGTTCGGACAGCAGCTGCCGGCTGCTCCGGCTGCGTCCTCCGCGGGAGGCGGAGGCGGGCTTCTCGGGAGCTTCAACCTGAAAGATATTAAAGCGGTAGTCGATCGGTTGGGCGGAATCGAAGGCATCATCTCGACCGTAGGCAAAGTGCAGAAAATCGTCAGCAACATTCAGCAGATGCAGCCGATGATCAAGCTGCTCATGAACATGCTGCCGGGCAAATCGTCGGACGCCGATGCGGACGATTCGGATTGGAAACGGCCGCGCCGCCGCAAACGCCGCCGCATAGGCCGCAAAGGCCGCAAGGGCAGGAAGAAAGCATACACGCGCTCTACGATATACGTATACAATGCCCGGCGTCAGAGTCCGTACCGTTAAGCGGCTGCGGCCTCATGGAACAGCCCGCCCTCTATCCGTCCGACGGATGAGCGGCGGGCTGCTGTCTTGCTTTTGCCCGGTCGTACTAATGATACTTTTTATTAAACCCAGCCTCTCAACCGGCTCGCTTCCGCATATTTTTGCACGCCGACCATATAAGCGGCTAGCCGCGGAGTAATGCTGCGGCTTTTGGCCAAGCTTAACACTTTTTGCACCGCTTCGATCATTTTGCTCTCGAGCTTGCGGTTGACTTCTTCTTCCGTCCAGTAATAGCCCTGATTGTTCTGCACCCATTCGAAGTACGAGACGGTAACGCCGCCGGCATTGGCCAGCACGTCCGGCACGACGAGAACTCCGCGCTCGTGCAGCCTCTCGGACGCTTCGAGCGTAGTCGGTCCGTTAGCTGCTTCCACGACCAGCTTCGCCTGGATCTGATCGACATTGTCCATCGTGATCTGGTTCTCGAGCGCGGCCGGGACGAGCACGTCGCACGGCTGGACGAGATATTCGGCCGTCGTCAACCGTTTGCTGAACAAGTTCGTTACGCTGCCGAACGAATCGCGCCGGTCGAGCAAATACGCCACGTCAAGTCCTTTCTCGTCGTAAATGCCGCCGTGTACGTCGCTTATGCCGACGATAATCGCTCCCCATTGATCGAGGATTTCCGCCAGATGGCTGCCTACGTTGCCGAAGCCTTGGATGCACACCTTCAGCCCTTTGAGCGCCAAGCCTTGCTGCGCCGCGGCTTCGCGGATCGAGATCGCCACCCCGAGCGAGGTCGCCTTCTCCCGTCCTTGCGATCCTCCAATGACAAGCGGTTTGCCGGTAATGAAGCCGGGAGAGTCGTACTCGCGGATCCGGCTGTACTCGTCGAGCATCCAAGCCATAATTTGCGCATTCGTATATACATCGGGTGCCGGTATATCTTTGTTCGGGCCGACAATTTGGCTGATGGCGCGCACATAACCGCGGGCGAGCCGTTCCACTTCGCCGAGCGACATCGTACGCGGATCGCAGATGATGCCGCCTTTGCCGCCGCCGTAAGGCAGATCGAAAATACCGCATTTGAGCGTCATCCAAAGCGAGAGCGCCGACACTTCTTCCGCCGTTACGCTCGGATGGAACCGGATACCGCCCTTGGTCGGACCTACGGCGTCGGTATGCTGGGCGCGGTAGCCTGTAAACACTTTTACTTGGCCGTCATCCATCCTTACCGGGATGCGTACCGTTAGGAGCCTAAGCGGCTCTTTCAGCAATTCGAAGTAGCTTTCGCCAAAGCCCAATCGTTCGAGCGCTTCATGTATAACCTTTTGGGTTGAGACCAGTACCCCCTCGCTAAGCGGCGGCGTACCCGCCCCCATCAAAATCCGTTTGTTTCCGCTCATCTGCTTCACCCGTTTTCCCATATATTGTATCAAGAGCTGTATTAATAATTGTTCTATTCCAGTTAACGATATGTGACACGGCATGTCAAGCAGCAAAAAAGTCCTTTAAGTTCAGGGGAGCGGTCTGTATATAGCCTTAAGAGCCTCGTCCACCGTCGGATATCGGAATTCGAATCCGTGCTCCATCGCCTTCTTCGGCAGGACTTGTTGCCCGGTCAGGAGCATGTTGGCCATCTCCCCCAGCGCAAGTCTCAGGGCGAATGTCGGCACAGGCAGCCAATGCGGCCTGCGCAGAGTCGAGGCAAGCGCCCGGCCGAAGCGGTCGTTCGTCACCGGATGCGGCGCCGTCGCATTGACCGGCCCCCGAATATTGGGACTTTCGATGCAATACCGGATCAGACGGACGATATCGTCGGCATGAATCCAGCTCAGCCATTGACGGCCGGTACCGACTCGCCCGCCGGCTCCAAGCTTGTAAGGCAGCGCCATAAGCGGCAAAGCCCCTCCTTCGTGCCCGAGCACGACGCCGGTCCGCAGCAGGATGACCCGCGGCGCCGGGATCGCCGATGCCGCCCGTTCCCATTGCTCGACTACGTCCGATAAGAAATCCACGTTACGTACCGGGCTTGACTCATCGTAAACGTCCGTCTCCGAAGTGCCGTAAATTCCAATAGCCGAACCGTTCACAAATGCGCCCGGCTTCTCTTTCAGCTGCCCGACAAGCCTGGCCAGCCTGGCGGCCGTATCCAGCCGGGATTCGATGATGCGCCGTTTCGCCTGCCCGGTCCAGCGCTGATTGATCGATTCGCCGGACAGATTGACGATGCCGTCAAGCGCCTCGAACCATTCCTTCCGTTCCATGCACTCGTCCCAAGCTACCGTCCGCAGGCTGCCGCGAATTCCTCCGGCGGCGGAACGGGAAATCAGAATCACCTCGTCGCCGCACGACTCCAAGTACCGGATCAGTCTGCCGCCGATGAAACCGGTCCCTCCGGCTACCGCGATTTTCATCGTAAACTTCACCGCCCTTTACGCTTTTCATTATTTTACCATATTGCGCGGGGCGATGAAAAAAAAGAAAGCTCCGCTAGGAGCATTCCAAAACTGTATGGGAGTCTGGCGTGCAACGCCGACAGATGTTCTAGAGCAACCACTGCAGTAGATCGATTAAGGCCGATAAGCCCCCGCCGATTGCCGCGCCGATAACGTGCTGCATAACAATACCCCTTTCCTGCCTTTCTGCTCGCTATTATGCCCCATTCGAACAAAATATACTCGCAGCGGGAAGGAAATTGCGGTCACACCCCGGACGGTTGACTCGACTTGCTCTTCGCCAGCTTCAAATAACCGTACATATTTTGCAGCTCGCTGTCCTCGACGAATCTCAGCCGAATGGAGCCGGCAGCCTCCAGCAAGTATGGCTTGAGCGCGGCAGCGCCTCCTCCTATGACATAGAAGCATTGAATATCCGGATATTTGTTCCAACGTTTCTTAATCATCTCCACGATGCGCACGGCCGCCCTGCCGAAATATTGATCGACGATCGGCTTAATGTCCGCCTGCCCTTCTCCGACCCGCTGGATCGTAAACTGGCGCTGCCGGATGCGCTGGACAAGCTTGGCCCGGCTCGGAAACCGGTATCCGTACAAATCTTCGATATCGCGCATGATCGGATCGAGGTAAGTCGCGATGCCCATTTGCTCGCCGGTGCTGAACTGGTTGTCGATGCTCATCCGCTTCACAACCGGAAAGTCTGTCGTAAGCGCGCCGATCTCGCACACGCCGATACAGCCGTAATACACTTCCTCGTCGCGGATTTGCAAGCTATCGTAGGTGGAAATGTGATAGAGCGCCGCCGCTCCTTCTATCGATACGATCGCCCGGCGGATAATGACTTTTACGCGGCGGTTGCGCAGCTGCGGAGTCGACAGAAACGTCACTTCATGCTCGCCGACGAGCCTCTCCTCGAACGTTCGGTTGAATTTCGCATAAGTCCGTACCGGCAATCCGGTGCCTACAATATACTCCACCTCGTCGGAGCTCGCGAATGTGGACGTGCTTAAAGACTCCGATTTGACTCCCGCATAGGCGAGCGCAGTAAGCGCAACCACGAGAGACTGATCCGAAAGCGCCTTGTTGTCCGTCTCCTCCAGCTCCGTATTGTCCTGATTCTCAACGGCCAGTAGACCTACGAAGTAGCGCTGGTTCCGCTTGCCGAGCTTCGGGCTCTGGATCACGACGTCAAGCGCCTTCAACGGGGAATCCTCTTCCTGTAAAATATGCCGGTCATACCCCGGCGCGACCACGTTGGGAACGAGGATAGGCTCGTTCGATCCGTCCAATGCGACTTTGACGCTGTCGTTGCCTACGTCGATGCCTGCCAGCTTGATCATGCTTCTCTTCCTTTCTTATACTGCCGGAAAATGGATAGATTCGTTAAGGGTAACAGTTCGATTCCTTCTTGCCAAACTCCTCCTTCATTCGTCAAAAGCCAACAAAAATAGTTCGAAAGTCAGGGAGGTTTTTCCACCAAAATGCCGAATTTATGTACATCGTTAGGTTAAAATTTCCCAGCATGGAGCGTGACTATGAGGTTCAAATGGTTGAAGAAGCGATTTACATTCATGGTCATTCCCGATGCCAACAGCCACGTTGTCCGATTCAGACTTACGGGATGGATGCTGTCGCTTATGACGCTCTTCATTGCCCTGTTGGCGGCGCTGGCCGTTACTTTTTACATTATCCAGTCCCGCAGCTCGGGTACGAACTTGCTGCTTACGCATAAGCTGGTCGGTGTCACGGAGCAGTTCGAGCAAACCGTCAGCGAGAAAAACACGACGATCGAGCAGTTGCAAAACGATTTGGTGCGGTTATCCCAACAAGCCGATCAAGTCAAAAATAAAATCGAAGAGCTGAAAAAGCTCGAAATCGAAATGAAGACGTTAACCGGCATTTCCGGCGGCGACAAGCCAGTCTCGATATTATCGGCTTCCCCGGCCGGCAGCGCTTCCGCGAACATGGGCGGCGACTACAATCCGGTAACGGACAATGCCATCCGTGGATTGATCGATGATACGGAACAGCAATTCGATATGCTGGGCAAAGAAATAGACGGGCTGTTCGGAACTTTGACCGAAACGAAGAAGCAGGTCGAGGAGATGCAGCACATGCTGGCGATTACGCCGAACATTTGGCCGGTCGACTCCCGCGCGGTATCTTCAGGATTCGGCGTCCGCATCGACCCGTTCAATTATAGCCCGAGCTTCCATAACGGCATGGACATCGCGGGCCGCAATAACGATCCCGTCTTCGTGACGGCTGACGGAACGGTCATCACCGCCGGTTGGGACAAGTCCGAAGGCAATCATCTCGTAGTCGACCACGGGAATGGACTTCGCACCCAGTACATGCATCTGAACGAATTTCTCGTCAAAAAAGGCGACAAGGTGAAGAAAGGCCAGCAAATCGCCAAAATGGGCTCTACCGGACGCAGCACCGGCCCCCATCTGCATTACGGCGTCATCAAAAACGGCGTCGTGATCGACCCGCGCCCTTACTTGAAAGCATCGAGAAAGGAAGAACCGTGATGTTCAAAAAGAAATCGAAAACGATGAATCCGAACACGACGGATACGCTGATCGGAGAAGGCACGTTCTTCGAAGGCCGGATCAAATCGGAAGCCGGCATCCGCATCGAAGGCCATATTACCGGCAATGTGGAGAGCGCCGGAGACGTTACCGTCGGGGAGAACGGCGAGGTCAAATCGAATATTACCGCGCGCAACGTTGTGATCGCCGGAGCGGTGCACGGCAATATCACGACAAAGGGCAGCGTACGCATCTTGTCGACCGGCAAGCTGTACGGCAATACGACGACCCAATCGCTCGTTATCGAGGAAGGCGGATTGTTTCAAGGCAACAGCCGTGTCGATACGGCGGCGGCGACTGTGCCGTCTGCCGAAGCTCCGCAGCAGCAACAGCAGCAACAGCAAGTGTACAGCCAGCCATATGCCTCGTCCGCCCCGGCTTCCGGTGCATCGCAGCAAGGATCGTCCGCTTCCCCGGCTCCGGCGCCGGCTCCCGCTTTCGGATACAGCAGCTCCACTTCTCCTCTATGAGGAGCAAAACCAAACAACCCCCTGCCCGGCACTCGAGGTGCCTTGCAAGGGGTTGTTGTTGCTTAAGCGCAGTCTTCTCTTAATCGTCGCTCGACAAGATGCCGAGCAGCCGCAGCAAGTACAAGAACAGATTGATGAAGTTCAAGTACAAGCTCAGAACGGCGAGCGGGATTTCTTCATCGGGCAAGCCGTGCTTGTATTGGGAAATGTCGTACAGGATGAAGCCGGAGAAAATGATAACGCCGAATGCCGCAATCATAAGCCCGAGTGTGCCTCCGAACCCTCCCGTAAACAGTCCGATCAGGCTGAAGCCGATCAAGACGAGAATGCCTACCGTCAAGAAGCCGCCCAAGAAGCTGAAATCTCTTTTGGAGTAATAGGCGTACGCGGTTAACCCCCCGAAAATGATGCCTGTCAGCAGAAAAGCGGTAGTTACGAGCGAAGGTCCGCCGATGGCCGTGTAATAAGAAATACTCGGAAATATCGTAATGCCGCTAATGAGACAAAACGTGTAAACGAATCCGTACCCTATGCCTTTTCCTTTGCGGCGGATGAAGAAGGCGGCTACCAGCATGACCAGCTCGACGATGATCAGCGGCAGGAACAGCGCCGGCGGGATAAACATGCCTACGAACGAGCCGATGAACGATACGAGAATCGACAGCGTAAACATCCGCAGCAGTTTGTGGAACGGCGCATTGTACGTCGACTGATGCTCTCCGGAGTACGATTGCTGTTGCTCCCAATTCATAGATTATTCCCTCCTGAATGGTTGTACCTATATTTGGTATTATTATATCATATGGAATTGTTTTCATACTGAATTTCTTGAAATGGACGGTGAGTATTCGTCAGCTGCAGGCAACGGCTAAGCATGACCGGACGGAAAAAGGGAAAGCTGTTAGTAAGCACATTACTTTCAGCCGCCTATCGTGCGGCGACCGCGAGGTGAACCGGTTGAAGTGGTTAATATCCGTACTGAGTGCGCACTGGCTGTCGCTGCTGCTGGTTGCAGGACTCATTGCCGCAGTCTGGTTTGTATACAAGCATAAGGACAAGTTTGCCAAAAACGAATTCGAATAGTTGCAGCCGTGAAGAAAACGCCTGCCCGGCGGGCAGACGTTAGCTGCATACTATGAATTTTGCTTTAACGAAGTGCTTTAAGCGCGATATCGCGGCGATATTGCATGCCCTCGAAACGGATTCGCTCCACATCGGCATAGGCCTTCGCGCGAGCTTCTTCGATGTTGGCGCCCTTCGCGGTAACTCCGAGCACACGCCCGCCGTCGGTAACGATTTGACCGTCTTTCTCCACCGTTCCGGCGTGGAATACGACCGAATGCTGCACTTCGTCCAAACCGTGGATCGGAATCCCTTTCGGGTAACCGCCCGGGTATCCGCCCGAGGCGAGAATGACGCATACGGCCGACTCGTCGCTCCAACGAATATCCATATCCTGCAGACGTCCGTTGATCGTCGCCAAGAAAATGTCGATCAGATCGGTTTCCAGAAGCGACAATACGACCTGCGTCTCCGGATCGCCGAACCGTGCATTGAATTCGATCGTCTTCGGCCCGTCCGCCGTAATCATCAATCCCGCGAACAATACGCCCCGGAACGTCCTTCCTTCCTTCACCATGGCTTCGGCCGTCGGCTTGATGATCGTCTCGATCGCTTCGTCGATAACCGATTGCGGAATATGCGGCAGCGGGCAGTATGTTCCCATTCCTCCCGTGTTCGGGCCTTTGTCTCCGTCGAATACTTGCTTATGGTCCTGGGACGGCACCATCGGCCGAACGACATTTCCGTCCACGAACGACAAGATGGACATTTCCTGCCCCTGCAGAAACTCTTCGATGACGACTTGGCTTCCGGATTTGCCGAATACTTTGTCAACCATAATTTCTTGGAGCGCCTTCTCCGCTTCTTCAAGCGTCCCGGCTACGATTACGCCTTTGCCGGCGGCGAGTCCATCCGCTTTGATGACGATCGGGGCGCCCTGCTTGCGAACGTATGCGAGCGCTGCCTCGTAATCCTCGAACGATTCGTAGGCGGCGGTCGGAATGCTGTACTTTTTCAGCAGCTCCTTCGTGAACACTTTGGAGCCTTCGATAATCGCCGCATTTTTGCGCGGGCCGAACACCGGAATGTTGCGCTCCTCAAGCACGTCGACAATTCCCTCGGCGAGCGGGTCGTCCGGACCTACGACAACGAGATCGATCGCATAATCGAGAGCGAACTGGGCGATTTGCGCGAACTCGCTTTCTTTGATCGGCACGCATTCCGCAAGTTCGGCGATGCCCGCATTTCCAGGTGCGCAATAGATTTGCGAGATGCGGGCGCTTTTGCGGAGCGCCCAAATGATCGCGTGTTCTCTTCCACCTTTGCCAATGACCAAAATACGCAAGCCGATACCCTCCCGAACCTGTAATCCTGCTTCTGATTACTTGTTTATAATTTGCATTTCCGTTTTGCCGGAAGCTTTATCGATCGTTTTCACTAACAGCGAAAGTTTGTTGTCCTGGTTAAGTCGCTCCCAGTAAAAAGAAGCGGTTTGCGCCGCGTCGTCGAACAGCGGCATGAGCACCGGCTCTCCTTGGAACGAAGGCAGCGGATTGCCGTCTCCGGCATACGTGGTGATGCAATGCCCGAAGCCCGCGATGCCTTGCTCGTAGTGGAAATAGTGGCGCATCGTCTGCGAGGCGTCGTTCTGATTCGTCTTCAGGATGGACAGCTTGTACGCGCACCCGGCGTCGGACAAATCGACAAGTCCGGAAATGCGCGGCGTATAGTTGGGAGCATCCGGCTCCCATGTACGGGTCGCGAGCGCCTGCTCGAACGTTCCGCCGTTCGCCAATGCGTCGTAAATCGTATCCGTTTGATCGCCGTTCGTCACGATATGGGCCGATCCCGTATGTTTGACCGGGTAGTAAATGATCAGGGAAGGATCGGTCAGCTTGGCCGGGTCTTTCGCCTCGGTGCGCAAAAATCCGTTCTCTTCGGCGATAAATACGCGGTTGCGGCTGTTCTCGCTGCGTCCCATAATCCAATATACTTGCATGTAGCGCGTGCCGTCCGGCGTCAGGCCGATGACGATTCCCCGTCCGGGATACGGGTTCGACTGCAGGCGGCCGGCGTTGATTTCCGCCGTTTGGCTCCAAAGTTGTGTCACGATAACGTTCTCCTTTATAAATACGGATTAGGAACTTTAACGGAATTACCGCCCTGACTGACGACCGGGGCTTTGTAGAAGGCAAGTCCCGGTCGCCAGAGAACAGGTACGTTATTCCGTTTAAGCTCCTTAATGGTGGAACAACCGTACGCCCGAGTAAGCCATAACCATGCCGTAATCGTTCGCCGCCTGTACGACTTCCTCGTCGCGCATCGAGCTGCCCGCCTGGATCACGTAGCGCACGCCGCTGCGGCTCGCTCTGTCGATATTGTCGCGGAACGGAAGGAAGGCGTCGGAGCCGTAGGATACGTTAGTGAGTCCTTTCAGCCATTCCCGCTTTTCGTCCGGCGTAAGGCGCTGCGGCACTTCCTCGAAGCAGGCTTCCCAGCTCGCCTGTTCCACTTTCGTAAGCTCATCCTCAAGCCACAGGTCGATCGCGTTGTTTTGCTCCGGACGGGACAGTCCTTGGCGGAACTTCATGTTCAGCGCGGTCGGATGCTGGCGCAAATACCAACGGTCGGCCTTGTCCCCGGCAAGACGGGTGCAATGAATGCGGGACTGCTGTCCGGCGCCGATGCCGATCGTTTGACCGTCCAGCGCGTAGCAGATCGAGTTCGATTGCGTATATTTCAGCGTAATGAGCGAGACGAGCATGTCGCGCTTCGCTTCTTCGGTCAATTCTTTGTTGTTCGTTACGATATGATCGAACACCGAGGCGTCGATAACGCCGTTATTGCGCTCCTGCTGCATCTTCAGGCCAAACAAGGTCCGGGTTTCGATCGGTGCCGGCACGTAATTCGGATCGATCTCCAGGATGAGGAACTTGCCGCCCTTCTTCGCTTTCAGGATGTCGAGCGCTTCCTCGCTGTAACCCGGGGCAACGATCAGGTCGGACACCTCGCGCTTCAGCAGCTTGGCCGTCGATTCGTCCACGATGTCGCTGAGCGCCGCGGCGTCGCCAAAGGAGGACATCCGGTCCGCTCCGCGTGCGCGGGCATAGGCGGTAGCCAGCTCGGACAGCTCCAAGCCTTCCACGAAATAAGCTTTCTTCAGCGTGTCGCTCAGTGGAGCATACACAGCGGCTCCTGCCGGGCTGACATGCTTGAACGAGGCCGCCGCAGGCAAGCCGGTCGCTTGGCGCAGCTCGCGTACGAGCTGGAACGCGTTCAGCGCGTCCAGCAGGTTGATGAAGCCGGGGTCGCCGTTCAGCACGCGGATCGGCAGCTCGCCTGCGCCATCCTGGTACAGCTTCGCTTCTTTTTGGTGCGGGTTCATTCCGTAACGCAAATGAATTTCGTTTGGCATCGTGGACCATCCTTCGATTTTTTTCGAAAAGCAAATAAGAGTCTTTTGGAACCGCAGAAATCCGTTCCGATAAGAGTCCCAAAAGACTCTTATTTGTAAACCACCCCGGCTAACCCGAGAAATAAGAGCCGCTAAGGCCTCTTATTCATACAAATTACTGTTTCCAGTTCACCCGTCGGCCATCGCCGCTGAGCGTAACTTTACCGTCCCGAATTCCCTGGATCACATACGGATATAGCTGGTGCTCCACCGGATGAATCTTCGCGGCCACCGTATCCGCTGTATCGCCTTCCGACAGCTCAACCGTGCGCTGGGCGATGATCGGCCCCGTGTCCATGCCTCCGTCGACAAAGTGGACCGTTACGCCGGTAACCTTCACTCCGTACGCCACAGCTTGACCGATGGCGTCCAAGCCTGGAAATGCCGGGAGCAGCGAAGGGTGAATATTGATGATTCGTCCTTCGAACGGCCCCAGCATCGTATCGGATACGATCCGCATGTAGCCGGCCAGCACGATCAGGTCGATCCCCTTCTCCTGCAGCCGCTTCACGATTTCGGACTCATACGCCTCCTTGGAGGCATAATCCTTCGGACGGAAGGCAAACGTCTCGACGCCGGCCGCAGCCGCACGTTCCGTCACTTTCGCGCCCGGCTTATCGCAGACAAGAAGCCCGACTTCTACATCGAGCTTCCCGGCTTGCACCGCGTCTACGATCGCCTGGAAGTTAGAACCGCTTCCCGAGGCGAACACCGCAATGCGAAATGGCGCCATCACACATCCGCTCCGTTAAACGTCACGATCTGCTCGCCTTCGGTAACGGTTCCGATCCGGTACGCCTTCTCACCATGCGACTCGGCCAATCGGAGCGCTTCTTCGGCTTGCTCCGCCGGAACGACGAGCACCATGCCGATGCCCATGTTGAACGTGCGGAACATATCGTTGTTCGTGACGGAACCGGCTTCCTGCAGCAGCTTGAAGATCGGCAATATCGGCCAAGAGCCGTAGTCGATCCGGACGTTGACACCCGCAGGCAGTACGCGCGGGATATTCTCCAGGAAACCGCCGCCCGTAATATGCGCCATTCCTTTAATATTCACTTGTTCGAGCATAGCCAGTATCGGCTTCACATAGATTTTGGTCGGCGCGAGCAGCGTATCGCCGAGCTTGCCGCCCAGCTCCGCCACTTCATCCTGCAGCTTGTAGCCTTTGTCCTGAAGCAGCAGCTTGCGAACGAGCGAGAACCCGTTCGAGTGCACTCCGCTTGATGCAAGGCCGATAACCGCATCGCCCGGAGCGATCGTCCGGCCGTCGATAATTTTCTTCTTGTCGACGATGCCTACCGTGAATCCGGCGATGTCATACTCGCCTTCGCCGTACATGCCGGGCATCTCCGCCGTCTCTCCGCCGATCAGCGAGCAGCCGGACTGCAGACAGCCGTCGGCGATCCCTTTGACGATCGCTTCGATTTTTTCCGGTACGACTTTGTCGCAAGCCAGATAGTCGAGGAAAAAGAGCGGCTCCGCTCCTTGCACGACGATATCGTTGACGCACATCGCCACCGCGTCGATGCCGATCGTATCGTGCTTGTCCATCGCGAAGGCGATCTTCAGCTTCGTGCCGACGCCGTCCGTTCCGGACACGAGCACCGGCTCCTCGTATTTGTCCTTGTTCAGGCCGAACAACGCCCCGAATCCGCCGAGCTCCGTGAGCACTTCCGGGCGGAACGTCTTCTGCACGTGCTTCTTCATCCGGACGACGGCTTCGTTGCCCGCCGCGATGTCCACTCCCGCTTGCTTATACGCTTCCGACAAACTCGTTCACTCCTTGAGATAGGTGGTAAAAGTATTTATGGTTCAGTCGCAGCCGCCGCATGCCGCAGCGGCGTTCTCTTCGTTCGGCACCTGCGTCGGATAGACGTTGTCGAAGCAAGCGGTGCAATGCCCGCCATGCTCTTCGTCGGACAGCCTTCCGATCGATTCGATCAAGCCTTCCTTCGACAGGAAATGAAGCGAGTCCGCATTGATCGCCTTGCGGATTTCCTCGATCGATTTCTGCGAGGCGATCAATTCTTTCCGGTCCGGCGTATCGATGCCGTAGAAGCACGGATTTTTGAACGGCGGCGAGCTGATGCGCACGTGCACTTCCTTCGCTCCCGCTTCCCTCAGCAGATTGACGATCCGAAGCGAGGTCGTGCCCCGTACGATCGAATCGTCGATCATGACGACACGCTTGCCTTCCACGACTTTGCGGACGGCGCTCAGCTTCATCTTGACGCCCTGCTCGCGCAGCTCCTGGCTCGGCTGGATGAAAGTCCGGCCGGTATAACGGTTCTTGATCAATCCGAGCTCATACGGAATGCCTGTCTGCTCGGCATACCCGATGGCCGCGGAAATGCTTGAATCCGGTACGCCCGTTACGATGTCGGCATCCACGAACGATTCCATCGCCAGCTGCCGTCCCATCCGTTTGCGCGCGCTGTGCACGTTGACCGCGTCGATATCGCTGTCCGGGCGGGAGAAGTAAATGTATTCCATCGCACATACGGCACGTTTCAGCGAAGGGGAGAACCGTTCTTCCTTCATCCCTGCGGCATCCAGAATAAGCAGCTCGCCCGGCTCGACATCGCGAACGTATTCCGCGCCTACCGCGTCGAAGGCGCATGTCTCCGAGGCGAATATCCAAGCGCCGCCCAGCTTTCCGAGTACGAAAGGCCGCAAGCCGTGCGGGTCTCTCGCCGCGATCAGCTTGCCGTTCGTCATGAACAGGAATGCATACGCTCCGTTCAGCTCGGCAAGTGCATCCCGTACCGCTTCCACGATATCGTCGTGCTGCGAACGGGCGATCAGATGCGCGACGACTTCCGTATCGCTCGACGTTTGGAAAATCGAGCCTTGACGCTCTAATCTTTTACGGATTTCCGGCGCGTTGACGATATTACCGTTCGTCGCTACGGCGAGGTCGCCCTCCCGGTATTTGAACACGAGCGGCTGGGCGTTCGCCAGCTTGCTCTCGCCCGCGGTGGAGTAGCGGACATGCGAAATGGCTACAGGCCCCTCGAGCGAGGCGAGCAAGTCGTTGTCGAACACTTCCTTGACGAGTCCCATGCCGCGATGGTAATGGAACCCGCTCCCGTCGGTCGTACAGATGCCTCCGCTTTCCTGGCCTCTGTGCTGGAGAGCGTGCAAGCCGTAATAGCACAAATGGGAAGCTTCGGGATGTCCGTACACCCCGAAGACGCCGCATTCTTCCTTCAATTTATCGAACAAGTTTTCGCGATTGATGCCTTCATTGTAAAAGTCCCCGGTCCATAGCGGTGCTGCGGGATACTTTATTGCATCAAGCATGGGATCGCATCCTTCCAAACCTTTTCTAGCTGAGCGACAGGCGACTGGATGGCTTGTTTCGCGTTGATTTCGATTTGCAAATCTTGGCCTTGCACATTGCCGATATTCCGGACCGGAACGCCATTGCCGGCGATCCATGCTTCGAGCTCCGCCGCTTTCTCGGGAGAAGCGCTGAGCACGATGCGGGATTGGCTTTCGCTGAACAGCTCGATGTCGGAGCGCAATTCCGTCTTCACGTTTACTTTCGCGCCGATTCGGCCGCTGATGCACGATTCCGCCAGCGCAGCCGCGAGTCCGCCTTCGGACAAGTCGTGCGCGGAAGCGACGAGACCTTTCTGGATCGCGCCGAGAACCGTATCAAGCAGCTTCTTCTCGGTGTCGAGATCGATTTGCGGCGGGCGGCCTTCCGTAACGCCGTGCACCACTTTCTGGAACTCGCTTCCGCCGAGCTCCGCTTTCGTCTCGCCGAGCAGCAGGATGACGTCGCCTTCCTTCTTGAAGCCTTGCGTCGTTATATGATCGAGATCGTGAACAAGACCGACCATGCCGATAACCGGCGTAGGATAAATCGCGCCCTTCGCGTTCTCGTTGTACAAGCTCACGTTGCCGCCGATGACCGGGGCGTTCAGCTTCCGGCAAGCTTCGGAAATGCCGTCGGCCGCTTTCTCGAGCTGCCAGAAAATTTCCGGCTTCTCCGGGCTGCCGAAGTTCAGGTTGTCCGTAATGGCGAGCGGCTCCGCACCCGAGCATACGATATTGCGCGCGGCTTCGGCTACGGCGATCGCTCCACCGACTTCCGGATCGAGGTACACGTAGCGGCCGTTGCAGTCCGTTGTCATAGCAAGCGCCTTGCGGGTTCCGGTTACGCCTACGACCGCGGCGTCGGAGCCCGGACGTACATACGTGCTCGTCCGTACCATGTAATCGTATTGGTTGTACACCCATTCCTTGCTTGCGACCGTCGGGGACGCCAGCACTTTCTTGAGCGCATCGGTCAAATCGGCGACTTCCGCATAGCGGGTCGTATCGATCGACGCTTGCTTCTCGTAGTATGCCGGTACTTTGGACGGTTTGTTGTATACCGGGCACTCGTCGACGAGCGCTTTAACCGGCAAATCGCCGACCAGCTGGCCTTTGTGGAACAGCTTCAAGCTGCCGTCGTCGGTCACTTTTCCGACCTTGGCGCAGATCAGTCCCCAACGCTCGAAAATTTCTTTCGCTTGCGCCTCATGCTCCGGCTTCACGACGAACAGCATCCGTTCCTGCGATTCCGACAGCATCATTTCGTAAGGCGTCATGCCTTCTTCACGCTGCGGCACTTCGTCCAGGTACAGCTCCATGCCGTTGCCGGCCTTGCTCGCCATCTCCGAGCTGGAGCAGGTCAAGCCAGCCGCGCCCATATCTTGAATACCTACGACGATACCGGAATTGATCAGCTCGAGCGTCGCTTCCAGCACGAGCTTCTCCATGAACGGATCTCCTACTTGAACCGCCGGACGCTTCGCTTCCGATTCCGCCGTCAGCTCCTCGGAGGCGAAAGTCGCTCCATGGATGCCGTCGCGGCCGGTAGCGGGACCGACGTAAAACACCGGGTTGCCTACGCCTTGCGCAACGCCCTTTTGAATTTTATCGTGATCGATGAGACCTACGCACATCGCATTAACCAGAGGATTGCCTTCGTAGCTTTCGTCGAACATGATCTCACCGGCTACGGTCGGAATGCCGATACAGTTGCCGTATCCGGCGATGCCCGATACGACATGCTCGAACAAGTATTTCACACGGTCGTTCTCAAGCGACCCGAAGCGAAGCGAGTTGAGCAGCGCCACCGGACGCGCGCCCATCGAGAAAATATCGCGGATAATGCCGCCTACGCCGGTTGCCGCGCCTTGGTAAGGCTCGATCGCCGAAGGGTGGTTGTGGCTTTCGATTTTGAATACGACGGCTTGATTGTCGCCGATATCGACGATGCCCGCACCTTCGCCCGGTCCCATCAGGACGCGGGGTCCGGTGATCGGGAACCGTTTCAGAATCGGCTTGGAGTTTTTGTACGAGCAGTGCTCGGACCACATGACGCTGAATACGCCGATTTCCACGTAGTTCGGCTTCCGTCCGAGGAAACCGCAAATGAGATCGTACTCGCTGTCGGTTACGCCCATTTGCTTGTAAATTTTCTGCTCCGCGATTTGTTCCGCCGTAGGTTCCTTAACGGACAACTGCTGCGCCATGTTTTTCCCTCCATGCGTTCAAAATCGACGTAAACATCCGTTTGCCGTCCTCCGAGCCGAGCAGTTGATCGACAGCCCGCTCCGGGTGAGGCATCATGCCTACTACGTTGCCTTGCTTGTTGCTGATGCCGGCGATATCGTCCACCGAGCCGTTCGGATTTTCGCCGTGGTAACGGAATACGATCTGGTTGTTCGCTTTCAGCTCTGCGAGCGTCGCATCGTCGCAGTAGTAATTGCCTTCGCCGTGCGCGATCGGAATGTCGATCAGCTCCCCAGCCGAATATTGCGTCGTGAACGGGTTCTTGTTGTTGTCCACGCGCAACGTCGCCGAATGGCAGCGGAATTTGAGCGTCTTGTTGCGCAGCATGGCGCCCGGAAGGAGACCCGACTCCAGCAAAATTTGAAAACCGTTGCAAATGCCGAGCACGAACTTTCCTTGCTCAGCCGCTTTGACGACCTCGGCCATAACCGGAGCGAAGCGGGAAATCGCGCCGCAGCGCAAGTAATCTCCGTACGAGAACCCCCCGGGAACGAGGATGGCGTCATATTTGGACAGATCGGTAGTCGTATGCCAAACGTATTCGACCGGTTGCCCGATTGTTTGCTCGACCGCCTTGAAGCAGTCGATGTCGCAGTTCGAACCGGGAAAAACGAGAACCGCAAAATTCATGGGTCGGTACCCTCCTTATACTGTGCTTGCTACTTGCGATTATAACGAAAGCTCGAAACGATAGTCTTCGATAACGGTGTTGGCAAGCAGCTTCTCGCACATCGCTTTGACGCGGGTTTCCGCTTCCGATCGATCGTTCGTGTCCAGTTCCAGTTCCATATATTTGCCGATGCGCACTTTGCCGACTTCCGCGAAGCCCATCGAGTGCAGGGCGCCTTGAACGGCGCTGCCTTGCGGGTCGAGTACGTTTTGCTTGATCGTCACGTAGACGGTTGCTTTAATCATGGGAAAGTTCCTCCTCAATATATCGATCGATAATAACTCGTGCTTACACCCCGGTCAAGCGGTTTAAAATATCTCGGTAACGGCGCGACGTCTCTTCCACGACCGAAGCCGGAAGCGGGTTGGGCTCGCTGTTTTTGTCCCAGTCGGAGTTGGATAAATACGTGCGCACCGGCTCTTTGTCCATGCTGTCGATCTCGATGTCGAGCTCGTAGTTTTCTTTCGCCCAGAAACGCGACGAGTCCGGCGTGAAAATTTCGTCGATCAGAATCACTTTGCCGTCGACGAGGCCGAATTCGAACTTCGTGTCGGCCAGCACGATGCCGCGCTCCTGACAGTAGGCGTGGGCATATTCGTACAGCTTCAGGCTCTTCTCGCGAAGCTCCGCCGCGATTTCCTTGCCGACCAGCTCTTCCATCCGCTCGAACGAAATGTCTTCGTCATGGCCGACATCGTTCTTGGCCGCGGGGGTAAAAATCGGCTGCGGGAACTTCTCGTTTTTGCGCATCCCTTCAGGGAGCTTAATGCCGTTAATTTCGCCCGTTTTCTGGTATTGTCTCCAGCCGCCGCCCGTAATATAGCCGCGGACGACGCATTCGATGTCGATGCGCTGCGCCTTCTTCGTTACCATGAAGCGGTGCTTCATGATGTCCGCGTCGCGGATCAGACCTGCCGGAAGCTTCTCCAGATCGGCATGGATCAGATGGCTCTCCATAAAATCCGCCGTCTGCGCGAACCAGAATTTGCTTACCTGGTTCAGCACGTTGCCCTTGTCCGGCACGGCTGGACTGAGCACGTAATCGAAAGCGGATATCCGGTCGGTCACGACAATGAGGAAATGCTCTCCCAAATCGTAGATTTCCCGTACTTTTCCTTTATAAAGCAGCGGTGCGTTCACATAATCCGCAGCGGTCGAAATCGCCGTCTCTTGGCTCAAGGCGAAAGCCTCCTTTACGCGTTTAGCGGAACTTGAATCCGCTATAGTCGATGTTTCCGGTTATTTCCCACAAATAAAGGAACTGGCTTCCGTTAAACAACCATCTATAGGCCGTAAAAGGACTACAGCGGCGCTATAACGAATCGTAGTTCCGTTATAGCTTCAGCCGCAGCTATTTTCAAGCGAATAACGTACTCCAGTTCCGCTATTGCACAATCACTTCCATTAGTTCAGGCCAAGACGCTCGAAGATCGTATCCACATGCTTCAAATGCCAGCTCGGATCGAAGCAATCCGCGATCTCCTCGGCCGACAGCTGCTCGCGGATGACGGAGTCGCTCTCGACGATGTCGCGGAACGAACGCTGCTCTTCCCAAGCCTGCATCGCCTTCGGCTGTACCGTGTCGTATGCTTGCTCTCTGCTGAAGCCTTTGTCGATCAGCTTCGTCATGACGCGTCCGGAGAACGGTACGTCGAACGTGCGCTTCATGTTGCGCAGCATGTTGTCCGGGAACACGGTCAAATTTTTGATAATGTTGCCGAGACGGTTCAGCATATAGTCAATCAAGATCGTCGAGTCCGGCAAAATGATCCGTTCCACGGACGAGTGGGAAATGTCGCGCTCGTGCCAGAGCGGAACGTTCTCGTAGGCAGAAATCATATGCCCGCGAATGACGCGGGACAAGCCGGAAATGCTTTCGCAGCCGATCGGATTGCGCTTGTGCGGCATCGCCGACGAGCCTTTCTGCCCTTTCGCGAACGGCTCCTCCACTTCGCGGAACTCGCTCTTCTGCAGGGCGCGGATTTCGGTGGCGAATTTGTCCAGCGACGTCGCGATCAATCCGATTGTCGCGATGTAGTGCGCATGGCGGTCGCGCTGAAGCGTCTGGGTCGAGATCGGCGCCGACTTCGTGCCGAGCTTGCCGCATACGTACTCTTCGATGAACGGGTCCGCATTCGCATAGGTGCCGACGGCGCCGGAAATTTTGCCGAACTGGACGCCGTCAGCCGCCGCCCGGAACCGCTCCAGGTTGCGTTTCATTTCTTCGAGCCACAATGCCATCTTCAGGCCGAACGTCGTGGGCTCCGCGTGAACGCCGTGAGTGCGGCCCATCATCGGGGTGTTTTTGTATTGAATCGCCTTGTCCCGCAAAATATCGATGAATTTGATCAGGTCTTTCTCGATGATCTCGTTCGCTTGACGAAGCAAATAGCCGAGCGCCGTATCGACGACGTCGGTAGAAGTCAGCCCGTAATGCACCCATTTGCGCTCCGCTCCGAGCGTCTCGGATACCGCCCGGGTGAAGGCGATAACGTCGTGACGGGTTTCCTCTTCGATTTCATAAATCCGTGCGATATCGAAGCCGGCCTTCTCGCGGAGAGCCTGAACGTCTTCCTTCGGGATAACTCCGAGCTCGGACCATGCTTCACAGGAAAGAATTTCGACTTCGAGCCAAGCTTTGAATTTGTTTTCTTCGGTCCAAATGGCGGCCATTTCCGGCCGGCTGTAACGTTGCAGCATTGCGGCTGATCCCTCCGATATGAAATCTCTTTATATGGTCAATCGTTTATTCCGTTAAGTTAGCTTCTCCAAATCGGGGATTGCTCCACCCAGCCGATCGCTTTATCCACGTCGTCCGTCAGCAGATTGACATGCCCCATCTTGCGCTTCGTCTTCGCTTCGTGCTTGCCGTACAAATGCACCTTGGCGGCTACGCCTTCCGGCAGCCCGGACTCGTCCGCCATCCATTCGAGAAGCGGAGCCACATGCTCGCCTAAAATGTTCGCCATGACTACGGGAGTAAGCAATTCGCCCGGACCAAGCGGCAAGTTGCAGATCGCCCGCACATGCTGCTCGAACTGCGACGTCCGGCACGCTTCCATCGTATAATGCCCGGAATTGTGCGGCCGCGGCGCCAATTCGTTGACGAACAATTCCCCGTCGCGTGTCAGAAACATTTCGACGGCAATCAACCCGATCACCTGCAGCGTCTCCGCGATCCGTACCGCCATCCGCTCGGCTTGCGCCAACACTTCCCCGTCCGCCCGGGCGGGCACGATCGACAAGTGCAAAATATTATCGACATGAACGTTTTCCGCTGCCGGGAACACTTTCACTTCCCCCCGCGGGCTTCGCGCCGCAATAACGGAAATCTCTTTATCGAACCGGATAAACTGCTCCAGCACGAGCTCCGTCTTCGCGCGGCTCAGCGTCTCGTAAGCTTCCTGGACCTCGTCTTCGGAGCGGATGACCCATTGGCCTTTCCCGTCGTAGCCCCCGGTAGCCGTCTTCAGCACGCAAGGGGTGCCGAATTCGCGAACCGCTTCCCGCAGCTCCGCCTCGCTGCCAATTTCCCGGTAAGGCGCCACTTTGACGCCGGCCGCCTCGATCGCCCGCTTCTCCCGCAGACGATGCTGGGTCGTATACAGCAGCTCGCTTCCTTGCGGAACGTAAGACTCGCTCATCAGCATATTCGCTACGCCGGCATCCACATTCTCGAATTCATAAGTAATGACGTCCGAGCTCTCCGCCAGCTTCTTGGCCGCCTCCGCATCGTGGTAGGGGGCTACGATCTGCTCGTCCGCTACTTGGCCCAAGGGCGAATCCGGCGTCGGATCGAGCGTCGCGAAACGGTAGCCCATCGCGCGCCCGGCAAGCGCCAGCATCCGGCCGAGCTGGCCGCCGCCCAGCACGCCGATCGTGCTACCGGGCAAAATGACCTTGCCGCTTTGCCCGTTCCTCATTGGTCAGCCCCCAGCGTCTCGCTCATCTGCAGCACATGCTGGCGGAGCCGCTCGCGCCGGGCGATGAACCGGTCCATCAGCTCCGGATCGGTTATGCCGAGAATTTGCGCGGCCAGAAGGCCCGCGTTAGTCGCCCCCGCATTGCCGATCGCCACTGTCGCTACCGGTATGCCTCCCGGCATCTGCACGATCGAAAGAAGAGAATCGAGGCCGTTCAGGCTGGACGATTTCACGGGTACGCCGATCACCGGCAGCTCCGTCTTGGAGGCGACCATGCCCGGCAAATGCGCCGCGCCGCCCGCTCCGGCAATGATCACCTGCAGCCCGCGCTCGCGCGCCGATACCGCATACTCGAACATCAGGTCCGGCGTTCTATGCGCGGATACCACCTTCTTCTCGTAAGGCACTTCCAGCTCATCGAGTATGTCGCAAGCGTGCTTCATCGTCTCCCAGTCGGAGTTGCTTCCCATAATGACGCCTACCTTCGCCGCCATGTTCAACCTTCTTTCCGTTTATAATATTGCCGGTCCGCCGGCTCGAAAGCAAAAAAAGAAAAAGCCCAGCGACAGACGCGGATAGCGTCTGCCGGATGGACGTAAGCTGCTCGGAAAGTGCGCTTCCGCGTCGCGGAACCGAAAAAGGGAATGCCAGACCGCCGTGGAGGGCGTCCCATTCCACTACCAGGTTCGCTCGTAGTCCAAAAATTTAAGGTTTTTGGGTAGAGACTTCCGGGCCATATCCCCGGTTTTATACGAGAAACATCTACATCTATATATTTTACTGCCACATATTTAGTTTATCAATGTTGACATCGCCATGTCAACTTAAAAAGACGAACATTTTTGTGTCTTTTGAAAATGAAAGTTCGTATTTGGGGACTTTAACGGAATGGCGGTAATTCCGTTAAAGTTCCTTGGTTCTAAAAAATCATGAAATGCCTGATTGCATGCGAGCCTTGCAGTCATTGTCCGAAACTCAGCATTCCGTTCGGCCTTCGGCTCCTTCCGATCTGCGCCGGCCGGCCTGTTTCTTATGGAAAACCCGCATGATTACCGTTATTTGTCGAAGTTAGCCGATTTATAACACGTTTCCGATTCGGGACATGGCAAAACAACCCCACAAGTGGAGCCTTGCTTTGAAGCTTATTCCAAGTACTTTGCAGGGATCGCAAAAAGAGCGACCCACATGGCCAATGTCATTAAGTTAAGCTCAAAGACAAGACCGGGAATAAAAATGGAATTGGAAACGGCATGGGAAAAAGCCCTGTGCCGTTTGTTTTTTTGGTGCCAGCAAGGAAAAAGCGTACAGCAAACAAAGCGGATGGAATATCCACTTAAAAAATGTTCATGTG
>NZ_VCRA01000060.1 GCF_005938385.1 Paenibacillus mesophilus
CGTGATGTTTTTACGATCGTATATGGAACGTTTACTCATGCGGCGAAACGAATATATAAAAAGTAAAGCCGAAAGTGAAAAGCGATACCCATTTTAAGTTCGTTAAGCTAAACGGAGACTATAGTCTATAGTGCAATATAACGTATTAAGTAAGGGCTGCCGGTGGATTGGCAGCCCTTTCCCGCTAACGAACAGGATATTAACAATTGGAAACGAATTTTTATTTATTGATTTTTAGGTGGTGGTGAGTGCAATTGACAACTGAAATATTTTTTTCTTCGAACCAATTGGGTGTAGTGACAAACGAGCAATTACAGTCGATGCTTAACCGTTTCGACCTAGGAAAACTCATTTCATTTGAAAAAACGCCAAAAGGTGTGGGGAACCAGACCTTGTTTGTCAGATCCTCCTCGGGAGTGTATGTGCTTAAAGGAAACCCACTGTTTTCGAGTCAATTCATTGAAGAAAAATTCTATGTAGATAATCTACTTAGACTAACAAAATTGCCTGTTCCCTCCCCATACCTGGTGGATGAACAGGAAGACATATTTGGTTGGAGTTATTCTATTATGCCTCGTCTCACAGGCAGACATATTAATGAGCCAGAATTTGAAGAACTTAGCGGAGAAGATAAGAAACAAATTGCTGAATTATTAGCAATAAGCTTATGCGAATTACATCATTGGAAAGTAGATGTGTATGGCGAGTTCGATTCTAAATATCAAAATATCCGTCCGTTTGATGGTTCCTATAAAACTTGGCTTTACAACAGAATAAGATATTGGTTGGAGGATGCTAAAAAATATTCAGTAATCACCGCTAAAGATACTGAATGGGTTGAGAATTTATTGACAGCTTCTGAAAAAGTATTCGATGGCTTGCGCTCACCAACCTTCGTCATGGGGGACTTTAAAGCAGATAACATCCTTGTGCAAGATAAACCTGATGGTTGGCTGTTGAGTGGTATTTTTGATTTTACAACTGGTTACTTTGGTGATGGAATTGCTGACCTGCCAAGAATGATCGCCATGTATCTAGATAATGGGGAGGAAGAGTCTGCAAAGCACTTCATCTCTGTTTATTACAACAATTGTGAAGCAAAAGAAGCCTTTCTTGAACGCTTTAGGGTCCACATGCTTCACCAACGGGTTTTAGATTGGGGTTGTGCCAAAGCAATAAACAATGTCACTTGGGATAATGATCTTCCTTTTTCTCAATGGGTTGAAAGATATACGGAGTCGGCTGCATTTTTGTTTTGAATGTTCAACGACGGGAAACGATAGCTGAATTTAACACGTTTACTTCAAATATAAAAATAGGGGTGATAAAATGAAAGTGGAAATTGAAATCCCAGAATATGATGCTATCAAAGGTTTGAAGATTGTATGGGAGAAGAATTTCGAAATAAGAGCAATTAATATGGGAAACGATTTTGTAATTGAGGCAAACAAAGAGGGGTTAATTTCTTTAGCCAAGCAATTGTTATCAATTGCTTATAATGATCTTTTCTCAGGTTTTCACATCCATTATGAAGAAGCGACTTGCCTTGATAAAGGATCAGCCAGTTTTGTCATTGAGTTAAAATGAGATGATTTAAGCGCTGAACAAACGGAGCACGATAGTTAAAAATAGAAACACAACGGCAGCCGGCCAGAACTTTATTTCTCGTTCATGACTGCCGCTGGTGAAAATATTGTGGTAAATCTAATACTTATTATTCAATACCTGAAGTTTTTCCAACTCTGAAACCGTGTCAAATCAACTGCACCAGTCTAATACTTTATTTTCTTTCAACAGCTGGACTAGCAGAAGATGTAAACATCTCCAATCCGGGATGAACTGTATATGGAATGAAGCGCTGCGGGGGAGCATTGATCACACGACGGCAAGTGAATTCCAAGCCACATCTTCCACAAATTGGGGCCTAGGCAGGATGCTGGATTATCCGATATTTGTTATAGGTTAATAGAAAGAGAAGATAGAAATCGGTAACGAGTCGGAGGAGGAATCTTACATGCGAATGCCGGACGAGGCAGATTTGGCCTTTTTGTTCGAGGGAGACCGCGAAGGATTAAACCGATTCATCGAGAAGCATACGAAGCGCTTGAAGCAGGGCGAGCTGAACGACATTCGAAGCATGGCGGAGGAGTATACGATTGAGGAACAAATCCCGATCGTATTCGCTTTTGTTTTTGCAGCGACAGTGGACTGGAGAGAGTATGACGAGGACATTGTCCATTTGTTCGGCAAACGGCTGCCGGACGAACAGGTCGAAGTCGAAACGATCGAGGAGGGGCTGCTCGTTACTTATAACGGGACACCTCATACGGTAAAGCTTACGTTCTCCGGCAAGGACCGCTACATCACGATCCGAGCGTTTAACGAAATGGTCAAACCGAGCTATGAATTCCGCTTATTCGAAGGCTCCTACTTATCGGATACGCACGATTTTTTGGGGCTGAGGACGGACACATGGGAGGCGCTTGAGCAGCGGTATCCCGCCAAAGTCGCGGAGCTTTTCCGTGTAGTGGACGCAGAACTCGATTTTCCTTAATTCGCCAATAAGTTCCGTCAGTATAAACTTTTATCGGCTGACAAGAAAAATATAACATTAAGAGTCGCGTATATCGCGGCTCTTTTCATTTATGTTGTCATGTTCTTGTCTTGGGTCGATGACAAGAACTCGACAACATGCCCCACAGGTGACAAGAACATGACAACATACTCCACAGATTGATTTTGATTCTTATGTAGTGGCTGTCAGGCCATGGCTGACATTCTTGGAGGACAAGAACACACATTCAATGAAAGTTTCGGCTTTATATTTTTTATGTGTAAGTTCTTGTCCTTTTCGCTGGACAAGAACTTACATCGTTACCCGAATTGGGACAAGAACATACCATCCTTAGCGGCGACTGAACAAAAAACGGTTGAGGGAGGGGGGGGCCTTAAATTGGAAATGGGATGAAGCTAACGGGGCAGCAGCTACAGTCATTCTCTACCTTAATTTTATTTGGGGACATGTTATGATTGCAAGGGAAATGCATCAAATACATCTATTTCGAAAAGAGGGTAAAGCGTGAACTCTTTCTTGAATCATGCAGTTAGCGGAATTACAGCAAATCTAAAGGGAGTAAGGGGTATGGTTCTGCGGGGCTCCCAACAAACAGATGACATAGTTGACTTATGGTCAGATACTGACTTGTTAATTGTATTACATATTGCTAAAAATTCTACGGTTAAGCTTAGAGAACCGAAGATGGAGAAGCGGATCCCTAAGTTTTTGATTGAAGAGGATGTAATTAATCTCAAGTTAACCTGCGATTCCCTGCGCGAGCACGCACTCCTGGCGTTTTTGTATTGCACGGGTTGTCGCGTAGGTGAGGTTCATAAATTAGATATTGAAGATATCAACTGGGAGAGTTGCTCTGCGATTGTGCACGGCAAGGGATCTAAGCAACGAGAAGTGTATTTTACAACCGAATGTAAGGTCTGGTTAAAGAAATACCTGGAGAGTCGAAAGGATACTTGCAAAGCCCTATTTGTGACGGAAACCTTCCCTGTACGACGATTGGCCATACCCACAATACGTTATTCGGTAAAGAAACTTGCAGCCCGTGGAGAGGTTGCAGTCAACGTGTATCCTCATCGATTTCGTCATACATATGCTTGTCACTTACTTGATAATGGTGCCCCGTTAGATTTTATTCAAGGAATGCTGGGTCACGAAAAGGCCTCGACAACACAGATCTACGCTCAGCTTCGCGGGGAACGCCGACGGGAATTATATAGACGGTACTTTTAGGGGCCACAGGGCCCCGCTAAACTAAATGGCAAGATAGTTGAATGATTTCGCGAATAACTTAAGTCATGACGAATTTACGAAGTTCGCAAAAAAGACGTTAGCCGAAAGAAGTTCTTAGTTTAGGAGGAGTCTATATGATATTAGAAAAAGTTATAAATAGAATTGTAATACAAAGTGAATATAAGGATTTTGTTGATAAGTATATAGATAATATACTTACCGAATTTAAAGGTAAGATTCATAGCATTTATATGTGTGGCTCGATTCCAAAAGGAACTGCTAAACCTTTTAAGTCAGATGCAGACTTTACTATTGTATGTGTAAATCCCAAAGATATTGATTACGAAAGATTGTCAAATATTAAAGACAGGCTTTTGGAAGAATATCCAGTAGTAACTAAGATTGATACGATAATTTGCTCGATTGACGATGTATTAAGTAAACCAAATGAGTGGGGTTTTTGGGTAAAGATAATTTGTGTTTGCATATATGGTCATGACGTTGGTGAAAAAGTACCACCGATAATTATTTCTCCAGAGTTCATTTTAGACTTAAATACAGAGACCAAGGAGGAAGTAGATCGTATACATAGTTTACTTTCTAATGCTAGTGATAACACAATGAAAACTAGATATATTAAAGGTTACTCTAAGAGATTAATTCGTGCATTATACTCTTTGGTTTTAGAAGATACAGGTGTATGGCAAGATGACATTATTAAGATGAAGAATGCCATATTAAACTATTGTGAGATTGACTCCGCTTTAGTTGATTATCTGTATGCTTGTTACTTGGATAGTAATGTACTTGTTGAAGAGTTTCTGGGAATTGCAGATGAAGTATATAGCTATTTTGAGAACGCCTTAAATGCAATGGCTGCTTCCAGAACTTCCTTCGGCTAACACCATATTAACGCTCCGGGTCACTCTGAGAAGCGAGTGACCACATCCAGCCCCCTAAGCCCGTCGGGACGTCACTGCATTAGGTGTTCGGCAAGCCTAACAACTATAAGCAGCGACTCTAATTAAAACATAAGACTATTGAACGGGCACGATAGTTGAATGATCCAGGGGGGAGATTGCCGCGGCAGTTGCTCTCTTTTTTATCAAGCAAAATGGCAGCATAGTTCGACAACTTTATACTGTAGGAATGAGCTTCCTCTGATAAAACACCATTAACTGGGTTTGTTAATAGGGGGAGAGTGAGCATTATGAACGGATATGTTTTGGTTAAAAACAAGAAGATTTACTATGAGGTATACGGTGATAAAAATCTTCCAATGTTTTTATATTTACACGGAGGACCTGGTGTTGGCTCGTATGATTTCAATCTCAATCAGGCACACAGGCTATCCTCATTTATCCATTTAATCTCCATCGATCAAAGAGGTTGTCTTCGATCTGATGAATCAGAATGTAACAAACTTAGATGCTTTACTGTATTGTCACAAAAGTATCCTCTTCATTGTCTTCTATGATATGAGGATGGGGCAGGAGTCCTCAGAAGTGTGAAACATTCAGGAGGTAAGTGTATGAGAATCTTTGTTGCAGGTGGATCCGGGGCAGTAGGTCGGCAGCTTCTTCCAAGGCTGCTGCAGGTAGGTCATGAGGTTATAACGATAACCCGCAACGAGCGTAATGCCCATTTTATGAAAAGTATGGGCGCTCGCGTTTTGCTCGCCGATGTGTTTAACCAGGAAGCCGTCATTACGGCTATGGCAGAAGTCCGGCCGGATGCGGTTATCCATCAACTCACTTCTTTAAGCGATATGAACTTTTCCGAGAATTCCAGAATCCGAAAGGAAGGTACTCGGAATCTGGTCGAAGCTGCCCAGACAGCAGGGGTAACTCGCTTCGTCGCACAAAGCATTTCGTGGGCTTACGAACCGGGAGATGGGCCGGCAACCGAGAATATTCCTTTGGATTTGAACGCACCCGAGCCGCGGATTAGGATGGTAGACGCAGTCGCTACGTTAGAACAAGCCGTTACGGCATTACCTGAGTACGTGATTCTTCGTTATGGAATGTTCTATGGGCCGGGAACATGGCACGAGCGCACCGGGCAAATAGCTGAAAAAGTGCTGCGCAAGGAAATGCCCGCAACCGATGGGATCAGCTCCTTCATTCATGTGGAGGATGCGGCAAACGCGGCTGTGCTCGCACTTGGTTGGCCTTCCGGACCGGTCAATATAGTGGATAACGAGCCTGCATCCGCAGTACAATGGCTTCCTGTCTATGCGCGTGCATTGGGGGCATCTGAACCCGATTATATAACGGGCATGGAACGCGGCGAACGTGGTGCATCGAATGCCAAGGCGCGCCTTGAATATGGTTGGGAGCCGATATTTCCGACATGGCGTACCGGGTTCTCACGAAGCCTTGCTTCCCAATAATGAGCAGATCAAGAATGAAACATTTAAATCTGCAGGAGGGCTTATACTAAAGAAAATGTCAATTAAGAGATAAAACCCTAAAAAAGAAACGGAGACATTAGTTGAATAAAGACAACACAACGGCAGCCGGCGAAAATGTTCGGCTGCCGTTGTTGCGCAAACGGGCAGGATTACTTAATCACTACACGAATAACCTTAAATATGACGAATAAATGTTTTGACGATCCATCAGAAGGAAATAGAGCAATTTGCGATTATGTCAACCGGTATGTGAGAAAAACCGATGTCGGCTGACAAGAACAATATAACATTAAGAGTCGCGTATATCGCGGCTCTTTTCATTTATGTTGTCATGTTCTTGTCTTGGGTCAATGACAAGAACTCGACAACATGCCCCACAGGTGACAAGAACATGACAACATACTCCACAGATTGATTTTGATTCTTATGTAGTGGCTGTCAAGCCATGGCTGACATTCTTGGAGGACAAGAACATACTTTCAATGAAAGTTTCGGCTTTTTATTTTTTATGTGTAAGTTCTTGACCTATTCGCTGGACAAGAACCCGAATTGGGACAAGAACATACCATCCTTTGCCGCGACTGAACAAAAAACGGTTGAGGGAGGGGGGGCCGTGGCTGCAGTTTGTAGCTCCCGAACAAGCCGGATGGTCAGCGGAGAAGTTGCGGGAAGCCCGGCATTTTTATGAGGAAATCGGCTCCGCCGCCTTTATGGTTATCGATCGGGGAGCCGTTGCGGTGGCCTGGGGGAACATTACTACCCCTTACGGATGCCATTCTGTCCGCAAAAGCATCTTAAGCGCGCTATACGGCATTCATGCCGGGGAAGGCCGGATCGATATACACCGAACGTTAGCGGAGCTGGGCATCGATGATTCCCTTCCACTGACCGAAGCAGAAAAGCAGGCAAAGATCGTCCACTTGCTCAAGGCCCGTTCCGGAATTTATCTTGAAGCCGCTTCAGAAACGGAAGATATGAAGAAAAATCGCCCCACTCGTGGAAGTCATCCGCCGGATACTCATTGGTATTATAACAATTGGGATTTTAATGCGCTGGAAACAATTTTCGGGCAGGAAACGAAATCGGGCGTGTTTGAAGAGTTTGAAGCGAGACTCGCGCATCCACTTCATATGGAGGACTTCCACCTTTCGCAGCATACTCGGCGGTATCACCAAAAGCAATTTTCCATGCACAGCGCCCATCATTATCGGATTACCGCACGGGATTTGGCCCGGTTCGGTCTTCTTTTTCTGCAAAAAGGGAGGTGGGCGGACAAGCAGCTTATTCCGGAGTCTTGGGTAGAGGAGAGCACACTCCCGTATTCCATGAATGAACAGAAGTCCGCAGGGTACGGCTACTTGTGGTGGATCCCCAGAGCCGGGGTGTGGAAGATGCTGGGTATGGACGAGGCCACGGGATTGGGGATGTACGAGGCCGCAGGATTTGGAGGGCAGAGAATCGCCATATGGCCGAAAGCCGGGCTGGTCCTGGTTCACCGGGCGGATACGGATGCGAACCGGACGGTTCCTCAGCCGCAAATTTTGAAGCTGTACCGATTGATTTATGAGGCGAAAATCGGCCGTTCGGGTGAAGACTCGGTCCTTGCGGAGCAACCTGATTTTGTCCCTTTGAAAAAGTGATCGGCCGCAATTCATGAACCTGCAGGATAGTGGAAGGTATTCGGAAGTAGTCGTTGGGTTTTAAAAGAAAAAGTGCTGGATATGATCACTGCGCCAGCCATTCGTGCTTGCTATCAAGCTTATTTAGATTTCGAGGGAAATATTAACTATATAGAATATGAAAAAACTCAACCGGAGTTTAGTAATAAATTGAAAGAAATATCTAGTATTACATAAAACTAACGGATACCATAGTGAAATTAGGCAGGGAGCAGATCGCCGCGGCAGCTGCTCCCTGCATTGAAGTAACTGGCAGGCTAGTTAAATAGAATACTTTCTCAACGTCAAATATGTACATATGATAACATTTAATTAAAAGAATATGGGTGGTGGTAAGGTAATGTGGCTCCTTAATCAATGGCCCAAAACAAACGCAAATCAACAAGGAATGGATGCTTCAACTATACAAGGAGTAATTAATGACATTAGGTCTGGTAATTATAATATTAATAGCATGTTGATTTTGCAAAATGGCCATCTAATCAACGAAACGTACTTCACCTCTTACAATGAAAGTAAGAAAAATCAAATATACTCAGTCACTAAAAGTATAATCTCTGCACTAATCGGAATTGCTATTGCAGATAGGAAAATCCAGAGCATAAACCAAAAATTATCCGAATTCTTCGATGAGATTTCCGAATGCAATCTAATGAGTACAATCACCATTCGAGATCTTCTTTCCATGACTTCTGGAATAAATTGGCCTGAGATAAACATTCCGTATTCCAACTCAGAACACCCATTTAACTTAATGTTCGAAAGCACCAACCAGATACAATATATCCTCGAAAGGCAGATGATTGATAAACCAGGGAGGAGATTCAATTATAGTACTGCTGATTCTCATTTATTATCGGCGATTCTTCAACGTTCTGTTGGAATGAATGTACAGGAATATGCTATAGATAAATTATTTAATCCGATTGGTATTACTGATACTATCTGGCTCAGAGATAAACAGGGCATTCCTCTCGGGGGGACTGGATTGTATTTGAGGTCTGCAGATATGGCTCGATTCGGATTATTATATTTACAAAATGGAAGATGGGATAATATTCAAATCATTCCTTCGGAGTGGGTGGAGAAATCAACGGTATCGTATGGATATCAATATGGATACCAGTGGTGGATTGGAACGGAAGGGGATTATTATGGGATGGGCTCTAAAGGGCAATATATTTTCGTTTCACCCAAGACTAATCTGGTTGTAGTGTTCACAGGCGATCTTTCTGATGACTACTTTCCAATTCGTCTTTATACAGATATTAAGAACTCGGTTATTCAAAAGTGATAACACACAATGGCGTTACGCCCCCTCGAAATGATTCAGTTTCCTCACTCAGACTCATGAATTCGCAGGATTACACCCCATGCAAAGTGTGAGTGGAGAGAGTCACGGAGGAGCCGGTGACTGGGGACCGTAGAAATGGCATGCGGGAACAAAGGTGTGATCTCCCACACCTATATCATTCCATATCGTGCACGTCTCCATGTAGCCCTAGCAATTCTCGCTCCCATGTCTCAACGGGTCTAATCCCTTTCATTCCTTCGTCACATCTAGCAAGAAAGTTTAACCTAAGGTTGAATGTGACGTTCGAGGCAAAATAAAAAAGTCTATGATTTGAAATTGGAAAGAAACTCTCAGAAACATGAAACCGGACGGAGTACGATGACTGAATAAAAACAACACAATGGCAACCGGCTAATTCCGTGGCCGGCAGGGCATGGGGGGCTAACGGAATACGAGAGCTCAACATTACGACATAACGAGGCAGCCGGCGAATCGATCGGCTGCCTCGCTCACCTAACGGGAGTTTAGCGCAACTTTACACAGATTGGAGGCGTATGAGGAGGTAACCTATGTATAATGGGAGGGCTAATTATAGCACAATATTTTGCTGCCGTTTTATTCTTCACACTGGTTATTTATTTCCTTACGTCCAGCTTACTGCAAACAAATTCACCCTCAACTGACCTACTCCTCTCAATAATAATTTCGCACTTGCTTGTTGAAAAACTTTCCCGCATGGAAAAGAAATAACCGTACGCTCATTTTTCTGGCACGATGACCGTCCCATGCGGACACAGAATTACAAAAAATTCCTCACCGGTATGGAGAAAATGGGAGAATGAATGCGAAAGAGTAATTGACGGACAATTATCATGGATGTTTGTTGGGGAAATAATTCATCGACTGGATAATTTAAATCAAATATGTCCGAAGAGAAGGAATTAAGAAAGAATCAAAAAAAACGTTCAGGAATCATTCCTGATCGTTTTTTTTGTGATGAAGGAGTTCTTGTCGTTTAAAGGGTCAAGTTCTTGTCGTCCGACATGTCCGGCGACACAAACATAGGTGCATAATCGTGAATGAATTGTGCCGTCCTAAAGGGCACGATAGTTCATTCACACAGGGGAGCAGGTCGTCGTCGGCAACTGTCCCTATTTCATTATAGAAACGGGAGAACGGTTTTTATGAGATACCCAAATATAGTGACAATAACATCGCGGAGATATTTATGGAGTTGCCACCGGATTGATTGCTTTGCTTGTACCGTCTCATTAAAGTAACGGGAACCCGTAGTTCAATAAACATCAATTGAAGGCTGCCATGAAAAGGGCAGTCTTTACTTTTTTGAAAACATAAAATCTAGCTGAGACTTTCTGATAATTTTGAACATATTGGATACGATCTCCTTTGCTATAATAATAACCAAGACGAAATGGACAGCAGGTGAAAAGTATGAGCTACGTGGAGTCCGTGCAAAGGGCGATCGACTATATTGAAGAGCATTTGGACGAGGAGCTTGATCTCTCCAGCATTGCGGAAGAGGCTTATACATCGGTCGCCCAATTGTATCGGGTGTACTACGCGCTTACCGGACATCCTGTAAAAGATTACATTCGCAAAAGAAGAATAAGCGTTGCAGCCAATCACCTGAGATACTCTAAACGTAAAGTGGAGGAGCTCGCTTGGGACAGTGGATTTGAGTCTTACCATTCTTTTGCCAAGGTGTTCAAGAAGATCGTCGGTTTAACTCCGGCCACCTATCGCAACGCCGAACTGTTCTTCAGCTTCGAGCCGATCCGTCTATACGAGCAAATTACCTACAAGGAAGATAAGGAACAAGCAGAGCTCTTCCCCGACGTCAAAGTGATCCGGTTCCTGCCTGACAAGATGTATACCTATTTGCACATCTCTAACCATGAAGAAGGAATGGAAAATGAGGCATTCCGGACTGTTTTCGAAAAACTCGGTGTAAGTGAAACTGCTAGGAACAACAGAGTACGTGTTTTTGGCTACAATGTGGATCTTCAGGAAGAAGACGGCAAGCCCCGGTATGGTTACCGAGTGCTGATTGAGGCTGCAGAGGAATGCATGGTTAATAGTACGTTAACCGAGGAGCCGTTCCGGCTACTGACGACATATATCGCGTCGGGATTATTGCCAAGGCGAGGAAGATGATGAAGTTGCCGAACGGAACCATTCGTGTTCAGGTCGAAGGCATCATGCGAGCGGAAGTTGTTGAATATTTGGCAAACGACTCGTTTTACGAGGTTAATGTCCCGGAGATGCCCGAAGAAGAGTCCACCGACCCGGGGATCGACACTCTTATGCGAACGGTGCTTAGCCAGTTCGAGCATTACATCAATTTGACTAAGAAGGTTACGCCGAAGACACTTGCAG
>NZ_VCRA01000061.1 GCF_005938385.1 Paenibacillus mesophilus
TTCCTCTTCTTTTCAGATTATTATCGACAAGTCACTGCGTGAACTAAGGAACCGCCGTATACCGAACGGTACGTACGGTGGTGTGGGAGGTCGGCTACTCAATTAATGGGTAGCCTCCTACCCGATTCAGTTTGTTCGATAGCGGAACTGTAGTCCCCTAAGTAGTGTATTTCAACGGCTTATTTTGTTTTAGCGGAACAATAGTGCGTTAAAACATGGTTTTTGTGCTTCAGTGGCGGAAAACCAGACGGATAATGGAAAATAGTTCCGTTATTTTTTCGGCAAACTGGTTTCGTCGGTCGTTAGCGGAATACAGTTCCGTTAACGAGAAGCAGCCTGCTATTTCCGGAAGTGCTGGGCAAATTTGCTATGGTTCTTTTCACCCGAGAGGACAGGAATTGTGCGTGCCGGAATCGAATGGTTAAGAGGAATGCCAAGCAGCGGCACGATCGATTACATATAGCCGTCATCCGGCAACCGGAATCCGGGAGAAAGGAAGAACCGAACGATGAAATTTATACATACCGCCGACTGGCACCTGGGCAAGCTGGTGCAGGGCGTTTATATGACGGAGGACCAGCGTCACGTGCTCGGACAGCTCGTGGAGACGGTGGAGCGGGAGCGGCCGGACGCCGTCATTATCGCGGGAGATTTGTACGACCGGGCCGTTCCGCCGACTGAAGCGGTCGATTTGCTGGACGAGCTGCTGGAGCGGATCGTGGTCGATTTGCAGACGCCGGTGCTGGCGATTTCCGGCAATCACGACAGTCCCGACCGACTCGATTTCGCCACGCGGATTATGGAAGGTAGAGGGCTACACCTGGTCGGGCAGCTGCGCGCGGAGCATAAACCGGTCGTGCTGCGGGACGAGCACGGGGAAGTGCACGTGCACCTCGTTCCTTACGCCGACCCGGCGCAAGTGAGATACATATTCCAAGACGAGGCGATCCGCACCCACGACGACGCGATGCGGGCGGTCGTCTCCCGCATCGAAGCGGTCATGGACCCTGCCGCGCGGCACATTTTCGTCGGACATGCCTTCGTCACGCCAGGCGGCGAGCCGCAGAACAATACGAGCGACTCGGAGCGTCCGCTTTCGATCGGCGGGGCGGAGCACGTGAGAGCCGAATATTTCGCCAAGTTCCATTACACGGCCCTCGGCCATTTGCATCAAGCCCACTACGTGCTGCAGGAACACATCCGCTATGCGGGGTCGCCGGTGAAATATTCGATTTCCGAGGAATCCCACCGAAAATGCTTCTACGTCGTGGAGCTGGACGGACAAGGCGCGGTCGCGCTTGAGCGGAGAGAGCTGACGCCGCTTCGGGACATGCGCCGGATTGCCGGCACGATCGGGGATATCGAGACTCACGCGCTGTGCGACGACTACGTGTTCGTCACGCTGACGGACGATAATCCGGTGTTGTTCCCGATGGAAAAGGTGCGGGCGATCTATAAAAACGCGCTGTACGTCGAGCGGCGCCCGGCTGCGCTGTCCGAAGTCGCGGCAGCGTCGGAAGGGGGCGGTCCGGCCGCCAAGGGCAGACGCGAGGCCGACCCGGTTGCGCTGTTCGAAGCGTTCTACGAGGAAGTGAAGGGCGGGCCGCTCACCGAGGAGAAGCGGCGGCTGTTCGCCGATACATACGAGGAATTGCTGAAAGAGGAAGGTGACGCCGTATGAGACCGCTCAAGCTGACGATGCATGCGTTCGGTCCTTACCGCGATTCGGAGACGGTCGATTTCACAAGCCTTGGCGACCGGCGGCTGTTCGTCATCTCCGGCAATACCGGCGCGGGCAAGACGACGATATTCGATGCGATCTGCTTTGCGCTGTACGGCTACGCCAGCGGGGAGGACCGGGCGGAGCCGCGCATGCTGCGCAGCCATTTCGCCGATGACGAGACGCATACGGCCGTCGATTTCGAATTCGCCGTCGGATCGCGCACGTACCGCGTCTTCCGGCAAATGCCCCACCGCAAAGGGACGAACAAAAGCGAAACAGGGGGCAAAGCCGAGCTGTACGAGACGACCGCAGGTGGGCAGACGCCTTGCGTGGACCGATTCCAAGTCGGCGACGTGAACGCCAAGATGGAATCGATTCTCGGGCTGACGAAGGAGCAGTTCAGCCAAATCGTCATGCTGCCGCAGGGGGAATTCCGCAAGCTGCTGACGTCGGATACGGAGAACAAGGAGGACATTTTGCGCCGTATTTTTCGGACCGGGCTGTACCAGAAGCTGGAGGGCAAGTTCCAGCAGATGCACCGGGATCTGAAGGATGCCCACAAGGAAGCCGCCGCCAAGACGGAGCTGTACTTGAAGCAGGCGCAGGAGACGATGCCGCGGCGGGAGGGAAGCGCGCTCGACGAAACGTTCGGCCAGCCGGCGTACAATGCCGCGCAGGTTATGGATGGGCTCGCGCAGGAGAGCGACTACTACCGCGAGCTCGCCCGAACCGGGGAAGAGCGGAAGAGCGCGCTGATCGCGCTGCAGGAGGAGCGCGAGGCGGAGCTGCGCGCCGCACTGCTGCTGAACGGCCGCTTCGCGGAGCTCGCGCAGAAGCGGACCAAGCTAGCGGAGCTCGAGCAGCGCCGCGAGGATGTGGCCGAGCGCGAGCGGAGGCTTGCGCTCGGCGAGCGGGCGGCGCGGCTCGAGCCGTACGCGGAGCAGGCTGCGAAGGCGGCGCAGGCGGCCGAGGCGAAGCGCCGGCAGCTCGACGCGACGCGGCGCGAGGCGGAAGCGGCCGAGCGTGCGCACGCGGAGGCGGAGGCGCTGCACCGCGCCGAGGCGGCGCGCGAGCCGGAGCGCAAGGAGGCGGAGCGCGAGCTGGCGCGGCTAGGCGAGCTCGCGCCGGCCGTGCGCACGCTCGACGCGCAGCGCCGCGAGTTGGAGCGGCTGCGTCGCGAGGAGCAAGCCGGCGCGGAGCGGCTCGCGGAGGCGGAGGCGAAGCTCGCCGCTGTGCGCGAGGCGAAGCGGGCGGGCGCGGAGCGGCTCGCCGCGGCGGAGGCGGTGACGGCGGCGCTGCCGGAGAAGCTGGAGGCGCTCGAGCGGCTGCGCCAGAAGGCGAAGCTGCTGAAGGCGCTGATCGAGGCCGAAGGGCGGCTCGGCGAGGCGGCGCGCGCGGAAGCGGAGCTGGACCGGCAGCTGCGGCGGGTGCGCTCCGAGCATGATCGGCTCGAGACGTTGTGGATCGAAGGGCAGGCGGGTCTGCTCGCGGCCCATCTGCACGACGGCAAGCCTTGCCCGGTATGCGGAAGCCTCGAGCATCCGGACAAAGCTGCTTCTGGGGAGGCGGTGCCGGGCCGCGAGACCTTGCAGCAGGCCAAAGAAGCGCTGCGCCACGTGGAGCAGGAGCTCGGCGCGGCCAAAGCGCAAGCGGCGGCCGCCCGCTCCGGCTGGGATAGCGGAGCGGTGGAGATGGCCGAGCACGGCATCGTACCGGAGCGGCTGACGGACCAGTACGCCCAGGTGGAGGCGGAAGGGAAGCGGCGGCGGGCGGAGACGGACGGGTTGAAGCAGCAAGCCGCTTCGCTGCAAGCGCTGCGGGATGAAGCGGCCGGTCAAGACCGTCAATTGGAGGAGCTGCTGAAGGAGAAAGATGCGCTTGTCCAGGTACAGCAGCGGTTAGCGGTGGAAAGCAGCTCCAAAGAGACGCTGCTCGCGAAGGAGCTGGAGCGGATTCCGGAAGAGCTGCGCTCGCCGGAGAAGCTGGAACGCCGGCTGCAGGCGCAGAGCGCGCTGACCGGGAAGCTGGAGCAGGCTTGGCAGGAAGCGCAGCGGCGTCTGCAAGAGGCCGATACCCGTCTGGCCCGGGAGAAGGCGAACGCGGCGCAGATGGCCTTGCAAGCGGAGGAAGCCGAGGCGAACTTGCGGGAAGCGGGAGAACGGTTCCGGCTCGAGCTTGAGAAGAGCGGCTTCGCGGAGCCCGGCGAATACATAGCGGCAAGGCTGGCCGAGCCGGAACGGCTGGCGTTGCAGCAGCACATCGAGCAATTCCGTCAGGCGCTTGCCGCGCTCGCGCAGCAGGTCGCGGAGCTTGCGCGGGAGCTGGCCGAGCGCCGGCCCGCCGATGCGGAAGCGATGCAGGAAGCGCTCGCCGGGCTGAAGCGGGAGCTTACGCAGACGCTTGCCGACCTGCAGACAGCCGAGCGGTACCGGCAAGAAGCGGACCGTCTCAAGGCAGCGATCGAAGCGGCGCAGGACAAGACGCGCAAGCTGGAGGAGCGGCTGGCGCAGGTGATGGATTTGTACCAGATGCTCAAAGGCGACAATCCTCTCAAAATTTCGTTCGAACGGTACATCTTGATCGAATATTTGGAGCAAATTTTGCAGGCGGCCAACGTCCGTTTGTCGAATTTGTCGGGCGGCCAGTTCCTGCTGCAGCGCAGCGACCGGCTGGAAACGCGGGGCAAGCAAAGCGGGCTCGGGCTCGACGTCTACGATGCCTATACCGGGCAAAACCGCGACGTCAAGACGTTGTCCGGCGGCGAGAAGTTCAACGCCTCGCTCTGTCTCGCACTCGGCATGACCGATGTGATCCAGGCGCATCAGGGCGGCGTCTCGATCGAGATGATGTTTATCGACGAAGGCTTCGGCTCGCTCGACGAGGAGTCGCTCGGCAAGGCGATCGCCGCGCTCGTCGATTTACAGCGCGCGGGCCGGATGATCGGCGTCATCTCTCATGTGCAGGAGCTGAAGGACGCGTTTCCGGCCGTGCTGGAAGTGCGCAAGACGAAGGAAGGGTTCAGCCGGACGTCGATCTTGTTGAAATAAGGAGTGCGCGAATAAAAGAAGGCGGCCGAAGCTTGCGATCGGCCGCCCTTTTTAGTAACACGGATCTATATTATTAAATCCTATACGGAACATTGGCATTAGCGAAGCAAACTCCATTATTACTAAACGCTATTGCGCTATTCGCCAGCCGGATGGGCGAATTCAGCGAATAGTAAACCATATTTCATGATTACTTAACTTAAGTTCAGTAATAGTTACTCGAGGTTCGCTGGTTCACCGATAGCCGAGAAGTGGAGCCAAATAGCGCAATGAGGTTTACAAATATGCAAATTCGGTTCATTGTTCACCTGAAGCGCACGAGTTTCTGAATCAAGGGAAACTTCCGGTATTCGGGAGGCGGTCGCTCATCTTCGAAGTACGTCGATATAGTTTTACTTATTACCCCAACTGGCGCAGCGGGAGCACCTTGTACACCGGCTTGCCGTTATGACCGTATTTCGGTTCCCAATATCGCAGCACGAGCGCAGGCCCTCCGCCGCCGTCCGACATGCGGCTCGTCACGTATCCGCGATCCAGCTTGTATCGGGTCAGCATGCCGGTTGACAAATCCAGCTCCGCCAGCTCGTTCCTCAGCTTTTCCCATTCGTACAGATCTCCGTTATGCAGCGTAAAGTAAAGCTTGCTGCCGTGGTGTACGATGTCCCCCACCGTCGTATTGTTTTGCCTGAACAGCTCGCGTATTCCCCCGTCCGCCCAATCGATGGCGATAATCCGGTAGCCTTGCACGAGATACAGCTTCTTGTTTATCGCGTCGAGCCGGTACGAGCCTTCGCCCGATAGCGGCGCGACGTACTCTCCGATAGGCGGAACTCTCGGATAAGCAATTGTCCGTTTCCAAGCGCCGTCGCGGCCGAACACGACAAGCCGCTCATCCATCATGACGAAGACGTCTTCTTCAACCGGTATTATTTTCGTCGGAAACGCCCCGTTTCTATTGTAGCCCGTATAGATCGAGCGGTATTGCCGCAATTTCGGGTCGTGCTGAACGACGTATCCCGCAAAGTAGAACCATGCAAGGCCCGTTTTCGCATCCGTATAGGTCGTATCCGCTAACCCGAACCATTCCAGTTCCATCGTCTCCTCGAACTCGAACTTACGCCCGGATTCGTCTAGCACCCGCAAGTTCGTATCCAACACAGTAATTCCTTTCATGCTGGCGACCCGCAATTGGTCCATGTCCCGAACCTCGATCGATTTCGGAAAAGGGAGAGGATACTCGGCCACGACTTGAAACTTCTCATCCAGCTTAATAATCCGGTTGCCGAACGTATCGGCGACGAACAAGCGGCTGCCGATTCGGACGAAATCTTGCGCCGTATAGGTCAGTCCGCCTTTGCCGAAATAAACGGAATCGGCCAGCCCGACGGGAAGCCTGCCCGATTCGACAAGAGAACCATCCTCCAGTCGATAAAGCGTATCCTGCATGAGCACCGCCCATCGGTCGTCTATGCTGCGGACCGTCGGAGGCGACTGGAAGTCTCCGCAGCCGATAAAGCAATCTTTTTCCATCGCCTTCAGCACTTCGTCCGGTATGTCGGGAAAATCGTTGTCGGCTATGACCGATTTCGGCACTTGAAGCTTGATCGGCGCGGTTGCGCCGCCGTATCCGTCCCCGTCCCCGGCAACTGCCCCATTGCGATCTACTTCTCTCCCGCCCCCGGCAGACGCTGTGCCCTCCCGTTTCCATCGAACGTCCTTGATCCAAAGCTCCTTCAGTACGTTCGCCGATGCGGTAGCCTGCGGACGGTAATGAATCAGATCGTGCGAAGAGAGAACAGCTTCTGTTCCCGCCGTTTCGAAATGGAGCAAGCCGTCCGTTTGATAAAGAAACCGGGCGCCGTTCAAAGGATAGGTCCAATACCGGTCATGGGCAAACCGGGTTAGCCGCTCGTACTCGTATTGAATGATTTCAATCTGCTTATCGCCGGCTCTATAGAAGTTCAGCAAGTCGTACATACGCCAGCCGTCTTCGAAAAGCATCGGATTGTAGCCGAAATAGGAGTAATAACCCGCACTCGGAAACGACAAAACGTCCCTCCCTCGAGGATCGGTAAATCGTCCGAGCGGATACGTCCTATCGAGATCGTCCGCGAGCAGCGTAAAATCGACGGCTCGATGGTCGACGTACCGCGATACATGGGGCCCGTTTGCCGCATCGTAATAGACGATCGCGCCCCGATCGTCCTCGAATGACGATATTACCTCCCCAACCGGGAGCGGAAATTGCCGTTCCCGCTTGAACGATAGTACGTCCGCTTGGCGCTCCGGCTTCCTAAGGCGATAGTTTTGACCCGCGTCGGACTCTCCTTCGTTCGCGAACTTGGGACTGACCGGAACAAATCGGTCCAAACCCGGCTTATACATCAGTTCGGAGAAACCGTCGCCATTTTGCACCGTTACAAAATAAAGGCGCGGCGTATCGGCTGTCGTCATGGTCAGCACTTGATCCGGTCCGAAATGGATTCGCTCTATTTGGCGCTTCGGAGCTTCGCTGTGCAGATTCGTCGGGTATTTGCAGCGCGTACCACTGGCCGACCGGATGGTCGCGGTCCGGAAGCTGCGTGCCGAGCAGCAGAGAGGAGCCGCTGCGCCACATCCTCGCCGGATAATCCCGGTCGAACGCGAGCAGCGTTCGGCTGCGGAAGCCCGCTTCGTCGGCGAATTGATGAACGACTTCGTTGCTGCGTAAATACAGAAATCCTTTTTTGCGGTCCCCGCTATGGTACAGCAGTATAGGCTCCTCGGTATCGGTTCGAAACGGGCGGTCGGCGGCTCTCCATTTCAAGGAATCGTGCCATTGCAATTGGGCGAGCAGCACCGACGGGGCCGTTTCCTCGCCGGCGGCACGGGAACCGCTCCCGCGAGCGTTTTGGGCTCACGCTCGTTATGCGCTTTAACTGCTGTGGCGGCTGCTATAACGAAGGCTGCGGCGGCTGCTATAACGAAGGCTGCGGCGGCGATGAAGCCGGTTGCCGAGCATTTTTGTTTCCAGCTCATGGCTTGCCCCCCTAACTGTCAGATTGCGGTCCGATACTAGTTAGACGTCCCCGATTGGCAATATGTTCCTTTGTGCAAATGAAATACCCGCCTCAGGAGGAAGAGGCGGGTATCGTTGTGTCGTATTCGAGTTAGACGGTCGGCGTCGGGTTAAGCGTGCATCGGAGCTCCCGTTCCGCCTATTGTCTTGTTCGTTTTATTCGTCTTGTCACCTCCCCGTCTGATGCGGGCCGTCAGCTTTCTAAGCAGCGGCAGCAAGTAGTAGTCGACCCCGAACTTGCCGGCGTTCGCTCCGGCGACGAAGACGATCGTGCCGATGAGCACCAGCCATGGGTTCGTGCTTACGGTGCCGGCGAACAGGAACATGAAGTTCATCATGAGTCCGAAGAAGGCGGCTGCAGTCGTCAGCGCTCCGAGGATGAGGCCGAGTCCGACCAGGAATTCGCCGAGCGGGATCATGATGTTAATCAGCTTTACGTTCGGCATGGCGAAATTGTCCAGGAAGGCGGTGAAGGTCGGGTACATCAGCTCGCCCGTCGCTTTGTCGGCTACCGGCTTGGCGATCGCGTTTTTGAGAAATCCCGTGGCGTCGAACCCGCCGGTCAGCTTATGCCAGCCGGCCGTAAGCCAAGTCCAGCCGAGGTAGATGCGGATGAAGAGCAGTGCGATGGCGGCGTAGTTGTTTTCTCTCCATAATTTTAACATGGAAACCATCTCCTTATTTGGTAAGTTATTTTTTTCACAATGTTTTCCGAAAAAAAGTTCGGCTCCGTCTGTTTCAGCACTGTCGGGTTTTGTCGGATCGGATCAGCCCTTCAGATCCGATTCCCGCTGCAGGAGAGCGGGATGCTTGCGGCTTGAATATTACGTAGCGCATCTTGCATCTTCCTTTCCGTTTCGCGGTTGGTCCGCTTTCTGTTGCTTGTTGCTTTCTTTCTCTTCCACGTCTTTACTATAACATGGCGCTTCCGGATGGTATGTGATTTAAATCACATAGTTGTGGAGAAGGCGAAATTATAGGTCCGGCAATCCGATCGTCCCGGAACAAGAGTCTACAGAACCAGTTACAGCGGAAAACATCTAGATATAATCGCCCAAATCGATTATGATGAGTACGACAGTCGATAAAGGCAAACTTGTCGAAAGATAAGGACGCAAAGCTGCAGGCCTAATGGTCGGAGGACCGATGGCGGCTGAGTTGCCGAAGCTTGGGGTTTCTTTTGTCATTTTATCGATAATGACGTCCTGGCTTCTTCTTTATGGAGACGGGGCGTTTTTTTGTTTTCCCGAAAAGAACGGGCAGGGCCCGGACGGCAGGTTACTCTAAGGAGGAGGAAATTCCAGCATGCAATGCGACCAGTATGAAGATTTGATCGGAAAAAGACTGCTCCATAATATCGTAAACACGACAGGCATGATGCTGATTCCCGAGAATACGATATTGACCGACAATCACATCGAGAAGCTGGAGAAGTTCAGGATCGATATATTCGACATTCACGTGGAAGAGGTGGTCGAGCCGAGCGAGACTTGGGCGGCGGCGGAGCTCGCGAAACATCCGGAGCCGGATGAGAGGGGAGCCGGCCATACGGCGGCCGGAACGGTGACGGCGGTTCGGGCGGAGACGGGAGAGCTGGTCAAGCGGGCGGACGCCAAGATGCGGGACATCGAGAAGCTGATTCTGAATACCGGCAAAATCCCGTTGTCCGAGGTAGATGAGCACGTGCTGCCGACTTTGATGGAAGCGACCCAGAACCGTAACGTCTACAAGCTGTTCGCCGATCTTCGTGCCGAAGAGGATTACCGGTTCAAGCACAGCATCGGCGTCGCCTTTATGTCCGCCGTTCTCGGCCGCTGGCTCGGGATGAACGAGCAAGAAGTCGCCCAGCTTGCCACCGCCGCGAGTCTTTGCGACATCGGCTCGATCAAGCTGCCGAGCTCCTTGCTGAACAAAACGTCCGAGCTGCTGCCTCACGAATTGGAAATCATGAAACAGCATACGACGCTCGGCTACGATCTGCTGAAGCAGTCCGGCGTCGAGGAGCGCGTGGCGATCGTGGCGCTGCAGCATCACGAGAGAGAAGACGGAAGCGGCTATCCCGCACGGTTGAAGGGACCGCAGATCGACCGCTTCAGCAAAATCGTCGCATTGTCCGACGTCTATTTGGCCATGGTGTCCGAACGTCCCCAAAGGCCGTCCTTGCCGTTCCATCAAGTTATCCATAATCTGCACGCCGATATCGTGCGCAACCGGTTCGACTCGGTGATCGGGATGACGTTCCTGAACCGTCTCATGTCCGCGCAAGTTGGAAGCGATGTCATGTTGACCGACGGCCGGAGAGGCAAAATTGTGCTCATCCATCCCAATTATCCGACGCGACCGTTAATCGCCCTGGAAGATGGATGTATCGATTTGAGCAAAACGGATTCGGTTCGACTGAAGGAGATTTACGGCTGAGTCTTGATTGAAAGCGCATTCGGCAACGCTGGACAACGGTTTGACAAATCAACAGCTGCAATCGGAGGAGGGAATGATGGGATTATCGGGCGAGGGCTTATTACGCGGCGTTGTGGTATAATGGCACCGTTGAACGAATTCGGATCGGAAAGGAATGGATTAGGCGATGCCCCCACTAGTATCCGTAATAACTCCTACGTATAACCGGCTGGGCGAGCTCGGAGAACTGCTCGAAGCTTTAAGCCGCCAAACGTACAAGCATCTGCAAATCGTCGTCGTCAACGACAACGGGGAATCGGTTCGTCCCGTATGCGAGCTTTATCCGGAGCTGGACATCCGTGTTGTCGATCTGGAGAGCAATCTGAAGCATGTGAAGGCGCGCAATCGCGCGCTGGCGGAAGCGACGGGGAAGTACATACTGCCATGCGACGATGACGACCTGCTCGTGCCGACGCATATCGAGACGATGGTGAGGGAGCTGGAATCGGACGGCTGCGACTTGGTTTACTCCGATGCCGAGATTGTCGATTTCGTATGGGAGGACGGCATGCGCAAGCCTGTCGGCCGTCTCGTCTTCGCCTACGGGCACGATCTGCCGGCGATGCGCCAATTTTCCACCTTCGTGCCTTCGGGCAGCTTGTACCGCAGAAGCTTGCATGACGAGATCGGCTTGTTCGATGAAGAGGTGTACCATTATTGGGACTGGGACTTCTTCCTGCGAGTGTCCGACCGGCATAAAGTGAAGCGCGTTCCGGCAGCCGGAGTGCTGTACGCGTTCTCGCAGAACGGAAGCGGCAATTTGTCCGGCCAATTGGAGGACATGCGGCCGTATCTGAACCGGTTATCGGCCAAGCACGGACTCGGGGATTTGCCTACGAAAAATTTTTTCCTGCTGCTGGAGGAACCCGACGTGAAAAGCCGGCGGGCGGAAACGACCGTCTTGTGGGACGGCATCCCGTTTCGCTCCAGGTTTGCGCCGACGGTGTGAGGAAGCAGCGGGGAACGAAGCTGCCGCCAAACAAGAAAAACCGTCCGGTTCCCGGACGGTCCAGCCTGTTGATTAACCTCAACAGGCTATTTTTTTGGTTTCTTTATCTATTCACCGCGTTAATGTGGTATAATATAGCTATCCTATTTAGGCGGTGATTGCATGCTTCGCTCCAATCCACATGCACA
>NZ_VCRA01000062.1 GCF_005938385.1 Paenibacillus mesophilus
AAGAACATGACAACATACTCCACAGATTGATTTTGATTCTTATGTAGTGGCTGTCAGGCCATGGCTGACATTCTTGGAGGACAAGAACATACATTCAATGAAAGTTTCGGCTTTATATTTTTTATGTATAAGTTCTTGTCCATTTCGCTGGACAAGAACTTACATCGTTACCCGAATGGGGACAAGAACATACCATCCTTAGCCGCGACTGAACAAAAAACGGTTGAGGGAGGGGGCCATAAATTGGAAATGGGATGAAGCTAACGGGCAGTTTAACGTGGTGGTATCACAGATAATTTTTATTTACAATCGAACATACATTCGGTAGAATATTTATGGGTATTTATTACATTTAAAAAAGGATGTTGTATAGATGACAATGTCTAAAATTATCAAAGATGATATGAAAAAGCAATTAAAAGGAGTGTACTCCACTGGAGAAAAGAGTAAACAAGTAAGAATACATGAGCTGCCCGATTTGAAATATATCGTTACAACGAAGTACGGAAGATATGATTTTCGTAAGCTGCCTGATTTCAAAAATATATATAAATGTTTGAACAGAGTAAAACACTACACTGCAAAAAACCTGAATAAAAACTTTATTATCGGACCTACAGAAGTTGAATGTGAAGACCGAGCAGGTGATGAAGCGTCTATTGTTATCATGATATGTGTACCTGACTATCTAGACGATCAACTGCTTCAACATGCGATGATGGATAGTATTGGCCACGTTGATCATTCAATTCATCTAAAGACGATCCCTGGCGGTATGTTTGCTCAAATATTACATGAAGGTACATACGATGACATTATACATACGAAAGCTAAACTGGATAAAGAAATAATGGCCAATGGATATGTATCAAAAGGTACTTGTACAGAAATCAATTTGGCTCCAATGTTTCACAACAACCAATGTAAAACCATTATTAGACAGCGTATTGAAACTATATAAGTGATGGTGGTATTGATCAATCTTTCACGACGGCAGCCGACCAAAATGTTCGGCTGCCGTCGTTGCGCTAACGGGGCAGCATAGTTGAGAAGTTGCTACCGAGCAGATCCATTTTTGTTTAAGTAAAGCAGCACTAAGTGATGAAAAAGCAAAATATTGACAAGGATTACTCGGTAAACTTTGTGGAGGGAAATGAATGGATATTCGTTATAAACCGTTGACCGATTTGGTTGTAAAACGCTTTACTGAGCATCTCAGTTCTCGTCTTCAATCTATCTTTGTAAAAGGTTCCGTTGCAAGGGGGGATGCAATTTGGGGAGTTTCTGATTTAGATTTAGTTCTTGCATTCGAACAACCTAATAAGACGGATAACGAGGTCAAACGTGAGGTAGAATTATTGGCGAAAGAATTGCCCGGTGGAGATGCTTTGGTAATACAGCGTGTCAGTGAGGATCGTCTAAATCAAATGGGTAAAGGGACCAAGGCATACTGGTTATATTCCTGCCGATATGATGCAGAAGTGTTGTTCGGAATCAGCCCAGAAAAATTCCTTCAGGAACCTCCAATGGGTTTAGAGTTGGCAAACCTAATCGGACCAATAATAAAAAAAGATGGGGAAGTCGAATTAACTAAGTCAAGTTTAAAACGCCATGAGAGCCGACATATTGCGAAACGAATAATAAATGGATTAGCATTACCCATTATAGCGGAAGGGAGAACTCAGTATTTAGTTCCTCTAGAAATAGTTAAACTACAATTTCCCAATATGTTGTGAAGCATATCAAGGCCCTTACGTCCATTTATTCAGAAGCACCAGTTATAACTGATATAAGTCCATTGGCCAATGCTTGGAGAGATACATGGGAGTTTGTTGGGCAGTCAGGGATTAATATAAAGGACTAAGCTGACGTGGTACGAGAGCTTTAATATTACGACTTAACGAGGCAGCCGGCGAATCGATCGGCTACCCTAGCGCCAAAATGGTCAGTGCTCAACTATTAGTTGAGCTTTATTAAACCAATATTTAATTGTCCCCTCTGATCATGTATGTCATGATTGAACAAAAGATCAAAGAGGAGGAATAATTAAAATGCCTGATCCAACAGCATCAAATATAGGCTTGAATATTAAAAAGTTGAGGTTAAATAAGCAATGGACGCAGCAGGAATTGGGAGAACATTTGAATATAAGCCCACAAGCTGTGTCGAAATGGGAGAACGGTTCTGCAGCCCTTACGTGACATTTGAGGAAAACGAGGTCCATTGCGGAATTTGTCATACAACATTTAAACGGTGCCCAGATTGCTAGCAAATATACCACCACCGTGAACAGCATTGTACGGATTGCCATCATTCTTATCGAGCGAATATGATCCATTGCCCGGATTGTCATCAAAGTTGTACCGAAAATGAACATACATGTTTTGAATAGTTGGACCATTCATTTCACTACAGGGTACGTTAGTGAAATGATTATTACTGGAGCAGGCGCCGCGGCGACCTGCTTTTCATCATTGAAGTAACGGGTAGACTAGTGAAAAGCACTTTTATTTGAAAGAATACCTTGCATTATTAGGTAATATAGAATATAAATAATATAAGGAGGTGTGAAATTGGAAATTAATAAAGAGGTTTTAAAAGGTCACATTGATACTCTGATTCTTTCATTGCTACATAACAGGGATATGTATGGTTACGACTTAGCAAAAACGGTTCGGGATAAAAGTGAAAATACATTTGAATTGAAGGAAGGCACGCTTTATTTGTCCCTAAAGCGGCTTGAGCAAAACAAATGGGTTGATTCATATTGGGGAGAAGAACATGGTCCTGGTGGAAGACGAAAATACTATAAACTTACGTCTTTAGGTGATGAGGAATTAAATCGTAAACGTTCGGAGTGGCAATTTGTAAAAAAAATAATGGATTCTTTTTTAGAAGGGAGCGAAAGGCCGAATGAAACGAATTGACGAGTATGTGAGTTCTGTATATGCCCATGTTGATGGGAATGAAGCAAAAGAATTGAAAGAGGAAATGAGAGTACATTTGTTAGAAGCGGTTGAGGAGTTAAAAGAAGAAGGAAAATCAGAAGAAGAAGCTGTTTCGATTGCATTAGAGCGTTTTGGTGATGAACAACTGTTGAGGCGGAAGGTAGTTGAACATTTCCGGGTGCCTCGTGTTTTCTCTGTGAATTTGTTACGTACAGCAATTATTTTTGCAGTACTGGGTATATTGATTGGATGTATTTTTGCTTATAACGAATACCGGTTGCTCTACCAGCGGGAAAGCGTTGAGGAGTTTACGCTTTCTGTGCTGAACGCCGACCGTGAAATCAGCGAAGGCGACAAAGAAATCATTGTTGAATACGTAGAGAAAGCCCCCCAGGTCAAAAACCTCTATATTTATCCGGAGAACTCAGATTCTTATTTCAAGGAAGCGTTCGAGTACCAAAATCCGAAGCCGTTCAAACACATTATGTATCTAAACGGAATGGCGGGCAAAGCCTATTCAAACGGAAGTTGGATCGTGAACATTAACTTCGAGCATTTTCATCTCGCCTGGATAAATGCAATCGTTATTTGCTTTGTAGTTTACTGGGTACTGTTTGCCATATGGGCAATGATTCAGGCATACAGACATTGCAAACTGCACCCTTTATGGATGGTTGCATTTTCACTCTTTAACGTCCCAGCATATTTTGTATACCGTGCATCATTGAGGTAATGATTAAACTAAACGGGGTACGATAGCGAAATCAGTAGCAGGCGCCGCGGCGACCTGCTACTGAGCAACAACAAGCAACAACAAGCGGGTCAAGTTCTTGTCGTTGCTGGCCGAAAGGACGGCCGAGACGTTGGCCGCGAAAGTAATGGAGCGGAAGCCGGAGGAGGGCATCGACCTAGCGCTTCGGTCGGAAGCGAGGCCAATCGTGCTGAACGAAACTTCCGACAATCCGGGTGCCGGAACACCGGGCGACGGCACTTATTTGCTGCGTGCGATGCTTGGGCGCGGGCTTTCGGAAGCGTGCTTCGCCTTCATCTATGATCCGAAGACGGCTGAGCAAGCTCATGCCGCGGGCGTTGGCGCGACCATCGACATCCGTCTCGGCGGGAAAACGGATGACTGGCATGGCTCACCGCTCGATCTGGGGCGTATGTCAAAGCATTAACGGACGGCAAATTCGTTACCACCTCGCCGATGGGCAAAGGTACGAGGTCCGATCTTGGCAAATCCGTCCGGCTGCAGGCGGAAGGACTCGATTTTATCGTATGTTCGGTGCGGAACCAGGTGTTCGACGAGCAAGTCTTTTTGCTGCACGGTCTGGACGTGCGTGCGATGAAGCTCGTCGGGCTGAAATCGAGCCACCATTTCCGGGCCGCGTTCGAGCCGCTTTGCGAACGGATCATCACCGTCGATAGTCCGGGGCTGTCGATGTTCGATTTCACGGCTTTCCGTTACGAGCACGTGAGGCGGCCGATTTTTCCTCTGGATCGGGAGTAGTAAATTTTTCAATGAGTTGATTCTGTCTGTCCTGCGATAGAGCGTCCTCCTGGATGATGGGATTTTAAGGGCTATGACCCGTTGCGTACTCCCATCGTACCGAGGCGCTTTTTTTTTTTGCAAATCTGATAATTGAAGCTCTACAGGAATGCTAACGGGCAGCATAGGATAATAAGAAGTGCCATTGAACTAAAGAATTATAAAAAAAGCATGATGTATATAAAGTAATATTTGGAGGAATCGGACTTTATGGCGATAGGTCGTTTTCCTGAGCGAATTGTAGTTATTGGGGCAGGGATGGCGGGCTTGGTATGCACTTTGGAGCTTATGAAACAAGGATATAACGTGCGTTTATTAGAGGCAAATAGTCAACCGGGTGGTCGCATATACACAATGCGGGATCAATTTGCCGACGGAATGTTTTGTGAAATGGGGGCTGCCTTCATTGGAGCGCATCATTTTCTCACATTGAGTTATGCCCGGCAAGTCGGGGTTCAATTAATAAATTTACCAGTCCCCAATAGAAGTTTGTCCTATATCAACGGGAGATTAATAATAGATTCTCCGGATGAACCTGCACTATGGCCTGTTTCACTTACAGCCGAGGAAAGAATTTTAGGATATGCGGGAATCTTGGAAAAGTATCTTAAGCCGGGGCTTAAAGCAGCGGGTAATCCTTTTTTGCCGGGCTGGCCCACAAAACAAGCGGTACAGCTCGATTCAATGACAATGGAAGAATATCTTAAAGGTCAAGGAGCATCTTCGGGTGCGATTAAACTGTTTGAAATTGGATATATGCAGATGTTAGGTGATGGTATTCGCAAAGTATCCGCATTACAGCGACTGCTTGACCTAAAAATGGCCAGTTCCGAAAGAAGTACACATACTATAGCAGGTGGAATGGATCAATTACCTAAAAAGCTTGCCCTTACAATTGGCTCTAATATCAGTTATGGATGTGCTGTGACGCATATTGAACAAAGTAATAAAGGAGTAACTATCCAATTTAATAATTCAGGCGAAGTTTTCACTATCTGCTGTGATCGGGTCGTTGTGGCCATTCCCTCTACAGTCCTGCGTACAATTCATTTTTCTCCGCCACTTAGCAAAGAAAAAAATGAGGTCATTCAAAATCAACTTTCTACCTCCGTTACGCGTACCGTCATACAAAGCCGAACTAGATTCTGGCATAACTTAAGTACCTTTGCTACAGTAAATACAGATCTGAAAATTGGATGGTTGCTTGATGCTACCTTCACTCAAACGACATCAAGGAGGGGGTTAATTTGTTCCTACTCCTCCGGTGAATCGGCGCGAGAAATATCTAGAGTTGGTAATATTTATTCAGCTGTATCAGAAATCAAACAGGTGCTTCCTGAATTGTCGAATAATTATGAAGGTGGGACGGTCTTTTCTTGGGATCATAATCCTTACTCCCGTGGTGCGTATGCTTGGTATAAGCCGAAACAGATGATTCGAATGCTCCCAACACTGTCTTCCGAACAGGGTAGAATTTACTTTGCTGGCGATAATACAAGTCTTTTTCCCGGTTGGATTGAAGGTGCGATCTCTTCTGCGTTACGAACAGTAAATCAAATTATTTCAGGTAGCAGCATATAGTGCGGTGATGTATGTATTAAGATCATTTGGCGAAACGAAGGGAACGAATAGATGATTAAACGAAGAATAGGAGCACATGCAATTGTTATAGGTTCCGGCATAGCCGGACTTTGTACTGCTCAAGTGTTATGTCGTTACTTTGAAGACGTAACCTTACTTGAAAGAGGTGCAGAACCTCACGATAAACAACCCAGAAAGGAAGTTCCACAAGGATATCATCTCCATGCTTTACTCAAGGGAGGGGAACAAGCATTGGAACAGCTATTCCCCGGTATCGTCCAAGCTATGAGACAGGATGGTTCAACCCGTATCAATGGTTCAAAGGATCTCAAATGGTTTCATCACGGAGTATGGAAAAAGAGGTTTGAAGGTGAAATATTTGTTCATCTCCAAAGTCGCCCTTTTTTGGAGAAACATATTCGACTTCTAGTGGAAAAAAATCCAAACTTGCGTATCCATTATAACATGATGGCTTTACAACCCATATTTGATGAGAATCAGAACATCATTCTTGGTGTACAGGCAAAAGAAGCAGTTTCGTCACAGAGAACGGATCTCTACGCTGATTTGGTCATCGATGCAAGCGGGTATGGATCAAGATTTCATCAATGGTTTCAAATGAGAAATTATCATGATCCCGAAGAAAAAGTTAAAATTGACCTTTGTTATGTTAGTCAAATCTACCAATTAAATGCTATGCAAAGGGATTGGTCAACTCTCCTGGTGTATCCTTCTGCGCCGATAGAAAAAATCGGAGGAGCAGTTTGTCGTATTGAGGGAAATCGCCATATTTTCACGTTATTTGGATACGATAGTGAACTGGCTCATTCCGATCTTGATTCTGCCCAAAACTTTATCGAGTTAACAAAGAAGTTGCCATATACGATGATTTACAATGAGCTTCAGGATGCAAAACCTCTCTCGGAAGTCAAACTACATAAGGTTCCTTATATCGTACGTCACCATTATGAGAAGGTCAAAAATCTTCCGCAACGATTTTTATTTATTGGTGATGCTTTCTGTCGATTTGATCCGGTTTTTGGACAAGGCATGTCAGTAGCTGCTATGGAAGCTTTGGTGTTAGATGATTGTCTCCAACGAGATTGGAAAGAAACGAAGGGGATTTCAACCCGATTGACTAAGCGATTCTATAGAAATATTTCTAAGGTCATTGACCCCGTATGGAATATGATTATTATTGAGGATTTTCGTTATCATCATGTGGTGGGGAAGAAGCCTTTTGGGCTTGCTCTTCTTCAATGGTATACCGGACGGATCTTTCATCGTTCTTCTCAAAATACCGATATCTATAATGCTTTTATCTATGTCATGAACTTATTACGCCCGGTTAGCACGTTGTTTTCACCATCGATCCTTTATAAAGTACTGCGCAAAAATAGTTAATTTCGCACGTGGCAACTGGTAATTCATTGAACTAACGGAGACGATAATTCAACAACTCCAGCTACAATCTCTTGGGAAGGTGGCTATTGAAATGAGTAATGATAACACTCGGATCTTTTTCTACGGCTTTGTAGTCGGAAGTGTTCTGCTGCTAATGCCTATACCGCATTTCGTGATTTGGAGTGGCATTTTAGAATATGTTGAGACTGTGTTCCGTTATATAGGTTTTGTTTTAATTGCAGCATGCGGTATCAAAATAATAGTGCGTGTTGTCAGAACCTTTTTAGGAAAGTGAATTTCAAACTGATTGTTACGCTAACGAAGACTGTTAGTTCAACCAAATAGCGGCAGTCTAGGACTATTTTTACGGTTCAGACTGCCGCTGTTTTCAAATATATACTGATAACAGCGGCTGGATCGAGCAGCTTCAAATGTCTTCCTAGACCTTTCAGATGCGGACGCATAGCGTTCGGCGCGCCGGCTTTGAGCTAACGGGAGAAATGTTGAGCAAAGAACGTAACTAACTGCATGCATTCCACCCCATAAGTTGTAAATTGAATACGAAGTTATTGATATATTAGTATTCATCTCAAACATTGGGGGATTTATGATGTTACAGGTTATTTTAGTATTAATTTCATTGACTTTAAGTGCTTGTTCAACAAGCTCAGAGAAAGTTTTGCAAAAGCAAGAGCCTGGGATCTTTTATCAAAGTGATTTACAAGTCCACGAATCAACTACAAATGCAAAAATTAGCTTTGGTATGAGCAAAGAACAAGTTGACAAGGTGTTTGGAAAATCCAATGATAAGAATTTTCTGGGGATATATTCCTATGATGGTTTTGAAGTGTTTTATCGGGATAACAAGGTTGTTGGCTTAATTTTATCGTCAGACAAGCAAACTGCAAAGAAATTTTTAACGAATAGAGGTATTGGAATAGGAAGTATGTATGAAGATGTTAAGGGAAAATATGGAGAAGGCGTGATTTACGAGAATATTAACAATATCACTTATATTTTCGAGGAAGTCAATGGGAAATACGTTGTGAGGAAATCCAAAATTGAAGTTATAAATCCATCAAATACCTTTGTTATTTCAATGAACGCAAATAATGGAGTAGGTAAAGGGATAACTACGATACATATTTTTGATTACAAATTTGCTTATGAGTCGAAATAATCTAAGGTAACTGAATAAGTCTCGATACCTCGTTGAACTACCCTGAAAATAACTCATAGCGTATGTCCAAAAAAGACAATAAGAAACTAGGCGCAGCTCAAGTGATTTTTTAAAAAGCTGCGTCACCTTGAAGATGGAGAGAATCGTTTAGGATGCTTCGGGAGCGGCTAGGGTTACAGTAAAGCCAAGATTCTCTAGCTTTCGAACCGTCTGTTTGACGATGGAGTCCTGGTGTCGTTTTTCAAAGTAATCTACGCCTAAATCTTTGTAGTCTTCCTGTCGGGTCAGCAAATGGTATGCGATCGTCATGATGGAATGTGCTACGGCAACGGCTGCTCGGTGCTTTCCTTTGCGAGCTGCGATTCGTCTGTACTGAGCTCCGAGGTAGTTGTCAGATCCCCGTATGGAGTGGGAGGCCTCAATGAGGGCGGAACGGAGATATTTGTTGCCTTTGCGTGTTCTGGAGGACTTCCGTTTACCGGCACTCTCGTTATGACCTGGAACAAGACCGACCCATGAGCATAAGTGCGCAGCACTTGGGAAGCGCGAACCGATGTCAGTCCCGACTTCGGCAAGGATTTGTTCAGCGGTTCGCCGGGCGATTCCCGGAATGCTGTCCAGTCGATCCAGGTCTTGCTGAAAAGGGGAGAGCCGTTTGGCTACCTCCATGTCGAGTTCGGCGATTTGTTCCGTTAGGAAGTCTACATGGGTAAGCATCGTTTTCAGCAACATGGGCTGATGGGAGCTCATGTTACCGCGCAGCGCAAGCTCGAGCTCTTCTTTCTTTTTCTTCATCGTTCTGCGTGCGAAGCCGGCAAGCGTTTCCGGGTCTGTCTCGCCATTCACCATGGCCTCGAGCATGTCCCGACTGGAAAGTCCCATAATATCGGACACAACAGAAGCAAGCTTGATGTTGGCGCCTTCCAGAACTTTCTGTACCCGGTTATGTTCGCGGGCGCGTTCTTGAATGAGGCTGCGGCGGTAACGGACCAACTCTCGCAGCTCACGTTGGTTGCGATCAGGGATGTAGCTTGCCTTTAGCAAGCCGTGACGGAGAAGATCGCAAATCCATTCGGAGTCCTTCACATCCGTTTTTCGGCCGGGGACAGCCTTCATGTGTTGTGCATTCACGACGAGGAACTCGACGTCTTCCGCCTCAAGCAAGTTGACGATAGGCTTCCAGAATACACCGGTACTCTCCATGGCTACGTGAGTACAGCGGTGTTCCTTGATCCAATCGATTAGCTCGAGAAGATAGACGGTGTGGGTAAGAAATGTCCTGATCTCCTTTCCCTCGGGTGTAACGATGCAAGCTGTAATGTTCTTTTTGTGAACATCCAATCCGCATGCCCGTTCAATGAGAACATCCATGAAAATCACCCTTCTACGGCAAACCGAATTGAGGGCTGGTGCAACAACCAAAAAGGGTTAATCTACCCTACGTGCTTCCCATGAGGGAGCAACATTCCGTGGTGCACCGAGGTCGCTGGGGTCAGACTAACGGTTGGGTTCGCGACACCATAGTTCATCGACCTCCCTCGCCAGCCGTAATCTAATTATAAAACGTCTAGCCCCCATTTTCATATCTCTGTGGTGCCCCGTCAAGGGGCATGGTTGGCTAA
>NZ_VCRA01000063.1 GCF_005938385.1 Paenibacillus mesophilus
AGGCCTCGCTCGACTTGCATGTATTAGGCACGCCGCCAGCGTTCGTCCTGAGCCAGGATCAAACTCTCCAATAAGGTCCCGGTTCCCCGGGGTCCCCGAAAAGTAATCGGTGTTGCTGCAAAGCTTCACGTCACTTTTTGGGGTGAAGAAGAGCCGATAGCTCAATTCGTACTGACTTGTGTCGAATACTTCGGAGTTTGCACAGCCGAAAATTCGACTTGTTTGGCTTCTTGCGAAGCCTCACTTGCACGCTCGTTGTTCAGTTTTCAAGGAGCAATCATTTTCTTTCAACCGACTCGTTTATACGGCCGGAATAACAATATATCATAGATTAGTAGATACATGCAACTGCAATTTCTTCCAAAATCGTCATTTCATCTTTGCTTAGTTACGAACGATCGGATAACTAATGTATCATACCCCGCTCTTCAGCAACAAGATTCAAATAAAACCAGTTTTTCTTTTAGCAAAATCACGTAGTTGTCCAAAGACATAAATGTGTGCCATGAATGCCAAAAAGCATGCTTTCTGACACAGTCTGAGCAGCAAAAGGCCGTCGAAGTAATCGGCGGCCTTGCTGACAATTCATCTAAGGAGAACTTATGCTTTCTTTATTGAACCGACCCAAACGTCTCCAAATTTCACACTATACATTTCATCTGTATCCCCGTTGGATAAATTGATTGTATCGACATTATAAGCTTGACTCTTAATGGCTTTTATTCATTTTCACTCATCCATCCTCGTTGGATATTTTCAATTAAGTCGCTCTCTGTGAAAACATCACTATCTATATGTAAACGCCAGTCGAATTTCTTCAATGCATCTTTCAAAAAAGTATATTTATCAAATGGGGAAATTCTTTTCTTGTCTTGCAATATAAGTTCTTTCCTCCGAATAACTGACTGCTCTATTATTTCAACTCATTGCTATTTTATCCTGCTGGTAGCAGTTCCTAAACTCTCGTGCCCGTTAGTTTTGCGACGACATCGCACTCATCACAACAAAAGACTATTATTCAAGCATGATATAGAATATCAATATCCCCATCTACAAATCCAATTCCAATCGCATATGCATTCTTGAGGATGTTTGCATACTCTCCTTCTTTAAGATAACGTTCCACCAACATCGTAATGTAGTTTAAACCTTGTTCCCAATGTTGAATATCTTCTGTTCTTTTTATATAGCAAATATCTTCTTCCGAAGTAAAATAGTCGGTACAAGCCCAATCGGAGTCATCCTCATTGAATTCATCTGAACCAATTAATTGTATATCGTACGTATCTTCTGAACCTTCATATATGTTAAAATTAAATGCTTTTATTTCTTTGGTGATGTCTTGCTCTAAAATCTGATTTAACCAATTTGAAAACAACTTATAATTCTCCATAATACATTCCCGTCATTTAATAAGAGATTACGCCCGATTTACCGATTATTTAGCCAGCCAAACTGTGATTCGATTACCATCTGGGTCATATAGCTCAAAATGACAACCGCATTCTCCTTCATCAATAATCTCTTCCGTCTGAATTCCCCGTTCGTTCAAATATTCATGAAACTCGACAATGTTATCGCAAAAATAAGCGGTTCGTGGAAGTGGTTTGTCGTCCAACGTATTTTGAGTTACTGGAGCATCCGATCGTAACAACTGAAGGTCAGGTTGTAGAATTGCGTGGGAATCGAAAACTAAATCGAGCTGAAAACCCAGAATTTCCGAATACCATATTGCCGACCGCCTTACATCGGCTACTGGAATGTAAGTAAAGCATATCTTAGAAATTTTGCTTACAACTTGTTTATGGCTCACTTTTTATTCACGCCCACTTTATTGGAAATATTAATCTCATTTAAAACGTTGTCTTGCTCTAAATACGCCCCATGTAAATCAACATTCCCTCATCATTGTCTAATATCGATTGTTAAAGCCGGACCTTGACTATTGCAAATCATGCCCACATACATCTCAAACGAATTGTCTCGGTGCGAACCGCTCCACCATAGTGGCGATTTCCGTGCGGATTTGCTCCAGCTCGGTGTCGTTATCGGCCCCGTGGGTGGCACGTACGATCCAATCTCCAATTTGCCGCATTTCCGCTTCTTTCATTCCCAGCGTCGTTACGGCCGGCGTGCCGAGCCGGATGCCGGACGGGTACCAGGGCTTCTTGTCGCCGGGCACGGCGTTTTTGTTAGCAATGATGCCGGCCCGTTCCCAGCGAATAGAAAGCCAATGCCCATCCTTGGCAGCCAGCCCGTTATCCGAATGAAGGATATCGAGAAGCAGCAGGTGATTCTCAGTTCGTCCGCCCATCAGACGGAAGCCATCCGCCTGCAAATGTTCCGCTAGAGTCTTCGCATTGCGGACAATCTGCCCGGCGTACTGCTTGTATTCCCCGCTCATCGCTTCACGGAAGGCGATTGCCATGGCGGCGACCGTATTCATGTGCGGTCCTCCCTGAAGTCCCGGAAATACCGCTTGGTCAATTGCCGGACCTAGCTCTTTTTTGCATAGGATGAGTCCGGCTCTCGGTCCGCGCAGCATTTTGTGCGTGGTCGTGGTGACGATATCGGCATGCGGGAACGGATGGGGGTGATGCCCGGTAACGCACAGCCCGCAAATGTGAGCGATATCGGCGACAAGCAACGCACCGGCCTCTTTGGCGATTTCCCCCAAGCGCTGAAAATCGATCTGCAGCGGATAAGCAGTCGCCCCGCAGATGATCAGCTTGGGTGAATGGAGGCGTGCCAGCTCGCGGATTTCGTCGTAGTCCAACTCGTAGTCGATGTTCAGCCGGTATGAAACGGCTCGATATGATGCGCCCGTCATGTTGACGTGGTGCCCGTGGGTCAAATGTCCACCGTAGTCCAACGAAAGTCCGAGAAACGTGTCCCCCGGTTTCAAAAAAGCATGCATCACCGCAAGATTGGCTGGCGAGCCACTCAAGGGCTGCACATTGGCATGATACGCTTGCGGATTCGGCGTAAACAGCTTCAGCGCCCTTTCGATGGCCAAACGCTCTAAGGCGTTCGTGTTCGCCTGTCCGCGATAGTACCGCCCGTTCTTCTGCATGCTCCGTTCCCCGTTTTCCCAAAAATACGGATAGCCTTCGGCGTACTTGTTCGTGAATGAAGAGGCCAGCGCCAGCCGGACCGCCATGGAAGAATAGTTTTCCGACGGGATGAGCGTAAGTGTGCTTTTTTGACGAATGCTTTCCGCACCCGTCATGGCCGCTACCTCGGGGTCGTGCAGGTCCAAATACGTCTGAATCGTTTCCACCTTCGATCAACTCTCCTTCGCTCGATTGGATTGGGAAAACAAAAAAGAGCGCTTAATCCAAAGATTAACCACTCTCGCCCAGGCGTACGGCACATACCCCGCGTGCTTCCTCATGGTTCCCCATGCTCCGCCAGTCACACGCAGTACATTTTAATTAGTCATATTATACCAAATATTCTGATAGTTAACAATCGTTCTTTGCGAAGGCATTCCGAAGGATTTCAGGGCTTCTTATTTCACTATCGTGGCCGTTAGTGCAATGGGATAATTATTGTTCATTTTAACAAGAACTTGCGTCCTAAAAACAAAAAAAGTCGCAACTACGCGACTTTTAAGGAAGTATGTTCTTGTCACTCGACAGTTTTCCCTCAGACCTTTGGCAGAAGATCTAATTTATCTGCTGCCGTTTCCTCGTATTGATTGAGCTATCAAACCCAAGGGTCGAAAAAATCTTTACTTTAATGGTTCACCAATGCTTATTGACTTAGCGACCGTTCACTATCGGTGATGGGATCCCCGATGTTAGGCTGCCCTATACCAGTCGTAATCAGGCTTCTCAAACTGCCGTTGACATAGTTGTTCCATCCTTCTGTGCAGGTATTGAAGCATTCAAAATGGGGAACTAAGCCAATATGAGTGAACTTGACTTCCGTTTTGTCGCCCTTTCTAGAGATTTCAAAATTGATTGTTGTGCCTGTCCACTCGGTTTTGTCTTGCGTAAAACTAAAGTAGTTTTCCTGTACATACCAAACGACTTTTTCATTGCGAATTAACTCTGTTATCTCCATTTTGCAGCGGTGGATGTCTTTGTAATGATAGCTAAATACAGTACCGAGCTTGTCCGTATCACCCTCAATTTCTTGTGACCACCATCCTCGGACATTATTGATCGCGTTAAAGACTACTTCAGGGCTTTGGTCTACCGTAAAGACAGCGTTGTAGTTTTGATTCATGCAAATGGCTCCTCTCAATAATTGGATGCTACACACCGAGTTTATACTATTGAATGCTGCTGCACTTCTTTTCTTTTGCTATCTTTACCATTAAGAAGAACTTCCTTTTATTGGACTCTCCTGCCCTTAATGAGCTTCCAATCGTTTCTGTATTTGCTGCGATTGAACCAACCACATGATTTATGAAATTGTTCACGCCTCATCCTCTTTTCGATAATAGATGCCCGGTGATCATCTTAACATGTCCAAATCATACATAAGGTGCAAAACAATTATAACTATCCTGCACGTTAGGTGAACAAAGGCAGCCGATCGATCTGGCCGGCTGCCCTCGTGTATCTACTAGAATTTGAATTGTACCGCAGTGAAGATCGCGGTTTATTTCAGAATTCGTTAGAAAAATGTCAATATCTTGCAGAGGAGTTTAACACGTACCTATCTCCCGCTTTATTTATACCGGTTACAGAAGTCGGCGAAGCGGCTATAAGGTGTGGAGTATACAAGCGTTGTTCCGTACTCTGTCTCGTAGACTCCGTGCTTATCCGCAAACTTCCGATACAGCCGATTGGTGTATTCGTTCGCAGCTGCCGTCGGAATCCTCACCTCCCGCACACCGGGATTCGCGTCAACAATTTGTTCCGCCAGCACCTGCAGGCCGCGTATGAACGTCCTGCTGCTCCGATATTCCTCCAGAAAACAGCTGTTTCCAAGCACCGCAATTTCCTTATCCTGAAAGTCATCATCCACAAGTCCGAGTACGAAGCTACCGATTCCGACGACCTCATCTCTATCATTCGTCAGAATCGCTCCTCTTCCTTCTCTCATGTAGTTTCGGACGTCTCTGGCGGCAAGCGCTATCGGATAATTCGGAATGATGTCCGTTCGATTCCGGATATAAAAATCGGTAAACCTGCTCCACTGAAGTGTATTCGAGCAAATAGCGATGGAGACCAAATCCGTCACATCCTTAGGTAAAATGTTTTTTAAATATTTTTACAAATATAGTTGATTTTTCCTATCCGATTTCGTATATTTAGTACTACATTTAACAAAGGAGGTGATCACAATGGGAGATCCAGGAACACAATCGGGTACGGTTCATAGAACCTACGGGACGACGACCAAGCGCTAATCATACCGAATCCCGCGTCATCGCAATTATGATTGAAGGCCGGCGTTCATGCCGGTCTTATTTGTTTGCCGTCTGCCCGTTCTAGAGAAAACCATCGCCGCAGCCCGCCTTAACAGGTCGGGAGTGGTTCGGAATACATCCAACGGACCGCACGTGTGCAATTGAGTCTCGCTTAGCGAGGCGATTTTACCAAATAATCGGCGATTGGCATCAGATTGGACGACAAAAAATTCAACGTCAAAGGCGGGTTCGGGCAGCTCGAGCTCTCTTTCGGCGAACGCCTCGACTGCCCGCGCAATCGCTCTGCCTCCACGGACTTCCTTCTCCAAGTAAAGCAACTGAATTTCGATCCGGATTCGTTCCGCGCCACTCATCTTCATGAGAAACGGTGTGTACATCAAGATTCCCCGAACTCTCCCCTGTTCGTCCAACGCCATCATAAATCCGTCATCGCTAGCGGACATATAAACAAAGTCCATCACCGTGCACCACTGGTAAGGTACGCCAAGGTCTTCCGCATGCTTACATAAAAATCGAACTCCGTCCTCCCTGTGCTGTTCCGAATCAGCGATCACCCACTTCAGCATCATGCCTCTCTCCTTTTCATTCGTACTTTTATCGTCACTTCGAGCTCCTCGCGAATAGATGGGAACTTTTCCATCAATGGATGGAAATGATCGTACGACAGCGACAACAGCAAGCAAGGCGTTGCCGTTACAATCGTGGCCGTCCTCGGAACGTGGTGCATAAGCGCAATTTCCCCAAAATGGTCCCCGTCCGACAGCACCGCTACTTTATGCCGGTCTCCTGCTGCTGCAGCTTTGTATACGTCAACTTTCCCTCTCGCGATCAAATAAAACTTGTCTCCGCTGTTCCCCTGCTCGACGACAGGTATACCCGCTTCGAATCTTTCTACAACAAAAAGACCGGCCATTTGCTCCAACGCCTCTTGTTCGATCCCACTGAAGAAAGGCAGCCCTCGCAGCCGATGTACTTGAACATGAGCGCTGACTCCGTCTTTATCCAGTATGAACCCCTGCTGCTTCTCCCACATCTGGCGGTAAAGGCCGCCCCGCTCCATAAGCTGCTCGTGTGTCCCTGATTCGGCTATCTCGCCTTGGGCCATAACGATGATATGATCGGACATGGCTGCATAAGAGAGACGATGCGTAACCGAAATTATCGATCTGGTACCTTTGAGCGAAACAATCGTTTCATTGACAGCCCGTTCGGTGTCCGGATCAAGAGCCGAGGTTGCTTCGTCCAAGAATAAGAGGTTCGGATCGCGCAGCAGCGCCCTAGCCAGCGCTATGCGCTGACGCTGACCTCCGGATAAGCTATCCCCATGATTGTGGACAGCGGTATCGTATCCATCCCGGAATCCGGCGATCGCTTCATGCACGCCGGCCGCCCGCGCGGCCTCCTCGATTTCCGCTTCTGAAGCATCCGGCTTCCCTATACGAATGTTATCCCTTATCGTGGCGTGAAGAAGGATAGAATCCTGGAAGACAACACCGGTTTGCCCGAGCAAGGATGCGAATTTGACTTCTCTGGCATCGTGTCCGTCGTATAACACCGCTCCTCCGTCCGGATCGGCGAATCGCATCAGCAGCTGCAGCACCGTGCTTTTGCCGGAGCCGCTCGGACCTACGATAGAGGTATAACGTCCAATGGGTATATCAAGATTAAGGTGCCGCAGCACAGGCTCGCCCGGTACATAAGCGAATGTGATGTCTCGCAGCGCGATTTCCGAACGGACTGGCGGAAGCTCCAACACTCCCCGTTCGTCTACTTCCGGCATCCATTCCATCGCTTGATGCAGCCGCTGAAGGCTCGTTCTCGCCGCCAGGAAGGTGGGCAGCACAGCGGCAACGCCGAACATCGAATGGCCGACCAGAACAAATACGGAATTAAAGGCGATAAATTCACCGATGGTAAGACGCCCCTCGAACGTCAAATAGCTGCCGTATGCAAGGACGACCGCAGTGAGAATCGAAATGCCCAGCACAGGCAGCCGATTAAGATTGGAGCCGACGAACCCTCTATGCACACCGATCGACAGCATGCATCGGAGAATAACTTCCACTTTAGCCAGCATACTCTCACGCAGATTGAATACTCGTACGACTTTGAACGCCTTTATATTCTCATCGATCGAGCTATTGAATAGGTCCAGCTGCGTATAATAAGCTTCATTGAGCGATTGCAACCGGGACTTGAGCAGCTTGAAAGGCAGGAAAAGCAGAGCAGAGCCGGCTAACACGACAAGCGCAAGCTTCCACTCCATGCTGAGTAGAATAACCACCCCTATGATCACGCTCGAAACGGCCAGCAGCGCACTGCTAAAGGTCTGGATGATGGCCGCTTCAATCGCTGGAATATCGTCGGCATACCGGGTCATAAGATCGCCGGTCTTGAACTGTTGATAGAAGCGCTGAGTCTGAAGCTGCATATGCCTGAACAATTGAAGCCGGTAATCGAACAACAGCTTGGCGCTTAGCCGCGAGGTGGCGTAATCGCCGGAAATACCTGCTGCCACGTTAAGAGTGCCTAGCCCCAGCAACGCGCCTATAATGATGGATAGAGCCTTCGGATCTTGAGGAATTAGTGCTTTATCAATTAAAAAGGAATAGCTGAGCGATGACAGATAACGAAACATAAGGTCGAAAACGGCTCCAAATACGATCAGGAATACAAATACTGGAGACGAGCGAATTGACGTGGCGATATGTTTCCACAGCATTCGGGTACAGCTCCTTTACAACTTCGTAAATTTACTCAAATAAGCTCCATTTTAACGATCTTCAATAGTGTGCAAACTGAAAGAAAAGCGCTTCATGTAAGGTTTGAGGGGAAATTGAGAAAAAAATTAAAGGTCTATTTACCAAACGAAGAATAAGGCCGGAACAACACGTGCAATCAATCGGGTAGGAGGCTACCCATTAATTGAGTAGCCGACCTCCCACACCACCGTACGTACCGTTCGGTATACGGCGGTTCCTTAGTTCACGCAGTGACTTGTCGATAATAATCTGAAAAG
>NZ_VCRA01000064.1 GCF_005938385.1 Paenibacillus mesophilus
TGCGAAGTATAGCGTTTTGAAATTATCATACGTCATCAACCCTTCAGCTTCTCCCGTCTCCGATCCGTTCCCTTTCGTCATGTACTTAAAAAGCTCATGATAATCGCCCTCTTTAAACTCGTCCATCATGGAACTATACCCTATCTCTAAATCATGAATCGCCTGTTTAGTGACCTTGATTGAGTTGAGAAGCAAATACCAAATTTTTTGTATCAATATTTCTTTGTCCGAAAACATCCTTTGCACCTTACCGTATTTCTTTGAAAATGAATTAACATGCTGCTTCTTGCCCAATTCGAAACGCTTATCCATTACGAGCAAAACATGCAAATGTGGATGATACGAATGTTTCTTGTATGTAACCTCTAAGGACCGAACCGCGCCGTTATATCCCCAATTATGTATATCAATACCCTTTATTTTTTTAGTCCCTGACAAATATTCCGTCAGCTTCTGAAACTTAGTAAATATGAGCTTTATCGTATCGGGTAGATCGGGACCGGAGCAGTTAGGCAAGGTTAACACTAAATGAATTTTCTTATGGTCCTTAAACGCTTCGATTTCCGGTATAAACCGTTGCATCCTTGAAGCCTGCTTCACCTTCTTGCAGTTATTACAAAATTTATCTTTGCAAAGGTGTGTTTTCTTGAAATCTTTTATTCTTGCATCCTGATAAACGTCTAGATACCATTTTTGATTGCAACGAGACATCGTATCAAGCTTCCTATACACCTTCTTTTCTTCTGCTTTCATCTCAGCGTGCAGCTTATGTAAAGGACCGTCGAAAGGTTTCTCTTCCAGCAACAACCGCGACCATTTAACAGCCGGGTCTAAATCCTGCTGTAATCCTCTCATTTCAGCTTGCAAAACAGCGTAATAATCTAGTATCGATTCATTGTAATCTATATTCGTAGCAACCGAGTTTAGGTATTGAAAATCCATCTCGATTTGCTTCAAAAACTCTATCAAATTGTCACCCCCTTTATTGCGACACAGCGCGAATGTGCACCGCATAAGATCAAGGCTTTTCGGTTCCCGTGGGGCAAGATGATTCTAATATATCTAGAATAGAAGAAACACCTTTCAAAGATTTAAAGATTCTCTAACTTCTTTTACAAAAACAGAACCAAAATGATGTTCAATAACTTGCGCAAGCCCTTCCGATTTTCCCTTAAAAAAATAACGTTCATTTTCGTTTATCGCTTCATTCATAGCAACCAAGCTTTGCCTTAATCGTTCTTGCAAATAGACAACATCAAAATCGGACATTCATACACTCTCCTATTCATTGAATTACCTAGCAGACGCCCAGTGAAAGGTCACTGTCAGGTGTGACAAATTCATAGCATCAATTTTGTTCAAAAGATCGTCATTGCCTACTTCTGATCTTAACAACTCACGTTCCGATCCATCGTCTGCCACCAACTTAGCAACCAACTTGCTTCCATCATAATTTTCATAAACCTCGATTTTCATTCTCTTTCCTCCTACATAATAGACTTATAAAAATCAAACGTTTCCTTCGTCATATTAGGCGATTTTTCAAAATGATTAATCAAGAAATCCGACAGCGAAGATTCATTTTTCAGCTTTAAACCCCGTTGCGTTTCAACGAAACGCGCCTTCGATTCTTCCCCAAGATAAACCATCGTTTTTGCCTGATGCTGCTTTTCCTGCTCTGCTTTATTCCGCTGCTCTGCTTTCCATTTTTCCGTTTGCTCGTAGTAATTGAACAAGTATTGCAGGACTTCATAATTCGTCTTAGCATGAAATTTTCCTTTATAAGATTCGATCTTATCTTTCATTTCTTCCGGCACTTGAACCATCGCCCGACTCGACACTGTTTACACCCCATCCACCCGGCCAGCCGCGATCCGCGCAAAAGCCGTTTTATTTTGTTTACATTGCGATCACGATCGTAAATTCGAAATATGGCCAAACGAATTATGTTTACATTTCAAACCTGGGACGTCGCGCAGCTGCAAACGTTTTGTTTACACCTTCTTTTTCATCGCAAGCATTCGCAAATATTTAAGCTGTTCCGGCCCTTTGGCCTTTTCACGTTTCGTTTTTTCCTTGTTTGCAAGCTCCGAATTCGTTACCCAACCAATCATTTTTCCGGTTTGAATGTCAAATTCCTTGATGCAATAATTGCATTTGTAGCAATCAGACAAGAGTTGCAATGTACCTTTTTTACAATAACGGCATGTCGTCATAACAAAGTACCCTGACTGTTCATTTCCTTTGCACGTTCAAGATAATTCTCATGCTGAACAACGGTCATTTTCGGATAAGAATCAGTGTAAAGAGCAACCAAATAAGCAGTTACTTCACTTTCCGATTTCAACTTCAATTTTGCTTTCAAATCTTCCAACTGAACTTTTACACTCGATGTAAGTTTGACTGAACGATAGTTATTCTGCTGCTGTGTCACTAGATCATCTCCTCTCTGTCTATGATCTTATTATACTGTATTTTTATACTTTTGTCTAACTTTTTTCTACTTTTCCAAACATATTTTCCCCATAGGTATTTTCTAGGAATTGCGTCCATGGACTCTCGATTTTCGCCTGTCCCATTTCATAGAAAGATACATTCTTTTCGAGCTTATACAACGTGTCGTAAAACTTAAAATATTTAGGATTATGGCTCCAATACCTTCGACCATAGAATTCCTTTGTTTTCGGATTATGGACGCGCACAAGCTGAAAGGTACGCCCAAACAGCTTGTATTTTGCATAGATGTCATACTGGAATTGAATCAGATTTCTGAACGTGTAAGCAACGTCAGACATGCTTTGAGCATCGGCAATAATGTTATTCCCGTCTTTCCGATGCTGCCGAAGCTCAACCCACACCTGATGATCGATTTGATACATTCGCATTTGATCTAAGAGAATGCCAACCTCGGACATGAGTATTAATGAGTTTTGGATCCCCGGACGCCCGAGAACGTCCAAGGGATCGTTATAATGGGTATACAAATGGGGATTCGGTAGATTTTGCATTTTAAAATTGGAATAGACATGCTTCCCGGCAGCATTAGCCCGGTAACCAAATTCAGTCAGTTTCAACGTTTTGCCAAACCCCGGGAGCCCCGTTACGATTGATATTGTCAAAAGGAAAACCACCTTTCGCCTGATTTTGAACTGTAGAAGCTTGATACAATTTGATTCGATCCGCAGCCGACGCTAGTTCCTTTTGCAGCTGCTCGACCTTCTGTTTCATTTCCTCCGACTCACGGCTATTATAAAGAATAGTGTTAATACGTAAACCAAGCTTGTAATCATGGAAGAGCTGACGGTATTTTTGATATTGACTACCGAGGAACAAACCTGTAAGGAGTAAGCCAACATATACAAGCAATTTAAACCCCCCAATAAGTGCAAATGTAACACCCAATACAAGCGCCAGAATAAGCCTAAATTTTCGATTTTTTAATAGTTGCATACTATTCCCCTTTCAAGGGAGGTCACCCCCCGCCGGAACCCCACAGGGAACCCGGCGAGGGGTGACCTCCCTTCATTCATTTCCACGGACGGTGGTCCCATGTTTTGATACCCGGTCCAAGATTTCGTATAACCGTTTTTACGATCCAAAACCCTCCAAAAATGGCCGCAAAAATAAACAACGGTTTACCGAGTGAAGCAAACATATCCAGCATCGTTAATTCCTCCTAGAATGGCAAAAGCTTACGGACAAACGCCAACGTCCATATAATGATCAAAACGACCCGTATGCCCATATAAATCATTGTCAGCTGCAATATGGTATCGACCGGGAACAAAACATTCGCTTGTGCCAAGTACGGATTTACTACATCCATCATTTCATTCAGTTTCGACCACGGAATGACGGGTATATTAATCTTCCCGGCGTACTTATCCAAAAGCCCCGCAATCTTATCGATCATAAAATCCACGTTTACAACCCATTCCCCCGGCCAGACGCGATCCGCGCCGCAGCCTTTTCAAAATGTAAACAAAACGCAGCTGCCGGGACGCGTTCCGGACGCGAAAATGTAAACAAATCAACGAGCTGCAGCGAGCTGCCGGCTTTAAATCTGTTTACATCTATCAGCAAACGTTTTTTCGTAAACCTCACCACGATACACCGAAACTTCCTTTGGGACATCAATAGCGAGCCTTAAATCACCATCGTTCGTCCTTACGACCTGCACCTTGATTTCATTTCCGATCATCACATATTGACCAGCTTTACGGCCTACAACCAACATAGCCATGCCCCTTAAATACCGAGTCTCGGAGTCAAATTATTAAAAAAGTAATGGAAAAAGGATACCCATAACGTCGCCGCCATGATCGTACGGAAAAGCTCTGCATACGTCTTCCATTCCGTCAAATCAAGCTTCATACCGGACAATATCGAATCGACGTCCGCATTCCCTGTACTCGGCGCCGTTTCGTTTCCAAACACCAACTTGCTCCCCGGCTCATGCATCTGATCTAATGAATTTTGCAAACTGTCCTGCATTTGATTCATGTTGTCGGTTACTTGCTTCGTCGGCATCTTATCCATGAAATTTTCCACGGAATCATTCAGACGTTGCTCAGCTTCCGGGCTTGGCGTATAAATCGCCTCTACCGCTTTGGTAAGCTGATCGAGCTTGCCAGCAAGCATATCCTTCAAAGATTGCAACAACATTCTGATGTCTTCGAGTTTAAGAAGAATCGCTTCAAGAACCGATATAGCGCTTCGATCTATAACAGGCAAAGGCTTGAATGTATAATTGGCCGTTTGAGAAGACCAAGCAACCACGAATTGATCCCCGCCCGTATCCCTGACGCCCAATACTTGAAAATAAATTTCCGATCCAATAAAACTATCCGAAATATCAATATCAAGGGTGTAATACTCCCTGAATCGCGGAAAGTCCAAAGCGTTATCGAAATAAGGAACAAAAAAGTCCACATACACACCGTTCGCCAATATCGCGAAATAAGAGATATTACGATCCGTAATCAAATCCGCATCCATGGTAACGGTCGCTTTAATCGATTGATAGCTGACGGAAGTGCCATCGACAGCAACATCAACCCCATTACGACTATATTGGGGTTCCTCGGCTGATCCCCAGTAATAATATTTTTCGTTGTCATTATCCGCATTTGGTTGAGGCCCATAAACACCATAGGCAAATACCGACTGATGGAAAAAGAGACTTAGAGCCAGAAACAGCCCTAAGCCCCATACGGAACGGCGAAACATATTAAGCGCCTGCAACGGATTGCTTGAACTTGCCGCGCAGCCAGAAGAACGCAACGACTACAAGCGTAATGACAATGGAACCGATAGCCAAGTAAACGAATCCTTTGTTTACGACGCCGAAGCCCGTTTCGAATTCAGTGAGGAACGAATCTACATCCGTGTTCCCCGTGGCCGGAGCAGCCGAAGCCGGAACCGCCGCCAGCATAGCGACGATAGCCATGCAAACCATTGTGAAAGCTGCTTTCGATTTGAAAATCATGCCTTTGACTTTTTGGAACATTTTTTGTTCCCTCCTAAAAAGTTTTTTTATTTGAGCCAGTAAAAAACGACTTTGCCGCTTTGAACTGGTTACTCACGTGTTTGATACGATTATCAAAATCTTTCGGAACGTATACACGTCCTTGCCCCTTTACGTAACGTTGTTTATATTCAACCCCGTTACGCTCATAGGTATAATCCTTCTTGAGCTTCACCCCTTTAGTTCCCATAAAACCAACGGGAATTTTAACGGTGCGAACCTCTTGAACGTGAAAGCCTGTCCTCTCAAAATGTTTTTTGCTATGATAGGCCAGCTTCGGATTATCTGCATGATACCGTCTGAGCTTCTCAGACTTTCCGTAAAAATCTTTATCGTCAGGAGTATCGTCGGTCGAAAAGCCCCTCCGAATTTTCCGTAACTTCGTACCACTTTCTTTGTTGTCGACGTATGTAAACGGCTTATTGTCGCCGCCCCGATCCGGGACGAGCTTTTGATATTTCTTCCTAGTCCAGAAGAAAAACGAAACAACTATGATTAATGGGATTGATAGTATCGCCAGAAGGACAAAGGACTTTCGAAGCACCTGAAAGGCGTTTAGAAAAAAGGCCACAATCAGATCAACAAATTCATTGCCCGTCGTTTTCGTTAATGCATTAAAAACGTACGGCTTCGCTCCGTCATCGGTCGGAAGAATTTTCACTTCTGCAAACTTTTCCGCAATGTTTGCGAAATCAAGCTCGATTTTATTTTGAGAAACCGGATAAGTCCCGACGAGCTGCCCATTCACGTACACTTCTACTTCCGTAACGTCGCTCGATGCTTCATACGATAATTCACGTTTATCAATGCCGCCGCCCGGCGACGGACGAATAGAAGCCGATAATATTTCCGGTACCGGGATTTTCAATGTTTTCGTGGAAACAACCGTTTCCACATCCCCTTCATTACCGCGCGCAACAACTTTAACCGAATAAACCTTTTCAGCATCCAGCCCATCAAAAAAATAAGTGCGATCCGTCAATGTAGCAACTTCCACGTCATTTAAATAAAGCTTATAATCATTCGCATAATTGACAGCATCCCATGAAACCCTAAATGACTTATGGGTTACATCCGAAATTGAAACTTTAGGTTTGCCCGGTAAAGGCTGCTTTGTCGCAACGATCAAAGGATCAGAAGAAACACGCCTACCGTACTTATCTATGCCAATGAGTGTAAACGTGTATGAAGTCGATGGAGCTAAAGCCGTAACATCATAATATTTCATGAATGTCGTGGGCTTGGTCAAAAGGGCACCATCTTGATATAGTTCATAACTCGACGCAACACTTTCCCAATTCAAGCGCATCGAACTATCTGTAAGAGCCGAAACCGTCAAAACGGGCTTTATTTCTGGAAGCATAGCCGCTGCATATATGACCATTGTTTTAGCGGACTCATTTTTTGCTGAAGATCCATCGACAGCCGAAACCTGATAAGCATAATTCACGTCCGGTTCTGCTGTCGTATCGGTGAAAGTCGTTCCCGTCACAAGAGACGAATTTAATTTCGTGGCATTCCGAAAAACGTTATATCCTGCAACCCCGCTAAAATCCGTTGATGGCGACCAATCCAGCTTCACGGCGTTTATTTGCGGAGTTGCCGTTAAATCGGACGGAACGGTCGGCGGTGTCGTATCTGGAGCAATCTTCACATCAACTTCGTATCCGTAACTGCCCCATCCCGGCTTATTCGCAACACGTATTTGTTTGACTCCGTTGATATTGACGGCATTAAAAGTCGTTTTTGCCGCTGTTTGTCCATCGTATGATGCGATAACCCCTCCAGCTTCATTCAAAAACTGTATGACCGACTTATCATCTAAAGATTTGTAA
>NZ_VCRA01000065.1 GCF_005938385.1 Paenibacillus mesophilus
TTTGTTTGCTGTACGCTTTTTCCTTGCTGGCACCAAAAAAACAAACGGCACAGGGCTTTTTCCCATGCCGTTTCCAATTCCATTTTTATTCCTGGTCTTGTCTTTGAGCTTAACTTAATGACATTGGACGGATGTCCTGCCTTTTCTGTACTTGCTGCGAAGCATCTCTTCACTTCTGGGGAAGCTTTATCGAGGGCTCCCCCAGAAGTAATCGGAAAAAGCTGCAAACCGTCACTTCACTTCTGGGGGATCTTTAACGGGGGCTCCCCCAGAAGTAATAGGAATAAGCTGCGAAGCATCTCTTCACTTCTGGGGGATTCTTAGGAATGGCATCTGATGATCAATCTCTCGCCGATTCTCAACCGGATACGAATCTCTCTTCTGAAGGACCGGCATCCGACGATGATTGTTCTCGGGCTTCCATCGCAGGTTGCTACCACGAATTGACCCGGTCTGAGCGTAATTCGGCGAGTGACCAAAGTAAAGCCGCAAACCAATGCGACGGATTGGCCGCGACGCAGCCTGATGACGCGGGTACGAGCGAAACTATGAGTATTCATGCTGCTCACCTCCTTCCTCTTCTACCAGTAGATGAGAGGAAGTGTGAGAAGGTGTCGGCACTATAAAAGTTGATGAATCTATCATTTATTACAAAAAGACCACGCAGCTGCGTGGCCGGACTTCTTGCTTTTTTACTTATCCGCCTCCGGATAGTCGGCTTTCAGTGCATGGGTCGACTCGTACCGCTGCGTCTCGAATATAAATTTGGCGGGCGCCTTGTCCGTCCGGTTTTTGATGATATGGCCGTACACTTTGCTGCCGGACGCGAATACGAACATGGTTTTGTCGGGCTCGTTGGCGAGCGGATACTTCTCGATCATAAGACACCTCCGAAGAGAACTATTCGGCAGGCCGGGAGGATTATCCTTCCCTTGCCGCCCGATTTATAATTAATGAAACATAAACTTCGCTAAAAACGTATGAGGAGACAAGCCGTTTCATTCCCCAAAAAAGATTCGGCCAAAAAAAATAAAAAAAGTTTAACAATATCGTTGACATGTCCATCGATTCTTGATATTATATTCCTTGTCACCAGCGAACATCAAATGCGATCTGTTAGCTCAGCTGGGAGAGCACTATCTTGACAGGGTAGGGGTCAGTGGTTCGAGCCCACTACAGATCATACGAAAAAAACCCTTGTGTATCAAGGGTTTTTTGCTTTTTTACACAAAAAGCGGCTGCCCTAACGGGGCAGCCTTTGCCGAAAAAAACGGGATTCATGATTTGCTTTGCTGCGACCCGGCGGCTTGAATCGCCGATTGTACTTGGCTCACCATCGTTTGTGCTTGTGCGATTTCGTGCGCGGCTTGTTTTAGAGCTTCCTCGCAAAGCGTCGGGTTGGCTGCGGATTGTTCGATGGCCTGAACGATCAGATCTTTAGCGATCGATGCGTTTGCTTCCGCCCTTTTTAAAGTGTTCGTATCGATTTGTGCCATTTCTGCAACTCCTCCGTCAATAAGTAATGGTTCAAGCATTGCTTTATAGTACACGTTCCCGTCGTGTTTTATACAGTTGCCGCATCGAAGGGCTTTACCGGTTTACTTCCGCGGCATTCGTTTCACAATCAGAAAGACAAGCAGGAAAAGGCCGATATAACCGAATAAAGTATACAAATGGGAGAGGAGAACCGCGAAGCTCATTTGGCTCAGTACAAAGCAGGCCAATAAAATAGTCAAAATGATCAAATTGGTCGAAAGGTTGTGGTAAATGCTTTTGATTTGCCTTGTCATGCCGAAGACGTTCCCGACCAAGGTTGTGAATATTTCGCTATAGATCACAAAAATAAACATAAGATGCATGTATTTACCGAGATCGCGAATGACTTCCGCCATGGGAATGTCGAATTTCATAATTCCCGGCATCAACGAGTTCATCGAGAGATGACTGGTGAGAAGCATCAATCCGATTCCTATGCCGCCCCAAAACCCGCCCCAGGTCAACGTGCGTTCATTATCGGCTTCGCTTCCGAGCGGCACCATCACGGCTTGCAGGGTGGCGAGGTTTAAAGCGACATAGGCAAAAGGGCTGATGATCCATTCCAAATCGTGCGATTGCTTCATCTGCCATTCCGTTGTGTGGAATAGATCGTCCATCGAGAAATAGGCGATGCCGACGGCAAAAGAAAAGAAGAGCATCATGGGAACGACCGCCGTATTGATGGCGAGCACTCCTTTTAATTGCCGAATCAGCACCATAAAGATAAAGACTAGACTGAGGATCATTCCCCATTGCTCGGACAAGCCCATTTGCTCTTTGAAGATCGAGCCCGCTCCTGAAAGCATAACCGAGGTTACGCCGAACAAAATCACGAAACTGACCGCATTCGCTACTCGTCCAAAAAACCGGCCAAACAAGTAAGTGTTCAATTCCTGATAAGAAAAAGCATGAATTCGATGGGACAGCACCATCATCTTCGTTCCAAGCCAAATAAAGAGAACCGTACTGATCAATATACCGGCCACGCCATAAGCGCCGAAAAAAGTGAAAAACTGCATGATCGATAGCCCCGAGGCGAACCCCGCACCTACAACCGTCCCCATATACGTTGCGGCGATTTGAATAATCGAAAACCATTGATTGCGCATGACGCCCTCCAGGCTCGGCCGGAATGTTTATATTTCAGATGTATGTCCGAATTGCATTTATATTCCGCAGCACAAAGAGGACATCGACCATTTTGGGAAAAAATTCCGGTTCTCTCACCGCAATTTCCACCTAAGGCGATGTCCTCCGCAATCAGCTTATCACGCCGATCATTCCTCGGGAGTCCGATCCAAAAATAACCGGGTTACTTCCGTATATTCTCCGCGCTCGATGTCTTGCGCCGTAGCTTTTTCTTCCAAAGGGTCGCTCGTATTCATGCCTGGCGCCATAGTCGGCTCTTGTTCGTTCCGCTTGTCTTTTTCCAACATTTTCACCACCCTTCTCGGACAATAGCATTCCGATTCGCTTCGGATTTATGCACGCATGTCCATTAGCACCGGAAATAATGGACGTAGAGGTGTTCATTCGATTATTTCCGACTTATTCGTAATAGATTTGTGTCGAAATTTGGCGTATGGTATGGAGAATTCGAATTTTTCGACAAAAAAGCTATCCCGTTTTTTGTATGGTAGTTCTTGGGAATCCCTTTCTGGTGCGTGCTTGGCCTGGATCTCATACTTTTTTCGCGTTGTGAAAAATCGACAAACTATGATAATGTAATGCTATAAAGAAATTAGCTAAATCTACCCATTCGATTTTTACCGGAGGAGGAAAATGAAACGATACGGCGAGATGAATCGCGAGGAGCTTTTGGCGGAAGTGGACATGCTGGAGGCGGAGAAACGGAAGGCGGAGTTTCCGAGCCAGACAGAAATGCTGGAGCGTAAAATATGGATGGCCAAAGCTTATATGATGGCGTCCGAGTCGTTTCCGCAAGGGATGTATGAGGTTGAAGGGTATTCGGAGCCGTTCGAACTGCTCTATGTAAACGGGATTATGGCATGGGGCCGGATGGGCGGGAAGAACGAGTCTAGTTTTCCTATTTCGATGCTGAAGAGGAAGTAAAGTAGAGAAAAGGGTATACGAAGGCGATTTACTATCATAAAAAACTTCAGAGATGTTGCAGGAATTTTGTAAATATGGTCGAAATAGTAATACAATTGAACCATATCCCTATTTCGTCGGTTGCAAAGTTCCGGCTGGCATCGCGTTTAGAGGGGTAACCGCATGCACAAAGGATTGCTCAATTCTACGGTAATGAATCAGGAGCAGCGGGCGATCAAGTTGTTTTTGGTGTTGTTTTACGTAATCGGTTTCTCGTTCGACGCGTTTTATTTTTATATTTATCCCAAGTTCATGAGCCATTCCAGAGAAGTCGGTCTTCCAAGCGGCGGGCTCGGCTATGGAATATACGTTATGCAGATCGTGCTTCTGCCTGTTGCGGTTTACTTGTACAGAAGACAGAAGCCGGCCTTAATCAAGTACGTATACATTTACACTTACTTGACCATAACGGTGTTCAACGATCTATTCGTATACATAGGTTCGGAGAAAACGTACGATTCGAGCAATGTAGCGGAAGTTTTGTTCGTCCTGTTTTCCCCGATCTTTCTGAACAAGAAATATTTCTGGATCGTGATCGGCGGGCTGACGTTCAAATACGTTGTGCTGTTCGCCGCCATACAGCAGCCGGCCCTCATATTGCCGCTTGCGCTTTACCCGATCTTGTCTTCGATGTCGTATATCATTTTGAACCGGTTCATCGGATACGTGGATGCGATCCGCGATTCCTACAACTGGCAAATGGAAGGCATCGTGAAAGGGATCGTCGCTACGCTGGAGCTGAAGGACCCGTACACGCGGGGGCACAGCGAAAGGGTTGCCTATTTCTCGCTTGAGCTGGCGAAGCGGTTGAACCGGTTCTCGGATGAGGAAATCAAGTCTTATTATTATGCATGTCTGCTTCACGATGTAGGGAAGGTGAGCATTCCCGATCATATATTGACCAAGCCGTCGTCGCTGACCGAGAATGAATTCGAGATCATTAAGACGCATCCGGTCGTCGGCGTGAATGCGATCAAGCATATCGAAGGGCTGCAGGATAGCGTGAGCGTTGTGCTTCACCACCATGAACGGTGGGACGGGCGGGGGTACCCGGACAAGCTTGCCGGAGAACAGATCCCGCTGCTCGCGAGAATAACGGCGGTTGCGGATGCATTTGACGCCATGACGACCAAACGCTCGTACCGCGAAGCATTGACCGTCGAGGAGGCGTACGATCGGATTGTGGAAGGGAAAGGGACGCAGTTCGATCCGTCGATCGTCGAAGTGTTCCAGGAAGTATACCCTTTGCTCGCCCGGTATGTCGTTTCGGAGCACGATAAAGCTGCGCAATCTCCATATAAAGATGCGGCGGTTAACGGGCCGATCAGACTTTGATAAGGGGGTGAATCATGATGAAGATCAGAAAGCTGGCTAAAGTAAAGACGACTTGCTGGTGGTGCGGAATTTGGTGGTAAGAAAGCGGAAGGATGCAGCCCATCTCGGGCCGCATCCTTTTTTTGTTGCTTTGCTTAGCAATTTAATGGGGGAAGTGAATGCAGGGTGAATGTTACGCCGCAGAGCAGACTGACACCGGTAGAGCTGGTCTTCCGGCCGGATCGGCAAGGCTATATCGTCGAAGATGCTGCAGCGCAGGAATTTTACGAAATGTCCGAGCTGTGCGTTGTTGCGCTGCAGCGTATGCGGGAAGGCGGAACGTTGGAGGCGATAGCGGTGGAGCTGTCTGCGCGATTTCCGGACGAAGAAGTCGACATGGTCGGATTCGCGGAGCAGCTACTTGAACTGAAGCTCGTCGCCGAGCTGGATGGATTTCCCGTACCCGACTCGGCTGCGCAGCGAATGAGCGGAGGCGCATCGGCAGCGCGTACGGCCGGGAGCTTTCAATGGATATCCGAATCGTTCGCCCGATTATGGTTTCACCCGTTCATGCGGCTTTTCTATATTTCGGCCATCGCAGCGAATGTCGCATTGTTCATCGTCAAGCCGGACTTGTTTCCGCAATACCGGGACGCATTCCTGTTCGATTCGATGGCGCTGAACAGCTTGTCATGGCTGATCCTATCGTTCGCCCTGCTCCTGCTCCACGAGCTCGGCCATATTATGGCGGTACGCTCGTTCGGCCTTCCGGCGAAGCTTGGTATCGGGCACCGGTTCCTGTTCGTCGTGTTCGAGACCGAGATGGACGGCGTATGGCGATTGAAGCCGAACCAGCGCAACAGAGCTTATTTGGCGGGAGCGGGCGTGGACCAGCTCGTGCTGCTTCTCTGCTTGGCGATCCAGCTGGCTATGCCGGGCGAGCCGGGGTTTGCCGCGAAGCTGGCGGCTTTAGCCGCAATGGATTTGTTTGTGAAGCTTGTATTCCAATGCTGTTTCTACATGAAGACGGATTTGTACTATGTTGTGGAAAATGGGACGGGCTGCTACAATTTGATGGAGCGGAGCCGTGCTTGGCTTCTCGCCAAGCTTGGAAGAAACGGCGGACTTCCGGCTCAAGCTTCCGAGGAGCGGGCGGTACGATGGTACGCGGTATTTTATGCGGCGGGATATGTATTCAGCCTCGGCATGATTGCTGTTTATTTCGCGCCGCAGCTGTTCGTCTCCATAGCGACGGTTGTTCCGCGGCTCGGCAGCCCGGGAGCGGGGGCGCCGTTCTGGGATGCGCTCGTCTTCGTCACGGAAGTCATCGGGTTGGGGGCGCTGCTGCTGTACTCCTGGAGGAAAAATCGGCGGAATTCCGCCTAACGGGCCGTCGAACGGATCAATCGTGTCCGCACATGGCGCCGTAGAGTCGATCGCACCGGTCGATCAATTCGAAATCGAGCGGGGTAATTCCGCCTTCGCTCCAGGTGGTGACGCTGATCGTAACCATTTTATATTCGATGGCGATCATCGGATGGTGATTAAGCGCTTCGGCTGTCATCGCCGTTTGCTGAACGAATTCGATCCCTTTCATATACAGCGGAAACCGGAACTTTTTGACGAGCCATTTTCCGTCTTTGCGCGTCCAGCCTTGCCGCACGTCCAACCGCTCTTGAATTTGTTCGTCGGTCAATTTCGCCATGGAGTTCACCTCGATCTTGAAGGATGGGCATGCAAGATTCACCTTACATTATACAACAAGGCATTGCCGAAGGGGGATTCGGGATGATCAAATTTAATGCAGAATTAATGTTCGAAGCGGATCTGCGGCCGTATCGGCCTGTCGTGGAACGTCGGGAGCCTTATATTGACATTTATTTGAAGCTGGACAAGAGCGGCACGGAATGGCCGGCGGATCTATCGGAGCCGGGGGCGCTGATCATATGCCGGTCGGACGGGGAGCCGATTCAATATGTCGTGCTGGATGAAGGCTGCGATAGCGAATACCGGTTTACGGAGCGGGAGAAAGAGCTTCTGCATGCCTATGTGCGGAAGGAGCGCTTGATCGAGAAGGCGCAGCAGCTCGGGTAAAGATGAAAAAAAGAGAGGGCGCTTGTCCAATGTCATTAAGTTAAGGCGAAGAGCCCAAAATTAAGAACAAGAGCAGGTTATCGAAAAGATAGCCCGCTCTTTTTTTGCACGAAAATAAAAAATAGAACTTGACAAACAGTTGGTAATGTGTGGC
>NZ_VCRA01000066.1 GCF_005938385.1 Paenibacillus mesophilus
CCGACAAACATTGCAGTATCTTTATCTTCAAAAAATCCTTTCAGCGGGTTAGTGATTTGGGGTACTGTCGCTTCATTGCCAGGAATCTGATAAAGTCGCGTCATATTATCAATAACTTTTCTCCACTTGTCTGTCTGGAGCGTCGGATTGTTTGTCTTCGGGTCCACAAACGCTTCGGATAACTGGTTGTAGAGAAGGCCGAATGCAACGTTAAACCTGATGCCGCGATAAAGCACTCCGCCATCGTTTCGCGATAAGCTTTTCGCCAAAGGGTAAATATCATCCCAGGTCATGCCATCTTTCGGGTAAGGAACGCCGAATTTATCGAACAAGTCTTTGTTATAATACAGCAAGGACAGCTCGGCGCTGTACGGCAGTCCGATAAGCCCGCCGTTGGCCATGCTGCGCATCCGTTCGATCGACGTCTGCTCTAACGGATTCAAATTAAAGTTGTTTTTCTTGATCAGCTCGGACATATCGTAGTCGATAGCCATACTTATGTTCATCGGAACGGAACTGGCCGTATTGAACCATATATCGACCATAGTTCCCGACGCAATAAAATCCTCTACGGGTCCTTTCGATTGCAAAATAAGTTTCGGGGTTATGTGGGGAAACTTGGCCTGAATATGTTTTCCGAATAAATCCATAAAGCGTTCTTCCGTCCAATTGCCGTTTTGAAAGTAAAACGCAAGCTCGACCGGCTCCTTGGTCTTCGTCTCCCCCTTGCCGCCCTCTTTAGCACCCTTGTCTGCCCCGCATGCTGAAGCAAACAGCATCATAGCCGCGATCAAGAACAACTGATACCGTTTGCCGTATTTCTTTTTCTCCATCCTTTTTGCCTCCCTTTGTTTTTTCGCATAGAAAAATAATGCTATAAACATTGTAAGCGCTGCCTTGCACAAGTTATAGGACGATTGTTGCAGCTTTCGGTCTGCTGAATGCAATATTCGGTCTATTTATGTGTGTTGCCTGTATACGCAATACGTAACCGAACTGGGTACGACAGACACACAAAAAACCTCCGTCCCACTAACGTGGAAACGGAGGTTTCGTCCTATCTCGGTTCGGCTATCTCGCCGGGGCTCTCTCCGATCCTCTCCCGGATATACCGGGAGGGCGACATGCCGAACGTTTTGCGGAAGGCGCGACTGAATGTATGGATCGAATTGTATTTTATGATCGCGGCGATTTCCGTGATGCTGTAGCTGCCTTCCTTCAGCAGCTCGACCGTTTTCTCCCATTTGCGCTTTGCACAGATGCTGCGAAGATTGTCCCCGGTTTCTTGAGTGACGAGGTGGGACAAATAAGAGAGGCTGTAGCCCAAAGCGTCGGATACTTCCTTCAAGTCGCCGATTTTCAGCAGATGGTCGTCGATATATTGAATCGCGGCGTAGACGGCCCTCTTCGTCCCGTGCTTCGCTCCCTCGCCGGGATATTTGGCTTGCCAGTCCGAAAAAAAGTTGCGGTACGTCAGAACGAGAATTTGCTCCAAATAGAGCTGAATCATTTTATGCGAGAACGGGGTAACGCTGCTAAGCTCCTTGAGCACGTTTACGAAAGGGGAGCGTACATCGAGCCGGCCTTTGCAGAGCGGCGACTGCTTGTTGTCGATCATTTGCTTGATCGGCAGCAGCCAGCTGCCGTCGCTTTCGTTCAGATTGAAATGGTAGCCTACGTAAAAATAACGGAACGGATCGCCCGCATCCGCACCTCCCCGATGCAGCTCGCCGGGCAAGCCGATATACAAATCGCCGGCCTGCACCTCGTAGCGGACACCGTTCGTTGCAAACCAGCCTTTGCCGGAGACGATATACGTAATTTCGTAGCACACCTGCTTGTGCTCGCCTAGCTCGAAGCCCGCGTCACAGGTCAAATCACCGAACTGGTACAAGGAAATGGTCCCGTACTCCTTAAGCTCTGGAGATTTGGGCAAACAGTCGAATTGAAAACGCCTTTTTCCCGGAATGCTCGTAATCCTCGTCTCGCCCGATCGCGACATGGGGATCGCTCCTCTCCTTCCCGCTGCGCTCTGCTCCCTCCTTCATATCACGCCCGGAGAGGACAAAAAGGGCAGCAACCCTCAGAGCAGCTTCAATTGCTGCAAGGAGGCCCGCTCCGGCGCAAGCACCGCGTCGAAGCAAACGCCCTTCGCTTTCTTGATGCTTATACATCGAATCCGGCCTGAACGAGCAGCCGCTCCAAATTGACGCGCGCGGCAGCAATACGCTCGTCAAGCACTTCGATCGGGCTGTTGGCATTGTATTTGCCGTCCCCGTCTAAACGTTCGACGATAACCGGACCGGTGAAGTTCACCTCGCGCAGCGTGGCGAATATCGCGGCAAAATCGACATCGCCTTGTCCAGGGAGAGGAAAATTGGCTTCCGTGCGAGCGCCTTGATGATCTTTTGCCACAAGTGATACGGTTTGCGCCGCGATCGCCGGGAAATCGACGGCAGGATCGACGCCTTCATAAAACCGCACATTGCCTGGATCGTAGCTGCCTACGATATACGGCGAATCAATCGTCTTGAGCGTTTTGGCGATCACTTCCGCCGTCGCCGTGTTGCCGGTATGCGGTTTGATCGACACGACAAGCCCGCGCTTGCCCGCTTCTTCGCCCACTTGGCGGTATTTGTCGGCAAAAGCTTGATCACGTCCCCGCATTTCTTCTTCGGTCAACGGCTCGCCAGGAAAACGCCGGTAGCTCGTCGTACCCGTAGACAGCAGTTCCTCGACGCCGATCGCTTTTGCAAAATCGAGCCGCGCAATCGCCCGCTCGAACGGCTGGCCCGGATCCAATACATCGGTGCTGACGAGCGATACGGGCTTCAGGCCGTACTTGTCGAGCAGGGCCGATATGCGTTCCGCCTCTCCTTCCGCCTGATCGTCAAACGCTGGCTTGCCTTCGTGCGGCAAACCGAACGAAACATACTTGTATCCGGCTTTGGCAATCGATGCTAGCGACAGCTCTAACGGATGCTTCGTATAAATCAACGTCATGCAGGCCAGCTTTACGGACGGTTTCATAGGAATGCCCCTTTTCCTGCCTGCGTCAACGAACGCAGCACCGAGTAGTCGGTCTCCACTTCGCGGCGTTCTTCCAAGGAACGGTAAGAGCCGATAAATCCTGCTTTAATCGTCATCCTAAGTTCTCCCTTCTTGGCTTGCTCGTTGAATTAGACTTGTACAGGAACGCCTTGGCTGCCATACATCGCCCATATCGTCCGGTGCGATTTCAAAATTTCATGTCCATCGGTTTCTGGGCGTTTGCCGGTTGCGATGCAGTCCAGGAAATGCTCGATCTCGAACAATACGGTTTGACCCGCTCGGTTCGGATATTCGGCAGGTCGTTGGTACAGCGTCTCCGTTCCGTCTTTGCTGATCGCCGTAACGGTCCACATGCTGTTGTCCAGCTCCAAAAAACCTTCTGTCATATGAATTTGGAATTTGGCTGGCGTTTTTTGGTAGCGCATGCCCCAGCTCGTTACGAGATGTGCCAGCGCTCCGCTCTTAAACTCGATGATGCCGTGCGACGTTCCTTCTCCTTCCAGCCAATCGGTGCCGACGCGCGTACCGAAATGCGACACTTTCGCCGGCTCCCCGAGCAAATAGAGCAGGATGTCGATAAAGTGACATCCATGGCTGAACAAGCAGCCTCCGCCGAGTCGTTCTTTGCTGGCAAACCAAGTTCCCGGAGCAGGGGTCAAAAACCCTTCAACCCAGCCTTGCGCACTGATCGGCACGCCGTACTTGCCGCTGTCTACCGCCTCTTTCAGCTTGCGGATCGCCGGCAAAAAACGCACAACAAATGCAAGCATCAGCGTAACGTTGTTTTGTTCCGCCGCCTGTATCACTTGAAGGCAGTCCGCTTCCGAGTTGGCGAGCGGTTTTTCAAGCAGCACATGCTTGCCTGCGGTAATCGCTGTCAAAGCCATCGATGCATGCAGATGATGCGGTGTAGCTAGGCTTACGGCATCGATATCGTCGATCATTTTCGTCCAGTCCGTCGTATAATTGCAGCCCAGTTCGGCCGCGACTGTCGCCGCTTTTTCTTCATCCAGATCGCATACCCAGCGCAGCTCGGAGCGCTCCGCCAATTTATAAGCGTGCGCATGTCCAAGCCCCATATTCAGACCGACTACGGCAGTACGTATTTTACTCATCGTTCCCTCTCCTCCGCTCCGGTAAAATCCTTATTTAAATACTCTTGTATTCCATTGGACACTATCAAGTGTAACACCAGCACCTGTTCGATTAACGATACGCAATTCAATGGTGTGTGCCGCGCTAACACGCGCAAACCAATCTAACCCCTGTGTATCCGTATTCGGGGTACACACAACTGCATCACCAACTGCTGCACCAAAAACACTGATACTTGCTGTCGTGTACGACGCTCCCGCAGCAATAGCAGGGATAATCAATGTTCGCACATCCCGGTATGTATGCGTTTCGGCATTTACTTGCAATGGATTAAATACCTGAATCTCAGCACGCTGAATACCGTTGAATGTTTTAAAATCTGCTTGCGGCGTTACATCAACCCCTACAGCAGCCACCTGAATTTCAGCCGTAGAAACAAATTTAAACCTTGTTGTTGTTGATGCAACTGCTGCTGCACGACTGATAAACATAATGTGCCAGCCATCTGCCATCTTCATCATTGTGTTTTGTCCCAATGCACCGATTACCTCTCCGGTATTTGCATATATCGACATGGTTGGAGCTACATTGTAAGGTATTTTTACCAATGCTACTGCTGTAACAATATCTCCCACATTCCATCCCGCTGCATTTATTGTGATGAATGCGGACGTTCCTGTTGATTTTAAACCAGAGTAAGTTTTACCTGTTGGAGTGTCTAATACATCAGAGCCAATAAACTTTTGGAATTTCGCTGTGCTTCTTGCTGCCTGAAGTGCAGTCGGGTCACAAAATCCAGCAGCGCCGTCAGTGGAATCAGTTGTGCCGATATACGCAGCGCCGGAAAATTTAGACCCGATTGCCAGGTTTGCACCGATCAAGCTATAAAGGCTATGGCGATCATTACGAATATGATACGCATACGGCGCGTGCAGTCTAACAACTCCAGATAATCGATGAATGTCAGTAGAGTTTATCGAAGATATGTAGTTAGGACGCTCATCAAATATGGCATTTACATTAGTGCCTTTTGTTTTTGAGAGATAATCGCCGCTAATTGCCTCAAAATAGTTGTTTTGAATGACAACTGACGGTTGATTAGACTCAATTGTGATCGGATTGCTTTGTCCCTCTAACATGTTGTCTACAACAGTCACACCGCCATCGATATAACCCGTGTATCTTGCTCCTTGTTCAGACTGGATCCCGGAGATTCGCATACCAAATAAACGCTGAACAGCATTAACAACATTATTGTTATTAATAAAACAACACGAACCGTCAACAACTACATTAGCTGCTGATAAATATGTTGGGTTAGTAGGGTCCAGTTTAATAATGTTGTCAAAATCACGACCAGAACAATTTTTTAGGGCAACCCCGCGATGCGGACCATTATTATTAGCATCGTGTAACATAAATGTCTGAGTTTTTCCACCTTTACCCAACATTGCAATCCCATCAAGGGTCAGCTGATTTGAGGCATAAGCCCCACCAACTCCGTAATTAAATAGATTGGTTACGGTTTCGTTAGCATAAATATATCCTCCTTGATTATGGACATGGTAAGAAGGTGTGCGATTGCCCTCAATCAAGAAGCCGGAAGCAGGAATCTTTACTGTGCGGTTCAGGTAATATTTTTCAGCATTATCAAATGGAATGAAGATTTTATTAGTTCCTATGAATATCGAATCATAAACATTTGCTTGAAATGCTACATAATCTATGGACTCTGAACCATCTACAATAAACGGGTAGTCCGCTTGCACAGCTGCTAAATCAGCATAACCTTTATAATTTGGCGAACCAACTGAATACCAATCCGACACTAAGTGTTCTGAAGCGACTGCACCGTAGTCTTTAACAGACAAACATTCGCCATTTTTTCGCATTTGATTATCATTGATTTGCTGCTGACTTTTCCCGCTCACATCCACAATGGCACTAGCTGGATGCGCCTCAGCCATATCACGATCAGCCAACACATTATGTTTAAATGGAGACTGGGGTGGAGACGGGTGCTGCGCATCTTTAGGCGGAAGACTCGAGTCCGGTCCGTACACTTGTTCACTCACGGACTTCGCCTGCAGCAAATTGTCGCCGGCGCCCAGGATTTCATTCGCCGCGAAGGCGGCGCCGGTCATGCCCAGCACTCCGAGAAGCTTCCGCCGGCTGATTTTGATATTGCCCGGCTTATCCTCAGTCGGATCGCTCTGCAATCGTCTCTCGTCAACGGATTGTTCGACATTATCCATATCGATGGTCACACCTCTTTATAGGTTTGGGCTCTTGGCGAAAGAAGTTATATCGCCACGATTCCTGTTATTTGGACATTGCTTCCTTAACCGCTTTTTCAGCTTCTTCCTGGGCGCTTCTTAAACCGGTGTTCATGTCTATGTCGCCGGCAATGATCTTATAAGACCATGAATACAACTTCGGCGCGGCGGCACCGACATATATCGATCGCGATGGCGACGGAGCCGGCTTGGATTTTGTCCATGGAATAAACGCATGAACATTTTTCCCTTGAAAGATAGGGTTGTCTTTGCCAAATTGATTTATAATATCCGGTTTAACGGTAATAGGGACAATGCCTTGGCGAGCCAGCTTCGTCTGAATCTCATCCGAGGTGATGTAGGCAATGACGTTAAAAGCATCCTCCTTATGTTTGCTTTGCCGCGTAATTTCGGCATACCATGGCTCCAATTGCGAACCGACGCCTGGAGCGTCTTTAAAGAACGGAAGCTGCACGGCGTCCCAGTTCATCGTTTTTGTCATTTCCCATAT
>NZ_VCRA01000067.1 GCF_005938385.1 Paenibacillus mesophilus
CGTGATGTTTTTACGATCGTATATGGAACGTTTACTCATGCGGCGAAACGAATATATAAAAAGTAAAGCCGAAAGTGAAAAGCGATACCCATTTTAAGTTCGTTAAGCTAAACGGAGACGATAGTTGAACTATCCACAATCAGACCGCCGATTAATTAGGCGGTCTTCGTGCATATTATGAGATCTCAATGAGGCAAAGAAAGATGATAGTAATATGCCGAGACGCATTTATAGACCCGTTAAGCTGAACCGTACCTCAAGTAACGACAAGTTTTTTCGGGAATCGTCTACATGCTCATCCATTCGTAGCTTGCGAGCATAGCTCCTGAAGATGGCGGGTGACAATCTGCTCAACGGTCTCCGGTGTGTAGAGTTCTGGGCGTAGCAATGCGAGGATCGTCAAGCCTTCGACAATCGCGGCCAATCTTAATGTTTCGAGTTGAATGTCCACCGAAGAGGGGAGAAGCTTCGCCTTAGCTAGAATTTCGAGGACGGCTTTAGTCAGGTAGTGGAGTCCGTCCGTGAGCTCGTCTTTTTTAGCTTGTAGTGCCAAACTCGTGAGGGATCGGATGGCGAAGACCCACCAGACACCGACGGCAGTTCGTTTTTCCGCATCCAAAGGGAGCAGTTGTAACAGAATTTCCCTCGCAGCCTTCATCGGGATGGGACTTATTTCCAGGCGTTCTTCTGCTCTGGCAGCTCCTCTTGTCAAATAATAATCCACGATAAATAGCAACAGCTCGTCCTGTGTTGAAAAATAATGCCGCAATGCGCCGGGCGACAACCCTGCCGCAGCTGCAACGGCTCGGATTGACGCATGTTCGATCCCTTTTTCTTCAATAATACTCCATGCTGATTCGGCGATCAGTTTTCTTTTTTGTTCGTGGTCCACGACTTTCGGCAACGGTAAACGCCCCCTTGTCTTATTTAACACATTGTATTAAAATAATTAATACAGTGTGTTCTTTAGATATTATTCAGTTATATCGCGTCGCAGTTATCACGTCAATAGTACTGAACTTTGTCGTGATTGACGGGAGGGGATGCAATGCAAGAGCAAATCGATAGATTTTTTCGTTTTCATTCCACCTGTTATAATTGCAGAAGAGAGTTTTATGTCATTGAGGGGACTCAAGCTTATGACCGAGTGAAACGAAATCTCAAAGGAATACATTGCTGCGAAGATTGCAAAAATCGGATCGAGCTTGAAGCACGACTGCAGCTCGGAAGACGACTGTTGACCGGCAGAGATTAGGTTTCATGACAGAGGGGGCCATCCTGAAAAGGATGGCCCTCATACTTGCCGTTACAGACAGCGCGGTAAACCGAGCCATAAATGATAGGTCTGCTTAAGCTAAACGGGTACAATAGCCCTATCGTTACACGACGGCAGCCAGCCAAATGTGGGGCCGCCGTCGTTGCGCTAACGGGCAGTTATCTTCAATAATCTTATATGGTAATATACGGTTAATCTTACAATCGGATTGAGGGGAAAACCGATGAAAATAAGAGAAGCTAAGATTGAAGATGCTGAAAAAATCGCAATTGTTCATGTTAAGAGCTGGAAAACCACTACAAATGCATTATTTTCGAATCATTTTTGTCCAATCTCTCCGTTGAAAATAGAATGAAAAGTTAGTTATGGACGTTTGGGAACTTAAACGTAAATGAAAAATATTCGTTGCAGAGGACAAAATTGGTAATATTGTTGATGACTTCCAACGTTCAAGGAACCCCTGCGTCCATCTCGAAGAAATCGAGGAACGGGAGTTGATATACAGAAAAAAGCCGACCAAGACTGTATTGTTCCAGTTTTGGTCCGCTTTGTTGATGCTTCTACCAAGAACACGTTGAATACATGTAAATGTGTAGGCCTTTATTTTATTTTCACATGCTCGTATAGATAACGCGGAAAATATACGCTAAGACTTCGATCCTATCCGGCATTTATCTCAGGATTTAATTACGGGGTGTCTATAGTCCAATCATTTAGGGAATTGATTGGTATTGGACAGTGTAAAGCTCTGATTTAATTATTTTTCGTTGAAAGAGAGGAAATGATTTTGGTGAGAGCTTGGGTGTCCAAGCCAAATTGATACGGTGACCCAAGAAGTTTCGGGATCGGCATGAATGTGTTCGCCACAAAGAACCTATTTAAAAATACGATCAATTTCGTTGATTTCTTCTTCTGTCAAGTGGACGTCTAATGTTTTTAAATTATCCATCACTTGCTCTGCACTTTTTGCTCCGGGTATGACAACATCAATTAAATCATGTGTTAAATACCAAGCAAGGACTACATGAGCAACTTCGGCATTTTTTTCATTTGCAATTTTGCGGAGCTGCTCTACCTTTTCTAGATTTTTTTTGAATTTATCGCCCTGGAAGTGAGGCATATCTTTGCGTAGATCATCGAATGTCATATCCTTATTGTATTTACCGGCCAGCAAGCCTGATGCTAGTGGAAAGTATGGAATAAACGAGATATTATTCTCCGTCGTATATGGAAAGAATTCTTGTTCCGCTTCACGCTGCAGCAAATTGTAGTTTCCCTGTAGTACATCGACATAACCATCCTTATTTGCTTCTTTCAATTGTGAAAGTGAGAAGTTAGAAACGCCAATTGCTCTAATTTTACCATCGTCCTTTAGCTGTTTTAAGACTCCAACCGCCTCATCTTTTGGTGTATCCTGATCTGGACAATGAATATAAAATAAATCTATGTAATCTGTTTGTAGCCTTTTCAAACTATCTTCAACGGCTTGTTTTAAAAAAGCAGGCGAATTATCCATGGCAACATCATTGCCGACAAGTGTAAGACCGCCTTTTGTTGCAAGGATGAGGTCATGACGCTTTCCTGCTTCTTTTATCACTTCACCTATTAGCTCTTCTGAACGTCCTGTTCCATAAAAAAACGCTGTATCTAAAAAATTCACTCCATTGTTGATCGCAGCCCGCACCAAATCTTTTCCTACTTCTTCATTTAAATTAGGAAAAATATTGTGCCCACCTACAGCGCTTGTTCCAAGTCCGATTGGATTGACAACTAAATCTGTTTTACCAATTCGTGTTTGTTTCTTCATTCTCTTCAACTCCCTCTCATTTATAAGCTTATCGTACGTTTACCGCGTTATATTGGCGCTACCCTACTTAAGCATGACTAGGTAGTGCAACTACCTTGATACTTCTTTGGCAGCGCCGGGCGCAACTTCTGGAATACTACCGGTTTGGTTAGACTGAGTCTCTCCGATTGGTCGTACGTGCCGAAGCCGCGTAACGACAAGGATGATGGTAACAAGCATGATAGCGCCGCTGGCTGCCGCAACGGCGTGCATCCCGCCGGTAAAGGCTTCACGTACGCCGGTGAGCAGTGCCTTGCCGACTTGTTCGGAGAGGCCTTCCGCTATGGCCGTGGCACCGGCCAAGCTGTCGCGGGAAGCTTGAACCGCGGATGCCGGCAAGTCGGCGGGAATAGAGTTCGCCACCTGGTTGCGGTAAACGACCGTGCCGATGCTGCCCAAGACTGCGATGCCTAGCGCGAAGGCGAATTCGCCGCAGGTTTGCAGCATGGAGGCCGCAGATCCCGCCTTCTCTGGCGGGGCTGAGCCGATGATAAGGTCGCTGGACAGGCTCGGGAGCGGTGCTGCACCTAGGCTGAAGCAGATATACCCGAGCACCAGAAACGTGAGACCTGATTCAACCCCCACCTGGGTCAGCAGAAAACAGCCCGTGGTCGATACTAATAGACCCATTCCGATAAGACGGGCCGGTCGGATCCGACGTGCGATAAGCGGTGAGAGAAGCATACCGGCCATCGAGGCAATTACCCCAGGGAGCATATACAACCCTGCCAGAAGCGGCGACATTCCTTGCACGAATTGAAGGTACTGCGCGATGAAAAGCATGGTCGCTCCTGTCAGTGTAATACCGAACATGCCCCCCAGTGCAGTGCTGAATCCGGGACTCGCGAACAGGCGCAGGTTCAGCAGGGGACTCGTCAGCCTGTGCTGCCGCGACACGAACACTGTGCCGAGGACGACGCCCGCCAGTATCAATAGTACAGGTACTATCTGCAAACCGTACTTGGCGATTTCCTTGAGACCGTATATAACCGGCAGGACGGTGCCCAGCGATAACGCGACACTGGTCAAATCCAGCCGGCTGGCTTCGGGGTGCCGGTATTCGGGCAACAACATGGGTCCGGTTATTAGTAAAAGCAACATGACAGGCACGCCCAGAAGGAACACAGAGCCCCACCAGAAGTGATCTAGCATGATACCTCCAACCACAGGCCCGAGCGCCATGCCGCCCATAGAGCACGTTAACCATATGCCGATGGCAAGGGAACGCTGCTTATGATCGCGATACATGTTGCTTATCAAAGCTAGAGTAGAAGGCGATATAGTCGCTCCGGCTATACCGAGTATTGCGCGGGCCGCAATGAGCATCTCAGCGCTTCGGGAGAATGCAGCCAATATCGAGGCTATCATGAATGCGCTCCCTCCGATCAACAGGAGTTTGCGGCGGCCGATCCGGTCTCCCAACGTCCCCATGGTGACCAAAAACCCGGCGAGCATGAATCCGTAGATGTCGATGATCCACAACTGCTGGCCGCTATCGGCACCGAGGGCGGCGCCAATGTGCGGCAGTGCGAGAATCATTACCGAGAGATCGATCGAGACAAGAAGGGCGGGCAGGGCTAGTACCGCAAGCCCTGTCCATTCCCTTATGCCGGCCTGCATCTCATTTCCATGCAAGGCGTTCTTCATTCGTTCTGCAGCTCCAAGCCCAGCTTATCTAACATAAATTTTGTGCCGTGCTCGCGCTGTTCTGATGTATCGTGACCATCGAAAAAGGCTCCTTGTTCGGTATAGATGAGTTGAGTGCCGTTGCCTGACTGCTTTATTTCCACTGTCGTCACGGAGACTGACATCCGTGACTCTCCTTGGTCCAGGGTGTAAGTATAAACGATGCGTCTGTCCTGAACAATCTCTTGATAGCAGGCGTCGAAAGTGTAAATCGGACCGTTCGGCGGGCCGCCGCGGTTGAATTCTCGACCACTAACCCGAAAGTCAAACTCGTCGGCTTTCGGGAACCACCGGGCTTTGGCTGACGGGTCCGACCAGGAGGAGAATACCCGCTCGGGCGATGCATTATAATTTTTCTCGATAACAAAGGTAGAGTACTTTACAGATCGTTCATTCATGGTTAATTTTGTCCTCCCTTGGGATGCGTCATCTGGATACTCGCCAAGATAATCGCCAAGTCGGTCGAGGTGGGATTCCCATCTCGCTTCCCGCTCGGCAAAAAATTTATGATGGCTCGTCCTCATGGCGCTCAATATTTTGGTGAATTCTTGAACGGTCAACCGTTCTTTTCTCTTCATAAAGCTTGTTACATGCTCTAATTCCTGTAAAAGCTTTTGTTGCACACTTATACTTTCCTTCAGACGCTTAATTTGAAGGGAAACAATGTCGAACAGGCTGAAATGATTGCCGTCAATAACGGATTTGACCTGATCCAACGACAAGCCGAGCTCCTTCAATGACAGAACTTGCTGCAGCTGTGCAATATCGGATTCTGTATAGACCCTGTGTCCGGAGTCAGTATGACCGGATGGAGAGAACAAACCGATCTGGTCGTAGTATCGCAATGTTCGAATCGTTAATCCTTCTAATTTTGCAAGTTCTCCAACTTTCCAATCCAGTTTCATGATCATCCCCTTTTTTTCGCGCGAGTTTTTTACCCGGTATTCATAGCGTAAATCATTACGTTACGATAGTTTCAAGTAGAAAATGAAAAATTAATCTTAAGCAAACGGGTAACGAGAGGTTCATAATCTGCACTAAGGTGCTGCGAGTAAATGATCGGCAGCTTCGCTGCGAACGGGCAGGATACTTCATATCTATTGCGGAATTATTTGGATATCGCTCAATATAATTCTCTTTCAAGGGGGATGGAATCTAATGTACTTCAAAGACAAATACTCGAACCTTTTCAAAAAAGCAATCTGGGGGAAAATCGACTCGGAATTTACCATGGAAATACCAGAGGATGACCTGATAAGTAATGTTAATATCGTCCCGTTT
>NZ_VCRA01000068.1 GCF_005938385.1 Paenibacillus mesophilus
CGCTTCCTCGCTTCTGCTCCGCTCGGCGACCAGCGCTTGCTCCGCTTTCTCCCGCTCCGCTTCCAGCGCCGCCTTCAACGCTTCCTCGCTTCTGCTCCGCTCGGCGACCAGCGCTTGCTCCGCTTTCTCCCGCTCCGCTTCCAGCGCCGCCTTCAACGCTTCCTCGCTTCTGCTCCGCTCGGCGACCAGCGCTTGCTCCGCTTTCCCCCGCTCCGCTTCTAGCGCCACCTTCAACGCTTCCTCGCTTCTGCTCAGCTCGGCGACCAGCGCTTGCTCCGCTTTCTCCCGCTCCGCTTCCAGCGCCGCCTTCAGCTCTTCCTCGCTTCTGCTCCGCTCGGCCGCCAGCGCTTGCTCCGCCTTCCGGCGCTCTTCCTTCAGCGCTTGCTCGGCTCTGCGCCGTTCTTCCTCAATCGCCTGCTTCGCTTTGCCGCGCTGCTCCTCGAGTGTCTTCTTGTAGGATTCCTGCTGGGCGACGAGCTCCTGCAGCAGCTGCTCTTCCTGCTCCATCATCTGCTTCCGCTTCAATTCGAAGCTTTCCAGCTGCTCGCGGTTCGTATCCTCCAGTTGACGATACGTTTCCTGCAGCTGACCGTACGTCTCTTCGAGCTGAAGGTTCGTCGCTTCCAATTTGCGATTGCTCTCGCCAAGCTGCAAAACGTCCTTCTCCAAAGCTTCGCTTCTGATCTCCTGGCCGCTTACCTTCTCCTCGAGCAAAAGGTTCGCTTCCAGCAGCTGCTCGGCCGATTCCTGAACCTTCGCCAATTCCTTGGCGTGCTGTTCGGCCAAAGCGATCCGGCCCTGGCGTTCCGCTTCCAGCTCCCGTTCCGCAAGGCCCGCTTGCTCCCGGATGCGCTCGGCTTCGGCCGCAAGCTCTTTCTCTTTTTCGCGAAAACGGATCGAGTCTTGTTCGGACGACTCCTGCAAGAGACGCAGACGCTCCTCCAGCGCGGCATAGCTTGCTTGGAGCTCCTTTCCGGCCTGCAGCTGCTGCTGAACCTCATCGACCTGCGTTTTCATCTTGAAAAATTCGTCCGCCATATTCACCGACGCCAGTACGGCCAGGCGCGGCGTGTCCAAACGGGGAAACATTTTGGCCATTTGATGCATCTGGTCGTTGACGTACTCGGCGATTCTCTTCGTGTATCCGGCGGTTGAAGCACCCATTAACTTATATTCTGTCCCATATATATCGACTGTAACTCGTATTTTATTATCGCCCGTATTCATATCGGCACTTCCTTTCCATTCCGACTCACGGAACATGACATGGCAGGGCGGCTGCGGCTGAAATACCCCAAAAAGATGACGATAACTGTCGAAAAACAACGACGATTTTTTGGGGAACAATTCCAAAAACAACAAAGCCGGCCCATCGCTTATTACATTCGATGTGACCGGCCCTATTTCCTTCTACTTGCGCAACTCCGCGCCGAATGTTTGTTCAAGCGCCGTAACGACTTTGCCGTGCAGTTCCGCTACTTCTTCGTCAGTCAAAGTACGGTCCGGATGACGGTAAACGAGCGCGAAAGCAACGCTCTTCTTCCCGCCGCCGAGCCTCTCTCCGGTATAGATGTCAAACACTTCGATCGATTCTAGCAGCGCGCCCGCCGTATTCCGGGCCGTGCTCCGGATTTCCCCGACCGGCACCCCGGCGTCTACGACGATCGCCATATCCCGTCCGATCGACGGATATTTCGGCAGCGGCTTGTATTCGATGCGGAAGCTGGCATGCTCGATCAGCGGCTCCAGCTCGATCTCGAGCACGTACGTATCTTCCAGATCCTTTGTCTGCTGCAAGGCGGGGTGCAATTGGCCTAGACGCCCGATCGTGCCGGAGCCGATCGCGATTTCCGCAGTCCGCCCCGGGTGGAACCCTTCCGGCTGTGCGGACGAATACCGGACTTCCTCGATACCGAGGGCAGAGGTCAGCTTCTCGAATACGCCCTTCAGGTCGTAGAAATCCACTTTCTCCGCTTTGCCGCCCCAATGCGCCGAGGAGCGCTTGCCTGTCCAGACGACGCCCAGCATTAGTTTCTCCTGCGGAAGAGTAGTCAAAGCATCTTCGGACGTAACGAACACTTTGCCGATTTCGAAAACGGCCACATCGTCCATATTGCGGTTCCGGTTGTACAAGGCTGTGTCCAGCAAATGAGGCACGAGACTCGTACGCAGCACACTACGCTCCTCGCTCATCGGCATCGACAAGGCGATCGGCTTCGCGGACGGATACATGCCGCGGAATGCCGCGATCTGCTCCGGATGCGTGAACGAATACGTAACGACCTCATGCAGCCCGCTTTCGGTGAGCAGCCTGCGCAGCGTGCGGCGGATCGACTGCTCCCGGGTCAGCGAGCCCGGCGTTGTCGCTCCGAGAATCGGGGTGACCGGAATGTTATCGTACCCATAAAGCCGCGCGATTTCTTCGATAACGTCGACGTCGCGCGTAATGTCCCCGCGCCGAAGCGGAACGTGTATGTGCCACTCTCCGTTGCTCTTGTCCTCGTATTGAAAATGAAGCCGGTTCAAAATCACCTTGATCTCGAGGGAGGATAGCTCCGTTCCGAGATAGCGGTTGATTTTATCGAGCGAGATCCGTACGGTAACGGGCTCCGCATGATGCGTGACGCTTTCCGCGATGCCTTCGCTAATGCCCCCGCCGGCCAGCTTCGCGATAAGCGATGCGGCCCGGTCCAATGCCGGAATGACCGCATCGGCGTTCACTTCCTTCTCGAAGCGCAGCGAAGCTTCCGAACGAAGCCCGAGCTGACGGGACGCTTTGCGGACCGTACCGCCGTCGAACTTGGCGGATTCGAGCACAATCGTCGTAGTCTCCGCGGAAACTTCCGAATTGGCGCCTCCCATCACGCCGGCCAGCGCGATCGGCTTGACGCCGTCGGCTATAAGCAGCATATGGGGAGCAAGCGTCCGCTCGACGTTGTCAAGCGTGACGAACTTCTCGCCTTCGCGGGCGAGCCGTACTTCGATGCGTCCGCCCTCCAGCTTGGCGGCGTCGAAAGCATGAAGCGGCTGTCCGTATTCGAGCATGACGTAATTCGTCACATCAACGATATTGTTGATCGGGCGAACGCCGGCAGCCGTCAACCGGCTTTGCAGCCAGAGCGGAGAAGGGCCGACCTTCACGCCGGATATGATTCGGGCCGAGTATCGGCTGCACTGCTCCGCGGCGGTAATATCGACGTGCAGCTGGTCCGATGTTTTCGTTTGCGATGGGTGCAGGCCGACCTCGTCTTCCGGCAGCAGCACGTCGCGGCCGAGGATGGCGGCGATCTCGTAAGCGACGCCGATCATGCTCAAGCAGTCGGAACGGTTCGGCGTCAAGTCTAGCTCCATGACCTCGTCGCCGATGCCGAGCACCTCGAGAATCGAAGCACCGACTTGCGTATCTTCGGGCAGCACCAGAATGCCCTCCTGCTGCTCTTTCGGAAGAAGCTTCTCGTTAAGTCCGAGCTCCTTGGCGGAACAAATCATGCCCATCGACTCGACGCCCCGCAGCTTCGCCCGCTTGATCTGCAGGCCGCCGGGAAGCTCGGCTCCCACAAGCGCTACCGGAACCTTTTGCCCGGCGTCCACATTTTTCGCACCGCACACGATTTGCAGCAGTTCGCCCTGGCCCGCGTCGACCGTACAGACGCTCAGCTTATCTGCGTCCGGGTGCTTTTCCCGCGTTTTGACGTAGCCTACGACTACATTCGTGACCCCTTTATTCCGATTCTCCACGGTATCGACTTCGATCCCGCTGCGGGTCAGCTTCTCCGCCAGATCGGAAGCGGTGTACCCTTTCAGGTCCACATATTCCGACAACCATTGATAAGAGACTTTCATGTCCCGATCACTTCCTTCCTTTGGTTAGGGAACTTTAACGGAATAACGTACCTGCTCTCTGACAACCGGGACTAGTCGGTCCACATAGCCCCGGTCGTCAGTCAAGGCGGTAATTCCGTTAAAGTTCTTAAATGTGCACGAACTGCTTCAGGAAACGTACGTCGTTCGTATAGAAATGACGAATGTCATCGATGCCGTATTTCAGCATGGCGATCCGCTCGACTCCCATACCGAAAGCGAAGCCGCTGTATTCGGCCGGATCGTAGCCGGACATTTCCAGCACGCGCGGGTGCACCATGCCGGAGCCGAGAATTTCCAGCCAGCCGGTCTGCTTGCAAGTCCGGCAGCCGTGTCCGCCGCACATCATGCACGAAACATCGACTTCCGCGCTCGGCTCAGTGAACGGGAAGAAGCTTGGGCGCATGCGGATGCGCGCTTGCTTGCCGAACATTTCCTGCACGAACTGGAGCAGCGTTCCTTTCAGGTCGCTCATCCGGATGTGGCGGTCGATGACGAGTCCTTCGATTTGCGTGAACACGTGGGAATGAGTCGCATCGTCGTCGTCCCGGCGGTATACCCGGCCCGGGCAAATGATTTTGACCGGCACTTCGCCCTGCTTCTTCTCCATCGTCCGCACTTGCACCGGGGACGTATGCGTCCGCATCAGCAGCTCCTCGGTAATGTAGAACGAGTCCTGCATGTCGCGCGCCGGATGGTTTTTCGGCAAGTTGAGCGCTTCGAAGTTGTAATAGTCCTTCTCCACTTCCGGTCCTTCGGCGATCGTATAGCCCATGCCGATAAAAATGTCTTCGATCTCTTGAATGACTTTGTTCAACGGATGAACCGCTCCATGGGGAGCCGGCCGGCCGGGCAGAGTCACGTCGATCGTTTCCGCTTTAAGCCGGTTTTCCGTCTCGGCCTGGGCGTAACCGGCTTGCTTCGCTTCGATCACTTCTTCAATCGCGGCGCGCACGTCGTTGGCCACTTGGCCGATGATCGGCCGCTCTTCGGCGCTTAAGGCGCCCATACCGCGCAAAATTTCGGTGAGCGGGCCTTTTTTGCCCAAATATTTGACTCTCAGGTCGTTCAGCTGCTGGGCGTTCTCCACCCGGTCGAGCTCTTGCAGCGCCTCGACTTTAAGCGCAAGCAATCGTTCTTTCATCTGGATTCCTCCTTTGTTTATCCCCAAAAAGTGAAGCAAAGCAAAAACCGAACGCAAAAAAGCACACCCATCCCCGTAAGGGACGAATGTGCCGCGGTACCACCCTTGTTAAGACGTGCTGCCGCCGAACGCGCCGATCCGCATCGACAGCGGACTTCGCAGGCAGCGAATAACGTCTTCGCTTGACCGAGTTAACGGCTCGGACCGGTTCCCCCTACTTGCCGGTTCGCGTCGGTCAGCTCTAGAACTGCCGTACGTCCGGTTTCAAAGGACTGCTCGGGAGCGAACTTCGGCAGCCGGTTCCATTAGGAGCGCTCTCAATCTCCGGCGCTCCCTCCCTGTAAGGAGGCGCTGCGTACTCTTCTCCGTCGTCGCATTTGAATATTTAACACGTATTATATGCAATTTGGCGAAAAGTTGCAAGCCGGGATGCCCTGCTATACCGGCTTAATAGGCATGTTCCTCCGATAAGGTACATTTGAACACTATTTTGTCCCGACGCTGCGCGTACAGCTGATATAGTGTTCATTTGCACCTTATTTCTACCCGCCGGCCCCGTTTCCACGCGAATTGGTGGACAACTCCGGCCGATAAGGTACATTTGAGTTACTACTTAGGTTCCATAATCATCCAAAACGAAATTCACCACAAAGAACGGAGGTTAGGGAGGTGAGGACCGGGAGGCCTTGCTTACGGAGGGTAGAGATAAAACTGCGGGCACGAGCAAACT
>NZ_VCRA01000069.1 GCF_005938385.1 Paenibacillus mesophilus
GTGACTGATTCGTTCGATCTCTTCCGGACTCATTTTCATCAGTGGTCCCCTTTTCCATTTGAACTCGGTTACCCATTATTAACCAAGTTTTCTACGTTTGAAAAGGGGGGACCTAAGTAGTAACACATTTGAACGCTATTTTGTCCCAGAACCGCTCGTTCAATTGATATAGTGTTCATTTGTACCTAATTCCCGCGCATAGTGCCGCTATCATCCGCTTCCGAAGCGATCGTTCACGCTGCTCATTCGATCCTCCGAACCAGGGTTCGCCGCGCAAATTTATTTGTCTTTACGCGTGATCCAATATCCCCTAATATGAATCTAGTACATTCGGGGGCAGAGAGAACATGGGAAAGCAAGCATACTTGTATTACGCCGGACTCGTCATAGTCGCGGCGGTGTGGGGGACGAATTTCGGGATATCCCGGCTGGCGATGGATACGTTCGATCCGGCGCTGTTCACCTTTTTGCGGTTCGGGCTGGCGGTCCCGTTTTTCTTCATCTTATTGAAGCTGCGGGAAGGGAGCGTCGGCGTCTCGTTCAAAGTGGCCATGCAGTTGATGGTCATCGGCTTGTTCGGCGTCACGGGGTTGGAGATCGCGGTCATGTATTCGATCAAGTATACGACGCTCGCCAACGCTTCGTTGCTCAATGTGGCGCCTTGGCCCATATTCGCGGCGCTGTTCGCCCCTTTGTTTTATCGCGAGGCGATCTCCAAGCGGCTTGTAACCGGAGGGATCGCAGCCATGATCGGCGTCTCGCTGGTCATCATCGGAGGCGGCGAGGGCATCGATCTGTCATCGCGCAACATGATCGGCAATGCGCTCGCCTTTGCCGTCAGCATGATCGGGGCTCTGTTCAATCTCGCCTGCATGCCGCTGATGAAGCAGTATTCCGCGCTGCGGGTGAGCGCTTGGTTCATCTTGTTCGGCAGCCTGTTTCTATTTCCGCTTACGCTCGGTTCGTGGGGCAAGGTCGATTGGTCGGGGCTCGATGCAGGGAGCCTGCTCGCAATCTTCTATAATGTAATCTTATGTACGGTCGTCGCCTTCGTCGTATGGAACGTGTGCATGTACCGGATCGGGGCGGCCCGCTCCAATTTTTTCAGATATGTCGTTCCCGCCGCTGCGGTAGCGGCCGGTTATATCCTGTTCGACGAGCGGATCACGCTATGGCAAATCGCAGGCGCACTATGCATGGCCGCCGGCTTGATCTGGATCAGCTTGGAGAAGAAACAGCGGCCCTCTTAGGGTGCTCCTTAAAGCGAAAAAAGTCTGCATATGCGCTCTATCGAGTGCGTCTGCAGACTTTATGTTCTATGGTTTAATACAAGGAAAGTGCGAGCGAATCTTCCTCTCTGAAGCTGTGCAGGATCGCTTCCCCGCCGTCGATCTCGATGCTGATTAAGGAAGCCAAACATTTCTTCATGGCGGATTTGCCGGTCTCGAACTTTGTTTCCAATGTTTGCAGCAAAACTTTGAACGACTTCTGGGACGTTGCGTTTATGACATATACCGGTATCAGCTTGTTCTGAAATTGGATCAATGTTTTCATGCGAAATCCCCCTACCCTTCTACATTAGAAATATTTTACGCCTCGAATATTAAATATACCTTAAAAAAGTATTACACAATTGTGAAAATCATAATATTTATGATTTACTCTATCCTGTATTATACTGCTATTGCCCGCTTAATTACACGTACAATGTCAGACATAAATTTGTAGCCTTCAACATTCTGACTTTGTACAGGGATGGTGAACATGTCATTTCTTCTTCCGTTCGCGCAAGGCTTCCTGCTGTCGCTCTCCCTCTGTCTCGATTTGGGAATGGTCAACGTCGCCATCATCAAGACCGGCATCGAAAAAGGGCTCAAGCCGTCGTTCGCGGTCGGGTTCGGCTCCTGCTTCGGCGATCTGCTGTATATGTCGCTCGCCCTGCTCGGCGTCGGAGCCGTGTTCGAGCTGCTTCCCGTAAAATGGACGCTATGGCTCGCCGGCACAGCGACACTTCTCTTCCTTACGTTCAAAATGCTCCGCGAGACGTGGCGTCCGAAAGCGAACTTACCCGGTTCTGCAGCCGCGGCTGCCGCCGGCAAGTCCTTGCCCCGCCACTTTCTGACCGGTCTCGGACTCGCCATGGCCTCGCCTACCGCCATCGCCTGGTTCGCCCTCGTGGCCGGGCCGATCGTCGCCGGCATGAATATCGGGCACGGTTCCGGGCTGGTCGTCTTCGCAGCCGGTTTTTTCTCCGCCGGCCTACTCTGGTCGCTTGGCGCAGCTTGGATCAGCAGCATATCCGGCTCCTACGCCGGCCCGAAGCTGGTGCGCGCGCTCTCGTTCTGTTCCGCGCTGCTGTTCCTTTATTTCGCCGCAAAGGTGTTTTGGGACGGCTGGACAGACATCATCCAAGGAGGCGCCTCGTGATCGGATAATCCATGTTTTTTGCGGGGGATGTCCATATGCTACGTCTGCAGCCGGGGGTACACTTACAGAAGCTGCCCGAGCTTTACGGAACGCGGCTTCCAGCATCCGGATAATCGGAAAGGACAAACCCGACATGAAGGCGACGACCCGCATTTATTTGGACGCCCTGCTGCAAAACATCAAAAGCGTAACTTTTTTCACCTTTCTCGGTGTGCTTATAGCCAGACTCGGCGCAAGCGACTTCGAAATCGCCTTGTCCAACTCGCTTCCCGCCCTATTCTGCGCACTCTCGCTCGCCTTCCTGACCCGGCAGCTGCCCGTAACCCGCGGCGTTTTCCTGACGAGCGGCTATGTAAGGCAGTTCGCCTTCATCTGTATGGCGCTCTCCGTCCTGTTGTCGAATCCGATTCCGGTCCTGCTCGTATTCTGGTCCATCAACGCCGTCTCCGTCATCGTGACGTCGGCCCAGCAGCCGGCCATTTTGCGCCGCGTCATCGAACCGCACCATTTCCCCGCCCTATTCAGCCGGAACAAAATCATCGCCCTGGTTATCACGACGTCCGGCGGGCTGCTGATCGGCTACGCGTTGGACGCGACCGATTCGTTTTTTCCATACAATTATGTAGGCTCGATGCTGATCGGCTGCTTGTCCACGTTCACCGGCATGTCGTTGATCGCCGGACTCGCTCCGCGGGAGAAGACGCAAATCCGCCTCCGGTGGGTCCGACCGTTCCGGGAATGCAACCGGAACATTTGGTGGATGGCGCTGAACAACGCGGGCATTTATATGACCCCTTCTCTATTCACGATTTACCACATCAAAATGTTACACTTGAGCAACACGCAAATCGGTTATTTCGTCGTCACCGCCGGGATCGTCTCCGCGCTCGCCCTGCCGCTTGTGCGCAAGCTGATGGAGCGGCTCGGTACGATGCGGATCTATTCGGCCGCCCTGATCGGCATGATGCTTTGCGCTTTTCCGTATGGGTTCATCGATGCGTACTGGCTGCTTGTCGTCGCCCAGGCGTGGACAGGGTTCATGCTCGCGGTGTGCGAGGTATCCACGCAAACGATGATGATGGAGGAGGCCGGAAAGCATAAAGCCGAGATGGCCTACTTCTCCGACTTCCAGCTCGTCATGCAGCTCGGCATGGCCATCGGGCCGCTGATCGCCGGAGCGCTCGTATCGGTGCTGCCGCTGTGGGTGTGCTTCTGTGCGGTTGCGCTGCTCCGGCTCGCTTTCTTCCTCTCGCGTTCCCTCATTCCGGAGCGGAATGGAAAGACGGCGGGGAGCGAAGCGGCGCATTTGTCGGTGCGGTAGCGTCCGGCATCGTTTATTTTTTTATAATTTAATTTTTGATGTTTCACCTTTCTTCGATCGGGGTAATGATAGTCAAGTGGGAAGTGGTGATTATACGAATCAAACGGCGGAAAACAGATCCGAACGAGGATCCAGCTATCCGAAAGGTTGATGGTAACCATGTTATCCCTTGTAAGAAGGAAGCGCTCGAAATGGTTTCGAGTCGTAACCGGTAAAGTACCCTAGCATTTGGAAGAAGATTGCTTCTTAAGCCAATGCAAGTCCTTATAATCACGTGTTCCCACGTTGAAGGCCCCTCGATGGGATATCGAAGGGCCTTCGCCAGTTTATAGGCTTGCCGATGCTCTATGCCTGCATGGATCGAGCCATAAAGTGAAGCTTGTTGATCGTGCTCCAATTGCGTGTCGTCGCCGAATCGCCCAATTTCGGAATATTGGCCGCCAGCTTGGAATCGAGCACGCTTTGCCGGAACAGCAAGTAAATTTCCCGTCCCTGGACCCGGTATTCATCGATTTCGCTTTTGCCTTCCGATAGCCGGTCGACCTTTTCCTGCGAAGGCGCTTCGGTCAACAAACACACCTGCAAGCTTTCTCCTTCCGACAGGGCGTCCGCCGCGAAAGGACAATCCGTTACGATCCGTTCCAGCTCCGCGGCCGTTCTCAGTATGACGGCGGCCGGAATACCGAAAGTCTGTTTGATCTCCCGCTCGATTCGCCCTCGCAGCAAGTCCGCTTCTTCCCCGGACTCAAATACGACGTTGCCGCTTTGAATATACGTCTGTACCCGGCCAAGTCCGATCGCTTCCAAGGCGCTCTTCAGCTCGGCCATCTTGATTTTGTTTTTCCCGCCTACGTTTATACCCCGCAGCAGAGCGATATAAGTCGTCATCACCGGAAATCCCCGATTCTTTTTACCTCAATATATCATGTTCCGCTTCGCTCCAGCACGCTTTTCAAAGTCAGCAGATCGCGCATCACCATGTCCGCATCGTTCCGGAACTTTTCGTCGGATATGGCCGGCTGTTGGAATATAGTCAAGAGCACCTCGCATCCGGTGCCGTTGGCAATGGCGCGCATCGACACCGACGCCTCGGGGCCCGAACTGGGGGTGACGACATGATCCAGCACCCCGAACTTGTTCCGCTCTACGAAGCGGATCTCGGCAGGGCCATCCAGCGTCTGCATCAGCCATTTGCCGTCTTCCTCCCGAATGGACAAGCAGAACGAGGTTGCCCAATCCGGGAAACGGGCGAGATCCAGAATGTAGTCGTACACTTGCTCCTGTGGGCGCTGAATGGAGATGCCGAGCGTCCGCGATTTGGCTGTAGGGGTCATATATCGATGCTCCTTTCGTGTTCTATAAGAACACATTGTTTACGTTTATTGTAGCCGATTCATCCGTCAACGGATTGTATTTTTCGGACAATGTCCGTCCGTGCATTCGCGACCGTCGCTATTGTGCAGCATGAACGGGAATGATGTCCTTCCTCCTATAAATCCCGAGCAGCAGCCCACGTCTGCGTATTCGACCATCAAATGGCTGCCGTAGCCGAGGAAATGGAGCGGAATATCGGTTATGAGCACCCTCCCGGTCATCATGGCAAGCCCATAAACGAGTTGAACGGCGAACGGCACCGACAGCGCGATAATCAACACCTTGCCGTACGGATCGCGAACGGCCTGGACCGCATGAGCGAGCCGCACCAGAAACCAGATCACCGAGCCGAGCAGCAGCAAACCCGCCATACATAACCATCAATGCCTTTTGCTCCAATGAACCTAATTTGTTTATTAGTGAACCTCTTTGTTACTACTTAGGTCCCCCCTTTTCAAACGTAGAAAACTTGGTTAATAATGGGTAACCGAGTTCAAATGGAAAAGGGGACCACTGATGAAAATGAGTCCGGAAGAGATCGAACGAATCAGTCACA
>NZ_VCRA01000007.1 GCF_005938385.1 Paenibacillus mesophilus
CCTGATGGCCGGGGACGGCACACGCCGAGTGACGGGGTGCAGGGGGCGTGGCTCCCTGCAAAAAGCAAGAAACTATGAAAAACCGAGTAATTCACAGTAAGACTCCAGAATTAAGGGGCCGAACCGATTAGTGAACATAAGTTCAGTAATAGCAATTTTGGGTTCGCTATTTCCACAAACATAGCCAAAACCATCAAATTAGCGAAATGAGGTTCACTGCTAATGAACAGCGGTTCACTATTGCCTCAAAGTCAACGATCCAGCACCTTTTTAACCGAACGGACGATCTCTCCCGTCAGCCCTTCCGGGATGCGGATATCGAGCTCCACGCTTTTCGGCGCGGACACCTTGAGCGTCATATTGTCTCCATCGATGCGCCAATCAACTTCGATCAGGTCGCCTCCCGGAAGCGGAACCGCGCCTCTCGCCCACTTCAAGCCGCACGGATTCGGCTCGATCGTCGCGCGGCTCCAGCCCGGCGCCGCCCGCTGAACGCCAAGCACGCTGCTTCCGAGAAAATATCCCGGCGCGGCGGACCAAGCATGGCAGTGGCTGCGCGTAAGCTGTTCGGGATTCGCCCGGTTTTGGGTAAAATTCGGGTACATTTCCCAGCACGTGGTCGCGCCGTTCTCGATCATTTGCCCGTAATTCGCGCGGATGTCGTCCAGCATATGCCCGAACCGCCCGGACAGCGCGAGCGCCTCGTAGTAGAAAAACGACATGAACGGGCTGCCGATCCGAACGAACCCTTCCGGCGGCTCCACCAGATACGCTTCGATCCGTTCCTTCCGGCTTCCTTCGGCGATACGGCACAAGTAGGCGACCACCTGTGTCTGCATGCTGAATATGCCGGATCGTCTGCCGTCGGAGTGGATGCAGTCCAAGTAAGCCTGCTTCTCCTCGCTCCACAAATGGTCGTTGATCGCATGCGCCAGCGCGTCCGCCGCTTCCCGGAACGGTCCGCTCTCCATCGTCGCGCGTCCGGCCGCATTGGCCAGTTCGGCCGCCTTGCGCAGCGCCTGCACGAGAAACATGTTCTGATGCGTCACCACGCCGTCCTTCGGCTGATCGATCGGGGCCCAGTCCAGCAAATTCCACCCTTTCATGTTCAGGAGCCCGCGTTCGTCCCGTTTGGCCAAATAATGCTCGAGCGTAAAGCGAACGGAAGGCCATATCTCGTCCGCAAACGACGCATCCCCGGTATGCTCCGCATACTCCGCACACGCGACGACCCAGAAAAACGTCCAGTTCGGAATGACGCTGTTCCATCCGCTCGGCACTTGATCGACGTATAGAGGCGTCAAATGTTTGGAGCCTGGAACGAGCTTCAAGCAGCGCTTGACGATATCGAGCGAGCCGAACGCGTAGTAGTTGACAAGCGCTTCGTTCCGGGCGTCGCCTACCCAGAATACTTGCTCGTAGGCCGGGCAATCGACGAACGTGTCTTCCATGCACAGCCGCGTCGTATGGCGGCTAATGTCCCATATTTGTCCGAGCAGCGGCTCGGAGCATTCGAATTTGCCCGCGTCGGTAACCGGATAATTGCTTTGGTTGACGTACACCTCGTACAGCTTGACCGGCCTGGCGGCGCTTCGTACGGTCAGCAGCAAGTAGCGAAATCCTCTGCGTACCGGCGACAGGAAGCTCTGCCTTCCGCCCCGGCATATATACCGGATCGTATTGTCCAGCCCGTACGTATGCTGCCGGTAATCACCCTTCAAATATTCGATGCCGTACAGATCGATAATCGTCCCCGCTTCCGCCTCCACCTCGAAGCCGATATAGCCGGACCATTCCTTGCCGAAATCGATCACGAGCTCGCAATCGCCTTCCGCGAAATGCGGAATGACGGCCGGCTCCGGCGACGGGATGAGCGCATGCTCCAATTGGCGCGGAACCGCGTATGGTTCGGACTCGATCTGCCAAACGGAAGCGCCGAAGACGTCTTGCTCGGTGTATAAGGCCGGCGGAAGCGGACGAATCCACGCCGCGAATGCCTCCAGACCGGCACGGTCCGCCAAACCTTTCGCCCTAATGAAATCGGGATGCTCGCGGCTGATCGGAACGACTCCCTGATGGTCGATATTGACGGCGGATTCGAAAGGACCGACGACGATAAACGGCGTTTCCCCGGAACCGCTTCCCTTGCCCTTGCCGGAAAAAGGCGAGTGCAGCTCGAAACGGGCCGTTCCGTCCGCGGCAATATGGTAAGCCGCTCCATGATCAGTCGACGTGACGTCGATCAGCAGCAAATGCTCTCCCCTCTCCAGCTCCAGCTCGAAATAACGCTCTGGCTGGACGCCGTGCCATTTCCCGAGTGGGTTGCCGTCCACCCATATGTTCGGCGTACGTATTCCGCCCGGAAAGCCTAACGTTACCGTTCCCGCCTCGCTCACAACGATCGATGCGGCCAAATAGCCCGCATATTGAACATGGTTGGCGTGGTTGACGCTGTCCGGGATCATGGCCGCGCGGAGATCGATCGCGGCCGTCCACCTCGGCGCCTTCACCCGACGAAGCGATTCGATCCGCGCCGGGACGATTTTCTCCTCGGTCAGAAACGGAATATCTCTAGCCACGAGCGATTTCCACGGCCCCTCTCCGACGCTTCCGACGGAGAAGGCGCTGTCCCAGCGGCTATCGTCGTATTCCGGTTTCCCCCATGCCTCGTCCCACAGCCGTGCGTCATACACTTCGGCGAACGCTTGCTGGCACGACATGCGCGGTGCTTCGGGCTGCTGTGCGGCCACTCTTGCCGTCTTCCATCGGGCATCCGTGGCCGCAGCGACAACGGCGCCGTCCTCCGAACCAAGCTCAAGCTCGGCCAGCAGGCCGCCGCGCCCTCGGATGTAATAAAAGTTGGAGACGCCGAAATGGAGCACAAGCACCGCAATCGTATTGTCCCGCCCGGCCTTCAGCAAATGCCCTACTTCGTATGTATCGTAAAATTGCTCGGCGGGCCACGAACGGACCGGTCCCCTTCCGACCTGCACGCCGTTCACGTACAGCACGTAGCGGGAGTCCGCACTAATGCTCAGCTTCGCACTCCCCGCTTGCCCGTCCTGCAGCGCGAACGCACGCCGGAAGCAGCGCCACTCGTTGCGCGGACTTTCCTCTTCGCCGCCCCATATCCATGTTGCCGTCCACTTTTTGCCGTTTATCAAGGGTCACACTTCCTTTATGGTTTGCTGATACTTTAGACCTCATTGTAATTGTTTTCCGTCTGCGATAAACGGGGGTTATTGCCGAAAATATAGGGCTAACTTGCCACGGATATGATATTCTGATCGTAGATTCCAAGTTCGAAGGAGGGCGGCCGCCATGCCTGCCAACCGGTTCGAGATGAAAGGGTACGTGTACGCCGGGCCTCAGCCGGGCTTCATCATGCCTGAGGATACGTACGATCATTACGTCATGATCGCCATGGAGGTAGGCTCGTTCGATTACGAAGTCGGCGAAGAGCGCGGAAGCGCCGCTTTCGGCGATATCGTCTTCTGTCCGCCGGGCATCCCGTTCAAGCGCAAGGCGCACGGCGAAGTCGTGTTCCATATTATCCATTTCACGCTCAATCCGGAAGCCAGCGAGCCCGACGACCGGGTTCCGGTCGGGAAAGTTTCGGTCAGCGACACGACCCGGCTGTCGTCGACCTACTCGTATTTGCGCAATTTTTTGGACAGGCCCGGCTTCAATGCGCCGATTCCGAAGGTGAGCCACCATCTCGTATCCGATCTGCTGTTCCTGTGCGAGATGGAGCGGCAGCTTGCGCTGAAGAGCAAAAAAACGATCGACCCGCTCATGCAGCAGGCGGCCGGCTACATTCACCGCCATATGTTCGGCGAAATCAACATGCGGAGTATCGCCGCCATGCTAGGCATCAAGCAGCCGCAGCTGACCCGCAGGTTCCAGGAAGCATACGGCGTCGGCCCCGTCGAATACGTGACCGGGCTACGTCTGGAAGAAGCGAAGCGGCAGCTGCTGAACTCGGACGATACGCTCGAATCGATCGCCGAACGGTGCGGCTATGAGAGCGGCTCCTACTTCAGCCGCGTGTTCCGGGCGAAGGTCGGGCTGAACCCTTCCGCTTTCCGGCACAATTACCGAATGTAATTATTCCCCCAAAAGTGAAGTTCCGCTTCGCAGCTTATTCCTATTACTTTCGGGGGAGCCCCCATGTCAAGTCCCCCTCCCCAACAACAAAACCCCCGTCGGATGCGCGTATCCGGACGGAGGCTTTATCGGCACTACCTTATTCGATTGCGGAAACCGCTTACTTTTTCAGCTCGACCTGTTCCTTCTTGTATATCGCCGTCGCCTGCTCGATCCAGGCGCTGCCGCCCTCGGCCAAAACTTTTTTCTTGTAGTCGGCATACAGCTTATCCAGATCGCCCTTGGAGACGATCGCCGACGTTCGGAATTCGAGCTCCATGTCGTCCAATATTTTTTTCTTGTCCCGGTCGATTTCCGGCACCCCGAATATATACGCGTCCGGTATCGGACTGTTGACCGACAAATCGATCCCTTTGCGCGTCGTTTCGTTCATGAGCTGGTACTCCATGCCGTCCAGCCGCTGCATAATGCCCGAATAGGCGAATCCGCCCTCGTTCCGCAGCTGGACCGCGTCGTCGAACGGCTTGATCCATTCGAATTTGCCGTCCTTCATCGTATAATGCTTGCCGTCGATGCCGGCCCAGGTCAGCCGGTCGCCTTCTTCGCTGACGAGGAAATCGAGCACCTTCATCGACGCTTCCGGATTTTTCGATTTGCTCGAGATGAACGTCCACGGTCCCGTATCTTCGCGCACGTACCGAGTGTTGCCGCCTTTGCCGTCCGGTCCTTTCACGATCGTGTAGACGAACGTCGGCTTCGGATTCTCGATGTAGCGGGTCAGCCAGTTTTGCGTCGTGCCCGGAGGGTTGAATTGGAAAGCACCCATCTTGCCGTTCCACAGTTTCTCGAATTCCTGCAGTGACGGTATCGTCGAGAAGTCGGGCTCGATAAGACCTTGCTGGTACAGCTTGTTGTAAAATTTGACCGCCTCGAGATAGCCGGGAGCAAGCGACCACGGCGTCACTTTGCCGTCGACCAGTACGCCTCTTTTGAAAGGAACGCCATAGGCGGCGAAAATGTGCTCGAACGTCTGATCCGACGCGACCGACAGCCCGAGCGGAATCGTATCGTTTTTGCCGTTGCCGTCGGGATCTCTCGTCGCGAACGCCTTGAGAACGCTCTCATATTCGTCCAGCGTCGTCGGCGTCTTGAGCCCGAGCTTCGTCAGCCAGTCTTGGCGTATCGCCAAGCCGTTGCCGAGCACGTAGGCGTTCGGGATCGCATACGTTTTCCCGCCGATATACCCGGCGCCTTTCAAATATTTCCCTTTGTTGTCGACGATGTTTTTCCCGGATTTGGCGAGCAGATCATCTAGCGGCATGACGACTTTGTTGTCGACGAGATCGATTATTTTCGCCTTGCTCGATACGCGGAAAATATCCGGAGGACTGCCGGAGGCGATCATCGTATTCAGCTTGTTGTCGTAGTCCGGACCGTCCACGGCGATCACCTGCACGTTAACGCCGGTACGTTTGCGTATTTCCCGGATCACCGCATTGTCTTCGGGAAAGTTGGTGCTTTTGCTTGTCAATATCGTGACGGTCGGCGTCTCGCCCGGCTTCGTCTGATCTCCGCTCCCCTCATTCCCCGTCTTGCTGCAAGCGCTTACCAGAGTCATTGCGATAACAACCGACATTCCTGCCATTGCCGATCGGTTAACCGTTTTCCTATTCATGGCGAACCCCCTCCTGTACGCTGCTTTATCCTTTGACCGAGCCGATCAATACGCCCTTCACGTAATACTTCTGCAGGAACGGGTAGATGAGCAGCATCGGCAGCACGGATGCGATAACCGTCGCCATCTTGACCGATTCCTCCGTCACCATCCCGATATGGGTCGCGAAATTGTCCGCCCCCTGCACCTGCTGCAGCGAGCTGCCGTTCAGCATCGTCCGCAGAAACACCTGCAGCACCTGATTGCTCTGCGTGTTGATATACAGAATCGCGTCGAAATAATTGTTCCAATGCGCCACTCCGTAGAACAAGGCGATAGCCGCGATGACCGGCATCGATACCGGCAGGATGATCGTAAACAGCACCCTCGAAGGCGAAGCGCCGTCGATACTCGCGGACTCCTCCAGCTCCGCCGGAATGCTCTGAAAATAATTTTTCATAATAAGCAAATTCCATGCACTGATCGCTCCGGGAATAATGAGCGCCCATATCGAATCGAGCAGACCGAGCTGCTTGACGAGCAAATAAGTCGGGATCATCCCCCCGCTGAACAGCATCGTGAAAAAAATCATCAGCGTAATCGTGTTCCTCCCCATAAACCGGCGCAGCGACAGCGGATAGGCTAGCATCATCGTGAACAGCAAATTGACGAACGTGCCGAGAAACAGCCTGACGATCGAGTTCCAATAAGCCGTATAAATGCCTTTGCTGTCGAGCAAGATTTGGAACGACATGAACGAGAAGCCTCTCGGTAGCAGGAAAATGCCGCCGCCCATCGACAGCTTCGGATCGCTCAAGGCATACATCAGCACGTGCCAGAACGGATACAGCGTACACAGCGACAACAGGAGCAGCAGGCCGTTCAAAGTCCAGTAGCCGGCCTTCTCGCCGAACGATTGCTTCATCTCGTGCAGCCCCTCCTCTCAAATGAGTCCGCTGTCGCGGTCGATTTTTTTGGCGATATAGTTCGTAAACAGGACGAGCACGAGGCCGATGACCGATTTGAACACCCCGGTTGCGGTCGACAAATCGTACTTCGCTTCCTCGAAGGCGAGCTTGTAGATGAACGTATCCAATATTTCGCTCACCTCGTACACTTGGGGATTATAAAGCGCATACACTTGATCGAGCCCCGCGTTCAAAATATGACCGACGCGAATAATGAGCAGGATGACGATCGTCGTCCTCAGCCCCGGCAGCGTAATATGCCAAATTTGCCGCCATTTCTTCGCCCCGTCCACTTTGGCCGCTTCGTACAGCTGCGGATCGATCGAAGCGATCGTCGCCAAATACAGCACCGTGCCGAACCCGGCCTCCTTCCAAATGTTCGAAACGACGAGCAAGCCGCGGAAATATTCCTTGCTGCTCAAGAAATTCGTAATCGCCCCCTCGTAGCCGAACCACACCGCGATTTCCTTGATTACCCCGGTGGAAGGGGAAAAGAAAGCATACAGGATGCCCGCGATAATGATCCACGACACGAAATGAGGCAAATAAATGACGGTTTGGACGAACCGCTTGTACAGCATGTGCCGCACTTCGTTCAGCATGATCGCCAAGATGATCGGCGCCGGGAAGGCGAAGAAGAGCTGGTAGAAGCTTATAATGATCGTATTGCCGAGCGCTCTCCGGAAGCCGCCCATCCCGAACAGCTTGACGAAATTGTCGAGCCCGACCCAGGGGCTTCCGGAGAAGCCCTGGTACAGGTTGTATTTTTTGAACGCGATCAGGATGCCGTACATCGGAACGTAATGGAACACGATGAAAAATAAGATCCCCGGAATGGCCATCAAGTACAGCAGCTTGTCTTTCTTCAGCATCGTTATCGCAGCTTTAATGTCCGTTCACCGCCTGTTATTATCGAAATTTCGGACACCGCCCGGGATCTACATATGGACGAATATTTGCTCCTCGTCCACGGTTACGTCGTACCGCTCAACCGTGACATCGTACGTTTTCGTACGCGTTCTCGGATCGACGACCATCTGGCCGGTCTTGATGTCGAACTCCCAGAAATGCCAAGGGCAGCGGACGATTTCACCCTCGCGCTCGAAGCAGAATTCGCCGGGAACGTTCGACGTAACGAAGGAGGTCGTTATGCCTGCGCACAGCTCCGCGCCCTGATGCGGGCATAGATTGCGTATCGCATAAAAATGCCCGTCGACGTTGTACACCCCGATGCTTCTCCCTTCGATTTGGATGATTTTCTTGGAGCCGGGAGTCCACTCCGAGATGCGCCCCACCGGATAACGTGTCATGCGGTCGCCTCCCCGGCGGCTTTCCGCTGCGGCAGCTTGTACAGTCGGGCGGCGTTTTGGTAGAAGATCGCATCCCACGTCCGGTCTTCCAGCTTCGGAAAAGCGTGGAGCGGAGAATCGAAATCCCAATGCGGGAAATCGCTCGCGAACATCAAGTTCGACTCGGCATGGATGGCCTCGAACATCGGCTTGATCAGCTCCGTCTTCGGCGGCAGCTCCAGCGGCTGCGACGTGACGTATACGTGCTTGCGGTAATATTCGCTCGGCGGCTCCTTCACCCATGGCGTCTGATGACGGAGCGCTTTCCAGTCTTCGTCCAGCCTCCAGATCAGCGGGGCGATCCACAGCATCCCGGCTTCCATCATGACGAGCTTCAGCGTCGGATATTTGTCGAACACGCCTTCGAAGATGAAGCTGGCCAGATGGGCCATCATAATTTGCGCGCGGGCGGCCCGGTATTCGATATAGCTCGTGACGTGCCCGGCACCGGTAGGCGGATTATTAATGCCGATCCCCTCCATGCTCACATGGATCGTAAACGGCAAGTCGTGGCGCACGCACGCCTCGTAGATCGGATGGTAAAACCGCTGGCCGTAAGGCTTCTGCGCCCCGTTCGATACGACAACCTGAATCATGCCGGGATGCCCGCCGACCCGGTCGATCTCTTTGGCCGAGAGGACGGGATCTTGCTTCGGGATGAGAATCGAGCCCTTCAATCTGCTCTCGCGGGACAAATACCGCTCGATGTAGTAATCGTTGTGCGCCGAGCATACCGCGGCCGCAAAATCGGTGTCCGTCGCCGCATGCACCTCGTATCCGCCGCCGGTCAATATCCCGTATTCGATATTGTATTTATCCAGATGATGCTCGCGGAGATAGTTCAAATAATTGTCTTCGTGCGTTTCGTTGCGGGGCAGCTTGATATCTTGCATGCTGCCGTTGATTCCCCCGTTCAGAAACAAGCCGCTCTGCGCCGGAAGCCGCCACCCGAACGTCGAGACCTGCTCGCGGTATATGCGCGGCATATAGGGGAGCAGCTCGTCGCGCGGAGCGCTTCCGTGAATGTCCGTATCGATAATGGATCTCTTCCGTTTTTGTTTCTTGACCGGCATGTCGTACTCTTTCGTTTCCATCGAAAGCCCACTCTCCTATCCCGTTGTTTCTTCTCTTTATTGCATTGCCGAAAGACTTTGTCCGTTATCGGTGCACGTGCGCTCTCTAGTTCCCCCGGCATCCCCCTTCTGACTAGCGGTTTGAGATCTCGCCTTCATCATACATCCGTCTCCGGCCGTTTTACATACACTCATTTAAGCTTTTATTTTCACTTTTTTGCCTTCCTGTCGGTGCGAGGCATTCAATTTTGAAAACCTTTACATTATTTTGGTAAATAGCATTAAACCGATTCGGTCGTCCCGATCGGTGTAGGTGTTTGTACATATTTGTCGGTTGTTGGGGATAGCGTCGAGTCTCGCTTCGTTCCGCCGCGAACATTTTTATACAAAACAATAAAGCATTCCCAAGCTGGCAGAGATCTATCACCTGAGCGAGGATCGCATTCGTGATCGTGTATGAGAATTATTAAGTTTAGCCGCTCATAGGAAGGAGATGGTAGGTTTTCGCAGAAATTGTAATAAACCAAGAGGCTGACGATTCACTCAGCTAAATCAGCGAGTCGATAGTCTCGACAATATGATACGGAGGTGAATCCGATCGCTTCTCTACATCGGATCCAATGGATCGACGCCTGCATACGGCAGGGCCGGTATCCCGGCATTCCCGCTATATTGGATCGGTTCGAAATATCGCGGCGTCAGGCGCTTCGGGACATCGAATATATGCGCGATTCTCTCGGCGCCCCTATCGCCTACTGTCCGAAGCGCCGGGGCTACTATTATACAGACGATTCATTCGCCGTACCCGGCCAGCTCATAACGGCCGATCAAAGGGAACTGCTCTCTTGTCTGGCCACCAATTACGAGGTTTTGGCGCAGAACGATACAAGAGCAACAGAAGCTTACACCGCATTGGCGGAATTATTGCAGCGCTTGTCCGGGAAAGCCGCTCCTTCGATGAAGCTGCATCATATTCCAGGCGACGGAGTCGTACCGTTCCGTGCAATCCTCCGTCCGGAGTCTGCGGTGATGATGCCGCATCGTGCTATTCCGTCAACGCTCCGGCGGTTTTACAGGGGCAGAACGGAGCTGCAAACGGATATTTTCGAGTTTTACGATTCATACGAATTTATCCCGGCATTGTTGGCTTCGGGAGTATCCTATACGATCGAGCACCCGAAATGGCTGAAATCGAGGCTGCTCCAGTTTATCGAGCGGTTGCATAATCTGAATAGCGGTTGAATTGGACCTCCTAGCCTGGGTGTGACATTCTGTGTCACGCCCTCTTTGTTACGATAAGGTTGTAACAATGAAATAGACCATGATGGAGGATGATTGGTATGGTTGAACAGCCGATTCAGGCACGATCTACATCCGCTAGGCTCGGCGGATGCTGGACGACTTATCTCGGAGCGGCATACGGCGTGCTAACCTCAGCAGGGATGATCTCGCTGACTTTGCCTGAAATGGCAGGCATGACCGGCATGGCCTTTCAGTTGTACGCACATAAGCGCTGCAAGGCGGCATCCGTAACGGTATACGATTGGGCCGGTCGGCATCTGAACGCGCTCGACCGGATCGGAATCTTATCCGAGACGTATCACTACGAGCCGAACATGCGCTCATACGAAGCCGCTAGAAAACACGCCGTATTCGCCATCAAGAGATCGATCGACCGGGGCATCGCCGTCATTGCATGGGCTATCGACAACGGCGAATTCGGCGTCATTTACGGCTACGACGACGAAGACGGCATCTTCCTAGTGGACGGAGTAGATAAATTCAACCGTCCGTTCGGCAGCGATCCGATGCTGTATGACAATATCGGGGCGAAGTTTCCTCCCGCACCGATCCTTCATTATCAAATCCCTTTGGCATCTGTCGCCTATGATCGGGAGAAAACGTATATGGACTCTCTTCGCTTCTACGTGCGCGAGATGGAGAAAACGTTCCACGTATCGCCGGAGTATCACAGCGGATTGCTGGCGTACGAGCTTTGGATTCATGCTCTAAACAGCGGCGATTACGATTCATTCGGCCTCCGTTATATGACCTCCGTCTTTGCGGAAGCGAAAATGATGGCAGCGCAATATGTCAAGCAGTTGGCCGATACGTGGGGAGGATTGTCCGGGATTGCCGATGCTGCCGAACGGTTCGATCGGATTTCGTCGTTGTTCAGCACGATGATGACTGAAGTTTTAGCGCAGGATTGGCACGGAGCGAAGCATCTGGGCAAGCCCGTAACCCCCGATCAAGCGAAACGGTTAGTTCCGTTGCTGCACCAAGCGAGAAGCTTGGAATCCGAATGCGTGAACACAATCAAAAACAGTATTACAAACGGCGGCAAGTGACCCGTAAGATCCGTTTATGGTATTGTTTGTACATAGACGAAAGGAGAGCATATACCGATGAACGTATGGGAAGGCGGCAAAATTAGACTGCGGGCAGTCATTCCGGAAGACTGGGAGAAGTTCCACGAGAACGACCGGGATTCGGAAGGAGCAAGGTCAAGCGACAGCGTGCACTTCCCGCGATCGGCGGAGCGCGCCAGGCGGTGGGCGGAGCAGGAAGCGTCCGAAGGTCCCCGCGGCGACAATATCCGGTTTGCTATAGAGACGCTGGATGGGGAATTGGTAGGCAGCATCAACTCGCATAGCTGCGACAGACGCAACGGCACCTTCAAGTACGGGCTGGCCGTATTCCGTCCTCATTGGCGCAAAGGATACGGCTCGGAGGCAGTGCACCTTTTGCTGACTTATTTTTTCAACGAACTGCGCTACGAGAAGGTCACCGTGCACATATACGCGTTCAACGACAGCTCCGTCCTGCTGCACGAGCGTCTCGGCTTTAAACAGGAGGGCAAGCTCCGCAGCATGATCTACACAAACGGCCGACATTACGACGAGTATATTTACGGGCTGCTGAGGAGCGAATTTGTCGGAGAGTCCGGTAGACGCACGGTCTGAGGTTGAACGTGTGGATGCACCGTCATCCGGGGTCATAAGAGCTGGCAGAGACTGCTATTTTTCGTGACTGTCCGCTTCCGCACACAAAAGAGGGGCTGTCTCTCAAGTCCGACAAGACTTGAGGGATAGCCCTTCCCCCGCTTCTTATGCTTGGAAAATCCGGTCGATCGCCGCGATTTCCTCTACCGTTAATCGGACCTTTAATGTTTGCAAATTGTTCAGCACCTGCTCCGGCTTCTTCGCGCCGGGAATCAGCACGTCGATGGAATCTCTCGTCAAATACCAGGCCAGCACGACATGCGCTACTTCCGCCTGTATCCCACCTGCCGTCAATCGGGCCTCGCTTAAGGGCGGGACGGTTATTTGATGAAATGCACCGCTTTCTGCGAACTGTCCCTCCGCGCCCCAACATGCAACCTGCAAAAGTGCATTAAGAATGAACCAAATCCGCATTTTTATACCTTCTACGGGGGGCATGGATTGACTGCTCCATATGAAGGAGGAATCTTACGGAACATCGAATATGTTCAAATCAGAGGTTGGGATAGTTTATAAAAAAATTGCTCCCGGATGTCAGAAAGCGGCAGCCTCCAGCATCAAACACGGTAAACGCGAAAGGAGGAACTATGGGACCGCAAATGAATGACTGCGAGGACGACATGCAGAAAAAACTGGCGGAACGGGCGCGGGCCGGAGATCGGGAGGCGTTCGGCGAGCTTGTTAGCCTGCACCGAGCCAAAGCGTTCGGGATCGCCAGGCGAATCGTGCGCGATCCTTCCGCCGCCGAGGATGCCGTTCAAGAAGCGCTGCTTCAGGCGTTTCTTCATATTAACCGGTTAGCGGACGTGGAACGATTCGTCCCTTGGCTGAGCCGTATCGTCCGCAACCAGGCGCTGATGAAAATGCGCAGCGCGAGCCGCGCCTCCCGCGAGACATCGTTCACCGGTGTTAGCAGCCATGCCGGAGCCGGTCCGGATTCGGATCGGATCGACTTGGACAGCCTGCTGTACCGGATGACCCGGGCGCAGCGTGCCGATGACGGAACGGCCGATCCGGAGAACGCGCTGATGCGGCGTGAGTTTTATTCGGCCGTACACGGGATGATGCATGGCTTGTCCGCCCGGGAGCGCGCCATATTCGAGGCGCATTTTTTTAACCAGTTGGGACCGCAGGAGATCGCCGCGCTGTTCGGGACAACCGAAGGGAACGTATACAAGTCTCTGTCCCGGTCAAGAGCCAAAGTAAAGGAAGAACGGGTCCGCGTCTATTTGCGCGACCGGCTGGACGACACCGATGCCAGGCAGCGTCAGGCGAAAGTGCTGCTCCCTATCCGGACATCCGGCGAAGTATGGTCATTCGCCAAAACATCCGTATGCGTATGTTGGTACTTGATGTTGCGCTATGCCGGCATACCCGGACTGGATATTTCGGAAGTGATGGGCCTAACCGGGCAAGCGTTTCGCCTATGCGTGGAAAAGTCACGAATCGACGCATCGGGGCCGACGTCTTATTATTGGGAGCCGGTGTTCGAGGAAGGTTTGAATAGGCTTGGTTTCCGAATGCGGAATATCGGCGACGGGGGCATCGCGCCATCCGCTTATATGTTGGGAGAAGCGGCCGCATTCGCCCGGACCACGATAGCCGGCGGCATGCCCGTAGCGGTGTGGGACATGTTCTCCCCGGAATTCGGGCTGATGTACGGCTATGAGGATGACCGCCAGCTTTTTACCGGCGATGACGGACGCGGCCCGCGAACGCTGACCTATGACCGGTTGGGCCGCGGCACTGCCGGCGGGCTTTTCGTCATGGCGGTGGAACGACTGAAGGATACGCCCGATCCGCAATCGACGGCGGTCGAACTGATCGCGTCGATTACGAAGCACGCCTACGGGGAGCGTACTTTCCCGGGTTATGTCACCGGATTAGGCGCCTATGACGCTTGGCGGCAGTCGTTTCGGGACGGTTCGACAGATCCTCTCGGAAATGCTTACACTCTAGCTATAGCAGCCGATGCTCGGGAACATGCGGTCCGCTTTCTGCGGCGCTGGTCCTCACAATGGGAAGGCGAACGGGCCAAGCTCGCCTTCAAGGCGGAAGGACATTATTATGAGGCGGCCTGCTGTCTGGCCCGTCTGGCCGCTTTGTTTCCTTTCCCCCACGGAGGAAATCCACATGACCGCTCGGCCGCCCGTGAAGCGGAATCGCTGCTAGCCGAAGCGAGAAATCAGGAAGAGGCTGGCGTAGAAACGCTCGGCAGGTTAGCCCGTCATATCAGCAACTGATCGGAGGATGAGCACTTGGAACGAAATACAGCGACTAAGGTCGATGAGACGATATGGATTCCCGTATTCGACGGGACTATGCAAATAGACCGGCTCGTTGCCGCAGCTGGTAGCAGCCCCGTACGGACGAAGGAAGGCATTCAGTTTACCGATTCGTTCGGCAGCTTCCCCGCCATGACGGAATCGGAGTATCGGACTCCGTTTACGGTCGAGGCGACCGTCATGACGGACAGTACGAATATCGTGCTATTATTTGCCAAAGGGCAAGTCATCCTGAATTGGGACCGCCGGGAAGATTTGCTGCACGTCCGCCACCCCGCGACCGGCCAGCCTTTCAATGTGCCCGGCTCCGGAGCCGTTCCGGCAAGCCGCTGGCATCACGTCGAGTGGATTATAGCGGAGGATGTTATGCGCGTACTTGTCAACGGCGAAGAACGATTCGCGCTTCCTGGCAATTATAGGGGGCTTTCCGGCAAAGTCGGCATCCGTACCGGCTGGCGCGCCAATTTGTCGATCGGCTCGCTCCATATCGGGGAGCGCCTCCCGGCCGACGACGATACGGACGGCGGAAACGATATCCGCCTTAACGGCTATACCCCGGTTCCCCGCTCATCTACCTTTATCGGGTGTTTGTTTGGCGCCATGCGTTATTACAATCGGTACTGCGACGAAGCGGAGCTTCTATGCGGAGCCGGGTATTCTTGGTTTACGCCCGACCCGGGAAACAGCTTCGATCAAAGCGTAAATTCATTGATTGCAGAGCGGGTCGGAGGATACTTCGGATTGGAGTTGGATCATTGGCATAGGTCGAGCGGCGACGCAGATGGAGCCGTCAAGTTCGTTCGCAAGGCGTCGGCCGAACGGCTGCCCGTATTCGGAAGGTTTGATGAAGCCGGCGCGTTTGAAGCGGTCACGACTCTCGGCGGCAGTACGCTTCGCATCGTCTCGGCCGATGGAGGGAGCCGCGATGCCTCTTGCAAGGAGGCCGTGGAGCTTGTTTCGGTACGAAAGGGCAAAGAACCATCGGATCGGGAGCGGGCTGCAGCGATTTTCCGTAACGCGGCCGATCATGCAGCCGACTACTCGGAATCAGCCTATTCGGCATGGATCGCTGCGCTCAAGGCGGGAGCGGCGAATGACGGGCTCGCCTCGCAAGCGGCTGAAACGGCACGCGCACGAGCAATGGCTGCGGATTATTTGCACAGTTGCCGGGAAACGCTCGGGGAGCCGCTCGCCGGGCAGCTATCGGCAGCGATTCAACATTTCGAGGCGGCCGGAGAAGCTTGGAAGCAAGCATCCCGGATGATTCCCGTCTCTTCTGAAGATACCCTCGTCTCCTTGTATAACGCTCAAGCGGAGGAACGGGCAGGACTGGTCGAGCTTGCAAAGGCTGCCGACGTGATGGCCGGCAGGAAGCTTTTGCATGGGCTCGTGTACCAAGGCCACAGCTGTATTTCCCAATTCAACGCGTTTATCGGCATCGCCAACTATTACCGGCTCGAATGCACCGACGCATGGGTCAAAGGCGCGAGCGGCCGCCCGTTTTTATTCGCTTTGCACGAGCGGGTGAACGTTCACGATATATGTTTACCGATCCCGGAGCGCGGAATCATCAAATTGTACGCCAATATCGGTTTGGAAATCGACGGCGTGGAGGGCTATGCTGAGGGCGAAGCATACAAAAAGCTGCTGGAAACGGCGTGGGACCGCGCACGCACCGGACTCGATTCCGGGTTGGCCTGCTTCGGCCGGTCGGTCGATTTCCAGCAAGGCGAGTACTCCCTGATCGTCGGATACGATCATGAAGGCTATTATTCGCGCGGTTGGCACCCTCTGTCGACGAAAGCAATCCCGTGGACCCACTATGGTCTCGGGCAGTGCACTTGCCTGCCTTGTACGTTGGGCCGAACGGAGCAGCGGCCGGGCTTGGAGCCCGTCAAGTCCGTTTGCCGCTGCGATTTTTGCCAAAACCTGCACCGTACCGGACCGATAACAAGTGCCCGGGATGAAGGCGACGTTCGCTTATACGTGGTAAAACCTGCGGCTCCCGCTGACGATCGCACCGTTGTCGCGGACGCTCTTCGGTTCGCCGTGGAATTCGCGCAGGAGGACGGACCTTGGGCGAAGCCGGATATGCGTACCGGTCTGCAAGCTTACGATCTGCTTATCCGCTCGCTCGAGAAAGGAACGATCGACGGCTGGTACCTCGGCTTGCTCGCCAACGGCTGGCGCGAATGCCGGCACGCTGCGTGGCAGTTTCTCGTCGAAGCGAAACGGAGGCTGGACCGGCCGGAGTTCGCCGCCTCTTTCGACGACGCGATCGCCCAAACGGAGCGGCTTCACGATGCATTCGCCAAGCTGAACGATATGTTCCCTTGGATGCAGCCGTTCGGCCCGATTCCGGATACGGAGCGGCGCTATGCCGGAGCGGAGCTGCTGCGCGGGGCGCGCAAAACCGAAGCGGCCGCCATCGCCGCTTACGATAGATTGGTCGCATGTTTGAAAGGATAATAGCTTGATCGCTGTACGAAATCTTATACAAGACAAGGAGCATACCCTGTGAGCCAACAACCGTTTATCGAGCAGATCCATTATTTCCGAATCCCCGTTACGGATCTCGACGCTTCCGTACAATGGTATACGGACATCCTCGGTTTGAAAGTACGGCGAAGGGGCGAAGGCTTGGCGGTTATGGAATTGCAAGAGGACCCGTTGCTCGTGCTCGTGCAAGCCGATGCAGAGTCGCGCGGACATTTCACCATAGACGGACGTGCCGAGTTTTCCGTCGGCTTCACCAGCCCCGACATTCACAACTTTCGCGATCATCTGATCGGGCAAGAGGTGGAGGTCGACGAGATGAAGGAAGATAACGGGCACTACTTCTTCCATTTCTTCGATCCTAGCGGCAACAAGCTTCAGGCGCACTGGTAGGAGAGACTGGACGACTTGTTCTATACGCGTGATACGCGGCGGCTGATAAAGTCCCCGTAATAGAAATTGAATGTCGCTTAACCCGTAAGTTTGCCGCTTAAGCAAGCTTATGCAAAAACGAAGAAGTCTTTTAATTTCAAGGACTTCTTCGTTAACAGCCCTCACTGTTCTTCCACTGAATTAACGTAATCCGTTAGGTTAACGACATTGTGTAGAGCAACAGTTCGGACGAACAGTGATATTTAATCCATACTAAGTCGCATCAAATTCCTTTTTATTTCGACTTGGAAACCAAGCTGTTGATTCACTGTTCGCATACCAATGTTTTTCAACGCTGTTGTCACGGTAATTTGATTAACATGAGGACATTCAATCAATAGTTCTGCAATTAAATTAGCCTTGACCGCTCTTGCTAAACCTTTTCGACGATAACCAGGCAGTACAACTGTATCTTCTTGACTCGCCTCTTCTTCACCCGTCACCTCTATTTCGGAAAATGCAATGATTTGTTTGTTTCGTTTATCCTCTAATGCCCCAACCCAAAGCATCTTCCCGCTGGCCTGTCGGTGCTTCTCATTATTGCGAATTAGCTCTTTGTTCCATAATGGAACAGAAGGCGGGAAGCGATTTGGTGCATCTGATATGAACCGTTTTACTCTGGCATAAGAATCGACATACTCCTCCGGTACGGCTGCATTCCAACAGTGGAAACGATAATTAGGCTCTAATAGCGCATATGAAGTTAACTTTTTATAATCCAAAGCATCTCTATTTAAAACGGACATCTCCAATTCGTCTCCGACTACCGCTCCTGTTTTCAAAGCAAAATACTCGCCTTCTGAACCTACCTGGACTACAGCCTCAAGCACTTTTACATCCTCAGTGCGCAAATCGTCGATAATAATAGTAAGCAATTTCGTGCCTATTCCTATCCTACGAAAATGGGGATCGACCTGAAGTCGAACGTAACGAGCGTTCTCTTGAGAACCTACTGCGATTTTTGCTGCCGCCACTACCTGAGTGTTAATAAGAAATTCCCAAGTACACAAATTAATTCTTTTTACTATCCACTCGTGCTCCACTGTATCTTCATCTCCATTTTTTTATCGTGAAAATGCTTCTAGTCTATATGCTACTTATTAAACTAGATGCCCGTTTGCAGAAAACGGGCGATATTTCCACACCTCATTTCGAGCAACACCCATAAAACACAAAAGTCCGGAGCCTGATCAAGCTCCGGACTTTCGCTATTTACGCCGAGACGCCTGTCGTCTCCGGCTTGCTCTTCGGCAGCAGCCGGCCCGCCAGCGTCACCGCCAAACAGAACAGGAAGCAGATGCCGAACAAGATCCGGATCGGGACGCCGAACGACTCCCCTTCTCCACCCGCTGCGCCCATCGAGCCGACAAGCAGCGTTGCCAAGCCGATACCGGCGATTTGGCCGAGATAGCGGACCATGGCGAGCAAACTACCGGCCAAGCTGCTTTTCGATGCGGGAGCCGCGCTCATAATTTCCGCATTGTTCGTCGCATGGAACAGCCCGATGCCTACGCCGAACACCGCCAGCTGCAGACCGACGCCGATCGCCGTCACTTCCGGCAGCAGCGCGACGAAGAGCATCGATAACGCACAGAAGAGCGACCCGGCGGCAATCGGCGCCGCTCCCCCGTATTTGTCGCGGAACCAGCCCGCGAACGGAGCGATCACGCCCATCGCGAGCGGCTGGAGCATAAGCAGTGCGCCGGTTGCCCAAGCGGAATAGCCGAGCTGGCTCTGCAAGTAAAACGTGACCGGAATAAGCGTAGCCGTCTGCGCCAAATTGATCAGAAACGAGCTGGCATTGCCGAGCCATACTTTGCGGTGGCGGAACAGCTCCCGGTCCAGTACGCCATAGTCGATGCGCCGCCCTTGCAGCCAAAGAGCGATCAGCAGGGCAATGCCGATCATGCCCTCGACCCATGCAACCGTCGAGAAAGCCGACTCTTTCTTCACCGACTCGGCCGCCATCATGAGCAGGCAGGCGCCCGCAGCCAGCAGGAACACGCCGACGAAGTCGAACGGCGTCTTGGCCGATTCGCTCTTCCCGCGCGGGAACCACCGCATGCCGAGCACGCACGCCGCCAATGCGATCGGCACATTGATCCAGAACAGCCACGGCCATTCGACGAATTCGAGCATGAATCCGCCGATCGCGGGTCCCGACAAAGTGCCGATCGAGATGACGATCGCATTCACGCCTAAGGCTCGTCCGCGTTCGTGATCCGGAAATACTTGCCGCACCATCGCCTGGCTGTTCGCCATAATCATCGTGGCCCCGATCCCTTGCAGGCAGCGCGACAGCAGCAGGGCGACGAAGCCTTGCGAGAGGGCGATGCACATCGAGCCGATCCCGAATACGAGAAATCCGCAGCTGTATACTTTGCGCCGCTCCAATCGGTCGGACAGCTTGCCGAGAAACGGAAGCAGCACGACCATCGTCAGCAGATAGACAGTCGCCGCCCATTGAATCTGGGCGAGAGATACCGAGAATTGCTTCGCCATAATCGGCAGCGATACGTTGACGATCCCGACGTCCAGCGTCGAGATGAGCGTCCCCATGTTGACAATTTGCAAAATACCCCATTTGTTTACTTTCGTGCTCGACATCATCCGTATTCCTTCCCCATGCGTTTTCCACGGCAATATACCGCTATGCCGAAGGTTGCGACAAGAAACGTCTCTCGCCTGATTGTACATCCGTCCGTTCCGAATGAAAAGAACAATTCTCGTGTATGTTCTTCCGCAAACGTCAGCTCTTGTACGTCACGGCCTGGCTCCCCATCTGAAGCCACGACGAAATCAGCGTATCCCGCTCGATAGCCTTGGCCGCCGTACCGTCGAAGGGATCGTTGACATAGAAATAATCGGCGTCATAGCCGACAAGCAGCACGGCATGCTCGTTCCACGACATCAGAACCGGCCCCGCGTCGCTTAGCCACGTTTCCATCACCGTCTCCGGAGCAAAATTGATGTTCGTCCAAATGACGACCGGCCTGCCGTCCGCAACCGCCGCAAGCAGCTTATCGAACGGCTCCTCCGTCAAATCCTCCGCCCGACCCGGCAATATTTCCGCCAGCAGCTGGAACACCGGTCCGTGATATACGCCGAACCCATCGGTTTCTCCGGTCATATCGCCTACGAAGCCGATGTCCGGGTTGCCCCACGATTCGACCCCTCCGTCTTCGCTCCATACGACAGGAGTCGTATCTTTGGCCACCCGGTCTGCAAGCTCCATCTTGTCGACCGGGTGGCCCGCGGCCTCAAGCAGCATAGCCAAGCTCGTAACCTCGCAGCCGTTGAACAGCTCGGGGAGCTGTTCGATTACAGGCACTTCAATCATTGCCTCGGGCGGCAGCGGAAGCGGCGCTACTGAAACGCTGCCTTCGTCCGACGGCGGCGGTTTCGCGGCATCGGACACGCTTATAGCGATCTCCGGAGCCGGAGGAGCCGTCTCCGGAGATCCGCCGCCGGCAAGCGCGGCCGTTACCGGAAGCTCGACGGTGTTATCGCTAGACGTATGCGCGGACGATCGCGGCATAAAGGCGGCGCCTGCCGCAACGGCGGTCAAGCCTCCCGCTACCGTCAACGCGATGATGACTTTCTTCACCTTGTTGGCTCTCCCTCCGATTCCATGCGGCGATCAGCGCTTCGACCAATTGAACGTTTGTGTCGCGATCGTTTCGTGTTTGCCGTTATAAGCGGCGATCGTTAACGGTACTCCGGCCTGCAGCGAAGAGAAATCGATCTCGACCTCCCACGGAACCTCATATGCGACGGCAAGCCGCTTATTGCCCTGCATGACGGCGACGGAATGGGGCTGGTTGTCGTACGGCATGTCGGGATACACGAACAGCTTATGCTTGCCTTGCAAGCCGGGAGCCGTTTCCAGCGGAACGTAGCGGACATTGTCCGCAGTCGAGCTGCCCTGCTCCACTTTCGCCAAGAAATAGTCACTCCGGATCAGTCTGCGGTATTGATCGAACATATGGCGGTTATCCACCATGTCGTAAATAAATTCGCTCTTCAAGCTTTCGCTTCTGCTTCGGCTCATATTGAAGTATGTTATCGCTTTCACCTGAGGGAACATCTTCGGAAGATAGCCGTACATGATGGCGACCTGCCCTTCGGCCCATTTCGCATGGCTCGTATTCAGCTTCGTATTGTAGTGGGAAATCGCTCCTTCCGCGATCATGATCGGTTTATGCTTATATTTCTCGTAGAGCGGGATGAAGTAATCGATCTGGTTTTTGCTGAAATCTTCTTTTCCGTCATAGTAAGGCGTCGAATAAAGCGAGAACCCGACCCAATCGACATACTCGTCGCCCGGATAATAAGCGTCGATATTGTCCTGCGGCCAAAAGTTCGGGGACCATACCATCGCCACATTGGGCGCTTCCTCCTTCATGATCCGGGATATGAGCCTAAACTTCTCCACATATTTCTGCGGCTCGTCGTACCAAGGCACCCAAGCCCCGTTCATCTCCGACGCGTAACGCAAAAAGATCGGAATTCCTGCTTCCTTGGCTTGCCGCGCGAAAGAGCGCACGTACTCGTCGTCCTTGACGGTATCCAGCCCGTATTGCGGCTCCCAGCCGATCTGCAGGGCGCCTCCCGCTCCCGCCGCTTTGACGCTGTTGATCGTCCTTGTCGGGAAATAGTTCCGCGTATCGTTCTCGTCCTTCCGCCAGCCCGCATAATGAAGACCGATCGGATGGTACCGTCCGAACGTCTTCTCCACGGACGGGTAATCGAAGATGCCGAACATGCCCAAATAAGCGCCTGACTTCGGCTCGAACTTGGCGAGCGGCCGATTCCCGCTTTCGGCAATGCCGACATACGGCGTTAATGTGACGCTCCCCGGAACCGGAATCGCATCATCGTAGAAACGACTGTCCCGGGTCCCGGCCTTGGACCAATACGTATCGCTGGCGGAATACCATTGCTCCGCTTCCTTCTCCCGGTTCTCACTGCGAAAGTAAGCGGCCTTGCGCAAGGCGTAATCGGCGGCAACGTCCCATTTCCCGTCCCGTTCCGCCTCCTTGAGCCGTTCGTCCCACCATCTCAGCAGGTCGTCCGGCTGCCGGACCGTCGTGCCCTGCATCCCGTCTCCGCCCGATTGTCCTGCGGAAGCCGAGCGCGGCTGTTCCTTCTTGTTCTCCATATACAGCCATCCGAATACGGTCCCTGCCGCCAAAATCGCCGTCATCACGGCCGTTCGCCCATAAATTCGCCTCATGCCCTCGCTCCCCCGCCTCGGATCTTCTTGCTCTATATCTATTCTACTATATTCCGGCATATTAGTGAGGCTATTATGCGTTAAGACCCGCAGCAAAATGGCATGCCTCTTATTCCTACAACACCGATGGGCATAGCAGTTGTTTTATTAATTGCCGGTTTGTTGTACAATAGGGGAAGCGCTAAACCTTACACGTTATGATAAGGACTTTAACGGAATGCAGGTCGGAAATTCCGTTAAAGTTCGTAACTACTGGCGGTGATGTTCGAGAGTGGAATTAAGGCAAATTCAATATTTTATCGAGGTCGCCAAGCTGGAGCACGTTACCGAAGCTTCCTACGTGCTGCATGTGGCCCAGTCGGCGGTCAGCCGCCAAATATTCAAGCTGGAGGCGGAGCTCGGCGTCGACCTGTTCATTCGGGACGGCCGTAAAGTGAGACTCACTCCGATCGGCAAATTGTTTCTCGGCCACATGGAACAAGCAATGAAGGTCATCGAGAAAGCCCAACAGGAAATCGGAGAATTTCTGGACCCGCAGAAGGGGACCGTACGGATCGGTTTTCCGAGCAGTCTCGCTTCCCATGTGCTGCCGATGGCCATCTCCGCATTTCGCGAGCAGTATCCGCAAGTTCAATTCCAGCTGCAGCACGGATCGTATCGGGAGCTGATCGATCTGGTTTCCAAAGGAACGTTGAATTTGTCGCTCATCGGCCCTGTTCCGAAGGGCGGGAAGCAGATCAACGGAGATACGCTCTTCCTCGAACGGATCGTCGCGCTGCTGCCCGCGAACCATCCTCTGGCCGATCAGCCGTCCTTGAAGCTGAGCCAGCTGCGCAACGATATGTTCGTCCTGTTTCCCGAAGGATATATATTGCGGGAGCTTGTCATAAACGCTTGTGCCGCCCAAGGATTCGAACCGCAGATTTCGTTCGAGGGCGACGATATCGACGCGATCAAAGGTTTGGTTGCAGCGGGCCTGGGCATTACGCTGCTGCCCGAGATCGCCCTGAACGACAGCATACCGCGCTCCACCGTCAGAATCCATTTTCAGGATCCGCAGGTGACGCGCACCGTCGGAGTCATTACGCCGGCCAACCGGGAACTGCCGCCGACGGAGAAGCTGTTCCACGATTTCATCAAAACGTATTTCGCCACGGTCGGCCAGTTCAATAACGAATAGAAAAGGGAAATGAACGCATTGCGTCCATTTCCCTTTATTTTTGCCCTTGACTTTTGGGTCTTCGTGGGCTCCCCCGAAAGTAATCGGAATAAGCTTCGAAGCCCTTCTTCACTTTTGGGGGATCCTTATACTACGCCGTGCAGCATCATCGCGTCGGCAACTTTCAAGAAGCCGGCAATGTTCGCGCCCACTACGAGATTACCCGGATGACCGTATTCTTCGGCAGCTTTGACGCTGTTGCGGTAAATGTTTTTCATAATTTCGTGCAGCTTGTCGTCCACTTCGTGGAACGACCACGAGTAACGCATGCTGTTTTGGGCCATTTCGAGTGCCGATACCGCTACGCCGCCTGCATTGGCCGCTTTAGCCGGTCCGAATTGAACGCCAGCTGCCAGGAACACTTCGATCGCTTCGAGCGTGGAAGGCATGTTGGCGCCTTCGCCGACCGCTTTGACGCCGTTCGCTACGAGCAGCTTCGCCGACTCCTCGTCGATTTCGTTTTGCGTTGCGCAAGGCAGCGCGATATCGCAAGGAATGGACCAGATGCCCGTGCAGCCTTCGGTATAGACGGCACCCGGATGCTCCTTGACGTATTCGCTGATCCGTTTGCGCTCAACCTCTTTCAACCGTTTTACGGTTTCGAGCTTGATGCCGTTCGGATCGTAAACGTAGCCGTTCGAGTCGCTGCAAGCTACAACCTTCGCACCGAGCTGCTGAGCCTTCTCGATCGCATAGATCGAAACGTTGCCGGAGCCGGATACGACTACCGTGCTCTCGCCGAAGGACCAGCCGATCGATTTCAGCATTTCCCCGACGAAATAAACGCAGCCATAGCCTGTTGCTTCCGTTCTTGCCAAGCTTCCGCCGTAGATGATGCTCTTGCCCGTCAAGACGCCCGCTTCGTTGCCGCTGCGAATACGCTTGTACTGTCCGAACATGTAGCCGATTTCTCTGGCGCCTACGCCGATATCTCCGGCCGGTACGTCAACGTCCGGTCCGATATAGCGGTACAATTCCGTCATGAAGCTTTGCGTAAAGCGCATAACTTCGTTGTCGGATTTGCCTTTCGGATCGAAGTCCGAGCCGCCTTTGCCCCCGCCGATCGGTTGGCCGGTCAATGAGTTTTTGAAAATTTGCTCGAAGCCCAAAAATTTGATGATGCTCGCGCTGACGGAAGGATGGAAGCGCAGCCCGCCTTTGTAAGGACCGATTGCGCTGTTGAATTGAACGCGGAAGCCGCGGTTTACTTGCACTTTGCCCTGGTCATCGACCCAAGGCACACGGAAGGTGATGACGCGCTCCGGCTCTACGATTCTCTCAAGAATACCGCTCTTCATATAATGCGGATGTTTCTCGAAGACGGGAACAAGAGAGTCTACGATTTCTTTAACCGCTTGATGGAATTCCTTCTCATGAGGATTTCTTTTGATAACCGTCTCGTAAACTTCCCGGACGTATTCGCGTGCTGCAGTTGCCGTTTCCGGCGCCGTTTGAATGGTGGCCATGCTTAGTTTCCCCTCTCGTCTCAAGAAAATGTCTCTTCGTCCATTCCAGGATATGCGATTGTACGATGGATCGGATGTTCGTTCCGACGATTGGTCCGATATGCGGCGTCAATCTCCAATACATGTATCTTATTATGCGAAGGGCGGCATAAACAATGCGCGATTTAGATCATCTTCATGCCGGTTCGAGATTAGGCAGCATAACCCGACGGCTCTTACTTGATCCAGACCGTTGCGATGGAAGCAAGCACGAGAGCTTGCGCCACGGAGAATGCAACCGTCTTGCGCCAATCGGTCTTGACGAACGGTCCTCCGCGGGACAGCCTCAAGCCTACGAATGGCACAAACAGCAGACCGAGCAAGAACAGCAGGATGAAACTGACGAAAAAAACGTACATGGCCGACCCTCCGAAGTTATAATGCAAGGCATGGATTCCCCTATCAGCACAAAGAAGCCGCAGGAAAGAGGACCTTTCCCGCGGCTTCTCGAAGACATGGCAAATAAGCCATGACGAACGCGCGTTTACGGTTGCCTCTCCGAAACGCTTACGAGGTTAGCTGACGGATTCGGACGTTGGAGTCGCCCTACGCTTATGCCTTGCGGCTCAAGCGATTCACCCCGTGAAACCGCGACTTTCAGGTTGCGTGCGGCTTCGTTGGTTTCCCCGCTTCTGCTTGCAGCAGAATTCAGCGATTGCAGACTTATGAACTTTAACGGAATCACCGCCTGACTTACGATTCCGTTAAAGTTCCTTATGGATTCATGCTCTATGCATCATACTCCTTCAACCGTACCCTGTAAAGCCGGAAGGAAGACGGAATGAGACACTATTAAGCCTCCCGCAACGGAAGGCAGCGTTTCCATCCGCCGCTATCTGTCTTTTGCTCTCGTTATCTGCCTCGTACTGCATTCTACTATTCCAGGGTGTCCAGAAGCCGTTCGTACAGCCGTTTCGTCTTCGGTTCCGGGTCCACGCCCAATTCTTTCCGGATCACGTAGGCGAACGCTTCATAGCTAGCCTTCAATGCTCCGAAGTCGCCCATTCGCGCGTATGCCTGCATGATGAGCCGGCACGCCGCATCGGAATACGGGTCCTTTTCTTGAAGAGCGATCAGGCAGCGCAAGGCCCGTGGATCGTTCCCCCGGCTCATTTCGTATTCCGCGTAATTTTGGGCCGCCTCGACATATTGCTGCAGCAGTTCCCTTCTTCTCGGCTCCGCCCAGCCGAAATCGTGCTCTTCCAAATAATCGCCGCGGTACAGCTCCAAGGCGCGTTCGTACCGGTCGCGGTTTTGCTCCTGGATGGGCGAGCAAGCGCCGATCTCCCGCTCGAACCGCTCCACGTCCGTAACGATCCCTTGAGCGAGGAGGCGATAGCTCTCCTGCGCATATTCGATCGCCGCCTCCACCCCCCAGTCTTTCAACACTTTCCTGACTTGGGAGATGGACGTATGCAAGTAAGTGACGGCTTTGTCCGGCTCGGTTTCGGGCCATAACGTATCGATGAGCAGCTCTCTGTCCAGCCATAGTCCCTTATGATGAATCAGAAACGCAAACAGCTCCTGCGCCTTCATCGTTCTCCATCTCAGTTTGCCGCCCGACTCCGCAAGGTCGGCCAGCATCAGCCGTTTGAAGCAAAGGACCATCGGATTGTCCGGCTTCGCCGAGCCGGTCCTGCCGGCATGGTGCCGGCCGATATCCGAGACGCGCTCCACCGTCTTGGACAGACGATCGGGATGGATCGGCTTCAGCAAGTAGTCGAGGGCATTCAGCTCGAACGCTTCGATCGCATACTCGGAATAGGCGGTCGTATATACGATTCTTACGTCCCGATCCAATTGCCGGATATATTCGGCCGCTTCCAAGCCGTTCATTTCCGGCATCTCGATATCCAGGAAGACGATATCCGCCTTATTCGCCGATAGATGCTCGAGCCCTTCCCGGGCGGAAGTGTATTTGCCCGCCACCTCGATACGGCCGTCATGGTTCAGCAGACGCTCCAGATGGAGAAGAGCCGGCTTCTCGTCATCGATCAATATCGCTTTCAATGCTGTCGCCCCTTTCATCCGGTTCATAATCGGCCGACAATTCGAAGCGGACGGTCGTCCCGCGGTTCCGTTCACTTTCAACATTCAGACCCCGTCCATACAGCGTCAAGAGACGACGGTGGATGTTTCTCAGCCCTACGCCGCTGCCATCCTTGTCGGACAGGACATCGTTCAGCCGTTCGGAGGTCATCCCTACGCCGTCGTCGGATACGGCTACGACAACGCTGCCGTTCGATTCCGACACGGCTATCCGGACCGTTCCTCCGGCTGCTCGCCGCATAATTCCGTGTCTCACCGCATTCTCGACGATCGGCTGGATCGTCAGTGGAGGAATCAGGCAGCGCATATTTCCGCTGATATCGTACTCCACCTGAAGCCGTTCGTCGAACCGGGCTTTTTCCAAAATCAAGTAGGACTTGACCAGCTCCAGCTCCTTCTCGAGCGGAGCGAGACGTTCCCGATTCTGAAAATCGAAGCTGGCACGCAAATATTGACTCAGCTCGATTAGGAGCAGCGTCGTTTTCCCCGGATCGACCGGACATAAAGCAATAATCGTATTCAGCGCGTTGTATAGAAAATGAGGCTTGATTTGCGCCTGCAAAAACGCCATCTCCGTCCGCACCTCCGTCCTGACCGATTTGCGCAGCGCAAGCAAGGTGCGGATGCGGGCCCGAAGCTCCCCGGCATCGACGGGCTTGCTCAAGAAGTCGTTCGCTCCCGCCTGAAATCCGGCTTGCACGTCCTCCGCACGGCTTCTTGCCGTAAGCATCAGAATGGGCAGCGCGGTGAGCGAATAACGCTCCCGGATGTTCCGGCACAGCTCGAGTCCGGTCATGCCGGGCATCATCCAATCGACTACGACACAATCGAGCTGTGGCGTCCGGGATAGGAGGGCGAGCGCCTCTTCCCCATTGTCCGCCGTGATGACCGCACAATTGTCGACACTGAGCAGATTGTACATCACTTGTAAATTCACCAGGTCGTCATCGACGACAAGAACGGTAAATTCGGTACGGCCCTTTCCGACTACGGGAGCGATTTCGCCGGGACGGACGGAAGGAGCGTAAACCGCGGTATCTCCCTGGCCGGTATCGGTCATGCTGCCCGCCGAAGGGAGCGTGAAGCAAAAGACGGTTCCCCGGCCGGGCTCCGATTCGACTCCGATCGTCCCGCCGTTCAGCTCCACCAGCTTTTTCGTAATGCTCAGACCGAGTCCCGTTCCGCCATGCTCCATGTCGATCGCCGCTTCGGTGTCATCGAACGCCCTGAACAGGGTGGCGATGCGGTCTTTGGGAATGCCGATACCGGTATCGGCGACGAATATTTTTACTTGACTGCCCGCAGTTTCTGCATATATCCGAATTTCTCCTTGACTCGTAAACTTAACCGCATTGCCCAGTAAATTGAACAAAATTTGCTGTAGCCTGTTCTCGTCAGTATCGAGCAGAGGCAGCCGGTCCGGCCATTGTTGAACGAAGCGAATTTCTTTCTTGCCCGTCATTCGCCCGATCACTTCGAGTACGGATGCCGCGACCGCCTTTAAATCAACCGCCCGTCGCTGCAGCACGATGTCTCCGTTTTTGAGCCGGGAGAAGTCGAGAATGTCGTTGATGAGCAAGGTCAGCCGTTTCCCGGTCGATACGATCATCGATAAATCGTTCGCCTGTTTCCCGTTCAGCGCTCCTCCGGCTCCCGCCAGCAGCGATTCCGCGATGTTGACGATGCCGTGCAGCGGGGTGCGCAGCTCATGGGACGTATTCGCCATAAATTCGTCCTTGAGCCCGTCCAGCGTAAGCAGCCGCTGCGAGAGCTGCTCCACCTCGCGGAACGATCGCGCGAAACGCTCCGCAAGCAGCAATGCCTGTGCGATGACGAAGATCAGCATCTCGACCGGAACGAGCATCTGGTCCGCCAGAAGACCGACTACATTCAATATGCTTACGGCAATAATAACGACGATGCTCTGCACGCTCAACAGAATATAGAACACGTCTTTGGAGCGATAGCGTATATCTCTTAGCAGTACATACGCCACGTACAAGACGATGAAGAAAGCATAAGTAAAGTAAATGGCTTCCAATCGGGAATAAACGAGTGCCGGCAAACAGACGGCAATGAGCAGCAGCACGCCGGTCGCCGCCTGAAACGGGAGCAGCACGGACCGGGATGTCGGGCGGGTGACGGAACCCGAAACGTATTTCAGCAGGAAATAATGCACAAGCACCGAGGAAATGACCTGAATTTTCAAAAACAGCTCGTACGGCAATCCATCGAAAGCCGCCCCGAGCAGCTTCTCCCCGTGAGTCAGCACATAGACGAGGCTGGACAGACAGAAAAGGCCCAGGTAGCGCAAAGACGTCTCTTGCCTGCGCATACGGTACAGCAGAAGAAAGAACAGACCGGGTATGACAAACCCTGCAGAGGACATCCAATCCGCGAACAATTTCCATTCGCGGGATTTCGTGACGGAATGCTGATCCCCGAACACGATCGGGTATATCATCCCGCCCGAAGAGTAATTATAGTTGGAAACTTGAACGATAATATCGACCGTGTTCCCGGATACTTGGGCGAATCCGACGTACGGGGTATTTTCCTGCTCGCTCCTCTCCGGCGATTCGCCCGGTATCCCGCTGGAGCCGACTTCCATGCCATTCAGGAATATCCGGTTCGCCATCCGGATATTAGTCGTTTCAATGCCGTACACCGCATCGGCCGAACCGTCAAGCAGGATGCGGAGCCGGAACGTGCCGTAACCGGTGTCCGACGGTTTACCGTCCTCCGATAGGTACGAATTCCATTTGCCGGGTATACTGACTATGCGGGCCGGTTCCGGAGCCGGAGAAGCCTCCGACCCGAACTCCGCGAAATGCTCCGGACCGAGAAGCCGGCTTCGGTAAAACTCCCATTCCCCCGACAGGCGGACCGTCCCGTCTTCACGGAAGCTCCACTCGCTCAGATCGAGCAGCCCGTTCTTCGCTTCGGGGTTCCGGTATTCGGAATTCATAGAATGATATAATCCGTACAAAGGCACCAGAAGTACAATAATAAAGCAGATTCTTGCCATTAATCGCCGCATGGACATCATTTCGCTCCCGATCAGTATGTAACCTTATGAAGTAAAGTCTCCCTTCATTATATTTGGACACGCCCGGTATATCGAGTGCAAAACGAGATTTTGCAAAATATCGCTCCGCATACCGTGTTGACTTCCGCTCCGGGTCCAACTATACTGTAGACACCCGAATCATGTAACTGTATCAGTTACTAGATTGACGCAATACGCATCGAACTTATTACAATATCATACAGGGGCGTGATGATCATGAAAGTGGAAATATGGTCCGATTTCGTTTGTCCATTTTGTTATATCGGCAAACGCCGGTTCGAATCGGCGCTCGAGCAATTTCCTCACCGGAACGAAGTGGAGATCGTGTACCGCAGCTTCGAGCTCGACCCGAATTCGAAACGCGATTTGCCTGGCGATATTCACGATATGCTTGCTTCGAAATACGGGATGAGCCGCGAGAAAGCTATGGCCATGAACTTCAACGTAGGGGAGCAAGCCCAATCCGTCGGGCTGACCTATCATTTCGATATGATGAAGCCGACCAATACGTTCGACGCGCATCGACTGGCGCATTTCGCCGGCCGGTACGGCAAGTCGGCGGAAATGACGGAGCGGCTGCTCCAGGCGTACTTTACCGAAGGGAAACATATCGGCGATCATGAGACGCTGACCGCATTGGCTGCGGAGCTCGGACTCGACCGGGACGAAGTCGCGGCCATGCTGTCAGGCGAAGAGGGCAAGACGGAAGTGCGCTCGGACGAGCAGGAAGCGTCCGCGCTGGGCGTTCGAGGCGTTCCCTTCTTCGTCTTCAACCGCAAGTATGCGATATCCGGCGCACAGCCGACCGAGCTGTTTGCGGATACGCTGAACAAAGTATGGAGCGAGGCTCACCCTCTCGTCTTCGTTAACGGCGCCGACGGCGAGTCGGCGGACGTCTGCGAAGACGGCGTGTGCGGCGTTCCTCCGACGCCGGAGCACAAAAGCTGATCGAACACTTTGCACTTCATATGCCAAGCCCGCTCTCCTCATCGAGAGCGGGCTCTTTCCGTTTGGCTATCGATTCGCCTACGGCCGGCCAACCGTCGTCCTGCCGCGAGCCGGTTTCCGCACGATTCTCGAATGACGCGCCTGTTTAATCCCTCCATTTTATGCCGATATTGAAAAGTGGAGAAAAGTCTCCTTCATCGGCAGCCGGGAGGAAAAAGGCCATGCTAGAGAAAGGCAAAATATCCGCGCTTCAAATGGCGGTCATGATGTACCCCACGATAGTGGCTACCGCTATTCTCACCCTTCCGGGAGTGACGGCGAAATACGCTAAAAACGATTTGTGGATTTCGCCGATCTACGCCTCCCTCGTCGGCATCCTGACCGTGTATATCGCCTACAAGCTGCACCGGTTATATCCGCAGCAGACGGTCATCCAATATAGCGGGAACATTGTCGGCGTTTTGCCGGGGAAACTGATCGGCCTCCTGTTTATCCTGTTTTATTTGCACGCCAACGGATTGATCGTACGGCAATATGCGGAATTCGTCGCAGGCTCCTTTCTTAGCAAAACGCCGATAACCGTCGTCGTCGTCACGATGGTTGCCATCAGCGCGTGGACGGTACGCGGCGGGGTCGAAGTCATCGGACGCGTCTGCCAAATTTTCACACCGATTTTCATATTCCCGCTGACCATCGTGCTGCTCCTGATTCCCGATATGAAGCCCGGCAATCTGTTTCCCGTCATGGGACACGGCATCATGCCCGGAATTGCGGGCGCGGCCATCCCGCAGGCATGGTTCAGCGAATATTTTCTGATCGCCTTCCTCCTCCCGTTCCTGTCCGACGTTCATAAAGGGAAGAAATGGGGAATGATTTCCGTATTGGCCGTTACGATCACGCTCATTTATTTGAATTTGGTCATTTTGTTCCTGTTCGGAGCCGAAACGTCAGGCATGCTGTATCCGGTATTGAATGCTTTCCGGTATATTAGCGTGGCCAACTTTTTCGAAAATTTGGAGGCGTTCGTCATGGCGATATGGATACTCGGGAACTTCATGAAAATATCGGTTTTTTATTACGCCGCCGTCTTGGGGACCGCCCAGTGGCTGAAATTGTCCGACTATCGGCCGATCGTTATGCCGCTCGGTTTTATTACCGTTATCCTGAGCTTCTGGGATTTACCCAACTTTTCCGATCTCGCCCATTTCATATCGATAACGATTCCGTTCTATTTGACTTCGGTGGAGACGCTCATTCCGCTTCTGCTATTGATCGTCGCCCTCCTCCGAACGAACAAGAAAGGACAAAGCTAGCATGGTGCGCAACCTTCATAAATGGGTAAGACGGCATGCCCGGAACGGCAAACAAAACGACGAGGCCAAGCCGGCGCCTTCGCGGGATATCCCGCTTGCAGCCGATCTCCAGCGAAACACGGAAATTCTTCAATCGTTGTATGCGAACTGCTCGGATGTCATATTCCGGCCGTTCCGGATCGCGGACACGATCGACGCGATGATTATTTACATAGAAGGCCTCACCAATATCGAGGAGCTCGGTTCCTGCGTGCTGACTCCGCTCATGAACGGGTCGGGCGCCGTGCTTCAGGATGCCCGTCGGTGGGTGAGCGGCAGTATATCGGTTTCGAAAGTAAGCGAAGCGAACACGATCGGCGACTGCATCGAATCGGTCTCGAGGGGCGAGCCGGTATTGCTGCACGAGGGGGATAATCGGGGCCTCGTTCTCGGTCTCGGCAAATGGGAGAAACGGCCGGTGGACGAGCCGACGGCGGAAGTCGTCGTGCGGGGGCCGCGGGAAGGGTTCACCGAATCGATCGGCGTCAACATTTCCCAATTGCGCAGAATCATCAAAAGTCCCGCCCTGAAAGTTGAAGCGATGAAAATCGGCGACTATACCCGAACGAAGGTGGCGATTTCCTACGTCGAAGGGATCGCCGATCAGACGCTGGTCGACGAGGTGAAAAGCCGGCTCTCGCGGATCAAGATCGACGGCATTTTGGAGAGCGGGTATATCGAGGAGATGATCGAAGACTATTCGTTCTCCCCTTTTCCGCAAATACTCAGCACCGAACGTCCCGATGTAACGTGCGCCAATTTGCTGGAAGGACGAGTCGCGATATTGGTCGAGGGTACGCCATTCACGTTGGTCGCCCCGACGACGTTCTTCTCCTTGATGCAGTCCGCCGAAGATTATTACCAGCGCTTCCTGATCGCTACGGCGATCCGTTGGCTGCGCTATTTGTTTCTGGGCATTTCGCTGCTTCTTCCGTCGCTCTACGTAGCCATTCTGACCTTTCATCAGGAGATGGTCCCGACCGCGCTGCTGCTTAGTATGGCGGCGGCCCGCGAAGCGGTCCCCTTCCCCGCACTGGTCGAGGTGCTGCTTATGGAGGTTACGTTCGAGGCGCTGCGCGAAGCGGGAGTCCGGCTGCCCAAGCAAATCGGCGCGGCCGTAAGCATCGTCGGGGCGCTCGTAGTCGGTCAAGCGGCGGTGCAGGCCGGACTAGTATCAGCCCCGATGGTCATCGTCGTGGCCATTACCGGGATTTCCTCGTTCATGATCCCGCGCTACGTCACAGGAATTGCCATTAGAATGCTCCGCTTTCCGATCATTTTTCTCGCCGGGTCGCTGGGACTGCTCGGAGTGATGATCGGAATTATCGCGATCGTCGTCCATATGTGCACGCTGCGCTCCTTCGGCGTTCCTTTCTTGTCCCCGCTTGCCCCGACGAAAGGGAACGAGTTGAAAGACGTCGCGGTAAGAGCCCCTTTATGGATGATGGACCGAAGGCCGCATTTGACGGGAGAGGACAATTCGTCCCGGCAAGCTCCAAACCAAAAACCCGATCCGTCCAACGGAGGGGAATCGTAGATACAGCTGCGGAGGTCTTAAACGGCTATGGAGAAAGGAAAAATATCCGCCTGGCAACTGGGAGCGATCCTATATCTTCAATCGATGGGCATCGGTGTCCTCGTAATTCCGGGGATTACGGCCAAATATGCCGGCATTGATTTATGGCTTACGCCTATCCTGGCGTCGCTCGGCGGATTTATTGTCGTGTACGTTGCTTATACGCTGCATAAGCTTTATCCGGATCGGACGATCGTACAGGCCGCAGAACGGATTTTGGGTCGGATACCGGGCAAAGTTGTCGGTTTGGGCATCTGTTTCTTTTATTTGCATATCGCCGGCTTGCTGCTCAGAAACTACGCGGAGTTTTTGGCGGTTCTTTTCTTGCCGAAAACTCCCATCGTCGTCCTATCCGGCTGCATGATCGCGGTTTGCGCTTTTGCCGTAAGGGGAGGACTTGAAGTCATAGGCAGAACAGCGCAATTGATCGTCCCTGTGTTTACTTTGCTGCTGCTCTTCCTTATTCTTCTGCTGCTTAAGGACCTGACTCCGGAAAAAGCGCTTCCCGTTCTCGAGCACGGCATGCTTCCCGTTTTCAAAGGCGCCGTCCGGCTGCAAGGATTTTTCACGGAGATGCTGCTAGTCGCCTTTCTGTTTCCTTTTGTGAACGACCGGAATAAAGGACTGAAAGCCGCAACGGGATCGGTCGCCGCCGTCGCATTCACGATGGTGGTTATCAACTTGGTCGCTCTTTTTCTGCTGGGCAAAGATACGGCGAACGAGCTTTATCCGTTGATTGTAGCTTCCCGCTATATCAGCGTCGCCGACTTTTTCGAGAATTTGGAGGCGGTGGCGATGGCTATTTGGGTGCTCGGCATATTCTTGAAACTATCGTTGTTTTATTACGCCGCCGTTCTGGGCACCGCGCAATTGCTGGATCTTTCCGGTTATGGGTCCATCGTATTTCCGCTAGGACTCCTTATTACGCTGTTAAGCTTCTGGTACGTCCCGAACGTGTCGTCCTTGTTTCAATTCTTTACGATGTACCCGTTCTATGCCATGTTGTTTCAGGCTTTTCTCCCAATGCTTCTGCTTGCCGTCGGTTGGGTTCGTCACGCAAAGCGCGAGTTGAAAGGGGGATGAACATCATGCGCGGAATCATGCTGATCGTACTATGTGTCGCGATCGCGCCGCTGCTCGGCGGCTGTTGGGACCGGACCGAATTGAACGACTTGGCCATCGTCGTCGGCACGGCCGTCGATATGAACAAGGAAGGGCAAGTCGAATTAGCGGTACAAGTGTTTATCCCCCGTTCATTGGGCGGCGGAGGGGCAAGCGGCATAGGAGGAGGCGGGGGCGGAGGCCAGAAGCTGACGGTCGTACGCTCCGGCGACGGCGTGAATATGGCGGATGCGATGTCCAAGCTTCAAACGAAGCTCCCGCGCACCATTTTTTGGGGCCACTGCAAAACTTACATATTCGGAGAGGAGAAAGCGAAGCAAGGGATCGCCGAGGAAATGGATTTCCTGCTGCGCCACCGGCAGCCTCGGGAGCGGGCTTATATGTATGTCAGCAGCGGGAAAGCCGTCGACACTCTCGAGCTGTATCCTCCTCTCGAGCGGTATTCCGGAGAGGTGATCCGGGAATTATCCGACCTGCACAGCGCGATGATTATGACCATGAAAGATTTAAGGGACATGCTGAGAGGAATTAGCGGGGCCGCCGCAGTTCCGCTGATCGATGTGCTGCCACCCAAACAAGGGCGGGAGAAATCGCAAGCGATCCCCTACATCGTCGGGACTGCCGTATTCAAAAAAGATAAAATGATCGGGAAAATAAGCGACAAAATTACGAGAGGCGTCATGTGGCTGAGAAACGAAGTGGATGAGAGCATCATCACGGTCGAAGCGGAGCAAGGGAAGGAATTCGTTTCGATCAGTCCCGTACGCACGCGCGTAACGTTAACCCCAAATATCGACGACGGCGTATGGAGCATGCTCGTGAAGGTCGAATCGGAAGGCGAGATGATCCAGAACGGGACGAAGCTCGATCCGATGAATCCGAAACTGCTGGCTATCATGCAGGAAGGGTTGAAGGAAGATATCCGCTCGCGGATCGAGTCCACGATCCGTCACGTTCAGAAAGAGTTGAAAGCGGATATTTTCGGATTCGCCGAAGAGTTCCACCGTAAATACCCGAAGCAATGGGAGCAATCCCAGGATCGCTGGGATGAACGATTCCCGCAGGTCAAAGTCAAAACGGCAATCGAAGCGTATATCCGCAGGCCGGGGCTCATCAATGTACCCGGAGGCGTTCCCGAAAGCGAGGCGAAATCAAAATGAGATGGAGCGGCATGATCGCGGTGACGGTCATCATCGGCTTAATTTTCTTGTACGAGTGGCCGAAAATGAAACGCAGCCCGAAGAAGGACAAAGCCGTCTTCGTGACGCTTCTGTCCGTCTGCTGGGTTCTCTCCTTATTCGACCTGCGCAGCATGGCCGGACCGACTACGCTGATCGAGTCGCTGTTCAAGCCTTTCTCCGAGATGCTGGAAAAATGAAAACTGCAAACCATCGTAAGGCGGCCGGCCTGCAGCGTCGGGCGCCTTTGTCGTGCTCCGGGATGAAGCACGCGATGTAACAATCGGCAAATCGGGTCATCATCCGCAAATCGCCGTTGTAACCGCGGGCAAACCGATTGCGGAAACGGTGCATTGTTCCTATGCCGGTTCTGTTTTACGGTATAAGCGGCACTTGCAAGAGCCATACAAAATCAGCAAGGTCGTATGCATACCCGGTCTTCCGGGCCGCTTGCGCGACCGTACAGGGGGAAAGCACAAGATGCTCAAACAACGATGGATAACGACGATGGGGGCCGCCGTTCTACTGATGCCGATTGTAGCGGCGTGCGGAAATAACGCGCAAAGTTCCGACGCGAAGCCGGCCGATACGGCCGATTCCAAAAAGACGGAAACGAAAGCCGCGTCCGCCGACTCGTTCGGATCGGATGAAAAGGCCGAAATCAGCATTCGTACGGGTATTTCCGACGAGCTGTTCGAGCAGAAATACCGCAGCCTGCTGAAGAAGAAGTTTCCGAACGTCACGTTCACGAAAGCCGGCACCAACATTAAGCTGCAGGACCAGCTGGCTTCCGCTCCGCCCGACCTGTTCGACCAAGGATACACGAACCTGCAGGAGCTGACGAACCTGGACCTGGCGCTGAATCTCGATCCGCTGGTGAAAAAGTACGGTGTCGATCTGAACCGCTTCGATCCGTACGTCCTTAATGATGTCCGGTCTTACTCCGTAGGCAAAAACGAGCTGCTGCTGATCCCGTTCTCGGTTCAACCGTTCGTCCTGCACTATAATAAAGACTTGTTCGACAAATTCGGAGTCACGTATCCGAAGGCGAACAGCACGTGGCAGGATTTGATCGAGCTGTCCAAGAAGCTGGCCCGCACCGAGCAGGGCGTCGCCTACCGCGGACTGGATGCCGGACTTAACGTCAACCGGATGCAGAAGCAATTGTCGCTGCCGTTCATCGACAAAGCCGGCAAATCCGTCGTAAGCTCGGCGTCGGGCTGGAAAACGCTTTATCAAACGTATGCGGACATTTACGGGGTACCCGGCAACTTCCCGGAAGGCGCCAAGCACGGGGACGGGCGCAAAGCGTTCTTGGAAACGAAAACGCTTGCGATGTACCCGCATATCGTCATGGTCACCGATACCGACTTCGTCCAAGCGGCACAAGCCGGGTTTAAGCTGGGGATTACCACCTATCCCGTGTTCAAGGATAAGCCGGGCGTAGGCACGGGGCTGTTCGGCGGCGGACTCGCCATTAACAAGCTGTCGAAGCAGCAAGAGCTCGCTTTCAAGGTCGCGGTGTACTACTCGTCCGACGAAGTGCAGAAGGCACTTAGCAAAATGGGCTTCGTCACGCCGCTCGTCAGCCAGGATGTGCGCAAAACGCTGTTCGAAGGCAACCCGCTTGCCGCCGGGCTAGATTTGAACGCCATCTACGGCACCCGCGCCGCCGATCCGTACGAAAGAACCGACTGGGACCAGAAAGCGTTCGATATCGTCAACGCCAGCATGCAAGATTTCTTCACCGGCAAAACCGATTTGAACTCGACGATGCGCAATGTGGACGAGAAAATCAACAAAATGGTGCAGGATCAAAAAGCGCAGACGAAATAAGAAAAAGCATTCGGCCGTTGCAGCCCGCCCTCACGTTCCTGTATCATACAGGTAGTGACAGAGTCTTCAAGGAATGGGTATACTCTGGACAAAAAGCCGTGAAGGACGGGATGCAACGTGGAGCTGAAGATGTTCATCGCAAGATGGGGAATGAACGAACCGCTGCCCGAGCTGTTCGCCAAAGCTGCGGATGCCGGCTATACGGGCATCGAATGCGGCGCGCCGGGCGGATCGGAGGAAGCGGCGTTTAGATCGCTGCTGAAGGAACGGAGCTTCGACTACATAGCCCAAATCCACAGCGCAGGAGACGATCTGATCGCCAATTTCCGGCATAATGCGGAGCGTGCCGCTTCGTTCGCTCCGACGCTGATCGTCTCCCACAGCTCGCGCCACGGTTTAAGCTTCGATGACAACCGGAGATTTTTCGAGCAGGCGCTGATCGTTGAGCGGGAAATCGGCATTCCGGTCGCCCATGAAACGCACCGCGGCCGGGCCATGTTTACACCCTGGACGACGGCGGAGCTGCTGCGGGAATTTCCGGAGCTGCGCATCACGGCCGACTTCAGCCACTGGTGCAACGTATGCGAGAGCTTGCTGGAGGATCAGAAGGCGCATCTGGATTTGGCCATGTCCAGGACGATCCATATTCACGGGCGGGTCGGCCACCGCGAAGGACCGCAAGTGTCGGACCCGAGCGCGCCGGAATATGCCGAAGAGCTTCGCGTCCACCTCGGCTGGTGGCTGGAGATCGCGCGCCGCAGACGTGCGGAAGGAGCGCCGGTATTGACGTTCAATCCGGAATTCGGCCCTCCGGGATATATGCCGACGCTGCCTCATACGAGACAACCGCTCGCCGACCTGTGGAAAGTAAGACTTTGGATGAAACGGCGTTTCGAGCAAGAATTTGCCGACGCGAGCCTATAACGTCGACCATGCGTACATGGAACCGAAAGCCGCGGGAAACCGCGGCTTTCTGCATTGTCAAGTATCGAATGCGCCATTCGGATCGGGAGCAGCGCCCCTCACTCTCCGCGACACCTTGCGCCACCTCCTGCTTCTCCTTGTCCACGGTCGCATTTTGACTCGCGAAACGGAGCTGTGTTAGAATTGCATTGTACACAATTTAATTTTATGCGAAACATTTAAGCTGCGGAGGCTGCAATGAACCGGGATGACGCGCTGAAACTGGACAACCAGACATGCTTCGCCCTCTATGCCTGCTCCCGTGAAATCACGAAGCTGTACCGACCGTTTCTGGACGAGCTTGGCCTCACGTACACCCAATATGTGGCGCTGCTGGCGTTATGGGAGCAGGACGACGTTACCGTCAAGCAATTGGGGGCACGGATGTATCTCGATTCCGGCACCTTGACTCCCCTGCTGAAGAAGATGGATGCCTCGGGATGGATCGAGCGCGTGCGGGACCCTCTGGATGAGCGCAATGTGCGCATACGGCTGACCGAAGATGGGATGCAGCTGAAGGAGCGGGCATACGAGGTTCCCGGCAAGGCGTTTTGCCGGGCGGGAGTGCCGGCCGAGGAGACGGAAGAGCTGCGCGACCGGCTCACTGCTTTACTGCGGCGCATTCATCAATCGACGATGGAGGAATGAAACGATGGGAGTTTACGAATTCAAGACAGCCAATATCCGCGGAGCGGAAGTATCGCTCGACCAGTATGAGGGCAAAGTGCTGCTGATCGTCAATACGGCGAGCAAATGCGGCCTGACGCCCCAATATTCCGAGCTGCAAAAGCTGTACGAGCAATACAAAGACCGCGGTTTGGTCGTCCTCGGCTTCCCGTGCAACCAATTCGGCGCGCAGGAGCCGGGCACGAACGAGGAAATCCACACGTTCTGCCAGTTGAATTACGGCGTAACGTTTCCGCTGTTCGACAAGATCGACGTAATGGGACCGAATCAGCATCCGTTGTACGGTTATTTGACGCAACAGGCTCCTTTCGAAGGATTCGACCCCGACAACGAGCGCGGCAAACGCCTCTCCTCCATGCTGGAGCGGGAAGGACGTCTGGAGAATAACGACATCAAATGGAACTTCACGAAGTTTCTCGTTGACCGCAGCGGCAATGTAGTCGGCAGATTCGAGTCTCCCGTGGAGCCCGCCAACATCGTGCCCGCCATCGAGGCGCTGCTGTAACGGCGAGAGCGCGACACGGCCAAATACCCCCGGAACCGCAATGGTCCGGGGGTTCTTTCACTCTGCACTTCGAACATTACTTCGTTTTGCGCGGACCGTAACGTACTTCAGCCGTATTGCCGGTTTGGTCAGCGGCCCGGATATGCAAATACAAGCTGTCCGTCCCGCCTCGAGCGGGGATCGTCCTGCCGCTTGCAAACGGCTTCCAACCCGAAGCAGGCGCATTCCCGTCACTCGACCACGCATACGCGAGGCTCGTCTTCTCCACTCCGCTTCCCTGATCGGTAACCGTCACTTTTACCGTAGGAGACCTCGACTTCTCATTGCCGTTCGGATCGAACTGCACATTCGGCGCATTCCGGTCGATCCGGATCAGCACCTGATTCATAAGTTTGTTTCCGGCTTCGTCTACAGCCTGAATCGATACCGGATATGTCCCGTCTTCCGTAAACGTTAGCGTGCCCGTAACAAGACGCCACGAAATGCCTTGATCCAACGAATAAGTAACTGCGGTTACCGCGAGCCCCTGCTGATGGATCGAGTAGACGCTGGCCGTTACGCTTTGCCGGGTCCATTCGCCGCTCGCATAAGGAGAGCCGTCCGAATGACGCAGCGTGACGGTCACCGCCAAGCCGGTCCTCGCGATTTTGATCGTACGCTGCTCCACGGCTTCGTGCCCGGCCAAGTCGGTCGCCCTGACTTTGAGGATATACGTTCCGTCTTGGTCGAAACGAAGCTGCTCGCCATATACGCTCCAAGTGACTCCGCCGTCCAGCGAATACTCCAATGAAGCGAGTCCGCTAAGCTCATCCTGCGCATACACGCTGGCAACGACACTCCGGTTGGTCCACGTATCGTTCGCATAGGGCATGCCGTCCGCGGCGGTCGTCATCGTCACCTTTATTTTCGGAGGAAGCCGGTCCTGCGGCTGCGTCGGCTGCACCGTCACGAGATTTTGCACCCATTCCGCGGGATATCCGAATCGGTACCATTTCTCCACCTTCACCTTGTCGCCCAGCTCGCCCAATATCGATTGGCCGCCGGCCGCCTTGCCCATCCAATTGTTGAATATGTAAATGCCGTCATAGCCCGCTACATAAAACTGGTGAGCTCTCAGCAAATATTGCTGCTTGCCGACGCTTTCGTGTCCCGTCGCGATCCGGATTCCGCGCTTCAGCAATTCTTCCTCCTGCCGAGTCAGATCGCTTCCGGAGAGCGTTCCGTTAATATTTCCATACAGCTGCACATTCGTGCCGGCCGTCATTTCCTTGAACGAATCGATTTCCCCGAAAAACGTCTCATGGCCCAACGTGCAGACGACGAGCGTATCGATCAACTGCTCCTGGATCCATCTCTCGATATCCAAGCCGTTCTGCAAATAAGCGTCATACGGGATGCGTACCGAGATTCGTTCACCCTCCAACTGCCCGCGCACATCTTGCATGAATCCGGTCATGATGTCGGCTTTGAATCGGTTCCACCTGTCCGGTGAAGTCTCCTGCCGGGGATCGATGCCGTATTTCGCGATATAGGCATCGGTTAGAATAGATTCATACCCGAGTACATTCGGATATCGGCAATAATCGAGCTCCACGCCTTTCAGCAGCTTCCGCCCCTGCGCATCGGTTACGGCAGTCGCCTCCTTGAGCACATCGATCACGTATTGTCTGAATTCGGGATAGGCATAGCTCATCCGCACATCCGGCGTGCCGTTGCTTTTGATTTGCAGATAGCCTTTGTTCGCATATTCGGAATACAAGTTGCCATTCAGCCACGGGTAAACATTTTGATTGTAAAACGCCCCCATCCTTAAGGAAGCATAGGCGTCCAACCCGATATCGTTCGCCCGCCCGGCCACGATCGCGAGCGGATCTTTGCCCGCGTCCACATAGCCCAATACGACGTCTCTGACCCGCTTGTCGCCTTCCCGCATCAAGTTCTGCTCTTGTGCCGGAGTCAAGCTCGCATAGGGCCGTCCGGCCGCTTCGCTGTCCCGTAGAATAAGCATCGTCGTCCCGAGCGTCCAGTACAACGAATTCACATCTTGATCTTCAAAAAAATTTACGGCGTTATTCAGCAAACTTTGCTCATTATTGTACCGGCCGCTGAAATAATCGCTGTAGCCGTCATTGTTGTAAATGACCCGTTTCCCCTCTTGACCTTCATCCGGCTTCGCAATAAGCGCGATCTCTTCGGAAGACAGTCCTTTCAGCTTGACATAGGCGATCCTCGCCTGCTTGCCGGGGATCGGGGCTAGCGTGACCGTTCCGCCTTCAAAATCCGACGCCAGCGCAAACACCTCCGCTATCGCCTTGCTGCCATAAGGCTCGCCTGTTACGACGCCATCCATTTCAATCGTCCGCGATTGCGTGCCGTCCGAGACAATCAGTCCTTCGGTTCCGGTCGCATAGCCGATCGTGACGCCATACCAGCCGTGCAAGCTGACAGGCAGCTCCAATGCAGTGGATTCGTTCGTGCTTTCTATGAGCAGACCTCCGCTGTCGGTTCCGTCATAAGTGTAGGCGGCCAGCTTCCACCCGGCTTGCCAGGATAGGCTGCCGGCGGAATCGGCGGCCAGATCGATATCATTGAATACGTACACTTCGCCTGTTACTGCCGTGGCTTCTTGCTCGGGCGGCAAGATGGAGACGGACGGATACACATCCAATTTATAGGACACTCCGCTTCTGACCGTATTGCCGTCCATTAATTTCAGCGATAAATCCATCCAGCCGGTTCGGCCGTTCGCGGGCAATCGCAGCGTAACCGTCTGGCCGCTCACGGGCTGCCGAACGCTGTTTACGACTTGCCCGTCATCGATCAATTCCGCTTCGAGCGCAAGCCGATTCGATGCGAACCATAGCGGATCGGCGTCGATTAACGGAACGACCGCCGTAATCTCGGCGGAATCCGAAGTCGGCAGAACGGTCGCTCCGGCGATCAAAGGCTGAAACTCGCTCCATTCCGGCAGCACGTTTTTGACCAGCTTGATCCGGTCCAAATAGACCTTCGTCTCCCCTGTCGCGCCCGCCGCCTGATTGATGATCGTGATCCGGTCCGGTTGATTCACAGGCATGCCCGCCCCGGACCATATGCCAAGCTTGCTCCCGTTGCGCGTGACGATTAATCGGCCGAACTGATCATAGGCAATGCCCCAGTTGTCATAGTAAGCGCCGGATAACAGGCTCGTCTCGACCGCCTCATAACCGCCTCCGCCTTTGCTTACGTACAGCTTGCTGCCATCGTTATATATAAGTTTGTATAATTTCCCGCCGGCCGCGACTTCGACGATAAACCCTTGCTCCGCTCCCGTCGCGCCGGGTTTCACGAGTGAAGCCATCTTCGCATCGAATTCAAGCGCCCACGGCCCCGTGCCGATGTCGACACTTTTGCTCATTTGCACCGCGCTTGACGCTCCGGCATGGGCATAGGTCAAATACCGCCCTTCTTCAGCGTCCAGCATGCCGGTCACCGAACCGTTCGTTTTGGCATAATCGGTAAAATACGATTCCGCAACAGGGGGTGCTACCGACCAACCCGCCGTTTGGAAGCTTGCGGCATCGTCGTTCAGCAGCAAGTTCGGATCGCCCAGCTCCGTCGTATACAGCTTCACGTAATCCAAATAAACTTCATTCGTGCCCGACTCCAGATTGAGCGGTACGTTCGCGATCTGTACCCGGTCGGATATTCCCGCGGCAGACGAAGCGACTTGGACGAACGTCGCTACGACGGCTTGATCGAGCTTCACACGAACCGTATCTGCTCCGTCGAAGGAGATTTCCCATTTGTGGAAAGCATCGTCGTCCGGCATTTGCACTTGTTTCCTGGTCGAGGCATTTGCCATAATTTTGTCCTTATCGTTAAACGTAATTTTGTACCGTTTCCCGGCGGCATAAATATCGAAATAGACGCCCCGGTCCGCATGATTGGCGGAAGGCTTCATCAGATCGGCGAACCGGGCCGCAAATTCCAGCGTCCACGCCCCGGCGCCGATCGGTACGGTTTTCAGCAGCCGCACGTATTTCCCTTGCAAGCTCGCCCGGTTATCTCCGTATAACAAATATTGTCCGGGTGGGACCGTTTTCATTAGGATGCCGTTCGGATTGCCGAGGGAGTTCCCCGCATCCGTAATGTACAGTCCGTCGATCGGAGCAAGCGACCTGGACCATCCCGCGTCGCTTATGCTGGAAGCGCTGTCATCTAGGAGCATATTGGATGGCATTGCTTGTCCGTTTGAGCGCAGAGCTATATGGTCTATGTACACCTCGTTCGTGCCGGACTGCCAGTTCAATGGCGCATTCAGAATGACAAGTTCGTCCGCCCTCCCCGATACGGCAAATCCGATGTTCGGGAAGCTGGCCATTACATGTCCGTCCATCTTAACGGATACCGTATAATTGCCGTCATACGCTATCTCCCATTGATGAAAAGCGTCATCGGCAGGCATATCTGCCTCTTGCTGCACATAAGCGCCCGACGCATTTGTCATCGCCAATATTTTGTTCGTATCGTTGAATGTAATTTTATATTCTTTCCCGGCTGCGAATAGTTCAAAGCTGATCCCTCGGTACACGGGGAATTGGCTCGGCTTCATCAAATCCGCAAACTTGGCGGAGAACTCCAAAGTCCACGCGCCGGGGCCGATCGGCATCTTCTTCGATATGGACGTATACTTGGAAGCTGCACTCGCGTTCTGATCCCCGTACAGCAAGTATTGACCCGGTAGAACATTCTTCGTCGCGATCTGATTCGGATTGCCGAGAGAGTGAGAGGAATCGATAATGTAGACGCCTGTCTCGGGCGGTATTCTCCTGCTCCATCCTGTGGCCTGCAGGCTGGTTGCGTCATCTTCGAATCGTAATACACTTCCTTCCGCCGAATCGGCATATACGGTGCCGCTGCCAATCCCGGTATTTGCTGAGAACGGCAAAGTTCCGGCCATAATAAAAGCGATTAGGAGCAAGCTGATTGATCTGCGCCATGTGAACGTTAACATGTAGCCACCTCGATCCCTATATAATAGATAAGAAGAGGACAGGCGCTGTTCGGGTAGCCTCCTGTCCTTCTCCTCCGCACGTACCGAACTTATTTTTTGGCTGCTTTGATCTCTTCTATCTTCTTATTGGCCGCTTCGGTCGACTCGCGGAACGCGGTATTGATATCCATTTTGCCGTGCACCACTTTTCTGAATATGAGGTAAAGCTCGTTTTGGGCCGTCGCGGTAAATTCGGAGAACGGCTCATCCGGCACCGGGGCGAATTGTTTCGGCAGCAGGGCGCCGACGTTTTTGCCTTTATAGAAGGCGGATTCCTGTCCGAATTGCATGACGATCGATTTGTCCTTTAGCACCGGAAGCAGCATGCCTTGCTTCGTAGCGGCCGTCTGGAATTCGGCCGAGGTCAAATAGGCCATCGCCTCGAACGCTTCTTCCTTGTGCTTGCTCGTATTGAACATCGAGATGATGAACGGATACGGTTGGGAGCCTACACCCGGCTTTTCCTTCATCGAGGGGAACGAAGTAAAGTCCCATTGGTTGCCGAGACCCGCGAGCGACTCTTCGCCGAGCAAGGTGCCTCCCGGCTCGATCATGGCGACCGTTTGTTCCTTCAGGAACAGCGTGTTCACGTTCGTATCGGGCGATAATTTGTCCATGCCGTAGCCGGGGAGCTCGTAGATGCGGAATATGTCCTTCAAATAATTTTTGAATTCGCTTGTATCGAAGGCGACCTTCTGCCCAGACGCGTCGAACAGCTTCTGCGATACTTGATTCAGCCTCATCAAATGGACGTAAGATGCCAAAAATCCGCGATACTGCACACCGTTGTCATTGCGTGTCAGCCGTTTGGACAGCTCGTACACGTCGTCCCAGCTCATCCCGTCCTTCGGATAGGCGACGCCGAATTTATCGAACACGGTTTTGTTGTAATACAGCGTGTTGGGCGCCATATAGATCGGAAGGCTGAACAATTCGCCTTTGGTCGATAAGCTTCGAACGGCGCCGACCGCTGCCGGGTCCAACTGGTTCAAGTCATATTTATATTGTTTGATAAGCGGGGTCAAGTCGAATTGAGATTCATACTTCCTTATCGTCGTCTCGAATCCCGGCCCTGGGGTAGTCATGATCAAATCCGGTAAAGTACCGGACACGACCATTTCTTCCAGCTGCTTCGGACCTTGGTATGTAATCGCCTTCACTTTAATATAGGGGTATTTCTTCATGATCGGTTGCGCAAAAACTTTATCGTTTTGTTCCTGCGACCAGGTGCCGTTATAGTGGAAGATCGAGATTTCTACCGTCTCCCTCGGTTTTTGCTGCCCGCTTCCTTTCTCGGCTTCCGTGCTTGATCCTTTGCCGCCGCTGCACGCTGTCAATGACGATACGACTATAATGCCGGCTAACGATACAAAAATCGATTTTCTAATCATCTCTTTGCTTCCTCCCGTTTGTGTTGTAATTCGGTCCCCCATCGCTGCAAACGGCTTTGCCGGTCATGATTAATGCAAGATGCTCACCCCCTTTCATACTTTCATCCGGCACTCGCCTCCCGGAAGCGGACCGCTTGGATCCGTTGAACGAAACGCGCCTTTGGTAAGCGCTATCATTTCTTCAGCGCGAAATATTTGTAGGACCGATCGGGATATATGGCTGCAGGAAAGCGAGGCAATCTCTGCCCGTCCGATGAAAGCGCGGTTCGGAAAATTTCCGGTTCGAATCCTGGTCGGAGAAATGCATTCGTACGAGAAACGCTATTCCGGTGGAAGTTTTTACGTTCAATAGAGAGGCGCAGTACGCCGTTTACGACTTAGGTCGCGACATCTGCAATATGGTCGGACCACTAATCGGAAGCGTGGAAATAGGAGAAGAAGAGCAACAATGATCTCGCCAAACTGTATACTATGGTCATACCATAATACCACAACAATTGTTATCATATACGTTTCTGAATGGATCGTCAATAACATTTTTACAATTTTTACAGGAATTCGAGGCTCCGTCCTGGTGCAAAAGACTCTTTTTTTCCCGGTCCGATTCGCGCGCATACAAAATACCCCCGGAACCGTTATGGTCCGGGGTATTCGGATAAGTGGCGAGCCGATATTGCGGATCACACCCAACGGATGGCGGCAACCGGAGCGCCCGCCGCAACATTGCCGGCAAGCGTCTCCGAGATCGTCACCGTATTGCCGGATATGGCCGAGACGGACGTCCACTGCGTCGTCCGGTCTTCCAGGCAGACGGCTAGCACGTCTCCGACACTCATGCCGGCCGCATCGGCCACCGGCAGCGCAGCCGTGCCCGAGCTTTGCGCGGTTGATACGATCGTATCCGCCCTGCCGACACAAATCCATAAGCCGGTTCCGTCGCTTTTCGCAACCGTATGTCCCGGATGCACCAGCCCTTTGACCGGTTTCGCCGCTTGCACGAGCGGACGGCGCTGCCTTCTGCCGATATCGTCGACGGACCAACCGGCGGCATTCGTCCTGACGTACGCTTTCAATCTTGCATATTCGAAGCTTCCCGGTCCGTAGTAGTACAGGACGATATTGGCGTATTTCACCGTTTTGTCGCTGAAGACGACCCAGGCGTCGCTCACGTTCGTTTGGAAGCCGGCGTAATCGCCGAGCTGCTTCCAGCCGCCGATGCCGTTGATGTACAGCTTGTCGTTCAGCAAACTTCTGTTCTCATCGTAGCAATATACCCGGTAACGGAACTGCTTCGAATCGGCTTCGAACTTGAACCGCTCCACCTCGCCCACCGGCATGATCCCCGTTTCGAACAAGACGGTGTAGCTTTGCGCGACCAGCTTGTCGAAGCCGCTTCGCACGACATTTTTCATATTGGCATACTCCGCGCATCCATCCAGAATGACGCTGTTCCGGTCGATCGACACTACGCTTGCGACCCGGTATAACGTTTCTATGCCGGCGAGCACCATATTTTCTTGCCCGTTGTCCGTCACGATTGCGCCGCTCGCCAAATTGCCGTTGTTGGATACAAAGTTGTCGATCAGCACGTTGTAGTACGTTCCGGCGGATTGATTTTCGTCCCGCCCTCGGTTCTCAAGTCGTAAAATTTGTTTCTTACGCCTTTCTTGATCTGGATAACCGCATCGGCACCCTCCACGCACGGCTTGATGAATACATTGTTGTTATGGCTGTAGCTCGCCGAATCGATCACAATTTTTTTCAGAGCGCCTTCGTAAAACGTATTCTCGTTAATCCAGCTTGTCCCGGCCGCTCCGTACAGCTCCAGCGTGTTGATCATCCGGCCCAAATAAAATTCGCAGTACGCGATGCTGCTCATCGTCGGATCGGCGGCGTCGGCGAACAGCTGCAAATAGTAGCAGCTCATGACTGTCATCTTGGCGTTTTTCAATCCGACCGCCCGGATGCCGATATCGTCCTGGTTTAGCGTATTTCCTTTCGTTACGCCGGCGAAATAAAGCCGGAACACTTTCGTATTTCTTGAATCGTTGCCAACGAGCAAAGCATGCGAATGGTCGACGTAAGAGACGATCGTACCGAGCGATTCGATGTACGGGATGTAGCGCAAATTAACCGTAGACGAAATTTTAACTTTCATCGCGGCGGGAACGTACAGCGCCTTCCCGCTCGCTCTCGCAGCATCGGCCGCCAGCTGGAATGCCGCCGTATCGTCCGCCGTTCCGTCCCCAATTACCCCATAATCGGCGACATTCACACAGTCCATGCAGCAGCTCGGCTCCCCGCCTCCGTATACACCTGCGGTTACTGTCCCTTGAGGCTGCCCTGCAAACGCTTCGGGAACAAGCCCGCCTGCAAGAAATGCCGCACCCGCCGCGCCCATCGTTCCGAGCAGCGCTCTTCTCGTTATGTTCCGCTCTTCCATACTACCCCTCCCGTATAATGGATAATGGTGTCATTCGCACGTTGCACCGTTACTTGACTTTGGCTTTGTCTTCAGCGATTTTCTTGTTCGTTTCCTCCTCCGCCTGCCGGATCGCGGTATTTACATCCTGCTTGCCGAGTATTAAATTGTTGAACCCTTTGATCAGCTCGTTGAAGGCGGTGCCGTTGTATTGGCTTTGGTACGGTGCGGGTGCGAATTTCTCGGGCAGCAGCGCTTTCAGGTTTTTTCCCGTGAACGCCGGCAAATCTTTGCCGAATGCATCGCGTACCGCCTGGCTTTTGAGCACGGTCAACGTGCCTTGCTTCGATTTCTCCATTTGGAATTCGTCGGACGTCAAGTATTGCAATATTTCGAACGCCTGGTCCTTGTGCTTGCTCGAGACCGAAATATAGAACGCCGTCGAATACGGCTGCGGGCCGACGTTCGGCAGTTCCTTGAAGGTAGGCATCGAGACGAAATCGTAGTTCATGCCCGCAAACGTAAGCTCGCTTGCACCCGACCCGGATATCGGCAAATACATGGCGACCGTCTTATCCTTCTCCCACAGCTTGCGCTGCTCCGCGACGCTCACTTGCGCCGCCGTCAGCTCGTTGCCGGGAATTTTGTAGATCGAAGCCATTTTGTCGAACAGCACCTTCCAGTTGTCATTCTGAAAATTCGCTTTCTCCGACGACGGATCGATGAAGCCGAGCGAGAACGGGTTCCGGAGTATCATGCCGCTCGCGTTCACGATCGCTCCGCGGTACTGTATGCCGTTCTCGGTACGGGTCAGCTTCCTCGCCAGCTCGTAGAACTCGTCCCAATTCATGCCGTCCTTCGGATACGGCACGCCAAATTTGTCGAATATATCTTTGTTGTAGACAAGCGGGGAAGCGGCCCCGATTCCGGGAAGTCCGTATATTCCCCCGTTCGCGAGCTGCATCGCCAAGGCGACCGCGGACGGCTCCAGCCGGTTCAAGTCGTACTTGTACTTCTTGATTAACGGCGTCATATCGTATTGCAATTTATTGGCCAAAATGTTGCCGTGCACGGCCGCGCCGGAAGAAAACAAAATATCGATCGGCTGGCCCGCCGCGATCAGCTCCGGTATCCACATGCCACCCGGCTGGCCCGCATATGGAAGCGCCTTCACCGTGACGTGGGGAAATTTCTTCGCGATCGCGTTGCCGTAATTGTCCATAAACTTCTCCGGCGTCCAGCCGAACGAAACGTCTTTGAATACGATTTCGACCGGCTCCTTGAGCGGCGCGGGCGGAGCGTCGCTTGCGCTGCCGGCCGCCGGGCTTCCTCCGCCGCTTCCCTTGCTTTCTCCATTGCCGCCGCCCGATGATCCCGCGCAAGCCGGCAGCGCGATCAGCAGACCGCCGATTAGAAGCGGCAGCATGGCCTTGTTCCGAATGTTGAGCATTTGTGTGAGCACCCCTTCGTTTTGTCGATACGCCCCTATTGTGCGGCATTTCCGGCGGCAAACCAATTGCAATGTTTCGCTATTTGTTATGCGTTTTCGCTGTCCCGCATTGCAAATATTCGGCCGCGGTTGCTATTTTCCGGTTAAGTGCTTCCCTTTGTTTACATCGGCGAAAACGGTATGTTACGATGAGGTCGCGCGGCTAAACGCGACGACGAATGCGGAAAGGAAGTGGAACGGAAATGGGATGGTCCATAGTCGACAGGCTCCGCAATCTTTATTTCCGCCGCTTATTCGTATCTTATACGATCATTACGGTTGCCGTCTCCTGCTTGTGCGGCGCGATTTTGTACGATAAAGCCCGTCAGGTGACCGCCGGCGATTTATATGCAACCGGTCAAAACCGGCTTAATCAAATGAAAAGCTACATGGAGGAGACGTATCCGGCCATTTTTAAAAACGCTTTCATAAGCAACATGCTGTCTACAGTCGATCTTCCTTCCGGCTCGGACGATGCGTTCTCGACCTTCTATAAGGAATACGGCTCGAACGTATACCAGATTTTCCGCCTTGCCGACTATTTGAAGGGAACGGTGGAAGCCAACGAAGGCGTTGACAGCATCTCGATCTATTTCAAATCGGCCAACATGATGGTGAACCAATACGCGTTTTACCGGATGGCGGAAAATTCCCCCAAGTACGACCTGCTGACCGAGCTCGATCAGGGCCGGTTACAAACCGACCGCTGGATCGCGCGCACCGTTCCGTACGGGAATGAAGCGGCGGAACGGCTTCTTACGTATATTTATTCTTTTCCGTTGAACGCACCTGCGAACGAAGCGAAAGGGTATATGTTTATCGACCTGAAATCCGACCATCTCGGCCGGATGCTCGATTCGCAGTTGCAGTCTCCTGACGAAAAGCTGCTCATGTACGACCGCAGCAGCGGTTACGCCGCCTATTCCGGCAACGTAACGGAACGCGATGAGGGATTGCTCCGGAATATGCTGATCGGAGAAGCCTCTTCTGTATACCGGGAGGGCGGAATATATTTCAGCGCCCTGAAGCAAACGGACTTAAGCGGCGGCTGGGCGTTCGCTTCCGCACGTCCCGTCGATTCGATCGAGGTCGCCTCCGGCTCGATGCAGCGGCAAATATTCCTCGTCAGCCTGAGCGTACTGCTGTTCGGCGTCGCGGCCTCTTATGCCGTCGCGGTCATGACGTACAATCCGGTTCAACGCATGCTGCAGAAGCTCAAGGAAAGCGGCGGCGTTTCTCTTCCGGGTCAGCAGCGGAACGAGTTCTCTTTGTTCGAACACGTCTTAGCCGGACTGAACAACAGAATCAGGCAGTTGGCGGGACAGCTTAACGAAGAGAAGCTTCTAGCGCTTCTGAACGGCCGTCTGGATGCCGACGAGCTGCCCGAGCCCGTGCCCGCGGACTCCCTGTATATGGCCGTCAAAGTGAAGTTAGCTGGAACCGGAGGCAAAACGGGATTGACGAGACTGCACAAGCAGGCCGCTCTATGCCCGCACACGGCGATCCATACCGGCCCGTCCGAGCTATGCATGCTGTACTATTCGGATGAGTTGCCGGACAAGAAACGACAGATCGGGCAATTTTGGCGGCAAGCCGCGGCATCGAGCCGGACGAATGAGAGCCTTTTGTCCGTGGGAATCGGCAGCATCGCCCATGCCGCCGAAGACATCGCTAAATCGTACGGGCATGCCGCCGCGGCCGCGGGCTACACGTTCATTCAAGGCTTGGGTACGGCAATCGACTATGACGATATAATCTCGCGGAGCTCGCTTCCATCCGTCCGTTTCGAACCGTTCGAGAACGCTCTCCGGGCTGGTGATACGCAGTCGGTCGGGCAGTTCATCGACGAGTTCGGCGCCGCCATGAAGCAAGCCGCCGTCTCGCTCGAAGGCGTCGAGCTTTCGCTTATGCAGATGACGGTTACTTTGTCCAAAGTCATCGTAGATATGAACAGCAAGGAGCAGATGTTCCCGAACGATTATATGTTCAAGGATGTCAGGATGGACACGATCGATGAGACGCTCGAACGGATTCGGGAGCGGAGCCTGCAAATCGCCGATCATATCGGGCGGCATCTGCTGCGCAGCACCCAATACGACGTGATTACCCGGCTGAAAGCATATATCGACGACCATCTCGAAGAAGATATTTCGCTGGACCGTCTGTCCGCCATGGCCGGCTTGTCGACTCACTACGTATCCAAACAGTTCAAGGAACTGCTTCACGTTTCGTTCGTCGACTATTTGACGGGCGCCCGGATGGACAAAGCGTGCGAGCTGCTGCGCGGCGCCGGCCTGTCGGTTACCGACATTTCCGCCAAGGTCGGGTACGGCAACGTCCAATATTTTTGCAACAAGTTCAAGAGCAGGTACGGGGTAACTCCGAATCAGTTCCGCAAATCTTATTCGGGCGCTTCCGTAGAAGCGCTGCGGTAACATGCGAAAGAAAAGACCGCCCTTCGGATTGTGCCCGGGGCGGTCTTCTGGTAGATTCACAAATAATGTCGGATTGCCGCTGTTACCCGCTCGGCCAGCCTCGCATTGCCAAGCTCGCTCATGTGCAGCCGATCCGGGCAAAGACACCCCGCCATGTCTTGCTTGACGATGGCGTTCAGATCGTTTACTTCGACTCCGTGCCTGCTCATCAGTTGAACCGCCGCCGCATTGTACAGATCGATCTCGGCATTGCTTCGGTTCGTCTCGTCATACGGCACCGGGGTCGTCGTGGCGAAGATGATCGACGCTCTCGTCCGCTGCAGCTCGTTCAGAATGCGTGCGATCGTGTGGATGTACTCGTCGAGCGGCGTCAGCGCCTCGATCATCGGCGCTTCGTGATGCAAATCCCACAATCCGTTGTTCCAATGCACGATATCGGGCTTCCCCAGCTCCTTGATCCACAGGTTGACGCCCCATAGCGTATGCTTCGCGAACCGGCCGTTCTCCGCCGGAGCGACAACTTCGGCTTCCCCCGCCAGCTGCGCGCGAACGAGCGGTTCATAGCCCATCCGGATCGAATCTCCGAGCAGCAGTACTTTCTTCATCCGTCTATCCCCTGTCACTGCTTCGTTAAAATAAGCGGCCCTTCCGCCGTAATCGCTACCGTATGTTCGTACTGCGCCGACAAGCCGCCGTCCTCCGTCCTCGCCGTCCAGCCGTCCGCATCGAGCTTGCTGCGGTATGTGCCGGTATTGATCATCGGCTCGATCGTAATGACCATCCCTTCCTTGAGCCTTACGCCGCGGCCCGGCGGTCCGTAATGGGGCACCTGCGGCTCCTCGTGCATCGACTGTCCGATCGCATGGCCTACAAAATCGCGGACGACCGAGAAGCCTTGAGACTCCGCGTACGATTGGATCGCATACGATATATCGCCGATCCGGTTCCCGACAACGGCCTTCTCGATTCCTTTGTACATGGATTCCTTCGTGACGTCCAGCAGCTTCCGCGCAACGGGACTGACGTTCCCTACCGCGTACGACCAAGCGGAGTCGGCGAGCCATCCGTCCAGATTGACGACCATGTCGATCGCGACTATGTCTCCGTCCTCGAGCGCCCGCTCTCCCGGGAATCCGTGACAGATTACATCGTTGACGGACGCGCACGTGGCATACGGATAGCCGTGATATCCTTTCTGCTCCATCGTCGCGCCGTGCTTGCGGATAAACTCCTCGGCAAACTTGTCGATCTCGATCGTCTTGACGCCAGGCTTGATCAAGCCTGCTATTTCCCGATGGCAGGCGGCCAGCAGTTCACCCGCCCGCTGCATCTTCGCTATTTCTTCTTTCGTTTTGATGACGATCATCGCGCGCCTCCCGAAAACGGAAAGCCAGAAATGCGGAACGCATTTCCGGCTTTCGCCATGAATTGCTTTCTATTATAAAATTTTCACCGGATGAATACAAATATGCCTGCCAGCGTCACTCGTCCTTATAAGGCAAGCCGACCTCCACCGTCGTGCCGACGTTTTCCCGGCTGCGCACGGTTATCGTGCCGTTATGGTTTTCGATGATGCGCTTGCTTACCATGAAGCCGAGGCCGGTCCCCTTCTCCTTCGTCGTATAGAACGGCTGCCCCAGCTTGCTTAACAGCGGTTCGGGGATGCCGCATCCTTCGTCGACGATGCTGACGACAATCCGCTCGCGCCCCTGCCTGCGCATCCGGATATGGATCTTGCCTCCGTCCGGCATCGCTTCGATCGCATTTTTAATGAAATTGATCCATACTTGCTTCAGCTGGTTCTCGTCACACAGGATGCAGGCCGTCTCGGGATCGAAGTCGGTTACGATCTGCACGTTGCTCATGATCGCCTGCGAATCGAGCAGCGTCTTCACCTGCTTGAGCAGCAGCCCGACGTCTTTGCGCGTAAACATGACCGTCTGCGGCTTGGCGAGCAGCAGCAGCTCGCTCGATATCATTTCGATGCGCGCGATCTCCGAGAGCATGATATCGAAATATTGGCGTTTCTCCGTGTAGCCCGATTTCAGCAGCTGGATGAACCCTTTGATCGCGGTGATCGGATTGCGGATTTCATGCGCGATGCCGGCCGCGAGCTGACCGGCGATCGACAGCTTCTCCGAATTGATCATCAGCTCTTCAGCCTGCTTCCGGTCGGTTATATCTCTAAGCGATACGGAGTATCCCGATATGTTCCCCTGTTCGTCCCTTAGAGGAAAAGCGGTCAAGTTGACGTTAAGTCTCGTTCCGTCCTTGCACAGCCGGATCGTTTCATAGCTCGGAACCGGCTGACCGGCATTCAGCAAGGCCAAATTTCGTTTCAGCTCGGGCATCATCTCCGGCGCCACGAAGCGGATATCGATTACGAGCTGGCCTACGATCTCCGCACTGTTCCAGCCGAATGTCCGTTCGAACGATTCGTTCACCTGAATCAGCCTGTTATCCGCATCGAATACCATAATCGGATCGATATTATGGTCGATAAACGATTCCAGCCGTTCTTTAGTCGCTCGCAGCTCATTCTCGGCCCGTTTCCGTTTCGTAATGTCTCTTCCGACTCCAAGAATTTTATCCTCTTCGCCTTTCGTGTCGCGGACGATTTTGGATGTCGTCTCAATCCAAACGTAGTGCCCGTCCTTATGCAAGATCCGGCACGTATGCGTCTTGGTGTCGGAATGCTCCGAAACAAGCGCCGCCCCGTCGACGTCCGCATCGTCCGGATGCCGGAACAGCGAGAACGGTTTCCCGATCAGCTCCCACGGCTCGTACCCGAGAACTTTGGTCAAAGCGGGAGAGATGAACAAGGTCGTGCCGTCCATCGAACTGTACGTAATCATATCCTGTGAATTGTCCGAGATGAGCCGGTACATTTCTTGGCTTTCCTGCAGCTTCTCCCATAATTCCTTCTGCTTCGAAATGTCCCGCGACAAGCCGTGTACGCCGATGATTTCACCGTCGACGACGATCGGAATGTTCGTCACGTCGAATACGATCCGGTTCCCCTCGGAGTCTATCCCTACGGCTTCATACCGTTGGGGCATGCCGTTCGCCGCTGCCTGGAACCCGACCTCGGTCTGATGCATGCTCTCCGGAGCCGTCAGCGATTTTAAATGAAACGGCCGCTCCTTGAAATCATTCGTCCCGTACCCGAACGTTTTATGAAACGTCTGATTCGCGAATGTCAGATAACCATCCATGTCCAATGAATAAATCAAATCCGGATGGTGCTCGAAAAGCGACTGATACCTAAGCTTGCTAAGCCTCAGCTCCAGCTCCGACTGTTTCATGCCGGTTATATCCGTTATTTGCGAAATGAAAAACTGCGGTTCGCCGTCCCCGTCCCGGAGCAGCGTGGAGCGGAGCAGCACCCAGACGACATGCCCCTTTTTGTGGATATAGCGCTTCTCCAGCTGATACGACTCTCTCTTGCCGTCGAGCAGCTCGCCGATCAGCGCCCAGTTCCGCTTGACGTCATCGGGGTGGGTAATATCCAGAAACGACAAGCCGGTCAGCTCATCCGCCGTATAGCCTACGATCGAGCAAACGGAGTCGTTCACCTGAATCAACTGCCCGTCCGTGCTTATGATCGCCATCCCGATCGGCGCATGCACGAACGCCAGTTGAAATATATCCTCATTGCGCAGCAAATGTTTAATGGGCATGGGAAGATCCTCCGCGACTAAACTGATCGTTACATTTGTTCGTGAAGGAGCGGTGCTTTTCCTCCGTATCGCCCGCTGCGACAGTTAAAATCAGGAAAAATATTTTGATGCGAAATTCGACATTTTTTTCGGTTGAAGCCGCGACGCCGCCCTATAACGCCGACGGCCGCCCTGCTTCTCGCAGAGCGGCCGTCGTTTCGTTTCAGTGCATCACCCAGCCGCCGTCTACATTGACGGTTTGGCCGGTCGTAAAATCGCTGTCGCGCGAAGCGAGGAACAAAAAGGCGCCGACCATGTCCGGCGGCAGCTGGCGGCGCGGGATCGCCTGCTCCTCGGTCAAATAGAGGCGGGTCTTTTCCCGCTCCGCCGCATCCGGCATGTCGAGGAGCTCCTGCTCGGTCATCACCGCTCCCGGCGATATCGCATTGACCGTGATCCCGTGCATCCCGACCTCTCTGCTCAGTGCCCGGGTAAAGCCGATAACGCCGCCCTTGGAGGCTACGTAATGGACGAAGCCTTTCTGCCCCCGCCAGAACGTGACCGAAGAAACGTTTATTATTTTTCCATAGCCTTTCTCGCGCATATGGGGAAACACGGCTTTGCTGGTCAAGAAGCAGGACTTCAAATTAACGGCCTGCACGCGGTCCCATTCGTCGCCGGTTATTTCATGCCACGCTTTGCGCGGATATATGCCCGCATTGTTGACCAATATATCGACGCCGCCCCAAGCCCGGTTGACCGTCTCGATCATCGCGTTCACCTGGGCTTCGTCGCTGACGTCCGCGAACACGGCCATCGCTTGCCCGCCGGCGGCTTCGATTTCGGCAACGACGTCCCGCGCCTTCTGTTCGGAGCCGATATAATTGACGGCGACGCGCGCCCCTTCCGTCGCGAAAGCGAGGCATACTTCCCGGCCGATGCCGGTAGATCCGCCCGTAACGAGCGCAACTTTATCGTGTAATCTCATCGCAAGCGCATCTCCTTTACTTTCCGTTGAAGCCGTCCTCGAACGGGTACATCGGCCTCGGGATATGACGGAACGGCAAGCTCCGCAAGTTGGCGGTGCTCGCTCCGGGCGTATCGAGGATATAGATCTGCCGGGTCAGCAACTCGTACTCGGCGCGGAATTGATTCGCCGATTTCACCAGCACGAGATCCGCTTCCAGCGGCTCCAGCCCGACGCTCCGATACATGGCCGGATCACCCGTGAATGTAGGGTTCTCCATCAGCAGCAGCGATATCGTCCCGATGCTTACGACCGCGCATCGTCCCATATTGGCTTCCAGGTTGGAAGCCGCTCCGCCGCCGAAACGGAACTTGCCGCTGCCGATCTTGACGACCGTCCCTTCGATCTCAATCGGCTGTCCGACCGAGCGGCTGAGTGAATGTCCCACCCGGAGCTTGACGTCCGCTCCCTCTCCCGCTTCCACGGCAGCATGGGCCGCATCGCGGTCTACCATCGACAGCAAGCAGTTCAATCGCCGGTCCGCGCCCAGCCGAAGCAGCTCGCGGAGCACGAAGCTGCTGTCCCCCGCCGACCCTGCGCCGGGACTGTCCGCGGAATCGGATAGGACGGCCGGCTCGCCCCGGACCGATTCGGTCGCGAGCTGCCGGACGATTTCCTCGACTTGATATAGCTTGATGTCAAATAGACTCCTCTTGTCCCACATGAGAGCGGCCAGACGATCCGCTTCCCGCTCCGCACACCCGGCGTCTTCGTCCATGACGACAACCGAGCAGCCCATCTCCGCAATGTCCAGCCACGGCTGCACGAGGAACAGCGAGGTCAATGCGCTGCGGCCGTCCCGCTCGCCGGCCGACGCCTCCGACCAGAGCTCTGCCATCGGCCCGCGATAAGTTTCGTGGCGCTCCGCCGGCACGATCATCGGAATTTTCCTCATCCGGATATGCGGCTTCGTTTCTCCGCGTACGATGCGAAACAGCAGCTTCGCGGCGCGGTACCCCGTCTCCACATAATCGACATGAGGAAACGTGCGATAGCCTACGATTCCGTTCACTCCATCGACGATTTTGCGGGTAACGTTCGCATGCGAATCGAGAGTGATGACGATCGGAACGTCCGGACCTACCCGGCTGCGGATCGCTTCGACGATTTCCCCGTCCGCATCGTCTTCATCCTCGGCAACCCATGCTCCGTGAAGCGAGAACAGCACTCCGTCGCAGGAGGGGATTCGTTCCAGCCTCTCGAGCAAAATATGCTTCAATTCATCCAGCGTCCTGCGCGGAACTTTGCCCGAAGAGACCGCCTGCGTAAACACAGTGGGAAGCAGCGTTACGCCGGGCGCTTCTTCCGCCGCGGCGCGAACAAATCCGGCCAGTTCGTTCTCGACCGACTGCGGCTGCAACAGTTCGTCCCCGGTAAGAAAATAATAGTGCTGGAAATCGCGCAATGCGCTGCTCGCTTCGCTGAACGTATTGCTTTCCTGGATCATTCCGCCGATTACAATGTTCATGCTTGCCGTCCTCCTTACCCTTGAGCGGATGCGCCTTCAAGCGCCGGTTTGGCGAGCCTTGTATATTGGCCCAGCGCACCTTTATGCCGGATGTCGGGACGTTTCCATTCCGCTTTACGTTTCTCCAGAGCGAGACCGATTTCCTTCTCGTCGTTCGAATCGCTGCCATTCAGACGAATAAGGTCGAGGCGCCGTTCCGGGATATCGATCCGCACGATGTCTCCGTTCTCCACGAACGCGATCGGTCCGCCGTCAAGCGCTTCCGGCCCCACATATCCGATGCACGGCCCGCGGGTCGCGCCGGAGAATCGCCCGTCCGTGACGAGCGCCGTCGACTTGGACAGTACCGGATCGGAGGCGATCAGCTCGGACATGTAGAACATTTCCGGCATGCCGGTTGCCCGGGGTCCCTGATAGCGGATAATGATCACGTCGCCCGGCTGAAATTCCCGGTTTAAGTACGCGTCCACCGCCGTCTTCTCGCTGTCGAACACTTTCGCCGGCCCTTCATGCACCATCATTTCGGCCACGACGGCCGATTTTTTGATCGTCGCCCCTTTCGGAGCCAAGCTGCCTTTCAACAGCGCCATCGAGCCTTCCGACTTGAGCGGCTTCGAGATCGGATAGATGACGTCCCTTTTGTTCAGCTTATAATTCGCGAGAAACATCTCCGCATAATTCGGCATTTCGCTCTTGGCGAACTGCTCCAGATTGTCTCCGATCGTCCGCCCCGTTACCGTCAAGCAATCGAGATGAAGGTGGTTTCTCAGCTCCTTCATGACCATCGGCACTCCGCCCGCGTACCAGAACAGCTCCGTCGGGTATTTGCCCGCCGTCTTCGTATCGACCAGTACGGGAATTTCGCGGTGAATCGCGTCGAACGTTTCCGCGCTCAGCTCGATCCCGATCTCGCCCGCTATGGCGATCAAGTGCATGACGGCGTTTAGCGACCCCCCGATCGCCGAGTGGATCATGATGGCGTTCTCGAACGCCTTCTTCGTCAATATGCGCGACGGCGTCAATCCGGTGCGCATGAGCTCCATCACCTGCTGTCCTGCGGCTCTCGCCATCCGGCGAATTTCCGCATTCGTCGCGGGAATGAGCGCCGACCATGGGAGCGCCAGGCCGAGCGCTTCCGCCATCACCTGCATCGTCGCCGCCGTACCCATATATTGACAAGCGCCGCACGTCGGGCAGCACGCCCGCTGGAACGCCAGAAACTGCTCTTTGGTCATGTTCTTCTCTTTCACTTCGACGCTCATATGCCACAGCTCTTCGTTCGATTTCATACACGGCCCGGCGCCCATCGCTCCGCCGGGCACATGGATGGACGGGATGTCGAGCCGCGCGATCGCCATCAGATGGGCGGGAACCGCCTTATCTCCGGCCGAGCTCAGCACCATCGCGTCAAAAGGCGTCGCCTTCACGTGGATTTCCACCATCGATGCGATGAAGTCTCTGGATGCAAGCGAATAGTGCATCCCGTCATGAGCCTGTGCGATGCCGTCGCATATATCGGTCGTCGTATAGCGGGCCGGCTTGCCTCCCGCCTGCAGCACGCCCTTCTCCGCTTCTCCGGTAAGCTCGTCGAGATGGTACGAGCTCGGATGGCTCGAACCCGCCGTGCTTTCCACGAGCACCTGTACTTTATCCAAATCGGCCACTGACCAATCCATCGACATACGTAAAGCGTCGCCTTCGAAGCTCATGCTTCTTACTTGCTGGCTGCGCAGCCCTTCCGGTGTTGTGCTCACAATCGTTTTTCCCCTCTCCGGTCGTTTCATAACAATGCTGACAATAATAAGTATAAATGATAATGTAAGATTGTCAACAATATTACTGAAGTTTGTTTGCTAAATATTTGCAGAGAGCTGGGGTGGTCCTATAACGCTCAAATGTACCTTATTTCCGAGAAGTTGGCGATTCGGCAGTCGAGTAGTGTTCATATGTACCTTATCGCATCCTTTCCTAGACGATTTTCGCTGTGAAGTATGCGGTGAGGAGGCGATAACGATCAAATGTACCTTATTTCCGCTAATTGGGTCTTTCAACCGACTAATAGTGTTCATATGTACCTTATCGCATCCTTGCGGGCGATATTGAGGCCGCATAGAGACCCGATCGATCAGTACTAAGTATACTTTTCTAATAAGATTACCCCGAATTGATGTCCTAATGTTTACAATCGTCTTTTTTTCCCTTACTATGAAGGAATGTGAACCTATAAGCTAAGGAAGTGCCGATCCATGTCTCAATTCCGTTTCGACGAACAAAAAGCGACGTCGCTGCGTCATAAAATTACCGAAGATATACGCAGGGCGATTTTTCAAGGCAAATTAAATCCCGGAGACCGTCTGCGCGAGGTGGAAATATCGAAGCAGATGGGCGTAAGCCGCGGGCCCGTCCGCGAAGCGATCCGCATGCTCGAGCAGGAAGGGCTGCTCGTATCGCTTCCATACAAAGAAACGACGGTCGCGGAAATATCCGGCGAGGAAGTTCGAGACGTCCTGAACCCGATCCGTCTCATTATCGAGAATTATGCGATCCGCAAAGCGCTGCCGAACATCGGCGAACGCGAGCTCGAACGGCTCGCTTCCTTCGTACTCGACATGAAGGACGGCGCGGAGCAGAACAATTTGGACAAGATCGTAGAAGCCGATCTCGCCTTCCACGAGTATGTGCTCGGGCTAGCGGACATGCCGGGGCTGCTCAGCACCTGGACTTCGATCTACAACCGGATCCATCTCCATTTCATGATTCAGGGCAAAGCGTACGAGGATTTGAACGACTTGTGGAGGGAACACGACAAGCTGCTGCTGGCGATCCGGCAAGGCGATCCCGACACGATCGAACAAGCTTGGGCCGAGCATATCGGCACGTACAGAACGGCCGAAGCATAACGGCTCCTCTAGCACTCTTCCGGCTGTATGGCCTTTAACAGCCGATCCGACAAACTACTACTTCTATGGAGGGATTTACGTGACATTCGATTTCGACCGCCGCATCGACCGCCGCAATACGCGTTCCTACAAATGGGATCAGAACGGGAAGCTGTACGGGGATCCCGACGTTCTGCCGCTGTGGGTTGCCGACATGGATTTCCCGAGTCCTCCGGCCGTTCGCGAGGTGCTGGAGAAAAGAGCGGCGCTCGGCATATACGGCTATGCGATCCGCACGGACAGCTATTTGGAATCGATCGTCCAATGGTTCCAAAGAAGACACGGCTGGACGATAGAGCCGCAATGGATTACGGACACGCCGAGCGTCGTCACCTCGCTCAGTATCGCGGTCGAGCAGTTCAGCGAGCCCGGTAGCGACGTCGTGCTGCAATCGCCGGTGTATTACCCCTTCTACGATGTCATCCGGAGCAACGGCAGAAACGTAGTCAAAAATCCGCTGCTGCTGCGCGACGGGAAACTTCAAATGGATTATGAGCAGCTCGAATCGCTGTTTCGGAACGGGGCCAAGCTGCTGCTGCTGTGCAGTCCGCACAACCCCGGAGGGCGGGTATGGGACCGCGCGGATTTGCTCCGGCTCGGCGAGCTGTGCCTGACCTACGGCGTCACGGTCGTTTCCGACGAAATCCACTGCGACCTTGCGCTGCCCGGACATAAGCACATCCCGTTCGCCTCGCTCTCTCCGGAGCTGGCCGACATTACGATCAGCTGCCTCGCGGCAACGAAAACGTTCAACCTGCCGGGACTGCACACGTCGTATACGGTCATATCGAATCCGGCGCTGAAGCGCAAGTTCGAGAACCGGATTAAAGCGCTCAGCCTGCATATGGCGCAGCATTTCGCCCAAGACGCGGTGGAAGCCGCTTACCGGGAAGGCGACGCTTGGCTGGACGCGATGCTCGCCTATGTGTCCGGCAATATCGATTACGCGATCGATTATTTGGCCGAGCATTTGCCGGAGGTGAAGCCGGTCCGGCCGGAAGGAACGTACTTGCTCTGGATCGATTGCCGCGGACTCGGCCTCGATGTGCCCGGCTTGAAGGATCTGATGTACCGCAAGGCAAAAGTCGTGTTCAACGAAGGCTCCACATTCGGCGACGAGGGCGAAGGCTGGCTCCGCATCAATCTCGCCTGTCCGCGCTCGATCGTCGAGGAAGCGCTGGAATCGTTTTGCCGCGCGGCCGCGAGCCGGTAACATGTACCGGACAGCGAAAAAAAGCCGGACCTCAACTCGGGTCCGGCCTTTTTCCGTATGAAACCGCCGCCGCCAAGTCATTCAAGCTTCGTTCCCTTGACGTATTCCTCCGGCGATCTGCCGACGATCGCTTTGAAATCTTTAATGAAGTGCGCCTGGTCGTAATAGCCCAAATCGAGCGACAGCTTCGGCCAGTCCGTGATTTCGCCGCGCTCCAGCTGCTCGGCCGCATCGTGAAGACGATAGCGCTGGATGACCCACTTCGGGCTGATGCCGACATAACGGCTGAACAGCCGCTGCAGGGTTCGTTTGTTGATTCCGAACCGGCGGACGAGATCGTCCACCTTCGTTATATCCCTATCTCCTGAGATGGTCGTTACGATTCCATGCACATACTCGACGTTGTCATCCTTGACCGGGAGCCTCCCGCGAAAAAACCGTTCCGCCAATAACACCATGTCCCGTTCGTTGTCTTGGGCGAGAATATCCGCTTCCAGCGGCCGGACATCCGTGCCGAACGCTTCCCGGAAGCTGACGGAACGTCCGGTCAGCCCGGAAATGTCCCGTTTCCAGAAAGGATAAAATCCGCCGGGTCTGAACTTGATGCCGAGCACCTTTCCTTCATCCTTGACTATGCGGATGTCGCTCGTTCTCGTTATCCCGTATATTCGCGTGTTGCGTTGCTCGAAAACCATGTTGACGTTGGGATGCGACAGCACGACTTGTTCATAAGGGGCTTGTCCGCGCAAATCCCATTTCACGATCCAGAACCATTGGATGAACCAGTCGAGATCCTGCGAAGGGGAATACCGGGTAAGCGAAAACTTCTGCCTGCTTTCCTGTATATTCAATATGCCTTTGCCGCTAACCTCTACAGATGCAGTCATTGACCTGACCCTCCTCCGAACGGATCCGCCCCCGCAATGGGGCGATCCGGTGATGACCCTTGATCCGGCTATCCGCCATGTCGCGTTTTTACAATACGTCCGGGACAGTTTGTCCTATACTTAAGCGTAGCAAGCCGACTTCGAGCTTGCAAGCGATATTCCGACGTCAGGAGGCATTGTGGAATGAACGAACTCAGCTATGTTATTTATATCGGAGCCAAGCCCGAGGAAGTGTGGCAGGCGCTGCTGTCTCCCGAAGGCACGAAAGCGATCTTTTTCGGCTGCGTCATCCGCTCTACGTTCGAAATCGGTTCGACCCTCGAATATGTAGGTCCAGGTAACGACGGCGACGAAACCGTCCACGTATACGGCAACGTGCTCGCATTCGAGCCGAACCGCTTGCTGAGCGTAACCGAGCATCCGGGCCCGTCCTATTCCGAACATCACGCCGAGCTGGAGACCCGAATTACGATGACGCTCGAGCCGGTCGGGGCATGCACGAAGTTTACGCTGGTCAACGATCAGTGGCCGGACAATCATCCTTCCCGCGCCAATACGGAGCAAAGCTGGCCGATCATACTGAGCAACATCAAATCGTACGTGGAGACCGGCAAGGGGCTCGATCTCGGCTGGTAATAGAAACGTCTCGCCAACCTGCCCGGCATTCGCTGTCGAGGCAGGCTCTTTTGCGTAACTAAATAGCAAATGATAAAGACTCTTATTTCTCACAAAATGACGGTTGAGACGAAATAAGAGATGCTGGAGACTGTTAATTTGCGGCAAATAGCACGTTCGTGAGCCATTCGCTTCAAATAAAAGCCCCAAACATCTCTTATTGTCACGCTACATTCATTTTGATCAAATAACTGAAGAATGAAACGAGCAGTACGAGCATTACGGCGAATGGGACGCTGATCAAAGCAATCGCGGCTACGGCAAAGCCTCTGCCTTCGGCTGCCGATCTAATTGTCCGTATGGCAAGTACTAGTGTTACGACATAAATGGCAAATGCGACACTATATAAGAGGATTGCAACATAACCGTTACTGCTCCATACTCCCTGACCTTCGGCGATTACGGCGACCAGAAATAAAAGGGTAAAAACGACTCCGGCAGCGCCGACGACGAACGATACGACGCCTGGACTGAATCGGCCGAAGGGCGGTTTCGCGCTGGACAAAAAAACACTCCTCTTCTCCAATAGACTGCATGTAAGCTATAATAGCACGTTTTCGCGAAATGGAAAATCATACGTTGCCGATTGAGCATTGCCGCGTTAGCGGCTATACTTGTGGGGACAGGCAATCCTGGACAAGGGAGCGTGCAAGATGGGAAGCAATGAGGCAATCGGCGGAGGCGGCGGGTTTCATCACGTTGCGATTCGCGTGTTCGATTTCGACGCGACGATCCGGTTCTACACCGAGGTGCTCGGATTCCGCGAGCGGACGAGCTGGGGAGAGGGAGACGGCCGGGGAGCGCTGCTCGATACGGGCGACGGCAATTATTTGGAGGTGTTTGCCGGAGGGCGCGAAGGTCCGAAGCCGGAAGGCGCATTTATCCATATCGCACTGCGGTGCGACAACGTCGACGAAGTGACCGAACGCGTGCGGGCGGCGGGACGGGAAGTGACCGTCGAGCCCAAAACCGCACAGATGGGCGATTACTCGATTCGGCTTTCTTTCTTCAAAGGACCCGACGGGGAGCAGGTCGAGTTGTTCCATACGATCGGCGAGAACAAGCTGTAGCGAGAAAAATAAAGCGCCGACCGCGCGCGATGCCGGTCGGCGTCTCCTTTTTACGTTACCGCAACGTCACCCTCTCCACATCCCCTTCAACGAATTGCCCGCCCGCTTGCAGCACGTAGCGGATGCGGGATGCCGGTACATGCCTAACATCGTCCGCCTTCGCCCACACCGCCAACGCCGCAGCCGTTCCCGCCGCCTCGCCGATCGCGCTGACGCCGGACATGACCCGGTAAGAGCTGTGCGCTTCATGCGTGCCGCTTATACAGCGGGAACTGAGCAGCAAATTTTTCAGCCCTTTGGCGATCAGCGACCGGTACGGAATGTGATAATAGCCCGGCGCCCCGATTTTCACCAGTGTGGCCCCTCCGCCGAGCGGATCGTGGATATCCAGACTGTACGCGCAGGCGGCTACCATATCCTCGAACTTGCGTGCGCCGAGGCAGTCTTCTGCCGTCAGCACATAATCGCCCACAATCCGCCTTCCTTCGCGAACCCCCAGCTTGGGAGCGATAAACTCGACGGACGATCGGGCAAAAGCAGGGTGGCGCTTGACCGCTTCAATCAGCTGAAACGCCTGCTCCGTCCCTTCCTTCATGCCGTTCGCGACCGATTCCGGGCTTGTCGGATCGACATTGGTTACGGCCGTGGAGTTGAACAAAATGCCGCGGCCGTCCGGATAAGGAAAGCATAGAACGCTCGGCCGCGGGTTGCGCGTTCCGCCCTCCTCCTTCATCTGCTTGAAATGCACCGTCAGCTCCTGTCTCAAGGAGCGAATGCCGCCCCATGTCGCGATCCGCGGATTCAGCAGCTTGGACGGATCGAATCCGGTCATTTTGAAGGTGACGGTCGCGGATTGCAGCTTGCCGTCCTCCTCCCGTCCGATCTGGAAAGAAGCTCCGGCCATCGCACTCAGGTTGCCGTCCGCCGTAGCGTCGAGATATACGCCTCCGCTAACGGAAACCGGCTCTCCGCCGCCCGACTCGACTGTAATTCGGACGATGGACTCTCCATCGGTCATTACGCCGGTAACACGATGATCCGTCCATACCGTTATTAGCGGTTCAGCCCGCAGCAGCGACAAATATCGTTCCTTCAATTCCTTCTCGTCGTATGTGGGAACGGTTTCCTCCGTATCGAAAATTCCTTTACCGTTCCCGTAGGCTTGCGGAAACAGCTCGCGATGGATGCCGTTGTTGATGGTCCGGCCGTTATGATCCCGGAACGAGCAAATGAGCGAAACCGCCGAATGAACGCCCGTTCCGCCGATTTCCTTCATCCCCTCGATCAGCAGCACGCTTCTGCGCAGCCGCGCAGACGCGAGAGCCGCGCATATGCCGCCTACCCCCGCTCCAACAATAACAATATCGCGCTTCTCTTCCCGGACACTCATCAGGCTCTCTCCTTCTTGTTTTGCGTCAGCCGGGCTCCACCCGGTATCTTCTCCCTTTACTATGATAGAATCATGCCGTGATAACTACATAATTTTTCGCGAAATAGTTATGTTTTTTTGCGATATAAGAAAAGCTTCTGATCGAAGCCTTTCGATGATGTGCATTCGTGTTTTAGCGGTTGCTTATTCTTGGTTCAGAAACCCGCACTTCGCTTTAACACTATAGCGAAGTTAAATTTTCCGAATCAATAAGAAAACGTCTATCGACGTACTTCAAGGATGAGCGACCGCTACTCTCACCCCAAAAAGTGACGCTATCCCTTCGAAGATTACACCGGGTACTTTTCGGGGACCCCGAACACCGGAAGTTTTTCTTGGTTCAGAAACTCTCACTTCGCTTTAACGCTTTAGCGAAGTTAAACTTTCTTTATCGTTAAAAAATCCCCGCCGGCATTTGGCCGGCGAGGTTGCTGTTTTTGCTCCAGGTATTGCCCATTATTTCATTTTTTTGAGGAGAACGCCGGCGAGTCCTTTGAATACTTTCTCCAGACGAACTTTCTTGTGCCGCGTACCGCCCATACCGCCCAGAATACCCTTGATCAGATCGAACATTGTAATCACCCCCGAACGCATGGATGATACAGTATATTGAAGTCCGATTGATAGAGTCACAGTCAATCAACTATTACTAGAGTCTATCTTGCGGCCGTATCGGAGCAAATGTGCCGGTATTATTCGATCAAGCCTCGATCCTCCCGAACCACGCTTCCCCCTTCGCCTTCAACAGACGAATGAGTACGACATCCGCGGCAACCATCAGTACAAGCAGCAATGCAGCCGCGGCCCACAGACCGAGTCCGAGCCAATTGACCAGTATGAACAAAGCGGCGGCAGCGGCGATGCTGAGCAGCAGATTGAACAAGCCGTTCATATTTTGTTTAACCGCCTTCTGCTCGTTGTCCCACACCAGCTTCGGCAGCCACAGATCGATCATGATGCCGGTCAGGCACGTAAACAAGGTGGCCGCGATCGCAATGACGAGCATGGCCAGTATGAACAGGAGAGGCAGCTGTAGCATGAAGAATGCGACAACGAGTAGGAGGAGCGCTCCGATCATCGTAATGAGCCATCCGGCCGCGACCTTGGCGGCAATCATGCTGCCGTAGGAGACAGGCATATATTTCGAGACGAAAAATCCCGCTCCCTCCCGCGAAATCGAAGTGGAAGCCGTCGCATTCGCACCGGAAACGAACAACAGCAAGGCGAGCCCGATCGCCGGTACAAGCGCCGACGATTCGAACGTTTCGAACAACGTCTGGGCCGAGCCGAGCATTTCTTTGAAATCCGGCTGCGTGAGCACGGGGATAAGCAGCAGCACCGGCCACAGAAACGACATCAGCACGCAGTTGAGAAAAAACGGGGGCGTCCGCATCAGAATGCGCAGCTCCTTTAACAACAGCGCCTTCCGCGCAGACTGCTGCGATGTCTGCCGGTCGAGCTGGGATCCGCTGAGCCGGATTCGGCGAGCCGCCGTTTCGGAAATACCCATTACGCCTCGGAAGTAAAACCGCTGGGCCAGCGCAACGAACACGATATAGAATAGCGCCGTCAAGCCGACGAACAAGACGAGCCATGCCGCTCCGGCGAGCTGGGATTCCCTCAACAGGGCGTTTGCCGCAAGCTTGACGCTCGGAAAAGACCGGGTGGCGAATTCGATTAACGAATTGTTGCCGCCAAGCAGCATGTCCTGCATCTGCTCGGGCTTCATCGCTTTATTGATCGAACGCTGGATGAACATGTTCAATCCGAACGATGCCAGCACCGCCGCTACGCCGCCGAGCATCCGGAATCGGTCTTTGTTGCGGGCTACGCCTGCGAAGCTCATGATCGCCATCGCGATGACCGACGCCAAGACGAGCGGAACGACGGGCAGAGCCAAGAAGACGACGATCGCGTACAAATAATAGAGCACTCCGGCGCCGTCCTTGATGCCGAATACGACGATCAGCGGGACTAGAAAAATAAGCAGCGTCAAATATTCGTACAGCAGGACGGTCAGAAATTTGGCCGTTACGATTTGACCGGGCTTCAAAGGGAGCGGCAGCAAATGCTCCACATCCTGGGCAAAATAAAACACCGTGATCACATAAAAAATACCGAACATGAACACGACCAGACTGGCCAGTGCAAGTCCGAGTCCGAGAACGGCCCCGCCTTGTCCGATCGACTGAAGCGCGTCGTAAAAGATCGCGACCATGTTGCCGATGGCGGACGCGAGCGGCAGCAAGGCGACCAGAAGCAGCGCGGGGAGGAGAAACCGCTTCTTGCCCGGCTTCGACATCTGTCCCGTGCCGTTCACGAGTAAAATACGCGTCAGCGCGAGCGTCTTATTCATCGCCGGTCAGCTCCAAGAACAATTTCTCGAGAGACTGGTCGGACTGGAACCGCTCCTGCATATCTTTGAACGTCCCGCAGAAAAGGATTTCCCCTTTGTTGATGATCGCCACCCGGTCGCACAGCTTCTCGGCCACTTCGAGCACGTGCGTGGAGAAGAAGACCGTCTTGCCGCTGTCCGCATGCTCGCGCATCATTTCCTTCAGCGTGTAGGACGATTTCGGATCCAGTCCGGTCAGCGGCTCGTCCAATATCCATACCGCCGGGTCGTGAATGAGTACGCCCATAATGACGATCTTCTGCCTCATCCCGTGCGAATAGCTCTGAATCGGATCGGACAGCGCATGGGACAAATCGAACCGGCCTGCCAGCGCTTCGATCCGCGGTTTGCGGATTTCCTTCGGCACTTCGTACATATCCGCCATGAAGTTCAAATATTCCAATCCTTTCAGACGAAGGAACAAGTCCGGGCTGTCCGGGACGTAGCCGAACTGCTTCTTGGCCTCGATCGGGGATTCGGCGATATTTTTACCATTGATGCGGATCGTGCCTTTGTCGGGCTTCGTAATGCCGGTAATCATCTTGATCGTCGTCGTTTTGCCCGCTCCGTTCGGCCCGAGGAAGCCGAATATTTCTCCCCCTTGGACGGTCAGCGACATATTGTCGACCGCTTTCGTTTTGTTATTGTAGCTTTTGTCAACGTACATCAGTTCGATCATCGTTCGCATACTCCCTTCCTACAGCCGTCATGTCAAGGTTGCCAACCCTTATTATAGCACAAATCCTTCCTTCTCTTGCCAATCGTTGCCTAAATGCGATCCCGCGCGGATCATGCTTTCCATAACGCCCGGGCCTTGGTATCATGAAGAGAACGACGCGCCTATGATTTTATCCGGATCGAGGCAGGCAAAGGGGAATGAACATGACGGATTACCGTGACGATTTGTCGGAGCACCGCCGCAAGAAGCTGAAGCTGCTGAGATTCGACGAGAACGAGAATAAGCTCGTTGAAGCGGAAAAGCCGAAAGAAACATTCGCCGATGTCGGCGGACTGGAAGAGGTCAAGAAAAAAATACGGATGAACTTCATTCTCCCCCTGAAGCAGCCGGAGCTGTTCGCCGCCTACGGGAAGGAAGCCGGAGGAAGCCTGCTGCTGTACGGCCCGCCGGGTTGCGGCAAAACGTTTCTGGCCCGGACCGTCGCGGGAGAGATCGACGCCCATTTCATGCACATCGAGCTGCAGGCGATTTTGTCGATGTACGTCGGGCAAAGCGAGCACAATCTGCACGATTTCTTCGAGAAGGCGCGGGAGAACAAGCCGTGCGTCATTTTCATCGACGAATTGGACGCTATGGGCGGCAACCGCCATCAGATGAGGCAGCATCACGACCGGATGCTCGTCAACCAGCTGCTGCTCGAGCTGGACGGTCTCCGGACGGCCAACGACAACGTGTTCGTCATCGGCGCTACCAACACACCGTGGTATCTAGACCCGGCGCTGCGCAGACCCGGCAGATTCAACCACCTCGTATTTGTACCGCCTCCCGAGGAGCCCGAGCGCGAGACGATCCTGAACCTGAAGCTGGCGGGCAAGCCGGCCGGACCGCTGGACTTGGCTAAAGCGGCCAAGGAAACGAAGCATTTCTCCGGGGCGGACTTGGAGCAAGTCGTCAAGGATGCGATAGAGTCGGCGTTGGAGCGGTCGATGAATAGCGGACGTATCGAGCCGATTACCCGGGACGATCTAAACCGGGCAACCAAAGGGAGAAAACCGACGACGTTGGAATGGTTCGCCACCGCCAAAAACTATGCTACCTTCAGCGATGCAAATCAGGACTATAAGCACGTGCTGGACTATATGAAAGCGAATGGGATGAAGTAAAGCGATGACCGAAGCGAACCTTTACGCGACCCGATTCCGCAAAGCGTATCAATTGATGGAGTGGAAACGGTATGACGCCGCACTGGAGGAAGCCGGAGCCCTCATCCGGGAAAATCCCGAGGACGCGGATGCGTACGCGCTTGCCGGTGATATCCATCTGAAGACGGGACGGCACGATAAAGCGCTGCATTGGAGCGGAGAAGCGCTCAGGCGCGATCCCGAGAACCAGGTCGCCTGGTTCGTCCGCGTATCCGTTTACTACGAGACGGACAATGACAAGGAGCTGGACGAAGCGCTGCGGGAAGCGATGCGGATCGATCCGTACGAATCGCACTATTTATTTCTTCAAGCCAATTTGAGCAACAAAAAAGGCCGGTTCGCGGAAGCGAAGGCCCATATCGGGAGTGCGCTGGAACTGCAGCCGGAGAACGCGCTTTACTTGGCGATGCTCGGGTACATCGAAGCGCTTTTGAAAAATTACGGCGCCTCCAAGGCGCTCGGGCACGAGGCGCTCCGCCTTGAAGCGGAATCCCCCCACGTCTACTTGTACCTCGCCTGGGCGGCTGGCCGCAGAGATGACTACGCCGCCCAAACCGAGTATTTGAAAAGCGCGATCCGGCTCGCTCCCGACAATAGTCAGATCCGTGGCGAGTATTTGGAGGCGCTGCAGAAAAGCTATGCGTTCTACCGCTTCTTCCTGTATCCCGCCAAGCTGATGAAAAGGTGGAAGCCTTGGCAGCTGCTGCTCGTATGGGTAATCGCGTGGATCGTTTTCAAGCCGCTCGTCCTCGTCTTCATTGTGCTTTATATCGTATCCCACTGGATGACGAAGCTGCTTGTGCACGTCAAAGTATTCGGCTGGACGTTCAGGAAGTAGCGCCCTCGATATTTTTGAACTGGTTGTCGAACATCCGGTAATACGTCCCTCTCTTCGCGATCAGCGCTTCGTGGCTTCCTTTCTCCACGATCGCGCCGCGGTCGACGACCATGATCGTATCCGCGTCGCGGATCGTGTTCAGCCTGTGCGCGATAATGAAGCTGGTGCGGCCTTTCATGAGCTGGAGCAGCGCATCCTGGATATGCAGCTCGGTCCGGGTATCGATGCTGCTCGTCGCTTCGTCCAGAATCAGAATCGCCGGATTGGCGAGAATGACCCGCGCGATGGCGAGCAATTGCCGCTGCCCTTGGCTCAGGTTGCCCCCGTTCTCCGTCAGCTCCGTATCGTAACGGCCCGGAAGACGCTGGATGAATGCGTCGGCGTTGGCCATGGCCGCGGCTTTCCGCATTTCCTCGTCGGTCGCGTCGGGCTTGCCGTACTTGATATTATCCCGGATCGTGCCCGAGAACAAATACGTATCCTGCAATACGATCCCGAAGCATCTTCTCAAGCTGTCCCTCGTATAATCGCGTATATCTCTTCCGTCCAAATAGATGGCCCCGTCCGTTACGTCATAGAATCGGGTAACCAGATTGACTACGGTCGTCTTGCCCGCTCCCGTCGGACCGACAAGAGCGGTAGAGCTTCCTTGAGGCGATTCGAAGCCGACTTTCTTCAGAATGGGGACGTCGGGCCTGTAGCCGAAGCTGACTCGGTCGAACACGACATGTCCCCGCGGATTGTCCAGAACGACGGCGTTCGGGGAGTCTTCCGGCTCCTCTTCCTCCTCGAGAACTTCGAACGCGCGCTCCGCTCCGGCCACCCCGGACTGCAGCACGTTGTATATGTTCGCCAGCTCGTTCAGCGGCCGGACGAACTGCCTCGAATAGCTGATGAAGCTCGCGATGACGCCGACCGTAATGCTTCCTTTGACGGCCAATATCCCGCCGACGATCGCTACGGCGGCGAATCCGATATTACTGATGACGCTCAGCAGCGGCATCATGAAGCCGGACCATATTTGCGCCTTAAGTCCGATCTCGTACAGTCTCGCGTTCACGGTGTCGAACTCTTCGATCGATTTCTCCTCGCGGTTGAACGCTTTGACGACTTGAATGCCGGATATCGTTTCTTCGATATGGCCGTTCAGCTGGCCCAGCTGCGCCTGCTGCTCCTTGAACATGACGCTCGTCTTCTTCGTAATCGTACGGGCAAGAAGATAGACGAGTGGCACGGTAATCAAGCTCGCCAGCGTCAGCACCGGGCTTAATACGAGCATCATCGTCAGTGAGCCGACGATTGCGATCATGCCGGACATCAATTGTACCGTCGATTGGGATATCGTCGTGCTGACGTTGTCGATGTCGTTCGACATCCGGCTCATCACCTCGCCGTGCGGGCGGGCGTCGAAGAACGAGAGCGGGAGCTTCTGCAGCTTATCGAACATCGTGCGGCGCAAGTTCATGACGACCCTTTGCGATACGCCCGCCATCAGCCATCCTTGCATGAAAGTAAGCACGCCGTCCGAAATGTACGCCGCCGTCAGCGCGAACAGCGTCACTTCGAGCAGACGGAAATCGACCTTGCCGCCCGAACCGGTCATCGCGTCTATCGCGACGCCGATCAAATAAGGCCCGGTCAGCATAATCGCCGCATCAATCAGCAGGAAGGCGAAGATGAGCGCCAGCAGCTTCCTTTCTTTGCCCAAATAGCGCCAAAGCTTAGCCATCGTTTTGCGGAAGTTTTTCGGCTTGGCGACGGGGCCTCTGCCGCGCGCCCCGAACCCTCCCGCACCCGGATGCCTGCCGGGACCGACCATTGGCGGCATTTCGCCCGCTCCGGCCTGAGGCCCGCTTCGCTGCTCATTCGGCTTTGACATCGGCCTGCATCTCCCTTCCGATTTGAGACTGATAAATTTCCCGGTAAACGCCGCAGCTCTGCATGAGCGTCCCATGGGTGCCGATTCCGACGATCTCGCCCTGATCGAGCACGACGATTTTGTCGGCGTCCATGACGGACGTGATCCGCTGGGCGATCAGGAGGCACGTAAGTCCTTTGGCGTATGTTTTCAAAGACTGTTTGATCTTTGCTTCCGTTGCGACGTCGACCGCACTTGTGCAATCGTCCAATATTAAAATGTCCGGCTTGCGGATAAGCGCCCTCGCGATGGACAGCCGCTGCTTCTGACCGCCCGACAAGTTCACCCCGCGCTGGCCGAGCCGCGTCTCATACTTTTCCGGATATGCGGAAATGAATTCGTGCGCTTCCGCCAGCTTGGCCGCTTCCTCCACCTCTTGCTCCGTCGCGTCGTCTTTGCCCCACCGGATGTTATCGGCGATAGCTCCCGTGAACAGCACCGTCTTCTGCGGAACGATGGCGATCGTCTCCCTCAGCCGCTGCGGGTCAACGTCTCTCACATCTTCCCCGTTCACCTTGACGACGCCCGAATCGGCATCGTAGAACCGGGGGATGAGACTGACCAGACTGCTCTTGCCCGAGCCGGTAGAACCGATAATGCCTACGGTTTCTCCCGGAAGACAGCTGAACGTAATCTGCTTGATCGCGGGCTCGCCCTCCGGACCTTCGTACGAGAAGGAAACGTTCTCGAAATCGATGCGTCCCTTCAACCCGGAAGCCGGTGCGGACACCCCGTCTCGCCAAGACATCGTATTCTGCTCCGCGAACACCTCGCCGATCCGAACCGAAGACGCCTTCGCTCTGACGAACATATTGAAGACCATCGAGATCGTCATGAGCGACATCAAGATTTGCGTCATATAGTTGATGAAGGCGATAATGCTTCCGATCTGCATCTGGCCGTTATCGACCCGGATACCGCCCATCCAGATGACCGCTATGATGCCGAAGTTAACCGTAAGCATAATAGCCGGATTGAAGACGGACATGGCCCGCATGACCGTAACGGACCGATCGCGATATTCCGCGTTCGCCTTGTTGAACTTGTCGGTCTCGTAATCGAACCGGTTGAACGCCTTGACGACCCGCACGCCCGACAAATATTCGCGGATGACGCCGTTTACCCGGTCAAGCGCTTTCTGAACGAACATAAAGCGGGGAAACCCGATCTTCATGTTCAGCACGACGAGCAAGGCGACGACGGGCACGACGATGGCGAGTACGACGGACAGATGCAGGTCGAGCCGTGCGGCCATGATCAAGCTCCCGATGCACAGCAGCGGCGCTTTCACGAAAATGCGCATCAAGCCGTTGACGAAGTTCTGTACCTGAGTCACGTCGTTCGTCAGCCGGGTCACCAAGGAAGCCCTTTCATATTTGTCGATGCTCGCGAAGGACATCGTCTGGATTTTGCGGAACAGATCGCTTCTCAGCTCCGTTCCGAACTTTTGCGACACGCGGCTCGAGATAATGTTCCGCGAAGTGGCTCCCAGAGCGCCTACCGCCGTAATTAGCAGCATCAGTCCTCCCATGCTCAGCACGTAATCCAAGCGGCTCCCGGCAATCCCGACGTCGATGATCTTGGCCATAATCGTCGGCTGCAGCAGATCGCATGCCGCTTCCACCGTCAAGAACGCCACCGCCACGCAAAACAGCTTCCAATGTTTCCGGACATAAGGAAGTAAAAAATGCATTCCGCTCTCTCCTCTTCGCTATGGCGATAAAGATATTATACTACTCATTATCTTAATTTTTAATGGTTTGTGAAGAAAAAAATTGCCTCCCCGTGTCAACGTTAAAACAACTAACGGAACTAGATTCCGTTATCCACCGTTAAGACCAGGATGTTGTCAAAGTAACGGAACTTGCTTCCGTTATTCAACCTTTTTGCCGTCAACGAAGCAAAAAATGGACGTTTTAGCGCACTAGAGTTCCGTTAAAACCGAGAAATGCGGCAAAAAATTCGACATAGAGGAATACAGTTCCGCTATGCACCAAAAGCCGCATCCGGGCTAACCCGTCCGCAGCCCTCTACCGGCCGAATAGGCGACTTCCGTAATCGATACTCCTTGCCGGACTCCAGGAAAAACGTTTTTGCCGGTTGACAAAAAGCTCCACCGCAAGCTAACATAAACTCAATGAATAAGTTAATTATGAGTTCGTGAGCGATTTGCGAGGATCACGGGCGTGGTCACAAGCATTTTATAAAGATTGGGGATATTCCATTGCCTCCAAAACATACGATCCAAGAGCTGGCACCGGATTATGTCAAAGTATACGAATCGCCGGACCCCGAACATATTTATGCTTATAGTCCGGGCATAGCCGTACTGCCGGGCGGCCGGTTCATCGCAACGCTCGATTTAAGCGGACCGGGGATCGGGAATATTCCGGGACCTAAGCGAATCATCGAATGGGGCCGCCTTTGGTTCGGCAAAGTGTTCGCTTCCGATGACGGAGGGCTGACTTGGAGCCATAAGACCGATTTTCCGTTCATGCATGCGAGACCTTTCGTTGCCGGCAATGACTTATATGTAATCGGACACTGCAACGATTTGATGATTATGCGATCCGGCGACGGAGGGGAAAGCTGGGGGGAACCGGTACGGTTGACCGAGGGACAGGTTTGGCATCAGGCCCCTTGCAATGTGCATTATGCCAAAGGAAACGTTTATTTGGTGATGGAACGGATTACGTATCCCGGGGTGAAGGAGCTGCGCACGCATAGAATGGCGCCGGTCCTGTTGAGAGGAAGCTTGTCGGCCGATTTGACCCGTAGGGAATCGTGGACGTTCGCATCCGAGCTGACGATGCAGGAAGCGTTGTCCGGCAAGGAATGCGATTTGTTCGGAGTTCCGTTCTTCCCGGAGAAACGGCTGGATTCGCCCGCATCGGCTGTTCAACGGGACCCGGCGATTCCCGGGCCGAAAGAAATGTATCCCCGGGGCTGGCTCGAGTCGAATGTCGTCCAGTTCGTCGACGACCGCCATTACTTGTACGATCCGAGCGGCCGCACCTTCCATCTATGGATGCGTTCGGCTACCGGTGGCAACGGATTTGCCGCGATCGCGAAAGCGGTCGAGCAGGATGACGGCACCATCGTGACGATGCTCGAGCAAGCTCCGTCGGGGAAAACGTTTCTATACGTACCTTGTCCGGGCGGACAGATGAAGTTTCATCTATTGTATGACCGCGTAACGGCATTGTACTGGCTGCTCAGCACCCAAGCGACGGACAGCATGACGCGTGCCGAGAAACTTCCGCCGGAGCGGAGCGGCAACCCCAACAATGAACGCCGTCGCCTGCAGCTGCATTTCTCGACCAATTGCGTGGACTGGTGCTTCGCCGGACTTGTCGCCAAGACGAATATGCCGAATGCGGCCCGACACTATGCCAGTATGGCTATTTATGGCGAGGATCTGCTTATACTGAGCCGATCCGGCGACGAACGAGCGGCCAATCCGCACGACGGGAATCTTATCACCTTTCACCGGATCGAACAGTTTCGCGAGCTCGTTTATTGACCTGCTTACCGCCAGCTTAAGACGACGCCGAGGCAGCCGGCCTTGTTATGCTGAATGGTTTGCCACGCTTCGGCGGCGTCCTCGACCCGAAAATGATGGCTAATCAAAGGCGACGTTTGCAGCCAGCCTTCCGAAATGGCCTTAATCGTCTCCTCCATCCGCTTGCCCGTCCAGCCGGAAGGCGTATGCAGCGTTATTTCCTGCCCTCGCAGCGTCTGAATATCGATCAAGCCCGTCTCCCCGAGAAATCCGGCCGAAACAAAATGGCTGTCCCGCTTCATGTACGGCTGTATTGTGCGGAAAGCGTCCATATCGCCCACCGAATCGATCACGACGGCAATGGAACCGTAGTTGCCCAGAAACTCCGCGAGTTCCGTCCGACGCGTATTCGCGCCGCGGATTTGCTCCGGCAAATGGCCGAGCCTTCCGTCATGTCGGCCCAGTACGGCAACTTGCGCCCCCCTGTGGAGCAGCGTCTGGGCCGCCCATTGTCCGACCAGCCCGTCGCCGATCACAACGGCCCTGTCTCCCGCTTCAACGGCCGGCCGTATGCCGCAGTTGTACCCCACCTGAGCGAGCACCAGTCCGCAGTAATCGAGCGGCTGCGCATCCGCCGGCAGCTTCCATATTTGATGCGCAGGCGTAATCGCCGGGCTGACATGGCCGCCCATCGGCTCGAACATCCCGGACACTTTGCCGAGAGCGGCAAATACGCGCTCCCCTGCCTCGATGCCGCGAACAGCCGCGCCGACGGCCCTCACGATGCCCACCTTCTGATAGCCGGGCACGATCGGGAACGGCCACGGATCCCCTTCCTTGTAAGGCACCTCGCCTTTGATTCTTTCCGCGCGCAAATACGACGATTCCGTGCCGGTGCTGATCCAGGAGTATTCCACATCGACAACGACATCGTTGTCCCCCGGCTCCGGAACTTCAACCTCTTTGTATTCGACTTGCCCCTTATCCGTGAAAACTACAGCATGAGCTTTCATTGTGCCCTCCGTATCACTCGGGATGACGAGCCGTTCACTCTCCCGGAATGAAGCAAATTTTGACCGCTTCCTGCCTTCTCAGCATCTCCACGCCCCGGCTGTACTCCGCAAGCGGCAGCTCGCAGCTGATCAGCGGCTCGAAATCGAGCTTGCCGTTCACGATCAGCGCAAGCGCATACTCCGCCGCTTCCCGGAAATGGCCGGGATATCCGATGACGCTTAACCCTTGATGACGCAGCGTGTAATCGTCGCGCTGTACCGCAAATAACGCCACCGCCGTATTCGTGCGGTCCATAATATTACGCACCGCCTGAGGATATCCGACGCAATCGATCGCCAGGTCGAGCGCCCCGGGCTTGCCCCGCTTCGCGAGCTCCTCCGATTCCGGCTCGCAGCAATATGTCGCTCCGAGCTGAATCGCAAGCTCTCTTCTTTGCGGATTCGGATCGAGTCCGATTACTTCCGCCGCCCCTTCGGCCAGCAGCATCTGCACGGCGATCAATCCCGCCGGTCCGAGACCGTTCACGCCGCACCGGCGCCCGCGAATCCCTTCGAACTGCTTCAGCTTCATGACGCTTGCGGCCACGCACATGCCGAGCTCCAGCGAAACCGCTTTGCGAAACGGCACATGCTCGGGGATCGGCAGCAAGTGCTCCTCCTTCATGACCACATACTGGGCGTAGCAGCCCGCTCTATGATGGCCCGCATCCCGCCACGCAGCCACCTTCTGCCCCGCCTTCAGCGTGCAGCCCGGACCCGCCGCCGCGACAATCCCCGCCATCTCGTGACCGGGCTGGCCCGGGGAATAAGGGAAGGCGACGGCCTGCTCGTGCGCGAACATCGGCCTGCCGTAATAAATGTGCAGATCCCACTGGGGGCACGTAGCTACTTCTTTGACCTGTACAAGCAGCTCGCCCGGGCCCGGCTCCGGGATCGGAACTTCGATCAAGTCGGCATGCTCGGCGCCGAAGATTTGCAATGTTTTCATCGTTTGTTTCGCTACCACTCTAGTCACCGCCGTTTTGGATTGTTATTGCTAGCGTTCCATCTAATCATAATGAATGGAGGAGACACGGTCTTTAGAGGATCTATTCCAATACTCGTTCGTCCGGAGGCCGGGAATCCGTTCGGCTTCGCAACGTTCCCCCGGAACGTTTGCACATTATTGACATATCGGCTGCAGCCCTATACCGTAAGGTGTAAATAGGAACGGAGGGAACCGGGATGAATCAGCCTCTCGTATACCGGAGCGACAACTATTTTAGAGCCGGGGAACTGTTCAGCATTATCCGTTTTCACGAACCGAGAAAAGAACACCGCAAGTATCACTCCCATGATTTTGTCGAGATTTGTTATGTGGCGAGCGGCAACGGATATCACATGCTGGACGGCGAAGAGCACCGCGTCACCCGGGGGAATCTATTCATTATCAATTACGACGTCTCCCACGCCTTCCACCGCGAGGATAACGAACATCTCGTCATTTACAACATTTTGTTCAAGCCCGGATTTGTCGACGAATCTTTGATTGATTTCAACGATTTCAACAGCTTGTCGTTGTCTTATTTGTTCAACGGCCTGCTGGATAAGCCGTTCCATCCGAACCTGGCGTTATCGTTCGACGAAATACAGGAATTCGAGGCGCTTATCGATAAAATATATACCGAATACAATGAACAGCGATCCGGCTACATCTCAATTATCCGCGCCTTCGTCATTGAGCTCATTATTCTTATGATGCGCTGCTTCGACCGTTGTCCCGGCAACAGGGAAATGAACAGAAGACTGGACGTCATCAACGCGGCGATAGATTATTTGCGGGAAAACTACACAAGCTCGTTCAGCTTGGGGAGTCTTGCGTCCAAATCGTTTTTCAGCAAAAACTATTTCTGCAAGCTGTTCAAAGAAACGGTGGGAATGACGGTCACCGAGTACGTCCAGAAGCTGCGGATCGAGGAAGCATGCAAAATGATGGAAAACTCGAACAAGAAAATTACGGAAATTTCAATGGATACCGGGTTCGCCGATTATAAATCGTTTTATACAGCATTTACGAAACGGGTCGGCATGACACCGAGCGAATACCGGAAACGTATAGAAGAGGCCGCGGTCAAGCCTTGATTCGCGTTAACCCGTTACTAGCACGGACGATGCCTTATAGCGAAAAAGACGAAGCACGCCTCCGATCCATCGGTTCGGGGGCTGTTTGACCATGTCCGGATCGGATAATATTTACCATCTATCCAAGAACATACGCCATATAAATTCGAAATGTCTGCATGTATCTTAATGTTATATACGTTCGAGGGGGTAACCGCCATTTGATTGAAGCAGCCCGATGAAAGAAACGTGCATACGCTTACCCCATCGCTTTTTCTTTGAAAGCGCTGTCTATTCGTAAGGAGGGATGATTCGATGGAGAAAGAGAAGTCCGACCGCAAGATGAGCAGGAGAAAAGTGTTAACCTTGGGCGCGGCGGGCGCCGCAGCGGTTACGGGAACTTTGTTAAGCAGAGACATAACGCTCGGATACGGCGTGACGGACAACGTGTACGGCAGCGAAGCGGGCATTCGGCGGATTGCCGGAGAAGTTGTGCAGGAGTACGCGCAGGAAGTCGAGGCAGAGCTGGCGGATATAGAGTCGGAGATGGAACTGCGAGGAGTGAATGCCGCGAAGCTCGGAGTGAAAGGAGACGGCACGGACGAATCTGCCGCATTGCGATACGCGATCCAATACGCGGCCGACCGCCATCTGACGCTGCTCATTCCGAAATGGATGACCGTCAGCGTAGATACGATTACGATCACAGGCAAACAAAATTTCGGCATTCGCTGCGAAGGCTGGATACGAAGATTGGATAACTCCCCTACGGTCGGTTCCTTATTGAAGCTGGATTCCTGCTCCGGCGTCTGTATGCCCGAAATCCGTTTCGACGGTAACGGCTTGAATAACGGCTGCATCGAAAATGTCGCCTATACCGTCAATCAGGAGCAGAAGCATTGCCTTGTCCTATTGAATTGTCTGGACGTTACGATCGACCGGATCCATTGTGAGAACCCTTGCGGAGACGGCATCTATATTTCGGGCGGCTCCAAAAATGTGAAGCTGAACACGGTTACGGGACAAGCGGACGCGCAAATCGGCAGAAACCTCGTATCGATCATTAATGCCCAAAATATATGGATCGACTATTTGTACAGCGACAACATCGGCCATTACGATATGCCGGGAGGGTTCGATATCGAGCCTAACGCTTCGACTGAAACGGTACGCAACGTTTTCGTAAATTGTATGAATATTACGAGCGGCGGCACGAATCCCTGCTCCGTGCTGGGTACGAACAACGCCTTGGTAGAAAACATATTTCTCGGTAAAGTCAATCTCGTTCGCACGAACGTCGTTCAGCCTTCAACCGAGATTACGAGCGTCTACATATCCGCCTCCAACGTCCATATTGGTCAGTTGAGCGTCGTCAATAAAACGGCTCACAACATTTCGTTCCTTACTTTGAACAAGCAAGGGCTGACACCAAAAGGGATAACGATTCACGACGCTTACAGCGAGGGGTGCTACAGGGGCATTCAAGTCGGCTTCGGATCGAATGCGGTCGAAAATGTTCAGGTCAAGGCAACGATCAGAAATTGCAAGCACGACGGAATCTTTATGGGAACCGCGAAAAATGTGAAGCTCGACGTCGATATCGACAGCGTCGGGGCCGACCGGTTCATGCTGAACAAGCCCGCGGGCGGCGGAGTATGCGACAACATTTACATCACCGGAAACTTCTCGAAACGCGGAACGGGACTCAAGGCGATGATCATCGGTGACGTTCCCGCCAATGTGGTGAATTGGACGCTCGAGAACGTCGACTTTACGGGATGGGGCAACAACCAGCGCTTGTACGGCGGAGGCTTCCAAGGCTCCGTCCACAAAATCAATTGCCGGAATTTGACTCACCTGACGGCTCTGCCGGCATTCGAGCAATTTAAGCAGGGCGACCTGATTTGGAATATCGGGACCGATCCCGATGTTTCATACTGGAGAAGGCTGACGAACGGAACGGGAAATGCGCTGAATACGGACTGGAAAGCGTACTGATATTACGATTACGATGGAGGTCACCTATGTCAAAGAAAAGCATGATCGCCGCTATGCTGGCACTATCGTCATTAATCGGCTGCAGCAGTGGAGGAAGCGGCAGCGCCGGAGCAGGACAAGACACAGGCGGCAAGGCCGACGTCAAGCCGAAGGCCGACGAGCCGGTCGAGCTCATCTTCCATTCCAACAACGGAGGAAACGTGGAGCAGTTCGACAGCAAATACGGGAACGATCTGAGGAAGAAGTTTCCGAATTATACGATCAAATATATTCCCGACGCCAAAGGCACTTCGCTCCCCGAATTGATGGCCGCGAATCAGCGGGTCGATATTTTGTACAACGTGCTCGATGCCGCCTTGCAGCCTTTGATCGAATATAATTTGCAGTACGACATGACCGATCTCGCCAAGAAGCACCAAGTCGACTTGACGGTATTCGAGCCCACGGTCATCGATGCGATCCGGAATTCAAGCGGCGGCAAGCTTTATATGCTCCCGACGGAAAATCAGGTTCTCGTGCTGTTTTACAACAAAGGCATTTTCGACAAGTTCGGCGTTCCTTATCCGAAGGACGGGATGACCTGGGATGAGGCGAATGAGGTGGCCAAGAAATTGACGCGCAGAGAAGGCGACAAGCAATATTTGGGCATCTTTAACGCTGCACCCGCCATCATGTTTAAGACGAACCAGTTCTCCGAGCCTTATCTCGATCCGAAAACGGGCAAATCGACGTTCGAGCGGGAATCGTGGAAGAAGCTCATTCAGACGCTGTTCCTCGATCCGGCGAAAAGTCAAGGCTATGCCGAGCGGATCGCCGAGCTGAAGCGGATGCCCAACCGGCTCGACTTTACGAATACGCAGGAGATCGCCATGTTTGCGTTCCAGTACGGATTTCCGCTCGCGGTGCCGAAAGATTTGGAGAAAATCGACTGGGATCTGGTGTCGCTGCCGACGTTCAAGGAGCAGCCCGGCATCGGTTCGCAATCCGCCTCGGTCAGCATCGGCATCACCTCGATCGCCAAAAACAAAGATGCAGCCATGGAAGTCATCAAATATTTGACGTCGGCGGAATACCAGATGGAAATATCGAAGAAAGGCGTCATGTCCGCCCGGACGGACGAAGCGATCAAGAAAGCCTTCGCCCAAGACAGCCCGAACAAAGGGAAGAACTGGAAAGCGGTATATTACAATAAAATCGCTCCCATCTCGTCCAAATCGCCATACGAGTTGAAGGTCGAGAACTTGTACGGCGCGGCCGTGATGGATATCGTGACCGGCAAGTCGGACTTGAACACCGCTCTTCGCGAGACGGCGGAGAAGGCCGACAAAGCCGTGGCCGAAGAAAAGCAAAGCAAGAATAAGTAAAGCGAAAACGGCGGGTTTGGTCAATAGAGTGCAACGACAAGAGACTTCCCGTAGGTTAAGATGGTAAAGTGTACAATGCATAACCGAATGGGAGGAAAACAAGCGCATGTACGAGTTTACTAGACTATACGGCCGCCTTCAGGAAAAAGCGGCTAACCCGGCCGCCAGGCCGGTGATCTATGTTGCCATCGGCGACAGCGTTACGCAGGGCTGCTGCGAGGATGGCGCAGTCGAACACGAGCAAGTGTACCACCAGTTGCTCCGGCTGCGCGTGGCGAAGCGATACCCGAACAGCATCTTCAATGTCATCAATTCAGGGGTATCGGGAGACAGCGCCGCCCGGTCGAGAGACAGATGGGAGCGGGACGTTCTGTGCTATAAGCCGGACCTGGTGACGATCAAGTTCGGCTTGAACGACGCCCACGGCGGCGTGAAAGGGATCGAGCCGTATATCGGCGCAATTCGCGATCTCGTCCGGCAGATCAAGGAGCAGACCGAAGCCGACATATTGCTCATTACGCCCAGCATGATGATGAAGCGGGAGAACGAGTTCATCTCGGCCGGCCATCAGCACCACATCCCGACGTTCAAAGCTCTGTACGAAGCCGGACATCTGCTCCGCTACGTCGAAGCATTGCGGGCGTTCGCATCGGCCGCCGGATTGCCGCTGCTCGACGTATATGCGATGTGGGAGAAAATGGAGGCGGACGGGGTCGATATTCATAATCGGCTGTCCAACGGCATCAATCATCCCGATCGGCTGTTCCATGCGCAATTCGCGGAGGCGCTGGAAGAAGCGCTGTTCGCGGGAGCGAAGCAGCCTATATCTTAATGAGAGGGCGACCGAGCCGGCATGTCCGGCCCGGCCGTCCTTTCTCTTCCTTATCAGGAATCGGTCAAACAAAGCAGGCTGTTATGGTAAGCTTGCGCGTCCTCCAGCCGGTCGAACTGAACCGCCTGCCAGTCGGCAACGCGGACGAGGGAAGAGACGGTCCCGGCCGAGAACGTCAGCGCGATCCGGTTCGTTCCTTTCGCCACCGCTTGCGCAAGCGTCGAGATGCAGCGCCAACGCGCCTGAATATCCGCATCGAAATCGTTGGTGAGTGCGATTCCGCCCGATTGCTTGATAGCCGTCTTCACATCCCCGGACATATTCTTGACATGGACGCTGGCGACGATGTATTTTCCCGGCGTCAACGTGTAGGGAGCGGTCATCGTTACGGTTGTAGCCGCGGGAATCGTATATTCGGCGGACGAAGCGTGCAATACGCCGTCGGCGACTTGCGTCGACGTAATGGACGGGTGCGAGACGCTCGGTATGGACGCGGTGCCGCCGAACGATTGGTGCTGTGCATCGGCTCCGAAGTCCTGATGCGCAGTCGCAGCCCGCAGTGGCGTCCAAGCTCCTCCCCGCGCGGTTTTGTGCGGCGCCCCGATCGAAGTGACGAGCATGTTTTGTGGACGGCCGTACTGGGAATTGTCCCGCTCCGACTGGAGCACGCTATCCGCATCTACGGATACGCGCAGCCGGGTCACGCCGGTAATGTCGGATAGCTGGCACTCCGTCATCTTCAGGGAGGAGTTGATCAGCTCGATCGTTTCCATCAAAAGTCCCGACAGCCTGGCGTTGCGGACATTAGTCAAGCTGATTTCATACGGAACGCGCATCGTCCCGTCGATATTTACCGGCGCACCGGTGCCGGCCACCCGCTCGAACCAGCCGCCGCGAAAATCGATGCTGCCCGTCGCGATGCCATTCGTGTTGCCGCCGGTGGCAAGCAGTCCGAAACCGTTTACATATTCGTGAATACAGCCGTCGAAGACGAGATCGAGCGATGAGCCGGAACGGGTAGACATATCGTACCGGTAACAGGCTTTGGCAATGTTCGGTCCCATATGGCAGCGGATATAGTGGTCGTTCCCTTCGTGCATGGACGGATCGGTATTGACCGAGGTGGACCATACGCCGTAATCGGAGGCGATTACGGTCAACTCGCGGAACACGTTGCCGATATTGCCCTGAGGCTTGCGGACGGCCGCCATGCAGTTGGCGAACAAAATGCGCGCGAATTCGTACCGGCCGACGAAACGGCCGTCCGTCGGCGAATCGGCATAAGTCGGGTAAGAGATCGCCGACGCGCCGCGATTGATGCCGTCGTAGCGGAAGTCCCTCACGAACCGCCAGCGCCAATCCCCCGTCGCAATCCGCCTGCTGAGTGTAATGGCCGGGATCGAGGTGACCGCCGGCGTGATTACGGTACTGTAACCATTGCCTTGCAAGCCTCCGGGGAGCGATACGTTAAACTTGTACGTTCCGTCGCCGAGCCGGAGCGTCGAATCCGGATCGGACGAATCGATACAGGCTTGGACCGCTTCCGTATCGACCGCAGCCGGCTCGTAAGGCTTAGCTCCGAAATCGTCGGCCGTAAACGACACCTCCCCCGCTCCCTTGCATCTTAGCCAACAGCCGTTGCCCGTTCCGGTATGGGCGTACCAAGCCTGCCTCTGCGTCTGGGACGACCAGTCGGACGGAAACGGCGCCGACGGATCGATAATGCTTCCGCCGTTATGCAGCGACCGGCCAATCATCTCATCGAATACGAATACGCCCCCGCCGATGACACTCCCCGCATGATAACCCGCCAATCCGACCATCTTGCCGTGCTGCACCGGGATGGTCAACAAATCCTCCATATACATCGCCGATTCTCCGAATGCTCTTCCATATACCAAGCCCGATACCGTCAAGGCGCTCCCATGAACGGGATTCAGCGTGCCGAAGCCCGCGCCGCAAGCCGCCGCGATCCCGGCCGTACCGATCGTCTGCAGCAGCCTTCTTCTGCTGATCGGCTGCTCTTCGCTCCGATTCGGTTGTTCTTGTTCCGTCCTCATAAGTCATCCTCCCTTATTAAACTCCCTGAGTTTGTTGAATAAATTTTCTCCTTATAGCTTCCAGCAGTATGTTTTGCCATTCGTCATAGCGGACCTGCCACAGATCGCCGAGATTCGCCCCGCCGACGTTCAAGTCGATCGGTTTGCCGCTGTCGTCGGTAAAGATGTCGTGGCATAAAGCGCCGCAATGATTAATGGACGTCACTTTGCCAAGTTCGGCGAGAAACGGCTCCGTGATGACGATCCCGTAATGGTAGCGGTCGGATTCGTTCTTGATCAGTTTGTACTGCACAATCTCGGTATTTAACACGAAATCGCATAGCGGCTGCGGGATGCTGCCCCAATCCTTTTTCATCCTGGCGTCGGAACCGACGATAGGCGCATTGACAACATAGAAATTCGAAATCCTCGTCCCCGATGAACCCAGATTGGACCCGCCGTCGGCTCTCGGCTCGAGCCTTACCGTTCCGCCGCCGGCGGACAGCCTCCATCCGGTCGCCGTACCCGCATCCAAATGCAGCTGATCCAAGGCATACACGGACATGGCGGACGTATTGGGCGTTTTGATCCCGCCAACCTCGACGCCGTCTATCTTCGCTTTCAAGATGGATGAACCGGACTGGGTATTGAGCTCCAATACCGGGTTCAGCGTTCTCGAGTGTAGATTGTTCGAATAAAGATCGCAGCCCGATACAGTGGTTGTTCCTTTTATGGAATCGTTTTTGAATATGGGCGGAGCAAGCGTCGCTTTGTTCTCTTGTCTGAAATTGATGACGGAACAGTCACGGCCGCCGACGTAGAACGGAGCTATAATTGCGTTTACCGGCCTCCCGTCGGCATTCGCGGCATTTTGGTACAAAGTGGAATTGACGACCAATGCACAGCTTTCCGATTTCACTCTAAAAGCGGCGTCGCCGAAGAAAAACCCTATCCCGCCGTTGGGCAGTCCGTCGGCAAGTATGGTCTCGCCGGCTTGCGAATAGTCCTTTCTGGACGGGGAATCGGACTGACACATGTTGATGTGATTATTGGAAGCGTTTATCAAAAATCCGATCCTTTGCTCCCTGCCGCCTGACGTGCCGGGATCTTTGCCGTTCGCATAATAACCGGACCAGCCGTGTATGAACGACAAATGGTTGGACCCGCCGTTGACCTCTGTACCGATCGGGTTGAAAATGGTAATGCCGTTCGTGAAATGCCCGTCGCCGGAATTAACGACCAAACCTTTGGTAAACTCATCGCAATTGGGCGACGAAACAAGCCGGAAATTATTCAATAGCAGCTCATATCCCGGTGCGTTGGTTGTAAAGCAGTCTTTCTTGGTGTTGTATACATAAACGGTGTCCCACACAGCGCCATATATATGACTTACCACAATCCCTTTGCAGTTGAGATTGTTTCCGTCTACTACGATATCTTTAGCGTTGCCGACAAAGTAAGTGCCGTTCGTCTTTAATACAGGCTCGCCGGCCCATGTGCCGACTGCTCGAATATAGAAACATTCCAAGTTAACGTTGTTTTTCAAGACGACGGATGCAGATACTGCGGCGATTTTGCCGCCTGTATTGATGGCGAACGAAGCGTACGTTCTGTTCGGCGACTGGGACGAGTTGCCGGCATTCATGGAGCAGGAGTCGATCGCTTTCTGCACCCGCAGCACATCATCGGTTACGCCATCGAGAACCGCCCCCCAACCGTATACGTTGCCCGTCACCCTGGCTGCGTGTCTTTCGGACGGCAGGAACTCGTAAGTGCCTCTGTCGGTTACGACATCGTAGCCCGAGAAAGAGTTGGGCGTGATCGACGCCACAATGTGCGTGCTGGCTGCGAAATCGCCGCTCGGCTCCCACAAATAAAGAACGCCGTATTCCGTACACAACCGGTCGACTCCTTGAGGAACGGAGCTTCCGCTCGTTACCAAATCGTAACCGTGTCCGTATACTTCTTCTGAAACCGTTTTCTTTTTTCCGAAAACGACATCCGTCATCCCCAGCATTTCCGCCGCGGCCACCGTCGCCCCCGCCGCTCCGAGCGAAGCGAGCAGCTTTCTTCTGCTCAGCTTGGGCCGTACACGCTCTTCCGATTCAGTGAATATCGTCCCATCAGCGATGTCCTGATCCAACTTATCCCGCATCCCCATTCCTCCTTGAAATCGATACGTAAAGCCGTGCTCAATTCCCGAGGCGCGCCTTGTCGGCGCACCCGGGGACTTATGTGATGGCGGCATCGCTTGCCGACGGCTATCTGGCCTTCAGCTCGGCCAATTTTTTGTCCAATTCCTCCTCCGCCCGTTTCAATCCGCTGTTGATATCGGTATTGCCTTTCAACACTTCCATCAGTTGATTTTGTACGATCGTCATCCCTTCGCGGTCGTATATCGTGACCGGCGGAATAACCGGGTACGTCTGGTTGAACAAGCCTTTCAAGTTTTTCCCTTTGGCGGCCGGGTTGTTCTCGAACGCGTGCTCCAATATCGCTTTATCCTTCAGACCGGTAATCCGCCCGTTCTTGGTCGCTTCCAGCTGCACCTCGGGGTCCGTGCTCAGATAAGAAATGATCTGGAACGCCAAATCCGCATGCTTGCCCCCTTGCGGCAGGACGAAGCCGTCGGAGAACAAGCCCGTATTGACGTTAGGCTTATCCTTGAGCGTCGGATACGTGACCATATCCCAGCGGAAGCCTTCCTTCTCCGCCGCGACTATGTCGGAATTTTGCAAATACAGGATTTCCGCGATCATCGCCACGTTCCGCGTCTTCAGAAACTCGTCCCGCGTGCTTATATTTCTTTGACTTTGCGGCATCGGCTCGGGGTACGTCCGCTTCATGAGCTCGAACAACGACTTCCAGCCGTCGGTCGTCACCGCCGCTTTCCCCGTCTTGGCATCGAGATACGGGATTCCCATCTGCATTTGCAGGCGATTCAGCGCGCCCGGCGGACGGAAGCCTATATAGTTCACGCCGTTGTCCGGCCGCGACAGCTTCTTGCCGAGCTCGATCGTCTCGTCCCACGTCATATTGTCTTTCGGGTAGGCGACCCCGAACTTGTCGAAAATGTCCTTGTTGTACTGAAGCGCGAACAAGAGAGTGTTGTAAGGCAAATAATAGATTTGTCCTTGATCCGAGTACGATTTGATGCTGTCCACCAGCTTGGAATCGAACTTGTTGAAATCGAAGCCATGCTTCTTGGCGAGCGGTTGCAAGTCGATCGGCACCTTGAGCGGGGTGAGCAGATGGATGTTGGTCAGGCCTTCCCAAATGATATCGGGAATGTCCCCTGCCGCCAGCAGCTCCTCGATCGTCGTTCCTTTTTCGTTTTTGACGAGCTGCAGCGTCACATGCGGGAATTTTTTCTTGACGAACTGGTTGATGTATTTCTCGAAATCGTCCAGCACCGTATGCGCGTAAAACTTCAGCGTTACCGGCTCTTCCTGCTTAGCCGGCGCTTTCGTCTGCTCCTTCGGCTGTGTCTGTTCATCCGGTTGGGCCGTACTGCCGTTATTCCCCGACCCGCAGCCTGCCGCTAGCACGGCGACCGCTAGCAGCGCCGTGCCTGCTCCGAGCAACTTTTTGTTCATTTGGATATCCCCCTTTGATCCGCCATAGACGGAATTCGGTATACGGTGACTGAAACATGCTGCCGCCGACTGAACTCATTATAAGTAAACGAAATGACGCGGGTCTTTAGAGAATATCTCACAATATTGCGATTTTGCTGCTGTGGTAAACGCTTACTCCATCCGGGTTTTACGGCCCGTTTGCATTTTCTTGACTTCTTGTCCCGGCCGGGCCGGTGCGAGAGCCGGTCTACTGCTTATGAAGACGCAAAAAAGCCCGGACAAGTCCGGGATGAGCTGTTGAGAAATTCTGCAATGAGAGGAAGCAGCGAAGACAGGAGGCAGGGAATGTGCTCCACTTCCGTTAAAATCAAGTTGTCTTATTTGAATATAAGAGGTTACAACTCGATTTAAGCATATCCTTCCGAAGCCAGCTTTGCTTACGCAAAGCTCTCAAGTCAGACGCTTCGCTTTACGCCCATCTCCCTGCCCCCTCTTTGTATTTCAAATTTCTCATTTTGACTTTCACAACAACTTAGGCCCGGACAAATCCAGACTCGTCATGTGGCGCCGCCGCGCCCGCGTTTCTGCTGCTCCCGCCACTGCTGGGGACTGCTGCCGTACTTCTGCTTGAACAGTCTCGAGAAGTAATGAATGCTGTTGAAGCCGGTCGCTTCGGCTATTTGCTGGATGCCCATCTCGGTGTTGGCCAAATAGCTGACCGCGGCGTTCAGCCGGAGCTTGTTCAAATAATGGATCGGCGTGACACCCGCTTCGTTCTTGAAAGCGCGAACGAGATAAGACGGATTCAGATGCACTTTGCGGGCCAAGGCGGTCAAATCGAGCGGGTCGTAGTATTCGGATTCCATTTGCCGGATCAGCCGTTGAATCGATTGTCTCGTCGTCGGATCGTCTTCGGCGGGTGCGTCGCGGTCTTCCCGGAAATATTGCCGGATCAGCAATATCGTCTTCCTGATGTCAAGCAGAACGATTTCCGCTTCGAAGTCGGGGTCGCGCTTGTGGCTGATCAAAGATAAAGTCAACGATTCGAGCGTTTGTCTAATCATCTGCAGCTTGGGCGAGCCGTAGTCCGCGTTTTTCTGCAAGCGATTCCACTCGATCGCCTGCTCGACCGTCAGAAACGACTCGGGGTCGACGGCGTCCAGCTCGATAAACCAGAAGCTTAAGGGGGTCAGGAATCGCAGCCGATGGGGGGTATTCGGCGTAAGCATGAACAGGGACGGAGAAGGGACGTCATATTCGACGCCCATCCAATCCAATACGGTCTCCCCTTGCGTAACATAAAGCATTTCACAGAAAGGATGGATGCCGCCGCTTCTGCCCGACCGGTCGAGAACTTGGTTGTAATGGTTGAAAGACCTAATTCGCAAGGCGATCCCTCCCGTACAGCTATTCCTGTATATACAGGAATTATACGCGAAGGCCGGACGATCCGGCTAGTTCAAAGTCGGAGCCATTATTGTACAAGCAGTAACCGCGCCGCCGACAAAAGTCTAAAGCTTCACTCTCGCTTCGCCGGTCGGCGTTCGGTACACCCTGCCCGCGCCCAAGCTGCCCGCTCCCGCCGAAGCATCGTCCGCGTATACCGGAGCGTGTACGGTCATCCCGTATACGACGGCCGCATTCGCGTAATCCGACAGTAGCGAAGCGGAACCGATCACGTTCGCGAACCCTTCGATCCGCGCATTGTGCTGCCGGCTCTTGAATTTGCAGTACACCGTAGTTTTGGCGGCCATCGCCGGCGTCAGCACGAGTCCGGACGTGACGATGTCGGTGTAAAGTCCGAGCTCCGTATCGCGCACCTTCAAATCGTCCGATTTGCTGGCCATTACCGCATTCGTGCAGGTGCCGATATGCCTGATGCCGACAAATTCGCTACTCAGCGTAGCGAATACGTCGTCGGTAATCGTATCGGCTTCGAAGAACCGGGTAAACGAGATCAGGTTGGTGCAATCCCCGATGAACGTCCCGCCGTCGATAACGACATTGGACCAATCGCCCATGAGCAAGGAACCGATCGCGCCGTATTCCGGGTCGTTATGAAGCGAGAAGCTGCCGATCCGTACATTGGAGCCTCGATCGGATACGAACGCGCCGTGGGGACGGCTGTACTTGACAGACTTGCCACAATTGCGTGCGGCCACCTGATGGACGACATGCTGCATTTTCGAGCCGGGATGCGGATAGCCGGCCGTATTGCCGAACAGCCCGATCACCGTCTCGCACCGCTCCGCAACGACACTGTGGACCACCACTCCGGTGTCCTCCTGATACGTTCCGCCGGCCAGGCACAGCGCCATGTAGCAGTCGATCGCGATTATGCTGGCGATGACGGCTTTTCTACCGCCGTATAGGGACGGATTGACGCCGGCCTCGCACGTAACCGCCCTTCCTCCTTTGCGCGACTTGTCGTGCGCCGCGTTTTTGACCGTAATGCTGCCCGCATGCCATTCCGTATGATTTCTCCGCAAATACAATCCGCCTTGGGCCGGAACATTCCCGCAATCGACCTTCAATTCGGTGATGTGCACGTTTTTGACGCCGGGAACGCCGGTTACCGCCGCGTCATACGTCGTTTGCGCGACAATCTTCAACCAATTCGGTCCGCCGAATGTCGTGTTGTTCCACAGCGTAATCGTCTCGCCGATCCCGTAAGCTCCGCCCGCCCAGTCCAGAACGGCCGTGCCGCCGCCCTGCTTCTTCAACTGCAGCGCCATCGCCTGAAGCTGCGGATACGAATTCGTCGCCCCGTTGTCGCCTTTCGCGCCGTAGCGGGTGGCGAGCAGCCCGCCTGTTTTACGAAGCACCGCTATATTGCCGTTAGCCAGCACATGATCGCCGAAGCCGTCGGGCGTTCCCGAGAAGTCGGCCGGCTGGATGATGTCGTATAACGCTCCGCCAAGCGGTCCGAGCGGCGTCCCCGCCCAGCCCGCATAATAGGAGACGGTTGAAGCGAGCTTCCCGGCCGGTATGTCGGCCAGCTTCATCTCCGCCACATTGTCGAAGCAATAGAGCGGCGAACAGCATTCGTCCGGGCCCGGACCGCCGTATACGGCGCTCATGACGGAGTGGCCGGGGGGTGCCGAACCCGCCGCTCCCGCATAGCCGCCTTCCCCGAACAAGAGACCCGCCGCGGCGGCCGCCCCCGCAACCGAGAGGGAAGCGAGTACTTCCCTCCTGCTTAACGTGCGCCGATCCGCATCGGCTTCCATCGTCCGGGCAATGTCGTCATTCGATTTCGTCGTCATCCTCGTCCCACTCCCCGCTTGCAACAGATTGATTGGACTGCTCGGATTCCATTATTTCTTCTGCTGCTCCAATAACTTGTCCGCCCTGTCGTTCGCATCCCGCAGAGCCGAGTTGATGTCTTTGCCGCCCAATACTTCGTTCAACGCTTTGGCCAATTCGGCTCTGACGATCGAATCGTAGCGGTGGACTTTGTACAGAGGCGCCGATTGCAGCTTGAAGATCGCTTCGATGTTTTTGCCCTTGAGCGACTGCAGGTTCGCCCCGAACACTTTCTGCGGCTCGGTATCGACGAGACTGGAGACGTAGCCGCTGCGGCTTATGTCCATCTGCACTTCTTTGGAGGTCAAGTACGCGATGACCTGGAACGCCGCCTCCTTGTGCTTACTCAGCGACGAGATGCTCAAATTGTGCGAATCGACCTGAAACGACTTGCCCGGCACTTGCTCGTACGTCGGCATCGTAACCATATCCCAGTTCTGGTTGATTCCTTTCTTGAAGTTGTCCTCGAAATTGCCGAGCACGTTCCAGAACGCGGACATCGCCACCGTTCCTTTGTAGAAGTCCGTCATGTTGTTGCCGCGGCTGTTGCCCGGTATAGTATATATCGTCCTCAAGTTGTCAAGCGCGAGCCCGAAACGCTCCGCTTCGAGATTCGCTTTGCCGTCGGCCTTCACAAACGGGGTTGTCAGCTGGGAAACCGCCGAGTACGAGTCGCTCGCGTCCAATCCTTTGTAATTGACGCCGCCGTCCGTCCGGGTTACTTTGGCCGCGAGCTCCGCCGCCTGCTTCCAGGTCATGCCGTCCTTCGGATAAGGGACGCCGAACTTGTCGAACAAGTCCTTGTTGTAATACAGCACGGCGAAGTTGCGGTAGATCGGCAGCGCGTACAGCTCGCCCTTGTCTCCCCACATTTTGATCGCGTCAATCGCGAGCGGGTCCAGCTTCGTGACGTCGAAGCCGTTCTTTTTCACCAGCTCGTTCAAATCCTGCAGCACGTTCAGATTGATATACTCCGCGTACCAAGGCGTGCTGTTGTAAAGCAAATCCGGGAACGTCCCCGCCGCCACGAGATCCTCGGGCAGCTGCCCCTTCTGCCTGAGCAGAGGCTGCAGCGTAATGTGCGGATACTTTTTGCGCACCGCCTCCACGATCAGATCCTGGATCGGAAAAGCGTTCTGCATATACAAGGTAAGCGTAACCGGCTCCGGCGCCGCCTGCTTCTCCTTGCCTCCCGCCGTATCCGCTCCTTTCGGCGCATCCGCCGCTTTGCCGCATCCGGATGCCGCGACAAGTACGGCCATCAGTGCAGCCATCGGCCAAAAACATCTCATGTTCATTCCCCCTGTGTGATCATCGCTACATCCTTATCATAATGAAACGCCGGGGGGCGGTCTTTAGATGATCCGTGCCTATCGTCGATTTGCGGCCGCGCGGGGAAACCGCTTTCCTGCTGTCGTTTCGCGCCGCCGTTTGCACAAAACTGACATGCGGAACCGGGAGATGGCTCGTACTCCGGTTCCCCCAGTAAAATAACGGTTGTTTGCGAGACTGTGATTAACTGGTGAGTTAAGGAGTGTCTCTTATGCCGATTTCAGAGAGGCCGAGCATAAGCAAAAAGCAGCCGCCATGGCGATTTTTCGCCCAAGACAGCTGCCCCGAATTCTTATTTAAACTGGGCTGCTACAATTTCCGCCCACTTAAAGTTCGCTTCCTTCGTTCTCCCCGCGTTATGCGGCGTATGGACGACATTATGCCGGCCGAGCAGCGGATCGTCCAGCGGCAGCGGCTCGATGTCGAATACGTCAGCGGCGAGACTGAGCTCGTCGGCCAGCACCCTCCTCCGCAGCTCCTCCGTATCGCATATGCCGGCCCGCGTCGCCAGCACGACGATACAGCCTTGCGGCAGCATCCGGATATGCTCCGCGGTCACGATTCCTTTCGTTCCTTCCGTCAGCGGCACCATCGGGACGAATATTTCGGCGTCCTGCACGAGCCTCTCCAAGTACCATTCCTTCCGGCTCCCCGCACGGTGAAAGGCCGGCTCCGCCGCATAGGGATCCCATACCGCGACATCGGCTCCGAGCATGTTGACGAAACTCGCATACCGGCTCGCGATATTGCCCGCTCCCACGATACGCACTCGTTTGCCTTCCACGGTGCCGTTTACGAAGCGGGGATCGTCCCCGAACTGCTGATACTCGTATTTCCATGGTTGCTGGCTCGCAATGATTTCGTGGTGTGTTTGCGGGATGCGTCTTAACGCGCATATCGTAAGCCCGAGGGCGAATTCGGATACGGACTGTCCCCAGTATCCCTCAGAAGGATGAACATATGCGCTTACGCCTCTGTCCTTCAGCTGCGAATACAATTCCTCGGGTCTCCAGACGGCATAATTGTCGGTGCCGATGTAGGCTTCCCGCAAGCTAGTGAATTTGTCCAAACACGAGGTCGTCACAGGAACGGCCAGCGTGACGAGGCGGGTTACTTTCTCGGGTTCCGCAACCGCCTCCGCAAGCGTGCCGATCCAATTTCGAGGCAAGCGAATCAGCTCGAAATCCCCTACCCGTCCGAGAAGCTGCCGCAAGCGATCCGCCGTATAAGGCCACACCTGCTCGAAGCTCGGATGAACGACAATAACATTAGGAATGGTCATGTTACCTCCCGCAAAATGACTTCCATGCTTGTTCGATAAAGGAAGCCTTGATTTGTCCGCAAAATACAACCGCGCGGTATTTGAACGTACGACTCTCGCCCTTGGCCAGCTTCCACTCTCCGGCGATGCAGCAGCTCGGACCTATCCCCAATTGTCCGTCCACGCGCCATGGAACCGGATGCTCCCTATTCCCGGCATGATCCAAGATCGCGATTCCGGCCGGCCCCTCCCGGCCCTCGATCGGCATGCTCACGGCAACCCAGCGGGCTCGCTGCCCTTCCGCATCCGTACTTCGCCGCCCTTCGCTGCTGTATACGTCGCCGCCCGTTTCTTTACGGAAAGGCATTCGAAGAAACAAGCCTCCATAAGGGTATTGTCCGAAGGTGAGGTCGATTTCCGCGGTCAGCCGCCAATTCAGATCCAGCTCATAATAATCGCCGCGGTCGGTGAAGGACCACGTCTGCTCCTCCTGCAGCATCGGTGAACCCGAAGGGTCGCGCCACTCCGTATGCACAGTCCAGGACGCTTCATTGCCGGCTGCCTGGAAATGCTCGATCGGGAGAGGGTGAAACGAGCCGTCTTGATCTTTATTTCCGCCAAGCCCCTCGCTCCAAAACCCGATGCCGTTAACTGCATTCAAGCCGATATATAAACCGTGCTGCCAAGGATGATGAGAAGGTGCATCTTCGGTCAGAATGCCTTTCCCGTCCGGGGCTGCGATCGGATGAATATACGGCCTCTTATTGCTCTCCGCATGCTGGACGATGATAGGATCAGCTCGACCAACCCGGTATATCCGTAAGACGCCGGGCAAATGTTCAACTCGCAGCGTGAAGGACATAGTTCTTGTTCACTCCTTGAATTTGCCATGTTTTCTGAACTGTGGCAAGTATATTGCCGCCCCCCGATTCATGGCGGATTCATGCGCGCATAACCCGGCACATGTCCAATTCGCGGAAGTGTATACGTCGGGAAACGGGCTCCGGTTGTCGACGATGCTCATGACGAATTCATGTACGAGATGAGGGTGAGAACCGCCGTGTCCGCTGCCTTGCGTGAAGGAAAGATGCTTGTTCTCCGAAGCGTCATACACGCCTTGCGTTGTGAATTTGCGAATTTCTTCAGGCAGCCTGTCGGCGTAGTCCGGAATCTTCACGCGCTCTCCGGACTCGCCGGTAAAAACAACCGGCGCTTCCCGCTCCAACTGCTGCCACTCGAAGCTCATCAGGTCTCCATATACGTCAAAGCTCTCCACATATTCCCTGGACGTTTCGAACAAGGAACGCGTAACCTCCATGGCCAGCTCCGAATCGCGCAGCCGGAATAGCGCGGATTCCACCGCGAACGGAGACCCGTACTTCTCCGCCAACCGCGTATCGATTCTGCCCGAGCCCAGGCAATTGACGCTCTCCGCCTCCCGGCCGGCAAGAGCAAGCAGCGGACCGACCGCATGCGTCGCATAGTGCATGGGCGGCAATCCTTCCCAATACCCCGGCCATCCGGCCATCTCCTGCTGATGCGCGCCCCGCAGAAATTGAATGCGGCCCAGTTTCCCTTGGTCCAGCAAATCCTTGACGTACAAAAACTCCCTCGTATAAACGGCTGTTTCCATCATCATGTACTGTTTCCCCGACTGCCGCTGGGCTTCGACGATTCGATGACAGTCTTCTATCGAAGTGGCCATCGGCACGGTGCAGGCGACATGCTTCCCTGCCCGCAGTGCGGCAATGCTCTGCTCCGCGTGGTCGGGAATCGGCGTATTGATATGGATGGCATCGATATCCGGGTCCAACAGCATCTCTTCGTACCGGCTGTATCGTTTCGGAATGCCGAAATGGTCGGCGATTTGTCCGAGCTTCTCCGCGGATCTTTGGCATACCGCCACAAGCTCCGTATAAGGATGCGACTGATAGATCGGAATGAATTCCGCTCCGAATCCCAGCCCCGCGATGCCGACCTTTATAGGCTTCATTCAAGTGATCCTCCCTTCCCGTGCATACCTAAACTATAGCTTCCGCCAGAAGGGAGGTCGATGAGAATTTTCGTACAAATCCTTAGATTTTTTACATCGGATAATCACGGAAAATAGTATACTATAAACCATATAGTCTGATAGAGGAGCTGTACGAGTGAGAAATTTTACAGCTGCGGATGCTACGCGTCGGCAGGAAGAGAAGCCGCAGAAGCATGTCGCTCTGCTGATCGAAACTTCGAACGAATATGCGCGCGGATTGCTCGCCGGAATCAAATCATACATTCGTACGCACCGCCCCTGGTCGATCTACCTGGGGGAGCATAGCCGGCTCGGCACGGATTTGTCTTGGTTGAACGACTGGCGCGGCGACGGCATTCTTGCCCGTATCGAGAATAAAGAAATCGCCGACTATGTTCGGCTCTTGAATGTGCCGACCGTCGATTTGAGCGCGTCGCGCCTACTCCCTGCTTTGCCATGCGTAGAGACGGACGATGAAACGATAGCGCTATGGGCCGCGGAGCATCTTGCCGGCAGGGGCTTGAAGCACTTTGCGTATTGCGGGGATCCGACATTTCCATGGTCCGTCGAACGAGGGAAGCACTTCGAACGGATCGTTCGAGGCAGAGGCCACCCGATCCATCTTTTTCAGCACGAGCTCAAGTCTACGGTCATGGAAGGGAGAATGGCGATGGCCCGGTGGGTCGAACGGCTGCCCAAGCCGATCGGCATTATGGCCTGCTACGACAGCATGGCCCAGTCGCTGCTGGAGGCATGCCGGATTGCAGGCGTCATCGTTCCCGATCAAGTTGCCATTCTGGGAGTGGACAATGACGATTTGCTATGCAACCTGTCTTCCCCGCCCTTATCCAGCATCCGAACGGATACGATGAAAACCGGATACATGGCCGCCTCGCTGCTCGACCGCATGATGTCGGGCGAACGAATCGAACCCCGGGTATGGTCCATACCACCGCTCGAAGTCGTTACGCGCTTATCGACGGATGTCATCGCTGTCGATGACCCCTACGTATCGGCCGCCGTCCAATTTATTCGCGATCATGCTTACGAGGATCTGAAGGTTGAGGACGTGCTGCGTCGCATTCCGCTTTCCCGGAGGTCTCTGGATCATCGTTTTCTGCAAGCTTTGGGCCGAACCCCGCATGAGGAAATCGTCCAAGTTAGGATGAAGCTCGTCATGCGCCTGCTGACCGAAACGGACTGGACGTTGTCCGTCATCGCCGAGCGGTTAAGCTTCAAGCATGCCGAATATATGGGGGCGGCTTTCAAGAAATTTACCGGTCTGTCGCCCGGAGCGTACAGAGAGAAGCATTCCGGAATTCGCCGAGACTGAGGTGGCCTGTGCCTTATTTCCGCTGTGCGAGCCGCCATTGCTGGGGGCTCATTCCGTATTTGCGCTTGAACAGCCTGGAGAAGTAGTGGATGCTGTTGAAGCCGGTCGCTTCCGCGATCTGCTGCACCCCCATCTCGGTGTTGACCAAATAGCTGATCGCCGCGCTTAGCCTCAGCTTGTTCAAATATTGCATCGGCGTTATTCCGGTCTCGCTCTTGAACGCCCGGACGAGATACGAAGAATTCAGGTGCACCCGGTTCGATAAGGCGGTCAGATCGATCGGTTCGTAATAGCTCGTCTCCATATGTCTCATGAGCGTCTGGATAAATTCCCGGTTCGCCTTGTCATTCGGTTCCGCAGACGCATGAAGCCGGTTCCGAAGGTAATTATGGATAAGCCGAATCGTCTTCATGACGTCAAGCTTGACGATTTCGTCGTCATAGTCGGCGCTGCCGCGATATTTATATTCCAGCGATAGGCTTAAGGCGTCGAGCGTCTGCTTGATCGGGCGCAGCTCTTCCGAACTGTAGTCCGCCTCTTTTTGTAATCGATTCCAATAAATAGCCTGCTCGGCGCTCGGACATGCTTCCTGATCCCCGATATCCATCTCGATGTACCAGAAGCTGAAGGGCGTCTGGAAGCGGACAAGCCGATGGGGCGTATTCGGTGTCAGCACATACAAGCTCGGCGACGGGACCTCGTATTCGCCGCCCATCCATTCCAGAACGGCTGTTCCTTGTGCGATGTACAGCATTTCGAAGAAAGGGTGAATGCCGCCGCTTTTCCCCTTATAGCCGGAGTGAAACGTGTGGCGGTTAAACGTTCTGATATGCATGGCGATCCCCCGAAGCTGCGACTTGGGTGTCCGGTCGGTCCGACGTGCCGGACTACTTACATGAATTATAGGTTTCGAGCCGGAAACGGTCAATCCGCATGAAAAACAAGACGACACGAGCAAAACCTCCAACGCCGCACACCGTACGGCTTTGGAGGTTTTATCGTTTCCTTTCGGATCAGTTAACCGAAAGCTTTAATCAACAAACTGATGCACACGATATTGAGCAGCAGCAGAGCCGGGACGCCGAACGTAAACGAAGCGTGCTTCGTCTTATGCCGAAACGACCTCATCCCGATCCATGCGCCCGCTGCGCCGCCAAGCGCCGCGATGAGAAACAAACGTTTCTCCGGCACCCGCCTTTCCTTGCGCACGGCCTTCAGCTTGTCCAAGCCGAACAGGAAAAAACCGACGACGTTGATCGCGAGCCAGTAGAGCAGTATAGCGACCATCTTACGCTTTCAGCGCAACGACGATTTCCACCTCGGTGGAAGCGCCGAGCGGCAGCGTATGAATGCCGAGAGCGGCCCGGGCGTGCTTGCCCGCGTCTCCGAATACGTCGACGAGCACTTGGCTGCCCGCATTCATGATTTCCGGGTGGGCGGTCACTTCTTCCGTACAGCTCAAATATCCCGTTACTTTGACGATTTGCTCCACCCGCTCGAGACCTACTTCCCTCTCCAGCGCCATCAGGCAGTTCAGCACCGAATAAGCGGCGGAGAGCTTGCCTTCTTCGATCGACACATCGGCGCCGATGCGTCCCTTGTACTTCAGTTCACCGGCCGAGAACGCTACGTTTCCGGAGATATAGGCCATCCGGCCGTCCACCCGCACCGGCAAAACGAGCTTGGGCTCTTTTACTGCTGGAGATTCCAGCCACCCCAGCGATTGTTTGACTTGCTCGAACCGTTCATTAACAGTTGACACGATTGCAGCCTCCTTTTGAAGTTCGGTGAATAATTCCACTACAGGTCTGAAATATGCTTCCGATCGCCGTTGCTTCCAGATTTTTTGATACAAGTTGCAATTATCGAGTTCATGATAATTGTCAACAGAATAAGCCCATAATCGGTAAAAATCCGGAAACAAATGCGAACGCTGACGCTTCTCCAGCATCATTTCAGACCTTCCGCTCCATTTTTCACCGGCTTTTAGATCATTGATTATTGGACTATGCGTCCGAAATTTCCCGGTACGATTTGGCCGTCTTTTATCGCAAACCGGCCGTTCACGAGCACATGCTCCACCCCTTCCGGAGTCAAGCGCGGCTCGGCAAACGTGGCCCGGTCGCGTATCCGGGCCGGGTCGAATACGGCGATATCGGCGTAGCATCCCTTGGCAAGCACCCCGCGCCGGGATATGCCGAACCGTTCGGCCGGGAACGCGGTCATTTTGCGAACCGCCTGCTCGAGCGACAGCCAAGCCCGCTCGTACACGTATTCGCGGAATATTTTCGGATAGGAGCCGAAGCCTCTCGGATGCGGACTGACACCGGCATATATGCCGTCCGTACTGACCATATGTAGCGGATGCTTGAACGTATCCTCTAAGTAACCGTACCGCTCTTGCGGCCAATGGAAAATCATCAGCGACGGATACTCGGTATGGACGATCAAATCGCACACGAGGTCGGTCAAGCTGATGCCGAGCTCGTCGCGCACTTCGCCGATCAGCTTCCCTTCCCAATTCCGGATGCCGGCTACCCAGTCCGGCGCCGCCGCGGAAGCGCTCCCGTCCGCCCGCGGCTTGCCGACCGACGCGAAACGTACCCGGTCAAGCGGAAAAGCTTGCTCGATGTGAGCCGCGATTCGCTGACGGAAGCTTCGGTCCGACAACCGGTCCCGGACCTCCTTGGGGTTCCCTTCTTGGGCGTACGGAGGAAGGTTGAGCAGCAAATGCGTGCTCCCCGCCGGATAAGGGTACATATCGAACGTGATGTCCGCCCCTTCCGACGCTCCCCTCTCAAGCTCCGAGGCCGCCATCGGATCGATCGTCAGATGGGAAATGTGGACCGGAATGCCCGCTTGAACGCCGATCGCGAACGTCTCCTCGCAGCCTGTCCGGATATTGTCGCCGTACCCGCGTTGATGAGCGACGTAGATGCCGCCGTATTCGGCGACCGTTCGCGACAACGCGACCAGCTCCCGGAGATCCGCCCGCCGCATCGGCTCGTATTCGAGTCCGGTAGCGAACGCTTTCGCTCCGCGCTCCATCCAATCCCGCGTGAGGCGGGCCATCCGGGCGATCTCCGCATCATCGGCGGGCCGCGTCTCCCAGTTCAGCACGGACTGCCGGATCGAGCCGTGAGGAACTTGCAGGACGAGATTGGAAGGAATGTTACCGCGAAACAACGCGAGCAAATCGTCGATAGACATCGGTTGCGACGGATCGATGCAATCGTCTTCGTAAAACGTCGCCAAGTAATCTTTCATTTCCTTCAATTGCCCGCCGGACAGCGGCGCCCAGGAAAATCCGTCGGGCGAAGCGAGCTGCGTCGTAACGCCCATCCGGAGCGGTGCGTACTGGTCGGGTCCGCCAAGCAGAGCCAGCTCCGAATGCACATGAACGTCGATAAAGCCGGGACATACGACCCGTCCTTCCGCATCGACGATTTCTTCCGCCGCCGCATCGCCCAAGCTGCCTATCGCCTCGATTTCGTCCCCCGTAATGCCAATATCTCCCTTGAACCGCGGCGCTCCCGTACCGTCGACGATCCAGCCGTTTTTGATCAGTCGGTCAAATGCCATATGGAATACGCTCCTCCGCTTCGTTTACCGGTTCTTCCCTCTGCCCAGTACGGGGACGACGGTTTCCAGCTCTCCGTTCCGGAAAGCGAACAGCTCGTCCGCCAAATTGATCGACGGGCATATATGATTCGGAATGATCCGCAGCACGTCTCCGATACGCAGCTCGGAATGTCCCGTCACCTCGATCGTTCCGTGCTCCTCGGACAACGCCCTGAGAGTCAGGTTCGGGTGTCCGATCACATGCCCGTGGCCGCCGTGCTTGAAAGCGTCCGCCGCGAACGTCTTGCTACCGGCGTCGATAATGATCCGGTTCGGCGTTGGACGGGCAACGACCGTAGCGACTACCGTCACGGCGCAATCTTCCTCCTCCGCTCCACCTGCAGCCATGACGAACCGGTCGTTGAACGCGTACATGCCCGGCCGCATTTCCGTCGCATGCGGGATGTCCGGGATGAAGCGGGCGGTTGCGCTTGCTCCGACGCTGATCTCCGGAACGAACAGCCCGAGCTTGTCGAGAAGCGTCCGCGTCTCGTTCAGCAGCTCCGCATCCTCGATCGCCGTCGCTTTGATCTCTTCCACCGTTGGCTTGGCATACGCGTGACCGGTATGGCTCATCAGTCCACGCACTTCCAGATAAGGCAGCTTGGCGATTTCGAGAATCGGCCCGACGCTCTCCTTCACCCCTCTTCCCATCCGGTGAAGCCCGGTATCGACATCTACGTATACCGGAATACGCCGTTTGTGAGCTTCGCCCACGTCATTGATTCCTTTCGCGACGGCGATGTCGTCAAGCCCTACGGTCAGCTTCGCCCGGCCGAGCAGATCGCTGAACCGCTTCAGCTTGTTCCGTCCGACCAGCGGGAAGGCGATCAAAATATCGTCGATGCCGTGATCGGCCATCACCTCGGCCTCCCCCAGCTTCGCCACCGTAATGCCGGCCGCGCCATATTCCATCTGCTTCTTGGCGATGTAGGGGCTCTTGTGCGTCTTCGTATGGGGACGGAGCTTGACCCCCGCTTGCTTGGCAAGCGCCGCCATGCCGCGCAAATTGCGCTCCAGCACCTCGAGGTCCAAGGCGAGGAACGGAGTGTCCGACATCAGCTCGAAATTTTCGTTTATCATACGATCGGCTCCCTTCTCTATTATGCATCGAATACTAGATGATTGACCAGCCCGAATCGACCATCATGGCGGTTCCCGTAACGAAACCGGCTTCGTCCGAGGCCAAATACAAGGCCGCGGAAGCGATATCGTCGGGCGTTCCGTAACGCCCGGCGAGCGTCTTGCTCATGCGCAGCCGCCTGAGCTCCTCCGTATCGTCGGAGCGGGTCGACGGCGTGTCGATGATGCCCGGGCATATCGCGTTGCAGCGGATACCGTCCGCCGCGAAATCGACCGCAATCGATTTGCAAAGCTGGATGACGCCCGCTTTGGCGGTCATATAGGACGCATTATTTTGGAAAGCGACTACGCCGCCTACGGAGGAAGTGTGGACGATCGAACCGCCTCCCGTCACTCTCATCAGCTGCACCGCGTGCTTGCTGCATAGAAACGGAGCCGTCAGCGTAACCGCCATGCACCGGTTCCACTCCTCAAGCGACGTGTCCACGGCATTTTTGGGCGCCGCCCAGTACGCGTTCGTACTCAAAATGTGCAGTTTTCCGTGCCTCTCGCCGACGCGGCGGAACAGCTCGGCGATCTCCCGCTCGCTTCCGACATCCGTCTTATGCGCCTCGCACTCGCCCCCCGAACGGCGGATGTCCCGCTCGATTTCGCGGACGCTCTCCTCGTTGACGTCGGCCAGGACGACCCATGCCCCTTCCCGGGCGAAACGTCTCGCGATGCCGGCCCCGATCCCCGAAGCCGCTCCGGTCACTACGCATATTTTATTCGCCAGCCGGTTTCCCATTTCCTGTATATCACCGCTTTCTCGTATGGATAAGATTTGCCGCCGCCCGGCCGCATGGATGTCCTTTCAATCGCTCTCCTTCGTCCCGAACGTAAGCGTATCGGCCCAGAACGGCCTATTCCCGCTATCCGCATCCGCCGCCTGTCGGGATTCGCCCGCTCTCGCCTGAATCGATTTCGCATACTCGGACGGAGTCATGCCCCCGTATTTTTTGAACGCTTTAGAGAAATGGTGGATGCTGCCGTACCCGAGCAAGCGCGATATTTCCGTGAAGTTGTGCCGCTCCTCGCGGACGAGCATTTTGGCCTGCTCCACCTTCAATCTTTTGAAATATTCCATTAGGGGGTAACCGGTCCTGCGCTTGAACAGCCGGGTGATGTGCGTCTTGCCTACGTTGAACGATTCGCACACCGCATCGAGCGACAAGTCCTCGTTCAAACGGTCGCGAAGAAACGCCGTCACGCTCCGGACCAGATCGCGTTCCCGCTTCTCCTTCGGCACGAACGGAAGCTTCTCGCTCGGCTCCTGTCCGCCATGGGCGCGGCGGATAAGCCGGATCAGCAATATTTCGAGATAGCTCTGAAGCAGCTGCTCGCACCCTTCGGGGGCTCCGGCTTGGCGCACGATCGTATGCACATCCGGATCGTGGTACGGCGGTGCGAACGCACGGAAGCCTTCTTTGACGATTTGCGCAAGCAGACCCCGCTCGCTTTCGCTCAAGCGGAAATGCCGGTTCGCCAAATGCGCAAGCACCGCCGAGCTGCACGCGAAGGCGACCCCGAACAGATTGGAAGCGGTTACCCGGTTGGCGGACAAGCGATGGTACGCATTCGGCTTATACAGCATGACGTCGCCCTGCTTCAGCTCATACTGCACGTCCTCGACGTATACGATCACTTCTCCTTTGTCCACATAGAACAGCTCCCAGAAATCGTGCTTCTCCCCGTGGAAGACATAATCTTTCGTAAACTCGAAATAATGGAACGCATACAGCTGATCGACGTTAATATAATTCCGCAGCCGGATTCTCGTGTAGTCCAACGATTGTCTCCTCCCCGACTAGACGGCGTGCCTTCAAGCAGCCCGCTTTGATCCCATTATATATCCTCTCTCCCCCCGCTTGTCGCGCTTTTGGCGAAAAAGGACAAAAAAAATGCGATTTCGAACAAAGCATCACAGCGTCCGCTCGTCTTATAATGCAAGTAGATCCCCCAGAAGGAGCGATACGAATGGACCGGAACGGGAAACTGAAGGTCGGCATCGTCGGTGCGGCGGGCAGACCGAGAATATTCAAAAGCGCTTTGGAAGCTCATCCGCGGGCCGCCGTCGCGGCCATTTGCGACATTTCGGAAGAAAGGCTGGAGCAGGCCAAAACGCACTTCGGACCGTGTCCGGCGTTCCTTTCGTACGAGAGCATGCTGGAGCAAGCCGGGCTGGATGCGGTTATTATCGGGACTCCGATGCACTTTCACGTCGGTCAGACGCTGCTGGCGCTGGAGCGCAACCTGCACGTGATCAGCGAAGTTCCCGCCGGAGTGTCCATCGAGGAGTGCAGGAAGCTGGCCGAGGCGGCGGCTCGATCCAAAGGGCAGTACATCATGGCCGAAAACTGCAATTACATGAAACCGCACATGACAATCGCAAATATGGTGCGCAGCGGACTATTCGGAGAGCTGTATTTCGCGGAAGGCGAATATTTGCATGAGGTCAAGCCGTTAAACGAATCGACGCCTTGGCGGCGCACTTGGCAGACCGGGGTAAACGGGATAACGTACGGCACGCACAGCCTGGGGCCGATACTCGAATGGATGGAAGGAGACCGTATCGCGCGGGTAAGCTGCGTCGGCAGCGGCCGCCATTACGCCGACGGCCAAAACCGTCCCTACGGGATCGAGGACACTTGTGTCATGATGGCCAAAACGGAGCGGGGCAAGCTGATCCGGGTCCGCCTCGACATGCTGTCCGAGCGGCCGACCGCGCTCAACTACACGCTCCAAGGCACTCGCGGCTGCTATGAAAGCGTCCGGCACGAGCTGCTTGGGTCGGGGAAAGTGTTTGTGAAGAACGGCGAAAGCGATAAGCACGAATGGGCCGATCTCGCGACGGTCGGCCAAGATTACATTCCCGATATATGGCAGCGCATGCCCGAATCGATGCTGGGACCGAGCGGGCACGGGGGAAGCGATTACGTTATGATGACCGACTTCCTGGATGCATTGACCGAAGGCAAACCTTCGCCCATCTCCATCCACCGGGCTCTCGATATGACGCTTCCCGGCTTGATCAGCCAGCTGTCGATCAAACGGGACGGGGAATGGCTCGATGTCCCGGATTCGCGGGCATGGTGCGGCGACACGGCGTGCGGTTAAAGAATGAACCGAAGAAAGCCGGAATCCGTTAACGGAATTCCGGCTTTCTATGTTCTCCATCCCTATTCCAGTCGAGTATTCGATTACCCGTACCGGTCAAGCACTCAATCGATCGGCAAAGTCACCTCCACCGTTGTCCCCGCACCGTCTGCATGTTTATACTCGATCGTACCGTTATGCTCGTTAATGATTTTGAAGCTGACCATAAGACCGATTCCGGTTCCTTTCACTTTCGTGATGTAGTACGGCTCTCCCAGTTTGGGCCTTAGCTCGTCGGATATGCCTCCTCCCTCGTCCGCGATCCGGATGAGCACGTCTTTGTCGCCCTTTCTCGTCAAATCCACCGTAATCGTGCCTTCGCCGGTCATCGATTCGATCGCGTTTTTGATCATGTTGATGAAAACCTGCTTGATCTTGTTCTCGTCGCACAAAATATACGGCAAGTCCGGGGCGGTGCGGGTTTCGATCGCGATATTGTTCATATTGGCCTGAGCTTGAAGCAGCGTCAGCACGTGGCCGACAAGCTCCTTCAAGTTGATCCGTTTATATTGCTCGGGCTGGTGGTTTGCGAGCAGCAAAAATTCCGTAATGATGCTGTCGATCTGGTCGATTTCCGCGTCGATCACTTCATAGATGTCTTCCCTGCCCATTCCTCTGCGCAGCAGATGGAAGAAGCCTTTGATCGAAGTCAGCGGATTGCGTATTTCGTGGGCCACTCCGGCCGCGAGCTGCCCGGCCATGCTCAGCTTGTCCGATTTGCGGAACATTTCCTCGTTCTGCTTTTGCATCGTAATGTCTTTGGCGATAAGCATGATCGCCGCCACCCGTTTCTCCTTCAGGACCGGAATCGTCGTAGCGTTCAAATGGACTAAATGCCCGTTTTTGTGAATCAGCTCCATTTCGAACGTTTGCGGAATTCCCTGGCTCACCTTCTCGAAGCGCCTTTCCGATTCTTCGAATCGTTCGGGAGGCAGCAGATCGTGTCTGGTTCGCAGCAGCAGCTCTTCCGCCGTATACCCCGTAATGTGCCCGGCAGCGTAATTCGATTGAATAATCCGCCCCTGAAGGTCTATCGTGCAGACGAGATCCGGGTTGCCGTTGTACAGCGCTTCGAATTGGAGAGCGCTCAGCTGCGCGGATTCCAGAGCCAGCTTGCGGTCGATAAAAGCGCCGGCGATCAATATCGCGATCAGGATAAAGATGGTGACGCCCACCCACAAGGACAACGCATCCGGAGCCAACGTTACGGTCAGAAAGGTCGAGCTGCCGGACGGAACCGATTGCATATGCTCCGCCGGTTCCGGCGCCGCCGCGAAATGAGTGGCCATCATGCCGACGTAATGCATGCCCGATATCGCTATGCCAAGCAGAACGGCGCCCGTCATTTTGCCCGTCGGGTTGTGTTCTAGCCAATTCGGCTTCTGCAGCCGGAACGTCAAATACAGCGCCCAATACGACACGACAATCGCAATCAGAATCGATCCGATAAACGGAAGCAGCTTATAATGGATCGTATAGGTGCTCTGGATCGCCGCCATCCCGATATAATGCATCAAGGATATGCCTCCACCCATTAACACCCCTGCGAATATGAAGCAGTAAAAGCTGAGCCGGGCCCGGCTCACCACGAATACGGCGAGAAAGGAAGAAATGATGGCGATAACAAGGGAAATGAAAGTCAAGAACAACTGATACGTCGTCGGAAAAGGCAGCCTTAGCGCCAGCATCCCGATGAAATGCATCGACCATATCCCGAGACCCATCGTAACGGCACTGGCGGACAGCCAGAACGATCTGCGGCGGCGGTCGGCCGACTGCCGCGCCCGGCTCGTCATATCCAGCGAAATGCAGGATGCCGCAATAGCCATCGTAATCGATAAAACTACAAGTGAAATGCTATAGCTCCCACCCGCATGTTCCATCATATCCCTCCAGTGTGAATGGTGTTCGTTCAACCCGTGGGTCGCAATCCGGCTGCGTAAGGAAAAGTATCGATCGCCTCCTTCTCCGTGTTCTCTCGTCTATCCGCTGACGCTGTATATGATAAAACGGGCCGTATGCCGGCACCATGGAAAAGTCGCTGCGTGGCGGCGGAGGCCTGCCGTTAACGGGAAACCACCCGAAAGAGACCTTCCTTAGCAGGACGGTCTCCAACCTTCTTTTGTTTTCCCGTTCTATCGGAGCGCCTGACGAATCACACCTTCGAACCATTTCCATGGCAGCAGCGCTTTCCCCCATAACGTCAGCCGGGCCCCTTTGCCAAGCGCGTAGCGCAAGCGAGGCGACCGGGAGACGGCGATGCGCCCGACCAGCCCGGCGACTTGCCGAGGGTCGGGCGCGGCGGCCGCCGCGCGTTCCGAATATTTCAGCACGGCTTGCAGCTTTCTCCCGTAAGGGGAGTCGGGGCTCGTGCGTATGTTCGCCAATCCTTTGTTCCATATCGGGGTTTTGTACGCGCCCGGCTCCACGAGGACGATCCGGACGCCGAACGGCGACATTTCATGACGGAGGCTTTCGCTGAAGCCTTCTACGGCAAATTTGGAGGCGGCATAAGGCGCGTAACCCGGAAATCCGACTCTTCCGCTTACGCTCCCGATGTTGACGATCGTGCCGCTTCGTTGGCCGCGCATGATGGGCAGAACCGCTCTCGTCATGGCGACGACACCGAAGAAATTCGTCTCCATCTGCAGACGCCAATCTTCCATCGTCAGCTCTTCCACAAATCCGCCCAAAGCAAACCCCGCATTATTGACCAGCACATCTACTCTGCCGTATCGGGACATCACTTCGGACACGACCCTCTCTATTGTTTCGGCATCCGTTACGTCAAGCCGCATCACTTCCACAAGCGGGGCGGCGCCTGCGCGGCCGGCCGCATCAAGCAGCGCGCCTTGATCGCCCGTATGGCGCATCGTGGCGATAACCCGGTACCCGAGACGGGCCAGCTCGACTGCGGTCAGCAAACCGAATCCGCTGGACGTTCCGGTAATCAACGCTACACGTTCCATTTCGATCCCCTCCGAGCTTGTCGGTTCACCTACACATTCGCCAAGCTCGGAGTCATTCCTCTTTTTGGTAACGCTCAAAAGGACGTACCTGTTCAGCACGTCCTTACCCATTTTCATGCGCTGCAAATCATTCCGCCGTATCTATCGCCGGAAGCCGTGTCGCGCCGCTGCCTTTCTTCGTATCATCCACTGTATCCGAGCCGCTTCTTGCGGTATTCCGCCGGGGATATGCCGCTTTCTTTGCGGAACATGCGCGAGAAGTAGTTCGGGTCAGGCATGCATACGATTTCGGCGATTTGCTTCACCGTCAGCTCGGCCGATTGCTCAAGCAGCCGCCGCGCCTTCTCCATTCGGACATGCCGCAAATACTCGAGCGGACTCATTCCCGTATGCCGCTTCAGACATCGCGAAATGTAGTCAAGGTTGTAATGGAACTCCTTCTCCAATTGACCCGTACAAAATGGCAGGCTCTCATGTTTGCGCAAGTAGGCGGCGACCGCTCCGGCCAGCCTTCCCGACCGGCTCTCCGCTTCGGAAGTCCGGACCAGCTCCTGCAGCTTGGCGAGCAATTGCACGAATTGCACTTGAAGCCCCAGCACCGTTTCCACGGAAAGCCGGTTGTGCAGCCGCACCATTTCCTCCAGAATGATCCAAGCTTCCTTCAGCTCCATATAGCCGAACTTGGGCATGTAGATCGGCCGGTTGACCGGCGCCAAGTCCGAATCGGTCCCTTTGCGGAGCACGAGCGACCACGGAATCTGCTCCGCGGGCAAACGGCACTGTTCGGAATCGTGCTTAATATGAATCCAAAATATTTCCGTCTCTTCCTCGCTCTCCCTATATCCGACATGCGTCTTTCCGGGCTCCAGCGTGAGCATGTGGCCGGCGCGCACTTCGTACTCGCGACCGTCCTCCGCCATATACATGCAGCCCGAGCGGACGAACAGAACGTCATAAAGACCGAAATTGCGAGAAAAATGCCTCATTCCCGGTTTCCAGACGCCGTGCCCGACCGTTACAAGCTGCGGCATCGGCGATACGGACCATTCCAGACAATCCATGCTTCCACTCCCCGTTCTCGTCCGGTTGTCGATTGCCCTTGATCTATCGTTATGCTCTTATCCTATACCATTCGGACGCGGAACGAAAGTCGGAATTGTGCTAGCTTAGGTCGGAACCGTCACTGTGTAGGCGGCCGTGGAAGCGCTACACTAGGGATATTGATCCGTTCTTAATTCCAGGAGGTTAAGCCCAATGAGATTCCGCCAAGTGCACCTTGATTTCCATACTTCGGAGGCGATTCCCGGCATCGGAGCCGGCTTCTCGAAGCAGCAATTCCAACAAATGCTCAAGCTGGGCCACGTAGACTCGATCACGGTATTCTCCAAATGCCATCACGGTTGGGCTTACCATCCGTCCAAGGCGAACCGGATGCATCCCTATTTGACTTTCGACCTGCTCGGCGCCCAAATTGAAGCCGCGCACGAAATCGGGGTCAAAACGCCGGTCTACTTGTCCGCCGGATTGGACGAGAAGCTCACCCGCGAGCATCCGGAATGGCTGCAGCGCAGACGCAACGAGCAGCCGGCGGGAGCGCCGGATTTTTTGACCGCTGGGTGGCATGCGTTCTGCATGAATTCGCCGTACTTGGACGTGCTCGTCAGCCAGATCGAGGAGGTCGTGACGGGCTACGAAGCGGACGGCATTTTCCTCGATATCGTCGGCATCCGGGAATGCTATTGCCATCATTGCATCCGCTCCGCCAGAGAGCGTGGAATCGATCCGCGGGATCGGGAGAAAATGGTGCCGCTATGGGAGGAAACGTACGCCCGCTACACCGAACGGACGAACGAAGCCGTCCATAAGCATATGCCCGGACTTCCCGTATTCCACAACGGCGGCCACATCCCGCAAGGGAGACGGGATCTCGCCCGGCGCAATACGCATCTGGAGCTGGAATCGCTGCCTACCGGCGGCTGGGGCTACGATCACTTCCCGCTCTCCGCGCGTTATGCGCAAGGGCTCGGAATGCCCGTACTCGGCATGACCGGCAAATTTCATCTGTCGTGGGGCGAATTCGGCGGCTTTAAGCACCCGAACGCGCTCCGTTACGAGACGGCGCTCAGTCTCGCGAACGGCGCCCGCTGCTCGATCGGGGACCAGCTTCATCCGGACGGGCTCATGGACGAAGCGACGTACCGGCTGATCGGCGAAGCGTACCGCGAGGTGGAGGCGAAGGAGGCGTGGTGCGAAGGGACGACCAACGTCGCGGATATCGCGCTGCTGACCGTGGAAGCGTCCGGATTCGCGAAGGACGACGAGAGAAGATGCCCGAAGCCCGACCAAGGCGCCGTCCGCATGCTGCTCGAAGGAAATTGGCTGTTCGACGTAGTCGATTTCGAGTCGGACTGGAGCAAGTACGCCGTATTGATTTTGCCCGACCGGATTCGTATCGATTCTGCACTCGAGAGCAGGCTGGCGGAATTCGTCGGACAAGGAGGACGGCTGCTGGCAACAGGACAGTCCGGCCTGCGGACGGACGGTACCGGGTTCGCCGTCGATTTCGGCGTACGCTGGGTCGGACCGAATCCGTACCGGCCGGACTACTGGGTGCCGGAGCACGAGTCGGCCGCCGGCTCCGCTCTGTCCGCCGGTACCGCCTACGTCATGTATGCGGAAGGGCAGAAGATCGAAGCGGCAGGCGCGACGATTCTCGGCCATCGCGAGGATCCTTACTTCAACCGCGACGTGTTCCACTTCTGTTCGCACAGACATACGCCGAATAGCAAGCAGCACGGAGGTCCGGGTATGGCGGAGGGTGCGGCGGGCATCTATATCGCCTGGGACGTGTTCGAGGATTACGCGGAGAAAGGAAGTCTGTTCCTGCGCGAGACCGTCTCGCTCGCGCTCGGCCGACTGCTCGGAGACCGCCGGACGCTGACGACCTCGCTGCCTGCCCAAGGCGTAACGACCGTTCAGGAGCAGCCGAGCGAGAACCGGTGGGTGCACCATCTGCTATATGCTTCCCCCGTACGGCGAGGACAATCGGTGGAAATTATCGAAGACATCGTGCCTCTCGACAGCGTCAAGGCATCGGTTCGGACGAACCGTCCGGTAAGCGGCGTCTATTTGGCGCCGCAAATGACCGACATCCCGTTCGAAGCGAATGACGGTGTCGTCACCTACACGGTGCCGAGACTGGAATGTCATCAGATGGTTGTGCTGCAGTTTGCATAATGCGGAAAGACGGAGCCCGCATCCGCGTGGCTCCGTCTTTTTGTATTGTACGATCCGTTTCAGTCCTTCTTGACCGACTTCAGCATTTCCCCGATCGCTCCGATGCTGCCGAGCGTCTCCACCGCCTTCGTCGGGATGAACACTTTGTTCGCCGCCCCGTTCGAAATGTCGGTCAACGCCTCGAGCGAACGGTACGTAAGCACCTGCTCGTCAAGACCGGCCTCGCGCAGCAGCTCGATCCGCCGCTTCTCGGCTTCGGCGACCGCCTGGATCGCCTTCGCCTGACCGAGCGCCTCCAGCTCCTGAGCCTGCCGCAGCCCTTCGGCTTCGCGGATGCGCGCTTCCTTGTCGCCCTCCGCCTTTAAGATTTTGCTCTGCTTGTCGCCTTCCGCCCGCAAAATCATATCCTGCTTGGCCGCCTCCGCCTCCAATACGATGGCGCGCTTACTGCGCTCGGCCTTCATCTGTTTGTCCATCGCTTCCTGGATGTCGCTGGGCGGCTGAATGTCGATTACTTCGACGCGCTCGATCCGGACGCCCCATTTCTCCGTCGCTTCGTCGAGCGCGACACGGATATCGGTCGATATTTTCTCCCGGCCGGAGAGCGTCTCGTCGAGCTCCATCTTGCCGATAATTTGCCGCATCGTGGCCGTGGATATGTTCCGCACCCCGTAGACGTAATCGGAAATGCCGTAAGTAGCCTGCTCCGGCCCGGTCACCTGGTAGAAAATGATCGTGTCGATCTGCACCTGCACGTTGTCCTTCGTAATAACCGTCTGCGGCGGCACGTTCGCCTGCTGGATGCGCAGGTCGTGATACGTCCGCACATGGTCGATGATCGGGACGAGGATGTTGACGCCCGGCGTCAGCAGCCGGTTGAATTTCCCGAGCCGCTCCACGACGCCCACTCTTTGCTGCGGTACGATTTTGATCGACAATGCCGCAATGACGATAACGATGAACAGCACGATAAGAGAAAGTATGACTCCCACTTAAACATCCCCTCTCCATTTGTGGACTTGCAGCAGAGCGCTTCCCCTCTCGACGACGATTACGGTGTCTCCCTTGGTCAAGTTCTCGTCGGAGACCGCGCTCCATGTCTCGCTTCCCACCTTGACGATACCGGGCTTGCCGTCCTGTATGCTCTCGACTACGATGCCTTGCTTGCCGATCAGTTCGTCCACCGCATCCGTAAAGCCTCTCGAAGAGCGGAATCGGCGCGTAATCGGCTTCGTGAACACCGTCAGCACAAGTACGACGATGCAGCCCGCCAACACCTGCCATACGAACGAGTCGGGCACGAACAGCGCGACCGCGGCAGCCACGACGGCGCCGATTCCGATCCATAATAAATAGAACGTCAATGTCATCATTTCGATGACAAGCAAAATGCCGGCCGCGATGAGCCATATCGCCCAAAGCTCCATCTTGCCGCACCCCTTTCCTTCATATTTGCGGACCGCCGGAACCGAAACGGAATTCGCATCGGAGCGGGAATCCGCATGTGGGGCTGTTCTTGTCTACTATATTCCATAGGAATCGGTGATTTTCCTCCTTTTTTTCGCGCGGATTCGACAATCAAAGCGCCGCTCCCCGCAAGGAACTTGGACGCATACGCCGAATTAGGTAGAGACGCAACATAAAACAAACGAGAGAGGGATCGGAAATGAAGCCATGGCCCGAAGAGCTGATCCGATTTCTGGAGCGGCCGTCACCCCTCTTCGCTCATGTGGCAGCTGTAAAGAATGGAGCGCATCCTTTCTGCTGCCGCGTTTACGGCGTTCAAGCGGACGCCAACGGACTTCTGTGGATATCCGTCTTAACGAAGCAGTGGCGGCGGCTGAGCGACTACAAGGCGGACGGCTCGTGCCTGGCCGTCCTGCTAACATCCGGACTGGATAACGAATCGTATCAAGCGAAAGGTCCGTTTGTCCGGTGCCGCGCGTTCGCGGAGGACGATTCGGCATTGCTCGAGCGGCAGCGGAAGCTGACCGTCGACTGCTTCCCGAACCTTGCGCAGCTGCTCCATATCGATTCATCGGACTGCCTTGTAATCGGAATGGAAGTGCACAGCGTGTATATCCAAACTCCGGGTCCGCGAGCGGGCTCGCTGCTGGCCGAAAGGAGAGGATAGCTTGCTGCCTGCCGAACTGATGCCTGTATTCGATGGCGTTTTTCCCGCCACGATCATTACCGGCTCGCGCGACCTCGTTCCGAACATAGCCAATTTGTCGAAAGTATGGCATGTGGACGAGGAGCATGTCGCCATCGCCAACCAACTGCTGAACAAGACGGCAAGCAATCTGCAGGACAATCCGCTCGCTCTCATCCGGTTAATGACCCCTGACGATCTGGTCCATTGGGAGCTGGAAGTGACTTATGTAAGCTCGGTAAGCGAAGGTCCGTTATTCGAATCGATCGATCAATCGATCAAGGCGCTTTCCTGGGTGACCGGTGCCGAATCGGCCGCGGCTTTGCGAGCCGCCGTCCTCTTCCGCGTGCTGTCGGTCAGGCGGTGCGATGAAGAGTCGCATCACCCGCAGCCGGACCCGGAAACATACGGCGATCTGCTGCATGTTTTGGCGGAAACGGTGGAGCTGAACCGGTCCTCCTGCTGGATACCCGGAGCGGACGACCGCGAGCCGCAGCTGGTTGCCTCGAGAGGCGTGCCGGGAGCGGGAACGGACGATTCCGCGTTCGAAGCAATGAAGCGTCTGGCCGCTCTGGTCGCGTCGGAACGCCGGATGATCCGGCTGCGCAACATCCGGTCCCAGATGAATTATATGCATACGATTCGGAAAGCCGCCGATACCTCTCTTCAAGGCGACAGTCCGAACGTGATCCGCCCGCCGATATTGCAGCCGGACAGTTATCTCGCTTTTCCGATCGCAGCAAACGATAGTTTGCAAGGCATCGTTTGCTGTGAACAGGCGAATCCGGCCGGCGGCGAATCGTTCGACCGTCTGGAGGAGCGGTTCCTGACGCTGCTCTCCCGCAGAATCGGCGAGACGCTCTCGAGCTTGGCCTCCGTCTCCGACAACGACCGCCGCCATTTATTCAGACAAGCCGTGGAGCGCGCCAAGCTGGAATGGGCGAAAGAAACCGATCCGTTCTACACCGTGCTCAGCGCGAGAGAACGTCAAGTTTCGATACACGTCGCCCGCGGCTGTACGAATGCGGAGACCGCCAAGCTGCTTTTCGTCAGCGTACGGACGGTAACGACCCATTTGGAGCGAATATACCAGAAGCTTGAGCTGACCTCCCGCGCGGCTCTGACCCGTTACATCGTCGAGAAGGGACTTATGTCGGACGATCCGAATCCGTAATCGAAACAATACGTAATTCAACCGATACAAGGACAAGCAGATTACCGGCTATTATGGGAATTGAAAATCATACTCCCATGAAAGCGGTGTTGAATCAGATGCAATGGCTTGTCATGCTTCATGTTTTGTCGGCGGTAATCGGGATCGGTCCTACCTTCGCTTTTCCGCTGCTGCTGCGCAATACGTCTTCCGCGGCCGAGATGACAACCGCACTCGGCCATGTCGCCAAGCTGGAACTATTTCCGAAACTATTCGGCACGCTCGCCGTTTTATCGGGATTCGCGTTATTTTGGCTCGGCTCGTACGGCTCGTTTATGCAAATTTGGATAATAGGGACGCTGCTGCTGTATATCGTCATCGAGGTGCTGATCATCGGATTTCTGAACCCGACGGCAAAGAAGCTTCATGAGGCTGTTGGAAGCCCTGACGTACAGTCGGGCGGCGGAATATCGCCACAGGCGGGAGCGATGTATGCGCGGGTGAGAAGCTATCATTTGTGGGCAACCGTTCTCAGTACCGTTATCATCGTCCTGATGATTTTGAAACCGCATTGATCGAAGGGGGCACAGTCCATGAACGATTCCCTGCAAGGCGCGTACTTGAATATGATTCAAATCGGGAAGCGGGAGCCCTCGCTGCCCTATTTGCAAAGTCTGATCCGGCATCATTTGTGCCGGGTCCCTTTCGAGAATATAAGCAAGCTGCACTATTATATGCACCAAGGGAAGACCGGCCCGTTATGGATGCCTTCCCTGGAAACGTTTCTGCACAACCGGATCGCAAAAGGATTCGGCGGGAACTGCTACATCTTGAACTCTTCATTCGGGGAGCTGCTGCAATCGCTCGGCTTTCAGACGGAAATCGTCCGCGCAACCGGCGGAAACATGCATTTGGCGCTTCGCGTGACGATCGGACAGCAGAGCTATTATGTGGATGTCGGGTACGGAGCTCCCTTGTTCGAGCCTCTCTCGTTGGAGAGGCAGCCTCATTTTACCCGATTCGGGGAAGAAGTGATCATCACGAAGCTGGAAGACGACCGTTACAGGATCGATCGGCGAACGAACGGGCAAAGCTTCGTGATGAAGCAGATCGAATGGAAGCCTGTCACGTTGGCGAGCTTCAACGACGCGATAACGGATTCCTTGAGAGACGATGACGGTAACCCGTTCATGCGAAGAATCGTGGCAACCGCGTTCAAGAACGATACGGCGTACTCGGTCGTCAATCGGAAGCTGTTCGTGAAGACCGATAAAGGAACGGAACTGCACGAATATTCCCGCGAACGGGACTGGATGGACATGATGCGGATCACGTTCGGCTTCGACCCGGACGCCCTGCGGGAAGCGCAGCAATTTTTGGATGAACGCGGCGTCCGCTTGTTTGGATAAGAACCAACCACTAAATGGAAAACCTGCAGTAAATGCGACTGGTAAAGAGCAAATAGCTGGCCATAACGGGAAAACCTACAGCTAATCTCGCCATAATCGGCCCCAAAAAGCAAATTAGAGAAAACATACTGTAGGTTTTCCAGTTCACTACCCGTAGAAGCAAAGAAATCGAAAAAATAACGGCATGTTTTCCAGTTACGAGTGCGGAAAAGGTTCGATTGAGCCGGATCATGTCTCGGGTCATAGGTAAAGTTACTGATCGAAGCCGTTCACTCCGCTTCCAAAGCCGACGGAAGTCCGACTTTCGCCCGGTCCGGCTCCAGCGTTTTCCTGGCGCGGTATTCGAAGTAAGGGACGGCCAGCAGACATAACACGGACACGCCGATCAGCACGACGAATATAGGGCTCCGGAAATCGTCTACGGACATGACGATCAACAGCGTAGCGATACGGGTTACGCAGATGAGCGTCTCCCTCCAGACGAGAAGCTTCGCCTGTCCCGCCTCCGAATACGGCTTGATCCATTTGAATTGAAGCGTATTCCAGGCCGCGCCGAAGCAAAACATGCCGACCGCCGTCAGCAGATTGGAAACGATGAGCAAAGGCTTGGCGGGGACGAGCACGATCAGGAAGCCGCCGGCGATCAGCAGACAGCCCAGCATCAGAAACGTGCTGTCCTTCAACCCGTACTTGCGGTATACGAACAGCCCTCCCAAGGTGGCGAGCGTGTACAAGCCGTTGAGCGCCGCGATCCAGAACTTGTTCTCCGTCACGCTGAACGTAAATAACAGCAGAAACAGCTGCTGGAACTGCAAAAAGACGCCGGCCGCCAAGTTCGATGCGGAAAACCAGCGAAGACCGGGTTTGCGCAACAGCTCCCGCCACAGCCAACCGAGCGTCGACGGACGGGGCGAGTCATCCTTACCCGCTTTCATCGAAATTTTCGGCATCGCAAACGAGAATACGAGCATGCACACGACGAAAACGAGCATAAGGGCGAACGTGCCCGAATACCCGAAATACATAATAATCGCCGCGGATAACAGCGGGATCGCCAAAGTAACGGCCTGCTGAATGCTTGCCGCCGCCGAGAAATATTGGCCGAGCTCTGCGCTTGTACCGCTCATGGACACGCTCAAGTTTTGCGCCGCGCTGAAAAATCCGTACATGACGCCGACGGCCGCTCCGATCAAGGCGATCCAGAGCAGCCGGTTATCCAGCTCGAGAAACGACAATATCAAAAATGCGCTTCCCCCGGCAAAAGCCGAGATGCCGAGCAGCAGCCGAACCGTTGCTCTGGTCAGCAAGTAAGCCGCTGCGGCGAAAGCGAACGACCACGAGAAATAGACGAGCAAATTGTACCAGGCGACCTCGGAGATGAGCCGGTTTTTCTCCCAAATAAACAGATTGACGAATATTCCGACATAAACGAAAATGGTGTAGCTCATCAAGTTCATGACGAGCCATCTTCTAAGCGCGTGCGACATGTTGGTTCCTCTTTCCGCTAATCTCTGGTCGGCACCGTCATCTGCGTTCCTCTCGGGCCCCAACTAAGTATACTATCGAACGGTGAATTTGACATCGGGGGAGCGCAAAAAAAGAATCGGACATCATCGCCCTCAATAACGTGCGGAGCACCCGGCGCCGCAACTATTGGCTCTTCTGCGAGGGGATACTGCCTCTAACGCTATACGCTGCCGTTCGGAATGTCCCATATAATACGGGCGGCGTATACGCTATTGTCAGCGCCCATCAAAGTTATTAGTCCGCTCATATGGGGAGCCGATCCGAGTGGAGCCAGCTCCTGTTCGGTATACGATTCGAGCAGCAGACGCCGCATTTCCTCACCCCATACGCCCCCATTTTGCATCCATTCGGCTACGGTTACCCATGTCTCCCGCTCGTTCACATTCACGACCCCGAAGTTGCACAGTCTCGCTCCCCGTTCCGGGACCAGCACACGTTCGGATGCGCGGATCAAGCACAGCCGTTCCGGATCGACCTCGGCGATAAACAAAGGAGCCCGGTGTCTGAAGATGTGATCGTTGTTGCCTGCCTTTCTCGTATAGATCAGGAACAGCCCTTCGCTATGGGTTACCCAATGCTGCTGAGTGTTGTACGTGGGCACCTCGCTTCCGTCATCCCAAGTCCAACCTTTCGGCTCCCCGAATTGCAGCCCGTCTGCACTTCGCGCCACAGCCCCGTGATCGTCGGCCCGCAATGTCAAGTAAAACTGTCCCCGGAACCGGGTCAAGGAAGGCTCTACGTAGCCTCGATCACGAAGAACCGTGAGCTCCGTCCCGTGCTCGATATATCGAAGTCTTTCTCCGTCGAAACGACAGCGGACAACCGTCGAGTAGTTGAAATGACGCCCGCCGCTTACATCCTCCGCGGATTTCGAAAAGTAGATGGGCAATAAAATGTCGCCGTTCTCCAAATCGAATCGCTGCGTCGATCCCGCACCCGACGTATAAAAAGTCGGAGGCATCGCCATTTCACGCCAATCCGTCCAGCTTTGACGATCCGCATCGTATACCGCATACCCCGTTTTACGAATCGGCCGGTAGATGTGGTTGCCTCTGTACGTTACGGTATGGCCGATTCCCAGAAGCTTTCCGGTCGCTTCGTGCCATGCCGGAGTAAAGTCGCTTATAACCTCTTCCAAGCCTTCGCCTAGCGTATGTCGTCCAAGAGCCGGCTGTTCCGCGGGAGAGGTCCAAGTCTTCCCCATATCATCGGAACGCGTTACGTTCAAGGCGTAGAAGACGTCGCTGCCGGTTAAATTCAGCGGTGACAGCGTCATGACTACGGAGGTCTTCTCCCCTTTCACGATGCCGGCTCTCGGATGCGTCCAGCACAATTCCTGACCGGGAACGAACCCGGAGCTGATCGTATCAAGCCGAATGTCATAGCCTGGACTTTTGGGTTCAACATACTCGCCCATCTTGCCCGCCTCCTCGTTGTATCACTACGGTCGTCATAGTCCCAATTTTGCTCGCCGCGATTTGCTTCGATTGCTTAATCGGCCGCTTCCGCATCTTTGGCTAACGAAGCTTTGTTTAATATGGAGTCCACGATGCTTACGCCCAATTGAATGTTGCCATAGAACTCCAACCAAGCGCAAGCCCCCTTCGGCAATTAAGCATGAAAAACCGGCGACCGCTGCGATCGCCGGATTCCGTATTCCGTATTGCGTCCATTACCTTATGCCGTCTTCCCTCCGCTTTCGGACACGATTTTGTCCGCGAAGCTTTTGATCGTCGAGCAGCCGAGCAGCGGCGGCTTGGATACGCAGGTGAGGATCAGCTGTCCGCTTCTGGCGTCCCAAGCATACTGGAAATTAACCTTCAAGCCGGCGACCGTTATCGAGATGTTTCCCGACGGCGCATTCGGTATATCGATTCCTTTTTTCTTGCCCAACATTTGCAGTGCGCGAAATACGGCGGGCGTCACATTTTTGTACTTGAAAGGCGGGCATGCGGCCATCCGGCATCTTCCCCTCGTCATGGTGTCGTATTGTATGTATATGAGGGGCTGCTTGGCTAAAGTGCCGCATGAATTAGTGCCACGGAACGATCTTCAACCGCGGCCACAGCGCACTCCATCTGCTTACCTTCTTCTCGTAGATCGACTGCGTAATTTGTGCTTTGTTCGGCCTGACAATCATCCCGAATAAATCGTTTAAACCGAATGGCGCATAGACGCTCCAATCGCCGTTCCCGTCTCTTCGCACTCCGATCGCGGTCGCCGTCGTCGGCCAACTGTTGATCGCATCTTCTACGGAATCGTAAGGCCGGATCGGATATCCGAAATGCCGCTCGTACCATAGATGGACGCGCGCCTGATTTTTCACATCCAGTCTGAACGGCAAATGAGCGAATAGACGCTGCGCGTCTTCGATCGCCTTATTTTCTTTGTCCGGCGACAAATCCGTATCGAAGTACACGATATCGATATCGCTTATGCCATAGTTCAACGGCAGCCCGCTGATATAGTTCCATATCGACTGAGTAACGCAGCCCGCCCCGATATAGCAGTTATCGAGCTTCAGCAGCCGCATGTCTTGAAACAGCGCCTCCATTACAGGATTCGCTTGCAATATGCCGGCAACAGCTTCCAACTGGAAACCAAGATCACGGTTATACGCTTCGAAGCGTGTCTCCGTCGTCATATCCCACACCCCTGCCTCTGACTAAATCTTCGTTGGAGCCGTCGGCTTTGCCTTGCAAATACGGCAGGATCCGCTCCATGTACACTTTCCAATCGACGTGTTCTTGTTGGTCGTTTGGCTTCCCGGCGGAGCGCAACTTTCATCGCCAATTCGCCTCCCTCAACTACCACTTATTGCCGTCAATTCAAGAATACCAAACATACGTTCCCCCATCAACAAGAAACTTGTAAGCGATCCGGTAAAAAACAAAAAGACCGATTCCCGGAACCGGTAATAATAAATACCGGCCGTCTTATCGGTCGTTGCGCTATAAAAGATGCGGGGTCACGGCTGTCTATCCGTATGCCCGTCAAGCGGTGCGTAGCCGGCGGCCTCGTATATCATCTCTGTAAGTTTGACGACTTTGAGCGCGAATTCTCCGGGCACGAGCACCTCATGACGACCTAGAATGGCGTCGACGAAGCTTTTGTCCTGATTGCTTGTCCGTGCCGGCAATTCGGGAACAACCGGCTCTTGCCCCAATCTGCGGACCATAATGCGTCCGTTGTCGTAATGAATCGCTCCTTGTTCCCCGCAAAACATGTAGGTTTCGTGCCAGCCTTGGGCGAAGCCTACGACATTCAGTCCGGCGATCGGTCCTTCGGCGAAACGGATCGATGTAAAAGAATCGATCTCGACCGGTGCTCCGTGCCGATGCACGACCGACTTGACCTCCGCCGGCGTAAGACCCGTCGTCCATAGCAAGGCGTCGACCAGATGGCTGCCCGAATCCATCAGCATCCCGCCTCCGGACAGCTCCGGCTTTACCCTCCACGTGCCTGCCGTACCCTGCTTCCATTCCTGATACAATGTAGCGGTAACCGATGTGAGCCGCCCGATTACGCCGTCCCGGATCGCTTGACGAATGTACAGAAACTCCGGCTGGAAATGGCGCTGGTACGCAACCTGCAGCAGCTTGCCGGCTGAAGCGGCCGTTTGGATCAATTGCCTGGCCTCCCGCGACGAGCAAGTCATCGGCTTCTCGATCAGCACATGGCATCCGGCTCGGAGCGCGTCGGAGGCGTGGGAGTAATGTAGCGTATGCGGTGAGCAGATGACGACCGCATCCAAGCCTCCGGCATCGAGCATGTTGCGGTAATCGTCATGGACGGCGGCGCCGGACAGTCCGAATTTGTGCACGAAGCGGTTCCGGCTCTCCTCGTTCGGATCGGCCAATGCCGTGATCTCCGCCTCGCCGTTCAGCTCCCCGAGCAGCTGCCCGTGCCAATGGGAGATGTTGCCCGTGCCGATCATGCCGAAACGCAATTTCCCCATCCCGTCAACTCCTGTCCTCGTATCTTCGCGTATTGTCGTTCTCTATACACCATATTGAATCGGGCTCGCGGTTATGCCGGGGTCCGCGTCCCGGACTTGGCCGGGCCGATGTCCGCGAATCGGGGAATAAGCCGACTACGCGGGATTGATCGACCTTTCGGCTCGCTCATCGGCTTGCGAGTCCAAGCCAGTCGAGCCATTGGCCGGCATCGGCGAAATCTCCGGCGATCCGCTCGGCCCCGGCCGCGATCAGCCGGTTTCGCTTCACTTCATTGATGCCCTCCCGGCGGTTCTCGTCGCTCGCTATGCCGAGCGGGAGCGCCCCGTTTTCGTGGGCAAGGCGGATTTCCACCTTGCCGTCGCCGATAATCGCCAGCTCGCTGCCGCGGAATCCTTTCTCCTTTAGCAGATCGGCGATGACCTTTTCCTTCGAGCAATCGGCGCGTCCGACCGGGGCTCCCGCTATATCGCGGAAAAACCGGTCCACGCCAAGCACCTTCGCCTCATTGACCACGTCCGGATGGTCGGTTCCGCTAGCGACGTACATATCGATGCCGCGCTCGCGAAGAAGCTCGAGGAACGCTTGAGCGCCCTTCATCAAAAAATCCGCAGGCTCGCGGCGTCCTGCCTGCAAATCGGCAATGCGCTCGTTCACGCAGTTCAGCAGACGGCGGTTGTATTCCGCCTTGTACTCCCATTCGCCAAGCACCTGCGGGTTCCAGCCTTTCTCCGAGACCTTCTCCGCCAGCCACTTCATCTGGAATATAGTCTGAATGCCCGTCGATTGATCGATGTAGGCCGCTATCTCGATATCCAACGCTTCCGACTCCTCCGGCGTGAGCGGTCTCGCTCCCGCGATCGCTTCCTTCATCATCGGAGCCATCGTTTCTTCCCATCCCGCCCGGAGCGTAGACAGCGTACCGTCGAAATCGAACAGTACGGCCTTGATCGGCTCCTTGCGGCTCGGAATGCCGAGTGTCATGTCATGCAGCCTCCCTAATGATACGTTTCGCAAAAGTTGTCGGCCTTCAAGCTTGCGTGCCGCCCGATTCATGAAGCTGCAGCGCCCGCAAGATCGCCGGGATCGTCCGTTCGTGCAGCCCTTCGAAATGAAATCCTTTGCCGCCGAGGCTCGTCGGCCGGTGAACGATATTTTTGCGCGGACGGTAGTAGTAATCCCAATCCTCGTAGCCTACCATCTTGCGGTAGTCGCCCAGCCGTACGATGTCGAAATTGGCGGTCGTAATATGATGGACGGGGTACTGCAAATTGCGTGCGATCGACAGCGCCTTCAGAAACACCTCCGGTCCTGTTACGCTGGAGCCGAAATTCAGGAAGACGCCGCCTTCCAGCTGCGCCACCGTCAGACAATAGGCTTGAAAATCGAAGCCGCTCGCTTGCCCCTGTACGGCGAAATCGCTCTGCGGATGAAGCTGGATATCATCCGGACCAATCGTAATATGGCACGTATACGGAATGTCCGCACGGATGCAGGCACCAAGCAGGCTGTCCTCGATGTACGGAAATCGTCCGGGATTGCGCCTAACGTAGTGGATCAAGCTATCGCCGTAGCCCAAATCATTGACGTATCCGTCCGAAAGCGCACGGTGGATGAGATCCCCGGTTTCCTGCCACATGCCGAGCTTGCCTGCCAGAAGCGTCCCGGGCTCCATCGCTTCCGCCTCTCCGAACGCGGCCAACTCGACGTCCTGCGTGCACGCCGCGCCAGTCAAGGCAAGGTGGGTTACGTAACCGGAGCGGATCAGATCGATCAAATGCCGGTGAATACCCGCCCCGATGACATGACTGCCGAGTGAGACGAGAATGCGGCAGCCCCGCTCCTTGGCCATGATCAGTCTGGCGATGAAATCGTCAAACTGCGGATCGCTCCACTGATCCGGGAACGGCGCTTGACCGGGAACGAAGGCGAGACGCGGACCGGATGGGGGCTGCCCGGCCGCATCGACCGGAGCATGCTCCGAACCCCGTTCGTCCGGCGGCCTCCCCGATGGAACGCCGCCTTCGGGCGGATTGAGGAACAGTCTGCTCCGTCTCGTTCGAACCGGAAACATCTTCGCTTCCGGCTGCAGAGCCGAGTCTGGCCCGCGTGCCGGCGGGAACTCTGCGCCGAGCTCCCGCTTCCTTTGCAGCAGCCCGTGGAACAGCGCCGGAATCGTATATTGATGCAGGCCGTGGAACAACAATCCTTCGCCGCCGATTTCCGCAAGCCGGTCGATCAGTACGCGCCGCGGTCGGTAATGATAGTCCGGGTCCGACTCGGGCGGACGGGAATCCGCCGTCACCGGCACGATGTCGAAGTTGGCGGCGACGATATCGCGCATCGGCAGCCCCCTGTTGCGGGCAAGCGACAGGCCGCGCAGAAACAGCTCCGGCCCGGAAATGGCCGATCCGAAATTCAGGAAGACGCCGCCGTCGCTCATCGCCGCCACGGATCGGCACATCGTGCGGAAATCTTCCCCGGACGCCGCCCCGAGCGCGTGAAAATCGACGATCGGATGCTGATGGATAATATCGGTGCCGATCGATATATGACACGTATAAGGGACCCCATAACGCTGGCATTGAACGAACACGCAATCGTCATAATGCGGGAACCGTTCCGGGTTAGCCGACAAATACCGGTATAGACTTGGCCCGTAGCCGAGTCCGAGCGCGGCTCCCTGCTGGATCGCCTCGTTCATGAAACGGCCCGTTTCCTCCCACATGCCGAACGAGCCGTCTTCGATTGAACGGGCTACGTCCTCGGACGTTTCGCCGAGAAAGGCCAGCTCGAAATCGTGAATGCTTGTCGCCCCGTTGCCCGAGACGTGGGTCAAAAATCCATGCCGCACAAGCTCGATCACGTAACAGGACATCCCGTTCTTAATGACGTGCGCTCCCATCGACCAGACGACCGGTTTCCCGGCGAGCCGGGCGGAAACAATCGTATCGATCAGCCGGGCGAACGGCTCGCTTGACGCCCCCGGCCACTGCCCGGCCGGTGGATCGGGCTCATAGGGACGGGCCATATTTCGAATCGTCACCAGGTTCGTCCGCTCGTAGACGGAGTTCGTCCGGATGCCGGCAAAGGACAACCGCTTCGCGTGAGTCATCCCGCAGTTCCTCCCTTTCCTTGACGTTCTTGCAGCGTCTGGAACGTCGTAACCTCAAGCCACGACGAAATGGCGCCCCCAGGCGGCACGACGAGTGCCAGCTTCCGCTCCGCCGCCTCGGCAAGCGTCAGCTTCGGGGGTACGTTGAACATTTCCAGCCCGATGTTGTAGTCGCAGCCGAAGAACGGGGCGTTCCTGTCCGCCCGGAAATTTTGCCAATACCATAAATAAGGCCACACCGCCCTATCCCAGCGTACTTCCAGCGTAAGGCCCTTGCTCGGGCTCGCCAGTCTGTAAGCCGCGTCCGGCACGGCGATGTACAGCAAATCGCGTTCCGTCCCGGGAGACGGCATGACTGACAGATCGGTGACCGTCCCCGCTTGCCGCATAAGCGGCCAGTCCCAGCTTTCGCCCGTAATGGGATTGCATACGATTGCCCCTTCGGACAAGGAGACGGTGGAGTCCTCCCCGAGAAACGGCCGGCCGAATGCGAGATGATGCCCCCAGTTAGCTTCGAGCGCCGAGGTTGGCGATAAGTTCCGCACTGTCTCCTCGATCCGTACTGTCTCGCTGCCGGATGCCATAATCATCAGCTTCTCGAGGCGGAACGGCATCGAGCGGATTTGATTGATGAGCAGCACCCGGATTTCATCCGGTTCGTCCTTGACGATCCGGTAATCCCACGGCGTAATCGCCGTTTCCCCGCGATGCACCGTTCCTCCGCGGTATTCCGACGTATAACTGACCTCCGGCAGCAGTTCCTGCCAGCCTCCGATGTAGCTGATCTGGTAGTCGGCATACATGGCGTGCGAAGCGCCCAAGCCGTTGTGGGATATCCAGATCATATCGGTGTCGGTCGGCTTGTGCAGCCAGCGGATCGGTTCCGCCCCTTTATCGAGCAGCAGATGGATGAGCAGCTTTTCATTCTCGAGCACAAGCGACCGGTAGCCTTTGAACACGAGGTCGTCGATAATTCGGCATCCGGAATTGCGAAGCGGTCTATACAATTCGCTCACGGGTCAAACAACCTCCTTCCGATACGGCTGCATAAATTTACTTAATCTTTAAGTTTATTGACTGCAAAGACGCCGCAGTTATGGAAGTGCGGGCTTTATACCGTCTCCAACCGCAACCGGGAAGTCTATGCTATTTGTCGGGCGTGCTCAAGTTCCGTCGTTCAGCGCGAGCAGCCGGACCGGCTCCGACAGCAGAAAACCGAACAGCAGCGCAGCCGCTCCCACCGCACTTTGCGAAGTGCCGAACGTCGACGGCTCGATGCGTAGCCGGTCTTTGGCAAAGGCGTACTGTCTGGAACGCAGATGATTTTGCACGGGCGGCAAATAATCCGCCAAATACGGATACAGCCGTCCGCCAAGCACAACCAGCTCGGGATCGTACAAGTTGTATACGTTGATCAAGGCCGTTTCCAAATAGCCGAGCGTATCTTCCATACATTTCAGCGCTTCTGGATCTCCCAGCCGGATCGCTTCCTTCAGCTCATCCATCGTTTTGCCGCCCGACCAGCGGCTCAATATGCCCGGAATCGAGCCGACCGTCTCCCAGCAGCCGCGGTTGCCGCAGTCGCATGTTTTACCGTCGAGCAGTATCGTCATATGACCGACTTGACCGCATAATCCGTTCGTTCCCCGGACGATTTTCCCGTTTCCTACGACTCCGCCGCCGATCCCGATTCCCATCGTGATGAATACGAGATCCTGGAGGCTTCGCCCAAGCCCGTATCGGCGTTCCGCCATCGCCGACGTTCGCGCGTCGTCCTCGATCAAAGTAACGAGACCGTACCGGTCCTCGAGCGTCCGCTGCAGCGGGAAGCCCTTCCATCCGGGGAAATTGGGGGGATCGAGCAGGCTGCCCGTACTGTAATCCATCGGTCCCGGCACCCCGGCACCGAGACCGAGAATCGAATAACCGGCCTTCTCGATATCGCGTTTCAATTCGTTCATTAGCGGGTCGATCACTTCGAAATATTCGTCAGGGCCGATTCGTCCGCTCATATCCCGTTCGATCGTCTTGATGATTTTGCCGTTCAGATCGACGACGACGATCTCCACCGTAGCGCGCCCGATATCCAAACCGATAATCCGGTACAGGCTCGGATCGAAGCCCAGCATCACTCTTCTGCGGCCGACGCTGCCGGAAACGGCTTCGAATTCGCGAATGAGCTTCAACTCGATCAGCTCGTGCGTCAAATTCGTAATCGTACCGGACGTAAGCCCTGTAAGCTCGACCAGCTCCACGCGGGATATTTGCTGATGTTGCCATATCCGTTCCAGCACTTCGGACATGTTGCTTTGCTTGACCTGCTTCAAATAAGCAATTTTATTCGGCTGTATTGCCTGTCTCCTCCTAACCTGAACCCAATCGGTGCTCTCTATTTAGGAACTGTCACGTCATTACCTGCCTGCAGCTGATGACCGCTCCCATTCATGACAAGGAGTACGAATATCCCAGCAGATACGTGATGACATGACAGTTCCCTAGTCCTGCTTCGTATAGTTGGTTTCTTAGCTGCGTGAGGCGTAATCCGTTCGGCGTCCGCCACTTTAAAGATACCACTTGTCTGTTTGCTTCTCAATACGCTCAACTTGCCCGGCCGCCGAAAAAGTGCCGCTCCAGCATGATGCATAGCGTGTGATAAATCGGCAAATGCCGCTCCTGAATATCCGGAGTCGACTCGTAAGGGACGCGAATCGTTACGTCGCAAAACCGTTTCATCTCGCCTCCGTCGCGTCCTGTCAATCCGATCGTTCCCATACCGAGCGCGCGGGCGACCTGCATCGCCCGGACGACATTGCGCGAATTGCCGGAGGTGCTCAAACCGACAAGCACGTCCCCCTGCTTCCCGTAGCCGTATACTTGCTGGGCAAACACCATATCCGCCGCCACATCGTTCGCGTAAGCGGTAGCAATCGAAGTATGGCTGACGAGCGATATAGCCGGAAGCGCTCCTTGCAGCCGGTCCGCCATATAAACGCCATCGGCCTCGCCGAACTGGTTCAGCTTCTCTCTCATTTGTGCCGGAATCGGCCGCTTCGACATAAAGCCCTTCATCAGCTCTCCGACGATATGCTCGCAATCCGACGCGCTGCCGCCGTTGCCGGCCAATAAGATTTTGCCGCCCTCGGCGTAGCAGTCCTTCATCGCATGAAAAGCCCGTTCGATATCTCCCCTACAAGCGGACAGCTCCGGATATTTGGCGATACAGGCCTGCAAAGCTTCATTCATATCGGTTCATCCCCCGCCTTGTAAGCTTGTCGAGCGCTCCCGGCCAGATCGACAACCGCCTTGACCGCGACGGAGGAAAAATCGAGCTCGGGCACCTGCGCCATGGCAAGCCGGTCGGTCATCATGGAGTCCAGCAATCCGGGAAAGTCCCGCTCCATTTCCTGCAGCCGGCGGATGCCGGTAACGAAATCGGCCCGCGAGGCGTTCACCGAGCCGATGATGCATTTGTTCTTGAGCACCATTTCCTGATTCAGCAAATCACAAGGAATGTGGAGCCGCCTGCTTCCCGAAGTGACGCCGAGAATGGCGAGCACGCCGTTCGGGTTCAACAGTTGGATCGATTCGAAGGCGAGCGGTGTATGTCCGCTGCATTCCCAGATGATGTCCGGGCGAATGTCTTGGCTCTCCGCGAACTGTTGCAAACCGGAGGTGAAGTGGCGGTCCTCCGCGCCCGGCGGTTGCGTATCCGGGAGCGCGGTTCCGCCGTCGTCCTTCGCCTCGTGGTAAAAGGCGCCGCACCGGCGTATTAAACTTGCGTTGACGCTGTCGTCCCCCGAACGGGACCAGACGTGCGTATCCAGCCCCATCGTGCGGCACGTCAGTGCCGTCAAGATGCCGAGCGGCCCCGAGCCGGTAATGAGCGCCGTCCGCGGCTCCCATTTGACACGCTGCTGGACGATCGCGATTTGGCTGCATACTTTCTCCACGATGCTCTGCGGCTCGACGAGCACTCCGTATGGAGCGCAAACGGCCGGAATCGGCACGACGTAACGCGCCTGCTCGACTACATATTCGCTCAGGAAGCCGTCCGCTCCGCGAATCCCCCGTTCCGTATAGGCACCCGACTGGCAATAATCCTGCTGCCCGTGCCGGCATGCCGCACACGCTGCATCGCCGCACGGTCTGCGGACGAGCGCCGTTGCGAGCTCCCCTCGCGTTAAGCCCGACTCCGGACCCGCCTGCTCGATCACGCCAAGCAGCTCGTGCCCGATAACCATCTGCTCCGCGCCTTCCGGCAATACGCCGTACCGGTCTCTTACGATTTCCCGGTCGGTCCCGTCCAGCCCGACGCTGAGCACCCGGATCAGCACATCGTCACGCCCGGTCGGAATCGGTACGGGCAGGTCGGCTACCGTTACGTATTGACGGTCGGTACCATTGCGGATCACAACCGCTTTCATACTTGTCTCCTCCCTTACTCGCCTTCCGATGCGACGGTTCCCGAACTCGCGGGCCCGAAGACCGGTCCAGTACTACGCCGGCTGGCGGCGCACTGCGGCCGGCGAACGCCGTTCGGTTGATAGGCTTCGTGCAGTTGGCTCGTTGGGTGAGCAGCACGATTACGGAAGGCGATCTCCTTTTAAAAAGTTCAGGAATACCTCGCCTGGCGAATTTACTTAATCATTAATTAAATGTATTATAAGGGTACAGCCGGATACTTGTAAACAGCTTTCCGCTTGCAACCAAATTAACGACACGCCTAGACTGTCCCCTCCACAAGACGTGAAATGGAGCCGTTTGTTAGTAGTAATGTTCATTTGAACGTTATTTGGCTCCGAAGGCGTCATTTGACCGCGGATAAGGTACATTTGAGCTTTATTTTGTCATTTCCCCTTCCTGAGGGCGGAGTTGGAGCCGATTTGCTAGATTTAATGTTCATTTGAACGTTATTTGGCTCGGGAGGCGTCATTTGACTGCGGATAAGGTACATTTGAGCTTTATTTTGTCATTTCCCCTTCCTGAGAGCGGAGTTGGAGCCGATTTGCTAGATTTAGTGTTCATTTGAACGTTATTTAGCCCCGAAGGTGTCATTTGACCGTGGATAAGGTACATTTGAGCTTTATATCATTTTCACCTTCCGGGCCGGGAGCAGCCGTCAAACGACATCGCTTTAGCACCTCTCCGCCATCCAATCCCGCCCGCTTTTACTTTAAGGAGGATCTAACCATGAACGCTGATCAGCTCAACGTCAGCCCTCGTTTCGTTCCCATTTCCTTGCATCCGTTCTATAACCGCTCCGTCGCGGGACTCCGGCCCTCGGACTGCTCCGCTGCCGTACTGGCCCATAAGGATAAGCTGCTCACCGGCGTGCAGGAGCTATGGGGGGTACCGTTTGCACTCGGCCCCCGGGACGGGGCTGCCAATATCATTTTGTTGAAGGACGAAGAGGTCGAGCTCGTCTTTCCGCAGCCGCTCTACGACCGCCAGCTGCTGTTCGTGCACGCGGCGGATTTCAAGGAAAGCGACACAACGGCCGACGGCATCATCAGACCGATGATGGGTACCCCGCGCCTCGGCGAAACCGTATGCGAATACTCGCTGCACTACGCGGACGGCTCCGTCGTTGCTTTTCCGATCCGCCGCAGGTACCAGATCAGCGAATTTCAAGTCAAATGGGGCGAGAACAGCTTCGAGTCGTTCAAGCACGTCAAGCCCCGGACGATGGTCACGAACACCGATCTGCTCCATAAGGAAGCACCGGTTATCCCTTGGGGGCAAAGCCAGCTCCGCACTACGTTTCCGGGCTTCGGCAGCGTCATGCATCATTCCTTGTACGCGCTGCAAAATCCGTATCCGGACAAAGCGCTTGTCCGTCTCGTCATGCGTCCGGTCGACGGCACCGCGTTCATTTTCGGCATTACCCGAACGAGGCTCGAGACGAATCCATTCCGCTGGGACGCCCGCCGCAAAGTCCGGTTCGTTTCCTCCCCCGGCTTCGTGCCTGAGCCTTACGGAGATAGCGCCAACATCGGCATCGATTTGGGCGAAGTCATTTCCGTAGCTCCCGCACTCGACTATCGACACGCCGACTGGCTCGACAATCCGAATCCGCGCCTGCCGTATCCGTTGCCGAACGAATGGATCGTGGAATATTCGGCCCATCCGGATGCCCATCTATTCGTCCGAGGCGATCGGCCGGCAACGATCCCTTTGCGCGAATTGCACGCCGCCCCGGAATGGACGCTGCTCGAAAATACGTTCAGCAAAGTGACGCTGCGCATTACGGAACGGAACGGCGGCCGGAAAGTCGCGGCCAAAATCCATGTGCACGGAGCGTCCGGCGACTACATCGCCCCGATTAACGGACATCGCATTCCGAATGCGCATTGGTTCGAAGATTATGGAGCGGAGTATGTGCAGGGGTTCCATTACAGCGCTTATATCGACGGCGAAGCCGAATACAAGCTGCCGCTCGGCGACATCTACATCGAAGTGACGAAAGGCTTTGAAATCAAGCCGGTGCGCAAGCGCTTTACGATAACGCCGGAGACGAAGCTGATCGCCATCGAGCTCGAGCGCGTGTTGAAATGGAGGCAGCTAGGCTGGGTGACGGCGGATACGCACGTCCATTTCCTCTCGCCTCAGACCGCGCTACTGGAAGGCGGCGCCGAAGACGTCAATGTCATCAACTTGCTTACAAGCCAATGGGGCGAAATGTTCAGCAACCTCGGCGACTTCGACGGCAAAACGACGATCGGCAGCTTGGAAAACGGAGGCTCCGGCGAATATTTGGTGCGCGTCGGGACGGAAAACCGCCAACATGTACTGGGGCACATTTCACTGCTCGGCTACGAGGGGAACATGATCGTTCCGTTATGCACCGGCGGGCCGGACGAGTCGGGACTCGGCGATCCGCTGGAGGCGACCGTTACGGAATGGGCCAAGCAATGCCGGGAGCGGAACGGGCTGGTCGTCATGCCCCACCTGCCGAACCCGCGGGCCGAAGGCGCCGCCGCGCTGGTGCTCGGGGAAGTCGATGCGGTGGAAATGTGCTCCTTCGAAAATATCGGGATCAACCCGTATTCGTTGTCCGACTGGTACCGGTATTTGAACTGCGGCTACAAGGCGCCGGCTGTCGGCGGCACCGACAAAATGTCGCAGCAAACCGCGGTCGGTACGATCCGCACCTATTCGCTGATCCGCGACGAACCGTTCACTTACGCCTCATGGATGAACGCCGTTCGCCGCGGTCATACGTTCGTCACGCTCGGGCCGCTGCTAGACTTACGGATAGGCGATTCCGAAATGGGGTCGCTCATGCAGCTGCCGGCATCGGGCGGCACGCTCGACGTCGTTTGGCATGTATCGTCCGTTACGGTCCCGGTAACGAAAATCGAGCTTGTCGTGGGAGGCCTGCTTCGCGAGACGCTCGCCGTCGACCCCGAGGTCGGCCATTATGCGGGCCATTGGTCGGTTCCCGTGAAAGAAAGCTGCTGGATCGCCTTGCGCATACGCGGCAAGTACCATGACCAATCGGAGATGATCGCCGCCCATTCCAGCGCGATAACCGTTGTCGTAGACGGCAAGTCCTGCTTCAATTCGACCGACGCCGTCACGATCCTGGAGCAGATCGAAGGCTCCACCGCCTATATCAAAACGCTCGCGACCAAAGCGGACGAGCAAACGTACAAGCGGCTGCTCATGACGCTGACGAGCGCTCAACGCGCGCTGCACAACCGGATGCACCGTCACGGCGTCATGCATCGGCACTCCGCTCCTGACCGGCATCATCATCATGATCACGACCAGTAGGGGCAAATCGGAAGTATTTATAAAAACGGAAGGTCGGGACTTGGGCCCGTCCTTTTTTTTCCAGAAAATAAAGCTGACGTTTGACTTGACACGAAACCAAAAGGTGTCATATTATAAAAAAGCGAAACCAAATGGTTGTATATCCGGAGGAAATCAATGAGCGAACAACTGTTAAGCAAGCTGCGCTACAAGGAAGGCGCCGCCGCGGTATGGAACGCACCGGAGGGCTATGATCTCGGAATCGGAATAGGCGGCATCGAGGAGCCTGCGGAAGGCGGTTACGACTTCGCGCTGCTCTATGTCAACAATTTCAGCGAAGTCGAGCAGTGGGTGCCGAAACTCTTACCGACCTTGAAAGAAGATGCCTTATTTTGGGTATCCTATCCGAAGCAAAGCGCCAAAACGAAGGAAAAGCCGGACATTAACCGGGATATTTTGGCCGCATGGGTGCAGGATCATACCCCTTACCGGGTAGTCAGCAACGTGGCCGTCGACGAGAAATGGTCGGCTCTCCGCCTGCGTCCCCAAGACAAAGTAAAGCCCGGCAAGCGGACTTAAACGATCATTTCCACACTTAATCCGAAAATAGGGAGGATTTTATGATGAGCAACAACACATCCGATACACTTCCGGACATTCGCCAAACGGTGCTCTTGAACGCGCCGATCCAAAAAGTATGGGACGCCGTCGCCACGGCCGAAGGAATCGCCGCCTGGTTCATGCCGAACGATTTCAAGCCGGAGCTCGGCTACGAATTCGAACTGCAAGCCGGACCGTTCGGCAATTCTCCCTGCAAAGTAACCGAACTCGACCCTCCCCGCCGCTTGTCGTTCACATGGGCCAAAGATTGGACGCTTACGTTCGAGCTGGCGGAACGGGAAGGCAAAACCGAGTTTACTTTGACCCACGGCGGCTGGAATCCGGACGTCGTCACCGAGTTCGGCGAAACCCACCGCGTCGTGCGCGAGCGGATGTCGCAAGGCTGGGTCGGGATTGTGCAGAAGCTCGCGTCCCATGTCGAAGGTTGAGTCGGCTGCGGGCGGCGCCGCGGCGAAGCATGACGTATTTCAAGCGATAGCCGATCCGACCCGGCGCAAGCTGCTGCTGCTTCTGGACGAGCAGGAGATGCCGGTCAGCAGGATCAGCGGGCATTTTCCGATGAGCCGTACGGCCGTCTCCAAACATTTGCGTATACTGGCCGACGCTGGGCTTGTCAAGGAGCGAAAGGTCGGCCGGGAAACCCGGTACCGGATGGAGCCCGAACCGCTTCTCGAATTGAAGCGTTGGCTCGCCTTTTTCGAGCGGTATTGGGAGAACAAGATGGCTGCGCTCAAACGGTATGTCGAATCGGACGATCCCGATTCCGTAAATGCATTCCCGCCGCCCAAAGCCGTGCCGCTCGACGGTGGTGGAGAATAATAGCCCACAGACCGCACAACGATGAAAGGGGCTGCCGGATTCGCTTTGGCAGTCCCTTTTCATGAGCTTTTCTCCCCGTACCGGACGGCTGAACGCGTCAAGTGTCGCACTCACCTGGCCGCTTCCCCGGCGAACAAAGCGGGCTTGAGTGTCCAAGTTTGCAGCTTGGACATGTTCACGATGTTCGGCGCAGGGAAATGCTCCGGAAAAATGCACCATCTCGGCCCCCACAGCTCGTTGTCTGCGGCGTAACGGCTCGTCGTCAAAACTCCTTGGACAAGTTCGACCGTATCGTCATCGTGCAGCCGGCGGTTAAGGATGCCGGCCATCGTGCAGGTCAGATCAAGCACGCTCACCTTCCGACCGTCGATCTCGCAGCAGTCCGGAAGCTGGCTGAAGCCGAGAACATCCGGTTGCCCGGACTCGGCCAGCGCCTTCTTGATATCTGCGACGCGAAGCTTCCCGCCCGCAACCTCGCTGGCGATCTCGCGCTCCGGACCGTACGCGAGGCGGGGTGTCAGCTCGCGCCCGAGCAGCAAGGCGGCGAACAGCGAATGCAGCTCGGAAGCCGAATAGCATTTGCCTTCGAGCTCGCGGAAGCCCAGCTCCCGGTCCACCGTCGCCGCAAGCCTTCGCACATCGGACTCCGGTACCGTTCCGGGCTGAGAGCTTTCCAGACGCAGAGCCTGCTGCGCCGTTATAAATTCGATCTGTCCTTTGGACAACGCGTAGTCGATAAACTCGCCGAACCGTTCGAGCTCCTGCTCCAATTCCCCCGGCGGCTTGAGGGGAGCCGGACGCCATTCTTCACGGGGAGTTTGCTTGCCCTTCGCGAAATTGACCGCATCCCAGAAGCCTTGGCAAACAAAATCGCAGTCGTGGCAGTACATGCTGATGAAGCCGACAGGCTCGTCGGCCAATTGTTCGTACAACCGGTCGAAATTGGCATACGTCCGTTCCGCGCCGCCTTTGTCGAACGACAGATGCATAGTCGCCGTCAATCTGGTGAAATTCAGCAAGCCGCCGTACCAGAACGGACGGCCGTCCATTGCGATTTGATCGTGATCGTCCAAATAAACGGGAACTCCCCATTTGCGCAGCGCGGCGAATGTTTGCGGCGCCCAGGAATAGCCAGCCTGACCGTAACAGACTACCGGCGAGCCGGTAATGGTCCGGACATCGGCAAAACCGTCCCGCTCCCGCTTCTCGAACTCGACTGCCCCTTCTCGGAAGCCCATATGCTCCAAATATTCGGTGCTCACCGGATGCACGCTGTGCATATCGCTATGATAGCCGATCTCGTGACCGGTCAGCCCGCGCAATATATCTTGGCGCTGCCGGGATCCCGTGATCCGCGCCTTCTCGCCTACGATTTTGAAAATGCCGGGCACCCGCTTTTCATGAAGGACGCGCAAAATTCCCGCCCAGGCATCCTGCGCTTCGGGAGTGATATAGTCCTCCACGTCGAACCACATCAGCACTTTAATGTTTGCCATTCGTCCTCTCCTCCTTCTGTTCAATCGACTGTCCCTGTAAAAAGGCCGCTACCTCTCCCGGACAATGTTCAGTCGGCCGTTCCTACACAGTAACAGCCGGTTGCACCGGAATTTTGGCTTTCGCCAGAACCGGGTAGTGGTCCGATGGATACAAGTTGTCCATCCGGTCGCGGATGATGCGGACACCCTCGATCCGTACTTCCGGCGAAGCGAACACATAATCGATCGGCTGCCCCTCGTCCCCGCCCGCGAAGCCATGAAACGATCGCCCCGGTTCCTCGCCGGCGGCCTCATAAGCGTCATGGAGCGCGCACCGGACACCGTCCACTTCGAGCTTGCCGCTCAAAAAAGCGATAGCCGGGTTGTCCGGCTCGGCATTCATATCCCCGGTCAAAATCGCGGGAAGTCCGGTCCGCCGGCGGTGCTCCGCCAGCCTTTCCGACAGAAGGCGGCTCCCCTTCTCGCGCGCTTGTTGGCTGCTATGGTCCAGATGCGTATTATAATGAAGAAAACATGGACCGGGCTCCGCGCGGAACCGGAACAGCGCCCATGTGCAAATCCGGAAGTGCGTCGTTCCCCAGCTTTTCTCCATGGGCCCATCCGGCAGCTCGGACAGCCAGAACTGGCCCCAGTCGACAGCCTCCACCTCGTCCTTCCTGTAAAAAATCGCGTTGAACTCATTCTCTCTGCCGCCGTTTCGGCCTTCCCCCACCCATTCATACTCGGACAAGCGATGCCCGAGATCGGCCAGCATGCCATACAACCCTTCCTGCGTACCTGCGACCGTCGGCTTGTAGCGGGCGAATATTTCCGCGGCGGCGTCTTTGCGATGTTCCCAGCTGTTCCCTTCGTCGCGCGGATTGTTGAAGCGGAGATTGAATGTCATTACGGATAAGTCCATCGTCAAATCCCTCCATCGTCATGAATGCCGGTCCGCGCGTCCGAATGGCGGATCGAAATCCCCAATATACCGCAATTCGACCCCATTGTCGCTGAAATTCAGCCAATACATCGTCCCGTTGCTTTGCAGGAAGCGGACGCCGCTGCGATGCTCGAGACCTAGCGCGGCCAGCAGCAGACGGCGGTTGAAGCCGCTGTGCGAGAACAGCGCCACCCGCTCTTCGCCGGAATATTCGCGGCGCAGCCGCTCTAGGATGCGCAGCGCCCGGCCGTGTGCCTTCTCCTCGTCCTCGTCGCCGGAGCAGTACCAGCCTTCCGGCTCCACCTCGTCCTCGAAGCGGATTTCCGGATACATTCGCTTCATCTCCGACTCGCACGGTCCGCGATACGCTCCCTTGCTGCGCACCTCGAACGTCTCCGTCCAGACGCGGATCGGCAGCGCCGTCGCGCGCGCCAGCGGCTGCGCCGTCTCGATCGCTCGTATGAGCGGGCTTGATAAGATATGCGTTACTCCGGCATCCTTCATGCCGTGCAGCACCTTCTCCGCCTGGCTGCGGCCGAGCCCGGTCAGTTCTCCGTCGGCCATATCGTAAGTGACGGTATTGCCTATCGATTGTCCGTGACGAATAAGGAATAGATCCATGTGCCGCCTCCTTGAGCCTGCCGTGCGAACAACAGGCTTGCTCGCGCTTACGTGCCCGTCACCTGCTTGAACTTCATCTTGTCCTCGCTGCCCGATTCGCCTTTGCCCATGCGGCCGGCCAGTTAGTGTTCAAATGAGCACTATTTGCCTATGGAGCGAGCCGTTATCGCGAAATAAGGTACGTTTGTACCTTATTTTTCTCCGCGCAGCCCGATTTGACCACTTTCACAGACACAGCTGTCAGTTAGTGTTCATATGAGCACTATTTGCCTTTGAGACGGGCCATTTTAGCGTTATAAGGTACGTTTGAACATTATTTTGTCCGCGCGGCCGCAAGGACCGGTTTTCCGCACCGGCTCAAGTCAGGCCGAGCATACGCACCGCCGCTCTCAGCCACACTGCGACCCCTTGGGCGGCGGAGCCGTTCATCCCTTTCGACTTGCGTGTAACTGTCTCCATCGCGACGCCCCGCAAGCGGACCAAATGCTTGGCTGCAGCCGGATAGCCTTTGCCCAGCACGCCGTCCAGAAAGACGAGCAGCTCGTGTGCAGCTTCCGCCGTCGCGGTATCCCGGCTCGTCTCCGCCCGCCAATAGGCGAGTACCGCATCGACGGCCGCTGTGCCCGTCGTAGCCATAATGCCTTGCGCGCCATCCAGCACCGCTTCGCGCAAGTACGGCATGTTCGCCTGGAATACGAGACTACCGGCAGCGCTTTCAATTTTGGCGCGGATGCCTTCCGGCGTACACGTCGTATCTTTGATTCCTACGATGCCGTGCCGCCGGACCAGCCTGCCGTACACGTCCGAGGCGACATGGTGCGGCGAAGCTAGCGGACATTCGTACAAGAAGACAGGCAGCGGCGAAAGTTCCGCCATACGTGCGAAGTAGTGCTCCAGCCTGCTTTGGTCTTCCCCCATATTTCCCGGCGGGATGAGCACGATGCCGGATACGCCCGTATCCGCCATGCGCGCAAGCTCCTCCTCGTGACAGGCCGGATCGTCCTGCACGTTGCCCGTCGCGAGCACCGGCACTCCCTCCGCTCTCGACGCGGCCCGCCTGGCCAGCTCGAGCCGCTCCTCCATACTCAAACATTCCATCTCGCTGCTGCCGCAAACGGCGAATATTCCGTCCGGCCGTTTGGACAGCTGCCAGTCTACATACCGGTCATAGCAGGCCCAGTCTATTTCCTTATTCGGCGAAAAAGGCGTAAGCAGCAGCGCATACACGCCCCGAAACCGCTCGGCCGCCACTTCGGAATTTTTACTGGACATTCAACCATCCCTCATTTCATTATCCCGCCGCGCCCTCTTCCGGTCAACGCGCATTTTACAGATTGACCGTCTGGTCGAAGCGGAGCAATAGTTCTTGCGGCGTGGCCGATCCGACGCCGCCCAGCTTGCGCACGGACACCGCGGAAGCCAAATGCGCGAACGCGGCTGCCTCGGGTCCAGGACTTCCGGCGCCGAGCGCGGACAACAACGCGGCGGAGAACGTATCTCCCGCCCCGACGATATCGATCGGCGGCTCGGCGGCCGTGGTCGGCACGTATGTCACGACTCCTCCCTCGAACCAAAGCGCGCCCTTCTCTCCCAGCGTCACGCAGCACGGAGCATCGGCATGCCTGGCCAAGCGCATGCCCGCCTTGATGATATCGCTCTCCGAGGAAGGAGGATGCTTCAAGCTTCCGTAGCACCAGCCGAGCGTTTCGATTTCGTTCGGCTTGACGACGACTCCCTTGTACTTGCCGATATTGTCCCGGCTGTCGACGACGATCCGTTTGCCGAGGGCGGCCCAATAACGGAGCCGCTCGCGGAGCAGTCGGCCGGTAATGCCGGACTTCAGCTGATCGGTGACGCAGATTACGTCGACCTTCGCAGCCATTTTGTCGAGCTCCGCCACGAGCCGCCGCTGGAGCGCGTCGTGAGGAGCGTCCAAATTGATAAAATCGATGCGGGGGGCTTCCTGCTCGGCATCCTGCAGCCCGCGCAATATCGTTTTGCAGAAAGCGGGAGTGACTCTCCCTTTGTCGGACAAAAGGAATGAGCCGTCGATCCCGCGCCCGCCCAATGCTTCCTGCAGCAGCGCCCCTCTCCAATCGTCTCCGACGACGGAGCATAAGCTGACTTCGGCACAGCCCAGCTGCTTGAAATTGTTCGCAACGTTGCCCGCCGCCCCCGGAACGAACGTCTCCCGGACAACGGGCAAATTATAATGAGGCGTTTCCCGTGACAGCTCGCTCATCGTCATATCCGCGTACCAATATACGTCGAGGCAAGCGTCCCCGAGCACCCCCGCCTTGAGACTCGCGATACGCTGCAACAGATCGACGACTTTGTCGCGTGTTAACCCGCTATATTGTGGAACGGAGGATAAACCCGGCATTTCCTCTTCCATCGTTCGCATTCTCCCTTCCGCTATCTTCCGTGCCCGTTCCGCGCATATCTAGAAATTCAAGCGCCGCCCAGAGAGACGCGGAACGTCTTCAGCTCGAACGGCTTGAAGAACGACTTGAACCCGTGCGCTTCGTACGGTATCGCCGAGGCCTCCCGCTCGGACAAATTCACTTCGTGCACCCCGCTCACTCCGTAATGAACGCGAAACGACGCTTCTCCCCGCTTGCCGGCATATTCGTAGCAGCGGACGATCCATTCGTCCGAATCCTCGGCCTTCTTCACCGTATCGATCATAATATGATCGCTGTCCGTACCGATCAGGCTTGCGCAGGCGGGCAGCGCCCCCGCCGCTTCCGCGGACTTTCCGTCTGCTTCCGCCCCGGGCAGCTCCGCCGTCACAACTGGGACGTTCAAGCGGTATGCCTGCTTGAAGGTGCCCGCGGCGAACCAATCGCCTCCGTGCGGCAGCAGTGCGTACGTGAATGTATGCTCGCCTTTGTCGCATTCCGGATCCGGTTTGTTGGACGATTTGAGCAGCGTAATGCGCATGACATTGTCGCGAATGTCGTGACCATATTTGCAATCGTTCATCAAGCTTACACCGAAGCCGCGCTCGGACAGATCGACCCACTTGTGCGCGCATGTCTCGAACCGGGCGAAATCCCAGCTCGTATTCCAATGCGTCGGCCGCTGGACATGACCGAACTGAATTTCGTAAGTGGCCGCAGTAGCTCGGACAGCAACCGGGAATGCCACCTTGAGCAGCGTTTCCCTCTCCTGCCAATCGACCCATGTGGAGAAATCGATGCGCGGGTCGTTCACGTACAGGATCATATCTTGGCGAATCGTCGTCTTCCCGTACTGCCAATGAAAATGTACGACCGCCCGAAGCGGACCGTTCTCGACGACCTCGATCGTTCTCGCATCGGTGATGTGCCGTACTTTGTCATAGTAGAAAATATCGATCTCCCAGTTGTCGTGGTTGACCGGCTTATCCTCGTGCACGTCGAACCGGTTGGCGGTCTCGCCGGGGGCGATCGCCTCGCGCGCCGCACGCTTGTCGAACAGCCGGGTCAGCTGGCCCGCCTCGTTCCACTCGATTTCGTAAAACGGCGTCGACGCGCCGCGTTCCCGGAAGACGATCGCGGGCACCACGGCCGGGGCGGCGTCATCCTCTGCGGCTTCCTCCATCATGACCGTCGTGTAGCCCATCTTCGGAATGCCGATAACGTACAGCTGCAGCCGGTCACCGTCGTCGAGACCGCTTACGCGCTCCGCCGTCAGCGTGTTGCCCGCCGCATCCATCCAACGTTTGCCCGCGAAACGGGCCTCCCAAGGAAGCTGGATCAGCTCGTCACGAGTCCACGGCAGCGAGTTGAACACGAGCCAGCCCGCACGGCCGTCCGAATCGACGAAGGAAGACAACCGCGCCAGACTGTCTGTCAGCGCCGTCTGCGCCAGCTGCTCTGCCTCCGCATATTCCTTGTCGCAATCCTCGTATACGGCCGTAATCGAGGAACCCGGCAAAATATCATGGAACTGGTTGCGCAGCACGATTTTCCAGCTGTCGTACAGCTGTCCGGCCGGGTAAGCGGCGAATCCGGCGAGCGGACTGCCGAAGCTGGCCGCCGCCTCCGCGTCTCGCAGCAGAAATTCCATCCTGCGGTTCATCCGCTTCACGAAGCCTTGCGACGTGTACGTTCCGCGGTGCAGCTCCAAATACAGCTCGCCGTCCCAGCGGTGCACGTATCGGTCCGTATTCGTCACCGTCCGCTCGAGATTGCGGAAAAACTCGTCGGCGCGCCCTGTCACGGCCTTCGGCAGCCCGGGCATATGCTCCAGCCGCCGCCGCAGCTCCAGCATCGTCCGGGTGGGTCCGCCGCCGCCGTCGCCCCATCCATAAGAAAGCAGCAGCTCTGAATCGTTCACTTCTTTGTCGCGATAGTTGTTCCATATGCCGGCCAGCGTCGCCGGAACGACCTGTCCGTTGTATGTATAGAACCGAGTGAACGGGCTGTCGGCCAAATCCGGGTCGGGAGTCGTAATGTAGTGCGTCATAATTTCCGTACCGTCGATGCCGCGCCACAAAAACGTATCGTGCGGGAACCGGTTGTACACGTTCCAGCTAATCTTCGTCGTCATGAAGTAGCGCAATCCGCTCTTGCGCAATATTTGCGGCAGCGCCCAGCTGTAGCCGAATACGTCGGGCAGCCATAAATATTCGCAGCGGACGCCGAGCGTGTTCTCGTAGTAACGCATGCCGTAAAGCAGTTGGCGTACGAGCGATTCGCCGGACGGAATGTTGCAGTCCGATTCGAGCCACATTGCTCCGCCGGCCTCCCAGCGGCCTTCCTTGACGCGTTCCTGAATACCGGCGAATATATCCGGATAATCGTGCTGAATGTATTCGTACAATTGCGGCTGCGTCTGCAGGAACACGTAATCCGGGAACTGCTCCATCAGCCGCAGAACGGTCGAGAACGAGCGCGCCGCCTTCTCCCGCGTGTGCTTAAGCTGCCATAACCAGGCGACGTCGATATGCGTATGGCCGATGCAGCGTACCGTGAGCGGGTGGAACTTCGGCAGCGCCGCAAGCTCCTCCTTTAGCTTGGAATTCGCCTCGGCCACGCTCGCATAGAACGCCGCGTCGCCCGGCACCCGCCAGTCGAGCAGGTGAAACGCACGATCGAGCGCTTTCAGCAGCGCCTGCTTCTCCCAGCTGTTGTCGTTCAGCACCTTGATCGTGTGCCATGCCGCCAGCGCCGTATAGTACAAATCGTCCGTTTCCGTCTCGAGCAGGGCGAGCGCCGACATCGACAGCTGATGCTCCAGCTCCGTTTTGAGGCCGCTTTCCCCGTTCAGACCGGTCCATACTTTAAAAAGCAGCTCCACCTTCTGTCCGGCGAACGATTCCGGAAAAAACACTTCCTTGTGATTGCTGCCGACTCCCTGGTACGGCGAGCCGTTGACATAGAGCAGCGATTCGAAGCCGGAATTGTGCCCCGCTCCTGTTTTGCCGAAGTCGAACAGCCCTACCGCCTTCCGTCCCGACCATTCACCGGGTATGTCGATCTCGGCCTTCAGCCAGGCGATCAGGTCGTACCCCTTCCACCGGTCTCCGACGGAAATCGTTCCCCATTCCGCATACTCGGGAGGCATGGCGCCGACCACCGCACCCTTGTCGATCCAGAATCGGTACGAGGGCAGCTCGCGGTAATCGATATAACGGTGCATTTCCAATTGCACGATTCGTTTCCACAGTTTCTCGAACGTTAAGAGCATGGGGATCCTCCTGATTATGCGCTATTGTCGGGCGGCGCGAATGGCATTGCCGGATCGTCGCCGGACGGGTTCCGCTTAATTAATTTAATGATAAAGTTAATTATAGATTTTGTAAAGAGGTTTTTGAAGCCCGTCCGGGGATAGCACACGACGCATGACCAGCCATTACACAAAAAAACAACCCCCGCCGCTGCCTCTGGCCGCGATGGAGGTTGATTCGCCCGTTCCCGTCAAGATAACCGTTTCACTTCGTTCGTAACTTTGCCATCCGTCGTCTCGCTGTCGTCTACGATGCCGCGTGTGGAATTGCGGAATTCCCGCAGCGTGTCGCCGAACGCCCGTCCGAGCTGGGGCAGCTTGGCCGGACCGAACACGACGAGCGCGATAGCCAGAATGATGATCAATCCGGAAACGCCGATATTGTTGAACATACGGACCACGCTCCTTTCCTGCAAAATTGTTTTTACTTCTGCGGTGACAAGCCGTGCGCCATCGAACGCCACTGTCTCGCCGACACGATTACGCTGATTTCAAACAGCAAAATGAGCGGGATCGTAACCGACAGATGCGAAACGAAATCGGGTGGCGAGATGCACGAGCCGACAATCGCAAGCCCGAGGTAAGCGTATTTGCGCGCCTTCTTCAGCCTCTCCGGCGTCAGCAGGCCGATCCGGGTCAGAAACAGGATGACGACCGGCAGCTCGAAAGCGACCGCCATCGGAAACACGACACTGAATAGAAACGAGAAGTAGCGGTCGATGCCGTACGTCTCGACGGCGCCGATCGTCCGATTCATCTTCTCCATAAACTTGACCATCATCGGGAATACGACGAAATAGCTGAACGACGCGCCTCCGAGAAACAGTCCGAACGAGATCGGTACGAACGGCAGCGTCCCTCTCGCTTCCTCCTCCGTCAATCCCGGACGGACGAACGCCCATATCTGGTATAGCAGGACGGGCAGCGTGAACAGCACGGCGACCATAAGCGCGCACTTCATATAGATGAACAGCCCGTCCGTAAACGAAAACACGTTCCATTCGATGTTGGCCGCCGCAGGCTGAGACTTCATAAATAGAAGCAGCCGGGGCGATATGTACAAGCCTGCGCAAAGCGCGGCGAAAAACGATCCAAATACGATCAGCAGCCGTTTGCGCACCTCGGTCAAATGGTAAATCAGCTCTTCCTGCTCCATGCCTTCGTCCAGCTCGCTTTCTGCGGCAGGGCCGCAATCAGACGACGAGGCCGCTGCCCTGCTTCAAATATTTCGCTATACCTTCGGCCGCCCTGTAGGAAAGTGCACCGACCGTCGCGGTCGGATTGTAGCCGCTGTTGTGAGGGAAAGCCGAAGCTCCGACGACGAATACGTTCTCGGCGTCCCACATTTGCAAGTACGAGTTGACCGCCGAAGTCGACGGGTCCGCTCCCATGACCGCTCCGCCCGTATTGTGCGTGGACTGGTAAGGCACGATATTGTAAGGGTTCAGCTGATCGTTCGATCCGTCCTTCGTCGGTCCCATTTCTTTCATGATCTCGGCCGTTTTGCCCGCCATGAACTTGACCAGCTGGCGGTCCTGCTCCTCGAAGTCGAAAGTGATCCGCATAAGCGGGAGTCCGTATACGTCTTTGTACGTCGGGTCCAGATCGACGAAATGATGTCTCCACGGCATATTTGAGCCTTGCGAAGCTACCGTCAGCGTACGGTAAGCGTATTTAAGCGAGGACTGCTTAAACTCCTTGCCCCACGCCGGCGTCCCGGCCGGCACCGAGTTGTTGGCGATCGGCCGCTGTCCGGTCTGGAATATGCGAATTCCCGCGCCATGAATGAACTGGAGATTGCTGTGATCGAAGTTGTCCCCATTAAAATCCGGGATTTCCATACCAAGCGATCCCGCACCGGCATATGTATTGAACTGTTTCTCGTCGAAAAAGCCGGTCGTCCCGCCTCCGCCTACCTGGTACGCATAGTTTCGGCCGACCACCCCTTTCCCGGTTGCCGGATCGTACGGAGTTCCCAGCTTCGAAGTCAGCATCAGCCTCAAGTTGCTGAACAGATAACCTGCTAATATAACTACATCGGCCGGCTGCTCGAACTGTTCACCCGTTACCGTATTGACATATACGACCCCGTTCGCTTTCTTGCCGTCATAAAGCACCTGAACGACGTTCGAATAGCTGCGAAGCTCGAAATTGCCCGTCTTCTGAGCGACCGGCAGAACGGTTACGACCGCATCGGCTTTAGCCCCGTATTCGCAGCCGAACCGCTCGCAGTAGCCGCAATATTGGCAGGCGGCCCGGGTAATGCCGTCGGGATTCGTGTACTGCTCCGATAAATTGGCCGACGGCGCCATATACGGATGGTACCCGAGCTTTTTCGTCGCCGCTTCGAACATTTTGATTGCCGGAGTCTTCACCATTTCCTTCGTCGGAAACGGGCTGGATCGCTTGCCCACCAAGCCTTCCGGCGGCTCACCGCCGGATATCCCGGCCATTTTCTCGAACTTGTCGAAGTAAGGCTCCAACTGGTCGTACGTGATGCCCCAGTCTTGAATCGTCATGCCGTCGGGAATTTTATTTTTGCCGTAACGTTCCACCGTTTTGCTGTAAATTTCGAAGTCATACGGTAAAAACCGGTACGTCTGCCCGTTCCAGTGAATGCTCGCGCCCCCCAGTCCTTCCCCGAGCAGAAACGAGCCGTGCTCGCGCATCGGCAGAGCCGTCATTTTGGCCGTGTTGCGGAAAGTGATCGTTTCCTTGGACAAATCCTGCATCAGATCGAGCCGCTGGGCGTATCGCAGCTCGTCGTGCGCCATGTAGTAGTCTTTCGTGCTTCTCGGCTTGCCGCGCTCCAGTCCGACTACCTTGACGCCTTGCTTGGTCAATTCGGCGGCAATAATGCCCCCGACCCATCCCACCCCGACGATGACTACCGGCACCTTCGGCATTTTCGTGGCCATATAATTCCCCCGCTTCCTAGTGGATAAATGTTGCCGGTGCCGCTGTCAATGCGCCGCGAAATGGTCGTGCAGGCTGCGCGGCTCGATGACGACGAACTCGTCCTTCTCCATAATGCTCGTATAGCTCATCTGGTTGCCCGGATATTGGCGCATTTTCCAGCCCATCATATTTTTGTTGCCGCCGTAGACGGGATCGCTGTATACGCCTTCCATCGTCATGCTTCGCAAAAGGTTGAAAAACGATTTGCCGGTAACGCCGGTAACGACCATAATTTCGCCTTTTTGCATCGAGGTGAGAATCGCATCCCGCTCCGCGTCCGTAATTTCGGTAAATCCTTTCTGGTGCTTCTTGTTGCTCTCGTCATCGAGCGCCTGCAAGCCCATCGTGAACAGCTCGTGACGCTGGATGCTTTGATAGTCCCCCTGCGTTGCTTCGGCGTGACCGAACGGCCCCATCCGGTATTCGCGGACGTTATTGCCGAATTGGCCTGCAAGCTGATGGTCGATGTAGAACGCAACGCCCAGCTCCGCAGCCCCCGGACCCAGCTCGTCCTTCGGATAAATGCGCTCGGTCGCCGCTTCCGTAATTTGCAGCTCGGCCTGGTTGAAAAACATTGCCGCTTCGTTATAGTTCGCGGCCGGCGGCTGCTTCTCCACGGGTGCCGGTTCCGCCGCCTTCTTGCCCCCGATATTGCAACCGGCCATGACGCCGGTTACGACCGCTCCGCCGATAGCCGCTCCCGAATATTTCAGAAACCGGCGCCGGGAATGGCGTTGCCGTTGTTCGGATTGTTCTGTCATAATCGCTGCTCCTCGGTTCGTTATCATGGTGTAATCGCATGGCGAAATCTTGGTGTGGCTTCCATTATGTTGAACTTATCGTTTTCAAATTATGCAGATGCGTGAGCCGGAACGCCGGATTTCGGATTGCATGAAAAGAAACCGAGAAGGAAACGCTATGCTCATAGTAACCTCAGCCTGCTATAAGGAGCGTTCAAAAACTATGCGCAAATCAATCGTTTGCTTGTCTTTGCTGCTCGCCTTGTCCCTCACCGCCTGCGGCAAAACCACTAAAACTCCCGAGGGCGGTACGGCCGGCGGAGGCACCACCCCCGGCGGAGGCGGCACGGCTACCGTGGATGCGTCGGCCATTGCCAAGCAAAACTGCACGTCTTGCCACGGAGGCAACTTGGAAGGCGCCGGGGCGCCGAAGCTCCAAACGATCGGGGCCAAATATTCCAAAGATCAAATTGCCGGCATCATCGCCAACGGCAAAGGTGCGATGCCCAGCTTCAAAGGAAGACTTTCGGATGCGGACATTAACGGTCTCGCCGATTGGTTGGCAGCTAAGAAATAATAAGGGGTACGCAAAAAAGCTCCGCCTCATCGGATAGAGAGGCGGAGCTTTTGGTATGCACGTTCGATCCATCATCGCCGCAATGCGGCAAAGTTCACTTCCGGGACAAGCCCCGCCTTGGCGGCTCTCCCGAGCAAAGCTTCCACGGCTGCAAATCCGGCTTCGCCAAGGTCGGCCGTGAAGTCGTTCACGTACAAATCGATATGCGCTTTCGCCACATCCGGGTTCATTTCTTGGGCATGATGAAGCACATAGTGCATCGACGCTTCCGGGTGAGCCCAGGCGTACTCGACCGATTCGCGCGTCCAGCGGGCAATCGCCTCGACGTCCAGCGACCTGCGGGCGATAATCGCCCCGAGCGGAATCGGCAGCCCCGTGTCGGATTCCCACCAGCTGCCCATATCCGCCAGCATCGTAAGCCCATAGTTCGGATAAGTGAAACGGGCTTCATGGATGACGAGACCCGCGTCGATCGCTCCGTCACTCACGGCCGGCATAATTTCGTGGAACGGCATAACGACGATCTCGCCGACACCGCCCGGAACTTGCTCCGCGGCCCACAGCCGGAACAGCAAATAGGCGGTCGACCGTTCGCTCGGCACAGCTACCCGCTTGTCCGAGAGCACGGCGGGACCTTGAGTCGCCGCTTCGCTGCCGCGAGTCAGCACAAGCGGACCGCAGCCTCGGCCGAGGGCGCCTCCGCAAGGCACAAGCGCATATTCGGACAGTACCCAAGGCAGTGCCGCATACGAAATTTTCATGACATCCGGTCCGCTGCCGTCCGCCGCAAGCTTATTCGTTATATCGATATCCGCATACGTCACATCCAGCTTCGGCGCGCCTGACACGAGCCCGTGAACCCAGGCGTGGAAGACGAACGTATCGTTCGGACAAGGGGAAAATGCGATTTTCATCCGAGCACCTCCAATAGAATAGGTCCGGCTGACTGCAAAGCGTCCAGCGCTTCCCGGATTTTCCAGGAGGCGCGGTCGCGCGGGCCGACCGGATTCGATATGGCGCGGATCTCCAGCACGGGCAGCCCGCGAAGCTGAGCCGCCGTCGCCACGCCGAAGCCCTCCATCCCTTCCGCGGCGGCTCCCGGCACGCGTTCCGCTAGAGCCGACGCGGTAGCCGCCGTTCCCGTAGCGGTCGAGACGGTCACGATCGGACCGCAGCACGCCGGCAAACCGGCTTTCCGCAGCGCGCCGGCCAGCCGATCCGCGGTTGTCCGATCAACCGCTACTCGGGCAGAGCCGAACCCGAGCTCGTCCACGCCGATAAATCCTTCCTGAGTCTCGACGCCCAGATCGGCGGCGACGATTTCGCTCGATACGACGAGCCCGCCCAGCTCCGCACGCCCGGCGAAGCCTCCGGCAATGCCGGCGCTAATGACGAGGCCGTAGTCCGCCGCCGCCAGCGCCGCCGCCGTGTTGGCTGCCGCTTGCGCCGGACCGACTCCGGCCAGCATGACGTCGAAGCGGCCGTCGCCTGCAAGCCCGCGTGCGACAGCTTCTCTTTCGGCCTCAACCGCCGTCATCACGAGCACGCGTTTCGCTTGTTCCATGATGGTTACCGCTCCCTTCCGTTGTTCGCTCAAACTGTATAGCCTTCAAAACTGACAAGTGTTTCTCCGACGAAAGCTTCTGCACGCCGGTCCGGATGAACAACGAGCTCCAGCTTTTCGCCGTACAAGTTCGAGTAGGTGACACTCAAAGGGACAGTCTCCGAAAATTGCGGCGCTCTCGCTCTCGCGCTGCCGGCAAATTCATTCAAGCTGCGCATCCCTTTTCGTGCCGCCTCCCGGACGCTTACCGCCTCCATGACAACTCCGTTCGGCGATCCAACGCTTATCGCAAGCATGCGATCGGACTTTTCCTCCACGTGATAAGACCGCATGACGTATATGGCCCAGTATACATTGCCCGCCTGTCCGTACAGGGCATTCGGCTCCTGAAGCCACTCGCCCTTCGGCAATATGCCGACAATCGTTTCATGCGACTCGGGCGGGATCGGATACAGAGCAAGCACCGTATTTTTGTGAAGCAGCACTTCGGCGCAATCGCTCTGGTGTCGCGGGTCGTCCTCCGCATAACCGCTGCCCGGGTGCATAAAAAACGACTGGTTCACGCCATCCGTCAGCCCGAGCGGAAGCGTGAAGTCCCAGCGATGCTGCTCGTTATCGAACTCCGCGTATCGCTCCCATACTCCTCCCGCAGCGAACGATTCCGTAATGTAGGCATAGCTGTGCAGTTCTACCGCTTCAGGTCGGGCGGCAGTCGCTTGCTTCGTTATTAGTTTGGTTACTTCGACAGCCTGCGAACGTTCGAGCGCTGCGCGTCGAACCGGTTCAGACGCTTCGTAAAACAACAAACCGGCATATTCGGTCCGCGGCAGTTCACGCGGCAGCGCAAAATCCCCATACTGCACATAGTCGAACAGCACATTGGAATCGCGGGGAATATCGTGCTTCAGCGCGCGGGAATGCGCTCCGACCCATGTTCCTTGTAAATAGAACTGCGACCTTTCCTGCCACAATCTATCCAGCATGGCGGCAAGCGACTGTTTCAGAGCCGCATTCTCCGTCATGCTCCATGCGCACGTGAAAGCTTGCACCCAATGCCAAAACCACGGCAAGCTGCCATACTCGGACATCCCTTTCGTCTGAATGCTCGCAATCATCCGCTCCAAGCATTCTTGACCGTCCCGGAGCAGCTCCCGGTCATGGAACATTTCGCCGAAGATGAGCTTCGCGGCCGTATATTTCGCCTCATGGTGATTATATTGATTGAGCGGCTTGCGGTAATAGCCGCTTCGATACGCGTGCAGCAGCGCGGACTCGAAAGCCAGCCGGAGCGGCCGGCTGAACGCGGACGAATATCGGCGGAACAAGTACGCCATCAAGATGCCCATCAGCTCGATCGGCAGCGCGCTGCGCTTGATCGGTGCCGGCTGCGGCTCCAGCTTCAACGGGAAGTGGCCGTACGTATCGCTCCGTGTATCTTGATCTTGAAGACGGATCACTTCCAGCAGAACAGTTTCCGCAATCTGCTTGCCCTCATCGGTATCGAAGGTCGCGGATAGCCCAGGGTTCGTTGAAGTCGCGAATAAATGCGACGCGTAGTAGAAATTGTCCCGGATATCGTGGTGAAACCACAGACCGCTTTCAAGCAAAGGCTGTTCATAGGCTGCTAGAGCGATTCGGACTGCGACTTCATGTTGCCTCTCTCGAAAGGTCACGGCGATTTCTCCTTCTCTATGAAACGAACAAACCGCACGACTTACGCAATGCGGCCTCATGAAGATTATATCAAATGAACGCATTCATGATCTACTAAAGCGACGTAGATTGCGATAGGAGGCCGTTAACACTCCGCTAACAATCGTCCATTATGCTGAATGGGCGGGGCTTTTTCGGCATTAGCCAAGTCCGCTCACTAGTGAAAGAGAAAGGGGAGCACCGGAAACATGTCGCGAGAGCTCCAGCAGTATTGGGGACTTGAGAGAAGAATCGCCGCAGTCCGCAAGCCGGAAGATTTGCAGGCCGCGCTCGCTGCCCGCTGGCCGGTCGTCTTTTTGCTGATCGGAGATTTGTTTACAGCCGAGCGTTACGTCGCCGAAGCGCTGCGCGCAGGCAAGAAAGTGTTCCTTCATGTAGACTTCATAGCCGGTCTTGGCGGGGATCCGATCGTGATCAAATATATCGCCGAGCGGGTGAAACCGACCGGGATCATTTCGACGAAGAGCCATTTCGTCAAGCACGCCAAAAAGTACGGCCTGCTCGCGATCCAGCGCCTGTTCATCATCGACACCTCCGCCTTGGAGCAAGGCATCCATAACATCCGGCAAAGCGAGCCCGACGCCGTCGAGATTATGCCCGGCCTCCTGTCGCGGGTCATTACCGAGCTGCATCATACCGTTCCGGTCCCCATTATTGCGGGAGGCTTGATCAAAGATCAGGCGGAGATCGAGACGGCTCTGCAAGCCGGAGCGGCGGCGGTGTCGATGGGCAACCGGCTGTTGTGGAGCTAGTGCGCTTCGGCTCCGGCGTTAAATGGTAGCTTTGGCCGTTTTACAAATTCTTCACGCCGAGTTGATGTCCGGTTAACAAACGGTTAGTAAAGTGGAGCTAAGGATGGACAACCGAATAGTCAAGGGTACGAGACGAGGAGAATACCCTTTTATGTGTCGATAACGGAAGAGCCTATGGACGGCGCGCCGCTGCCTTTATCGATGCGTAGAAGGGTTTTTTGCCGTTCTTTGCCGCTTGACCGGCCCATCGACGAAAGGAAGGATGATTCGTGATGAGAAAACCTTCTAAACTGGTATCCTTGGTCGTAAGCGCCACGATTGTATGCGGACTGCTGCCTCTTCATCCCTTCTCCCCGCAAGCAACCGCTGCGGAAGCGGGCCGCAAATCGCTCGAGGTCAGAAAAACACTGAACGCGCCAATCATCGACGGCACGCTGGACGATTCCGTCTGGAACATCGACCAGCCGCTGAGCGCGCAAATCGGAGAAGGCCCCTTCCAAGCTTCCAAGTTCGGACTGCTGTGGGACAACCAGTACTTATACGTAGGCATCAAAGCCGAGGACAGCACTCCGGCGGCGGGCAAGCCGGGCTACTGGTTCGATCAGGACAACATCAACCTGTTCTTCGACCCTACGCTTCACCGGTCGGCTCCATTTGCAAATGACGACATGCAGGCCGGCTTCGTCTACCAGGAAAATTCGGCCACGCCGGAGTTCCATTTCGGTGCGGCTCTCGCCAATCATGCCGGCAAGGACGAGAAAAACATATTGCGGGCGATCCGCAAAACGGATACGGGCTGGATGCTCGAAGCGGCCATCCCTTGGGACATGCTGGGCATGAGTCCCGTATCCCGCAAAACGCTCGGATTCGAGATCGGGGCGACCGACCGCTACGGCGAGGAGGCCTCCCAGCAGCGTTCCTCTTTCTGGAGCGCCTACCAGACGGCCTCGTTCTGGAACGATACTAGCGGGTACGGCACTCTCATGCTAAGCGACAACAACCCGGTATCCGGACCGGTGAACAACGTGCTTCTGGAAGAAAGCTTTGAAACCGTCGCGATCGGCTCGCTGCCATTCGGCTGGATATCGGACGTCAATGCGGGCAGCAATCCGTTCACTGTCGTACGCGATACATACGGCAACGCGAGAGTCGCGTTCGACGGCAAAGCGTCCGGCAAGCAAGCCCGGCTCACGGCCCCTGTCCAGTGGGACAACTACACGATCGAAGCGGACGTGCGCTTCGAGAGCGTGCTCGATTCCGGCAGATGGGCGTCGCTAATGTTCCGCGGAGCGGCCAATGGTAAAAACCCTTACAACCAGATGGCGATCCGGCAAAGAGGCACCTATGAGGTCGCCTACCGGAAACCGGACAATAACTGGTCCGTCATGGCCAGCGGAGAATGGAAGCCGCTCGCTTTGAACGGCGACTATACGATGAAGGTTCGGGTGTTCGGCAGCAATGTGAAAGAATATATCAAAGCGAAGAATGACCCGGCTTATACGCTTCTGCTAGATAAGAGCTTCGCGACCGATTTGCTCGCACGCGGAAAAGTAGGCTTCCAGGCCGATCAAAGTAAAGTTTCGTTCGACAACCTGAAGGTGACGCGCATTACGGCAGACCGGCTCGACGTGAACGTTCCGCAGACGATGGAAGCGTTGACCGGACCGCTCGGCGTAACGGGCAGCGTCTACTTCTCGGACGGCATTACGGAGCAGCTGGCGGCGGATCGGATCAAGGTGTACTCCTCCGACGAGAGCATCGTGAAAGTGATCAACAACCAGCTGTATCCGATCAAACCGGGCAGCGCGACGATCAAGACGGTTTTCGCGAATGCGGAAGCATCCCGCAACGTCATTGTGACTCCGTCGGCGACCGGAGCCAAAGTGCTGAAGCTCGCGCATGACGAAGGATACGTGCTCGCCGAGACGGGGACCGCGATCGATTTGAACTCCATTACGTTCCGGACGGAGCGGAGCGACTTCACATCGGGCACGATCCGGGGCGACCAGTTGACATGGAGTACCGACAGCGGAGTCGTTACGATCGCAAGCGGCAAAATCACCGTTCAGCAGAAAGGCGTGCACACGCTGACTGCCAAAATAGACAATGCCTCCGTCAATATACTCGTCGTGGCGAAAAACCCCGGCGATACCGAATATGTGCTATACGAGGAAAACTTCGACACCGTGAGCGAAGGCTCGCTCCCGCAAGGCTGGACGCGGAAAGAAGGCGCGACCGCAAGCGCCGCCGCGGTACGGTCGGGCGCGTTCGAGATCAATGCGAGCGCCGCGCCGGACAATCCGTCCCGCGTGCTGCTGCCGGACTATTTGGGTCTGTTCGGAGACTACAAGATCGAGGCCGACATTACCCATCTGTCCGCCAACGACAATGCAAGATGGCACTCCCTCATGTACCGGATCCAGAACAACGATTATCCGTATTACCAGATGGCCGTGCGCAAAGACGCAACCGCCGCCAACGGGGTGGAATTCGCGGAGAGAACGCCCGCGAACGGCTGGAATGTTATCGACAAGGGCTCCTACACCGAAGCGATCGATTCGTCCAAGCTTTATCATTATACGGTCAAAGCCCGCGGCAATCGCGTGCAGGAATGGATCGGCGACAAGCTCGTCGTCGACACGGACGCAGCCGGCGCTTACCTCAAAGGCCGGATCGGCCTGCAGGCCAACGGCAGCAAGATGAAGGTAGACAACTTACGAGTTACGCTTCAACAGGAAGCATTGCCGCCGATGCCGGCAGACCGTTTCGCGAATGTGTTTGAGCCTGAGACGAAAATCGCCATGGGACCTACCGTTGTGAGCGAGTTGACCGGACAAGACTCGCTTGCCGCACTGAGCGGACCGGCAACACCCGCTACCGTCATCCTGAATGTCAACGATGATCTGAAAGTGACCGATCCTGATGGCAGTATCGTCATTTCAGACGTTGAAACGGTACTCGGAGCGATCGAAGGACGAATCATCCCCGCCCTCTATGTAAGAACAGAGCAAGCGGCGGACCGGGTTGTCCAGCTCCTCCAATCGAAAGGAATCGAGGATGCGTTCATCGTCTCCAACAACGGGGAGCTGATAAAGCGCGCGAGAGCGGCTTATCCGATGCTCCGCGGGGTGCTCGACTTCCGCAAGCAGCCGGTCACGAAGGACAATCTGCTCGAGATTCGTCGGCAAACGACGCTCAGCACGGCCAAAATCGCCATTTTGCCCGAATCGGCGGCTACAAGGGAAAACGTATCTTACCTGCAGCAAAGAACGATCGTCGTCTGGGCCGGCAAAAAAGCCGGTGCCGCACCTTCCGGCGTCGCGCTGCACAAGCTGATTACTTCGGGGACGAACGGCATCGTTACCGATTCGCCCGCGGCCGCCTTCGAAGCGCTCAAAACGTATAACCATGCGACTACGCTCATCCGCAAGCCGTTTATTATCGGACACCGCGGAATGCCCTCTACGTCGCCCGAGAATACGATCGAGAGCAATCTGCTCGCCTACGAGAGCGGAGCGGACTTCATCGAGAACGACATGTACGTTACGAAAGACGATCATCTCGTCATCATCCACGACTCGGTGCTGCAGAACACGACGAACGGCACCGGCAACGTCGAGGATTTCACGCTCGCGGAAATCAAGCGATTGAATGCGAACAAGCCTTATCCGAACGGCTTCCCGGATGTGAAAGTACCGACGATGGACGAACAGCTCGACCTTGCCCGGGACAAAGGCATTATGGTTTACGGCGAAATCAAGACGGGCACCCCGCGGGCCGTCGACGTGCTCGTGAAGCTGATCAAAGAAAAGCAAGCCGAAGATCTCGTGAACATCATGTCGTTCTCCGCCGATCAGCTGAAGCGCTTCGCCGCGCAAATGCCGGAAATTCCGCTCGGACTTCTAGTCGGCAGTCCCGGTACCGATACGGACAAGAACGTCAATAAATCGCTGCGGGATACGCTGCGCACGACCCAGAACCAGAACGTCACGTATAACGCCGGCTATTACAATATGGGACAGCGCTTCATGGAAGCTTCCAAGCACCGCGGCATCGTCGTCTCGCCGTGGACGATCAACAACAAGGCCGATTTTACGACCTTCTTCCTGCGTGGCGCGTTTGGCATTACGACCGATTACGCCTACTACTCGGCGGATTGGAACGCTTCGCTAGCTGCGGACAAAGACGAGTATCTTTTAGCCAAAGGCGAAAGCTTGACGCTCTCGGCAATCGCCGAATCGTTCAAACGCGACAAAACGGCGGTAACCCCGGATATCGTATGGCTGGACGGTCAGGATCTGTTCGAGACGAACGGAAACGTGATCAAGGCCCAATCGTCCGGAACGGCCCATGTACTGCTCCGATATACATCCGTGATCGACGACGCCAACCGGTACGATCTCTATACCGAGCCCGTTACGATCAAGGTAACCGGCAACGGCAATGGCAATATCGGTAAAGGAAACACCAAGTAATCGCGGCTATGCCGAAGCGTCTTAACAATATCTTTATCCCGCGTTTATACTGCCCTAACAATCGGGCGGTAAGCTGAATTCGTAGAACAAACAATCGAATATAAAGGGTCGAGACGAGGAGAAAGCCCTTTTATGCACCGGATGGAAGCAGCCTTTCGTTTATTTCGAAACGGCCGCCTCCCCCCGGTGGATAAAGGGTTTTTTCGTTTTGCGTCAACAGAAAGGAGCTGCCAGCAACTTGCCGGATGTGGCCGATTATGATGGTTATTTTTTCGACTTGGACGGAACCGTATTTCTCGGGGACCGGCTGCTTCCCGGCGTTAAGGAAACGATCGCGCTAATTAGGGAGAAACGGAAAAAAGTACTGTTTTTGAGCAACACGACGATACGGACAAGGCGGCAATGCCTGGCCCGTCTGCACGAACTCGGCTTGGATGCCCGGCTCGACGAAATCGTTACGGCCGCTTACGTCGCAGCGGTGTATATGCGCGAGCGGAGCCCAGAGCCGACTGTACTTATCGTCGGTGAGCCCGCTGTCGCGGCCGAGCTTGAAGAACAAGACGTACCCATGACGAACCGGCCGGAAGAAGCGACTCATGTACTCGTAGGTATGGACATGCAGTTCGATTACGTCAAGCTTCATACGGCCATGAAAGCTATACGCGGCGGCGCGCAGCTAATAGCGGCCAACCCGGACCCGAACTGCCCGATCGAAGGCGACGTCATCCCGGACACGTGGTCGATGGTGCAAGCGATTGGCGCGGCCAGCGGCACGGAACCCGCGGCGGTCGTCGGCAAGCCTTCCGGATATTATGCAGCGAAGGTGCTGGACTTGACAGGGCTTCCCGCCGAGCGGTGCCTGATGATCGGCGACCGTCTCGAGACGGATATTTTGTTCGGCTCGCTCAACGGGCTGCGTACGGCGCTTGTCCTGACCGGTATATCGACGGAACGTGATGCCGACCGCTCACCGGTACGTCCGGATTACATTTGGCGGACGATGGAACGGTTCGTCGAGCTGGTCCGGGCCTGAACCGGTACTTTACGCAATCCTTACATTCCCGTAATCGCCGCTTTACATGAACCCGCTACAGTATAGGGGAAGGCGACGGGAGCACAAACATCGCAATATCCGCCCGCACAAGCGCGGTGTGAAAAATCCAAATTTAAGGGAGAGAATGGCATGCGTTCCTTCGCATCGAAAATGATTTGCACCTCGCTTTGCCTCATGATGATGGCGGCTTGCGCCAAACCGGCCGCCAATGCACCCGCCGCTTCAGGGACGGGTTCCAAGGCGGAGACTTCCGCCAAATCCGACGAAAAAGTCGAGCTGACCTTCTATTACCCGATCGCCGTAGGCGGACCTTTGACCGAGACGATCGAAGGCATGGCCAAGGAATTTACAAAGCTCCATCCGAACATTACCGTCAAGCCGGTATACACGGGCAGCTATGCGGATACGACGGTCAAAACCCAAGCGGGCGTACAGAGCAAAACTCCTCCGGATGTAGCGGTGCTGCTCTCGACCGAGCTGTTCAGCCTGCTGGATATGAACGCGATTATCCCGCTTGACGAGTTCGTCGCCAAGGAAGGCGGAGACAAGTATTTGTCCGACTTCTACCCGGCTTTCATGGCCAACTCACAGACCGGCGGCAAAACGTACAGCATTCCGTTCCAACGCAGCACGATCGTGCTCTATTACAACAAGCAAATGTTCAAAGCGGCCGGACTCGATCCGGACAAATCGCCGCAAACATGGACGGAGCTGCGCGACCATGCGAAGAAGCTGACCAAGGACGGCACTTGGGGGCTGGAAATCCCCGTATCCGGCTTCTCCTACTGGATGCTGCAAACGTTCGCCCTGCAAAACGGCAAAAACTTGATGACCCAGGACGGCAAAAAAGTGATGTTCGATACGCCGGAAAATGTCGAAGGGCTGCAATATTGGTCCGATCTGGCGATGAAGGATAAAGTGATGCCGCAAGGCGTCACCGAATGGGGAACCGTTCCCTCCGACTTCCTGGAAGGAAAGACGGCGATGATGTATCATACGACCGGCAACTTGTCCAACGTCAAGAAAAACGCCAAGTTCGATTTCGGCGTCGGCTTCCTGCCGAAGAACAAAAGCTTCGGCAGCCCGACCGGCGGCGGCAACTTTTATATTTTCAAAGACATCGACAAGAAAAAGCAGGAAGCGGCTTGGCAGTTCGTCAAATTCATGACCGAAACCGAACGCGCCGCGCAATGGAGCATCGACACCGGCTACGTGGCAGTCAAGAAGTCGGCCTATGAAACCGAGCGGATGAAAAAATACGCCGCGGAATTCCCTCAGGCGCTTGTCGCCCGCGACCAGCTGCAATACGCCGCAGCCGAGCTGTCCACCCACAACAACGGGAAAGTGACGAAAGCGATCAGCGACCAGGTTCAGGCTGTACTGACAGGCGGCACGACTCCGGCCGAAGCGCTCAAGAAAGCGCAGGAAGAAGCGGATAAGGCGCTCGCGCCTTTCAACAAGTAGGTCAAGCTTGCAAGTCCGGGGAGACCGCTGCGGCATTGAGTACGGCCGAACGCGCAGCAGCGGGACTCCCCTTCTATTCCCACTTCACGTTAGCATAGGAGGTCCCCTTTTGGGCATCAAATCGGTTTCACGCTGGAAAACGGGCGCCTTCGCCTGGCTGCTGCTACTGCCCTCCCTGCTGTTCCTGTTCCTGTTTACGTTTTATCCGATCGCCAAGACGATCCGGCTCAGCTTCTATCAAGCGGACTTGGCTTCGCCGGAGCCCGTCTTCATCGGACTCGGCAATTACTCCGGCTTATTCGCGGACGAAGTGTTTGTCAAAGTCATGTCCAACAACCTGCTATTTGCTCTCGGCACCGTACCGACTTCGATGGCGCTGGCTCTGTTGATGGCCGTTTTCGCCAATAAGGCGATGCGCGGGACGGGTTTGATGCGGACGGCGTTTTTTTACCCGACAATGATCCCGATGATTGCGGTAGCCAACATATGGCTGTTTATATACACGCCGAAGTACGGGTTGCTAAGCAGGGCGATGACCGCTCTCGGCATGGGCGAGATCAACTGGCTCGGCTCCCCGGATTATGTCATGTGGGCGATGATCGCGATGATGATCTGGAAGGAAGCCGGCTATTTCATGATTTTCTATTTGGCCGGGCTGCAGAACATATCGCCCGATCTGTACGAATCGGCGCAAGTGGACGGCGTCAGCCGGTGGACGGTGTTCCGCAAAATTACGTTTCCCCTGCTTATGCCGACTACGCTGTTCGTATCGATCGTCGCCCTGACGAATTCGTTCAAGCTGGTCGATCACCTGCTCGTCATGACGAAGGGCGGACCGAACAATTCGAGCAACCTGCTCCTGTACTATATTTACGAAACGGCCTTCGGCTTCTGGGATCAAGGGGTCGCCTCCGCGCTGACGGTAGTGATGATCGCGGTGTTGCTGCTGTTCGCGGCGCTCAACTTCTTAGGTCTGGACAAGAAGATCCATTACAATTGACCGGACGGCACCTGAAGAAAGCAACGACGAAAGGAAATCGATCTTATGCGGTTAAAAAAGTTGAACATCGGCCGATGGCCGTTTCTGGCGCTTGCCGCACTATGGCTTATCCCGCTGCTGTGGGTCGTGGTTACGGCGTTCCGCCCGAGGCAGGTCGCGCTGTCGCCTTCGTTTTCGCTCGATTTTACACTGGATAATTTCGCGGCCGTATGGGCGGCTGCGCCGTTCGCGCAATATTACGTCAATACGGTGCTGATCGTCGTCGGCGTATTCGCCGTCCAGATGGTTACCGCTACGATGGCGGCGTTCGCGTTCGCCCGCGTGGAGTTCAGCGGCAAAACTATACTGTTCCTGCTGTTTCTCGTCCAGATCATGATTCCGCCCGACGTGCTCATCTTCCCGAACTACAACGTGCTTAAGGAGCTGTCGCTGCTCGACACGAAGCTCGGCATCATGATGCCCTATTTCGCATCCGCATTCGGTATTTTCCTGCTGCGGCAGATGTTCAAGACGATTCCGCCGGAGCTTGACGAAGCGGCCCGAGTGGAGGGATACTCGAAGTGGCAAATTTTATGGAAGATCTATTTCCCACTTGCCCGTCCGTCCTATATCGCCTTCGGCCTCGTATCGGTGAGCTATCATTGGAACAACTTCCTGTGGCCGCTCATCGTTACCAATTCCGTGGAGAATCGGCCGCTGACGGTAGGTCTCGCCATTTTTGCGCAGTCGTTCGAGATCGGCGCCCAGTGGACCGAGGTGAGCGCGGCGACGCTGCTCGTCATTACGCCGCTCATGGCCGCGTTTCTGCTGTTTCAGCGGCAGTTCATGAACAGCTTCATCCATTCGGGGATCAAATAATAATACGGGAGGAAACGATTGTGGAGACTTACGGCCATTATGCGGTATCGACCTACGCCTATTTGAGCTTGACTTTGGAGGAGGCGGTGCGGAAAATCGCCGGCGAAGGCTGGAAGGCGATCGAGATTATGTGCGAAGGACCGCACGGCGAACTGCTCGATTGGCCCGCCGAGCGTCTTGCCGAGCTGAAGCGGTTCGGGAGCGAACACGGGATCGCCTGGACGCTTCACGCCCCGATAACCGGCTGCAATCCGGCAACCCGCTACAGCGAGCCGCTCCGCGCCTCCTTGGACCTGCTCGTCCGGACGATTCGCGTCGCCGAAGCGCTCGAATGCGCGCATATCGTCGTCCATCCCGGGGAAGCGGACGGTGATGAGGCTACGGCGCATGAATCGTCGTCGCCGGCCGGCGGGCTAGCGGCGGATGACGAAGGGGCCGCACTGCGAGTCGCAGCCTTTTTGCGGGAAGCGCTGCATGCCGCCGAAGCTCCTGCTGTCTCGATCGCATTGGAAAACGTACCGCCTTATCCGGGGCTGCTGGGCACCGATGCGGCTTTTCTCGGCCGCGTGCTGCAATTGGCGGATTCGCCGCGGATCGGCATCGTCTTCGACGTCGGCCACGCTCATTTGACCGGGGCGGGACAATGTTTATCCTCCCTCCGCAGCGTCTTGTTCGATATTGTCAGCATCCACTTGAGCGACAACGGCGGGAAGCATGACGACCATCAAAGGCTGGGCGCCGGCACCGTACCGCTCGAGGAAACGGTCGAGCTGTTGAAGAAGGCCGGCTATTCGGGCAGCTGGGTCATCGAAATGCGCGACGCCGCAGACGTACAGCCGTCGGCCGAATGGCTCCGTCAACGCGGTATTTGAGGAAAATCTTTACTTGACTTCTAAGGCGTCATCACATACAATTTCAGTACGCTTAATTTCCGATAGCGCTTATCGGAAAGCGGGGGAACCACTTTTCAGGGGCGAATCGAAACGATCCTCGGATCATCGTAGGGAACCATCTTTCCCGAGTCCGTCAGCTAACCTCGTCAGCAGCAGATGGGTCATTTGGTATTTAATCGCGATTATGACCCGTAACAGGGTCTTTTTGTGCTTTTTTAAGGCCCTGGCAGCAGAGCGGAGCAATGTGCCACTCTGTCGCTTGCGGGCTATTTTTATTTGCCTGAATTCCTTAAATTTCAATATAAAGAAATATTTACAATTCAACGATTGGGGGCCTGGGCGCTTTACCCTCTGAACCTATCGAAGCTGCTGCGGCGGCCGCGATTCGGGGGATCACATAGATCAAACCTAGGAAATGGGAGGAATACGCATGGCACAGCCGAAGTACATTACGGACATTGGGAAAATTACGGCAATACCGGAGACGGAAAGGAAACGGCTCAAACAAATTACGGAGAAATTCGTATTTCGCGTCAACGACTATTACTTGAACTTGATCGATTGGGACGATCCCGAGGATCCGATCCGGAAGCTGGTCATTCCGAATGAAGGCGAGCTCGCGGAATACGGGCGCTGGGATGCTTCGGACGAAGATACGAACTATGTCGTGCCGGGCTGCCAGCACAAATACCGGACGACCGCCCTGCTGATCGTCTCGGAGGTTTGCGGAGCATATTGTCGTTACTGCTTCCGCAAGCGTCTGTTCCGCAACGACGTGAAGGAAGCGATGTCCGACGTCGATCCCGGCCTGGACTATATCGCCAAGCATCCGGAAATCAACAACGTGCTGCTGACGGGCGGTGACAGCCTTATACTGGCCACCCCCAAGCTGCGCTCGATCTTCGAGCGGCTGCGGGATATGGAGCATGTCAAAATCATCCGGCTCGGCTCGAAGCTGCCGGTGTTTAATCCGATGCGGATCTACGAGGATAAGGATCTGTTGGAGACGATCCGCGAGTTCTCGAATGCGGACCGGCGCATCTACGTCATGGCTCACATTAACCACCCGCGAGAGATAACGGCCGAAGCGAAACGCGGATTCGAGGCTCTGCACGAGGCCGGCGCCATCGTCGTCAACCAGACGCCGGTGCTGAAAGGCATCAACGACGATCCCGCCGTCCTGGGCGAGCTGCTGGACCGGCTGTCGTGGGCGGGCGTGACGCCGTATTACTTCTTCATTAACCGCCCCGTGGCCGGCAACCGCGACTTCGTGCTGACGCTTGCGGAAGCGTATCGGATCGTGGAGGAAGCGAAGGCGCGAACGTCCGGACTCGGCAAACGCATACGGCTGTCGATGAGCCATACGTCCGGCAAAATCGAAATATTGGCCGTCGAGGACGGAAAAGCTTATTTGAAATATCACCAATCCCGCGACGGGCAGTATGGCAAGTTCATGGTTCTGGACTGCCCGAAGGACGCCTCCTGGTTCGACGACTTGCCCGGCAACGAGCAATATTGGTCCCGCCCGGAGAAGAAGACGAACGAAGTCGTGTCGGTCAACGAGCTCCCCGATATGCCCCGCCAGCGGATACGGACGTCGTCCAGCGGCCGATCCGTCAGCAGCTGATTCAAGGTTCCCGGCCAAATTCGCCTCGACAGGCGAATGCCAGGGGCGGCGATATTGCCGCTCCTTCGCCCGTTGGCCGGCAAGTCCAACATCAAAGACCACTCCGCCGCTCTGTAAAGCGCCTCCCCCTCGCTCAGGATTTGTCAGCGAACGATAGTCCCTTATCGGCAAGGGCTTGACGGATTATCCCCAACGCTTTGGGTCCCATGCCGTGCAGCTTCAAAATCTCGGCCTCGCTGATCGTCGTGAACTGCTCGAGCCGCGAGTATCCGGCCCCGGAGAGTGCTCGTTGCGCGGGTTTGCTTATCCCTGTCGGAAGATCGCTTTCCGGTTTAGGTTCATTGATGTTTGTCAACGCTGCTCCTCCTTTCTCTTGAATGTTTCTCTCTATTATAGCAGGTAACGAATATCATGATTTCTTGTCGATTGCTCTTCTTTTTAAGTCATGCACCGGGAAAGCAGCGAGATTGCGGACCGGAATTAACACTTGCATCATTTCCATGTCGTTGTCCCGGTATCGCTCCATATGAGGTCCCATCGGTTCAATGCCGTATTTCTTATAAAAGTGAATAAGCTGAAAACAATAAAGCTCGTCGTTGGAATCACATTCCAGTACGACAAATAATTTAGCCTGCAAACCGCCCGTCCGGGCGGAGAAACTTCCGAATCCCCATCATCCATCACATTCACATCAAAATCAGTCACTAAGCTGCGCAATTCCTCGTTCCTGGGCAGGTCAGACCCTACACTTGACCGGGCTCGACCCACTTAATGGAATACCTACAGTTCATGTAACAAGAATTGAGCAAATAACGAGCCATAACGGGAAAACCTACAGCTAATCTCGTCATTATCGGGCCTATCAAGCAAATTCGATAAAAAATACTGTAGGTTTTCCAGTTCACTACCCATGTTTTCCAGTTACGGGAGCGGGAAAGGTTCAAATGAGCCGGACCACGGCTCGGTACACCTATGCACGTTCGAAGGGCACTGTTTACTCTTTAGTACGGTAAAGAGCTTAAACAATCTGTCCTGCAAAAAAAAGAAAGGGCCGCGGCCCTTTCCCCTACTGTACGGATCATCCGGTTAGTCCCGCCTGCACGGTCAAGCTCTACAGATCCTTCCGGCTGAACGCCCGGCACCCCAGCAGGAGCAGAACTGCCGCATACCCCACCGTATACAGGAGGAAGGCATTCGAAGGAACACTCGCCATGGAAAAAGGCCCCATATCAGCCGTCGCCAACCCGGCCCAATCCGCTCCCCCCATAACCTCGTATAGACTTCTTCGGTAGACGGAGTCCGTGGGCAGGAGCAGCCCGGTCAGAAGGAGGAATTTGTCCAATGCGGGGTGGCTCCCTTCATAGACCGTTATCCCTTCGACCAGCCCGCTGAAGAGGGCGAACCCATACAACAGGGCTGCGCAGATCCCGTTCCCGAGCATCGGCAAATAGACGGAACCGAGCATGGTCAGCGCAAGCAGAAGGAGCGGCATCCAGATAAAGAACACGAAGCCCCGCAGCAGGTCCTCCGCAAATACGGGAAGTCCGGCCAAGCTGTGGACGGTCCAGACCACGGAAACGAACAGGACTGCGCTGTACACGGTGATCCAGACCGCATGGCCCAGCCATTTGGCCAAGTACAGCTTCCAGCGGGGGATGGGACGGGCGGCGACGGCCAGCAGCAGGCCGTTCTCCTGTTCGCCCGTGACGATCCCCATCGCCGAGAAGAGCACGAAGAAGGCGGCTAGAAATTGTGCGAAAAAAAGCCCCAGCACCATCATCACCATGCTGTTCAACATGGTTTCGGCCGGAGAGACCCGGTTCTGCGCGAATGTGCCGGCCAACTCCCGGACCCCGAAGGCGAATAGGAGCAGAAAGACGAAAGTCAAAATGATCGTGACCAGGAACACCCGCTTGCGGGTCAGCTCCTTGAAGGTGGCGGAGATGTACATGGTCATTGCGGGACACCTCCTTGGCGGAACTTAGCCATCCGGAGGAACCAGGCCTCCAGGCTGTTCGGCTCGGGGCCGGATTCGTAGAGCGTCAGGCCGCTCCGGATGAACAGAGCGCACAGGTAGCCGGCCTGTTCCCGGTCCGTTACGCGGGCGGTCAGGAGGGCGTTGCCGCTCTCATCGGCCTCGACCAGGTGCAGCAGGGTGCCCCCGACGGCCTCGTTCAACTCCGCCCACGTCTCGGGTAGCCAGCCGCCGATCCGGAAGCGCCAATTGGCGCCGCTATCACCGGTGCCGCTGAGCAGCTGGTGCAGCGGACCCGACGCCAGCAGCTCGCCTCCGTACAGGAAAGCCGCTTCATCGCACAGCTCCTCCACATCCTCGAGCAGATGGGTATTGAGGAAAACCGTCACGCCTTTGCCCCGAAGCCGCTTCAGCAGGCTGCGGATCTCGTAGCGGCCGACGGGGTCCAGGGCGGAGGCGGGTTCGTCCAGAATCACCAGCTCGGGATCCAGGAGCAGGGCGGCAGCCAGGCCAAGGCGCTGCTGCATGCCCTTGGAGAACCCGCCGACCCGGCGGTCTGCGGCTTCGGACAGGCCGACCAGCTCCAAGGTGTCCCGGACCCGGTTGCGGAAAGCGGGCGCCCGTATTTCCTGCGGGCGCAGCCCCCCCAGCCGACCATGGAAGCGGAGCACCTCCGCCGGGGTCAGCCAGTCCTGAAAGCGGAACAGCTCGGGCAAATACCCGAGCCTGCGCCGTGCCTCCGGCCGGCCCAGAGGCTGCCCCAGCACGGCGGCTCGCCCGGAGTCGGGGCGGTGAAGGCCGGCGAGCATTTTGACGAAGGTACTTTTGCCGGCACCGTTGGGTCCGAGCAGGCCGAAAATGCAGCCCTCCGGCACCCGAAGGGTGATGCCGCGGCAGCCGCCGCGGCCGTTGTAGGTTTTGGTCAATTGTTCCGTGTCGATCATCATCATGGCCGGATAAGCTCCTCCGCGGCCCGCTGGAAGCTGGATTCCGTAGGGAAATCCTTCAGCTCGCCGCCCAGCAGACCCATTCGGTCCCCTGCGAGCCAGAATAGATAGCGATTCTTGCCGTTCACCGTCATGACCGCATCATGGCCGCCCAGACGGAGGCTGGTAGTCACGCCGTCACGGGCCGGCACCGGCAAGGTGCTCTGCCAATCGCCGATGGCGGCCAGTTTCGTCCGCAGGCTGTCCGGCAGCACGGGCAGCCCAAGTACCGCCTCTCGGACGGTCGCCGCATCGATGCCGTCCTCCACGGTCAGCTCCGGCTTGCCGAATTGGAGCAGCTTCACCGGCTTGCCCGTCAAGGTGCCCTCTGTGGCGATGCCGTCCGGGATGTGCAGCCGGATGACTTTGCCGTCCGCTTCCGTAGGCAGGGTAGTGGCGCTACCCAAACGGGTGAGCAGCCGGTTGACCGCGTTCACATTCAGTTTGAAGGTAAGCGTAGTAGCCGGCTGGTAAGAGGGGTCGGTGGAGTTCCCCAACTGGAGCAGGGGGGCTCCCATCCGTTTTTCCGCTTCGCCCCATGCGATGGTATCGGCTTTCCCGCCGCCGGACTGGGTCAAGGTGCCGTATTGGGCCAGATTGAAGCTCCGGTCTCCATCGGGTGAGCCGCGGTCCAGCAGGCCGGAGATGGTCGCCATGTCATCCGCCGAAATTCCGACTCCGACCAAGTGCTGGATGCGGAAGGTTTGCTTCATGGCAGCCAGAGCCCGGTCTCCCAAGGGGGTGGTGAACAGGCCGATGGCCAATGCGGCTGCGGCAACTCCGGCGGTCAGTCTCCGAAGCCTGCGCTTGGCCGGTCTTTCCGTGCGCCAGGTGCCGTTCGCCCCGCTATGTCTTGCCGCGCTTAGAGCTCCTGTCGCTCCGCCAACCGAGGACCCTTGTGTCCCCCGGGATGTTTCCGTCTGTTTCATCTCAACCGCACCATCCTTCTCGTGATTATGATGATTCCCGTCCAATCGTGCTCGGGTCTTTGCTTCGGCCGAACGCCGACCTTCCTCCGCCTGCCTCCAAAACGCCGGAACCGGCTCCCGGGCCGTCATCCTCTCGAACCGGTCCCATGCCCGATCCGTATCAAAAACCGGCTCCCCCCCGGTCCGATTCTCTTCGTCCGCCATATTGCCGCTCCTCCTCCTGCCCGTATTTCTTCTTCAGCCGTTCCTCCGCCCGGGCCAGCAGCGTGCCGACAATCTTCGGGTTGACCTCCAGCCGGAGGGCAATCTCCTCGTAGCTGTACCCTTCCTCCCGCAGCAGAAGGGCGGTTCGGTCCCGGTCCGAGAGCTTCTGCAGCACCCGGCGGACCACGTCTATTTCCCACTCGCGGATGACCTCGGTCTCTCCCGAAGGGGCGGCGCTTTCCGACCAAGCCGCCACGCGGGCGGTTTCCTTTTCCAATAACGCCTTGCCCGACGAGCGCTGTCTCATATAATCGTAGCCTATCCGGGTCAGCACCCGGTGAAGCCAAGCACCGACGGCCTCCAGCCGATCCGGAGGGCTCCGGTACAGCCGCAGGAACACCTCTTGGGCCAAATCCTCCGCCGCCGCATAATCGCCGGTCAACGCATAGAGCTTCCGCGCCACCCCGGGGTAATGCTCCCGGAACAAGCGCTGGAACAGCTCGGGTACCTGTGCGCCTTCCTCCATGTTGCCGCCGTCCCCCCTTTCGCTTATAAGACGGATGCCGGATCGGTTTTGTAGCAGGTCTGCTTACGCAGAATCTCGATAGCTTTGCTTTGCGGGCCTTAGTATACCGGATGGCTTGTGTCTGGAGCAAGAGTTAAGCACGATGATTCAAATAACGGAATCGAATTTTGTCGTAGAGGCCGAGATTTCGGGAGGGATTCATCCTATATTTGATGAATCTTGTTAGAAAGGGAGGAAAACCTCAGGTTGTTGAAAAAGTCTAAAGTGAGAGTTGGAATACCAAAAGGGGTGGGGGAGATGTGCGTAAAGCGAAGCGGCTGACTTTAAAATCGGGTTGTAACCGCTGAAAATTCCAAAAACAACACGATTTTAACGGAAGTGGAGCGCATTCCCCCACCTCTTGCCTTCACCGCTTCCTCTCTTGCAGACTTTTTCAACAACCTCAAAACCTCCTATTCTTTTTTTCAAATGATAAATCGGGGGGATTGTTTTGAGGAAATCGGCCGTATGCGCCATAATATGGATCGCGTTAGCTCTGGGAATAGCTATGCCTGCTTATGCAAGCGACGCGATACCATCCATTACAGTTAACGGAGTACCGTTAATAACCGAGGTTCAGCCCATTATTACACCAAACGGTACGACAATGGTGCAATTCAGGCCTCTCTTCGAGAAGTTGGGGCTTGAGGTCGGCTGGGATCAAACGGACAAGGTCGTGACTGGAACAAGACCCGGCTTAAGGATCGAACTCCGAATCGAGAACGACATCGCTTCCGTCAACGGCGCGGCCAAGAAGCTGGAAGCCGCACCGATGCTCGTCGATGGAGTAACGGTTGTTCCGTTGAGGTTTATCGGCGAAGCTACCGGAAATCAAGTGATATGGAACGAAGCGGATCGCAGTATTTCGATCAACGGACCTATTTTCGTCAAGACTATTTCTACTTTCGGCAAAGGAAGCTTCTCTCCCGTCAGATCAGTAACTCCGGAAGATGTTGCGGCTGTGAACTTATATGAAAAGGATGGAATCCTGCATTTTGTTTGGATGGAATCCGATCCATCCGCAAAAAAGTTCGTCATTCGGTTATCCGCGGCCGACGCCGAGCGTTGGATCGTCACGGAGAAGAGCTTGCTCGAGCTTCCTTATTACGAAGACGACAAGCTCAATAAACGGCCTCCCGTTCTGCTTATGGAACAAAGTGTGATCCTTGAGGATAGGAACGGGCTAAAACAAATTACGTATAACGAGAAGGGCGAATTGTTGTCAGACGACTATTTAATCAAGAGGCCTGCGACAAACGGCGAAGCGAGGATCATCCGACAGGTCTATTTCGGACAAAGACAGGGCGTCATCTGGGGACCGGAAAACGGGAGGCACATTTACTTTTTTGATTCACCGGGTAAATCGATCCCGATTAAAGATACGCCGTTAAACAGCCTTTTTCTTGCAAACTTGTATAGCAATCTGCCGGTCATTCTGGATGAGAGCGGTACTGTCGCGACCTTTCAAGGAGATCCTTTTGATAGATCCATTTTGGTGCGGTTGAATATTCACTCCGGTCAGCTTGAACGAGCTTATCCCAAGTTGCCGGACCATAATCAAATATTGGGCGGCCAGCTTATTCACCGGGATTTTAAACTGTATCTTTTTTATATTACGGGTTCCGTTCATAAAACTGAGATAAACCTTGCGACGTTTGATTCCGCCAAGCAAACCATTACCGGAATCTACCGCAATATTATGGAGGGGGATGCTTTTGCGACAATAGTAAAAGATGAGGTTCATTTCTGGACCATCTCGGAGCCGACCGGCGAGCTGAATGTTACCGTTTTTAAGCTGCCGTGAGAGTGCCGCAACAGGCTGCCATTGTCGGCAGCCTGTTGTCATCATAATCAAAATTCCAGAATCGATAAGATATTCCCGTCCGGATCAGCAACTTTAAAGTACTTTGCACATGGCAAGTTATCGATTCGATCGAAAGCATGAACGCCTTCCTTTTGCAGCTGTTCATAAAATTCATCTATATTTTCAGTCCGAAGTTCAAAAATGGAGCCCATAGTCCCATTGCTATGCATGTAATGCATCTTCACTCGATCCGGTGACTCATGAAGAAACACGGTCTGCACTCCGATTTTGATTTGTGAATTTGCGCTTCCGTCCTTAAATCTTTGTGGTTCTCTAACAACCTTGCAACCCAGATGCTTAACATACCAGTCAGTCGAAACAAAGACATCCGTTACAGTCAAGTTAAAGCACGCAAATTCGATTACACGTTTGTGTGTAATTTCCATACCGGGCAATTGCCTCCTTTATAATTTTTTATTTTGAAATATTCAACGGCCAACACAATCAAGCCAAGAACAAACAATCCGATCCCCATTATGAACGGGAAGCCCAGAAATAAACTCTGCACAACTTCGTTCCCTAATTCTCCGCCAAATATAGCGAACCATAGCTTCGAGCCACTCCACAACTGCCGGGTCATGCAAATCCCGATAACTCTACAACAATCATAGTGTACCCGCCTTAAATTAGTAGAGTATACAGTATGAACATAATCTAGTACTTTGCCGCCCATTGGTCGAGAAAAGGCAACCGGTCCACTTGGCCGGCTGCCTTTGCAATAATCCCTATGTACACACCCCGAGCTGTCAGGACACCAGTATAAATCGATACTTATTGCTGAGCCCGAGCTGCCCGCATGGCTGCGGTTTCTTCTTCGTTAGGACCGTAGAGACCTGGCGCTACGAGTCCGGCCTGGCGCATGAGAATCGTCATCTGGCCGCGGTGATGAATTTGATGGCGGAGCATGATGGTAAGCACGCCGCCGTATGTCGTATCGATGAAGTTGAACAAGCGAAGAGACTCCTGCAGCTTGGCATCGGACCACTGCTGTGCCAATGCCGTTACTGCGGCATCGTTAACTTGCCGATAGGCGGCTGCGATAGCCGCTGCGGAGGTCGGCTGATTTTTGGGGTCCGGTACTTCCAGCTGCAAGCCTGCCGAGTTCAGAAAAGCGCCGAAGCTGCCTACCAAGTGCCAAGCAAGATCACCGAGGGAACGCTGTTGAGCCTCCGAGACCGTTTGCTTGAGCGAAGCATCGGTAAGCTTGTCCAGCACTTGCAGGGTAAGAGAGGCTTCAAGCTTCCAGTCTTCCAGAAATCCTTTCACGCTAGTGTACATGGGCTCATCTCTCCTTAGTTCCTATTATGAGTTGGCGTCGACGCCTACTCGTTGCCAATTACCGAATATGCTTTACGGTGATTGTACCAGTCAATTATACCACTATGGCAGCAGCTTTTTACAATTTTTCGCAAAACTGTCCGCGGCAACCGTATCCCGCTGTAATTGACGGCATTGAATATCAAATCAGTTTGTTGTATATTTATACAATCCAATTCAGATGGTTTTACTTTGATCAATAAAGGGGATGACAGAAGAGCCATGACTGTAACGATAAGAAACGCCGAAACCAAAGATATCAACCCGCTGACGGAATTAATGTATCAGTACATCACAGATTTCTATAAGCGGCCAAGACCTTCATCCGGAAAGATACATAGCTTAATCTCAACCTTGCTCGAGCACACAAAAGGGATTCAATTCGTGGCCGATAAGGAAGGCGAACTGCTCGGCTTTGCTACTTTGTACTTTAGTTTCAGTACGACCAAAGCGGATAAAATCACGATCATGAACGATTTGTTCGTAGTAGAAGACGCAAGAGGTACGGGCGTAGCCCAACAACTTTTTAAGACGTGCGAACAATTCACCAATGAAAACGGCTATGCCTACATGTCATGGGTTACAGCGACCGATAATAAACGCGCACAAAGGTTTTATGAGAAAATGGGCGGTTCGGTAGAAGCTTGGCTGAACTATTCGATATAATGCAGAAATACTAAGCAATTTTTCTAACAGCAAACCACATTTCGACAAAGCTGAGCCCGGCTCTGCCACCGTAGATTACAATGTTAAAGAAGCAGTCCTCGGCCTTAGCCTAGGGTGAAACCATGCTCGAGTCCGTTATTTGCACAAGCGGGCTTCGTTTACAATGGAAATAAACTCCATAGGGGGCTGCGTCAGTGAGAATATGGGTAGTAAGCTTGCTAGTAATAAGTATGCTGGGCTTGGTCGGATGCTCCAAACCTACACAGTTCAAGGGAGAAAGCACAAATTGGTCCGTCACCTGCTCGGTCCGGCAGTCGGCTAAAGTTAAATCTTATCAAATCCGTTATATCGGCCCGGACAAAGATCGCGACAGCCAAGTCAGCTATTCATTCGCGGACAGTCAAAATTTTAAAGCAAGCAAAGAGAGCAGCACAACCTCCTTGAATGGTTTGAAAATAAGCGGCGAGTCCAGCAATGATGCGCCTTATGTGGACGAAGACCAATTTAAGCTCCACATCAAATGGAACGGTAAGGAAGAGACGATTCAAATTGAAAAGGTGAAGTGACGGAAATAGGGACGGCTCAGCCGTCCCCTGCTTGCAAATGGATCATCGCGTTCATTTCGCTTAATACGGTGATGCCCCGCACTTCCGCCTCCTTGGCAAGGGCAAGAAGTTCGATCGTACGCGCCGCATTTTCCCTCAGACGGACGTCCCCGCCGGTTTCCCGGAGCGGATATGGGTACAACGGTGCAATATCCTCGAGATGCTCTAACCCCGAACTCCTTCGCAAACAAATTCCAACCGACTACGGGAAAACCGCGTTTCAAGCTTTGACGTATCGTTTCGATAATGCCCGCCAGCGTGTCGGGCGTGATCGTTTTGACCGGCGGACACAGATTTAACGTTTTAAACCCCAAATTCAAGAAATTACGCCGCAACACTTCCCCGCCATGCATGCAATATGGACTATCCGGAGCGATCGTATTTTGACGCAGGTTAATCCGAAACGCGTGCCCCGTGTATCCCATTACCTCGGATAATGTCCTATCCGCTTTGTCCGTATGCTGCAATACCGCATGGATCGCTTGTACAATCGTGCTTGGCGTTTGCTCGAACTGGACGGGTAAAATAGTCGGCAATGAATTCATCTCCCTAACGTATCTCTAATTCCCTTCACTCCGAGAGATGCCATTCCGTGCAAGTTTTTGAACTCCTATTTGTATTGAATGAGACCCAGGTGTACCCCTGTCGGATCGACGATATAGGCAAGGCAGAAATCCCCGAAATCCATTTTCTCTTGTACGACTTTGGCACCGTTCCCAATCGCTTTCTCCAACGTTTCGTCAATGGAATCGACCTGGATTTGCAAACGGGTGCCTTGCGGAAAATGCTCGGGACCTTGGGCGATACCGCCGTCGATTCCCGGTTGTTCGGCCGCCCCCGTCTTGGCGCTCCGGTATCCCCACTGCGGCTCCGATACTTCCCATCCGAATACAGTCGAGAAAAACTTGGCTTGCGCTTCAGGATTTTGGCTGCTTAATTCGAACATTACGACTCGATTCATAGTCTACACCTCATCAGTTGGTTTTTAAATGAAATCCGATAGCGGCAGCCCAAGCTCGCTTGCAGCCGCGCGCATAAAATCGCGACAGAAGGAGTAATCCTTCCACCGTACGACTTTGTCCATTTCCCATTCCAGCGTGTTGATATTATTCAGCATGAGTCCTTGTTCGGTGCGAAGCAAAATAATTACGGCAGGCTGGCCCCACAGCGTATCCGCGTATACGAAAAGATCTTTCGCCAGCTTCGTGCCGCTGTACGGATTAAGAGATTTTTGCGTAATCGTAGACTTGCCGTATTCGGAGCTGTTCATCGAGACGAAGCTGAACGTCGCTTCATCGATAAGGAAGCGGGCCAGTCCCTTATAATCTTTACGATTGAAGGCTTCGAGGAACTTCTTCATGAATTCGGGATTTACCGCATCTTGTTGAGCCATACGATTCTTAGCGGCCCCTTCTTCGGCGCTATCTTTGTTCAGCTTGCGCAGGTTGGCTCTCGCCCGGTGTAACATGGCGTTTACGGCGGTTTCCGTTGCGGAAATAAGCTCGGCCGTCTCCTTGGCGGTAAAGGAGAACGATTCCATGAGTATAAAGACGGCGGCTTGTTTCGGGGTCAAATGATGCACCAATACTTCCAATGCTTCGCTTACTTCTATCGAATCCGCCGCTTCGCTTTCGTATAGATGCTCCTCCGCATATTCCTCCAGCTTTACTTTCATTCTCCGGCATTGATCGATCCAATGATTGGTAGCTACCCTGAATAAGAAAGATTTCGTTTGCAACGGCTGCTGTCTATGAGATAGTGCAGAAAGAGAAGCAAACGATTTAAGCAGCGTATCTTGCAGCAAATCCTCGGCATCCCAAGGGGAGCCGGTTAGTTTCCTGCAGTAATGCCAAAGCTGGGAGCGGAAAGGACTAATAATTTCTATAAATCTGCCCCATGGATCAACCGTATTGTCGCCGATAAGCTGCAGGTCGGTTTTATTCAAGCTTCATCTCCTTTCGAATGCCCGACTACTAGTAATACGAAAAATAGTCGAACATCCATATGGGCTGTTTAAACTTTTTTTGATGTCAAATCATGTCGAAGTGATACGTTCGACATAACGATTCCAATTCCTGCAACTTTAGCTGCGCCTCGGGCATAACTTTACTGACCGGTACTCCTCGCACGTACGGTTGTTTATTGTACACCTTTCTGACTTCGGCCCGATAAGTGCCATGCTCGCCATTATTGCGAATGATGATCCTATGGGGTTGTTTTACGAGAACGTCGATGTGCCGCCGTACGGCTTCCGAGCCGCTTCCTTCCAATAAGGAAAGCAGCTGATAATCGGTCAATCGATCGATCGAATGTAAGATGCCGCGGTTTTCTTCCCTGTACAAAAGGATCGCCTTCGCCAAAATCTCGTCTGCCGCCAGGAAATGGGGATGCAAAAATATTTGATTGTCCGTTACAACCGCATGCAGCAGTTGCATAGCCGTTTCTTCGTCAGTCTCGATTACATGATTGTTAAACTTTATTTTATCGACCAAGCGTGACGGGGGCACCAAATGCATGCCGGCTCCGTATGTATCTCGTATGAAGCTGTCGAAGTGGTCTATGCTGATTCCGTCCGTTTTGCCGCTTAACGGAGTATTTTGATTCAGCAAATCGATGATGCGTGACGGTGTGAATTGATGCTTTTCCAATATTTCGGACACGGGGGCGGAAGCGATAGCTTCTTCCGTAAGAAGATGATGGTTTTTCCCCAGCGTCTTTTCTACCGAATGAGAGAACGGGAGGTGCCCGATGTCATGTACAATCGCCGCGGCGTGCAGCTCGCGCCAATCCGGATAAAAATGCTTCGTCAGCGCCCATACTCCGACCGTATGCTCGTAACGCGAATGCGTGATCGGACTGATCAAGGCACCGGCACCGAAATGATGCAAATGCTTCAGCCTTCTAAGCGGGGAGCTTTGGAACAACTCTCTTTCGAAAGGTTCTGCAGAAATCCGAAGCTGGTATAAAGGCTCCCATACCGAATCGTCAACAAAGATTTGCTGTGCTTGCACCATGCAGGAAACAATCCTCCATCTGAATTGTGATAACCCTATTATAAACAACTCTTATGGAAGATCATGCTACTAAATGCTTTTATTCATCTATAATGACTACTGCCCATAGTAAAGACCGCTCCCGTCTCATGGAGAGAAGGAACGGTCTTTGCTTGCTTCTAAAATAGCGGTCTAACGTCTCTTATTCCCCCGAATTCGCCGGTTTCCTCCAAAATAAGAGGTATTAGGGACTCTTTTCCGTTCTCCGGCATCTGCTCATTCGAGATTACGGCAGCCGGATTCGTCCGAATACGTCCTTCATCGCATAGTACGACTGCTTCAACCGCTCATGGAAACGCGGCTGCTCCCAAGTCGGCCATACGAGCGGAATCATGTCCTCGGCCGAAAGCTTGCCTTCCTTGAGCGCAGGGTAAACGAACGTTAGCGTGCCCGGATCGAGCGCCGGCTCCTCGTCGGCCGCGCTCTGCACAGAGTCGCCCGGCTTGTAGGCGGCGACGGCGAACTTGAAGCCCGGCACGGTTTGCTTGGCCGCAAGCCCTTCTTTCCATATATCGCCCATCACCTCGCGGGTGCTCGGATCTTTCACATTCAGCAGCTGCCAAGCGATTCTCGCTTCCAGCACATGCTCCTTCTCATCGAAGAAGACGTCGGCCAAGGAATCGTATTCCTTGCTCGCCGGATTGCCGTTGCCGAAACGAAGCAGCCCGGTTTCGTAAGCGTCGAACGGAAGCTTCAGCCCGCTGTCCGGGATCGTCAACGCCTTGTTCAACGCCAATTGAAGTGTATGGTACCGGCCGTTATTCGAAGTCTGCGCATACTCCCGGGGCGGAATCATGTTCAACGTATGGCCGTATTGGTAATAAAACGCGTCGTAGTAGCTGTCCACCCATACCCGCGAATGATCGGGACCCCCGATGTCGATCACGAAATCGAAGCCGCCATCCGTTGTCGCCCCGTCGCTTCCCGGCAACTGCTGCTGTCCTTGGCCCGGAATCGTGTCGAGCATGATCATCGCCCTCACCCGCCGCCAATCGAACGGGCGACCGTCCTTCCCGAAATCGAGGCGGAGGTAGACGTATCGTTCGTCGGCGGATGAGGCGACCCGATCCACGCGACGGTGCGCATCCCATTCATCGACAGCTTGCACTACCGAAGTTTCCCCGATATTTAGAAGAGGAATGCCTGCCTTCTCCCAATCCTTCGTGTCCCCGTCCACCAGCAATTGCACGCCTTCGGCGTTCGGATCGAAGCCGAGCAAGCCGAACTGCTGCTCGCTCGTCTGGGCGTTGGACCAGAAAGGACGGCGGTCGGGATTGTCGAGGTCCATCGTATTCCATGTCCTCTTGAACCATTCGTCCTGCCAAGTGAATACAAGTCCTCCGGCCATACCTTCCCTGTAAATATCCTCGAACAGTCGGGCATTGATCGCGCCCTGCTGCTCCTCCGTCAAGTGGCCCTGGTTCCATCCGCTAACGTTTCGATGCGTCATCCCCCGCGAAGCGGGAACGCCGAATTCGGCAACCAGCACCGGCATCCGGTGAGACTGCTTCAGATCGTGCAAATAGCCCGCATAACGGTTCGTTTCACCGCGGGAATCCGTATAGGCCGCATACTTTTGCTCGTAATTCATAAATTCGGGGTAATACGGGTAGACGTGATAGGAAGCGAAGTAGCCGCTCTTAAGCGCCGGTTTCGCCACGATCGCGTTCGGATCGACGGACACCATATCTTCCTTCGGCGCAGGCTCGGACGGATGGCGCATCGGGTCGGTCGTCACCCAATTCGTAAAGCTGAACGGCCGCTGCCACTTATACGTATCCATTTCGTAAACGGCGACGTCCTCCATCAGCTTCGCCACCCATACTTCAAAGGGAGACGCCTGCTCGGTCCGGAAGTACGTGCCGTCCAGCTGCGCCGTTCCTTCGCGCTTCTTGTTCGTCGAGTCGACCATGATCGGGTCCCATTCGATGCCGAGCACCCAGCCGAGCACATAGTTTGATATGTCCGCCCCGTACTTACCGGAAGCATGTCCCGGTCTTGCCGGCAAATCCGCTTTCCCGTGAATGACGTTCACCATATCGCGGAGCTCTTTCTGAAGCTCCTCGTTGACCTCGACCGAGTAAGCGTCTCCCGTCTCGACCAGCTTCTCCTCGTCGACCCATACCCCGTGCAGCACCATGACGGGCTCGTCCGCCTTGTCGTTGTATTCCTTCAATGCCTCGTAAAATGCCGGCGGGTGCAGCGTATAGACCCGGACCGCGTTCGCGTGCATGTCGCCGATTTGCTTGAACCAGCGGGCATATTCCTCTTTCGTAATGGCGGTTTCCCCGGGAAAGTGACCCGGTTTGGCGACACCCATGTTGACGCCCTTGATCAATAAGTCTTGCCAAACGCCGTTGCGGCGGACTTGAATGTAATGATCGCCGGTTCGGGCGGGCATCGATATGCCATCGACTTTCACAGTCTCCAAGCGTTGTACATCAGCTTGCTTTTGCCGGTCGAAGACACACGCCGCACCGCCGGCGGCCAAGCCGGCCAGCACGACACCGCCGAGCAGCCAGACGGGCCAGCGACGCCTTCGTTTCGATCTTTTTCTGCGCATGGAGCTTCCCTCATCCTCCCGTCCGTTTCCGCTGCGACTCCACCGATATGCCTTTGCGCGTCATCTCGCCCCATTCGTGCCGTTTGCCGCGGAGCGATTTGAACAGCCCGTTCAGCCTCCATACCGTTTGGATCGGCCGGTACCAGAACGTTTCCGACAACGCCCAGAAGAACAGTCTCGTCACATCCGAGACGCGGTTATATTTGCTTAACGTCCATTCCTCGAGCAATACCGCCCCCATCGACAGAAACGAGCCGTACAAGAGCATGGACAAAAACAGCAGAAAGCTGAAATATAGCTGAGTATGTCCCGTGAACAGTCCCCAAACGGCGATCGCGTAGCCGATCAGTTCCAAGATAGGACCAAGCAGCTCGACGAACAGAAAATACGGCATCGCGACGAGGCCGATTTTGCCGTAGCGGGGGTTCAGCACCATTCTCCTGTGCTTCCACAAGCTCTCGAACAAGCCGCGCTGCCAACGGACACGCTGGCGCTTCAACACTTTCATCGTTTCCGGCGCTTCCGTCCAGCAGACCGGATCCGGGATGTAGGCGATTTTCGCCTTGCTCCCTTTCTCCCGGATCAACCGGTGCAGGCGTACGACCAGCTCCATATCCTCCCCGATCGTTCCGACCTCGTAGCCGCCCGCCTCCAGCACCCAATCTTTGCGGAACACGCCGAATGCGCCGGATACGATAAGCAGCATGTTGAACCGGCTCAATCCGATCCGACCGATGAGAAACCCGCGCATGTATTCGATAACCTGCATAATGACGATCGGACGCCCCGACAGACGGACGTCTCCGCGGGCCAAATGCCCGCGGTCCACGATGCTGCCGTTCGCGATGCCGACGCTGCCCCCGCTCGCGATTATTTCTTCCCCGGGCTTCGCCTCGACGATCGGCTTCATAATTTTCAGAAATGCGTCGGCATCCAGTACCGTATCCCCGTCCAGCGAGACGAAGTAAGGGTATTGGGAATAATGGATGCCCGCGTTCAACGCATCCGCCTTGCCGCCGTTTTCCTTATCCAATACGACAAGACCCGGGTGCTTCCGGGAACGGTAAACGCCGCGCACCGGCTTCGTTTCCTTCCGCGATGTCCACAACACCTGATGCTTGACCTCGTACATGTCGAATTCCTCGATCATCCTGTCCTTCGTTCCATCCTTCGAGCCGTCATTAATGACGATGACTTCGTATAAGGGATAGTTCATGCCGAGCAGCGAACGGACGCTGTCCACTATATTTTTCTCTTCATTATAGGCAGGGACGAGGATGGATAAAGGCGGACTGAAAGCGGAATGCAGCAATTCCCCGTAATGAACCGTATGGATGTCGGCCTCGCGCCGGAGCTTGCGGAACGCGACCAGAAACAGGAACATATAAAAGGCCATAACGGCAAACACGTAAATAACGACGACCCAGCCGCCGATCTCCGCTGCAAGCGGCAACCCCTTATCCGGCATCGGCAACGCCTCCCTCCCCTTGCTCCAGCATTTCCTCGGCCGCCTCCCGCGCGAAGCGGTCGGGGTGAAAGGATGCAATCTGCCTGAGCTTCGCGGCGCCGTCCGCATATTTCAGTATCGAGCGTCCGGCTTCGATTCGGACCAAGTACGCCTGGTCCCCCATCATCTGTTCGAGTATCGGCACAAAATCGGGATTGCGCACCTCGGCCATCAGCCTCGCCGTCATGAGCCGCATCGGCCATGAGTACGTACGCCATTCCTTGCTCGCTTCCAGGAAGGCCGACTCCGCCTCCTCGGTCATATAGCCGAAATTGGCCAATGCTTTCATCGCCCGGATGCGGCATTCCTCCGACGGATCGGCAAGCAGCCGCTCGAACCAAGCCAGCACCCGCTCCGAACGGATATTGCGGATACGCAGCACATCGATCAGATTCAGCCGCAGCGATTCCCGGACTTCCCCGCTGCGTGCGATCAGTTCCTCCAGCAGATCGGCCGGCATGACGATCAGGACGCTCCGGTACATATGCTCGGAAATATAATCCGTTTCGTGCTTGGCATCCTCCGTCACCATCACGTCTACGATGTCCGGATTCCGGAGCAAAGCGAGTACCCGAATCGCGGACCATTTTTCCGTATCTCCGGTTTTGCGGTTGAACGCAAGGTCGAGGACGTTATTTTCAATTCCTTTCAGCTGAAAAAGTCCGATCAAGGCGAGTGCGTTCATCCTGACGGTCCAATTCCGTTCTTGGAGCGACTTACGGTATACATCCGAATACAACTCGGCGACGAGGCGGGATATGCGCTCGATCTCGGTCTGCATGCCGCTCAAGATCACCTGGTGAAACAAATAGTTTTCCAGCGCGGCGAACTGCCACTTGCGGCGGGGAACGATTCGCCGGGAACGCGTCCCGTCCCGCAAGTACTGCTCCAACGGAGAATCCGGCTGCTCCATGAGGGCCGTCCACTGCCGAATGCGTTCCTTCGTCCGGTTCGACGACCATTTGCGGATGACGAGAAACCCGTACAGGAACAGCAGCAGGCCGGCGACCATCGCACAAAACCAACCAACATACGCAATCGTGTAACCGGCGCTCATGATTTGTTCCCCTGGAGAATGCGCAACATTCTGGCTTCCAGCTCCGGCAGCCGGAACGGCTTCGTGACGTAATCGTCCGTTCCGAGCCGCATCGCCTGCGCAATCTCCTCTTGTTCCCCGACACCGGTCAGCATGATGATCCGGTAACGGTCCGGCGGATAATCCGCACGCAGACGCGTAAGCACCTCGATACCGTTGATTTTCGGCATCATCCGGTCGAGAATGAGCAAATATTTCGCTTTCTGCCGATGCCAGTCGTCCTCGAAAAAAGCGGAGCCGTCCGCGAACGTCCGCACCTCGGGCGCTTGGCCTTCGAGCCGCCATTCCTTCAATCTGCGCTGCAGCATATTGCGGATGATCGAATCGTCGTCGAGAATGGCGATGCGCCATTGCTCCGCTACTTGCCCGCTCACGCCGTCCGCTTCGAGCACCGTTCCCGGCCCGCCCTGCTTCGCTTGCTTCATCGCTTCGGACAAGCGGGATGTTTGCAGGTCAATGCTTTTCTGTACGTCCCATCGTTCGTACACGGCGCATATGGTTTTGACGACCGGATTGCCGTCGATCGCGAAGCCGCGACTGGCGAAGCTTTGCGCGAGCCCCTCGAAGCGCACGCCCGCTTCCTCGGCGGACAGCCCTTTCGACAGGAGCAGAAATTGGTCTTTGTCCCAACGGATCAGCAGCTCGTCTTGATGCAGCCGCCCCTTCAGAAACGCGGCCGCCTGAAACAGCAGCGAGTCCGCACCGGCATGGCCGAACTTGTCGTTCAATTCCTGAAACCGATCGATATCCAGCAGCGCCGCGTATAGAGATACTCCGCTTCGGGCGCACTCCCTGCTGTACCGTTCCCACTCCGCACGCAGATACACGGCGTTATACAGCCCTGTACATTCGTCGGACAGCATGAACTTGCCGATCGATTGCTTCCTGCGGATTTTGTTCATGACGCGCACGGCGAATTCGTCCGGATCGACCGGTTTGGCCAGAAAATCGTCCGCTCCGCGCGTGTACGCTTTAAGTCGGGCGTCCTTATCTTGCTGTGCGCTCATCAGGATGACCGGCACGATCATTTGCAGCGAACGTTCTTGAAGAATCGTAAGCAGATCATACCCGCTATGACCCGGCAGCACGACATCCAGCACGACACAATCCGGCTTCAGCTCATAAAACCATTGGATCGCTTTCTCCGGATAAGGGGTAGCGAGAACGAGACAGCCCTCCGCCTCCATCCGCTCTTTAAATAATTGAAGCAGCACCAAATCGTCGTCGACGAGCAGGACGAGCGCTTTCGCCGGAGCGGGAGCGGCAGTGACAGCGGCAGTGACAGCGGCAGTGACAGCGGCAGTGATAGAGGGAGCCTTGGCGGCAGCGGACGGGGCATCCGCATGCGTCGTCTTCCCATCGGCCGCCTCGGCCGGCACAACTTCTGTTTGTGCCACGCGGCTTGCTTCGGCTTGAGCCCTTAATTCAATTATGGGAGTAAGAATGAGCATAATGTCCGGATAGGACAAGCCGGCCGAGCTTTCCTCGTCGATGCGCTGCAGCAGGGCGGCGGCCCGATCGGTCCATTCCTGCAGCCCGATCGTCGCAGCGGTGCCTTTGATCGAATGCAGCAGCCGGTACAGCTCGGATTCGGGAACGTCTTTGCCTGATGCTAGCCACTGTTCCAACGTCCGGTCGAATTGCCGGATAAAAACTTGCTTATATTTTTGCATGGCCACGTTCCTGTTCGATTCATCGTAATAGGTAACCTCAAACAATTTTACCCCATATTGATGGCTTCGCAAATAGGACGGCGGCGCTAACAACTGTCTATCCGCCTACATGAAGCCAGAAAAGTCCCGATCGATCTTGTTTTTGTCCCGATCCGCCATGAATTCGCCGTTTTGGATGATTATGATGGAGGTAAGAAAGCTGATCCCCCAGAAGTGATGATCTGCTTCGTAGCTTATTCCATCGGAGCAGTCTAGCCGCTCTCGCAACAATAGCTTCAACTAGAACACGAATGTACTTCGCCGAATTGCATCGATCAAAGCTATTGTTAATACTTCTGGGGGATCCCCCTATAACAAGCGACATGTTTCCCGGAAGGAGTATCAGGATGAGCGAGCCGATCCAAATTGGCGTTCTCGGTTTTGCACACGGTCATGTCAACACGTATTGCGACGAATGGAACAAAAATCCGGATCTCGGCATTCAAGTCGCCGCCGGATGGGATCACGATCCGGAGCGGCTGGAGAAAGCGAAGCAGGCGTTCGGCCTGCAAACGTATGCGGAGGCATCGGCGCTTCTTGCCCGGGAAAATATCCGGGCCGTCGTCGTAGCATCGGAGACGTCGCTTCACGCGGAGTTGGTGGAACAGGCCGCTGCAGCGGGTAAAGCGGTTATCCTGCAGAAGCCGATGGCGCTGACGATGCGCGAAGCGGACCGGATTGTCGATGCCGTGAACAAACATCGCATTCCGTTCACGATGGCTTGGCAGATGAGAGCCGATCCGCAAAACATTCGTATGAAGCAATGGATGGACAGCGGCGAGCTCGGCCGCGTATTCACGGTCCGTAGAAGGCACGGGCTTGCCATGGGATTGCAGGCGAATTTCGCCGACTCGTGGCACGTCAATCCGGAATACAACCGGGACATCTGGGCCGATGACGCCTCCCATCCGATCGACCTGCTGCATTACTGGCTGGGCGTCCCGGAGAGCGTCACCGCGGAAATCGAGTCGCTGTACAACCCGCGCATCCCGATGGATAACGGCATTGCCGTCTTCCGTTACCCGGGCGGTCCGCTGGCCGAGGTGAATTGCTCCTTCACCTGCAACGCGGCGGAGAATACGACGGAGATCGTGTGCGAACGCGGCACGATCGTGCAAAATTACGGCGACGCGACCAGCTGCAACGTCCCGCGTCCTTCCGGAAGCCCGGGTCTTAAACGGTTCGACGCTTCGACGGGTGCCTGGACGGCAAGCGACATCGAGAGCCCGCCGAATCACGGTTTCCGCATACGCGGGCTGGCGGGGCCGTTGGCTCAGTTTTTGCGGGGCGAGCGTGCGGCGCTGGCATCCGCGGAGGAAGGCCGTACGTCGCTCAGGATGGTGCTGGCCTGCTATGCTTCCGCTCGGCAAGGGCGAAGAGTTACGCTGGATGATCCGATGATATCGCAATTGTAAGCGATAACAATTACCTAATTAATAGGATAAGAGAGGCGGGTGAAGTTTCCGGAAGTCCTCGGACATCGCATCCGGAAACGAAGTTATGGCGCTGAAAATCGGCATTGTAGGCATGAACGGCATCGGCAAAAACCATGCGGCTTGTTACAAGGAAGACGAGCTGGCGGATCTGGTCGCAGTTTGCGACGTGGTCAAGGAGCGCGCTGACGCGGCCGCCGAGAAGTACGGAGTGAAGGCTTACTACAGCTTGAAGGACATGGTCGAGAACGAGCCCGACCTGCAAATCGTCGACATCACGACCGGCGGCATCGATAACGGCAGCTGGCATTTCGAACCGGCTATGGAAGCGGTCGGCTACGGAAAGCACGTATTGGTCGAGAAGCCGATCTGTCATGACGTCAAGGAAGCTCGCGAGCTTGTCGCCTTTGCGGATAAGCAGAAGGTGTATCTCGGCTGTAATTTGAACCACTACTTCACGCCCCCTGCCGAGAAGGCGAAGCAATACGTCGATAACGGCGAAATCGGGGAGCTCGTGTACTGCTTGGCGAAGATGGGCTTCAACGGCGGAGAAGCGGGTTACGCGCTTGCAGGCTCGCCGAAGATCAAGGGGCATCCGTATTTCCATATGAAAGCATTTCTGACGCATCCTCTCAGCGTTATGCGGTATTTTTGCGGAGATATTACCCACATCCAGACGTTCTCGGACCGTCCCGGCTTCCGCAGAAGCGCGGGCGACGTCATGGTATCGATCAACAGCATCCACATGAAATTCGCGAATGGCGGAGTCGGCTACTTGCTCAGCCAGCGGGGCGATGCGGTATACGGCCTCGGCGGTTGGTGGAGCTTGGAGATGGCCGGCACACGCGGAACGTTCTGCATCGAGAACTGCGTGGAGAAAGTATCGTACTGGAAAGCGGAGAAAGGCATACCGGCCATCAGCGTCCAGCCGAAGCCGGAAGTGACCGACTACGGGACGAATGATTTCGGCCGGACGTTCAACAACAGGCTGCACGCGTTCCTCGAGGACGTATCCAACAACGTCGCCCGCGACCAGCTGCGCGCCAACGGACGGGACGCTCTTGCCGTGCTGGAATATACATTTGCCGTCATCGAGTCGTACGAACGCGGCGGCGAGACGGTCAGACCGCATCCGCTTCCGCCGCTGCACGGGGACCCGCTTTTCATGAAGTAAAGCTCATACAAATGGAGGAACGAATCCGATGATCAAGCTTGGCGTAAATTCCGTGCTGTTCAAGCATTTCGACTTTGCCGCCGCGGCAAAGCAAATCGCGCTGTGCGGGTACGACGGCGTCGAAATCGCGGCCATTCAAGGCATGTGCGAGCATCTCGATTTGAGCCGCTGGAAAGAGCAGAAGAGCGAATTGCAGGCTATCGTTCAGGAGAACGGCCTCGAGTTTCTGTCGACGGAGGTAGCCTCTCTTAGCGAGGAAAGACTGCTGCCCGCGTTCGAGGCGGCAGCGGAGATCGGCATTCCCGTCATCAACGTCGGTCCCGGCGGGAAGCTCGGCGTTGAAGAGGACGTGCTGGCGTCGATCGAGAAGCTGGCCCGGCTGTCGGAGCGGGCAGCTTCCTACGGGGTCACGCTGTGCGTGAAGGCGCACGTCGGCAACGCGATCTACAATACGCCGACCACGCTTCGGGCGATGGAGGCCGTCTCCTCCTCGGCGTTCGGGATCGATATGGACCCGAGCCACATCCACCGCGCGGGCGAAAATGCCGAAGAAGCGCTGCCTGCGGTGCTGAGCCGCGTGAGGCACGTCCATATCCGCGACTGCAAGGGCCGGGAGAAAGGCCCCGGGCCGATCGAGCTGCAGGCTTGCGGACGCGGCGACATCGATTTGTTCGGCTACTGCAAAGCGATGGTGGACGGCGGCTACAGCGGTCCGGTCGTGCTGGAGGTGATCGGTGCCAGTCCCGATCACTCGCTGGCCCAAGTCTCGATCGTGGCCGCGGAATCATACGGCTACTTGAACGCCTGCTTGAAGAAGCTGGGCGCCCGTTAACACGGGCTCCCCTTCCTTAGTCGGCGGGGGCCGGGCTGATTAGGGGAAGTACTCCTCTCTACTCTCTCCTCTCCCCTCTCCGCCGTCGGCAATTTGGCTGGAATTACTTAATTACCTGGCTCTCCCTCCACCTTTGGCAAGGTTGCGGGAATTTCGGAGTAATAAGGTTCATTTGAACCTTATTGGACGGGAGAGCCGCCAGTTTCGCGGATGTAAGGTACATTTGAACACTGTTTACCTGTCTCCCTTGCCACTGTCGGCACTTTTGCGGGAATTTCCGAGTAATAAGGTACATTTGCAATCTATCGGGCGGGCAAGTGACCAGTTTGGCGGATATAACGTACATTTGAACACTACCTACTCTAACAGATTACGAAGTCAGCTTTCCTAAGGAAAGCTCAGCCTACGCTTACGAAGACAGCTTTCCTTCGGAAAGCTCAGCACATGCTTACGAAGACAGCTTTCCTGCGGAAAGCTCAGCATATGCTTACGATGACAGCTTTCCTTCGGAAAGCTCAGCATATGCTTACGATGACAGCTTTCCTTCGGAAAGCTCTTAGGAGGAAACCAAATGCCAGCGAAAAAACCGAACGTGATCATATTCGGCATCGACAGCTTACGCCGTGATCATATGAGCTCATACGGCTATTCCCGCTTGACCACGCCGCACATGGACAAAATCGCATCAGAGGGAGTCTTGTTCGAGCAGCATTTCAGCCCGAGTATCCCGACAACGCCGGCTTACGCCTCGATGTTGACGGGAATGGACGTATTCGGGACGGATGTAGTCGCACTTAGACACCAAGGGCCGCTCGGCGGACACGTCAAGACGCTTGCCGAAGTACTGAGCGACAACGGCTACAACACGACCTGCATCGGCTTTACGGGCAACCCTTCGTCGCGCGGATTCGACAAGTATTTGAATTACGAATCGTGGCATCCCGACGAAACCGGACGCGCCCCTAAAGCGCACAATTTGAATCAGGTGGCCGTTCCCGAGCTCGAGCGCCTTGCCGCGGACAATAAACCGTTCTTCCTGTTCCTGAGACATATGGATCCCCACTCCCCTTACCTGCCGCCGCAGCCATACGAGCGGACGTTTTACGGGGGCGACGAGAAGGACCCGGAGAACAACTCTATGGAGCCGGTGTACAACTTCAAACCGTTCGCGGATTTCTTGAAATCGTGGATACCGGAAGGCGTGACCGACCACGCCTATGTAACGGCACAGTATGACGGGGCGATCGCCTATATGGACGCCTGCATCCAAACGCTGTTCGCCAAGCTCGAAGCGCTCGGCATTACCGAAGAAACGCTTATCGTCATTACGGCCGATCACGGCGAGACGCTGTACGAGCATGACTGCTACTTCGACCATCACGGCTTGTACGACTGCACGCTCGTCGTTCCGCTCATCATCAAATTTCCGGGCGTCGTACCGGCCGGGAAACGGTTTTCCGACGTATCGCTCATCCAAGACATTATGCCGACCGTACTTGACCTGCTCGGGATCAAAAGCAAAATCAAATTCGACGGGCAAAATCTCGTCAACTGGATCAAAGACAAGCAGACGACCCGCATCAGCGAGTTTTATATTACCGAGTGCACATGGATGCGCAAGCACGGCTGGCGCACGCCGGAATGGAAGCTAATCCGCGCGCTCGAGCCGGACTTCCATTTCAAGCCGGAGGTCGAGCTGTACAATCTCGTACAGGATCCGGAGGAGAACGTCAATTTGGCGGAGAAGGAACCGGAAGTCGTAGCGTTGCTCACGAAGCGGATGAACGACCATATCGCGAAACGAGAGAAACAAACGAAACGGCAAAATCCGATCTATACGAACCTGAACTGGCACGGCAAAGGCGTCACCTTCAAGTCTTCGCAAGAGGCATACGACGCCATGCACATCGGCTCGATCGTAAACGCCCGCTCGTTGCAAGAGAAAAAAGCGGAAACCATCAAAAAGTAGCACAAGCACCATTATTCTAGTTAGCAGTCTTAAGCAGCTCTTTTTTTCGGCGGATTCCCCGAAATAGCAGATGCCAGGGACTCTTATTGGGCGGCAAACCAACCGGTCACCGGCTATCCGTCCCAAATAACAGTCCCAAACATCTCTTATTTCCAAAAAATCACCGATCCCCTCCGAATAAGAGATGCAAAAGACTTCTAATCCCGGAAGCTTCTTCGGATAGAAAGAAAGGAAGGATCGCAGATGATCAGAGTGGCGGTTATCGGCGTCAATAACATTGGCAATATTCATTGCCGCACTTACCGGCAGCACCCGGACACCGAGCTTGCGGCCGTTTGCGACCTGCTGCCGGAGCGGGCGGAAGCCGCAGGCAAACAGCACGGTGTACCGGCCTATACGGATCTGCACGAAATGCTCGCCAAGGAACAGATCGACGCCGTTGTCGTAGCTACCGCGGGAGTAGAGAAAGGCAGCCATCATTTCGCGCCCGTCATGGCCGCCATCGAAGCGGGCAAAGACGTACTCGTCGAGAAACCGATTTCGAACCGGATCGAAGAGGCCAGGCACATGGTTGCGTTCGCCCGCGAGAAGGGCGTCCGTCTGGCCTGCAACCTGAACCACCGGTTTGCCCCGGCCGCTTACCGCGCCAAGGAGCTGCTAACCGAAGGGAAGCTCGGCACCCTTCTGTTTCTTAATATGAGACTTACGATCAACAACCCGCAGGACGATACCGAATGGCTCCATATGAGGGCTCTGCACCCTCACTCGATCGACGTCATACGCTACTTTGGCGGCGATATCAAGCGGGTTCAATCGTTTATGACGAAAGCTCCGGGACGGCTGGCATGGTCAACCGTATCGATCAATATGGAGTTCGCGTCGGGAGCCGTCGGGCATTTGACGGGGAGCTACGACATGTCGATGAAGCATCCGATCGAGTGCTGCGAAGTCGCCGGCAATAAGGGCAGATTGATCATTGACAACGTGTATGAGAGCATGACATACTACCCTCATCATTCGAACGATTTGACTGTGTACCGCAATCCGATATTCGGCGGCATGCAAGGCTTCGACGATACGTTCCGGCAGCGGATCAACCGGTTCGTCGGGCAAATCAAAGCCGGCGACGCCCCTGAAGCCATCGAAGCTTCCGGCGCCGAGGCGCTGGCCGCGCAGGAAGTGATCGAAGCGGCCATCCGCTCGCATCAACTTGGAGGAGCACCCGTGGACGTACCATGCGGCTCCCGATGACAACGGAGGTTCTACAACATGAATAGCAACGAACAGGGTAAAGTGCTCTGGTTTACCGGCTTGTCGGGAGCAGGCAAAACGACGACGGCGGAATATGTAAAAGCCCGATTGCTCGAGCAAGGGCGGCGCGTCGAGCTGCTCGACGGGGACGAACTGCGCCAAACGATTTGCAAAGGACTCGGTTTCACCCGCGAGGAACGGCTGGAGAACGTGAAACGCATCGTTTACGTGGCCGGATTGTTATCCAAACACGGCGTTGATGTGCTCGTATCGGCCATTACGCCCTACGCGGAAATGAGAGATTACGCGCGCGCGACACTTCCGGGATACGTGGAAATTTATGTACAATGCCCGCTGGAGGAATGTGAACGGCGCGACGTCAAAGGACTCTATGCCAAAGCGAGACGCGGGGAGCTGAACCATTTTACGGGAATATCCGATCCGTATGAAACGCCGCTCTCCCCTGACGTGACGATAAGCACTGCATCCGGTTCGCTCGAAGCAAACAGCAACGCCATACTATCCTGGCTCGGTAGACCGGGAAATGCGCCATCGGCAGGTTACGATCGCTCGCAAGACGGTGCGTAACCCGGCATATGCCGATAATGCCCAGGGCAGGAGGACGCGGGGATGAAAATCATACTAATATCGCTCGATACGCTTCGAGCCTCCCGTTTAAGCGGATACGGGTACGGTAAACGGACCAGCCCTCATATGGACCGGATCGCCCGTGAAGGAGTGCTGTTCGAGCGCGCCTATGCGGCGGATATTCCTACGGAAGTAGCCCATACCGGCATTTTCACCGGCAAAGTCGGGCTGACGACAGGAATCGTATCGCACGGCTCGGAGCTTACGCATTTGCCGAAAAATACCTCGTGGCTTCCGGCGCTGCTGCGCTCGGCCGGCTTTACCACTTCCGCCGTCGACAATTTGTATCAATTGAAAGAATGGTTTGCCAGAGGGTACCGGTATTACATCAATAGTGCAGGGGGCAAACGGTGGATCGACGGGCGGACGGTCAACGAGTTGGCTTTTCCGTGGCTGACGCAGCATAAGGACGAATCGTTTTTCCTATTTCTGCACTATTGGGATGCCCATACGCCTTATTTGCCGCCGGAGTCGTATATTCCGGAGTTTTACCCGGACGGACGGAACCCGTTCGATCCCGCCAACCGGAGCATGGAACCGGCGTACAATCATTTGGCTTATCCTTTCTTCAAGCATCATCATTACGACTTGCTCGGCGAAGTTACCGACAGCGCTTACTACGATGCGCTGTATGATGCGGAAATCCGTTATTTGGACGACCGGCTGCGGGATCTGGATCACCATCTGGACGCACTCGGGATACGCGAAGAGACGCTCGTCATCCTGTTCGGGGACCATGGGGAAAGTTTGACCGAGCACGACATCTACTGGGATCATTGCGGTTTGTACGAACCGACCGTACACGTTCCGGTCATCATGCGCTGGCCGGGCCGTATACCGGAAGGGCGTCGGGTACCCGGTTTCGTGCAGCAGGTCGATCTGCTGCCAACCATTCTGGAAGCGATCCGGAGCGAAAACCCGTCCGGCATCGACACAAGCAAGCTCGCCGACCCGGCCGGGCTGGATGGAGCAAGCTTGTGGCGGACGATCCAAGGAAAAGCCGACAGCACGCACGATACGATCTATTTAAGCGAATGCGCATGGCAAGCCGCCCGGGGGATCCGGACCGACCGCTACAAATTGATCCGCACCTATGACTCCGGGCCGTTCGTGCGCCCCGAACGGGAGCTTTACGACCTGCTGGCCGATCCGGAGGAAACGGTCAACCTGGCCGACGCCGAGCCGGAATTGGCCGGACAGCTGGAACGCCGGCTTACCGATTGGGTATCCAGCAAGCTTGCGGGTCGACCGGATCCGATGATGCTGCAGTTGGAGGCAGCCGGGCTGCCGTTCCGCAGACGAATCGAGCAAATACTCGGAACGGCGGGCTTGAGCTGGGACGATTGGCGTCGGAACCCGCGCAGGGAACGATTCGATCTAGCCGTACGCCATCACGGATAATTTTCTCTGTTGAACCGTCAAAAACGACCGGATGAATCGGAGTCATTGGCGAGGAGTGGGAAGCGGATGAAGTCGATGATCAAGAGCAGCGGATTAATGAAGGATGAATTTCCGTTCTGGATCACGCGCCATACTCAAGGAGCGGTTCAGGAGCATGGACACGAGTTCGTGGAGCTCGTCTATGTCGTGCGCGGAGCCGGCATGCATATATTTGAAGGAACGCAATACGAGCTCTCCGCCGGGGACGTATATATCATCAATCCCGGCGAAACTCATGCGTACACCGTAGCGAGCGGAGAGCAGATGGAGATCGTCAACTGTCTCTTCATGCCTTCCTTCATTCCCGATGCGCTGTTGAAGGAGCTGGAAATATCGACTTCGATGGACTACTTCTACGTGCATCCGTTCATGAAGCCGGACATCCGCTTCAATCACCATCTGAATTTGCACGGCCAGGATGCGGTCAACGTACTCGTGCTGCTCGACAGCATGATCCGGGAGCTCGGCCACCGTGGGCCGGGCTATACGACGATCATCCGTCTGCAATTGGTCGAGCTGCTGGTTCTCCTTTCCCGCTACTATACGTTAATGCGCAACCGCAGCACGACTCCGTCCCCCCGGCAGCTGGAACGCGAAATAACGGCCAGGCGCATCTATGGCTACATGGAGCGGAACTATGACAAGAAGATCACTTTGGAGTCGCTGGCCGGTCTATTCAATGTCGGCATCCGCCAGTTGAACCGCCTGATGCGGCAGGAGTTCGGCAGAAGCATCATCGACGTGCTCCACGAGATCCGGATCGAGCGGGCCAAGCATCTGCTTACCGAATCGGATGAGAAAGTGATTACCGTCGCGACCCAGGTCGGCTACGACGACCCGTCATTTTTCAGCAGGCTGTTTCTGCGTCACGTAGGATGCCCGCCCAGTCAATACCGTCAAGGACTCGGACTTCTCCAAGCGCATCGTTCGGGAGAATAATCCGCGAGTTTCAAGGAAGGATGACACCGTCCATGAGAAAACGCCCGCCGAATGTATTGCTGATTACGGCCGACCAGCTTCGCTTCGACTGTATCGGTTCAAGCGGCAAATATCCCGTCCGGACTCCCCATCTGGACCTGCTTGCTTCGCAGAGCGCCGTCTTCTCCGGCGCTTATTCGCATATTCCGGTATGCGGACCGGCGAGGCAATCGCTGTTGAACGGCAGGAGAGCCGAGACGTTCGGTGCTTTATGGAATTACAATGGCGCTCTCCCCATTGCCTCTCTTGAGCCGGATCATTACTCCTGGACCCAAACATTATCCGAGAACGGCTACGCCTCGGCATTCTTGGGCAAATGGGGCGTCAACCCGTCTCTTGACGCAACCGCTTTCGGCTACGATTCGTATGTCGGCGAAGCCGAATACGGGCGATTCACGAAAAGCCGCTATCCGGATGTCCGTTTCTCGAACGGCTTTTTCGGAGAGACGAATCCGATCCCGGTCGAGGACTCGCAGACACATTGGCTGGCGGCGCGGGCTGTCGAGGCTATCGAGCGGCTGCACGAGGCCGACTCCCCTTGGCATGTGGCGCTGCACTTCCCGGAGCCGCATTTGCCATGCCGGCCTTCGGGACGCTTCGCCGATATGTACGATCCGGCGGAAGTTCCTGAGTGGGACGGCTTCCGCGAAACGTTTGCCGGGAAACCATACATCCAACAGCAGCAATTATACAATTGGGGCATCGAGCATTTTACATGGAACGATTGGGCCCCGGTCGTCGCCCGGTATTACGGCGTTATCAGCCAAATGGACGAGGCGGTCGGCATCGTGCTGCAAGCTCTGGACCGGATCGGCGCGGCGGACGATACGATCGTTATTTTCACCGCGGATCACGGCGACATGTGCGGCTCGCACCGCATGATGGACAAACATTTCATCTTGTACGACGATGTCGTTCACGTGCCGCTTATGATCCGCTGGCCGGAGCTGGTTCGCCAAGGGGCAACGATCAGCCGATTCGTCTACAATTTTCTCGACCTGCCCCCTACCCTTCTGGACCTGCTCGGACTTCAAGCGCACGACCCGGGAAATTTGCACGGCCGCTCCTTAGTACCGCTGCTCTCCGGGATGGCGGAATCGGCGGAATGGCGAGATTCGGTCGTCGCCTCCTACAACGGCCAGCAGTTCGGACTGTACACGCAGCGCATGATCCGTACGAACGAATGGAAATATGTGTGGAATCTTACGGATACGGATGAGCTGTACGATCTCCAAGCCGATCCTGCCGAGCTTACTAACCGGATCGGCGATCCGGATCATGCTGGACTTGTCGCGGAACTTCGACGCCGGTTGTACTATACGCTACTCGCGGACGGCGACGCGATTGTCGCCAATGAATGGATGCGGCGGCAATTGTTGCAGGGATGCAAGCTTTCGAGGTAGTTGGCAGGTGGATCAGGGGGATTAGTCTTCGTCAGGAGACTCGGGCGTCTTCTTTCGAAGGCTTATTTGTTTTTGACATGCTGTCGCGGTCAGCGGATTATTTCCCGTAGCTTTCCGTCTCCTATTCCAAGACTACAGCTCGCCCTCCTTCACCGTATTTGTCGAAGCTGCTGTCCTTGCCTTCTCTGTGTCATGCCCGCTGGAAAGAAACGGATCGGACAACAGCGCAACGACAAGCTGCGCGCCATCGCTCATTCCCTGCAAATACAAGCGTTCGTTCTCTATCACCCGCATGAAATGATGCTTATCCTCCCACTCCATAAACTCCAGCCCATGTGTCCGATCCGCACCGGTAAACATCGCTTCGAAAGCCACCTCCTCCTCCGCGCGATATTTACACAGGGCGGAATTACGCTCGATTCGGGAAGCTTTACGAAGAATTCCTTCCGGAGCTGGTCCCCAGGCAAAATTCTCCTGGGTTTTTAGCAAAAACCAGTATAACAGACGGCTATAAAAGAACTGCGAAAGAACTATGAAAGAATCCCTATAGTGAAAGATCCTTTACCTATAGTATGATCAATAGGTGAGAAGGAACTGAAGGAAACATTGTGACGGCTTGCTGTCCTGAATATAATTAGAGGAACTCCAGATGTTTTCTACTGTAAGGAGAATTTCGCAGTTATGAGTATAACGCTATCCAATGTGGTCATGCTGGTTTCCATTTTTTTGATGACCGCGTTTTTATGCTACGCCTTTCTGTACAGGCAGGAACGGGGAATCCGATATTTTGCCTGGGTCATGGTTTGCCGCGTGATTTATGCCGGAAGTGTGATCATGGAAATCAACAGCGAAAGTTTATCGTCAAAAATGCTGTTTCGAAATATGGAACAGACCAGCTTGCTGTTTGTGGTGCCTATGGTCATTTTTTTTGTGCTGGCCCTGTTCGGGAAAGACGAATATTTACGTCCGTCTCGAATGATGCAGATCCTTTCGATTTTCGCGCTTTGGTCGTTGCTTATATGGACGAATCCGTATCACCATCTGCTTTTCCGGAATATAGAGCTCGACCAAGGGCATTTGGAAATAAGCAAAACCGTTTATTCCATTGCGTTTAATATCATCTGTTATCTGATTATTGCTGCTTGCGTCTTTTATTTGTTCGTCTATCTGCGGCGCGTACGTCCCGAGCTTCGCAAGCCCGGCATCTTGTTAGTGCTGTGCGGTTGTATCCCCGCTGCGACGGAAATTGCCAAATCTTCTTCCTTCGGCCTTACGCCGTGGCTGCTTCCCCTCTCGGTCTATTCCGGCTTTTTGGGAATGGCTATGCTGTGGATTGTGATCCGATACCGGATGTTCTCGGTCGTACCGCTTGCAAGAAACGTTGTGGTCGAGACGATGGAAGAAGGGATACTTATTGTCAATCGAAGAGGAAGCGTCATCGATAGCAATGCGTATATTGAGCCCTTATTTGCGGGTTCGGGAGAAAGTTCGATTGCGGGACAGCATATCGACAAATTGTTGCACAAGTGGCCGGAATGGCTGCGTGTCTGCAAGCATATGGAGACGGGCGATATAGAGATTGACGCCCAGGTGAACGGAGAAACACGGGTCTATTCGGTCAAGGTGTATCCGCTTGCCTCCCGGGGAGGGCCTGGACAAGGAACCGTATCCGTATTGTTCGACATAACAGAAAAGCAAAGACAGATGGAGCAGATCGTTAAGCTCAATCAGCTAAAAGACCATTTGTTCGCAATCGTTTCCCACGATATCCGGAACCCGTTAGCGGTCCAGGCTAGTTTGATTGAAGTGCTGGAAGTGGATAAAACGATGTTTAACCGCAATCATCAGGAAGTGATCGATGCATTAAGCGGGCAAATTCAAAATACGTTTGTGATGATCGAAAATTTGCTGGAATGGTTTCGCAGCCAAAAGGAAGGCATGCTGCTGCAACCCGAACGATTACGACTGTCAGATGTGGTCGAGGAAGTGTGCCGCACATTGCGAATTAAAAGCGAAGCCAAGCAAATCGCGATACATACGGAGATCGACATCGACATCGAAGTATATGCGGATAGAGAAGCGGTCAATCTGATCGTTCGTAATCTGATGACGAATGCGATCAAATTTTCCGAGCCAGGCGGGAGAGTTCTGGTTAGAGCCGAAACGAATGCCGGGCAGGTTATCGTATCGGTTAGCGACAATGGTGTGGGTATGGAGGAACAACGGGTTCGGGAATTGTTCGATCCGCTGAGGCTCGTGTCCACAACAGGTACTGCCGGGGAGAGAGGAACCGGGCTGGGATTGCAAGTTTGCCAACAATTCGTGCGGATGAGCGGCGGACAAATTTGGGTGGAAAGCGTGCCACGCCAGAAAACTGTTTTTTACTTTACGCTTCGCGCTGCAGACTCGGAAAGGGACAATGATGAGAGTATTGCTTATTGATGACGAACAGGCGATGCTGACGGCACTCAGCCAGCTATTGTCGCGAATAGATGGCGTGGAAATCGTCGGGATGGTACGCAGCCGTGCAGAGGCGGTTGCGTTTGCCGCACAGCATGTCGTGGATCTTGCCTTTATCGATATTAAGATCGCGGAAGACAGCGGATTGACATTAGCCCTTGAATTGAGGAAGATGAACGCCGACTTGGATATTGTGTTCGTGACCTCCCATAAGGAGTTTGCGCTGGATGCTTTTAATGCTTATCCATTGGATTATATTGTAAAGCCTATTTCTAAGAAGCGATTGGAAGAAACCGTTGCGAGAGCGGCGAGAGGGCGGACGGAGAAGCTCGGTCCCGGTAACGCGGACAGGCCGAAACGATTGTCGGTTGCAAGCTTGGGAGGTTTGCAAGTCAGCAGCGAGCAAGGAGAATCATTGAAGTGGATGTCCCGTAAAAGTCAGGAGCTGTTTGCGTATTTGTTGCTCTGTCGCGGGAATCGTGCGGCCAAAGTCCGTATTCTGGAAGATTTATTCCATGATAGAGAAGGGAAGAATTCGGAGTTGTATCTCAATACTGCGCTATACCAGCTGCGCAGGACGCTATCTACGCATGGAATGAAGGCAATACTTGTCTCCGATCGCGAATACTATCAGATGAGTCTGGAACAAATCGAGGTCGATTTTATACAATTTGAAGAACGATTGTCCGGTTTCCACACCATTGATGGAAATAATGAAGAGGCCGCGATAGCCATTGAGAACCTGTATACAGGCGATTTGTTCGAAGACAAACCGTACGGGTGGGCGCTTGCCGAGCGTGAGCGGCTCAGCGATGTGTACGAGGCGTTTGCCAAACGTCTGGTCAAGTGGCTGCTCGAAAATAATCAGATTCGTCAGGCCGTTCAGATTTCTAAAAGGCTGGTGCGGCGCAACGAATTGGATGAAGAAGCGAATATGCTGCTTATGCACGGGTTTGCCGCCTTGAAGGACAGACGGGCCCTCCAATTGCAATACAAGCAGTATGAAGAGCTATTGAAGCAAGAACTCAATATTCAGCCTTCGGCAGAGCTAACCGAGTGGTACGGTCGATTGTAGCTAGTGAAGTATAACTAAGGAACTTGGGCCTCTGTCTTGCAACGCCCTATTTGGATACATACGTTTATATTTTGATGGGCGTGAGGTAACGATAAATCTGCTATGAAATTCGCTCAGAAGTTATCGTCTCGTTTTGCTCAACCGTGTAGCTGAGACAGGTAAACTATCCGGCTCGTTAAAACTTAAAGCGTCGGGTCGGTTACCCTGTGCGTCCGCATCGACCAGCAATACTTTCTTCCCCCAGCAGCCAAACCGACTCCGAGATTTTCGCCTTCGGCAACTGCGCTCTCCAACGCCTCCTGGATCTCTTCCTGACCAGCAGCAATACCGTTTTCTTCCGCGAATAAGGTGATGAGCGCATGCGAGATGTAATCGTTAATCGCACCGAAGCTTTCCCGAATGACGGCGGAACGCAGTACGGTCGCTAACGAGTAGCTTCGTTCATCGATTTGAAGAGCCATGACTTGAGCGAGTGACATCGTGCATACTCCTTTATGGGTTCCTATATAAAAGCGCGGGAGTCGCTCCCGCGCCATGCTTCTTTCTCCATTAAATAAATCTACCGCCAGTCACGTTTTTCGCTTCTTCCTCGGTCAGCTTCTTCGGCATATCGCCGAGCTTGATCTCGGTAGCTTTGCTCGTCTCGACGGACTCCTTGGTTGCGTCCGTTTTCTTTTGCTCTCCCATTGGAATCACCTCCTTGACAGAAAATCTTCGAAAAGTAAGCTCTCCTTTGACGGTATGAGATTACTTTATGTTTACTTTATCAAATCCAAATAAAAGAATAATGAAAGAATTTGCAGTTTCCTTATGAGCTACACATATCACTCCGCTTGTGTCGTCGAAGGAATAGGAACACAATTCGCCCCCTTCATTTTTCAACGGCTTTTATACGGATTAGGTTCCTCTGGATCATTAGGACATCAGAGGTCGATAAGAGGCTGGGGAATCGGAGACGATCCCGAGCATCATCTGTTTGGCAGAGGAAGACGCCCTAGCCTCGTCCGCCGGTCCATACGCAAGAAAGCTGCAGCCCCAATGCGGTCGCCCTGCGTAGACTTTCACTTTCTTTTCAAAACGACCAGGTTGCCCTTCATTCCATCTTCGCTATAACCTTTGCCGACCGTCATCTGGATCGGCAGCACCGGGCCACGTTTAAAATACCGGCTGAAGTGCTGGTCCACGGATTGTTCGGTCACGAAGACAAAATGTCCTTCTTCTGCCTTGTCGCGACAGCCTCTGAGCAGCATCACCCCGCCCGGTTTGAGCACCCGCGCGACTTCCTCCGCAAATCGCCCCCGATTTTCTTCGGCGATACTGTGAAAACATCCGCGATCATTGACCATATCCACGCACCGGTTTTCCAACGGCAATTTCAAGACATCGCCCTGACGCCAATCTACCTGAACCTCCGCCTTGTTTGCCCGTTCCCTTGCGATGTTCAAGGCAGCGGCACTCAGATCGACGCCGATTACGCGATATCCCCGCTGGGCCAGAAAAATGGCTTCGCTGCCCGCGCCGCAGCCTACATCCAAAACGGCAATATTAGGGGGAAGATCCATGGAAGCCACGAACGCGACCAATTCTTGAGACGGATACGGGAGATCCCAGTAGTCTCGAAAGTTTCCGCTGTTATACGCTTCATCCCAATCTCTCATCCTGTCAACCTCCATATTAGAGACAGTTTTAACGGCAAGGGAAAGAACTTTGAAAAGAAAGGCGATGCATCGCCAACCGCAGAATCCATGGGAGCTTGAAATGGAAAGCTCCCATTGTCTTCAGCAGTTGGGTAATGCAAATTCATTACAGCATTGTACCTGCCCGTCTAGTATAGTCCATACTGGCTCTGCCCGGCAAAAAAGCCCCTCATCCATCAGAGGGGCGCTGCTTCATTTCTTTTTCAATTTTCCCGCGGCTTTTTCCTTGTTGGCGGCCACCCGGTATTTCACGATTCGGCTGATAAGCTCATAGGGCAGCGGCTGGTCGAGCGGGAATTGCAGCGTCCCTTTCGACTTGTGATAAGCCTTTACTTCGTCGTGGAACGCCTCGATTCCGCTGGGAGCCGGATAGAAGCCGATGTGGTACTCATCGATCGACCCATAAGCGGCTTTTGGGGGGTTCATGGGAATGTATCTCCTTTCTGTGGCTTGTCTAATATTCCCATTATACCAGACAAGCCTCCTGCATCTAGCCGCTCGCTCTTTCCCCAATCACAATCCCAACCTTCCCCCCGTCAACCTGCACCTTATATGAGCGCGTCCGCACCTTTTCGCTGAAAACCGCCTTGCCGGTCTTGATCTCAAACTCCCAGCCGTGCCAAGGACAGCGGACAAGCTCGCCGCTGCGGCCGTACTCGTATTCGTACACGGCTGACGGCAGCGTCGTGCCGCAGATAGGACCCTTGCACAACGGGGCTCCCTGATGCGGACAGCGGTTGTGCAGCGCATACAATTCGCCGCCTACCCGGTACACGCCGATCGACCTGCCCTCGACCTCCACGATGATTCTTTTGCCTTCTTGGATATCGGCTGCGTCAGCTACATAATGGACCGCCATACGCATCCCTCCGCTCTATAAGTTATACAGCGCCTTGGCGTTGTCGTAAAAAATTTTACGTCTCGCTTCCGGACGAAGCTTCTTCAATATTTCCGTCGGCATATCGTTGTCCCAATGCGGGTAGTCGGTCGAAAACATCAGGAAGTTTTCGGCGTCGATCATGTCGAAGATCGAGATCAGCTGCTTCGGATCGTCGGGCTCCTCGATCGGCTGGGTCGACAGGAAGCAATGGTCGCGAATGTATTCGCTCGGCAGCCGCTTCAGCCACGGCATCGTTTCGCGAAGCTGCTTGTAATATTTGTCGAGCTGCCACATCAGGCCCGGCAGCCAGGCGATGCCGCCCTCCAGCAGAACGAATTTCAAGTTCGGAAATTTCTCGAATACGCCCTCGCATATAAGGCTGGTCGTATGCGTGATATAGTTTTGCGACAAGCTGGTGTGCCATTCCAAGTACCGCGTCGGATAGCCGTGCCCCGTCGGCGGCGGCATCCCTCCCATTCCTTCCGTGCCAGGATGGATGGCGACTGGGAGCCCGTGCCGTTCGGCCGCTTCGTAGATCGGGTGGAATTGCCGCTGACCGAGCGGGGCGCGCTGGCCGCTGCCCATGATGACCCCTACCATCTTTGGATGATCGGCCATCCGTTCGATTTCCCTCGCGGCCAATATCGGATCGTGCGCGGAGACAAGGATCGAACCCCGGTAATGAGGATGCTTGGACAGCCAATGCTCAACCAGATGATCGTTGTACGCTGAAGCTATCGCGGCGGCAAAATCCGGATCGTGCAGGTTGGAGACACTCATCATGTCGCCTGTCAGAATCACATATTCGATATTGTACGGTTCCAGCAGGTCGGTGACGATAAAATCCGGATCGGAAGCCGTCGGATCGCCGGTAGGCGGTCTGCAATCTTGACGGACAACCCCGATCGGGTTATGCAGGTTCAGGCTGGCCCCGCCCGAACCGAGCTTCGCGTACCGCGATTTCCACGGCTCCTTCATGTAGGGAAGAAGGTTTTTCCCGCTCCTTAAAGTCTGGTGTACATCGACGTCAATCACTTTCATCGCTTCGCTTCTCATCGGACCGCACAGCTCCTTTCACAGTCGGTACAGCTTCTTGGCGTTGTCGTAATATATTTTTTGCCGGGCTTCCGGGCGGAGATTGTTTAGCAGGCCGGTCTGAATGTCGTTATCATAGTTAGGGTAATCGCTTGAAAACATGAGGATATTCTCGGCGTCGATGATTTCGAACAGTTTCAGCATATGCTCCGGATTGCCCGAATCCTCCATCGGCTGGGTGGAGAACCGAAAATGGTCGCGGATATATTCGCTGGGAAACCTCTTCAGCCAAGGAACCGTGGACCGCAGCCCTTTGTAATTTTTATCGAGACGCCAGATCAGATGCGGCAGCCACGAGATTCCGCCTCCGAGCATCGCGAATTTCAATCCGGGATATTTCTCGGGTACGCCTTCACAGACGAGGCTGATCATATGTCCCAGGAAGCTCTGGGAAATGCGCATCTGATATTCCAGAAAATGAGTCGGATAACCGGCCGGTGTCGGCGGCGGGGTTCCGCCAGCACCGTCTGCGCCCGGATGAATCGCGATAGGCAGTCCATGGCGCTCCGCCGCTTCGTAGATTGGATGAAACCGGCGTTGACCGAGCAAAGCCGGTTGGGCTGTGCTTAGTACAACAGCCGCCATCTGCGGGCAATCGGCCATCCGGTCGATTTCTCCCGCCGCGAGATAGGGGTCCTGCGTCGCGACGACGATCGAGCCGCGGAAGGACGGATGCTTGGGCAGCCAATGTTCGGCCATGTAATCGTTATAGGCCGAAGCGACGGCGGCCGCATGATCCGGGTCCAGTAAAGCCGATACGTCCATCATGCCGCCGGTCATAATCGCATATTCGATGTGGAGCGGCTCGATCAAATGTTGGACGAGATACTCCGCATCGGAAGCGGCCGGCCCTCCCGCAGGGGGGATGCAATTGCTTCTCAGCCTATTGATCAGGGACGGATAGCCGCTCGCCGGCAGCCCGACCCCCTGCGATTTCCATGGCTCGGGCAAATAACGATTAAGATCTTTCGGATTTTTCAACGCGTTGTGCACGTCTACATCAATGATTCTCATATCCGCATTCATGGATGGTGATGCCTCCCTCCGAATAACCGTGCCTGGAAAACCTGGTTTTGTTGAGCTCTGTTCATATTTTTATTGTAATTCGCCGGAAATACGATTACGATTGGTAATCATGTCATTATATGAGTAATTCTTCGATTTTTTACTTACAGGATGGAGGCTGCATGCAGATGAAGATCGATAACATCGCCTTTCAACCCGGCATGAATGGCAGCTGGACGGTTCCTTTGCATAAGACCGTGCATCATATCCTGCTACTCGTCACGAAGGGGGTTGCCATATACCGCTTCGGCGACCAGACGGTCCGGGTTCACAAAGGCGAAGGACTGTTTTTCCCGCAAGGCAGCCTTCGTTCGGCGGAGAGCGACCTGAAGGATCCTACGCAGATGTATTCCGCCCATTTCCGGGATATACCGGACGAAGAAGTCCCCGACTGCAGCGGCGAACGCTTCATTCATTTCAGGCCGCTCGGCTACGACTACCTCAAGCAAAGATTTTCCATGCTGAACGAATGCTGGCTAGGCAAAATGCCGAGCTACGAGCTCATTGCCCGCGGCATTCTGTACGAGATTCTGGGCATCGTCCTGCGCGAGCTGTCCGGAAGCTCCCATTCCAGCTCCCGCCGCAGTCTGGCGCTCCGTATCCATCAATACATCGTGCAGCGTTACCGCGAGCCGCTGAAGCTTAACGAGCTGGCTCAGGCGGTGGACCGGTCTCCGACTTACGTCTCCACCGTATTCAGAGAGGTGACGGGGCGGACGCCCGTGGAGTATATGCACGAGGTCCGGATTTCCGCAGCACGCGAGCTGCTGCTGACCAATAGCATGACGATCAGCGAAATATCCGAATCGCTCGGGTACTGCGATCCGACGTATTTCAACCACATGTACAAAAAAATTGTAGGTCATCCGCCTTCCCATACGTTAAAGCTGCAGCATTTGAACGAAGCGGCGGCGAAAGCGGCAATCCGGATGCCTTAACGGAAAGTAGCCGCTGCCGGCATACGTCTGATGCGTTCGCCGGCAACGGTTTTCGTCGACTGTATTCAACCCGATAAAGCGCTTAACCTACTTCATCATAACGATCTGTTCTTCGATTTTCTTATTCGCTTCCTGCTCATAATCCCTGAGCGCCGTATTCAAGTCCTTCGCGCCGGTCACTACGCTGCTGAACGCGTTAAGCAGGCTGGCGTCGGCAATCGAGTAATAGCGGGAGTAGGCGGGCGCCGGCGCGAGCTTATCCGGGAAGAAAGCCGCGACGTTTTTACCGGCGTAGTTTTTGTTGTTTTTCCCGAAAGCTTCCTGAACCGCCTTGTCTTTAATAACCGGGGTGAAGCCTTCCTTGGCCAGCTCGATTTGGGCTTCCACCGTCGTCAAGTAAGCGCTTACCTCAAATGCCTGCTTTTTGTGCTTGCTCTTGCTCATGATGTAGAGGAAATACGGGTCGGCCGCGGGAGCCACGCCTTTCGCGTCGGAATAATACGGCAGCGATACGGCGTCCCAGTTCAAGTTGTCCGGCAGCCTTCTGGACACGTTCGTGAAATGCGGATACATCGCCAAAGTCTGGTCTTTGAAAAACATATTTTCAAGCTCTCCGCCTTTGCTCATCACCGCGTTCGCCTCGTAGCTCGGAATCCGGAAAAATCTGGAGAAGTTGTCGAACACGCGTCTCGTCTTCTCGTCCGAGACCGCTTTATTCGTCGCCGGATCGACCAGGGACAACGGAATTTGGCTCGTTTTGTAATGAAAAAGCATATTCGTGCCGAGCCCGTAATATTTTTTGCCGCCATCCGTGCGGCTCATCTTGACCGCCAAGTCGTAAGTTTCGTCCCACGTCATGCCCATCTTGGGATAACCGACGGCAAATTTGTCGAACAAATCGCGGTTATACAGCAGGAACGGGATTTGGACGAATACCGGCAAAGCGTACAGGCCGCCCTTGGCGATATCTCTCTGCATATTGATAATGGACGGATCGAACCGGCTCAAATCGAATTTGCTTTCTTTGACAAGGCCGGATATGTCGTACTCGAGCCCGTATTTCAATACAAAGTCGGCCGTGCCGGATGTCGTGACGAGCATAAGATCGATTTGATCTCCGGAAGCGACCAAATCGCCGAGGGTCACCTTCGAACCGGCCACCTGTATAAATTTGGGGCTAATATGAGGAAATTTCTTCTTGATCGGATTGCCGTAGAGCGCCCAGAACATCTCCTCGGTCCAGTTGCTCTGTCCCGCATGGAAGACGAGCTCGATCGGCTGCTCCGCTTGCTTCGTATTGCCCGGATCTTTCGCATTGCCCGCTTCGCCGTTTTTCTTGTTTGTGCCGCAGGCCGCGACCATCGCCCCGCTCATGCCGAGCAGCGCTATCAACGCACAGCTTCCCAACAAATTCATGGTATCCCCCCGAGTGGTGAATAGTTTTCGATATGATCGTAACGCTTCATATCGAATACACCTTTATTGTAATGGGAAGGTGTGGGGGTTTCGATTGGTGATCATTCGTTTTTATTAGTAATTCTTCGATTTTGTAATCGCTATCAAAAGGGGTTCATTCGGGCAATCACTTATCGTCCCGGCGGCAACCGGATCGATTTTGGGCGATTCTTCGATTTGCTTATCAACATCGATATTATCTTCACCAAGACAATTATATATGATATAGTAAATATATTATTTGATGAATGTATATAATCTAACGAATTCTATCGAATAACGGGCAGGAACAGCCGCCTGCACAGGAGGAAAACATGGGAGAGCGAAATTACGAATTCAGAAACCGGTTGGACGTCGTTCACAAGCCGAACCGTATCAACCCGGCGCTGCAACCGGAGGCGGACGAGTGCCGCATCGGCGACGGATGGCAGATCGTCATTAGCGAGGATGCGAGCCCGCTTGTCGTCCATGTCGCCAAAGATTTGCAGGATTATTTCTTCGCCAGCATGAGTTGCTCCCTGCTGCTTCGACGTTCTTCCGATATCGGCGATGTCGCCGAGAATGGAGAGCGGGTTATCGTGCTGGCCGAGAAGGCGCAGCTTCCCGGTTACGGCGAGTCTTTGCATAAAGCCCGCAGCTACCGCATCGTCGCGGATGGGGACAACATCGTCATCTGCGGTTTCGACGAGCGCGGAGCCGGACAAGGAAGCTACTATCTGGAAGACTTGATGAATCTTCGCGAAGCCCCGTTCGTCAAGCAGCAGGATACGGTGCGCGAGCCGGTATTCTCGCCGCGGATGATCCATTCCGGATGGGGACTGGACGTCTACCCCGATGCTCACCTGAATGCGATGGCCCATGCCGGTATCGACGCGATACTCGTCTTCGTGAAGGACATCGATCAGACGCCGTTCGGCTACCTCGACTTCAATCACGTGATCGACCGGGCCGCCCTGCACGGGCTCGACGTATACATGTACAGCTATTTGCAGAGCAAGAAGCATCCCGACGATCCGGATGCCGAAGTTTACTATGATAGCACATACGGGCGGATTATGGAGAAATATCCGCGCTTCAAGGGGATCATTTTCGTCGGGGAATCGTGCGAATTTCCGAGCAAGGACCCGAACACGACAGGCATGCTCCGATTGGAATGGCCGAAGGACAAACCGAGAACGAAGCCTTCTCCCGGCTGGTGGCCTTGCACCGATTATCCGCAATGGCTCGATATGATCAAGAAAGTGACGCGCAAGCACAATCCCGACCTCGATATCGTCTTCTGGACCTATAACTGGGGCTACGCGCCGGAGGAGGAGCGGCTTCGCCTGATCCAGTCGCTGCCGACCGATATTTCGTTGATGGCCACCTTCGAAATGTTCGAGAAGTTCGAGCGCGATGGCGTCATTCATACTTGCGTCGATTATACCGCTTCCTTCGCCGGGCCGGGCAAATATTTCGCCAGCGAGGCGAAAGCCGCCCACGAACGGGGAATCCGGCTGTATACGATGGCCAATACCGGCGGACTGAGCTGGGATATCGGCGTCATTCCCTACGAGCCGATCCCTTACCAATGGGCGAACCGCCACGCCGGCCTTAGGCGGGCTCACGACGATTGGGGACTCGTCGGACTTATGGAATCGCATCATTTCGGCTGGTGGCCGTCGTTTGTCAGCGACTTGACCAAATGGGCTTACTGGACCCCGAGTCCATCGTCCGAAGAGACGTTCGCGGCCGTGGCGAAGCGCGATTTCAGCCCGGAAGCGGCGCCTCATGTGCTCGAAGCTTGGAAGCATTGGAGCGAGGGCATCCGGCACTACATTCCGACCAATTACGACCAATACGGGCCGTTCCGAATCGGACCTTCATATCCGCTTGTTTTCCGGGAACCGGCTTATGTCCCGCAAGCGTGGTACGCCCACTTTGGCAGCAATAACCGGATTGTCACTACCGCCTACAGCCCGAGAACCGATCACGAGAACAATTTACGCGTCAATGTGGAGATTGCGAGCCTGGAGAAAATGGCTGATTACTGGCACCGAGGCAATGCTGCCCTGGAGCAAGCGATAGCGCTCATTCCGGAGAGCAAGCTCCCCGACGCCAATTTGCTCCTTGGACTAAACCGCTTCATCCACCGCTGCGTGCTGACCGCGATCCATACGAAGCAGTGGTGGAAGCTGAAGCAGAGTCTTCTTCAGGAACAGGATCCGGCGCAAGCCGAGGCGATCGCCCAAGGCATGGTGCAAGTCGCCGAGCGGGAAATCGCCAATGCGGAAGCGACGATCCCGCTCACGGAAGCCGACTCCCGACTCGGCTGGGAGCCCTCGATGGAATATATGACCGATCCGGAGCATCTTCAGTGGAAAATTGCCCAAGTACGCCATGTTTTGGACCACGAGCTGCCTGAATATTTGAAGTCGAAAGTCCACGCCTGATCCGATCCGTCCGCACCGGACGGCAAAATCCCCGGCTGTTCGCCTTGAACAAGCCGGGGATTTTTTCAATGATTCGCATAATGACTCGTCCTGAAGCTGCCGCCTCAGACGTCAGCGCGTTGTGAGGGAATGGACAAGGCTGCCCGTCGACTTTCCGTAACGGCATATTTTCCAGTGTAGGGAGCAGTACCTGTTCAAATGAGCCGGATCCTGGCTCCGTTACAGTTTGAGCGCATTACAAAAGGATCCTTAACGCTTTGGTTCACAAAAAAATCCCCCTCACGGTCGTCATGCCAAATACCGGAGGGGAGTATGAGGAATTATTTAAGATCAGCAGCTCGGAGCACGATATGTGCCACCGTCAGTTTCGGAACGTTAAGCGTAAAGCTGTTGCCGTTGATCGAAGCGATGCCCGCCCTTTCCTGGATAATCGGGCTTTCGCTGTCGTAAGCCCACACTTGGGCCGACTTGTACGCTTCGCTCCCTTCGATTTGGAAGACGGCATTCATGTCGTAATCGAAGTTTTTGTTCATGACGATGAGATGGAGATTGTTGTCGTTGTCCTTGAACACGGAGCCGTAGATGGAGCTGTTCTCCGCGTCGGACGTTTCGGCACGTACCGAAGTATCGCCGAATTTGCCGTTACGGCCGTCGTAATTGTTGTAAATTTTGGCGGCTGCCGTAGAGTACGCCGTTTTCTCCGGCGCTACCATCTTCCAGTAGTTCGCCATGTACACCCCTTGCTTGCCGAAAATGCCGATTACGTCCGCCATGGCGATGCCGCCCGAAATATGGTCTTCCCCGCCATAGTTGTATTCGGTAAATGCCAGCTTCGTGCCGGGATTATACGTGCCGATCGATTGCTTCAGCTTCGGAATGAGCGGCAGGTACGAGCTGTAGAATTCGCCGATCCAGCTGTTCTCCTTGTAGCTCGGGTCCCACAGCGAACGCGGCGCCTGCACCCGGGCTTTGTGCGTCTCCAGGTTGCTGGCCGTCCACGGATCGGAAATGCGGACGCCCCCTCCCGTCGCTTCCGGATACCAGTGAAGATCGAGCACGTCGAGCAGTCTGCGGCCTTCCTTGGCGGATTCCGCGCGCATTTTGTCCAAATAGTAATCGAGATACCAGCTGTAGCTGCCTTTGATGCTATCCCACTCCGGCTTGTTGTCCATCATCAAATATTCGCTGAAGCCGTACGACACGGGGCCGAACAGTTCGACCGTCGGGTCTACTTTTTTCACCGCTTTGGCCAGCGCGGCCGACTTGTTCAGCACCTCGACGCCGCTCGCCTGTGCCGGATGAACGTATTTGTGATTTTCCGCCCACAGCCCCGGTTCGTTGTCGATCTCCATCCCTTTAATACCCGTCGCCGAAGACGCCGGTCCGTACTTGTTCACGAGAAGGTTGACGAATTCGTCCATATACACGGCATTGTCGTTCAAATCCGGAGTCAAGCTGAACGGCGAGCCTTTAGCCGGCTTCACCTCTACCCATCTGGAATTCGGCGCCGTTTCGGTTACGGCCGTGTCGTTTTTGTCCGCCGCCACATAGCCGGCCGTCTGCAGCGTAATGAGCGTATAGGCTCCTCTTGCATTCGCTCGGTCGTGGAAAGCGGTCGCGCCGATGCCCGGAATGTTCCATTTGGAACGATCCATAATGTTTCCGAAAAACCATGGAACATACCCGTCACTGCGCCAGCCGTCGTCTTTCCCCGCGTTGGAGGCGTTATTCTCCCAGTTGTACGTCGTCAAACGGTTGCCTCCCATCCGGAAGGAGGTCCAGTTCTCGGTGCCGGTCAATTCATCGTTCGTCCCGTAAATGTACGGGCTGATCGGAGCGCGATCGCTCTGCGGGTTCACGGTGAAGTTGACTGTGAATGGACCGGTAGGAACGTTGACGGTGCTCAGCTTCAGCAGCTCGCTCCACGGTCCGAGCGTAGTGCCGTCCTTCGCCCTGACCCGGTACGTGTGCTGCGAGCCTTTCGCCAAGCCGTCATGGGTGTAGTTTAGAGCCATGCCGACCGATTGAACGGAGCCGTCCACTTCGATATCGTAGCCCGTAATCTCTTCCTCCAGCGCCGCCCACGTAAGCCGGATCGATGTCTCGGTGCGTTCCGCTCTGACGTTGGCCGGAGCGGGCAATACTTGCTCCCCGTTCGTTCTGGCTGTCAGCAGAGAGCTCCATACGCTGTACTTGTCGCCTTTCACGGCTCTTACTTTGTACGTGTGCTTCGTTCCCGTACGCAGCCATTCATGGGTAAAGGAGGGATTGCTCACTACTTCGGCCGTTCCGTCGGCAACGATCTCGTATCCGGTTGCGCCTTCCACCGCGTCCCACGTTACGGTGATCGACGTATCGGACGGCACCGCCCTAATGTTGGCCGGGAAAGCCGGCATATCCAGCAGTACAGGCTCGACGCCCCATACGAGCTGCCCGGAAACGTAACCCGGCGCCTTATCCGCCGCGGTATAGCTCGGCGCTTGCAGGTACGAGTAATCGTTCGATTGGTTGAATACGCTCCAGTTCGTTTTGTTAAACCAAGTGGAAACCGTCGCGTACGACCCTGCGTTCAAGGTGCCCGCCTGATCGTTGAAGCCGATCTCCAGATAATGGTCGGCGTTAGCCGAAGGAATCGGCATCTTGATGAACTTCGCCGTTACATTCGACTTCGCGACCGTGCTCCAGAAGTCGATGGAAAGCGGTGCTTCTTCATCCAAAGTAAAGTAGTATCTCGCTTTGACGTCTTTTAAACTTACCGGGGATTTACCCGTATTCTCCAGCTTGAATGCAACGGTCGGCATCTGCGTGTTCAGGCTTCCACTCGTTTCCAGACTTACGCGGATGGCAGGCGTAGTTACGACCGCTGTCGTTCTCGCCGTGACGACACTGCTCCATTCGCCCGTGCCGGATGCGTTACCCGCTCTCACTTTGTAAACATGAGCCGTATCCGGCTGCAAGCCTGTATGGGTGTAGGATGCTGACGTAAGAGGCAGGATCGTACCGTCCGCGTCGAGGTCATATCGTGTCGCTCCCGCAACCGGGTCCCACGTCAGAGTGATCGACGTCTCTCCTGCCGTCGCCTTCAAATTGGCCGGAACCGGCAGTCGAGGCTCAGTGCCGACCGTAAACTGTGCGGCCGCGCGGTTCAGGCTGTACGTTACGGTGCGGTCCGGCTTGTAAATGCCTACCTCGACTTGATACGTTCCTTGCGGAGCATCGATTGGGACCGTCCAGTCAGTTGGCAGAGATTTGGTCTCGTTCGCTTGGAACGTCTCTTGGAATGGACGCGTCCATGCTTTCGAACCGTCCGACCGGATCAATCCGATCTCGACGAGCGCGCTTCCGTACGTACTGGCCGTTACCGTCGTCGATATATTTACGTTACCGCCGGGAGCAACATTTGCCGGGGCCGCTGTGGTGCTGCTCGTAAAGGTGAGGACAGGCGTTCCCTTCGTTACCGTTAACGAGGCTGCACCCGCATACCAGTCGTACATGGCGCTCCAGCCCGCGCCGAACAAGCCGAAGCTGACGATGTATTTGCCTTCCGGCAAGCCGGCGGGCACGTTCCAGGTGAAAGGAACGGTCGTTTTCGCATTTGCCTTCACCTTGACGTTATCGACGAATACTTGATGCACCTTCTTAAGAGAAGCATCGAAAATTTCCACATCTACCAGCAGCGAAACGTCCGCTGAAGGCGTGACAAGCACGTTAATGGCGGCAGTTCCCCCCGTCTGGACAGAAGCCGGCGATACTTCGGCGGATGCCTGGAAAGCAGGTGCCGCATAGGCGCGGCCAGCCGGTACGAACAATCCGGCGCTCTGCAGCAGCAGTGCGATGGCGATGACCGCACACAGCAGCCGGAGCCCGTTTCTTTGAATATAGGGCACTATAATCGTTCTCCTTTCTTGGTTGACGCTGAATCCTTCGTCATTATACTGCCGTACGCGCGTACCGGGGAGGATGAACTTTTCTCACCCTTCGACGCATCCGGATGCCGGCATTCCTTCCATAAAGTGAGAACGATGAGGTATAATATAGGTTGAACACCCGCTGTTCCCGGAGGCATACGATGGTTTTGTTATATTGCACCATATTTATTTCATTGTGGACACTAGGCATCATCATGCTCGTTAACAATCCCCGCAACGCGCACGTGCGCTGGTTCAGCGCCCTGCTGTTCGTAACGGGCTTCGCCAGCTTCTCAGTTGTCTTGAACGTACTTGTATTGCCGTGGATGCGCTCATCCTCCTCGTTCGCTCCCGACGGCGTAGAAGCCGTCAGACTGTTCTCGATGATAGCGTGGGGAATCGAGTACCACTTTTTGCCGTATATTCTTCTCATGTGCGCTCTTGTGTTTACCCGGATCTTTTCCAGACGAACCCTCCTCCTGTTCAGCCTCGCGGCATCGCTGCCCATTGTCGTCTATTTGGCCGCAGTGCCTCCCTTGTATCCGGAGCTTCGGCTTGGCGACCCGGTATTTCGGGTCATTTCCGGCGTTTACTTCACGGTCGGGCTTACGATTTATTGGCTGCGCTGCTTGACGGAGAAAGCTCCTTCCTATCGGAAGAACAGCTTCCGGACCGCCCTGGCTTTGCTGCTGTGCATCGGCTTTTTGTACTCCACCGATTATTTGGGCCTCGACTATTTTTATATCGGGCGCGACGGACTGCAGATGTCCAGCAACAATATGTGGCAGTTCAACTTTCTGATCTCGCTTGCGTTCGTGACGATGTTCGTCTTCTATTCGATGAAATACGGCTTCATGGGCATTAAGCTGCGCATCGAGCAGCAGAAAATCGATTATTCGATGAGAAATTTGACCCAAGGAGCGCTCATCCTCAACCATACGATGAAGAACGAAATCCAGAAGATCAACTACCTCGGCAGCCGTATGCGGACCGCAGCGGCCGGCAATGACAAGGATGAGCTGCTCCGCGACTTGGATAGTCTCGACCGGGTGACCGGTCATATGCTGGACATGATCAACCAGATCAAGGAAAAGACCGATGAGATCGTCCTGTATGAGCAGGAGTACCGGCTGGCCGGGCTGCTCGATTACTGTCTCCAGACGCTGGAGGCGACCGTGCAGCATAAGCAAATTCATATTTCCAAGGACGTGCACGTCGATCCCCTCGTGTTGTGCGATGCCACCCATATCCGGGAAGTGCTGACCAACCTGCTCGTCAATGCGATGGACGCGATGGAACCGGGCGATGGCCAAATAACGGTAAGCATTTTGAATGACAAGAAAGAAGTTCTCGTTTGGGTGAAAGACAACGGGTCGGGCATTTCGAAGGAAAATGCGGCGAAAATATTCGATCCTTTCTTCACGACGAAAAAAGGCAGGGCCAACTACGGCCTCGGCCTCAATTATTGCTATGGGGTTATGCACAAGCACGGGGGAAGCATCCGTCTCGTCGAGACGAATCCGGGTGCAGGAACATGGATGGAGCTCCGGTTCCCGGCTAAACGCGTACGCATGACGATTACAGCGGAACGGTTCGCGCACATGCAGCGAGGCGTCTATTGAGAGGAACATGAACGGATGGCTCAACATATACGGGTAATGCTCGTCGAGGACGATCCGTTTTGGCGGGAAAGGCTGACGGCGGATCTGGATAAGGAACCGGATATCGAGGTTGTCAAGGCGGCATCCTCCAGACGGGAGGCTTTGGAAGCGGCGGCTTCTCTTCAGATGGACGTCGTGCTTATGGACATCAATTTATCGGAAAACCGGCTGGACGGGTTGGACACGGCGAAGGAATTGATGCTGACGAAACGGTCCGAGCTGAAAATCATCATGCTCACTTCCTTGACGGACAAAGATACGATCGTGAGGGCGTTCCAGAACGGGGCTGTCAACTATATCGGCAAAGCGAACTTCCACGATATTGCGCGCGCGATCCGGGACGCTTACGGCGGAGAGTCCCCGATTCATCCGGATGCCGCCGCGGCGATGAGGGACGAAATCCGGCTCATGCAGCTCACCCCTTCGGAGCGTGAAATTCACGAGCTCAAGGAGCAGGGATACAACCGTACGGAAATATCGGTGATGCTGAGCAAATCGCTGAATACGATCAAGTCGCAAATTCGCAGCATCCGGGGGAAGTTGTTGAAATAGAGGGAAAAGAAGACACTCCGGATCCCGGAGTGTCCCATTGCATGCATGCCGCGTCACACCTTCAGCCCATAGTGCTGCTTCAGATGCTCCGTGATCGAAGTAAAGCGGAAGCTTCGCAAGATGTCCTCCAGCTTCGCCTCGGTCCCGCGCACATTGTAATAGTGAATGAAATTTTCCTTGAAGGGGAGGCTCAGCTTCTGCTCATCCGCATCGATTTCTCTAGGATGCAAGTAGACGATCGAGCTGTTCCCGCTGCGGTTCGCCGACCGAATCGCATTTTTGATCAGAAATTTCGGGAAAAACCGGAAGTAAAAGCCACCGGAGTACCCCATATTTTTCCCGGCAAGCTTCATGACGGACATCGGAACCTCGTACAACCCCAGCTCCCTGCCACCCACTCTCGGCTTATGAATCTTCGTCGGGGCCGTCGGGATGCCGTACAGAAACGTTTTGACAGGGAAAATGCTGGCGTCGTACTTCATACCCAGTCCCTCAAGAGCTTCAAGATAATGCAGGTTGCTTTCCACGATCGACCATGAAGGCGCCCGGTAGCCGAGCACTTTGGTCCCCGTCAAGTTTTCCAATATATCGACAGACTTCTTCACATCGTCGCGAAACTCCTCGAACGTCTGCTTGTATGCCAGCTGATGACCGTACCCGTGGGATGCGACGTCGTGCCCTTCGCGGGCGATCGCCTTCACGACATCCGGATAATTTTCTCCGATGCAGCCGAGTACGAAGAACGTCGCCTTGCAATCGGTCTCGCTGCATATGCGGAGAAGCGTATCCATATGGGCGCGGAAATTCGAGCTTCTGCCGGATACCGGCTCGAGATTCACACCTTCGAAATTCGCATGAAACCATTCCTCGATGTCGAAGGTGAGCATATTCGTTATCCCGAGCCCCTGAACAGTGTCATGTGCGGAAGCGCTCGCGGCTCTATCCTGTATAGTCAACTTTTCTTTCTCCCTTTGATTGCGAACGAAGTGCTGAACATATCGGACAGCAGTCCATCTCCGTTGCTTGTGGATACGAACTTGAACGGATGGTAAACGTGCAGAAATTCGATTTGCTCAAACCCGTATTTGACGTACAGCTGTTTCAGCTCGTTCGTCGCATACATCCGGTCGAACTTCTTCGTCTTCTCGAACAGCTTAAGCAGCTTCCGCTGAATCGAGCTTCGGTTCAACGTCTGGATCAGAAGCGTTCCCCCCGGCTTGGTCACCCGGGCAAGCTCCTTGACAACATTCTCGTACTGCTCGATCAGCTGGATAACGCCGATGCACAGGACGACATCGAATTTGCCGTTCTCGAACGGGAGAGCGGTCAAGTCTTCCGACATTGTCTTCAGTCCGCGAGCTGCCGCGAATTCCAAGCTTTTCACCGAGAAGTCTACGCCGTATACCGTATTGTGCTGAACGAGCGGCTCGCTGAATGCGCCTACTCCGCAGCCCGCATCCAGAACTTCCTTGCCTTTCACTTCTCCCAGCCATTGCAAAGTGTTGTTTCTTTGCATGAAGAAGCTCTCTTCATTGAAATAATCGGACGATTGGACAGCCGCTCCATGCGTATTGGCTTTGTCGTCGAAATATTGCTTCCAGTTCGTATTGTTCGTATTGCTCATCGTATGCATCCTCCGAATATGTAACCGAAATAGGCACTGGCTCTTGTTACGGCAGCAGATACTTGATCAAAGCTTTGCCTGCCGTGTCTGTCACGAATGCGGGCATTGCTTTCCACAGGTTTATGAAGACGCCGAGGCTTTCCTTGTCGGGAGGTCCGCCGGCATTCCTGCCGCCGTCATAAACCAAATATCGCAGCTGTTCGGCCCGCGCCCCCCACTGCTCCTTGTATTTGTACGTTCCCGATCCCGTTTGGGACCGGCCGAGGTCCAAATAGCGAAGTCCGTTTCGGATCCCGAACCGTACCGCCTCCCAGTACATGAAGTTGTTCAAATATTTGTTGTTGTACTCGGACAGATTGGCTCCGTACGGGTAATACAGCGTCGAGTTCCCCGGACTGGCGAGCAGGAGCATTCCTCCTACAACGGCGCCGGTTTGCTTGTCCAGCACGGTAAGCAGAGTCGAATAATCCGGCATATATTCGAAGAAACGTTTGAAGTAACCGATCGCCGGAGCCGGAGAACCCAGCTGTTTCATTCTTCTTACATATACTTTATAAAAAGCGTCCAAATGACTGGCGTCGAACGATACCGTAAACCAATCGTTTTTGTATACTTTGCGGACATGGTTCCGGTTGCTGCCGCTCGATAGCGCCAGCACTTGATTCTCGTCTTCCGCGAGCGGAAGCACGAAGGTATGGTTGTGAAGGTTCTCGCTCCAGCCGGAGCCGTCCAAACTCTGATCCTTCAGCCGCAGCTCGACGTACCCGAGTCCGAGACTTTCCTTCAGCCGAAGGACGGAATCGACCGCGAAACGGAACGCTTCTTCATCGTCGGCGCAAATATCGGAATAATTCACGAATGGAATCGATACGCCAACCTTTTTCATGCCAAGATTGCGGCCGATGATAAGCGGAATGATTGCGCGAATGCGGTGTTGCTCATCCACCACGGCGTGATAGCCGCATTGGTATCCGAAAGAATCGATCAGGACTCGTCTGAACGAGGTCGTATGATAAACGGTCCCCTTCGACAGCGCAAGCTTGTCCCACTCGCCCTTCATCGATTCGGTATAGCCGACGCAACTGAACATGTACCTGTTATCCTTTCAACCACATATATACACCTATCAGGATGACGACACAGCCGGCCCACTTCATGAGGCTGATCTGCTCGTGAAACACTAAGATGGAGACGGCCAGCAGCAAAATATATTGGAAGCTGGATACGAACGTAACATAGCTCAAGTCGAATTTGGACAAGCAGTATACCCATAGAAAAGCCCCTACCGCATAGGACGCGAAGCCCGCCAGCAGTACAGGCGAAGAGATATAGCCGAGCGCAATTCCCCATAACGCGCCTTCGAAATTAACCGATCGGCTCCCGAGCTTCAGAAGCGTGCTTCCGGCGACGGTCATGGTTACGCTTGCAAGCAGCATCAAGTAGTTGATTCCAATCCACCCTCATTCTGTTTCTTTTCGAGCTCCTCGAGCCTCAGCTTCGTCAAGCCCAATTCCTGCGTCAACGATTTGTTATGCATCTTCAAGCCCGAGATGCTGACGCTCATCTTCAGCAGAAGCAAATAAGCGCTGACGATCAGGATGGCGAAGAACGCCGACGGAGCATAGTACACTCCGATCATGTGAGAGAACCAGTCCATCAAATCTTTAAACACGGACATCGTGAGCGTAAACAAACCGATCAGAAACCAGACGAGCGAATATTTCTCCCTGATCATTCTTGCCCTAACCATTAAAAATACCGAAACGATAATGATCAGGCTGAACGCAATCCCCATCAGCTGAACACTTGTTATATTTCCGCCTTCCATAGCCTTACCACCTTGTCCTAATGTAGGAGAAGAAGATCGATAAAATGACTTTCGCCATATAGTACGGGCTTTTGATGAACGTGATGGAGGAAGTGCCGTGCTCCCGCTCCCTCATCTCCACGCCGACCTCGCTGATTTGAAGCCCGTGCTTGTTCAGCAGAATGATCGCATCCGGCTCCGGATAATCGTCGGGGTAATGCTTGGCCAACAGCTCGATGCTTTTGCGGTTGTACAGCCGGAACCCGGAAGTGCCGTCGGTCACCTTCGTATGGATCAGCATTCGGAACAAATAATAAAAAATTTTGATGCCAAGCCGCCTCGACCACGTCGTCCGGAACGATCGGATATCGAGAAATCTGGAGCCGATGACCATATCGCTGCCGGTTCTCTCCATCGTGTCCATCAGCTTGTTGACCTCTTTGGCCATATGCTGCCCGTCCCCGTCGATCTGCACCATATAGGAGTAGCCTTTGGCCTTCGCGTACTTGAACCCGGTCTGAACCGCTCCGCCGATTCCGAGATTGTGCGGCAGGTCGACGACCTTGACCCCTTCCGCCTTCCTGGCCGTAGCCGAGGTGGCATCAAGCGAACAGTCGTTAACGACGAGAATATCGCAATCCGGAATATGCTGGCGTACGTCCCAGATGACTTTCAAAATGTTGTTCTGTTCGTTATAGGCCGGAATTACAGCGAGTATTTTCCCTTGTTCCATGGCAGCTTCCCCGTCACTTTTTTGATAATCCAAATCGCCCCGTAAATCGCTCTGTCCGCCCCGTATGCGGCCGCTATCGCAAAGAACGGAATACTTGGCGCCTTGTACCTGAACATTCCGTCGATAAAGAAAATAATGCAAAACAGGAACACGGAGAAGATGAGCAGCCAGACGATCGATGCCTTTCGAAACAGCTTGTTCACAATTGCGGCGACGGTTGCGATCAAGAAGAGAGCGCTGGGAAGCAAATGCCAGGCGAGCTTCTTAAGGCCTGCTATCGTCGTTACGTCCGTAGTCCACACCCATCGGCCCAGGAAGGCGATGCTTCTCTTGCCGTATAGAATCATGATGTGGTCCCAATTGTTAATTATAAAACTTAATATTAGGCTGTTCAATACATTAATCGTATAGTCCGGCCTGAACTTATGGTCCTGCGGCGATGGGAGGTCGTAGATCCAGCCGTTCGCATATTGATTGTACAGCACCTTCTTGGCGTTGAACTGCAGCGAGGCGACGAGCGAATCGAGCTTCCCGCCGGCGTAGATCCAGACGATCGCGACGACAGCCGCGGTCAGTACGCCTCCGATAGCCAGCCTGTGCTTCTTGAGGAACGCCGTCACCCGACGCCGGTCGAGGTTGAACACGATGTAAAGGAGCATAAAGCCGAGCGTCAGGATGCCGGCCGGTCTGAATACGAGCATGTAGAGCGCCGATAAGGCGAACAAAATTTTGTATCTTTTTTTGTCCGACTCGTAGCACTTGAGCAGCAAGTACACGGACAACAGCAGGAGACTAATAAAGAAGCTGTCTGTCAGGATATAGGTGGTCCAAAGCGTAATATCCCACGAGTAGGAATAGAAGAAAGCGGCGATAAGGGCGGTCCGCAAGTTGAACAGCATACGGCCGATCTTGAATACGAGTATGACGGCGAGGCCCGCCGTTACGGCTTGAATAAAGAGGACGTTTACCGGATCCTTGACAATGGCGAGCAGCACGGTAAGCAGCAAATTGTAGCCGATGTACATAATATCGTTCATATCCGAGCCGATCTTGAAGTTGGCCATCAAATTGTGCGCGTACTGGATATACCAATCCGAGTCCGGGGATTGCGGAAATTTACCCGACGACCTCAGATAGAAAAAATACCGCAATCTCACATAAAGAGACAGCAGCACGATCGGAATCATGAAAACAAATTCCCAATACTTGAAACGATGGTATATTTGAACTAGTCGGTGCACTACCATATACAACTCCAATTCGCTCTTATGACTGTATAATCTGACATGACTTGTCAGCTTTGGATGGGAGTTTATTCCAGTCGGAACGGCCGGACTTGCTTGTCGCGTCTGGGTAACTCGGCATTCTCTCTTCTCATTTTGCACTTAATCCGGACATTCGGCAACTCTTTTTTTGCGGGCCAAAAAAAAGAAGTCCGATCACGGACTCTTTTCCTATATTAGGTTGATCGCAATCCAGGAAAAATATTCAAACGTACGACTTTACCCTCTCATGTGCCGAGCACCTTTTTCCCTCTGGGCTTATTTCCTCCCGAATCCGGCTCGAGCGTAATCCCGATCGTATCGAACTGCCGCTCGTGTTCGTCGATTTTGTAAGTCAGCACGCCGTTGCCTTGCGAGTCGACGCGGAACGTGCCGCAGTTGAGCCGGTTGCCGTCCTTGACGAGCCATACTTGATAAGCTTGCTCCCCTTGCAGGGCGGATAGTCCGCTCGTCTGCAGCACAAGCTCCATCCTGCCGCCCTTCTCGGTCAGCCACACTTGGCCGCTTGCCGCCGGCATCGCCGGATCGAACGGCTTCAAGCTATATTTCTGCAGCACCTCGGCAGGCAAATGCAAATCCTCGGAGTGAGTCAGTGCATCCTTGCGCCACTGCGATAACCCGAACAAGCCGGTGAACCCTATTACGAGCACCAATAAGGCGGCCGCGGCGTAACGCCAAACATGCCTGTTCCCGGGTCTGGCCGGACGCTTGCTTGCAGGTTTCGCCTGTTTTTGCAGGATCGGCGTGAGCACTTCCGACTTCATCTGTTCCGGCAGCTCAAGCTCCGTCATCGTGTAGGGCAGGGCATCCCAAACTTGCCGCAGCTCCTTCAGTTCTTCTTGGCAAGCCGGACATTCGGACAAGTGAGCATGAAAAGCTAGCGTTTCCTCTTCCGTCATTTCTCCCAAGAAAAACGAAAATACTTGTTCGCAAGGATTGTCGACCCTACTCACTTAGATACCCTCCTCTCTAACCGATTCCATATGCTTGCGCAATATTTTCAACGTCTGATGCAGCCGGCTTTTTACCGTACCGATCGGCTCGCGATTGCGGTCCGCGATTTCGCTCAGCGTATAGCCTTCCCAATAAAACGATTGGATCAGGCTCACCTGACTGTCCGACAAATGCCGGTACGCGTGCTCGATGCTCTGCTTCAGCCATTTGCGGGAGACGACTTCCTCCGGCTGCGGCTGCATATGATCCGGGAGCTGCTCCCAGGCGGACGGCTCGAACGGAACTACGGCCGCGTGCTTCTTCAGCTTGCGAAGCTGATCGATCGCGATGTTTCTCGTAATCGTCAGGAGCCAGTTGACGAACAGACCCTTTTGCGCGTCATAGCCGATTTCGGTCGTCCACAGCCTCGTAAACACAAGCTGGACCACGTCTTTGGCGAACTGCGCGTCCTGCGTATCCTTGTTCGTCTTCATCGCGAACGAATAGACGAGCCGGGCATAGCGGTCGTACATTTCCTCAAGCGCACCGCTGTCTTTATCCATGATCATTCTCATTAATTGTTCATCGGAATATTGCCGCACGATAGTGACACTCCCCGCGTCTATCTACTCACAGCGCAATCTGGTTCATACTCTACACGGATATAAGCATCTTACATCCGCGCCCGATTTGCAAGCTGCCGACGAAAAAATCCGGCTTCCCCGGAGAGGTTTTTCCAGGAAAACCGGACTTATCGGAAAACGGGGGAATGAGCCGATCCTTTATTTGACGATAATTTTGCCCTTCATATGATCTTTGTGCGGAGCACAGTAATACGTGTACTCGCCCGGTTTGTCGAGTGTCAGCGTGAACGATTCGCCTTGGCGGAGCATCGCCGACTCGAACAGCGGTTTGCCGTCGACGAGAAGGTCCGATACTACATTGTGCTCGGCGTCATCTTTGTTCGTAAACGTAATGCTCGCACCGGCTTCGATCGTAATTTCCGGCTGGGCGAATTTGAAATTGGCGATATCCATCGCATAAGCTTTTCCGTCAGTCGCTGCAGGTTGCTCGGCTTGCTTCGCTTCGATAGGAGCCACGACGAACCAAACGTTGTTCACTCCCTGCCCTTTTACATCTCCCGGCTTCTCGTCTTTGATGTAGTAATACAGCGGCATCCCGTTGTAAGTCGTCTGCTTCGTGCCGTCCTCGCGGACAATCGTGCCGAAGCTTTCAACTTTCAGATCGGCCGTGGACGCCAAGTTATCGGAGTAGAAAATAGGCCAGTTCGTTTCGCAGGTTCCCGCGCACGCGCTCTTGTCTTTCGTATCTCTCGTAAACCAATACAGCGTCCTGCCGCCCGAGTCGACCAGGAACTTGCCGAGGCTGTCCTGCGAAGCGACGGCTACGGAGGAGAAATTCACGACGTACCAGACATTGTTTACGGCTTGACCTTTCACGTCTCCCGCTTTCTCGTCCTTGGCGAAGTAATACAGCGGCATTCCTTTATAGGTCGTCTGCTTCTTGCCGTCTTCGCGGACGATCGTTTTGAAGTCCGCAGCGTTCATCTGGGCGGACACTTGGATGTTCTCCGCATAATAGATCGGCCAGTTGACGGCGCATTGGTCTTTGCATGTACTTGTGTCTTTGGTGTCCTTCGTAAAGTAGTACAGCGTTTTGCCGCTTTCATCTACGAGATAGGAACCGAGCTTGGCATCATTGACAATGTCGATGCGTGCATATTTCGCCAATGCCGCTTTATCGGAAGCGATGATCTTTTGATCGGTAAGCGCTTCCGCGATCGTCTTGCCGCCGCCCTTTTGTTTCACTTTCAACGCTTCGACGGTTGCCGTCGCGATGTGGCTGTTCCTTAAAGCGCCCGCACCCGCGATTTGGGACAAGCCTTTCGTTTTGGCGAAGGCGAATACGTCGGCATATGTAAAATCGGTATCCTGCTTATAGCCGGCCGCCTCCAGCAGCACTTTGTAATATTGCTGGGCGGTTACGCCGGAGAGCGGATCGAATTTGCCGTCGCCCGTTCCCGTCCAGCCTTGAGCCGGGTTCGCTTTCAAATACGCCATGATCGCTTTGTTGCCGTCCCCGACAAGCGCCGCGTCCGAGAAATTATCGGTGCCTTTATAGGCGAGCGCCGTCTGCTCCAATCCTTTCAACCGCAAAAACAAAATGGCGGCTTGAATGCGGGTCGTCGTCTTCGCCAAGTAGGCGGCGGTAATCCCGCTTCCGTCTCCCTGCAGTACCCCAAGCTCGGCCGCCACCTGCGCATCCGTCTTCACGGACGCTGCGGCAGGCGCATCTGCCGCGAACACCGGCAAAGCCGACGACACCATCATCCATCCGGTCAATAGCGTTGTTACTAGCTTGCTTCCTTTCTTCATTGCGACGAATCCTCCTCAGTTTCGAATGGCCTTGCTTTGTACACCCCTGTTTACGGAGAGATTCGTCAGGCGGTTTGTGCCGATTGAAAAAAAGATTTGAAGGCGGTTTAAACCCCCTATACTTGACCGGCCACGACCCACTAAATGGAAAACCTACAGTACATGTAACAAGAATAGAGCAAATAACAAGTCATAACGGGAAAACCTACAGCTAATCTCGTCATAATCGGCACCAAAAAGCAATTTCGATAAAAAATACTGTAGGTTTTCCAGTTAACTACCCGAAAAAGCAAAGAAATCGAAAAATTAACGACATGTTTTCCAGTTACGGGAAGCGGGAACGGTTCAAATGTGCCGGATCACGGCTCGGTACATGTATGCAAGGGCACCCTTTACGCTTTAGCACAGTAAAGAACTTAAACATTTAATAAATGCACAAAAAAACCTTGGCAGCTCGACCGCCAAGGCTCAGTTGAAACCGATAACTACTCCATCGTTTCCTCCGGAGGAAATACGCTCTTCAAGTCAATGGTCAGGCAAGGAACATTCGGTGAAGCGATGCGGTCGTCTTCGGTAAGCGTAGCGGCCAGCCGATAAGTCCCGTCGTCGAGTACAAACTGATCCACGGTCCGGTACAAAGGGTCGGCAAGCCAATATTCCTTGACGCCGAATCGTTCGAACATCGCTTTCTTTACCGTCTTGTCCTTCCGTCCCGTACTGCCCGACAATATTTCCACGACGAGGTCCGGCGAGCCAAATACGAACCCGTCTCGGATGATTCCCCGGTTTTCATTGGCGATGTAGATGATATCCGGCTGGACGATGTTCTCCTCGTCGAAGTGCACGTCCATAGGAGCCAATATGATTTCTCCGTCAAGATGGCACGGCGTATGGAAGCCGACGAAAAAGTTCGCCAATATTTTCTGATGCACAAATTTCGGCGACGATAAGAAGTCGTAGCGGATGCCGCCGATAATTTCGTACCTTTCCGGAATATCGTAGAAGCCGCTCTGCTCCTTGATCTGGCTTTTCGGTTTGGATCGCTCGCTCATCCGGAAGAACGCCTCCCTGCAACAAAAATGGACTTTATTCCATTATATCAGGAATGACGGGACGTGCTCCATCATTGTCCGTTCAGCCAACGCTCCGTCTCTTCGGCGTCGTACGGCGGGTACAGCTCCGGGTGCAGCATATGGCCGAGCTTGCGAAGGCCGGCGATCAGAAGCGGCGACGGCCTGCAATAGAGCGACTCCTCCATCACGCGCACGCGCTGTCCGGCGACAGCCCGCATCCTTTCGGAGCCGGGACGTTTCCCGACGCTTTCCGGCTTGACGAGCTGGTCCCTGACCCCTACCCAAGCGAGCAAAATATAATCGGGGTCGCGGCCGATCACTTCGTCCCAATCGGTTTTGACACTGGCCCGTTCATCGGATGCGAATACGTTCACCGCTCCGGCTAGCGAGCTGATTTCGGTGAGCCAGTTCCCCCCGCCCGGCGTGAATACCGGCTTCGGCCACCATTCCCAGTATAACGAAGGTTTGTCGGCCGCGCGGCGGCTAAGCTCCGCGTAGTGCGCCAGCATATCCTCGTATCTGCTTCTGGCCGACCTTGCACGTTCCGGTTCGTCCAGCGCTTCGCCGACCGCGATCATATTGTCCGCGATGTCGCTCAGACTTTTCGGCTTCAGCGTAATGAACGGCAGGCTTCTTTCCTGCAAGCCTGCTATATTTTTCTCCATGCCCGGCACGGTAAGCGACGCTATGACCAGATCGGGACGAAGCGCCTCCACTGCGTCCATATCGATATCCATGTCCGATCCGAGCCTCGGCAGCTTGTCGACTGCGGAGGGCCAATCGGAATATTTGTCTACGCCGACGATGTGCTTGTCCAGCCCCATGAAGCCGAGCAGCTCCGTGTTGCTCGGACATAAGGAAACGATTCTCACGGCACAACCTCCCCTTTCATTTCAGTCAGCGATTCGCTTTACTTCACCAGCTCAGGGTAGATGCCTTTGGCGATGCTGAGCAGACCTTCGACGATGCGCGGTCCCGGACGGTTCAACGTATCTTGATCGATCCCGATAAGCCGGTTGCCTTTGACCGCTTCGATCTTATCCCAGCCGTTGCGTTTTTTAATAATTTGATCGAGCGTTTGGCCTTCCTTGTCCTTAGCGCCCGTCGTATAGAAGATGACGGCGGGATTATCCTGAATAATTTTTTCTTCGTTGATTTTGTTGTAGCCCTTCGTGTCCGCAGCGATATTGATGCCGCCGGCAAGCGTCAGCACTTCGTCCATAAATTCGCCCTTGCCTACGGTCCAGCCCGGAGAAAACTCGATGTACACTTTCTTCTTCTGCTCCGGCATGACGGTGCTTACGGCCGTCTTGATCCGCTCGATTTCTTTCTTCATTTTGTCCGTTAGCGCCTGTGCTTCCTTCTGCTTGTCCGTAAGCTGGCCGATAACGAGAATGTCCGCGATAATATCGTCAATCGATTTCGGCTCCACCTTGTAGAACGGGAGATTCAAGGCACGCAGCTTGGCGAGCGCGTCGTCCTTGATCGAGATGCCGGTAATGACCAGATCGGCATTGGCGGCGAGAATCGCTTCGACGTTAGGCGCCGAGACGCCGCCCATCTTCGGCTTGCTCTTCGCTTCCTCGGGATAATTGTCGAAGTCGGACACGCCTACGATACGGTCGCCGAGGCCAAGCGCGAACAAAATTTCCGTCTCGGCGGTCGACGTCGATACGATCCGCTGCGGCGCTTTTTTGAGCGTAATTTCGGTCCCGGTCGTATCCTTCAAGGTGAGCGGATATACCGTGGAAGTACCGCCGCCGTTTTCCGGCTTTTTCTCGGCAGGCTGGCTTCCCGATGCGGGCGCCCCGTTCTTGACGGAGGAGCTTTCCTTGCTTCCCGCCCCGCAAGCGGCGAGAGTCAAGCTTAACGATAAAACTAGCAGCAGTGCGACAATCTTGTTCATTCGATGTTTCTCCTTCTCCAGTTGGAATCATGGAACGGCCTGGATTCATAGAGAACCCGTATCGCTTTCGCGCAACATGAAAAACCCCCGTTCCGCAGGAACGGGGGCAGCATATCGAGAATTTGCGGCACATGATCGGTCGACCGGAGGCGACAAGCGCACTGGGCAAAGGCGACAGGGCGTGTCAATGACGCATCTCTCAATATAGCCGATCCTTTTCCGCGAAGGATTTCATTGGCTGAAGCGCTGTAGGCAGGTTTCCTGGCTCTCGGGCATGCGAGTTCCCCGCCTTCCCATCCCGTTAACGGAACAGTGGCATGTTGAGGTTCTCCCCGATACACAGTGGCGGGACCGCGCCGGATTCGCACCGGCTTCCCTTTTAACCTTGCAGAACCGTTACCGGCTGCAAGGCACCTACTGGCTGTTACGAGTTTTCAATTGTTCAAGCTTGGTTCACATCGGCGATTATACCACAGGTTCGGATTTCTTGCTATGCCGAAGCGCATCCCGGCGAGCTTCCCGGTATTTTCCGGGTGGGATGCCTTTAGATTCGCAAAACGCCCTCGTAAAATAATGAATGCTTTGGAAACCGCACTCCTGCGCGATTTCCTTAAGCGGCATGTCGGTCGAGGCGAGCAGTTCTTCCGCTTGACGCATTCTTTCCGTACGGACATATTCGGAGAAGGACATGCCGAGCGTGTCCGTGAACAGCCGGGAAAGATGGCGGCCCGACATATTCATATAGGCGGCCATATCGCGTAAATGCAGCGGCGCCGACAAATTGTTGCGGATGAAGAGAACCGCCCGTTTCACATGTCTTTCGCTAAGCTTCAATGGAACGGACGGCTCCCCGTTCTCCTCATCCCCAAACGCAACCTGGAAGGATACAAGCAAAGCATGAATCGCGCTCGCAAGCGCCTCTCTGGAATGTTTGCCGCCGGACGCCATATCCAGCAAGGCACGCCACAGGAGTACGGTAGGGGAGCTGTCGCAATCGGCGATCACAATCCGTCCGGTCCGCTTCATCGATTCCAGCCTACGCAGCATGCCGGGGCTCGACTTTGCTTCAATTGCCTCGAATGCCACAAACAGCAAGTACATTCCCGAGCGGCTTCGGATTTGATGATGCACCCCGGGACGGGAGCAAAACAAAGTTCCGGCACGCAGCGGATGCTCGATCTGCCCCTCGGCGTAAATCCCTTCCCCCTCAACGACGAAGCAAACTTCAAAAAACGAATGGCGGTGCACCGGGTTATCTTTATGGTTCGGGGACACTCCCCAATAATGGATCGAAAAAGCGACGTCCCGATTGCCGATTTCGGCGTCAAAGCTATCCAGCAGCCGTTTGGCGTCCAACCACCTGTCCGACATCGCAGAGCCCCCGTTTCGTTGCGCGTCCCAAGCGGCGCACCCTTTCATCCGCGCCCGTGCTCAATGGGCGCCTTTATACAAACGGAAAATCGGATTTTCGCCGCATACCATCAGCCCTTGGCCCCAGTTGACGTGCTTGTCTTCGACCGGCATATCGAGCGGGTCGCGGTACTGGAACAGCACATTGCGTCTCGTCCGCTTGCTGCGGTTTACATGAGAGCCATGGATCGTCAAATAGTTGAAAAACAGCACGTCTCCCGCCTTCGCGGGACAAGCAAGCCCCATATCGATCGGATACCGGACGTGATCCAGGTAATGCCGGCCGACGTGATGCAGCGGCCCTTGCTTATGGGATCCCGGAATGACGTGCAAGCAGCCGTTTTCTTCGTCCGCATCGTCCAGATGAACGCTTCCCGCCATCATCGTATGCTTCTCGTGCGGAAAGTAAGGATAGTCTTGGTGCATCGGAAATGCGGCCCCGATCTCGGGAGGCTTCACCAGCATTTTCGAATGGTGGAGCTGAACGTTCGGCCCGATCAGCCGCGACAGCACCTGCGCATATTCGGGTGAACCGCAGCCGAGGTGAAGGCGGAATCGTGGTACTGTACATCATGATAGCCCTTCAGCACCACTTTCTTCAACTCCGCTTCGGGCATATGGTCTCCGCCCCATCGGGAATTGCGGTCCATGTTCGCTTCGACGGCCCGTTGAATGATGCTGTCGATTGCGGTTCTCATCGCCTCGATTTCCTGATGATCGAATACGGCCTTGACCAGCAAATATCCGTTTTCGTTGTAAAATTCCACGTCTTCCTGCGAAATCATCCCGGCCCCTCCTTCGCATGCCGAACGTCCCGTCCGGCGTTCACGAATATTGTATGCAATCGACGCCGGGCTGTATTTGCAGGACATAGCCACAGTTTTGCACGATGAGGACATTGCCGTCACGGACTTTGCGAATATCAGCCTACGACCTGATAGCCGAATTGTACTTCCAGACCGTTCGCCGATGACGCCTGAAGGACCCGGAGCTGCAGCTTCTTCGGACTGCCGATGCCGTCGGCGGAGAACGGGGCCGCGAGACTGGTCGACTGCAGAGCCGGGGAAGCGGAGACCGAGCTGCCGCCGGCGCTCGCTCCGTCGGCGTCCAGCCGAACGTCGCACGTGCCGGAAGCAAGCTTCCGGGTCACTTTCACGATCCGGATTTTTTGGCCGTCCAAGTACAAGAAATTTTGAAGATCGTATAACCCGTCCGCTACCGGTCCGGTAATATGCGCGCTCAGCCATCCGTCGATTTGGTCGATGCCTTTATTGCCGGTAAAGCGTGTTTGAGCCGTTTGCGTTCCGTACAATTGGTACGGTCCTGCCGTATTTCCTCTCAGATCGTTGTCGCTGACGAGCACATCGGCCGCTCCACTTACGATTCCGTAGTCTTGGCGCGAGACGCCGTCCGGCAGCGAACCTATCGCGTTGCCGACCACCACGACTCGGGACGCGGTCGATCTTAGATGAATGCCGGCGCCGCTCCTCCAAGCGGTTCCTCCCCCGGTATAGCCATGAACGAAGGCCGCTCCTTGAAGATCGAATTGGGTCGGGCTGATGACGGTTACTCTCCATTTCCCGTTAGCTTCCGTCGTGCCGGCTACGTTCTGGATCGTAATCCGGTCGTCCGTTTCCCAGCGGTGCGCCGACGCCGTCGTTACGCGAATGCCGCCGGTGCCGTTGTCCGCAATGCCCGCGATCGTCCGCGAGAAGGCGGTATGCGCCGTTCTGCCGTTGTTCCCGATCAGACAGCCCGTGACCGTCACACGCGACGAAGCAATATCGATCCCGTTGCGTCCGCAGCCCCGTATGACGCATCCGGTAAAGGTCGCGATGCCCGTATAGCCAGCCGCAATCCGGACATTGTCCTCTTCTCCGTCGCACGAAATATAGGTATTGGCGAACTGTACCTGAGCGCCGGCATCGAGCAGCACCGGAACGCCGTGGGCGTTCTCGAATCCCCCGCCTTCGAAGTACAGAAATTTCGGCCCGCCTTGGCCGGTATTGTTTCTGAGCCATAAGCCGTGTCTTCCGAACAGGATCGCCGTCGCGATAAATTTGATCGAGCCGCCGAGCCCGTCGATTACGAGATTGTCCGTATTCGGGTTGGCGGTTCCGGCCGCTATGGCGCACTGCACGAATTCGACAGGGTCTGCCCGGGAGGCGTCGTTCGCTCCGTTCAACAATATGACCTGCTCCCCGTTGAACCCGGACCATATGCAGTTTTGGAACCGGACCGTGTTGCAGGCTCGGAGTGTTAGGCCGTTGTATCCGTTCTTGAATCTTACGCCGGAGAAGAAAAGCATATAATTGCCCGCCTCGCCTAGGCGTTCCGTAGCGATCAGACTGCCTCCCGTCAACCCTTCCCCGCGCATCTGCATATTCCTGAACCCGCCGCCGCGGACGCCCGACAGCAGAAACCCGTCTGCAGCCCCGGTAGCTACGATATATTGCGTGGAAAACTCGTCGCCGTCCGTGCCGCCCGCACCTTCGAACACGATGGGGACGGTGCGTACCCGGATCGTATTCCCGATTCGTACTTTACCGGGGCCCGCCTCGATGACGCCGCCTGCGGTCAGAGCATCTACCGCCGCTTGCACGCGTGCGGAGTCGTCTTCCAGGCCGTGCCCTTTCCAGCCGAACCAAGAGAGGTTCAGCCGTACTTTATGTTCCCGCTTCCATCGCCCAGTCGCCACGCCGGCTACGGCGAATACGGTGCCTCCATTGTCCGTCTCCGTGCTGTCCGCATCCCAGTAAAGCAAACCGCCGCCCGCACCGGGGACATCCACATAATACCCGCGCAAGCTTACCTGCCGTCCGTCCGTCACGCCAGGCGTGCTCCGCAATTCGTCTACGCTGTTGATCTCGCGCATCCCGAACCGACCATAAGCGTTCGGGCCATAGGTCGCTTCGTACACGCTCCCTTCCGCGGATCGGGATCCGATCCATCCTCCTCCCGCCAACGCGACGCCCGCTATGCCCAAAGACGACAGAAGCTTGCGTCTGCTGATCATGCCGCCGCGTCCGCTTGCGGACGCCTCCACTCGCTCCGTACCTTGGACGTTCTCCGTGTCGATTCCCCATTCTTCATCTCTCGGCATCCTCACAACCTCCACTCGCAAGTTTAAACGTCGCCTCGTTCGGTACGGGCGAAAGCGCTACCCCGCCTCATCTGCAGGCCGTCAGCGGCGCTGCTCCTGCTCGATTTGCTTGTTGATCTGATCTTCCATCTCCCGCAGACCGGTATTGATGTCTTTCTGTCCGCCAAGCATCGTAATGAGAACGCTGTTGAACGTCGATTTGGCGGTTCCGTCGTACTTCGACAGCGGGGCGGGCTTCGCGATCGTATCTTTGAAGAAGGCGGCGATGTTTTTCTTCTCCAGCCCGGTTATCCCTTTGCCGAATTCGCTGCGTACAGCTTCGCTCTTCAAGATCGGAATGCGGCCCTGCCGGGCAAGCTCGATCGCCACCTCGTCGGACATCAAATACGAGATGACCTGGAATGCCGCGTCTTTGTTTTTGCTCGCCGGCGGTATCGCGTAGTAAGGCGCGTTCATTTGAGTGCCCGCCCGTTCCTTCCCGGCGAAGTGAGGGAAGGAGACGACGTCCCAATTCATGCCCGACGCAGCCAGCTCCGTCATATAGTTCGGTCCGGTCCTCATGGCGAGCGTCTGGTTTTTCATAAAGGCGGTCTTCTCGTCCACCGGAGGCTGATTGCCGGGAATCGTATAGAACGAGGTCATCACCTTTACCCATTGCGCCCATTGCTCGTTATTGACGGCGGCTTTATTCGTCTTGGAATCGACGAACGGCAGCGCCAGCTGATTTTTGTAGATGACGTTCAAGAAATTGTAGTGAAAGCCGTGGATCTGAACGTTCCCGTCGGTACGGACGATCCGCTTCGTCAAATCGTACAGTTCTTCCCAAGTCATATCATCCTTCGGATAGCCGACGCCCGCCCGATCGAAAATGTCTTTATTGTAAAAAAGCGCATTATTGTTCAGCTCGAACGGCATGACCAGAAACTGCCCGTTGTCGGAATATGACTTCACCACATCCACGACGCCATCCGTAAACCGGTTAAGGTCGAATTTGTACGTCTTGATGAGAGGGGTCAGATCGGACAGCAGCTGCAAATCTTTCAGCTTCCATAGCCCGCCTAGAGAATGGGAAATGATGTCCGGAACGACTCCGCCGGAGACGACATCCTCGATCATCGTCCCTTTGGCGCTTTTGATCACTTTCAAGTCGACCTGCGGAAATTTTTTGCGGATCAGCTGCTCGACCGTTTCCGCGGATACGCCGGTATCCTCCTTGAATAGCGTCAACGAAACCGGACCGACGATATCTGCGGCAGGCGGCTTGTTGTCCGTTTCGGGCTGCGATCCCGGTCCGCCTTTGCCGCTGCATCCGATCATCAATACGAGCATCGCCGAAATGGAAGCGCATGCAATTTTCTTCTTGTCGATCATTCGATTGTCCCCCTATGTTCGGTTCATTCAAGGTGAAGACCGGTCATTGCAGCAGCTTCCAGACGTTCCGGATGCCTCGGCCATTTGGGTTAACCGCTTCACCTTCGGTGCTGCCGTTCTTTCCTTTATCGGCTGACAGACGATCCAAATTCTCAGCAAACGCTTTCAAAATGGATAAAGCAGTCAATCGTTCCATAAAGGAATACTTTGCCGGTCTAAGCGATAATGATCAATGACGCATTAAACTCAAGAAAGCTTCATATAGATGCTTCATTCCAATTAGCGAAACGTCACCCCCTTCGAAAAAACGGGTCATTTTTAAACGGATTATTACAGCTCGTTTAAAATTATATCGGCACAAGTTTAATTTTTCAATACATTTTTTAAACATTTTAACTCCCCTTCTACTTTCGTCGTTCACTTCTAATTTAACAAAGTAAATGGAGCAATACATGCGAAAAATGCTTATAAACCGCCTTAAAACAGTGAAACAGCTAGAAAATTCATGTCATTCGACCATAATCGATTTATATCGCCGTTTAATAAATATAGCAAAACTAAACACCTTGATGTATACTTCTGTTTATCAAATAGGTTAACCAGTTGTTAACGATAATTTGAAAACTTGCCCGACACAGTCGAAAGGAGCAATTCCATGCACACTCAACAAGCCGACGTACTCATATTGGGGGGGACTCCCGGAGGAATCGGAGCTGCGCTCGCCGCCGCCAGGCGCGGCAGAAAGACGGTAATGATCGAGACTTCGCCTTATGTCGGAGGATTGATGACGAGCGGACTCGGCATGACCGATATCCATTCACTCGATGCGGCGGGTTCGGTATTCCGCGAATACGCTTCCAACGTATTGAACCATTATATCGAAACGTACGGCCCCGATTCGGAGCAAGTCGTCCATTGCCGCAAAGGGCTCCGGTTCGAGCCGTCGGTAGCCAAGAGCATTTTCGCCCGGATGCTCGGAGCGGAGCCCAATCTGCAGACGTTCGTCTCCCATGAACTCGTTTCCGTCGGGAAGGAAGGGGATTCCTTGACGTCGGTTACCGTCCGCCCCATTGACGGAGGAAGCGAAGTCACGTACGAAGCGCATGTTTTTATCGATGCGACTTATGAAGGCGATCTGGCCGCCATGGCCGGCGTTCCTTATTCTCTCGGACGGGAATCGCGCGACGACTGGAACGAAGAATATGCGGGGACGCTGTACCAGAACTTCCTTACGAAAGAAGTGCTGCCCGGCAGTACGGGCGACGGAGACGACCGCATTCAAGCGTACAATTTCCGTCTGTGCTTGACCAAAAACAAGAGCAACCAGGCGCCCTTCCTCAAGCCGGCCGGCTACAATCGAAACGACTACGCCAGTCTGATCGAGGACGTGAGCGCCGGCCGGGTCAAAGGCTTCAGCGAAGTTTGCAATACGGTCATGATTCCGAACGGCAAAACGGATACGAACAATTATCATTACTGCTTATGCTCGACCGACTTGCCGGAGGAAAACCAGGAATATCCGGAAGGGAGCCGAGCCGTCCGGGAACGAATCGTGAAGCGACACCGCGAATATATCCAAGGGTTGCTCTGGTTTTTGCAGAACGACGGGGAGCTCCCGGAATGGTTCCGCGACGATTCCCGCCAGTGGGGTCATGCCGCCGACGAATTCGCCGATACGGATCATTTCCCTCCGCAAATATACGTCCGCGAAGCAAGACGGATCCACGGGGAGTACGTATTCACGGAAAACGACGCCCGCCGCGCCCCCGGCCTCGGAAGATCGCCGATCCATTACGACAGCATCGCGAGCGGCGACTACGGGATCGATTCGCACGCCACCCGCAAACGCGAGCCGATCGGGCAAAACATCGCGCTGGAAGGCTTCATGGCGATCGGGTTCTTGACGGAAATTTACCAAATTCCATACGGCTCCATCGTTCCGCAGCGTGTCGATCGCTTGCTTGTACCGGTTGCCGTCTCGGCTACGCATATGGGACTCGGCACGATCCGGATGGAGCCGTGCTGGATGCAGATCGGGTACGCGGCCGGCGTGGCGGCGGATGTGAGCCTTGCGACGGAGCGGCACGTCCGCGACTTGTCGATCGACAAGCTGCAGGACGAACTGCTCGCGGACAAACAAGTCATTACTTATTTGAAGGATGAGCCTTGGGGCACCGAGACGAGCAAGGCGGTCCAATATTTCGGCGCCAAATCGTTCTTCCCGGGATATACGGCCGAACCGGAGGCGGAGGTTACCGTAGCGCAAGCATCGCAATGGATCGCAGTGAGCCGGTCGCTTCCGGGAGGAAGAAAGCTGCCCTGCTTGCCGGCGTCGGCGGCTATTTTGCCGGCCGGAGTCGACATGGGGCCGAAATCGCCGAAAGAAGAGCCATCGCCGGAAGCGTACTGGACGGAGCAGCCTTATTTGACCGCTGCTATGGCGCGCAAATGGAGCCAAGTGGCTGCAAGAGTCATGAATGCCGCCCACGGCGACTGGTTCGACGGGGAGAAGGAAACCGTTACCCGCGGGCAGTTTCTGAACGCGTTGTATATTTTCCTTCGGGGAGCAAGGCAGCACTGATCCGGCACGAGAGCAGTTGTTGGACAATATCGATAACCAATACGAGGAGCGATTTCCATGAGCAGAAACATACGGATCGGCATTATCGGCAGCGGCAGCAACGCCACCAGGCACGCGGCGGCCTATATGAAAATGAGCGACGTCGAGCTGGTCGCCGTAGCGGACCTTGTCCCGGGCAAAGCGGCCGAGTTTATTCAGAAGAACGGGCTTACGCAAGCCGCGCCTTTCGAAAGCCACGAACAGCTGCTGGAGCTTGATCTGGACGGCGTCAGCATCTGTACGCCGAACATCGCGCACCACCGGACGAGCGTTGACGCTTTGAACGCCGGCAAGCACGTGCTGACCGAGAAACCGATGGCCGTCACGCTGGAGCAGGCTATCGAGATGGTCGAAGCATCCAAGCGGTCAGGCAAAATATTGACGGTCGGCTTCCAGCCCCGCTACGATCCGAACCATAAAGAAATTAAACGGATCGTGCAGTCCGGTACGCTCGGCAAAGTGTATCATGTGCAGACCGGCGGAGGCCGCAGACGCGGCATGCCGGGTAGAGGCTTTATCCGCAAAGACATTTCCGGCTCGGGCGCGATTGCGGACATCGGCTGCTACTCGCTCGATTTGGCGATGGATGCCTTGGGCTATCCGAAGCCGCTGACCGTGTCGGCCTACTGCTCCAACTACTTCGGCACGAATCCGAAATACCATAAAGACGCCGATAAGTTCGATGTCGAGGATTTCGGCGAAGCGCTCGTCCGGTTCGAAGGGGACGTCGTGCTCAATTTCAAAATTTCGTGGGCGATGCATATGGATACGCTCGGCCCCACTTTGTTTCTGGGAACGGAAGGCGGTTTGAAGATCGAGCCGGAGCAAGGCATCAGCAAGCTTTCTTCGGGCGCCTGGGATAAAGGACCGGGATCGATCACGCTGTATCACGACGTCATGGGACATCCGACGGAAAGCCCGATTCCGGTCAAGCCGCACAATTTGGACATCTTCTACGAGAAAGTCCGCGATTTCGTCGTCGCCGTCAAGGAAGGCAAGCCCGCTCCGATACCCGGCGAGCAAATTTTGCTGAACCAGGCCGTGATCGACGGCATCCTCCGCTCGTCGGAGCTGAAGCGCGAAGTCGTCATAGAGCTTCCTACATATTAAGAGAAGGAGGGGTTTGGCATGCCGCATTCGATCGGCGTTCGATTAACTAGAGGCATTACGATGGGAAACGAGCGGGACACTTGGAAGGAGTGGTTTGCCTGGATGGCGCAAACCGGATTCCGGGTCGTGGACGTTCCCGAATTGTCCGCGGAGATGAAGCAGGACGCCGAGGAGGCCGGACTTACGATCGGGACGTTCGACGTCGGTCACGTCCAAGTCGCGCGGCTGTTCAGCAAGGACGAGCAGAAGCGGTATGAGGCGCTTGAATCGATTCGCCAGGGCATCCGCAATGCCGCTTCCCAGGGAGGCAAGCTTTGCTTCATGTGTCTGAAGCCCGAAGATCCGGCGACAACCCGCAAGGAATCGTTCGATTTGTTCAAGGAGATGTTTCCCGGCCTGCTCGCTTTCGCGGAGCAAGAAGGCGTTGCGATCGTATTGGAAGGCTGGCCCGGCAACGCGCCCTATTACCCGACGATCGGATGCACGCCGGAAATGCTGCGGGCGATGTTCGAAGCGGTTCCTTCCCCGGCGCTTCAGCTGAACTATGATCCTTCCCATCTCATCCGGCTAGGGATCGACTGCGTGCGGTTTTTGCGCGAGTTTTCCGGACGGATCGGGCATGTGCACGCTAAAGATTGCGTCATTCTGCCGGAGAACGTCTATTTGTACGGACGGCACCAGCCCCCGGTATTCGAGCACGGAATCAAATCGAGCGAAGGTCCGTGGCGGTACACGATTCCCGGCGAAGGGCAAGCGGACTGGGCCGCCATCGCCTTCGAGCTCGACTTGATCGGCTACCGGGGCGCCGTTACCGTAGAGCTGGAGGATCACCGGTACAAGGGGAGTGTCGAGGAGCATCGGCGCGGATTGGTGAAGTCTCTGCAGCATCTGTCTCGTTTTTTCTCTTGAATGAGTCGTCTTCATACGTATTGATCGCCCGCGGATTCACATCGATTGACAATCCGTAACTCCAACCGGCTGCCGATGCAGCCGGTTTTTTCGCAACAAACGAAACTTCTCCATCCTCCCACTCCCAGGTCAAACCTAATTTACTTGACCCGATTCGACCCGCTAAATGGAAATCCTACAGTACAAGTAACAAGAATAGAGCAAATAGCGAGCCTAAACGGGAAAACCTGAAGTTAAATTCGCCATAATCGGGTCCAAGAAGCAAATTCGATAAAATGTGCTGCAGGTTTTCCAGTTAAACTTTCGCAAATGCGAAGAATCGATGAAATTTACGGCATATTTTCCAGTTACGGGAGCGGACGAAGCAGCATGGAAGTCTGATACAACAAAAAACAGCGGCCCGGAACTCGTATGCCCAAGTCCCGAACCGCCGTTCCGCTATGTAAGTATAAGTTCAAGCTTCCGCTACCTGCACCCACCGCGAGCCGTCATGGGCGCTTTCCAAACATTTGTCGATAAACCGCACTCCGTCAATGCCTTCTCCGATTCGCGGATAGTCCGCATTCGGATCGGCTCCCTTTCCTTGCAGCAGACCGGATACGTCCGAGCAAAAAGCCGAATAAATGTTCGAGAACGCTTCGTATAGCCCTTCCGGATGACCTCCGGGAAGCCGATTGAATGCAGCGGCCCCCGGGTACAGCGCGTCTCTCCCCCGGGACAGCAGCTGCAGCGGTTTCCCTTTCACGCTAAGCCGAAGCTCGTCCGGACGCTCCTGCTCCCATTCCAGCGACCCTTTCGTTCCGAACAGCCTAACCTTCAGCCCGTTCTTACTGCCGGCCGCCACCTGTGAGCACCAATATACACCCGTGGCGCCGCCCTCGTATTTGACTAATATATTGGCGTTGTTGTCAAGCTCCATCAGCGTACCGTACGACTGCATATCCGCGCAAAGCGACTCGATCTTCAGTCCCGTCATGTACGATACGGTATGCGCGATATGGACGCCGATGTCGGCCACGCAGCAGGACTTCCCTTGGCTTGCGTCCATCCTCCACGACGCCCGCTCCGCATTCAATACCCACTCCTGCGGATATTCCGCCATCACGGTAATCAGGTCGCCCAGTTCCCCGTGCCGGACGAGCTCCCTCGCCTGCTTGACCATCGGGTATCCGGAATACGTGTACGTCACGCAGAACAGCAGGCCGTTTCGCTCCGCGATGCGCTCCAATTCCTTCGCTTCGCTCTGTTCGATCGTAAGAGGCTTGTCGCAAACGACATGAAATCCGTGCTGCAGAAACGTTTTCGCTATGGCGTAATGCGAGTTGTTCGGCGTCACGATGGAAACGAAATCGATCCGGTCCTCGCGCCCCGCTTCCTTCTCCGCCATCTCCTCGTAGGTCGAATAGATCCGGTCCGGCGCGATTCCGAGCTTGTGCCCGGTTGCCGCCGATTTCGCCGCATCCCTCGAGAAACACCCCGCCGCGATTACGCTCTTCCGGTCGAACATCGCGGCTCTGCAATGAATATCGCCGATCAAAGACCCTTCTCCGCCGCCAACCATGCCGAACTTCAGGACGGACTGCATTCGCCTTCCCCCTTTGTTTTATTTTTGCGCAGCCGCGCAGGAGCTACGCTCGAGCAGCTCGGTCGAAATGAGCATCTGACGGGGAGGAATTTTCGATTTCTCCAGCAGGTCGGTCAGCACTTTCACGGCCAAGCTTCCGAGCGCCTCTTTGTTTTGCTTGATGACCGTCACCGGCGGATTCTCATACGGAAACGAGGCGAAGTCATCGAATACGATAACGGATACGTCATCGGGAATCCTTTTCTGGACGGAGCGCAAATAATGAAGGACCGATATGCCGACGCTCGCATTGACGGCGAATACGGCTGTAGGCTGTATGCGGCTCAGCTTGCTCCAGCCTTCGTCCTCCGGCTTATACCGCTCGGAGATCAGCACCTTGTCGTTCTCGATGTCGGCAAGCCCCGAGTTTCGCAAATGCGAGAAAAAACCGTTCGCCCGGTCGAGCTCCCAATGAGGCATATTGGGACGCCCCACAAGCGAAATGCGCGTATGGCCCAGATCGTCGAACAAATATTCGGCGGCAAGCTTCCCTCCGCTGTAATGATCGGAGCAAACGTTGAAAATGTGGCGGGCGGAGCCGTCGACCTTCCGGTTGCCGACGAATACCATCGGGAAATGCATATCCTGCAGCTTGCCGAACCCTTTTAGATTCGGAATCGACGAGATGACGACGACACCTTCGACGCCGGATTGCATCACCTTCTCCGCGATATCCTCGGACGTATCGGCGATATTTTTCTGCATATGAATGCCGATAAACACGACGTCGTACCCTTTGCCCGCCGCGTCCTCCGTCACCCCGATCAGCGTATCCCGGAAAAAGTCCTTCTCGAAATCGGGATTATGGCTTACGTACAAAATGCCGATGGAGCGGTTGCGCAGCCATTTCCCGCCCTCCATCCCGCTCAGGTCGTAGCCGATGTTTTTCGCGATGTTGCGTATTTTGACTTTCGTTTCCATTGATATTTTGGGACTGTCCGAGAGCGAGAGCGAGACGGTTGCTTTGGAAACTCCCGCGATCTTGGCGATATCCTCGAATGTCGGCATATGCTCATATAGCTCCTCTATGGATGGATGCCTATATTTTACCACGATTCTTGTTTACTAATCAAATAAACAAACCAGCTAATCGGGGATATTTCCGCTACTCGCCGCAGGAATAAATACTTCATCAAACAAGCAATAACAACAAAAAAGGGCGCAGAAGCTTGTTGATCGATCTAATTAACATCAAGTCAACAAGCATACATGCGCTCGTATCGCATTCCTCCGGAAGGACGCCGATTACGAGGCCTCGCCTTCGGTCGGATCGCCTTCGCCTATTCCCCGATCCCTCCAACCGGATACGGGCCTTTATAGCCGAGCCGGGACGAAATTTCTCTCCCCGCTTCGATCAGCATGTTCCCGTATTGGGGAAGCGATTGCACTGGAAGATTGCCCTTCAGCGTCGTCAAGCTGATGCCCCCGTATACGATCCCGTCGCTCATAAAGACCGGCACCCCGATGCAGCGGACGCCCATCTCCCCTTCCTCGTCATCAATCGCGTAACCGCATTCGCGAACGTGATGCAAGTGCTCGCGAAAAGCGTTCTCCGTCGCAATCGAATTCGGCGTCCGTGAAATGAGCCCCTTTGAGATCACGAGCTGCAGCTCCTGTTCCGGCAAATACGCCGCAATCGCTTTCCCGACTGCGGACGTATTCATCTTTTTCCGTTCCCCTCGATACGATTGGAAGCGGACCATGCCCGGACCCTCGATCTTCTCCAGACAGACGAACTCTCCTTTGTCATAGGCGCCTAGATGCACTGTAAAATTCGTTTCGTCCCGCAATTGTTCCATATACGGAACTATAGTCGTCGCCGTATCAATCCCCCGTATCGCAGACATGCCCAAACTGTACAGCTTCAGGCCGAGGTGATACGATCCGCCGGGGCTTTTGCGGATGAATCCGTACGACTCCAGCGTGTTCAGTATCGTATAGACGCTTGTTTTCGGCAAACCGAGCTCCTTGCTTAGATCGGTAAAGGAGACGCCGTTCCCGGCAAGCGCCAAATAATCCATGATCGCGATCGATTTTTCCAGGGCAGGTACGGAATATTTCGGACTTTCCGCAAGTTTTCCCATAAGTTCCTCCGCAGCAGCAAGCTCTGAATTTGTTCATCCCTAGTAAACTGTTTCTCTCCCATAATGATAAGGGATCGTTGTAGCGCTAGCAATATGAACGTTGAAAACGGCGCAAGGAACCTGTTGACAGCCGATAAAGGTTGTAATATTCTGTATTTGGATAACATCTTGAATTCAGTTCAGTATACTGAACTTTAGTGGGGGGATTAGACGACTCGATGCCGGTATGAAACGTTTTTCTGAAAAGGCTTTCACAAGGGCTGGTCGACCCGACATGCATCATCATCCCGAAAATCTTGATGCAAGTTCGTTTTGGAAGCGTTGTCAAATTGTCCGCCAACCAGAAAGGGGAACCTCGAATGATTAGAAAAAGTACCATTGCGATTGCAAGCATTATGCTCGTCTCTTCGCTCGCCGCCTGCAGTAGCGGATCGGATAAGAAGCCAGCCGAACCGGCAGGCGCCACGAACGCCCCGAAGAAGGACGATATCGCGACCAAAATCGCCGAAGCGACTTCCAAGCCCGTTACCATTAACGTCTTCGAGAACTCATCCACCTATACCCAAGAGCAGTTCATGGAGCTGTACGGCAGCCAGATCAAGAAAAAATATCCGAACATGTCGTTCAAGCTGTACTCCGCGAACAAAGCGAACGGAGGCGGCACCCTGCCCGACTTGATCGCCCAAGGCGTGCAAATCGACCTTGTCAAAGTAAGCGGCGCTTCGTTCTACACGCTGATGGCCGACAACAAGCTGGAGAGCAACGTGAACGATCTGATCAAGCTTTACGGCGTCGACATCAACAAATGGTATCCCGCCGTACAGCAGCAGATGCAAATGTTCGGCAACAACAAAGAAATATACGGCATCCCGAACGCTTCCGTATCGATGGCGCTCTTCTACAACAAAGACATTTTCGATAAATTCGGGGTCGCTTATCCGAAGGACGGCATGAACTGGGATGAAGTGTACGAATTGGCCCGCAAGCTGACGAGACAGGACGGCGGCATTCAATATATGGGCTTCCAGGAAGGCTACGGCCACAGCTTCCCGGTCAACCAGCTGTCCCAAGGCTATATCGATGTGAAGACGAACAAGGCGACTCTCAACAACGACAATTGGAAGAAGCTGATCGAGAACTTCGCGCGGTTCCACCGCATCGAAGGCAACGCCTTCATCCCGAGCTATGTCGATCCTTTCTGGAAAGACGGCAGGGTGGCGATGGTCGCCGCCCAGAGCGCCGGATCGTGGGCATTCGCCGATACGACGACGATCAACTGGGACCTCGTCGAGCTTCCGCGCTTCAAGGATGCGCCGAAAGCGGGAGCGGGACTCCAGCTTCCGTTCTACGCGATCGCAAGCACCAGCAAAAACCGCGACCAAGCGTTCTTGGCCGCCGCGTACATCGGTTCCGAGGAGTTCCAGAAAGAATTCGCCAAGCTCGGCTACGTGCCGCCGATCAAGATCGACAACCTGCTCGACGTACTCGGCAAAAGCGTTCCGAAGCTGGCCGGTAAAAACTTGAAAGCCGCGGTACCGCTAGAATCCGCCGCAGCGCCGTATGCATTCAACTCTTACTTCGGACAAGTGCCGGGCTTCCTGAATACGGCGTACACGGACGTCGTCGATGGGAAGAAAGATTTGAATACCGCTTTGAGAGAAGCCGAGGAAGCGGCGAACAAAAAAATCGAGGAAGCGATGGCCGCGAAAAAATAAGCGGAGCTTAACGCGCTCCCGTCCTTAAGGCATAACGTATGCCCGGGACGGGGGCTTTTATATGTCTCAAAAAGGAATCCGGCTCCATACGGAATACAGAAACAAGGCGATGCCCGCCGTAAGGAAAGCTTTTCCCCTCAAGCTGATCGGATTGATCCATTTCTTTGCTTTCTGTCTTTCTTCTTGACCAGTTGCTCGACGTTTACCGTCTGGTTCCGACGCGTGATCCCAAGTAAAAGTCACGGGGAACTAGTGAATTTCAGCACGAAGAAGTCACTTGCCGGTTTGTGACTTCACAGAACATAGCGGAGGAAATTGACAGGTTCGTGTATCACTTTGTTATACTGATTAATAACTCAACTTTCGAACCTTTGAGCTGCGAAAGTTGAGTTAATAACTACTAAATTTGTGTATACGAGAAAGGCGGACAACCTATGGCATACGCGTTTATTATCGAACCGGCCGCATATAACGCTTTCGAAGACGAGGCGGCGCAGATCGAACAATGCAAGGAATGGGGCCTGCTATCGGACAAAGCGACGAAAACAAAAGCTTTCTTCTATAAAGGAAACGGGATGAATCTGGCCTGCTCCATAGTCGGATTTGTCGACAAAATGACGGCCGTTATCGAGTTTGACAGCAATCAGAAGCACTGCATTCACCCTTCGTACTTAAAGGAAATGCAGGCGTCGAACTACGGCCAGAGACTGACAGCCGCGGTTGAAGAGGCGGCGGAGCCGGAAGCCGTGAGGAATGCGGCGCCTCAGGAGGATATTCCGCCCGTAGAGGAGATCGCTTCCGTGCAGCAAGAAGCATCACCCGCTGAGGAAGCCCCGGCTTTACAGGAAGAACATGCACCCGCCGAGGAAGAGAAGCCGGAATCGCCCAAGGCCGAGGCGGCGCCGAAAGGAAGAGCCAAGAAGCAACAGCTTCAGCTTCCGGAGGACAAAGTCAAAATGACCGCAACCGTACAAGAATTTACGACGGTCCCGAACAACTTCTCCGATAATGACGACGAAGTGATTATATACGAAGCGGTCTCCATCGCAGAGCCTGCGATCGAAGTCGGCACAGCCTGGTCCAGCCACAGCGCCACGCTCAAAAAATTAGAGCTGCAGGTCGGGGATACGATTACGTTTGAAGGTAAAATCGTAACGAAGAAGCTGACGAAGCATCCCGTTCCTTATAAAATCAACAACCCCGCGAAAATCCAAAAAGCTTGAAAGCTATAATGCCGGGGAAAGAAAAAAGCCCATTCTATGTGGGCTTTTTGTGCATTCATCTGCACCTGTTCGTGACGATGAGGCGACCCTTCAGTTGTCCCGAGGCCCGAACCGTTTCGCCGATCTGATGCGGGCACGTTCGATCTCGACTTCGCGATTGCGCGGCTCAGCATGGGTCGCGAGAGAGTCAAGCAAGTTTCGGGCAACCGCAGCCACCTCCTGAATCGCCCGGTTGAACGCCGCTTCGTTCGTCTTCGACGGTGTATTGAAGCCCGAGAGCTTTCTTACGAATTGGAGCGAGGCCGCATGAATTTCTTCGTCGGTTGCCGGAGGATCGAAGTTGAACAACGTTTTAATATTTCGGCACATAGTGTTCTCCTTTTCATTGCCATTGTTGCTTCAATCTTACTACACTCCTACTCTCCCCGCCAGCCGACTCATTCTGCCCATTAATCGAGAAAAGACAACCGATCCATTTGACCGATTGCCTTTGCAGCTGTTATTTAAAACCTTATCGGATTTATCGTTGTATATAATTCATATAAATTATATATTATATTTAAATCCCCGATCAGTCGGGCCCTCTTATTATTCCGAGAAGGGTGAACCTAAAGGAGGAAGGCCATGATGGCTATTTTAATAACAGGCGCGAACGGCAAAATCGGCAGCAAGCTGCTTGCGTCCATGATCGCCGACCGCGAGCTGGTATGCTTCTCACGGAAGCGTCCGCCGGTTGACGCCACTTTCGTCAAAGGAAATTTCGATTGTTACGAGGATCTATGCAGGCTGGACGGCTACCGGATCGATACCGTAATCCATCTCGCTGCCGTGCAAACCGGATTCTCCGAAGAAGAAATTTTCGGAACGAATATATTGGGTACGCGACGGCTGTTCCGGTACTTAATCGATAAGGGCTGCCGCAAATTTATTTCGATCAGCTCGATTGCAGCCGTCGGCTGTCTGGATCGCGACTTCTTTCCTCAGCGGCTGCCGATAGCCGACGATCATCCTTGCTTGGCCACGGACGCGTACGGTGCCTCTAAAGCCATGGTCGAGGAGCTGAACAACTATTTCAGCAGAAGGTCGCCCGGTACGGATTTTATTAATCTGCGATTAGGTTCAGTGGTGGAGAACGAAGAAGCATGGGCTCAATGCGAGGTCAAGCGGGATTCGACTCCAAGCATTCCCTTCGCAAATTTAAGCAAAGTGCTGATAAGCGATGTGATACGGGCGATCGAAACAGCCGTCGATGCCCCGCTTCAATATGGCGCCCGCACCTACAATGTGGTCGGCAGGCAAGCGTGTTGCGATCATCCCGTCACGGAGATACTGGAACGTCTATTCGGCGAACGTTTCCGGCGTGTGGACAGCTCGTACTATGAGAAAGAGGGGGGCGAGAAAGCGCCTCTGTTCTCGATGACCCGAATCAAGAATGACCTGGGGTTCGAGCCTTTACGCTAGCTTCAGACGGCAAACAAACGAGGCCTAGGAATAATATTCCTAAGCCTCACACATGCATCCTACCCAATAATCCCGGTCAACCCGGATTTGTATATAACCGGAGCCGGCTTATGGGGCAACTGCAGTGAGGTTCCCTCCGCCTCCGATCAATCCGCCGCCTTGGAACGGATTCGTAGGAGCCGGCGCTCCCCAAATTTTGCTTACCCGCTCTTCGAGCTCCTCCTCGCTGAGTCCGAGGTCGACGCTTTTGACGGCTTCGAGTTCCTCTTCCGTCAACTGAAATCCCGCGGCTTGAACCGCCGACTCCGGATTTTCGGCCAGCTGCTGGCGGAACTGCTCGTCTTTCAACGCATGCGCGACAAGCTTCGTCATATCCTGCACACTCACTCCGTTATCCCTCCATTCCTAGTATAAAAGGACTACGGATTCATTTTACCGCCCGCTCCTTACAACATTCTTACAAAACAAGAAGTTTCCGCTTACATCCGATGAAGCCCCAATAATGTATACAAGGAGTCGACCGATCGTTTGGGCAGTCCGGCGTCCCCCAACAGCTTGCGGGCGGCGGAAGCCGCCGATAAGCTGAATTGATAAGCGATGTGGTACGGGCGATCGAAACAGCCGTCGATGCCCCGCTTCAATATGGCGCCCGCACCTACAATGTGGTCGGCAGGCAAGCGTGTTGCGATCATCCCGTCACGGAGATACTGGAACGTCTATTCGGCGAACGTTTCCGGCGTGTGGACAGTTCGTACTATGAGAAAGAGGGGTGCGAGAATGCGCCTCTGTTCTCGATGACCTGAATCAAGAATGATCTGGGGTTCGAGCCTTTGCACTAGCATCAGATAGCAAACAAACGAGGCCTAGGAATAAAATTCCTAAGCCTCATACATGCATCCCTATCCATTAATCCCGGTCAATTCGGTTTTGTTTATAGCCGGAGCCGGCTTACGGGGCAACCGTAGTGAGGTTCCCTCCGCCTCCGATCAATCCGCCGCCCTGGAACGGATTCGTAGGAGCCGGCGCTCCCCAAATTTTGCTTACCCGCTCTTCGAGCTCCTCCTCGCTGAGTCCGAGGTCGACGCTTTTGACGGCTTCGAGCTCCTCTTCCGTCAACTGGAATCCCGCGGCTTGAACCGCCGACTCCGGATTTTCGGCCAGCTGCTGGCGGAACTGCTCGTCTTTCAACGCATGCGCGACAAGCTTCGTCATATCCTGCACACTCACTCCGTTATCCCTCCATTTCTAGTATAAAAGGACTACGGAATCATCTTACCGCCGGCTCCTTACAACATTCTTACAAAATCCGCTTACATCCGATGAAGCCCCAATAATGTATATAAGGAGTCGACCGATCGTTTGGACAGTCCAGCGTACCCCAACAGCTTGCGGGCGGCGGCGGCGGAAGCCGCCGATATGCTGAAAACCATCTGAGAAGCGCCATGATCCGCCAAAATGGCCGTGAATTGTCTTGCATCGGCTCGAGCCATGGCATTGTCCAGCTCATGCTTCGCTTCATCGGGCAAATGCGGGTACACCGCCGCTGCAGCCGACGTCCAGCGAGGTCCCCCCGCCGCGAACCGATCAATCAGATCCTCCAAATCATCGTGAAGCTGCAAAGCTTCCCCCAGACGAAAGCCGGCATCAAGCAATACCGCATGCCGGTCGGACGGAACCTTCGCGGCTATCGCACCTAAATGCAGCCCTGCGGCAATCAAAGCCCCCGTCTTCCGGCCGGATAACGCCATGCATTGCTGCAAATCGGGCCGCGCCAGCGAAAGGTCGCTCCATTGGCCGCGAGTCATATTTCCAACGGCACGGCTCACGGCCGCGACCGCGGGAACCGCGATGTCGGCGGGCATACCCGGACCGGTGACGATCAGATTGGCCGCGGATAGCAGCCATATGCCGATATTGATCGCGCGCTCTTTCCCATACAGCTTCCATGAGGCCGGCAGTCCGTATCGAGCTTCCGACGAATCTTGAATGTCATCGAATATCGTGGCGCTATGGTATAGCAGTTCCACCGCTGCACCGGCCCGAACCAGAACCTCCTCGTCCCTTTGTCCGTTAGTCAAGCATCCGTACAGAAACGACGGGAGCAAGCCGACTTGCGGCCTCGGTACCGCCTTCACCCAACACGCCGACGGACCGTCCTCGCCTTCGAGCTCGTTCAACGCTTCAAGCATCGTACGCAATATCGCTTCGTTCAACGCTTCCTCCTTGTTCGCCTCTTCTCCGCTCACACGACCGATACCCCTTTGCTTTTGCGCCCGTCTTTCCATGCGGGCAGCAGCAACAGTGCGGCAAGCGCCACTCCGGCACACCAGCCTAACACCATGCCGCCGATGTGCCCGAGCACGGCCGCCGTCAACTGCTCCACGGTCATCCGTACCCCCCATAATATTTGAACGAGTGCAAATGCCGTATAGATGCCGGATACCAAACCGAATCCCCCGTATATCCGTTCGGCTTTGCTCCATAGTTTCGTACTCGTAGGCTTTTTCAGCTGCTGCCGCAGGAAGGCGAGCGATTTGCTGCGCAGCTTCGGCATTTCCAAATAATCCATCAGCATGTAATACCCGTCAAACTCCAGCAATGGAAACAAGTTCGCAAGAAAGAACAAGTAGTTCAACAGCATGATTTGCACGAGCAGCGGATTCGCCGACAAGTCGGGTGACAGCAGCAGCAGCCACGCCATGACAGCCCCCACCGAGAAATGAAAATACGGGCCGGCCCAGGAAACGGCTATCCGGGCTTTCCGGGACGCCATCCAGATGTCGCTCGTATCGACGTAAAGGATCGGCGAACCCCAGAATATGCCGTATCCGGCTCTTCTCACTTCGCGCCCGTATGATTTCACCGTCAAGGCGTGGGCCGTCTCGTGGAGCAAGGCATGAACGAGAAAGATGCCGTAGAAGCCGATCCAGGAAAGGAGAGACGCCGAACGGTCGGGAAACAGCTGAACCAGCTTCACTTGGCCCGACATCATCAAATAAAGGAAGATGCAGACGCCGGAAACCGACAGAACGGCCAGCAGTCGTTGAAACCACTTCGTATAAATAACGAATCCACCGTTGCGGTACAGCGACGTAATTAACGGATCGAAGCCTTCGATCGGCTTTTTCCAGCTGAGAACATGGTGGGCTTTTAGACCCGCGCGAATATACCAGGGCAATTTCATGTCGCCCATAAGCTCTCTGGAAGCGCCTTGCGTATAAACGAAGCCTGCAGCTTGAAGCGACTCGATCAGACTGATAACCGTATCCATCGACAAGCTTTTGTATTTCATGAAATAAGCCATGACCAAGTCCCGGATCGATGTGTTGCCGTCCATCTGCTCCCAGAGGAAATATCCTTGTTCGGACAGTTTGAAATAATTGCCGCGGTCCTCGTCTTTTAAAATATAAAGCGAGGTACCTTCCGCGGTTGTTTGCCGCACCGAATTCCAATTCGGAATCCGCACGGGAAGCTGTCTCTGAAACAGCGTGCGCGACAAGTTGAGCAATAGCTGCCGGTTGCCGCGGACCGCCTGCAGAAAAACCTCTTTGGTCACTAGGAGCACTTCGGTTTCTTCTCCCGCTATCGCCGTATATGTGTGGCGCCCGCCCGATAGAAGAGCTCCTTCGCCGAAGCCTTCCCCCGCTCCGATTTCCTCCAGTACTTTGACGGACTCCGATTCGTCGGTATCCAAAATAATGCGTCCGCGGCTTACCATGTAGTAAGCATCGCCCTGGTCGCCCTCCTTGAACAGCACCGCCCTTTCGGGATATACTTTTTTCCGGGCGGAAGAGGCGATCCTATGAAGCAGGACGCTGTCCATACCGGCGAACGGGGCAGAGCGGCGAAGGAAACAAACAGCGCTCAAGCCCGCGATCTCCTGCTCGATGAACGCGGACGCTTCGGGATGATGGAGGAGACAGTCGTTGATGATTGCGGGACTGATGCGGTACAGCTCCAGATCGGAGGCGGCCACAACTGTCATTTCGGACGACACTCCCGAATCGGACAGCAAGGAAGCTTCGCCGAAAGTATCTCCGGGAACGAGCTCGGCAACCATCTTTTGCTTTTTGCCGTTACCCGTATAGACGTGCGCGCAACCTTTGTAAATAACGGAAAACTGTTCAATAGCTTGGCCGTAAGCCAGAAGCGTCGTTCCCGCAGTGACGTGTTCAACCTCGACTTGGGCGGCAAGCTCGGTCAGCACGGGTCCCGGGACGGCGGCAAGCGGAGTCGCCGCTTTCAGTCTTGCTACGATCGTTTTCAAGCGGAGTATGTCCGGCAAAGGCGACGTCCGGTGCTCCTCTCTACCGAAAAACTCGTATAGCGTGGCACTGCTAATCACGATGGCATGGACCGGCTCGACGGCCGTAACGCTATCCTTCCCCGAATCCCCGAGAATCAGATGGGCTTCCCCGATCAGATCGCCCGGACCGAATACCGCAATTTCTCTTGTCACTCCTTCCGCAAGCCGGTTCAATCGGGCCGTACCGCTCACAATCACATACATTTCGTCGTCGATTTCTCCGCATTCCTCGGTAATCATTTCCCCTTGCCGAAACGAAACGGATTTCATGTATTTGGAAAGCTCGGTTACGAGGAGCGGAGGCGGGTCTCCCAACCCCAACTCCTTAAACAGCAAATATACAGGGCTGTTCATCGTGATTTCGCTCATGAACATGCAGCCTCCAGTCATTTACGGACTTGAACCTAAACAGATCTCATCCATGATAACTGCGCCGCCTTACAAAAACCTTTCAATTTCGGTCCGAACAAGTTTATCAAGTCGCATAACGAACGGGGAAAACGAAAAAAACAACCGGATCAAACAGCTGTCCGCTGCGGATCCGGTCGTTAGGTGCGGTTGTTAGGACACGCCATGAAGAGCACGAAGCGCATCCTCTTTCTCCTTCAGGAAAAAAACTTGCTTGCCTTTATTGCATTCGTAAATAAAATCTTTCAGACTTTTGCTGTCATACCCGTCGAAGTCTCCGACAATAGCGATTTTCACATGATAATTCGTATATTTTTGCAAAATCTCGCCGGCAAGCCGGGTTTTCAACTCGAAGAAATCTTCCGTTAGGTTTGACTTATGGATCAATATTTTATGGCAGTCGTCGTTATACTTGACCGAAGCCATCAAATCCAGTGCCTCTTGAACATCGCGAATGACGATGTCGGAGCTTTCAATGACGGCCACTTTCGATTCGCCCTTTTGGTCAACCGTTACTTTCATGCTCGCTCCACCTTTACTATAAATATGTATTAATTTCATATAATACCATATTCTCTTGGAATCGCGACACCCCTTGTTACAGTCAAACCTACATACTTGCCGACATCGACCCTGCTATATGGAAAACCTACACTAAATGTAACTAGAATAGATCAAATAGCGATCCATAACGGAAAACCTACAGTAAAAATCGTTATATTCGAGCTAAAACAACGAAATCGATAAAATATACTACAGGTTTTCCAGTTAAACTTTCACAGAAGCAAATAATCGAATAATTAACGACATGTTTTCCAGTTAGGAAAACGGAAACGGTTCGAATGAGCGGGATTATCGTTCAGAGACTTTCTTGGGGAAACCATTTCCGGAACAACGATAAAACAGCCTCCGCGGTTTGCGCGGAGGCTGTTCCTTATTAACCCGCTGCCGGTCAGTCCGTCAGTTCGGAAGTTCTCAGCAGACGCGCGACGACCGTCGCGGTTTCGGCGCGTGTGATATACGCCTTCGGGGCTAGAGTGCTGCCGTAGCCTTGAATAATTCCGTAACGGATATTCAAGCCTGCCGCGGACTTGGACCAATCGCCGAACGCGTCCGCATCGTGATAAGCGGCGAGCAGCCGATCGGTGTCGGCGTTATCGATGCGGGTCTGCATTCTGGCCAGCTTCATCGCCCGTGCGGCAATCACCATCGCTTCTTCCCGGGTAATGCGGTCCTGCGGGCGGAAGCTGCCGCCGCTCTCCCCTTCAATAAGCCCATGCCGCTCGGCAATGGCAACCTCACCCGCATACCATGCGTCGGAAGGGACATCTTGAAAGCTGCTGCTGATTCCCTTCCCGTTATGAAGCCCTAACGCCCGTGCCATAATCGCGACAAATTCGGCGCGGGTAATCGGCTGATCCGGCGTGAAGCGCCGATCATCCGTTCCGTCGACAACGAGGCGGGACGCCAATTTTTCCACAGCTCCCTGAGACCAATGTCCCCATATATCCTCGAACGTCTTTTCATTATAAATGACGGAATACATACTATTCGAAAGGCTGTTGATGACTGCGCGATAAGCGCCTCCCTGCTCTACGACTTTCGTCGGTACGTGGAGCAGCTGCCCATCCTCGACAATCCGCACCCCGGTAGTAATACGGCTAGGGGCTGTGCCGGAAGGGAGCACGATGCTCCTCTCCACATATTCGGCAAATCGGTCGATCTCGATTTCCCTGCCTTGCCAGGAAGCCGTTACCCGGAATTGAACGACAGGCGATACCAATACTGCCGATTCGTCCGGATTGTCCGCGGGCTTCGGCTCGTTCGGGACAATCGTGATCTCTACGCGCACTTTAATGTCGCGGAGATCGGCCTGGGAGCCGAATTGTCCGGACACCTCACCGATGTTCATAAACCCGGCCGGTATCGTATAAGCGGCCGCTTCCGTCTGAATGTGCAGAACCGCGCTCTTGTCCTCCATATCCCGCACCATTCGGCCGTTAAGCTCGACATGCAGCTGATCGGAGCCGTTCGTTACCGGAACCGTAAAGACCGCCCCGGCCTCTTCGTTCTTCAATCGCTCTCCGATCGGCTCCTCCTGCAGCGTTACGGTCGTTCTTTTCCTGTCGTTTACCGTCTCGACCAGGGCGGTTGCCGTCTGCTCCTGAACGACCCCGTTCACGATAACCGGAATACTTTGCGGCCTATTGTCGTTTGCCGGTGGAATAGCAGCAGACCCGGTTCCTGCATCCGTTTCGTTGCCGCCGTTAACGGGAGCTTGCCGGGAGGCAAGCCGTAATCCGATTGTCGAACGCGCAGCCTCTGCGGCGTTGCCCGCTATGTCGAATATCGATGCACCATTCGCAGGACGAACCGAAACAGTTTCCGTCCCGCTCGGTACACCCGCAATTTTTAGAAACACTCTTACTCTCGATTCACCGCCTGTTAACGCGCCAGCCTCGGTCACCGTCTCCCCATCAAGCTTCTTGACAGCCTCGATTGAGGCTCCGGAAGCTCCTCCGCCGTTCGCTGCGAAATCAACCGTCAAGCTGCTCACTGTTAGGCCACCTGCCCCCTGCATCGTACCGTATACACCTTCGCTGAATGCGATGTCGATGTACGCGTTGCCTGCTCCCAGCACGGCTTCCGTTTGCAAGACCGGTGCCGCTGTGTCCCACGCTAGGACGGATACGCCCGCTTCGTCCGTCGCCATCGCATTGCCCGTCACGTCGGCAATCCCGCCGCTTGAACCCGCCGAGTACTTGACGGTTACGCCTTCCTTGCCGGATACGCTCATGTCCGCAACCGCCAGTACGACGTGCATGGCATCCGCACCATGCACCCCGGCGGTAACCGGGTACGTCCTCATTCCTCCGCTCCCCGTTTCCTCAACCATAAAGCCGCCTGTACCCGAAAGGAACACCGACTCGCTCAGCTCTACCGTAATTTGCGTATCGCTGTCCCGCGCGGCCGCTTTCATGACCGGTGCTTGCCGATCCGCGAGTGTTATCGCGTTCGTCCGTCGCGTCGCATTCGCCGCATTTCCTGCCTTATCGAAGACCGCGAGCCCGCTTGCAGAACGCAGCGCTATCGTCTCCGTTCCGCTCGGCGTGCCAACATACGTCAGGAACACCCGCACCGTCGTTTCTCCGCCTGTAAGAGCACCGGCCTCGGTCACCGTCTCCCCATCAAGCTTCTTGCCAGCCTCGATTGACGCTCCGGCAGCTCCTCCGCCGTTCGCTGCGAAATCAACCGCCAAGCTCGTCGTCGTTAGGCCGCCTGTACCTTGCATCGTACCGTATACACCTTCGCTGAATGCAATGTCGATGTACACGTTGCCTGCTCCCAGCACGGCTTCCGCGTGCAAGACCGGTGCCGCTCTGTCCCACGCTAGGACGGATACACCCGCTTCGTCCGTCGCCATCCTATTGCCCGCCGTGTCGGCAATCCCGCCGCTTGAACCCGCCGTGTACTTGACGGTTACGCCTTCCTTGCCGGATACGCTCATGTCCGCAACCGCCAGCACGACATGCATCGCATCCGCACCTTGCACCGCAGCGGTAACCGGGTACGTCCTCGTTCCTCCGCTGCCCGTTTCCTCAACCATAAAGCCGCCTGTACCCGAAAGGATCACCGACTCGCTCAGCTCTACCGTAATTTGCGTATCGCTGTCCCGCACGGCTGCTTTCATGACCGGTGCCTGCCGATCCGCGAGTATTATCGCGTTCGTCCGTCGCGTCGCATCCACCGCATTTCCTGCCTTATCGAAGACCCCGAGCTCGCTTGCAGAACGCAGCGCTATCGTCTCCGTTCCGCTCGGCGTGCCGTCATACGTCAGGAACACCCGTACCGTCGTTTCTCCGCCTGTAAGAGCACCGGCCTCGGTCACCGTCTCCCCATCAAGCTTCTTGACAGCCTCGATTGAGGCTCCGGAAGCTCCTCCGCCGTTCGCTGCGAAATCAACCGCCAAGCTCGTCGCCGTTAGGCCGCCTGCTCCCTGCATCGTACCGTATACACCTTCGCTGAATGCGATGTCGATGTACGCGTTGTCTGCTCCCAGCACGGCTTCCGTTTGCAAGACCGGCACCGCTGTGTCCCACGCTAGGACAACAGCGCCCGCTTCGTCCGTCGCCATCCTATTGCCTGCCGTGTCGGCAATCCCGCCGCTCGAGCCAGCAGTGTACTTGACGGTAACGCCTTCCTTGCCGGATACGCTCATGTCCGCGACCGCCAGCACGACATGCATCGCATCCGCACCATGCACCGCAGCGGTAACCGGGTACGTCCTCGTTCCTCCGCTGCCCGTCTCCTCCACCATAAAGCCGCTCGAACCCGAAAGGATCACCGACTCGCTCAGCTCTACCGTAATTTGCGTATCGCTGTCCCGCGCGGCCGCTTTCATGACCGGTGCTTGCCGATCCGCGAGTATTATCGCGTTTGTCCGCCGTGTCGCATCCGCCGCATTTCCTGCCTTATCGAAGACCGCGAGCCCGCTTGCAGAACGCAGCGCTATCGTCTCCGTTCCGCTCGGCGTGCCGTCATACGTCAGGAACACCCGCACCGTCGTTTCTCCGCCTGCAAGAGCACCGGCCTCGGTCACCGTCTCCCCATCAGGATTCTTGACAGCTTCGATTGACGCTCCGGTAGCTCCTCCGCCGTTCGCTGCGAAATCAACCGCCAAGCTCGTCGAAGTTAGGCCGCCTGTACCTTGCATCGTACCGAATATGCCTTCGCTGAATGCGATGTCGATGTACGCGTTACCCGCTCCCAGCACGGCTTCCGTTTGCAAGACCGGTGCCGCTGTGTCCCACGCTAGGACGGATACGCCCGCTTCGTCCGTCGCCATCCTATTGCCCGCCGTGTCGGCAATCCCGCCGCTTGAACCCGCCGTGTACTTGACGGTTACGCCTTCCTTGCCGGATACGCTCATGTCCGCAACCGTCAGCACGACGTGCATCGCATCCGCGCCTTGCACCGCAGCGGTAACCGGGTACGTCCTCATTCCTCCGCTCCCCGTTTCCTCCACCATAAAGCCGCCTGTACCCGAAAGGAACACCGACTCGCTCAGCTCTACCGTAATTTGCGTATCGCTGTCCCGTACGGCCGCTTTCATGACCGGCGCCAGACCGTCGGCCAACTCCAGCACGGCCGTTATTTCGCTTGCATCCATCGGATTTCCGGCCGAGTCGAATAGGGACGCGCCGCTCGCCGGGCGAAGCTTCAGCTGCTCAACTCCGTTAGGCGAGCCGGCATAGCCCATGAACACCCGAACCTTCGTTTCTCCTCCTGCCAGCATTCCGGCCGTTTCCACTGTCGTCCCGTTCGCTTTTCTCACCGCAACAATAGAGGCTCCCGACGCTGTTCCGCCGTTTGCCGCGAGCTCGACCGCCAAGCTGGCCTCCGTAAGGCCTCCCGCTCGCAGCGCCGTAGCGTATACGCCTTCGCTGAACGTAATGTCCGCGTACGCGTTCATACTGCCGAGCTCCGCACCCGTAATCGTCGGTACAAGAAGGTCCGCAAGCATCTTCGCGTTCGTCTGCCGCACAGCATCGGCCGCGTTGCCCGCTTTATCGAAAATCGCAAGCCCGTTCGCCGGACGAAGCACTACCGTTTCGGTTCCGCTCGGAACGCCAACGACTGTCAAGAATACGCGCACCGTCGTTTCTCCGCCTGCGAGCGCGCTTGCGTCACCCGCCGTCACCCCATCGGCTCTCGTCACCGCTGCGATCGATACTCCCGACGCCGCGCCGCCATTGGCGGCAAAATCAAGTGCCAAGCCGACCGCCGTAACGCCTCCTGCCCCGTGCTGCGTACCGAATACGCCTTCGCTGAACGCGATGTCGATATACGCGTTGCCTGCACCCAGCACCGTCTCCGTTTGCAGTTCGGGCGGCTCCGTATCCCAAGCTGAAATAAGTACGCCCGTTGCGTCAGTCGCCATCGCGTTGCCCGCCGCGTCGGCAATTCCGCCGCTCAAGCCAGCCGTGTACTTGACAGTCAAGCCTTCCTTGCCCGATGCGCCCATATCCGCTACCGTCAGCACGATATGCGCGGCGTCCGCACCTTGTACCGCAGCGGTAACCGGGTACGACTTCGTTCCTCCGCTGCCCGTTTCCTCCACCGTAAAGCTGCCGGCCTCACCCGGAAGGGACGCCGGCTCGCTGAGCTCTACCGTAATCTGCGTATCGCTATCCCGAACGGCCGCCGCCATCGCCGGTGCAAGCCGGTCCGTGAGCGGCAGCGCGCCGGATGCAGCGTCGGCTGCAATCGCATTGCCGGCCTCATCGAAAATCGCCGCGCCGATCACCGGTCGGATCGTCACCGTTTCCAGCCCGCCGGGAACGCCGGACAGTGTCAGAAACACGCGCACCGTCGTTTCTCCTCCCGTCAGCGCCCCGGCCGTGCCGGCGGTCACCCCGTCGGCCTTCTTCACGCCGGCCACAATCGCGCCTGCAGCTGATCCGCCGTTCGCCGCGAACGTAAGCTCCAACCGATCCGCCGTTATACCGCCCGTGCCGTTAGCCGCACCGTATATGCCTTCGCTAAACGCAATATCGACAAAAGCGTTGTTCGCATCTACCACCGCTCCGGTAATCGTCGGCGCGAGCCGGTCTGCGAGCGTCTTCGCGTTCGTCGGCCGTGTCGCATCAGCCGCATGGCCCGCCTTATCGAAAATCGCAAGCCCGCTTGCCGGACGCAGCGCCACCGTCTCCGTCCCGCTAGGCGCGCCGTCATACGCCAGAAACACCCGCACGGTCGTTTCTCCGCCCGTTAGCGCCCCTGCCGCGTCGGCCGTCACTCCGTCAGCTTTCTTCACGGCGGCAACATTCGCACCTGACGCTGCGCCTCCATTCGCCGCGAAATCAACAGCGACGCCGGCTGCCGTAAGACCGCCTGTCCCTTGCGCCGTCCCGTATACGCCTTCGCTGAACGTGATGTCGACATATGCGTTTCCTTCGCCCAGCACGGCCTCCGCCTGCAAAATCGGCGGATCGTTATCCCAAGCGGCAACCGGTACGCCCGTCGCGTCCGTTTCCAAACGATTGTCAAACCAGTCCATAATCGGATCGAAAATGGAGTCGGACACGTATTTGACCGTAACACCCTCTTTGCCGGAAGCACCCATAGAATCAACGGTAAGCACGATATACAAATACGAATCGTCTTGCCGCAAAGTGACCGAATTCACCTCATAAGCAATCGTACCGCCGCTCCCGGTCTCCTGAACGACAAATCCGCCGCTTGTGCCCATATCGTCAAAATAAATAGGCTCGTTCATCTTCACCACGATCGTCGTATCGCTCTCGCGAGCAGCTTCCGCCATCGTAGGAGAGTATTTCTCGAACACCGTGACGGTTTGCGAATCGGATTCCGGGACCGCATTGCCGGCTATATCGAAAATGGCTTGGCCATCCGCCGGCAAAATCGTAATCGTTTCATTGCCGTCCGGCTTTCCTGCGACCTCAATAAAGATACGCACCGCATAGTCCCCGCCGATCGTCTCTCCGACCGCTTCCCCCGTGCTCACATCCACCCTTTGCACCTCTTCGATGACCGCGCCTGTAGCCGTTCCGCCGTTTGCTTCGAAGAGGAGCGTAAAGTCGTCCGCCTTCAAGCCGCCCGTACCGTTGTCCGAAGCATACACGCCTTTCGTAAAATAAAGGTCAAAAGAAGTATTGTTATACCCAAGCGGATATACGCTGTCGAACATGGGGGTAATCCTATTCCAGCCGCCGATCGTCCAACCGGCTGAAGACTCCATCAGGTTGCCCGCTTCGTCCGCTATCGTTCCGTTACCGCCTTTCACATACGATACCGTGACGCCTTCCTTGCCGGAAACCGCCATATTCGCAATCGTCAATGCTACCTTCCGAGCTTGTCCGGGAATTTGGTCGATTGACGTTACTGCATACGTGATCGAGTCATTGCCCGTCTCCGTTACTTTGAAGCCGCCGTCACTGTTTTTTATAGTGCCGGTCGCATCCTGACTCAGATCCACGATAATGCGGACATCGCTCTGCTTAGTCACTCCGGTGATCGACGGAGCGAGCTTGTCTTTCAGCGTCAACGTCCGGATTTCACCGGCCCCAGCCGGGTTCCCCGCCTTGTCGAATAAGGATTGGCCGTCCTTCGGCCTGATGTCGATCTGTTCCGCGCCGATCGGGGTTCCGGTCGTCGTCAAAAATATACGTACGGTCCGCTCTCCGCCGGTCAAGTCACCCGCCGTTTCCAGCACATCGGAACCGGTATTTTTGACCGCCGCGATACCGGCACCGGTTGCATTGCCGCCATTCCGCCGGAAATCGAGACGGAAATCGGCTGCGGTCAACGCTCCCGTTCCGTCGGCATTCCCATATACGTCCTCGTTAAAAGTCACATCCACATACGCGTTGCCGCCAGCCGCCAATACAGCCGTGGCGAACGCGGGAGCAGCCGTATCCCAAGCGGCTATCCGAATTCCCGCAGCAGTGCTCGCCAAAGCATTGCCGGCCGTATCCGCAATCGTTCCGTTCACGCCTTGCGAATAATGGATCGTCAGCCCTTCCTTTCCGGAAGCGCCCGTATCCGCCACCGTCAGCACGACTTTGCGGCAGTCGGTGCCCGCCGCCGTTCTCGTTACCGGGTACGTGATGGGCCCGCCGCTGTCCGATTCCTGCACGGTAAAGCCGCCGTCATGGTCATGCTCGACTTGAACGGCATCCTTGCTTAGCGTTACTTCCACGGTCGTGTCATTTATCCGTGCTACATTCGTAATGACGGGGGCAACCAAGTCTCGAAGCTGCCGCACGGCCGACTGGACCGCTTCCGCCGCATTTCCCGCTCCGTCGTATATCGCCAAGCCGTTGACCGGCTTTAGCTCGATCGTCTCCACCCCGCTTGGAACTCCGGTTACGGCAATAAATACGCGAACCTTCGTTTCTCCGCCCGTCAATATGCCCGCCGTAGTGGCCATTTCCCCGTTCGGTTTCCGCACCGCCGTAATAGCGGCCCCGGAAGCTCCGCCTCCGTTCGCCGCAAACGCAAGCTTGAAGCTGCCGCTCCATAATCCTCCCGCACCGTTCGGTTTTGTGTATACGCCTTCGCTGAATGTCACGTCGACGTAAGCGTTTCTCGGGCCGATCTCCGCACCCGTTATTGCAGGACGCTCCGTTTCTCCTCTATTCCCCGCCAGCACCAGCGTGTGATAGCCGCCCGCGGCGATCGAGGCGATCCGTTTGCCCGACAATGCCCCGATCGGCGTAGGGAGAACCTTGGACAAGTTCGTCGAGGCACCGTGCCCGAGCACTCCGAAATCGCCTTTCCCGAAGCTGTACGTTTCGGATACGCCCGCTTCCTGCGTCGCCACGATCGTATGCTTGTCTCCCATCGAAGCGGCTATCGCACGTTTGCCCGCTAGAGCGGCGACAAGCGTCGGCGATGTCCGCATGTTCGTATCTCCGTGGCCCAATTCCCCCTTGTCGCCATTCCCGAACGTATACATCGCGCCCGATTCCGTCAGCACAAGCGAACCGGAGCCCCCTGCTTGGATGGCGACCGCCTTGTCCCCGCCCGGAAGTCCGGCGATCCGGGTCGGCACGTTGACGCTTAGCGTATTGCCGTGACCGAGCTGCCCCGCGAAACCGCCTCCGAACGAATATACCTCGCCTTTATCCGTAAGCACGAGCGAATGGGAGGCGCCGGCCGCGATTGCGATCGCCTTGTCTCCCGACGGCCATCCGCCTTGAATCTTCACGGGAACGTTCGTGCTGTTGTTGTTTCCGAGTCCCAATTGACCCGCCAAGCCGTTACCGAAGGCGTACACTTCCCCATTCTCGCCGAGCGCCAAAGAATGGCTGCCGCCGGCCGACACGTCAACGATCCGGATCCCCGCCAGCGCCTGGATGCGTTTCGGCGTATCCTGCTGGCTCGTATCGCCGTGGCCCAGTTCGCCGTTTAGTCCATAACCGAACGAGTAGACGTCGCCGGTTACCGTCACGAGCAAAGAATGCTCGCCGCCGGCGGCAACGCCGGTCACGGGCGTTCCCGGCAGGACGGTAAGCGGAGCCGGCGAATACCGATCGTAATAGTACTCGTTAATGCCGAGTCGCCCCCGCGCCCCTTCGCCAAATGCGTAAACCGCCCCGTTTGACGTCAATACGAGCGAGTGTCCCCCACCGGCCGCTATATCCGCAATGTCCGCGAGGCTTGTCGGCAGTGCGGCCATCAGCTTCGGGGAGTTCAAATTTCCGGAAAGGCCTTGACCTAGCTGCCCCACAGCGCTGACGCCGAAAGAGAAAACGCCTTCGCCCTCTACGGTCGGGAGCTTCGGGACAATGTTGACTCGGGCGGCCGAGGGCCGCGATTCGCCCTTGATGTTCGTAGCCGTCACGGTGACCGTATAAGGCACCTCGTTGAGCAAGCCCGATACGACAATCGGACTGGCATTGCCGTAGGCGCGGACGACGCCGTGTTCCGATACGGCATAAACGGTATAATGCGTAATCGGGGTTCCCCCGTTGTACGCCGAAGGAACGAAGGAGACTTCAATTTGCCCGTTGCCGGGAACGGCTACTATGTTCGTTGGGGGATCCGGCATATCGAAGGCGGAAGGGCCGAGCGTCAGTAAAAAGCTGTGGCTCGGACCCGCGTTTATATGCTTCACGCTCACGCCGGCAGGGGTAATATTTACCGGCACATAGCTGTGATCCTGGATGTCCCCTTGACCGACGCGATTGGAATAGCCGAACGAATACACTTTCCTTGATTCGGTCAGCGCAAGCGCATGATAGTAACCGGCGGAAACGGCCACGACCTTCTCCCCTGCAAACGAAGTACGCGGAATAACAGTCGGCGATTTGACGTGGGGTACATCCCCTTCAGGTCCTATCCCCGTACCGAGCCCCAGCTGCCCATCGGTCGCGATGCCGAAGGCGTAAACGTCCCCGTCCTCCGAGAGTGCCAGCGAGTAATACCTGCCCGCCGATACTGCGGTTACGACTATGTTTTGCAGCGCGTCGATGCGTTTCGGAATTGTGGAGCCGCTCCTATCCCCATGACCCGACGAGCCGTAGCTTCCATCACCGAAAGCGTATACTTTGCCGTCCTCCGTTAACGCCAATGAGTGCGTATTGCCTGCGGAAACCGCCTTCACCTTGACGCCGGAAGACAAACCGGCCGTAATCTTGACGGGTGCGTACACGGTCTCTTCATGGCCAAGCCCGGTACGCCCGTATAATCCGTTCCCGGTCGAGTAAATCTCGCCGTTTTCGGTCAGCAGCAGCGAGTGGCTGTTTCCGGCCGAGATCGAGGCCACTTTATCGTCCAATGGAATTCTCGTCGGCGACAGCACATTATCGCTCAGCTCGCCCAGTCCCAACGCCCCTTGTGCGCTCGTCCCGAAGGCGTAAACATCGCCGGTAACGGTTAATATCAACGAATGGTTGTAGCCGGCCGAAACCGCCGCCGCTTTGTCGCCGGGGCCGCCGAAAGAAATTAGCGTAGGTACGCCCAGATTGGTCGTCTGTCCATGTCCGAGCTGACCAAAACGTCCATAACCGAACGCGTACACATTGCCGTCCGATGTGAGCGCCAGCGAATGACCGTTTCCTGCGACTACATCGGCTACGGGCACGCCTGCGAAAGCCTCGACGTACTTAGGAATCGGCTGCCAGTCGTTATTCGGATAACCGAGCTTGTCATTGCCGCCGGGGCCGAACGAATAGACTTCCGACAGGTCATCCCCCAGCGCCGCCAAACTGTTCATTTGAACCTTGGCGCCTCCGTAAACGGAAGAAGTCACAGGCTGAACGCTCTTCTTTCCGTCTCCATAGACGGAAGGAATTACTTCACGGCCGCTTGCTTGACCTGCATCCGCAGCCGCAGTCAGCCTCCCGGGCATACAAGCTTGCAGCAAAAATAAAAAAACAAAAATGACATTCCATTTGCTCCTTTTCGAGCTCATTGCTTATGCCTCCCTATCGAGCCCCAGCCGTCGCCGAATATGTATACGTAGTCCTTTAGACTCTTATCGAAACCCATCATAACAAAACAGCACTCGACAAATTCTAAACAACCATTTTCAGACGGCGGCAGCGTCTTTTCCACCTCATTCCCCAAATAAAATAAGAGACGTTTCCGCCTCTTGTTTCCTCGATTACCCTTATTTGACGAGTCCGCTTCAAACCACGACGAATAACAGCTCCAAATGCCGTTATTTGGTCCCGAACCCTACCGTCACCGACCACCTCCTCTTCCTCCCGACATGATCCGCGCCTAATTCCTTTCTATCCGGTAAACGCAAAAAAGCTGCCGGCAATCAAGTACCGGCAGCCCGTTCAACTTATTTACGAATGGAAATCCTGACCCGAGCGAACTTCCTTGACATAACCGGCGCGGATGACAAAGTCGCCGAAATGCTCGCCTTCCCGCCGATCCTTCGCATAATGGCCCACGATCGGCTTCAGCGACTCCAAAATTTCCGCCTCGCCGATGTTTTCCTTGTACAGCTTGTTCAGCCGGTTGCCGGCAAAGCCGCCGCCCAAGTACATATTATACTTGCCCGGGGCTTTGCCGATGAACGCAATTTCCGCCAGCATCGGTCTCGCGCAGCCGTTCGGGCAGCCCGTCATACGGATGACGATCTCTTCGTCGCGCAGGCCGGCTTCATCCAGCATCGGCTCGATCTTGTTCATCAGCTCGGGCAAGTAGCGCTCCGATTCGGCCATCGCGAGTCCGCACGTCGGCAAAGCTACGCAGGCCATCGAATTTCGGCGCAAGGCGGAATGCTGGCCGCCTTCGGTAATCCCGTATTCCTTGAACAGCTCTTCCATCTTTTTCTTCTTCTGGCTGCTTACGCTGCCGATGATCAAGTTCTGGTTCGGAGTGAGGCGGAAGTCGCCGGTATGCACCTTGGCGATTTCCCGCAGTCCCGTCATCAACCGGTTGTCGCCCTCGTCCTGCACCCGTCCGTTCTGAATAAAGAGCGTGAAGTGCCATTTGCCGTTGCTGCCCTTCACCCAGCCATAACGATCGCCGTTATGGTCGAAATGATAAGGACGCACAGGCTCCAGCTTCCAAGCGAGACGATCGTGCAGCTCCTTGATGAACCAATCGATGCCACGGTCGTCGATCGTATACTTGAAGCGGGCGTGCTTCCGGACCGAGCGGTCGCCGTAATCGCGCTGGATCGTGACCGTTTTCTCCGCGACGTCGACCACTTGCTCCGGCGTGCAAAATCCGATCACTTGGCCCACTTGCGGATACGTCTTCGGATCGCCGTGCGACATCCCCATCCCGCCGCCTACCGTAACGTTGAAGCCTTTCAGCTTGCCGTCCTCGATAATCGCGATGTAGCCGAGATCTTGGGAGAACACGTCGACGTCGTTGGAAGGGGGGATGGCCATCCCGATTTTGAACTTGCGCGGCAAGTAAACCGGCCCATAGATCGGTTCCTGTCCTTCGCCGTTGTCTTGACTGTCCAGCACTTTCTCGCCGTCAAGCCATATTTCGTGATAAGCTCTTGTCCGCGGATTGAGATGCTCGCTGATCCGGCCGGCCCACTCGTACACTTCGCCATGAACGTCCGACTGGTACGGATTCGGGTTGCACATGACGTTGCGGTTCACGTCGCCGCAAGCGGCCAGCGTGCTTAGCATCGCATCGTTTACTTCCTGGATCGTCTGCTTCAGGTTCCATTTGATTACGCCATGCAGCTGGAACGACTGGCGGGTCGTCAGCCGGATCGTATCGTTCGCGTATTTTTGGGCGACGCGGTCCATCATCAGCCATTGCTCCGGCGTCACGACACCTCCTGCGGCACGCACGCGCAGCATGAACTGATACGCCGGCTCCAGCTTCTGCTTGTTCCGTTCATTGCGCAGATCCCGGTCGTCCTGCATATAGCTGCCGTGAAATTTCATCAACCGGTTATCGTCCTCGGGGATCGACCCCGTAATTGGATCTTGGAGCGTCTCCGTAAGGCTTCCCCGCAAGTAATTGCTCTTGCGCTTAATGTGCTCTACTTCACTGTGCGGCGCACTGTGCGGGGATATCAAGTTATTGTCCGACATGCTTGCCCTCTCCTCTCGCGACCCGTGAGTCCCGGCTTAGGAACTTTAACGGAATAACGTACCTGCTCTCTGACGACCAGGACTTGCTGGTACTCATTGCCCCGGTCGTAAGTCAGGGCGGTAAATTCCGTTAAAGTTCTTTAATAAACATCCCGCTGGTAACGCTTCTGCTGCTGCATGCGGATCAAATATTCCGCAGCCTCTTCCGGGCTCAGGCCGCCCTCTTGCTCGAGGATCGTCGCCAGTGCCGCATGGACGTCGTGCGCCATCTTCTTCTCGTCGCCGCATACGTACACGCAAGCACCTTCCTTGATCCATTCGTAAAGCTCCCGGCTCTTCTCGAGCATCCGGTGCTGTACGTACACTTTCTTGTCGGTATCCCGGGAGAAAGCTACGTCCATGCGCGTCAATACGCCTTCCTTCAGCCACCGCTGCCATTCGACCTGATACAGGAAGTCGGTGGAGAAGTGCTGATCGCCGTAGAACAGCCACGACTTCCCTTCCGCACCGGTTTCTTGGCGTTCTCCGAGGAAAGCTCTGAACGGGGCGACGCCTGTGCCGGGTCCAATCATGATGATCGGCGTATCCGGGCTCTCGGGAAGCTTGAAGTTCGAATTATGCTGAATGTAGACCGGCAAAGTATCGCCTTGACTTACCCGCTCCGCAAGCTGAACGGAGCAGACGCCGTACCGGCTGCGCCCATGCGCTTCGTAACGCACTGTGCGGACCGTGACGTGCACTTCATCCGGGTTTGCTTTCGGACTGCTGGCGATCGAGTACAGCCGGGCAGGCATTTTACGCAGAATGGAGACGAATTCGCCCGCAGGCACGCCTTTTAAGGAATAATCCTGCACCAGATCCAGTACATCCCGCTCGGCGATATACGTCTTCAGCTCCTGCTCGCGACCCGCCTCGAGCAGCGCCTTCAAGCCATTGCCGGAACGAAGCGAAGCGGCCTGCTCCAGCAGCGGCTTGGTCAGCACGGTAATCTCGAAATGATGAAGCAAAGCTTCGCGGAGCGGGCGATCGCCGCTATTTTTAACGGGAACAAGCTCGTTCGCCTTCCAGCCCATCGCTTCGATCAAGTCGTCGACAAGGCGGGGATCGTTCTCCGGATATATGCCCAGGCTGTCCCCCGGTTCGTACTGGAGATTCGAGCCTTCGAGGGACAGCTCGATGTGGCGGGTTTCCCGCTGCGATCCGCGGCCGTTCAAGTTCAAGTTCTCAAGCACTTCGGCTTGGAACGGATTCGTCCTGGAATATTCGGATTCCGTCCCGCCAGCGACAGCGGCACCGGCTCCAATTGCGGCTGCGGGAGCCGAAGAACCTTCCCCGAGCGCCTCTAAGACGCTCTTCATCCACTCCGCGGCAGGCCCGTCGTAATCGACGTCGCAGTCGACGCGCGGGGCAATCCGCTTCGCGCCCAGCTCTTCCAAGCGCTTGTCGAAATCTTTGCCGGTCTGGCAAAAAAACTCGTAGGACGTATCTCCGAGCGCGAGTACGGAAAACCGCAAGCTTTCCAATTGAGGCGCTCTCTTGCTGTGAAGGAACTCGTGGAACGCAAGAGCGTTGTCCGGCGGCTCTCCTTCCCCATGCGTGCTTACCAGGATAAGCAGGTTTTGCACCTTTTTCAAGTTGTTCGGCTTGAAGTCTCCCATCGAGGAAATCGTGACCTGGAAGCCTTGCTCCTCCAGCTTCTTGGCCGTCTTCTTGGCCAGCCCGTGGCCGTTGCCGGTCTGCGATCCGAACAGAACGGTCACCTCTTTGGAGACCGGTGACGCATTGACAAGTGCTTCCGCCTGAGCCGGGACCACAGCCGATGGAGCGACTGCCGCACCGCCAACCGCCGCCAAATAACCGCCGAGCCATATCCGTTGCGTTCCCGTAAGCGTTGGCAGAAGGCGATTGAGCAGCTCGACCTGCTCCTGATTAAAAGGACTGTTTGTGACTTGAAGTTCCAACGTATCCACCTCGCGCGAAATGCCGTTATAGTAATTCCGAGTATTCGTATCCAAATTCATTTACTCTCTCCTGAACCCTATCACAGCAGGCGAAGCCGGTCAATTAGAATGATCTAATAGGATCTATCAGTTATTTTGATAAAGCTAAATCGGACGCACGACGGCCCCCTTGAGCCTGGTTCGGGGACATCAGGCTGAAGGAGGCCGTATGATCAGTTGGAGGAATGATTGCGGTATTCGCTGGGCGTTAGTCCGTTTACGCTTTTGAACGTTTTGCTGAATTGCGAGGAGGAAGCGAAGCCGACCTGATACGCGATGTCCGTCAGCGTCATTTCCGGATACTGGAGCAGCAGCCGCTTGCTTTCGAATATTCGCTGGAGCAGCACGTATTTGTGATAGGTCATGCCCTTTTCCTTCTTGAACGTACGGATCAGATGATCGGGACTGAACTGGAACAGACCGGCCATCTTCTTGAGGGTCAAATCTTCGTGCAAATGCATATCGATGTAAGCGCACAGCTGCTTAATCGGGTCTTCCCCATGCCGCCTTCTCGCCGAAGGCCGGCCGACCTGTTGTTCCGTCTCCCCCTCCATGCTTCTGCGTATGGTGACCGCCAAATTCATCAGACCCGCCGCGAGCATCTGCTGCCAGCCGACTTTGCGCTCCCTCATTTCCCTGTGCATCACGAACAGAAGCTGCTTGATCGACATGTATGTATCGGGCTGCAGCTTGAATTGATGGCACGACACTTCGGGAAAGCGGAATGCCTCCTGATCGGGCAAAATCGAAGAAAGCTTCCTGTCGTCGATCAACACGACCATTCTCGTATATAACCGGGACGGATCGATGTACACCTGATGCGGCATATTGCCGGGAAAGATGAGCAGCTGTCCGGGCGATTGCTTCAATATTTGATTGTCGACTACGAACGTCCCTTGGCCTTCCAAAGTCAAATTCAGTTCGATACCGGGCTGGACGTGCAATTTATGACTATGCGGGCTCAAAAAATCGTGGCGCAAATAAACGGGGAAATCTTCGAGCCATTTCGTGACGGAATCGTTCCATGCCGGCGGTTCATTGATGAGTGAACGGTTCAGCTCCATTGCTTCTGTCCCCTTTCCCGCTTCTTCCGAGAAAGCCCGTAGCCTCCCCCTCCCCTCATCATAATGAACGTACCCGGAAAAAGCAATACGGCGCCCGAACGCCGGGAACAGCACCGGCCTCGGACGCCTTTAATCGATTAAACCGAACGGGCCTCGGCCGTATCATTCTCGTAGTAAGGAAGCAAACGCTCCTCCAACTGTCCCATCAACAAGCCGGATGCGATCTCGGCCATCGTCCACCCGGACTCGATCGACCAAGGTCCCCACCCCGTATCGGCAGGAGAGCCGAACACTTCCCCTTTGTCGACGTCGAACGCTCGCGCCCATGCGCCGTCGATTACCGGATTGCCGCTATGGATTTGCGCGGATATGAGGAAGCCCGCAATTTGCTCCCACAGCTCTTTGAAATACGGATCCTTCGTAACGAAATACGCTTGAATAAATCCGATCGGCAGCCAATTGTTCGAGTAAAGCAGATCGATGACCGGGTCTCCGTTGCGGGAAATGAGCGAGCTTTCTCCCTTCCCGATCTCGTGACGCATCGCCGCCTGGTAGCCGTCGTCCCATTCCAAATATGCGCCGGACGGATGCTTGAATTTCTGCAAGTCGCCTGCAACCCGGTACAGCCATTCCCGGTGCCGCTCCTCTCCCGTTACCCAGACAAGCCAGGAAAGAGGCAATACGAGCCGGCAATATTCCTGCGTCTCGCTTTGCTCCCGCTTCGTGTGCGGGTAAACCGACATGATCGTCTCGAGCCCCTTCACGGCCGTCGTGCGGAACTCGTCGATGCCCGTAAGCTTGTATGTGAGCAGCAGCGCTGCATAATAATAAGCGTTGTAATGGGCGCTCGGCAAGCCGCCGGGCGTCGTTCGCAGCTGTTCGAGCTTCTCGGCGGTCAGATTGATGTTATCGGTACGGTATACCCGGGTTCCGTCCGTTCCCGTCGTCCGGACCAAGAAACGGAGCGCTTCCGCGATGTCGGACAAATGTTCGTTCGTATTCGCGTACAAGCAGCGGAGCAGCTGCGGCAATATGGCGCGGGCCACATCGTCTTGATAGCAGACGCCCCATGCCTCTTCCGTCCAGCGAATCATGCCGTGTAGCGGCCCTCCGTCTTTGCACTGGAAGTCGTCGTACACGATCCGCTGCAAATTGCCGGCAATCCGCCCGCTGCGCTCGTCCGAAGCGAGTATCGATTGCAGGAAATACGGGAGTGCGATTTCACCGATACAGTCGACCCGATGGTTGCGGCTCATCCGCTGCCTTCCGTCAGGATACACTTCCGTGCCCGGTCCTTCCAGAGCGCCGCTTGCCCCTTCGTCGTATACGACTCCCGACTGCTCGAACCAGCGCATCGCTTTGTCCGTGCATGCCCGGAGCTGCTCCGCAAACGGCTCGCCGGGCTTTCCGGTTCCGACCGTATACGGGCTTTCAACTCCGCTTAGATCGGCGGCGCCGTCCAGCAGCCATTCCATAATGAAGGCGATCAGCTTGGTCGCCGAAGCGAGCGGGGCGATCCGGGCTTTCAAGAAGTCGGCGAGACGGAAGGAGCAAATAAGCAGGTTGTCCGGGTTGTCGAACCAGAGCCCGCGGTCGGATACGATTTCCGTCAAGCCGGAATGCATTTCGACGCGGTCGTGGGCATGCAATTTGACATATTGAAGGATCGGAAGCTCCTTCGAGCAAGTGACGCTATACGGCTTGACCCTTATATTGCACTGATCCTCGATCAGCATCCCTTTCTCCAAGCCGCCGATTACGCCGTCCGCGCATACCGCCAGCCGTTCGAAGCGGGTGCTGACGGGAGGCGCGCAGTATACGTGTCCGATGCTCCCGACATATTCGGCGAATACTTTTTTGCCTGCTTGAAGCGCCGATTCGACTGCCTTACGCGTCCGCGCCGGTAAAATCAACGGTTCATCCGATACGCCGCCCAATAGGATGACAGCGTCGAAGCCGCCCAGATCGGGCGACTCCTCCGGAGCGATCACGGTCACATTGGCGTTTTGCCGGCTCAGCAAATCGGAGAAGTCGCTGGTTCTGGCCGAAAAGATCGCAATGTTCTTCTTATATTTATTCATGCTGTCTCATCCATTCCGGTGTGATAGGCCGTTCGTTACTTTTTGATGGCTGCCTCGATCGCTTTGTTGGAGTTTTCTTCCGCGTCGCGCAGGGCGGTATTGACATCCTTCTTGCCGGTAGCCACATCGACGATCGCGACGGAAAGCTGCGAACGGACCGTTCCGTCGAACTTCGTTACGAGAATCGGTTTGCCGATCGTATCGGCGAAGACGGCTTTCGCGTAATTGGTCCCTTTCAGGAACGGAAGCTTCGTACCGAACTCTTTCACGACCGCCTCCGATTTCAGCACCGGCACCCGGCCCGCGCGCGCGTTTTCCGCCTGCATTTCGTCCGAGAGGAAGAACGAGATGACTTTAAACGCGGCATCACGCTGCTGGCTGCTCGGCGGAATGGCAAGGAAAGGCGCATTCATCTGGCCGCCGGCATTCTCCATGCCGGTAAAGCGCGGATTCGATACGGCGTCCCAACCCAGCCCTTTCTCGATCGCGGCCGGCAACAGCTCGAGCGGACTCGGACCGCCTCTCATCGCGAGCGTTTGTTCCTTAAAGAACAAATCGTCCTCTTTGGCGTTCACGATATCGTTGTTGTTGATCTTGTAGAAGCCGGCCATCGTATCCAGCCATTTTTTCCAGCTGTCCGTATTGATTGTCGCTTTGTTCGTGTTCGGATCGACGAATGTGAGGCCCATTTGGTTTTTGTAGATCAGGTTCAATCCGGAGTATGCATACCCCCTGTATTGAACGCCTCCTTCCGTACGCGCCACCTTCTTGATCAGATCGCTCATCTGATCCCAGGTCATGCCGTCTTTCGGGTAAGCAACGCCGAATTTATCGAAAATGTTCTTGTTGTAGATGAGTACATTGTTGTTCAGCTCGTACGGCATAACCGGCACTTCGCCTTTGCCGGAATACATCCGCGCCGATTCGAGTACGCCCGGCGCAAGCCGGTTCAGGTCGAATTTGTATTTGGCGATCATATCGGACATATCGGAGGTGAGCTGAAGATCGAGCGCCTTGAACAGTCCGCCCGCCGAATAGGCGATCAGGTCGAGCTTGACGCCGGAAGCGATCAAGCTTTCGATCGTCTCCTTCATGTACGGGTTCAATTCGATGTTGTATTTCTCTTTGATTTTGGCTTTCCACTCATCCATCAGCGAGCCGGAATACCCGTTGTAGAAAAAGTTGACGGTCACCGTTTCCTTGAACTTTTCGTTAATATCGGCGGCTTTGTTTGCCGCCGGCGGCTCGCTTGCTTTGCTGTCTGGGCTATTCGAGCCGCTTTGCGAACCGCAGGCGGCGAGCAGAGCGACAAGCGGCAGCATAACCATACCTTTTTTCATATAAGTCTTCATGTGAGAACTCCCCCTCTAATCGGCTGTATGTCGTGTCAACGATGCTCCCACGCAAGCTCGATACCTTGCTTGACGAGAAGCTGCTGGAACTGCTCGAGCAGTTGCTTATTGCCTCGGACTTCGCGGGGCTGAACGTTGCGATCCAGGCAAAATGCGGCCAGCAAGCCGGCCGATTCGCCGATGTTCCACTCGACCGGATGGAGCCGGTAGCACCCGTTCGTAATGTGCGTCGTGCCTATGTTTTTGCAGGCTGGGAGCAAATTGTTCATCCGGACCGGGATCAGGCTGCCGAGCGGAATTTGAAACGGCAAAGGCGAGAAATGAATATAGTTGCGGTTGCCCGTGCTTGGGTGCAGATCGATCGCATAATATCCGATGCCGACCGAGTCCCCGAACTGCTCCGCTCGGCCGTCGCTGTGGAAAGGAGCGGTAATATGCTGCTCCAGCACGGTAAAATCGGCCCGGATCCGCCGCGATTCGCGAATATACGGATATTTGGCGAGGCCGTCCGCGGTGCCGAGCACGTCTTTGCGGAGCCGCAGCCCGGGATAGCCGATTTTGCCGTCCGGGCGGGGCGCTTCCGTCTGCAGCCAATACAGCAGCGACAAGCTGAGCTGCTTGGCCCCTTCCAGATGGCGGGCTTTTTCTTCTTCCGGGACGTCGATGACAGGACCGAGAAAATAGTCGTTTTGCGGCCAGTTGACGAGCGTGATATCGCTTTCATACGTGCCCGGATCGAAATTCGTTTTATCTGCGATGCGCCGGTAGGTGAACAGCGGATAACATTCTTTCTCCGGGAACAAGACGTATTGCCTCTTCTCATGCGTAACGGGATGCGGTCCGATCCAATCGAGCAGCTTGCCCGGCCAAAAGTCCGGTTTGTACGTACTCCAGAACGCATAGTCCTTCGGCTTGTCGATCGTATGATCTTCGCCCTCCATGTAGTCCATGGCGAAGCAATACGTAATCGCTTGCATTTCCATCGGATTCGCGGAGCCTTCCAAAGCGCGCGGTTCTCCGGTCTGATCCTGGGATTCCGCTCCCGTGACATATTCCGCCTCCGCGAGCGGCAGCAAGTCCCCGCATTCCGTCGCATCCAGCACATACGGGGCAACAAGCACGGTGCGATCCCCCGACTCCAGGCATCGAACCGTCACCGATCGGACGGAATCTCCTTCCGTTTCGACCGACTCCGCTGCATGGCGGAGAAGTATCGTAAGCCGACCGCTGTGCACATAAGGCGCCGCCATCTGCGTAAGTACCGCGAGCGCCGTCCGCGGTTCGTGACACACTTTGCTGACCGTCGCATTGCCCGGGTTCAATTGCGGATTCGCTCTGGCTTGCTCGGTCATCGGAAAATAAGTGCGGTAATAGTCCCGTACTCCATCCCGGAATCGCCGGTAGCTTCGCGTGCAGCCCGCCGTTTCGATCCAGCGGTGTTCGTCCGGCGGTACGCCTTGGCTCGTAGCTTGACCGCCGATCCAATCCGTTTCTTCCGTCATGATGACTTTCTTCCCGATTGAAGCCGCTGCCAGCGCTGCGGCAAAGCCGCCCAGTCCGCCGCCGATAACGGCTATGTCCGCACGCACTTCCTTGTTCATGTCATCCCCCCGTCTGTTGTATCGATTGCATGAAGAATAAACCTACTATACATCGGGGTTCGTTTTCCGGTCTATTCGATAATAGACGTTACTTTTGTGGATTATCGATCTGTGGGGATAGCAAAAAAAAGGGAACAAGGTTTCCCTCGTTCCCGGAAGAATCGTATTAGAACTCGATGGCCTGCAGGCCGAAAATAAATGAACTTACCTCTCTCACGGAGAGAGAGTTCACCTGAACATTGAGGCCATTTAGTGCAAATAATATTCAAATGTACTTTATATCCGCTGAAATACCGATTATCCGGACGAATATGGTTCAGATGTACCTTATCTCGCTCGCGAAATTGCCGTTCACCCGGCAAACAGGGCCATTCAGCGGAAATAAGTTTCAAATGTACCCTATACTCGCCGAATTACCGATTATCCGTATAAATAAGGTTCAGATGTACCTTATCTCGCTCGCGAAATGAGCACTACAGATTCAACAGCTTGCGTATTTTCAGAGCCGGAAGCGGATTGTTGACGGTCATCAGCATCGAGCCGCAGCCCAGCGCGTAGTGCACCTGTTGATCGCTGTCCGGGCAATAGCACCAAGGAAGCACGCCAAGCTCCCGAAACTCCTTCACCAGCTGCGGCGTCAACAGCTTCATGCTGATCCCGGCCGCCCACATCTTCGATATCGTCCCGTCCGGACCGTGAACATAATTGGACATCAGCTCCGCCGGGAAGCCTTGCGTTTTCAAACGGTACGTATCGAAAATATACCCAAGAACTTCCGCATCGAAGCAGGTGAACACGCATCGCCCCATATACCCGTATTTGTCGAGCAAGGAGATCGCCGCATCGGCCACCTCCTTGGCATCGGCGCTCGGCTTGATTTCCACATTCAGAAGAACGTCCGGATAAGTCGCAAGCAGCCCGCAAAGCTCATCTAATGAAGGAATTTTCAACCCCTCGAACACTTTGCCGAACCAGCCTCCCGCATCGAGCCGTTTCAGCTCCTCCGCCGTATAGTCGCTCACTTTGCCGGAGCCGTTCGTAGTCCGGTCTACCGTCGCATCGTGGATGACCATAACGACTTTGTCTTTGGAGAAGCGGAGATCGAATTCCAGCATGTCGACCCCAAGCTCCAGCGCCTGCCGGAAAGCGAGCAGCGTATTCTCGGGGTAATCGGATTTCCATCCCCTATGTCCGGCCACAATAAGCGATTCGTTATGCAGCAGTTTGTCGATCATCTCCATGTTCCCCTCCTACTGGAATAGGGAAGATCCAGCCGTTTACGACGGACTGGACTTCCACTGCGTTACCAATGAAAATCGAGCAGCGTTTTTCGCCAGTCCCGGTGTGCCAATGCGGATTCCATTGCTTTTGCGAAGTCGTCCCCCGTACTCACCGCAGTGTACGCATCCGGAAGCAGCTTCCTTAACGTGGACTGACAATCCGCGTCTTCCATCACCTGCAATACGTCCCGAAAGTCTTTGTCCGAGCTGCGGCTGCTGCCGTGAATCGTAATCCCCTTCTCCAGCACATCGCGCGTATTGATCGGGACAAGCTCTTCGCTGACCCCCATCGCGATCAGATGTCCGCCGTACTTTAGAAGATCGATCCCTTGGTTAATCGCGCTCTCGCTAAAACGTCCACCCGTACATTCCACGACAATATCCGCCTTGCTCCCGCCGGACCGGAAATCGTAGCTCTGCACCATCTCGGTCGTAGCAAACGTGAACTGGTCCAGCTTCTCTCGGATCGCGCCGAATACGGTCAATCGGTTCCGGTCGACACCGAAGGCGTGATGCAGCATGGCGGCCGTCAAATACCCTACGGGTCCGTCTCCGAACACGGCGACCCGGGCTTCTCCCAGCTTGTCTCTTACCGCCCGGAGTGCCCGGAAAGAGACGCTGCACAGCTCAGACAATACGGCGATCTCATCCGGAATGGATGCGGGAATCGGAATGGCGCACAGTTCCGGCAGCACCAGCCTGCTCTGGGCTATTCCATCCGTACCGCTTCCGAGAAAACCGCCGCGCGAGCAATAGTTGTCCGCAATTTCGCCACGGCATGCCGGACAGCATTGCTCAGGCTCCAAACCATGAAGCAGATAGCCCGGCAAATAAGGAACGATAACGACTTTCTGCCCGATCGGCAGCTTGGCCGAAGCACCTCCGACGACCGTTCCGATCCCTTCGTGAAGCAGAGCCATCGGCAGCTTTTTGGCCAGCACCTCCGGCTTCCTATGCCCGCCGAAATAACGAAGATCGGCATGGCAGATGCTCGCCAGAGTCGGCTCGATGACTACGAATCCGCTGCGTACGCTCCGATCGACCATCAGCTCCTGAACGACATGCGGCTCGGTCAAACGAAATGTTCGAGAATGCACGGTTTCTGTTTCTTTAGTTGTCACTCCCATTATAGCACCTCCATATGAACATAAAAACAACAAAATAAACAAACAATTACGCTCATAAATGTTTACTATTGCGCATCAAGAGTAACCCGCGTACACTTTCTTGTCAATAAGGAACTTTATATGGATGGTAATTGTTTATTTCAAAAGAATTCAGTTCACTATCATTAAACTTCTGCTCATTTTGCAGCCAACCGTTCTTCGAGAAAGGTCGGATCGTAATCGAAGCCAAAGGTCTGGCCGAACTTGCAGCCTTACTTCTGTAGGACGCCGATGCCCAAATGTTATCAAATCACATGAAAAAGCGGGACCAAATCAGTTATCAATTCACATTCGACCGTTATGAAATGCCATATACGAGACAACGCCGCATCTTCTATACTTGGCTTACCGCGGCAGAAAGTTATCGATTACCATGCCTGTCAAGATCATGCTTTAAGGGAAGCAATGGAAGGAGCAAGCGCAATGCTGCAAGACTGGGAGAAGTTTCGAATCGGCATTCATGATGTAAAAGACCAGTTGAGAGACCACGTGTATGGCCGTTCTTTGAAAGCGTTTGCGGGTGGAGATCAAGCGCGCGACGCGGTGACAAATACGGAGCAGTTGGAAGCCCGCCGCCGGCATATGCGCGAGCGGCTGCTGGCCGAAATCGGCGGCCTTCCTCTTCGGGATACGCCGCTTCATCCGGTCACGACCGGAATAACGCAGCGGGATGGTTACCGCATCGAGAAAATTATTCTTCAATCGATGCCCCTCGTGTACGTGACCGCCCACCTGTATGTTCCCGACGGCCGCGTATCGCCGGACGGGGCGGTACTGTTCGTATGCGGCCACGGTCCGGAAGGCAAGCTGTACCCGAGCTACCAGCGCGTATGCCAATGTCTCGTGCGCGCCGGGCTCGTCGTGCTGGCCATCGACCCGATGGGACAGGGCGAGCGGCTCGGCTATCGCGATCGCGGGTCCGACAAGCCGTTCGCACGGCTGGTCGCGGAGCATGAACATGCGGGCGTGCAATGCTGGCCGCTCGGAGACGGTCTGGCGCGCTATTTCATCCACGATATCGTGCGCGCCGTCGATTATTTGAGCTCCCGTCCCGAGGTCGATCCGGCCAAAATCGGCATGACCGGCAGTTCCGGAGGAGGCACGCAAACGGCGCTCGCGATGATCTGCGAGCCGCGGATCGTCGCCGCCGCTCCCGGGACGTTCATCATGAACCGGGAATCGTATTTGTTCGCCGGTCAGGCACAGGATGCGGAGCAAATATGGCCGAACATGTCGGCCCTCGGGTTCGACCATGAAGATATATTGCTGGCCATGGTCCCGCGCCCGGTCCTGGTGCTCGCCGTCACCGGCGACATCTTCCCGATCGAAGGCACGCGCAGGACGGTAGAGCGAAGCAGACGGTTCTGGGACATGTACGGCTGCGGAGACCGGCTGCAGCTCGCGGAGGATGAATCGCCTCATATGTACACGATTCCGCTCGCCCAGGCGGCCGCCTCGTTCTTCGCCCTCCACCTGCTCGGCAAAACGATCGAGGTGAATGCCGACGGACTCGTCCTGGAGGACGGAAGCGATATCCGGTGCACGGCGAGCGGGCAAGTCTTCGACGATTATCCGGACGCGAGGAAAGTGTACGACGAGAACGTCACCCGGCTCGCGCAGCTGGAAGCGGCACGCGAAGCTTTGCCGGAAACGGAACGGCGAGCGCAGGCTATCGCCTGGATCGACGACCGCGTGCGAAGGCGGCGTCCCGTCTGCGACTTGAACCCCCGTCACCAGCGAATCGGCTCGTGGCAAGGATTGACCGTGCAAAGCAGCATCTGGTGGTCGCAGCCCGGCTTGTTCGGCCACGGTTTCCTGTTCGCGGCGGCGAACCCGGGCCCGGAGAAACGTCCGCTGACTATCGCTTTGTGGGAGGGTGGTACGACACGGCTGCAGGCGCACGAAGACTGGATACGCGGCCGCTGCGCAGCCGGAGAAGCCGTACTCGTGCTGGACGTCGCCGGCAGCGGAGCGCTCGCGCCGAATGCGATCAACGGCAAGCCGCTTCGCGGCGTATTCGGTACTCTGCACAAGCTGAATATGGATTTGCTGTGGCTTGGCGACAGTTTGGCCGCCTTCCGCGCCTACGACGTGCTGCGCGCCGTCGAGTTTGCCCGCAGTCCGCAAGGCGCAGACGCGGCGGAGGTTCGTCTGTATGCCGAAGGGCGTTTCGGCGTATACGCGGAATGGGCCCATGCTTTGCTTGAAGCGGATACGGTACCTCTGGAGACCGCACAGGAATGGGAATCCGTAGCCTCATGGGTGCGCTCGGAGTATTACGACAATACCGGCATCGGCGAATATGTGTTGCCCGGCTTGCTGCGGCACTGCGATTTGCCGGACTTACGGGGTTGGCGGAAATAAGAACCATATTCAATCAGGGGGGAATCACGATGCTTGCCACAAAGATGTCAGGAATCGCTTTATGCCTCGCACTCGCGGCGGTTACGGCTGCCTGCGGAACGGGAGACGTATCCCCGCAACCAAACGCGGGGACCGAAGAAGCCGCGCGGGAAGCGGCGAAGAAAGCGGCGGAAGGTCCCGCGGAGATCGTCTTTTACACGTCCAACGGAGATTCCGAAGAAAACTTCAACCGGCAGTACGGCGACGCGCTGCGCAAAAAGTTCCCGCAGTACACGATCAAGTACATTTTGAGCGGAGCCAAGGGCCAGTCGCTGGAGACGCTGCTCGCTTCCAAAACCCGGTTCGACGTCTTCATGCAGGCCCCCGGCTTTTTCGAATCGCAGGCGTATCCGGCCGGCATCCAGTACGATATGACCGGACTGATCAAAACGCATCAGCTCGATTTGAACCGTCTTGATCCGGCGTCCGTAGAGTACGTCAGGCAAAGCTCGGAAGGCAAAGCTTATTTTTTGCCGATTCAGCTCGAAGGCATGGTGCTCTTCTATAACAAGTCGCTGTTCGACAAATTCGGCGTTCCTTATCCTTCCGACGCGATGACATGGGAGCAGATGTGGGACAAGGCGAAGCTGCTGACGCGCAAGGAAGGCGGGGTGCAATATTTCGGCTTCGGCACCAACTCCAGCACGATTCAGGGCATGAACCCGCTCTCCATCCCGCTCGCCGATCCGAAGACGGATACGCCGACGATCAACAAGGACGAGCGGTGGAAACGGTTCTATGACTATTTCTACGAGCAGCCGAACAAAATACCGGGCTACCGGGATGCGATTCTGGAGAAGATCAAAGGCTTCCCTACGCTAGATATGTTCGTCAAAGACCAGACCGTAGCGATGTTCGCCTACCAGTCCGGGCTGATCAACGTCTGGGAGGAGCAGCTGAAAGCGTTGAATTGGGATATCGTTGCACTGCCGCCATTGCCCGGACAGCCGGGAATCGGCAGCATGGCGACGCCGAAGCTGTTCGGGATTACGTCCATGGCCAAGGATAAGGACGCGGCGATGATCGCCATCCAGTATTTGCTGTCCGACGAGCACCAGAAGGAGTTGGCTCGCAAAGGCATCACGCCGATCGTCACGTCCGATGCGGTCAAGAAGGAATTGGGTAAAGATTCCGTATACAAGGACCGCAACTGGAACGCGCTCGTCCAATACAAGTTCGCCCCGCTTGCCCTCAGACCGGCTTACTACTCGCAGCTCAATGCGATTTACCAGAAGCATTTCAAGGCGGCCTCCCTAGGAGAGACCGATTTGAACTCCGCGCTGCGCTCGGCCGAGGAGGAAGCGGTCAAAGCGATCGCCGAGTTCAAAAATAAATAAACGATTAAAAAAATCTCCCGGCCTTCGAATAGGGCCGGGAGTATTTTGTGTAACTCATGAAGACGCCGACGAGTAGACGACAGGAAAATGCTGCCCCGACAAAATGTCCCCCGGCCGAACCTCGACATAATCGTGCATCACATGGCTGGAAGTTGGCTCGTACCGGGTGTGCCCGGGCATGTAATGCACGGCGATCGCCCTCCGTTTCCGCTCGGAACGGTTGTGAGGGCTGCCGTGCCAGGTCAGACAATGATGATAGCCGACCTGTCCTTTCTTGATCTCGAAAGGAACAGCCTCAACGACGGCATCGGCCGGAAGCAGAGCCGGCTCCTTATGATACGGCTTAAATTCCTTCGTGCTTGCCACATATTTCATCTGGTTGCCCCACTTATGGCTGCCCGGCACCATCCACATACAGCCGTTCTCGATGACCGCGTCGTCGAGCGCCACCCAAGCGCTGACCAGATCGGCGGGCTGTATGATCGGCCATAGCGGGTGGTCTTGATGCCAGCCGGTCGGCCCTCCCGATACAGGCGGCTTGTACTGGACCTGATCGTGCCATATCCGTAGCGTATCGGTGCGGCACAGCTGGGCGATTTCTTCGCATAGCACCGGGTGGCAGGCATGCCGGTAAAACAAATCGCTGGCCATCCAAATGTTGACGATTTGCACCACTTTCTCGTCGACGCTCATTTTCATATTATCGTACAGCTTCGACTCGCCCCCACGCATATTGCGATTGAGAACGGGCCGTTTGACGGATTTGCCGTCCATGACCAGATCGAGCTCCTCCCGAAGCCGCTCCACCTCTTCGTCTCCGAGAATGACGCCCCCTTTCAGAAAACCGTTCTTGTCGAACTCCTCCACCTGCGCCGCGCTCAGCATCGTATACGCACCTTCTTTACTTAAGATGAGTTGCGCTTTAAGCTTAAAGCAAGTGACGCATCCGCGTATTTGCAACTGTTCCACCAATTTATTGCAATTTTTCAAGATCGGATTCGAGGGGATACGCTATGCTTATCGGGGATTGGTACAGGTTGACCCCTACCGTCAATTTTGCAAGCCGGGCCGTCACGGCCTACAAGACACAATGGGGACCGCGCCTCATTCCGGATTATCAGCTCTATTATGTCGTGTCGGGGAGCGCTTCTCTGAAGCTGGGCTCCGTCCGGTTCGAGGCGGCGCCCGGCGACTTCCTGTTATACGGACCGGATTATCCTCACTTGCTGTCCGCAGCGGAACGGACGGATTATTTTAGCTTGCACTTTTGCTGGAATAATCCGTCTCCGCTCCCTGTCCATCCGGCCGGCGGCATTCGGGATTTTGCCGCATTGGACGATTCGCAGCCCGCAGCGACTTACCAATTGAACGCCGCAGGTTACGGCGAAATTCCGGTGCCCCGTCACTTTACGGCTCATGGGCTGGAGCCGCTTCTGATGCGGCTCGTGAACGAATACCGCCGGGAGCGGCCCGGTTACCCGATGATGCTGAGGGCGCTGCTCATGGAGCTTCTGTCCTCGGTAATCGGCCAGTTGCCGGAAAGGAGCTCTCCGAACCTATCCGAAAGCCGTATCGTTCCGGCGCTTGACGCGATTCGCGATGAGCCGGGACGAAACTGGACGGTATCGGAGCTGGCCCGTCTGTGCGGCTACCATCCGAGCTATTTCACGGACGTATTCCGCAAGGAGCTCGGCAAAAACCCGAAGGCGTACTTGATCGAGGAGCGGATCCGCCGGACGAAGCACGGGCTGCTGCGCGGCGAGAAGCTGGAAGCGCTGGCCGAGCAATTCGGCTATACGAGCGTCCACTACTTAAGCAACCAGTTCAAGAAGGAGACCGGAATGACTCCCGGTCAGTTTCGTCAGCAAGGAGCCCATGCGGAATAACGGAGAAGGATCGCCGCCGCTCGAAAGCGGCAAAAAACGGGGGGGGCGGCATGAAAGACAAGATCGTGATCATTACGGGAGCCAATTCGGGGATCGGTAAAGCGGCGGCGCTCAAGTTCGCGACCGAAGGATATCGTGTCGTTATGGCGTGCCGCAATATGAAGCTCAGTCAAGCCGCACAGAAAGAAATCGCGGAAGCTTCCCATAACCGGAGCGTGGATCTGATGGAGCTCGACGTTTCTTCTTTCAAATCTATCCGCTCCTTCTGCTCGGCCTTTCAAGCCAAATATCCGCGTTTGGACATTTTGATCCATAACGCCGCCTACTTGAGTCATGGGGAGAAAGCGTATAAGCTGAGCCCCGAGCATATCGAATTGTCTTTCGCAACAAACGTGTTCGGTCCTTTCTTGATGACGCGCTTACTCGCGGATCATCTCGGGAAATCGCAAGACCCGAGAATCCTGAACGCCTGCACGACCAACATCAAGCATTTCTTCGACCCGAACCGGACGATCGAGTTCGATAATTTGCGCGGGGAATTCCGCGGCAAGCGGCCTTATAGCATGTATAAAATGTACGGCGACTCGAAAATGGCGCTATTGATGCTGACCTTCAAAATGGCGGAACTATATAAAAGCAAAGGAATCCAAGTCAATGCCCTTCAAATCAACCGGGTCAAATTATCCGAAGCGACGATTCAAAACATGCAATCCTTTTGGAAAGTGCTCGCATGGGTCCAAAATTTGACTAGCCCATTACCTTCGGGCATGGCCGACACTTATTATCATATTTGCACCTCGAATGAATATCGGAATGTCACCGGCCAGCTTATCAACCATAAGAGAGAGATTGTCCGGCCCGCAACGAACGAAAAAGGTATCGCGCAGCTGAAAAACATACTCGGTTCGGGAACCTATCCCGGCTATGCGGCCGATACTCAAAATATCGAGAAAATATGGAGGTTGAGCACTGAGCTAACCGAAGGCTAAAGATGTCCGGGAAGTCCTATTTCAAGGTAGTCTTGCACGATTACTTTCGACACCGATTTCGATGAAAAACCAGGAATCGGAGGATGTCCGTAATTAGGCTAATCTCCCCATGCCGCTTCCAGTTGTTTCCACTATGCTTGGTGGGTACGAACCCATTCAAGGAGGAATGCATGATGTCGAATCCGGAGCTGGAACAATTGGGCAAGCTGATCGCGTCGGACCCCGATCTCCAGAAAGCCGCCTTATCCGGCATTACCAGAGTCATCCACGAGCATATCGATCGGAAGCAGCTGAAAGTCAGTCCGGAACTGATGCAAAGTCTGGGAGCGCTCGAATCGGGCTCCTACTTGAACGAAGCCTACAACGACGATATCATCTTGGTTCGAAGCGTAATTGTGTATGTAAAGGCGCGGGGGCTCGACTTGGCTAACGATCTCGTCCAGCTGCACGAACTCCAGACCCGGGTGGACCATCAACTGACCCGATTGAACTTGAATGGAATCAAGTGAAAAACAAACACACCCCGGGATGATTCGATCCCGGGGTGTGTTTTGTGTAACTCGGCTGCACAGCCATCACCCGATATACACGACGGCCCCTTCACGTTGCAGCGCTTTGGGCAGCTCCGTCTGCAGCAGCTCGATCCGGCTGACCAGCTTTGCCATTCGTTCCCCGCCGTCTTGGCTTAATGCCCATTGCTTCAATCGGGCCAGTTCACCCAGAACCGCCGGCAAATCTTCCTTCATGACGTCGATCCCGGTAGAGAAGAGGGGCACCCACTGCAAGCCCAAAGCTTCCGCCGCCGGCTCCCAGCATTCCGCGAAGAACGCCTCCGCGGCAACGGGTACGTTGTAACGCCGTTCGAAATCATCGACGGGCTCGGGTATAAAAGCGCTGATAGACATCAAGGTTTCCCCCCAAACAAAATGTTAAATGTGTAATCCGGAAATTCGGATCTCAGCTGGTTCAAACTATTCTCGGCGGCGGCTCGGAGCTCCGGGGTGTCTCCATCCAGACGGAATACGAAGTCGCGGATCGACTTGATCTCCTCCAATTTGGGCACTTCGGGAGATCCGTTCGCTGTCGGTCGGGTCGAAGCCGCGTTTTCCATCAAGTTATGAATACGCGTCCGCGTCTTGCCGAGTATTTGCTTGTCGGTAAATTCCTGCGGCGTCTGCGCCGGCTGTCCCGTCCGCGGATTGATGCGATCCAACCCTTTGGCCGTCTTGTCTTCGTAGAAAACGCGGTTCTCCAGATCGATTTCGTCGAACTCGCCAAGCGGATTTCCCCGATGATCGACAATTTCGACCTCGTTGTACTTTTTACCTGCAACCGTTGTCCCATCTTCATTCTCGTCATCGGCTTTATCTTTATTCGGCTTCTCGTCATCGGGCTTCTCCTCCGGCTTCTTCGGCTTATCCGGGGCATCCGGATGATTGCCCGGGACTTTGCCGTCGTTCTTCGGATGTTTCCCCGGCACGTCGACATCCGGCTTCCGGGGGCCCCTCTTGTCGAGAAGCTTGCGCACATAGCCGCGTGCTTTCTTTCCCATCCATCCGAGCGCCCTGCCGAAAGGAATTCGGCTTAGTATAATGCCGGTCGCGACAGCGAGCGCATTTTCGGGCGTGAGCAGCTTCTTCGGATCGCGGATATAACCGGCGATCTCATGTCCGCTGCCGGCGACTCCCGCCACAGTCAGCGCGATGCCGAGGGCGGGCCAGAACCCGACGAACAGCAGCGACAGCGCAAGGGCTCCCAGGATGATCGCCCCCTGCTCGTACCATTCGAGCCGATCCCACCAATTTTGCAAAGAATCGAACAGACAGGCGAAGCAAGCCGTTCCATCGCCGCCGGAGTAAGCTCCCATCCCTGCGAACAGACCGGCGGCGAGCAGTATCGCCGCAAGTCCGGTAAGCACCCGATACAGAAGCTTCATTCGTTCCCGGACGTGCTCCTGTCTGCCGGCCGCCTCCTCGTTTCCATATAGCAAAATAAATCCGAGCTCCCTCCGTTCCCGGTAGAAGCCGAGCCAATGTGCGAATTTCCCCCGGTCCGCGAAGAGGGCCGAGACGATGTTCCACAGCTCGGAAAAAGGATTGAGCGGCAGCTCCTTCGGCAGTGCCGGAAGGCGGCGGCGTACTTTGTTCAGCGACCAGTAATCGGCGGCAACCGATGCCGCAAGCATGATAAGGAATGCCGGCTGCGTCATATATCCGCTTCCGTCCCACTCGTGCAACGCAAACACCCAGTCCGGCAGCCTGTTCTGACCGTTATAGGCGGCGTGATCCAGGATGGACCAGAGCAGAATCAGCACCGGGAACAGAAACACCCAATTCGTCAGTTTTGCCCGCAGCCGGTAAGCGATTCCGCATGCCAGCGCGATCATGGCGGTATGTACGGGATGGCTGACGCACATCAACGACGGCGCCAAGCTTTCTTCGAAGCGTCCGGGAAACAGCGCGAACAAGTCCCAATGGATCGTTTCGCCGCCCAGCAACGTAAAGCTGTAGCCGTATGTATCCGATATTACGCCGGAGTTCAGCCACCGGCGGGAGAGCTCCTCCATCAGTTGGAAGCCGACTCCCGTCGCTGCGCCGATCAGCGTATAGTCGCTCAAGCTTAGGGCGGAAGCGCGGCGCGAGAACAGCAGAAAGACGCCTAGCGGCAGCAGCTTCCACAATTCCTCGAAAATCGGCGTAAGGACGGCAACGGACCAAGTGTCCGACGTTCTCCCGCCGAAGATCGCGTGGACGGCGTTGACCGTAAGCGCCGTGAACGGCACGACAACAAAGACACCGGACAGGACGAACAGCACGACCGGCTTCCACGTCAACGTTTTGCTCCGGCACAACAACCAAAACTGCAGCAAGACATAGAATGACCATAAATACTGAACGAGCATCGTACGCGACTCTTTCATGAAAAACAGGCTTAAAATAAATGCGGCCAAAGAAAGCCATGAAACAATCGTGTACGTCCACCTGATAAACGGATATTTCGCAATCCATGCCCGGCCTATCTGGTAAATGGCCTCAAGCCAATCCCGGACTCCGGTGCGAATGAGCCAAATCGTATTCGTTGCGGTCGCCTCCTCTTGTCAATAGCCCTTCCGTGCAGGCACGACGTCTTCCGTTGGAGACGGTCCGGCTGTTCGGACGCACTTACATCTTATTCACCGGCTTTCAGCAGTTTCAAACACGTTTATTGTATAAATTCGTTATTTTTTTAACGTGCAAACCCATTCTACTCACTTAACGGAACTGTATTTCGCTAACAACGGATGAAACAAGCTTTCCATAAACATAACGGAACTGCAATCCATTATTCAGCTTATTTGCCGCCATCGGAGCACAAAATCAAAGGTTTAGCGCACTGTAGTTCCGCTAACAATCAAATTGGCTGTGAAATGTCCTATTTAGCGGAATACAGTTCCGCTGTCGAGCAAACCGTATTCAAGAAATTTTATAAACTCTAGTATTTACAAAAAATACCCGCACTGCCTGGGACGGCTGCGCGGGTACCGGAGAAATCGACCTTCCTTTAGTTTTCTACGACGATTTTGGCTGCTTGACCGATTGGAGGCAAGCTTTCGGTCAAGATCGGGCCATAAAATGCATACACTTTATCTCCTTGCTTCAGCTGATCCGCGGCAATCGGCTTATTGTCCTTCGTTCCGACAATCGGCGTATCGCTCGCAAGGTTCAGTACGACGGTGTCAAACGATTTGTCGCTAAGCTTATCGCCCTTGATCACTAGACGTATCGTGCCTTTCGTCGAAACCGTAATTTCTTCGATCAGTCCAGCCGTACCCAAAGTTTGTTGAGCGACAGTGCTTTCCTTCACGATAATTTTGTTCGCATTGGTCATCGGCGGCATGCTCATGGCCATAACCCGGCTGTGCTCCGCTTCGATGGACATGCCGAGCTGCAAATCGGCAAGCGTCAGCTTCCGGTTATCGGTCGCCGATACGATTTCCGTTTCGTCGGAAATATTCAGTCGAACCCCATGCCCTATGCCGTTAAGGCCGATCTCTCCGCCTTTATCCCGAGAAGTGATGCTTGTAATCGTACCTTGCTTGGTTGTGGCCGCAGCAGCTTCTTCGCCGCCTTGTTCCTTGGAACGGATATGGATCGTTCCCGTTTCGCTCACCGCAACTTGAACTTTCATCACTTTTTCGAAAAAGGACAGCGGAACATACGTTTTCTCGTTCTTTAACTCCGGCGCGGCGCCGAGCGGAACGAGCATTTTGGCGAAGCTGTACTTGTCTTCTCCGATTTGAAGAGACAGCCGTTGATTCTCCTTGACGAGCTCCAGCGATTGGGTGTCTTGAGTCCAAGTCAGTTGATAGCCAAGAGCCTCGGATGCAACGCGGATCGGCACCATAATTTCGTTGCCGGCACCTATGTATAGCGGATTCGCTTCCGGCGAAAATCCTTTTCCGTTGACGACCAGAATAAATTTCAGACCGCCGTAGGAATCCTGGGGAATGGAAGCCGAGATCGGCATCGGTTTTACCGGCACAGGCTCGCTTGGTGTGGCGGAAACGACGTTGGATGCTAATAGGGCGCCAGCCAAAACAGCCCCGAGTACTTTGAATTTTTTCATGATGCAATATTACCTCCTGTAGTGTAGCTATGTAGGGTAGGAACGATGGGGCCGGTGCTCCATATTGTTGTTCTCTATCTCCTAAACGCGACATCCAGGAAAAATGTTGCATCGAATCATTTCATGCATCGAATCAAGTCGTCCGCTTCATACACAAATCCGAACATGACCGCCACATACCAGAGCGCCAACTGTTTCGCGGCTTCCGTCCGGACGGTTTCCTTGTTCTCGATGGCCGTTACGGCTTGACGCACCGTGGAGCATAACAGCCCTCTCTTTTGCATATCCAGCATGCCGCCGGGCGAGGTGAGCAGACAGCCGTTGATGGCGAATCCGGTATAAATCAGATGATTGACACCGTCTTCCTTGCACAAGCCGAACAGCTGGTCCGCATTCTCCGCAATCCCTTCGTCCCCGACCGGCTTAGCCTCTTCAGGGAAGTCGAGGTTTCGCTGGCCCCGCGCGATGTCGTCGCGGTTGTGCAATCCCGGGAACACATGCCCGGCGCGGAATTGGTCAAGCCTTTGGCGGACCGGATTTAACGCGACCCGTTCATTGGCTTCCGTTCTGCCGGACGATAACGATACGGCTCTGTCGTAACCGGGATATCCTTTAAAATATGTGCTGCCGGGGCGGACCACATGGTACACTTTCAATCCCGAAGCCCTTACGCTGCGCAATAGCTCCGGGAACACGCTTCGGCAAATGTCGTAGGACCGAGAAATGTACTCCACGGCTCTATGCCACCCGGGATACTCCTCCCACGTGCCGCAATCCCACGCATGCATGACCACGACGGCCGTACCGTCGAGATCCAGCTCCAAATCTTCCTTCTGCCATCCCGCGTATCCTTCGGCCGCAAATTCAAGATTGCGGTCGGCGTCAAATTGCTGGTAGTACGAGGTCGGCACTTTAACGATTCGCATAACATTCCCCCGATCCGGTCTTCGACAGCGAGTTCGGAAGCCCGCGCTTTGCCGGAGACCGATTATTACGATAAGATCTTGTAGCATACCTGTTCCTAACAAATGTATCACTTTTCGGCCGATATTTTAATCTTTTTTTGGCTGCTCTTGTCAGTCAACGACCATCGCGGGCTGAGATCGGGGCGGCAGAGCAAGCCGGAAACCGAAAAGAAGGTACCTTCCGCGGGAGCTCCCGCAAAGGTACCTTCTTATTCAAGCGGCCGTTATGGCGCATCAATCGCAATCCCTTGAGCTGCTAGCAAGGCGCGGACGTCGTCCATTCTGATCACCAGGTGGATGTTGTTCATCGTCCGAAGCGAGCCGGAGACGATTCCCGCCACCCGGCCGAACCGGTCGAGGATCGGGCCTCCCGACATGCCGCTGGCAATCTGGGCCGAGGTCAACATCCGGCTGCGCCCGTTCACTTCGGCGTTCGGACTGTTGACGATGCCCTCGGTAATAATCGGGGTATTCGCCATCGGATATCCGATCGCATACACATTCTCGCCGTATCGAACGGCTGTATCCCGAACCGGCAAATAGTCGTAAGCGTCTTTCTTTCCGCTCTGCGGAGCGGGCAGCCTTACAATCGCCGCATCCGTTTGCTCGTCATAGCCGAGCACCTCGATCGGACCGATGATTCGGCCATCGGGAAGCGTACCCTCGATGCGCTCCGCCCCCTTCACCACATGATAGGCGGTTGCAGCCAGCCCATCCGGCGACAGGATCGCTCCCGTTCCCGTCGCTTTCAGCGAACCGTCTTCCCGGAGAATCCGGATATACAGGACAGCCTGCCCGCTTCTTCCGAAAATATCTTCGGCGTTATAAGCGACGGGAGTGTCCGCCTCCGCATTCAGCCATACGGCCGCGCCGGACAATAAGCAAATCAGGAAACATAAAGCCGCGATTTTCCGTTTCATTGTTCCCTTCTGCCGCCTTTCTCGGTCACTCGCCGTTTACTTGGCTGCCGACATAATGTGTTGGAAGGCCCAATGATCCGGAGTCAAGTCGCTGAACGCGGCCGGCACGTCCTGCTTCTTCATGCCGATAATCCGATTGATGACCACGACCGCCTGAGCCCGCGAAATCTCGCTATCCGGCTGGAACGTCCCGTCAGGGAAACCGTCCACATATCCCGCCTTCGTAAACGCGTTGACATACCACTCGGACCAATGTCCGGCTACGTCCGTCAAGACTGTTGTTCCCGGAGCGGACACATCCAGCCGGAGCACGCGGGACATCATCACGACGAACTCGGCGCGCGTCAGCCCGCGCTCTCCGCCGAACGTTCCGTCCGGGTAACCTTCGATAATGCCGGCCGACGTAAAGAAGGCAACCTGGTCTTTTACTTCATCCTTCACATCTGCCAGCAGGTTGTCTACGCTGACGTCTTCCTTGTCAAGCAGAGGAGACAGCGCATCAAGCAGCTCATACCGGGTAATCGCCGCATCCGGCCTGAATTCCTTATTCCCGTAGCCCGTTATATATTTCACTTCTCCCGCATCCTTCTTAAGCTCGTACTTGGCGTTCTCCACCTCGTACTTGATCGTGATGACGCGGTCGTCTTTGTCGGTAATCGCCTTGACCGTCATTTCGCCTGTAATGACGATACTGCCTTCCTTGTACACCTTGCTATTCTTGGTCGGCGTACTGCCGTCGGTCGTGTAGTAGATCACATGACCTGCCGGGGCTTTCAACTTCAAGATGCTGTTTCTGGCAACCTTGACCGGCTCGGAGGAGCCGACGGCGATTTTGCCGCCGCCAATCGCGGCCTCAATGGCCTGAGGCGCAACGAAGAATCCTCCTCCGCCCATCGAGAACGTCTGCTTGGTCCATGTCCCGGTCATCACCGGACTGTTCTCCATCTCCTCCGCGATCGCTACCGCCTTGATCGTCGTCGTGGACGTTAGCGTGATCGGCCCCGTATAGAGCTGCGAGCCGGCGCTCGGCTGGCTTCCGTTCAGCGTGTAGTAAATGCTGGCCGAAGGCTCGTCGGCAGTGAGCGTCACTACAACTCTATCGGTGAAAGTCGAGCCGGACGGAGCCGCCTTCGGAGTCGGCACCGTCACCTCGTATTTGAAGGACGGGGTATTAATCGCAACTCTGCGGCTCTCGTCGCCCGCTTGGACCGTCAATACGGCACGAGCTGTCGATTTCAGACTTCCGGACAAAATTCCCGCGCTGTCCCGGACTAATTGAGCGTTCTCATCCGCTTGCCAATGCAGCGATGGATCGGAGGTGAGCGTAAAGCTGCCGCCGATTCGGCTCATCAGATCGCCTTCATTCAATATCACCGCCGCCGTACTCAGCTTGGAAGCATTCGAGCCGCCAAACGGCTTGAGGGCCGGATAATATCCTTCAGCCGCTTCCCAAATGGCGCCGTCTAATCCTTTAGGCAACCGGCCTTGCGTGAGCTGCCGGGCCGTCAAGCCCGCAGCGCCGGTTACGGCTCCGCTTGCCCGTTTGCCGTCTGCGTCAAAGTATGCCGTATCGTTTTTCAAAGCTTGCTTATTGAAGAAGCTGTCCCCGATGATAGCGTTGGCCGCCTTCTGTCCTGCGATCCCTCCATAAAAGGTCTTGTTGCGTTGAATCAACTCGTTGATACCGGCAATAATCTCCCCGTAGCTCAGAGAGCCGCTAATCGTTCCGCCAGCCGCATAACCGGTGATGCCGCCTGCCTTGGCAGCCGTTTGGCCTTGAGCGTACACTTTACCGGAAGCATACGCGCCAATGATGGTACCGCTGCTTACGCCCGCAATTCCCCCGGCTGTCGCCGAGTCGCCTTTCGCCACTATGTCCGCATAGGAGAACGATTGTTCCACGATGCCGCTCTGCTTAACATCGCCGGCGATACCGCCTGCCGCTGCCGACGGCTCAGCCGTGTCGACGGTAACCGTACCCGCAGTATACGATTGTTGGACCCGGCCTTCATGAATCCCTGCAATACCGCCTGCATAGCCACCGGTTGCGGCAACAGCCGAGTTCGCGGATGAACGTTCGATCGTGCCGCTGTTGAATCCGGCCAAACCGCCGACGGCCGACACTCCGTCGACTCGGAGCCCAATGGCGGTGACGGCGGTCAGTTTATTGTTGTTCTCGCCTGCTGCTCCGCCTACGTTTTGGACACCTTTGACGCTGCCTTGCACTTCGACTTGATTCAGCTCGCCCGCGTTCGAGCCTGCGATGCCGCCCGCATCGTTCCCCGCAGCGGTTACCGCCGCATTCACCGTCGAACCGGTAATTTGACCGTGATTGATTCCGACCGCACCGCCGATATAATCCCGGCCTTCTACCCTTCCGCCGATCCGGGTATCGCGGATTACGCCTCCCGCATGGTTAATACCCGCGACAATCCCCACGCGCGAACCGGCCGATACAAACGCATCTTCAAATGCCACCCTTGTAACGAGGCCGCTGTTTTCCGCGATAAATCCTTGTATATCCGCCGAACCGGCCGTATGCTTAAAGCCTTTGAGCTTGTAGCCTTGGCCGTCGAATTGTCCGCGGAAGTCGCCGAATGGCGTCCATTTCCTGCCCGCCAGATCGATATCCGCGCCCAACAAAATTTTCTCTACTGCCGGCTTCTCAACAGCCGTTCTATGGAACAGATTGTAAAAGCCAAGCCCCGTATCCGCATTATACAGCCGGACGATGCCGGATAGCTGGTTTCCGCTCACGATGATCCAATCGGCTGCGATCGTCCTGTTCAGGAAAGGCGCATCCAGATCGAAATTCCAGCTGCGGAATTCGCTGTACGACTCCGAGACGTCCGCTTGGTCATTGCCCGTCGAAATCCCCAAATTATAGCCGATCGGACTCGGCTCCGCCGTGTAGGCGGACGAGAGCACCTTGCCGTCGCGGAAATTGTAGCCGACCAGCGCCCCCTTAAACACGTTCGCTCCGCTTACGTTTACGGTCATAGCCGCTGTCTTGGCAAAGACGCCGTTCAGCGTTCCGTCATTGTAGCCGGCGAAGCCGCCCGTATACGATCGGGTGGGGTGATTGACGCCCGTCGTGGTCAAGCTGTCCTGCGTCGCGTAGGCATGCCGGATGACCGCGCGTCTCTCCACTGCCCCGGCAAAACCGCCGCTGCCGGTATCGTAGCCTGTGTTGTCCACCTTCCCGGTTGCATAAGCGTCGGCAATCTCGTACCGGTCGATGGAGCCGGCAAAACCGCCCGCATACGAGCCGGTAATACCCTTCGCCTCGACAGAGCCTAGCGCATATACCCGTTCCATCGAGCTGCTGCCGATATCCGAATCGCCCAGTATTCCGGCGAAACCGCCGATGTAAATCGTCGTATCCGGATTGTCGTCGGTGACCTTCACCGGCAATGCCGCATAAGCGTTTGTCACCTTCGTATTGTCGCCGCGTCCGATCAAGCCGCCGACATGCGCGGCAGGCACCGTACCTTGCTTCGTCACGGCACGCTCTACCGTAATGTTTTGTCCGTCCGGCGAAGCGGCGGACGTATAGTGAATTTGTCCTCCCGTCGAACGCCCGACGACACCGCCGATATCGTAAACCACGCTCGTGTCGGCCTTGATGCTTTGCAAGGGCTCCGAGCTTACGATGATGCCGCTGCTTGCACCGGCGATGCCTCCGACCGCCGCCTCCTTGCCTCCATGCACCGCCAAATCGACGTTCGTCTTGGCGTAATAGACGGAAGACTGGATCAGCTTGCCGACGATTCCGCCTACGTTCAAATCTGTGCTACTGTCGCCCCCCTGTGCAACCAGAGGGTTCCCGCGTACGTGAGCTTCATAAATGCCTGGATAAAGCGGCGCCCGTCTGCCGAAATCGAATGCCTGATCCATGGCGCCGGCCGATAGGATGCCGGCTATACCGCCCATCGAGCTTTCGCCCGACTTGGCCGAGAACGTCATATTGGATACGGCATCCACCCGGTCGAGGATGGAATCTTGCCCGCTGCCTACGATGCCTCCGGCGGTTACTTGCCCGCCTGCCGCCTGAATGACCGCATCGGAAGTCGCTTGATGCACGGCCGTACGCGACAGCTTGCCTGCAATGCCCCCGAGCGTTGCTTCCGGGCTTGCTTCGAGCGAAGCAATGGACAGCTTATCTACCTTTACCCGTTCGATATCGAAGCTGTTCGTGCCCGCACCCGTCTTGCTGCCGATCAGTCCGCCGAGCGTACCGTTGCCCGACAGCTGTCTACCCGTCTGAGAGGCGGTGACTGAAACGCCGTTCAGAGTGTTCCCTGCATCGGAATGTCCGGTCAAGCCGCCGACGATGGAACCGGTGCCTTGCGCCGCAATCGTTCCCGAGGTGTAGGTCAGCGTAACATCCTCTGTAAGGCCCGAGACGTGCCGGCCGATCAAACCGCCCGCCATGCTGTTCGGACCATAAGCGGCAATCGAGTAGTCCATGTCCGTCTTGAACGAGCGGACCGGACCCGTTTGCTTGCCGATCAAGCCACCGATCGTCGCATGCTCGGCCGAACTCTTCAATGCTATTCCCGTCGACCGGAAGGCGAACAAGCTCGGATCGAGCGACTGCGCATTGTCTCCGATCAAGCCGCCCGCGACGGCGCCCGTCCCGACGGCTTCCAGCGTGCTGCCGCTTTCCAGCGTGACGCTCGCGTTTCGGAACGTCCCCGTATTTTTCCCGATCAAGCTGCCGACCGTGCCGCCGCTGATCGTTGTATCTTTTGCCGCTTTGATCGTCACGTTTTGAACTTGGCCTTTGTTGTAGCCGGCCAATATACCCGTATAGCCGGTTCCTGCCACGGAGAGAGGCTCCATGACGATATTGCTTGCCTTGGCCTTCTCGCCGATTACCCCGAACAGCCCGGAGTAGCCATAGTCCGGCTTCAGCATCAGCCCGTCGATCAAATGGCTGCCGCCGTCGAACGTTCCTTGGAAAGGCGTGTTCTCGGCTTTGCCGATCGGAATCCATTGTCTGGACTGAATATGAATCGGATTCGCGATGCGGATCGTCCGGCCTTCGAAGTCGAATCGCTCCGCGCCGGTTACCGTACCGTTGACCAGCGCCGCCAATCCCGCCAGCTCCGCCTCCGTCTTGATGTCGTACGCAAAAGCGAATTTGTCGCGCATATACCAAGCGATATTGGCGTTGACCTCACCGCCGCTGCCGCCTCCGCCTTCTCCGCCGGTATTCGCGCTCCGCTGAAGCTCCGGATATTTGTAATCCGCATTGACGGAGCCGTATTTCCACGTGCCTTCGAAATCCCAACCGGACAGTGCGGGGAACGTCGTCCGATCCATCAGCGTCGAGGACAACAGCGTGCTCAACCGCGCATGAACCTGCAGCCAGCGGTGATTGCCATCCGCGAAGTCCGGCAAATCCTTGTTGGTCTCCAATGCTTCGTCCTTCACATAATAAGCCTTGTACAGCAGCTCCTTGCTCGCATTGTCGTAACGTCCGGCGAAACCTCCGGCATAAGCTCCGTTCCATGCCTGAACTTGTGCGGCGGAATATACGGTGGTCACTTCGCCGCCCGTAATTCGGCCAAGCAAGCCGCCTGCATACGAGCCCTCGGCCGCCGCCGTGACGACATTGCCCGCATAGGAGTTCGAGATCGTCCCGCCCGCCTGGTCGCCGACGAGGCCGCCGACATTCGTATAGCCGCCGCTTGCCGTCACCTTGGACACGGAATGGGACTTATCGATCACGCCCGTATTGCGGCCGGCAAGTCCGCCGAGGAATACCGGGCTGCCGGGCGTTCCATGCGCGTTGCCGAGCACGTCGATATCGACGTAAGAGGCGATCACTTTGCCTTTGTTATCGCCGACGAAGCCGCCCGCGAGTGTTCCTTCCCCTTCGATCGCAAGGGTGGAGTTGGAATACGTATAGTATAAAGTGCCGGTCTCCGAGTTGACTCCGACCAGACCGCCGACGATGCCGCCCTGTCCTTTGGAGGAAACCGGAATCTTATCCGTAATGCTGTTGTTGGCGATCAGACTGCGGTTTTCTCCGACCAGACCGCCCGTAATGGAGGATGGGGCGTTCATCTGCACCGAGCCGACATATCGGCTGTTCTGAATCGAGCTGACTCCGGAAGCCGGACTTGCGGCCGGATCGCCGTCCTGCTTGTCGTTGACGCCGACAAAGCCGCCGGCCTTCGACTGTACGGCCGTCTCGCTCGCCTTGATGTTCAGACCGTCCATAAACGTATTCGAGATATAAGCCGAAGCAGAGCCCCGGTTGTAACCGGCCATCCCGCCGACTACGGATTGGCCGCCATTAACGATCAGGTTGACCGTTCTGCCGGTTATCTTGTTCATTGAAGTTTGGTCTTGATAAGCCGCAGCGCCGCCCGCATAGGCGGAAGTCGAGCCGGCGCTTGTCGTGATCAGCAAATTCTCGATATTGGTTAAAGTCGAATCGCCGAGCAATTTGCCCTGCTCGATCCGCCCTGCAAGTCCGCCTGCTCCGTTATGCGCCGCATTGACCGTCATCGATACATAGTTCGGAGCAACGGCCTCCACGCGCGGATTCACGATCTCCGTCAGCTTGGCCGAACCGACGATGCCGCCGATCCAGGAGCGCTCCCCGGTAGAAGCGATCAGCACTGCATCCTCTACATGGACGTGAGGGCCGATAATTTTGGCTGCGACAGGACCGCCAACGGCGACTTCTGAACGGCCCGCTATACCGCCCGCCTCAGCGGCCGCTCCGCTCGACGTGATCGCGATCCGGGAAGCACTGCTTTCCATCAAGGTTCCCCGGTTCGTACCGGCGAGCCCGCCCAGCCGGCTATCCGCTCCGCCGGAGGTAATGGTGATGCTCTCGGCCGAGGCTCTTGGCGTATCCCCCAGGTTTTCACCAACTATGCCGCCTACGGAAGCTCCGCTGCCAGTCGTTGTAAACGTCATGTTACCGGCGTTCAAAGCAAAACCTGCCGCGCCTTGGCCGTCCGAGCCCGGGATCGTTCCTGCTGCCGCATCATGGATGCCGGAGATTCCGCCCGCTTTCGCCTGCGCGCCTTGGATACTGAACGTCATCTGCTCCGCCTTGACGTATGCCTTCGCAGAACGGTTATGGCCGATCGCTCCGCCGACTTGGCTGTTCGCAGCCAGCAGCTCGACGTTCATATGGTCCGCCGTAACAGGCGCCCCGGGTTGACCGACTTGCGCATCGGCCGTCAAGGAGCCGGCCAAGGAACCGAGCGTATAATGACTTCTGCCGGCTTGAGTGATCAAGCCGATATTGGCCGCCCGACTGTTCGTCAGCGAGAAGGCATTCGTATTCGTTCCGACGATACCGCCGGACGTGATCCTGTCCTCGCTTCCGACCGCGTCTCTTACCGCCGATTCCAGTCTCACGCTGTAGCCTGTGGCGAATTCCGCGTCTCCTGCGGTCGCCGCCGCTATCGCTCCCTGCGCCTTGCCTACAACCCCGCCGGATATGCCGCCTGCAGTCTGCAGGACAATGGTGGCGTAGTTGACCGTTGCCGTATCCACGCTGCCGTTCAAGAAGCCCGCGATACCGCCGGCATTTCCGTCCGTGGCCAGCTTGGCAAACTCCGCTGCGGTATTCCCCGCATGGGCGTTCTTGATAGCGCCGCCGTCCACATAACCGGCGATACCGCCCGTGTACGATTCGTTTCCGCCGCCGGTCGACTGGATCTTGCCTTGGAAGACGGCCAAATCGATTGCGGCGCCGCTGTCGCTATGATTCACATAATAGCCGACGATCCCCCCGGTGCTCACCGTGCGATCCGAAGCGGACGATGCCGCGGCAACTGTAATTTCTTTATTGAACGCAGCGCCCGAGATCGCTTTATCCGCTCCATCCCCGGGAACGATGCCGATATAACCGCCCGTGTATAGTTTGCTTAGGCCGCTGACGCGGATATCCGCCGTGCTTGATACGTTATTGCCGACGACGCCGGACGTTCTGGCATAAGCTTTGTTCGCCACGATACCGCCCGTATAAACCCCGGTGCCGCCGCTTACGTTAATCTCCCCGCTGTTGACGTAGGCTTGACCCGCTGTGCTGTCGAGCAGCACCCGCTTGCCTGCGTACCCGACAAGCCCGCCCGTATAGGCTTCATTCGGCTTCATCGCGATCGAACCTACCGTAATGGCCGCGCTGTTCTTGGCGGTATCGGCGAACGTAACGGTTCCTGCCGCTTTCCCGATCAAGCCGCCGGTAAAGGCCTGATTCAAGCCGCTGACTGTGATCGGTACGGTATTCGTAAACGGCTTGCCCCACACGAATGTGCTGTTGACACTGCCGGCCAGCGCGCCTGCGTGTACATTCGAACCGCCATGATTCGTAATGGGCGCGGAGTTGGCAAAGGCGATCCGGAATTGCGGATTCGCCTGCTCCGCATCGATCGAGCCGATCAATGCTGCCGAATATGACCCTTCGGCCGTCGGAGACTGAATCGTGACGACTCCGCCGTTCGAGGTCGTATCCGAGAAGTCGACGGCCGCTCCCGCTCTGCCGACGATACCGGCCGCATAGGCGATACGCGCACCCGTTATCTGAACGGCCCCCGTATTCGTAATCGGCGTATCCTCGTCTGCCATGCCCAGTCGCCCGGCTGCATAGCCGATAATGCCTGCCGCATGAATCGTGCCGCCGCCATTCGCCTGAACCGCCGCCTGATTGGCCACCTTTTTCATAATAAGGCCTTGGCTCTCGCCGTAACCGACGATTCCGCCGCTTTCGATATTAGGCCCCTTGGCGGTAACGGGCGCGAGGTTGCTGGAATTGGATATGCTGCCTTCGCCCGCGCCGACGATGCCCCCGGCATACACATGCTTGATGGCGAAATCCGCTTTGACCGGAATATGATTCGTTATGTTATAGACGATGCTGCTGTTCACCATCTTGCCAGCAGCCGCGCCCGCGTAAGCTACCGTCGTATCCTGTACGGGAACGTAGTCCCATATCGTACCGTACGTTTGCGAATAGACGGACTGCCACACATAGAGGATACCGGAAGTATTGACGGAGCCGATATCGATTTTGCCGCTGCTCGTGAACTCGAAGCCGCCTACGGTGCCTCTGTCCATAAAACCGACCAGGCCGGCATAAGTCAGATTGCCCGACAGCTTCATCCCGTTGATCTTGAACGTGGCATTGTTTTTGGCAATCAGCGTGCCGCGAAACGGATGCTGCTCGGTCCCGATCGGCACCCATTCGTAGGCGGACAGATCGAGATCGCGATCGACTTCCAAAATTTTGTTCCGGAGGCCGTCGACCGTGCCGCTGCTCACCAGTTTGGCCGCGCCTGCGAGCTTGGCCGGCGTATCGATCGTAAAGGTTACGTAGTCCGGATTGTACCACGCCGTATTCGCATGGTCCGTCCACTTATCCGTATCGGCGTTGACATTAAATAAGCCGGCCAACCCCAACACGGCAAACAATATTGCGGCAAATGCAATCCCGAAGACCGCCTTTGCTTTGTGCTTCCGTATCATATGCACACCGCCTTCTTGAATTCAAAACGCGAAAAGGAATGTACCCACACCATTGCTGCACTTTGGTGTGGGCATGCTTGCCGCTATGAAACGGTCAATTTCCCGTAATCCATCGATCCAGCCTGATGGCAATGGCCGCAGCCTGGGCTCTGGTGAGAGGCCCCTGCGGATTGACGAGCGAGCCTTCACCTTCAATGATGCCGTACTTGACGCTGAGCGCGATCTGCTTGCGTGCCCAATCCGGGATGAGCTGCCGGTCTTCGAAAGCACTGAGCAGCCGCTCGACTTCTTCATCCGGGAGATCGCCGCTCAGTCCGAGCGCGGAGAGCGTCCGGCCGACCATCGTCATCGCTTCGGCGCGCGTCAGCGCGGAGTGCGGTGCAAAGCCGCCGTTCTCGAGTCCGTTCACGATGCCGAACTTGGCCGCGATCGATACGCTGCGATTGTACCAAGCGTCGAACGGAACGTCGATAAATTCCGAGGTTGCGGTCTTGTTCATCAGACCTGCCACCCTTAGCAGCACGGTCGGATATTCGGCACGGGTAATGTTGCTGTCCGGGTCGAACCGCCCCTCGCCTTTGCCCTGCATGAACAGCTTCGCTGCCGCCGACTCGATGCCGGGCTTGCCCCAGAACTCATCCGATACATCGGTGAATGCCGCTTCGGTGTGCAGGAACGCCACACTGCCGTCGCCGGTCAGCCGAGCTTCTATATACGCGGCTCCATTGACGAAATCCGCCTTCCAAGGGACGGTTGTCCATTCCCCGCCCGGACCGCGCACAATAACGGCATCGATATGACCCGCTTGAATCGAAGCAGGGACCGGAACTTTGGTAATCAAATAACCGGTGCGGTTTGCTTCCGGCAAGTTCGTCCCGATCTCGACGCCTTGCCCGTCCGCCAGCAAAGTACTCGACACATCGGCAGCCAGCTGCTGCATAGCGAGTATGGAAGACTCGCCGTTAGGACTCAGCTTGACTTCCAGATCCTGCTGCATGCCTGCCAGCAGCTCCGGCGGAATGACCAGAATCGCGCGAGGAAGCTCGATGCGGATGCTCCGCTTGCTCGCCAACGCTTGCTGCACCACGTCTTTGTCGAAGCGAAGCGCGAATTCCTTGATCGTGGAGTCGGCCGCTTGGACGACAATGTCTCCCTTGCCTGCATCGGCGCCGCTCTTAGCCGTAATATGTACCGTGAGGCTGTCGCCCTTGCGTTCAGCCGAAACTTTCTGACCGTTCACGGTTACCGAATCTTTGGACGAAATCGGCAGCGCGCCTCCGCCTCCGCCCCCTCCTGCGTAGCCGCCGAATGGGCTCCATATTTTGGCGCCCACGACGGCGGATGCGCCGACCGCTTCCTTCTTCGCCGAGGTCCGTTTGGCGACGACCAGAACATTCCCGGACTTGGCCGGTACGATTCCGTCTTGCGGCAGGAAGCTCCATCCGCTCAGATCGTCACCGAACCCGGGTGGGACTGCCTGCGTCGCATCCGGAAACACTTTATACACGATTTGGTAGCCGGGCAGTTCCCCGGTATATCCCACATTCACTTTGGTCGCGGACACATTGTTCGCTATCGATTCGGTCGTAACCGCATAACGCTCCAATACAGCGGGAGCCGGCACTTTGACGGATGCGACGAGCGTGGAGTCCAGTACGACCGGACCGCCTGCCGCCGCTTCCGTTTCTCCGCCATCCGCGATCGCGTAACGGACCTGAATCAGACTTGCGCCCGTATCCGGTCCGGCGGTAACCTGCAGCACTTTCTGGTTCTTGCCGCCTTTCGATACTTGAACCTCTTCGATCGTTACGGCATCGCCCATGCTAACCGAGTAAGTCACACGCTGCGACTGCTCCGGAGTCATCGGCACTTCGCCGAACACCGCTTTGCCGTCCGTCGTCTTTCCTTGCTGCACCAGCAAATAAGGCTCGACGGTTACCGCTTTGCCCGGCGCAAGCGTCCCGATCGGCTTCAACACAAGCGCCGCCGGAACCTTGAAGTCCGCATTCGTCACCGCTACCGTCGCCCGATTCTCATTCCCGGCTCCGTCTCGTGCAACGAAAAGGAGTTGGACCTCCGGGCTGTCGATCGTGATCGGAACCGACGCGGAGAACTTTCCGTTTTCTGCGACGGCAACGTCTACGCCAGTCCCTTCGGAGACCCGATCGATATAAACGGTCAGCTTGGCGTCCTTGGACGTCGTGCCGGCCACCTTTATCGCTCCTTGAGCCGTCCGCTGTCCGGTTACCGGTTCATTCAGATACAAAATCGGTGCGCTCGTATCGACGTTCAAGTACAGGAACGTCACTTTCTTGTCCTTCGTTCTCTTGCTGCGGGCCATCAGCTCGATGCCGAATGAGCCGTCCGTCGCGAATCGGTCGAACGTCAAGTCGCCCTCGCTCGTCGCGCCGTTATTCGTCAGCTCCGTTTTCCCGATCGAAACCCCGTCTTGAAACGCCTCGACCTCGATATCCGGCTGATCGGCAACCAGATGGATCGTTTGCTTCGTCCGATTGGTGAGCACCTCCAAATAGTCCGGGAATTGCCCTGCCGTCATCCCCAGTCTTGGTTCTGCCGGTACGGGAAGCAGCGTATTCGCGCTATCCGTTCTGCCTGCGAAACGATAGTTGTCGTTCGGGTCGAGCGCCTTGCCCGGCTTCGTAGCCGCCGATACGCCCAGTACGTAATACTGGCCCGTTTGCAAACCCAAGTACGTTATTTTCTCGTTCGCATTCGACACAGGCCCGTTCAAATTGGCTGTGTTCACTTCCTTGGAATCGGAAAACTTCGTCCACCCGCCGACAAGAATGCCTTCATATTGGCCGGTGACCGCGTTCCAGTACGGACGAAGCTCCTCCTCCGTAAACAGCTGCTCGGCAAAATGCGGGTAAGCGGACAGCTTCCCGTCCTGCTGCTGCATCGCAGAGACGGAATAGCTGTGCTCCACGTTGTCCATGCCCGGCTTTTTAGCCGCCGGCTTGAACGAAAGACTGAAATACCCGTTGCCGGCCGGTTCGATCCGCACGTCCGTCACTTCGCCGGGAGCCAAAGGATCGACGATCCGGAATGTCTCCACCGAGGTTCGGGTTTTGAACGATGCCGGAGATTTGAGTGCGGCCCGCAAATAATAGTCGCCCTGCTGCAGCAAGCCGCGGAGGTCCTCCACCTTGCCCATCAGCGGAACTTGGCTCACGTCAACGTCCAGCTTGCCGCTTGTAACCGTACCGTCCATGCGTCCGCCGGCATCTACAGGAACTTCCTTCGCAATCAGAACTCCAGGCTCGCCGGGATTCAGAACTTCATTGCCGCCGACGACTGTTTTGCTTGCGGTCACGGCTTCCTTGGTCAAATACAAATCAACCGTATCTCCAGACTTGGCATTCTCCACTTGCCATGAAGCTGTAAATTTGTTCGCATCCGTATGGCTGCCGATCAAGCTGACGTTCTTCAGATCGGCTGCCGTCGGCACGTTCAACAGCCGCGTTGCGACCGGCTTCGCCGATGCAAGCGTCCAAGTTCCGCCCTCCAGCGCCTTCGCCTGCGGAATAAGGATGAAAGCTTTGCGCACGTCGGCCTTCGTAGCCGATTGGGCGGCCGGAATAAATTGCGTAAAGGCGTTAGCCTGCGGATTCGTATTCGTATTGTCGAACAGGACCGGATACGGGACGCCGTTTCGGTCCTTCAAGACGAAGGCCGGCATTTCCGTTTGGTCATATTCGATTTCAATGATGCCGTTGCCCGAGACGCCGCCCATCGGAACATCGTGGGTGCGGCCGCCATCTTTGACATGAATGCCTCCGATACCGGCTTCCATCGCGCTGTTGCCCATCAGCTTGACGCCTTCGGCAATGTCGCGGAACACGATCTCGTGATGATCCTTCTCGGTATCGAGCCACGAGGTAGCTACCGTACTCATGCCTTGCCCGATAACGAGCAGCTGGGGGCCTTTCTCCGGATCCTCGATCAGCAGATGGGCGAATCCTTCCGGAATATTGTCCTGCGAGGTGCCGAACTCGATACCGCCGCCCCAGTAATACGTAATGCCGAGAGAAATGAACAAAATGCCGACGCTGCCCCAAAGCTTATCGTTATTCAGTCCGAGGAATACGCTGGCAAGCGGCATCCCCCCGACGACCGGCACGCTTTCCGGAATTTGCAGGCGCGCTCCGATGTACCCTTCAAAGTCCGTCCGATGCTTCTCCAGATTTTGACCTACGAAAATACCGGCTTTACCCATAATGACACCCCAGCCGCCGATATCGATTTCGGCTTCCACTCTCACGAACCAAGGCGTTACCCACTGGGCTTCGAGCAGCGCTTTTGTCACCATTTTGATTTTTTCGGTGCCTTTCGGATCAAAGGAGTAGTCCAGCTTGCCCAAAATCGCAAGCCCCGTCCGCTTAACCGTCAAATCCACACTGCCGAGCAAATAGACGGGCGGAACGCCGAATGTCGCATCAACCCCTGCCTGGATCACTAGCGGAAACGGTTCGTCGGCCGTTCCTCCGGCGATCGTATCCGCCAGCTCCCGAACGGCACCGCGGACGGCCGACAAGTAAGTAGCGCCCGTGATCAGCACGCCCGGCTTATCGACACCCATACCGAACGCCACCACGTCGGGCAGCACCCTTCCGTCCTTCACCTGCTTGAAGGCAAGCTCCGCCTGAACCTCGAACTTGTCCTTGACATCGGCCTTGAACTTGATTCCATATTTGTTGGAAACGTTCTCCACCTGCTGGACATAGTGAATTACCGTAAGCTCTCCGCTGGCGGTGCTCGCGTCTTCCTTCTTTTCCTTTTCCTTGGCCTCGAACAAACCGAGGTCCTTGCCCAGATCGAAGCGCAGCCGCGCATCCACGCCGACGAAGCCTTTGTCGTTGAACACGACGTTGCGGACCTCGCCGTCGACAATTTTCATCGACAGCTTGCCGCCGAACGAAATGCCGCCGGGCCGCAAAATAAAGTCGTTGAAAGTAAAGCCGAAGCCGCCGATCATAAAGCCCGGTGCGGCAAACAGGCTATGCTTGTTGAAATAGACGTGAGTCAGCATCAGCTGGCGCAGCGGATTGAGCCGGTCGCCGAGCGCGCCCGTCGCCCAGCTTAGCGTGCCGTTCAGACTCGTATCCTCCGGATTGCTGTGATTATCCGGAAACACCTCGTACTTGTCCTCGTCCCTCAATATGAGTTTCGGAGCCAGCATCTTGTCGAAGCCGTTGAAGAAATCGAGCGTCCATTCGCCGGAATGGAAGACGAAGCCGCTGTTGGCCACGCTCAAGGTGCCTTCTCCCTTGACGAACAACGTATCCAAAAACGGCACTTTATCGTATCCTGATACCTTCTTCGGAATGTCAAACACGTCCAGCTTTCCCCGGACAAACACCATATCCTTGCCCCGGTAGGCTACCGCTTCGTTAATGAGCGCCGGCTCGGTCTTCGTATCCACGATGATCTGCTTTTCGGCGCCGTTGCCGACCTCCTTGATCATGCCGCGGATATCGACCAGCTTCTCGCGGACCGGTTCGCCGTTCGCTTTTTTCTGAGCGAAAAAGTCATTGTATTCATTCTCGGATTCGAAAATTTTATAGTTGTAGGCAGGAACCTTCTTGAGCGTATCCCGGTCCATGAATCCGACCGTATCGAACTTCGGATCGGCCATTTTGCTTGCTACAGCCACATAGCTCTTGATTTCCAAAAGGATATCGACGGCATCCTTCAATAGAGCGCCGGTCTCGAATTTCTTGCCCGGGAACGCCGCATTGACCACCTTCAGAAATTCTCCGTCTGCAGCGGAAGTGACCCCGCTCAGGTCGACATACTGCTTGTAAACCGCCATCAGGCTCGCTTCGCGAACTCGCGCTTCCTGATTGTTCGTTACCTTGAACGTCTGCTTCGTAGTGATATCGTACATGGCCGCGATTTCCTCATCGCCGCCCGTATCGCCCTTGAAGTCGATCTCCACCTGGTATTCGCCTAGCGGAAGGTCCGCTCCGAGTCCGGCTTCGAGTACGTTCCCTTTGGCGTCTACCCGTTCCCCGCCCCGGTACGTGATGCGCATGTCGCCCGAGAATCCGTCGTCGGCAGGCTGCAGAATGACGGAATTTTTGACGGGCACCTTGTACCTTTTGCCTGTGACTTTTTCCTTCAAATACAGGTCGAAGTTCGGCGCCATCAGCTCGTTGCCCGTATTGTAGGCTTCGATATTCGTAATATTGACGGTCAAATACTTGATGTCGGCGCTGTATGCCTCTTTCGGAGCGAGTCCGTACACATAGGTCGGAGTCGCTTGCCCGATGGCCGGAAGGAGGACGAAGCCCGATTTGACCGATTCGTATTGTGCCTTAAGTCCATCGTCCTGAACGCCCTCGATTTTCTTGACCGTCTCGGGGCTCTTGACCGTCAGCATATATTGCCGGGTCGTCGGCCACGGCTTGCCCTTGGCCTGAACCGTAAACGAAATCGTTTCCGTATCGCCCGGCTTGTATTTCGGCTCGATGCCGTTTGCCGCTTCCTGCGGCGTCGCTTGCTTGCGATACACCATCTCTTTGTTGCGGTACGATTCCGTCACGACTTTGCCGGTCGAGGCGTCTCTGACGATTTTGCCTTGATCGTCCAGCTTTACGAAGCTGAGGCCGCTCTCCAGCTCGAGCATTGCGGTCACGTTCGTATGCTCCATGCCGAACAGCGCGAGGTTTTCGATCTCGGCCGTAATCGTGAAGACGCCTTCGTTGTCGTAGGCGCTGGCGTCCGCATTCGTCGCGAGCGTAAGCGGCGGGTCGATATACCGGACCGAGAACACCTTATCCGGCTCGATAATTTCGCCCAACCCGTAAATCGTCTCGAACGTTTGAACCTTGTTGTTCTCGATCGCCTTCGGCTGCCAATAAAACGCGACCGCGGAGTCGGCCGATCCATAGTCGTTCGTATCCCGCGTAAAGTCCAGATTGCCGTTCGGCGTATAGTCCCATTTCGTATTCGCAAGGCCGTTCCAGTGACCGACGATCATCTCGTCGACCAGATTGATGTTCGCTTCGGAAATGTTGTTGAAGCCGTAAGCCAGCACATTGGTAGCCAGCGGATTGGTCAAATCCAGCTTGTCCCTCATAACCCAGTAAGGAGGCAGCTTGTAGAAAGGGCGATCCTCCTCGGAAATGTTCGGGTTGTTCTCCGGATCGTGCACCAGCTTGCGTTCCACGAGCAGCGGAGCCTTATAAATCGTTCCGATCTGGAATTCCGGACCGTCATTGCTCCCGACCTGCGTGTCGAGCATGATCCGGGTCCCCAGCTCGACCTTGGCGCCGCTGTGGTTCACAACCTCGTAGCGGATATTGACGTTGCCCGCGTTCAGCTTGTCCTCCGGATCGGGGTAAAGCATCAATATTTGCTTGATGGCTACTCCCTTGATCGTCCACACCGTCTCGATCTGTTTCGTGCCGTTGCCGTTCTCGACAATGACCGGCGGAGTAATCTCGGAGAATAATGCGGCGCCGAATTTATACGGATTGCCGAATATATAGTCCGTTCCGTCGATCCGAAAACTGGTGAACGACGTATCCGGATCGTCCCCGCCGAACAGCATATTGACGTTGTCGTCCTTCTTGCGGATCGGCTGGCCGTCCGCCGTGCGGATGCCGAAGCGGCCCGTGCTGTTGTTTACGGTAATTTTGATGAATTTATTTTCCAGCACCGTCGTTTTGGGCTGCGTAACAACGGCTGCCAGCGCCGTCGTCGCTTGGGTCATAGAACCCAGCAGCAGCAGCAAAGCCAGCACGGACACTATCGTTCTTCTAAACAGCTTCACGTGAGAGCCTCCTTCTGAATAAAGCGATCGATTCCTTACTCCATCTTGCTAATGAAGAAAGTCGCATACTCGCGTTCCCGCTCCTGATTCCGTACGATAATGGTGTACCAGCCTGTTTTCGGGAAGATCACCTCGTAATTTCCGCTAACCAGTTCCTGGTGAGTCAGCTTCGTCGCGATCGTTTTCATCTGCCCCTCGCGGAACAGACCCGAGTAATAATACAAGTCGTAAGTCGCTTTTTCGTTAGTCAGCTTCTGACCGGATATTTCCATTAGATCGAAGCCCGTAATCTTGAAAATTACCTTGTTCGTATCGAATATCGACGTCTCCGCACTTGCCGCCGAGATCAGCGTGTCGTTGCCGAAGATCAGCATGCCGTCCCCGCCGACTACTACAACCTCTTGGGTGGCCGTGCCTGCGTTGCCGACCTGATCCACCGCCATATAGGTGACGGTTTGACGCCCAAGCCTCGCAAGATCCAGTCCGCTGATCGACACCTGAATGTTGTCCGGCGACGATACATTATCCCGAACCGTATAGCCCCCGAGATCTTTGCGGAAATCAAAGTCCGGCTTGTTCCGGGCCACTCCGATTGTCGCCGCATTTAGCGTCAGCTCCGGCGCCTTATTGTCCAATCCTTTGACCGTCACCGGAATCCGGTTCATATTGCCTAACAGATCGGATATGGCTATCGTAAGCGCACCGTCCGCCGAGAACAGACGAGAGGTGGCGAAGCTTCCGTCCGCCGCGCTGATTTGGTTCGAATATTCCTCTACGGCCGGATTGGGCTTGTTGGGAGCCGTTCCGAGGAATACCCGGTTCGGAGCCGATATTTGGCCGCTGATTTCAACCTTTATTTTGCCTTTGGCATACGATTGACCGTTAATGTTCACTTTGGCGCTCTCCGGCAAAACATTCCCGTTGTCGTCCACAAGCGTATATTCAATCTTGGCGGCTTGAGGAGCCGTGTTTACGATATTGCTTACCGATTCCCTGACGATGGTCACGTTGTTCTGCGCGTCATATACCGTAAACTCGGCGACACCGTTTGCCGTCATATAAACCGTTGTCGGCTTGCCGTCATGAACGAAAAACTCCTCCGAAGTCGTCGATTCCTTCTCCACCGTCAGCCGGACGCCTTCGATCAGCTCGCCATCACCCGCACCGATTCGCGCATATTCCGTGCCGTCGGTTTTCGTATACGAGAGGGCGATTTTCACTTTAGGCCCTTCCCGGTCGATGTTAGTCTCCGTATACGCAGCCGTACCGCGGTTGCCCGCCTCGTCCAGAAACTCGAACGTGAAAGTGCCGTTTTCCTTGAACGTGTACTTGTTGCTTCCATTGTTATTGGTGATGCGCACAGGCTCCGACGGATTCAGCTTGACGGTCACATTGCCCGCCGTTTTACCGAGACCGGCCAAAACCTTCTCGACGGTTCCCGTAGGAGGCGTCGTATCTATATTGCTGACGACCGCATAAAGCGTCGCCTTGCGGTCGGGATTGGCCGCATCCGTCAAATCGAACGAATAGTAGCCGTTCCGGTTGACATGGAACCGGTTCCCGCTCCGCTCCGGCGCGGAAGGATTGACCGCCGAAGGCACAACCTTGATGCCCAGCGGGGTCTGAATATCAATATCCACGCCGCTCGTTGAAGTAACAGGCCGATCCGTACCGAGTGTCGCCAGCGCATATACCGGCTCGGTCAAGGATACGGACCCGGTATGAAGCGGCTTTGCTTCCCCGATCGTCCCTTCGCTGCCGTCGGCCTGCGGTCCCGTTCTGTAGCGGACTTGGATTTGACCGTTTTGTACGTTCGCGGAAGGCACCTGGACGGCGACGAAGTTCGTATACGAGCGCCATCTCAGCCAGCTCTTTCCATAGTCGGGAGATATCGAGTACGTGTAGCCCGACTTGTCCAGAACATCCAGACTAAGCTGTACGATAGCGGTGTAACCGTCCGTCTGGTCCCCGAACACATAGAGCAGGTCCGACCTGGCGTCAGCCGGCGGCTGGATAACCGGCTTCGATACTCTGAAATGGCCCGCGGTAGAAACTACCGTTTCATTGCCTGCGGCGTCCCGAGCATAAACGTATAGCTTGTAGTCTTGCGCTTCTCCGGGTGCCAGATCGGTAGCATCGACGGAAGCGGACGTTTCTTTCAATTCCTTCCATGATGCGGAGCTTGCATCGGGAGCCGTGTCGCCTTTTTTCACCCATTGATACTTGCCGACCAGGTTATCCTTATTCAGCACATCGCTGACCGCCAAGCCGACGGTTTGTTTTGCTCTCGGATATAAATCCTCCTCCATGGAAAATTGGACCGAAGGAGGCTGATTGTCAAATTTATATGCCTTGTTGAAATAGTAGTAACGGTCGTTTGTCGCTTCCTTCACCGTCATATGCAAATACTGCACGCCGTTCAACGCTTTGTTGGCTGGCACTACATACTCGAATCCGCCGGGACTTGCCGCCATTCCGTTAAGCGCGGCAAATGAAGCGCCGTCCGGACGTACCGTACTGTAGCTGAAGGCGTAACTGACCTGGTACGGATTAGCCGCGAGCAGTTGCATCGCGCCGTATGTCAACGTCGTGACGGATGGTGTATAGACGTCATAAGTAACTGCGCTCACGGTCGGCGTCTGCGGCCGGTTCAAATAAAACAGGATGTCGTGGCTTTGCACATATTTGTCTTCGATTCCTCCCGCGAAGGTGCCGCTCACTGTCGCATTCGAATCCACCTTCACCGGCCCGCTTGCCAAGCTTGACGAGTTGCCCAGCATATCCGCCGCTTTCATATGCAGCACATAGTCCCCGTCCTCGGATACCTCGTTCCTCGTTCCGGTCGTGAACTGGCTGCCGTTCAGAATAACCGGCTTCCACTGGATGTCCTCGGGCGTACCTCCCGCTTTGACCCATTGATAGAATGCTTCCTTCAGACCGCTGTGCTCGTCGGTGATAGTCGCCGTCACTTCCACGTTGGCGGAATTATTATTGGACAACCCCGTTATCGTGATCGTCGGTCCCTTGTTGTCCAACTGCAAGGCAGCGACGTTGTGCGTCCAGTTCGAGTCGTCTTTATTAAAATCGACCAGCTCCCAGACATTCAAATCGTCGTACTGGCCTACCGCCGCCAACGCCTTGTTGTCCGCATAAAAGATTTTGTCGGCCTCCGAGCCCGGAGCCTCGTTTTTCCATGCTTCGTATTGCGCCTCATGGTCCTTTTTGAACTTCTTCATCTTCTCGTACTGCATCAGTTCCCGCGCCGTATCCCACGTCATATCCGCCGTCCAGGAGTGCAAGTACCACGTCCCGCTGCCTTCGGCGGTGAACGCTTCGGCCGGCGGAGGAATCATGTTCGTCTTGTTGTTCACGACGTTCAAGTTCAGATTCGCATAGCCGGCATCGTTCGGGTACAAGTTTTCCCTGGGCTGCTTGGCCGACAGAGAGTAACGTTTGACGGCCGCATAATGGTCATCAAGCTGGTAATCTATCTTATCGATAAGCGGGTCTTGACTGTTTCGCGTCCAAGCGTAGTACACGAGCCCTACCGCAGGCGATGACGGACCGGTCATATTCGAAGGGCGGTAAATGCCCCGGCTCGGTCGCTCGAAGTTCGAAGCCGCATTGTATTCGGGATCGATGACCGGCACCGGCACCGGCGGATCGTTGACATCGATCGTAATTTTGCCGCGCTTCTTGTATACCGCGTCGGTAGCTCCTTCGCTTTCATAATGGAAGCTGATGATCGGTTTCGTATTGTCCACCGAAAATTTGGCCCAGTCGATTTTGGAATTGACGTTCGAGCTGTCGCCGTCTACATGAACGCCATCGTAGTTGGCCGGTTGGATCAGCAAATTGCCCGCATAGTCCTGAATGACATCCTTATCCTTGGCCAAGAATTGGCTGTCCGCCGGATACCCGGCATCCTTTCGGTCATGCGTCAGGGCGAGCACCTTCAGAAGAGGCGTCTCCACCGTCACCCCATCCGGAATAACCATCCGGAAGCGTACGTTTTTCGTGCCGTAGCCGAGATTGTCATTGTTTACCTGATCATAGTAGTAGGCTCTCATGCCATTGTTGAAAAGCAGGTACATGTCGTTCGATGCATAAGGATTTCCGTTGCGGTCGTCTCTTGGGACAACATCCTCGGAGAATTGCACGGTAAAATCCATTACGTCCAGATTGTTCGCCGTCACCCCGGTGACGATTTCGGGCTGAATCCCGTTGCCGACCTTGGAATATTTCGGCGCGACGGCATCGATGATAACGCGGTAGGCGCCGCTGTCGTAATCGAACGGGTTGACGAGTTCGTCCCTTACTTCCATCAAGTTGTCATCGCTATTGCTACCTTTAAGAGGAAGCGTGAACGGTTTGATTCGATTTCCTGCCGCATCGATAAAATTCGCGCCCTGAAGCTTCTCTTCCATGCTCGTATCCAGCGGTCCACGATTCATGCCCGCCAGCGCGTCGGACGGCTTCATGCGCGGCTTCACCGGAAGATTGCCGCTGTGATGGTATTTGGACGCCGTGTATGTATAATTGATGTCTTTATGAAGCGGGACATTCAGAAACGTGCCCGCGAAATCCGCAGCCGTATATGTCGTATTGATAAGAAATTGCTCCAGACCTTGGGTTGGCAGTCCGTCTCCGGGAGGATTCGTAAAAAATGGATGACGGAGAAAATGATCGTTGTAGCCGGAATTTAATGCCGTCGGCCGGACCGGCTCGCTGAAGTTATAAGTCAGCGATATTTTCTCGCCCTGCTTGGCGTACAGCTCGGGCTGGCCTTTCTTATTCTTCCGCTCCACTCCGTCGCCCGTGAACGTATAGCTCTCCAGCTCCGGGCGTACTTTGTCTTGAAATTTGATGAACAGACCTTCTATGCCGGCATCTTCATCCTCTACGAAAGCTGCGATATGGATGATCGATTCGGCTTCAATTTTTGCCGTGGCTTCCGTGTATCCGATTGTTCCCTCGGCATCGCCGCTATCGCCGCTCAATACGACGGTTCTTTCTCCAATTGGAGGTATGATACTGAAAGATGCGGCGGAAGCCGACGTCCATAAGAATCCCGAATCATATTTTAGTTTATTCCACCCAACAACGATTTCGGCGTTCCCGCCTTCCGCGATTGCCTTTAGCAGCTCGTTGTCTTTCACTCTAATTTCAAATTGTACGGTAGCCCAGTCAGTAGAAGTCATCGAACCGTCGGCATAAATCTGGATGTCTTTGTCCTGCTCGGTTTGCACAAACCCCGGAGAACTTGCAAATCCGCCGCCGCCAACATTAAAGTTCCGAAACGCATTGTCCGCTTGGACGGTCGTATTGCCGATTTTCGTTCCGTCCAATAAGATCGTCTCGTCATCGGCCGCATGCGCCACGTTAGCTCCCCATACGGGCAGCAGCGATACGATCAAACATAGGGTTAAACTAACGGCTATCCATTTGGACATCATTCTGTAATTAATCACGAACCGAGCTCCCTCCTAAAGTCATGGCAACTAGTACTTTGGATTCATATGACCATTCGTGATTCAGGCACGGAATCTTCCCGCGAATTGACACGCAAAAGCCTCCCTTGAAACTCCTGTCCTAGTACAAGCATCGATTTATTATAAATAGCGGCTCTAAACACAATCTAAACAGTTTGTCGAAAACAGGCGAAAATACATGGTTTTAATCATTTTTCAACATAAAAATTCGGTTCCCAATTGATGTGCCCGGAAGTTTTTGTTGATTTATCGGTCGTTCGAGAAAAAGAAAAAAAGCCGCTGCATAAGCGACTTTCATGTAAGAAGTAATCTTATTTTATTTAGAAATCCGGGCTAGATAAGTTGAACTAAAGCTGCCCTGAGAAAGCCAAGTGCAATGGAGAAAGGGAATTACCTTGTAAGCGAGTTTGGCTTTGAGAGCTTTCTACAGAAAGCTAGCTTCGTAAGCCTGGAGTTTCTACAGTCCGAAGGCCAATCAAATAAAAGAAACTCAAAACAACCTGTCTGAAGCTGCAAGGTAATCCCTTTCGGAATGGAACGACAGCCAATCAATAGTTCAACTTATATAGATCGGATCACCGCCCGCCAATCGATCTGCCCGTTGCGTCGATATAAAACTCGACTGCATCGTCATCCTTGCCGACCGTCACTCTGGCGACGCCGTTCTCGAAAGATTCGGCGTAGTCGAATGCCGGGAGGATTACCCAATTCCCCTTCTTATCGATATACCCCCACTTGCCGGTTTTCCTTTTAACCGCGCCGGGGCGACACCTTCTCCAAACATTCGGACGTCGAAAAACCGCGGGGAAATGACCATGCTGCCTTCCGTATCGATGAACCCCCATGCAGGTCCATTGTCCGTATCGACTTGAACGCCGGCCAGTCCTTCGGAAAAATCGCCGGTGGCGGTGTAGGCGGGCTCGATCGCCATTTGGCCTTTCCGGTCGATATAGCCCCACAATTTTTCGGACGGAAGTTTGACGTCGGCTCTATTTTGGCTGAAGCCCCCTACCCGTTCATAAATGTATGGGATAGCCGTTTTACCGTCCTCATCGATATAACCCCAACGCTTCCGATCGGGCGAGACGGCAGCCAGTCCTTCGTGAAACCCGGAATCCATCGAAAAATTAGGCTCATATTGCGGAGGGATCACTTCCCGGCCATTTAGATCGATATACCCCATGGTCAGTTCCCCCAGAAATTGACCGGTATACACTGTAATCCGATTGTCCGAGAAGTAGGTAACCAAATTATACGTAGTCGGGAACAACCTCTCATTGTCTTTGTTGATGAACCACTGCTCGATATTATTATTTTTATATACGCCAACAGCCGCCATGCCGTGCCGAAAAGGAGTAGCCATATTGTAAACGGGTTCAATTACCGTATTTCCTTGCCAGTCGATATACCCGGATAATTTCAAGCTTCCCTCATTTACCTCGATAACGGCCAAGCCGTCGTGAAACAAATCGGCACTTGTGTATTGCGGTGCAATGATCCAATCGCCTAACCGGTTTATGTATCCGTATAGTCCGTTCTTTTTAAGCGGAAGCAGCAGCTCTTCGGATAAGGGCACAGTCGGAGCATCGGTCAAAAGCTGAACGATTCGCTGGTCCTCATTCCGACTCAAGGCAGCCATCACTTGGGCTAGCTGCAACGGCGTCTGGCCGCTCGCATTTACCGCCCTGACATCCGCACCGCCCGTCAGCAGCGCTTCCACCAACTTGACATCGCCCAGCCGAACCGCCTTGTGAAGAGGATAATCCCCATCGATCCCGCGCGAATTCGCGACCGCTCCCGCACGGAGAAGCTCCGGAACGAGTTCCGGGACGTTATGAATCGCCAGTTCCAGCACGTTTTGCTTGCCGCCGTTCGTATAGTTGACGTATGCTCCTTCGCCGATTAAGTTTAGCGCACGCGCAACGTCCCTTTGTTCAATCGCCCGCAGCAGGTTTTCTTCGTCGGTCGTCATCAGCTTGATCGTCTTCGTTTCCTCGTCCCAGCCGACCGAACCTCCTACGCACTCCGCGATAAACCGCAGCGGCACGAATACGGTGCCTTGGCTCAATTCCGGGGGGTGCTCCAGCGTGACGGCTTTATCGTTGACATAGCCTTGCCGGCTCCCCAAAAATAGTTTGATGCGATACCGATCATTCGCGCCTTGAATCGATTTCTCCTTCTCGCTCCATTCGACGGTCAAGCCGAGCTGTTCGAGAGCCGAGCGAAATGGAACGAAAGCGGTCCCATCATGCACGACGGGAGCTGGCTTAACGGGCCGACTGTTCAACTCGATACGAAGCTCTTCTCCGCTTTGCGCTCCGAGCGAAGTTGGCCATACGAGGGCGGCGGCGATCGTCAATCCGATCACTTTGTTCAGTACGGATTTGCTGAATAAGAAAGCGGGCATCATGGATGGACAAACCCCTTTAGCAGTATTTTCCTCTACTATATCGGATCTGCAGTAAAAAGACGACCCTAGTTCGCAAAATGAACGAGAGTCGCCTTGTTCCCCATCATAGGGATAAGATTTGTAAACAGTCGCGAATTTCTTCAACCGCCGAAGCTTTCCGCCACTCCTTGCGATATCCGAGGCAAGCGCAGACCATTTCCGTTCCCTGATCGGCATATGTTTTCCGATAATGTACATGGCCCATAATGCCGTAACGCACGCCATATTGCCGGTAAAGATCGGCATATTCCGCGCTTCCGAGAAAGGCATTGAAGTAAGACCACTGCGGGTGGGGCATCGGCACTTTGAAATACGGGTGCGCCAGCATGTGCGTGACCATCACAATCGGTCTGCCGCGGTGTTCCGCCAAATCCCGTTCCATGCGCTCGTAAAAATAGCGGTGAATGTCGCGGTTGCTCATTCCCCAGTCCACATAAAGGCTGTCCTGCCATGTCCGGTCCATCGCGTGCATGCGCTCAAATTCGTCGAACGAATAGTCCGGTTCGCCCATTGTGTAATCATACCAGCCGGAATTTCCGATCACGACCCATTCGTTCCCGAGCTCGTATGGCCTCTCGCTCAAGCATCCGTCGAACGTTTGAAACTGCCGGTATAGGTGCCATGTATCCCGGATGCCATTGTCCTTGCTCCAGTAATCGTGATTGCCGGGGACGAAAAGAACGGGATAGCCGCAGCGCTCCTTCAACAATTGAAGGACGGCGAGACTGCGGTTCGCGTCGTTCGAAATATCTCCGGCGATAATGAGGCCGTCCAGCCCGCTTTCGCCCGCAACCTCGAGCAACGCTTCTTCGATCGGCGGTTCGCTTGGAACCTCGTTAAGATCCACGTGCAAATCCGATATGACGCCCAATTTCACGGTGTATCGTTCGCCTCCTCGTATAAATGGCAGCTCACCTCGCGGCCGGGGCCGACGATTCTCAACTCCGGAGCGACATCGCGGCATTTGTCCATCGCGTGCGGACATCTGGGGTGAAACGCGCAGCCGCCCGGCGGATCGATCGGGCTCGGCACTTCGCCTTGAAGCATCACCCGTTCCTTTCTCTTCTTCACGTCGGGAACGGACGAGAATAGCGCTCGGGTGTAAGGATGGAGCGGCTCTCCCCCCGCCGCGCCGGCATCGAATATTTCCACCATTTTCCCCAAATACATGACGCCTACCCGATCGCTGATGTACTCCACGACGTTCAGATCGTGGGAAATAAACAGATACGTCAAGCCCCGCTTCTGCTGCAGCTGTTTCAACAAGTTCAAAATTTGCGACTGCACGGATACGTCGAGCGCGGACACCGCCTCGTCGATGACGATGAACTTGGGTGACAGCACGAGAGCGGCAGCGATTCCGACACGCTGCCTTTGCCCACCGCTCAATTCATGTGGGTAGCGGCTCGCATAGCCGGGGTCCAGCCCGACCTGCTCCAGCGTCTCGGCAACGATCTTCCGTCTCGTCCGCTTGTCTCCGATCCGGTGAATGATCAGCGGCTCTTCGAGAATCCAGCCGATCGTCTTTTTCGGATTCAAGGAAGAATACGGATCTTGAAACACGATTTGAATGTCCCGGCGAAGCGATTTCATCTCGCTTCCCGATAGCCCGCTTAAGTTGCGGCCCCGGTAATAAATGTCTCCCGCCGTTTGCTTCACCAGCTGTACGAGCAGTTGGCCCGTCGTGGATTTGCCGCAGCCGCTTTCGCCGACCAGCCCGAAAATTTCTCCCTCCGCGATTCGGAAAGAAACGCCGTCCACCGCCCGCAAAACTTGCCGTTTCGCAAGCAGCCCCTGCTTGGAGACGGGATAATGCTTGGCCAGCGAACTGGCCCGGATCAACGCTTCGGTCATAGAGCCATTCCTCCGTCCGCATACAAATGGCACCGGACCCGGTGATGGGCCGCCGTCTGCCGCAGTTCGGGAGTAGTCGACTCGCACAGGTCCGAAACGCTCGGACAACGTCCCGCGAACGGGCATCCGGATCGCCGATCGGCGATCGAAGGAACCCGGCCGGGAATCGTATAGAGCGGACCGCCCCTTTTGTCGGCGCTTGGCAGCGACTGCAGCAGCCCTGCGGTATAAGGATGCTTCGGGTGATCCAGCAGCTCCTCTAAGGGAGCGTCTTCCACGATATAGCCGGCGTACATGACGATCACCCGGTCGCAAACTTCCCGAATAACGCCAAGATCATGGGAGATGAAAAGAATCGATGTGCCTGTCGAACGATTCATCTCCCGCAGCAAATCCAAAATTTGCGCCTGAATCGTCACGTCGAGCGCCGTGGTCGGTTCGTCGGCGATCAGCAGCTTCGGCGTGCAGATTAAAGCCATCGCGATCATGATTCTTTGCATCATGCCGCCGGATAGGAGGTGGGGATAGTCCTCGTACAGTCGCTCCACCCGGGATAGGCCGACCTTGGCCATCATGTCCGTCGCGAGCCGTTTCGCTTCCTGCTTCGATACGGATAGATGGGCCATGGCCATCTCCGCAATCTGCTTGCCGACCGGCATGAGCGGATTGAGCGCCGACATCGGATTCTGGAAAATCATCGAAACTTGCTTGCCTCTGACCGCGCTCCATCCATCCCTGGACGCCGGCTCCATGGGCTTGCCGTTAAGCAAGATCCCGCCTCCCGTCATCGCGGCCGTCTCGGGCAGCAGCCCCATCACGGACAACGACGTCAAACTTTTCCCGCATCCCGACTCGCCGACGATGCCGACCGTCTCCTTTTCCCCGACCTGAAACGTGATTTGCTGCAGCGCCGGGTACGTCCTCTTCCCGATCGTAAAGGCGACTTCCACATCCCGCAGCTCAAGCAAGGCGTTTGCCATGGCGGCTACTCCCCCTAACTTATCCCTTGTTGTCGTAAACGTCCCTTAACCCGTCTCCCAGCAGATTGAATCCGAGAACCATCGTCGTAATGACCGCGCCCGTAATGAGGACATACCATGGAGCATTCACGATGAAAGGCTGGGCTTCGCTCAGCATTCTGCCCCAGCTCGGATTGGGCGGCTGTACGCCCAGCCCCAAGTAGCTCAGCCCCGCTTCGGCGAGGATGGACCCGGAAAATCTTAAGGAGGCGGCTACGATAAGCGGCGAAGCGATATTGGGCAGGATGTGGTGAAATACGATGCGCAGCGGCCCCGCCCCTCTCGCCGTCGCCGCTTTGACGAAAGCGAATTCCTTGTATTGGATAAAACCGCTGCGGGCGATTCTGGAAAACGCGGGGATGCTCATGACGCCAAGGGCGACGATCGTATTGCCGAGCCCGGGACCGAATACGGTGACGAGCATAATAGCCAGCAATATGCCCGGGAACGCCAGCTTCGCATCGATGATCCGCATCAGAACTTCGTCCAGCCATCCGCCGGAATAACCGGCCACCGCGCCGACCAGCAAGCCGAAGATCAAACCGATCGCCACCGACGAGAAGCCGATCAGAAAAGCGGTTTGTGTCCCTTCCATGATCCGGCTGAATATATCGCGCCCGAAATTATCCGTCCCCCACCAATGGGAAGGCTGCGGATGGGCAAGTCTCATCGCGGTGTTCATCTCGTTCGGTCCGTACGGAGTATAGAACAAGCTCGTCATCATGAGCGCAAAGAGCAGGGCGATCAAACTCGCGCCGATCATCATCGGCTTGCTGCGGACCAGCTGTTTCCATTTCATCTTGTTCACCTTTTCAGTCGAATGCGCGGATCAACGACCATATACAGCATATCGACGATAAAATTGATGCAGACGACGATAACCGTAACGTAGAGCACCATCGTTTGCAGCAGCGGCAAATCGCGCGTGCCGATCGAGGTGATCAGCAGATTGCCGAGTCCCGGCAATGCGAATACATTTTCCACGACGATGCTGCCTCCCAATGTATCGGCGATCAGCAAGCCAACGATGGTAAGCACGGGAATGAGCGAATTGCGCAAAATATGACGGTACATGACGATATTGTCGCCGAGCCCTTTGCTTTTTGCGGTACGTACGTAATCCATGCGGGACTGATCGAGCAGCGTATTGCGCAAATAGCGGATTACGACGGCGATGCCGGGAACGGCGAGCGCAACCGATGGCAAAAACAGCGATTTGAACGCTCGCACCGGATCCTCGCTCCAAGGGACGTAACCGAAAGTCGGAAACCATCTTAACGTAACGGAGAACAATAAAACCAAGATGAACGCGAGCCAAAACGACGGTACCGCGAGGCCCAGTTGGGTGAATACGGATAACAGCAGCGCCGGGAGCTTGCCGTCCTTCCGCGCGATATAGATGCCGAGGGGAATACCCACGAGCAAGGTGAGTCCCAAGGACATCAGCGCAAGCGACACCGTCACGGGCAGACGTTCCGCCACGATATCCGCCACCGGACGATGGTAGCGGAGCGAATGGCCCAAATCGCCGGCAGCCGTATCCTTGATCCAGGACAAGTACCGTTCCGCGGCCGGGCGCTCCAGTCCCATCGTCTTGCGCAGCTCGGCGAGCTGATGCGGGTCCGCGTCTACGCCGAGGACGATCTCGGCAGGGTCGCCCGGCAATATTTGAAAGACCAGAAACGTAATGACCGATACGAGCAAGACGGTCGAACCTAATGTAACCAGCTTCCGGATATAAAATCTCACCTGGCGATCCCTCGTTACTTCGAGTAGTACATGGCTGCGAAGTCGTATTTCTGAATCGGGTACATCTTAAAGCCGTGCAAATTGCCTTTCATCGCAACCGAGCGGCTCGGGTCCATAATAAAGAACGCGACGGCCTGTTCGGTAAGTATCGTCTGAGCTTGCTTGTACAGCTCGGCCCGCTTGTTCGCATCGATTTCCAGACGGGCGCGGCCTACGAGATTGTCGAATTCGCCGTTGCTGAACTTATAGAAGTTTTTCGAGTAAGTCGTTTCGTAGCGCCCCAGCACCTCATGCGGATCGAGCTTGCCCGTGAGTCCGATAATCGTAGCTTCGTATTTCGCATTGTTATACACGTCCTCCAGCCAGCTGCTCCATTCGATTTGCTTGATCGTCGCTTGGATGCCGACGGTTTTCAATTGCTCGGCAATGACTTGGGCCGTGTCGACGTGGAATTTATAGTTGGACGGAACCGTAATCGTCAGCTTGAATCCGTTCTCGTATCCCGCTTCCTTCAGCAGCTTCTTCGCTTGTTCGGCGCTCGGCGCGTAACGCTTGTCCAATCCTTCCTTGTAATACATTTTCATGGCCGGACTCATGTTGGAGCCGAGCTTGACTCCGTTACCTTCCGCGACCGTCTTGATGATGACGTCCTTGTCGATCGCGTAGTTGATGGCCTGGCGGACTTTAACGTCGTTTAGCGGCTGCACGGAATTGTTCAGCGCCATGAGCTGAACCATGTTTTGCGGTCCGGACACGATCGAGAACCCGTTCCCGAGCTGGAGCGCGCCTTGCGCAGATATGCCCGGAACCATGTCGATATCCCCGGATTTCAGGGCTAGCACGGAGGCGTTCGAATCCGGCATGAACTTGAATTCCACACGGTCGAGCATCGGTTTATGTTCTTTGTCGTAGAAGTTTTCGTTTTTCTCCAGAACGAGCTGCTGCCCCGGTGTATAGGCTGCGAACTTGAACGGACCGGCGCCGATCGGCTTCGCGCTTTGCCCTTCGTAGTCTTTCGGGACGATCGCGACGATGTTGGCTGCGAGGAACGCCGCGTCCTTGGCTTTGAGCTTGATCACTACGGTATAGTCGTCCGGCGTGTCGATCGACTCGATTGCGGCGAACTTCGAGGAGAGCGGTTTTTTCCCGTTCAACCCGGATAATTTCGCATAAGAATAATAGACATCCTTCGAGGTAAGATCCGAACCGTTATGGAACTTGATTCCTTTCCTCAATACGAACGTGTACGTCAAGCCGTCCTCGGAGATCTTGTAAGACTCCGCGATTGCCGGAATCAGGTCGCTGTTCTCGCCCGCTTCGAACAAGCCGTCGAATACGTTGTCCATCATCGAGCCGGTATCCGTCGCCGCGGACAAATACGGGTCCAGATTATCCGGCTCGGTCGCCATCGCCACCCGCACGGTGCCGCCGGAAACTTTCTCGCCTTTGGCCTGAGAGGCCGGAGCGCTATTGCCGCTATTGCCGGGTTTACCGCTGCCGCCGTTGCCGCAGCCGGACATAGCTATCGATGCGATCATCAATACGGAGAACCCGGCCACGATCGTTTTCTTGAGCTTCAACAAGAGAAAAACCCCTTTCCAATCTCAAATGTTGATTTGCATGCCGCAATGGGCCAATCGAATTTGTCCTGCATAGTGCCTTGAAGCTTCCGCAACGAGCTGGTTAAGCTCTCCGTAATGGGGGAAATGCGTCAAGATCGTTTGCCCCGCGCCGGCCAGTGCCGCGATCCGCCCCGCTTCGCCGGCTGTCAAATGCCATTTCATGATGCCTGCCTGCCAATCGTAGAAGCTGCTTTCGATCAACAGAACGTCCACATTCCGGGAAAAATCGATAATGGCTTGGCAGTAGCCCGTATCGCCGGAATAGACGAGCGTTTTTCCTTCCCGCGACGTCAGCTTGACCGCGAGACACGGAATATCGTGCATGTTCTCGGAAAATTCCAGTTTTACCTCTCCGATGGTCAACACCGTGCCTGCCCGGATCGAATGGACGCGAACGTTCTCCGGATATTCGAAAGTCAGGCCGCCGCGTTCTTCGCCGTTTACGTATATGTCGAGCGGTTTCGTTCGCCTGCCGATCCGCATCAGAATGAGAATGGCAAACTCCAGGCTGTATACGTCCGCGATATGGTCGGCGTGCGTATGGGTAAGGACGACGGCGTCCAGTTCCTCGAGCGGGCAATGGTTTTGCAGCCGGGACAGCACGCCGCTGCCGCAATCGAGCAAGATTTTGCTGCCCTCGCTTTCCACCAAGTAACCCGAGGTCGCCTCGTTTTTCTCGGGGTAAGCCCCCCAACAGCCGATTACGGTAATATCCATCCGAATATCCTTTCCCGCGGGATTTATCGCGACCGGTTCATCCACTCGAAGTTGTCCTGGAACGCCTTGAACATCACTTCCATCTTCTCGATATTGAGCTTGACCCGCTCTTTCTCCAGATGGGAGATTTCGTTGATGAGGGCGTTCGTAACCGATAGCGCCGCCGTATACGAATCGAGGAATCCGGTCGATTTGCATGCCGCGAAGAGCGATAAATCGGCCAGCTTCGCAAACGGGGACAGCCCGGAATCGGTCAGCGCAATCACTTTCGTTCCCTGCTCCTTGGCCAGCGTCGACACTTTCAACGTCCGCGAGCAATATCTGGGAAAACCGCAGGCGAACACGAGGTCACCGGGCTTGATGTAAGACGCGTATTCCGCAACACCTCCCTGGGGAATCAGCTCGCAATTGCCCAGCATATATTTCAGGACGAAGCTGAAAAACGAAGTGACCGACAGCCCCATCCGCCATCCGGCGATCCAGATCCGGTCCGCATCCAGCAGCATCCGGGCGGCTTGACGGATTTGCGCCTTGTCCGTCCACGCCATCGTTTCCCGCACGTTTTCGATTTCCTGGACGAAGTGCTTCTCGATCCAGGAATCTTCCTGATGGCTGGTCGAGTGCAGAAAATTTTTGACCGCGCGCTGGTCTTTCATCACGTGTCGGCGCAAATCATGAAGCATGCCCGAGAAGTTCGGATAAGCCAAAGCCTGAGCCAAACGATGCACCGTCGCCTCGCTGACCCCGGACTTGCCCGCGATCTTCTGCGCCGACTCCATGACCGCATCCTGCATGTTGGCCTGGATGTAATGCGCCACTTTCTTCTGCGCGACGCTAAGCGCGTCGAATTGCTCTTCGATTCTATCCGCGATCGTCGACATCGCCATGACTCCTTACCGGTTGATCTCCTGCGGTACGCGAGGGTGCCCCAAGTACGCAGCCACATCGTGTATGCCGGATATGATGGGGTAATACGAGAGCTCTTCGACACCCCGGTTTCCATATGCATTGATAAGCAAACAGTGCATGCCGATTTTCTGGCTGCCTATGACATCGTCGTAGTAGTTGTCTCCGATATAGAGGCATTCGTTTGCCGTTACGTTCGCTCTGTCCATGGCCAACCGGAAAATATCCGGATTCGGCTTCTCCACGCCTACCTCCGAGGAGACGATAATGTCGTCCAGCTCCGCGTCCAACCCGTTCTGCGCCAGTACGGTCCGGGCCGACTCGTCCCAATTGGAAATAAGACCGAGTCGAAATCCGAGGCTTCGCAAATGTTGGAGGGTTTGCCGCGCGCCTTCGTAAGCTTTCCAACGTATCGGCCATTCCTGAGCCAAAGCCCGATAAGCTTGAGTGACCTCCTCGATCGGCAGCGCCAGCCGCAGGAAATAGTTCAGCGTACCGATATACCAAGGCAGGAATGCCCGGCTGTCTTTGCCGAGAACGCCTTGAAATTCCCGCATGAACAGCTTGTCCGTCCGATGATAGGCGATTGCGATTTCATCCGCATTCCGGAATACATCGAAACGTTCGAGCAGCACCTTCTGATACACTTCTTCCCGGTTCGTTCTGACCAACGTGTACCCGAGGTCAAACCATAAATAACGAATCATGCCGTCCCCACGTCTCCCGATTCTTGAAAGATTTCCTTCATAAAGTGATAAATGTTTCATTTCCTTCACCTTCATCATAGAGAGCGAGTATTCGCGCAACGTAAAATCCAGTTGGAGATTTCGTAAATGTTTCAGTCGAGGCGGGAAGTAAGGGTGGTTCGGAGCTGTTATTCGGTACTTTATCGGGGATTTTTGCAAAATATAAGCCGTATGCTCGGTCATCATGTACAAAAAATACCCGCACTGCCAGTAACGGCAACGCGGGCACCATTGAAATCAGCATAAGAAAATAAGTTCATTTGTACCCCGTTACGTCAGAAGCGCCTCGTCCTGCAATCTTGCCAAAATTTCATCAACGGTTTCTTCGGGCGTCAATTCGGACGAATCCAGCCACATTCCGATTCGGGGAGTCTCGTTTTGCAACAGGCCATTCAACATTTCCACGGTCCAAGCGCCGTATCCTTTCTTGGCGCGGGCGGCTTCTCTTTGCTCAACAACCGATGCATTCGGACAAAGGACTACAACGTAAAGGGGGCGGTTTCGGATGAACGATACGAACTCGTTCAGCATCGGACCGACGACAACATCCTGAACGACTACTATAAATCCGGCTTCATAATAAGCATCCGCCGTATGGGCGGCCAGCCGATACCGGAGTCGCAATTGTTCCAACTCGTCATTCCCCGCATCGGGCTGCATTTCTTTGCGGTTATTCACGATCATTCTGCGAAAAAGATCTCCCCGCACATGCACGGATTTCTCGAAGCGTTCAGACAGCAGCTGGGCGATTGTCGATTTTCCGCTTGCCATTATTCCGGTAACGAGTATAATGCCGGGAAATGCTGTTGTCATAATCAAATATCACTCCTTTGAAATAAAGCTGCCAGAGTCCATTTATTTACTTTCATCGTACTTCTTGATCCACTCTTTTCCGGTCGCCCATTCCTTAACAGAACTATGATCCTTTAAAATATCCTCGCACGCCTTGGCCATGACCCACTCTCTCAATCCGTCTTGATCGCTCGTCCTTAATTCCTTGGTCAAATAAGCCAATGCTTCATCCCCCATGCCCAGTATTTCTTTGTAGGCACTTAATTGATTCTTAATATAGTCATTAGGATTGCTTGATACCATGTACTGCTTATTCGTTATTATTTTGTTCAAATTGTCCTCGATACCGGTTGCACTCTTATTTTGGCCGCAACCGGTTATCAGTATTGTAACTGTAATCAGAATTAATTGAAGTAGTGCTGCTCTCATTATTTTCCCCCAACTTTTTTATATTCGAATTTTTCTGTTATCCGATAACTATCATTCACATGAATACATAATACCACGGATTTCCCTTCTTTTTTCGAGTCCTGGCTGACGAAAGTCTTAATTCCCATTTATTGGTGCAAATTTCCGATTGACGGAAAAGGTTTGTCACTTTAAACTTGTAATAAATTAATTGGAAGCGTTATCGAATTGGGAAATTTTATTTAATGAATGGAGTGAAGGATTACGTGCTGAAAAAAATGGGCGTCACCTTGTTGGCATCCGCCATACTATTGACAGCGGCCGCTTGCGGCAATGCGGGAACCGGAGGGGCGAAGAAGACATACTCCATCGCAATCTCGCAATACGTGGAGCATCCGTCGTTGGATGCGACCCGTCAAGGCTTTCTGGCCGCGCTGAAAGATGCGGGAATTACCGAGGGAGACAATCTGAAGGTCGATTACAACAATGCGCAGGCCGATTCTCCGAACAATTTGTCGATCGCGCAAAAAATCGCCGCCAAGAAAAACGAACTCGTTCTGGCTATCGCTACCCCTTCGGCGATCGCCGTCGCGCAGCAGGTCAAAAATTCGCCGATTCTTTTCTCGGCGGTCACGGACCCGCTTGACGCCAAGCTGATAACCAATATGGACAAGCCGGGCGGAAACATTACCGGTGCCTCCGATACGAATCCTGCAGCGATTACACAGCTGATGGATTTCATTCACGCCAATTTCCCCAAGGTCAAAAATCTCGGCTTGGTCATCAATACGGGGGAGCCTAATGCGATCGTTATGGCCAATACGGCCGAGAAGGCGCTGGAGAAGCACGGCATGAAGCTGGTCAGAGCGCCTGTCACGAATACGTCGGAGGTGAAGCAAGCCGCGCAATCGTTGGTGGGCCGAGTGGACGCCCTCTACATTACGCTGGACAATAACGTAGTCAGCGGCGTCGGTTCGATCATCCAAATCGCTAACGAGAACAAGCTTCCTTTCTTCTCCAGCGACCGGGATACGGTAGAGAAGGGAGCCTTCGCGACGGTGGGCTTCAAATATTACGATCATGGCTATCAAGTGGGCCAGATGGCGGTAGACATCCTGAAGAACGGGAAGAAGCCGGGCGATCTCAAGGTGACCGTTCCCGATAAATTGGACCTTATTCTGAACATGAAGGCGGCGGCCAGTCAAGGCATTACGGTTACGGACGCCATGAAGAATCAGGTCAAGGACAAACAAAATAACATCATACAATAAGGCGATATCGGGGGGGCTTCCAACGTCCCCCTTTCTTTGCTTGAGGAGGGGCTTGCATGCAGGATCTTTACGGCGCGGTCGAACTCGGCCTTCTTTACGCCCTGATGGCTTTGGGCGTTTTCATTACATTCCGGATATTGAATTTCCCCGATCTGACCGTGGACGGCAGCTTCGCTACAGGCGGGGCCGTTGCGGCGATCATGATTTCGAACGGGTATTCGCCTTGGCTTGCGACTATAGCCGCCTTTGCCAGCGGATTGGCTGCGGGGGCCTGCACCGGCCTGCTCCATACGAAAGGGAAAGTGAACGGCCTGCTCTCCGGGATTTTGATGATGATGGCCCTTTACTCCATCAATATGCGGATTATGGGCAAGCCCAATGTGTCGCTGCTCAATGTGGACACCGTCTTTACATCGGTATCCCCCGTCGTTTTGATGCTGATTGTCGTGATCGTCATCAAGCTTCTATTCGACGCGTTCCTCCGCACGGATTTGGGTCTTGCACTTCGGGCTACGGGCGATAATCCCCGCATGATCCGGAGTCTGGGCGCCAACACGGACAATTCGACCATTTTGGGCGTCAGCCTGTCCAACGGATTGGTGGCGATCTCCGGTGCCGTCGTTGCCCAACAGTCCGGCTTTGCCGATATATCGATGGGCGTCGGCATGATCGTAATCGGCTTGGCCTCCGTCATTATCGGCGAAGCCATCTTCGGGACGGGCAGCGTGTTCCGCGCTACGCTCGCCGCCGTGCTCGGGTCGATCGTCTACCGGATCGTCGTCGCTTTGGCTCTGCGGGTGGAATGGCTCGACGCCTCCGACCTGAGGGTCATTACCGCCCTGATCGTCGTCGTTGCGCTGGTACTTCCCTCGGTGAGGCGCTCCATACGGCAAAAAAATGTGGCGAAAAAGCGCGCCATGGAGCTCGCCGCTCCGCAATCGCCACAAACGGGAGGTGAGCGGTAATGCTGGAGCTTAACCAAATATCGAAATTGTTCAACCCCGGAACGCCGGACGAGAAAATCGCTCTGATGGACATCCGGTTGAAGCTGAACCCCGGCGATTTTGTAACGGTAATCGGGAGCAACGGAGCCGGCAAATCGACGCTGATGAATTTGATTTCCGGTACGATGAAGCCCGACGCCGGGAACGTGCTCATTAACGGAGAACCGGTTCAGCAACTTTCCGAGGACAGGAGAAGCCGTTGGATCGGCCGCGTATTCCAAGACCCGATGGCGGGCACCGCCCCTACTATGTCCATCGAGGAGAACTTGGCGATGGCTTATGCGCGGGGGAAACCACGGTTATTCAAGCTGGGTGTTACATCCGCCAAACGCGTACAGTTCCGGGAACAGGTGAAGCGGCTGGGCATCGGGCTGGAGGATCGGCTGCGGGCCAAGGTGGGTCTGTTGTCCGGAGGGGAACGGCAGGCGCTCAGCCTGCTGATGGCGACCTTCACGCAGCCGGAAATTTTGCTGCTCGACGAGCATACCGCCGCGCTTGATCCGTCCCGCGCCGAATTGATAACGCGCCTGACCGAGGAAATCGTGCGCAAGCAGCGATTAACGACACTAATGGTGACTCACAACATGGAGCAGGCGATCCGCCTCGGGAACCGGCTGATTATGATGGACAAGGGGCGGATCATCCTGGATGTCCCCGAGGAACGGAAGCGGGATTTGACCGTGGCGCAGCTGCTCGGCGAGTTCGAGCGGATCAGCGGACACAAGCTGGCGGATGACCGGATTGTTTTGAACTAAAGGATTCGTCTCGCATAGCGCAGAACAAAGCGCCGCCTTAATCTAGGGCGGCGTTTTTACTTGTTTGGCCGTCCGCGCCATCATTGACACTCCCGAACCCTTTATAATATGATACAAAAAGAATACAGACAGAGACATAGTAGACCAGATATGATATAAGGTTGTGAGTTATGAGCCAATCGCCTAGCCGCAAAACGTTCCGCAACCGTTTCGACGATATGGTAAAAACGTTGCGCAGCCGTCTTTCCTCGGGTCAGTATGCGCCGGGCGATTTTTTGCCTTCGGTCGAAGCGTTGTCCGAGCAATTCAGCATGAGCATCAATTCGGTTCGCAAAGGACTGGAAGCGCTGGCCGCCGATGGATGGATCGAGACGATTCCCCGGGTCGGCTCGAAAGTGCGCCCGAAAACGATAAGCGCGGAAACGAAGCTGCTGCTCGCTTGTCAGCACACGCTTTCCCGGGATGCCGCGCTCGGGGAGCTGCTCGACCGGTTCCACGCCCGGTACCCGAACGTTCGGGTACAGACGACGATCTTTCCGGAATCGTCGTTGCAATCGCTTGTCGAAAGCGGCGATTTCGACGTGGCCGTTTTGACTTATCCGGGCTTCGAGGAGCTGGCGCACGAAGGGCTTCTGCAAAGCTTGGAAGTTCAAGAGAAGCGCGGAGACATATACCCGTTCCTGACCGAAAGCTTCAAGCATGACGGTACGCTTTGGGCGCAGCCGTTCCTGTTTTCACCGGTCGTATTGTGCTACAATAAAGAGCATTTTCGGGAAAGCGGTCTGCTGGAGCCGGACAGCGGCTGGACTTGGAATACGCTTCTCGAGCATGCGGAGAAGCTGACCCGGAAGCCGGAGAGGTACGGATTCTTCTATCTCCACGAAACCGAGAACCGATGGCTTCCCTTTATGATGCAGAGCGGACAAGCATTCGAGAGGAATGAGGCCGGGAAAGTACGCTTGCGCGGGACGAAACTGATGGAAAGCTTATCGTTTTGCCGCGATATCGTCCAGAACGAGACGATATTCCCCCGCGGGCTCCGAATGGACGCCCAAACGTTGTTTTTGAAGCAGCGGGTTTCGATGATCGTAACGACTTACTTCGGGCTCAACATGTTAAAGGATGCAGCGTTTGAGTTCGATGTATCTCCGCTGCCTCGCCTCCATACGCCGAACACGCTGCTGCTAGTCATGGGTCTGGCCGTCCATGTGCGCTCTCCCCATAAAGAAGCGGCTAACGAGCTGGTCCGCTTCTTGACTTCGGCCGAAGCGCAAAAGCTGATCGGCGAGCGTACGTTCAGCATTCCCGCCGTGAAGCCGGTCGCCGAGGCGCCCGTTCCCGAACGGGACGCCCGCCTGACCAATTATCACATGTTCCGGCACATTATCCCCACGTTTCAGCTCCATAAGGATTTGAACATGAATTACCGGATGATCGTGAAGATGCGCGAGGAGCTGCTGTTATTTTGGTCGGGCTTGGAAGGCGAGGACGGCCTTTCCGCAAAACTGGAAGCCCAGCTGTAAGAATACGCAGAAGCTTGTCTTTTTAGGATACCTTCCTGAAGAGACAAGCTTTTTGTATTTTATCAGAATCACATAACTTGTAATTGACGCAAAATGAAACAGTATAATATAATCAAAAAGCAAAATGTGATATAGATGTATATCAGGAATGGGGGGGTGTTCTTAAGGATTAGCGCCGTCGGCATCGCTCACGGCGATAAGATGTCTCGTTAGTTCCTTATTCGGATAAAGGAGTCGATAGGCATTGAAATGGAAACGCTTTATTTCCAAGCTTCTTGTTGTCGTAATGGCGCTGGGCATCGCACCGGCGCTCCCGGGACCGTTCGGTACGATACCGGCGGTACAGGCGGCGTCCGGGTTGGAGTTTCTCCCGAACGGAGGATTCGAAACCGTATCCGGCGGCTTGCCGATCCGGTGGACTTCGATTACCCAAGGCTCCTACTACGCTTCCGTAACCGATCATGTTTACGCGGGCGTTAAAGCTTTAAAAATCGCGGACCCGAGCGCCAACACCGGTGTCGGGATGCGAAGCGCCGCCGTGCCGATCACGCCGGGAAATCGTTATGCGGCGTCGGTGTTCGCCAAGGACGATTCGGGACACTCGACCCTGTACCTCGAGTTTTGGGATGCGAACAACCAACGAGTCGCCTATAAGACGAAGACCAATGCGGCGAACGCGGCGTGGACCGAACTGAATGTCGAAGATTCGGCGCCGGCGACCGCCGTGACCGCGACTTTGCTGCTCTATTCCAATTCCGCGAACGTAGGCGTATCGTATTTCGATGCGGCTTCGCTCCGGTACAGTCCTCCGATCCCCGAATTGATTCCGAACGGAGGATTTGAGATGGTGTCCGGCAATATGCCGTCGCAATGGACTCCGCTCAACTCCGCGATCGGAATCGCATCCGCGACGGATCAAGTGCTGCAAGCCGTATACAGCGTAAAGCTGACCGATTCCAGCACGACGGCCTCCGGCGGCTTGCGCAGCGCCAAGGTGCCGATCGCAGCCGGCGAAGTGTATCGGGCGCTCGTCGATGTTTTCAAAAGCGGCGGCAATTCCTTCAGCTATTATTTGGAATTTTGGGACGCCGCGAACGTGCGGGTGTCGAACAAGTATAAGACCGCAACCGTTTCGAACGCGTGGACGAATATCAGCGTCGAAGCGACGGCCCCGGACAACGCGGTATCCGCATCGGTACTGCTCTATTCGAGCGGATCGAATACCGGCGTCGCGTATTTCGATCAAGCTTCTCTGAAGCAGGTGCCGGATATGGAATTTCCTCTCGCCGTAACCGGTCATCCGCGACTGTTCTTTACGGCCGCCGATATTCCGGAGCTTCGCGCGCGCGCGCAAGATTTGACTCCCTCCCCTTCCGGCGCAACGGGCAAGGAGCTGTGGGACAGCGTACTCGGCGATGCGAACGAGTATTTGAACGAAACGTCCTATACCGTGCGTTACTATAACGGATACCCGGTCACTTACCCGCTGCCGCCCGTCATGCCGCCTGTCATGCCCAACCCTCCGGGTTATACGGGAAGTCCTACGTACCCGTATTGGGCCGCCATGGCCAAAGCGCTCCAATACCGGCTGGAAGCGTTGTCGCTCGCTTACGTCATTACCCAAAATCCGGATTATGCCGCAAAAGCGAAATCGTACATGCTTTCCTTGTCGGATTGGGAGCGGTGGACGGATACCAATTATCCGTGCGGCGGAGGCTTGTCTTGTCTGGATACGGCACATTTGACGCTCGGCGTAAGCGCGGCTTACGACGTATTGTACGATTTGCTGACTCCGGAGGAAAGGTCCAAGGTGGAAAATGCGCTCGAACAACTTGGACTAGAACCGCTGCGGCTCTCGATCAACGACGTCGACAACAATGCCGACGCGCTGCGGGCGGCCGCGCTCGGAAGCGGAGGAGCCGCGCTGCTGGGCAAAAGCGCCAAGGCCGAAAAGTATTTGACCCGCGCGGTTCGCTATTATGATTGGTACCTCGATTTCCGGATGAATTCCGGACAAACGGAAGGGTTCAACTACACGGATTATTCGGTGGAAAACATGATCCGCGGGATCGACAACTTGACTCGGACGACCGGGGTGCAAACTTATTTCGAACATCCGTTCTTCAACGATTTTATCGTACGCTGGTCCAACTACTTCCTGTCCCCGGGAGGCGGAGGGTTGGCCACGATCTCCGATTCGGGCGCGAATGCGTACAGTTACGGCTTCTTTCACAATACGATGAGCATCGTGGCGCGCTGGCTGAACAATCCTAATGCGGTTTGGTATTTGACGCAAGCGGACGTAGCCGGTTCGGCCTTCGATCGATTCCTGTATTTCATCCCCGACGCGAATGCCCGCATCCCGAGCGATTGGCCGAACTCCGAGCTGTTCGACGAAATGGGCTGGGCGGCGATTCGCTCTGGCTGGACTGGCGGCGATTCCTTGCTGACGTTGATCGGCAACAATAACAAGCTCGATCACAGCCACTACGACCAGAACAGCTTTACGCTTGCCACGAACGGCACATTTATCGCCAGGGACCCGGGATACCGGGATCTGAGCCCCGGTCCGAAACAAAACTTTACGGCGAAGGACGGCCACAGTACGATCCGGGTAGACGGGCAGTCGCAATCCGCCAAAGGAGAAGGCCGGTTGCAAGCCGGCATCCTGTCGCCGAACGTGGACTATATGATCGGCTCGGCTCCCGGCGCTTACGGCAATTCGCTTTCGAGTTTCGATCGGCATATCGTTCGCGTCAACGATTACTATGTCATGATGGACGATCTGAAGGCGAGCTCGCCCCATACGTACGACTGGATGCTCTACGCGGGTCCAGTCAAAGACGCGAAAATCGACGGGACAGCGGCGTCAGTCGGCGTTACGACGTATGGCAACAAGTTTTCCTATCGTCACAGCGGCGCTCGGATGACCGCTTACACGTTGGGGACGTCCGCATTGCCGATTACGTTCGACAAGTATTCCGGCGCGGAGTCGTACGGATATATGGTGAAAGTGGGAAGCGGCGCGGCGACTGCCGATAACCGGTTTCTGAGCGTGCTGAAGGCGGAGGCTTCGCCGCAGCCTGCGGGCGTTTTAACGGGGGCAGATCTGCTGAATGCCGTAGTGTCGTCGTCCGGGGACAGCGCGGATTACGTGAAGGCCGCAACGGCGGATATTATGACGTTTAAAGCCGATGCCGCAGGGGACTACATAGACTTCTCCATGAACGTGAGCGCATCGGGAACCTATAGTTTAAGCGGCTATTTTATGCTCGCTTCCAATTACGGTCAAGTGAAAGCTTACGTGGACGGCCAGCAGCTCGGGACCGTTTTCGAAGGCTATAGCCCGGTGACACAGAGCGCTCCGCTCCACCATTTCGGCGATATAGCGTTGTCGGCCGGGGATCATACGATACGTATGGAAGTCGCCGGGAAGCATCCGTCGTCAGGCAGTTACCGGATCGGGATCGACGAGGTTCGTCTTTTGCCGGCTGCAAGCAATGCCGTGGAAACTGATTCGGCTTTACAGGCCGCACAAGTTTCGGCTGCAGGCGTTATCGGCGCAAAAGTAAATTGCGATGTCTCGTGTTCGCAATTCGATTACGTTCTGTTCAAAACGGGCACGTCGGGTTCGTATACCGTCGAGGGCATCACAAGCGATGCGAAGCAATCGGTCGTCTCGCGCGGGGCTTCCGGCGTTCCGGCCGCATTCGCGATGACCGGCGGCACAAGCTTGACGGATGTCGGGCAGACGTTGCTGCTGGGGTCGGCGAACTTCGACGCTTCGTTTACCTTCGACGCCGGTAGCGGTACAACGGCAGGCGTTCTCGTTGTTGAAGCAGCCGGATCGTATTCGTTCCGCGTTCCCTCCGCGCCCACGCTCGTAAAAGTGGACGGCGCGCCGGTCGCGAATTACGGCTACGATGCGTCGGCCAAACTATTGACGGTGCCGGTAGCGTCGGGGCGGCATTCGATCGAAGTTCGATAACGATTTGCCATTTGAAGGGCCCTCATCTCGGTTGCATGATGAGGGCCTTTTTTCTGCTCTGTCTAGGCTAGCTTCTTGTCCTCGCCACATACGGATAAATCGGATCTCTTAATTCAAAGTCATAGGTTGTTCCATTCACGATCCCAACAACTTTCTCGCCATCATAAAGTTGTAACATAAATCCAGCCATTTCTTTTGCAGTATGAAATTTTGGAACGAATCCTTCATATTGAAACTCCTTGATATCCAAAGCGCTTTTAATAAATTCAGTTTCAGTTGCAGCAGGAGCCAACACTTTCACTTGCATGGCAGCTCCTCTTTCTTTCAATTCTTGCGCGAGACCTTCTGTAAAGGCACTTACATAAAACTTCGTCGCGCAGTAGGCCACGGAATTGCCGACAATTTGGTATCCACCGCCTGAAGAGATATTGATGATTTGCGTTCCTTCAACATCGGCATAATCACGCACATACAGAGAGGACAGAACAGTTAAGGCCTCAATGTTCAAGTGAAGCATGGCTGTAACTTTATTTAAATTTTGTTCCCGAACGGAAGCAAAGCTCCCGGATCCGGCATTGTTGATCCACGTCTCGATCTGATAATCCTGAAGACTTTCGTAGAATTCATACACATTTGCAGTAACAGATAAGTCAACGGTTCGAATAACAACATCCACGTCCAGGTTTAGATTAGCCACTTTTGATTGTAATTTTTCCAGTTCCTCCGTTCTGCGGGCCGCTACAATTAAGTTTTTTCCACGCGCCGCGAAAGCGAGAGCCGTTTCATACCCGATTCCTGAGCTGGCTCCCGTAATAACCGTATATTTCATATCAATTCCTCCTGAATTTTGATCGCTTTTCGTCTCCAAAACAAATAGATCATCTAATAATTCGATAACTAATTAAATTGGTAACCTAAGTATATGTAAGTGAAAGTGTACAGTCAACCAAATTGTTATTGACTATCCGTCTTGAACTATCCCTTTGTCGAGAAAAGGCAGTCGACCATCCCGGCCGGCTGCCTTCTATTTTACTGCAGCACGGCCTTGATGAGCTGACTGCGGTTTTTCACCTGCATCTTCGCATAGACCGAGCTTAAGTGTTTCTTTACCGTAATTTCGCTAATAAACAGCCGTGCTGCGATTTCGAGGTTGGAGCAGCCTTCCAGCACGCATTGGACGACTTCCCGCTCCCGTTCCGTCAGCCCGAATTCAAGAAGCGTATCCTCTCTCTCGGCCCTCTCCGATATTCTCGTTTCCGCAGGCTCCGGCTGTATGCCTATACGGCGCAGCATAGCGGCCAGATAAGCGTCAAGCTTCTCCCCTCTCGTATCCAACACAAAAGTTGGCGTCGGGGTTTTGCCGTCATAGCTGCAGTGGAACACATCGGGAACCGCTTCGAACCCGAGACCCAGATGCGAATCGTGGAACATCGGAAGCGGAGGCGGCGAAGCAAAGAACAGCTTGCCTGAGCACATGTAATTGTACATTTGAGCACCGCCTTCCTGAAGAAGAGCGGAATCGGTCCAGTCCAGGATATCGATGCTTCTGATAAACCAGCCGGCCTGCTCCGATTCCGAAACGTCAAGCTCCTTGCGCTCTGCCGCGGACAGGCTGCGGATATAAGGGCCGGAGAACGGATTTTGCTCCAAGTAAGCCAGCGTCCCCCGGTTGATCGGAATAATAGCCGACAGCCCGTGAACCTTTCCGCCCTGCGTCTTCATCAGCATAACCGACTGCTGTCCTAATCCGAGCAGCTCCTCCAAGTCCACCCCCTCGATCGTGTACAGCGTCTCTTCTCCCGAAAGCGTTAACTCCAGCAGGCTGCCAGTCACGGGGTCGATGCCTCTACGGGTAACCGTTCTTGCCTCATTACGGCGCTGCTGCAAATACTGAAGACCTTCCCCAAGATTGGACGCCGATAGCGACTCCCAACTAAACTCATTCTTCCACGTCGCATTCAAGTGCGCCCGAATCAGGGCATCTCCGATATAACAAAACAGTTCCCCCACTTCCGGGGCCACATCCCGCTTGCCGCTCGCCCCTTTGATAGTCGAGGCGTAATAGCGAACGCAGCGCTCCATAAGCTTGCCGAATTTCACGGGCGCCCGTTCCCTCAGCTGACTTCGCGTGGACTCCCTCATCAGGTCGTGTAGTCTCCATCCCTGCTCGATCTTTCTTACAAAAGAAAGCGAAGTGAGCCTGCCGAAGTTCCCGGCGCTTATATCCTGCTCCATGACATACGCAAGCAGCTCCTGATTGAACTGCCTTAGCATCGAAGCCGCCTCCACGAGCTGCCTGAGCTCTTCGTCCGGAACTTCCTTCAGCCACGATGAAGCGAGCTCCGAAGACCATCCCGCATCATGAAGCGGGCCGCTCCCTTCTAGCAGAGCCGTCGATACGGCCAGCGACAGAGAAAGCCCATGCCCTCTCGTACGCTCCCATAGCCGCTCTCCCTGGGCTTCTTCGGTAAGACCGCATTTGCGTGCATAATCCAATACGTCCGTCCGGGTCAACTGTTCGATAGCGAGCCACAAAGTACGCTCTCTCCAGGCCGGAGACAACAGCCACTGTCCCTTGAGCGGGTGCCGCCCCGCCAGGAGAACGAGTATTCTCGGGTCCAATCGTCTCAAAAATTGCTCTCTCAGCCAGTCGTCCATGCCGGTCATTTCTTCGATAGTATCCAGCGCCACAACGACCTGACGGTCCTGCGCCAACCGGTTCAGCCCGCCCAGCGCGGCAGCGAGCGGCTCTTCATTCCCGCCGCCGCTTCCGTCAGCGAATGAGAGCTGCAGGAGCAGCTTCCTGCAGAAATCGTCCCCCGTCCGTCTGAACTCCCGGCTGTCAAGCTGCACGTAAACGGCATCCCGCCTTCTTGCTTGCCTGCGGAACGCATCGAGCAGAGTGCTTTTGCCTACTCCGCCTGTGCCATATAGGTTCCAAACGGGCTTGCTCACCGGCTCGCCGGCCAAAAACCGCTCAAACAGCGCTCTCTCCCGCTCACGGCCTACCAGGAATTGATCTTCGCGGTCATCAATGCTTGAGGCGGCCGGCGGCCTTGATTTCCCCTTTCCCCGCTCGAATCGTACGACATCTCCCTTCATTCCGAACCTCCCATTGTTGACCGATATACGGCTATCCGCGCCAAATTCATCTAAAGTATACTTCCAAATTATACCGTAGTATAGTACTCAGACCTTAGGTCCGGGTGATAAAGTTGAACCATGCGATAACTGCTGAGCCTTGAAAGGAGGCATACGGATGTGTCTCATGCAACATTGCCGAGAACGATTGAAAACCCGCTCGTCCAAGACCGGGTCACCTTCCTTACGACCGGGGCCGAGTCCGGCGGATCCTTTGAGTATGTAGAGGTCGAACTGGCCCCCGGAGGAGGCGTGGACCTTCACTACCACCTCGCCTATACGGAGCACTTCGCTGCGGTGGACGGAGTGCTTCACTTGGAGCTGGACGGACAGCTTCGCGAGCTCCAGCCCGGTCAAGCCGCATCTGCGCCGCCGTGGTCGCTGCACCGCTTTTTTAACCCGGGCAAGGAAAACATCGTGTTTCATGTCAAAGTCGCTCCGGCCAGACGGTTCGAGCAGATGCTCCGAATAGCTTACGGTCTCGCCCGGGATGGCAAAGTGAGGGAAAAGACCGGAATTCCCCGCAACCTCTTCGAGCTGGCCGTCCTATTCGAGCTAGGCGAATCGTATATGAACGGAATCCCGATCGGGATGCAAAAGGGGATTTTCAGCTTGCTGTACCGAATCGCCAAGTGGCGCGGCGTGGAAGAACGATTGTTAAATACGTATTGCAGATGAAAAAAGGAAAGGATGATGTTCAATGGGAACTCTCATGCTAAAAATCGCATCGTTTTATTTTCTGGTCGGGGTCGTGATGGGAATGGGCATGTCCATGACCGAAAGCTTCGGTCTCAGCCCCGTCCACGTTCATCTGAACTTGATCGGATGGGTGTCCATGGCTATCGGCGGCCTCGTATATGACCGCTTTCCCGCAGCGTCCCGTACACTCGGCAAGCTGCACTTCTGGATGCACAATATCGGGGTTCCCCTTATGATGGGCGGACTCGCCGCCTATATTCTCGGCTTCGCAAGCCTCGCTCCGTTAATCCCGGTCGGGGGCATTCTGATCGTGCTCGGCACTCTGATTTTCTTTATCAACATCGTGCGTAATGTGCATGCCTCCAAGGAAGTGCATGCCGACCGTTCGGCAACCCGTCACACTGCCGGATGATCCGGACGTCCTTTATGCGAAACCACTAAAAGCTCCTTAAACAACAAATCCCTGCTTTGGACTGAAACCGCGTATACGGTACAGAACAGCAGGGACTTTGTTAGGTTTGCAGCCTCACGGCCACTCGCGCGGAATTAGCGGAAGTCCGGCGGAATACGGCGGGCCGTCCCGGTCAGGATAGCCGCCTCGATGATGGCGTGCCGTACTTTCACGACGACCTGCTCGTTGAAGATGCTAGGAATGATGTACTGTTCATTCAGCTCCTTGTCGGAGACGACTGAAGCGATGGCGCGCGCCGCGGCCAGCTTCATCGGCTCGTTGATGCGCCTCGCCCGGCAGTCGAGCGCTCCCCGGAATATGCCTGGAAATGCGAGCACGTTGTTGATTTGATTCGGATAGTCGCTCCGCCCCGTCGCCAAGACGCGAACATGCGGCAGCGCCTCCTCCGGATCGATCTCCGGCTGCGGGTTGGCAAGCGCAAAGACGATCCTATCCGGTGCCATCGTCGCTACATCCGCGGCGTTCAGAAGTCCGCCCCGCGACACCCCGATGAACACGTCGGCCCCGCGAAGAACATCCTTCAGTCCCCCTTCTGCCGCCTCTACTTGCGGCTGGTCGGCCAACCAGTTCCACATCGGCTGTTCGTACGTCCCGCCGCGTACGATCGCACCGTCCCGGTCTACTGGGACAAGACGCTTAACCCCAGCGGCCAGCAGCATTTTGCAGACGGATACACCAGCTGCACCGATTCCGTTTACGACGATACGTACTTGGTCGATCCGTTTGCCCACAACCTTGAGCGCGTTGAGCATACCGGCAAGCAGCACGACCGCCGTTCCGTGCTGGTCGTCGTGGAAGACGGGAATGTCCAGCTCCTCGGCCAGACGCGTCTCGATCTCGAAGCACCGAGGCGAACCGATGTCCTCCAGATTGATGCCGCCGAATATCGGGCTAATCGCCTTGACGGTGCGAATAATTTCTTCCGTATCCTTCGTATCGAGACAAATCGGGAACGCATCCACGCCGGCCAGCTGCTTGAACAGCATCGCCTTGCCCTCCATCACGGGAGCGGCGGCATGCGGTCCGATGTCCCCGAGTCCGAGCACGGCTGTGCCGTCGGTGACGACCGCTACCGTATTCCGCTTGATTGTCAGCGAGTACGCTTTATTCGGATTCTCGTGAATGGCCGAGCACACTTTCGCCACGCCCGGGGTATATACCCGCGACAAATCGTCGCGATTGCGGACCGGCATATTGGGCTGTACGGCGATTTTACCGCCCAGATGGACGAGAAACGTTCTATCTGACACATTGATCAGCTTGATCCCTTCCTGCCGCCGCAGCGCCTCCACGACATCGCTCTCCGCCGATTCGGCGACATCGACCGTAATATCCCGCACCGAGGTATCCTGACCCGGACGGATGACGTCGATCGATGTAATATCTCCTCCCGCCATGCTAATCGCGGATGCTACGTCTCCGAACGTAACCTTGCCGTGATCGAGCTCCAGTCGTACAATAATGCTGGTCTGTGCCATAGTTTGCCCCCTTGAGTGATAAATCGCAATATGCAAGCCGGGTACCATCCCCGCCCGGGGCCCGGCACGAACAAAACCTCTATTTCTCCTCGACCGTCTGCCGGAGCTGCCCGTACTTCGACCAATCGACCGTATTCTCCAACACGATCGATACGATAACGCCCATCAGCAGTCCGTTGCCGATTATCGGCCGCAGCGTTCCCGGCAGCCCGGCGAAGGCGTCCGCCGGCACGTTCAGGATCGAGATACCGAGCAGGGCGGGAGCCGCCATCCGATAAACCGTTCTCGGGTTGAAGGAATAGCCGTGCAAATTACGGAAAGCCGTGCCGAACAATTGCAAATAAACGACGAACAGTACGGCGCCGCCGACGCTGGCCGGCATCGCTGCGAAAAACGTCCCGAGTGCCGGAACGAATCCGAGCATGACAAACAGCGCTCCTCCCAATACGAGAGCGGAACGGTCCAACATCCTGGTGCTTTCCAGAAAGCCGATCGACGAAGTGTACGGACCGTACGGAACGAGCCCGAACAACCCCGACACGGCCGTATGAAGGGCGGTCAAATGATAGGAGCGCTTGTACGACGCGTCCGTGCTGGACTTGCCGTACAGCTTGTCCGCGGCGCTTAACGCCGTAACCGTATTCGTCATGTTGATCAGCCCGGCGAGCAATGCGGCGAGCAAAATGCCAACTTCGATATGAGGCGCTCCCCACGGGAACAACGTCACACCGAGCCCGCCTCCCTCTCCGACGGTGTGGCCCTCCGTTCCGGGGAACAGAAGCCGGTACGCGACCCATCCCGCCACCATGCCGATCAGGATGGAAAAATTGCCGAGCATGCCGCGGCCCTTGATGCCGATCCAGCTGACCAGAAGGACGATCGCGACCGACAAAGCGGCGACCGGCATATCGACCCGCCCCCCGTCCGACAAGCCTGTCATGCTTTTGAAAAAAACGATAATAAGCTGGGACGATAGCAAAAACAAATATACGAACATCACGACCGGCGTAAACGCTTTTTTCAGCAGCGCGCCGAAACCGAGCGCCCCGAGCAGCGAGGTGAGCGCCCCCGCGGCGATCATTCCGGCGGATAACGCCCCGCCAAGCTCGCTTAGGCTCATTCCCATCGACGGAGCCGCCGCGGCGAGACTCAGGATGAACCCCCACCATAGTCCTGCCGGCCCTTCCATCAAAGCGTACCGATGGCCGAAGCACGCTTGCAGGATGCTGGCGGCGCCGGTAACGATGAACGTAACCTTGACGAGATACGCGATAAGCCCGGGAGCAAACCCGAACGCCGCTCCGATCGATAAAGGTACGACGACTGTATTGACAAACAAAAAAAACATCCATTGCACGCCCGCCAGCCAAAAAGAAGCGGAGGTCCATTTATTCACAGCTTAAGACTCCCCTTCCTCAACCGGATCGATAAACCAAGAAGCCTGAACTCAGTAGATGTCGAACATCGCTTGGATGAGTGCGGGGTCGCTTGTCCGGGTCAAAGCGAGCATAAGCAGTACCCGGGCTTTGTGCGGATTTAAATTGTCCGAGGTCACAAAACGGCCGAGCCGATCGGCCGGCTTGGCGGTCACGTAGCCGGTTCCGGTACGCGAGGCGCTCACGATGACGACACCCTGGGCAGCGGCTTCCGCAAGCGCCTCGCGGGTGTCCGGATAGATGCCGCCATTGCCCATTCCGGCATGCACGATCCCTTTCGCACCGGCAGCCACGGCCGCCTCGACCAGTTCGCGCCCCCCGTCGCCGTGGCCGTACAACATATCGACCCGGGGCAGCTCGGCGAATCCGCGCACATCAAACTCGGAAAAAATTGTATGCTTCCTGACGCTGTCGTAATAAAACCGGGGAACGCCGTCGACGATCCAGCCGAGCAGGCCGAAATCGCGCTGACCGAACGCGTCCGCCGTCGTCGTATGCCGCTTGGACATGTCCCGGGCGGAGCCGATCGCGTCGTTCAGCGTAATCAGCACGCCCCGGCCCTCGGCGGAGCGGCTCGCAGCCAGCGCCACCGCATTATACAAATTTAGCGGACCATCGGCGCTAAGCGCCGTAGCGGGCCGCATCGCGCCGGTTACGACGACCGGCTTACGGCTTTTTACGGTCAGATTGAGGAAATAGGCCGTCTCCTCGAGCGTATCGGTTCCGTGCGTAACGACGATTCCGTCGCAATCGTCGCCGGCGAGCTCCTCGTTGACCCGGGATGCGATCGAAAGCCATAAATCGCCGGTAACGGCGAAGCTCGGGATATTGGCAACTTGCGCCGAGCCGATCTCGGCTAACCTCCGCAGCTGAGGGACGGCCTCGAGCAGCTGCCCGATCCCGATGACCCCGGCTTCGTATTGCGTCGTCCGGCCATCGTCCGTCCCAATGCCTGCTATCGTTCCTCCGACGGCGAGCACCTTGACCCGCGGCAGACGACCGCCGCCGATTTGTTCATGACTGTACAAACAGATCGACAACCTTTCCTTCCTTCGTGCGGATCAAGCCGAAGTCGGTTATTTTCAAAGCCGGACTTACCGGTAAAGACAACGTGCTGAGCGACATGATCGGATTGTAGTGGCGGTAGCCGAGCCGTTTCATCGCGTCCCGCAGCCGAGCCGTCTCGGCCGCAAGCTCGTCCAGCGTCGCTTCGGACAAGATGCCGCCGACCGGCAGCGGCAGGAAGGCGAGCACTTCTCCGTCCTCGACGACGCAGTAGCCGCCTTGCCGCTCGATAACGGTATTCGCCGCCAGCTCCATGTCCGCCTTATTTCTGCCGAGTACGAGCAGGTTATGGTTATCGTGGGCGTACGTGGTCGCGATCGCGCCCCTCCGGATCGAATCGCCGCCGACAAGACCGAATGCCCGGTTGCCGTTGATCCCGTAACGCTCCAAGACCGCGATCAGGCTGTACGGACTGTTCTCCCACAGCAGCTCGCGTCCGTCGACGGACACGTTGTCTACATGCTCCCGTGTAAACGTCGATCCGTCTCCGACCAGGATGACCCGGCATGGCAGCTCGCCGTTCTCGATCGGCGCGGATACCGTAAAATCGGCCGGACCGACCTGCGGCAGCTTGACGCTGGCATAGAAGTCGGCCGGAAACTGCCGCTCCGCCGGCTGCTCTTCATATGGCTCCGTGGCATCGTACACTTTGGCGCCATTCTTATATACTTCGCCAATGACGAACTCGCCGACGTCTTCGAGCAAAATAAAATCGGCAGTCCGGTTCGGCGCGATTCGCCCCCGGTCGCGAAGATTCATCCGCTTCGCGGGAGTCGCCGTGGCGGCGTAGATGGCCGCCTCGGGCTTCATGCCCATCCGGATCGCTTTGCGTACGAGATGGTCCAGATGCCCGTGCTCGATGAACGTATCCGGCATGACGTCGTCGGTCACGAAGCAGAAATGCTCGCTGCGATCGTTCCGGATCAGATGCAGGATCAGCTCCGGCGACATCGACTTCTCCTGAATTTCGATGAACATGCCGGCGCGAATGCGCTCCTCGAACTCTTCCACCGTCTGCTGCGTATGGTCGGAATCGATGCCCGCGAACACGAAGCGGCTCAGCTCGACGTCCACCAGCTTCGGGCAATGTCCCTCGATCGGAAGATGTGGGTATCGGGTCCTCATATGGCGCAGTATCCGGTTCGTTCTGCCGTCCGGATTGGAGGTCATATCGGCATAATCCATCACCTCGCCCAAACAGACGACGCCGTCTATGCCGACCAGCTCGTCGATTTCCGCCACATCGACCGTGCCTCCCGTCGTCTCCAGCAAAGTTGCCGGAACCGAGCTTGGAATGCCCCAGAACATGTCCGCCGTGCATTGGCGTCCGGCTTCGATCATTTCGCGGATGCCGCGAATGCCGAACACATTCGCCATTTCGTGCGGGTCGGCCACGATCGAGGTGACCCCGCACCGGATAATGCCGTGCGAGAACGTCCGTGGCGTCACCATCGTGCTTTCGATATGCAGATGAATATCGATCAAGCCCGGTACCATGGCGCGTCCGCGGCCGTCCAGCACGGCAGCCGCTTCGATCGTCTCCGCCCCCTTGTCGCCGATATATAGGAACTTGCCGTCCGCAATAGCAACATTGCCCGGACGAAACGACTTCAGAGCGGTATTGAACACCTGGACGTTGACGATAAGCAGATCGGCCTTCAAGGCCAATCCTTTATTGGAATCGTTCATCACAGCACCGGCACCAGCTTCTCTTCCGGGAACAGCAGCGTAACCCGTTCGCCATGCTCGTACGGCTTCTCCCGGCCGTCATTGACGATGAATTCGCCGAGCGGCGTTTCGACGACGTACTGGTATTCGCGGCCCAAGTAGGTTGTTACCTTGACCGTACCTTGCGACGAATTGGACTGCTGCGCTCCGGCTTCTCCTCCGGAAATGTCGATATCGTCCGGACGGATCGCCCATTTGCCCGTTTCTTGTCCGCCCGTCGAGACGGCGCTGAACGAAGCTCCGGCCTCTTTCGCGTGGATCACATTTTCAAAACCGACGAAACGCGCTACAAACTCCGTTCTTGGCTGCTTATAAATCACTTGCGGGGAATCGAGCTGCTCGATGACGCCTTTGTTCATAATCGCGACTTTGTCGGAGATCGAGAAACATTCCTCCTGATCGTGGGAAACATAGACGGTCGTCACCTTCAGCTCCTTCTGGATACGACGAATTTCCATCCGCATCTGCACGCGCAAATTGGCGTCAAGGCTGCTGAGCGGCTCGTCGAACAGAAGCAGGTCGGGCTGGATGACGAGACTTCTGGCGATCGCCACCCGCTGCCGCTGACCGCCGGACAATTGGGCCGGATAGCGGTCCTCGAATCCTTTCAGATTGACGACCTCGAGAATGTCATGCACCCTCTTCTTCGCTTGGCTGCCGTCCGTTTTGCGCAGCTTGAGGCCGAAGGCGACATTTTCGAATACGCTCAAATGCGGGAATAGCGCATGTCCCTGGAATACGAAGCCGAAATTCCGCTTGTGCACGGGAACTTTCGTATAATCGCGACCGTCGAACAGAAACTGCCCTTCCTTCGCTTCATTGAATCCGGCGATGAGCCGGAGCGTGGTCGTTTTTCCGCAACCGCTCGGTCCGAGCAGCGATACGAACTCGCCTTTTTCTACCGATAAATTGAAATTTTTCAAAATATTGTTTTTCTGGTCATACGCGACCGTTATTTGCTTCAGTTCAATCAGCGCCATGTCGTTACCTCCAGCGTAATAGTGGTCAGCACCCTTACGTTACTTAGTGAAAAATCTCAGCCCGAGCGTCCGTTCGATCGCGCCGATCAAAATGGCGGTCATGATCATAAGCAGCACCGATATGGCGGCAATCGTCGGATCGAAATAATACTCGACATAGTTGAGCATACTGATCGGCAGCGTGCTGACCCCCGGTCCGGTCATGAACACGGAGACGTCCACGTTGTTGAACGATTCCAGGAAAGCGAGCAATATCCCCGCGATAATCCCCGAGCGGATGTTCGGAAGGACGACGGCAAAAAACGTTTTCAGCCGGCTCGCTCCGAGGCTCATGGCCGCTTCTTCGACCGAATAGTCGAAATTCATCAAGCTGGACGAGATGACCCGGATGACATAAGGGATCATAATGACGACGTGCCCGATCAGCACTCCGGGAAAGATCGGAATTTTGTACGTAATGACGAGATATTTCAGCAACCCGTAACCGAAGACGATACCCGGAACGATAATCGGGGAAATAAAGAACGAGCTGAAGAAGGACTGTCCTTTGAACTTGAACCGGCTGAGTGCATAAGCCGCCGGAATGCCGAGCAGGAACGAGATGAATATGCCGGCCATGGCGACCGCCATACTGATTTTGAACGAGCTCCAGAACATCTCGACGCGGAAAATATTTTCGTACCATTTCAGCGAGAAGCCTTTCGGCGGAAACGCCAAGTAATTGTCCGGCCCGAACGACGCTCCAATGATGATGATCAGCGGCGCGAGCAGGAAAATATAGATGACAAAGGTGAATATGCCGAGCAGCGTTTGTTTTTCTTTCATCGTCTACCCTCCCGTTACCCGTTCGGATTCAATTTTTTGGCGAGCGAATTGATGATGCCGATCAAGAGAAACGTCAGGGCGATCATGATGGTGGCGATGATCGATGCCGTCTTCCAGTCGCCGAGCGTCATCGTGTTCTGGAACAGCAGCGTGGCGAGCACCCGCTTCTTGCCTCCGAGCAGCTGAGGCGTCGCGTAGGCGGTCAAGCTTCCGACGAGCACGAGTGTACTGCCGACGAGCAAGCCGGGAACGCTAAGCGGCAAAATGACTTTCAAGAACGACTTGAAGCGGGACGCGCCCAGGCTGGCCGCAGCCTTTACCAGGTCCGCGTCGATGTTCTCGAGCACGCCGATCAGCGAGATGATCATCAGCGGCAGGAACAGGTGAACCAAGCCGATAATAATCGATGTTTCCGTATACAAAATTTGTATCGGCTTGTCGATCAGATGCAGATCGATCAGCAAATTGTTGATCAGCCCGTTTTTGCCGAGCGTAACCATCCAACTGAACGAACGGACGACGGCGCTGGTCAGCAGCGGGAAGATGGCAAGAGCCAAATAAATCCCCCTGCGGCTTACCTTCGTCCGGGAAATGTAATAAGCGGCCGGATAACCGAGCAGAATGCACAGCACTGTCGTGATCAAGCTGAGCTTCAGCGTCGTCCACAATATGCCGAGCGTATACGAATCGGTAAAAAAGGAAATATAGCCGCCGAGACTGATGCCTTCATCCGTCCGGAACGTTGATAAAATAATAAGGGCGATCGGTATGACCATAAACACGGTCAGGAACAGCGCGCCCGGCAAAACGAGCATATATGCGGGTTTCTTCATCGACTTTCCGCCCCCCATAATTGTTCAAACTTCAAGGTTTCCTCTTCCGTCGGAAGCGCCGCTTGGGCGCCCAGCTTCGTAACGGTAATGGCGGCCACCTTGATCGCATACCGGACCGCTTCACGGGCATCGTCGCCCCGGGCGAGCCGGCTTGCGAACGCCCCGATAAACGAGTCGCCCGCCCCGGTCGTATCGACCGCATGGACTTTCATCGCCGGATAACGGACGACTTCGCTCTCGCTTATATAGGCCGCTCCGTCTCCTCCGAGCGTCAGCACGACGTGCTTGCACGGAAGCGCCGCAAGCCGGGATGCCAGCAGATCGAATTCGGACGCGGGTGCGCCCGTCAGCTCTTCCGCTTCGACCTCGTTCAAGATGAGGTAGTCGATGTCCTGCAGCATGTCCGCAGGCAAAGGCTGCATCGGGGCCGGGTTAAAGACGACCGTCTTGCCGAACCTTTTGGCCGCCTTAATGCTGTGGACGACCGCTTCCAGCGGTATTTCCAGCTGCAGCACGACGACGTCGCAAGTTTCGAACAGCCCCGTATTCCGCTCGATATCGTCCGGGCCGAGATGACGGTTCGCACCGGGCGCCACGACGATCGAATTGTCGCCGTGCCGGTCTACCAATATCATCGCCGTACCGGTCGAGACGTTCTCCACCGTACGAATTCCGTCCGTTTCGATCCGTTCTTTGGCGAGAATCGCCCGCATGTCGCCTGCGAATTCGTCGCTGCCGAAGCAGCCGATCATCGCGACCCGCACGCCTAGCCGGGCGGCCGCAACCGCTTGGTTCGCGCCTTTGCCGCCCATCATTTTATCAAAACTATGCCCAATAATCGTTTCGCCTATTCGAGGCATATCGCGGACCTGCGTTACCAAATCCATGTTCAGACTGCCGACTACAAGGACAGATCCGTTATTCATCGCAGCTTCTCCTCGTCGTAGGTGTACTTATGAACTGTTGCGAAATTGCCTTTGTAACAGTTCCTTATTGCTTCAAATAATGGACGAACATGTCCAGAAACTTCTCCTCGTCGACCTGAAGGCAGACGTCGACGTTCGGCGTCCGGTTCAGCCTGTTCTGGAAATCGCAAACCGTCTGCCCGTCGCACAGCTCGCTGCGCGTCTCTACATCAACGAACAGCTTGCGCGTCTGTACGATGCTTCTGTCGATCGCTACGCCGACCGCAAGCGGATCGTGCAGCGCGCAGGCGCGGACGCCGTTCACTTGGCTGTACCGCTCGATGTAATGCGAGGTACACGTCTGAACGAACTCTCCCGCTTCCGTCCCAGCGAGCTGGCGCACATGGCTTTCATGCAGCAGCGCTTTTCGCGTAACGTCCAGCCCTACGAGCGTAATCGGAATGCCCGAGTGGAGCACAAGCTTGGCCGCTTCGGGGTCGGCGAATATGTTGTACTCGGCCACCGGCGTCAGGTTGCCCGGACCGGACACGACGCCGCCCATAATGATCAGTTCCTTTACCCACGACGCGAGCTCGGGCTCCTTGCGCAGGGCAAGCGCCATATTCGTCAGCGGCGTCATCAGAATCAAGGTCAACTCACCTTTATGTTTGCGCGCCTGCTCGATGATAAAGTCGGGAGCGTAGCCTTCGGCGGGCTCTCCGGGCTCCATCTCCTCCAGCGCCCCGCCGAGGCCACGGGCTCCGTGTACGCCGGTTTCGTGGCGCGGCTCCCGCAGCAGCGGAAGAGCGGCGCCGCGGACTACGGGAATGTCGCCTTCCTTGCCGAGCAGCTTCAGCACTTTGAGCGTATTGACAGTAGCTTGCTCAAGCGGCACATTGCCGCAAACCGTCGTAATGCCGAGGATGTCGAGCTGCCCGCTTTTGACGGCCAGCATCAGCGCCAGCGCGTCGTCGATGCCCGTATCCGCGTCGATAATCACTTTCCGCATCCGTCATTCTCCCCCTTGCAAGTAGTTCAGAATCGATTGCGTTACAACGGCCACGCCGTATTTCAAGGCGTCGGGGTTAACTTTAAATTTCGGATTGTGCCAAGGAACGGCCGTTTTGCGCGCTTCCTCCGACCATTCTCCCGTCCCCCATTCGATAAACACGGAAGGAACCGCCCGGGCGATGTAGGCGAAGTCGTCCGCGCTCATATAGCCGTGAGGCAATTCGATGACGCTTTCCTTGCCGAGACATTGCTCGGCTGCCTGCCTTACGAGATCGGTCATCGCTTTATCGTTCCAAGTAATCGGATAGCCGCGCACGTAGTCGTACGTGAACGTGCCGCCCCACAAATCCGCTACGCCCTGCAGCAGCTTCCCGATTTTGGTCTCGATCATCGTTTGGGTGTCGGCGTTCATCGTCCGCACCGTTCCCGCCAGGTAGACGCGGTCGGCAAGCGTATTCGGGGCGTAGCCTCCTCTTATCTCCCCGATCGTCACGACGGCGTTGTCGAACGGCGATACTTGGCGTGCCACCAGATTTTGCATCGAGACGATCAGCTGTCCCGCCATCGCGATCGCATCGGCGCCTTCATGCGGAGCCGCCGCGTGTCCGCCTCTGCCGATCAGATGAATATAGAACCGGTCGGCATTGGCCAGAATCGAGCCGTCCTTCAAGCCGAATGTACCGGGCGCGAGATAAGGATTCGTATGAATGCCGATGGCGGCATCGACCGGCGGATCGGCCAGCAGCCCTTCGTCGATCATCGGCTTCGCCCCGCCCGGATGCTTCTCCTCCGACGGCTGGAACATCAGCTTCACCGTTCCGCCCCATTCATCCCGCCGCGCAAGCAGCATAGCCGCCGTTCCGAGTACGGCCGTCGTATGGGCGTCATGGCCGCACGCGTGCATCGCTCCGTCGTTGACGGATGCATAGGCAAGATCGGTCGCCTCGCCGATCGGCAGCGCGTCGATATCCGCCCTGAGCAGTATCGTTCTCCCCGGACGGCTGCCGGCAAGCTCGGCGCACAATCCGGTTCCCGCCATTTCCTTGTATGGAATGCCGAGCCGGTCCAGCTCCCGCTTCAAAAAAGCTTGCGTAGCGAATTCATTGCCGCTCAGCTCCGGATTCCGGTGCAAATGCCGGAACGTCTCGTTCAAATAAGTCCCAAGCTTCTGTTCGACCCTCTCGGCCGTTACGATGTTCAATGTGTTTCCCCGCTTTCCCATCCGGCGGCTGCGGAAGCTTCTATCGCCCCGCTTCCGGCAGCGGCGGACGTTTCTATCATTCGTGAAGCGGTCCCGGAGGACCGCTTCGCGAAACGGCATTTAGCAAAAAGTTCCTTACTTCGAAATAACTTCACGGTTCCAGCGGTCGATCCATGTTTTCATATTTTTGTTGACCGTGTTCCAATCGACCGTCTTCAGCTTGCTGATGAAATCCGGGCCGTAGGTCAGTCCCGACGCTTCCTCCGCGGTCAGCTTGACATTTTTATTGGCCGGGGAGTCGACCTTGTCGATCGCATTCGCCTTCTGCACTTGCTCGCTTAGCCACCAGTCGATAAACTTCTCGCCCAGCTCCTTGTTCTTCGTTCCTTTGACCAGGTTCATCGTATTCAGGACGGCGTAAGCGCCTTCCTTCGGAATGACCCATTCCGCGTTCGGGTTCGCCTTCTTGATCGTCGCGAGCACGAAGTTTTGCACCGGTGCGATCGCAACCTCCTTCTGGTTGAACATGTTGGCCAGGTCGGAGCTTTTCATATAATATTTCACGACGTTCGGAGCGAGCTCTTTCAGTTTCCCGAACGCCTTGTCCGCATCCAAGGCGGAAGCGCCGGCCACTTTCGAAGAGAAGTCGATGACGAAAGGACCGTCCGTCGTCGTTATATCGGGAATCGCCAGCTTGCCTTTGAATTCGCTTCTCCACAAATCGGCGTAGGACTCGACCGGCTTGGTGGCAACCGTCTTATCATAGATGATCCCCGAGCTGCCGATCGTATAAGCCGGGCCATAGCCGGTTCCGTTAGGCGCTTTGGCGATATCGTACAAATGCTCAATATTCGGAATTTTGGAACGGTCGATTTGCTCGAACAAGCCTTCTTCGATCCCTTGGGCGGCATACCCTTCGGCCAGCATAATAACGTCGATCTGGTGCGCCTTCATCCGCACTTTGCCGAGCCTGTCCGCATTGTTGCCGACCTCGAGCTTGATCTTGACATTATTCGCTTTCTCGAACGGCTCGAATACGTTCTTCCGGAGCAAATCTTCGCTAAAGCCCCAGGTGGATAAAACGAGCTCCTTCGGCGCCCCTCCCGCTTGCGTCCCCGCTCCGCTTTCTTCTTTCTTGGACGCGCAACCGGTCAATATCGTAGTCAGCAGCACGGATGCTGCAAGGGATACTGTCCAAACCTTCTTCATGATGCGTTCCTCCCGAATGTAATTTTTGGTGTGTACTCAAAGTTTCCCCGCCAATGTTCCGTTTAGTCGCCATAACGATGACAATTATAAAAGCATATCCGGCCCCCGATTCCCCCTTTAACATGCCGTCATGGACGGCTTTTGTTCAAGCCCCTCGACTGTTTCACGTTCTCCGCCGCCTCCTCCGGAATGACCGGAAATCCCCGAAATAATGGTATAGGTAATCTGTTACATAACCAACATACCGCTATTTATAAGGAAAGCTGTTGAAATAGGGAAACGGTTACATATATAATAAAGTCCTCGACCCCCAATGTCAATGGCAGAAAAAGAGACGGCCGCGAGCGCTTACACGATCCGGTCCGTCTCAAATACGGGAGATGAAAGAAGTGGCAAGATGGCAAATCCATTTGATCGTGCTGGGCATTGGGCTGTTTTTCGTCAACGCGGGAATGACGATGATTATCCCGTTTCTTCCTCTGTACCTTCAAGAGCTGGGCGTGCGCGATCTGCATCGGGTCGCGGTATGGGCGAGCGTCATTTTCGCCGCCAATTTTTTTACGGCCTTTCTGTTCCAGCCGATCTGGGGCAATATGGCCGACCGGTACGGCCGCAAAATGATGGTGCTTCGCTCGGGCTTCGGGATGGCTGCGGTGATGACGCTGATGGGGTTCGCGGGCGGTCCTTGGCAGCTTCTGCTGCTTAGGATCTTGAACGGTGTCGTATCCGGCTTCGCCCCCGCCTCGATCGCACTGATGTCGGCAGGCACGCCGAGGCACAAAATCGGCTTTACGATGGGGTCGCTGCAATCGAGCGTCGTGGCGGGCACGATACTCGGGCCTTTGTTCGGCGGCTTCATGGCCGAGCATTACGGATACCGCCCGATCTTTTTTGTCACTGGCGCGCTCATCTTCATCGCTTCCGTCCTTGCTTTGCTGCTCGTCAAGGAGCAATTCGTCAAGGACGGCGCCAAGCGGAGCGGCGGCACCCCGCTGCTCGAAGCTTTCCGCCCGCTGCTGAAAGTGCGGGAGCTGAACATGCTGAACGTGACGACGGTCGTCATCCAGTTCGCCCTGCTCGGTCCCGTCGCGCTCATTCCGTTGTTCGTCCAGGAGCTGAGCGGGCAGGCGGGCATGGTCGCTTTTTACGCCGGTCTCGTCGGTTCGGTGAACGGACTGTCCAACATGATCGCCTCCCCGATCCTCGGCCGGCTCGGGGACAGGATCGGTTCCGGGCGCATTCTCTTCTTCTCCCTGCTCGGTTCCGCCTTGGTCTGCTTGCCCCAAGCGTTCGTGCACAGTACGCCGCAGCTGATCGCCGTCAGGTTCGCGCTCGGGATCTGTATGGGCGGTCTGCTGCCGTCCGTCAATGCGCTGATCGGCAAATATGCGCCTCCGAACGCCGAAAGTATGGCGTACAGCCTCAACTCGAGCATGTATGCGCTCGGGAGCATGCTCGGACCTTTGGTTGGCGGAATGGTGTCCGAATCGATATCAATCCGCGGCGTATTCGTCCTTTCGGCTCTGCTGCTCGCAGCGTGCGCATTCTGGCTGCGGCATGGTTTGCCGGACAAGCCGGGACGTGCAGGGACGGGGGCGTAAGCATCGTTTAATAACGGAACTGTAGTCCGTTATAGACTGCTACAGCAAGTATGCCGCGAAATTAAAGGAACTGGATTCCGTTAGTGGGCCCTTTTCCAAGCATTGAAGCAAAAAATGAATGTTATAACGCACCTTAGTTCCGTTATAACCAAGTAATGCTGCAAAATATCCTGTTTAACGGAGCAAAGTTCCGCTATCGGCAACCGGCCCGGCAAAACGTGAAAAAGCAGTCCGGATCCCCCCTGAGGGGAGGCGTACCCGGACTGCTTTATATGTTCCGCTTCCTTGCACGTACCGACTTCACTCCGGAAGCGCGGCGGGATGCGTCCCGCTTCCCGGGGCGCCCGCGGCGGCGCCGGCCCTTTGGGTCGTTCCGCGCGGCATAAGCGTGACGTCGCACTCGTACGTTTCGTTGTCGATCGTCACGCCTTCGATCTTCTTGATCAGCAGCCGCGTCGCGAGCGCACCCAGCTCGTAGATCGGCTGTGCCACCGTCGTTATTTCCGGCTCGGTCACCACGGTCAGGTCGATGCCGTCAAAGCCGACCAGCGCAAGCTGACCGGGTACCGATATGCCCATTTGCTGCATCTTCTTCAGCGCTCCGAGCGCCATCAAGTCGTTGCCGGCGAAAATGCCGTCGATGTCCGGATGTCGCGCCAGCAGACGCTCGGCCGCTTCCATTCCTCCGCGTATGCTGAAGTTGCCCGGCTCCAGCAGCGTCGGGGAATACCACGGAAACTGACGGACCGCTTCCTCATATCCGACAAGACGTTCCTTGGCCGTAGCCGTCTCCTGCGGACCGTACAGATGGCCGATCTTCCTGCAGCCGATATCGTGCAAGTGCCGGACGGCCATCTTCGCCCCTTCGTTGTTCTTCGAGCGGACGACGAGGCAAGGAACGTTCGCGGGCGCCCGGTCCAGCACGACGAGCGGGATGCCGGATTTGTTCAGCTCGACGACGTCGGCGGTGCGCAGCGTATGGCTGGCGAACAAAATGCCGTCCACATAGCGGCTTTTCAAAATTTGAATATACTTTTGCTCTTTGTCCGTATCGTTGTCGGAATTGCACAGCACGACGGTGTAGCCGTACGTTTGCGCGACATCCTCCACCGCCCTCCCGAGCTCGGCGAAAAAAGGGTTGGCGATGTCGGGAAGAATGAGCGCAAGCGTCTCCGTCTTCCTGCTCGCCAGCCCTTTGGCCATCGCATTCGGCTCGTAGTGCAGCATCCGGATCGCCTGCTGCACCTTTTCCTTCGTCTCCTGATTGACGTAGCCGGTCTTGTTCAGTACCCGGGACACCGTCGCTACGGATACGCCAGCCAGCTTAGCCACATCCCTGATCGTTGCCATATATCTCCTTGATTTTGCGATAACGAGTACCGCTTTAATCGATATGGTATCGGTTACATATGCTCTACATTATAGGGAATGCTGCTAGGAATGTCAATTCGTACGGCTGCCGCAGCCTTGTTTTCATTTGCCGCCGAAATGCGCGATCGCCATCCTGATGAACGCTTGGGTCGCATGTCCGAGAAATCGGTCGGAATGATACAGGATCCCCATATTTCGATATGGAGCACCCCCATTGATTTTAATACATCGCAGCCCCGGATCATCCATCGATTGGATTAGAGGCAAAGGCTGGACCGTCGCCCCGATGTTCGATTTCACGAGCTGGAGCAGCGATGTAGCCGTACTCGTCTCCATGATCGTCCGAAGGGTGAAGCCGTGAGGACGGCAGCAATCGTCTACCAGCTCCCTTCCGATATATCCTTCGGGAAACATGACCGTATCGATGTGCCGCAATTCTTGAAGATCGATCGCAGCACGGTCGGCCATCGGGTGTTTCTCGGAAACGACAAGAACGTATTCTTCCCGACCGAGCGGGATTTGGATTAGCCGATCATCGGGAAGCGGTAAAAGCCCGATGCCTATATCTACCTCATTCGCAAGCACTTGATTCGTTATTTCGATCGACGATATGATTTTCAGCTTGATTCTCGGATATTCCGTATGATAGTCGATTAAAAGCTTGGAGATCCGGTAGTCCAAATCCGACGGCAAAGCCCCGACCGTAACGGTACCTCGCTGGTAGCTGCGAAGCTCGTTGATCGAGTCTTTCGCATTCCGCATATCGCGGACAATTTTGGCGCCGTGATCCCGCAGCAGCTCGCCCGCCTCGGTCAAGACGATTTTTTTGCCGATACGGTCGAATAAAATAACACCGAGTTCTTCCTCGAGCGCCCGGATTTGCAGGCTGAGCGTGGGCTGGGCAATGCCGAGCTTCTCCGCGGCTTTCGTAACGTGCATCAGGTCGCAAACCATCATGAAATATTCCAGCTGTCGAATTTCGATAATAGTCCTCCTCCTTATTCATTTATAATTACAATCATCATAATAGTTTTCATTATATTGATCAATGATGTAATCCGCACTACACTTACAACATGACGACATACAAGGGAAAAAGGAGGTTACCGTCCATGCGCAACGTTTATTTGGTTCTGGCGCTCTTTCTCGCTTCATTAAATTTACGCCCGGCTATTACCTCCATTTCTCCGCTGCTCGAGACAATCAAGGACAGTCTTGGCATGAGCGGCGTCACCGCCAGCTTGCTCACTTCGATTCCGGTGCTGTGTATGGGGCTGTTCGCGCCTACCGCTATGAAATGGAACAAGCTGTGGGGGATCGAGCGGACGATAACATTTGCTCTTGTGCTCATCGGGGCGGCGACGGCGATACGGCTTTTTGCGGTCTCCTCCGCGCTGCTGCTCTTCAGCGCCTTTGCCGCCGGAGTCGGAATTGCCGTGGCGGGCCCGCTCCTGTCCGGTTTCATCAAGAAGCATTTCGCCGCCAACGCTTCTTCTCTCGTCGGTATTTACTCTATGGCTCTCGTCGTCGGCGCCGCGGTCAGCGCCGGGCTGTCCGTCCCCTTGCAGAACGCGCTCGGCGGCTCGTGGCAAGCTTCGATTGCGGCTTGGTCAGGGCTTGCGATCGCGGCCCTTCCGCTATGGATCTTGTTCTCCCGGAAAATAAAGCACATACGGCCTATCGCGCGGACACCCGCATCCGGGAACGGACGACTGCCGCTCCGCAACAAACGTTCTTGGCTGCTCACGTGCTACTTCGGCCTGATGGCTTTCGAGTTTTACTCCATTACGGCTTGGCTGGCGCCTGCCGTAGAAAGCTTGGGATACGACAAGAGCTTCGCCGGGGGAATGTTGACCTTATTCACCTTTATCCAAATCCCGGTCAGTCTGCTGATCCCATTCCTGATCTCCCGTTATCCGAAACGGCTCGCTTGGCTGCTCGGATCGGCATCTCTGGAGCTGTGCGGACTCCTCCTTCTTGTTGTTTCCGGCAGCCCATGGCTGATCGCGATCCTGCTCGGCATCGGCGCCGGCGGCTTATTCCCGATCGCGCTCATGCTGCCGATCGACGAAACCTCGAATGCCGAAGCCGCGAGCGCTTGGTCGGCCATGGTCCAATCGGGAGGCTATGTGATCGGATCGCTCGGACCGTTCTTCGTCGGTTGGATGCACGACGTGTCCGGCGGCTTCACGACCGCTTTCGTCGGACTCGCCGCAGTGGCGGTTACGATGATGATTGCCCAGCTCTTGATCGGCAACAAGAAGGAGCTGTCGGCCTCGAACAGACATGCCGCTTAACAACGAACAACCGCCTGATACGTCCGTTAGTACGGCAAATATCAGGCGGTTAGTTATACGGCTTAGAAATGACTTGATAACCTATCTCACAAATAGGATATAATCGAGAACAACAGGTTCAATGCCGCTAGCCCGAAGCCGCGAGTTGATCTGTCCTCGGTGATACTGGCCGTGCAAGGCTACATGGGTTAAAATATCCCGCACGGAATTGGAGAACTCCTGTCCTTTGCTATTCTTATAGGATAACCATTGATCCGGATCCGTATTTGCCAAACCCTTTAAAAGCGTTGTAAACCCTTCTTCATTTTGTTCAACGAGCTCCGCACAAACTTCCAGATCGGCGTCCGACCAGATGGGCAAGCTTGAACTGTCCTTTCCTTGCAGTCTTGTTAACCAAACCTTTTCCGCGCACAGGATATGGGTAAATAAGCGGCACACTTCTTGATTGTCCTCTTCCATCCGCTGCAACGCTTCAAGAATGCGGCGATTAGCCCAATATAAATGCTCATACATCTTTTGGATCGTTTTCAATGAGAATCCCCCTCGTTTATGAATCGGATTGCAGCATAACTTTCGGATAAAAACGAGACATTCTCGTTTATTATACCGAGAACATTCTCGTTTTTTAAACAAAAAAGCAAAAAGAGCCGCCGCTTACGCGGACGACTCTCCCCATGTTAAGGCACCTCGACTACATACGAAACGGTGAACACTTTACCGCCCCGTTGAAATTGTCCCCAAATTTTATATTTGCCTTTATTCGGAAATTGGGTGGCAAACTTGGCTTCAGGCCCTTTTGCTTTCTCGTCAATCGGATGCACATGAAGGTACTCCTCGGTATTCTCGCTTAATATGACCACATGTCCGACCGCTCCCAAATAAGGCTCCAAGTCGGTAATAGGCTGTTTGGTGGCAGCATCGGCTAGCACGAAGTCGAGTTCGAATGGTTTGCCTGCCGTAGGGTGATCGTTCTTAAGCGTCACTTCCACTCCGTCCGCGACTTTCGAATGCCCCTTATCGGGTGTGATCGGTACCGGCTGCGCGGCTGTGCCTTTCACCTGCAGCCACTCGGTCTGGGTGGCGGAACTGCCGCCGGTCGGTTTGTAATCGGCAATCAGTTTATACTCGCCGCCGGACGGGAATGTGGTAGTGATCGTGAACTCGCCGCCGCCCTTATATTCCGGATGGATGTGGTCGAAATAGGACAAGTCCTTGCTGACGACGATCAAGTGAAGCAGCTTCTCATGATTGATGTCGAGTTTATCGACCGGTTTGCCTTGCTCGTTCTGAATCCGAATCCGGATCGTCGTTTCTTTGCCTGCTTCCGCGTTCTCCAACGACCACACGGCCTTCGTGGTCACTTCGGTCGTGACGTTTCCGTGGCTGTGGCCGTCGTCTCCATGAGCCCCGCCGTTCGGCTCGCCCGCTTGGGCCGGCGTGTTGTGAGCGCCGCCTTCGCCATGCGAATCGCCTTGATTCTCCGGCGACTTAGGAGCACCGCCGTGCGCCGCGCCTTGATTGGCCGCCGAATCGTGCGAAGGCTGCGGTGCGTTCACTTGTCTACCGAAGCCGTAACCTGCGGCGAATGCCGCCAGTACAAGCAAGGCTATGATACCAAGCCGTTTCAATTCCTTCATTCTGTCTCTGTCATTTCGCATCGCGTTCTGAAGCCGAAGCGCATTGAGTACGACCGAAACCGAGCTGAGCGCCATTGCCGCTCCCGCAAGCCACGGCTCGAGGTAACCGAAGGCTGCGATAGGTATTCCGATCACATTGTAAGCCAAAGCCCAGAACAAATTTTGCTTGATGTTGGCCATCGTTTTTTTGCTCATCGAGATCGCATCGGGAATACTGTTCAAATCCCCCCGCATCAAGGTGACGTCCGCAGCTTCCATCGCAACGTCGGTCCCCGTTCCGATCGCCATGCCGATATCGGCCGTGGCCAGCGCAGGGGCATCGTTGATGCCGTCTCCGACCATCGCCACCTTTTTCCCCGACTGCTGCAGCTTCTTAACTTCGCTTGCTTTGCCGTCCGGAAGCACTTCGGCCAGCACGTTGTCGATCCCCACTTGCCCTGCGATCGCCTTGGCTGTACGCTCGTTGTCGCCCGTTATCATCACGACTTCAAGGCCAAGCTGCTTCATGCGGGCAACCGCTTGCTGCGACGTTTCCTTTATCGTATCGGCCACGGCCACCATTCCCGCGAACTGACCATCCACTGCGACGAGCATGGCAGTTTTGCCTTCGGACTCCAGCTTACTCATTTCGTCAAATGCTTTATCGGCTTTTATGCTGTACTCCGCCATCAGCTTGCGGGTTCCGATCATGATGCCTTTCCCTTCGACGACAGCCATAATGCCGAATCCCGGGATTGCTTGAAACGTGTCGGTAGGCGGCAGCGCAATCCCTCTGTCCCGAATACCGGTCACGATCGCTTCCGCCAGCGGATGCTCGGAGTTTTTCTCGGCGGCGCCGATCCATGACAACAGCTGCGTCTCTTCAAACCCTTCTTCGACCCGGACATCCGTCAACTCCGGTTTGCCTTTCGTTACGGTACCGGTCTTGTCCAATACCATCGTCGTAATGCGATGGGTATTTTCCAAATGCTCTCCGCCTTTGAACAAGATGCCCAGTTCCGCCGCCCGTCCGGAGCCCGCCATAATCGAAGTGGGCGTCGCCAGTCCCAAAGCGCAAGGACAGGCAATTACGAGCACCGCGATCGCTTTCTCCAAGGCCGAAGCAAAGTCGCCCTGCTCTACGCCGAAATACCAGAGCAAGAAGGTAATGACGGCGATGCCGATGACGATCGGTACGAATATCCCGGATATGACATCTGCAATCCGCTGGATCGGCGCCTTGGAGCCTTGCGCTTCTTCCACGACCTTAATGATTTGAGCGAGCGCGGTTTCTTTCCCGACTTTGGTCGCTTTGACCTTCAAGACGCCGTTTTTGTTCAGCGTCGCACCGATTACGGGTTCGCCGGAACGTTTTTCGACCGGGATGCTTTCTCCCGTCAGCATCGATTCATCGACCGCCGATACGCCGTCCGCGACAATACCGTCTACAGGCACTTTTTCTCCAGGCTTCACAATGAAAATGTCCCCGACGACAACGTCTTCGACCGGCACATTCAATTCCTCGCCATTGCGAATAACGGTCGCCGTTTTGGCCTGCAGCCCCATGAGCGACTTGATCGCTTCCGAAGAACGGCCTTTGGCCAATGCCTCGAACAGCTTCCCGAGCAAAATCAAGGTGATCAGTACGGCGCTTGTCTCAAAATAAAGGTCCACCCCGTGCTGTCCATCATTGTTAAGGGAATCAATCGTCAGGTAGAGGCTGTAAAAGTACGCCGCCGATGTGCCGAGAGCGACTAGTACATCCATATTGGCGCTGCCGTTCCGGAGTGCTTTGTACGCTCCGACGTAAAACCTGCTGCCGATAATAAACTGAACCGGAGTCGCCAAGGCGAGCTGGAACCAAGGATTCATGAAGATTTCCGGAGACCAGATCCACGAAGTGAAGGAGAAGTGTCCTACCATCGCCCATAGGAGAGGCAGGGACAGAATCGCCGATGCGATCAGCTTCCATTGCTGACGGCGTATTTCTTTTTGCCTGTGGTCCCCTTCGCTCACGGCTTCCGCCTTAAGCTTCGCTTTATACCCGATCTGCTCTACCTTCTTGATCATGTCGGCCGGTGTGACCATGGAAGGATTGTACTCGACATGAGCCGTTTCCAAGGCGAGATTGACCGTCGCTTTGACGCCCTCCAGCTTATTGAGTCCTTTCTCGATCCGGGTCGCGCACGCCGCACAAGTCATTCCGACGATATCGAAATCGACGGCCTCCTTGACCGTTCCATATCCCAAATCTTTGATCTTCCGCTCCAAGTCGGACATCTCGATCTTTGCCGGATCGAACTGAACGGAAGCTTGCTCCAAAGCAAAGTTTACGTTTGCTCCCGACACGCCGTCGAGCTTGTTCAATCCTTTTTCTATCCGGGTGGCGCATGCCGCACAGGTCATCCCTGTAATTTGAAGCGTAGCTTGCTGGTCATGATTCGTCGCCTGAGATTCGTTCATTTCGATCACCTTTTTCGAACTGTTTTTGTCTACCTCAATATACTATACCCCTATATGGTATGTCAACACCTTGATCGTGTGACAATGAACTAATTAATATACCGTAAAGGTTTGCCCGGTTTGAATACCTTCCACACTTTTCCGGAAAGCTTGCGCTACCCTGCCTGCGGGTACAGGCTCGAAACCGGGAAAATACGGACCATACTTACCGATGGACTCCTCCAATATATTGGGGCTTACATTGTTTATGCGTATGCCCCGCGGCATTTCGAAGGCCGCCGACTTTACAAAAGCTTTTATCGCACCGCCGGCCATGGCCGATGACACTCCGCCCGCGATCGGATCATCCATGATGATTCCCGTCGTCAACGTAAAGCTGCCTTGATCGTTTACATGATCCAGACCTAGCAGGACAAGATTGATTTGTCCTTTCAATTTACTTTCGATCGAAATCTCGTTAAGCTCCGGAGTCAGCTTCAGGAGCGGGCCGAAGTATGTGTTTCCCGTCGTGCTGATCACCGCATCCACTGTGCCGACGGTTCGATACATCGATGCAATGCTTTCGGTTGATGTAATATCGACCGAGACATCCGCTCCGTTCCGCCCCGCCGAAATAATCTCATGACGCGGTGCCAATTCATTGCGAACTGCGTTTCCGATCGTACCCGTTGCTCCTATGATAAGCACTCTCATTGTAAAATCCTCCTGTAGCTTTTCTATGTTTTATGTACAAGTCAAACGGATTAAATAACTTTTGCCGGCTTCTTTCTTACGAAGAGTAGGAGCAGTAAAATGCTGAGCGCGGAGCCTATTGCACTGACCGCGAAGAGCGGTACGAATCCATTGTCGTACATCGAAAGGAACAACCCTGCTACAGTCGGTCCCATCGCGGATCCGAGGGAACGGAATAAGCTGATATACCCCACCGCGGTTCCCGTTTCTTTATGATCGACGGCTTGCAAGATAAGTACATTCAGCGGAGCGCCGATAATAATGCCGATGCCGAAGCCCATCACGGTAACGACCGAATAAAACAAGGCCAACGTACCGACCCCCGAGGCCATCATCGCGCCGGCAACAAGTGTAATGGCGAAGCCGAGCAGCAAAGTTCGTTTAGCGCCGGTTTTGTCCGCCAAGTAACCGCCGATTAGAGAAGCAGCAACCGATGCGATGGCCAGCGGAGTCACACTCATGCCCGCAGCTCCTTTATCCATGCCAAGGACGGTTTCGGAAAAGTAAGGGATCAAATTGGTCGAAGAGGCCATAACGAATCCGGAAATCAAGGAAGATGCCAATAACGTTAACGTTCCCGATTTCGTGAAATAACGCAGATTCAAGACCGGATCCCGAGTTCGGCGCTCGACCATAACCAACACCGGGATCAATACAAGGCCAATGCCGACGAACATCATGTTCGCACTAGTAATCCCCAGCATCATGGATAAAATCAGTACCGTTAGAAGAAAAATACCAATGAAATCAATCGGCTTATTGACGATCGGCTGCTCTTGACGAACGCCCGATATCAACAGCAAGATGGCGATGGAGACGGGAACATTGATCAGGAAAATCCACTGCCATGCGAACCTTTCAAGGATGAGACCGCCTATAACGGGGCCAAGAACTGTGCCTAATCCGAAAACCATACCGATCAATCCGAGCATCCTGCCTCTTCTTTCCGGAGGATACGACACTGCGATTTGCGCCCCGGTAATCGGGAAGATACCCCCCGTACCTATCGCCTGAACGGCTCGGCCGACCAAGAACATCGCGAAGTTTGGTGCTGCGGCCGCGATGATGGAACCGACCGCGAACATAGAAATTCCGAATATAAAGGTTTGTTTCCGTCCGAAACGATCCGACAATTTGCCGAGCACCGGAATGCTGACGGCAAACAAAAGAGTATAAGCCGTAAAACTCCATACTCCCCAGCTTGACCTCAGATTGAACTCGGCCATGATGGAGCTTAAAGCGGGTCCTACGATACCATGATCCAAAGCGCCCATTAAAATACCAAGCAGGAATGTGAACACCGTAGCTCCTTTGGATAATCCTTTAACAGGTTTTACAGCAGTGGACGATTGCATTACCATGATGATTTGCTCCTTCGCGATTCGCTTATATCGATTTTTACAATACCCCCCTACCCCATATCAATGGAGAGATTCAAATTTCCCTTCCATAGGGTGTAGGTTTTACGACAAAACCTAGTATATATGAACGAACGTTCTTTTTGAAATAGTTAACGTTCGTTAATAATATTCGTAGATTTAAAACACATAGAAAAATGCCCGGCCAATTCGACCGGACAGCTTCTCGATTACGGCTTTTCCTGCTGGATGGCTTTGTCGGTTTCTTCTGCGGCCATCCGCAGCGCGGTGTTGATATCCGTCACTTTTCCGGTAATCAGCGATTCCATCGCGGACACAAATTTCGACATGGCAATGGCGTTGTAGAGGGTCATATGGCTGGGGGCGGCGTATTTCTCCGGCGTTTTGGCATTCATGATGTTGGATTGTTTCAAGTATGGCACATCCTCGTACAACACCTTCTTTAGTTCTGCCGTGGGCTTCAACGCACTGATGTCGCCCTTCTTGGCTCTCTCCAAGGCGAAATCCGTCGATGTGGTCAAATAAGCGATGGCCTGAAATGCGTCGTCCTTATACTTGCTCGTATTCGAGACCAGAAAATATTCGGGAAGAACCTGCGTCCCGACGCCGGGCAGTTGAGTGAACTCCGGTAATCGCACGATCCCCCAATTGTAGTCGACTTTGTCCGCGGGAATCCATCCACCGGCGTACATGGCCGCGGTATGGTCTTTAATAAATGCATTTAATTGCGCAGACTGACTCACACGACCGGCATCCAGTTGATTACCCGGAATTTGATAGACTCCCTTTCTCCTCTGCTCGCCGTCTTTGCAAAATAGAGTCAAAAATTTAAAAACAGGTAATATAACAAATAATAATATATGTAAAATAACCTATTATGTTATCAATGTTGTTTTTTGAATGCAACAACAAAACGTACAGCAAGTAAGGCAAAAGGAAAACACCCTGCAAGTTGGCACAACTACAGGGTGTTTCGATTGCTATTTGCCTCGTTATGGATGAACACTCGGCGTCAATAATATTTTGGCAACCTTGCCCGGGCCGGCGATCAATTGCTCGAAGCAGACTCCGCCTTCCGCGAGCGGGGCCTGGACAGTCCACGGCAGCAGACGGACCCGGCCTTCCCCGATCCAGCGCAGCGCGGTACTGAAATCTTGCTCCGAATAGGCGAACGCACCCAGAGTGGCCACCTCATTTCGGATCATCTCGTTGATCGGCAGCTTGCTTTCCGCTTCATGCAAGCCGGTAAATAAGACCCGGCCGCCGGCGCGAACCGCCTGAACGCAGCGGAGGCGGGTCACTTCCGCCCCCACCGCATCGATCGCCGCGTCATATTCGCCGGCGGCATATGGCGCGGACTCCAAGTCTGTCACAACAAGGCCGCCCAATTCCGCGGCAATCGCGAGCCGGGCTTCGTTCAAGTCGATTACGACCGCATCCCGAACTCCGTAAGCCTGGGCGGCCTGCAGTGCGAACAGTCCAATCGGACCGGCTCCATATATGACCAGCCGGTCCGTAGGCGCGAGCGCCAGCAATCGGCATATGTGGACGGCGCATGCGAACGGCTCGGCGAACGCTCCTTCCTCGAAGGAGATGCGGTCGTCCAGCTTGGCGACGTTGCATTCCGGCACGGCGACGTATTCGGCGAAAGCACCGGGACGATGAGCGCCGAGCAGCTGTCTTTCCCTGCACAGCTGCGAACGGCCGGTACGGCAATACGTACAGGCTCCGCATGTCACCAGCGGATTGGCCGTCACCCGGTCACCCGGCCGATACCGCCCGGCCCGGCTGCCGGTCCGTTCGATCACACCGGAAAATTCATGACCCATCACGAGCGGAGGCTTGCGCAGCGAATTGTGTCCGGTGTACCCGCTCAATTCCGATCCGCATATTCCCGCAACAACGACCCGAATCAACACTTCATCGTCCCGCAGGACGGGTACCGGCACCTCCCTCATCATCATCGTGCGGGGACCTTCGTAGACCAGCGCTTGCATCGTCCCTTCTTCCAGCGTGCTATCTTTCATACGCGTTACTCCTCCCATAAAAACGTTTTACCCCTGATCACTCCATAATGTACATTTGAACCTAATTTGACGGGCGAGCAGCCCGTTTGGTGGATATTAGGTACATTTGTACACTATTTACCTCGCCCCCCTGCCACTTTCGGCAGTTTTATCGGAATTTCTTAGCGATAATGTACATTTGAACCTTATTCGATGGGTGAGCGGCCAATTTGGCGGATATAAGGTACATTTGAGCACTAATTATCTCGCTACCCTGCCACTGCCGGCAGTTTTATCGGAATTTCGGTGCGACGATGTACATTTGAACCTTATTCGACGGGCGAACGGTCCGTTAGACGATATACGATACACTCTAACGCACCTTCCCTCTGGCGGCCACCGGCCATATCGCCTCCACGCAATCGCCCCTGACGGCGGCCACCTCATCGACCATATTGACGTCCCCGCAGCAGTGAACGGGGACAATCTCCAGCGTATCGCCTACCCGCAAGCTTTGTTCCTCCGGCGCCAATCGCAGCATTCCGTGCTCTTCCGTAAACCATTCCACGGATATTCCGGGGTGCCCGACCACCCACCCCCGGCCCGTACCGAGCGAAGAAGGATTGCCGTCCATCGTAAACACCTTCGTTCCCGCATCGATGACCGCCCGATCGGTAGACGGTCTGCTGACGACCGTCACTTTCACGGTCAGCGCGCATTGCTCCAGCCGATGGGCGCCGATATCCACCTGCATCAAATCGCCGAACACGTAAGCGCCGGGCCTAATTTCCGTCACCCCGACGCCTTCTGCGGCATAGCGGCTGCTCGGCGTCGATCCGACGCTGACGGTGTGCGCCGGAATTCCATTGTTCCGAAGCAGCCGTGCCGCTTCGGCCGCCATTCCCGCCTCGTGCGCGGCGATCTCGCGCAGCCGCACTTCATCCGGCGCATCGTACGCTTGCCCGGCGAAAGCGAGAATGCCTGTCATCCGCAAGCCGGTTAGACCGACGAGCCGCCGGGCCAGATGCAGCAGCGGTTCCCCCGGCTGCAGTCCGACACGGCCGAAGCCGCAATCCAGCTCGATCAGCACATCGACGCTAGCTCCGGCCGCGGTCATCGCCTCTGCCAGCGGGATTGCGGCTTCCTCGCTGTCCACGGCAACCGTGATGCGCGACTTTTGCGCCAAGCGGGCCAATCTCGCCAGCTTCGCCTCCCCGACGACCGGATACGCGACCATAATATCCGGGATTCCGGCGTCGGCCATCACCTCGGCTTCGCCGACTTTGGCAACGGTAACGCCGACGGCCCCGGCGGCTATTTGCATGCGGGCCAACTGCGGTATTTTATGCGTCTTGGCGTGCGGTCTCAGCTTGACCCCGCAGCGGTCCGCCACGGCCTGATAGGCGGCGATGTTTTGTTCCGTTTTGTCCAGATCGACCAGCACGAATGGGGTGTCCAATTGTCCTTTATCCATCGCTCGTACCGGATTTCATGATCTGTCCGTAGCCGAGCAATACTTCGCGGACTCTGTCGCTGTCGGCGGTCAGCAGAGGACTCCGCGTTTCCGCGCTCGAAAACACGCCGAGATGGTGAAACAACGCTTTCGTCGTCGGAATTTCGTCTCCCGGGCCGAACATGCTTATAAAAGGAAGCAGCTTCTCGCTATACAGCCGAAAACTCAGCTCCGCCTTCCCTTCACGGAAGGCGCGCCAGCAATCCCGGAACGCCTCCGGGTGAATGATCGGGGCAATGATCATACTGCCGTCCACTCCCGCCACAAAAGAGCGGTAGCAAATAATATCGTCGCCTCCGAACACGACCAGTCCGGTTTTGCTTTTCAGCACTCTGATTTTGGCGAAGCTGTGGTCCGTCATCTTGATCGCCTTGATGCCCGGCACGGCTTTGGCCAAGGTCAGCAGGTCTTCCGCCGTAAATCGGGTGCCGGTAGTGACCGGGTTGTCGTAAAACACGATGTCCAGTCCGGTCCCCTCGGCGACTTTACCGATATAGTCGATCACCATATCCAGCGAATTCGGGAAATAGTACGGACTCGGGACAAGCGCGGCCTTCACCCCGTGCTCCGCGGCGGAACGACCGATCTTGATCGCCTCCTCCAGACAGGTGTGGCCCAAGCCGACTACGATATGCTTCTCCGCGGGCAGCCGAGCGGCGATATAACGGACGATTTCTTTCCTTTCCGCGGACGTCAGGGCCGGCGCCTCGCCGGTGCTGCCGCATACGACATACCCTTCCAAATAATCGGCCGTTCTTTCAAAAAGCCGGTCGAAGCCCGCGTATTCGATTTTCCCTTGCAGAAATGGGGTCGGAATGACCGGGATATTGCCTTGCATCACCATAGGTATCCGTTCTCCTCTCGGTTTTTCGCGCTTCATCGGATCAGCGGATGGCTGCGGCTTTTCCTGTCTCGATCGCTTCCAGAACCCGACGAAGACGTGTTTGCCGCCTTCCAGCGCCCGGATAAACGACTCCGCGTGCAAGTGGTCCGGCGTATGAACGGAAATCATGTCCACATCGCCGCATTCGCATATCGACAAGTCGTTGAACCGGTGTTTCACGCCCCACCGCTCCGCGGAAGCCGTCAACCGCTCCTCGGAAACGTCACAGACCGCCGTAAGCTCCACCTTGGGATGTTCCGAGTACAATTTCAAAAAAGATTGCGCTTGCCGCCCTGCTCCGATTACTCCAACCCTGATTTTCTGCTCCATGTACTCCATGACCTCCTGATCGATTCATTCGGCAATAATTGTACTCCTCACCCCTTTTTCGTTATACCGAAAATAAATTTGGTATCACGAAACAAACACACTATATCATCCCGTCTTCGATTCGGTCAATGTTTCTTTAAGTGTAAAAACCTTACCGGGAAGAATGCGAAATGTTGCATTTTCACCCCTACTGTGATTTAATAAAGCCATTGATCGAAATTGTTTTTGATATACCGAAAAGGAGCAAGTATTCGATGGAAATCAATAAAAATCGTTACTCGGTCCCCGCCATGGAGAAAGGGCTGGCCATCATCGAAATGTTGGCGAAATCCAAGCAGCCGTTAGGAATTACCGATATTTACGCCATCACCGGTCTGCCCAAATCTACTGTTTTCATGATCTTAACGACGCTCGAGACGCTCGATTACGTAGAGAAGCTGGATGGGGACAAATATAAGCTGACGTTGAAGCTGTATCATTTGGGGATGAGTCTGTTTTCCAAATTGGATATCCGGCAAGTCGCCCGCCCGATTATGGAAGAGCTGGCCGAGCAGCTCCGCTTCACCGTGCATCTCGCCAAGCTTGACCACGGCAAGTCCATGTACATCGAGAAGGTGAGCGGACCCGGTTTCGTGCAGTTTTCTACCGCTATCGGTCATACGTGGCCCTTGTACATATCCGCAGGCGGCAAAGTGCTGGCCGCTTACATGCCGGAGGATAAGCTCGATGAGATCATCGACGCGCAAGGCTTTCAAGCCTATACCGCGAACTCCATTACGACCAAGGAAGCTTTTAAGGAAATTTTGCAGTCTGTCCGGGAGAACGGGTATGCGCTCGAAGATGAGGAAGGCGAGAGCGGCATTCGCTGCGTAGCTGCGCCGGTCTACGACAAATCCGGCCAAGTCGCGGCTGCGGTAAGCATCACTGCGCTCCGCAACGAGCTTCCGGCCAACAAGTTTCACGAAGTGGGGCTCATTCTCCGCGATCAAGCTCTACGGATCTCCGTACAGCTCGGATATGTAGAGCCGATCCAACCATCGACATGAATGAGAGGAAGAACATGCAGATGCTGAATATATTGAATAAGGAAATCGATTTGAACAAATCCGCCGTGTTGGATGACCAACTGACGCTTGAGGAGCATTTCGACAGGAAATGGAGTATACAAAGCGGTGAATGGCGGGTGGAGGGCGGCTGGTTAACCGGGAAAAAGCAGACGGGTTCCGGCCTGCTATTATCGCGTGACGACTATCCCGGCGATATCATGATCGAATGCGAAGCAAGAACGGTACTGCCTTCGACGCACGACATCGATTTTATGTGGAATGCGACTTGGGATACGGAGAAAGAAGGCCGCACGGCTTACATAGTCGGGATCCAAGGCTGGATGGAGGGGAAAGCGGGCTTCGAAAAATTGCCCGACTACCGTCTGGTCGCAACTACGCCTTTGTTCAATTTTCAGCCGGGGCACCTATATCACGTCATGGTGGGCAGTATTCAAGGCCATTGCTTCCTCTTCCTCGACGGGAAGCTGATCATCGAGATGACGGACCCGAACCCGATCGACTCGCAGCAACACGCCAAAATCGGCCTCGAGGTGTACGGCAGCCACGTTCAGATCCGTAATTTAAAGGTGAGGCAAATCGCTTGGCTTCCGAGGCAAATGAGTTATACGCCGGAGTTTTAACCCTAAGCAAAAAACATTCAGGGCCCGGCCTTCCGGCCAAGCCCTGAACAACGATTTACAGCACAACCATGCAGCTTGGAATATTTGGACCGAATTAGGCAACTCCGTTACTTGCCGCCGTGATACCGTCGCCACGCCCAAATCGGCGGCAGAGCCGCCGTCACTCATTGGGCCGTATCGTCCCATCCTCCTTATCGTTGCAGGATCCGAACACAAATGAATATCGCGCCGGCCGCAACGTCCGCGATCAGTTCCCAATACGAGCGCCCGAATCGCTCGACCGGCCGAAACGAGGCGATCGACGTCGATCCGTCTTGACATTCCGCAGCCAAATGAACGCCTGTTTCCGCCGCGAGCAGCAGCGTCAGCCCCTGTACGGCATACTCCGTCGAGACGTTCAGCACAAAGTCTCCATCCCGCGCTCGCTTGAGTTCCATTTGCACTTGCTTGCGCAATCGAAACCACCGCTCGATTTCCTCTCCGGTCCACCACTCCAACCCTTTCTCGCGTCCGTATCGAACCAGCTCGACAAGCGACTCGCCGACGCCATTTTTCCGTTTCCCAACCATCCCCGGATGGAACAAAAAATGAGCGACGCCATATACGTCGCGAGCCCGGTTCGTAATCGCGCAAGCTTCCTCGAGCGTACATCGGGCGGGAACAGGCGGATCCCAGGCTAGCGTGGGCAAGCTCAACAAGTTAAACGGCCGATTCCTTTCGGACTCCGTTTCCACCGGGACATACGGGTGGCAAGTGCCGGCCAGGAAACCTTTGTTTCCTTGCTTCGTTCCCCCTTTGCTCTGCTCTAGCGAAATCCCGGCGCGCTCACACCAGCGGTAAAATTGGACATCTCCCTCCCAGCGCAAATAATGATTCTTATTGGTAACGATCGGACGATCCGGGAATTGCACCTGAAGATCGTCGAGCTGCATTCGGAAATGCTCTTCGGACCATTCGCTATGCGGAATTTCCGTACCCAGCGCATTATAGTGAAGCGCAATCTCATGCCCCTCGGCATCGATTCGCCGATTTGTCTCCGCGTCGTACCCCGGCAAAATGATGCACCAACTTGACCGAACTTCCGCCTCGGAAAGCTTTTGCAGCGTGACGGCGCAATGCTCCGGATTATTGCCGTCGGTATCGTGCGAAATATGCCCGATTCCTTCAATCCCTCGGGGCCAGAACCATACTTGCGCCAGCGGGGAGCCTGTCGATTGTATAAGCGAATGGATCACCCGCTGCAGGACGAAACGCCATTCATCCACGATCGGATGCAAAAAGAACGGAACGCCTCCGGGCTCGACCGCGTCCCGGTCGCGCTTCCAATCCAGCACGCAGCCGTCGTCGCTTTTCCAAATCCCGTCGTTGATGGCGGCAGTGCCGTCATCGGCGGGCAATCCGTCACGGACTACCGCTATTCCTTGCTGAATCATGAAGAACGTATTCATCAAATGAATTCCGATCATAACGGCGCGTCCGTGACCGATCCGCCGCTCCGTAATGGCAGGGTGGGCCGCGTCTTCCGGCAGATCGGCTGGGACGCCGAGGCTTCCCGTCAGCCTGCCCCAAGTCTCAATGCCGCTATCCGCAGCCGTGACGGCATGCGCCCCGAAGAAGTGAAAAGAGCTCCTTAGCCCGGCCGCCGGGCATTCGGCATCTTTTTCCCACTGCACCCAACCTTCCTGAACGACCCCTGCCGACGTAACGCCAAGTACTTCTTCCAGCCCGTAGACGCCTCCGATCGCAAGCAGGACATTGCCTTCCTTGACGTAAGCGTCGCATACGGCCGGCCATTCCGCGAGATCGGAGGCCCCGGCCACAACCGTAAACCCTTGGGGCTGCCGGTCTATCCAATCCCGATGAGTCCACATTTGGCAACGATATCCCAGATAGGATAGCATTTCCGACAAATAACCGGATACCTCATTTCTGCCTTCCCGGTTGACGCGTGCGCCTTCCGCTTCATTCCAAACGATATGAATCATCGTTCCCTTCCCTTTCGTTTAAAGTAGCGTGATTCCGAAATAGGAGCGCAGCGCTTCGCGATACTCTTCTTCCGTTTGCGGAGTAAAGGTATGCACGCCATCGGTTGTGTGCCGTTCATTCCGATTCCCCTTCATAAACCTTTACTCCGTGCTTGTAGGACGCTCTGATGCGTATACCGCCATCGTCGGTCCGGTCGAACACCGCGATGTCCGCCGGCACCCCGGGTACGAGGCCGGCTGATACGGGCAGGCGCATTGCCGCAGCAGGGGCGGTTGAGGCGCTTACCCACGCCTCGGCAGTCGTACAGATGCCTTCCCTGACTAGATTCGAGATGCCGTGTGTCAGCATTTGCGCCGAACCGGCCAGCAGACGGGCATCTCGCTTCAGATGCAATCGGCCTTCGGAGGTGAGCACAACCTCGCCCGCGACGGGGTTATCATACTCGCCCGGCGCCATGCCGCTGTAGAGGACGGCGTCGCTGACCAGCACGAAACGATCCCGTTTCATCCTGTGCACCACCTTCAAGAAAGCGGACGGAACGTGGAAACCGTCGGCGATGACGCAACCGTACAGTTCGTCATGCGCAAGCTGCTCCCACAAATAGTTCGGATGTCTGGGCAGCATCGGATGCGCGCCATTGCCGAGGTGCGTAGACATGGTCGCACCGGCTGCTACGGCTGCAGCGATTTGTTCGGATGAAGCAGCCGTATGGCCGATCGAGACGACTACTCCGCTATCCGCGCAGCGCCTAATAAAGTCCGGCGCCTCCGGCCATTCCGGAGATAGCGTGAGCAGCCTGATGCGGCCATCCGCAGCTTTCTGTAAGCGCCGAAACAAGTCCCAGTCCGGCGCGATAACGAACTCGCGCGGATGCGCACCGCGCGCTCCGTCCTCCGGCGATAGGAACGGCCCCTCGAGATGGATGCCGGCGATCGTGCGTTCCGTTTGCTCATCCAGCCGACAAGCTTCGGCTATTGCGGCGGCGGCCGATTCGGTGCGCCCGGGATCGTTGGTCACCAGCGTCGGCATGTACGATGTTACACCTTCTTTCCACATCAGTCGCGTCAACTCGATGACCCGCCCCGGCGGCAAGGGGTGGGAATTGAAGTCAAGTCCCGCGTGGCCGTTCAATTGAAGGTCGACGAGCCCGGGACCGATCCATGGTAAGTGAAGCGCATACTCGCCTTCCGCCGGCATCCGTTCGATTCTCGTGATATAGCCGTCGGCAACAAAGAGACGAATATGTTCGCCGCTATCCGCCGCAAAGTGCCTGCCTTCGATCATAAACTCCGTTTCGGAAACCGGGGCACCGCTGCCGCCTTTCCGCATATGTATCATCGCCTCCATGCTATTCGTTGCGTATCCCTAGGAAGACCGTTTCGCATCGGTCCGCAGCAGTCGCGCCGATGATGCCCCCGCCTTCCGTCTCCTGCAACGCGCGAACAACCGGTATGCAGTTGTGACATCGGTTTGTCTTCCTCTCTATTTCTGCATTTTGTTTTGCCGCATCAGCATCAACTTCCGAATCAGGTCCAATGCGTTATCGACCATAATGTCCATCATCCGCCGGCCTTTGTCTTCCGTTGCGCATTCCGGATATCCCCAATAGCCGTCCTCCGTAAGCTCGGTCGAATCGAAATAGTCGAGGTAGTCCTGCGGATAGAACCGCCGATCGGCCGGCTCGACGGCTTGACCGACAAGCTCGGGATGAATATGCATCATGATGGAAGTCTCGTACTCGCCCGCATGGACATCATTCGCCGTATGCTCCATCACCTCGTGCGCACGCCCCACTCCGACGGCAGTGTCGATCAGAATCGTCATAAGTCCATCGAGGTCGCGGTTCAACTGCCGGATCGTCGGTTTTAATATCCAATTGCCGCCGTGGCCGTTCACGATAATGAGTTGACGGAAGCCGTCGTATTGCAGCGATTCCGCCACATCCCGGACGATGCTTCCGAGAGTCGCCGCCTTCAAGTAAACGGTTCCTTTTGCCTGCCGATGCTCGATGGAGGACGTTATCGGAATGACCGGCAGCAAGTAAGCATCCAGTTCGCGGGCGATCCGCTCGGCCCAATGTCCGACGATCAGGCAATCCGTTCCGACGGGCAGATGGCTGCCGTGTTGTTCGACGGCGCCTATCGGCAGAACCGCTATACTTGGAGCGGCTCGCTCGAAAGCGCGTGTTGTATCGCGAATCGTTAGCATGGTCTCTATCTCCACTCCGTTTCCGCATGTTCTATTTTTTCATTTGCTTGGCTTCGTCTATCTTTTTGTTCGTGAGCTCGGCCGCTTCCCTGAGCGCCGTATTCATATCTACGCCTTTGGTCGCGATGGTGGTCAGTGCCGCGTTCAATTGTTGGGCCGCCACGAGTTGATATTCCGTAATATTGGACATTTTGGCGTGTTTCGGGAATAACGCAGCTACGTTTTGCCCGTTGTATTTCGGTAAATCCTTGCCGTAATTCAAATGCAGCTTCGTGTCGCTCAAAGCGGTAGCCAGCCCTCTCGCATTCAATGAAGCCTGGAATTCGTCGGAAATAATAAACTTCATCACTTCATAAGCTGCATCGCGATGCTTGCTGGTCGAGCTCATGAACCAGTAGTTCGCGCCCGATTGCGGTCCTATGCCGCGAATATCCGGGAAGTCCGGAATACGGACGACTCCCCAATTTTTTACGCCGTCGCCCGGGGTAAAGCCGCAGCAGCCCGTATAGTTAGTGGCCATCGCCACAGTCCCCTTCGTGTTGAAAGCAGCAACCGTCGCCTGCGTCACATCGATCCCCGGTATAGTCATAAACCTCGTCAAGGTAGACACGATTTTCTTCCATGCGTCGGTCTCGAAGCTGGCTCTATGCGTTTTCGGATCGACCATATCCAGCGAATATTGATTGACCTGCAAATAGTTCAAGTTGTCGTTGGCGAAGCCATAATATTGCACATCCCCGTCTTTGCGCGTCAGCTTGACGGCCAACTCGTACAATTCATCCCACGTGATGCCGTCTTTCGGATAGGGTACCGCGAACTTGTCGAACAAATCTTTATTGTAATACAAGCCGGACGTGCCGACGAAGGCCGGAAGCCCGTATATGCCTCCGTTAGCCATTTGCCGCATCAGTTCAACGACAGTAGGATCGATTTTGCCCAGATCCATTTTGTCGCGCTTGACTAGATCCGTAATATCGGTTTGTAAATTCAGATTTTGCAGCTGCGTGTAGTAGTTCTGATAAGCTCCGAATGCGATATCAAGCGGTCCTTTGGTGCCGATATAATCTGTCAGACTCATCTGATCGGGAAAATGGACTTTAAATGTAATGTTCGGAAATTTAGTGTACAAGTACTTTCCGTACGTGTTGTCGAACCAGTCCATATTTTGCCCGCTCAAGCTGAACAAGTGAAGCTCGACCGGTTCCGCGGTCTTGCCGACTTGCGGCTTCTGCTCGGGTTTCTCTCCGCTCGAAGTGCCGCCGCAAGCCGTAACTGCAGCAAGAGCCAAGGCGAGCAGGGCGCCGGCCCCTCCGCGATAAAAACGTTTCTTCATTGTTACTCCTCCATTTCCGCAGCCAAAGTCCCCAACATTCGTAACCGACGCCATTGCAAAAAAAACCGTTTTCTCTCGCCCCTTGCCGTCCTCTCCTTTCCACCCATGCGCTTGCACTTCATGAAATCGGTTACAACCAGATTATACAAACTGCAATATTTCAAAGACAATGTCTAAATAACGTCTTCTATGTCTAGATAATGTCTGTTTTAATCCGGTTAAATATTTGCCGAATCCAGCAGGACGAGTGGACAGACTCCGATTTGAAAACGAAGATTTGCATAAATGCCTTCATCGAATAATGCCCGGTATAAACAGACAATGATGCTTAAACACCATGAGCCGCCTCCGCAGCGGATGCGAAATGTTAGACGACACCGCCCATGTCCGCGACGATTTGCTCTTTTCATGTCCGCTTAAGTTCTCAGCATGAAACGAAGAATTGAATAAACGTCTTATTCAAACTATACTGGTATAAACAGACATTGGCGCCTAAACGTCCCGATCCAGGTCATGTCCAGGTTCCACTTCACGATAAGGAGCAAGTCAACTATGCAAACTATCGCGGCTAATCAATCGCACATTTCTATCGGTATGATCGGTCCGGAAGCAATCGTGCGAAAAATGCTTCAATCGGTGAAGAAATTTCCGACTTTCGAGCCGAAGATCAAAATATTCGACCATAACGAAGAAGCTCCCGAGCTGGCCCGACAGCTGATGAATGAGGTTGAAGTGCTGCTGTTCTCCGGTTTGCTCCCGTATCAGCTGGCCCTCAAGGAAATTCATTTCTCCATTCCGGTCCTTTACATCCCGATTCTGGGCACTTGCCTGTACCGGGCGCTGTTTTGCATACATGATAAATACGGGCTGGATTCGATCTCGGTCGATTCCGTATCCCGCAGGGACATGATTTCCGCGCTTGAGGATTTGAACAAGCTGTCGACCAAGGTCGTCTATCACCAAAGCGCCCTGCTCCCTTCACGGGATGAACTGCTCCAATTCCACCGCAGGCAGATCGAACAAGGACACGTGAAAGCCGTCCTGACCGCCAATCATCAAGTTTCCGACGAGTTGACCCGGCTCGGCATCCCGAACGAGCCCATCATTCCTACCGAACAAGATATCGATATCTCGCTGTCGCGGGCGCTGCTCTCGACGGAAAGCCGGCGCAACAAAGAAGGCCAGGTGGTGGTCGGGTTTATCAATGTCGACCAGTTTCGGTCGCTTGCCGAGAACTCCATCTCCGAGCTGGAGGTGCAGAGGCTCAAGCTCGATATTCACCGTCTGCTGCTCGGCTATATCGAATCTCTCGAAGGTCATTTGACGCAGCTTGGAAGCGACGAATATTTTTTCATCACGACTCGCGGAACGTTCGAACGGGGGACGCAGGGCTATAAGTTTATCCCTATCGCGCGGGAAGCGGAGAAATTGCTGAACGTCACGCTAAGCATCGGAATCGGCTTCGGACGCTCGGCCAACGAAGCCGGCACGCACGCTCGCGTTGCTTTGCGTCATTGCAAAGATGCGGGCGGCAATATTTGCTATATTGTTCGAGAGGATAAGAGCATCATCGGGCCGCTCGAAATGACCGAGCCGCACAAGTACGACCTCTCTCTGATCGATACGGAGCTGATCCGGAAAACCCGCGACACAGGCTTCTCGGGAACTTCGCTCAGCAAGCTGATCGCTTATATGACACGGACCGGCAAAGTCGATTTTATCGCTCCGGAGCTGGCTTCCGTTCTCGGGCTAACCGTACGGAGCGTACACCGCAATTTGGCGGCTTTGCTGGATGCGGGGCTTATTGAAATCGTGGGCGAGGACAAAGTGAAATCCAGGGGAAGACCGAACCAAGTATTTCGTTTCACCTTCATCGAGCAGTTGATCCGGGCGACCAATCGATAATATATCGACCGATGAGATGGCGGAAAATACGACTAAGACGTTGCGCATGGCTCCTATCCTATACCTGGGGGTCATGTCGCAAAAGTTGACGGCCAAACCGTCCGCCCGGGAAAAGGCAGGTTTGAAGCGAATTCTCGTAAAACCTGCCTGCAGTGTCTAGGTGAACAATGAACTGGATTTGCTTATTTGTGAACCTCATGGCGCTAATCAGCTCCACTTCTCGGCAATTGTTGAAACAGTGAACCTGAAGTCACTAATACTGAACTTAAGTTCAGTATTAGTGAAGTTTGGTTCGTCATTCACTGTATTCACCCATCCGGCCAGTCATTAGCGCAATAGAGTTCAGTAATAGTGAAGTTCGATTCGTTCAAGCTAACATGCAGCCCTCATCTCCGTATGGTGGGGGCTGTTTGCCGTCTCATGAGCCGACTCCGAACGCCTATTTCTCCAACCGCAATTCGTGGGCATGGTCGTGAGTCCATTGCGCGACTACGTTCAGCGGTTCGATCAGCGTCGCACCCAGCGGCGTCAGCGCATATTCCACCTGCGGCGGGACATGCGGATAGACGGTTCGCTTCACGATCCCGGCAAACTCCAGCTGCCGGAGCGTTTGCGCCAGCATTTTGTGAGAAATCCCGTCAATATCGTGGTGCAGTTGATTATATCGGCGAGGTCCCAGGTGGAGATGATAGATCACGATCACCGTCCATTTCTGGAAAATCAGATCCAACACCCCCCGGTGGGGACATTCCTGCAAGCCCTTCAGCTGCTCAGGCAGTGTTTGCTCCATCTTTTTGCACCCTCCTCGTAAAGTCGCTTAGCAAGCCATAGCTCACATTTTGGTTAGTATATCACGAAAAAGTGCATTCTTGTTCGGTTTTCGGCAAGCATGCTATAGTTCACTACGAAGCATGAATCTCTAAATTTATCGACACTCACGGGAGGTATAAATGAACGTCATCATTTTTGGAGCGAATGGAAGTCTCGGACGGCATCTCGTTTCGGAAGGGTTACTGTCCGGCTGCCATGTAACCGCATTTGCGAGAAAACGCGAGAAAGGGCCGGAGCGATCCGACAACGCTCCCCAATCGGAAAAATTAACCATAGTGGAAGGCGACGCCACCGATCCGCAGCAAGTGTACGATGCGTTATCGGGCTGCGATGCGGCCATTATCTCGGCAGGCAATCCGAAGGATGCGGACGCTTTCGCCCGCATCGTCGACACGATCGTCACTCAAGCGGATGGCCATCCCCGCTTCGGCGGACGGCTCTGGATGCTGGCCGGCGCCGCTCTACTCGATATTCCGCATACGGATCGGAACAGCCTGGGCCTTCCCGGTATGCCTCCGATGTATCGGATCCACCAGAACAATTACGACCGCATCCGTCAATCGAAGCTCGACTGGTCCGTTCTATGTCCGGGACCGATGGTGGAGAACTCCCCGGACAGCGCATATATGGCGAATCTTCGTATTTCGGCAGAAGAGCTGCCCTTGGCCTTCTCGGAATCCGAACGATCCTTGCCGGATGCGGAGCTGTCCGGCCTGATCGCCCGGAAGCTTCCCGAGCTGATCATACCGTACAAGGAGGCGGCTCGCCTGATCCTAAACCATCTGGAACGCTCGGGACCGTTCTCGGGCAAGCGCGTCGGAATTGCCCTACCTGAAGGGAGCGGTGGGGAGAAGGCCGGCTGGAGCTTGGGACAGTGATGAGAAGACGGAAAACCGCCCTAACGGGCGGTTTTCGTTGACCGACAACTCGGGGTTATTCAAACTTCCTTCGATAATGCGCCAAGGCAAGCAGCGGAAAGATGTATCGGTAACTATGATAATGGATATAGAACGATCCTCCCATTCCTTGGCCCTTTGGATAGTCCGTCGTCCAATCCACTTTCTCGAGGGAATCCAGCAAATAGGTTATTCCTTTTTGGATGGCAGCAGTCGGCCGGTCGGCAATCGTTATCAACGCATCCAACGCCCAAGCCGTATCGGTCAGCGTGCTCGTCTTTAACGGAACGTAGGTCATTTGAATGTCGCTATGGCACGATTCGCCCCATCCGCCGTCCGGGTTCTGAATATTCCCGAGCCATGCCGCCGCCTTTTGAATGCTTGGTGTGCTATTCGAGATGCCCGCCGCTTTCAAGCCTGTAATCGCGCCCCATGTTCCGTAAATATAACAAATGCCCCATCGCCCGTACCACGACCCATCCTTCCGCTGATTATTCAACAGCCAATGTACACTATTCCGGATAACGGAATGGCTCGCGGGAAGGTTCGTATAGTTCCCGAGAAATTCAAGCGTCCTCCCTGTCAAATCCGCACAAGAGGGATCCGCCAGCAAAAACCGGGCCTTTTCAAGCGGCAGAAATTCCAGCAGCTTGGAATCGGTATTTTTCTCGAAGGCAGGCCAGCCGCCATCATCGTTTTGCATCGACAAAAGCCAGCTGACGCCCTTGTCCCAGGCAGTCCGGTTATGCGACGAAATGCCGGATATGGACCTTAACGAAGCAGTCGTGTCATCCACATCCGGATTCATCGTATTCACATCGGAGAACCCCCAGCCGCCCGGCAAACCGCCCGGGTTGTGAACGACCCAGTCGCCGAAGCGGTGATGCTGGCGGCTCAGCAAGTAGTTGTTTGCCTTTGTCACCATCGGGTCTTCGCGCGCAACTCCCGCTGCCCGAAGCGAATAGCCTATTAACGACGTATTCCACACGTTGGCCGTAGTATATTGCATATGAGGCAGACCGTTAATTTCGCATTTCATGGCCCGAATCCCCTCGACAGCCTTAGTAATGACGGGATCAGTTTTTTTATACCCCAGAGCAAGAAGGGCAAATATCATTAAAAAGGTACTGCTGAAATAACTGTAAAAGGTTCCGTCCCGCTCCAAATGATCAAGCATATATTGTTGGGCACGCTCAAGGGCTAACCGATGCAGTTCCCTCGGGACGCCTAACAATCTTTGGACTCCGTACTGAATAAAGGAGAGCAGGGAACGCCACTCGCTTGAGCGAATCCACCCCTCCTCCTCATCCGCCAACCAGTTCAACTCGGATAGGTCAGGCGCATTTGCGGGTTGAACGGAAAACTTCTTATCGGCCAGGATCATTATCGGAGTCAGATTGGCTCTCCCGAAAACCGATATAGAATAAAAATGGATCGGGAAGCAGCGCGGGAGCAAAATCATTTCAACCGGCAAAGGGGTAAAGGAAGGCCATTTATATTGCCCGATCAGTGCCAGCATGATTTTCGTAAACATACTCACTTCCGATGAACCGCCGCTTGCGATCAGAAACTGAAGAGCGGCGCGAAGACGTTCGTCCGCTTTGCTGTACAATCCGGAGAAAAGCAGTGCGTAATAGGCTTCTAAAGTGGCCGTTACATCCCCTTCTCCTTCATCGTAAAAAAGCTTCCATGCTCCATTTTTCTGCTGTCTGCTTAATATTCTCCGGCAAAGCCCTTCAATTAATTCCTCATCATCAATCTCTAAAGTCCGCAATAAAATAATCATATAGGCATCGGTAGAAATACCCGTGTCAAACGGATAAGCCCACGACCCGTCCGGAGCTTGGTCTTTTCGAAGCGTTTCAATCATCCATCGGATCCCCTTCGCCGTATCGATCATTCCGGCACTCCTTCCTCCCGCAAAGCACAGTTTAAGTATTCATATTCAGCTCTACCATATTGAATTCATGAGGGGGGAGGCCGCTATCTTTTTCACAAGAAACCGCCAAAAAACACCGATTGAAACGATTCGCGAGGAGTTGAAGAAAAGAAAGAAACAGTCCCCCGCCGTCTCGAAAGAGTTAACGGTTGCAGACAAAACGCTTTTGAACGACATCAGGCTGATTACCCGTGAACGCAACCTGAATAATGTGACCCGAACTAAAGCCTATCTCGAGTATTATGTGCGGCATCCTGAAATCCACTGGGCATTTTTAGGCCACATGGTATCACGGAATGGCGGATGGAATATGACCGATCTTAAGGGGGAGTTTCTGACCAAGCTGCTCTCCGATATGGAGCGGGAAACCTTTTTTCATTTTTTGGAACGCGGCAACTGGCTGATTTTCCAAGATGTATACCCGCAATTCCTGCTTTACGAGGAGAGTTTGAAGCACAATAAGCCCCTGTTTTTTTTACTGCCTCATCTGAAGGTTTCGATTTTTATGGAAACGGTTTGGAACTATTTTTGGAAAGTACGGGATGCGCATATTCACTGCATAGCTTTAATCATCAATGAACAAAGCTACTTGGAGCAAAGGGTCGTTCAAAATCCCCATTATCAGAAAGAAGTGCTGAACAAAATCGAATTTCACCTTCAGGATTGGCTGTCCTTTAATCAAATTCTTTTTCCAACGGAAGGCGAGCATGTATTAGGGCAGACGCTTCACCAGTTCCAATCTCTCCATGAGCGGATTTTACTCGGAAAAAGGCTGTATGCCGTTTTGTTTAAAAATATGGATTTTCATTCACAGGCCCTGGACTGGGCGAAACGTCATCCGCATACGGGATCGAGGAAAGATTACTGGCCGCATGTATTCAATTCCGTAAATGAAGGTACACCGGGAATTCCGTATCCGTTAAGGTTAAAGTCGTGCAGGCTTCTCAAGGGAGCGAGGAGAATTTACAGCCCCAAACTCGAGCATGCCTGGAAAAACGTCAGCCAGCCGGAAGCCGAGCCGGGGGATTGGTTTCAAGATCTAGAAGCGGCGGATTATTTAGAGGATGACCTAGTAACGGTGGACGGAGAGATTAAAAGTGAATACTGCAAAACATTGGAGCGGCTCGAGGTTGCCGCGCTTGCCAAAAAAACGATCGGCTTTTTGGAATAAAGATCGTTTTACCTGTGCCTTGTTGGCGTCACTGCTGGGTACGTATTTGGACCTCTATTTTGTCGGCAAAGGGATGTATCAGTTTCCCCATCGACTGCTGCCGGAAATCTTTTCGATCCATATTCTCTTTACGTTAATCGGGCTGCCCCTGTTGACGATGATTTTTTTGTATGGCCTATCCCTTGCGAATGGATGGGGGAGGGCAGGTTTGATTCTGTTTGTCAGCCTGTTGATGCCCATTATGGAAAAATCGGCGGAGCGGCTAGGGTTATTCGTCCATTCCGAGAAATGGTTGCATCTGTATAGCTTCTTCGGCTATTTGCTGTTTTTCACGATCATTTCAGTGGTTTATTTGGGGTTGAAGAATAGAAGCGGATAAGCTTGGATTGAACTAGAGTTTAACGCTTTTTTAAATCCGCTATCGATTTAACGTTATCCATAATACTAGAATATTATTTCAGAATAATGTTATAGGAGTGCTTTGATCATTATAAAATCTATTTGTTCTTCATCGCCCATATAGAAAGAGTGGGCTCCGGTTTGAACAAACTCCATTTTTTTATAAAAGGTAATCGCGCTTTCATTTTTTTCCCAAACCCCCAGCCAGATCTTCTCTTTATTCCGTTCTACCGCTATTTCTATAGCTTTATTCATTAGATATTAACCAAGCCCCTGTTAATGATGTTTTTTCCTTATATAAATCCTCTCGACCTCAAGCGAATCATTGCCCATTTTTTCAGTTTGAGCATCATTGGTGTTTACTTTTAAATACCCGGCAATATCCTCATTAGAATAAATAAAATAAAAATCCGAACAGATATTTGATAATTCTTTTTCCAGTTGTTTTAAGTTAAATGCTCTTTCCAAGTAGGCTTTCATATTTTCAGGCGAATTTTGATCCTTAAATGTCTCATTAAACGTCTCGACACTAATGTCTTGAAGTAAGCCTAGATCTTCAAGCGTGCACTTTTTTTATGGTTATAGTCATCTTGCTTGTCCTCCTTATAGAAATCAGTACATTCTCTTGTTTCCCTTTTTTACAAACTCCCAGTCTTTTTCTATATTTTTTCTGACTCTTTGCAGCAGGTTAAAAATAGTTTCCACCTCACTTTCGGAGAATCCGGATAGTGCGACCTTATTGGAATAATCGTTTTCTCTTCTTATTGAAGGGTAAACAGTCTTCCCTTTCTCTGTAGGAAATAGTTTTTTAATTTTTTAGTTATTTGGATCATCATTCTTTTCAACAAATCCATTCATCTCAAGTTTTTTTATGGCACGAGCAGCCGTTGTTCGGTCTACCTTTATCATTTCAGCTAACTTTTCTTGAATTATTCCTGGATTTTCACAGATTCGCACAAGGTACAAGTACTGTCCTTTTGTAAGGTCATATTTCTTAAACTCAATATTACTTATAGAATCCAATGACCTGGCAATCATTCCAACCTCACGAAGAACTTCCTTCATATTGCACCCCCACTAATCTTGTATTTTTCAAAGGTGGTAAGAAAAAAGTATCTCATTTTTGTTGTATTTACAACAATTCAATCCCGTTAAGCGAGCGAGGCAGCCGGATCGATTCGCCGGCTGCCTCGTTAGATCCTAATATTGAACTCTCATATCCATCGTGTAACAATATCCCGCATCAGAACACGCCATTCTCATTCGGGGACTTCTCCGGAATGGGCTGTCCCACATCCCATAATTCGACGATCAGGTCGTTATAGAAGCGGAAGATATGGACAACAACTCCTCCGATGTCTTCCTGATTTTGTTTGACATGGGAGTGCACCGCAACGATATTACCCTCTTCGATAGCACGTTTGACCTCAAGGATTTTGTGAGGATTCTTGGCGGCGTTCTCTTCCATGGCGAGCATTAGTGAATCAGCGTCTCCACGGAAAAAGGGATTATGATGGAGGAAACCCGGACTAATGTACCTTCGGTATGCTTCACGCACTTCGCCCGACGCCACCAGTTGCAAAAATGATACCGCCTTGTCTTTGTTAGAAGTCATCATTGGAAAGCTTCCTTTCTTTAAAGTGCATTATTCCCTCATATTGTCCATTTTACAATTTTCCGTACCTACTATCCTCCCTCTATGAATAAATGCATATCTCCAATTTCCTCTTGTTTTCTTACGATTTCGTTGAGGGGGAGTTTTAATAGACACAGCCTCACAGGAACAAAATTGTACAGAAGGGGATTTTTGGTTTCCTA
>NZ_VCRA01000070.1 GCF_005938385.1 Paenibacillus mesophilus
TTTACCATACAACTGTAGAGATTCGCAAGAATGTTGGAGCATTTATGGACAACATTATGCAAGATCCAATGAAGATTATTGATCGGCTTTGTATTCGCATGTAAGTCTCATTAGTTCAACTTATATATATATGATACTATCTTTGTATTTGGTGTCATACATAATATAACCATATAGATACGTGTTGTGAAAAATAAGTTGCCTGCTGGCCCTCACGATCCTCACGATCTGGATTTATGACGCGAGCTGCACATCGTGCGGGCGAAAAACTTGAGCCTGAGCCTGCTCTACTGGCTGCAGACGGAAGCTCCCCGGCCGGACGGCGGACAAGGCTACCCGGGTCTGAGGCTGCGCAAGGATGTGCTGGGAACCGATGCAAAAACATCGGCGTGACGCATCTGACCAACGGCTGCTACCGGCTTCATCCCGTCTAGTGGAATATCGGCGAAGCTGCCGGCTATTTGGCCGCATTTTGTCTGGATCAAGGGGTTACGCCGCGCCAGGTGCGCAATACCGAGACGCTATTGCGCGATTATCAGGCCCGCTTGGTCCGGGCCGGGGTGGAGTTGGATTGGTCGGTCGTGGAACCGGTATAAGAAAGTTCGGCATAGACTTGCAGAGACCGCCGGTTGCCCGACGGTCTCTTTGCGCTTATGATGGCCCATGCTAGAAACTCTGCTCCCTCATCCGGCAACGAGCGACCACGGCCGACTCTTCGACCGTAACAAGTCCACTTGCCTTGCCGAATGTTCGGGCAGGCGATCGTCCCGCTTACGCGATCATACCTCGATCGTCGTACCGGTCGTGAACGTTACCGGACGCATCGGGCGCTTCAGCTTGTCGGCGCTTCTCAGCGCGCCAATCTGCGCGGAATTGAATCCGAGCCGCTCGCCGAAGCTCTCCGGACGTTCGATCAACGAGAGAAGCGCGGATGGCCGAACTGTCAGCTCATTCAGTAGAGTTGCCACAGCCTGTGTCATCTTTTTCACCTCCTTTCGCGTGCGCTTAGCCGCAGTCCGCCTCAGGTCGGCAACCTGTAGCTCACCCGGCTTCTGTCGCCGGTCCAGCGAATATCGGGAAGAAGCGTCCCGCTTTTTTCCCGGATTCGTTCGGCGTGCGGCAGCAGTCGGGCGATCATCGTCTGCAGCTCCGCTTCAATGTCGCCGGACGGGCGGTATCCAAGCCGAGTCAGTTCGTCGTGATCGGGCCGGTAATGGTGCTCCTCTTGCTCCTTGCGCGGGTTGTCCAGATGGCGGATTTCCGCCTTCAGTCCGAACGCGTCCGCCGCCTTCGCGACTTTGCCTGCCCAATCGTCGAGCCGGTATACTTGCTGGAATTGGTTGAGCACCCGGTATTCCCCCCGCTTCGGCGGATTTTCCACGGCCAACGCGAGACATTGCATCGAATCCTGCAGAGGCAGAAAGCCGCGCCGCTGCGAGCCGCTTCCGTACAACGTCAGCGGATGGCCGATGACGGCCTGGCAGCAGAACCGGTTGACGATCGTGCCGAACGCCTGATCGAAATCGAGCCGGGTCGCAAGCCGCGGATCGTCGCCCATCTCCGCAGGATGAGTGCCGAATACGATGCCCTGCATAATATCTGTTGCGGCCATATCCCACAGCTTGGAAGCGAACATCACATTGTTGGAGCCGTGAACCTTGCTCCAGTGATACCACGACCCCGCCTGGCGCGGGAACGGCAGCCGGTCTTTCCGCCCCCGGTACTCCACCTCGAAAAAGCCTTCGGGAATATCCAGGTCCGGCGTGCCGTATTCCCCCATCGTGCCGAGCTTCACCAGATGAGCTTCCGGCGCGTTCGCCTTCATCGCAAATAAGAGATGGAAGGTCGTCGTCAAATTGTTCGTCTGCACGAATACCGCATGTTCGACATCGATCGCCGAATAAGGAGCCGACGGGCATTCTCCCAGATGCACGACCGCATCGGGGCGAAATTCGCGGAGCGCCTGCTCCACGAACGGGTAGCTGCGCAGATCGCCTTCCCAGAACGGCAGCCGCTTTCCGTACCGTTCGCGGAACGCCTCCAGCCGCTCTTTCATCGAGACGATCGGAACGGCGCTCCACGAGCCCATTTCGTCCACCCATTTGCGGCGGAAATACCCGTCCGCCCCGCCTACTTCATGTCCGCGCGCGGTCAACGCCTGTGCGAGCGTCCAGCCCAAATAGCCGTCAATACCGGCAATAAATACTCTCATGAGCCTCTCCCCCCTTTATCGCGGACAGGTCCGCCTTTATATCCATACTTCCGCTCCCGTCTGGTCCTTAACGCCGAACCGCCGGACAAACCAGGCGAAATCATGGCGCAGCCGCGTGCCGAGAACCTTCCGACGTTCCCCGATATCGCTTGCTTCCACCTGGCGAACCGCCTCTCCTATCTCATCCGGATACATCATGGCGAAGTGCCGGATCATTTGAAGGCTGGCGGACTCTCCCAGGTACAGCAGGCCGAAGCGGAGGTTATTGTGCACCAGGTGAGGCTTCAATTCGCCGACGAACCGCTCGACTTCCGGCTTCGTTTTGAACCGGTGCAGCATGCGCAGCGAAGGGACGGAGACGATTTCCGCTCCGCTCAGCCAGGCGCGGACGCTGAACTCCGGCTCGATGCCGCCGTACAGCCGCATTCCCTCGTCGTAGCCGCCGATCTTCTCGAACAGCTCCTTGGTCAGCACTGTACCGGCGGAAGAGGCGATTTGCACGAACGGCGGCTCTCCGGCTATCGGCTCCCGGTTCCAGGCCGTGCCCATAAACGGCACAAGCAAGCTGCAGCCATAACCGCGAAAGGCGGAGACGGTATCGCAAATCGTGGCGGCCATTATGCGTCCGTCGCCGATCCGCCGCAGCACCTCTTCGTCCCAACCAGAACTAAATCCCACGTGTGCATCGGTAATAAACAATATATCTCCGCTTGCCGCCCGTGCACCGCGATTGCGCGCACCCGCGACACCGGCTCGCTCAGCCAGCCGCACGACGCGAATGTCCATACCGTCCAGGTCCGGACCGAAGCGAACGCCGCAGCCTTCGTCCGACGCGTCGTCCACGACGACAAACTCCAGTCCGCAGCCGCTTGTTCGGGTCTCCATCGCCGAACGGATCGTCCCGGCGACTCGTTCCCCTTCGTTGCGCGCGGGAATGACGACGCTGATTACCCGCCTATCGTTCATAATCCTTCTCCCCCGGAACCGAATTATCGGCAGCTTTGTTTGCCAATTGACATTACAAATCGTAGCATGTGCCGTTTCCGGGCGTCATGAGTACCGGCTCCCAAATGCTTCCACGCGAAAAAACCGATCGCCGTAGGCAATCGGTATCAAATTAATAACGGTTTTGTCATCATAGCATCAACTCGGTCGAATGATTCCGGTCGGCCGAATTCCGATTGCGGCCTTGCCGCATCTTGCCTCTCGGGCAAAATGGGGAACCGCTCCGCCCATGACAATATCGATGACATGTCATGACACCGCAAAACAGACAATGGCATCGGGCGCTCGACAAAATGCGAGCCGATCAACCGATGCCGTCGCCCGCTTCCAGAGGATAGCGGAATGAACTCGCCGCAATTCCGTCGACGAAAACGTCTTCGCTACCCTTGCGGACTCGCGCTCGACCATGCCAGCTTCGCCGCACCGGCCAACCCCGCCTGCTTGCCGAGCGCCGCCGGTATGATGCGCACCGGGCGTATGCCGGCATCATTTGCCGTTCCGCCCGGGCGCGAATCCGATCGAACAGAAAGTCGCCCTGCGCCCGATTGCGGCCTTGCCGCATCTTGCCTCTCGGGCAAAATAAGGAGATCGATGCCATTGAGCGGGAATTTACCGCTGCATACAATCGGATAAAGAGGACTGGATGCTATAGCACAGGAGATTGATTCAGTGTATTATTCATGGAACAGACCCTTAAAGGTTTGGAATGAGCGATCGCGGGATAGAAATAGGAGGTAATAGGGGGATATGGAAAATCGATGAAGATGCAAGAAATAAGCTGAAATTACAAGAAGTCAAAATCGTATCTAGTATTAACTTTCCTGATGGAAATTGGCCGGATTATATAACCATTAACTTTGTAGATGGGTCATATATCCAAAATTCTCTTGTCGGGTCACCGGATATTGAGGCACATTCTGTTGATGTTGATTTAAATGAAATTCCAAGGCAAGGTAATAAGTAATCCATTACACAGAAGGAGGAAGTCCCTCGGGCAGTTCGGGGGCTTCCCCGACCTGCTATGGGATACCCAAATGAGAAAAGCAAAATTGCTCCTCCAGAAGGTTTACACGGTCTCCAGCAAGCATGAAAAACCACGCCTTTGGCTCCTCAGTTCGACCCGTACACCATCTTCCTTTAATGACTGGTATATCTTTTCTGTATTTTCGACTTCAAAGGACAATACATTCATTTCATGATCAGGACCTTCAGCCTGACCCGGCCATACGTCCGTTTAAAACTCAATTTTGGCGTTTCTTGATGACCCGGATGGCGTACTGAACGGGCAACCGCTCGCAACACGAACCCGGCCACTCTCGGGGCAAGGTCCTATACCCGTATGGGGGGACCCTGACGCACAAATCCAAGGAGAAGTGGGGCGCGAAGCCGCAGCAGCTGACCTACCTCGTCTACAGCGGCGGGGCGGCTGAGCAGGGCCCGCCCGACAAGGAGAGCCTCAACTTCTTTATCGAACTGTGGAAGAAGGCGTCGAGCTTCATTACCGACAAAGTCGGCGTCGTGCTGATTAATACATTTTGCCATAACGGGGAATGCGGAGGACCGAAAGGCGATGAGCAATTTCAACTGGCAGCAATACCGAATGATCGGTCAAGAAAGTTTACGTGAGAAGGATTCCCCCATTCGCAACGATGTGCAGCGCCGCCGAATCCGAACCGTCATTCAAAACATCATTTATATGGCGGTAAGGTTGGTCCGGCACGCGGGGGGTGTCCGAAATACATTCGACAGTTATTTCCAAAATCCTTTGTCTTCTTCATTAGAGTGACTATTAAGCACTTCTGCCCCTTCGTATTATGAGGTCAGCCAGTTTTTACTGGTTGACCTCTTTTGTTTTAAGGGGTTTAGTTACGGGTAGCCGGGGTAGAACGTCTCTGCCCGTGGGGCTTGACCCCGTGTGCTAAACTGTTCACCC
>NZ_VCRA01000071.1 GCF_005938385.1 Paenibacillus mesophilus
CGAAGTCGGTGAGGTAACCGCAAGGAGCCAGCCGCCGAAGGTGGGGTAGATGATTGGGGTGAAGTCGTAACAAGGTAGCCGTATCGGAAGGTGCGGCTGGATCACCTCCTTTCTATGGAGTACCTCGAACCTGTAACGGTTCGGTACAAGAGACGTTAAGTCTCAAACACTTGCACAGCTCGTTGTTCAGTTTTGAAGGAGTAACTACCTTCAATCCGTTTGGTGATGATGGCGGAGGGGATCCACGCGTTCCCATCCCGAACACGACCGTTAAGCCCTCCAGCGCCGATGGTACTTGGACCGCAGGGTCCTGGGAGAGTAGGACGTTGCCAAGCGATTAAATCGCCCTTTCTGCAATTATGCGGAAGGGGCGATTTTTGTTTGTGGATATTTAGGGCATGAACAAATGCAAAAGTTTATGCATTTGTTCATACCGTACCAAGAAACGACGGCGCAGAAGCTGTTCAGCCACCCGCTTTCTTTTGTCGGCGAGGCGGTAACTGGTATAATGAATGCAGAACCTTTACTTTGCCCTGGAGCGTGATCCTAATGGCTGTCCATCCCGTCCCTTTTTTCTCCGGGGCGCTCTTTGCGAGAATGTCGTGCTTCGTATACTTGCCGTCGTCATATGAAGGCAGCGAGCGGGCTTACCCCGTCGTATATTTGTTGCATGGCATGTACGGCTGCGAGAGCAGCTGGCTGACGAAAGGAAATGTGGAACAAACGCTGGACCTAATGATGACGTCGGGCGAGCTTCGGGAATGTATCGTGGTGATGCCGAATGACGGGGGGTACGGCCAAGGGACATTTTATATCGACTGGTACGATGGAACGGGCAATTTTGAACAATATTTGCTTCATGACTTGGTGCCGTATATCGATGCGAATTATCGGACGATCCCCGAGCGGGCGTACCGTTTCGTCGGTGGCTACTCGATGGGGGGATTTGGCGCGTTCTCGCTCGCCTTGCGCAATCCGGCATTGTTCGGTGCCGCAGCCAGCTTGTCGGGAGCGCTCGGATCGGCGGGGAAGCTGCCATACAGCGATTTCTCCCGGTCCGATTGGGCCAGGATGATCGGTCCGCAGAAGGGCGACTATGCCAAAGGGTATGATTTGGCGCTGCTCAGCGAGGCGCGTTTGGCAGATGACAACAGGCCGGCTCTTTACTTCGATTGCGGGAAGGACGATTATTTGTACCCGTTGAACGTGTTATTCCAGCAGCATTTGCAGCAGATCGGCTATCCGCATAAATACTCGGAATTCGAAGGGGCGCATAATTGGGAGTATTGGACAATGCATTTGCCGGATACGCTGCGGTTTTTTGAATCGTGCTTCGCCAAATCGGACGGATAACAAGGGAAAAAGGGCGACTGCTTTAAGCGGTTGTCTTTTTTTTGAATTCAATGGATAATTTACGGGATTGTTTAATAAAGTCTGTTTTATGCCGTTGACGGTTTCGGACTAAAGCATTATGATGGAAGAAGTAATAAATACAAGTATGGAACAGGTGATTTATGTGATTCATGTGATCTGGAACGAGAAGCAGGCGCAGGCAGTATGGCGGCAGGGACGGGACGTTTACACGCCTTACTTGTTTGAGATCCTGAAGCAGGCTGGTATTGCTTATGATGCATGGACGCCGGAAGCGTGGCTCGGCAGCCGTCCCAAGGGTATAACGATAGTAGCGGGTTTGGATGACAGGAAGGATTGGCCGGAACTGTTCCGGGCTTATTGTGAAAGCGGCAATGCGGTACTGGCGGTCGGCGATACGTACGGGTTGGATCATATGCTCGGGGTGCAACAAGTACGCAAGGTCAAGGAAGGCTGGATCGACTGGAAGGGCTCGGCGCTCGCCGACGGGCTGCAAAGCTCGTTTCATTTCTTCGGTTCGATGCTGCTGAAGCCGACGGACGGTGTGGAGACTCATGGCACGATTACGCTGCAGACCGGCGCGGAAACCGCTCACCCTGCGGTGACCGTCAAGGCGTATCCACACGGAGCGGCGGCCATGTTGGCCGTTGATTTGCCCCGCACCTTCTGCCTTATGCAGCAAGGGGTGCCGGTCGTAAAGGACGGTACTCCGTCCTCGGACGGAACGGGTGCTATCAACGACGATATATTCAAGACAGACGACAGTTCGGTACTCGATTGGAACCGCGACCGCAACTCGATAGACGGCGGCGTTCCGTTCTACTTGCATCCGATCGTGGACGAATTCCGTATTATGCTGCTGCGGCTTCTGCACCGTCTCGGGGAATCGGTATCCCGGACGTTCGCGCAAGTGTGGTTTTGGCCGGAAGGGCTTGAAGCGATCGGCCACATTTCCCACGATACGGACGGCAACGTGAGCGAAGCGGCGGAAATGCTGCTGGACCGGCTGAAGGAAGCCGGAATCAAGTCGAGCTGGTGCATCATTATGCCGGGCTATCCCGAGCCTATTTACCGGCGTATCGTTGATGAAGGTCACGAGATCGCCCTTCACTATAACGCGCTGGAGGCGGAAGGCAACCGCTGGGACGAACAATTGTTCAACGAGCAGCTTGGGCTGCTGAAGAGTCAAATGAACGCTATGAATGTGTCCGTTCCCATAAAAATGAACAAAAACCATTACTTGCGCTGGGAAGGGGACGTGCAGTTCTTCAAATGGTGCGAAAGGGCGGGCATCGTCGTGGAGCAGAGCAAAGGCGGCACGAAGCAGGGCAATAAAGGCTTTCTGGCCGGAACGTGCCATCCGTACTTGCCCGTATCCGACGCCTCGGAACGCAATCGTCTCATGAACGTTTACAGCAATCCGACGCTAGCCTGGGATCCGCCGATCCCCCTTCGCTGCACGGCTCCCGAAGCAAGAGCGCTTGTGGACCGAAGCAAAGATGTATATGGCGTAGCGCATTTTCTGTACCATCCGGCTACGTTCAAAATGAATGAGAACGTCGGACCCGGCTTTGTCGACCTGATCCGATACGGGGAAGAGCAAGGATTGGCTTGGTGGACGGCACAGGATATGTACGAATGGCTCCAATTGCGCAGAAACGTCGAGGCGCGCGTAGAGAACGGGCATTTGGTTATTTCGGCGCAGCGCGAGTGCAAGGGGCTGACGGTTCTGTTGTCGGCCGATGCGGCCGCTCCGGAAGGCGGAGCTTCAACGGCAGTGAGAAGAGTCCAGCCGGTCGAGCGGATGGGCATTCCATTGCAGCAATGGATACTGGATGTTCCGGCTGGGAGAACGTCTATTCCGTTGAAGCCGGCCGTCTCCGTGGCGGGTTGACCGGTATTTTTACAGGTTCTAAAAGAAGGGCGGCCATGTGGGCAATGTCATTAAGTTAAGGCGAAGAGCCCAAAATTAAGAACAAGAGCAGGTTATCGAAAAGATAGCCCGCTCTTTTTTTGCACGAAAATAAAAAATAGAACTTGACAAACAGTTGGTAATGTGTGGC
>NZ_VCRA01000072.1 GCF_005938385.1 Paenibacillus mesophilus
TAGGAAACCAAAAATCCCCTTCTGTACAATTTTGTTCCTGTGAGGCTGTGTCTATTAAAACTCCCCCTCAACGAAATCGTAAGAAAACAAGAGGAAATTGGAGATATGCATTTATTCATAGAGGGAGATTAGTGAAATTGAATTAAAATTAATTGTCCTGTAACGTATCGGAGTATAAGTGTTTTTTCGCTCTTTACACACGAACATTTGTTTGCTAGTATTTTAGTAAAATATGGGAGGTAAAGTGTTTTGGACAGTTCAAATATTGTGATTGACCATCTACTAATTAAATACAAGGCGGATCAAAAGTGGACCCGCAAGGTGATTGAGCAGCTAACCGAGGAGGACCTCGTCTGGTCACCTACGACAGAGAGCAACAGTATCGCGAATTTGATAGCGCACATTTCAGGGGCTGCACGTTATTGGTTTGATGCCGCATATTTCGGTGCTCCATTAAACGAGTATATGAACATCGAATTCGAACGCGGTTTACAGATGACGAAAGAGCAGGCATTGGAAATTTCGAAAAAATCCTATGACAGCATCATTGGGGTTCTTGAAATGATGAAAGCAAACCCTGAACGACTGCTGGAACAGCCGTATTTGGATTATCCGTCGTTCGACTCTGCCGCCTTGAACAATCGATCCACCGTCCTAGAAATGCTTCTGCATCAGTTCAGACATTTGCCAAGCCACACGGGGCAAATCATATACATCGCAAAAATGAGGAAGGGGAACTTGGTATGGGATTGAAACTTAATTCATCATATTTAACCATTCCCGTCAGTAGTTTTAACAACTCTGTGGATTGGTATGGAGAACATTTCGGCTTTAAAGTAACAACAGTAGACCCGAATTACATAGAATTACATAATGAATCAGGCATAAAAATCCTATTCCAACAAAATGAACATAACCTCAATTCTCATTTCATATATCCGAATGGCGCGGCTCAATCGTCGTATGGGTTTATGGTGGACGATGCAGAATCCGCGTATCGGTATTGCATTGAAAAAGGGATTAAGGTTGGGGAGTTTTTTGATTATCAAGGCAAATCATTTTCATTCTACGACCTGGATGGTAATTTCATAGAAGTTTGGAGTGTACCTGAGGGTAAGAATTGATAATACTTAATTAACGGGCACGATATTCATTATATAAAAGACTAAGAAAATATGATATGGTACCCGCCCTAGGATGGGGTACTAATGAAAATCAAAAGTTAATGATTGATTACTTTCTGCTTAGGCAGCCACACGAATATCTGCACTACCGATATCCAATACTAGTTTGTCCCTTGTGTGGAGATGAGGAGTGTGGATTTATTTCAGTCAAAATTGACAAAGAAGATGACATTGTCATCTGGAAGGATTTTATATTCGAGCGTGACAATAAAAAAATTGATAGTGGCCCTTTCTATTTCAATTGGGAAAACTATTTAAGTGTAATTAACAATACTTATGGTATTGCGGGAGTTCAATAAAATAACTGTGTCTTGGCGGGTGATTCAACGAGGCACGATAGGCGCGGCAGCTTTTTTCCGTTTTTTGAAGTAACGGGCTGGATAATGTGATCGTTGAACAAAGTACATATAAATTTATTTCTTAAGTTAGTCAGGTTTGCGACATTATGTGGCATCAAAGTAACTGTTGGGCAATTAGGTGACTACTTCTTTTGCACTGATGGCTAACGGGCACGAGAGCTGAATAGATACACAAAGGCAGCCGGCCAGATCGATCGGCTGCCTTTGTTCACCTAACGGGCAGTTTAACACGCAACTTTTCAAATGTCGGAAACGTAAAGATTAAGGAGATTGTGCCAACATTAAAAAAAATAAGAAGGCAAGGAAGGATGAAATGATAATAACAACAGAGGATCAAGCATCGCGATTGACGAAGATGCGAAGAATCTGGGGGTATGGCGCCGCTGTAGCAGTGTCGCCATATCTGCTGATTAAAATCGCCTGGACCTTTGGTCTCTTCATGCCGACCGATCAAATGGGCGACCCCAGTTGGCGTATTGCCAATGCGGTCACCATGGTTCTCGCCGCGGCCGGCATCCTGTTGGCGATGGCGTTCTGCAGGCCGTGGGGTGAGCGGTTGCCCTCTTGGCTGGTGGCTTTACCTGTGTGGGTGGGCACCGGTCTTCTCATACCCATGTTACTTCTGGCACCGGTACTCGGTCCGGCCGCTATTACTCGGGATATCAAGGCAGGCACAGCCGACTTTTGGGTTTATGAGCAGGTCTTCGTCATGCTCTCGCTTGTTGGGGTAGGTATCTGTCTGCCTCTCGCCTTGGCAGGATACGCCAAGGCAAGATGGCCGGAGGTGCTGGGTGGTCCGATCGACTGCGGGGATCCGCCGGGACACACTCGGCAGCTACAGATTTTCCTGGCCAGGTTTGTCGCTGGCGGTTGCATCTTGCTTGGCGTTATCAAGGTATTCTGGGCGTTGGGCGGAACTACGGGCATCGATCCAGCCATGCTGGATGACCGTGATATATGGTGGCGCCTGCTGTCGTTGAGTACCGGCGCGTGGTCTTTCGCAGGGGCATGGGGCATGCTGGTGTTGACCTCACGCCGTGGCTCACGGAGGTTCCTGCTCCCCATGGCCGCGGCATGGATCTCGTCAGGAATGTTATTTTCTTACAATCTCTTCAACCGTTTGTCCGCCTCTCGCCCCGATGCTCCACCCGCCCCGGAGTATCCCCTGGCGCAGGTGCTGACCATGGAGGCTGGCACCGTCCTTGGGGTGATGATGGGTATGACCCTCCTGCTGGTGCTGCATGATCGCCGACGCGCCTTGCGTGGTGAATCAGATTAAGGTGTATAGCCGGGTCGTTACAGCTCCCAAGCTTTGACGATACACGGATCCTAGTCCTAATGACTCTCATTAAAATAGAACCGTGTTGAAGGTTTGATTCCGCTAACAGGAACGATAGCTCAAGAAAGACATGTGTAGGCAGCCGGCTTCTTGCAATCGGCTGCCTTTGCTCAACTAACGGGCAGCATTCCTGTAATGAAGAAATTCGCGGTTTGAACAAGAAAAAGGCCTCTGGTAACATGAAATTGTCCTGAGCTGGCCAGCAAAAAAGGACAAATACTCGTGTTCCAGGAGGCTACAA
>NZ_VCRA01000073.1 GCF_005938385.1 Paenibacillus mesophilus
CTGCGGGACAAATCAAAGCATACATCAATAGGTGCGTTAATGAGCAGGGATAATTGTATAATTGGCAAAAGTCACCCCTCCTTCTTCATCGGCTTTTGACCCATTTTATCATTTTTACTTCGAGATACGGTGTGGAAATGAACGTTTTAAGATTAGAACCTGGAGAAGTAAGAACTTTATTGCGATTTGCACCCGGTAAAGGATACCCAAGGCATAAGCATCCAGCTGGAGAAGAAGTTTTTGTTATTTCTGGAGTTTATTCGGATAATGGAGTTGACTATCCAGAAGGCTCATATATTTATTACCCCTCAAATAGCGATCACGCTCCCATTAGTGAAACCGGCTGTACTATATTAGTTATATCACCTGAGGTACCAGTGCATATTTGAAAACAGCCGCAGTCTGGACCGGAAAAACAGTCCTAGACTGCCGCTGTTTGGTTGAACTAACGTCCCCGTTTAGCAATGATGACTCTATTTATTCGTTTGAGCTAACCAGTCTAAGTTGAGTTATTTACCGAATCCAATCGTGAATCCTGCTGGATCCTTGATAGCGAATTCCCTCATGTTATATTCGTTCGTTTTGAGTTCATAAAGAAAGACCGCGTCTTTGGATTTGAACTCTTCGAACAACATATCAATATCTGAAACCATACAGAATGCATCAAGTCCACCATTTCCGTGATTATTCGGTGTTGTGGGTGCCGTAGGTCTCTCGTGAACGATAAATCCAACACCTTTCCACTCGACAAATCCCATATCGTAGTCGCACCAAAAACCTAGCCGTTTGTAATAGTCTAGCACGAGTTTACGATCTGGAACATAAAAAATCGGTGCAATATTACGGAATGTAACCTGACCTTTACCATCATTCTCCATAAATAATAATCAGCCTCCTTGATAGTTAAATTTTCCTTCTCTTAATTGATGCCTTAAAGCTCCACAATCTAACTCGTTTTGCAATTCGGTATTTCTCAAAAATAATCCTTTTTTTAGAAATCGATCCATTTCTTCCTCCTTACATTTATTGATCGCCCGATTGTTTCTTATGAAATTTCGATGTCCTAATTAAGCAACTATGCCCGTTAGATGAGCAACGGAAGCTGATCATTCTGGCCGTCGTCGTGGTGCCTATTTAACGTTTGTACCCGTTAGCGGAAAGTTCATCCCATAGTAAAACCGAAGTGTAGTTGAATGAAATTTTTTAAAGGAAGTGCTCTTCTGCCATAAATTTATGACAATATTTTTTCACAGTATTGGGTACGCTCTTAGCTAGCCACTCGCGTTCATTTGGATTGGTTGAATGAAAAGCATAGCCTCTTATCACTTGCCATAAAAAGAACGCCTCCACCGTCCTTAAGTTTATTATCGATAAAGAACGTTGTTGTTTATAAGTATGAAGAAATAACTTCCTGTTTATCAGGGTACAAATGTAGCATGGTTTCGGCCACGTCGAAAAGATAATACCCAAAGCCGCAAGAGGAAAAGTCTATCGGTCTAATGCTATCTTGATGCACGACATAGTTGCTTTCATGCAATTCCGAGTGGATTAAACCCCAGGTTTGATTTGTTTTCTCCAAGCTGTTTGTTTCACGAATAATTTAGTTTACGGTCTCTTCGATTGAATCGTAATCAATTTTATCAATAGTTCCTGACCCCTGCAAAACAAGCAGCTTTGGTAAGTACGATTGTAACGATTCCATATCATATACCGGTCTGTCAAACCCTTGAGGGAGCTTCCAATTTATAGAATGTTCGTGTAAGAAGGCCATTATCCCACTTAATCGGATAACTTCAGCACTAGTCGGTTGACGATTCAATACTACGCCTTCCACCCAATGATGCAATGTTACAAGATAATTGTTTTTATTTCTCTCCCATTCGGTTACAAGACAATCCTTTTTATTCCTTACAGGTTTTGGGACAATTAGCTTTGTATCACTAGACAGGGCTTCGAGCCACTGCATCTCAGATTTAATGGTGGAACCGGCTAAGTTATCCTTATGAATTTTTATGAGATATACTTCCGCGTCTGTCTCCACTTTTAATGTTGCATGATCCCGTTGTCCTAAGTATTCCAATTGAGAATCGCCTATACTATAGCTGCCCAAGGCTGCGATAGCTATCTCTTGATACACATTTGGCTTGCTTATGCTTTCCGCGAGCATGATCCAGCGATCCTCCTTAAACCCAACTATTCAAGCTAAAACGCATGTCCGGAAAAAATCACCATGTAATAATATCATTTTTCTCCTAATTTTTTGAAGGGTAAGAATCTATATAAGTTGAACTAAAGACGCTTGGAAGGAACTTCAAGATACCCGCGTCGAATAAGACACTACAACTTATTTGTACGGGTGATCGCGATGAAAACGATTGAAGAGCAATTACGTGATGTAG
>NZ_VCRA01000074.1 GCF_005938385.1 Paenibacillus mesophilus
CTCAAACTTATGCTTGACGACTACTCCGGCTTTCAGGTACTTATGGATAAGCGAGATGACCCGCCCGTCTTTAATGGTTCTGGATAGTACCTCTACCAGCTTACTTTGGTTCACTGTATGGTTGGTAGAAGACGGCCTCGGATTTTTTTTTCCTTGTGCCGTCAGCCCCAATCAGAACCCGACGTGCGGATTTCCCGCATCGGGCTCCCCAGAGTCGTTCACAGGTTTGTTCGTTAGATTGTTGGATGTAGTAATTTCGGCTCTGGTAGGATAAACCAATCCCTGTTTCTTAGATAAGACCAGTACAACCGATGTCTTTGGCTCCTTCTACGGAGTGACCGTATCCACTGCCGTTCAATCTGACTTTTCAAGCTATGCAGTTTGTAGTCGCAGTGGTATAGCGAAAAGTACTGGTAAAACCCACGGAGCATTCTTGTTAGTTGCTTTTGCTGATCTCGTCGCTTCCAATGGCTATGCAATTTGAGCCATGCTCCGACTCGTTCCGTGAATTTCCGGCAACTCTTTACGCTTGGAATCCGTATGAGGGCAAATTCACCTTTCTTACCTGTTCCACAGACGTGTTTAAATCCCAGAAAATCGAATGTATCCGGCTTCTCGCCGTACTCCGCCTTGCGTTCCCTTGCAAATCGTCCAAAGATCATAAGGCGCGTCTTTTCCTCAGCCAGCTCCAGGTTGAATTTCTTCATCCTTTCATTCAACAGCGTTTGGAAACTTTCCGCATCTCTCTTGTATTCGAAGCAAGCAACGTAATCGTCCGCAAAACGAATGAGGTAGGCTTCTCCTTGTATGCATTTCTTGAATCGCTTCTCGAACCAGAGGTCCAGGACGTAGTGCAAATAGATGTTCGCTAATAGCGGACTAATCGGCCCGCCCTGTGGCGTTCCTTCCTCATTACGTGTAACGACGCCGTGTTGCATGATTCCGGCTCGCAACCATTTTCCAATGAGATGCAAAATGGCCGGGTCGGCTATCCGTTGTTTGACCATTTGCATCAGCCATTCATGGTTGATGTGGTTGAAATAGCCGCGAATATCTGCTTCAAATACGTGTCTTACTTTCTTGGTAACAATGCAAGTCCTGAGCGCTTTAAGCGCCATGTGGGGATTGCGTCCCGGTCGGAATCCATACGAGAAGTCCAGAAAATCCTGTTCGAAGATCGCTTCAACGATCCTCGTTACCGCGCGTTGAACCAGTCGGTCCTCCACCGTAGGGATTCCCAGCGGTCTGGTCTTTCCATTTCCTTTGGGAATGTCTACTCGCCTTACGGGTGGGGCTTTGTAGCGATTTTGTCTAAGCCGATTCCACAGGTTTTCCGTCCGCTCTTTCAAGTTCGATTCGAATTGCGCCGTTGTTTCTCCGTCCACTCCGCTTGCTCCCTTACGGTTCATCATCTGCCATGTCTCCTGCAGAAATTCTGGGGTGATGAGGTGCGCCAGTGACGTGAAGCGAAGTTTCTTATCTTGCCGAGCTTTCTCTGCTATCTTAGCCAGTTGTGTTGACATACCGTATCCACCTCCGCGTGTGGGGCATGTTTCGCTGTTAAGAGCTTACTCTGTCCTGCCGCTTCCCCCTGTACAAGGCTTTCCCGTGCTCCGAGTACTACCAGCAGGTCCGACTTCCATCGCGACGTCTGCTCTCTTATGGATGGTCCTTTCAGTCGGCATACTCCGCAATTTTTTTTTTCTGCGAAGATCGCGATGGATCTCCCTAGTTCCGTGATGCTTCCTTTTCCGCCATGCCGTGCTCTCAGACCCCGCCGGGGTCTCCGATTCCCTCGCCTCTTGCGGAAATCTACTGTAGCCTTCCAAGTATTCGACCTTGTCGGCCCCCGGACATCTCACGAGGCTCTATCGCTTCACTTGCGTTACGGCCTGGACGTCGCTCTGTCTACGCTTAGCCCGCATCGTTACCTTTGCGTGCTCAAGACTCGATTCCGGGTAGGGCGGCTCTTCCCTTTGCCCGGGTGGGAATTGCACCCACTGAAAGCACCCAGCTTACCTAGGCGCACCGAAGTATTTCTCCAGGTCCATGTCGACTACATACTTGTACCCTTCCTGGATGTTTTCCTGACTCCTTCGGATTGCGCTATGTGCGCTTCTCTTGGGTCGGAATCCGTAACTGTTCTCC
>NZ_VCRA01000075.1 GCF_005938385.1 Paenibacillus mesophilus
GAGACTGTCGATTTACTTGCCTAAAAGTTAATCAAATACTCTTGTTTGGGGTATTCAATCGTCAACTAGGTGAAATACCCCACCAAAGCTTCTTAATTCGTACCGTCTACGGCACACTGTTTCGCCTTTGAACAGCTAAATGGGCAGACTTATCCCGTGAGGGGGGACGACTCTTTTGCGACAAAAGCTGAGCGTCAAACTCCCGACCTGTTTTACCATCACTTTTAGATTGGCGACCATGCTGGCGAGTTTTACATCGCGGCGTCTCGTCTCGCGGGATCGCGTTCGGGCCCTACCTAAACCCTGATGGTTTTTGAGTTCATTGTTTTTTCGTTCCACCGCAGGACGAGCGGACTGCAAAGCTTTTCCTTCCTCGGTTTCATTAAAAGTTTTGGCCTGCTGATGGAGCTCGTAATAGTCACTAATGAAGACGGTACGCCCTGCTTTCTCAGCTGCCGTGCAGTCCGGCCGCATGGGGCAACTGGCGCAGGCCGAAGCAAGAAATTTGTATTGCGTTCCTTCCTTTTTCGCGTTGTAAACGGATTTATTCGTCACCTGGCCATTCGGACATGTTACCGTTCTGGCAACAGGATCATAGGTGAAAGATTCGTTATTGAGCATGCCTTTTGGGTTCGCTCCGAACTGGGACCATATCGGGGCGGAAAGTACAACGTTACGTTCTGCGAATTCGCTTCGGTTTCGACCCGTGCCGTAAGCGGTGTCGCCGACAACGGCTGCAGGCTTGACCCCGTGCTTTGTCCATACCCGATCGACCAGTTCAAGTAGCCGTTTCCCATCATCTTCATTGCCGGGAATAGGCTCAGCCGTAAGAACAAGACCCGAGAGGGTGGATTGGACAACCTGCACTTTGTCGCCGGTGAATTTAACAGATTTGGACTTGTATCCGCGGCGAACATCCGGATCAACCGCGCTTACCACGAGGTCTTGAGGGCGCTTGGACTTCGTGCGCTTTTTGAAGGGGGCATTCGGGTCCTCCGGATCCTCCGGGTGCACGTATTGGGTGAGAATCTTGTACAGCAATGCCTGACTCTCCAGGGAAGCAAGTTGACGGTCTGCACGAGACCACGACCAAAACGTCGGACGTACCGGGGCACTTTCGAACCAGTACAAAAGCCCGAATGCCTGGACAACCAATTCACTGAACGCCGATAGCCGCTGCTCTTCCGTCGCCGCATGCGGAAACTTCGTTTGCAGCGTGCTAAGCCTGACCTCTTTCATTAAGCGTTGGTGCAACGCCGGATAGGAGCGCTTCAGGGGATTGATGATCCGAAGCATGCCTTGCTGGATGAGGCGGTAGGCGGAACGTCTGGCAATAGCACCATGAGTAGGGAACGAATCGACGAGCCAGAGATCCTTGTTATTCCCCCAGATTCCTTTTTGTTTGGCTTGAGCGAGAATATGGTGATGACAAGCGTCAAACAATTCGGAGCCCATACGGGAACGGTCGAGTCCGAATGTGCTATGATCGAAACCGGTGAACGCCACGGGAAGGCCGGCAAATCGTTTAATAAACAGGTCGCCGATTACTCTTTCTTCCATTTCACGATCCGATAGGTTGTAATACCGCTGCACCAAATGAAGCTTGAGTTTTAGGGATGGCGCATACGGATATTGCCCCCGCCCCGAATATAAATGAGCACAGATGTCATCGGCGAACAAGAAGTCAATTTGCTCCGCAGCCCTACTCCAGATGGGGTGATCCGGCAGATTGGAGTAGACCTCAAAATCCGCGAAGGACAACTGATCAAATTGTTTGTACTGTACCCGACTCATCTGAATCCCTCCATAATACGGCATATCTATATGATACCAAAATACAGAGTAAAATGGAGGAAATGAAAGAAAAATATGTTTTTTAAAGGTAAACCGACCTTTTTGAATCGTTTTCTCCGAGTGAATTTGGCGATTTAATCGACAGTCTC
>NZ_VCRA01000076.1 GCF_005938385.1 Paenibacillus mesophilus
CAGCATTCCTGTAATGAAGAAATTCGCGGTTTGAACAAGAAAAAGGCCTCTGGTAACATGAAATTGTCCTGAGCTGGCCAGCAAAAAAGGACAAATACTCGTGTTCCAGGAGGCTACAATGAAATATAACCAAAATCATAAGATTGTTCAAATCACGTCTCGCACGCTTATCGTTGGCGTAGATATTGCTAAGTTCGCCCATGTCGCTCGTGCTCAAGATTTTAGAGGTTTTGAGTTTGGAATGCCGTTTCATTTTGGTAATGCTAGCCCTGACTTTGAGGGATTCCTGGAATGGATCCACCAATTGATGAAAAAACAAAGCATGGAGAAGGCCATTGTAGGTATGGAGCCAACGGGTCATTACTGGTATAATCTAGCCTACTTTCTTGCGGAGCATGACATAAAATTTGTTTTGGTCAATCCGCTGCACGTGAAGAAAAGCAAAGAGTTGGACGACAATTCACCAACAAAAAACGATGTCAAAGATGCCAAGGTCATTGCGCAGCTTGTTAAAGATGGGAGATACGCCGAACCCCATATCCCGAAAGGAGTTTACGCAGAACTTCGAGTGGCAAGAAAAATACGCGATCTCTTGTGCGTTGACCTGCAAGTCGTACAGGGCCAGATCCATAATTGGTTAGATCGGTATTTCCCAGAATTTTTGACCGTTTTTAAGGATTGGGAAGGAAAAGCAGCCTTGCAACTGCTGAAGCTCACAAAGTTACCCCACGAGCTGGTGATGATCTCTGACGAAGAGATATTCATGCACCTCAAGAAGGCTGTAAAACGTGCTGTCGGCTTGACCAAGGTAAGGGAGTTAAAGTATGTCGCTAGCCAGTCCATTGGCATTCGGCAGGGCTCAGATATGGCTAAATTGGAGCTCCGCATCTTGTTAGACAAGTACGAATTATTTCAGCAGAGGCTAGAAGAACTCGACTCTAAGATGGACCAACTCCTCTCCCAAATACCTGGTGTAGAGCAAATGCTGGCGGTTCAAGGGATCGGGCGAGATACGATCGCAGGCTTTTTTGCAGAGGTAGGGGATTTAAGTAAATACTCCCACCCTAAGCAGATCATAAAGCTTGCAGGACTTAACCTTAAGGAGAACACATCAGGTATACATAAAGGCCAAACCAAGATTACGAAGAGAGGGAGGAAGAAGCTTAGGGCACTTCTCTTTCGAGTAATCATGCCTTTAGTCGCTAAAAATATGGCTTTCAAAGCGCTACATCAGTATTACACGAAACGTAAGGATAATCCGTTAAAGAAGATGCAGTCCTTAATAGCACTGTGTAACAAATTAATTCGAATACTATTTGCCATCGGCCAAAAGCAATGTCCGTTTAGCGAAGAAAAAATGTTGCGCGATATTCCACACATGGATGTAGCTTCAATTGAAAATGCTGCTTAGTTTTCCCTTGGTCAAATGATTGAGTTGTGGTCTTGGTTTTAATTAGACAGCAGAAGCACGGATTAGTCGGTATTACACTATTACTACGGGCAATGACCCTGTCGGGCAGCATAACCGACATCCACCTCATGGAAAGGTTGAACGAAGGAATTTGGGAGCTATGACTCTGTGAGAAATGGGAGGGTTGACCCCCATGAGATGACGTGGAGATCCTTTAGTGCGACCATATTTTGAACATTTACCACTTTCTGGATCACGGTGGTCGTGGGGATATGCCTTTTTCAGGTTTAGGAAACCAAAAATCCCCTTCTGTACAATTTTGTTCCTGTGAGGCTGTGTCTATTAAAACTCCCCCTCAACGAAATCGTAAGAAAACAAGAGGAAATTGGAGATATGCATTTATTCATAGAGGGAG
>NZ_VCRA01000077.1 GCF_005938385.1 Paenibacillus mesophilus
TTCGTATTATGAGGTCAGCCAGTTTTTACTGGTTGACCTCTTTTGTTTTAAGGGGTTTAGTTACGGGTAGCCGGGGTAGAACGTCTCTGCCCGTGGGGCTTGACCCCGTGTGCTAAACTGTTCACCCCCTACTTGTAGAAACATGTTTGAGGCTGGTTGAGACAACGATCTCGAATAACAAGCGAAGCTATGACACTGCAAGATGGATTAGGGGCTTCCGGCAAATACATGAAGTGAAGGTGATGCATTCAGATGAACCCAGTAATCGGCTTAGATATCGCAAAAGGAGAAAGTCAAGGCCAGGCTTTCTTAGACAAAGGAAAACCTTATGACAAAAGCTTTTCAGTAAGCCATACTCGTGAAGGGTTAGTCGCTTTCCACTCCTTCTTAAAGGTTATTGAGGAAGAAGCCGGTCAACGACCTACGATTATCCTAGAATCGACAGGACATTACCATTTACCCGTCACTCGCTTTCTGGAGGATAACCAATACCTTTTCATTGTTGTTAACCCTATCCTTTCGTATCAGGCCAAAAAGTTATCGAGCTTGCGTAAGGTGAAAACGGATGCTGTAGATGCTTATGCCCTCTGCGAGCTCTTTTACAAAGAGGACTTTGATCAGCATAAATCAAGAGGCGTTCATTTGTTAAACCTGCGGAATTTAACCAGACAGCATGATGCCATAACTGGCCTGTACATTCAAATCAAATTACAGTTTCAGGCCATATTGGATCAGGTGTTTCCTGAGTATAAAGGTGTGTTTGGGGATTTGTATTCTGCGGTATCACTGAAAACCTTGTTGGCATTCCCTACGTCTGACGTCGTGTTGCAAGCCGGAGAAGTAATGGTAACGGAGAAGATTATGTCCTTATGTATACGGAGGTCAGATCGTTGGGCTGCGGATAAAGCGAAATCTTTGCTGGCTGCAGCGGACCGAAATCCCTTCCGTTAGGCTCCTTTCCAGAGCCATTTATTCAGCCTTGAGATGTACGTCAGCATGTTACTTCATTATCGAGAGCATCTAACCGCCCTAGAAAAGCAAATCGATGCTCTCGCTAATGAACTGGAAGAATATAAGATTATCCAATCAATCCCTGGTATCGGAGAAAAAATCGCGGCAACGATTATTTCTGAAATCGGTGAGATTGATCGGTTTCATCACCCAAAGAAGTTGGTTGCATTTGCTGGTGTAGACCCGAGTGTCCATATCTCTGGCAAGTTTACCGCGACCATTAATCGAATAACCAAACGTGGCTCCAGCAGGCTTAGACACACCTTATTCTTGGCTGTGCTCTGTAGCTTGAGACGCACAGGCAGCAAGACACTCAAGGCTTATTACGACAAGAAAATGGCTGAGGGAAAGCCTCACAAAGTAGCGATGATCGCCTGCGTTAACAGGTTACTCCATTGGATCTTTGCCCTGCTGAAACGAAAAGAAACTTTCGTTGAATTGGCCTAACAACACGAACTAGAAAAACCTTCCAGTCAAGAATGGAGGGTTATTTGGTATGCACAGTTATTAGTATAGCATCAACCTCAGCTACTTTTATAAGAAAAATGTTGACAACTATTAGCTGGTTTA
>NZ_VCRA01000078.1 GCF_005938385.1 Paenibacillus mesophilus
ACATTTAAGCCCCATAATTGGAATGGAGTCATCATAGTGAACTCATGTACACTATAGATGAGGGGGGGCGAACAACATGAAAAAGAACAGCATCTACGAAGAACTCCGACTGAAAGTAGCACAAGAAGCATTAAGTGGTACAAAAGCTGGATTCTTGGCTCGCAAGTACGGTGTGACGCCAAGAAGCATTTACAAATGGGTTCAACAATACAAGGAGAAGTACGGTGAAGAGGCCGTCCCTTCAGTAGATAAACGGATTGAGGACTCTAAACGTCTTCAAGAGCTCGAAGGAAAATATGAGAAAGCCATGAAACTGCTTGGTGAAAAGGATCTCGAAATCGAAATCTTGCGTGATCTCGTAAAAAAGACCAACCCTGCTTATCCGACAAAATCGAAATAGCCGACAAATATGTTAAGCGGGGTTATGTGACAGCCGTGGTGCTGCGCTTGGTCGGCGTGAATGAATCCACCTACTATGCCCGGAAGAAACAGCATTCAAAGCAGCCCGGATTCAGGAAAAAACCTGTTCCAGCAGGCCGTCCCATTCCCCAGTATTCCCTAACCATAGACGGGCAAAAAATAAGTGATGCCCAGATCGAAGAATGGTTAATGGAGCTGGCGGAGGGCGAGGAGCAAGGTTACGGCTACCGAAACCTTGCTCATGCTCTATACATCCAACGGGGACTCCTTGTGAATCATAAGAAGGCGTACCGACTTTGTAAGAAGCTAGGGATACTCCAGAAGCAGCGTCGTAAGAAATGTAAATATCCGCGGCGGCTCCCTCAAAACCGATTGGTTACAGGGCCAAATCAGCTTTGGCAAATGGATATCAAATATGGGTATGTGGCTGGATACGATCGCTTCTTTTTCTTGTTTGATATCATTGATGTGTTTGACCGTGTGCTTGTAGGGTATCACGTCGGATCCAGCTGTGAGGCAAAAGATGTCTGCACAACCGTGAAACAGGCCTTACAGGGCCGGTTACAGCCCGACGAGAAGAAGCCTGTCTTACGGAGTGACAACGGCCCGCAGTTTGTAAGCAATCTGTTTGGCGACATGTGTCTGGAGGATGAGAACGACCCGCTAATCCATGAGCGGATCCCTCCAAAAACACCAAACCTGAATGCGTACATCGAATCGTTCCATAGCATCATCGAACGAGATTTGTTGTCCAAAGAAGATTACAGCACCTTTGAAGAAGCATACGAATCGGTTCATCGGTATATCGCATTTTACAACCAGCGGCGCTTTCACGGTAGCTTAAAGCGAATGAGTCCTTTACAGTACTACGAAGCTTGGAAGGCGAATGAGCTGCCAGATATTAAGATTGCTCTCTAGGAGCCCCGTCAAGGCCCGCGTAGCGGTTCTATTTAGCCTTGACGGAGCGTCTCTCCTCACTCACACTTCATAATCCTCCCGGCCACCCTGATGGCCGGGGACGGCACACGCCGAGTGACGGGGTGCAGGGGGCGTGGCTCCCTGCAAAAAGCAAGAAACTATGAAAAACCGAGTAATTCACAGTAAGACTCCAGAATTAAGGGGCCGAACCGA
>NZ_VCRA01000079.1 GCF_005938385.1 Paenibacillus mesophilus
GTTACTACTTAGGTCCCCCCTTTTCAAACGTAGAAAACTTGGTTAATAATGGGTAACCGAGTTCAAATGGAAAAGGGGACCACTGATGAAAATGAGTCCGGAAGAGATCGAACGAATCAGTCACAGTTCGCCAAGCGAAATTGCTGCGATCATTACCCGGTTGCTAGACATCATCGATCAACAGGCCGCACGGATCGTCGAACTCGAAAATCGAGTGGCCGAGTTAGAGCGTCAGTTAGGGCAAAACAGTCAAAACAGCAGCAAACCGCCATCCAGCGACGGTTTCCGGAAACCGACCAATCTTCGCAAACCCGGCGGCAAAAAAGGAGCGCCTAAGGGGCATGAAGGACATACGTTGCAGATGGTAGAGCAGCCGGATATTCAGATTACTCACACGCTCGCCCTATGTTCCCACTGTTCCACCTCACTGGCGGGAGGAACCTGCGAGGGTTACGAGAGACGTCAAGTGTTTGAACTGCCGCCACCGCGCCTCATCGTCACGGAGCATCGTGCGGAGAAAATCCGTTGTCCGCATTGTATGGCCCTCCAACAGGCCGCCTTTCCCGCCGAGGTCCGCGCTCCGGTTCAATTTGGACAGAGCGTTACCGCCTGGACCGTCTATCTGAGCATGTATCAGATGATGCCCTTGGAGCGAATCGGGCAGTTCTTTGCCGATCTGACCCAACATCGCCCAAGTGAGGCGACGTTGTTATCCCACCTGAAGACGATGCATGCGAATCTGGCTCCTCACGAGCAGATCATCTGTAAGCAACTGCTCACTTCTCCGGTAGCGCATGCGGATGAAACAAGCATCCGAATCGAAGGAAGCAAGCAATGGCTGCACAATGTATCCACCTCCGACTGGACCTACCAAGCGATTCATGACAGTAGAGGCACCCAGGCCTTCGATGACTTGGGCATCTTGCCGAATTACAGGGGCATTCTCGTGCACGACTGCAACATGCCCTATTTCAAAGACAAGTATGCGTATGAGCATGCCTTGTGCGGTGCCCATTTGATGCGGGAATGCCAGGGGATCGCCGAGTACGATCACCACAGCTGGGCGATCCGGATGAAACGGTTGTTGCAAGGAAGTTGGCGGCTCGTTAGGGCTGCAAGGCGAGCCAAACGCGCGTTGGCCCCGAAAACGGTAGCACGCATCGAACAGCGCTATGACGAGATTCTCCGACAGGGCGAGTCCGAGTGGCAGATCGGCCGAATCCGCGAAAAGACAGGCCCCCGCGGCCGGAAAAGCAAAAGTAAGGCCGCCAATCTGGGCGAACGATTCCGTCTTCATAAGGAGGCCATTCTCCGGTTTATTCGAGATGCCCGTGTCCCCTTCGACAATAACCAAGCCGAGCGCGATATTCGCATGGCGAAAGTGAAACAAAAGATCTCCGGTTCGTTTCGCACCTGGCAAGGGGCGGAACAGTTTGCTCGTGCCCGCAGTTTTATCTCTACCCTCCGTAAGCAAGGCCTCCCGGTCCTCACCTCCCTAACCTCCGT
>NZ_VCRA01000008.1 GCF_005938385.1 Paenibacillus mesophilus
ATTTGTAAATGGATGTTCCTGCTCTTACGAGTAGACAACCTTTTTCGAGTTGTACAAAGAAAAATTATGTGAAAACAATCACAAAATTCACTTGCTACATGATGTTAGCCTTAATGCAACGCTACTGCATCTTTACCACCTAAATACACAGAACGACGCCGAATCCATCCGCTGGAAAAACCATTTTATCAACGATATTTGGGCGCTTCTTAGCATGGAAGCCGAGTATCTCGCTAAGTACAGCATGATCAAGGATGATCCGTTGGTCAAACAAGCCAAAGAATGGATCGACGGTCACCTTTCGGAAAAAATTCTTTTAAAAGACGTTGCCGGACGGATTGGACTGCACCCCGTTCAATTTAACACCCGATTTCAAAATCTTTTTGGAGCCTCCCCTTCCAGGTACCTGTTGTCCGTCCGAATGGAGAAAGCCAAGCAATATTTGACGCAAACCGATTATACGATCGATCATATCGCGCAGTTATGCGGATACGATAACGGCTTTTATATCAGCAGGGTTTTCTCCAAGCACTTCAGAATGACTCCTTCGCAGTACCGGAAAGAATACGGCTTGAAGCATCGTTAGCCTGATCCGAAAGCTTTCTTCGATAAAGCTCTGAGCCAAGAGCGTAATACAGATGCCCATCCTGACCAAGCGCCATAATGGACAGCGGACCGTGATCGATGATTTCGTAATCGAGCGTGCCGGGATCGACGACGACCAGCTTCCTGCCAAGCGCCGTGTACAACAATCCGTCCGTGCCCCAGCGGAGGTAAACAGGGCGGAATTTGCCTATATATTGGCTTTCGCAAACGCGCCGGCTGCGGATCACTTTGCCGCTAACCGGCTCCATAACGAAAATCGTTCCGTACACCGCCCCCCAAATATTTCCGTCCGGTCCCGCCGACAATTCACCGATCATTAGCGGAGGAGTATCCAGATCCGGAATATCCGGGATAAATCGCTTAACGATTTCTTTCTTAACCGTATCCCAAATAAACAGGTGGGCAACGTTTTCTGCCGGCCCCTTCCCAATCCCGCCCCAGATTGACGTACCCCCGTAGAGCAGTCCATCCTTGTAAGCAAGGCCGACGATACTGAGATTTGGCGCTATCTCCGGGTAAACGGTCCATTCATCTTCCAACTCGTAATAAACCGTTAATGCACCTGTGTTCAAACCGTAATCCGGGATGGTACCGATGTATAGCTGATGTTCGCCTGAAGCAAGCGTAAACGGCCGGTCCTGCTGATGGCCGATCGGAAAAGCGAATCGCGGGTTCGCCTCGGCCATTCGATCGTCGGGCAACATATTCAGAGGTCTGGATTTGTCATAAACATATACATTCGCTTTCGTGTAAGTGCCGAAATACACTTTCCCGTTTAAAAATCCCATCCCTTCGATTTGCGGGAAAGCGGGTATTTGGGAAAGGATGCGTTCCTCCGTCGTGCTATATAGGCACAGCCCCCGGTGATAGCCGCCGATATACAGCATCCCATCCTCATCCGCTTCGATGGATTGGATTAGTAATGGTTTGGACGGAACATCCAATACCCGGTGATGGATATCATTCGTCTGCGGATCATAATACCAGACGTCCGCGTAACCACTGACAATCATTAAAACCGATTTTTCTCCGACGGTATGCCGGGGACTGGAATCCGTTGCGGCATCGGGTATGTGTGCTCCAGCGATTGTTGCCCACTCCGGCCCGGAAAGCGTCATCCACTGCATCAGCTTAATTTTTGCGGATCTTGCGGCCCCTGGTAATTCCCGTACAGGTTTGATCTCACAGGTTGTCCTATCGTAAGTCAAAAGCTTCGATTCGTGAACGAAGTAGTAGCCCGCTTGATCTTTTTCTGAGTGAACAACGGCCCCCACGCTGTCAAAACGGCCGGTGATCCGGCGGTGAATCTCATCGTAGATGACGATCTCCTGTTGATTAACGGATAAAAACAAAAGCCCGTGCATCACCCAAATGCGATCGATAAACCCTTTTTCCCCCGTGAATCCGTCAATATGCAGCTCTTCTTTCGCGCAAGTACTGCGGTCAAACCGAAACAGGCGGATCGTACTTCCGATACCGGAATAAATATAATTCGCCGTAACGGCTACGCTCCGAGCATACTGCTCCTCCTCGGACATCCTTCCCAAATCGGAAAATCGCGCCGTTTCGATGTTGTACTCAAACACTTTGCTGTGTGGATAGGTTGCGCTTACAACTGTGCCGTTATCGGCCGCCTGGATATCCCAGACAAAAAAGTCATCCGCGGACGCCGCAACTGAAGTGACTTGTCTGGTCTCCGGTGAATACCGGTAAAGCACGCCGTCCGACGAGCTCGAGAAATAAACATTTCCATCCGAAGCGACGGCCATAGCCCAAACCGCATTGGACCCGGGAATATCGAACGAAAATTTGATGTCCCTCTTAACCAGATCCAGTACGTAGAACGTTGCAGGCAAACCGTTGGAGGCAAAATACAGCTCCTTCTCCCCTTTTGGAGTCACACCCACCGCTGCCGCTTGCCCAAGGCGACATCGAACGGGTTCTCCCAGCTGCTCGGGTGGACCGATTATTCTATTGAAGACTGTTTTCATCCACTTCGCTCCTAACCAAGTATGAACCTTCTGAACAAAACTATAATTAAATCGCTTCCCAAAATACATGCAAGGAAAAAACAATTTATATACTTTCTTAAACCCGAATATTTGCCGGGATCGGCCTGACGGTGGAGACGATCCGGTTTTAGCACACGATCCGGAGCGGAGTAAGTGCAAAAACAAACGGGACTCTCCCTTAAGCCGCAAGGCTTTCGAAAAGTCCCTGAATGTTACTGAACTATGCTTGTGTCGCCGGACAAATAAATAATTTTTAAATCCCTTCACGCAAAAATAACCGCCCGCAGCCGGCGGGCGGTTATCGGATTATTTACCTTGTGAGTCAACCATGGTTTGGATCCTGTCCCAATGATTTTGACGCATTGTATCCCAATGATAGAAATTAGACCATTCCTGAATGAGATTACCGGTTTTATCGATATCCTCGGCACCGACACTACGGGCCAGTTCGAGCGGACTAATCTTTGCGGGAGACGCCACGTACATCGTACGTAACACTGCAGGTTCCGGCAATGTTTGTTCTTGCTTGAATTTAAATCCAAACACAGCGCAATCCGCACTTTTGTAATAATTACTGACACCCATTATTTTTATGCTGGACAAGATCTCGTCGGGGTAGCTGAAGCTGTGATCGCCGCCTCCTGGATAATTGCCTCCCAGTTGATTGCTGGTAGAGCCATCGTCAAAGATAAACCACCATGCATTCAAAATACTGCCCGTAAGTGTCCTGACTCCGACAACAGGTCCGCGAGCCACCAAGTCGAACACGCCGCCATGCGGTGGATTGGAGCTTCCGACGCCTTGGTCTCCCATTCGAGGGGTTTGAGTCGGACGGGGAAAACAACCGCTGCTTGACGGAGCATCATCCGCTAACAAAAAAAAACGCGGAACTTCGAACGGACGAATGCTCCATGGTAGAAGTTGTACCATATGGTCGGTTGTTTCATAAGACATTTGATTTAAATCAAAATCAAGCAAGTTCTTAATGTAGCATTGTTGATGCTCGCCCTTGTAAAGGGTTTTGGCAGGTCCGTTCGGCAGAATAAAAAGAAGCGCCTTTGACAAATAGGTAAAATATTTCCAATGGTGAAGCGATGAATAGAGTGTTTGCACTGTTATGTTCGATTGTGATGCCTGGATTGGGACAAATGATTAACGGACAACTTGTCAAAGGTATTATTTTTTTGATTATTGAGCAAGTCCTGAACACGTTGGCTCATATCAACGAAGGCATATACTTAGACTTAAATGGGCTGCATCAGGAAGCTTTTCAAAGCGTGGATATCCAGTTTGCTTTGTTTTACCCCGGGTTTTATGTAGCAGTAATTTACGATTCTTTTCGTTATTCTTCGAGTGATCGTCTGCCTTCCCCTGGAGCGAATATTTATTTTTTAGTCGCAGGTTTTATAGGGACATTCAGCATCATTTACGCCCGGCTTTTGCCCTCTCCATTATTGCTCGGAGGTGCCTCCATCATCGTCCCCATCCTCTTGGGTGTGTTTCTGCACCGAAGATAATGTTAAAGAACCAATCTCGTCTTGGGACGCGTTGCGCTTGTAACAGCACTCGTTCAAACACCCGCGTGCTGCGAGAACAGATCCAGGTTCGCAAGGAGTTGGCTAACGGCCGCCGGCGGTTCGATACAGCTTATTCCCAGCTTAGTCCCTGGGATTCTCGACCTTCATGATATCCATGAATGCGACTTTGGTAGTTTCCCCGTGCCTTTGGATGTGCACCTTACCGGTACGAGAATCCATATTTTCTATTCGACCACGAACGGGCAGTTCCATACCCCACACCGTCAATAACACCTCTGCATTTTCAGACTTCGCTTCGTTCAATTGGTTCGCCAGCTCCTCCAATGCAAATTCGTCACGAGTTGGTCGCTTAACATCGTATTTCTTCTTTGGCTTCGGAACCCCAGTCAATCCAAACACCCCCGCAGAACATTTGTTTCTATTTTACCATTTTTAATGTATGGAGAGAACCCAAACCTTTGTCCGACGGCCCGATGGGCGGTTCGTTTAGCTTCGATAGCGGAACGGCGCGAGCCGGTGGAGCAATAACACCTGCCTCGGATATGTGATCCTCGGCGCGCAAAAACTCGGATACAGCGAGGAACAAACAAGGCAGCTAGTGCGTGCTATCTATGCTGAGTTTGATCGAAAATAAGTCGATGAAAATAATACGCGGTTGAACGAGCCATTATTTGTCTGACTTTAAGCAAGCTTTCTGTTTCTGAACGTTCAAGAAGGCCGTCAAGTAATCGACGACCTTGCTCGTTATTCAACTAACGTTTTCGTTAGGTTAGCGATATTGTTTTTTTCAGTTAGTCTAAAAGCATACAGCCAGCTTTTGCTTTTGCTGTAAACTTGAATGGATGGTTTGCTCATTCATGTTCAACTTTCCTTTTGGCGTAATATCCTTCTCCCCCGAGCCAATGTATAGTCGCCCCGTCGATTTTTCCGGAAAAGTCCTTCCGGAAGGAAATACGAACGTATGCCGCTTTCGCATAAAAATCGATCTGTTCCGCAGCTTCGGATTGGAGGAAAAGCTCCAGTTTGAATCCGAATATGGTGATGAACAAACGCCCATGCTCCACGGTTACATGAATCGGTATAAACGCTTCATAGGTTCCGGCAAACCCTTCGTAACGCCTTGGTTGCACCGGCGCCTGAATTTCTGGCTTGTCCGGGAAAGCTACCGTTTCCCCGAACATCATTCCGGCCAAGTCCCGATTCATTCTTTCCAGAGGAGACAACAGGAAGTTGCTTAAAACAACGATCAATAGCCGTTCATCCGCAAATCTGGTCATTCGGGTGAAATACCCGGGATTGCCCAACCCCCCGTGATGGATTCGGGTTCTTAAGCGTCCGCCTAAAGACTGCCGGTCAATATACCATCCATACCCGTAGTTTTGCAGAAACGGGGTAAATAAGCGCTCTCTGGTTTGCCGGCTGAACAGCAGGTCGGAATGCAGGGCTTGGTCCCATAAGTACAAATCACCGGTAGTGGAATACAGTCCGGCTGCTCCGGCATGGGTCGACATATGTGCATACTCTCCATGAATGACCTCGTCTCCCGTCGCAGAGTAACCGTCTGCCCTATGCTTCAGTATGCGATTATGAACATCGTAACCGGAATGATGCATGCCAAGAGGATGAAAAATATGATCCTGCAAAAATGCTTCGAACGGTTTCCCCGAGACTTGCTCAATTAAATAGGTCAGTAAAATATATCCGGAATTCCCGTATTGGAACTGATCTCCTGGAGGAAAGGCAAGCGGCTGATCCCGGAATTTATGAACGACATTCTCCAGCTTCATGGACACTTTCGTATTCAGGCCCACGGGATGCGAAAGACCGGACGTATGCGTCAACAGATGATGAATGGTGATTTTATCCCCATTCGGGAAATCGGCCAAATACCGGCCGATAGTATGATCCGTGTTAATTACGCCTTGCTCGTGCAGCAGCATGATCGCGGCAGCTGTAAAGGACTTGCTTACAGATCCCAGTCGGAAGATCGTATCACGTGTATTTTTGACTTCATGCTCCCGGTTGGCCATCCCGTAGCCTTCGTTTAACACAATCTCGCCATCGTGCGCTACCAGTACAGAACCGCTGAAATAGTCCAATTGCTCATAAGCTTGCAGATATTCGTCCATCCTTGATCTCAACGTCTCTTGGTCGTGAACGATAAAAGACGGGTCGGTGCTTTCGGACGAAACGAAAAGATTCATAGCAGCTTTCCTCCCGCAATCATTCTTTTTTGCTTTTTGCTACGGACTGTTATTTCCAAAGTTGAACCGGATTCCCCCGCGTGCCGGACCAACCTTACCGCCATTTAAATGATGAATTGTTGCGAATGGGGGAATCCTTCTCACGTAAACTTTCTTGACCGATCATTCGGTATTGCTGCCGGTTGAGATACTGCTCATCGTCTTTCGGTCCTCCGCATTTATTTATGGCAAAATGTATTTAATCAGCACGCCGCCGACTTTGTTGGTCATGAAGCTCGGCGCCTTTTTCCACAGTTCGATAAAGAAGCAGAGGCTCTCCTTGTCGGGCGGGCCCTGCTTAGCCGCCCCGCCGCTGTAGACGAGGTAGGTCAGCTGCTGCGGTTTCGCGCCCCACTTCTCCTTGGATTTGTAGTGGCTAGAACCCGCCGGTGAACGGCCAAGGTCCAAATACTTCATGCCGCTGCGGATGCCGAAGCGGACCGCCTCCCAGTACATGAAGTTGTTTAAGTACTTGTTGTTGTACTGCGTCAAGGTCCCCCCATACGGGTAGTACAGCGTCTCGTTGCTCGGGCTTGTCAGCAGCAGCATGCCGCCGATCACCTCTCGCGTCTCTTTGTCCAGCACCGTAAGCAGCGTGCTGTTGTCCGGCAAACACTCGAAAAACTGCCGAAAAAAACGCAACCCCTCCGCTGGCGACCCCAATTGCTTCTTCCGCTTCACGTACACGCGGTGAAACGCCTCCAGATGGCTGTGGTCGAACGAGACGTCAAACCAGTCGTTCTTGTATACTTTGCGAGTATGGTTGCGGTTGCTGCTCGAGGATAGTGCCAGCACCTGCTCCTCGTTGTCCGCCAATGGGAGGACAAAAGTATAGTTCTGCAGACACGCGTGCCAATGCGGATCACTCACCTGCTGCTCCTTTAGCCGCAGCTTTACGTAAGCGAGCTTGAGCTTGTCCTTGAGGCCAGCCGCGGCAGTGACGGCGAATTGAAACGCTTCCTCGCTTTCCGCACAAACGTCCATGTAGTTGACGAATGGCAGCGACACGCCCGCCTTCTTCAAGCTGAGGCTACGCCCGATGACGAGCGGCACGAGGGCATGAATGCGTCCGGCCTCATCGATAACGGCGTGGTAGCCGCAGGTGTAGCCGTACGCCCGCATCAGCACGTCACGGAATGCCGTCGTATGAAAGACGGTGCCCTTCGCGAGCGCCAACTTGTCCCACTCCGCCTGCATGCTTGGTTCGTAAGCGACAAATCGTAACATAAGTGTACTATCCTTTCAGCCAGAAAACGACGCCGACCATAACGTACAGCCGGCCCATTTCATCGCGCTAATCTGCTCGTAGAACACGGCCTACCCCTCAAGGCTAGGCTATTTAAACTTAATTACACTACTATTCTTTCTTTATCTTAGAATTCCTTCCTGTTTGTTCCACTCTCCTGCCCGTATTAAATTTCGATTTTCAATAGAAATCATGATTCATGATGTATTAACGCTTCTGCATGAATAACATTGTCGATAAGGAAAGCACATAGCAATTGCAGCGACGGTCAACGGAGGTCATGGTTTATTCGCAGGCGGTGAGGGCGTTTCGCGCTTGTCGGCATATGCCGCCTGAACCGACTGTTTTAATTCGCCATAGAGCGGATCCTTTTTCTCCATACGCCGCTCCAGTTTGTCTTTGCGATCAAGGTTATATTTGCCCTGATGAAACGCCACGGTTTGGAAACTGTCATGCTCCGGTGCTTCCGCTAAATAGAGCAAATAGGATGTTCCCGAAACCAGCTTCGAATAATAGTTGCCATTGTAAACCGTTTGCTTCGGAAACATCGCCCGTCCTTTCATCCAATATTGTTCTAACACCGTTATCTTTTCGCCGGGCTGCAACGATCCGCTCTCATCCTTTAGTACCTCTTCGATCGTTACTTTCGTTTTTGTATAGTGATCATACGGAAGGTCGTAAGGCGCGGCATCTGCGGTTGCTGTCGCTTTGACAATGACCGGGGAAGCTGCAGCAAGCTCTGCCGCCGTCTGAAACCGCACAAAGTCGATCTCTTTTAGATACGTATACCCGAACAAGTAATGCATGGAGTACATCACAACGACCACAAATGCGATTAGGTTGGTGACCAGAATGCCTACAGCGCCCCAGAACATTCGCTCTTTCTGATAACGCACCCACCTTTTCCACATGCTGAATCCCTCCTCCTTCCCCTTCTTGAAAGGCGCGCTCGAATGAGACCAGGCTATAAACTGAATATGGTTTTATTGGCTATCAACTCAACCTTATCGTGGCCGCAACCCGCACGGCCTTCATTTTTAAGGTGCTCGATGGTCCCAGACTCCCCTGTTCATCTGATATATACATCACTCGAGCACTGTTTGCAACGATAAGTACGCAACGTCTGCTTTACTTCTCCTGAGTACAAGGCGTCTGTGAATTTCCTGAGATATTCCGACTTCGACTGATCCGTTGTCCGAAATACCCGGATTCAAATAACATTCAGGGAGCGGCTGCTCTATGACCTGTTTCCCTTCTTGTAATTGGGTATGCTGACTTGCTTGTACAATGTACGTTTTCATCCAATCTCTCCTAAAAAATAAACAGCTACCGTAACAGTGGCTGTTTCTGACATAAGAAAACAAACTGCGTGTTCCAGGTCAAAAATATAAAAGACCTGAGAGTGAATTCTTGTCCTCTCAAGCGAAATACAACCAGTCCCCGCCGCTTCAGCACCGTGGCGAACGTGCTGGTTAAGTTTGTTCCGGCCCGCCGCAGATTTGCAAATGGAGTTTGCCAAAAAAGAAAAATATCTGTGCCGCTTACCTGTTTTCATAAAAGGGAAAGACCTGCTTCCGCAGGTCTCTTCCCTTTTAAGCCTTATTTGCCAAGTGTGCTAATTTTCTGGTTTGCTGATTCCTCCGCTTCACGCAAAGCGGTATTGATGTCGCTCTTGCCGGCCACTACGTTATAGAAGGCGGTGCTCAAGGCACCCGTCGCGGCGGAATAAAGCGGGTCAACCGGAATGCTTTCGCCGTATATCCTCGGCACCAACCCTTTGGCATTTCTACCCTTCAAATATTGCGTATCCTTTCCAATTATGTCTAGAAAGGAACGATTCTTGATGACAGGTACGGCTCCGCTAGTCCGGGCTGCGTCCAGTTGGGCGCTCTCCTCCAGCAAAGCGGCGATGGCTAGGAACGCGATTTCCCGATTCGGACTCGTCTTGGATATAAAATAGCCATACGGGCTCGAATTCGGACCTGCATTCGGCATGTCGCTGAAGTAGGGGAATGTGGCAATATCCCATCTCATGCCGTCCCCATTTTGGTGGAGTATATTATAGATGGTATTGTTGCCGACCTGGATAGCGATATTTCGATCCTTGTAAAATTGAATGTATGATTTTCCGTAGTTGGCCAGGTCGTTGTTCGCGGCTTGGTTCCCCGAGATCGTAGCCATCGGCACGATGCGCTCCATCATTTTCTTCCAATGATCCGAATTGAGTGTCGCTTTTCTTGTCTGTGTATTTACCAAGCCCGGCACCTTCTCGTTTACATACAGCATGTTGGATATATTGAGTCCGAGCCCGTAATAAGGTGTTCCACCGTCAGAACGAGTCAATTTTTTTGCGGTTTCGAAAACTTGTTCCCATGTCATATTGTCGGTCAAATAAGGAACGCCGAATTTATCGAACAGATCTTTGTTATAGTAAAGTGCGGTCGAGTTTATTTTGGCGGGAAGGCCCGATAAAATCCCATTGCCCGCAAATGTGTACGCATTGATTGCGTTCGGTTCAATTTTGCTCAAATCCACTTTGTGTTTCTTTATGAGGTCGGATAAATCATCCATTAGGCCGACATCCCGAAGCTTGGCCACACCGGATTGCGTATCGCCGAAAAAGTCGACATTCGTTTTTGTAGCAATAATATCGGCCAGCGTAGTACCCTTTTTGTTTTGAAGAAATTTGAACGTAATATTCGGGTATTTCTTCTGAATACTCGCCCCGTTTCCTTCGCGAAAACTTTGCTCTATATCATCGTCATACATATAGTAGAACGTCAGTTCCACCTTCTCCTTCGTCCAATCTTTCGTTGCGGCTGCTTCCGGCTGCTTCGTATCCTGAGCTTTGTCTGTGGAGCTCGGCGTAGCGTTTCCTCCGCTACATGAGGCGACGAGCAGGGCCACGACTGGCAGCGTTGTCACCAGGGACCACGCTGATCGTTTGCCGGCACGAAACTTTTTGTTTACTTTCATACACATCTCCCTCTTCTCTTCTTTGTGTCATCTACGTACACAACCAATGGATTAGGCGATGATCTTGTTGAAAGCGCTCACAGTTATTTCTAGCATAATGGTTTCATTTAAAAAAATCTTTGGATTTTACGACAATAAACTTGCACGATTGTCATATATAACCAATACTTAATGTGGTTAAATGCTATCATAACAGGGTCGAGCTACTGGCATTACCGCACTTCCAATCAGGTTTACTGCATAATGTCCAACCGAGAGACGGTTGTTAAACGACTTCTTGTCCTATGACACTCCAATTTCACTTAACTTACGACCAATAAAACAAATGACAGACTTATTCTTCAAAAATAAAAAAGCCCTTAAATATCAAGGACTTTTCCGGAAATTATCCAATTGGTTTTCAGAGCGCATAATTTAATGCTATTAATTTTTCAGAGCATTAAGCGCCCTCCCCGAATTACGTGGGGAATATGACCAAAATAAATGCGAAACAAGCCTTACTTCATACGTTTAAATGGGACAGTTTCTCCGGATTCATCACGATATAAAGGTTAGATAGCTGATCCTGGAAATATTGAAACGTAATCGCTGCGATAATCATCTCTCCAACGACTAACCTAATTCCCGGCATGCCGTTGATTTCACAAGTTTCATATCGAGTTCCAGCCGGAATCTCATGCGAAATACCGACGAAGTAACGAATAATTCTGTCCGAACCCATTATTGGACGAAGTGCCACTTTTACTTTGCCGCCTCCGTCGGTATAAAGTACGGCATCCGAAGATAAAAGTTCAATGAGCAATCCGATATTCCCGGTCATCAACGCCTCGGCAAATCGTTCAGCTGATGCAGTATTCTTTTTCATGACTTCCGGGCTCCGATCAGGCAATTGACCGATACTTTTCTTCGCCCGATGAAAAATTTGCCGGCAATTTGCCGTGCTTTTGTCGACGATCTCAGCAATTTCATCAAAACGATAATGAAACACTTCACGCAGCAGGAATACAATCCGTTCTGTCGCAGAGAGCTGCTGCAACAATAATAACCCGGCAGTTGAAATGGATTCTTTCCATATCATTTCCGCGAGGGGATCGTTCTTCCGAAGTTCTCCCGTATCAACAGGCTCCGGCAACCATGGACCGACATACGCTTCTCGGTTTCTGCTCGATGATCGAATGAAATCTACACAACGATTATGAATCGACTTGCACAAATAGGATTTGACATCTTGTACTTGCTGCGGTGGTTTCTCTTCCCATGACAGGAACACTTCGTGGACGATATCTTCCGCATCTGTGATACTTCCCAGCGTATGATACGCTAACGACAAGAGCAATGGTTTTAAATCGCTATATAACTTTCCCCTCTCCAACGAGCAGTTCTCCCCCTCTCGAACGATTGTCGGCAATGATCGCTTGAGCCGCTCGTTTGGCACTGGCAAACGACGCATCAGCCAATAGTTCTCCACGCCCCGTCCAATCTCCTGCCACATACAATCCGTGTATTTCCGGAATTGCAGGACCGTTATAAACACCGCTTTTATCCACCGTATTGAAATCATGAGCAACGGCTAGATTCGGCAAAAACTGCCTGGACATTTCCTCTTTTCGCCACCCGGGTTGAACGAGATCCATTGCTTTTTCCAACTGCAACAGATCCGCTTCAGGGTGGCTTTCATTCATTCCAAGATGCTTGATCAGGTGGATGACGATAGAGCCGTCATCGCTAAGCTTCGCAACGGTAGACGGGGAATTATAGAAGATAGGTTGATCCAGCCAAAATCCGGCAACAAAGTTGGAACCTCTATCGGGAAGACGGTGCAAAACGAGATCGAGACACGCAGCGCGAATCGGTTTTGCGGCAACTTTCCACTTGGCCATTGATGTGCTGCTCGCGTTTTTGATCAAATCGTAAGCCTCCTTCGGACCCGCCGTGATTACGACATGAGGAGTTTCGATCGTATCGCCGTCTGTACACCGGATACGTCGAACCGTCCCGTCATGTTCAACTTCGACCACTTTTTTCTGCCGAATAATCGCGACGCCCGCGCGGATGGCCCGCTCTCTTAAATCGTCGACTAGCGTGCCCCATCCCCCGTCAATATAGAAAGCTTTTCCGCCAAACGTTTGTTGAAGCTGCCGCACGGCAGAACCCGCAAGATGAAGTTCAGGGTGAGGAACGAAAGAGTTAGCCCGACTCACTGAATAAACAACGTGCCTCAGCATCGGATACCGAATTTCTTGTTCCGCCCATTCCTTCAAACTGATTTGGCCGATCTGCTTCGAATCAATCTTGCTCAGCTTGAGCATTAGACGGGCAAGCTCGATTTTTTCCGAGAATGAAAATAACCGGGATGTGATTAGTTCCAATGGTTTTGATGGCAACGGATAAATCCGGTTATTCCACATAGCTCCCGCCGAGGCGGGCGGGTAGGCGCCTTTCAACTCCACACCTAATTCGCGCAAAATCGCCTCCCCTGCCCCATCCCGATATAACGCATGCACTCCCAAATTAAGCGATGCTCCGCTTTTTTTTATGGTAAGCGCACGACCGCCAAGTTGATTTGTTTTTTCCAGTATCATTACGGATAGTCCGGCTCTTGCCAAATAAATCGATGCGGTTAAACCGGTAAGACCGCCGCCTATGATCACGGCATCATACTGCCCCATGTTGGACACCTCACTTTTTTATGAAAAGGACGTTTCCAGGGAGTAAAATGTGACACTTTCCTAAGAAAAATCTTTGTCAGTTCCAGCATATTCGGTATATATAATATCGGTATTCGGGTTGTATTTAAGGCCCAATGATTGGCGGAGATATCCCCCACTTTTTCCAAAGTTCAGTCATATGCATGCCTTACTCGGGATTACTTCCGGATTCTTGCTGGTGAGCTTGCGGCCGTCTTTCCGAGGCATGCAGATCGGAGCTTAACTTCTACGACGGCTACCAGGAACTTGAGCGACTGTGCCTGAAGCAGCTGTAAGGATCAAGCTCATCTATTGTTACAACCTTGACGTTATGAAAACAAAAAAACCTGCATCACGGCGATTCTCTTGAGCAATCTTGCTCTTTCCGCGACACAGGTTTTTTTCTATTGCGCCATCTCGTAGCTACGTTTCATTGCCTCGACGCTGGCCGGAAGCCACGTTTCAGTTGGTTCCGGAGCGGCGTATTCGGTTGAAAAGTATCCGTCGTAGCCGATCGCGCGTAATATTCGAAACACTTGCGTAAATGAAATCGCACCGTGTCCGATAACGGTGTCCCGCAAAAAGTTTCCGCTTCGCGTCATATACCAACCTTTTCCCGGATTCATCGCTTCGCCGCTTTTCAGCAAATAATCTTTCACGTGCACGTGTACGATTTCGCCCGAAAACCGGCCGACAAACTGCTCCGGCGTCTCGTCGACGAAAAGGATGTTTCCGAGATCGGCCACGATTCCGGCGTCTTTACGATCGAGCTCGGCCCAAAAACGGCTGAATCGCTCCACGCCGTTAAATACAAACCCTTGATCCTCATAAACGCAAGTTACGCCGCGTTCGGAAGCATAATCGCACAGCTCTCTTACCGCTGGGACGATGAGGGGGAGCAGACGTTCAAAATCGGCTTGACCGAATCGAAGCGGTTTCAAATGCGGAATAAGCGTATGGTGGAAATAAGGCGAGTGCAAGACGGCCGCGATGTCGATATAATGCTTGAGCTGTTTGACAGCCGATGCGATATCGGGCGACAACAAATCGCAGCTCATCGAGAAGCAGCTCACGGGAATACCGAGCTTGCCCGCATGTTCCGCCAACCGTTTTGCGTCGTCGATCGTGGCGAGATCTTTCATCGGATACGGCTCGAAGGCGTCGAAGCCTTGTTCGACCGCAAGATCGACCGATTCGAGCAGCGTCATGCCTTTGGAATAATAGGTGCTATAGCTGCATAAAAAGACGCTTGTTTTCATGGAGTCCTCCTCAAACCTATGCTACGTTTGCTAGTAGAGCGGTTCCGGGGGGCTGTTTGGATAAGCCTTACGGCTACTGTGTTCAATTTTTCGATGGTGATCCGGAAGAGCTTCGGGCAATCAATTCCATCGCGATAGGAACCGTCTTCCCGGGGCCGTCGCCCCCCGTCTTCGGCATGAACGCCAGCTCTACCGCTTCTCTAGCCAATTCCTCAATGTTCGGCCCCACCGTCGTTACGGGGGTTTCCAACATTTCCTCCATCTCCGGAATATGGTCGTATGCAACAACCGATACGTCCTCCGGAATCCGTACACCGTATCGTTTCGCATACCGGGCAAACCGTCTGAGCGTCCCCTGCGATTCAATAATTAACGCGGTCGCTCTTGTGGCCGGGTCGCCGAGCAAAATGGCCGATAACTGCTCGTCCGGAAAAGGTCTATATATGCTGGATTGAATGACCAGCTCCGGACGGTAAGGAAGCTGACAGCCAAGCAGCCCGACCGTATATCCGATCAGCTTCTCATTTTTTATACCAATAAACCCGATCGTTTCGTGCCCCAGACCGGCCAAATGACGAACCGCTTGCTCGATTGCATGCTCACGATGCATCGTTACCTGATGGGAATGGACGGGCAAGTTCCCCCCCACTACGACTAGCGTTCCCTCGTAAGACTGGCATTGCAGCAATAAATCGTCAGTCGGAATCCAACTAGGCGACATCCAATATATGATGCGGGCAATCGACAACTGCTTCATTGTGAGAAACGCGTGCTCCGCCAAGGCTGTCGAAACGACAACCGAATAATTGCGTTTTTCTGCCTCTCTTCGGATCGCATTGATGGTATGAGCGAACGCCAAACCGTTTGCCTGCGGCCATATGAGTCCGATAACTGGCGGAGCGGCGTCTGCTGCCGTCCTTATTGCACGCTTATAATTGAATTGCTCGGCGATCTGTCGAATTCGAGCGCGAGTTTGTTCGCTGACGCCCGGCTCGTTGTTCAATGCTTTGGACACGGTGCTGATCGTGACATTGGCCGCTTCGGCTATATCCCGAATTGTGGCCATTGGGCCGCCCCCTTTCGAAATTTCTATGTTCAGTATACAACGAAAGGGGGGGATATGAAAAAATTGTAATCGAACATCCTGCAGTTAATGTTCTAGCTCGATGCCGGCAACCACGTATGTTCCGGAAGGAATATCCCCACCCGTCCCCACATCGACTTTGCTGACCAACAGGACATCCCCCGGTTTCGCATATATCAGCTGATTCGTCGGCGTGGGGGCATTCGTCGCATCCCATGTGACGATCCGTTCGCCCAAGCTTGCCCCCGCAGATGCGGCTCGGCGCTGATCCGGCGCGTGAAGCTCGACAACAGAGCCGTCCTGCCGGCGGATCGCATACTTCCATTGCGCATAGTTTGACGCGTTTCCAGTAACCGCGGAGTCCAATGCCGCCGTTATCCGTATGATGACAGTGATCTTTTCGAATACGTACAGGGGAACATCGACGCCGGTCAGAGCCGGTACTCGGACCGGCCGGTTCATCGGCAATTGCACCCCTTCATAGGTTCCAGTCCCCGAAGTGTCCCGCTGTACAAGCCGGGCAGGCTCCAAACAATTGACGATCCGCACTCCGTCGGCCAGCACATCTTTGCCTTTGCCAATTCGAACCAATCCTCTTGGACTTAGAGTGGAGAATAGCGAGTTGGCGAGCGTAATGTCGCTCCACTGAATCGGAAGCGAGCAGTCAATGCCGTTTCTGGATACGCCCGAGAAGTAGCCGTTTCTGACGATAATATTGGACAGCGCGTTCGCGGAACGCGTATAAGAGTCTGCATAAACTAAGCTCGCAACCGCATATCCGGACGCCGTTTCGTTATGGATATCCGTGTTCCCCGGAGCTAACGCACCGGGATACCGGTCGATCAGACTGACCCCGTCAAACGTTATGTCACGTATGGCTCCTGTCGAACCATTGTTTACTTGCGCAAATAACAGCAACGGCCAATCCGCAGCGCCGGATCGAGCGCGAACGACGCCCCTAATATTCGAAAACGCGACTCTTTCGACGACGGAACCGCCGCTTACCCGAATTTGCGTCAAGCAGAGCCATTCTTCTCCATTCACATCCTCCAATTGGATGTCGTGGTAGTTGATGTCCCGTATATTGCCGCCCCGATATTGCGGATCGGAGGTAACCGAGTTGTTCGGCTTGAGCAGCGCCACATATCCCGGCCGAATCAGCGTGCATCCTCCGGCCGAACAATTGTAGACATCTTCGCCCAGCTCCGTTCCGATCGACATCGGTCCGGTCGTCGCATCGAATGTCCCGCCAATGACGTGGACATCGTGAGACGGCCCTCTTCCTTTTCTTGTCTTGATGACTATGCCGTCTTCCCGCACCTTATTTTTCAGGTCGCAGTTTACGAAGTAAATGTGCTTGGCGCTCCATACGTGAATATTCGTTCTGTCCCGGTATACGCAATTGACAAACCAATTATGTTCCGACGGCTCGGCATCGGTTTGTCCTTCGCGAATAAAGATCCACGGGCTAACGGACCCGGTCGAATCGAAATGCGTCACATGTTCCACGCGCAAGTTTTTCACATTGATGTCGAAATGATAATAACTGGTAGTCATGATGGAATCATGACCAAATTGGAACGTGCTGAGATGGATGTTCTCTTTGCGGGGCAGCCTCGCCCGGAAAATAAAGTTTACAAACCTCGTATTGGGCGTACCTACAAGCTTCAGGTTACTCGGTAAATCGGTAACGACATAATCGTAAAACGACGGTTGCGTTGTCAGGTTGCCGTAGTAGGTTCCAGCGGGGACAAACAGCTCCGCCCCCATGACGGCGGCTGCGTTCATCGCCCCTTGCAAAGCAGCCAGATTGGATGTACCCATGCCTTCCTGAAAGCCGAAGTACTGGGGCAAAATGACCCCGTCGTCAATGACTCTGATCCACGCTCCGCCCGTTCCGTTTTGCCCGGTCGGCGCTACGTATATCCCGGATTGCGTATCGGCGGCAGCTTCGGAAGATCGGTCGCCGGAATCCCAGCGGAACAAGCCTGCACGGCCGGTGGCCGTAATGATGGCCGCGTCTCCGTTGTTCATGCCGGTCAAGTCACGCAAGTCATCGATCGTATCAACCGTCGCTAGCCCTGTCAACGCGCGCAATCCGCTGCTTCTCCGCATGTTCATGCCATTGCCGGAATATTGATCGTATACCGATCCGGTAACCGTTGTCTTTTCATTCCCGTAGACGCTCAACGTTCCTTTCAACACACTGCCTGCAGCCAAAGCCGCTCCGGCCATCCCGAAAGCGGTCAATAGCTTTCGGCGGCTTACTTGAGTGTCCGATTCCCGGCGATGCTCCGACTCCAACGCTTCCTCGACGTGCTCCAGCTTATCGTTCGAAATAGGAAACCCCTCCATTTTGGATAAAGTCCTGCCCATCGAAAGCTCTTATTTCGCCCGTTTCAGATCCTCGATCGCTTTCAAAGCCGTTTCTTCCGTCTTGCGGAACGACGTATTCATATCGGTAGTGCCCGCGGCCAGCGCGTTAGCCTGAGCGGCATAAGTAACGACAAGATTTGCGTCATAAGGAAGTCTCGGGGGAATCGGCGCAAACTTGTTGAAGTACAGTGCGTTGTAATTTTTATTCGGATACTCCGCCTCTTTGCCGATCTGCTTGCGAATCGACTCGTCGACAAGCACCGGCATATTGCCCTGCTTGGCGCTCTCCGTCTGGAATTCCGCCGAAGTCAGCTGCATCAGCGCATGGAACGCGGCTTCCGGATTTTTACTTAGCTTGGTAACACCGAAGTATAACGGATATGCCTGCGAACCGATTCCCGGCAATTCTTTAAACGTCGGGAGCGAGACCATGTCGACGTGATCCCAGTTAACACCCTTGATATTATTGAAGATATGGGCGGACAAATACGCATACATGGCCACATTTTGCTCCTGCGTGAAGTTGCTTAACGCCGGGATTTTTTTCAGGGCCCGGTATCCTTCGTCTTCGGCGGGATCGACAAAGACCGTTTGGAAAAACTGTTTCCATTTTTCGTTCTGGTTGATCGTTGGAGCACCTGTTTTAATATCGATTGTCGGCAGCGAGAATTGATTCATGCGCAAAATATGCTGCGGCGAGGTGGCGAAGCCATAATACTGCAGCCCGTTTTCGGTCCTTGTCAGCTTCTTCGCAGTCGCGAGCGTCTCATCCCATGTCATGCCGTCCTTCGGATAAGGAACCCCGAACTTATCGAAGATCAATTTATTGTAATAGAGTACGATATTGAAAATGTTTACGGGAAGCGCATACATTTTTCCGTCCGACACTTGCTTGATCGCATCGATGACGGTCGGTTCAAACTTGGTCAGGTCAATTTTGTTTTTCTTGATTAGCTCCGTCATATCGTACTGTAAGTTGTACTGGGATAAGTCATACTCGAAATTTCCGATGGTGTGATAGAAAATATCGAATTTTTCACCCGCTGCCATAAGTTCCGGCAAGGTCGTGCCCTTTTTGCTTTGAATAAACTTGAATGTATAGTTCGGTAGCTTCTTTTTCAAGTAATTTCCGAAACGGTCGTTGAAGCTCGCTTCGTCAGCCCCGCTGCTAGTAAATACGACCAGTTCCGCCGGCTCGTTCGGATTAAACTTGTTTGGATCGTCTTTGGCCGCATCCGCCCCGCTATCGCCGCCACTACCTTTTGCGCACCCCATTGCAAACGCTGACATAACGGAAAGCATGGCGATCATGGAAACCATTTTCTTCGACAACGTTACAACCTCCCTATTTTCTTATTTTCGCTTGGAACCTTTCGAACCAAATCGACAGTAATCGGTTTCTAACACTTAATAAAGACCTTCCTTTCCGGTTATTTGGAGACCCAATGCGTCCCCTTTAGGAAACATTATAGGTTTTTCTTAATATTTTCGCAATATTTTTATTTATTTTCTCTTATTTTCTTTAATTTTCTTTCAAGCCATTGCGAGGGATAGGAACGTCGATTAAATTCACGTTATGCCAAAATCGAGTAAGAGAGGGCTAGCCGCCCTCTCTTACTCGATTATTTCGACGTTACGGTCTCGTTCTGGCCCGTGCCCGCCAGCACATCTACGTTCTTGAACTTGACGAAATGGCCCTTGTCTTCCGTTCCAGAGAGCGGATCGATAGGCTGCATTGCCGCCATGGCGACCGCCTCTCCCTTCGTCTCATTGGAATACTCACTGGCAAAAGCGGAGTTGGCGGCTGTTCGTCCGTTTTCGGGGGATAGCGAACCGAATCATTTGATAATATTATGAGAGATGATGTACTTGTCATAAATCCCGAAATAGCTTCCCCTGCCGATGTTGATGCCGAACTGCTTCAATTCGGAATTGGCGTTGATCATCGCCCCTTCGATGATATTGTTCGTAATGACGCAACTTCGGGAATTCGTTTTACCTTTGATCGGCGTATAGTAGGAATCGAAAAAGCGGTTACCCTCAATTATGAACTTATCGCAGGAGGCGTAAAACTCCACTACCCCGATCGGACCGATGCCCGCATCCGCATTTTGGCGGCCGTAATTGTGGAACAAGTTGTTGCGGATGACGACACTCGAGAACACTTCGACCGCCGTGTCGTCCGTAGAGATGACGATCGCCCCGAGTAATGGAAACGTATCGGTCAGTAGACTTGTAGCGGGGGTACCCGGCTTCACCGCGGAAGAAACGCTGATACGCATCATCCAACCGCCGCAAACAGTCCTGCAGTACCTGCGAATGAACGTTCTTGTATTCGGGAAACTCCTTCTTGAAGGCAGGCAGTTCATTCTGCTGCATGGCATAGGTGATGGTTTTGCCTTCCTGTTTGTAGGCGGTCTCGCGTTGTTCCTTAGCCCAATTGTACAGCTTCCGGCACAATTCCAGTGTTCGATTCATGAGTAGTTCCTTTTCGGGAGTCGGATAAAGACGAAACTGAAAGGTCATTTGCGCATGCATGCCTCCTTGCAAGAACGTATGTTCCCATTATCCTCCACCCAATTATAGAAAATGTTACAAGGGGAAACACGAGGGATTCGACAAAAAACAGTTCATTTAGGCTTCGCCTAACCGAAATTCATCCCCTCCCTGCAGAGGAAGAGGACTTCTTTCGGATTGGTGTTAAAATATTGATAAAAAAAGACACATACAAGTCTTTTACCGGATGATATACTTGCTAAAGCAAGCGCATTTGAGGAAACAACTACCAGTGAAGGAGGAGTTCATCAATAGTGGAAAATGCTCTGAATTCAAACTTTCAAAACAAACGTAATTCTGATGGCTACAAGCCTCAAAACATTCCGAAAGCTTTAAAAGTAATTCAAGGTAATTTTAATGAAGAGTCCAGGGAGGATGGATTACCTATAAGTGAGAATACTGCAAACAACATTCCGTTCAACCAAAGGATTGGGAACTGTTATGTCCACGTTTATGATTTCGAGAAAGCATATCATTTCTATACGAACATCTTGGGCTTAAAGCCTGCTTGGACAAGTAACGATAATAACAAACCTCTTGCCGGATTCAACATGGAGATTGGAACAGGATTTATCATTGTGGGGATGCCTACAAAAGTCACTCCTCTGCCTTACGCAGCATTTCATTTTCAATGTACGAATGTGGCTGAAGCGCATCGGTATTTAAGAGAAAAGGGTGTGCAAGTAACAGATATTTCAGAAGATGGCCACGGGTTTGAGTTTTGGGATACAGAAGGAAACAAGCTGCACACTATGTCAATTTAATGAGCTATATCAAATGGGAGACGTTTAGCGGAGTTTAAAAAAGATCATATGTTAGGAGCGATGAATATGAGTATGCAGCAACTCGCTGAAAAGAAAGGACTTTTCGTAACAAACGGCGATATTGTCCTCGGGAACCTGGTACCGGATCCGCATATTGATTCAGAGCTGACGAATGACGGCCTTCAATTTTCGTATAATGATCGGTGGGGCTGTGCCAGAACGGCCGGCATGGCATTCTCCGCACCCATGCAAATCAAGGCAGAAATACGAAGCTCGGTTGCGGATTTTCGTCTTCATGTCGGACCTAATGCATGCATTCGTATTAATGGATTGGACGGTTTCTTGATTTCACGCGATCCCGTTACGAAGGAAGAGAAGGAAGAGACAGCATTGTCGAAACAGATCTCTTTTAAACCAAATGAATTTGTTCACATACAGTGGGACATTCTCCCTGACTATTCCGTTGTTAAACTCAATGATGAAGAATTAATCCGGATAACCGGAGATTACTCCAAATTAACGAATACGGTACATATTAGCTCGTACAAAGATGTGAGTATTACGGTTAAATCATTGGATATACAGCGTCTCTCCAAAGGGATTATGGGAGAATACCGTACTGTCCAGGTGCCTGACCTGAGAAGTATTGGCTCAGTCTTTATTGAAGTAAAGGATTCGACGGTAACCAGTGAATGGTACGCCACAAAGCTTGGTTTAACTGCCGCCTATTTAGGAAACGGATTGGGCACAGCCCGGCCTATCCAGCATGGAGTAGGAATTACTATGCTCGGCGATCCAGGACATAATGCAGGAGTGCGGCTTGGTTTTTACACTCCGGACATTAGGAGAACTTATGAGATCATGAAGGAAAATGGAGTGGAAATCGTAGGGGAACTACGCGATTACGGCGATTTTGCAGAATTCAATTTTAAAGATGTAGACGGTAATTTAATGATGGTTTGCTGGTCTCCGGAAAAATAGAATAGAAGCGCAGTGCAAAAGCTGGCTGCCGCGAGATTAATCAAACGGCGGCTTCATTACGCTATTCTTAAAAAAGCCGGCTGCGAAAAATGCAAAAGGAGCTGTCGCGTCGCGACAAGCTCCTAGAAATCCAATGTCAACCGGCACATAGCAGTGACAAGTCAGGTTAAGAGACCCTGAGCTCTTTTCGTTTATAAAATTAAAACGTATTATAAACATTGTCACATTCTTTTGCGGTCGGTTCATAAAAACAGTGCTTCTTCCATCGTCCTGCGAGCGGCTGATTATACCAAGTTGGCGGACATGGTCCGGGTTCTTCGAACGTTCCTGGACGGAAATACCATAGGGAGAATTTGCCTGGCCAACTCCGCTCCCCATTCACAGCCCGTTGTGCCAGACGGCGTTCCCTCTCTCTTGCGTTTTGATAGTACAAACCATGTTGCAACGCTTCGAACGCATGCGGCTGGTTGATCATTTGGGGAATTGTCCGAATTCCTTTAAAATCGGAGCAATTCGCTCTTATTCGGTTAATGCCAACATTTCCGACAAGGAGCATACCCTTTTCGCCCTCGGTCTCAGCTTCAGCTCGAAGCAACCTTGCCAACATATCAATATCCTGTTTCCTAGCTTTTACGACTGCCATTCGCTCACCTCTGTAGATTTCTATACTCATCATATTGTAGGTGAAGCGGATTTGTTACTCTGGCAAAAAAGACAGCGATACTAAATAACCGTCCCACCACACTCACCATCATAATTTATGCAGATCGACCCAGTCCTGATATGTCCTCACAACAGGCACGCGTACTGCGTGCCAAGGCCAATATTTCATCGCATGCGATGTGTTGAACAGAACGACTTCATCGTTTTTGTGAATCCATCCTCGATCGATCAAGCGCAGCAAGCCCGCCCAGGCTGCCGCCCCTTCCGGTGATGCCGATATTCCCTGATTGCCCATATCCGCTTGGGCATCGCAAATTTCTTTCGGGGTAACGGACAATGCGGTACCGTTCGATTCCTGTAATATCGAGACGATTAAACCGCCGTCGGGTGGATTCGGTACGCGCATCCCTGTCGGCTTGGAGGTGACTCCTTCCGTTTGGGCGACGAATTCTCCCTTCGCCATCGACCGTACAACCGGCTGGCACCCCGCTTCCTGCACGCTTACCATCCGCGGCATATCACCGTCGACCATTCCAAGCTGTTTAAGCTGGCGAAAAGCATTCCACATTCCGATAATGCCAGAGCCGCCACCCGTCGGGTAAACGATTACGTCGGGCAGCTTCCAGCCGAGTTGTTCCGCCAGCTCAAGCCCCATCGTTTTTTTGCCCTCCACTCTTCCGGGTTCCTTAAGCGTACCGACATGGTGCCAGCCTTGGTCGCGTTCCCCGTCTCGAATAATTTGTCCGGCGTCATGGATCAACCCGTCTACCAGAAACGTACGGGCGCCGTAATGGATGCATTCCTCGACGATCAACCCAGGACAGTCCCGGGGAAGAAACAAGTATGCTTCCATTCCTGCATAGCCGGCATAGGCGGCCAACGCCGATGCGGCATTTCCGTTGGAGTTCACCGCCACTTTGCGAATCCCATATTCGCGCGCGAGCGAAACGGCCGCGGAAAAGCCACGCGCCTTAAAGCTGCCAGTCGGGTTTTGTTCTTCCCGTTTCACCCACAGCTTTTGCAGAGGCAGCGCTTTTTCCGCCCCATACAGACGAACGAGTGGGGTCCATCCTTCGCCGAGCGAGACGATATGTTCGTTTTTTTCGATCGGCAGCAACTCCTCATACCGCCACATCGTCGTTTGTCGATTTTTTAAGCTTTCCTTTGTCAATGTTCGGCTAGCCCGCTCCAGGTCGTATTCCACCAGCATCGTGCCGCCGCAACCGCATCGAGTATCTTTCATTTGAAACGTTCGGCGTTTCCCGCAGTTGCTGCAACATAATCCGCACTTCATGCTCATCCCCCCTCGACCACTCAAAACTTCTACAGCTTATGAACCATTGCGACGGTAGTCAATTGTCGTTCGCCTATTGTTGTCCGATTCGGGCCGATACCCAAACCGATCTCTGCGCAAGTACATAGGTTGAGATAGAGTTGTTGTGTGGGCGTGAGTTACAACCGGGATAAATGAAATCGTTATTTTTGAAGCTAAAAAAATAGTAAGGCAGCCTTACCCATCGGTAGACTGCCCTTTCGTTTTCTTATATCTCCACCAAGAGCCTGGTATGCCGATGTCTCTAAAACTTTTCGAACGTTTTTCGGTTAAGTCGCCGCCCTTTACGGGGAAAGCGTTATAAACATTATATTTTACGTTTTCTAATGACTATGAATCCAATAATTATCAGACTACTCAAAATAAAACCTACCGTATAGAGGAACAGGAAGATTAGTATATTCAGAGCGTCAGTGTACACAAAAAAGGACATAATAGATGCAATGACGTATAAACTAAACCCAACACCAAGCGATTGAAATATTAAAGATTTCTTAGGGACCTTACTTACTCTAAATATCGCAAAGCATACAGGCACTATAAGTATAATTACCAACATACTCAAATTAATAAAACCCTCTAGATCAATCGGTAAAACCCCCTTGGTATGACATTAAAATCAAGTCGTAATGCAGTTCTGGAACACAAATGATTGTCGCCAAAACTTTCTTCAATAAGAAATTGTGAGCGTAGCCGTATCTAAGTTCGCAGTTAGATATGTATGCTTTTGTGGAATCACCACTGCAATTAGAAACAATTCCTTTCAGTCCGGAGATGACTTGCATGTATCGAGGATATCTATTCCATACAAAGTTCAACCACTCCGCCTTTGTATGTCTTCGCTGTCCAAGCATGCAATTAACAAAATATTTCTTTCCCTCCCTAATCTATGATTATTCATTATATTATGAAGTACCCTATTATAGGGAAATCTTTTCAACTTACCCTTCACACAAGCTTTTCAGTCATTTTCCGTCATCTCCTCAAGTTCCGGAACATCGTCGTAGGCGACGAGCGAAAGATCTTCCGGAATCCTCAAACAAAAAAAGCCGCCAAGGCAATTCGCCCGACAGCTTCTCCACGGTTCAATGCGCTTACTTGGCTTGGAGCTTCTTCAGTAGTTCGGTCAGGCGAGCGAAGCCTTCATTCATGCCGCCTTCCATGCCGGATTGCAGCATGCCGTCACGGTCGGCGACCGAGCGGAAAACGGATTCCATCTTCACCAGCGTCCGTCCGCCGGGGAGTTCGACGAACAAAGCCGTCTCCAGCGTGACGTGACCTCGTTCCGGCAGCCCCAGGAACTCGAACGTCTGAATGATTCTTTCCGGCTTGGTGACTTCATGGAATACGCCGTTGAAGGCGAATTCGTGGCCGTCCGGATCTTTGGAGACGTATTTCCAATGTCCGCCGTCCCGCGCTTCGAAAGCGATGATTTCCGTCGTTAGGCGGTCGGGACCCGACCATTGCGCGAACAGATCTGCGTCAGTGAATGCCTCGAACACCAGCTCCCGGGGTGCGTCAAACTCCCTCTCGATGAAAATCATTTGCGAGCCCGGCTCGGCGATCAGTTTCGTTTCGTTCAGTGTGGTCATTGTTCTTCGTTCCCTTCGTTTGGTTTGGGGTTCTGCTTCTTCATGCGTGCTTGGAGCAAAATGTCCAGCTTTTCAAACTTGCGGCTCCACATCAATCGGTACCGTCTCGCCCACTCTTCCACTTCGGTAATCGCCTCCGGATTCAGTCGGTAGATGCGCTGCTGCGCCTGCTTCTCCATCGTGACGACGTTCGCTTCGCGCAGCACCTTGAGATGCTGCGATACCGCAGAAGCGCTAATCTGAAAATGGCCGCAAATTTCCGTGGCGGTCAATTGCTCGTGAGTGGCCAATAGCTCGATGATCTGGCGCCTGTTCGGATCGGCGATTGCTGTGAAGGTGTCCATGGTCTTATTATAAACCCATCACTTAATTAAGTAAATACTAAAATAAAAAAAATATCCGCATACTCGAATTTGCCGGTCTCCCTGTTTTCCATTCGATTAAGCACGACAATAAACAGCTAGGAGTATGCGCAAACCGCTCATATCCTAGCTGTATGTGGGTTAAGGGGCAATTCATTCGGTGCCTGCACTCGCCATGTCCGAAAGCGTGCATCACGCCTGGCACCTGAGAGCGATACTCCGTCTCCTTCTCATCTTGAATGGGTAGTGCATCAAAGTCGGCCCGCACTAGTAGCCGAGCACGGTGATATAGAAGCTTGCGTCGACCGGATTATCGCTCGTATCTGCAATCCGCAGCCGAATGCCATTCATAGCGGACGATACAATCGAATAGACGAGTGCCGCACCGCCTCTCGTAGTTATTTGCGGAACGACGCTGTCCGCCGAGCTCAACGATTCGATAAGGACGATGTCGACCAAGCCGATACCGACTCTCGTTACGGTAGAGATCCCCTTCCCCGCCTTCAAGATTGCGCCAGTGCCATCCAGACTTATATGTCCATAGGCGACCGGTGTCAAAAACCACGACCCTCCTGCTTCATTGGCCGCTGTGTTCACCTTTGCGTTCATCGCTCCATAGAAGGTGTTGTCTTTCCCGACCTTGACTCCGTAGCCGGACGCCGGGGCCGGAAGCGATACGCCGGCTGTCATAAACGGTTGATCACGATTGCGAAACGAATTGCCGTCAATGATACCGCTTACGTTGGCCGAGGCAACGAGCACTCCGAAAGCGACATTATAGTCGCTCACCTGAACGTTGTCCACGACATTGCCCGTGAAGGTGAAATCCTTCACCATGTTTCGCAGCGTAAGAGCGGATCGCAGCGAATCACGGAACACATTTCCGCTAAGGGTCACATTCTCGAAGAAGGAGATGCTGACCGCGCCGTCGTTTGGATGATAGCCGTAGCCTTGGATGTAGTTATCCGAAATAATCAGGTTGCGTCCGATCAGATCGTGCGTTCCGCCCGGGCTGAAGGCGGTAATGGCCGCTCTTCGGTATGGGTCCGACGGTTCAAGGAGCAGTTCGTTGCCGATGCATACGATATTGCGCGGCGGAGCTTTACCATTTGTATCATTGGAGCCGCCTTCGTCGATGCCGATGGCGATATACGATCCCTTCGTCACGTTGCCGATGAACCGGATGTTGCGTCCCCCGTGGGTGTCCAGCGACTTCCATGTCGTTGCTCCCTCGACACGGTTGAAGGCGATATCTACGTTATCCGAAGGTCGACCGATGGTCAGATTCGGATCAGGCACGCTCGTGCTGCCATGAAGCCGCGTGACGGCGATGCCGTACACGTTGTAATTCGGCTTTGCGCCCGCAAAGCCGGGGGACAATTGCTGTATCGTATTGCCGATGCACTTGCCGTCGACGATGCCGTACAATCGAATGCCGTCTCGACCGCACCTGCGGATTTTGTTATTGATCGCGCGGAAATAGGTGACATTGTCTGCGATAATGCCCGACTGGCCGAACCCCTCGATCCGGCAATTCTCGACGACGATCCGTTCCCCCACGTCCGTAAGCGCTTGCATTTGATTGGCACTGTAGCCGAGAATTCCCCGTTGATACCACCTGCCTCGTATATCGATACCGATATTTTCGGCATATTGGGCGTTCCAAATCGCTGCATCCTGGTCTCCGTTTACCCAGTCGGGAACGCCCGTGCCATACCACGGACCGCGTATGTCGAAGCCGTCGATCGCGATGTCGCGACTTCCGGGCTCGACGGCGAAGCCCGCGGAGGCACCCGGATTCGGCTGCAGGATGATCACCTCCCCTTCCGCCACCAAGCGGGTGCCGGATCGGACGATCGGCGTGCCACCCGTAAAATCGTAAGTACCTGGCGAGAAGCGGACCGTCCTTCCTTGCGCGGCATCGAGCGCCGCTTGCACGTCTGCATAATTTTTGCCGCCGGTGTATATCAATGTTCCCAACAAACCGGCAACGGTCCCCCCGTCGTAGCCGATGAGCCCCGCTCCTTTTGCCGGGTCCGCCCCGTTTGCCAGATCGGCAGCCAACTGCTCGCAGCAGTCCTCTGTTAACTCCGGACCGTGGCCATAGACGGACTTCGTTACGTTACCGGGCATAGCTGCAGCTGAATAACCGAAGCTTGCGGCCGAGGCGGCTCCGGCCATTGCCATCGCCATCCCGGAAAGCAGCTTGCGCCGGCTGATCGCCGTCTTAGTTTCGGACATTTGTACGACCTCCAATTATCGGGCAACGCCCATTACTTTTTTAACTCCGTTGCTATTAACTTTACAGCGTCCTCATCCGCCTGACGCAGTGCCGTATTCAAATCGAGCTCTCCTTTTTGCAGCTTCAGTCCGTAGGCAGTGTACAGATCGATCAACTTCGCGTCGTAAAGGGCTTTGGGAGCGTTAGGAGCGAATTTTTTCTCAAACACGGCTTTCAGGTTTTTATCCTTAAACGGCGATTCCGTACCGAACGTTTTTAATACATCATCGCTTTTCAATACCGGCATAATGCCTTTTCGGGCCAATTCCATCTGAAACTCGTCGGATACCATATATTTCAATACTTCCATTGCGGCCGCCTTGCTCTTGGATGTTTTCGTAATGCCGAAGTAGGTCGGATAAGAAGGTGAGCCCGTATTCGGGAGATTGGAGAAGGAGGGCAGTGCGACGATATCCCAGTTGAACGCCTTAAGCTGCTGCTCCCACGCGTAAATCAAACTGGACAAGTAAGGAAACATCGCTACCCTCTGCTTATCGGTAAAATCGTAGATATCCGGAATTTTCCCCGATGTTCTTATATACTCCGTTACGACGGGATCTTGGAAAGGATCCGTGAACAGCGTTTGGTAGAACGTTTTCCAGCGTTCGTCCTTATTGATTGTAGGCGCGTTGGCGGCCAGATCGGCATTCGGGATCGAGAGAGGGTTCAGACGGAACATATGCTTCTGGGAATGGGTCAAGCCGAAATAAGAAACACCGCCTTCACTGCGGGCCATTTTCTTTGCCGTCGAGATCGTTTCCTCCCAGGTGGCGTTCGATTTCGGATACGGTACGCCGAACTTGTCGAAAAGCGTCTTATTATAATAAAGGACTAGATTGCTGGTGAAGACGGGCAAACCGTACATTCTCCCTCCGGATGCCTGCTTCACCGCTTCGATTATAGTCGGCTCGAACTTGTTCAGGTCGACCTTGTGTTCGCGGATCAGGTCGGTCATGTCATACTCGAGCGCCGCCGGCATCATGAAGTTTTCATAATTCCCGATCGATTGGAAGAAAATGTCGAACGTCGTGTTCGTTGCAATCATTTGCTCAAGCGTGATGCCTTGGCTTTGAATGTACTTGATCGTATATTCGGGAAACTTCTTGCGCAGCGTATTGCCGAAACGGTAGTCGAAGCTTTCTGTCGGATCGTTGTTGTTCGAATAAAAGACGACTTCCGCCGGTTCTCTTTTGACCGGCGTTTGCGCCTTCGGCTGGGCGGAATCCGAATCGGATTCCCCCCGCTTTCCTCCGTTTTCACCCGAGCAGGCCGAAACCAATAATACGGTGGCGAGCATGATTGCAAAAGGTGATGCGGTTTTTTTAGCATACATGTGGAACTCCCCTTTCATGATTTACGGGTTTCCCCTCTGACGATCAAATGAGACAGCGGGATACGGAAAGCTGCGCCTTCGGCAATGTCGTACACGTATCCTTTGGAGAAATCGTTCGCATCGGCGTACCGTCTCACAAGGGACGCTTCCCCGATATCGACGCGGTAACGGTTGCCGTCGATTCGTTCGACATGCTCGATCCGATAAGCCGCATTGCGAACCCCGTCATTTAAGACATAGACGAACCGGCCGATCCAGTCGGCAGACGTATAGATGGCGCCCTCCCGGGGCAAAGCATCCAGTTCCACCACGAGAAAGTTGCGATAGGAAAGCTCCCGCGTGAAATCGACGATCCTTCCCGCTACAAACGTACATCTATCGCCGGACAAGTCCGTGAACCGGCCATCGTTTGCATAGACAAACACTTCACGGCCATCCCGCTCCGCATATACGCCGAAAAATCCGGCAAACTTCAGCGTTCCGTCCACGATAAATTCGGTGTCCGGCGACAGCGTACAGACGACCGTATCCGTCCTGCCGTCTTCAAGCCCGATTCGGATCGCTCTCGCTTCGAAATGCCCCGCAACTGTTCCGTCAGCCCTTCTCACTTCCAACGGTTCGATCGACCGGATAAACCGATGGTCCCGATAAGGCTCTATAACGGAGCTGAACATCGATTCGAGGTTCTCCCCTTGCCGGTGCGCGATGACGTACTTCAAGAGAGGCGGGTTGGACGGCTTCTGCGGAGGTACGCCGTCGGCCAGAGCAACGTCGTCAAACTCGTCAAGCATCGTCAATCGCAGGTGAACATTCTTTGCATCCGACGAAAGGCCGCGAAAGTCAACGACCGCCCAATCGACGCTGAACCGGTCGGGAGGATTTGTGTCTCGTTCCACATGTTTCAGGTAATGGTAGCCGCTTCCTTGATACAGCTTCTCAGCAGGATCGACGTCGTTCGGAACCCCGTACGGCACATCCGGACCGGCATAAGTTCCGACGAACTTTCCGGTCTCATCCGTCTGCGGTACGAGGCGCAGTCCTTCGACACTAACGTCGCCAACCGTCCCGTGGAAGCTGTAGCGATGGTCGCCGCCCCCCTTGACGCGAAAAAAATCGACGGTGTAACTTTGAGCCTCATCGACACGGATCATCGCTGTCGCCCGCCGGTACATGTCCGTATGCGGATACGCCTGCGGATCCTCCACCTCGATCAGTTGCACCTGCGGACCGTCGTCGAAATGAAGCGGAAAGCCGACCCAGGTACCGTTCTGCTTCCGGTTGTCCACGACTACCGTGTTGTGACTGATCGTATTGTTCTCCCATTCATGCCGCTTCGGCCACATCCCCGTTGCCTCCGGGTATCCGAGGTCGGGGCTCAGATCGAGCCCGAAGGCGTGTACGCCGATATTCAGCTTGTCGCGATGGGCATGGCTCGTCCCCGAACGTCCGTAATACATCCATATGTCCCGCCTCGTATCTCCGAAGAGGGGGTCCGCATTGTCTCCGTCCCGCAGAACGGCGAACCCGAAGCCGGTCATATTTTCGCTCCGGGGCTTCCACTCGCCATGCTTCTCGATCTCTTGTCCGATTTGGTCCGCGAGGAGGTCCGCCTCTTCCGAGAATATGTCGCCGTGAATGCCCGCTGTCGAATTCCCGTTCAGAAAATAGGCGACCTGAGCCATGATCGGTTCTCGATAAAGCTCGTAAGCTTTCACGGCTACCTTCTTATCGATCAAACGGAAGGCGTTGCCGGTCAGCCCCGTATCTCCGATCTGGGCCGTGTATTTGTCGAGCATAATAAGCGGAATCTGGGAGTGGAACATACGCTTCAGCCTTACGTTCCGGTACAAATCGGCGCCCTCGAACGTGCTATCGTACCCGGCCAATACATCGGATATGAGCGCATAGCCTTCCAGCCAGCCGCTGTTGTAGCCGGGCGATCCTTCGTCGCCGTGGCCGTCCCTGTCCACGAGATTGACTAGCGAAGCCAGCATGTCGCCGCCGGATATATGATGGACGGGCTTCTTCAAATACGCTCCCGGTCGGAAGACGAATTGCAACCACTCCTCCGTCGTGCCGGGCTCGTCGAGCACGACGGCCGCCATAGCCAGAGCGCTTTGGTGGTAGCCCGTATTGCCGCGGATTCGCGCACTTTTCACGCCCGGGTACACTTCCCGGATAATCCCATTCTCGATATTCAGGCGGATCGCCTCCGCCGAGCTTTTCGAATTGTCCAGGCCATACCGGTTCGCTTTTTGCTGCAGAAAGCGGATCGTTTCCGCATCGTCCATCATCGGGTAGAACGCATCGTAGGCGCTTGCGTATAATTTGACAAGACGGGTTTCCCATATCGAGCCGATCGTTTTGCCGAGACCGTCACCGCCATGAGAATTGAGGAATACGGTTTTGTCATAGGGCAACGTATCCATATCCGGATAAACGTCCGCGATTCGGTCCAGCATGATGACACCAATCCGGGCGTAGCGAATATCGCCGGTGTACAGATAAGCGTCCCGAAGGCAGGCAAGTACGTCCATCACCACGTTTTTCCACAAAAAGTGATGGTAATAGGCGACGAATGTCCAGCGGTTTCCTTGATCGTCCACCCAACCGAAGCCGTCGTCGACACCCCACATTTTCCCCTTGTCGGGATAGAGCGTGTTTACGAGCAGTCGTCGGTCCGCCATGCGCGGATCGAAAATACCGTGCCGATCGAGTCCGCTGGCGTAATAGGCGGCGAAGTCGTTGGCCGGAAATTTGAAGCCGCTGCTCGGGTCCGTTATTTTCCAAGGTTCGTTCAGGTCGAGCGTGTAACCGTAAGGGCCGTATCGGGCGAGAAACGATTTCCCGGTAACGGGCGAGCCTTCCACTTGGTTCGTAGCATAGCTCCGCGGAACGGACTGGGGAGGAATCAGGCTCCACCAGAAGTCCGCTCCGCGCTCCAAAGCCTCGTCTGCCTTGGCGGCCGCCCGCTCCATCATGTCACGGGCCCATCCGCAGCTCGCGATATTCGCCCGCGCATTGGCGATTTTGCTAGGAGTATATAAAGTGACCCGACGCTTTGCGTTCGTTAAAACCATGAGTTTATTCTCAACTCGCTTTTGGTTAAGACTGCAGATGACGGACTACTTTGCGGACCGCATGAGCAACGTCGTACATGTCGCCTTCTTCGGCAAGCAACACCCGTTGGCTCAACCACAGCACTTCCTTGTCGCTCGCACGTTCGCTGTTGGGACAATCCCATACTTGCTTTCGCCCCGTCCATCGCTCGGTCTCTTCCACAATGGCCGTGTTCCGATTCAATGGAACATACCCCCCGCTTACCGGTATACCTTCGGCGTTAATTTTCCCGATCGCTTCCTTCTTGTCGAACCGGACTGCCAACTCCGGCTCTAGTCTGAACATATACAAGTGGTACGCATGCCTCGTCTGCAGAGGCCTCCGTCTCATCACCCCGACACCATCGATCTCCTCCAGCAATTGCGTCAGCAGCTCAGCATTGCGCTCCCGGTGCCGAAGCTGCTCCTCGAGCCTCGTCAGTTGGCCGAGCAGAACGGCGGCCTGGAATTCGGTCATCCGCAAATTCCAACCGATCCTCTCGTGCTGATACCATTCTCCCCCGCGCACGCGGCCCACGTTGGAGAGCGACCATGCCGCGTCGGCAAGCTTGTCGTCGTTCGTAAGCAGCATCCCGCCTTCTCCGGCCGTCAAATTTTTGCTGCTCTGGAAGCTGATGCTCCCGATATCCCCCAACGCCCCAACCGGCTTCCCATCCCATTCCGCTCCGATGGCCTGGGCGGAATCTTCGATCAAGACGAGACCGCGTCGAACTGCGATCGACTTCAGCCGGGTCATGTCGGCTGGCGCTCCAGCAATATTCACCGCCACGATCGCTTTCGTTCTCGGCGAGATCAGCCGTTCGATCTGTTCGGGATCGAGCAGCAGCGTATCGGGCTCGACGTCGGCAAAGACGGGAATGGCTCCAAACAGCAACGCTGAGGTCGCCGTAGCGATAAACGTGTACGAGGGCATAATAACCTCGTCGCCGGGCTGTACGCCGGCCGCTTTTAAAGCTACTGTCAAAGACAACGTCCCGTTCACCATCGTCAACCCGTGCCTCGCCCCGTGGAGCGCCGCGATTTTCTCTTCCAGCTCCGGCAGCTTGCTCCGGTTCGCCCCGCCCCACTTGCCCGAACGCAGCGTCTCCAGCAGCAGCCGCTCCTCAGTCTCGCCGAAAACCGGCCATTGCGGGAATTCCGCGGTTCTAACCGGCATACCTCCATCAGAAGCCAACAAATCCGATTTCATCCTGCTCCCCCTTATAATTGCGACGTCTGCATGGCCAGGCGTGTCGTAGTTCGGATTGTCGTTACGCCATAGCGCTCCGAGAGCGTTGATGCGTGCAATTGTCCGGCGTTTGCTCCCGCTGGAATCGGAATATACAGCACCGCTTCGACCTTCTCCGCCTCAGCTGTCTTGGCTACGACGGAGATTTCCCCGTCGTCCGCGCCGCTTACGATACGCAGGCCGCGCCTGGCGCGCTCCCAGTCGTTTATGCGTTTTCCGGTCCAAAATTCGAAGCCGCGCGCCTTCGCTTCCCGAACCGTGCGCCTGAACGCTTCCCGAACCGGCGCCTTTTGATGCAGATGCACTTGATGGAACAGGAAATGGGCAACTCCTTCAACACGGCGCACCGCCTCCAGAAAAGGAACGATTACACTCGTATCGGTCCATTTGCCATGATCCATATCTTGGGTCAAAAAACCGATCTCCAGGACGTTGTACAGCCGGTTTCGTTCGTCCGACCAAGCTATCGGCCGGTAAGGGTGGCACGTTCCGAATAAGAAGCCGACATTCCCCTTTTTGCTTGGCCCTCTCGTCTGATCGCTCTCGATACCATACTTTTCGCACCAACGGAACAGCTCGCTCCAGCCCTCAAAGCGGGTAACATGGTTTTTGTTCGACACGACGGCCGTATCGCTCGCAACCGCTCTCAAATGATCCAACTGTCGTTTGAATTCGGCTTCGGCCCAATAGCCGTTCCGGTCGATCGCGTTGTAGTGGAATGCGATTTCATGACCGTCCTGTTCGATCCGGTCATACAGCGGGCGGCTGTAACCGCTCTCGATCATACACCAGGTCGAACGGATGCCGAATTCCTTCATTAGCCCGAGTGTCGTAATGCCATGCTCCTCTTCATTGCCATCGCTGTCGTGGGAAATCATCGCGACCGACTCGACGCCCGGCGGCCAATAGCCGAAATACGGCACGCTCCAGCCGTGTTGGGCCGCACGCCTAACGATATGTCCGACTATCGCCTCACGCCATTCGTCGGTGTACGGGTAAGCGAAATATGGCGCACCCGTCTCGCTGATCAGCCGGTCGCGTTCCCAGCATTGCTCAATAGAATCGTCCGCCTTCAAAATTCCGTCATTTACGGAAGCTGTGCCGTCCGGTGCCGGAGCGCCGTCCTCCACGAGCGGCGCGGACCCTTGCTGCAGCTTTACGATTGTCGTCAGCAGTCCGACCGACCACCGATCGACGAAGCCGGAGCCGACTTGGAATCGGAGCAGTGCGGGGAGAACGTCATGATTTGCGTCGTCTAGCGCCGCGTCCAAACGGATTTTTCCCAGTTTTTCGGCCGGAGTGACGTCATTCCCGAATGGCAGCCAGGGCAAAGCATCAAGAAACCGCAACGGTCGGGATTCCGTGCTTTCCGTTCCTTTCTCCCGGGAGTGGAAATACGCATACCCGGATTGATGCCGGGGCATTTTGACATATCCGAGTCTTGCTGCCATCCGGTTTAGATTGGCGAACAAGACGACGCCCCCACCCTCGCTGGCAAAGCGGTACAGAACCTCGACAGAAGCCTCGTTCTCGGCGGCCAAGGCAACCAATACTAGATCGTAGCGGCTTCGCAGCAAGTCGTCCAACCGTTCCGGCATCTCAAATGTGATTCCCCGATGATTCAACAGTTCCTCCAAGTAAGTTTCAAATACGTTCATTCCGTATTGCCAACGAGCTTCTGCAACTTCCCGATCGAACCAAACTGCGATTCGCGCCAGTTTCATAAGCGGTCCCCCAATGTCGGTCATAGCCATTCTGTGCTCAATCTATAAACCGGTACCATACCGGTTTATAGATTGAGCAATGGTGTTTTCGTAAAAAAGACTTTTATGACTTAAATAAAAAGGTAAAACGACTGTTTTTCCCATCGCCTTGAACGATAAACATTCAATCCTCCTCACACCGATTCATTAAACCGGTATTGAACCGGTCGAGATTGAGTATATCCTGTTTCGAAACAGATGACAAGGATAATTTAAAGGCCTCTTCTTTTGAGAGGTGTTGTATTGATCCGGTCTGTTTTGCTACAATAGCAATACTATGACATTAGAAAAGGATACGTTTCCATGCGCAGAGAGAACGAGTTGAGATATACGGAATTGGCCAATATTTTACGCGAGCAAATCTATTCGGGGTATATCAAGCCCGGGGAGTACTTGTTGTCGGAAAACCGCTTGAGCGAATATTACGGCATGAGTCGGACATCCGTCAGGGCGACCTTGGACAAACTGATGCAAGAAGGCCTTATCGTGAAGCAGCCTTCCCGCGGCTCTATGGTATCGCCCGATCTCATAATACCGAGGGAACAGCATAGAACGTTGCAAATCGTCTGTACTTCCCCCTCCGAATTTATGAATGCTTGTCTTCCGATCGTCATAGAGACATTCGAACGGGAGCATCCGCATGTTAAAGTGAAAGTGATAGGCTATCCGGCCGGCTCCTTTTGGGATTGTCTGAACGGCGGCATGGAGCCTGATCTTCTATTGATAACCGATCGACAATACGCCGAGATCGAGAGCGACGAAGTGTTCGGAGAGTTTCACGTTTCGGTATCCAAATCCGCTACCGGCATATACCCGAAGCTACTCTCGGCATTCTGGAGGGATGACAAGTTCAGAGCGATCCCGGTGACGTTCTCTACCATATTCATGGCATACAATCCCGGTATGTTTGAGAAATATAACGTACCAAAGCCGACCGCGGATTGGGTGCGGGAAGATCTGCTGCGTGCCGCGCAAAAATTGACACTTGATACGAACGGCGACGGCATCACGGACCAATACGGTCTATCCTTGTCATCTACCTTCAGTCGCTGGCTTGTTTTTGCTCTGCAAAACGATGTTCGCTTCTTCACGAAGTCCAGCCAAATCGAACCGATTCAAAATTCGTTGGACTTCATCCATGATCTGCTCTTCCGTTATAAAATCGCAACCTTATTCCAGAGCCGGCGTTTTCTCATCAATGGGGACGCATTTCCTAGGCAACGAGCAGCTATGGTGCTGACCACCTCGATGGAATTAGCCGGTTGGAGAAAACAGATGCCATTCGAACCCCAAGTCACGGCGATACCGTTCGGCCCGTCGGAAGCGACGACGGTGGTGGCCAATTTACTCGCTATTCCTTCCACTTGTCGAAATGTCGAACTGGCCAATCTGTTCGTGCAAACTTCGATCCGGGAAGATGTCCAGAAAAGAATGGTCGAACAGACCCGATTCATCTCCGTACTGAAACAAGTAAACCCGCTGGTCTGGAGCGACGAATATTTGCATTCGCTTAATATTCTCAACGGCGATATTGCAAACAGTTATTTCTTGCATGAGTTGTTTCCGAATCCGATAGACATTCTTGACCTGGAGCAAGGCATGGAATGGTTTTGGGCCGGCCTGGAATCTGCCTCCTCTTTCGCCGGGCAGTTGCACGAAATCATTGCGCGCCGGTGGGTACAGCCAGTCTAGTCGAAGAGGCGAGTTCGCGATGCTTTCCCGTTATATATAAGTTTTGGGGGATCGTTTGTACAATCTGTTTTACGCCCATTTCTAGTTTACATAATAATTGTTATGTAAACTGTTTGTTTCCATGGTGTCTCCCCAACCGGATGGATAGGTAACACCGTCCGAGAACTACCAGAAACATCCGGACGGTCTTCGTACTCCGACATCGCACCATTTAACAGTCAGAAGCCCCCATATACCGGCTTGTCGGCATTGGGGGCTTACCTGACCATTACTTGTTATGCCGAAGCGTCGATCGTCCGGTTCCGTCTGACAAACGACATTCTTCACCATTGACTCAACCTTGATGCCCGTTTAGCTTAATAAAAACTCCGTGCATCTCACTGACTGTGTCCGTATAGTTGACCGCAAGCCGCATCGATGTCTGTCCCGAATTGTGTTCGCACAGTGACGTTGATGCCCTTTGACTTTAATATGCGAACAAACATTATAACCTGGTCCCGGTACGATTGTTGGTAGCTTTCCGGCGTAATTTCGGTCGAATTGTACGGAATCAGGTTTACGTGGTAGAGATGTTCTCCGGGTCCCCTTCCCCGCAGCAATTCGGCGACCGCTTCCGCATGTACGATCGAGTCGTTTACCCCTCGAAGAAGAATATAAGCGATATAGACCTTTCTCCCTGTATGCCTGATATGGAGATCCAATGCATTCAACACGTCACGGACTGGAAACCGGTCGTTGATCGGCATCAGCTCACTTCGCTGATCGTCGAAAGGCGAATGCAACGAGAAGGTTAGATTAACCTGCGGAAACTCCCGAGTCAGCTTTTCGATCCCCGGTAACAGACCGATGGTGGAAACCGTAATTCGTCGATGGCCTAAACCAAAGAGACTCGGGTCGGTCAATATCGTCAGCGCATCAAAAATATACGGGTTGGCTAGCGCCTCCCCCATACCCATGAAGGCGACACTGTCCAAAGCGTGTCCGTTTATGTGAAAGTGCAGCAATTGGTCGGTAATTTCGTCGGCGGTCAGATTTCGCTTCAGACCGATGGTACCGGTAGCGCAAAATTTGCACCCGAACCCGCAGCCGCACTGTGTGGAAATACAATACGATTTCCATCCCCGTTCATAGGAAAGTCGTACGGCCTCTACGCGTTCGTTGCCCGCAATGGCAAACAGCACCTTACTGACCTGTCTGGACGTGAGCTCCTTTACCGGGACGATGCTGCAGACGTACGGACCGAGTGTCCGAATCAACTCGTCGCGCAATAATGAGGGCAGCATGGTCATTCGCTCGTATTCGCCAACGTTTTGCTTGAATATCGCGTCCGTAATTTGCCTATACCGATACGTTGGCTGCTTGAAGTCGGATACTATTCGCCGAATCATTTCATATTTCGATGTTGGTCTCATGTCTTCTCCTTACTGCCGGAGAAAACGTAATAAGCAGCCGCTAGCCGGCGCCTTAATACGTCATTAGCCAACTATGCAAATGCACGAGGCGCCACAGACGGATCGCTACGTGCATCTGTCGATAGAGAGGTAACCCTCCGGCAACCGATTTGTGTGTTGGTGAACCACTTCTCTTGGCAGGAACCGGTTCACCCAATCATCTACAACCTCAATCAACATCACATTCATCCTCCCGAAATGGACTAGTCGATAAAAAAGAGCTACAAGAAAGTTACCTTTCTTGTAGCTCAAAAAAATATGGCAAATTCATCCCCGTGCAGAGTATGAAAAGGAAATATTTTTTGAGTGAAAAGAATAAGGTAACTTTCTTGCCTATAAGAATAAAACAAAATCCGCTTTATTCTTTTAATCAAAGGCAAGACCTATTACATTATCCTCTTCATCTCCTAACGTTTAAGTGTCATCGGAATTTTAACATAACCGTTTCGGCAAGTCCAGTCCGGGCCGTTAAATCGCCTTCTTGATTCTGCTCAGCAAGCGTAAGCTCACTTCCAGCCAGATCGCGCTGTAAATCCACGAAAACAGAACCACATATACGAATGTGCTTATTCGAAAATCCATGACGCCGGAAGGCCCCAATATCGGAAAACGAAAGCCGTAAATCAGCAGCACGATCCCGGCCGCTAACACGAGTGCGGCAAATGTAATGACCTTTACCCGATTACCGAAGCGAAGGATGCCGTAACCGATAGCTAAACCTAGAAGCCCGGTTGTAAACGGGAATACGATCAGTTCGCTCGGCTGGATGATAAGCAGCAGAACGAGGGCGAGCATGAAGGAGCTCAATCCCGAACGAATCGACATCGCCGTTGCCAGTACGATCGGGGCGGTAGCGAACGGACTGATCAAGTATCCCGGTCCCGGCAGGAGGCCCCCTGCGGATTGGAGCAGCGCTGATAAAGCGCCAAGCAAAGCGACCGTTACGAGTTGCTTCGTCTGATGGCCTGCATCCGGTTTCGCCCTCATCGAGGAAACGTCGACCGGCAAAGGCTGTCCCCAATATTGCAGCCATAATTTTAGCATCGCGTGAGGCCCTCCTTTACGCAACTATTGAAGTATCAGTCCGGCGAACGGAAGCAAACATGCCCCGACCACGAGCGCGGTATCCTTGATGCCGAATCGCAACGGCTCATACTCCGTTCTGGGATAGCCGGGCCGGTAGCCCCTAGATTCGATCGCCGCAGACAACACTTCCGCCCGGCGATAAATCCCGATCGTTAACGGATACAAAAGATTCATCGCTTCTTTGCCCCATCTTGGTACGTGCCAGAAGGCAGGCTGCCCCCCTCTCGCTTTCCAGGCTTGCAGGATTCGCTTCATGTCCTCGATCAGATAAGGAATATACAGAACGGCAATCGTGAGCATGAAAACGAACGCCTCCAATTCGATCCCGGCTCGCCGAAGCGGCGTGAACAGTTTGCGCAAGGCTTCGAATTGTTTGGCGGGAGAGGTTGTGGCGAACATCAGCAAAACGATGAGGTAGAACGAAAACCATCTGCATGTCAGCCATGCGGCCGTCTCGATTCCCCCGGCGGTGATCGCTATTCCCTGCCAAGCGACGAAGACTTTCCCGCCCGAATGGCTGACCATTTGTACCGCATCCATGATCAATAAAAGTACGGCGATCCCCTTGACGGAATTCCACAGCCGGATTGGGTTGAACTTTGCGCAACCGAGCAGGACAATCGCAATCAAGCCAAGTCCGAGCGTCGCCATTAACGAAGTAGAAGTGAAGAGCAGCGTCGAATACGAAATGAAAAAAATGAACTTTGCCCTTGGGTCGAACCGGTGCAGTAATGACGTATCCGGCGAATACTGCAGGGCGGACAAGACTCCGGTTTCGTTCATACGCCGCCTCTCCCCTTCGTATGTAACAAGCGTTCCGCCATAAAGTCGAGGAGCGCTTGCTCCCGAACGAGTCCTGCCGGAATTTGTCCGGGAAATACCGCTTCGAGCTCCTTCAGCAAGCGGATCAAAGGCGTTGGCGGCAACGAAGAGGCGATCTCGCAGGCAGGCGTCATTTCGGAAATCATGACGTCGGCTGCCAGCTCCCCATTATCGAGGAAAACTAGCCGATCGGCAAATTCCAGCGCGCCCTGCAAGTCATGAGTAATGCAAAGGACGGTTATACGGTTCGCGGCCTGAATCCGTTTGAGCAAATCCAGCAGCTGTATGCGGACTACCGGGTCCAGCCCGACCGTCGGTTCGTCGAGTATTACAATGCCCGGATCCCGCACCAGAGCGCCGGCAATCGCTACCCGCCTCTTCTCCCCTCCGCTAAGCCGAAACGGCGAACGATCCCGGTATCTTTCGTACGGAAGACCGACGCTTTCCATCGCCCGCTTCACGCGATCCGCCACTTCCCGCTCGGTCATTCTCAGCCCGCGAAGACCGAACCCGATATCCCGGACCACCGTCGCTTCGAACAGCTGATGCTCGGGAAACTGGGCGACATATCCGATTTTTTGCAAAAGGATCCGGCGATTACCGCGCTTCTTCGTATCGACGCCATCCACCCATACCGTTCCGCCATCGGGGACGAGCAGCCCGCCGGCTAATTGACCCAAGGTCGATTTTCCCGAGCCGGAAGGGCCCATAACGGCAACGATTTGCCCGTCCGGCACTTCCAGCGAGAAACGACTTATCGCCGTTTGACGGACAGGCGATCGTTTGGCATGCGTAAAGCTTACATTTTGGAAGTGAATTCCCATATCGTCCTCGCCAATTCTTTTTCCGATCCGATGAAAACCGGCCAGTCGAATCCGTTCGTCCGGATCTCATTTTGAAACCGAATCAGAAACGGAGAAAGCATATTCGCTTCCTCCAAAACACCGGGGCATGCGGCCAATGCCCGCCAATCGCCGTCGAAGGTCAACCGTCCTTCGTTTAGAACCAAAATCCGCTCCGACTTCAAGAGATCCTCGGGATCGTGCGTAACATGAATAATCGTGATGCCGGAGCGATGAAGGTCGAGCATGATCGAGCGTAGATGCGTCGCGTTTTCCGGATCCAGCATCGACACGGATTCATCGAATACGATAGCGCTCGGGTTCATCGCAAGTACGCCGGCAACGGCAAGTCTTTGTTTTTGTCCGCCGGACAATCCGTGAACGGGGCGGCTCCGCAGCTCCGTCAACCGCAGCAAACTTAAGACCCGATCGATCCGTCGGCGAATCTCGTCCCGGGGGACCTGCAAGTTCTGCAGCCCGAAGGCGATATCTTCTTCGACCGTCCCGCCGACCGTTTGATCGTCGGGATTTTGGAAGACGATTCCGATACGCTGCCGGATTTTCCGCACATCTCCGCACGTAGTATCCTCTCCACAAACCGTCACGCAGCCTGTATCCGGCTTCAATAAACCGTTCGCGAGCTTGGCTAATGTGGACTTGCCCGAACCGCTTCCTCCCACGACGGTCACCCGCTCGCCCGGAGCGATGCTGAACCGAATATGGGCCAATGCCCAATCGTCCTGTACCGAATACCGATACGAAACATCGTCGAAGACGATCGAAATTGCTTCGGATCGAGTCGCCATCGTCATTTCCCCTTCTCCAATTCCAATCGGCAGCCGCTCTCTAGTATATTCGCAAAATGGTTGCGCATTCGAACGGATTTCATTATATATATCGCCTCATTTGTAGACCATGATGCACTAGCAATCATTCGAAAGTTTGTTTTTGCAGTTTTATTTTCGCAGCTGCAAAACCAAGTCATTAGCTTCAGGTCCGAAAATTTTATGCGGACTTATGATTACGGTTTGACCATCCTCGATGTAGGGCTTAAATCCGGCCCCAAATAAAATCACTCGTTCTAAGCCTACTAAAAAAGCCTCGATCAATATGATCGAAGCCAGGGAAGTGATCTGGTTCTATTGCTTTCTACTTAATATTCTCCTTTAATTACAAAAAACGAGCCCCGGATTGTTCCAGCTAGTTTGGATTTCTGCCTGGCAAACTTAAACTTCGCTTCTAATTCCTTAGGTACCTCCATCCCCTCAGAAAGCTTAAAACCAACGGCTCGCTTCTTAGGGTCATCGACCGTATACATGACGTTGAGCGCAAGACCGTCCTCATAAAAGACGTAGGACATTTTGATATTCTCCACTTGAAAACGCGACGTTTCTAAAGGTTTGCTCGAAAACTCGATATCACGCTCTTCTTTCAAAATTCGGTTCACATAATCAAGGGTCTCCTGGCTTTCGCTTGCCGGTACCACCGTAAATTCATGCTTGTATTTGGTCATAAAATAACGGGCTTCATTCGCACGTAAACCAGCAAGCGTTTCTGCTACAGGTGAAGACTCTAAACCGACCGTAGACACATTTTTGAAATCAACGATATAGGACATTTCCATCTCTCCTCGTATTCGGTCTTAGTTTGTAGTGATTGCGGCTACTGTCCCAACATCTTTTCAAGCTCACCGCACCATTTCCCCCACCCATACTTAGCGCCACCCAGCGCTTGAGCGTTTGAAATTCCGGTTTGTTCGAGATGAAGGTTCACCTTCCCGTCCCCTAACTCCTGGAGCGTCCAGGTGACTGTGTGCTTCTCTCCGCTGGCCCAAGTATAGGACAATCGGCTTGGTTCCTCTACGACAAGCACTTCGCCTTCAATAATCCCATTCCAATATTCGGTCGGTTGCGTGCGAAATTGAAAACGGTGTCCTACGACAGGCTTAAAATTATTTTCCATCCCCTCGCCGGTGTGGATATTGGCCACCCACTTGGCAAGCTTGCTTGAGTCGGTTAAGGCGGACCATAGCTTCTCAATCGAAGTCGTGAACTGAAAATCCGTAGATAAGGTTAAACTCATTCTTCTTCCTCCTCTAATAGCTGGCTTAAGCGCAACATATTCGTACTCCAGAACTTGCTGTAGAAAGCGACCCAATCTTGAATTTCACGGAGTGGAGAGGCGTTTAGCCGAAATCGCGTTTCTCTGCCGACTTTTCGGTCAAGGACCAGCCTCGCCTCTTTGAGGATTGTCAAATGCTTGGATACCGCTGTACGGCCCATTGGAAAATGTGCCGTTATCTCATGAAGCGGCAGTTCCTCTGCCTCTGCCAATAAGTGAATCAGTCGGCGCCTGGTCGGGTCAGCAATCGCGTCAAACACGTCACGCAACTGGTTGTTCTCGTTCATTGCACCCCCTCCAAAACTTTATTTATCTGAAGCAGAAATCTATTGACGGTATGAATGGCCAGTCTGAACTCCCCCAGGTTGCATCAGTTGCCCGATACCTCTTAACTTAACGGCTGATGCCAGTAGTAGCGTGACAGACTATTAAGCTATCCTTTTTCCTCGGGGATGGGTTTCTGCTTGCCAGATTGTCCCGTAACGATCAATGGACTCAATTGTTCCTCCTCATCATTGTTGCCAAACTTTCCAGATAACTACCCGATAATTAGACACTATTTGGTGTCGATTTGATTATAGGACACCAATTGGTGTCCTGTCAACAACATTTTTAAACTCAAAAACAAGCCTGATTTCCGTACGCTAAGTAAGGGAATCCGACTTGTTTTGAACAATCGCTATGGAAACGCCAATCGTTTGACTGAAATCCACCGGACAAAAATTGTTTGGCGCTAAGCCCAAATGTTGTATACGCCCTCAGCCATCGGCCCATATTTCCCGCAATGTTTGCACCGTCTTATCGACGAGCTGCTCACCAGCCTCCGCACCGGCGGGATTATTTGCCGGAATCGAACCGTATCCTCCTCCTTTGACCGATTTGGGACTTGGCAAATAGGTGCCTCCGCCTGCAAGCTGTACGAGAAACGTTTGTACGGCAGGGCTTCGGACTTTGATCTGTATGCCATAATCGACGTAAAGCTCGAACGGATTGGAAGCGATGGCCACATCGCCGAGACGAAGCATATGTAATTCTACAGGCAAAGTCCTGTTCCGCTTCTGATGCTCGTAGCGGTTTGCCACATTTTTATTCCAGTGCATCTGGCGATAAGCCGCGCTTGCCGCAACATACCATCGTTCTTTCTTCGGGTCGTGTTCAAGCTTTTCGAGCTCTTCTTCGTAAACGGTTCGCAAACGTTCCGCTTCGCGTTCGGCATTTGCGGCATCCGCTTCGGACAGACGGTTCACGGGAAGGTCTATACGGGTAATACGATGGCGCAAGATGGGAGCAAATTCGATAGCTTGCCCGATTGACGGCAGCAGCACGCTCAATTCAGCAGCTATACGCGAAGCGATTTCTTGCCTTGCCGATTGTGCTTTCAACATCCGCATTCGCTCGTATGCTTCATTTTCGAACAACGGAAACGGGCACAGTTCACCGGCAGCGCTGCATTGGGGAAGTATATAGAGACGCTCCCCGAAACGCCGGCGAAGCTCCAGCCGCACCTCATGCCAGTAATCCGCGCTAACTGAGAATTCGCTCTCGCTTAGCTGCGAAGGACATGGCACATTGATAACAATACCTGTCAATCCCCCGTTCCGGTCATAGGTCGCAATCAGTTGGAGGCTGTGATCCTCATACCCTTCGACATGGTTGAAGGTATCCGTGACGGGCGGCACCAACCCGTATTTGGCGCTGACGCCGTTATGATTAACCCAACGGCGGTTTCGTCCGAGTACCGCGCTCCCGATTCCATATGCGATTCCCGCAGGTTCCCTCTTATTCCAAGCATCGGCAATCGCCTGCGCGATCCGTCCGGCAGCGAAGTCTACATACGCCTCTACGGGCATATACTCGAGCTCGACGCCGACTCCGAGCGCAGTATGGGCGGCCAGTGGGGAAGGGAAGCGGGTTTCCGGACCGGTATGCGTATGCGTGGCGTGGATAAGGACATGCATCGGATCAAGCTCGTCGACGAAATGTCCGAGCTTTGCGCGTACTGCATCACGCAGCTCTTCGGATATCGCAAGCAGATCGCAACTGACGATAACGGAATTCTCCCCGGCCGATTCCAACACCCATGCGGTTGCGCACAGCGGCTCGAGCACGCCTTCGGATAATCGGGCGTGAAACATTCCCGAAAGTAACGCCGGCTGTTCAGGCGTAATATCTACCTCCGCCCATCCAACCCTAAAATGATCGGACATGCTGCACCTCCATCATTTTCTCGCAATAAGAGACTGAGTCTCGTAAGTTAATTAATAAATATGGACTTCCTTTCAGAAAGTCAGTTGAAATCGCGATTCATTTATTTTTATTTCCGTGCGCGATTTTCCAACAATTTCTCGATGGCCGGCTTCCCCAGTTGCTTCTCCTCAACAAGATCAGCCACATATTCCGCAAAAGGGAATGAGCAAGTAAAGGCTGGCGAAACGGCATTCAGCACGTGGATGGAATCGCCGTCCCCCTCGACAACAAAATCTTGTACGAGCTCAAGCGTGTTTTTGTTCAGTAATTGGGCGCGAATACCCGGCTGCAAGAAATCGCCGAACCCTTTTCGGTCCAGCTTTTTGACCATTTTCAACGACAAATCAATGAAATTCGCTTTGTTATATTTCTTCATTTCCTCGAAGGCCAATCGGCGGAATTGGAACGAATTGGTCAGAAACAGCTTAGCTTCATAGTACATAATTTGAATAAACTCCATGAGATCAAACTGCTGAAATCCTTTGTAGTTTTCTCGCCAGAAGGCGGGGATTGCGGTCGGTCCGATTTTGATGCTCCCATCGACCGTCTTTGTAAAATGGACGCCCAGAAAAGGGTTGTTCAAGTTCGGTACCGGGTATATATTCGTCGCAACATCGGATTTGTTTTTCGCATATTTCAAATAGATGCCTTTAAACGGAATAATCGTATACTGTAATCCAAAGCCGAAGTCGTGCGCAATTTTATCGGCAAAAAGACCGGCGGCGTTAATAAAATATCCGCAAGTGAATTCCGTTTTGTTCGTCCGGATCGTATTGTGCGACCTTCCGATATATTTCGTATCGAAAAATAAATCTACGCCCTTTGACACAATTTCCCGTTTCAGACATTGGCACACTTCCACCGGATCTACCGATGCGGTATCGGGAGAATACAGCGCCTTTTTGTACGTTCTAACGTTCGGATCCATGTTGGCGGCCTCGACCTCGCTCAGCCATTCGAGCCGTACGCCGTTACGCGTCGCGCGCCGTTTCAGCACTTCGAGCCCGTGGAGCTCCGATTCGTCCGAGGCTACTACGAGCTTGCCGCAACGGTTTATGTTCAATCCGTTCTGCTCGCAGTACTCCTTTATCGCTCGGTTGCCATCGCGCGTAAATCTTGCTTTCAAGCTGTCTTCCGTATAATAGAATCCGGCATGCAGAACACCGCTGTTGCGGCCGCTGGCATGCTTGGCGACGTCCGATTCCTTCTCGATAATCGCGATTCGGGCGTGCGGCTCCCGGGTGATCAATTTTCTTGCGATCGACAGCCCGATGATTCCTGCCCCGGCGATGATATAATCGTATCGCAATCTTATTCCCACCTCTTCAGTGTGATTGTGCCGCCTCTAATCGGTCTCCTCCGTTTATTTGGCCGTATATCCGCCATCGACAGGTATGTTCGCGCCGGTGACATAGGATGATGCGTCCGAGGCAAGAAATACGATGACCCCCATAAGATCCGTATCGTTGGCCATTCGGCCAAGCAGCGTCCGTCTATTGTATCTTTCGACAAAAACGTCCGATGTTTGATCCGTCCAATAACCGCCGGGGCTAACGCAGTTGCACCGGACGCCCGCAGGACCGTATTGGCTCGCCACATATCTGGTGAAATTGATCATGCCCGACTTATGAAAGAAGTAATCCGGGTTGACGCGCGTACCGAGTCCTTCATAAAGTGTGGAGTCGGGACCAACCATACCATACATCGATCCAATATTGATGATGGAGCCGGTTTGCCGTTCGACCATGTTGTTACCGAATGCGCGTGTTACGACAAAAAGTCCTGTTGCGTTCAACTTCATGCTTTCTCCGAATTTGTCCGCCTCCTCTTCCCAGCCTCTTTTCATCGGACGGGCCACTGCGTTATTAACGAGCACATCTACTTTCCCTTCAACTTGAACAATATGTTCTTTGGCTGCAATTACTGAAGACTCGTTGTTCAAATCCAGGTATATCGCTTTCACCGCATGCCCGGTTTCTTGAAACTGCCGTTCCAATATTTCAAGCCGGTCTTGGCGGCTGGACGTAAACCAGGTACGCGCTCCCGCTTCAGCCAACGCCTTCACAATTTGCCGGCCGTATTTGCCGGCCCCTCCCGTTACGACCGCAACTTTTCCGCGCAACGAGAACGCTTCCATCATGTTCGCCACGTTCGTCACCCTTCCAGCAGATTAACTCGATTCTCTTATTACGAGACTTCTTCTCGTTACAATAGCAAAAGAATTGACTTTCTTTACAGAAAGTCAGTTTGTAACGAATCCTTTCCGTTACTCAAATATGCCTTTCGGAACATAGCCCAGCCGCTCGGAAATAAGGACGGCATAGTTGCGGACGACCTCGGCGATCGGTTCCAGACTGCCAGTCCCGAACGATCGGCCGCCGACGCTTATCGCTGCTATAACCTTGCTCGTTTGATCCCGTATTGGGAAAGCTACGCATCGAAAGCCCGTCGACAATTCTTCATCGTCGATCGCATATCCGCGAGCGCGCACCTGCTTAAGCTCTTCCATATACGCTTCAATAGTCGAAATCGACTTTGGCGTGTGGATCGCAAGTCCTTGTTTACGCAAAATGTCCATTGCTTGGGTTTCGTCTATCCAAGCCATCAGCACTTTGCCAAGCGCTGTCGAACTAACCGGATTCCGAACGCCTACAGGCGCATTGATTCGCGTCGATTTCGGCGATTCCTGGTTCAGCAAGTAAAGAACCGTCCCCTCGTGCAAAATCCCCAAATGCGCCTTCTCCCCCACCTTCTCGGCCAATTCCGGCAAGAAACGTTTCCCCTCCGTAATGAGACTGTTATTGGCGTAAACCGAGCCAAGTTCGAAGCACTTGGGCCCGACTTGGTATTTGCCGGTCTCCGGGATCTGTTCGAGAAGCTGGTGCTCTTCCGCAGTAGCCAGCAGTCGGTGAACAACGCTTTTATGCAGCTTTAGTTCGTCGGCTACATCTGTAATACCAAGCGGTCTTCGCTCGCGAATGAACAATTCGAATATCGAGAAGGCTCGATCGACGGATTGTACGATATAGTACGGCGTATTTTCTTTCTTCAAGGCAGTCCTCCCAGTCCGTCTCTTAATAAGAGAACTTTTCTCATAATTATAAGAAAATGATATAGTAACGTCTGTTTTTTGTCAATAATAGCCGAAATCGGAGCATTGACCTTCAGACAAATTAATTCCTCTAATTATGAGACGTATTCCCAGTCTGTTGAGACAGGTCAGTCCTATATGGCCGGGGCGATTTCCGATAAAGTTACTTCGCGTCCCCCTTCTTCCCGGCTGCGGATGCCTGCGATGACTAGCTTCATCAGCTCGACGGTTTCGGCGAATGGAAACGGCCGTTCCCCTGTGCGCAAATAATCGATATAGCTTTGCAGCTGTGCTTTGAACGAAAAAAACGTATCCTGGCTTTGCGTGACGGCGTTACCTGCTGTCCCGCATAGCTGCAGCAGTCCGAATGCTCCATACATGTCCGACTGGGCAGCTACTATGATGTCCGCTCCAATCGAATGCTTGAGATGGACAACGTTTTTTTCCGCGCTTCCCGTATTGCGGACAGAGACGAAGCCTGGCCCGACAATCGGATAAATCGCTTCCAAGGCGTGAATGCCGTATCGCTCCCACGATTTCGGAGTCGTGATCGTGGCGAACCGGATTTGTCCAAGGCTGCTTGTCGATATCCGGTAAGGCAAAAACTCCTTCGAGTAGCGCATGCTGCTCGATGAAAGGATCGCTTTGCCTTGACACGCCCAGTCGTAAAATACGAGCAAGTCTGCTTCGTTATCGACAAGCGGCTTATCTACGAAAACGGGGATGCCCGCCTCCACGAATGGACGGCACCGTTCCACATGCTCGTGTCCTTTGTCGGTAGTGACGATTACTGCGTCCACTTGACCAATCACGTCCTCGGGGCGGGACACGATATGCGGAATTAACGACGCCCGGGATACCCGTATTGCATCCTGAGGATCGTCGGTCCATATATGCGTCACATTCGCTCCTTCGATTCTGAGCGTATGCTTCGGCTCCTTGCCCAAGTAAGTCGGAATAGCAGGATATGGACAGAGCTTCATTTCTTCCGGATCATAGCCGTTGAATATGGCGCTCCAGGAGTAGGGATGTCCATTGCCGTCCACCATCCCGAGCACGGCAAGACGGATCGTTCCCCTCTTGACCAACGGACGAATTGAGGAGTTTGCGATCATGTTCTGAAATGTCACGTCTTCATCCCTCACTTCATAATAAGCCCTGCTCTATCTCGTATTATGAGACAACGTATATAAAAACTGTGGTTTAAGTATATCTAAAACCGACAGAGATGTAAATCCGTAAAAGAAAAAAGCGACTCCACGCATCGACACGGTGCAGATCGTAGCTGTTCCTCCTAGAGACAACGAAATCCGATCCGCTAAGACATCATGCCTTCGACATGACCATGCAGCCGGCAAAAGCGGCTATAGACTCTCCCAGCAATACCCGATTGACCATTCCCGCTTCCTCGCTGTCCGCAGAAATGTCTAAATAACTAGGCAGCCAAGGTCCTCCCAGTACAAGCCCTTTGATGTGCGAGGCGACCATATGCCGCGAAGTTAAACGTTGAGGCGCCTGGCTTAGAACTCGACCCGATGGAAATGAACCTTGCATCCGTTGTCCGATGACCGGCTCCCCTTCCGTCTTCGCCTCGGCCGATAGACGAAAACTGGGCTGCGCCCATTCCTCCTCCGCCAAATAGTACAGCTTCGCCGATTCGCATCCATACTCGCCCCGAATGAGGGGCAGCGCTTCCAACAGCGCCGCGTGAAACTCCAAGTCGCGGCTCTGCAAGTCTTCTCCTTTTAACGGAATGTCGACGCGGCAGTGATCCTCCGATAACGGCCGAAGCGAAATATGTCGGCCGTTATCATGCTCTAAGACCCGATTGCCGGACAATACAGCGTCGTGAAGCAAACAGGAACGCCAGATCGGTCTGGACACCGCTAACCGTGGGATGCTCGAGTCGATCAAACGGCCGGAATCGTCTGTCTCAACCACGAGCGGCGCCAGAAGGCGCACATAGCCTTCCTTTGTGCCGACAACCAGCCCGTCAACTTGTTCGCCGCTCTCCGTTACTTTTTGCGGCCATCCATGAAACATCACATCGACATTCGCTTCCAGCACCCATCGGTCCAGCTCCAGCTCGACGGCAGGCGCGTTAAACCCCATTCCCTGCCGCGAGCCGAGCGACTGTGCTTTTGCGATATCCGCCGCGTAGGTTGAAGAAATCGGATTCTCTGCCGGTGGCCAACCTAGGATTCGCCGGGCACGCACCAGTTCCCAGCCTAATGTACTGCGCCGCTCCACAAGCGCAACCCGCTTGCCGGAACGCCCCAGGGCGACAGCACACGTTACTCCGATCAACCCGCCGCCGGAAACAATCGCATCATATTCCCCATATATCGGCAATTCCTCGATCTTCGCTCGATTCATGTCCGTTTCACCGCCTCGATATCGTCTGTGAAGGTTCGGCTTGCTAACCGCTCTATCAAAACACGAGCCATATTGCGAGCAAACATGCGCCAGTCGTGCAAGTAGTTCTCCAAAAGTGCGAACCCCTTTCGTTCACCCAGTATGCAAAGCGCAAATGCGCCCGTCATTTCGATATTCCATCGAATGGACACTTCCTTCTGCACATTGGCCATTCCCCCACCGGAAACCCAATCGTCGCCGAGCTGCGGCAGGCGCAGCAGTTCCCCGATCACGCGAACGGCCTTGAGCTGCTGTGCAGGGGCCAACTGGTCAGCCACTTCGATTACATAGTGGAGCACATGCAGTATTTCAGCATAAGACGTTAGCCGTACAGTCGGCTTCGCCGGCGGCAGCCGGTCCAGCAAAATAATTGCGCATGAAGGTTCTCTCAACATTTGCAGCCCGAGCAGGCAAGCGATCCAGCGCGGTGGAATCCGAGGCTCAACACCGGGCAGTCCGTCTTCGTCGCGATCGATCACAGAGCGTTTCAAATCCGGTACACCGCTTCGATCGCCAATCAACGCAAGGGCGAGAGCGATTCCCCTGCGCGGAAGACCTTGAGCAGCCGCAAACCGCTTACGCAAGACCGGCAATGCCGCATCTCCGGCCTTCCAAATCCACCACAACGCTTTTCCTTCTTCCTCCGTGCCCATAGCGTCCAGCAGCCTGTTGAGACGATCGGGCTGAACGACCGTGTCCAACGTCCATTCGCCATCCCCCCTCTTGCTCCCGAACAACGTTACCCACGGTGCGCTTGGACGGGACAGATCGCTTGCGGTAAGCACGCCTCGTTTTATGAGCCGGCGCTGCAACTCGGGCACATCGACTTCGCGCGGCTGCCGTCCGGTATGCAAGCATAAAGCTGCCGCCGTACCGGCAACTTCCCCAACGGCATGCATATCCGGCTGCATGCGCACGGCGCTGGAAGCATCGTGATCGACTGACAGCGCGCGGCATGCGATCAGCAGACCGTCGGTTTCAACCGGTACAAAGGATCGGTATGGCACATCGCATCCGAGGCGAAAGCTCCACGCTCCCACGATGGCAGTCCAAATTTGGGCAAGTCGGCTTTCGTTCGCCATATCCGTGGCATGGTTGTCGTAGTGGGAATAACATTTCATCACCACATCGTCGAAACGGCGATCCAAGATCAGATCTTCCAGTCCCAGCACATATTCGCCCCTAACTTGTCTGCCTTCACGCGCGCCAAAATGCGGGGAAATGGAAAATACTTTGTTCTCTTGCAGTTCCGGCAGCTGCCGAATCAACTGCCGACCTTCCAGCAATGCCCGGGAGACGTCGCGCGTGCTGGAGGAATCGACCCAGCCCGCATCGTAGTTTTTAAAATCGTCGGTCTTCTCATCGCCTTTGAAATAGCGGGGGACGACGGAGTAAGCTTGCATAACCTCATCCCATTCGCGTCCCTTCGTGAACGGAACTCCGGCCAATGCGCATATGTCGCCATTCCCCGTACAGTCAAGCGTCAGACTGGCGTTGACCTGAATCGGACCTTCGGGCGATTCGAAGAGAACGCCCGTGACCCGTCGGCCGTCTAGGATGACATCGACGGCCATGCAGTCATATAGAACACGGATACCGTTCGCCGCCAACCGTTCCTGTATGGCCGCCTTCTTCGCTTCCGCGTGGAAGCCTTTGACACTACCGCCCAGTTCCTTGCCGATCTCTCTCGTACGACGGTCCATTTCGGGTTGCAGTCCTACATGACAACCCAAATAATAGGCATGGATACCGGCATGCGTCCCGACGCCTCCCAGTCCACGGCCGCATTCCGCCACCGTGACGGTAACGCCTCCTTCCGCAGCCGCACAAGCCGCGATAATCCCGGCTGTCCCGCCGCCTACCACCAAAATGTCGGTGTCCAGTATGTTCATCGATCTCCCTCCGCTCCTTCGCTATCCGCCCTTCTACGTAGGGTTGCCGCCACATAAGCGGCGGCAACTTGGTTTAACGCATAAGTTCAGCTAATTGCTTGTTAATCGCCTCATCCGCTTCCCTCAGCGCAGTGTTGGCATCTTTGCCGCCCCCCACCTCGACAAGCTTCTTGAACATGATGTTGGCGGCATGCGAATTGTAATCCGAGTAAGGTGCCGGCTTCGCAATCGCATCAAGGAAGAAAGCCTGCAAATTTTTCCCTTTCAGTTCCGGATATTTGCTGCCGAATGCTTGCTTCGCCATTTCACTGCGAATGACCGGCACATAACCGAGAGCCGACAAGTTGCTTTGCACTTCTTCCGAAAGCATCACTTCAATGAATTGGAACGCTTCATGCTTGTGCTTGCTTGCCGGCGGGATCGCGAAGAACGGCGCATTCATCTGCGTGCCGGCTCCTTTCATACCCGTAAATTCCGGCAAGGCAGCCAGATCCCAGTTCAATCCGTTCTTCTCCGCCTCAGGCAGCATCGGCAGCAAGGTCTGCCCGGTTCGCATGGCGGTGCGCTGATCGTTCAGAAAGACTCGGCTTTCGCTGGCTCCTGGCGGGAGCACGTTCCCGGGAATACGGGCGAACATGGACATCGTCTCCATCCAATGTTTCCACCCATCGTTGTTAACGGCTGCTTTCTTGGTCTTTGGGTCGATAAAGGCGAGTCCCAGTTGATTTTTGTATGTAATGTTTTGCTCGTTGAACGTGAAGCCAAAGTACTGGATCCCGTTGTCCAGCCGGGTTACCCGTTTCGCCACTTCGTACAATTCATCCCAAGTCATGCCGTCTTTCGGATAAGGAACGGCAAATTTGTCGAAGATTCCTTTGTTGTAGTACAAAACGGCCGAGCTCGTATAAAACGGCATCAGTATAAATTCGCCCTTCTCCGAATAGGATCGGACCACATCAGCCATGCCGGGCTGCAATCGGTTCACATCAAATTTGACGGCATTCATCAATGGCGTCAGATCGGAGATCAACTGCAACTCCTTCAGTTCGCCGATCGAAGCAATGCTGCAGCATACGAGATCGGGGGATTGCCCCGACGCTAAAGCACTTTGAAACGTAATATCTTTGGAATTGATGGATACGAGTTTAATGGATAAGTGCGGGTATTTCTTCCGGATCGCTTCCTCCAAACCCATTTGATTCATAAAAGCCGGATCAAGAGTAGCAAAAATCGTCAGCGTCACCGGTTGGCTGTCGCGTCCCTTGGAAGTTGCGCTCGAGTCTCCCTGCGCATCGCCGGACGAACTCGGGCTTGATCCCGGACCCGACGAACATGCCGCCAACATAACCGACAGCATGACGAAAACGATCGCCTTGTTCCATCCACACCATTTCAATGGAAATCCCCCGTTTCGTTCCGTTTGGACGTCTGGATATGAAACTGTTGTGCTCATTCTGAACTGTTCTACAGCGCAATCCTACAAGTCGATTTCTTTAGTTAATTATTAACTAAGTGCATCACCTGCCTCCCATTTTCCCCCTATTTTCTTTGTCAACATGATCCATCCGCACTTATGCACACGATAGGCATACATGCAGTCAACAAAGCATGATCTGGTGAAGCGTCCCGTAACCTTGTAACGTTTGATTTGAACTGCCTTGTGGAAATTCCGGAAGATAGATCATTGCGAAGAGAATGCGCATCTGGTGTGTTGGTTACTTTGTATTAGTTAAATATTAATCCAATATCAGGTTAATATTTTAACTAAAGTATATGTATCTGCATCCGAAATGTCAATAAGGCGCTTTCATATTATTTGAAATGATACGGAAGAGCTCTATTGAAGAGGCGTATTTATGTGGAATAAGAGGAGAAGCATCCGTAATCTTCGTTTCACAGTTCACGGATGCTGCATGCGGAAGGTTACATCGATTTTGGAGTGGCACATGACTTTCGTACAACAAGCTGAGTGGATAACATCACTTGCGTAGGAGACTGACCGGGGTTTTCTAACAGCTCGCACAGCATTTTGGTCGATTGCCTGCCGATCGACTCCATGTTTTGCTTCACTGCAGTGATCGGAGGATTCTCATAAGGATAGGAAGGCGCATCATCATACGAAATCAAGGAAACTTGTTCGGGAACACTTTTACCGAGTGCGCGTAAATAGTTCATCGCAGCATGACCAAGCGGAACGTTAGTAGTGAAAATGGCAGTCGCGCCAAAGTCCGTCAATTCTCCCCAGCCTTCCCTATTCGGATCAAAAGGGGCGGATACGAGGAAGGTTGCGATCTCAGCCTCCTCATAATGAGGCCAATCTCTTGTCCATTGAGAAACATTGGATTCCGCCATCAGTATGGCGATGCGTCTATGACCCAGCTCGATTAAATAGTCGAGCCCCGTTCGTTTGGCATCCTGCAAATCGGTAGCGACGGTATGCAGTCTCTCCTTGCGGTCGGCGAGCGTACGGTTGCCGACAAATACCATCGGGTAGCCCTGACCCAGCAGCTTGTCAAGTCCGTAAAGGTTTTGCGTTGTGGATACGACGATAATTCCCTCAGCTCCCGAACGAATCACTTGATCATATAACGTCTCCGGGTCCACTCTTTGCTCCGTCGCCTGAATGCCCAGCATAACGACAGTTCGATCGATCCGAGCGGCTTCTTGACAAATCCCCATCAAGCCTTCCTTAAAAAAACCTTGATTCAAGCTCTGGGGATTGGAGCCTAAGTACAAGACTCCGATTGAACGGCTTCTGGCATTGGGGTCGGGTTGCAAATCGTCTCCCCTGGAAAACTTTTTATAGCCAATCTCCAACGCGGTTTTGCGGACTTTGGCTTTCATCTCATCTGAAATGCGCGGATGGTTCGATAATGCCAAAGAAACGGTAGCACTGGAAACCCCGACAATATTAGCGATATCTTGCAAAGTAGGCATAAGTTAATCTCTCCGATCCTTTTATAACTATATTTTAACCGAAATGAATTTCTCATTTCAATCGGATGGAGAGGCCCTACAACTACTTTCGTTCAGCAGATTTATTGTGTTGGAACTACCCTTTGTTAGAATGGTGGTGCCACTAACCGCTGTCGAAGCCGGACCGACTCGCCTTATCTTTTTGCTCAGTTCTCCACTGCCGGGGACTTATGCCGACCTTTTGCTTGAATAGCCGGGAAAAGTAGTGAATGCTGTTGAAGCCTGTCGCCTCGGCGATCCGCTCGATGCCCATATCCGTGTTGGCCAAATAGCTGATTGCCGCACTGAGCCGAAGACTATTCAAATATTGTATCGGCGTAACGCCCGTCTCCTGCTTAAAGGCTCTCACCAAATACGACGAATCCAGATGTACCATGACTGACAAGGAAGCTAGATTGATCGGGTCGCGATATCTCGACTCCATGTGCCTCATTAACGGTTGGATGTAATCCCGGCTCGCCTTGCCCTTCTCCTCCGCTGACGTTCTAGCTTCGGTCCGGAGATAGTTGGAAAGGAGGCGGAACGTTTTGCGAATATCGTATTTGACGATTTCTTCGTCATACAAACCGCTTTTTTGCTTGTACCCCAGGGAAACGCTCAACGCGTCCAGCGTCTGCTTCACCGGACGGAGCTCGTCCGAGCCGTAATCGGCGTTTCCCTGCAGGCGGTTCCATTGGGCGACCTGCTCGTCGCTCAATTCAACTTCGCGCTCCCCGATATCAAACTCAATATACCAGAAACTGAACGGCGTCTCGAAGCGTCCTATCATGTGCGGCGTGTTCGGCGTCAAGACGAACAGGCTTGGGGAAGGAGCCGCATACTCGCAGCCCCTCCACTCCAGAACGGCTTTCCCTTGCATGACATATAGCATTTCGAAGTAAGGGTGGATGCCCCCGCTCTTGCGAGTATAACCGGATGGAAACGTATACTGATCGAACGTTCTGATTTGCATGCGACCCCCCCGCTGTCCCGCCTACTCTACTTGCTTTTACCCTTTTCCGCTACCACCATACTATTGATTTCCTCTTCCGTCTGTTTCAAAACCGTATTGACGTCGACAGTATCGCCTAGGTAGGTTTTGAATGTATTGATAGTGATCACCTCCGCGTTGTTCCGGTATTGCGATGCACGCGGGTACGGAACCGGGTGGCTTTTGAAAATGCAAGATAACGGAGGCCAAACGTCTGCTCCGAAGCACGGATATACCGGTAAATGTAATCGCATTCAAGCTCGGTTTTGACGATCCGGCTTACTTTTCCCTCTTATTCCGCAAGCACACCGGGGTCTCCGCCACAACGTTTCGGAAACGTACATGAGAGTGATCGAATCTCTAATCCGACAAAGGAAATAGGATCTTGCCCCGATCATGGGACAAGATCCTATTTCCTTAAAATAAACGCTGCGATTTATGCGGATAATATCCGCGTGGCTCATGTTTCAAAAGTCATCCAGAAATACTTCGCGGCCTCCCTGTTCCCGGCTGCGGAAACTTGCAGTCATAAAGTTACTTCTGCGCAATCTGAATCAGGTTGCCGCTTGTATCGTCGAAGACAGCAATTGTGAGTTCGCCCATTTTTGTCGGCTCCATCGTAAACTTCACGCCGTTTTCCAATAATCGTTTGTACTCTTTATTAATATCTGCAACGCCAAACATTGTTGCCGGGATACCATCGGCAAATATTTTCTTTTGATACTCTTTGGCGGCAGGATGGTCATTCGGTTCGAGTAAAAGCTCGGTACCGTCTTGCTCATCGGGAGAAACAAGCGTTATCCACCTAAATTCTCCGACGGGAATGTCATGTTTTTTTACAAAGCCCAGCGTTTCTGTATAAAACTTCAATGCTTTGTCTTGATCTTGAACGAATACACTGGTAACGATGATTTTCATAATGTTTTGGCCTCCTTAGATTTTTGCGACTTTGGCGCTCTGCTAACAATCTGGCTCTAATCAGAAAAATCCATACCTTCGTCAGAAGTTAATAATTAAAATTACTCTATCCATCCTTTCAGCAAATTTTTGAGTGGTTCGTTGTTGAATATAACCACTCGAAATTTTCCCTTCTTTTCTGATTTGACGAGCCCCGCATCTTCCAATGCAGAAAGATGTTTAGCTATCGCCTGCCGCGTAATGGAAAGCTTGTGCTTCGTAATGAGACGCACTGTAAGTTCATACAGCGTCTGCTCGTTGCGCTCGGATAATTCGTCTAATATAAGCCGCCGAGTCGAGTCGCCAAGTGCTTTGAATATAGCGTCTTTGTCCCAATTCATATATCGAGTATAAGCAACTTCACGGTTGCTTGTCAAGTATAAGCAACTAAATAGTTGCGTGATATAGGAACCGCTTCTCGCAAAAGGTTGAATTGACATAAGGCACAAAGTTGTAAAAGTCTGATACTGCCACCCCCTCCTACTCGATTGTACAGTTCGAGTAACGAGTGTTATACTAGCCGTAATCCTGCATTCTAGACGTTAGTATCAATTTCAAATTATGAAGCAAAGGATGCGTCCCGCATGAGCGTAACAAAAAAACAAATCGCCGATCATCTCGGTATTTCCCGCACCGCCGTATCGCTTGTTCTGAACAATTCTCCATCCAGCAGCATCTCGCAAGAGACTCGAGACCGCATTCTGCAAGCCGCCAAAGAACTAGGCTACAAAGATACTACTCCACGCCATCGCCTCTGCCTCTTGCTCATCAATATGGAGGTCGACGATCCGCGTTTCATGTCACGGCTCGATGTCATTACGCGAGCTGCAGATCGGATGCAGTGCGATCTGATATTCAAATACATTCCGCAGACGAACGATTCCATAGCCCAATTAACGCACTTTTTGCATACGACCGATCTTGCAGGCATCATTGTACGGGGTATTTACACCGCAGAGACGATTCTAGCATTGGAGCAAGCGGCCGTACCGTACTTGCTGCAATCTTTCGAAGAACATATGCCGGCCCCCTCCAGCAACATGCGGCAAATTATTTACGATCAATCCCAAGTGGCTTATAAGGCGACGAAGAAATTGATCGACCTCGGTCATCGACAAATCGCACTTTTTCTCGGGAGTATTGACCTTCAAGTCCACGTAGTCACGTTGCGCGGTTACCGCCAAGCTTTGATTGATCACGGAATTACACCCGATATGGGACTGGTGCAATCTTGTAAGGAAGAAGACGGCTATGAATTGTGCCGCCGATTGCGTATTTATGAAGTGCCGTATACGGCGATTTTGTGCTGCAATACGATCGCCCAGTTCGCCGCATTGCAATGGCACAAAGATCATTCCGTAGCGGTGCCCGAACAAGTCAGCTTGCTTGGATTCGGTGCCACAAGTTTAATTACGGCGAGTACACCGGTTTTGTCCAGCGTGCGGGTTGACTCTGAAGAGATGATGCAAGCCATGATGAAACAGATCGAAGGGCTGCTCACGGAGGACCAAGCAACTACGCTGTACGTCGACAAAGTCGAATTTCTTGGCAAAGCCACCTTATATCAAACACGGAAATAAGGAATTAGTAACTATAGTTATTTTCAAGTAACGAACGACACTTTTTCATTGACAGTCCCCCTCTTCGTATTGTAATGTTACTCATGAAAGCGATTACCGATGTCTACAGTAATCGATTTCACTTCATCCAATAATGGAGGCGATCAAGATGCACAAGAGGAACATCAGTCCTGAGGGGGATATGAGACACGATCGAAGCCGACTGGAGCAACACGAATTCCCTCAGTCCGTAACAGCGGACGATTTCACTGCGAGCGAAGCACAGACTAAGACAGGAGTAAGCAGACGCAAAATGCTTACAATGCTTGGTGCGGCAGGAATGTCGCTCACCGCCGCCGGGCTGCTGCCGACCGGAGCACTAGGAGCGTCGACTGTTTCTGCGGCTGTATATGGCAACCAGGGAGGTATTCCAAATCACGGTGCCGGCAACGGCAATGGAAACGGGAATACGAGCGGCAGCGGCCCCGAGTGTGTTATCCTTATGACCATCGCACAACTGCGCAGCTACACCTCCCCTCAAACCGACGAGCAATATTATCTCACCGATCCGGGTCACGAAGGACATTTCCATTACGATCCAACGGATTCGTCTTCTCTCGACAACACGGGCACGATTCTAGTCTCTTCAAGCGGCGCTCGCTTTAAACGTAACATCGACCGGAACACGTACAACGTCACCTGGTTTGGCGCCAAAGGTAACGGCGTTACCGATGATACACCAGCTTTGCAAGCCGCAATCGATGCAATCCCTCCGGAAGGCGGAACCTTATATATTCCGCCGGCACCGGCCTTCTATACTTTGGAAACCGGCGGTTTATGGCTTAGCGATCGAAATAATATCCACATCTACTCTTCTCATGCGATGTTGAAGATCAAGGACGGCGTACCCGATATTCCGAAGCAGCAAGACAGTACCTACACCACATCCGTGGACAACTATTCGTTGCTATACTTGCAAAATTGCACGAACATGACGATAGAAGGGCTGCAGCTTAACGGCAACATCTCGAATCGGACCGCTCGGGCAGGAGGTGAAAGCTTCCAGACCTGCCTAAAAATCAAAGGCTGCACGAATGTGATTGTACGAAACTGCATCATTACGGAGGCTATGACGGATGGCATTACCGTCACCGGTATTTACCAGTTCACTCCGACACGTCAAGTGCAAGTGAGCAAGCAAATCTTGATCGATTCCTGCACGGTAACCAAATGCCGGCGCAATAACGTATCGCTCATCGCTCAAGACGGTGTTACGATGACGAATTGTCTGGTTGATCAAGCCGGGACCATCCAAGGAACACAGCCGATGGTAGGGATTGATGTGGAACCGAATCCGTCCTGGCCGCGCAGCAGCCAAAATGTCATTCTGCGAAATAACATAGTGACCCGAAGCGCAGGCAAATACGAAATTAGTTGCGGCGGTGCGGATCAGCATAATATTTTGATTGACGGCAACACCATTCACGATAGTAACGGAACGGGTCTGAACATCGAGACCGGGAAAAATCAGCCGCTCTACTCCAATGTCATCGTCGTCAATAATACGTTTACCAGAACCAAGTATGGCTTGCGAGTCGTAGGCCGAAATGTCGACTTGATCAGCAACAACTTATTCGTCGACAATGAACAGATCGGGTTATTCCTCTACAGCAGCGACGGTATGATGGTGACGGGCAACAAATTTATTCGCAACGGCGTAGCCGGCATTTTCAACAGTACGTCCGACGCCAGTTTGAAAATCCGCTCCCTCTACATTACGAACAATTGGTTTGAAGATAACGCTTCTGCCGCATTCTCCAGCCACAGCTGCTCGGTCAAGCTGTCGATGTACGACGCTTCGTCACTTGTCGTCTTCGATAACAACAAACAAATCAACACACCAACCGCATCGCCGAAAATGAAGGGCGTCCTCATCGACATCAATTGCATCGCAGTAGCAAATGGCAACGTTTCGCGTTACTTGCTGAACCCGGATCATCCGCACGATCGGTTTGACGGAGTAGGCAACCTTTCACTCAGCGTATAATCGTATCAAACAGACGTTCGCACCTTTGTAAATAGAAATCGATTACGTATAAGGAATAAGGGGATGTTTCGATATGGTCTGGAAACAAACATTTAGCACGATTGCAACACTTGGCATGTTAGGAGCCGTCTTGTCCGCTTGCGGCAACAGTGCGACACCGGAAACAGGAGCAAATAATAACTCGTCCTCTCCCCCTGTCTCCCAAAAACCGAGCGAACCGCCGGCACCGGTAAAACTGATTATGATGCAGGATGGCGCTACCATTACGAAGGATGAATTCGAAAATCTGATCGCTGCCCCTGTCAAAGCCAAATACCCGCACATCTCCATGGAATTGGTCATCAATAGCAAGGCGGATGCAGGCGTTCAAGATTTCATTGCTTCCGGCGAGTTTCCGGACCTGATCTTCAGCACGTATCCGCGCATTACGAACCACCGGGATTTGAAGACAGTCGAGGATCTGAATCCGTTAGTCGCCAAGAACAAGATGGATCTGACGAAATACGATCCCGCCGCTCTTCAAACCGCGCAAGTATACTCAGGTGACGGCAAGCTGTACGGACTTCCGTTTTCACTTAACTTTACGGCTACGTTTTACAACAAAGACATCTTTGATCGATTTGGTGTTCCTTACCCGAAAGACGGTATGACATGGGACGATGCACTGGAATCGGCAAAAAAGATATCGCGTGTTATGGACGGCGTTGAGTATAAGGGCGCTTTCATACAAGGGATCGGCGATGTATCTACACAACTGAGTCTGCCTCTCGTCGATCCGAAAACAGGCAAAGCGAATTTGGTCGCCCAAGAGGGCTGGAAAAAGCTATTCGATCTGTACAAAGCGTTTACTGACATCCCAAATAACAAAGACGCCCTTGCGGGAGCGACGTTGAACAACGGGTTTCTAAAAGATCAGACGGTGGCAATGGCGATCAGTTACGACGCTCGTATTGCTGCGTTGGAGAAATTGTATGGAACGCCGCAAGACTTTAACTGGGACCTCACCCAATTCCCGAGCTTCAAGGAAAAACCGAATACAACGGTCGCCTCGTCGGGTCATTTCCTGCTGCTGTCTTCTCTCGGCAAACATAAAGAAGAAGCATTCAAGGTTATAGAATTGCTCGGTTCATCCGACGTACAGAAATTGATTACCGACCATGGCCGCTTCACCGCACTCCGCGACCAATCGATCAAAGAAATGTACGGAAACAATATGAAATCGCTGAAAGGCAAAAATATTAAATCCGTATTTAAAAGCCAGTTTGCTGCACCGGTAGCTCCACATACAAATACAGCCTATGTATTCAAACATATCAACACTTCGCTTACTCGGGTAGTCAACGGTGAAATCGATGTCAACACGGCCATTCGCGAAGCTGAAGATGCAGCGAACAAAGAAATTGCCGAAAAATCGAGATGATCCCACGAAAGGAAGGAATTGTTCGTGCAACCCGAATCAAAGGTTAAATTGGGAGTTATTGGACTAGGCGCTAGAGGAAAAGGCTTGCTTCATAATCTGCTGGTCATGGACGACGTGGAAATACCGGCTGTATGCGATCCTTACGAGGACCGTCTGCAGCAAGCGCTGGAAATCGTAGCGGAAACGGGAAGGCCGAAGGCGGAAGGGTATTCGGACTACAAGCAGCTGCTTGCTCGCGACGACATACAAGGCGTTATTATCGCCACGACCTGGATTACACACGCCGAGATCGCTATTGCGGCTATGAAAGCCGGCAAATACGCGGGGATCGAGGTTGGCGGAGCGGCTGCCCTCGAAGAGTGCTGGGAGCTGGTCCGGACTTCGGAGCAAACCGGTGTGCCATGTATGCTGCTGGAAAACTGCTGCTACGGACGGGATGAACTTGCCGTCCTCCATATGGTCAAGCAAGGGCTGTTCGGCGAGCTGATTCACTGCCAGTGCGGCTACGAACATGACCTGCGCAGCGAAGTGGCGCTGGGCGAACAGAACCGCCGTAACCGCTATAGCAACTATTTGCACCGCAACGGCGAGCTGTATCCGATCCACGGACTCGGCCCGGTGTCCAAAGTGTTGAATATAAACCGCGGCAACCGGCTTATGACCTTGACCTCGATGTCTTCGAAAGCGCGCGGCATTCGCCAGTGGGCGACGGACAAGTTCGGGGAAACCGACCCGCTAGCCAAAAAGGAGTTCGCCCAAGGCGATATCGTCACAACGATGATCAAATGCGCCGGCGGCGAAACGATCTCGATCGTTCACGATACGACGCTTCCGCGCCCCTATTCCCGGGCGTGCCGGGTGCAAGGAACGAAAGGGCTGTGGATGGAGGACAACAACTCGATTCATATCGAGGGAAGAAGCCCTCAACACAAGTGGGAATCGTTCGACGGCTACCGCGAGGAATACGAGCATCCGATCTGGAAGCAATTTTTGCGCGACGGGGTACAAGGCGGTCACGGCGGCATGGACCATCTGGTGATCCGCGCCTTCGCCGAAAGCGTAAAAAACGGGACGGACACGCCGATCGACGTCTACGACACGGCGGTGTGGATGGCGATTACCGTGCTTTCCGAAGATTCGATTGCGCTCGGCAGCGCCCCGGTCAGCATCCCCGACTTTACGAGGGGCAAATGGATGAACCGGACTCCGGGTCCGGTGGGCCGATATAGGCTGGACCGTGTAGACGAGTCTTTGTTTAACGGTTGACCGCACTTTCCCCCATTTCTATCGAAAGGCTGTACCCGAAGCCGCCGACGGCTTAAGGCACAGCCTTTTCTTTCACTATAGCGGAAGCAGTTCCCCGATTCACATTAAGAAATCATGCCGAACGGCTTGAAGATCGCGTCATAAATCGGTACGACTTGTTGCGTTTTCGTGCAGCTTTGGCTTAATTTCAAAGAAACGCCGTTGCTCCCAACAACAGCTATAGTCGTTCCATCCGGAATTCCGTCTCCAAAAATCTTATTCCCTACCGACCAACTTTGGTTGCCCGGGCTGACTTGTATGTCATCAAGACCGGCAGTCATGCTCGCGGTTGCGGACGATAAGTGGCCGATCCCTTCCCTGACACAAACCCAGCCGACAGCTCCTGCGGAAGCCGGAACGGAGTTGTAAATCAGATCCCCTGGCAAGTGGTATTTGGAGAGGATCGGCGCCGAGTCGATCGAGGATACCTTGATGTCCAATTTCCCAAGGCTTTGCAGAACCCAGCCCCCCGCCAAGTCTGATTTATAAAATGTTGCAGTCTCGTTGTTTTTAAGAACAATAGGTCCCGCATCGCTCGGAATAACGATATTTCCGCCGCGGTCTATTATTAAATAGCCTTGTGAGCCCCAAGCCCTGACGGTGATCGACTCTCCGACGCTGAGTGTCGATATGATTGTTTTGAGAGTCGTTGCGGATGTATTCATCAGAACTTCCCTATAATTGGCAAGATTGACGGAACCGTCTGTACCGACAGCCACTTGTCGGGTTATGCCGGATGTCGCTGCAGTTGCTGCGTGAAGGTTTCCTCGCAGTTCGACGCCAAGATGATTGCTTCCGACAACAGTACGATCCACCGCCCCTACGAAATGATTATGGACAACATTGGCACTGCACCCTGCTCCAATAAAGATGCCATAGCCTCCGCCCGCGCCATCCGAGCAAGCGTTTGCAAAGTGACAGTTATTGAAGTGATTTGCCGCAGCGGCAGCCGATAGTGTTACGGCATATTTTAAATTCTCAAACCAGCAATTATAAAAGTTGATGGTGGACGACCTGTCAATCCTCACTCCATATTCGGAGCGCTGGAAGGTGCAAGTCAAAAAAGTTACAACGGACGGAGCCGTGTCTTCTTCCGGTATTCCGCTCGCGTCGAATGATCGGCTGATTTCGACGTTTGTCCCGGGAGATATCGATCCTGACGCGGGAAGGGCGTCCAGCTCGACATTGATGAACGTAACCTGGCCAAGCTGACCGATAGCCTTCAATGCACGGCTCGACGTATGGTTATCCCTGAAAACGGCCATATTGGAAAACGTCAAAAACTGATTCGCAATGTCTCCGCGCCCATTAATGGCCCTCAAATAGATGCCATTGCCGTGGAAGCCTCTAATATCCACATTATCAAAGTTGCAGTGCCAAATGCCTCCCGTATGGGCGGGAATTTGTTCCTCAACCCCGTCGAAATGCAATCCGTTTTGACCGGGATTGGCTGATCCCACACCTGCGAGTGACAGTTCCGTGATCGACATTTTTTGAACAGGACCGGGCAGTTCCATTGTTACAAAGCCTTTTTCCGTTGAGACGGCAGGCTTCAGGATTGTCTTCGTTCTCCCTGATCCCCGTATACTTACACCGGTTCTCAAGACGATTTTGCTTGCAACAAAGGTGCCTGCCGGGAAGAATAGATCCGACTTGCTTGTCAAAGCCCAGGAGAGAGCCGCATCTATCGCTTGCGAGTCATCCGTGGTCCCGTTGCCCTTGGCCCCGAACCATTTGACATTCAAGGTTGAATCGTATATTCGTTTGAATCGGGCTCCCGATGCAGTAACGAGTACGGTGCCCGTGTTGTCCGCCGAAGTCGTATCAGAAGAATCATAATAGAAGGAGCCTTCTTGTCCAATGTCGGTAACATAGTAAATTGTATGCGGAGTCAGTATGGCCAGAGATCTGAACTCGCTGATCGTTCCCGCTATGAAGTCGCAACATTCCAATGAATTCCCGTATACATCTGCGGTTACTCTTCCTTTGCCGATACTGGGAACCGATAGAGCAACGCCCGCCATTCCCATGGCGCCAATAGATAACAAAAGCTTTCTCCTGCTAATTTGGACTTCCGTTTCTGAATGTTGAACGTCCTTGTTTTCCGATTGCAGATCAGCCATTAAAGTACCTCCTCCTTCAGTTGATGTTTTTAGGCACTACGCATAACGAAATCCATTGACCTTGGTCGATTTTTCGCTTTCGCAGTTTAGCTTTACTATTACTTTGCTTTCTCTTGCGCAATCTTCTTGTTGACATCCTCCTCCAGTTCGCGGAGAGCGGTATTCAAATCCTTTGTGCCTTGCACGTAGCTTTTGAAATATTCAGGAAGCGCCTTCCGGGCGATTTCATCGTACTTGGTCGCGTCCTTCGTAGGCGCGATCTTGTTTGCGTAGAGAGCCTTAATGTTTTTGCCCGCAATGGAAGGATAATCTTTGCCGGTCGAGTTGCGGACGTCCTGGCTTTTCAAAGCCGTCAAGCGAAGAATGCCCGCTCCTTCCTTCTGCACCTCGTCCGACAACATGATTTGAATGATATCCATCGCCTGATTTTTGGATTTGCTTTGTGAAGAGATTGCAAACGTACTGGCCAAATACTGTAAACTAGTTTTGGGCGTTTCCGGGAACGATGGGAACGAAACGAGATCGAAGTTAAGCGGTTTCCCCTCCTTCTCCAGCGCCAGCAGCTGCGGAAGCATCGTCGTTCCCGCTCTCATTGCGAGCGTACGGGTTTTCGTAAAATCGTCCAGTTCTTTACCGGCTCCCGCCGTATCGTTACCCGGGATCTTGATGAATTTACCGAACGTCTCGAACATTTTTTTCCACGCATCCGTTTGAAAGGCAGCCTTGCCGGTCTTCGAATCCACAAGGGACGCGGACAATGGATTGTAGCCGAGATAGATCGAAGGCGCGAAATCGAAGCCTTTGTACTGTACGCCTCCGTCGTTGCGAGTCAACCTTCCGGCCAACTGATATACGTCGTCCCAAGTCATCCCATCTTTCGGGTAAGGTACGGCAAATTTATCAAATATATCTTTATTGTAATAGAGTGCGTAATTGCTCGTTCCCCATGGCATCGTAAGGAGCTCGCCTTTATCGGAATATTTGCGTATGCTGTCGACAAGTCCGTCGTCCAGACGGTTCAGATCCATATTATGCGACTTTACTAACGGATCGAGATTGGTCAGCAGCCCCAAATCGTTCATCTCGTGCAACCGGTTGTTCGGGAAAAACATCAGATCCGGGATATTGCCCGCTGTGACAAGCTCACTCGGGGTTGCGCCTTTGCCTTCGACAATAATGTTCAAAGTAATGTACGGCATCTGCTTCTGAACGTGGCTGACAATATATTGTTTGGCGTAATCTTCGGTCAGTCCGCCCATGACATATAAGGTTAACTTCGCGGGAGAGGTGTCCTTGACCGGCGGCTTATCGGCAGTCGGCGAGGCGCCTGGTGCAGGAAGCTTCGTATCCGCCGAGCCTCCGTTTCCACACCCGGCCAGCATCGCTCCGAGCGAGCCGAACAGGCCAATCGCAATTCCCGCTTTTTGAATAAATTTCATAACAATCTCCCCCAATTAAGATGAATAAAAAACAAGCATTTACGTCCCCCCGTGCTTTTAGGGCGATGACGCACTCCATATGCGGCCAACATACAGCCTAAGCATACCTCACGCGGGAAAGCGGTTTCAATGAATCCAAATACGGTTATTTGAACAAATCTACGATCCCGATCTTGTTGGACAGATAAGCGCAAACTGACTTATACTGCTGTGAGAATCAATAATTTATTAGGTAGACAATACGCCAATCCAATACGTTTGCAAGGGGGGAATACCCGTGATTTCACCTATAGCCGTATACTTCGAGCGATGCGAGCCCGACTGGATAGTCCCTAGAAACATTACCACAAACCATATCCTTCTTCTGGTGACCGACGGTTCCTTCACTTATACGGTGGGCGGTGACGAGCTTGAGCTGCACCGGGGTGATGTTCTCTACGTGCCTGAAGGCTTGATGCGGTCCGCCCGAGGCGGGCAGCGGGACCCTCACCACATGTATGTGGCCCACTTCCGTCTCCAGGACAACGATTACTCGATTCCTCTGCTTCAAGAACGTGAGTACCGCTATCTGCAGCCGTTCAGCGGAGATTATCTAAAAACCAGGTTCTCTTTGCTGACACAGCATTGGCTAAGAAAACCTGCTTACTACGAAACGATCTACCATAGCATTTTGCTTGAAATGCTATCCATCGTGAACGGCGAATCCGATTCCCGAAACGTCCCGACCAAATCCTATTCGATCGCCATGCAAATCCAAGACTATATTCTGAACCATTCTCGCGAAAACATTACGATCGCCGCCCTCTCACAGAACGTTCAGCGAACCCCCAACTATATCAGCACCATCTTCCGACAAGTAACGGGACAAACCATTACCCAATATATTCAGCAAATCCGGATTGCCGAAGCATGCAATATGTTGATCAATTCGCAGATGACGGTCGGAGAAATATCTGAATATTTAGGCTTTTGCGAGCAGTCGTATTTCAACAAAGTGTTCAAGAAAGTGACGGGGCTCCCTCCATCCGCGTATTTGAAAGAAAAAACGAAAATGTGGAGAGGCTGAACGAATTCGTAGAATCGTTCAAAAAGCAGTTGCTGCGTTCATTGTTCTTGCTGCGTCGTTATCCTAAGATGGGGGTAGGTGTTACGATTCCATATACATAAAGGGAGATGTCAAGTCTCATGAGTGCAGCATTTCCAAGGGCCAGATCCCGGGTCGGCGTCATCTCGGTCGGCCATGAGCCTTATTGGTCACAATTTCCGGGACTGAAGGACGAACTGATCGGAAACGGGCGCCATTTCGAGAGTATACTAGCCGCCGAGGAAGTAGAGGTCGTCACGTCCGGCTTCGTCGATACAGTCGACAAGTCGTTCGCAGCAGCACAAGATTTGAAATCCAAAGATATCGATTTTTTGTTTCTGTATTTAAGCACATACGTGACCTCTTCCACGGCGGTATCCGCGGTTCTCGCCCTGGACGTGCCGACCGTGCTCGTTGCGCTGCAGCCGAGAAAACAGCTCGATTACCGGAACACGACAACCTACCTGCAGCTGGCTAACGACAACATCTGCTCGCTGCCGGAAATCGGGGGTGTGCTCATCCGGGCCGGGAAGCCGGCTGCGGGCATAATAGTAGGCACTTTGTTCGACGACAACCGAGTACGAAACGAACTGCGCTCCTGGTGTCAAGCAGCGGGCGCACGACGAGCGTTCCGACGTGCGAAGATTGGGTATTTGGGCCATACGTACGAAGGAATGTACGATATGAACTCGGATCCGTCGGCCTTTACGTTTGCATTTGGCGCGCATGTGCAAATGCTGGAGATGTGCGATTTGGCCAAGCTCGTTAACGGGGCTACTCCGCGGGAAAGATCCGCCAAAATCGAGGAAATCCACAGCGTATTCGAGATCGCCGATCCGTTTCTCGATCCGATAACGCGTCCGATTCGAGATGAAGACTTGGAATGGGCGGCTCAGGTGGCAGTCGGTCTCGACAAGCTGATCGGCGAATTCGGACTGACCGGGCTAGCCTACTACTATCGTGGCCTGGACAACAACGAATACGAGCGTATCGGCTCCAATATGGTGCTGGGCAACTCGCTTCTGACCAGGAAAGGCATTCCGCTTGCGGGAGAAGCCGATCTGAAAACGTGTGCCGCCATGCTGATCATGGACCGTCTTGGCGCGGGCGGTTCGTTTGCCGAGCTGCATCCGTGTGATTTTACCGATAATATCGTTCTGGTCGGGCATGACGGTCCGCACGACATCCGGATCAGCGACGCCAAACCCATTATCCGCGGCCTGGATCTGTTTCATGGCAAGAGCGGTTCGGGGGTCGGCGTGGAATTCAGTATCAAAGCAGGTCCCGTTACGATTCTGAGCATCGGTCAAACCGCCGATGGCCGCTTCAAGTTGATCGCCGCGGAAGGCGAATCGATCAAAGGAGAAATTCCACAAACCGGCAATACGAATACCCGTTGCTCGATGGGCGGCACCGTTGCCGAATTCATCGAGAAGTGGTGCATGGCCGGGCCGACGCATCATTTTGCACTGGGCGTCGGGCACGTCAGTGAGAAAATCCGCAACTTCGCCAACATTATGGGCTTGGAATTGCAAATCGTGAAATAAAATTGGGGGACGAGAACGATGGAACGTGCGCAGCATGACCGAACGCTGAAGCGAGTTACACTCGAAATGGGGCTGAAACCGTTCAAAAGCCTGGAGCCTCCCGCTATCGATGAGGTGTGTGCCGAAGCAATCAGGCAATGGCTCCCGCTCGTCGGCCTTGCCGATCACGCCTCCATGCTGCTCTGGGTAGCGGATGGCAGCGAGATTTTAACATGGGACGGCCATTTGGACCGCGAGATCGAATGGGCCCGTTATATCGGCTTCTGCAATGAGGAAATGTTCAGCCATACCCAAGGAGCGAATGACCCGAAAACCGCCATTCTTTATACAGACGAGCCGGTAAGGATGACCTACCGTCACTTGCAGACGATCGTCTCCTCTTTCAAGCGGGTTGCCGCCAAACGATTCGGCATACGAATGGAGGTTGGAGCGACTTTCGACGCCGGCCCGGAATTCGCTTATTCCGACTTCAAATATAGGGACCATCCGGAAATCAACCGTGCCGAGATCAGCGGAAAGTATGTCGCGCTTAAAACCGACTATACGGTCGTCTGCAGCTGGTCGAAGCTTCGGGAGGACCGAGCGGCTTATGCCGCCTATCCGGACGGTATTCCCGAAGGAACTCCGTTCGGTGAATATCTCGGTCGCCAATGCGCCAGTTTCCTGCCTGAGATCGGCTTTGACTACATCTGGTTTTCCAACGGATTCGCCCTTTCGTATTTTCCCTGGACTTATCTGGGGGCAGGCTTCGACGGAAATGAGATGGGAACATTCGATTACCGGGAAGTATCGGGGAAGGTGCTGTCGTTCTGGGAGTTGTTCAAACGGTATTGCCCGGGCTACCGGACGGAAGTCCGCGGCACGAATTTCGGCACCGGTATGGATTTGGCCAAAGACTGCATTCCGCTTCTCGACTTGTACGAGAATCGGTACCTCGAGCTGCCGCCCCCAAATTCCCCATGGGGAGCGCTCAATTTCGACTTCGGCCTTGAAATGACGGGCTATATGTCCCGCATGTCTGTGCTCCCGGGTACCACATATCCGTACCGGTTCTATGCCAACGATACGTGGTTTTGGCAAAATCCGTGGTGGGATGTATACGACAGGGAACCACACGATATATATTGCCCGTTGATGGCCGGCCGGATGAACGGTGTCGGGGCGATCGAGCCTCCGGGTGTTGTTGAAATATTGACAATCGATACCGAACGCGGAGAGCTGAATGAGGACTGCGCTTTAGAAATCGTTCCCCATATCCGCAAAGCGCTGAAAGATTTTCCGGATCAAGCGGGCATCTTGACTTGGGTGTATCCATTCCGGGAGCTTCATGCCGCAGCGGCCGACAGGCCGGGCGGTCTCAATAACGCATTTTTTCATGATTGGTTCGTTCGAAATGCGATTAACAACGGTTTGCCGCTCAATACCGTAATCAGTTCCGATGATTTCTTCTCGGTTCGGGAAAAAGCGCCGCATAAGATGAAAGAGACGATTTTGTTCACCTCGGCCTTCTGGTTGAAGCAAGATAAAGCCGAATCTATCGTGAACTCCATCCAAAACGGCGAAAAAGTGCTGATTTACGGCCCATTGGAAGATCCGGCGCTGCTCCGGCTGTTGAACCTCCGTTTGGCCGACGGCCTCGACGGGGATATGGATCTTTTCGTTGATTTGATGCAGGATCCGTTGTCGGAGCCCGTGACTGCGCGAAAGCTTCGACACGTCTCTCTCATCTCGGCAGGATCGCTCCGGGAAACGATCGCGGATACAAGCGACGCGCATACCCGGGTTCGTGCAGTGGTAAAGCAGGGCTCCGAGGAGCGGGCGTTCGCCGTAAGCCGCAGTCTGCCTTCCTGGAACGGCGGTACGATTGGATGGATACGCGGCTCGCTGCCGTTCCAAATCGGGAATGTTACATCGCTGCCGATCCGGCAAGCCAACGAATGGACGGATGCAACCGTAATTGCGCGCTATCTGCTCCAAGATTTCGGCTATACGCTTCTGCAGGCCAAGACGGAAGATGCCTCCCCTTCTGCCCTTCTCTTTATCGGCCGCCGTGACAACGGTTTCATTTTTACAGGGTGCCGGCAAGATACGTCCGTGTTGTTGCAGTTCCGCTTTCCGGAAGGAGTGCCGGTGCTGATGGGACAAACGTCGGTTATGGGAGAAGGAGTGTCGACCTATGCGCTCGACCGCACGTTCCGTGACGAATGCCATTTGTTCGTAAACCAGAAAAATCCGAATCGGGTCGTATCCCGCGTCAATCAACCGTTTCCGACGCCTAAAAAGCGAGCCATTCGGAATATTACGGTATCCGGACTGCAAGACGCCGTATTGACGATTTACCCTCCGCTTGAAGCGCTCGAAGCGGACCGGGTCGAAGTTTTACACAACAATAAGGTCTATCTCGACCTGACTGACAAACGCCATGGCAATAAGCTAATATTGTCCGGCATTACCGGTCGCGTCGACATTTCATGGTAGCGTATAGGTACGAACATTCTCGGGGAGCGTATCGATTGACGCGCTCCCACCTCCAGACGGCAATAAATTCCCCGCCGCGATCAATAAGATAATCCTCTGCAAATAGGGCAGCAGCTTCTGGAGAATGCTAGGCTGCGAGCCTCTTCCTCTTGTCTCTAAGGTAACCGAAACACAGCGAGGTCCAGGATGCCGCTGTCGCTTTCCGTTTGCCATAAGTTCATTTCGTTTCCTGTGATCGTCGTAATCGCATAAATGGAAGCCAGGTTTCGGTAATAAAAGCTATACAGCTTTCCCTAATGAAGAATAAGCTGTCCTCCGACTGGCTTGATACCGTCCGGTGCAAACCTGTACTGTTTGCGTAGCTGTGTATGTAAAACAAACTTGACAACGAATCCGGTTTTAATTACATTGTGTATAGTTTAGTTTACATCTTCGGAAACAATAAGGAGGTCAAAATGTCCTATCAAGAAAAAAAAGTTTTTGTTTCCATCATCAGCAGTATTCTCATCTTCACCCTCTACACGTTATACGCGATAAAAAATGCCGAGGAAGGCAGCATCACATCGGCTAGCGACTTCAGCTTTTGGGGTTCCTTCATTCTGGTGCTGCTCCCGGTGTCGATTGTAGCTAAAATTATCATTCATATCGGGTTTGTCATCTTCAATAAAATCGCCACGAATGAAGATGGACCTTCTTTTGAGGATGAGTTTGATAAGATCATCGAGTTGAAGGCAGACCGGATTTCGCTTTATGTGTTTTTCTTCGGTTTTCTACTATCCATGGTTCCGCTCGTTACGGATCTTCCAACTTACTTAACATTTCTCTTGTTAATCTTTTTCGGTTTTTTATCCGATTTAATGGGACGTATCGCTCAATTATACTTTTATAGAAAAGGAGTTTAGCATGGGTAAGGATGCGATCAGCAATCATATACGGAATCTTCGCTTTCATCATAACGAGATGACCCAGCAGCAATTAGCAGATTTGGCCGGAGTCACCAGACAAACGATTGTTGCGATCGAGAAGGGGAATTACTCACCTTCATTGGAGTTGGCTTTTCGCATCGCGCGTGTTTTCGGAAAGTCCATCGAAGAAGTCTTTCAATATGAGGATAAGCAATAAAACATGGATAAAAACTCCCGCGAACATCCGCCAATTATTGGAGGTTGATTGGACTGAGGAAGAGTACAAATTCAGGCAGAAGGTCTGCAGTAATTACCGGAGTGTTATTAATAGCCGGGTTGATTACAGGAATATTTAGTGTTGTTCCTGTTATTGATGGAGCAGACTACCTTGTCATGGCTTCTACAAATGAAAATCAAGTACTAACAGGAGCGTTTTTCCAGTTACTAATGGTTGTTGCATATGTCGGGATTCCTATTATGATGTATCCGATTATAAATAAGCATAATAAAGGTTTAGCTCTCGGATCTGTTGCTTTCGGCATCATTGCGGGCGTGTTCATTATGATTGGCGTAATCCTTCTTCTGCTGCTATTGACATTAAGCCACGAATTTGCAAAAGTTGGAACTCTGAATGCATCGTCCTTTCAGACCCTGGGTGGATTGTTGCGGGACGGACGTGATTTGGTAAACCATGTGGCAACGACATTGGCATTTGTTATAGCTATGTTCTTGTTTAACTGCATCTTTTACCAAACAAAATTAGTTCCACGTTGGTTGTCCGTTTCGGGTCTTATTGGGTCTACATTGTCCATACTGGCAAGCTTATTCTTTATGATTCGCTTCATCGGACTGGATGCAACCTACATGATGTTGAACATTCCAATAGCCTTTCAACAATTGGTTTTGGCTGTATGGCTAATCATGAAAGGATTCGACCGGGCGGAGGTGTAACTGAAATGAATAAATCCGAAAGGTTTTGGGACAAAACAGCAAGTAAATATGATCAATTAGAGATGAAGGATGAACAGACTTACATCAATATCATAAATAGAACGAAAACGCATCTCAAAATTAGCGACATTGTTTTGGATTACGGCTGCGGGACTGGATGGATATCCAATGATATTGCAGAATTTGTGAAAGGGATTCATGCGATTGATATATCTTCAAATATGATAGGAATTGCTGAAAAAAAGGCAAAAGAGCGCAACATTGCAAATATAAATTATGCTCATTCGACCATTTTTGATGAAAGGTATAAGGAATGCTCATTTGACGTCATCCTAGTCTTTCATGTTCTGCATTTGTTGGAAGATGAACATATCGTTCTACAAAGAATGAATGAACTGTTGAAACCAGGAGGATTATTGATTTCTGCGACACCGTGCGTGGGAGAAAAAATATTTCTAAGAAACTTGTTCTTCTTCGCAGGCAGAGTTGGTCTAGTGCCGAGAATAAGAGCATTTAAAATACGCAATTTAGTCGATACAATTGAGGAAGGGAATTTTTCGATCGTCGAAACGGATTGCTTGAAGAAATGCTCTCAGGAATATTTCATTGTTGCAAGAAAGATTTAGGTTACAACTTCGCAATTAGAAACGGAACGCCGTCCCAGTCCGGTATCGATATCGAGCCGGACACGGGGACGGCAGTCGAGCGCATCATGATTGCCGACTGCCTGTTCGTAAACAATACGGGCGGCAATCTAATTCTGAACGGGATGAACAGGCCGATCAAGGGAGTTGCGTTGTAAACGAGCCGTTTCATCGGTCAAGCCGATAGCGCCGAACGGCTCCCAGACGCCGGGACTCCCTCCGGATACGCATACCCATCCGAGTACGCCGGGAGCCGACGGCAAAGCATTGTACACAATCGAGCCTCGTACCCAATCGCCCGCGGCTGGTACGGCATTGGCCCAACTGACCGTTGTGCCTTTCGCAAGCACCTCCGGGGAGCGCGCTTTCGCTAACCGTTCGGGCGAACCGACGGGCGAGCCGTTTCCGTCGAACACATTGCCCGGCATAATACGCACATCGGAACCCACCGCAGCCGCGTCGATTTGGACGGCGAATCGTTCGGCGTCGAATTGATTGCCGTCGACGGTCATTTTCGCAACGACGGCGCCGATCAAACAACTGTAGTCCGTATGGATGAAGGCGTTCGACGTAACCATATGCCCCCCGGTTGCCGAGTCTCCGACAAAACGAACGGCGCCGTACGAAGAATACACGTCTTTGATGACGTTTCCGCTGAACAGCACGCGTTCGCAATTCCAGAACGACAGCTCGATGGAACGCGCCGCTTCGATATGGTTATGACAAATAATCGGCGCGAACGCATTGGCTATGTACCAGCCGGAGCTCCCTGTTCCGAAATCTTTGTTTCCTTGGATTTTCAGCCCTTTCACGATTTTCGAGACGGAAAACATTCTCGCGCTTCCGACCGATCCGTAATAGACGTTATCGGTGATGATCACGTCTTCCGTGTTGCCGACATCGTTGGAGTTGCAGCGAAAGAAGAAGCTGGACCTTCCCTTGTTTCCGCTAATGGTGATGCGTCTGTTTTTGAACCCGTCATTAGGACAGAGGGAATTGATAAATAGACCTTCCGAATAAAAAACGTTCCCTTCGATCCAAACGTCCTCGACGATGTCCGAACCGGACGTCGTCTTGTTCGGCTCAAGATCGATGCAGCTCGAACGCCCGACCGGACGCGACTGCGGGCAGCTGACGCCAAAGCGGGCGATCCGCAAGCGAAGCGATGCCCTCGCCCTCATGGATGACGAACAAATCATCGCAGCCGCCCACATAGTCGGTCAATCGCGCCATGCCGATCTCCTTTTCAATCTGCTCGCCGCTGTCGATCAATCGCCGCACCCGCGCACAGCAGCGACAGCAGCCATGCAGCAGACCGTCCTTTTCTCTCTCCACTCCGCATAAAACGCCTTTCAACTGTGAGAATGATTATCACTAGAGTTCATTATAGGGAAGGCGCGCAGCGGAACAATGGACAGAATGGCGGAAAAAAGGCGTTTTTTCGCGCCTCTGCGTCAAATTGTACATCTTAGGGACTCGATTAACACAGCAATCGGAAAGAAATTTATGATCAAACCTTGTGTTAAAATAAAAATGATTGTACTACTATGGATTGAAAAAGGAGGAACTAGGATGAATGTCATCACCCCGCATCTGTGGTTCGACAAGGAGGCGATAGAAGCCGCGGAGTTCTATTGCTCTGTATTCCCGGATTCAAAAATCACGAGTACGACGACCTTGCACAACACACCCTCAGGTGATTGCGATCTCATTTCGTTCAACGTCTGGGGACTTCCGTTTATGGCCATATCTGCAGGCCCGTTCTTTAAGTGCAATCCTTCAATCTCGTTTATGGCAAATTTCGATCCGTCCCGGGATATGGACGCGGAAGAAAAGATAGACGAGGTGTGGAGCAAATTGTCCGAAGGCGGCATCGTGCTTATGCCGCTTGATAAGTATCCGTTCAGCGAACGCTATGGCTGGGTCCAGGACAAGTACGGTGTCTCCTGGCAGCTCATTCTGACGAATCCGGACGGGGAGCCGCGGCCTACGATTGTCCCCTCCTTGATGTTCGTGGGCGACAATTGCGGCAAGGCGGAAGAGGCACGCGAGTTCTATCTTTCGATCTTCCGCAATGCCAAGCCCGGCTCCATCTTCCGATATGGCCGCGGCCAGGAGCCGGACAAAGAAGGGACGGTTATGTTCACCGACTTTATGCTGGAAAACACCTGGTTTGCGGCCATGGACAGTGCTTTGGAGCACCCGTTCAACTTTAACGAGGCGATTTCCATAATGGTCTGTTGTGAGACGCAGGATGAAATCGACTACTACTGGGAAAAGCTTTCCGCCGTCCCCCAGGCCGAGCAGTGTGGCTGGCTTAAGGACAAATTCGGGGTCTCGTGGCAAATCTCCCCCGTCGCACTGAACGAGATGATGGCCGAGGGCACGCCGGAACAACTCGATCGCCTCACGCAGTCGTTCTTAAAGATGAAAAAGTTTAACCTTGCGGAATTGCACAAAGCCTTTCAAGGGTGATTAGACGATTGGAGGAGCCTCAGCCCAACAAGAGGAGGCGGCTCCTCCATTAACGCGAGTTCTTATGATCCCCGCATAAGAACATACAATATTGGATGATCCGGCTGAGTGACTTGCGGCGGATATGGGGCTCGTCGAATTTCATCGGTTTCGAATTCGCTTCGAAAAACCAAATGCTGCCGTTCGTATCAACACCGATGTCCATGGACATTTCACCCAACGTATGACCCGCTTCCTTCTCGATTCGGCTCGCGATCAAGAGTGCGGATCGGTGGGCATGCCGCATAATTTTCTCTGCTTTGTCCGTACCGAAAAGGGACTTCAGAAGCATCCTCGGGTCCCGGATTGATCCACCGCGCGGCACATGCGTCGTAATGCTCCGTTTTCCGGCGACCCGCGCTCCGACGCCGGTTACCGCCCATTCTCCGATGCTGTTTTTTTGCACGAGCAACCGCAAATCGAACGGACGCTCACGGTATCGTGCAAGCTCGATGCCCTGCTGCACGACATATTTCTTATTCCCGATTATTCTCTTCATCATCTCCCAAAGCTCCGTTATGCTTGCACAGTCGTCACTCTCCTGCGTCCCTCCTCTGCGGAAAATGATTCGATACTTCGTATCTGAATCGGATCTATTTCGTTCTACCCGTATGATACCGTTCCCGGCTTTCCCGCTGACAGGCTTGACATACCACATGGAGCAATCCAGCTTGAATAACGAGTCCAGATTTTTGGACGACAACAACTCTTCAGTAACCGGAAGAAACGGTCTTGTTTTATCCGATTTCGATAGCCATTCGTACAGTTTCCACTTATTGAAAAAGAACGGGTTAAAAAGGCGAATGCGCCGATCCGCAAGACAAGCCTGAATGGTTTCCCGTACTTCCGGAGTCCTTTCGTATTTTCGGTAAGGAATCCGATTGTACACGACGCAAGGCAATGGAAACTTCCGGGAGATAAATGTCTTGTTATTGTTATCGTACTCGTACCCAACGATCGTCTTTTCCGACAGATTCAGATCGCCGGCCGTCGTGACGTATACGATCGCACCGAGTTTGTGCCCTGTCCGTATCAAGTCGACAAAATTCTCTTTGTTGCCGCGCATCCGATTATGGTCCTTGTACGCCAGAATGGCGATTATTGGCTTCATTACCCCTTCCTCCTCGAAATTTGCTGAGATACAAGCAATGTTCAAACAAGTGAACCCACGAACTGCGGCCGGCCGATTTCATGGAGCGGTGTTTAAAAATCGTACGACCGGGCTTGGCGTTTGCTTCAAACATCCAAACATTCCCACTACGATCCAGCCCGATATCGAGCCCCAGCTCTCCCAGCGTTTCCGGGCATTTGCGCTCGATCGCCTCAGACAGCTCGGTGACGGCTTTTTTGGCATGGTCAAGCACCTTACCCGCCCTTGAACCGAACGCTCCGGAAAGCGCGCGCATCGGCGTTATGAGTTGTCCGCCATTGCGTACATGCGTCGTAACACTCCCCTTCCCCGCTTTTTTCGCTCCAATACCGGATATCACCCACTCGTTATTGCCGTTCTTGATCATGTGGAAACGGAAATCCACCGAACAGCCGTCGAGCTCGATCAAACGGACTCCTTGTTGCGCGATGTAGCGGCTCAGCTTGCTTCGCTTCTTAAGCATGTTCATCAGTACGTCGAACTGGGAGTAATGGAGCTGCACATTTTTCCCGCCGTGTCGAAACCGGATATAATATCCGCGCTTCGGGACGTAGGACAACCGATAAATTCCTCTACCTTCCGAGCCGTGGGTCGGCTTCAAATAGATGAAAGGGTATTTCTCCATCAGTTGCTTGATCTGCTTGGCGGAAGGACCGGCAATCGATTCAGGGATATATTTGGACTCGGTTTCTCCTTCCAACCATTTGTAGACGTCCCCTTTGTCAAAAAAACTCCAATTGAAAACGGGGATGCCTTTGTCTACGAGCCGTCTTTTAAAACGGTCCATGGACGAGGATTGCTCCGCCTTTCGGTTCAGGAACCGGTTGTAAACGACATCGGGCAGCGGAATCTTCCGGCGCAGCCAGACGCCTGATCGCCGGGGAAAAGAACCGATGACTGTCTCGCTGTTCCAATCCACATCATTTCTGTCGAAGGCGAAGACGAACGATCTGTCCTTACCTGCTCCCATCAACTGTTTGACCACGTCACGCCCTCTTCTGCCAAAGCCATCCTTCCATCCGGATGCAGTCAACACTCCGATGAGCGGGCCGATCCGAATTTCCTTATGTTCCCGGCTGGAAAGGAGGCATTTTCCGAAGAAAGGAAGCCTTAACGAACGGGCGACAAAGGATGGGATTAGCAAGGAATGCCCGTTTGAACTCAGCGGCTTCACGATGACTGCTGTCGACTTGTTGCCCAGCGTCAGCCGAATTTCTCGTGCATTTTCGATCCCGAGCGATCGCAATAATCCGCGAGAAGCAAACACGGTCTTACCGGTCCCATCCATAATTTTTATCATACTGCTTGTTAGGCTCGTCTGCTCCCACCTTGAAACATGAATCGTTAACTCCAACAGCTTATGGATAATCTTAACGGAAGGTTATAGGCTGTTGGACCAAATCCGCTCAGCCGGACAACCAATTTGGCAATTAATTACATCAAACTCTTGGAGAACCACCACACCATAATCATTGTGAAGATCGCCCGAAAGGAGAAAAACCGCAACGCGGGGTTTGTCGCGTTGCGGCGCATAGCTTGCCTGCCGATATTTGTTTATGTAGATGGCACAACATGCAGCCCTCGCTGCAACGAGCCGGAATCTTAGGTCGGATGCTTGTTGCGGACAAGACACGTTGTTCCGTCGAAATTCCTCAGTATTGCAGCACGATGCCGAGCGTCCGCTCCGGCTCCTCCCGGCACAACCGATACGCTTGGGCGATTTGGCTGAATGCGAACCGGTGCCGCACAAGCGGCTTTAGTGATATTCGATTATTGGTCAATAATCGAACAAATTCCGCAACGTTTCGCCCCTCGGTCCACCGCACGTACCCGCCCGGATAATCGTATCCGCCCCGCTCGTAGCGTTCGTCGTAACGTCCCGGCCCGCCCGCCCGGCTAATGCGAATTTCCGCTTCCTTGCGGAAAAGCGCATTGCGAGTAAACACCGTGTCCGGTACGCCGACGATGACCACATTGCCCCGGTCGCGCAGCCAGCCGATCGCCTGGTCCAGCAAGCCGTCTCCTTTGCCTCCGCCGCACAGCAGCACGCTATCCGCTCCCATTAGGCCGACCGCGCCCAGCCTCTTCAGCGCTTCATTTACCTGCGCCGCATCGGAGCATACGGTGATGCCTGGACAAGCCGCCTGCAATCGCTCGCAGCGCTCCGGCAGCAGATCGCAGCCGATCACCTCGTATGCGGCCGCATGCGCGATCTGTGCGGTAATTTGACCGAGGATGCCTAGACCGACAATGACGACCGTCTCGCCGAATTGCAGCTTCGCCTGACGCAGCGCGTGAATCGCGATCGCGCCGAGCCCGGCAAACGCCGCTTCCTCGGAATCGACATGGTCCGGCACCGGAACGGCCAGCATTTTCGGCACGAGCCGGTAGTCCGCATGCGCGCCTTCGCCATAGCAGGCGACGCGTTGACCGATGTCCAAATGCTCCACTCCCGCTCCCTTGGCGACAATGTGCGCCACCGAGTTGTATCCGAGCCGGGTGCCGCTCGCCTTGTTGTTCAGCACCATCGTCTCCGTACCATTGCTGATCGCGGAAAATTCGGTTTTGACCAGCACCTCGTGCTCGCCGGGGGCCGGTTTTGCCTGCTGTTCGATCCGAATTTCACCCTCTCGGGCTACCGTTACTTGAATGATGTCCACAGTCGTTCTCTCCCTCTATCTAGCCTCTCTGATCGACAACCGACTTGCCGGTCCCGCAAGCCCCGGTCGCCGGAGAATACGTACGCTAATCCGTTGAATCTCCTTACTTGCTGCGCTCTTTCTCGATGTCCTGCTTCAGCAGTTCGTCCGCCTCGCGCAGCGCCGAATTAACGTCAAGCTGTCCTTGCGCCGCTTTGACAAACGACTGCCAAATGATCGTCTCCTGCCGGCTGCCGGAAACATTCACCTTTCCGGACGCACGCTTCGGCGTCGGATCGGTCGGTTCGTATAACGTGAGCGCTTTCATATTTTTCGTACCATACACCGGATGTGCTTTGCCTAGCGCATCGCGTATGTCCTTGTTGATCAGCGTCGTCAATATCCCGTTGCGCGAATCTTGCATCTGCACCTCGTCGGACAGCATTTCCATGACGACTTGGAACGCTTCGTCCTTATGCTTGCTTTGCTGCGTAATCGACCAGTACGCCGGGGAACGCTGGCCCATCCGTTTTGGCGCCCCGTCAAGCGTCGGCACCGATACGATGTCCCAGTTGATTTCGGGCGGGATGATGAGATAAATGCTGTGCTGGCCCAAATACATCGCCGATTCGCCTTTGGTGAACAGGGCGTTTTCGAGCGCAAACGTACTTTGCACGCCGTTGTTCGGAATATTGTGAAAGCGCTTGAAATTATCGAAAATCGTTTTCCATTTCGTCTGGTCGGCCAAGCCGTCCTTAACCGGGTCCAGAATCGGCAGCGAGAACGGATTGTCGCGCAGCTGCGCGATCAGGTTCGTGCTGAAGCCCCGAATCACCTTGCCGCCCTCGACCCGGGTCAGCCTCACCGCAAGATCGTAAATCTCGTTCCAGCTCATCCCGTCCTTCGGATAAGCGACGCCGAACTTGTCGAACAGATCCTTGTTGTAATACAGCACGGATGGAAAATATGGCGGCACCGGCAAGCCGTAAAGCGCACCCGTCTGTCCGGCGTCGATATTGTCCTGGATAAACGACGGGACGAACCGTTTCAGATCGTACTTGTATTTGCCGACCATCTCTCGCAAGTCATAGCCGAGCTGCAAGTCCAGATAACCGCTCTTCATCGTCGGTGTGTCGGTGCGGATAATGTCCGGAATTTCGCCCCGCGTCACCTTTTCCGTAATGGAATTGCCCTGGTCGCTCGTCTGGTAGTCGAACGTAATGTGCGGAAATTTTTTCTCCAGCGTGCCGCGAAAACGGCTGTCGAACTCCTCCTTCTTCACGCCCGCCGCATAAATCGTCATCGTAAACGGATCCGCCTTCTTGACCGCTTTGCCGCTCCCCTCCGCTTGCTTCCCACCGGCTTCCGGCTTTTCCGCGCCTCCGCATGCGGGCAATACCGCCAGCAGCGCTACCAGCGGTATGGCGACCGCCGTTTGTTTATTCAAGTTGAACATGTGGACTCCCCCCGTTATGTGTTCCGTGCATATCCGCCTCGCGGACAAGAACACCGATCCGTTCGCCCAGCTCCTCCTCCGAAATCATATTGGCCCAAAACGCCTTCAACAAACCGGCGAGCTTGCCGATCGACATCGGCAGCACCGGCAAATGCCGGTGCGTCCGGCACGAAAACAGCATTTCCCTGTACATCCCGTATCGCTCCGGTCGATTCATCGTCTGCTCTCCCCAGCCGGACTGGCCTGTGCGCTGCATCGTGGGAATACTGAGCGTATGCTCGCGGATGAGCGTCTGCGCCCGTTCGCCGGTCAAGTAGTCGATCAATAGCCGCGCTTCTTCCCGGTGGACGGACGTCCGCGCAATGCCTGCCCCGGTCGAAATGTACAGCGTACGCGGCTCGGATACAAACGGCACCGGCGAAATGTCGTATTCCAACCCGGCGTCCTTCCATTCGTTCAACGCCATGTAGCTGGCCAGCACCATCGACAGTCGGCCTTCGAGAAACATCTGTTCGATGTCCCCGTTGTTCTCCGACATGTACAGCGGAAACATGCGCCGGTTGTGCACGATGCGCCTGCACAGCTTCGCCCCTTCCACCAGAAGCGTTACCTTGTCGTCCACACCCGCTTCGCCTTCACCGCGCCCATGTGCCGGGTCGAGGCTTTGCAGCAGGAAAATCGGCCAACGGTTCACATCCGGCAAATGAAAGCAGAAGCCGTAGCGTTCCCCTTCGGTCAGCTGCTCCGCGCACGCGGCGAGATCGTCCCAGCTCCAGGAGCCGTTTGGCTCGGACAGCCCCTTCTCGCGAAAATGCCGCTTGTTGTAGCCCAGCACGACCGGCGCAAAAATAATCGGCCGCAACCGGCTGACGCCTTCAAACCGGTAATCTTGGTTGAGAAGCGGGAACACGCCGGGATGGGCGTCCAGCGGCTCGACCAACGTCGCCCTGCCGCGCTCGCACATCTGCTGAAACTGCAAATCGTTCATCGTATACACGTCGGGCTGCCCCTCCGCCTGCAGTTCCACATGGACCGGGTCCTCGCCCGGGGCGTAGATTTTGATTTTGACCTCGATCCAGGCATATAGCCGGCTGAAGTCCTCCAGAAGCCGGGGTAGCGCCAGGTTGCGCATCGTCGTCTCGTTCAAACCGAGCGTCAGGACGATCCGCTGCCGCCTGCCCAGCACCCGGTTGCCGACATTGGGGATTTTCTCGATCCAGCCTTCCTCGGCGAGCGTCGCGAGTCCTTTGCGTACAGACAAATTGCTGAGTCCGAAGCGGGCCGCAAGCACCTTCTCCGAAGGCAGGTCGGCACCGGGTTCGTATTGTTTTGCCTCAATCTCGTGTTTCAGCGTTTGGACCATATGATTAAGCAGTTGGCGAAACTGTTCGTTCGTCGGTCTTCCTCTCATCGGGCGGATCTCTCCTTATGTTTGTGCATTCATCGTTATGCCCTACTTATTCGGGTTCCGCCAGACAATCCCTCCTTCTTTTTTCGATCTTCTCACCCGGTTTACTTAAATCAAAACGATTATATAAACCGGTTTAAAAATGACTTGCTAACTTGCTTGAAACCGATTATATCACAGCATTTTTTGTTTTGTAACTATTTTTAAATAAACCAGTTATATATAATTCCTACTATTTTATAAACCGGCGGTGTTACTTTTTTTCCGTCTTCGTTATATCCGATTCTTTAAACCTACGTATATGCCATACCTATCTTTAGACAAGTTCACCTTATTCTGATAGACCCGAATTCCATTCTCGTCGATATGGCGCATCCTTGCGTTTTTCCTAGTATAATAGGGGAATACTATCTTTTATTTGTTGCAAGGAGTTTTGTCATGAAGAGTGCGAATCCGCCGTTAAACGATGAGCAATGGTCGCAGTTGCTGAAGTATGCAGCTGATTCTTTCAATGAAGTCACCTTGAGTCGAGGGTTTCAATATTTCAAACAGCAGTACGTCACCTCCCTAACCATTACCGAGAATCGTACGGTTCAAGCGAAGGTAACCGGCCCTGAAGACTATAAGGTTACACTCCTGCTGGAACAGCTCGGCTCCAGCTATTGCACTTGCCCCGTCCACACCTGCTGCAAGCATCAGGCTGCGGTTATGATGGAGCTGGCTGACCGGCTCGGATACCCGTCTTCCCAGATCGTGAATGCGAAGCAGCACCTATTGCGGGCCGCAGCGTCTTCGTCTGACGAGTCGCTGCTGAAGGAATTGCCCCACATGAATGTATACGGCTGGCATGAATTCATGAACCAAGCTACATCTCTTGTGAGACCCGGTTATGATCAGGGGATATACATAGAGGCATTGCGGAATCAGTTGTCTAAACTCATGAAGGGTCCCACTCCATTCACGGCGATGGACTTGATCTACTTCGAACTGCATCAACTCTTGTTCATTCTGCAGAAGGTAGTCGAGTCGAGCGCTCAGGGGAGTACAGCCCACAATATTTCTTATGTGAAGTACCGGCTGTACGATGAAGTGCACGTCCTCCTGCACCAGAAAGCAACCCTATTCAACTTCACGCTCTCTGCCGAACGTCTGAAACAAACGTTAGGCTACCTCCGGCAGCGGATATCGGAAGAGAAAGGCCATAAGTACCTGGAATACGGCCTGTATACGGCGATGTGGAAGTACTGGATCGCGCCACAGCCCGAGGCCGACTACTGGGTGTCTCAAGAGTTGAACGCCATGGAGCAGCAGACTGCCGATATCGGCTCCCCTTCTCTTGCAGCGGCAAAAGCTTTCCTATATCTGCATCAAGCCAAAAGCAGCGAAGCATGGGCGGCGTTAGAAGCAAGCGGTACGTTAGCCCAAGCACCGGCGAGTCTCCTTCTCCCTTATCTGAATCTGCTGTCAAGTTCCGGCGAGTGGGGAGCGTTAGTTGATTGGTTGATGCGAACGGCTTCGCACTTCTATGGTCCCATGACCAAGGAACGTCTAGCCTATATCGAATATTGGAAAGAAGCGGTTGAGCATGTTCCTGAAGCCGAGGAGCTGCTGTGGAGCGTACTGGAAGGGATGTTGCCCCATTCGACCAAAGTTATCGAGGATATACTGTACGAACGGCACAACTGGAAGGCATGGATCGAGATGCAGATCCTCCTGGAACGTGATCTTTTCTATCATAAGGTGAGTGTACTGCAGCCCATCGAGAAGGAAGCACCGGAGCTTCTGCTCCCTTACTACCATCAAGCCATCGAGCATTATGTCGCCCTCAAAAACCGGCAGGATTACAAGGCAGCGGTCAAGCTGCTGAAACGTCTGGTAAAAGTGTATAAGAAGATGAAGCAGCTCGAGCGTTGGGACCGCTTTTTCTCTCGATTCGTGGAACGAAACAGCCGGCTGCGGGCGCTGCATGAGGAAATAAAGAAAGGAAAGCTGCTGGAATGAGTACGAAACTACGCGATATGGCTATACATGTAATCATGACGGATGCCGGAGACGCCTTGCTATGGGGACTGATGGATGGACGCACGGTAAGCGGAGATACGTTCCGCAAATTGATGTTCGCCTGGCACGAGCCCTCCTGCTACGGAACAACACTGGAGCTGCAGCAGGCCGGGGAGCTTGTCGTGACGGTCCTCCCTTCGGAGATGGTGCTTCCCTTCTTCGCCGAGCCGAATCTCATGGACGTTATCCGCTGGGAAGGCGGGGACGAAGGGACCAAGGGATTGTTGGAGGCTGCACCGGTTCTATACCGAGAAGCACAAGCGGGCCGCTATATTCCCAGCTTCAGCGCTTATCGGAATGGGAAGCTGCAATGGACGTGGGAGGCGGATTCCGACGAGCTGAAACAGCTCAATTGGGAGGCGCTAACGAGTCTGGACGCTTCCGACGACAACATGTCCGGATTGCGCTCCGCCTTCTCGACCACCGTATCGATGAAGCACTATGCGGACGAAGCAGCCGTGTCCGATCTGCGGCGGGAGTATCCCGCCTTGTTCCATCGACCGCAGCCGACAGACTCGGCTATGGCGCTAACGGAGGAGGAGTGGCTCGTATCGCTCGGCTGGAAGCCGGACCTGGCTCCCTTCCGCCCTACTCTGCAATTGCTCGAGCCGGATGAAGAGCAAGACGATTGGCGCCTGCGTCTGGTGCTGCAGGACAAGAGTGACGGATCGACACTTGTGCCGATCCGCCTCGACGCAGACGGACATGCTTCCGGCGTATGGACGTCCGACTGGAGCTCTTTCATCCGAGAGCGTTCTCCCGGATGGGCAGCCAGACTCCTGACGACACTTCCGAACGCGAACAGCCGCGGTGAATTGTTCGCTGCGCCGTTAAGCGACGAGGCCGCCTGGCACTTCCTGACCACGGACAGCCGCCAATTGCTCCGTGACGGCTGGAATGTCATGCTGCCCGGCTGGTGGGAAGCCGCCTCGAAGCGGAAGCCCCGCCTACGCGCACAAGTTACACCGGATGTAGGCGGCAAAGGCCGGTCGTTATTCGGGCTGAACGCCTTGGTCGACTTCGACTGGCGCATTGCGATCGGCAATGCGGATCTGAACGAAGCTGAATTCGCAGAGCTGCTGAGCCATAAGGAGCGATTGATCCGCTTCCGCGGGGAATGGGTCATCCTGGACCCTGCTCTGCTGGAGAAAATCCGGAGGCTCATGGCAAGCGTCAATCCGGAAGAAGGCTTGTCCTTGCAGGACATTCTCCAACTCCACTTGTTAAGTGAATCGGAGCAAGAGAGGACAGGCACACACGGACGGTCATCCCGGGAAGATGCGGGCGATCCCGAAGACGAGGAAGATCAGCTTCAACTGGAGGTGGAGTTGAATACGCACCTTTTGGCACTGATCCGTCAGCTTGGGCAGCCGTCGGAATTGACTCCGCTATCGGTGCCTGACGGACTGCGCGCTGAGCTGCGCGGCTACCAGCGTGAAGGGTTCACCTGGCTCAGCCATATGAGAACGTTCGGGCTGGGCGCTTGTCTCGCCGATGATATGGGACTCGGGAAAACGGTTCAATTCATCACTTATTTGCTCCGGCACCGAGCCGAGTTCGAATTCCCCGCCCTGCTCATCTGTCCCACTTCGGTGCTCGGCAACTGGCAGAAGGAGCTTGCCCGATTCGCTCCCGAGCTGAGGGTTAAACTTCATTATGGGAAAGGGCGGCTCACTCGCGAGGGGATTATCGAGGCTGTGAAGGATACAGACGTCGTCATCACCTCCTATACCACGGCGCTATTGGATCAGGAAGTGCTGCAGGAGATCGTATGGAGCTCCCTTTGTCTCGACGAAGCCCAGAACATCAAGAACGCGCAGAACAAGCAATCGGTCGCCATCCGCTCCCTGCAAGCAAGGCATCGCATTGCAATGACCGGAACGCCGATTGAGAACCGGCTGTCGGAGCTGTGGTCGATTTACGACTTCCTCAACCCCGGTTACCTGGGGAACCAGCGCGGGTTCCAGCATCGGTTCGCGAGTCCCATCGAGAAGCATCAGGATGCGGAGCGAACGGCTCAGCTCCAGAAGCTCGTCAAGCCGTTCATGCTGCGGCGCAAGAAGAACGATCCCGCGATCCAGCTCGATCTGCCGGACAAGCTGGAGATGAAAGTATATATCAACCTGACCGCCGAGCAGGGAGCGCTTTACGAGCAGTCGGTCAAGCAACTGCTGGAGCGGATGAACAATCTGGAGGGGATCGAGCGCAAGGGGGCCATTCTCGCCGCCTTGACCCAGCTCAAGCAGCTGTGCGACCATCCTGTGCTGCTGACGAAGGAAGCTGTGCCGTCTGAGGAAATGTTACGTTTCGAAGAGCACCGGGATGCGTTCATCACCCGATCTGCGAAGCTGGAACGACTCGTCGCTATGGTCGACGAGCTGCGGGACGAGGGCGATTCCTGCTTGATCTTCACCCAGTATGTAGGCATGGGCCGCATGTTGGCCGACGTGCTGCGGGTGCATCGGGGCGAGACCGTGCTGTACCTGAATGGAAGCACACCCAAAGCGGATCGCGATAAGATGATCCAAACCTTTCAGGCGGGAGACGGTTCGGGACCCGGCATCTTCGTCCTGTCGCTGAAGGCCGGCGGCGTCGGCCTCAACCTGACGGCGGCCAATCACGTATTTCACTTCGATCGCTGGTGGAACCCGGCTGTCGAGAACCAAGCGACCGACCGAGCCTATCGAATGGGACAGAAGCGTAACGTGCAAGTGCACAAATTTATTTCCCTCGGCACATTGGAGGAGAAGATCGACGAGATGCTGGAGAGCAAGATGAGCTTGAGCGAGAACGTCATCTCCGCCTCCGAAGGCTGGATAACCGAGCTCTCGAACGATGAGCTTCGCGACCTGTTCTCGCTGCGGCAATCGTGGTAATGCCATGAACATTTGAACCAGTCCTCTTTGGAGAACTGGTTCTGTGCGTTTTTGGCATATCGCCGGCTGTCAGATTGATGACGTATAAGATTTCATACTCGGATGACTCACTCCGTATAGATCGCTTTGTCTAAAAGCTCTTGTCCTTTTACCTGTATTGCACGGATCGCTTCTTTCGACGTTTTCTCGCCGTTAAAAATCGCACCAATTTCCGATCCTGCGATGATGTTAAACTCGCGCTGAACGTCAAAAGGGATTTGACTATATCCGATTTGCAAAAGAGTATCGGCAGGTTTTAACATATAAAAGGCTTCTAGATCGAGTCCATACTTTTCATTGCTGTATTTCACCCTCGTCATCAAACCTCTCTCGGTCCTGGACTTGATTCTCGAATACTCGTCGTCATGTATATATTTGATAAACTCCCACGCCGGACGCAGCTGCGACGAACGGGAGTTGATCGCAAATAAGTCGTTAATCATAAAATCGGAGCCTGTATCCGAATGCTTTGGGTCTACCGGGACCGTGACCAAGTCCCATTCGAACATTGTCTCTTTCTTCGCCTCTTTCTCTTTCAAAATGGCTAGCAAAGAGGGATCGTCAATAGCCATCGCAGTTTTTCCGGCTATAAACGGATCCCGTTTTCGAGGGTCGCTGAAAACCTGCTTATCGTGCAGCGAATCCGAATCTAAGTAGAGTGAGCCCGACTTATACACGTCCGAAGTTTTCCGAATAATGTTTTCCCATGCCTCGGCAGTTATCTTCACTTTCTTAAGCTCCGGATCTATGATCTCCAGTTGTTGACCTCCACCAATCGACTGCACGAAGTAATAGGGATGAGTACCGTTTCTATATTGCAGTCCGTATATGCGCAAGTTGGTGTCCGACCCGGCAGAAAACTTGCGAGCAAGGTCATAAGCTTTGTCCCAGCTCATCCGGTTTTTCGGATAAGGGACGCCATTTTGATCAAACAAATCTTTATTATAGAACAAAGCGAGAGCGTAGTAGGAGTTTCCGAGGCCGTATAACCGCCCCTCCCCCTTTGATCTCAATAGCTCAATAACAGGCGGAGCAAGAGCGGTCAGATCGAACCGATCCTGACGGATGATGGTGTCCAGAGCGTACAATTTGCCTTCGGCAGCATAACGGATATATTGATCCATGTTCCATAAATACAACACGTCCGGTTGCTCTTTATTAATAAATTCCTCCATTGCAGCAGTTTGATTATGGGACGTGCTATATACTTTTTCCATAGAAGCAACTTCGACATTTACATTCGGGTATTTGGACATAAATAGATTGCCGTATTTTTCATAAAAACGCTGTTCACTAGGATACATAATTTTTAATGAAACTGGAGTGTGCTCCTCCATCGGTTTCCAATCTCGTACGTCTTCGCGACCGTCCGGACGGCACCCTGCCAACGAAAACAGAAAGATCACCGACGTAAGGACAAATAAAGGTACGAATCGCAAGGGGCTCCCTCTTTCTTTACCTTCATGGTTGTTGTACTGCGGTTTTTTGATGCTTTTCTTCCAATTTGGCATTGTCCCACAACACCTGGCCTTGATCCTGTATCGTTTGGAGCGCCGCTTCGGCTGTTTTGGAGCCGTTCACGGCAGCCTCTATTTCTCGACCGGCCAATTGTATAAACGGTTGAATAAATGATGCCGGCAGTTGATCGGTAATATTTCTGGAAGCATCCGAAGATGGCGTTGCGTTGTAAAGCATATCCAAGCTGCGGCCGTACATGGTGCTGCTGTATCCTGTTCTGGTCAAAAGAAAGAATCGTTCGGATCTGGATTTGACTTTTGCGTACTCGTCGCTATGTATATACTTCAACAGTTTCCACGCTTCGTTCACGTTAGGGGACTTGCTATTTATGGCAAATATGCGCTGCACGCTTATATCGACATTGACGTCGGGATCGCGAGGATCCACTGGGGGCATCGCGATATCCCAGTTTGGCGTTTCGATATTATGCACGTCTTTAGCCTTCTTAAGCTCGTTCATCATGTCGATCCCTCGGATGACCATCGCTACGCGGCCGTTGAAGAACGCATCATTGCGGTACAAGTTCGAAACGTTCCCACCCTGCGGCTGCTTTTGCCGATATATATTTGCCTTTGGAGAATTAGCCGCAATAACGGTATGAAGTATGTCCTTCCAGGCCGATGTCGCTGCCGTAATTTTGCCGTTTACCGGGTCGATTAAGTCTAATCCACGTGTCCTGCCGATTCCCATGGCAAAATAGTATGACGACGATCCGGCCGGCAGTTGCAATCCGTAAATACGCCGCTCCCCCTCCCCATTGTCCGGAAACCTTTGCGCCAGCTGCAAAACATCGTTCCAACTCATCCTGTTCGTCGGATAAGGAATACCGTGCTTATCGAATAAGTCGGTATTGTAGTACAGGACCGAAGATGTAAAAGTAGGCGACAATCCGAACAATTTGCCTCCCCCGCTTAAGTTCAATAACCGGATAACCGCAGGAGCCATGCCGTCCATATCGAATCCGTCACGATGAATTAGCGGACTCAGCTCATACAAATAGCCTTCAGCGGCATATTTAGTATACTGATCGATACCCAGCATCATGATGTCCGGTGCTTGCTGCAAGACGGCTTCGAAAGCTTGTCTCGGATTTTTGCCGGATGCGAATTGTTCGGAGAGGGATACGACCTCGAAATCAATACCCGGATGCTTGGACAGAAATAATTCACCATAGTCGGATAAAAAGGCTCCTTCATTATCGTACATCACTTTAATTTTGACCGTTGTCTCTTCTTGTTGTTCGGTTCCGCCGCATCCCGGCAAAAAGATCATGATGAACCAAAATATTAGGAAACCATATAACAGTTTGCTCATGATTAGAAGGTACTCCTTTTGCTCTGATAAGAAGCTGGAATCTATACTTATTAGACCTATCAAAAGGATAAAAGTTGCAATTTATGATGAAATTCGAAATAAAGGTACGACCTGACTTGGCGTGTTTTGGTTACAGTGATCGATATCAATATAATTACTGGGCGTACACAAAAAAACATCGCCACAAATGTGATGATGTTTTATCTAATATTTATGCCATTGCTCCGGTTATTCAGATCAATCTTTCAAAAGAGCATTTGCGATTAACATGTCAAACTTGCGTATATCTATCCCTTTTTGCAATTTGACTTTGATATGACCTGCCCTTGTCCACAACTCGACCTCCGCATTAAAATCAAGAAACCCGCCGGCGTTCTCTGTGGACCACATATTAATAGAGGAATAAGGCAAGGAATATATCTCCACTTTTTTACCTGTAAGGCCTTGCGCATCTCTCACAATCAACCTTTTATTTGTGAAAATGGCAGAGTCCCTAAAGGTTTTATATGCTGCTACCGCCACCTCCCCAGTTACCAGTAAAGCGTTTACATCTTGCGGAATTGGGCACTCTGCTACCAAAGTCCATTCCAGCATGCTTTTCGTCTCGGCTGACATCTACAATGCCTCCTAATAATATAATGCAATTATAACCTACAATTCGACATATGTCTGAACCTTCCTTCTTATTGTTTTACTCGAATGGGAAAATAAAGGTCAGTTAATGACTCCTCTGACTCAGGCCCCAGATTACGTTCATCATAGACCTCGATATTGTAAAGATCTGCAAGTTCGTATTCGTGTTGCTTTAACCAAGTGGAGTATAGGTAGGCATGTACAGCGCCGGCGTTTTCAAACGATCCTTTAAAGGTAAATACGACGTACTCATTCTCCGGAATTTGTCGTATGACCATTCCTTCTGGCAGTTCTTCTTCAGGAGCAACTTCAACTTCAATCCCAATAAAGTACTCAAATGAGTCTGTCTCGGGATGATAATCCGCCGGGTCCGTTGAAATCCCAAAAACTTTTTTTTCATTTGTACAATTTCGAATTTCAGACTTTCTCTCATAAAACTCTGCCGCTAGCTTAAGGGTCGTTTTGTTTTGCTGAACATCATTAAGGGTGACTCGCGTGGCCAAGCCCATTAATTTCATTTCAGGTTTATACATAATTAATCCTTCCATATTTAGCCCGCCCATTCAATGAAATATCAACTCTATTGAATGTTCGTCAATTAACGTTTCAATACCTGCAGGATATCTTCTCTTACGAAGTTGTACGAGTATGCGACTTTTGCTTTAGTAATCGTATACGTTGGCATAATCGATGACGACGATTTCGTTGTCCTCCGATAAACGAACGTTCCTCCTCTTCGGTTTTCTGTCGTCCCGTGAGGTGGCATCGGAAAGCTTCACGCCGTATAGACGAAACTTGTTTTCCACGAGCTTCGTTTTTTTATAATAGGTTTCTTCACGTGGAACCCCTCGGTCTATTTTCTTCATTACGACCCAGCCTTTTCCGTAATCTGCGATTTTGCAAAGATGTTTTCTCAGTTCAGAAGGGACGCTGCGATATAATTTGACTTCGTTTCGATTGCATTGTATGCCTTTCCCCATCCTGGCAACCTTAAGTACATAACCGTTATCCAGGTCAAATACGATTCTGTGCTTACCGGACCCCATATATTTATAAGGGAGCATTAGAACGCCCAGGACAATATCATCCGACGGCCGATCCAGAAGCTTGTAATTTTTCAACTCTTTCACCCAACGTTTGATAGACTCCAAATCTTCTTGATTCAAATATTTGCTCATGCGGTTTCACCTCTACCGTACTATTCCTAATATATGCAGTAGAGGGTATGCCCGTTAAAATGCTGTTAAAATCTAGGTATGGCAGGTCGGAAGGCATCCCATACAAGTCATATTGGTACTACATAAACTTAGTACTTATTTACATGGATATCTCCTTGTATAATTTGTATTGTAAAGGAATTGTTTCATGTGAAGGTAGCATTAAAGCATACATAAAGGGGGGGATGTCATTGAATGAGGATGAACGTTTGAATAGCTTAGAAAAGCGAATTGTTGAACTTGAAAAAGAAGTAAACGAATTAAAAAAGAATCGACTATCCGACAGGGTTGATACAACACCACAGGCTCGACCATTAGTTGAAGATGCCTCCCCATCCGTCTCTCCGTACAGGGAAACGAAAGAGCAAACCCAAAGTGTGACAATCAAGAAAAAAGAAACCGATTGGGAACATCTCATTGCCAGAGTATGGCTCCCCCGCGTGTTCATGTTTGTCCTTTTAATCGGTCTTATCTGGGGCTTTAAAGCAGCCGTAGACGGCGGTTTTATTACAGAAGAAATGAGATGCTTTATTGGACTGCTTGCCGGCGGCGCTTTCGTTTATATTGGCAGAAGACAATACCGGCATCGTCGCCCTTTATTATCGCAAGTGCTATTTGGGGGCTCTATAGGCATTTTCATGCTAACCACATTCGCGGCGCATTATTTGTATGAGCTTATCAGTGCGCCAGTGGCTTTTATTCTTGGCGTACTTTGGACGATACTGGGACTTTGGTTTTCTTACCGATACAAATCACAAGCATTAGGCGTTTTGGCAAGCATCGCGGGAATCCTTACTCCCTTCTTGGTCGACAGCAACAATCCACCTACGATCTTCTTTGTAGCGTACGAAGTCCTGCTCTACACCAGCTTTATGATTTTTGCAATGAAACAACGATTCGTAACTTTGTTCTACACGTCATTTATCTTGATGCAGCCTGCTTTTATAATTTTTAACTTTGGATCGGGTTCATCTGATAGATGGCTTGCCTATGGTGTTTTGGTCCAGCACATCATTATTTTAGGCTCGATATTGCTTAGGGCGGGAATTCTGAACCATCAACTTCGGATATTAGGGGCCAGCTTCGTCTTAACTGTTCTCTGGTTCAAATTAGACTTGGATTCCTCAGACATGGATACTATCTTGCTATCTTTCACTCTTTTCTATAGTGTGTTATCGGCTTACTTCTGGAGAAAGAATTTCCAACAGGCTTTACCCTTTGTGCTGGCGATAGCTTCTTATGCTTTACTTTTCTTCATGATGACTATTTTTGACAGTGAAGCGGTTGTCGGATTTTACATTCTTGAAGGCTTTATCGCTCTTGCTCTTGGTTTTATCATTAAATCGGTATTCCAAAAAATAAACGGGCTTCTCATTTACCTCTTGGGGTGCATCGCCGGTTTAAATATTTTATCAGATGGCATGCCCTCCCTCGCTTCAGTCAATTTGTTTATATGGATTGTTTTGCTGCTTACCTTTGCAGCCATTACAAAACTTTTAAGGCGTTATCCTATCGGAAGCCCAACCAAAGTAATCATGAAAATGCTGTACTACGGATGGGGCATTTTATTCTTATTCTTTATCACCGATGTCACTACCGCTGCAACGCTGAATGTAAGTGAAAATATTCAGCATTTAATCATTTCTTCTGCTTGGGTGGGGTACGCCATTTCCGTTATATCCTATGGTCTCAAGAAGGGAATCAAACAAATTCGGCTTGCCGGTATCGCTTTGTTATTCTTGACCTTGATGAAAGTCATCTTCTTCGACCTCCCGACTGTTTCCGTGGTCATCAAAGCGGTCCTATTTATCGGACTCGGAGGAATTGGCGTCTTGCTTTCACGATTGTTCTATAAGAAAGAAAAACACGATTAGACAAGGTTTGCTGCAGGAAACCGCATGTTAAATGAGCGAGGCAGCCGATCGATTGCGCCGGCTGCCTCTTTTATGTCGTAATATTGTGTTCTCGTCTAACTCCTTCACCTAGTCCCCATATAAATATCACTCAAGCTGCCGACCTGGTAATACGGATACTCCAGCTTTTCCTGTACCTGTAAGGCTATGTCCTTATTCGTCAGCCATTCCACCATATACAAGCCCAGATCAATGGATGCTGTTACGCCGCCTCCGGTTACGATATGGCCATCCCTTACTACGCGAGCTTTTACGACTTCACCACAGTAAGGAGCCAGCAATTCGTAAGCCGACGAGTTAGTTGTCGCTTTTTTTCCCTCAAGGAATCCAGCCGCCCCCAGAAGCAAGGCACCTGTACAAACGGATACCTTATAGGGAGCTGCCTCCGCAGTCCGGATCCATCCCATGAAGGCCTCATCGAACCGAAGCTTCCTAGTCGGCATGCCGCCCGGGAGAAAAACAAGATCAAATTTACCCAAATCCGGGAGTACCTCGTCGATTTTCATTTTTAACCCTCGGTCATCTGTTACTTCGGCTTTGTCGGCGCAAAAAGTCCACGATACATTCTCTTTCGCCTTCAAGATCGCTAACCAGGTTATGGCTTCATAAAAGCCGACGAAGTCCATGCTTGTCACACCATCGAATAACACAAACGCCATCCTCATTACCTTCACCCTCCATTATTCACTAGAAAAAAAAGTACTTGATCATGAGATCAAATACTTTGCCCAGGCGTACGGCTCTTGCAATATGTGTTCCCTTGTGGTACCCCACGTTTACGCAGTCGCACATACCATGTATCGTTACTATACATGAAGTTCGCTTGATTGCCTACATGTTCGGGCAACTTGCCGATGGCCCCATTCCTCAGGCGCGAAGACAATTAAGCGTGTATGTTGCCATAATCGATGATGACGATCTTCTTGCCCTTCGATAAACGAACGTTACCCATCTTCGCTTTTTTGCCGTCGGTGACATCGGAAAGTTTCATGCCGAAATGACTAAACTTGTCATGCATGATCTTCGTTTTTTTATAAAATTGTTCATTACGCGGAACCTTTTGATCGAGCTTCTTCATTACGACCCAGCCTTCTCCGTAATCTGCGATTTTGCAAAGATGGATTTTCAGATCAAAAGGGACGCTGTGGTATAAATCGACTTCGTTTCGAATGCGTTGTATGCCTTTCCCCATCCTGGCCACCTTCAACACATAACCGTTATCGAGGTCAAATACGATCCTGTGCCTTCCGCTCCCGATATACTTATACGGGAGGTTGAGAACGCCCAGGACGATGTCATCCGACGGCCGATCCAGAAGCATATAACTATCCAACTTCTTCACCCAACGTCCGATACGCTCCAAATCTTTAGGCTTCAAATATTTGCTCATATTGCTTCACCCCCACCGTTCCTTCCAATACTATATTCAGTAGAGATGAAGAGAGTTTGGACAAGGCATGGGTAAAATAACCCCCAACCCGATGCGTGACCTCGGATTGGGGGGGGGGACGCTGAGTACCCAGCGGGACAGATCAAAAGTATTATGGCACAATTTCAAAAACAGTACCTTGGTTAAAATCAGCTACTTTCATAGATCCATAAACCCCTAAATATAGTTTGGATTGGTTCAGATTCGTTCCCAAACTAACATAATAAGCGGATTGAGAACCAAAATGATAATCGGTTTCAATAACACTAAAATCATTTAGTTTGCAATCCGTTCTTGCCCTCGTATAAGCTAATACCCCTCTAACCGGAAGTTGAGATTCATTAGCCCGAACCAGATCGGTAAACACAACGTTTCCCGTTAAACCGGGGATTTCATTTCCCATATAGGGCTGGACTCCTGTAAGTGCTGTTGCTCCAAATTTATCGGCTCGGGGATCTTTATGAAAATAACTAATTAGAGGTTGAAGACGACGCACTGAAGTTTTTACTGCGTCATCGTAATAAGCAATTGTTTTCTCATCCAAACCCGGATTTGCAGAGCAGGCTGTTAGGATCGAAGTTGGAAAAACGCCTTCCCACCCTCGCCAGCCAAAGTTAATAAATCCTTCTTGGTCAAGCTCGGATTTCATTAAATAAGCTTGAATAAGCTGAGTAACCGGTATTGGTTTATACGGAATGAACGAAAAAATCGACTCAACGAGATCCTGTCCGACATTTCCCACGTATTTGATATACTGATTATAAAATCTTTGAAATGAAATGCCTGGTATATTGCGAACACCTTTGGCAATAACCGTAAGCGTTTCCTGAATAGGTACGGGCAGCTCATAAAAACGTGTGACTACGGGCGGATCATCGATAAATGTATTTGTAACGATATCAATTTCAATAATTTTACCTGCGATTTCCATATCATCTTGGCTTAAATGAAATGGATCATAGCCTGATCCGCCATCTCCGGTTGTCAAAACAAGTTTTCCTGTTTCGGGTGAAAAGTTTAAGCTGTTGACACCATTATGATTTAAAAACGGTCTTCTTAGATTGAGTAATGTCCGCTTTTTTTGAGGTTGACCATTGGATTGCAATATCCATTCTTCAACTGTATCAATATGATCATATTGAATGTCTCGATTTATCCACTTCAGGTTTAACGTTCTGGGATCACACGGGTTAGGCTTAAAAGATTCAAAGGCACCTGGAAGAGCACCTGGACCTTGGGTTCCAGCTACAGAATAATGGAGATAAAACAGACCGTTATAATAAAATTGGGGATGAAAGGCTAGCCCCAGTAATCCCCGTTCATCATATCCACCGCTCGAGACACCTAACTTTATGATTCGTGGGCGAATGTCTAAAAAAGTTCTTATATCCCCGTTCCCTATGTAAAAGATTTCTCCCGTCTGGGTTGCAATAAATAATCTTTCAATGGAGTCACCCGGAAGTATCGTCGTTTTCAAAACAGTGGGCAAGTTTATCTTGCTTACAATGGGCCGTAGACCAACATTAACTTTTATCAAATAACGGTTCGCTCCTTCATATTATTTTCATTAATAAGAGTATGAATAGAACTGTTCCATTAGTACCGGTTAATGCATACTATCGCTTCTTTCGTCAACGTGAATGTTGCCGTCACTTTGCAATTCAGCATAGAAAATCTGATTCAATTGCTCAAGTGCATACCCTGTTCTCCGTAATTCTTCCTCAAGCCATTTCACACTAAGATTCAAGTCTTTCAAGTTTTTCGTAACGATTTGACCATCTACAATAACCTCGGTTGGCATATAAATACGGGGGGTGATTGAGAGCTTCATGTCTTTCTTGGTCACATGCTCATTCTCCGCCTTTTTCAAAACACTTAATCTGCCGTGCGGTTCGAGAATTGCATAATCGACTTCACTAATGGAGAAAATGTCTTTCTCGCGAAGCAGCATGCTTAAATCATCCATATTTAGATGCATGGACTTCATTGCTTTTTCAAGGATTTTCCCCTTTTTTATTACAATGGTCGGTTCGCCGTCAAGCAACACTCGAATTTTAGGAAACTCTAAAGAAAGTTTTCCAACAAAAAAAGTTAGTATCGTCCATATGACGAGGCCGATCAATCCGCTTTTCATGGAAATTTGGGTATCAATGGCAGTAGAGGCGGCAATCGAGCCGAACGTTATACCCGTAATATAATTGAATAATGTGATATGACTTATTTGTTTTTTTCCAAGGAATCGAGTCAGGACTAACAAAAAGAGAAATGATGTGATCGTTCGAATGGCTATATCCATATCAGCTAACCCCCAATTAAAGGGAGTTTCCCACTTGCGTGATATTTTTATTCTATACAACGAAAAACGGGCTTCGTAATCAGCCCGTCCTTCATCGTATACATGATTAGGCATAGCTCCGCTTCCGGAAACAACACCAGCTCCAAACGTTTGGACAGCCGCTGAAGCTTCCCGCCTTACTTGGCGAAAAAAGTCATTTGCTTTTTTCCGTTGCAGCCATCTTGTTGATTTCTTCCTCTGCTTGACCGAGCGCCGTATTCTCATCCATCGAACCGTTTACATACTCTCTGAATTTGTTTACGAGGATGCTTTCCGCCTTCGCTCTATACGGCGAAGCGACCGGGTACGCAACGGGAATGCTTTTAAAGATGCTTGGCAACCGTTTACCTTTCAAGTCGGGATTGTCGGCGCCGAGCGCTTGCTTCACTTGATCGCTCTTCAGAGGAGACAGTCTTCCTTTCTTGGACAATGCGAGCTGCACTTCCTCCGAAGTGATCAACTCGATCGCTTTTACCGCTTCATCCCGGTGTTTGCCCGTTTTTGTCGCAAGCATGACGTATACACTGGCGTTGCCATACGTATTCGGCTTTTCCGTATAGCTCGGATACTGGGCTACATCCCAGTTCAATCCTTCTTTCCCGGCTGCCGACAGTTGGGTCAAGATGTTTAAATCGAGCAGCATGGCTAAAGTTTTGCTTTTCATGAACTGATCTTTCGGAGTGGCCGTTATGATACCGTTGCCGGGAATGTCGTACATCGATTTGGCCAGCTTGAACACTCTGCTCCATTTGTCGTTATTGACGCTCGCTTTATCCGTCTTCGGATCGATCGCCGCGATCGATAACGGCTGTGACATCCACACGATGGTACTTCCCGGATCTAATCCGCGGAATTGAGTCCCCCCTTCCATTCGAGTCACTTTTTTGGCCAAATCAATGAGCTGCTCCCAATTCATCCCATCCGTCGGGTAAGTCGCTCCGAATTTATCGAATATGTCTTTGTTGTAGTACATCGCGTGGTAGTTCACATTAATGGGCAGTCCGTACATTTCGCCTTTATCCGAGGCGTTCTTCACATCGCCAATGTATCCGGGCTCGAAACGGTTGAGGTCGATATTGGATGTTTTGAACAATGGCGTCATATCGGAAACGAGTTCTTTTTCTTTATACGAAGCCAGATTGCCGTTGAAGGTTACGATGAGATCCGGCACAGTTCCGGCAGCTAGCAGCGCATCAAGCGACGTACCGGCGCTCTCCGGATTGTAGTTCAACGTAATATGCGGTTTTTCTTTTCCAAAAACGATTGGACGACACGTTTAAACTCCTCATCCAGAACCGTGCTGGCGCCTTGGCTTGCCACCTGCAGCGTTACCGGGTTTGCTTTGGCCGAGGGAGGTGTAGGCTGTTCGCCTTGAGCCCCTTGCTCGGACGATGTCCGGCTGCAGCCGGTAAATAGGAATACGCCAATACTCAACAGGAACAAGTAGCTTCTAGTTCTCATATGTGCACCCTCTCAATTTGTAATAGGAAGCGGCGACGACAAGGACATGCTTATGACGGACTCCTTCGACGTTCATTCAATACGAATATTTACGATTCGGGCATGATTGAGACCGTTCGTTTCGATCACTTCAATCCGCAAGCAGGAAACGCGGTCAATCGGAACGTCGAACTTCAACTGGCGCATATAATTGTCGCGGACATGGACAATCTCCTTATCCTCGCCGCTAATTTCCGCCATTATCCGAAATTGCTTGATCGTTTCCGGCTGAGGCCCCCATATCATTTTGTTTTGATTCGCTTTTTGATGCGATAGCGACAAGGGACGATGCAGTCCGGTGTCAAGCACAACGGTGATGCTGCGAATGTCGATCGGCTGTTCCCAACGCAGCTCCAGCCACGGCGCCTTGTCGGATGGCTCCGACATCCAGCGGTGTGTACCGGGCTCGGTTAAATCCGGTCGTACACCAAGCGGTCCCGAAACCGTCCTCGTATGACGGTCCGCTACTTGCGCGGCCCGGCCGATTTCTTGCTCGGAGGAGGCCGTTATCCGCGATTCCGCAGCCCGATTGCCGTCCGCCAGCAGCCGTCCCGGCAAAAACGCTCCTTGCCGGAGCAACTGCTGCTGAGCTTCAACGATAAGCTGCTTGTCGCACCAAGCATCCGCCAGCGCTTTTCCCGATTTCAACGCGCAAGCGGCGAACGTGCCAAGTCCTTCCCCCGCTACCGCGCATGTTGCCATCACCCTCGTACTGGAGAAAGCGATGTGCGTGGCCGACATGTTGCGCCCGGCGAACATCAGGTTATCGATATTAACGCTAACTAGCGAACGCAGAGGGATGCCGTACATGTAAGGCGTGTACGGCTGTGAACACGGCTTCTCCTCTTTGGCGTCGATGCCGGCCGGTGGGTGCGTATCCATCGACCAGCCGCCGTAAGCGATTACATCTTCGAAATCGACAGCCTGCTCCAAATCGTTCTGGGTAAGCACATGCTTCCCAATAAACCGGCGCGATTCCCGTTTGCCCGGTAAAAAACCGAACCAATCGAGCGCCCAGTTCGCCGATTCGGGGTGATTCCCGCTGTTCTTAATATGATCCCAGACACCCATCATGATCGCGAGTAGCTCATCGCGGATCGTTTCGTTGTCTTTGATCGTATCCATCATGCCGCCGAACTCAATCCACCAGAATCCGTATTCCCACGAGTTATGCCCACGGAAACGCAAATCGTCCTCGCTGAATGTGCGCGCCCATGCCGGCTTTACAAACGGCATCGGCTTCCCCTCGTCCCGTGCCGTGAAAAGAAGAGAGGAACCAAGCCGGTATGCGTCGCGCAGAGCGGCTGCTGCGGATTCTCCATACTCTTCGGCCCCCTCCCTCCCGGTTGTGAACAACGCACCCGCCTCGTACCCTAGTCTTCCGTCCCCCGTGCAGTCGACGAAAATTTCCGCCGTAATTTCAAAGCGGTCTTCTGTGCTCTCCCGGTTGGCGAATGCGGCCGCAATTCGGTTCCCTTCTTTCCTCACGCCGACGACCGTCGTATTGAGCATTAGCGTCAGTAACGGTTCGGCCAAACATTTTTCGTACAAAATCAAATCGAGCATCGAAGCGCTTCGCTGAGGGTTGCGTACTGCGCATTCCAGCATCATTTCTTCGATGATCCCGCTCTCCCTCGCCTCCGTTTGCAGTTCTTTCCCCCGTGGAGACGAGCCCGATACGTGCATTCGGACTTCCGACGAAGCGTTGCCTCCCAATACGGATCGGTCTTGACATAGGATCACCCTGGCTCCATTGCGCGCCGCTGCAAGTGCAGCACATACTCCTGCAAGCCCCCCTCCCGCAACGAATAGTTGCGTGTTCAGAATCGTTCTTTTGCGGTCATCTGGATTCAGCTGCATGGTTTCCTCCGCGAAATTTAATAGGTTCTGTTTCTGACTTCATAGTAGAACAGCCGTTTTCCTTTTAAAATGTCATTTTTTTAATTAAAATGTATACATAATTTAGTCGCGCACTTCTTGTTTCAAAGGGGGAAAACCCAGTGGATAGCTTCTTGTTAAGCGATTGTGTGCCTCGGTTAATCTACTCGATGTATTGGGAGCGCAAAGACACCGCCATTCTCGGTTTAAGCCCCGCGCGATTTACCCAGAAATTCAAAGCAGACTTCGGAATTACGCCGATGCAGCATCTCACCTCCATCCGCCTGGAGAAGGCGAAGCGGTTTCTGTTGGAAACGACTCTGACATTGGAACAAATTTCGGAAAGCATCGGTTATCAGAACGGTTACTATTTGAACCGGATTTTTATGAAGCATATGAAGGTTACCCCGGCGAAATATAGAAAAGCGCACACTGTCTAATCCCCGGTTTAGTCTCCCAAAAGTGAAGTGATTGGAGCTTCGCGGGTAATACATTAGCGGGGTCTCCAAACAGAAGGAGAAGGCTTGAAAGCAGCTGTCGGATAAAAAATAAAAGCGGCTCATAAAACGCCCCCGCCTAGGCCTAGGCGGGGGCAGACTCTTGGCATGCTATAAGAAAGCATTTCTGGCGGAAAGTGCCGCTTTACGGCTTAAGCCAGGCGTACAATACGTCCGCCATTTGCCGATACCCTTCCGGTGCGGGATGTACGCCGTTGCATTGCCGAATCTCCGTCCGCATGTTGCGGGCGTTGCCTTCGATCAGTTCGACTGGCATGTTGCGCGCCGTGTCGAGATTGATATGCAGCGGGATCAGTTCGATACCTTTATGGTTCGAAAAGCGGCTGAGCAGTTCGCGATTCCACAAATACCATTTGCGCTTGTACTGTCTCCGGCTTTGCCGAGTGCCATAACTTTTACCGAAGCTGTCCTGCGTCCGGGAAGGCGGAATCGCAATCATAATGCCGATGCGAACGTCCGGATTGAAACGCCGGAACTCCTCGATCATCGTCTCGAGCTGCGGCATCGCTTTCCTGAGTAAAGCCGACATCCCATCCTCTTCGCTCGCGTGGAACACGTCATTGATTCCGAGATGGATACATACGTCGTCGACCGAGTCGTACCCGCTGCGCTCCATATACCTCATGAAATCGAACTTGCCATCGAATAAAAACGGGCTTTCCGGGATGCCAAAGTAATCGGCCACCCTCCAGCCGCCTCGGCCTTCATGGCGGTTCAATCCCTCCCCCTTCGTTCCGAGCAGCATGATCCCGCCAGGATCAGCCGCGAACAGCCGGAGCAGCTCCGCCGTATAGTGCCCTTCCGCCGTTGTGCTGTCTCCGATGAACAAAACGCGTCGGCCCGCACCGGAAAACGCATCAGTCGCTTTGACGCGTACAATCGTCTCGCCCGTCGTCAGCAGTTCGCCTTCTTCGGAATATACTTCGATGATCAAGGCGTAATCGCCCGGCCGATCCGCGACGCAGGTCCATCGCTCGTTACAGTGGCATCCGATCGAAGTCCGTACGTCGAAATCGTAGCGATACGCATCCCCGGCGATTAAGTTGTCGAAGTAGACGTTCATCTCGTACCCGGCCAAGGCCGGGATGACGGACGGCAGCAGCAAATCATAGGGACGGATCGTCTTGTCGCCGTTATCCATACTAAAACTCCTTTAGCAAAATGCGGATTCACCTTATTTTCAAGCTTTCAAAATCGCAATGGAAATATAAGCCTCAAGCGCTTGCAACCGGTTACAGCAAATGATGCGGCTTGTATCGGGTAGCCGAACGCTTTGGTCACCGGTATGTTCCCTTTGTTATGTTGTCCGTCCGCGGGTCCTACAAGAATCGTTCTGGCGCCCCACTAGCCTAATTCCGCTTTGCTTCCGCCACAACCTTATCCGCCTCCTCCGCAGCTTCGCGCAGCGCCGTATTCAGATCAACAGTGCCTTTCGCAATATCGGGAATACGCTTGGTCAGCAGCCCCTTCACGGACAGCTGGTATTTCGATTTCATCACGATCGGCGCGGGCTTGTTGTAGAAAACCGCGTTCCAGTTTTTGTCCTTGAAGACGGTTTCTCGGGCGTACGCTTTCTTAACTTGCTCGTCATCGATGACAGGCATGAAGCCCTTCTTGGAAAAATTCATCTGCTGCTCCGCGGACGTCAGGTATTTGATGAGTTCCATCGCCGCGTCCTTATGCCGGGAAATGGAAGTAACACCGAAGACAAATGGTGCCATCTGCGAGCCGACGCCCGGCTTATCCTTAAACGTCGGCAGCGCTACGAGGTCCCACTGGATTTTCTCCATGTCTTTCGGAACGCCGAACGGAAACTGCGAAAGGAAGGCGAACATCGCCAGTTCCTGGCTGTTCGTCAGCTCAAACCGATACGGGATTGCCTTTAGGGCGGTCACGCGGTCTTTGTAGCCTTGATCCGCGGCGGGTTCGATAAAATAAGTCGAGATCATTTTTTTCCAGGCGTCCGCTGTAAACGTCGCCTTCTCCGAAACCGGGTCCAAATAAGGCTGCGACAGTTGGTTGTTCCCGAGCAGGTGGGGGGCCGACGCGGCGAAGCCGAGGTACATTTTGCCCCCTTCATTCCGAGTCAGCTTTCTAGCCAGCTCCAGCGTCTCATCCCAGAACATGCCGTCCTTGGGGTAAGGAACACCGAACATATCGAACAAGCCCTTATTGTAATACATCACCTGCACCGTATTGGTGACCGGCAGCGCATAAAGCTTGCCTCCCCCAGAGCTGCGGATGCCGTCGATCAGCGATTGCTGGAACGTCCCAAGATTGACTCCATGCTTTTGGGCCAGCTCCGTCATATCGTGCTGGAGATTGGACGATTGCGACAGCTGGGGGTAGTAGGCGATGGACTGAAAAAGAATATCGATCTGTTGCTTCTCACCCAGCAGCTCGTTGATCGATTTGCCTTTACCGTCTGCAATATATTTGATCGTATAGTTGGGAAATTTTTGGCGCAGCGCGTTGCCGTATTGATCGTTAAAACTCTCTTCGTTGGCGCCCGCATTAGAATAAATGACGATCTCGATCGGTTCCCCGGGCTTAGCCGTCTGGCCGCTCCCGTCTTTGCCCGCAGTCCCTTCTCCGGCAACGCCCTTCCCTGCGCCGCTCTCCCCGCCGCATCCAGCCAGGACGGCAAGAGCCACAAAACTTATCAAAGCCAACTTCCTGTCAACCATCGTATTTCCCCCTTGAATTTATTCGTACCCTGATAATCCTCGCTGCCATGCCATTCGTTCGCCTCGTCGGTCATTACATTACCGCCGGCCAACTGCCATAGCACCGCGAACCGGACGAACTCCCCTACGGGCAGCAGCCGACGATGATATCCATTAATGTTTCCGACTCAGCTTGCCTAACGCTTTACTTTTGCGCTGTTGTCTGAGCCATCTTTTTCCTCCCGAAAGGAACCGTCTCTTCACATCGCAAAACAACCGGATAGACCGGTTCGTTCGACTCCGGCTTAGGGGGTGATCCCCCTTCGGGCGACAATAATGCGGCGGTCGGCTAGATCTCGGTTGCGCATTTATCGCACGCCGTTAAAAGGGGGATGGCCGCAATCCCTTCTTTTCACCAGTAATCGAATTCCCTTTGACTTGATCCATAAATCACCCCCTTTTAAATCGAATATTTTTATATATTTCATAACATATATAATATATAATACTGTATTTTATTTATCAATCGAAATAATTGCTTGGAAATGAAGAAAAGCTGCCGATGATCTTACGGCAGCTTAAGTGGGGTTGCAAGATAAAAAACCTTTGTAAATTTAAGTATGACTTCCTCAGCCATGAATTGAATTAACGGAATTTCCCGTGTCTATTGACTCTCATGCCTGCAGCGGCTGACGCCGGCCAGTCCCATCGCACCGGTGTATGCGTATTGTTGCCGGAGACGAGTAGGTGTCCGACGCTGTCGTCCCGGTCGTGCTGACTTTAGCAGCACAGTGTTCTTTAAACTACAAAGCACAAAATGCCGCCGTAAACGCCTCTGCCATCCGCGTGTCAATACCGGGGCGGAAAGGGCCTTTCAGTCCGTATTCGACGACAGATCCTTCTGCCTCATAGCCGCCCTCAGCTATGATTTGGTCATCGGGTATATAGGCGGTCGCATCCGCATACCCCCAGAACAGAAGCGTGACACCCGGGAACAGCCGCTCCAGCTTATTCTTCACTTCGTAACACGGCTCTCCGCCCATATAGGCGATATAGAGATCGGCACTTAACCGGATAAGCCCGGCTGGTAGGATGACATAGTCCGGCATGTGATCATAATGGTTTAGTACTCTATTCGCCATGCCGACCAGCCCCGGCCGGGAGGCTGGATCATTTGCGATTGCAGCAAAATGGTTTTTCGGATATGGATCTATTTCTAGGTGTATCCTGAACTGAAAGGCGGCCACATCCGGTTGCACCTGAACCATAGCCTTCGGATTGGAAAAGAGCAGCTTGATCGCTTGAACGATTGAAATCGCCATTTCATTTATTTCGTCATAGGTGCACGTAATGAATGTACCCTTGTATGCCGTCGCCTTCGGCCGACTGTTTCCGCCAGCCCCCTGGAAGAAAATGCCCATCGCACCGAAATACTCGGCTTCAAGCAGGTGGCATATACGGCCGGGATAATCCCCCGAGAGGTACATAGTATCTCGGACCGTGACGGGATGGCAGGCGTAATTGAACAAAACGACTTTTGTCCGTCCGTTTAAATCCAATACCCTCAGCACATGCAAGCGATCATCTTTTGCCCCTTCCGGGTTCGGCATGTTCTGCATTTCTCCGTTTACCAATAGCCTGCGATTGATATTCCAGTCCCCGTCCACTCCTCCGGACTGCAGCGTCCCTTCGAACGTATTGACCATTGCCCTCGACACGCAGCTCTTAATTCTTTCCATCAAGAATCGCTCATACTCGGGCGAATGCTGGCTTGCATCGTCATAACCCGCCATTGCGGGACCGCCATGAGTATGGCTGTAGGTAAGGAAGAAATGGTCCGCCGGGATACTGAAGGCTGTTTCGACCCACTTCTGCAGCTCCTCGGTTAGGGAGAAATCGTGGAACAACAGGTCGAGTGATACGAATATCAGCTTCGTCTCACCGTCTTGCACAAGTAACGTCCGCACATACAGATCGTCGTGTATGCCTTGAAACGGTTTATTGAAAAAGGAGCCGTATCCCCCCATGTAAGTGAGCAAATCCGGGGTGATCAAATCTTTGGCAACTCCAAAACGCATCATTCTCACCTGCCTTCGTCTTACTTGTGATGGACGGGTTGGCCCGGGATTCGATCCGGCCAGTTCGCGACGCAAATGTACTCGAAATCCTCTTCGGAGATACAGGTCGCCTGGTGCTCTACATCGCGCGGGATGTAGACGACGTCCCCGAACTCGACCTCATAAACGGTTTGGTTCAGTCTGAGACTGGCTCGACCACCCATGATGATGTAGACTTCCTCTTCATCGTCGTGATTGCCGATCGTTGTGCTCTGGCCTTTGGGGAGTCGGACATAGTTGCTGGAGATCGTCTCCGCTTCGTGTTCTTCCAGGAAGGTGACGCCATCCCCCTCATAGCCGGGAAGTTGGGAAAGTTTCTTCACGAATGGTTGTGCCATAGCTTGTTTCCTCCGTTTATAGTACTATTTTTTTAACTGCACCATGAGTATAGCTTGGAGGATAGGAAGGAAGTAGCCGACCATACGCCATCTTTTGCAGAATCATGTCACTATAGTGCAAGTTCAGCTTACATTTGAGAGTGAGGGCATGGTTATCGAATTCATCGCTGCAACCAATATTATGATCCAAACCCGGATTGGGAGCTTGATGTTTACCATACACATGGATGCAACCTTTTTATGTGACGGCTCGCCCGCGATGCAGAATCAGCACAATCATGCGATGAGCGAACTGCATTTCGTTGAATCCGGTTCCGGTCTGTTAGCGTTGAGCGGTAAGGAGGAAGAACTCATCCCTCATACGGTCTACTTGATTCCGTCCGGCCTGTACCACGCTTTCCAGTCGGATCGCTTCACACTGTTACGCAAATACACGTTCCGTTTCGAATATTCCGTAACCGATGAGCTCTCGGATGGCCCGCCTGAAGAGGCAGAAACGTTGAAAGAAGTTTTATTTTCCAAGGAGCTTCGCCGTATCCCGAATCAAGAGTGCTTGCTACCATTGTTCAAACGGATCGTCCGTGAATTGCAAGAGCGTCGTCTTGGTTACTATACCATCGTGCAGGCGGGCTTCAACGAAATCCTGATCGAGCTTATGCGTGCTTTGACTAGCTTCAGCGCTGCTCCCGTTCCGACTCCTCTCCCAGGTGTTGACGATGCGCGCAGCCAGTTAATTGATAACTATTTCGATCAGTATTCCTCCCAGCTGACCATTGAACATTTATCCGGCCTGCTTCACCTCAGCACTCGTCAAACGACTCGAGTCCTGCAGCAGATGTACAAGAAAACCTTCAGTGAGAAATTGGCGGACATTCGGATCGAGGCGGCGCGTAAGCAGCTTGCACACACCAAACTCCCGGTCGCCCTCATCGCAGAGCAGCTTGGGTTCACCTCTTCCTCATTTTTTTGCAAAACGTTCAAAAAACGGACCGGGACCACTCCGCAGGCGTATCGAAGAATGAATGCAATTAGACGCATTTTGGAATAATAGGCTGGTCAAAAAAATGGAGGTGTTCTTTATGCAAGAAACAACAAGCTTGTACGAAAAAGTAGGCGGAGAAGAAGCAATTTCAAAAGTGGTTGATTATTTTTACGATGAATTGGTTTTGAAAGACGAAACTGTAAACCACTTTTTTAAAAACACGGATATGGACAAACAGCGCCGTCATCAAACCAAATTTATCAGCTTCGCCTTAGGGGGGCCCAATCAGTACTCAGGTAACTCAATGGCAAAAGCACACAACGGGATGAACATTCAGCCTGAGCATTTTGATGCAATCGTGAAGCATCTGCACGATGCGCTTGCTCTCTTTGGGGTCGTTGAAGAGGATATCCATCAAGCTTTGAATAAAGTAGCGGTTTTACGTGATGACATTCTTTATAAATAGGCATAGGTTTCAAGGCGGGGCGCACAGGCCCCGCTTTCTATGTGCCCCGCGCGCTCAAGACATCCTCGTAATATCGTCCGATACCCAATCGGTAGCCTTCATCCGCTCATGCCCCGCGATCGCTTCAAGCAAAGAGTGATCGGACGGGTTATCCCACGTCATCTTAACCGCCATGCTCGGAGCAAACTTTCCCGCATCTTCCTCGTTCACCTGCACGGTCATGGCTCCCCGCTTGGCTGGAGTGGTCAGCGACGCCAGTATCTCCTTGTCGTCCCACCTCTCCCAGTTGTCTTTCGTCATTGAAGCCGGCGGTCCGACCCAGATCAGCCCACCACACCATGCATACTGCGAACTCTGTCGACGAACCCCGAACCGTTGCGGCCCCAGAATATCGGTCAACGATTTGACGAACAGCAGCTTCGTCTTGTCTCTTCCCGCTCCGCGCATCACGATGCCGGAATGACGAATATACAAAATGTCCGATAAGAGGTACTCTCCTTCGGGAACGAAAATCGCCCCGCCTCCCAAAATTGCCGCCCGTTCGATCGCTCGCTTGAATGCGAGGGTGTCGTCTCTCTGTCCGTCTCCGGCTGCACCGGTATCCTTCACGTTGACGACTATGGGCATATCGGGCAAAGTCTGCTCGCTGTAACGGTATCCTGCAAACGAGCAGTCCGGTATATGGGTATGCGTCTGCGCTGCCGCGGCATATTCGTTCCACAATGTGACGCTGTCCGTGACGACAGCATAATCTTTCCATGAATTCGAATGGTCCATCGTTTCCCTCCTCTCTGGATAATCCAGTCTTGTATGTCCCGTTCATATGTCTTAACGACAGTTGCGATTATTTCGATTGCCCTGACGCGATGCGCTCTTCCATTTTCTTATTCCCCTCTTCCGCAGCCTCGCGCAAGGCGGTATTTATATCTTTTTTGCCCGTCATCACATTCGTAACCGCGCTGCTTATTGTTGACCGGATAGCGAGCACATCTTGGGACATCGTTACAGCCGGTGCGAACTTATTGACGAACATCGCATCGACATTTCTCCCCTTTAACCCGGGTACTTGCGAGTATGCGGATTTCAAATCCGGTATTTTAACTGCGGGATAGAATCCTCGTTGGGCCAACGTTTTTTGGGCCTCATCCTCAAGCAATGCCGTTATAGCCAAGAAAGCTTCATTCCTATGTTTACCGACCGAGGAAAGGTAAAAATAGAGCGGTTCGATCCCTGAGCCGATCCCTTTCAAGTCCTCGTAGACCGGATGGGAAACAATATCCCAATTGGGCGGCACTTGATCGGGATTTCCGATTACGCGATTGCTGTATGTGACCTGCATCGCGATGCGCTGCTTTTTGGCGAAGCCGTTAAGCGACGCATTTCCTATCAAATACTCGTGCCCCGGTATCTCGAAAAATCGCAAGAAATTACGCATGATGTCTGGCCATCTTCCACTATCAAAAGTGACCTTCTTTGTTCTCGGATTCAGCTCCTCTTGCCCGAATGAATTTAACCACAACATATTCCCATTCAAAAAATGATAGCTGAACCCGACATACTGGATGCCGTTATCGTATCGCGTCAGCTTCTTCGCAAGGTTGTAGGTATCGTCCCAGGTCATCCCGTTAACCGGATAGGAGACACCGAATTTATCGAAAAGATCTTTGTTGTAAAACATTAGATTATAGTTGATATAGATCGGAAGCGCCGTCAACATGCCATTGCTTGCCTTTTTAACGATGTCTATTGCTGTCGGATCGATGCGGCTCAGATCGAACTTATATTTTTGGATCAGATCGTTCATATCGGAAACATATCGGAGATCCGCAAGCTATGCAGCATGATTTGCATTGGAGAAAATAATATCGACGGCTGTTTGGGAGGCGGCAAGATCATTCATTGACAGCGTTTTCGTGTTTAACCATTTGACATGAAAGTTTGGATACTTTCGTTGGACGATTTTCCAATAGTTTTCTTGAAAGGCGTCCGGCGAATCATCGCCAAAAGGATAATACACGATCAGCTCGATCGGATCTTTCGTCGCCTCCGGCGTCTTCTCCGCCTGCTGAAGTGCAATGTCAGTAGTTGCCGATTGTCGGTTCCCATTGCATCCGCTAATAACGATCACGGATATCGATCCCATAAGTACCAAACGCCGCATGTTTCTTTTAATCATACAATGCCCCCCTGCCCTCTTATCGAATAAGACAACTTTATCTTAGATTTCTTGCAGGCATGCAACAATAACAGCAGCGCCTGACTTTTTCCCAGAAACGGCTAATCTATCGGGGAGATGCAAAAAACAAAAAAGCCAGCCGTATCGTCTGATACGGACTGGCTTCGCTGCCTTTCCAGTTTGGTTATACTATCGATTCTGCGGTCCGGTTCCCTTCCGCAACCTCAATCAGGCGTTCGGCATATTGATGCAATTGGTGCAGCAATAGTCCGTTCTGTCTGTCGATGCTGATCACGGCGGTCTCTTCCGTCAACCAATCGCGATGCACCATCGTATTGTGCTTGAGATAAAGCGTGCCGCTTCCCTCGTACAAGCCGAACGCACCGAGCGGCAGCAGCATGTTGACGCATGCCGTCGCACGGAGCAGCTCGGGGGCCTTGTCGGCCGGTACACGATCGACAAGAACGGCGAACGACTGCAAGATGTACACGCCCTCCCGGGCAAACGGTTCCAATCCGGGTATAAAACAAAGCTCCAGGTCGACAATCGAGCCTCGCTCGCCAATGTCGTCAAAACGGACTATCAGCGAATAATAGGGAGATTCCTCGACAGGCTCCGCCAAACGAACGGTCAGCCCGGCCGTTTCATAATAACGGCAACATTGCAGCAAGAACGAATCCGGCAACTTATCCGCACTGGTCATAGCGTCCTCCGTCAAGTGTGTAATTTTTTGGCGATCAGTTCCTTGCTCGGCTTCTGTTTCTTCTTATCGATTTTAAGCCCCATAGCCTCCAAAACTTGTCTGCATTCCTCGTCTTCGCCCTTGACGCCGCCGTCGAACAGCATGCCGGCCAGGTCCGTCACGATCTGGCTGTAGCATTGATCGACGCTGTTGAACCCGCGTGCCTCCATCATCCGCTGTCTTACTTTCTCTTTGCCCAAGCCGGCGTTTTCCGGCTTCGCCGCCTCCGCCTCTGTGCCGAGCACTCGATCGACGAACGATTCCTTGCGCTTGCTCTTTTTGTAAAATTTAATGACTGCGGCTATTCCGCCCAATATAGCGGCTGCCGTAATGAGCAGCGGCCCGATCGGGGACGCCGCGGCCGCGAGCATCATCGCTCCGCCGACGATCATCATTGCGCCCTTCGCCGCCGTGGCGGCGCTCTTATTCTTGTTCAAATGCTGGGTGGACGCTCCCAAATGCGCCGCATGACCTAGCTGCGCCGCATGCGCGTCGCCTGCCCGTTCGCCGAAGCTGCCCTCCAGGCCCTCCAGCTTTTCCGCATTTTTACGCCCCTCCCGATAGCCGGCTACGCCGCTGACCAGATAGGCGGCTCCGCCGACGACGCCCCCGACCCCCGCCGCCATCGTAGCCGCGCCGCTCGCAACCGCAGTCGGACCGTCCGAGGCGGCCGCCGTGAATCTCGCGAAGTCGGCGGCCCCGCCCCCGCCTTCGCCGACGACAAGCTGTGCCTTGTCGGCTGCGGATAAGCTGGAATCATAATTTTGCGTGGCGTTGTACATTTGCGAGAGCGAAGCCAAGCCGCTTAAGCCGGCTGCTACAGGCGCGCCGTTCGTCGCCACGGGCAGCGCGCCTCGCGCGCCAAGTTCAGAACTGATCTTGGCGCTGCCGCTCGTGCCACCGGCGGCGGACGATGTGCCGATCGCCGTGTAGCTGGCGTAATCGCGTGCCTGATCGGCATTGTAATTGACCGTGTCGGATTGATTCGCCTCGCGCGACACTTCCGAGAAGCGGTTCCAATCGAAGCTTTTGCTGAAAAAACCGGTGATCATATTCTCTTTCACCTTGTCCAAATCCGGATGTCTGGCATTGCCTGCCATCAAACGGATGGCGGTCATCTTTTGGCCGGGATCGAGGCTGTCGAAGAAGCCGAATAATGCCGTTTTCCCTGCCTTCTCCGCCTCGCTTTTCAGCCATTTGTAGATCGTGTAGTATTCGCCCTTGGAGCGCAAATCCGCCTCGGTTCTTGGCGCGGCAGCTCTTGGCGGAACGACGGCGGCCTCCCCGTCCCGTTGTATGACAGCGGATCGTGCCGCCGCCGGGCCATTGGCAGTAAGTTCCCTATCAGCCTGAGCCCGGTTATTCGTCCGATCATGCGCTCGCTGTACCCTTCCCTGTGCCGCGATACCAGACAGCATGCGCTGCACCGCCTGATTGCCGACAGTGCGCTGCAGCTGCATAATGTGCCCCGCGGACAGCACGGAGCGGCGGCTTAAGCCTGCGCCGTACTCGGCCGTCCCGATCGACTCGGCTTCATGTTGGGAGGATGAAAGCGTGGAAGTCGGGCTTGTTTTGTTAGGTTGATGCGGGGAACGGGACTGGAAATCCATGAAATCCACCTCATTCTCGGAAATAACTCGTCGATTCCTTCAACTCAACTGCTGGCTAACCAAATAGGAATAAAGCCCGTTCGCCTCGATCAGCTCGGCGTGCGAGCCGGTCTCCACGATCTCGCCGCGATCCAGGACAATAATGAGGTCCGCTCTCTGGACCGTACTTAGACGGTGGGCGATAATGAGGCAGGTTCGGCCCTTCAGCATCGCGTCCATGTTCTGCTGAATGATCCGCTCCGACTCCGAGTCCAGAGCGCTCGTCGCCTCGTCGAAGATCAGAATGCCCGGCTCTCCGAGCAGCGCTCTCGCGATAGCGATCCGCTGAAGCTGTCCTCCGGACAAGCTCAGCCCCCCCTCCCCGATCATCGTCTTGAAGCCGAGCGGCAGCGCCGTAATAAAATCGTACGCGCCGGCCAGCTTGGCCGCGGCCTCGACTTCCTCCAGCGTGGCGGACGGGAATCGGATCGCGATATTGTCTTGGATCGATGCGCGGAACACCCGATTCTCCTGCTGGACGATCCCGATCTTTCGGCGTAGCGATGCCGCGTGAATATGCCGGATATCGTGCCCGTCTATACGGATTGTACCGTTCGTCGGCGTGAACAGCTTGGTCAGCAGGTTCGCGAACGTCGATTTGCCCGCGCCGCTTCTGCCGACGATCGCCACGGTCTGGCCCGGTTCTATGCCGAGACGAATCCGCCTCAAGATGTCCGGCCCGTCCTTGCTATAACGGAACGAGACGTCGTCGAACCGGATATGTCCCTTTAACGCGGCCAATCTCCGCATGTTTTGTGGCTCCGGCTCCTCCGGATGCGCCATGAACACGTCGTCGATCCGCTCCATCGAGACCCTGACTTCCATCATGTCGTTTAGCATCTGCAGCATTTGGGCGACCGATTGTGCAACCGTAAAGTAGACCGACAAGAAAGCGACGAATTGCCCCACCGTCAGTTGGCCGCGCATGACGAATGCCGCGCCTGCATACAGCACCAAGGCGTTTCCGATTGTTCGGATAAAGTCGGCGACGGTCTCGGACGCTACCAGCAATTGAATCGCTTTGATCCGCTGCTTCAGCGAGAGCTGCAGCTTATCCATCAGCTTATAGCGGATTGCCGGTTCCGCGGCAAGAGCCTTGACAGTCGAGATCAGCTTGATCGCTTCGACCATCGTCGTCTGGGACTCCGCCTCCGCTTCGAATTGCTTGCGGCTGTTTTTGCGCATAAGCGGGGAGAACAGAAGCACGAGCGCAGCATAACAGGGAAGGATGGCGAACGCGATAAGCGACAGCTTGACATGATAGACCATCATAAGCGTACCGTATATCAAAACAGTGAGGCTGTCCAGCAGCAATTGGACCGCTCCGGATGTCAGCATTCTGCGGATCTTCTGATTCTCGCCCACCCGGCTTGTCAGGTCGCCGATCGTACGGGCCAAGAAGAACGACAAGGGCAAGCCGAGCAAATGCTTGTAGAAATCGCCCAGCATGTCGATATCGATCTTTAACGCGATTCGGGCCGCAATAAAATTGCGAAACGAGTTGGCGACGATGTAACAAACGGACAGCCCCAGCATGCCGACGAGCAAAATCCGGAGAAGGTCGCTTTGTCGATCGACAAGCACTTTATCCACGATCACCTGTGTAAAAATCGGAATCGCGAGCGCGGTCAGCTGCACGAGCAAGGACGTGACGAAAAGCGATAGCAGCGCGTAGCGGTTCGGAGTTAAATACGCGATAAACCGCGAGATCGGGCTGCGCATGCGCTCACGGGAAGCGAGCCGATCCGTCGGCGTTAACGTCAGAACCGCTCCGCTCCAGCCCGATTCGAACTCCGTTCTGCTTTTTCTGTCCAACCCGTATGCGGGATCGCCGACGATCACGTGGGTATTGGTCACTTCGTATACGACGATGAAGTGCTCGCCCTTCCAATGTGCGATCGCGGGCAGCTTCATCCGTGATAGAGTATCTAGCTGCGTCGTGAAGCCTTGCGCGGCGAGCCCCAGCGATTCCGCCGTCTCCGTCAGGCCGTACAGCGTGCTTCCGGAACGCGACATCTCCGTCTGCTCCCGAATCCGGACTATAGGCATCCGCGAACCGTAGTACGCCATCACCATGGCGAGACAGGCTGGACCGCAGTCCATCTCGTTTTGCTGCAAGCGTATCGGATATTTGCGCAAGTAGAAACGGAATCGAGCGGGGCGTTTCCAATCAGCCTCCGTCCATCGAACCGCTTCGCTGGAAACGGCCGCAAGCTCCCCCATAACATCGTCATCGTCATATTTGGCAGCATGGGTTGCGTAATTGGAAGCAACGCTTTCGATCGCCGTCCGTAGAGCAGGGTGTTCCACGATCATCGCATCGAAGTCGCTCTTGCTCAATCGAAACAGCTGCGCGGCCTCGACGGCTACGACCGACGCTTTGCGCCTCGCTCCCGTAAGCAAAGCCAACTCCCCGAAGAAGTCGCCGGGGATGAGCCTGTTGATGACGGAGCCGTCCTCTTCCTTGACGACCTCGCAATGTCCCGAATGAACGATGAAGAACGCATCCCCCTCGTCACCTTGGCGAACGATCGGTTGTCCCTTGTCCGCTTGGATCACGGTCATCCGTTCAAGGAACTTCCGGACCGCTTGATGATCTTCGGAGAATATAAGCGCCGTTCGCCTAAGGAACATCATGACGGCGCGGGACGACATGTAGGTGCCAAGCAACTCTCCGAGCCCGGGATTATGCGAGAAAAGTTCGCGAAGCGTCTCGACCGGAACGGCCAGCAGCCGTGTGTTTCCTGCCGCACTGTAAGCGACGGGATTGCCCGCCCGCTTTGCGTCGCCTCCCCATCCGAAGCTGTCGCCGTCCTTCAACAGGCCGAGGCTGCATTCCGTACCGTCGGGCCGTTCGTCGATCATCCTTACCTCTCCCGAGACGACGCAGTACAAATATTGCGGGATGTCGTCCTTCTCGAGAATCGTCTGTCCGATCGAGAACCGGAGAATCCGCGCATGCCGGGACAGCATTTGCTTCTCGCCAATACTGAGTACACCGGAAAAAGGAACGTGCTCCAGATAGCCGAGCTGCCTGTTCGTGTCCATCGTATCCGAGTCCCCTATAACCTAGTCTTGTGTCCACAACGGCGGCTTTCGCACGTTCGCTACCTTGCGCCTTGCGGCAAGCCACTCATCGAATACAATTCGTTCGATTCTCGCCCGGGTGTCTCCGTTCAGCTCCGCCGGGTATACCTCTTCGACCTTGATCACGTAAAATTTCTTGTCGATCTCGAGCGGCCCGGTTATCGTTCCGGGAACCGCCCCGAACGCTTGCGCTTCGATCGCCTTGGGCAACTGCGCTCTCTCCTTTCGGCCGATATGTCCCCCGGCCAGTCTGGAAGACTCGTCGATGGAGTAGGTACGGGCCAGCACGTAAAAGGGTTCGCCCTCCAAGGTCTTGAACCGCAGCTCGCGCGCCAGCCCTCGTTCGCCCACGACGATCTGCGAGAGAGCAACCGCCTCGAATCGGGGCCGATGCTCCGTAAAGTATCTCTCTACCTTGCCGGTCGCCACATGATGACGAACCCTCTCCTTCAACGCTTTCATCCGGGCGAATTCGGCCAGATCGGCCATCGAAAGCGCGCGCTCCGCCAACCAATTCGCAACCTCCGAGGCTAGATAAAGCCCATTCTCGACTCTCCAGTCGTCGACTGCCTCCTGGATCTCTTCCTGACCGGCCGCTATGCCGTTTACTTCCGCGTAAGAGGCGACGAGCGCAGCCGAGATGTAGTCGTCGATGGCGCCGAAGCTGCCCCTCAAGACGGAGGATCGCAGCACGGTCTCTAACGAAAAGCTTTGATCATCTATTTGAAGAGCCACGACTTGATCGAGTGACATCATGCCATACTCCTTTATGGATTCCTGTACAAAAGCGCGGGAGTCGCTCCCGCGCCGTTCTTGCGTCAGAGGGCTCTTTTGCCTCCGGCCACGTTCTTCGCTTCTTCTTCGGTCAGCTTCTTCGGCAAGTTGTCCAGTTTGATCCCGTTAGCCTCATTCGTCTCAACGGATTCCTTGGTCGCGTCCGTCTTCTTTTGCTCCGCCATTCGGTCACCTCCTCCAGAAACTCGTTCGCCAGAAACCTTTCCCTTCCACTGGCATACCTTCAGTTTAGCGAGGCCGGATGAAAGAATTATGAAAGAATGATGCGATTCAAGCGGATAAACCGCGCAGCATCGCGAGTCGCGGTTTATCGGGGAAACGTCCTTATTTTTTCTCGGAAAATTTGCTGATCAGCAAATCATACAAACGGATCAATTCCTCGGACGGGCGAATGCCAAGCTCCCGGCTTAGGAGTCGCACATAATCGGTGTATAATGCCGTCAATCCTTTTTTGTCACCGGTCATTTCGTGTATCGGTAGAAGCTGGCGAATTACCGATTCGTCGAGCGGGTTCCGTTCTTTCAACTTGAGCAGCTGCTTCGATGCCGAGGTCGTATCGCCAATCGAAGTCATCGCTTCCGCAAGCCGCTTCACAAATGAAGCATACAATTCCGCATAGTGCTCCGTTTCGTGGATGGCCCACACATACGCTTTGTCCCCGAACAAGTCGCCAGTATAAAGCCGTTCGATCCGAATCGCGCTTTCTATATCCTCCTTATGGATCGGCAGCAGCTTCTCCGCCTGCATTTCGAATTCCTTGTAATCGATCAGAGGGTCTTTCAATTCAAGCGCATACCCATCGTTCTCCGACCGTACGGCTTCACGCAAACCGAGCGGTTCCAAAGATTTGCGCAATTGATAAACCGTCGTGTTCAAGTAGCTCTCCGCACCGGCTTGCTGCATCCCTCCGAAAATATCCGCAACCAAGCGGGTACGGGGAATTCGTTTGCCCCGGTAAAGCAACAAATATGCGAATAGCTCCGCGCATTTTCGCGAGATCCACTTAATCCGGCCCTCAGCATTGCTTACGGAAACGTCGCCGAGCATCGTTACGACAGCTCTGTTCGAATTCGCGTCAGCTGTAGTCGACAGCGGTGACGGATGCAGCATCCGCCGGTTCGCAAGTGCGCGATTCACCGCCCGTTGTAGCCGCTCCTGGGAGATGGGCTTAACCAAGTAATCCAGTACGGACAGTTCATAAGCTTCCAATGCATATTCCTTATGGGAGGTCACGAAGATGACCTGCACCGGGGAGCTCAAAGCATCCAAATGGCCGGCGAATTCCATCCCGCTCTCTCCGGGCATGGAGATGTCAACGAATGCCAAGCCGATATCGGCGTTTTCTTGCAGGAAGGAGGCGGCGGATTTCGTATCCGTGAAAGCGCCCGCCACTTGAATCTCAGGCAGCTTAACAAGCATTTTGCGCAAAATCAAGTGCATCGTCGGTTCATCGTCCACCAAAATCACTTTCATCAACCTTCCCCCTCCCTGCCGTCAATTTCTATCGGGTTCCGCTCTCCGGCCGTACCGGGCAGCGTGAACGAAAAGATCGTCCCTCTGCCCGGCTCGCTTTCGAACCAAAGGCTTCCGCCATGAATCCGAACGAATTCGCGCGTTAACGCCAATCCGAACCTCGTCTCCCCCGTATCGTCGCCGGAGGCGGTTCCCTTTATAAACCTTTCCTCCATTCGAAGCAGTTCCGCCGTCGAAACGTCGATTCCCGCTCCATTGTCGCGAACGGAAACGACAATCCAATCTCCTCTTGGTTCGGCCTCGATCTCGATGGCTCCGCCAATCCCGGTAAACTTGATCGCATTCGATAGCAGGTTTCGCAGGATGAGATCCAGCATCTCTTTATCCGCTCTAACCGAAAGTTTCTCATCGATTCGCTCCGTCATGATAATCTTCTTCATCTCCGCCTTCGTACCGGCAAGCAGCAGCGCCTGCTGAACCACCTGCCGCAAATTCCAGGCCGACGGTCGGAACACGACTTTCCCTTTCTGGCTGCGATACCAGTCCAGCAAGTTATCGACCAGATGAAACGTGCTTTGCACTTGACCTTTAAGTTCCCTCACCAAATCGGCATGCTCGTCGTCTGCGGCGGTCAGTTCGTCGCCCAGCAGCTCGGTCAAACTGACAAGGAGTGCGATCGGATCGCGAATGTCGTGCGCCACGACGGTGAACAACTTATCTTTGAACGCATTGAGCTCGGAAAGCTGCCGGGCGCTCTCGCGCAATCGGGCTTCGTTCTCCTTCAGCTCGGTAATATCGTTGAACATGAGGATTTTACCGATCCTGTTCTTGCCCGAATCGTAGACAAGCGACAAACTGCAAGAATAGTATTTCATCCGGCTATCCCGAAGGGTTTGGAACGGAAACCGCTCGTCACTATCACTCTCGCGAATGCGTTTAAGCAGTAACGGACTGGCCGACAAAATCACGTCCATATCGGCGGGATACTGTTTCGTTTGACCCAGTTCGGGAAGCACTTGTTCGGCCGCTCGGTTGAAACTGACGATTTGATGCTCGTAATCGAACAGGATGACCCCATCACGGATCGTCTCGAATACTTGGGCCTGCGCGAGCGGCGTCAGGCGCAGCAAATGAAACCGGAGTATCCCCCAAACATAGACGACACCCGATACGGCAAATCCGAACGGCGTTAAATCGACTTGCCAGCCGAACCAAAAAAACGAATTGAATAGCGCAGGAGCGGCCGCACCCGTAAGGAGAACGGCAATTTGCCTGCGCACGATCGGCAAAGCCCGCCAGTACATGGGAATAAACAACAATATTCCGCACAGCAAGACGGAATAGTTATAGATCGTATGCACTTTATACCAAGGTCCCTTGATCGTCGTATACAATGGGATCGTGCCGTCGGGATTCGGGATATAGCGTTCATAGATCAGATGATGCCAATCGTTGGTCAGATGGAGGAAAAAAACCGTTACAGGGACGGTGAATAATATGACGGCAAGACGTTTGCGTAAGCGGGCCGCGGTCCCGGTAAATTGGATCACTTGAAATAACCAGAGCGTAGTGACGAAAGGAATGCCGAAATATTCGATTTGCAACGACAGCTTCACATCTTCCAAATTCCGACTGATCGCCTCCAATGCGGAGCCGAACGCATAAAAAGCCGCTGCGAGCATCGTCAGAATCATCGTTTTGGCAACGGGAAGATGGCGCTTGCGGTAAGACAAATAGGAGACGAACATCATCAGCGCCGTTGCGAGAAAAAGCGTTACCGCCATCCATTGTCTAGTGTCCACAACCAATGTCTCCCTACAATCAGGTGGCTGCCGAAGCCTTTTTACGGGTCGGTTCGGCGTAAAGATACCCCAGAATAGGATATCATCCTCACCTGCGGTAGTTCCATACAAATCATAATGCCAGTTTCATTATAGAATCCGCCAATGAAAGAATAATGAAAGATTTTCGCGGAAAAAGGCCGCCGATCTCGGCAGCCTTCTAATGTAATTTATTGTCGGTGCGTCTCTCCTTGTAACATCTGCGTACACACTGACGCGAATCTGAAGCGCAAATGAAATCCCCCGGAGGTTCGCCCCCGGGGTCTCCGCTCTTACAGTCCATCCTTTAAATCACCTTGACCGTCGAACCTTCACAAAAGCTCCCTTGCAGCAATATGTGCTCGTAAGGCATGTTCGGATTCGCCACGCGCCACAGCATCCGCTCGGCGGCGCGAATGCCGGCTTCCCGAATCATGAGCAGCGGTCGGGACAGATCGGGAACGAAGGCGTTCTCCGCATGCTGCAGACTGATCAGCGAAATATCGTCGGGAATGCGCTTGCCGAGCAATGCGCAGGCATGGTATGTCCAGGCAAGGTTGTAACTCAACGCGCACAGGATCGCCGTAGGCTCGTACCGCCGCATTTTCCGGATCAGCTCTGCCGTCCAGTTTTCCCTGCTCCCGCAAGAGTCGGTCAGATGGGTATCGGAATCAACCGGAATCCCCCCCTCCTTCATCGCCGCCGTAAACGATTGCCAGCGCAGGACAAATCCTCTGTGAATGTCGATTTCCCCGACGTACATGATCCGGGTATGTCCTTTGGACAGCAGTTGCCTCACCGATTTGTGAATCGCCGTCCCGACGTCCCATGCGACGCTGTCCGCCTCCGCTGCCGGCCCCGGGAAATTGATCAGCAGGCGGGGAATCGCGTAGCCGAGCAGATGCGCTTCCTGTTCCCTGCCGATCATCGGCGTAATAAACACGCCGTCACAATATTCCAATTGGTGTACATTGGCCCAATTCCTAAGTACTGCGTCATGTTCCAGACGATACGGAATCGTTAACAGCTCGATGGAATGGCCGTATTCCGACAGCTTCTGCTGCAGCCCGCTCAATATGAGCTGATTCATGTCGAACGTTTCGTGTTTGTCGGAAACGACCATCTTGAATCGGAGAGGCTTGCGGGGATGCAGCGGTATCCGCTCGACCGCATGAGCCCGCTCCTGATCCTTCGTCCGGTATCCGAGCTCCTCCGCAAGCGTCTGAATTTGATGGCGGGACTCCTCGGACATGCCGGTCAAGCCGCGGAGTGCCTTGCTTACCGTTTGGACCGACAAGCCCGACTTCACGGACAAGTCTTTCAATGTGACCGACTTCTTTTTGCGCATGTGCTTCACCCGATTCGTTTTCTTCCATCATGCAGCATCATTTTAATAAAAGTTATAGTATTTTTCAACTAGAGTTAAACTTACATTTCTACTTAAAATCAATCTTGTAACCGGATACAGCCATCGATACATAGAAGGCAAAGGAGCAGAGAGCCATGCAAAGCATCGTTTTCGACAAAATGGAGTACGGCGCCGAAACGGCCGCGGCGACGGGTCCGCAGACAATTCACGCGGATTTGTGCGTATACGGGGCAACTTCGGCCGGAATTGCCGCGGCCGTCCAAGCCCGGAGAATGGGCCTAAATGTCGTAATCGCCGATTTCGGCCGCCATCTCGGCGGATTGACGGCTGGCGGACTGGGCGAAACGGACATCGGCAACAAAGCCGCGATTGGGGGGATTGCCCGCGAATTTTATCAAGCGGTCGGCAAGCATTATGGCAGCACGGAGCCGGACGGGACAGCATGGAAGTTCGAACCGGGCGTAGCAAAACGAATTTTCGAGGACTGGCTTCAAACGGCGCAAGTACCCGTCTATTTCAACCAAAGTCTCGAGAAAGCGGAAATGCGGGAAGGAAAGCTTTTGTGCTTGGTCATGCGGGACGGCAGCCGGTTTAGCGCCTCCGCGTTCATCGACGCCACGTACGAAGGGGATCTGATGGCGCAAGCGGGAGTTTCCTACCATGTCGGGCGGGAAGCGAATTCGGTATACCGGGAGACGCTGAACGGCGTACACTACGGACACCCGAACCACAATTTCAAGGCGTGGGTCGATCCTTACGTGATCCCGGGAAAGCCGGACAGCGGGCTGCTTCCGGGGGTGACGGACGCTCCGGTGCTGCACCAGGGGCAGGGCGACAAGAGCGTGCAGGCGTACAACTTTCGCATCTGCCTGACGAATATGCCCGGCAACCGGATTCCGTTTCCCGAGCCGCCGGGCTACGACCCGGAGACGTTTACGCTGCTGGCCAGGTATATCCGCGCAGGCGTATGGGACGCCATGAGACTTCACTGCAAGATGCCGAATGGGAAAACCGATCTGAACAATTATGGCGCCGTCTCCACCGATTACATCGGAGGCAGCGACAACTGGCCGGAAGGCGATACGCTAACCCGGAAGCGCCTGTTCCGCGAACACCTCCACTACAATTTGGGCATGCTGTATTTCCTCAGCCATGACGAACGGGTTCCCGAACCGATCCGTCGCGAAGTCGGCGAGTGGGGGCTTCCTGCGGACGAATATGCGGACAGCGGTCTTTGGACGCCGCAATTGTACGTCCGGGAAGCTCGCCGGATGGTGTCCGAGGTCGTCATGACCGAGCATCACTGCCGCGGGTACGCAGTTGTCGACGATCCGGTCGGCTTGGCGGCTTACAGGATGGATTCCCACAACTGCCGCAGGCTCGTCATTGACGGAAGGTGCGTCAACGAGGGCAATGTGGAGGTGCCTCCCGGATCGCCGTATCCGATCTCGTACCGGGCCATCGTGCCGAGAGGAGAGGAATGCGTCAACCTGCTCGTGCCCGTCTGTTTGTCCGCCTCCCATATCGCCTTCGGTTCAATCCGGATGGAGCCGGTCTTCATGATTTTGGGCCAGTCGGCGGCGACGGCGGCCGCACTTGCGCTGGAAGCGGGCTGTGCCGTACAGGAGGTGGATTACCGGCAGCTGCGGACCAAGCTGCTGGAATCCGATCAAGTTCTGGCATATTAAAATGGATGAGCAAGAATGAGGAGGATTGCAGCCATGGGAAGAAAACGTTTTGGAGTGCTGATGACGGCAACGCTAATCGCATTGTCCGCAACCGCATGCGGGGGTGATGCCGGAAATCGGGCGTCTCCGGGCAATGAAGGAGCAGGCGCGCAGCAGCAGCCGTCGGGCGACAAGCCCGCACAGCCGGTCACTTTGGTTATGCTCCAGGATGGCGCAACCCTAACGAAGGATGAATTCGCCAATCTGATTGCCGCACCTGTGAAAGCGAAGTACCCGCACATCACGATGGAACTGGCAACTAACGGCAAAGCCGACGAAGGCGTGCAAAACTACATCGCCTCCGGCGAATTCCCAGACTTGATTTTCAGTACATACCCGCGCATTACGAATCACCGTGAATTGAAGACAGTCGAAGATTTGAATCCGTTTATCGCGAGAAACAAAGTCGATCTGAAACAATACGATCCCGCCGCTCTCCAAACGGCTCAAGTGTATTCCGGCGACGGGAAATTGTACGGGCTTCCGTTTTCACTCAATTTTACCGCAACGTTTTACAACAAAGACATATTCGATAAGTTTGGCGTGCCCTATCCGAAAGAAGGCATGACATGGGACGATGCGCTCGAGACGGCCAAGAAGCTTTCCCGCGTGATGGACGGCATCGAGTACAAAGGCGCGTTTGTACAAGGAATCGGTGATGTGTCTACGCAATTGAGCCTGCCTCTCATTGATCCGAAAACAGGCAAAGCCAGCTTGGCCGCTCAGGATAGCTGGAAAAGACTGTTCGATCTATACAAAGCGTTCAACGACATTCCGGGAAACAAAAACGCTTCCGCGTCGGCGACATTGAACAACGGATTTCTGAAAGATCAAAGCGTCGCGATGGCGATCAGCTACGATGCGCGGATTGCCGCGTTGGAGAAATTGTACGGTACTCCGCAGGACTTCAACTGGGATCTGACCCAGTTCCCGAGCTTCAAGGAAAAGCCGAATACGACCGTCGCGTCGTCCGGTCACTTCCTTTTGATGTCGTCGCTTGGCAAGCACAAGGAAGAAGCGTTCAAGGTGATCGAATTGCTTGGCTCGCCCGGCGTTCAGAAATTGATTACTGACCATGGCCGATTCACCGCACTTAACGATCAGTCGATCAAAGAGATGTACGGTCGCAACATGAAATCGCTGCAGGGCAAAAACATCAAAGCCGTCTTCAAAAGTCAATTCGCCGCACCGGTTCCGCCGCATAAAAATGCCGCCTTTGTCTTGCCGCATGTGAACACCGCGCTGACACGAGCAATCAATGGAGAAATCGATGTCAACACCGCCATCCGTGAGGCGGAGGAGGCCGCAAACAAGGAAATTTGCGAAAAAGGAAACTGATACCTTGTCAAAAGTCAAGCCCCAGAAGGAGGAATTTGCTATGACCAACCGTATCCAGCCAAACGATCCTTCGACGAGTCAACAAGAACTTGCTCCCGCTCCCTCGCCTCGTCCGATTAGCCGACGCAAGCTGCTCGCCGCATTCGGTGCAACCGGTATCGCTGCAACGTCGACCATGCTGTGGAAAGGAAATGATGCCTCGTCGGTATTCGCTCAAGTCTACAGCTCCGACAACGGAAAGGGACATTGGAAAGACTTGCTTTATCTCGATGCGTTGCACTTCTGCCTCGCCGTGACGGTTGAAGAGCTTCGGGCATTAACGGAGCCGGATGCGGCAATCGCCTATTATGTAACCAATCCGGGGCAAGAGGGCTTCTTCCGGTACGACCCGGCGGATACAACGGCCGCGGACAACACGGGGACCGTACTCGTCTCCTCGAACGGCAAACGATTCAAGCGCGATATCGTCGATGTCATTGTTGCATCCTGGTTCGGCACCAAGTCGGACGGCGTTACCGCGGATACGGCCGCGCTCCAAGCTGCACTGCAAGCGGCACAAGGGAAAACATTGTACATTCCGAAGCAGCGCGGTCCGTATTATTTGAGCGGCCAATTGTTCGTACCCGGCAACACGACGATTGAATTCGAACCGGGCACCATTGTGCAGGCGGTGGACACGTTAAGCCGCGTAGCCCCCTACGAACGTCTGCTGCGCCTCAAAATGGTCGAGAATGTCCATATCCGGGGCAATGGCGCAACACTGCGCATGAACAAAGCCGCCTATACGAGCGGCGAGCAGGCTCACTGCATCGATGTCAGCGGATCGCGCAACGTCGTCATCGAAAACCTGAACTGCAACGACAGCGGCGGCGATGGCTTCTATGTCGGCGCGTATGATGTGGTCAGCGGGTTCGCTTCCTGCAAAAACATCGTGCTGCGCAACTGCTCCGCGGACAACAACCGGCGACAAGGCTTGTCCGTCATTTCAGTGGACGGCCTGCTCGTGGAAAACTGCCGTTTCACAAATACGAAAGGGACCGCCCCGGAAGCCGGTGTCGATCTGGAGCCGAACGGGCAAAGCCAACCGCTGCGCAACATCCGTTTTGTGAACTGTTTGGCGCAAGGCAACGCCGGCTCCGGTTTCCTGACTGCGCTGCTCAAGCCGACCCGGCAGTCCCCGCTCATTGATGTGACATTCGAGGGCTGCACGACGCGCGGCAACCTTTACGGCTTTGTAGTCAATAACGCGGGCGAAGGCGTTAATGCGCCGCAGGGCGAGATCCGAATGATCGACTGTACTGCCGAAGAAGCCCTTTCATCGGGATTCTGGGATATTGCCAACTCGGCCGACAGCATTCGTCGTTCCTATATCCGTTGCCGGGCGATCAACTGCCAAGTGACCGAAACGCCGGACAGCAAGTATGGATTCAGCTCGTCGTTTGTGATCACGAATGCGGATTCGAGGGTGCGAACAGTTATCGGCAATGCGGAATATATCGACTGCCAGTCGATCGATACACGCCCTGCGCCACTAGTAAAGCATGGATTCGCCTTAAAAAAGCGGACCGCGCAAAAAATTAGCAATGTGCGTTATTTCAACTGTACTACGATCGGCGGCAATCAAAATACGTATTTGATCGATTCAGCCGCAGAACATATTTCAGCTGTCAATCAACCGCAATTGATTTACACTGTCGCCGCGTCCACTGCCATTGCCTATGACCGGATCGGTTCCAAAATCACCAACAAGCCTGCTACCTCAGCAGCCGTTATGTCTTTGCCGGTTCCAAAACCCGGGATGGCATTTACTTTCATCGTGGATGCTGCGCATCGCCTTGCTCTGCAAGCACACTCGCCGGGTGACATTGTGACACCGGCCGGTGCGAAATCGGTCATCGCCTGCGCCGCGCCAGGAAGTTCCGTTACGCTGATGGGGCGCGACGATTACAAGTGGGAGATCGCATCCGTTGTCGGCGATTGGCTGACGGACAGTCAGGTTTAGCAACGACTTAACCAACAAGCGGTACAGGATACCCCCTGCACCGCTTGTCTTGTTTCGATTCATATGCGCGCTATGACGGATTTCGCGTATTCCGACGGGGCGGTTCCTGTCCACTTCTTGAAGTCCTTCGAGAAGTAATGGATGCTGCAATAGCCGAGCAGCTCGGCGATTTCCGAATAATTGTACGTTTCTTCGCGGATAAGCGCTTTTGCTTTGGCGATTTTCAGCTTGCGGACGTATTCCATGACGCTGCAGCCGGTAGAACGTTTGAAGATGGCGCCGAGATGCGTCCGGCTAAGCGCGAACGTGCGGCAGATGCGGTCGAGACAAAGCTCGGAAATGTCCGTTCGCTCGATGTAATCGACGATTTTTTGCGCGATATCGGTTTCCTGGTGCTCCTTTTGTACGGAGGAAAGCTTGCCGCCCGCTTCCGTCGGTGCGTTTTTGCGCAGCAGACGGATGAACAAAATTTCCAGCTGATTTCTCACCAGCTGCTCCTGCCCGATTGACGATCGGGATTGCCGGACGGCGGACTCCTGCCGGCGGAGCGGAACAACGGGCTCGAGATGATACAAGCCTTCCCGGACGATATCGGTCAGCAAGCGGCGTTCGGCATCGCCGAGACGGAACGGGGTCCGCAGCAGATCGTTCATCGCCTCCGACGCACATTCGAACCCGACAATCAGCAGATTGGGCGGGATGCGAACGTGAGCCGTGCCGCCATGCCGTTCCCCGGGCGGGTAAAACACGGTATCTCCCTGCTTCAGCTGCACAGATCCCGTGTCCGAAACCGCGGCGAATTCTCCTTTGTCGACGTACACCATCTCCCAGTAAGGATACGACTGCCCAATGGTTGAAAATTGCTTCGGAAGCTCCCGGTAATGGAATGTTACAATGTTGTCGATTTCAATCACGCGATCCATCTTCTTCATCGCCAATTCCATTTCTGCGTTCCCCTTTCCTTGTTCATCGGTTTAAGCGACCTGCCGACTTTAGCTCCAATCCAAAATTTGCCCGTCCTGCAACAGCCGTTCGCGAAGCTTCCCGTAATCGACATCTTGAAGGGCGCATTGCGCTTCGAGCGCCAAAGCGGCCGCGGTCGCCGCCGACTGTCCCAATATCATGAACACCGGTTCCATCCGGATCGAGCCGAAGGCGATATGTGAAGCGGACAAGCAGACGGGAACGCACAAGTTGACGCATTCGTCTCCCCTCGGCACGATCGATCGGTATGAAATCGGAAACGGCGCGACCAACGCGGTTTCCACATTGCCTTCGTTGATGCAGCGCCCACCCACGACAAGCCTTCGACAATTGTGGGAATCCATCGTGTAGGCGGCCAGACCGACAGAATCCGCGGTTTTCTCGTAGCTTCGGCAGTGCCGCTCGGTCATGACGACGTCGGATATCATCCGCCGCGCTTCCCGCACGTAGAGCTGCGGCGTCCAATTTCCAGTTAGCACGTATTCGTCGGCGGGAAGGCCCCATGCCGCCACTTCATTGCGAATGGAGAGCGGGACCCTCTCGTCATGGCACAAAAAATAAAGCATCCCCAAATTGTAGTTGTAATGCTCCTGGAACAACCGTTCCCGGGTCGCATAATCGCCGTCGGGCCATTCGTAATTGCGTCCGATAAAATCGGTGGAAACGGCGCCGAAGTTGTTCAAATCCGTCTTGCGCGTCGGCTTCATCACTTTGTGCAGCTTGAGCGCGTCCCATACCCCGGATTGGATGTACCGGGCGAGCAAAGCGTAGTCGTCCGGATCGTAGTGCGGAGGCCGGGGAAACGGCAGCCTGTTGTCCGGATCGTCCGTCAGGCATATCCGGAAATTGTAAGCCTGCACGCAGGAGTCGCCCTGCCCTTGCGACATCGGCTCGGCATCGGTCACACCGCGCAGCAGTCCGCTGTCCGGCTTGCCGGGCACGACATACGGGTCGATCCATGTTTTGAAATTATGGTTCGGGTGGCCGAAGTGAACGCCATTCAGCGTCTCCCTGTATACATCGTTCGCTTCTCTGCCGACGTGGTACGAGACGCCCGCGAGCGCCATCAGATCGCCTTCGTATGTGGCGTCGATAAACATCCCCGCTTCGAACGCGTCGCCGTTCTCCATCACGATCCGCTTAATCCGCCCGCCAGCGGCATCGACCCGTTGTAAATGACGTTCGGGATATACGTCCACCTCCGCCTGTTCCAACCATTCCTTGTATATTTGGGAAGCGACCTTCGGCTCGAACAGCCAGTGCGTGCCGCCGTTTTCGTTCACCCCATAGCGGGTCCCGAGAGCGCGGTAAAACTCGCGGGAAATGCCGCCGATCGCCCCTTTGTTGCCGATATCCGTCGCCCCCAGCCCGCCGGTTGTCAAGCCGCCGATGTGCGAGCCGAATTCCGCGATGACGGCTTTGAGCCCCATGCGCGAAGCTTGCACGGCCGCGGCAATTCCCGCGGAGGATGCCCCGTAAATGCACACATCCGCACGGACCGTTTGCGGCTTGGCGGCGACCGGAGTCGGTTTGTAATACTTGACGGTATGAAAGTCGATCATGAACGTATTTCCCCTTTGCTTGTATGTAATGTAGGTTCGATATACATTCAGTATACTTTCGTTTTGGTTATTATTTTAGTTGCATTTTTGTTTCATCTAAAATAGTATGAATGTAACTTGCATCTTTCCATAATCGGAGGCGCTTTATGCCCAGAAAAAAATCGGTCACTTTGCAAAGCCTCGCCGCGGAGCTCGGCTTGTCCGTCCATACGGTGTCGAAGGCGCTGCGCGGCATGCCGGGCATGTCCGAGCAAACCCGGCACGAAGTGCTCTCGACCGCGAGGAAATTCGGGTACCGGACCAAAGATCAAGAGCACAGTCTCGCCGTTGAGCATATTCCGCTTTTCCCGAACCGCCAACGCAAATTCAAGCTCGTCTTTACCGGCGTCTCCGGCTTTTCCAGGCTGAATCAGATTTTGGTCGGGGGGGTGCAGGAGAAGCTGTCCGAATACGGCCATACGATCGACATGGTGATGGTCCCCGCTTCCGGATCGAGGGCGGAAACGTTCGAAGCTTGGGCGGAGCAGAACAACCTGATGTACGCAGACGGCGTCTTCATTCCGCCGATGATCGATCCGACCGTCGAGGATTTACTGCTGAAGCTCCCGCTGCCGCGCATGCTGCTCAACTTCCCGTCCGCCGCCTGCGAGGCGGACAGTGTCATCTGGGACGTCGGCACCGCCATTCGCCAGTCCGTGCGTCATCTGGTAGCGAGCGGACACCGGAACATTTTGTACATGGGCAACATTTCCGGTCACCGCGGGTTTCGGCTGCGCTGGCAGTCGTTCGTGGAATCGATGAAGGAAGCGGGGCTGGATGCGGCTCCGGACGGCCACATCACGCATGGAATTCCGGATCAGGAAGTCTTGATCACGCAAGTAAAAAACAAGCTGTCGTCGCTGGGAGCTACGGCGATCCTGAATGCCATCCACCAAAATCTCGCTTGGATCTACCATGCCTGCAGTGCGTCGGGCAAACGGATTCCCGACGATTATTCCCTGATTAGCTTGCAGCACGAGCCGAACGAGTTCGTACCGCAGCTGACGCGTCCTTTGCTGCCCATATACGAAACCGGTGTTCGCGCTGCGGAGCGGATGCTGTGGCGGCTCGCCAACCCGAGCCTCCCCTACGAGCATTTGATGCTGCAGGGGACGTTCTTCGAAGGGGATACGGTAAGGCCGTTGCGGGCGTAGATCGTGATCTAGCGCCGGTAAGAAAAAAGAGATTGCATCCGGTTTCTGCCGGATTGCAATCTCTTTTTGATTGAATTATGCGAAGCCAATTTCTGTAGTTAACGGGGGCTCCCTGACGCCGCTACATGCCGAGCACTTGCTCGTCCATTTCCTTGCCGCCGGGACCGCCCGGGCCTTGTACGTCCCAGCCGGTCGTACGGCTTTCATGTGTCGGAATCCCTCTCAGCTCCTCAAACTCGTTTAATGTGCCGAGCCAGATGACATGACGCGCGGATAGCTCCTTTCTGAACGCCTCCAGTCGCTCGCGCAGCCGGATAAAGTCATCCTTCGTCGCGCCCTGCGGCCGGCTCTTCTCATACCCGTACCGGACCGTTTCGCGAGTCAAAGCGACATGCCGAAGCCCGTCACGCAGAAACGCGACTCGTGCGCCCGCTTCCCCGTCTCCGGCGGCAAGTCCCTCCGCCCGGTCCAAAATCGCCTCCGCTTCACCGAGCACGTCGTCCGTCATCAAGTAAGGCAAAATGTACCACCCTCCGTTCAGCGTCGAACGGGGCAGGTCGTATCGGGTGGCCAACGCCTCGTAACGGCCGTTCGGGTACAGCTGGATGTTGAAGCCCGCCTCCTCGGAAAACCGCTCCCAGTAGTCGAGATAATCACGGATCGCAGGCGCCGCTTTGCCGAAGGCGGATGCATATTCCGCGATCACTTCGTCAACGGATAAATCCGGGCGCGCCGAAAGCCGCGCGATCAAGTAATAGTTCGGTCCCTGCGTTCCCCAATAGCCGAACATCGTATCGAAATCGAACCCGAGCATCCCGTGACTCTCCGCGAATTTGAAAAACTCGCCTTGCGCATGCAACGGCAGGTTCGGCGCGATCGCTCCGGAATGCCACCAATTCGGCCGCAAAAACAGCTTCGCTCCAGCGTCGAACCAGCCTTGCCACTGCTTGTAATCGTCGTAGAAGCCGACAATTTGCAGGACAAAACCATCCTTCAGAGTAATGCCCGGCGGAGGAGGCGCTTTGTAAGAGCTGTAGGCGTAGGTCGACAACGTAACGTCCGGACGGATTGCCCGCATTTTGCCGATCAACCGGTTCCAGAATTTGACGTAGCGCGCCGTCAGTTGGCCTTCGGCCCGCCAAATGGCCGTCACGGATTGGCCGGACGGAACGTCCATGGCCAGACAGCCCTCGCTGACGCAAAAGCCGCTGCCGTCGTTGGGCGACACGTTCCAGTTGGCCGGCGTTCCCGCCTGCCGCCATTCCCGGATAATCGCCTCGTCGACCTCAACGTTACTGATGTCCAGCTTGATCCGGTCGGCCCGAACCTGCTGCTGTCCTTCGGGTGGATACGCGAAATATTCGGGGTGCTCTTTGCCGTATTTGTCCCACCATTTCGTAAACGCATGTCCGAACGCATATGACGTGCGACTTCCCATTCCGTGCAGCCGGAGCCAAAGATGGCCTTCCATCGGGGCCGACTTGCGCACACGCAAATGACGCATCTCCAACCCCGGCCGGGCCGTTTCGTCGAGCTCCGGAAGCGCGATGCTGTCGGCGCGGGGCACGTAAGTGCCCAATTCGCCCGGCCAAAGCCAGCGAACCCCCATATGCCGGTCGAGAAAATAGGCGACCGCCCATAAAACCGCGTCGTCCGAGCCGCCGGCAAACAGAAGCCGGTTCCCTTCGGAAACGATCCGATACGACTCCCGGTCCGCGATCGCCTCTTCGTCATCCATCAGTGGCCCGGGGCCGATTTGCACACGTACGTGCCCCTCCGGTACGTCCTTCAGCTTTTCCGCATCGACGATCGGCAAAGCGGCGCCGGTCGCCCGAAGCACATCGGTTTGAAATTCCTTGACCGCTTCTTGGCCGAAGGTTCCCGCCGGCCGAACGATCACCGCTTGGGCTTTCCCTTCTTTCACCAAATAAAACCCATTCGCTTGCGGTTTATCGGAAAACTTGTTTACCGCCATCCAACCGATCCCTCCTGCTGTCAATAGCAAAACCGCGAGCGCGATTTTCCAATCCATTTTGTTCATCGTTCGCTACTTTCCCATTTGTACCTGCTCGGCGATTTTTTTGTTGATCGCATCCTCCGCTTCTCGAAGAGCCGTATTGGCGTCCTTCTTTTGCTCGTAGTAGTCTTTAAGCGTTTTGCCCCAAAGTTCGTCCTTGGCGATAGCGTCGAATCGGGTCGCTTTGATCGGCTTGCCGATCGTTTCCTTGAAGAAGGCGCCCATATTTTTTCCTTGGATTCCTTCCATATCTGCAGCGAACGCCTTCATTGCGGCCGGATCGTTTATGATCGGCATTTTGCCGCTCTTGGATTTCACGATTTGTACTTCGGGCGACAGCAGAAACGCCATAACCTGGAACGCCGCGTCTTTGTTGGCGCCGCCGACAGGGATGGAATAGAACGGGGCGATAAGCTGGGACCCGCCGCTCGTGCTGCCGGCGTACACCGGCACTGACGCTACATCCCAGTCCAATCCCGCTTTGACCGCTTCCGGAATTCCGGACAAGATGTTAGGACCTACGCGCATCGCCAAAATTTGCGTCTTCAAGAAATTATCCGTATCGCCGCCGATAGGCTCGTTGCCCGGGATGCTGTAAAACCGGCCCATCGTTTCCAGAAACCGTTTCCATCCGTCGTTTTGGACGAGCGCCTTGTTCGTCTGCGCGTCGACGACCGGAAGACCGAGCTGATTTTTCCAGGTCAAGTTCTGATGCTGAAACTGGAAGCCTTTATACTGAACCCCGCCGTCCTGCTTCGTTACCCGTCTTGCCAGCTCGTACACATCGTCCCACGTCATGCCGTCCTTCGGGTACGGAACGCCGAACTTGTTGAAAATCGATTTGTTGTAAAACAGGACGCTGCTGTTCAACTCGTAAGGAAGCGCCAGCAGCTCTCCTTTATCGGAATAGCTTCTCATCGACTCCACTACTCCGGGGATGTACTGGTTCAGATCGAATTTGTACTTGCCGATGTAAGGGGTCAAGTCGGACAGCAGTCGAAGGTCGAGCAGCTTCCAGATCGATCCCATGGAATGATTGATCAGATCGAGCTGCTGACCGCTGGCCACCACGTTTTCGATCCGCGTATCTTTGCCGTTTTTGATGATGTTGAGCGTAATATGAGGGAACTTCTTCTGCAGCAGCTCCTGCTCCATGTCGATCGTCGCCGATGCGTCGGTGAATACGTTCAACGTCACCGGCTTCGGAGGCTCGTTCGTTGGCGGTGCAGCCGGATCGTTTTTGTTAGCGCTCCCATTATTGCCGGAACATGCCGACAACAGGACGAGCGCCATGCCAGCCGTTATCCATCTATTTTTCATCAATGAAGATCGACTCCCCTTTTGTCTAATTTTCAGTGCTTTGGCAACCGGCAGCTTTACGGCGTCGGAACAGTTGCCCCAACTGCATAATTGCCCGCCCCGGCGAATCGGTCGTGCGGTTTGTTGTTGTCGTACAAATTCCAGGACGTATTGCCGCTCGCCCGGGCGTTGCAATTTTTGTCGATCAAGACTCCTTTCATTTTGTAAAGGGCGTCCGGCGAATTGAATTGCGTATTGTTGTTGAATATCGCCACCGATGTTTCGTCGCGCATATACAGCCTGACCGAAGTGCCCGAAGACGCTGTAGACTCGGACACGTTGTCCTGAAATACATTGTCCGAAATGATTACCGACAAAATATTGTTCTCGGAGGTGGCCGCAGGATATCCTCCGCTAATGCCGTAGCTTGCATTGCGGATAAATTTGTTGTTCGTGATCGATACGCCGTCAATCAAAGTGAACATGGTTAGTCCGACACTCGCATTATCGCAGAACAGGTTGCCGCGGATCGCATCCACATTTTTGCGGACCATCCGCATGCCCGTTATATTCTGGCTAAACGTATTGTTCGTCACCAATACGTTCGTATTGTCCTCCGCATCCGCATTATTGTTGAAATTCAGTCCTGTTTTGTTGCCGATGATCCGGTTGCCGTCCACCAGCACATTTTTGTTGCCGCTTCCTCCGAAAGTTACCCCGTACGTGCCCTCGTTGTTCTCGATCGTGTTGTTGCGGAGCACGATGTTTTGGCAGCTGCCGTACCATCCTTTGTTCGGCTCGACATCGACTCCGGCTCTGGGGGCCGTGCCTTGAATTTTACCGGCATCGCTGATGCGGCAATTCGAAACGGTGACGCCATCCGCCGCCACGATCGAGATGTTGTTTCTGCGGCAAAAGGTAAGGATGCAAAAATCGATGAGAATCTGCTTGCTGACCGCCACCGTACCGGTAGAGGCGGGGCCGGAGTAGATCCCGCCTACGTAAATCCCGTCGGTCATTCCTTCCGTTAAGGTACAATGGCGGATCTGAACGTCTTCGCATTTTATGATGCTCAGGCAGGAATGGAAGCTTTCCGCGCCGGAACGCGCCTGCCGACCGGACAAGTTGCCGTGGAGGACAAGCCCTTCCAGACGAATATGCCGGCAGTTTTTCAGAAGCATGTTGCTGTGCTTCATGTCCCTGTTCTGGATGTCCGGCGTTCCGTTCTTGAATTTGAGCGTTGCCCCGGATGAGACGATGGCAATATGGTTCCGGTTTTCCATCGTGATTCCTCGGCTTTCCATCGCGTAGAACGACGCCGTCGGCGGAATGATCAAAGTGCCTCCGCCCGGCGGAATCGCATCGAGAGCGGCCTGAATGGCGGGAGCGTCATCCGCTGTCCCGTTCCCCGCAGCGCCAAACCACGATACGTTCACCTCGTTGCCCGCGACGATTCGCTTAAATCTGGCTCCGCCGGCCGAGACTAGAACCGTTCCCGTATTGTCCGGAGATGCGGAATCCGCGGAGTCGTAATAGAAACATCCCTCCTTTCCGGGGTCGCTTACATAGTACACATCGTCCGTTTCGGGAACTGTCATCTGTCTCAGCTCGGCTATCGTGACAGAAATAACGAGGCTCGTGTTCAACAGCCCGGGAAGACGTTTCCTCAACCGATTGCCGTATACATCATCCGTTACCCCGCCCGTTTCTCCGAAAACGCTGCCGCCCATCCCCAGCATTTCCGCCGTGACCGCTGCAGCCCCCGCCACTCCGAGCGAAGCCAGCAATTTTCTTCTGCTCAGCTTCGGTCCGGCTTCGGGCCCGGAGACCGAGATGTTGCCCCCATTGCCGCTTTGCGTATCATTTTTGTTTCCGTTTTCAAACATTACTTACTCCTCCTTTAAATGAGCATGAGCTTAAGCGTTACTATTCGGTGTTAAGGCCATTATAGCTACGCGGACCTTTCATTTCTTTGGTTTTTAGAACGACGTTTTTGTCTTTTAACCCGAAAAAACGGCGGCGCATGATGTGTACTAACGGTTGCTTGAACCTTGTTTATTAACTAAAAAAAGTACAGTCTCCTCATTTTTCATGAGAAACTGTACCCTTTTAGGTTTAAGAGACTTTTTCAGGTATTACAGAAGCAGGTACTTGAAGGCTGCCGTGATCAATCGCGCATATACTCTTCCCGATTGCCATAATGTAAAATTTGTCCGGGTTGACCCAGGGAAGCATACACCTGTTCCGTCCACTCGAATCGATCCCACTTCTTGCCGATGACAACGATTTTCGCCGGCCATAACAATGCGGCAAGCTGCGGAATATCTGCATGGCGAAGAATATTGATGATTTCAAAGCCTTCGCCCAATTGAGCGTGATCATCGGTATGCCTGAATGATGAAGGGATGTCCTCAAGCACCAAAGTCTCGATCCCGCCAACCAGCAGGGCGACAAGCATTGCTACAATGGCGGATTCGCCTTGGCCGGCCAACAGCACGCGATGCGAGTCAACCTCCGGCATCCGACGCAATATGTCCAAGCCGCACAGCATATCCCCGATGCGCATTTCCGTTACGGTCCGTCCCGTCAGTGCAGCCGCCCGGCGAATATGCCAATTCAGTTCCGCTCCCCATGCCGAATCGCCGGTCCCCCGCACGTCGATGCGTCCGCGAAGCCAGTCCTCCTTCAACCCGTTCAGCACGTCATAGGCATCCTCCTCTTTGCGGTGGCGGGACTGACGGATACAGACGGCCAGCGGGTGATTGCCGTTTTCGTTCAACAGCCCCCGGAGCTCGCCCATAAGACGCCATTCCGCTTCAGGGGAAAACGAAAATTTCCGGGCGAACGATGTGCCCGCCCAATACTCCTGCTCGATGCTCCATGGAGCTTCCGATGGCTTGGCGGGAATCGTATTCAAGCATTCTTGGCGCAAACCCGCCAATATCGTCGCTTTGACGGCTTCGAATTGACTTGCTGTGCGGATATCCGGCAGCGGCGGCGATGGAATGAACCACTCTTGCACCGTTGTCACGCGATTTTGTGCCGGCGGCTTCCCGTTGTAGACGAGGAGCTGTACTTCCTTAAGCGTAATCCCGTCCACATCCTCCACGGATTCCGGCGTTGCATCCTTACCCGCAAGATGGGTCAAGAACCAGCTCAAGATGCGTTTGCGCGATTCGGGTGTATACATATGCTGGGCGCGAAAGGCGCACAGATCCAGCTTGTCCTCATACCCGAGCTTCCGGTACAATTCTTTCAGCTTTTCATAGACATGCCGTACGGATTGTATTCGAAACACCCGGTCCCGATCGGGCGCCACGATCAGCACCGGACGAGGAGCGGCTAAAGCGTAGCTCTCCGCGGACGACCAGTCGTCGGGATTGTTCGGAAAATTGCAGTCGCAATGATAATCGAGCGTTCGATCGTAAAGGTGGGACGCCAAGTCGCCGGTGCCCGATGACGATGCCATCGCTTTGATCCGATCATCGGCGCACGTCAGCCACCAACTGATCGACCCTCCGCCGGAATGTCCCGTGACGCCAAGCCGATCCGGGTCGACCTCGTCCAGACCGCACAATACATCCAAACCGCGAATCGCATTCCATACTTCGGCCGCCGCCGGCGTATAGCCTGCACTGACCCAATCGAACCTCCCTTGCGAGTAGGTTCCATGGTGCACCCCGCGCACCTCTCCCAATTGAATCGTATCCAGCACCAGCGTCACGAAGCGCTCCTGGGCAAAACGACGCGCATGCGTCTGATAGTGGACCTTTTGCCCTGCATGATGACCGCATAAATAAAGCACGGCCGGAGCGGGCTCCTTCAAGTCGTTTGGCACATACAGATTCGCCGTCACATACAGACCCGGCAAGCTCTGAAAATGCAGCTTGTCGATCCGGTGGGTCCCGCAGTCGACAGATCCGGTAATCGATATGTGCAATGGCGTTCGTTCTTGTGCCAAATACACATCAATGCCCAGCATCTCGTGAAATTTTCGCTGTCTGTCCTTGCGCCAGTTCTCGAATGATTCCGGCGTGCGGAAGTCCGGAAACGCCCGTGCCGACGCGGCGCGAGCCTGTTTATTCAAATAATCTTTCATGCTCATGGGGGGATCATCCCTTCCTTTCCGACCTTCCGGCAGCATCAAATTATTTGCGTTTGAATTCGGCAATGGCTTTTACCGCTTCCTCTTCGGCCGCTCTCAGCGCGGTGTTCAAATCCGTTTGGCCGAGCGAAGCCGCTTTAAAATGTTTTTGGTAGATCGCATTCAATTGCGAGTAATAGGCCGGTCTGAGCGCAAGTGGGGCGAATTCGCGATAGACGAGCGACTGCCAATTCCGGTCTTTGTAGATCGAATCTTGGCCGAGTTGCCGTGTTACCGCATCGCTGGTCAAGATCGGCGTGTAGCCTTTGCGCGCCAGAAACTGCTGGTGCTCATCGGACAGCAGGTAACGGATGGCGATCATCGCCGCGTCTTTGTTTTCGGCCATCGAAGTTATGCCGAACAGCTTCGGATTCGCCATGCTGCCAACCCCTCGTTGGTTCGGGAATTCCGGCAGCGCCGCCATGTCCCAGTCCAGCCCTTTGAGCTGCTCCTCCCAGACGTTGATCAAGCCGGATTGATAGGCGAACATCGCCACCGTTTGGTCGTTGACGAACATTTCTCTAGTCGGAATGCCATTGATTGCTTTGGCGCCATCCAAATATCCGGGGATCTTGTTCGGTCGGTCGTAAAAGTAATCATAAAATGTACGCCATCTTTCGTCCCGGTTAATGGTAGGCGTATCGGTAGCGATATCCGCCATAGGGATAGACAAAGGGTTCATTCCTTGAATGGTGCTCGAATTTGTCCCGAAGCCGAAATACTGGACGCCATTTTCCTTGCGTGTCAATAGCTTCGCCTTCTCCAGCATCTGATCCCAGGTCATGCTATCCACCGGATAGGAAACTCCGAATTTGTCGAACAACGACTTGTTGTAGTAAAGCACCATCCCTTCCAGCTGCACTGGCAGGAAATACAGTTTTCCGTTGCCTGAGCTTTGCGTGACATAATCTACGGACGCCTTGTCCAATCGGTTCAGATCAATTTTATGCGTCCGGATCAGTCCGCTCATATCGAACTGGATGCCGGCCGGAAACGCCTGCGATTCGAAGAATCCCGGACCTTGCATAAAGACGTCGAATCGCGTCTTGGAAGCAAGCAACGTGTCGAGAGTTTGTCCGCCTGCGCCGCTCAATATATATTTGATCGTATACTGAGGGAATTTTTTACGCAACGGTTCTCCGTAAAGCCGATTGAAATTTTCCTCGGAATCTCCGTTGGACGTGTAGAATACGATCTCGGCCGGCGCCGCTTCGGCTTCCATTAAAGCATTTTCAGCCGTATTTCCGTCCTTGCCCGTACCGCTGTGCTTTCCACAAGCGACTAGCAAGGCCGGGATGACCAATGTCGAAATGAACGCGGCTTTCCTGTTCATGGCATACTTCTTCCCTTCGATACAATTTTTCAGCAATCTTAACCCTCAATAGCCCCGAAAGCTTTAAACTCGGCGAGCCCCGTCCCCACGTATTGAAATTTCGCCGTGCCATCGGCAGCCGTTCCGGAAGAATGGCTTGGCGCCGAGAGGCCGGACACTCCCGCTAAGGTACATTTATATACACGGTCCGAAGCATGTACGACGACTCCCGCGGCGTATGTCTTCGCCGGTGCCCAAGCGTCCGTGGAAGCATAACCGGCGGAAACGCAAACCCAACCGATCTCCCCGCCGGAAACCGGATTCGTATTGTAGACGATGTCCCGTCGGGACCACATATGGCCGCCGCCAGGGATGGCATCTCCATAGGTAACGACCGGCGCAACCGAGTTCGCCGGATGCGTAAACCGGTTACCGAGCAGCAGGGGGCTCGGTTCTCCCGATGTCACCAGCATGTCTTCGGATTGCGCATTGACGGATACATTTCCGATAAGAACGGCCTTCTGATAAGTCCGGATCGAGCGCTGCGCGCCGCGGAACACATTGCCTACGGCGAGCGAATTCGCATACGCCAGAGATAGTCCTGTAGCGCCGCCTTCGAAATGGTTGAACGCGAATACCGGTTCCTTCAACGAATTCGTCCCTCCGGCTACGCACGGATTCGCCGTTCCTTCCGTCCGGAAGCTGTTGCCGAGCAGAAGGAAGCCTTTGCCTCCACCGGGCTGCATAGTCAGATTTGCCGCATAATTGTTCGCCTGCACTTCGTTGCCGATCAGTTTAATATCATTCGTGCTCGATCCGTTGGCATTCATGAAAATCCCGTTGCGCGTTCCGCGGATATGGTTATGATGGATCGAACATCGCGTCACGCTCTTCCCGATATAGATCCCGCCGCCGACAAGACCCTTGTTGATGTTGCCGATCATATTCCCGCTAATAAGCGTATCGTGCGCATATTCCACGCTGATCGCCGCCTCGTAAGGGTCCGTGGCCGCATCGTTGCCGCAGTCGCTAATAAAATTGTTGACGACCGAATTGGAATGCGTGTAATAATATTGCCCGCCTTCTCCGGTGCCGTGCACGTTTATGCAAGCGAGGCGCGTCGCCGAATCGGTCAAGTACATGTCCGGCTTGCCTCCGCCTGCTATCGTATTGTTCGAGGCGACATTGCGATGCGTCCCCTTGTCGAAATCGATCGAGGATAATGTCTTGCCTTCAAAATGGCAGTTCACGATTTTATTGCAGCGCGTGGCTCCTCCCGCCAGTTCGATCACATTCCAGGAATATTCACCTTCAAACCGGCAAGAATCGATGACGACTTGCTCCACATAATGATCGAATTCCGGCTTCATCTGCAGCCAATCGGAATGTAACCGGATACAAAAACCTACTCCGGCAGTACCCTTTTGGATGAACGTGCAGCGCACGATCTTGATGTTGCGGCACCCCCCGATACCGCCGCCCGTACCTGCATTCGTATCGCCGCTATCCTTGGCCGACAACAGGAGCACGGGACCTGACGGACGCCCGTAACCGATATCGTACCCGGCATCCCGGAATATCACGTTGTCGATCGTACAGTTTTGCGCATCGTTGACCAGCATCGTATAGCTGATGCGATGCTCGAACGGGTTGCGGCCCGAGCCATGCTGATCCAGCACAAGATCGCGCACCTCGGCAGCTTCGGTCCCGACCAGCTCCACCATGGCCCTGTAGCTCTCGTTCCAGCCCGACGTTTGCGACGCTTTCAAAATCGTTTGCGCCCCTTCGCCCTGCAGCACGACCGAGCTTTTCATTCGCAGCGAGTCGGTCAATATGTAGACGCCGCTCGGTATATAGACGACTCCGCCTTCGACACTCAAGCAATCGATTGCTTTTTGAATAGCGGACGTGCTATCCGTGCTGCCGTCGCCTTTGGCTCCGAACCAGCTGACCGTTATGACCTTATCGCAAATTCGTTTGAACCTTTCCCCGAGCGGCGCAACGATGACCGTTCCGTCATTGTCGACGGAGCCGGAGTCTTGCGGATCATAATAAAAGAAGCCTTCGCGACCGGGATCTGTAACATAGTATAAAAAATCGGGGGACGGGTCTGTGTTCGCCCGCAATTCCGCCATCGCCGTGCCTATACAAAGCTGCATACCGCCTAACCGGTTTTTCCCGTACACGGACTCGGTAACGGCTCCTCCGCCATGCAACGCACGGGCGTGAAGCATACTTCCTGATCCGAGCGCAATGGCCGCCATGCTCATCGAAGCGAGCAGTTTTCTGCGGCTGATCGCCGATTTCGGTTGTGTTCCTTCCTTCATGTCCAGCACCTCTCCCTGCAAAATGTGGGTTTTAAGCAGATGGGCTCTTACTTCTTGCTATCGGCAATCGCTTTGAGCGCTTCTTCCTCGGCGGCGCGGAATGCGGTATTGAAGTCGGTGTCCCCGACGGCGAGCGGAAACATTTGCTTCCGGTAGATGGATACGAGCTTGGCGTCATATTCGGTTTTGAGCGCGATCGGAGCCGGCTTATTTTGTAGGAACGCTCCATAATTTTTGTCCTTGAACTCGGTGTCCTGCCCTAGCCGCCGCTTCACTCCGTCCGTATTCAACACCGGGATCAGCCCTTTGCCGGCGATATGATTTTGATACGGTTCCGATACCATGTATTTCAATACTTTCATGGCCGCATCCTTGTTCCGGGTCAGCGAGGTCAGCCCGAAATACGTCGGCAGCAATTGGCTGCCCACCCCGCGCATATCAGCAAATTCGGGCAATGGCAAAATGTCCCACTTCATCGTTTTCAATTCCGTAGAGACGGAGGTCGGCAGCGTATTCAAATATACGAGCATGGCAAGGCTCCTGTCTTTCGCGAACTGGTTCAAGCCCGGCAAGTCCTTCAGCGTGCGCATGCCTTCCCGGTAGCCGGAATCCTGTGCGGGCCTGACGAATGCCGTATCGAACAGTGTACGCCAGCGCTCGTCCGAGAGGATCGTCGGCTTCTCCGTTCTCAGATCCGCGTGCTGGATCGACAACGGACTCATATTGACCAACGCATTGTAGGCCGCAAATCCGTAAAACTGCTTGCCTCCGTCCATGCGGGTCAGCTTCTTGGCGAGCTCGAGCACCTCGTCCCAGGTCATGCCCGCCTTCGGATACGGCACACTGAATGTATCGAACAGGTCCTGATTGTAGAAGAGTGCCAAGTTGCTGCTCAGGACGGGAATTCCGTACATGCTGCCTCCCGACGCCTGCTTCACCGCATCGACCACCGTAGGCTCCAGCAAGCTCAGGTCGATATTATGCTTCTTGATCAACTCCGTATTGTCGTCTCCCGCACTGCCGCAAGCGGACAATACCGCCGCAACGATAAAAAGAACAATGGACATCCTATAATGCCGTTTCAACTGGACTCCCTCCCCATTCGTGCATGATCCAGACCGGCGGCATTCATTGCCGCCAACAAAAACGTACCGGTTCGTCCGGCAAAATGGCAGCCGGCGCTTGCCTTCAAAGCTTATCTGGTCATGGCATCACCCCTTATCGAAGTTTACAAACGTTTTCTATATAAATAGCCGAAATTATTTATATTTTTACGCAAACGTTTGTCTAAATGAGATAAAAAAATGCCGCTTATTCGGTATCGCGGCTGCTTTTTACTTTAATCGGGCTCACCCCCTGTTACGTTCCGAATGGAGGCCGGGTCGACTCTCGAACCGTAAGAACGCCCTCGATCCTCCGGTCATTCCGATCGTTATTCTCCACGGCATCCGCCTGCGCAATCGTGTCCATCAAGCGATTTGCAAGCACATCGATATCCGGCCCGACCGTCGTAATCGATACCGGCAGCAATCGGTGCAGCTCGGGAACGTCATCGTAACCAACCAAAGACAGCTGTTCGGGGATACGCACCTTCGCCGCTTGGGCCAATCTCGCGAACTCGAACATCAGGCCCTGGGAGTCGACGATGACGGCCGTCGCCCTATCCTTGCGGTCCCTGTTCAAGTAGCCCGTAATTTTCGCTTCCATGTCCGGATCGCTCGGCCGGGTCACTACGATATCGTCGGGATTGTAGTCCCGGTCGAAGTCTACGAGTCCCTGCGTATAGCCGACCCATTTATCGGTCTTGGCCCCCATGAAGGCGATCCGCTCGTGCCCCAGCTCCGCCAAGTGCCGTACGGCTTTGCAGACGGCTCCTTTCCGGTCGATTTCCAGACAAGGCCCCTCCCCTGCGGAACGGCCCCCGACCTCCAAAACGGTACCGGGGAACGATTGCTTGGCGGCGATGAATGCGGCGGTCTGCTCGGTATATACCCAATGGATCACTCTGTCGATGAAATGCTCCTGAAAAGAGTTCAAAGCGTCCTCCGGCTTGGCTACGGACAGCATGATCCTGAGGCCTCGCCTGGATGCCTCCTCCTGAATCCGTTCGCTTAACCGATAGAAGAACAAGCCTTCGATTTTCGGCCAAATAATTCCGATGCAGTTCGTGGAACGGTCTACCATCCGCTTCGCCGCCAAGTTCGGAACATAGTTCATCTGTTCGGCGATAGCCCTAATACGAGCCCGCGTCTTCTCACTCACCCCGGGTTCGCCGTTAAGCGCCCTGGATACGGTGCCGTATGTAACGCCGGCTTGCTTGGCGATGTCTTTAATGGTGACCATCTCAGCCCTCGATTCGTGTATATGACTTCCAACTTTAGAATACACAAACGTTTGCGTATTTGTCAACGCCTGGTCACTTTCTCATTGTATAAGTTTAGCTTGGTTTCAAAACTACTTCTGGTATGCTCAAAATCCCGTGTCCACTTATACATCAGCACGACAAGGCCGCCACAGTTTTGGCAGCCTTTAGGAATGTGTCTTTGCTATCTTCATTCCGTAAAACGATACGATTTCATCTTCGACTAAGACATACTTGCAAGAAGCTCCTCAAGACGATCCATAGTCTGTTCGGCACCTGGGACGGCATATTCTTTCACCTTATCGAATACAGCAGCGTTTTCTTCAAAAACGGTACGATAAGTGAGTTTGGTCTTACCATTCAGATCCTCAAAGATTGCTGTCGCCAAAAAATGGGGAAATACATCATGTTTGAAGACGATTCGCTCAGGTTTATCGACCTCGACAAAGACATTGGTGTTGGGAAACTCAACGCCATCAGGACCGCGCATAATAAACTCCCATGTACCGCCCGATTTCATTTCAAACTTCTGAGTCGTTGTCGTAAAGCCTCGAGGTCCCCACCACTTCGACAGGTGCTCCTCTTTCGTCCAACAATCAAACACAAGATCGCGTGGAACATCAAATACACGGGTGATCACAATCTCGCGATCACCTACTTGTGTTGCGATTTTGTTGGTAGATTTGTTTTCGTTCATGTCCATCCCTCCAAAATGAATAACTCCTTTCAATCATAGCAAATAAGGGGAGAAAACAAAAAGAAGCGCTTGCGCGCTTAAAGGCTGTTCGGCAGAGCCGCAGTAACATAATCGGGCCGCTCACGGACGAAAACAGCCTCTTCATTGTTATATTCATATTTGCCTTACGATCATAAAATCGTTTTCCAATAGCACGCCACTCCCGGCTCGCCTCCGGCGTAAACAAGCTCCAGTTCGCCATCGCCGTCGAGATCCAGAACGCGTTTGAGCAGCCCCATACCAGGCACGATCTTGCCCGTATAGTGCAATCCGATCGGACATGTCGTTTTGAATACCCGAGCGGTTTGCCTGTCGGCACCGGACATGATGATCACTTCTTTATAACCGTCGTTGTCCAGATCGACGGCTTGAATCTCGATCATTCTATTCGTAGTCGCAGTCAACTCGTGACCGGTAATCGGCATGTTTTGTGCCTTTTCGAGGATCGGCAATCCATCTAGACCGACGCCTTTGTTCAGCAAATAGTAGACACCCGCTCCGGGATTCGGGTCTGTCTTGAATCCGCCTTGATAAGTCGCTCCGCCAACGAGCAAATCTTCCACTCCGTCTCCATCCAGATCCACAGCTGCTGGACATACCCGGTTATGAATCCGGACGACGTTTCCCTCACAGTCCTTCAACGGACCGGCGGACCGGAATTTGAATGTCCCGTTGCTCCCCGCATTACCTTCGTCAATAAGCAGATACAATAAGCCTTTGTCGCTTCCCGCAATGAGGTGCTGGCGTCCGCTGCCGTCGAAGTCCCATTTGGCCAGTTGATGAAAGCCGCTGTCCGGGGACTCCTGCCCGTCCGTTTCGCCCTCCATGCGGAAAACGCCGTTCTGGTCTTCCACGGCATTTCTTTCCGGAGCTAAATAAACGCCATCCTGCGTATCGATTATTTCGCGTATTTCTATATGAGTCCATGTACTGTCCGCCAAATATCGTTTCCCGGATCGCCGGTCTTTCAGCACTTCGGAATAATTGTATCCGGAGGTGACAACGTTACGTCCGCTGATCGGACCGATGCAGGCATATTCCGGAACCAGACCGCCCGACTGTTTGTTCTTGAGTCTCATAATGTGAGTTCCCGCCGTTAGCAGCAAGTCGTCGTTGCCGTCCGTTTGGTCCACGATCAGCTTCGCATGCAAAGAAAACAGCCCGAACATCGACTTGTCCAATCCGTCGATTTTGACTTCGCCCAAGTTTTTGAAAACGGGCTTTCCGTAGTCGGCGGTATTCACCCGCTGCAAATAGTACAGCTTCGGCAGTCCGTACCCGGCCAGAACGAGAAGATCGTCGGATCCGGTCCGCGGATTGTGATATAGCACAGGTCTTGCAAAAAAGCCCCGGAAGCGTTTGCCGTCCTCGATACCGTCCCCAAGCAAGAAGGGAACCCCGTTCTCGTCGCTTATTTTCTCTGCTGGCCGTATATATTGGGTGCCTAACGTTTCCAATAAGCTTTTCCCGTAAGCCGCCTTTGAATTTTCCAAAGGCTTCGTATACTCGGTGCCGGTATATTGCGGTATTCCTTCTCCGCCGCTTCCGTCAGGCAGCCACCAAAGGACGCCCGACATATCCCCGACAATCAGATCTATCGCTTGCCCGTCCGTGTTGGGATACGCCATCGGATAAATATAGTTGTAGAAGTTCAGGTCGATGTAGCCGTTCCCGTCGCCTATCGCATGAATCGGATTATCGTACGGAATATTGATCGGCAAACCCGACCGGCTGTCCTGTACTCTATCCACGTATTCGAACGTTATGTCCGGATATGTTCCTTTCCGCTCGAACAAATACAAGAACCCGTACCGGTCGGATACGATCAGATCGTCCTCGCCGTCCCGGTTCCAGTCGGCCGGGATTCCCATTGTCGGAACAAATTTGTTTTTGCATACCAGCTTCGGCGGAATGTCCAGCTCGTTGTCCTGCAACTGATCGGTTGGATAAAGATAGATCCCCGACCAAATTCGGCTGATCAGCAAATCTTTGGCCCGCTCTGCCGACCAACTGACCATCGATCCCGCCATTACAAGCCCGAACGCAATCGGGCCGTATTCGGTCTTTATCGGAATTTGTTCGCCGAACTGTATCATATGTTCCATCGAGGTTGTCATTCGAACCTCCTCCTTTTTAGTTTTAACATAACATTGACGCCCTTGACCGCCTCTGTGATAAAATAAATGCGACCGAGTTAGCTAAGGGGGGATACGAATGGCGCATTCGCGCGATGCGGCTGTCACCACATTCTGGGATCGTTTGAATATCAAGGTTCGCATCGGCTCGCTGCTGTTCGATGTTTTGCTCAACGACAATATCGTTCCCCGGCCGCTCGAGTACGTGCAAGAAAAGCATAATCACGCCGCCTACGAGCTTCAATTCATTTGGTCCGGTTCCGGTACACTGATCTTCGACGAAACGGAGCAGAACCTTGTAAGCGGTTCCATTCATCTGATCGGGCCGAACATCTTTCATGCGGTCAAGCCGGATAAGAACGATCCTGTAGTCCGCAGCACGCTTCGTTTTACATTCCGGGAAGATAACGAGAACGATCCTTTGTTCCCCCGGACGGAATCGGAGCAATTGGAAGCCGTGCTGTCCGGTGTCACCTATTGCCGGTTGCCCGTCCAAGCGGATCATGAAATGTTGTTCCGTCTTGTGGATGAAGTCCGGTTGGAAACCGAGTCTCCTCTGCTGGGTTCGTACACCAACGTGCGCAGTTTGTTCGCGCTGATCCTCGTTCGTGTCGCGCGAGCGATCCATTTGAATACTGGAACGAATGTCAAATATTCCATGCCAAGCAGGGCCAAGGACGATTTGCGCTCTCATATCATCGATATATTTTTCATGGGGTACAGGCAAAATCTGACTCTTGAAATGCTTGCCGGGCAATTGAGTTTAAGCACCAAGCAAGTCAACCGACTTCTCAAGAAGTACTTCCAAACCTCATTCAGGCAAAAGCTGCTCGATACCCGAATCGAAGTGGCGAAGGACCTGCTGCGGACAAGCGATCTGCCTATTGAAAAAATCGCCGAGGAAGTCGGCTGCGCCTCGACCCACCGTTTCTACTACCATTTTCAGCAGAAAATGGGGATGACCCCCGCCGAGTACAGAAGCAGGCATCAAGCCGATTTTTGCAATCCAGAGCCTTGATACAACGATCGGCTTCAACTCCCTTCGCTCCCAAGTGTAATGGAAAAAAACGCAAGTAACAATCAATTAAAGGGACATCTTTCGCCTGAAGATGTCCTGTATGAATCTATGTTCTTGTCCAGATACGGTAAAGGATATAGGTTCTTGTCCTGTTCCGAGAACAAGAACCTAAAATCCTTTGAATTAATCGTTTATCCAGCATCAGGTCGCTTCACTGGCAGCGTTAACGTAAAGGTCGTCCCTCCGGGTCCGCTGTTCGTCAATATCAGTTCGCCTCCCAAGGCGCGCGCAATCATGCGGCTGAAGGGCAGTCCCAGCCCGAGCCCCCTCACCCGCTTTCGCTTATCCTTGCCGCGATAGAACGGTTCGAATACATCCAATTGCTCGTCCGGCTCGATGCCGCATCCTGTGTCCTCCACCTGGATATGGATTTCCGCTCCGCCCGTGAGCAGCCGTACCCGGATCCGGCCTCCGCTATCCGTCGCATCCTGCGCATTGTTCAGCAGGTTGACCAATATTTGCTCGAGGCGGGCGGAGTCCGTCCAAATCTGCCGGTTACGCACTGCCCGATCCGCCTCGACAACCATTTCCAAACCGGCGAATGGCCGGCTGTGGCGCCAACGCTCGACGATATCCCTTACGGTCTCTTCCAGTTCGACAAGCTCCGCCTTCACTGCCGCCACGTTGCCGGCAAAGCTGTTAAAAGCGAGCAGGTCTTCGATGATATGATGCAGACGGTCGACCTGCTTCAGGCTGTTGTCCAGAAATTTCTCCGCTTCCTTCCCGGAAACGACTCCATCCTTCACCGCCTGAATAAGCCCGCTTATGGAGGCGACCGGTGTTTTCAGTTCATGCGTTACGCCGGCCAGCAATTGAGTGCGCGTCGCCTCGAGCCGGCTTAATCGGTCGGCCATCTCCTTGAATGCGTGCATCAATTGATGAATTTCCTTCTCAGACTGCTCCATGTTGAATTGCAGATCGTAATTTCCCGCTACAATCTGATTGGCGGCGTCGACCGCTTCCCGAATCGGTTTGACGAGGCGTCTTGTCAGCCAATAGACGATATACCAACCGCTTAACAAGAAACCGATCAGGGCTGCGATGCGAAATAGCTTGAATTCCAGCAACCCTTGCAGCACATTCGTTTTTGGCGATAGATAGAGGGCGTAACCGATGGTCCCGGAGGAAGTGGTCATCGGATGGACGGCCGTCAAATAAGGCATGCGGTTCCCGAGCGGCTCCAATTCGAACACTCGAGGTCTCACGCTCTTGATGTCGTTCAATCTGGCTTCAAGCTGAACGGTCTCCTGAGGGAGAACCGGCGGGTGATGTTGAACGACCTGTCCCTGCACATTCAGGATCGCCATGACCGGTCTTTCTCCCAGACCGTATTCCAGTATCCGATTGTTCAGGAAACGTGCAAGCGGTTCCCCCTCCGGCAGCCGGCCGCCATGCTTTATCGCTTCCTCGGCTATGTCCCGCGCCATCCGTTCGATCGCCTTGTACTGCATCGTTGCATTGTTCCTTTGGATCATGAACAAGGTCGCTGTTCCAATGACGATCATGCTGAGGAGCACCACGAGAAAATAACGGACGGACCAGGAGTACAGCAAAGATTTACGCTTTCGGTTTGACACGGAATTTGTACCCCAACCCTCTCATCGTTTCAATTTCCCCATCTTCGCCGGACCAATCCGCGAGCGCTTGACGGATCCGGCCAACCGCCAAATCTACGGCGCGGTCGATTCCTTCGTAATCCATCCCCCAAACCGCGCTGATCAATTGTTCCCGGTCGAACGATTGGTTCGGATGATCGGCAAAGAACAGCAGCAAAGAGAGATCGCGCGGCGGCAATCGCACTTGCCTTCCATTCAGAAACACTTCGCGCGAGCCGAAGTCAATTTTCAAGCCGCCGAAAAGAACCGTATCCTCGACCCTGACTTGAGGCCATCGTCGCAACACGGCCTTCACGCGGGCAACCACCTCATCCGCTATAAACGGCTTGCTTATGTAATCGTCGGCGCCGGCATTCAGTCCCCCGAGCCTGGAACCGATCTCGTTCAGTGCGGTAAGCATGATGACCGGACACGAGCTATGCGACCGTATATGCTTCAGAATGGTCCAGCCGTCGATATCCGGCAGCATCACATCGAGCAATACGAGCGATGGTTTCCATTGATGATACAAGAGGATCGCCTTCTCGCCGTCATCGGCTTGCTCAACCTCAAATTCCGCTCTTTCCAGATACCGCTTCAGCACCATCGAAATATCCGGTTCATCCTCAACGATGAGAATCCGTTTCAAAGCTGCAAACACCCTCCCTTTTCGCACCATGCGTTATTCTACATTTTATAGCAAAAATCCTCTCTGCCCGATACGTTCCAGATATATGGGGCTGGTATAGTTGAGTCTAATCGTAACCGCATATAAGAAGCGGCATGTTTGGAGGAGGAACGAATTCAATATGAGTGTGTTTCGGGAAAAAATATGTATCGTTACAGGAGGCGGGTCGGGACTTGGCAGGGCGCTGTGCCGTCAGTTGGCGGAACAAGGAGCGATCTTGACTGTCGCAGACCTCAATAAAGAAGCGGCTTACATGGTCGCGCGGGAAATTACGGACGAAGGCGGCAAGGCCGTTGCAGCTCCCGTAGACGTAACAATCCCGGAATCGGTGGAATCGCTTGTCAACCAAACATTGGAACGATACGGGCGCATCGATTACATGTTCAATAATGCAGGAGTCGCCGTCCTCGGCGAGTTTCGGGATTTGCCGCTTGCTGAAGTGAAGAAGGTGTTGAACGTCAATTTATCCGGTGTTCTTCACGGATCCTATACTGCCTTTCGAGTCATGGCGCGGCAAGGATTCGGACATATCGTCAACACCGCTTCCGGCTTCGGTCTTGCGCCGGGTCCGACCAATTTGCCGTACGTGACGTCCAAGTTCGGAGTTGTCGGGTTGTCGGAGACTTTGCGAGTGGAAGGTTTGGATTTGGGTGTCAAGGTGAGCACCGTTTGCCCCGGTTACATCCGTACCTCTTTAGTCGAGCATGTGCGTACTTACCGTGCCGACGCCAGGGACGTCCTTTCCACCCTTCCCGTGAGATTGGTTGAACCTGAGGAAGCGGCTCGCCTCGTACTGCGAAAAGTCGGGAAAAACCGCGCCATCATCGCCTTTCCTTCCTATGTAGGTTTGCTGACGTTCCTGTACAGGTTTGTCCCGGGCTTGTTTCTCCGTTATTCCCTCCGAACCGTCCGGGAATTCAGGAAATTCCGCAAACCCGATTTGGACGGAGGAGAATCAGATGGCTAACCTGATGATTGTCGATGATTCGAAGATCATTCGGCAACGATTGCGCGCCATTCTTGAGGATCTTGGACATTGCATCGTATCCGAGGCAGCGAATGGGAAAGAAGCGTTGGAGAACTACAAGCGGATGGAGAAAGAGATCGATCTGATTACGTTGGATATTGAAATGCCGGGCATCAATGGCATGGAAGTGATCCGTCTGCTCCGGGAGCACAACCCGTCGGCGGCGATCGTGATGATCAGCTCGGTCGAGGATCGCAGCAACGTGCTGAAGGCGATCCGACTGGGCGCGAAGCATTATTTCGTCAAACCTTTTACTGAAACGAAAATAAAAGAGGTTATCGGTAGAGTGCTTGGCTTCGATACGAACCCGAATCGGACAGAAGCCCTGCGAGAGAATCCTGAGGCGAACTTCCGGGTGCAGACGGCGCGCAGGATGGAAGACTCCGCGGGAGGGATGCTTTTGAAGTCGGAGAACCTTGAATCTCTGCCGTTTGAACTATTTCATATGGATGAACGCACCCTATTGATCATTCGCAGCCCGATTACCGATACGAATGCATATTTATTGTACCGATGTCTTCAAGGGTTGCTCTATTTCCGGAAAATGAAGTTTGTATTGGAGTTGTGGGAGCCGGTCAGGCATCGCGAAGGCGCCCGGTTGCTGCACGAATTTATTCAAGATGTCAGGAGCCGGCATGGAAAGGCTGCGGTGGTCACGGATGATACGAGGTATTATACCGAATGGCTTTCCGACCTGGGGGATGACGTCTATCGCGCGTATAAGGAAATCAAGTGGTAAGCGGCGAAACGGGAACGCCGAGTCCAAGGAGGGATGGCATGCCGAACCATGAGCCCGTTCATGAGCACCCGTTTCTGAATCAGTTGAATCACGAAGATCTGGTCGCGATTCTCCCTTACGTGGATGAACATGAACATGCCGACGGTTCGCTTCTTCTCGCGCGGGGAGAAGTGAGCGACAGCCTGCACATTATATTATCCGGTACGGTAGAAACACACATCGAGCATGAGAACGATATTAGCTTGGCGAAATTGGGACGGGGGCGATTTTTCGGCGAATGGTCCTGTTTGGCGGGTGAGCCGGTTCATGCCGAATACAGGGCGGACGAGAACCTTCGGACATTATCCGTTTCGCGCCCGGGGATGGTGATCTTGATGGACCGATGTCCTCCTTTTCGTGATCGGATCATCGAGATCATGATGCGACACATTCGCACACGGAATGAACAGATATGGAGCAAGGCCGGGAAAATTCCCACCACCTTGCGGCAGCTGGATGAGACGAGAGAGCTGCGCCTCGGATCGCTTGCAGGCGGAAGCAGGATTATGCAGGGGCTCAGACAACAGATTGATGTTCTCGCTTCCAAAGATGAGCCGGTATGTATCATTGGAGAAAAAGGCGTGGGCAAGTTTCATATCGCATGCGAAATTCATTATCGCTCCGACCGCAGTCTTCACCCTATTCTGAGTGTGGCTGCGGACAGCTACGATGCGCAAGCATGGGAAATGACCGTACGCGCAGCCGCGGGCGGGACGATCATTATCGAGCAGTCGGATCTAATGCCCGCCGATCTGCTCCACCGGCTGATCCGGTCCGCAAACAAGTCGCGAATCATCATGACGGGGCAAACCATGCCGGATGTCATCGCACGGCACATTATGGTCGCGCCGCTCCGGCTTCGATCGGAAGATATCCCCGCGCTTGTATATGCATGGTTGATAAAGTCAGGGATTCCCTCCCCCGAGGAATCGATCTCCGAAGAAGCCCTTCGCATGCTCTCGATGTATCCGTACCCGGACGATAACATCGACGGATTGCATCGGATCTTGAAGAAGGCTCTTGCACGCAGCGGAGGAAAGAGCATTAGCAGCTTGCATTTGCGCTTTGACCGCGTCCGCGAACCGGGAACCAGACCGACCATCGGACTGGCTCTAGGCAGCGGTTCGGTGCGCGGCGCGGCACATGTAGGCATCATGAAAGTTTTGGAGGAAGAGCAGATCCCCATTGATCTGATTGCCGGGTCCAGCGTAGGAGCGTTTATCGGGGCGCTTTATGCGGGAGGTCAACCGATCTCCGCATTCGAGAGAGTGCTGCCGACAGTCCGCTGGCGGCAGCTCCTGGACTTGACCTTGCCGCCGAAAGCTTTCGTCGATAACCGCCGGATGATTCGGTTTCTTGAATCTTATATCGGGCCCGCTCATTTTGAAGATTTGCCGATCCCCTTCGCCGTGACGGCTGCGGACGCCGCAACAGGCGAAGGCTGCATTCTGAATACGGGCCCCGTGTCCGCTGCCGTATGTGCATCAACCGCGATCCCCGGGGTCATGAAACCGGTGAGATACAATCACCGGCTGCTCATTGACGGCGGCGTCGTACATCCGGTGCCGGTACAGCTGGCTAAGTGCATGGGCGCGGATATCGTCATCGCGGCAGATCTCGGTACCTCGTCATACGCCAAGCGAGATCCGAAAAACTTTGTCGTATCGATTCTCAATACATTGGAAATTATGAGCGACAACATTCTTCGGGAAGAGCTGCAACTGGCGGATGTAGTGCTAAATCCGCAACTGAATATTCAAGTGAACACGTTTAAGTCATCTACCGCCTACATCCGGGAAGGGGTCCGGGCGACCCGCGAAATGGTGACGGCAATCAAACGACTCATCCATAGATCGATGGCAGAGCGAGAATAATCCGGGAAGGATCGATAGAAGAGTGCGATCAATTTGGCTGAAGATCATTAACATCGGGATCGACGAAACCACGAACGACCAGGAAGTCATGTATATTCAAGTCTGCAACGGATTGTCAGTCCTTATATCCATATGGATGCTTTCGCTTGTTCCGCTTATATTGCCGTATTGGCCCGACTCGGCGGTGTTTGCGATCAACGGAGTTGTGTTTCCCCTGCTATGGCCGCTGATCTTGCTGATTAATCACAACAAAAAATACATGGCGGCCCGGATTTATCTCACGGCCACTTCCGTCGCGATTATTACGATCAACGTCCTCTCGGTCGGCGGACAGACGGAAAATCAGCTATTTATTACGATGTACATCGCCAGCGCTTTCGTCGTGTATCCCCAAACACGGCATTTTCTCGTGGTCGCGGCAGTCGGATTGATTCACTTTTCCCTGTTGGAATATTGGTTCAGCTTTAACGGGCCGCTGGTTGATGCGGACCCTGCTTATTATGCGCTCATCCGCTATTTGTCCGTGTTTAACATCCCGGTGCTTTTTAGCATTATCGCGCTCTATCATAAAGATCTGCTGATCAAAACCCAAAAACGTTTGCGCGAGCGTACCCAAGCTTTCCGAAATTTGCTGGATCACGCAGGGCAAGGCTTTCTCACCTTCGATCGCCGACTGGTCGTTCAGGAGGAATACAGTAAGGAGTGCTTCCGCTTGTTCGGAAAAGACATCGCCGGCAACAAATTTGTGGAGCTGCTGGCTCCTTGCGATGTTCAAGAAAGGCTGCTGCTTGAGGACATTCTTCATACCGTCTTTGAAGAAGACGATTTGCAGCGCGAGGTTTGTCTAACACTGTTGCCGTCGGAAGCGGAAGTAGAAGGAATACCGGTGAAGCTGCAGTATAAGTGGATCAAGGAGCCGTCCTCCGCATCGCACATGGTCATGGTCGTGATGACGGATATCAGTGAAAAGCGGGACATGGAGCATCACATGGAAGATGAACGAAAAGCAATGCGAATGGTCGCCAAGGTCGTAAAGCTTGATCGCGACTTCAAGGAGCTGCTGTCGGATTACCGGTCGTTCGCACAAACGGGTATTCATGCTTTGATCAACAATGCATCGTCAGCGATGGACAAATGCTCCGAATTGTCCCTGCTCATTCACACGTATAAAGGGAATTTCGCCCAATTCGATTTTGTCCACCTTCCCCGGCGTCTGCATGATATGGAGACACAATTCGAGATCTGGAAGCAGCGGTTGAGCCATACTCCTTCCGAATCGGAGCCGTCAGTCTCTTTTGCCGCATGGCTCGGTCAGCTCGACTTGCTGAATGAGCTGGCGGACGACATGCGTATTTTGAACGGCGTACTGGGAGATCGCTTCAGCGTCGAAGACAACAGGATCATGATCGAATCGGAACGGCTAAGGCGATTGGAGCAGCGGATCATGACACTATATCCCGGACCGGAAAGCGAGTCGTTGGTTGCGGAAATCCGCCAGCTTCAATACTGTCCGTTCGAACAATTACTCGGTATGTATCCCGCTTATGCGGAGCAGCTTGCGAGGCAAACAGGTAAAGAGATTGAACCTTTGGCCATTAAAGGCGGGGATTTCCTGGTGGATCCGGACGTGTATGCGGTCTTCTCTCGCAGCTTGATCCATGTCTTTCACAATATGATCGACCATGGCATCGAAATGCCGGACGAACGTATCGCGCTGGGTAAAGATCCCCGGGGACGTATTGGCTGCCGCATAATCGCAACCGACGAGGGAATTGAGCTCCAGCTGTCCAATGACGGCAAACCCATTGATCCTTCGGTCATCCGAAGCCGTGTGCTGGAGCAAGGCATGTGCACGGCCGAGCAATTTGACGCCATGTCTGCCCATGAGCAGCGGATGCTTATCGTTCGGGAAGGCTTCTCCTCGAAACGAACGGTCACTCCATTATCAGGCCGCGGGATCGGCTTGTCCGCCGTGCACAAGGCGCTGCGGGAACTGAAGGGCACCATGCGCATAGATAGCGATGCGGAACACGGCACAACGTTTACATTCATCCTTCCCCGGGTTCAATCACTGCTGTCTTGATATTGTGTCGGACCCGGGGCAACGGTGCTGCGGTACGCACTTCGCAAACGTTACCACCAGATTTCCGCCCGCGATCGATAAACGCAATGCTTGAATTTCGCTTGCAAGGGGATGAAATAACCGGGATCTTCCGCTATGATCCCGACAGTCCCTTGACGCTCGCGTACCGTACTGACGAAGTCAAACAACAACCCATTACCATCCTCGTGCAGGATCGGTTCCTCGATGATCAACAGGTACTTGGCTTTGCGATAATATAGCAAACCTTGCAAGCAGCTGTGGAGGTAGCGAATATTGCCGTCGGTGATATGCCGGTGAATGCTCAGCTCCGCCAGGTCGTCCTGAATCGAGAGTTCAAACGGGAGTTCGGATAAGGCGGGAACATCCAGCTTCAGCAATTCCCGTCTGGGCACCGGCCGGATCATCTGTTCCTTGAGCTGCTCGGATGGAGCTTCTCCGGCTATCGTCTCCTTGCCGCCGGCTTTCAGCACGGCAGCCAGAACCTCGATAACTTTCTCATCGGTAAAAGGCTTGGTGATGTAATGCTTCGCTCCGAGCCTGATCGCTTCATATACCTTGCTGCGTTGCTCGAGTGAACTGATCATGATAATGATCGCTTTCGGATCTTGTTCACGGATGCGGCGAACCGTTTCGATGCCATCCATTCCGGGGAGCTGAATATCCATAGAGATCAGATCGATTCCGCCTTGTGTGTACGCGGCTATCGCTTCTTGTCCCTCCTCCGCTTCTTTAACAACACGATGTCCGGCCGACTCAAAGATTTCCCTCAAGCTTCTCCGGAAAATGGGTGAATCGTCCACAATCATAATATTTGCCATTTTTCTCTCTCCCTGCGATCTAATGTTTGGACGATTCCATATTAAAGCTTAAACATATCCATTTCATATCGAGATTTCGGATTCCGCATCCATCGAATTGACGATATCGACGAACAACAAAAAAAGCCCATTTTTAGGGCTTTTCCTGTTCGGACCTTGCTCGCCCGAATGTTGCCGGCGTACGGCAGCAGGCGCAACATGATCTATTTGTTGTCCGTTAAACCATTGCCCCTGTACCGTCAATCCAATTCGCGCCACTCCACCATATCGGCTTATTTAAAGTGGTATCATAGTATGAAAAACCTTGCGTAAGATTGGCAGTTGGTCTCATTCCAGTCGTTCCCAAGTTATTCGAACGTGTGAAATCGATTTTTCTTGTATGAGTTAACTGTCCGACAAACTTCGTAGCCTCATCCCACCCATCCAAATTTATGTTAGTAAATTCACAGTTCGTGATTTGAGCAGCTCCGTTTGATGCGTTCGCGGAAATGCATCTTTCTGCAACGTTACCTACTTTATTTTTTGCCAGATCACCTCTGAATCTGCAATTATTCAAATAGTTCGTGCCAGCCATATAAAGATAAATACAAAAGTTTTTTACCGGTTTATTCGGAAACGTAGTTAAAGGATTGAAATGACCTTTTACATCAAAATCAAAATTTGAAACATTGTATAACCTAAGCAAGTTTTCCGATGCATTCTTGACAACGACATTCATATACCCCTCATCTAAATGGTTGGCCATAATGCCGTATCTGCAAGTATCAATTTCAAGAGAGTCGAATTTCAGATTATAAACCGGCTGAGCGTTTCCCGCTATCCCGATATGTACCGCATAGGATTCAACAGTACCTTTGATATAAACACGGTTCATATGAACATTCGTGCATCCTGTAATGACAAGCAATCGCTTTGTAGCAACCACGTCATTTTCAATATGAACGGTTCCAATTTCAATATTTTTAATGTTTTTTCCTTCTCCATATTTTGTCGTAATACCCAAAGCACTCATTGAGCTTGAAAGGACATAGAGATAATTTACATATACATCAGAAACTTGTTCACCCCAATTCGGCTCTATGTCAAACCCTCCGGGCATTGTAATATGGCCAACTCCTATTGATTTAACGACATTAAACGTAATATTTTTCCCTTCGCATATGGATACTGTGTTGCGGCCAAGTGCAACGGGCGTTGTTCCATCCGCTTGAACGGAAACACCTTCAACATAATCAAAATCCAGGTTATATGTACTGGCTCCATTGATGTAAATAACGTCTCCAGACGGATTTTTTCCATAAATTCTGCCGAAACTTGCATTTCTGCAATTGTGTAAATACAGGCAATGCCTATATTCTTGTAAAAATTCAGTATTGTAAACCCCGCCGACAACGCAATTGTTGTTTAAGTGATTGCCATCAAAGTGTATTTCATCGATTACAAAATTAGAGCAGTTATTAAACTGCAACGTTCTAGTTTGAGGATTGGTTGCAGGCAAATTATTAGGTCTTTTTACGACCCCCCTGAATACTAGTCTAAAGTCGGTTTTCCCATCTACAACGATGTTATCTACGATATATGTTTTTCCCAGATCGGTCATTAAAGTCAAATGATGGTTACAAACATACTCCATTGCGTCCCTAAACGCTTGTGTGTCATCGGTTAGACCATCGCCAACGGCACCGAACTCCTTAACGTTAATGTGACCGTACTCCCGAATCGCCTCATCCACGATCCGGCGAATACCATTGGCCTCCCTATTAACGCCGCTTGTCAGGTTCCCATAAACGTCATTTACCACATCGTTTCCCTGACGCGCTAAGCTTACGCTTTTTCCCAATAAGACTCCTGCAACCGCTGCAGTGCCCGCAATGCTTAATAACTTTCTCCTGCTCATCTTCGCGTCAACGGCTTTGCTAACCGCTATTTTGTTTTGATTACCATTGTCCCTCGGCATTTTTCACCGCTCCTTTATTAAATGTCCTATTCTGAAATGAACGCGCTTTCATTAATCATTTTAAAGGAGACCGCCCGCATCGTTCCATTGGTGATCTGGCCCTCCGTCTCGGTGATGAGGTCAAATCGGAAAATACGTATAAAAAAAACCTCCGCGCCGGCGTGCGGAGATCATCGATTCTCTTCCCTATATTTGCCCGGGGGGCATCCCGCCTCCCGCACGAACAGCTTGTTGAAAAAAGCCGGGTCCCCATAGCCGACCATTTCGGCAACGACGTTCACTTTTTCGTCCGTATCCGTCAGCAGGCGCTTCGCTTTTTCCATCCGAATTCGATGAACGTATTCGATTACGCTCGACCCTGTATACTGATTGAACAGCCGGTTCAACTGCCGGACGCTGATATGGAACAGCGCGGATAAATTGGACAGCGAAATTTTCTGGTTATAGTGCCGTTCGACATACCCGCATATGCGACGGACCAGTAATTCGTTCGGCGAGCGACTTTCAGCTTTATTTTTGCGGTCCTTATAGTAACGCGACAGCAATATGAACAGCTCGGTCATTCTCAGCTGAATCATCGTCTGATAGCCCGGTTGTCGACGGTCCAATTCCTGATGAAGCTCCTCCAATATGCCTCTCGTCTTGTCTGCCGCCTCGCCCCGCAAGTTCAGCTTGTGATGAAATCGGGAATGCCCGTTCAGAAAAGGCTGGACATAAAAGAAGTCGAGGGCATCCGAAATTTGCAAGTCGCTCAGCAGCGAATGCGGAATAAAGTCCGGTTCGAAAAGGCAGTTGAAGACAACGATTTGCTGATCTTCCTCGAGCACATAGCCGTGCCTCTCGCCCGGATTGATAATAAATACGTCCCCCGCCCGGATTTCGTAAAAAATATCTTGGAACAAATGCGTGGCCCGACCTTCGGCAACATAGATCAGTTCGACAAACTCATGAGTGTGAATGGCAGGCATATCCCGCACGTCATGGAGGTTTCGCTGAATCCAAAACGGAAAATCGCGCGGATGCGAATACTGTCTCATCAATTTGATTCTCATAACGGCACCCCGATTCACGGTTCTTCTCCCTTCCCCCATTCTATACCGAAGCTAAGACGAAATGTAGAATAATCTGATATTGAGGAACTTCGTGGAACTATCATAACAAAAATTCTTTAACGGCTCCGTGCCGATGACGATTTATCGATGCGTTGAAGAAGCGGATTCGCATATAGAACAAGTTTCACAATCTATCTCGATGCAATTTGCTCAAACTTCATAGCATCTCGTAGCGCGCCAGCCTATACGAATAACCCGCCCCACCCGGGACGGGTTATGAAATGCTTCTTCGTTTCGCGTTTATTTTTGCTGCACCCATTCCTTCATCCACCACTGGCGATCCGGCGCATAGTCGTGACCCTCGGGGTCATTCAGGTCGGGACCGACGAGAATAAACTTGCTCCACCAGAAAATACCGGCGCCGTTCAAGCCGTTCTTGTTCAGTTTCGGGTTCGTTTTCCGATCGATCGCCAACTGATCCCTGGCCATCTTGAGACCTTTGGCTGCGTTGTATATATTTTCAATGGCCGGATCGTGATACACCGTGCCGTCTTCGGCTGTTTTCTTCTCATAAGCGGGCATCGTAGGGTTCAGCATCGTGTCGGGACGGCTGCTGTTCGCGATCGCATGCGCATATCGGATGATCGTCGTTTTCCATAATTGCTGATACGTCTCCGGAGAATTGGTGGGGGAACCCCATCCCAGTTGATCGTACATCATCGGATTGAGCATATTGAAAATGCCGGCCATTTCGCTAACATAAGCATTGGACCATACGGCCGGGTCCGCCGGAGAAGCGATCGAATATATCGCAGTGTCGCTCAAAGCGGTCCGAACGAATTGCGCCGTCGCTTTCAATACAGGATCATTCGGCAAAAACCCTTCGATATCGAGCTGGACTCCATCCGCTTTATACAGCTTCCCGCCAAACTCGACGCCTTGATTGACCAACAAGTCGGCAACGGCTCTCAAATTGTTGTTGTATACGGAAGTCCCAAAGCTCGGGTTGCTTACTCTTTGGCCGTTTTGCCAAAAATACCGTTTGCCATAGTTCACCGTCGCGATAATTTTTTGGGCCGGATCCGTTTCTCTCGATATTTTCATCCAGCGACCCAGTTCCGAGTAGCCGTCTTCAGGCAGAGTACCGTTGAACTCGTCTTCGCTCGCGACCAATATCCCGATGTCCGCCAGTTGATATTTGATTTTGTATTTTTGCAACTCCAGTACGCGTTCTCTCATCTGTTGGTCCGTCAGTGGCTCTGCTCCGCTGAACCAATAAGAATTCAAATAAGCCGTATTGTTCACTTGAAACGCCTTGCCGGCGCCGTCACCTCCCGTACCGATCCCCGCCTCATTCCATTTTGCCGCATAGGTGATCTCTTCCGTCTGCTTCCATGTTATTTCTTCCGATCGTTTCACCGTCCATTCCACTGACCCGCTCGTGTTATTCGCATCTATGATCATTGGCACGTTCGTTTCTTCCATTCCATATGCGGGAAGCGTAAACAACGAAGACAACATGACAGCCAACATTAGCAACTTTGCCGCTTTCCGTTTGATCATCGCTTATCCTCTCCCTGATGCCAGAATCTTGATGTTGAAGCTTTGATAAGATGGACCTCCTTTCGCTTCCATCTTATAGCGCTTTCAAGGAAAGTATTAGCATCCTGATCAACGAAATATTATACTTTTCACCGATTGTTTTAAAATGGGTGCCAACGCGTCCACTAAAGCGGAAAGGCCTTTTCCCGAATGGAAGCGAAATCGAGTTCATCCGCCCTTGAATTTGGGAATGACGATCCGGACGGCGGTACCGATGCCCCGTCTACTGCAAATCGAAACGCCGTATTGGTGCCCGAACTGCAGCTTGATGCGTTCGTCGACGTTTCGGATGCCGTAGCCGACCTTGATGCCGTTAGGGTCGAAAATGTCGGAGATCTTACCCGGCGGCATGCCGATGCCGTCATCGATGATCTGGAAGACAATCGAATCGTCCTGTGAATACCCCCAAACTTTCAAATGGATGCGGTCTTCGCCATACCACGAATGTTCCAGCACGTTCTCGATGAACGGCTGCAATATGAGCTTGATCGTATCGAACTCCAAAATATTCTCATCGATGCGGCAGCTGAAGTCGAGCCGGTCTTTGTGCTTGATTTTCTGGATGTCGATATAGGCTTTCGCCTGCTGCCATTCGTTGTCTATGGAGATGATTATACGTCCTTCGTTCAAAGTCAGCCGGTAAAATTTGGCCAGCGCCATCACCATTTCGTGCAGCTTGCCGATCTCCCCGAACTTCGCCAGCCGGCTTATCGAGGACAGCGTGTTGTACAAAAAATGCGGGTTGATCTGCGCCTGCAGCGCGGCGAGCTCGGCCTCCCTTTTTTGCAGATTGGAGACGTACACTTCACGGATCAGCTTGTCGGTGTTGTGCCCCATCTCGTTCAATGCCCGGAAAATGTGGGCGAATTCGTCGTTTCCGGAGTAAGTCGTCCGCCTCTGGAAATCGCCCTCTCGGAACGCGTTCAGCACCGACACGATTTTCGTTACCCGCCGCGAAAAATACCGCGACACCACCATGCTGAGCAGTGCCAAAAATAAAAAGCTGACAACGCAGACGGACAGCGTTAAGTTGCGTACTTTGAGCGCGCTTTTCTCGATCATGCGATTCGGGATGTACGCGACGATGCTCCATCCGATTCCCGGAACCGGTTCTTCGACGCTGAAATAACCGTTCGCCGCCATCGTGTCTCCTTGCAGCTGAATCTGGACGGACGATGTGCCGGAATCGTGCATCAGCTCGCGTTTTTCGTTGAATACGGCAATGTAGCTCGCCTCCCCGATTTTTTGCGCATCGATCGTTTTGAACAGGTCGCCGATTCTCATCGTAATGCGCATGAATCCGAGCTGGTCGAGACGCATTTCGTCGTTCAGCCTGCGAAGAAGAGAAATATTGTGAAACCGGGCGTCCGTCTCGATCTGTCTCCAATACAGGCTCGCGTCGAGCTTTGCCGCAACGTCCGGAAGCTCCATGTACCAGGGGCGATCCGCGATCCGGTCGAGATGATACATCTCGAACTGGCCTGCCTTGAAGCGAAGCGGATTGACGTCGAAATCTTGGGAGTAGTAGATTTCCGGAAGAGTATCGTTGGCGACATATACCGAAAGCCAAATCGGGGTTCCGGTCGATTTCATCGTGCCGAGCAGCTTAGGCTTCAAATAATTCGTCGTCGCCTCATAGCTGTACCAGCCTTCCTCATAGCTGCGCAAATATTGCTGAAACTTCTGGTCGTAATACAGCAGCTCGGATACGCGCTTCAAATCTTCCAGCGTATATGCGACGTTATCCTTCATCTGCCGCAGCGTCCCTTGAATGTTGGAGGCGATCTGCTCCCGGACCGAGTTTAGAGTCGACGTATAGGCGTAGTAACCGATCAGAACGACCGGGATTAACACGAAAACAAGGAAGGAGAATACAAGCTTCTGGCCGAACGTAACCGATTTTCTTCCCACCCATTCCACCCCGTCCGGTGAATTCCGGTTGAAAGTCCCGCGTATGCACCGCCCTAGCACTGTTTGCGGTAATCCCCCGGCGTCATGCCGGTCACCTCCTTGAAGTGCCGGCTGAAATACGGCAAGCTTTTGTAGCCGACCTGTTCCGCAACCTCGTAAATTTTGATTTTCGGGTCCTGCAGCAGCTTCTTCGCCTTTTCCAGCCGCTGGGCGATGACGTAATCGCTGAAATTGATCCCGGTTTCTTCTTTGAACAAATGCCCCAAATAGTTCGGAGCGAACGAAAATAGGTTCGCCGCATCGCGGAGCGTTATGTTCTTATCGAGATGATCTGCGACGTAGCGCTGGATTTCTTCGATTAGCCTGCGGTTCTTTTTGATTTTTTTGCGGTGCAGCTGCTCGGAAATTTCGAACACTTTGCGGCGCAGCCAGGACTGCATATCGTGGGCCGTTTCAAAATAAAATAGAAGCTCCAGATTCTGGAACTCCAAGCCGGTAAGCTTGTAAAAGTTTTCGTTGAACGAGTGCAAGTAGTGATCGAGTTTGGCAATCGTATGCAAAACGAAATGGTAAATCGACAGTTTCGTCTTGAAGCTTTTGGCCAGCACGAACAGGTCCTCGATACTATCGTCCAGAATCACGAGCTGGTATTGCGCCATGGACGAAAAAAGCGACTGCAATATATCGTCGAGCTCCTTGGCTTCCCTGACGATGTCCGGCTTGCGGTCGGCCGACCCGATCAACCGGCCTTTGCCGTAAAACATTTTGTACGTTAAAGCCTCCACCGCTTGAAGGTACGAACGGCGAATATCGTCCATGCCGCTTGCAGCCTCCCCGAGTCCCGCCGTCACGGAAAGCCCCGTATCTTGTTTTGCTTCCGCAATTACGGCTTCAAGCATCGGCACGGGATCCGGTTCGACGAGGAATACCGCGATGCGGTGATCGGCAGTCGTACAGCAGTATTCGATACCGCTGGAGCCGATTTTGCCTAGCAGCGAGTTGAACCACTGGCGCAATACGTCGTCCCGTTCTTCTTCCGGGTAAGGGTTCAAAGTCCAGGCGAGATCGTCGAATTCGAAGACGGCGACGACCGCGGGAAACGGTATCCGGTCGAGCCCAACCTGCTCCATAAGCGGGAGCGCCGATTCCGCCTCCGCCGTGCCCTCGAGCCACTGGCTCATCAGCTCGTTTTTGACGTACGGCTCGGCCTGTTTAAACGTGCGTTCCAAGTCTGTGCGGAGCCGTTCCTCGAGCAAATTGTCCCTCACCGTCCGCAGCGCCTGCATCATTTCGTCGTCGTCGACCGGTTTCAACACGTAGCTGCAGGCGTTCATCGCGATCGCCTGTTTCGCGTACTGGAAATCGGCATGGCCGCTGACGAAGACGATTTTCAGCTTCGGCCAGCGCTCCAGCGCTTTGCGGGCAAGCTCCAGTCCGGACATGTTCGGCATTTTGATATCGGTCACGAGAACGTCGATCGGTTCCCTGCCCAGCACTTCGAGCGCCGCAAATCCGCTGTACACGGCAGCCGCGACTTCCATCTCCACTTGTTCCCATGGGACGAACTGGCGAAGTCCTTCCAGATCGAGCTGCTCGTCGTCGGCCAACAGCACCCTGTACATACTCGTCGTTCCTCCCCGGACCGTATTTCGAGTCTCATTTCCCGCCATGCTGTTTCATGTATACGCCCCACTTGATTCCCTTACTACTTCGCACATGTTCTTTATAAAGTACAATATAATCCTTATGCACCAGGACTAACAATCAGTCTTCCCTCCACGAGTTTAAGCGTAATGAAGTTTCTCGTCAAGAATCGCGAGCCTTATAAAACTGTAAAACGGTGCCGGTTTGATCTTTATAACGAACAAATCATCCATATTCTACATCTTTTGCCCCCCATGGACATGCGAATAGAACGTATGCCTGTATGGGCATGCATACGTTCTCCCGCTTTCGGCTCCCGCCGACGTCTACTTCGCGCCGATTTTTTTCAAGTTGGCTTGCCATCTGTCGGTTTTGAATTTCAGCAATTTATCGTAGCCCGCCTGGTTCGCGTCCTTCCCTGCCTTCTCCAGTATGCCGCTAACTTCTTCATCGGTTTTCGCGTACAGGATCTTCGCTCTCGCTTCCGTATAAATATCGCCGATCCGCTGGGCGATAATCCCTTCCTCGGAATCGGGCGCGGGCTCCAGATTGATGAATTCCGTCACGTTGAACGAGGATTTACGGGTGACGGATTGCGCCCCCGCTGCCCAATCATCCTTGCCTGGAGGAAATTGCTTCATTACCCGATCGTTGATTTCGCCAAGGAAGGTGGAATTGCCGGCCCATGTGAACGTATCCCATATCCCGAGCAGCCTCGCAATTTCCGTAGACTGATCGAAATATGCCTTCCCCAGCTTCGGGGCGCCCAGATCGTCCGTTCCTTGCCAGTAGGTTCCTTCCGGTCCGAAATTGATGACGCGCTGCCCTTCTTCTGAGGTCAGCCAATCCAAGTAAGCGAATATGCCCTCCGGATTTTTGGCGCTCGTCGTGATGAGGTTCACGTTCCAGCCGAGCACATCGTATTGGGTCGGCCATACTTTGTTTTCGTTCACGTCTTTCTTATGCAGCGGCCGAAGGATCGCATAGCCGGCCTCGGGATCTTTTCCCTGCAGCGCGACGGTTCCCCGTTTGCCCAGATCGGTTACGTTGAACGCCGCCGCAACGGCCACTCTGCCGGTCGTAACCTTTTCCCTAACCTGGTCCAGCGTTTGCGTCAGCGCATCTTGCGTCATCAGCTTTTCGCGGTACAGCCTGCTTGCGAATTGCATCGTTTCTTTATAGACCGGATCGGCGAATACCGATGTCAATTTGTCCCCCTGCGGGACGGCGAGCTGAGATACGAATTGGGTCGGATGGTCGTTCGCGAAGCCGGAGTACAGGACGTCGATCCCTTGCGCGGCAATCGTTACCTCGAACGGAATGACATTCGGGTATTTGTCCTTCACCTGTTTCAAAAAGGCGTACAAGTCGTCGAACGTTTCCAAAGCAGGCGAGCCGAGCTCCTTGTGAATCTTTTTGTTGACGATATAGCCGCCGTTACCGGTCGGAAGCTTCGTATACCAGTTCGGGAACTGATACAGCTTTCCATCCTCGGATTTCAGCATGCTGATCGCCGCCGGCGACGCCCATTTTTTCAAGTTCGGATACTTATCCAAATACGGGTCGAGAGGGACGAGCTTTCCCGCCTTGCGCAGCCTTTCCACGTCGGCCCCCCGCTCGGTGAAGATGACGTCGGGCAGCTCGCCGGAGGCGATCATCGTATTGAATTTTTGCGCGGCGGCCCCGCCGGACGGAATATTGTTGACGATTACTTTTTTGTTCTCCTTGATCCATTTGCTCGCGATGTCTTCTCCCCAAGGCTGCATCGTATACCAGTCGTAGCTTCCGTAAAAGCTGAACGCGAGCGGAGTTTCGCCAAGTGTGAATTTGCCCTCCGAAACGTTCGGCTGATTCGGCTTCTCGACTTCCCCGTCCATTCCTTTCTCGCAGCCGGCTATTGTGATCACCATACCGAACGTTATAACCAGCATGACGGACCAACCGTTCCGAAACTTCATGCCATCTCCCCCATTTCCTAAAAATGGATAGTAAAGCTACTCTTTCAACGATCCGACCAGAACCCCTTTTACGAAATACTTTTGCAGGAACGGATATACGAGTATGACCGGAAGGGTAGCCACCATCATCGTCGCCATTGTCAGCGACTTAGTCGTGACGCTCATCATCCGGGTCATATGCTCCTGGGCCGCGGAATTGGCCTGCATCAGCTGATCCGACATAATGTTCGAGTTCATGATTTGCTGCAAAACCGTCTGGATCGGCAGCAGATCCGTATTCGATATAAAAATGCTTGCGGTAAACCAGTCGTTCCAGTGATATACCGCCGTAAACAGCGACAGCGTGGCCATGACCGGGCCGGATATCGGCACTACGATTTTAAAGAAAATGCCGAGATGGTTGCAGCCGTCGATCTTCGCCGACTCCTCCAGCCCGGCTGGCAGCCCCATGAAGAACGTGCGGAACACGATCATGTTCCAGACGCTGATGATGGACGGAATCACTAGCACCCAGAAGCTGTTCATCATGCCGAGCTCCCGGTTGAGCAGGAAAAACGGGATCAGTCCGCCGCTGAAATACAAGGTGACGATGCAAAAAATCATATATCCCTTCTTGCCGATCAGCCCTCGGACCGACATTCCGTAACCGAACAACGCCGTAAAAAAGATCGAAAGGGCCGTGCCGATTACCGTTCTCGTCACCGAGACGACGAACGAATTCAATAGCCGTTTATCCTGTAACACGATTGCATAATTTTCCAGCGTAAACTGCCTCGGCCATACCGTAAGGCCGCCCAATGCGGTATCCGCGCCCGTGTTGAACGAAATGACGATCGAATTCCAGAACGGATACAGAGATGCGATTCCGAATACGGTCAGCAGCGCGTAGATCGAGGCTTGCAGCATTTTATCTCCCGGACTGAGCTTCACGTTTTGTTCACCCTCGCATTCGCTACTACCATAAGCTTGTGCCGAACTTTCTGGCGATCGCGTTGGCGATCGTGAGCAAGCCCACGCTGATTACCGCCTTGAACAAGCCGACCGCCGTCGCATACGAATACCGGGAGCTGAGTATGCCGACACGGTAAACGTACGTATCGATGACGTCGGATACGTCTCTCAGCACCGGGTTGCGGGCGAGCAGCAAAATATCCTCGAATCCCGCGTTCAAAATGTTTCCTATCGCCAAAATCAGAAAGATGATAATGACGGGCGCGATGCATGGAACCGTAATCATAACGATTTGCTTCCAGCGTCCGGCTCCATCGATCGCCGCCGCTTCGTACAAATGGGGATCCACCCCGGCAATCGCCGCCAAATATACGATCGTGGCGAAGCCGACTTCTTTCCAAACCCCGGTCGTAATGAGAATCGCCCAGAAATAGTCGGGAATGGACAGGAAGTTGACCGGCTCGCCGATTAGACGAAGCTTCTGCAGCAATATATTCACGCTGCCGTTATCCACCGACAGCATAGAGATGACGAGTCCCGAGACGATGACCCACGAAAGGAAGTGCGGCAAATAGCTGATCGTCTGCACGAGCCGTTTGAAGAAGAGGTGTCTTACCTCGTTCAGCATTAGCGCCAGTACGATCGGCGCCGGAAAGCCGATCAGGAGCTTCAGCAGGCTGATTACGATCGTATTGCGCATGATGCTCCAAAATTCGGGCGCTTCGAAAAACATGCGAAAATGTTTAAGCCCCGCCCACGGGCTTCCGATAAATCCTTTGAAAATGTCGTAATCCTGGAAAGCCATCAAAACGCCGTACATCGGGATGTACATGAACACAAAAATAAAGAGCAATGCCGGAATGACCATGATCTGGGCATCCCACTGCATCGCGATCCTTTTCCATAACGGCTTCCCGTGCTCTTTCCGCACCTTTCCTTTTGCAATCGCTTCCGTTTCCAACTCATCACCTTCTACTTGTCGATCTTGCCCCGAGGCTTACTATCATGATATAGGACCGGTATTCATCTATCTACGTGACCGATCAACGAAAAATGTTACTTTGCAAAGGAATTCGTCAGCCCCGCAAAGTGGTGCCCTGCTTCGAAGTGCTATTGGCCGCCAAAACCAAAAACCCGCCAAGATCTCGGAGATCTTGGCGGGCCGGAATGTAAGGACAATAGGGTCGTTATTACGAAAGTGGATTTGAAGCATTACTTCAAGTATCTTCCCGTGATCGACTGTTCCGCATGGATAATCTGCGCCGGAGAGCCCTCGAACACCACCTGGCCGCCCTTGCTGCCCCCGTCCGGTCCCATATCGATGATCCAATCCGCTTGGCTGATCACATCGAGGTTGTGCTCGATGACGATCACCGTATTGCCGGCATCCACGAGGCGGTTCATGATCTCCAGAAGGTGACCGATATCCGACATGTGCAGACCGGTCGTCGGTTCGTCCATCACGTAGATGCTGCCCTTCTTATGCAGCTCGCTTGCCAGCTTGATTCGCTGGCATTCCCCGCCCGAGAGCGTGCTGAGCGGCTGGCCGAGTGTAATATAGTTCAGCCCTACGTCACTCATCGCCTGGAGCTTGCGCACAACTTCCTTCAGCTGAAAAAATTCCAAAGCCTGCTCCACAGTCATCTCCAGCACTTCCGCAATGGACTTGCCGTTGAGCTTGTACTCGAGCACCTCTTCCTTGAACCTTTTACCACCGCATACTTCGCATGGCAGCTTCACGCTGTCGAGGAATGCAAGGTCTGTATACACAACCCCCAGCCCTTGGCAGTTCTCGCAAGCCCCCTTGGAGTTGAAGCTGAACAAGCCTTGGTTGACCTTGTTCGCGGATGCAAACGCCTTGCGCACATCGTCCATAATCCCCGTGTAGGTCGCGGGATTCGAGCGTGTTGATACGCCTACCGCCGATTGGTCGATGACGATCGCATCCGGATGCCGGCTAAGGAATACTTCGTTAATCAGCGTACTTTTGCCCGAGCCTGCGACACCCGTTACTACTGTCAGCACTCCGGTTGGAATATCTATACTCACATTCCGCAGGTTGTGCAGGCTGGCATCCTTGATAGACAGCTTGCCGGACGGCTGCCTGCAATCGTGCTTCAGCTGGAGCGGCCGCTTCATATGGGTACCCGTGAGCGTGCCTGCCTCCAGCAAGCCTTGGAAGCTTCCTTCGTACACGATATTACCGCCGCGACTGCCGGCGTAAGGCCCGACGTCGACGATATGATCCGCCATCTTGATCACATCGGGATCATGCTCGACGACAATGACGGTATTGCCCTTGTCGCGCAGCTTCTGAAGCAATTCATTCAACCGATGTACATCGCGGGGGTGCAAGCCGACGCTGGGCTCGTCGAAGATGTAAGTGACATCCACCAGACTGCCGCTCAGGTGCTTCACCATCTTGACGCGCTGCGACTCGCCGCCGGACAAGGTATCTGTTTCGCGGTTCAGCGTCAAGTAATCAAGTCCGATATCCACCAGATGCTGCAGCCTCTCCGCCAGAGACTTCACGACCGGCGCGGCGACCGGATCGTCAATCTCCCGAATGACGCGGATAAGCTGTCCGACCTCCATGGAGGACAGCTCTGCGATGTTGCGTCCATTGATCCTGCAGCCGAGCGCGGCCTGACTGAGTCTCGCGCCGCGGCAGCTGGAGCAAGGACCCTCGGAAATGTATGGCGCCACGGCTTGTTGCGTGCGTTCGGACTTCGTCTTCACATCCTGTTTGATGTACTTGTTGGTAAACTTCTCGATGATGCCTTCCACTGTAATATTCATTGCCTTCCCGGCGAAATCCATCTCCACTTTCCTCGCCTTGGCGTACAGCAGCTGCTCCAGTTCCTCATCCGAATAATCGCTCAGCTTCTTGTCGGGATCGAAGGATCCCGACTGCACGGCCATATTCCATTCCCAACTGCTCACCGTATAGCCCGGCAGCAAGATGGCCCCTTCGTTCAACGACTTTGACATGTCCACTGCCTTGCTCATGTCGACGCCTAGCCTGCGACCGATCCCGTTGCACTCGGGACACATGCCTTGCGGATCGTTAAACGAGAACATGTGCGCTTGTCCAACATAGGGCTGGCCCACGCGGGAGAAGAGTAGACGAAGAATGGGAGAAATATCGGTAATCGTGCCCATAGTGGAATGGGAACCGCCGCCCAGCCGCTTCTGATCCACAATAACAGCCATGCTCAGGTTCTCGATCGCGTCCGTATCCGGCTGCGGAACGCGGGGCAGGAAATTGCGAACGAACATGCTGAAATTCTCATTAAGCAGTCGAGTGGATTCCGAGGCGATCGTATCGAAGACGATCGACGACTTGCCGGATCCGGATACCCCGGTGAAGATCGTGATCTTCCGCTTTGGAATGCGCAAGGATACGTTCTTGAGATTGTTTTCCCTCGCACCGGAAATTACGATATACTCCTGATTAGATTCGCTCATGATCAACTTCCTTCCGATAATGTTAATTTCTTCTTATTATTCACATTGTACCATTTGTCCGAAGTAGATATAAACCGGTTGTAAACTTAATGCTTAGCGCCTTAGACTCCCTGAGCATTGGTGAACCCGGTTTGTTCGAGATGAAGGTTAACCTTCCCGTCCCTGTTGCGTCCAGTTTTTATCATAGGACACCTTTTGGTGTCATGTCAACTTTTTTATAAACTCCACATGAAAACTGTAAGTAATTATTAATTTATGCCCCATTCGACCTTGTCAACGCGATAAAAAGCCTCGGCGCGATACGCCGAAGCTTTGGATCATGACTTAGTTTTGTTGTGTGTCAGGCCTGCTTAATTTTGCTACATCACATTTGGGCGCATACGGGGTCGCCTAGGTGAGGATGAATGACACACCCTAGACGCCTTTGTCATAATTATCTGACAGCTTCTCCCGACTTCGTCATGTTGGGATCGAATATTACTTGCTGTTTGCTGCCTTCAACTCGGCAACAGCTTTGTCCGCTTTCTCTGCCGTTTCGCGCAGCACGGTATTAAGATCTTTCTCGCCGCGGATCGCATCCAGCACCCCCGCCGCATAGACACGATCCACCTGCAGCTCATACGTCGACTTCCACGCGATCGGCGCCAGCTTGTTGTAATACGCGCCTTTCCAGTTTTTATCCTTAAACTGGCTTCCGCTGCCAAATACGGTTTTGATCGATTCGTCATTCAGAACGGACATCATTCCAATTTTCGAGTTGGCTGTCTGTGCCTCTTTGGACGCCAAAAATTTGATCACTTCCATCGCTGCATCTTTGTTTTTGGCCATGGAGGTGATGCTCATCGCAACGGCTGTCGCCTGTCCGCCGACGCCTTTCAACTCCGGGAACGTCGGTAGCGCAGCCATATCCCAGTCGATTTTCTCCAAGTCTTTCGGCACGGCCGCCGGGAACTCCGAATGGAAGTGCAGCATCGCCACATCTTGCGTATTCGTAAAGTTAAGACGGTTCGGGAGCGCTTTTTTCGCGATGACATAGTTTTTCATGCCGTTGTTCGCATCGGTATCGATAAAGATCGTCTGGATCAGCTTTTTCCAAGTCTCCCGCTCGAACGTCGATTTGCCGGTCTTCTCATCCAGATAAGAATCGGAGAACGGGGTCATTTTCAATGCATATTGCGGCGAACCGACAAAGCCCAAGTACTGTACATCGCCGTCCTTGCGCGTCAACTTCTGCGACGTCGCCTTCATCTCATCCCAGCTCATGCCGTCCTTGGGGTATGGAACGCCGAACTTGTTGAAAAGATTTTTGTTGTAAAACACCATCGGCACTTGCAGGCTGGTCGGCAGCATGTACAGCTTGCCATTGCCTGCACGGCGAATACCGTCTATGACAGAAGGCTCAAACTGGTTCAAATCGACACCGTGTTTTTTAGCCAAGTCGGTCATATCGTATGCAATGCTTGAATTCAGCAGCGGATCGAGTACGTAGTCGAAGACGTTGTACACAATATCCACCCGGCGTCCCGTCATGATCACCTCGGGAATCAAGGAGCCCGGCTCCTGGCGCAAGTACGAGATTTTGTAATCCGGGAACTTGGCACGGATCACATCGCCGAACTTTCCATTGAAGCTTTCTGCCGATTCGCCGGACGTGCTGTAGAAAATCAATTCCACAGGCTCGCTTGGCTTTACCGGCGGCGTTGGATCGCTAGCTCCTTCTTTCGGTCCCGTTTGCCCGGTTCCGGACGAACAAGCTGACAGCAGCGAACCGAGCAATACTGGAAAAACGACTGCGCGGTATTTCATTTTCATGTTGCTTGACCCCTTTACATATAGAATTGAATGCTTCGAAGCGCTTCCAATCCATCATAAAGGGTGCGCAAACGAACCTCCATTGGCTATATTGCCATTCGACAAGGCGATCCGGTCATCCGAAAAAAGTCCGCTGCAACTTGTAATGATCAACGATGCATATCCCTATATTTTCCCGGTGTCGTGCCCGTGACTCTGGTAAACAATTTGCTAAAAAACGCGACATCCTCGTACCCGACCATCTCCGACACGACGTTCATCTTCTCGTCCGTATCGACGAGCAGCCGCTTCGCCTTTTCCATGCGTACCCGGTGCAAATACTCGATCACCGTCGAGCCTTTGTGACGATGAAACAGACGGTTCAGCTGGCGCACCCCGATATGATACAGCTCCGACAACGTGGACAAAGTAATTCGCTGGTCATAGTGACGTTCCACATAGCCGCACATCCGCTGGACGAGCAGTTCGCTCGACGCGCTTCCACCTTTCGTCCGCTGCTCTTCCGTATAGTAACGGGACAGCAGGATGAACAGCTCCGTCATCCGCAGCTGGACGACCGCTTGGTAGCCGGGGCGGGCCTGCAGCAGTTCTTGGTGCAGCTCTTTCAGACCGGAACGCACCACATCCTCGATGGAGCCGCGCAAGTTCAGCTTATGGTGAAACCGCGCTTCCTTGTTCAGAAACGGCTGTACATAGAAAAAGTCCAGCGCATCGGACAGACGCAATTCGCGCAGCAGTGAAGTCGGTATAAAACCCGGATCGAACAAGCAGTTCGTCACAATGATCTGCTGACCGTCCTGGATCGCATAACCGTGCACTTCGCCCGGATTAATAATAAAAATGTCGCCTGCCCGCACCTCATACGAAATATCTTGAAACAGGTGAGTCGCTTGCCCGGACTCCACATAGATCAATTCCACAAATTCATGCCCGTGAAGCGGCGGAATGTCATGCTTGTCGTGACGGTTACGCTTGATCCAGAATGGAAAATCGCGAGGATGTTTGTAATAGGACATCGTTTTGATCTCCACTTTGCGTCCCTCCTCCGTGACACCTTCATTCCTTGAAGTCCCTGTCTATTGTACCACAATTTGGTCCCCGGGCCAGGCGCGGAAGCGGCAAACAGAGCTGCCTCCTCGTCATGTGCGATGATCGACGGAGACAGCTCTGCTGATGATTCAACGTGACGATGTTCATACATCGTGCATCGCCCCGGATTCAGATCGTATCCGATAGCGACCATAAGCCGGCAATGTTTGCGTTTGCTGCGTACCGTTCCTGCGGCTCGACGATCCATTGCGTTGCCGCCGCTGCGCCGTTTCGCTTCAATTGGTCCGCACCGCTTACCTTGATCCGTACTTGACCGCCTGCCTGCGAGGCGTTGACAATCGTATACGTCAAACCAAGCGATACCGCCGAAGCGGGCAATTCCACATCGAGCACGCCCGTCGCGGTCTCAGGCAGGCGCAGCTCGTATCCGGCCCACATGCCTGTCGTACAGACAAGCGGCTGATCCAGCAGCTTCAACGGGCGATCGCCGGTATAGCGAACGGTCACGCCGCCCGCCTCATTGACCCGCACAAATCCTTTGTTCCCGTCCAGGTCGTTCTCTCCGAATCCGTCCACAATCGTCAAACGCTGAATGGATGAACCCGGAGCCGTCTGCATCCAGAACGGCGCCTTCATCTTCGGTGTCGTGCGCGTATCGACGGCTCGGGGACGAATAAGCGTAATGCGCCCGGTGTGCGTTATTCCTTTGGCGACATCATCCGCGGTCAAGGTGAGAACGAACGCGCATTGCAGCGTGTAGCTGCTTCCGGTTACCCCTTCCTCATTCGGGTCCTGCACCATCACATCGGAAGCAGTGACAACCGGGGCATGTTTTCCCCAACGGCCCCATTCAACACCTTTGCGTTTGGGCCGCACAATCGTTGCCGTCTCGATCACGATTTGCCCGCGAATTGTTTTTTGCAGCTCGGCCGCGCTGCTTGGAGCCGGGTTGTTAAATTTGATCGCGCCTGTCGGACCATCGTCCATGGATCGATAGTTCGAAACGTACACATTGAAAAACGGGTCCTCCACAACGGAACGGGATAAGAAACCGGGTACGATCTCAAGGCCACCCATCTTGTTGTTACGCGTCGTAACATCGATCAGGGACACATCGATATAAGCTTTTGCCTGCGCATTGGGTTCAATATCGATACCGAACGCCGGACCCATCCAGGCGATATTCCCCGTATTGCGATACTCCCCGCCAATCACACGGCAACAGCGCGCCGCGGTAATCGACAAGCCTTGTCTTCGGTTGGAATCGGCAATACAGTTTTCCAGCGTTATATGCTCCGGAATCGGTAAAGTCTGGTTCGTGGGATAAACCCCGATGTAATAGCCATCCCCCCAAAACTTCTCTGCCACTCCGTCTTGAATCGTAATATGCTTCGCCCCGGAAACGATGTAAAACCCGAAGCCCCATTCGCCGCCCGTGCCCGAATGCGTCGTACCCACATCCCCAATAACCCGCGGGTTATACATCGTCACATGTTCGCGGCCTTGAAAATTAAACAGCACATACTCCCCGTTCGCGCTCCCCTTTGCCTGAAAGCGGAACTGTCCGTCAAACCAATGGATGCTGAAGCTTGGCGGGAATATGCCGCCGGCAAATTTGGACGACGGATAGTTCGGATCGTCGCAATCAATGATCGGAGCCATATCTCCCGTGTACGTGTATGTCTTCGCATTCTTTGCATACGCCGCACGAACACGCGCGGTACAATCGACGCCGGACTGGACGCCGACTTGCTTCATATCGATGCCGTTCGATAGATCCATCACGGCGACTTTTCCTGCTGTGCTCAACGCATGATCCACAAATCCATCCGGTGTCCCCGTGTAGCTCGTACTCGCTATTATGCGATAGCATGCGCCTCCCCCGTCGCCCGAGGCGTAGTAGCCGCGCGTCATGACCCATTGTCCATCATCCACGCTGCTTAGCAGCAGCATCTGTGCAATCGTGTCCACTTGCATACATGACGAGCTTGCCGCTTCGGCGCGAACAAGCGGCAGCATGCTCCCTGCCAACACCGTGCCACCTGCAAGCCCCAACGTTCCAAGCAATGCACGTCGACTCATCTTTTGTCTTTCCAACTTTTGCACCCCGTCTCCTATTGGATTTGATCCATCAGCGTCCATATGCCTACGATATTGGCCTTTACCGTATAGATCTCCTGCGCATCCGCGATCTGTTGCGTACTGCCTGCCGCCCCGTTTCGCTTTAACTGGTCCGATCCGGTCGCTTTGATCCGCACTTGACCACCCGCTTGGGACGCATTGACAATCGTATACGTCAAACCAAGCGATACCGCCGAAGCAGGCAATTCCACATCAAGCACACCCGTTGCTGCCGCAGGCAAGCGCAGCTCGTACCCTGCCCACGTCCCCGCCGCACATACAAGCGGCTGATCAAGCAGCTTCACCGGACGGTCTCCCTCATAGCGAATGGTTACACCTCCCGCTTCATTGACACGAACAAATCCTTTGTTGCCATCCAAATCGTTCTCCCCGTATGCATCCACAATCGTCAACCGCCGGATGGACGAACCCGGCGCTGTCTGCATCCAGAACGGCGCCATCATTTTCGGTGTCGACCGTGTATCGATTGCTTTCGGGCGTATCAAGGTCACTTTGCCAACCGTCGTCATGCCTTTCGTCACATCGTCTGCAGCGATCATCATGGAAAAGGCACAGCGTGCATGATAAGACGAACCGCCAACGCCATTCATGTTCGCATCCAATACCGTAACGTCCGATGCAATCACCTCCGGCGCAGTATGGACCCATCTGCTCCAATCGACGCCCTTAGCGGCGGGACGCTCAATCGTTGCTTTGTGAATGACAATACAACCGTACAACTTGCGATTGATATTAATGCTGCCGGATAAGTCCGGATAAGCAAACCGCATCGCGCCGACATTGCCATCTTCGACTGAACGATAGTTGCTCACATAGACGTTGTAGAACGGCAGCTCCGGCAGCGGCGACGACAAAAAGCCGGGTACGAACTGCAAGCCGCCGCGTGCATTGCCTCGTGTCGCGACATCGATCAACGACACATCGATATATGCCTTCGTTTGATTGTTCGGCTCAATATCGATGCCATAGGCAGGGTTTGCAGAAGCAATTTTTCCAGTATTGCGATACTCGCCGCCAACGATACGACCATGCTTGACCGCCGTAATGGATAAGCCTTGTCTTCGGTTGGAATCGGCAATACAGTTTTCCAGCGTAATATGCTCCGGGATCGGCAAATTCGGATTCGCGGGATAAATCCCGATGTAGTAGCCATCGCCCCAGAACTTCTCTGCCAATCCGTCTTGAATCGTAATATGCTTCGCACCGGAAACGAGGTAAAACCCGAAGCCCCATTCACCGCCCGTGCCCGTATGCGTTGTACCAACATCGCCAACAATCCACGGGCGATACATCGTCACATACTCGCGGCCTTGAAAATTAAAAAGAACATACTCCCCGTTCGCGCTCCCTTTTGCCTGAAAGCGGAACTGCCCATCAAACCAATGGCTGCTAAAGCTTGGTGGGAAGATGCCGCCGGCAAATTTGGACGATGGATAGTTCGGATCGTCGCAATCGATGATCGGCGCCATATCTCCCGTGTACGTGTATGTCTTCGCGTTTTTTGCATACGCCGCACGAACGCGCGTGGTGCAATCGACGCCGGACTGGACGCCGACTTGCTTCATGTCGATGCCGTTCGAGATATCCATCACGGCGACTTTTCCTGCGGCACTTAACGCATGATCCACAAAACCATCCGGTGTACCTGTATAGCTCGTACTGGCCACGATGCCGTATAACGCACCTCCGCGGTCACCGGATGCGTAATAGCCGCGTGTCATCACGAACTGCACTTTCTCCGGATGGGCCAGCGCCTTCAGTGCAGTTATATCATCAACTACAATCATTTGTTCTTCTTTGGCAGCATGCACATCGCTCTTCGCAATCAGACTGCCCGTTACCAACATCACCCCCGCTACTCCTGCCGTGCCGAGCATCGCTCGACGGCTCATTATTTTGTTCTCCATCGCAATCTCTCCTTATGATTGAATGATCGTAAGCGTTTGCATATCATTAGCCTATCGCAGCAGTTCACCGCCTGACCATTGGCGATATGGACTTTGCGCAAGGCTATCTGGCCTTACATCTGGGCAAGAACGTGTATCGATAAAAAAAAGCCGCGTTTTACGCGGACTCGTATCCATATATGTGTTGTTGTCTTCTGACTGCTAGTAACAATTGACTTGAATGTTTAGAATTTAACGGAAACGACAAAGCCTTAGTTCGGTATGCCGAACTAAGGCAGCTTGTCAGAGCGTATGTGACCTGATCCTGAACCTCGAACGTTTAGAGCTTGTCGTATCCTTTTTTGGGCTGGCCTTGATTTGTCGTTTTTTCCGCAACGCCCTCATCTTCCATTACCCGGCTTGATGCGTAAGCTTGCTTATCCTCAACGGCTTGGATAGCGATTTTGGCTTCCGCATATTCTTGTATTTTTGCAACTTGTTGGCCTTTGTTCAACAGGATCGCCTCCATTCACTCATAAGGTTCCCCGTTCGCTGACAAATCATGCGGGTTTCCAATATTTTACACTTTTTTGCGTCAAACTATTTCTACACAAAGGAGGGAATACGTTTCTTTTTGGAGAATCTAGATTGGAAAGGGGGGATTAAATCGATATCAAGAGTCAGGCACGCTAGTGTAGGTGAATTTTACTTTTTCATTTATATACATGTATAAGGAGAACAGAATGAACGAATATAAGGACTTTACTCAAAGATGGCTGGATTTGATCGGCAAGCCGGTTAATTATGATTTCAAGCATAATCTGCAGCTTATTCGCAAATTCGAGACGGCCGAATTTGATGGAGAGCTTTATGAGCAAGCAAACGGTCCGGGTACCGTGCAAAGGACGCTATTGATGCTTCCCAAAACCATCAACGAAAAATTGCCGGCGGTAGTCGTTCCGTTTTACTACCCCGACCGGGCGGCGGGATACGACCTCGACACACTTGAGCCGACGAACGAACCTAACAATGCGATGGCTCTACACCTGGTGCGCCGCGGATATGTTACGGTTACAGCGGAGGCTTATCACCTGACCTACCGGAACCTCGAACTTGAACGACAAGATTTCTCACGATGGCGGCTAACCGCCGACACTTTGCTTCACGACCACCCGGAGTGGACAGGCATTGGCAAGCTGATCGCTGATACACAACTTCTGGTGGACCTCCTGTGCTCAGACCCTAGAGTCGACAACGAACGTATTGGTATAGTCGGGCATTCGCTTGGAGGTAAAATGGCTCTATATACAGGGTGTTTGGATCCTCGTATCAAAGCTATCTTAAGCAGTGACTTCGGGATTGATTGGGATAGGACGAATTGGGCGGAGCCCTGGTATTGGGGAGAAAAGATCAATCAGCTTAAAGCCGCCCAAATGGACCATGCAGAGCTCCTCCGCATTAGCGGACTCAAGCCATTTATACTAATCGCGGGACTTTACGACAACGAAGATGCATTGGACTACTTAATGCGGGCCGGCTATTCCGATTCGTCGCGGTATCTCTTCATCAATCATGCAAGCGGACATCGTCCACCGTTGGAAGTTCTCGATCAAGCATACGATTTCTTACAAACATGCTTCTAACCATTCGAGGATAATAGGTTACCCTTTTTTATTGTCAAGAATACTCCCCATTTGTTGAACAAAGACAGCCGATCGTTTCTGACCGGCTGTCTTTGCGTTGGATGCACGTGCCCTTTTTATCGGGAAATAGATTCTAGTCTGCAAGCGATGGGTTACCCGTCCATACTTTAAATTCTCGGATAACATATCGTATATAAAAACATGGGTAACGTCTTTATTTATACAACTGCCAAGTCTGGGGGGATGGTTTACTTGAGGCTATGTAAAACCCGCAGAAAAAAGCGACACCGATTTCCGTGCTGTCCAAAAAAAAGAAAGGGGGTCCCACTAAAGAAAACAAGCAAAAAGCATAAAAAATGTAAGGTTATCCGGAAATTCATATGTATACGCAGGAAAAGAGTAACAGTAGCTGTTCCTGGCCCCCAAGGAGAGAGGGGATTTTCGGGCGAACGAGGGTTGCCCGGTGAACAAGGACCGTCGGGTCCCAGAGGCGAACGAGGGTTGCCCGGTGAACAAGGGCCAACTGGTCCCAATGGTAAAAGAGGGTTACCCGGGGTACAAGGGCCGCCAGGACCACTTCCGAAAATAATCATTATTCCGAAGGTAGGCAGATATTATTTTGTTCCGACTATAGATTTATTTTTTTCCGTCCCCGTATCAATTCCAGTGGATCAGTTTACGGACGATGACGAAAAAAGCACCGCTGATTTTCCAGGTATTGGCCCAAATAGCTATCATAATCTTTTTATCAACGGGATATTGCAAGGAGGCAACTCATACAGTGTTAGCTCGAATACTTTGACATTGAAGCCCGATGGAGGCACAATTTATGCCGGCACACCGATAACTTTAGAAATCATTCATTTTCTGGCACATGTCTCATAATACGCGATCCTATCACTAATTCTTTAGCCCCTCCCTATTTCCGTGGTTGCAGTAACTATTAATGGAGAAAGGAGGTGAGTAAGGTGGCCATTATCAAACCTTTTATAGCCTCGAGACGATTTGCCTCTACAGCAGGAGCCGGAACCGGTACGGGCGCGACTTTTTCCATTGCCGCAACAGCCTTTACTACAGACGCTGGTACAGCCGCCGCGGCATTTCCGGTTCCTACGTACTACAACCTTTATATTAACAGCATGATTCAAACCGGCGATACCTCGACAATCACTACGACAGCGATCACCATACCAGGCGGCGACGCACTTGACCCCGCAGTGCCCATTATCGTTGAAATTGCGGTAACTTAAATCCTCCGATCGACCCGAATCCATTCTCCGGATTCGGGTTTATTTGTCACAAGGAAAATTTCTCGCTCCAACAATGTTATATGTTCCAGTCACTCACATTCATTCAGCCATTGAACTCCTTTTCAAAAGCACGAATGCACTTACCTTCTTTGGAAGTGTCCAATACCGCAAAGTGGATTTCCGCAAACAGAAGTCCCAAGCCTTCATCCTGCAAAAGCTCCCGCCACCACCCGGCCACCTTCAACGGATCGTTCCGGAATACTCCACAGCCGTAGGCACCCAAGATAAGGTTCTTATCGCCTTTATGGGCGAATACCGCCAGAACCAGTCGCATCCGGTCTTTCATCACGCGTTCCGCCTCCCGGGAGTCCTCTCCCTTAAGCAGCACCTGCCCATAGTTGACGGCAGGCAGCGTCAATACCGAAGCGGTCACCGGCCGCGATATTAGGTCGAACCGCTGGTCGCGGAAAAACACCACGTCCGGCGAATAGATGGCGTGATCGGTATACATCATCGATTTACAAGCCCGATTCGCTTTATAATAGATTTCGTTGCGCAGCTGCGTTTCATATAATCCACTGGAAGCCGCCAAGCTTTCTTCCTGAGCCATCGCCCCGTTTAAGAAGCCTCCTCCGGGATTTTTGGCGCTGGCAAAGTTCAGTACGCCGACGCGCTTTTTCCCTGCCTCCGCAAAATCGATAACCGCCTTCACTGTGGCCTCGTTGGCAACGGAACAAGCGGCTGTTTGCAGTTGCCCAGTCAGTCCGGCAATTCCGCGTACCAGCTCCTCTCCTTGTTCCGGCGTAATCAGCTCGCTGTTCTCCTCCGAATGTTTTTGCGCAGCGGCGAATTCTACCCGGCGCCCCTCATATTCATAGAAGCCTTGCCGCTGTATCCGCAAAGTTTCCTCGGCAATTTCTTTTCGCTTCATTTCCTTTCCCTTCTTCCATCATCATCGATATTCCTCCATATTTCTCCTGTACAAGCGGGAAGGACGGTGTCCCGCATTTTCCGTGTAATAATCGGTCTCCTCCACAAGATCAACCACTTTGCGCCGGAAAGCGGCTTTCAGCAGCTCTTTGTCCAATATCACCTCGTAAACCTGCTGCAGCTCCGTCAAGGTAAACAGCTGCGGCATCAAGTGTAGCGCAATATCGGTATAATTCACTTTTCCCCGCAGTCGCTCAATAGCGCAGGCTATAATCTTGGCATGATCGAAAGCCAATCCTTCATTAGATACGATGGAGTATACGGTTGAAGTCGAAGTCGGCTTGGACGTCACCGTCCGATCCACAACTGCCGTAAGCACTTCTTCTTCGTTACTTAGCTTGAGCTCGTATTCCAGCGTTTTCACATATCCTTCCTCATAATGCTCTTTCCGCTCCCGCAGAAGCCGATAGGTTACCTTGAACCAGGCGGCATAGGTTGCGTCATCCCCTGCTTTCAGCTGTACCTGATCGCTGTTGATCAAGGCCATATAGCTGCAGCTCATCACCCAGGTGCGGGGATCCCGCCCGATATCGCTAAACGTGTACAGCTGCTCCAAATAAATGTCATCCACGCCGGTTTCCTCGCGCAGCTCCCTCGCAGCGGCCTGCTCGGTCGTCTCGCTCGGCCGGACGAAACCGCCGGGAAGCGCCCATTTGCCGAGGAACGGGTGCCCTCCCCTTCTTATGAGCAGAATTCGCAGTTCTTTTTCCGGAAGCTTGCGGTAGCTGTCGGCCTCCGTGTTCGTGACGGTGAAAATGACCATATCGGCAGCCACCGAAGGCCGCTCGTAATCCCCGGCCCGGTAAGTCTCTAAAAATTCGCGTTCCGTAAGTCCATCGCGATCCAACAAATCCAACGTCCATGCCTCCTTTGTTCTATAGATTTTGAATATGCTAACCGTTCAGTTCCCCGAAATAGTTCCGGTAGGGCTCGAACTTAGCCAAAACCTCGTCTACTTTGCGCATGCGCTCCTCTAGGCTTCCCCGAAGAGTGATAAAGGTAATTCGACGCTCCTTCAAATCCGCAATGATTTGCTTGTGGAAAATATGCCGCTTCTGGTCCCCGCTGCGATCCCATGTATCCTCGTAAGGAATATCATCGTCGCACAGGAAAAACAGATCGTAACGCTGCGCGTTTTCCAGGGCGATCCGGGTTAAGCGTTCCGGTGCCCGGCCTTGGTAATCCAGGGCAAACATATATGTGGTAATCGCATTGGTATCGACAAACAGATACCGGTTCGCTTTCAGTAAAGCCTGCTCTTCCCGCTCGATATGGCCCACTGCGATTTCATCGAACGCTTCCAGGCCGATTCTACGATCAACCTGATGCTCGGTCCAATAATCGCGCCCGTATTCGCTCGCAAAGGTTGTGCGATACCGCCGCGCCAGCGCTTCGGTGATTGTGGATTTGCCGGTAGACATCGCTCCCACAAACACCACTTTCGTGATTAAATCCCTATACACGACATCACTTATAAATTCGCGGTGCTTGAAAGGATCGGAACGGACCATTGTAGCCGAAATCGGTACCCGCTGACGGGCTTCATCCACCCGCCGGTCCACCGCGCCTAATGCGACACTCATATGCTCCCCGTAAAACTCGCTGGAGTAAAAATGCGTCACTTGCTCGCCCTTCAGAAGAGCCAGTATATATTGTTCTTCCCGAATCTCGTGCTCCCGGTCGTTCGAATACCCGTCCGGGCCGTCCCAGGCCTCGATCACCCGGACCGCCGGATACAGCTTGCGAATCCAGTTCGCCCGAATATGAAGCGGAATCGGAGTCACCGTCGTCTCGTAGATTACCACAATCAATTCATCGACCTCTTGCAGCGCAGTTTCAATCATGAATTGATGCCCTTTATGCAGCGGGGCAAACTTCCCGAGCGTTAATCCAAGTGTCTTCATGCCGACACCTCCCTGGTCCCTTTGCTCCAATTGTAGTAGCCGTACACCGCGTTAACCAGATACGCGCTCCACATGACGATCATCAGCAACCCTTCTCCACTGCCTTCCAGCATCCGGATCACCCATAGCAGTACCGTGAACATATTCAGAACAATATAGACGAGCCACTGTTCCTTGAATCTTCTGACCATTAAAACGGTGGCCACGATGGATAATACGGTCGTAATAGCATCGATATATGGCGAGTTCTGCCCCGGGATGTAAGATAGCCCGCTTCCCAACAGCAGGCAGCCTGCTATACAGACTGCTCCTACTTGAAGCAGACCCTTAGGCTCCATCCGGCGCATGGATAATTTGCCGTCTTGGCGGTTATTTTTCCACATGTAGAAGCCAACGACATTCATAGGTACAAAGAATAGCAGATTCAGCATGACCTCTCCAAATAAACCGTTGACATAAGCCAAGTATGCGTAACCGACCGTATTATACATCCCGAAAACATAACTCATCAGGCTGCCTTTCGCCGCGAGCACCACACATAGAACCCCGGTGATAAAGACCGTAAACCCCAGCAAGGAATCTTTAGAAATAACCGTAAACCCGACGGCAATCGATGTAAACAAAGCCAGCCAGGCTATTTCAAACAAGTTCCATCCTCTCCATGTTGTATTCACTTGGATCCCCTCAGCTTTCATTCAATTTTATCTTAGTATCATATTGATAATAACAATTTATTAATATCAAAGATAACAAAAAAGCAAGGTAGATGCAAGTAAAACATGAAGATGCATCCCCCTGCATTTGTCGAGAAATACCACGACAACGAAAAAAAGAGATGGATCGGATCCATCACCGCGCTGTCGAGCCCGTTAGTGAATCATTCCGTATAAAGTTCCATCTTACAATTTGGCTTGAGAAGGCTCGTGCACCATAAACAAATTTCCGTTCGGATCGGTAAACCGGCAAAACCGACCTAACGTCCCGGCGTCTTCGATCTCGCCAACAGCGACGCCCGATGTTCTCAGGTACCTATGTAGCTCGTCCATTTCTTTGACTCGAAATCCGATAAAAGGAGTGACTTCATCGCCTCGATACACGTTCAAGTTCGTTCTGATTTGCGATCGCCACATCAGAAAGTTTGGACCCGGCTCTCTGTCAAGAAAAACAAGATCCGGATTGCCCGGCAACGTCTTGTTGAAGCCCAAGATGTTTACGTACCAATCTGTTGTCTGTTCCAAATCATAAACCGGCATTTCGATGTAGCGGATCCCTTCGACCAGCGGATCATCTTCCCTACTTACCGCGTCAGGTAGTTGATGCACCATAAAAAAATTGCCATCCGGATCGTCAAAGTAAAAGAAAAGACCATGCCCATAGCTAACGATCGGCTCAAGCGGTACACCACCCTCCTTCATATGACGATGAAGCTCTTCAATCCGCGTCGTTCGAAATCCAGCCGCCTGTTTGCGCTCATCCCCTAGATAGAACGCCGATCGTGCAGGCTGGTTCGTACCGGGCAGCAGCACGTTCGGCCCTTCCGGAAAGTCGATAAAACCGAGATCGTCATGCGGTTTTCCCGATATTTTCGCTCCAAGATGCCGCTCGTACCAAGCCAGCGATTCGTCCATCCGGGTTACCGGCAAATGTAAGTAGGCGACATGTCCCTGAAAGCCTTCTTTTGTCATTTACATCCACTCCTTTTATGGCATCTTTTTTTATTGCAGTTTGATCGATTGAATCTTTTCTTGTTGCTCTGCTGTGGGATACAAACGATACTTATACGTTCGTAACATGGCCGTTCATCTCCCGCGTCTATGATACCACAGAAATGGGAACAAATGTTTGTTTTGTCAAAGAACTTGAAATGAAAAAAAGCCGATGACGGAGTTGTCATACGGCATAATGTTTCACGGCAAGGCAAAATTGGACCCAATGGTTCTATAGAAGCGCTTTTTGTAAAACGATTCGGTGACGCACAATCCATGATGCGGCTCGTGCTCTCCAAGCCAATCCCCATAGTGGACCATGACAGTTCGGAGTAACCTGCTTTTCGATAGCTTCTTCAGCAGTTTCACGTATAACTACTTCCAGGATAAGGTCGAACAATGAACGTCGTTGGATCGGATCAACGCCATAAGCATCAACCAGAAGGCGAAGTTGTCGCGCTCGCACATCAAGTGAAGGGAGCCCAACCCTCTCGGCTACGTCGTCGTCATGAAGCTGGGGAAACAGCCAGCACACTCGCGCAAGTTCTACCATCGGATCAATAGGACCGGCAAACTCCCAATCTATTAAGGCGAAAGGAAATCCTTCTCTTGTTACCATATTCCAAGGTGCAATATCACCGTGACTGAATACATAATGAGGTCCGCCAAGATCTCTCAAGAACCATGGCTTCCATACGGCATCGGCGGCAGGCTCGAACATCGCGGTCGCGTCATGAAGTCTCCGCAGCATCTTACCCACTTCCACGATTGCGTCATCGCTCCATGGACCGGGGTGTACGAACTCCCCTTCTATAAAGCTCAGCATCTCTCGGCCCTCCGTATCTAGCCCGGAACCGATAATGGACGGGACTGACGTGAAGCCCGCATTCTTTAAATGTCGTAGTAATGAAAACACGTATGTTGTCCATGGACCGGAAGGCCTAAGCACTATGTTTTCCTTTCGAGAAACGGACTTGTCTACAGACAATACGACTTCTTCTTCGTTCCGTGAATTTACTTCGGCACGATCGTTCAAAAAAAGTACCCCTCTCGCAGTTAAGGGGATTCCCGCAGTTTATCGGGCCACGATGCGAACTCCCCTCGATTGATGTCCCTCTATTGCTGCGACTTTGCTAACCATATAACCGCCTCCTCCAATGATTTCCTAAATGATACCATGCGCGCGTTTTTCTTAGCAAATATGTTGCCGCGTTTTGCGGCTCTTTGTTTCCATCCAATTCGGTCAAAGTTTAGACGGTAATCCAACCCGTCCCAATGCTGAACAACCTGCGGAATTCCCCCGCCGTTCTCAACGTAATAGAAGCGCCGCCCCCGTCGATCGGCTCGGAGCCGGTTGTTTGGATGTGGACCGCATTCGCGCTGGGACCGAGCTTTTTCACGACAAACTTCATGCCGGCTGCGTCGGAAGCCTGAGGCAGCGTAACGACGATCGGCTGCACCGATGCGTCGGCAATAAGCTGGCTGTCTCTGCCGTCCAGGGTCGTATCGGCCGTCACCGTACGGTACGGCAGCTTGACGTGAGGCGCGGAGAGCGGAAGCCAGCTGCCCCTGCAGTTCGAAATAAGCCAGCCGCCGTCGTCCCGCCCATGCAGTGTCAGCGAGTCGCCGATATCGGCAGACGATACATCCCAACCGGTGCCGAATGCGGACATAATAACGTCGCCGCTCTGCGGTACAAGCCGGATCGCATGGGCCGCTTCTACGCGGAACGTATAACCGAATCCTTCCCGGGCCGGCGGAAGCGCAAGTTCGATCGTTTCCGTTGCACCGGCATTCGTAATGACGCCTCCGAGCCAGTTCAGACTGACCGTTCCGGATGCGGATACCGGATACACATAGGGCGACGACTGTTCCACGCGAATATTGCGGGTATTCTCATCGAATTGGAACGGACTTACCGTATGCCCGATCGATTCGCATTCCCGGAACACCAAATCCTTGACCTCAAAGCCTTCGTAGCCGTACGTGGCGAAGCCCCGGCGAATAAGCGACGGACTGCGGTCGTCGATGGAGCGGCAGTCGTAAAAGTGCGAATTGCCCACGCTCGCTCTCGCTTCCGACGTTACCGAGCTGATAAAGAACGACGCCGCGTACGAATAGGCCGCTCCCGTTCCGTTGTTGACATTGCAATTATACGCCGTACAACGGACATAAGTCGTGCGGACGCTGTCGGCCGAGCTGGACAATTCGAAAAATCCCGACCATTTCTCGTACTCGGCCCTGCAGTCGATATATTTCACTTCGCCTTTGGCGGCGGCCGAGCCGTCCTTGCCGTACACGGTCGCGAACCCGAAGGCGTTGTTGCGGCTAACGCAGTTCTGGAACACGATGTCGACCTGCTCGCTCGCGGGACTTAGCTTCTTGATCATCGTCATGAAGCCGCGAGACTTGTTCCCTTCGGCGACGCAATTGACGAAACGGATATTGCGCAGTCGGTCGCCCGGATGATTCGGCTCGATATCGACTCCGGCTTGCGGGGCCGTGCCGATCGTGTTCGTAAAGCGGCAGTTGTCCGCAAGCAAGCCGTCCGCGGAAATGATCGACATCCCTTGGCGCCTGTTGTTGTCAGCCTGGCAGTTTACAAACACGATATTGCGGCACACCGTGTTCACGGACTGATAGGCACCGATATAGAAGCCGTCTCCGCCGGAATCGTTGGCGTTTACATGCTCGATCGTGATGTTGGACGATCCGCTAATATCGAAAATGTGGGCATGCTCGCCGGTGGTATAGGCGGCTTTGTTCATCCGCAGTACGGCGCCGTTGCCGATGATCCGCACGTCGCTGACGTCGAGCAGGCGGAACAGCTTCTCGTACGGAGCCGTCACGCTCAATGTATCGACGGCTTGCACGATCGTGCCGGCTTCGAATTCGACGGTCGTACGGCTCCGAATGAACAGCTGATGGCTCAAATAATAGCCGCCTCTTTGCTTCGGGACGAATAGCTTGCGACCCGCCGCCGCATCGAAAGCCGCCTGGAACGCAGCCGTATCTTCCGTGACGCCGTCGCCCTTCGCTCCGAACCATTTCAGCGATATCATGTCGTCATACAATCGCTTGTAGCGGCTCCCGTCCGTCGACACGACTACGGTCCCCGTATTGTCCGCCGATACCGTGTCGGACGAATCGAACACAAACCAACCTTCTTGTCCCGGATCGGTTACCAAGTATAATACCTCGGCTGTCGGCGCCGGTTCTGTCCGTAATTCGGCCAATGTTACCCGCTTGCAGCAGCAGCCGGCCCCGCCATCGCCTCCGTACACCGAGCTTGTTACCGAGGCGCCCGCAGCGACTTGCTCCAGACTCGCATGGCCTAACAGGCCCGCCGACGCCACGATGGCACCCGCCGCCCCCGCCTTCGTCAACAACGTTCTTCTGCTCCATTTCGAATCGGAGTCGTGATTGGTCATGGTTAGGTCCCTCCTTATAGTTCGGCGACCGCCTCCGAGCGACCTGCCGTTATTGCGCTCTGGCGAATTGCCGCATCATTTCGCTTTCTCGGCCTCGATCTGCTTGTTGATTTCATCCTCCGTCTCCCGAAGCGCGGTGTTCGCGTCTTTGCCGTCTACGGCGATGCCTCGTATCCCTTTGCGGACCATGGTCGTTTTGGCGATCGTATCGTAAATCGTCGCAGGAGCCGGCTTGGCGACCGTATCTTTGAAGAACGCCTGCAAGTTTTTCCCCTGCAAGCCGTCGATTCCGGCGCCGAACTCGCTCTTCGCTTTGTCGCTCTTGACGATCGGCAGCCGGCCTTGCCTCGACATGATCGTCTGCACCTCTTCGGACATCATATACTCGATCACCTGGAACGCCTGATCCTTGTATTTGCTAGTCGGGGGGATGGCGTAATACGGCGCGTTAAACTGGGAGCCCTTGCCCTCGAAGCCTTTGAAGTCCGGCAACGACACGACGTCCCAGTCGAAGCCTCCTTTGCCGGCGACGGCCGGCAGTTCGCTCATATAGTTCGGTCCGGTCCGCATCGCCAATGTTTGCTCCTTGATGAATTCGTCCTTCTCGGACACTCTCGTATTCAACGTATTGCCCGCAATCGCATGGAATGCCGTCATCGTGTCGAGCCAGCGCTTCCAGCCGTCATTGTTGACCGAAGCTTTCAGCGTGCCCCGATCGACGAAGGAGAGGCCGAGCTGGTTTTTGAACACGAGGTTCGTCTCCTCGAACCGGAAGCCTTTGTACTGCACGCCTCCGTCCATCCGCGTCACTTGCCGCGCCGTATCGAGCAAGCTTTCCCATGTCATGCCGTCTTTCGGGTATGCGGTCCCGAACTTGTCGAAAATCGTTTTGTTGTAAAACAGCGCGTTGTTGTTCAGCTCGAACGGCATCAGAATAAAGCGTCCGTCATTGTCCGAGAAGGAGCGGACGTTTTCCTCCACCCCTGCGGCGAGACGCGTCAAGTCGAAGCCGTGCTTTTTGATCAGCGGCGTCATGTCGGTGACGAGCTGCAATTCCTTCAGCTTCGTCACGCCGCCGAGCGAATACGAGATCAGATCGGGCACCTGGCCGGCGCCGACGACGTTCTCGATTTTGATAGTACCCCCTCCCACCGTCGTGTTCAGCTTAATATGCGGAAACTTCTTCGCCACGAGCGCTCCGATCTGATCGGCGAGCACGGCGGAATTCCCTTCCGTATAAAAGTTCAAGGTGACCGGCTCCGTGGACACCTCGACTTTTCCGGACTGCCTATCGGCGGGCGGCGATGTTGGCGTGGAACTGCCGACTCCTCCGGAGCATCCCGTCACCGCGACGGCAAAGCATGTAACGGCCAATAAGCGCAATCGTTGAGCAGACATTGTGAATCCCCCTCAATTGTAATCGCTTTCATTTTGTGGCCCACTTGTACTGACACATCGGCGGTACTTGCATCCGGCTTGCACGGTTCCCTAATTTTCGGTGAAAAAGTTACCGTTTTTTTCGATTTCCGCGTAGCTCCCCATTCTTTATGCTACAATGGGGCTGTCAACGTCGGCGGGGAGGCGGTATGTCATGGAAATCATGAAGAAAAAAGAAACGTTCGAAGGGAAGCGCTTTCCGTTCAAAATCGGGATACAGCGGCATACGCCCCATCTGGTGCGCGCCCACTGGCACGAGCACCTCGAGTTTATCCGTATCTTGCGGGAGCCGGTTACGCTGCACATCGACAACCAAACGTTCGAAACGCGCAAGGGCGACATTTACTTCATCAACAGCAATCAGATCCATTCCGCCACGACATGGCAGAACGAGCGGGAGTACGGCGACGGCGTCTTGCTGGGCATGGTGTTCGACAAATCGATCTTGTTCCTCGCGGCGGACAACCTCGAGATGCGCCAAACGTTCTCGCTGCTCGGCGGCGCCAACGTGATCCGCAACCGGTATACGCCGGACGATCCGCAATGGGAGGAACTATCCGGGGCGATGGACAAGGCGTATGAAGAATTTACCGGACAGGAGCCCGCCTACGAATTCGCCATCTTGTCGTGTCTGTACCGGATGATGACCCCTCTGCTTCGTCTGCATCAACACGATCCGCGAAGCGGCGATCCCGGCAAGCACGCCGCCTATTACCGCAGACTGAAGCCTGCGCTCGATTATATGGAGAGCTATTACGCCGGCAAACTTTACATGGATTCCGTATGCAAAACGGTCAATATGAGTCCGTATCATTTCTCCAGCATGTTCAAGAAAACGTTCGGCATCCCGCCCGTCCAATATTTGACCCGCATTCGCATCGATCAGGCGAAGCGGTTGCTTGTCGATCGGGAAATACCGGTGACCGAAATTGCCGAACGGAGCGGCTTCTGCAACATTAACTATTTCGACAAAGTATTCAAGGAGCAGAGCGGCTTCACGCCGATGGAATACCGGAAACGGTTCGTTCCGCTTTCCTGACGCCGCTGCATGAAGTGCGCTCATGCTTCTTCCCATAGTCCCGCAGCCGCTTCGCGCCGAGACGATAGGCGCGGTCCACCTGCCGGCATACCCTTTCGATCTCCGCCTCGTACAGCTCCCTACTGTCCGTGATGAAATCGGCGCCGATCGTATAGCTCGAAATCGCGATTCCGGCTTGCTCGGCTTTCGCGCGTACCGTATCGACCCAGTCGAAGTCGCCGTCCGCCGCAAAGCCGACCGGTACGATTTCGATATGGGCTCCGCCTTGGTCCGCCGTCCACTGAATGACGTCTTCGATCGTCATCTCCCCGGATCGCATCGCCCGGACGAGACAGTAGGAGCTTAATCCGATTTTCATAGGTCCTCCTCCCCTTTCCGGAGTGCTCGTCGCTCTCCGTTCTCATTTCCATCATAGAAAATACGGCGATTCCGTTCTAGACAACATTCGGGGAAGAAGTTATCATTTTTTGTTGTCCGGCTCTAGATGGCGATTTCACCGCGAATGAAGAAAGACCTGCGGTTGTAATTGCCGCAGGTCGTGCTTGTTCGAAAATGATCGGATAGGTGATGCTTGAAAAGGAAAAGGCCGCATCATATGCGACTTTTGCATAGTTAAGGTTCTTGTCCTTCGAAATATCTTCGGCTTAACCGTTTGCCCCGCGTCTAACGCCCGTCGCCTGCTTGGGCCCCGCCTCGTCTCCCGCGGTCGGAGATGCAATAGCAGACGCAGAAGAAAAACGTTTGTCCAGAAGCATGGCCAGCATATATTGCGATACCATCGCGCCGAGAACAATCCATGCCAGCGGACCGGTTTCCAAGTCGGGGACGAACAATAGCAGCGGCAGAAGGAAGGACGCGCGGCCTGCATTCCAGCATACCTCGCGGATCACCATGGATTCCACCCGCAGCTCACCCTTCAGCGGAAGCGTCCCGATCAGCCTATAGTAATACCCGTCGTACGTACCCGCTTTAATCGGACCGCAGATCGAGTGAATAACTAGGAATGTGATGACCGTCCAAGCCGAAATGCCTGACACGAGCAGCAACGAAGCCGCCGTGTAAAGCGTCACCGTCACGAATAAGTACATCTTCGTCCCGCCGGCCGTCGCGTACTTGGAGAACAAGTAGCTGGCTGCAATGGCGAGAAACGAGAGCGCCGCATTGAGCACGCCGACCTTGTTCTCTCCCTGCAGCACCTGATATAGCAGGATCGGAGGCAGAAATAGCAGCGCGCCCTGCTTCACCCCGAGCAGCGTATTGCCGATCAGCGACCGCCTGAACGAAGCGTTCCTGCGTACGAGCGAAGCCATATGGTTCAAATAATAAGTTTTCCTTCTAGTGTCCGGCACCTTGATCCGCGTACTGATCGCAGCGGCGCACAGGAACACGAGAAGCGCGACGGAAAACAAGATCACATACCCGCGCAGACCCTCGGAATAACTGAATATAGCCGCAGCTGTAAGGGGTGCCGCCAAAGTTGCGATCGTGGACGTAAGCGAACTAAGCCCGATATACCGCAGCCGGTTCTTCTCGTCCGATACGACGTACGAGAGCGTCCAATAACCGATCCAATAAAACCCGCCCGCCAGGCCCAAAAACACGCCGAACACCGGGTAGTAATCGACGACCCGCTCCCGGGCCGCCACCACTGCGAAGTAAAATAAAGAAATCAGCGCAATGCCTAGCCGATATACGGTCATCGTGCCTTTACGCTTTACATACTTCCCTCCGACGACGAAGCCGACAGCGGTAAATGTGTAAAGGAGTATATTAAAAATGCCGTTTATCGATAAGCTGTGCGTAAGCCGCCACAAATACAAACTTAAAAATGTTCCCGCCATCGAATGCGCGAATATGAACAAGCCCTGCATCACTAGTGTGACGCGCGCTTCTCTTGAAAGCCTTCGATCATCTTGTACGGACCGCCGCTCGATTCCCATGCTGTCTCTCTCCGATTGTGCGCTTTAGTCTTCCGGCCGCATCTCCTAAACTGCCTATTCGCGGCGGTACACGGTTATTATATCGTACAAATGTTCGATGGTATAGATAGTAGTTTTGAACAAAAAATCCCCATACTATGGGGATTTTTTAGCGCTATTGCTCATGTCGTCTATCAATGCAAGTTCCAAACGTGTACCCTCATTGCTATCCGAAGTTACCCGTCGAGCGTTCGCCTATTTCTTCGCCGCCTGCAGCGTTTCGATCGCCTTGTTCGCCGCTTCCGCCGCTTCCCGCAGAGCGGTGTTCACATCTTTGTTGCCGAGAACGACGGCGCTGAACGCGGACGAAAATTGCGCCGATGCGGCCGATTCTTCCGCCGAGTAGTCGCCGAGTGCCGCGCGTTTTTGCGGGAACATGGCGGCGATGTTTTTCCCTTTGAATTTCGGATCGTTCGCGCCATACTGCTTCAATATATCCGGATTGTTCAGCACGGTTGCGCGGCCTTTTTTCGTATTTTCCAGCTGGTATTCCTCCGACACCAAATATTCGATTACTTCGAAGGCCAAATTCGGATTTTTGCTCAGCTTGGAAACCGATAAGTACGCCGGGTACGCTTGCGCGCCGACTCCTTTGGCATCGTCGTAATAAGGCACGGAAACGACGTCCCAGTTCATATCCGCCGGAGGCGTGCCGCCGCTATAGTTCGTGTACATGGCCGCCGTACGGTCTTTTTCGAACATCGCCCGCTGGGCTGCGACCGCAAGGTTCGTGCTGTTCCAGGTCGGCCCGGGAATTTGATAAAAAGACGCGAGTGTGCTCAGCATTTTTTTCATGCCGTCGCTTTCCAGCAGCGCCTTGCCGGTTTTCGGATCGACGAATTTCTGTCCGAGCTGGTTGGTCGTCGCATGGCTAGCCTGGCTCGTTACAAAGCCGACATACTGAATGCCCCCGTCATTCCGGGTAAGCTGTTTGCTCAGCTGAAGCAATTCACTCCACGTCATGCCGTCCTTCGGATAGGCGACTCCGAATTTGTCGAATATATCTTTGTTGTAGTACAAGCCGGCGGTCGCGGTCCAGACGGGAAGCCCCAGCATGGAACCGCTTCCATTATTCCGCTGGTAGTCGATCGTCGTTTGTTCGAATTTGCTCAAGTTGAGATTGAAGCTTTTGATGAACGGGGTCAAGTCCGCCTGGATGTCCAAATTTCGGAGTGTGGCCTGATAGCCGATCGAATCGAACATAACGTCGATTTTCGTGCCCGAAGTGATGATGTCCTGAATTTGCGATCCTTTGGAATTCGGGATATACGTAAAGGTGACGTCTGGAAACTTTTTGCGCAAGGCGTTCCCGTACATGTCGTCGAACGCCTCCTGGGTAACGGATCCGCCCGCCGTATACATCGTAATGTCGAGCGGTCCGTTTCGGGCCGGTCTTTGCGTTGCTTGCGGCTCCGCACCTTTCGGAGCGTTGCTTCCCGCCGCTTCTTTGCCGCTATTTCCTCCGCCACCGCCGCAGCCGGCCAATGCCACCATAGCCGCCACCGCAGATACCAATCCCGTTTTTTTCATGATCATATGGATTCCCTCCCATGCTGGTTACGTGCCGATTGATTGTCTGACGTCCGTTTCGCCGAACCGGGTTTTGTCGATTCTGGCGCACAGCTCGTCTTCGTCGATAATATTCGCCCAGTAGGCTTTAAAATGGTTGTACAGCTTCGAAAACGCCGAAGCGGGAATATTCAGGTCGCTGTAGGAGCGGTACGAAAACAGCATTTCGCGAAACAACGGATAACGGTTCGGCCGTTGCATCGAGCTCGGGGCTATCGTCGAATGCACAGCCTGCAGGCTCGGGATGCTGACCGTTTCGTCACGGATGAATTGCTGCGTCCCGAAGGAAGTCATAAAGTCCAGAAACAGCTTCGCCTCTTCCATGTACGGAGTATGCCGGACGATCCCCAAACCAAGAGCGATGACCAGCGTTCTCGGCTCGTCGATGAAAGGGACCGGAGAAATATCGAAGTCCGGAATCGCGTCCGGGTCCGCATCCATCCACTGGTTGAACCCCATATAGCTGTTAAGCGTCATGGACAGCCTGCCTTCCAGAAACATCTGATTGATTTCGCGACTGTCCTCGGACCAATAGAGCGGAAACATGTTGCGGTTTTCGATGATCGACCGGAACAGCTTCAAGCTCTCTAGCAGTTTCGTGCCGCGAAGCGAGTTGGGCTTGCGCCCGGACCATTCGAACCGCTCCCCGCTTTGCAGCAAAAATACCGGCCAGCGGTTGATGCCCGGCCCGTGAAAGCAAAAGCCGTACCGGCCGTTGCCGTTAGTCAGCAGCTCGGCACTTTGCACCAAATCGTTCCATGTCCAGCTTCCGTTCGGTTCCTGCAAGCCGTTTTCGCGAAAATGCGCCTTATTGTAGCACAGCACTATGGGCGAAAATATGATCGGCTGCATATAGGGCAGCCCTTCATAAAAGAACGGCCGGGAAACCGCCGAAAAGATGCCGGTATGAACCGGAAGCGGCTCCAGCTTCTCCGCGCCCCCGCTCTCTATCGCCTGTAAAAACTGAAAATTATCGATCATGACCAGGTCGATTTTCTTGACGGAATCGGGGCCCGGTATTTCAGAATACAGTTCGGTCTCTACGGAAATCCACGGGTATTGCGCCTGAAAGCGGCTCAACAGCTCGGACAGCAGCAAATTGCGATGAGTAACCTGATTGCACACCAGCTTCAGCACGACGCGGGTTTGACGCGTCAACACTTTGTTGCCCACTCCGGGAATTTTCTCAATCCAGCCTTCCTCAACCAGTAAGTCGAGACCTTTGCGCAGCGATCTGTTGCTCATCCCGAATGCCTCGGCCAATGAGGCTTCCGACGGCAAAAATTCTCCGGGAGCGTATTTTCCATCTATAATTTCGCTCCGCAGCGCAACCTTCACCTGCTCCAATTTTTCTCGGAATTGTTCGTTTGTCGGTCTTACTTTCATGGTTGAATTCCCCTTCTGCACGGTCATAAACATCCGTGATTATTTTATCACGTCCGATCGATAAGCCGCACCCCCTCGACTTCCGCAAGCCACCAATGCATATATGATTATACATTTACGTCATCATATACATTGGAACATACTTTGGATTAATCTAATACAAGGTACCGTTACACAGAAATTATATTGTTCATGTTTTGGTAAGTCAATGTTTAATTATATGCATTGGATTACATTAATATTATAATTAGTGCATTGGTTAAAAATAAAAAGCCGCATTATTTGCGACTTTTAATGAAATGGTGCGGCGACGGCTAGTTTTGCTCGGTTGTTTGAGGAAAGAGAGTTTCGTCCCTCACACCGGCGATCCCGGCAGCAGTCTCACGATCATCCGTTCGAATTCTTCCGGCTCAACCGCACGATTGTAAATGCCGAGAAAAGCCTCGGTCGCTTCGGGATGAGAGGCGATCAACCGATTGACGAGCCGCTGCTCCGGCGTAAACGGGACATTCTTCGTAAACTGGCACGCCATATAGAAGCGCGACTTCATCTTCGCTTCCATCAAGCTATCGTAACTATGGATCATCTCCTCCCAGTTGGAGTTCCAGTCGTCATAACGGGTTAGAACGTCGGTCAATATTCGCGCGCCGTAAAGCGCATCCTGCATCCCTTGCCCGACGGCGGGATCTTTGAACGACAAGGCATCGCCGACGAGCGCCCATCCTGCACCCATCCCTTGATACCAATCGTTATCGTAGCCGCGCAACCCTCGTATCGAGCCGACAAGCGATGCTTTTCGCAGCCGCGCCGGCAAGGGGGAGTCCGCAAAACCGCTGTCGATCAGGTCGCGCATCGCCGTATCCGGAGATTGAGCGAACCGCCCGCCCCATTCTTGATCCTTCAGCGGAAACATAACGCCTATGACGTACAAATTGTCGCTCGTAGGAAACACGATGCCGATTTTGTCGCTGATTTTGTACAGCTCCGCATGCATGTCGCCCTCTTGCGCGTAGTCCGCGAAGTAGCCGACATAGGAAGCAAAGTCGGTGGGCACGGCCATTTTGCGCTTACTGTTCACGAGCCCCCGCAAAGTCGAGCGGCGACCGTCAGCGCCGACGACAAGTTTGGCTGAGAATTTCTCCTTTTCTCCGCTGCGGTGAACGCCCGAAATCCCAGTTACCGCATTCCCCTCCCGAATTACATCCGTAACACGAAAGCCTTCGATCGAAGTGACGCGGTCTTGCGAAGATGCATGATCGAACAGGATATGATCCAAATGCGTTCGTCTGATGCACAAACACTCCGTCTCTCCGTCCACTTCGGGGAACTTTCCGTCGATGACGGCATCTTCGAATTGAACGACCGCCCGTTTATACAGCGGTGCGCCCGTTTGCAGCAGGCTCTCCAGGACGCCCATCTCCCGCAGCATCGCAACAGAGTTTCCAAAAAAATTGTGGGTCGACAAAATATCGCTCGGAAATGCGCTCTTATCCACTAACAGTACATCATAGCCCGCTTTCGACAATTCGTAGGCGAGCGACGAGCCGGCGATCCGAGCCCCGACGACGATAACATCGTAATGTTTTTTCATACGATCATCCCTTCTCTTTTTTTGCGCTTCATACGCCACAAGGAGTGCAGTGTCGGCTTATTTCATTATCGGGAAATCGCTATCCGCAACATAGCAACGAACGACCCATCTCTTGGAACGTGTTGTCACCACTTTTGTCATCCGGATGACAACTTCGGCGGCGCTAAAAAGAAAAGGCTGCCGGCACGATCCGGCAGCAGTTGGCTTTGAACTATCGTTTCCCGCCCACGTTTACGTCATAGAGCCCGGGCACACCCGCGATTGATTTTGAAGAATGTGTCTCTCGGCGATGCCGGGCGTTATGCTGCCACGTCTCTTCGCGTGAACATGATCCATGAGATCAGATTGAATACGAGGAAATAGACGGCGAGCACCCCGATGGAGAAAGAAAGCGTCATTCCCTCCTGGAACGGATGTCCGGTCAGGTGTTGGGTGAGATCGGTGTTCGCAAACAACAGAAACTTGCTCCAATCGAACCGGTGCAGCACCTCCAGAAGAATATTGCCCGCAAACAGGGCACCGATCGAAAACCCGATCGCCATGGTGCTGCTGCGGAAGGCGGATGAAATCATAAAGGCCATAGTAACGTACATGACCGTGGATACGGTGTTGAAAACATACGTTTTCCATAGGTTGAGAACCATATTCTTTTCGATAATAATCCCTTCTACAGTCACATCGATCAAAGGCAGATCCATGTAGCCGAAGCCGTATAAGATTCCGTTCACCGTGACGGATAAGACGAACAGAATGAGCAGCAACAGCATGCCGAACAAGAGCAAGGAGATATACTTGGATACGAGAATCTTGACCCGACTGGCCGGCCGGATGAGCAGCAGCTTGATCGTACCGGACGAGAATTCGCCTGCCAGACTGTCTCCCGCAATGATGATGGTGAAGACAGTAATCACAAGAACCAGACCGGCCGAGCCGTTCACGCCATCCCACATCGTGCCATCCGTCGTGCGAATGTTATGCTCCAAATGATAGTCGATGACGGCAATTCGCTGCATGTTGTACGTTCGACTCTCTTCATCCAGGTCGGGCTTCTTTAGATTTTCGCTCCGGTGCTCCTTCTCCTTTATCAGTTCCGCCCGCCAGCCTTCGCCTTGCGCCTCTTTTCCATCAAAATGCCATGACATGATGTTGACAAAAAGCACAAAAGCGGCCATGAGTCCAATCAGGATCCACGTTCGCACACGACGGTATATTTTCATGTTTTCATTCCGCATCAGATTAACCAATCTGCTCATCCCCCGTTATTTCCAGGAATCGATCTTCCAGAGTCTTGCGAACCAACTGGACGCCATAGATGCGAATATTATTCTGCATCAGCTCTGCCAAAATGTTCGGGACGCGTTCCCGCTCGATCGCGACCTCGACGAGCCCCTCCTGAACGAGCTTGACCCCCTGGACACAAACCCCATCCATCTGCCTCATGGCTGCCAGCGCCTGTTCCGGAGGCTGCGCTTCGATCAGATAGGTTTGAGCCCCGTCGTTCCCCTGAGTAAAAAGCTGAATCGGCTTCACATCGACCAGCTTGCCCCGCTGGAGGATGGCGACCCGATCGCACATGAGCTCCATCTCGGACAACAGATGGCTGGAGACGATGACGGTGATTCCTTCCGCGCGGGTCAAATGCCGCAAATAATCGCGCAGCTCGCGAATCCCCGCCGGGTCAAGACCGTTCGTCGGTTCGTCAAGAATCAGCAGGGACGGCCGGTGCAGCAGCGCCTGGGCGACACCCAAGCGCTGGCGCATGCCGAGCGAATACTTACTCACTTTGTCGTGAATGCGGTTTTCCAGCTTGACCCGCGAAACTACTTCGTCGATCCGTTCCTTGGTCACTCCAGGCACCATGCGGGCGTAATGAACGAGGTTATGGTACCCGCTCAGATACTTGTACATTTCCGGATTTTCCACGATGGCGCCGACGTGCCGGATCGCTTGCTCGAATTCGGTTTTAATATTTTTCCCCCTGATCAATATTTGACCCTTGGTGATCGACATCAGTCCGACGATCATGCGGATTGTCGTTGTTTTGCCAGCCCCGTTCGGGCCAAGAAAGCCGAAAATTTCGCCTTGCGGAACGTCAAACGTAAGATCGTCGATGATGGTGGTCCGGCCGATCCGTTTGGTCACATTTCGCAAGCTGATGATAGGTTCATTGCTCATACACTGCCTCCTTTAATGATGGATACGGGAGTTGTCCATTATGACTTTAACACACGATTTATCGATATTCAATAATTATTTATTATATATAAACATGTTTATATTGTTATAGACATAAAAAAATCCGCGGTTTACGCGGATCCGTAATGTTTTACATGCTGGTGAAATCGGATATGCCTGTATGGAGATGCCACGATCCGTCCCGGTCCCGAACCAGCGTATGATCGTTCACATAACAACCGGTTTTTTCAGGCTTGAACAACACGCTCCAATTACTCGCAATGATAGGCTTATACAGCTGCTCCATCAATATCACTCCCGCAATAAGTAATGTCGTCTCCTGATTGATTCATTTTCTCATATCTCGACGTTATCACGAAAGCTAGAAATTTTAACTGTATAGGGCATGTCCAGCCTTGAATGTGCGTATATACTCGTACCGTATACAACATCGTTTACCGTCTCTTCCCCGAAGCGGAAACAGGCCCGAGACAGTCGTGCCGTCCCGGGCGCACCTTTCCGCCGCTTTATCGGATTTCCGGTTACTCTAACGGGGAACGCTAGTCCAATCCCCACCCATTCCAATATACCCTTCGACGAACGGCTTTATCTCGGACGGGCAAAAGTCGATGAACCGCTTCGCCGAATCGGACAACGGCCATACTTGCTCCGGCTTGTAGCTTTGCTTACGGAAGCTCATTCCGCAGCTCAACCGGGTTTCCGTACCTCGATGCGGATATACTCCATGGTACGTCCGTTCCGCAAACAGAATCATGTCGCCCGGCTCGGCGACGACCGGCATAGATCCCGGCACATCGTCCATCCGCGTATGAGGCGTAGGCGCGGCGCCCTTTTTGTAAAACGACTTTTTCCGTTCCGTAAACGCAAAACCCTCGGGAGCATCCCAATCCTCCGTATGCGAGTCCGGAATAATCGCCAATCCTCCCCGCACGTCGTCGATGCCGTTCAAATAAAACCACATGGAGCTGGCGCCTGAATTGTTTAGGACCGCGTTCGTATCATACGGATGCTCGAGAGGTCCCCAGTCCGTATGCCACGCCATCGGACCGCAGCCCGCTTTTTTGTAAATGGCGGCGGAACGGTTCAACGAGATCGGTTCGTCGCCGTTCAGCGCGCGGGCGATGCGCATGTACGGCTCATACGTCATTAAAGACGCGTAAACGGGAGAAAACTCGATGAAATGGTTATGCGTGTACGTAATGACCCCGGATGACTGCACTACGGGCTCAAGCACGCGGCGTACTTCCGCTTTCAGCATTTCCACCATAGCTCCGGGCAGCATCCCTTTTACGATGGCAAAGCCGTGCTGTTCATTGCATTCCACGATGTGCGGCACTTCGTTCTTGTCGAATTCGAAGCGGTAAGGCAATGTCTCATGAGTTGTCAAAGAAAGCCCTCCTTTTTTCCAATCGCCGATCGTAATTCATCTTAAAAACTTTCAGCAAATGAAACAATGGCGGCAGCGTCTCTTTTATTCCCAAAAACGGCTGCTTGCTCCTGAATGTATTGAATGGCGAAGGTCTTGGTCCTATACTGGTACCGAGAGGCGCTAACATGAGGGGGCTGTGGCGAGTGGACATTATTCAGTCCGTCAAGGCGATACGGAACAATCATATACCGAGCGCGGAGACGGGGATTTCTCTCGTTCCTTGGATGTTGCCGACGATTCCGGAAATTCCGCATTGGCACGACACGTTGGAGATATGCTACTGCCTTTCCGGCAAAGGCGTGTTTTATTTCAAAAACCGGGAATACGACATCGGTCCCGGCGATCTTGTCATCGTCAACAATGTCGAGCGGCACACGTCGAAATCGTACAGAGGCTTCACTTGCTCGAATCTATTTTTATTTTTCCATGCCTCGACGATCGAGCAGTTGGACTTCCATTTGCTCCGCCCGTTCCTGTACGACCGCGATCGGTTTACGCATCGCATACCGGCGCAGCTCCCGGTAGCTCGCGAAATCGGCAAGCTTATATTGCAAATGCAGGAGGAGCTTGCGGAGCGCCGTCCGGCCTACGGCACACTAATCAAAAGCTTGTTGTTTCACATCTGCTCCTTGCTTGCGCGCCATTACGATGCCGAAACAAACGGAGTATGGCAGCGGGTTTATGCCAAATACGCAACGGTCCGCTCGGGGCTAGCTTACATCCAAACCCATTATCGGGAGAACATCGGTCTCGATGACGTCGCCAAAGCAATATCGCTCAGCCCGTCACGGGCCCGTCATTTGTTTGCCGAAGTGATGGGAGAAAGATTCAAGACGTACCTGCTCCATCTGCGCGTTCAAGCTGCTCAGCGGCTGCTGGTGCAGACGGACTTGCCTATCGAGGACATCTGCGAGCAGTGCGGATTTCAGAGCACCTCTTCCTTCTACCGGGAATTCCGGAGGCTGGCTAAGGAGACGCCCTTGTCGTACAAAAAACGAAACAGTGCTCCGTGCCGTCATCCGAACGAAACTCTCGGCACCGACATGAATCCGCAAAATGGGATTCGAGTGTAAAGAAGACTTTTTCAACAACCTTCCCGGCATGTGTCTTACTTGTCATTTATTAGGATCTATTACTTTCCATAATCGCCTTGACCTCCTTCACCAATTGAACGGAAGCCTCGATTTCCACCTTCCGCGTCGAGACGCTCTCCACGCTGCAGCCGATCGGGATTCCTTTTTCCAAGCCGAATTCGAACAATTCGGCAAAAATGTCGCGGGACAAAGCAACCGATTTATCCAAAATGTCGTGGGAATGAACAAGCTCGTTTTCCAGCCAGCGCGGAATGCTGATCCCGAGCCACTTCATAAATTGCAGCGTTTTGTGCGAGCCGCACGGAGCCAAGTTAAACAAGATCGGAACCATCTCGATTTGTTGCTGCCGGCAGTGGTAGTAATAATCGGACAAAAAGTTTTTCGACGCTTCCACGTTGTAGGTCGCCTGCGTGACGAAAAATTTGCAGCCGTCGATCGTTTTCGTCACCGTCCGGACATGCTCGTCTTGTTTTTGGATATGCCTCTCCGGGATGACGACTCCGCCCATCGTCAAATTGCCGTTCAAGCTTCGTGTGAGCCGATACGCGTCAGGCAACCTTAGCCGAACCTGTTGTTTGCTCGAAGAAGCCCCGACGAACACGGAAAACCGGTCCTGCTCCGGATCCGCGGCGACCCATTCGGCGAACTCGGCTTCCGTGTTGTTGCCGACGCAGCGATATATAATTTTGGGCACGTCCCATTGCCGCAAATACGTTTTGCAGTAAACGTTCGGGTCAATCGTCCGCAAATACGGAAAAGGCCGTTCCTCCTCGACCCGGTCGGCCTCCTCCTGTACGTCGTATACGATCAGGCCGTCCAGGCCGAGATGCTGCAATCTCGCGATTTGCTTTTGCGAGATTTCCAGCACTTTCTCCGCGTCGGTATTCCATTTGGGCGGCGTAATGCCGTATGTCAAGATGCCGGACTGTCTATCAGCAATTTTCTGCTTTAACATGGCTGCACTTCCTTCTTGTCCATTCCTCGGGCGGCTAGTGAATCACTTGTATCGTCTATCGTCCGATAATAGAAAGATAACACATATTATTGGCTATAGCGTTATACGGTTTTATTATATCCTGTTATAGCCTTAAGCTATATGATCACGATAAACGGGCAGCCGCCGGACCGCGTCGTTAGCGTATCATCGTCCCTTTCTCGAGAATACCCCGATTGGGGGATGGATGTATTCATACGACGATGATAAAGTTGTTGTATCGAACTAGCGGGGTGATTTGGATGTCTGAGGTTCAGAAACCGATTGAGCAAAAATCTGAAGCAGATAAGCAAGAAATCGAGTTAATCGATCTTCCTAAAGAGTTATCTGAAGAAGAAATGACAGAAGTAAACGGCGGCTTCGGCTTTGGGAAAGGCAGCGGAGGCAGAGCGATACGCCGCGGGACATAAGATGAGGCGACCTCTTTAAGCAAACAGACATCTGCCCCTTGCATAATGGGCAGATGTCTTCATTTTATACCTCGGCGCTATCCTTTAACCGAGCCGATCATCGTTCCTTTCTCGAAATAGCGAAGCAGGAACGGATACACCACCAGTACCGGAAACACGGAGACGATCACAGCCGCCATCTTCAGGCTCTCCGGCGCGGGCGGGATCTCGTTCACCGCCGACGTAAACGGATCCAGACGGTTCTCGATCAGGATTTGGCGCACGATCTGCTGCAGGACGAATTTCGTTTGATCCGTCACGTAAAGCAAGTTGTCCATAAAAGCATTGATATGATACACGAGCGACCAGAGGCCGATTGTTACAAGAGCCGGCATCGATAACGGCAACAAAATCCGGGTAAGTATGCGCAAATCGCGAGCACCGTCAATCCTTGCCGCCTCGACGAGCGCATCCGGAATGGAACGGAAGAACGAGATCATGACCAGCACCTGGAACGCATTCGCCGCATGAGGCAGCACATAAACCCACCGCGTATTGAGCAGATGCAAATCTTTCATTAGCAAATAATTCGGAACAATTCCTCCGTCGAAGATCATGGTGAATAGCAGGAGCAGCACCAGCACCCGCTTCCACGGAAAATCTTTGCGCGACAGCGGGTACGCGGCGCATACGGTGACGAGCAGCGTCAGCGCCGTCCCGACGACCATACGGAAGAGCGTATTCCCGTATCCCGTCCATATGAACGGATACGTCATGACTTCCCGATACGCGACCAGAGTAGGCTGCCTCGGAATCCAATGAAAGCCGCTGCGCAGCGCCTCCCCCCGTCCGCTGAACGAAACCGACAGCACATGGATGAACGGGTATACGACAACGACTGCGAGTAGGCCTAATACGATATAAATCAAGCAAACTGTGAGCTTATCCTGCCAGCTTTCGGTTCTCATGCTGCGCCTCCTCCTACCATAGGCCGCTCTCCCCGCGGCTCAGCCTGCGCACCAAGAAGTTCGCCCCCAGGATCAGCAAGAGCCCTACCAGCGATTTGAACAGACCGATTGCGGCGGTGTAGCTGTACTGGAATTGCTGAAGACCGACACGATACACGTAAGTGTCGATGACGTCTCCGGTGTCGTAGGTGACGGGGTTGAGCAAGTTGATGATCTGTTCGAAATTGGCGCTCAAGAAGCCGCCGAGGCTCAGAATAAACAAAATCGCCACGGTCGGCATGATCGACGGAATGCTGATGTGAACCATCCGCTGCCAGCGGTTCGCCCCATCGACGGTCGCCGATTCATGCAGCTCCGGATGGATGCCGGAGAGCGCGGCGAAGTATATAATCGAGCCCCACCCGATATCTTTCAGAATGGCCGATACGACGACAATCGAGCGAAAATACTCTTTCTGCCCCATATAAAAAACCGGTTTTCCTCCGAACCATTCCACGATTACGGCCACGATGCCCGTCGTCGGCGACAGGAAATAGATCACGAGACCCGACATAATGACCCAAGAGACAAAATGAGGCATGTACATCGTGATCTGCACGAAACGTTGAAAAAAGCGGGACCGGATCTCGTTCAGCAGCAGCGCCAGCACGATCGGGGCCGGAAAAGCGAACACCAGCAAATACAGATTCAGCAGCAGCGTATTTTTGAGCAAACGGTAGAAATCGTCCGTTTGAAACAGCGCTTCAAAATGCTTCAGTCCGACCCACGGACTGCCCCAGATGCCGTCGATGACGCGAAAATCTTTGAACGCGATCATTACGCCGTACAGCGGACCATACTTGAACACGAGGAAAAAGGCAAAGGCAAACAGATAGAGCGCAAGCAGCTCCCGATGCTTCATGATGGTCTTCATTGGTTTGTGCACGTCCTTAAGCCGAATTCGATCCGTCCCCGAAGAAAAAGCGGGTCGCCTGGTCGACGGGGACGTGAAATCGCTTCGCTATCTGGTTATTTTTTGAACTGCTTCTGATACATCTCGTTCGCTTCCTTAGTCAGATCGTTTCCGCCCTTCGCTTTCCATTCCGCCACATATTTGTCGAAGTCGCTGAGCGGGATCTCCCCGCTGATGAATTGGGCGAAATACTTCTGCGTCAGCGCCGTCAAATCTTTCTTATACTTGCCGTCCGACGGCAGCGCCGCGAACAGCAGCGCGTCGGTCCAGCGCGGCGCGGACGAATACGTGCGGACCGCTTCGTTCAGCTTCGGATTCGAATATTTGTCGCGATAGCTGCGCGTCGTAATATTGCCGAGCGAGAACAAGCGTGCGCCGATCGAATCGCGCTGCTCCTGCTTCTCGTAGCCGGGCAAATATTTCGTTGCCCCCGAGGCCGCACCGCTGCTCGCAAAATCCCAATGCGTTCCTTTCACGCCCAAAGTCGTCATATTGATCGTCTCTTCGTCGCTGCTCTCCGCCCGCAAAATCTCGAAAATTTTGTTCAGCTTCGCGGGATCGTCCTTCACCTTGTTGCCGATCACGACGTAATTGCTCTTGACCCCCCAATCCCAGCTTCCGCTGCCGCCGGGGCCAGCCGGATTTTTGCCCAGCACGAGCTTGGCGTTCGGGTTTACGTCCTTCATCGAGACGACGGTCGCCCCGTCGTCAAGCGCAGCCCTGCCGATCTGCTCCTCGATGACGCCGATTCGATTGTTGTACAGCTTCTTGCGGTACGTATCCTGCGTATCGGTTATAAACTCCGGGTCGATGACGCCGTCGGCGAACCATTGGCGCAGCTTGGCAAGGGCATCCTTCGCCTCCGGCATAACCGATCCGTTCACGACCTGTCCGTTCTTCTCCTGCCACATGGTAGGCTCCACGCCATAGGCGCCGAAGATCGAATAGAACCCTGTCGACCAAGTTGACGTCGCCGTACCGGTCAGGCCGTACGTGTCGTTCTTGCTGTTCCCGTCCGGATCCTGCTTGGTGAACGCGTACACCGCCTTCTCGAACTCATCGAGCGTCTCCGGCAGTTTGGAAATCCCGACCTTGTCCAGCCAGTCTTTGCGCCACAGCATCGTCAAATCGTAAGGCTTCAAATCGATAAACATCGGAATCGCCCACAGCTTATCTCCGAACGTTACCGTTTGGAACAGCGCCTTCGACTGCTCTACGTCTTTGTAGTATTCCGGCATCTTCTCCTTAATCATATTCGGGTCGATGCTCATGAGCACGCCTTGCCCCTGGTAAGCGGATACATTGGAAGGATCGCCGAGCATGAACAGGTCAGGCACATCACCGGATGCGATGCTGGCGTCCGTCACTTTGACCGGTTTGATTTTGACGTTGAATTTTTGTTCCAGCCATTTCTGTACTTGCGTATCGGCGACGACCGCCGCCGCTTGGAAGTGAATCCCCCATTTAATTTCAATCGGTTTGGCCGTGCCGCTTGGACCCGCTTCGGAGTTGTTTTTCTTTGCTGAAGTGCACCCGCCGAGAAGGCTGACCGCCATACCGGCTGCCATGACGGAAAGCACGACAGGCTTCATTTTTATATAGCCCACGACAATCTCTCCCTGCTATTGGTTTGGTAAAACGTTTTCCCGCTAGTGCTGTCCGGCCGGGACTTGCGAACGGTTACATTTCTACGATATCCCGCAGCGGGCGGCAGCACAATCGTTTCATTCGATTTCCATTATGTTTTTCCTTTCGGAGGCTCGTTTCCGGCCGTTATGTTATTCGATTTTTTGTATGTTTTTCGCCCCTTGCCTTCCCGTCTTTGCGATCTGTGCTATAATTTTGGCGTGTGCTCAAATGGTTTCCTTTCTAAATGAAAACGCTAACAGAAACAAAGGAGGGTCAGAATGATCGGTCGTCAAGCAATCCGAAACCGGTCTTTATTCGTCAAATTGCTGCTGTCCATGACGGTCATCGTTCTTGTCACCGTCATCTCGATTTCCACGGTGACGTATATGATTTCGGCCGATACGAGTATCCAGAACTCGATCGGGTACAATCAATCGATCCTGGAGCAGCAGCGGGAACTGATTCATAAAGAATTGAACGCCGTCAAAAATATCGCCTCGAGCATGGTCATGACTCAGTCGTATTTATTCAACACGATTAACGATAAGATAAGCGTCGGCTCGCTGATCGACTTGTCCCGTGTCGTGGATGAGCAGCAGAAGCTGAGCCCGTATGTCGATTCGATCTATCTCGCCTACGGCAAGCTGGATCTCGTTCTGACCTCCCGGTCCGATATCAAAATGTCCCCTTTGTCTTCGTTCGCCGACCGCTCCTGGCTTCCCGAGATGAACGAGGAATCCGGCAGCCGGACGGTATGGCTAACCGGACGTCCGAACGGACTTGCGCAGGGGAAGCCGGCCACCAGCCTGATGCAGAAAATGCCGCTCATCGGCCCGGTCGAAGGCGCCATCCTCATGAATTTGAAGCTCGACTTGCTTTTTAGGGACTATCTCGGCCATTACCGCAACAAGAAGGGGACGACTCTTGTACTCGGGCCGCACGGCGAGCTGCTCTATAGCGAGACGGACGATGCAACGCAGCTGGCGTCCCGGCTGGACGCCACAGCGTTAACTTCTGCGGGAAGCGGATCGTATGTTTTCGATCGCCATTGGATCGTCACCTATACGACCTCCGAGCTGACCGGCTGGAAGTTCGTCAATGTAACCAAGCAATCGATGCTTCTCCAAGGCTTGGACCGGATTAAAATACTTGTGGCGGCCGTTTCCGTTCTATACGTTACGGCTGCTCTGGCCCTATCATTTTATATTTCGCAGCGGCTGTATCGCCCTCTGAAAAACGTCGTAGCATATATTAACGGTTCGTCCTCCGGCGATGGGGCAAGCCCGGAATCCGCCCCGCCGCCCGCCGACGAAGCGAGCTTCATCCGGCAATCGTTCGAATGGCTCCGGCACAGCCGGGAAGCGATTCTAAACGAGAAGACGCGGGTGGAGACGCTCCTCGGAGCGAATCGGTCGGCGATCAAGGAGAAATATTTGAGCGATCTTGTCAAAGGTAAAGCGGTTTCCCGGCAGAATACCGGACTCGAGAAGGACGCAGCGGAGCTGCTTGGGCTAAAGCTGGATTTTGCAACGTTTGCCATCCTTACTCTCGAGCTGGAGGAGCCGGCGCTGCTTCAAGATTCGACCGGCAAGCTTCGCTTTCACCTGTTACAGTACGGCGTTATCGAAGAGCTCGAACCCGAAATCGACGGCGAAATCTTTGCCAGGGACGATGAACGAACCGTCATCCTCCTCACTGTACCGTCCGGCGAGGAAGAAGTTCCGGTCGAGCTGGCCAGGAGGCTACAGCAGGCGATTGAGGGCCGTTATGGAGTAACGGCGACGATCGGTCTTAGTCGCATCCACTCCGGCGTACAGTCGGTCCAGTCCGCTTACGAGGAATCGGTTGAAGCGCTCAGCCTCAAGATGTATGTCGGCAAGGGAGAAATTGTGCCCTATTCGATCGTAAGCAGCTGGAAGCAGGACGAGGAAACGTACTATTACCCGTACGAGCTGGAAACAAAGCTGCTTCAGGCGCTGCTGCAGCTGGACGAAGCGGAATGCGCGGAGATCATCAGCCGGATAACGCGGGAAGTAACCGCCCGCAGGCTGGGGAAAGCCAATGTGCAGCAGCTCTTCTTCCAGTTAAGCGGAGAAATCGTCAAGACGCTGGTCCAAACCGGAGGGGATATGTCCGTCGTATTCGGCGAGCGGCCATTCACGCCGACCGGCATCCAGACGATACGCGATATGGAGACCCGCTTGCTGGAGTTGTGCGCCCGGATCATCGCCCATAACCGGGAGAAGCGGCTGAAGCTGAACGACATGACGCTGCAGCTCGCCATCGAATTCATGGAGAAAAACTACAACAACAATATTACGATCGAAACGGTAGCCGGACACGTGCAGCGAAGCACCTCTTTTTTGAGCCGAATTTTCAAGGAAGCTACAGGCACGACGATCAACGACTATTTGATCCATCTTCGGATCGGGCGGGCCTGCGAGCTGCTGCGGCAGCCGAAATATACGCTCGAGGACGTTTGCCGGGAAATCGGTTATTCCAATGTCAGTTACTTCAACAAGCTGTTCAAGTCGCGTACCGGGCATACGCCGGGGCAATACCGGCTGCTGCAGGTTTCGGAGCAAAGCGCCGCAGGGAAACGGAGCGAGCCGGGAACGTCATAACGAAAAATGAAACAGCGACAGCCGCGGACGAGATAAAAGAGTCCTGGACTGTCGCTGTTTCATTTAACTAATCGTTGTATGCAATGTGTTCCTGTCAAGGGAATACGGCAGAAATTAAAGCGTTTTCCGCATGAATTCCATCGTATACTTTTCGGTAAAGCCAAGGCTGTCATACAGATTTCTGGCATAATTCCCGACAACACACCAAAGGTTGACGTTCGCATGGCCACGCCGATAGATCTCGTTGCATAAATACATAACAAACTTTCTTCCGATCCCGCGCCCCTGAAAGTCCGTACGGACGGAAACACTGCCGATTTCATTACCGGGAAGGTTGCTATAGGCGACGATTTCCCCATTTAATACGTAGACGAAACGGTTTTCCGCACCCTCTTTCCAAATGCTTCGTTCTTTTTCACTGGGCTCTGCAATTACGGAATCAGGAAAGCACCCTACACGGACGCGCATTTCATGAAAAGCAGCAGCATAGAACGACTGACTGGCAAAATAGTCTTCGTCCGTATACGGCCTCACCGGAAGCTCCTCCAGAGGAAAGGGATCGCCGGTTCTCTGCATGTATGTCGATGAAAAGTATTTGTCATAACCGAGCTTGCGCGCAAACGCCTGAGAGGATGGATGACCGGCTCGAAAGGAACTCCTGACTTTTTGGGTTCCGCCCGCCCGCAATTCGGATTCAACATAGTTTACCACTGCAGAACCGATTCCTTGCCTGCGAAACTGCGGAGCGACAAACACCGTTAAATAGGACTGAGGTGCAGGCTCGTTCATTTGGGCCAGAGCAACAAGCTTATCCTCTATATACGCCGTAATAAACAATTTCGGATATTCGGCAAGCACCCGAAGAATGTCTTCACCCGCCTCGACGTCATGGCTTAACAATTGTTTGACGGCATGATAATCTTTTTCGCTGAATGGTTCGTAACGGATACTTGCTATATTCATCAGCCTTCGATTCCTCCCTTTTCAGGTCTACGGTCAACCAACGATACCAAATCGGCCTTAAAAAAGGAAGGGAAAGAATATTTTATGATAATGTATCCTGACCTGCTCTTATGCGAAAGGCTGCCTAAACTGCCGGCAGCCAAATGATGTTTAGCATTCGAGTCCGTATCGTTCAACGATTGTCGGATAGAGTAGTTAATCGTCCGAGTTCACCACCCGCTACCGCTCCTTTGCCGACCAGGTACCACACTATAGAATGTCCTTTCCTTCAGAACCGTCCGCTTCACAATTGTAGGTTTGTGCTCCACTTTGGTTATGTCGGTTACCCCTCCCTTTTGCTTCTTTAGGGTCAGAATCAATATTTTTCCATGTACCGTATTCATATCGTTTCTCAACCGCGTCGACACAAAGTTGCCTAAGGACGATGCGGCGACTCGTCGCCTCATTTGACCGTGGATGTCACGCTCCTGACTCACGCTGACCGGGTGAAGCACGTGAGGATGTGCGCCCAGAACGGCATTGACGCCTTGTTTAAATAAAAAATGGATCAGCCGCTTTTGTTTAGGGTTGGGCGACGAACGATACTCTTTTCCGAAATGCAAGTACGCGATAATAAAATCCGTTTTGTTTTTCAATCTACGAATATCCGCTGCCATCTTGTTCGGATCGATGCGATTGACCATCCACCGCTGCGGTACATGAATGGAGCTCGTCCCCGATGTATAGCTTAAAAATCCGATTTTGACACCTTTCACATTTAATATTAAATCCCGCTTCGACTCCTCGAATGTACGAAACGTTCCGGTATGCTTCAAGCCGTTCTTATCAAGGACGGCTAATGTTCGCTTTAATCCCGCTGCTCCGCCGTCCATACAATGATTGTTTGCCGTGGTCAACAAGCGAAATCCGACACGTTTAAGAGCCGAAGCCAGCTCGTCGGGACAATTGAAAACCGGACGGCCGGTTTGCGGATGGCGTCGCTCATTCGGGCAATTGCCCGTAGGACATCTTCGGACTACCCCAAGCGTCCTCTTACCGGAGAACGTCGTCTCCAAATTGCCGATCGTTACATCATGCTTGGATAAATAAGATTTGACCTTGCCAAAAATGGGTTCAAACTTATAAGCGCTCTGCTGTTTAGCCGAAGATACGATTTCACTCTTCATCAAAATATCTCCGACGGCGGCAATCGTTATTTTCATCGCGTCTCTCCCTTCTTCCCTATGCTCAACTTATTCAAGCCAAAACCGTTTGCTCGCTCCCTGGACGATCGCCTACAATCCGTTTCCATATAGGTGAATATAGTATATTGGAATACCTAGCGAGGAGACTGATTTATGAATAAACCGGCGAAAGGGATCAAATGGGATCATTATATGGAGCTCAAGAAGGACGGTAAGCTGAAGAGCCACATTCCCGATACGATGAAATTGAACAAACGAAACCTGATCAGCATGCTCTCCAAGTATAAGAAGGTTTACTTAAAGCCGAATGTGGGTGCTTTCGGTATAGGAATAATGCGGGTTCATTCCATCGCCGAAGGAAAGAAACCCGCCTTCGTCGTGCATAGCGGGAGCCGCCAAAAGAAGCTAAATTCGAACGATCAGCTTTACGCATATGTAACGGAAAACCTAGTTCGTCCGGATTATCTCGTGCAGCAGGCGATCAATCTGCTCCAATGGAAAAAGCGTCCTTTTGACGTGCGGTTAATGATGACCAAGCAACGGAACAACATTTGGCTGAATAAAGGTTTCGTCGGCCGCGCCGCACACCCGAAAAAAATTGTAACGAACATACGCAGCGGCGGGACTGCCGTATCGATCGAAGATTTGCTCGATCCATACACCGACCGAGGGACGAAAACGAAAATCAAGAGAAAGCTTAACGAGTTGGGAAGACGCGTATGCGAACGATTGGAACCTAAATACGCAGGCATTCGATTATTCGGGATCGATGTCGGATTGGACGATAAACTAAAACCGTGGTTGATCGAAGTGAACACGCGACCGGAGAAAATTTGCTGGAAATGTTTGCGGAAGCTATACGATAAAACTTCCGCTTCCCGTAAATGAGTGGGGTAACTTATAAGACATTTGGCTTGATTGCAAAGAAAGGCTGCCGAATCGGCAGCCTCTTCCTCCATAGTCCCTCTTCCGATAAGCGGCGATCCGACTTGTTCATTTAATGATTGGGGTCTTCGTCACTTTTGTATTCCAAAATATCTCCGGGCTGACATTGCAAAGCTTTGCAAATCGCCTCTAAAGTTGAAATTCGAATCGCTTTGGCCTTTCCATTTTTCAATATGGAAAGGTTGGCCATTGTGATTCCAACCCTTTCGGAAAGTTCCGTTACGCTCATTTTTCGTTTCGCCAGCATGACATCTATATGGATTATAATCGCCATGTTATTCACCTCAGACCGTCAAATCATTTTCTGATTTTATATCAATCGCTTCTTTTAAAAGCTTTTGGAGAACGGCAGCAAAAACGGCAATCACCATGGAGGCAAAAATCAGGACCAATCCGATTAGGATGACACCCGGGGCATCGTCTCTCTCCGCCATGAGATAGAAAAGCGGCATGCCCAGTACATATACGCCACTGATTGTGACAGCACAGTATGTTATATTTTTTAAAGCTCGTACGGATAATTCCGAGAAAGCTTTGTTCTTGTCAATATAGCATAAAAGTTTAAAAGCTTGATACAGAGCAAAGTAAAAAGGTATCGCCGATACATACAAATCGATAAAAATGAGATATTTCAAGTAAGTATGATCCGGATACAATTCCGCTGCATAATTCGCGATCTCGGGCACCAAAAATATGCACAAAGCAAGTACCGGGATTCCAATAAGAATAACAGCTACCTTTAAAAAGAGCGTTGTTCCTCGTTTCATAATGTGCACCTCACTTCGTTATTGTCAGCTTGAATATAACATAACATTTATCGTTTTACAATATATTTTGATTGTTATACATTGTATTATGATTGTTTTCGTTCAACGCCGCGGCGCAAATAATGAAGGCCGGTCTACTCTCCTGGAAGGAAGTATTCCGGCCTTCTTATTTTCCTTTTAGAAGTCAAGAAGAATGTTCATTCTCTCCCACAGGACGGGTCCCCGTTCTCCCTCCGACCAGGGAATGAAATGCGGCTGCATGATTTCGTGCCAGTTGTTCGGAGCGATGGGCGCCGGCCACGTTCTTCGAGTCGCCCGGATTTCGCCCCTTGGCGCCGGTTGTTCCTGATACGAAAAGATTATATTTTCGTGCGCGCCGATCATATAGGTCGGATTAAAGCTTTCCGGCGTCTCCTCCTGCTTGGCGTGATGATAAAAGACGTAGCTGCCGTACATCTCCGGCTTCAGCCGCGCCAGCGAGCCGATCCGCTCCCGGACGGTATGCCCGCTGCGGGATTTCGACGGCTCAGCCTCCCCGTCGTGATAAATATCGAGCATGGGCACCGCCAGTCGGCCGCCGCTCTTCTGCCCCGGCCATATCTCCAGCATTTCGTGGCAACCATCGGGCCATTCCCATTCGAATTCTTCGCCAGCCGTCTCGAGATAAAGAAATAAACCGCCCTCTTTCTCGAACAGACAGCCGCCATGCATGCCCTGCCGCCGAAGCTCCCTCCCCCAGCGGGTACCGGTATCCTCCAACAACCGGACGAAGCCGTCGCGTGTCCCTTCCTTCAACTGCGCCCGATACATCCGTCTTTGTATCATGATTCGATCCTGTAGAAACGCCGGGCGTTGCCCGCACGAATCTTTCCTTTCTCCTCTTCGGTCTGCTCGTTCGGCAGCAGCGCCTCGAACAAGGCGATGACGTCTCCATAGCCGCCGGCCTGCAAGGCTACCGGCCAATCGCTGCCGAAGAGAAGCCGGTCGCAGCCGAACAGCTGCATCAGCCGGTCAATGTAAGGCTGAAGAAGGACCGGAAAGGATCCGCCGGCCATCGTGATCATGCCGGAAAGCTTGACCGCCACGCCGGGAAGCCGGGAAAGATGTACCATGCCGGTCCGCCACGGCTCCATTCGCTGCTCTCGGACGGCCGGACAACCGAGATGGTTGACGACCGCCTTCAACGCAGGCAACTTCTCCAGGTACGATGCGACGCCCATCAGATCATCAGGTTGGACGAGCAGGTCCAGCGTCAGCCCGGCTTGCAGCAAACGGCCGAGCGCTGCCTGCAGCTTGTTCCGGTCGTCCGCGGACCGTCCCCCGCGAAAGGCGCTGCCGTTGATCCTGACCCCGGTGAAGCGGGAGTGCGCTTGCAGCAACTGGAGCTGCTCGGCGAAGCGCTCCGCGAATGGGTCAAGCCCGCCGCTAACAGCCGCAGCAACCGGACCGCTCCGCGTCAGGTCAAGCAGGTACGCCGCTTCCTCCGCCGTAGGGGCGGCCTGGACAGCGACAACCGCCTCGACACCGTACGTTCGAAGCTCCGGAAGCAGCTGCTCCGGCAAGTAATCCCGATAAAGCAGCGCGTTCTCCTGCTTCAGCCAGCCATAATCGCCGCGCTCCGGCTGCCAGAAATGAACGTGGCTGTCTACGTACACGGCGCTTCGCCCCCTTGCCTGCTCCGCCCGCTTAACAGCGGAACGGAGGAATAACGGTTCTCCCACGGCCCGTCGTAGCTTGGCGCATTTACATACCGCTCCATGCCGAGCCTCAACCGGATGCCCGCTCCGGGCTTCAGACGGACAGCCAGCCACTTGTCCCGGATCTCGACGGACGTCTCTTGCGGACGGTTATCGAGACCGAGCCGCTGCGCTGACATGAACCGGTGCTCGCCAAACGTCCCCGCCTGGATGACGATCTCCCGTTCGTCGAACAGGCTCGTATTGCAGAGCTGAAGCGTTGCGCTATCGGCCGCCAGCGCTTCTACGAGTGCCGAAACCCCCGCAGGAAGACCCGGGCGTCGCTCCTGCGCGTCAAAGTAGCGCACCCGCGCATGCTGCAAGCCGCCGTGCGAGATGTGCATTGGCCCGCCCAGCGTCAACTGCACAAGGGCCTCGAAGTATAGCGGGCACATTTCCTGCCAAATATGAATGCTTGAAAAGTTTCCGTCATGGAAGCCGCTGCTCCAATTGCGCGGATCGCCCTCGTCCGAGCGCATCCGTTCCAGCTGCCGGCCGACAAGCTCCATATTGGCGGCCAATATGGTTTCCGGATAATCCGGATTGCGGCCGCGAATGTACTGGAACCAAGGCTCCGTGTTGCCGATATAGTGCTTCGTCTCCCTTCCGGTTCGGCCATCCCTCCCCGATACGACCGGCACGATGACTTCATTCCAGTCGTGATCCTTCGGAATCCGCTCGATCCGCCGCAAATCTTCATCCGCCATCGACATCGTCCATAGATAGATCGGATACTTGAGCAGCGGTTTGCGCCAATCGCTCCAGCCGCGATCCCCATGCTTGTTCGGAACGAGTACTTGTCCGTTCTCCTCCCGGCGCAGCTCCCAGTTCGCGTCGAGCTGGGAACGGGCCAGCGCCAGGCGGTTCATGTCCCCCGTCAGCAAAACGGCGTTCATGCACGCGTTCGTCAGCGGCTCGATGATCGTCATGAAGCCGTGCGGCCACCTCCAGCCGTAGTACCCGCCCCACCATTTGCCGTCGTTATATTCGCCGATCTTGCCCGTCAGACCGATATTGTCAGGGATAATCCCGCCGTTAAGAAGGGTTCTCTCCTCCCAGGCGGCGAGATAATCGGTCACCCATTCGCGGAACGTCTCCTCGCCCGTATGCATGTAGGCGTGTGCGATCAAGCCGCTGGCGTTCAGATTCAAAGGAACGTCTCCGCGGTTCATCCGCTCGTTCATCGTCGCGATCAGCTGCCGATACACCTCGTCGTCCGACCAGGAGCACTTACCGCTCGCATAATCTACGCCCGGAATGTCCTCGTAAGGAGCCGGATAGTGGTCGAGGATGCCGCGATGCGTGCTCCAATCCTCCTCCGACACGGTAAAGCGTGGCCCCCTGCTCCCGTTCAGAGGCGACCGGATCAGCCGAAGTGCTTTATCGTAGTTCCGGGCATCCGGATCGTCTCCCGTATACATGCGGGCGAAGCGAACCGACCGCTGCCGATCCTTCAATGTTGCCGGTCCGGCAAGCCCCAAGAAGTACAAGAATAAATATCCTTCCCCGTGATGCATCCAATCGTAGTAGGCGTCGAATTCTTTATGAATTTGTCCGTACTCCGTCCATTGCCATGTGATGGCTTCCCATATTTTTCGCGACACGTCGTGCAACTCCGGGCTTCCTCCTAACACGTAAAGCAGTGCCAGGTTCATGAACCCTTCATACGGGTCGTCCGAGCCGTCCATCCCCGGCCATTCCTTCTGCCAGATCAGACTGCCGTCCGGCTGAGTATAACGCTCGACGAACTCCTTCGCCGCCTGATTCAAGCTTGTGATCAGCCATTGCTCCCTCAATGCCCACGCCGGGGGCACCATTCGTTCTGTCGCTTCGATCAGCGGCAGTTCGTTTCCCTGCTCCTTCACGATGGGCTCCTCCTATTCTTTGAACAGCTTCTTGCCTTGGAACAGGGCGTACACCCGATCCAGCTCCTCCGGTTCCAGTCCCTTCCCGTCGCAGTATGTCATGTTCGTGCGGAGTACTTCCCGAGTCGCCGCACCAGTAAGCGTAACGTGAACGGCCGGCTGCGCCAGGCTGAAGCGCATAGCCGGCTCGACAAGACCGTGCGGCTCCCGCTTGCGCAAAAAGCGCAGCTGCTCGATACGCTCCGCCGCTTCCTCCACGATAGTCCGGTTCAGAAACGGTGCCGGCGTGTCGGCGAGCAGCCCGAGTCCGAGCACGCTGCCATTGATGACGCCGATCCCCGCCTCCGCCGCCAGTGGAAGCAGCTCGTCCTTGGCCGTATGGTCGATCAGCATGTACCGCGCATAAAACTGGATGCTGTCGAACCGGTTCAGCCTGACGAAGCGCATCAGGAGCGGAAGGACCCGGGTCGAGACGCCGATATAACGGATCTTACCGTCCTCCCGCAGCTTCTCGAGCGCCGGAAGCGTCTCGCCCACGATCGTCTCGTACGGCACCTGCTCGGCATCGTGGATTTGCATGAGATCGATCCAGTCGGTTTCTAGCCGCTCGAGACTTTGTTCAACGGACCGGATCGTCTCCTCATAACGAAACGATTCATCGGGTCCCACCGCTTTCGAGGCCAGAATAACTTGATTGCGTTTCCCTCCACGCAGCGCGCGGCCGATCCGTCGTTCCGATTCACCTCGGCCATAACGGGGAGCCGTGTCGATTATATTGATGCCGCCGTCGATCGCCTCATGGATCATCTTCTCGACTTCACGCTCATCGGTCGGTCCGAAAACTCCAGCCAGCGGTGCGCCGCCAAGACCGAGCTTCGACACGCGAAGGCCGGTTCGGCCAAATGTAGTGTATTCCATTTCATGATCCCTCCTACTGTAGATTGTATAGATCCTCCCTTATAATGAAATAGTCAGAGTTCTTCATCTTATAGCATATCTTCTCTACATGATGGAAAGGCGGCGCGAATCGGATGGAGTTTATTTTTACGAAACCGATCGGACTGACCGATCTCACGGTGCTCGAGGTTGGTACGCAGGTTTGTACCCCGGCTATGAAGTTTGGTCCGGCGGTACGGGATATGTACATTCTTCATTACATCCACAGCGGTTACGGCACTTATTCGGCGGGGGGCAGCCGGGAGCCGGTCGGACCCGGCGGGCTGTTCCTCGTCGTGCCGGACACCGTCCATGCGTATTGGCCCGATCCGGACGAGCCTTGGCACTATTCGTGGTTCGGCTTCGCGGGTACGATGGCGGCCCGACTCGGCAAACAGGCCGGGTTCACCGGACCTGCTCCCGTCCGGTCTCCCGATCCGGCCGTGTCCGTCGCTCCGCTGTTTCACGATTTGCTCGCCCTGCGTGAAGAACCCGCCAAAGAGCTCCTGCTCACCGGGCTGCTGTACCGGATCTTCGGCACGTTGGCCGTCCCGGACGATACGCCACCGCTACGCCACGACGTCGGCCTTCACGTGAGGAAAGCCGTCTCCTTCATCAACGCCCGTTACGCCGATCCAATCGGGCTTGCGGACATTTCGGCCCATATCGGGCTTGACACCAAATACGTATGCCGGCTCTTCCGGCAGCGTCTGTCCATGTCTCCTTATCGGTATTTGACCGATGTTCGGATGAGGAAAGCTTGCCGCCTTCTCCGCGGACAGCTGCTTGGAATCGCCGAAATCGCACGCTCTGTCGGGTACCAGGACCCTCTTCTCTTTTCAAGAATTTTCAAACGAATAATAGGCCTTTCCCCTTCCGCTTACAGAGAGAGGGCCAAACTGGAGAACCGCGAATGATGGCGATGAGGGCATATCATCCATGAAATGTACGTCATTTTTGCCCCAACAAAACAGGCCGCCTCGCCGGATTATGCATTTCCGGCAAGACAGCCTGTTTTCATTTTCTTTATCTATCTTTTCTTGTGCGTTTCTGCGCGTAAAAACTTCTCAAAATCTTCGGAAGAAAGCGGATGACTGAACAGATAGCCCTGGATATAATCACACTCCAAGCTTTGCAGTACTTCCAACTGTTCTTGCGTTTCCACTCCCTCTGCGACGACCTTGAGCTTTAAGCCGTGAGCCATATCAATGATCGCTTTGACAAGCGATCGGTTTACCGGCTCTGTATCGACCCCGCGGACGAAGCTTTTATCCACTTTCAGAACGTGGAGCGGATATTTTATTAAATAGCTCAATGACGAATGCCCCGTTCCGAAATCGTCGATGGCTACTTCGACTCCCAACGCATGGAGCTCGCCCAGTACTTGCAAAATAAACTCGATGTTATGCAAGCTGATGCTCTCCGTAATTTCGAAACAGAGGTACTTCGGGTCCAATCCGGTTTCATCGAGAATTTCTTTTACTTTCTCCACCAGATGCTCCTGTTGGATTTGCCGGGCCGACAAATTGACGGAAACTTTTACGGGCATATACCCGTTGTCTTGCCATGTTTTGTTTTGCCTGCATACGGTTCGTATGACCCACTCGCCGATTTCGGAAATTAGACCGGTTTCCTCGGCGATCGGAATGAACTCGGAAGGGGGAATGTCCCCCAATTCCGGATAATGCCAGCGCAACAGCGCCTCGATTCCAGCGAGAGCACCCGATTGGGCATCTGCTTGCGGCTGGTAACGTACGGAAAGCTCCCCCTTTTCGATCGCCCTGCGCAAGCCGCTTTCCAGCTGCATCCTTCTCGTAACGGGCTGGAACATCTCCTCGGAATACAATTTATAGCTGTTGCGTGTCGACTTGGCGCGATACATCGCCCAATCCGCATGTTTGATCAAAGAATCCGCGTCCGTACTGTCGAAAGGGTATATCCCGATCCCGATGCTCGTTGTGATGAATACTTCGTGATCGCCGATCCGGAACGGTACAGCCAAGGCGTCGATGATGTTTTGCGCTACGATGGAAACATCCGACTCGTTTCTCAATCGGGGGAGAATGACGGTAAATTCGTCTCCTCCGAGACGGGCGACGGTATCGCTTTTTCGGACGCAAGATTTTAATCGCTTCGCTACCTGCTGCAGAAGCTGATCTCCTATGGCATGACCCAACGTATCGTTAATCGGCTTGAAACGGTCCAGATCAATAAACAGCAGTGCGACGCGCGTCTCTTGACGTGCGGCTAATAGAATCGCCTGTTGAAGCCTGTCGTGGAACAACGTTCGATTCGGCAAAGCGGTAAGCACATCATAGTGCGCGAGATATTTCAGATGTTCCTCAGACTGTTTACGCTCCGTAATATCGTAGAAAATGCCGATGTAGTGCGTAATTTGCCCTTTATCGTCGCGAACCGCATTTATGCTCAGCCATTCGAGAAACAATTCGCCGTTTTTCTTCCGGTTCCATATTTCGCCCTGCCAGCCCCCCGTTGCGTGAATCGACGCCCACATATTGATATAAAAGTCGGCATCCTGTTTACCGGAATGCAGCATTTTCGGCGTCTTGCCGAGCGCCTCTTCCCGGACATACCCCGTTGACTCGGAAAAGGCCGGATTCACCGATATGATCTCGCCTTTCGTATCGGTGATGATGATCCCCTCGCTGGCGTTTTCAAATACTTTGGCATGAAGCCGCAGTTCGTCTTCCGCCTGCTTCAGAACGGACACGTCCGAACAAATACCGACATAGTTGGTGATTTCGCCGTGTTCATCCCTAACCGCCGTAATGGTCATCCATTGGGGGTAGACGGTTCCGTCTTTTCGCTTGTTCCAAACCTCCCCATACCAGCTGCCGAAATCATGAATGGATGCCCACATGCCGTCATAAAAATCGGTCCCTTGAACGCCCGACTTCAACATATTCGGGTTTCGGCCGATAATTTCGTGTGCCTCATATCCGGTAATCCCGGTAAAGGCGGGGTTGACGTATTGAATGAGTCCGTTATGATCCGTGATCATAATCCCTTCTGACGCGGAATAGAAAACTCTGCCGTATAGATTCAACACTTCTTCCGCTTTGCGTCTTTCCAGCCGTACATTTGCCTGTTTTTTCTCGTACCCATAGATCGTAATCATTAACATAACGTATGAGATGGACAGGAACGCAAAATCTTTAAAGAGCTCTACGGTCAATTGCCCCGTCTTATCTGAACGATTGCCGGCGATGATCAAATCGAAAATGGTGATCCATATCGCACCGATCAATAGATAAGCAAACGTGAGTTTATACGCGGACATTCGATGGAAGGCCGATTGTCGTATCGATTTCATGGTTGTGCATCACCTGTCTTGGATTGGAGGTTGGCGATCAGGACTCTTTGCATCCCAAGCCTGCAATTCAGCGTTTATCTGCTGTTCTTCGGAGCACATATTGTTTCTCAAACTCTGCCGGCACAAGAGGCGGGCTGAAATAGTAACCTTGCACCTCATCGCATTGGGCTTCGATCAGGAAATCGACCTGCTCCTTCGTTTCAACACCTTCGGCTATCACTTTCAGATTGAGAAGGCGGGCCAACTCCATAATTGCCGTAACTACGGCTGTATCGATAGAATCGATATGAATTTCCTTAATAAACGAACGGTCGATTTTCAGACGGTCGACAGGTATACGCTTTAAATAACTTAGCGAGCTGTATCCCGTTCCAAAATCGTCGATGCTGATCTGTATACCCATTCCGCGAAGCTGGTTCAACTTATCCTTTGCATACACCTCTTCCATCATCAAACCTTCGGTGATTTCGAGTTCAAGACAACGGGGATCGATCCCGGTTGTTCTAACAACACGCTCTATTTTTGCAACAAGGTTTGCCTGATAAAATTGCAGCGGCGATAAATTGACGGATATTGTCGCATCGGACAGCCCTGCTTCCTGCCACGCTTTAAGCTGTCTGCATGCTTCAAACATAACCCATTCGCCGATGGGGATAATCAACCCGGTTTCTTCCGCCGTCGAAATGAACGCCCCTGGCAAAACGAGCCCTTTTACCGGATGCTGCCAGCGAATAAGAGCTTCCAGACCGATCAATTTTTTCGAACCGATATGGAATTTCGGTTGATAATATACCGAAAACTGATTGCGCTCAAGCGCCATGCGCAAATCGCTCTCCATCATGAGCTTGGAGGGACTATCATCGTTCATTTGCGGGGAGTAGAAAAGAAATCCGCTTCTGTTTTTCTTCGCGCGATACATGGCGATTTCGGCCTGCTTCAAAATCGTGCCGGCGGTGCAAAATCGATCGTCGAATTCCGATATTCCCGCACTGGCACTTATCGAATATCCCCTGCCATCGATCAGGAAAGGCGCTCCGAATTCCCGAATCAGGTTTTCCGCATATTGCGCAACCTCGTCAGCATCCGTTGTGCCGGACAACAGAAACGCGAATTCGTCCCCACCCATCCTCGCGATCAGTACGTTTGTTAAACAATTCGTACGCAATCGGCTAGCGATATTCGCAAGTATGATATCTCCGAAAGCATGTCCCAAAGAATCGTTATAAATTTTAAAACGGTCGATATCGAGCAGAATGACGGCCTTGCCGGTCGATCCGGTTCCGGCGTTATGTACAACCGACTCCAGCTTTTCCTGAAAGTATTTCCGATTGGGAAGTCCGGTTACATCATCGAAATAAGCGGCTTTGAACAATTTCTCCTCCACTTTTTGGCTTTTGAGGAAAGGCTCCTCAATCCCGGCCATATAGATTCCTTTCAGAAGGTAAAAATAGCCGACAATTTTATACAAGTGTCCGAAAAGGTTATAAATATCACTAACATCCTTATACAGCGTAAAAATAAATCCGCCGAACAGCAATATAACGAGGCCGTTAATGATGGACAAGTACGAAACTTGTTTTTCGATCGAATACTTGCGGAAGAGAAGTGCGATCACCAGAATCCGGATGAAGCAGAGCCCGTATTCCAGACCCTTTTTGAAAACGTTCGGACCTTGTTCTGCCGTAATCAAGACGGGCAAGCTGTCCCGGAAATAAAAAGTAAAGGTAAGGAGCAGCACCAGGCCGATGAAGGAGATTCCGAATCCGATCGCTCTCCGATTCGCGGAGAGTGTATTGTCCGGGACCGCATAAACGAATAGCAGGCCTAAAGCTTCCAACGTTCTGGCCATGATCCAGAGCCAGGTGGCAAGCTGTACATTGGAAAAAGCCCCCATTCCTTCGTACGTGAACGCATGCATGAGATCGGTAGTACCGATCATCAGGAACAGACAGGAAATCATCAGCCTTCGCCTGGAAAGCATGTGGGGAAGGACCAGCCACCCTTGGAGCGCCATCGAGAAGGATACGATTATGCTTAGTACTTCAAATATCGTGTGCATAACGACAAAGTATTCCGGTTTGTACACCCTATAAATCGGCTCGTAGAACACGGTAATGGCCACCATACAGAGCAATCCGGAAAAGATAACGTATAGGGTTCGTTTCTCGTCGACACTCAGCTCTTCGAATGGCTCCGTTTTTACCAATGATTTCACGGGAAACACACCCTTTTGAAATGGTCAAGCACTCCTACAACTATGTAATATAGTTCAATTGTACTAGTATACCCTTTTTGATAACTGTGAGCTTTGTCACACAGGGGATTATTCCATCGAGCCATTCCCGTAATTTATGAAAAACCGTCTCGGTTCGAATAACGGAAACAGCCTTCCGCGGCATGTCGGAAGGCTGTTTTAAAGCTGCTACTTGCTTAAGGCGATATTCACATCGGACTCCTTAACATCAAAATGAGTAAGGGCGTCTCGCTGATGGGGAATTCCGGAGGCTGGTGAAAGAGACCGTAAAAACGAGATTTGGCGCGGGTCGTAGCCTTATTCCTCTACGATGGCGATCGGACGGGTCCAGCCGGCACTCGCCTTTTCCACTTTGATCGGGAAGCAGCAAACTTTGAAACCGAACGGCTTCGGAATTTTGTCCAAATTGGCCAGTTTCTCGATCTGGCAATATTCCCGGTCTTTGCCGACATAATGCGCGGACCACAAGACGCCCTCACGCGGCTGCTTTTTATACGATTCCGCCTGAAGGTTCAGCGGAATATCCCAACCCCAGCCGTCGGTTCCGACAACTTTGATGCCTTGGTCCAGCAGCCAAATCGTTGCTTCTGCCGAAACACCGGCGTGCAAGAAAGCATAATGCTCGTGATATAGCCGTTTATCCGCATCGCTTCGAATAAGTACGATATCGAAAGGTTTCAGCGTATACCCGATCCGTTTCAGCTCGGCGATCAGGTCATCTGTCGTAATCTCATAACCCGGCGGCTTCGCGCTGAAATCAAGCACGACGCCGTCCGAATAAAACCATTCGAGCGGCAGCTCGTCAATGGTTCTTGCCCGTTCTCCTTCCGAAGTCGGCCAGTAGTGCCACGGCGCATCAATATGAGTCCCCGCGTGCGTATTAAGCGTTACCGTTTCCGTTGCCCAAGCCTTGCTTTCCGGAAAGTCGTCCGGTTTGAGGCCAAGTGCGGCAGCCGCCTGCAGCGCTCCGTCTTCATGGGACGCGTAATCGATCTTTGCCGGCAACGGCTCGCGGATGCGCGGACTAATCGTAACGCTCAAGTCGATCATCTTCATTCCAGTACTCCTCTCCCTCTTCTCCCGATTCAAGCCCATTATACCATATTGCACCATTTATCGTTTTTTGGGCAAAAAAAACGCCGCGATTATCGCGGCGACAATGAGATCCTATTTGCTGCTAACATCCTGTAATCTTTCTCCCGTTACGGCTACTTGCTTTTCACTTTGATATCACCCGTAAAGTCCGCATGTAATATCTCTACAGGTTGAACGGTTGAATCGCTTCCGTTCCATATCCGAATCGACAGCGCCCCGTGTCCGGAGGCTTCGCCTGCCATCAGACGCACCGTATAAACCGCCCCATTCAGCAAAGTCTTGCCCTGCAGGTAGACGCTGTTGCCGGAAACGACAACCCATTCAACCGAGGTAATGTTCCAATCTATACCTTTCGGCTCAACACGCATGTGCCATTGTTTCTGATCGCCGCCCTGCTTCACGTCAACGTGCAGTTTATCGCCGGCCCGTCCTAACAAACTGTCGGCCGGGAGCCGAATAAATCCTGCCGCACGCACTTCCCCTTGAGCGCCACTGCGCACCGCCAAGTCGGAGCTTTCCGACGATGCCGTATAATAGCCGTTCTCCAGAAGCCTCGTTTGAATATCGTACAATCCGGCAGGAAGCGTCACCCTGACGAAGGCTTGGCCCCGATTGTCGGTAGAGTGCGTTTCCTGCAAGCCAGGCGCCTCTATCCGCGTTCTGGAACCGTCCGTTCCGATCGCATGGATCACGAAACGGACCGGTAGTCCTTCAAGTTTGCCCGGGCTTCCGTCCTCCTCCTGCCGCACCTGCGCCGCCAGAAGCAGAGCGTTCCCTTCGTCAGACGTACGATCGCCCGCGTAAGCGACAGCCGCCTTTTCCTTGCTTACCGCCAATTGTGCCTCGCCGCTCGCGCCGCGCAGAAATTTGGCGCTGTTTTGCGCATAGTCGGCAGTAATGCCGTTCTGCCCGTACGTTGCATCCGTGACGCTAATCGCTACGGCGTAAGGAACCGCAGCTTTCCCTTGCGCATCCGTCAAAGCTGCGCCAACCGGCTGACCGTTCACCTGGAACGCAACCGATTCGCCGGCAATCGGACTGCCGTTTCGATCCGTCAGCGATGCTTTCAGTTCCGCCGCATCGCTGTATACCCCTGCCGCGTTGTCCACGGTAAGCGTTGTGCTGCCGTACACGCTGAAATGTACGTCTTTCGCTGCCGTGTTGCCCGCCTTGTCTTCAGCCGTTACCGATAGCGTGTGTGCTCCCGATGCGGTTATCGGCTTGCCGGAAGCCCACGTTTCTCCATTCAGCTTGATGGAGAATTGCTTCACGCCGCTGCCTGAATCCACAACCGCGACGGTTGGCGAAACCGAGTCCGTGTAATCGCCGCCCTCGGTCACTCCGCCAATCGTAATGGACGGACCTGCAAGATCAGGTTTCACCGTAACGGCCGGCAATGAAACAACTGAGCTTTTGCCCAGCCCTGACACATAGGCATATACCGAATAATCGTGGGTTCCTGCCGCGGGAGCCGGAATCGTCACCGTTAACGGCGTCGCCTCTCCCATTCCGGCCGCTTGGGCAACCGTCCGTTCCCCTTCCTTCACAATAATCGTCGAACCGTTCGTTGCCGTTACATCAAATGTGACATCCGTTCCCGCGTTTACGTTCGTCAACGGTTCCCGCCGAAGGATAATCACAGAGCGCTCCTCCGCATCGACGGTCGTCGTCAACGAGATATTATCCGTAAATACGGAAGCAACATAAGTTTTGGCGCCGATTATAGTCAAGCGGATGAATTTCGCGCCGGTCGGGGCCGGAGTCGTTAGAGACACGGAGCCCCATTGATTCAGCGCCGTCGTCACTTCCTTGCTCATCGTAACGCCCGGTACAACCGCCATCTCCTTGCCTGCGGCGTCATGATAACGAACTTGCACAATCGGACGATTGGAGGAACGCCCGGGAGGATAGCCGGTGCGATTTACGTCCATCGCCACCGTATACGTTCTTCCCCCGACAATAGGGATCAAATCGGAATCGACCGCCACTTCCAAAGCGGTATCGTTATCGTACAGCCGCATGCTTTGGCTGCCGCTCTTCACCGTTTGCGACGAAAGCTCGATCACTGCATCTTTGCCTTCGAGCGTTGCGGGGTTGCGAATCGCCCACCCCGCAATGGCGCCGTTTGCTTGAAGCGGCTGCTCGAAGCCCGCATTCGTTACTTCAAGCTCCTGCGCAACTGGACCTTGCGGCGGCGTTTCCACCGCGATCTTCTTATACATTTTGACATGATCGAAGAAAGCGGTACCTACCCACGATTGCGAGCAAAATAACACAAGCTTGCCGGAAACCGCGCCTTGCGGCGCAATCGAGCTGAACTCCGCATTCGCCCATTGCTTTACCGGAGACGAGAAATAGTTGGCCGGCGCAGGCGTTACCTTGATTTCCTTGCCTGCCGCATCATAATATTTCATGGAGAAGATCGTTCGTCCGCCGTTCAAATAAATATTCGTCTTCCCCGTATATTCCACACCCGGCGTGACCGGGAACGGATCGGAGATCACCCCGGTCTCGGCGGTCGTTGAAGTGTCCGCGATTAACAGACTGTTCTGCCCTTCCTTCGCTTGCTCCTGCGATACCGAAATTCCGGCTTGCCCCGTGCCGAAGCCGAAGCTTTGCCACCCAGGAATCGTACCGTCTCCATTCACCTGCTCAAATCCGCCGTTTACGACGGGAACCTCGACATCCGCATATACCGGAGGAAGCTCCTTCGTTACGGAAATCTTTTTCAGCACGGACGCTTCGTTGTAATATAAATTTCCATCCGGACCGAGCGTCATTAAATTTGTTTTCGTTCCGGGTATTTTTGCGAAGGCCATCGTGGACGGATCTACCGCAACGATTTGACCGCCAAGCGTCGTATACAGGATGCCTTCTGCGTCCCAGCGCAGCTTGACCGGGACCCAATTATGATCGAACACCCAATCCGTCGCCGTTATTTCTTTTTGCTTGACGATTTCGTAAGTATCGGGATTCATCGCGAAAATCGTACCGTATGCCGCGCCCCAGAGAAGACCGTCAGGACCGAAGGACAGGCCTCCGATCGATTTTGGCTTCATACCGCCGGCTTGCTGAATAGCCGGAACAAATTCGGCAATCTTCCTTTTGGCGGCTACGTCCCAAATGAATATTTTCGCTTCTGCAGCGGTTGGCTCGATTCCGAGGCCGCCCCACACCGTAGTGGAGCCATAAAGTTTGCCGTTTCGGTAAGCAAGCCCCATAATGCTTTGGTTTTCCACAACGTTGCGGTACGTTTCCCATTCGGTGCCGTCGTATATGGATATCGCGCCTCCGAGCTCGCCGAGCTTCGGGATCGTTCCCGTAAAAAGCTTGTTGTCTCCCGTTGCGAGTGCAAACGGACGGTCTTGCCCATATCCGATTTCATGAATTTTTTTCGGATTCGCATTGCGTTCGAGCGGCATCGTCGTGTCGAGCTCGTGCATATGGGCCGACGGATATTCGCCGAATATCATTTTGTTGCCGTAAGCGATCATCCCCTCAGCTTGCCCCATGCTGAACATCTCTTTATTGCCGGTTGCAATATTGTAGCGGGCGCCATAGGTTCCCTGATAGCCGGTGCTGTATAGAAGCCCGTCCGGCCCGAATTCGAGCGACTGGATGGAAACCGGCGTACCGGGCACGACCGGCATCCACGACTTCACCACATTGGTTGTGAAATTCGATATCGCTACCGCGCCGTTATATAAAATCGTTGCCAATGACATTCCCGGAAGTTCGGGATCTCCTTTCACTTCTATCCACGTTCCTTTGCGGAAATAAGAACCGAACAACACATCGGTAGGCGTCGATATCCGGCTGTCCAGATCAAACGCGTAATATCTGCCATCGGCCAAGTAGTACGTTTTGCCGTTCATCTCCGGCGAGACGTACATGCCTCGATAATTGTCCACTGCATCAGGGAGCCACTGGCCTGCGGCAAGGTCATAGATCAACATCTTGTTCGGTGTCGAGCTCATATGCACGAACAAAAAATCGCGAACGACGTTCATCGCATATACAGTCGGCTCGTTGCCGGGAGTAAAGCCCGCACTGTCCGGGAATGGAATGCGCGTTTTGCTGCCGTCGGCGGGATTCAGCTTGTACAGTTCGCCGACCGCCCCGGTCCCTGCGTATACATATCCGTTATGGTAGGCGATAGCGCGAACGTACTCCTTGTTGGCCGCGATCCTGCCGTAATCCGTGATTTGATTCGTTGCAGGATCATACTTGAAGACCGTCCCGGTCGGGTAAGTTCCTCCGTAAACGGCGCCCTTGTCATCAACGGCAAGCCCGTACAAGGTGGAAGCACCCTGCGAAGTTCCCAATTTCGTTACCGATTTGGTCACCGGCGAGTACCGGTACAAGTAGCTTGCGGACGCAATATAAACTTGACCTTGTGCATCTACCGCATGACCCCAGGATTGACCTCCTCCGGAAAGGGGCAAAGACCGGATCAGGCTGTAGTTATCCAAATCGACTACGTTAAAATAGGCCGGGTTGTCCGCAACATTCGGATTGCCCGTAACGGTCGTATACATAACCCGCTTCCCGTCCTCGATACCATATGAACTGTCGAGCACGGCAGGGGCCGTAACCATAGTGCCGATGTCTTCCGGCACGGAAAACATCCTGGGCACCACATCGGAAGCGGCATGGGCTTGATCGGCCACAAATGCAGGCATAGCGGCGGCGCTTGCGACAACAATGGAAAGAAGCAATCGGGAAGCGGCTTTCTCGATTTTTTTCAGTGCGTCCATGGATTCCACTCCTTCTTCGTATGAATGCATGTCGAACTACTCGAATAAACTTTCGTCCATCAGGCCGAGGAGCAGTCCCGCCGAAGCGATGGCGTTCGTCCAGCCGCTCTCGAGGCAGTAAGGTCCCCAGCCCGTATCGCCGTTGTTGCCGAAATATTCGCCCCCATCCATATCGTAAGCTCTCATCCAGCCTCCGTTAAACCGGGGGTCCGCGCTGCGGACTTGGATGCTGCACATAAATGCCGACAAAGAGCGATAAAGCTCTTCATATTTGGCTGCGCCCGTAGCCTTCCATGCCTCCCATGCATTCATCAGCAAAAAATTGTTCGTATACAATTGGTCGGCTATCCCTTCTCCGTTGTACAGGAAGACGCCGGCATCTTCCTTGCCGAAACGTTCCGGGTCCGGATTGTCCGCTTCCTCGATCCCTCCCGACCGATGCCGATTGGACAGCAAATAATCGATGATCCCCTCAAGCCCGGAAGCGATAGCGCCGGAACGGTCATGCTTGGCCAAATAACCGAGCGGCAATACGAACCGGTTCAGCCCGGACGTCCGGCTGTACATGTATCGCAGCTCGCTTTGGTGAGCCAACATATAGAGGGACCCTCTGACGGCGATATCCAAATATTGTTGTTCTCCCGTAACCAGATAGGCTTGAATGAATGCGGCATGGGCGATGCTCTCAAAATGCGGATTCATGCTGGGCTTAAGCTCCCGGGAGGCGCGCTCGCGTCCGATCGTTCGAAGCTGCTGTCCCGTAAGCACGTTCGGCCGCAGCCCGGTCGTTTTGTTCTGTGTCTCGAGAAGCGCACGAGCCGTCATCAGTCCCCGACTCCTGTATTCCTCTATCCCTGTTTTGCGGTATAAATAAAGCAGTACGAAGCAAACCCAGGCGTTATCGTCCGTGAACATCTGATCGGGCTCTTCCGCCGGAAAGTCAAACCATTTGAAAAAGCCTTGGGACGGCGATTCCGGGGAAGTTTCCTGATATCCGTTCCTGAACAAGTACTCCATCAGATTGCGCGAAGCCGTCTCCCACCTCTCATTCCCGGTGTATCGGCCGTATAAATGGAAGAAGAGCGCGGCATGGGCGTGACAATCCGGTCTGCGATCACGGGACAGAGCCGCCGTAACCGAATGGATGTTCTCGTAAATACCGGCGGAGCCGTCCGGCGCCGGCATAATGCCGGACTTCTCAAACCAGCTCAGGCCGGCTTCGACGGCTTTCGCAGGCTCTGTCTCTTCGCTTGCGGCAATGTCTTGCTCCCATACGCGAAACGGGATCCCTGTCCGATCCGACAAGGCGGATAGGAGAGAAGCCCATTTGCGATAAGGCCGAAACGCCCGTTTGTTACGGGAAGAGAATAACGAGAAGGTTGAGTACACACACAAGCCTCTGCCCAGTTCCCTGATCAACAATCCCGGGTGCGCCTGTGCGTTCCGGCTTTCCGCGATATGCGTTTGCTTGTAAGGCCCGAAATCGAGCCAGTTCTCGATATCAAGCGAAAAACCGAACGCCATGCTTCCTTCCCATTCGAGCAGCGATCCTGACGGAACCCCCTCCTTTTCTGCAGACACTCGCAATTTTTCAAGCGTTCTGCGTGTTTTAGGAAAGTCCTGCTTCCAGCCGAACAGCCTGGAGCTCGAAAAATCGAACGCGCTGATCAGTTCCACATACAATTTCCCGCCGGATTCCACAAACTTCCAAAGCTTTCTCGTAATCTCATCCGATAAAGTCGTTTCCTCCTCGATCCGCGATGTGCCGATCAGCAGGACGGCTCCATACTTCTCCAGATTTTCATTGGCCAAGCGATCGAAAGAAAACGTTCTCAAACCTTCAACCGGTTCGAATTCGATCCGCTCTTCCGAAAATAGGGCTATTTCCATCAGATCATCTCCCCCATCCTATTTGGTTTACGATTCAAACACTTAATTTGTGGTATATATGTAGTATATTAATGCATATTTATGATAGCACCATTAATTTTTTAATGTCAATTGGTTTTTATGTCGTCTATAACAAAAAAGCCCGGTGGAGAGAACCTCCAGCCAGGCTTGATGCCGATTGCCGAATTTAAATAGTAGAGCTTAGCCTTTCAACGATAATTGTTTATTAAATAACCGAATCAATCCTTCCTCGTCGACCAGACCGGAAAAATATTCACCTAGGCATTCTCCGAATACTTGCAGTTCGTCCACAGACAGCTGAAGCCGATCGTGGGTCGCATAATGAGGAATTAATTCCCTATGGAGCTCCAGACGCGCGGGCTTGTTTGCCAGCTCGGTCTGAACGGACTCCGTGACCAATTTGTTGGACGGCAAGCTGAACGTATGGCGGCGAATAAACGTTTGGCTTTCTTCGGACAGAAGATAGTCGGCAAAGCATCTTGCTTCCTCCTTGTTGGCGGAAGAGGCCCCTACGGCAATGCCGGTGGTCAGCAGCAGCGTATCGTGGGAACGGTACTTCGGAAGCGGTGAAATATCGAACGAAAACTCGGCATCTTTCAATTGATTCAAGCGGTAATAAGTCGTGAGGATGGCCGATACTTTCTGCTGCTTGAACAGCTTCTCGGCGTCATGCTCCCCGAACGAAATCACAAGCGGGTATAAGCCGTCTTCATGAATCAAGTCGCGGATGAATCGCAGCAAGGCGAGCGTCTCCGGATCCTCCGGCGATAGAAGACCTTTCTCGTCCCGCCGGAACCGCGCCCGGTTCTGCAGAAGGAAGATCGGCCAACGGGTGAAGGACGACAGGTGAAAATACAGGCCAAACCGGTTCGGGGCGGTCAACTTGCCCAGCACTTCTCGCAAATCGTGCCAATCCCAGCTGCTATCCGGCTCAAACAGACGGCGCTCCCCGAAATGTTCCTTGTTGTAACAAAGGACAACCGGAGAAAAGATAAACGGCCTTACGTGCAACATATTCTCTTCCGTCGCGAATAAAGCATTTAAGAAAGGGTACGTCTCCCGCTCCGGAGAAAACGGTTCAAACACGCTCAATTGATTCGTTTCGCGAAAATGAACGTAATCGATATGGTTTAATGTGATCACATCGACAATCCCGGATTGCAGCAGCTGCTTCACATTCTCCGCTTGAAAGTAAGGCAGCTTAAACGGCTCTATTTGGATATGGGGATGCATCTCCATAAACCGTTCGATAAGCTCGCCCATATTCGCTTCTTCGTAAAGAGAGGGATATACGCCAAAGCGGACTACCTTCTGCCGCTTCCGTTCCGCGACCTGGGTACCGACCCTTGGATGCTTGACGATCAGCTCTTCTTGTACCAGCTTCTCCAGGATGATGCGCACGGAATTTTTGCTCAGCTGGAACTGCTCCGCCAGCTCCATCTCGGCGGGCAAAAAGTCGCCGGGCTTGTAAACACCGCTCAAAATGTTATGACGGATGGAGTTCAGCATCTCGTTCAATCGGTGTTGAAACGTGCTGCGGTTAGGTTTGGTCATTCTGCTTGCTCCTTAAAGCAAAAAATAAATGCATACGTTTTTCACGGAATTCTCTGGTCTATATATAGTATACAATATTAAAAAAATGAATGCCAGAACATGGGAAGAACGAAGTAACTCTGGGATTCGGAGCGAATATCGTCCAATTCCCAGGTGTTGTCCACCCCTTTCGCTTCTACAAAGATTCGTTTTTTAACTGTTCTGCATGAAGCCGCAAAGTCTAAAAAGGCCGCCGTTGATACCGGCAGCCCAATTTCATGGAGCTTTTGTGATCATTTACGTATATGCAGTAGGGGCTTCTTGCATAATTGCATACATCGAGTCCAGCACTTGTACGGCTTGGTGTTCCAGCTCTTTGATCGAACGCAGCAAACGGACCGCATCTTCCGCAGCGGCCGGTTCGTTTGGATCGCCTCCCCTGACGCTGATATCTACGAGGAACGGAAACATCGAGCATAATCGGTCAAACGGTTCGCGCATGCATGAGTATAACGAAGCGGCAACCCGCGCCATCTCCGCTACCGATTCACTTCCGATAAAGCCTCCGAGCGCTCCGCCTCCCACCTCTTCAAAAAATTGAGCGGCATATCGCCGGGCATCCGAAATAAGAAAGACATTATACGAGTTGCTGATTGGCTCGACACGGCCGCCTTGCAGCGCATCGATCCAGACGTCATACCCCGCCAGACCGTTCATGCATTGTTCGGCGTAATGCTCCTGCTCGCGGTAGTGGCGAAGAGCGGTCTCTATCGTGTTGCGAAGCATAATTCGATTGTCCATTCTCACGGACGATTGGACCGAAAGCACGAATAGCATACCTAAAGTTCCTCGGCTGAGGTGATCGTACGGAACCGTATCGTTCCCGTAGACCGTGGAACAATCTCCTGCAATAAACTGGCGGTTCTCATCATCATACCCGTATATCAGCGCAAACTCCGGAAAGAACAAATCCCATACCATCACCGGATCCCCGCTGTCAACCGAATGATGCACGAAATCAAGTGCGCGAGGCATAAGGTCGGACAGCTGCCGCTTCAGACGTGCCTCCGCTGTTTTCTCTTCCTCGTCCATCAATTGGAAGTTGGCATCCGCGGTTAACGGACGACTCTGATCGGATACATAGGACGCCCGATATCCGACTGCCTCCAGACTACGGGAAATCACAGGTCCAAAGTCGAACATAGTCGGTCCCGCGATGCCCACAGTCTCACGGACGATATTGATACGAAACGCGAATCCGGTTAATCCCATCACCATCGATAACTTCAGAGGTTTATCCGTATATTCCAGCAGTCCGCATATGGCTGCCGCAGCTGTTGTCCATGTAGCCGGACTCTTCAGCACTTCAGGCTTCCGTAGCACTTTCACTTTCATAACACCCATTTCCTTTCGCGAACGAATGTATTGGTCAACGACTACGCGAATATGCTCCTGTGCGAGTTTCTTCCGGGAACGGGACAAAATTTGATATACATTGGCAGTGGAGAGTCGGAACATCCGACCGATCTCTGCCGGAGACAACTGCTCGAACAAGAACGATTCGAATACTTGCCGTTCCTTCTTGGACAAGCATAACAGGATGGTAGTCATCGTTTCGAATATTTCCCTACGGACGAGCTGCTGCGCCGGATCTGAACCGGTCTGATCCGGTTGATTATACCTCGCCGCTACTCGCCCAAGAATATAATCCAGATTCCCCCAATCAGCCGCTTCCCTGCCAGCTTGCGATCGATCAGCCAACTCCGAGAAACTACTTTCCTTAACGGACGGTCCTCGACTGATCCTGTTGTAGGCTTGATTACGCACGATCCGCTGGATCCAAGGTGCGAAGCGGCTAGTATCCGCAAGCGACCCTAGGCGAGTAAAAGCACGTAACAGCGCATCCTGCACCACGTCCTCTGCAGCAAAACGTTCCTTCGTAATCGACCGGGCGTAGCCGAACATTTCGTCCCGATGACGGCGCACAAGTTCGCCGAAGGCCGATCGGTCGCCTTCTTTGGCCAGACGAACAAGCTGATCGTCTTGCTCCGACTCATATTCGAACCGCTCCCCCCGTTCCCGTTGATTCCCTTCTTTCATCGAAACACCTCGCGAATAATGTTGACCTGTTACACGGACACAAAAGGCGAGCACAATCTGACAAATTCTAAACAATCATTTTTATTTGTACGATAATACATTTCGCTTTCTCGATACAATTCCTCTTCTCATCGGCTACTGATATGAATTTTATCCCATAAAAAGAAAAAGCCGCAGCATATGCGACCTTTAAAGGGCTAATGTTCTGTTATCCGATACCCGCACTTCCCCTAATTATGAAGTTCGTCCGTGAAGCTCGTTCAGCAGATCCAGCGCCGCGAGGACGAATAAGTTTCCGGCTTCTTCGGCGAATTTGATTCCCGTCGGCTCATAGCCGCCCCGGTCGTATGAAGCCGGTGTGCAAACATAGCCGTTGCCGGAGCCATTGGCCAGCTCGTTGATGATCGTATACGCATAGGGCGATTTTTCTTTGATCTCCAGGCCGAATTCGACGAACATTTCTGCAGGAAGCGCCACGACGGCCAGATCGCCGATCGCGGAAACTTGAATTTCATACTCCCGCGAAGATAGCGGCTCGCCGATGGAATGCAGTCTTTGCTCGGCCCGCATTTGTTCCATCGCTTGCTTGCTGCTTAGCTTATCGTTCGGTATGCCTTTCAATGCCGCCAACATGTTTTCTGCCCATTCGATTTCATGCTTTCTTAACGCCCGCTCCGATACGTTTACTAAACGGCTCGCAACAAATAATTGAACGTCACTACAAGCCGCTTTCGTCTTATCGCGCACCTTGGATATTTCCAGTCCCAGTATGTTGCCCATTCGAATCCGATGCGGAATGACCTTCGGGTCGTGGCGGCCCTGGACATCGATATGGTTGATGTTCCCGCAAGCCCCCTGGAAGAACAGGCTGACGACCGATTCGCCGTATAGCCGCTTGATCGTCCGGCTGATGTAAGCCGGGTAGTCGCCGCTGTACTCCGTTCCGCTCACGCAATCGGTGTGAACGGCATAATTGCTGACGATACCAAGCGGCTCCCCCTGCGCGTTATCGATGCGGACGACGAGCACCTCCGGGTCGATCGGTCCTTCCGGCCGGTCGATATTCGGGTTCAAGATGCCCGGGTTCGTCTGGACCGTGCCGTCCTTCATGAAGAAGCGGCGATTGAAGGCGACGCTGTCCTCGCTTCCCCGCCCGCAACCGATCCTCGCTTCTTCCCGTCTGCCGTAAGCAAGTACGGCGGCATCCGCCGCCTTCGCCTCCAGTGTCGGGTAGAAGCTTAACGCAGCCGCATCGGTAGGCCGGGGCGGACCGGTATGCGTATGCGTGCAGGATATCATCACCTGTTCGGGCGGAATTCCGGTATATTCTTGTACCCGATTGCGAATTCTCTCGCAGGAATCGAGATCGAGCGAAATGATATCGAGTACGATAAAGGCAAGAACAGCTTCACCCGATTCGATCACCATCGCTTTGGCGAACAGTTCGTCCTTCGAACCCGTTGCCGGCCGCGGTTTGGGGCCGTAGCCCGGAATTTGCATCCCGAGCGGCGGTGTAATATTCACTTCCGCCAGTCCGATCTTCATTGCAATCCCTCCTAGAGTTGATATGTCCTTTGCGATCGTTCCGCCATTTAACAGGCTTTCCAACAAGCTTTCGCACCTTCGATGACGAGCTCGGTGCCGAGCTCCTTGCTCAAAGCTTGCAGCTTGAATAATACACTCCTGTCATCCGTCAGCTGCGGCCAGCCCCTGCGGTATCGGGGAGCTCCGTAGCCAAGAGCGATCGGGTGAAAGTCCATCGACTTCAAATCTCCGTCTTCGAACACGAGTCCGGCTACGACGGACGACCAGACATCCGGATTGGCCCCCAACCCCCGTGTATCGCCGGCGCTGCGGACATCCAGCGCATCGGCCGGATAGTTCGAGTAGCCGAGTCCGTACTTCTCATAAAACTCGGAGGGCAGGCGATCTACGGAATCATTTTGGAAAATGAAATTTCCCATACTGTATAAGATCGGTCTATTTTTGTACAATTCCACTCCGCGTATAATATGCGGACCGTGACCGATAACGACATGCGCTCCTTCGTCGATGCAGCTTCTCGCGAATTCCCGTAGAAAATCGGCCGGTACATCTTTTCGTCCATTCTTCATCTCGTGGGAATGGATGCTGACGATAACATAGTCCGCTTGCCGGCGCGCATTCCCGATTGCCCCGAGTATGCGGGACAAATCGTGCGGATTCGGCTTGGTCGTCGTACCCTTGACTTCGCCGACGGCGAAGCGGTGACCGCCGAACTGCATAACATCAGGCTCGGCGACGGCGAAGCCCTCCTTGACGAGCATATTGTGCTCGTCATTGATGCCCGTTTCGTCCGCAATCGCTTTCAAATGAACCATTTGCTCTTTCGATATGCGGAACATGGCGGTAAACCGGAGAGGATTGACGCCCGGTCTGCCGCCTATATCCCCCCGCTGCTCCCCGGCCCGCCAAGATTCATGAAAGGTTGAAGTCGCCGCGATAAGCGCAGCCCTGCCCCCTTGAAACTCCAAATACTTGATGTCGTTTGCTTCCGACATGTTGCGTCCGACCCCCGCATGCACCCAATCGAACCGATCCAAGTAACGGGCCGTCGCCTCAAGTCCGCCATAAGAATAATCCAAGGTATGGTTATTCGCCCATGCGAGCGCATTAAAGCCGTACTTGCGCAAATCTTGCAGGACGGAAGGGTCGGCGACGGCCCAAGTGCCGCCGCTTTGTGCGGCCGGGAACCCTTCCATCCGATGAACCGTAACTTCCAGGTTCGTAAACCGGATGTCCGAGCGGCCGATCCATTCAGCCAAATCGCGATACGTCTCATCGCCTGCGGGCAACCGTCTCGTAATAAAGCTGTCGCCCGTGGCGGCGATAGTCATTCGCGTCAAAGCCGATCACTCCTTTGAATTCGTATGCATCGCGGGATCGGATACCGCCGCTCCATTCCGGCAAGCGAACACGAGACGAACGATCAGCTCGGCTGCGATTCCGAGCACCCGTTCGTCGAAATCGAATGACGATTGATGATGACCGGCGGCCAGCGGGCTGCCGAACAGCATGTAGACGCCTCGTCCTCCTTGCTCCTGTACTTTGCGCAGCATGAATGTCGCATCCTCGGATGCGCCGAAAGGAATCGAAGGCACGAACGAGACGACCGTATCCATTCCGGCACACTCCTGTTCGATCATTGGAATAAGCGAGCGGTCTCCTTCCGCGCTTATGCCCCGGCCGACCGTTTCCCATTCGCACGAAACGCCGTACATCGACGCCGCCGATGCCAGAATACGACTCGTCTCCCGGGCCATGTATTCATTCAGCGCCTCCGTCTCGCCGCGGAGCTCCAGCTTCATGCGAGCTTCTCCGGGGATGACATTGCGTCCGGAGCCGCCCTCGAGCATCCCGACATTTACGCGGGTCGCGCCCTCGCTGTGTCTGCTGATCCCATGCAGGTGCAGAGCAGCGGTGCAGGCGGCAAGCAGCGCGTTGCTCCCGAGCTCCGGCGAGTTCCCCGCATGCGCTTCTTTGCCACGAAACATCGCATCGATTTTGGTCGTAGATAAGAAGCCGTCGACCGATGCAACGATTTCACCGAGTATCCTGCTCTTCAGGCCGATGTGCCCGCACAGAAAATAGTCCGCTCCGTCAAGCCAGCCGACCTCCACCATCGCCTTCGCCCCGCGGCACCCTTCCTCTGCCGGTTGAAACAGCAGCCTCACCTCCCCGGCAAGTTCACTACGTCGACCGGCTATCATCTCCGCCACCCCTAGCCCGATGGCGACATGGCCGTCATGACCGCAAGCGTGCATGAGACCGGACCGATTGGAGGAAAACCCCAATTGGCACGGCAAATGATCCGGCGCATCGCTCTCTCCGATCTCGACACAATCCATATCGAAGCGGAGCGCGATGACCGGTCCCGGCTTCAAGCCGCGAAGCACGCCGACGACGGCCGTATGGCCGCCCTTCATACGTTCGAGCCAGAACGGATCGACCCCTTCCCGCAAAGCCTTCTCCTCGTGGAATCGCAGCGTTGCCGCATCGGGAACGCCCATCCGCGCCTCCGATCTAATCGCTTGCTCGCCGGTTGCCACCTCGTAGCCAAGGGCGGAAAGCCGCGCAGCCACAAGCGACGCTGTCCGGTATTCCATCCATCCGGGTTCCGGGTGGGCATGAATATCTCTCCGGCATGTAACCATGCCAGTCAACAAGCGGTTCCGTTCTTCGTGATTCATGTAACACGTTCACTTCCCAAATATTATATAAAGAACATTTCCGTATATATTCCATAAATAGGGTAACATTGCCCTCGACTTGCTGTCAATCCCTGTTTTCGCCGAAACATCGACGCTCTCGATCGTAAAGTCGTGTTTGCTTTTTAGGTATTCCGCCCGTCATAATAGACAGCAAAAGCAATCATCTTCGGGCTTCTGGAGGAATTCATGAACATTACAATCGGCCTTGTCGGGCCGTCGGATACGGTTACGCTCGTGCAGCAGGTCGGTCGAGAATGGGAGACACGGCTCAATCTTATACCGTATGTATATGATGACGTGGAAGATGTGGCGGATATCATTAAGGGGGGAAAAACCGGAATTGACTTATGGCTCTTTACCGGTCGCATTGCATTTGAGATCGGCCTTCCGCATGTACCCGAGGCAAACGCCTTAATGATTCGATCCAGCGGTTCCGCCCTGATGAAAACGTTATTTGGCGCCGTTCGCGCCGGGGGGATCCCGAAGCGATTCAGTATCGATACGCTGACGGAAGCGGAAGTCGCGGAAACATTGAACGAGCTCCAATTGCACGACAGCGTTCCGGTTGTCCATCCGAAAAGCGGATACGTTCCGTCCACCGAATTGATCCATTTCCATGAGTCGCTCTTTCATTCGGGCGAGATCGACGTATGTATCACCCATCGCGGACACGTATACGAGGAGTTGCTGAAACTCGGCATATCCGTTTACCGGATCGTTCCTACCGTTATGTCGATCCGGGAGACACTGCGTCTAGCTTCACAGCTCGGTCAGACGAATCATTTCCGGCAATCGCAAATTGCGGCGCTTCTGCTTCAGGTTCGCAACGTGTTCAAAGAACATACAAGCTCCTATGAAATGCACCGGCTGAATTTGAAGCTTCAGGAGCTGCTGCTGCAGTTTACCGAGCATATAGCCGGAACGCTTATACCGACCGGCAGCACGACATTCAGCCTTTTTTCCACGCGCGGGGCGATTGAGCGCAACACGGAATTCCCCCCTTTTCTGCTGTTTGAGAAAATCAGGCTGCTCACCGGCGGGTCGGTTCACTTTGGCATCGGCTATGGGCTGACAGCCTTCGGCGCGGAGCAAAATGCCGTTCTCGCCCTGTCCCGTACGGAAAAACGCGAGGATGGCGGATTGGTCATCGCCGATGAGACCGGGGCGGTCGAGGAAATGTATCCGAACCAGCAATCGCTCGCGTTCCATTACCATTCCGACGATCTTGAAGTGATCAACCGGTTGAAGCGGGTTGGCGTCTCCGCCGCGACTTTCAATAAAATCGTTTCCGTGCAAGCCCGGACGGGCAAACGTTCCGTTAGCGCTGCCGATCTGGCTTCTTGGCTGGACATGACGCCGCGCAATGCGAACCGATTATTGGCCGAGCTCGAGCGCGGCGGATTAGCCCGTGTTGTCGGCGAGGAAGCGCCCGCACCGAAGGGCAGGCCTCGCAAACTGTTTCGCATCGGGGTTGCGGAGGGCGAACCGTCCGAGGCCGGCAAATAATTGGGATGGAGCGGACAAATTCGCGCCGGCGCAATCAAGAACGCCTTGCACCGGTGCGCGAAAGCTCAATTTCGGCTAGCCCGCAGCAGCTCCGGGCTGACCTGCTGCTCGATCCCGGTTTCGTGAGAACGATAGACCGCATCGACGACGGCGACGATAGACTGAGCGTATTCTCCGGATATGGAAAGCGGCTTTCTGTATTCTATGGCATCCAGCACGCTTTCCAACTGGGCGACGAACGTCTCGGTCGCCGGCGGTACGGATATCGGCTCATAAGTACCGTCCGTTCCGATCGACAGCTCCACCCTGGTGCGTATGCGCATGGAGCCGCCTGTGAACAGCAGCTCTGTCTCGTTGGCAGGCACTCCTTTGTAACCGGACAGCGAAATATATACCGGCACTCCGGATGTCGTCTCCATGAACAGCGCGGCGCTTCCCTCCACGTCCGATGAACCGCCTGGATAAGTTAAGCTCGCCCTTACTTTGGCTATCCGGCTGTTAGTCAGCCATTGAATCCGATCGATCGAATGACTGCCCAAATTGATGACAACCCCGCCTCCCGACTTCGCTTTCTCGAGAAACCAGGCGGGACGGCTTGCCTGGAAATAGTTACCCCACCTTTTATCGTTCACCATCACCAGCTTGCCGAGCCTTCCCGATTCGATAATCAATTTCGCCTCGATATGTTCGGCAAAAAATTGCTGCATGTGTCCGACAGCCGCAACTACTTTGTTGCGATCGGCGGCATCGTTAATTTCCAAACATTCGGCGACGTTTAATGCCATCGGTTTTTCGAGCAAAATATGACACCCTTGTTCCGCGCACCAGACCGCCGCCTCCTTGTGCAAAAAATGAGGAAGCGAGATGATCACCATATCCGGCTTTTGTTCCAGCACCATCTTTTTATAGTCCGTATAAGCTTTCAAATCATATTCCGAACAAAGCCGCAGAGCCCGTTCTTCGATCAAATCGGCTATAGCTACCGGACGGGCTCTGTTCGAGCTCCTCAGCGCCTTCAGATGGGTATGCGCAATTTGACCGGCACCAATTAAAGCTGCTGTGTAGATTTTCATGATTCCCTCATCTATTGTTAGTATCGATCACTTTCTGCGCTTCTTCCTCCGCCATGCGAAGAGCGGTATTCATATCGTACTGCCCTTTGATCATCCCTTCGATATATTTGACGTGAATCGCTTCGATTTGGCTGTTGCTCTTATTCGTGGCAGGGAACGGCGCATATTTGTTATGGATGACCGCCTTCCAGTTTTTCCCCGCCGGCTTCGCTTCCACGCCGAAGTTTTTGATGTACGGCTCCGTAATTTTGGGAACGAGGAATCCTTTTTTAGCCAAAGGCAGCAAGTTTTCGTCCGAAACCAAGTATGCGATCACTTCCATGGCCGCCTTTTTGTTCCGCGTCTGCTTCGTCAGTCCCCAGATCGTAGAGTTCATCGGGCTTCCCGTATTCGGAGCTTCTTTAAACGACGGCAGCGACACCATATCCCAGTTGATCGTTTCCTCCTGAAGCTCCTTCGTTACGAGGGCTATACCGGCATTGAACAGCAAGATTGCCGTTCTGCCTTCTACCAGTCTGGCCGTACTGCCGGAGAACGCCCGATTGTCTCTGCGGTACGCTTCGTTCAGCGTTGTATTTCCATATACGGTTTGAAAATACGATTTCCAGCGTTCATCCGTATTGATCGTCGGTTTATTCGTTTTCGGATCGACAAGGGATACTCCAAGCTGATTCCATGACGTCATAACGCCCAGATGACCGGTGAAGCCGTAATAATTGATTCCGCTGTCGCTTCTCGTCAGCTTCGCGGACACATCCATCACTTCGTTCCAAGTCATGCCGTCCTTCAAATACGAAACCCCGAACTTGTCGAACAGCGATTTGTTGTAGAAGAGCAGATGGTTAATCGCGGATCCGCCGGGAATACCGTACATACCGCCGTTCGAGATCGAACGAATATAATTGATCAGCTGCGGCTCGAAATCGTTCAAGTTGATTTTATACTCTTTAATATAAGAGCTCATGTCCAGTTCCAGCTTCATATTCACAACGTCGTTGTAAAAGCCGGTTCCCGCCCGGCCGACTATATCGATCGGCACGCCTGTCGTAATGAGATCTTCGATCGTTTTGCCTTTTTGCGATTGATCGATGTGGTTGATCTTATATTTGGGAAACTTTTTTTGCAATGCCGCCAAGTAATCGGCGGTTATCGTGGCGTCAGGCGTTACCAAGTTGATTTCGACCGGTTCGTTCGATTCCGGTTCCGCCGGTTTTGCCGTTGCGTTTGACTCGGGTTTATTCGAAGACGAACAAGCTGCCAACAAAGAAGCAACAGTAAGGGATGCAACAACCAATTGTAATTTTCTTTTCATTTGGAAAACGACCTCCGCTTCATGGTTCAATAAGATGACTTTCACACACTATAAAAACGCTTTCAAAACTGAACCTTCAACTTCACCCCTCCGATCTAGTTTCCATAAACAAACCCCATTTTTGTTGTAATTTTTATAATTGAGATTAAAAAAACTACACAAGTCCGTTATAGCATTGCATTCAAGGGAAAGTCAACGATAATAAAAAAACTACAATCATTATAATATTGATTTTATAAAAACCAACGCAAGCCTCCCCATTTCCCATTGCGAAACCACAGCAAAAAAGTCTCAACCCACTTGAACCGTGGCGTTGAGACTTTTTGATTGATTCAATTGAATCCATTATTCTCTGGACAATACGCGGGCGATCTCCTCGCACAGCTCGTCCTCGTCAATCATGTTGGCGAAATACTGCTTTAAATGCCGGAATACGAGCGGCAGCTCTCTGCTGGTCAAATTCAAATCCGTATGCGTTCGCAAGGAGAACAGCATCTCCCGATATAAACCGTATCGGGCCGGACGATGCAGCTCGTTCCCTGCGTCGGTCGGCGACAGCGAACGCATGCTCGGTATACTCGTCGTATACTGTTGAATCGTCTTCTGGCCTTGTTCTTCCGTCAGAAATTGAACGAACAGCCCGGCTTCCTCCATATGCGGGGTAGCGGAGCGTATGCCGATCGCCGACGAGATCATGAGCGAACGCGGCTCCTGTATGAAAGGAACGGGAGCAATGTCAAATTCGACATCCGATTGAACGAATATATTTAAGCCCATATAACTGAGCAACGTCATCGAAAGTTTGCCTTCCAAAAACGGTTTGACGAAATCTTGATTGCTTTCGGATAAATAAGAAGGAAACAGCTTCTGATTCAGCATAATCCGTTTCAGCAGCTTGATGCTGTCCAAGAGAGCGGTTCCTTTTAAATTATTAAGCCGGGCTCCATCCCACTCGAACCGTTCTCCGCTTTGCAGTAAAAACATAGGCCAACGGTTAATGTCGGGAACATGAAAGCAAAATCCGTACCGGCCTTCCACCTGGGACAATTTTTCGCCCGCGTAAATGAGATCGTCCCACGTCCAGCTCCCATCCGGTTCCGCCAGCCCGCTTTCGCGAAAATGAGCTTTGTTATACAGAAGGACGATCGGCGAGTAGACGATCGGCTTGAAAAAGAGCCGTTCTTCATGCATATATTGTTTGGTTAACAGTGGATGTACGTCTTCACTTTGTGTCAGCGGCTTAAATAGACGAGTAAACCCGTACTCAACGATTTGTCTGAAATGCAGCTCGCCAATAATGAATAAATCTGAGTTGGAAGGCTCATGATTTGCGGATAATCCGGGAAAATCCGTAACCTCGACGGTAATCCACGGGTATTTCTGATGGAACATGTCGAGCAGCCGCTTAAGATCGCAATTCCGCCAGGTTACAGCAATACAGGTAAGACGAAGCGTTACACGCCGGGTATGCGTCGATTTCACGCGATTGCCGACCTTCGGAATTTTCTCGATAAGCCCTTCCTCGACAAGCAGCTCCAACCCTTTGCGTACCGATATATTGCCGAACCGGAACCGTGAAGCGAGCATTTTCTCGGACGGCAAATAGTCGCCGACCTGATATTGACCTCCGGTAATTTCGCTTCTTAACGTCTGGACCATCGTTTCCAGCTGCATGCGGAATTGTTCGTTGGATGTTCTGCCTTTCATCGTCCTGCACCCCATTACGAATTACGGATCACATATGGGGATCATTTTAGCATAAAATAAAAACCAATAAAACACTAGAAATCCGATTAGGAAACTGCCGTCAGCCTCAAAGCACGCAGTAGACCCAGCCCTATTCACGGGCTGGGTTTACTATTCTAGCCTTGGCCTTCCGTATAAATTTGAAAGGTGACACCGAATTTGTCAGTTACATCGCCGAATCCTGGGCTAAAAGGTTCTGCTCCAAAAGGCATATTCACTTGACCGCCTTGCCGTAAGGCTTCAAAAAACCGTTTTGATTGTTCCACGTCGGTAGTTGTAATGCAAATGGTTACCTGCTTACCCTTAGGAATAGTCGAACCGCCTGGAGCATCCGAAAACATGAGCTCCGCTTCACCAACTCGTAACTTTGCGTGTGCCACAAGATTTTTCAAATCATCCGTGAACGTATTCGGCATTCCCGGCATTTCTCCGTAAGTAATGATGGAGAGGACTTCGGCGCCTATCGCTTGTTCATAAAACTGAATGGCTTCCCTGGCGTTCCCCTCCATATTCAAATAAGGGGTAAGTTTTACTGTCATCATGGATCAGCTCCTTTATTGCAATCATAGCTTATAATCAATGCTTTGATTTCTTATAGATTGCTATTTTCCATGAATCGGCCGGGTGATGCGATAGGTTCAGTCCATCCATCCTTTCTCCTTCGAGAGAGTAATGGCCTCAATCCGATTGCTCACCTCGAGCTTGTCCAATATGCCGGATATATAATTGCGCACCGTTCCCGTAGTGAGGAACAGCTCTTCGGCCGTCTCCTTCGTCGTCTTTCCGGCGGCCAGCCGCTGCAATATTTCTTTCTCCCGGTCCGTCAAAGGGTTTTCCTCTCCGTACAGATCGACGATCAGCTCGGAAGCGTATATCCGTTTCCCGGTCATGACGCTTCTGACGGAGCTCGCCAGCTCCTCGATCGGACTGTCCTTCAGCATGTAGGCGCTTACGCCCGCTTTCACGGCGCGTTCGAAATAACCGGCACGGGCAAAGGTCGTCAAAATAATAACCTTGCAGCCTTTTCCTTGCAGCTCTTCCGCCACGTCCAGTCCGGTCTTGCCCGGCATCTCGATATCGAGTATGCAAACGTCCGGCTTCAGGCGATGGATCAGCTCGATCGCTTCGACCCCGTTACTCGCTCTGCCGACTACTTCCAGATCGTCCTCCAAATCAAGCAGCGCTCCCAGAGCGCCGAGAAGCAATCGCTGATCCTCCGCAATGACGATTCGAATCATACGTCCTTCTCCCTTTCCAGTTGTTTAATGACGTTCGGAACCGTTAACACGACCCGCGTCCCTTTATCGGAGACGATCTCCAGACTTCCGTTTACAAAGTCCATCCGTTCGCGCATGCCCGTAATGCCGTTCCCTTCCTTGCGGCCGTCCGGAATGCCTTCACCGTTATCCCGTATCGTAATGATCGTATCCGTGGCGGTTTGTTCGATGCTCAAGGCGCATTCATCGGCGCTGCTGTGATTGACGACATTGTTGACCGCTTCCTTGATGCACATGCTGAGCACATTTTGCACGTAAGGAGTTACATTCGGCAAGGCGGAATCGCCCGAACAAGTAAACCGGATATGAGCCGCGTTTAAAAATTGCTTGACGCGCACGAGCTCCTCCTCCACCTTCGTTCCCCGCATGTTCGATACGAGCTCGCGTACTTCCTTCAGCGCGGTTCGGGCGGTGTGGTGAATGTCGATCATTTCGTCCTTTGCTTGCTCCGGCCGTTTCTCGATCAATTTGGAAGCCAATTCGCTCTTCAAACCGATCAAGGACAGCTTCTGGCCTAAAGTGTCGTGGAGATCGCGCGAGATTCGCTCCCGCTCCTCCTGCTTGATCAAATCCGCGATCCGTTTATTGGCATCCGCCAGCTGGTCTTGCAGCTGGCCTCGTTTTTGCTGCGAATATTGATTGAACGGAATCAGCACGACCCCGATCAGACATAGGATCACGAACGGAAATTGGATCATAAAGAAAACCGCTTTTGTATGAAAGCCGTAATTGATCGAAAGGAACGTTAGCGCCGCATGCATGGAATATAAGATCCCGAACGGTAACTTGCCCTTTATATTCCCGATGTAGAAGGCGACCGGAAGGGCCAAATAGACATAACCGTACACGAGTGTAATGACGACGGACGTTGCGATCTGCACGATCGTGAATAGGACGCGCATACGGTCTTTCGCGCGATATGAACCCAGGTTGATCGCAAAAAAAAGCAGGAGCAAGATAACGCCTATCGTGATCTGTTCCGAAGTCGGCGCCGATACGACGAAATAAAACGGGACAAGGAAGGACACGACCAAAACGTACGGCATCAGTCCCGAAGAAAGCTGAAAAATGTAATGCCATCTCTTTTCCATACATACCCCATCAAGTGCCGAATAATCCGTGATAGGACTAATCATATCATGCGGATCGATCAATGTTAAAATAAAGGATGGCCATACCCGGGGGATCGGACCATCCTTAATACGGTATCGGCTATATCGCTTTGACGCTTTATTGCTCCATTTGCGTCAACAGTCGTTTGCTCTCGCCGGTATCCGTCTTGAATGCTTCGTATATTTTTAGCGTCAACGGATAATCGAAGCTTTGCGTAGTACCGGCAAAGCGGATTTTATTCGTCCCCGATACGAGACGCCCCGTTCCGGTCAGCGGGTTTGTGCTGCTTGCGACAAGACGCCCGGAGCTGTCGTGCAATTCGAACAGCAGAACGGGGAACATTTGATCGACTCTTACGCCGGGTTCGCGTTCGATCGTCAAATCATAGTTGCCCAAGTAGGAATACTCCAACGTTTGCGGATTGAATATAAAGTTGGTGCCGGTGCTTCTGACGCTAATCCGGAACGGATAGACGGAGAACGAGTCCTGCGTCTCGTAAGGTACGGCATCTAAGCGATAAGCCGCGATCGTAGACTTGTAAGGCGCTGTCGTAACGGCGTCCTCGATTGTCAAAACCAATCCTTGACCTGTCTCGGTCCCCGGCAACTTAAACGAATAATGGACTGTAACGCTCTCCTTGGGCAGGAGCGGCGTTCCTCCCGCGGATTGTCTATTGCCGTCGTAGTTGTAACCGTCGGTGCTAAGCAGTCCGGTCTGGAATACCGGAATCGGGATCGGGCTGTCTCCGTTGTTGGTCAGCAGGAACGTGGCCGTAACCGTTTTGGTGCCTTCCTCTGTATTATCGTTGATCGGAAGTCCGACCAGCGCCAGCTGGAGATCGGGATGGATCCATTTATTTTTCGCATCCAACTCGATTTTGTCACCGAACGTATAGGCGGGATACGAGCCGGAACCGGGCGATGCGGACATTTCGATATGCAGGCGGCCAACCTTGTAGCTGACCGGAGCACTTCCCGCCGCGCCTATGAACGTCTCCGTGGTCAGCACGTTCAAGCCGGACAAAATCGTGTCCGTATCCGTCGGAATCGCGTAATGAATATATTTTTCCTCTTTCGCCTCAAGCGCGATCGGTTCTTGCTCTACTCGGCTTCCGGTAAATACTTTGCTTTCGCTTCTGCCGTCAACCGAAAAATCCGGGACGAGCTCGCGATGGTCCCCTGTATTGGATGTGAGCAGCTGCAAAACGTACACCGTGCCTTTATCCGTCATTTCTTTCCGGACGCTGACCGGCTTGTAGTTGATCGGAGATTGCAAGGAAGGAAACGAGAACGACGATTCCCATGCTTGCGACGCCGACGGATCGACCGCCGCGACGCCTTCGCTTCCGTTCCATGGCCGGGTGACGATCGGAATGGACAAGAGCAGCGTTTCTTTTTTCGGATAAACGTAATAATCGACTTCCTTCAACAGCACCTCGGTTATTTCCGCGCCGTCCGTTCGGTCGATGGTGGCCAAATAACTCAGCTCGGCGCTTGTTTTCGGCTGGACCGCTTTGGCGTTCGCGGCGCTTGGCTGCAGGGTGTATTCGGCCCCGTCCTGCGTGCGAACGAGCAGCTCGTAATCTGCTAGACGCTTTACGGTATCGCCGGTATTGTTCGCCCGCAGGACGATCCCGATCCGGTTTCCTCCCGTCAGCCGTTCGTTTAGGGCGCTTTTCAGTTCAACCTGAAGCTGCTCGGTCAAGGCGTATACCGCCGCAGGTTGAGCGGGCGCGGCTGCGGGGCCGGCTTCCGCCGCGGCGATAACCGTCATTCCGGGCAAACTGAGCATGGCGGATAGCAGGGAAGCTGCGACCGTTATCCGAAACGTTTTTTTCAAAGGAACTCGCCTCCATCGTTGTTTATGGGTTCGCTTGCTGTACGGTTTCTTTGTCCTTCAACAAATTTTGGCCTGAAACGATGACCTGCTCGCCTTCTTTCACGCCGGAGATCGCTTCTTGGTACGTCTCTTTCAGCCTTCCCAGCTCCACCTTTCGTTTCTCCGCGACGTTTCCGTTCAGGACGTATATGAACGTTTCGCCGCCCTCGCGGATTACGCTCGTTGTCGGAACCGTGATGACGACTTGATCGGCTTCCTCGTTCAGCATAATTTGCACTTTCATCCCCGGCTTCAGCTTGCGCTCGGGATTTTGCACTTCCAGCTCCAGCGAATACGACTTCGTCTGGGCGCTCATCACATCGGCCAAATAGGCAACCGATCCTTTCAGCTTCTCGGTCGAGCCCGGGATGACGATATGGAGCTCCTGCTTGCCGCGAATCAGCTTGGCGGCATCTTCCGTCAACTCCGCTTTCACCTTGACCGGATCGATCCTTTGAATATCTCCCGCCGAGAAGCCTGCCGGAACCGTCATCCCCGCTTCAACGTTAAAGTCGGTCAACACCCCGCCGACGGGAGCACGCACTTCCAGATTTTCAAGCGTCCGGTCGATCTCCTGAATCGACAGCCGCGCCGTCTGCAGCCCTTGCTCAAGCTGGGAGAGGGAGTTGGTCGACTCCATCGTCTTCAATTTGCCGCGGTTGCTTTCCAGATCCAGGCGCAGACCGTTTAGCTGCGTTTCCAGCTGCTCCAGTTGAATTTTGGACACCAGCCCTTGGTCGTAATCGTTCCTCATCTTGTTGTAGTTTTTTTCGGCATCCTGAACGGCCTGTTCGAGCTTGGAGATGCCATTCCTAAGATCCCGCTTGCCGTCGGCCAAATCCTGGACCGCCTTGTTCAGCTGCTGCTGCGTACCGTTTATCGACACGAGCGCCTTCTCTTTTTGCAGCAGTTCGTCCTTCGGGTCGATGCGGAACAACAGCTCGCCTTTCTCGACCGTGTCTCCGCGTTTTTTCAACACCTCCAGCACTTCCCCGCCTACCTTGGTCGCGACTGTCATGCGGGTAGACGATGCGACATCCGCGACATGCTCCACTGGATCCGCTATCGTTCGTCTGTCGATTTTTGCGGTTTTTACCGTTTTGATCTGCGATTGCTCCGCGGCCGCAGCCGGCTTCGGCTCGGGCGTTGCGCTGCAGCCTGCGAGCAGAGCGGCTCCGAGCAGGAGCGCTCCGGCGGCGGTCATACCGTTTTTGGATACCATTCGGAATGGTTGTTTCATACGGACAGTTCTCCTTTTTACGTCAATGACTCACAGGGCTCGAGTGGCCGCCCGAAACGTTCGGCTTCGTTTTCCGTTTGCGCGACAAACGGCTCTTCATGTTGGCGATCAATTCGTACATCACCGGTACGACGACGAGCGTCAGGATGGTCGAGGTTGTCAGTCCCCCGATTACGACGACCGATAGTCCTTTCGAGATCAGAGCGCCTTCGGAGAAGCCCAGAGCCATCGGCATCATGGCCACGATCGTAGCTCCGGCTGTCATCATAATCGGGCGAAACCGGCTCATTCCGGCTTCCATAAGCGCTTCCCGCGTATCCATACCGGCTTCTTCGTTCTGCTGCACGCGGTCGATCAGGACGATGGCATTGGTGACGACGACTCCAATCAGCATGAGGAAGCCGATCAACGACGTAACGTTTATCGTTTGAGCGGTCAAGAACAGACCGAGGAATCCGCCGATCGCCGCGAGAGGCAGTGAGAACAAAATGACGAACGGCGCGCTTGCGTTGCCAAAGGCGAGCACCATGACGAGATAGACGATGCATACGGCCGCCGCCATCGCGAGCAGCATTTGCTCGATACTTGATTGAATATCGTCATTGACGCCTTGCGTTTCAGTGCGAACGCCGCTTGGCAGCTCGACCTCCTTCAGGGCAAGACTCACTTTATTGCTGACTCCGCCTTTGTTTCTGCTGTCGATCGCGGCGGTGATCTTGACGTACTGCTCTTGATTTTCCCGCGTGATCGAAGTCGGGGCGGCGGTTTGCCGTACTTGGGCGACGTCGGTCAAATTCACGATCATATTCGTCGGGGTGCGGATTTGAAATTGTCCCAGCTTAAGCAGCGAATCTTTATAATGATCGTCAAGCATAATCGTTACGTTGAAAACCGTATTATCGAACCTGTACTCTCCGAGCTTTACTTCGGACAACCAGCTCGATACGCTCTCCAATACTTGAGCCGCCGTCAAGCCGTACAAGCGGGCTTTGTTCTGGTCGACTCTCACGTCCACCTCGGTCTTTTTCTCGCTGAGACTGTCTTTGATATCGGTCAGCTCGGGGAACTGTTCCATTTTTTGCTTGATCAAGGCAGCCCCCGCTTCCAGCTGTAGCAGGTCGTCGCCCTTGAGCAAATAGGCGAAATCTTCGCCGGTTCCCATGCCGGCGGTTGCCGCCAAATTTCCGGTTACCTCGGAGCCGTTCGGCATAAGCCGGGCTATTTTCGCTTCTACGTCTTTCACGAGCGCAACGGGGTCCGAATCTTCCGACGAAGATGTCAAAATGATGCTTTTATACGGAACGCGATCGTCGCCATTGTCATAACCGACCATCGATTCGATATACGTGAAGGCCGGATTTCCTTTCGGATCTTTCTGTTCGGCAAGCAGCGCCTCGATCTCCTTCACTTTGGCATCCATCGTTTCCATGGAAGTTTCACGCTGCATGCTGATGTTGAACTGCATTTCTTTGCCGCTCATGCTTTCCGGAATAAATTCGCTGCCGAGAAACGGTACGGTTCCCCCCACGGTGACGACGAGCAGCAGCACCGACGTCAGCACGGTTTTCTTCGGATTGTCGAGCGCCCAGCCGATGATTCGCTTGTACGTTTGCATGAATTTGCCGTCGGTCGACTCGTGATGCCGGATGTTGCCGCTATTCAGAACGAGCAGCTTGGCCAGCATCGGAATAACGGTTAAAGCTACGAGCAAGGAGGCCAGCAGTGACACGACAAGCGTAATGGCGAACGGTCGGAAGATGTCTCCCAAAATGCCGCCTACCATTGCGATCGGCGCGAACACGCCTACCGTCGTAATCGTCGACGATGTAATGGCCGATGCAACTCTCGACGTCGCCAGCCTGATGACGGATTCGTTGCGTTCCTGACTTTTTTGCAGCTCGCTGTAAATGTTCTCGATGACGACTATACTATCGTCCACCACGCGACCGATTGCTATTGTCAAGCCTCCGAGCGTCATAATGTTAAGCGTGATGTCGAGACCGGACATGACCAGCAGCGTAAGCAGTACCGATAGTGGAATGGAGACCAATACGATCAATGTCATGCGTATGTTACGCAGGAACAGCAGGATCATCGCAGCGGCTAGAAATGCGCCGATGGCGCCTTCCTTCAGCATCCCGTTGATCGATTTTTTGACCTCGACCGCTTGATTCATAATGGTCGTAAACGTAATATTGGGGTATTCCGTTTTCCACTGTTCGACCCAATCGTCGATTTGGGCGGCGAACTGGACGGTATTGGCGTCCTTCGTTTTGAACAGCGATACCGCGATAGCCGGCTCGCCGTTCAGCCTGGCGAAAAACGTCGATTCGGAAATCGCTTCGACTTTGGCGATCTGATTCAGCAGCACCGTATTTCCCGCGGCCGTCGTTATTTTCATATTTTCCAGGCTGTAAAGGCTGTCCAGATCGCTTCTGATGCGGACCATTTGGTTGTTCCCGGCGAATGTGACGCTTCCCGCGGGGCTCGATAGGATCGATGCCTGGATGCTTTGAGAGACTTGGTTCGGTGTCAAGCCGTAGTTCGAGATGGCGTTCAGATCGAGCTTCAGCTTCAAGAGCGCTTCCTGGTTGCCGATCGCATCGACATGGTCGAGACCGCCTATCGTACCGAGCGCGGGCTCGAAAATATCGTTGAAAATCCGGTCCAGCTCTTCCTGACTCATCCCGTTTTTCCCGCTGATCGCCAAGTTGTATACCGGAATGGAGCCGAAGCCGAACGTAAGCACCTGCGGCTTGTCCGCTTTTTGCGGAAGCTTGACGTTCGCGAGCAAGCTTTCGATATCCTGCTTCGCGTCCTCCGGCTTGCGTCCGTTCTCCAATTCGATTTGGATCATCGAGAAATTGTCCGAGGAGGTCGAATGGATTTTTTTGACCCCGTCCGCTCCCGCGATCGCTTTCTCGATCGGTTTGCTTACATCCTCCATCACGTCCCGGGGAGGGGCCGTATAAACCGTGGTCACAAACACCATCGGCAGCGAGATGTCGGGCATCGTCTCTTGTTTCAGAGAAACCGCGGAAATCCCGCCGGCGCCGAACAAAATCGCGCAGATGATCAAAACCGCCGCCACGTTTTTCATCGAAAAGCTCGTTAACTTATTCATCATCTCTCTAATCCTCCGTTACGATGGCTGGCAAACCTGCATGCGTGTCGAGCTTTCGGGCGCTTCCGGATCGGCATACGGTATCGATCGTTTTGTCATCACTCCTCGCGGCTTTCGTTGCGCCTTGGTGCGAATAGCGCTGCAGCGTCTGCTCCTGTAGTTCCTTTGTCTAATCCTTATTGTATGAATCGGGGAAGACGCATTTAAGTAGCAAACGTAAGGAGTTGCATATGACAAATATCATAATTGTCGGCTAAACCCGAAGAGGGATGAAGACCGGGGATGCTGCGGCGGAATCGACGTAACGGATTCGATAATAGGAGATTATTAATGATTAATGTCATTAATGATTAATTGCATTAATTTGTTTCCAAGCATCTGCAATCCTATTTGAATTTTTTTGGGAATAGCAATCCATGAGAAATCTGTTCACATGTCTCATGCTAAAATTTAGTTCGTGAACAACGAAAAATGCAACAGCGGAAGCAGTAACCAAGTCGTGGAAATGAAGAAAAATAATTTGGGAATTATCGTCGTGGGACTGATGGTTGAAAGGATGATAAACAAAATGGGAAAACTTGTTGTGCATATGTTCATGACCTTGGATGGAGTTGTTCAAGCTCCCGGGGCGCCCGATGAAGATCGTGAAGGTGGTTTCGGCTATGGCGGGTGGCAGGAACCGTTTCGAGATAAGGAGTCCAGACAACTGATCGCGGCTGATTATGCGAGCCTCGACGCTCTGTTGTTCGGTCGTAAGACGTACGAAATCTTCGCGCCGTACTGGCCGCAGGCACCAGACACAAACCCGTTCACCAAACTGATGAACGAGAAACCGAAATATGTCGCATCCCGGACATTGACCAGCGTCGATTGGAAAAATACAAAGCTGCTCGACGCGGATGTGACCACAAGTGTGCCTTTGTTGAAGGAGCGGTACGCAGAGGTGCACGTCGTCGGCAGCAGCGATCTGGTCCAGACATTGCTGCGTCACGAGCTAATTGACCGAATGAACATCTGGCAGTTTCCGGTATTGCTCGGAAAGGGAAAACGATTCTTCGGCGATGGAACGATACCGACGGCCCTGCAATTGCTTGAATCCAGAACGTTCTCCAAAGGCACGGTTCTATTGCGCTACGAGCTTGCGGGAAAACCGTCTTTCGGCAACATGGCGTGAGATGTTGACGGACTGAAGACTGATTACCAGTTACTGACTTGAACTGCATAGGTCATGACAAAAAGACCCCGCTGTTCACGGGGCCTTTATTTACTTCGCAAATGCTAGGATACAAGGATAGTCCCTAGATAAGACATTTAACGTAGTAAACTATTTTAACGTGTCATTACGAAGGCTCTAAAAACATCTCATTTGACGTATTGATAAATCCACTCTCTAAACGCCTTCCTTCTAGAAGGTGAAGTCGAAATCGACATCCTCCAGCAATGAGGCCGTCTTGAACTCCATGCTCATGCTCCGTCCTTTCGCCAATTCGTACAAACGGCCCAACTCCGCGACGAGTCCGTCAAGCGGCGCATTTTCGATCGCCTGCTCGAATAAAAATTTATACTCCTGAAACTGGTCGTCGTCGTCCAGCCGCGCTTTGACGCCTTTGTTCGCTTTGTTGTACAAATCTTCCGGCGTTTTGCCCTTCAATGGCTCCAAAGCGGCCAGAATCGGTTCGAGCTCATCAAGCCGCCTCATCAGCAGTTCAATGGCATCGGGGTCGCCGAAATCGGCCTGCGGCTCCACGAATTCGGCTCTGAGCACCCGGTTCGCTTCCCTATGTTTGAACAATTGCGTTACGGCCCATTCGAACCGGTTGAACAACCCCGTACGCCGCAAGTCATACCGCTCGTGCAAGACTTGCTTATTCACGTTGTCGACCGACCCGGCATGATACTTTCTTTTGCCGATGCCGTGATCGTCGCGCACCTCATTTTCCACCGAATTAATGTTGAGGTATTCTTCGGCGTTATGCCACAGCATCTGGTCGGCCTTGCCTCCCACCCCGAACTGATCGACGCCGACGAAGGAATCCGGCACCATCCCTTTCATGAAGCGGGAAGCGTGACCTAATTCATGGCCGACCGTGACAAATTCCGGAGTGACGATTTCCTGATTTCCTTGGCCGACCAATTTTTTCATCCCATCGTCGTTTATACGTACAAGGCTGCCTGTCGATTGGCCGGTCTTATATACTTTGCCGTTGAATTTGAAAAAAGGCTGCCCGCGGTTCTCATGCAAAAACCGATTGACTGCGGAGGCATCCCCCACATCCCCAACGTAATCGGGAACTGTGGACTTATCCACTCCCAACAGTTCCTCATCTTTAGCGGGCTTGAAATTGTAACGTTTATCTTTCGATTCGAGACCGCTCCGCGGGATCGCCTCATTAGAAGTCGTTTCGGCGATGCCGGTGCCGGTCAGCTCCTCGGCAAAATTGGAAGACAAGATGACCTGTTTTTTATCGCTGTCCTGCGCGGCATTCAGCTCGGCAATCAGCTTACGTCCATTCGGCCCCTGCAGCAGCTTGGCGATCGCGGCTAACATTCGGTCGCGAAAGCCCTCCGTTTTCTCCAAAATTTTAAGATTGCCCGTTCCCGCTACGATTTCCCTCCAAATCGTATGGACGATTTCGATGTCATCGCCCCCCATGCCGGCCGTATCGATCGGAACAAGCGCTTCCTGACGCGCGATTTCCTTAACCAGCTCGCGGTGCTCATCCTCGCTTTCCTTCAACAACGACACCAGCAAGTCGCCGTTCGGAACATCGCTGATCTTCCTTTCGACGAACGTATTCATCCAATTGTGGATATGCGTATCCAATTGCTTCAGGACACGCAGCCGATTTTGTCCATTTGCGTCGTTATCGCTGTTGAGCGACCGATATTGCTCCAGTTGATCGGCAATCTGCCCGAGCAGCTCGTTTTGCCCTTCCCGAGAAGTACGTTGAGAGAGGAATGTATCTTTATCCCTCATCATTTGAATCGTCGTTGCAGGGGGATGGGAACGGGTCAGCCACTGACCGACCGCGCGATTTCCCACCGTCCGCTGCATTTGCAGCACACGCGTCCACATCGTATCCGGGACAGCCCGTTTCGTTTCCGTGCCACGGATTGGGCGAGACATAGCCCGCTTGCCTTGTCCCGCCGTCCGATTGCGCATCCGTTCCATAAGTTCCCCTCTTTCATTGAAAAGGTTCGAATGTGTTAGTTGCCGCCTATTCCTCCTGCTCCTCCCGCTCCTCTTGCCGATATATCCAGCTGTCCCATTTAGTCTAGCATCGTTCCCAAGTATTTACAATCAGGATAGCGATTGCTTCCGAAAATCCCGGACTCCGGTTGCGCGTTCGCATCCGTTCGGTTATAATAGGAACAAACGTTCGCAAACTCAAAACGGAGGTGTTCCTATGATTACGCCAACTCAATCCGCCGATGATATGGTATTAATACGCAATCTCGTCATATTGCCCGTTGTCTTATCCGCATTCGAGTCCGACCGAACCTTTTTCGCTTCCAATAGCGCAATGACTCCATACGTCCGGCTCGCCGATCTCACGATAAGCCGGATTCACGCAGATATCGAACGGTTAACGGAGGGTCTGAAAAGGCGCGGCATCGAAGTATACGCGGAAAAGCGTAATCGTAACGGCATTAACCGGACCTTCAGACATAACGGTAAGCGAAACGTATATTCGTTGTATTGGGGGGCTTTTGACGCAGAGATTGCGCTCCTTACGGATTATTATCTCGGATTGAATATAGATGCTGCGCGGGTGGTCGATCGGGAGGTTGGTCACGTTGGTTAAGAACGCGAAGAAACTCGAAGTTAAGCATTACGAGGCTGCCAATCATCTCGGCAGCCATCAGCTCGGCATATGTGTCGGACTTCACCTTATACTGCCCTTCTGAAGACAAAACGGTCGCTTATTCAGTTCTCCTATTTTCATCCGGCAAGAAACTGCGGAGATACATTTCCTGCTGTTTGAGCATATAGTCCGAAGCTTTTCTCATCAACTCGGCAAAAAGCAGGCTTTCTTCCTCCCCTAGATGGTTGACGAGACCAACGAACATAGTAAGGCGTGCCTCATTTACGCGTTGTATATACGTTTTACCTTTATCCGTAAGCCGGATTCGGACAATTCGCCGATCGGCAGGATCGGCATGGCGCACGACGAGCTCTTGTGCTTCCAGACTGTTGATATGCTGCGTTACCGTAGGCGAAGTCACATTCAGCTTTCCGCTTATTTCCGAAACCATCAATCCCGGGCCGTCATCCCCGACATTCATGCTGATGTAATAGAGCACCATAATCTCGCCCGGCTTCTGGTTATAGACCGAGCGATTCTGCAACATATTTCCTCCGACCTGCGATTGGAAGTACGATTCCATTAACTGCTTCGCTACTTCCTTCTGCTCCTCCGACAATCCAATCACTCCTCGAATAATAGCCATTGGGAACTACTCCGTATTGTAGATCAGTCCAGATGTAGTGCGCAACGCTTCTAAGCTTCCGCGACGGCATTTCGCGCTGCAATGGTGTAAAATACTTCCTTGGGCTCCCAAGGCAGGCCGGGATAAGTCGTGCCGAGTGTATCCTTCAGCACCTTCACGATCCCGTAAGACGCTCGATCAAAATCATTATTGGGGTCTTCGTCGAAGGGCAGGTTGTGGGAAGCAAAAGTACACCAAAATGCGGTGTCGACTCCAGCCTCTTCGAAAACGGCGACGCTTTCGTTGAAATATCGGCTCTGTTCGGACTCATCACGCTCGTAGCTGCCTGTCAGCCGTACTGCACGCGCGCCGTCCCATTCGACGATGAACATTCCGCGTGCGCCCAGATCGAAAGCACCTTTGAAGGTCGTGCATCCGAACTCGGAGATCACCAGAGGCTTATGGGAGCCGGCCAGCTTCTTGATGGAATCGGCATAGAGATGAGCAATCTCGGCGGAGTTGTAGGCATCGACGGTGATGAAGTCGAAAGGTTCCCAGTTCACAGGTTCAGTGGGCAGGGACGCGTACGTAACACGACCGCCGAATCGGGCTCGCACGACGTCTACGGCACGTTCAAGGAAGCCGTTGAGCAGAGTCGGCAGTTTCGCTAGTGCAGCACGACTTTTCGTCGGTTCGGACAAAGCCGCGAGGCGGTCCGGCAATGTCTCTCCGGGAAAGAAGCCGCGGGTAAAGAGCATGAGTTCGGCACCCGTGACCATAACCACCTCCGCTCCCGAAGTTCGGAGACGTTCGGCACGTTCCGCGCAATCCGCGAGCAAGACAAGCAGCTCATCTTGGTCAAGATCGTTTGTGAACGGCGAGAACCATACCTCGAGACCCGCTGCCGCCGCCGCTTGCGCAGCGATCTCCAGGCGAACGGGTTCGCCGCCCGTCACTCGTACGGCAGTGCAATGCAGGTCGCGCCGAATAATTTCCATCTCTCGATACACGTTAGCCGCATCGAAATTGGGGTGCGTACTGGTTCCTTCACTTAGGAATCCCGTGTCATAGGTCACTCCGCGCATACGCATAATGGAATGCTCCTTTCGTTTTTAAATTACATAGAACACCTAATTGTTCGATTACCTATTAATTAGATAACCTAAGTATATTTGAATAAAAGCAGATAGTCAATTGGATTGTTACTTCATACAAAACCCTATTTAAAAAAGCCTGTTACCGCAATCGACACGGCAGCAGGCTTCGTTCCCCATTCCCCAATGGATCATTCCGTTTCATACTAACAATCGTTCTGCAAGCGGCAATCCGGCTTCGCGAATGCCTTCGGCCACCAGTCGGGCCATCTCGCTCGCACCGTATTCGTTAAAATGCGTATTGTCGCGCAAACCTTCCGGATAGTTCGGCTCCTCCCCGGGTTCCAGCCAGCAAAACAACCGTTTGGACGCCTCGCTTCCGAGCGCCTCCAGCAACGCGCGGCTTTTGCCGCACAACTCGATGAACGGCACGTTCGCTTCCCGGGCAAGCCGGCGTACGGCGTCCGGATAATCGCCGTGCGTATGAACGAGCTTCCCGTCTACGTCGAACGAGCGACATTCAACCGGGGATAGAAGTACGGGTACGGCACCGCGGGAGCGGGCGGCTTCGACATACCGGCGCAAATAATGCGGATACGTACCGTCCGGAGTCGTATGGCGGGCTTCATCCGTCTTCTCGTCGTTGTGGCCGAACTGGATGAACAAATAATCGCCGGCTGCAATCGTCTCGGCAATGCGGTCGAGGCGGCCTTCGTCGATAAAGCTTTTGGAGCTTCGCCCCCCGTGGGCTTCATTACGGATCACCACTCCGTCGGTGAAAAAGTCCCCGATCCACTGCCCTCATCCGGCCATCGGCGCCTTATTCGCGGCGTAATCGGAAACTGTGGAATCGCCGGCTAAAAACAAAGTTGTCACTTTAAGCTACCTCCAACTTTAGTCTGCTGTTTATCGCAGGATTATAAGGACTCGTTAGTCGCATACTCGTCTAATTGGCTCCATTATATCCCATTTGATCCGGTATGCGATTGGGATCACAACGGTGAACCGGTGCAACTTTCCAATGCGCCAAGAATGAACGTTTCCGTGCAGGCCGCTCGGTCCGTGAAATATTGTTACCGTTTCGCAATCGAATCATTTATACTTATATTAGTTATAAATTGATAGATTGTATAATCTGGTTGTTCCATTTTTTTGCAACGGAGGTATGCACATCTTGTCAACAGAAGCCCACCGCTCACCCAGAAACGAAGCGCATATCAGTCAGCTGGCGTCCGTCGGACAGATCGCCGCCGGGATCGCGCACGAGGTAAGAAACCCGCTAACCGCCGTAAAAGGTTTTTTGCAGCTGCTAAAGGAACGAAAAGAAGAGCATTACATCGAGGTAGCCCAAGCGGAACTGGAAAATGCGATCGGAATTTTGCAAAATCTGCTGAATGTGTCCAAACCCGATCTTGAGGACGAGCCTTTCGAATCGATTGATTTGACGGCCGAGTTGGAACTGCTGATGCAATTGTTTCAAGATCAATTTTACCGGGTGGAGCTGGTCAAATCGTTCCAAGACCCTGGAACCTACATATCGGGCAGGAAAAATCAATTGAAAAAGGCGTTTTTCAATTTGCTCAAAAACGCGTTCGAAGCGATTCCGGGCAAAGGCCGAATCGTCGTCGGGCATTCGGCCTCGGACGGTCGCGTCACGGTGTACATCCAAGACAGCGGCACCGGCATACCGAAACAAAAAATGAATATGCTCGGCACCCCGTTCTTTACAACAAAGCAAAACGGTACGGGCATGGGTCTGACGCTGGTCTTCTCCGTCATTTACCAGCATAACGGCTTCATCCAGGTGGAGAGCGACGAAAAGACGGGTACCCGATTCACGATTACGTTCCCCGTCGCGGCGCACAGCAAAAAATATAAAGAGGTGGTTCGACTGCAGCTGCAATCAACCGAGCAAATGGACCTGAAACAATATTTCAGGACGAACCGAAAAGCGTTCGAAGAGCAGTTGCTGACGGAAGCCGTCAACGTACGGGATAAAATCGATGAAATATTAAGAGTCGGCAATATCAATCTGCTCGATAACGCATATAAGCTCGTCATCTTTATCGTGGAGGGCCGGGAGCACGAGGTAATTTCCTTCGCCAAGACCGAAGGCGTCACCTGGGCCAAACATTCCCTCACCCTCGCTTTCAAGCTGGAATGGCTGCAGGCGGTGCGGCGGGTGCTATGGAGCTTCTTGTACAATTATGACCTGATGAGCGGCACTATTTCCGACAAAGAGCATTTTTTCAATCTGGAGAAGCGGATTAACGAGCTGATGGATCTGTTCGTCAACCATTTATTCATCAGCTACTCCCAGTTCAAGGACGATCTGATCCGGGCCCAGCGCGAAATGATGGACGATCTTTCCGTACCGATCATACCGTTCACCCCATCCATCTCCATCCTTCCGCTAATCGGCACGATCGATACGGAACGGTCGTTGACGATCGAAGACAAGGTCATTACGCAAATCGGTACGGCGCACATCGAAACATTGATTATCGACTTGTCCGGGGTGCTTGAGGTCGAGCCCGATGTGATCAGACGGCTGATTGGGGTCATCGACGGAGTTCGCATGATGGGATGTCAATGCATCATAACGGGATTCCGGCCGGGATTCGTCAAAATGATGGTGCGCACCGGACTAACGTTCGAAAATAAAGCGGTTACGAAAGCGACGCTTCAACAAGCGTTGGCTGACGTTATATTCAAGTCGCCGCCGCCGGGGACCGTTTCACCTTCTGTCCATTCCTGAAGAAAGACACAGTCGCCGACTTCTTCATGCCATAGAAAGCGCGAACGGACGCCTCCTCACGGAAGCGCCTGTTCGTCCGCCCGTAAGGGCGTGCAATGTCAAACCGGATTCGGTACCGGTTTCCCCCATCGACGGAAGGTCCTGTCGATCAACTGACGGATTTTTTCGTCCATTACGTTGCGGATTTCCGAGCTTCCTTTAAAGGAAATGACCAGCGAGCCGTCCAACTGGGACAAATAGCGTCCGAACGCTTCCCCGATTGTCCGCCGCGTCTCCTCATGACGGTCTCCGATGGAAGTAAGCGCCATCAGCGCATAGGAGACGTACTGGAAGCGCAAATCCTGCTCGTCGGACAAAAACTCTTTGTTCCGGTCGTTATACGTAAAGCCTTCCCGCGACTCCAGTACCCGCAGCAAGTCGGGAACCGCCTCCTTGTCGGCCAGTCTGCCGAGCAAGTATACGGCCGCATAACCTCGAGCCTGATTGTATTTCAAGCTTGTCATAGGCACGAACGGGTCCCGCTCGCGAACCATGTCGCGCAGCAAGGGAGCAGCCTGGGGAGAGCCAAGCAGCGCGAGCGCCATCGCGCTGTGCTTACGCAGATGCTCCGGCTTATCCGGACCGATCCATTCCAATAAATGCGGCCGGATCGTTTCGCCGAGCCGTTTGGCCGACCAGATCGCCACACCCGGCTTCACATCGGATAAGCCCGAGCGGATCTCCGTCACTTCCTCCAGCCAGCGGATCGGACCGTTCGCTTTGTCTTCATGGGCGACCCTTTGCTCGAAATACACCTTGTCGCGCTCCGACAAGCAACCCGCTTCCCGCAGCAGCCCGGCTAGCTCCGGATATGGCACTTCCTTCAGCGGAACCTGTTTCGAGACGGCGAGAAAAGCGGCGTATGCTGCGGCTTCCCCGCTTTTTTGCATATCCCGTTTCATCCGGACGCACGAAGCCATATCGTGATCGACCGCCAGGCAGCGTCCCGCGGCGAGCAATCCTTCGAACCCTTTGGGGATGAGCGCCCCGAGCGGAATCGGCACGGTGAATTTCAACCCCCACAGGCTGGCCGCTACCGTCCAATCCCTTTGCAGCTCGCTTTCGAAGGCGATATCCTTGCTGTGGTTGTCCAGATTGGAATAGGCCATGAACAGCGGTTCGCGGGAATAGTCCTCCTCCAGGAAGCTTGCCAGCGTTACATTGTATTCCCCGACGATAAATTGGCTCTCGCGAACGCCAAGCTGCGGCGCGATCCGCATAAACCTGTGCTCCTCGTCATACCGCGCCTTCAGATGGGTGGACAACAGCGCCGAGCCCACGATCGCTTCCGACATGCTGTCCGGGTCCTCCGGAAATACATAGCCCGAATCGGTATAAAAACCGCGTACGCGCTCTCCGTCCAGCTTGAACAAGGCGTTGGAGAAAGGCTGCGCCTGTCCGTCGAACTCGCGTCCGCCGCGCAGCTCGCAGCCTGCCAGCCGGCACACGTCCGCATTGCCCGTCGCGTCGATGACGACACGGCTCTTCGCCGTATAGCGTCCGAGCTCCGGGGAGAAGCACTCCGTTCCGGTGACGGTCCTGCCTTCCGTCAGCACACCGATGACGGTCGTATTGTAACGGATCGTCGCGCCCGCCTCGATTGCCTCGCGCTCGAGCACATACTGCTTTCCTTCCGCATTGATGCCGAAGGAGGGCGTATATACGCTCTTTTCCGTCGCCGGCACTTTCGCGTCGATTTCCTCAAACAATCCGCCCCGGGAGCCGAAATAGTAGCCGAGCACGCCGCCGGCCGTACCGGCCCCTCCCATGCTCGTATGACGGTCGATCCCCAGCACCCGCAATCCTTTTCGTGCCGCCGCAATGACAGCAATCGATCCCGCCGTGCCGAGTCCGACGACGATAACGTCATAAGCTTCCCGGGCCGTCCCGGATTCCTGTGCATTTCTTGGCAATTCGTTACTTGCCGGCTTTGGCTGCATCGCGCTTCCCCTCCGTTCCGGTATAACTGCCGTATCCTTGATCGATGGCGGACAATGGATTTGCAAACGCTTCCGAAGGCAGCCAGCTCCATCGTTCCCCGAGCCGCTGAAGCCCCCCCGGTACCGTCGAGTCGAACGTCCCGGCTACAGCCGCGATCGTCCACGAAGCCCACTCCGCCGGTCTGGCCTGCCAAAAGCGATGCAGCCGCTGTCTCGCCTCCAGCCAATCGGCCCCGGGAGCGACGTTTACTTTCAAGATGACTTCGGATGGGAATCGGCCCCGGCATACGGTCATCGATTCGTCAAACGGAGCCGGAATTGCCGCGTTCCGAAGGTCCGGATGGTGCAGATAAGCGTTTAACCGCTTGCTCCCCGGTACAACCAATTGCCCCGGCACTGTAAGACGTTCCGTAGAAGTATCCAATATTTCTCCGACGAGCATTGGCCGGCAGCCGGAAGCATCTTGCAGCAGCACCTCGTAACGACCGTCGCGCTCGGCAATCCCGACTATCTCGGTCAGGAACCGGACCTTGAGCCCGTATCGTTTAATATGAAGACATAACACCGGATGCAGGCCCGGCAAATGCACGGGACCGTTCTCCTCCATCAGATTGCGCTCGACCCAGTCGTTTCGGACGTTCCGGCCGAAATCCGTAGCCGGCTTCCCCCATCCGCTCCCCGGATTAAAAGCTTCGATAAACTCGCGCCCGACAAGTGATGTACGCTCCACGACAATGACGTCCCGCTTAGCCTCCGACGCAGCCGCCGCCGCGCCGAGACCGGCCAATGTTGCGCCGCAAATCAATAAAGAGTATTCTGTGCGATCCACCTGAACATTCCTCCTGTATGATCACGATGGGCATCCTTCGATACACATCGGTGACCCATGAGTGAAAGTGTGCGAAGAAAACGTCGTCCAACGGTTCCCTCCTGTTCCGTAAAGCTATTATAGTCTCTCGGCAAACCGGTTAAAATGGAATATTGATTTGTTATATGGACTTATGTTTGAACATCGCAAGGGCAACTATTTCTCCATGTATTCCTTTTTTTCTCCATTTACTTATGATACCGCTTACATATAATTGAAGTTGCCGAGGGGTAAGGGCTTTCCTTCATGATGATTCGGCAGCCATATTCGGGGGGATGAATCAATGAATCGAGTAGAAAGCAAAACCAAAACAATCGTTCCGTGGATGAGTGCGGCATTATGCTTGTCGTTATTAACGGCATGCGGCGGCGGCAACGCCAACAAGCCTTCGGCGGCCGATCCGTCCGCTTCGAATGCACAAAGCGGTACAGCCGATCAAATCGGGCCGGTCGAGCTGACCATCTATTCCGGGGTTTCCTCCATTACTCAAGAAGAATTTCAACGGACCATCGAGGCACCCGTACGCGCCAAATATCCGAACATCAAACTCAAATACTTGATCGGCGGAGCCGAGGTCAAGCTGGACAATATGGTCATGACCGGGAGCGCGCCCGACATCGTTATTACTTCTATCGGCGGGTTGTACACCGCAGTTCTTCCTTTCCAGCTTCAATACGATATTACGGACCTGGTCAAAAAACATAAATATGATCTGTCGAGGATCGAGTCCTCCTCCATCGAATCGTTACGAAACGCTTCCGGCAATGGGGCCTTGTACGGTCTGCCCAAATATACGAACGCGGTTGTACTGTTCTACAACAAGGACATTTTCGATAAATTCGGGGTCTCCTATCCGAAAAACGGGATGACGTGGGATGAAACGGCGAAGCTGGCCGCGCAAATGACGAGGACGGTCGACGGCGTCAATTATCGCGGCATGTCGCTGTTCACGAGCAATATGATCAAGGATAACCAGCTTTCCTTGCTGCCGATCGATGCCAAGAGCGATAAAGCGTCCGTCAACACCGCGGGATATCAGAAGATGTTCCAAACTTACAAAAGCTTCTACGATATAGTGGGCAACAAGCCGACTGGAGCATTTAACGGAGACAACGAGCTGAATGCGTTCTACAAGGACAGAAATATCGCGATGGTCGTGGCGCCGATGTCCGGGTACGGCCGGTTTGAAGGAACGAAGGACCTCAATTGGGATATCGTCGCCGCTCCGACCTTCTCCGACAAGGCCGGGGTCGGCTATCAGGCGAACACCATTTATTATTTCATTAGCAACGTTAACAAAAAAGCGGAGCAAGCTTTTCTGGCTGTTACGCAGCTGTTGACCGACGAAGTGCAGCTGGCCGCCAACAAGGAAGGCCGTCCGACCATCCTGACCAACGAAACGATACGCGCCACGCTGGGAGCGGAGAGCAGCTCCAAAAACAAAAACTTCAAAGCGGTGTTCCACAACAAATTCGCCGAGACGCTGACCCCCAACACGAAGTTGGCACCGCTGGTCAACGCCGATGGCATTCTGAACAAAGAATTCGGGAACATGATCAACAACGGAACCGATATCAACACGATGCTGAGACTCGCCGAGGAACAAATCAACCAGGCGATCGCAGAGGCGAAGAGCAAGTAAGAGCAGACGCAAAACCGCCTGGGGGCCACGCCTCCGGGCGGTTTTTTGCTCTTTTTAGAAAACTGAACGGCCCGTTCCCTAACCCTGGACAACTTGCCCGGTATGATTTCATAGTCCGATCCTCTCCGTTTACCAAAAATAAGGGGAAGCCGACCAAGCGGCGTTCCCCTTGCAGCACATTGAATCCGTCTCGTCTCTTAGTTGCCCGATACTTTAAGCGCGTCGAACGGTATCGTATAACCCGTCGAACCGGCATTACGCTGCCACAGCGCTTCGATTCGTATGAGATGCGCCCCCTGCGGCAGCAATCCCGTCTGGAACACTTCCTGCTTGTAGCGAATCGGATTGTTGTAGAAGTCGATCGTTCCCGCATATACCCCGTCAACGTATACAGCGCCTTTGCCTCGCGCAGTGTGAAGATCGGTGATCAACGTGGCCGATGTGCCGTAAAACGGAATCTCCGCATAAGCGTTTTTCTCGAAAGCAAGCTTCATCGTACCGCCCGAATATAACGTGTTGGAAAACGCTCTCCAGTCTCCCGTATAACGCACTAACGGATTGCTGTCTTCCATGACAGTAGGTTGCTGTTGCGGGGCGACGATAGCGATAGCGTTCGACCCGAGGGATACCCTGCCGTTCGTATCGATCGCGTACACTTTATACCAGCCCGCCGGCAGACCGCTTGTATTCAGAGAACTCGGAATTCCTGCCGCTGCCGGGGAGGTTATCCCGCCGTTACCCGCACCTGCCTGTTCGATCTCGCTGCGGGAGGCTGCTGTGGCGGCCGGAACGAGATAAAGCGTGCCGTTCCTCGAGCTCGTCGCCGTCACCGGCTGGCCTTGCACGAGCGGACCTGCCGACACTCCCGAGAGAGAGAAGTCCGATCGGAACACTTGCAGCGCATCAAATGAAACATTGTAGCCGGTCGAGCTCGGATGCTTCTCCCAGAGCGCCTCTATGCGAATGGTGTGTATCCCTTCCTCGAGCGGTCCGGTATCGAACACTTCCTGCTTATATCGAATCGGACTGCTGTAGAAATCGATCGTGGCGGCGTATACGCCGTCGACATAAATTTTCCCTTTGCCCCGCGCGGTATGAAGATCCGCAATGATTTTGGCGGATGATCCGTAGAAAGGAATATCCATATAGGCTCCCTTCTCCCGGCCCAGCATCAAAGTACCGCCGGAATAGCTCGACAAGCTGAACCGTTCCCATTTGCCGACATAGGAGATGAACGGGCTAGTGTCCTCCATCTTGTCCAGATTGGGGGGCAGGACGACAAGCTCTTTACCCGAAGACACCAAGCCCCTGTCATTGATCAAGTACACGTTGTACTTGCCGCCGCTTATAGAGGCCGTGCTCAAAACCGCCGGTACGTTCGCCGACGCTTGCGCCTTCGTTCCATAAACGCTCGCGCTCACCGTCTCGATCGCGTCTTTGGTTGGAGGCGTATCCGCAGGTACGATATGAACGTAACCGTTGCTATTGCCCTTCACATGCACCGGATCGCCTTTCATCAACAAGGCGGGGGTAACCTCGTTCAGCTCCGGAGGCAGACTCTTCATTATGAGAGAAACATGCGCCGTTTGACCGGGAATGGCGTATACCGCATCCGATACCGTCTTGGCATATCCGGCCCCGGACGCCGTCACCCGCTGAGTTCCGGCCGGTATATGGGGGATCGTAAATGCTCCGCCCGCATCCGTGACCGCCGTAAGGTTGGTATATCCGGTCAAATGGACCTTCGCTCCCGGTATCGGTCTGCCGTTATCCCCGTAAACGGATCCGGTGACGGAGCTGGTCAACGCGGGCGGACCTCCGTACACTTGAGCGCTTACCGTACCGGACAAAGCAAACGTATGATTCGCAGTCCAGCTGCGGCCGGGATAATACATTTGTTTGGAAGATCCGTCCGCCATGACCTCGAAGCCCGGATCTTGCTCGGCGAGCACAACGATCGATTGCGCTCCTTCCCGCAGCACCTGCCCGATTTTGAAGCCGGTAGAGCTTTGATCCGGGTGGTTCACGATGATATATTGGCCTGCTGAAGATTCAGGGATTGCCGCGTCCACTACAAGCGCATCGTATGCGTCGCCCTTCGCCGCACGTTTCGTACCGCTGACGTTGCCCGTCATCGGCAAACCCGATCCGGCGATTTGCCGGTCGCCTTTCTTAAGCAGCGTGCCGCCCACGAGCGACATCTCCCGCACTTCCCCGTTGATAAGACGGATTAAGCCCATCTCTCCAACCATAGTCACATCGCCTGTCGTCAAAGGCAACTCCGGATAATCCGGATTGCTTAACAGAATATCCGTCGTATCCCCGTAAGTGATCCGAACCGCCGCCGCCCCTTCCGGCGCCTGATCCAATTGAAGCCGGTCAATCGCTTCGATCCGGGCTTCGTTTCCGCGGAACGGCTCCATGACAGTCATGAACGTGCTTTGCAGATTCGTACCATCCCGTCTCAGCACCAGCTTCGGCATCGTGTACTTCACCGCTTCGTCGTTGTTGTCCATGGCGGTGCCTTGAAGACGGATCGAGCGGAGCGACGGAGATCGTCCCAGATACAGCTCGTTGCTACCCGTCTCGAGCAATCCGGTTATGTTCAGCTTCGCCTGCTCCTTGCCGCCCGTTTGCGTTACCAAGGTCAAGTCGTACCGGTCGTTCTCCAGCTGTGCCTGCTTCACATCGCGGACGTAAATATAACCCGGGTAATGGCCTTCCGCGCTGCCGCTGTCGCTATTGCTTACCGGCTGCACCACGTTCGTCCCCGGAGGCAGCAAATACGGACCGTAGTCGGTAAGCGTCATATCCGTCGTAAATTCCGCGTCGCGATTCGCGTCTCCCTGCAGCGTATACTCGTGCCGGCTTCCACCCTTTACACGGAACAGATCCAGCACGTAGCCGTGCTCTCCGCCGCCGTCCGCGAACGGAACGAACCAAGGCTCCCGGCTGTACTTCTCCGTCACGCCATACGCCGACGAGTAATCGGCACGCATCGCCTGGAACAAGCCGCCGTCCGTTACGAACGCTTCAACGTTGCCTCCTTGTTTCGCCTTTTCGCCGTTCACCATATTTTTACTGTCGACAACGACCGTGTTATGGCCCATCGTCGAGAGCGCGAACCAACGGTAAAACGTATTGTGCGTATAGCCGAGGTCGGGCAGCAACTCCTGGCCTTGCGCATACAAGGTCAAGTTCAGCGGGTCGAGATGCGCGTGGCCGTATTTCGGCTGAAAGCCCATATTCAGCTGCGTCTGGCCCGGTCCTGCTCCCCCGGTCAGGCGGCCGATTTTAGCCGCCGGCAGCAGAAAGGAGCCTGCGTCGATTTGCGGATCGGACGGCTTGCCGTTCGCCCACGTATCGGTAATCGGCACCACTTTCCCGTCGGGATAGACTAACTTGCTACCGTTCTCCACCGCCCGCCGGATGATCGGGAACATCTGCTCCATATCCAGATTGTCGAACCGGATGCCGGTTCGCGGCGACACGTAACCCGCCGGATCGCTCCAGCCCCGCAATTGATCTGCCACCTGCTTCAAGCCGTTAACCGTCTGCAAGTGATAGCTTGGCGACACTTCCTGCCAGTAACCGTCCGACAGGAACATGCCGGTCACAAGACTTTCGATCAGTTCGACGACACGGTGGATATAGTCCGGCTCCTCGAGCGCCTTGCCAACTTCGATCAATCCTTTCCAAGGCTGAAACGACATATTGCCCAAGTAGTCCGGATACGTCAGCACGTATTCCGCCGATGGAACGATCATCCCCTGCATGATCCGCCGCTCCACGTCTTCTCCGGCTTCCGCTTGCAGCAGATCGAACGCATTCGTTTGTTTCAGTTCGGCATATGTTTTGATCAATGGGGTCAGCTGCGGCAAATCGTTGTACCACCATCGTTCCCACACGCCGCCCCAGTAGGCGTACGGGGGACCCGATCGTTTATCCGCCGACAGGTTCGCGTGCAGATTGCCCGCCACCCGGTCGACGGTCGGATTATAGCCTTCGTACGCTTTGGCAAATTCGTACAGCAGACGCGCCGCGCCCAGCGGATCCGTCTTCGCGAGCGACGCCGTCTGACTGATCGCCCGGGCTTTCTGCAAATACCACAAATGAGCCGTAATGAAGTATCGCTCGCCGGAGGCGTCCTCGTAGTACGGAATCGAGACGGTCTCGCCTTTCGCATTTGTGAGCACGAGCGACTTGTCTTCCTTAAACCGTTCGTTCGGGTACACGGTCCCGGTGCGCGAAGCGGTCAGTCGGAGGCCGTCCGCGGACAACTGATACAATCCGCCCGGATACAATTCCGGCAGCTCCGGCAGACCGACGAATTGAAAACCCGGCTGCGGCGGAATTAGCGCCTTGATGCGCTGTACTTCGGCTGACGGCTCTCTCCACTCGAGCATGACGTCCGGTTCTTTCGGTCCGGCGGCATAAGCCGCAGAGCCTGCCGACACGAGTGCCTCCCTGTCGAACGTCAGCGTGGCGATTCCTTTCAAGAACGCCGGCTTTGGAGAGAGCACCAATCTCAGCTGATACGATCCGTTCGCGAGCGGAGCAGGATGCTGGAAGTCCAAGCGGAAGGAGTTCCCGTCCTCGCTCCAGGCATGATTGCCCAGACTTTGCCATGAACGTCCCGGCTCCTTCCACAAAAGCTCGACGGTGGACTGTTTCAGCGCTTGATTGCCCAGCTGCCCCAGCCCTCCGTTCTGAAGCGCCGGCAGCGTTAGAGTCAGCCGCTTCTCCGTGAACCCGCGATACAGCAGCTCCATATCCGCATCTTTCGGATGCCACGGCAGCATCACGGTCCCGTTCTCAGCGATCACTCTCGGAATGCGGGAGAAGTAGATGCTTCCTAACCGATCCTGATCGACTACGCTTGCGCGAATCCTCGCGGTAGGACCGCTCTCGTGCCAATGATCGGACTGCCGGACCGGCACCCAGGAGCTGAGCGGCTGCGTGTACAGATTGTGCACATGCATAATGTTCATCTGCCACTCGTCTTCTGCGAACACACCATCCGGTACGATGGAGGATAGCGGGACGGCCGCCTCCACGATTCGTCTGTCTTGCTGCATCGAGGTAGCGTTCGTAAACGTCGAGATCACCCGCTTGCCTTCATCCGCCGATAAAAAAGCGACGTCAGGCGACGGATTCCAGATCGTCGTCAAGGCGGGAGCTTGTGCGGTCGGGAGCGGAATTTTCACCGTATAGAATTCGTCACCCCCGGCGGCGGGACGAAGGATGATTTCGATAAACGCCAGTGTATCCGCTTCCAAGCGGGCAATACTGCCGCCGATATACAGCTGATTATCGTCGTAAGCGATCCGGTATTCCGCATCCTGCGACAAGGAGTGTTCGTAAAATGCCGTCTTGAAATCCCCGAGCTTCGCAGCGAGCCCCCATTGCCACTCATTCAATTGGCCGTCTATCGTTGGAGCCGTATTCCATTTCGGAATAACGGCCCATTTGTCGGAATCGTAGTGAATCGGCTGAGGGACTGCGGCAAGCTCGCTGTCGCCGGACGGATCCGCTTTGGCGGAAGAGGGGACAAACCATATCGACGACTGAAGAAGAACTGCTATGAGACCAATCAGGGCGTGGACCTTAAACCGTTTTGCCATGCTTCATCCTTCTTTCCTACTATGTTATAAACCATAGGCGGAGCAGACAGACCGCGTTACTTGAACAGATCCGCCAGCTTTTGATCGAGCTTCTCTCCTTCGCTTCGCAAAGCTGTGTTCATATCTTCCTGACCGAGAACGAGTTTCTGATACGCGTTGGAAATCCTTATCGAGAAAAGAGCGCAAGCCGGTTCCACCCTGGAATCTTTCGAGCAAGCGCTTACATGAAAACTCGAACTTCCTGCGACCATAACCGCAAGCCATGTCAAATTGTTTCGGACTCCCCTATTGCTTTCCCCCGTCCTTTTCCTGTTCGCTGGGAAGCTGCTACGCAATAACGTTTCTTCCATTGCTCCAATAGGCAATGCAATAGCCCCTAAATGCTCAAAGCTTCGCTTAACCGTTCGCACAACTCGTCTTCATCGATCATATTCGCCCAGTAAGGCTTCAACAGGTTAGCCAGCGAAATGAAAGCGGCGGACGAGATGTTCATATCCGCATGCGTTCGATATGACCCCATCGTTTCGCGGAACAGCATATATCGGACCGGGGAATAAATCGTCCGCTCTCCCGACGTAAGCGGCAGTGTCGCCAGGCCGGGAATGCTCAGCGTGTGCTGATGAATGTAAGCTTGCGCCTCGGACGAGGCCAAAAAATCCGCGAACAGCTTCGCTTCCTCCTTGTGCCTCGAGCTGCTGCTGACTCCCACCCCCAGCGTAATGAGAAGCGTTTTTAGGCTATCCATATAAGGGACCGGCGAGATGTCATATTCGATCTCCTTCGCGTTCCAGCCGTTCAAGCCCATATAAGTGTTCAATGTCATGGACAGCTTCCCTTCCATGAACAACCGGTCGATATCGTCATTGTTCTCCGATAAATAAAGCGGTACCGCCTTCCGGTTATGCAACATTTCCTTGCACAGCTTCAAGCCTTCCAGCAGCCGAGAACCGCGGATATCCCGGAGCTTGGCGCCGTTCCATTCGAACCGTTCGCCGCTTTGCATCAGAAATAGCGGCCACCGGTACATCGATTGAATGTGGAAGGCAAACCCGTACCGCCCTTTGCCGTCGTTCAGCTGTTCCGCATGCCGGATCAGATCGTTCCACGTCCAGCTGCCGTTCGGCTCCGCCAATCCGCTATCCCGGAAATGAGCTTTGTTGTAACAAAGCACAAGCGGCGACAGCACGATCGGCAGCAGCAGCAGCCGGTCTTCCGTACTGAAATGTTTTGAGAATTGCGGGTATAAATCCCATTTTCCTGTAAGCGGCTCGAAAACATGCGTCATATGGAGCTCCGACAGTTGTTGAAACTGAACGTTATCCATCAACACCAGATCGTCTTCAAGCATCCGCTCCGATAAGTCGATTCCGGGTACCGAGCCTGACGATATCCGGAGCTCCACCGATATCCACGGGTGCAAACGCCGAAATTGTTCGAGCAGTCCGGGCAGCTTCAAATTCCGCAGCGTCACATTATTGCAAGCTGCCGTCAGCTTGACGGGAGGACGGTCGGCGACAACCCGATTCCCTACGCCGGGAATTTTCTCGATCCACCCCTCCTTCACCAGTTGCTCCAGCCCGAGCCGGATCGAGTAATTGCTTAAGCGAAATCGCGTTTCCAGCGATTTCTCCGGCGGCAGGAAGCTACCGCAAGCCCATTTCCCCGCAATCATCTCGTCGCGCAGCTCCTTCGCAACCCGTTCCAGCTGGTGCCCAAATTGCTCTTTGGACGGTCTTCTTCTCAACGTGAAGCACCTCGGCTCTGTTTAATCAAACGACCGATACTCATCATTCCTGCCAGTGATCACCCCAGTTCCGTTCGGATTTATTACAAGGCTTGTTCCGACTCATAAAATAAGTTTATTTATGAGTCACAATATGGTATTTCTGTAATTATCTTTCTATAAACCAAGTGTACTGGGGTACTAAAGCGCTGTCAATTGTTATTTAACGAGTTAGAATGGTAGTAACTCATTGTTTTATGAGTTACATAAAAAGAACGTTCAGAGCCATGCACGGTCTGAACGTTCTCGAAACGGCTTTGGTCATGCGAGATACACACAAGGAGCCGGCATATCCGCCTCGCCGCTCAAAATGGCCTTGTCCCGGCTCAGGAGCGCCAGCTGTTCCGCCTGCTTGCGCATCGCATCGCGTAAAAACATATATTCTCTCCAGCCGACATACACCATGTAGGCGGGCAAAACCTCCTGCATCTCCACAAGCAGCGTATCAAGCGCATTCAATTCCCGCTCCAGCTTCTCGCCGATAACAGCCAGCTCGCTTCGTCTAGCAACCGGACCGTTTCCCAATCGTTCCATATCGCGAACGGCGTCGGCTAGTCCGAGCAGCGCGTCGATCAGCCCGGCCACTCTCCTGCATTCGAACCGGATGACCTGCAACTCGTATTCTCTGCCCGGTACCGCCTTTCCCTCTTTGAACGACAACAGCGCATTGCGGGCCAACGCCCGAGTCACCCGGTACGCTTTATGAGTCGCATCGACAGCCGACACGCTGCGAACGATTCCTGCGGGGTACGAGCGCGCAATATCGGAGCTGCCGAAGAAAACGCCAATTGCCGTCAGCAGCGTAAACGTGGAGGAATACTCGAATAGTTTCCGCATATCGCCCATGCCTTTGGCCCATTGTGCCGGCTCGTCGGATACGATCCAACCGGCGTATAGACGATCGAATTCGGCAGCGTCCCTTTTTGGCGTATTCCAGCTTTTCTCTGCCAGATAGGCCGTGTTCCGGCGAAATGTCGGCGAGTACAGCGTATAGGCCATCACGCCCTGGAATGAATGCTCGACTCCCTCATTGACCCGGTACTCCACGTTTTCCACATAATCCTGATAAAACATCCCGGACATGTACCCCGTGCTCGGGGCCATCCAGCCTTCCGCCCCTCGAACCGTTTTGACCGGAAATACGGGCATCGTATAGTTCCACCATTGAATGACGATTTTCCCGGCCAGTCCATTCCGTTCCAGCAGCGTTTCAAACGCCTCGTCAAAGCCAGTCAAGCTTTCCGCCATATCATGCCAGAGGATGACCTTCTCCATGCCGTTGTCGATCAAATATCGGCCTATTTCCACCAAGTAGATCTCCAGCAGTTGGCGTGGAGTATAGACGGCCAAATCTGCGGCGCTCCAACCGGTTATTTCATCCATGCCGATATGAATCCAAGTCTGTCCATATGGCCGCATGTATCGGTCTATGATCCGCTTGAATATCCGTTTCAGCATAGGGAACGTGTCCGGGTGAGTCAGCGAATAGCCGTTGCCCGTCGCTTCACCCCGCTCATTGACCGCCGAAATGTGCGGATACAGCCGGGGCAGCAGGAGCGAATGCCCGGGCCCGTTAAATTGCGGCACTACGCGGATGCCCCGTTCCACCGCATAAACAATAAGCTGGCCCAGTCCGTCGTTATCGTACAGAGCTGGACGGTACGTCTTAATCGCAGTCTGTTTGGCCACGGGATCAAAATAGTGGATTTGTCTTTCCGACAGCAATTCCGGATGATCGAGAACCGGCGCAAACAAAAATTCCGAGCGGCTGTTGACGTCCGTCGGATATCGGCTGCCCCAGCAGCCATAAATCCCGAGGCCGAGCGTATTGAGCTTAAAGGACACCATCTCGTCGATCATGTCCTTCCAATCTCCCAGCTCCATTAAATCGGAGCCCCAGAAGCATTCTGCAAAAAAACCTCGTACCGGGGCGTCAGGCTCGTCGTCAATTTCCACGAGAGGCACACATAACAAGTCGCAGGACGTCTCGGGCTGAAGCAGTTGAATCAACGTCTGTACGCCGTGCAATATTCCCGCCGGGCCTCCGGCAATCCGCATTTCGTCTTGCTCGGCTACGAGGCTGTACCTTTCCGATTCCGCCTTCGTCTCTTCCAGCCGAATCCGATAAGCAAGCCCGATCTCCGGACTCTCATTCCTGTTCGCCGCTTGATGGCTCGCAAGCACCTTTCCTCTCCAATGCTCTGTAAGCCATGTGATCAACAGACGCTTAGCCGTTTGTGTCACAATGGACATATGCGTATCTGCTTCGACCGTTACTGTCCGGCTCTTATCGAGCGGTTGCATTCCGTCATAGCGCATCCGCTTCGGTGCCGGTATCAGGGTGGGAATCGTATTCGACATGGTGACTTCCTTTCATTTTGGATCGAAAATGATTTAGGTTTGATTTATAATCGTTACGTAATCAATGCATCGGAATTACACCAGGAGGTACGAGCGGTGACGCCATATTCGATCGGGGAATTGATTTCCCATGTCCATATCATAGTCAGATGGAATAGGAAAGAGCAGTTCGTTTACAGCAGCGAGCCTAATGAGACGTGGACGCTGTTCATTCCCGAGTCCGGAAGCTTCCTGTTCGAAATAGGCAGCCATCGCGGTACGGCGACATTCGGCGATCTCGTGCTCTGCCCTCCCGATGTACTGATGGAACGGGAAATCGTAAGTCCGCTCACCTTTTTGGCCGTTTATTTCGATTTGTATGCCGACGGCAGACATAAGATCGAGCATGAGCATGAACTGCTGCAGGGTGCCACGGGAAAATGCGTCATCCAAGATACGCAAAGGCTGTCTTCCACTTGCGAATACTTGAAAAAGGTAATCGACCGGAAAGACCCGGCCGGCGTCTACCGCAGAAATTTTTTGCTGCAAGACTTGTGGCAATTGTACGCTTGGGAAGCGGACTCCGTGTCGCAACAAAAACGGAGGCAGCAGACAGACCCCTTGATGCGCCAAGCGGAGAGCCTTCTCCGGGAAGTCAGCTTTACGGCTTTCAGCATGAAAAATGTATCGGCCAAGCTTGGGTTGAGCGCCGTTCAGCTTACTCGCCGCTTCAAGGCGATGTACGGGATGACGCCTTCCGACTATGTAACTTCCTTAAGACTAAGCCGGGCCCGCACTCTGCTGGCGGAGACGAAGATGACGCTCGAGCAAATCGCGGAGAAATGCGGATATGAAGACGGGCTGTACCTGAGCAGGATCTTTTCCAAGAAGTTGAACATCAGCCCGTCCCAATATCGCAAAGCTCATCTCATGTAAAGGAGGCAACGCCTATTTCATTTTTTCCGCGTCGATCATTTTATTGATTTCTTCCTCCGCTCGGGCGAGCGCAGTGTTCACATCGATTTTCCCTGCCGCGTAATCGTCGAATCTCGCTTTGGCGATCGCCTCGGCCTTCGACCGGTATTGCGAGGCTATCGGATACTTCACGGGCTTGCTTTTGAAGATGCCTTCCACATGCTTGCCCTTCAGAAAAGCCATATCGGAGCCAAAAGCTTTGGTAACCTCGGCGCTTTTCAATGTTGTTATACTTCCCGACTTCGCTCTTGCGATCTGGAACGACTCCGACGTCAGCACGTCGAGCACTTGCAGCGCTTCTTTCTTATGCTTGCTCGACTGGGTGATCGTTCCGACATAGACGCTGGCGTTGCCGAACGTATTCGGTTTCTCGGGAAAGCTTGGATACTGCGCCACATCCCATTCCATTCCATCCTTCTCTGCCGCTTCGAGCGCCGAGAAAATGTTCAAATGACCGACCATGGCGAGCGTCTTATCCTTTGTAAACTCGTTTAACACATTTCCCGCCGGCTTGTTGCCGGGGATGGAATAGATCGCATTCACCAACTCGTATATTTTCTTCCACTGATCGTTGTTCATCGCCGCTCTTTCCGTTTTAAAGTCGACGGCGGCCAGCGACAACGGTTGCGATATCCAAATTATCCCGCTCCCCGGGTCCAGCCCGCGGTATTGCGTACCGCTTTCGTAGCGGGTTACTTTTTTGCCGAGCTCGACCGTCTCCGTCCACGTCATCCCGTCCTTCGGATATTCGACCCCGAATTTATTGAAAATGTTTTTGTTGTAATAAAGCGCGTGAAACGTAGTTTCATAAGGCAGGGCAAACAATTCGTCGTTCGTTGAAGCAATTTTGACATCGGCGATATAATTCGGTTCGAACCGGTCCAGACTGAACTTGTTCTCCTTGATCAAGGCGTTCATGTCGTAGAGAAGACCCTTCGTGCGATAGGAGCTGAGATTCCCGTTAAAGGTGAAAATGATGTCCGGCACCGTTCCGGCGATCAGCAAATTATCCAGCGTGTTACCGTCTGCGGGGCGCATCATGTTCATTGTAATATGCGGATATTTGCTCCTCACATGCTCCGTAAGCAGTTTATCGAAAACTTCGTTGTACGCGCCGTCAACAGCCGCTGTAATGGTAACCGGATCCGTCTTGCTCTCCTCCTTCGGATTACCGGCGCTGTCTTCCTTACTTCCGCAACCCGCGATCAGAACAAGTCCGACCAACGAGCCTAATGTTGCATACTTGATTTTCACCATGACATCCCCCTCGAATATGGAAAGCTTTCTTCATGCGAGCGCTCTCGTTTATCGTATAGAAATGCCGCTTTTAAGCCTATGGATAATCGCGTCATGTTTTATGCACTTCATTTCAAGCCGCTCGGGAGAAACGCTAATGTCGTCCTTTGGTTCGCAGACCCCTAGGTTCGTTTTGCGCCACGATCCCGTGGACTCGACCCACTAAATGGAAAAACTACAGTAAAAAAGACAAGAATAGAGCAAAAAGCGAGCGTTAACGGGAAAACCTCCAGCATAATTCGCCTTAATCGGGTCCAAGAAGCAAATTCGATAAAATGTAATGCATGTTTTCCAGTTACGGGAGCAACATTTCCACTTTGCGGAGTGCAAACCGAGCGCAACTAGAAGAAGCGGCAGCCTTGGACGGAAAAAAGTCCTAGACTGCCGCAGAATGATAGAACTATCGTTCACTTGTTTTACGGCTCAAAAAACTGCACAACGGTGGCTTTGCCGTTCGTTACTTTTACTTCAGCCACAGCTCCATTGACGAATGTCATCTGCGGCGGCACATGCCCGCAGTCGATATCGTAAACGATCGGTACGCCCAGTTCCTCCTCCAGCTCTTGATACACATCCAACGCGACATAGCCGTCCACGGGCTTGTTCGCATCGCTTCGGCCGAATAGGATGCCGCTGCAATTGCTGAACCAACCCGCCATTTTCATATGGACCAGAGAACGACGAAGGTCGGTTACGCTCAACTCGCAATTTTCCAGATACCAGACGATCGGCTCGCCATGAATGAACTGACGTTGGAAGGTTGGCACGTCACCGTATGGCGTCCCGATTAAATGTCGGATGACATCGATGCATCCACCTAGCAGACGTCCGCGGATGAGTACCTCGGCGCCAGACGTCGTCAGCCATGCAGTCGGCTCGGTTAGATGGAATACGGAAGGCGAAGGATGCTCGTGATCCCATGTCCTCTGATACAACTCTGATGAATATTGTTGAACGGATGAGCCTGCTCGCGTCGCCAGAACCGTCTCCCACATAGCCGTCGTTTCGTCCGTAACTGTTCCTCGCACATCGATCAGATTAGTGCCATGCGCGGTCGCGATTCCGGTTACAAGCGTAACGGCCAGCAGCAGTACGCTTATATCAGAGTAGCCCAGAATCCACTTCGGTTGAATTAGGGGATATTCGATCTTATCTATAATCTCAATCAACAGCTCTCCGCCCCATGGCGGGAAGATCAGGCCAATCCCCTCATCTTGCAGAAACGCGTTAAGCTCCGCGGCTCTAATGGAGGCAGGGGCCGACTTCGCCTTCATCTGAGTCCATACCGTCTCGCCGCAAACCACCTTATAACCCTTCTCCTCCAAACGGCCGATTGCCTGCTTGACTAATTTGTGCAAAGTCTCTGTTACGCCCGATGAAGGCGCTGTGACACCTAGGGTCGTCCCTTCCTGCAATAAAGGATAGCGGATCATAACTATGTTTCCCCCTTGTCTTATGGGTGGGATTTATCCACGAGTTCGAAAGCTTATAAAGTTCTGATTGTAACGTATATGCGGATCTTGCACAACCTCAATTACTGAAAAAGAAGCCTGAATTATTCAAGCTTCTTAATATCCTCGATTATTCGATTGTATGGTGAAGCATACTGTTTGTCGCAAACGCTACCTAGCAAAATCGGTCGACGCCTTTCTATGCATGACGCATAGGGCGAAGACCGGATTGCCAAAAGGGAAAGCGCGACCATTTACGATTTAGGCAACAGCTCCTCGAGTTTCGCTTTCATCGCAGCCGTTACCGTCTTCTTGTAACGAATCCCGATGAGCAGCACCCGAAGCTGTTGCATACGGCTGAGTCGCACGAATCGAGGCTCCCTCTTCAGAAACTTGCGGATGATGAACCAGCCGGCAGGCTCCGCCCGGGGCAAGTCGGCGATAACCGGATACCGCTCCAGCAGACGATGAAACCAAACCTTCGCTTCCATCGACGATTTGCTTTGTTCGATCAGACAAGGGACCTTTTTTTTGCTTGTATGGTTGCGCAAATGCTCGTAACGTTCCAAACCGCCGACAACCGTATAGCTGCCGTCTTTTTTGTTTTTGCGGACCGCCAGCAGATGCACGCTGTCCCATATGAGGCGTCGAAGAGTTCTCAGACGTTCCGTCATGGCCGGCGGCTGCGCCGCCTTGATTTTGGCGAGAGGCAAATACTCTACGGTGTATTTCACGATTCGTTCCTCCCTTACGCATCTCCACAAAGAAGCGGGACTTATAATTATGCTGCGTCCGGGATGTCCTATTCCGCATATTGCTTCGTAACCGGATCTCAAACCAATTTATGCTCGTACCACTTTTTCCCCCGATAACGCCATAGAAATAAAGCGCCCCGCACGCCCCATTCGCAGTTCATCGCAATCCATACGCCGATGATGCCAAAACCAAGCATAATTCCGAGCACATACCCTAATACCACACGGAAAAGCCACATGGTCAGCATTGACGTAACAGAGGTGAAGCGCGAATCCCCCGCTGCCCGCAATCCCGAAGGCAATATGAAGCTGATCGCCCAGAGCGGGATTTGCGCCACTGCGTTAATTAGCAGCACATAAAAGATGTCGTCGACGATTTCGGCGGGCGGATGAAACAAATGAACCAAAGGATGGAACAGCGGCATCAGGATGATCGTCATCAGAACAAACGAAAAGGACGCCAGCCAAAGAAACGATTTGATGAACTTACGGGCATCGTCGATATTTCGTCCGCCAATGCAATGGCCGACCACCGTCACAAGGGTTATGGACATGGCCACGGCCGGAATTTGGTACACCATGGCAATGGTGCCGCTGATGGCGTTGGTTGCTATGGCGTAGGTACCAAGACTGACAATGAAAACTTGAGTCAGCATTTTGCCGCCGTTAAAAAACATCTGCTCCGCTGCAAACGGAAGGCCGATAGCCATAATTTTCTTAAGCATCGCCCACGGTACATGGAAAAGCTCAAGAAGACGCAGATGAAGCGATTCATCCATTTTAATCACATAGATCAGGGCGCATATGGCCCCCGCAAACCGCGCGACGTTCACCGCGAAGGTCATCCCCAGTACGCCCATATCCAATAAATTAATGAAGACGAAATTCAACAGCACGTACATAACATTCATGATCAGCGAAAGAACCAAAGATACGCGGGACTTCCCGATCCCTCGCATCACTCCGCTAACGGCCTGGACGATTCCGATGCCCAGAAAGGAGGTACAGCTGCCGATCAGGTACACTTTCGCATACGCCGACACCTCCGCCGTTGCAGAGCCCAGGAAAAGCTTCAACAGGGGGTTATGCAGCAACATCACTAATAAACCGATACATAAAGAAAGAATGGAAACCGAAGCGATGCTGGCGCCAGCCGCTTTGGCAACCATAGAATCATTGCCGCTGCCCTTATACTGCGCGACGACAACCGTTCCACCCGTAGCGATGGCGACAAAAACATTAATCAAAAAAATATTCAGCGAATCGATCGTGCTGACCGCGCTGACCGCCGCTACCCCTGCCGAACTGATCATAGCGGTGTTCACCACATTGAGTCCGATGATAAAGGCCTGATCGATCAAGATCGGAACATAAAGGGCGATTACTTTCCTGTAATCCATGGAGGCGCCGGATAAATACTTATCCAGCAAGCGTTGCGTTCTTAACCGTACTTGAGGTTGAGACACCGTCATCACATTCTTTTCCGGGAAATATGAAATACACGTAGCTAGGAAGTATTTTTCTATAATATCATATTTCCCGCAAGTCATTAGCGAAATCTGTGCAACAAGAAAGAAGCCGCCCCTTGCTCCTTGGCCGAGCGACAGGGACGGCTCTTTATTCGCATGTATAGGCTTAGTCTTCGGATAGCTTTCTTCTGCTGATTTTTTTCGCTGCCGGACGCGCATTGGAATCCTTCTCATTTTGTTCGATCATCTTCCCGACCTCCTTGAGTATGACAATGCTTATTCAATTGAATAAATCGAGTTAGTTCAGAACTCCTCACTTGTATCGGACGATACCGACTCGACGAGAAAACCAAACTTGTCTAGCGATAACTGTGCGGCGGCGGATTTCAGGCGCAAGTAACTGATCGGGGCTCCTTCGGCCTGTTCATTTAATTGCGTTAACGAGACGACCGTTCCCAAGCCCTCGGCTAATACATCGCAACTCCGCTCTTTCAAATTCCAGGAAAACGACAACGTGTGCCATTGGTCAAGCTCCAATCGGCCTCCATTCTCGATCGTTCCGTCCGGTTTTACTTCCATCCTGAATATCGCGTTGGCTTCACCATCCGAATACCACGGATCATAGAACGCATCATTAAATGAGATCCAGGCGCCCTCGAAGCCTCTGTTAAATTTCACGCGCAATCGCACCGTTCCGCCGCATCCGTTTCCCCCGGGGAAGTTCCAGACGGCACCGTCCGCGGCCTTCTGCGGATCGGCCTTTCGGACGTGCAGAACATTAGTGCCAATCCGTTCCGGATGATCGACGAGCGTCGCCCCCTCGGATCTCATCGGCTTCTTGCCGAGCCCGGGGGTCTCTTGCTCCAGGCTGTGGGCGGTGAATGTCGACCACGCGTCCAATCCTTTCGAGAAATCGTCCTCATGCCGCGTTTCATAGAGCCATTCCGGACGGAAACGAAACATCGCCGTCGTATTGCCCTGCCCGCACGTCAGAAAAACATTCCCATCCGCCGTCTCGACGGCGTCCGGGTAAGAAACGCCGACATCGCCCTTCACCGCTTTCTCATTACGTTTCGGATCCAGATACACCTCCCTATAGCCTTTCCAAGTCGCTCCGCCATCGTCTGAAATGGCCGCATGCAGCGCATCCCGGCCGCTGTATATGCCAAGAACCCCTCCCCCCGATGCTTCCATTCTCGGAAGCTGCGGCTGATTGCACCAGAACAGTACGATCCGGCCATCCTTCAGCCTGACGGCATATGCGGGCGAGCTGGAACTGCGAAACCGGGAAGGCTTAGCTTTTGACCACGAACTGCCCGAATCGGCGGATCCCGATTCATACAAATACCCCGTCTGGGTTCTCATATAAATGGTCAGCACCTGCGCGGACATTTCGACGATGCAGCCTTCGATCGCTCCATAGTTCGCACCGTTAAAATCGTCGGATATCGGAGATCGCAGCGGCAGTCCGTCCTCGTACGCCGCCTCCGACCACGCCGCCCCGTTGTTATCCGAATAATAGACGCGGCTGTTCAATTCCCCTTCACCCGGAATCCGCGGGACGATCCATTCGCCAAAAGTCGCGATCAGACGCCAGCCTGTGTCCCTTCGGATGATGGCTAATCCTTTCGCCGCGCCGCACCATATCCAGGAGCGGATCGGAACGGGTGCTGTCCACGCCGTTCGCCGTTCGGTCGTTCTGATATGATAAACGTCCATAAATCGGGTAACGCCGATCGTTCCGCTTCCGTAATAAACCTGAAACATCACATGGATCTCCCCATTCGGGTCGATCAGAGACGCGGTCGCATACCAAGTCTGACTATCGATCAGGGGACTGTCCGTCTCCGGATAGGCGGCCGGAGGAGTCTGAAACTCCGCCTTCGGCTCCCCCCATGTTTTCCCGCCGTCGGAGGAAGTTCGCGAATAGACGATCGAAGGCTTGGATGATTTATCCGTATAGAAGAAACGGATGGCGCCGTCCGGCAGGCAAACCGCACTGCTTTCCGGCCCGAAGGCTTCTCCGAGATATTCCGGCGCCCAAACGTCATTGTAATTGGAAGACTCGATTTCCATTTTTGCCATGTTTACAGCTCCTTCTTGCTAACTTAATTCGTATCGGCCGTCACGCTTTGAACCAAGAAACCGCTCGTGTCGATCGTCCCTTCATCCGCCATCGACTTTAAGTGCAAATAACAAATCGGTGTTCCCCCAACCTGCGGAACGTTTGGCTTCAGAACGGTGAGAACATCGCCGTTTTCCGCCGTTACCCGGCATTCTTCACTTTCCAGGCTCCATGCTAGCGTAATCCGGTTCCATTGTCCGACGACCAGCCTGCCTCCGCCTTCAACGGAGCCGTCATGCGAAATTCGGAGCAAGAACACGGCCTGTTTTTCCCCGTCCGAGTACCAGGGATCGTAAAAGGCGTCGGCAAGCGAAATGCCGGCTCCCTGAAAACCTTCGTTAAGCTTAAGGACGATCGTAACCGTTCCGCGCTTACCGTTTCCGGAAGGGAAGTTCCAGTTCGCCCCGTCGGCGGCCCGATCCGGGTAAGCTTTGCGGACATGGAGCGCTTTCGCCCCTATCCGCTCCGGATGGTCGACAAGGCTGGCTCCTTCCGTTCTCGGTGCTTTCCGGCCCAGTCCCGGACTTACATGTTCGAAATCATAGGCCGTGTAAGTGGACCATGAGGCAAGCCCGCCAGAAAAGTCGTCCGATCGGGTAGTCTCGCACAGCCAGTCCGGATCAAAACGCAGCATTCCGGTCGTATCCCCTTGTCCTGCAGCCAGGAAAACGCTTCCATCATTCAGCTGAACAGCGCACGGGTAAGAGGCGCCTATATCTCCGGGACCGGGCGATTCATTTCGTTTCGGATTGACATACACCTCCCGAAAGCCTTTCCAGCTATCCCCTCCGTCATCCGATATGGCGCCATGAAGCGAATCCCGCCCGCTATACAGACCGATTGTCCCTTGGCCGGTCGTCATCAGCGGCAGCTGCGGCTGGTTGGACCACAGCAGAAGTATTCGATTGTCGCGAAGCTTGATTGCGCAAGCGGGAGAACTGGAGCTCTTGAACGGCGAGGGAGACGCTGCCAACCATGTTAGTCCTAGATCGTGCGATATCGATTGATACAAATAACCCGCCTGCGTCCTCATATAGATGCGAATCGTATCGAGCGACGTCTCTGTTATCGTCCCTTCGATCGCCCCGTGATTGCAACCGTTAAAGCCGGGGTAAACCGGAGCATAAAGCGAAATGCCGCCTTCGTACTGCGCTTCCGTCCAGGTCATCCCGTTATCGTCGGAGAAGTACACATGGCTTGCCAGCTCCCCCATATGCCCGACCGGCGGCTGCAGCCACTCGGCAAATGTTGCCAATATACGTCTCAGGCCATCTCGTTCCACGATCGTGATGCCTTTTACCGCGCCAATATATTTTCTCTTTGATCGGCGTCGGATCGGACCATTCCTTTCGTTTATTTCCAGTTCTGGCGTGGTAGACGTCCATAAATTTGGTTACGGCGAGATTTACTCTTCCGCCTTCCCCGTACAATACCTGAAACAAGATGTGAATTTCGCCTTCATCGTCTACCGCGGCCGCCAACGAATACCAGGTTCTGGTGTTCACGGGCAGACTGTCCGGATGCGGAAACCGAACCGGAGGGGTAACAAACTCCTTCGCCTGTTCCTCCCAAGTAACGCCGCCGTCTTTGGAGTCTCTCGTCCGGCAACAACACGGCGCAGCTTTCCGGACCAAAAGCTTTACCCAAATAAACCGGTTCTCCTCGGTTTCTTGTCGCATCACCCAGGTTGTCATTTTCTTCTTGCATGCGCGTACTTATGGCGTCCTCCTTCCTTTCCGATTGTGTAATGCCCACCTTTTCGACGTCAAATAATAGGGTCTGACCGATAATGCTCCGCCAACCACTCCAAGCAGGAATGGCATTTTTTTTACATAATATGGTCTGTCCAGTTGTCTGCGATACGTTATGGAGCACCACCCCCTTCGCATTCGTGAAAGCACTCTTCAGAAAACTATGGGCAGGTCACTTCTCTATCAGTCGCATGCTATCTAATAGAAGCTTTAAACTTCTTCGTGCGGCGATTGCATCCCGGCTGCGAAGGGTGTTCAACACCTCAATATGGCCCTGAATCGCTGCCTCCAGGCTGTCGGTCTTCAGAACGAGCCTTTCCAGCTTGGTGAAGAAACTTTCAATGATCTCCGCCAATTGAATATAGAGGGTGTTGTGCGAGAATCGGACAAGCGCGCGGTGGAAAGCCATGTTTAGGCTGATGAACCGCTCAGGAATATGACCATCCCGGTTCAGTTCGTCACATAGGCTTTCAAGCTCTTTGAATTCTTCATCCGTTCCCGCTTGTATGGCCTTCTCTATCGCAGCAAGCTCAAGCGTTATTCTTAACTCCAACAGTTCCGATAGTTTCAAATTATTCGTTTCCCAATGGAAAAGCAGCTGTTCGGAGACTGGGGACAAATTCGGCTCACGGATAAAAACTCCTTCGCCATGTCGAATATGTACGAAGCCGATCATCTCGAGCGAGCTTAACGCCTCCCGGATGACCGTCCGGCTTACTTGCAATATTTTGACCAAATCTCTCTCCGAAGGGATCTTGGCCCCCGGCTTTAACTGATTTTCAATTATGTATCTTTTAATTTTCTGACAAACGATTTGACTTAAGCTATACCGGTCCGTTTCCGTAATAGACTGCATGAGGTCCCCTTTCGCTAAACGTACTGGTCAAGAACTTGCAAATGCTTTAACATGCCGGTTTTGGCCCCGGTGATGTCCTTATTCAGCATGCATTGATAAATTTCCTTATGCTCCTGCAAAGATATTCGGCTGTTGCCGAGAAGCTCGAATCTTTCTTTGCGGATATCATGGAAAAATTCGTACAGAAACTCGCTCAGTTCGGCAAAAATCTTGTTTCCCGTAGCCAAGAAGAGCGATCGGTGAAACTGGAGATCTTCCTCGATAGGCGGCTCGCCCATACTGATCTTCATTTCCATTTGGTCAATCCAGAACTCCAATCGCTTCAAGAGCTGCTCGTCGCTGCGCAAGATCGTCATTTCAATGGCGTTTAACTCCAAATATCTTCGGACTTCCAATAAATCGTTCATCTTCTCTTTATTTCGTTTCAGTTGGGAGGAAATATGGCCCGTAATGTTCCGTAGGGACTGATCCTTCACATAAATGCCGTCACCGGGCTTGATTTCGATGATCTCGATGATTTCCAGCGACTTTAAGGCCTCACGAATGACGGTTCTGCTGACGGAGAAACGTTGTATCAGTTCTTTTTCCGACGGTAATTTATCGCCGGGGTTTAGCTGCTGTTCTTCAATGAACTGTTTCATGCGATCGCTGACCATGTGGGAAAGCGTCTCTTTTTTGATACTTTCCATTTACTCTCCCGCCTATAAATTCAGTAAAAGTCATATGGTCTGACCGGTTTGGTAGAGTGAAAAATAAACTTTGGTGTAACAGCAGCTTTAGTGTAAACGCGGTCAAAAGATTTGTCAATTCAATTCTCAACTCAATACTAATTCCACCGTACCCGAACCGATGCCGGCTGCAGCCGGCCGACGCGCATTTAACGCTTCGACCGCCGCAGCGGCAAATCATTACTCCGAATATCCCATCATGCCTATGTAAGCCAAATTCGGCTGGGCGATATCCATTCTTCCGTACTGGATAATGACCTCGATATCGCTTCGGAACCGTAACGAATATTGCTTTTGTCTATCCAGTACGATACCGCCAGTATCGTTCGGGTCGTCCATGCGAAGGCATTTTACTCTCCTGGCGGGAACCGCAATCGGGATATTTTGATCCGGCTCCTTATCCTCGTAATAAATATCCATGACGACTTCCGCATCCGCGTCTTGGCAGTTCAAGATCATGACCGCCTCATGGCCTTCGAAGCCGGCCTCGTCAATTTTGCCTTTGTAGGGCATATAGCCGTCCACGATATACCAATTTCTTGCTCCTTGTTTATTGCTCATCGCATCCTCCCGTATTTCTGAATCCGTCTCCATCACGGACCGACTGGGGTACGCAGCTCCAACCAATCCGTTCCCAGTACATTGGAGCTGCCCGTCGTCAATTTCCGCCATTCCGATACGATATAGGGCCCGCCCGCACCGATTACGATCGCCGGGTTGGCGTTCACCACAACTTTGCCTTTGACCCATTCCCCCACGCTCGGAGCGGCAATCCCGATATTCAGCTCGCCGGCGGGCTCGTCATGGCCGGACCAGACTGCGGGCGAATATTTGTCTAAGGCATACAGGGAAAACGAGCGAATCCGCAAATCGGCCGAACCTCTCCAGAACAACACCCTCACCTTCTTGACCGCATCGCTTACGGAGAAATACAGATCTTCCGGGCTGTCACTGCCGGTCGAGTAGCTTCCGCCGAAATATCCTCTCCAGAAAACAGTACGGTTCACATAGGTTTTGACATACGGCTCGGGGTTCGTGCCCCCCGGGTGCATCAAGATTTGCCCGGAAGCATCGTAGCAGACGATATGGATGCGGCCTCCGTAACCCGGCTCGCTGTCTTGCTTGACGACGAATCTTTTGCACTTCGATGTCTCGATGAACACGCCTAGTGCCCCGAATGTCGAAGCCGAGACGTGTACATAATCCGGATGCAAACCGAGCCTGTAGGCGGGATATACGTCCGCGGTTTGAAACGAGCCGAAGCCGATTCCCGGAATGTGGACGGTCGTGCTTCCGTCGTAATAGCAAGCTTTACGATGCAGCGGCCCGGATGTAAAGATCAGGGCACTGAATTCGACCAGCCTGCCGAGCCGGGACCGGACCGCGGTCGACGGATATTGCGACAAATCGTCCGCTTTCGCGCTACCGTATCCGGCTTGCAGCTCGTTCGCATTCGATTGGTTCTTCGTTCGGATCGTGACGGGACTGTTGCCTTCATTGCGAATGTCCATAAAGAAATTCATACTTCCATGCTCGATCAGAACCGGCAGCGCCTCCTGCGGACTCGCCTTGATCGCGCTCAGCTCGAAGCTCGGTTTGTAGAACACGTTATTGTTGTTATTGACATAAGTCCCGTCCTGCGACGTAATCCGCACGCCGATGCGGCCTTTGCCTGGGTTCGCCCCAGTCGCGCACCAGATCCTTCCGTTCAGGAACACGTTCTCGTTGCACCAGCCAACGCCCCCTCCCGCATTGCGGTTCGTCAGATCGATCGCGATTTTGTTGTTGGTCAGTGCGCCTAAATGGACTTCGTTATATACGAATCCAGCCGAAGCACCCAGGCACTGGACGCCGATCGTAAATCCTCTCGCTTCGACGATATGAATGTCGGAGCTGTAGCAATTGATCAGACGGATGCCGACACAGTCCTCGTTGAGCCAGTCCGCCTGGACGGCGCGCTGCACATTCAGCTTCAAATCCAAGAGCGAGTTGATCGCGGCGATGCCGCCTACCTCCAGACAAACAAGATTCGCGGTTCCCGTGTAGATTAAGGGGGCTTCCATCATCACATGGATATTGGCGGGAACGGTCACCGTCGATTCCACCGCGTAACCCGTCGCAGCCGGAAAATATAGCGTCGGCTTGCGTACGGCCGAGGCGACGGACTGGGCGTAAGCGATCGCCCGAGCAATCGAAGCGGCATCATTCGTAGTACCGTCGCCCGCCGCACCGAACCACTTCACGTTAACCGTCCCGTCGGGCATGATCCGCTTGAACCGCTGGCCCGTGCTCGAGACGACGACGGCCCCCGTATCGTCGACCGATGTCGTATCGTTCGGATCATAATAGAAATGTCCGTCTTGCCCCGCATCGGTCACATAGAACACGAATCCATGGGCGGTATTCGGTAGCCCTCTCAACTCCTCCAACGTGGTATCCCGAACGCAATGATCGCAGTGGGGGTCACCGTTTCCGTAGACGGACTTCCCGACGCTGCCGCTTTGTCCGGCTGCCTCCCGCATCCCCCCGGGCAGAAGCCCGGCGGCCGCGAATGCGGCCCCCGTTATGCCAAGTGAAGCCAGCAGCTTTCTGCGGGTGAGGATCGCGTTCATCCGCTCCTCCGTCGAACGCTCTCCCGACTCCGTACTTGCCCCTGTTTCTTCGGTCATTTATATCCCTCCCTATTGTTCATTATCATTTTCCGGAATTTGCTTGCCACTTGGCGCTTAGTTCCCGGACAAGCCCGGACATCGGCTCATACCCGGCCTCCGTTACGATCAAGCTTTCTTCGATCCGGTTCGAGCCGTGCGGATGCCCGAACAAGCTTACATCTGTATTCACCGTCATGCCGACCTCGAATCTCGCTTCGGAATGCTCGTCCGGATAAGGCGATTCAGCCTCGGCGAGCCCGCATCCATGCAGCGGCGGATACAAGTCGTATTCGGTAACGCCTTTGTCGGCAAAATACGATTTCACCGCGCCAACCAGCTCCCCTTGTCTCGCCCCGGCCTTCAGCTTGGACAGCGCGATCCGTTCCGCTTCGACGAGCGTACCGATAAATTCCCGTTGTCCCTCGCTCATCTTGCCGGCTACAAAGGGGAAACCGACTGTGGACACATAGCCTTCAACCTGCACGGCAATGGCGGCCATAATCATATCGCCGTCCTCGATCATCTTCATCGTAGGCCTTCCGATAATCGTATCCACTCTCTTCCCGCTCATCAGAACGATAAACGGGATATGTTCCGCTCCCCGCCTCGTGCATTCCCCATAGGCGATCGCGGCCAGCTCGAGCTCGGTCATGCCCGGCCTTGCTTGCTCCATCATAAGCCTGTATCCGGCATCGGCGATCGCCGCCGCTCGTTTCAAACAAGCGACCTCATGCTCGCTCTTGCTCATTCTCAGCTTGAACAATAGCTCTCCCGCATCCACGACTTCGATCCCCTCGAGACTGCTTTCAATGGCTTCAAGCAAGCTTCGCGGCATCGCATCGATTCCGACGATCCCGACTCGCTTCAATCTGTGCGTTTGCGCCCCGTTCAGTTCGCGGAAAATATGTTTCAGGCTCGTATAGTGCGCGAAAGGGTAGTCGATGGGGTCCGGCACCGTTACGCATGTAAATTCGGGAAGAAGCCTGACGTCCCGCCACGCGCTCATCTCGCGGCAAAGCTGGTCTCCCTCCGGAGCTGCTATGACGATCGGATCGCCGGCTAGAGGGACTATGGCGGCTCCTCTTTCGAATAAGGGCCAATAGTTGCTTATATATCGTAAATTTTCTTTCCGGTACTCGTCCCCGTAGATCAAGCATGCCTGGATATCGTTCTCCCGCATCAGTTGCTTCAGCTTCTCCGCTCTTGCTGCAAATTGTTCGGCCGGGATGGCAGTCATCGTATTCGCTCCTCTCATTCAGTACATGCAGGTTCGAATCTTCATAAAGGAGGCAATCTGGCTCAGCTCTTCGGTCAAATCGCCATAGGCGATGATGCAGTGATGGGCGAAGCCTTCCTTGATCAATTCCTTGAGGAACGACTTCACCGGCTTCTCGAGCTGAACGACGGCCGTAATCTCTTCGCAAGGAATGTTGGCCGGTATAGGCAACGCCCGTCCCCGGACGATCAGCATCTTGTAGCCTTCCGTATCGGCGATCAGATGTCCGAGTGTCACGACACCCTCCTTCAACGTATATTCAAAGCCGAAGCCTTGCCCTTTCAAGCCCCATTGTTCGGGGGAGCGGTTCACTTTGATCGTGCTCCGGTCGGTCGCATAATCCGTATCGGCATATCCGTGATGCACCATCAGGATCGCGTTCAGCTGCTCGTCGTACTCTCCCCACTCGGCGAAAGTCGGCGTCCGCCCGGTCAGACGGTTCATGATGCACATCATGATCAGACCGTGAATGTCCCCTTCGGTATTGACTACGTAGTCGCCCTCTTCATGCAGCATCGTATTGGCCAAATAAGGTGTCGTCCCCGTCTTCTCTTCGGTATAATGCTGGCCGAGCAGCGTGAGGGCATCGAGCCGGAACCGTTCCATCGTGCGCTTCAAGGCGACATAAAATTTCGCCGAACGCCATAGATCGTCTTCGCCCAGACCGACGATATGGAAGCGGCCTTTCGTCGACTCGATCACGTCCCGGATGTCTTCGTCCGACGCTTCCCGGAACTGCCGAAGCAGATGCTCAACCTGTATCGAGATGACGTTCGGCCCCAGCTTTCCTTTGACCGTCGTCTTGTCGTATTCGAAATCGTACATGCCCCTGAACACATGCCCGACTACGCCGATATTCATGCTCTTTAGGCTCGAATAAGTCTCATAAGCGCGGACGTACTTGCCGATTTCCTCATAAACGGCCTCTTCCTCAAGCGTCCCTACGACCACCTTCAAATCTTCGTACCAGCCCATCTTGCGGAACGTAGCGGCCAATTGCAGATTGGCGATCAAGCCGCTATTGCACAGAATGTGCTCGTAGTTACCGTCAAGCTTGATCGTATTCTCCGCTTGTGTATTAAACATGACAACCGGTACGTTCCTGACATGCGAGAGAGCCTGAATGGCCATATAATCGGGACAATACGTGCCAGCAACGTAAACGATCAGGTCCACTCTTTCCCTCTCGAGAGCCTGGCCCGCTTCTTCGGCCGAATCCAGCGTATCGATCAGCCCCGGCCAGACGACATTGCCGAGATGACTGCGCAGTTTGCCGCAAACCAGCGTCATATTGTGCAATACATCCGCCTTCAGACTGTTTGGGAACATTCTCCAATACTCGAAGAAGCCGACCGTGATCAATCCGATTTTGAGCGGCTTCCGTTCCGCTCTCTTGCCGATCAGGTCCCCGAATTCCGTTCCCTCGGCAACCTCGAAAGACTGTATGACTTCATTCATTCCGCTTCCAACCCTTCCCGTTTCTTGATTTCATGACGCCATTCAGCAGACGAACGGCATTATGGTGAATGATATTGCTTATGTCGTCATCGTCGATTCCGGAGAACAGCACGCTGCCCAAGCCGTAATGCGGGTCATACCACGGGTAATCCGTCCCGAACAGCACCTTCTCCGAGGACGCCGCCCGAACCATTTTCCGGACCATGCCGCTTAACCGATGCGTATCGCACAGATCCAAATAAACGTTCGGCAAAGAAGCCGCAATTTCGATCGCATAATCGCATTCGCCGGGAGCCGAGTGTCCGAGCAGGAACGTAATGCTGTCGTAGCGCCGCGCCAGATCCGCGATCATTTGCGGAGGATTATACGGACTATGTCCCCATGTATGGGACAGCAGCAGCAGGTTGCGCTCGTTGGCGAACTCGTAGAACGGCCGGTACTTGTCACCGTTCAGCGGATATTTGTGATAGTCCGGAAGAAATTTGAAGCCAACGAATCCATCGCTTTGGTCAAAAGCGTCCAGGTACTTTTCCGGGCTGTCGGCATAATTCGGGTTGATCGTGCAATAACCATATATTCGATCCGGATACTTGGTCATTGCCTGCACGATCTCCTCATTTCCGGCGATCGGATCGAACAAAGCGCTGTGAGGAGCAGAGATGATCCACTCGATATTCTCCCGGTCCATCGTGCCGATCATCGACTCCAGACTCGCTTCCGGCAAGTACGCTCCATAGAAAGGACCCATATGGGTGTGCATGTCGATGATGGAAATGCTGCTCAGTCTGCCGGTCTCCGCGAACTCCCGGGCCAGCTTGGACGGATTTTTCATCGGAATCCGAATCCCGCTCATAGCCGCACCTCGTTCCATAAGCGTTCTATATTGCGATGCGTGATGTTGGCCAATTCGTCCGGGCCGATGTCCGCACCAAGGAGAGCCGCCAGCGGGCCTCCCATATGGTTGCTTGGATAATCCGATCCGAACACGATTTTCTCCGAGCCGAATTTGCCGCATATGTCTTTGATTTCTCCCGCCGTCTGCATATCGCCGCTCTCGATTATAACGTTCGGGTACGCCCGGAGCAGCGGATACAGAAACCGGTTCGCGCTCCACAACCCGTAATTGTGTATAATGACCGTCAGCTCCGGGTACTGCTGCAGGATGTCGTATACGTGCTGCCAGCCTGTGCTTGGAGACAAATATAACGGAATTCGGGCCGAGGCGATTTCCTGCACGAGCTCCCCCATCGTGACGGCGTTCAGCAAATACCGGTTCCGCTCCGGATAAGCCCGCAGCATGCGAACTCCGCTCGCTTTCATGCGGCGGAACAACGGCTCTGGAGCAAAATCCGCATCGGTAATCGGCGGTAATATCGTCCATGTCGGAATCAGCCTGCCTTCCGCCTTCCCGACCTCCTCCATTATGCGGCTATTGCCTGTTTCGGGGGATACGTCGATCATCGCATTGTGATAGACGACCGCCCCATCGATACCGCAATAATCGAGCTGCTCCAGCAGCTGCTCCGCATCCCTCGCCTGATCGACCCGCTCCCTCACGAAGAAATGCTCGTGGTTGACAACTTCGTAATTGACGGTCCGGTATCCGATCGCGCAGTTGCAATCGATTATTTTCATACCACGCCTCCTTCGCTCACTTTGCGCCGTTATCCAGAAAAGCGGCGGGATTGTCGCACAGCAGCGTCCGGATGTGCTCGGGCGATATCCCTTCACCCTCCATCATCGGCACAATATTCGTAACGACATGGTCGTAGCCCCACCCGCCATACCGGTGCAAACACGTTTTCAGGCAAACGTCGTTCGAGATCAACAGCCGCGATACGAAGCCGCAATCGATCAAATGCTTGATGGTCCTGACCCGATCGATGTCTCTTGCAAAAATGCCTCTCAGCACGCTCCGGTGTCTGCGGTCGGCATAAAATTCTTTGCCGAAGTTGTCGAACTCGATATAGACGCCTTTGTTCAGCAAATCCTTCATATAGTCCGGCTTCAGGTCGACATCGATATGGTTGATGCATATTTTCTCCGGGTCGGCGCCATTCCGGGTCAGGATGGTTACGACCTCGTATCCGTTCGTCGCCCACAGATCGGTATGCACGTGAAGACCGAGCCCCGTCTCCTTCTGCACGGCCGCGGCGGCGATCAATGTTTTGCGTTCGTTCGGGTAAATGATGTCGCTCGTTCCGATCTCGCCGATTACGCCGGCTTTGATCGTCGTCCCGTCGATACCGTGCCGAATGTCACGGAGCATCTCCTCCGCTATCGAATCGACCGTCTTCTCGTCCATGTCCGCTGGATGGGACTGTCGGATATAATAGCCGCAGCCGGCGACAATGTTTAGATCAAGCGACCTGGACAACCGGGCAAGCAGAACGGGATCTCTGCCGATATCGCGCAGCGTCAGGTCGACTATCGTCTTCCCCCCGGCCTTTTTGAACTCCAGCAGCTCCTCCTGGATGACCGATTCATTATCCAGTACGGCATTGTCCAGTACCGCATACGGATTGCGCAGCAGTCTGCCCAAATTTGCGAGCGAAACTTCCTCCTTCGCCGACGCTTTGTCCGATATCGTTCGGGGAGCCGGTACGAGCGGCCTTAGATCGATAAAGGCATGCTCATGCGGCAGCACGATTCCCAAGCTGTCCGAGCTCACTTCACCGGTTACGGTCATGATGGACATGCCACGTTGCCTCCTAACTTACAAATTTATTTGATGCCTATTCCCTAGTCAGGCATCGTCCAGCGTAACGTCGAAGATGGTCATCCCGCCTGGCGGAATTTTGGCGATAAATCCTCCTGAGCGGATGGACTCGTGAGACCCGTCGGACCTCGGAATGATCGTCCTGCCCTCCGTATCGACCAGCTTGGAGGGGAGCGCCGGAAATTTGCTTTTGCTGACGACGCGCTTAACGGCTCGTTTCGTCCGAACGACGGGCAGCCGGTATTGCAGCCGATTGTCGTTGCCGATCAGCAGCCGAATCCGTCCGTCCCCCATTCTCATCGGAAGAAGCGGATGCTCGATGTCGGCGGTGAGCTTGCTTGCGTAGGCCGACCGCAGCAGCTTTCCGCACGCCTTGACGAAGCCGGTCGATGCTTTGCGGTAAACGAGATCCATTCGCCATATTCCCGGATCTTCCGCATAACGCGGCTCTCCCGCCACATCCGGACTGCCGTCGTCCTCACCCAAGCTCGCCGTAATATCGGCATAGTCGATATAGTCCATCCGATAACCGAAAATGTTCATTTTGAAGTCGGCGAGCGGATCTTGGAAGGAGATGTCGGGCACAAGGGAACCCGGCATCCGAAAGCGCCGGTCGGCTAGACTCGTGCAAATAATCGGACCGCGGTCGTAAGTCGAAATCGTCTCGATCTCCGCTTCGGACATCAAATCGATATTCGGAATGAAAATCGGACCGCTTACGATGTCCAGCTCCTCGATGCGGGCAACGGCCCCGATCTGGCCGCCGGCTTTGGCAAATTCGTATATCGTTTTGTGCATCGACCACCGCTTTGTCGCAATATAGTCGGGAAGCAGCTTGTGAAACGCATGATCCGACCAGATGAACGTAGGAGTCAATACGTTCTGCGGAAGCTCGGCAAACCCGATTTCCCAACGTTCTCTCAGCCAATCCCATTCCTCGCGCGTAAGTCCGTCACCCAAGCAGACGAGAAAGCCATCCATCGAACGTCTCAACCCGTCCCGCGTATGCACGAAATAATGGGTCAGCGAATAAATTTCCCGCTCCACACTGGATGCGAAGTGGCCCACGGTACTCCATTCCTCCGTCGAATCCTTCACGCCGTTTAAACAAATCAATTTGCCTTCGGGAACGTAAGCCTTCATGAATGACGGCATCGTCATATAGTTGTACAGACGAAAAGGTCCTATTTCCCTGGCCATATGCACGCTTGTCGCAACCGATTCGGCGGCGATGTAATCCACTCCGGCCTCATACAGCTTCTTGTAGTCGATCCCGTACCGGTATATGGCCTCGAACGGCTCGCTGCACCACGCATTGTTGACGATGACCTTCTTGCCGTCCTCGTGCAATCCCCGACATATTTTCTCCCAGAAAGCCGCCCATCGCCATGTCAAGAACTCGAGCCACTCCTGCTTGTACCGGTTCCAGATATATGTTCCGCGTTTCTTGATGCCGTCGCGGTCCCGATCATCGACCGGGGCACAGATCTCTTCCGGGAGCGAAATGCCGGTATAAGCGGTGAACTGATCGATCATATCGTCGGAGTAATCGCCGTTTTTCGCGGAGCCGCCGGAGCCGGGCGGGCAGAAATTGTCGGCCACGTGCAAGCCCGAGAAACCATAGTCCTTCAGCGCCTGCTGAAGCTTAGCGAGGAAGAAGTCTTCGTAATACGTGCCGTCTTTGAACCTCTTTAGCACATTCAGGCTCGCGGTGCCGTTCGTCCATACCCCCATAAGCTCCTTATGGTCGGAAAGCCATTCGCGATGTCCCGTATTATAGTGGCTCGGATGCCGGGGATCATTATCGACGTACACGCCCATAATGCCCATGTACGTCTCGGCGCCGCGATCTTCCAGCCCCGCCACGAGCTCCTTCAGCTCGAAATTGGTCCATTGCTGGATATCCCGTATTTCGTTGCGTACGTTCCCGTAATAATTGCAGTTGTCCGGCGGAAGAATGCGTTCCCGCTCCATGCCTTCGTGGTGATGGACAATGTCCGGGCAGAACAGGAATAAGGAGATGCCGTCCGGCTGGAACCCGATTGTCGAGTAATAGTCCGCCACCCCTTTGTCCTCCCGCTCTTTATCGAAACCGATCAGCGGGGTCCATATGAACATTTCATGATCTTGCCGTGCGCGATTCATCAGCCATTTCCTCCAAATCGACTCAACCTATTTTTTCTTCGCCTTCTCGGCTTCTATCGCCTTGTTCGTCTCTTCCGCCGCCGCTCTCAGCGCCGTATTCACATCGATCGACCCCTGAATCAGCTTATCCATTTGCGCCGCCCACTTCGATTTGGCTATTGCGTCATAAGGTGTCACCGGCATGGGGGATGCGAGCTTCTTCGGATAACGCGCCATAATGTTTTTGCCTTTCAAATAGTCCGTTTCCTGCCCGTATACGTCCCGCACCGCTTTGCTGGTCAGCACGGACATGAGCCCTCTTTTCGACAGGGTTGTCTGGAATGGCTCCGAGGCCAGAAAGGCGACGGCGTCAAAGGCGTCATCCTTATGCTTGCTCGACGCGGTGACGAACGAATAAGTCGGATACGGCTGCGGACCGTAGCCGGGCCGTTCTTTGTACTCCGGCATGGTCACCATGTCCCAGTTCGCTTGGAATTCCGCGCCCGGTGTACCAATATGGGCCATCATCGCGACGGTGCGGGTTTCCGTGAATGCCTTGTATTGTTCGGTCAAACTGACAGTCTTCGAATCCACCTCGTTGCCGGGGATCTGATAAAACCGGGCAAGATCAGCCGTAAACCGCTTCCAATTGTCATCGAGATCGAATAATGCCTTGTCTGTCTTCGGATCGACGTAAGCGACCGAGAATTGGTTGATCTGCGACAAATGGGCGACCGAGGAGATGAATCCTCTGTATTGCACCCCGTTCTCGACGCGAGTCATCCTTTTGGCCAGCTCGTATGTTTCATCCCAGGTCATTCCATCCTTCGGATAAGGGACCCCGAACTTATCGAACAAATCTTTATTGTAGGTCAGCAGTCCGACCGTATTGTTAAGAGGCATCCCGTATAAGCCTCCGTTGGAGAAGAGCCGGATCAGTTCAAGCGTCGTAGGCTCGAATCGGGTCAAATCGATTTTATTTTTCTGAATCAAGCCCGTAATATCGTACTGCAGGTTGTTGTCCAAGATTTGTGCCTGAGTCAGACCGACCGAAGATATGACAACATCGATAATCGTTCCGCCGGCGATTAATTCGGGGATCGTTGTTCCTTTGCCCGCCGGTATGAATTTCAGTTTCATGTAAGGGAATTTCGCCACTATGGCATTTCCGTACTCCTCCATGAACCGTTCTTCCGACCAGCCGCTCGATGTGATGTAGAAGACGAGCTCCACCGGTTCTTTTTTCTCCGCCGCTTTCTCTGCGGGCGGTTTCTTCTCGCTTGGGCCGCCGCTGTCCGATTGTCCGCCCGAGCAAGCCGTCAGGACGGTTCCTAGAAGAATGGCGGCTAAGCCGCAATGCACCGTTTTTTTGACCATATCCTTTCCCCCTGTCGTTCATTTCGGAATGTCGCTGCCGTGCTATGGTTCGGACATTCAACGATTCAAGCGTACCATGTTTTGCGGCTGCCTGGTTTGGATCAAGCATGAATCTATGTTGTTCAATTACGAATCCGTCTTTCACGGTTGCTCTGCTAAAAGGAAAGGGAAGGCCTCCGTCGCTTGACGGAAGCCTTCCCCGGATATTCCTCCCCATATAACACTCAGTCCGACGATATTCGCAACCCATTGCTTCATTTTTATTGTGTCGGCTTCTTACGATTCTGTTATAATGTTGTTCAATTACGAGCCAAGCAAGGCAGGTGGATCAAGATGCTTTTTGCGGATACGTTGAGACGTCCGATCGAGCTGCAGCTCGTCGTGGAGCGGGCCGCGCCGTACAAGGAAGTGTTTCACTTCCATCCCGGCGTTGAAATTTTTTATATTCACGAAGGCGTCGGACAAGTGATCGTCGAGCAGCAGATGCACGAAGTCAAGTCCGGCACCCTGCTCTTCTTCCGTCCATTCCAGCCGCACTATCAGCAGATGGAAGTCGGCCCGGCTCAGCCTTATGTCCGGTCTCTGATCAAATACAATCCGACTTATTTCTCGGAGTTTTTGAAACCGTTTCCGTCCCTATACAAATTTCACGATTATTTATGTCATTCCGACTCCGTCCTGCAAATCCAGCATCGGCTGGCTCCCGAACAGTTGGATCGTTTGATTCGCGACTTTAACCTGCGCTTTAAATCGCGTCCCGTCATCGACGATCTGGAGCGGAATGCGCTGTTTCTGCTTTCGTTTTTCCACTTTATACAGCCTCTCTGGCAGTCCTATAAGGAGGCCGAAGTTCAGAAGACGATGACGGACCCGTTTGTTGTGCGCATCTTGAAATGGATTGACGAGTATTACCAGGAAGAGTTTCAGCTGGAGGCGCTTGCCCATGTCGTTCATCTGTCTCCCAACCATACCTCCTATTTATTTCAGAAGACGACCGGGAAAACGATTACCGATTTTTTGACGATACGCCGAATGAAGCAAGCCTCCATGCTGCTGCAGACGACAGCCTTATCTATACAAGAGGTCGGAGAACGATCGGGCTATCCGAATTTCTCCTATTTTTGCCAAGCATTCAAAAAGCATATGGGCATGACTCCCGGCCAATTCCGTTCGCAACCGCCGATGCTCGAATGATCTCATCGCAGCGTTTCGATATTGTCGATCCGGAAGCGGTGCGGTCCGCTCCATTTCTTGAACGGATAAAACATCATTTCCGAGCTCCCGTCATCGCGGATCGCAAAACCGGGGTCGGTCCTATCGAGCAGCAGGTGCGTCCGCCCGCTCTCGCGAACGATATCCCGGATCCTATACCCGTTCGTGCTCCCATCGGGATGCGTCACGATCACGGTGCGACCCGCTGCATCATCGGGAACGGTTGCCTCAGTGACCAGGGCGTCGTCGGAGGCTCCTTCCGCCTTTCGCAGCACGCCAATGATAGTCCCTTCCACAGGTCCGTCGCCTCGAATGACATGCCGCCCTTTGTGAAGCAAGGTGCCGCCGATCAGTTGCATCCGGACGACCTCGCCGTTCTCGATCCGGATAAAGCCGATCCTGCCCGCGAAACGGATATCGCCTACGATCATAGGCTGTTCCCGCCAGAAATTCGAACTCAGAATGATATCCGTCGTGCTGCCATAACTAACGGCAATCGCGATATCGCCTTCGACCGATTGCTCCGGCTGCAGCAGCTCTACGTGCCGAATCCGCGGATTGCTCCCTTCAGGATACGGCTCCATCACATGCACGAACCGGCTGTTCAAATCGGTCCCTTCCCTGCGGACTACAAGCTTGGGCATCGTATAGCGGACCGCTTCGGCATTGTTGTCCATCGTCTTGTCGTGCAGACGGGTCGCCCGCAAAGACAGGGCTTTTCCAAGGAAAAGCTCTGCGTCCGAATCGGTGAAGCCGATCGATTTCAGCCTGCCGCCACCCTCCGTCTTCAGCGTCACTTCGTAGCGGCCGTCCGCGATTTCAGCTCTCAGTACGTCCTGGACATACATATACCCGTAATATTCCCCTTCGGCATCCCCTTGCTCCAGCTCGCCGGTCGGCCATGTTACCCGCGTTCCAGCGGGGAGCAGATTGGGTCCGTACGGTTTTAGCGGCACATTGGACTCCATGACGCTATCGCGATTGGCGTCCCCATTTAGCGTGTACTCGTGACGGCTGCCCCCCTGTATCCGGAATAGATCGACCACGTAGCCTTCGCCGCCGCTCGTTTCGCCGCTTCCGCCAAAGCCGATCAGCCACATTTCCCTGCTGTATTCCCGAAGGTTCGAATATGCGCTCTCCTGGTTAGCCTTCATGACCTGTACGTCGGAACAGCACGCTGCGAACAGCTGCAAATTACCGCCATTCGCGCCGCTGGTCCGGTTCATATCCTTGCCGTCTACAACAACCGTGTTGTGGCACAACGTGGATCTCGTCCACTGACGATACAGCGTATGCGTATAACCGATATCCGGTACCATTTCCTGCCCGCAAGCGAACAATGCCATATTAAGCGGATCGAGATGGTCATGGCCGTATTTGGGAACATAACTCATGTACAGCTGAAGCTGCCGTTCATGCGAGCCGAGCGTCAATCTGGCGATGCCGGCGGCGGGAAGGAACATCGGTTGTCCGGCCAGGGCAGGTGTCTTCGATTTGCTGAATGCCCACGTATCCTGAATCGGAAAGTAATGTCCGTCGGGATATGTAATGTGCTCGATAACGCGATTGAACGATTGCATGACCGGATATTCTCGCTTCAAGTCCAAATCGTCCACCCTTCTGCCAGTACGGGGAGAGATGTACCCCGCCGGATCGGACCATCCTTTGGCGGCGTCGATTGCAGTCTGAAGCCCCCCTATGGACTGGAGGTGATAAGATGCGCATACTTCGCTGAAGAACCCGTCAAACAGAAACCGTTCGGCCACGAACGACTGTATGCGTTCCAGTGCCTGGTGAAAGAAACGCGGGTGTCCGGTAGCCTTGCTTAACGCGATCAACCCGATCCAATTGTGGTAGTCGTTGTTGTGGTTCCAATTCGGGAAACTGTCGAAAAATTCGAAGGAAGGCCGGAACATCCCTTCCACGATTTTGCGGTCGACATCTATGCCCTCCTCCTCGCTTAACAGCTCGAACGCGTTCGTCTTCTTCACTTCGGCATACGCTTCCACCAAATGCCGCAGCTCTCCGAGATCGGAGGTCGACCAGCGGGACCATACGCCGCCCCAGTAATGGTAAGGAGGACCCGCATTCGTTTCTGTCGGATAACAACCCCACGGATAATCGTTGGTTGGCACCCAGCCCTCGTAAGCATCGGCCCAGCCTTTCAACAATCGTGCGGCTCCCAGAGGGTCCTTCTTAGCCAGTATGCTCGTCTGCTTCAAAGCATATATTTTCTGTTCGTACCAGAGAAGAGCCTTGATCAAGTAACGCTTGCCTCCCGCGTCTTCGCGATACGGAACCCGCACTTCTTCCCCCTTGCGGTTATGGACGACGTAGGATTTATCCTCCGGAAATCGATCGTTTGGATACCGTCTGCCTGTGCGGACGGAGACAAGTGCAAACGGATCGTCAGGGTCCCATCGGAATCGCTTGTCGCCGGCATATAGCTCGGGGCACTCCGGATCTCCGCCGAAAATAACGCCGGGCTGCGGCGGGATCAGCTTCAACAGCCGGTTGACCTCTTCCGAAGGGGGGGCCGCCTCCACGATTCTCGTATCCATACCCCGGAGCGGAACGTGCAAGCTTTCCCCGGCATCGATGAGTGCCTGGCTGTCGAAGGATAACACCATGAATCGCACACGATTCGTGTGGTCCGTTACCGTTAACTGCAGCTCATACCAGCCGACCTCCAGCGGCTTCGGATGGTGGAATGTAAAAGTACCGGCGGCAGCATCGAGCTCAAACTTGTTTATCTCGACGAGTTCGGCCGACGGCGTTCTCCACATCAACTTGACGGAAGCAAGTCCGGTTAATTCCTCTGCGTTCAAATGGAGCCGCTTTTCGGTAAAGCCTCTGTAGATCAGCACCGCTTGAGCCGGTATCCATTTCTCGACCCGATGACCGTTGTCCCGCAATGGCGGCCGCTGCCAATACATGCCGCCCATCCTGCCTTCTGTCAGTGCATCGATTCTCACGCTATAGCTGGGAGCGAACGGACCCAGATCAATGATGGAGGATTGACGTATGGGAACCAGCGAGCTGAGCGGTTTCGGGGCTGCAAGTCCGAAGCAGCGGATCACGTTGATCCGCCATTCGCCGCCAGGCTGCGGAGCCGCCTCCATGACGGCATCTAACGGCACCGTAACCTCCAAGGTCCACCCATCGTTCTTGCGATGCAAGGCGGAAATGACAGGCTCCGGTCGTTCCAAGTTCTTCACGCCATGTCCGTAAGCCGTTATCATCTCGCGCGGCCCTCGGGTAATATCGATCGGAATATGGAAATACCGGTCGGGGCGGTTCGGCGCAGATATAACAATATCGATCTTTTCGGCTGCGACGCGCTCTCCGACAGGCGACTTCCCGGCTATGCCGATAAATAAACGGCTGTCATCGCAAGCGAGCCACATTTCCGTCTCCGAGTCTGCGCATACCGGTTCATTGATATAGACCGCTCGGAAGCCGCTCATCCGGGACGCCTCTGTCCATGCCGCATCGTCCAGACGCCCGTCGATCGTTGGTGCCTTACTAACCCGGGGAATGACCGACCAGCGGTCGGTCTGGCACGCTACAACCGCTTCTCCTTTCCCCTTGTCCATTGAATTCGTAGTCACAGCTGATTCGGTTTTATTTCGCAAGCTTGTTCCCTTCTCCCTTTGATTTGCTCGGACCCTTTCCGCAGTAAAGGATGCCTCAACCTTATCACAAGTAGAGACGGAATAGTTTAGATCGATTACTCTGTTCTATCGCTTCATTACGAATCGTTTTCCTTTTATCGAATATCGCCGGCTTTGCGAAACGTATCTTGGTCGCCGCCTATGTGCGAGCTTCCTCCCCTAACTGTCGCACCGTACCTTCCGGGTGCTCCAGATTCATCTCAAGGCCATTAACCGTCTGCCTCCATCCTACTTTTATATTGCCATACGGTGTCGGGATCTTGCCTTCGGCTTGATGAAACGCCGATGTCACGGGCTCGACCCGGAATACCCGGAAACCGGGCTCCACCGGCTTGACCCCCAATATATAAGCATAATAAAAATAAACGGGGATGCCCGACCATCCATGGCACAAGCTCCCGGCCTGCCCGAACGCCTCGGCTCCGGCCTTCGTCTCCCAGAAGCTTGTCGCTCCGCGATACAGCATATGCCCCCAATCGTCGGCAATCGTATCGAACACGATCTGCCCGTATCGTTCCGGTTCGTCAAGCAGTGCCTTGAACTTGAATATGGCGTAGCTGAGCGTAACGGGTACCCATCCGTTGTCCGGACATGATAACCGTTTCCTTAACTGGGCTGCCGACGGATCCGGACAAACTTTGGCGCAGAGAGCCAGGGATTGAGTTAATTCGGCATAATGTTCTTCCTCGGTTCCCCCTAAATACGTTCGATAAGCGAGTGCCGTCGAATCCCAAAAATGTTCATGTATGGCCGCTTTCACTTTTTTCGCGGTTTCCGAATAGCTCCGGGCTGCTATGAAGTTCCCGCAGGCGTTCGCCAATCCGCCTGCGGCTTCCAGTGCCATCGCAAAGAATAGATTCAGCGGCGCATCGAATCTCGTGCAGGGTAACCCTTTGTAACCGGGTGCAGTTGCCCCCGCACCATTCAAGCCGCGCTCCCAATCATAGAAATTCCAGTAGCTGGAGCTTGCCGGAGTTACCAACAGCCCGTTTTGCAGTTGTGCCGTATGTTTCTCCATCATCCGCTGAACGATGCCGTTCATCGCTCTTGCTTGTTCGATATCTCCGCTGTACAGCAAATGTTCCTCTAATTGAACGATCCATATAAAGCTGAAAGATGGAATCGTGAATGGGGTCTTCGCCGGCGCAGTCAGCTCCAGATAGCCGTCCTCTTGAAGCCCTTCGCCGAAAAGCCGATTCGATGCGGCCGGAAATTCGTATTCGCCGAAGCAGTAATATCCGCATAAAGCCTGATTTCTGGAATCCATGGCGTACAATGCCTGCTCGCGCCAGGGCGTATCCTCATAGTGCTCGTGCATGCACAGATGAAGGGTGCGAACGGCCACCTGCTCGATTTGACGGTGAAGCCGGTCTGGGCAAAGAAATTCGCCCTTCAGTTCAACCGGATATTCGACCGGCCTTAGACCGGCGTAATAGAGCACAAACTTTTCTTTAACGCCGCCAATATGAAGCTGCAGGTAGCGCCCTGCCCACCTTTTCATATAATGGGTAAACGTTTGCCGCCCTTTTCCGCACCGGTAACGGGTCGCGAAATGTTTGCCGCGAACCGATGCGCGAACCCGAAGATCGTCCAGATGTTCGCCATAGGCGATATCGAGAACGGCGACCTCCTCTCCGTCCAGCTCCAGCTCCAAAAAACCGCATTGTTCCCGCCCCATATCCAACACCAGGTAAACGCCGCCGTTTTCTTGAAACGATTCGGGTTTGATCGACAAGCCTCCGGAGGAGGGAAGATTCAGCGAACCGCCGTCGTCGATCAAGGATCGGGCCAACCTATGGGATAAATAATCGCACTGCATCAATTCCGCCACTATGTCATCCGGCGTCTCGGCTTGTCTTTTAAATAGTCCCTGGGTCATCACATAAGATCCGCAGCGCTCTTTCACATCCAGCTTACGAACCGGCCTCGCATACCATATCGGATACTCTTCCGGAGCCCGCCCCGTCTCGGCTCGCTTCCACTCGTCTGTCATCAGGTATTCCAAACCGATCCAGCTATCGCTGCGGGCTGCATCGTATTCGAACGTAAAGCCCAATTGAGCCGTGCTCATCGGGATCCGCCCGGACGTATAGGCCGGTGACGGCCGGCAATACGCATCGCTCCCGCTTCTTATCGTCATTTCTTCCATTTCCAGCGTATAAATCAGACCGGGTGAGCCTTGTATATATTGAAAGCTGTTAACGCCTTGATAATAGGCCAGCACACATAACACGTTTCTCCCCTGCCGCAGCATAGGCCCGATCGGCAAACAGTCGTAAGCTTTATGATCCGGAAAGTCGTCATATTGTCCGGCATCCGCAAATCTACCGTTGACCCACACCGCGTATTCCGAGTCTACGGAAAGGTACAGCTTTGCATGCTCCACTTGCCGGGGCAGTGTAAACTCGTGACGGAACTCCACATATTGTTTCACGTCATCACGGCCTCCGCCGCTCCACATCCAGATCGATTGATCCAATGGATACATATTCCCGCTCCCTCTTCTAAACCCCATAACGGAAGGGGCAGGCCATTTCCTGCCCCAATCACACTCTCCGTTTTCCTCAATTGTTCGCGATTTCTCCAACGTACAAATCGTCAAACCAAGCGGTACCGTTCACATTCGTATCGGACTTCAGGTATACCTGCAAGTACTTGGCCGTCGAGGCCGGCATGATCTCCAACTCGTAATACGTCCAATCCGAAGCGGAGTGGATCTCCTTCCACGTGTAGCTAATCGTGGATGAACCGTTTTCCCTGACCTGTCTCAGTCCGATCGATACGTTGCCGGCGGAAGCGCCGTTCTTGGCCCAGCCTTTCCATACATACTTGGTGCCGGGCTCTATCGCGATCAAGTCGGAGTTGATGACATTCCAGGAGTTTGCGGCATCGGGCTGCAAACTAACCGCATATTGACCGGCATAGACGGCGTCCTGTACCCAGCTTCCCTTGCGCATCAGCCAGCCGGCGGGACCTGTTCCTTGTGCGTTAACCTGCTCGAAGCCCGGATTAGTCAGCTTATTTTTATCGACACGAACCTGGAGCGGGATTGACTGGACGATTTTCCCGTCTGCCTTGACCTGGATCGTTGCCGTATATACCCCATCAGTAACGCTCATCGGCAAATATACCGTACCGTTAACCGTTGCTTGCTGATTCCCCTGCAACAGCAGTGGAGAGGGCAGCTGAACGTTCATGCCGGACGACGATAGAACCGGCTCGAACCCGACCTGCAAGCTTCTCGGTACGTTGTTTTTCACGTTCAGAGTAAACGGGTAACTGCCACCTTTATTTGCCATGATGACGTCAGGCTCCCTCTTCGCGGTCAGCAGATCCGTATAAGGAGTGTAAATGAACGTATCCGTCGTGATCGGGACTCCCTGTTTGTTGGAGTACTCGAACTCGATTACGGCTTGCAGCCGATAGCTCTTTTGTAATAACGGCTCCGCGATCCGGAAGCTGAACGTTTCCATAATCGATTGACCGCTCCCGAGCTGAGTAACGGTTCTGGTCTCCGGCTCCAGGCCGAACGCCTCCGGAAACTTGAGCGTTACCCGTACGTTCTGCAGTGCCGTCTGAGCTCCGTTGCGCAAGGTGAAGGAAAGTTCATTCAACTCTTCCTGTCCGACCAATTGACCGTTACCGATATAGAGTTCACTCTGAGTATACGAGGCGGCGATCGGACCCAGATACGCTCTTAATCGCTCAATTGCTGCCAACATGTCCGGCTTCGAAGTGCCGCTGCCGTTCTGATCAGCCCAATTCGACAATTGTTCCACTTTGTGCAAAGTCTGAATCGCCGTTTGGACTGCAGCGGCGGGATCGGGATCGGCGCCAATCAAATGGTCCCGTATCTCGTTCAGCTTAACTTCAAGCTGGTTCATGCGGGAAGTCCACTGTGCGTCCGCAGAAAGCCCCGAAGCTTGTACCGCGAGCGCCATTGCTTCGGACATCATATTCTCGAACGGGGTAATCCGGTACATAAGCGCTTGCATCGGACCCAGATTGATTGTCAGCCCATCGCTTTGCCCATCCAGCACCGAGCGCGTATCCCCGTACAATAATTGTGCGCGATAGCCCGTAATTCCAAGCGGTATGGTCATTTGGCGGTTTTCTTCGCTTGTATTGACGGCCGCGGCATAACGGACTCCTTCATTCTCCCACACGGCCCAGCGGCCAATATCCGTCCGGCCTTGACTAATCCGGCTTCCCTCGGTCACAAGACGGCCGAACAGCTCCAGTTCCTCCCGGAATCCGACGAGCGCGGGCCACAGCTCGGAATTGCGCAGCTGAAACGTATTTTCATTGATCGAATAACGCCTTGCAGACCGTTCAGCAGCGATTGATAAGCCGCATTGCGTACCTTTTGGATCGTCGGCAGAATCGGCCAATTCGGCGGATTGTACATCGCTTGCAGGACGTTCCAGACGGGCTTTTCTCCAGCCGCTTGCTTGGCCATGGCTGTGCGTTCGCCTACCAGGGAGATCGGATCGTACGGGATCGTATATACATCCGTCACCAAAATATCCGTCGCTTTGGCTGTCGTTGCGTAATACGGCGGCAGCGCTTCGACCATATAGATCGGGTGCGTCTTATCGAGCGATCGAATCAGCCGGTAGGCTTCGGCAAGCTCTTCCAGCGTTTTGCCGTTCGAGAACGGTTCATCCATAATCATCCAAGCGAGCACGGCCGGGTGGGTTTTGAACCGGGTTACGAACTGCCCGGTCAGCGCCGCATTTTCTTTAACCTTCATATTGTAGTACAGCGGAACCATAACCTTCAGGCCGTTCTGCTGTGCGGCGTCAAGCGCGCTCTGCAGCGCATCGGCGTTATTCGTGACAATCCCTTGTACGGTATTAATCCCCGCTTCATTCAAATACGGGTAATCGGTTTGACGCACATGATACGCCGCTACCGGAAAGAACGGTTTCCCGTCCACCATTACCGTTCCATCGTTCCGAAGAATCGTCGGACGGTCGATTCGGTACACCACATTCGTAACCGTTTCCAGTACCGTATTTGAAAGGTCCAGTAGACGGGTCTCTACCCGGTACGGTTCTTCCTTGGCCATCAGCGTCGGATCGAAGGGGAAGATCATCGGTAGCGAGGCGTTGGCATGGGCATACGTCGCAATAACGACTCCGGTCGACTCCCTATATATGCGTGCTTCCGCATGCATCTGATCCAACGGGCTGACAGGCGAGTTAAAAGCGGCTTCCACTCTTCCTTCTTCGGCATCGGAATAATAGAAAATCCGGTCCGTCTTCAATTCGATCATCGGCTTATGCTTCTGCAGGGTGAAGGAAGCATCGTCGAGATATACGGACCCGGTCCCGTACATTCGCAAATATACCAAGACAAGCCCGGCCTCTTGCGGAATCGTAACTTCAAACCGCAAATTTTGCCAATTGCCCGTTAAATCGAGGGCAGGTATATTTTTCTGCATATCGTATTGGCTTAACCGATTGGCCGGGGTGCGTGCCTGACCTTTGTAATATTCGAATTTCACCCCTACGCTTCCGGTTACTCCCTGCGATTTTAACCAGACCGACACGTCGTAGACCGCACCCGGCTCAATGATCACATCTTGCGCGATCCATGGATTGGTAGTCTGAGCCGTCTCGATCTTGATTCCATACACACCCGAACGCGCCGCCGAGGAACTAAGCTGGATCTCGGGGTTGCTCCAGCCCCCCATCGCCAGCCATGGAAGAGGCTTCCCTCCGGACGTTTGTTCAAAACCTCCGTTTTGCATTACGTCGTCACCTATACTTTGGGCGGTTGCTTCCGGTGTCGCCGCTGTCAGCAATAACAGTTGAGACAGCAGCGCAAACAGACATAGGATCGCGATGTTTTTCTTTGCGGACTTCAATCGCAGGTTGGCAAGCCATGAATCGAATCCATTCATTCCAAACCCTCCAATATGCCATGTTTTACGAAACGGTCGCCCGGATTTATTTTTTGAGCTTCGCCTCGGCGATCGTCTTCTCCGCCTGTTCTTGCGCTTCGCGCAGTGCCGTATTCAAATCCTTTTTCCCTTCGATTACTTGCTGCACGTATGGAGTGAGTACTCGCTCGACCGACAGCAAGTATGGATTTTTCACAACGCCGGGAGCGATCTGGTTATAATACAGCGCCCCCCAATTTTTGTCCTTAAACGGCGTATCCTGCGCAAATACTTTCCTTACCGCTTCGCTGGTCAAAATCGGCATATTGCCTTTTTTGGCTTCGGACATTTGGGCCTCTTCCGATACCAAATATTTGATAACCTCCATCGCCGCGTCCTTGTCTTTAGCCATCGAGGTCATGCCGAACACGACAGGCATCGACTGCGACCCGACCTTCGGCTTCTCTTTGAAGGCAGGCAGCGCTACCAAGTCCCAATTGATGTCATTGATATTCGGTATCGAGAACGGGAAGCTGGAGTTGAATACAAACATGCCCAGCGTTGGCGTATCCGTAAATTCAAGCCGATACGGAAGCTTTTTTTTGCCCGTTACGAACTTCTGGTATCCTGCGGTCTTTCCCGGGTTCAACAGGTAAGTCTCGAACAGTTTGTTCCATGTGCTATCGAGGAACGTCGGTTTTTCCGTCTTGGCATCCACGTAAGGTATGGAGTACTGGTTGTTGCCCAAAATATGGGCCGGCGAAGCCGTAAATCCGATATAAGATATACCGCCGTCTTCACGGTCCACTTTTTTGGCCAGCTCGTGAACTTCATCCCAGCTCATCCCGTCCTTCGGATACGGAACGCCGAATTTATCGAAAATCCCTTTGTTGTAATATAGGACCTGAATCATGTTGCTGACCGGAAGCGCATACAACTTGCCGCCGCCCGACGCTTTTAAGCTTTCTATCAGCCGGGGCTCGATCGTGTTAAGATCGACACCGTGTTTTTTGGCAAGATCGGTCATATCGAATTCCAGCTTGGAGCCTTCGGCCAATTCAAAGTAGTAAGAATCCGTCTGGAACAATAGATCCACCCGCTGCCCTGTCGCGAGTAAATCCTGCAGCGTGCTGCCCGCTTTGCTCTGGATGTAGGTGATTTTGTAATCGGGGAATTTTTTACGGATCCGATCCCCGTAGTTAGCGTCGAAGCTTTCCGGTGTTGCCCCGTTGTTCGTATGAATAACGAGCTCGACCGGCTCCGCGCGTTTGGCTGCTTGGCTGCCGCTATCCGCGCCCGACCCGCCGCTTCCTTTCCCTTGCTCCCCACCGCTACCGGAGCAGCCCGATGCCATGAGCGTTATCCCGGCAACAAGAGCCGGAAGTAAATAAATGTTCGCTTTCTTCGCCTTCGATCCCATTTTCATTTCCCCCTGTTAAGCTGTATTCAACCGCAATTTTATTGATCGGATCCGACCTGACAACAACTGCTTAGCCTTCCTGTATGGACATCCCTCCGGATCCAGTGTGCCGTGTTCATCTCCACCTTGTAAGAAATCGATTACCAACTTTGGTCAACGACCAATCTCCCATCACCTCCCGGCAACTTTCTTACTGTTTATAATAATGCCAGAACATGGACAGAGCTTTGACGCAAAGGTCAAACGTTTTGTCATTCCGGTCAGAACATTCGGCTCCATTTGATAGATTTTCCGGGATTCTCTTGCGATTTCCCGGTTTGTACCCAATGGATGCAGAATCGCGAAAGCTCGAATCCCTCTTTTAACCCGATAAGTTCATGAAATATAATAGGAACATACCGGTTCTGCTCGCTGTAGTTCATTGCAAACGATTTCAATCGGATCAGGGGGAGTCCGGACTATGCGTCCTAGATATGTTTTGAAGGAAGAACTGTCCATTCGCAAGCTGGTCACCTTTTATTACAGGGAAATGTCCAAACATTTTTATACTCGAGGGGAGAAACACGATTTCTGGGAATTCATCTATATCGATAAAGGAGAAGTGGAGTTTTTTACCGATCTGGGGACTTATCATTTAAGACAAGGAGACATCTTGTTCTTCATGCCGAATTTGTTTCACGGAGGCAGAGCGTTGAACAAGACGACCTCCAATATTATCATCCTTTCGTTTGAATGCGACTCGGCTTGCATGTCCGTTTTTGAAGGCGAATGCCATTTTCGGCTGCAGGAAGATGAGTACCGCATCCTATCCTTTATTGTGCAGGAAGGATTGCTGGCGTTCGATCCGCCTGTCGATTCCCCCAATATTTCCGGGTGTCCGCATGAGCGAGAGGACGCCGTTTTTGGCGGAGAACAGCTCATCCGCAATTATTTGGAAATTTTTTTGATTCGTCTGATTCGCAGAAGAAGAGCGGAACAAAGGGCAAGCAGAAAAGCGCCTTTAATCGGAGAAAAACAAAGCGACGAATCGTTTTCGAACATGATCCATTTTTTGCGAAGCCATATAGCCCATAATTACACTCTCGACCAGTTGTGCGACATTTTCGCGATCAGCCGCACGGGACTCAAAATGTTATTTAAGGAACATACGGGCATCGGGGCGATGGAATATTTCAATCGTCAGAAAATAGACCGGGCCAAGCAGCTCATCCGCGAGGAAAACGGGAATATTTCGTCGATTGCTGAAAGCTTGGGTTACAGCAGTGTTCATCATTTTTCAAGACAGTTCAAACGGCTCTCCGACATGACCCCCTCCGAATACGCCAGGTCCATTCTCGCACGTACGAAAAGGATCGGCGGTTGAGGAAGTCATGCCGAGCGCTCATTTTACCCGTTTCGCCTCCAAGCCTCCGTATTCAGTTCATTATTCATGGCCGCGGCGGTAAATGCGCCCTTTGAGGCGGCGGCAATGGCCTGATGCAGTCGAGAGGACGCATCCCCGGCGCTATAAACGCCCGGAACGCTCGTCTTCCCAAAGTCATCGACGGCAATCATTCCCGCTTCCGTGATGTCGCATCCGATTTCTCGCGGCAAGTTCGAGCCCATTACCAGATCCGGTTTAAAAAAAATCCCTCTGCACAGAATGGACATCCCGTCTGCGAGAACGACTTGCCGTACAATACCGTCGTTTGATTCGATGTACCGAATCGGCGAGTCGAATATGGGTACTTGATGCTGCCGGAGCTCCTCGCGCTGGGCATCCGTCAGCTCATCCGGGCCATTCGTGCAAATTGTAAAACGGTTCGTCCATCCGGATAGGAGTGGAGCGAAGTGCATGAGCTCGGCTCCCTTGTTTATGACGACAAGCGGCTCGTCTCTTAATTCCCAGGCATCACAATACGGACATACAAAAGCACTTTTTCCATAAGCTTCCGCCAGTCCGGGTATGTCCAACGGCCGATCTTTCATTCCAACGGCAAACAACAGTTTTTTGCTTGCAAAGGTATTTCCTTTCGCAGTCGTAATTTGAAACTGACCGTCCGTTCCCGCAATCGACACGGCCGTATCCGCCACGAAAGACACGGAGGGATAGGCGCTGAGCTCTTCCTTCGCAATTCTCCGAAATTCACCGGGGCTAACCCCGTCGCGGGTAAGAAACCCGTGAACTTCGCGAGTCACGGCGTTGCGGGGACGGCCTTCATCGATTACCGCCACCGTTTTCCTGGCTCTCCCCAACACGAGGGCGGCGTTCAACCCTGCCGGGCCGCCTCCAATTATCGCCACATCGAGAAGTTGATTTTTCATAGTAACATTACACCTCCATGGATCTTCAATATCCATAATTAAAGTGCAAGAAGTGTGTCACTTCTTGTTCGCTTCATGGTTGCTACGCTTCATAGCCTCATCCAGAATGGTCTGGATCGTGTGTTCCCGCAAGTATTGGTGCAGATGCTGTTCCGCGCCGATCATCACCTTTTCGACCAAACACTCGCTCTTTCCCGGGCGTTCCTGATCCTGCTGTACAGCTCCATCTTCAGCCAGCATCCGATGCTGCCGCGAATTCGAATTTGAGCATTCGAACAATTGCTGTCTTCCTTCAATGACTTGAATCACGTCAAGAAAAGTGATCTGTTCGGCCGGCCGCGCAAGCTCATAACCGCCGTTCACTCCCGGTACGGCGCGTACGATGCCATCCTGCCTCAGCTTGGACATGATTTTGGACAAGTAGCTTTCCGAAACGCCGAGTATTGCCGATAGCTCCTTAATCCCGATGTTGTTGCGACGCTCCGAGTGCCCCAAATGAATTAAGGCGTGCAGCGCGTAGTCGGTGCTTTTGGAATACTGTATGCCTGCTCCCTCCCTTCGCAACGGATTCATGTTTATTATGGATCTACAAAGTCCATAATAAACTATCCGGCTTCATTCTGCAATAAGATTTTAGTCAATCGGGAGTTTTATCGTTTTATCACTATAATGCCCGTATTGCGATTAAAAAAATAAACGCCGTGACCCTAGCAAGCATCACAGCAATTAGTAGCAATATTATCTGTGCCTGGCTCGACACTCGAAGATGACTGGATACATGCGGTTGACTCAACCGCTACTGGGATCTCGAAACCCCGTTTAATGGTGCTTCCTGGCAAGATAAACGCCGTATTCAATGGGCGATGTCCAGGATTGATCCAGGATCGGAGGCCCGAACGGGGACGGAAGCGGATTGACTTCGAAAATCCAAGGATTGCCTTTCCGGTCCAAACCAAAATCAATGCCCAAATCCGCCATATGATAACCTTGATCGTCAAAGCATTTCCCAATGGAAAGTCCCAGGCCGGCTATTTGACTCAGGCTCTTCTCCCGAACAATCTTTTCCTTCAGCAGCCAGTTCGGATCCATTACCATATAGTGAACGCCTCTTCCCCAACCCACATGACTGCCGTTTAAAGCTACACGGAAGAAAAGGCACGATACTTGCCAAGCGCCCTCACCATTTTTATTGATGTTTACTCGGATATCGGTCGGCTTCCCGTTCCATTGGACGGTTTTCATGCTTTTTTGCATCATATGGCTATGCGGGGATAAGGAAAAATGATTCCAGATACTATTCCATTCTTTGAATGTACGGATTCGCGACTTTTTGTGATTGTGATAAATAGCTTTGATCGTATTTTTTCCCTTCTGCGCAATCACCCGCACAATTCCATTTCCCCCCGATCCTCGAACCGGCTTTATAAAAACATCTTTATGCTCATTATAAAAAGACTCGAGGCTTTCAACGGAAACCAGGTTTTGGGAAATAGGAAGGAACGGCCGGAAATCGGGATTATCATATAAGAACTTCCAGCACTGCCATTTATCCAAAAACACATTGTTATACACCTTTTTGCCAATCGCTTGTTCCAACCGGTTCACCATTTTGGAGTCGGCATGGCATTGGATAAAAACCGCATCCGGAAGGCGAAGCGTGCGCCTCTCCCACACTAATGAACTGCCCTTCTTCATGCAGTGTAATCCTGTCACGCTCTTCCGCTCCGGATTCAGATCGTTCAAATGGAACACAATGAGATCGGCTTCGGCCGGCGAATATCTTTCCATCCGCGAGCCGATCAGCCGTTCTACGTGATTGAACCGATTTCCGCTCCTTCCTCCGACGCAAATCCCTATGACCGGTTTCACTTGCTGAGGTTTCATCTTATTTGGGGCCTCTTAAGGCGTATCTGATTTGGGCAACCGCAAAACCGGACTCGCCTGTGATGACAACACGATCGAATGAGCCATTCGTCTGCGCGGCAAACAAGCGTGCTCCGCCTTCCCCGTTCACATCCCTTGTTACGCTTCCGATAAGAGTGGCACCGGAAAAGAAATCTACGTTAAAATGAATCACCGCAAAGGGATCAGGCTCCAGTTCAAACCCGAAAATGACGGACGGCCGGGTCAAGGTCCATGTCAATACTGTTGCGTCATTGGAAGTTAGGACGAAAGGATTGGCGCTTTCCGAGAAAGGAGGCGAAGACCAGGTTGCCCATCCGTTTGGAACTGGCCCGACTTTGTTCATGGCGGAACTGAACGTTACCGTCTGAATTCCGTCCGCCACGAAAGTAATTTGTGCACCGAACGGTAAACCAGAAAAATCCACATTTTGGGTAGAGCTTTGATAAGCCGCATCGGGGTTCATGATCGGAGTGAACGAGCTTGCGAGGAGTCTTGCCGATTTCGGTTTCGGTTTTGGGTTCTGTTTAGGCTTAGGTTTCGGACCGCCACTCGGAAGATTATATTTAACTCCGCTATTACTGTTGTACTCCATTATGGATGCCTCCCTATATTTTTATTTACCAAGTCAAGTCAAGCTTAGAATATGCAGCTAATGCAAACGCCGTTCTAGGTAGTAGTTTGGACATCAAGAAGCAAAGGCTGACTGTTTTGTGAAATAGACAACAAGACCCGGACATTGCGCGTCCGGGTCTGTTATCATTTCATTTTCACTCATCGGCACTGGGGCCATAAATAGCTGGTACCGGCACATCAAGCAACCGAAGATACACTGTCAATTGCCCACGATGATGGTACCAGTGGTTGAGAAGAACCGAACGCACCTGCTCGAGACGCGAAGACTCGATTATGACTGCGCCTTGCACAGTCCATCTAAAGGTCTCGCGAAGACCTTCGTCTCCCCATGAACGAAGGATATCCTCCGCTGCGGCTAATTGTTCCTCCAACACTGCGACAAGCTCCGAAACGGATACCGCTTCCGGGAGAGGCACGGTCGGCACTTCGCGATCCGGGGCATTCAGCAGCGAGGCCAGTCCTCCAGGCAATCCGGCCGTATGCAAGGCCAACTGTCCGATTGACATCGATTTGGGGTGCGGCTTCCAGGACATGCTGGCTTCCGGGATGCGCTCCATGACACGGCGAGTATTCAGCGCCTCCCGCCGCAGCTCCTCCAACAAATCCTTTGCGATACTCAAAGCAATCTCCTCCTTGGTCAGCATATCCCAATTATAGGGTATGCTTCAGGAGACGGTTTCTTCTGAATTGCTAACTTTTCGGATTTACGTGTCTTCATCCGTTTTTTTGACGGGAGTTATCATGCCTTGCAATAGGCTAAGCTCGCGGTGAATCCAAAGCAACTCGGCCTCTTTCTCTAGCAATAGGCGTGACAATTCCTCGATTCTCGACCCCACGTTCGGTTCGCTGTTCCCCGGGTATTCCCAGTTATGCTTATATCCGCGCTCGATTATCGCCTTGCGGCTGCTTCCTAACGTCAGAACAACCCATTCGTCGGCATCTTCTCGCCCATAGTTTCGATATATATCGATATACGTTTCAAAAATGGCATTTACAGTTTGGCGGCGTTCCCAGCTCAAATGGCCCATAATGTCTTTGCCGCGAGCGGCAGCGCGCATTAGTTGAAACTCGCTCAGTTTGCCGCGAGCGGCCTCGATCCTGTCAACCTCTTCAATGAAAACCGGATAAATCTCTTGAAACAACGCTGCTTCTTCCATCATCTCTTGTTCCGTTATCGTATGTCGATTCATTCGAGCACATCCTTTCCGGTGAAACGGATCAACTGTTTCAAACGTTTTTACTACATCATTAAAGCATTCGTATCGGCTGCGATCTTTTTGTCAAATCGAACGAAAAAACAAATCGCCGGCCCGCGTGACCTTTGAATCACGTGACCGGCGATCGCCGCCGAGAGTTCCTATTTACGATTATTTTTTCATCTCCGCCTCGATGAACTTCCCGCTCTGCTCCTGCGCGTCGCGCGACGCCGTATTTACATCCATCTCCCCGTTCACGATCTTGAGTATGTTCGGCGTTAAATATTTTTGCAGCAGGTCGCCGTCGTAAATGCTTTGATACGATTTCGGTGCGATCTCATTCACATAAACCGCTTTCCAGTTTTTGTCCTTGAACTGGCTTTCGCTTCCGATCAGCTTCTTTATGTTATCGTCGTTAAGCACGGTCATAAATCCTTGCTTGGAATACTCCGTCTGCATCTCCGGCGAGGTCAAATATTTGATTACCTCCATAGCGGCGGCTTTGTTTTGGGCTGTATTCGTAATGGCGAACATTCTTGGCGAAGCCTGCGAGCCGATCTTCGGCTTGTCCTTGAGCGTCGGCAGCGATACTAGATCCCAGTCGATGTCCTTGACATATTGCGGTCCGTCGAACGGAAATTGCGAATTGAACACCATCATCGCAAGCTCCTGCGAAGCGGTCATTTCCGTATAGTACGGCAGCTTCTTCTTGGCCAAGGACCAGGACTTATAGTTGCTGGTCGCCTCGTTCATGAAGTACAGCTCGAGCGCTTTCTTCCATCGCTCATCCGTAAACATCGGTTTTTTCGTCTTCGGGTCGTAGAAAGGCACAGACATTTGATTCATCCGTAAAATATGGTTCGGCGACGCCGAGTACCCCATGTAGTTGACGCCGCCGTTCGAGCGGGTCAGCTTCATATTGAGCTCGTGCAGATCATCCCATGTCATCCCGTCTTTCGGATAGGCAACGCCAAGCTTATTGAATATCTCTTTGTTGTAAAATAAAACTTGAACCATCGTCAGGACGGGAAGGTAGTATATGTTTCCTTCCCCCATCGTTCTCACCGCATCGATCGTCGTCTGCTCGAACTTGGACAGGTCAACGCCATGCGTCTTGATCAGACTTGTCATATCGAACTGCATGCCCGTGCCGAGCAGCGGACTGGATATCGTCTCCAGCGATGCGTATACAAGATCGACATTTTGGCCGGTCGTGATCAGATCTTGCAGTCTCGTTCCCTGCTTGCTCTGAATGAAGCTGACTTTCATATTCGGAAATTTCTTCCGGATATATTGTCCATACGTTTTCTCGAACGGTTCGTCGGAGCCCCCAGCCAAATCCTGAATGACAACCTCCAAAGGCTCCTTCGTATAATCGACCGCGGCTGGCACGGGTGTACCCGACTTATCCCGAGCTTCTTGTCCTCCCGAACCTCCGCTGCACCCGGTTATGAAAGTAAGGGCAGCCGTAGAACCGGCAATTATCATTCCAATTTTTTGTTTGACTAAGGATAACGCCCCCCATTGTAAATCATGTTGAACTTTGATGGTCACTTCAATCGATTACTTCACAACTGCGGTACTGTAGCATTCACAGAGTAATTGCCTACGCCCGCAAATCGCGCATGCGGATTATCGTTGTCGTATAAATTTTTGGACATGTTGTTGTTTGCCCGGGCAATGCAGTCTTTGTCGACCGAAATCCCTCTCATTTTGAATGGAGCCGACGGGGTGCTGTACTGCACATTGTTGTTAAAAACGACTATCGAGCTTTCGTTCCGAACGTAAAGTCTTGCCGAAAATCCGCTGGATGATGCCGTTGTTTGGGGAGCATTATCCTCGAAAATGTTATCGGTCATATATACGGAATAGATTTGCACGGAAACGTCCGTACGGTGCCCTCCGCTTATCCCGTACCCTTCGTTGCGGATAAATTTATTTTGGGTAACCAGAACCCCGTCGACGGCAAACAGGATCAATCCGACGCCTGAATTGTTGGTAAATAAATTTCCGCTTACGACGTCCACATTTTTCTGAACCAGCCTCATCCCATTCACGTTCCGACTGAACGTATTGTTCGTTACTTTGACGCGCACACTATCCGGTACATTCGCATTATTGTTAAAAATTTAGCCCCGTATTATTGTAGGCAATCCGGTTGCCGTCCACATGAACATCTTCGTGACCGCTTCCCCCGAAGCTTACGCCGTAAGAACCCGCGCTATTCTCGATCGTATTGTTTTGCAGCCGTATTCGCTTGCATGTACCGAACCATCCTTTGTTCGGTTCTACATCGATCCCGCATTTCGGATTCGTGCCTTGGATCGTTCCCGCATCCGTCACCGAACAGTTCGATACGGTGACGCCATCCGCGGCGACGATCGATATATTATTTCTGCGGCAGCGCGATATTGCGCAAAAATCGATCAAGATGTTCTTGCTAAGCGAGACGGTTCCCGTAGAAGGTGAGCCCGAATAGATCCCGCCAACGTATATTCCGTCGGTCATCCCTTCGGTAAACGTGCAATGACGGATCAGCACGTTCTCGCAGCTTATTAAGGTCAGGCACGATTGAAAGCTCTCGCCGCCGGACAACGCCTGCCGATTGGATATATTCCCGTGCAGGACAAGACCTTCCAGCTTGATATGCTTGCAATTTTGCATGACGATATTGCTGTATTTCCGGGTCGTATCCCTCACATCCGGAACGCCGTCCTTGTACTTGATGATTGCCCCTGAGGATGTTAGCGATAGATGACTCCGGTTTTCTATCCATATACCTTGGCTTTTGAGAGCGTAATACGACTCCGTAGGCGGAAACAACAACGTTCCTCCCGCCTGCGGAACTGCGTGAAGGGCGGCCTGTATGGCGGGCGCATCGTCCGTAACCCCGTTCCCTGTAGCGCCGAACCATTGGACATTCACTACACCATCTTCGACGACTCTCTTGAACCTGGCCCCGCTTATCGACACCAGAACGGTCCCCGTGTTGTCGGGTGACGCGGTATCCGCAGCGTCATAATAAAAATACCCTTCCTTTCCGGCGTCCCGTACGTAGTACATCCAATTGGGCATCGGATTCGTTTCGCTTCTCAACTGAGCCGCCGTAACCGGCAGAACGAAATTCATCGCCAATAGATCAGGCAGCCGGAGCTTGCCGTTCTCATCATATACGGCATCGGTAACTCCGTCTTTTTTCCCGAAAACAACATTCCTCATTCCCAACACTTCCGCCGCGACTGCCGTTGCCCCAGCAATCCCAAGCGAAGCAAGCAGTTTCCTTCTGCTAAGACTAGGCGTTACCCCCGCTTCCCGTTCCGCGAGGTTTGTTTGTTCGGTCAAGTCCGAATCCGGCATGTAATTCCGCATTCACATTCCTCCTTATTAAGTTTATATTCTGCAACTTCATTAGTCCTCTCACCATTCATATTAGTAACTGTAATCGATTTCTGCAACCGCTTTCTTTCGTTATTAAATTTATTAATTCATCGTCCGTTTCGTATTCATATTTTGCATTTATTGGATTCATGGTACAATGAGGCATCCATTCCGAGACGGGAGGCGGCCTTATTGAACAAAGATCTGCTTGAAGCTTTTTTGTGCGTTGCCCGTACGAGAAGCGTCAGCCAAGCGTCGGAAATTCTTTTTTTGTTCTCAGCCTACTGTCACGCACCGGATTCAATCGTTGGAGAAAGAATTGAATGAGAGGCTGTTCGTCAATAAAAACCGCCAAATGACGTTAACTGATGCCGGGCATGACTTCCTCCCTTATGCGGTCGAAATATTGAACAGCTGGAATCGCGGCTTGGAGAAAATACGCAACCGTTCCGAGGAGCCCGAGGGGAAGCTGACGGTCAGCATGTTTTATCATGCTTCGCTGCTGTACGGAGAGAAGGTGGTCTCCTTTATGGAGAAGCACCCGAAAGTTCGTTTATTTGTGAAATCGTTATCACCGGAAGATTCGGTTCAGCAAATCATAGACCGCGAAGTGCATTTGGGGTTTATACGTTCCATCCGCCATCCCGCGCTTTCGTATTGCAAATTAATAGCCGGCAACTTCATTCTGGCCGTCTATCCGAATCACCCGCTGACGAAACGGAAACAGCTCGTGCCCGCCGACTTGAGCGGAGAGAAAATGGTCTATATGTACAATGGCGCAGGCGATCAAAAAATAATCGATCAATTTTACCATGAGTACGGCCAAGCCTCGGAAATCATGATGGAGACGAACAACTTCGAGGTTTGCAAACGTTTTATTATCCGACGTCTCGGCATTGCTTATTTGCCCCGGTATGCGATACAAGCGAAGCTGGACGATGGCTCGATTGTCGGGATTCCGGTTACGCTCGCCAAGCAGCCTCCCGAGTACGATATCGACCCTCGTCTGGCTGATGGAGAACTCCAATCACAACTTGTACCGCTTGTTTACGAACCATATCAGGAGTACATCGTGAGCGGGAATGTTAGGCATGACTAACTATATTGACAATGCAAATAGGACAAGAACATATATCGCATAAAATAATAACGCCTCTTCAGTCGGATCACATACGATATATATTCTTGTCTCTCCTCCGATACATTATTCGGTAGTGCAATGGATTCCAGCTTCATTTCGATTCGCTATAATGCTTCACCGGATTTATTTAACGAGCTGTTATAATCATCAATGGGGCATCCCCATATAGTGAACATATTTCCATCAAGATCATAAAAATCAAAGAACTTACCCACGTCGCCTTCATCCCTATAATTAAGTACGCGAACGCCATTTTCCTTTAACGACGCAAAAGCCTTTTCTATATCTTTTGTTATAAATCCTGCGATGGAGTAATCTCGGCCTCTATTCAAAAACTTTGCACGTTCTTCGTGCTGAGTCTGAATAAACAGCAAAGTTGGACCTGATGGAAGATTTACACTTGCTAATCCATCATGAACTTTATGAGCACCTTTGCACCCTAGATGCTTTACGTACCAATTTACAGCTTCATCAACATTACTGACAGGCAAATGAATGAAATTAACTTCCTGGATGATTGAATTGTCGATTTCAGAATGAAACATGCTGCAACCACCTTCTCTAGGATAAACGTTTAAGGCTGCCACACTTCCCACAAATTCCCATCCGGATCATAGAACTGAAAGTTAGGTCCGCATTCCCGCCCTTCCGGAATATCGCTTGCAATGCGCACCCCGTTCTCTTTAAACCGATCGAACAGCAACTGGATGCGCGGCGTAATGAAACAGCCGACAGGGACGCGATCGCCATTATTGTTGGTAAAACCTAATCGGCCGCCCTCGGACCCCGATTGGATCAGAAACATAGCCGGTACCGTTGTTCTTAGACCTGCCCCCGGCAACTTATCCTGCTCATCGGGAAATCGCAAGATCGCTATTCCGGCCCCAGGCTGGACGGGTTCAAATCTGCTAGGTTGTCTGCAGCCTAAATTTTTGCGATACCATTGAACGGATTCATAGACATCCTGCACCGGGACGTAAATACATGTAATTCCCGTAATATCCTCCAGCTTGCTTTCCAATTGAATATCTTCCGCTTGGTTTTGACTCAAACAATATCCCCTCCGCTAGAAATAATTACCAACATACAGCTATAATACCGTACATTTGTTCCCTTGTAAACGATTTCCCAACACAAAAATAAAAAAACATCGCCGACAGGAGGCGATGTTGGAATTAAGACTTAACTGGCATTACAGTTTCACGATTTTCGTTGCAATATTGTTGCAAAATTCTCGGTCGTGCTCGACAAACACGATCGTCGGATTATGCTCCATCAGCAGCTGCTCGATTTGCATTCGAGAAATGACATCTATAAAGTTCAGCGGTTCATCCCAAACATGCAAATGAGCTTCCTCGCACAAGCTTTTGGCAATCAGCACTTTCTTTTTCTGGCCGCCGCTGAAGGACGAAATGTCTTTTTCGAATTGGATGCGGGAAAAATCCAGCTTACGGAGTATCGCTTTGAAGAGACTTTCATCGATCCCCTGGTCTCTCGCATAGTCGGTTAAAGTCCCCTGCAAATGCGAGGTGTCCTGCGATACATACGATATTTTCAGCTGACTGCCCATTCGAAATACTCCCGTATACGGAATATCTTCCCCGACGATCAGCTTAAGGATGCTCGATTTACCGGTGCCGTTTCTGCCGGAAAGCGCGATCCGCTCGCCCTTTTCAATCGTAAAGCTTACATCCGCGCATACCGTTTTGTCTCCGTAATGGATCGACACTCGGTCTAGCTCGGCGAGCTGGCTTTTGTGATACGACAGCTGGGACAGCATTAGACTTTCGGAGCTTTCTACATTTCTCAAAAGCGCCGACTTCTCCTCGATTGCGGAATGTTGTCGATGTTCAAGATTTTTGGATCGTTTCATCATTTTGGCCGCTTTATGGCCGATATATCCTTTATCGACTTTGGAGCCGGAATTGCGCGTGCCGTTTTTGGTCATCTCCACTTCATGCGACCAGCCGCTCGTACGTTCCGCGGCTTGCGCCAGACGCTTGATATCTTTTTTCAGCTTATCGTTTTCCGCGAGTTCGTATTGGTCCTGTCTTTCTTTCCGTTCCCACCAGTCCGAAAAGTTACCTTTCTGAATTTCGATGTTCGTTTTGTTAATCGATAAAATATGGTCGACGCAATTGTCCAAAAACGCTCGATCGTGAGAGACCAGAATAAATCCGCTCTTCATATTCAGATACTGACTGACCAAGTGCCGTGCTTCCATATCCAAGTGGTTGGTCGGTTCATCGATTAACAGAAAACGGTTTTCCTTCAGAAACAGCGCGGCCAGCATCATCTTCGTCTGCTCCCCGTTGGACAAGGAGTCAAAAGGACGGTACAAGACATCCTCGGAAACTTTGAGCAAGGACATCTCCCTCATAAGCTCCCAATGGACATAGTCCGGATAAAAGTCCCCGATGACATCCAGTGTGTTGTGTCCCTTATTCTCGACGTGGAAAGGAAAATATTCAAACTGCACCTGGGCGGATATCGATCCGCGGTACTCGTATTTACCCAGAAATAAATTCAGCAGCGTCGTCTTGCCCCGGCCGTTCCTCCCGGTAAATCCCAGTTTCCAGTCCGTGTCGAGGTTAAAGCTTACATCTTCAAATATGTTGTCATAGCTGCCGTCATAAGCGAATGTCAAATGCTTGACTTGGATCAAAGACATGGAACAAATCCTCCTATACAAGAAATGAAAAAGCTACGAGAAAGTTACTTTTCTCGTAGCTCAAATAAATATACGGCAAATCCAACTCCGGCGGAGCTCGATCGGCCTATTCGTTTGAGTGGAAAAGAATAAGTAACTTTCTTCTTGCCGATCCATAATAAAACAAAGCGATTGCAGCTAATGGCATGCCGCAGATACCTGTTTTATTATGTTCATGGACAGCAAGGAAAGATTACATTATCCTCTTCAACTCCTATTAGGTAAGGTAAGTGCATCGTATCACATTTGAACCGGTTATTTCAACATTTACATGCTGGAAAGTTTCATTATACCTTTTTGTTCCGCTCGATCATTGCTGAACGACGACGACATCCAGTCCGACAAGCGAAAAAAACAAAAAAGCCTCACATACTGTGAGACTTTTTGTTTTTCGCATGGCAACGTCCTACTCTCCCAGGACCCTGCGGTCCAAGTACCATCGGCGCTGAAGGGCTTAAGGTCGTGTTCGGGATGGGAACGCGTGGATCCCCTCCGCCATCATCACCAAACGAATTTATTCAAGGTTTATTCCCTGAAAACTGAATGCGAAACGAGCGAGTGTTGCTTCATCGATGTTACCCGGAATGGGTTTTCCGGGGGCTCCCCCAAAAGTACTCGGCGTCTCTACAACGCTTCGCTTCACTTTTGGGGGACCTTTGGGATAAGCCCTCGACCGATTAGTATTCGTCAGCTGCACGCGTTGCCGCGCTTCCACCCCGAACCTATCAACCTGGTCGTCTACCAGGGGTCTTACGAATTGGGAAATCTCATCTTGAGGGGGGCTTC
>NZ_VCRA01000080.1 GCF_005938385.1 Paenibacillus mesophilus
CAGTAGCGTTGCATTAAGGCTAACATCATGTAGCAAGTGAATTTTGTGATTGTTTTCACATAATTTTTCTTTGTACAACTCGAAAAAGGTTGTCTACTCGTAAGAGCAGGAACATCCATTTACAAATATTGGACGATCTTTCATCCAATTACCTATTTCGCTTTTTCGGTTGTTGGATACATACCCCGGTCACTTCCATTACTTTTCGGGGAACCGGGGGATCCTTCTTCTGTCGGCCTTCACTCCGCTTACTCGGCTTTCGGTGCAGTTCTGCGTCCCATTGGGTCCACGGCTTCAACGCATAAATTCGAAGGAGACCCACGATCTTCCACGTACTCAGAGGCGTCTCCGACTTCAGCCCAATGAGGTAGGAGAGGCCGTAGGCCACTAGAGCCAAGAATATATGATTCCATACGGCATCGGGTTGATGACTGTAGAGTTGAGCGAACTTGAGGTGCTGCTTCAGCCATTTAAAAAACAACTCGATCAGCCAGCGGCTCCGGTAAACCTCCATCACCTCTTCCGCATTCAGATCCAACCGTGTCGTGGCCAGCCGGTAAAATCGTCCCTGGGTATCCGTGAACTCAATCAGGCGCAGAGGAGTCTTCATGGTCGTTTTCGGTTGGTTGCCTAAACGCACGATGGCATCGCGTGTAATCGATGGATGTTCCGCAGGGAGTTCCCGTTCTTCGAGAATCGTGGCAAAGTGATGATTTGCCAGCCGGATCACAAAATGGATGTTCTCGGAGGAGGCCCACTTTTCCATACGCTTGTAACAAACATAGCCGCGATCCATGACGTACAGGGCATCGGAATCCACAACGAGAAAGTCCGAACCTCGATAATCACTCACATTGCCGGTAGACGGAACGATTTTGTCGGGATAGGCTACATCCGGGCCAACGACCATCAGGCGCGCATGTACTTTCACGCTGTTTTGCTTATTCGTGACGTAGGCCCAATCCCCGAGCAGCGGAGGCATCCGCAAACTGGTGGAATCCACGACTGCCAGAGGCAAGTGACTCTTGGATCGAATTGGACGCGTATGCTCTTGAATGCGATGAACCACTGCACGAAACAGAGCCTGAGGTATTTCAGTGGGAAGGCTGTTGATTCGGCGTGACAATTGGGATTTGCTGATACTGTCCAGTTCAAAAGCGGCATGGTACACTTCATCCGAACGGATCGTATTTTCGATCGTGCTCAGGGAGTCCCACTTGAGAAGCTGTGCAGTGATAAAGATCTTGAGCAAATTCGCAGTCGAGAGTTTTTGCTTGCGGAAATCGAGAAAAGGTACGACAAAATCTTGTAAAGGAAGTTGATTAAGACATTGACGAATGACTGGAATATCCGATACACTCAAAGGCGTGGTCTCCTTTGTATAGGGTGTATGGATGAATATCCTGCTCCCTCTACAGTGGAGTTTTTTTTCGGTTTTGTCCACGAAAAACAGTTCTTTATTTTACAAATATAGCAATTTGTAGAATGAAAATTTTCATGT
>NZ_VCRA01000081.1 GCF_005938385.1 Paenibacillus mesophilus
CTATCCTATTTAGGCGGTGATTGCATGCTTCGCTCCAATCCACATGCACAAAACAGCTACGAATTCGTTTGTTTGGAAGACCTCGTTCCGCAAAATCATCTGCTTCGCAAGGTTCATGCACACATCGACTTTTCTTTTATTCTTGAAAAAGTAAAGCCTTACTATAGTGAGGATAATGGACGGCCTTCGGTTGATCCGATCCTTCTCTTTAAAATGATGTTGATTGGTTTTCTTTTTGGCATACGTTCCGAGCGGCAGCTCGAGCAAGAGGTTCAACTCAACATGGCCTACCGATGGTTCGTCGGGTTAGGATTAACGGATCGCGTTCCAGATCACAGCACCTTAAGTTTAAATCGCAAGCGCCTCCAGGACACGTCGGTCGTTCAGGACATTTTCGATCATATCGTGATGAAAGCCATTGAGCTTCGGATGGTTGCCGGCCGCGTACTTGTGACGGATTCCACCCATCTCAAAGCCAATGCCAACAAACGTAAGTTCATCAAGCAAGAAGTTGAAAAGAGCGTCAAAACGTATTTGGATGACTTGGACGAGGCGGTTCAAGCCGATCGAGCGGCACATGGAAAAAAGCTTTAAAGCCCCGGGAGGAGGTGAGCGAAACCAAGGAGACAAAAGTGAGTACAACCGATCCGGAGAGTGGCTATATGGTTCGGGACGGGAAACCGGAAGGATTCTTCTATTTGGATCACCGGACGGTCGATCATAAGTACAACATCATTACCGATGTGCATATTACCCCTGGAAATGTCCATGACTCGGTCCCTTACCTGGAACGACTTCACCTGCAAATCGAGAAATTTGGATTCGACAAAACGCTGGAGGCCGTGGCCCTGGATGCCGGTTATTACACGGCGGATATTTGCAAGAAGCTACATACCCGAAAGATTTATGCTGTAATTGGACGCAGGAGCTACACCCCCGTAAAAGGACTTATTGCCAAGTGGCGGTTCAAGTATGACGAAGAGCTCGACCTGTATCGGTGTCCCCAAAAACAGGAACTCACGTACACCACGACCGATCGGGAAGGGTACCGCCACTACAAGTCGGACCCGCAAATTTGTAAGGATTGCCCGTTGCTTGGCGAATGCACGCGTTCCAAAAACAAGCAAAGGGTCATTACCCGGCATGTCTGGCAGGACAGCAAGGACTGGGTGAAACAAAACGGATGTTCCCGTCCGGGCAAATATTTGTACCGTCTCCGGTACCAGACGATTGAGCGAAGTTTCGCGGATGCCAAAGAGCTCCACGGCCTTCGCTATTGCCGGTTGCGCGGAAAGAAAAAAGTTCTGGAGCAGGCGCTCATGACCGCCATCTGCCAGAACATTAAAAAGATCGCCAACCATCTGGCCAAGCTAGCCAGGTAGGGCGATCTTTTCTGTTTCTGGTTAGAGACGTCTCAGAGTTATACATTCTTGATCCAGACTAGCTCGAAAAACTAGGCTTTATAAACAGCCTG
>NZ_VCRA01000083.1 GCF_005938385.1 Paenibacillus mesophilus
GGGGAGGGAACATTGCAGTACCGAAGGTCATGATCTCAAGCTGCCGAGAAAAGCCTCTAGCCAGGCGAAGGTGCCCGTACCGCAAACCGACACAGGTGGGTGGGCTGAGAATGCTAAGGCGCGCGGAAGAACTCTCGTTAAGGAACTCGGCAAAATGACCCCGTAACTTCGGGAGAAGGGGTGCCTCGGTAGGGTGAATAGCCCGAGGGGGCCGCAGTGAAAAGGCCCAAGCGACTGTTTAGCAAAAACACAGGTCTGTGCGAAGCCGCAAGGCGAAGTATACGGGCTGACGCCTGCCCGGTGCTGGAAGGTTAAGGGGAGCGGTTAGGGGCAACCCGAAGCTGTGAACCGAAGCCCCAGTAAACGGCGGCCGTAACTATAACGGTCCTAAGGTAGCGAAATTCCTTGTCAGGTAAATTCTGACCCGCACGAATGGCGTAACGACTTGGGCGCTGTCTCAACGAGAGATCCGGTGAAATTTTAGTACCTGTGAAGATGCAGGTTACCCGCGACGTGACGGAAAGACCCCATGGAGCTTTACTGCAGCTTGATATTGGACTTTGGTACGATCTGTACAGGATAGGTGGGAGCCGGAGAAGTCGGAGCGCCAGCTTCGACGGAGGCGCCGTTGGGATACCACCCTGATCGTATCGGAGTTCTAACCTGCTACCGTAACCCGGTAGAGGGACCGTGTCAGGTGGGCAGTTTGACTGGGGCGGTCGCCTCCTAAAGCGTAACGGAGGCGCCCCAAGGTTCCCTCAGAATGGTTGGAAATCATTCGAAGAGTGCAAAGGCATAAGGGAGCTTGACTGCAAGACCTACAAGTCGAGCAGGGACGAAAGTCGGGCTTAGTGATCCGGTGGTACCGAATGGAAGGGCCATCGCTCAACGGATAAAAGCTACCCTGGGGATAACAGGCTTATCTCCCCCAAGAGTCCACATCGACGGGGAGGTTTGGCACCTCGATGTCGGCTCATCGCATCCTGGGGCTGAAGTAGGTCCCAAGGGTTGGGCTGTTCGCCCATTAAAGCGGTACGCGAGCTGGGTTCAGAACGTCGTGAGACAGTTCGGTCCCTATCTGTCGTGGGCGTAGGAAATTTGAGAGGAGCTGTCCTTAGTACGAGAGGACCGGGATGGACGTACCGCTGGTGTACCAGTTGTCTCGCCAGAGGCATGGCTGGGTAGCTACGTACGGAAGGGATAAGCGCTGAAAGCATCTAAGCGTGAAGCCCCCCTCAAGATGAGATTTCCCAATTCGTAAGACCCCTGGTAGACGACCAGGTTGATAGGTTCGGGGTGGAAGCGCGGCAACGCGTGCAGCTGACGAATACTAATCGGTCGAGGGCTTATCC
>NZ_VCRA01000084.1 GCF_005938385.1 Paenibacillus mesophilus
CTAAAAGAAACGCTGACATCCCTCATACGAGAAATGGCAGCTGCACCAGCACCTTATGTCAAAAATCCTGAAAAAGATTTTACCCGCAAGAAAAAGCTGCCCTTTGACACGGTTATGCAACTCCTGATCTCAATGGGTGGCAACAGCCTATATAAGGAACTCTTGGAATCGCAGGGCTATGACGTAAACACCGCAACTACTTCTGCTTTTGTCCAGCAGAGGAATAAAATCCTGCCCTCTGCTGTGGAATTCTTGTTTCACGAATTTACGCAATCGTATACGGATATCAAGGACTACAGAGGGTATCGATTACTTGCCGTTGATGGTTCGGATTTGCATATCGCAACGGACTCTGCGGACACGGACACCTATTTTCAAAGTCAACCGAACACGAAAGGCTATAACCTTCTGCATTTGAATGCAGCCTATGACTTATGCAACAGACTTTACGTGGATGCCATTGTTCAGCCACGAAGGTTATGCAATGAGGGAAGGGCGCTGGCTGCTATGGTTGACCGTTCTCCCATCAAGGGCAAAACCATTGTTACGGCCGATCGAGGTTATGAAAGTTACAACAATTTCGCGCATCTTGAACGCAAAGGGTGGAACTACGTCATACGGGTAAAGGATGTGGATTCCAGTGGTATTCTTTCGAGCTTGCGTTTGCCTTCTAACGGGGCGTTTGATCGGGAGGTTCATCTGACACTCACCAAAAAACAAACCAAAGAGGTCAAGGCTCATCCCGAGATGTACAGGTTCGTCCCTTCCACGTCTACCTTTGATTTTTTGGATCTGCAGGAGAACTTGTTTTACCCGATTTCCTTTCGGGTTGTTCGTTTCGTTCTACCGAATGGCACTTATGAAACCGTCATGACGAATCTTTCTGTCGCTGATTTCCCACCCGATGAAATCAAGTCTATTTATAACATGCGATGGGGTATTGAAACCTCTTTCAGGGCCTTAAAATACACCGTCGGTCTGACGAATTTTCACGCAAAGAGACGAGAGTCCATCACCCAGGAGATTTTCGCAAGAATGATCATGTACAATTTCGCTGAAATGATGACCTCGCACGTCGTCATTTCCCAAATGGATACACGGCACCCCTACCAAGTCAACTTCACGGTTGCCGTTTACGTTTGTAGACATTTCCTGCGCTCACGCAGCGATGAACCCCCGCCCGATGTTGAAGCGCTGATTCGCAAAAACATTTTGCCGATTCGACCCATTCGTCCAGGGCAGAAGAATACGCGCAAAATCCGCTGGAAATCAGTCGTTAGCTTCGTCTACAGAGTAGCATA
>NZ_VCRA01000085.1 GCF_005938385.1 Paenibacillus mesophilus
TATATAAGTTGAACTAAAGACGCTTGGAAGGAACTTCAAGATACCCGCGTCGAATAAGACACTACAACTTATTTGTACGGGTGATCGCGATGAAAACGATTGAAGAGCAATTACGTGATGTAGAACAACGATTAAAGCACGAGAAAAGCAGACGAATGTTCGAACGGTACCAGACTGTAAAGCTGTATCTGCTCGGCAAAACAAATGAGGATATTGCCTTAAGCATCGGGAGAAAGGAAAGTACGGTCAGCACCTACTTGCGACGTTATCGCCAAGACGGACTGGACGGTCTAGAGATGAAGTTTTCTCCCGGGCCACCAGAGCAATTGAGCAAAGAGCAACAAGAGAAGTTGAAAAAAATCATTATAGATGCTGTTCCGCATGACGTTGGATTCACTGCCAAATTCAACTGGACGCTGCAAATCATCGGTGAATACATTCATCGCGAATTTGGTAAAACGTACTCCCTTCGCGGGGTCTCCAAACTCATGCATCGGATGAGTTTGAGCTACACCAAACCTACCTACACGCTTGCCGCAGCTGACGAAGAAAAGCAACGTTTGTTTGTCGAAACGACATTTCCCGGGTTAAAAAAATTACGAGAACGGCGAAATTGATCACTTATTGTTTGAAGATGAGAGCATGATTCGCGATTATCAAGCCCTTCAAAAGACGTGGTTCGCAAAAGGCAAACAGCGGGTCATTAAGACGACAGGCAAGCATCGAGGAGTTAAACTTCTGGCCACGCTGGATTATGCCAAAGGCAAAATCGTTTGGAAAGAAGACGAACAGTACAATGCCGAAGCCTTCCTAGTGTTCTTGAAACAAGTCTTAGCAGCCTATCCAATAGGCAAAATCGTAATGGTGTTGGACAATGCACGAATTCATCATGCAAAGTTACTGCGAAGTTTTCTTCAAGAACAGGCAGGCCGTCTTGAACTTGTGTTTCTTCCACCCTACAGCCCTGAGTTGAACCTTGTTGAAGGGCTATGGAAGTGGCTGAAGGCGGATGTCATTAACAACGTTTTTTACCATACAACTGTAGAGATTCGCAAGAATGTTGGAGCATTTATGGACAACATTATGCAAGATCCAATGAAGATTATTGATCGGCTTTGTATTCGCATGTAAGTCTCATTAGTTCAACTTATATA
>NZ_VCRA01000086.1 GCF_005938385.1 Paenibacillus mesophilus
CTAGGCATACGCAAGCTTTCGGTTACAGGGCTTTTACCTTCTGTGGCCGGCCTTTCCAGACCGCTTCGCCTAACCTGCTTTTGCCATATCGACGTCCTACAACCCCGCTCCCCGAAGGGAGCGGTTTGGGCTTCTCCGCGTTCGCTCGCCGCTACTGACGGAATCACATTTTGTTTTCTTTTCCTCCAGGTACTTAGATGTTTCAGTTCCCTGGGTGTGCCTCCATATTGCCTATGTATTCAGCAATAGGTACGTAAGTATTACCTTACGTGGGTTTCCCCATTCGGACATCCCCGGATCGAAGCCTGCTTACGGCTCCCCGAGGCATTTTCGTAGTTCGCCACGTCCTTCATCGGCTCCTAGCGCCTAGGCATCCTCCGTGCGCCCTTATTAGCTTATCCACTTTGTTTGAAACCTTCGCAAGAAGGATTCAAACTCATCGATTCGCTTCTAAGATCACCTTTACAGATGTTCTTGCTCGATTCGTTTCGCTATCCAGTTTTCAAGGAACAACGATGCAAATTTCGTTATTGAGAAATTTGTCATCAGGTGCTATCGCTCAAAAGCGACATTTGCTATCTTACCACATCCGCCCGCATCATTTCAAGTCGAAATTTGTAGGTTTTTTGTGGAAGATTTGTTGGTGGAGCCAAGGAGGATCGAACTCCTGACCTCCTGCTTGCAAGGCAGGCGCTCTCCCAGCTGAGCTATGGCCCCAGATTCACCCCAAAAAGTGAAGCGTATGCTCCGAAGTCTATTCCGAATACTTTTCGGGGACCCCGATACAAAACTTCCTTTTAGAGTACTATGGTGGGCCTTAGTGGACTCGAACCACCGACCTCACCCTTATCAGGGGTGCGCTCTAACCAGCTGAGCTAAAGGCCCTCAGAACTTTGCATGCAAAGTTGAGTCTATTTCCTTGTATGGTTCCGCATTCGCGGATCCGCTTGGCAACGTCCTACTCTCCCAGGACCCTGCGGTCCAAGTACCATCGGCGCTGGAGGGCTTAACGGTCGTGTTCGGGATGGGAACGCGTGGATCCCCTCCGCCATCATCACCAAACGGATTGAA
>NZ_VCRA01000087.1 GCF_005938385.1 Paenibacillus mesophilus
TCCGCGCGCCTTAGCATTCTCAGCCCACCCACCTGTGTCGGTTTGCGGTACGGGCACCTTCGCCTGGCTAGAGGCTTTTCTCGGCAGCTTGAGATCATGACCTTCGGTACTGCAATGTTCCCTCCCCGTCACAGCTCAGCCTTACGGTGCGCGGATTTGCCTACGCACCAGCCTTACTGCTTGGACAGACATCCATCAGTCTGCGTCACTACCCTTCTGCGTCACCCCATTGCTCGTAACGGCTTACGGTGGTACAGGAATGTCAACCTGTTGTCCATCGACTACGCCTTTCGGCCTCGCCTTAGGTCCCGACTTACCCTGAGCGGACGAGCCTTCCTCAGGAACCCTTAGGTTTTCGGCGGATCAGATTCTCACTGATCTTTTCGTTACTCATACCGGCATTCTCACTTGAATACAGTCCACCAGTCCTTCCGGTCTGACTTCAACCCGTATTCAACGCTCCCCTACCCAAGCGCAACAAAGTTGCGCTAGCCATAGCTTCGGTGGCGTGTTTAGCCCCGTTACATTTTCGGCGCAGAGTCACTCGACCAGTGAGCTATTACGCACTCTTTAAATGGTGGCTGCTTCTAAGCCAACATCCTGGTTGTCTGTGCAACTCCACATCCTTTCCCACTTAACACGCACTTGGGGACCTTAGCTGATGATCTGGGCTCTTTCCCTCTTGACGATGGATCTTAGCACTCACCGTCTGACTCCCGAGATTCAAATATGCGGCATTCGGAGTTTGACTGGACTTGGTAACCCTTGGCGGGCCCCGCACCCAATCAGTGCTCTACCTCCGCGATTCATTCTCGAGGCTAGCCCTAAAGCTATTTCGGGGAGAACCAGCTATCTCCGAGTTCGATTGGAATTTCTCCCCTACCCCCACCTCATCCCCGAGCTTTTCAACGCTCGTGAGTTCGGGCCTCCAGTGAGTGTTACCTCACCTTCACCCTGGACAGGGGTAGATCACACGGTTTCGGGTCTACGTCCACGTACT
>NZ_VCRA01000088.1 GCF_005938385.1 Paenibacillus mesophilus
CGAAGTATTTCTCCAGGTCCATGTCGACTACATACTTGTACCCTTCCTGGATGTTTTCCTGACTCCTTCGGATTGCGCTATGTGCGCTTCTCTTGGGTCGGAATCCGTAACTGTTCTCCGAAAATTGCTCCTCATAGATCGGTGTAAGGACTTGGGCGATCGCCTGCTGAATCAATCTGTCTATCACTGTCGGGATGCCTAAGTTTCTCTTCTTTCCGTTCTCTTTGGGAATCTCTACCCTTCGAACGGGATTTGGACGGTAGGTTCCGTCCAGAATGGATTGCTTGATAGTTTCTCCGTTCTCTTTGAGATATTGTAGAAGTTCATCTACTCCCATCCCGTCGATTCCGTGAGATCCTTTGTTTGCTTTGACCCGCTTGAACGCTTCGTTCATGTTGTCTCTGCTCATAATTTTCTCAAGCAAGCCATTCCTCGACCCGGTTGCGTCCGTGTTGTCGGTTTCAGGTATCCTCGCAGGATTGTGCGCTCTCGCATATTCTCCATGTTCCGCATGTACGTTCCGCGTAGAGCCTCCTCTTCGAAGTTGGCTGCACTTGGCTCCTGTTTCGGTACCTTTCATTGACCCACACCTCCTAAGGTTCGGCCCTTCCCTCGAGCCGTCGACTGCTCGAGGTACTATGGCGTCTGCTGACTTCTCACGATAAATCTTGTTTCAACCGTGATTCGAAGTTCATCTCCTCACGTCCATGAGACCTCCCACGGTAAGGCGACTCACTTTCCCTCCATCTACCCGCACCATTTACACTGGAATGTCCGTGTAGTGTATTGGACTTCGCTTTGTTATGCAAGCTCATCCCATTCCTTGTGCCTGATGATGTTCGTGTTCCTCGGGCCGGAAGTTTGCCTCCAGCTTCCTTCAGATTCCACCTCGCGATGGACACCCTTGCTCTTGGCTAGTGGTTGGCCACTACATGCCCCCACAGCGGACTTTCACCGCCTAGTTAGTCGCCATGCGTGGCGCACA
>NZ_VCRA01000089.1 GCF_005938385.1 Paenibacillus mesophilus
AACAACACGAACTAGAAAAACCTTCCAGTCAAGAATGGAGGGTTATTTGGTATGCACAGTTATTAGTATAGCATCAACCTCAGCTACTTTTATAAGAAAAATGTTGACAACTATTAGCTGGTTTAGCTTAATGAAAACGGCAGCAGATCTTCTGGCCGGCTGCCGTTGTGTCTAATTTTAACTATCGTATCCGTTAGTGCAATGACTATTGAATACTGACATGTATTTGGCAATAAAATTTTATTTGGAATTTTCTTTTAAGAAATTACTCATATATTGCTCAAAAAATTGCCGTATTTCTGACTGATTTATTGAGTAGTATATTGATTTTTTTTCATTATTTTTTGAAACATATACTGGATTTCCTGAATCCCTGTACATAATCTTTAGCATTTTTCCATCAGATTTCATGTAAAATGCAATGCCAGCTAAAAATTTTATTTGAGGTTGATTATGTTCAATCGTTACCGTTTCACTCTGAATCATATTGAAAGTATCAATTATTTGCTGTATTTCCTGTTCAGTTGCAGGCCTTTGTGGCCTTTCAATGCGGACACCCCCATTACCCGAGTCACGATATATTTCGCCCCAGACAATTATTTCCTTGATATCACTTTTTTCAATACCTTGATGATGGTGAAGAAATTCCTCTTCTTTATTGACTTTATATTGTTGCCAGATCAACCAAGCTAGAATCAGTAACAACATTGTCCCTAATACGCTTAATCTACCTGCTTTCAATAATACTCCCCCTTTATACTAAGTGAAATTGTTCTTTCACTAAATCCTCAACAGCTACATTTCTTAGACATTAGGTTTACACATCATAAGTATAAGGTATATTTCCTGAATTATCCTCCCTCTATGAATAAATGCATATCTCCAATTTCCTCTTGTTTTCTTACGATTTCGTTGAGGGGGAGTTTTAATAGACACAGCCTCACAGGAACAAAATTGTACAGAAGGGGATTTTTGGTTT
>NZ_VCRA01000009.1 GCF_005938385.1 Paenibacillus mesophilus
GCAAGCGGCTGCAGCCCGCCCGGGAGGCGGGCCCGTGCCCGCGGAGCGGCCTGCGGCGGCGGAGCCGCGTCAGCGCGAGCCGCAAGCAGCGACGACGCGGCCGGAGCCCGCGCGCGGCGCAGCCGGCCGGGCGCAGCGGCTGTTCGTCAAGATCGCGGCCGACCGCGAGCAGACGCAGCGGCTCGGCCGCCTGCAGGCGCTGCTGCAGCAGCATGCGGGGCCGATGCCGGTCGTGCTGTTCTACGAGCGGGAGCAGCGGGTGCTCGGGCTGAGCGACGCGTACAACGTGAAGCCGTCTCCCGACCTGATCCGGGAAATCGGCGAGATTATGGGACCCGACTCCGCCAGAGTGAAGTAACGGCAGGGCGGATAAGCCGGGTCGGCACAGGGGACGCACGAACAGGCCTCCTCCCGGCCGAACGTTCAAGTCCCTCCAGTTTCGAGCGGGAAGGGGATAACAGTCTTTCGCACCTCCTATTTCGCTGGAAACCGGCATGTTTTACTGAATAAGAGATGTTTGGAACCTTTATTTCCGGCGAAATGGCCTATATTCGGGTCGCGGGCCGATAATAAGAGTCCCGATCATCTCTTATTTGTATCTCCTCCATAACTCCGCACCGAATAAGAGGCGCAAAAGACTGCTATTCGCCCGCGAGGCGGGACTTTCCTTTTCAAGATAAAGGACTTGGACAAGCATCGGAGCTAGAGCTCCACTTTATAGGGATATTTACGAACATTCCATGGCGTGTGTGCATACATTTAGTAAAACCCGGACGGGATACGGCTCGTATTCACCCGGGCTAACGCCGGCACACTTAGGAGCTTTAATGGAATTACCGCCCTGACTGACGACCGGGGCTTTGTGGCGGCAAGCACCAGTCATCAATGATCAGGTAAGTTATTCCGTTAAAGTTCCTTAAACGTCATCCAGGAGGGATGTCCGATGTCGAAACAATTGGCTTTGCAAATGCTCGCTCGGCGAGGCGTCACGTTGAATCAGGTCGCGGAAATCGTATATAGGCTGCAGCTGCCTTACAATGATCGGTTGACGATAGAAGAATGCGAGGACAGCGTGATGGCCGTCCTCGGCAAGAGGGAAGTCCAGTTCACGCTCTATACCGGGATAGCGCTCGACGAGCTCGCGGAGAAAGGGCTGCTGCCCCAGCCGCTGCAGGCGATTATGGAGCGGGACGAGTCGCTGTACGGCGTGGACGAGACGCTGGCGCTCGGCATCGTGCATGTGTACGGAATGATCGGGCTGACCAGCTTCGGCTACTTGGACAAGGAGAAAACGGGCATCATCCGTTCGCTCAATAACCATTCCTCGCAAATCCACGTCTTTCTGGACGACCTGGTGGCTGGACTCGCCGCCGCGGCTTCGGCCCGAATCGCCCACCAGAACAAAAACGCTACGGATTACGGGGCTTTCGAGGAAAATGACGAAAAGAACGAGGCGGCGTCGCCATGATTCGACACTAGCTTCCTTGCGGGTAAAAGACGGAATATGGTATCATAAATCCATTGTACAAGAGAGGTGTTTCGGTAGTCAGGGAGGTTTTTTGTATCATGTGGACGGTTATATATATTGCTCCGACCGCGAAAATCGCTGAGCGCATCAAGCAAAAACTTACGGATGAAGGTTTTTTGGTACAAGTACGCCCTGTCAGTCTATCGAAGCATCAATTCGAAATTCTCGTTCCCGAGGGCGAGCTGGAAGAAGTTCAGGAAGTGTTGAACGCCATATTGCACGGATGACGCTTCGCAGGCGGAGGCTGCTGTCGGATAAGGGCAGGCTGCTCCTGCGAAGCGATCCGGTGCGTAGTTTCCCGGTAGGAAATACGGGGACTCCCGATAGGCTGCGGTTATGGAAAGAGACGGCTTTCGGTTATGGGTTTGGGATTGAATCGGGTTCCGGAGCAATTAGGATTGTACTCAGGATCATCGGGGGTTCCGCCCGGATCTTCAGCATCCGGTCGAAAGCGGAGAAGCTTCGCATGCGGCCGCTGATGTCCGTGTTGACACCACGGAATAACTGTAAATTCCATGAATTTGCAAGGTAGGTCCGCGTACGGATGACAACGGTTGTGGAGAGGTGTAGACGTGGCAATAAAAGACTTTTTTCAAAAAAAACGGAAGTATGCTACCATCCCGTCGGAACAAACGAAGCGTGAAATACCGGAAGGCATCATGAGCAAATGCCCCAAGTGCGGCACGATTCAATATAGCAAAGAGCTCGGCAAAAATTTGAAAGTATGCACGTCGTGCGGATTCCACAATAGATTGAACGCGCTCGAGCGGGTAGAGTTTACGCTCGACGAAGGGCGCATTTTCGAATATGACCAAGATATGATTTCCGAGGACCCGTTGCAGTTCCCCGACTACGTCAACAAATTGACCAAGGCGATGGAATCGACGGGCCTTCGTGATGCTGTGGTCACCGGCGAAGGGACGATCGGCGGTTTTCCGGTCGTGATCGCGGCCATGTCTTTCGACTTTTTCGCAGGGACTCTCGGTTCCGTTGTCGGAGAGAAAATTACGCGCGCAATCGAGACGGCGACCCAGAAGCGGTACCCGCTCGTCATCTTCTCGACGTCGGGCGGAGCGCGTACGCAGGAGAGCATCCTCAGCTTGATGCAAATGGCCAAAACAAGCGCCGCGCTGGCCAAGTTCAGCGACAACGGCGGGTTGTACGTTTCGGTTATTACCGAGCCGACCTATGGTGGAGTATCGGCAAGCTTCGCGATGCTGGGCGACATCATTCTTGCCGAGCCCGGAGCGCGGTTCGGCTTCGCCGGTCCGATCGTCATCGAGGAGACGATCCGCCAGAAGCTGCCGGAAGGATTCCAGACGGCCGAGTCCAATATGAAGCACGGACAGCTGGATAAAGTCGTGCACCGCAAAGAGATTCGCTCCACGCTTACGAAGCTGCTGGAGCTGCATACCGTTAGATCGACGAAGGAGGCAAGCGCGAATGGCTAACGAACTGCCTTTTGAGCGTCCGCTGGCGGAATTGAAGAGCAAAATCGAGGAACTGCGCAAGTTCGGCGCGGAGAAGCATATCGACTTCACCGACGAAATCGCCAAGCTGGAGGACCGGTACGCGGTGCTCGAGGAAGAGCTGTACAACAGCTTGACCGCCGGGCAGAAAATGCAGATCGCGAGACACCCGTCGCGTCCGACGACGCAGGACTTTATCAATAGCATTTGCACCGATTTTATGGAGCTTCACGGCGACCGCATGTACGGGGACGATCTGGCGATCGTCGGCGGGATCGCGAAGTTTAACGGTGTTCCCGTTACCGTCGTAGGCCACCAGAAAGGGAAAGACACGAAAGACAACATCGCCCGCAATTTCGGCAGCCCGCACCCGGAAGGATACCGCAAGGCGCTTCGACTCATGCAGCAGGCGGACAAGTTCGGACGTCCGATCATCACCTTTCTGGATACGAAAGGCGCGTTCCCCGGGGCGCCTGCGGAAGAGAGAGGCGTCAGCGAGTCGATCGCCCGCAATTTGTTCGCGATGTCCCGCTTCCGCGTGCCGATCGTCGTAGTCGTCATCGGCGAAGGCGGCAGCGGCGGCGCTTTGGCTCTCGGAGTAGGCAACCGCGTGCTCATGCTGGAGCATGCGATCTATTCCGCGCTTTCCCCTGAAGGGGCCGCCTCGATCGTGTACAAGAGCGCGTCCAAAGCCGCCGAGCTGGCCGAAGTTATGAAAATAACCGCTCAAGATTTGATACGGCTCGATGCGATCGACGAGATCGTGCCGGAGCCGCGCGGGGGAGCCCACCGCAATCCGGAGCAGCAGGGCGAGGCGGTGCGTTCCGCCGTATGGAAGCACCTGCAGGAGCTTCTGCGGATGAGCGGCGACGAACTGGTAGCCGACCGTTATGAGAAATTCCGCAAGATCGGGAAATTTACCCATATGCACGATGCGGTTGAGCTCGTCTGACGAACAGCCAGCCGGCTTCCCGCCGAACCGTAACCTAGGAGGAACTACTTTATCATGCGCAAAACAAAAATCGTATGCACCATCGGACCTTCCAGCGAATCGCTGCCCGCGCTGAAGCAGTTGATTTCGGCGGGGATGAACGTCGCCCGGCTCAACTTCTCCCACGGCGATTTCGAGGAGCACGGCAACCGGATCCGCAACATTCGTCAAGCTTGCCAGGAATTGGACAAGACGGTCGCCATTCTGCTCGACACGAAAGGTCCCGAAATCCGCACCGGCAAGCTGAAGGAAGATTCGTACGAGCTCGTGCAGGACGAGACGATCGTCCTGACGACCGAGGAATTGATCGGCGACAATAAGCGCGTATCCGTTACTTACAAAGATTTGCCGCGCGACGTGCACGTCGGTTCGACCATTTTGATCGACGACGGTCTGATCGGCCTGACGGTTACCGATATCCGCGGCAGCGACATCGAATGCCGGATCGTCAACGGCGGCACGATCAAAGGCAAGAAGGGCGTCAATGTCCCGGGCGTGCGCATCTCGCTTCCGGGCATTACCGAGAAGGACGCGAACGACATCATTTTCGGCATCCAGCAAGGCGTCGATTTCATCGCTGCCTCGTTCGTGCGCAAAGCTTCGGACGTACTCGAAATCCGCCAGCTGCTCGAAGAGCACAACGCGTCCCACATTCAAATCATTTCGAAGATCGAGAACCAGGAAGGCGTGCAAAACCTGGATGAAATTTTGGAAGTGTCGGACGGGCTGATGGTTGCCCGCGGCGACCTCGGCGTCGAGATTCCGGCGGAAGAAGTGCCGCTCGTCCAGAAGCGGATGATCAAGAAATGCAACCATGTCGGCAAACCGGTCATCACCGCGACGCAAATGCTCGATTCGATGCAGCGCAACCCGCGCCCGACCCGGGCGGAAGCAAGCGACGTAGCGAACGCGATCTTTGACGGTACGGACGCGATTATGCTGTCCGGAGAAACCGCTGCCGGCAAATATCCGGTCGAATCCGTACAGACCATGTCCCGTATCGCCCTCCGTGCGGAGTCGGCGATCGAATACCGTGAAATTTTCATCCGCCAAAGCACGGCGCAGCAGACGACGATCACCGAGGCGATCAGCCAATCGGTGGCGAATTCGGCGCTCGACCTCGATGCGAAAGCGATTATCACCCCTACGGAGAGCGGCTATACGGCGCGTATGGTGTCCAAGTACCGCCCGAAATCGCCGGTTATCGCCGTGACGCGGAACGAGCAGGTGATGCGCCGCCTATGCTTGGTCTGGGGCGTTGTGCCGATCAAGGGCGAAGAGGCGCGCAATACCGACGAAATGTTCCAGCTTGCGGTAGACGATTCGATCAAGGCGGGTCATATCCGGCTCGGGGATCTTGTCATTATAACCGCAGGCGTTCCGGTCGGCCGCTCCGGCACGACGAATCTGATGAAGGTGCACCATGTGGGCGAGATGATCGCCAAAGGACAAGGCATCGGCAGCCAGCCGGCCACCGGCAAAGTCGTCGTCGCCCGCACCGCCCAGGAAGCGCTGGATAAAACCGTACCGGGTTCGATCCTCGTCACCGTGGCGACAGACAAAGACTACATCCCCGCATTCCAGAAGGCGGCTGCAGTCATTACGGAAACCGGAGGCATCACGTCGCACGCGGCCGTAGTCGGACTCAGCCTTGGCGTTCCGGTTATCGTCGGAGTGGACAACGCCACGTCGATTATGAAGGATGGAATGGAAGTATCCGTATACGCCGAAGTGGGCGTCATCTATACAGGGCAGGCGAAAGTACTGTAAGCTTGCCCATACTACCCCACAAAGTGAAGTATTTGCTCCGATGCATATACAGGTACTTTGCGGGGACCCCGAGACATATACATGCAAACGAACGAAAGGCTCGGACCTGCAATCGGTCCGGGCCTTCTGTATACATACAAGCAATGGAGGGCGCGAATGAAAACATTGTACGTATCCGATCTGGACGGCACGTTATTGAACGCCGATCAGAAGCTTTCGGAACAAACGATCGAGACGGTTAACGCCTGGATAGCGGAAGGGGGGAGCTTCTCCGTCGCTACGGCTCGCTCCTGGGATTCCGCGGGACATTTGCTGGAGCGGCTTGAGCTTAAGCTTCCGGTCGTGCTGATGAACGGCGTGTTTGTATATGACCCGGTACAGAAATCGTATATCGTCTCCAATCTGCTCGACCGGGATACCGCATTCGAAATTATCGAGCAGGAGGAGCGGCTCGGCTTGCGGCCGTTCGTGTATACGGTCAACAGGGGGAACGAATTCAAAATTTATTATAAAGGCATGTTCAACCCGAGCGAGATCAACTATGTGACCGACCGGTTAAAAAACGGAGACGAACGGTTCCGGCTCGTGGACAAGTTCGACATCCCTCAGGACGAGCAAATTATGGAAGTGAACGCGATCGGGACGGAAAAGGAGCTGGAAGTCGCATTCCGGTTTTTCCACGGCCGTGACGGGATGCAGTGCCACTTCGGGCCGGACATTTATTCGCCGGGTTATCACTGGCTGGAGATCAACCACCCCCGGGCGAACAAGCGGGACGGCGTCGCCCAATTGAAGCGGCTGCTCCAGGCCGAACGGATTGTCTGCTTCGGGGACAATTTGAACGATCTGCCGATGTTCGAAATCGCAGACGAGAAATATGCGATGGGCAACGCGCACCCGCTCTTGAAGGAAAAGGCTACAGGCGTGCTCGCGACGAACGCGGATAACGGCGTAGCCCGTTATTTGCGGACGATTATTCCTCCAGCGCGACTCGGTACGAGTTCCGGTACTGCATAGGCGTGACCCCGTATTTGTGCTTGAACTTGGTGCAGAAATACGGGGCGTTGCTGTAGCCGACCTGATCCGCGATCTCGGTTACGGAGCGGCGATCGTTTCGGAGCAGCTCGCAAGCCCGCTCCAGCCGGGCGTTCGTCATATATTCGAGGAACGATACCCCGTGCACCTCCTTGAACTGTCTGGACAAGTAGTGGGTGGACAGCCCCGCCATTTCCGATAAAGTATCGAGCGAAATATCTTCTTTCAGATGCTCGTCGATATAGGTCTTCAGCTTGTAGAAGACGTCGTGCTGGGCATGGTGAAGCAAATGACGGCGAATATGTCCCCCGATTTGCAGGCATCGCTCGCGGATGGTCGCAATCGTCTCGCGGAACGTGTCCTGACGGAGATCGCGGAACAGAAGCGACGGGGAATACATCCGTTCTTGCGAGTTGATATCGATCATCACTCTCGAGAGTACCATCGTAATCTGCATCAGGGAAAATTCGACCGCTTCCAATGACAACGTATCGCGCCGCAGCATCCCGGCGAACTCCTCGACAAATTGCTCGATCGCCGGGATATCCCCGGCGCGAAGCGCGTTTTCCAGCGGCTCGTAAGCGATGACCGGCATTTCCGTGCGCCTGCTGATCGCGCCATAATCGACGATCGAACCGACCCCGTCGAGGAACGTGTATCGTAATGCTACCGCCGCTTGCTCATACGACTTCGAAATATCTTCCGCATGAAGAGCCAAACCGCCGATTCCCGCCGCAAACGAAGCCTCACGCGGTCCTTGCTGCGACGCGAGCTTCAGCAATTCCTCGCGAATCCCGCTAACGGCACTCTCCGACTCCCCGGCGAAATAAAGCAAGCCGAGCTCTACAGCGCTCATCTCCACGATTTCGCAATGGAACGGGTGCGCAAGCTTGCGCAGCTTCGCCTTCCACGTTTTTACAGTATCCCGGTCCAGCTTTACGTTCACGACGACATATCGGCCGTCCGGCCGGATTCTCTCCGGATATTCGTCTTCGCCCAGAATACCGTTCAGCAGCGCGGCGAGCTTATTGTCGTCCAACTCGCCGGTCAGCTGCTTGACCTTATGATTCAATCCCGACAAGACGTAATCGACCACTGTGAACTCGTTCTGCTGATGGGCCTGGGCCGGGAACAATCCGCCGTTCGTCTCTTGAAGCTTCCGGAGCATGTGCTGGACAGGCCGGTACGTCTTGACGGAAATATAGTAGGAGATGAGGATGCCGAACAGCAGCAAGCCCGCACCGACCAATGCGAGCGGCCAACGTATCGCGGCCGAGCCGACCGGCTGCACGGAGGCGAATACCCAATCGTTCCCTGGTGAGTCCCCTCCCAAAACGGATAGCAGCCGGCCGTTTTGTCTGCCGGCGGCGGCAGGATTGCCGGCAAGCTTCGCCCAATACTGATCCAGCTCTTGGCTGTCGAGATTGCTCGAGCCGGCGATAAATTGCTGCTTCACATTGACCATCAGCAGTTTTTCCGCCTGCGAGCCGAGCAGCGAATCCAGCATATCGCGAATGTGCTCCTTGTATATGTCGATAAACATGTACCCGCTTATCTCGCCGCCGCGTGCTTGAATAGGGAACGTGTAGATGTAGGTAAGCAGCTGATCGGTCAGTTTATCCTCATACGGTACGGAGCGAGCAAGCCACTGGTCCGTTGCCAGACGCCCTTGCTCGAGCTCGGCGATCAGGCCGTATTTGGGAGAATGGGCGGAAACTTTGTAATAAGCATACGGATCGACCATCAAGTTCGAATTTTTGAAATAGACGGATACGCTTTCCGTTCCCGGATTGGCGCTTACGGTCGTTTTCAGGTGATTGGCGACCCGGTATATTTGATATAAATTATGGCCGTACTCTTTGTAGAACGAAGTAAACGCATCGTCCGTGCCGTTCCCCGTATTCATCGTAGTCAAAATTTCACTGATGAAAGCGTTCTTAAAAATCCCCGGGTAAAGCTCCTCCACGTATGTCTTCACTTGGCCAAGCTTGCCCCGGCTGTCCCGCTCCTGTTTGTCTTCGGCCGCCCGCTTCGCATTATTGTACAAAATGGCCCCGCACAAGGTGGAAATGACGATCGTTACGATCGTATACGAGAGAAACAGACGGCGGAAATAAATATTTTGGAACCGGCGGTTAAACGTCCATTTCATATCGTGCCATTCTCTCCCTTACGCTAAAGTCCTCCTAGCGTATCACGAGTCCGCTTGCGTGTAAATATGTGCGGAAACGGCGGTTCAGTAGGCGAAAAGCTCGCTGTATCAAGGGATTTCAAAGTCTATGTCAAATATTTGAATAAGGCCGGGGCAAATATGTATAACGAATCGCATGAACTTGAAATCTCTTTTTTGGAACCGTTGTGAAATAATGAAGGCGCATTCATATATCCGATACAGGAGGGGTTCACGTTGCTAAGATGGACCGGAAAGGGAACGGTCGTGCTGCTGGCCGGAATGATGGCGCTGCTGTCGGCGTGCGGCGGAGCAAGCGGAGTGGAGAGCGGGAAGAAAGGGGCGGCGCCGGCCGAAGGGGGAGCCGGTGCGAAAGAAGCGCCGAAGGAGAAGAAGGAGCCGATCGAGCTCGTGTTCAAGGACGCGACCTTCGGGTGGTCGGCCGAAGACTTTATGAACGATTACGGCAAGGCGATCGAGCAGAAGTTCCCGCATATCAAAGTATCGTTCGTACCGCATCCGAAGCCGAGCATTCCCGAAATGTTCGCGACGAAGGCGAAGTTCGATATCGTCATCTCGTCCTTGCTGATGTTTAACACCAATATTCTGGATAATAATTTGCAATACGATCTCACGCCGTTAATCAAATCGACCAAATACAATTTGGACCGGATCGAGCCGACCGCATTGGCACTCGCCAAGCAATTGGCGAACGGCGGCATATACGGCCTACCCGTCGCGGGAGCGGCTTCGACGATCGTGTACAATAAAGCGTTGTTCGACAAGTTCGGCGTTCCTTATCCGAAGGATGGGATGAGCTGGGACGATTTCTACGAGGTGTCCAAAAAAATGTCTCGCGTAGAAGGCGGTGTCCGGTATCAAGGCTCGCTCGTATATCCGAATTTCATGCTGTACCGAAACCCGTACTCATTAAGCTTGATCAATCCGAACACGGACAAAGCCGACTTCAGCAGCCCCAAATGGAAAGAGTATATCGAAACGATGCTCAGCATTTACAAGATTCCGAACAATCAGGTGGAGAAAAGAGGGCAGTTCGGCGGCCAGGTCGGGAAAGACCTGTTCGAGAAAGATCAAGTCGTCGCGATGTATTTGAACGCCTCGGGGACCGGCATCCGGGAGCTGAGCTTCAAAAATATGGACTATGACTTCGCCCAAATCCCGACGTTCAAAGATGCGCCGGGCTTGGGTCCGCAGCCTTATCCGCTGTATTTCTATATTTCCGCCGCCTCCGAGCTGAAGGAGCAAGCTTTTGACGTATTGTCGTATTTGACTTCGGACGAGTTTCAGCTGGAAAGCTCCAAGAAAGGCACGCTGACGGCTCTGAGCAGCAAAGAAATCCAGATGGCGTTCGCCCAAAACTACCCGGAGTTCAAAGGGAAAAACATTAAAGCGATATTGCCCGCCAAGTTTGCGCCTCCGGCTTACCGCAGCAAGTATGACGGAATCGTCAGAGGGGATCTGGAGTCCGCCTTCATCTCCGCGGCAATGGGCGAGAAAGATATTAATACGGCGATGAGGGAAGCCGAAGAGTCGGCGAACAAGAAGATTGAGCAGGCCAAATCGCAAATGAAATAGCGGCTGCACAGCCGAAGGAGGAATGTCGCATGGGAGAGGATAGAGGCAGCGCGACACCCGATTCCGCATGGATGAGCCGCCGCCAACTGCTGACGGCATTGGGTGCCGCGACCGCGGCGGTAACCGCCCAGTCGCTGCTTGCGGGCGGTCCGATGCTGGCGGACGGGCAGACGGTCACCGGACAAACTTACGGGAGCAACGGCTGCTGCAGCTGCGCGTATCGTACGCTGACGGAGCTGAAATCGTCGGTCCAACTGACGGAAGGGATGATTGCCGTAACATACGGATATTACACCATAGGGGATGGCGGCGGAGCGGAGTATACGATCACGGCCGGTACGCTGGCGGAAGACGGCGGCAGTGTCGTCAATCTTCAGAACGGGCTGCAGGCCCGGCTCATTCCGAGCGCTTCGGTCAATTACCGGATTTTCGGGGCTGTAGGCGATGGCGTGAACGATGACGGGATTCAGATCAAGAAAGCCCACGCCTATGCGAACAAGACGGGGCTTCCGGTCGAGCAAACGAGCGGAGACTACTGGCTCAAGGCGACGAACAAGATCGAAATCCGGACGAATGTAAGCTGGGGAGCGACTAGGTTTCATATCGACGAAAGCTTCAACTCGAAAACCGACGTGAAGTTTCTCGTATCGAGCGCCAAACCATCGAGCTCGATCGTATTGGATCCGGCAGCAAAAGCATCATTGATTGCCAAGCTGAAGCCCGGAACGACCCAGCTCCCCGAGCTCGCTCCGTACAAAAACTGTCTCGTCTTTGTCGTCGACAAAAACGATATCGTTGCCCGCCGGGAAGGCTATGGGAACCAATGGGTGAAGGAAGAGTTTTTTTATGTGGAAGAGCACGGACGTATTATCGGAGATATCGCCTGGACGTTTCGGGATTATACGAGCTTGACCGCTTATCCTTGCGATGACGGCTATTTGATCATCGATGGCGGAACGTTTTATTTGTCGGGGAACAGTCCGGGCAGCAATCAAGGGTATTGGAATAACGGATTTCAAATTCGCCGCAGCCGCACCGTCATCCGCAACCAATGGGTCGGTCTGGAAGTCGGTCAGGCCGATGTAGCGCTGGACCCTCGCAACGGGTTTTACACATTCAACTATGTGTACGAGGTGCTGCTGGAAAATGTCAGGCTCATTCCGTTCGAGAAAGATCGAGGAGGTTCCGGCCAAGTGCCGCAAGGAACATACGGCATCGGGGGGAATCGGGTGCTGGGCGCCACATTCCGCAGCGTCACGGCCGAAGGCAGCAGGGTCCATTGGGGCGTGTTCGGAACGAATATGTTCAAAGACTTCCGGGTGGAAAACTGCAAGCTGAACCGGGTCGACGTTCATTTTCATTGCTGGAACTTGTACATCCGCGATTGCGAGATCGGCTACCGGGGCTTGTCGCTGACCGGGGGAGGCAATCTGTTCGTCGAGAATACGACTCGCTACGGAAACAATTTCATCGATTTCCGGCCGGACTACGGCGCGAGATGGGACGGCGACATTCGTATCCGGAATTGTCGAATACTTGTGCCTGGTACGGGCAGCATGGCGTCGGTGCTCTATTACAACCCTTCCAACTACGATTACAAATGCCCGATCGGGTATGGAAGAACAATCCGGATCGAAGATTTTATTTTCGATTTTACCGGTTCTCCCGCTGCCGCTTTTCCGTGCTGGATCATGAAGATCGCCGCATTTTCCAAGACGGACGAAGGACAGAGGCTGTTTTTTCCTATGCAGCTCGAATGCCGGAATATATCCGTGCACGGACGGGAGCAAGGCGTGCGTCTGCTGGAGATCAAAGATCCCCGCGGCTTCGACGTGCGCAGGAAGGGCGGATACGACGGGCAAAAGGTGACGTCGAACTGTTCCATGCGATTCGAGAATATTCAGCTGGAGAAGGTGCCGGTCCAGACGTCGCAATCGGCCGCGCATGTCCATTTCCTGCTGAATGCGCTCGGCTCCCAAGCATACGACGATGAATATGCGCTGTATCCGACAATCGAAATCGTCGATTGCCGCGACTTTTTCGGGCATTTCCGGGGGAGCGTCGCGGACGTCCGGTTCCGCAACTGCCTCATTAACTGTATCGACGCCTACGAGGGAGGGCCGATGCGGGGGAGGATCGCGTTCGATCATTGCGATTTTCGTGCGGATGCGCTCGATGACGGACGGAACTTTCTATTTCTCGGCGTTACGCTCGGCACCCGGTTTACGAACTGCACGGTATACGCGCCGATCGTGAACGGCAGTGCGAGACCCGACCTTGTCAGCCGGTACGAGTTCATCCAAGTGAATCAAGCTTTGCGCTATAACCATGCGAATACGAAGCTGGCCAAAGAACTGGCGGACTATTACGCCAACGCGGGAACGCCGGTCGAGCCGGAATTTACGGTCATGCTCAGAAGCCATCACGAATCCGAGTCTCCGTACATGGCACGCCGCAAGGGCACTACGACGCAGCGTCCGACCGCAGGTATGTTCAACTCGGAGAAAGGCTTCGCCTATTTCGATACCGACCTGATGCAGCTGCTCGTGTGGGACGGCGGGCAATGGGTTTACCCTTCCAGACTGGCGGATACGTTGCATTACTATGCCGCCAACGCTGCGGGCGGGGCGGTCCCGATCCGGATGGACCGAATGAAGGGGCATCCGACGCAGGAGTATTTGATGCCCAAGGCCGGCCGCTTGTCGGGTTACGCCGCATATGCCGAAGCAGGCGGAGGCGCTGTGCCGGCCGTTGCGTTTGAGGTTCTCAAGAATGGCGTGCCTTGGCTGGCCGGACTGAACGGCCCCGGCTCGGGACAAAATCCCGCCATCGTACCGATCGCCGGAGGCGGCGACTTTGTCGGAGGGGACCGCATCGGCGTTCGGATCACGGGCATATCCGGCATGTCGCCGCTTGCCGGCTTCATCGTCGATTTGAATGCGGAATTCGTCAACTACTGAAGCGTTTGTCGCGAAAAAAGCCACCGCGTGTTGTGCAACTGCAACGAGCACGCTGTGGCTTTTTTGTGTTGCTGGGAAAGGGGTGTGGACGATTTGCCGACCCGTATACGCAATAAGAGCGAAGACCCCGGGTCGGGATTTGCGCCGGTCTAAGCCCACCTCTTCAGCGTCGGAATGACCTTGCCGAGCATGTCCCGCGCTTCCTGCTCGGAGATGCCTTGAGCGGAGCGGACGTGCGGAACGCACTCTTCGATCATCGAATGTACGGTGGCGTCGGGGGAGGTGAAGGCTCCTTCCTTGTAGCAGTAAATGCAATAATCATCATTGCGGCTTCCGTCGGCGTTCGTGCCGGACTCTTCTGCGGCTGCGAGCGGCATTCCGCAGCTTTGGCAAAACGGTTTGTTCATCGGGGCATGGCCTCCTTCATCGGAATGAGTTCATCATACACCGCGAACTATGACAGGTGTTTGTCATGGTTGATACGGATCGGAATCATTTCCGTACAGCTTCGCAATGTTTCTCACCCTGTCGCGGATGAGCAGGCGCAGCCGTTCCGGCTCGAGCACTTCGACCCGGTCCCCGAAGCCGAGCAGGAAGCCGTACACCCATTCGTCCTCCGGGTACGTCTCGGTGACGATAACGGAACCGTCCGGCTGCGGCTGAAGCCGTTCGACGCCGAAATATTCTTCCGCGCGGGCGCGCCCCTCCGGAGTAAACCGGAGCACCATCGTCACCGGCCGGGTATTGTTGTCCCACATCCGATCCCAATCCGCACCCTCGACGGGAGCATGCTCTCTCCGCTCGAAGCGTCTCTCCATAATCGAAAGCTGCGACATCCGGGATAGACGGAACAATCGAAAATCGTTCCGGTGCATACAATAGGCATAGATGTACCACGACACGCCCTTGAGCAGCAGGGTCATCGGCTCGACGCTCCGCTCGGTGGCGATCCCGTTCACGGACGTGTACGAGAACCGGATCATGCGCGAATGCTGCAGCGCTTCGCGAATGAGCGCCACTTTGCGTTTCATCGTACCGTCCGAGCCCCACGGGTTCATATCGATCACGAGCCTGTCCTGCCAAAACCGGGCGGCTTCCTTCTCTTTGTCGGACAGTAGTCCGGCATACTTCTCGAGCGTCGTTCCGAAGCGCGAATCGTCAATCGCCGTGGTCATTCCTTTCAATGCCGCCAGGACGGAAGCGATCTCGTCGAAGGTCAGCGCGTTCCGATCGAGCCGGTAGCCTTCCATCACTTCGAAGCCGCCGCCCGCCCCTTGATAAGCGACAAGGGGAAATCCGGCTTGGCACAACGTATCGATATCGCGATATACCGTTCTTACGGAAACTTCCATTTTGTCGGCGAGCTCCGTCGCGGAGATCCGTTTCCGGTTGACGACGAGCATCAAGGTGGCGAGCAGCCTTTCCAATCGCAATGCATTCCCCGTCCTTTCCGTATTGTCGGACAAAAGCTTACCATGTCCGAATCGGACGTGTCTACCGGTGCGAACCGGGGAACGATAGTTTGAGGAATCGTGCCCGGTCTAGTAATATAAAAATAAAGTAGGCGGCGCGGTATGGCTTCGCGGCTGCCATTTATCGGAGCGGAGGAGCGACAGTGAAGTGGAATGAACAAGAACCGGGACGGTGGCACAGGCACGCCGTCCGCGTCCGCTATCAGGAAACGGACCGCATGGGGGTCGTCTATCATGCCAACTATATCAACTGGTTCGAGATCGGCCGAACCGAGCTGATCCGGGACCGAGGGTTCCCGTACAGCCGGATCGAAGAGATGGGGCTGTATTTACCCGTCGTCGAGCTGGAATCGAAGTTTCACCAGCCGGCCAAGTATGATGACGCCATTGCGATCTATACGCGAATTTCTTCATTTAACGCTTTGACCGTCAAGTTCGAATCGCAAATACGGCGGCGGCCGGATAACGACATGACGTTCGACAGGGCGGAAGGCATCGCCCTGCCCGAAGGGGATTTGCTTGTCAGCGGCATGACCCGTCACGTATGGCTGAACCGGGAATGGAAGCCGGCTCGCATCGACAGGGAGGCGCCGGAGCTGTTCCGGCTGATGGGTGACGAGCGATGATGATGCGTTTACTCGTATTGCTGTTTATTGTGATTCCGGCTCTGGAAATATGGGCGATCATTGAAGTGGGGCAGCGGATCGGAGGATGGCAGACGTTCGGCCTCATCATCTTGACAGGCATCGTAGGCGCTTATTTGGCGAAGAAGGAGGCGCTTAAGGTGTGGAACTATGCACAGCACGACATGGCCTCGGGACAAATACCGACGCGGCATATCCTTGACGGAATATGCGTATTTGCCGGGGGGATCTTTCTGCTATCGCCCGGTTTCCTGACCGATATCGCCGGCATTCTGCTCATTTTGCCGGTTACCCGGCGGCTGTTCCGGAATGTGCTGTCCATCTGGATCCAGAAGAGGCTGTCGAACGGTCGGCCGTTTTTCTACTTCAGAAGATAGACCGGTCCCCCCAACTGGTCCCCCAAAAGTGGAGCCGTCCTTCGCAGCGTATTCGAAGTATTTGTGGGGAGCACCCAAATCCGCTCCCCACAACCGGCCCTCCATACACGCGGTCGCTCGCCCCTGAATTGCTTCGAAATTACGTTCATTTTACAAATCCTTAACATCGGTTTAACAATCCCCGGTGATAATAGAAGAAGCAATCATCATCGTAACGGAGGAATCCGAGGTGTCCAAGCCGATGCAAGAACAAACCTATTCGAACTCCGATTATATCAATCGGGATTTGAGCTGGATCGAATTCAACCGGCGCGTGCTGGAAGAGGCGCAGGACCCGTCGACGCCTCTATTGGAAAGAATCAAGTTTTTGTCGATCTGCTCGACCAATCTGGACGAGTTCATGAGCGTGAGAGTCGCGGGTATCACCGATCAATTGAAGGCCGGCTATACGAAAAAAGATTTTACCGGCTACACCCCGGAAGGCTTGCTGCGGCGCATCATGAAGCGGACCGGCAAAATGGTGCAGGAGCAGTACAAGACGCTTCGCGAGCTGGCGCGGGCGCTGGCCAAGGAAGGAATCATTTTTACGGCTAACGGGGATTTGACGCCCAATCAGAAGAAGCAGATGGATCAGTATTTCCACGACTACGTGTTCCCGGTGCTGACGCCGATGGCGGTCGATCAGAGCCGCCCGTTTCCGCTGGTGCACAACTTGAACTTGTATTTGGCCGTGACGCTGAAGCGGGAAGGGGACGACCCGGAGGAAGAACCTTATTTCGCGATCGTACAGGTACCGTCTAATTTGCCCCGGTACATCAAGGTGCATGCGCGCGCGAACAGTGTAAAGCAGGAGTTCGTATTGCTCGAGGATTTGATCGAAGAGCATATTCATACGATGTTCTCCGGCTATACGCCGGTATCCGTCGATCCGTTCCGGCTGACGCGCAACGCGGACTTGACGCTGAACGAAGAGGGCGCGGAAGACTTGCTCGAGGAAATCGAGAAGGAACTGAAGCGAAGACGGTGGGGATCACCCGTCCGGCTCGAGGTGCAGAAAGGGTTTCACCCGTATGCGCTGGACATGCTGAAGGAAGAGTTCGAGATCGGGGACAACGTATTCGAAATCGACGGACCGATCGACTTGAGCTATCTCATGAAAATGTCGGTTTCGCTGCCCAATTTCGATCATCTGCGCTATCCGAAGCTGGAGCCGGCGTATCCGCGAGAGTTCGACGAAACGGACGATTTTTTCGAAGTATTGCGGGCGAAGGACGTGCTCGTCTACCACCCTTACGAGTCTTTCGACGCGGTGTGCGATTTTATCGATCAAGCGGCCAACGATCCGGCGGTCATGGCGATCAAAATGACGCTGTACCGGGTGAGCGGCAATTCGTCGATCGTCAGCGCGCTGGCGAGAGCGGCGGAGGCGGGCAAGCAGGTGACCGTAATCGTCGAGTTGAAGGCGCGTTTCGACGAGGAACGGAACATCGCTTGGGCGAGACAATTGGAGAAGGCGGGCTGCCATGTCGTATACGGCTTGGTCGGACTCAAGACGCATGCCAAAATAACGCTCGTCGTCCGTCAGGAGCAGAACGGATTGCGGCGCTACGTCCATGTCGGCACGGGCAACTATAACGATAATACGGCGCGTCTGTATACGGATATAGGTCTTTTTACTTCCCAGCCCGTAATCGGGGAGGACGCCTCGGTGCTGTTCAACGAAATGACAGGCTATTCCGCCCCGCACGACTGGCAAGCGTTCGGTACCGCTCCGACGGATATGAAGGCGAAGCTGTTCGAGCTGATCGCGAGGGAAGCGGAGAACGCGGCGGCGGGCAAGCCTGCCGGGATTATCGCCAAAATGAACTCGCTGTCGCACCAAGAAATGGTGGACAAGCTGTACGATGCGTCCCGGGCAGGCGTGCAGATCGACTTGATCGTCCGCGGCGTATGCTGCTTGAAGCCAGGCGTCGAAGGCCTCAGCGAGACGATAACCGTACGGAGCGTCGTGGACCGTTTTCTCGAGCATTCCCGCATTTTTTACTTCGAGAACGGCGGCGATCCGCAACTGTGGCTGTCCAGCGCCGACTGGATGACGCGCAACCTGACCCGCCGCATCGAGCTGATGTGCCCGGTGTTCGACCCGGGGTTGAAGGCGATGCTCATCCAAATATTGCGGCTCAGCCTGACGGACAATGTCAAGGCGCGCGTCCTCAAGCCGAACGGGCAGTACGTGCGGGAAGAGGGCGGTACGGTTACGCCTTTCCGCAGCCAGTTCGAGGCGCAGGATATCGTTACTTGGAAAAGGTGGCGGGACTCATTTTAACGCGCAAGCCCCAGCACTTTTTGAACTCGCCGGATATGCGCTCGACTTCCCTCAGCTCGATTGCGGGATCGTGCTTGCTGGTCCACCCGATCGTTAGGCTCTGCTTGTCGATCCCGGCTTGAATGACGTCCATCGGCTGGGTCTCGCTCCGGTCGAGCGCAACCGCCAATTGCAGCAGCGCGCCGAGACGATAGACCAGGTCGAGATCGGATTCCTTCAGCAGCTCCCGATAAGGAGCCATCATGCTTCGAGAACGGCTTTTCGTCTTATAGGAAGCGATAAGCGCGCACAGCACGGATTCCCGGTGGGTCAGTCCGTCGATTCTCGAGTGAAGCATCAAATAAAACGTATGCTTGTAATAATTGTAGTAATGAACCGAAACCCCGATCCGGTAAAGCAAAGCGGCCGTTTGCAGCAGCTTGCGCGTTCTATCCCCGAACACCGGAGTGAGCGCCAAATCGTCAAAAAGCCGGGACGCAATCCGGCTCACCTGCTCGACATGAGCGCGGGAAACGGCGGGATGCAGGGCAAGCAGGTTTTGTGCGCTGTCGGCAAGGACATCGCCTCTCGCGCTATCGTCCGGAAAAGCCGTTTCGTAGAATACGCCGTCCCGTAAGCCCGCTCCGCTCACGATGCAGCGGCTTGCGCCGATATGCCCGAAAAACGAATGCAGAATAAGGAGACCGGGTACGATAATGTCCGCGCGGTCGTCCGACAAGCCGTCCACTTTCGAACGTTCCTTCGCCGTCAAGGCGGGCAGCCATTCGGCCAAATTATCGAGAGCCGGCTTGGCGATTTCGTATTGATGGGTTTGCGGCAGTACATATTTATTGAGCTTTTGATCGATTTTGCAGAGCGACCGGATCGTCCCGCCGAGACCGACGAGCGGAAGGTCCGGATACAAGGTCAGCCACGGTTCGCTTTTCGCCGCGGCGGCGATCATGTCGCGGATGCGTCTCGCATCTTCCTTGGACACGTTGCCCCCATCGGAATACTGTTTCGTCGTATTGACCGCTCCGAACGGAAACGACACGCTGTGAAGGAGGACGCGGTTCCTAAAGAGCGACACCTCCGTGCTGCCTCCGCCGATGTCGATCAGGAAGCCGTCCGCGATATCGAGCGTATTGATCATGCCGAGAAAGCCGAGCCGCGCTTCTTCATCCCCGGACAATATTTCGATCGGCACGCCGGTCAATTGACGAAGCCGCTGCGCAACTTCGCGGCCGTTGGAGGCGTTGCGTATAGCCGCAGTAGCGACGGCGCGAACCGTATCCGCTCCGTGCACGCGGCACAGCATCAGAAAATCGTTCAAAATACGGGCGAGCCGTCCGACGTCTTCTTGCGTAATCGAGCCGTCCGGTGCGATCCGTGCGCTGAGCCGGGCCGATTCCTTACTTTCGTCGATGACTCGATATGCTTTCGCGCCCATTCGTTCATACACGACGAGACGGACCGAGTTCGATCCGATGTCGATTATGCCTACGCGTTCGCTGTTCATGTGCAATTTAAGTCCTCCATGCGGGTCGATGAGTAGCATAGAACTATTCTATCAAAAAATGGATGTCATTGCCGTCAAGCGATGCAAATTACCGTTTTCGGGCCATAATAAGTGAAATCAACCGTCAAAGGGAGAATTTTGTTATGGATCGAACCGGGCATCGTCCATATCCGCTGCCGAGCGGTGCATGGGCAGGCTTCCAAAGCTGGCGGCATCTGCTGTTTCTTCATTGGCCGATCGAGGGCGCGATCATCCGGCCGCATATACCGGCCGGACTCGAATTGGATACCTATGACGGACAGGCATGGATTACGGTCGTTCCGCTTCGCATCCGGGATGCCCGCGCCAGATGGCTTCCTCCCGTTCCTGGCTTTAGAAGCGTAGACGAATTAAACGTGAGGACATACGTGCAGAACCGGTACGGGAAAAAAGGAATCTTCTTTCTGAAAATCGGCGCGTCGAAGCTGTGGGTGGTGGCGGGAGCCAGAACGATTTATAAGCTGCCGTATTCGTTGGCTCATATAAGCATGAAAGGCGAGGCGGATGTTTTTCAAACGGATGTCACTTGGGAAAAGAATCGCCATGCACGGAGCGCGCCGGAGCAATTCCATTGCCGATATTGGCCCAAGTCCGACAAGTTTCAACCGAAGACAGGCTCATTGGATTACTGGCTGACCGAACGATACTGTTTATTTACGAAGGTCAAGGGCGACGTCAAAATCGGTGAAATCCACCACCGCCCTTGGCTGCTTCAGCCGGTAGATGTCGAAGTATCGGCCAACACGATCTTGTCCGATCGCGGTATTTCGCTGACCGGCATGCCGGCAATTGCCGCCTACTCGCGCCGGCAAGACGCGATACTATGGCCGATTCGCACGGACAGCCCGTAACGCCGGCACCGGCCCGGCAATGATCCGGGCGGGACATTTCCCACATTTTACGCGCGAAAGATCGGATTCGACACGATTTTTTAGAACTCCTTATGAGAATACTGGAATTGGCATTCAATCCGGAGATATAGGGAGATAGCATATGTTTATGGTGCCGATAATGAACTTTTATGCCCCTTTTTGTTTCTTTATCGGTGCAAATCATTTATCATATAATTTGATAGTTTTTCTCAAGTAGCAGCGTTTGACTTAAAAATCCGACAGCGCAAAGGAGAGATACATGTATGACAGCTACCAAAGGTCTGGAAGGCATCGTGGCGACAACTTCCTCGATCAGCTCGATTATTGACGGCGTATTGACATACCGCGGAATCGACATCGACGATTTGGCCGAGCACGCATCCTTCGAAGAAGTCGTTTATTTGCTTTGGTACGGCAAGCTGCCGAACAAGTCGGAGCTGGAGCAATTGCACCGCGATTTGAGCGATAGCGCAGCCGTGGCGGATTCCGTCATTCAACAAATCAAGCTTTATCCGAAAAACACGAACTCGATGGCGGCACTGCGCTCCGCGGTATCCGCGCTGGCGCTTTACGATAACGAAGCGAACGATATGAGCCGCGAGGCGAACCTGCGCAAGGCGATCCGCCTGCAGGCGCAGCTTCCGACGATTATCGCGGCGTTCGCGCGCATTCGCGCAGGCCAAGAGCCGATCGCTCCGAAGGCGAACGTTTCGATCGCCTATAACTTCCTCTACATGCTTACCGGCAAAGAACCGGAATCGATCGCCGTCGAAGCGTTGGACAAGGCTCTCGTGCTGCATGCCGACCATGAGCTGAACGCGTCCACCTTCGCCGCCCGCGTTACCGTTGCGACGTTGTCGGACATTTATTCCGGCGTAACTTCCGCTATCGGCGCTCTGAAAGGCCCGCTGCACGGCGGAGCCAACGAAGCGGTTATGGCCATGCTCGAAGAAATCGGCACCGCCTCGAACGTGGAAGCTTACATCAGCGAGAAGCTGGCGAACAAAGAAAAAATTATGGGCTTCGGGCACCGCGTATACAAAAACGGCGACCCGCGCGCGAAGCATTTGCAGAAAATGTCTGCAGAGCTCGGCAAAATTACCGACAACATGAACTGGTACAACATGTCGATCAAAATCGAAGAGATGGTCACCGGTCAAAAAGGATTGAAGCCGAACGTCGACTTTTATTCGGCATCCGTCTATACGTCGCTTGAAATTCCGCGCGATCTGTTCACGCCGATTTTCGCCATCAGCCGCGTATCCGGATGGACCGCGCACATTTTGGAGCAATACGAGAACAACCGTCTGATCCGCCCGCGCGCCGAGTATACCGGTCCGGTCAATCAGAAATACGTTCCGATCGAAAGCCGTTAAGATTACCCAACCATAAGCATTCGCACCAACGGGGTGTTTCGGACTTCCATGTCTGCGACTCCCGTTCTTTTGCGGGCATAGACGCCATGACTCCCCAAAGTGACGCGATCCTTCGCAGTTTAGTCCGATTACTTTCGGGGAGCCCCCGAATTCAAACGGCGTTTTCCATACCAATTTTCATATCAGGAGGTTTCCCATGGCTCAATTCGAAAACTACGCTCTTCCGACCGAAGGCGAGAAACTGACGATTCAAGACGGCAAGCTTGTCGTTCCCAACAACCCGATTATTCCGTTCATCGAAGGCGACGGTACAGGCCCGGACATTTGGGCGGCTTCCAAGCGCATCCTCGATGCGGCTGTCGAGAAAGCTTATAAAGGCGAGAAAAAAATCGCTTGGTACGAAGTGTATGCCGGCGAAAAAGCGTTCAACAAATACAACAGCTGGCTGCCTAACGATACGCTGGAAGCGATCCGCGAATATATCGTGGCGATCAAAGGTCCTTTGACGACTCCGGTAGGCGGCGGGATCCGCTCGCTGAACGTTGCCCTTCGTCAAGAGCTCGACCTGTACGTTTGCTTGCGTCCGGTTCGTTACTTCAAAGGCGTTCCTTCCCCGGTTAAACGTCCGGAGCTCGTAGACATGGTTATCTTCCGCGAGAACACAGAGGACATCTACGCAGGCGTCGAGTGGCAAGAAGGCTCGGCCGAAGTGAAGAAAGTGCTCGAGTTTCTGCAAAAGGAAATGGGCGTCAAAAAAATCCGTTTCCCGGAAACGTCCGGCATCGGCATCAAGCCGGTTTCCAAGGAAGGCTCCGAGCGTCTCGTTCGCGCAGCCATCGAGTACACGATCAAGCATGGCCGCAAGAGCCTCACGCTTGTGCATAAAGGCAATATCATGAAGTTCACCGAAGGCGCGTTCAAAAACTGGGGCTATGAGCTCGCAGAGCGCGAGTACGGCGACAAAGTGTTCACTTGGGCGCAATACGACCGCATCAAAGAAGAGCAAGGTGTCGAAGCGGCTAACAAAGCGCAGAAGGATGCGGAAGCAGCCGGCAAAATCGTCGTAAAAGACGCGATCGCCGACATCGCCCTGCAGCAAGTATTGACCCGTCCGACCGACTTCGACGTCATCGCGACGCTGAACCTGAACGGCGACTACTTGTCTGACGCATTGGCGGCTCAAGTAGGCGGTATCGGTATCGCTCCGGGAGCGAACATCAACTACGTGACGCATCACGCGATTTTCGAAGCTACTCACGGTACGGCTCCGAAATATGCCGGTCTCGACGTCGTCAACCCGGGTTCGGTTACTTTGTCCGGCGTCATGATGCTGGAGCACCTCGGCTGGCTCGAAGCGGCTGACCTGATCTACAAAGGCTTGGAAAAATCGATCGCCGACAAAACGGTCACTTACGACTTCGCCCGCCTGATGGAAGGCGCAACCGAAGTGAAGTGCTCCGAGTTTGCGAACCTTGTAATCAAAAACATGGGCTAATCTCCCAAAAATAAGCGGGGCTCCGAAACGTAATTCTGTTACTTTTCGGGGCCCTTGGCCATACTATAAACGAATAGATCCAAAGAAAAACTCAAGGAGGGTTCTTTTCCCATGGCGATTCAGCGCAAAAAAATTACTGTCGTAGGCGCGGGTTTTACAGGCGCGACGACTGCATTCCTGCTCGGACAAAAAGAACTCGGCGACGTCGTTCTGCTCGACATCCCGCAGCTTGAGAACCCGACGAAGGGCAAAGCGCTCGACATGCTAGAATCGAGCCCCGTGCAAGGCTTCGACAGCAATATTATCGGTACTTCCGACTATGAAGCGACGAAAAATTCCGACGTTGTCATCATCACGGCGGGCATCGCTCGCAAACCGGGCATGAGCCGAGACGATCTCGTGAACACGAACGCGGGAATCGTTCGTTCCGTCTGCGAGAACGTGAAAACTTACAGCCCGAACGCATACGTCATCATCTTGAGCAACCCGGTGGACGCGATGACTTACGTTGCTTTCCAGACGCTCGGTTTCCCGAGAAACCGCGTCATCGGCCAATCCGGCGTACTCGACACGGCCCGCTACAATACGTTTATCGCCCAAGAGCTGAACGTATCGGTTGAAGACGTTCGCGGCGTCGTACTCGGCGGCCACGGCGACGACATGGTTCCGCTTGTACGCTACTCCAGCGTAGGCGGTATCCCGATCGAGAAGCTGATCCCGAAAGAACGCATCGACGCTATCGTACAACGTACTCGTACGGGCGGCGGCGAAATCGTCAACCTGCTCGGCAATGGCAGCGCGTACTACGCTCCGGCCGCTTCGCTCGTACAAATGACGGAAGCGATTCTGAAGGACAAGAAGCGCATTCTGCCTACAATCGCACTGCTGCAAGGCGAGTACGGTTATAACGACCTGTTCATGGGCGTTCTGACGATCCTCGGCGGCGACGGCATCGAGAAAGTGATCGAGCTCGAGCTGACGGCCGAAGAGAAGGCGGCTATGGATAAGTCCGCTCAGTCGGTTCGCAGCGTAATCGAGGTTGTAAACGGCTGATTGTAACTATCGCGCTCGGCTGTACGTCCGGCTTTGGCTGTAAAAGAAAAACCGTCAGGTACTTAAACCTGACGGTTCAGAGTGTCGATAAAGTCTAATGGGCATTTCGCACTTTATTTTTTTATGTGGTGACTCTCGTCTCAAACAAGAAAAATCGATTTAAAACGATCTGAGAGCCACGTTATGATGTGAAAAATGTTCTTTTTAATCGCCCTTGAAAAAATCGGGGGTTTCTCGACAGCCTGAACCGTCAGGTACTTAAACCTGACGGTTCTTTTTTTTCCGAAGGACACTGTTCCATTAGAAAAACGTTGCTCCCTTTTTCATCAAGAGGCTTCCGGGTTGTTTGCGAATTATGCTCTAGAACTGATTGTAATGGCGGAAGGCGGAGGGGGTCACACCGAGCTTGGAGCGGAACACGCGGCTCAAGTAAGTACCGCTTTCGTAACCGCAACGGCAGGCGATCGCATCCAGCGTTTCGTTCGTCTCCCGAAGTAAGCGCTTTACTTCGTCAAGCCGCAGGCGGGTCGCGTATTCGACGGGAGCAACCCCATAAGCCAAGCGGAAGCGGCGGGTCAATTCGGACGGCTTGATGCCAAGCTCCGCCGCGATTCCCTGCATATTCAGCCTGCCGAACAGCTGCCGATGAATGCGGCCGGCGGCCCGCTGCATCAGCGGATCGGTTACTTTTTTGGTACGGGTCGAGACGTACTGCCTTTCTAATTCGCACATGTAGAGCAAATCCATCAGCAGGTGGCCTGTCAGATCCAGCTGCCTGATGCTGGCGCCGAACTCGCGCCATGCTTTGCGCAAGCTGGCGTAAGTCGAGGATAGGCGGCTCACGTCGGCGACGGACACTTTTCCGACCGGAAGCTTGTCAAGCAGGCTCGTTTCCGGCGGAGGAGAGAAGTAAAATACGTGAAAGGCGATCTCGCCATGCGATTTGCGTCTAAAGACCGCGCCGGGAGGGGCCAAGACGAGATCGCCGAAGGAAGCCCGGCCTGTTTGCTGGCCGATGCCGAAGTCGAACGAGCCGGACTCCACCCCGATCAGAACAAACAGCGGCAATATCTCCTCCGCCTTCATGAATCCGGGCTGCGGTCCGGCACACGTATACGTCTGCAATTTCATCGCGCAATTGCACATGCGGTTCACCTCGTCGTCCGTCTTCGGACGTTGCGCCGGCAAGCGCCTGCAGGCGCAACGCTTTTGTCTGTCTCTGCTTTGAGATTATCATATTCGATGCGCTTGTAAAGCCGAACCTTACCAAAAAAAGTGTCTATATTACCTAAAATTCGTGCATTACGTTCCCCGGTGCGCGAGTGTATGCTTAACGTGAAAGCGGTTGCGGGCAAGCAAATACTAGCCATTTGCGCTCGATCGGGATAAAGTCAGCGCATACCCGGCAATCCGCTGCCAGACACTCATACAACAAAAAAAAGGGGGAATGGGTTTGCCGCCAAAACAAGGATACCGGCTCGCCGGTCTGGGACTCGCCGTTGTTTTGCTGACATCGTGCGGCAGCGGCCGCGATTCGGGCGGGGAGGGGAGCGGCTCCGCACAAGCGCAGGCACAGGCGCCGGCGGATATAACCGCGATACCGGCCGAACTGACGTTTTACAACTCGACGGCGCCGACCGAATCGGAAGAGCTGTTCATGGCCAAGTACGGGAGCGTGATTGCCAAAAAATTTCCGAACTACAAAATCAAATACCATCAAAATACGGGAAAAGGGGCATCGCTCGCCGATCTGATCGCATCCGGGCAGCTGAATATCGACATCGACATTTCGGCCGCCGACATTACGTATAACAGTCTCATCCAATTCGGCTTGCAGGACGACATCAGCGATCTGATCAAAAAGTACAAGTTCGACCTGAACCGGTTGGAGCCGAATGCCGTAGAGGTGCAGCGGAAATTCGCAAACGGAGGTATATACGGCATTCCGTTCTCGGTTACGACGCCGATCTTGTTTTACAACAAGCAAATATTCGATCTATTCGCCCAGCCGTACCCGAAGGACGGGATGACGTGGGACGACGTGTACACGCTCGCGAAGGCGCTGACCCGGACGCATGGCGGCATCCAGTATCGGGGACTCGCTTCTTCGTTCATCCATGTGCTGCGCTTCAACCAATCGTCCGCGCCGCTCGTCGACCTGAAGACGAACAAATCGCTGATTACGGCCGACAAGTTCAAGCGGGAATTTGACAATATGGTTCGGATGTACCAGATTCCCGGAAATGAATTGCCCAATGATTCCATGTCAACCCAGGTCAGCCTGTTCGAAAAAGAACGGACAGCGGCGATGATGCTGCATATTACGCGCTACGCTCCCGCTTTATGGAGCAAGGTGCAGGATTTCAAGGACTGGGACATGGCGCAAATGCCGCAGTGGAAAGATATGCCGGGCGTCGGCTCGCAGGTGTCCCCGTACTACTTTTACCAGTTTAAGACGAGCAAATCGCGTGACGCCGCGTTCCAGGTGCTTATGTTCGTCGCTTCCGACGAGTTCCAGCAGCATATTATGCGGCAAGGCTACATGTCGTCGCTGAAGGACCCGAGCCATTTGATGAAATATTTGGCGGAGGGCGAGCCGTTGGCCAAAACGCAAAACCTGAAGGCGCTGCTGCCGGCCAAGTATGCGCCGTCCGCCGACATATATCGGTATTCGAACCTCGTGGAAAAAGAAGTGACTAGTGCGGCGATCGATATATTGAAAAATGGCACCAATACCAATACGGCGCTAAGGACCGCGTCCGATCGGGCGGATAAAGCGGTCGCCGACGAACTGGCCAAGCAAGGAAAATAAAACGATACAGAAGAAGAGAAACAACCTTCGGACAGGAGTGAAGCCATATGAGTACCATGCAGCAGGATCAGCAAAATACGACGGAAGCCGCTTCGAATAGGAAACGTTCGATTATCGATTGCGATCTTCACCTCGCTCCGCTGCGAGGCGGATACAATGCGCTCAAGCCGTATTTGCCGCGCTTTTACCGCGAGCAGGTGGAAACGTGGGGCTCTCGCGTACCGGCGCAAATCGGCATGTACAACAACGGCGGCATCAACGGCTCGATGCAGGGCCGCAAAGTGCCGCCGGGCGACGAAGCGGTCATGCTCGATTTTTTGCGGGCCGACCTGCTCGACAAGTACAATATCGAGCACGGTATTATAACCGGGATGGATTACGGGATCAATACGACCCCGGATACGGATTACGCCGCGGCGATCTGCTCGGCTTGCAACGATTACACGATCGAGCACATACTCGACAAAGAGCCGCGATTCAAGGCATCGATCATGATTCCGAAGCAGGACCCGGTCAAATCGGCACGGGAAATCGATCGTGTCGGCTCACATCCCGGCTTTGTTCAGGTGATCGTCTCGAACGGAGCTGAGAAGCCTTACGGGCACCGTCACTATTATCCTATTTACGAAGCGTGCGTCAGGCACAATTTGCCCTTCGGCATTCACGTAAGCATGGAGGGAATCGGAATCAACCCGCCGCCGACCGGAGCCGGTTACGTGTCGCACTATGCGGAGTATCGGCTGGCCCGCGCGGGTATTATGATGACGCATCTGGCCAGCTTCATCTATGAAGGGGTATTCGAGCTGTTCCCGACGCTAAAGGTCGTTATGATCGAAGCCGGCACGCTATGGATCGCTCCGGCGATCTGGAGAATGGATGAGGACTGGAAGGCGCTGCGTCACCATACGCCGTGGGTGAAGAAGCGCCCGAGCGAATATTACCGCGAGCATGTGCGCGTCACGTCCCAGCCGATCGAAATGCCGCATAAGAAGGACATGTTTTTGCCGATGCTTGAAGCGATCCATGCCGACGAGTGTCTGATGTTTTCCAGCGATTACCCGCATTGGGACTTCGATTCCCCGGTGCAAGCTTTTCCGAAGCTGCCCGATGAGCTGCGCGAGCGCATTTTTTACCAGAACGCGGCCGAGCTGTACGGATTGCCGGCAAGAGACGGCGCTTTGGGAGGGGACGGACAATGACGGCCTATCCGGTAGGCACCGTGTCGGATATTCCCCCGGGATCAAGCAAAATCGTCGATGTAAACGGACGCAGCATCGGCGTATACAATTTGAACGGAAGCTTCTATGCGATTCGCAATCTTTGCCCTCATCAAGGCGCGGCTCTTTGTGACGGGATTACTTCGGCGCTCGTTACCTCGGACAGACCCGGAGACTTCCATTACGAGCGCGAAGGGGAAATCGTAAGGTGCCCTTGGCATTTCTGGGAGTTTGATATAAAGACGGGATGCATGATTGTCGATCCGAAGACGAGAACGAAGAAGTACGACGTCACGGTGGAGCGGTACGAGGTTTCGGTTGACGAGGAGAACGTGATCGTACACGTATGAAGGGCATGGCATGCGGGCATTTTGACGTTTTCGCGACAAGAGGGCGGGATGTTTGTATCGGGACTTGCTTTTCGGTATACTACAGATGGAACGAGATTCCACCTGTGTAAACCGAAGGAGGCAAGACAGTCGTGTATCAGACGATGTACGTCATTCATGTTCTTTCCGCGCTAGCCCTTATTTTCTACATTTTGCTTCCGTTTTTGGTGGGAGGAGCGGCTAACCGTTCCACGGCCATCGCGCTGAGCAGAGGGAACCGGATCGGGCAGTACGTGTTGGTGTTGGCTTTTCTGTCAGGGGGGTATATGGTCAGCAAGGCGGATTATTCGGTTCTGTGGATGGTTCTGGCCGTCGTGCTCATTCTCGTCATGTTCGCCATGACCGGGATGGCTTCCAAACCGTTTAAGAAGCTGATTGCCGGGGAAACCGGGGGAGCGGCGCTGCGCAAGCTGCGGACGTTCACCCTGATCTCGGGCGTGAGCTACGCTCTGCTAATGGCTATGATGCTCGGGCCTAAATAATGGGGTACAAGGAAACCGGACGGTCCGTAGAGGACCGTCCGGTTTCCTTTTTTTAGACGCCGCTATTGTCCGACTCGTTCAGCTCGTCCAGCGTCTTCTCGAAACTCGGAGCCAGGTGCTGCAGGAAGTAGCGGATTTCCGGCATGTCGAGCTTCTCGATCGATTGCTCGATCTGTTTCTTCGCGACCGTAAATTCGCGGTTGCCGGCCGACAGCTCCGAGACGCATTTCAGATACGCGTCCAGCAGATCGGCGGCTTTGATATAACGGCTGTGCTCGGGATTCGTCTTCTTCGCTTCAATAAGCGGACGGTACGTCGACTGGAGCTCGTCCGGCACCATGTTGACGAGCCGTTCCGCGGCCATCTGCTCGATCTCGCGGAAGTTGCGCAATATGTTCGGGTTATGATGCTTGACCGGGGTAGGGATGTCTCCCGTGAACACCTCGGTCGTGTCATGGAACAGCGCTTCGGTTACGATCGTCTCCGTAGGGAGCTGGCGGCCGTATACGGTGTTCGCGATCGTGCACAACGCATGGGTAAGCAGCGAGACGTGGAACGAATGCTCCGCGACGTTTTCCTTCAGCACGTTACGCATCAGACTCCAGCGCTCGATATAACGCAACCGGTACAAATAAGCGAAAAAATGGCTTTCCATATACGGTCTCACCTCGCTATGCGGGATATTCGGATTCAAGGGACGTTCAATTGGATGCGCCGCCTGATCTTCTCGACCAGCACTTCCGGCGTAATGTTCGGGTTGCCCGCATTAATGCGCGGGATTTGCAGCGGACTGGCGCTCCGCTTGGCCATCTCCGGGACGATCGTGAAAGCGTATTGGATGCCGGCTTCACGAACGAGCTCCGCGGACAATTTGTCGAAAACCCCGTACGGGTAAGCCATAGCATTTACTTTCTCCGGACCGAGCGGCGTCATGGTTCGGATACACGCCTGCGTATCGGCGACGATCCGTTCCCTGTACTGCTCCTCCGTCTCCCGGACGCCGTCGACGATAATTCGATTCGTCATGTAGGGCGTAACCGGATCGTTATGCATACCGTTCGTATGGCATTGTGCGCTGATCATGCGCGGATGGGCCGAGGTCATCGTCATGATTTGGTCGGCGGACATGAACGGCGGCTGGTACTCTTGCGGATTGGCGTGTTTATCGGTAATGACGAAGTTGGTTGCCGGTATGCCGTGCTTCGTCAAGATCGGATAAGCGTGGGTGTAGAAGCTTTCGTAGCCGTCGTCGAACGTGACGAACACGGCATTGTCGGGAACGCTCGCGCCCTGCATATATTGTTCGAATTGCTCCAGCGAAATGAACTTGTACCCGCGATCGCGAAGATAAGTAAGCTGATCCTCGAACAGCTTCGACGAAATGGTGGAGGAGCTCTCGTCCGTATCGTGCACGTGATGGTACATCAGGACGGCCACTTGATCGGAATACGGCGCTTTGCCTTCGGTGGCGCGCAGCGCGGGCAGCAGAAGCGTAATGCCGATCAGGAACAGGATCATCGAGCTTAATATCTGTTTAGCCATGCTGCCATACTCCTTACTCGTGCAAAATTTATGGAAACCAACAAGTCGTTGAAAAAGTCTAAAGTGAGAGTTGAAATACCAAAAGAGGTGGGGGAGATGTGCGTAAAGTGAAACGGCTGACTTTAAAATCTTGTTGTAACCGCTGAAAATTCCAAAAAAACAACACGATTTTAACGGAAGTGGAGCACATTCCCCCACCTCTTGCCTTAACCGCTTCCTCCCTTGCAGACTTTTACAACAACCTCAAACCAAACTATTAATCATTCGCGAATGTTGCCGGAAATCCTTCCCGATCGTTGTAAACAATTATTCTAAAGTGGTATGATCGAGGTAGAGCATTCATTATAGCATTTTTACGTCCGAAAGGAGCAACAACCCCGTATGCAGCAGTTTCGAGAAAGCATTTATAAACTGATCGTAGAAACGTCCACCAATTTGCCCGCCGACGTCCGCCGGGCCATTCAGCGCGCCCAGGAGCAGGAGGACGAAGGCACCCGCGCGGCGCTGTCGCTGTCGACCATATCGGAGAACATTACGATGGCGGAATGCAACGTCTCGCCGATCTGTCAAGATACCGGCATGCCGACGTTCATCATCCATTGTCCCGTAGGCGCCAACCAGATTGAGATGAAGAAGCATATCGTGGAAGCGGTCCGCCAAGCGACGAAGGACAGCAAGCTCCGCCCGAATTCGGTCGATTCGCTGACCGGCGCCAACAGCGGCGACAATATCGGTCCCGGCGTTCCGGTCATTCATTTCGAGCAGTGGGAGAAGGACGACATCGACGTCCGGCTTATCCTGAAGGGCGGCGGCTGCGAGAACAAAAACATCCAATACAGCCTTCCGGCCGAGCTTGAAGGCGTAGGCAAAGCGGGCCGCGATCTCGACGGCATCCGCAAATGCATCATGCACGCGGTATACCAGGCGCAAGGACAAGGCTGCAGCGCCGGCTTCATCGGCGTAGGTATCGGCGGCGACCGTACGACGGGCTATGAATTGGCCAAGCATCAGCTGTTCCGCCAGTCGGATGACGTTAATCCGAATCCGGAGCTTGCGAAGCTCGAGGAATATGTGCTTGCGAACGCGAACAAGCTCGGTATCGGCACGATGGGCTTCGGCGGACAAGTGACGCTGCTCGGCTGCAAAGTCGGCGTGATGGACCGCCTGCCGGCCAGCTTCTTCGTATCGGTCGCGTATAACTGCTGGGCGTTCCGCCGTCAAGGCGTCATCCTCGATTCCGCCACGGGCGAAATCAAGGACTGGGTGTACGAAGGCGGCAGCAACGTAGCCATGGCCGATCCGACCCAGAAGAAAAAAGATGACAGCCGCCGCGAAGTCGTGCTGCAGGCGCCGATTACGGAGGAGCAAATCCGCGGTCTCCGTGTAGGCGACGTCGTCGTCATCAACGGTCCGATGCATACCGGCCGCGACGCGCTGCATAAATATTTGATGGACCATGACGCTCCGATCGATTTGAACGGGCATGTCATCTACCATTGCGGACCGGTCATGTCCAAGGACGAGAGCGGGGAGTGGCACGTGCGTGCGGCCGGGCCGACGACGAGCATCCGCGAGGAGCCGTATCAGGGCGATATTTTGAAAAAGTTCGGACTTCGCGCCGTTATCGGTAAAGGCGGCATGGGTCCGAAAACGCTCGCCGCGCTGAAGGAGCACGGAGGCGTCTATTTGAACGCGATCGGCGGCGCCGCGCAATATTACGCGGAATGCATCAAGAAGGTGGACAGCGTCCACTTCATGGAATTCGGCGTTCCCGAAGCGATGTGGCATTTGCAGGTGGAAGGGTTCGCGGCGATCGTGACGATGGATTCGCACGGCAACAGCCTTCACGCCGACGTGGACAAGAGCTCGCTCGAGAAGCTGGCCGAATTCAAAGAGCCTGTATTCAAATAAGCGATTCATCTAGGATAAGATAAGCCCTGGTATCCGGCCGGATACCAGGGCTTTTTTCACACCATAATTTGGATATGGGCTGGAACGAACCAAACATCACTATTACTGAACTCAATTGCGCTAATCGCTTGCCAGATGGGCGAATTCTGCAGATAGCGATCCAAAAGTAACTATTACTGAACTTAAGTTCGGTAATAGTTACTTCAGGTTCATTGTTCCTCCAAATACCGAGAAGTGGTGTCAAATAACGCAATGAGGTTCACAAATAAGCAAATTCGGTTCATTATAATGCCCCGCACTCGACCCGCAGCGTCGAACGATCGGATTCACCTATCGTTACGATAATAGAATCGCAATTGATCGATGGCGGGCCCGGCTCTTATACTTGAAATGTAGCAATGCTACATAAAATGTGAAGGAGATGGTTTCCATGTCAAAAGCCGTATTTTATCACGCGGGATGCCCCGTATGCGTCGACGCCGAACAAACGGTGCTGTCCTATTTGGACACGGCCAAAGTCCAAACCGAAGTCGTTCATCTCGGCACCACCCGCAGCCGGATCGAGGAAGCCGAGAAGGCCGGCGTCAAGTCGGTTCCCGCCTTGGTGATCGGCGGCAGCGTCTATCATATCAACTTTGGCGCGAGCCTGGAAGACGTCAAGAACGGGTAATCGCAGCCGCACAGGGAGCCGCGCCGGCATCCCCTGATGAAGTCTCGGAACATCGCCGCCAAAGCTCCATCGGGAGCTTTTTCACGTCCAGGGGACTTATTCGGGGAGTGTGTCGTCTGTCGTCCGCTTTTTTCCGTTCAGGATTGCATGTACAATGAGAAAAAACGGATGGCAGGTGCGTTTTCACATGATATTCGATTCCCGGTCGCGCAAGGACGATCGCTCCGCCAGAATCGGCATGGCCTTGTTCCGGCTCTCGCAAGCGATCAAAAAAATGACGCAAGCGGAAAGCGACGCGTTCGGACTGTCTCCCGTCCAAATCCAGACGCTGCTGTTCGCCTTCCATACGCGCGGGGATGCAGCGACGGTCGGCAATCTGGCCCATGCGCTGGGGACGACGCACGTTACCGCCGTGAAAACAGCGAACGGACTCGTCCGCAAAGGATTAATCGTTAAAATGCAAAAGGCCGGCGATCGCCGGGTCACTTTGCTCGGCTTGACCGCCGCAGGCACACAGACGGCATCGAGTATCGAACAGTGGGGGCGCACGCTGGAGGAAACGTTGCGGCCGATCGCGGACGATACGCTGGCGCAATTCGAGTCGGGACTCGGCACTGTCGTCGCCGCTATGCACAGAAGCGGCTACCTGTTCGCAGCGGAGCCTTGCTCGGGCTGCGTCCATTTCCGTCCGAACGCCGGCGACGCAGCCGCTCCCCATTATTGCGAGCTGGTCCGAACGTATTTGACCCATGAAGCTTCCCTGAAGGAATGCCCGGAACATACGCCCTCCCCGAAGACGTAAGCGATTACCGAACGCCGCCGCTCCGGCGTCGGGTCTTGGCGGGACGCAGGGCGTCCGCTCCTACTTGAAGCTGCCGGCTTTGATCGTCGCGATCAGCTGCTCCATGAAGACGCGGCTCGCCGCGCACAAATGTTTGTTTTTGCGGTACACGAGCCCGATCTGTGTCGTGATCGACGGGTTTTGAATCGGAACGGTGCGGATGTTCGGATTGTCGATATAATCGAGATAAGCTTTCGGCAGGACGGTGACGCCGACGCCTTTGCCGACCATATTGACGATCGATTCCATCGTCGTCATCTCCATGACCGGACGCGGCGCGAAGCCGTGCGCGCGGCAATGCTCGTCGATAAGCCGGCGCATGGAATACGTGACGGGCAGCAGCACGGACGGCGTCTCCTTCAAAACGTCGAGCGAGACGTGCGGCCGGTCGGCGAAAGGGTGGTCGACGGGTGCGGCGAGCGCGAGATTTTCCTCGTGCAGCGGTATCGAGACCAGGTCGTCGTGTTCCATCGGCAGTAGCGCGATGCCGAGATCGAGCTCATTTTGCAGCAGCCCGTCGAATATATCCCCGGTGCGCAAGCCGAGAATGGACAGCTCGACGTTCGGATAGCTGCGATGGAACCCGATGACGGTCGGAGGGAGCAAGTAGTTCACGACGGTCAGCAGCGCGCCGATTTTGAGCGTCCCGCGCTTCAAGCCTTGCAGCTCGCTGATGACGGCGCGCGCCTGAGACAGCTCGTGAAACACGTTGTAGCTATGGTGCAGCAGCGCCCGACCCGCTTCGGTCATGACCGTTTTTTTGCCTACGCGGTCGAACAAGGGCGTGCCGATCTCGTGCTCGAGCAGGCGGATTTGCTGGCTGAGCGACGGCTGCGCGATGCCCAGCTTCTCGGCGGCGCGGGTAAAATGAAGCTCCCGGCAAACGGCAATAAAATATTCCAGCTGTTTCAGTTCCATGGGAGTGCCTCCAGTATGACGGTGAATGATAGGAAAAAGCTATTATTTTTCGATAATCATAACGGCAATCGTATGAAAAAGGAAGAGCAATCCGGGATCGCTCATCCGTTTACCATAGAAATTGCCTATCGTATCAAGGAAAAGAATCGGTAATTTTTCGGGGGGAAATGATCGGGAGGTGATTCGTCCTGCATCGCAATTACGAGAAGGAGCGAGTGCGGGCCAGCACGTACGGCGAGCTGCAGCAGTGGAGGGAGCACGTCCGTTTTTGCTTGGATTGGCACAAGAAGGACAACAATTGGACGGAAGTCGACGACTGCGAGTATTTGCTGAGGGTCATCGAAGAGCAAATGGCGCTGCTGAAACGGAGCGATTCCGAGTAGCCCGGCAGGCCGAGGGGGGGATGAAATCGGCAGTTTTCATTCCGCTCGATCCTTGATACAATGGAAGCATTGTCGGCGTGTCCTTGCAGACGGTCTCGATCGATAGGACTTGCAGAATAGCTGTAAATTCGGCGAATTTACAGGTTGGAGCACGCCGCCGGTGTTCAAGTCAGCTTATACGGACAGGGATGAAATTCTGCGATGGAAACGACCACACCTAAACCGTTCGGCCTCCGCTTCAACGATTGGTTCGAGGCGAAAATGTTCGTCATTACCCCGGTATCGATGATACTCGGGTTTTTCTTTTACAAATGGCTTGAGGATGCCACGGCGCTCGTCCCTTACTTGTTCGCTTATATCACGTTCGTGATGGCGCTCGGCTGCAATCCGCGGCAAATGCGCGGCGCGCTCGGAATGCCGCTGCCGATCGTCATGACGCTGGCGCTGGTCCACTTCGTGGCTCCGCTGGCCGCTTATGCGGCGGGAACGATGCTGTTCGGTCCGGGCTCCCCTTATATTGTGGGGCTCGTGCTGTTCGCCGTCATACCGCTCGGCGTCTCTTCCGTGATCTGGGTCGGATTGTCGGGCGGCAACGTCCCTCTCGTCCTGACGATGATCGTCATCGATTCGCTGATCAGCCCGTTCGTCGTACCGTTCGCGGTCGATTTGCTGTTCGGCGCGGACATTCATTTCGACCAGTGGAAGGTCATGCGGGATTTGCTCGTCATCATATTCGTTCCGACGGTGCTCGGCGTAGCGGTCAATGCGTGGAGCGGGGGAAGAGCCAAGTTATGGTCGGCTCCTTATTCGGTGCCGATATCAAAGCTGGCTTTCGCTGCCGTCATCCTGATCAACGCGGCTGCCATTGCTCCGCACGTTTTCGCCATGAAGGGGGAGCTGGTCAAGCTGGTGCCGGTCGTGCTGCTGTTCGTCGTGTTCTGTTACGCGCTGGGCTGGTTCGGCGCCTTGCCTTTCCGGAACCGGGAAGTGACGGTTACGATCACGTACAGCTCGGGGATGCGCAATATTTCGCTCGGCATCGTCATCGCCCTGCAATATTTCGAGCCGGCCGCCGCCGTTCCCGTCGTCATGGGTATCCTCATTCAGCAGCCGATGGCTACGCTCCAGCACCGTTTACAAAAACTTTACTGGAAAAAGCGAGACGTGCAAGCTACGATAAATACTTGATCCCCCAAAAGTGAAGAAGGCCTTCGCAGCTTATTCCGAATACTTTCGGGGGAGCCCCCGAAAAGCCCCCCAAAAGTGAAGGAGGCCTTCGCAGCTTATTCCGAATACTTTCGGGGGAGCCCCCGAAAAGCGTCAAAATGAACAACAGTCAACTTATAGAATACCGGCCTGTACAGCACGATAAGGAATACGAAGGAGTGAAGGATTGTTCCATGAACAAGTTTCGGACGCGGCTGGCGCTGCTGTTTATCGTATTGATCGGCTGTTCGGTGCTGTCCGCCGGCGTATTTGTCGCTTTCCTGCTGGAGCGGTCGTACTTGAACGCGCTTCAGGACAGCATGAAGCGCGAAATCCAAATTACGCTCGCTACGCTTCCGGAAAGCGTGCAGCAGTACGAACGCGGCAATAGTGAGTTTTTTACCGAGCGGGCTCAATATTTGAAGCGGTACGCCAATGCCCGGGTCACCTTTATAGCGGCGGACGGGACCGTGCTGGGAGACTCCGACCTCGACCCGAAGCAGATGGACAACCATTCAACTAGAGAAGAAATACGCGAAGCAGCCGTGAACGAAGCCGGCTACTCCAAGCGCTACAGCGATTCGACCGGAGGGAATATGCTGTATGTGGCGATGGCGGTCCGGAACGGTTCGGACCTCGCAGGCTATTTGCGCTTGTCGATGGGGCTGGAAGACATCGAAACGACGGTCCGCCATTTGTGGCTGGGACTTCTGGGCGGGCTGCTCGTCGTCTTCGTTATCGCGGGACTGATCAGTTACCGGGTCGCCTACCAGATGACGCGTCCGATTGAGAAAATAACGCGGGTGGCGCGGCAAATTACGAAGATGAATTACAAATCGCGGGTTTATTTGCGCAATCGCGATGAAATCGGCGAGCTCGGACAGGCGATCAACACGATGGCGGACAGCCTGCAGCAGCAAATGCACCGCATTCTGGAGAACGAAAGCCAGCTGTCAGGCGTACTGGACAATATGGTGAGCGGCGTCGTCATGGTCGACGAGGAAGGCCGCATCGTGCTGTTGAACCGTTCCGCCGAGGACATATTGGGCTTCGTCTCCAAAGATTTGATCGGGAAAAAGTATGACAGCGCGAAGCATCCGTACGAGCTCGTCCAGATGATCAAGGAATGCATCGAGCGCGGGGAGCATATCCGTGACGAAATCATGTTTTATTTCCCGGAAGAACGCATTCTCGAAGTGAACCTCGTGCCGATGAAGGCGGTCGAGGACGAATGGCTCGGCTTGGTTATCGTGCTCCATGACATCACGGCGATCAGACGGCTCGAGAAGGTGCGCAGCGAATTCGTCGCCAATGTCTCCCACGAGCTGAAAACGCCGATCGCGGCGGTGAAAGGATTCGCCGAAACGCTGCTGGCGGGTGCGATGAACGACGCGGAAACCGCAAAGTCGTTTCTGCAAATCATCTATGACGAGAGCGAGCGGTTGAATCGGCTGATCGGCGACATCCTGGAGCTGTCCAAAGTCGAATCGAAACGGATTCCGCTGCAGTTCTCGCCCGTGCATCTGAGCAGCTTCGTAGGCAAGACGCTTGATATGATGCGGTCGTCGGCGGACAAGAAAGAGATCGAGCTGGAGATGAAGGTCGACGAAGAGCTGTACATGGAGGCGGACGAAGACCGGCTGCGGCAAATTATGTTCAACCTGCTTTCCAACGGCATCAACTACACGCCGGACGGGGGCAAGGTCAAGATAGAGGTAGAGGAAGTCCCGGCGGAGGGCGAGGGCGAGGTCGAGAAAATCCGCATTGTCATTTCCGATACGGGCATAGGCATTCCGAAAAAAGATTTGCCGCGCATTTTCGAACGGTTTTACCGCGTCGACAAAGCCCGCTCCCGCAGCTCGGGCGGTACGGGTCTCGGCTTATCGATCGTCAAGCATTTGGTCGAGCTGCACAAAGGCACCATTCGCGTAGAAAGCGAGCTCGGGCTCGGTTCGCGGTTTATTTTGGAGCTGCCGGTCATTCAAAGCTGAGTGAATTTGCTTCCGGCCGAGAAGCGGGAGATCGAGCAAACTTTACGGACTTGTGTTATGCTAGGGTAGCGCGGACAAATTATGATGCGCAGGGGGAAGACAATGCCGAAACACATACTCGTTGTCGAAGACGAACCGACGCTAGCCCGACTACTATCTTACAACTTGTCCCAGGAAGGATACCAGACGACGCTGGTCGATCACGGAGGAGAAGGTCTGCTGGCCGCACAGCAGGGCTCGTTCGATCTGATCATACTCGATATTATGCTTCCCGGAATGAATGGGTTCGAAGTGCTGAGTAAGCTGCGCCAGAAGGGCGACAAGACGCCGGTTATTATTTTGACGGCCCGGAATGCCGAGGAAGAGGTCGTGCAAGGTCTGAAAGCCGGAGCCGACGATTACATTACGAAACCGTTCGGCGTCGCCGAATTGCTTGCCCGCGTATCCGCGGTTATGCGCAGATCCGGGACCGATAGCGCGCCTGTCTCCGATGAGCAGGAGACGGCCAAAGTGATCCAAGCGGCCGAATTGAAAATATACCCGGAGAAATACGAGGTCGTTCTGAACGGCGAGCAAATCCAGCTTCGTCCGAAGGAGTTCGAGGTGCTGCTGTACTTGGTGCAGCGTCCCGGCGTCGTCGTATCGAGAGACGATCTGATGAACGTCGTCTGGGGGTTCGATTATGTCGGCGGACAGCGCACGGTGGACGTGCACGTCAGCTCGCTTCGGAAAAAGCTGGAAATGAACCAGGAAACGGTCCAAATCGACTCGATTCGCGGTCTGGGCTACAAGCTGGTCATTCATACGAACAAAAAATGACATTTCCCGGGAAATCGGACCTAGGGAAGCAGGCCGGACGACGTGCGTTCGGCCTATTTGCTTTGGATGTCGAAGCCGTCATTTTTTCCCCGAACCGATATGGGCATTCGCGAATATGGTAAACGATACGGTTTCGACTGGGGGAGTTTGTAAATGTACTGGGTAAGACCTTATTGGGTGCGAGCCGGGTTTATGCCAATTTGGGCAACGAGTATGCCTCAGGCGCTGGAAATGATCAAGGAAGCGGTGCAAGGCGAGCGCAACGACGAATTGTTTTACGACGAGCTGATCAAATTGGCCCCTTCGCAAGAACAGGTAAGCATCATCGAATCGATCCGCAACGACGAACGCGGGCACAACAAGATGTTCCGGGAGATGTATAGAGCTTTGACCGGACAGGAAATTACCGGAGTTAGCAGCGAGCAGTATACGAAGGTGCAGTCGTATACGGAAGGCTTGCAGCAAGCGCTTATGGGCGAGCTGGCCGCGGTAGAGAAATACCGGAACATCTGGTTCGGCTTGCCGCCGGGCATTTATAAGGATACTGTCCAGGGCATCATTTTGGATGAAGTGAAGCACGCGAGCAAGTACAATTATTTGCTGATGATGAGCCGGACGAAGGGAAAGGACCCGGTCGGGGACTGATGATGGAAGAGGGAGGGGGCATATAGCACCTCTCCCTTCGCTTTTGCACAAAAAACTTTCGATTGAAAACGATCGTCCCAAGACATACTAACTAACGACTGACTGCCTGAATCTGGCATATAGGAGAGTTTATTGGTGCATGAATACATAACTATTTTGTTCCGTACGATTGCCGCGTTCTTTGCGCTTCTCGTCATCGCCAGAATATTGGGCAAACAAGTTTTGTCCAACATGACGTTCCACGATTTCGTAACGGGGATTACACTAGGCGCCATCGCGGCCAACCTGGCGTTCAATCCGAAAATCGAATCGCCGTATTTGCTGTTGTCGCTTGTCGTGTTCACGGTCACTTCGTTCGCGATAGCGGTTCTATCGATCCGGAGCAGGAAGGCGAGGAAGTGGATTACGGGATCGCCCGCCATATTGATCGAAAACGGCAAAATTCTCGAACAAAATATGAAGCATGAAAAATATTCGTTGGACACGCTTATCCAGTCGCTGCGCGAGAAAGACATTTTCGATTTGGAGGAAGTCGAATACGCGGTTTTGGAAAATAACGGTAAGTTATCCGTGTTGAAGAAGCCGCCTTACCGGAACGTAACCCAAAAGGACTTGCACATAAAAGGGCAAGGGGCGGTCGGCTTTCCGGTCGAATTGATCATGGACGGGCAGCTGATCGAGAACAACTTGAGCAATAACGGCGTTTCGAGACGTTGGCTCGAGGCGGAATTGGAGAAGAGGGAGAAGAGCATCGCAGATGTGTTCTATGCCGTAAAGAGCACGAACGGCAAATTGATGCTCGATTTTTACGAGGATGGCCTAAAACAGCCGATTGATAAAGAAAGTTAGGCAGCGGCTACTTGGCCGCCCAGCCCGTATTGCCGACACCGCTTTCCTTCACATAAAGCGTAGAGCCGGGGCTTCCGTCGGCACGCAGGAACAGCGACCCTACCGGCGCCGTTACGACTCCTTCCGGACTGCCGGAACCGTGAAATATTCCTTTGTTGTCCGTGCCGAGCATTAGGCTGTCAACTTTCAGCGGGCCCATACGGGCTCCCTTATACACGGCAAGAGATTGTCCGTCCGCTCCGAGGCTGGGCGCATTCGTATCGGCCCCGAAATATTCGCGTCCGTTTTTCAGGAACCAATGGGTTTGGCCGGTTGCCGTATCGACTGCCGTAATCGCATTGTAAGAGGGGACACACTTGATTTTGGCCGCTCCCATTTCGATGTTGAGCGGAGAGTTGTTTATGAAAGTCTGCTTGCGGTCCGACTGATCGTCGATCAGCGCGACGCTGGCAGTGCCGGATGGCTGGCGCACACCGTCGATTGAAGTTAGCGGCAGGATACCCGTAATTTTGACGGCGCTGCGCACATTTCCGAATACTTGTACATTTCGGACGGAGCACAATTTAATATTGGTAGAGACGACATCGATGGCGATTTCTCCTTTGGCGGTGCCGTAATGAACGCCGTCGATCGTGACGGTCGTGCATTGGTTGGACAACGCCCATACCGCGCCGCAGCCGACGTTCGGTTTTTCGATATAAGTGTTTAGAAATGTCCATGCGCTGCCGCCGGACAATACGATCATCCCGGACGGACTGCCGCACCACTGGATGACGTTGCCCGAGAATAGGAGAGCCGCCGAGTTTGCCGCCTGCACGCTGCACGTAATGCCTTCGGCCTCATGACCGCTGATATAATTGCCGATAAATCGTCCGGCATATACATGATTGCCGATTTTGATGCCTTGCTTGCTGTTCCAAAATTCGCAGCCTATTACGGTTGGCGTCCACGCGGATACGCGAAGAGCGGGTCCGGAGCCTATTCCCGTTATGCGAATGCCTTCGAGCAGACACGCTCGCGAAGCGCTTCCCCAAGTCGCTACATCGTCTAAAATGCCGAGCAAAGCTAAGCCTTCCACTGTCGAAGGGTTGCCCTCCAATGAGAAATCCCGAGCCGTGCACGATAACGCATAGCCGGTTGCCGCGCTGTCGGTAAGATCGCCGAAGTGCAGCAGCGGTTTTGCATTGGCCGTGTTTTGGATGACCGTACGAAAGCGGCCTGCTCCGCGGATCATTTGGCCGTTCTCCTTCAGGCGCAGCGTATCCGTCACCTTGTACGTTCCGGCCGGCAGAAGAACAGGTTGTCCCGTGTCAAGCGCGCTCTGAATGGCGGCGGTATCGTCCGTCGCCGAGTCGCCGGCGGCGCCAAACCATTTCGCATTCAACTCTCCTTGCACGATTCGTTTGAATCTGGCACCGCTTGCGGACACGATTACGGTACCGGTATTATCAGACGTAGTCGTATCCGCAGAGTCGTATACAAAAAATCCTTCCTGTCCCGGATCCGATACGAAATAGACGGTTGTCTCGCTCGGATTCGTTCCATTGCGCAGTTCGCTTATAGTTGCATAGCGGCAATGTTCTGCAAAAAGCTTTGACGGCATATCCGGGTTTTCCTTCTTATTGCCATAAACGCCATCTGCTACGGCAGCTTCGCTAAACGGACTTGCCAGGAATGCTCCTCCAGCAAAAAGAGCAGTGCCCGCAATTCCGATAGAAGCCAACATTTCCCTTCTGCTGAGCGATTTTGCAGCGTTGCCATCCTCAATTTCCTTCGAAATGTAACCGCTATCATTTTGATCCATGAATCATTTCCTCCTTATATCAATTGTCTCGGCGGAACGAGCGATGTCAATACATGGCTGAAGGAAGTGTAGATGCGATCGAGGCAGTGTTGCTGTTATGAAGCATCTGAATGACTGGGGTGATAATAGGTTCTTTATTATAGAACGTAGTTCTGTAAAATATCGACTTTATTATACTAATGCCGTTCACGTTCAGTCAATACCAAATTGAAGTGATTGAGGTGCAGCGGTGGTGCCGCCGATCCGCAGCTCACTCTGAATGCGGATATGCTCATACGGAAGAGCCGGGTTGGCGATACGCCACAGCATCCGGTCGGCGGCTCTATAGCCGGTTTCGCGGATCGCGAGAAGCGGCATCGTGAAAGGCGGCAGCGATTCGGGTTGTTCATTCAGCAAGCCGATCATGGAAATGTCTTCCGGGACGCGCAGCCCGAGCTGCAGGCACAGCTCGTATACGCTCGGAACCTCCCCGTCGATTCCGCATATAATCGCTGTCGGGGTATATCGGACAAGCTTCTCCGATAAATCATTCAGCCACCCGGGTCGGGCCGTTCGTACGAGCGAATGGGCGGCCTGATCGACAGGGGCGCCGAATTCGTTCATGGCGTGAAGAAAAGCCTGCCAGCGCAAAATATATCCCCGCTGCCCGCGCGTGTCTCCCACATACATGATATTGGTGTGGCCGAGCGAGCGCAAATAAGCGACCGCTTGATACGTTGCTTCGTATATGTCCCATATCACGCTGTCCACTTTCGTTCCAAGCGGGGGAAAGCTCAGCAATATTTTCGGCAGCGGCAAGTTCAGCAGCTTCGGCTCCCACTCTCTCGGAGTAATGCTCGGGGCGATGAACAAGCCGTCGGCATAGGCGAGGCCGCGCTGCTCGATCCATTCGTCCATCGCTTTTTCCTTGACCGGATCGGGCAGCATGACTACCTCGATATGGTGGCCGAAGGAAGCGAAGCGCTCATGCAGCCCTGCGAGCAATAGCTTATAATAGCTCGCGGAATGCGCGGTCTGGATAAGCAGGAACCTTTTCCGCTCGAGCGGATATGGAATAATATGCTCCGCCTTCAAGCTGCGAATTTGCTCCTTCGTGAAATAGCCCAGCTTCTCCGCCGTCTGGACGACCAGCTGGCGGGTCTGCTCCGACATCCCCGGCCGGCCCTTCAAAGCTTTGGAGACGGTTTGGACGGTCAGTCCGAGCTCGTTTGCTATCGTGCGAAGCGTAATCGATTTAATGACGGGCATGGAAGCACCTCGGGATGGAAAAATCGTATACCGTCATCGTACCATTGATTCCTTTCCCGGGAAAGCGTTCACCCTGGTTAAAAACCGCGATACAAAAGCTTTTTTCGTTTAACTAAAATGAAACTGGAAGCGTTCCGGAGGACGCTTATAATGAGTAACAGATGAAATTCACCATGTCCTCGCATCATACATGCTAAGAGGAGGGGCTTGGTATGACGGCAAGATGGGGAAAAACCGCTGCATGGCTTGTGGCAATAATTGCAATTGTAAGCGGTTGCGGAAAAGGGGGGGACGAAGGCTCGGGAGTACAGAAGGAGACAGCGGAAGCAAAGCCGGCCAAGCCGGTTACACTGACATTGTACATTGCGCAGCCAGCGGCGCTGGATTTCGAGAAAGCGGGCATCGTCGAGGCCGTTAAGCAGAAATATCCTCATATTACGCTAAATTTGTTCAAAAGAGAGAAAGGGAAGGAATACGCGGACTGGGTTACCGGGCAAACCCCGGTAGACATCATTTACGAATCGACCGCCTTCACGGTGAGCTCGATCAAACAGTTCGGCTTGCATGTCGACTTGCAGGAGGCGATCAAGCTTCATGGCTTCAAGACGGACATATTCGAGCCGAATGTGCTTGCCCACGCCTACTCGACGAACAGCGAGCGCAAGCTGTACGGTCTTCCGTTTACGATGAACCGGTATGCGCTCTATTACAACAAAAACTTGTTCGACCGGTTCGGTGCGGCTTATCCGAGGGACGGCATGAGCTGGGACGAAACGTACGAGCTGGCGAAAAAAATGACGCGAGTGGACGCCGGCGCGTCCTATAACGGGTTTACGGCGGTACCCAACAACATCCTGCTCAACAACCAGCTCTCGCTGAACCCGCTCGATGCCAAGGAAGACAAGGCGGCGATGAACACGGACGAATGGAAGCTGTTGTTTAACAACTTGCGCAGGTTCGGCGAAATTCCGAACAATAAATTCGTTCCTGTTGCGGATTCCGTCAAAGGCACCGTCGCGATGATTCTCGATTCGGGTGCGATCAGCCAAGCGGGTGCGGAGCTCGACTGGGACCTCGTCTCGGTGCCCGAATTGCCGCAAAAGCCGAAGACCGGGTTCAAGCCGGCCTCGCTCTCCTTGTTCCTCTCCGCAACGTCGCAGCATAAGGAGGAAGCGTTCAAGGTGATGGCCTATCTCGTATCCGCGGAATTCCAAGCGAAGCTGACCAAGCAGGCGGTCGGTACGCCCCTTGCCGATCCGGACGTGCGCATAGCATTCGGCCAAGACTTGCCGCAATGGAAGGGCAAAAACGTTAAAGCGCTTTACTACTACCCGGATGCGCCGGCGATTCCTCCGCGGGCCGAGCATTTGACGAACGTAGCCGTCAATTTCACCAAGTTGTTCACGAGCGAGGCCGATTCGAACACGATCTTGCGCGACTTCGACGAGGAAATCAATAAAGCGATCCAAACCGAGAAGGCGAAAACGCAGACGAAATGAAGGCCGATCAGGGTTGAGCCTGGGGAGGTAAACGGTTAACCGGTAGGATTCACTCATTCGGAAGAGAAGAGATAAACCATACTGGATCAGGAAGGTGTATCAGCTATGAAGAAGCAGACGGATTTGATCGTATACGGCGGGACGCCCGCCGGTATCGGAGCGGCTATTGCGGCGGCGAGGCGCGGGAAGCGCGTACTTCTTATGGAGCCGTCCGCTTTTATCGGCGGCTTGATGACAAGCGGTCTCGGAGAGACGGATATTCGCTCCGTCGATACGTCCGGGTCGATTTTCGGGGAGTTTCTCGCCCATGTTTACGAGCATTACGTGTCCGCTTACGGGGAGAACTCGCGGCAGGCGAAGGAATGCAACAGGGGCTTGCGATTCGAGCCTTCCGTGGCAAGAAAGGTGATGCACAAGCTGCTCGGCCACGAGCCTGGTATCGAGGTCGCCTGCCTTCGGGAGATCGTCTCTGTGCGAATGGAGGAAGAACGAATCGTTAGCCTCGAGGTGGAGGACATACAATCCGGGGCGAAAACGGTCTACGGCGCGCATCAGTTTATCGATGCCACGTATGAAGGGGATTTGGCCGCCATGGCCGGCGTCCCTTACCGGCTCGGACGCGAATCCCGGGACGAATGGAACGAGGAGCTTGCCGGGAAGCTGTACTGCGAGTATCGTACCAAGGAGGTGCTGCCGGGAAGCACCGGAGAAGGCGACGATTTGCTGCAGGCCTACAATTTCCGGCTGTGCATGACGAATAATCCGGACAACCGCGTGCCGTTCGCGAGGCCCGAGAACTACAATCGCGGCGATTATACGAGCCTGTTGGACGACATTGCGGCAGGCCGGCTGTCCTCCTTCGGCGAGATCGTCAAGCTGTCGAGTATCCCGAACGGCAAAACCGATACGAACAACCATCACAATTGCTCGTGCTCGACCGACCTGCCCGGCGAAAATCTCGAATACCCGGAGGGCAAACGTGACGTACGGGAGCGGATCGCTCGGCGCCACAAGGAATATATTCAGGGGCTGCTCTGGTTTTTGCAGGAGGACGAGGCGCTGCCGGACACGATTCGGTCGGAGGCAAGCCGGTGGGGCTACGCGGCGGACGAATTCCCGGAGACGGACCATTTCCCCCCGCAGCTGTATGTGCGGGAAGCGCGCCGAATCGTCGGGCGGTACGTATTTACGGAAAATGACGCCCGGCTGGCCCCCGGCATGGGACGTTCGCCCGTTCATCATGACAGCATCGCCACCGGAGATTACGCGATCGACTCGCATGCGACCCGCAAACGGGAGCCCATCGGTCAAAACCGGTCGCTGGAAGGCTTTCTCGGCTTCGGCTCGCTGACGGAGGTGTATCAAATTCCGTTTGGCGTGATGGTGCCGGAAACGGTGCGAAATCTGCTCGTTCCGGTGGCCGTATCGTCTACTCATATGGGCTTCGGTACGATCCGCATGGAGCCGTTCTGGATGCAGCTCGGCTTTGCGGCGGGAGTTGCGGCGGACCTTTCAATAACGTCCGCGGCGCCGGTCCAGCAGCTGTGCATCGACCGTCTCCAGGACGATTTGATCGAGGCGCGTCAGATCATTACGTATTTCCGCGATGTGAAGGCCGATCATGAGGCGCACCAGGCCATGCAATATTTCGGGACGAAGTCGTTCTTTACCGGGTATGAAGCGAAGCCGGACGCAGCCTGCACCGTCGCCGACGCTTCGATGTGGTTGAATAGGGCGAGGGCGCTGCCGGGCGGGGCCAGATTGCCGGCGCTGCCGGCGACGGATCGGATCGCCCCTGCGGGGGTGGATATCGGGCCGCGAAAGCTGGCGGAAGAGCAGCCGTACCGGCAGTATTGGGCGGAGAAGCCCGAATTGTCCCGCACGATGGCCGCTCGTTGGCTGGACGCGGCCTGCCGCTCGCTTGGGGTCGAGTATAGCCGCGGCCGGCTCCGGGATGGAAGCCCGCATACGGTAACCCGCGGCGAATTTGCAGCGGCGCTGTACGAGCTGCTGAAGCTTTCGCGCAGGAAGCGGTAACGGCGCTTCTCGACGCCGATCATAATTTTTTAACATTTTGCTAATAAAATCGTCTTCGTCCGATCAAAGTTTACTCATCTTTCCCTTGTATACTGATCCTTGTCAGACGCTTCGGCGTTCGGCAAGCCAGTATTCCGAAAGCATATGCTTTCGAACAAACTTTGCTTATGCAAAGTTCTTGGGAGGAGAAAGTATGATGAGGAAAAAGTGGTCCTTGGCTCTTCTAGCCGGTGTTTTCGGTGCAGCAATGCTGACGGGGTGTTCAGGGGGGGCCGAACCGACGATGCAAAACGATTCGGGCAGCAAGAAAGTGGAAACGCCGTCTTCCGGAAGTACGGGCGGAACCAAATCAGGCGGTACGACCGGGGGCAGCACCGGGTCGGATTCGTCCAAATCCGGCACATCCGGCTCGACCGGGTCCGGCTCCAGCGGTTCTACCGGATCTTCCGGATCTTCGGGTTCTTCCGGAACATCGGGATCCAGCGGTTCATCGGGATCCTCGGGTTCGTCGGGTTCCTCGAGTACGGGATCGTCGGGTTCGAGTAGTTCGGGTTCGAGCTCGTCGGGCTCGAGCACATCCGGCGCCGACAAATCGACCTCCGGTTCGGACGCATCCAGCAAGCCCGATTCGACGACAGGCGGCAGCACCGGCAGCTCCGGCACTTCGACGAAATAATTCCGATAGGCAGCGGTTCGATTCGCTTATAGAAGCGGCTCGAGCCGCTGTTTTTCTTTTAACCCAGTCCCATGTATGATTTTCGGAACAAGTCTTCTTGTCGACTTAGTTCCTTTTGTTCCCGCAACACGATCTCGTTAATATGATGGGTATTGCTTTTCAAAAAATCGGAATGAACCGTGTCAAATCTAAATGTGTCGAGAACTGACTCCAAGTGCCTAAGAAATTCGCGAGTTGCAGCATCAATTGCTTTAAGTGATTTTCGACGCTCGGTTAAAAGGTCTCCTGTAATTGCCAAATCCCTGCCCTCTAACCCAGACACAAGTAAATCCAGCTCCATTTCAGGTATAAGAATTGCAAACTCATTGGGGTCCCCGTTAATGTGGCGGGTGATTTCAATAGGGTTCAGATTCATTACTCTTTCTCTTTCCATAATCATAACATTTTCAATTTTTTTTATTGCATACGTAACTGCTTCTTCATTTGTATGCTGAAGGTCAGTAAACAGAGATTCAATTTCAATCCATTCCATTTCCATAGCTCTCGTTAATCGGCTCAACATAGCGATGTGTTCCTCTAAAGATTCCATAGCTTTTAATTTCCCGCGAGTTAAAATTACTTTAGGCAAAACTTCCGCAGACAGTAATTTGTATCGTAAAGCGATTTCCCCGTATGTTTCAATTCCCATCTATCATCCATCCTCATGCAGAATTAGTAAGCAAACTAAATATCAATTTTCCTTATCCAACAATTCTACTGTATCATCCCATGTATGTATACAAATAGTCTTATATAGGATCAGCTCCGCGTAAATCGCAGCTTTTTTCTGGAAAACATCTATAAAACTTATATTTTGCCTCCTTTTTATATACAATGGAAGGGAGGTGATCAAAAGCGATGAACCGTTTGAAAGTGCTCGTAGCCGATGATGATCCAAATGTCAGGGAAATTTTGCGTATCTTTTTTCAGAGCCACCAGTACGATTTGATAGAAGCTCAGAACGGCGCGGAAGCCGTGGAGCTTGTGGAGCGGGAAGGACCGGATGTCGTCATACTCGATGTGATGATGCCGGTCATGGACGGGTTTACCGCATGCCGGGAAATTTTGAAGAAGCGCGACATACCGATCATCATGCTAACCGCCAAGGGCGAAGAATTCGACCGGGTGCTCGGATTGGAGCTGGGAGCCGACGATTATGTAACCAAGCCGTTCAGTCCGAGGGAGCTGATGTCGCGGATCAAAGCGATTTTCCGCCGGATTCAGCGGAAGCCGGTGCCGGAGGAGGAAGGCAGGACGTCGTACGATTTCGGGGAGCTGTCCATCCGACTGGACCGGCGGGAAGTGCTCGTGAACGGCGAGAAAATCGTGTTTCGTCCGAAAGAATTCGACCTGCTTGCGCATTTTGCCAAATCGCCGGGTACGGTATACTCCCGGGAGCAGCTGCTCGAGCAGGTGTGGGGCTACGATTTCTACGGCGATATCCGCACGGTGGACGTGCATATCAAGAAGCTAAGGGAAAGGCTCGCACTTTCGACCTATACGTATATTCAGACGATCTGGGGGGTTGGTTACAAATTCGAGGCGGTGCCGGGCGATGCTGAGAACGATTAACAAAAGCATTTTCCGCCGGCTGCTGTTCAGTTATTTGTTGACGGTTCTGCTCGGACTCGGAGTTGTCGGCCTGCTGATTTCGTTTTTTGCCAAAGGCTATATTTACGACAGCAAGAAGGAAGAGCTGTTGCGCAAGGCGAAAAAAGTGAATCTCGCCATCCAGGAGACGCAAACGATCGACTCGACGGTGGAATCCATGCTCGTGTTTTTCGATCAGACGTTTGATTCGAGAATATGGATTTTTGACGGCAACGGCAAAATAATCGCCACGTCGACGAAGGACGAAGTATTCATCGGCAAGTCCGTCGCCATGTCCATCGCCAAAAAAGTGACGAGAGGCGAAACGGCGGTGAGCGAGCTGTCGTTCGAAGGGCTGACGCAGCCGATGCTGTCGGTTACGGTCCCTTGGGGCAAAGATAACCGGATATACGGGGGAATCGTGCTGCATGCTCCGGTCAACGGCATCAATGAAACGGTCAGCCAAATCCGCGAGACGATTTTGTGGGGAACGCTGATCGGCGTCCTCATCTCCACGGCGATGGTGTCTTATTTATCGTGGTCGATCTCCCGGCCTTTGCAGGCGATAGACCGGGCCGCTTCGGAAATCGGCTTGGGCAACTACGCGAAGCGGATCGAAATCGACGCTGCCGACGAAATCGGAGATTTGGCGCAGACGATCAATTCGATGGCCGGCAAGCTGGAGCTGACCGAGCGGGAGCGAAGCAAAGCGGAGCAAATCCGCAACGATTTTTTGGCCAACGTCTCGCATGAGCTGCGGACGCCTCTCACGGCCATGCAAGGATTTTTGGAAGCGCTGCAGGACGGCCTGATCGACGAGGACCGGCGTCAATCGTATTACGACGTCATGGTGCAGGAGACGCTGCACATGAATCGGCTGCTCGACGATATTACGATGCTGAACAAGCTCAAGAACGATGAAATTGCGCTGTCGCGGCATCCGGTGGACGTCTGTTCGTTTTTGCGCAATATGGCGCTGAAATTCGAGGCTATAGCGCTGGCCAAGCGACTGGAGTTCCGCGTCGACTGTGCCGAAGGGCTGCCCCCGGTGTTCGCGGACCTCGATCGGCTGGAGCAAATCGTAAGCAACGTGGTGAACAATGCGATCAAATTTACGGAGCGAGGGCATGTTCGTGTTGTTGCCCGGCAGGACGGCGCGTTCGTCGAGTTCGAGGTGACCGACACCGGAATCGGCATATCCGCAGCGGACCAGGAATTCATCTGGGAGCGATTTTTCAAAGCCGATCGGGGCCGGGCGAAAAATCAGAAGGGCACCGGACTCGGACTTGCGATCGTCAAGGAGCTGGTCGAGCTGCATGGCGGGACGGTCGCCGTCGAGAGCGGGCCAGACCCCGGGGCGACGTTCCGGATTCGTCTGCCGATACAGTCATCTAAAAATTAGTTGCATGATCTTGATTTCGGATTAGCGGTAAGCCCAAATGCGGTTGCTGCATCTGAAATACCGGACATATGGCGGATTCCCCCCACCTGATATGCTGATGACGAGTTACCAGTTCAGCATATCAAGGGGAGGAAGCAAGATGAAGAAAAGATGGGTGGCCCTCATGCTCGGCACCGCGATCGCGGTCACGGCGGGATGCGGAGGAACGTCGGCAGGGACGAAGGATAATGCGGGCGGCGCGGCGAACGAGGACAAGAAAGGGACTGCGGAGCCTGCGGCGGCGGCGGGTCTGGACAAAATCGACAAGCCGGTTACGCTGGTCGTGTTCGATACGACGGGCAACTGGACGAAGGATAATTTCTCCGAAGCGTTCAGCGGCAGCAAAATTATGCAGAAGTTTCCGAACGTCACGTTGAAATTCATGCCGTTTCATAAGACGCGGGGCGGGCTGACAACGGACGAGATGATCGCGGCCGGCGAGCAGATCGACCTGATCGTCGGTACACCCGGTACGGTCGGCGCGGGCATGTACAACCAGAAGCTGGAGGCGGACATCGCCCCGCTCGTCAAAACGTTAGGCTTCGATATGTCGCGCCTGAACCCAGGAGCCGTATCGATCGTCAAAGAAGTCGGGAACGGCACGCTGCACGGCATTCCGTTCGCCATGAGCCATACCGCGATGATGTACAACAAAGACATATTCGACAAGTTCGGAGTGGCGTACCCGAAGGACGGAATGACTTGGGACGACACGTATGAGCTGGCCAAGAAGCTGACTCGCACCGACGGGGGCAAAGCCTATTACGGTATGTTCATTTCGTTCTACCATGCCGCGCTTCGCAATCAGTTGAGCCTGAACTTGTTCGAACCGGCATCCGGCAAATCGGCATTCGACAGCGGCGCGTGGAAAACGTTCTACGGCAATTTTTCCCGCTTTTACGATTTGTACAATTTGGACGCGACGCAGGTCGTAGCAGCCCAGCAGAAAAAGATGTGGGACGAGGAGCAGGTCGTGGCGATGTATATGCCGGTTTCCGGCGATCCGTCGGTTAAAGGCTTGAAAAACTACGATTACATGCAGTCTCCCGTATTCAAGGATAAGCCCGGCGTCGGTCCTCAGGCGTACCCGTTTACGATGTACATTTCGCAGACGAGCAAGCATAAGGAAGATGCGCTGAAGGTGATCAACTACCTCGTATCGGACGAATACCAGAAGGCGAAGGCGGAGGAGGGCACGTTCATCCCGGCGCTGAAGGACAACAAATATTTGGACGTTTTCGGCAAATCGAACCCGGGCTATCAAGGCAAAAACGTAAAGGCGCTGCTGCCGGCCGTTCATGCCGAATCGAGCAAATGGAACGCATTTACGGGCACGTACGCCAAGGAAGCGCTGAATGCCTTCATCGACATCGCGATCAAGGCGAAGGACGCCAATACGGCGCTGCGCGAAGGCGTGGAGCGGGCGGACAAGGCGGTGCAGACGGCTACGTTCAAGTAAATAATATTCGTTAAAAAACGGCTTCCCTGCGGAGTATCCGCCGGGAAGCCGTTTTGCTTTGATCAAAAAATGGAGCTCAAATAAGGATTTGCCGTAAACTGGTCGGCCTGATAGACGAAAATGCCGTCTACACCCCGTTCCGTATAGGCATCGATCGCCTCGGCCAAATTTCTCGGCGTATGATGCATCATCATCGCCCCGATGCGCGGATCGGACGACAAGGAGGCGGTCCAGCCGTCGATGCATCCGTACACCTTGATGCCCGTACCGCGGCAGAGGCGCATATAGGGCTCGACCGAAGGCAGCGGAAAGGTCGTATTCAGATTGGACGGGATTAACCCGTCCACGAAGCGTTCGAGCACGCACGTCTCCAACCCTTTGTAGTAGTTCCACTGATTGGCCGGAAAGCGTACCTTCAGCTCCCGTTTCTTCCCGTCGAGACGCTCCCTTCGGTCCAGCATTTGCCTCGTGCGCCCGATCACTTCTACGAGCGTTTCCGGCGTTTGGTGGAGACTGTGGCGCATATAGTCGAGTACGAGTCCGTCAAGATCGTAGTTGTCGATTAATTCGCCGATCAGACGTACCGCATATTCCCGAACCTCCGGGAAGCCGTAGTCGAAATCGCCGCCCCGGATCATCTCGGGATGTTCTCTCGTAAACTTCTCCGAGAACGTCGGATTCCATAAATACGGCCGGTTCATCCCGATGCAGGAAGTGATGCGGACGTCGCGGCCGCGCGAGTATTGCAACGTCTCGTGCAAAATGTCGCAATTTTGGGCCAGCATGACGAAATCGTCGTTGACGGTGTTGTCGTCGGCCTTCGCCGCCTGGTCGTAGCTTTCGAGAAAAGCGCTGCGGTGAAGCACTTTGGAGCCGATTCGGGCCGTTTGACAGGCGATCTCTCGCGGCCGTACCCGAAGAAATTCCTCCAGCATATGCCGGTTCATCGTATCCGCGTCATGAATGCCGCTGATGACCGCATAGCTCAGCGGTTCGTAGTATAAAATCAAATCATTGATTTGCCGTCTGCCGTATTGGGCAGCTGCCGAGTTGACCGGCACCGCATCGGGCTCCCGGCATGGAACGAGCTTAATATAAGAAAGATAGCCGAACTCGTGATGGCCGCCCGCCGTCCGGTGCGTCGCGGCGATTTCCAGACTGTCGGCTCCGTTCAACCGCCGTCTCGACCAGTACAGCTCCACGTTGTATTTGCCTTCGGGGCCGGGCGCATATCTGGACCCGTTGCCCTCGAAGCGGGAGAACGGCTCGTCGCCGATTTTCAACAGACATCGCAGCCCCCCTTTGGCGATGCCGAAATAAATGTCGTACAGTCCTTGCACCGGCAAAGGAATTTGCAGCGGCAAAGGGAGCTCGCCGTCCTTTTTCTTCCGGCATATCGCCGAACCGGACATGGCCGAGACAACGTCCCATCTTCGCTCCGCAGGAACGGCTGTGCCGTCGGGGCGGTGCTCCACGGCATTACGCCAGTCGGCGAGAAATACGACCTCCTTCCTGCCGACGTACACCTCGCATTCGTCTTCGTAGCTGTTCTCCGTCGTAATGAAAGATACTTTGAGCTTCACGAAGCCTTCAAATTCGCCCAACTGGATGTACGGATTCCAATAAAGACTCGGCTCGGCAATACCGGTAAGACGAACCGTGCCGAGCGTCTGCCCTTCGTTCCATAGAAACGTGTTCCCGGTCAGTACCGACTCCGGATCCAGATCGGCGTATACGGACGCCGGCATCCACGCCGTTCCGTCCTTGCTGTATTGGACCCGGCACGCCGAGTAATTCCGGCCCGGTTTCATTTTGACCTCGACCAAATGGGAATCGGTCTGTAGTGCCGTATCGATCATTGCGGTTATGCCTCCCGATTATTGGACAGCGCCGTTCGCGTCTTTCCATTGATTGTTATGCGACCACAGCGGCTTGCCCAGCGTCGTGTCGAATATCATCGTGCCGATGGGAAGCGCCGCAGGATCGGGTCTGCTGGCCGAATCGAAAGCGCCGCCGCTTACCCCGCTTGCGAAGGAGCCGGTACCGTTTGCGGACAAGCGCACCGCTTCGCCCGCCGAGTTCGCCTTCGTGATGACAAGGTCGCCGTTGTCATCCTCCAGCTTGAACTTCCGTTCCTTCGTCTTCGTCTTCAGAATCAAGTATACGTCGCCGCCGGCTTTCGTCTGCTGGATCAAAAATTCGGTGTCGGCCTGCCGGCCCGCGAACGTGAATTCTTTGGTCGGCGCGCTGTTGTTGAAGCCGAAATAGCCGTTTGTTTTCAAAATCGTCATCATGTTGGTCAGGCCCGTGCCGCCGTTGATGTTATTTCCTACGATCTTGAAGTTGCTTAACTGATCGTCGGTCCCGCCCGTGATCGCATTATTGCCTTGTCCGATCCCCCAGTTGACTTTGCCGCGATTGCCGAAGAAGACGGTAGCCTGCCGGTTGTTCGCGGCCGCGTTGTTGTGCATAAGCATAAGCGCCGGGTGATGGTTGCCCATAAACCAGGTCGTGTTGCCGTCATGCTGGCCGTCCGGCTCGTTGCCGCTCGTGCTGGAGAAGTACCGGACTTGCATTCCGTCGCGGGACAGAGGATTGGAAGAGCCGGCATACGTCGATCCTTTCGAATAGTCGATGACCAGGATGTCCGTATCGGTGGCGGAAAAATCGGGGTGGGTAGAGACCGTGTTCCGTTTGTAGCCGTACTCGATGTCGTACGGTACGATGATAACCCCGCCGCCTTGCGAATCGACGGCGGCAATCGCATCCTGCAGAGCCTGCTTGTTCTCGGCCGGCGTGTGGGTCGGCGATGCCCCGTATTGCGTCACGTCCCTATACGCGGACGTTCCGTAGGTATAGGCTGTCACAGTCTTTCCTTTGTCCTTGTCCTTCTCCTTCTCCTTGTCGGCGTACGCGGTCAGTCCGGCGAATCCGGCTGCGAGGATGCAGCCCGCCACGACGAGTGAAATCGGCTTGATCGTGCTCCATTTCAATGCCGTTCACCACCCTTTCTTCTATCGAATATAGTCCTGCTCCATTTCATCATAGAAAGCGGTAGCGTTCCCATAAAGCGTATGTTCCCAATTCCTGTATACGATTTTCCAATCCGGCAGCAACCGGTTTTAAGATGCTGTATCCGATTTTAACCCGAAGCTTCCTAGCCGCCCCGCCGACCTGTTATAGTTATAGTGTTAAAGAGGCATACAACGTTTCCGGAGGGCTCCCGCACATGCTGCGTCGAAGAAGCGTATTTCTTACCATTCTGATCTCATACTGCCTGCTGCTCATCATTCCGCTCACCGCCGGCGGAATCGGATACCGGATCATGGAGAACGCCTTGACCCGCAATGTCAATCAGGCCAACTTCGGGATGCTCGAGCAGGTTCAGCAAACCGTGGACAGCCGGCTCAGGGAATTGGACCGGATGATGCTGCAGCTCGCCATGAATACGGACGTGCAATGGCTGCTGCATAATGCGGATAGCGACCATGGCATCGTCCAGATGCGGTCGATCAGTTTAATGAAGAGCATGAGCGCCCTGCTCAATGTAAGCGATTTCTTCGATTCCGCTTTCATATCGTTCCGCGACCGCGATATGATCCTTACACCCACGGCGCAGACGGGGCATGATTTGTATTTCAAACGCATCCAGCAGTTCGGCCAGTCGGGCGATATGCGGAAGCTGCTGACCGAACGCAACTATAAAACGTTCGTACCGGCGGTCGAAGTGACGGATAACGGTTCGAAGAAGTCGATGCTTGCCTATGTGCAGTCGCTTCCGCTCGATGAGACGGCAAATCCGAAAGGGTCCATCGTCATATTGGTCGATGAGCAAAAAGTAACCGAGCTGCTGAAGCGCGTCGAGTGGGGCGGCAACAGCTTGAACTACGTGCTGGACCAGGACGGGAAAGTGATCGCCGCTACGCCGGAGCGCGGGGAGCTGGCCGGGAATATCCGGGCCAGACTGTCATCGGCTCATGATTCGTTTACGGTTGAGCACGGGGGGACCAGCATGATGGTATCGTTCACGACGGGCGGGAACAGGTGGAAATACGTATCGGTCGTGCCGAAGGATATCGTCATGAGCCCGATCCGGCAGGTCAAAACGTTGTTTCTGCAGCTTTTCTGCCTCGGCGCGGCGGCCGGACTCGCGGTGTCTTGCATATTGGCATACCGCAACTACAAGCCGGTGCGGGACATGATCCATGTCATAACGAGACGCAAGAGCGGAACCGGCGCGGACACGATGAACGAATACGATTATATCCGCAGCGCCCTGATCCGCTCGTTCGACGAGGAGCATGCGCTAAAACAAACGATCGAGATGCAGGCGCCGATCATCCGGGCCAATTTTTTGTCCCGGTTACTTAAAGGGTTCGTCGATGTCTCGGCGCTTGACCGGGAATCATTGGAGTTTATGCAGGTGAAACTCAACTGCCGGACGTACAGGGTCGTGCTTATCGATATCGAGGACGGCAGCAAATTTATGAAAACCGAGACGGAACGCGAATGGGCGCTTCTCCGGTTTATCGTCGCCAATCTAAGCGGCGAGCTGCTGCAGGGAAACGGCTTCGTCGTGGAGCTGGAGCGGAGCCGGATCGCCGTATTGGAATGCGATGCCGAAGACGGAAGCGAAGACGCCTGGATCGTCGAGCTGAAGCGGGCGGTGGAGGAACGGTTCCGCCTGAGCGTCGCGATTGCGGTCAGCCCGACCCGGGACAGTCCGGAGAACATCTGGAGATGTTATTCCGACGCCCTGCTGGCGCTGGACCGCCGCCTGCTGCGGGGGAATGCGATTATGTACCCCGAAGATCCGGCGGAGGCCAAACGGACGATTTACCGGTATCCGCCGGAGCTTGAAGTGCAGCTGATCAATTACGCCAAGACCGGCGAATACGAGAAGGCGGCCGTCCTGCTCGAACAGATCGCCGAAGACAATTTGACGGACGGGCAGCTTTCTCCGGAAATGAGCCGTTTCCTGTTTTTCGACATACTCGGCTCGCTGCTCAGGGCGGTTCATTCGTCGGATTCGGAGCAAACGCCGCCTGACGGCTTCCACGATCCGATCGCTTATTTCGCCGATTGCTCCACGGCGGAACACATGGTTGAGCGGCTGAAGCGGACGCTTCGCGAAATATGCTCCTCCGCCAAGGAAGCGCGGACCGACCAGGGCGAACGGCTGTATGCCGGCATCGTGAAATTTATCGGGGAGCAGTACGGGAACGGAAACCTGAGTCTCACCTTGATCGCCGACCACCTCGGCATTACGCCGCAATACTGCTCCGCTTTTTTCAAAAAGTACGGCGGGGGCAACATTTCCGACTACATCGCGGAATACCGGATCGCCCAAGCGAAAACGATGCTCGCAACAACGCGGCTTACGATCGGGGACATTTCGCGCAAGGTCGGGTATGCGAACCATATCGGCTTCGGGCGGGTTTTCAAAAAAATCGAGGGCATTACGCCGGGGCAATACCGGGAGTTGATCGAACGGGAGAGAACGTCCGATCCGGCGGCGTCGCCGTAAATCTGACGAGTATAGGGAGAGGGAGTGCCGCCATGAACCGGAAAAACCGGAAACCGTTCGCCGTTATGCTGCTTGCCTCCGCTCTGGCGGCCGGCTGCAGTGATGTGACTAAGGATAGGAAGGAAAGTACGGACACCGCTCCCGCCGCACAGTCGGCTTATCCGGCCGCCTTGACGTATTGGGTCCCGATGACCGCGAACGTTACGGCAACGATGAAAAGCTTCGGCGAGATAGCGGCTTATAAAGAGCTGGAGAATAGAACCGGAACGAAGGTCGACTTCCAGCATCCGGCGTTCGGGCAAGAAAAGGATCAGTTCAATTTGATGATCGCCTCCGGGAGACTGCCGGACGTCATCGAATATTTATGGGGCGGCGTTCCGAAAGGTCCGGACAACGCGATCAAAGAAAAGCGGATTATTCGCCTGAATGAGCTGGTCGAGAAGCATGCGCCCAACTTATCGAAGGTGCTGAAGGAAAACCCGGAATTCAGGAAGCTGGCGACGACCGATGAAGGCAATCTGTACATGTTCCCTTATTTCGCCGACGCCCCGGATGCGCTCGTCTATAACGGACCGGCGCTCAGGAAGGATTGGCTCGACAAGCTCGGCCTGCAAGTGCCGACTACGCTCAGGGAATGGGAGAGCGTGTTGACCGCTTTCCGCGACATGGACCCGAACGGCAACGGCATCAAGGACGAAATCCCGCTTCTGTTCGACGCCAAAGTGATGAATGTCGGGCATGCCTTCGTAGGCGCCTATGGCATTACGTCGGTTTTTTACCAAGATAACGGCAAAGTGAAATACGGTCCGATCGACCCGAGGTTCAAGCAGTTTCTCATGATGATGAACCGGTGGTACGAGGAAGGCTTGATCGATAAAGATTACGCGACGCTCGATCAGAAGCTGAAGGATGCGAAAATGACCGAAGGCCTCGTAGGCTCGATGGCGATGAATACCGGCTATGGCATCGGCAGCTACACGGGAGCCATGGCCAAAACCGATCCGGCCTTCAAGCTGATCGCAGCTCCTTATCCGTCGCTCGATCCGGGCGGACGGTCGATCGGACATAAGGAAAGTCCGTTTAACGGCAGAGGGGCCGCGATTACCGCTTCGGCGGAGCATCCCGAGAAGATCGTCAGATGGCTGGACTATGCTTACGGAGAGGCCGGCAAGATGCTGTTCAACTTCGGCATCGAGAACGTCAGCTACAAGATGGAGAACGGGTATCCCAAGCTCACGAGCTTGATTACGAACAATCCGGATCAATTAAGCATGAGTCTCGCCATGACCCGTTACTCTCACGGCACGTTCGCCGGACCGTTCGTCTACGACAAACGGTTTGCCGAGCAATACGCTTCAATGCCCGAGCAGAAGCAGGCGATCTCCGTCTGGACGAAGGCGGACCATTCGAAGCTGATGCCGCCCCTCACGATGAATTCGGCGGAAAGCTCGAAGCAAACTTCGATCATGAACGATGTGAATCCGTATTACGAGGAAATGGTCAACAAGTTCATCATGGGCGTAGAGCCGCTTGACAATTTCGACAAATTCGTCGCGACGATCCGTAAAATGGGCATCGATGAAGTCATCCGAATGAAGCAGGATGCGCTGGACCGGTTTGCCGCAAGGTAAAGCAAGAGCGCGGGCTGTAACCGGCCTGCGCTCGCAAGTGGAAATATCGTTATCCTCCCTCATTGACAAGCACGTTTTTGCCTCTCATTTTGAGAAGCAGAGGAATGGTTACCCATAGGAAACCGACAATGAGGAAGACGAGGGAAACGGGTTTTTGCAAAAAAACCATAAAATCGCCATTGGAGATCGTAAGCGCTCTGCGCATATTGTTTTCCATCATCGGACCGAGAATGAGACCGAGCACAAGCGGGGCCAGCGGGTAGTCGTTTTTGGCCAGGAAATACCCTACGAGGCCGCAGCCCATGACCAAGAGCAAGTCGAACGTAGAGTACTGCACCGCATATACGCCGAACACCGAGAAGACGATAATGAGCGGAAGCAAATATTTGGTCGGTGTTTCTATGACTTTGGCAAACACTTTCACGAGCGGCATGTTAAGGATGAGCAGCATCAAATTCCCGACAAACATACTGGCAATTACGCCCCAGGCAAGCTGAGGGTGGTCTTGAAACAGAAGCGGCCCCGGCTGTACATTGTACATAATGAAGGCGCCCATCAAAATCGCCGTTGTGCCGGAAGAAGGAATACCCAAGCTAAGCAGCGGGATCATCGCGCCGCCCGAGGCGGCATTGTTCGCCGATTCGGGAGAAGCGACGCCTTCGATGGCCCCTTTGCCGAACTTTTCCGGATGCTTGCTTATTTTTTTCTCGACGATATAAGCGAAGAAAGAGGCAAGGATCGCTCCTGCGCCAGGCAGAAGACCGATGAAAAATCCGAGAACGGACCCGCGTGCGATCGGAGCGGCACTATCCTTCAAATCCTGCTTTGTGGGCAGAATCCGATTGATTTTGGCAAGCTCGCCATCCTTCCCTTCTTTTTCCAAAATCGTTTTAAACACTTCTCCAACCGCAAAGGTACCTACGGCGACGGTTAAAAATTCCAAGCCCTGAAACAGCTCCGGAATATTAAACGTAAACCGCGCTACGCCGGAGACGCTGTCGATGCCGATCGTTGCCAGCAGCAAGCCGAACGCAGTCATGATCAACGCTTTCACCATCGATTTGCCGGCCAGACCGCTGATTGCAAGTAAGCCGAGCACCATTAGCGAGAAATATTCAGCCGGACCGAATTTGATTGCGATCGCCGATAAAGGGCGGGCCAAGAAAATGAGACCGATCAACGATACGATGCCTGCCGAGAAGGACCCGATCGCCGAGATCGCCAGAGCGGCACCGGCTCTGCCTTGCTTGGCCATCTGGTAGCCGTCCAATGTCGTGACAACGGATGACGATTCGCCGGGCGTATTAAGCAGAATGGACGTCGTGGAGCCGCCATACATCGCGCCGTAATAAACGCCTGCAAGCAATATGATGGAGCTCGTGGCCGCTTCCTCCGGGCTTAGCCCGTTAGTCATCGTCGCCGTTATCGGAATCAGCAGCGCTACGCCGCTCATAGGTCCGATTCCAGGCAAAACGCCTACAACCGTTCCGATTAATACGCCCAAAAAAACGAATACGAGATTATGCCATTGCATGGCGGTGCCTAAACCATGAAGCAAATATTCAATCGTGCTCACGTTGTAAACCTCCCAGCATTTGCTTACGCCATGCGATTCTTTCCGAAACGATTCAGGATATGCCGAGCCAAGCCGGGAAACCGGGAAGGGAACCATCCAGCACGTCGACATAAAGATAATAAACACCGAAGGAAAAGGCTGCGGCAATCAGCAGCGAAATCCAAATCTTCCCCCTCTGCATCGTTTGAAAGCCGATAAGCAAAAACAAAAAAGTAGAAATGACGAAGCCGACGTCCTCGAGAAAATAAGCGTATAAAACAGCCGCGGCAAAAATGATGCCGAACCTCGCGTAGTCCAGCTTTACTTTCTTTCTTTCCGCCTGCTGTCTGCGAAATGATTCATAGACTAGCCGCAAGCTCATGAGAGCCAGGAAGGAGCCTAATATCATGGGAAAAATATTGGCTCCGACATTGCTGCCGTACGCGCTGGTCGAAATAGTTCTGCTGCCGATGACGAACGCGGTCCCAATTGCAAAAAACACAATTCCGGCATAGCGATCGAATGTTTTGTTCATTCTTCTCGACTCCTTATTTTTGCATGCCCATAGCTGTCAATATATCTTTGACCTGCGTTTCTTGCTGCGCCAAATAGGCTTTGAAGTCGTTCGAGTTCTTGTAGTCGGTTTGCCAGTTGTTGGCCGACACTTCTTTTTTCCACTGCTCCGTCTCGACCATTTTCTTCAAAGTATCGTCCCAAAACTTCTTGGCATCCGCGCTCATCTCTTTAGGTCCGAAGATGCCGCGCCAAATCAGAAACTCCGTATCGACGCCCTGCTCCTTCATAGTCGGCACGTCTTTCAAAGTACCGCCGAGACGCTGCGGGGAAGCGACTGCAAGCACCTTGATTTTGCCCGCTTTCACGTACTGCTCGAGCGAGGAAGCGTCCGTACCCAGCACATCCGCATTGCCGCCAAGCAGTGCCGTTACCGCTTCGCCGCCGCCGTCATAGGACAAATACTTGATTTTTTTCGGATCGATGCCGAACTTAAAGGCCGGGAGAATCGATACCAAGTGATCCATCGAACCGGGAGCCGAACCTCCGGCAACGGTCAATTTCGAAGGATCGGCCTTCATATCGTTCAGCAGCAATTTCAAGTCCGAATATTTGGAGTTTGCCGCTACCGCAATGGCCCCGTAGTCTTTCGTCAATTGAGCGAGCGGCGTCGTGTCCTTATAGCCGTACGGCGTGTTTCCTTCTTTCTTCAAATTATTGATCAGAATGGGCGGCGAGCTTACGAATAGCTTGTAATTGTCTTTCACGTCTTTGGTGGCGTATTCCGCCATGAAGACGGCGCCGCCCCCGCCGGGTTTGTTTTCTACGGTAATCGCTTTCTCGACCGATTTGGTTTCGGTCAATACTTTGGCGATGGTGCGCGCAGTCATATCCCAACCGCCTCCGGCACCCGATGGAGCAACAAGGGTAAGCGCTTTTTCAGGATACTTCGACGCCGCAGCGGCCGGGGCGGTTGTCTCCTTGCTTGCATTGCCGCAGGCTGCCAAGCTTATTGCGAGTATACCGATCGGAGCCGTTTTCCAAAATGCCGCCGAAATGCTTTTCATCATAAAGAACCCCTCCGTATTAAAATCAAGCTTATATTGAATGCGCTTACAGAATAACACTGCTAACAGGAATAGAACAGTTTAACGCATTTAAAAGCAATAACGCCGTTTTGCGCATTTTGTTCATATTGTTCACGCCGTTTCGCAGTACCGCTCCCTCAATAATGACAATCTATATGATACAATTGCTACAAAGCGGGGGTGTCAGACGAGCCGTGAAGCTGCAAACAAAGCTTATATTCATCATTTGCTCCCTGCTTGCATTCGTCATTCTCAGTCTCGGGGGCATATATTATTACGTTATTACCGCCGTTCTTGAAGAACAAATCGGAACGCGGGCGTTGAAGATTGCCGAGACCGTAGCATCCATGCCCGAAATCCGGGAGGCATTCGACGATCCGGATCCTTCCGCCGTCATTCAGCCGATAGCCGAAAGGATAAGGACGAAGACCGATGCGGAATATATAGTTATTGGAAACCGGGAAGGCATTCGATATTCCCACCCCGTTCCCGACAGGATCGGGAAGGAGATGGTCGGCGGAGATAACGGGCCGGTGCTTGAAGGCAAGTCGATCGTCTCGAAAGCGGTCGGGTCGCTCGGACCGGCTCTCCGAGGCAAAGTTCCGATCATTAACGATAATGGAGCCGTAATGGGAATCGTTTCCGTCGGATTTCTTATGGAGGACATCAATCATATTACCGATGTTTACCAGTCTCGAATCGAACTGATCTCACTGATCGTGTTAGCTGTAGGCTTAATCGGTTCGGTTGTTATCGCACGCAGCGTGCGGCGTTCCATTCACGGTCTTGAACCCGAAGAGATTGGTGCTCTATATACCGAGAAGCAAGCCATTCTTGAATCTATCCGCGAAGGCATTATCGCCGTGAACCGGGAAGGCGTCATTACGATGGCCAACCGATATGCATTGCAGCTGTTGCAATTGCCGGAAAACGCCGGCATCTCGGGTCTGCCGATCGAAGAAATCATTCCGAATACGCGACTAAACGAAGTCGTTCGCACCGGCAAAGCGGAGTTTGATAGCGAGATGTTGATCGGCGATCACGAGGTGATAGTCAATCGCGTGCCGACCACGGATTTAAGCGGCCGCGTTACCGGCGCCGTCTCAAGCTTCCGCAGCAAATCCGAGTTGTACCGGCTTGCCGAGGAATTGTCTCAAGTAAGACGATTCGCCGAGACGCTTCGGGCTCAAACCCATGAGTTCTCGAATAAGCTGTATGTCATATCCGGGTTGATCCAGCTGGAATCGTATCAAGAAGCCGTCGAACTTATTTCCCGCGAAACGAGTGTGCATCAGAATCTCGTTCAATTCATTATGAGGGAAATTCCCGATCCGATGATCGGGGGGCTGCTGATCGGCAAATACAATCATGCCCACGAACTGAAGGTCGCATTCGAAATCGACCATGAAAGCTCATTCAAGGATATTCCTATCCGCATGGACCGGGGATTGCTCGTTACGATTATCGGCAATTTGGCAGACAATGCTATGGAGGCCGTTCTTGCTTGCGATAGCAGATCGGACAAGTATGTGAAATTGTTTATGACCGACCTGGGCGATGACTTGATCATCGAATGCGAAGATAACGGGATCGGGATTCCGGAGGAAATCATGAGCTCCGTGTTCGAGAAAGGCTTTTCGACCAAAGAAGGCGAACACCGCGGCATCGGACTGACGCTTGTCCACCATGCCGTAGGCAAATTGAACGGCTATGTCACGATTCACAAAAACCCCGCGGGAGGCACCATTTTCACCGTGGCCATTCCGAAATAAACCATATGCCTCGAATGGAGAGATTTCGTTGGGAGACCAGCTTCGCAAACCGGCCGTGGAAGTACTGATCGTGGAAGACGACGTAAAGATCGCCGAGATCAACCGTCGGTTCATCGAGAAGGTAGATGGCTTTAAAGTCGTAGGTATCGCGACCGACGATATTCAGGCCAAGGAGCAATTGGAAATTATGAAGCCGGACCTGGTGCTGCTGGATATTTATTTGCCGAACGTGAGCGGATTGGACATTTTGCAATACATTCGACAGCATTACCGGGAGACGGATGTGATTATGATTACGGCGGCCAAGGAGGTCGAGACGATACGCGAGGTCGTTCGCGGAGGAGCGTTCGACTACATTATGAAGCCGCTGGTCTTTAACCGGCTACAGGAAACGCTTCACCGTTATCTTGATTTTCGTCGGGAGCTGAGCCGATTGAACGTAAGCGGTAACATCAGCCAAAGCGATGTGGATCGTTTGCTCTTGGGAGCGGCCAAAAAAGAAACGGGATCGGGAGCTTCTTTTTTGCCGAAGGGCATCGATAAATTGACGCTCCTGAAGGTCGTGCAGGCCCTATCAAGCGTGCCCGACGGCTTGACGGCCGATCAAATCGCCAAAATAATCGGTGCCAGTCGTTCAACCGGTCGCCGTTATTTGGAGTATTTGGTAAGTCTCGGCGACATCTATGCAGATTTGTCCTATGGTGTTGTAGGCCGGCCCGAACGGGTTTACAGAAAACACAATAAAGAAGTGCGGTAAGAGTCTGCAGGAAGTGTGCGGCAGCAAACGAACCCCCCGCTTCCAGCGAAAGAAGCGGGGGCTTCGTTTTGCTCAGAACGGCGCGCTGTCCGGGGCGATGTTAATGCGTCCGTCACGCTCGATATCGGTCGGATCGTCGTTATCGTCGTCAATTCTCATGCCGAGGCGTTCGTGTGCGGACACATCTTCTCCGACATCGCGCTGCACGGCTTCTTCTCGCTTGTCCATTGTTTTCCTCCTTTCCCTTCGGGCATTAGGTTATCCACGGGACGATTAAAACATACCGCGAGCCGTTTAATGGAAATCCTCCATTTAAAAAAGCTCCAAGTAGAAGGGAAAGGCAATATGACAAAAGGTGTCGTCAATGACCGATTACTATAGAAGTAAAGGTGATGGTCAATATCGAACGATAGGAGCGAGCCGAACATGAGCAACAGCATCAGCAAGCCATTGGCAGGAAAAGTAGCCGTAGTGACAGGCGCGACGCGCGGAGGCGGCAGAGGAATCGCCGTCATGCTGGGGGAAGCGGGAGCGACCGTATACGTGACGGGACGAAGTGTGAGGGGAAATCCGGCCACCGAAGGCAGGGGCGAGACGATCGAAGAAACCGCCGAGATGGTGAGCGCGCGGGGCGGCGTCGGGATCGCCGTCAGAACGGACCATACGGTCGAAGAAGACGTAAAGGCGCTGTTCGACCGCATTCGCCGGGAACAGGACGGCCGGCTGGATATTCTCGTTAACGACATATGGGGCGGGGACCCGCTGACGCAGTGGGAAACGCCGTTCTGGGAGCATTCGCTCAGCAACGGGCTTCTGATGCAGCGGCGGGCCGTACATTCCCACCTGATTACGAGCCACTACGGCGTGACGATGATGGTCGCCCGCAGACAAGGTCTCATAATCGAAGTGACCGACGGCACCGACTACCGGTACAGGGGCAATCTCTACTACAGCTTGGCCAAAGTATCGACGATCCATCTCGCGGAGGCGATGGCCGCCGACTTGAAGCCTCACGGCGTGACGGCGCTGGCGCTAACTCCGGGGTTTCTCCGCTCCGAAGCGGTGTTGGACCATTTCGGCGTAGCCGAATCGAATTGGCGCGAGGCGGTAGCGAAGGACGTTCATTTCGCCCAATCGGAAACGCCTTATTATATTGGCAGAGCCGTCGTCGCCTTGGCAAGCGATCCGAACATTGCCGCTAAATCGGGGAAGGCGCTCATGTCGGGCGACTTGGCGGAAGAGTACGGGTTTACGGACATCGACGGAACCCGCCCGAATTGGAACGCCTACTATAAACGGACGTTCGAGCATCAATGATATATTCATAAATGATTTCTGAACGCTTCGACAATTTTCGAGCATGTTCCTTCGGTTCTCTTGATACAATGGAAGCGCTATTGTGAACTCGACGGTTCGAAGGAGCGCGCTTGCATGCCACTTATCGCACATATTCATGACGGTTGGCTTATGGTGTTATCTTATGTGATTGCACTCGCATCCTCGTACACGGTCATTACGCTGATCGGAGAACAGCAAGTCCGGAAAGACCGGCTTCGTCTGTTCTATTCGGCGTTTACGACCGCCATCGGCCTATGGTCGGCCGGGTTTATCGCCATGATGGCTTACCGGCTTCCGCTTTCCTCGGACTACTATTTCCTATTTTTCTTATTATCCGCCGTGCTGCCGTTTTGCGCGTTTTTTGCGGCCTTCAGCATTTTCTCGGACGCTTCGACGAGCGGCAGCTTCCGTCGGCATGCCGCCGGCAGCGTCATTGCCGGGACGGGAGTTTGCATGATGCATTTCTTAGGAGTGTACGGGATGCATTCGTTTGTCGAGGTGGAATTCGGCTTCGACTGGATCTTTCTGTCTTGGCTATGGGCCGTAATCGACGCTTACGTCTCCTTCCGGATCGCTTACCGGTATGGCCGCAAGCATCACGGATGGAAAGCGCTCAGCTCGATCATGATGGGGCTCGGTCTCGTCGGGATGCATTTTCTGGCTATGCGGGGGACTACATTCCGGTATGACGGCGGGTTCGGGAATCGGATGACCGATACGAACCACGATATGTTCACGGCCAGTGCGTTCGGCGTCGCCGCCTTGTTCCTGCTCGGCATCAGCGTCATGTCGGTACTGGTCAACCGGCGTCTCCAAGAGGCCGAGCAGAAGTACAGCTCCTTGTTCGAGCAAAGTCCGGAGCTTGTCATCGTGACGGACATGGATGGGGTTGTCGTCCGGTCCAACCGCAGATCGGCGGACGTAATCGGATATGAAGCCCACGAGATCGTCGGACGCAACGTGATTGACTTCGTATGCCGGGAAGATCTGAACATTGCCGGGGAAAGCTTTGTCAAATCGGTGGCGGGTCAAGGACATGCGATGGAAATCGGCATCATCAACAAATCGGGGGAAAGAAACGATGTAAGCGTATCTGCGATCCCGATGCTCGTCGAAGGAAGTACGCACGGCGTATGCCTGATCGTCAAAAATATTACATCGGACAAGCAAATGAAGCAGCAATTGCAGCAGCTGACCGAACGGCTTATGAGGGACGTAACGGAGCTGAAGCAGGCGAGGGAAATGATTCAACGATCCGAGAAGCTCTCCGTCGCCGGCGAACTGGCCGCAGGCATCGCCCATGAAATCCGCAATCCGCTGACATCGATCAAAGGCTTCATCCAGCTCCTCAAGGAACGGATGCCGCAGAGCTACTACGGCATCATCTTGGACGAAATCGGCCGCATCGAGCTCATTACGGGCGAACTGCTGATGCTCTCGAAGCCCCAGGCGGTCGAATTCCAGCCGGTGCATGTCCCGGTCATATTGGACCATGTCGCCACTTTGCTCGAATCCGAGGCCAACATGCACAACGTGCAAATCGCCAGAATATACGAAGGGCATTCTTTGACCGTATGCTGCGACTCGAATCAACTGAAGCAAGTGTTCATCAATATGCTGAAAAATTCGATCGAAGCGATGCCTGACGGAGGCACCGTCACGATCGACGCCAAGGAGGAACAGTCCGATATCGTGATCGTCATACGCGACGAAGGCGTAGGCATCTCGGAAGAAAAAATCCGTATGCTCGGCCAGCCGTTCTACACGACGAAGGAGAAAGGAACCGGACTCGGACTGATGGTCAGTATGAACATTATCGAAAATCATGGCGGGCGCGTCCAAGTATACAGCCAGCTCGGAATCGGCACCCAAATTCACGTCGTTTTGCCGTCCTGTCCGGCCCTGGCGCATTCATCCGCTTCGGCGCTCGTATAACCCTCAAACAACACCGCGATTGTCCGCTCTGTCGTCTGTCTTGAACTTGCCGATTTCGGCGAAAAGGCTCTCTGCGATCTCATGCATCGCTTCGGCTTGCTCGGCGATTTGCCGCACCGACTCGTTCTGTTCGATCGACGTCGAGTTCACTTCCTCCACGCCGGCGGCCGTTTCTTCCGCGATCGCGGCCATATGCTGAATGGCATCGATCAGAGTAGTGTTGCTTTCCTCCGCCAGTTTCACTCTCGCATGGATATGGTCCGTCTGCCCGTACAAATCCGCGATCGATTGTCCGATCGTTCGGAAGGCGGCCAGCGTATCGCTTACTTTTGCCCCTTGAGTTGCCGCAGCTTCGCCCGCGACCGTCATACTATCGCGCACCCCGGCCATCTGCGTCTGCAGCGATCCGACCAATTCCGCTATCGATTTGGCCGCCGATTTGGACTGCTCCGAGAGCATTCTCACTTCGTCGGCAATAACGAGGAAGCCTTTGCCGTGAGTACCTGCCCGTGCCGCTTCAATAGATGCGTTCAGCGCAAGAACGTTGGTCTGATTGGCGATCTCCGTAATCGCATGGACGATTTTGCCGATCTGCACAGCATCCTTGAGGAAAGCTTCGACCGCCGCTTCGGCTTGATGCAGCATAACGTTCGACTGCTCCGCCGCCCCTTCCAGCTCCGCTACCGTCTCCGCGCCCCGCTTCGCTTGCTCGTCGGCCATTCCGCCAAACCGTATCATCTCGTCAGCGGAGCGCGCGATATGCTCAACCTCTTGCCCGAGTCCGGATACGAGCGAGGCGCTCTTCTCCGAGAAGGCGGCTTGCTGGTCCGCTCCGCCGGCGATTTCGCCGAACGCCTTCAAAATGTCCGCATTGGCGGCCGCCGTCGAACGCGCGAATTGCTTGAACACGGCCGAGCGTTCATTCAGCTCCGTGCCGATGTCGCGCAGCCGGGTGAGCATATCGGCGACGTTATCCATCATCCGGTCGAAGCTTCGTCCGAGCTGGCCGAATTCGTCCGGGGACGTTGAATCGATGCGATGGCGCAGATCGCCGTCGCCGATCAAGCCCATCGCATGCTGCATCCGCCGGAGCGGCTTCGTAAACGAACGGATCAGCATGATCGAGACGATGACGGTAATGATCAGCACGGATGCGGCGGCGAGCAGCAGCACGGCGACGGCTCCCGTCATATGATCGGTCGTAGCTTTGACCGCGGCTTCCGCATCTTTCGAATAATCGACGTAGAACTTGTCCACCAAATCGAAAATGATATCCCTTTGCACCTGTGTTTCCTTATATAAGGACTCCGTATTTTTCTGGATATCGACTTCCGTCCAGCTTTTGTTCCGGATGACGCTGACGGCCCGGTCGAACAGATCGAGGAATTCCGTCTGCGCCATAATCATCTGACTTCTCCATAAGCGCTGGTTGTCCGTCGTCGCCGTCTCCCCGACGGATCGTACCATCTCCTGGAATGCGGGGCGCTTCTCCATAAATTTGTCCGTATATTTCTCGTCCCGCGATATCATCAAGCCGGACGATATATCTTTCAGCTCCTGGACGAGCACCTTCAATTCAAGCGCCATCAGCTTCATTTCCACTTTCTCGTTTTGCCTGGACAGCTGTTCGTTCATTCCGCGCACCTGCACCAGATTGATCAGCGCGGCAGCCGCGAATACGAGCGATACGACGGCGAAGCCGAGCGTAAGCTTCGTTTTCCACAAGAGAGCAAGCTTTTTCTTTTTGTTGGCCATATTGTGATCCCCCTATGTCTTAGGAACTGAAAATGCAATCAAGGCATGCATTGCGTGACAGCTCCTAATTGCCTATTTGTAGGGATTATAGCTCAGCTTTATTAACGCAAAAGTCATATTTTGTCATGCTGATGTAAAGTTCTGGATTGTCCGAATCCCACGTACCTCCATGTGAAAGGCGTATGAAAAGGCTTCTGAAAAATTTACACTCGGTTTACGATTCGCGTGTTTTGCTTTAACAATTGGTTGGTACGATATCGAATGTAAACAAAAAGTTAAAGGGAGGACATGCACAACATGTTGAAGATGATGTCGAAGAAAATGTTTACTTTTGCAATGGTCGGAATTTTATCGGTGGGGGTTCTTGCTGCGTGCGGCAATAAAGACGAGAAGACGAACGCAAGCGGCGGCGCGGCGGCGCCTAAGACGCCGGCGGCGGCGGAATTGACCGGAACGGTTTCGGCATCCGGATCGACGGCGCTCCAGCCGCTCGTCAGCAAAGCGGCTCAAGATTTCATGGCGAAAAACCCGAAAGTAACGGTTAACGTAACGGGCGGCGGTTCCGGCACGGGCGTGAAAAACGTAGCGGACGGCGTATCCGACATCGGCAACTCGGACGTAGAGGCGGACGCTCAATACAAAGACAAACTGACCGACAATATCGTCGTTATCGCGCCTTTCGCCCTGATCGTCAACAAAAGCAGCGTTGGCATCGACAACTTGACGAAAGCTCAAGCAGCCGATATTTTCATGGGCAAAATCACGAACTGGAAAGACGTTGGCGGCAAAGACTTGAAAATTACGGTCGTTCATCGTCCGGACAGCTCCGGCTCGCGCAAGCTCGTGAAACAAATCGTGCTCGACAACAAAGACTTCACCAAAGAAGGCGTAACGCAAGATACGAGCAAAACGGTTGCGGAAGCGGTAGGATCGACGGAAGGCTCGATCGGCTACGTAGACGTTCCTTACATTAAAGGCAACGACAAAATCAAAGCTCTCAAGCTGGACGGAAACGAATATTCGTCCGACAACATCAAGAGCGGCAAATACCCGCTGTACGGCATCGAGCATATGTATACGAAGAAAGACAGCAACAACCCTGCCGTGAAAGCATTCCTGGAATTCATTATGAGCAAGGAGTTTCTGAGTAAGCCGGAAGTGGCCAATCTCGGCTTCCTGCCTGCCGATCTCATCAAGAAATAAGGATACGGATAACATTCCCCGATAGCCCGAACAAAATCCCGGTTTGTCATACGCATAAGCGATATGGCATAGCCGGGATTTTTTGTCTGCACGGGAGCGGAGATTGGAATATTTTGTCGCGGACGCGTCCGTTTTTACACCCGCTTAACAAATTATTAATATAGGGAAAACATTCTCCCCCTATGATGAATGAAGAAAGAAGGAGGGGCTCACATGTCAAAGATGACGCAAACAGACGCGGCCTTGCGAACGGAGCAAGCAACGAACGGATTCGACCGGTGGACGAGACGGCAGAAGATGAAGGACGACGCGATGCACTGGGTGTTTATCGGCAGCTCGGTTCTCGTGACCGCGATTATTTTCTCGATCATCGCTTTCGTCGGCTATCAGGGCTCGCTTACATTCAAGGACGTCACTCCGGCCGAATTTTTCTTGTCGACGGACTGGTCGCCTTCTTCGGAAGAACCGCGTTTCGGCGCTCTGGCCTTTTTGTACAGCACGATATTGCTGACGTTATTGTCGGTCTTGATGGCCGTTCCGCTGGCCTTGTCCGGAGCCGTCTTCATGGCGAAGATCGCCCCGAAATGGATGCGTGAAATATTGCGTCCGGCAGCCGATCTGTTCGTCGGCATTCCGTCCGTCGTATACGGCTTGATCGGGCTTACGATTATCGTCCCTGCCCTAGGCAAAATGTTCGGGGGGATCGGATACGGCATCCTGCCGGCGGCGATTATTTTGGCGGTTATGATTTTGCCCACGATTATGTCGATATCGGAGGATACGCTGCGGGCTTTGCCGAAACGGCTCGAAGAAGCTTCCATGGCGCTCGGGGCGACCCGCTGGCAGACGATCTGGAGAGTGCTGCTGCCCTCGGCGAAGTCCGGCATCCTGACGGCTATCATTCTCGGGATGGGACGGGCCATCGGGGAAACGATGGCGGTATTCATGGTAATCGGCAATTCGCCGAAAATTCCTTCCTCGCTGCTCGACTCCACGACCGTATTGACGACGGCCATCGTGAAGGATATGGCGAACACGTTTTACGGCACGACTTGGAACAATGCGCTTTACATGATGGCGCTGCTGCTTCTGGTCATCTCGATGTCCTTGATCCTGATTATCCGCGTCTTCTCGAAAAGGAGTGAAGCCAAGTGAGGTGGGGGAAACTGACCAACCGGCTGGCGACCGTCTACTTTTGGTTCGTCGGCATTTCCATCATATTAATTTTGGCCTGGTTTTTGTATCAGATTCTTAGACCCGGGCTGCCGCATCTGTCCTGGAAATTCCTTACCGGAATGCCGCAGGAATTGACGGCCGGAGGCGGAGTAGGGCCCCATTTGTTCAACTCGTTCTACATTTTGTTTCTATCCATGCTGTTCTCCGCGCCTATCGGCATCGGGGCCGGCATTTACTTGACCATATATGCGAAGAAAAACAAGTTTACCGATCTCGTGCGCATCTCCGTCGAAGCTCTCTCTTCCGTTCCGTCCATCGTATTCGGACTGTTCGGGGCGTTAATCTTCGTCAACTGGATGGGCTGGAAGTTTTCCATCCTGGGCGGCTCGGCGACGCTGGCGCTGCTCAATTTACCGATTCTCGTCAGAGTTACGGAGGAATCGTTGAATAGCGTTCCGGGCTCCTATTGGTCGGCCAGCCTGGCGCTCGGTTCCACCAGATGGCAAGGCATACGGCGCGTGCTGCTTCCGGCCGCGATGCCGGGACTCATTACCGGGATTACGCTTGTTGCGGGACGGGCGCTTGGGGAAACGGCGATTTTGATTTATACCGCAGGTACGTCGGTCTCGAGATTTTTTCCCGATTTCGACCCGATGGCGATGGGGGAGACGCTCGCGGTTCATCTGTGGTACGTGGGCGGCAGCTCGCTCGCACCCGATGCGAAAGAGATCGCCCAGGGCAGCGCGGCGCTGCTCGTCATCGTCGTGCTGCTGTTCAACCTGCTCATCGCGATTCCGAGCCGCATGATCCAGAAGAAGCTGTCAGGCGACAAATAACATACGAGGAGGCTCGGCCATGGCTCTCATAGATATCGAACAGTTGGATTTGTATTATTCGGAATTTCGCGCGCTCAAGAAAATAAATATGGAAATACAGGAAAAATCGATTACGGCGTTCATCGGTCCTTCCGGCTGCGGCAAATCGACCTTGCTGCGTACGTTGAACCGGATGAACGACACGATCAAGGGCGTCCGTATCGAGGGCAAAGTCGCCATCAACGGCGAAGACATCTACTTGTCCCGCAACAACGTCGAGACACTGCGCAAAAACGTAGGGATGGTGTTCCAACAGCCGAACCCGTTCCCGAAATCGATCTACGACAATGTCGCCTACGGCCCGCGCATTCACGGCACGACGAAAAAGTCGGAGCTCGACGAGATTGTGGAGAAAAGCTTGCGCTCCGCGGCTTTGTGGGATGAAGTGAAGGATTACTTGAAAAAGTCCGCATACGGCCTTTCCGGCGGCCAGCAGCAGCGACTGTGCATCGCCCGGGCTTTGGCGGTCGGACCGCAAATTCTGCTGATGGACGAACCGACCTCCGCGCTCGATCCGATCTCTACGCTGAAGATTGAAGAGCTTATTCAAGAGCTGAAGGACAATTATACGATCGTGATCGTGACGCACAACATGCAGCAGGCAGCGCGCGTGTCGAACCAGACGGCGTTTTTCCTGAACGGCGAGGTGGTCGAATTCGCGGATACGGTCAAGCTGTTCTCGAATCCGGAAGATCAGCGCACGGAAGATTACATTACCGGTAGATTCGGTTAATCGGGGGGATTGCAGACAAATGATGACCAAACGTCATAATTTCGATTCATCGCTGAACGAACTGCGCAAAGAACTGATCGATATGGGCGGCAAGGTGGAGCAGGCGATCATCAAGTCGGTCCAATCGCTCAAGGACGGCAATCTGGAGCTGGCACAAGATGTCATAGCGGGCGATGCCGCGATTAACGCGATGGAGGAGCGGATCGACGATATCGGCACGCGGCTCATCGCGACACAGCAGCCTGTGGCCAAGGATTTGCGCCGCATCATTATCGCTTTCCGCATGGCGAGCGATCTCGAACGGATGGCCGACTTGGCCGTGGACATCGCCAAGGTGACGGTGCGCATCGGCGGAGAGCCGCTCATCAAGCCGCTCGTCGATATTCCCCGGATGGCCGAAATCGCGCAGCAGATGACGCGCGACAGCATCGAATCCTATGTGCAGGAAAATGTCGACCTCGCTTACCGGATGGCCAAGATGGACGACGACGTCGATCAGCTGCACAGTCAAATTATGCGGGAGCTGTTCGGCTTCATGGTGGAAAATCCGAAGACGGTCAACCAGTCGCTTCTTCTCTGCTTCGTCAGCCGATATCTCGAGCGGATGGCCGATCATGCGACGAATATCGGCGAGAGCGTCGTTTATTTGGTTAAAGGGAAGCGGCCTGATTTGAACGCTTGATAACCGGCAAGCGTCGGACCGGAAGCGGCTGCTCCATGCACAGCCTACACTTTCGGCTATTCCGGTCCGACACATACACAACAATGCGGGTGAGGGATGGTCATGCTCGGTTTGAGCAAGCAGGAACTGGATCTGATCGCGAAACGGATGGAGCGCGGGGCTACGGGGCTCGTCGTGCTGGATATCGCCCGCTATCCCGAGCCGGAGCAGCTTGGGGGTAGGCGGTTCGCCGAATCGGTCGCTGCGTCCGTCGATTCGGTTTTGCAGGCATGCAGCCGGGAATGGACGTCGTTATTTTTGTTCAAAGCGGTAGGCGACGACTTTTTCCTGTATATCGGTTTGGAATCCGGAGTGCCGGATGCCGGGTTTCATATCCGTGAAATCGGCATGCAGATCAAGCTGCGGCTGGAGCAGCGGTTAGCCGACGCATTCGGGACGGATTCCTTGATTTTCCAGATAGGCTGCGCATTCCTGGCGCCGGGGGATCATGCCGATACGGGCAAAATCGTGTATGACGGCGCCAAACAGGCGATTCGCGAGGCGAGACGTTCTCCGGTTCCGCGCTCCGGCGAAAGCGTATCGAGAACCGAACGATTTCTGTCCATTCTCGAGCATCAGACGATTCATGCCGTGTATCAGCCGATCGTATCGTTGGCCGACGGAAGCATCTTCGGTTACGAATCGCTGACCCGCGGACCGGAAGGCACCGATTTCGAGTCTCCTGTGGAGCTGTTCAAATTCGCCGAAGGGGAAGGCTTGCTGTATACGCTGGACCGGCTGGCGAGAGAGAAGGCGGTAGCCGGATGCGCGGACCTGCATAAGGAGCAGCGCGTCTTCATCAACATTCCCGCCCATGTCATCCACGACCCGCACTTCACGCCCGGCCGGACGCTGCGGCTGCTGAAGGAGCGCGGGCTGTCGCCGCATAATGTCGTATTCGAGATTACGGAGCGAAGCTCGATCGAGGATTTCTCGACCGCCAAAAAAATATTGCAGCATTACCGCAGCCAAGGGTACCAGATCGCCATCGACGACGCGGGCGCCGGCTATTCCTCGCTGCAGGCGATCGCCGAGCTGCACCCGGACTACATCAAGGTGGACCGTTCGCTCATCCATAACATTCACAAAGATAAAATCAAGGAGCATATGCTCGAAACGTTCGTCGCCTTCGCCGACAAAATGAACATCCGCATCATCGCGGAAGGGATCGAACAGGCGGACGAGCTGTTCAAGCTGATGCAGATGGGCATCCATTTCGGGCAAGGGTATTTGCTCGCCCGTCCGGCCCGCGGCATGGAACGGATCGAGACACGGCTTGTCGAGCAAATCCGCAATCAGCAGCGGCTTCGGGGCTCGAACGGCTTCCCGTCGATCGGGGCGATCGCCTCGCCGATCCGGACTTTCGAGCCGGGAACCCGCATATCGGAGGTGGCCCGCCACTTCAAGGACAACGAGAATGAGCTGGCTGCGGTCGTCGTGACGGGCGGAACGCCGGTCGGCCTCGTGATGAGGGAGAAGCTGTTCCAGCAGCTTGCCGGCCAGTACGGCATTCCGTTATATTGGAACCGGCCCATCCTCCGGCTGATGGACCCGAATCCGCTGATCGTGGACGAGCTCCTGCCGCTCGATCAGGTGTCGCAAATGTCCACGGCGCGGGAAACGACCCATTTGTACGACTACGTGATCGTCACTAGCGGCGAGCAGTTTATCGGCGTAGCTTCGGTCCGCTCCATTCTCGAATCGATCACGAAAGTGCGGATCGAATATGCCCGCATCGCCAATCCGCTGACCGGGTTGCCCGGCAACCAGCAAATTCAGCGCGAATTGAACAAGCGGATTATGGATAACCGCAAATTTTCCGTCATCTACGCCGATCTCGATTTTTTCAAATGGTTCAACGACCGGTACGGGTTTCAGAAAGGGGACGAGCTGATCCAGTTTACGGCTGAGCTGCTGCGGGAAACGTCCGTCCTTCACGGGCTGCCGGACGACTTTGTCGGCCATATCGGAGGCGACGATTTCATCGTCATGTCGCGGTCGGAATCGCCTAACAAGCTGTGCGAGGAGATGATCCGCCGGTTCGATGCGGGCATAACCGCATTCCTCGATCCGGATGAGTCCGCCCGGGTTGTAGACCGGGATGGCAAGGAGGTGCAGACGGACCGCGTCAACATTTCGTTGTCGCTGATCATATGCGAATGCTGCTCGGCGATTACGGCAGAGTACATATCGAGCGAAGCGGCCAAGCTGAAGAAGCGGGCCAAGGCACACATGGGAAGCATTTACTTTTACGAGCGGATCGGGGAGCCGGTCGTGAATTGCCAGGACCGTCGGGAAAGCTTGCAATTGCCATTTGGCAACTGAAGGCTTTTTTTCGTTGGGGACGGAGGCGGGCTGGGGCAGCATGTAACGGCTGGGTCCGCGCATGTTGCTTGTATCGTCGCTGTAGCTTTATCGGATGCCTCTTGCTGCAGGCAGCTATCTGTGCCGGTTGGCTGGGGGCCTCTCGCGGGCCTCTCGCTGGGCTCTTGCTGGCCCCTCGCCGGCCCCCACCAGCCACTCGCTAGCCTCCCGCCAGCCTCTCCCCACTCGCCAGCCCCGGTTAGCCTCTCGTAGCCTCTGACTTACCTGTCATTCACTAATCCCCCGTGCTAGCACCCATGTTCGTCGCTCCCCTCACCGCACCCGTTTCACTTAAATGGAAAACATCCATTATAAATCGCTCAATTAGCAAAATTGACGCTTCTAACTGGAAAAGGTACATCTATTTCTGCGAAATGTCGGGAAATGGAGCCCATTTGCACAAATTACCTGTACCTTTTCCAGTAAGAGACAAAGAAAAGGGCTCAAACCTGAAAAATAACATCATGTTTTCCACTTAGCGTCAAAGGGGAGACGGATGGCTTAGTACAGATAGGTGCCGCTGTCTCCCTCGTTAAATCCAACTAATTCACTCAAATGGAAAACATCCATTATAAATCGCTCAATTAGCAAAATTGACGCTTCTAACTGGAAAAGGTACATCTATTTTCGGCGGTTTATCGGAAACGGAGCCCATTTGCACAATTACCTGTACCTTTTCCAGTAAGAGGCAAAGAAAAGGGGTCAAACCTGAAAAATAACATCATGTTTTCCACTTAGCGTCAAACGGGAGACGGATGCTAGTACAGATAGGCGCCGCTGTCTCCCTCGTTAAATCCAACTAATTTACTCAAATGGAAAACATCCATTATAAATCGCTCAACTAGCATAATTGACGCTTCTAACTGGAAAAGGTACATCTATTTCTGCGAAATGTCGGGAAATGGAGCCCATTTGCCCAAATTACCTGTACCTTTTCCAGTAAGAGACAAAGAAAAGGGCTCAAACCTGAAAAATAACATCATGTTTTCCACTTAGCGTCAAACGGGAGAAGGATGCTAGTACAGATTGGCAACACCGTCATCCGCTAGCCAAAACTAAACGCAGGCTGACGCTTTGATACATCCTTGCGACGCCCATATTCCGTCATAGTGCAGCTCGCTCTCCCTTGAGGATGTGCATTCCCTCCGCAAATGTGGCCCTAATCCAACCTATCCAACACATCGCAAGCCAAATCGTACCGGACAATCCTTTCTCTTTTGCCGCGAATAGGTGCCGGGGCCCCGGAATCAGAAGGAGCTTCGCGGCTTTCTTTCGCTCTAAGTGGCAAAGACGGTTGAAGCCATCCTTTGGTGCACAGCTTCTGCAGCATCAGGACGGCCGTTCGATGATCGATATCGAAATGCCGCTCCACGTCCTTGGGCTTGATCGGCCGGGCGAGCTGGATGGCGAGCCGCACGATTTCTTTCTCGGCGAGCAGTGCGCGAGAGACCGGCGCCTGGCCGGGCGTATACCGGCTCAGCACCATTCTCAGCAAAGCGATGCATACGTCCGGACGCTGCTCGACATCATCGTAAGCGAACGAAATCACATGGTATCCCATAGCGTAGAGAAACGTTTCGCGGTTCAATTCGTTGCAGAACTTGAGCCGGTCCATGTCCCGTACGTGCGACGCGTAGCCTTTAATCTCGAATAAAAGCTTCGCATAACCCGGCAGCCAAGCCAGATCCGCGAAATACGACCGTCCTCGCCAATCGAGCACTTCGTATTCCGGATGGAGGCGATCGAAGCTCCCCCTTAACGGCCACCATACGTTTTTGAGAAACAACGTTTCCCCATGACTATGTCCCCGTTCCAGACGGGCTCTTCGTTCCCCGGTCCTCGACTCGAGATGGTGCCGGACCCATGCCTGATGCGTTTCTTCGAAAATCATAGATTCACCCCTTCGGAAAATAAGAAAACGCCCCGTATCCATTCATCGGAATGGATCGGGACGTTCTTCGTCTCTTGCGTTTCATTCTATCACGAATTCGTTCAACTTCCGAACAGCTCGCCCAATTCCTTGAAGCCGCCTACGACCGGCACCTCCAATTTGCCGACTTTGCGCCGGGACTGATTCGTGCCGCCCGGACGATTGAGCCATACCGCGTTCATCCCGGATTTCAGCGCCCCAGTCACATCGTTTTTCCAAGAATCCCCGACCATAACCCCTTCGGACGCACGAATGCTCATAGAGCGCACCGCCGCCAGGAAAATGGCCGGATTCGGCTTGCGGACGCCTCCATGGTTCGAGGCGAATATCCGGTCCCCGGCAACGTATGCCGACAAGCTCAGCTTGCCGAGCACTTTCTCCTGATGCTCCTTGCGGCCGTTCGTAATGATGCCGATTTTGTAATGCTCGGACAGCTTCGCGACCGTATCGCGCGCGTGCGGGAACGGGACGGCATGCTCGCGCATCTGGTTGCGCATCTCCCGGAAGAAGGAAGCCGTGAACGCTTCGTTCACCTGAAACGGATAATGACGCAGCGCGGTTTCCAGACATTGCTTCTTCGCTTTCTCCAACTCCTCCGGGGTGGTCAAACGGCCTTTCTTTTTGTTCCATTCGGTCTTGTACGTTTCCAGCACATGCCGGGGCTCCCATTGTCCGTCGCCGTCATCCCAGCGGCCGGCAAAGTCGACTAGCACATTCAAGAAACACGAGTCGAACGACGCACCCGGATCGATCAACGTATTGTTCATGTCGAAAAAAACGGCTTTCGTATTGCGCGGAGTAAACGTGCGTTTCACTCCCTCCGCCTCCTTTCCCTATCTACTATAAGTATGCGGGGCATGGTTGTTCATATGTGGAACCCGTTATGCTATGATGGAGGGAGGATTTCAGGAATGGGGTGTGCGTAATGGAAAAGTTGATATTGATCGACGGCAACAGTATCGCGAGCCGGGCGTTTTATGCGCTCCCGCTGCTCAGCAATTCCAGCGGATTGCATACGAACGCCGTATTCGGCTTTACGACGATGCTGCTCAAATTGATCGAGGAGGAGAAGCCGACGCACTTCCTCGTGGCGTTCGACGCCGGGAAGGTGACGTTCCGGCATACGGAATACAAGGATTACAAGGGCGGACGGGCGAAAACTCCGCCGGAGCTGTCCGAACAATTCCCGCTCATTCGGGAGCTGGTCCAATCGTTCGGCATTCCCCAGTTCGAGCTGCCCGGCTACGAGGCGGACGACATTATCGGCACGATGACGCGGCTCGCCGACGAGAGAGGACTGCAGGTCATCGTCGTCAGCGGCGACAAAGATATGCTGCAGCTCGCATCGGAGCATGTAACGATCGCTTTGACCCGCAAAGGCGTCAGCGAGGTGGACCGATACACCCCAGAGGCCATTTCCGAAAAATACGGGCTCGTCCCCAAGCAGATCATCGATTTGAAAGGCTTGATGGGCGACGCCTCCGACAATATACCGGGCATTCCGGGCGTAGGCGAGAAGACGGCGCTGAAGCTGCTGCATCAATACGGCACCGTCGAGGAAGTGCTGGCCAAGGCCGATGAAATAAGCGGCAAAATGCAGGACAAAATCAAAGAGCATGCCGAAGACGCGCGTATGTCCAAGGAGCTCGCGACCATTTTCCGCGAGGTGCCGGTGGAGATGAAGCTGGACGAGCTGCAGTACGGGGGCTATGAAGGTCCGACGCTGGGCGCCATGTTCCGTAAGCTGGAGTTCAAGTCGCTGCTGGAGAAGATGGATTTGTCGGCGGGTGCGCCGTTGGACGAAGGAGCGCAGACGGCAATCGAGATCAAGATCGTCACGAAGGAATCGCTCGGGATGTTGGCCGACGACCTTCATGACGTGGAAGCCGTTCATATCGAAATCGTCGGGGAAAATCCGCACGTGTCCGAAGTGATCGGCTTGTCTCTCCTCACCTCGAAAGGAACAAGCCTGTTCGTGCCGGCCGAGCTGTTGGATACGCCCGAAGCCGGGGCTTTGCGGGATTTCCTCGCGAACGAGCATGCACCCAAAATCGTATACGACATGCACCGGACGGAAGTGGCGCTTCACTGGAAAGGCGTTCCGCTTCGCGGCGTTTCGTTCGACGTGCTGATCGCGGCTTATTTGCTCGATCCGACCGAATCGACGCATACGCTCCACGAGCTGGCCGGACGGTACAAGCTTTCCCCGATCCCGGCTGACGAGGATGTATACGGCAAAGGCGCGAAATTCAAAGTTCCCGAAGTCGGACGGCTCAGCGAGCATATTAGCCGCAAGGCCGACCTGCTGGCTCGACTCGTGCCCGTTCTGAAGGACGAGCTGGAGAAAAACGAAATGAACCGGCTGTATTACGAGCTCGAATTTCCGCTCGCCCGCGTACTCGCTTCCATGGAGAAGCAGGGCATCCGGGTCAACGCGGACGGACTGAAGCAGCTCGGAGGCGATCTGGGCAAAGCGATCGAGAAGCTCGCAGAGGGCATATACAGGGGTGCCGGCATGGAGTTTAATCTGAACTCGCCCAAGCAGCTCGGCGAAATATTGTTCGACAAGCTCGGCCTGCCGGTCATCAAGAAGACGAAGACCGGGTACTCGACGGACGCCGAGGTGCTGGAAAAGCTGGCTCCATACCACGAGGTCGTCTCCAGCATTCTGAACTACCGGCAGCTGGCGAAGCTGCAGTCCACTTACGTGGAAGGTCTGCTCAAGGAGATCCGCGAGGAAACCGGCAAAGTGCATACGTATTACCAGCAGACGATCGCCGCGACGGGGCGGCTAAGCAGCCAGTTCCCGAATTTGCAAAATATTCCGATCCGGCTCGAGGAAGGACGCAAAATCCGCAAAGTGTTCGTGCCTCAGGAGCCCGGCTGGAGCATTCTGGCCGCCGACTATTCGCAAATCGAGCTGCGCGTCCTCGCCCATATTTCCGGGGACACAAATTTGAAGGAAGCGTTCCTGAACGACATGGACGTTCATACGAAGACGGCCATGGACGTGTTCGGCGTGTCCGAGGCGGAAGTCGATTCGAACATGCGCCGCCAGGCGAAAGCGGTCAACTTCGGCATCGTATACGGCATCAGCGACTACGGCTTGTCGCAAAACCTGAACATTACGCGCAAGGAAGCGGGACAGTTTATCGAGCAATATTTCGCCGTCTTCCAAGGGGTGCGGCACTATATGGACGATATCGTCAAGCAGGCGCGTACGAACGGATACGTGACGACACTGCTGCAGCGCCGCCGGTACTTGCCGGAAATTAACGCGTCCAACTTCAATCTGCGCTCGTTCGCGGAACGGACGGCGATGAACTCGCCGATCCAAGGCTCCGCCGCCGACATTATCAAGCTGGCGATGGTGCAGATCGCCGAGCGGATGAAGGGCGAGAACGTCAGAAGCCGGATGCTGTTGCAAGTACACGATGAGCTCGTATTCGAGGTTCCGCAGGACGAGCTCGAGCTGATGAAGCGGCTTGTCCCGGAAGTGATGGAGAGCGCGCTCGCGCTCGACGTGCCGCTCAAGGTCGACGTCAATTACGGCGAGAACTGGTACGAGGCTAAGTAACGAAACTGAATATAAAGCTTGCGATCAAGCGAACAACAGGGAAGCTTATGTTTCCGGTTGTTCGCTTTTTTTTACGGAGCGGGCTTCCGGCTATTTTCGGTACATTTTGCGGTATTGCATCGGGGTACAGCGGGACATTTTTTTGAAAATTTTACCGAAATGCGCAGGGTCATGCAAACCGACTTCTTCCATAATGCGGTTCATCTTCCAATTCGTTTCGCGCAACAGCCTTTGCGCGTTCTTTATCCTTACCGTAGTCAAATATTCCACATAAGTGAATCCGGTCGTGCTTTTAAACAGTCTGCTTAAGTAATAGGGGCTGATGAAGAACCGGTCCGACAGCGACATCAGGGTAATCGGCTTTCCGCAGTTTTCATTTATATATCGGATGATCTCGGATATTTTCTGGTGTGTTGGGGTAGGATATTCGATAGGCTCGTTCATGATGTCCCTGTTTTGCCGCAAACTGAGAATCAGCAGTTCAAGAAGGGCGCTTTTGATGCTTGTATCGAATCCTTTATCTTTTGTCCGGTATTCGATCACCATTCGATCCAGTATTTCCTCGACCTTTTTCTGAATATGCACGGGCAAGGACAGAAGGTGTGTGCCGGTAGTAAATGGGGACTGCTCGTCATCGAGCCATACGGCATCCTGTGCAAGGAATCGTTTCGTGAAGTTGATCACAATTCTTTCGTGGAAGGGGACCGAAGTATTCGTTGCCCGATGAATTTCATAAGTGGGAATGAATAACAAATCGCCCGGCGAAACTTTGTACGTCCGGTTTCCGATCAAATAATTCCGCTCCCCGGAAATGAGGTAATACATCTCATACATTTCATGAAAATGGGGCGCCCGCATTTCCTCCGAAGTTTTGACGCTTTCCTCCAAATAAAAATCTCCGCTTAACGTCAATTTGTGAACCATTGTCCTCGCTCCTTTGGTTTTGAACGTATCATAACAAAGAGAGCAAAGTAAACCGCTTTTTTCGCAGAAAAGGCAAAAAAACCCGAAGAACCCATGGCTTTTTTATACTATATTGGATATGCGCATTCATGAAAGCGGCAGAGATGAAATAGGGACGGGGGCGGTAAGTACGCAGCAGGCTTGGCATTCGCGGAGGACCGGTATACAAGATGAAAGGGTGAGCAAACGAATGAACGTTTATACAAAACGGAAACGGAATTTGCGAGGTATGGCGCTGTTTATCATCGCGATAATGATAGCGCTTTCCGGATGCGGCAAACAAACAAACGTTTCGGATGAACCCGGCAGCAACGGAAAAGAACCCGCTATCGATACGACGCCCGTCACTTTGCGGGTATTTCTGCAGCAATCCCTTACGGATGCGGAAGTGAAAGAGATATGGGCCGAACCGTTAAAGAACAAATATCCCCATATTTCATTAGAAATCCAAAGACCGGGAAAAGGTGTTACAATCGATTCATTGATTGCTTCGGGCGAAACTCCGGATATCATCTATGCATTTAACGGCATATTGCCACAATATTATTTGCAGGATTTGTTGATGGATATGACTCCGCTGATCAAGCTGCATCAAATCGATCAGTCGCGATTCGATCCGGCGGTTATGGATTCGATCAAAGCCGTTTCCAAGGAAGGAACGTTGATCGCTCTGCCCTTCACCTACCAATTCACCGCCCTGTACTACAATAAAACGTTGTTCGACCGGTTCGGCATCGCTTACCCGAAAGACGGCCTGTTCTGGGACGAGGCGATCGAGCTGTCCAAAAAATTGTCGCGTTCGGAGAACGGCGTGAAATATGCCGGATTGGACGCAGAAACCGTTTCGAGGGTAGCACGGCCTTTGGCGGCGCTTAAAGTCGACGGCAAAACCGATAAAGCGTCCGTGAATACGGATGCTTGGCGGAAGGCGTTCGACCTCGTACGCTCCGTTTATACGATCCCGAACAATGAACGCCCCAAAGGTACGAACTCCTACAACAGATTCATGAAAGAAAAGAGCACGGCGATGCTGGCAACCGTCAACATTTTGGCGCTCGGCCTTGAAGATGCGATGAAGGAAGGGCTCGAGTGGGATCTCGCTCAATACCCGAGCTACAGGGAGTTTCCGAATGTGTCGACCATCGTGGACAGCCATATTTTTTCGGTTACCAAAACGAGCAAACATAAAGATCAGGCGATGCTGGCGTTGAAAGTATTCACTTCGGACGAGGTGCAGTTGAAAAGCACCCGAAAAACGGGAAGATTGACGGTACTCGCGAATGAGGAAATCAAAAAGCAGCTCGGAAAAGAGATGCCTTTCCTGCAAGGCAAGCATCTGGAGGGCGCTTACAAAGGCAAGATCATCGCCTCTCCGGTTTTCTCCCGATTTGAATTCGGCGCCAACAGCACCGCATTGGAAGATGCCATGTATCAGTACCTCGACGGCAAAGATATCAATACGACGCTGCGGGAATTGGAAGAGAAAATAAACAATAATATTGCGGGGCAAAAATAGCGCCGGATATATGCCGAAAGGCTATTTCACGGATAGGCGGTGCATGAAAAATGGCGGACACTATTTTATTCGGGACTGACCCTTACATGCGCAACTTGAAGGGGAGTGTGGCGAGAGAGTTCGATTATACTCGCGTGCCGGAAAGCGGGGACTGGGTCGGTTGGCAGCAATCGTTTCGGCAGCGTCTCGCGGACCTGTCGGGGCTGACCGGCATCAGGGAACTGAGCCGACATCTCCCTCTTTCTCCAAGAACGACGGAAGTGGCCCATTTTCCGGGTTACCGCAGAGAGAAAATGTATATTGCCGCAGAACCCGGAGTAGAGATTCCGTTTTATCTGCTATTGCCCGAGAGCGGTACAAAGCCTTTCCCGCTCGTGCTGACTCCTCACGGACATGGCAGAAGGGGAAAAGAAACCTATGTGGGCAACTTTGCGAGCGATGACGAAAAGCAGGCGGCGTTGGCCGGAGAACGGGATATCGCTCTGCAGGCAGTGAAGGAAGGGTACGCCGTGATCGCCATGGACGTTCGGGGTTTTTGGGAAATGTCGAGGGAAGAGGAGTTTTCCAAAAACAAAACTTCTTCTTGCGATGAGCTGCAGAAGCGCGCCTTCATGTATGGAAGAACGCTGATCGGCGAAAGAGTGCACGATATGGGGCGGCTAATCGATTACGCTTTCACCCGTCCCGATATCGATACAAGCCGCATCGCCATCACCGGGAATTCGGGAGGAGGCACCGTCTCTTTCTATACCGCCGCATTGGACGAACGGATCGCGGTATGCATGCCGGGCTCGTGCTTCTGTACGTATCTCGGCTCCGTGATGAACGTTCCCCACTGCCTGTGCAACGTCATCCCCGGCATCATGCAGTTGGGAGAGATTTACGATGTAGCCGGCTTGATTGCGCCGCGGCCGGTACTGTTCGTACACGGCATCCGCGACGCCGACTTTCCGATCGGGCATACCCGGGAGGCTTTCGCCCATGTACGTAACATTTACGAAGCGATCGATCGCAAAGGGACGGATCGTTGCGAGCTTTATGAAGGAGACGGCGGGCACCGGTATTACAAGGAACGGGTTTGGCCTTTTGTCCGGTTCATGTTCGATATCCGGCAATGAGCTTACCGTCAGCACTTTTCAATGAAGAAGCGCCGAAGCGACATCATGCGGCAAGTCGGACCGGATGACAATTTCGATAATATTGGTTAAACTCAAGGGAGAGCTTATAATGGGATAGAACCCGTATAAGATCTCCCTTTTTTTAGCGTTGAACGAGTTCCGATAGCGACATGATACTCAAGGAGGAACGATTATGCCTGAATTGCCGGAGGTGGAAACGGTTCGGCGGACGCTCGCCGGACTCGTGACGGGGAAGACGATACAAAGCGTCAGCGTGTCGCTGCCCCGGATCATCCAGCGTCCGGACGACATCGCGGCTTTCTGCACGATGCTGGAAGGGCGTGCGATCCGCTCCGTGGAGCGGCGGGGCAAGTTTTTGCGGCTGCTGCTTGACGGTCTCGTGCTTGTCTCGCATTTGCGAATGGAAGGCCGCTACGGGGTGTATGCAGGCGAAGATCCGGTCGAGAAGCACACCCACGTCATATTCCGGTTTACGGACGGAACCGAGCTGCGGTATAAGGATGTACGCCAGTTCGGTACGATGCACCTGTTCGACCAGGGCGACGATTTGGCGCAGCTGCCGCTCAGCAAGCTCGGTCTGGAGCCGCTCGACGCCGATTTCAGCATCGCCAAGCTTCGGGATGCTATCGCGGACAAGCCGACCAAGATCAAGCCGCTGCTGCTCAATCAGGAATATATCGCCGGGCTCGGCAATATTTATGTCGATGAGGCGCTTTATAAAGCCGGCATTCATCCGGAGCGCGCGGCGGATACGCTGACGAAGCGGGAGCTTGTGGCGCTGCACGATTCAATCGTCTCGACGCTGCGTGAGGCGGTGGAGGCAGGCGGCTCGTCCATCAAGTCCTACGTGAACGGACAAGGCGAGATGGGCATGTTTCAGCAGCAATTGTCGGCTTACGGCCGCAAAGGGGAACCGTGCGGCCGATGCGCGGAGCCGATCGTCAAAACCGTGGTGGCGGGACGTGGCACCCATTTTTGTCCGAAATGCCAGCCTTTACGAAAAGCGGCCCCGAGATCGGCTTCGACCCGGAATTGAAATCGCGGGGTGGCACCCATTCGTTCGAAGCTTCATAGGATGATCGTACGTACGGTCGCCTAGGTACGCAAGCTTGGGAACAGGAGGGTGTTTATGCCGCCTTTTGTATCGTTGGCCTTATTGGCGCTTGCCGTCAGTCTCGACGGATTCGGTGTCGGCGTTATGTATGGACTTCGAAAAATCCGGATCCCGTTTGTCTCGATTGTCATTATTTCCATTTGCTCGGGGCTCGTCATTTTTGCTTCGATGCAAATCGGGGTTTACATCGCCAAGTTTTTGTCTCCGTCCGTCGCATCGGCGATCGGGGCGGTTATTTTGATCGGAATCGGTCTATGGGCCATCGTGCAGATGTGGAGACAGCGTCCGGAGAACGATTCGCCGGAGGCCGATCCCGTCACGCAAGGCGGAGAGACGGGGCCGGTGCAGGCTGCGGGGGGCTCGATAGAGCCGCAGTCCATGACGGGCGGAATCCGCACTGTGCTGAGAATCGAGATGAAGAGGCTCGGACTGGTTATCGAAATTTTGCGCACGCCGTCTCTTGCGGACGTGGACCGGTCGGGCTACATCTCTTCATCGGAAGCGGTTCTGCTCGGTGCGGCTCTGTCGCTCGACGCCTTCGGTGCCGGGATCGGCGCGGCGTTCATCGGCTTTGCTCCGCTGGCGACGGCAGCGGTCATTGCGCTCGCCAGCGGTATGTTCATCACGACGGGGCTGCGGGTCGGATTGACTTACGCCGATACGAGATGGCTGCAGAGGCTCTCGGTGCTGCCGGGCTGCATTCTGATCGCAATGGGTATTCTGAAATTGATGTAAAGGCGCTGACGCTTATGAATATCGGATTAACCGGAGGAATAGCATGCGGTAAAAGCACGGTCGCGGCCATGCTCGTGCGGCGCGGAGCCATTTTGATCGACGCCGATCAAATCGCCAGGGAAGTGGTGCTTCCCGGCAGCCCCGCGCTGGCGCTTGTTGCCGAACGGTTCGGGCAAGGGGTTCTGCAGGAGGACGGCAGCTTGAACCGGAAAGCGCTGGGCGAAATCGTGTTTCGGGACGAGGCCGCACGCAAAGATTTGGAAGGGCTGCTGCACCCCCGGATTCGCGCGCTGATGCGCGAGCGGATGGAGACGGCCGAGCGGCTCACGCCGGACAAGCTCGTTGTCGTCGACGTTCCTCTTCTATTCGAATCAAAGCTGGAGCCTATGTTCGAGGAGACGCTTCTTGTCTATATACCTCGTGAACTGCAGCTTGTCCGGCTTCAAGCGAGAGACGGGATCACCTTGCAGCAGGCGGAAAGCCGGCTGGCGGCGCAAATGCCGATCGAGGATAAACGGAGGCTGGCCGACAGGGTCATCGACAACAGCGGCACGATCGCAGAGACCGAGCGTCAAGTGGACGAATATTGGATACGAAAGGAATCGGAATGAAGGTTTTTCGAAAAAAACGGGTATTCGCTCTATTGTTCGTTTTTTTTCTGGTGCTGTTATTTTACAATTCGGACTGGCTCGGAAAATGGATTTATCCGATCCGGTACGAGCAGGATATCGCCATCAGTGCGAAGAATTACAAGGTTGATCCGTTTCTGATAGCTGCCATTATTCGTGTGGAAACGAATTTCAATCCCGACAAAGTGTCCAGGAAAGGCGCGGTCGGATTGATGCAGCTCATGCCGGATACGGCCGAGTGGATCGTGGAGCGGGCCGGCTATGCCGAAGAAACGTCACGCTCGCTTCATCGCGGGGATGTGAATATCGAAGTAGGTGCCTGGTATTTGAATTCGTTGTATAATCAGTTTGACAACAACCAGATCGCCGTGCTGGCCGCTTACAACGCAGGCCCCGGCAATGCCCGCAAATGGCTGGAGAACGGAACCTGGGACGGAACGCTCAAACATATCGGGCAAATCCCGTTCGGCGAAACGAGACATTACGTGCAGCGCGTGCTTTATTACTATGACAAATACGCCAAGCTTTACGCCGAGCGGTTCTCAGCGTAAGGGAAGCGAGCACATACTTGAACATAATGAAGAAGTGCCGGACAAGCTCCGGCAAGGAAGCGGGTCCAGCACTTCTCATGTATCATAAAGTAAAATTAGCGGGCTTGGCCGGCAAGTTGCTGCTCGGCGATTTGCACCAGCTTACGAGTAATGTTACCCCCGATCGCACCGGCGTCACGGGTAGCCATGTTACCCATGTAACCGTCTTGAGGGATTGCAATACCCAACTCTTGAGCTACTTCATATTTCAGTTGGTCAAGAGCAGCGTTAGCTTGAGGAACGACAAGCTGGTTGCTGGAACGGGATTGTCCTTGTGCCATTTTGTTTCACCTCCTCCGTCGATTGTAATTGTATTATGTGCGGAATTCGGCAGTTCATTACAGGTATTCAATGGTAAACGATTTACGATTTGCCAGCTTTTGCTCCGCAAAAGCTCAGTTTATGCTTACGATGCTAGCTTTTGCTCCGCAAAAGCTCTGAGGAGGGAACCGTCGTCATGAAATGCCCTTTTTGCGATTATTCCGGAACGAAAGTGCTTGACTCCCGCCCGGCGAACGACAACAAATCGATTCGGCGCCGCCGCGAATGCGAGAAATGCCAACGACGGTTCACCACCTTCGAGATGGTGGAGGAAACGCCGCTTATCGTCATCAAGAAGGACGGAAGCCGGGAGGAATTCAGCCGCGACAAAATGCTGCGCGGGCTGATCCGGGCTTGCGAGAAGCGGCCGGTGTCGGTCGAGCAGCTGGAAGCGATCGTATCGGAGGTCGAGAAGGATATGCGCAGCCAAGCCCACGCCGAGGTAGCCAGCCGGGATATCGGCGAGCTCGTCATGGAGCAGTTGTATCCGGTCGACGAGGTCGCCTATGTCCGGTTCGCATCCGTATACCGTCAATTCAAGGACATCGATATGTTTATGAAAGAACTGACCCAATTGCTCGGCAAACATACCGAGCCGCCGGGCAAATAATCGTTCGCATCTGGAAGAGCCTTCCTAAAGAAAGGCTCTTTTGACATTTCGGGATTCGGTTCGCAACGTCACTGAGGACGGTTTGGATTTTTGCCGGCCAGCAAAATGCCCGGAATGCTCTCCAGCAGACTGTCGTCATCGTCGTTTCCTTCATAATTCGGATCGTTTACGATCGCATAAGCTTCTCCTTCGCTAAGATGACGCTGATTGCCGGTATATTTCGGTTCAAGCTCGCGGATTTCTTCTTCATCCATATGGGCTCAGCCTCCTTTCTCCGTAGCGTTCCGCGAATGCGGGCGAGGCATACGAGCCAGTTGTTGGCCGGGCGCCGATAAAAATCGGCTGCGTGAAGTTTGTTTTAATCGTAATAATAACGCTTTATTGACTTCGAAGCACGATTTGGATTACATCCTTCAGGCATGGGATGAATCGGCTTAGGACAAGGGCTGTCCTCAAGACAGCTTAATTGTCCAACTTTTTTAAGTATGAACGCTTTCGACGGGAACATTCGTTTGGTATAATCAAATACAACCAAACGTTAATGGGGGGGGGGGAGGTGAACAGATGCAAACTGTAACCGTCCAGATTCGAATCTATCCAAGTCGTCCAGAATTGCTGCGTAAGCATGGCGCCGTATATGTCGCAACTGTGAACAGTCTCACCAAGCAAGCCGAAGCACTTGGATCGTTCCCAAGGCTTACGTCGAAAAACGTTGAAGCCGAGCTTCCGTCAGCCATACGGAATCAAGTCATTCGGGATGCGCGAAGCATCCATACCAAAACGATCGATCAGAGAGTCCAGCGACTGACGGTCTCTGCTCGTATAACCGAACGAGAGCAACGATTGCTTTCAAGCGGCAAGCTCGGGCTTTTGAAAGTCGTCGAAAAGTCTGGTAAGTGGTTTGTTCAGATTTCCGTAAACATACCGGTAGAGAAAACACCGGTTGTCGGAACGATGGGGGTTGACCTGGGATTGAAAGTCCCCGCTGTTGTCGCCACATCGACAGGCAAAACCAGGTTTATCGGGAATGGCAGACAAAACAAGTACGTCCGTCGCAAATACCAGTCGCGCCGCAGGAGGCTGGGCAAGCTTAAAAAGCTGTCCGCCATCCGCAAGCAGAACAACAAGGAACACCGTTATATCAAGGATCAGAACCACAAAATCAGCCGAAGTATCGTGAACATGGCGATCGAAGAGAGCGTTTCGGTCATCAAGGTCGAGAAACTTTCAAACATTCGCCAGACGACAAGAACAAGTCGTAAAAACGCCAAACACCTGCACAATTGGTCATTCTATCAATTGCAAATGTTCATCGCCTATAAAGCGGCATTGGCGGGCATTCGGGTCATCGAAGTGAATCCCGCCTATACATCGCAAACATGCCCAAAATGCGAAAAGCGAAATCATGCAAAGGATCGAATGTACCGATGTACATGCGGGTTTCATGCACACCGCGATCGGGTAGGGGCAATCAACATCATGCGCCAACCTGTGGCAGATGGCGTTGCCCTTAGCTTTCTGCGAAAGCCCTTGGGTAACAGTCTGCCAGCCTAAGATGCTATAGGCACTGTCTTAGGACGGGCTGATGGCACAGCCCTGAACTTGGGAGTTGTACGAAGCAGAAATGAACGGAGTGCGCTAACTACCCAAGAATCCCACGGCTTTAGCCGTGGGAGTGTCAAAGTAGTAGCAATAACGAAGAAAGAACGGTGAAACGACATGAACCTTCAATCTAAGGAGCGGGTTGTCCCGGTATATTTGCTGTCCGGCTTTCTCGGCAGCGGCAAGACGACTTTGCTCAAACGGTGGCTTACGGCGGCTGAAGCGGAAGGGATGAAGCCGGCCGTCGTCATGAACGAGCTGGGGGAGGTCAATTTGGACGGGATCGAGATCGGCCGGGACGTCCGAATGGCGGAAATGCTCGGCGGCTGCATATGCTGCACGGTTCGCGGCGATTTGGGCATGGAGATGCTGAAGCTGATCGAAGAGCACGAGCCCGACATCCTGCTGATCGAATCGACCGGGGCGGCGAATCCGCTCGACATTATCGATGCGGTAGGGGACGCCTCGATGCTGAAGAAGGTCGAGCTGAAGCATGTCGTGACCGTCGTCGATGCGAAGCATTTGCAGGCGCAGCGGGATAAAGGGAAGGGCCAGACGTATCGTCTCATGAAGGAGCAAATCCGCTGCGCCACCGTCCTGCTCTTGAACAAAACCGATTTGGTCGCTGAGCCGGAAGCGGACGAGCTGGAACGGTTAGTCCGGGAGTGGAATCCCTATGCGACGATTCATCGCACGGTAGGGGCCGCCATCGATATCGGATTGCTTGCCCGATATGATACGGATGAAGACACAGCGCCAAAACGCCCGCAGCGGATATCGGAAGCCGAGGCATGTCATTGCGGAGAAGCTCATCCCCATACCCATCCGGATCACGGACATGGACATGGCCACCATACGCACGAGCACGTGATGGCCTATACGCGCTACTTCGATCGTCCTATTAACAGCGAAGCTTTCGAGGCGATGATGGGGCGGCTTCCGGACGACGTGTATCGGGCGAAGGGCATCCTTACGTTTTCCGATACGTCCTCGCGCTTTATGTTCCAGTACGCTTACAAACAGCTGGACCTGATGAAAATAAATCCTCAAGGCGAGGTGCCGGACGTCGCCGTGTTCATCGGCGAGCATTTCGACAAGCTCGGGCTGGAGCGCGAAATCCGGCAGTTGACCGGAGAATGATGCTCCGGCAATCACCCAAAAAGTGACGCTTATCCTTCGAAGGTTACGTCGGGTACTTTTCGGGGACCCGAATACCGGAAGTTTTTCACTAGCGATAAAAGAAGCCGCCCGGATGTCGATTCGTTCCGGGCGGCTTTTACTTGCGTTCCGAGCCGCATGCATATCCGATGGGAAGAGTCCCCATACTAAGCAAAAAGTCATCCGATTTCCATAATCAGAAATCGTATAAGGATGGGTGATTGGGGGGTATTCCGATGATCAGGCTTCCTTGGAACAAGCAAAAAAAACGAAATACGGGAAATGGCGGAAAGCGGCAGGCCCCAAATTCCGCAAAGGAACGGTTCGAGGACGAGCCCATCACCGGGAATATCGAGGAGACAATCTCCCGTTTGCGGGATAGCTTCGACTACAGCGACGACTTCATTATACGCCGGTTTCTTGTGATGGGGGAAGTTCCCGCCGTCGTATGCTATTTTCCTCCGTTGACGGACGGAGGGCACCAAGAAGCGCTGAAATCGTTCATGACGATCGGCAACCGGATGGACGACGCGCCGGAACGAAGCGGCGCTCTGAAAAAAATGCTTTTGAACGACTACTTGTTCTCGAGCGACGGAAGAACCGAGACCCAATTGCAAATAGTAATCGAGGAGCTGCTGAACGGAAGCACGGTCGTTCATGTGGAAGGAATGGAAGAGGCTTTCGTCTTCTGCACCCGCAATATCGAGAAGCGTTCGATCAACCAGCCGGAGACGGAGCAAGTTATTCGCGGACCGCGGGAAGGCTTCATCGAAAATTTAATGACGAACATCTCGCTGATCCGGTACAGGCTGCAGACGCCCGACCTGAGGATCAAAATCAATAAGCTGGGCAAATACACCCGTACTTGCATTGGGGTGTGTTATATCCATGGCATCGTCGACCCGTCATTGGTCGAGGAAGTGCAGCGGAGGCTGTCCTTGATCGAAATCGACGGAATTATCGATTCCGGTTATGTGGAGCAATTTATCGAGGACAATCATTATTCTCCATTTCCGCAAATCCAGATTACGGAACGTCCGGACAAAGCGGTAGCCAGCCTGCTGGAAGGCCGCGTCATCATTTTGGTCGACGGCTCGCCGATAGCGCTCATCGCGCCGGCCGTCTTCAACCAATTTTACCAGACGAGCGAAGATTACGCGGAGCGGTTCCTGCTGGTCAGCTTCATCCGGCTTGCCAGACTTCTGGCTCTGTTGTTCTCGCTTTCCTTTCCGGCGCTTTACGTCGCCGTCATCTCTTTCAATCCGGAGCTCATCCCGACCGAATTCGCCGTCGCGGTGGCGGGCGGACGAGCCGGAGTGCCCTTTCCGGCAGTCGTGGAGGTGCTCGTCATGGAAATATCGATGGAAGTGCTGCGGGAAGCGACGATCCGGCTGCCGCAGCAGGTAGGGGGCGCCCTGTCGATCGTGGGCGTTCTCGTAGTAGGTCAGGCGGCTGTTGCCGCAGGCTTTGTCAGTCCGATCACGGTCGTCATCATCGCCTTGACGACGATCGGTTCGTTCGCGACTCCAGCGTACAATGCCGCGCTTGCGCTTCGCCTGCTCCGATTTCCGATTATTATCATCTCCGGGATGTTCGGTTTGTATGGCGTTATGGTCGGCCTGATCGTGATCAACAATCATTTGTTGTCGCTGAAATCGTTCGGCGTACCTTACTTGAGTCCGATCGTGCCGGGCAACTTTGAAGCGATGAAGGATACGGTATTCCGCGCTCCGCTCTGGTGGATGAAGCGGCGTCCGAACATGCTGCATCCGAGGGATCATACGCGAGTAGGCACAGAGAGCTTCAATAAGCTGGAGCATACGAAGCAAAGCACGCTCGATCCGCGCAAAGCAGGCAATAAGGAGACAGGAGGCAGCAATGGACAATCCGCGTCAAATAACGGCGATTCAGGCGGCCAACGTTCTGATTAGTACGATTATCGGTGTCGGCGTTTTGCCTCTGCCTCTGTTCGCCGCCCGTGGAGCCGGTACCGGTGCGCCGCTTCTGACGGCGATGTCGGCAATGGTCTCCTTTGTCGGACTTTACTTCATCACCAAGCTCGGACAAAGATTCCCGAGGCAGACGATAATCCAGTACAGCCAAGATCTGATCGGGAAATGGCCGGCACGTCTCGGCGCGGTACTTATCATTGTCTTCTTCGCGGAACTGACGGCACTCGCTTCCCGCGAATTCGGGGAAGTGGTCGTTACATCCGTTTTGAAGAAGACACCGCTGGACGTAACGGTTATCGTTATGCTGCTGTTGGCCGCCATGTCCACCCGGTCGAGCATCACGACGTTTGCTTACATCCATCATTTCTACGTCCCGTTCATCTTGTTCCCCGGCCTGCTAATTATCGCCCTTTCGCTCAAAAACGCCAATGGGATGTATCTTCAGCCGTTCTGGGGTCAAGATATGCATCAGGTTTGGCGCGAGCTTGGGACGATTGCTTCTCTGTTCAACGGAGCCTTCGTCATGACGATGGTAATTCCGGCCATGCGCAATCCGCCGCGCGCGATGAAAGCCGCCATATGGGGGATGATTATAGCCGGAGGCTTCTACATCTTGATCGTGACGGCGACTGTGGCCGTATTCGGGCCCGAAGAGACGAAGCTGCTGCTGTGGCCGACACTGGAGCTGGCAAAGGTCACTTCTTTGCCCGCCAACATACTGGAGCGGCTGGACGCGGCGTTTTTGGCCGTTTGGGTAACGGCCGTATTTACGACGTTATACTCGACCTATTATTTCATGATTCATTCGATCAGCCAGCTGCTGGGGCTGAAGGACCACAAATTTTTGTCGATGCTGGTGCTGCCCTTCGTGTTCACGCTGGCTATGTACCCGCAAAACGTGATCGAAATGTACCTGATCATATCGTTTGTGGGCCGGATCAATCTCGTTGTGACGATCGCTTACCCGCTGCTGTTGTTTCTTATCGCGCTAGTGCGCAAGAAAGGAGGGAGCACCGGTGAAAAGCAACGATCGACTAAAGGAGGGGGGCGCGATCGGAAGCCGGATCCGGCCTAAGCTCACCTTCATGCCTTTGCTTGCGGTAGTGTTCATGACGGCGATCTTGACGGGATGCTGGGACAGGCTGGAGATCGAAGAGCGGGCTATTATTTTGGGCGTGGCGATCGATACGGCTCCGGAGAGCGAAGTGAACAAGCCTTCCAATAAAACGTACGTCGGGAAACAAGTTCCGGTCACCAATTCGCCGATGCTCCGCGTAACGGTGCAAGTTGCCGTTCCCGGCCGCATTCCTCTCGGCTCCAGCGAATCCGGCGGAGGTGCAGGGACGGGGAATAAACCGGTGTGGGTCGTCGATGCGGTCGGCCATACGATCGACGAGGCTTTTAGCGTTCTCCAGCGCAAAGTTGCGCATAAGGTGTTCTGGGGGCATCTTCGGGTTATCGTGATAGCCGATGAAGTCGCCAAGGCGGGATTATCGAATATTGACGAATATTTACGGCGCAATCCGGAAATACGCCGTACGAGCTGGATCGTAGTGTCGGAAGGCGAAGCGGGCAAATTTATGCGGGTAGTCCCCCAATTGGAGCGGGTGCCGATCCTTTATATTTTAAGCACTATGGAGCATGCGGTTAAGATGGGAAAACTGCCCAATGTTTTCGCGGGCGTATACTGGTCAGCCGCTTCCTCCAAAGGGAGCGATCCTTACTTGCCTTATATCCGAATGGTGGAAGGCGGTACTTTCGAGTTATCCGGGCTGGCCTATTTCCGTTCCGACCGGATGGTGGGCGTAACCGAGACACTGGAGATCGGAGCCTTCATGGGGATTAAAAATATACAAACGGGAGGCTATTCCGTCCTCGTGCAAATTCCCGGAACGGAGACGGCCGTTGTGTACCAGGCTACCCATAGAAAGGCGCGAATCGATGTGGCTATCCGCAACGGAGAGCCGGTGATCAACGTGAAGATCCATAATGAAGGGAATTTGCTCGAGAAATCCAATGAGAAGGTTCAATTGTCCCGCGAGGTCATTACCGATATCGAGAAAGAGCTGAACAAACAAACCTTGACCAACTATCGCCGGCTGATCCGCAAGACACAGCAAAAGGGATCGGATATATTCGGCTTCGGCGAGCAGGTCCGGGCCAATAAATCTTCTTATTGGAACAAGGAAATCCGCACGAAAGAGAAATGGGAGGAAGTATACAAGGAAATCGACGTCAAACTGCAGGTTACGTTCAGCGTGCGAAGAGTGGGAGGCAAGACGATTTGACCGGGTCAAACGGATAAATGCGAGGAAACGGAGGGGAACGAATGACCCAAGGAACGAGTTACGTCGGCTATTTGAATTACATCACGATGCTGTTTTTGGCTAGCGGCTTGTTTACGTTATGGGTGGATATCGGCCATTACAACAAAGAAAAAGGCTTGGAGAAGGAACGCAAAATCGCCATTTTTTCGGGATGGATGAATATAACCCTGGGCGTTCTTATGTTGATCGGAAGCTGGCTGTACAAAAGATATATATGGTAAAACCATGTCGGTATCGGATAATCAGACCGCCCCGGACGATCGCGGGTTAGCGGTCTTTTCTTCATTTTCTGAAAATATTCGGCTGCCGGGATGCAAATCCGGCCTATCTGTGATATAGTACGTCCAAACAACGCAGAGGGCAGAATGGGAGATTCGCGATGACTTATAAACTAGTATTTTTTGATATTGACGGTACGCTCGTAAATGAAGAGAAGCAAATCCCGCAGGATACGATCGAAGCGGTCCGCAAGCTCCAAAGCCGTGGTGTGGAGGCGGTCATCTCGACAGGGCGGGCGCCTTATTTCTTCGCTCCTATTGCCGAGAGGCTCAACATCGATTCTTACGTCAGCTTGAACGGGGCCTATGTCGTTTATAAAGGAAAGCCGATCTTCCAGCGGGAAATTCCTCGCGAAAGCGTCGAAGCGCTGGTGAACCATGCGGCCAGGCACAATCACTCGCTCGTATTCCAAGGACATTCCGCTTTTTACGCCAACGAGCCGTCCCATCCCCATATGGTCGAGTCGGTCACGTCGCTGAAGGTCGATCTGCCCGGCTTCGATCCGCATTTCTGGCAAAACGAAACGATCTATCAAATGTTTCTGCATTGCGAGGCGCACGAAGAGCACCTGTACCATGAAGCCGTGCCCGGCCTCCGCTATATCCGCTGGCACAGTAAGGCGATGGACGTGCTTCCGCTCGAAAGGTCGAAAGCCCAAGGCATCGAGGCGCTGCTTGCGCACCTGAATATGACGCCGCAAGAAGCCGTCGCGTTCGGGGACGGGTTGAATGATAAAGAAATGCTGACGAGGGTCGGTCTCGGGATCGCGATGGGTAATTCGCACGAAGAGCTGAAGCCGTACGCCGACTATATTACGACGCATGTCGATGAAGGCGGTATCCGTAATGGACTGCGGTACGCGGGATTGATCGGGTAATCATATCATAGTGCAGCCGTTCGGATACCGGACGGTTGTTTTTTTAGCTGCATGAAGTCAATCGACCAATTTCAATAGGCGGCACAAGGCGTACAAGTAATAAACGCCGCGAAGCTGCTGCCGATTCGTTTGATGCATAGTTCAAAGTATCCCGGGCGATTTTCCCGGCATGTTCCGCGTCATCGTGATCCATCTGAGCGACAGCTTGCTTCAGTTCGACCACGGTGAGCGAATATAGAGCCGGCCGCAATGCGCGAAGCAGCGAAATTTTGCGTATTTGGGAACGGTTGAACATCCGGTAACCATTTTGCGGGTTGCGCGATGATGTAATGAGTCCTTGCTTCTCCCAATGCCGAATCGTGGAGCTCGGGATGGAGGTCTCCGCAGCACTATCCGGGCATTGTCGGGCTCAGTGAGGATGATTTCAGAAAACGGTTGGAGCCTCTCCGTCAATCCACCGATGATCTGGATAGGACCGGGAAACAAACGCAAGAGGGTTATGCTCCCTTTATCATCGTCGTCAATAGCGGCTGGGTGGATGGAGAAAGAGCGATGCATCTCGTAGAACGGAAAAACAAAACCGGATTTAGCGTCATGGATTCGGACGACATCAACCGGTTCAAACCGATCGAGGGGATCACGATTCCCGACGGCATGGCCTATATGCTGGCCGATATCGATACCGGCAAACAAACGCTCAACGTCACGCCGAACGAAGCGCTCCCAACCATACTGCAGCAAAACCGTTCTCCGCTCACGCTGGAGGAGGGAATCGCCCTTATTACCCACTACCCGGAGTTATTGGGCAAAAATAACGGCTTCTCGTTGCTTGCCTCCCGCTGCGGCGACCGCAGAGTGACCGCATTATGGATCAGCGGCGGCAGACCGAAGCTCGGCTGGTGCTGGGCCGGCAATCCGCATACTTGGCTCGGCTCCGCCTCCTGCGGCGGCAGACGGGGATTACCGGCGGGCAATTCTTTGTAGAACCGGCACACCTTCCCGCGGGCGGGCCTACGGTCGACAATACGCACTTGCTCGCGATTTTCGATGCTCCGGTACCGGAATTCATCGGCGGTTCCGACCTGCTGCGGCTGATGCCGGCAAGTGTGTTTGCCAAGACGTATTGTCTCGATGAGACTAAAGTGAAGGAGACGCTCGCGCCCATTACGGAAACGGTTGTCATCGGACCGCCTAGCGACTGCAAGACTCCCGCTCAGGCGCAAAGCATGGGCGCGGCCGCGCCGGTCTCCTCGAATCCGACGTACTTCCATCGGCAACGGATGGGGAAATCCGTATCGTAACGGCCGCTGAGCGCCGGCATTGCATAAGGCCATCCCGAAGTCGGAAATTCAATCGGGAATGGCCTTTCTTCCGCTATTGATCGTCTCAGTCTTTAGCCGAATCGAGCAAAGCGGCGTTGATCCCGTTCAAGAATGCCTGCGCACTCGCTTTGATGATATCCGTGTCCATCCCGCGTCCGGAATAAATTTTGCCTTGATGCTCGATTCGGATGTTGACGCGGCCGATCGCTTCCTTGCCTCTGGACAAGCTGCTGATTTTGTAATCCTTCAGCTCCACGTCAAGACCGGCCAGCGTTTTGATGACGCTGTACAGCGCATCGATCGGCCCGTCTCCTACGGCGCTGCCTTCCAGCATCTCGGAGCCCTTTTTCAATTTGACGGTTGCGGTCGGGTGCAGGTCATTGCTGATAGCCTGGAAGGAGACAAGCTCATACAGATGGCTGTCGTGATCCGCAATCGTGCGATGATTCGTCACGAGATAGAATACGTCGTGATCGTACACTTCTTTTTTGGCGTCGGCCAGTGTCAGAAATTTCTCGAACAGCTGCTCGAAGTCCGCGGCATCGCTCGTGTCGAAGCCGATTTTCTCGACGGCGTTTTTGAAGGCGTGCCGGCCGGAGCGTGCGGTCAAAATCAGCTCCATACTGTCCGCGCCGACTTCTTCGGGCGACATGATTTCATAGACCCGCTTATCCTTCAGCAGTCCGTCTTGGTGGATGCCGGACGAATGGGCGAAGGCGTTCTCGCCGGAAATCGCTTTGTTCACCTGCACATCCAGACCCGTCAAGTGGCTGACCAGCCGGGAAGTGCGGAGCAGCTCCTTCGTATTGATGCCGGTATGGCAATTGTAGTAATTTTCCCTCACCTTGAGTCCCATCACGACTTCCTCGAGCGACGCGTTGCCGGCCCGTTCGCCCAGCCCGTTGATCGTGCACTCGATTTTCTCGGCTCCGTTCTTGATGGCACTGAGCGTATTGGCCGTGGCCAGACCGAGGTCGTTATGGCAGTGGACGCTCAGGATGACGTTCTCGTTCAAATTTTTCAGCCGTTCGTTCACTCTGCGGATCAGATCGCCGAACTCCTCCGGAACGGCGTAACCGACCGTATCGGGCACGTTGATCATAGTCGCGCCGGCTTTGACGACGGATTCGATCGTTTGCCACAAATATTCGAAGTCCGACCTTGACGCGTCCTCCGTGGAGTACTGCACTTGAGGTAGTAGCGTTTTGGCGTATTTGACCGCATCGACCCCCATCTGCATGACGGCTTCCTTGGAACGGTTGAATTTCTTCTCCACATGAATGTTCGAGGTGCCGAGCACGATATGGATGAGCGGATTTTGCGCGAGCTTGATGCTTTCGTATACGGCGTCGATATCGTTTTTGACCGCACGGGCAAGCGCGGTGACCGATACGGTGTCTCCGACGGTGCGGGCAATTTCCCGGACCGCTTCAAAATCGCCGGCCGACGAGGCGGGGAAGCCCGCTTCGATAATATCCACATTCAGTCTTTTGAGCTGCTGGGCGATCTCCACTTTCTGATGTATGTTCAATTTGGCACCGGGCACTTGCTCTCCGTCGCGCAGTGTCGTGTCGAATACATAAATTTTACGGCTCATCCTAATTACCTCCTTGGTATTGTTCGGTTCCGTGACAGTGCCTATATGTGAAGCGGGGTTGATTGAACCCGGAATTCAATCAACAAAAAAACCCCGTCTCTACGTATAGAGACGAGGTTGAACCCGCGGTACCACTCTAATTCATTTCATACGAAATGAGCTCTTTCGATGGCCATCACCATCTATCCCTGTAACGGTGGAATTCCGTCTTACCCTACATGATTCGGGCAGCTGTTCATAGATGAGTTCGAAGTGGATGACGCTGCCGTTTCGCACCGACCAACGGCTCTCTGAAAGGTCATTTCCGTTCTACTATTTCTAATCGCAACATTTGATTATAAAATTTAATGATTATAATATGCCATCGAAATCGGTTTGTCAAACATTTTTTGACGAACGTTCGCGGAATTGAACATTGCCGGGTTATCGGCCCCCATTACAACCGATGCTCCAAACGGTATTGCTTCGGGGTCATCCGGCAATTGTTTTTAAAGACGCGGCTTAAATAAAAGCCGTTCTGGTAGCCGCAGCATTCGGATATTTGGTCCAGCGTCAAATTCGTTTCGGCAAGCAGCTTCTTCGCTTTTTCGATTCGAAGGGCGGTCACATATTTGATCGGGGTCGTCCCCAGCTCGGCATGGAACTTCTGGCATAGCTGCACGCGGCTGACGCCGAGGGATACGGCTATCGCATTCAAGCTGAACCGCTCGAACGCATGCGCCTGAATGAGCTTGGTCGCCTTCTGCATAAGCGGATCGGAAGACCGCGGGGGTTCGGCGGTCGGCAGCTGTTCCTCCTGTTCGCAGTACATCAGCCAAATATGGTGCAGGTAATGGCTTCTGCCGATCATGCTCCAACGCTCGTCCAGAAAGTTATGATGCTTCATGGCGGCGTAGTCGTCCATCAGCTTCTCCGTATTGCGCAAGCTGACTTTCCCGACCGGAATGCGGTCGAGACAGAGCGGATCGAGCTCGTTCCCTTGATCGTCTCCCCAGCCCATCCGGAGAACGAATAAGGTTACCGGAGAAATGACGACCCTGCGAAAGACGACGCCCGGCGGACAAAACACCAGATCGCCGAAGGAAGCGGTTGCACGATGGTTGTCGATCTCGTAATAAAACGACCCGTCTTCCACCGCAAAGACGAGCCACTCGCTTTGAACGCTTTCGTATTGAAAAAATTGCTCGCGCCGGACTACGTGCCGGAAATATGTCAGCCGCGGTATATGTCCGCATAAAGGAAAAGACATCCCGAACCTCTCCCCGTCTGCATCATCGTCTTGATGGGACGAACTCCCGCCAATGCGGCGATCTTTTGTATATAGTTTACATTACAAAAGTGTATGGAGGAAGTAAAGCGTTTTCTCCTACAATAAGAAAGGGAAGCAGGCCTGCCGTACCTAAAAAAAGATAAAGGGGAGCGCTTGAATGGGCATGACCAAACGAATACCGATCACAGCAGCGGGCTTAGGCCTCGCGATTGCTATGCTGACCGCATCCTGCAGCGGGACGAGTAACAAGTCGGACGCGCCGGCGCCCGGGGCGGCGCCGAAATCGTATGCCGACGAGCCGGCCGAGCTCGTTATTTTCGGGGCGGTCGGCAATACGGAAGAAGTATGGAACGAAAGGTTCGGTACAGCGCTTAAGCAGAAATTTCCGAAATACAAATTCACCTATATCCAGGGCTCGGCCAAAAACACGGTGCAAAGCATGATCGCCGCCGGCCAAACGATCGATCTCATCCACGATTCGCTTGGCGGCATGCGCGGCAATATTATCGATAACGGGTACAGCTACGATTTGGCCCCGCTCATGAAGTCGCATCAAATCGACACGGGCCGGTTCGAGAAGGCGGTGTTCGATGCGCTCAGCGACAAAGGGAAGCTGTATGGATTTCCGCTGCACGACGGCGGGCTCGTACTGTATTACAACAAGGACATTTTCGATAAATTCGGCGTCGTTTATCCCAAAAACGGTATGACTTGGGATCAGACGATCGAGCTCGGCAAACGATTGACCCGCTCCGACGGCGGTGTTCAGTACCTCGGCCTTGGCGTTTCCGTCAATCACATGCTGACGATGAATCCGTATTCGCTGCCGTTCGTAGGCGAAACGGGCAAAGCGGCGATCAACACCGACGCTTACCGCAAGCTCGTCACCAAGTCGATTCTCGAGCCGACCGAGGAGAACGGATATCGGGAATATTTGGTGTCGACGAAAAAAACGATCGTCAACGATAATTTCATGAAAGACAAAAATTTGGCGATGTTCGTCATGAATTTTTATTTGCAATTGCAGCCGGACTTCAACACGTTCAATTGGGGAATCGTCAGCTTGCCGGTATTCGGCGATATGCCCGGAGTCGGCTCGCAGCCTTATCCGAACGGTCTGTTTATAACGAGCACGAGCAAGTACAAGGATCAAGGGATGGAAGTGCTGAACTATTTGGTTTCGGACGAATTCCAGATGCAGCTGTCGCGGAAAGGCTTCATCCCTGTCGTCAAGACGAAAGCGGTCCGGGATGCGTACGGGCAGGATACCGCCTTCAAAGACAAGCAGATCGCCGAAGCGCTGTATACGAACAAACCGGCCGTCCCGATGGCGCGCTCTGCGAACGAGGGCTTGGTGTCGTCTCCGCTCGGCGCGAACTTGATCAAGGTCATGACAGGCGAGATGGATCTGAACACGGCGCTGCGGGTGACCGAGGAGCAAGCGAATAAAGCGTTGGAAGAGGCGATGCGCAAATGAATGACGGGCTAAACGGCGGGCGGCCTGCAACCATCCCGCTGCCGACGGGTAACGAGGTTCATGGGGAGTATGACATCATGGTGTTCGGCGGCGGTTCCGCAGGATGCACGGCGGCCATTCAGGCGGCCCGGGCCGGAAAGCGAACGGCGCTCGTGGAGAAGAACGGCATACTCGGCGGCACGACGATCGTAGCCTCGGTTAATTTTCCCGGCTTGTTTCACGCCTGGGGCAAGCAAGTCATTCGCGGTATCGGATGGGAAATCATTGAACGAACCGCAGAGCTGGGCGGAGCTAAGCTTCCGGATTTCTCCGTCGTTCCGCAAAGACATTGGATGCATCAAATTTTGGTGAACCGGTTCATATACAGCGCCGTGCTGGACCGGATTTGCCTGGAAGCGGGCGTAAGCTTGCGGCTGCACGAAATGCCCGCCGCCGTTCTGAGAGGCGAGGACGGAATGTATGTCGCGCTCGTCGGCAAGTCGGGTTTGAAATGGTTCAAGACGAGCAAGCTGGTCGATGCGACCGGTGACGCCGACGTGGCGGGTTTGATGGGATATGCGCGCAAAAAAGGCGAACAGCTTCAGCCGGGTACGCTCATCAACGATATCGGCGGCTACGATCTGACGGCGATCGATGTCGACGAGCTGAATCGCACGTATGAGGAGGCGCTCCGGAACGGGGATGTAAGTCGAAACCGCCACGGATTGTATAACGACCTGAAGGCGGGACGGATCAACATGCACGTTCAAGAAATCGACGGATCGGAATCGGAGTCGAGAACGGTCGCGGAAGTGAAGGCGCGGCGGCATTTGCTGGACACCGTAACGATGCTGCGCCGGGTACCGGGGTGCGAGAAGATCGAGGTCCGTTATTTCGCGAACGAATGCGGCATTCGCGAAACATGGCGCATCGACGGGGAAGCGGAAGTCGACGAGCAGTCGTACGTTTCCGGTTATGTATGGCCGGATGCGGTGTGCTACAGCTTCTACCCGATCGATCTGCACCACCATAGCGGATTTCATATCGAGCAGAAAATGATCGAGCCCGGAATCGTTCCGACGCTGCCGTACCGGGCGTTAATTCCGAAAGGAAGCGACGACCTGCTCGTCGCCGGACGCTGCGCATCGGGGGACCGGATGGCCAATTCGGCCTTTCGCGTCCAAGCCAGCTGCATGGCTACCGGACAGGCGGCCGGCATGGCGGCGGCGCTCGCCGTCGAGCTTGATTGCTCGGTGCGTGACGTTCCGATTGCGCAATTGCGCGAACAACTGGAGCGGTTCGGCGCAATCGTTCCATAAAATCGGCATAAGGCCATCCCGAGCTTGAGAGCTCAACCGGGAGGGCCTTTTCTTTTCTTGGGGACGGGCCTGCATCATTTTAACGTTTCAGAATGTTTAAGTTCGCTAAAGCGTTAAAGCGAACAGCGACATTCTGAACCAAGAAAAACTTCCTCTGAATCGCGGTCGCTCATCCTGAAATACGTCGATAGACGATTTTTTTATATTGCCAATTAACTGCGTACATAATATACTGTTTATATCACATACAATTAAGAGGGCGGAAGGGAGAAGCGCAATGAGCAAGTTTGCCATAGAAGTCGAGGGACTGCGTAAAACGTTCGGCAAGCACACGGTGCTTGACGGCATTGATTTTACGGTGCCGGCGGGCACCGTATATGCGATGCTCGGCCCGAACGGCGCCGGGAAAACAACGTTAATCCATATCCTGTCAACGTTGGTCGCTCCGGACGAGGGCTCCGTTCGGGTAGCCGGGTACGACGTAGTGACCGAGAAGCACGATGTCAAGCGATCGATCAGTCTTACCGGGCAGTTCGCCGCAGTCGACGAGGTGCTGACCGCTTCGGAAAATTTGCGGATGATAGGCAGACTTTGCGGGCTTACGGCCGCACAATCCCGCGCTCGAACAGATACGCTGCTTGCGCATTTCGACCTCAAGGAGGTTGCCGACAAGCGTGTGAAGACGTATTCGGGCGGCATGCGCCGGCGGCTCGATCTCGCGATCAGCCTCGCAGCTACCCGGCCGGTGCTGTTCCTGGACGAACCTACGACGGGACTCGACACGATTAGCCGGCGCGCCTTGTGGGATATTATTTTGCAGCTGAAAGAGCAGGGCATCACGATTTTTCTCACGACTCAATATTTGGAAGAGGCGGATCAACTGGCCGATCTGATCGCGGTCATTGCCGACGGGCATATCGTTGCGACCGGAACGGCGGAGGAATTGAAGGCGCGAGTGGGCGGAGAAGTAATCGAGCTGCGTAATGCGCAGGACGAATTGATCCAGACGATCCCGACTACGGGAAGTATATCCGATGTGAGACGTACGCTTAACGAGCTGTCCTCCAAAGTTTCCCAAGAAGCGCGGGTGAGCATTCGCAAGCCTAGCATGGATGACGTGTTTCTCGCTTTGACAACCAAAAAATTGGAGGGAGCGGCGGTACTATGACAACTCCTTCTCCATCGTCCAAGTCCGTGTCGTTCGGCGTTACGAACGCCATCTTCATAGGGCGGAGCATTCGCCTCAGCTTGCGCAATACCGAGGCATTGATTATGGCCATTATGCTTCCCGTCATGCTTATGCTGCTGTTTACCTATGTATTCGGCGGGGCGATCGATTCGAGCGGGAATTATGTGAACTACGTGGTGCCGGGAATTATATTGCTGTGCGCCGGCTTCGGTTCGTCCAGTACGGCCGTCGATGTGGCCCAAGATATGACGAACGGAATTATCGACCGGTTCCGGACGATGCCGATATCGAGCCTAAGCGTTATTACCGGGCATGTCGCAGCAAGCCTTGCCCGTAACCTGATTGCAACCGGCGTAGTCATTAGCGTTGCTTTGCTTGTCGGCTTTCGGCCTTCCGCCGGCGCTTTGGAGTGGCTCGGGGCATTGGCCGTCATCATTCTGTTCATTCTGACCTTCACTTGGCTGTTCGCTGCCATCGGATTAGTGACGGGCAGTCCGTCGGCAGCTGCCGGATACGGGTTCATCCTGCTGTTTCTTCCCTATTTATCGAGTGCCTTCGTACCGACGGACACGATGCCGGGCTGGTTGCAAGGGTTCGCGAACAACCAGCCGATTACGCCGGTCATCGAAACGATTCGCGGGCTTCTTACCGGCACCCCGATCGATGGAAGCGTATGGCCGGCGATCGGGTGGTGCTTGATCATCTTGCTTGTATCCCTCGTATGGTGCGTTTTGGCATTCCGTGGCAAAGCGGGACGGAGGTAAGGAGAACTAACAGAAAGAACAGCGGCTCGAGCTACTCGAATCGCTGTTTTTTTGCTGCATAGGAAATTATGTGAAGCTAATTTCTGTGGATAACGGGGGCTCCCCCAGAAGTAATCGGAATCGGCTTCAGAGGCCAACTTCACTTCTGGGGGAATACTGGGGGGCTCCACCAGAAGTAATCGGAATCGGCTTCGGAGGCCTGCTTCACTTTTGGGGGATTTGTTCCTGCCAAAATGTTTTCACAAACTTGAAGTATTGACATTCAAGTAACTTTAAGGTGTACGATAGTGACGAAGGCAGGAAACAAATGGGGGGGACTGAGGATCAAGCTCTATTTTCAATTCGACGGCGGGTTTATTATGGTGCCTTGGGATCGGTTTGATGAAGGAGTCGATTGGTACCGGCAGCATATGGGGTGGAAACTGATCGACACGGCAACGGGTCCAGTGGGCAGGAAAGCGTTTTTTCGTTTGCCTGGGGGTGGACAGGCCAATCTGAAGTCTTTCGAAATCGATCTGGAGCATTTCAGCCAACACGATTATGCGGAAGGAAATTGCCGATTCTGCTTCCGTACGGCTAATCTGGAACAGGCGCTTGCTTATTTTCGGAAGCAAGGCGTACGATGCTCGGAGCCGGTCAAGCTGCCGGATGGTGCGGCAGCAGCCGACATCGAGGCTTTTGCCGGCGTCCGTCTGACACTTAGCGAAGATCGGGAATATGAAGGGAAATATCCGGAAGCGTTCGCGATCCGTTATGGGGCGAAACCTCTATGGCTTGGAGTTCGGGATCTTGAAGCCTCCATCCTCTGGTATGAGAATGTGCTTGGCTTGGAGCGTTCGGATACCGATTACGCGGAAAAGGGGTTTGCCTTGATGCGGGACGGCAAAAGCAAGTGGGACTACGTCTGGCTGCAGCAGCTCCCGCCGGGCTCTCCGCACAGGAAGGCGAATCCGGGTGCGCGACCGTACTTTCTGATCGAGGGAAGGGACGATTTTCTTCAGACCCGACGATGGCTGCAGGAGCAAGGCATCGAGACGTCCGAGGCGGTCGGCGAATGGTGGATGGGGTTTCACTTCTTCGACCCGGACGGCAATCGATTGAATGTCTGGAATTATTATTGATGCTAAAGCGAGGGCGGGAACTGCGATGGAACAGATGATGACGATTCAGACGTTTTCCGCCCGAACCGGGTTGGCGTCCAGCACGCTTCGCTACTATGAGACGGAAGGGCTCATTATCCCCCATGTCCGGGGCGATAACGGTTACCGTTTGTATACCGAAGAACAGATACCTACAGCGTTGAAAATACATTCGCTCCGTCAGGCCGATGTGAACCTGCGCGAGATCCGGTCGTTCCTCAGCGCCGATGATTCGGAGAAAATGAACTGGGTTCGCAAATGGCAAAGAGAGATCGATGCCAAGATGGCGTCGCTTCGGATCGCCAGTCAATACTTGCAGGGCATCCAATTGGATGATCCCTATATTCAGCTTATGAAGTGGGAGACGTCCGTTCCGATGATGTGGTTTCCGTTCAGGGTTGCGAGAAAGCTGAATCCGTATGAAGAGGCCATAAAGGAAAGAGCCGGGTATTTGGAAGAGGTATACGGTTTCCGCTGTCATGAGGCGTTCGTCAAGGCTGTGGAGGTGGACGGCAAGGAGATGGTCGGTCAAGCTGGATTTCGGCTTCCCAAATCGGCCCGCTCGGCTGAAGAGCGGGCCGCCGCAAATACGGATGGGAACCTGGAATGGATCGAGCCTGCTTTGTTCGTCACTTTGGAATGCAAGGCGTCAGACGCGTTCGCATGCTTCAGTTACATGCGTCTTGTGCAGAAGTTCGGATTCGAGCCCGCCGGTGAGAAGATGGAACGGTACGATTTGAACGACATGTCGACTTATCAATGGATGATTCCGGTATTGCATGCCGGCTCTGCTCCAGAGAGGAGAACGGATAGTTGAATCAGATTCAAGTACGCGGCGCAGCCATTCATAATTTAAAGCGTGTGGACGTGGATATCCCAAAAGGGGCGCTCGTCGTATTTACCGGCGTAAGCGGCTCCGGAAAATCAAGTCTTGCCTTCGACATCCTTTTTGAAGAGGGCCGCAAAAGATATTTGCAGTCGATCGGACTGCAAAGCGACGTTCCGGCAAGAGGAGGGGAGGCTCCCTTCGTTAGCATCCGGGGACTGCCGCCCGCGATCGCCGTCGAACAGCGGACGATCCGGCAGACGAATCCGCGAAGCATTGTCGGCACTCGAACAAAGCTGCTCGACGTGTTGAAATGGCTTTACGCCACCGAAGGCCGCGGCCCTGATGGTAAGCGGACGACGCTTCCGGTCGAGTCGTTTTCATTCCATCATCCGGAGGGGATGTGCGTTTCGTGCGGAGGCCGCGGGTTTCATACGTTTCTGGACGAGCTGCGAGTCGTCTCGGATCCGCGAAAGCGGCTGGAGCAGATCTGCATGGAAGGACGGGATTTCGGCCGGCAGCTCGTGAAGCAGCTTCCGAAATTCGCCGCGCTGTTCGGTTATGATTGGAAAACGTTGACTTTCCATCAACTGAAGGAAGAGGAGCGTCATATTTTTCTTCACGGTGCAGAGGACAAGTTTGTCGGGTATATTCCCTATATCCGTTCGAAGCTGACGACACCGAAACGGAAAGTGCTTTTCGAATATTTATTTGCCTCCAGGGCGACATGCGAGGTGTGCTCCGGATTCCGGCTCGCGGAAAAAGGGTTGAACGTCTTTATCGCCGGCAAACATTTGGGGGATCTAAGTACCGCGCCGATCGCTGAGCTCGGGCTGTTTCTAAAGGGACTGAAGATGGACGGATTTACCGAAGAAGGCCGGCACCTCGTCAATCAGCTCGTGTGGAAGCTGAACCTGCTGGAGGAAGTCGGTCTCGGTTACTTGACCATGCTGCGCACGCTTCCGTCGCTCAGCGGCGGCGAGCTGCAGCGGTTGTTTCTGATGAACCATCTCCAATCGGAATTCGATTCGCTGCTATACATATTCGACGAGCCGACGGCCGGCCTTCACGAGTCCGAGAAGCACGCACTGATCGGCAAGCTGCGTTCATTGACTGACGCCGGCAATACGGTGATCGTTGTCGAGCACGATTCGAATGTGATCCGAAACAGCGATTTTATCGTCGAGCTCGGTCCTTCGGCGGGCGTAAACGGCGGCACCGTGCTGTATCAAGGGCCAATATCGGGCTTCTCCGAAGCGCAGCAATCCGTGCTTGCCTCGTATTTATTCGGCAGGAGTATGCTTCCGCGCAAAAGCGGGCGCGGGTACCGGCATGTTCGCGAAGACGGTCCGAAGCTGGTCATCCGCAATGCGGGACTGAACAATTTGCGGCAAGTGACCGTGGAACTGCCACTCGGGGTGATGGTCGGGGTGGCGGGCAAATCGGGAAGCGGCAAGAGCACGCTAATCTCGGGTACGCTCGTGCCGCTGCTTGAACATAGCCTGAATATGACCGATGAGGAAGAGATGGAGGAGTCGGAGGAGAGAGGCACGCTGTCGGCTGCACTCGGCCGACTTGAAGGATGGGAATCGGTAACGGAATGCGTGATAGTGTCCCAAGCGCCTATCGGGCGCAGCCGGATGTCCACCCCAATCAGTTACATCGATATTTGGGATAAGGTCCGGGATTTGTTTCGCGGCCCAGCCGACTGCGAGAGAGAGGGTATACATCGGGACATTTCTCGTTCAATACCGAGCTGGGGGCATGCCCGCACTGTAAAGGAGATGGCTCGGAATCGCTGGGTATGGGGGCGATCGGCATTTTTGAACGTCCTTGTCCGGTTTGTGAAGGGTCCCGCTACAGGGCGGAAATATTGGAGATCGCCTATAACGGACAAAGCATCCATGACGTTCTATCCATGAGCGCCGAACATGCGCATGAATTATTCGCCGATCAGAAGGCGATTCGTGCGGGACTCGGCGTGATGATCCGGGTCGGTCTCGGGTATTTGTCGCTGGGGCAGCCCGCTCCGACGCTCAGCGGCGGGGAAGCGCAACGGCTGAAGCTGGCGAAAGCGCTTGGCAGACAGCATAAAACCGGCGCACTGTATGTACTGGACGAACCGACGATCGGACTCGGTGCGACGGATATCGAGAAGCTTATTGTGCTGCTCGACGAATTGGTCGAGCATGGGAATTCCGTCATCGTGACGGAGCACGAGCCGAATCTGCTGTCTTATTGCGATTGGTTGATCGAGATGGGACCAGGCGGAGGCAATCAGGGAGGGAGGATCGTCGCCGAAGGGGCGCCGCCCGACTTGGCGCGAAATCCCGCATCGCTCATCGGTCCTTACTTGGTATAGAACACAACTTTCGATTATTGGGAGGAATTATTCATGACAATGCGTGTCGAGAACGAAATGAAGGTCATTACGGTAATCAATTCGAACGTGTCGGGCTCCAGCTTTACAGACGTAATGGCGGAGAAGCTTGCCTTTGAAAATTGCAACGTAGCGAGGGCGACTTTTCACAATGTGAACATGTCGGGTATAACCATTTCGGATGCGAACTTGAGCGACCTGACGATCGACGGGGCTCAGTGGGGCGGAGCTACGATCCGCAACGTCGGATTTCTGAATGCAAGCGATCCTGATGCGAAGCCGCACCCTAGGTCGGTTAAGATCGAGAATTGCAACTTTCGCGGAGGCACTCTATCCGGCTGCGATTTGACAAACTTGCGATTAGATAACTGCGACATTGCAGGGCTGATTGTAGACGGTATTCGAATCGACGAATTGTTGGAGCAGTATCGTTCAAGAAGCAGTGTTCAATGAATTTGTATGGAAAAGAAGCTGCCGCAGGGCAGCCTTTTGTGTACAGGCAGCAATGACCGCTATCCGTTCTTCATCGACGTCTTGAAGGCAATATAGTGCTCGATGCCGTCGAGTATCCGTTCCAGCCCGAAATCGAAATCGTTGCCGACCGTATTGTCGTTCTCGTTCTCGCCCGTATACACGCCGGAAGCGACAATGGGGTACAAGTCCGGGAAACGATCCGGCTTGACCAGTTGTTTCAGGGCGGCGGTATAGTCCAGGCCGCTGAACGTTTCGGGACTGCCGCCCGCTTGGATAGCCCTTTCCATATCCCGTTGGATGATCCCGCACGACCGCGAATAGCTGCTTATTAGAAGCAGAAACGACATTTTTTCATAATCATTCAGCGGGAAGTCCCGCATGGACCGTAGTACCCAATCGATTACCTGCAGGTTATTAGGGGCTATGGGGACGCCAGTGATCGGGAGGTCGCCGAACCAAGGATGGTCCCGGAATACTTGAATACACGCCCTCACATACTCCCGTATATTTTCACGCCAATCCGTAATAGCTCCTTCCGAAGGAATCGGAATGCAGCATACGGCGTCCTGCATCAGGAACAGGAGGTCGTCCTTGCTGGCGATATATCGATAGAGCGACATTGTAGTAAACCCCAAATTTCCGGCAACCCGGTTCATGGAGACGGCGGCGAGCCCATCCTTGTCGGCGATCGCGATGGCCGCCTCGACAATTTTGACGATGCTCAGTTCGCCTTTCGGCCCTCTTCGCGACGGCTTGGCCAGCCCCCAGCTGAGCTTCGCTCCGTTAGGAAAATGTTTGAGTGCTTCTTCATCAAGCTGATCGCGGTTCTGCATCGATTTCTGATCCTCCGTAAAATATGTCCCGAGAAAGTGTTTACCCCGTAAACAGTATATCACATTTCGGATAACGGGAGGCGCATAAGGCAAGAGGTGTGAGAGCAATAGCCCCCACCTTGGAAAGGATGAGGGCTGCTTCGTTTAGTTCCTCTGTTATTTGGACTAGCCGATAAATTCTTGAACCCACTCGCTGTTATAGTAGGCTATCCCGATTTGGGTGAAGCTGCTGTTCAGGATATTGGCGCGGTGGCCGGGACTGTTCATCCATTGGTTCATGACTTCGGTCGGACTTCTTTGGCCTTTGGCGATATTTTCTCCCGCCGTATTATAGGTAATCCCGTATTTTTGCATCATATCGAACGGAGATCCGTAAGTCGGCGACTGATGGTCGAAATAATTGTTGTTGTACATATCCTGCGCTTTGGCCATAGCCACATTGGACAAACTACTGTTCATACTGAGGGGCTGCAGGCCGGCCTTCGATCTTTCTTGATTTACCAAATCCAGCACTTGCTGAGCATATTGAGACGTATCGGCGGACTGTTGCGGATTCGCAGGCGGATACGCCGGGTATTGCCCCGGTGCCGGTGTCGGTGTTGTTGTCGGAGTGGGAGCCGGTGTCGGCGCCGGTACCGTAATGCCTTGGAACCAGTCCATCCAACTGCCATCGGGCGCTTGTGTTATCGACATGGTCCCCGCATTCGGTGTAGAAATGGATGACGCTTGGGTTAAGTTTGACATTGGAGCGGCACTGCGAGAAGGTGCTTCCACCTTTGTTTGTTTAGGTGTTACTTGCTTTTTTGTTACATTATTTTGGCTCGAACAACCTATAACGAGTAGTAATACCGCTACGATAAATATTTTATTAATACCAATTCCTCCTTGAACCGTTATGTCGATCGAACAAAGTTTTTGCAAAGCGGCTTTGATTTATTCAGACTTCATTCCAAAGTCCCATCCCCAAAAAGAAAAACCACTTCTTAACGAAGTGGATTCTGAATCTACTCCTATTCAATTGATCAATCCGAGTTTCTGTAACGTCCTTATGAAAACAACCGCCGCTTGTGCGCGAGTCGTTTCGCCTTTCGGATTGAACGTACCTTCATCCGTGCCTGTCATGATTTGAAGCGTAACCATCGTGCGAACGTCGTCCAAGTAAGCCTTATCTACTTTTCCGATATCCTTATAGCCGTTTAAGCTGACTCGTTCCTTAATGTTCAGCAGTTTTTCAAGGGAAATCACGGTCGCCAGCATGCTTGCCATTTCCTCGCGGGTCAACGGTTGATCAGGCTTGAAGCTATTGTCCGTCACGTACTTTAGTAGTCCCAGTTCCTTCGCTTTAACTACTGCTTCGAAATACCACGCGCCGGACTTTACATCGTGATATGGCGCCGTGTTGGCCGTTGATTTGCCGCGTCCAAGCGCCCGGATTAACATAGCGGTAAATTCCGCTCTGGTTACGGTTCGGTCCGGGTCGTACAGGCCGTCGCCTACTCCATCAACAAGTCCTTTCGCTGCGGCAAGCCGGACAAACGACCCGCTCCAATGATTGTGCACATCGGTAAAGCTCACTGTGTTCTCCGCGACAACGTACACACTGTTTGAATGAGAGCGAATCATCACATACCATACGTCGTCAATTTGCACCTTCTCGGCGGCGACAAACTCGAATGTTCCCGTTGTTTCGTTAAAGCGGAATGCGCCCCATTGCTCCGGCAAGCCGTTCACATTTTTCGGCATCGGAATAACTCTTGTCAACGCCTGACTGAACTTGTCTGCCGTTCCGATCGTTTGCCCGCTCTTAATTACGATAATCTCTATGTTGAAATCGACAATAGCGCCTAAGACTTTACCATTCGGCAGATCGCTGTCAAACGCCGTAACAATGTCCCTATCTCCGGATTTGTCGGTCAAAGTAACCTTGAAGCTGATATCCTCGGCTTTAAGGTTGTTTGCAGCAAGCAATTCCTGCAGCCCCGGAATGAGCGACGCCAGATTGACCGGCACTTGATAGCTGCCGTAAGGGGTCTTGATCTCGATGAGGAAGGCGGCGTTTTTGCCCTCCAAGTTAGTCAAGATACTTGCCGGGATGCTGACAAAGGCCACGCCGTCTTTAGGCGTCGTTTCAAGCGTGACGGACGGCTTCGAAGTGTCGATTTTGTCCGGATCGAGCGTGACCCCGTTCGGGTCGATTATTGGCCCGGCGACGGCAGGCTCCGCAGGCTCTGAATCGTATCCGCCATAGCCCCCGGACTCGCCGTTCACTGTAACCGTTGTGGACTTTCCTGCAACCTCCGCTCCATTCAGATAAACTGTCAACGTATAGGTTTTGCGACTTGTGTCCGTGTTTGGCGGTATAGCGACGGTTGCTTCTGCGCTTGTCGCACTTTTTATGGTGGCTGTGGCTGCTTCTGTCCCATCCATGTATATTTTAACCGACTGCCCCATAAGATTTGAGCCAGTTAGGGTGGCTGTTGTGCTGCCCCCGGATCTAGCAAGGGTTGCCGGATTCATTGTAATGTTACTTACCACAGGCACAGCAACGGTAAAACTTGCAGTTGCCTCATCGAGTGTATTGTGGTAGGCGTTTTCCACGACGTTGCCGGTAACTTTTACTTTGTAAGTGCCATCTTGAAGAGGGTTGTTAAACGTAAACGTATACGTCCTGGAAGGTTCATCATAGCTTGCCGTATAATTTGAAAATGCTGTACTATCCTTCTCCATGCTGAATAGGGAAAGTGCATCGGAAGAAGTAAACAACTTCCCATCCGCCACCCGATATACGGGTTCGTTGACTGAAACGGTAATCGAGGCAGGCGAACCGGTAAAGATCTGGTTGGCTGTGAATCCGCCGAATGAAACGGTAGGCTTGGTGGTGTCGTACATGAAACTCAAGATGTTAGACTCGGTACTGCTGTTGGCGGCTGCATCGGCTGCCACGCCCGCCGCAACATTTACCGTTACCGCTTGACCGCTCGTGGTCGGAGTGATCGTGGCGGTGTAAACAGGTGCATGGTCAGCATTAAAATTTGAAACCGTGCCGTTACCAACAACGATGTCGTTCACATCAAAGTCGGTTACCGCTTCGCTAAAGGTAACGGTAATCGGGAAAGCGGCGCTTACCGTCGTGCCAGCTGTGCTTGATAGGGCAACTGTCGGCTTGGTGCTGTCGTACATGAAACTCAAGATGTTAGACTCGGTACTACTGTTGGCAGCTGCATCGTCTGCCACGCCCGCCGCAACATTTACCGTTACCGCCTGACCGCTCGTGGTCGGAGTGATCGTGGCGGTGTAAACAGTTGCATGGTCAGCATTAAAGTTTGAAACCGTGCCGTTACCAACAACGATGTCGTTCACATCAAAGTTGGTTACCGCTTCGCTAAAGGTAACGGTAATCGGGAAAGCGGCGTTTACCGTCGCGCCGACTATGCTTGATAGAGCAACCCTCGGCTTGGTGCTGTCGTACATGAAACTTAAAGTATTAGATTCGGTATTGCCGTTGGCAGCTGCATCGGTTGCTGCGTCCGCTGCAACTTTTACCGTTACCGCCTGACCGCTCGTTGTCGGGGTGACCGTGGCGGTGTAAACAGGCGCATGGTCAGCATTAAAGTTTGAAACGGTGCCGTTATCGACAACGATGTCGTTCGCATCAAAACCGGCTACAGCCTCGCTGAAGGTGACGGTAACCGGGAACGAGGCGTTCACCATACTGCTGGCTGTGCTTGAAATGGCAACCGTCGGCTTGGTGCTGTCGTACATGAAACTCAAAGTGTTAGACACGGTACTGCTGTTGGCGGCTGCATCAGTTGCCGCGCCCGCTGCAACATGTACCGTTACTGCCTGGCCTCTCGTAATCGGGGTAATCGTGGCGGTGTAATCAGAAGCACTGACGGCAATAAAATTGGAAACCGTACTGTTACCAACATCGATGTCGTTTGCATCAAAGCCGGTTACAGCTTCGCTAAAGGTGACGGTAATCGGGAAAGCGGCATTTACCGTCGCGCCGGCTGTGCTTGATAGGGTAACCGTCGGCTTGGTGGGGTCGTACATTACACTCAAAGTGTTAGACTCGGTATTGCCGTTGGCAGCTGCATCGGTTGCTGCGTCCGCTGCAACATTTACCGTTACCGCCTGATCGCTCGTTGTCGGGGTGACCGTGGCCGTGTAAACAGCCTCACTGACCGCATTAAAATTTGAAGCAGTGCCGTTACCGATAACGATGTCGCTCGCCTCAAAGCCGGCTACAGCCTCGCTGAAGGTGACGGTAATCGGGAACGGTACGTTCACTGTACTAACTGCCGGTCCGGACAGATTAACGGTTGGCCGGGTAGCGTCAATGGTAAAAGCAAGCTGTGGCGCCGCAACTATCGGATTATACGTATCCTTGACCGTAATATGTAAGGTATAAGTTCCGCTGCCGAGCCCTGCGAGCGGGATCGTGCGGCCTATCGATTGCGCGCGGCCGTCGGCATACACGCTGTACGTTACGGTTGTAACGGTAGCGTTCGAACTATCCCGAATCGTATAATCGACGGTGAGATGCTCGCCGATACTGACGTTATATACCGTTCCCGTCACTGACAATTCGTTCTGGCCGGGGGATAGATTATACAATGTCACAACAAGCGGATCCACTGCAAGTCCCGGCTTGAACGCAAGCAGGTATGGATACCTATCCCCATCGCTATAGCCCCAAAACGAGGTATCCCAGCCTGTGAAGATGTTCGTAACTTTCATGCCCTCCGTGGTGATTAGGGTTCCACCGGCACTGGCTGATTGGCCGGAAGTGTCCTTGTTCCAGTACGAGCCCGGGAAGGCGTTGCCGGTATCATTCCGGCCCACTAGGCCACCAACCCCAGAGCTCCCGGTTACATGGCCCGCAGCATATGAATTTTCGATAGAACCTGAATTGTGGTAGCCTACCAAGCCACCTACTTCTCGGTCCCCGATTACATTGCCCGCTGCATAGGAGTTCCGGATTGTGCCGGCGTTCGTGCCCACCAAGCCGCCATGCCTCCATGACCCCCCGCTGACATGAACGAGCGCATACGAATTCTCGATCGTACCTACGTTGACACCCGCCAGACCGCCGGCGGCAGCATCAGGCCCGCTCATGCTTATCCTGCCGGTTGCAATCGAGTTTCGAATCGTACTACCGGATAAGAGGTTGCCCACCAAGGCGCCCCCAGGCGCACTGATACCAGGCTCACCCCTGCCGGTCACATTGATATCGAGCAAACGAATATTCATCAATTGAGCATTAGCGCCTATGACCCCGAAAAGCCCGACTGGTATTAATGGACGGTCGATCGTCATGTTACGGATCACATATCCATTCCCGTCCAACGTTCCTTTGAACGGGCTTGAGCTAGTACCGATCGGCATCCATCCTCCGTTGTCCGGACCGGCTCCGTCGAAATCATAGCCGGACAGATCGATGTCCCGTCCCAGTTTATAGTGTTTCGACAAACTATTGCGGATATCGGACAATTGCTGAGCGTTCATGATGATGATCGGATCTGCAGGCGAGTCACCCGGCGCCGCATGAACTTCAGTCGTCCGTACGGTAAGCGAAAGCGTTTGAATGACGAGCATAAACAAAATTACGCAAACGATTGTTTTTCTCATTATTTTATTTCCTCTCTATCAGGATCAAATCTATCAGGGCAGCTCAATAGATCAAGACATCAGCTTGACGAGTCCTTGGATAAGCACCTTCGCATCCGTCCCTCCGAATAGAACGGAAAAAAGTGTATATCCTTCGTTGAACGCAATGACCTGCCTCGCGATTAGAACGGGATCTTTGTCAGGCGTGATCCACCCTTGCTCCTGCAGAACTACTATCAACTTTTCGATTCCTCCGACCCATTCCCGGTATTTCTGCTTGAGCGCGCTCTGAATGACCGGGTCCCCTTTCGTTTGTTGATAGAAATCGGCCAGCACGACTATCCAATTATCGACCTCCTTGAGCATCTGCCCGAGCCGCGTAAGGACAATCGTGATTATCTTTTCCAGCGTAGTATCTTCCGGGCTATATTCCTTCGGCACGTCTGTCCAGCCGTTCGTTATTTGCATTTGATAATCCAGAACATGCAAGAATAACTGTTCCTTGCTCTTGAAATGAACATAGAATGCGCCCTTCGTATGGCCGGTCAGCTCCACAATATCTCCGAGCGTCGTCGAAGCGTAACCCTTCGCCGAAAAACATTTCAAACCGGCTTCGAGAAGTTGCTGATAGGTCGATTCTCTTTTCAATTGAAACTTATTTTTTTTCATGGATAGCTCCTGAAAAGTTATTTTATAGCGCAGTTTTATTTAATTACATTCCGTATAGTATGTATTCTAGTTACATAAAATGTCATCTGTCAAGGAAATGATAGAAATAGAGAAACCTTACCGTGTGCAGGGGAAACAAATAGAGCAATTCATGATAAATGCAGTTACATATTCGGTGGTATACTTTAACAGAGACGACGACACGGAGCTTGCTTCAATGGAATGGAGGGAACCGTTCGAAAATGAGCAATAACTGGAAAAAGAATGCCACGCTTTTCCTGGCCAGCCAAACGGTATCGCTTTTCGGATCCGCTTTGGTTCAGTACGCGATTATGTGGTATATCACGTTAAACACTCAATCGGGTGTAATGATGACGATATCCATCATCTGCGGCTTCTTGCCAACGTTTTTTCTTTCCCCGTTTGCCGGAGTATGGGCCGATCGTTACGATCGAAAGAAACTGATCATGCTTTCCGACTCGTTAATTGCCGTGTCCACGCTTGCGCTCGCGATTTTGTATCTTATCGGCTATGACGTGCTGTGGCTGCTTTTTCTCATGTCAGCCATACGCGCGCTCGGAACAGGGATCCATACCCCCGCGGTCAGCGCTTTTATTCCGCAGCTTGTGCCGGAAGATAAGCTTACGAAGGTCAACGCGGCCTACAGCAGCATTCAATCGGTGGTGATGCTGCTTTCGCCGATGGCCAGCGGCGCGTTGCTGACGGTGGCATCCATCGAATCCATTTTCTTCATCGATGTCATTACGGCAGCCATAGCGGTATCGATCCTGTACATCTTCTTGCGCGTACCTGTCCATGCAAAGGCCATGAACAACCAGGAGATCAGTTATTTAGACGACATGCGCAAAGGCTTCGCTTACATTAAGAATCATGACTATGTACGGACTTTCTTTTTGTTTATGACCGTCTTCATGTTCTTGGCCGCTCCCGTAGCGTTCTTAACTCCTCTTCAGGTTACGCGGACCTTCGGCAACGATGTTTGGCGATTGACGGCTATCGAGATTACGTTTTCGATCGGTATGATGGCAGGCGGCCTTCTTATGGCTTCCTGGGGAGGGTTCAAAAACAAGGTGCGCACGATGGTGCTCTCCGGCGTCTTAATGGGCGTATGTACGGTAGCGCTTGGCATTGTGCCCGTGTTTTGGATTTACCTGCTCTTCATGGGCTTGTTCGGCCTTGCGATGCCGATGTTTAACACACCATCTACGGTTATGCTGCAGCAGAAGGTAGAAGGGGATTTTCTCGGCCGGGTATTCGGCATATTCGGGATGATCGCGAGCAGCATGATGCCTCTCGGAATGTTAGTATTTGGGCCTATCGCTGATGTGATCGAAATCGAATGGCTGCTTATTGGCACCGGCTTGCTGTTGCTCGCTCTAGGTCTGGTTATGCTCGGCAATAAAGTATTGATCCAGGCTGGACAGCCTTCTCCTTCGGCGGAGGAGAAGGCGTGATGGCTTGAGAGACCTTTAACCGGAGCAAGTAGAAGCTGTTCAAGAGTGAGATAGGCGCGAATGATAAGAGGCTGCAGAGGGGGTTCCTTTGCAGCCTTTTTTGTTGACTGAGAACAAGCTACCGATGATTTTATAGGGGCGACTGATCTCTGTCCTGTTTTCTCTTCATTCTAGTGCCGAATAGGATGAGCGCGACGTAAATTGCGATAGCAATCGAATCGATTAACGTATCCGTAAGTGCTGAAAGGTCATGAAAAGCCGTTACGCCAACAATGACCAACAGTCGGAAGATCAGAATCGACACGATCATCCATGCGGCAAACCGGATTCCCGATCGCTCGCTTTGCAAGGACATAAAAATGAATGCGATGCCGAAGATCAGATTTTCCGCCGTGATGATGTGCCAGACATACGTGAAGACCGTCCGGGTATCCATGGATATCGCCCTAACGTCGAGCGTCGGCAGCACAGCGGATTGCCCGTTCCATGCGTGCGTGACGGCAAACAGCATCGCAAGAACGCCTGCAATCAGATAATAAAAATTCCTAACCTTTACGTTCATTACATTCCTCCTCGTCAGTTCCCGGTTCAGCCTTTCGGATATCCTTGTAAATCTCGCGGACGATCTCTGCCAGATGCAGGTCGCTTTCATGATTAAAGTCTCTCAGCGTTTCGGCTGCGACGTCGAGCAGTCGACTAACCTTTTCCAAATGAGCAATTTTTTTGCGCGTTTCTGCGTTTTTAGCATCGAGGAACGTGGCAATCTCTTCGCAATAAGCGGGGTCGATATTTTTCATCCTGTGAAAACCAAACTTCCCTCTGATTTCGTCAAGAGAAAAATCCGCAAACTGCATGATCTGAATATTCATCAAGTCGATGAGGTCGTCCTTCGAATACCTGCGGTACCGATTATCTTCCCGGGACGGCGATACGATCCCTATCCGGTCGTAGTACCGAAGCGTATCCTTCGGCATCCCAAGTATCCGCGAAACCTCTTGTATAGAATAAAGTTTTTCCATGAATTCAAAATATCATTGGAGTCGACTCCAATGTCAAGTCAGTTTAATATATATTTTCTCGCAAATCGCTGCCAGCGATGCGCTCTCCCGCCATAGTAAGTCACACTACCCTTGGATTCAATTTCTAAATAATGGAGTTTTACTTCAAGGACAATTTATCAGCCTCACTCACCCTTGTTTTAGTTGATGCATATGATACTTGGAAAATATTCGTGGATATCGACAGGATAACGCTATAGAAACCTAATGGTTAAGAAAGGGGATTAGTGAATGGATAGGAAGCTTCATTTGGGATGCGGCAGAACGATTTTACCAGGCTGGGTCAATCTGGATGTAGTTGCCATGCCCGGGGTGGACATCATTGCCAATCTGGATGAGTGCGCGACTACACCGCTGCCGTTCAATGATGATAGTTTTGTTAGTTTCTTTGCCAGTCATCTGATTGAGCATATCCGTCATCCGCTTCCACTGATGCAGGAGCTTCACCGGATCGCCAAGCCCGGGGCAACCGCTATTTTCCGACTTCCGTACGGATCAAGTGACGATGCATACGAGGATCCAACGCATGTAAGGCAGTATTTTTTGCAATCATTCGGGTATTTCTCCCAACCCTATTATTGGCGCGCGGATTACGGATTCCGGGGCGACTGGCTTACTGAAAAAATAACACTTTATGTCGATCGCAAGAGATACGGCGATAAATCGATAGACGAGGTTTTAAATGACATCATGAAGTACAGGAACGTAGTGACGGAGATGGTTGCCGAATTGAAAGCCGTGAAGCCGATCAGGGAGTCCCGAAAAGATCTGCAGATCGCGCCGCGGATTGAAATTGCTTATACGGGCTAATAAGTGAGAATATTCAGAGCGCAAGATCATAAAAAAAATCCGCAAACCTTATTGGTTGCGGATTTTTACTTTCTATGGAGTCTAGGGGGTATGGAAATCCTGATTGAACTTTCCGAAGAGGTGAATGCACCGATACGCTCTCCCGCGTTGGTTAGGTTAACCACCCCCAAATGTAAGGCGCACTCCTAGTTATCGAATCCCGCGATTCCTCAATCTATCATTGAGCGGATCATCACATACCATATGCCATCGATCCATGCCGTGCTCGTTCGCTGCACTTCCTGCGCGTGGTCTGAACCGCTGACCTAATCGCTGCCAGCGATGCGCTCTCGCACCGTGGTTAGTTTCACAGCCCCAATTTGCCTAAGGACGAGAATCTGCATGTATGATAAGAAATCTTAACACGGTTTTAAGCTTCTCCGATTTCGTCTTTCGAGGATCTGCCAAATAGATCTCCCGATGTACTTTGCTGGTACGGATATAACCATTCTCTTCACAGTACGCTTCCATTCGGGCAAAGCTTTTCGGTTCGTCGTCAAACCTGCCGATGTGCATCATTTGACAACACAATCCTTCTTCCACATGCTCAAACCGGACTTTCTCAAGGAATGGATTAGGCTTTTTCTTTTTCGTCTGTTCTAGAAACCGCACAAACCATTGTTCTGTCAAAAAATCGGGTTGGCGTATCATAATCGTATATTTCAAATTGTTTTTGTCCGTCGCCGGCTTGGTCCGATCAAGCAAGTCCCACACGCCCTCAAGCGGAAAAACCGTATATTCGTAGTATCCGGTCGGTACATCGTCACTTTTGTAAGACATTCTCACCGCATAACTCAAACTGTACAAAGCTTCTACCGCCCGGGCAAATTCCTCACCGTTAGGGTTTCCAGAACCACTTACCATAAGAAAAGGCATCCTCGGCACTTTCACAATTTCCGGTAACCTATTAGGCATATAAAGTTGTTTAAAATCTTTCTTATAATCTATCTTTTTACTCAAAGCCTATCTCTCCTCGTATAAGGTTTTTTATATATTTTAACAGTTAGAACATGACAACTTTATGTCATATTCAAAGGAACAATACAAAAACGAAATTATTCCTTAGTCTTCAAATACTCATCATGCTTAAATCCCCAGTCGCACATGCATCTCAACACAACGGATAAAGTGTTTCCGTGTGCTGACAGCGAATACTCGACCCGGGGCGGTATTTCTTGATAGACAGCCCTTGTTACAAGTCCATCGCGTTCAAGTTCGCGAAGATGACTAGTCAGCATCCCTTGCGTTACATGCGGCAAGAGACGTCGCAGCTCTCCAAACCGTTTCGTCCCCTCTTCCAGTAAAATAAATAAAATGAGTGGTTTCCACTTCCCGCCAATTACACTTAGCGTCGAAATAATCCCATGGGTTGTTACGGAATTGCCCGCACGATCTTCCATAAAATTCAGCCCCTCTTCACTTGTTGTTACCTGTATTAATTATTGCGTATTTATCCTTTTTTAAATAGTAGTACGATTTTTCATACTGGCACGAGAATAGAAGCGGGTCGTGGAAATCGTCGCTGCAGTATCACATTCGAAACCCTTGTCATACGCTATTCGTCTGTTTTTCAGTACCAAGTACGAAAATAATGCGTACTTTTCAATATTAAAAATTTAGAGATAATCGAGTATGTATTCACTTATAAGCCCAATGCAGAAAGGATTGAAGCTAGATGAAAAATTCTCTAACAGGTAAGGTCGCTCTTGTTACCGGAGGCAGTCGCGGCATTGGCGCAGCCATTGCCACAAGGTTAGCCGAGGAAGGGGCGGACGTAGCTTTCACCTATTTACATGCCGCTGACAAAGCTTTATCCGTTGTCAAGAAAATCGAAGGGACAGGCCAAAATGGGCTTGCAATTCAAGCCGATAGCGCAGTTCCTGAAGCTGTCATCCGAGCAGTGAACCAAACGGCGGCGAAGTTCGGCAGGTTTGACATTCTCGTTAATAATGCCGGTATATTCCCGTACGGCTCATTTGAGGAGGTGTCGTTGGAAGAGATAGATCGTACATTGGCCATTCATGTCCGCGCTGTTTTCGTCGCCGTCCAAGCTGCGGTACGCTATATGAACGCCGGTGGCAGGATCATCAGCATTGGAAGTTGCCTCGCTGATCGCGTGCCCGATCCAGGAGTCGCCCTTTACGCAATGAGTAAATCAGCCCTCAACGGACTGACCAAAGGTTTAGCCCGTGACCTCGGACCACGCGGAATCACCGTGAATGTAGTCCATCCCGGTTCAACGGATACGGACATGAATCCCGCTGTCGGCCCAGGGGCTGAATATGAGAAAAAGCACATTGCACTCGGACACTATGGCCACGTTAATGATATTGCGGCCATGGTCGCGCATCTTGCAGGAGAAGGTGGCCGTTATGTGACCGGAGCATCGATTGCCGTAGACGGCGGTTTCGGGGCATGACACGGCTTGCATGGGCATGGATTATGTTGGTCAGTGCCGGTTTACTCGAAATCATCTGGGCGGTAGCTTTGAAATACTCTCACGGTTTCACACGGTTTTGGCCCAGCATAGTCGGAATTACTTTTGCTCTGTTAAGCTTTATCATGCTTTCGTTTTCAATGAAAAGTTTGCCCATAGGAACCGCTTATGCAGTCTGGGTCGGCGTCGGAACTCTAGGGGTAGCCATTGCTGGAATTGTTGCACTAGGTGAAAGCATTTCACCTCTTCGCATGGCCTCGCTGGTTCTGGTCATTCTTGGCATCATCGGATTGAAGCTTTTTGAGAAATAGGGCTTGATGATTGTAACAGGCGGGGATATGGAAATCCTGATTGAACTTTCGAAGAGGTGGATTCACCGATGACGATCTTAGCGGTGGATTTCCATGCCGTGCTCGTCCGCTGCGCTCCCTGCGCGCGGTCTGAACCCCTTGCAGGGGTTCGCTCCTCCAAAGTCTCCTGAAATGAAAAACTGCGATCCCGAAGGACTGCAGTTTTATTATTTATGGAGCCTAGGGAGATATTGAAATCCCGATTGAACTTTCGAAGAGGTGGATTCACCGATGACGATCTTAGCGGTAGATTTCCATGCCGTGCTCGTCCGCTGCGCTCCCTGCGCGCAGTCTGAACCCCTTGCAGGGGTTCGCTCTCCCGCATTGGTCGGTTTCACTGCCCCAAATTTCAATGGAATTTATACTTGACATATTGAATGGCCATCCGAAGAATATGCTTCTATGACAACTCAAGATCCAAAACTTGACGAAGCCACTCAGCCACCTGATGCGGGGCTTCCAAAGGGTATTGATGACCATAGGGGATGAAGGTTGTATCGATGTGCTTGAATCGTTCCGGAATATGATGTGCTGCATCCCGGTCACCCCAATGGATTCGTACTTTTTGGGCGTTCCATAATTCAGGTTTTAGCTGGAAAGACTGGACTTGCGTTAACGCTGACATGACCATTGCGTTGGAAGAACGAATGCGGGCCGACTGCAGATCATGAATGACGTAGTTCGAGTAGTGATCCAGTCGTTCGCTGTCCGCGATAAAGTCATTGGCTTTCAGCAGTGTTTTTCTGAACGCGGAGCGAGATATAAGTTTCATAATCGACCTGGTAACACCTGCATATTTATATTTGGCATGAATGGGATGCAGTACGGGCTGCAATAGCAAGAGTTGCCTGATCTGCTGCTCAATTCTTTCCATGACCTTAGCAGCGATAAGTCCGCCGAACGAATGACCAATCAAAATAACAGGGCGATTCAGCTCGTGAATCATTTCGATCACAGCCTCTACATAGCCGTCCATCAGAGAAGGATGATGATGACGCGGTGAATGACCGAATCCGGGAAGGTCCACCAGCCAAGTATTGACATCATTCAATTGTTTCGCTATTGGAACGAAACAATCGGCCCCGCTGAATGTTCCGTGCAGAAAAATAACCGGTGTTCCGTGATTCTCTTTTTCCAACGAAATCAGTTTGGATCTTCTGCGTTGCACGAACCCTTCGCGGTGCTCGGATGAGGGGTGGCTTAACCGGAAATCAAGATCGGCGATTACGTAGGGAAGCGTGGTCGGAACAACGGATGTCCGTACCCCGTTCTTGCGCTCAAGTTCAAACTTCGAGGTAACCGGGAATTCCGATTTCACGAGAAAATTCATCGATTCTTTGGGAATTCCCAATCGCTTGCCGATGCCAAGTCTTAATAAAGACTTCAACAAAGCAAGCGGAATTGTGCCGAAAGGCGGCGCCGCTCGCATCTCTATCGCAATTTGCCTGATCAATGAACGGATCGACGGACTATCCTGCTTGGGATCCAATAAAAAATACGTATTACTCGCAAGCTCCTTTGTTTGCACTAAGTTAACAATGAATGATGCGACATGATCAATATGTACCATCGGCAGCCAGTAGTCCTTGCCTCCTGGAACGAGTGGCATAAGATTCCTTCTCACAGAATCTACCAGTATACTAAGACCGCCAATCTGCTCCGTAATTCCCGAGTAAGAATGGCCGATGACGGTACTGGGATTAACCGTGGACAGCGGAATGCCTAACGGTTTTAGTGCTTTTCGTATATAGGAGTCCGCTTGAAATTTCATCTTCTCATACGGGGGAGCTTTCTCAAGAACGGCATCCAGATTGTGATTAGCATTTTGCTCGTTATATGGACTCATATAGCCAACAACATGAATGAATTGCTTCAATCCTTTCTTCATATGGATTTTTTCGGAAAGTTCGGCCAATTCGATGGCAGGATTAAGAAAAGCTTGCTCTGCCTCAGTCTGGCTTAACTCAATATTCATGGGACCGCCCGCATGAACGATGATATCGGAATTTTGTATTCGTTTGTAATCGTTCGCGGATAGCCCTAATTTCGGTTTCGACAAATCTCCTATTACTGCAGTAACGTGTTGCGCCTCAAGCAAATGTAACCGCCCGAGGGTATGTTGAAAGCGATCAAGACTTCTCACGAGTACAATAATGTCGTGATGTTTGGATATTAACTCGGCAAGAATATGGCTACCGATATAACCTGTCCCGCCAGTCAGGAATATTTTCAATTGAATCATCTGCCTTTCGATTCATTTAATAGTACTGAATAGTGCTAGTCTGTGCAAAAAAAATGACTTAAGTAACTAATCACTTAAGCATCGAAGCAAAAGCTTGAATAAGATTCTGAGCTAGCATTGGATTGTTGGTGGCCTTGGTTAGGAATAGAGCTCCTTCGATGGAGGTGACAATCAATGCCGCTGTCTCATGGACGGGCAGATTCCGGCTCAATTCTTTCTTTTCCATGCCTTCTTCCAGCAGTTTCTCAACAACTTGTAGTTGTTTATCGAAGAATGCTTTTATTTTAGCTCTCGCTTCCGAAGAGGAATGGGAAGTCTGCGTATAAAGTGTCAGGAACGGACATCCACCAACATAATCGATTTGTTCATTATCCTCCGTGAGGATTCGAAATAATCGCTCCATTTTTGCAGGAATGGACATGTCTTGCGTCAAGGTACGGGAAATTCGTTCTTCATACCGCGAGATCAATTGGTCGACAATTGCTAACAAAAGCTCCTCCTTACTTTTATAGTGGTAATAAATGTTGGTTTTTGAAACTTTGCTGAGGGCAACAATTTCGTCCATGCTTGTCACTTGAAACCCTTTTGTTAGAAATAAGGTCGATGCGGTCTGCAGGACGATATCTTTGTTTGAAATGCTTGATCTTTTGTTTGTCATATTACTACTATACAGTACTATAATATGTATGTCAAACCTGGATGTGATTGGAAATGATGCTCGAACATTATGGGGTTCGCTCTTTCGCCAACAACATTGCCAAATAAGAAAAACGTCTATCGACGTACTTCAGGGATGAGCACCGCGATTTAGCGGAAGTTTTTCTTGGTAAAGAAAGTCTCACTTCGCTTTAACGCTTTAGCGAAGTTAAACTTTTCTTTATCGTTCAAAAAACACGCCGGATTGGCGTGTTTGAAGTTTATGTATGGTGGAGCCAAGGGATGTTTCAATCTCTGATTGAACTTGCTGACGAAGCCTATTCGACGAGGACAACCTTAGCGGTAGATTGAAACGCCGTGCTCGTCGCTGACGATCCTGCGCGCGGACTGAACCCCGAGGTTCGCCCCTTATGGAGCCTAGGGGGATATGGAAATCCTCATTGAACTTTCCGAAGAGGTGGATTCACCGATGACGATCTTAGCGGTAGATTTCCATGCCGTGCTCGTCCGCTGCGCTCCCTGCGCGCGGTCTGAACCCCTTGCAGGGGTTCGCTCGGCCCCTAGGCCATAAAAAAAGAACACGGACCAGATGGTCCGCATTCTTTTTTTTTATGGAGCCTAGGGGGATCGAACCCCTGACCTCATCGCTGCCAGCGATGCGCTCTCCCAGCTGAGCTAAGGCCCCGAAGCGACTTTTTTAGTATACAACAGGCAGTACGGGCTTTGCAACTTTTTTGGTCGCTTTCGCAAAAAGTTATATAACTTTAAAAATTCTGAAAAGTAAGTCGTTAACGCAAGCTTAACATCGGACGTCGTCAATGTGTAGTAAAATAGTAACAAAAACGGGACTTTATGCGGAGCTGGGCTTGTGAACATTTTCGATCTGTTGAAGCAGTGGAAAGAGTCGCAAACGATCATCGAATTGCACTATATTCATGCGGGGGCCAAGAAGATTGCGCATGGCCGGATTTACTCGTTTGACCTCGGTCAGCAAAACATTTTGTTCTACAACGAAGACAAAAAAAGCGTGGACAATATTTCGCTCGCGCAAATCGAAGACGCTATCTCGGCGTTTGCTACGCGGCCCGAGGCGGATAAGGCAGCGGCGAATCCGACCGGCAAACAATCAGCCGAAGCCGACACGAGCAAGCAAGCCGGGCAAAAAAAACCTCGATCTCAAGGAAGAAATCGTGCTTCTGATCGAAGAGCTGAGCACCCCGGATCTGTATGCGTTATACCCGATGATTATGCATCTGGCTAGGCGACAGGAGAAGAGGGCAGCTTCGATTAAGTAAGAAAAAACCGGCCTGTGCCGGAATGCCGATAGCCTGCAGGCGGATGGGCAATCCTATGCACAAGCCGGGTGGACGTTCTACATTTTCATGACGCCGCCTTTGCTGGCGTTGGTCACGAGCGCGGAATAGCGGGCGAGGTAGCCGCGCTTGATTTTCGGCTCGAAGCCAGCCCATGCCGCACGGCGGCGCTCCAGCTCTTCGTCGCTTACTTCAAGCGTAATTTTCCGGTTGTTCATGTCGAGCTCGATGATATCGCCGTCGTGTACGAACGCGATCGGACCGCCTTCGGCCGCTTCCGGAGAAACGTGGCCGATCGAAATGCCGCGGGACGCGCCCGAGAACCGGCCGTCGGTAATCAGGCCGACCTTCGTGCCGAGACCCATTCCGACGATTTGCGAAGTAGGGGCGAGCATTTCCGGCATGCCCGGACCGCCCTTAGGTCCTTCGTAGCGGATGACGACGACATGACCTTCCTTCACTTTGCCGTTCGCGATGCCGGAAAGCGCTTCTTCCTGGGAATCGAAGCAGATCGCCGGGCCGCGGTGGTAGCCGCCGACCGATTTGTCGACTGCGCCGACCTTGATAATCGAGCCGTTCGGTGCGAGATTGCCGAACATGACGGACAAGCCGCCTTCCTTGCTGTGCGGGTCGTCGATCGAACGGATGACGGTGGAATCCGTAATATCGGAGCCGGCCACGTTTTCACGCAGCGTTTTGCCGGATACGGTCAGCACGGTTCCGTCAAGAGCGCCTTCCTTCTTGAACAGCTCGTTGATGATCGCGCTCACGCCGCCCGCATTGTGCAGGTCTTCGATATGATGGTCGGAAGCCGGTGCAAGCTTACATAAATACGGTACGCGTTTCGCGACTTCGTTAATGCGCTCGATCGGATAGTCGATCTCCGCCTCGTGAGCGAGAGCGAGCGTATGCAGTACCGTGTTCGTGGAGCCGCCCATGGCCATGTCGAGCGCGAACGCGTTGTCGATCGAAGCCTTGGTCACGATGTCGCGAGGCTTGATGTCTTGCTTGATCAGCTCCATCAGCTGCTTGGCGGATTTCTTCACGAATTCGCGGCGTTCCGGAGCAACGGCGAGAATCGTACCGTTACCCGGCAGAGCGAGTCCGAGTACTTCGGCGAGACAGTTCATCGAGTTGGCGGTAAACATGCCCGAACACGAGCCGCATGTCGGACAGCCGAATTGCTCGAGCTCCTCCAAGCTTTTCTCGTCGATTTTGCCGGTCATGTACGCGCCGACGCCTTCGAAGACGGAAGTGAGCGAGATGGCGCGGCCATCCTTCGTCCGTCCGGCTTTCATCGGTCCGCCGCTGACGAAGATCGTCGGAATGTTGACACGCAGAGCGGCCATCATCATGCCCGGGGTGATCTTGTCGCAGTTCGGAATGCATACCATGCCGTCAAACCAGTGCGCGTTAACCATCGTTTCCACGGAATCCGCGATAATCTCGCGGCTCGCGAGCGAATAGCGCATGCCGATGTGACCCATCGCGATGCCGTCGTCGACCCCGATCGTATTGAATTCGAACGGAACGCCGCCCGCTTCGCGAATCGCTTCCTTGACGATTTGACCGAACTCCTGCAAATGCACGTGTCCCGGAACGATGTCGAGGTACGAGTTGCATACCGCGATGAACGGTTTGTCGAAATCTTCTTCTTTAACGCCCGCGGCGCGCAGCAGACTGCGGTGCGGCGCACGGTCGAATCCTCGCTTGATCATGTCCGATCTCATTTTGGACTTAGACATATAACGTGTTCCTCCTTGAATAGAGCATGGAAGTAGTTCGGCACGAGTGCGTCGAAAAAACTAACTGACTTCTATTCTAGCAAAAAAACGAGAAATATGCTCTATTTCGAGTATACTTTCTTATTCCAAAGGCAAAATAATGGGGGCTCCCCCAGAAGTAATCGGAATAAGCTACAAAGCAGATCTTCACTTCTGGGGGATTCATAATGGGGGCTCCCCAGAAGTAATAGGAATAACTACGAAGCAGATCTTCACTTCTGGGGGATTCATAACGGAAAAAGACCCGTTTACAGGCGGCAAATTTCCTTCGGACACAGCTCGCAGTGGCATATTTGCTGCAAGTAGCTCAAGTCGGTAATCAGCAAATGGCCGTCCCTCTGATCGATCGCGCCTTCCCGCTTCCATTCGGCCAGCATCCGGTTGACGCTTTCCCGTGCGGCTCCGATCGTATCGGCCAGCTCGGCGTGGGTCCATTTCTCCGTAATAAGGATTCCTTCCGGAGTCGCTTTGCCGAACGTATTCGCCAGTCTGATAATCGTGGAGCACAGCGCGCCGGGTTTGCCGTACAGCATCAGATCGCGGAATTTCGTTTGCGTCAGCCGGTGCATAAGTCCCATCCATTTCATGAACTCGACGGCCAGATCGCCATATTGCCACAGAAGCATTTCCAGATCGGATTTCAAGACGACGCCGATCGTGCAGGGCTCTATCGCTCTGGCCGTGAAGCTTTGCCGCGAGTCCGAGTACGGATCGAACTGTCCCATAAAGTCCCCTTCGCGGAACAAATACATGACGAATTCTTTGCCGTCCTCGTTCGTCTTCGTGCATTTCACTTTCCCGGTTCTGATATAATAGAGTTTGTCAGCCAAATCGCCTTCCCAATAGACGCCGGAGCCTGCCTCCACGTGGATCTCGTGCATGATTCGCGTAAGCTTATCCATGCTGTCCACGGAGAAGCAGGAAGTATTCGCGGCGACGTGAGGTTGAGATGATGTCATCGGATCGACCTCCCAATCATCCATTGTTTCGGCACTAGTATATCCGAAAGGATACCGGGCAGATGTGACGCATGTCACTGGTCGGATGCCGGAGTGTGACCGATTTCATACGGGTGAGCGGAATAGGCGTGAGAAAGGTGGAATGGAACTATGCTGAGCGGAGTCATATTGGCGGGCGGTGAGAATCGCCGTATGGGAGGCCGTCACAAGGCGCTGCTTCCGATAGGCGGGGAAAAGCTCGTTCAGCGGCAAATTCGCCTGATGGCACCGGTCTGTCCGGAAATCATCGTCGTAACGAATGATCCGGAGCTGTTTGCGCCGCATGTGGGCCGATCGGTCAAGATCGTTGCAGACCATTTTCCGGGAAAAGGCCCGCTGGCCGGAATGCACGCCGCCCTTTCCGACGCCGGGAACGAGCATGCTTGGGTCGTCGGGTGCGACATGCCGTTTCTGTCCTCCGATGCCGCACGTCATATGCTGGATAAGCTGCAGCGCATGGAGCTGGATGCGGTCATTCCCCGATTGGACGGGAGGCTCCACCCGCTTCACGGTGTGTATCGGTCCGCATGCGTCAAGCAGATCGCCGAATTACTGGCGGACGATACGTACCGGGTTATGGAGCTTTTCGGGAAAATACGCTGGGAGCCGCTGCATGACGGGGAAATCACCGGAATCGATTTGCGATTTGCGGTCAATGCGAACACGCCCGAGGAGTGGGCGGAAGTTCTCCGTATGGAAGGCGGCTGAGACGGCTCTTGGCATCGTGCGAGAGAATAAATGAAAATAAAAACTGCAGCCGCGTCCTATATTTGTAGGGGCGGGCTTTTTGTTTTTTTCGACAATATCCGCGACTCCGGTTGTCACGGTTCTATCAATTCGCGCATAACCTGATAGAAACGAGGGAGGGGGATCGTTGCCATGCAGCAGTTCGGCTTCAACTCATTAATCGGAATCGGAGGGGCGGTCGCAAACTACATGTTCGGCGGATGGAGCGAATTGACGCAGCTGCTGTTCCTCGTGATTGCGCTGGATTACGTGACCGGGATTGCCGCTTCAATCAAAATCGGCAAAGGACTGAACAGCGAGAGAGGCTTCTGGGGAATATGGAAAAAAGGGCTGATCGTCGTTATCGTCATGATCGGTCACCGCTTCGATTTGCTGCTCGGTACGGATATGTTCATGGCCGGCTTTATTTACTTTTATTTGGCGAACGAGCTTATTTCGATTACGGAAAATTGCGGCCTTCTCGGCTTGCCTTTGCCCGGAGGGATCCGCAAGCTGATCGAGGTATTGAAAGATAAAGGGGACGATCGGAAATAGGCCGTACGTCCCTGTTTCATGTTTCGACAATGGGGGTAAAAAACTAATAACATTTTTCGGGCATACGGTAACATTTTTCAACCGGTGTACGTATAGAATATAAGGAGGTATTTTTTGGACAGCTAAACTTGCCAGAAGGAGGCTAGAACACATGCCTTATTACATAAGCTACAAAGGGAAAAAGCTCGGCTCCCCGCTGTCGAAGCATGAAGCCGAGGAGAAGCTGCTCGTCTTAAGCCGGTGCTTCCAGCAGCTGGAAATCGTGAGGGATAACACGCAGCCGGTAAAGGCGACCTTTATCCACGGAGCGCTTGTCGAAACAAAATGAAAGAACCTTTTCTTCGGAAAGGTTCTTTTTTCTATGGGTGCCGTATATGGATTTGGAACGACTATTCTTCCGAAGGGCGAGGGAGAATGCGGAAGCTTTCCTTGGTCGGCTTGGCGGAATACTCCAAGCTTGTATTCGTATTGTTGGCGATTGCGCGGGAGATGACGTTATGGAACAGCTTTTGCTTGATAAAGGCTACGGTCGCATATTTGCTGTCGCTTGAAGGATTTTCTTCGAAATAAATTTTGCCTTGCTTGCCGTCGAGCTTCTTGATTTTGTTCAAATTGACGAGATTCGTCTTGTCCAGCAAATCGAAGCCGCTGTCGAAGAAATGGTCGTACAACTCGGAAAGCGTGGATAGATGATAATATTTCTCATCCAATGTATGGTAGACGATGTTGCGTTTCTCGATATTAATATACAGCACGTCTTCCAAATCTAGCATTACGAGTTCCGTTTCGTGCTCGTTTTTGGCTTTCAGGACGGGGATCATCATAGCTCTTTCCTCCGTTTAAAGTCTTGTACAACTTCATTTTACAACAATTCCCAAGTAATGACAATCCCTGTACGATCATTCCCGACAATTATTCGTCCCATTTTTTGGAATACCCTTTATTCAGGGCGATAATAAATATTCCGATAATGACGACCGTCATGATGCCAAGCAAAACCCATATCCCTACCATCTTCGCATTTCCTCTCCTTATCGGGTCCGTTCCTCGTAGTATCTATATTACTATACACGATATTTGTTAAAAAAGGTATATTTGCTATAGAAAAGTAAGAGAAACACTTATCGAAGCAATTCAAGGTGAGCGACCGCGATTCAGAGGAAGTTTCTCTTGGTAAAGTAAATCGCATTTCGATTTGTACATACGAATTTAGATTTTCTTTAACGAAAAGAGAAACACTTATCGAAGCAATTCAAATATAAAAAGAGAAATGCGGTTTTTTGGCGTTTCTTGACGATGGCAACCTCCGAGGCTAAACTGGATAAGACGAGACCGGTTTGCTTCGGAAGCGCGCATAAGCGGCCGGCTCAATCGGTGGGATGGTGAGAATAGTGATGATTCGGCCGCTGGAAGCGAAATTGGAAATGGAAGATATCGGGCAGGCGATGTTCGTCGTCTTGGTCGTTGTGCTCACTTTCGCCGTGACGATGGTTTGGGCCAAATGGAACAAGCGCAAGCGCGACAGAAAGTAGGGGGAAACGGATGTATTATGTCAATCAGGAACAAATAGGCGAAAGACTGGACCTTATTCCCGTCTTGTCCGGGGCGTCCGAGCGGTTGTGCGGGGAGTGGCGGGAAGGCCGTCCCGACTTGCTGCAGGCGCTGGCGCAAGAGCGGCTGCTTCATCTCGCTTTGGAGCTGGTGACCGATGTGGGCAGCCTGCTGATCGACGGTTTTTTGATGCGCGACGCAAGCAGCTACGAGGATATCGTGGAAATTCTTCGGACGGAAGGCGTATTTCCCGAGGAGCTGTTCGAGCCGCTGCAGGCGCTTGTAAGGCTTCGCAAGCCGTTGGTGCAGGAATATGCCGGCCTGGAACGGGACAGTCTGTATCCGCTCACTCGGCAGCTTCCCGGACTGCTGTCGGCATTCGGCCAGTCGGTAAGGCAGTTTATAGCCAAGGAATTGGCTTAGACGCCGGCGGAGGACGCGGTGCTGCGGTTTCGATCGGCATTCGCCCTATTTATGAAACAATGTTGTTTATTAATTTACTTATGTCCGAAAATGCGATAAAATGACGGTAGCGCGCGTCTCAAGCAACTGACGTGTAATAGACACCGGGTGGTGCGATCCGATTTGAATATGGAACAAGAATCCTCCACAAGAAAAACGATCGTCAAGATGCTTAAGACGGGAGGGCCTCTCGGCGTGAGCGAAATGGCGAAACGGCTCGAGATTACCGAGATGGCCGTACGGCGCCACTTGAACACGCTGGAGAGGGACGGTTATATCGATTCGCATATTGTCCGCCAAAGCATGGGAAGACCGATGCACGTCTACCGGTTGACCGAAGCGGCGGAGGATTTGTTTCCCAAAAATTATCATACGCTGACGCTTGATTTGCTCGGCGAGCTGGGCGACGATCGGACGATCGGCCAACTGTTCGGCAAGCGCAAGGAGAAGCTGCTCCAGAAGTATGAGCCGAGCATGGAAGGCAAGACGCTGGAGGAGCGCGTCGAGAAGCTCGCGGACATTCAGAACGCGAACGGATATATGGCCGATTGGGAGCGGACGGAAGACGGCTTTGTGCTGCAGGAGTTCAATTGCCCGATCTCGCAGGTGGCGAACCAATACAACGAAGCTTGCGAATGCGAGCAGCAGCTGTTCGAGAAGCTGCTCGAAGTGAAGGTGGAGCGGACGGAATGTTTGGCCAAGGGCGGGGGCAAGTGCGTGTACCATATCGGGACGAAGAAAGAATGAAATGAATAACACCGGCATGTCCTGGCGAGAGCCTAATGGACGTACCGGTGTTTTTTTTGGTTTATTCCCCTTCGGCAAAGGCTCTCGTCTTGTCCGTCAGCTGCGAAGCGCGTTCGGTCACCCAGGCGAAGTTGCCCGCTTCGATTTCCTTCAAATTGATCACATAGCCGCCGATTCCAACTGCATGGCAGCCGCAGCGCATAAAGTCGGCGATATTATCCGTATTGACTCCGCCGACGGCGACCATCGGAATATGCTTGAGCGGGCCTTGCAGCTCCTTGATATAGTCCAGTCCGAGGCTTGCGCTCGGGAACACCTTGACCGCGGTTGCGCCCGCTTTCCAGGCGCGCACGATTTCCGTAGGCGTCATGGCACCGGGGAAAATCGGAATTCCCGCGTCGCGGCAGCGGCGGATCACTTCTTCATCCGTATTCGGAGTTACGATGAACGATGCTCCGGCGTCAATCGCGACCTGCAAATCATCGGAATCGAGCACGGTGCCGGCCCCGATATACAGGCGATCGCCGTAGGTACGCTGAAGCTGACGGATCATATCCGGCGCGCCGGGCGTATTCAGCGTTATTTCAAGCACGGTGATGCCCCCGGCGAGAAGCGCCGCGGCCAGCTTGTCGATATCGGATTCGCGGACGCCGCGAAGAATGGCGATAATGCGGGTATGGTTGATTTCGGACAACCCTTGTTCGCGTTCCATGATCAGACTCCTTTTCTCAGGTAGCGTTGTTATCATTATAGCTCGACTCCGGGCTGCCGTCTAATGGCCGGCTGACAGGCTTCGGCAAATAGTTTCATTTTTTTTCATGTCGGCTGTGTCAAACCGCCCCCAATGAACTTATAATATAACTAAGAACTGGGCATTCGTCTAGGAGTGATTTGCGATACACAAGAGAGGTGAAGCGTGTTGATCATTGAAATTAGCGTAGCTTGCATCGCTGCAGGATTTCTCGTACTGGTCGCCTTTCTGGTCGCCGCCTTGCAATCCGCCAGAGCTTCCTTGCAACAGGTGAACGAGACGCTGGCCCACATCGACGCGAAGATGGATGCGATCAGTCAAGAAACCGTGAAGCTGATGCATTCGACGCAGCTCATCGCCGACGACGTTCAGGGCAAAATGAAATCAGTGGATTCGTTGTTCCAGTCGATCGGGCAAGTGGGGGAATCGGTCAGTCAAATTACGACTTCCGTCAGGCAAGTGTCCGCCACCGTATCGGATTCCGTCAGGAGAGCCGGAGATAAAGTGAACCGGGAGCGGAATCAGGCGGCCGAACTGATGGAATGGGCGACGCTTGGCCTTCATCTGTGGCGCAAATGGCAATCCCGAAGACAACAAAGCGATTCACGACCTACCAAAAAGAACGAAAGGGATGAGAACGATGTCTGATCATAGCGGAAGAAGCAAAGACTTTTTGCTCGGCGCCATCGTCGGCAGCGTGCTCGGGGCCGTTACGGCGCTGCTGCTTGCCCCGAAGAGCGGTAAAGAGCTGAGGGCGGATATTTCCGAGAAGGCACACACGATCAGCGAGAAAACCCAGGAGCTGGCCGGTACGGTCGGCGCCAAAACCCAGGAGCTCGCGAAAAACGTATCCGTGCACACCGACGAATGGGTGCAGAAGGCGAAGGAAGTCGTCGACACGGTATCGGAAGAAGTGAAAACCTGGAAAGAATCGCGCAAGGAAGTGGCGATCTCGGAAGAGGAAATGATGCCGGCCGACGCCGAAGTATTGTCGAGACGTCAATTGAGATAATGCAAGAAGAGGCTCCCGGATAACGGGGGCCTCTTCTTAAGTTGATGCCGGATATGCGGTTACCATTTCGAAGGATCGATTTTGCTGATGTCGAGCCCTTCCCAGATGTTGCGGATCGGCGCCGTCTCCGGATGCTCGAACACGAGAAAGGCGGTAGGCAAGTACCGTTCGCCGTGCGGGCTCGCGGGCTTGTTGATGATCTCGTTGTTGTGCACCAGAACGGTGGACGAGCCGCCGTCCAAATTCGCGGCGATGATCGCGCCTTTTTCCAGGAAAATTTGCTGGATGTCGTACAGCGTAGCCCCGATGCTGTGCGGCTGGCGTCCGTCGATGATTGCAAACAGAATCGTACCATCCGCCGTTTGCGCCATGCACGTTCTCGGCGCGATGCCCCAGCCGCTCGCCTGATCCTTGATCAGCCCTTTGCCGTCGACGATAAACTTCGGCGTGAACGTGACCGCCTCCTGCACGCCCATCTCGAGCATTTGCTTGGGCGTATATTTCCCGGCGACCATCCGGCCTTCCTTGTCGATCCCTACGATCGATGTGGACGTATTCATGGCGCCGTCGTTGTAAAAAATTTTGCCCCCGGAGATGACGATGCCCGTCGGCTGGAAGCCGTTGCCCATCCATTCGGGATCGACGAAGCCTCCGGCGTTGACACCCGCTATCGCGCCGGTCCGTTTCACCATGCTGGACACTTTCTCGCCTTTGCCGACTTTATCCGGAACGGCCAGCCGTATTTTTTTCGGATCGTGCACGATGAGCAGATGGCCTTTGAACTTCGCGCCTTCGATCGGCTCGATTTCGATAAGCGGCTTGGCCTTCTCCTGCTTCTGTTCGGGCGGCGGTGTGTGCACCTGAACGGAAATGGTGCTCTCCGTTTGGGACATTTCCTCGAACTGCTGCATATACTTGGCGACTTGGCGGTCCAGTCCTTCTTGTCCGATCAAATATTTCGCCCAATGGCGGTGCTGGGTCGTAATAAGCGTATCAGCCATCATGTATCGTAATTCATTGCCTGAAGCCGTCAAGAAAAACCATCCGCTGAACAGCGCGGTGGACACGATCATCAGGATTGCAAGATTGCGCAGCCATCTCAAGACCCGTCGTTTCTTTTTTTGTCGCCGCGGGCGGGTTGGCGGGGGATTGGCGGCCTTTGGGTTGCGTGCTATGGGATCCATCGAAGTTCCTTTCCGTTAAAAAGTTGGGTATTCTATACAATTGACGTACGAGACGGCAAAAAGTTTCATTTTGCCCGGCGGGAAGACCTGGCAACCGACTGGAATATCGGGCGTGAAGGCGGCCGGGCGAAAGCGGCTTCTTTCCATAAAGTGCCTCGATCCACTATAATGGAGAGGAGTTCCTATCGGCAAATTTCATTAAGTAAAGGAGCAGCTTATTAACGATGCGCAAATTCATGGTCGAGAACGGCCTTCACCTCTCCTGGGCGATCGCGCTGGTCGCCATGCTCGGCAGCCTATATTTTTCCGAGGTCAAAGGGTTTCTGCCTTGCAAGCTGTGCTGGTATCAGCGCATTCTGATGTATCCCCAAGTGTTCATTCTGGGCATCGCCTCGGTCCGCAAGCAGCCGGTCTACATGTATGTGCTGCCGATGACGCTGCTCGGGGCATGCATCTCGGTCTACCATTACCTGATGGAGAAAACGGACCTGTTCAAGTCGAATTCGTTCTCGTGCGGGATCGTGCCGTGCGATCTGGAGTATATCAACTGGTTCGGCTTCGTGACGATTCCGTTCTTGGCTTTGACGGCATTCGTGCTCATCTCCGCCATTCATATCGTCTTGTGGCGGATGGAGAAAGCGGACCGCGCCTGACAGGAAAATGATTCCGCCCGTCGAATACGTTAAGCATGCGAGGAGGGGACCCAATGCGAAAACTTAGTACGATATTGACAGTCGCCTTGACGGCGGGAACGCTGCTCTCGGCGTGCTCGGATACGGGGAAGGAAAGCTCCGGCGTCTCCAAGGCCAATCCGGATACGCAGAACCGGCAGCAAACGGAAAGCAAGGCGGTTCCGCCCGTTCCGCCTCCGTCTGCGCAGACACCGGCCAAAGAGGAGACAAAGTCCCCCGAAGAACCGAAGAAGGAAGCGGACCCGAAGCCGGAACCGAAGCCCGATCCCGCGCCGGCGCAGCAGCAAACCGTAGCGTCGCAGACATACCAGCCGCCCAAGCAATCGGGGGCGCCGACAGCGGCGGACAAGAAGGCTGTTTCCTGGTATTACATGAAGAAGAAAAAAGGCGAAGTGCCCGGATTTCCGGCGGAAATCAAGCAGCTGAAGCCGGATCAGAAGTCGGTATGGGTCGGAACGGGCAAGAAAGTGTATATGACGATCGATCTGGGCGGCGAGCTGCTCGATTACAAGACGCTGCTCAAAGCGTTGAAGGATAACGAAGTGACGGCGACGTTTTTCGTGACGGGCTACAATTTGAAAAACAACCCGGACTACATGAAGCTGCTTCTCGCGGACGGGCATACGATCGGCAATCACACGATTACCCATAAAGATTTTACTACGCTAACGGACGAGCAGGTCAAGCAGGAAATTACCGACTGGGAGAAGCTGTACAGAAACATTACCGGCAAGGAGCCTCTGAAATATTTCCGTTTCCCTTACGGTACGTACAGCATGCATCTGCTCTCGCTATTGTCCGATATGGGATATACGTCCTACTTCTGGTCGACGGCGATGAAGGATTGGGAGCCCCGCAAAAACGGTGCGGACGATGCTTACAACGACATTATCGGCAATTTGCATGACGGCAACATCATTCTGATGCATCAGGCGTCGAAGGAAAACATCGAAGCGATGGACCGGATATTGAAGCAGATCAAGAAGGAAGGCTACGAATTCGGAACGCTCGACGAGCTGCAGAAATAAGAGCTTATGTCTGCGAAGACATGCGGGCTAGCCGTAAATGAACGATGAACAAAGGAGCTTGAGCCGATTTTTCGGCCCGCTCCTTTTTTTTGTTGCGTCGAATATCCCCTGCCAAACGCCTAGGTACATTTCAACAAGCGCGCTCATATTCTAAGATGTAGTCTTTCAAACTACCGAGTTAAAGGAAGCGAGTCAACGTGCATCAAGCGATCGCCATATTGGATTCCGGTGTAGGGGGACTTACGGTCGCCAAGGAAGTGATGAGGCAGCTGCCGCAGGAGGAAATCATCTACTTCGGCGATACCGAACGGGCGCCGTACGGTCCGAGAGCCGCGGACGAAGTATTGAAATTTACAGAGCAAATCGTCAGCTACTTGCTTCAATTCAACCCGAAGATGATCATTATCGCCTGCAATACGGCGACCGCCATTGCCCTGCAGCACATTCGTTCCCAGGTGGGCATTCCGGTCGTGGGAGTCGTTCAGCCCGGTGCGAGGGCGGCGATCAAGAAGACGCGGAGCGGGACCATCGGCGTGATCGGCACGGAAAACACGATTCGCAGCGGCGCCTACCAGCATGCGCTTCAGGCAATCAATCCGCACATTCAAGTCGTCGGCTTGGCTTGTCCGACCCTGGTACCGCTTGTGGAAAAAAGGCTGTACCGCTCGAACGAAGCGAAGCAAACGGTGAGGGAGTCGCTTCGACCGCTCATGAACAGTCCGATCGACTGTTTGATTTTGGGCTGCACCCATTACCCGTTCCTCGCATCGGCCATTGCCGAGGTGATCGGCCCGCGTGTAGCGATGATCAGCTCCGCCGATGAGACGGCCCGGGAGGTCAGCGCCATTTTGCATCATAGGGGGCAGCTTGCGCAATCGGGCAAAATACCGGTTCACCGGTTTTTTTGCAGCGGCGACCCGGGCATGTTCCAAGCTATTGCCCAGGAATGGCTGGGGGAGCAAATCAAAGTGTCGCCGGTATTTTGGCAAATGACCCGATTGTCCGGAAATTGACGGGCGGCCCGGCAGCTCGTACAAAAGGCGGAGCGATTACTCGCTCCGCCTTGTTTCGGGAAACGTCCATCGGAAAAGCACAGCGCATAAGGCGCGCCAGACGGACATAAAGGAGGCAATTAAAGGGAAAGCTACGATAGCGAACGACCCTGTCGGCAGCCGGCCGAGCCATACGGAACGGAGCAGCAGCCCAAGCGGGACGGCTATCAAGCAAGTAAGCAGCGCGTAAAGAATCGCTTTCCCGATCGAGGACACCGTACGAGCCCGGTAGGTGCGCAATACGGCAACGGCGGCGATCCAGCTGAGGGCGAACGGGATGGCGGTTTCCAAAGCGGCGGGAAACGAGAACGTCATATCGTGGTCCTGCCTGCCGAGCAGGACGAACAGAAGCAAGACGAGCAAATCCCCGCCGAGGAGGATTAGCGTAGGCATTTGGGCAAGAGCTCCTTTTGATCGGCCATGCAGCCGGGTAATGATACGTATCGGACAAGCTTGCTTCCGTCCACGAGAAGATGCGAAGCGGAAGGAGGAGAGCGCATGATCCGCAAGCTGCTGTCATACAAACATTGGAGCACGGTAGTGAGCCGGGTAATCCGACTCGTCGGGTCCTCGCGAGTGCCGGTCAAGGAAAAGCTGCTTTTCGGCATTCCGGTGCTGCTGTATTGGGTGCTTCCGGACGCGATTCCGTATCTTCCGCTGGACGACATAGCCGTCACGATGATCGCGATGAATTGGTTCGCGGCCCGTGCCGAGCGCAAGTATCCGTCGTCCTCCTGACGGTCACAGCGAATGTTTATCGTATTCTTCCTCGGGCAGCCGTATCCATCTGCGCAAATACCCTTGATCATACAGCGCTTTAACCAAAATAATGAGCACCGGCGACAAAATGACGCCCGCAACGCCGAACAGCGACAGCGAAACGATCATGAACGACAGCATCGTAAAGGCGGAGACGCCGAGCGAATCGCCGGTTATTTTCGGCTCCAATATTTGCCTCGTCCCTACGACGACAACGAGCAGGACGGTTAACCAAACGGCCAGGTTGACGTTGCCGACGACGAACAAGTAAATAATCCACGGAATAAATACGGTCGATACGCCTAACAGCGGCAGCACGTCGAAGATGGCCGCCAGCAGCGCGATCGAGAACGCGTTGCCCACGCCGAGCAGCAGCAGGGCGGCGAATACGAGCACGAAAGTCAGCGTGATGAGCTTCGTCTGTGCTTTAATATAAGTCAAGATGCCCTTCAATACGTTTTCCTTGAGGAAAAAGAACGCCGTCTTGAACGTGCGGGGCGTCTTGTCCGAGGCAAAACGTTTCCACGATTCCGCCTCGATGCTGAGGAAATAGGCAAGGATGACGCCGATCGTAAAGTTAAAGACGAACGACGACACCGAGGAGAGCATGCCGAACAATCCGCCCAAAACCGTAGTTGCGAATTTGGCTCCTTTATCGGTGACAATCGTCGAATATTCCTTCGCTTTGGCGAGCCAGTCCTCCGGAATCGCATCCAGCTTCGATTCCCAATACCCCATATTGTTGAATATTTGCTCCTGCAGCGTTTTGGCGTATACGGGTATTTTCTGAATGAGCTGGTAAATTTGCGCCGTGAATATCGCGCCCGCCCCGATCAGGACGCCCAAAATAATCAAGATGAACACGAGCGTCGATATGGTCGTGGCGATCGACTTCTTCAAGCCTTTCCGGTGCATGAACCTGGCGAACGGCTCGATGATCGCGAAAATCGCGAGAGCGAGGAAGATCGGAGTGGCGATTCGGTACAAGTAGCTGAAGGCGAGCATGAACAAGTAAATCGTGAGCGCCATCAAACCGATGTCGAACACCGTCTTGTAATATTTTTTGTAAAACGAAAGCACCTGCGTCACCTCGGACATGAAATGGTTTTCTCCCCACATTTTATCGGTTTGGGGGAGGGAAGTCCACAAAAGTTAGACGATGCAGGCAAAACGTGGTATCATTTTGAAAGTGACACGTCAAACAAGGAGTGGAAAGCAATGAACGTCAAAATTACAAGAGCCGCGGCCAAGGTGCTGCTGAAAGAATTGGAATTGGAAGAAAACAACGGATTGAAGGTTCGGGTCAAGGTCGACTTTACCCACGGCAACCACGTGCATTACGCACTCGGATTGGACGAGCCGTCCGAAGATGACGTCGTAGTGGCGACCGATAAAGGGATCGACGTCGTGCTGGAGAAAACCGAAGAGATGCTCGACGGCGTCAAAATCGACTACTTGTATTTGCCTAACGAAGGATTCGTCATTACGAATCCGAGCAAAGGAAATACCGGAGACCATTAAGGGCCCCGGGATCGTGAAGAACTATCAAAGCCCGGCCGAAAGAGGAACGTAAGCGATATGGCCAACGATATACGCATTTGCGACAAATGCAAGCATATGAAAATAAAAACCGCGCTTTCGAAGCTGCAGAAGCTGGCTCCCGACGCCGACATCAAGGTCGGCTGCAAATCGTATTGCGGCCCGTGCTCGAGAGCGGCATTTATTTTCGTCAACGGCCGGTACATTACGGCACCTACCGAGGACGAAGCGATCGAGAAGGCTCGAAAGTACGTGAAGGCATAAAGCGAAGACGGCTCCATGAGGGCCGTCTTCGTGTTTTTTGCAGCGGGCTCTATTTCGGCGTATTACCGTTTCGGCTTGCCCGGCCTTCTTCTGGCCGGAGGTTTGCTGCGCAGCCTGAGCAAATAAGCGCCGTTCAGAAGTCCGGCGATACCTCCCAGGACGAGAATCGCTTGGATCCAGACGTCGTTTCTCTCATAAATGAAGACGAGCGTGGAAGTGGCGGCGAACGCTACGGCAATGAAGAGTTCGGCTATGACGAGAATAAGCATCCGGTTGCTGCGCATGATCGGTCTCCTTCGCTGTCTGTGGTCTTCGGGACGTTGCTACTATCATAACAAAAAACGGCCGCTTAAGGATACAGGGCCGGCGTTCCATGTTATATTATTAAAAAATCGGAAGGAGACGAAACGGATGGAAGCTGTCGTGGTACTTGTAGTTATAGTGCTGGTGGCGCTGCTGTGGATCGGCAGCGCTTCGGGAAGGAAAAACAAATCGGGAAAGACGAAGGCGAACAGAGCGAGGTCCGATGAGCATTCTTCCGCGTATATTTACGATAGCGGCCCAACCTCCAAGAGCGGGAAATCCCACTCCAAGGACGACGCCGATACGAACGGCGGGTCCGAGGGAGGATCGTCCTCGAACGATTCCTCCTCGGACAGCTCGTCGTCCGGCTCTTCGGATGGCGGGGGCGGAGACGGCGGCGGAGGGGGAGGCGATTAACGACCGGTTGAGGATGCGGCGGGAGCGGTTGACGAACCCGCCGCCTTGTCCTCGCCGCAGCCCCCGATCAGAGAAATGCCGAGTACAAGTAGTACGACTGCATAGGCATATGTGAACGCTTTGCTGCTCATGTCAGGTTACACCCTCTCGCGGGTCGATTCGATTTCTTCTAGAAAAGCGACGAGCGAATCGTGCAGCCGCTTGAGCGCCTCCTCCTCGATCGTCAAATGGCCCCGATCATCGCGAAGCACCTGCGAATCGACGATGTACACGCCGGACTGGAGGCGGGTCGCCCCGAGAGCCGATAGAACGGGCTTGAGCGAGTAATCGATGGACAGCAGGTGAGCGATCGTACCGCCGATCGCGACAGGCAATATCGTTTTGCGCACGAGCGCCTTCTGCGGCAGAAGATCGAGGAACGTTTTCAGCAGCCCGGTGTAGGCGGCCTTGTATACGGGAGTGGCGATCAGAACGGCGTCCGCTTGCTCCACCTTATCGATGCTCTTCAACACCTCGGGGCTGTCAAAACGGGCGTACACCAAATCGGCGGGAGGCAAATCGCGGACTTGGAGACGTTCGACATAGGCGCCGGATTGCTCAAGTATGGATTGGGCGTATTCGAGAATACCGTTCAGGCGGGAGGATACGGTCGGACTGCCGGAAATGATAACGATTTTGGACATGACAGACACCTGCTTTTCATTATCAGAGTATGATGCTGCTTCGCATAAAGACAGCGGGCGCGAAAAAAGAGGCTTTCGCCGCCCGAATCGATATCCGATCGGACTCGCGAAAGCCTCCGGCGGTCCGGTAGGCTTAAGAACTTTAACGGAATAAAGTACCTGCTCCCTGACGACCGGGACTTGACGTTCCACAAAGCCCCGGCCGTCACAGTCAGGGCGGCAATTCCGTTAAAGTTCCTTATCGGCTTTGTTGTTTCAAAGGCTCGGGACGCGCCCGGCTCTGGCTTGCGGCAGCGAAGGAGTCGAACCGTTTCCGTTCGGTCCGTTCGATTTGCACGATTTTGCCGTCATGCACGATAATTTGCACGTTGCCGTATTCCAGCCCCTTCACGCTGCTCAATATACGTTCCGCCCATACGTCATCCAATTGAACCGCATTGCTATTGCTCATCTCACATTCCTCCGTTTCATGATTCATATATTTTACTATTATTCCTATAAATATAGTTGGATATCTATGTGGGCATCTTACCATCGGCCGGCTCCCGCTGTCAATCGCCTCCGGAGATGTTGTTGGAATGGTTTAAAGATCGCTGTATGGGCCGAAAATATGCGGTTTTCGTTTGTAATTTTAATCCCGGGATCGGGGGTTTTTCATGCTTTTGTTCAAAATGGCGGAATTTTTGCGCATGTCCGGCAGCCGGTATTGCCGGTCGTCAAAGCAGCCGGGAGCGTATGCACGGTTCATTCATTAATTTTTTTAGCAAAATGACTGATATAGGTTACAATGGAATGAAGATTAAAAAAGTAGGAGTTGTCAAGATGTCCAACGATGAAGTGATTTTGACTCAAGAAGGTTTTGACAAATTAGTGGCCGAGCTCGAAGAGCTTAAAACAACAAAACGAAGAGAAACGGCCGAACGGCTCAAACTTGCAATCAGCTATGGCGACTTAAAGGAAAATAGCGAATATCATTCTGCAAAAAATGATCAATCGTTCATGGAAACCCGAATCAAGATTTTGGAGAATATGATCAGAAATGCCCGAGTAGTCCAAGCGGAGAGTTTGGACCGTACAACCGTTCAAGTGGGTTCTACAGTTATTCTCCACGATATCGAGTTTTCCGAAAATGTGGAATACACGGTTGTAGGCCCTGCCGAGGCTGATGTGACGAATAATAAAATTTCATACGAGAGCCCCTTGGGCAAGGAGCTCCTGGGAAAAAAGATAGGTACCACGATCCATGTAACCGCCCCTTCCGGATTAATTAAGTACGAGCTGCTTGAAATCAAAATCGTCTAGCAAGCGGCAGTCGAGGACTAAATTTGTCCCTGGCTGCCGCTGCTTTTATTCCATACAGCGGACCGGATTATTCAAGTAAATTCAAACAGTCCTTACTTACAGCATTACGATAAAGGTATTATGGGATGAGATAAGAAGGATCGTCAGGAGGCTGGAAACTTGCGTTTTGTCATTAGAGATGCCCATCTCGGAGATGCCGGACCGTTGATCGAGCTTAGGAAGCAATTGGACGACGTCCACGCGGAAGCGCGTCCCGACCTTTTTGCAAGCGGCTATTACTACGATGAAAACGAGATCGTCTCGCTGTTCGCCGCAGAGAAATCGAAAATCGTCGTAGCTTGGGACGGGAGTTCAAGCAGAGTGCTGGCTTATATGGTCCTGAATACGGAGAAGGCGCCGCAGTCGCCGGTATTCAAGCATCCGAGGACGTTCATCTATATCAACGATTTGTGCGTCAGTGCGGCGTATAGGGGCCAGGGCATCGGTAAGGCGTTAATGGAGTATGCAATTGCGTATGCCCGCTCGATGGACGCGGACGGGCTCGAGCTGAACGTGGCCGAGTTCAACCAAAGCGCGATCGGACTGTACGAATCGATGGGACTGAGAACCCGGAACAGAAGGATGGAGCTGCTGTTGAACGGAGGCTCGGGAGGGCCGGATGAAGATGAATGAGCAAAGCTACTTGGCCGATTGGCGGTCCGTTCTGGACCGGAGGGCTGAGGAGGTCGTAGGCCGCTGCTGCAAGGTCGAAGGGGTCAAGGTACTTATACTCGGAGGCAGTCTCGGTGGGGGCGAGCCTTGGCCGCTTTCAGATATCGACATCATTCCGATTTATGAGGACGGCTATGAGCATGCGGCGAATGAAACGATCCGGGAGCTTAGGGTGCGGCTCATAGAAGGATGGGTGCAAGAAGGGTGGCGAACCGCTCTCGATATGGGGAAGCTTTACTTCACGGCCGGTCTCGCATCGGACCTCGTCCGAGCCGAACGTTCCGCTTTCGAGTCGATGCTGGATCTGCCCTCCGTCTATTACAGCTTGGACAAAGCTTACGGGGGACGGGCGGCGTACGACCCGGATGGAATCGGCGGCGAGCTGGTCCGGTGGTTCAACCGGAACCGGTTCGAGGACGGCATCGTCAAGCTGCGGATGAATAAGCTGAGAAGCCGTTTCCTGGAAACCGAGGCCCAACTGAGTGAAGCGATCGCAGGCGGCAAGGGTTTGGAAGCGAGCTACACCTTGTACGAAGCGGTCGAGCATCTGAGAACGTATTTGCTGGAAAGCTGGAGGGAACGCGACAATTCTTTTGCCAGGCTCGGGACAAGGTTCGATCGTCTCGCGGCGGCCAAACGGTGCGGTCATCTGGCCGAACGGTTCAATGCATTGAAATCGCTGGACGACCTCGCCGTTATCCGCAGAATCGAATGCGCCCCGGATTGGATCCGCGAAAGACACAGGCTGTCGTATGGTTGCAGAAGATCGGTCGACGAAAACGTGATCGAAGTAGAAGACGCGCGCGACGTGCTAAGGGTGTTTGCCCGATACGAGATGAGGAGCTTCTTGGATCAGCAGGCTGCCAGTTACCCCGAATGGTTAGGAGTCGTGACACAAGCGGAGGAACTGCGCCGCCGGCAGCGGCAGTTGCGGGAGATTGGTCATGAAGTGCTCGAGATGAACTAGGGGGTGTCCGGTTATGGCGAGCAATTTGAAGCAGCTGTATTTTGTCCTCGCCAACGAAGATGGGAGCCGTGTATTTACTTTGCAGACTGCAAATGGGGGTTGTATCCCACTATATGAGAATGGTGTTGCGGATCATATCGGTTTTGACGATCCTGATCCTTATCTTCAATGGTTTGAACAGTGCTGCTCGATTCCCGTATTCAGACGGTATATCGTCGAATCCTCTTTTACTAACGAGACCGTAATGGTTCTTCAACGGGCCGGTACGACTACAGATCCGCAGCAGAAAGCAGACGCTGTGTGGCTATCTCATGCAGAGGCGGCCCGTATATACGGACACGATACAGTAATCCATCAAGTCCTTCTCGGATTGCCGGAGCACTACAACAAGAGCCGCATCATGCCCTGGGTTCGTCCGGAAGGATTCCAATCGTACCTCGATCCGATGATCGGGAGATTGCATGCAAGGAGCCATAGTCACGACATCCCGGAGATCAGGCAAATCAAAAACGCTTACGTCTCCACTGTTTTTCGTTGCCGAATGAACGAGCGCGATTATTACTTGAAGATTCCCACATCCGTCTTTATTCGTGAAATCGAAATTATGAAATTGATTCGGGAATGGGATGTTCTTGCGCTACCCGTATGGATCGCTGCCGATGAAGAAGGTGCGCCTGCCATCCTTATGGAAAATATGGGGGGAAGCGATCTGCCGCCGGATGCAAGTGTGGAACAACTGGCAGTCGTAATAGAGGAGTACGCACGATTCCAGATTTGCGCGATGAAACACATTGAAGTAGACAAACCTTTCCCATTCTATGACTACAGAACGTCCACGCTTACCGGGCATGTGGATACTATTGCCGAAGCGGCGCGCGAACTGCTTCAAGACTCTCCTTATCGGCTTTCGGAAGAAGAACAATCCGATCTCGTGGCGAGTTTGCCTTACTGGAAAGGACTTTGCGAACGTATTGCTTCTTATTCGTTTCCCGATTCGATCGATCACGGCGACCTTCGACCTGGTAATATTCGATTGACGGCAAACGGAATCGTTTTCTTCGATTGGGCTTGGTCGGCGGTTACTCATCCGTTTTTTAGCATTGTTTCGTTCTTGCATGTTATAAGAAGGTCCTTGTCGGATTCCGATAAAGCGTACTTACGCGATGCTTACTTGGAGCAGTGGTCCGGTTTTGGTCCTAGGGCAGCTTTATTGGAGCTTTACGAAATCATTGAGGAAGTCAGAGACCTCTATTTTGTTATTGGCGACATCCGCTGGTTAAAGGACATATGGGAGGCTCTGGAATGGAACACTCCGCAACCGGTATCTCCGGATGCTTGGACGATGGAGCGCCGTCAATATTATTTCGCTAGAGTGCTAAGAAGATTGATCAAACCCCGCTACTCTACATAAAACCGGCAAAATGGTAAATAATACCCCTGTATAAGTTGTCAAACGGGGGTATTGCTTTGAATAAAACAATATGGAGCGTTATGCTCCTCTTGATTTCTTTATGGACGGGCGGAATTTGCTCGGCCGAAGCGGATCGAGCGGAGTTTGTGTTGAAAGCGGCTTTCATCCGCAACGGAGATTTATGGCTGAAGCTGAACGGGGCGGACGAGCAGCCCGTTACGAAGGACGGCAAAGCGGCCGCTCCCAAATGGTCGCATGACGGTAAATTCGTAGCCTACGCCGCCGGCGAGCAGGCGAACGATATTTGGGTTTACAGTCTGGAGAGCAAGCGGCAGCTTCATGTGTACAGCGGAGGGGCGAATTACGAATGGGCTCCGGATAAGAACAGACTCGCGTTCCAAATAGACGGGATTCTGAATTATGCCGACGTGAGCCCCGAGCAGGTCGATCCTTTTGTAAACGTTACTCCCGGGATCTCCAATTATTCTTGGCTTCCGAACGGGAATGGCTTTCTTGTTTCTTCGTCCGCCCAATTGCTTCCGACCGGATGGACCGACGTCAAGCTGTATCTGGTTCCGGCGGACGCCAATATGGATCCGGGCAAGGCCAAGCTGCTGTTCACGCTTCCTCCGCAATCCGGTAGCTTTTTCGCTGTAGGCACCAGCGGATTCAAGTGGTCTCCCGACGGGAAATGGATATCGTTCCTGGCCATTCCTACGGCTTCGTTGTCTGCGGACAGCAACACCTTATGCGTATTGTCCTCCGACGGCAAAACGTTTCGCAAAGTGGACGAGATGCTGCATTACGAAGAATGGTTCGACTGGGCGCCGGGTCAAAACATGCTCGCCTACATCGGAGGGATCGGCAGATTCGCCATCGAAAACAAGCAGCTGAGAATTAAAGAGTTTCCGGTTATCCAAAGGGTGCCGTACACGCCGAAAGGGTATGCCGATCGGGGTTTTACGTGGGAAGGCGACAGGTTCATCACCGTATCCAGGTCGAAGGAAAGCGAATGGTCGAACGATGCCGCACTGCGTCCATTGCCGGCGTTATACCGTATCGACATCCATCGTAACGATCAGAAGCAAATAACGAGTCCCCCGGATCATAACGGCGACTTTCAACCGACCTATTTGGCTGCCGGCAAAAAGCTCGCCTGGGTCCGTTCCGACAGGGAACGCGCCGATGCATGGATCTCAAACGGCGACGGGTCCGAAGCCGTACAAGTGATTTCCGACATCGATGTGCCTTCCCCGTATTATGACGCTTGGCATTGGGACTCGGTCCTTGCCTGGTACGCCCCCGGGCGATAGCGCGCAAACAAACAAGCTTCCATTCCCGTCAGTCCAAACAATAGGCGGGAGGAAGCTTGTTTTTGTCAAATGCGAGGCTAAAGAACTTATTTTTGTTTCCACTGGGCCACTTGCGGTTTGCCGTCCGCTTTGCGGGGATTGGAAGCGGAGTCGAACCGTTTCCGTTCGGTTCGTTCGATTTGTACGATTTTGCCGTCGTGCACGATGATATGGACGCTGCCGTATTCCAAGCCCGCGACGCTGTTCAATATCCGCTCCGCCCAAATATCGTCCAATTGAACCGGAATGCTCATAACGGATCCCTCCATCATTTGTTGATTGATAAGTACTCGGCACAAACTCCGCACATTTACTTCACTTTGGGGGATTGTTTCCGGGGGCTCCCCCAAAAGTACCAGGAATCCGCTTCGAAGCTTTACTTCACTTTTGGGGGGCTAGCTATATGTTGAAGGGCAGCGGATCGGTTTTCATGCCGTTCTCCACGATGCGCGAATGCTTATCGTTGAACAAGTAGAGACGGTGAATGAGTACCAGAACTTGATCTCCGGCCTTAAGCGGATCTTTCTCCAGAGAACGGTAAGCGGATATCGACTGGGAGCCGAGCTGCACTTCTACCTGCCAGCTGTTGCCGCGGAAAAAGACGTCGCGTACGATGCCGGACTCCGCAGCCAAGGGGGTGGCCAGCTCGCCGTTTTTGCCGATCTCGACGAATTCCGGCCGGATGATCGCTTTCGCGCCCGGCAGCTCTTCCTCGAAGCCTTTCAGCTCGCCCGGGTTGTCCAACTGGCTCGATTCGCCGATAAAGCCGGCGACGAAAGGCGAATTCGGATTTTTGTAAATATCGATCGGAGAACCCTTCTGCTCCAGCCTTCCTCCGCTGACGATCATGATTTCGTCGGCGACCTCGACCGCTTCCTCCTGGTCATGCGTCACGAATATGGTCGTAATGCCGATTCTCTCGATCGTCGCTTTCAGCCAAGAGCGAAGCTCCTTGCGCACTTTTGCGTCGATGGCCGCGAAAGGCTCGTCGAGCAGGAGCAGATCCGGTTCGGGCGCCAAGGCTCGGGCAAAGGCGACGCGTTGACGCTGGCCGCCTGATAATTGATTCGGATATCGGCTCTCCAGCCCCGCTAGTCCGGTCAGCTCGACCAGATGCGAGACGCGGGCTTTTATTTCACTCTTAGACCGTTTCTTAACCTTCAGGCCGAACGCGATATTTTCGAATACGGTCATATGACGGAACAGGGCGTAGCTTTGGAAAACGAAGCCGATGCCCCGCTGCTGCGCGGGGACGTCGTTCACTCGTTTGCCGTCGATGAAGATATCGCCGGAATCGGGCGAATCGAGTCCCGCAAGCATCCGCAAAATCGTCGTTTTGCCGCCGCCGCTCGGTCCCAGCAGTCCGATCAGACGGCCCTTCTCGATGCCGAAGCTGATGTTGTCCGAGGCGGTGTACGTGCCGAATGTTTTGACCAAATTGCTCACTTCGATGTACATGCTTATTCCTCCTGATCATTTCCCGGGGGCTCCCCCAAAAGTATTCGGAATCGGCTACGAAGCATTGCTTCACTTTTGGGGGTTATTCTCGGGGGCTCCCCCAAAAGTATTCGGAATCGGCTTCAAAGCATTGCTTCACTTTTGGGGGACATATACGGTTGCCTGGTGATGCTTCCATTCGACGGCGCTTTTGACGATCAACGTGACCAGCGCTAACAGGACTAGCAAGGAGGCTACCGCGAACGATGCCGCGAACTGGTACTCGTTGTACAAAATTTCCACGTGCAGCGGCATCGTGTTCGTTTCGCCGCGTATGTGCCCGGAGACGACGGAGACGGCTCCGAATTCTCCCATGGCGCGGGCGTTGCACAAAATAATGCCGTACAGCAGACCCCATTTGATGTTGGGGAGCGTGACCCGCCAGAAGACGGTCCACCCGCTTGCTCCGAGGCTGACGGCGGCTTCCTCTTCCTGGCTGCCCTGCGCCTGCATAAGCGGGATTAGCTCGCGAGCGACGAACGGGAACGTCACGAAGATGGTGGCAAGCACGATGCCGGGCAGAGCGAATATGATCCTGATGTTGTTATCCATCAGAAACGGACCGAACCAGCCTTGCGCGCCGAACAGCAGCACGAAAATCATGCCGGAAATGACCGGAGATATGGCAAACGGCAAATCGATAAGCGTAATGAGCAGCTGCTTGCCGCGAAAGCTGAACTTCGCAATCGCCCAAGCCGCCGCAACGCCGAACAGCGTATTAAGCGGAACGGCGATAGCTGCGGTAAGGAGCGTCAGCCGGATGGCCGATTGGGCTTCCTTCTCGATGATGGCGGCGAAGAAGACGTCGGCTCCTTTTTTGAAAGCTTGGGTGAACACGGTAAATAATGGGAGTATGAGCACCAATCCGATAAATAAGAGCGCGATTGCGATAAGCAGCCATTTGACCGCGGAAGATTCGCTCGTGGCGGCCGTCCGGGGCTGGCTGGAAGGCGGTAACGTACGTGCGGCGACAGTTCCGGCCATGGAAGTTCCCTCCTATGCGTTGATCGTGCGGCGGCTGGCGCTCCATTGCAGAACGTTAATGACGAGCAGCAGAACGAACGAAATGATCAGCATCACGAGAGCGATGGTCGTTGCGCCGACATAGTCGTATTGTTCGAGCTTGGTCCGGATGAGCAGCGGTGCGATCTCGGTCTTCATCGGCATGTTGCCGGAGATGAAAACGACGGAGCCGTATTCGCCGATCGCCCGCGCGAAGGCAAGGGCGAAGCCGGTAAGCAGGGAAGGCAGGATGGCGGGAAAGATGACGCTGCGGAACGTTCGCCACCGGGAGGCGCCGAGGGAAGCGGCCGCTTCCTCGACGTCCTTCTCCAAATCTTCCAGCACCGGCTGAATCGTCCGGACGACGAACGGCAGGCCGATGAACAGCAGGGCGATCGTGATGCCGAGCGGCGAGTACGCGGTCTTGATGCCGTATTTGTCGAAGAAGCTGCCGAGCAGTCCGTTTTGCGAATAGATCGCGGTCAAGGCTATGCCGGCTACGGCGGTCGGGAGTGCGAACGGCAGGTCGACGAGCCCGTCGATGAGACGTTTGCCCGGGAAAGTATACCGGACCAGCACCCATGCCACGATAAGTCCGAAGACGGCGTTGACCAGAGCGGCGACGAGCGAAGTGCTCAAGCTGACCTGGATCGAAGCGACCACGCGAGGATCGGTGACCGTCTCCCAAAACTTGCTCCAGGTTTGCCCGGTCGATTTCACGACAATTCCGGCTAGCGGGAACAGGACGATCAAGCTCAAGTACAGGATCGTAAAGCCCATCGACAAGCCGAAGCCCGGCAGGACGGATCGTTTCTTTTTGATTTTATGGGGACCCCTCGCTGCGGCTTCGCTTTGAGGGGCTGTTTGGTTTGCTGCCATCGGTTCAGGTCACTCCTGTCACCTAATTATTTGGAAGGTTTGTAAATTTGATCGAAGATGCCTCCGTCCGCGAAATGGGTTTTTTGCGCTTTTTGCCAGCCTCCGAAGTCTTTGTCGATCGTAAGCAGCTCGATTTTCGGGAACTGCTTCTCATGTTTTTTCGCTACGGATTCGAGGCGCGGACGGTAAAAGTTTTTGGCGGCGATTTCTTGGCCTTCTTCCGAATACAAGTATTCCAGATACGCTTGCGCGACTTCGCGGCTGCCTTTCTTGTCGGCGACTTTATCGACGATAGAGACAGGTGGTTCAGCCAAAATGCTGAGTGAAGGAACGACGATTTCGAACTTGTCGGGGCCGAACTCCTTTAAGGAGAGGAACGCTTCGTTCTCCCAGGCGAGCAGAACGTCGCCTATGCCGCGCTCGACGAATGTCGTCGTCGATCCGCGTGCGCCGGAATCGAGTACCGGTACGTTTTTGAACAGCTTGGAGACGAAGTCTTTTGCCGCGTTCTCGTCGTTGTTGTTGTGCTTCAGGGCGTAGCCCCATGCGGCCAAGTAGTTCCAGCGCGCGCCGCCCGACGTTTTCGGATTCGGGGTAATGACGCTTACGCCCGGCTTGATCAAATCGTTCCAGTCCTTGATGCCTTTCGGATTGCCTTTCTTTACGAGGAAGACGATGGTCGAAGTATAAGGCGAGCTATTGTCTTTCAGACGTTTTTGCCAGTCGGCGTTGATCAGGCCTTTCTCTTGAATCGCGTCGATATCGTAGGCGAGCGCAAGCGTGACGACGTCGGCTTGGATGCCGTCGATGACCGAGCGTCCTTGACTGCCGGAGCCGCCGTGCGATTGCTTGACCGTCACTTTTTGGTTGGCTTTGCCTTCCCAGTATTTGGCGAACGCTTTGTTATATTCTTCGTACAGCTCGCGGGTCGGATCGTAAGAGACGTTCAGCAGTTCGATCGGCGGTTTGGCGGCCGGCTTCGAATCGGATGCGGCAGGCGCGGAGGCGGAGGTCTTCTGATCTCCGTTCGACGCGGCGCTTCCTCCGCCGCAGGCGGTAAGGCCGACTAACAGGATGGCGGAAATGGCGGACAGCAGGAACGGTTTTCTCATTTGTTTTCAAACTCCCTTTTTCTGATTTGATAAACAGTCGATGTAACGTTCTGGGTGCTCCAGTCTCCGGCTGTCCGGTTGACCGATTAATCCTATAAATATAGTTGGGATTATTTATGGAAGCAATCGTAACACCGCCGCACATACGTGTCAATACGGCTTGAAGATTATGTTATTTTGAACGAAAGATACTCCTTTGCGAAGGGAATCCGGCGAAATTCGGGTGAGCGTACAGCCAGTTTCCCTATGTTTGAGGCAACCTTTTGTTCATCATGAACTTTTTGGCTTCCCATAAGAAAAAGTAATAAATCGGTCATGAGCCGACGCAGTCGGGCTCTCATCCGATTGCACCAAGCTCTACCATGAAACGCGGTCGCTCCTCATCGAATTGCATCGATCCGAGGTTGGTATAAATCGGTCATGAGCCGACGCAGTCGGGCTCTCATCCGATTGCACCAAGCTCTACCATGAAACGCGGTCGCTCCTCATCGAATTGCATCGATCCGAGGTTGGTATAAATCGGTCATGAGCCGACGCAGTCGGGCTCTCATCCGATTGCACCAAGCTCAATTGAGGGGCGCGCATCCGTTCTCCGCTGGAGCACAGGTACTCGATGTTTACAATATGCACCGGGCCCGGCAACGGTGCTATTGGATGGGGCTGCAATGAGCCTGTGCCGGGATAAGGAGCGTTCGGGCAGCGTTTCCGAGGCGTTGGGAGAGGGGAGTTTAATCGGACAGTGTACATATGAACCTTATATGACTTATGGGAGTGCATGATGCGCTGAATAGGGCTCATTTGAACGTTATTTCATTGAATATGCCCGAAATCTACCGATTTTGCGCATGTGCGGCGGAGGGTAGTGTACATTTGAACCTTATTCGGCCGGTATCGAAGCAACTTGCGGAGTATAGTGCTCATATGAACGTTATTTCTCTCAAGCAGCGTTCTTCAAGCAGCTCGTTCCGCCGAGGAGCTCCTTGGACATAACAAAACGGAAGCCCCTTCATAAGATAAAGGCTTCCGCTTGAGCAATCATTTTGTTTTGGATTGCAGCAGCTCGACAAGCTGCTGACCGATATTGTTCATACCGCCGGCGCCTGGGGCTCCTCCGGGTCTGCCGCCACCCGGTGAGACAGCTCCCTGCGCGCTGTCGCTACTTTGCATGTTGCCGCCGCTTGGTGCGCTCTGCGCCTTGCCGCCGCCCCCGGCTTGCGGTCCATCGCTGCCTTGCGGTCTATCACCACCCTGCGATCTATCGCCTTGTCCGCCTCGGCCGTTAGCGCCTCCCGGCATGCGCGTCGAAGCGTCCGCTATGTATTGTTTCTGCTCCGTCGAAAGCTTCTCTATTAGCTTAGCCTTACTTTCGTCGGTCAGCTCGCCTTTGGCTGCAATGTCTTGCACGAGCGGGAGCATGTAGGCCGCCTGTTCTTTCGTTATCGTTAATCCGTCCGTTTTGTCCATCGAGGGGATCGAACGGAACACGGTCATCATATTCATCGACTGTTCGCTCATTCCGGATGGGCCCCGCTGCTGGGGCGTCCCGTTTTGTCCGTTCTGCGGGGCTTGCGCGCTCGGAGCGTTTTGTCCCTGGGCTCCCGCGGCATTTGCCGTATCGCCGGACGGCTGCGTTCCCGGCTGGGAAGCACACCCGCTCAAGAAAATCGAAAGCACGATTCCCGCTCCCAGCATGCTGCGATAATGTTTCATGACATTCACCACTCCCGTTAGGTTGTATGGGTTCTCCGGTTTTTCATTTTAGTACCGGTTTCTGAAATCAGCCTAAACGGAAGCTGAGAGCGGGCTTAATGTCGGCCGTTTCATCAATGCGGATATGCGCTGCCGCCATCGACTCCGCACGGGCCCCCGTCGGGATTCGCTTCAAGCATGACTTCCGTACCGTCGGCGCGGAACAGCGGCCGGTAATAGGAACTGATGCTGGCGGCTGAAGCGTTCGCGTAATGGCAGATGAATGCTCTGCGGAACCGGTCCTTCGTCTTGTTGCGGTACGAGCCGTGAATGAGGTTGCCGTTGAAGAAGAGCACGTCGCCTTTATCCATGACGGCCGGGACAACCGTATGGTCTCGGGGCGGCTTGACATAGTGGGTCGTGAACGACTCGTTCTCATCGGCTTTGTCCGGACAGACGATATCGAACCGGTTCGTCTTCGGTACGACGAGCAGACCGCCGTTTTGTTCATCGGCGGGGTCGACGGCCGTCCAAGCGGCGATACAGTTGCCCGGCTCGACTTTCAAATAGAAATTGTCCTGATGGAGCGCTTGTCCCCGCGAGCCCGGAGGCTTGTAGTAGAACATGCTTTGCGCGGCGAGAGGCTCTTCCCCGTATAAATCGCGCAGCACGTCCAGCACCGGCTTATGCAGCATATAGGATTTGGCCGTTTCGTTGAACCGGTGGGGGTGCATGACGCGCGGATACCGCCTCAGCGGGTCGGCCCCCGCCGCGGTCAAATCGGGCATGAAGTAGCCTGGTATCGTTTGATGGCTGATCTCCTCGAAAGTCCGTTCGATTTCGTCCAATTGCTCCGTCGCAAACAAGCCTTTGATTATGATGAAGCCTTCCTCCTCGAAACGGCGCTTCTGATCTTCCGTTATTGCACGCAAAAGGTGCATTGCGAATCCCCCTCGCTCCCAAATTGTTGCTCTCACGTTCATGATACTGCCGAGGCAAGGTCGCGGATAGTCACATTCGTGCCAAAAACTCACACGATCCTGCTATTTCAAAAATTGCCTCTCCTACCTGACGATTGTTATACGGGGGACGATGCGATATGCTGATGGAAATGGATATAAACGATTCTGCCCATGGCAGGAGAAGGGAGCATGTGCGGATGGCAAAAGAGATGAACCGCCCTGCCGGGAACGGCGGCGTAACTTCCGGCGTCGTCATCGCCGGTCATTTCAACGAGCCGGACACGTATATGACCCGACGACCCGACGGAATGGAAGATTGGCTGATCACTTATACGCTGGGGGGAACCGGATACTACATAACGTCCGGTACGAAAAGCTTGTGCCGAGCCGGAGACATCGCTTTGCTGAAATCGGGGACGCCCCACCAGTACGGAACGGAGAAAGGGGAGCGGTGGCATTTCGTCTGGGCGCATTTCTCGTCGCGCATGCTGGAAACGGGACTGTTGCCGGACAAGGAGCTGATCGTTCATCGCGTAGAGAGCGATTCGGTGCGCAAGCGGATATACCGGGCTTTCAAACGGGTCATCTCCGATTTCGGAGAGAGAGGACCATACTGGCACGAGCTGAGCGAGAATGCGCTCCGGGAAATATTGCTGCTGCTCGCTAAACGAATGTCCGGGCCAACCGATCCCCGCATCGAGGAGGCGCTTCGTCTCCTGTCCGAGAACATGAGAGATTCGGTCCGGATCGATGTTCTGGCCAGAGCCGTCGGCCTGTCTCCTTCGAGGCTGTCCCACTTGTTCAAGGAAACGACCGGTCACTCGATCGTGGAGACGTTAAACCGGATGCGCATCCGCCAGGCCGCTCTGCTGCTTCGGCATACGGACCGCAATGCGTCGGAGGTCGCCCAAGACGTCGGCTTCGGCAACTACAATCATTTCCTGAACCAATTCCGCAAGCAGTTCGGGGTCAATCCGAGCACGTTCCAGAGGAGGGGATACGGGACGGAGCGGGAATGAGGAAGCCGTTTCATTCAGTAGCTTTTCTTGTAATTCGCCGGTGACACGCCCACGTACTTCTTGAACAGCCGGGAAAAATAAAACACATCGGCGTATCCGAGGGACGTAGCGATTTCTTTCAATGTTCGTTCCGTATTCAGCAATATATTTTTCGCCTCGGCCACTTTCAGTCGATGGACGTACTCGTTTAACGGGTATCCGGTGTATTTCCGAACGGTTCTCTTCAAGGTCGATAAGGAGATGTGATGCTTTTCGCACAGCTTCTTGGCGTTAAAGGGACGGAATAGCGATCCGGCGATGTCGTCCATCAGCCTGATCGTATCTTCATTTTTGTCGGAGCTGGGCGAGGTGCGGGTGGTCATCATAAATTCGAACAGCAAGGATTCAAGCAGCAGTGCCGCCCGGTCCACGTTAATCGGAACACCGCTGTCCATCAGCATGAATATCCGCTCGATTTTGCTTTGCTGCGCTTCGTCGGTCTCGACCGGCCTCACCGTCCCCGGCTCGAAAAGCCAAGTATCCAGCCATTCCCGTATCCGCGGACCTTGGATCGTGAAATAATATTCATCCCAATAGCCGCCCGGATCGGGTCCGAAATGAAAGACGGCATCCGGATAAAACAGAAAAAGGCTGCCCGCCGCTACCGGCTGCTTTTCGCCGTCGTTGACCCGGTAAGTTCCGGAACCCCCGGCAATGTACACGACCGCCCATTTGTCCACGAAGCGTGCATCCGTTCTATAGTATGTTCTGCCGGGCAAATGTCCGACGTCGAGAATCGTTAGCGATTTATGGCACAACTTGCTTTTGTCCACCTTGAGATCGATAATCCGGATCGGCTTCGTGCTGATCCTATAGTCCATGTATCTGGTCATCGTTTCCATTCCTTCCCTTCCTTGCGGGATGGTAATTTAAGTATACAGTTCATCGGGATTGCTGCATAGCCGGGAGTGTCGCGGCATATTTCGAGAACTTTGTTCACCAATAGGGAACTGCAGGCGGGAGTTGAACGAATGGATGTTGGGTTGCAATCGATGTTTTACAAGGCGGTACGGGGGTACAATGCCTGGTCGCAGGCGCGCAAAAGATACGTAGGACACGGCATATGGACCTAATAGGCTGCCGCAGAGAAAGCGCTGCGCTGCAGTGTCTCGTTTCCGACGAGCGCGACTTCCTGCTGACAACGGGTACGGATCCGATGTTCTGGAAAGGAGGACCTTTGAACATTGTCCGGATCGAGGTGGAAACCCGGGAGCGGCGGGCAAGCCGCAGCTGTCGCTTCGGTACAAATGGCTGCAGATAGGGATGCGGGATTACGAGCTGATGCAGTTGATGAATCGCGACGGACGGGAACAAGAGGTGCGAGCGGCAGTCGACGCCGTTATGCGCTTCCGGTACCCGCGGGAGCTTCATCCGGATGCCCGCAGGAAATCAGAGGAGTTGTACAGCTTGGACGAAGCGGATTGCGATCGGCTGCTGCGTTCTCTTTAGAATCCGATTTCGGGAATGCGCTTTCAATTAAGGTATTAACCTAGACAGGAAGGGGAACGAACTATGCGAATCCACTATTGGAAAAGAAACGCCGCCTTGCTGCTTGCCTGCGCTTCGGTCGCCATGACGGCCGGCTGCGGAGGGGCGGACAAGGGGCAATCCGGGCAAGCCGCGGCCGATCCGGCCGCCGGAGCCTCGAAGAGTATCGATACGAGTCCGGTCACGCTGACGTTATTTCTCGACATGACCTTCGGACCGGAGGACAATGTGAACAAGCTGATTATAGAGCCGGTCAAGAAGAAATATCCCCACATTATGTTAGAAGTAATCAAGCGGGCAAAAGGCTCGATGCTGACGGACCTGGTCGCGCAAGGCAAGACGCCCGACCTGATCTACAACTGGAGCGGAGAGCTTCCGGCCTACAAGGAGCTCGATCTGCTCTATGATTTGACGCCGCTCGCCAAGACGGCTCAGGTCGATCTGAACCGGTTCGATCCGGCAACGCTGGAATCGATCCGGCTCGCTTCCGGAGGGACGGCTCTGCACGCGCTGCCGTTCGAAGTAAGCGGACTCGCCATGTTCTACAACAAAGATTTGTTCGACAAATTCGGAGTCGCCTATCCGAAGGACGGAATGACCTGGGATCAGACCGTCGAGCTCGGCAAGAAGCTGTCGCGAGTAGAAGACGGCAAGCCGTACAGAGGGTTGAGCGCGGACGTAGTAGACAGGCTGGCGCAGTCGCTGTCGCTTACTTCTCTCGACGGAAAGTCGGAACGGGCTTCCGTCAATAACGATGGCTGGAAAAAAATATTCGATTTGGCCAAAACGATCTGGTCGCTGCCGAACAACAAGCCCGAGAAGCTGAACGATACCGGGCAAAAAACGTTTCTGATCGACAAAACGCTCGCCCTTGCCCCGACCAACAACATTTTGTACGGATCGGCGCAATATTTGCATCCGAGCACCGGATTGAACTGGGACGTCGTGCAATATCCGAGCTTCAAGGAGCAGCCGAACGTGTTCGGTTACGTGATTACCCATGTGTTCGCCATTACGAAGACAAGCAAGCATAAGGAGCAGGCGATGCAGGTACTCGATGTTCTGACCTCGCCCGATGTTCAGCGCACGTCGGTCAGATGGCAAGCCCGCCTTACTCCGCTTAAGGACCCCGAATTGCAGAAGCAGCTTGGGGCGGACGTAGATTACTTGAAGGATAAACATTTGACCGCATTTCTTATGAGCAAGCCGTCGGCTCCGGTCGTCTATTCCCGATATGAAGGGACCGCAACCGGGATAACGCGTAAGAAGTTTGCCGAATATTTCGATGGGAAAGACGTCAATACCGCATTAAGGGAAGCCGAAGAGGAAATCAATGCGGAAATCGCCAAGCTGAAGCAGAAATAACGAATTCGCGGATGAGGTGATCGAAAATGGCGGATAATCGGAAACAGGTTGGGCTAGAGCATGACGAAGAGCTGCAGCAAGGACACGCGATCAGCAGAAGAGGACTTCTGGCTTCCATCGGGGCGGCGGGTGTCGCTTTCGCCGCGGGAGGAATATGGCGCGCAGGTTATACGGAGGCAAACGGTCAGACGACCGTCCAGCAAGCGACCTACGGCGTGCTGAACGTAAAGGAGCAGGGAGCGCTCGGCGACGGGGTGAACGACGATACGGCAGCGGTCCAGAGTGCAATCGATCTATGCGCGGGAGGCGGCGGGGGAATCGTATTTCTTCCCCCGGGCATTTATAAATTGACGAATACATTGACGATGCGCTCCGGCGTTGCGCTGGAAGGAGCGGGTGTCGGGGCATGGGATATTCCTTTTCCTAATCGGACGAAGCAGCGGGCCGCGACCGAGCTGCGATTTACGGGGACCGGACCGAAATCGTATGAGGTGGCCTACGTCACGGATATGCATCCTTCCGGCGGCGTACTCGTCAATACGGATACGCTGCCGAATCACGCCGACTCGGCTTACCGGCTGACCAATTTCCGCAATGCGGACGCTTCCGGGAGCGGTCCGGCTTCGACAAAACCATTTTCCGTCGCCTTGTACGCCCCTAAAGGGTGCCAATTCGCCGCGATCCGCAATTTGCGCATTGTCCCTAATTTTAATGGCTTGGACGGGTACAACGACAAAAATACGTTTGCGCTCGGCGACGAATGGGACGTCGGCGTATTTCTCGACAATGCGCAGGATATCCTCGTACACAACGTGCAGATCGTCGGATACTGGAGAATTGCGGCGACTCTCATTACGGCCGGAAGCCTGGGCGCCGAAAATACGAATGCGGGAGCGGAGCGCAATCGGTTCTACGACTGTACGTTTCAAGGAGTGACAGGCTTATGCGTGCGGGGAGGCGACTTGTACCGATCCACCGCATTCGGCGGTTCGGCTGGAAATTATACGCTGGAAATCCCTTGGTGGAGCAGCAGTCCGCTGCCGCAACAGGGCAAGGTGCGGCTCGCCAACAAGGTATTCGATTACACGTCGACGACGGTATCCGGGGATCGCATCACATTACACGGGCTGTCGAGCAATCCGGCGGACACGGCGAATGTGGGAGACGAGGTCAGGCTGTCGCCGTACAGTACGGGATTTGCGGGCACCGCTTTCGTCAATTGCTACATAGGCGGTTTGGAGCATTCGTCCAAGCGGGCCGCGTGTCATACGGCGATCGGTATGGGTGTCTCCAAAAATATAGAGATGAGCGGGTACCCTTTGCGCGGATTCAAATTTATCTCCTGCACGATCCAAGGTCACGAGGATATTTTGCTTCACCTGCATGATGCGTTCGATGTTCAATTCATAGGAAGCTACTTCGAATCCGGTGCCCGCTACGACGGGGTACTGGGAGGCGGGAGGATCATCGCCGCGCCGTGGAGAAACAGTGCCGGAGCGAGGGGGCCGTATCCATGCGGGCAGACGAACAACATCTACTTTCTGGCAACGGAATTCAGCAGCGTCGATAAAATGCCGAAGTTCAAGCGGCAGTCCGGGGTTCGCTATACGGACGGGGGATTTTTCCAGCCGCGTTATTCGTTCGACAGCTATGAAACGATGCCGCAGCGAACCGAGCAGGATTTCGTCCTCAAGGCGCCGAACAATCAGCGGGTCCGATTGCAGAACGGGGAAGGAAAGGATGCTTTGGGCATTACCCCGGGAGCGAACATCGAAGTGCACGGCAATTTGAACAAAGTGAGCGGGTCGTTTATTGCGGAAAGCAACGATGGCCACGAGCTAAGGGTTAAAGGCGACGCCAAGCTCAAAATATCGGCTGCCGGAACGGCCGACTTCGCAGGGGCGATCGTTCCGAAGACGGACAACACGGCAGATCTTGGCGCCGCGGGCAAGCGTTGGGCAAACGTTCACGTTGCCGACGGAATTGTCATGACAACGCCCGACGGAACAGGAAAATACAAAGTTTACGTGGACAATGACGGACAATTGAGAACATCGCCGCTTTAGCCGCGAACAGCCGCCGCTCTTTCGAAAAAATGATTATACCAATACTGCCCCGTGTAAGCGGAGGCGCAATGGAATATAATGGAGATGGCTGCATGTATTGCGGCCGTCTCTTTTTTGAACATATGAAAGGATGATGTTATATGTCGATTGCATGGACTGGGAAAGTGGAACAAGCAGTATGCGCACCGGTTAAGGAAACGAACAGATTGGCGGAAGCGCCGTCCGCGTAAGAAAACGACGTGGCGGATGCCGCTTCCGCGAACATTACGGGAGGAATCCGCATTTGAATATGAAACAATTGGGCTGGAAGCCTGAGATGGACGAACAGTTTCGCCGGATGGCCGAGCCGGGGGACGGATACGGCCGCATCGCGCTGGAGCATACGCATCTGTACCGGATTTATACGGAACGCGGCGACATGCTGGCCGAATTGGCGGGCAAGTTGAGGCATCAGGCGCAAGGAAGAAACGATTACCCGGCAGTCGGAGACTGGGTCGTCATCCGGTACAGGGAAGCCGACAACCGGGCGACGATTCATGCGATCATGCCAAGGTTCAGCAAGTTTTCACGGAAAATGGCCGGACTGGTCACGGACGAGCAAATTGTGGCGGCGAACGTCGACACGGTGTTTCTCGTCAATGCGCTCAATCAGGATTTCAATGTACGTCGGCTGGAGCGGTATATGGTGCTGGCATGGGAAAGCGGCGCAAGTCCGGTCGTCCTGCTGACGAAAGCGGATTTGTGCGGTGAAGCGGAACGGGCGGAGCGGGTTGCCGAAGCGGAAGCCGCGGCGATCGGCGTCCCTGTGCACGTCATCAGCGCGGCGCGCGGGGAAGGGCTGGAGCAGCTCGCGCCGTATCTTCACGAAGGGCAAACGGTTGCGCTTCTAGGCTCCTCGGGCGCAGGCAAATCGACGATCGTCAATGCCCTGTACGGCAAGGCGATCATGCAGGTGAGGGACATCCGGGAAGGCGACGACAAAGGCCGCCATACGACGACGCACCGCGAGCTCGTGCTGCTGCCGGAAGGCGGGGTGCTGATCGATACGCCGGGCATGCGGGAGCTGCAGCTGTGGCATGCGGACGAAGGGCTGGACCACGGCTTCCGCGACGTTGAAGAGCTGGCGTCAAGCTGCCGCTTCGGCGATTGCGGTCACCGTCGGGAACCCGGCTGCGCCGTGCAGGAAGCGCTGCGCAGCGGCAAGCTGGCAGCAGACCGATACGACAGCTACCTGAAGCTGCAGAGGGAGCTTGCCTACTTGGCGCGGAAGGAAGATGCGGCGCTGCGCAGCAAAGAGAAGGAGCGCTGGAAAAAAATAAATATGGACATGCGGAAGAGCGGCAAGTAGGCGGCCGTTCTTGCGTCATGTCCAGTCGGGGCTTATCGCAGACAGGGCGGTCGACAAGAAATCAGCCGCCCATGCGATGGGCTTGCGCATCGGTCGCAACCTCCATCAGCTTTACATAGAATGGATTGTCCTGCGGTGTTTTCCACTGCTGCATGTAGATGAGCATCTGGTTTATGACTGTATCGAACTCGATAACGGTATTATCCATTCCCCGGGCAACAAGCGATTCGGCTTTTTCTTTCTGTTCCTTCGATATTTTTTTGCTCGTAAAGAAATTGTCGATGTAGCGCTGAACGCCCGCGGGTCCGCCTTTGCGCGGATAGGCCAGCTTTAAATTCAACAGATCGATCTGATCCTTCTTGAAGTCTTTCGGGTTCAGCAGCGCGATGAGCGAATCGAGATCGCTTCGGCGCTTTTCCACTAGAGCCATGACCTCGTCCTCGGTCGCGTCCTTGCCGAAGGCGAAGAACAGCGCCGTATTGTCGAACTGCTCGGATATGGAGACGTGGGTAAGCTCATGCGCCAGAGAACCGAGACGTTCGGATGTGCCGCCGGGCGCGTTCATGTTGTGGTTGACTACATACTTCTCCGTTATTCCCCGGTCTTTTTCTTTCTGATTCGTAAAACGGGCTCCCGGACTGAAAGCCTCCAGGTGAATATCGTCCGCGTTTCCGAGCGCTTCGGCCAATATTTGCTTCGTTATGTCCGGGGTGTCCGCAGCGTTCATGATGGCCCTCAGCTGGTCCATCTCGTTCTGGAGCATTTCCTCCATTGCGCCGGGGACGGCGCGAAGCTCTCGTATGCATTCGCTGAATTCCGGATCGAGCGACATGTTGCTCAGGCCGGGAACGTCTTCTTTCACTTCTACAAGCGCGTCCTGACCTTCGCACAGCTTGGCGAACTTCTTCTTCGGATCGGCTTCGGCCATCGCTTCGCTTAATGGAGCAATTACGCGCTGCTCCTTGCCGATCTGCTCAAGCAGCCGGTCTACGCCGGCAATGCGATAAGGATGCGCCTTGGGATGCGCTTTGTAATCGTTGCATTCGCCCCGGATGACGTCCAACTGCTCGTTGAGTTTCGCGTAGTTGTTTCTGGCGATTTTGCCGTAAGCGGCGAGCGCCGTGTCGACACCTTTTATTTTCATACGGAAGCGATTTTTTACTTTCGTTTCCTGCTTGAAGCTGCTTGCATCGATCAATCTTTGAACGGTCGGCTTACCTGAAGGGGAGGCTGTTGGCTGCTCCGGCTTGCGTTGTATCGAATGCTCGATCATTCGTCCGACCGCACGGTTGCCCATCGTTCGCTGAGCCGTCCGCCAGTTGGCAAATGAGCCGATGGAGGCCGTTCCGAAACCGTCTTTATGGGTATTTGCAGAAGCGGCGGATTTGCGGGCCGACGAGGCCGCTTCCCTGTTCTTGTCTAGTTTCATTGACATAATCCCTCCCGATATTCCTTATTATAACAAAAGCTTCCGATCGAAGCTTCATCGATGTTGTACATTCGTGTTTTAGCGAAGTTAACTTTTCCGAAACGATAACAAAAAAGAAGTTCAAGGAGAGTATGGCGTGAAGCTTTCCCATTTTGATTTTCTGCAAGCGGAACTCCCGCATCTGTACAAGATGGCAGCCCGTGCCGAGCGGACCTCGGCGAGCAACCCGGCCGCCGCGCTATCGGATTTAAAGCATGCGGGCGACTGGCTGACGATGGATATCATGAAGCGCGAGGAACGAAACACAGAAGGACACGACCCGTATGATCGGCTAGCCGAATTGGAACAGATGGAGCTGCTGAAGCCGGCTTTCATTACGTTGCTGAGGCGGCTAATGATGATGGACTTGAGAGAAAGCGAGCTTTTTCTGGAAGCCGGTACGGTGAAACAATGCTTGTACGGGATATACGATCTGACCTGCTGGTATTACACGACGTACGTGGACGACCGTTTCGCCGCCGAGCCGATGTATGTCGCGCCGACCGCCGGGAAGGGCGTCCTTGCGAATCAGGATAACGCTGAGCCCGCACCCGGACTCACGACTACCATCGAAATCGACGGCGCCCTGCGGGATATGGTATGGGAAGAAAGCACCGGGTTGACGGGCGACACCGGGTCGCGGCAGGATGAACGGGGAGGCAGCTACAGCGGCGAGACGCTGCACCGGCTTCGGCATGGCAAAGGGACTTATGTGTGGGCGGACGGGACCAAGTATGAGGGAGTCTGGTACCGGGATTTGGAGCATGGCCGGGGAACGAAGCTGTTCGCGAACGGCGACCGCTATACCGGTCAGTGGAGAGAAGGCTGCTTTCACGGCAAAGGCACATATGAGTGGGCGGACGGAACGGTTTATGAAGGCGAGTGGGACAATCATTTCGAGCATGGGCGCGGCCGGATAACGTACCCGGACGGTACGGTCCGGAACGGGTTCTGGTCATACGGTGAATTCGTCCATACGACGGATCGGCTGCATGGTACTATGGTTCAACCCGGGTCAACTGGGGTATGAATATAGTATACGGAATGTGACAACGCTCACAGTTGCCGGACGAACCCGTTGATACAATGGAACCAAATCCAATTTCCGATAAGAGGTGTCCGTCATGCCATTTCAACATGTACTAGTCGCATACGACGGTTCGGCCCAAGCGCAGTCCGCGCTGGACCGGGCCGCGGATCTCGTCCGTTCGACGCCGGGTGCGCGTCTGTCGATCGCCCATGTATACCAAATTCCTAATTTCGTCGTCGGCGAAGCGGTTGTCGTAGCTCCCGTGCGTATGGAGCTGGAGGAGATGTCGGAGTCCGAGCATATTCTGGAAGAGGCTAGAGCCCGTGCATCAGGGGTCCCGGTTGCGGCTTCGGCGCTCCTTCAGGGAGATCCGGCCCAGGCTCTGCTGGAATATGCCGACGAACAGGGAGCGGACCTTATCGTGATCGGCAGCAGAGGCCTCGGGACGCTGAAAGAGCTGTTTCTCGGCAGCGTGAGCCACTATGTCGTACAGCATGCGAAAATACCGGTTCTCGTCATCAAAGCGCCGCGCGAGTAGGCATGTGACCGGCCTCCCCAAAAATAGTTTGCGCCTACGGGACATTTGTACAGTCCGCCATAGCCAATGTCTCATATGGTAGATCGTGTGGTTGGAACCTCTTAGTGAAGCGATGGCGCAGCGGGTCGGTTCCTTGGAGGATCGCAAATCACCGCATAATGGAATTAGGGAGGACTGCACATGGGATTCGGAGTAGGCGGCGTTGGTTGCGGCGTAGGCGGAGTCGGAGGAGTCGGAGGTCTGTTCACTTCTACGGGCATCATTCTGGTGTTGTTCATCTTGCTGGTAATTATTCTCCGCGGCACCGGCATCTGCTAATCAGTACCACGGGCTGAAAACCGGGTGGTCAACCGCCCGGTTTTTTCGTTTTTTTTGCCGAGAGGTTTGTCGAATTTGTTGCGGTTGATCCGAAAAACGTCGGCATGTGTCTAAAAATAGGTATAAAGGAGGATGTAAAGCGAAGTGCCCCTCCATTATTCTTATAATAAGGAATCGACAAAAAAGACGCCAAAACTTCGAGAACTTCACGATACTGGCAAACCCGGCGAAAGCCGGCGACGCAAAGCTAAAGGGGCTAAAGTCTTAGGTCGCTCTCGACCGAGCCACGCCAGCCAGCTGCCGAACGAAACGAATTGAAGTTTTTTTGTTTTGGATATAAGGATCGGAGGCTTACCGAAGCATCGCAACGGAGGGACTAATAACGAAGGCAAAGGAGTTGGAACTGATGGAAGGTGGGCTCAAGTGCGCGGAACACGGTTTTTATATGAAGCTGTGCGACGATTTTTTCGGCATGTACTACTCCTCGGAAGGGCCGAAGCTGTTTTTCAACCGCGATAAATACCGGTTGACCGATTCGAGATGGGACGTGGAGCTCGTCATCGGGCGCAAAAACAATTTGTTTATTTTTTACTGGCAGGGCGAAGTGAAAATATCGTTCCGCTTCAGCAAAAACCAGGACTCGATCATTCAGCTGTACCGGCTCTTGCAGGAGCATGTCTCCTCCAAGCGAACCTATTGATACATAGCAAAAAAAGTCCCGTATTCCGCTCTTATGGGGATACCGGGGCTTTTTTCTGCATTTTATGGTGGAACAAATAAAGAGATGACTTATTCAGTCATCTCTCGTCGGCGCGGCCGACAAATGAAAAAAGATATCTTCACCTTTGGCGTCGAGCGTCAAGTTCCGGTTGTCCAAAAACCACAGATCCGCTTCCTCCATGTAAAACGTAAGCTTGCCGGCAACGGTCTCGATCCCGATATGGATCGGCTTGCCGCTCATAATGCCGAGCGCGTAAGGATCTTCTCCGCCGCCGGCGTATCGGACGTACACCCGGACGTATTCCCCTTCGCGAAAACCCCATTCCTTCGTAAAGCAGTGTACGGCCGCATCGGTTACGATCAGATTCATCTGGACATTCCCCATTTCGCGAGTTGCCGATTTTGGTTCAATACCTTGCATTTGGCGGGATTGCTTCGTGCACCGTTAACTTATTATGGGAATAGTTCGGCTCGTTTGTCAATGTATAGCTCCGGATGAACGCTTTACCTATTGTGGCCGACTTGCCTTTGTATTAATACCAAATTGTACCGTTAAGGACAAATAAGTATCAACTATTGCCAATTTATACCATTTATTACAAATTAATATCAACTATTACCAATTTGTACCGTAGATGCCACTCCCGCAAACGGGCTCTTGCCGGACGAACTCTATACGGATACAAGTACAGCCGTGTGGAGGGAGCACCTTTATGAGGAAAACATGGATTACGGTCGGCTTGGCCGGTTTGGCCGGCCTTTCGTTTATGGTCAATGTCGCCTTCGCAACCGGGGTGGCCAAGGTCGAGCTCGACGCCGTTCCGTTCCGGTGGATGGTCGGAGGGAAGACGTTCAGCTCCGAGACGCCTTATAACGACGGCGAAACGAATTTGCCGTCGAGTCTGAATTACAAGGGTACGACTTACGTGCCGATACGGCTCGCCGCCCAATCGCTCGGCTACCGGGTGGAGTGGAACGATAAAACGAAGACGGCGGTCGTTTCCGCGGAAAACGAAGACGATCCGATGGCCGACCAGCCGGACTCGAACGGCAATTATCCGAATTACAAGTTTGTCCCGGCGCAAGCGGATGCACCCGCCTGGGAACGCAAAGCGGACACCATCTTAACGCTCGGCATGACGTATATGGGAACGCCGTACGATTTCGGAGCGCCTTTGGGCCAAACCGAGTCGTTCGACTGCTCTTCGTTTCTGAATTACATATTCGGGGAGAAAGGCATCAAGCTGCCTAGAAATTCTCGCCAGCAAAGCGAGGTCGGAACCGAAATCGGCCTGGACCAAATCCGCAAAGGCGATTTGCTGTTCTTCACGACGCCGAAGCGGAAGGATAAAACCGGGACGGAGCGGATCGGGCACGTATCCGTCTATTTGGGCGACAACAAGATGCTGCATACGTATCGGACGGGCATCGGCGTCGTCGTATCCGAGCTGGACGAACGCTGGAAGGGAAGACTGATTAAAGGGAAGCGGGTTATCCAGTAAAACGGTCGTCTGCGCGACGATATTTTGCGGATTTCCCCGTATGCAACCGTAAAGGAGCAGGCCCATGAAAAAATTCATGGGCCTGTGTCTGTATGATAAGGCGCATCCACTACAGTGTAGTGGTCGCCCATCCTCGAAATAGGTGGGCCGCTCCGGCCGAGGCCGTAAAACCGGATTTCGGGTGAAAACGTATACTAAGGTAAATGGATGGATCGACAAGGAGGAAGCCGTTATGGAACAAGATCGGAAACGGCGGAACGCGGCGCTCGGCAAAAAGCTGCTTCGGCTGCACGCATGGAACGGTTGGCTCGTATTGGTGCTGGCGATTACCGGGATCGTTCTGTTCATTCCGGCGCTCCGCGGGGAATTCAGCATCGTCCGGGTTACCTTGAAGCAAGCTCATATTATTCTCGGGATTATTTCGGCGGTCGTGGTGCTGCTGTACGTCCCCACCATGAGCAAGCATCTGAAGCAGCTTCGGGGAAAGCCGCGCCAGCAGTGGAATTTGGCGATCGTGCTGGCACTCTTGGCCGGCTGGATCGTGTCCGGATTTGTGCTATGGCAGTTCCGTTCGCTTCCTCCGGTCCTGACGAACGCCGCGCTGTGGGTTCACGATCTGCTTACATGGGTCGGCGTGCCTTACGCCGTCTTTCATGCGGTTACGCGCAGCCGCTGGCTGCGGGTGAAACGCCCCGATGCAAGAGCGGGGAAGCGGCCGAACATCGACGCGTCAGAAGGCGCGCTGCCGGCGGTTCCGGTGCGGATGCGGATCGGGAAAGTAAGCGGCTGGCTACGAGATACGGCATACACCCGGCGCGCGTTCCTGACATGGTCGTTCGCCGGTGTCCTGCTGCTGCTGGTGGGTCCGAAGTTCGCGCGCTGGCTTTTCTCCGGCACGGGCATGGGGAAGGTGTCGCTGGAATCGGCCGCCGCCGACGTCAACCGGATGCTGCCGGCCCCGACTCCGCTTGCGGATTCGCTGAAGCCGATCGGCGGAGGGGGCAAGGGCGAATTCCGTATTTATACGGTTGTCGATATGCCCGAATTCGCATCGGATACGTGGAAGTTTTGGATAAGCGGCTTGGTCGACAAGCGGCTGGAGTGGAGCTGGGAGCAGTTTCTGCAAATTCCGCGCAAGGTGCAGGTCAGCAATTTTCACTGCGTCACCGGGTGGTCCGTGTACAGCACCACGTGGGAAGGGATTCCTCTGAAGCAGCTGCTGGCGATGGCGGGAGTCCAGCACAATGCGAAGTATGTGAAGTTTTATTCGGGAGACGGCGTCTACACGGACAGTCTGACGATGGAGCAGGCGAACCTAGACGACGTGATGGTCGCGGTCCTGATGGACGGGAAGCCGATCGTCCGCGATTTGGGCGGTCCGGTCCGCCTGCTCGTGCCGAAGATGTATGCCTACAAATCGGTAAAGTGGCTGCGCAACATCGAGCTGATCGAGCAGGAGCACATCGGATTTTGGGGGCGCAACGGATACGACCAGCATGCTTGGGTACCCGGACAGAAGCCGAAAAATGTATCGATCTAGATAAAGTGACCGGGACGTCCGCGAGGGCGTCTTTTTGTTTGAATTTTTTTGGGGGGATGGCAGGTTGCCGGGCGATTTGCGAGAGAATTAGCGGTCTAATCCTTATCAATCAAGGAGTTTAAAACAAGCTGTCTGAGCAGAGGAAGGTATCTTTTCACTTGGAACGGCGTGCTTACGCTTCGCTATCAGTTAATCGACAGTCTCTCTACTATTTTCTATTCTACAGGGAAAGGGATTTTTGCCCAAAATAAAATGGTGCAATCTACTCCTATATGGTGTTCGGCAAGTTGCGATGTGCGAGTCAGACGCCTAGGGCACGTTCAAACTGCCGTCCGGGTTTGAACAATTCCCGTTTTCATGCTATTCTCTAACTGGATTTCTTTCAAGTTACTTTCGGGGAGATGAGGAAACATGAGCGGACGGATACCGTCTCCTTTTTACATTCAAGATTCAAGCGAAAAAACGCTGCTGGGCGATATTTTATTCCCATTCGCTTATGACGAGCTGCTCTGTCAAAAGATCGGGGAAGGCGCATCCCCGTTCGTGCACATATGGAGGCACGAGAAAGCGGTCGTGCTCGGGTTGCGGGACCGCAGACTGCCTAACGTCGAGCACGCGCTCGAATGGCTGCGTCTGCACGGCTATCAGGTCGGTGTGCGCAACTCGGGCGGAGCGGCGGTGTCGCTCGATCCGGGCATCGTCAACGTATCGATCGTGATGCCGAATCCGACGGGCAGACTGGAGTTCAAGGAAGACTTCGAGCTGATGTATGCGCTCATCCGCGAAAGCTTCGCCAAGCTGGGGCTCGGTGCGGACAAAGGAGAAGTAAAGGGCTCTTACTGCCCGGGTGAGTACGACGTCAGCGTGAACGGCCGTAAGCTGTGCGGCATTTCGCAGCGGCGCCAGACGAAGGCGTTTATCGTTAATGCGTTCATCGCCGTCGAAGGGCATGCCCACCGCCGCGGAGAGCTGATCCGCTCCTTCTATGAATTGGCGACGGGTGGGGACGAGTCGCAAGATGCGCCGGCCGTTCAGCCGGAAACAATGGCTACGCTGGCGGAGCTGGGCGGCTACGGCGTAACCGTCCGGACGTTTGTCCGGGCGTTGACGGAGACGTTGACGTCGTGGGGCGGAACGGTCGGACGTCACCCGGACAAGCCGTCGATGCAGGAGCTCGAGCGGATGGCGGCGACACTGCGCAACCGGTACGATCGCAAGGATCAGCAGGATTGAACTTAGTCCTAGTTCTGCAGAAGAAGTGTCATTTAGGCGCATGTTTTATGCATGCGTCTGCTTCTGCTGCCTCCGATGCTTCCACGGAACAATGAGTTCCGCTATTGCCCTTCGCAAGGCGGCTTTCAGGCCGTAACGGAACGCAGAGTTCCTCTATTCGCTAAATAACGGCGGAAACGGCTCTTTATTCTATGAATAAAGGAACTCAAACTTCCTTTAAGCCTTGAATTGCCTGCCTAGTTCGGAGATAGCGGAACTGTTTGTTCCGCACGAAAGGTACACTCCCTACTTTACAGGAACAAATGCTTCCCATCCGGATTCAGGATATAGGACCGAACCCGTTTATCCCCCGAGTGGGGGAGCAAAACATTAGCCCGAACGAGCCTCTGCAGCAAGGTCCGCATGTACCTTGTGGTGATTCCGAGCTGTTCGCTCGCTTCGAACGGAGTAATCGCGTTCTGCCGCCGGATCGCAAATTGGATCAGCTCGTGTTCCTTCCGTGTCAATAGGATGCGTTGTTGATCCCCGCCGAACCATGTTCCCATCCATTGCTGTATCATTTGCTGGCAGCGGCGAGGCTTCTCCATTACATCGTCGTACGAGAAACGGATGACCCTCCACCCGTCGATCTGGAGATGGTTCTGCCGCATGAGCTGATCGGCGAATTGCGTGCGGGAGACGTCCCGCAGGTGAGGGCCGTAGCCGTCGATCTCCATGCACACCCGGTAAGGAAAGCGGATGTAAGCGAAGTCCAAGTAACGGGAGCCGTCCTTGAAATCGGACACTTCAAACTCCGGATGCAAATAATCAAAGCTGCCCACGGCCGGCCACCATAAGCGCTGGAGAAAAGTCCGCTCGGCATGACCGTGACCATCGGTCAGCCTGCGAAGCCGTTCACCGCTGCGCAAGCGCGAATGCTTCTGCATAAAACGTTCATGAGCCTGTTCGAAACTCAAGCCGCAACACTCCCTTCCATTGGCGCCGCGACGCAAAAAGCCGCTGCGTCACGAATAGCGACGAGCGGCGTGTGCTTCACGACCGATATTAAGATGATGATTCCATCCTAACGGATATCGAAAATATTGGCAACTGTCCCCTTCAAAAAACACAAATCACTTCGACACTGGAATCGCGTTCAGCATATACTCCTCAAGCGTAACGCCTTTCTCCGCGATCTCCTTCGCGGCCTTCGTCCCTACATACCGAAGGTGCCAAGGCTCGTACTGGTAGCCCGTAACATCCTCTTTGCCCTTCGGGTAACGGATAATGAAGCCGTGCTCGGCGGAATGCTCGGCGAGCCATTTCGCTTCCTTCGTGCCCCCGAAGCAGTCGGAGGCGGCGCATTTGCCGTCGCTGCCCGATACGTCCATCGCAAGCCCTGTTTGGTGCTCGCTGTGGCCGGGGACGGCACTGTATTTGCGGGCGGCTTCTTCGCCGTCCTTCTTGACATAGTTTTCGAACAACGTTTTTTGCGTTGTCTGAGAGCGGTAGCCGGATACGCCGGCCAATGACACGCCGTCCTTCTTCGCTGCGGCGACCAGCTTCTCGAGCGCGCCGGCGGCTTCCTTGCGCATTAGCCGCTTTTCGTTTTTTTCTTGGAAAATAAACGGGATGTTCGGCTCGACGAGATCGTCCGGTTTGTAGTTGTCGGGCAGCTTGTAGGTTTTGTTGACCAGCACGGCGATGTCGGCAGGCTTGGCTACAACCTGCACCGTTTTGCCGCCGTTCGGCGGGTTCTTCGCGTCGGGTGCCGTCGTTCCGTCTTTCGGCTTGTCGGCGCTGCCGGATGACGGCGGCGTTCCTGTCGAGGGTGTTCCGGCAGCAGAGCCGGCATCGCCCGTCTTCGGCGGGGGCGTCTGACCGGGAGTTCCGCTTCCCCCGCCTGTATTCGCGGAGGTGCCGGAAGACGCACCGGTTTCCCCTGCCGGTTTCGTATCCGCCGGAGCCGCTTGTTTATCCGCGCATGCGGAAAGTCCGACCAAGCAGCCGGCAAGCAGCAAGGCGGCTGTCGTTCGATTGAAATATCGTTTCATGGCTGTCGTAATCCTCCCCATTGTCTTTGAAGCTGTATCGTATGTATTGACGTTCCGGAGCGGCGAGAAGTTACACCGTGCCGAAGCTATCCAACAATTCCCGCCTGTACCTTATCGGTCATCCGAAGAAAATCTTTAAGCTTGTCGGAAGCTCCTTTTGCCAAAATCCCCATGTATGCTTGCCATCCTTCTCCTCATAAAATAAATCCGTTTCCCGGGCTTCCAGCAGCTCGCGGGTGCGGCGGTTTTCCTCAAGGAAATCGAAAGTGCCGCGAGACGTCTCCACGGCCGTTTCCTGCAAGCCGATCAGCATGTACAGCTGAAGCCAAGATAAATCGCTCTCCGCCGCGATGCGGTCGCGGGTGCTTGCGAAGAAGGCGCCGGACAAGGATAAAACCCGGTTGAACAGCTGCGGATATTCGAGAGCGATGTGAAGCGATACCGTCCCCCCCAGCGAGTCGCCGGCGATGACTCTGGCGGAACGTTCGCGTTTGGCGGGATAGCGGGCTTCGACATACGGTATGAGCTCCTCTGCGAAGAAACGGCAATAAGCGCCAAAACGCGACCCGTCGGGGGAATACTCCTCATTGCGCAGCTTCTTGTCCACATCCACTCCGACGATGAACGCCGGCTCCAGTCCTTCGTCCAAAATGAGCTTGGTCATATGAGTGGCCGTCCGGCCGAAATTGAAAAAATCTTCCCCGTCCTGACAATACAATACCGGATAAGTCAGAAGTTCGTTATAGCCCGGAGGAAGGTAAATTTTCACATTGCGGGTTTCCGACAGCAAGACGGAAGCGACTTCCTCTTTCATAATCGTTCGTTTCGTATAGCGGGTGTCGTCCATGTCGCGGTTTCCTTTCGGGATTGAATTTGCCTCGTTTCGTGTAAAATAATTATAACAGCGATGGCCGGGAAAAAGAAAAGACGGTAAATCGATTCGTTTCGGGAATACTGCATGCGTACCGGAAAAGCGGCCTTTCCTTGCAAACCGGACGACTTCGTCCGATGCTTGTCCGCTTTCGGCTGCAACGAAAAAGTTTGCAGGTTGGTGTAGATTTTTGTTGATCTGTACTATATAATGATTATGCTCTGTTACATATGCTGCCGGCTGTCAAATAAGGCATACTCAGGCAGAAGAGCATTTGTTGTTATGAAACAGAGTGGCTCATATACTATAACAGTTATCTATTCTGTATAACACGATAGGCAAATCTATTCAGAGGTGAAAAGCGATGAGCAAGCCATTGTCCGAAGTTCGGATCGACGAAATCAAGCCGTTGTCGGTTCTGTCTCCGAGCGGCGAAGTCGTCGATTCGGCAGCTTTGCCGAATTTGTCCGACGATCAATTAAAGGAACTGATGCGCCGCATGGTGTTCACCCGCACATGGGATCAGCGCGCCGTGTCGCTCAGCCGTCAGGGACGGTTAGGATTTTTCGCGCCGGTATCCGGCCAGGAAGCTTCCATGATCGGGAGCGAATATGCACTCGACAAAGAGGACTGGGTATGCCCGGGTTACCGCGACATGCCGCAGCTCGTATGGCACGGGCTGCCGTTGTATCAGGCGTTCCTGTATTCCCGCGGTCATCAGCATGGCGGGCAAATTCCGGAAGGCGTCAATGTGCTGCTCCCGCAAATCATCATCGGGGCGCAAATCGTACAAGCTCCGGGCGTAGCCATGGGCTTGAAGCGCCGGGGCAAACAGAACATCGCGATCGCCTATACGGGCGACGGCGGCAGCTCCCAAGGGGATTTCTACGAAGGGATGAACTTCGCCGGAGCGTTCAAGCTGCCATGCGTATTTTTCGTGCAAAATAACGGCTATGCGATCTCTACGCCTCGCGCGAAGCAGACGATGGCCTCAACAATCGCCCAAAAAGCGGTCGCAGCCGGAATTCGCGGCGTACAAATCGACGGCATGGACGTGCTCGCGGTGTACAAAGCCGTATCCGAAGCCCGCGCTCACGCGCTTGAAGGCGTTCCGACCTTGATCGAAGCGATCACTTACCGGTTCGGCCCGCACTCGATGTCCGGGGACGATCCGTCCAAATATAGAACGAAAGAAGAGTCCGGCGATTGGGAGCTTCGCGATCCGCTTGTCCGCTTCCGCAACTATTTGACCGGCAAAGGCTTGTGGAGCGAAGAGGAAGAGAACAAAGTGATCGAAGAAGCGAAGGAGCATGTGAACGAGCAGATCAAGAAAGCCGAAGAAACGGTCAAAATGACCGTTCCGGGCTTGATCGATACGATGTTCGAGACGACTCCGGCGCATTTGGAAGAGCAAAAAGCTTGGTTTTCGGGCAAGGGGGGCAAGTAAGTCATGGCACAACTGACGATGGTTCAAGCGATTAACGAAGCGATGAAGCTGGAGCTTCAGCGCGACCCGAACGTCATGATTTTCGGGGAGGACGTCGGTCATGTCGGCGGCGTGTTCCGCGCTACCGAAGGGCTGCAGAAGGAATTTGGGGAAGATCGCGTGTTCGACACCCCGCTTGCCGAATCCGGCATCGGCGGTTTGGCCGTAGGTCTTTCCGTTCAAGGGTTCCGTCCGATTATGGAAGTGCAGTTTATCGGCTTCCTATTTGAAGTGATGGACTCGATCGTGGCTCAAGCCGCTCGTCTGCGCTGGCGTTCCGGCGGCCGTTACAACGCGCCTATGGTTATCCGTACGCCTTACGGCGGCGGCGTGAAAGCGGCCGAGCTTCACACGGACAGCCTGGAAGGCATGCTCGTGCAAACTCCGGGCATCAAGGTCGTCATTCCGTCCAACCCGTACGATGCGAAAGGCTTGCTCATTTCCGCGATCCGCGACAACGACCCGGTCTTTTTCATGGAGCATTTGAAGCTGTACCGCGCATTCCGCGCCGAAGTTCCGGAAGGCGACTACACGGTGCCGATCGGCAAAGCGAACGTCGTCCGCGAAGGGAAGGACGTTACGATCCTGACCTATGGCGCGATGGTTCACACCTCGCTGAAGGCGGCGGAAGAAATCGAGAAGGCGCAAGGCGTGTCCGTCGAAGTCATCGACCTGCGTACGCTTATGCCGCTCGATATCGATACGATCGTCGAATCGATCAAGAAAACGAACCGCGCAATCGTCGTACAGGAAGCCCAGAAGACGGCGGGCATCGCGGCGGAAGTTATCGCCCAAGTCAACGAGAAGGCGATCCTGCACCTGGAAGCGCCGGTTCTCCGTGTTGCGGCGCCGGATACGGTGTACGCTTTCGGACAAATCGAAGACGAATGGCTGCCTACGCCGGCCCGCATCATCGAAGGGATCAATCAAGTCCTGAATTTCTAATGATCCGCTTGGCGGCATGCAATAACGGAACTCGGTTCCGTTATTTGCCTGCCGGGGAACGTTTCCGCGCGAATAAAGGAACTACGTTCCGTTATCAGCGCGTTGGCGGCTCCAATAGGCATAAATTTTCAACGAATAACGGAATAAAATTCCGTTAACTTATGGAACGATATAAAAATTCCTTTCTTAGCGGAACCTGGTTCCGTTATCGTTCGTATCATTGCCCGGAGGCAGCGGGCTATACGTACCGGCTGCTTGCATAGGGCGATCCGACAGGAGGCAGTATTATGGCGATCTGGCAGTTCAGACTTCCGGAGCTCGGCGAAGGTCTTCACGAAGGCGAAATCGTGAAATGGCACGTCAAGCCGGGAGATGAAATAAAAGAAGATCAAATCATTATGGACGTGCAAAACGACAAGGCGGTCGTGGAAGTCCCTTCCCCGGTAACCGGCAAAATCGTCGAGCTGAAAGTTAAAGAAGGCACGGTTTCCCACGTAGGTGACCCGCTAGCGGTTATCGACGTAGTCGGCGAAATTCCGCCGGAGTCGATTCACCATGGCGGCGGCGACGCTCCTGCGGCCGAGGCGCCTGCACCTGCAGCGGCTCCGGCGCCAAGTGCACCGCAAGCGGCACCTGCAGCAGCAGCGCCGGCGGCGCAACCGGCAGCAGCAGCACCGGCACCTGCGGCAGCAGCCGGCGGCCAAGTGCTGGCGACGCCGAGCGTGCGCAAGTTCGCCCGCGAGAAAGGCGTCGACATCGCGTCGGTTCGAGGCACGGGCCGCAACGGCCAAGTGACCAAAGACGACGTGCTCGCCTTCGCGGCGGGCGGCGGCCAAGCGGTGGCGCCTGCACAAGCCGAGCAGGCGGAAGCGGCTCAAGGAACGCCAGCCGCAGCAGCACCGGCGGCGGTTGTGACTGCAGCCGGCGAACGCGTCGAAGAGCGTGTGCCTTTGAAAGGAATGCGCAAAGCGATCGCGAACGCAATGGTCAAGTCCGTTTACACGGCACCTCATGTTACGATCATGGACGAAGTGGACGTCACCGCTCTCGTCGAGCTTCGTCAGAAGGCGAAGCCGCTCGCGGAGAAGAAGGGCGTCAAGCTGACTTATTTGCCTTTCATCGTCAAGGCGCTTGTAGCGGCCGTGAAGCAATATCCGGCGCTTAACGCTTCGATCGACGACGAGAAGAGCGAAATCGTCTATAAAAAATATTACAACATCGGCATCGCTACCGACACCGACAACGGACTTCTCGTACCGGTCGTGTTCGATGCGGACCGCAAAAACGTATGGCAGGTTGCGAACGAAATCCGCGAATTGGCGGCTCGCGGCCGCGACGGCAAGCTGCAATCGGGCGAGCTGAAAGGAAGCACGATCTCGATCACGAATATCGGCTCGGCAGGCGGCATGTTCTTTACGCCGGTCATCAATTATCCGGAAGTAGCCATTCTCGGCACCGGACGCATCTCGCAAAAACCGGTCGTCCGCGACGGCCAAATCGTCATCGGCAACGTCATGGCGCTCTCGCTCAGCTTCGACCACCGTCTGATCGACGGAGCAACGGCGCAAAATGCAATGAACTACATCAAATCGCTGCTGGAAGATCCGCAGCTTATGGTTATGGAGGTATAAACGCATGGTAGTCGGAACGCTTACTGTAGATGTCGACGTCCTGGTTATAGGTTCCGGCCCGGGCGGGTACGTTGCCGCAATCCGCGCGGCTCAGCTCGGCAAGTCCGTCGTCTGCGTGGACAAAGCCGAAATCGGCGGCGTATGCCTGAACCGCGGCTGCATTCCGTCGAAGGCGCTCATTTCCGCAGCACATCGCTATGAAACGGCGCTGGAAAGCTCCGAGTTCGGCATTAACGTCGGCGACGTGAAGGTCGACTGGGCCAAAGTGCAAGAATGGAAAAACGGCATCGTCAAAAAACAAAGCGGCGGCGTAGCTTCGCTGCTGAAGGGCAACAAAATTCAATTCGCGACCGGCGAAGCGTTCTTCGTCAACGAATCGGTCGTCAGTGTCGCCACCGAAAGCGACTCGACCCAATACCGGTTCAACCACTGCATCATCGCGACGGGCTCCCGTCCGGTCGAGCTGAAAGCTTTTCCGTTCGGCAAACGGATCCTGTCCTCGACGGAAGCGCTCAGCCTGAACGAAATTCCGAAGAGCCTCGTCGTAATCGGCGGCGGTTATATCGGCATCGAGCTCGGCCAAACGTTCGCCAAGTTCGGCACGAAGGTAACGATACTGGAAGGCTCCGACTCGATTTTGCCGGGCTTCGAGAAAGAGCTGTCCCGCTATGTGGGCCGCAGCTTGAAGAAGTCGAACGTGGATGTCGTGACCGAAGCGCTTGCCAAAGAGTCGAAGCAAACCGACTCCGACGTGACGGTTACTTACACCGTCGGCGGCGAAGAGAAGCAAGTAACGGCTGATTACGTCCTCGTGACCGTAGGCCGCAGGCCGAATACCGACGAGCTCGGGCTGCAGGCGATCGGCGTGAAAATGACCGACCGCGGCTTGATCGAGGTCGACCATCAAGGCCGTACGAGCGTACCAGCCATTTTCGCCATCGGCGACGTTGTGCCGGGTCTTTCTCTCGCCCATAAAGCTTCCTATGAAGCGAAAGTGGCGGCGGAAGCGATCGCCGGCAAGCCGAGCGCGGTCGATTACAAAGCGATTCCGGCCGTCGTATTCTCCGAACCGGAAATCGCAAGCGTCGGCTTGAGCGAGACCGAAGCGAAAGAGAAAGGCGTCAACGTCTTCTCCGGTCGGTTCAGCTACGGGGCGAACGGACGCGCTCAATCGATCGGCGCGAGCGAAGGATTCGTCAAGCTGATCGGCGATAAAGATACGGGTCATCTAATCGGCGCGCAAATCGTCGGCGCGGAGGCGTCCAACCTGATCGGGGAGCTCGGGCTCGCTATCGAGATGGGAGCGACCGTGGAAGATATCTCCCTTACGATTCATGCTCATCCGACGCTCGGCGAGATCGTCATGGATGCATCGGAAGGCGCTTTGGGCCATCCGATCCATATGATCGTGAAATAAGCAAAGACTTGCTTTACGCAGCACACCCTGCTCCTTACCGGGAGCGGGGTGTTTCTTTTTGGCGGAGGGTGCATTAAAGTAAGGAGAGGACGAGCCCGCCGAAGTTTGTGAGTATTTTGTGAGAGCGGGATGTTAAGCTTTGATTAAACGGTCCCGGCTGCAAATTTTGGGGTCGATTAAGAGGGTCGACAGACAATGAAAACAAGCTTCAGCCAAATAGTCAAGCTTGCCTTGCTTCCGCTCATTTCTCTCCTCGTTCTCGGCGGTTTCTATTCCTACACGATCCCCAAGCAGAACATGCCTGTGGCGATCCGGGGCGTTATGGACGTGTCGGACTGGAATTTCCGGGAGGACGGCTTCGTCAGCTTGAACGGGGAATGGGAATTTTATGAAGGAATGCTGCTTACGCCCGCCGACTTTCAAGGCCGTACTCCCGAATATACCCGCTATATGAATGTACCTGGAATATGGCGGGGCCACTCGCCGGAGAACGGCAATGGCATGGATAGCAGAGGGTTCGGCACGTATCGGCTCCTATTGAAGCTCGGACAAGGCTCGGGCGAATATGGCATAAAGTCCGGCAACATCCGGATGGCTCACCGGCTGTATATCGACGGCAAGCCGGCCGGCCAAAGCGGCGATCCGGCCGCCCGCGAGAGCGAGCATACGCCCGGCAATACGCCTTACAGCAAGTTTTTCCAGACCGACCGCGAGGAAATCGAGATCGTGCTGCAGGTCGCCAATTATGCATTTCCGAACGGGGGCATCGTGCAAAGTATCCAGTTCGGCTTGCAGGAGCAAGTATTGCGGCTCGGCATGATCACATCCGGAATCGATTTGGCCGACGTCTTTATGCTGCTGTTGTTCAGCGTCTATCATTTGAGCATATATGGCATGCGGATGAAGGAAAAGGAGTATTTGTACAGCGGCATCTACTTGGCTGCGCTAATGTGCACGCTTCTGCTCAGCGGCGAGAAGCTGTTCATGCAGCTGTTCCCGGCCGTTCCATTCGAGGCGGCTTACAAAATGCAGGACTTGACCGGGTTCGCGAGCGTTGTCGTGCTGGCCGCTTTTCTCCACCGTCTTGATCGGCGCATTATCGGAAGATGGCAGTTGGGGGCGTTCATCCTTCCATTGATCGTGCTGCTGCTAGGCATCGTAGTGCTGCCCTATTCGGTGTATACGGTTGCGGAGCCTTGGTTTTGGATGTATAGCTTTGCCGCATTCCTGCTGATTGCCTTCCGCATCGCCTACCTTGGCTTCAACAAAGAAAACGGCAGATTGGAGCGCCGGGAACTCGCTTTGCTCTTCGGGGCTATGGTATCCCTCCTGATCATGCTGAGCGACGGCCTGCTGTACGCGGCCAACGTGACGACAAGCGAGATTGTCGGCAAGCTGAGCATTCTCGCGTTCATTTCGTTCATGAACCTGATGTTGGCGCTGCGGTTCGCCCGTGCCTACGATCGCATGGAAAGCTTGTCCCGGCAGCTGCTGCTGAGGGACCAGCAGAAAGACGAATTTCTCGCCAACACTTCGCATGAGCTGAAAACACCGCTGCACGGCATTCTTAATATTTCCGCACATCTGCTGGACGGCAAGGAAGGGGAGCTGAACGCGAAGCAGCACCGCAATCTTTCCTTGATCAAGGATACTTCGATCAAGCTGTCTTCGCTCGTTCACGACTTGCTGGACGTCGTTCAGATGAAGCATGGCGAAATCCGCCTTCGGTCGTCGACCGTCGACATGCAGGTCGTTACCCAATTCGTATTTGATGTGCTCGAATTCGAGGTGGAGGGCAAAGACGTGCGTCTGTCGAACCGGGTGGGGGCGAGCGCCCTCGCGCTGGCCGACGAGAACCGCGTCCGGCAGGTGATGTACAATCTCGTCCATAACGCGATCAAGCATACGGAGAGGGGTTCGATCGAGGTAGCCTCGGGAATCGCGGACGGTTTCGTGTTCATCTCGGTAGAAGATACCGGAACCGGAATCTCGAAGGAGCGGCACGAGGACATATTCAGTTATTTCGAGCGGAACGAACCGGCCTCGCGCGACGGATATACCGGCATGGGGCTCGGTCTGTATATAAGCCGCCAGCTCGTCGAGCGGATGGGCGGGCATATTCGGGTAGCTTGGTCCGAGCCTGGGCGCGGAACCCGGATCGTCTTTGCTTTGCCGGTGTCGCAGGTGGCGGAGGCGCCGGGCGCCCGGACGACGCAGCATGACGATGCGGTATTTGTCGAGCCAGTGGCCAAAGCGGCTCTGGATCATTTGGACCGGCACGAGCATACGGTTCTGATCGTGGACGACGAGTCCTCGAACATTCGCCTGCTTCTGAATGCGCTTGGCGGCGAGTATAACGTCGTAGTCGCCTTCTCGGCGAAGGAGGCGCTTCGCAAGCTTAGCGAGCATCCGTCCATCGATCTGCTCGTGCTGGACGTCATGATGCCGGAGCTGTCCGGACTCGATCTGTGCCGGAAATTGCGCGAGACCCGCTCGGTTATCGAACTGCCGATTCTGCTCGCGACCGCCAAGAGCACGCCCGAAGATATCGAGCTCGGCTTCAAGGCGGGCGCGAACGATTACGTAACCAAGCCGTTCATCGCCGGAACGCTGCTTGCCCGAATCCGGATGCAGCTTGCGATGAAGACGGCGGCGAACCGTGCGCTTCAGAACGAGCTCGCTTTCCTGCATGCCCAGATCAAGCCGCATTTCCTGTATAACGCGATCAGCAGCATCGTCTCCTTCTGTTATACGGACGGGCGGAAGGCGGCGCATTTGCTGTCGATGCTGGCCAGCTATTTGCGCTATGTGTTCGAGCTTGACCGCTCCGACATGTTCGTGCCGCTAAGCCGCGAGCTGGCGTTGATCCGCGCTTATGTGGAAATCGAGAAAGCCCGGTTCGGCGACCGGTTCGATTTCCGCCTTACGCTGGAGCCGGGAGTGGAGGAGACATTCATTCCGTCCCTCAGCATCCAGCCTTTCGTTGAAAACGCGATACGCCACGGGCTGTTCGAGAAGGAAGGGCACGGCAGCGTATCCTTGACCGTTACGGACGGCGAGGGGTATATCCGGATTATCGTCGAGGACGACGGGGTGGGGATGGCCGACGATCTCGTGTACAGGTTCGCCCAAGGCGAGATGAGGGAGGGCGGAATCGGGATGATGAACATACGCAGGCGGCTTATGACGCTCCCCGGCGCGAGCATCTCGGTCGATTCGGCTCTGGAGCAAGGAACGAAAGTGACGGTATATTTGCCCAAACGGACAGAAGAAACGCCGTGGGCGGGATAACGCCGGAAGAGAGGAGAAGATGCCGGAATGCTGCGGACGATCATTGTCGAAGACGAACAGCCGATCCTCGAATGGATGAAGCTGATTGCGGAGGAGAGCGGTTTTTTCGAAATCGTCGGAACGTTTACGAGCCCGAAGGAAGCGTTGGAGCGTTATGCTTCTCTTGCGCCCGATGCGGCGTTTCTCGATATCGAGATGCCGAAGATGAGCGGGCTGGAGCTGGCGGAGCATATCGCTTCGCGGGATGAACGGGTTCAGATCGTGTTCACGACTGCCTATAAGCAATACGCTCTGGATGCATTCCGCGTCCAGGCGGTCGATTATTTGCTGAAGCCCGTAACGCCGGAAGCGGTGCAGAAGGTTGCGCACAGATTGATGAAGACGCATGATTTGCTGAAACGGCGGCCTCCTTCGGCGGTGCCTTCGACGCGAATCCGCTGCATGGGCACGTTCGACGTCAAGGGGGCGGACGGGGAAACCGTAAGCTGGCCGACCCGTAAGACGGAGGAGCTGTTCGCCTATTTTCTCGTCTACCCGAATCAATGGATCAGCAAATGGGTGCTCGCCGATTTATTGTGGCCGGATATGGAAGAAAGCCGTGCGCTCCACAACGTGCATAATACGATGTACCGGCTCAAGAAAGTGTTGAAGGAAAGCGGCTTCGAGCTTGAGCTGAAAACGACGAACGAAGGCTATTCGCTCCAAATGCCGCATGGAGCGGCCTGCGACGTCGGACAATTCCGGCAGTTCATGCGCGGCGTGTCCGCGGCCGATTCCGCAAATGCGGAGCAGTGCGAGACGCTGCTGCACGACTACGAAAGCCCGTTGTTCGGCGGGAAGGACTACTTGTGGAGTCTCGGAGCGGCTGAGGAGCTTGGCGGTTTGTTCGCGGCGCTGACGCGGATGCTCGTCGTCCATTACCGGGGCAGCGGGGACAAAACCGGGGTCGAGCGCTGTATTCGCAAATATTTGTCGATCGAACCGCTTGACGAGGAGATGAACGCAGCTTTGCTGCAGCTTTATGTGGAAGCGGGAGACGCGGGGGCATTTCGCAAGCAGTACGGCTTATACAAGCAGCGGCTGCTGGACGAGATCGGGGTCGAGCCTCCGAAGCTCGCAAGAGAGCTGGCCGACAAGGTAGGAGTGGAATAGGTTCAGGGGGCGGGAGACGATACCGTTCTCTTTTTTTTTAATTCTTGAGCGTATTACCAAATTTCGCGGACCACTTTTTCCGAGCATGATGCATTACATGCAAGAGTACATGTTGTTCGCGACAAATCGCCCGGTTTTGCCGGTCTAGATGCAAAAGCTTATGCATTTGACGAGAAACTTTGCGAAAATACGGGTGTCGAGATCATCAGTCGCTTTCGTCCTCCGGTGGTGCTGTATTTGCGATAGGGGAGTCTTGTGAGAATTTTGTGAGAATGGAAAAGTATAATCCGGTGTGAGGAACAATTTGCATTTTGTTCAACACGAGGAGGAGAGAAACTTGTATCAGATTAAGAAAAGAAGCGCGGTGCTCCTGATGGCGATTCTGCTTGCCTTCTTGCAGGCGCTCGGCGGGGTTGGCGTCAGCGCGACCCCGGCACCAGGCCCGGGTCCAACCTTGTTAGCCCCGAGAGATATCGCGTTTGACGCGGCCGGCAATATGTACGTAGCCGATACGGGCCATAACCGGATTGTCAAGTTCGACACATCCGGAAATGTCGTGCTTGAGATTCCGATAGCGAGCCCGATGGCCGTGTTCGTTGACGGAAATGGGGAAATCTATGCGGCAACAACATCGGTAATAAGTGCAGCCATTAATCATTATTCCTCCGGCGGGACCCTTCATGCAACTTATCCGTTGTCTGTTACAGCAGCAGGTCCTATTACGGGTGTATCTGTAGATGATCTGGCGGTTACGACTCAAGGAGAAATATATTATTATTACAGTGTAACTTCGTTTGTACCGCAAGATATTTGTATTCCTGTTCCTGTAGGTCCACCGATTTGTATGCCGGGGGGAGGGGGTCTTCCAGCAAGTTCCTACTATTACGGAAAAGTCGGAACTACTCCCACCACGATGAGCAGCATCAATTCGAACCTTGGGCTTGCCGCCGACAACGCAGGGTACATATGGCGATCGATCAACACGCCGACACCCGGGGTCGTAAGCGAGGGCGGCCCTATGCCTACAATGATCACTTCCGGTCTGACTAATCCGGGAAAAATCGCCGTTGACAGCACCAACAAGCTGCTTTATGTTGTCGACGGTATGGCGGGCATCAAGAAGTTCGATTTGAACAACCTGAGTGCTGGTTCGCAGGAAACGATTACGTCCGTCGGAGGTTCGGCGGTTATGAACCCGATCAGCATCGCGGTCGATCCGAACGGATGGCTGTACACTTTGGATATTTTGTTCGGCATTAAATCAAACAAGCCGCTAGGACCAAGCGCGCCTACGGGGCTCACTGCAACTGCCGGCGATGCGAAAGTGTCGCTGACCTGGACGGCTCCGAGCGGAGCCGAAGAATACGAAGTATTCGTATACGAGGGAACTGCGGCGCCTGCCGATGCGGCCAACTGGCGGAGTGCTGCCGTCAGCGTGACAAGCAGCGTCTATACGGTCAGCGGATTAACGAACGGAACGACCTATGCTTTTGCCGTCAAAGCGAAAAATGCTAGCGGTACGAGCGGTTTCTCCAACGTGGTAACGGCTGCGCCGGCGCAATCCGTACCTCCGGCTCCGACGAACGTGAGTGCGACGGCTAATGAAGATCAAGTGACGGTAACGTTCACTGCGGGCCCTGTGGGTACTCTGGACAGCCCCTATGAACAATTTGAAGTGAAAGCGTGGACGAACGGAAATGTCGAGAAGTCGGTAAACGGCGCATCGAGCCCGATTACGGTAACGGGTCTAACATACGGATCGACTTACACGTTCACGGTAACGGCCAAAAATACGTCGGCGGGTGTTTCCGCTCCATCGGCACCGTCGGCTCCGTTAACGCTGATACATCCTGCACCTTCCGTGCCGCAGAACGTGAGCGCGACGGCGGGCGACGCTCAGGCGACCGTGAGTTTCGCGCCGCCTGCGAACAACTGGGGCAGCGTGATAGTCGAATATGAAGTGAAAGCATGGACAGGCGGTACAGTCGTGAAGTCCGTATACGGTACGTCGAGCCCGATTACAGTAACCGGATTGACGAACGGAACGGCTTATACATTCACGGTATCGGCCAAAAATGGAAACGGCGTATGGTCCCAAGCATCGGCTCCATCCGCATCGGTAACGCCGATCGCCTCGCAGCAGCCTGTACCTTCCGCTCCGCAGAATGTAAGCGCGACGGCGGGCAACGCTCAGGTGACCGTGACGTTCACGCCTCCTGCGGACAACGGAGGCAGCGCAATAGTGCAGTACGAAGTGAAGGCATGGACAGGCGGTACAGTCGTGAAGTCCGTATACGGAGCTTCTAGCCCGATCACCGTAACCGGATTGACGAACGAAACGGCTTATACGTTCACGGTAACGGCCAAAAATGGAAACGGCGTATGGTCCCAAGCATCGGCTCCATCCGCATCGGTAACGCCGAACGCCTCGCAGCAGCCTGTACCTTCCGCTCCGCAGAATGTAAGCGCGACGGCGGGCAACGCTCAGGTGACCGTGACGTTCATACCTCCTGCGGACAACGGAGGCAGCGCAATAGTGCAGTACGAAGTGAAGGCATGGACAGGCGGTACAGTCGTGAAGTCCGTATACGGTACGTCCAGCCCGATTACAGTAACTGGATTGACGAACGGAACGGCTTATACATTCACGGTAACGGCCAAAAATGGAAACGGCGTATGGTCCCAAGCATCGGCACCGTCTGCACCGGTAACTCCTAGCGCCTCGCAGCAGCCCGTACCTTCCGCACCGCAGAACGTAAGCGCGACGGCGGGTGACGGTCAGGCGACCGTAACGTTTACGCCGCCTGCGAACAACGGAGGCAGCGCGATCACAGAGTATGAAGTGAAAGCATGGACAGGCGGAACAGCAGTGAAGTCCGTAACAGGCACCTCCAGTCCGATTACGGTAACCGGATTGACGAACGGAACGGCCTATACGTTCACGGTAACGGCCAAAAATGCGAATGGCATGACGTCAGCACCATCGGCACCATCCGCGTCGGTAACTCCGAGAGCGGTATCGACGGGCGGTGGAGGGGGCGGGCCTTCCACCGACAATGATCCTCCAGCCTCTCCTGGAGGAACGGGCCCTGTGTCTCCGCAGCCGGAATTGATTACGGTCAATGTAGAGAATAGAGGGACGTCAAACGGCGGAGTTGTTTCGACAGCTGTTATTCGCCGTACGAATGCCGAGGACGGCACGAAGAAAGACCGAGTCGAGCTGACCGCCGATCAGACGGCCAAGATGGTAGAGCAATTGAAGGCTGCCGGCTCCAATTCGGCAACGATTGTAATTCCGGATGCGAAGGATGAAGTATCCGAGCTGAATGTTTCGATTCCGAGAAGCTCTGCGGATCTCTTGTCCAAAGAAAACATCAATTTGGAGCTGTATACGAACAATGCCCGTATTGTCATTCCGCCGCAATCTTTGCAAGGACGCGAGGATGATGTATACTTCCGCCTCGTGCCCGTCAAGGACGAGAACGAACGCAAGGCCGTCGAAGACCGGACCAAAACGGAGCGGGAAGTTCGCGCGGTCATCGGTGACCGCGATATGAACGTGATCGGCAGACCGATGAAGATCGAGACGAATTTGCAAAACAGACCGGTTACGCTCGTTCTGCCGCTCGACAGCTCGTACGCAAGCGATAAACCGCTCGGCGTATTCATCGAACATAGCGACGGAAGCAAGGAATGGGTCGCAGGCGAAATCGTGAAGTACGACGAATCCGGCAAGCTTGGAATACGGATTGCCGTAAGCAAGTTCAGTACATTTACGATCGTGCAATATGAGAAGGATGCAGGTATCGCCTATATTAACGGTTATTTCGATGGAACGTTCGGACCGGAACGGAACGTTACGCGCGCCGAGATGGCCGCTATGCTGAGCCGTGCATTCGGAGCGAAGCCGAGGCAAGCGGGGATCGCATTCTCCGACGTCAATGCAAGCCACTGGGCGAAGGAATCGATCGAAAACGCCGCGAAGGCGGGACTGATGCTGGGGTACCCGGATGCCCGCTTCAAGCCGGATCATACGATTACCCGCGCGGAGATGGCCGCCATCGCAGCCCGTCTGTCGGGTGACAAGCCGAAGGCGACCGGCACAAGCAGCTTTACGGATACGGAAGGCCACTGGGCGAAGACGGCGATAGCCGACGCCAAGAAAGCGGGCATTCTGAACGGCTACGAGGATGGAACGTTCCGTCCGGAAGCTGCGCTTACCCGCGCCGAGGCGGTCGCGATTATCAATAAGCTGCTTGGCATGAAGCCGTTGACCGACTCGCAGCCGAAATGGACCGATGTATCCAAACAGCATTGGGCATATGGCGACATACAGGCAGCATCCGGCAGTAACGGAAAGTGATCTGAGGCTCGAAACAACGGACGCCGCTCCCCGAGAGCGGCGTTGCTTTTTCGTATAAGGGACTCGTCTGGTCCAAAGATCGACAGAAGACGCCGGAGGCAATATTCCAAAGGTGCGAAATTTCCGGGGGATAAGCAGGAAAAACGAACGTATTTAACGAATATAATAGTCCGTGAGAACTATGTATAAGAGAGGGACCAGACATGCGATTAATTACAAGATCGGATTTTGACGGGCTCGTCTGCGCCATGCTGTTCAAAAAGCTGGGAATGGTCGACGAGATGAAGTTTGTACATCCCAAAGATGTGCAGGACGGGCTGATCGAAGTGAACGGGAACGACATTTTGGCTAACGTCCCTTATGTGCCGGGCTGCGGTTATTGGTTCGATCATCATTCCAGCGAGTTGACCCGCAACGGCGAGAACATCCAATTTCAAGGGGAAACCCGCATCGCTCCCAGCGCCGCCCGTGTCGTCTACGACTATTACGGCGGACGGGAGAAGTTCGGAGCCGAGCTCGACGATATTATGGCGGGCGTGGACAAGGCGGATGCCGCGCAGTTCAGCAAGGAAGACATTTTGCATCCGCAAGGATGGGATTTGCTGTCGTTCATAATGGATGCGCGCACCGGTCTCGGACGTTACCGCGATTACCGGATCAGCAACTATCAGCTGATGGAAGATCTCGTCGTTCATTGCATGACGAAGTCGGTGGACGAGATTATGCAGCTGCCGGACGTCCAGGAACGGGTGAAGCGCTACTTCGAGCTGGACGCGCAGTATCGCGAGATGCTGACCGCCCATACCCGTATCGACGGGAATGTGATCGTATCCGACCTGCGGAACGTCGATCCGATTTTCCCGGGCAACCGTTTTATGGTATACGCGCTGTATCCGGAGCAGAACATCTCCATCTGGATCGTCGACGGCAAAAACAAACAAAACTGCGTTCTCGCCTGCGGCCACAGCATCGTCAACCGCACCTCCAAAACCGACGTAGGCTCGCTTATGCTGAAATACGGCGGCGGCGGCCATGCGGCGGCGGGAACGTGCCAAGTGGAATACAATTCGGCCGATGAAGTGCTGGAGCAGCTGGTATCGACGATGAAGCAGGACGGATAGAAAGCATGGGCCCGAGCCTTCCTCGCCGCATGAAGCGGTCAGGGAGGCTCGTTTTTTTTGGAACCGGACGGACCTCGGGCGCATAAAGATTGGCGTGTGCCCCTGTCCGCTTTTCGCCGCCAGCGTATGTTATAACATCATGGTGAAAGGTGGATGAGCATGCCGATCAAAAGCGGAAAGCAGTACATCGATCGAATCGATAGCTCGGGGGTGGAGGTTTGGGTGCACGGAGAACGGGTCCGGAATGCGATATCCGTTCATCCCGCTTTTCGCGGAGTCGTTTCGACGCAAGCTTCTTTATACGACATGCAGGGGGAAGAGGAGTTTCGGGCGGAAATGACATTTGCGTCACCGACAACCGGAGATCCCGTAGGATTGTCGTTTCTGCGTCCCATAACGAAAAACGATTTGGTGCGGCGAAGAAGGATGATGTCTTTGTGGGCCGGGCGGCATCACGGTTTTCTGGGGCGGGCCCCGGATTACATGAATACGGCCGTCATGGCGTTCGGCGCGGCTTCCGGCTTTTTATCGGAGCATAATCCGCTGTATGCCGAGAATATGAAACGGTACTACGAATATTGCCGGGAGAACGACATTACGCTTTCCCATGCTTTTATCGTCCCTCATTCCGGCAGAATGTCGACCTTTGTGCATACGTTGGAGCTGCCGGATACGGCTCAGGTCATCGAGAAAAATAAAGACGGGATCGTCGTCAGCGGCGCCTTCTTATTGGCTACGCAAGGTGTGACGGCGGAGGAAATCTTGATATTCCCGGCTCCGCTGCCGTCGCTTGCCGAGGAGAATCCGCATGCATTCGCGTTTGCGGTTCCGAACGATTTGCCGGGAATCCGGTTTATTTGCCGGGAAAGTTTCTCCGCCGGACATTCGCCGTATGACTATCCGTTAAGCTCGAGGTTCGAGGAGATGGATACGCTCGTCGTGTTCGACCGGGTGCTCGTTCCACATGACCGGGTATTTTTGTGCGGGGACGAGGAGCTGGCGGCACGGTTTACCGAACAGAGCCATTTTCATACCCATGCGACCCATCAGGTGCTGTGCCGCAATATTGCGAAGACGGAGTTTGTGCTCGGGACGGTCGAGTCGATTGTCAAAATGCTCGGGCTTCGCACTTATTCGCAGGTCGTCGAGAAAGCGGCGGAGGTGATAGCGTCGCTCGAAACGCTGAAAGCGCTGCTGCTCGCTGCCGAGCACCGGGCGGAGCCGGATCGGTGGGGGACGATGCTGCCCGACCCGGGGCCGTTATATACGGCGAACTTCTTGTATCCGAAGCTTTATCCGCGCATGGTCGAGATCGTTCAATTGATCGGAGCGAGCGGCCTCGTCATGATTCCGGGCGAGGCGGATTTCCGCTCACCCATTTCCGGCGATTTGTCCCGGTATTTGAAAGGAATCGATGTGGACGGGCGTCAAAAGGTAGGGTTGTTCCGGCTCGCCTGGGAGATGAGCGCGAGCTCGTTTGCAGGGAGACAGACCCTGTATGAACGGTTTTTCTTCGGGGATTCCGTGAAAGTCGCAAGCAGGCTGTACAACAACTATGACGATAAGGAAGCGTACAGCGGCAAAGTAGCACGCTTCGTATCCGGAGAGACCATGGCGTCATCCGGCAACGGCAGCGGAGTATAACGGCAATTTCCGGCATTGCGGGCGGCTATCCTCCTGTGTTACCATTAGAAAAATTTACGCGGGAGGTAGTCCCTTATGCATACTCCGGTTCGTTTGGTTAAGCCGTCGGCTGATTACCGCCGCCAATATGTTTCATTTTATGAGGAGTGGCGGAGCAGCGGGGAAGACATCGTGCCTAGGGTTGTCGAACGGGACCCCGCCGATTTCGCGGCGATGCTTGATTTTCTGTTCTCTCAGGACAGCGAGGAGAAGGTAACCGAGGCGAATTGGGTTCCACACTCCACGTATTGGTTGGTTGATGAGCGGGAAGAAATTGTAGGTGCCGTTAACATCCGCCACCGGTTGAGCCCGAGACTGCTAAACACCGGCGGTCATATCGGATATGGCATTCGGCCGTCCGAAGATTTTGGATCGAGCTTTAAGATAGAGATAAAGACCTAGTAACAGGGGGAAATGATGGACATAACGGTTGAAACGGTACTTAAGCGCACCCCTGAGCAATTGGCGGGAATATCGTTCCATTGCGCGTGCGGACAAACGCATCGGGTCGAGATGCGAAAGCTGATGCTTGCGGAAGGCGCCTTGTACAAGGTGCACGAGCTGCTCCGGGAGTTGAACCTCGGAGGGAAAGCGATGATCGTAGCCGACTCTTCGAGCTTCGCCGCGGCGGGGAAAGCGTTGGCCGATGATTTGGCGGGCAAAGGAACGGATGTCCGGTTGAGCGTATTTCCGGAGGAACAATGGTATGCCGACGAGAAAGCGCTCGTCCGTGTTCTGATCGATTTGGAGCCGGATACCGAATTGATCATTGCCGTAGGCTCCGGCACGATCAACGATATCGCCCGATTCGTCAGCTATAAGGCGAAACTTCCATATATCGTCGTTGCTACCGCACCGTCCATGGACGGTTATGCCTCGACAGGCTCCCCCATTCTCGTTAACGGCTTCAAAAAGACGTACAGCCTCGCGTCCCCCGCCGCCATCGTCGGAGATTTGTCGGTGATCCGTCAGGCCCCGCGGGATCGGCAGGCGGCCGGAGTAGGGGATATGCTGGCGAAAATAACGGCGTTATGCGATTGGCTGCTCGCATCCGTAGTGGAGGAAGAGCACTACTGCGAGGTGATCGCAGCGCTGATGAGCAAAGCGTTGACCGGGATCGTAAGCCATGTTCAGTCTATCCGCGACGGCGAAGAGCAGGCGACCAAGCTGCTTATGGAAGGTCTCGTGCTGTCCGGCATCGCGATGCAAATGATCGGCAATTCCCGGCCCGCTTCGGGGGCCGAGCACCACATTTCGCACTATTGGGAAATGCTGCATTTTGCCGCCGGGCATCGGACGGAGCTTCACGGGATCAAGGTCGGAGCGGCCGTGCCGATCGTTCTGAAGCTGTACGATGCGCTGCTGGGCGCCGATCCGGACACTTTCCGGATGAAAGAGAAAACGGCAGCGCAAATCGCGGATTGGGAACGGGACGTTCGCCGGTGTTACGGGCCGCTCGCCGACGAGATGATCGCCATGAACCGCGGTCTTTTCTTGAATCAAACGGAGCTCGATATCCGGCGCGACAGGCTTGTCGGGCATTGGCCGGAATTGAAACCGAAGCTGCAAGCGATACTCGCTATCGCTCCGGACGTTCAAGCCTTGCTTCGTCAGGTCGGGGCACCCGCGGAGCCGAAGGAAATCGGGGTCAGCCGGGAACAGCTGGCAGACGCCCTCCGTTTGGCGAAGGAAGTCCGCAGCCGGTACACCGTGCTACAGCTGGCCGATCAGCTGGGACTGCTGGAATCGTTCGCGGAGGATATGGCCGCCGCGCATTGAGCCAATTACCGCATGAAATAAGAAGGCATCTGCTGGGGCAGATGCCTTTAAGCTTGTACGATCAGAATGTTTAAGTTCTTTACCGAACTAAAGCGAAAGGGTAACCCTTTTGCATGGGTAATTTGGAAATGGGCTTGAACGAACCAAACTTCCCTATTACTGAACTCTATTGCGCTATTTGCACATCAGATGGCCGAATACAGCGAATAACGAACCCCATTTCACTATTACCAAACTTAAGTTCAGTAATAGTTACTCTAGGTTCATTGTTTCTCCAATTACCGAGAAGTGGAGCCAAAAAGCGCAGAGAAGTTCACTAATAAACAAATTTGGTTCATTCATGACGAAGGGCCGTTGGGAGTAGAAGTCACTACGAAATAACTCCACTCTCCCAACGCACTAATGTTTGGTTTGCATGACCGTCCGGGCGTTTTTCTCGACGGGTATTTCATCCGGCGCGCGGCCGGCGGCGCGGCATAGCCTCGTTATGACTGGCGCGGAGGAAGCGGACCGTGGTACATGAGCAGATTGCATTCGATCCGCCCGTTGAACAGCTTGCGCTTCTTGTCCGATGGCTTGCCGAAGTAATGCTCGAACTGCTTGCTCGGGCTGAGGGCGAACAGCGACCAGGTCGGAAGCTTGGCGTAAATCGATCCGAGCTGGCGGATCGTCTTCTCCACTTCGTCCTTCGTGCCGATCCGTTCGCCGTACGGCGGATTCGTAATGATGCAGCCGTAATCGGAATCCGGCCACAGCTTGGCTACGGGCGCCTGATAAAGCTTCAATTCGCCGGAAAGTCCGGCTTTCTTCGCATTCGCTTCGGCTACTTCGATCGCCGCCGGATCGATGTCCGAGCCGATAATGTCGAGCGGCTCGTCGTCGCGCAGCAGGTCGTACGCTTCTTCCCGCGCGTCGTCCCAGATGGAAGGGTCCAATGTCGGCCACGCCTCCGCGGAGAACTCCCGGCGCAGCCCCGGCGCGATGTTCCAGCCGATCATGGCGGCCTCGATCGGAATCGTCCCCGAGCCGCAGAACGGATCGATCAGCGGCCGCCCCGGCCGCCAGCGGCTGAGCAGCACCATCGCCGCCGCCATCGTCTCCTTGAGCGGCGCTTCGGTGATCAGCTTGCGGTAGCCGCGCTTGTGCAGGCTCGGGCCGGTCGTATCGATCGTCAGCGTCGCCACATCGTTCAGCAGCGCGACCTCGATCACGTAGCGGGGACCGTCCTCGGGGAACCATTCCGTGCCGTAGCGCTGCTTCATTTTCTCCACGACCGCTTTTTTCACGATGCCTTGGCAAGCCGGTACGCTCGATAATTGCGATTTATGGGAGCGGCCTTCGACGGGAAACTCGGCATCGCCGGGAATCCAGTCCGGCCAAGGCAGCGCCTTCACGCCCTCGAACAGCTCGTCGAACGTCGTAGCCGGAAATTCCCCGAGCTTAAGCAGGATCCGGTCCGAGGTCCGCAGCCAAAGATTGGCCCGGGCTATAGCCGAGCGGTCCGCTTGGAACATCACTTTGCCGTTCTCCACCATGACGTCGTCATAGCCGAGCTCCCGTACCTCGCGGGCGACGATCGCCTCTAGCCCCATCGGGGCGGTTGCGATTAATTGCACTTTATCCACCTGTTCGTCCACTCCATCTGTTAGCGTCGGCTCCGCTCCGAGAAACGCTCGGTTGTATCGGTGCCGGCGAAATTATAGAATAAGTATAGGCGAAATGAATCAAGGATACAAACGCGTCGTATGCGGCGAAGAGCGGAGGAATTTATGGAGGATCGTTATTTTCAGACGGCTGACCGGTATGTGGAATCGCTCTACGAGACGGATGCGGATTTGGAGCGGGTGAACGAAGCGATCCGGCAGCACGGCATGCCGGAGATTTCGGTCGCCCCCGGATACGGCCGATTGCTGACCATGCTCGTGCGCTTGTCCGGCGCGAACAGGTTGCTCGAGATCGGTGCGCTGGGCGGCTATAGCGGCATTTGTTTAGCAAGGGGGTTGAACGGCGGCGGGAAGCTGCTGTCGCTGGAGCTGAAGGAGGAGTTCGCTTCGGTCGCGAAGGAGAATTTGACTGCGGCGGGTTTCGGCGACGTAGTCGAGTACCGCATCGGGGAAGCGTTAGACAGCTTGGAGCGGCTGGGTGAGGAAGGGGCCGCCTTCGACTTTTTCTTCATCGATGCGGACAAAGGCAACTATGTGAACTATTTGGACTGGGCGATCCGTTTGGCCGCTCCCGGCGCGCTGATCGTAGGGGATAACGCTTTGCTGCACGGCAAAACGATGGACCCCGAGGCGAAAGGCAATTCGGTTGCCGTCGTACGCGAGTTCAACAAACGAATCGCGACCGATCCGCGGCTGGAAAGTACGATATTGCCCGCTTATGACGGCTTGTGTATTGCAAGAGTGAAGTGAAGGCTCAGCCTTCGCAGGCTTGAGCCGTATCAGGCATGGGCGAAAGAATGGCGCAGCGAATTCGCTGCGCCTTTTGGTTCGATAGCGGAACTGTATTCCGTAATATTAAGTATTTCGCGGCATTACCCGGTTATAGCGGAACTGTAGTACGCTAATACATACATTTCTCACCTCGCTGACGATAAAACGGCCGGATAACGGATTACAGTTCCGCTAATTTGATGGCACACTCGTTTTAGCGGTTGATAACGGAATACAGTTCCGCTATTTTAACGATTCAGACTCGGCGCCCCGCTCCCCGAACGGAAGCGCTGTCCGCTTGAACTCGCTCGGAGACACGCCGAAGCGGGAGCGGAACGTCCTGCTGAAATGGATATAGGTCGTGAATCCGCTCTTGTAGGCGACTTCCTCCAGTGTGTCTCCCCCGATCAGCATATATTCCTTGGCCATCGTAAGACGGGTTTCGATCACATAATCCATGATGGATTGGTTGAAAGCGGATTTGAACAGCTGCGACGCCCTCGATACGCTCAGTCCGGCTTCGGAGCATATGTCCTTTAGCTTTAACGGCTCGGCGGCGCGTTTGTCGATGAAATATTTCATCCGGTTGGCGACGGCCCGTCCGTATGCGGTCGAGCCTCTCTCTTCCGAGATGAGCCGGCCCAGATGAAGGAAGAAAGCGCGGACCAGGCATTCCAGAATGACGGGATTCGTCTTCTTCAGCCGTCTTTTCTCGTAACGGATCAGCTTCCACATCGCGATCAGATCGTCGTCGAGCCCGAGCCGGCATTTCCCGACATGACGGTACTTCTCCCACCATTCCGCGAACCAGTCCTGCCCGGCCATAATCAAGAGAAAGTAGTCGGCGCTGCGGAATGCCCCGTTCGCCTCTTCGCCGATCATCAGCTCGTAAGTGTCTCCGGGTCTGCACAGCAGCAGATCGCCGGGGTCGAGCCGGTTGACGGCGCGATTGACGACCGCTTTGCAGGTGCCGTCCGTTTGCAGACGGACGATATAGTGTCCGAGGCCGCTCCGCTTGTCGGTATAGAATGATTTCGTATGAATGGAATGACCGACGGCTATAATCTCCATGGCATGTCCTCCGTTTGCCGCTTTCGGCTTCACGATCCGATCTGTGCTTATAAGTCTAACGGCTGCGCGCAGATTCGTAAAGCGGCTTCCCCGAAAATCGTTCCGGTTTCATTAAAATATACGCAGCAATTATCGTAAGATCCGTTAACATTTTGCTTCGATTGGATATGTCTTTGCGGACAGCGCCTGCCTTACTATGGATGTATAGCCGCGAGGAGAAGACCGTAGTTGTTGTACGGGCCGGGCAGAGGGCGGCGAGCCATTGCACACGAGGAGGTGGGACGTTAGTTGAACCGCTTGAAAAAGAAAATGTTTATGTTTCTGTGCTTTTGTCTCGCATGGGCGCTGCCTGCGGGCACTGTCGGCCGGACGGCGCATGCCGATTCCGGGGAGCCGGCCGCGCCTTACAGGAGTATCGTGATCGATTACGGCGATGAGGGCTATTCCGAGTCCGGCTCCTGGACCACATCAACCGCGGTCAAAGGTGTAAACGGTTCCAGCACGAGGTATTCGTCGATCGGGGGGTCTTCGATTACGTGGAATCCGAAGCTGAAGGCCGGTACCGTCAAGGTATCCGTCTATAAGGTCAACTGGCCGGATAAAGCCGACTCGAACGTGAGAGTCGATGTCGTACACAGCGGCAAGACCGACAGCTTCTACTTGAATCTTGCATCCGGCCCATATGGATGGATCGAGCTAGGCACTTTCGACTTCTCCGGCACCGGCGCGGAGTACGTCAGTATGACGCGGACGACGGCAAGCAGCAGCCTGATCTATACGCGGGCGGATGCGGCGAAGTTCGAGGGATATATTTCGCAGCAGGAACCTTCTCCGGGACCGCTGCGCAGCCGGACGCTGCCGAATCTGCACTATACGGAGAAGGGCGTCATAGCGAACGGGCGGTATAAAGCCGTCTTCTACGAAGCGGTTTGGGATGGAGGCCGAACGATCGTCCGCGATCTGTTCGTAAGCGACAACGGAAGCTGGATTCCGGTCAATACCGAGGCCGAACGGCTGGAAGAACAATGGGTGCTGCTGGACGGCAATTCCGGCAAGCGAAGCAATTATTACGAAACGATGAGCAGCACGTGGGTCACCTTCGACTCGGTATCGTTTCCCGACGCTCAAACGGCGGTATTGACCGATGCTTCGAGCCCGGACCAGTACGACTTTCAGGTTACGTGGTCGCTGGCCGGGAGCGAGCCCGATGTAGCTTACTCGTTTACCCCGCATTCGAACGGTCATTACGTGATCGGCTATCAGTCGTTTACCGCGGAAGCGCTTAACCAAGTATCGGAAGTGCTGAATGGGTTCCGTTCTCACGCCAAAATGGCCGGCACTGTGGAATCGACCGGGCTGTGGGAATTGACCGCTCCGATGAGTCTTGTGGAGAAAAACGGCGGCGGAAACGGCGCGTTGACGTACGGCCTGTTCGTACCGGCCGATGAGCTGCCGCTCGAATACGAGCCGGCGAGCGGCGCCGCGAATCAGCGTCTCGGCATGAGTCTCGTCAACAATGACGGCGAAGTGCAGCCGATCGTGTACGCTCCGCAGCTCGGCAACCGTTCACTGATGACGGCGGGAAGCACATACCGGTTCCACATCGGGCTGACTGCGCGCAAAAGCGGCCTGTACGACGCCTACCGGGACATGATTCGCAGCGAATACGGCTACTCGGCCTACCGTAAGAACGCTCCCGAGGGCTCGCTGACCGATGCGATGTTCAATATGATCGATCTGATCAAGACGGAGCCGCCGGGGGACGATTCCGTAGATTATGTGCCATCGGAGAGCGGATGGTGGAACCGGGCCAAAGGCTTTATCGATATCGAGAACGAGGATGCCGTGCGAACGACGACAAGCGGCGTGCTGCTCGGCGCGTATTATTTGACCGGCGACAGCGAGCTGTACGATACGCGGGCGCTGCCGACGATCCAGTACGGAGTATCGCGAAACGGCGTAGGCTGGTCGCCGAAGCGCAAGCCGGTATACGGCTCAGGGTCGGAGTGGAAAATGGCATCCCTGCCGTTCGACTTCTCGACCGTTGCGGCGGTATACCAGATGACCGGCAGCGCGGCTCCGGGCATTTACGCGATGGGCGAAGAGGAATACCGCTTCCGCAACCCGGAGCAGAAAGACAGGGGGCCGGTCATCCAGCCGCTGATGATGTACCGCATGACCGGCGATGCCGCTTATTTGCAAGAAGCGAAGACGGCGGCCGATCTGTATATCGCCCAAAATATCGATACACCGGAGACGGTCAATCCGCCACGAACCGAGTTTGTGTACAATTTCGGCAAGCTGTGGGTGGAGCTGCTGGAGCTGTATGAGGAAACGAAGGAGCCCGCCTATTTGAACGCCGCCTACAAGGAGGCGAAGCGCTACGCCACGATGTTCGTCGCCCGACCGGTTCCGGAGGGGACGACGCGGATTCCCGAGCCGGCGCAATATCCATACCGGGAGTCGTTCCATTGGCCGTCTTCCGCCAAATTCGATTATCCGCGCGACCGGCTTCCCGAAGATGAGGCCGGGGGGATTATGACGGACAGCTGGCTAGTCTCGCCGAACGGACTGACCTACGAGGCGGGGTCCACCTCTTCGGCATACCGGATGAATGCGCAGGAAGCCGCATTTATGCTCAGGCTGTCGGCGTATACGGGCGACGCGCTGCTCGCGGATATCGCCCACAATGCGGTCATAGGCCGATACGCCAGCTATCCGGGCTATTATTACAAAGCGTTCGCGACCGGCCAGCTCGAAGCGGATTTTCCGCTGCTCGGCCCGAGCGAGGCGACTTCGATTTATTACCATCACATTCCGGCGCAGCTTGGCCAGACGATCGATTATTTGGTCACCGAGCAATCGGTGAAATCGAACGGACAAATATCGTTCCCGTCCGTATTCGAGACCGACTTTCTATGGTTCAAATACAAGCTGTACGGCCATAAGCCGGGGACGTTCTACGGCGATTCCGATGTGTGGCTGTGGATGCCCGAGGGCGTCATCGATCCGCACAACGCCCAGCTGAATTGGATTACGGCGGAAAGCGGCAGCCGGTTCTACATCGGTCTCGTCAACGAGTCGGACGAAGTGCAGCAAACGACCGTCGACCTCAATGCGCAATTGATCGGGTTCGACTCGAAGCGGGCCTATCCTGTCGAGCTTATCCGCAACAACGGTAAGCGAGAGCATACCGTCATGCGCGGCGGGAAAATCGATGTCGCCGTGCCGGGGAAAGGAATCGCCGCGATCATCGTGAAAGGACTCGACATTCAGGTGCCGCTGCATCGTTCGAAGACCGTAACGGATATGTCCGACGCTTCTTATTTCTTCGACAAGCACAGCCCGATCGACGCCGTCAAAGGGATGCTCATCGTCAAACCCGACGAGAGCGGCTACGACGCATATGTGCAGGCGAAAACGGACAAAGCGGCGACGCTGCACTATTCGTTGGACGGAGGCCGGACGTATACGGCCGTTCCCGATGCGATCTATCCGATGGAGTGGTCGATCCGGGTAAGCGATTTATCCAAGACGTTTACGTATTACGTCGAATCGGAAAAGAAACGTACGCGTGAGACAGCGCTTTACCTGCCCGACCGGGCCGCAGCACCGCCGCCGCAGCCGGAGGAGCCGCCCCGTTCTTCCTTCGTCGTCGATAATACGGAAGCGGAAACGGAAGGCGTCTGGGTGCGGGATACGTCCGCCGACCCTTATTATTACGACAATTACGTATATGCAAAAGCAACGACGGGAACGGCATCGAGCCGGATACTTTGGCGACCCGAGCTGCCGGAAAGCGTCACATACAGCGTATATTACAAGCTGCCCGCCGGTAGCCAAGAGCTGTCGCCGAACGCGGCGTTCACCGTTCATTACGAAGGGGGAACGCAAAGCTTTACCGTCAACCAAAGACTGTCCGACGGCGGATGGACGTACCTCGGCACGTTCCCGTTCAAGGCGGGCGATACCGGATACGTATCGCTAACGAACCGGGCGAGCGGTTCGCGGGTCGCCGCGGATGCGGTCATGTGGGTGAACGCGCAGGCGGTGCCGCGATGGGAGTCGGCAGTGCTGAACTCCGACCGGAATGTACTGGAGACGACCGGCTCTGCTGCCTTGAAGGTGACCGGGTATTACGATACGGGACTGCCCGGCGATTTGACCGGTGCCACGGTGCAATACCATGTCAACAGGCCGGATCTGGCCGAGGTCAGTACGGGCGGCGTGCTTACGCTGCATCGGCTCGACGGGGCGACGTCGCGGATCGCGGTCAGCGCCACGGTCTCGGTTTACGGAGCGACTCTCGAGACACCGCCACTATGGATCGATGTCCGCGAATTGTCCGCAATCGTCGATACTTCCGATAGCGAAGCTTACAGCGAGCAGGGCAAATGGGTTCAAAGCGGTCTGAGCGGCTACGATAAAACGGTCAAGTCCCGCTACACGACGGAGCAGGGCGCTTGGGCGGAATGGAAAGCTAATGTACCGGCCGGACTTTACTCCGTTTCTTTCTACAAAATCGTGAGCAATCCGGGAGCCGATCCATCTGTGAAGGTGGACATCAAGCATCAGTCCGTCACCGAGGCGACGTATATCGACGCTTCGTCGGGGACGTCGGGCTGGGTTAATCTGGGGACGTTCCGTTTCGACGGGGACGGAAGCGAGTACGTCAGAGCAACGAGAACCGCAGCGGACCCGACGATTTATACAAGAGCGGATGCGGTCCGGTTCGAGCGGCGTTCCGAATAATGGCGATTTGCCGCGCAACACACCATCTACGATCAGGGGGAGAAAAAGAATGAATATGCTCAAACATCGCAAGGCGACGGCATTGACGGCTTTGCTGCTGTCGATCGGTCTGCTCGGGGGCTGTACTTCGGGAGGAAAGGCCGGGGATGGAAAGGGGGCGGCCAAGGACGCCGCTCCGAAGGAAGCGGGCATCCAGCTCGACCTGCAGACACCGGTGAAGCTGCTGTTCTACGACGAGACGAATATGTCCGAGGAGGTGTTTAACGAACGGTTCGTCCAGCCGGTCAAGAAGCAGTTTCCGAACGTCAGCTTCGAAGTAGTCAAGCCGGGCAAGGGCACTTATGTGAGCGAGCTGGCCGCGAGCGGCATTGCCCCGGATCTGTTCATGACGACGGCATGGAGCTTCCCGCTGGAAATCAATACGAAGCTGATCGCCAATCTGGACGAATGGATCGTCAAAGACAAGCTCGATCTGAACGGCTATCAGCCGGCGATCGTCGACACGATCAGAAGCTTCAGTCCGAACGGCGGAATGTTCGCGCTGCCGTACTCGAATTACGCTTCCGCCCTGTATTACAACAAAGATATATTCGACAAATTCGGCATTCCGTATCCGAAGGACGGCATGACCTACGAGGAAGCGATCGCGCTCGGCAAACAGGTGACGCGGATGGACGGCGGGGTCCAATATTCCGGGTTTTTCCCCGGCAACTACAGCTTCACGTACGCGCTGTTCAAGAAAGGATTCGTCGATGTTCCGAACAAGAAGGTCAGCTTCAACAATCCGGAGATGAAGCAGACGTTCGAGCTGCTGAAGTCCGGCTTCAGCACGCAAGGAATGGAGTATATGGATTATACGGCCGCTCTGAACAAATTTTACAAGGATAAGACGCTCGCGATGATGCCTTACCATTTCGACTCGGGCCGTCTCGAGGCCGAGACGAAGGCGGGCAACGTGTTCAATTGGGAGCTGGCGCAGGCTCCGCTCCATCAAGGCTACAACCGCAACGGCGTGCCGACCATGCTCGCGATGTCGTCGCAGACGAAGCATGCCGCGCTCGTATACAAAATCATCGCCCATCTGTCCGCTTCGGTGGAATACCAGACGTTTTTGTCGGAGAGAGGCGTGCTCCCGGTCATCAAAAACGACGAGGTCGTCAAAAAGTTCGCGAGCAAGCTGGGCTCTTTGCAAGGGAAGCGTCTCGACTGGATGGCGAAAATGAAGCCGCAATTGTTGTACGGTCCATCGGAGTACGATCGGGTGCCGGACAAATACATTACCCAGGCGCTGAAGGACGTCATCACGGGCGCTTCCGATATCAACACCGCGCTGAACAAGGCCGAAGAGCAGTCGAACAAAGACTTGCAGGCACAGATCAAATAATCGTTCAAAACAAAAAACCTCCGAAGCCGATACGGTTTTGGAGGTTTTTTGTAGTTCGCTCGATAGCGGAACTTGGGTACGTTAAGTTGGAGATTTAGCTGGACTTCTGAGTTTTAACGGAACTACAGTACGCTAAAGCATTCATTCTTTGCTTCGTTGGCGGCAAAAAGGGCGGATAACGGATTACAGTTCCGTAATTTTGGCAGCAAACTTGTTTTAGCTGTCGATAACGGAAAATTGTTCCGTTATTTTTTAACGATTCAAATCAATCGTTACTCCGACGCCGCGGCCGGTTTGCGGATTAGCGTGCGGTTGACCCAAATCGCGTTGGCGAACAGCATGACCGTGGCGATCAGGAAAATACCGCGGATCGACAGCACGCCCGACAAGACGCCGCCCACCGTAGGGCCGATCATGTTGCCGAGACTGAGGAAGCTGCTGTTGAAGCTGTAGGAGCGGCTTTCCATCCCGTCAGGCGTATGTTTGCGGATCACCGCGTTGACTGAGGGAAGCAGCCCTCCCATGAACATGCCGAGCATGAACCGTGCCGCGAACAGTTGCCAGACGTTTTGCACGAGCGCTTGCGGGATGAACATGATCGCCGCCCCGACGAGCGAGAAGGCGAGCACGCGCTCCTGGCCGATCTTGTCCCCGAGCCGCCCGAGCAGCGGGGAAGCGATCATATTGGAAAATCCGGTGATCGAGCCGACGAGACCGGCGTAGAACGCCAGCATGTTCCCTTCACCATGCAAATGCTGCACGAACAACGGAATGAGCGGCATCGAGCTCAGCATCGAGAACTGGATCAGGAACGTTACCGCGAACAGCGCGGACAGCTGTGGTATTTTGCCCAATTCCTTCAAGCCGGCCACGATCGAGACGTTCGGCAGCTTGGCCGCCTTCCGGGCGTCGAACTTTTCTTTGACGACGAACATCGCAAGCATGGATGCAAGGAACAACAACGCCCCGGTTATGTAAAAAATCGGCCGGAACCCGACCCATTCCGCCAGAAGTCCTCCGATAAACGGTCCGAGTATGCTGCCGGCCGTACCGCCCGATTGAAGCGTGCCCATCGAGAAGCCCATCTTCTCGCGCGGCGTAGTGGCGGACAGCAGAGCGACGGCAGCCGGGATGAAGCCAGAAATGGTGCCGTTCAGCATACGCAGCAGAAGCAGATGCCATACGTCGCCGGCAAAGCCCATCAGCGTCATGACGATCGCCATCCCGAAGCCGGAGCGGAGCAGCATCATTTTCCGGCCGTACCGGTCGGCAAGCTTTCCCCATAACGGCTGAAACAAAAAAGACGTGACGAAATTGCCGGCGAAAATAACGCCGGACCAGAAGGCGACCTCGCCCGGATCCGTTATTCCGAGATCCTGAATATAAAGAGGCAGGAACGGAATGATCATCGTCATCCCGGCCATAACCAAAAAGTTGCCGAACCAAAGCACGATCAAATTAAGCTTCCAATTGCCCAAGCCGTATCACTCCTCGACGTTATCCGAATGCTACCCGAACTCGCATATCGTCCATTATAGCATGTCTAACTTCGCGGCACATGAAAGTCGATCCGGCGATCCCTATGAATGTGTTGCGAAATTAGTTATAAAGTCCTATGATAATGGAGGAAATGCGCGAAAGACATAGGGTCGGAGAGGAGTGGCCGATGGCGAGGAAAAGGAATCCGGACAAAGAAAACATCGCGCTTTTTGACAGCGCATTCAGACATGCTCCTATCGGAATGGCATTGGTCGATATTGGCGGCCGTTTTCTAAAAATAAACGATGCATTGAGCCGAATCGTCGGGTTCGGCGAAGAAGAGCTGCTGAATCGGACATTTCTCGATATTACCCACCCGGACGACATCTATACCGATGTCGTGTATGCGGACCAGCTTCTCTCCGGAAAGCTGGAAACGTACCGGCTGGAAAAGAGGTATGTCCATAAGGAAGGCCATTTCGTCCACACCCTGTTGAATGCGTCGATCATGCGGGACGAACGGGGTAACCCGCTGTACTTTATATCGCATATTCAGGAGAAGCCCGGATGCGGCCTGACGGAGGGCGAGCTTCACGACGAGGAGATGTACCGGCTCATAGCGGAGAAGTCGCAGGATATAATCGCTTATTGCTCGGCCGATCTTCGCATCCGATACGTTTCTCCGGCGGTCAAGCGGCTGCTCGGCTATGAGGCGGAGGAAGTAATCGGGCTGAAATGTATTCATCTGCAGCACCCCGACGATCTGCAGGAGGCCAAAAAAATAATCGGGGACATCGACACATTAACGTGCCGCTTCCGGCATAAGGACAATCACTACGTATGGTTCGAGTGCACGTATCGGATCATTCGCGATTCAAGCGGGAAGATCGAGAATATTTTGTCATTCAGCCGCGACATCACGGAGCGGAGGCAGGCGGAGGAGAAGCTTGCCTTGCAAGAGGAGCAGTACCGGCAGCTCGTCGAGCATTCCCCCGATGCGGTGCTGATCGCCAATATGGAGAAGGGCTTGTATATGAACGAATCGGGGGTACGGCTGCTCGGCGGCTCCTCCGAGGAAGACAAACGGACGATTCTGGAAAACCCGCTCCGGTTCATTCCCGTCCAATACGGGGAAATCGGACGTCTTCGAAACGGACTTGCCGCCGAAGGGAAAACGGCCGAATTTTTCGAGCTGGAGCTCGTCAGGCTGGACGGACAAATCATCGAAGCGGAAGCCCGCTCGGTGCCTACGGTGTTCCAGAACGAGCCGGCCGTCTACACGATTATCCGCGACATTTCCGAAAGGAAGCGAACGCTGGAGCTGCTGAACAATTCCGAGAAGCTGTCGGTCGCGGGGCAGCTGGCCGCCGGAATCGCCCACGAAATCCGCAACCCGCTTACGGCGATCCGGGGTTTTCATCAATTGATGCAGAAGAACGGGCCGAAGAAGGAATATTTCGACATTTTGTCGTCGGAGTTAAGCCGGATCGAATTGATCTTGACCGAGCTGCTCGTCCTGGCCAAGCCCCAGCAGGCCAAATTCGCAAACGGCGACATCGTGGCGATCATCTATCAGGTGATGGCGCTGCTGGAAACCCAGGCTATCATGAACAACGTGCGTTTGTTGATCCGCTGTACGGAGCGCTCCCTGTTCATGATGTGCGACGAGAACCAGATCAAGCAGGTATTCATCAATATTATCAAAAACGCCATCGAGGCGATGCCGGACGGAGGGGACGTCATTATCGAAATCAAGCGCGCGGCGGAACGGCTGCTCGTACGGGTGTCCGACCGGGGAGGAGGCATTCCGCAGCATCTGCTCCCCCGGATCGGCCAGCCGTTCTATACGACGAAGGAAGAGGGGACCGGCCTCGGATTGATGATTACGAACAATATTATCGAGAATCACAAAGGCACGATGAAGATCGAAAGCCGGATCGGCGCGGGTACGACTTTTACGATCGAGCTGCCGATTTAAACCGGCCGGTCATTTCGCCTTCGCGATAACGACCGTTCGCGATTCGCCGTCCCAGGTCACCGTGCCGCCGAACGCCTCGCCGACGAAACGGGCCGGCGCCATCGTGAAGCCGCCAACGAGCTGCGCGGGCACCTCGAGCTTCACCGCTTCGCCGTTTATGTAGGCGACGCTTTCTCCGATCGCGATCGTCACGGTCGTGCCGCCTTTGCGCCCGGTCGCCGTCTTCGTGTCGCCGTTCCATTCCACGCTCGCGCCCATTTGCTCGAAAATGGCGCGCAGCGGCGCGAGCGTGGAGCCGTCCATAATGACCGGAGGCTGCTCGAATGTCTGGTCCCGGCCGTCGATTTGGACGGAGATTAGCGACGAGACCGGCACCGTCTTCGTGGCGACGCGCTGACCGGCGCGATTGTACACCCGCAGCTCCAATACGGAGCCGTCCGGTACGTCGCCGGCTCTCAACGGGATGCCGTAAGGGGGCTTCGTTTGCTCGGCGATCGTTGTGCCGTTCAGCACATATTCAAGCTTGCCGATCCAGATGTCGGGGATGCGCACGAACGGCACGATCGAAGTCCGCTTCGCGAACGGGACGGAAGCGTTCCGGTATAGTACCTCATTGGCGGGCTTGGCTCCCGTCTTTACGTCCGTCAGCATGTACGGATCGGCGATTATGCTTTTGTACAAAGCCAGCAATTCCGGATTGTCCCGCAGCAAATAGTCGTTGCGCGATTCCTTGGTCTTCAGGTCGACGTTGAAATACGTAATCGCCTTTAGACGCGGATATTTGACTCGCATGACCCGATACAGCCTGTCCAAATTCATCAGAGCGAAGTCGGTGTGCGATTTGCCGTCCACATTCGTGTAGTGAGACACCGCCGATTCGCTCAGCATGACCGGTTTGCGGTCGGCATAGAGCGCATACAGCTCTTCGAGCTTCTCGATCGGCGTGTTTGCCTCCATGCTCTCGTCCGGATTGCCATGCGAATAAGGCTCGGTGTACAGACTGACACCGACCCAATCGACATACTCGTCCCCCGGATAGAAGCCCGCCATATTGAACCTCGGAACGTCCCCCGGGCTCCATACCATCGCTACGTTGGGCGCTTCGGCGTGCATGACGCTCGCCACGATGCGGAATTTCTCGATATATTTGGCCGCGTCGCCGCTCCATGCCGTCCAATCGCCGTTCATCTCGCCGGCGTAGCGGAGGAAGATCGGAATGCCGGCCGCTTTGGCGGCTTTCGCCCATTGGCGCAAGTAGGCGTCGTCGGCTACGGCATCGAGCCCGCCGAGCGGCTGCCAGGCGATCTGCAGCGCTCCGCCCGCCTCCTTGGCCCGCTGGACATATCGCGCCGGAAACTCCTCCCCGTACGTGGCGTAAGCCAAGTACATCGCATGCTTTCGCCCGTAAATCGCGGTGGATTTGCTGAAAAAGTTACCCATCTCGCTGTCCTGCTCGGAATAGAGGCCGAAGTACATGCCATATTCCGGCTCGAACTTGGCCAGCTTGCCCGACTTGGGCGCATAGGATCGTACGAGCGCCTCGTCCTCCTTGGCCGAAGCGAACAGCTCGACGGTCGTGCGGATTTGGTTCGCCCGCACGAGATCGTTCGCTCCCCAATCTTTGCCGTCCTTCAGCCAGTAGTCGTTCTCCAGCTCGTAATACACAATCGCATTCTCGTAATCGCGGATCGAGTCGTAATATTGATTGATTTTGCCGGCGTACAGGGCTGCCGAATTCCAATCGGCTTGCGCTGCGCCGCCGCGCATCAGGCTGTCCCAGATCGGGACGGCGAGCGCCGTCTGCCCGGCGTTATGGTACGCTTCCGCCCGCAAGTGCATGTTCCACGGATGCTCCTGCTCCGCCTGGACGGCAGGCGGGAAGACGGCGGAGGCGCAGAGCATTCCGGTCAAGGCGATCGCAGCGAGGAGACGTCTTTTGTTGCCGCGCTTGGATTCGTTTCCGTTTATCGTCATGAAGGGACTTCCTTTCCCGGTTATTGTTCGAGAGGTGTACTTGTATCGTAAAGGATAATGGGGGCGATGTCATTACCGGTTCGCATATATCCATTCTTTCCCTTGCCTGTCCGGTCAAAAGCCTATATAATGGGCACGACATTCGACCGATGGGAGCAAGTGAAAGATGAGTGTAATACGCCGTTTCTTTACCTACTACAAGCCGCATAAGCGACTGTTTATGCTTGATTTCGGCAGCGCCTGCGTCGTGGCCGTTCTGGAATTGGCTTTTCCGCTGGCGGTGCAATGGTTCGTCGATTCGTTGCTGCCGCAAGGCGAATGGCGGACGATCGTGCTGGCCGGAACGGGACTGCTCGTTCTGTATATGATCAGCACCGGCTTGCAGTTCGTCGTTAACTACTGGGGCCATAAGCTGGGCATCAACATCGAGACGGACATGCGGCGGCAGCTGTTTCAGCACGTGCAGAAGCTGTCGTTTCGCTTCTTCGACAATACGAAAACCGGCTATCTCATGTCCAGGATGACGAACGATCTGTTCGACATCGGGGAGATGGCGCACCATGGGCCCGAGGATTTGTTCATCGCGTGCATGACGTTCGTCGCCGCCTTCGCGATCATGCTCTCGATTAATCCGGAGCTTGCGCTGATCACGTTCGTCGCCGTTCCACTGCTCGTATGGCTGATCGGCGTCTGCAACAAGCTGCTGCACGGCGCGGCCAGGAAGATGTATGCGGAGATCGCCGAAGTGAATGCCCGCGTCGAGGACAGCATGTCCGGCATTCGGGTAGTCAAATCGTTTACGAACGAAGCATTCGAGATGGAGAAGTTCAACCGCGACAACGCCAATTTCCGCAAGGCGAAGCTGCGTTCGTATTGGATCATCTCGTTCAGCTCGTCCGGCATTTACTTCCTGACGCGCATATTCGCGCTGCTCGTGCTCATGTTCGGAGCGTATTTCAGCTTCAATGGCAAGCTAACTTACGGCGAGCTGATCGGCTTCCTGCTGTACGTCAACCTGTTCTTCAAGCCGATCGAGAAAATTAATGCACTGCTCGAAATGTATCCAAAAGGGATGGCCGGGTTCAAACGGTTTACGGAGCTGCTCGATACGGCGGCCGATGTGGCTGATGAGCCGAACGCCGTAGAGATCGGGGCTTTGCGCGGGAATATCGCCTTCCGCAATGTGACTTTCGGGTACGAAGGGCATGCCAAAGTGCTGCAGCATATCCATCTCCAAATCCCGGCAGGGGAGACGGTCGCGTTCGTCGGTCCTTCGGGAGCGGGCAAGACGACGCTGTGCAGCCTCATCCCCCGGTTCTACGAAGTGGACGAAGGCGCGATCGAGATCGACGGCACGGACATCCGTTCCATGACCCAACGCTCGCTGCGGCGCAATATCGGGATCGTGCAGCAGGACGTGTTCCTGTTCACGGGAACGATCCGCGAGAACATCGCGTACGGGAAGCTGGACGCGACGGAAGCCGAGATTCGCGAAGCGGCGCGTCGTGCGCACCTCGGAGCGTTTATCGAATCGCTGCCGGCGGGCTTCGACACGCAGATCGGCGAACGGGGCATCAAGCTGTCGGGCGGGCAGAAGCAGCGGCTCGCGATCGCCCGTATGTTCTTGAAAAATCCGCCGATTCTCATCCTCGACGAAGCGACTTCGGCGCTCGATACGGAAACGGAGGCGGTGATCCAGCAGGCGCTGGAGGAGCTCTCCGCGAACCGGACGACGCTCGTCATCGCCCACCGGCTGGCAACGATTCGCCATGCCGACCGGATCGTCGTCGTGACGGAGGACGGTATTGCCGAGCAGGGGAGGTACGACGAGCTGGTCGAGCGCGGCGGCGTATTCGCCGGGTTGCATCGAGCCCAATTCGAGACGGTCGGCTGATACGAAGTCGATTTCTATGGGTATCCCCCCGGAAGCAAGCGGAATAAGCTGCGAAGCGGCTTTTCACTTCCGGGTTTTTTTTGCTGCGTTTGGATTCGATTCCGGTTTATAGAGCGCACGTGATTGTTGGATCAGCTAGCGCTTCTGTTCGGATCTCGCTTTGACCGACCGTGTATACTCCGTAGGAGTCATCCCGGTCGTATTTTTAAATTGCCGCGAAAAATGATGCACACTGCAGTACCCGAGCCTTTCGGCAATTTCAGAGAAACTTTTTCTATCCTCCCTGATCGACAACTTGGCTTGTTCGATTTTCAATTGGTTGAAAAGTTCCCTTACCCCCATGTTCGTCTTCGCCTTTACAATCGTCTTTAATTTCGTGCGGCTGATGGCAAACCGGGCGCATAATTGGTCGATCGAGATCGTACCCGAAAGATGCTGAATCATGTACTGGATCACTTGCTCCGCCAACTCCTGAGCGTCATGCTCATTGGCGGCAGTGGACACGGTGGTCGTACGATGTGCCGTATCTCCATAACGAATCAACTCGATCAATAAGATTTCAAGATAATTGCGGATTAACTGATCGCTGCCGAAAGGCGCGTCCAATCGACGAAAAGGGTACTGCATCGTAGGAGAATGAATCGGCGGGTCGAACGACGACTTCCCTTCTTTCACCAATTTCGTTAATATAAACCGTTCCTCATCGCGCAGCCGAAAGGAATTCCCCGAGAAAAATTCCATGCAAGGAGCGTAGCATTCGAAGGTAATAATGATCAGATTGGGCGCGGTGCCGCGCAAAGCTTTGCCGCCATGAAATTCATTCGGCTTATAAAATACGATTTCGCCCTGCCCCAGCTGGAATGTGCGCGAGTCGGTCACGATCTCGATTTCTCCCGTATCCACATAGACCAGTTCCCAAAAATCGTGCTTTTCGCCCGGACTGTCATAATGCCGCGGCAGCTCCTTATAGTAAAACGTGATCAATTTGCGAATTTCCAATTCTTCCTTCAGCAGATACCGTTGATACATCATGTTCCGGCCGGCCCCCCGTCCAATCATGCAAATTAATTGCCTAAGCAGGTAAAGCCTTTTCATGCGGTTTCTCCTATTATAACAAATAAGAATGAACACTTTGAATTCATATGCGCAGAAGTGAATCATTCCCTATTACAACTATTTCGGTAGGGAGAGAAACCAGACATGGGCAAAATCAGGTTGGGGGTTATAGGCTGTGGGAACATAGCCGGATCACACTTTGGGGGGTTGACCGAATTAAGCGATTTGATGGAAGTGACTGCGGTATGCGATATCCTTGTAGAGCGAGCCGAGCAGGCAGCTGCCAGATTCGGGATCCGGACAGCTGTGGCGGATTACAAGCAATTGGTCGATGAAGTCGATGCAGTGCTCATTTCCTTGCCGCACGATCTTCACTTTACGGTCGGGAAGTATTTCCTGCAAGCGGGTAAGCACGTACTAATGGAGAAACCGCTCTGCAATACGGAGGAAGAATGCGTTCAACTGATCGAGACGGCCGAACGGAACGATCGGGTGCTTATGACCGCTTATCCCGTACGCTACTGGCCGGCGATTGTCAAAATCAAGGAATGGATCGATAACAAAACGTACGGGGAACCTTTCCAGCTGTCGATCTGGACCGAGCAATATACGAAATATCCCGAAGGCCATTGGGGCTTGTCGGCCGAGCGTCTGGGCGGCGGACAATTTTTCAGTCACGGCTGCCATTATGTCGATCTGATGATGTGGCTGCTTGGCGATCCGATTCGCGGATTTCACATGGGAACCAATCTCGGGACGCCTTGGATGGAACGGGAAGGGACGAGCAATGTCGTGATCGAGTTCGCAAGCGGGGCGATGGGTTACCATATGGGAACTTGGGGCGCCCGGGGAACGCGTCTCGGATGGAGCCTGCACATCCATTGCACGCACGGCATGATCGAATACAAACGAGCCGACGGCAAGGTCTACTTGCACCACAGCATTAAGGAAGAAAAATCAAACCTCGACACCGATTCCAAAATCACGGTCCTATACGAGGATTCCGCCAGCGGCAAGCTAACCCAGCATGAAACGCGCCATTTCCTAGAATGTATCGCGAACAATAAGCGTCCAATGACTAACGGACCTTCAAGCTTGCAAGGATTGCGCGTGATTTGGCGTCTATATGAAGCGGAGAAGAATCATACGGAAGCTGACCTGAGAGGTCTTGGTCTTAAGGCATACTGAATCATCACGGGTATAACAAATGGAAATAGAGAGGGGTATATACATGAACAAACGAGTTGCCCTGCGGAAAATGGTTGTTATGATCAGCTGTTCGGCGATTTTATCGGGTTTGTTGGCAGGATGCAGCAATCGGAACGAAAGTTCGAAATCGGATGCGCAATCCAAGCCTGCACAAGCAGAACCTGTCGAGCTCGTGTTCTACGCGTTGTCTCCGTTGTCGGGAACGGAGGAGGAGAAGGCGGCGCAATGGACCTCTTATGTGCGGAAGAAGTACCCGCATATCTCCTTCAAATTCATTAATGCTACGGATGACAACACGGTCGACAAAGTTATTCTCTCGAAACAGCCGATCGATATCCTTTTCGGTTCGTTTGCCAACTTTGTTCTTTACAAGGATAAAGACATGGTGGGGGATATGACTGATTTGGTCAAGCAGCATAAATTCGACCTGACAACGATCGAGAAGCCGTATATCGACCTGGTGCAAAGTTCTTTTGACGGCAAATTGCCGCTATTGCCCGTATACGATCTCAGGTTGGGGCTTTATTACAATAAAGATTTATTCGACAAATTCGGCATTCCCTACCCGAAAGATGGAGCCACTTGGGAGGATCTGCTCGTAACGGCCAGACAGTTAACCAGGTCGGACAGCGGCATCGCTTACCGCGGATTAGTAACGGCCGCCGCAGGAGGGGGGCTCGCGATCAATCAATATTCGCTCGGGTATGTGAATCCGAAAACAACGGACAAGGCGGCTATCTTTACCGATCAATGGAAGCGTTTTTTTGAGTCGATCGTTCCCTTGTTTACGGTTCCGGGCTATAACCCGACACCGGAAACAATGGCTGGCGGTGCCCAGCTCAAATCGTTCGAGCAAGGCACGGCCGCCATGCTGCTCGCCTTCAACTCTTATGGCACATTCAGTCTTCCTTCGCTTAAACTGAATTGGGACGTAGTCAGCCTGCCTGAAATGAGCAGCCTGCGCGGAATTGGAGCTCAGCCGTATCCGGTGTATCTGGGCCTCTCTTCCACAACCAAGCATCGAGACGCAGCTGTTCTGGCGATCAGCGAGCTGCTCTCCAGTGAAGTCCAGATCGACCGGTCCTCGAAGTATGGGGTATTCAGCCCACTGAAGGATCCGAAAGCGAAAGCCGCCTTCGGGGAAGCGGCAATGTGGAAAGGCAAAAATGTTCGTGCATTTACGGCTCAAACGCCTGCGGCTCCGGCGCCGGCTGCCAGAGCGGAGTTCAAGACGATCGCCGAAGGCGAGCTTAACAAGGCATTCCTATCCATCGTGACGGGTGAGAAGGATATGAACACCGCGCTGCGGGAGGCGGAAGAAGCGGCGAACAAAGCGTTCCAGCAAGTATTGTCCCAACAATCCAAGTAACAACGTAAGCATTAGCCTCTCGGAATCAACGAGGTCGGTGATCAGCAGCGCGTATAGGGAAAATCCTTGCCCTGACTGGCTAGTCGAACGCCGAGAGGTTATTTTTTATTTGCATACAGGAGGTTAACTTATGCCGGTAAGAGTAAACTTAAAACGGCTGGAACAATCGATTGTCAATTTCGAAAGAGCACCTGTCGTCAAGGGACGAATTTTATTTTACGGGGATTCCTTTTTCACGAGATGGAAACCGGAACCATGGGGTCATCCGTCTCTTGAATCCGTCATAGTCGGCGAAAGCGGCACGGAATGCACGTTGAACCATGGATTCGGCTCCAGTACGGCCGAGGAGCTTTTGTACTATTATCCGCGTGCCGTCAAACCGTACGAGCCGTGCGCCATTGTTTATAAAACGTTCGGCAACGATATGTTGTTTGGTTACAGTCCAAGCGATGTTCTGGAGATCAGCGCCCGGCTATTCGAATACGCGCGCACCGATTTTCCGGGTATTCGATTGTACTTGTTCGGTCCGGAGGGCAACCGTAAACCAACTACGGATTACCACATTCGAAAACGCGAATACGACTCGCTGCTGCGACACTATGCAAGCCAGCATGAAGATTGTACGTATATAAGCATCATGGAGTCCCCGCTATTCTTCTACGATCGTGCCGATATGGGAGATTTCGCAAAGGTGCGCGACGATATTTTCGTTGAAGATGGCGTGCATTTTAATATGAAGGGCTATGAACTGTTCGCTGAGTTTTTTAAAAAGGAATTGGCTTCTATTTTAGTATAATCGTATGAAAAAAATTTTATGGAGGTTCATTTAAATGGGAAAAATTCGTACTGCCGTGGTCGGACTCAGCATGGGATTGAGCCATGCCCACGCCTATAAAAGAGCGGAACGCTCGGAGCTGACTTGGGTCGTCGATCTGGACGAGGAAAAAGCGAAAAAGGTTGCCGGCGAGCTTGGGTGCAACTATACGAAAGACTGGATGTCAATCATCGACGATGTCGATGCCATAAGCTTCGCCACTCCTCACCATCTGCACGCACCGCACGCCATGCAAGCGATTGAGGCAGGAAAGCACGTGCTGATCGAAAAGCCGTTGGCCAATTCGGAGGAAGACTGCCTGAAGCTGATTAAAGCGGCGGACGTTAAAAATGTAAGGCTCATGATCGCCTACATCGTCCGCTATCTTCCGGCCATTCGGAAGCTGAAGGAAGCAATTGACAGCGGCAAGTACGGCACTCCGATCAACGCTCAGGGATGGGTACAGGGCAATCTCACTCCGGCGCCGGGCAGCTGGTTCTCCCGCAAGGAAACACTGGGCGGAGGCGTCCTGTTCAGCCATGGCTGCCATTACATCGACATTCTGCTCTACTTGTTCGGCGATCCGGAAAGAGTCGCTCATTTCGGCACGCGGATCGGCACCGAATGGATGGAAGGCGAGGGTACATCGCAAGCGCTGATCCAGTTCAAAAGCGGAGTGATCGCCAACCTGAACTCCAGTTGGGGCATCAAGGTGGCGAGACCGCCGGCGAAATACCAGATCCATACGACGACAGGACTTCTCCAGGTGGAAAACAGCATGTTGAAAGTGGAATACATTACGAAGGAAGGCTCCGAGGTCATTTACGAGCGCCCTGCGGATTTCGAAAACTTCCCGGGACGCAATGTCCTTTACGAAATCGAGCATTTCCTGGAATGCATTGCAAACGGTACCCGTCCGGAAACCGACGGTGTCGAAGCACTGAGATCGCATCGTACGATCTGGGCGATGTACGAAAGCCAAGGCGTTCCGGTAAATCTGTAATCGGCCTCTGAATGAGCGCCGCGAGGTTCAAGTGGATTATTCGGCCGTGCGTCAAGCGGCCGGCGGAAAGTGAGGGAACGGACGATGAAACCGGGCGTAAAGCTGGCATGCATGACTTTTCCGTACAACAAATATCCGCTGGAAAGGGCGTTGGAAGGCGTAGCCAAGGCGGGTTTCCGGTACGTCTCGCTGGGATTGCCCCATGATGGCAAGCCTGCGTTCAATGACGGGGCGGAGGGCGAAGCGGAAAGAATACTTCGCCTTCTGGATAAGTATGGGCTCGAGCCCGTGTCGTGGATCAGTACGGATGCGCTTGCTCCGCAACACCCGATCGAAAGAGCGCGGAAGCGGATGGATTTTGTGAAGGCACTGGGCGTAAAGGAGTTGTTGTCTCTCGGAACGACCAGCTACAGAAGATTCCCTTCCGAGCCGATCAGCGACGAAGATATGAAGCCGCTGAACGATGCATTTGCCGCGAAGTACCGTCTCGTCGGCGAAGAAGCGGAAAAGCGCGGACTCGTCGTGACGATCAAGCCGCATACCGGAAATACGGCGACGGCGCAGGTGATTGCGGACACCCTCCGCACTATCGGATCTCCTGCCGTGAAGGCAAGCTATGACGCGGGCAACGTCCGCTTCTATGAAGCGATCGATCCCGCGGAAGATTTCCCGGCTATCTCCTCCCAGACGGTTTCGTTTATCGCGAAGGATCACCGCGGCGCACGCGCGGAGGCCGATTTTCCGATACCGGGCGAAGGGGACTGCAACTTCCCGGCGATGTTCGCTGAACTGAAGCGGGTTTCATTCAGCGGGCCCGTCATCGTCGAACGTCTTGAGGGGACCGGCGGCCCGGCGTCGGCCGAGGAGCTCGACGAGCGCGTGGCGAAAGCAAAAGCCAATCTGGAGCTGATGCTAGAGGAAGCCGGTTTCAGCGTATAACGGGAACAAGGAAAGGGATTTGCCGATGGGAACGAATCACTAAACGATCTGAAAAGACCGGGGACGAATCGATTTTTCGTCCCCGGTCTTTTTGCACCTGTACAAGTTTGCTAAAACCATGAACCAGAGAGCTCCTGCGCGCGATGCTCATCGGCAGCAGTGGACACCGTGACGGTAGGATGGGACTGTTCTCCATAACGAATTAATTGTATTAATAAAATTTCCAGATAATTGCGGATGATCTGATCGCTGCCAAAAGGAGCCTCCATGCCACGTATGGGGAAACGCATCGAAGGAGTATGAATGGGTGGATCAAATGTATGGCGCGAAGCATTCAAAGCTGATAATGATCAGATTGGGTGCTTTTCCGCGCAAAGCTTTTCCGCCATGAAATTCATTCTGCTTGTAGAACACAATATCCCCCTGCACTAGCTGAAAAGTGCGCGAATCGGTCATGCCCCCTTTCGTACATGCAAATTAATTGCCTAATAAGATAAAGCGTTTTCATTCCGTTTATCTTATTATAACAATAAGAATGAACACTTTGAATTCATCATGCGCAGAAGTGAATCATTCTTATGAATAAACTACGAAACTGGAGCAGCCAAAGCCATTGCCTTTGGAGCCTGTGGAATTGGTGTTTTACGCGCTGTCGCCGTTATCCGGAAAGAGCATTACATTTTCCAACATAATCTCTCAAACTGTCAAAGTTGCAATACTGAGAAAGAGCAAGGAAACAGAAACATTACTTTATAGAAGGAGGTTTTTATGAGTACAGACAGCATAAACGAAAAAATATCGGTAGACGAAGCGTCGAGTAGGTTGATCACACGCCGGTCATTGATCGCAGTTGCCGGAGCCGCATGTTTGACTACAGCTGCAGCAAGCTTTCTCGGAGGCAATCAAGCCCTCGCTGGTGTAACGGACCAAGTATATGGAACGGGTGGATCACTAACGGCAACAGTGACGGTGGACACGATCGAGGATTTGCGTGATTTGACGGGGATGGTGAATGGCCAAGTTGCGGAGGTCATTACAACAGGACGGGCAGGTCTTTTCCGATGGTCAGCTTCCGATCATTCAACTGATGTTGCTGCCGACACGAAATCAGGTGTATTTATAACGCCTAGTTCTGATCTGACAGGAACCGGAGGGGCATGGGTGCGAGTGGTTTCTGGTGCTGTTGACCCGCGCTGGTTTGGGGCCGACGATTCCGGAGTGAATGATTCCAGCGGGGCGTTCCAGGCTGCCGTCGATTACTTTGGTTATCCCTCAAGCAATCCCGGGGTGACAGCGAATCATGGTGGCGTTATTGTTGTCTATCCGGGAAAATACAAGCTTTTGTCGAGTGTAAGAATTCTGAACAACGTTTTCTTCGTTGGTCATGGAACAAATACGATTTTGGAGATTCATGACGTTGGCTTGATTTTTGGCCGATCCCCCAATGAAACAGGTGGACGAGTTGATGTGCTTGGCGGGGTAAGCAGGTTTAAAATTATAGGCGGTGTCGGCGTCGAAGGACATATCTCCAAGCTGTACGGTTCTACGAACGCCGCCTTTGGTTTTACATCCATCACAACGAACTATGCAGGCTACAAGCTCCCCGATAGCAGTGCGAATGTAAGCACGGTGGGCATTAGAGTTCAGGGCGCGTACGCACCATTCGTTATCTCGGAAAATTTCTTTTACGGGCTGGACAGCGCAATGCAGATCAGGGCGCAATACGGGCTGACGATATGCGATAACAGAGTTTGGTATACGAACGTAGCCGTTGAAACGACTGGGTTGGTAACAACTACTAATATTCGTGATAATACTTTTGAGCGATGCGCAATCGGCGTTTTCTTGAAATACCCTTGTTCGTTTATGCGAATTGATCATAACATAATCGAGGCCAATTATGCGGGTTGTGACCTTCTGATCTACAATAGCGGGGAGGATATCGAAGTAACGCGGAACTACTTCGAAGGCAGTACAAACAACATTGAAATTCGCGGGGATTCCGGATTGCCTTACGCTCCGCACAAGCTGTACTTTGAGCGTAATACGGGGATGAAAGTTCATTGCCGTCTGTCTCAGCTCTACGATGTGTTCTTCAAACAATGCTGGATGAACGGTGTCGACTTTAATCTGTTTGTGGGCGGAAAAATGGGCAACATCGTGTTCGAGGATTGCTATGACGGCCCGTCTGAGAACCCGATGGACGTCAATACCCGTCTCACCTTCAATACAGTGTCTGCTACTTTCGCCAAGTTCATTGAATACCGTGGCAGGGTGCAAGGCGTGGACGTAGGCAATGCAAATTTCCCGCAGCTGGCTACCCGGAAAGCGCAGAGCTATTACGTCGCAACGTCGGCGACAAGTTCCCCGCAGCTAGCTTTTGCAGTCCGTGTGCCAACCGATGCAGTAGACGCCACTCTGATGATCAGAGGGCAAAAGTATATGCAAGGACAGGATACGACGCTTCGTCAAGTAGAATGGAGGGCTGCTATTAAGCGTACCAGCAATTCCGTCTCCAGCGTTGCTGAGATTAAACTGATTTCTGATACCGAGTTTACTACGATTTCCACAACTGCTCTGTTGGCCGCCCCTGTTAGTCCGACTGTCAACATATCCGGTGATCCCAATAAAGAACAAAGCGTAGCATTCAACCTTCTAAATGGGCAAACAGGCGGAACTACTGCCAAATGGGTTTTAAAGGCGGAATTAATCACCAACCACAATGGGGTAGAATTCAGCTAATACCTGGTTTACATGAATGTTAATTGACCGGTCGTGTAATCAAATTCATGTACGATACACCATTCGTGAAATAGGGAAACGATCTAGGAGGTAGTTGGTATTGAGAAAAAAAATGTTGGTGTCAACTCTAGTTTTTGTTTTTACGATTATGCAGTTCATTGGGCTGGGATATCAAGCGAAGGCAGCTGAAATTGGAAATGTTGAGCTCGATGCGATCCTCGTACAACTGAATGCTCTGAATACATCGGGAAAGGTTCAACATCCGCTATTCTCACAATTGAGTAATGGTGTGATGCAGGCGAAGCATCAATTGGATAAAGGCGATAAAGCGCAAGCGATAAAAAAATTGGAGGATGTTCTGGCACATCTCCATAATGATTCGATGAGTAAGTTCGTGAGTGAAGCGGCGAAAAAGCAACTTAATGCGGCCGTGAAGGAAGCGATCGCTATACTTGACGGTTCGGCTCACGTTATTGTTCGGAATGGACAAGCGAATGCGATCGTCGTTATCAAAGATAATGCAGATAAGACGACTGAGGTTGGGGCAAAAACTCTAATCGAGTATATTAAAAAGTCGACCGGAGTTGAATTGCAACTGATGACAGCAAGCGAACTCGTCCGTTCGGGCTCTGGTAAGACGGGGGTTGTCTTGATTGATGTAGGGGGTGTCGATGGGCAATCTGAAATGTTGAGTCAGATGGATAGTCAAGGTTTTATTATTCAATCTCAAGGGGAACGCATTCTTATAGCGGGTCCAACCATATGGGGAACTTTAAATGGCGTTTACGGATTTTTGGAAACCTATGTTGGTGTTCGCTGGCTAATACCAGGCCCAGACGGTGAAGATGTTCCGCAGAAAACGAATTTGATCGTGCCACGTGCTGAGGTAAGAGAAGAACCGGCGTTTGCCTTTCGGCAATTGAGTCCTTTTGGCGGTGATCCTGGGCAAGCAGCCGGCAATCAACCGACAAATGTGTGGGCGCAGCGGAACAGGCTGCAAGGGCTTTATAATGGGACCGTTAGTTTTCACCATAATTTGCACTCCTTATTCCCACCGGAGAAATATGCAGTAACTCATCCCGAGTTTTATCCGGATGGAAAACCGCCGGCTCCAGGAAATAAAACATCATGGCAGCCATGTTTCACTGCAAAAGGCAGCGTGGAGGCAGCAGTTGCAGGGATCATTGCCTATTTTGATCAAAATCCGGACAAAACATCGTTCTCGCTCGGCATTAATGATAACGCTAGGTTTTGCGAAGTGAATCCGAGCCACCCACAATATCCAAATAAACTAAATTCGCTCGGCAGTGTTGATATGTCGGACATTTACTATAAATGGGTAAATGATGTTGTGGAGCAAGTTCTGAAGGTACATCCTGGGAAGTGGTTTGGATTGCTGGCTTATTTTAATGTATACGATCCCCCTTCATTTGCATTGAATCCTCAAGTCGTACCTTTTCTTACAAATGATCGAATGATGTGGATTGATGAAGAATTCAAGATGCAAAAACAACGGCAAGTGGAAGAATGGAACAAAGTTGCAGCACAAATAGGTTGGTACGATTACATGTATGGTACGATGTATATGTTGCCGCGGGTGTATCCGCATTTGATGGCAGAAAATTATAAAATTGATCAACAAAATCATGTGTTCGGAAATTATGTAGAAATGTATCCGAATATAGGGGATGGTCCAAAGGCTTGGCTTTCTGCGAAATTGCTATGGGATCCGGATCAGGATGTGGATGCTCTGCTGCAGGAATGGTACGAACGAATAGTAGGGCCGGAGGCAGCTCCTGACTTAAAGGCGTATTTTGAACTGTGGGAGGATTTCTGGTCTGTGCGGATCAAAGATTCTCCATGGTTCATGGTGGGAGGCATACTTCTACCCATTACCAATGCTTCGTACTTGAATCTGGTGACGGATGAAGATGTGGCAGAGAGTAGAAGGCTGATTACATCTGTTGTGTCCAAAGCCGGGTCGGAAGTTCAACAAAAACGTGCTCGTTTGTTCGGGCGTATGTTTGAATATTATGAAGCATCGATTTTAAGTTATCCGCGCAATGTGGATCGACCTGAAAATACAGCTGCTGCGTTGGCGATGTTGGATAGGGTAACTCAAGGTGTAGAGCCGGCGAAAGAGAGACATCAGCTGATTCAGGAATTTAGCAGTGATCCTGCATTGAAATTTCCAACTTTGCCGGTAGCCAATTGGTCTGGGAGAAATGCATATGAATTTTGGAATCTTGTAGACTATATGGCTCAGTTTGAACCAGAAGGCGGACCTTTGACAAATAAGGTACGTGAGTTGGCGGGTGACAGCAACTTGCCTTTGCAGCAACGTGAAGTAGTCCAGCTGTTGAAGCAAATCAATGAGGGGAAAGCGCCAAATTTAATGCAAAATGCTTCTTTCGAGCAGGGAGCAAAAGATGCTCCGCCTTGGATAAGGTGGGTGACGTCCGGAGGACCGATGGAACGGGTAGAAGGTGTTGCTCGTACCGGCGAGGCGAGCTTGCTGGTGAATCATCTCGTGCGGGGCGGCCCTTATCAATTTCTGTCGGCGAAGCCTGGACTTTTAGCATCGCGAGTTTACTACTATACCCCTCCGGGTACGGAGACGCAAGGTACGATTCAATTGTTCTATCAAGTATTAAATGCGAATGGTTCAGCCTTGCTAACGTTTAATCAGGAGTTTGTACCTTTATCCAGTACAGCGGGTGAGTGGTCTTCTCTTGTACTGTTGGAGGAAATTCCCGAAACCGTAAAGGGGTATCAAGTCGATCGGATTCAAGCTTTTATTATCGTTGACAGCGCTGAAGATGCGAAAGTTTATATCGACGATGCAGTCGTTCATCAACTTATTAGATAATTGTGAACGAGATAAAATAATAGGGGCCAGATCGGTTGTCTGAGTTGTTCTCGGGCAAGGTCAGCGGCGAAAATCGTGTACGTAGACGATGCGGCGGTTACACAGCACGCGCACACTGCCGGCTCGGCGCCGGGAAAATATACGGTGCAAATCAGGTACAGGAAATAAACAAACTGCCGGGCATAGCACACAATTCAAGGCGGTAGACTGAGGGCCGGCTGCACATAATTTCCTTCGGAGCGGGAACAGTAAGACGGGCTTGCGAATAACCGATCCGACAAACCGAAGGAGATGAATACAGATGCCATACGGCGCTCACGAAACGATGGAAGTACACGAAATTTTGAACGAGAAGATCAATTTGATCAACCATTTTTCGTTCTACGCCCAGCAAGCGCAGTTGCCCGAGCTTCGCGACATGATCAACCGCCATTTGCAGACGGCGGTGCAATCGTACGATCAACTGGTCGGCTACACGCATGACTATAATGCCGTCGCCAACCGCCCGGCGCCATACGGCATGCCCCAGGTTCAGCCGCAGCAGGTGCAGTACGGACTGCATCAGCCGGGAACACACGCCCCGATGCAGGGACAGTTCGACGACCGGCAAATCGCCGGCTCGATGCTGTCCTGCCACAAAAACTCGGCCAAAAACCATATGGCCGGCTCTCTGGAATGCGCGGACCCGAACGTGAGACAAATGCTCGTGAACGGAGCGGTAGACTGCGCCAACCAAGCGTATGAGGTGTTCCTGTTCATGAACCGGATGGGCGCTTATCAAGTGCCTACGATGCAGGATCATACGGCCAAGACGTTTCTGCACAGCTATCAGCCGATGCATCAGACGGGCGCGCCGATGGGCGGCGGCCACTGATTCTATGCAAAGCAAAGAAAGATGCCGGGCGGCAGTCCCGGCATCTTTTGCGTTGTATGCTGCGGGCCCCGCAGTCAGTTCGAAGCGGTATAAGACAATTTCCGCACAAGCTTGCGATACTGGTCCGGGGTCATCCCGACCTGCTTCTTGAACACCCGGCTGAAGTGCGATACATGCTTGAACCCGACCATGTAGCATACATCGGTGATGGAATTCCGGTCGCTATGGTAGAACAAAATTTTGGCCTGATTGACCCTTCTTCTGTACAAGTAGTCGAACACGGTGAGCCCGGTTACTTCCCGGAACACTTTCATCAGGTGAAACCGGTTCATATGCAGATCGGCCGCCATCTTCTCCAGCTCGATATCCTCCATATATCCTTCCTCGATGTATGCGATCATGTTCTGCACATACCGTTCCCGGTCCGTAGCCAAGCTCCGGTTCGTCTCCATATGTTCGCGGCACTGCTCGCAGATAAGCAGCAGCAGGTCGTAAAATGCCGAAAGCAGCCTATAGTGATGAACGACGTCATTCGAATAGTAGAACCGGTTGATCCGCTGCAAGATGGTTTCGCACTCCGCCCTCGCTTCCGGACTTAGCCGGATATGGTGGTTTCTTAGTACCTCGAACGGCTTGAGCGGTCCGCACGCCAGCAGCTCCGGGCCGAACAATTGGGCGAGATGGGGGTCGAACGAGAACGTCGTACGTACATATTCCGCCGAAAGGTCGATCTTCGGACAGTGCCGCGTCATTCCGTTCATAATGATCAGATCGCCGGGCTCGAGGGGGATGATCCGGTCCCCGAGTAAATAGTCGCAACGGCCGCCGTGGAAATAATAGATCTCGTACTGCGGATGCGAATGAAAAGTCAAGGCCGGGGGCAGCTTGTTCCACTTGTAATAATAAGCAGCGAAAATGCGAAAAGGATGCGACTTCACCACAGAAAAGTCCCTCCAATCCCGGAAAGTCTAAGTTGATAATGTAAGTATACCATAAGGATCCGTTTTGAAATCGCTTACCCGGCGCATTCGGGAAACAAATCAAAAAACCACTTACAGTTAAAAGAAGCGCCCACCCTCCCATTTGAGATCAATTCAATTTTTCGGACGCTGTGCTATATTTGTTTTTGAAATCGCTTTCCGCGGCGCGATAGGTTGACGATTCATTTTACGAATCCGAATCCGCAGGACATCACCGTCCGCATCCATCTGGAGCAATACGAAGCCGCAACATCACGAATTCGACTAAAAAGGGGAGTACTTGCACATGATTACTAAGAAAACCGTATCGCTTCTTCTCGCTACCGCACTTTGTACCGTACCGCTTGCCGCATGCGGCGGCGGAACAGCCGATTCGAGCAAACAGGGGGACAGCGCTCCGAAGCCGGCCGTCAAGGAGGAGCCGGTCCAGCTCGTGATCTACGACGGGAGCGGGGACTGGCCGGCGGAACGTTTCGAAAGGGAAATAGGCGGTCCGATCAAACAAAAGTTTCCGCATATTACTTCGAAATTCGTGCCGTATACGAACGGAAGCAAGGTGCAGGACATGATAACCGCCGGAGAGCCGCCGGACATCGTATATTCCTCTACTGGACTCGTGTACAGCCGTTTCCTGCAGTACGAGCTGCAGCAGGATATTACGCCGTTGATCCAGAAGCACAAGTACGATCTGAGCAAGCTGGAGCCGGTAGTAGTCGATCAGATGAAGCAATTGGCGAACGGCGGCATGTACGGTCTTCCGGCGTTCATGTCTCCGGCGACGCTCTATTACAACAAAGACATTTTCGATAAGTTCGGCGTCGCTTATCCGAAGGACGGCAATAAATGGGACGAAATTTACGAAATGGCCAAGAAGCTGACCCGCAAGGACGGCGGTATCACGTACCGGGGCTTGTTCGTTTCGGCGCAGCATTTGATCCGGTTGAACCAATTTTCGCTGAAGACGCTGGACACGACGACGAATAAAGCATCCTACTCCGACGAGAGGTGGAAAAAGTTTTTTGACAATGCGACCCGCTTCTACACGATTCCGGGCTACGAGATGACTTCGGCTTTGACGAACGTTACGAATCAGCGTACCGCCTTTATTAAAGACCGGACGGTAGCGATGTGGCTGCCGGTGAGCACCCAGCACACGGCCGAGGAGCTGGCGGGGATGAATTGGGATATCGCCTCGTTCCCCGCATTCGCGGATCAGCCTTCGGTCGGTCCACAGCCGTATCCGAACGGGTTCTGGCTGGCCCGCACGAGCAAATACAAGGACCAGGCGTTCCAGGTGATGGCGTATCTCGCTTCGGAGGAATTCCAGCTGGCGGGCGTGAAGAAAGGCGAGTTCCTATCCGCGCTGAAAAGCGACACGCTGCGGAAGGCGTTCGGCCAAGATGCGGCTATGTACAAGGGCAAAAACATCAAGGCGATGCTGCCCGAGAAATTCGCGCCGGCTACCCCGATCGGCAAATATAACAGCGTTGCCGAGACGAATTTGCTGACGGCGTTCAACAATATCATTTTGGCCAATAAAGATCCGAACACGGCGCTTAGGGAAGCGGAGGAAGCGGCGAACAAAAAAATACAGGAGGAGCTGAGCAAATAGGCAGGTGCCCGGGGCTTCTCTTTTGAAAACAAATTTGGTAAAATGGAAGAAGATTGAAGTCCGCGCGTAACTGGCGAATCCGTGGGGTACCACGAGGGAGCGCGCGGAACGGACATAACCGCTCGCCTGGGTAAAGTGTCCGGAGCTGCCGCGCCTCGCGCGGACGCTTCGGATGCTTTTTCTTTTGTCCGACCGGCTTTTTGAGGCTACAGGGCTAAAAATAACGAGTGGGAGGACTAACAATGGGCATTTGGATGACGGCAAAGCATGCCGCCGAGGCGGTGCGGGCCGAAGTCGCAGCCGAAGCGGCGCGATTAAGGGCGGGCGGAATCGTCCCGAAGGTGGCCGCGCTCCTCGTGGAAGGGGACCCTGCATCGGCCTATTACGCGGAGACGAAACGGAAAATCGCCGCCAAGCTCGGAATCGAATTCGAGCTGATGACGATGCCGCGGGAGGCGACGGAAGAGCAATTGGTCGGGATCGTTACGGCATGGAGCCGCGATGCTTCGATACACGGGATCATGCTGGAGCTGCCGCTCCCGGGTCATGTGTCCGCCGCAGCCGTAGCCGCGGCCGTTGATCCGCTCAAGGACGTGGACGGCGTGACGCCGGCGGCAAAGCTTGCGGTCATGACGGGAGAGCCCGGATTGTACCCGGCGACGCCGCAGTCCTGCATAAGGCTGCTGCAAGCATACGGCTATTCCTTGGAAGGGAAGCACGTTACGCTCGTCGGCCGGGGCCAAACGGTCGGAATGCCTTTGTTCCACATGCTGCAGCGCGAGCAAGCGACCGTTACGCTTTGTCATTCGCGCACGCCCGATCTGACAAGCCACGTGAGACGGGCGGATATAGTCATAGCGGCGGTCGGCCGGACCGGACTGATTACCAAGGACATGCTGCACGCCGCATCGGTTGTCGTGGATGCCGGCATCAACGAACGTCCGGACGGGAGCATCGCGGGAGACGTAAGTGCGGATGCGATCGAAACGGCGGCGGCCGTATCGCCGGTGCCGGGCGGGGTCGGAACGTTGACGACCGCCCTGTTGTTCGAGAATGCGATGAAAGCGATTCGTCTGCAGGCGCAGACCGCGAAGAAAGGAGCGATCCGATGACGAAGACGACTAGCGGTATGTTCGACCGGTCGATCCGCACGTTCGTGGAGGAGGCGGGGGCGGCGACGCCGACACCCGGCGGAGGCAGCGTAGCCGCGCTTGTGGGCGCTCTCGGGGCGGCGATGGTCTCGATGGCCGCCAATTTCACGCAGGGAGCGAAATTCGCCGATGCGGAGGCGGCGATGAAGGATGCGGCCGATCGTCTGCAGGGCTGGACCCGAGATTGCGAAGATATGCTGGAGGCCGACATCGCTTCGTTTAACCGCTATATGGACGCGATGAAGCTGCCGAAAACGACGGAGGAAGAGAAAAGCATCCGCAAGGAGGCGCTTCACGTCGCATCGCTGCAGGCAATCGAGGTGCCGCTCGGATTGATGCGCATTTGCCGCGATGCTTTGAAGCTGACCGCGGACATCGCCGCATCCGCGAATCCGAACGTGATCTCCGATCTGGGGATCGGCGCCATTTTGTTCGAGGCGTCGGCCCATTCCGCCTATTTGACCGTAGAAATCAATCTGGCTTCCCTGAAGGACGAGGAGGCCGTGAAGCTTTACGATGACCGTGCCGCCGTGCTGTTGAGGGAAATCGGCGAATGGAAGCGCTCGGCCGTCGGTGCCGTTCGCGGCATCATATGGAAAGGAAGTCGGTAATCGTGCCCAAGCTGAACATCGCTCTATTCGCATCGCACGGCGGCTCCAACGCGCAGGCGATTATCGACGCTTGCGCGGGCGGCGTGCTCGACGGCTCGGTCGCGGTCGTGATCAGTAACAATTCGCAATCGGGAGCTATGGAGAAGGCCGCCACCGCGGGTATTCCGTCCTACCATTTGAGCTCGAAGGCGTACCCGGAAGAAGAGCGGCTCGATCAAGCGATACTGGAGACGCTGCTTACGCATGAAGTCAACCTGATCGCATTGGCCGGATACATGAAGAAGCTGGGCCCGCAGACCCTCCGCGCCTTCGCGGGCCGCATCGTCAATGTACACCCTTCGCTTCTGCCCAAATTCGGCGGGCACGGGATGTACGGACGGCGCGTCCACGAAGCCGTTCTCGCCGCGGGCGAACGGGAAACGGGCGTAACCGTGCATCTGGTGGACGAGGAGTATGACGAAGGGCCGATTTTGGCGCAAGCCCGGGTGCCGGTCTTGGCCGGCGATACGGCGGAAACGTTGGCCGAACGCGTATTGCAGTGCGAGCACGAGTTCTATGTCGAGACGCTGCAGCGGATCGCGAGCGGTAATATCTCCTTTCCGGCGCTGCGGTAGACGAGCGATATGAATGCAACCCTCCGTTCTATAGTGAGCGGAGGTTTTTTTTGTGAGGATCCGTCCATAAAAAGATGCTTGCGCGTTTTTGGTTTTCGGACTAAACTGATATCGACAACACTATGTTATCGATAACCTTAATCGGATTTCGTACGAATCGGGAAGTCGAAATATTTCGCATATCGTCGAATGTTATCGATAACCCCAATTAAAAGGAGGAGCAACACATGAGCCAATCGTTCGTCAACCGCTACAAGGGAAGCTTGCCGAAAATCGGCATCCGTCCGGTTCTGGACGGCCGTCAAGGAGGAATTCGCGAATCGCTGGAGAATGTTACGATGGAAATGGCCCATTCGGTCGCTCGGCTGCTGACGGAAAACTTGAAGCATTCCGGCGGTCAGCCGGTCGAATGCGTCATCGCCGATACGACGATCGGCGGAGTGGCGGAAGCGGCGCAGGCTGCGGAGAAGTTCGCACGCGAAGGGGTAGGCGTATCGATTACCGTAACTCCGTCCTGGTGCTATCCTACGGAAACGATCGACACCGACCCGACGATACCGAAAGCGATCTGGGGCTTCAACGGCACGGAACGGCCGGGCGCGGTCTACTTGGCCGCGGCGATGTCGGCTCATAATCAGAAAGGGCTGCCTTCGTTCGCCATATACGGCAAAGACGTTCAAGATATGGGCGATAAAGAGATTACGCCCGATGTAGCGGGCAAGCTGCTGCAATTCGCCAAAGCGGCTTTGGCTGTCGCCACGATGCGCGGAAAATCTTATTTGTCTATGGGCAACGTCTCCATGGGGATTGCCGGCTGTATCGCCGACGAGCCGTTCTTCCAGCGCTATCTCGGCATGCGCAACGAATATGTCGATATGACGGAGTTCGTGCGCCGGATCGAGATGGGCATCTACGACAAGGACGAGTATGAGAAAGCGCTTCAGTGGGTCAAGGAAAACTGCGGGGAAGGCGAAGACGTCAATCCGGTACATCTGAAAAGAACGCGGGAGCAGAAAGACGGCGACTGGAAAACGGTCGTGAAAATGGCGCTGATCGCCCGCGATCTGATGGTCGGCAATCCGAAGCTTGCGGAGATGGGCTACGGCGAAGAGGCGCACGGCCGCAACGCGATCGCAGCCGGCTTCCAGGGACAACGCGCTTGGACGGATTATTTCCCGACCGGGGATTTCATGGAAGCGATTTTGACCACTTCGTTCGATTGGAACGGCATTCGCGAGCCTTACACGGTGTCGACCGAGAACGATACGCTGAATGCCGTGACGATGATGTTCGGCCATTTACTGACCAATTCCGCCCAGCTGTTCGCAGACGTCCGCACGTATTGGAGTCCCGACGCGGTAGAGCGCGTGACCGGCAAGAAGCTGACCGGGCTCGCCGAGGGCGGCGTCATCCATCTGATCAATTCCGGTCCGGCCTCGCTCGATTGGACCGGCGCCCAGAAGGCGGCGGACGGAACGCCTGCGATCAAGCCGTTCTGGGACATTTCCGAGGACGATGCGAAGGCTTGTCTGGAATCGACGAAATGGTGTCCGGCGGTCGACTTCTTCCGCGGAGGCGGCTTCTCCACCGATTTCACGACCAAAGGCGGCATACCGGCGACGATGGCGCGCGTCAACCTGATTGCCGGCGTCGGACCGGTGCTGCAAATTGCCGAAGGCTACACGGTGGAGCTGCCTGACGACATCCACGACGTTCTTGACCGCAGAACGAACCAAACTTGGCCGACGACTTGGTTCGTGCCGAATTTGGCGGGGGAAGGCGTATTCAAGGACGTATATTCCGTCATGAACAACTGGGGCTCGAACCATTGCGCGGTCAGCTTCGGGCACATCGGCGGCGACTTGATTACGCTCGCTTCGATGCTGCGCATACCGGTCAGCATGCACAACGTGCCGGGAGATCGCGTATTCCGTCCGGCGGCATGGAGCGCGTTCGGCACGAGCGATCCGGAAGGAGCGGACTACCGCGCTTGCGGTGTGTACGGCCCGCTCTATAAATGATCCGAGAGGAAAGGTGAGTCATGAAAGGAACATACGCGATCGGCATCGACTACGGAACGGAGTCCGGCCGGGCCTTGCTGGTCGATACGAGGGACGGCCGCGTGCTCGCTTCGCACGTCACTCCCTATCCGCACGGCGTTATGGATAAAGAGCTGCCGGGCGGCGCGGTCAAGCTCGGAACCGACTGGGCGCTGCAGAATCCCGACGATTATATCGAGGTGCTGCGTCGGTCCGTGCCGGAAGCGCTGCGCTTGTCCGGGGTTTCCGCGGACGAGGTGGTCGGGATCGGAATCGACTTCACGGCGTGCACGATACTTCCGGTCGATGAACGGAACGTCCCGCTTTGCTTCCAGGAAACGTGGAAGCAGCGGCCGCACGCTTGGGTGAAGCTGTGGAAGCATCATGCCGCCCAGGAGGACGCCGACAGGCTGAACGAGCTCGCCGAGGCGCGCGGTGAAACGTTTCTCGGCCGCTACGGGGGCAGTTTATCGTCCGAATGGATGCTGCCGAAGGTGGCCCAGACGCTTCGCGAGGACCCCGAACTCTATGCGGCGGCCGACCGGTTCGTGGAAGCGGCCGACTGGCTCGTCTCGGAGATGACCGGGACGCTCAAGCGGAACAGCTGCGCCGCCGGATACAAAGGGACGTGGCACAAGACGGAAGGGCTGCCGAGCGCCGACTATTTAAAGGCCGCCGATCCGCGGCTCGAGCGTCTCGCCGAGACGAAGCTGCGCGGCGAAGTGATCGCGTCCGGGACGAAAGCGGGCGAGCTGACGCCGGAGATGGCGCGCCTTACCGGGCTTGCGCCGGGCACTCCGGTGGCAGCGGCCATCATCGATGCGCATGCGGCCGTGCCGGGTGTCGGAGTCGTTGCGCCGGGAACGATGGTGCTGGCGATGGGAACGTCGCTGTGCCATATGCTGATCGCCGATACGGAGCAGCCGGTGGAAGGCATACGAGGGGTTGTCGAAGACGGGATCGTGCCAGGCTATTTCGGGTATGAGGCGGGACAGCCTGCGGTCGGCGATTTGTTCGCCTGGTTCGTTGAGCAAGCGGTCCCCGCGTACGTCCGTGACGCCGCCGCTCAGGAGGGCGTGTCCGTGTTCGACTGGCTTGGCCGCGCCGCCGAAGCTTTGGCGCCGGGAGAGAGCGGTCTGGTCGCGCTCGACTGGTGGAACGGCAACCGGTCCGTCCTCGCCGACGAGAGCTTGAGCGGCCTCATCGTAGGGCTGAAGCTGCACACGAAGCCGGAGGAGATATACCGGGCGCTGCTGGAAGCGACCGCTTTCGGCACGAAGCGGGTGATCGAGGCGTTCGAGAAGAGCGGCATTCCGGTCGACGTATTGGCGGCCAACGGCGGCATTCCGCAGAAAAACTCGCTGCTGATGCAGATCTATGCCGACGTGACCGGCAAGCCGATCGACATCCCGGCCGCGGAGCAGTCAACCGCGCTAGGCTCTGCGATGATGGGAGCCGTGGCGGCGGGAACGGCCGGAGGAGGCTACGACTCGCTTGCGGAAGCGGCGGCCCGGATGGCGCCGCCCGTGAAGAAGACATACAAGCCCAATCCGGAGCATGTCCGGATTTACGAAGAGCTGTATGCGGAATATTTGGTTTTGCACGATTTCTTCGGTAAAGGCGAGAGCGGCGTCATGCACCGTTTGCGCAAGCTGAAGGAACGCGCGCGGGCATGAACCGAGCGGATGAAAATGGCATAATCTGTTTCTAGAACAGACGGCGTACGTCTGATCGCACCGTCCAAGCACCGAGGCAGGGAGCTTGGGCGGTTTTGTTTTTGTATAGGAAATTATGCGAAGCTAATTTTTGGAGATAACGGGGCTCCCCCAGAAGTAATAGGAATAAGCTACGAAGCAGAACTTTACTTCTGGGGGATTTGTTTGGAGCTCTTATATGTCAGGGTATGGGGCTGATGCGCGAAATAAGAGATATTTCGCGCATGGCCGCGAGCGAAAGATCAATAAATCCGGTGCACGACGTCCTCGAACTCCGGCTCTTCCATATGTACGTCCGCCACTTCGCCCCAAAGGCTGATTTCCCGCAGTACATCCATCGCGGTCACCTCATTGCGGTTGCACTCCAGGGTCAAGAGGCCGTCCCGATTGTCCCGTAGAGTAAACGGCGCGTGCCACGAAGGCGGGATGTCCGGCTTGCCGAGGAAAGACACTTTCATGACGGTCGGCAGACCGATCCGACCGCGCAGCTCGTCAATCGTTCCGTCGAAGCCGAGCTCTCCCCGGTTGATGACGATGACCCGCTGGCACAACTGCTCGATATCGTCCATGTCGTGAGTAGTGAGCAGAATCGTTTTGCCGAGTTCCCGATTGATCGTCCGCAGAAAATCGCGTATCTTTTTTTTGGCGATAACGTCCAGCCCGATCGTCGGCTCGTCCAGAAACAAAATGTCCGGATCGTGCAGCAGCGCCGCCGCCAAGTCGGCCCGCATCCGCTGGCCGAGCGACAGCTTCCGAACCGGCGTATCGAAAAACTCGTCCAGCTGCAGAAGATCGCCAAGCTGCGCGAGCCGGGCGCGTTTCCGCCCATCCTCCACCCTATACATGGCGGCTAGTATGTCGTAGGAGTCTTTGACCGGCAAATCCCACCATAGCTGGCTGCGTTGTCCGAACACGACGCCAAGGCGCCTGGCGACCTGCCGCCGATGCTTCTGGGGACTGCAGCCGTGTATCCGCACCTCCCCCGCCGTCGGATGAAGAATGCCGGTCAGCATTTTGATCGTCGTCGATTTTCCCGCTCCGTTCGGTCCGATGTAACCGACGAAGTCGCCGGCTTCAATGTTGAAGCTGACGCCTTTAACCGCCTCCTTCCATATGTGCTCGCGGCTGAGCAGGGTGCGTACGGCCGAGAATCGGCCGGTTTTCGCCACGGGAATGCGAAACGTTTTGCGGATATCCTTAACCTCGATCATGCCTATGCTCCTTTCGAATTGAGACCGTTTCGAGCGCAGTCAGCTTCCCGTACTTTGATACTTGGACACTCCGTAACGCCAAAACAGCAGACTCGCCCATAGGAACAACATCGCGAAAGCGGCCGTAGCGGCTAGCAGCCAAGGACCCGTTTCATGCCGGATGATGTAGAGCGCCGGTATATAGTTGACGAATCCGACCGGAATGACGGTGAGCAGAATCGTTTTGAGCCAGGCCGGAAAAATGTCCAGCGGGTAAAGGGCGGCATTGCGCGAAGCGTCCTCCGTGAAGTTTTGCAGCTCGTTGATGCGCGTCGTCCAAAATCCGACCGTTGCCGTACATAGGCCGATCGAGAACAAAATGACCGCTCCGAAGAGTACGGCGCAAGCCGTCTGCGGAATGACGGTCCAGCCGACTTGACCGCTTGAGAGCAGCGTTGCGATGGAGATGACGAGTACGGCGGCGCTTTGGACGAACTGACCGGCCTGAAGGCTGAAGTTTTGCGACATGAGCGCGAGCAGGACCGGGACCGGACGGATGAGCAGCTGATCCAGATCGCCGCTGACGAAATAGTTTTCCAACCGGTGAACGTCTGAGGCGAATATGCGGTATATCGTATGCGAGAGGATGATGACGCCGTACAAGTAGGCCGCTTCGGGCAGCGTCCATCCTTTCAGGGCACCGAACTTGGATAATATGAGAGCGATTACGGAAAATTCGAGCGCGTACATCAAGCAAGCGAAAAAGGAAGATAGAACAAAGTTGAACTTGTACTGCATCCGGCTGCGAATGCTCGCCCGAATCAGCAAAGCGTACAGCTTCAAAGCGCTCATCCGCCCTGCACCTCCACCTTGCGACGCAGCAGTCCGGTCATTCCGACGCATACGAGCGTCAGCGCCGCACACCATGCAAGCGATGGCAGCAGCACCAGGCCGTTCTCCATTTGCAGAAACAGCCGGGCGGGCATATATTGCATATACGGATACGGAGTAACCGCGCTGATCCGCTGCAGCCACTCCGGAAGCCATTCGAGCGGGATCATTCCGCCGGCCATTATCGCCGAAGCCGAAAGGTTGATCCAATACAGCCATCTCGATTCGGTTGACCATAACGCCAATGCCCCGATCAAATAGTTGATGCAGATGTTGATGTATGCGGCGAGAATAACGGCGGCGGATGTAACCACCCAAGCTCCGGGGTGCGGCGGAATGACGAGAGGCAGCGTCAAGGCGTAAAGCGCGAAGAGCGGAACCGCTTTGTACAAGAGCTGATAAACGAGCTGTCCGCATTCGCGGTACAACAATTGGGCGAACAGAGGAACGGGGCGCATCAGATCGAGCGCTATTTGGCCGGTTCGGACTTGCCGGTCGAGTCCCAAGCCGTTCGTGACGAACAGCGTCACACTGAAGCAAGCCTGATTGAACGCGATGTACGTGATCATCCCGTCCGTGCCGTATTCGCCGAGAGGGCTTTCGGCTCCGATGCTCGCCCATACCGAGACGAACACGTAACCGAAGACGGCGCTGGCGGCCGTGTTGAGGGCGTGCGACAAACGATACTGCAAATTCCGGGCATAAGCTTTTCGGGCGAGTACGCCGAATAACATAACCGGCCTCCTTATAGCGGTTTTGCCGTATGCGGCAGCATTCCGCAGGGACGAACGGCAATAATCGTAGCAAAAGGGCGAAGACGCCGGCTAGAGAACGAATCCCTAAAACCGTTTTTTCCGTCTGTCTGGCCGGATTCCATCGTTTGGCGGGGCGAACAGGTTTAAGTAAATTTCATCATAAGCTTTGAAGGAGGTTGGTCGAATACTGTCGAATATGCTACATCATCTTTTATTTCGAAGAGGGATTCGCCATGGATCGAAAAAAAGGGTTCACCCTGCAGCTGATGGTCAGCGTTCTCGTCATTTTGTCCGGATTGACTACGCTTGCCGCTAGTATGTTCATTGCTTACCGGAACGAGAAGAAATCGCTTACCCGAATTACGCTGGAAATGAATAAAATCAACTCCGACCGGATCGCCGATTCGGTAGACGGATTGTTTTTCACCATGAAGACAAGCTTGTCCGAAACCGCCCGCTATTTGATGCGCAAGCAAGGCCAGACGGACGTGTCCGAAATGTTGAATTTGTTTTTGCTGAATCATCCCGATTTCAATTCGGTCTCCATGGTAAATGAGAACGGCATCCTCCTGCATTCGTCCGCCGGCATTACCGAAATGACGGGGCAGAAGGTGGAAAGCGTCGGGGTCGCCCAGGCGCTCCGGGAAAAACGCCCCCTCGTGTCCGAGCCGTATATGAGCGTGGGCAACAGGCTGATCGTGCTGGTCAGCGAACCGTTGTTCGACGAGAACGGAACGTACCGCGGATTTCTGGGCGCATCGATACGGCTGCAAGAACAAAATCTGCTCAGCAAAATGATCACGGGCGTCCCGAGCGGAGGCAGCGGGTCTTACGTATTTGTCGTCAGCTCTTCCGGTTACATTTTGTACCACCCGGATCGCAGCCGTATCGGCGAGAACGGGTCGGAGAATGTCGCCGTGCAAGATTTGATGGCCGGCAAATCCGGAGCACAGCGGCTCGTCAATACGCGCGGAATCGATATGCTGGCGAGCTATACGGCGCTCAAAGGGCTAAATTGGGGAGTCGTTTCGCAGACGCCAACGAATGCGGTGCTGTCCGATTCCAAGAAGCAGGTGCTTGGCATCGCTCTGTATACGATTCCGGTCATGCTTGTCGTCATTATCATCATTTATTATTTGATCGGCAAAGTGTCGGAACCGCTTGTCAAGCTGGCCCGCTTCGCGTCCCGGCTGTCGTACCGGACCGCGGCGGACGAGCCGTTCCCGCGCATTCACGACTGGAATTATGAAGCGAACAAGCTGTACGGGGCTATGGCGATCGCGGTCAATCATGTCCGCCACGAATATGATAATTTGCTGCTTGAAGCCCATACGGATCCGTTGACCGGTTTGTTCAACCGCAGGGTTATGGATCATTACATCCAAGTATGGATGGCGGAGAAAGTGCCGTTTTGTTTGCTGATTCTGGACTTGGACCATTTCAAACAAGTGAACGATACATACGGGCACGACGCGGGTGACGAGGTACTCAGGGCCGTGGCGCAAACGGTCCGGGCGAATACGAGAAGGGAGCACGTCTGCTGCCGGTTCGGGGGGGAAGAATATGTCGTGCTTATGCCGGGCACGACGCGTAAAGAAGCGGCCGGCTACGCGGAAACGATCCGCCTCTGCCTGGAGCAGTCCGCAAGTCCGATCGGCAGACCGGTCACGGTATCCGTCGGATTGGCCGCCTATCCGGACTCGGCGGTCGATTCCGAGGTTTTGTTCCGGTTGGCCGACGAGGCGCTGTACAAGGCGAAACGGGCGGGGCGCAACCGGGTCGAAAGCAACTAGTTTGTACTATCCGGAGGGGATTTCCCCTCCTTTTTGCTATATACATGCCACATTCGGGATGAACCGCACGGAAACGCGCCGCCCGACTCCAGTCCGAGTTCGGCATCTTTCTTGCTACCGCATCCTTACCGGACTGTGGTATGATCGGATGAGGAAAGTATACAGGTACAATACAACTTCGAGTGCGAGGAGGATATGGAAATGGATGCACTTACGCCTAATCCGGCGATGTACAACGTACCGTTCCGCACGACCGAATTCAATGGAATGCCTTATCGGAGGCTTGGCTCTACGGGACTTCGGGTATCGAATATCGGTCTCGGCACCTGGAAAATCGGGTTCCCCGAGACGGGAGACGGGTCGCGCGTCGGAGAGTCGGAAGCGTTTGCGCTGTTCGACCGGGCATTGGAGCTCGGAGTCACGTTCTGGGATACGGCGAACCGGTACAATTTCGGCTCGGGCAATTCGGAGAGGGTTATCGGCAGATGGCTGCGCGCCCATCCGGCGAACCGGCGGGACATCGTAGTGGCGACGAAGCTGTTCGGCGGGATGGATGGCACGACGCCGAATCATAGCGGGTTGTCCCGCTCCAACATTGTCGATTCGGTCGAGGCGAGCTTGGCACGGCTTCAAACGGATTGGATCGACGTGCTGTACTTCCACGCTTTCGATCCGGACACGCCTGCGGAGGAAAGCTTGGCGGCCGTGGAGGATTTGGTATCGTCGGGGAAAGTCCGTTATTTTGCCGTGTCGAACTTCACGATCGGGATGCTCGAGCTGTACAGGCAGACGTCCGCTTCGGCTTCCGTGCGGTGCAGGATCGCCGCCGTGCAGAACCAGTTCGACGTTCTGAACGGAGAGCAGTCCGACAAGGAAGGGGTGCTCGGCTACGCCACAGCGAACGGAATCTCGTTCGTTCCGTGGAGTCCGCTCGCGCGCGGGCTGCTGACGGACCGGTACTTGGATGCGGCCAAAGTGGGGCCCGGAGATCGGCGTTATGACGAGGGGGATTGGCGGATCGACGTGGAGACCGAGCGCAAGCTGGGGCGGTTGGCGGCGCTCGGCCGCGAGTGGGGGCTGGAGGTCAGCCAGCTCGTCATGGCCTATATGCTGACGCTGCCCGGCATGGGGCCGCTCATTCCTTCCTCGACGACGGTCAAGCAGCTCGAGTCGAACGCCGCGGCGGGTAAAATCGTCCTCGAGCCGGAACAGCTTGACCGAGTGCAGGAGGCGTTGTCCGATCGAGCCGGCGGAGCTTGAGGCGGGCGTAGTGCTCATTAGTACTTTATTGGAGACGAATGATCTTTCGAGTGCGAATTAGTGTTCAAATGTACCTTATGTGGCGGGGTAGGGAGTAAACAGGGCTTGATGCTCGGCGGGCGATAGCGTTCATATGTACCTTATTTCAGACGAAATAGTCTTTCGAGTGCGAAATAGTGTTCAAATGTACCTTATGTGGCGGGGGACAGAATAAACTGGGCATGATGAGGCTGCTCGGCGGGCGATAGCGTTCATATGTACCTTATTTCAGCCGAAATGACCTTTCGAGTGCGAGATAGTGTTCAAATGTACCTTAAGTGGCGGGGGAGCGGAGCAAACAGGGCATGATGAGGCTGCTCGGCTGGGGATAGCGTTCATATGTACCTTATTTCAGACGAAATGACCTTTCGAGTGCCAGATAGTGTTCAAATGTACCTTAAGTGGCGGGGGAGCGGAGTAAACAGGGCTTGATGAGGCTGATCGGCTGGGGATAGTGCTCATTTGTACCTTATTTCAGACTAAATAGTCTTTCGAGTGTGAATTAGTGTTCAAATGTACCTTATGTGGTGGGTACCAGGGTAAACTCGACGGGAAGGCCCCCTCTTCTCCGCCCAAATAGCTGCAACTTGTGCCGCCGGACGATTGCTGTCCGGCTTTTTGGCATAGTGCGGCAACTATGTCGTATTTTTAAAGGCGGGCTTATTAAAAGATGGGATATTCATCGTAAAAAATGAAACGCATAAGTTCGGAGCAGGCGATATGATAAAACGTAGGATGGACAACAACTGTCATAATGAGAGGGGAACGACAATGAGTCGGAAAACGAAAATCGGCATTATCGGAGCAGGCAACATCGGCGCGGTTCATGCCGCAGAATTCAGCAAATTGGCGGAACGGTGCGAGATCGTCGCCATATCGGACAAATACAAGCCTCTGGCGGAGTCGCGGGCCAAGCAGTTCGGCATTCCGAGCGTAGAGGAGAGCCCGGAGCAGCTGATCGCCCGCAGCGATATCGATGCGGTCATTATAGGAGTACCTAACCGGTTCCATGCGGATTTGGCGGTTGGCGCGCTCCAATCGGGCAAGCACGTGCTGCTCGAGAAGCCGATGGGACTCGACGCCGAGCATGCGAAACGGATCGTCCGGGCGCAGCGCGCAACCGGCAACGTGCTGATGGTATCGCACCAGATGAGATGGGATTGGCTGCCCTTGCAAGTGAAGAAGCAGGTGGAGCAGGGCGAGCTCGGCCGGATTTATTCGGCCAAAACCGGCTGGTACCGCCGCAAGGGCATACCGGGCTGGGGCACGTGGTTTACGCGCAAAGATATGTCCGGCGGCGGTCCGTTGATCGACATCGGCGTACATATGCTCGATTTGGCGCTGCATCTGATGGGTGATCCGAAGCCCGTCTCCGTATCGGGAGCCGTCTATGCCGAGTTCGGACCGAAGAAGAAAGGCATCGGCAGCTGGGGGACTCCGGATTGGAACGGCGTGTGGGACGTGGAAGATTTCAGCACCGCACTCGTCCGGATGGAGGATGGAAGCACGCTGACGCTCGAAGTGAGCTGGGCGGTCCATATGGATACGGACAGCAAGCCGTTCGTCCATCTGATGGGCTCCGAGGGAGGAGCTTCGCTGCGCGGGGGAGAGGGCAAATTTTTGTCCGAGTCGTTCGACCGCGCGATGGAAGTCGAGCTGAAGACGCCGGGCAATGACGAAGGGGCGCGCATCCGGCTGAGCCGCCATTTCCTCGATTGCGTGGAGAAAGGCGAACAGCCGCTGACGTCGGCGATGACCGGCTTGACGAACAACTTGATCATCGACGCGATCTACGAATCGTCGCGCACGGGCAGCGAAGTGAAGCTGGACTGGGACGGTCTGCGGTAAAGGACCTAAAAAAGCGAATATCCGAAAGGAGAGGGCGAACCATGCTTAAAGGATTGACTCGAGCGGGGCTCGGGAACGTCGGCGATGTCGAACAGTTTATCGCTTTGGCGTCGCGACACGGGTTTCAAGCGGTGGATATCGATGTGGGGGGGCTTGCCGAAGGGCGCGGCGTCGAAGGGGCTGCGGACTTGCTCCGCTCGCATAACGTCGCAGTAGGTTCGATAGGTCTGCCGGTTCAATGGCGGACAACGGACGACGAGTTCCGGACAGGACTTCCCGCCTTGCTGAAAAATGCGGCATTGGCGCGGCAGTTGGGTTGTACCTCTTGCACGACCTATATTCTGCCTTCGACCGACGAGCCGGCCGCCGCGTTCATGGCCTCGGCGATTCGGCGGCTGCGCTTGTGCGCTCAAATGCTGGGTGCCTACGGTATTCGTCTCGGGCTTGAATTCGTCGGCCCGCACCATTTGCGGACGCGCTGGAAAAACCCGTTCATCTGGACGATGGCCGATACGCTGGACATGATCGAGGCGATCGGCGAGCCGAACGTCGGCCTGCTGCTTGACTCGTACCATTGGTATACGAACGGTCTCGGCACCGATGACATCGCACGGCTGCGTCCGGACCAAATCGTCCACGTACATCTGAACGACGCCCCGGACGTCCCGGTTTCAGAAGCTTTGGACAACGGAAGGCTGATTACCGGCGAAGGGGTCATCGACCTGGTCGGCTTCCTGAAAGCTTTGAAGCAAACGGGCTACAAAGGCGTCCTCGCGCAGGAGGTGCTCACCCAGCAGCCGCAGCAGGAGCCTGCGGAAGAGCTCGTTCGCAGGACGGCCGCGCAATATAGCCGCTTGTTCGCGGAGGCCGGGATCGGCAGCTGACGATAAGCAACGAAGGCCGGCTCCACTTTGGGGGTCCAGTAGGGGGCTCCCCCAAAAGTACTTGGAATAAGCAACGAAGGCCGGCTCCACTTTTGGGGGACTAGTTACGACTTCAGACGATTTACGACAGCTTCGGGGGCATATCCGGCTCTCCTGACAGCTTCCGGTAATCGTTCGGAGTCGTCCCTTTTTGTTCGCGGAAAATGCGCGAGAACGTATTATAGGAGCCGTATCCGGCCTCCATGGCGATATCGGATATTTTCATATCGGTCGACGACAGCAGGCCGCAAGCATGGCGGAGCCGCACGTCGTGCACGTGCTGAAGAAACGTCCGCCCCGCTTTTTTCCTGAACAGTGCGCTCAAGTAGGCGGGACTGATGCGGAAATGGCCGGCGACGGCGTTCAGCGTTAGGTCGTCCTTGAAATGATGCTGGATGAACCGGATAATGTCCAAATACATGCCTTTGCCCGCGGCAGCTTCATCCGTCTGGGCATGTTCCGCTATAGCCCGTTTCCGGTGACGGTCGAAAACGATCAGGATGTCGATCAGCATCACCTTTATTTTCAGCCGTTTCCAGCTCTCTCCGCCCCGGTATTCTTCGTACAGCGCATCGAACGACCGTCTCATTGCGGTCTCCGGCTCGCCCTCGAAGCAATGATAGGAGGCGAGGGAAGGATCGGTATGCACCAGCAGCTTTTGCAGCTCGGCCTTGCTCTCAAGCTCCGCGAACAGCCCGTGGCTGAACCGGAAGTTGTACAGCGACAATGTGCAGCCCGGGCTCGTATGCAGCTCGTGAATCTGGTACGGCTGTATGAACGACAGCGTCCCCGGCTTCATCGAATGCTCGACGCCGTTGATCGTCTCGGAGCCTTCTCCTTCGATGACGTACGATATTTCCAAATAGTCGTGCCGGTGGGCCCTGTACCCGCTTTTCAGCCGGTTGATGGAGATATGGAGAGGGAAGGCCGTATTCATATTCGGATAATGCTCAATGTATTCAGGGAGGTAAGACACGGGCAAAATACCTCTTTCTCGCGGGCGTCCCACGGCCATTTCGATTCACGTTTCGGCGAAACCGCACGTATGCATAGTAGGGAAGCATGCCGGTTCAATAACCCCATTATAAATTGATATTAGTCGTTTGCGTGAAAATTCCGAAAAAAAGATTGCTGACGGCGCAATTGCTGGTAAAATGAATAAGAGAGACCGAATAGTCACACTATTCGCACTTGGCGCACATCGAGCAAATGCAGTCGTACTTCGCCAATCGCCGCAACTCGGGAGCTGCTACGCCTTTACGTATCCGGTACCGCCGCAACTTGCTCTTCCCGGGCAAGGATCAAGCGTCTCTACTCGTGCATAAAAATACGCAGCGGCTCCTAATCCCGAAAGGAGCAACGTCTATGGTATCCTTACCGAAAATGAACGAGCTCGGGTTTTTCGAGATTCGCCTCGAATCGATCGGCGGCCTCGGCGCCAATCTCGCCGGCAAAATGCTGGCGGAAGCGGGCGTCATGGGGGCCGAACTGAACGGAGTCAGCTTTTCCTCTTACGGTTCGGAGAAGAAGGGCTCTCCGGTAAAAGCGCACATCCGCTTTTGCGGTCCGGATACGAACATCCGCGATACGTCGCCGGTCGAACGGCCTCACGTGGTCGGCATCTTCCACGAGTCGCTGTCGAAGACGGTCAACGTAATCAGCGGCATTTACGAGGACAGCCTCGTGCTGGTCAACTCCACCCGGTCGACCGCCGAGCTGAAAGAGAAGATGAAGCTCAAAGGCGGGACGATCGCGGTCGTCGACGCCATCGGAATCGCCCTCGAAGAGAAAAACCGGGTTAACATGGCGATGCTCGGCGCGTTGTTCCGGTTGTGCGACTTTTTGGATGCGGAATTTATGAAGGGCGTCATCCGCAAATCGTTAGAGAAGAAATACCCCCAAGCGGTACAGCCGGCAATCCGGACGTTTGAAAGGGGTTACAACGAGGTCAGATTCGAGACGTTCGAGCTGCCGGAAGGCGAGACGATGCCGGCATTCGTCCGTCAGGACACCCCGGTTCTCGGATACGAGACGCAGCCGCTCGGCGGCGTTATTACGAATCCGGGCAACAGCATATTGAAAGATTTGAGCATATCCCGCGCGGGTATGATGCCCCAATTCGACGACGAGAAATGCATCCATTGCGCCGCGTGCGACAACGTATGTCCGGACTTCTGCTTCGTCTGGGACGAATTGCCCGACAAGAAAGGCCGTCCGCAAATGTTCCTCCAGGGCATCGATTACCAGTACTGCAAAGGCTGCCTGAAATGCGTCGTAGCTTGTCCGACCGAAGCGCTGTCCAAATCGCGCGACGACGACGATTACGCCGAGAAGCATCGGGTGCCGCACCGGTTCGACCGGGCGATCGTGTAGCTTTTCCCCTAAGAAACTTTAACGGAATTACCGCCCTGACTTGCGACCGGGGCTTGCGGATCGGCAAGTCCTGCTCTTCAGCGAGCAGAAACGTTATTCCGTTAAAGTTCCTATAACCAATCGAAAGGGTGACAAGAGTACATGGCAATTGACATCAAGCGCGAAGAGCAGCAAACGGGCAAAGTCGAGCAGCGCGTCGTATATGAATCCGGCAACGAAATGGCCGCTTATGCGGCTCACCAAATCAACTATCACATTATGGGCTATTTCCCCATTTCCCCGTCGACGGAAGTCGCTCAGTTTCTCGATCTGATGAAAGCGAACGGCCAGCACGACGTCGTGCTGATTCCGGCCGACGGCGAGCACGGCTCGGCGGGAGTATGCTACGGCGCATCCGCGGCCGGCGGGCGCGTGTTCAACGCAACGAGCGCAAACGGGTATTTGTACATGATCGAGCAAATGCCGGTTCAATCGGGTACTCGCTTCCCCATGGTCATGAATCTCGTCTGCCGTTCCGTCTCCGGACCGCTGGACATTCACGGAGACCATTCGGACCTGTACTATGCGCTTAACACCGGCTGGCCGATTCTGATGTGCCGGGACCCCCAGGCCGTTTACGACATGAACATTATCGCGCTCAAGCTGGCCGAGGACGCCGAAGTGCGGCTGCCGGTGCTTGTCGCGTCGGACGGTTATTTCACGTCACACCAGAAGCGCCGCGTCATGACGTTCGCGAACCGCGACGACGTGCATCAATTTATCGGCGCGCTCCCGGCGAGAGGATACCCGGACGTGCTCGACCGGAACAATCCGATTACTGTCGGCCCGTACATGAACGAGCCGGATTATATCAACAACTGTTACCAGCAGTCGATGGCGATGTACAATGCGGAGCACGTGTACGACCGTATCCGCAAAGAATATGCGGAGCTGACCGGCCGCGACTATCCGATACTGGACTTGTACCGGATGGAAGATGCCGAAGTCGCCGTATTCCTGATGAACTCCGCTTCGGAAATCATCAAGGACGTGGTCGACCAGCTGCGCGCCCAAGGCATCAAAGCCGGTTCGATCGCGCCGAACATGATCCGGCCTTTCCCGCAGAAGCAAATCGCCGAAGCGCTCAGAGGCGTGAAGGCGGTAACGGTAGGAGACCGCGCCGACTCTTACGGCGGACACGGCGGCAACATGGTGAACGAGATCAAGGCCGCGCTGTTCACCCAAGGCAACAGCGATACGCTCGTCATCAGCCGTATTTACGGCTTGGGCGGCAAAGATTTTTATGCCGAGGACGGGCATAACTTGTTCAAATTCGCGATCGATGCGGCCGAGAAAGGATACGTTGAGAAGCCTTTCGACTACTACGGCCACACGCCGGGCGATCCGGCCAAAGCGCCGAAGCGGGTGTTGAACCCGATGAAGTACGAGGACCTGAAAACCGGCCTGATCACGGTAACGCCTGACGCCGCGACGGGCAAGCTGAACGTGCGCATTCCGCCGCTCCGATCGCTTACGAAGAAGCCGAAGCGGATCGCGCCGGGTCACGGGGCATGTCCGGGCTGCGGCATTTTCTCCGGGCTGGAGCTGTTTTTCAAGGGCATCGAGGGCGACATCGTCGCGCTGTTCCATACCGGCTGCGCGATGGTCGTCACGACGGGCTATCCGTATTCCGCGCATAAAGCGACTTATATTCATAATTTGTTCCAGAACGGGGCGGCCACTTTATCCGGCGTCGTCGAGATGTTCTGGGAGCGCAAGCGCCGGGGCGAGCTCGACTACTTGAACTTGCCGGACGACTTCACCTTCGTCATGATAACGGGCGACGGAGGGATGGACATCGGCATGGGACCGGCGATCGGAGCCGCACTGCGCAATCATAAAATGATCATCCTCGAATACGACAACGAAGGATATATGAATACCGGAGCCCAGCTGTCCTACTCTACGCCGATCGGTCACCGGACCTCGACGTCCAACGTCGGCAAGAAGCAGGCCGGCAAGCTGTTCCACCATAAGGATACGGCGCAAATCATGGCCGCGACGAACATTCCGTACGTGTTCACCGGCTCCGAGTCGTATCCGCAGGATCTCGTCAAGAAAGCGGCCAAGGCGCAATGGTATGCGCAGAACGAAGGGCTCGTCTACGGCAAAATCCTGATCACCTGTCCGCTCAACTGGCTGTCGGAAGATCAGGAAGGCACGAATATTATCGATGCGGCCGTCAGCTCCAACTTTTTCCCGCTCTACGAGGTGGAGAACGGCATTACGAACATTACGTACAATCCGGAAGAGAAGAACAAGAAGGTGTCCGTCGCGGAATGGCTCGGCTCGATGGGCAAGACGAAGCATATGACGAAGCCGGAAAATGCCGAAGCGCTCGCCTCCTTCGAGCAGGAAGTGGAGCGGCGCTGGAACCGCCTGAAGGCGAAGCACGAGAATCCTTATCTGTAATTTGGGGTTCAGAATCGGGGTCCCCGAAAAGTACCCGGATTAAGCAATGAAGCAATACGTCACTTTTTGGGGTAAAGTATTGGGGTAAAGTATTGGGGTGCCTTATGCCATTTGTATTGAAGCATCGAGCAAGCTCGGAATTGTTCGCCTGCGGGCTCGTCAACCGTTACGAGCTTCCGTACTACGGCGTAAAGGATTGGGACGACGAAGCGGCCGCGCTCGGTGAACGGGAATCGTTTCTGGCCGCCCGGGAAGTCGGCGATCCGGCTGACTGGGACGTTGTCGAGCTGGAAGAAATGAAGCTGAAGATGGCGAACGTAAAGCTGAGAAACGATCCGGCCAACCGGCTGTTTCTGGACGACGGCGGCGCGTTCCGGGTTGTGAGAAGAGAATAGCGCCGCATCGCGAATCAAGCGGGCTCCCTGTCATCGGCGGGGGCCCGCTTGAGTTCATTTTCCGTAGCTCACTCGCCCGCCTTCGCAAGCGCAAGCAATTCGTCTATGATCCGATGCCGGCCCGGGGGCGTCCAGCTCATGCGGAACCAGTTCGGGATGAAATGGACGTTATCGTCGCGCACCGCCTGGATCGAATTCCACGAAGCCGTGCTTTGCATGACCCGGAAAATGCGGTCGCACCCTGCGCGAATGTGGTTTTTGTGGATGAAAAGATAATCGGCCTCAAGAGCGGGCAGCCACTCGGGCGTGAACTCCTGCCGGAAATGACTGGAGGGAATATTGCCTCCGGGCTGCAAGCCCAGTCCGTTGTAGCACAGCTCGTTCAGCGGATGATGGGCCGTCCCTTGCAGGCGGGCCAGTTTATGGTTGACCTGCATAATGGCGATCCTCGCTTTACCGAGGGTGCTTCCGAGCAAGAGGCGCGCTTGACGCTCACGCTGCTCCATTGAGCCGATCGTCCGTTTCGCTTCTTCCTCCTGACCGACGAGTTCGGCAATCCGGGTATGGTTCACTCGCCAATCGGGATCGTTTCTCAACATGACGACGGGAGCGATTTGCTTCAGCTGCGCCTCGAATGCGGCATGGAAGCAGTCAGCGACGATCAGATCGGGACAGGCCCGCCGAAGCGCCGCCAAATGAGCGGCCATAGTCCGGCCGTGCTCCTCGTCGTCCATGCCCGGATACCGGAAGCAATTGACCGCCGCCGCTGCCTCGAAGCCGACGGATAGGAGGTTATCCTCCAGAGCGAGGCAAGAGGCGACGGCGACGCGGAGCCGGTCCCGCTTCATGTACAAGGATGGGGAGACGCCGACCGTTTGCTTGAATATACGGCTAAAATAAAATTCGCTCTCGAAGCCTACGGCTGCCGACACGTCCTTGACCCGGCAATCCGGCCGCGAAAGAAGCTGCTTCGCCCCGGCGACGCGAAGGCCCGTCAAAAACTCGATCGGCGACATTCCGACCGTTTTGGCAAAAGCTCTCGAATAGGAGCTCGGGGTGAAGCCGGCCATGTCGGCGAGCGTATTCAGACTGATTTTCGTCCGATATTGTTCTTTCATATATTTGACGGTCCGTTCGATATTGGTGCCCGTTTCCTTAACCGGCTCCCGTCCCGCGGTTTCCTGCACGATGAAGTTCAACAGCTCCTGAAGCCGGATGTGCTGCAGGGAGCGGCCGGACGGCGTTTGCGTCAAGGAACGGTTCTCCTCATGCAGCTTTTCGAACCGTTTCAGCAGCTGCCGGCTTTCGCGGGTAAGCAGTCTTCCGGGCACCAGAAACGGCGGCAGTCGGAGAGAGGCGGCATCCGGCGGCTCGGCTCCCTTCCGTCCCGAGACGAAGACCGTGTCCAGCAGGACGATATAATAATCGAGTTGGGGCGCATCCAGCTCCGCTTGTACGGCCATGCCGGGCATGAAATAGAACAGGCTGCCCGGATCGAACCGGTATGCGATGCCGTCCAGCAGCAGCTTGCCTTCCCCATGTTTCACGAAACAGAGCGCCGGCAGCGCGACTTGCCGGTGCGGCATCGAGTAAGGACCGGCACGCCTGCGTCTGCGGACGGAAGCGAGCATATACAGCGCCGCGTCGCGACCTTTATGGGATTGCGGCGTCATTTCGCCTTCAAATCTTTCTTGATCTGATCCAAAATCATCGCCCGCCCCTTCGGTCCCCAGCTCATAGCGAGCCAGTTGTCTACCTGGTAAACGTTGCCATTGTTGACCGCGCTAATATTTTTCCATACCGGATTGTCTTGAATGTTCTTCACGACCTGCTCGATCGTGCTGAACCGATTGCGCTGCATGAAAATATGGTCGGGGTTGAACGTACTCATTCCTTCGAGCGACACTTCGGCGCGGTTCTCGTTCGAGATTCCCGCCGCCGGCGTCAAGCCGAGATCTTTATAGAGCAAATCGTTCAAAGCATGGCCTGTTTTTCCTTGAATCCGGATCGTTTTCTCGTTGATGACGGTAACCATTACCGATTGCGTGCCGATCGCTTTTTGGACATCGTTTTTGATTTCGGCCAGCAGCTTGTCGTAATCCTGCAAATTTTTCTCGGCTTCCTTCGTCTTGCCTACGATTTCGGCCAGCTGCATGTGCGTGACGCGCCAATCCGCATTGAACGCGACTTTGACCGTCGGGGCGATTTTGCTCAGCTGCTCGTAAAACTTCTCGTTCTGCCCGCTTATAATAATCAAATCCGGCTTCCATTCCGACAGCTGCTCCAGGTTGGGCGCTTGCCCGTCCATCCCGCGGACGCCTTGCAGCTCATCGGCGATATGCGGATAAAACTTTTTGTCCGACCAGGCGAAGGTGGAGCCCACGTAAGGCTTCACGCCCATGGCAAGCATATTGTCCTCGTAGGCGTTATCGTTAATGAGCGCGATCTTCTGCGGCAAAGCCGGCACCTTCGTTTCTCCTTTGGCGTGCTTGATCGTGCGGGTTTCCTCTTGGGCGCCGGGAGCTTGGGTACCCGATGCGGGAGCTGCCCCGGAATTAGCCTCTTTTTCGCCCGCTCCGCCACAACCCGCCAGTACGGCGACAAGCAGGACGGCTGCGGCCCCCAGAGAAAGCTTGATGCTTTTCAACATGATTTGACCCTCCTGATGATAATGAGAATTATTATCAACTAAATTATAGGCGAGTCGCCTCAAGCCGTCCATATCTTATTTTGTCCGAATTGGTCCGCCTTGCGAGCATTCTGAACGACGGTACGCCGCTTATATAATGGAGTAACGCCAGCGAGCGACGCTACAAGGAACATCGATATTAACGATATGGCGATGGGCACGATCATGCTGCGCAGGGTAGAGGAGGAAGCGAGTCAGGGGTCGCCGCCTTGAAAAACAGATAACCGCCAGCAGTCGGCGGAAAGCTTGCTTCCGAGCCTGTTAACCCGAGCTCTTCCGTTTAGTGGCGGAGGCCCGAGCGGCGAACGGCCAATACAAGAGCAGGAAGATCACCAAGGCGACGGCTTCCATCGAAAGCAAATACCAAGGATACGGCCCGAGGAAATCGAGCAGCGAAGCCGTCTCGGGCTTGCTCGCCACGAACATGTAGTTGCCCCCTGTAGCGGTGTTGACGAAGAATACGATAACGAGCATGACGTTCAGGAAGCCGAGCGTGACGAAGATCGATTTCAGCGTCGGTCGGAAGCCTTCCATCCATACCATATAAAGGGGCGACAAAATGATCGCGATATGGGCGGCGAAAAATTCGAAATATACAAAATGAGGGAAGTCGTAGTATAGGACGGGGGTCAGCAGCGCCTGAATCGCCCCGCCGATCCCGGCGAAATAGACGATTTGAAAAACAAACCGGCTTCTGAGGAATAACATCGCTATGGACAAATACAGGGAGAGGCTGCACAGCTCCAGCGGCAGCGTGTACTTGACGTCATATACGTTCTCCGCTACATACCAAGCGTTCAAACTGACTTCCGAGGCGATCAACAAAGCCGCCAAGGCGTAACGGCCGTAGCGGCTTCTTCTCCCTTGCCGAAGCCAATGACGGCTTATGTATAGCAGGACTACCGCGGCAACAAAAACGGCCAATGCGATCATATGGGTCAGGGAATAAGCAGTAAATACGTTCGGACTGTCGGCGTCGAAAAATCGGTTCATCGGCAAGCCCCCCTTTGGTATGAAGCATTTCTCTATTTAGGGGTATTTTACCACAATAGACGTCTAACCGCTCCAATTTGCAACGTTTATGAGCATGTCAAGCGGGTCGCGGTTCTGGAAGAGGGGTTGTCTCGGCGAAGCGAAGACAGTCCGACGCAAGTCATTCGGGCGATACCATCCGGATTTCTCGGGTAACGGAATCGGCAGCGGCGAATTCGAGCAGCCTGGCGCCCTCCTCGAGCAAGGCATCGGAAGCTTCCTCGGACAGCGGCCCGAAAGGGCGGATGATCAAGTCGGCGGCTTTGCGTTTACGCTCGATTGTCCATAACCCGTTAACGAATCCATCGACAAGGATAGTTGCCCGGATGATTCCGTTCTCGGTAAATACGAGCGGACGATGTTCGTCGGCGATGATTCGGGTGCGGTCGTCGTGAGATAACAGCATGTTGTCAAATTCGGACAGAAACCGTACCGGGACAGGAGCGTCCGGGTCGGGCAGCGGTGCATCAGGCAAATCGAACAGCTCGTTGCCGATCCGATCGATGAATGTACGCAGCTGCGGGCGGAGCCGGTCTACAGCCTCGCTCAGCCGGGTCAATCCCGACCACACCTGCATATCTTTGACGGTGGCAGGGCCGAAAGCCGCCAAATATCGCAAGATCATCTCGTCCGGCAAGGTGTCGGAGGAGAGCGGAGTTCCCAGCCAAGCTTCGGCCGACGTATGGGCGGCTTGACCGGAGGAGCCCCATATGCCGCGGGGCGGTATTTGGACGAGCGGCACGAAATTGCGTACCGCGTTGGCGAGCGCGGATGGATCGCGGTCCGGCCATTGCTCCTGCAGCAGCCTGCCGAGCTCGCTGAAGGTGCGCGGCCGTTCCTCGACAAGCGTTCGACCGGCAGCCGCGAGTGCCGCGATGTCCAAACCGGCGAGCCGCTTGCCATAGGAGCCGATCAGGGCTCGCTCAAGTAGAGGCTGCAGGACGGGCCGGAAGCCAACACAGTCGCGGGCGGTTACGAGGTGGATCGTCGAGCGCATGAGCGCGATTCGTACCGCCTGTCGGTTAACGATCAAGTCGGACAGCTCTTCGTGGCGGAAGCTCTCGAGCCGAGTCCACAATCCGATATAGGGCGGGGTCGGCGCCTGAGCCTGGAAGCCGGCAAGGTGTTCGAGCGCGTCATAGGCGGACATGCTAGCTCTGCGCAGCAGCAGCTGACGCGCCAGCAAGGCACGGTTCAGCGCGCGGGTGCCGAGGACGGGCCCCGGTCTACTGTCGCTTCGCTCGACGGTGGAATCCGGCTTTGGGTTAGCTTCCATGGCAGTATTTCTCCTTTCTTATCGTTCGGATTGCTTGATAGCTATATTATACCGGCTCAGCCTGACAGTTTCCGTCAGTGGATGTTGAGGCTGGAACTTATTGCGGAAATTTTTGTCCTTATTTTGGCGGATTCTATGCCTTCAGAAGAATAAAGGAAAAAAACGGCCTTTAAGGCCGTTTCCTGGCAAAATCCATTCGACGTGCATGAAATAGGCGAAATAGATGCAAAAGTTTCCTTTATTTGTTTCTGCCCCGGGCTTTCGCCCGAATAGAGTCGCTTTTTTCCTCTATCGATCCAATTGTCGGCTTACCGCTTGTTGTACAAAGGATAGTCTACCTGCGTCGGCACTTCGATGACGATGAGTCGAACAGCTTCGTCTTCCGCAGCCCTCAGCAAGATCTCTTCGCCGGCAGCGGCATCGATGACTGCAAAGTCCTGGTGAGTGATCGGTACCGGCCCTGCCGAATGATCCGCGCGCCGAATCGTTCCGCTGCCGCGTATCGCCAAGACGGCCCACGATCGGCCGGCCGGAAGCTCCTGACGGTACTCGGCGCCCGGGGACAAGATCAAATCAAGCATCAATGCGTCTGTCGTAAGAACGACAGGAGAAGGGCCGCCGATTACGTATTTGACGCTTACCCCGTCGCGCTGCTCGCTGGGAAATTGCTCATGCTCGAACTGACGGTAAGTCGGCGGCTGCTGCCTCGATCGGCGCAGATCCGGCTCGAACCAGATTTGAAAGCCTTCCATGTCGGGTCCGATGAACCGCTCCTCGTGATGGACGCCGGAGCCGGTCTGCATCACCTGCGCGCCGCCCGGTCCGATCGTGCTGTTCGTTCCAAGCGAATCGCCGTGAACGGCTGTTCCTTCGATCACGTAAGTCACGATCTCGAATCCCTGATGCGGGTGAGGCGGAATGTAGCCTTCTTCCCGGGTGAATGCCCATGCCCAGTAGAAGAGCGGGCCTACCCGCTTCACGGCGCCTCCTTCGCCCGGGAAGCCGATCGGCTTCCGCTCGGTTATGCTTCCTCCGTCAAATTCGCCCTCTCCTTGTTCGGCTGCGGGATATACGGCAATATTCATCGCAAGTCCTCCTCGGCTGGAAATGTTATTTCTTGAAGCTTTCCTCGGCGCTGCGGCCAAGCTTCTTCAGCAATTCGTAGGCGGCTCGCCGCTCTTCCGGCGACAGTCCTTTAACCGCCTCCTCGATAACGGCAGTATGCTCCGGAAACGTATCTTCTATAAAAGCCGTCCCTTTATCGGTAATTTCGGCGTACCATACCCGCCGGTCTTCCGGGCAGCCTACGCGGACTACCAGCTCTTTTTGCACCAATTTATCGACTACGTAAGTAATGTTTCCGCTAGTCATCAATATTTTCTCGCCGATTTGCTGCAGCGGCTGGCGTCCTTTATGATACAAGAGCTCGAGTACGCCAAATTCGGTCCGGTTCAGCCCGATTCGGCGAATATGCCGGTCGGCGTGCGCGTTGACCCATTGGCTCGCTCTGGAAAGTACGACGAACAGCTGCAGGCTGTCGTTAGTCTGTTTTTCCATGATGGAGGTCTCCTTTCTGGAGCTTTACAATCGTTGTTTATCTTAATTTTAAGATAAGTGTTTGCGCGAAAATTGTCAAGTGTTAGCGGCGCTATTGTACCCGATTGGACGCCGCCGGCCGTTTCGCCTATAATTATTCCCAAATCGATGCGGTCGCGATCCGGCCGTCGGAAAAGAGGTAACAATTTTGAACCCAACTTTCTCGTCTCTCGGCATCCGTGCCAGTCTGTGCGGCGTTTTGCAGCGTGCGGGCTTGACCGAGCCGACCCCCGTGCAGGAACGAACGATCCCTTTCGCCTTGGCGGGGCGCGACGTTATCGTGCAAGCGCAGACCGGCACCGGCAAAACGATGGCATTTCTTTTGCCGCTGACGGAGAAGTCCGCTCCGCGTAACGAATTTGTCCGCGCGCTGATCCTTACTCCGACCCGGGAGCTGGCGATTCAGATCACTTCGGAAGCCCGTAAGCTGGCGGATGCGGCAGGCGCAACCGTGATGGCGGTATACGGCGGGCAAGATGTGATCGCTCAAGCCCACAGGCTGGGAGGTTCGCCCGATATCGTCATTGCGACACCCGGACGGCTGCTCGATCATATAAGGCGCGGAACGATCGATCTGTCGCGGCTGTCGGCGCTCGTACTGGACGAAGCGGATCAGATGCTGCACATGGGCTTTCTCCCGGAGGTCGAGGAAATTATACGGCAAACGCCGGATGACCGTCAAACGATGCTGTTCTCGGCCACTTTTCCCGAATCGGTACGCGTATTGTCCGAACGGTATATGAAAGGTCCGGAAGATATTCGCGTGCAAGGCAAGCGGATTACGCTGGACGAAATTCGCCAATACGTCGTCGAGACGACGGACCGGCAGAAGAAAGATACGCTGCTCAAGCTGCTGCACGAGAACCCTCCGTTTCTGGCCGTCATTTTCTGCCGAACGAAAATACGCGCCAAAAAACTGACGGAATCGCTCGCGGCGGAACGGCTTAACGTCGACGAATTGCACGGCGATTTGACGCAGGCGAAGCGGGAAGCGGTCATGAAACGATTCCGCGAAGCCCGGGTGCAGCTGCTGGTGGCGACCGACGTAGCCGCACGGGGGCTGGATGTCGACGGCGTGACGCATGTGTACAATTACGACATTCCGCAGGACCCGGAAAGCTATATTCACCGCATCGGCCGTACGGGCAGGGCGGGGCAGCAAGGAATCGCCATCACGTTGGCCGCCCCGAAGGATGCGGGAGAGCTGAAAGAGATCGAACGCGCGATCGGCTCCGTGCTGGAGCGGAAACAGGTGCAAGGAAGCCGCGCGAGCGACGAGCGGCGATCCACCGATGCGAGAACGCCGTCCAAAGCGGGCGCGGACAAAGAACGGGCCGGCAAGCGTTGGCAGGGCAGAAGCGCTTCCGATCGCGCTAGTATTAGCGGTATGACTTCCAAAGGCGGCGCCCGCCGAAGTGAACCGGGAAATCCGGGTCATGTAAATGCCGATGCTGAACATGCGAACACAAGGACCGGCAGTTCCCGAACTTCGGCAAGTTCGAAGGAGCGGAGGCACGGAGACGGCTCGCCGAACGTGCGTGAGCAGTCTAAGCCGGCCGGCAGGTTTGGCAAAGATTCCGAATCCACACCGTCAGCGGGGCGTGGCAGCAGGAAAGGGAAGGTCGAATTTGACGAAACCCGGAGCAATCGCCAAGCTGCAGCCAAGCCGGCAAGACGAACAGGAGCGGCGAAATCCGATGAATGGTACAGCTCGAAACCGGGAAAACGGGCGGATACCGCCAGAACCGGCAAGTTCAATAAAGCCGCAAAGCCCGGCGACAACCGGAGCCATCCGCGCCGATCCGATGCATCACCCGGTCCGCGAAACAACCGTTCCGGAAGATGCAAATAGAGTATAAGCGCGAATCGCCGATCCGTTTAGGATGCATCCGTCCTCTGCAAAAGAGGAGCCGGATGCTTCTTTTTTCTGCTATAATAGGTTCAAAGTCCACTGTGCAAAGGAGTCTAAATGGAGCATTCATCGCGTAAGGAAAAATACCAGCGCAAGCGAAGCCTCTCGAAACGGAAATATAAACGACGGTGGGTGTCTTCGGCGTTTATCGTGGCATTTTTCGCGTTGGCGTTCATATTGTGGCTTTCGTATAACAACGGTACGGGCAGCAAAGATGCGGCCCCAAGCGACCCGAACCCGAAGCCGCAGGCCGGACAAGGGCAAGCTCCGACGGACGGCGGCAAGAGCGGCTCCGGGACCCGAACGGAAACGGCGGGCGGCAAGGATAGGGAGCCTGACGGCAAGAGCGGACCGGGGGCGGACAATCCGAGCGGCACGGATGCGCCGAAGCAAGGAACCGCCAATGCGGGTGCGGCGAACGGGAACGCGGGGACGGCCGGAAATGCCGGGACTGCCGGGGACACGGGGACGGCCGGAGGCGGTAAGACGGATGATCCGGGCAAAACCCCTTCCGTCACGCCTCCGGCGCCGGTACCGGAAGGTTCCAAAGAAACGGACGACCCGAATCGCGTCTCGCTAGCGTTCGTGGGAGACGTCATTTTCGCGGACAATGTGGATGTCGCACTGAAAGCGAACGGCTACGACTACCCTTACAGACAAGTCCGCTCGTACTTGGAATCGGCCGATTTGACAATCGCCAATCTGGAGACGCCGATCACGGAGAGAGGGACGGCCGCCGTCAAGGAATACGCCTACCGTTCCAATCCGAAAGCATTGCCGGCGTTCAAGGAAGCGGGCTTCGATCTCGTCAACCTGGCCAACAACCACATCCTCGATTACGGTACGGCAGGCTTGCTCGATACGTTCGATCATCTCGACAAGACAGGCATCCGCTGGTTCGGCGCGGGCCGCAACGTCGCCGAGGCGTTCAAGCCGGTCATCGTCGAGAAGAAAGGGATCAAGATCGCCTTCCTGGGTCTTAGCAAGGTGGTGCCGACGCAGGACTGGAAAGCCGGCAAAGACCGCCCCGGCGTAGCCGATACATACGCTTTGAAGCTGCCGCTGGAGGCGATCCAGAACGCCAAGAAGCAGGCCGACCTTGTCATTGTGGTCGCGCATTGGGGCGTCGAGAGGCAGGATCAGCCGGAGAAGTATCAGAAAGATTTCGCCCGCCAATACATCGATGCCGGAGCCGACCTGATCGTCGGCGGACATCCTCACGTGCTGCAAGGGTTCGAGAATTACAAAGGAAAATGGATCGCTTACAGCTTGGGCAATTTTATATTTACGATGAATGAAAATCCGCTTACTTGGGAAAGTGTTATTTTGCAGGCGACTTGCTCGAAGGAAGGCGGATGTGCGCTGAAGACGGTGCCGGTGTTGACCAAGCTGGCCAATCCGGAGCCGATGACGGGGGACGCGGCCACCAAGCTGTTCGACCGATTGACCGGCATTTCGTTCCAAGCGGAAGTCGGCCAGGACGGGACTGTACGGATACAGAACAAGAAATGAACCGCCATTTAAACCAAACCGACGGGAGAACGTGCCATGACCAGTTTTAACGATATCCGCAACATTTACTGCGTAGGTAGAAACTACGGCTTGCATGCGGCCGAGCTGGGCAATGCGGTTCCCGAGCAGCCGATGCTGTTCTCGAAGCCGACCCATTCGCTTATCGCTTTGGACGGCGGAGAGATTCGCCTGCCGGGCAGCCGCGGAGAGGTGCATTACGAGATGGAGATCGTCATCCGGATCGGCCGTCCTTACGAGAAAGGAATTCGCGTCGACGAGCTGGTGGACGGCGTCGCCCTCGGCATCGATTTCACGCTTCGCGACGTACAGAGCGAGCTGAAGAAGAAAGGGTACCCGTGGCTTGCGGCCAAAGGCTTCCGCCATTCCGCCCCGATTACGGCATTCCGTCCGTTTGGCGGAACGGAAGCGCTCGGCTCCAAGGAATTCGTCTTGTTGAAAAACGGTTCGGAGGCGCAGCGGGGCAACGCGAACGATATGATTTTCAATTTGCAGACGATCGTCGACTTTTGCGCGGAACATTTCGGCCTTGGACTTGGCGACGCTATATTCACCGGAACTCCCGCAGGCGTAGGTCAGGTAGCGGATGGAGACCGGTTCGTGCTGCAGTTCGGCTCCGAAACTTGGGGAGAAGGCGTCGTCCGGCTCGTCTAGAGGCAAACCGCTCTGCGAAAAGACGACTCCCTAGCCATATTCATGGTCAGACTGTATCAAGTCTGACCGTTTCTTTTTTTGTCCGGGGGAATGAAACTGTACGTCCCGCTTCTTAAACGGTATAATACAAGTACAGTACAAGTTGTATCGTGGAGAAGAGGGATGATGATGATGACGGCGAATGGTAACGGCATCCGTGCACAGGCGGCGTGGACGCGGCTTCGCTCCGGCTCTGCGGTCGAAAATGAGCTTACCCAGAGGTTGTATCGGATCATGCTGAAATGGGTACGCTATGCGGACAGTCAATTTGCGGAATGGACGGAACGTCCGAATTGCGGCCATTTTTTCGGCGGAGCCTACTGGTACGGTATTGAAACCGCTTACTCGGCAGTCGTGTTCGCCGCGGTCGGTACGATGGGACCATTCGACGAGACCGTCGCGGGACAAAGCCGCCAATCGGTCAAGGACAAGGCTATACGCGCCATCCGCTACTTGTGCTTTACGCATGATACGGGGCCCGAAGAGTGCGTGCGGGTCGTCAGCCGCAATCCTTATTGTAGCGGGAAAAAGTGGGGTGGACACGGCGACGGCTTCTTCCGGGCGAGTCAAACCGGTACGGTCGTGCACGCGCTCGGCTGCGCGGCTTGGCTGCTCGCCGACGAGCTGGACGAAGAGACGAAGGCGCTCGTTCATAACGTGCTGGAATATTACGCCGACCGGTGGAGCGGAGAAGAGCCGCGCAATGGCGTCTATGTCGACACCCAGTGCGAGGAGAATGGCTGGACCGCAGCCGGTATCGGTACAGCCGCAGCGCTGATGAACGATCATCCCCGCCGGGAGCAGTGGAGGGAAGCGGCTTTGCGATGGTCGCTCAACTCCGTCACCTTGCCGAGCGATCGTGTCCGTCGCATCCCCGGCGCATTCACCGTGACGTTTCATCCTGATTATACGGCGGAGAATCACGCTTTCGTACATCCTTCCTATATGATGGCGGGGATTTCGCTCCGCGGTCTCTATGCGCTGCTCGAGCTGATGGCTGGCCGGGACATCCCGTCCGAACTGACTCGGAACAACACGCCGATGTATGAGAAGACGATTAAGCCTTGGAGCGGAGTAGACGGAATTCCGATTCCGGTGCAAGGTCAGGACTGGTGGTACAATTTGCAGCACGCTTCGCTGCAATGCCATGCCTATATGAGCGTCCTTCACGGTGACGGGGATGCCGCCAGATTGGAGCGCGAGGCGCTTAACTTCGTGGAGCGGCTGCAGAACAGCAACAGCAAAGGCTGCTTGCTCGAAGAGAACGGGGAAGAATGCATCATCGTCGCGGAAAGCTACCAGACCGCGAAAGATATGGAGTTCGGCTCGGCGCACAGCTTGCTGATCGCTTACCTGCTCCACTCGTTCGGAGGCGAAGGAGCGGAGCCGTCCGCGGACGGCGATTGGAGCAGTTGCACGAACGGCGTCCATTATTATCCGTACGGGGGCACGATCGTCCACAAAACGGATCAGGCGTTCTCCTCGTTCAGTTGGCGAAGCCATGTGATGGCCATTACGCTTCCGGCCAAATCGATGTGGAGCGTGACGCCAATGTATGCGAGCCATACCGGCGATGTGCAGTTCGAAGACGAGCCGCCCGGCATTGTCTACAACGAGACGAAGAGTGTTCATTGCGAGGAGCATCGCATTACGCGTCTGGAAGACGGCTTCGGAGCGACGGCTCTCATCCTGCGGGGCAAAGAGGCGAAGCTTGCGCACCGGGTCGGGTTCGTCTCGCTGCCAGACGGGAGAAGCTTCTATGCCGAGCGAATCCGCGTCAACGCCCCTTGTACCGTGAAATCGCTGCGAACCGGGATGATCGGGATTCGCAACGAACGGTATGCCGACCTGCAAGGATACGCCGACGGAACGAAGGCGCTGACGGCCCCTGGTGCGGCCGCCGCGTATGAAGGATTTTACGGGAAGCAGCCGAATGCACTGGATTCGTTCGGACCGCTGCCATACGTCAACATAAACGGCGAGATCGGTTATGTACTGTTCGGGTCCGAGGGCGTCACCTACTTGAACCAGCACGAATATCCGAAATGGAAAGGCGTCGAAGACGTGCTCACTTTGAATGCCAGAGCCGCGAGACATTTCGCCGGTGCCGAAGAGCTTCCCGTATTCGCGATGCTGACGCTGCCCAATGCGTCGGCCGAACAAACGGCCGAAGCTGCAAGCAGGACACGGCTGCTGTCGGGAGACGCAGACGAATGCATATGCGCGGAGACGGACGGCTATCTCATTGTGGCTAACTTAAGCGGCAGACGTGCGGGCTTCCAGGCAACCCACGCCGCTGCGGGGCGGACAATCCAGCTGTTCGAAGGAACACAGCGTTGGTCGTACGGCGAATTGACGCGTTCCGGATCGTTCGAGCCCGGGTACGCAGGCTATGTCGCCAGCCGCTGCATTCTCGAGCTCCCTACCGGAGGAGGCGCTTTCGATTTAACTATTTCAGTAATGAATGACCGAATCTATATAACGGAAAATGCCGGCAGCGGAATTTCCGGGCTAGCCGTTGTCGATCCGGCAACAGGCAAACGGTCGGAAGCCGACATTGCTCCGTCGGCCACTATCGTTTTGATATTGTGATGCCATTCCATCATGAACGGGGGAGGATGAAGCGCCATGAAGAACAGGCGGATCAGGCGGTTTGCGAAGCTGTCGTTTCGGCGGAAGCTGCTTGTATATTCGCTCGTCTTGAGCATCTTCCCGGTACTGACCGTCGGACTGCTTTCCTCGTACTTCGCCTCCCGCAGCATTCAGCGGGAGGTCGACCAAAACCACCAATACATGCTGAATCAGATGCAGGTACAGCTTAACCAGTTTACGAAAAGCATCCACACGAACTCCATCTATATCGCCACCAACCTTTCCGTAGAAAAATCGGTGCGAGAAGGTCCCGGAATCGAAAATTTGTCGGCCTCGCTGGAAATGAACGAGACGATCCGGCGAATACGCAGCACGTCGCCCGTCCTGTTCAATGTCTCCATCGTCTACAAGAAGTTCAACAATTTCACTTATTCGAACGAATATTCCGCCCAGCAGCTCGCGGAGAAAAGGCTGTTGACCATTCTCGACAAAATGAAGCCCCGGGAGAACGAGGCGATCATCGTTCCGGCCAATTCGTTCGACGATCAGCCCGAACTGCTGCTGTTCAGACCCGTACCGATCCAGTCGGCTTATACCGACGGGGTGCTCGTTCTGCACGTCAGTCCCGAACATATTTTGCAGTTCGTAGGATCAATGGAGAACGGCTACCGGACGCGGGTAATGGTAGCGGACGAACAAAATCGTATTGTCATCAGCTCGAACCGCAGCGAGATGGGCAAACCGCTCGATACGGTCATCCGTCCGGCCAAGGCCGGCAGTTCCGGAGAGCGGTCCGGACAAGTGACGATCGAAGGCGAGAGCTATAAAGTGCAGACGGAAAAATCGCCCGCGAACGACTGGACGTATATCGCGATTACCCCGATGAAGGCGCTGACAGCCCAGTCGCATCGCATCCAGCTGACGACATGGATCGTCGTTGCCGTTCAGGCGCTGCTGTGGGCAGTCGTTGCGGCTTTAGGCACGAGCCGCATGTATGTTCCGATTCAGCGGTTGACCGAGAAGCTTATGCCGCGGCAGCGTCAAGAGCGGAGCAGAGGCGACGGGCTCGCCATGCTCGGCGATTACGTGGAGGAGCTCGCGGATGCGAACCGTCAGCTTAACGACCGGCTGAACGAGCAGTTCCCCTACTTGCGGCAAGGCATATTCCAGCAGCTGCTCCGCGGCGAAATGTCCGAGCGAGAGCTTGCGATCGCCGCCGAGCATGCGGGCATCAGGCTGAAGGGCGATTTCGTATTCGTATGCGTGGCGGAAGCCGACGATATCGCCGCTTTCCATCAGACGTACAGGGAGAAGGATCGTGCTCTCATCCATTATGCGCTGCTTAAAATGATGGAGGAAACGTTTCACGGCGTTCCGTTCATCGCCGTATTCACGCCGAAAACCGGACAAGTCGTGCTGCTGGTCGGGATGGACTCCGACGGAGTTGAAGCGAAGGCGCTGCTGCGGCAGCGCGCGGACGAGGCGAGGCGGCACGTACGCAACTATTTCCGGTTCGCGATCAGCGTCGCGATCGGCAGTCCGCTCCGCGCTTTTACCGAAATCGGCAAAGGGTACGAGGAAGCGGCCGCGCTGCTCAACCACCGGTTCATCGTGGGCGAAGATATGACGATTGCGGCCGACGAGGCGGATGAAGGGCTCATGCGGCTTAGCCGGGAAACGGGCGAGACGCAGAAGCGGATCGTGCATCACGTCTTCAACGGCAATATGGACGATTCCCGGGAGCTGCTGAGCCTACTCGTCGCCGAGCTGCGCCAGACCAACATGAAGCCGGAGACGGCGATGGGGCTGTTCTCCTATATGCTGGGCGAGCTCGATTACATGCTCCAGCAGACGGGCTGCGACATCCGTCAGGCGACGGGCATCGATTTTTACCGGAAGCTGCATCAACTGCGATCGCTGCCGGAGCTCGAGCGTTGGCTCGCCGGCGAGCTTTTCCCGGCCGTCAAGGCGCACCTTGAACTGGAGGCGGTCTCCAAGCAGACGAAGACGATCCGCGAAGTGATGAGCTACGTCCGGCAGCATTTGGACGAGGACATGACACTGCAGAAGGCGGCCGACCGTTTTCAATTGTCCGTCTCTTACTTGAGCAAGCTGTTCAAGGACGAATCGGGCGTCAACTTCAGCGAATTCGTGCTCGAGCTGCGCATGAACAAAGCGCGGGAATGGCTGGAGCACTCCGATATGCCGATTAAAGATATCTCGGATAAAATCGGCTACGCCAGCGTTCAAAATTTCAATCGCGTGTTCAAGCAATGGTGCGGCATTCCTCCGGGCGAATACCGTAAAGAAAAACGATTGTCCGGTTGATTCACGCAACCCGCACTAAGCCGTTGCACAGCAAATGAAGCTCCAGATCGTTCACCTTGGCTTTTTTACGACACGATGCGCCTCGATCGGAATTGTCCTTGCTGCCGCAGCGGTTTTTTCTTTTTTCGGGGGAATTCATTTATCATTTTTTTGGCTGATCTTTATCATTATTTGCGATGGCCGATCCAAACAATGGAGCATTGCACGGTATTGCAAACGGTTACATGATAAGAAGCGTAGGGGGCCAACCTCCAAGAGCAAGCAGGCGGAGTACGATCGTCCTGCGGCTCTGCAAATAAACAAAAAGGAGCGTGTTTGCATGACAATGGCGAGAAAAACGGTTGCAACCCTGTTCGCGGCTTCGCTCGTCACCGCCACGGTGCTGGCCGGCTGCGGCGGGAAGGAGGACAAAGCTTCCGGCGACGGCGGCGCCCAGGTGCCGAAAAACTTGAGTATTCTGGTGTCCCACGCCAACGCGAAGTATGCGATGCAGGTGAAGGACGACGACCGGTATATCAAAGAATTGTCCAAACTGTCCAACTATAATTTGAAATACGAATTTCTCGGACACGGGGACGATTTCACCCAGCAAATGACCGTGCGGTTCGCATCCGGCGAATTGCCCGACATGATCCGCACCGACAGCATCGACTCGACGATGCACCCCGGCGCTCTCGACAAAGGCGTCTTCCAGGACTTGACGCCGCTCATCGATAAATACGGGCCCAACCTGAAGAAGAAAATTCCCGCGGAAGCCTGGAACAGCCCGAAAGTAAGCAAGGACGGCAAAATATTCGGCATTCCGGCATTGGCCGCCCTGCCCGCCACCCGCGTCGTTTATATTCGCCAAGATTGGCTGGACAAGGTCGGCATGCAGCAGCCAAAAACGGTCGACGACTATTTGAAGTTTTTCGAAGCGATCAAGAAGCAGGATATGAACGGCAACGGCGATGCGAACGACGAATACGGCCTGTACGTCCGGGAAAATCTGATCTACTCGAACTTGTTCTTCTCCAACTTCGGCTACGATCCGAATATGTGGTATTTGAAAAACGGACAGCTTCAACCCGGCATGATTCAGCCGGAAATGAAGGATGCCATCAAGTTCTGGAAAAGCATGTACGACAACGGCTACATCAACCCGAACCTGTTCACCAACAAAGGAACGGATTGGGGGGCCGGAATCAAGCAAGGCAAAGGCGGCGTCTGGATTCACGACATCACGAACTACAACTCGGACTGGAATATTGCCGGCTTTGTAGAGAAAACAGCCAAAATCTTCGTATTGGAAGCTCCGGAAAGCCCGAAAGGCAAAGGCATCTCCGCCCAAGGCGACCAAATTTACTTCGTCTGGGTCGTACCGAGCAAGAACAAAAAAGCCGAGGACGTCATCAAGTTCCTCAACTGGGCATGGTCGGATGAAGCGGATGAATTTTTCGGGATGGGCATCAAGGACTACAACTACAAAATCGAGAACGGCAAGCCGAAATGGGATGCAGCCGATCCGGCCAACAAAGAAAACGATGCCTTGATCTTCTATCAGCTGTCGATCAATCCGCGCGGCGACGGACGGATGCTGGATAAAGTGCTCGAGGTATCGCCCAATACGGAAGCGATTAAGAACGGCATTCAAATCGCCAAGAAAAATTTGATTAAAAACGATGCGCTGTATATGCCTACGCTGTCCAGCTTGAAGACGAATCCGGAGCTCGCGGTCGGAACCGGTGCGGGTACGCTGTTCCTCGATATGTTCGCCAAAGTCGTTACCGGCAAGGAAGAGCTGGACGCCTCGTTCGACAAGTTCGTGGCGGAGTGGAAGCGCCGCGGCGGCGAAGCCGCGATCAAGGAAGCCACGGAATGGTACAACAAGTTCCACAAAAAATAATCATTCACGGCGTGCGGCATGCGCCGGCCGGAGCGAATCCGGCTGGCGCATCCGTTCCTTCACGATGAAAGGAGGGTGTGCATGCTCAAGAAAATCACGTCCCGCGACTCGCTCTTGCTTTGGCTCATTGCACTGCCCGGCATTTTGCACTTCGTCCTATTCCGGTACGTACCGATGTTCGGCAATGTCATCGCGTTTCAGGACTACAGCATTTTTTCCGGCATATTGGACAGCAAATGGGTCGGCCTGCAGCATTTCGAGAAAATGTTTACGTACCACGAATTTTACAATATTTTAAGAAATACGCTTGTGCTGAGCCTTTATTCGATCATTTTCGGATTCCCCGCGCCGCTTGTACTGGCGCTGCTGCTGAACGAAATACGCAAAACGTGGTTCAAGCGTCCGGTTCAAACGTTGTTGTACTTGCCGCATTTTTTGTCCTGGGTTATCGTCGGAAGCATTTTCATCAACCTGCTGTCGGTCGACGGCTTTCTCAATACGATATTAAGCTGGTTCGGCATGAAGAAAACCGATTTTTTGACGCAGCCCGAATATTTCCGGGGCATCCTCGTCTCGGTTGGCATATGGAAGGAAATGGGATGGGGCATGATCATCTATTTGGCGGCGCTGTCCGGAATCAACCCGAATTTGTACGAGGCGGCGATGGTGGACGGCGCGGGCCGTTTCCGGCAAATATGGTCGATCACGCTCCCCTCGCTCATGCCGGCGATCGTCGTGCTGTTTCTGCTGCGGGTCGGCCATGTGCTCGATTCGAACGTCGAGCAGGTGCTTATCATGCTGAATCCGCTCGTGCGCGACGTTGGGGAAGTGATCGACACTTACGTATACCGGGTCGGCTTGCTGGGCGCCCAATTCAGTCTGACTACGGCGATCGGCATCTTCAAATCGCTCGTAGGTTTGCTGCTCGTCGTCGGCTTGAACACGCTCAGCCGCAAAACGACCGGAGAAAGCATCTACTAAGGGAGGGAGACCGATGCCTGTACGCAGAAGGCTGGACTGGTTTTCATGGTTGAACGGCACGGCATTCGTCGTGCTCTGTCTGACGATGATCGCCCCGATCGTCCATTTGGCGGCGGTTTCGCTCAGCTCGCGGTTTTATGCGGAGGCGAAGCTCGTTACGTTTTGGCCGAGAGGGTTCAATATCGACGTCTATAAAACGATACTAGGGATGAGCAACATTTGGAATTCGATGGGCGTAAGCATCTTCATTACCGTATTCGGTACGATCATCGCCCTCGCCTTCACGGCGACGATGGCCTATCCGCTGTCGCGCCCGCAAATGAACGGGAGGAAATGGGTGCTGAGAGGGATCATCGTCACGTTCGTTTTCTCGGCGCCGCTCATTCCGAACTATTTGCTCATCCGCAGTCTTGGGATGGAGAATACGCTGTGGGTGCTCATGATCCCCGGAGCGCTGAACGCGTTCAATGTGATTATTATGAAAACATTTTTCCAAGGTATCTCTAGCGAAATGTTCGACGCCTCGAAAATCGACGGCTGCAGCGAGCTCGGCAGCTTCGCGCGTATCGCCATTCCGCTGTCGACTCCCGTTATCGCCACGATCGCCTTGTTCCATGCGGTCGGCCAATGGAATTCGTATTTCAGCGCGCTGATTTATATCCGCAGCAAAGATTTAATGCCGCTTCAGGTGCTGTTGCGCAACCTTGTCGTGGAGGAGCAGGCGAATAACGTGGCGAATTCCGCCGAAGTCGCAACGATGCTGACGCCGGAAATGCTCAAGGCGGGCATCACCTTGTTCGCCACTGCGCCGATTTTGATCGTCTATCCGTTTCTGCAAAAATATTTCGTCAAAGGCGCCATGGTCGGATCGCTTAAGGAGTAGGAGAGAGGGCAGGCGCGCCGGACAGCTGCTCGAACGAAAAAGGCCCGGTCGATTCGGATCCGGGCCGCGTTCGGCGGAAGTACCGTTGCCGCCGTACGGGGCGCAGCGGTACTTTTAAATGTCAATTTCGTCAGTGCTGTTCCAGTAAATGGTCCGCATATTCATCCCGGACTTTCAAGATGGCGGGCAAATGCTCGAAAAACGAATCGACGACGTCCGGGTCGAAATGCTGGCCGCGCTCCTCCTTGAACAAGTTCAAGATGCGGTCGAGCTCCCATGCCTTCTTGTACACTCGGTCGCTCGCCAATGCGTCGAATACGTCCGCGATCGCCGTAATTCGTCCGTATACATGAATTTCTTCGCCTTTCAAGCCGCGCGGGTAACCTTTCCCGTTCCATTTCTCATGATGCTGCTCCGCAACGACGGCGGCCGTCTTCAAGATGCGCCGTTTCGAGTTTTTCAACAAGCTGTAGCCGATTTCCGTATGGGTTTTCATAATGTCGAATTCTTCGTCGGTCAGCTTGCCCGGCTTCTTCAGCACGGAGTCCGGGATTGCTACCTTGCCGATATCGTGCATCGGGGACGCCATCTTCAATATTTCCGCCTCCGCTTGCGGAATGCCCATGCCGAGCGCCAAAATGTACGAGTACTCGGCAACCCGCTTGACATGATTGCCCGTTTCCTTCGACCGGCTTTCACCGATCTCGCCCATCGTAAAAATGATTTCGCGCTGCGTCTCTTCGATTTCCTGGGCGAGCATCGCCGACTCGATCGATTTGCCCGAATACGAGGCGGCCAGCGACAAGTTGCGCAGATCGCGCTCGGAGAACACTTCGCTGTCCGTCATTTTATTGACGGCTTGGTAGCAACCGATTACCTCGCCTTCGTTGTTGCGGAACGGGATCACGAGCAGAGCCTTCGTCCGGTAGCCGGTCTGCTGGTCGGTGCGCAGCGCCCCGCTGACCAACACATCGTGGAACTCTTCGTTCGTGTAGGCGTCGTCGATAAATATGGGTTCCCCGGTCCGTACGGAATGACCGGCCAAGCCGGCACCGAGCGGTATGCGCAGCTCTTTTACGCCGTGCGCGACCTTGGACCACAGCTCGCCTCTTTGATCGTCCAGCAGCCACACCGTGCACCGGTCGGAGATGACGATCTGCTTGCCCATATCCGCCATCAGCATGAGCACGTTGTCCAGATTCCGCTCGTTAGCAATTTTGGCTGCGTATTCGAGAATGACGCCGAGCAGCTCCTCCGGCTCCAAATCTTTTTTCAGACGCGGCTTTTCAAAGTCATATGTTTCGTGCACCTGTTCCACTCCTCATCTGCGTAACTCTAATTTTCATTGTATTCCCTGTGAAGGGTCATTCTTCCTGCATCTTGACGAAAAAAAGTCCTATTCCGGCGTCGAATGCTGGCGAACGGGAAGGAGGCAGGTCGAGATGCGGGGCCGGCTTGACTCCCGCCGTCGTCCGTGTATGATAAGTTCGAGAGCATGAATCGGGTTAACGGGAGGGCGCGCGTTGGAACTGTTGATTGGATTTTCGGGAAGTTTGCTCATAGCCGGGGCGGCTTACTTGAAACGGTCGCTGTCGGGAAGCGGGTTTGCCGCGGCCGTGATTTTGGGAACGGCCATGTTTACGCTTGGCAGCGTGGTATGGTTCGGTACGCTTATCGCTTTCTTCTTATCGTCGACGCTGTTATCCAAGTGGAAGAAGAAGGCCAAGGAAAAAGCCGAGAGCGGGTATGAAAAATCGGGAAGACGGGATGCCGGCCAGGTGGCGGCGAACGGAGGGCTCGCCTTGCTAATGTGCGCCGCCCATGCGTGGATGCCTCATCCGGTATGGTGGTACGCCTTCCTTGGCGTCATGGCTTCCGTCAATGCGGACACTTGGGCGACGGAAATCGGGGGCTTGAGCAAAACTCCGCCAAGATCGATCCTAAGCGGACGGCGGGTTGAAGCCGGGACATCGGGCGGCGTGTCCGGACTCGGCTTGGCGGCGTCGATGGCAGGCGGTCTGTTTATCGGGTTGGCGGCCTGGCTGTTGCTGCAGGTGGTTCCCGGGCAGTACAATCCATCCGGAATGGCTTCAGAATGGCTCCTATTGCCGGTATGGGCAGGCATCGGCTTGTTCGGCGGCACGATCGGATCGCTTGCCGATTCGCTGCTTGGCGCTACGGTGCAGCAGATGTTCCGGTGCGGCGTATGCGGCCGCGAGGTTGAACTGCAGCACCATTGCGGCCGACCTGCTGTCCGCATCCGCGGCTACGCGGGCTGGAACAACGATGTGGTCAATGTAGCCGGATCGTTGGCCGGGGGATTGGCGGCGGTGGCAGCGGCGGCAATTGTTGCGGTTTTGTCGTGACGATGGCGGTATAACGACATAAAATTAACCGTCCGGGAAAACGCCCGGACGGTCCTTGGTGTGCAAACTCAACCTCGACCCGCTAAATGGAAATCATGCAGTACATTTATTCGGAAAAGATCAAATAGCGGGCAATAACGGGAACCTCCATCAAAATTTGTCATAATCGAGCCGAAAGAGCAAATTCGGTCAAAATTTACTGCAGGTTCGAGACTGTCGATTAACTCGTGTGTAAAGGAGTGGAAAGTGAAAAGGATACCTTCTGGCGAGTTTTGGATTTAAATTCCAACCGCTAAATCTTTGATAAATCAAGGACTTTAAAACAAGCTGTCTGAGTAAAAGAAGGTATCTTTTCACTTGGAACGGCGTGCTTTCGCTTCGCTTTCAGTTAATCGACAGTCTCGGTTCTCCAGTTAAACGATTCGAAGAGGCGTATAACGTTAAATTAACGGCATGTTTTCCAGTTACAGTTGCGGAATCGGTTCGAATGAGCCGGATCATGGCTCGGGTAATTTTGAAAAGGGCCTCATTTAACGTCTACCGAAGCTCCGGTACATAAGCGCCAGCAAATACGGGGTCCCGATCAAGGCGACGACCAGCCCGGCGGGAACCTCCTTGGGCGCGATGGCGACTCTCCCGACAATGTCAGCGAGCAGAAGCAGCAGTGCACCGAGGAGTGCCGCCAAACCTACGGATTTACGCTGGTTTTGGCCGACCAGCATCCGGGCGGCATGTGGCGCCAACAAACCTATAAATCCGACCGTGCCGATGCAGGAAACGGCGATAGCCGCCAGTGCGACACCGACGCCGGCCGAGATCATCCGCGTGCGCTGCAGCTTGAGGCCGAGCCCGAGCGATACCGGATCGCCGAAGGCGAGCAAGTCGATTTTACGGCCGAGGTGCCAGGCGAACGGGACGAATAGGACGATAGCCGCCGCCAGCCACCGGAATTGCTCCCACCCCCGCCCGTAAGTGCTGCCGGCCAACCACGCTAGCGCCGGGGCGGCTCCCATCCCCGATTTGATGACGAGAAAATGAATCGCGGCCGATCCGATTGCGGTAACGGCGATACCGACCAGCGTCAGCACGGTCGGATGGAGCGCTTTGCGCCAGGAGAGTGCGTACACGACGATGGCGGCGGCGATCGCTCCAATGAAGGCGGTAACGGGAAGGAGCGATCCCGGCGCCGACGGCCATACGACCAGCAGCAGCAAAGCGCCGACGCCGGCGCCCGACGTTACGCCGATAATGGAAGGGTCGGCAAGCGGATTGCGCACCGCTCCCTGGAGCATGACGCCCGACACCGCAAGTCCGGCCCCGGCCAGCATCGCGACGGCGATCCGCGGCATCCGCATATCCAGGATGATGTTCCGGTACATATCCTGACCGCCGCCGGTTAACACGGCGAGCACTTCGCCGACCGGAATTTTCAATCCGCCTGCGGCAAGTCCGATTACGAAGCATGATGCCAGAAGCACGCCCATCAGAGCAAGCATAAGCCAATATGGCACTTTCTTTGGAGCGAAGCCGACGCTCATCGAGCTGGCCGCTTCCACGCTCCGCTGTTCCTTCGTTCCCCGGACGGCCAGCCAGATCAGCCACGGCGCCCCGATAAGGGCCGTAACCGCACCCGCCGGAAGCTCGCCGATCGTGCTGCGGAACAGCCGGGCGATCGTATCCGCTCCTACGAGGACGACGGCCCCCCATAAAGCGCTTGCCGGAAGCAGCAGACGATGACGGCGGAAGCCGATCAGGCGGACGAGGTGAGGGGCGATCAGCCCCACGAATCCGATCGGACCGACGACGCTGACCGTGACGCCCGCGAGCAGGATGGCGGCGGCAAGAGCGCTCAGCCGGGCGGCATCGACTTTTTGCCCGAGCGATTTGGCGGTGTCGTCGCCGAGCTCCAGCATATCGAGCGTGCGGATGAACAGCAGCACGACGGCCCCTCCCGCCGCGATCCACGGCCAGGCGTGCTGGACGCCTTTCCAGTCGTTCTGGATAAGCGAGCCGGAGCCCCACATGAACAGGCCGTTCGTTTCATTCTCGAACAGAAGCTGCAGCGCGCTTGTGAACGAGGAGAGCACCATCGTGACGATCATGCCGGACAATGCCATCCGCACCGGTGTTCCCCGCGTTCCCCCTGCCATTAAGTAGGCCATGACGGCGCCGCCGCAGCCGCCGACCAGTGCCATTAGCAGCGGGGCGGAGGAAATCAACGACGGCATAAATACGGTGCCCGCCACGACGACGAAGTAGGCTCCCGAATTAATGCCGAACGTACCCGCAGACGCAAGCGGGTTGCGGGTAATCGTCTGCAGCAGCACGCCGGCGACCGCGAGCGCGGCTCCGGCCAGCATGCCCATTACGGCTCTCGGCAAGCGGATGCCGAGCACCAGGTTATGCTGTAGGCTTTGTTGCGGCGAGAGGAGGGCGTCGATTACCGTCCTCGTCGTAATATCGGCTTCTCCCTGCGTCAAGGACGCAAAAAGGAGGACGACCAGCGCTAGCAGGCCGCCCCCGAATACGAAAATGCTCTTCAAGCCGGAGCGTTTCGGTCTGTTCTGGACGATTGGCTGAGGTTGAGTCATCATTTTGCCGCCGTCAACAGACTTACGGTTTTATCGACGATATTTTTGATCGAGAGCGGTCCGCCGAACAGCCACATGTCGCCGCCGAGCGAATAAGTGCGGTTTTCCTTCACGAAGGCGAGTCCTTTCCATACGGCGTTATCCTTCAACTGCTTCTCGAACACGTTGTCGTCGTTCTGTACGACGTACAGGAAGTTGGCTTTCTGGACCGCCGGCAGCGATTCGACGGATGCGGTGGCGAACCCTTGCGATTCGAATTTTTCCGGCTTATAGACATTCTTCAAACCGAGTTTCGTATAAATTTGGACAACCGACGAGTTGTCGGTAAAGATGCGTAGAACGGCCGCGTTCTGATTGCTGTAGGCTTGCGTAAGGACGATTTCCGCGCCCTCCTTGCTCGCCGCCTTCAGCTTCGCTTTGGCGTCCTCATAGGTTTTGTCCAGATCTTTGACCACTTTGTCGGCTTCAGCGCTTTTGCCCACGATGTCGGCAATCGTCTTCAACGAATTGATCATATCGGCGTACATGTCCTTGGATGCTTGCTCCGAGGAAGGGTCGAACACGATCGTCGGGGCGATCGCCTTCAGCTTGTCATAAGACGTTTTGGAGCGGGCAGTAGTTGTTACGATCAGATCCGGCTTCAGGCTCGCGATGATTTCCAAGTTCGGCTCCTGGCGCGTTCCCACGTCCACGACATTTGCGGCCAGCTCGGGCTTGGCGTTGACCCATTTCTTATAGCCGTTGATATCGGCCAAGCCGACGGGCTGCATACCTACAGCCAGCAAGCTCTCCGCATAGCTCCATTCCAGGATGACGATTTTGGAAGGCGTGCCTTTAATGTCGGTCGTGCCCATCGCATGCTGGATCGATTTCGTCGCGGGAGCGGCGTTCGTTCCCGAATTGTTCGCCGATGGCGCGGCACCCTGCTTGTTGTCTGCCGGAGCGGGGGAGGAAGAGCCGCATCCCGCCAAAATAAATACGAAAACGAGCATGAAGGTTAACGGTTTAATAAGCTTACTCATGGAATAGGGTCCCCTTTTTTCTGGTAATTAGCAAAACTGCGGATCAAAGCGCGCCGACCTTTTCCTTCGCGGCTTCGGTTCGGCCCACGGCCGCCTGATTGTCCCCGGGTTTGTGGCCGTAATTCACGACATTGGAATCGGCGTGGTCCGCTTCCCCGGCCAAACCGTACGGCAGGCAGAGCGGCGCGCCGGTGCGCGGGTCGGGGATGACATCGGCCCGGATGCCGAACACTTCGCGCAGCATGTCGGGATGGACGACTTCGCCCGGGCTGCCTTCATAGACGACTTCACCGTGCTTGATGGCGACGATATGGTGCGCGTATTGGGTCGCATGGTTCAAATCGTGAACGACCATAACGATCGTGCGCCCTTCCTCGCGGTTGAGACGCTCGAGCAGCTTCAGCACCTCGAGCTGGTGGGCCATGTCGAGAAACGTCGTCGGCTCGTCGAGGAATAAAATATCCGTTCCTTGCGCGAGCGCCATGGCAATCCATGCCCGTTGGCGCTGTCCGCCGGACATTTGCTCGATCGGACGGTCGGAGAAACCGGTCATGCCGGTCACCTGCAGCGCCCAGCCGACCATTTCCTTGTCTTCCTTGCTAAGCGAGCCGAAGCCTTTCTGATGGGGAAACCGGCCGAACGAGACAAGTTCGCTTACAGTGAGACCTTCGGGCGCCACCGGATTTTGCGGCAAAATGGCCAGCTGCTTCGCCACTTCCTTCGTCTGCATTTGATGAATCGATTTGCCGTCGAGAAACACTCCGCCTTTCTGCGGCTTCATGATCCGCGCCATCGTTTTCAAAATAGTCGATTTCCCTGAACCGTTCGCTCCTACGAGCGCGGTAACTTTACCCGCGGGTATCGAAAGGTCGAGCTGGTTGACTATCACCTTGTCTCCGTACGCGATATGCAGCTTCTCGGCGAATAAACGAGCCATTCCGCACACTCCTTTGTCCGTATTCGAATCAGCCGTCGCCGGCGCAATTTAATGATAACGATTCTCAATATCACATAACAAATGATAATGTCTATCATTCTCAAAGTCAATATAAAATCGAGTATTTATGCCGCGCAAATTTGATTTTTGTGGAAAACAACAACAAACCGCTGCGAGAGGGGAGCCTCCGGCAGCGGTTAGCATGTGCAATCGATTACTTTTACAAATTGCCAGATGTCGGTCAGCGCAGCAATACCGCCTGGCGAACGAACGACTCGTCCCCGACCCTCAGCGTATATCCGCATTCCACCTCACAAGTAACGTCGAAGCGGCCGGTATTCAAATCGTAGTCCAGATAAGCGACTTTATCCGAACTATCGAGCACGACGGAAAAACGCTTCGTGAACAAATATCCGCCGACGGTGAGACTGCCGCGTTCGGGAAGGGTAACCGGCGACCGGTGACGAAGCCGGTTCGATTCGCTCTCCTTCTTGACTTTGTCCATCATCTCGGCTGTCGCGAGTCCCCAATGGTCGCGGGTTCCGACTCCGGGCAGCTCGTAGAAGCGGACCAGATCGCTCTTACCGGCCTCAGCCGCTTTGGCGACGAAGAGGCGAGTATGCTCGCACGGAACCCGGATGTCCGTTTCCCCGTGGGCCAGATAGATCGGAGTGAGTAGGTTGCCGACCAGCTCCGCGCCGCTGCGGGAACGATAGGCCATCGCGTCGTCGGCGGGACTTCTGCCGATCCATACGTCCAACTCGTCGCGGAACTCGCCGACTTCATCGTTCTCGTACCAAAGCGCATAATCGGAAATGCCGCATAAGGCGGTCGCCGCCGCGAAATAATCCGGGAATTTGCCCACGATCGCCATCGCATTGCCGCCGCCGCCGCTTCCCGCTTCGAAATAGACCGTGTCCGAATCGATGATATAGTCCGCGTAATGGATTCTCGCGTATTCGATCGCGTCGATCACGTCGTATAGCTCCCAGCCGTTGCAGTCGGGGGATCCTTCGGAGTGGGCGCGTCCGCGCATATCGACTTCGACCCGCAAATATTCGTTTCCGGGCTCGGGCTCATCCATATGCACGAACTTCGGAATGCTCATGTGCCAGCCATGCGTGCCCGCGACGATGTAGGATGGCTTGGACGGCTTAATAATGCGCGCGGCCAGCATAATTCCCGGCGTTTTTGTCGATTCGTAATAAATGAAGTCGCAATATGGGGAATAACGGTTCTCTTTCGCATTCTTGCGCTTATCCAGTCGGATACTGTCTTCATATTGCTCATAAGGCATAAACGGCTCACTCCCCGCGTAGTTATTTCATATCTTCCTAATTGTACACGCTTAGCCGATGTCCACGCCGACTACGCACGCAATCTTCACATGAAATTCATCCGCGCAACCCGAGGCAGGAATTGGGACTTCTCTCGTGAATAACCGGAAATACGCGGGAAATTCACAATAAATTTATCTTATTCAGCCCCCGAAGCCGTCTATCTCCCGAATCGTGTCGTTTTCTTCACACCAATTTCACAGCTATCTCTTTATAATGAAGTGTATGTTGCCATGTAACCGTTTTCTGTCAGCAAATCAATCGAGGGGGTAATCGGCTCATGTCCCGGATATTGTTCAATCACGTCTATAAGCAGTACGGCAAAGACAAGCTGAACGTCGTAAAAGACTTCAATCTGGAAATCGAAGACAAAGAGTTCGTCGTGTTCGTCGGTCCTTCCGGCTGTGGCAAATCGACAACGCTCCGCATGATCGCAGGCTTGGAGGACATCAGCAAAGGCGAGATTTACATCAACAACGTTCTCGTCAACGACCTTCCTCCGAAAGACCGCGATATCGCCATGGTGTTCCAAAACTACGCCTTGTATCCGAATATGTCCGTGTACGAAAACATCGCCTTCGGCCTGCGGCTGCGCAAAACGCCCAAGCACGAAATCGATATCGCCGTCAAACGGGCGGCACGCGTTCTGGAGATCGAGCCGTACTTGGAGCGCAAGCCGAAGCAGCTGTCCGGCGGTCAACGCCAGCGGGTCGCGCTGGGCCGGGCTATCGTACGGAATCCCGAAGTATTCCTCATGGACGAGCCGCTGTCGAACCTTGACGCCAAGCTGCGCGTGCAGATGCGCTCCGAGCTCATCCGGCTTCACAAGCAGCTCGAAGTTACGACCATCTACGTAACCCACGATCAGACCGAAGCCATGACGATGGCGAACCGGATCGTAGTCATGAAGGACGGCATCATTCAGCAGGTCGACACGCCGGAGGAAGTATACAACAATCCTTCGAACACGTTCGTGGCCAGCTTTATCGGATCGCCGCCGATGAACTTTATCGAAGGAAGATTGGAAGAGCACGGCGGCAAGCTGGAATTCCACACGAACCGCTTCGCACTCGAAATTCCCCAAGGCAAAGCGAAGGCGCTCATCGCCAAACGGTTAGTCAACAAAGTCGTAACGCTAGGTATCCGCCCGGAAAACATCAGCGTCGATCAGATCGTATTCGACGCGTTCCCGAACGCCGTCATGAACGGCATTCATAAATTCAACGAGTTGATGGGGGCCGACCGCTTCCTGCATCTGGATGTCGGAGCGCCCAATTTGTTGGTCGTCCGCACAAGCCCGCGCAATTTCTACAATGACGAGATGAAAATTTCGGTAGCCGTAGACATGCACAAGGCGCTGTTCTTCGACCGGGATAGCGGAGAACGGCTCATCGATTTGTGAGGAAGAAAGGAGGATCTCCATTGCAACGTCGCCGAACAAACAATAAACGCGCCGCCGTAGCCGTCACGCTGGCCGCTTCGGTGCTGCTCGGCTCGGGCATCGTCAATCCGGGTGCGGAGAAAGCGGTACACGCGTCCAATGTGACAGCGCCTAGCGCTCCGGCCTCTTCAGCCGCCTCGTCGTCGGGCACCCCTCTGCTTTCAGCGGGGTTGACAACGAATTTCGAGCCGTTTTTCGCCCAGACGCTCGAAGAATGGAAGAAGAAAAATTATGCGAATGCTACGAACACTTACCGGATAAACGGTGCCGATATTTCCTCGCAATCGCTGCAGTTGGCCGGGCCCGGCTCTTACCAAGGGAAAAGCAATGTGCTGCTCTGGAAGAGCGACCGCGACAACTGGATCGAGTACAAGGTCCGCGTGGACAAGGAAGGGCTTTACCAGTTTAATTTGCAATATTATCCTTACAGCGCCCAACCGGAATCGCAGCTGAACCGCCGGCCGGTTATGCTGGCCGTGTCGATCGACGGCAAATTTCCGTTCCGCGAAGCGAGAGCGGTTCCATTCCGCAGATTGTTCAAGGACGATTTGCCGGTCAAGAAGGACGAGAAGGGCGATGACATCCGGCCCAGATCGCTCGCCGTCGAGCGGTGGCTGGACGAGCCGTTCCGCGATTCCGCGAACGCCTACAGCGAGCCGCTGCAATGGTATTTGTCCGCGGGCGAGCATACGATCCGCCTGGCCGGCAGCGAAGCAATAGCGATCAGCCAACTGACGCTCGCGCCTCCCGATTCTTATCCGGATTACAAGACGTACGCCGCGAAGCTTCCGGCGGAGCAAGCCAAGTCCGGCAAGACGATAACGTTCCAAGCCGAAGAAATGACGACCAAGAACGACGCCGCCATCCAGATGGCAGTCGATAAGGACGCTTTGTCATTGCCGGAAGCAGGCAAATACGAGACGTTCAATACGGTAGGCGGCACGCGCTGGGAGAAAGGCGGACAATCGATCTCCTGGTCGTTCAACGCTCCGGAAAGCGGCCGGTACCAAATCTCCATGCGGGCCAAGCAAAATGTGATCTCGAACATGGCGTCCTTCCGGACGATTGCCATCGACGGAAAGATTCCGTTCCAGGAATTGAGCGCTTACCAGTTCCGTTACGATCCGAACTGGAAAGGCGTTACTTTATCCGGAGCGGACGAGAAGCCATATGAGTTTTATTTCGAGAAAGGCGATCACGTCTTGACCATGACGGCTACCACCGGTCCTTTCCAAAAGGTGATCGTCGAGTCCGAAGTGGCGACAAGCCAATTGCGCGAGCTGACGGCCGAATTGAAGGCGCTCACCGGCAACGTGGTCGACAAAAACCGGACATGGAAAATCGAAGAGGATTTCCCGGAGCTGCCGAAGCGGCTTGAGGCGATCCGCGATCAGATGAAACTGATGGCCGACGATATGCTGAAAGCGAACGGAATTCGCGAGAACGTGACGCAAATACTTCTGAACGCGGTCAAAGATATCGAAAGCTACCTGAGATATCCGAACGAAATTCCGTACCATATGGACGACATCTCGAGTCTGCAGGAAAGAATCGGGACGATCCGCGAGACGTTAATCAGAGCGCCGTTGCAGCTCGACCAAATCTATATCGTGCCGGTAGGCGCGAGCCAGCCGAAGATGGAAGCGAATTTCTTCCAGAAAACGAAGACGGGCTTGCTGAACTTCTTCCGTTCGTTCTCCAAGAAGGAAGATTTAAGCAAGATGGATGATCAAGTGCTTAACGTATGGGTCAACCGCGGACGCGACTGGGTCAACCTGCTGCAGGAATTGACGAACGAAATGTTCACGCCGCAGACGGGCATCAAAGTAAAAGTCAGCCTGCTGCCGGACGAAAACCTGCTCATTTACGCCAACGCCGCTGGTATTTCGCCGGACATCGCTCTCGGGCAGCCGCAGGACAAATCGATCGACTTCGCAATGCGGAACGCGCTGTATGATTTGACGAAATTCCCGGATTTCAACAAGGTTGCGAGTCAATTCGCGCCGGGCGCCCTACTTCCGTTCTATTACAATAAAGGCTACTACGCCCTGCCGGAGACGCAGTCGTTCAAAGTATTGTTCTACCGCAAAGATATATTGGAGCGGCTCAATCTGAAAGTGCCGGACACATGGGAAGACGTATACAACATGCTGCCGACACTGCAGCAGAGCGGGTATAACTTCTATGTGCCGCCAACCGACTTCATTACGTTCATATACCAGAACGGCGCGGAGTTCTTCACCAAAGACGGCATGGGTACGGCCTTGAATACGCCGGAAGCGTTTAAAGGGTTCAAGCAGTGGACCGACCTGTTCAACATCTACGATCTCGAGAGAAGCGTTCCGAGCTTCTACCAGCATTTCCGCAAAGGCAACATGCCGATCGGGGTTGCCGATTACAATACGTACGTAACGATGGCCGCAGCCGCTCCGGAGTTGACCGGTTGGTGGGGAATTGCGCCATTGCCGGGAATCAAAAATTCGAGTGGCGTCGTCGAGCGCTGGTCGTCCGGCGGTCAAACGACAGGGTTTATTTACGAAAGCTCAAACAAAAAAGAACAGGCATGGGAATTCCTGAAATGGCTCGTGTCCGCTGACGTGCAGGCACGGTACGGCAATGATCTCGAATCGTTCAACGGGATCACGTTCCGCTGGGCTACGGCTAATATCGAAGCATTCACGCGTCTGCCGTGGCCGAGAGATGACTTGAAAGTGATTTTGGAGCAATGGAAATGGTACAAAGAAATGCCGAACCCGCCGGGCGCCTACTTCGTGCCGCGGGAACTAAACAATGCATGGACGCGTACGGTCGTTGACGCGATGAACTACCGCGAATCGCTCGAAGAAGCGATCGTCAACATCGACCGCGAGATGGTCCGCAAGGAACAGGAATTCGGGTTTGTCGCGCCGGACGGAACCGTGCTGCATACGCTCGATATGCCTCAAGTGACGAAGCCGTGGGAAGGAGTTGACCGATTTGTCCCGAAGTAATGCCGGAGTCGCAATAAAAACTGCTGAGAGTAAGAAGCCAGGAATCGGAGAGCGACTGAACACGTTTCTGAAGCTTGTATGGTCTTATCGCCTTTCTTATATGTTCATCGCGCCTTTCGTAATCTGCTTTATGCTGTTCATTTTTATTCCGGTTTTTCTTGCCGCACTGCTAAGCTTTACGTACTTCAACGCGTTGGAGCCGTTCCGCTTCGTAGGCTGGCAAAACTATTTGTACCTGCTGTCCCAGGATTTGATCTTCCTGAAGCATGCGCTGCCGAATACGATCAAATTCGCGCTCATGATAGGTCCGGGCGGTTATATCGCTTCTTTTATCTTGGCATGGTTGATTGCCCAACTCCCTAATTATTCCAGAACACTGTACGCTCTGGTGTTCTATAGCCCGTCTCTTGCGGCAGGCGCCGCGATGACGGCCATATGGGGGCCGCTGCTCGCAGGGGACCGGATCGGTTACTTGAACAACTTTCTGCTTAGCTTGGGCATCATCGAGAAACCGGTATTGTGGGTTACCGACCCCAAATTATTGATGGGCTCGATGGTTACGCTGACGTTATGGTCGAGTATGGGCGTAGGCTTCCTCGCCCAACTGGCCGGCATTCTAAGCGTCAATAAGGAGCTTTACGAAGCCGGGCGGATCGACGGCATCAAGAGCCGCCTGCAGGAAATTTGGTACATTACGATCCCGTCGATGAAGTCGCTATTGCTGTTCGCCGCCGTTATGGCGATTGTCGGAGCGTTTAAGGCGGGAGAGATCGGACAACAATTGTCAGGCCAATTCCCGACTCCCCAATATTCGGGACACGTATTGATGAGCCATATCCAGGACTACGGAGATGTCCGCTTCGAGATGGGTTATGCTTCTGCCATTTCGGTATTCCTGCTCGTTCTGATGTTCATGGCCAACAAATTCAGTCACAAACTATTCGGATCGCGGGGTGACGAATGATGGCAGGCACCGCCACTACAAGCCGGCTCTCGCGCATGCTGTCATCCGTAGGGCTGCGCAGAAGAAGTCGATTGAATAAGATTGACGGATTTCAAAAAATATTATACGTCCTGCTTACGCTGGTCGGACTATTCATGGTTGTGCCGATCGTATTTAACTTCACTAACGCCTTGAAGCCGGTTCAGGAGCTGTTTATTTTCCCGCCGCGCATTTACGTGGAAGATCCGACGCTGCAAAACTTCAAGGATTTGTTCCTGCTGACGGCCAACGCGGTCGTACCGGCTACCCGATATTTGTTTAATAGTATCGTAGTTACGACGCTTACGGTTATCGGGGTCGTACTGGTCAGCGCCTTGTGCGCTTATCCGCTCGCTAAGCACAATTTTCCGGGCCGCAATATTTTGTTCGCAACGATCTTGCTGTCGCTCATGTTCGCGGCGGAAACGGTAGCCATTCCACGGTATTTGGTCGTTTCTCATCTGGGCATTATGAACACGTATTTCGGCCATATTTTGCCGCATTTGGCGGCTCCCGTCAGCGTGTTCCTGATGAGGCAGTTTATCGAAGTGAACGTTCCGAACGAGCTGCTGGAAGCGGCCAAGGTTGACGGCGCACGCGAGATTACGGTCTTTTATAAAATCGTTATCCCGCTCATTCTGCCGGCCGTAGCAACCGTGTCCATTCTGACGTTCCAGGCCGCATGGGGTGATGTTGGGACGTCCAGATTGTTTATGCAGGACGAGTCGATGAAGACGTTCCCGTTCTTCCTCACCACCTTCGTTACAGGCGGAGCTACGGGGATAGCGAGACAAGGCGTAGCGGCCGCTTCGGCGCTCGTACTGTTCTTGCCGAACTTGATATTCTTCCTGATCTTCCAAAGAAAAGTTATCGCCACGATGGCGCATTCCGGCATCAAATAAAGGACTAGACAGATTCGGAGGTCTGACCATGAAATCGAGAAGAAGCTGGCGGATCCTGTCGCTACTCGTCCTGATGGTGGCCGCGGTGGCAGCGATGCCGCTGTCCGCTTACGCGGAAGTGCCTTACTGGACGAACTCGAAAGAGAAGCAGGGACGCCTCATCTGGACGCAGCCGGCTTATACGCCCGAAGGGATTTTCGGCAAAGAGCTGACGATTCCGAACAAAGACAAGCCGGGAGAAACGAGCCCGTCGCCGCTGCAAAATCCTAAAGATTTGTTTATCGACAAGAACGACCATATTTATGTAGCCGATACCGGTAACAACCGGATCGTCGAGTTCGACCAGAACGGAACGTTCGTCCGCTATATCACGACGGAAGGCGGAGGAAAACCGTTCAACAAGCCGGAAGGCGTGTTCGTCACCGACTCGCTGGACATTTACGTAGCCGACACGGGCAACAAACGCGTCGTTCGGCTGGATAAAGACGGCAAGTTCGTACGGGAGTATATAAAGCCGAATTCAAAATATATTCCGGAAGCATTCAAATACGACCCGACGCGGCTAGTGGTCGACAAGCGGGGATTCCTTTATATCGCCGTTTTGGGCGGTTACCAAGGATTGCTCCAGCTTGATCCGGAAGGCAACTTCCAAAGCTTCTACGGAGCGAATAAGACGATCTTCTCTCCGCTCGATGCGATGAAGAGGCTCTTGTATACGAAGGAAATGTACGCGAACGAAATCAGCAAGCTGCCTGGCGCGATCAGCAGCGTCGCGGCCGACGATGACGGCTTCATGTACACGACTACGGCAGGTCAAGGCATCAAGACCGAGCAGATTAAGAAGCTCAGTATCAAAGGCTTGAATATGCTTGAAAGCAAGGCCTTCGGCGAGATTCGCCGATTCGATGTCCGATTCGCGACCGGAGGTCAAGTGACCTCGCAATTGGTCGACTTGACGATCGACTCGAATGGCAACATTACGGCAATCGACTCTTCCTACAAATACATTAACCAGTATGATGCCAACGGCAACTTGCTGTTTTTCTGGGCAGGCCCTTCGTCGGCGAACACGACCCAGCTCGGTTTGATGAAAAACCCCGTAGCGGTCGACGCCAACTCCAAGAACGATTTGTTCCTGCTTGACGGTCAGGAAGGCGTTATCCAGCTGTTCAAGCTGTCCGAGTTCGGGGCGAAGGTGAACGAAGCGAACAAGCTGACGCTGGCCGGACGTTACGAGGAGAGCGAGAAGCATTGGCGGGAAGTGCTGCGGTTGAACGCCAGCTTCTCCCCGGCGATTCTCGGCTTGGCGAAAGCGGCTTACAAGCAAGGCAATTACCAGGAAGCGCTCGAGCTGTTCAAGCAAGGCGACGACCATAAAGGCTACTCCGACGCTTTCTGGCAAATCCGTCTGCAATGGTTCCAGAGCCATTTCTCCTTGATGGCTTCCATCCTAATCATCGCCGCCATCCTGTATGCCGTTCTCGAGAAATCGACACGGAAGGCGAAATGGCGGAAAGCGTGGCGCAACCGGGTACGCTCCAAAAACAACTTTATCGTGCAGTTCAAGCATATGTTCTATTTGCTGAAGCACCCGATCGACGGCTTCACCGCACTTCGCTATGAGTTCAAGGGCGGCTACTTGAGCGCTATCATCTTGCTGATCGGAGCTTATGCATCGATCGTCATCATGAGATTGTTTACGAGCTTCTCCTTCAACATGGTCGACATTCGCAGAGTCAACATCATCGCGATCCTGATTCAATTCGTGCTTATCTGGCTCGGCTGGGTCGTAGCGAACTACTTGGTCAGCTCGATCTATCGAGGCGAAGGACGGTTCAAGGACGTGTTCGTCGGCAGTGCATATGCACTGATTCCGGTCATATTGGTAGGAATTCCGCTTGCGGTTATTTCCAATGTTATGACCACGTCCGAGCTTGCGATTTACGATTTCATCGAAAATATATTGTATGTATGGACTGCCGCGATGATATTCTGGAAAATCCAATCGCTGCAAAACTATTCGGTCGGCGAGACGATCGTCAACATCTTTCTTACGATCGTCGCTTTTGCAACGCTTGCGATTCTTGCACTCGTCGTCATCGGTCTGAGCAGTGACTTGAAAGACTTTATTATCGAAGTGTATCAGGAGGTGAAGATGCGATGAAGCTGCTCAAACGAGTTCCTATCAAATATTGGATATGGGCCGCTCTAATCATTGCTCTGCTCCTGTATGTTACGCTCCGGCTCGATATAAGCACGCTCGACAGGGGAGCCGTTCAGGCGGCCGCCCAGGCGAACGTGGGAGCGGTGAAAGTCGACAAAGGATTGGCGGAGCTGCCGAACGAAGCGGATTTCAAGACGGTCGCCCAATCCGGAGAGCTTGAGCTCAGACTCGATTCCAAGACGGGTCATTTCAATGTGCTGGATAAACGCAACGGCAACATTTGGCGGTCGTACCCCGATCCGGAGCGGTGGGCGAATGAAAAGCAGGAAGGGATCTGGAGAACCCACCTTCGCTCGCCGGTCATGCTGCGCTATATCGACTTAACCGGGAAAGTTACGCAGCCGAAGGAAACGAACCTGCTTGAAGAGCAAGGTAAAATTATCGATGTCGCATCGATTGACGGCGGATTCAAGCTTACGTTCGATATGCCGTCCAAGCAATTTACGATTCCGATCGAGGTAAAGGTGGAGAAAGACACCGTCGTAACCAAGATTGTGGATTCCGGCATTAAGGAAGGTTCCTTAAGCCTGATCTGGATCCGATTGTACCCGTTCTTCGGAGCAGACCATTCCTACGGTCAGGACGGCTACTTGTTCATACCGGACGGTTCCGGCGCATTGATTCCGTATCGGGAGCATAATACGAACGTCAACCGGATTTACCAAGAGCCGATATACGGAATGGATGCATCGTTCAAAGCTAACAACGATCCGCAATCGCGAAATCCGATCACGGTGCCCGTATTCGGGGCTAAGTCCGGCGACAAAGGCTTCTTGACGATCGTCGAGAACGGCGCCGAAGCGGCCGATGTAGTCGCTTCGCCATCCGGCGTATTCAGCGGTTACAACTGGATTACCGCTCAGCAGAACTACCGGTCTACTTACAGACAAGTAACGAACGAGCAGAAGGGCCGTTTCTTTATTACCTACAACAAGAAAGAACGGTTCACGGGCGATCGTGCCGTCCGTTACGTCATGCTTGACAAAGCGAAGGCAAACTATGTAGGCATGGCCGAACGTTATCGTCAATATTTGATGGATACTTATAAAATGCAACCGATTAAACCTAAAAACGGTTCGAAAGTTCCGATGACGGTTAACCTACTCGGGGCCGGCCGCGAGGACGGACTTGTTACTGACCGTTACTTGAAGGCTACTACAACGTCCGATGCGATGAAAATCGTACAGCGTCTGTACGGACTCGGCATCGACAACATGGTCGTCAACTACATGGCATGGCAGGAAGGCGGCTTCGCCGAATTCGGAGCGCCATTGCCGGTGGACAGCCGCCTGGGCGGTGCATCCGGGATGAAGCAGTTCATCCAGTTCGCCCATACGCTCGATATTCCGGTTTACTTGGATACGAACTATATGTTCAATTCGACCAAAGCCGGAAGCTTCAACAGAAGACAGCACGGCCTGCGTGATTTGGGCGGTACCGTTCAAGGCAATTATGTCAGCCTGGGCTATCTTGAGAAGCTGCTCGATAAAGAGATCAAAAACTTCAAAGAACTGGGCGCAGACGGTATCACTCTTGGTGTGGATGGCACACCAGGAGAGAATAGAGCAGGCTTGGGACGCACGGTCGACAGCGACTATAACACGAACTATCCGCTTAGCCGCGAGGAGAGCCGGAAGAAGCAGCAAGAGCTGTTCCAGAAATTCAAGGACGCTTCTCTCGATATTCGGGGAACCCAGTCCAGTAACTTCGCTTTCCCTTACGTCAGCACGATCGGTCATCTGATCGACGATTACTCGTACGACTCGTTCTCGGAAACCTCGATTCCGTTCGTACAAATCGCGCTGCACGGGCTGGTCAATTACTCGTCCGCTTATGTAAATAACCGTTCGGAGTATCAGAAGCAATTTTTGCGCGACCTGGAGTATGGTTCGATTCCAGCGTTCATCTTCATCGCCGAAAATGCCGAAGATCTCAAGAACGCCGACGCTTTGCACACGTATAGTCTGGACTACCGCGATTGGGAAACCCAAGCGGTACAGGAATACCAGAAGTTCAACGAAGCGCTGGGCGACGTTCAGAACAAATTCATTACGAATCACCGGCAGCTCGCGCCGGACGTTAAGGAAACGACTTACGCCGGCGGCAAGCGCATCATCGTCAACTACGGCAACACGACGTATTCCAGCGGCGGCATTACCGTTAGACCGCTCGATTACTTGATCGTGAAAGGAGGAACGGCACCATGACGACTAAAAAAAGCAGGCTTTCGGGTCAAACGATCCGAAAGCTGGAAGGCTCGCTGTTTATAGCACCGTGGGCCATCGGGTTTTTCGCGTTCATGGCGTTCCCGCTCGGATATTCGCTCTACATGAGCTTTCATCAAGTGCGGATATTGGGTACCGGTATCGAGATAACGGCGGTCGGCTTGAAGCATTATAAGTACATTTTGCTTGAGAACGGTGCGATCCTGTACAACTCGCTTTTCCCGTTTCTACGACAGACGATTATCATGATCCCGATCATCTTAATATTCTCGCTACTTGTCGCAATCATGCTGAACCAGAAATTCCCGGGACGCGCTTTGTTCCGCTCGATCTTCTTCCTGCCCGTCATCTTCACGACCGGGCAGGTCGTCCGGGAATTTATGACCCAAGGGGAAGGCGATCTCGGCTTTATCGCGCGGTACAACATCACTTCGCTCATATCCCAGAACTTGACCTCCGTATGGGCGGGGCCGATCGTTACCGTTATGGGATCGTTCGTTCTGATCTTGTGGTATTCCGGGGTACAAATCCTGATCTTCCTGGCGGGGCGGCAGACGATCGGAAGCTCGGTATATGAGGCCGCGAGAATCGACGGCGCGACGCCGTGGGAAGTGTTCTGGAAAATTACGCTTCCGGGGATGACGCCATTTATTCTGCTCAACCTGATTTACACGACGGTCGACTTGTTCACATTCCCGACCAACCCGATATTGACCCAGGTAAACAGCAGCAACTACGGACAGTCAAGCGCACTTGCCTGGATCTATTTCGTAATCATACTGGTGTTCCTCGGGATCACGATGTGGGTTTTCCAGAAAGTGCAGAAGGCATCGGGCTTGGGTGCCCGCTAACAGCTAGCGGCCGCATTCAAAGTAATTTTGCCGGAGGCAAAATTTTGAGGAGGATAGCTTGTGACCCGACTAATAACGGCATTGAAATCGAAGCGCACCGACGGCATCGATTGGAGAGCGGGGCTGACCAAGACACGCTACGTGATCTTGGGCAAAGAAGCCGACAAAGGGCTTATCTTCCGCGCCTTCATCTACCTTGTTCTGATCGACGTAGCTTATATTTACTTGAACCCGATCTTGTTCATGATCACGACGATGGTGAAAAACTCGCAAGACTTGCTTGATCCGGCCGTCAGCTGGGTACCGAGAGCGATCTATACGGGCGTTCTGCAGGACGCATGGACGAAGCTGAAATATCCGAGCGCGTTCACCATCAGCGCGATTCTATCGCTAACGATAGCCGTCCTGCAGACGGTATCCTGCGCGGTAGCCGGATATGCATTCGCACGGCTCGAATTTCCGTTCAAGAAGACTTTGTTCTTCTGCCTACTGTTGACTTTCATCGTACCTACGCAAGTTGTCATTTTGCCTAACCTGATCGCGGCGAGCCAGCTCGGTTTGATGAAGACGTACATTCCGATCGTAGTGCCCGCATTGTTCGGCCATGGTTTGAAAGGTGCCCTGTTCGTCATCATTTATCGCCAGTTTTTCTCCACTCAGCCGAAGGAGTTGGAGGAGGCGGCCAAAATCGACGGCGCGAACGTATTCAAAATTTTCTACAAAGTTATGCTGCCGCTCGCAAAGCCGGCTATTCTAGTCGTATTCCTGTTCTCGTTCGTATGGACGTGGAACGATTACTATTTGCCAAGCATGTATTTGAACGGCGTGAAGGAAGTTCCGCTTTCGATGGGTATATCGCAAATTTCGGCGGTGCTTACTCAGCAAGCGGCGGAGTTCGGACCATCGATATTCGATGAGCCGCTCAAGATGGCGACTTCGTTCCTGATTATTCTGCCTCCTCTCGTTCTGTATATGTTTACGCAGCGTTGGTTCGTCGAAGGCGTCGAGCGCACGGGTCTTGTCGAATAGTTAAAAAAACCAATCGGACGGCGGGAGGAATTATCCTCCCGCCGTTGAATTTTATTAGGATACAAAACTAGCCAGGAGGACGACCGGTGCATATCCTGATTGTCGAAGACGAACCCAAAATCCGCGACGTGCTCATCGCTTATTTCGAGAAGGAAGGCTGGAAAACCGATTATACGTCCAACGGGATCGAAGCGGTACAAAAGTTCGATTACCATCAGCATGACCTCATCATCCTCGATTTGATGCTGGAAGGATTGCCGGGAGAAGAAGTTTGCAAAAAAATTCGTGAAAAATCGAATGTCCCCATTATTATGGTCACATCCAAATCACGCGAAATCGATACGATCAACGGATTGAATCTCGGGGCCGACGACTATATCGTCAAGCCTTTCCGAGCCAAGGAATTGATCGCCCGCATATATGCTTTGTTCCGTCGCATCGCCCCGGCCAAACGGGAGAACCATGAAGAGAAAGTAATCCGTTTCTATGGCGGCAAGCTTGTGATCGATATGGAAACGCGGGAAGTGCTCGCTAACGGCAAGCCCGCTCCGCTTACCGCAACGGAGTTCAAGCTGCTCTCCGTCCTCATCCGCAAGCCCGGTAAAGTGTACAGCCGGGCGGATCTTTCGTATACGGTGCAAGGATACCGCTTTCAGGGAGACGGACGGGCAATCGACGCCCACGTCAAAAATTTGCGCAAAAAAATCGAACCCGACCCGAGCGCCCCTCTCTATATCGTTACGGTCGTCGGTACCGGTTATAAATTCTCGATGCAGCCGGACGAGCCGGAATTATGAAAAGAATCTTTCCATTCTTCCGCAAAATGAGCTTTATTTTGTTTCTAAGCTTCCTGCTCTATTCGGTCGTATTCGTCCTGTTGATTTCCGTCATCAATAATACGAACTGGCAGTCGCTGTTCTCGCGATTCCATTCCGTCCAAATGGAGAAGAACGGATATTTGGTCATGGATGACATGCGCAGAGAGGGGATTACGCATGGACCGCTCTCGGAAGAGCAGAAGCAGTGGCTGCAGCGCAGAGCGGCGTTATACGGCATTTTGCTCCGATACGAGAGCAAAGACCGCAAGGAGATATGGTTCGACACGTTCTCCAAAGCGCAAGTCTCCTCTTCCCAAGATTCGGCGGAAGTGCCTTATACGACAAATGGCCAGATGCAGGGCTATATCAAAATGCAGTATATATTAAGCAACAGCGAGCTGGAGCCCGCATACGCGGAATTTATGAAATCGATCCAGTTCCGCTCCAAGCTGCTGCTGATCGGCGTCGTCGCCGCCTCGATCTTGTTCAGCTTCTTTATCGCCCGCAGCTTGTCCAAGCCATTAAAAGAAGTGTACCGGATGGCTACGGAGATCGGTAAAGGGAAACGCGATGTGGCGGTTCCGTTGAAAGGTCCGGAAGAAGTCAGAAGGCTCGCCGCAACCCTTCACGAAATGACCAAAGAGCTCAAGAAGCAGGAAGACTGGCGGCACCACCTCATGGAGGATTTGACTCACGAGCTGCGTACTCCGCTGACGACGTTGCTCACGCAAATCGAAGCGATTATCGACGGTGTATACGAGCCGGAGCCTGAACGGCTGCAGGATATTTATGAGGAGCTGATTCGGCTGTCGCGGCTCGTCAACGACCTCGAGCGGCTGTCCGAAGCCGAAAGCGCCCGATTCTCCCTGCATGTACGGAGGACGAATATGGTGGAATTGGCGCGGGCGGTATACTCGAACTTTTTGCCGCTCGCGCGAAGCAAAGGAATTAAGCTTACGTTCGAGCCGGCTTTTGTTCCGTGCTACGCCGAAGTCGACAGGGATAAAATTGTTCAGGTGCTGTCCAATATCGTCTCGAATGCGATCAAGTATACGCCGGAAGGCGGGAACGTAACTATAAGCGTCTCCTATAATATTGAATGGACGGTTATTCGCTGCGAGGATAACGGGATCGGCGTGAGCGATAAAGATTTGCCGTACATTTTCAACCGGTTATACCGCGCCGATAAATCCCGATCGCGCTTCAGCGGGGGTGTGGGTCTCGGGTTAAGTATCGCCAAAGCTTTGGCGGAAGCTCATAACGGAACGATCGAAGCGGAGTCCGAGCTTGGCGTCGGCTCGGTCTTTACGATAACGCTACCGATTCAGTTTAAGCCATACATGGGAGAGGAATCTTAATTTTATTGTAAAGACGATAGGAGAAAGGGTCATTTCTGCGGTTTGGACAGCCGGGGAATTGGCCCTTTTTTGAATTTCGCGGGGCTATTTTGTCGTAAAACCGCACCTTTTCGCAACATTTGTAATATAATATTACATCGATTTGCTATTTTAATAGAGAAACATGATTACCATTGTTCGTTTTGCTCGATTATGTTACAATACATAACATATCTCGAGAATGATGTGGAGTTTATACATCAAGGGAGGCGCTGCGGATGAGTTGGAAAATGATCGCGCTTGATTTGGACGGTACGCTTCTGGATCGGAACGGGAATATATCGGACGAAAATGCGGAATGGGTGCGGAAGGCGCAATATTCCGGCATCAATGTCGTTCTTGTGAGCGGGCGCCATCGAATGCGTATTGCCCCGATCATCGAGAAGCTGGATCTTCGTCTGCCGGTCATTACGACGAACGGCTGCGAGATTTGGTCTGCCGAGGGTCATTTGCTCGACCGCAACGTACTTCCGTGGAAAGATGTGGAGATCGTTCATTTATTCGCCTTTCAGCATAATGTCAACTACCGGGCTTATTGTGCGGAAGGCGTATTCGATTCCGACCAGCGGCAGCATCTCGCGCAGATGGATTACAGCTGGCTGAAGGTGCTGCTGAAATCGGATAACCGCCGCAGCTTAACCGATGCGTACGAGCGTCTCCATGCAACGAAACGTCTGGAACTGACCGCATACGGAACGCCTGGAGAACCGCAGCAAATCGACGTTCAGCCGAAAGGTACGGGCAAAGCGGCGGCATTAGGCAAGCTGTGCGGCATGCTCGGTATCTGCAAGGAGGAGGTCGTCGCATTCGGAGACGACCGCAACGATATCGAGATGCTCCGTTGGGCCGGACTCGGTATCGCAATGGGCAACGCACCGGACGATGTGAAGGCGGCGGCCGACACCGTCGCGCCTCACTATCTCGATTCCGGCGTCGGACGGACGATTGCGCGCATTATGAGGCATGCATCGGCATGAGCAACGGGTGAGAGGACGGACCGCATATGGGCGCACAAGCGTCTTGTGTGCGGTTTTTGTTTTGCGGATCTATCGTTGTGGTACCGCCCGATATTCACTGTGTACGGGAATATGGCGGCGTGATAATATACGTATGTATATATAACGGTAACGGGAGGATCGAGCGTGGGGGAAGCGATATGGATCAACGCGAAATTATATACCGGACAGCGTGTAATTGAAAACGGTCGCATGATCGTTACCGAGAACGGGACGATCCGGGCATTGGGGGACGAGCTGCTGCCCGTACCTGCACATGCGCGAGTCATCGATTGCAATGGGGCGCTGCTTATGCCCGGGTTCATCGATGTACATGTTCATGGCGGGAACGGATACGGCATGATGGAAGGCACATACGAAGCGCTGGACGGAATAAGCCGATTCCATGCGCGGCATGGGACGACCGCTTTCTTGGCAACCACGTCGACCGCGGCTAAAGAGACGATTGTACGGGCGCTGCGCAATGCGGCGGAGACTATCGGGAAAACGTCGGGCGCCGAGCTCACGGGCATTCACCTGGAAGGTCCTTATTTGGACGAGAAGCGACGCGGCGCACAGAGCAAAGAACATCTCAGACTGCCGGCGGCGGACGAAATCGATGAGTTTACGGAAGCGGCGGGCGGACATATTCGTCTCGTTACGCTGGCGCCGGAAATCGAAGGCGGAATGGAGGCGGTCGAACGATTCGCAAGCAAAGGGATCACCGTATCGGCCGGTCATTCCGACGCCACTATGGCTCAGGTGGAAGCGGCGGTCAGACTCGGATTGAGTCATACGACCCATCATTTCAACGGGATGAGTCCGCTCCATCATCGCGAACCGGGATTGGCCGGAGCGGGACTTATGCTCGAAGAGCTTACGACGGAGCTGATCTGTGACGGCATTCACGTCCACCCGTCCGTCGTGAAACTGTTGTTCGAGATGAAGTCGCCCGAGAAAGTGTGCATGATTACCGACGCGGTATCCCCGGCCGGACTGCCGGATGGGGAGTATGGCGAGGTGATCGTCCGGTCCGGCGAAATAACGCTCAAGAACGGCTCCTCGCTTGCGGGAAGCTCGCTGACGATGCTGCAGGCGCTGAAAAACGCGATCCAGTATACCGGTTTCCCGATCGAGAAGGTGCTGCCTTCGATGACGATCGTACCGGCTCGGCAAGTCCGGCTCGATCGGGTCAAAGGGACGCTCGCGCCGGGGAAACATGCGGACTTTGTGCTGCTCACGCCGGAGCTGGATCTTCTCTCAACGCATGTAAGGGGAGTAGAGGTATTTCGGTCGGACAATGACTAACTATGCAGAAAGGGCGATAGTAGACCGTGAGGTCCGCTATCGTCCTTTCTATCGGTTCTTCGTTTACGAAATAACGGAACGCCAATTTCCACGAGCTTTTTCCGCTTTTCATCCATAGGAATAAGCGATGGGGACATGAGTTTTGGAGTAGAAGACATTTCGCAGAAGCTCCGAGAGGGAATGGGTATTGGAGCGGAAAGTTTGGGTGTGAATTTGGCATGAACCTCGCCAAAATCACACTCGGGGCGCCTTTGAAGTCGTGTTGTTACCGCCAAGTCTAATCAAGACCACACGACTTCAACAGCGGTTGAAGCTCAATACCCATTCCCTCCGAACGCGCTGACGTATGGGTTTGCACACCAATGGACCGTCCGGGCGTTTTTCCCGGACGGTTTTTCTCATACAATAGGTGCGGCTGCAGCTACTTGGTTAACTCCTCCATTTGACCAATCAAATCCTCGAATACGCTCATCGCCTGACGGATCGGCTCCGGCGACGACATATCCACGCCGGCGCGCTTCAAAATCTCGATCGAATAATCGCTGCCGCCGCTCTTCAGGAAGCCGAGGTAACGCTCGACGGCAGGCGTTCCTTCGTCGAGAATTTGTTTGGCGAAGCTCGTAGCGGCCGAGAAGCCCGTCGCATATTTGAACACGTAGAAGCTTCTGTAGAAGTGGGGGATGCGGGCCCACTCCATCTCGATGTCCTTGTCGACGGTCATCGACGATCCGTGATATTTGACGTTCAGGTCATAATAAATGGCGCAGAAGTCCTGATGCGTGAGCGATTCGCCCTGCTCCGCCCTCTTGTAGACGATCCGTTCGAATTCGGCGAACATCGTTTGCCTGAATACGGTCGTCCGGAATTTGTCGGCGTAATGGCACAGCAAATACAATTTTTGGGTCGGGTCGGAGGATTGGTTCAGCAGATGGTCCATGAGCAGCGCTTCGTTCAGTGTCGAAGCGACTTCGGCCAAGAAAATCGTATACTGGGCGTCGCGATAGTCCTGTTGCGAATCGGATAAATACGAATGGAGCGCGTGACCCATTTCGTGCGTCAACGTAAACATGCTGCTTAAATTATCTTTATGGTTAAGGAGAACGAATGGATGAGTGCCGTATGCGCCGGAGCAGTAGGCGCCGTTTCGTTTGCCTTCATTCTCATAGACGTCGATCCAGCCGCCTTCGAGTCCTTCTTCTAATATTTTACTGTAATGTTCGCCTAACGGCCGCACGCTTTCCAGCACGATTTTTTTCGCTTCGTCGTACGTGATATCCAGCTTGTACTCGTCGACGAGCGGGGCGAACAAGTCGTACATATGCAGTTCGTCCACCTTCAGCAGCTGCTTCCGCAGCTCCATGTAGCGATGCAGCAGAGGCAAGCTTTCGTGGATCGCGGCGATCAGGTTGTCGTAGACGTCCAGCGGAATTTTGTCTCCGTAGAGCGAGGCTTCCAGAGCAGAAGGGTACTTTCTCGCTTTGGCATAGAACATATTTTTCGTCAGGTTGGCTCCCAGCGTCGCCGCAAAGGTGTTGCGGAGCTTGCCGTACGTCGCATACATCGCCTCGAAGGCGCTCTTGCGGACATCGCGGTTGCGGCTTTCGAGAAACTGGATGTAGCGGCCGTGAGTCAGCTCGATTTCTTCGCCATTCTCGTCCTGGATCTTCGGAAACTTCATGTCGGCGTTGTTGAGCATGCCGAATATCGTTCCCGGAGCTTGGGATACGTTGCCGACTTGGGCGAGCAGCGCTTCCTCCGGCTTCGATAAAATGTGCGGCTTCTGACGGAGCATGTCGTCGAGCGTTTTTTTGTATTTCTTAAGCCCCGGATCGGCGATGAGCGACTGCAGCTGATCGTCGGACAAGTCCAATATTTCCGGAGTAATAAAGGACATCGCCTGATTCGCCTCGACGGCGAGCTTCTTTACTTTATCCGACAATGCCTGATGAGCCGGTTCCGCCATATCCTCGTGGTGGCGGTTGCTGGCATAGCAGTACAGCCGCTCGGTCAGAAGGGAGAGCTTATCCTCGAGCTCGAAGCATTGACGAATCGTATCGGGGTTGTTCAGCTTGCCTTCGTATTGGCCGATGTCTTTGGCCAGCTGCTTTACTTGCTCATATTCCTCATTCCACGCTTGCTGGTCGGCAAACAAATCTTCCAGCCGCCAACGATGCTCTGCCGGCACTTCGGAACGTTTCAACACGGTTTTCATAGGAACCCTCCTGTCGCTATTCGGTTATCGCGCTTTGAATGGAATAGTCCCCGACAGCCTGTTGCCGGGGACTTCGAAGTAATCCGCAGAGACTAACCCGATTATTTCGTTAGCTGCTCCATCTGCTCGATCAAGCTCTCGAACACGCTCATCGCTTGACGGACCGGCTCCGGAGACGACATGTCTACGCCGGCCCGCTTCAATATTTCGATCGAATAGTCGCTGCTGCCGCTCTTCAGGAAGCCGAGGTAACGGTCGACCGCCGGCGCCCCCTCGTCGAGAATTTGTTTGGCGAAGCTCGTCGCCGCGGAGAAGCCGGTAGCATACTTGAATACGTAGAAGCTGTTGTAGAAATGGGGGATGCGGGCCCATTCCATCTCGATTTCTTTATCGACGGCCATCGCCTTGCCGTGATACAGCAAGTTCAGATCGTAGTAAATTTTGCACAGATCCTGGTGCGTGAGCGACTCGCCTTTCTCGGCGCGGTCATAAATGATTTTCTCGAATTCCGCGAACATCGTTTGCCTGAAAACGGTCGTGCGGAACTGATCGGCATAATAGGTGAGCAAATACATTTTCTGCTTCGGATCGGTCGATTTGTTCAGCAAGTAGTCCATAAGCAGCGCTTCGTTCAACGTCGAGGCGACTTCGGCCAGGAATATCGTATATTGCGCGGTGCGATAGTCCTGATGCGAATCGGACATATAAGAGTGAAGCGCGTGGCCCATTTCATGCGTCAACGTGAACATGCTGTTCAAATTGTCCTTATGGTTGAGAAGCACGAACGGATGCGTGCCGAAAGCGCCCCATTGATAAGCGCCGCTTCGTTTGCCTTCGTTCTCGTAAACGTCGATCCAGCCGTTATTGAACCCTTCCTGGAGAACCTTGCTATAGTTCTCGCCGAGCGGCTTGACGCTCTCGAGAACGATTTTCTTCGCTTCTTCGTATGTAATGTCCATCTTGTATTCATCGACAAGCGGCGCGAACAAGTCGTACATGTGCAGCTCATCCACTTTCAGCAGCTTCTTCCGCAGATCCATATAGCGGTGCAGCAGCGGTAAGCTTTCATGGATGGCGGAAATGAGGTTGTTGTACACGTCGACCGGGATTTTGTCGCCGTACAGCGATGATTCCAGTGCGGAAGGGTACTTTCTCGCTTTCGAGTAAAAAATGTTTTTCGTCAAGTTGGCGCCAAGCGTCGAAGCAAGCGTATTGCGCAGCTTGCCGTAGGTTCCGTACATCGCCTCGAAGGCGTTTTTGCGCACGTCGCGGTCGCGGCTTTCGAGAAACTGGATGTAGCTGCCGTGGGTGAGCTCGGTTTCCACGCCGTTTTCGTTTTTCACCTTCGGAAATTTCATGTCGGCGTTATTCAGCATGCCGAAAATCGTCTCGGGCGCCTGGGACAAATTGCCGACCTGAGCGAGCAGCGCTTCCTCCTGCTTGGACAAGGTGTGGGGTTTTTGCCTAAGCATATCTTCGAGCGTTTTTTTGTATTTCGACAGCTCGGGATTGCCTACCAGCGCTTGCAGCTTCTCGTCGGACAGGCTCAATATTTCCGGGGTAATAAATGACAAAGCTTCGCCGACCTCGACGTTCAGCTTCTTCGCTTTTTCGGATAAAGCCTGATAAGTCGGTTCCGCCATATCTTCATGATGGCGCATATTGGCGTATACGTATAGACGTTCGATATGAAGGGATATTTCATCCTCAAGCTCGAAGCATTGCTTGATCGGTTTCGCTTCATTCAGCTTTCCTTCGAACTGGCCGATGTCCTTGAGCTGTTTTTTCAATACATCGTATTCTTTGTCCCATGCTTGCTGATTGGCAAACATATCTTCGAGCTTCCAGCGGTTTTCCGCCTGGACTTCGGAACGTTTCAACAGTTGATTCATTGGGATCCTCCTATCGGTTTTCGAAGGTTTTGCAGCTTGGACGGCGTAAACGGGTACGGCGGTCATGGCAGCCAGGCAAATGGTTGCGATAAGCGGGATTAGCTTCATGGGGGACCTCCTGAAATCTTTGCGTTAGCAAAGATTGCTTCGAAAGCATAAACTGAGCTTTACGAAGTAAAGCTTGCTTCGAAAGCATACGCTTAGCTTTGCTTAACTCCCCTATTATGGCCGTTCCGTTATGCAATTATGAAAAGATTGACAGCCGCCTGCCGCTTGATCCGGTTTAAGCCCGGAAGCTAGAGGAAATCGAATATGATAAACGGCCGCGGGTAGCGGTCGATCCTCTTCAGGAAAAGAATTGGGTAATAGATTGGAAGTGTCCGGGAACGGATGTTCCCCTTTCCGAATTCACGCAACGGGAACAAATGGGTAAAATAAGAGTCGCAAACATCCGCTATTTTTGCCAAAAACCGACTATTACCCGAAATAAGAGCTCCAAACCGTTTCTATTACCTTGAATCCGGAAGCCGCAGCAAAAACGACGCGGACCGGTAAACGGACGCGAACAAGGCGATCAAAATCCGGCGCCCAGCAGGCTGAAGACGATCATAAAGAAGCTGCAGCTTACGAGCACAATCGTCACAAGGGCGAGAATGCGCCGCATCTGGGGCTGGATCGTATCTTTCTTCATAATCAAAATAAGCGCGAGCGAAAAGGCAAGGATCGTAAACAGGACGATCGATCCGGTATCGTTCAATGGGGTTCACCTCGATGCGTTTGCTGCTGCCGGGTACACAATGGCGCAATTCCGGTGCACATTCAATAGGGTCGATTGTCCAATTGCTTCGGCCATAGGAACGATCGTTTGCTTGCACCATTGTGTACTAGTATTCTCCAAATGCGGGCGAAATCCTTTTCACTTCGAGATTTTGCTCGGTTCAGGGCCGGTACATTTCCTTTATAACGATTCATTCCGCCCGATTTGTTCCCCGGGAGTCAAACGCATGTACGATGCAACCGAAGACGGTATATTATTTATATAGAACGGACTGGCCAAGCAGAACCGCTTTTCCGACAATTCCGGGGCTGCCGGATCAAGACTTGTTGAATAACATCCAAGCCGCCGCGAATAAAATGAACCAAACAACTATATTTCGGATGGAAAGAGGTGTGCATAGTTTCTCGTAATTAGGGGGCTCCCCCGAAAGTATTTGGAATACGCTTCGGAGGCCGGCTCCACTTTCGGGGGATAAAAGGAGGTGTACCTGTCTTCCTTAATGAGGAGATAGGAGAACATTGGATGGTGGCCCGATACCGATAGGGTTAAGTATTGCGCTGGTCGTTGTATTGGTATTGCTGAACGGTTTTTTTGTTGCGGCGGAGTTCGCGGTCGTCAAAATCCGCGGCAGCCGGATTGAAAGCTTGGCGCAGGAAGGCATGCTGAGGGCGAAGCTCGCCCGGAAAATCCTCGCGAATTTGAACGCGTACTTGTCCGCCTGCCAGTTAGGAATTACTTTGACGTCTCTCGGTCTGGGGTGGGTGGGAGAGCCTGCTGTGGCACGCTTGCTGGAACCGGCCATGAGCACAATCGGAATGCCCGATCCGGTCATTCATACAATCGCTTTCCTCATCGCTTTTACGCTGATTACTTCCCTTCATATAACGATCGGAGAACAATATCCGAAAACATATGCGATACGCAAGCCCGAGCCGATTACGTTATGGGTCGCGGCTCCGCTTATTATGTTTTACAAGCTGATGCTGCCGTTTATATGGGTATTGAACGGGGTATCCAACTGGATGCTGAAGAAGTCCGGGATCGAGCCGGACGATAGCCATGAGTCGGTCCATACCGAGGAAGAGATCCGCATCTTGGTGAAGGAAAGCCACAAGAACGGGCTGATCGACAAAACCGAGCTGACGCTGGTCGACAATATTTTCGAATTTTCCGAAACGTACTCCAGGGAAATTATGATTCCCCGTACGGAAATGGTATGCCTGTACGCCAACGTTTCTTATGAAGAGAACAAGCGGATTGCCATCGAGAAGATGCATACCCGTTATCCGGTATGCGATCCGGACAAAGACAATGTCGTCGGGTTCGTGCATATTAAGGAAATGCTCAAGCACGATGATTCGATCGACAGCATTTTGAAGATTACCCGCCCTCTAATGAAAGTGCCGGATTCGATGCCGATCAGCACTTTGCTTCGGCTCATGCAAAGGAATCGGACCGCTATCGCGCTGCTGATCGATGAATATGGCGGAACCTCCGGACTGGTTACGATCGAGGACATTATGGAGGAAATCGTCGGAGAAATTCACGACGAGTTCGATGAGGGCAGGCCCCGGATCGATCGGCAAAGCTCGTACGTGTATTCGATCGACGGTCTGCTGCTGATCGACGAAGTGAACAGCTACTTCGGCACCGAAATCGAAACGGACAATTACGATACGATCGGAGGCTGGATTTATTCCCAGGTGGAGATGCCGCCGCGCCCGAACCAGTGCATCCATCATAACGGCTTCGAATATACGGTCGAAGAGGTCGACCATATGCGCATATCCAGATTGATCGTGCGCCTTCCGGAGAACTATGAGATGCCGGCCGGACAGGAAGTATCGTAAAACTGCAGCTTTAAAGTATGAGAAAAATCCCCCGTACGCCGTCGATTGCGACATACAGGGGATTTTATTTGCGCACAGCAGGCTTTCTCGCTATACGCCGTCACACTTGCTTGAACGCCTCGATAATGTCCAGACGTTCTTCCTCCGTGCCTTCGAACCGTTCCTTCGAGAAAGTCGATTCCGCCCAATGCATAAGGGCCGGCCGGCTCAAAAACTCGAAGTTGTCTTCGCCCCATTGATCGGAAATGACACGCACGACGAAACGCGTCCCGTGCACCTCGACATTGAGCATATTCCATTTATCTTTCTTGTAAATCTGCACTTTCTTGATCATTCGGCATTTCTCCATTCCAGTCGTTTGTCGCCAATGGTTGCATCATAGCGTATCGGGACGCGGAAAGCAATAGGGGAACGGGATTGACCGCCAATTGAGCGGGACAAGCAGGTAATCCGCCGCCGCACCGAGGAAGCTCGATTACGGGTGCGCGCTTTGCTTTGTTTTGCGGGCAATTTCGCTGCGGTCGTACTTGCGCAGCAAATCATCCAACGCTTCGCGCAGCAGCGCGGATTCTTTCTTATTCAGCTGCTCGGCGAGCGATTTCAGCCGGCGGACGTTCGTAGACGGGTAATAGCACGATTTCATCACCATTTCCTCGTTCGGGGGCAGCGCCACTTGGTTGCGGCCGATTTCCTTGGCGGACACGAGGGCGGCGCTGGCCGCTCTCCGCAAGGCGGAATCGGTTTTCCCGTCGCGGGGGTATTGGGCGACGCCGATCGTGATCGTAAACCGGTGATCGTCCGGCAGAGCGAACGCAGCCTGATTCGCTTCCACCTTCATTCTGAGACGTTCCATGGTGAGAAAAGCCTGCTCCAGCGTCATATTGTCCATAGCCAGCGCGAATTCGTCGCCTGACACCCGGAAAGCGGCCGTTCCGCTCTCCTCCTGCAGCAAAACGGCGAGTCCTTTCAGCGCCTCGTCTCCCGCTTCGCTTCCAAGACGCTCGTTCAATTCGAGGAAATGGTCGACGTCGATCATCGCAAGCGCCACCGGCTCATCGCGGTCGATCCGCTCCTGCAAAACCTTCTCCAGCCCTTTGCTGTTCGGCAGTCCGGTCAAAGAATCTATATGCTTCGACATTGTATCACTCCAATATAATATATCCAAGCAATTCGTTGATGTAATACAAATTATTATATATATTATCGTAATGTGCAATCACTTTTACCAAAATTCTCAAAAAAATTTCAGTTTCGCATGGACACCGCCCTTCGTTTCTCTTATAATCGGAACAATACCCGGCGAGGCCGGGCAGGAATGAGACAAGAGCCGAGAAATGAATAGTCGAGACGAGGAGAGTCGAGAACGATGACACAAATGGAACGTTACGAACAAATCGGGGTAGCGATGACTTGCCGGGGATATGCCGAATACGAACGGATGTTTGATTTGGATGAACCTATGCTGCGGCGGGGAAAGGTGCTGGATGTAGCGGCAGGCGCATCGTCGTTCGCGGCTGAAGCGCGGGGCAGAGGGATTGACGTCACATGCGCGGACCCGAGATACGCCCTGTCGGTCGAGCAAATCGGCGAAGAAGGGTTCGCCGAAATCGGGACGTCGACGGAGAAGCTGGCGAAGCTCGCCCATCGATTCGATTGGAGCTATTATGGTGACGTTGAACGGCATAAAGCCGGTCGCATACAATCTTTAAACTTATTTCTGCAAGACTATGCCGAGAATTCGGCAAGGAACCGGTACGCGGCCGATCTGCTGCCGAAGCTGTCTTTTCCGGACGATACGTTCACGCTGGTGCTTTGCAGCCATTTTCTTTTTCTATACCAAGAACAGTTCGACGATGCTTTCCATCGCGCCGCGCTAGCGGAGCTGCTCCGGGTCTGCGTACCGGGCGGCGAAGTCAGGGTATATCCGCTTCTATCGCTCCGATGGGAGCCGTATCCGGGTCTGCCCGAGCTGATGGCGTATCTGGAGGTGCTTGGCGGAATGTGCGAGCTGCACAAATCCGCACTGCCGTTTATACCCGGCTCGACCGACATGCTGTGTATCCGCAAAAAATAGTTGGCATCGCGCCGAATAATTGCCGAACATTTGGCATATAATAGGCGACGTGCCGCATTTAGCGGACGTTAACCAGATATTGGAGGTAGTTGGGATTGAAAGGTACAGTGAAATGGTTTAATGCGGAAAAAGGGTACGGCTTCATTCGTTCCGATGAAGGAGAAGATCTGTTCGTCCACTTCTCGGCCATTCAAGGCGAAGGCTTCAAATCGCTGGACGAAGGCCAAGAGGTCGAATTCGATAAAGTAAACGGAGAGCGCGGTCCGCAAGCCGCCAACGTGTATAAGTTATAATCGAATACCGAACACGAAGCTTGATCTGACGCTATAGGATCAGCCGGGGTTCCGCCACGCTCGCCACATGGAGCGCCCGGAGCCCTGTTTTTGTTGTCCGAAATTTTGACCGCTCCGCCGCGAAAGTGGTAAACTATTAGGTGCCATATTACGAACGAGGAGCGTTAAGACGATATGCCAAAGTTTAAAAACTTCGCAGCGAAAAAGGGTAAGCTCGACCAAGCCAAAAATAATATGTTCGTGAAGCTTGCGCGGGAAATTTATATGGAGGCCAAGAAAGGCGGCCCCAATCCGGAAGGGAATTTCAAGCTGAAAACGGCGATCGCCAACGCCCGCCAAATCAATATGCCGGGAGACAACATAGAACGGGCTATCAAGAAGGCGACCGGCGGAGGCGAGAACGTCGACTACGAGGAGATCATCTACGAAGGCTACGGTCCGGGCGGAGTGGCGATCATGGTGAAATGTTTGACCGAGAACCGGAACCGGACCGCGGCGGACGTCCGCTCCATTTTCAATAAACGGGGCGGCAACATGGGCGAATCGGGCTGCGTGTCGTACATGTTCGACCAGAAGGGCGTACTTACGATCGACCGCGAAGATTCGGAGCTTGAGGAAGACTCGGTCATGATGGAAGCGATCGAGGCGGGAGCCGAAGATTTGGTCGTGAACGAAGACAGCTTCGAAATATTGACCCATCCCCATGAGTTCGAAAGCGTGAAAACCGCGCTAGAAGGAAACGGCTATTCGTTCGACAGCGCCTCGATCCGCTGGGTGCCGCAAAATTACGTGAAGGTCGAAGGCGAGAACGCGGACAAGCTGATGAAAATGATGGAGCTGTTCGACGATAACGACGACGTGCAGGACGTGTACGCCAACTTCGAAACCGACGAGGCTTGATCCGAAAGACGCTTACCGCGATCAGGCGGATCATTCGCTAACAGTCCCGGGAACGGGACTGTTGTTTTTTGGAGCGACGATTCTCATGCGGAGGCGGGCATAGCCGATCATGAAAGGAGCATAAAGCAATGAAATTTCTCGTTCTGGCGGAAAAGCCAAGTGTGGCCAAAGAAATCGCCCGCGTGCTCGGGGCGACGACGAAGCAGAAAAGCTGGTTCGAAGGCCCGAAATATGTAGTGACTTGGGCGCTCGGCCATCTGGTCGAGCTGGCGGAGCCGGAAGACTACGATCCGAAGTACAAGACGTGGAAGCTGGAAGATTTGCCGATCGTTCCGGCGAAGATGAACCTGAAAGTGATCCGCGAGACATCGCATCAATATAAGGCGGTCGCCCAGCTGTGCAAGCGTTCGGATATCGGCGAGCTTATTATCGCGACGGACGCGGGGAGAGAAGGGGAGCTAGTAGCCCGCTGGATAATGGAGCTGGTCCATTGGAACAAGCCGTTCAAGCGGCTATGGATTTCTTCGCAGACGGACAAGGCGATCCGCGAAGGGTTCGAGAAGCTGAAGCCGGGCCGCGACTACGACCGGCTGTATGCGTCCGCGGTATGCAGGGCGGAGGCCGATTGGCTGATCGGACTGAACGTGACGCGGGCGCTGACGAGCAAGTACAACGCGCAGCTGGCCGCAGGCCGGGTACAGACGCCGACGCTGGCGATGCTGATGGATCGAGAGCGGGATATCGCCGGATTCCGTCCCGTCCCGTACTGGACGGTGTCGGCCGATTTCGGCGGCTTTCAAGCGTTATGGCGCAAGGACGACAAGCATGACGGCCGTCTGTACGATAAAGCCGAAGCGGAGGCATTAGCCGCGCGACTCCGGGGGAAAGCGGCTGTCGTGGACCAAGTACGCACCGTCGAGCGCTCGGAGCCGCAGCCTCTAGCCTACGACTTGACCGAGCTCCAGCGGGACGCGAACAAGAAGCTCGGCTTCTCGGCCAAGCAGACGTCGAGCGTGCTCCAGCGGCTGTACGAGCAGCATAAGCTGGTTACTTACCCGCGGACGGATTCTCGGTATTTAACCTCGGACATGGCACCGACCTTCAAGAGCAGGCTGGAGAGCGTCGCGACAGGGCCGTATGTGGCGCTCGCGCGTGCTTTGCTGCGCAAGCCTCTCGCCGTAACGAAGCGGATTGTCGACGATTCAAAGGTAAGCGATCACCACGCGATTATCCCGACCGAGCAGTTTGTCCAATTGGGTGCCTTGAGCCCGGAGGAGCGCAGACTGTACGATCTGATCGTGCGGAGGTTTATTGCACTGTTTTACGCACCTAGCGTATACGATGAGACAAGTCTGGTCATCCGTGTCGGGGAAGATCGTTTCTATGCCAAAGGATACGTCCAGAAAGATGCGGGATGGAAGGAAGTATACGGCGGGGGACAGCCGTTATCCGGGGAGTCCGATGAGGACGATGACGAATCAGATGACGACAACGAGAAGTCGGACGGCAGAGCGGCCCACATGAAGTCCCAGTCGTTGCCGGCGATGAAACAGGGCCAGCCGCTCGTCGCGAAAGGATGCCGGATCGGCGACCACCAGACGAAGCCTCCGGCGAGACATACGGAAGCGTCGCTGCTGTCCGGCATGGAGAAGCACAACCTCGGAACGCCGGCGACCCGCGCCGATATTATCGAGAAGCTGCTGCAGACCGATACGATCGAACGGCAGCAAAACCAGCTCGTCCCGACTGGCAAAGGAAAGCAGCTTATCGAGCTCGTAGCCGAAGATTTGCGTTCGCCCGACTTGACCGCCGAATGGGAGCAGGAGCTGGAGCGCATCGCCAAAGGCAAGGGCGACCCGAAGGCGTTCATCGCCGATATCCGGACCCGGACGGCGAGCCTTGTGGCCGAAGTGAAAGCGAACGAGAAAGAGTACAAGCCGCACAACCTGACCCATACGAAATGTCCCGATTGCGGTCAAAAGATGATGGAGACGAAAGGCAAGCGCGGCAAAATGCTCGTATGTCCGAATCGCGAATGCGGTTTCCGCCGCGCCGCGGAGCCGGCATTGTCGAACAAACGCTGCCCGCAATGTCATAAGCGGATGGAGATCCACGACGGCAAAGCCGGGAAGTACGCACAGTGCCGTTCCTGCAACGTCATCGAGAAGCTGGAGGGTCAAGGGCCCGGCGGCGGAGGCAAGGCCAACCGCAGACAGCAGGCACAGCTCGCCAAGCAGTTCAGCGACAACGTATCGCTCGGATCAAGCTTGGGCGATGCGCTCAAGGCGGCTTTGGAGCGCGGTGAGAAAGACTGAATAGACGGTGAAAAAAAGACGGGGTAACGGAAACAATTGGGTTCCGTTATCCCGCTTTTCTTGTACTATCAGAATGGTTAAGTTCTTTACCGAACTAAAGCGAAAAGGTAACCCTTTTGCATAGGTAATTTGGAAATGGGCTTGAACGAACCAAACTTCCCTATTACTGAACTCTATTGCGCTATTTGCACATCAGATGGCCGAATCCAGCGAATAACGAACCCCATTGTTACTACTTAGGTTCCATAATCATCCAAAACGAAATTCACCACAAAGGACGGAGGTTAGGGAGGTGAGGACCGGGAGGCCTTGCTTACGGAGGGTAGAGATAAAACTGCGGGCACGAGCAAACTGTTCCGCCCCTTGCCAGGTGCGAAACGAACCGGAGATCTTTTGTTTCACTT
>NZ_VCRA01000090.1 GCF_005938385.1 Paenibacillus mesophilus
ATACAGTGAACCAAAGTAAGCTGGTAGAGGTACTATCCAGAACCATTAAAGACGGGCGGGTCATCTCGCTTATCCATAAGTACCTGAAAGCCGGAGTAGTCGTCAAGCATAAGTTTGAGGACACGGAAATCGGCGTGCCGCAAGGCGGGAACCTAAGTCCGATTCTCAGCAACATCATGCTGAACGAACTAGATAAAGAACTGGAAAGCCGCGGCCATCGATTCGTCCGCTATGCGGACGATCTCCTCATCTTTTGTAAAAGCAGAAGAAGCGCTGAACGGACGCTGGAGAACATACTCCCCTTTATCGAGGAAAAGCTGTTTCTCAAAGTAAATCGGGAAAAGACGGTAGTGGACGAGGCGAGGAAGGTCAAATTTCTTGGTTTCTCCTTCTACGCAAAGATGGAGGAAATACGAGTCCGCATCCACCCGAAATCCATTGCAAAGATGAGGTCCAAAGTGAAGGAACATACATCGAGAAGCAACGGAATGGGAAATGAACAGCGGGCGGAGAAGCTTAGACGTTACATCATGGGGTGGATCAACTACTTCAAGATAGCGGATATGAAGAGTCTGCTTCAATCAACGGATGAATGGATGAGAAGGCGGATACGCATGATCTTCTGGAAGCAATGGAAACGGGTAAAGACGAAATTCGAAAAGTTGCAAACGCTCGGAATCCATACACAGAAGGCATGGGAGTATGCAAACACAAGAAAGGGCTACTGGAGAATCTCCAATAGTCCCATCCTCTCGAAATCCCTCGGCAATAACACACTAAAAGGGTTAGGATTCCTCTTCTTTTCAGATTATTATCGACAAGTCACTGCGTGAACTAAGGAACCGCCGTATACCGAACGGTACGTACGGTGGTGTGGGAGGTCGGCTACTCAATTAATGGGTAGCCTCCTACCCGATT
>NZ_VCRA01000091.1 GCF_005938385.1 Paenibacillus mesophilus
CCGGCTACTGACGACATATATCGCGTCGGGATTATTGCCAAGGCGAGGAAGATGATGAAGTTGCCGAACGGAACCATTCGTGTTCAGGTCGAAGGCATCATGCGAGCGGAAGTTGTTGAATATTTGGCAAACGACTCGTTTTACGAGGTTAATGTCCTGGAGATGCCCGAAGAAGAGTCCACCGACCCGGGGATCGACACTCTTATGCGAACGGTGCTTAGCCAGTTCGAGCATTACATCAATTTGACTAAGAAGGTTACGCCGAAGACACTTGCAGCCGTATCGGATATCAATAAGCCGGGGCGTCTTGCAGACGTCATCTGCGGCCATCTGTCCTTGGAAATTAAAGATAAGCAGAAAATCCTCGAGACGATAGACGTTAAAGAACGTCTGGAGATGCTCCTGGCCTACTTGAACAATGAATTTACCAGGATGATGGATTATCTGAGCAAATTGAAGTGATATTCAATGAACAAGGATTTTTAGGACTGACGAACAAAGATATGAAATGTGAAACCAGCACACGGGGTAGTACTAAAAAACATCGTCATGAATCTAAATTTATGACGTTGTTTTTTATGTCGAAAATGGGATAAAGTTCTTGTCATTTATG
>NZ_VCRA01000092.1 GCF_005938385.1 Paenibacillus mesophilus
CTTATTAGCTTATCCACTTTGTTTGAAACCTTCGCAAGAAGGATTCAAACTCATCGATTCGCTTCTAAGATCACCTTTACAGATGTTCTTGCTCGATTCGTTTCGCTATCCAGTTTTCAAGGAACAATGATGCAATGATCGATTTAGCGATCATTGTCAACAATGATGCAAATTTCGTTATTGAGAAATTTGTCATCTAAGTTTCAGTTGCTTTTTAAGCTCACGCCTCAAAAGCGACATTTGCTATCTTACCACATCCGCCCGTATCATTTCAAGTCGAAATTTGTAGGTTTTTTGTGGAAGATTTCTTTTGGTGGAGCCAAGGAGGATCGAACTCCTGACCTCCTGCTTGCAAGGCAGGCGCTCTCCCAGCTGAGCTATGGCCCCAAAGGGATGGAAATAAAATTCCATCAAAACTGAACAAATGAAATCGGACCGGTTTGAGGTTTAACCCTCGTTGTACCGCGTTCCTGCAGAACGCGAGGTACTCCATAGAAAGGAGGTGATCCAGCCGCACCTTCCGATACGGCTACCTTGTTACGACTTCACCCCAATCATCTACCCCACCTTCGGCGGCTGGCTCCTTGCGGTTACCTCACCGACTTCG
>NZ_VCRA01000093.1 GCF_005938385.1 Paenibacillus mesophilus
GTCTCCGTTTAGCTTAACGAACTTAAAATGGGTATCGCTTTTCACTTTCGGCTTTACTTTTTATATATTCGTTTCGCCGCATGAGTAAACGTTCCATATACGATCGTAAAAACATCACGTCTGTTAACTTACCAAGTAGTCCAAAAGGTGACGTGTAATCGAATTGATCTGTCATCAACGTACCACCATTTTGTTTTTTAAATGTATGTTCGTGCCTAAACCTTTTAAAAGCACCGCTGACCATCTCATCCACGAATTTATGAGGTGGATCAAACTCAGTAATGATTGATGTTAGTTGTTGGCGAATGCCGAAATGTGTTGCTTCCCAAGTCACAGTTTCCCCTGCTGTAATTAACCCGCTTGTACGACCTTTTATCGCTCTTTCATTTGTGTGTGAGGTTGATTCCATGTGAAGATCGATGCTGCGGGACAAATCAAAGCATACATCAATAGGTGCGTTAATGAGCAGGGATAATTGTATAATTGGCAAAAGTCACCCCTCCTTCTTCATCGGCTTTTGACCCATTTTATCATTTTTACTTCGAGATA
>NZ_VCRA01000094.1 GCF_005938385.1 Paenibacillus mesophilus
GACATCCCCGGATCGAAGCCTGCTTACGGCTCCCCGAGGCATTTTCGTAGTTCGCCACGTCCTTCATCGGCTCCTAGCGCCTAGGCATCCTCCGTGCGCCCTTATTAGCTTATCCACTTTGTTTGAACACTCACGAAGAGCGTTCAAACTCATCGATTCGCTTCTAAGATCACCTTTACAGATGTTCTTGCTCGATTCGTTTCGCTATCCAGTTTTCAAGGAACAAGTTCGCCTATTACCGGCGGAAAACAATCTTATCATAGGATCTCGAATTTGGCAACAAGGAACTTGCGACCATTTCGACATCTTATGAAGAAAGAGCGGCTGCTCTTTCAAAACTGCCAACGAGTGAAAAGCTATGAGGCAAAGCCTCATTGTGTACCGCAACGCTACGGTTGCGAGGTACTCCATAGAAAGGAGGTGATCCAGCCGCACCTTCCGATACGGCTACCTTGTTACGACTTCACCCCAATCATCTACCCCACCTTCGGCGGCTGGCTCCTTGCGGTTACCTCACCGACTTC